>OZ245864.1:0-4451691 GCA_965229215.1 Tagaea sp. | reverse complement strand
AATTATATAAAGAGATGTTATAATGATGTCCAAAATACGCACTTTAATTACGCTATTATCATTGTATAAATGATTCTAGACATCTTTGAACTTCCATAAAATTTTCTAAATGATTGAATCAACTGATAATTCTCTTATGGGACTGGTTAGTAATTTTTATATATATGTTTAGACCAAAGTATTTGCAATCCAACAGATGCTGCTTCTTTAAGCGTAGACCTAGATTATGCAAGCACATATGAAACAACTCTAGGCCTAAATAGAATCAGATCGCACATCAGAATAAAAGCTTATAATAGAATCACTCTAACGATTCTAACAGAGTGAGAATATTAAAATTCGAGATGACTTTGAAAATAGAAAGTTACCGATTTTGGTGAAGTATATAATTAATATAATGGTCTATGTACTTGAAAATGAAGAAGGTATTTTATTTGTTTAAAAACATTTTAAGCCCTTGAAGCCAAGTAATATCTTGCATAAATACAAAAAGATCCTCTAACTATAATTATATGCCAAGAATAGTGGGATTTGCTGATAAAAATCATTATTAGCAAGAAGGTAGTCTTAAACATTCCTAAATCTGAACTAGCACTCAATCTAATGATAAAGTCATTGTTATTCAAGGATTAAATAAAAAACTCAATTTTTAAGAAACTGCATTAGTTTAGCCTCAACTCAAGTGAATGCATTGTAACATAAGTTCCTGTAGGCTCACTAAGCGAATTATTGTCATTAGACCATAAGAATCCAGAATTCTTATTTAAATTCCTATGTGATGAATAATATCTTGGAATTTCCTAATGTGAGCAATCATTAGTAAACTTGTTCAACCTGATAAACAAATATTTCAGTAGCTCTAATCTTATAGAGGAAGTAATTTCTGAGTCGGGAAATAAGAAAATAGATCCAGCCTTAGAAAAGTTTTAAGATAAGGTATTTATATATAATTTTAACATAGTATATATACCTACTTTAATTATTTCAATAATCTAATAAAAAGGAGACTATTGATGCCTTGATAAAAGGTTTGTATGGTGGAGCAATCTAAATTGATTCCAGAGACTTTATTTCAAATTCTGAACTTTTAGGAGTTGATTTAAGATAAGTTTTATTCTTGTTCCCTGGTTTAATCAAGCTAGAGAATTCAATAATTGATGTCGTTCTGCAAATAAAGTAAAAGTAAGAAGAACAGGAACCTCTTAAACAGTATGCCAGATTGATAGAAAAAATAAAAAATAAATGTATTGCCAGAGATGATGAAATATGTGAATGCAAGAAATGCTTATGTGCAAGAAGAAATAGAGAGAGTGCTAGAGAGGCACAAAAGAAAAAGAAGGATGCCTTAGAAAAAATAGGTCCACTTATTGAGGAGTACGAAAAATTAGAAAAAAAGGTATCAATAAAATTTTAATATCTTAGGTTAAAATTTTATAAGATAAAAATATCCAATTAAAATCCATTCTTATCGATGCACTGTAACATCCAGTTGTGTCAACAAATATACCATAACAAATTAAAGATAAAATTATTGCTTCTGTCAATTAAAATTGTAATCAATCATTAGGATTTTGAAAATCAATAAGAATATCGAGTGTGAGTAATAAATTTTTTATATAATAATGAATTTTATTCGTAAATTAAGATATCAATTATTTTACCCATAAAAAAATGCAAAGGTTGTTTATAAAGACGAATTAGATAACCCTCTAACTATAGATGGATTGCTTCGTTAATCGAAGGACAATTAGATTGCTGATTGGGATGATAAATATGATTTATAAGAAGTTAGAAATCCTGTAGCAATTTTAAATCATTTAGAATAAGTGCAGTTCAAATATCCACTTAATGATTTAGTTTATTTTTTAAGGCATTTAGTGCATATTTCAGAAGTACATACATCTAAATAGACAATCACTAATAACATTAATTTCAAACACTTAGTAAATCATGTTAAAAGATAATTAAGAGATGGTGACCATGAGAGATTTCCATTTATCGGTTCTTATTCATACTGTTTTAAATAACTTGATGTTAATGATATGGAATTATGGAAATTAATGGAATAGAAAGTATTGGATGATGAATATTATACCAATTTCAAAGAGAGTGTTTATGCTTTATAAGGATTTTCTAAATTACCTTTGATATATCATGGAAATCCAAATATTCAATAGAAAATAGATTAACTTTACAAAAAGATTGAAAGGATTGTCAGATTAACTATATGGGAAGTAGATATGAAGCACTATTAAAATATTTGTTTAGCATTAGCAAAAGTTAATAGATTTGATCCAGAAACATTTGCAAAATTAGAATAACACATCCTCACTAATATGTCATTAACATATTAACCAAACCAATTAGTGGATATATTATTTAGTTTTGCAAAAGGAAATTAAGGCAGCAAGAACTTTTATGATGCAATTCAATATGTTATATTTAAAGGCCATATGTTTGACAGAAACTTTTTCCTATAAAATAGAAATGATCTTGGAAACGATGGATATTTATTGGCTTAACTTATGGAAGTGTATAAGAAGGCTTAAAATCAGCATGAAGAATTTAGGTTACATCCAGATTTCTAAGGATATATTCGTAATATGTTGTTTAGTATTTTTTTAGTTTTATTTAATAGATAATAGAACAATTTTTAATTTGGATTCAGCCGTGAGATGTCTCAAATCGATTCCTGCTATGAAATTAGATGAATAAGAAATAATAAGTTTCAAGATAGTTGACAAAATTGTTAATATGAGTGGATAATTCTAATTGGAATAAATCTTAGAATTCTATAGATGGATTGAATAAAATATCCAAGACAAATAATAGCTTCCAAAAGCTGCTATGCGAAATGTCGAGTAGAATATAATTAAATATGCTGCTGAAAGTTCCATAGATGATCTAATCATCCTCTTGAACTATTTAGTATTATTATTATTAATAAGTATGATAGACCGAATTTTATTCTAAATCCAACATAGTTTTCATAGAATATACTAAAAATATTTGAGTCATAAATGAATTAATTCAACAGTTACTAAATGAATAGTTTTGTTGAATTGTTTGATAAGTATTTGATCACAACTTTGAATCAGGATCAACTTCTCTTACCAGATAATAGGAGTATCAAAGCAGTATAAAATCGGTTAAGAGATATTAATTTATTGAAATCTCATATACAATTATTATAATGAAATTTATTATTGACATAAGTGTAAATTTAAATAATTCTAAAGGCGGCAAAATTTCCCCTATATATTTTTCTTATCTTTGATTCTAATTATTTTATTAATATGCCAAACAAAAGATTCATTTTGATATCCCTAGAAGGAAACATCGGTGCTGGAAAGTCGACTCTATTTGAAATCCTAAGAAAATAATTTCCTTAAGCAATATTTTTAATGGAACCTTTAGAGTAATGGCAATCAATCAACGGTGATCCTAACTTGAATATCCTTGAAAAATACTACTAAGATCCATAGAGATGGGCATTCTCATTCTAAGTGTATGCATATCAGAGTAGATTGATATCGTGGGATTAATAATTAAAATAAACTAAAATCACAGATTCCCCATCCACTAATGATTGTGATGACATTCAATTAGTATTCACTGAAAGAAGTGTAGAGAGTGCTCGTGAATTATTCTTTAAGACTTGCCATGAGATGGGATGTATTAATTAAATCGAGTATCAGATTTATGAATAATTTTATCATTGGTTAATGGAGCAATATTCAGAATATATGGTAGATTGTGTGATTTATGTTAATACTCCTGCTTAAACTTGTTTAGAGAGATTAACCCGAAGAGGTAGACAAGAAGAAGCATCAGTTCCCCTTGATTATCTCTTTAAGCTATAATAAAGACATGAGGAGTGGTTATTTAAATAGAAAAATAATTTTAATCTTATTAATGTTGATGCAACATTAAATTATGTTACAGATATGAACATAAAATAACAAGTTACTGACCAATTAGTATAATAGATCTAGAATGTATATGAAAAATTTGCATAATGATTGTTAATTTGTTTCATTTTATATAATTATTTTTTTTTCTTTAATTAATAAATGGGATTATGTTGCTCAGCACCTCCACAATCTTAATAGAGACCCTAATTAGTAAGGATATAATAAGAATCATAACCAAATTAAGATGTTAATTTACAGTATTCAATCTAATTTAAAATACTTAAAGAAGAAACTGGTGAGGATTTCAAAAAAACAAAAGCATATATAAGTTATATATCTGAGTAAGAACTATAAAAATTTAGAAATCATTTTTGGGGTATTATATAAAATTAAAAAAAATAAAAATAGAAACTAGAGTAGAAGGTTAACAGGAAATATGGCAGATCCTTAGAAATGTCGTAAAAGAAGATATATGTAATTTTTTTATATTGAATTAGAGAAAATGCTAAAGCTATGATAGAAGCTATGGACATCAAACTTATCAATAATAGTTTGTAGTCAGTGTATGATCATAAAGGAAAAAGATATGATATCCCAATATTTTGCATAAATGATCCACAAAAGTATGATGTCAGGGAATAAATAAAATCTGGTGTAGGTTTAATTCCAATTTTAGTTAGAAGTCCTAAATTTAATGGTTAAGATCTTAAAATTGAGATTGATCTTTAAAATTAAGTTGAAGTTCTCAAGAATTAAATAAAAGAACAAAAATAAGTTAAAACTTTAAGATTGTTCTTTGGTGGAATGGAATTAAAGGATAAAAATTTATTATCTGAATATAATCTCAAAGAAAATGATATAGTTATTGCATTTCTTTGAAATTATTAATTAATATTCTCTTCTTTTTTTTTAATGCAAAAATTATTGAATGAGACATTAAGTTAAAAGGAAGCTGATCAAATATGGGCGGAACTTGAAATAGCATGTTATAGATTATCTAAATAAGAAAGTATTTTATATCAATATAATTTTCTTTTTTAATTAGCCAAATATTTATCATTTCAAGAGCTTTATCATGGAGCATATAAACTAATAATTCATAAGTATTCGGATATGACTCATGATAATCTAATCAAGACATTTTAAGTTATTATAAATGAGCAAGTAAGCAAAATAGGATATGAGAGTGTTGGAGATTTTATTAAAATATTTGAAGATGTGAAAAGTTTCTCTCAACACATATCAGGAGTTTTTTTATATATGGTATGATATTAATTAATGTTAGGAGAAAAATTATTTGATTCCAAAAAAGTAAAAAACATTCTAACAGATTATATTCGAATTATTTAAAACTAAATGTTTTGATGATTAGGGTTTATCTAATAGAATCGTTTAGTCTTTATTGTCTATAGTAAAATAAGACAGAACTGGATAGTAAAGCGATAAAAATAAATTGAAAGCAGCATTATAAATCCTTATAGATCTAAACTAAAAGACATTATTTAAGAATAATTAATATAAAATAGATGTAGAGTATATTCAGAATGAAGAATTTTACAAGAACTAATTTGAAAGAAAATATTTGAATGAGACCTAAAAGTTTTACAAGGATGAATTTTAATAATACATTAACTAATCTTTATGGGTAGAGGATTTTATTAAGAAAATAAATGAGAGATATTAATAAGAAAAGTAAAGAATGCAATATTTTCCCAAATGCAGTCATATCAAGATTTAAGACACATTTATAAAATCAACAATATAATAGTACTATCCTGATATCATACAAAAAGGTTAGGGACTATTTGAGTTTTTAGCTAATAATTAAATCAACATAGTTATTGAGATTTATAAGTTGTTCGTCCTGAATGATGAGGCATTTAATGCATTTTCATTAGCCTTTCATTAATATGTTGCAAGTACTGGGAAAGAAATATTAAGAAATAATTAAAATGTACTAGAAGACTTTATAGAGTTGTATAATAGAGTACTAAGCATCAATCAACAATTATAATTGTATGGTTCTTAAGAGTAAAAATTCTTACTAGATAAATAAATTAAAGATTCATTATGCTCCGTTGTGAATTCTAGCAATTAAATAATGTAATAGTTAAGTAAGTACTTTGATGAGCTACTAAAGAAGGGAATAAATGATTCATAAATAGAAACAGGATTTAATATATTTAAACTTATTTACTCCAAAGACTCATTTGAGTTGATGTATAGAAAGGGATTATGTTCAAGATTACTGGATGGAAATTCAGTATCAGAGGATTAAGAGCGATTATTAATTAATAGATTCAAAGTTGAGTGCGGGTCTGTGATGACTATGAAAATGGAGATTATGTATTAAGACATATTTAAGAGCAATAATGAATATTTAGAATATAAGTTTTATCTCGATAGTAAGAGAATTCAATCAGATTTTGAAATAAAAATATTATCTTAAGGTAATTGGCCTATTAAAGAACAAAACAATTTTGCACTACATGAAGATTTATAATATCTTAAAACCTTATATGATAATTACTACATTAATCATCATTCTAAGAGAAAATTGTTTTGGTGTTATCATTTAGGATTTGTAAATATTAAGGGATCATTCGATTAGAAAAAAGAATTAGTTTGCTCGGTGCTCTAAGCAAATATTCTATTGTTTTTCAATTAATTAAGAACTTTCAAGGTACAATCATTAGTTTAACTCATTGGATAAGAATAAGAAATTATACAGCAAGAAATACAGCCTATGATTCAGCTAGGATTACTAATTTAGAATGGCGATGTCCTGTAATTAAACACAAAATTTTCTCATAGAAGCTCTAAATTGAAATTATAACGATTAAAAGTAAAATAAGAGCAATTGAATAATGACAATGATACTAAAGAGTTAATATTGGATAGAAAACTATATTTAGAATCTTTAATAGTTAGAATTATGAAAGCAAGAAAATAATTAACACACGATGAATTACTTATTGAGGTTGAGAAACTGTATAAATTTTTTGTTCCAGATTAGTAATTGTTCAAAGGTTGTGTTGAATCCCTGATTTGGAAGGATTATATGGTTCGAGATGGTGTTAGTTCTTATGTTTATAAGGCTTGATTATCTAAAGATTATATATTTTTATATTTTGATATTTTTTGTTTTTTCTAATGAATACTCATCAGTGTCTTCTTTTTCTATCTCTATCTCTGTCTCTGTCTCTGTCTCTATCACGATGATCTCGATCTCTGTCTCTGTCTCTATCTCGATTTCTGTCTCTATCTCTGTCTCTGTCTCTATCACGGTCATGATGGTGATCTTTTTTTGGCTTGTTAGAGGCGAAGTCGACTTTAATCTCTCTATTGTCAAGTTGTGTTGCATTCAATTTTACAGCGTTCTGTACTGACGATGCCTCATGAAACTCAACATATCCAAATCCCCTTGACTGCATATAATACACTAACAAATACTCTGCCATCTTAGTTCTTAGCGATTCGAACTTCTTTTATTTTGCCACATTGACTAAATGCGTCCCGTAATGAGCCTTCGCTTGTTTAGAAACTCAAATTGCCAATAAAACATGTATTTTATTCATTCTGCTAGGAACGATCAGTATGACGCTCTTGTACTTATCTCTCTGATCGTGGTTTGGTCTTCTCAACTGTTATAGCCCTACCCATTAATTCACTACCATCCTTTTCTAAAGCATCACGTTGATCTTTCTCGGAAGCGAATCTCACAAATGCAATCCCACGCGAACGACCATTCTAATCTTTCAAAAGATTAACACTACGAGCACGTGAGAAATGATTTTCGATGTCCTCCTCGCTTGCAGAGAATGATAAACCCTTTACGAAAACCTCATAAGAAGTGTCATCGTCACTCTTCTTATGTTTCTATCAATTTAACGGATGAAAATTAACATCTTTGCTTATCTTCTTTGTAGCACCACGGTGTCTTTCACTCGATGAACTCGAGTCACTAGAACTGTCTCTATGCTTATGATGAGTCTTAGACATATTTTTTTTTTATGAAAAAAAAGATATTATTGAATTATTCAAATTATTCTCATGAATTTAATTCCACAAATTAAAGATATTTATTTTTTTATGTATAATATTCATAATATTATTTTTTATTATATTTTCTTCAAAAACTTCAATTTATGTATAGATTTTCTCAGCTTTAAGAATAGTTAACATAAAATGAACAAACTTAAGCAATCTAAAAGTATAAATATAATAATATAACAGATGGTGGAACTCAGATAGGTTCCGCAATTGTTATAGACCCTATACAGCCTAATAGGTTTCTTTATTGAAGGATACTCACTAAGAAGTACATTATTCAAATTACATGTCAATCAAATTGTATAAACTACTTTGCTAGCTTAAGAAAGATAAAAGGTAATCATTATATAAATGTATTAGTTTTTCATTTTCTATGGGTGCTATGGACACAGTTCAAGTCATCAATTTTTCAAAATATTCAACTACAATTTATCTGTCAGGATGGTAATGTTCCTCAACTGCTTCTAATGAGCCTGGTCCTGATTATGCTGATTATCCATCTGACACAGTACCTAAGAAATGTGATTAATTAACAAGAGTAAGTGAAAACAAAATTATGATTAGATGTAAAGATTATAAGATAGAAGAAGAAAACTAGAGGGTAAAGATACAGATTATTTAACACCTATCATATGTGATGCTGATGCTGGATTTGGTGGAACATCATCTGTTATGAAATTGATCAAATTATTAATTGAATCAGGTGCAGCGGGAATTCATATAGAGGATTAGAGAGCTGATTTAAAAAAATGTGGCCATATGTCTGGTAAGGTACTAACATCAACATCTGCTCATATGAAAAAATTGATTGCATGTAGATTATAAGCAGATTTAATGGGATCAGAGTTGTTGATTATAGCGAGAACAGACGCGCTCGACGCTAAATATATTGAAACAGATTATGATGTTATTGATTAGCCTTTTGTTATTGGTAAAGTTGATGGGGTCAATTTGACTTATCCAGAGGCAGGAAAATATTTACTTTAAAAGTTGGGAAGGCTTGAATTAATAAATTAATGGATGAATGGTTGTATGGGAGGAATAAAATCAGCAAGACTTTTGGCAAAAAAACTAGGTTTTGAATTAGATTGGGAACCTAATAGGAATTAGGATGGGTTTTATGAGATTAAGGGATCTGTACAATATTGTGCTATTAGAGGAAAAGTATTATTATTAATATGATCAAGTAATATCTTAAAGTAGCAGATGCATTATGGATGGAGACCTCGAAACCAAATTTATAAGAGGCGAAAGAATTGTCTGATAGTTTATAATGGGAACTTTCTAACAATAAATTTTTGTGTTATAATTGTTCTCCTAGCTTCAATTGGAGATCGTTTAGTTTTTCAGATGATGATCTATTAAATTTCAATAAAAAACTAGGAGAAATGGGCTTCACTTGGCAAGTAAATAAATAATATGATAATAAGTTTATTACATTAGCAGGATTTCACTTAACAGCATTAGCAAGTGAAAAACTAAGCAAGGATATCAAAGAGAGATCAATGCTGGCATATGTCGAAACAATTTAGAAATAGGAGGAAATACATAAAGTAGATTAGTTAAAACATTAATTGTAAATCTTATTATTTATTATAGATGGTCAGGGACTGAACTATTAGACTATTTGGGTTAGATGGTATCACCAGATTCATTAGTTTCTCAAGGCAAAGAGTCGACAGAAAATTAATTTGAAAAATGAATAAACTTATTAAACAATAAGAAATTGGTCTATTTAGAGATTGTCAACGATTCTTACCAAGAGAAAGAGCTGAAGAGCATTCTTTTGAGGATGCTATGGTCTATATCAAATTGAGGAACCATGGTTTGTAAAAGTAAAAGGCAAGAGATTTTGTTAAATAATAACATTGCAAAATTGACTCTACTTAGAAGAAGCACGGTCCTCCAGGTTATAAGATCTTTCATACTAAAGTTGATTAATTTAAACTTATTAAAGGGTATGTATAAATTTTGTAATCTAAGATTAGATGGTAAATGGTAGGTAAGTTAAAATATGAGGAAATAGAATAAGATAAATTTTAATAAGCAAGAAATCCTCTAGGGTTGTTGTTAGAGCATAAAAAGGATGAATAATTAAGATTACAGTAATTGAAGGATTTCTACAATGAAATGGAAAATAAATATAAGTTAACTGAAATAAGTAAAGATTCAATGATAGAAAAATTAAGATCTCTTTCGAATGATACTAACTATAAAAATAGAGTCCCACAATATATGATGAAATTTAAGAATTAAGTTTATTATGAATTAGCAGATTACTTTATGGAATAACCATTTTTAGAATAAGATAGCTTGGTTCAATAAATGGAAGCCTTTGAAGATTTATTACCTCAGAAATAAAGATCAAGGTTAAAAATAGAACCAAAAATTATTGAAAAATTTCCTTCAGCAATGCCAGAATAAGTGTTTTAAAGAAGATCTAGAATATTAAAGGAATTATCTCTAACTTATAGAGGAAAATTAACCATTAAGGAACCTAGTGAGGATGTATAAAAGGTATTTGATTAAATAAATTAATAGTAAGCAAGAAAAACTTTCAAACAAGATTTCAACGAAAGCAATTATGTCTCGAAGCTACAAGAATTCCCAAGTGCATCTGTAATATCAAGTGTATAAGATTTTGATGAGAATACTCCAAAGAAACGATTCAGCATATTGACACCTCGAGATTCTTATAGGTTGAAGGGAATTCAAGAATTGACCCAATAAGAATCTTTTAAGGCTAAATTATAAACAGCATTAAAGAATAGGTTTATAAATAATAGTTCTCTGTCTCCAATATAAAAAATTCTCAAGACTTAATGATTTATTAAATTTAATTTTATGCTGCCAACAAGTACATTGTTAAGTTTTGTCCATAGCTAAAATCTCCAGTCAATATACAATATTCTGCTCCTTTTAACTTTTAATTATTAAGATATATACTGATATAGTATTTAGATTGTTTTGGAGTAATAATTATTTTAAATTTTCAGGTGTTATAAAATCATCCCAATTATGAGTGCCCTTTTAAACTAATCCACTGATGTATTCAGCTCCAACTATAACTTTCAACCACGACTCAGTTGTCTTATTTATAGTTGATAATAAAAGATATCCTTGGGGTTTAAGTAACTTTTATAAACTTTAAATAAATAAGTTTTTATCCTTAACATGCTCTATCACTTCCATCGCAGTAATGAAATCAAATTTATAATCGATCTACAAATTCTCTGGTGATGTTAAAATATATTGGAGTTAATTATCATCTCTTAAATCAGGACTTAATTATTTATGCTAATTGGCTTAATCTATGCTCTATTATGAAACATCGATTCCAATCACATTGGCATCTAATCTACGTAAGCTTTCAGATAATATTCCTCCACCTACTCCAACATCTAAAACATTCAATCCTGATAGTGATTTATTAGTTTATTATCTTTATAAGATTTAATGTATAAAATTGACTCTTAAATAATTATAGGAGAATAACGCTGACATTGAACCTGATGAGGACCACCAATCATTTATCTAATTAAATTTCTATCTATCTATTTCGTTAATTGTCGAAAATAATTATTTTATTATTCTATTCATATATATTATTTCATATTCCTCATCTTCTTCTTTTTCTGGAATCTGATCTTGATCTCTTTCTGTATTTATCGTTTGTGTAGCTCTTCTTCTTATCTTTTCTATATGAATCATTGCTCTTAGATATAGATCTACTGTTTCTTCTTTGTCTTCCTATTATTATATTAAAAATTAAGAAGATACCACTATTATGTTTCATTCTATCATCAGATATCTTTCTTGAATCTGATCCCCTTCTATCTGAATCTCTTCTATCCTAATCCCTATAATTGTAATTTCTATTATAATCTCTGTTATAGTCTTTATCTCTATGCTTCTCTTTAGATTTCTATATATCTCTTTCTTTCTCAATCTCTCTTATCTTTTATTTCTCCTTGTCTAATTAGGCTTATTTTTCTATTTCTTTTTATTATTAATCTAATCTTGTTAATAAGGATCTTTTAAATCTAACAAAATCATCTATTCTTTATGAAGAATATATTTTAACAGATTATAAGTGTTATCTAAATTTAAAAACTTCTTCCTAAATTATAAATAATTAATTCTAACATCTATTTTATCATGAAATTGGGGGATTTCCGATTTATTAAGTAATATTGATATTGAGTGATATGTAATAACCTATGCCTTCTTGTCATCAAAGCTTTTTATTTCATCTTATGTCAATTCTGATCCATCCATTAATTGATAATATGATCTTTCTTATTTTTAATGTTCTATCTATTTTGCCAAATCATATAGTTATTCATCCAATTCATCTATTTCTTCTCCTTCTTTATCATTTATAATATTCATATATCTTTTGTTTTAAGATATAAGTAATAATAAATACCGCTTCCTTAGTAACTTATAGAATTCCTAAAGCTATTAAATTTACACGTTAAAACTCTATCTCTATTGGGATATTATTGTTTATTAATCCTAATTTTAAATAAAAGATTATACTTTATCAACTAAAAATTTATAGATTGGTATGCATTTTAAAATCTTAATTATAAATATATTACCTAGTCTGTCTTGGAAATTAGATTCTTCCTTTGATAAAACTTATACTGGATTATAAGTTCAACTATTTGTTCTCTAGTCTTATCTTTTATTGTAAAAAATTAAAATTACCTTCAGTAGGTAAGCCCCTTGCCTAACAATAGTTCTCGATGGCATCTTTGTCGATTCTCATAAACCTGTCCTTCTATTATTATAACCATCCACTTGGTAAATGTTTTTGGCAGAGCACTCGATTGCTTGCCCACCCTCATGATGCATGAAAGTCACTTCTAATCCCTTTAGGAACTTCGAATCGTAGATACTCCACTCTCGCCAGATTTGTATGAGTTTGAAAACCTATAAATTTAATTTAATCCAAATACTTTTTCTTTATAATTATATAATTCCTGGAGATTATCAAATATTTAAGGCAGGAAATATTAAAAATAAATTTTATATATCCAAAATCCTTATTACTAATTTGATGAATTATGTAATATATCTGATATCAAATATAATCTACATAACTATGATGATAATAATAAAATACTTTCTGATTCCATGATAAACTTTCTAATAAAGAATCTCTAATTGTCATAACAATATCAGCTGAACAATTATGATTTTCCATACAATACACCATCGCCTTACCAATAACTTATTTCTAATTATTTAAATCCCTAATCATTTAATGAAATGTTGCTCTATCATCATCGCTCAATACATTAGCGCCACTCCAGTTATTACTTTTTTTATCTTTAGAAGATTTATCAACACTTTATATTCTGTCTTAGTCTTTTTTCACCAAACTATTAGCTTCTTCTGTATCAACTGGAGGAGGATAATATACTTTTCCTGACAAAAATATCTTAAATGGGTCTGTTTTCCATTGCTTTTCATTATCGCCATTCATTAAAGAATATACTCTCCATTTATAATATTCTTATTCATCACATGCCTTATGTTAAAATATCTAGTTTAATATTACAATCGATAAAAATGCAAAGAGAGGATTATTCGCTTCTCTTTCAATTAGAGCATTCTCAAAGCCACTTCCCTCGTATACAATTATTCTAGCTAGTCGATCAATTATTGTTCTCAGACTTGAATTAGGTATTTTAATCATTTTAGACCTCTAAATTATTGGAGCTCCATATCTAATATATTAAATTTTTACTATATTTTAAAATTGAATCCATTTTCTATTTTCTATTATAATTCTGTATATGCTCTTTAAGCTTCTTAAGAATTTGAATATTCAATATGCGCAACAACATTCCCTTTCTAAATTCATATAAAAAAAATTATCAAACATATTCTTGATAAAACACTCTAAGTTAAATTTCCTTAACAATTCCATATTCCTATAGCAGCAATCTCAAAGCATCTGTATTAATTTTAGGAGTTAAATCGCCTTTATTTATAATATGAAATACTTATTGTTAGATATCTTGAATTGGTTTCCACAAATCTATAGAGCGTCTAATTTCTCACAAATTCAAATAATTCATTGAAATTCTAAGAAATTGGTATTTATTTTTATGATAACTAACATATGCTATTATATTTTCAGATACATCTAAATGTTTGGGAAGAGTTTTCTAAATTACCTACATTATAAAATAAAATAATATTAATTTTTTATCATAATAAGATATTTCTTTTGCTAATTTGAATATGGATGATATTATTATTTGAATAAAAAAAAATAATAGAAAAAAATGGATAGAAGCACAGGAGTTAAATATATATATATCAGACAGCCAAGGGTGTAATCATAAAGTCATAGACTCTAGTTCCTTGTATTCATCACTAAATATATTTTATTTTTTATTATTCTTAATTTGTGGTCAGATAGGAGCGAAAGATTTTAATCATATTAAAAAATCATCGACTACAAATCATCACATGTTAAAATTTTAAAATAATCCTTCTTATTTTTTATTGTTATGAGAGCTCTCTTATAGTAATGATCTCTTATAGTCTAAAAGTAATCTAATAAAGAGCTAATAAACAAATAATTTCAGAGATCTTGGTGATTTATTGTCATCACTACTAATCAAGAGTAGCAAATATGATCATCATATTTAAATAGTTTTGAATAAATGTCAGTCTTTATGCCGAATCAGCACCAATACTATGACTGGGGCGGCTAATAATCTCATCACAATTATAAATATTTCTTTTTTTTAATTTTATTTATCAGACAAATGCCTCATTCTAATCATTGAGAACCTCATTCTCGTCATCGTCTCATCATGTAAGTATATATATATAATCAGTGATAAGTTGTATGTATCGTCTTGCAATCAGAAGCAGAACTGATAATATTCCTCACAATTAGATATTTTAATTATTTAAATAATATTTATCAGAAACTGAGTTAAGATCAACGTCATTATAAATGACTCAATCAAGAGGTGTCAGTTATTTCATCATTTTATATAGGTTTTTTTAAAAAATGTATAGAATTTTCAGAGATGGGCAATTGTTTTTGAAATCAAAAAAATTTCATATCTGGTACCAACTTTGTTCATCAATAAATTTTTTTAATTTAATTTATATATTTTTTATTAATATTTATTAACATAAATACCTCATATTTCAACAATATATCTTATTCTAACTTGATTCTCATTGTACACTATATATTCATTAAAACCCAACATACAATCTTTAACCTTAATCTCATCACCTATAGGTACTTTACATCCATTAGATAATATGACATTCTGCTTAAAATCTGGACTCTTGGTTCCAAGACACATTACAGAATTAAATTTATTGCTTCTTTCAAATTCAACATTCTTCTATTCTGAATGTTTGAATTCTTAGACTTTTCCTAATGATACCTCACATAATAGAATGTAGTTTTTATTTGTTATATTTTCATCTCCATGAGAATATGCATAACTTTTTTCTAAGAAATCAGCAAAATATATTCCATTACCAAATAGATTACCATGTCTTCCAACTTTATAAGGAGCGACTATTAATGTTAATATAAATATTTACTTTTTAATCCATTTGATAGTATTCCTAAATAGTTGTAAGTTCTAGTTCCATGCCATAATAACATTCTATGGTCATACTTCTTGAAGTTTTCCACCTCGTGCTTTCTTTCCACACTGAATGCTCTGCTTATCTTTTTGTAATCCCTCATATATCTTTCTATCATTTTATATTCTATGTCTTCCTTCTTAAGTTAAATCATCTTAATATTTAATGCCTCAAAACAATATTGAATAGGGTTTATTAAAGTTTGTTTAGAGACAGCAGCTAATATAATTTTAGATGCTGTTTCAAATATTTATAAGGTTCTCACTAAATTAGATTTTTCATGAATCTTATTAGGATCAGATAATGCTACAACATATTTATCCTATCTATCTACTTCAGGTAAATGCTCATAAAATCTATTACTCAATTCTGCAATTTCATCAACTAACTTTTTATATTACTCTAAATCATTTATGCCATCTTTTCTTATTTATTCTAATTATTTTGACACTTTTTCTATCTCATTCATAATATTTTCAGCTGCCTCAAGCTCCTCTTTGTCAAGGCTTTCTAAAGTATCATCTCTTATATTATTCTTTTTTAGATAATCCTGATATAGTTAAACTTAGGCAAAATTCTAAATTACTTCATGGACATCTTTATCTAATTCTGATTTTATAGATTAGTCAAATGGTTTCAAATGTTTGACAGTGTTTCTAAATTATTTCTATTTTAAGATATGATATTTCTTAGATTTCTTTTAGTATGGCTATCCCCATTCGTTTCCAGTCTTTTATTTGTAGACACTTTTGAATTCTTTGAGACAATCCTCTACTTTTTAAAACGGAGTATGTTAGTGTTATCCTTTATCACCTATTCTTCCCCATCTGGTTAGTAAAATATAAACATCCCTCACTTTTTCATGTAGAACCTACATTTTATAAAATACATTCTGACTATAGTATCCTGAATAAACATCCACTTTAGTCATTAAAACTGAATAATCACCATAGACAGAATACTAGTTTCCTTAAATTGTAAAATCTACTTCATATTTTTTCTATTTAACTTAATCTTTTAAATATTCATGAGCATCATTCATAAAATCTACAGTTCTACCCCATTATGTTTCATTAAGAATGGATGTAGGTGCTCTTCTGATCATTTAAGTTGGCTCATTTTGGTATTTTTTCAAAATTTATCTTAGTTCTGATGACTCAAATTAGCATGCATAATCATATGGAGTCAACCCTCTATAATCTTTTTATAAGGGATCATAAAATTTTAATAAAAGTTGAAGGATTTATGCATTCTCATATGATCCAAATTCTAATGGCTTCACTACATGATGTATTGGTGTTCTACCATCTTAATCAATGTGTATATCTAATTAAAATTAGCTTGATTCCAAAATTAATTTTACAATTTTAGTACTATTAATATAGATAGCTGCATGCAATAAGGTCTATCCATTACTATCTTTCTAATTAATATCAACTCCTTGATCTAAATAATATTTGATGAAATTGACATTTTAAGCCCTCTTATTTCGAACTAGATAAATTAATGGTCCTGTTTAAAATCCATCTATATATATGTTTTGAGCTATATTAAAACCAAATGATTTCCATTATAAAAGATCTATCTTCTTATGTTCCTATTTTTGTAATAAATACACAAATGGAGTATTATTAAATTGATCTTTACTATTTGGATCTGCTCCTTATTATAATAACCAATTTATTAAAGGTAAACACACATTTTAGCTTGCGAAATGAAGTGGAGTCTATTGATAAATATCTTTAGAGTTAAAATCAACATCCTTAGAGTACCTAATTATTTTTTCAATATAATCTTTTGTCACTTAGTGGTTTGAATACTTAGCTAAGAAATGATAGAGGTTTTAACTTTTATCATTTGTTCTAATTAAGTCCTCCTTTTCTGCCCTCATTAGCAAATAAATGATAAACTCAAATTTCTTAAGTCTAAATGTATCTTCTAATGCTTATATCATAGAATAACCATTAGATATTAAGATGTAAGCAACTTAGTTCCACCCTTTTTACTGTGCAGCATAATAGTATGAAGTTTTTTATTCACTATCTTAATTCAAATTTTCTTGTTGTTTTTTGGGTTAAACATTACCATCACTATCATATTCATCCTCTTCTTCATCTTCGTCAGAATCACTGTTTGTTTGTTTTTAATTCGGTTAAGTATCTAGCACTGGCTTAATGACTGTTCGTTTATAGAATTACTCAACAGTTCGAACTATTTCGTTTAAAACTTTTAAGTCATCATCCTTAAAAACTAATTTAGATTCATCTATGAAGTCTTCCTTATAATCTAGTAAATCAACTTAAGTAAATCCATGTTCAAATTCTTTTCTGAAGGACCTTTATTTGTAAAATTTCAGAGGATTACTTTTCTATAACCCTATACAATCCGCAATCAAGGCCTTTTAATTAATCTAATTAACTTAATGATGGATTTCAGCATGATTGTCTATCAGCATAGTGCAAAACTCACTGTGATTAGCCCAGAAAGCTGTTCCTAAAGGTGTATTACCAAATTTGTCAACAATATTAATCTATGCTCCTTTACTGATGATTTATCTTGCAGACATGGAAGAGCCTCTTTGGGCAGCATAGTGTAAACATGTTCTCCCATAATTATCAATCTAATTTACATCTTTTAACAAGTAAGAAACTAATTCAAATGGCTCATATTTATCTTTATAAAGTAATTAATTATTCTAGATAAATGCATAAAAGAGAGGAGTTCTTCCATATTTATCTTATTAACCTTAATTAACACCTTTTTATAACAAATGATGTAATGTTTCTTAATCGTTATACATCACAGCAAAGTGTAATGCATTTCTTCCATCTTTATCAGTGAAATTGGGATCAGCCTTATCCAATAAATCCCTATGAACTTATTTTGCTTTAATCCATTCAAATAATGGAACTTAATTAAAATTGTTGCAGACATTAACATTATCGTAATGCAGCCCTCTTAAGGCTAATTATCCATAAATTGTATCACCATTTAGATCAGCTTAATCTTAGATTGGTAAATTCTTTTTTACGATTTCCTTTAAATCGTATAACATGCTTGATTGAGCATAAGTGGCTAGGAAATGGAATGGTGTTCTTTTGAGATGATCTAATGCTTTTGATTTCTCAACATTTCTTGGATAATATGCATATTAGTAGTGCTCTAATTAATATTTTCCCTTAATTTGTGTCTCACAATTTAAGACTTTAGCAATATTGTATACTTTTTATTCGACTAAATCAACATAGGCAATAACTTCTTATACTAGTTATTTAACATCACTTAGCTTGGGTGTAAGTTCCTTCTTATAATTCTTATACCTTGAGTTTGTTTTAATATTATATGGAACAACGAAATCACTAATTTCAAAAGGAGTATATTTTTCATTAACAACATCTCTAAAAAAATATCGGTCTCCTTTGTACCACAGCATCATCAATATCGAATTCACCTATTCTTTGTATTCTTTTCTCTATTTTTGTACAGGATTATCTAATTCCTCATTCACACTAATCTCGCTATCCTCTTCAATTTCTATGCTTGAATCTGATTATTAGGATTTCTATCGTTCAATTTCTTTTGTTCTGACTGAACTGACGGTCATATGGCCCTTATTGAGCTCATCATCATTTTAACTATCAGAATCATTATTATCTTTCTCAATTTCAAACGGGCTATCTTCATCCTTTTCCTCAACTAAAGATTTTTATTTAATAGGTTTGTTAGCCTGTTTACTTTTCTTAGCTGGTAGGCTTGACCTTGCAGGCTTGCTTGGTCTTGCAGCCATGCTCTTCCTTGCTGCCTTTTTTGGCCTTGCAACTCTGATCTTCCTAGCATTTTAGATTTTAGGTGCATTATCTTGATCTTCATGATCATCTTCATTTTCATCATTATCATCATTATCATCATTATCATCATTATCATCGTTGTCGTCATCATTATTATCGTCTGATCCATTCTCTTCATTATCATCGCTTTCTTCAACTTCCATATCGTTCTTCCCTCTTTTACCTCTTTGTTTTTTTGATTTTCCTTATTAAATTAATTCCTTTTTCTTTTTCTTGATCTTTTCTTCTCTTAAAGCAATGTATTATGATTATAGAAGTTATTTGATTTTTTTCCTCAATAACACCTAACTGAATGCATTTGCGGTGGTAAAAAACTCAACAAGTAATTCATGCATTATATTGAATCCCTCCGAATTGTATTACTCTAAAACTTCTCTAGGAAATTCTTTTGCTATTTCTAAAATGATTGAGCAACCATATTCAGCATCATAGAATGCATCTTTACTTATTAATTAACTTAAAATGTTCTTTCCATCTTTGTCTTTAGCCAATAAATCAAAATTTGGATGTCTCTTCAATAATTGAGTACCCTTAAAGTTTTGACTTAATAAAGCGACAATAAATGGAGATCCTATTTTTTCTGATGTAAGATTTATATCTGCACCATTATCTATTAATAATTAAACTTAGTCAATTTTATCTTCGCTTGCTAAGGCATAATGAATTGCAGCCCTGCCTCTCAAATCCGTTATATTAACATCTGCTTTTTTTACTTCTATCAAATATCTTAGATGCTCTGTAATTTCTTTGTGATGGATTATTTCTTGAACTATGAGAGTTTTTCCAGTATCATCTTTACAATTTACATCAATATCATTTCTCTCCAATAATTTTCTAACTAGGACCTTGTGTCCTTTCTATAAGGCTACAGATAATGGAGTAAGATTCCATGAATTTTTCACATTAACATCTGCTCCAGCTTAAATTAAGATATCTAAGCATTCATAAAATCCATAAGCTGCAGCATAATGAAGTGGATAATTATTTGATGAGTCAGGTAATTCTTAATCTGCTCCTTTTTATAATAATAATGCTGCCACTCTTAAGTGTCCATTAATTACTGCTTAAGATAGAGCTGTCTTTCCGAATTTATCTTTCTTGTTAATTTTGGCTTTCTTTTCGAGCAAATACTCAACGATGTTATAATGACCATATTAAGCTGCTAAGATGAGAGGAGTCGACTTATTTGGACCTGGCCATTCTAATTGTTCATGAACTTCAACCAATTCTTTAACACAATCTAGATGACCATTTTAAGCTGCATGGTGAATAGCCCCATAGCCACTTCTATTTTTAGCTGTAACATTTGATAGTTTAGCCAATATCTTTAAATTTTATAATCTTCCTTCTTTTGCTGCAATATGGAATGGAGTAGTTTTGAACTTGTCTGCCTATAAAGCATCAACTCCTTTATTCAATAAACATTATAGAGGATGTATCGATTCACAAGCAGCGGCATAATGAATTGGCCTCCTCAATAAATCATCAAATATATTAGGTTCGTTATTGATTGATAATAGAGTTTCTAATACTTTAGAATCAGGATTTATGGCAGCACAATGTAAGGGAGTAATATTGAAAGAACCATTTGTTTTCTTTGTCACGGATGTTGATTTGTATGCTGTTAAGACTGGTTTGGCTTTCAAGACATCTACATGTAGTTAATTGAATCCAAATTCAACTCCTTGCTTTTACATTTATTCAATAAGTTGACCAGCAAGTCTGTAATTACCTTATCTAATAGGATTGTTGACTTAGCCATAATATTGTAATAGAACATCTCTGTCGATTCCTTGTTAGGCCTCTAAATATTATAAGGCACTGTACTCAAAATGCCTTCTAAAACATGATTTTGTGATTAAATCATCGACATCTTCAGATTTTTATAGATCTCTTAAGAATGCATTATTGCCCTCTCTATTCTTTCTACCTGCAGTTACTTTTCTTTTTGTATAGGCTCCATAAGCTGATTTTCGATTATATCCTGTATCATTTGAGCTCATATAAATTTTAGTATCTTTTGCCCATTTGTGTTCTTTGATATATTTAGCATACTCAGCTAAAAATATTTTGTCATTCAAAGACAAAAGAATCTATAAAACATTGGTATTGTCATCTGGTGACCAAAATTAATAGGGATTTGATATGCTATGATTTTTTAAAAGTGTCTTGAACAAATTGATATTCCTAGTTTTAGCAGCCCTTATCAAATCTCTATTAGTACAAGTGGAACAACATTTATCTTGTGGGTCCTTCATTGCTCCATCAAGTTGATTGCAGACTTTTGGTATTAATTTTATCTTCTCATTTTAATGTACTTTCAAAGCTGGCTACACTTTCTAATTAACTTCCTTGGTCTATTTTTTAAGTCCTCTTTTGATAGGTTTTGATTCAACTGATTATGATTATTAATCTTCATCATCAGATTCTTTATTATATGTTATTTTCTTAGTGTTTCTTAATCTTTTAGAGTTAACTTTTGGCTGCTCTTCAACTGGTGATAGGGTCTTACCTTTTCTCCTTGACATATTTAATTATTTTAATAATGCATCAGAATTTAATTACTTAAAGCCCATATGAGAGATAATTTCTGATTCAATTCTGATGATTCCTTAATTTGAGAATTTGATGTATATAACTCTCCATTTAAACTAATAATTATTTTAAATAATCAATTCCACTTATCTTATAAAAAGCTTTGGAGCAAAATGAAAGCTGATTCTGGATTATCTTTAGCTAACATGTGTCCTGCTTAATAACTATATATTAATTTTTAAATATTTACATAACACTGTGTGTGAATCCTTTTGCCGATTTATATGTTCCAATTGTTTATCCATTGTTAGTTAAGAACTTTTTGTCTGCTTATTTCCATTCATCAAGCCCACTCCAATTCAAACTATTTATAAGTTATAATGTTCCTGCAGCATTAACTAAATAATCTAATTGGCCATTCCATAACAATACTTTTCCCACATCAAGTAGATATACTAATTGGTCCTCAGTGCTCTTGCCAATATCATCCAAAAAGGCGTTGTATATATCATGATTACAATCTTGATAAGTAATGGTGTCAGGAAATTCAAATTATTTTCTATTTGAATTCAACCAAGGAATGTATGCATAATTGTAACTTGAGTAACCATATTAATGCACGTTATATCTGTCTGCACCTGTATAGCCTTCTATATCAAATAATTCTCCCCAAAGTAAAGCTGCAGCAGAGTATTCTTGTTAGAAAATTAGCGCTTATCCTTAACCTTCCTAAGTTATTAATTTATTTCTTCTCTAATCGTCTACAAAAGCAAATGAATATAAAAATCCATGATAAGATGTCCCTTACTTCAGACCGTTTACAAATGGTCCACCAATCGCTACTCCCTAATAATTTATTGCTAAATCGCTTTCCATAATTGTCTATGCTAAAACTGGAACATAGTGTCCTGCATAACTTTCTCCAAATATATAAAATTTAGTCTTTGAAAATATTGGATATTTGGCAACAAATTCTTTTAGGAATAATAAAACATAATCTGCAGCCCTAAATGAATCCTTAACTTTGTCTGGATTGGTTGAATATGATAAACCAGCTCCGAATGGTTGGTCTAAATATAATAAATGGGAGAGTTTGTTCCATCTTTTATCCTAATATTGTTATTTATTTTTACTCTTAGTTTTAAAGTTTTCCCTTCAAAATAATATGGGCCATTTTCCATGAAGCTCGAATCTACTGATGCACAACCTGGACCACCAAATAACCAAAGTATTAAATTGTCGTCATCCTTGACATCATCGATTTTTAATGCATTATCTTATAGATGCAAATAGTAAAAGAAGTTATTATCATATTAATCCTTGACGTTCACATAACCAGTTTCTGAATAAAAATTAGTTTCAGGGACGAGTCCTTTATAAAATGCTTAGAAAAAAATATAATATGAATACCTGTCTAATCTTTAGGTTTGATATCACCATATACAACAAATATCAATAAAAGTATGGATAATTTCATATTTATATTATTAATTCAATATTCAGGATAATATACTTTTTCATTTCTATTCTTTCCACATGGTATTCCACCAAATACTGGGCATGGACATGAAATTGTTTTATATTGTTCATTAAAACAAAATGAAACACTCACCAAATACATTTTATTGTTTGAATCTTTAGTGCATAAAAATTGGATATCAGTTTGGACAGCAGATCTATTGTTTATCAAAAAATATTTACGTTATAGCCTTCTTTATATCATCTGTATTGTATTAGTTTGATGAATCAGGCTTAATGTTCGCTTTGATTAATATTTGATAAATGTTGTATTATCTCCATAATTGTAGGGCTGTCTAAAAGTATTCTTCTTAAGGTGTTAGACCTGGATATTGAGGTACTAAATCGTCATTCTCGTCCCAACATGATCCATGTTTATTCCATTCATGACTTTTTTCAATAAATTTTTTACCCTCTAAAATTAATTGTTGGATTGTAGAATCCTACCCATGCTGCATCCAATTCATTTTATGTTTTTTATGATAAGAGTTTAGGATTAAATTTGTTATTGGTGCAAAATTCAAGTTCTGAACACTAATTACCTGATGCCTTGGTTGTTGCTGATGGCCATAATCCATGAATCGCCCAAGTTTTACCACTATATGATCCCAAATTATCATTTTAGCAATTATTCAACAAACAAATTGTTCCAGGCCATTGTAATTGGAATACATAAAACATGTTAGGCACTTCATATGAATTTGCACTTATTAATAAAAAATACAAAATCATTAAAAAATAAATAAATGGATTAATTTACTTGCAAAATTAAAGATCATTCTTTACCCTTGAAGTATCTTTGTTTACTACCCGAATGCACATCTCAATATAATTGTGAATCATGCATCCAGTAAAAACATAAAGACCATTCAATTATCCTAATTGCTGATTTAGAGAAAAGAATAGATTAATAAAATCTAGTAACTCAATCAATAAGATAAAAAATACAAGATTCTTTGAACGATTTGAAGAGTGAATTTAATACATTATTCAAAAAGCTAGAATAAGAAATTATGAATTTGCTCAGCTTTAATTAAAAACCTTTTAATAAACTAAAGCAATAATAGTAACTAAATTATGAAGACATTTATCTATTTAAAGATCTCTTTAAGGAAAAGTATAATTCAGAATAATATGAAGTTATCTTTCAATAAATTCAAAATATTAAAAGCTCAGTGATAGCATCATTCCAAGAAATAATTAAACCTCTTGAGCAGGGAAATTTAGATCTCAACTTACCTGATTTTGTGTTCACCCCCGATCTAGTTTATAGAGATATAAAAATAATTGATCCTAAGACGATTGAGGATAAGATAGTCTTAAGTATGTCCCTTCATTTAGGCCAAGCACTTGTATTTCCAGCAATCCAAGATTGCAATCAAGGAATAGTAAAAATAAGATTCCATATTATAAAAGTTGGAATGGTAATTAATTATTAATGATTAGTCGGTTTAAATAGGCTTAGGCATAGATCTTGAACATAGTTTATATTGTACCATCAACTAAAAGGGGGAAACCTATTCTCTGTTTGATAATGCAGCCCATAATAGGAAATGTGATTTCTAGTTTCAATCTCAAGATGTTATCTAGTGTATTTTAGATAAAAATAAGTAAACTTTGTAAGTGAAAAATGAAAAGGTATATTTTATTGTTTTATAAGTCAAATGAAAGTTATATATTCAAGAATATTTAAAGTAAGGAACCTTTATACTTCTTCCTACAAATACTCTTTGCAAAAGTAACCATAATAAATTGATGAATATATATTTTTAAATAAATTTTTTAATATCTTTATATTACAAAATGAAAATAATTTTATAAAAGACCATAGAGCTTCTTGAAAGATAATATTTTAGAAAAAATTATATAAAATCAAAAGTATTTTTTTATCATTGGCAATCTAATATCTATAGATTTGTTTGACTTTTCATAGAGATTTGATTAAACTCTCTGTCTCAATTATGGAAGCTTTTTTTTTCTTACAGGACTTGGCTCATGAGAAGGATTTATGAATTAATCTTTCATCGATTTATATCTGATATGTCTGACCTTGATTAAGCATTCATCAATTTTTGTGAAAGTTTCTTTTAATGGAGATTTCTATTTAACTACCTAGAATATCATTAAGGCTTTTATTAAATTCATTATATGGTGTCTTTTATTATAAATGTGAATGTATTCCTTAATAGACATAGGTATAGGATCTAATGAGTTTCTTGTTATAAATGGATGAGCTAGCACTTAATCCACATTATATCTATGTTATCTATCTATTGTGATCATTCTCCTTAGTAAATTTTGAGCATCTTATGAGATATAAGAAGGAGTTTCAAATTCCAATTACCCTATATTGTATAGGAATTCCTCTTTGCTGTAATGTTTGTAAGGGTGATATCCAACAAGCAGGGTATATAGAATAATACCTGTAGACCAAATATCAACCTACTTACTATATGATTGAGATAGTATTTGTTCAGGTGCCATATAAAATAGAGTACCACATTTATCATAGAGAGAT
This sequence comes from Tagaea sp., assembly GCA_965229215.1. Taxonomy (GTDB): domain Bacteria; phylum Pseudomonadota; class Alphaproteobacteria; order CACIAM-22H2; family CACIAM-22H2; genus Tagaea. The sequence goes on along the minus strand of OZ245864.1, from coordinate 4,425,664 downwards.
TTGCAGTTCTTTGAGTAGTAGGATAATCCAAAATCTATGATTTTTACTTAATTTTTATTATTTATTAAAATATTTGCTAATTTTATAAAAAAAATAAACTCTACTTGGTTTTAAATCTCTATGAACAACTCCTAAAGAGTGCATATACTTAAGTGCATTGAGTATTTATTTCAAAATTTATGCTACTTCTAATTCATTCTTAGGTCTTATATCTTTTAGTGTAACTCCATCTATGAACTCCATTATCAAATATATGTGGTTTAGATTAGTTATCTCGTATATATATTTAACTATATTTGGATGGTCCATCATTTTCATGATATCTATTTCCCATGATTCTTGGTTGTCGACTTGCTAGTTTATGAGAAAAAAACTTTAATTGCAACTGTTTGATTGTGCCAGGTTGCTTTATGAACCTATCCAAAGGATCCTTCTCCAATCTTCTCTCCAATAATACAATCATGTCTACGTAAGAACTCTGAATCCATATAAAAAAAATCAAATTAATGAGAATAAATATATAAAATAACTTATCATAATGGTATTTTGAAAAAATCATAAGGAACATTACATTCTTTACATTCTTCACCTTCTTTTGGTTTTTTACAAATGATACATTACTTTAAATATTCTGATAAAATATAAATGTATATAAAATTACCTTTTTCAACGATGGCTGGTACTAATCCGCCTTCATATAATATTTGTAATTCTTCTTATCCTCCAATATATAGTCCATTTATTACAACAAAAGGAAGGGGATATTTATTTAATAATTCTTTAACCCATCCTTATGCAATTTGATTGTCCACAAGATCAAATTTAAAATATTTTAGTTTTAATGCATCCAATAAATAGAAAATTCTAAAAATAAAATTGAATTCAACCTATCAGTATCAGATTTCATTTTTTATTTATAAGTAATAGTACTAAAGTAAATAACAATAGGCTCTCTTTTTGATTAGATGACTTATCGTAATGCTCTTATTGTGAGATATCGTTTCCAAAATCTCTAAATCATATAAGCTGACAAAGTAAGTATTTGATTATGGAGTTCATCTTCATCTTGGTTCATTTATTAAAAAAAAAAAATTATATAGTAATCATTCACTAATTTAAAAATATTTATAATTGATTCCACATTTAGCACATATTTATGATTTGGGATCTTTTTGCTTTTTGCAAATTACACATTATTTTAGATATTCTATATAATGATAAGATTTACCTTTATTGATGATGCATTGTAAATAATCAGAGTCACATAACTTCTAAAAATCATCATATCCACCAATAAATATTCCATTTATGTATATCATTGGAAGGGTATCATAAAACTATCTATCTTTTTTAATTTTATCTTATTTGTATAAATTGTCTGTCAAATCATGTTTATAATATGGAATTTTTTTATCTTTCAGAAGTTGAAACAACCTAGACATAACTTAAATCTAATACCTATCATTATCTGTTCTTTATTTTTAGTTTGGACATATGTCTGAAAAATAAATTTATATTGGAAATTGTTATTCGGAATCCATTTGTTGTATTTCTCTTTTTAATTTATACAATTTCCATAATTTACTAATAATCATTTAGCTTAAAACAATTTCCTTTTATGATAGTTAGAAAATTTACTTCTAAATTTTCATTAGTGTAATGAAATTTTTACTGCATTTGTAAATTATTTTTTTTTTATATAAATTAAATGAAATCAATAATCATTTATTTTATCTTGCAGATTGTTTAGAGCGATCATTTAAAAGTAGAACCTTTAAGTGTTAACTTACACTTGGATCTTCAGAGTAACTTACATTAGTAAACAAGTCAGTGATAAATTTGTGGGCTAGTAATTATTTTACATTTAATCTATCTTTAGGTTCTTTTCTTATCTTTAAAAAATTATAAATACTAAAAGCAACATTTAAGGAAGTCTTATGCATCTTTACTTAATTCTGTAGGAAGAGGTGGTGATTATTTTTCCTTTCCAATTTTAAATAGCGTCTACATATATTCTCTATTCATTAAATCAAACCAAGGAGCTTTTCCTGTAGCCATTTCTACAATCGTACAGCCCACCGACCAAATGTCTGCAAATCGGCCATAGTTGTTTTATTATATAACTTCTGGAGCCATGAAATTCATAGTTCCCACCATTGTTTTACAAGGAATAATTTACGTTATCTATTTACTACAACCAAAGTCAGTTAGTTTACATACACCTTTGCCATCAACTAGAACATTAGCTCCTTTTATATCTCGATGTACTACTCCATTTGCATGTAGATACTCTAATCCTAATAGAATCTGAAATGTATAACACCTTATTAGTGGCTCTTTGAATTTTCCATACTAGGCAAGCAATCCTGCTAAAGATCCACCAGATACATATTCCAAAAATATATTAAGATGTGATTTTGTTTACTCCATTCCTAGGTATTTAACTATATTAGGATGAGATAATTTGGATAGAAGGTCAATTTCTTATTTAAAACTTTATATACGCTTATTGTGATATTTATACATAATCTGTAGATTAAAAATTGTAACCTGAAAGAGACAATTGTTTTACAGCCATATATGATCCATCATTATCTATACCAAGTATCACATTACCATATGAACCACTACCTAAAGTATGTCCCATAGGTTTCCATGAAGTAATACTCTTAACATTAGGTTGATCATTATTAAATTTATCTCGATAGAATACTTCTTCTTATGGACTAAAATATGAATCATGTTTGAGTTATTAATCATCTATATTGACTAAGGGTTTTTTCAAAGAACATATATTTCCCATATTTTTTATTTATTTTTTTTTTAATATAAAATTTCATTTATCATGTGAAACATGGGATATTTTTATCTAATCTAAATTATACTTTTAGTGTAAATGAACAAAGATATTCTCAATTACCTTAGTAATATTTTTTTAATCAGGATCTTATGGCTTAAAATCAATCCATATTTCAAATCTTATCTAATTCTTTTAGATTACTTTATCTATAACTCTTAAACCATTTATCTAATAAAAAAAAAAAATTCAAAAATGAAATAAAATTACGTGCAAATATTCTTCTTTTGCTTAACCTAAGATTTCATATACTGCACTCTAATAGTAATCATTATTAATTTGATTATTATCATAGTGTATTTCAATTTTAATATCACCTCCTTTCTTATTTTTAGGATCCTCCCACATAGGTTAAATATCATGTCGGAAAAATTATATTGCCTCTAAATTTACAATATTATCTGATGTTAAATCTTTGAATCTTTTTTTTATAAAAAAGGATTTTAAATTTGAATTTTATACGTCTTTTATTTATTATTTTCACAAAACATTTCTGTCAATTTACCATAGATTGTTTTGTTCATTAAAAATCCTAACTCTTCAACTGAATCAATTGTGCATACTTCTCTTATAGAATTCTCATATGGCTGTCCTGGATTAATGTTATATTGCTCTGTTATTTTCCATTTGGATGTTAATTTATGAAATTGATCATTCATTTAATTTTAATATTTCAATAGTGCTTTTTTATTTTGACATTCAATATCTAGTAATCCTTCAGTGGTTAGAGCTATGATGAATCACTTCTAAACGATTATGATGACGACAATATGTGAGCATCTTGTTAAGCTATTTTAGATCGATATGTTGCTAATTCTTTGGCATGATTACTTATAACTTATTTAAGCTATTCCTCTAATTATGCATTTTTATTTCTAAGCTATATTAAAATTATAAATACATCATATAATTCTTTCATGCTCTACTCATTTAGTTAAACTTGAGAATATGGTAAAGATTTATCTTAAAATAATACTTTTTCATATTTCTATTTATATTATTCTAATTCTTTTTCCATTGAATCTAATTTAGTACGTTACATTTCAAGAACTTGTCTCAATGCTCCTTCATTTTGAAATCGCCTTTTGTTCTTTAAACATAAAATTACTACTAAGATGGTTAAGCAGTTTTAGCTCTTGGGTCAGTAATAATACTCATGAATGTTTATTTAAATTATGAAACTTCCTTCCTTAGAGTCTAATTTTCTTTCCTTAGTAAATCATTTTCTTAAACTGCTAACTTTAATCGTTTATTTAGGTAATTTATATCAGATTGCTATGTATTATCCATTTATTATATATTTTAATATATATTTTTTTGAATTAAAAAAAGAAAACAAAATATGTCTGAGTAACAATAAGATTAGATGGATGTAACTGCTATGATGGATGAGCTATATGATAAGCTTATCTTACTTGGTTATGAATAAGGTTTTGTTAAAGCTAAGTATTAATTCAAAATTATAATTCAAAAAGGGGTAACAAACCATTGAATAGAAGTTATTTTTCAGTTTAGAATAATCCAAGTGAATAATTCACATAATTTAAATCGTATAATTGTTTTAAGTAATCAGATTAGTTAAATGGTTGTTTTAGTTAAATGAAGTTTAAACTAGTGATTTTGGTAAATTAGAAGATCCTGTAACTCTTGCATAAAATATATGTACAATAATATTCTATTTGAAGTGAATGAATTGAAGAATATTGGGCTTGATAATGATTTTCCGCCTGTAAAATTAAGATAAGGATTCGGTGAGTATAATGTTTACGTACTCCTCCAACTTGCTACAAGAGCAGTGAAAGTTAAGAAGATTTCTTTCAAGAAATTCAAAGTTGAGCAACCTTCATAGACATAAGAGGAAGATTAAGTTCAAGAGACAGGTTCAGTTTCAAGTGATAGTGATCCTGAAGTTGCATCAGATGAAGAACCTGAAGACATTTTTAATGAATAGGGATTTCAAAGAGAGTATTCTATTAATTTTAATTCATTAGTGAAGATAAGATGGTGATTGAAGCTAAAGTTGATCCAAAAGAATGGTAAAAAGAAGTAGAGAGAGCATCATAAAAATTAAAAATTTAATTAAAAGTTGATGCAAGAGAATGGAGAAATCACTATGATTAGACTAAATAGTATTCTTAACAGATAAAGGCTGTTCTACCAGAAGCTAGAGGTAAGTTAGAGAAAGTAAGTGATGAATTGTCAGAAGTTTTAGATCGAATATCTAAGAGAGAATAGACAATTAATGATTCTATGAATGATTAAGTTAAAGATTTCAAGAGGAAAAATGAAGATTATAGAAATATAGAGGCTTAATATAAAAATCTTAATAATGCAATCAAAGAAATGTCTGAATAATATAGATAAATCGATGAAAAATATAATATGGTTTAAGGAAAATTGAATGAGCATGGTAGTGTTTAGACCGATCAATCACCTGTAATTAGAATTAAGGCAGGATTGACAAAGTTAAAAGTACTTCATTATAATAAATTTTTAGCTTGAAATAAAATAAATGGATTTAAGAATTGGTGTTTTGAGCCACACCATTCTGTCAAGAACCTTCTAAGATACCAAAGCCTAATAGGAGAAGGAATTCAATGAGAATGGGTTAATTTTACACGAATCAGATGAATTATCAGATGATTGATATATATTCAACAAAATTAAATACACTTGTCATAATAATAAAAATGTCTTCTAAATACTAATACGTGTTATATGGAGCTTTAGCGTAAAATTATATTTTTAACCCCTTAGAGTTGGAGCTGGAACCATAAAAATTGCATAAAGGCCCTTTGAAACATATATTGGTGTTGCTCTAGTCGGAGGATCTATTATGTAACGATATACATTATCTTTTAAGATTCTTGGCATTGTGGGATAAATTATTCGTTCCATAAAAAGTGAAATAAGAGGAATTAACAAGGGAAGAAATTGAAGAGTTAAGAATACTTAGAAAGGAAGAGCGAAGATAATTAAAATTAATTGAGCAATAATAAAAAAAGAAGGCATCATCTCCAACAGTTAGAACTAAGTCACCTAGAGATGCTTCATCAAGTCCAGAAAAATCACCATCTGAAAAATCACCATCAGAGAGTGAATCAGAAAAGTTGGTCACTAAAAAATAAGAAAAATAAAAAGAGTAGGAAAAGTAAAAGGAAAAAGAATAGCCTAAGACTAAAGAATAACCTAAATAACAAACATAACCATAATAAGCTAAACCAGCTGATAAAAATGTTAAAGATACAAAAGATAATAAAAACGCAAATGATAAAAAAACTGAAATTAAGAAAAATGATAAACCTGAAATTAAGAATGATAACAAAAATTAATAAAATAAATCCCCTCAATAGAATGATAAAACTAAATAGAATGAAAAAGTCAAGGGAAAGAATGAAAAACAATAACCAAAAGAGTAAGAAAAGCCTTAACCTCCTTAACCAGATTCAGATAGCGATGGTTGGGTTGAAGTAGTTCCTAAGTCTAAGAAAGGATAAGAACCAGTAGTTGAAAAGTACTATAATTTTTTATTTATTAAGAAAAGCTGATCCAAAGTAAGAGTAGAAGCAAGAGGTAAAGGAAGTTAAAGAGGAACCAAAATAAAAGAAGGAGGAACCTAAACCTGAGTATTATATTAAATATATATAATAGACCCGAAGATGAATGGTTAGAAGCTCCTACAGGAAAGAAAAATTAATCTAAAAGAAAAAATAAATGATTAATATTAAATAATGAATTATGACCCTTTTGGAGTTAAGATAATACCTTTGAAATGGGTTCTCAAATTCGATCCACCTGTAATAGGTTTAGTATATAAGAGACATCCTAAAGATAAGAAAAGACACTTATATGAAATAAGATTGAATAATTTGATATTTTTACCTAATGCATAAGATATTGTTTAACAAATATTATTTGAACATCCTTAATATTTGAATCCAGCAATCATAAAATAATAATAAGTAATAGATTAAACAAATATAGGTGCTTAATTTAATATCTCTATTACTTGATTATAAAGATAAAAGATTAAAAGAAATTGCAGATTATATGAATGGATATGAATTTGAAGATGATGATTAGAAAACTTAAGAATGAATTTTTTTTTTTCAAACAAAAAAAAAAAGAAAACTCAAATTTACTTTTACAAATTTTATTGTCTCACTTAAGGTTTTTATGATTTCATTTGTTCTCTTTTTATTGATTCCAAGAAATCATCTCTAGTGTCAAAACCAATTTCCTCTGGATCATCTTCCTCAAATTTATATCTTTACTCTTTTCGTTTCTCTTATATTTTAACATTAAAGTCTTATTATCGACCCTTAAGTACATTATCAATAAACTTTTTTTAAATTTTTTTTAAAAAGGTTTTTCATACTTGTTATTCTTTTTCTACTTCTATTTCTTTTAATGTTTTTATATTGTGAACTGATTATTTCATTCTATCATATTGCTCTTCCATTTGAAATATCATAAAAGTTGAAAATACTAAAAATGTTAACATAGGCAATGATTCTTTTCTAAATCTGTAAAATTGTTTCATCCTCTCTCTAACTGGAGGTAATCTCATTATTTTTTAATACCTTCTCTATTATTTTTAAAAAATACCATGAAATCTCATCTTCAATAGGATATTGAGATAATTTTGTTTATGTAATTTTCATTAATTCAGGGTCTTATACATTAATTGGACTTGCTTTATTTATAAATTAATTGATTCTTCTTTCCTCTGGAGGCTTATTATCCATTATTTATTTTATATTTATTTATCTAGGAATTTAGAATACTGATCTATGTGTATACATCGTAATAAGCAAAAAATCTTTGATTAATTTAAATAAATGGCATTCGTCTTAGAAGCTTTACCTTGGGCATAAGATTCACTCAACCCTTATATCAGCGCTAACACTGTTAGCTTCCATTATGGGAAGCATCATGCAGGTTATGTCGCCAAATTGAATGATCTAACAAAAGGAACTGAATGGGAAAAGAAGACATTAACTTAAGTTGTTCTTGAGTCATATGGTAATCCAAATACTTAAGCCATATTTAACAATTCTGCATAAACATGGAATCACACGTAATATAGTATGAAAATATTTTAGTTTCTATTGGCATTCATTAAGACCCTAAGGAGGTGGGGCACCAACTGGAGTTGTTAAAGATCTGATCTTGTAAACATTTGATACAGTTGAAAAGTTTAATACTGCTTTCAAAGATGCAGCCTTAGCTTAATTCGGATCAGGGTATTTCTTAAAAATTAAAAATATTAGATGGACATGGCTTGTTGAGAAGGATGGAAAGGTATCAATTTTGAAGACAGCAAATGCTGACAATCCAATCAATTAAGGTTACAGACCATTGATTACTCTTGATGTTTGGGAGCATGCATATTATTTAGATTATTAAAATAGAAGAGCTGATTATGCTTCTATTTTCTTAGATAACTTAGTTAATTGGGATTTTGCCAATTAAAATTTGTAGGCTGCACCAAAAATATGAAAATATTTTAAAAGCATATATTAAAAAAATGGCCAAATAAAATTATTAAATTATATATGAAAGATATAGTGTTAGACGAAGAGATTTCTAAAATTCGCTAATACATTGAAGATAGGTTAAAACAAGGGTTTCTCATAAATACGAAAATGGTAGACAAACAAATCAAGAGAGTACGTATGTTAGTGCGGGCATTAAAGAATAAAATATGATGAGATATTTTAAATAAATTCATAGTCATTTATTAGCTGGCGCTTCTCTCGCATACGTAGGCTAGAGTAGTTTCTGTTCATCTAAAAATGAATACTACTTCAACTATGGATCATATATGATTCCACATCCTGATAAAGTGGCCAAAGGAGGAGAAGATGCATTATTCACTCACAGAAATCTAATTTCAGTTGCAGATGGTGTTGGTGGTTGGGCTGATGTATTAATTATATCTATGTAAAGTATGGAGTTGACCCTGGATTGTATAGCAAGGAGTTGTGTTTGAGGATAAAAGAAATATACTTAAAGGATACATAAATTGATTCCAAGCAATTGATCATTTAGGCTGCTAAAGCGACAAAGGCAACAGGTAGTAGCACAGTATGTGTGATGAAAATTGGCTAAACTATTGATGCCTCATTTGTTGGAGATTCAGGTTATGCAATCTACAGAAAAAAAGAAAATGAATATGAATTACTATTCAAGAGCGAAGAGCAATAGAGATCATTTAACTTCCCGCTGCAAATAGGAAGTGAAGGAGATTCCCCAACTGTTGCAAAATAAGAGAAACATGATGTTTTATCAGTATAAAAAATTGTTTATTGCTTTTAGGGAGATTTAATTGTTTTAGGAACAGATGGCCTATTTGACAATATTCAAGCAAAATAAATATTGATAATAATAAATGACCATATTAAATCCAGTGGATTGAATCCTTAAGCTTTATCATAATCAATAGCAGAATATGCATATAGGTTATCTTTAGATAAAAATTATAATTCGCCATTCGCATAGAATGCATACAAACACAGATTACATTTTAAAGGTGGAAAAAGTGATGATATAACAGTGGTAGTTGCAGAAGTAAAACAAGCTTGATATATGATTAATTCTGATTTTAAGAATTTTTACTTATAATAAAAATATTTGTTAAAAAATTTAATGAATAGAGTTTCTTTTTAAATAAATATTTCTTTAATTAATGAATTAAACCACTAATATTTTTTCTAAGTTAGCCAATCAATATTTGAAGGGTGAGGTAGAGGAAGAATAAGCCATGGATCCTGAAATAGAAAGGATCATACATGGTTTGCAGAAAAAGAGTGAAGTCACTAAATTGAAAATGATTTAAGAACTTAAGTAATTATTACCCACAAAGAATTAATAATTTTTTGATGAATTCACACCTATATTTGTCACAGTTTACAAGAAGTTTGTAGATACTGAGTATGAGAAAAGAGTTTTGGAATAAAGTAACATTATTCTTGGGTTGATTAGTCAATATGGAAAAGCAAGTATCTAAAAGAAATTCAAGAATATCTTTCCTTAATGGTTTATTATGATGAACGATTTTACAATAGAGGTATAATATCATAGAGATGTAGATTTCATAAACAGCTACTTAAAGTTTCAATCAATTATTCTCAAAAGAAAAACATAGCTAAGCATTACAGGTTTGTAGTGATGCATACTTTAATGATCTAAAGTATTACTTGAACTTAAATATCAATCTGATTAAGAAGGAAGGAAATATCGATGAGGATAAAGCAGAATAAATTTATGAAAGATTAATTGTAGCATCAATTAGGTCAATAGCTATGGCATTAGAGTGGAGTTCATAATTATAAGGTTTTCAATAATCTCTCATTGGCGTTCTGAACGATAATACATTACAATTATTGACATCAGATAGGCCTAGAATAATATCCTCTTTGTTGGATACAATTTTTGTTATTATTTAGAATAAAGATATTCAATATTTTATAATTGATAGAATGGATTATTTGCTTTAATAAACGCTAGAATTGTAATTAATTTTAATTTATTGATTAGATTAGATAAAAAAGATAGATTAATATAAAATTCTTTATGGAGGGGCTATATTATCAAACTATTTTAAAGTGCAACATAAGAATAATTATTAAAATTAACGAATTTAGAAGTTAAACTGATAGAGCTAGTTTCAAAGGGTGCATATGGGGTTGGAAATATATTTTATGAAAAGCTCATTATTTTCACATCTCTTTGTCCTTAATTCATAACAAACAAGTAAATTAATAATATAAATGTAATAGTTTAAAAACAGAAGAAGACTACTTGAATAGGCTTTCTTCAAGTAAAAAACTTTTGGATTCAATCTTATTAGGGCTTGATCATGAAGAATCTAGATTTTTTTCAGAAAAACTAATCAATTCATATTTTGAAGTTTATTATTTTCTTTTATCCAAAAGATTATTACCTTAAATCTAAAATTATTAGAATTTAGTTTAATCTCTTTAATAATTTACTACTTAATCATTCAAGATTATAATATAAAAAGCATTAAGTAATTAAGGATAACTCTTATACAATCACAATCCATACAAATAAGTCCCATCAAGTATTGGGTAATTCTTTTAAATTGTCACATTTGATAATGAAGTTGGTAGAAATATAATGACTTAGTTATTGAAGGAATTGATATAATAGGAAGTTTATGATTATTCAGTATTTGTAGAAATAGTAAAAAGTTAATTGAAGGTCAATTAAAATTCAAAATCTTACTAATTTATTCAGGATTTCACATCATAAGTGTTTGATTAGTTATATAATAATAATGATATAGAAAAGGGATCATAGCTTTTTGAGGTTCTGTAATAAAAGGAAAATTTATAGAGAAATGATGCTTAGACTAAAATATAATAAATATTGGATAATTTAATTTAATAGGTCTAAGTCATCCAGCCTTAATAAGCAATAAAATAAGCTATTACTACGAAAAAGTTTATTGTTTAATTGGAAAGAATATAAGGATTAAAGATACTATCCTAAATATTTAGTTAACTAATTGAGAAGGAATACAAATAGTAAATAAAGCCTAATGAGGAGGAATAATTTAAAATAAAATGGATTACCTTATTTATTTTAATAGATGAGAATGTGCCTCATAATTTTTATTCGTAAATGTATCAAATCAAAGATGTATAATAAGAATATTACACAATTGATAAAAACATTCCTAAGTAACCAATTACCTCATAATTAATTTAAAAACTTATTTCAAAGACCTTAACTATTTAGAATATGAGCATCAAGTTATACATACCATCAATCATAGGAAATATGAATGAGGAAATAAGAAATTTGTTAAAGACCAAGTATTAAAGATTGCAAGAAATATTAGTATAGAAAAGTGATAATAAGGCTTATTTGAATGTTTTTGAAGAAATTTCATTTGTTTTCTCAAGGACACAATTAGATCCAATAATCTTTACAGTTTTGAGTAATTTATATCTCAGATCATAAAGTGTTAGGGGAAAATTCTTAGTAAGTATATTAAATAAATAACATTAATAACTATTTATTGATAACTTTATTGTTTAATTACCTAAAATAACAATAGAGCAGGTAGATAAATTTATTCATTACTTATAAGATTGCATAAATCAATTACATTTAGATTCATCCCTGTTAATCTAGCATTTGAATTTCCAGATAAGATCTCCAATATCATGGAAGATATTTTAAATTTTAAATTGTCCCTAAGATTACTTTAAATAATAATATGATAAAAAGAATTTTGATTTAATTAGTAAGTTTTTAGCCGCAAATTATTCATCCTTTATGTTATATGATCATAAATTGAAAAGGTTTATTTAAAATTTTGTTTCAAATAATATTAAACCTATTATCTTGGATTCTTTTGAAGCTTATGAAGACATTAGTATAGAATTCATAGAGTACTTATATAATTTTGATGATATTGTTTATGGTGTTGCTTTAAAAAATTTAGTAAGATCAATATAACTAGAGGAGTAGCATTTGAATATTCAATCTCCTTAGGCTAATAAATTAAATTAAATCATTATAACTTGGCTTTAGAGATCATTAGACTAGAATAAAATAAGTAGTCATATTACACTCAGATAGATCATAGGAAATATAAAAATAGATGATTAGATGCCTATTGATAAATCCGTTGAAACCTTCCTCCTAACAAAAAGCACTTAATACCTTGATATCATCACATTAACTTTACAATAAAGCGATTAGTCTAAATTATTATAAGATGATGCCAAGCTATCATAAATTGTAGAGACTATGTTTACAATTGATTTCTAGTCAAACTTTGATAAGATGGTGGCATTTGATTTCATAAATCTTGTCTCTGAGAAAATAACAATAACTCCATTTGCTGCACATATTTTAGATATAACGAATTTATTTAAGAAATTATTCAATTCTAATACAGAGCCTCAGAAATATTATTCATTTGCTATCATATCAGCATTATAATTCTTGAGAAAAATTATCAATTTTATTGAGGCCTTTCCAGTTGAATTCATAGATTACCTTAACTTTTAGCTTACAGATACTTTATTAAATATTATATAATTCTGTATTGAGATAAGATAAGAATTTATGGATGAATAAAATGACTAATTATTCATTGAATTTGCTGAAACATTGTTAAGAGTTATTCAGAATTAATATTGGGTTAACTTTGATTCAACTATATATTACAAATTGTTATAGAGCCCATTCATATCAATCTAAAAGGCAGCATTTTTAGCATTGTAAATGAAAAAGGCTAAACTAGATAAATAATAAGTTACTGAAATTTTAAATAGTATAGATTTAAAGAAGGAAGAAATTAGATTAATAAAATCAGATGATGAAGATATTGAAGATGTGATCACATTTCCATTAAAATCATCTATATTAACACATTTATTAACTTGGTTAACTGTGTTATAGCATGAATAAAAATCAGAATTCAGAGAGTCTTTCGATTTATATTTAGAAAATTTATGCTATATTCTGAACTTTTTAACTGAGCAAGGAGTTCAACCAAGATTTACTTATAGAGAAGTATATTCTATGGAAATCGATTTAATTGTTCTTCAGGATGATTAGAGTGAATTACTTAAATTGGTAGTAATCTCATTTTATTAATTCATTATTGCTTAATAAGCATAATTTAAATCATGGCATAGGGAATGTAGTCAGTAGCAAAGAAAAGAAATCGAGGATATGCTCATTTAAATTTCTAAGGCTATCTATTTGAGAGAGGTTGAAATTATTGAACTTAAGTAAGATGAGTGGAGATAGGAAGGATTTGAGATATTTGCTCTTAAGCATAATTAAGAAATATTAGCATCTTATTAGAAGGAAGAATAGAAGATCGAAGTGCTGATTACTATGCCAAATGGATTTCCATTGAAATAATTAAGGATAGAGGCAAAGAAGGGAGTTAAATTAGGAGAAGATAAGATTCGAAAATGGGCATTAATGATAAGATAGATATTATAAAACAATAACGATACAATCTTAGATGCATTAAAGTTATGGAAATTGAATATCGATAAACAATTTGAGGGTATTATTTTTATTTACATAATATAGGACTTGAAGAATGCGCTATTTGCTATTATGTTATACATTAGACTGGTGAATTACCAAAAATGGCATGTAGAACATGTAAGCATAAGTTCCATTCTTGCTGTATTCAAAAATGGTTCTAAACATCTAACAAGTCAGATTGTCCTCTATGTAAGTCGCAGTTTTTGTGAAAATAAATATAGAAATTTAAAATTTATTTATCAATACAAGCATGTTAAATATTCACTGTTTTTTATAAAATTTATTTCTAATTTTCCTTATCCAAAAAATGATGTTGTCACTTAGAGAGTATATAAAAAAGGATCAATTATAATTTTGCTTGATCCAAATATTACGGTTTTCAAGTCTTCAATTTAGGCATTCAAAGAACTAAGTTATCCTAGGTTTATTGCAAACATAAACCAAAAACTCTTAATAATATCAAATTTATTTAAATTCTATGGAATTTTAGTTTGTAATTTACCCATTGAGCTAGCTATGATATCTTTTGGTAAATTTAGTTGTTAATAATTATTTCCATATATATCCTCAACTGTTAAATCAATATGATTGTTATCTCCTTCAATAAAGGTTTAGGAGAAGTGCTCATTTATATCTCCTTTAAGATCTAGTAGTCTAAGCAGGTTCTCTAATGTTGTGTCTGTTATTAATGAACCATTTAATTTGGTGTAATCATCAACAGCATTAACCTTGAATAAACTCAAATATTTACTTTATAAAAGCTTACACTCTTATTGATGTTCACATATAAGTAGGGATAAGTAGCATGCGGTAATTCAACAATAGTTTAATCAATTTATCCAATCTTGATTTTGTTCAGATCAACGATGGACACTATATTTTTAAATCTAAAAAACCAGGAGTCCTATTTATTCATTATTCTTTCAATAGCATTAATGGATTATAAAACACCTCTACATTTGACTAACTTCAATTTAAACTCATCTTCAAATAAATGGCAATAAAAGTCAAATTCTTCATTTTCCGATGTACCATAACCACATATTCTAACTTCTTATCTAATTGGTTCGAATTCTTGTAATATTTTCAATATCTATTTGAATTGTCCCAGCAAAAACTTTTTTAGTCAATATAATAAAAACTTCTTGAAATTTATTTGGCGCAAGCTTGAAACTGTATACTACTCTTTCGTGTAGCTATATTTTATCATAAGGCAGTTTATCGTATGACGTATTAATACCTATCTTAATTAATTGGTAATCTGCTTATATTTATATCATAATCATTTATTATAAGAGTTTTTCTTTAAGTTTTCACTTAATTTAAATGGTGAAAATTGGGTTTTATCTGTGTGTTTTGCACTATCATATCGATCATGTATTTGAAATAATTTTCGCTCAACTTACTTTTACTGCTCTTTAAATCTTCTACTACGATCAACTTAAAGTAGATATTCTTCCATTCCATTAACTTCACTTTATGGATTTATGACTGCCTTTTTATTTGTTTATGGTTTGAATGTGCATTCTTTTAATTCTTAGGATTCTATCTCTCTTATTTAAATAAAGAATTTTACTTTTTTGCATTTTACATTTTCTGCTTTTTCATGTCTTATTATTCCTTGATTTTTTCAGAACAATCATCAAAACTATATTATGAGTGAATCTAGGAGTATTTTCCGGTTGTTGTAGACAAAGATGGATAAAATGAACAATTTTTTATCTCATCCTCACTGTATTTCTAAATATATATATATAATTTACCTCTCTCAACAATTATTTTTTTAATTTAGAGGACTCATCATTAATTAAATCATCTATCTTTCTATCCACTGTTAATGCCATTGATTTAGGATTTAGTTCAGGATGAAAATTAAGTCTTTCTAGCTCCTTTTGTCTCTTATATTCGATATTTTATTGTTTAGTCAAATATTCTTAATACAATTTTTCATGAACTGTAAGAGTAGTATCTTTATTGATTAATTTTTAACTATAATTAGATATTTGAGGTTTAAAACTATAATCCTCATAAACTTTATTTTCTAATTCTTAACATTTCTCTTATTGTTTTCTCAAGAATAATTATTATCTTGAATCAAAATCACCTTTAACAACCTGATCGTTTAATTGCTTATTAGTTTCTGGTTAAAAGTCATATAGAGATTCTTAAATTTAAGGAGCATTTAATTATCTATTCTTTGCATCCTCAAGTAGTCGTTGAATTACATTTTTACCATCATTTTATATTTCTGCTAACATTTATGATTTTGGATTTATTTATGGTACGAACAATCCTGACTCACTTTTTAATTAATCTATTCTTAAACATTCTAAGAGAGCTTATTTTTCTTACTAAACTTATTAGTATCTTTTGTATATAGGAGGGTCAGCACTCATGTATGGTTTTGGAATTTTTAATTCAGGTTCTTCCTCTTCTAATTATGCTAATCTCAAATCCTCAATATGATCTTATCTCTCTTTCTCTAAGATACTTAATCGTTCTTGGACTGACATACCTTCAAATCTCGTATTTTTTATTGTGGCAATCAGATTGGAATAATCAGATATATTTGGCTTAAAAGGATAGCTATTTATCTTGTAAATAGAAATTATTTTTACTTCTTCTTCTATCTCTTTATCTTTAATGAGTTATCTATATTACTAAACCTCAGTTTTCGGTTATGCTAAACGATCAAAATTCAAATTTTATGGTCGAGCTTTTTATTCTGATAACTTTTTCTTTATCTCACTTATTTTAGCTACTGATTCTGCTAGTTTTTATTCTGAATTTGCTAATTTTTATTCTGAATTTGCTAAAGAATCTGGTTCACTTACACATGACATGTTCCCTCCAATAGATGGAGTTTGAATAAGTGATTAATCATAGACTATAGTGCTATCACCTTCTTAAACTTTACGAAGTCTCTCCTCTCTCTCTAGTTTGAGCCTTTTCATTAGTTCCTATTTTCTAGTTTCTAACAACATATGTTATAAATTATATTATCAATTTTTTATGAACTTGTTTCTTTATGATTTTACCAAGACAGACCTCCCTCTAATGACGCCTTTTTTTGGTTATGTAGGAGGCAGTATTGTCTTTAATTTCTATTTTGGCATTTCCACTTCTTTGTACACTTACAATCCCAATTTTTTCTCTTCAAATTTAAGAGCCCTTTGAAAACCCATATTTGGGCAAATAACAGATCTCTTCTCTTTAACAAGTTAGAAGGCCTTCTAATAAGTCCACCTTCTGGATCTCATTAAAAAATAAATAACCATAGTAGCTGATCTAGAGACACCAGCAGCACAGTGTACTAATACATTTCCTCTTCTTATCCAGTGATCGATGAATTCATATGCTGCTTAAAAATCATTTGCAATAGGATATTCGGGAACATCGTTTGCATCGATAACCATATGACAAATTTTGTGATCTGGTTCAATGTTTAAACCTTAGGCGACAGTCAGAACAGCTATAATGTCATTTTATTTATGCCATCTCCTATCAAGTGCTGAATAAAAATCCCCCAGCCAAAGCCTGTTTGGATCATCTACTATTATATTTGCACACTAGAGTGAGTGTTTGGCCATCACTTCAACAAAAGAAGTCATTTATTGTATTATTTATATAATTTAAGAATTTATTTAGACTTTATTAATTTTAGCTAATGGATTGTTATTTTCTGATTAATCGACATTAAGATTGTTATTAAAAATAACAAAAAAATGCGATGAGTCAGTACATTTAATTTAATATAATAAGGAAATAGATAATTTAAAAAAATTATCATTAAAATATATCACATTAAATCTTATATTCATATCTAAAATACTTTTTTATTGTTTTAAAGTTGAGTATAGCTTCCTATTCAGTTTGGTATGTTTAATTTTCTTTAACAACTTCTCCCCAACTCTAATAAAGTTTCAAATTTTTAATATTCTTAATCATAATTTTGCCACTAAATAATATATACAAATCATTAGACTTTGCTAAAATGTTAGTATTACCTTATTTTTTCCCTTTATTTTAGATCAAATCATATATTTAGTTCTTGTCTACTTCTTCCTTCTATTAGAGTTCCTAAATTTCTAATAAGAATTGTTATTATTTCTTTTAATATCTGCAAATTTTTGTGTAGATGTTATAAATTTTCAAAGGTTGCTTATGTACTAATACAAAATAAAAGCTTGGAGCAACTTCTATATTCTATGTTTAATCAGCTGTTGAAATCTATCCATATAATACTTCTCCTTATAATGAGTAATTTTAAATATAGATATAGTTTAATCTTCCTAATGTTCCAACGCAAACTTGTATGTCGTGCACTTCATATTCTATTTGGACTTTATCATTATAATATTTAAATGTATTGTAATCCGAATTATAGAAAGGACCTTCACTCTTCCATATGTTGACATCACTCGAGAAATAGGCATTAAAAAAGTCTTATTATCTTAGTATATTTTTCACTTTGATCAATTTATAATCAGAATAGTCAGTTTAGAATAATGTGTAAATAAAATATTTCTAAAAATCCTAAACTTTAACTATATGTGGTTAAACAGAATAATTATTATAAAAACAAATTTTGCATTTTTATTCTACAACCATCATGTAATCTTCCAGATATTCAAAATTAAATTCAAAAGTCATTGTCTCATCTGTGGAAACTTTATGATATACATAGTAGTCTCTCCTAATAATGTAGAGAGTTTATGTTCCTTTATAATTAAATAATGTTCCTTAACAGGGACCAACTTTACAATTTAAGATTGCTGCTCTTCTTTCTTTGAGAGCTATTATTTCAGGTTCCACATTAGGTTCTACACGAACATAAGTTAATTTTTGATACTATTATTTTATGTTTTATATAGATAACCAATTCGTTGAATCTAAAATACCTATTTCATTTTTCAGTTTCTCTGACATTTCAATTATCTCACTAAATTGATCATCTAACTTAACCATTACATAATTGTCAAAGGTTTTCACTACTTCTACTATACATCTGTTATCATCAAGTATAATCGGATGTCCCAAGTTGAACTCTCTGTACAGTATGATACTTAGATTGGGATCTGAGGTATCTATATTATAGATAGGAGCTAATGTAAGATGGAACAAATTGGAAATGTTGATTGGTAGATCGATGTCTTATAAATAAATATTTGGTCTTTGTAATGCATTAATCATATTTTTTGCTCTGTTTATTAATCTGTAATATCTAAATCTAGGTATGGATCAATATCATATGTAGTCTAATTCAACGGGTAATCAGCAAAATATGGTGTATGAATTCCTGGCTGTTCATCATTTAGAAGCTTTGGTTTATAGAAACCAAATGGATCAAAACTCAGATCCTCATCATCATATGTGAAATATCTAGTGGATGTACTAGAATATGGTCTACATTCATCAACATACAAGAATGCATCATAATTAGTTTCTAGCCATTATACCCATTTATTTGAGATGCTATCAATTTGATTAGCATCAGCAGGCTGAAGCTAGGAGTAATTTTTTATTAACTACTCCAGTTATCTAAACTCCTTAGATGCCTTATGCACATCATCATAATATTTGACATTATCACCTCTGTAATGATCAATTGTTAATGTTGGTAATCGCCTTAACACACCTAAACAAAACAAAAAAATATAATAAAAAGTTATGTTTTAAAGAAATTTTTACCTCTATAAAGCCTTGTAGCTTTTTACATTTGTGTCAATTATTCGGGATATTTAGTACCAAATGAAATAATATTGACCATTTCTGGCCAAGTGAAGTTCTTCACCCACAGATAAGCTTTGCTCATAATTTTTTTTATATAAATAAATAAATCTTTAGTTTATGAATATCAAGTTCGATACTTCAAAGCTAGCTCTATTTTCAAGACCTGTCAAGAAGCCCTAATAATAAGAGGAACCCAGCTCATCAGACTCAGAGAATTAAGATTAGATTGAAGACTTTTAAGAACTTTAAAAAAAGGGCCGATCTAATACTTTAATTTCATCTGGAAATGAATCAGAGTATACCTAAGGCTCAGGTGTTCCTATGCTAAATTTATCTATTAGCAATTCTTCTCTAGATAAGACAGATATCTTCTACAAAACTGCTCCAACTCAATTCCAGTAATGCAAGAAATAAAGAGAGCAACCTAATACATTTCAAATATAAATAGGATAAACCATAAAGGATGGAAGAACAACACTCATGATAAAGAATATTCCAAATAAATATACACAATCTATGTTATTGGAAAAAATAGATATCAAACATAAGGATAATTATGATTTTTTTTATCTTCCTATAGATTTCACGGTATTTATTTGGAATTTATTATAATTTTTTTTTTTTAATCTTATTTTAGAACAAATGTAATGTTGGATATGCATTCATTAATTTTAACAATGTGAAACATATAGAAAGCTTTTACATTGAATTTCATGACAAGAAATGGAACTTATTTAATTCAGAAAAAATCTGCTAAATTACTTATGCTAGAATCTAAGGTGTTGAATAACTACAAAATCATTTTTAATACTCGACCATTATGTAAGAGAAGGTATAATTTATTCTTTAAAAAATAAATTAAAAGGATAAAAGAGTTAAACCAGTTTTCAAGAGATAGATATAAAGTTAAAGAATGAGAAAATATTGAAAAAGGGGTTTTTTGTTTTTGTTTTTCAATACTTAAAAAAAAAATAAAAAAAATTATTATAAATAAAAAAAATGAAATAAAAGAAACAAAATTTCTAACGAATATTTAATATATTTAAAAAATGGGTAACGATTCTCTCAAACCTGCTATTACACATTCAAAGCAATGGCTCTTAGAGTAGGAGGTAGACCATCATCTCTTTGGACATGTTAGAGTTTACACTAATTAAAATAATCGTTAATGTGTAAGAACATTTAGTTTAGAGCCAGCATAAGCTAACAACGTTATCGATAAAGTTAAAAAGTCACTTACATATTCTGTAAACTATTTGAATTATATCGAATTTAGCATCCAAATATTGTTAAAATTACAAAATTAGAAGAGGAGATAGAAGAATAATTTTGCTCATCATTTAAAAGAGTTCATGTTACTATGGAGTACTCTGATCAAACAATAACAATTTTAGAATAAAATTAGATCAAAGAATTCATATTTTAAGTTATTCAAGGATTAATATACTTGGATTTCAAAGGTGTTGATACATGCTAGTTTAGTCCATCTAAGATTTTATAGTTTGGAACTGAATTCAAATTAGTGGACACTTCATTTTTGTAAGAAGTTGGAGATTTTTAAAGACTTTATTTTGATTAAGTTCCAGTTGATGAATGGATGATATCCCCCGAGGTTATGACTAGTGTTAAAACTACACATATAAAGAATTTTAATAATTAGAAGGCAACCGTATTCAACTTTGGAATTATTATGGTATATCTTCTAACATAAATACATCCTATGAATGCACTTATTTATAATTATGATTTAGGAAGATTAACTAATCATTTCGACAACTATATAAATTTAATTAATAACGATTTTCCAAGTATATAATTATACATATTGTAGCAAATATATAAACGATTGTGAAGGGATGTTGTAGAATAGAACCATCTTAAAGAATATCATATAAAGAAATTCTTGAATAATTAACTATTTAAGAAATTCCTAAAATTTTAGCGGAATCACCTTAAAAACCCTAATAGGAATATCGCATACCATCTAATTAATAATTATCATTCAACCCATCATATGAAGACGTGAACAGAGTATTAACTGAACTTTAAAATAATTCTCAAGAAAAGGTTTAGTCTCCCAAATTCATGGAATCTATTTGCGAATAATCGGCTAAACCTAAAGTCAAGAAATTATATAATCTTGAGAATAAATATGTTGCATCGAAAAGAAATAGCACTTAGTCTACTTAAAAACCTGTATCGAATCAGCGATGGAAATGAAATTTAATAAAATTTTAATGATTTTTATATTATGTATTACGTAAGTGTTTGCATGGTGGGAAGTAGGACACATGATGACAGCATAAATTGCAGCAAACAATTTAACTAATAACAAAAGAACTGATGTCTTATAATGGGCGACTAGTCTAGTTTAAGATTTCAATTCCCTCACTGATGGAAAAAGTAATACATTTGTAGAGGCCGCTGTATGGGCTGACGATATTAAAGAAACTGGAACAGATTTCTTCAATAATTGGCATTTTCTTGATAGACCAATAAATGAAGATGGGTATATATTAAATCACAAACATTAGCCTTCTTATCGATTTAGATTACACAACTATCAATGTGCATTCTGTTAATGGTGTCACTAGAATATCATCAATTTTAACAAATACAAAAACAGCTAAAACTAGACACACAGTATTCAAAGCTCAGATGATTAGAATGCTATTACATTTAGTTGGTGATATGCATTAGCCTCTACATAATTCAAACTTTTACAACAAAAGCTATGTTAATGGAGATTTAGGAGGAAATAGACTGAAGATTCAAGTACATTCAATATAGATTATAGTTAGTAAATGGCTCGTTTGTTAATTTCCACTCATTTTGGGATTCTGGTGCATTTGCCTTATAGCCTAATGATACCTTCCTCTAAAGACCCTTAACAATTGCAAGCCAATAGTATATGGAACAATGGGCAGCTACTTTGATTAAAAAATATCCAATTGGAAATTACAAAGACTTAGACATGACGTAATATTATGCTATAAAATAAGTAATGCAGAGGTTTGGACTTACGTTGGATTCAGATAGGCAGTTAGTTTTGCATATCCTACATTGAATCTTAATAATGCATATAATAAGACCTACACTGAATAGGCAGCATCATTTTGTGAAGAGAACCTAGTAATTGGCGGATATAGATTGGCAGCTAAGTTAACGGAAATTTATGACATCATATTAGCAAATGAGAAATTATTGTCTGAAAATTAAGAAAAATGATAATCAAATAATTTAAAAAAGAAAATAATTTATAATTTTATATTTCACTTTTGCCTATTGTATGCCTATAATTATATATATCAATATATATTATGATTAATCTTTATGTTCTAAATATAAATGTATTATAATAAAGTTCTCATAATGTAAGTTTAGATTTTAAGATATTGTAACATCTAAAAGTCTGTTTACGTCTTGATTTTCTATTTTGAACAACTTTCTGTTGAGTTTTCCATCAAATATTTATTAACAAAACTTTTTAAATCAAATAAACATGTTTAGTTTATCAAGAATACTATTTATTTTGTTAGAATCTGTATTTTTTTTAAATAATAAAAGAAAAAAAATATATAAATATGTAGCCTGATAAAACAAAGACAGGAGAGTCAAAGCATGGTGAGATAGATGTTGATGCAATAATTGATAGACTGTTATCAGTTAGGGGATCTAAACCAGGAAAACCTGTCAATTTAACAGAAGCTGAAGTAAGAGGTCTCTGTATGAGAGCAAGAGAGATATTTATATCTTAACCCATACTACTAGAGTTAGAGGCACCTCTTAAAATATGTGGTATTTAAATATTTAATTTCAAAGGTGATGTGCATGGTTAATATTTTGATTTATTAAGACTATTCGAATATGGTGGTTATCCACCAGAGAGCAACTATTTATTTTTGGGTGATTATGTAGATAGAGGTAAATAGAGTTTAGAGACTATTTGTTTATTGTTGGCTTACAAGATAAAGTATCCTGAAAACTTTTTCTTATTAAGAGGAAATCATGAATGCGCATCTATAAACAGAATTTATGGATTTTATGATGAATGTAAAAATATAAATTAAAAAAATAGGTAAAAGAAGATATACTATCAAATTATGGAAAACTTTTACAGATTGTTTTAATTGTTTACCTGTTGCAGCATTAATTGATGAAAAAATTCTTTGTATGCATGGAGGTCTTTCACCAGAACTATCAAACCTAGAATAGATTAGAAGAATAATGAGACCTACTGATGTTCCTGATACTGGATTATTATGTGATCTATTATGGTCAGATCCAGATAAAGATGTATAAGGTTGGGCTGATAATGAAAGAGGTGTTAGTTATGTTTTTAGCTAAGAAATTGTATAAGTTTTTCTTAAGAAACATGAATTAGATCTCATATGTAGGGCACATCAGGTAATTTTTATAAATATTAATTTTTTTTCTCAAAAAGGTTGTCGAAGATGGATATGAATTTTTTTCAAAGAGATAATTAGTCACTTTATTTTCTGCTCCCAATTATTGTGGTGAGTTTGATAATGCAGGTATTTTTAATATTTTAAATTTTCAAGGCTCTATGATGACTGTTGACGAGTCATTGATGTGTTCTTTCTAAATTCTTAAACCAGCTGAACAAGGTGCATAAGGAGCCGCCTAATAGGGAAAATAGAATGCTGCTAAATTCGTCAATTGAAATATGAAAAAATAAATATATAATATATATTTTTAAATAAATATCAATAACCGTAAAGAGCCTTAAAATTATATCCCATCCTCTTTTTCCACTATTAAGACCAATCTGATACATCATCAAAATCTATCTAATTATATTCTCTTAATTTATCTTTTAATCTTTGAAACTAATCCACAGTATTATTAGATTACAATTAAGTTGTCATTATCTGAAAAATATTTACCTCTCCATTTAACTGTTATAGTAGTTTTGATTTATCTTTCTTCTATACTATTATTTCAGTTTATTTAAATAATATTTGTATTAAATGAGACATTATATAATCTAATAACTATTAGTCCTTATTTAATTATGCTAATTATTCACATATTTCATTTAATTATATTAACCATTCAATAATATAAGGTCTAGGACAAATATCCATAGTTTAAGGCAAGTTGAATTCTAATAGTTTAAGGAACTATTATAACACTACTTGATACTATTGGGTTAAATTTTAACCAACTTTAATAATCAACTCATCTTAAAATTCTTTGAAAATAATTTTTTATTATGTTTCCTAAAAGATATCTTTGGCAATATCTTTTAGGCTTTTAGCAAATACTTTTAGATTATGGAAATATAACAACTAATCTTACTATTAATTTAGAAATGATTAGATATGATCTAGTCCTAGTTTAATTAAATGAGCAACTTAAGAGCCTGTAAGATTTTTGTCTTTAGAGCTCTCTTTAACACCATTAATGATTGAATAAATATAGTCAGATAACCTAATTCCAAAGATATCCCTTTTTGGGTAACTGAATTAATATGAAATTTTTGGAATTATTACAAGCTTAAACTTATCATTCAAAAGCATATTTTCTATTAGCTCAATTTACTTTCTATATTAATTCATAAATCCAAACAAGTTTTCAAGCAACTTTAAGATTCTATTCAAGCCATAAATATCCAAATTAAATTTTGTAATCATATCAATATTCAATTACTTAGGCCAATTCTATTCCAACTAAAGTAGATATTCAACAAAAGGTTCTTCAATTAATTTAACCTATGTTTATATGATTTCGCTAAACTTTATTTTCTTCTCTATATTTGATATGACTACTTTAAGGTTATCCAATTAAGGAATAAACTCATTCTTTATGAATTACTCAATAAAATTAATATTACAAGATACTTTTTTCTATTGATTTCTGCCATCCTTTATAAACTCAAATATTGAATTACCAGATATTTAATCTATTCTTAATATTTAATCTTTATCAATCTTACTATTTATGAGTTCAGTTGTTTATTAGATAAGAAACTTTGAACATTATTGGATGAGGTTATTAAGAGTTTTCTCATCCCCTATCTAAACCAAACAATTAACTAATATGGTTAATTCATCAGAATTCGACAATTGCTTCGGTATTTCATCTAATAAAACCTTTTACACATTCTCCATTTGCTAAGCAATATTCTTTTGGAAACCTAAGAAAAACTGAAATTATTAAAAGTATGTTATTTAGGCCTTCTACTAATTATATTTATCTAATATTTTGATGAAATCTTTTTATGATATCATCTATTTGATAAATTATGGAAATTACAATATAGATTATGACCGGCTAAGTAAATCAATAACCAATTTTAAATTTATTTAATTTTATCTCATCTTATTCAATACTTAAGAGATTCTACTTAAATTATTTAAAATAACTGTTGTCTTAGCTTTTATATTGTCTTCTATCATTTTTGAGTCTTTCTATTTGTTTGCTTTTAAAGATTCTTTCTAAACAAAGTCTCTTTATAATTTAGTTACATTATTATTTATTACAAAGTAATCATCAATATAGTTGTATATTATGCTCTTATTAAATTATGTATTAAGGGAATTTAAATCTTCAATCGATTGTTTTGATAATTTTGGGTTTATGATTTGCATAAATACAATAGGGTCAAAATCTTTGGAGTCTAAATGTATTTTGTATATAATCTAATCAAGATTTTTAACATTTTTAACTAGTTATGCTATTTATTCTTCATCTACTATGACACATAAATCAATTTAAACATCTTTTTTATGATTTGCAGCTTCCCTCTTCTTTGATGACTTCGTAGTTCGTTTATTAATTGCAAATGGATTATAAAATGTGTTTATGTAATATCCTGTATCTTGATTAGCTTTAATTTTTATATTTTAATATTTCTTTAATTCCTTATTTTATGATCTTTGTAGATTTAGATTTTCTATTGGTACTTCTTTTGCATCAGACCAAGTACTTTCTATTTTCTTTTATTCTTATACAATAACTTTAATTTTAGAATACCAATCGTTAAATTCATCTTAAATGCGTTTACCTTCCAATATATTACTTATATCAAAATGTGGCCTTTTTTGCAATATGATTGAAACTATCTTATAGGCTATCAATTTTTTATCATTCTTTTTATCACTAAGTATATGAGTAGATAATTGCATCTTTTTATAATCTTCATCATCAAGATCTGTTAATACATTAATGAAATCTTATTATTGACTATGTTTCTCCAATAAATCTAGAAGTAGACTAGCACTATAATATGAAGATTTTCTTAATGCTCCATCAAAGTTTGATTTATTACCACAACAATAAAGTAATCCAAATGCATATTATTAATTTCCAACATATAGCAATCTAATATCTGCATTAGTGAATTTTAAATTAAAGTAATCTATCATTTTAAGGTATTTGGATGTCTTTACTTTAAGTTTAGATTAAGATAGTGATATTTTTTTCAAAGCTTCTGTTACTATTTAGGTTGTATTACTCATTTTTCTTTTTTGATGATTATTATGGTAAAAAATAAAAAAAATTATAAAAAAAATTTAATAAATTTAATATGTAAGAAGCTAAAGCCCTTTAATTAATATCTCATAAGAACAAGTCCCAGTCATAGCATGAGGAGATAAATCCTATATTGTCCATTTTATAGAAAGTTATGCCTATATAAGTTCAAGATAAGCTAGATTTCAAAAAGAAAAAAAATTCCAATATGTTAATTTTGTAGGAATCAGAATTAGAAAATAAGTTAATTGAGTTCAACTAATTGGGGATTTAGGATTATTAGGATGGTCTGTTAGGAGAAGCTTTATTTAATTTCAAGCAAGCAGAATAGATATTAACTGTTATGAGTATCGATTTGCAAGTAAAGCATTACTTAATTATAAAAATAAATCTTGGTATGGAGATCAAACCTATTTAGGTGTGGCATACTATGCTGTTGGATGGCTTGAAAATTCATTTACGTGCTTTGAAGACTCCATAATGATAATAAAGAAATCTCAACGGTTTGGCCTTCATGGATTGGTTCTCAATATGATTCGCATCCATTGCTATTTATAATGCTGTATTATTTTATCAGAAATTGGATAACACTAAGAAGCACTGCATATATCAAAAGTCACACTATAAAAAACAATAAAATTGTTATTATTATTGAAAGAATCGTTATAGGAAAAATCATAGATACAAATATTGGAAGAAATACTCAAAACTAATCTATCACTACCAAATATTAAGAACAAATATCTAAATATTATAGGAAACCTAATTGGAGTTTCTAAAAATCAAGTAATTTTTAATTAAATTAGAATTTAGAAGGTTTATTCAAAGATTGTTCGCCTGAGTTTTTGTAGAATTCAAATATTTTATTCTTTCTTTAAATGCAACCTGTGAATGTTGAAAACTTTCTGATTTCAGAAAATTTTCCTAACGGATAAGAATTCTTACATTTTATTTGCCTTTTAGTTGTATCACTTTATTGCACTTCCACAGAATCGAGATTTATTGAAAATCAATAAGATCCAGAATCATTTACTGAGGCAGAAAATTATTTATCAAGAGCTCTGGAGATAGTTTATTTATATCTACCCAAAGATTTACCACTCTTAAATCAATTATTGAATGTCCATAACAGATTTCATGCTATTTCGAAATAAGCTATTCCTGAGGATACCAACAAAACTGTGGATGATTAGAATTATGATTTTATTCTTTTAAAACCTGTTGTTGAACCCTCTAAATGTGGGTTCTTTATACCAATTATTAGAAAATGTATTTTATCAATAATAAAATAGCTAAATAAGTAAATTTAAATAAAGAAAGAACTAAATCGCTCAAAGAGACTGCATTCAAAAGGAAAAACATGAGACCTGAAATCGAAATAGACAGTGATCAACCAAAATCTAATAAGAAGAAATTAAGATCTCTCTCAACTAGTTATAAAAATAAACCATAAAGCCCTAAATGGATAGTTAATAATGCAGCCGAAATTTATTTGTAAAAAGTCAATATGAGACCAACACCTCATTTAAGAAAACCAAGTGCACGATAATAATTCAATAATTAGACAGTTGAGATGAATAATCTACAAACTAATAAATTTTTCTTTGAAGCACCAAAGAAGAAGTCTCTAAATATAAACTTGTTAATTATAGACAATTTAAATCATATAAATTACACAACCAAATATAGTAGATAACCATAGAATAGTTTTGAACCGCTATAGCTAAGATAAACAAAATAAGAATTTGGGAGAATAAAGCGAATTAGATAGAAAAGGAATTGATTTATCACTTTAAATTTATAATTTCACCTAATGAACTCTAGCAATCTTCTGATTCTACTTAATTCATTTTTCTACAACAATATAACTTCTAGAAAATTCCAATCCATATCCGATCAATCTTTAAGAATCCACTTAATTTTAAAAATAATAATTACTCAAAAATTAAATAAAACATTATAGCAGTAAATACTAAGTGAAGTTCAAATGAAATATTATATATCAATATTGGGTAATACAGTATGTCATTTTCTACATTAAAAACTCTTATAATAATTCATGCATACCTAACTAAATGGTTAAAGGCCCAAACAGTAGTAAACATCATAGGTAGATTTAATACAAAGTCTATTTTTTTAGCAGAGTATGTCAATTATGAATAATCGTCATATTTAAGTAATTCTTTATAACTCATTCGCGCAAACATACTAAGTATAAAATTTGAAATAAAAATAACCGATGTAGGTATAACCCAAAAATATAAAATGGTTTCATCGTTAACTATTTTTATATAGGGTTTTAATTTACATCCACAAAATATCTTAAATATCCTATTCTAGCTTTTAATGTACCATCCCCTAGGCCCATAACCATCATATAAGTATAAGGGCATATATATTAAAATTGGTAGAATATAAATAAATGCAATATAGTAATTTAGTATTTTAATCATCTTATTATACAATTTTTAATTCTTGATTAAATAAAATATTTCAAAATACCTTTAAAGTTAAATAATACATCATAGTCATAGTAATTGAGCATAAAAAAGAAGTCATCCAAGCACAGTGCATTATGTAACCTGCTAACGGACATAACTCATTACATGCTGAGTTCTTATTAAATATCAATGCTCCTAATAAATCAATGCATTCAGCAATTGATTGGAAAAACATTAATTTGAAAGGCCAATTAGAAATTTTTTTACTGCATATATTGGTGATTGCAACAAATGAGCATGCAAGAAAGGAAACAATTAGTACCATCATTCTTAGTATATATGTGATCCATTCTTCGGTTCCATCAATTTAGCAGTTCTGCATAATAAAATATTTTTATTAATATCAATCACATGATTATTTGAATAAATCTTCTATCATTAATATGTATTTTTCATCTTCTTCAGATTCAGAACTATCGTCATTCCACTAATTGTGTCCAGCCTATAACAAATATTTAATTATATTTACAGAACTCAAGAACATTTATTTATTTGATTCTAATTTTAAATTTGGAGCAGATAACTCTACAACTGCTTTCTTTTTGTTAGGATAAGTTTATATTTTCTTCATTTAAACTAACTTACTATGAATAATAACAATATTTACTAATTTTCTCTTAAAAATATAAAATTTGTTAAAATAATAGATGCTTCATCGACAAAACTTAAAGTCAGGAATATATAATATTGATAACCTTATTCTTATTTTTCAATATACTTGTTTCCTATTATTATTACTATTGTTAATATTTAAAAAAATAATGTAATTAGAGGTATTTTGCAAATTCCCATAATAAAATTATGCTCATGTGTATTCACATATTTACCTTTAACTATATTTCTTATCTAATAATTTTATAAAAATACCTTTATATATAATATTAGAGAGACAATAGAAATTAAAAACACTATCAGAACCCAATTAGCAATGTACTAATAAAAATCCTTTGAGTCATTTATGTTAAAATTGCAAATATGTTAACTTTTATTTTTATACTATTCCAAAGTAATGTCGAAATTAGTTTGTAAAAGGGGCACTAAATTAGTTGTTGCACTAAACAAATTTAAAAATATTATAAATTTTATTTTATTATTTGTTATCACTTGTGATAAATAAATATAGTATTCTTTTTGTTATTCATTACATGGATAAAATGAATGTAGCATCATCAAATAATAATAGAGTAATATTAGCTGAGATGATAGGATAATCAATGTGAAAACATATTTGAGATAACCATAATAAGGGCACAAAATTTATATATTAAATATCTCTTCAATTATCAATAAGGCGTAATATAATAAGTTATAGGTAAAAAATATCTGCATAAGGAAAAATGGCCAAAATCTTGTTCTATTTGATTAATATATGGTAATTTAGGTAATAATTAGAAATATTATTGCTGTGACCATTATAATGAACCTAGCTATCAAAACATTATCCACCATCTGTTAATCTGCTTCTTTTTCTATATCCGCTGTATACATAATATAATTAATTTAATCATTAAAAATATATCATTAAGAATTGATACTTTCTTATGAATTGTTCTGGACGGGCTCTTCTGGTAATTACATTAGTTAATGATTTCCATTTTAAAAATACAGGTCATTGTTTGACCCAAGCATAGGATCTTCTAATTGCGGTGGTGCAATATGATGAGAGCTGATACTTAAAAAGTCTTAAGATATTTTTGTTAATTTTCTACATAAATTCTACAATAATTACTTGAATGATGTTAAAAACATTAAGCAAATTACAATTATGTGAAGCTCAAATATTAGGTTGAAGGCTGAATAAGCTATGTAAACAATATAATTCGCTTTTTCAAACTTATATTCTTGTGGTATTATATAATCTGAAATTCTCAAGCATATATTTAGAGTCCAACATGTTATCGATACCACAGGTATTTTGATTATTCTGTTGATAAATACATGCTCTTCAGGTATAATGTCATTCCTTTATAATTTTTTACCAATCTATTTAACATATTTATACCTTATAGATTTTGGTGAAACTTATAATAAGTAATATGATCAGAGGAGCAGCCCAAAATATTGAAAAAATTATTAAATTTTTTGCTCCCTTATCTATATTTTGATAAATGAATCCACAATATATAAAAAATTGTTTTGAATCGTGTAAACGCCACCCGGTTTATCCAAACATATCTAATGTGTAGGGAATTAAAAGAAATAGTGAAGGTACTAATATTAAAATCACACAATTGAAAAAATATTTCCTTTCTACAAATTGTGTAAGCATAAGTAATTTTCTCTTAGCCAAATCATCTTTTGGATAAAATGACTCCAAATATTACAGGTAAAGATACATAACCATTGTTTAGCTTGAAATCGATGCCAGCCATAAAACATGCACAAAATATCCGGATAATTTGCAAAAACTATCACACCAATTATAAAAAATCGAAAATATGACTAAGATTAGCAGTAGTATTTCACAACAGCTTGAAAACAATATTAATTTAAAGGGCCAAAATCTTTTTCTTAATGAGGATGTAATTGCTAATACTACAACAAATTAGAAAAATATAGATGCACTCACTATCACTAATCTTATATATTTTTATGTTATCTCTTCAGGACTGTCTTATTAAATATCATTGAAATTTTGAGGCATAAGCTAATCCATATTATTTTTTGATATTTTATATAATCAAAATTAAATTTTTAAGTATTATTGGTTGAATTTTAGAAGAAAATAAATGGAATATCTTTATTACCTCCTAAATTTACATTAAATATGCATTTATTGATGATATTAAAGAATAATTTGAAAATTACAGTTTTAAAATCTTATAACAAATCATTTTACTAAATTTTCAACAATCAATCAGATTGGATGATTAGTTAATAGTGGAATTATCAAGCCTTTTTCTAAATTTACATGACCAAAGATTCCCAATTTGTATCAATGGACCATAATTTATAGTGAAATATATAGCAGCAATTACAAGATGAATTTCGAAAAGTAAAAATATAGTGATATAAATGAAGTATATGACTTCATTATCAGTGAAGATATTATTTACCCAGCATAATCTAATAAGGAATATATATTACTTAATAAAAGCATTAGAAGCCCATGCAAATGAATATATTTTAGGAAAAAATGTTACATTTTTTATTAATTCTAATTATTCTACTTTAATGCCAGTGTTTTCATAAACCTCAATCCTAGTTTTGGTCTAAAAATATTATATATCAATACCTTATATGCAAAATACAATTGTGAAACGAAAATAAATATCAAGGGTATACCCCAAAAAATTAAATAATATATTAAGTTATCTTTGAATCCACAAAATAAGTAAAATACATCCGAGCTTTCATCTCTGAATTTGTGCCAGCCAGTAGGTCCAAATTCTTCAAGGAGTAGTACAGGCAATAACCATAAAATTGGCCATACGACAAATATAGAAATATATAAGTTTATGTTAGCTATGTGTTTGTTGTATGTTTATTTTGAGGTTCTGTAATATAAAAACATCATCATAAAGGAACAACTAAAACTAGTTAACCATGCACAATGCATTATGTAACCAATATATTTGCACAATTCGGGATAGCAAATACTTTTGCTTGATAATGCTAATGCTCCAGTTAGATCAATCACCTCTGATATTGATTAAACAATCAATAATTTGAATGGCCAAAATTAATATCTCCTACTTAAAATACATGTAATCAGCACAAAGAGAACTGACAAAAGAGCAAGTCCAATCACGATATTCCTGCTTATGAACATAGCAAGTTCTGCTTGTGAGTATTCTATTTCGCAATTATCTGTAGAACTCATTTAATAAATTTTTTTCGCATTTAATTTTTCTACATAATGATGTTAGTTATTCTTTTGAATATTTGCTACGCATAGATTAATTCCTAATTATATAAATGGGGCACTTACAAGCCTTAGCTTATTCATGGCATAACTGAGAGAAATACATAAACTTTTAATGCATTGACAGTGACATTCTATTATTTTCTCAATAATTAAGTTTCATGGGAAAAGAGCATTAAGTATAGAATAAACGATAGTATTTAATCTTAATATATTAAAGTGGAAAACGAATTATATAGTTATATTTAACATGATGGAGAAAGAAGTGCTGTTCATCAAATAATTGATAAAGAATATAAATTGCATATTACTAATGAATTTTATAAGATTAATCCTGAGAAGGTAGAAGATTGGGTGACTACAGCAATTAATAATGAATCGTATGGAGGAGATGACGAGTATGTGAGCTTAGTTTATTCAATTGCATTAGAAAAATTAAATAATGAAAAAGCAGATTTGAGGAGACTAAAAGTTGAGGAGGAAGGTGACTCACTAAAGATATCAGTAACATCAGCACAGGCTGTAAACTTTATTTACATATCGCTTATATCTGATAATCAAAAAATAAGACTAATAGGAAATCCTAATTTTGGACACTCTGTCTAGAGTTAGAGTCCTTAATTAAATTATAATCTGAGAGGGATGTTATTCAAGTTACTTAAATAATCAAATATGAATGAAACAACTATACCTTATAAATTAACAGATAAAGGGGAATCCGATACTGGAAATATAGTATTTGTTTAATATGTTGCAAAAAGGAAAGAATTTTTTAAGTTTCAGTTAAGATATATGCAAAAAGAGTTATCAATTTCAAGTGATTCATTCTTTGAGCATAAAGTTATTAAAAAGTTAGATAATCTATAATTCATGACTCATTATAATAGAACATTTTAACCTCAATAGAAGGATTTAAATCCATTCTTTTAATATTGTGCCAGATAATCATTAGTAAATTTATTAGGAGGGTATGTAATATCATATGGTAATATTGAATGCGAAGAGGTTGAGCCATAATGTCTTTAAAATAAAATGATGTTAACACCAACACCTTCCAGATTTGGATTTCCAAGACCATTTTTATGGGATGATGGATTTCATAATATGTTGGCATGCAGATGGAAACCCGCGCTTTGTTTGTAAACTTTAATCGATTGGTTCGATACGATGAGCCCATCTGGATGGATTCCAAGAGAATAAGCAAGAGTATTTTATTAAATTAAATTTAAAGACCCCTGAGTAAAAAGCAGCAGTTCCAAATGGATTTTTAGCTCAAAAGAAAAGTGAAACTAATCCACCTACATTTATATTTAACATCCTCTTTCTCGATAGTATAGTATATTAATAATCTAAGAACTTGCTGAAAAGAATGCAGAGATTTCAAAATAGATTAGAGGGTTATGGCCAAAAATGATGTAATGGTATCACTTTTGGATTAATTCTTAAGGTGTGACTGAGGAATCTGAGACTCATCTATTTAAATGGTGGGGTAAGAATGAATAGAGTAATTTTGGATCTGGAATGGATGATTGGCCTAGATAAGTAAATGGTGTTAAAAGTAAATATAATATCGATGCCTCAATGTGGGCTTGGTTGTTTTCAGAAGGAATGTAGAGATTAAGTGCAGTATATGATCCCTAATAAAAAGAATTCTTAAAATAGTAAACAGAATCTATTAGAAAAGCAATTATGAAAAGTCACTTTGATTCGGATAGAATATTTAAGGATTTGATGGCTGATGATTCTTTTTCTCCTCATTTAGGTTATCCAAATTTATTGCCTATAGCATTTGGATTCATCGATGAGAGAGATACTCAGACACTAGATGCTTATGCTACTATGATAAAGGATGAATTATGGACAAAATTTGGATTGAGATCTCTCTCATAGAATGACAATCATTTCGGCAAAGGTGATAATTATTGGACTGGGCCTATATGGATACCTATAAATTACTTAGTTC
Organism: Tagaea sp.; assembly: GCA_965229215.1. Lineage (GTDB taxonomy): Bacteria > Pseudomonadota > Alphaproteobacteria > CACIAM-22H2 > CACIAM-22H2 > Tagaea. The sequence goes on along the minus strand of OZ245864.1, from coordinate 4,390,196 downwards.
TTCGAGGAATATACAGAAATTATAGGAATCATCAAGGTCTATGGGAACTTTATAATGAATTAAGAGAAAATTTAATGAATAATGTGTGTATTAATTGGAGAGAAAAGGGGTATTTATAAAAAATATAAATTTTTCTTTTAAAGATACTTCTATGAGCATTACAATCAGAAATAAGATGGATTAGGTAGTGGATATCATCCATTTAATGGATGGACAAGCACTATTACACTAATAATAAATGAAATATATGATTGATTATTTTTATGGTGTATTTATACAATTTGCACTTCATCTACAAAAGGATTTTGCTATACCATAAATATTTTGTGTAGGACATTTGTATCATATGAAAAAAGTATTGAAGACTTTATATATGCGAAAAATGTCCATAAATTTTTAACTGTTAATTTAATTAATATGTCAAGGATGTCAGAGAAATCAGCTAATAAGGAGAATTCAAATTTACTAAAGACAGAAGATGATGAACTAAAAGTCAATATCCCTCAGTATTGTAAATTAAAGTGTGATCATTTGGAATCATTAATATTCAATGCTAAAATATTCTGTGAAAGCAACAATTTACCTTAATTCAAAAAATATTTAACGTCCAACTATTAGAAGTTTGTAGATGTATCAAATGAAAATGCAGTTCTTCAAAGATAAGTGGATAGTGATTAAATTCATTATTCTCTACAAACAGAAGATATTGATCCTGAATAAGAATAGGAACTACTTCTTATGAACCTCAAAGCTCTTGAATAGGAAGAATAATCATATCTATCTGCAATTAAGATGAAATAATAATAGTTAAATAATAAGGTTTTCTATCGGGAATATTAGTTTATGTTGCAGGAAAAAGTTGGATTATTAGATTAGAATAACAAGCAATAATTAAAGAAAAAGTAATGATTATATGAATTAATAAGAAAATTTTTAATTTGATAATTTTTCTGCTTATTAGTTAGCACATAATGTGCTAAGCGTAACATACAGAGGGCCTATGTATCTATTTTTATTAACTATCTATTTTAGGGATGAGAAGATAAGAGAGTTTTAGTTTTTAGAGGAAGATGAATTTGAAAAAATATTGTATATCAAGAAGGAAGATTTAGCTGTAAGTTTGCCTTGGTATACTTCAATAATCATTAATTTCTGGACAGAAGATATAAATTTAAATTACTTGAATGGAATAAGATTACTTTTTATGAATAAGACAATTAAGAATCTTTAGGAAATAACTTTCAAGTTCTTTACTAAAATACCTTTAGATAGCATATTATTTTTATTCAAATATAAAGTGATACATGGATAGGACATTTAATACATTCATATTGAATTAAATTTTAAGGATTAGTATGACATTTTGATAGCCAAAGAAATAAGTTAATTAGAAAGAACACCTGAGGAAATATGTAAATAGACATTAAACGATATATGCTTTGAATACCTAATAATATTAGGAAAAATGTAAATTCTGTATAATTTAGATAGTCTGTCAAAGATTAAAATTATATAATTGGCATTATATTGAAGCACCAATTTGAATCATTGTTATTGCATTTTAATGGCTTCCAAAAACTAGTTATTAATAAAAATTTAGATGATCTTGATGAGGCCTTGTTGTAAGTTGAAATATATTTTTATGAAAAGTGGTTAGGTATTGATGAAGAAAAAATATTAAATAATTTTGATGAAATTCATAATTCAATATTAAAATATTTAGAAAACAAATCTCAATGTTCACTTGATATAGCATTTATATTAAATGAAACATAAGCCTAATAACAAGATTTAGTAGTAATTCTGAATTAGTTTATGATAACTATTTTCCTTAAAACATAATTATCGATGATAGAAATCAAATTATTCATCATGCCATTTCAAATATACTTCACTTATGATATTCAAGAATTATAATTATCACTTGATAGATTGAATATCGCAACTATATTATTATTATTATTAATGTTATCATTTAAAAGAATATTATTAATTTATTAATTCAAAAAAAATAATTTTCAAGATGTTTCTTCCTTTTTCATAGAATATCCATTTTGTGGTTACTCTATTCTAACTCCTTCACATGTTTAAACTTAAGTGTATTATTTTTGTGCATCTATCTTAAACTCATGATATTATTATAAAACAACTTTAAATATTTTTTAATTTTTTGTTTAGTAAATATGAATTTTGGCCTTCTCTTAATTTGTTCCAATAGCCTAATTTATTTTTTATAGATTATCTCTTATCTGTATTTCTGTACTCTAACCAACCTTTAAATTTAAAAATTATACATAAGTTATATTATTAATTTTATAAAACAAAGAAATAAATAAGTCTTATGAAGATTAACTCCATATCCTTATTTATATTCTAGCACATTTTTTTCATATTCTAGATATATAATTTTCAGCAATTTTAGAGAGAAAAAAATTAAATCAAAAAAAAAAAAAAAAATTATAATTACCCTCTATTTTTAATATACTTAATTCATAATATATGTTCCATTGATCAAATTTGATTAATTTTACTCATTTTTTTAGTTCAAGGATGAACAACAACTAAGCATAGCCATTAAATTCTTAGAGTGACAACTAAGGACTAGATAAAGAAAGCAATTCCCCAAGCTAAGATATAGAAAGTCGAAGTGAAACATAATAATAAATGAACTAATGTTAGACTCAATAGACAATTAATGTAATAATTTCACCCTCATATTAAAGGAGCACTAACACAAAGTCGATCAAATAGTGACAAAAATAAATCAGGTTCTTTATTTTTGTCCATTCAACATAGGTGAAGCATACCTTCTATTGGTTTAGCTGTGGGACTTGTTATTGTTAAAAGAATCAGCTAGTATCAATAAGTAGTTTCTTTAGACATCAATCTTATATTTCAGAGACAGAATGATTTAGACTTTATGTGTTCTAAAAGATGTTCAATTATAATTACTTATTCACTATGCAGATACAATTATGAGATGCATCAACAACAACCATAAGTTCATCTAATAACCAGAAGAAATTATGATAGGGCTAGCTTTGCAAGGAGTTCCATTATGCATGGCTAGAGATTTCCTAGTTGAAAATTTCAGAAACAACTATTTATGGTGTGAAGCTGTTGCCAAATAAGGCATACAATTGGCCTAAGATTTACAAATGGTTAGTCTGATGCACCAATTGCTTGATAAACCATATGCATATATGGTTTGGGCTGAACAAAAATATCTGCCCTTCTACCCACCTATATGTTATAAAGCATGGGAACTAAAGATGGAACCTGTGGTTTCAAGCTTCATTCTCCAATAGATCAAGAAGGGGTCACACTATTATAGGGCTTTCCTTTCATTTGGAATCTATGAAGCTTTTAAGGTGTTCATTAATGAGGCTTTAATTGTAGATTGTATAAAGATATAAATGGGAAGAATATATACCATTTTAAAACGCCTTCTGAAAGTTTGGGCTGAAGTAAAAAATATTTTTTATTTATAGGAATAATTGTTTAATGACACCCATAGTATCTTTCAGTCAGGAATAATGGACTACATAAGTAACATCCCATAGAGCTATTCAAAGCAGATGTATTCAATATATGAAATTTAGACCTTATTCCAAATATTTTCATTGGTTTGTAGAATTGACAATAATTCAAAGTATGACTTGAATTTCATTATATTGAACTTCACATGGTACTAGAGACTAAATAAGGTGCTACTCTACCAAAAGGTTAATGGAATATTCAGTTAGAACACTATTATAAGATTGGAATAACTATGTACAGGATGCCTATCATTGGAAGCTAGTAAAGCCATAAGTGCAGTTATCTAGGAATATAAGAATTAGATGCTCTTAATTAATTGAATTGAAGAATATTATATTATAAAAATTATTTTTAAAATCTAAAAAATTATAGCAAAATACATTCGAGGTCCATTGTGAGATGCTGAATTGGATCTCATTCAAGATTTTGAATAAGAACACACCTGACTTTCATAAACCCATATACTTATTATCCACTTTATAAATTCATATTCTTATATCATTAGATTTAAATTATATTTATTTAATATATGATTACAAGAAAACCTAAGCGCTCTCTAATTGATTTGAACCATTAATTAGAGAGATTGAATAAATATTTATCTAAAATTGTGATTTTTTTTTTATTTTATACAATAAAATTCAAAATTTAAATTCTAACATACAAATGAAAATTTGAATTTATATTTTATTTATTTCTTCTATGGGTTACAACTCAGAACAACCAAAGCATTGCCAAGATGATATCTAAGTTACTTAGGTTACTTAAGCTACATAAGTTATTTAAGTTCCTTAAGTTCCTTAACCTACCGAAGTAGTAAATTAAGGATTTGTGTTTAGCATTTTCATTGTAGGAAGTATGTAAAAAAGGTCTGGAACTAATATAAGAAAGAGGTAACATTTTAACTTAAAATTCCTAGGGTTTTAGAGGTTCAGCTGAGTTTTTAACGAAAAAAATAAATAGGCTACTCAAGGAAGATCCAATAATAGTAAGCGATGCTCACAATCTATTGAAATGGCTGTAAAGCCGATATGAAAAGGAGGCATTTATTTAACATAACGAGTTTATATATAATTCACTTCTATATTTCAGGGACAAAATAATTGAAAATTAGGAATTTGAAAAATTGGTTGAATTTAAGATCCTTGGTTTTAAGCTGACACTATTATGAGATACATTGACTAGAATCATATCTTCAAATACACACCAGAAGAGATAATGATCTCTCTCGCTTGTTAAGAAGTCCCTATGAGCAGGGACTTCCTAATTGATAATGCTACAAACTGTGCTTTATGGTGTTCGGCTGTCTAGAAATAGAATTTTAGATTAGACTGGGATGAAGAACTGATGATGATTATTCTTGATTTTCTTGATCAACCATGGGTTTTTTTAAGTTTTAAATTTATGAAGAAATAGCAGAGATTCCTATAGATCTATTAAACAAACAGGTATTAAATTTAATCTTATGAATTTACAGAGTCTGTTATCTATTTAAAACTTTGTGAACAGAATAGTCTAAAGTTCAGAATATGACTTGAACTCCATCGTATATAACTCGGTTTGGTACCTGAGACTAAATATTACACTACTCTACCAAAAAATCGATAATAAGATTTCATAGAATTGCTTACTAAGGTTATAGTATCTATGCAAAGAATGTCCTGAAGCGAGTATTTAAATCTAACAGATTATAAGCCTATATTAAAATACATTGAAATTGGTGAATGAATCTTGATAATTAATTATATTAAATTGAAATATATCCATTATAGTAAATCAAAAAATTGAGGGACAATATTCTAGCTATCAACATATATGGTATTATGAAGAGAATTAACTATTTCAAAATTTGAAAGAATCTTAATCTAATAATCAATGGATATTTAAGAGTGTTAATATCGTAATTAGATTATCATTTTAATTCAAAGAACCTTTATCTAATAATCAATGGATATTTAATAATGTTATTATAACAGTTAATTAGATTAATATTAATTAATTATATAATCAGTATTTAGTATATCAAGGGTCAGAGCGTTCTGATTATGCTTACTATTGGGATTCTATCCATGACATCTCAAAGTATCTACTTCCACCTTAGCTACCTTAGACAGAAGTATTTAATCTCTAGTATAAATAAAAATAAAACAAATACCATATTACTGAATTAGTATGGATGTTAATTTTGATTGATCCCTTAACTTAATTCAAGTGGAGTTTGGTATCGCAATTCTTCAAATCTGTTTTGAATATTTGGATTCTACTGAGGACTTTGAGGCACACTGTTCATAGCAACTAAATTATTGGGAATATCTCTTTATGATTATCCTGATGAAATATTTCCCATATTAATTATCTATGAGGAGTGATGGGAGTAGTTTTAAGAAGATTAACTTCCTCTAGATTGTTGTGGACTTAGCATCATATTGACATTATTAGTGATTATCTATGATGATTATTATGAGCCATGCACAGAATGAACACTATTATAGGCCCTTTGACTTGGCTAGCTATATCTTGATGAGTCTGAGCTAAGCACATTAAAGTTATTAGGAATGATCCTTTGGCTATTTATGGAGTGTTATGAGGCATGCACACTATCAACTAAGGGGATGTTTTAGTAATTATTGAAATTTCCCACTTATTATTCCTGATACTATAACTACTATTAGTTGATCTAATTATTCATCCCTTAAAAGCCATTTTATTACTAGAACAATTAGTTGTTCTAATAATTCATCAATTCTAAAGCATTCTATTACTAAAATTGCTATTAGTAATTCTAACCATCCATCATTATCAAGCCGTTCTATTACTAGAATTAGTTATTCTAATCATTCATCAGTTATAAGTCATTCTATTACTAGAATTACTATGGTTAGTTATTCTAACCATTCATCATTATCAAGCCGTTCTATTACTAGAATTGGTTATTCTAAACATTCATCATTATCAAGCCGTTCTATTACTAGAATTTGTTATTCTAAACATTCATCATCAACAAGTCATTCTATTAGTTATTCAATTCAGCATTAATCCTCTATTCCTCCAATTCAAGCTCTTTATCAATTTCGGCGAATGCATTATGAAAATCAATAACATCTCTTGGCAACACAGCTTATTAGTATTAGATACAAAAACTTCTAAGTCCGTCAAGTATATAGCATAGACCTGGCTTATTTTAATCTGAAAACTGCTAAACAATTCTAATGTATAGTTCAGAATATATCAATCCGTCATTTTCTCCTCTTATCCATTCTCTAATCTAAGCATCCAATACTTCATCAAAGTTTTTTCCTTCTCTTATGCAATATACATACAAATCTTTTATTACTTTTTCCTTGAATTCTAAATCATAAAGTGACATCCTCATAGACTATTGCTCTTGTTGAATTTCATTATTCATATATCCAATATTGATGATCTAAACCTCTTATTAATTCTATTCTCTATCCTAATGTTATTCCTAATCTGAATCTGGTTTTTCTACAATCATTTCTTCCTCATATTACTATTCTTATTTGAAATTCTGATATTAACTTTGCTTAGAAGATAGAGCTTTTGAGTTAGATTATGAGAAAACCCCAAATTGCCATTAGCTACTCTTTTTGCTTTCAGTGTATACACTCTCATTCTTTTGTAGCTTATAAGGGCCTACAGTGCTCAAACGAGGAACACTCTATTAGAGATTATTCTCAAGAATTTTTATTGCACTCAGGCCTTCAATGAACTAGCGTATTGGTGATTGAGAGTGATTTATCTTGTTCTTGGAGTAATAAACCTATTACTCAGGTGATATCGATTGCCCGCTTTTTTTTTTAATTATTATTTATTACCCTCCTTCCTATTGTTTCTATGCCTCCTACAACCTCTCAAACCTCTTCAGCCTCACTTCTATCACATGATCTTTTAGTTTGGAAAATATGTCTAATAAATAAGGCTGATTCTCTTTGTCATCTGTGAATCTGTAAATCTAAAGCGATAATTTAAAATATATTTACATCTAGTTTAAGCGGTGTTTTTAATGGTGGGTCTAAATTATTTAGAACATTCTATAGATACTGCAATTTCCACTCTTTTCTTTCATTCACACTAAATTATATCCTATCATCAACAAGTTGCAAGATCTATAAGAAAGTTGTTCCATTCTGTATGTCAATATTTGCAACATCTTTATTTGTTTAGTTATAGGTCCACAACTTAAGACCAACTTCATCTGACATTCAAATTTTCAAATAATATATTATTTATAAATAACTTGATTTAATTTTCTTTTTATACCTAAAATTCATCTTTAATATCTTATAGAAAGAAAAGATATTATATCGAAATATAATAATTTTTATATAATTTTATATAATTATAGCCAGAACAGAAAAAGCATAATATTTTCAACAATATTATGAATTAACTCTAGATCTAAAACATTACATGGATTTTATTTTTACAAATTTTGAACAATCATTTAAACTTATTAAGCTATAAGTTAATATCTCTTATACAAACAGGATAACTCTCTTTATCAAGTCACTAGTCTTATCAAATAATATTTTTTCTTAAATACTTAATGTATATTTTACTATATCATCATATACCTGTTTCTCTTATATGATTTATGATTATTTTTAAGTATTTGTAAACTTTGATGTCTTATGATGGGATCAATTAAAATTTGCCAATTAATTTACAATCTTTATTAACAAATTTGCCTTAGTACTTACTATCTGTTATAAATTTATTAGAAAATCCCCTTTAGGTGACTGAGCTCCAAATGATAATTATAATTGTTTTTAAACAAAAATAATTATAAATCAAAATTTTGCTAATTATCGAAGATGATCAATATTGTTAGTGAGTTTAAAATCGCCTGATTTTTTAGATCTATAATCTATCATAGTAATACTACAATAATCTGTGTGTTATCCTATCATTTTATTTTCCAACATATTAATTGCATGAATTCCGTAACCATGAGTAACAATAATTAAGGGTCCTTTGATATTTTATTTTATTCTTCTATAGTTTTCTGCAAATCTGCCAAAAAATGTTTAGATAGATTCTGGGTATTGTGGTAGTACTTCCTAATGGCCAACTTATTAACTCTTAAAATCATATTTCATATTTGAATTGTAGTAATGTAATTCATTATAAACATTTTTATCAAACCAATCTTCTCTCAAGCATTCACCTAATCCATCAGATATGTAAACTTTATTGTATTACTAGATATCTAATTATTTTATGATTTCATTAGTAGTTTGAATGCATCTCAAAAATGGAGATGATACTATATTTATACTCTGAACACTTGTCTCTTCAATAATTTTTTTTATTTTAATTCCTGTCAATTAGGCTTATTTATGTCCCAATTAGGTGAGATGAGGATCAAATTTTAAAACTATATTATTTGATTCCGCAGATGTACTATCGTCAGCCCTTTCCCCATGTCTAATTAATATAATAAAATTTTCAAGCATATTCATTTTTTAATTTAATTTTCTACTCCTCAGATGACAATAAATTAAATTCTTTTGTGTTATTTTTCAAAGTTTACAACTTTCTGGTTTTATCTCTCTCTAGATTAATCAATTATCTTCTGTTATGCTATTATGATTATTTTAAAATTATACTTCGTTGTATTATGCCCACATTTTTTCTTCTTCTTTTTGTTAGTTTTTCTTATTTTCATTTTACTATCTTTGAACTGCTTGATCTCCTCTAATGGCTAGTTATTATTCTTTTGACATTCCTTTATAGTGATAAGGTATCACTCTGTGTGGTGCTAATTGACTTTGACAAGTTGCAGTACTACATATAATAAATATATGTACTTTTCTGTCCATAGATCATGATTTATTATTTCAGTTTAATGTAGTTTCTTTTCCTCTTCTGCCAATTTAGCCAAATATTGTTCTCTATCAAGCTTCTCTTTGGCCTATTATGTATTAAGTTATTGAGTGGCAATTTCCATTTGTATTCTTTTATTTTTATGATCATCTTCTAACTCTTTTCTAATCCTATTTATGTTCAAGGTTTATTAGTCATATTCCCATTATGCTTGCTTCTACAATTTCTTTATTTCCTCCTTATCCTTGACTTATTGATTAATCCAATCTTTCATTTACAGTTACTATAATTTTCTTCTATCACCAGCAGCTAATATAATATTATTTTAGTTTATTTACTTAAATCTTCACCATCTAAAAGTTTTAAATTGGAAACACCAACCTTTTACTTCATATCATAATGATTGTATGTTGGATTAATACTCATTTTTATTTTTTATTTTAAAGATTAAACTTAATACAATTAACAAAAAAATTTTTAATATATAAGTGTCACTTTAAAATAGGAATACTACATTTTTTCATTTCTATTTCAAAAACTGGCTGTAAGAATCGTAACTTTGCAGGATTTCCCTATTGTTCATAATAAGAATCAGAATCTGAATCAGAGTCCATATCGATGATGATAAAAGGTTTTGGTTAAGATTTATATAAATCTTCCAATTATTTCAACCTTTTTAAAGCCAGCCTTTCTGATTACCTTGTAAGGGTATTTTACATCTTTATAAATAGCTTTTATTCCAATTATTCAGTTTTTTTTTTCCATCCCTCTATACTCCCGTTATCCGACAATTCATAGTCTTCTTCAATTATTATCTTTTTCTACATAGAAGTTTCGATAAGCTCAAGGTCTAATTTATTGATTTGTCCATTATCATCTTTATTACCATTTAATTCCTATTATTGAAGTAATTTTTTTCGTCTATCACTATCTTTCTTTAAAGCCAGTTTTCTTCTTTCTTAATCATGAAAAAGTTTAATTTTCTTTTCTTCCCTTCTATTAAAATAATATTCAAAATTAGCGTAGTCCTGAACAGCTAGTTTGTAGGTATTTATATCTGCATATTAACGCAATTATTCTAGTTCATATTCTTTTTGTTGAATTTTCTAACGGGCATCTTCAATCTTGATATTAGACCCATAAATTTAAGGTAAATTTTCTCTAATATATTTTAAATTATTAATGTGGTGCTATCTTCTTCTTTTTTCTTAAATTATTTTTTATTTTGCTTATTCTTAATTAAATTTGGTTTAATCAAAGAGAATTTATACATCCCGTATTTAATTTAAGCCCTCATTCTTTTTTTTCCTATTTAATTACGCGCCTTATTTAATTATTTCTAATTCTCTCTATTCGAGGTTTTTCTAATGAATATTTTCAATTTAGCGAGGATTTAATCGAGTCAATGCTTTTTCGATTTTGTAAACTATTTTTTTTTTAATAATTACACTAATTGCATTTTTTATCCACACAGATTCCCTCCTTCATACTGGCTTCAAGCCATTTGTATATATCTAAACAATTGTTCAAAACTAGATATTCTGCAAATTTTTTTGGGTTATCAACACATAACCTGTAATCATTATCCATATTCAACGACTCTAGAACATGATCGACTTTATCTTCTTTAGTATCAAAAACTGAATTAAATCTGGTTTTTATTTTTGGTCTTCTAATTATTATCTAATCTGAACATGAAAAATCATCCTCTGATTGATCTAATGCCCCACAATCACTTGAGTCTCTTAATTATACTGGGTATTTCTCAGGGGGACTTGTAGGAATCTCCTCTTATGTTTTCATTTTATAATATATAATACTAATTATTAGCAAACCCTTTTTTTTGTTTATAACACATTAAAAATATCAAGGGTTTTATACTTTAACATCTGCCTTCCTAATCAGCTCTACTAATTCCTCCAAATTTGGTAAAGGTTTGTCATTTGATATTAAATTTGTTATTTTTAAATCCTTCAATAAAAACTTTGACATCACTCTAACCGACTTCCAAACATAATCCTTATATGACTTATATTTTTCTGATTCTGGTATCTAAGTGGTTGATTCAATCTAAGAGATAACATCATTAAGATAGTAATTTAGACCGGGTTCGATAGCATTTGTACTTAGTTTGAATTCCTAACCTCCTTACAATATACTATTAAACTAATTCGTTGGTTTAATCTTCAGATCATCATAAATTTTCTTATGAATTTCCTACTTTCTTTGAAACTTCTCTGCTACCTTACTTTATAATTTATCAACATGTCTACTATCGAATTGCTCCTTCATTAATTAAGGCTAATTTTTAAGGATTATTCATACCCAAATCTTCTCGGTTTCTAAAATATTTTAGGTTCTCAAACTTAATTTGTTTCCATAATATTCGAATTATCTATTTATCTCCTATTTCAAAGGTTATAAAAGTAATTTCTAATATAATTATATTTTTAATACCTCTTCATTCGTAATCTGTTCATTTTCTAAAACAAATGTGAATAATAAAATTTAATTTAGGAAAACCTTTCTGAATGAAGGATCAAACAGCTAATCTTTAAATAACTAATATTTTGTTAAGAACCTAGGAAATCTTTTCACACTTTGATTTATTGGTTCAATTTGGTTTTCTCTAAAATACAATAATGTTCTCTGTATTATTTTGCACAAAGACTGTAAATTCTTTAATCTTAATGGATCGTTTATATTTTCCTCAAATGTTTCATCAAATTCAGATATTTTTCCTTTCAACAGCAAATCTAGATTGTTAATATATTTTTAAAGACTCCAAAAATTCTTATAAAAAGAATATGGAAGGTGAGGATTGGATTCAATAGGTTCATCTTAAAATCCTCTATCCTTATTATTTGGTAATTTTTTAGTTCCTGATTTATGCATAGTATCAAATATTTGTGTTAAGAAAATATGTATTTTTCCTCTCAAATCTGTTTCATGAGTTATTGATAATCTCTTTAGCATAGAATTACATATCTTTAAAAATAAAAATTTATCAACTTCCTTGAACTATTATGATAAATTTATAAATTTACCTTTGAAATGATATTGATTTAGGATTGAAATATTGAGAAGAAATCTGAGAGTTCACTCAATGAAAGGCAATCATAAACATCCTCACAAAATGGAAGTGAAGGATGCTTCTCTGCTTCTTTGATATTTGAAATTGAAACGAAGTAAAACAAAACATGTATCAATTCTTACATATCTTAATTTAATATTTTCTGATCTGACTTAATTTTGTTTCTCAAATAATCCCTTAAACATTTTAAAAAATCTTAGTATAAGTGATCCTATTATTTATTAATTTGTGTTTCTAAATATGTCTTCAGTTATGGATCATTATATTTCCAGTCCTTAATCAAATTTTCAAGTTCCATTTTTTAATTTATTTTTTTATTTTTAATTTATGGGCAGAGATTTTAGAGGAAATGATAGAGGTGGAGGAAGCTCAAGAGGAGGACCTAGAGGAAGAGGAGGTGACCGTGGAGGCGGAAGAGGATTTGACAGAGGTGGTCGAGGAGGCAGAGGTGGCTCAAGAGGAGGAGGACGAGGTGGTGGTGCTAGAGGCCCACCAAAGGCAATAGTTATTCCTCACTAAAGATTTGAAGGAGTTTTCATTTCAAAAGGATTATAAGAAGCCCTTGTTACTAGAAATTTTGTACCAGGAGAATCTGTTTACAATGAAAAAAGAATATCTGTTGATGACAGAGTAACAGGAGAAAAGATTGAATATAGAGTTTGGAATCCATTTAGATCAAAGATAGCCGCTGCTATTCTTGGTGGTGTTAAAGATATTTTCATAAAACCTGGAGCTAAAGTTCTTTATTTGGGAGCAGCGTCTGGTACTACAGTATCACATGTCTCAGACATTGTTGGAAAAGAAGGAGTTGTATATGCTGTAGAATTCAGTCATAGATCTGGTAGAGATTTAGTAAATATGGCAAAAAAAAGAACAAATGTTGTCCCAATCATTGCAGATGCTAGAAAACCACTTGAATACAGAATATTGGTAAAATTTTATTTCTATTTTATAGGTTAGCATGGTTGATGTTGTATTTGCTGATGTTGCTTAACCTGACTAAGCAAGAATTGTAGGAATCAATTCCTAATATTTCTTGAAAAAGGGAGGAAACTTTGTTATATCAATCAAAGCCAATTGTATCGATAGTACAAATAAACCAGAGGTTGTATTTTAACATGAAATTCAAAGATTAAGAGTAAAATATAATATTTAAATTTTTTTAGGATGAGGGATTAACACCAAAGGAATAACTAACTTTGGAACCCTATGAAAGAGATCATGCTGTTGTTATAGGAGAATATAATGCATGAATATAACGTATATTATTATATTTTTGTAATTGTCACTCTTTATGACCTTTATTTTGTTTACCAGCTTCTTTTCCTTCCTTACCTTCTTTGCCTTCTTTGCCTTCCTCTCCTCCTTCCTTGACTAATTTAGTCCATTCAGCGATTGCTTCTGCTCTAGTGACTGGATTTTCTCTATCATAGTCTGTATCAAAATCTAATTGCCCTTCCCAATAAGTTTTTAACTTTAAAAAATATTTAAACTATCTTTACTTCTTCTTCTGAATCGACTGGCCATATCATATACGAATAAGCATCCATATCTAAATTAATATATATCAATGCGATGATTAACAAAGCAATATCGAAATGGCTGAACTCTTTGAAAAATGCATAAGACATGGTCATATTTCCTAAAGCACTAAATATAATAATCCATTCAAGCCATTCAATCATTTCTATTTTACTATAAAATATATACCTGTTGATAACTCATTTGAAATTGATTCTTTAACTGTTCTTCTTCTTAGAATATTATAGTAATCCATCAAATAATATAATGTTAGACCAATGGCTGAAAATAGTGTTCCTAAAGGAATAGCAGTACCGTAGAAATATGTAAACCACATTGTTTTCATAACATCTGAATATCTTTTAGCAGACAAGTAATCTGGTTCTTCCATTAACAAGTTGGCCTCTTGTTATGTGAGTAAGGCTTTAACTCCTTTAGACTTAATATATCTTCTCCAAATATTCTTACAACAACTCCATGGATCTACACACCAAACAAAGGGTGGAAATAGAGCATTTATTATAAAAATTTAACTTTCATTCTGTAAAAATCCAGCATAACCGACAATATTTTTAAGAATAACAATATCAACCAAATATGAAATAAGTGCAGCATTGAAAAATAAGGCCATCGAATATTTAGTAGCATATTTAATTTAGAAAAGAGTCTTATTTGATATTTTTTCATCATCTACAATATAATGCAACACTTTTGAGACAACAAACTTGTTGAACAGTACTATGCTGAATGATATGGTACTCGACATAATTGAAATTTGTGTTAATTCTTCAGGGTCTAATTTTCCTAGTAAATCTTCTTCATGAGCTTCATCTACTTTTTTTGCTAATTAAATAGATATCAAATAAATTGTGTAAAATGCTGCAAATTCAAACAAAAAGAAGAATATTCCAGCCTTTGTTCGAGCTACCATCTTTTCCTTAGTAGTATAATGAATGAATTCCCAATCGACGTCGTTAGGTTCTTTGGCCTGTTCAATGAATAATTTTTAACCGTGCCATTATAAGTCTGACTCTTCATCTAGATTTGGAGTCTTTCCTCTATTAAGCCATGTTCTAATTCTTTCAACTTGACTGTGCTTGTTTTCTTCAATAACTGCTGCTTTCATGGCTTCTGTTTCAAAAGATACAAATGCTATTCCTGCAAATTTATCATTTTACGATTAGTATCTTGCCTCAACCTAATGAATTAGATGTTCTAATCTTTCTATTTCTTCATCTTTCTATCTAACATCTTCATGCTCAAAATCATAACTAATTTTATAGACTTAACATACTTATTATCTCTAATGGCATCTTTCTTTTTCTCTACTAATTCCTCCATTCTTTTTTCGAGATCACATATTTCATCAATATTGTAGACAAGCACAACTTTACAGACCTTAATTTCAATTTAAGACTAAACAACAGCAACTGTTTGAAATAAATTTGTAAGTTCCTTCTTATAATCCACATTCAATCCTATCGGTATGTTCTTAACACACACAGTATAATCTGCAGGTGTGGTTTATTCTTCATCTATCTTACAATCAATCGTTCTTTAACTTTTTCTAAAGTACAACAAAACACCCATAACAACGAATAACGAGATGAAATTCAATATATAAACGTAATCCAACTTTTCTTTATCACTATTTTGATAAAATAAAACATTATACTTTAATTTGTTGGCTAAGCTTATCCTTAATAGGAAAGTAGTTGGACAATTAGATTCATGAACTATCTTATGTTCTAATTTTCTTGTTTATTCGATTGCACAATAAGTTCCATTAAGATTTGTATAAATATTGTATCCCTGTTGGATAGCCAATTATATAAAAAGGATTATGATACAAAATTTCATAAAATTGTAAAATAAAGCAAAACCAGATCCTAAAAATGCCAAAGCCATTGGATCGGAACAATATTCAATCTGTTATCTCTCGATTTCAAAACCACAACAAGGACATGTCTCAACTATTACAAATAATATGTATAAGTTACCTTTTTCACTAGCACCATCTTTCTTTTTATCAGGAGCTGTACTTCTTGCTTTTGCATGATTCTCTGCTAACTTCCAATCAGGAGGCATCTTCAAAGGATTATACTCCTCTTCCTCATTTATTTCCTTTCTATGGCCTGCTGCCTTGCCAGCCACCCCCTTCTGCTTTTCTTCCTCACCATGATGTCCATGTTTATCTTCAACTCTTGAATTGTTAGGAGATAATTTTGCTGGACCTCCTTTGTGAGGACCAGAACCTTAATTACCTTGGTCATTCATGAACAACTGATAATTCGTAGGACCATGAGTAGGCTTCATTATTTGATAAAATAAAATTAATTTTCAAATGGTTAAGATAACTGTATTGCTAATATAGATTGTAATATATAATTTTTTTATATATTGTAAATATTTATAATCTTAGTTAATTAAGAAGGATTTGGAAATAATTAATTCTCTTTTCAATATGTTTAGAAATAATGTGAAAGAACAGACATTTAGTAGGTTATGTAACATTAAATAACTTTGAATATAGAATGGATATTATTGATTTTAGTGAAGATTTCTCTGCTTATCACCTAAATCTATCCTAATATGCGTATTCTAGTTCTTAAATGAAAAAAATAAATATTAGAAATGTTTGTTAAATAAAATATGAAAGAACCATGGTTTCATTGACCAATATGAAATATTTTAACAATTAAAAACTTTAGAAATTAAATTTAAACTCTTTAAACCCACAACATGAATTTATTAATTAATATAAAATTATAATTCCTTAAAAAAAATAATTATAAATAAAATTTCATTTCTATCTTTTTGTTATCTTATACTTTAGATACCGCTATGATTTAATTTTAACTTATTTATCATTAAATTATTGTTAGACTTCGAATAAATTGTTCTACTTGAGGTACCGTTCATAATTTTTGACTATCTCAAAATCATAAAACAACTCTTTATATTGACCTCTCATCTTTCCATAAGGATCATCATTTTCAGCTATCTCAATATTGCTCTATAATTTAGGAGATTAAACTTCAACTAGTTTCTGTTCCTTATTACTATTCCGATTTATTAAAATTTGAGGTCGCTGAGAGACATCTCGAGATTCCTAATTATCTGACGAAAAACTATTGTTTGATATCCGTCTTCGATTATGTATCAATGGAACTTGAAAATCTTACTACTAAAGTAAATTTTGAGAGATATTCTTGAAATAATCTGCTTGGAAAACTGATTCTCTTCCCTAATTAAGTGGATTTTCTTGGATTTAAACTTGATGAACTTTATTAGGTTCATTTTAAAAGACCGATGCGTTATGCCTCTCTAAAATCTTAAGTTGTCCTTTGAGATTTTTTACTAATTATCGCTAATCTCTTAAAATAATTAATTACAGTCTATGGATCCTATAATGCATCATTACAACTTTAGAACGATAAAATTTTCTTTTCGTTTTTTAAAATGGTTTAATTCATATCTAAGGTAGAATGTTTTGTCTCTTTTAATGGTGTATCTACATCTGAAGATGATACACTTTAATTTTCATGTTATATTACAACTTTATTTATAATTAATAAGTACCATCTGTTTATTCTTGAATAAGATTTGCTATTTTAGCATCCCTACACATATACAAAAATATCGAATTTTTAATATCTATGGATTATTTTAACGTTTTGATTTTCTTTCCCTTAGATCTTTTGAATTTATTAACCCTATCGCTTGGAACATTTCTTCTATGATTTAATAAAACCTTTGATCTATTGGGATACCCACATACCATTCTAATTAAATAATTATAAATTACGGACATTCTTTGATTATATGAGTAAATTTGTCACAGGCTTTACATTTTAATTCAATAAGATCTTGCTTTCCTTAAAATTAGATTTAATCCTGTAATTGTCTAAACTTTTACTATAAAATTTAATTGATTAGATACATAGTCTAGGTTATTTATTTTAAGTAAATCTAGGAAGCTTTCCTTACTTATCTTAAGTATGTATGAGAAGGTTACAGATTTACAAGATACTTGATGAGGTTGATTATTAAAGAACTCTAAATGCCCAAATGGAATACTTCTACCCTTTTTAAAATAAATGATATTCAATACATCAATTTTCTCCAATGATTTTTAGCTATGTAATTTATTATTAAGATTTATATAAAATTATAATGACCCTCTTTCTAGAATGTACAGATTCTCACTTAGTTACCCTTATTGGAAGATATTTTAATCTGGTGCATATTTTTCTTCCACAAGTTCTTTAGATAATTGTTATAAAAAAAGTTCACTGAAATTGTCCGTTAAAAATTTAATATTCTTGACTACTTTCATATTTATGTCTATTTTCATTTCTTCTTATAATTGTAGTGGTAGCAAATCTTAATATTTATTTGCCTCCCTCTCATTTTCTTCACTTTAATCTGTCCAAATATATTCAAAATATTTTCTAACTTTCTCACTTAAATGCTATTATGTTTATTATATATACCTTATTGTATCCTTTCAATCTCATGTACTTCTTTAGATCATTCATATCAGATCGAAATTGGAGATTTTTCTTTTACCATTCAGCAAATATATTACTAATGTTTCCAATTGAATACCCAAAGACTCCAACCGCAACTACTGCCATACAAATAACAAATGTTCTTTCTCTTGGATTTTATGGAATTATATCTCCATATCCAATGGTCGTCATCGTGATGATACAATAATAAAATGAGGTTACATATTAAACCGGCCAATCTTCCTCCTCCAAATTTTGAACATGCACCCAATTTTTATCGGTATCACTTGTTGATCCAACAACAAACCACAAACAAGCTCCAAAATGAGCAGCAAATAATATTGTGTAACACAATTTAATCAGATCGAATGCTGCTGCCTAACTTTATGACAATTCTAATCTCTCAAATAAAGTTCCAGAAAATTTTCTAATCTAAAAGACTTTCAGAATCAATATTAGATTCAAGTAATCTAATTAAAATGTTATACTCATAAAAAATGGTATGATTACAAAAACATCAAAAAAAAAAGATGTTTTCAAATAATTTTTAGCAATCATATATCTATTTTCAATCACTGTACCTTTTGAATAATAACACGTATTGAATTTTAGTATAATCTCTAAAATAAATGAATACGATGGTAGGATGTTAAAAAAAACCTGTCTAATTTCTATATATTCGTTAGCCTAATTCTTTTCAATATTAAATGCTACATTTGTTGAGACATACAAGACGTTTATGTTTAATAAAAATAGAATAAATATATTCCATCCTACTGAAATAACAGACTCAGGTCTCATTAAAAATTTGTTCTTACCTAAGTACTGGTATATGGTGAGCTTCCTTAATGGTACAAAAAATCTCTAAATGATTCTGTATTTTAACATTTGATAGTGAGTAGGTTACTATATAGGATAAAATTACTAACATCATGTTTAAATGAATCGTTAAATAGATAATATGTGTAGTTAGCTGACTTATCCCCAATGATATCAAATATGTTCCTATTAACCAATCTAAAGCTAGCAGCAAAATTTGATTTAGTAATAAAACTAATCAACCTCAATATGATAATCCATATTTTCAATCCTTTCACTCGCCATACATCATTTGAGAAACCGGTAATTTCCTCCTCCTCATCCAAACTATTTTCTTTTTGTAAAGACATCGGCTGTAATCCACCATATTATGGTCCTCGAGCTTGATGAATTGATTATTCTCTGGTATTTTTACTATTATTTTAAAGTTAAAGAAAAAATAAAAAATTTATAAACAGTTTATACCTCCTAGCATAGAGTTATTCAACGATGTTAGTTTATTTTTAGAGGTTTTATGTTAGTTTATCTTAATGTTATGATATTGGAGATAACTCTAAATCAATACTTTTAATTAACGATCTATTTGATCCTAAATTGTTTGCATGACCTTATTAGTTATATTTTTATTTAATATTTACTTTAATCTTGTTCAGTCTTAAAAAATTCAAACTTTTAATCTAACATTAAAAAAAAATATATATATATTTTATAATAATCATTTAACTAATGATCTTAGTCTACATAAATCATTTTAAAGATCTTCTTAGTTGATGCATTGTTAAAACTCCCCTATTTAATAGAATAAGATAAACCATGTATACCATTCTTTTTTAGTAGTTCATCAAAAAAAGTATTTTAGGTTTTAGCCTCATAAAAAAGTTCATCAAGACAAACCTTTTTCTAAGCAGACTAATAATCTGGATCTTAGTCTGGTTATTTGAGTGGTTTATGACATTTCTTTTATTTGGACTTAATTCGACACCATGGACATCTGTATTTGAAATTCTTGTTTTGGATTTGTATTTCTATGGATGTCTCTTCACATTCTATGTGTATCTAATTTTGGTTCTTTTTTCTACCCATCTCCCGCATTTCTGTATATCGCATTAAATCCATTGCATTCCATCTAGGAAATTCTGTTCATCATCTCTATAAACTTATGCACAAAAATAACAACAACGTCTGTCTTAGTAAAGATCAAAGCATCCATCACAGAATGTTATGTCTTAATCTAAGAATTTTGCTATTTTTTAGGAGGAATTATTGCAATAGTAATTAGAACATTTATTTTCGGTTTCCTTAATCATTAATTATTATTATTATATAAAATGCAAAAGAATCATCTATTTACAGAAAGGTCATCGATTAAAGCTAAAACATTTGTTTTAAACACATTCTAGCCTGAAATATGTTAAGTTAAAATGAAATCTGAAAAGAATATACAGACTCCATCTAAAAGTACTGGTGCAAAGCCTTATATGATGATTTAACCAAAGGTTTTTCAAGAGCTTGATGAAAATAATAAACCTCATTTGAGGGTTTAATTTGAAAACTCAATATCAGAGTTTTAAATATCATAAGGATTAAGCAAAAGTTTCATCCATTAAATTAGAAGTCCAAAATCCACTATTTAGAGGAAATAAAGGACAACGATGTAATTAATATTATATCATTAGAAAAAGCAGCAGAGACTTAAGTTAGTTGTGAATTAAAAAAAAAATTCTTTATTTTTTTTTTATTATGATTTTTTTTTCTATATGACTTATTTGAGTCATTAGATATAAATATTTTTTAAAAAAAGATAAAATGACAAAAGGCAATAACATTCTTCCCAATAATCATTTCAGAAAACATTGGACCAGATTCGTTAAGACATGGTACAATTAGCCTGCTGCCAAGAGACGACGATAAGAGAGAAGATAAAGAAAGGCATTAGGTATCAATAATAATAAAAAAATAGCTCTCTCTCCAAGACCAATTTCTTTATTGAGACCAGTTGTTAGAGGACAGACTATTAAATATAATGGAGTCTAAAAGTTAGGAAAAGGATTTAGTCTTATTGAATTAAAAGAAGCAGGATTAAATTCTAAATTTGCAAGAACTATTGGAGTAGCTGTTGACCATAGAAGACGAAATGATGCTAAGGAAGAATTAGATTTCAATGTTAAAAGACTTAAGACATATCTATCTAAATTAGTATTATTCCCAAGAGTTGCTGGTAAGGCAAAGAAAGGTGTTGTTGCAGATAATGACAAAGCTGCAACAGTCGTTGTTAACTAAAATACAAACCCAGAGGTATTATATTTAAACAAATTTTAAGGTTTTAACATTCTAAAGGAGAGCATTGAGAGAAAAAGCCTAAATCATCTCTAAAGAATTAAAATCAGTTCATGTCTTCAGAAAATTAAGATAAGAATGGTATAATGCTAAATTTGTTGGTGTTAAATAAAAAAGAAGAGAAAAGAAAGCAGCCGAATAAGCAAAGAAAAATTGATATAGTAATGTACATTCATTAAAAAAATATATAAACAAAAATAAACAAATTAAATTTATAAATAAATGAATAAAAAATCATCAAGGCGTCCTAAATAAGAGGAAATATTAATTCAAGGAAATTTTCAAAAAGATTATCCATCTCACATATCTGGACATTAACTTGTAGGTTCAAAGACACTTACACCATCATAAAATGCCATTTTCAAATTAGAGTGGAAATTAAGACATGATGGCACATAACCTGATGGATCGTTTTATTATTTCAGAGATCTAAAGGAAGTATGTCCTTCACTACTAATGACTTATTTAGAGAAATATGTAAAACTAACATGATATATATCAAATTTTTAATCTGAATTTACTATAAACTGTAGTTATTATTTATCCTCCAAGAAGTGCTAGTGATATTGCATTCAGTCCAATAATTGCTTCGTATTTAGCAAATTAATCTTATAACTAATATAAAGTATTTCTAATTTAATATTATATATACTAATCTTCTTATTACATGGCAGGATGATTGTTGTATTTATTAAATAAGTTTTGAGATTCTTTCAGGCCTCCTTGACATAGTATTATTGAATCTATAAATGATAATCCCTTATAAAAAATTTAAGAATAATTTACTATTGTAGTCATGATAAATGCTTATGTAATTATTATGCTATCCCATGTTAATGTTTTTATGGTTTTCACTGTAAGGAGATATCTTTATTCTGTGTCTTTAGTACTTCTATCAAATTCTTGTTTGCTAAAATATTTTGATATAAATACTATTATTTATATTCATATATTTTATATGCAGAAAGTATGAACAATAATGCAAAGCACAATCCCTGATTAAAAATAATAAAAAAATATTGTTTACCTGAAGATCAGGTAATTGTGATGTGTAAATATTATAGATTTTAAAAAAAGCAACTCTATTAATATCTAAACGTAATGAACTAATTTAATCATCAAGGCTTAATGCTAATGCCATTGTTATTAGTGAAATAATCCATGTTACGCCCAAGAGAATAGGTATGAGAATGTTCATTATAATTAAAAATTAATTTATTTTATGTCAACGAAAAAATTATATGGAAAGGTAGCTAGATCAAATAGTAAACAGAGTGTTACTTAATAAGTATCAATGCGTAAAAGATTTTCATCATTGTGTTCGCCATAGTATATAATAAAATAAAAAATAAAATAAAAATAGGTCTAACATACAATGCGTATTTTGTTCGAAGTTCCAATATGCAAAACAAGAGAACTATTCTCCACTGTTAACAAAGGCATTATTCTCTAAATACTCTTCATCATAAAATTACTACTATTCTAAAGACATTAATGATATTTTAGATAATGAAAGTACAGCTGCTGTGGTATTTTATAGAGATTTAGAAACAATGGTAGAATAAGAAGAATATTTAAAGAGGTAATCTATTGTTTGTAATAAGAACGTACATTAAACGTGATATTCATGCAAAATAGAAAGCACTGTTGGAATATTATAAATATCATCATGACATTCCCAGATTATTTATGACAAAAGTATATGTAACTATTAATAAATTTCATGAAAAAAAAAGAAGAATTGAATATGCAGCAATCAAAAGAAAATTAAACATACCAGATGAGGATACGGTAAATTTTTTTTTTTTTAATCATAGAAATCACCTAAAAAGAAATAAAAGCCTAAGCAAAGTGATGATGATTGCTCTGTTGGTTAGTTGAAGCATCTCTTAAAAGAATTGAATCTAGAAAATTTATCATATTTCAAGAAAAAAAACGATATCTCATCTTCAATGTTGTTAAGGGAAGTTTTGTCAGTTATGGGAAAACAATACGATAATATAGGTAGCATATCAGAATTAATGTCCATAAATCAATCACATAGTCTATTTATTGAATCAGTAGATTTTTCAATTATTCACTAATAACCTCACTTGGCAATTACAAAAAAAAGACCTTAAGTTCCCATTATAAAATAGCTTTAAAAACAAAATAGTTAGTTTAGTTAATAGAGCAGTTTTGAAAAAGCATAGTAAAAATAATCATCAGAAATTAAAGGTGAATTAACTAAGAGATCTTCTGATATTGGTTCTCCCTTAAGAAATTGCAACTAGCCATTAAAGAAGTCATATAAGATGGAGGGTTTCTCGAATTTTGTCTAATAGTAATATTAGTAGGTTAAATAATAACAAATGAAAAATACATAAGTAGAGTTAAAGAGAAATGATTTAACAAGGAAAGTAAGCGGTAATTTTAGTTCTTCAGATTACCAACTTAAAGTTCCTAGCAGATAGCCAAGCACTAGATAAGAATTTTAGTAAACTTATCAATCAAATTTTAAGTAAATCAATTTTCTTTAAAAAATTTCATAAATAGTAAAGGACGAGTTGGCTCTCACTTCTCATCATAACCAATGCAGGATGAAGAAATAGCTCAAAGTATAAAAAATATTTTATGTAAAAAAAGGTCCTTTAAAGATAAACACTGAAAGACCATAACCAAAATCATATTAAAAGAATATCAACAAAACTTCGTCTAGGTAAGCATCGCTATATGTCAGTTAAAAAGCTAAATTCAACCAATTTGCGATAGCTACTTTGAAAAACCTTCAAATAAAAAATAAAGAAGAACTCTAAAAAACCTATAAACCTGTATTAAATAATAATCAACAGGTTCATTTTCGTACCAAATCTACTGATACAATTTAAACATATCGAACATCTCCTCCTAAGAGATAAGATGTAATTATTTTATTTTTATCTAATAGTCTGTTATTCCAGCAAAAGATCCACTTAAATTGATGAGTAGTGTTTATGTTCAAGGATCAAACAAAAAAAATAGTGTTTACAACATTAACTAAAATAATATAGTTAATATATATATTGAAGATGCAAAAAAAGTTAAAGTTATGGGTGGATCATAAACAGCCAGATTGAATAGTCCTTTAAGAACATAAGCGTAATTTTAAAGGCATAGTCCGAGTGCATAAAAAAAAAGAGTATGAGTTTTGTTTTTTTAATTATAATTGTTTTTCTCTCTTTTTTTTGTGTATATTTTTTTTTTTTGGATTTTTTTTGGATTTTTTTAATATGTAATAGCTTGTATTTGTCTTTCGATAACTAAATGTCACATTAAGAATTTATTCTAATCTATAATGATTATTAGATCGTATCATTCAAAAAAAGAAATAAGATATATAATAAAATTTAAGTATATCATTCCTTATTATTTAGTCTCTACATGTAAATTTTCTACATATTATTGATATTTTATTGTAGTTGTTTTGCTTTATATCTAGCATTTAGGAGACTCTATCCCAATTTAGTCATATCGCTCTCCTAGAAGTTTGATAACTTTATATCAAAGGCATTGATTTATGGTATTTCAATATCTTTTTATTAATAATAAAAAAACCTTTTAGATGGCGAGTTAAACTACTTAGTGTTGCTTTTGATTCTTTGACTTCATCATTTTCAGTTTATTGTTTCAATGGAGGCAGTGAAGTTTCATGTATTTATAGTTTCTACCAGTCAAAATTTCTTTCACTTCTCTTGAACTGATGACCCTTTATTTATTTTTATTATGTGAGTGGAAAAATGAGATCATCTGTGTTCTAATATTTATGAACAAAATTTTTTGTATCATTTGATCGCCTAAAAAAATATTTTCGATTTTCCGATTAACGTATAACTTAGGGGCTTAAGAAATCTTATGATCTTATTTTTGATTTTTATATATTTGATACAATTCGATCCGATTGTTATCTATTCTACCAATTGTCAAGCATACTTTTCAGGCTACTATTTTCTGATGCACAACTTTTCAATTTTGGTATTTTAAGTTATGTTTATTTATTAATAGGTTCATCATATTGTATAATTGAATTAGGGTTTGATGGATTAAAGTAATTTTTTTTGTTTTTCCGATATGCATGTAAAATTAGATAGTCTAGGTATTTATTTGCACTCATTATAATAATGTAATAATTTACTATTTTACATAAAATAACCATCCTCAGAAATGCACTAAAAGAGACTAATCTATAACAATTAGTTGATCTTTGTGAAGAGCTTCTCTATGAAATTGATTATCCCTAATATATTTAGCGCCTATTTACAATTGAAGAAAAAAATGAGCATCTATAAAGAATGATCAATATCAGGAAAGGAGGCGACTTCTTTTAGATCCTGGAAAGATGTGAATAAGAGAATAATAAATTAACCATACAACTGAATGAAAGTTATAAGACTAATTATGGATTGCTTAAGGATATAAGAAATCTATAAAATATAATAAATGTCATATCCAATAACTAGGACGAATACTAACATCTCCTATAGAAAATAAAAGTATTATAATAATAAAAAATAGAAATAAAATAAAGATATGATTGAACTACAATATTAATTAGATGAATAAATACGGATACTGAGTAATAAAGGACTACTTGAAAAATAGTTAAAGAAACTCAAATCTAAATGATATATTCATTATAAATGATTATCTATCTTATCAAGATAATAAGTTGTTCCATTTTCATCACTAAATACTATTGATTCAAACTTCGCTAAATATTTGCACCAAACAATCTCAGTCTTACACGGAAATTCATTAGCTCTAAATGATCTAGTCATATTATTAAAGAATTTTATGACGTGCTTATCTTAAACGCAGATATAGATATCTTATTAAGGTAGTTTATCAACTACAACCATTGATGGGTCATTAACTACTTTATTAAAATTTATTTTATTAAATACCTATTTAGCCATAGATTATTTTCTATAATGGGACGTCTTCTTTAATCTCTTACTTAACTTAGCAAACTTGTCCTTAGTTAGGTTAAAAATTATGAAAAATAATGATCTTTTATGGAATTTCTTTTAATTTTAAATTATACTTATATACAATTCAGACGTATTATAATTAAAATAATGCTCTTAGATGTGTAACTAATTTGATTAATATAGAATTTGGTTTTTATTTCGATTTATCATATTGATTTAATTGTCTAATATTGCCTAATTAATCAACATAAATACTATTAAGCCATTATTTAATTGATACAATCCTCTAATTTGAGTTTTCAAGTCAATAGTATAGTTGAATTTAGAATAAATGTCATTATCTATCATTATTGTATATGAATTTAAACTGCTTCCTTCTGAAGTTGCGATTTAAATATTTTTTTTATCTAAAGGAGTCGTTACGTGTAAATCAATAAGTTCTGGTTTTGAATCAATTTAAACATAGTAAGAGCTGTATTCTTTTAATTTAGGAGTGAAAAATTATATTGTTATATAATATTTCTCTTAAAATTCCAGCCCTTAAACAATCACCTCATCTCTATTACTAATTGAAATCAACTTATATTGACTGACCTATAATTCAGGCTAGTCTTTCGCGATTTCCTAGTATAGCATTTTGTGATTTGCAATTTCTTCTTCTTTTAAAGCTTTTATTTTTTTATGTGATAATGCTTCTTTTTCTTTTTCCATTTAAATCAAGTCTTAATAATATGCTTATGCTGATTATTGACATGTTTCTAAATATAACTAATTCTGCTATGATTGTTTAATGTTTTTCTTTTAAACTAAAATGTTCATCTTCTCTTGATATGTCTCTATGAATGTTTACCATTTGGCCATTTGAACTCTTTCTTATGTTTTAAGGAGTTTTTAAATGTACTCAAAGTCATAATCTAAGACCTTCATTATTAAAATATTTTTATTTTTTTATTTTAACCGTAATGGATTTATATAACTATTTTAACAGCTAGGCATGGATGATAAATAGACCAAGGAGATTTGGATATGATATAACTAATTTCAGACTTCCAACCAAACTTAATTTATCAATCCTAAAAGAGAAATCCAGTTCATAGCCAAGGGCGCTACAATCATCAAGATAGAAATCTCAACATGCATGGGATTAATTGAGTGTTGAAAAAAGGAACGCTAGCTTCCACAGCAGACGAATGGAGAGGGATTCATCATGCCATTCGTAACGAGCCTAAACTGTCAGATTTTGTGATGTTAAATAAATTCTTCTTCAAGAAACCAACAGATAAACTATTCTAAACCTTGATAAGAGATATTAGAATGATCCATAGTATTGTTATATTTACGCTCATGAAATATCAGAATATATGAGATCAATTTAGAATTTGTATATTTCAAGATAATTGGATTAGATGTAAATAACTAAAAAGATGAGATCAATACTCATTGATTGGTTGATTGATGTAGAGTTCAAATTTAAATTAAAGCCAGAAACATTATTCCTTACGATTAATATACTTGATAGGTATTTATTTATTTAATTTTACTTTATTTTTTATTTTATTTTTCCCTCCATTTAAGATATCTTGGAATTAAATAAGTAACTAAGAATGAGTTTCAGCTTCTTGGTGTGACTTGCCTACTTATTGCCTCGAAGATGGATGAAATTTATAGCCCATAATTGAAGGACCTGACATTTATAACAGAAAACAGTTTCACTAAATCTTAAATCATAGCATATGAATCATAAATTTTACAAACACTTAGTTTTAATTTGACAGGACCTACCATTTATTACTTTTTATAAAGGTTCAATATGATATCACAACTTAATATTAAGCATTTCTATTTAGCCTAAATGCTATGTGAATTATACTTAATTAATAATTAACAAGAAATAGTAGCATCTATAATAGCAGGTTCTGCAATATATTTAGTTAGAAAATTGAAACACTACTCCCCCTAATGGACTGGAGATTTATAAATTGCATCAGATTTAGATGAAAAATAGTTAAAAGACATATCTAAATAAATGTAAAGTTATTTCACAGAATGTTAGAAAATTTAATAACCTAAATCATCCATATATAATGCTGTTTAGTCAAAATACTAATCCATCAAGTATTTAAAATTAGCTAAAATATGAATACTATATTATTTTATATATTATTATATATCTCATAGACCTGATAATTCCATGATAGCCAATACGACATCGTTTTAACATTTCTTATGTTTGTTCCATCACTAGTACAATATCCTAAGGGAGAATACCTTCCTCATCATCATCTTAATTCATAATAATATTGTAAAAAATAAAAATAATATCTCAAAGCTTATATTAAATCAATGTATAATTAAATTTCTTGATATTAAAAAGTATCAATACTATTTAAAGAATCAAAAAAAATGTCCTAAACTCTAATTTAAAGAATGAAAAAACAAATTTTTCACCCTTAAAACAAAATATAATGTAGAAATGAATTATTTTTATTTTATTCTATTAATGTTTTATTTGAATGAATAATCATATATAGTAAAAAAGCATTATGGCCTCAACTGCATCATTTTCACATATTTTAAGCGCTTTTATTGCCTCACTTCTCTCACAACCCACATGTCTTATAACCATTTCTAAATTTTCATATGATATTCCTGTCACATCATCTTCATCTTCCTTCTCCTCTTCTTAATCTATCTATTTTACTTTAACATATTGTGGTTAAATATTATTTATCTAAATATATTTGGACATTATCCCATCCTTTTAATTATTCATTTTAATTTAAAAAATAAATAATAGAGTATAATAATGCCATAAACTATATTACATACTTAAAAATAAAAGTATCTTCCAAATTTAACAGATTCAAAATATAGAGATTAACTTCCACCAACACTCAAAGATATAAATTATTTTCTTATTTTTATTCCATAATATATTTTTTTTTTTTTTAAATGAATAATCAATTGGTAAAAAGCATAATGGCCTCAACTGAATCATTGTTGCATTTTTTAAGTGCTTTTACTGCCTCCTTTCTATCACATTTTGTATGGTCCATAACCATCTTTATATTTTCAGCAGAAATTCCTGTCTCATCATCATCATTGACTTCTTCTTTCTCTTCTTATTTTACTTCAACCTTTTCTGGTTGAGTATTTTTTTATCTAATTATTAATAAAAAAATTTACAATGGTTAGAGCTTATCAAGTTCTTACTTTCCTTACTATCCAATTCCATCATTGACTTTAGCCTCACCAAAGACAATGAATGAATTATCAACACCAGCAGATTTAAATACTTCTGGATCATCAATGTGTACTAAGAATTATTTTCCCTTTCTAATTGTAACTCTAGTAATTCCAGTCACTTATTTCATTCCCATCTTAATCATAGCCTTTTTGAATTTTTTTTCTCCTCTATTGACTTTCTTATCATCATCTCCCTATTGTTATGTGCCTTCATCAGAGTCATCATGATGATCATGTTCTTCATGATGATGGTCATGTGAGTGGCCGTGTTCGTGATCGTGTCCTTATCTCTCTGTCATTTATTTAAATAATTAAATATTAAAAAAAAAAAGATTTTAATTTTGTGAAAAGAAATTTAGGAAAATAGAAAAAATTTATATTTCATTATTTAACTAATCTTCTAAATGGAGTCCTTGCTTTCTATAAAAACTATTATATCTTCGAATATTGGATTATGATTATGAGCATGAAAATGGATATTATTCTTGTGATAAATTCAAATAAAAATACTATATTAACTGAATACTATTATTCTGAATAATTATAGATTTTATTTGTTGGTTGAAAAGTTTAGCAGGTAGATGTCTATCCTTAACTTCTAAGTCTAGATTTAGCATAATTATCTGAGATATTGCATTATTTAATCTTTATTAGAACCAATCAGGTTGATTGTTATTCATGAGAATTTTATAATCTCTATTTCCTTTTGATATCAATTTATATCTAAACGATTTTTAATACTAAGGATATTCTTTCAAATACTGTAATATTGTAAATTCACTCATTATCATAAGCTAAACTTAATGATTAAATAATGATTCAACACAATTTGAAGGATTATCCCTTAAATATATTATAAGTGATCTATCTTTAACTTAGAGGCTTTGAATAAATTGATCTCCATTCAATGCACAAGTAGATACACCATATTCAATTACATCTTGTAAGGAATTGAAATTCGATTATTGTATGAGTATGGTTATTACATATATCAGATCAATCATTATTACAAGGAATATGATTATAGTACAGGGAATAAAGTATATCTTGTATAAAACAGAGCATATCCCTATCTATTTTTTCCTCTCAGAACTCCCAAATAATTATATTAATGCTTTCTAAACTTTCTTGTAATATCGTACATCCTACTCTGTTGACATCAATACTATCACATTCAAATTAATTAGCAACCAAGGTAGCATTATAAAACCTATATAAATAGAAATTTATATGAATATTTTTTAACAAATCGGCCAAAAATTATCTAAATAAACAAAAACATAGTTCTCTATTCTATATGTAATAATTACCAGTCATTATAGTGGATGACATATTATAATTGTTAATGTTGAATGGAACTGAATTCTAATAAAATAATTAGGACATCTCATCATCATATGTTTCATAGAAACTTAAAAATATCTAATACTGTTCATCTTAATTAAATATATCTACTTGTTAATACTCTATTGTAATTGTATAAAGTTACTTGTTTAGATATACACATTATCTTCGCTATTAATATAGGCTTAGATCAATTGCCACATATCAATTAGTATTCCCTGATTACCGTATGATAATGGAGTCTAGTTTAAATATGATAGTGTGATAGCACTATAAAAAAAGTCTATTGAATCCATTATTAATATATATGTTGAGAATAGCAAGAGCATTATAAAGATTCTCCTCATAAATAGAAGTTTTCATTGATGATGTTCCAATTAAAGTTGATCCCTCATTTACTATTTATTAAGCTTGTTATGCAGCTGGTGTTATAATTCCTCGTTTTTGTTATCATGAAAGATTGGCTGTAGCAGGAAACTGCAGAATGTGTTTAGTTGAAGTTGAAAAATCACCTAAACCTGTGGCAGCATGTGCAGCATAAGTAGCCCCTGGAATGAGAATCAAAACATTATCAGAGAAAACTAAAATTGCCAGAGGAGGAGTCATGGAATTTCTCTTAGCTAATCATCCATTGGATTGTCCAATTTGCGATCAAGGAGGAGAATGTGATTTACAAGACATAAGTGAATAATATGGATATGGAGACAGTAGATATAATGAGTATAAGAGGGCTGTGGAGGATAAGAATTTTGGTCCTCTTATTAGTACAATCATGAATCGTTGCATTCATTGCACCAGATGCATTAGATTTAGTGATGAATATGCTGGTGTTACAGAACTGGGCACAAGTGGCAGAGGCAAAGCAACTGAAATAGGAACATATATTGATAAAATGATAACTAGTGAGCTCTAAGGTAATCTTGTTGACGTCTGCCCAGTTGGTGCTCTAACTAATGCTGTAAATATTAATTATTATATAGCCATATGCATTCACAAGCAGACCTTGGGAATTAAAATCTTATGATTCTGTTGATGTTTTTGATACCATAATCCCAAACATCTAAGTAGATACTAGAGGAGCTGAAGTTATGAGAGTATTACCAAGAGTAAATGAAGAAGTTAATGAGGAATGGTTAAATGATAAGAGCAGACATGCATTTGATGGGCTTAAGAAATAGAGAATCACTCTTCCATATTATAGAGATGCATAAGGGAACTTTGTTGATCTAACTTGGGAGGAGGCACTTAATAAAGCTCAATAATAATTATTAGTTAAAGGAGATGAAATAGTGGGAGTTATTGGAGAGTTTGCAGATATCGAATCTATAGTTGCTCTTAAGGACTTATTGAATAAATTAGATAGTGATAATTTTGAGATAAGAGGAAAAGGCGTACCTCACTTGAATCCTGATTTTAGAGCTAATTATTTGATGAATTCAAAAATAACTGGCATTGAAGAAGCAGATGTACTATTGCTTGTCGGAACCAACCCTAAAATAGAGAGTCCCTTGTTGAATTCAAGAATTTTAAGAGCTACCAGAAGAAATAATTTGAAGGTTTTCCTCATTGGTCCACCAAACGATTTGTTATACAATTATGTTCATCTAGGAAATAATGCATCAATCGTATAAGAGATAGCCTCAGGAACTCATCCTTTTGCATAAAGAATTAAAAATGCCAAACTCCCATTGATATTGGCAGGTTCAGGAATATTTGAAAGAGCTGATGGTGATGCAATTCATAATGCATTGAGAACAATTTCCCAAAATTCTCCTGTAATCAACCCTCAAGCTGGATGGAATGGTTTCAACTTACTCCACAAAGAACTAGGAAGATTGAATGCACTAGAATTAGGAATAACTCCAAAAAGGTCTACTACTCCACCAAAGGTGGTGATATTGTTAGGAACAGATAATAACTTAAGTCCTTCAGATATCCCTAAAGATGCCTTTGTTATCTATATTGGTACTCATGGCGATGAAGGAGCTTACTATGCTGACTTAATTCTTCCTGGAGCTGCTTATACTGAGAAAAATGGAACTTATGTTTCAACAGAGGGAAGAGTCCAAAATACTAGATTGGCTGTACCACCTCCTTAATTGGCCAAATAGGATTGGGAAATAATAAGAGCCTTAAGCGAAGTAACAGGATAAAGTTTATCATATGACACACTAGAAGAGGTAACAATATTTTATTAAAAAAAAAGCTTCGATTCAGAGTTGCAGAACTAGCACCACATTTATTGAAATATGATTATATTGAGCCTACAATATTTGGAAAGTTTGCACTCTAATAATAGGCATAATAAGCAATATATAGTACCCCATTTGTTGATTCAATAGATGTAATTTATTTATATAAGAAAAGAACTTCTATATGACCGATGCTATATCTAGATAAAGTGTTACGATGGCAAAATGTTCAACTGCATTCAATCCTATAAAATTCAGTCCATTCAGATAATGAATAATTATTTACAAAAATAAAAATAATAATCAAATATTTAAACTTTTAACCAGTTCTTCTATGTATTATGACATATAGATATCTTTTGATTTCACATCTGGAACAATTTATCTTACATTTTATTTTATTTTTTCAAATTATATTGGCGTATCCATATATTCTAAAGCCTAAACAGCACACATTAATTCAATGGCAACTACATATTCAGTATTTTTTAATATTTATAAAGCCTTTCTAGCTCCATAGGCACCCATAGAAACATGATCTTCGATATTGGCAGATGTTGGAACTGTATCAACACAGCTTGGGTTGGCAAGAACTTTATTTTCAGAAACCAATGCAGCTGAAGTATATTAGGGAATCATATATCCATTTAGGATTCCTCCTTATCCTGTTAGAAACATCGGTAATTAACAATTTCCAAGATCACTGTTAACCATTCTTTCCTGTCTTCTCTAATTTTGATTGATAGAATAAATACTTCACTAAAAATGCAAAGCCTTTATAAGGCAATAGACATGAAGTCAGCGACTTAAGCCATATATTCACCATGAAAGTTACCACCAGATTTAGCATCCCTATTATCATTATCTATAATTGGATTGTCAGATGTGGAATTCATTTCTTTCTCAATTATATCCTAGCAATAATCCAATTAGTCGTGAACTATCGAATGGGAACTAACTGCTGATTAGATACTTTTAGGATTGCTAAAACCATCTCTAGGTTATAAATATTATTTGAGGGTTGTTAATGTCTTAGATTATCTCCCATGAAGAAGTGAATTTAAATTTGCTAAATAATTTTAATATTAAAATTTTTAATTATATACCTCCAGTTACATAAGCAGTTATTGCTAAACAAATATCTGCTAAGTTACAAACACGTTAAGCTCTATAAACTGTCTCTAAATTTATGGTAGCCATCATTTGAGTTCCATTATTCATAGCCAACCCTTCCTTTTCCATATAAACGATGGGCTCATAATTTTTCTCCAATAAAACATCTTCTGCACGGGAATAACCGTTACCATTCCATATTTCCCCCATACCTATTAATCCTAATGCCAAATGAGATAACGGAGCCAAATCTCCTGATGCTCCAACAGACCCCTAACAAGGAACTTTTGGTATTATCTATTTATTAATGGCTTCACATAACTTATCAATTAAATATGTTCTGACACCAGAATATCCACGAACGAGACAATTTAACCTCAATATCATCATTATTAAGACCTAATGAGGAGGTAGAGCATCACCCACACAACTTGCATGAGAAATTATAAGATTTCTCTAAAGTGAGATCATCTGATCTCTTGGAATATAAATCTTTTTTTTTTAAAGGATTTAATATACATCCTTAAATTTCCCAAACCCAGTGCTAATGCCATATATAGGTAATTTTTTTGCGATTATTAGATCAACAGTTCCTCTAGATTAAGCAACTTTCTAAATGACATTAAAAATTTACTTTCATTTGTAATCCATCAATAATGACTTCAACTCTTAAGTTCCCTTTTAAAATTGGTTCTAGGTCGTCTATTCTAAGATTAGATCCATCCTATAAAAAAATAAATTTAAATAATAAGAAGTAAAATACCAACGTGATGCAATAGGATTTCATTGATAATACGCAATTTTTAAATTTTTTTTATTAAAATAAAAAAAAATAATATATATATAAATCAAAATAATGGAAGGCAAACAGACCGTCTACGAATAACATTTTCAGCTTCTTTCTAAGATAATTAAGCAAGTAGGTCAATTCGAGTTAAATTTGCGATCTTTTGTTAATATTTTAATAATATTACCTCAGCTAAGTTAAATAACTCTTAAGATTAATTAACAGTTTTTGATAGTAAAATTTCCATCTTCTCTTCTGCATTCTTTTTTCTATTATTACCTTCTTAAGTTTCAAAATCCTATTTAATAGGTTTTATTGGAGCATCTTGTATACGAATATTATCCCAATCAATTCCTTTAAAGAATTAGTGATTTCTAATATCTTTTGGTTAGGATCCTAAACGAGTATTATAATTAGGATCCAATAAACCTTTAATTAAATCATAAGCATTTTAAGACATCTAATCTTCACCATCCCCTATATCAGGCCATTAAATATTCAAATTCTATATGTTATGAAACACTTTCCAAATTGTTTCGTCATTAAATGGTGGGATACCACAAATCATTTCATAAGCTATAACTCCATAAGCCCACCAATCTATTGTAAAATTATTTGATGACTCACTATTAATTACTTCTGGAGGCATATAATCAGGAGTTCCCACTATCTTATGAGATTTCTTCTCCACTTATTTTTAAATATTTTCTTTGAGTTAAAATTCTATTGTTTTTTAAGTTTTAATTTATCTTACTGATGCTGTAGAGGGTAATCTATCATGTTATATTTTATGCTTCTCATTACCCGTCTGCTTAATTTTTCTAGCTAAGGCAATTTCTGATAATCCAAAATCAGCCAATTTAACATGGCCATTTTAATCTAGTAATATATTTTAAGGTTTAAGATCTCTATGAATGATTCCCTTCTTGTGAAGAGACTCAATAGATAAAAATAATTCTGCCAAATAAAATTTAGCAACACTTTCATAAAGTGCACAATATTCTTATAAAATATATCCTAAATCTCCTCCTTCCATATATTCGAGTAAAAAAAATAAATATCCATCTTATACAAATGAGTAGAATGCTTTAACAACATAATCCCCTTCGAGTAATTCGAATACATTCTTTTCTGCTTTCAAATTCTCCACTTCCTATTTAGATTTGTTATTGCAATCTATGACTTTCATAGCATAGAAATCATTTGTCTATTTCTTTTTCACCAACCATACAGCTCCATAGGCTCCAACTCCTAACAATTGTAGGAAATCAAAATCCCTTAATGAAACTCCGAATCTATATAGCTAAAATTTTTTTTACAATTATTTTTATTTTTGTTTATACTTGCGTTCTTTTAGTTCTCCATCACTGAAATACCCCTTCATGTGATCTTCTTATGTTTGTTCCTAGGAGACTTAGACCATTCTATCTTTCTTGGAATTTGTTGATCCCAGATTAGACATTGGACTCTTTTCTTAGCTAACCGGCGATTGACCTTCACTCTCTGAATCACATTTCTTGAAAAGACTAATTACTGGCTAATCTTAACCAAATTCATTAAAAGTGCTTGGCTTCTTAACCCATGAATTACTCATCTAAAAAACACTAATGCTACTTTTCTTCATCGACTTCTGCATATCATCATCGTCAGGCTTCTTCATTTGTTTCATCCTTTATATCAATAATATTCGTTTCTAATGATAATTTTGAGAAAAAAATACCTCTATCAGATGTAAAGATTCTTTTACTATATCTTTAAGATCTTATTAATATAATTTTTGGTTTTAAAGCTCGATTTGTGTTTATAAATCAATTTATATCGACGTTCCAGGACTCTTGAGAATTTCATTACAATAGTTCTCTATAACACCTAAAACTTTGGTATTCTTTTTAAGTAACTTTATTTAATCCTCTTAATCGCTCTACTGCGACATTGGACTTTAGGTGTAAGGGCTTTAAATTGTATTTTTTGGAGCACGTCTTTTTATCTCATACATTTGGTCCAACTCCTTTTCTGTGGGATCCTCCTGCATTAGAGTAATCGCATTGGTGCAAAATCTTGATTTCTTCAGAGGAACTATAGATTCACTTGTTATATCTTCATCAGAATTATTATAACTAGATCTCCTTAAGGGTGCACTTCCCTTCATTCGATCAGGTGTATTCATTCTAGACTTACTCTTGATAAGACTCATTTAGGTTAGAATTGATCTTTTCTATTTCTAACATTTTTCACCAAGATTTTATAGCGATCGATCTAGTTCATTTATTTATTTCTTAGTTTCATAAATTTACTAACAAGAGACAAGGTGATCTCTCATTAATAAAGCATCCATCTTGAAAATATTAAAAAAATTTAATTACTTCCTTCTCACATAATCGACATACAGAATTCATGCTAATCTCTTTTTTATTTATTTATTTTTAATTTATTTTTATATTATATCTATTGTTTATTTAGATCGACACTCTTTATATTTTAGGAATTATTAATGAATAATAAAAAATTAGGTGATTTTTAACAAAGTCTGGATTTCGACGTACAACTAAGAGATAATTTCAATTAAAATCATTAACTTGATTCAAAGATCGCTAAAACTGCCATGAGCTATATTTACAGGATGACAGATAGAAAAATATTTAAAAATATTCCATAATAATCGACTGAGATAAAAATAGCTGCACAATAATTATTTGCTTAAAATTCAAACATAGTTGATGTTATCGGAATAGATAAATAATAATTGGGATACTTTATGGAACCAGCAATGGAAGATCTTGAAAATTATTGTTTTAGAAGTAATATATTTAAAATAAAATAAGACAATTAATCCACTTATAATCTAGTGGCAATTTTCATTTAGATGGCCCTTGGTTTATAGCAATTTCATAACTATAGATATGATGCATAAGGATTTAAGTAAAAAGTAGATGGATGGACACATCGTGATATTAAAATATCCAATTTTCTTGTTTTTGAAGAAAAGGATCCTAACACTGCCTCTAGAATCATAATAAAATTATGCGATTTTGGAATTTCAACTGATAGAATAAATAATATTTCAGAATAAGGTATAGGAACTTTAAGTTATATGTCACCAGAACATTTTGGAAATGTTCCAATGACATAGAAGATTGACATTTGGGCTTTAGGAGTTGCATACTCGCAATTATTAACTAATTCTCCATTGTTTTCTGTTAGCAATGACTTACCAATATCAGAGTAGTTTGCTAAATATGGACAACTAATTAAAAATTTTAAAAAAGAGGATTTTCCGTATAAAAGTAATCCCTAAATAAGAGAATTAATACTTGATATGCTTAGTAAAGATCCATAACAAAGACCAAAAACAGAAATAATTATTCAAAAGCTGCTTAAAATATAAAAGCAAATGTTTGATTACAGAATTAATAATGATTTTACTCTAAGTTTTACTCTTAGTGGATAAGAATTTTTAATAAGATTCGTGAAACAAATTGAGTAATTGTATTTATTTAATAATTTAAAATATGGAGTAGACTTTTTAGTGCTTATAAGAAATGAAGATGTAGAAAGTTAAATAGAACCACCATAAAATTTTGAATATCTAACATATTGTAGACATTATAAATATATTGGGCTAAGATTTTAAATAGGATATCACAAACATTTATTAGAATGTCCGATCAATTTACTGTAGAGATACTCCTATTAAAATTGTTGGGATATTGTATAAATAATTATTGCTTAATTTAATGAGTAGCTTTTACCTTTTATAATAAATGATTGTAAAGCTCTCAAAAAAAATTTGATAAAATATTTCTAAAAGGAATTAGTTGATAGCATTTTGGAAAGATAGGTTTATCCAAATTAAAATTTTGTCTTGACTCTATTTTACTTAAGTCTAAAAATAAGTGAAAATTTATAAGATCTTATTAAAAAAATTGGAAACTAAAACATTAAAAATATGATGATGAGGGATTAAATATAAATATTAAAATATCCGAAATAGGGATTAACTTAGCCCGAAGTTAAAAGTGGACATTAAAGGGAGACTTAAGGTTAAACTTAAAATTAAACTTAAAGTTCAGTTTCAACTTAAGCATAAAGTTAAGTTTAAGCTTTAAGTTAACCTTAATCATAAATTTAAATTCAAGCTTAAGGTGAAACTCAGGGGTAAGCTTAAGCTTAACTTTAAGCAGCTTAAGTATAAGATGAACCTTAAATATCAGAACTAGCATAATTTATACAAAAAGGCCTTAATATTGAACAAAGAGTCAAACTTATATATAAACTTTACATGATGATAAAGAAGAATACTTATATGAAATTCTAATATATATACCTTTATTTTGAGTACCCCTGTAATAAAACTATGCCAGATGTAAATAAAGCAAAGAAAAACAAAAATATTGATAATTTGGTTGTTAGCATTTTCTAACCAGAATACAGAAAACTCATAAAAAATAGTTAATTCTTTCCGAGCTATACTGAATTTATGCAATTCTCTTTCTTTACCGCAGGAACACAAGTATGGGATGTTTATAAAGGTTATTCCTAACTAATCAAAGATATTTTTTCTGATTCAGACTTATATCAATAATATGAAGTTAAATCAATAATTAGTATAGTAAAGTAACTTCATGAACCAATTTTAGAAAAGAATTAAGATTATATTGAGATTATTTTTAAAAGTCTTCTAAATCAACCAGATCAACTAAAGGTTCATTATGAATTAACTGATTTATTTTCATCTATTAGTTTTAGATGATATATTAATATTTCTAATAATCTTCAATGAAATCAATTTGATATCGAGCATATATTGGTTACATTTAGATGTCTATCAGTGCGAGATAGAATTCACAAAAATTAATATAATTTTAATAAATTGGAAATATATTGTACTAGCTATATTTTAATCAAAATATATTGAAAAATTATTAGAGTTTATAATATAATATTATATGAGAACAAATAATTCTTGATTAAAATTTGATAATAATTTCTAAATTAAATTTCAAAATCTCTTAGATTATCTTCTGACTTCATCTCTTGGAGGAGGTACTGCTTGCTATTTCGATTTTTCAACTGCTAGTTATTGATTTATAATTTTAAGTTCATTCTGTAATTCTTAATCTTTCTTTAATAAATCAGCATATTTTTTCTGCCATGATTCTAATTCATTAGTGAAATAAGATGTTCTTTCCATAATTATTTCTTCTAAATGAGCCTATGCATCAGCAATCTGATTTTTCAATTCCTCTAATTCCTATGATTTGTCATCTACTTTTTTCTCTAAGTCTTCTTTTTCTCCCTCCAATTCTTTAACTTTGGAGTCATCTACTACTTCGACTGTTTCCACTGTAGGGACTCCTCCACCTTTTCTTAATTATATTTAAAGTTCTAGAATTTATCTTTCAAGTGTGGCACATTTAACTCTCCAAGGTGCCTCAATTTCTATTTTTTTTTATATTTTAATTATAATACCTTCGATTGATATAACCTCTAGTGGTCGTTCAACATGATGAATTTCCCTAACAACTTATGGAGATGCCTACTGAATAGGCTATTAAATTATTTAAGGTTATTGGATAATTTATGGTGATTATTAACGCTAATAATATTAATTTAATTCTTACATATGGTATATATTATGGGACTTAGTAACCTATTGGTATGGATTATTTAATAGGTGAGAAGGGTAATTGATATTATTGTGAAACTTTAAGTGGTGACTAAATATATTGCGATTATATTTGTTAGGGTTGAATATAGGTCTACTAAAAGGTCTGTGGAGGGCCTGTTTGAATAGCTCCTACATATTATGCTCCTTCAGGTATTTATGACTATCTCATAATTTAATTTAATAAATAAAATTTTATTTATTCATTGAAGAATAAATCCCAGAGATTTTAATATAAAAAATTTAAAACTGTGAATATAGCTTCTTACCTTGTACAATAATCGTATATATAAAGCCTTATTATATAGTTCTGCTTCATAAATGGCTAAGCTCACATATTCATACTAAAATAAAATAATCTAACTAAATACAGTAATTTAAAAATTATTAATAGGATTTCCTAATTTAAAATCAATATTTTTTAAGAAATCATTGATTTTAAATAACATTAAAAGCCTTCTATCAATTTAATTTAGCAAAATAGTTATTTATTTATGATGTTTAGCTGCTTTTCTTATCAATATATCTATCTATTCTTATTCTTTAGGTCGTCTCAATCTATCCTCAATTGTTGACTCTTTGTTCATCAAGTCTGAAAACTTTTTAGAAGTAACCATTGAAGCAAACAATTTGTAATTCTATTCTGCCCCTAATTCTTTAGTTGCGAGTTTAATATCATCAACATTTTATTCTAAAAGCCCTTTCCATAATCGAGCATAGCTTAATTTAGTTTTCTCCTCCAAATTAGTATAAAGTCCATGATCTAATAATACTATCTATTATTTTCCTTTATGAATCCTGACCATAATATTTCCCTATTCTTTTAGAAAATCAATTTTCATACTTAATGAGGGTCTGAATGCACAAAGCCTATCTTATAAATTTGATAAGAAAATGCATTAGATATAGATTAGGCAATTTTCTTTTTATCATACAACGAAGGTTTTGAAAGTACATCCAATAGAGAATCTCCATATATGAATTCCATACAAATAATCCTATCCTTATTATAATTATATTGTTATGTACATTACAAAATTCTTTATAAATATCAGGAATTTTTATATCCTTGAAATTCCTCAGCTCATATTTAATTTTTTAGGCATTTTTAATTTCTAATTGAAAATCTAGTTCTTTAGGCAAATTGACCCTTAATTCTTCTGCCAACCACTTATATTTGAAACCTGGAAATATCCTTTCTGCAACATCAACAAATATTTCAATTAACCTTATATCTCCTTCCATTTATTCTTTAAGCCAAGGATGCTGTATTTTTACAGCCACTTCTCTACCATCCATCAAAACAGCTTTATGAACTTAAGCTATTGATGCTGAACTTATTGGAACTGGATTCCATTTCTTGAATATTTTTTCAGGATCTCCATATCCATCTTTCAATTATTATTATATCATTTAAGCGGGAGTCTCATTATTCTATATACACATAACTTCAAATGTCTTACGATACTATTCTGGTATAATAAAATCTAACTATAGTTTGATATTATAATTTCTTTACAGATGCCAATATTTGACCAAATTTAATATATAGTCCAGCATTTTTCTAGAATGCATCCCTCAACTCTATTGCAGATGCTAAATGCTTTTCTTCTATCGGTTATGAGGAATTAATTAAATAAGTCAAAGCCATCTTAGATCCAGCTTTAACAACTCTATACACTCTTTAAGACGCTAATCCTAATTATTTAGGATTATATCTTAAGTCGGGATATAGATACATAGTAGAAGTTGTTAATCTTATGATATGTGATTAATACCCTACAAATGGCACTAACAAAGACCCTAATAATATTTTTTTCATAATTTAAATTTATAACAAATCAAATTCAAATAGAATAAACTTATTGATATGACAAATGCTGTAATCGTCCCTCTATCATAAGATATCCAGGGTATTTCATCATTTTATTAGGTCAAACTGCATTCTCCAAATTCATATGTATAAATTTATAGATCAGCGCATGCTTGGCAGTAATCATTAAATTCTAATTGAACCTTTCCCCTTGTTTGTGCACACACTCTCTCTTGTATGGGACATGGGTTTGTTGTGCCATCTTCTGGAAGGCAAAATTTTGCCAAACTTAATTAAAAAAATAAATAAATAAACATAAATGCTTGAGGAAGAAGGTGATGCTTAAGAATAGTTTTTGCAAGTAATTATTTACTATACAATAGGCATTTAAAGAACTACTTGAACTACAAAATATAAGAGTTGCTCATCCTATGGATTTAAATTTCTAATATCCATTGATAGTCCCTACATAAATTCCTAATACTTTTGTAGTATGATATTATTTAATTTAAAAACTAGGTTGATCTAGGTCCCTATTACAACTAAGTGGAATAGCCAGAGATTTTAGTCTAAAAACATGAATAACAATAAGTTAAAGAAGAAGAAAACCATTCAGATCCGGAAAATGAAAACTAATGGTTACCAAATATAACTGCGAATATGATTGGTAACATAACTGGTTAAAATAATACAAAGGGAAAATAATAAAAATGATCTATATAATATTTAGCAATTTTTATATAATGGGAAATAATTAACAAATCTAAACATAAGAGCCTAATATTCATCTTAATCATCTACTTAAAAATTAACCTACTTTGGCATCATTCATTTAAGGATAATAAATAGTATCAGATTTTACTATTAAATGCCCATAATGTAATTTAAGTTAATTCGATGATGGGTTAGGCAGAACAATATAATGTCCTTAATGTAAATTAGGTTATTCTGTTAATGATGGTAATGCATCTGTAAATAACACGAGAGCTATCAAGTTGAATCCTCCCTAATAAATAGCATCTTTAGTATCGATGGTACTTTATGTTAATATGTAAAAATTAATATCAAGTATTAGAAATACTATTCCTAATGAATTGAGGACTAATGGTAAAATAGATTTTCCAATTTTATAAAAAAATGTAGTAATTCCATTTTTTTCAATCAGATAGAGGATAGTATCAACTGGTTCTACCTTCAAGATAGGAATGTTCGAGTTCAAATGTATAGGAGCATAGCCACATTAAGGTGTTGTTAATAGTATCACAGAAATCTACTTATATAATACATTTAGCAGCGATCCTATCAGAAAGGTTGAAATTTATTCAGAAAAAATTATTCCAAATGTAGAAAATGAATTGGCTAATTTGGTTGATCCCATCATAAAACATGAGAATATCCATATAGCAAATTAAAACATTTTAATTCTAAATTGTGATAAAGATTCAG
This sequence comes from Tagaea sp., assembly GCA_965229215.1. Lineage (GTDB taxonomy): Bacteria > Pseudomonadota > Alphaproteobacteria > CACIAM-22H2 > CACIAM-22H2 > Tagaea. Next base: position 4,345,972 of record OZ245864.1, on the reverse strand, counting down.
GGAAATTAACATAGCAGACAGTAAAAATATTAAAATATTTTAGAGAATAAAATAAGTATCTCATATTAATAGGCTAAAGAAAGTAAAATTAATCTGTTAAAAAATGCCAATTGATTATAGTTAATTACCTCAAAGAACACAAGATTCTAAATATGCTATCTTGCGAACAGTTGTTGTGCCCTATTTCACTGCTATGACCAGATATTTGGAAAGAGAATAGATCATAAAAATCAATGACTTTGAATTCTTTGTTAATCTTGAAGAAGAGAACGGTATAGTTATACCATTCTAAACATCCATGGAAGTTGAGATAGGAGTGATAAGAGAAACTTAGATCATTACTACTACCCATAGAATAAGAAGACAACATTTGTAGAGGGATGAAAGTAGAATCGAATAAATAGAAGCTTTACATAGATTGCTTAACATATTCATTTTGATGTAATCTAATCAAATCAGTGCTGGGGCATCAGAAGGGGAAATAAGAAACCTTCCAACATCTAATATTAATCTTGAATTCCTAAAAAGTAAATAGTTTGATGAGGACAGGATGAATTGTAAAATATGTTTGACTGAATACTTTGATAAGGAAGAAATTCGAACTATGCCTTGCTGTAATAAATATTAGTTATTTTAGTACATTACTTCCATTAATAATGCATCGACTAATGGCTTGATAAAAGTAGGGTTTGTCCTATCTGTAGAACAGATGTTAACTCAGGGAATATTTGAGATTAAATTATTAATAATTATATCATGTATTATCGAAAATCTTGTTATTGACAGTTATTTATAGTAGTTAAGATATAATAAATAAATAATCTTAGGATTATTTATTTATCATATTTATAGAATTATAATTATCATTTTACATAAACATAAAACATCCAGATCATAAATCAACAAATATGGTAATAAATGGAATTTTTTTATTCTATCTCAAATTCTAAGTTTTTAAATTTCTATTTTTCATGATACTAATAATATAACTTCTAATATATATTATATAATATTTCATGTTAATTAAATCTATGGTAAACCCATAAATTTCATATATTGTTAGTATTCGCTGATAATTTGCTTAATATATACACCAGCTTTCAAAGATAGGGATCCTTTGCATAGTTAATCTAACCTTAGTAATGAGTCTTATGAAATCATCTTGTCAACTTTCTAGTACAGTAGAACCCTGTTCAGTTTATGGTACCAATTGGAGTTTAGTATGATAGTGTTCAAGTCATAATTTGAATGTTTGTCAATTTTTATAACAATATTTTGAATTATAAGCAAAGACTATATAATCAATAAAATTCAATACTTCTTTGTTGTATAGATCTGCAGTGATTTTGGCTAGGTAGTCATATATTTTTTACTGAAAAATGTATTCGGTGTCACTAAACAATTTATCCTAATTAATTAAAAAATATTTATTACCTAATCCCAAAGAGCATTAAGGCATTATAAAGTTATATGAATTCTTTCTATTTTATTCTCCTTATCAGTTACCTTTAAGTTCTCAGTAATAAACACCTTAAAAGCATCATATATCCCCAATTTAAGGAATTCATCCAAGTATTATCCTCTTTTCCAGATTGATTGAAGAATAAATGCCATGGCTTCAGGGCACTGCTTATAATCCCATGCTTTCTTGCAAATAACTGGATGGAATGGCAAATTCTTCTATCCAATAAAAACCCAAAATGAATATGGCCTATCAATAAAATCAAGAAGAATCTTCATTAGTTGCTCATCGTATGCTAATTGTATTTCTTGTGCCTTTACAGCCATAGTCCATAAATAGGTATTTTAGGCATTTTCAATTAGGAAATCTCTGCTCATAGGCACAACCTGATTAATGAGATTATTCAAAATATCTTCTGGTCTGTACTTGAATGTATGATTGCTGTTTATCCATATTAGAACAGTGTCTGCTAAGTTACTTAATAGTTAGAATTGAACTAATTTTTGAACATCATAATTGTAAGCCATCTTGTCTACGAAATTTAGGAGTGTAGTCTCTAGGAAATCAGTATTGATTTAGACAGATGCTTCCATTCCTAGCAGGTTTTACAGCTATAACAGAAGATAGTATGAACCACTTATATCAATCGGAGTATTATCTACAGCTTGAGATATTTTAGTAACTATTTCAATAACTCTATCTTATTGTTGCTGTGAATATATTCAAAATATAATACCATGGCTCTTTATTGATTCTAACATTAGTTGAGATATTACTCGATTATACTTTGATTCTGCAGGTCTGCATTCTTCAAAATAAATCCTTAATTGAGTGCTTAAGAATCACTTTAAGAGAATAATGTTGATTAGTTGTTCATCATGTAAATAAATAAAAATATATTAAAAATATTGATCATGAATTTAGTAAAGTAAGCTTAAAAATTAGAGGGTAATTAAAATAATTTTTCTAGAATTTTTATAAAATATATGCCTATGAATCTGGAGTTATTCATATCATATAAACATAAGACTAGAGTTTTTAATACTAGGATATGGAAGAAGGATATAGGATGTTTTTGGAATTTTAAGAATCAAATATAGCAATTTCAATGAGAAAATTTTAATGAATAAGAAGGAACAATATTAATTGCAAAATTATATTAATTTTATCACATGTTTCCCCTAAGTTTAGATTTTGGTACTTCAATCCATCTTTACTCTGATTCTATATGACCACTTTATTAGGCGAAGGAGAACTAATATGATTAGAAATAATTAATACCTCAAATGAATTTATGCAGTTCTAGCTTGTAGTATAGGTCACCTTCTTTCCATTATAATCTGCACTCTCATATAAAGTAACTTTAGCCTAAGGTGGGATTTTTATAGATCGAATAACAGGTGGTATATTATCCTTTTAGAAATTTGGTGATTTTGAACAAAAGTCATAAGCTGCTCCTTTAAAGTCACATTCCGTATAAAAGATAGCACATTCTTCTTTTGGTTCATAGAATAATTTGAACTCTCTGAAGCCCCATGATTCTATTTTTTTTATAGTTAAAATTCTTTACCATCATCAGCACCCTAATCCAAAGTTGATGACATTTAGATTTCTAATTATGGTTAAGTATGAACAACAATTTCACCCACTTATTCAATATAGTCATTGAATATTCCCCAGCCACAGAAATTAGCTCCTCCAGTTTAAATGTTGTATTATCTCTTCCATACTTCTAGACCATCAAACTTAATTATTAGCCATTCATTATCCCAAGAATCGATTTTATACATAGTTACTATTAATCTCAGTCTTTTGTGTTAGGGTAAAGAAAATTTCTTTGTTGCTGTTGCTCCTGCTCCCAATGATTTATATCCACCAACTAATGTTTTGCCATTGCAATCATATATCAAGTTGCCCCCCATATTTTTAGCTAATACCCAATCATCTAGACTACTAAATTTATCATCCCAAAATGAAGATTCAAGTAAAACGAAGTTTGCTAGTGGGGCACAATTACCATTCTGCATAACCCAATTATTTGAGCATTCTTTATTAAATACAATAATACATGTGCAATCCTTTGGAAGTGGCCCAGTACATTTACCACAATTTGATGAGCAAGCAGCATAAAATAGATAGAAATCTCTAACTCCCCATGATTCATTGATAGGAGCTTCATCTAATGTTGAAGTTATCAACACTGTTGCTTAATCTCCAGTATGAGCTACATCTGCTTCTACTCTTGTAAATAATTCTCTCCATTCAAAATTACCAGTACCACAGATATTGGACCAATAACCTTCATTATATTTAAAAGCCCTTTTCCATAGCTCTGTTCCATCTAATTTCAAAACTGCTACCTCATTATCCCAAGAATCAATCTTTGTAAATAATAATTTAATTTTTAATCTATAATGAGGCTTTATTTTTAATGTTCTTTAAATACTGGCACCTGCACCAAATCGCTAAAAACATCCAAATAAAGCTATTCCTCCACAATTAGATGGAGTACCCTGTCCTCCTGTAACTGTCCATCCCTCAGCTCCAAGCTTATCTGTAATAAAGGTTCCCCAGAAATTTTAGTCTGAGACCCAAACCTTACAGGCTTCAGCAGAATCACCTTCTTAACAAGCATCACAACCATCAGGGCATTTTTCAACAGAAATTTCAAAATCTCTAATTCCCCATGATCCATTTGATGTTGGGGTTGGGGTTGGGGTTGGGGTTGGGGTTGGGGTTGGGGTTGGGGTAATTCGCGCTCATGCGCCGCGGCTCCGCTTCACGAGGATGATCATCGTCACGGTCATCACCGCCTCGTCCTTCTGGTTGAGAGACGTGAGATGGAGCTTGAGGATGCCGCGGTCGGGCTTCGATTTCGACGGCACGATGTCCTTCACTTCGCCCACGCTGCGCAGCGTGTCGCCGGCATAGACGGGCTTCAGCCAACGCAGCTCGTCCATGCCTGGCCCGCCGAGCGAGGCCGATTTGAGGAAACCCGTCTGGTAGAGGAGCCGGAAGGCGACCGCCAGCGTCTGGAAGCCCGACGCGATCAGCCCGCCATAGTTGGACTTGGCCGCCGCATCGACATCGATATGGAAAGGCTGCGGATCGTAGGTGAAGGCGAAATCGATGATCGCAGATTCGGTGAAGGTGAAGCCGCCGCTCTCGAAGCGATCGCCGACCTTCAGCTCGTCGAGGTAATAGTCCTGGCGCGGTGCTCTCATCGTCGCGTTCCCCGGTTGCGGGAAACGAGACTAGCCGTGTGCCGCCGCGCCCGCCATCCCCGGCGACCCTGCATTCTCCGCATGGGCGGCTTCCCACCCGATCATGGCGAGCTTGCGCGGCCGGCCCCAGTGATAATGGCTGATGGCGCCCGACTTGCGGATCACGCGATGGCAAGGCACCAGCCAAGAAATCGGATTGGCGCCCACGGCCGTGCCCACGGCACGGCTTGCCGAGGGCGAACCGATGCGCAGCGCGATGTCGTCATACGCCACGAGCTGGCCCGGCGGGATGGACAGCAGCGCCTCCCACACCTTGATCTGCCAGGGCGAGCCGTAGAGCACGATCTTGAGATCGTCGCCCGGCTTGCGCGCCGGATCGAACAGGCGGGCGGCAAGCTTGCCGACCGCGCGAGTGTCCTCGCGATATTTGGCGCCCGGCCAGCGCATCTTCATGTCTTCAAGGGCCGCTTCCTTCCCGTCGTCGCCCGGCATCGCGAAGGCGAGCCCGCAGATGCCGCGTGCCGTCGTCATCACCAGCGCCTCGCCGAACGGCGACAGTGCCCAACCCCAGGCAATGTCGAGCCCTTCGCCGCGGCGCTTGAACTCGCCGGGCGTCACGGCCTCGTAGGCGACGAACAGGTCGTGCAGGCGCCCCGGCCCGGAAAGCCCGGCTTCGAGGCTGGCGTCCAGCACCGAGCCCGCGCCGGCGAGGCACTTCTTCGCGCGGTCAAGACTGAGATACTGAAGGAACTTCTTCGGGCTGACCCCGACCCAGCGCGTGAACAGGCGCTGGAAATGGAAAGGCGAAAGGCCGAGCTCGGCGGCCGCACGGTCGAGATCCGGCTGGTCCTCGACGTTCTCTGCCAGGAAGGCGAGCGCCTTCTCGATGCGTTCGTAATCGTTCATGGGGGTCAAAATAGGGAGTCGCGCCCCCGCAAACCACCCGGAACTTGCGCCGTCAATCCCGGCCCGGTTCCGGGCCCAGTTTCAGTCGGGGAACCACATGATGGCGGAACACGTCGACGATCCGGAACATCAATTCGAACTTCAGGCGTTCGCGTTCCGGCACGTCGGCCCACGGAACCATGCCCGGATGCAGGCGCAGCACCTCGTCGCGCTTCGGCCCGTATTGCCATCCATCCTGGATGCGCGCGGCAAGCCAGTGGCCATGCAGATCGGCCAGATCGGCAGACGGCGCTTCCAGGAGATAGGCGACGGCGCCGGAGAAGCTCTCGCGCACATGGGTGCTCGCATCGGACCAGCGAAGATAGATTTCGCCGACCGTTTTCCCGTAGGCGCGGATCGCGTCGTAACAGATCCGGGCGAGTGAGACATGGTTCATGGCGCTGGCGTACACCGGAAATCCGCCAGCTAGGTTGATCTAGCTCAAACCCAGAGCACCGGGACAAGCGAGGCCACGAGAAGGACGGCCATCGTCCAGTTGAACCAGCGCACGACGCGCGCATCCGACAGGAAGCGGCGCAGCCACATGCCGAACAAGACCCAGACCGAGATCGTCGGCAGGTTGACGAGCCCGAACATGCCGGCCACGACCGCAAGGCTGGTGCCGTAATCGTCGGGGACCGTGTAGGCGGCGATCGACGAGATCGCCATCGCCCACGCCTTGGGATTGACCCATTGAAATGCGGCGGCCGCGAGGAACGTCATCGGGCGGCCGGAACTGCCACCCTCGCCGATGGTGCCCGCGTTCGCGATCTTCCAGGCGAGCCACAGCATGTAGACCACGCCCGCGATCTTCAGGGCCGAATGCAGCCACGGCAGAAGTGCAAAGAGCTGGCCGATGCCGAGGCCGACCAGCACGATCATCAGCGTGAACCCGATCGCGATGCCCAGCATGTGCGGAACCGTGCGCGCGAAACCGAAATTCACGCCCGAGGCGAGCAGCATCAGGTTGTTCGGTCCCGGCGTGCCCGAGGTGACGAAGGAAAAGACGACGAGCGCCATGAACTGTTCGAGCGGCAGCATGCTATTCGCCCGCCTTCAGGCGCTTGTAGACCTGCGGGTCGGCGCGCTCCATGAAACGCTCGGGCCCCACGAGCGGCTCGAAGCCGTAGCGTGCATAGAGCGACTGCGCATCGCGCGTGACGAGCAGCCAGCGCCGGAAGCCCTGCAGGTCGGGATGGGCGAAGATCGTGTCGAGCAGGAATTTCGACAGGCCGCGGCCGCGCAGCTCGGGCACCACGAATACGTCGCCCAGATAGCCGAACGTCGCCCGATCCGTCATGACGCGAGCGAATCCGACCTGCAAGCCGTCGGGCGCGTAGATGCCGAAGCACATCGCGCCGTCGACCGACCGCTCGAAAACCGCGCGCGGGATATCGGCCGACCAATAGGCGTCGCGCGACAGCCAGCCATAGACCCGCTCGCGGTCGATGCGCGCGGCTTCGTCGCTGACCGAATGGCCGTCGGCGCGCGTCCAGACGCTCAAAGCTTCAACTCGTAGAAGCGCACGCCGGGCAGCGGATTGTCGTTATAGGGCGGGATCTCGACGAAGCCGAGCACCCTATAGAGTTCGATCGCCTCGACGAGATGCGGCAGCGTGTCGAGCCGGATCGCGGCGTAGCGGCGCTTGCGCGCCTCGTCGATGATCGACGCCGCAAGCCGCCGGCCGAGCCCGAGGCCGCGCGCTGTCGGGCGGACATAGAGCCGCTTCATCTCGGCGACCTTGTCGCCTTCGAGCGAACGCAGTGCCACGACGCCTGCCGGCTTGCCGTCCGTCTCGGCAAGCAAGATGCAGCCCGCGGCGCCCGTGTACTTGCCCGGCAGGCCGGCGAGCTCGGAATCGAAATCCTGGAAGCACAGCGAGACGCCGAGACCCTGCTGGTACTCGCGGAACAGCGTGCGCACGACATCCATGTCGGCGGCACCTTCGGCATAGCGCAGCAGCAGCAGGTCAGACATGGATCGTGCCTTCGAGATAGAGCTTCGCTCCCCCCGCCATGATCGTACGTTCGCCGGCATGTTCGCAATGGAGTGTGCCGCCGCGCGGGCCGATCTGCCGGGCGAGCAGCTTCTTCTTCCCTAGCCGGGCGGCCCAGTACGGGACGAGCGTGCAGTGCGACGAGCCGGTAACCGGATCCTCGTCGATGCCCGCACCCGGCGCGAAATAGCGCGACACGAAATCGCAATCGGTGCCGGGCGCCGTCGCGATCGCCCGCCCGTTGCGCGTGGCGAGCAGGGCCCGCAGGTCCGGCTTCAGCGCGCGCACGGTCGCCGCATCCTCGTAAAGCGCCATGTAGCGGTCGGCCGAAAGCTGCACCGACACGGGCTTGGCGCCCAGTGCCGTGCCGACCGCCTCGGCCTCATCCGTCGGGCCGAGCGTGCGCGACGGGAAATCCAGCGCGAACAGTTCGCCTGCACGCGAGACGTGCAGGTCGCCCGACTTGGTCGCGAAGCGCACGCGGCTGCGGCCGGGATCGAGAAGCGTCATGATCACGAAGGCGCTGGCGAGAGTCGCGTGGCCGCACAGCGGCACTTCCAGCTTCGGCGTGAACCAGCGCAGCGCATAGCCGTCGCGGTCCGCCACGAAGAACGCCGTCTCGGCCAGATTGTTCTCCGCCGCGATCGAAAGCATCGCGGCATCGGGCAGCCAGCCTTCCAGCGGCACGACGGCGGCCGGATTGCCGTCAAAGAGCCGCTCGGCGAAGGCATCGACCTGATAGATCGGCAGGCGCATGGCGCTTACTTCGCGTTACCCGCGTCGCGCATCGCGCGCGCGAGGGCGGCATCGTCCGGCCGGCCGGTCGCCTCGAGCCCGGCGATGGCGCCGGCCCGGTCGGCCGCGTTGCGGTTCTGCGACAGCTTGAATTTGCCTTCGAGGTGCTTGACCGGAATCTCGAAGCCGACGATGGCGCCGAGCATCTTGTCGACGAAGGCGGGATCCTGCGCGTCGATCGTCCAGCCGTCGCGTTCGTACTGGCGCGCGAGTTCGGCGACGATGGCGCGCAGCTTCGTCTTGTCGGATGTCATCTTCGGCACGCCATAGACATGCGCCGCCTCATAGTTCCAGGTCGGCACGGTATTGGTCTTGGCGGCATACCAGCTCGGCGAGATATAGCCGTGGCGGCCCTGGAAGATCGCCAGCACTTCGCGGCCCGCGCGCGCACAATCATCGAGCGCGTCGGCCAGCGGGTTGGGGCCGGCGAGATGGCCGGTCAGCACGCGGCGCGTGGCGTCGTACTGCATGGGCAGATGCGCTGCGACCGGGCGGCCGTCGGAATCGTTCGCGACCAGCAGGCCGAAGCCGTTGTCGGCAATGACCTTTGCCGTCGCTTCGTCGCCGGGACTGGCGAAATGGGGCGGGATGTACATCGGTGAACGCTCCCCCTGAAATGGGGCCCCCGAAACGGGCCGCGGCGGTTCTTCGCCGCCGCGGCCTTGCGCTTCAGTTCAGCCAGAAGGGCTTGCTCGCCTCGCGCTCGACGTCGCCGACGCTGAGCCCGAGATCGGCCCGCATATAGGGCGTCATCTGGGCCAGCTGGTGTCGCTGACGTGCGCGCTCCTGCCAGACATAGACTTTATCGAAGGCCGCCAGGAGCACGCGATCCAGCGTGCGGACGAGGGCAACAGCGAGCGGGCGAAGGCTCCGCGCGGTTTGCTCGATCGGTCCGTATTGCAGAATTGTAACCATACAAACCTCCTGTTTGGCGGGTAATGTCACGAAAATTGTCACGGTCAGGAAACTGACATTGACACAATGTGGGGTCAATAATTACATTGTCATCATGACAACTTGGATCCCCGCGATCGCCACCCGCATCGGGCCCCGCTATCTGGCCATCGCCGACATGCTGGCCGCGGACATCGCCGCCGCCCGCCTCAAACCGGGCGACCGTCTGCCGACCCACCGCGATCTCGCGTGGAAGCTCGGCGTCACTGTCGGCACCGTGACCCGCGCCTATGCCGAAGCCGAACGGCGCGGCCTGATCGCCGGCGAAGTGGGCCGCGGCACGTTCATCCGCGAACGCATCGGCGATGCGATCAACGTGATGCCCGCGCCCGCCCCTCTGACCGACGACTATGTCGACCTGTCGCGCAACCTGCCCGCCGTCGTCGGCCCCGCGAGCGGCCTGATCGCGCGCCACATGGCCGACCTCGCCAAGGAAGACCTCTCCCCGCTTCTTGCTTATGTGCCCAATGCCGGCCTGCCCGAACATCGTGAGGCGGGTGCGGAATGGATCGCGCGGCGCGGCATCAAGGCGGATCCCGCACGCGTCGCGGTCGTCGCCGGCGCGCAGAACGGCATGATGCTGGCGATCGCCGCCCTCGCGCGCCCCGGCGACGTAGTGCTGACCGAGGCGCTGACGTTCTACGGCATGAAGTCCATCGCCAACCTGCTCGGCGTACGGCTCGTGGGCGTGGAGATCGACGACGACGGTCTCGTGCCTGACGCGCTGGAAGCGGCCTGCCGCCAGCACGCGCCCAAGGCCATCTACACGCTGCCCACCTTCCAGAACCCGACGACGAGCCTGATGCCCCTCGACCGGCGCCGCCAGGTCGCCGAGATCTGCCGGCGCCACGGCGTTGCGATCATCGAGGACGACATCTACGGATTCCTCGACGAGGCGAACGCACCGCTCTGCTCGCTTGCACCCGAACTCGGCATCTTCATCACCTCGCTGTCGAAGTCGATCGCTCCCGGCATCCGGCTCGGCTTCCTGCATGCGCCCGAGGCGATCGTGCAGCGCGTCTCGGCCGCGATCCGCGCCAGCGCCTACATGACCACGCCGATGGTTGCCGAGATCGGCGCGCGGATGATCCGCTCCGGCGACGCGCACAAGGCCGCTTCCTGGCAGAAAGGCCTTGCCGAACGCCGGCAGGCGATCGCCGCGCGCATCCTCGAAGGGCAGGATTTCACCAGCCATCCGGCCGCCTTCCAAATCTGGCTCAAGCTGCCCGAGCCCTGGCGGCGCGAGGAATTCGTCGACGTCGCCCGCCGTCGCGGCGTAGGCGTGGCACCGGCCAATGCATTCGCCGTCGGCCGCGCGCCCGTCCCGCACGCCGTGCGCGTGGCGCTGGCCGCCCCCGACCAGGACGAATCGCTGGTGCGCGCGCTCGGCACCATCGTCGAGATCCTCGACGAGCCGCCCGAGGGCAGCCTGCCGATGGTGTGATGTAATTATTCTTCAGCTACCGCTCATCGTGAACGGCAATCCTTACGGGCATACGATTCTTTTTGCATCCTTGAATCGGGCGGATGGACTGCTTACACACGGCCGCTCGCCTAACCCCCATACCGGCGGCCTACAATTCCAGACGCCCGTTTTGAGGCGCCTTACGTCCGCGTACGCGTCTTGCTCCGCGCGTTGTGCATACGACGTCGGTTCCATTCCCGAATTTAAGAATAGCTTTCATAACTGAAACTTTTGAAACACAGGTTTCGCTTGTGAATACGCGCGCACAAGCGAAAACTGAAGTCGACTACAACTCCGGATCTGGATCGAGCACGATGACCAAATGGCTTCCTGCGATCACGATGCGAACCGGCACGCGCTACATGGCGATCGCCGACCAGCTGGCATCCGACATTTCCGCGGGACGGCTGGCGCCCGGCGCCCGCCTCCCCACGCACCGCGAACTCGCCGCGCGCCTCAATGTCACGATCGGCACAGTTACGCGCGCCTATGCCGAAGCCAAGCGGCGCGGCCTGATCACTGGCGACGTCGGCCGCGGCACGTTTGTGCGCGAGCGCACCGTCGAAGGATTTGCGGTCAAGGAATCCGGTATCGCCACCGAAGCAGAAAGCAATTTCATCGACCTTTCGCGCAATGTTCCCGCGATCGGCGGTCCGGCACGCGAGATCTTCGAGCGCCACCTCGCCGACATCGGCAGCACCAACGTCGCGACATTGATCGTCGACGGGCCGACCGTCGGCATGGCCGGCCACCGCGAGGCGGGCGCGGCATGGATCAGTCGGCGCGTCGGACGCGCGGACCCTTCGCGCGTCGCCATCATCGCGGGCGCCCAGAACGGCATGATGCTGGCCATCGCCGCCGTCGCCCGGTCGGGCGACGTGGTGCTGACCGAATCCCTCTCGTTCTACGGGATCAAATCGCTGGCCAACCTGCTCGGCGTGCGGCTCGTCGGGGTCGATATCGACGCCGACGGGATCATGCCGGAAGCGCTGGAAATCGCCTGCCGCCAGCACGCGCCCAAGGCCATCTACCTCGTCCCCAACTACCAGAGCCCGACGACCAGCGTCATGTCGTTCGAACGGCGCGAACTCATCGTCGCGATCTGCCGGCGGCACGGCGTGATGATCGTGGAGGACGACATCTACGGCTTCCTCGACGAGTCGACGGTGCCGCTCGCGGCACTTGCCCCGGAGCAGTGCATCTACATCACCTCGTTCTCCAAATCGATCGGCGGCGGGTTCCGCCTGGGCTACCTGCACGCGCCGGAAACGGTGCTCGAGCGGGCGGCGGGCGCCATCCGCGCGACGACGAAGGCGACGATGCCGCTTGCCGCAGAGCTTGCGGCACGTCTCATCCGCAGCGGCGATGCGCTCCGGGCGGCGGCCTGGCAGCGCAGCCTCGCCGGACGGCGGCGGCTGCTGGCGCTCTCCGCTCTCGAAGGCTGCGATGCGGTGTCGTATCCCGGCGCCTCGTCCATCTGGCTGCGCCTTGCCGATCCGTGGTGCGGCGACACGTTTGCCGAGGCGGCCCGCCAGGCGGGCGTGGGCATCACGCCGGCAAGCGCATTCGCCGTGAGCAAGACGCCCCTGTCGGAGGGTGTGCGGATCGCGCTCTGCCCGGTGGAAAGCGACGACGTGCTCGCGCGCGCGCTCGACATTCTCGCTGGCCTGCTGGGAGTCCGCAAATCCGGCGCGTTTAGCGACCGCCCCATCAAGCTCAGCGCCTGACGCCGTCTAACGTCTGACGAACGTGTGCGCGTGGTTGAGCGGGCCGTGCCCGCCGCCATAGCCCGGCGCCGTCTCGATCGCGCGGCGCACGTATTCGCGCGCACGCGCCACCGCGATCTCGAGATCGAGCCCCTGCGCCAGTCCCGTCGCAATCGCCGAGGCGAGCGTGCAGCCCGTGCCGTGCGTCGATTTCGACGCGATGCGCGGCGATTCGAAATTCCGGATGCCCGTATCCGTCGCCAGCACGTCGACGACCGTGTCGCCCGCCATGTGCCCGCCTTTCAGCAGAACGGCCTGGCAGCCGAGCGTGACCATCGTCTGCGCGGCATGACGCTGGTCGGCGAGCGTGCGGATGCGCATGCCCGACAGCGCCTCGGCCTCCGGCAGATTGGGCGTGATCAGCCGGGCCAGAACGAGCATGCGGCGCTTGAGCGTGGCGACCGCCTCGGGCTGCAGCAGCGCGTGCCCGCCCTTGGCGTACATGACCGGATCGACGACCAGCGGCACGCCCTTGGCCGCAGGCTCGCTTTCCAGCACGTCGGCAACCGCGTCGATCGTGGCCGCGTCGTGCAGCATCCCTGTCTTGATCGCGTCGGCCCCGATGTCGCGCAGCACGACCTGCATCTGCCGGGCGATGAAATCGGGTGCGACCGGCATCACGCCGTGGACGCCGTGCGTGTCCTGCGCAGTCAGCGCGGTGATGGCGGTGGCCGCAAAGCCATCGAGCGCCGTCACCGACTTGATGTCAGCCTGGATGCCGGCACCTCCGCCGGAATCCGAACCGGCGACGATCAGGACGCGACCCCGCATCGCGGCTACTCGCCCGCGCCCTTGCGCGACTGCGCGCGCCGGTCGAGATAGCGCGGATAGTCTGGTGCGGCATCCGGGCTTGCCGGCGCCGACTTGCCGCTCGTCTTCGTTCCGCCGGCAAGCGAGCCGCCCGCCGCCAGAAGTGCGTCGACGACGATGTCGACCGCCGTCGCGACCAGCCCCGGATCGCCGGCCTCGGCCATCACCCGCACAAGCGGCTCGGTGCCGGACTTGCGGATCAGCAGGCGGCCGTCCTTGGCGAGCATCGCTTCGGCCGCGGCGACCGCCTTGACGACCGGCTCCTTGTCCATCGGCGGCTTTCCGGCGAAACGGACATTCTTCAGCAGCTGGGGATAGGGATCGAAGACATGCGCGACCTCGGAAGCGGGCTTGCCTGACTGGACGATCGCGGCCAGCACCTGCAGGCCGGCGAGCAGCCCGTCGCCGGTCGTCGCATAGTCCGACAGGATCACATGGCCCGACTGCTCGCCGCCGAGATTGGCGTCGAGTTCGCGCATCATCTCCAGCACGTGGCGGTCGCCGACCTTGCTGCGCGCGAGATTCATGCCGGCACCGGCCAGCCAGCGCTCGAGGCCGAGATTCGACATCACCGTCGCGACGACGTTCTTGCCGCGCAGCTTGTCTTCGGCCTTCCAGCCGCGCGCGATGCAGGCCAGAACCTGGTCGCCGTCGATCGAATGGCCGCGCTCGTCGACGAGCTGGATGCGGTCCGCATCGCCGTCGAGCGCCAGCCCGATATGCGCGCCGTGCGTCAGCACCGCCTGCTGCAGCAGCTCGATATGCGTCGCCCCGCAACCGCGGTTGATGTTGAGCCCGTCGGGATCGACGGCGATCGGCACGATCTCGGCGCCCAGTTCCCACAGCACGGTCGGCGCAACGCGGTAGGCGGCACCGTTGGCGCAGTCGACGACGACCTTGAGGCCGTCGAGCCGCAGACCCTTGGGGAAACTCGCCTTCACGGATTCGATGTAGCGGCCGGCTGCGTCGTCGAGACGGCGCACGCGCCCGAGCTTCTCGGGCGCCACGCGCCCGTCGGCATCGTCGAGGATGCGCTCGATATCGGCCTCCAGCTCGTCCGACAGCTTGTAGCCGTCGGGGCCAAACAGCTTGATGCCGTTGTCGTGGTGGGGATTGTGCGAGGCCGAGATCATGACGCCCAGATCCGCGCGCAACGAGCGCGTCAGCAGGGCCACCGCCGGCGTGGGCAGCGGTTCGAGGATCACCACGTCCATGCCGATCGAGACGAAGCCGGCGGTCAGTGCCGGCTGGAACATGTAGCCCGACAGGCGCGTGTCCTTGCCGATGACGACGCGGTGCCGATGGCTGCCCTGGCGCAGGATCTTGCCTGCCGCAATGGCGACCTTCATCGCGATTTCCGCAGTCATCGGTGCGGTATTGGCCGCCCCGCGAATTCCATCGGTGCCGAAAAGCTTGCTCATATGAGGGCTTATAGGCGCTGGGCCGGGGGGCGTAAAGTCACGAAGGATTTCGGAATCTTTCGACCGCGTGCCATACGGCCAGCGCCTGACGGGTGGCCGCGACGTCGTGGACGCGCAGGATGTCGGCCCCGCCCGATACCGCAGCCAGCGCCGCCGCGAGTGACCCCGGCAGCCGCTCCTTGGGCCGTTCGCCCTTTGACAGGGCGCCGATGAAGGCCTTGCGGCTCGCCCCGATCAGCACGGCCACTCCCAATTCGCGAAGCAAATTCACGCGCGCGAGAATCTCGGCGTTGTGCGCGACCGTCTTGCCGAAGCCGATGCCCGGATCGACGCTGATCAGCTCCGGTGCGATCCCCGCCGCCCGGCAGGCGTCGATGCGGCCGCGCAGATAGGCCGCGATGTCGCGGGGCGCGTCGTCGTAGGTCGGGTTCGCCTGCATCGTGCGCGGACTGCCCTGCATATGCATCAGCACCACGCCGACCTTGCGCGACGCGACGAGCGGCAGGCTCGCCGGATCGCCGGTCAGCGCGGTCACGTCGTTGACGATGGCGGCCCCGGCATCCAGCGCCGCGCGCATCGTTCCCGCATGCCAGGTGTCGATCGAGACGACCGCGCCGGCCTTCGCCAGCGCCGCGATCACGGGCATCACGCGACGCGTCTCTTCCTCTTCGGGAACCGGGTCGGCGCCGGGGCGCGTCGACTCCCCGCCGATATCGAGGATATCAGCCCCCTCCTCGCGCAGGCGCAGCCCGTGCGCGATGGCGGTATCGGCATCGTAGAAATCGCCGCCGTCGGAGAACGAGTCCGGCGTGGCGTTGACGATGCCCATCACCAGCGGTCGGGAAATCTCGAATCGTTCGAAACGACGCATGGGAAATGGAATAGCCGAAATCGCGGTGGCGTTGTCCTGAAAATTCACAAGCGCAGGGGGATGGAATGCTGATCACGCCGGCCATCGCGTACTCTCTCGCCATCGCCATCGCGAACGGCAACAGCCTCGCGTATCCGCCCGCCAAGGGCATCTATCCGCAACCGCCGACGAGATACGAGACACGGCTTCCGCGTCTGGAGCCGGATATCGGGTCCGAGCCGGATCGCTACAAGCGCGATCCGACCTGGCCGAACCTGTCGCCTTTGTGCCGGGGCAACAGGCACTACCCGAACTGCAGATGCGAGCCCTGAAGCGAAGCCGGAATACCCGGCGCCCCGGCGCCGTTCTTCCTGCACGCCTGCAATCGGAGGAAGATCATGCGCCACCCAGTTGTCGCGGCGATCGCAATCCTCGCCGCGCTCTCGACTGCCGGATGCATCGAAGGACCGGGCCCATATTACAGGGAGACGGTCGTATACCGCTCCTACGCGCCGGCTTACGTCTATCGGGCCGAACCGCAGATCGTCTACGTGCAGCCCTATTCCTATTATCCGCGCCACCGGCACCGCCGGTGGCGCGATTGAACCCGGCCGGCTAGGCGCCCGGCTGGGGCTGCGGGTCGAAGCCGCCCGCGGGCTTGCTGCCGGAACTCGGCACCGAGCCGCGGCGGCCGCCCGGCTTGGCGGCCGGCGGCGGCTCGTCCGCCTCGGGACGCACGATCGCCTCGCCGCGCAGCAGCGCCTTCACCTCTTCGCCCGACAGCGTCTCGAACTCGAGCAGCGCCTTGGCGACCTTGTGCAGGTCGTCGATGCCCTTGGTGAGCAACTCGCGCGCCTTGGTTTCGGCCGTCTCGATGATCCGGCGGACTTCCGAATCGATCGTCTCTGCCGTCGCTTCCGACATGTTCTGCGTCTGCGTCACCGAATGACCGAGGAACACTTCCTGTTCGTTGGCCGAATAGCGCACGCGGCCGAGCTTCTCGGACATGCCCCACTGCGTGATCATCGCACGCGAGAGATTCGTGGCCTGCTGGATGTCGTTCGTGGCGCCGGTGGTGACGTTCTCCTCGCCGAAGATGATCTGCTCGGCGACGCGGCCACCGAAGAGCGTCACGAGACGCGCCTCCATCTCTTTCTTCGACTGCGAATATTTGTCCCGCTCGGGCAGGTTCATCGTCACGCCGAGCGCGCGGCCGCGCGGGATGATCGTGACCTTGTGCAGCGGATCGTTGCCGTCGACCCACAGCGAGATCAGCGCGTGGCCGGCCTCGTGGTAGGCGGTCAGCTCCTTTTCCTTCTCGGACATGACCATCGAGCGCCGTTCGGTGCCCATCATGACCTTGTCCTTGGCATCCTCGAGCTCAGCCATCGTCACCATGCGCTTGCCGCGCCTCGCGGCCAGCAGGGCCGCCTCGTTGACGAGGTTGGCGAGATCGGCGCCCGAGAAGCCGGGCGTGCCACGCGCGATGACCTTGGGCTCGACGTCGGGCGCCATCGGCACCTTGCGCAGATGCACCTTCAGGATCTTCTCGCGGCCGAGCACGTCGGGATTGGGGACGACGACCTGGCGGTCGAAGCGGCCTGGACGCAGCAGGGCCGGATCGAGCACGTCGGGGCGGTTCGTCGCGGCGATGAGGATCACGCCCTCGTTCGCCTCGAAGCCGTCCATCTCGACGAGCAGCTGGTTCAGCGTCTGCTCGCGCTCGTCGTTGCCGCCGCCGAGGCCGGCACCGCGATGGCGGCCGACCGCGTCGATTTCGTCGATGAAAATCAGGCACGGCGCGTTCTTCTTGCCCTGCTCGAACATGTCGCGCACGCGGCTCGCACCCACGCCGACGAACATCTCGACGAAGTCGGAGCCCGAGATCGTGAAAAACGGAACGTTGGCTTCGCCCGCGATGGCGCGCGCGAGCAGCGTCTTGCCGGTACCCGGCGGGCCGACGAGAAGCACGCCCTTCGGGATCTTGCCGCCGAGGCGCTGGAACTTCTGCGGATCACGCAGGAACTCGACGATCTCTTCCAGTTCCTGCTTGGCCTCATCGATGCCCGCGACGTCGTCGAACGTCACGCGGCCGACCTTCTCGGTCAGCAGGCGGGCCTTCGACTTGCCGAAGCCCATCGCGCGCCCACCGCCGCCCTGCATCTGGCGCATGAAAAAGACCCACAGGCCGATCATCACGAGGAACGGCGCCCACGAGATCAGGATCTGGAGGAGCGGATGCATCGGCTCTTCGAGGGGAGCGGCCGAAAACGCGACGTTGCTCTTCTGCAGCCGGTCGACGAGCGAGGGGTCGTTGGGCGCGTAGGTGACGAAATTGCGCCCGTCGGGCTGCAGATGGCCGCGCACCTGCGGGCCGGAGATCGTCACGTCGCGCACCTGCTGGCGTTCAACGAGATTGAGAAATTCGGAATACTGGATCTGCGAGGCGTTGCCGCGCGGGCTCGAACCCTGGAACAGGTTGAAGAGCGCGATCAGCAGCAAGCCGATGATCACCCACAGCGCGAGATTTTTTCCGAAATTGTTCAAGGACTTCGCCTCATGTAACGACTAGCCGGACGCCGGTGCTTCGGATGGGCCGGCGAACAGCGGGCCAGCCAGTGCGTGCCGGGGACGGAAACGGATCTCCACGGTATCAAGGGCATACCGTTCCCGTCCATAAAAGAGGTGGGGAACGCAGGCCAACCCGTCAAGGTCCCGCAGCGCCGGAAGGGTCGCCCGGACGGCCGGCGGCACGGTTTTGGCGGCCTTTGCCCTGAATTCGCGCGGCAACTGGGCCCAGCCGGCCATGCCGAGCGCGCCGAGGACAAGTCCGGAACAGGAACGAAGCTGGATCGCCTCGAACCGGTCGTCCCAGCGCATGCGCCGGCCCGCTTCCAGCGCCACGTCCGGCGCGAGGTTCGCGGGCTCCCGGGCGACGACAAGCCGCCCGTCGGCACGCGGCACGATCTTGCAATGGCCGAGCGTGCGCGCGGCCGGATCGGGTGCGGCAAGGGCGCGCAGCGTCGCCTCGGTGCGCGGACCGCGCGGCGCATACTCCCCGCCACCCACCGTACGCACGATGCGCGCGAGCGCCGCACAGGCAACATCGAACGGACCGTCGAGCAGCATCGCGCGATCGACAAGCGCGAACCCCGCCGGATCGAGCGACACGGCGCGCGCGAGGAGGCGCGCAAGTTCGCGTTCGCGCACGATGCGGGCGGCAGCCAATCCGCCGGGCGCATCCGGCACGTCGCCCGACAGACGCAGGGCCGCACGCGCAAAGCGCGGATTGGCGTTGCTCGGATCCTCGATCCAATCGCGGCCGCGCGCCGCACACGTCGCCAGCAGATCGGCATGTGCGAAGCCCAGCAGCGGGCGCAGCACGCGCATATGCGTGCGCTCGACGATCGCCGACATGCCGGCAAGCCCGTCGGTCCCCGAACCGCGCGCCGCGCGCAATGCGGCCGTCTCGTTCTGGTCGTCGCGCGTGTGGGCGAGCAGCAGATGCCAGATGCCGGCGGCGGCGCACATCTCTTCCAGCAGGGCCAGCCGCGCGTCGCGCGCGGCGGCCATGATGCCCGTCGAAGGCTTCTCGCCCGTCCAGCGGCCGCTCGCGAAAGCGATCCCGCGCGCGGCGGCATCTGAGCCCAGCGCAGCGGCCTCGTCGGCCGAATTCGCGCGCAGCCCGTGATCGACATGGAAGGCCGTCACCCGCGCGCAATGCGCGCCGGCCCATGCCTGCGCCAGCGCAAGCAGGGCCGTCGAATCACCTCCGCCCGACCAGGCGACGGCGACATGCGGGTGCTTCTCGAAGGGAGCGAGGCGTGCCAACGCCGCGGCGAACGCGGCATCGGAAATCGGCGTGCCGCCGCTCACGGCACGCGGCGGCTCAGCCGCACTGCAGGCGGGAACGTTCGCGCTGGGCGGCGATCTTTATCGACTGGCTGGCATTGGGATAGCGCTTCTCGAGCTCGCCCAGCGTGCCGCAGGAATCCGCCTTGCGGTTGAGCTGGCCGAGCGACTGACCGAGGCGCAGGAGGCTGTCGGGCGCCTTGGTGTTTTGCGGGAAGCGACGGAACTGCTCGGCGAAGGCCGCCGAGGCGTTGTTCCAGTCGCGGCGCGCGTAGAAGGTCTCGCCCAGCCAGTATTGCGCATCGCCGGCAAGCCGGTGCGTGCCGTTGGCCGTCACGAAGCTGCGCAGCGCCGTTTCGGCGCGGCCAAAATCGCCGCGGTCCTGCACGGCCTGCTGATAGAGGCCGTAGGCGAACTCGTACTGCGTCTCGGGCGGGCCGGCGGGCAGCGTCACGGCAGCGGCGGCGGCAGGCGCCCCGCCGGCCGGGGCCGCGGCCTGCGGCGCAGTCGGAGGGCCACCGGGAACCAGTTGAAGTCGCGCCTCGCCGGGCCGGACGACCGGCTGGCCGGGCGAGGAAGGTGCGGCGGCGGCGGCAGGTGCGGCCGCGTCGGCGGCAGGTGCGGGCGCCCCGCCCTTCTCGAGCGCGCCGAGGCGGAAATCGACATCGCCCACGAGCTTCTCCAGCCGCTGCTGGAGCAGGCCGATGCTGTTGAGCGCCTCTTCGAGGCGGCCGGTCATGTCGCGCAGCTGCCCTTCAAGGGCGGAGAGGCGCACGTCCGTCTGCTCGACGAAACCGCTCGACGGCGTGGTGCCGAGGCCCGGCGCCATTTGCTGGGGCGGCGGCGGGCTGACGGGCTGGACGGCCCCGCCGGACGTACCGCCACGCGCGAGGTTGCGCTGCATGACGTCCATGTCCCGCTGCAGGCGATCCATGCGGTCGATCAGCGGGCGGAGGTCTTGCGACTGGGCATGGGCCGGCATCGGCGCGGTCCATGCGGTGGCCGCGACAAGCGCGGCGCAAAGGGCGAATCGGCGGATCATGACGCCGGAGTTTAAGGTTCGCGGAGGGCGAAATAAAGGCGGGCGGGTACCCCGAGGGTACCCGCCCGCCAGAACGCCGAACTGGCGATCGACGTCAGTTGACCAGCATCACGCCGCGGCGGTTCTGGCTCCAGGCGGCCTCGTTCGAGCCGAGGACCTGCGGGCGCTCCTTGCCGTACGAGACGGTCGCGAGACGGCGCGCTTCGATGCCTTGCGTGATCAGGAAGTTGCGCGCGGCGGCCGCACGGCGCTCGCCCAGTGCGAGGTTGTATTCGCGTGTACCCCGTTCGTCGGCATGGCCTTCGATCGTGACGGAGACCGTCGGGTTCTGGCGCAGCCAGCCAGCCCAGCCTTCGACGGTACGGCGCGCGTCGGCGCGCAGGTCCGAGCGGTCGGAGTCGTAGTAGATCCGGTCGCCAACCTTCGCCGCGAGATCTTCCTGGCTGCCGGGGCGGACGGCGTTTGCGCCGAGCGCGCCTGAGCCGATCCCCGAACCGCCGGCCCCCGGCGCATTGGCCACGGCCGGGACGCCGCCCGTGCCGCTGAGGCCGCCGCTGTTGGTTCCGGCCGTGTCGCATGCCGCAAGCAGTGCGAGGGCCGCGACGGCGGCCAGCAATTTGATACGCATTTTTCTTCGATCCTCCGGTTGGACGCCGCGCCTTTTCGCCCGCGAATCGGCGTGCATGCAACCTGCATCGCAAAGATGTCGCATCAGCGGCCGGATCGAGGCGCTTTTGCGGCGGAAGCGGGGATTAATCGACGCGTACAACCACCCGGCGCAGCAGGGCCGAGGCGCGTTCGCCCGTTCCCAGCGCGTCGGCCGCTTCCGCGCCGAAGGAAACGGTCGTGATACGCGCCATCGGGATGCCTTCACTCGTGAGATACGCGAGTACGGCGCCCGCGCGCTGCTCGCCGAGCTTCATGTTGTAGCCGACCGAGCCAACCGCGTCGGTATGGCCTTCGATCGTCACCTTCGCCTGCGGGTTTCGGATCACGCGCTGGGGGAGCTTTTCCAGCGCCTGGCGTGCGGCAGGCGTCAGCTCGTAGCTGTCGACCTCGAAGAACACCAGGTAGACGCGCGGCTCGGGCTCAGGTGCAGGCGTCGCCGCGCAGGCGGCAAGCAGACCGGCGAGGAAAAGGAGCGGCAGGTGGCGGCGCAGAAGTTTCATGGCGGTCCCGGGCTTCGACTTGGAGCATTCAAAAGAAAACGCCCGCCCGGGATTTCCCGGACGGGCGCTTCTGTACCTCAGACTAAGCGGAGCGGCGAACCGCCAACCGGCTTAGTTGACCTGCATGACCGCGCGGCGGTTCTGCGACCAGGCCGCCTCGTTCGAGCCGAGGACCGCCGGGCGTTCCTTGCCGTACGAGATCGTCGCCACGCGACGGGCGTCGATGCCCTGCGAGACGAGGAAGTTGCGGGCCGCGGTGGCGCGACGCTCGCCCAGCGCGATGTTGTACTCGCGCGTACCGCGCTCGTCGGCGTGACCTTCGACGGTCACGGTGACCTGCGGGTACTGCTTCAGCCAGCCGGCCCAACGCTCGATCGTGCGGCGGGCTTCCGGACGCAGTTCCGACTTGTCGAAGTCGTAGAAAATGCGATCGCCGACGTTGCGGACCAGATCTTCCTGCGAACCCGGACGCGGACCCGACGGAGCCGGAGCGGCGGCCGGAGCCGCTGCAGCGCCGGAACCGCCCGTGGCGGCCTGGTTCTGCGGGGCGGTTTCGCACGCAGCCAGCAGGGCGACCGCGGCAAGCATGCTCATCAGCTTAAAGCGCATTTAATCGAACTCCTCTTTCTTCCTACCCACGTCTCGGGATGTGGCGTGTCGGTATGTGTGTGATCTAGCGACCGCGGCGGACCATCTTCATTGCATTGCGCAAACCGAAAATAGGCCGCTCTGGCAAAACCGAGCGGAATATAAAGGCCGGGTTGTTACAAATCAAGGATCGTCAAGGATCGTCAAGGCAGTAGCGGCGACCAGGCGGGGTCGGAACCGTCCGCCGGGGTCAATATCTCCCGTTCGTTGTAACCCGTTAGATCTATTGAATAAAGTCGCGGATTTCCGCCCTGCCCGCGGGCATCCGAGGGGCCTTGGCGAAAATACATCACTACGCGGCCATTCGGCGCCCAGGTCGGGGCCTCGACGAGGAAGGCGCGCGTCAGGAGCCGCTCGTCCTTGCCGTCGGGCCGCATCACGCCGATGTAGAATTCGCCCTCGGTCTGCTTGGTGAAGGCGATCAGGTCGCCGCGCGGCGACCAGACGGGGGTGGCATAACGGCCCGTACCGAAGCTGATCCGCTGCACGTTGTCGCCGCCGGCCGTCATCGTATACAACTGTTGCGTGCCGCCGCGATCTGAGTTGAAGACGATCTGGCGCGCGTCCGGCGAATAGGAAGGCGACGTGTTGATCGAGGGATGGTTCGTCACGCGCAGCTGCTGGCGCGTGCGCAGATCCATCGAATAGACGTCGGTGTTCCCCTGCTGGGACATCGACATGATGATGCGGTTGCCGTCGGGCGAGAAGCGCGGCGCGAACGTCATGCCGGGAAAATCGCCGACCACTTCGCGCTGGCCGGTGTCGATGTTGTAGAGATAGACGCGCGGCCGGACGATGTTCGGATTGTTGGCAACCGGCACATAGGCGAGATACGTGATCTCCTGCGCCGTGGGCGAGAAGCGCGGCGTGAGGACGAGTTCGCGCCCGTCGGTGAGGAAACGGTGGTTCGCGCCATCCTGGTCCATGATCGCAAGACGCTTCACGCGCCGCTGCGCAGGCCCCGATTCCGAGATGTAGACGATGCGCGTGTCGAAATAGCCGTCCTCGCCGGTGACGCGCTTGTAGACCGCGTCCGACACGATATGCGCGATGCGCCGCCAGTTGGCCGCCACGGTCGTGTAGACGCGGCCCTCCATCTGGCTCTCGCCGTAGACGTCCCACAGGCGGAACTCCACCTTCAGGCGGCCGTCATTCTGCGTTTCGATGGCGCCGTGCACGAGCAGCGCCGCATTGAGGCTGCGCCAGTCGGGGAAGCGCGGCGGGGCCGTGCGCATCTGCGCGGGCGTCTGGATATAGGCCTTCTGGTCGATCGGCCGGAACAGGCCCGACCGCTCGAGATTGCCCGCGATGACCTTCGCCATCTCGCGCCCGGTCGCCTCGTTCGGGCCTTCGCCGAAGAAGTTCGACACGGCCGTCGGGACCGGGTCGACGCGGCCGCGCGTGATGTCGATGCGGACCTGCGCCGCGGCTGGTGCCGCGGCAAGCGCGAGGCCGCCTGCGAACAGCGCGCGGCGCGACATCGGGAAACCGGAGCGTTCGATCATCTTCATCGGCATGCTTCCATCGAAGGTGTCTGTGAAGTTCTAGACGATTCGGGGATCATCGTCTCTGGCCGAGCATTTCGCTCGCCTTGAAGGCGAGCGTCAGATTTCCGTTGATCATCTGCTGGGCGTTGTTCGCCGGCATCGGCAGCGGCGAGGCGCGCTGCACCGCACGGCGCGCGCCTTCGGCGAAAGCCTGGCGGAAAGGGCTGTCCTCGCCGGTCGTCCGCTCGATGCGCACGTCCTGCACCGTTCCGTCCGGCAGCACCCATACGCGCAGTTCGACCGCAAATGTTTCCACGCCGCGTGCACCGGCATCGATGTTCCAGAACTGCGAGACGCGCTGGCGGATCGCGTCGGTCTCAGTCATCGACAGCGGCAGCAGCGGATTGTTGGGCGCGTTGGACGCCGCGCGCGCAGCCGGCTGTGGTGTCGGCGAGGGTGGCGTCTGGGTCGCCTGCGGCGGTGCCGGGCGCGGCTTGGCGACGTCGCGGAGCAGGTTGTCGAGGCTGAACTGCTGCTGCTGCGGGCGTGGTGCCGGTGCGGGCGGCGTTGGCGGCGTCTGGACGACCGGACGCGGCGGCGCGGGCGGCGCCGGGGCCGGCGTGGGTGCAGGCGTCGGCTCGACGCGCGGCGCAGGGGCCGGCGTCGGTGGCGGCGGAGCTGGCGGTGCGGGTGCAGGTGGTGCCGGCGCGGGCGGCGGCGGCGGGGGTGGCGGCGGTGCGGGCTGCGGGCGCGTCGGCGTGGGGGCCGGCGGTGTCGGCGCCTCGGCCGGCGGGGCTTCGACCTTCGGCGGCGTGGGCGCCGGCGGATCGGGGCGCGGCGGCGGGGCGTTGGTGATCGCGGCGATGGGCAGCACTTCGAAGATCAGCGGCGCTTCAATCACTTCCACACGCGGGCGCAGCAGGCTCAGCGGATCGAAGATCGCGAACAGGAAAACCGCGACGTGAAGGACGCCCGACGCGACCATGCCCCAGCGCATGTCGACTTCCGGCTTGTCCTCCAACGTTGCGCTTGCCGCGATCGCCGTCATGCCGTCGTCCTAGCGCCTCGGCGCTTGCTGGCCGGCGCGGGGCACCCGCCGGCACTTCGGCGACCAGCGCCACCTTGCTGTAGCCGGCGGCCGCGATCGCGCCCATCACCTCGAGCACGCGGCCGTAATTGATGGCCTTGTCGCCGCGCACGAAGATGCGCGCGTCGTTGTTGTTCTTGGTGATCTCGCGCAGGCGCGCGATCAACCCGTCAAGTTCCAGCTCGCTGTCCATCAGGAAGACCTTGCCGCCCGAATTTACCGAGACGACCAGCGGCTCGTCCTGGCCGGTGGCGCGCGCGGCCTGCGTCTGCGGCAGGTCGACCGGCACGGTCGAGGTCAGCAGCGGCGCCGTGATCATGAAGATCACCAGCAGCACGAGCATCACGTCGACGAACGGCGTGACGTTGATCTCGGCCACGAGCCGGGCACCGCGGCGCGACGCGCCCCGGCGACCCGACTGCATAAGAGGACCGGCCATGGCCTAGTTCTTCTCTTCGAGCTGGCGCGACAGGATGGCGCCGAACTCCGAGGAGAACGTCTCGAGCCGGCCCGCATAGCGGTTCAGCTCCGTCGAGATCTTGTTGTAGGCGATGACCGCCGGGATCGCGGCGATGAGACCCAGTGCCGTGGCGAACAGCGCCTCGGCAAGGCCGGGGGCGACCGACGCGATCGAGGTGTTCTTCGTGACGCCCGATCGAGTGGAACGAACGCATGATGCCCCACACCGTGCCGAAGAGGCCGATGAACGGGGCCGTCGATCCGACCGAGGCGAGGAACGTCATCTGCTTTTCGAGGCGGTCCATCTCGCGCGACAGCGTGACCTGCATCACGCGCTCGATGCGGGCCTGCAGCGAGGCGCGCATCTGGCCCGCGGCGACGAGGCCCTTGGCGGCCGTGCGGCGCCATTCGCGCATCGCCGCGCCGAACATCGCGGTCATCGGGTCGCCGGGTTGGGCGCCGATGCGGTCGTAGAGATCCTCGAGCGACCCGCCGGACCAGAACTGGTCCTCGAACTGGTTGGCGGCTGCCTGCAGGCGGCGCAGACGCAGCCACTTGTCGATGACGATCGCCCAGGTCCAGAAGGACGCGATCAGCAGGATGAGGACGACAAACTGGCCGACAAGGTCGGCATGCAGGAAAAGGGCCCACGGTGTGAACTCGGGCATGCCGGAGCCACCCAGGGCGGTCGTTTCGACGGTACGGTCCATTTCTTGACTGCTTTCCTGAAAGTTCGGGTTGTCTCAGGCTTTCGTGACGACAATATGGCGCGACAGGGCTGCGCGGACGGAATCCGGGATGCGGACCGGCCGCCCGCCAGCCAGCTTGATGCAGGCAAGCTTTACCGCGACCTGGGCCAATTCGGCACCGTCTTCGGCCCGCCGAACAATCTGGAGCCCCTCGGCGGTGGCACCGCCCACGTCGAGAATCGTCGTTTCGACGACCAGCGCCTCGTCCAGACGGGCCGGGCTTAGATACTCGACATTCACCGAACGCACCGCGAAGGCGACACCCAATTCCTCGGCCATTGTGCGCTGCACGATTCCGGCCTCGCGCAGGATCTCGGTGCGCGCGCGCTCGGCAAACTTGAGGTAGTTCGCGTAGTACACGATGCCGGCGGCGTCGGTATCTTCGTAGTACACACGCGTGACGAAACGGTGGGGTGCGTTCAAGGGGCCGCCTCGTCGTCAGGGGCCACGAAATCGAGCTGCACCTGTGCGCCGGCCGGCGGCGTCAGGCCCAGATGGCGCCAACCCTTCTCGCCCAGCACGCGCCCGCGCGGCGTGCGCAGCAACAGGCCTTCCTGGATCAGGAACGGCTCGATCACTTCCTCGATCGTGTCGCGCTGCTCGGCCAGTGCCGCTGCCAGCGTTTCCACGCCGACCGGTCCGCCGCCGTAGTTCTCGGCGATGCAGCTCATGTAGCGCCGGTCCATCGCATCGAGACCGAGAAAATCGACATCGAGGCGCGCAAGGGCGGCATCCGCCGCCTTGCGGTCGATCGTTGCCACGCCCGCGACCGACGCAAAATCGCGCACGCGGCGCAGCAGCCTTCCGGCGATACGCGGCGTGCCGCGGCAGCGCTTGGCGATCTCGCGTGCGCCATCCTCGGCAAGGTTGCAGCCGAGCACGCCGGCCGCCCGGCGCACGATGGATTCGAGTTCCTCGGGCGAATAGAAGACGAGACGCAGCGGAATGCCAAAACGGTCGCGCAGCGGCGTGGTGACGAGGCCTGCGCGCGTCGTCGCACCCACCAGCGTGAAGGGCGGCAGGTCGATGCGCACCGAGCGCGCGGCCGGCCCCTCGCCGATGATGAGGTCGAGCTGGAAATCCTCCATCGCGGGATAGAGGATTTCCTCCACCGCGGGCGCAAGACGGTGGATCTCGTCGATGAACAGCACGTCGCGCGGCTGGAGGTTCGTCAGAAGTGCGGCAAGGTCGCCCGCGCGCGCGATGACGGGGCCCGACGTGGCGCGGAATCCAACGCCCAATTCCTTGGCGACGATCTGGGCGAGCGTGGTCTTGCCGAGGCCCGGCGGCCCGTGCAGCAGCACATGATCGAGCGCTTCGTTGCGCCCGCGCGCGGCCTCGACGAACACGCGCAGATTTTCGCGCACCTGACGCTGGCCGACGAAATCGTCGAGCGACAGCGGGCGGATCTTCAGCTCCGGCGCATCGTCGGCAAGGGCTTCGCGCGCGATCTCGCGGGCCGGCACGTCGGGCTTGGCGGGCTTGGCGGGCTTCATGCGCCGAGCTCCTTGAGGCCTGCCGGAATCAGCGCTTCGACGCGAGCGCCGTCACCCAGCTTCTTCGCCGCCTTGTTGACGGCCGCAATCGCCTCGGCACGGCGATAGCCGAGATTGACGAGCGCGGACACCGCATCGGCAGCGGCCGCACCGGCCGGTGCCGCACCCGCGACGACCGCAAGGCCGCTTGCGGCTTTGCCCGCTCCGACGGCAAGTCCGAGGGCAGCGACCTTATCCTTCAGTTCCGAGGCGATGCGCTGGGCGAGCTTCGGGCCCACGCCGTCGGCGCGCGTCAGCGTCGACTTGTCGTCGGCAAGGATCGCAGCGGCGATCTCGCCGGGCGCCAGCGCCGACAGCAATGCGAGTGCGGCCTTCGGCCCCACGCCCTGAACGGTCGTCAGCAGCCGGTAGCAGTCGCGCTCTTCGGGAACCAGGAAGCCGAACAGCTCGAACGCATCTTCGCGGATGCTCGTCTCGATATGCAGCGTGCACGCCTCGCCGACGCCGGGAAGTGCCGCAAGCGTGCGCGAGGACGCGCGCACGAGATAGCCAACGCCATTCACGTCGATGACGCAGTTGTCCTTGTTGCGCTCGTCCACGCGGCCCTTGAGACGGGCGATCATCGCGCACCCGCCATGACCGTACCCTTCGCCCAGGCGTTGCGGCTGGCGGCGTGGTGTGCGTGGCAGATCGCGATGGCGAGCGCGTCGGCGGCGTCGGGCCCGGCGAGTTCCACGCCCGGCATCAGCCGTTTCACCATCGCCTGGATCTGCGTCTTGTCGGCGTGCCCGGCACCCACCACCGCCTTCTTGACCGCGTTGGCCGCATATTCGGCGACGGCAAGCCCCATCCGCGCGGGCGCCAGCAGCGCGATGCCGCGCGCCTGGCCGAGCTTCAGCGTGGAGGCCGGATTGGAATTGACGAAGGTTTCCTCGACCGCCGCTTCGGCAGGGCGCCAGCGCTCCAGCACCGCGATCAGACCGTCATGCAGTTGCACGAGCCGCTCGGCCATCGTCGCGGCGGCATCGCTGGTGACGCGCCCGTTGGCGACATGCGTCAGGCGGTTGCCCTCGGCCTCGATCACGCCCCATCCGGTCGTCCTGAGGCCTGGATCGATGCCGATGAGGCGCATGCCGCTCAGGCCGCCGACAGCTTGGCGAGCACGGCGTCCGAGACCTCGAAATTCGTCGTCACGGTCTGGACGTCGTCGTTGTCCTCGAGCGCTTCCACCAGTTCAAGAACGGCGCGCGCCTGCTCTTCGTCGAGCGGCACCGTAACGCCCGGCTTGAAGACGAGCGCAGCGGATTTCGGTTCGCCGAACTTCGCTTCCAGCGCGCTGCGCACGGCGCCGAAATCGTCGACGGGACAAGTCGCGGCATGCGTCTCGGCTGTCGATTCGACGTCGTCGGCGCCCGCCTCGATCGCGGCATCGAGGAACGCGTCGGCCGCTATCTTGCCGGCCGCGAACACGATCTGGCCCACGCGCGTGAAATTGAATGCGACCGAGTTCGCCTCGCCCAGCGCCCCGCCGTGCTTGGAGAAGATCGTGCGGATTTCCGGCGCCGTGCGGTTGCGGTTCTCGGTCATCGCCTCGACGATGAAGGCGACGCTACCGGGGCCGTAGCCCTCGTAGCGGAACTCCTCGTAGACCACGCCGTCTTCCTGGCCGGAGCCGCGGCGGATCGCGCGGTCGATCGTATCCTTGGGCATGTTCTCGGCCCGGCCCGCGATCATCGCGGCGCGCAGGCGCGGATTGGACGCGGGATCGGGCGAACCAGTGCGCGCGGCGACCGTGATTTCACGGATGATCTTCGTGAAGATCTTCCCGCGGCGGGCATCCTGCTTGCCCTTGCGGTGCATGATGTTCTTGAACTGGGAATGGCCGGCCATTGTCTTGTCGTCCCGCTCGAATCGCGTCCGAATCGGCTAGATATAAGGGATTCAGCGTGAAATCTATACCAAACCTAGCCGGCAGTCACGTTTTGTTCCCGTCTGCGCCCGGCTAGGGCATCGCCGGGATCAGCCTTCCGCCGACGCGCAGCGGGGCCACGCGCGTAGCAAGACCGTTGGCGCCGATCTCGGCATAGATCGCGCACAGCGTGCCTTCGCCTTCGGCCGGCGTCAGGCGTTCGCCCGGCAGTTTGCGCACGAAGCGTTGGATGGCCGCTTCCTTCTTCATGCCGATAACCGAATCGTAGTCGCCACACATGCCGGCATCGGTCTGGTAACCGGTCCCGCCGACAAGCACCTGCGCATCCGCCGTGGGCACATGGCTGTGGGAGCCGACGACGAGCGAAGCGCGCCCGTCGCACAGATGGCCGAGCGCATATTTCTCGCTCGACGCTTCGCCGTGCACGTCGATGAGGATCGCGGCGAGCCCGCCCTGCCCGAGCCGGTGCTGGGCGAGCAGCGCTTCGACGGCGGCGAACGGGTCGTCAAGCGCGTCCATGAACAGGCGTGCCATCACGTTTGCCACGACGATCGACTGGCCACCCGGCAGGCGGTAGACGCCCGCCCCCTTGCCCGGCGTGCCCTTCGGGAAGTTGAGCGGGCGCAGCAGCTTGGGATCGCGGTCGATCGTCAGCATCAGCTCGCGCTGGTCCCACACATGGTTGCCGGTCGTGATGCAGTCGATGCCCGTGGCATAGAGTTCGGTCGCGATCTTGTCGGTGATGCCGAACCCGCCGGCCGCGTTCTCGCCGTTGGCCACGACGAAATCGAGGCCGAGCGACTTGCGCAATCCGGGCAGATGGCGCGCGATCGCATCGCGCCCGGACCGGCCCACGATGTCGCCCAGGAACAGCAGCTTCACCACGGCCACCATGACAGCCAGCCGCGCGCACGCGCGTCCGTGCGCATCGAAAGCGCTTCCTTTTCCGTCACGACCCAGTCGAGCTTCTGGTCGTCGATCGTGGTCGGGATCCGGTCGACCTTCTGCACCGAGAAGCCGACGCCGACCGCGCGCAGCGGATGGAAATGGCGCTGCTGCAGGATCGTTCGATCGTAGAAGCCGCCGCCATAGCCGATGCGGTTCCCCTCGCCGTCGAAGGCGAGCAGCGGGACGAGCAGGATGTCGGGATCGACCTGCGGCTTTTCGGGCAGCGGTTCGTTCATGCCGAAGCGGTGGGTGGCCATCTCGTCGCCGGGCTGCCACTGGCGGAAGATCAGCGGCGCGCGCCGGCGTACGACCACCGGAAGAGCCAGCTTGTGGCCGCGCGCGTGCAGCGCCTGCATCAGCGGCATCGGATCGAGTTCGCTGCCGAACGGCCAGTAGCCGGCGACGACGGCATCGTGCGCGAGCGGCACGTTGGCGAGGAAGCGGTCGCGCACCGCACGCGCGGCGCCGGCGCCGTCGACCGCATGCGCGCGCTCGCGCCGGTCGCGGGCGGCCGCGCGCAGCTCGGTCTTCGCTTCCTGGAGTTCTTCGTCTGTCGGCTTGTGCGCGGTCAAGAAGCGGCCTGTGTCGTCCAGTCGGTTTGTCGGATGGGGGAAGGTGGACGGAGCCACAGTGGCCGTCGGCGTTGCTTTCCTCCGTGGCCCGCTAACAGCAGGTGGGGGCCATATTTCGACACCAAGATGTCGATAGGGACAGCCCCCTAGGAGTTTATTATCGCCCCGGGGAATACGCGTGCCTGAACGCACCCCGCAGCCCCGTCCAAGGCGGACCATAGGCCGATTGCGGTGCGAGGGCAACCGGACGCGGAATACCGGGAAAAACCACAAAAAAAGGGCTCCGCCATGAAGACGGAGCCCTTCGAGTTAGGGTAGGTCCACGCCGGTGGAGACTACCCGGCCCGTCCGGCCGAAGCCGGGCGGACGAGTCGTTGCAGGCCTTAGCGCTGGCCTTCGTAAGTGTAGATGTCGCGGTCCTTGGTTTCGGGCACGAAGAGCAGCCCGATGACGAAGGTGCCAAGTGCCACGATGATCGGGTACCAGAGGCCGTAGTAGATGTCGCCCGTCTGGGCCACCATCGCGAACGACGTGGCCGGCAGGAGGCCGCCGAACCAGCCGTTGCCGATGTGATAGGGCAGCGACATCGAGGTGTAGCGGATGCGCGTCGGGAAGAACTCGACGAGCGCCGCCGCGATCGGGCCGTACACCATGGTCACGTAGATGACCATGATCGTCAGGATGACGATCACCTTGAACGGCTGCGGACGGAACACGTCGAAGATACCCGTCACCTTGACGCGGTTTTCATCAACCGCGCGCGGGTAGCCGGCCGCGTAGATCGCCGCGGTTGCCGCCGTGTTGAACGCCGTGGCGGCCGCGCCCGCTGCGGCGCCGAGCTTGTCGGCGTCGTAGGACGGGATGACGACCGAACCGATGGCGATCTGCGCCGTCGATCCCGGAGCGCCCGCTTCCGTCTTGTACGAGACGGCGTTGCGCGCGAGGAACGACTTGGCGATGTCGCACGAGCTGGTGAACTTAACCGTTCCGGTCGGGTTGAACTGGAACGAGCAGTCCGCCGGATCGGCCGTGACGACGACAGGCGCGCTCTTCTGCGCGGCTGCCAGCGTCGGGTCGGCCGTTTCGGTCAGCGCCGTGAACAGCGGGAAGTACGTCACAGCCGCGATCAGGCAGC
Source organism: Tagaea sp. (assembly GCA_965229215.1). Classification (GTDB taxonomy): domain Bacteria; phylum Pseudomonadota; class Alphaproteobacteria; order CACIAM-22H2; family CACIAM-22H2; genus Tagaea. Next base: position 4,313,710 of record OZ245864.1, on the reverse strand, counting down.
CGGCCAGGATGATCGGCTTGCGGCCGATCTTGTCCGACAGCGCGCCGAAGACGATGAAGCCACCCGTACCGAAGATCAGCGACCAGGCGATAAGCACGTTCGACGTGTACAGATCGATCTTGAGGATCGCCTGCAGGAAGAACAGTGCGTAGAACTGGCCCGTGTACCAGACCACCGCCTGACCGGCGACCATGCCGAGCAGGGCAAGCAGCGCGATCTTGGCGTTCTTCCACTGGCCGAAGGCTTCCGAGAGCGGCGCCTTGGAATGCGTGCCCTCTTCCTTCATCTTCTTGAAAGCCGGGCTTTCTTCCATCTGCAACCGGATCCAGACCGAAATCCCGAGCAGGAAGATCGAAGCCAGGAACGGAATGCGCCAGCCCCATTCGGCGAATTCCTTTTCGCCGAGCTGCGTGCGGACCGCCAGAATTACGATCAGCGAAAGCAGCAGGCCGAGCGTGGCCGTCGTCTGGATCCAGCTCGTGTAGAAGCCGCGACGCCCCTGCGGAGCGTGCTCGGCGACGTAAACGGCCGCACCGCCGTACTCACCGCCCAGCGCCAGGCCCTGGAGCATGCGCAGCGCAATCAGAACGACGGGCGCGATGACGCCGATCGTGCCGTAGCTGGGCAGGCAGCCGACGAGGAACGTCGAGGCACCCATGATGACGATGGTGATGAGGAAGGTGTACTTGCGGCCCACCATGTCGCCGAGGCGGCCGAACACCAGTGCGCCGAACGGACGCACGAGGAAGCCGGCGGCAAAGGCGAGCAGCGCGAAGACGTTGCGCTGGGCTTCGGGGAAGGCGCTGAAAAACTGCGCGCCGATCATGGCGGCCAGCGACCCGTAAAGGTAGAAGTCGTACCATTCGAAGACGGTACCCAGCGACGAAGCCAGGATGACCTTCCTCTCTTCGCGCGTCATAGGCGCGGGGCCGTCAATTGCGGCTGCGTTGGCGCTCATTCGCAGGAACTCCCTTTTTCTATCCGGTGATTTGGCGTGGATATTTTTGACTCGGCGTGCGTTCGTGGACTGCCGTTCAAGTTGGACAAGACCCCGGATGGGCGTAAAAATGCAACGGCACGAACAGCGTGGCTGCATAACTTTTCCGTAAACAAAATCCGGAACCGTACATGGACAACGTCAAGCCGCTGATCCTGACAAGCATCATGGTGATGCTGACGGCGGTCATCGCACATGCACTGCTGCAGTCGGCGTCCGTCGCGACGATCTCGCTGCTATTCGTGCCGTCGGTCCTGCTGTCGGCGCTGCTGTGGGGGCCGCTCCACGCGCTGGTCGCGGTCACGCTCGCCGTCGCGGCCGTGAGTTTTTTCCACTATCCACCGATGTACAATTTCTACGTCGAGGATCCCGAGCACGCACTCGACATCGTGGTCTTCGCGCTCGTCGCCACGGTCGTGGGCGGCGTGGCCGACTGGGCCCGCCACTCGACGGACAGCGCGCGCCAGCGCGAAGCACGCATGCGCCACCTTTATGAATTCAGCCGGCGCGTCGCGACCGTCGCGGATTTCGTCGAACTGCCCCAGCTCGTGGTGCGCGAGATCCACGGGCTGGCGGATGCGCCCGTCTGCCTCTTCCGCCCGGTCGGCGATTCGATCGCGATCGTCGCATCGCAAGGCGACAGGCAACCCGGGCCCGCGCAGCTGGAAGCCGCGCGGGAGATATGGAACGAGTGGAAGTCCCTCGGCCGGGCCGTGCCACCGCGCCAGCGAGGCGATTGGTGCCTGCGCGCGATCGGGCACGGCGCCGAGCCATCGGGGCTGATCGCGATCGAATCCGACGGTTTCCTTCGCGGCATCGAGCGTGTGTTCGTCGACGCGCTGCTCGCCTTCATCGCCAACGTGCTCGTGCGCTCCGATCTCGCCGCGCGCATCGACGCGATCCGCGTCGACCAGCGGGCGGAGGCGCTGCGCGACGCGATCCTCAGTTCGATCTCGCACGATCTGCGCACGCCGCTGGCGGCGATCCTCGGTTCGGCCACGACGCTGGAACGCTATGGCGAACTCTGCTCGGCGCAGGAACGCAACGAGCTGAAGGTGACGATCCGCGAGGAGGCCACGCGCCTCGACCGGCTCATCGCGCGCATGTTCGATCTCACGCGGATCCGCGCCGGCCGCCTGCAGGCGGTGATCGAGCCGGTCGACCTCGTCGACATCGTCGACGTGGCGCTGCGCCAGAACCGCCGCGCGCTCGAACGCCATCGCGTCGACGTGCGCCTTCCGGCCGATCTTGCGATGCCGAACGCGGATGCCGTCCTGCTCGAGCAGGCTTTCGCCAACGTCGTCGAGAACGCGGCGAAATACGCCCCGCCCGGCTCGACGATCGAGATCGGCGCCGCACCCGCCGCTGACGCCGCCGACCGGATCGACCTGTTCGTGCGCGACCAGGGCCGTGGCCTGACGCCCGATCAGGGCCGCCATATCTTCGACCAGTTCTATCGCGCGGTCGAAGGACTGGGCGAGCCGGACGGCAGCGGGCTCGGGCTTGCCATCAGCCGCGCGTTCGTCGAAGCCTGCGGCGGGTCAATCGAAGCAACGAGCGCCGGCCTCGGCCGGGGTACACTCGTGCGAATCCGCCTGCCGGTGGCGCAGGCACGCAATTATGTGGACGAAGGCGAAGCGGCTTGAACCGGACACGCAAGATCCTGATCGTCGACGACGAACCTCAGATTCGCCGGTTCCTGCGCACGGGCCTTTCGGTCCAGGGATTCGAGGTGCTCGAAGCGGCGTCGGGCGAGGAAGCGCTGCGCGTGGCGCCGACCTCCGGCGCCGACATGGTCGTGCTCGATCTCCAGCTCGGCGACATGGACGGGCTCGACGTGCTGCGCCGCCTGCGCGAGTGGACGTGGCTGCCGGTGCTGATCCTGTCGGTGCGCGACCGCGAGGCCGACAAGGTGAAGGCGCTCGAACTGGGCGCGGACGACTACATGACCAAGCCGTTCGGCGCTGCCGAGTTCGTCGCGCGCGTCAACGCGCTGCTGCGCCGCATCCCCGAGATCGCAGCACAGCCGAAATTCTCGGTCGGCGCGCTTTCCATCGACATGGCGCGCCGGCAGGTCTTCATCGGCGAGGGCGAGATCAAGCTGTCGCCAAAGGAATACCAGCTGCTGCAATTCCTCGCCCGGCACGCCGGCAAGGTCGCCACGCATCAGCAGATGCTGAATGAAGTCTGGGGCCCCGGCCACGCGGAGGACGCGCACTATCTGCGCATCTTCATGCGCAAGCTGCGCAACAAGATCGAAGCGGACGCGACAAGGCCGCGCTACATCATCACCGAGCTGGGCGTCGGCTACCGCCTGCTCGCCCCCGACCAGTACGAAGCGGCGTCCTAGGCGGGCTTGCGGAAGACCAGCGTGTGCCAGCCCGCGATCGCGAGGCGGCCGCGGAACGAAAGCCGGCGCGCAAGATACGCCGCCTTCACCCAGGCTTCCTGATCGGCCAGCAGGCCCGACAGCACCAGCGTGCCGCCCGGCACGAGCGCTCGCGACAGCGGCGTCGCCAGCTGCGTGAGCGGCCGGGCGAGGATGTTGGCAAGCACGAGATCGAACGACGCGTGCGTGGCGCCCAGCTTGGCGAAGCCGGCCGAGTGCACGACGCGCACGCGCGCCGCGAGACCGTTGTCGCGCATGTTCTGGCGCGCGAGGTTCGCCGAATCGACGTCGATGTCCGAAGCGAGCGCCCGGCATGGTTTGGCACGCGCCGCACCGATCGATAGGATTCCCGAACCGCAGCCGAGATCGAGCACGCGGTGGAAGCGCTTGCGCCGGGCAAGCCGCGCGATGGCCGTGAGGCAGCCTTTGGTCGTCGCGTGCTCGCCCGAACCGAACGCGATGGACGCGTCGAGCGCGATGGGCCAGCAGCCGGCCGGCACCTTGCGGTCGATATGGCTGCCATAGACGTAGAAGCGGTCGATCGCCAGCGGCGGGAACGAGGCGCGGTTCTCGGCAAGCCAGTCGCGCTCGGGAATTTCCTGCACGTCGAGCGACGGCACGGGCCGGCCGAGCGATTTGGCCACGGCGAAGATCATCGGCGCCAGGCGGCCGAGTTCGGGCTTCGTCTCGAAGAACGCTTCGACGAGCCACGGGCCATTGGGGCTCGTCTCGAAGGCGGTGAGTGCGCCCGCCTCCTCCTCGATCGCCTGCACATAGGCCTGCTGGCTCATTGCGTCGGCCTGGAAGACGAGTCGCCAGATCGTGCTCATGCTTTCTCCACGAAGCTTTCCATGACGTGCTTGAGGCCGCTGTGCTCGAACTCGACCTCGAGCTTGCCGCTCTCGGCGGCGACGACGCGGCCGTAGCCGAATTTCTGGTGGAACACGCGCATGCCGGGCGACAGCGAGGATCCGCGCCGGCCGATCTCGGTCGCGCGCCCTTCGATGACCGGCGAACGCCGCGAGCCGTAGCCGAAGCGCCTCGAAGTCTCGGCAGGTGCCGACGCGAATTGCGGACCATCGCCCCACAGGCCCGGCTCGCTCTTCACGTCGATCCGGTCGGGCGGCAGTTCGGCGACGAAGCGCGACGGCACGCTCGACTGCCACATGCCGTGGATGCGCCGGTTGGCGGCGAACGTCACGTAGGCATGACGGCGCGCGCGCGTAAGGCCGACATGCGCGAGGCGCCGCTCCTCCTCCAGCCCGTCTTCGCCCTTCTCGTCGAGCGCGCGCGGATGGGGAAACAGCCCCTCCTCCCAGCCCGGCAGGAAAACCGTGCCGAACTCGAGACCCTTGGCCGCGTGCAGCGTCATCAGGCTCGTCATGTCGGCGGGTGCGGCCTCGGCATTTTCCATCACGAGGCTGACATGCTCGAGGAAAGCCGGCAGGTCGTCGTACTCCTCAAGGGCGGCGACGAGTTCCTTCAGGTTCTCGAGCTTGCCGTCCTTCTCGGGCGACTTGTCCTCCTGCCACATGCGCGTATAGCCGCTCTCGTCCAGCACGGTGGCGGCGAGCTCGGCATGGTGCGCGCGCTCGACCTGCGCGCGCCAGCGCGCGAAATCCTCGGTCACACGGCGCACCGCGTTGCGCGCGGCGGGCTTGAGTTCGTCGGTCGTCACCAGCGTCTCGGCGGCGGCAAGCAGCGGCATGCCGCGCACGCGCGCGAGGCGCTGGAGCAGCTGCACCGTCGCGTCACCGATGCCGCGGCGCGGCTTATTGATGATGCGCTCGAAGGCGAGATCGTCGTCGGGCTGCACGATCACGCGGAAATAGGCGATCGCGTCGCGGATTTCCTCGCGCTCGTAGAAACGTGGGCCGCCGATCACGCGATAGGGGATGCCCAGCGTGATGAAGCGTTCCTCGAACTCGCGCGTCTGGAAACCGGCGCGCACGAGGATCGCGGTGTCGCCGAGCTTCTCGCCCGCGCGCTGCAGGTTCTCGATTTCGTCGGCGACGAAGTTCGCCTCCTGCTCGCCGTCCCATACCGGGCGCACGGTCACGGGCTCGCCGCCGGTCTGGGCCGTCCACAGCGTCTTGCCCAGCCGCGCGCGGTTGTGCGCGATCAGGCCCGAGGCGGCGGCGAGGATATGTTCGCTCGACCGGTAGTTCTGTTCGAGCCGCACGATCTTGGCGCCGGGGAAATCCTTTTCGAAGCGCAGGATGTTGCCCACTTCCGCCCCGCGCCAGCCATAGATCGACTGGTCGTCGTCGCCCACGCAGCACAGGTTGCGCGACTGCTGGGCGAGGATGCGCAGCCACATGTACTGGGCGACGTTGGTGTCCTGGTATTCGTCGACCAGCATGTAGCGGAAGCGCTTGTGGTACTCGGCCAGCACGTCGGGGCGTGACTGGAAGATCGTCAGGTTGTGGAGCAGCAGGTCGCCGAAATCGCAGGCGTTCAGCGTCTTCAGGCGGTCCTGGTACATCTGATAGAGCGCCGCCGCGCGGCCGCCAGCGGCCTCGCCTGCCGGGTCGGCGCCGACCTTGTCGGGCGTCAGGCCGCGGTCCTTCCAGCGTTCGATCACACTGTGGACGACGCGCGGCGGCCATTTCTTGTCGTCGATATTCTCGGCCTGCAGCAGCTGCTTGATCAGCCGGATCTGGTCGTCCTGGTCGAGGATCGTGAAATTGGGCTTGAGGCCGACATGTTCGGCGTGGCGGCGCAGGATGCGCGCGGCAAGCGCATGGAAGGTTCCCAGCCACATCGCCTCCACCGAGTCGCCGACGATTGCGGCGATCCGCGCGCGCATCTCGGCGGCGGCCTTGTTGGTGAATGTGACCGCCAGGATCTGGTTGGCGAAGGCCTTGCGCGTGACCATCAGATGGCACACCCGCGTGATCAGCACGCGCGTCTTGCCCGTCCCCGCCCCCGCCAGCACCAGAAGCGGCCCCTCGGTCGAGGTGACGGCATCGAGCTGCGGCGGGTTGAGGTTGGCAAGATAGGCCGGCAGGGCGGCCGATTCGGGAACCGTGTTCATATTCGCGCTGTATAGCATGCAAGAGCCTTGGCGAAACCCGTCCGGGCATGGACAATGCATGACGACGGACATCCGTTCCGGGAGGCCGACATGCGCTTGATGCTGCGTTCGCTCGCCGTCCTATTCGCCCTCGTATCGGCCGCCGGGCCCGCCGGCGCCCAGTCCAGCGGGCTCGAACACAACTTCGGGGCCATCGTCCATCTCAAGACCTTCGTGCCCGCCGAGGCGCGCACCGCCGCCACGCTGGGGCGCGAACGCGAGGGCACGGCCATCGTCATCGACGGCACCGGCCTGCTGCTGACCATCGGCTACCTGATGGTCGAGGCATCGGGCGGCGAGGTGCGTTTCGCCGACGGGCGGACGGTACTGGCGCAGGTCGTCGGCTACGACCAGGACAGCGGCCTCGGCCTGATGCGCGCGGCCGAAGCGCCGCGCGGCGTGAAGCCGATCGCGCTCGGCAAGTCCTCCGACATCAAGACGCGCGATCCGGTCGTGATCGCGGCGGCCGGCGGGCCGGATGCGGCCGCGCCCGCCTTCGTCGTCTCGCGCCGCACGTTCGCGGGCAACTGGGAGTACATGCTCGACGAGGCGATCTGGACGAGCCCGCCGCATCCCGGCTGGAGCGGGGCAGCACTGCTCGATACTTCGGGGAAACTCGTCGGCATCGGCTCGCTGATCGTCGCCAACGCGACGGGCGCGGAATCGGCCACGCCCGGCAACGTCTTCGTGCCGATCGACCTGCTTTCGCCGATCCTTGCCGACCTCATCGACGACGGGAAGGCGGCCGGCCCGGTGCGGCCGTGGCTGGGCATGACGGTGGAGGCCGTGCGCGGCCGGCTGTTCGTCGCGCGCGTGACGCCCGAAGGCCCCGCCGAAAAGGCCGGCATCAAGCGCGGCGACGTGATCGTGTCGGTGAAGGGCGCGCAGCCCGACACGCTCGACGACCTGTTCCGTTCGCTGTGGGCGCAGGGACCGGCCGGAACGACGCTGGAGTTCGATCTGCTGCAGGATGGCGCCGTGCGCAAGATGGCCGTGCGCTCGGTCGACCGGCGAACCTATCTGAAGCTCAGGTCGTCGCTCTGACCGGATTCAGCCGAGCGCGATAAAGCGGCGCTGCAGCCAAGCCGAGGCCACGCCGAGGGCAAGCCAGAACGCGGCAGCTGCTGCGAGCGAGGTCATCGCGAATCGCTGCGCAAGACCCACAGGCATCCCGCCCTCGCCCACCGTTCCCGAATGCGACAGCAGGCCGAGAAGGCCCATCGCCTCGCCCGGCGCGCCGACCACGTGCGGGGCGGCGATCAGCGTCAGCCCCAGCAGCCAGTCCATCGTGCGCCGGCCGAGCACCATCAGCACCGCGCCGCTGAGCGTTGCCGCCGCCGTCGCGAGCCACCAGATCTGCCGCGCGACGAGATCGCCTTCGGCCATGCCCGGCAGCGCGGGGGCGAGCCCGAATGCCGGTGCCAGCGCAAACGTGAGAAACCCGACCGCGCCGACGATCGCGCCGACGCGCCAGTCAAGCGAAGTGGCACGCAGGCTTCGGAGGATGAGAAGCGCGCCGTTTGCGAGCAGGCCGAAGCCCGCGCCCGTGAGAAGGTTGAAGATCACCGACCAAGCGATCCGCTCCACGCCTTCGGGCGACCATTCCTCCGCGGCGGCGGCGGCGGAGGCGGCATCGGCGACTTCGAAAGTCTCGGCCTGTGCGATCAGCGGCCACGTACCGACCGCCTGTACGCCGGCTGAAAGTAGACCCGCAAGGAGACCGGCAAGCAATCCGACCCAGAGAAGGCGGGAGATCATTCCGCTACTCTGGCCGATCAGTGGCAGGGGAAGGCGAAGCTGTGGCGCGAATCGTGCGCCGTGTTGTGGATTTCCATGGCGCCGGCAAAGCCGACCGTGGCGACGATGAAGCCGCCGAACACCATCGCGACGAGCGCGGCGGTAACTGCCCGTGTACGGGCCTGCACGGAATGGACGGCGGTAACGGTCTGGTCGTGCATGTGAGTCCCCCAACGGAAATTCGTCTTTGATTTTTAGACTTTTGCCCCGGGTGCATGCAAGGGCGGCATCGAAATACGCCGCCCGACGGCCTCCGGAACAGGCAAACCGGCATGCGCGCGGGCAAATAAGTCGATCCTCTGCCTGTCTTCGGACCGGAACGGGACCGCCCGACGGCTTTCCATATCGACATGCAGGGACAAGAACTCGATCGTCGCGGCGACCGCGCCCGTGGCAGCGTTGCGCATCGTGTGGAAATAATGGATCCGCTTCGCGTCGGCCGCGACAAGCTGGGTCGAGATCGCGATCGTCTCGCCAAGCTTCAGTTCGCCCAGATAGCGGACGTGCCCCTCGACCGCGAAGAACGAACAGTTCGTGCGCTTGCGCCAAGCGGCACCGAAATCCATCGCCTCGAAGAACGTGTCGGTCGCGTTGTCGAACGCCAGCACGTAATAGGCGACGTTCATGTGGCCGTTATAGTCGATCCAGTCCGGCCGGACGGGCTCGGCATGGCGGTCGAATGGGGCGGGAAACTCGTGGGGTCTGTGCATGGGACGCGCACCCTAGCGCAACTTCCGGCGACGGCAAGTCCCTGTGCTAGATTTCGTACATCCATGCTTGTCCGCTTTCTCGAATTCCTCAATGCACGCGCCTCGATGATTCTTGCGCTGTGCCTTTTCGCCGGCATCGCGCTGCCCGATGTGGCCGCGTTCGCCCGGCCCGTGCTGGTGCCGGCCGTCACGTTCCTGCTCGCGTCGGCGATCCTGCGCATGGATTGGGCCCGGCTGGCCGAACCGCTGCGCAAGCCCGGCCCGCTCGTCTTTCTCGTGATCCTTCTGATGGTCGCGATCCCGGTCTTCGCGGCGTGGATCGTCCGTCTCGTGCCGCTGCCCGAGGGTCTGCGGCTTGCGATTCCCCTGTTTGCCACGGCCCCGATGCTCGTGTCGGTCACGGCCTATGCGCTGATGCTTGGCCTCGACGCTCGGCTCGCGCTCGTACTGCTCGTCGCGACGTGCCTGGCGCTGCCGGTCGTGCAGCCGCCGCTCGCGCTCTGGCTGCTCGGTATCGAGGTCGACATCGGCGCAGCCGCCCTGATGCTCCGGCTTGCCGGTCTTGTCGGCGGCGCATTCCTGGCCGCATGGATCGCGCGGCGGATGATGGGCGACGAAAGCGTGCTCCGCCACGATGGTGCCATCGGCGGCATTGGCGTCTTCGTACTGGTCATTTTCGCGTTCGGCGCCGTCGACGGGCTTGCGCTGCGTCTCCGCGAAGACCCGATGCAGGTCGCCTTCTATCTCGCGGTGGCCTTCGCGACGAATTTCGGCCTGCAGGGATTGGCCGCCCTGCTGCTGGTCGCGCTCGAACGTCCGCTCGGCCTTTCGCGTGCGCAGTCGCTTGCGGCAGCGCTCGCCGCCGGCAACCGGAACTTCGCGCTGCTGATCGGCGCGATGGCCGTACCCACGCAATCCGACCTGTTCCTGTTCTTCACCTGCGTTCAGTTCCCGATCTACATGATCCCGGCGCTGCTCGGCCCGCTCTACCGCCGGGCCCTGCGCTAGACAGGGACGTTGTCGATCAGGCGCACGTCGCCCATCCAGACGGCCGCGAAAAGACGTGCCGGCCGGCCGATTGCGGGCGCAAGCGTCTCGGGATGGCGCAGTTCCAGGTAGTCGATCCGCGTGAAGCCGTTCGCCGACAGCTCGGCGCGCGCGGCCTCGAGCAGTGGTCCGGCCGGCATGTCGGCGGCGACCTTCGCGGCGACATCCAGCATCAGGCGGTTGAGAAGCGGGGCCTTCGTGCGCGACTCGCGCGTCAGACGCGCATTGCGCGAGGAGAGTGCCAACCCGTCGGCTTCGCGCACGGTCGGGCAGCCGACGATCTCCACCGGAATATCGAGATCGCGCACGAAACGGCGGACGACCTGCAGCTGCTGCCAGTCCTTCTCGCCGAACATCGCGCGGTCGGGCAGGCATTGCAGCAGCAGCTTCGTGACGATCGTCGCCATGCCGGAGAAATGGCCGGGACGTGCGGCGCCGCACAGGCAGTCGGTCAGCCCCTCGACATTGACGCGCGTCGCATGGCCCTGCGGATACATCTCGCTGGCCTGCGGAATGAACGCGACCTGCGCACCAGCCTTCGTCAGCAGCGCCACGTCGGCCGCCTCCTGCCGCGGATACTTCGCGAGATCCTCGTTGAGGCCGAACTGTGTCGGGTTGACGAAGATCGACACGACGACGCGGTCGGCCTGCCGGAATCCGGCCTCGACGAGCGAGAGATGCCCGGCATGCAGCGCGCCCATCGTCGGCACGAGTGCGACGCGCGCACCCTCGCACCGCCAGCCGGCGACCGTCGCGCGCAGTGCGGCAACGGTCGAGACGATCTCGGTCATACGCTGAAGTACTTCGCCTGCGGATGGTGCAGCACGATCGCCGAAGTGCTCTGTTCGGGATGCAGCTGCCATTCGTCGCTCAGCGAAATGCCGATCTTCGGCGCATCGAGAAGGCGCAGGATCTGCTCCTGATCGGCGAGGTTGGGGCACGCCGGATAGCCGAACGAATAGCGCGAACCGCGATAGCCCTGCTGGAGCATCTTGTCGATGTCGCGATCGTCCTCGCCCGCGAAGCCGAGTTCGGCACGGATGCGCTTGTGCGAATACTCGGCGAGCGCTTCGGCGAGCTCAACGCCCAGGCCATGCAGGTAGAGATAGTCCTGGTAGCGGTTCTCGGCGAACCATTCGCGCGCCACGTCCGACGCGCGCTGGCCGACCGTGACGACCTGCAGGCCGATCACGTCGAGCTCGTTCGTCGTGCGGTCGCGGAAGAAATCGGCGATGCACAGCCCGCCTTCGCGCGCCTGGCGCGGGAAGGCGAAGCGGGCGACTTCCTTGGCGCCGGCCTCGTCGAGAAGCACAACGCTGTCGCCTTCCGAATAGCAGCGCCAGTAGCCGTACACGGCCTGCGGCTTCAGGATCGCATCTGCTTCGACAAGACCGAGCATGCGCTTGAGGATCGGCTTCAGTTCGAGCGCCGCCCACGCCTTGTATTCGTCGAGCGACTTGCCCGCTTTCCGGAAGCCCCACTGGAACTGGTAGAGCATCCGTTCGTTGAGATACGGGATCAGCGTCTTGACCGGCACGTGTTCGAGCGTGCGCGGCCCCCAGAAGGGCGGCGTCGGGATCGGTGCCTTGGCGGCGAGTTCCGCGCGGCGCAGCTTCAGTTCCTCGACGTCGACCGGGCGCAGCGGCTTGGCGTCCGCCGCCTCGCCGAGCTTACGCGACTGGTTCGAAGGCCGATTCGCGCGCTTGGTCTGGAGATTCTTCAGATGGTCGTCGATCTTCTTCGTGACGACCTTGTCCATGAGGTCGAGCCCGTCGAACGCGTCCGACGCATAGGCGACGCGACCCGCACCGTAGGCCGCCACGCAATCCTCCTCGACATAGCGGCGCGTCAGCGCGGCACCGCCGAGCAGGACGGGCACGTCGAGCCCTTCGCGCGTCATCTCCTCGAGATTCTCGCGCATCACGACCGTCGACTTCACGAGCAGACCGGACATGCCGATGCAGTCGGCCTTGTGCTCGCGCGCCGCCGAAACGATGCTCGCGAGCGGCTGCTTGATGCCGAGATTGACGACCTTGTAGCCGTTGTTCGTCAGGATGATGTCGACAAGGTTCTTGCCGATGTCGTGCACGTCGCCCTTCACCGTGGCGAGCACGATCGTGCCCTTCTGCTGGCCCTCGACGCGTTCCATGTGCGGCTCGAGATAGGCGACCGCCGCCTTCATCGTCTCGGCCGACTGGAGCACGAAGGGAAGCTGCATCTTGCCGGCGCCGAACAGCTCGCCCACCACCTTCATGCCGTCGAGCAGGAAGGTGTTGATGATGTCGAGCGGCTTGTGGCCTTGCATCGCGAGCGCCAGATCCTCTTCGAGGCCCTGCTTGTCGCCGTCGACGATGCGCTGCTTGAGGCGGTCTTCGACCGCCTCGTGGCGCTTGCGGACGGCCTTGGCCTCGCCCTTGCGGTTCTCGAACAGTGCGATGAACGCCTGCAGCGGGTCGTAGCCCTCGCGGCGGCGGTCGTAGATCAGGTCTTCGGCGACCTTCGCCTCTTCCTCGGGGATCTTGTGGAGCGGCATGATCTTCGAGTGATGGACGATGGCGCCCGTCATGCCGCGCTTGACCGCGTGATCGAGGAAGACCGAGTTCAGCACGTGGCGCGCCGGCGGGTTGAGGCCGAACGACACGTTCGAGAGGCCGAGCACGATCTGGCTGTTCGGCATCTCGCGCGCGATCGCCTCGATGCCGTCGAGCGTTTCCACCGCCAGACGCCGGTCGTCCTCGCTGCCGGTCGCGACCGTGAAGGTCAGCGGATCGATCATCAGGTCGTATTCGGGCAGGCCGAAGCGGCCGCACGCGAAGTCGCGCAGGCGCTTGGCGATGTCGAGCTTCGTCGACGCACCCTTCGCCATGCCGGTCTCGTCGATCGTCAGCGCGATGACGGCGGTGCCGAAGCGGCGCGCCAGTTCCATGCGCTTGGCCGCCGGCTCTTCTCCGTCCTCGAAATTGATCGAGTTGAGGATCGCCTTGCCGCCATAGAGCTTCAGGGCGCTCTCGAGCACGATCAGTTCGGTCGAATCGACGACGAGCGGCGCCGTCACCGAACCGCGGAAGCGGCTGATGACCTCGCCCATCTCCTTCACCTCGTCGCGGCCGACGAAGGCGGTGCAGACGTCAAGCGCGTTCGAGCCTTCGCGCACCTGCTCGCGCGCCATGTCGAGGCAGCCTTCCCAGTTGCCTTCTTCCTGGAACTTGCGCCACGCGCGCGAGCCGTTGGCGTTGCAGCGCTCGCCGATCGAGAAATACGAGTTCTCCTGGCGCAGCGGCACCTGATGGTAGAGCGACGCGACCGACGGGACCCAGACCGACCTGCGGGCCTTGGGTGCCGGGCGGTGGCGGCCGCCGTCGGCGCGACGGCGCAGCATCGCGTCGAGCGCGGCGATATGCCCGATATCCGTGCCGCAGCAGCCGCCGACCATGTTGATGCCGTCCTCGGCGACGAACCGCTCGATCCACTTGGCCATCGCGTCGGGTGCCAGCGGATAGTGCGTCTTGCCGTCGACCAGTTCGGGCAGGCCTGCGTTCGGCTGCACCGTGATCATGCCCGGCCAGTTCTCGGCCACCCATTTGACGTGTTCGGCCATTTCCTGCGGCCCGGTGGCGCAGTTGAGACCGATGGAATGCACGTCCATCGCATTGATCACCGTCGCCGCGGCGGCGATGTCGGCACCGACCAGCAGCGTGCCGGTCGTCTCGATCGTCACCTGCACCATCAGCGGCACGTCGCGGCCGTATTCGAGGCGCGCGCGCTTTGCGCCGTTGATCGCCGCCTTGATCTGCAGCGGGTCCTGGCAGGTCTCGATCAGGATGCCGTCGCAGCCGCCGTCGACCAGTCCGCGCGCCTGCACGAACAGCGCGTCTTCGAGCGCCTGGTAGCCGATATGGCCGAGCGTGGGCAGTTTGGTGCCCGGCCCGATCGAACCCAGCACGAAACGCGGATTGCCGTCCTTCTTTGCGAAGGCCTCGGCTTCCTCGCGCGCGTATTCCACCGCGAGCTTGTTGATCTCGTGCGCCTTGTCGCCAAGATCGAACTCGTCGAGCGTGATCGGCGAACCGCCGAAGGTGTTGGTCTGCACGACGTCGGAGCCGGCCTCGAGGTACGAGCGCGCGATCGACCGCACCAGATCGGGACGCGACAGCACCAGCACTTCGGTGCAGTTCTCCTTGCCCCAATAGTCGCGCTCCACGTCGAGCGTCATCGCCTGGACGCGGCTACCCGTGCCGCCATCGCACAGCAGGACGCGATCCTTGAGGGTATCGAGCAGATGGGGGCGCATTGGGGGTGTTCCTTCAGGCGGCCTTGACGGCGTTCGCGACGGGCCGGAGGCCCAGCACGTGGCAGATTGAATAGGCGAGGTCGGCGCGGTTGAGCGTGTAGAAATGGAACGTGTTGACGCCGTGCGCCTGGAGGCGGCGGCACTGCTCGGCCGCGACCATCGCGGCGACGAGGCGGCGCGTATCGGGGTCGTTGTCGAGCCCTTCGAACAGGTGCGCAAGCCACAGCGGCACCGAGGCGCCGCACATCTTCGAGAACTTCACGACCTGCCCGAAATTCGTCACGGGCAGGATGCCCGGCACGATCTCGGCCTTGATCCCGCGCGCCACGCAGCGGTCGCGATAGCGCAGATACACGTCGGTATCGAAGAAGTACTGCGTGATCGCGCGTGTGGCACCCGCGTCGAGCTTGGCCTTGAGATAGTCGAGATCGGCCTCCGGCGACGGCGCGTCGGGGTGCGCCTCGGGATAGGCGCCGACGGAAATCTCGAAATCGCCGATCTTCTTGATGCCGGCGATGAGATCGTTCGCATAGGCGTATCCGCCGGGATGCGGCGTGTAGCGGGTCTGGCCGGCCGGCGGGTCGCCGCGCAGCGCCACGATGTGGCGCACGCCTGCTTCCCAATAGCCGCGCACGACATCGTCGATCTCGGCGCGCGTGGCGGCAACGCAGGTGAGGTGCGCAGCCGGCCTGATCTTGGTCTCCTGCGCGATGCGCTTGACGACGGCGTGCGTGCGCTCGCGCGTCGTGCCGCCGGCGCCGTACGTCACCGAGACGAACCGCGGGCCCATGGGTGCAAGACGCTCGAGGGACGTCCAGAGCTGCTTGTCCATCTCCTCGTTCTTCGGGGGGAAGAACTCGAAGCTGACATTCAGCTTGCCGGCCAAGCGATCGTCGCCGAAAAGACGGTTGGACATGGGGATTTGCGTTCCTTCGCGTTCAGTGCGTTGCATGGACGGATGCGGGCTTGTCGGCGGCCCACAGGCAGACGGTCAGTTTCTCGCCCGGCAGGGCAATCGTTTCGGCGGGCGCCATGCCGGCAGCACGCAGCCAGCCCTGCACTTCGCCATCGGCGAAACCCAAACGACGATGCGCGTGCTCGGTGCGCAACCCGTCGAGTTCGTGCGGCGCGAAGTCGGCGATCACGATGCGCCCGCCCGGTTTCAGCACGCGCGCCGCCTCGGCGAGGACGAGCCCCGGATCGTCCGCGAAATGCAACACCTGATGGATGGTGACCGCATCGAACGACGGCTCGCGCCACGGCAGCCGGTACATGTCGCCCTGACGCACATAGACGTTCGAGAGGTTCGCTTTGGAAAGATTCGCCCGCGCGATGCGCAGCATTTCCGCCGACTGGTCGATGCCCACGCCGCGCGCGCCGCGCGCGCCGAGAAGCTCGAGGATTCGCCCCGTTCCGGTGCCGATATCGAGAATGTCCTTGTCGGGGCCCACGGGAACGAGCGCGGCAAGTTGCTGCTCGACGTCGGCATCGCGCACATGCAGCGAGCGGATGCGGTCCCAGCCCTTGGCGTTCGCGTCGAAATAGGCCGACGCGCGTTCGGCACGCGCCCGGCGAACGGCCGCGAGGCCTTCGCGATCCTGCACGAGCTGTGCGTCGTCCTGCGGCAGCATGTCGGCGAGCTTGCGCACGAGACCGTTGGCGCGCGAACCCTCCGCCAGGCGGTAGAAGACCCAGCTCCCCTCCGGTAGACGGGCCAGCATGCCGGCATCGCAAAGCAGCTTGAGGTGCCGCGACACCCGCGGCTGGCTCTGGCCGAGGATTTGCCCGAGTTCGCTGACCGTCAGCTCGCCTTGAGCGCAAAGCGCAAGCAGGCGCAGACGCGTCGGCTCCGCGGCAGCACGCAATCCATCAAGCAGGTCGTCGAGTGTCTGGGTCATGATTCGCTTTCGTTGATTAATATAAAGACATCTTTATATCTTTCAACGGATATTAAATCCCGTCCCCAGGAACGTCCCTGCGTGTGTGCCTATTCCGCAACATTCCGGTGTTAACCTTTTC
This sequence comes from Tagaea sp., assembly GCA_965229215.1. Taxonomy (GTDB): domain Bacteria; phylum Pseudomonadota; class Alphaproteobacteria; order CACIAM-22H2; family CACIAM-22H2; genus Tagaea. Next base: position 4,297,384 of record OZ245864.1, on the reverse strand, counting down.
GGAGCGACCCCCGACGCTAGTTCTGTTTGGCGTCGCTGTGATAACAATCACTGCTTCCCGACGGATTCGCTGCCATAAGGCGAAAATGCGGGAAACCGCAGTGCATTTACGCTCTGGAAAGGGCGTCGATGTAATGGTTCTGCGCAGCCGTAGTCAGTCCCGAAGGGTACGCCGTAAAGATGTCCACTTCCCGTCCCGCCCGCTCCCCTTCCTGGTTGCTGATTGCGCCAATTTTTGCCGCTTTCCTGCTGCTGGCTCCGATCGCACGCGCCGATGAACCGGTGCTCGCGCAAGCGGGCGACGAGATCTGGGATCCGCTCGAAGGAATGAACCGGTACTTCTTCGAAGTGAACCGCTTCCTCGACATGATCGCGCTGAAGCCGATGGCGACCTGGTACGGAATGCTGCCGCAAGGCGTGCGCACCGGAACCGGAAATTTCCTCGGCAACCTCCGCAACCCGTGGACGGCTGTGAATGACGGCCTGCAGGGTGAAGGCAATCGCGCGGGCACGGCAATCGCGCGCTTTTTCGTCAACACGCTGATCGGCTTCTTCGGCGTATTCGATCCGGCCACCGAAATGGGCCTCGTGCAGCACAATGAAGATGCCGGCCAGACCTTCGGGCGTTGGGGCGTGGGTGATGGCCCCTATCTGATGCTGCCCGTGCTGGGCTCTTCCAACGGACGCGACATCATCGGCACCGCCGTCGATGCGCTGCTTGACCCGTTCAACCTCGTCACGCGTGGTGCCGACGCCAACTGGGCGCCCATTGCGCGCTCGGGCATGACGGCCGTGCACGAGCGCGACGCCAACAGCCAGCAGATCGAAGACATCGAGCGTTCGGCAACGGACCTTTACGCCACCGTCAGGCGCATCACGGTCGATCGCCGCCGCAGCGAGATCCGCAACGCGAATCCCGGTTCGAGCACGCCGTCCCCTCGCATGACGGAACTCGAAGCGCCGGCGCTTCCGGGGTCGAGCGCCGAAGTTCCGCGCTGAGGCGCACACAATCATGGACCGGCGCACCCTTCTCGCGGCACTGGCAGCGGCCTTCTGCGCGTCGACATGGACGCCGGCTGCCGCGCAGGTGAATGCGTCGCCGGCCGCTACCGCGTTCATCGACGACCTCGCCAAGCGCGCCATCCAGGGCCTGACCGCCAAAGACATCGACAATGCCGACCGTGCGGCACGTTTCCGCACGCTCTTCACGGAAACCTTCGACGTCACGACGATCGGACGTTTCGCGCTCGGCACGCCGTGGCGTACGGCCAGCGAGTCCGACAGGGCCGACTATCTCAAGGCTTTCGAGGATTTCATCGTCGCGACCTACGCAACGCGCTTTGCCGACTACGGCGGCGAAAGCATCCGCACGACCGGTTCGCGCAAGGGTGACGACAACGAGGTCTTCGTGAACTCGGAATTCGTGCGTGCACAGGGTGCACCCGTGCGCGTCGCCTGGCGTCTGCGCCCGACTGGCGACAGCTGGCGCATCATCGATGTCATTATCGAGGACGTCAGCATGGCGATCACGCAGCGCGACGATTTCTCCGCGACCATCCAGCGCAACGGCGGCAAGCTCTCCGCCCTTATCGAAGCGCTACGTTCCAAGACGGTTGCTTCGCCCAAGAAGGGCTGAACCGCGCGGGCGCGGCGCTCAGTCGCGCGTCAGCGGCTTGTACTTGATGCGATGCGGCTGGTCCGCATCGGCGCCCAGACGGCGCTTCTTGTCCGCCTCGTAATCCTGGTAGTTCCCCTCGAACCACACGACCTGGCTGTCGCCCTCGAAGGCGAGGATGTGCGTCGCGATGCGGTCGAGGAACCAGCGATCGTGGCTGATCACCATGACGCAGCCCGAATAGCCGAGCAGCGCCTCTTCGAGCGCGCGCAGCGTATCGATGTCGAGATCGTTGGTCGGTTCGTCGAGCAGCAGCACGTTCGAGCCGGCCTTCAGCATCTTGGCAAGCTGCAGGCGGTTGCGTTCGCCGCCCGAAAGCTGCCCCACCTTCTTCTGCTGGTCGGCGCCCTTGAAGTTGAACGAGGCGACGTAGGCGCGGCTGGGCACGTTCTTGCCGCCGATGACGAGGATGTCGTCGCCGCCGGAGACCTCTTCCCAGACCGTCTTGTTGGCGTCGAGCGAATCGCGGCTCTGGTCGACATAGCCGAACTTGACCGTGTCGCCGATCGTCAGCGTGCCTGAATCCGGCTTGTCCTGCCCGACCAGCATGCGGAACAGCGTCGTTTTGCCGGCGCCGTTCGGGCCGATGATGCCGACGATGCCGCCGGCCGGCATGCGGAAGTCGAGCTTGTCGATCAGCAGCATGTCGCCGAAGCCCTTGGTCAGCTTCTCGGCGTTGACCACCGTGTTGCCCAGACGCGGGCCGGGCGCGATGGCGATCTGCACACTCTCGGGCGCCCGATCGCGTTCCTCGGCGACCAGCGCGTCGTAGGCCTGGATACGCGCCTTGTTCTTGGCCTGCCGGGCGCGCGGGCTCGCCTTGATCCATTCGAGCTCGCGTTCGAGCGTCTTCTGGCGGTTCGTTTCCTGCTTTTCTTCGAGCGCAAGGCGCTTCTGCTTCTGGTCGAGCCAGGACGAGTAGTTGCCTTCCCAGGGGATGCCCTTGCCGCGGTCGAGTTCAAGGATCCAGCCGGCGACGTTGTCGAGGAAGTAGCGGTCGTGCGTGACGGCCACGACGCAGCCCGGATACTCGTGCAGGAAGCGTTCGAGCCATGCGACGGATTCGGCATCGAGATGGTTGGTCGGCTCGTCGAGCAGCAGCAGGTCGGGCTTTTGCAGCAGCAGGCGGCATAGTGCGACGCGCCGGCGCTCGCCGCCCGAAAGCTTCGTGACGTCCGCGTCCGCCGGCGGGCAGCGCAGCGCGTCCATCGCGATCTCGATCGTGCGGTTCAGGTCCCAGGCATTGGCGGCGTCGATCTTCTCCTGCAACTCGGCCTGTTCGGCCAGCAGCGCGTTCATCTCGTCGTCGTCGGTGACTTCGCCGAGTTTGTTCGACACTTCCTCGAAGCGGTCAACCATCCCCTTGAGGGGGCCGAGGCCTTCCATGACGTTCTCGGCCACAGTCTTCTTAGGGTCGAGATGGGGTTCCTGCTCGAGATAGCCGCACGTGGCGCCCTCGGCGAGGAAGTACTCGCCCGCCGTGTCCGTGTCGCGGCCGGCCATGATCTTCAGCAGCGTCGACTTGCCGGCGCCGTTGAGGCCGAGCACGCCGATCTTGGCGCCGGGCAGGAAGGACAGCCAGATGTCGTCGAGCACCTTCTTGCCGCCGGGATAGACCTTGGCGAGGCGCTTCATCACATAGACGTACTGGTAGGCGGCCATTATCTCGTCCTTCCGGGATTCAAGGCCCCGGAAATAGCACACCGGGGCGGGCGATCAAGCGCGAAGGCTGGCCCGCTTGGCGGCATCGGTCCGGAAGGCCGAAAGGGACTTCTCGATATCCTCGCGCGACACGTCGCGCGTGATGAAGACCAGCTTGGTCCGCCGGTCCGAATCCGGCCAGGCCGGCAGGCGGGCCGGCGGATGGAAAAGATGCTGCACACCGTGCAGGACGACCGGCTGGGTCTCGCCCGCGACATTGACGATCCCCTTCATGCGCAACAGGTCGTTTCCGCGCGACTGGGCGAGGCTGCCGAGCCACGCCGCGATCATGTCCCAGTCGAGCGGCTCGTCGATCGTCAGGCAGTGCGCGCGGATGCGGTCGTCGTGCCGGTTGATGTCGTGGGAATGATCATGGCCGTGGTCATGGCTGTGATCGTGGTCATGACCATGGTGATGATCATGGTCGTGCGTGTGCCCGTGCTCAGGGCCGTGCGCATGGCCCTTCGTCGCGGAATAAGCTTCCTCGTTGAGCCAGCGGCGCACGTCGGCCGTCTTGGTCGCCGGATCGTAGAGGCCGGCATCGAACAGCGCGGCGGGTTCGGCCTTGCCCATCGTCGCGACGATGATCGGCGCGCCCGGATTGATCGCCGCAAGGCGCGCGCGCAGATGGGCGACGTCGTGCGCATCGGCGATGTCGGTCTTGGTCAGCACCAGCCGGTCGGCGACGGCGACCTGCTTGACGCTTTCGAACTGGTCGTCGAACTCGCGCATCGCATTGACGGCGTCCACCGTCGTCACCACACCGTCGAGCCGGTAATAGGCCGCGAGGATCGGATCGTCCATCAGCGTGTGGAGGATGGGAGCGGGATCCGCGAGACCCGTCGTCTCTATGACGACGCGCTTGAAATCAGGAACCTGGCCGCGCACGCGCTTCAGATAGAGGTCGCGCAGCGCCACTTCGAGATCGCCGCGCACCGTGCAGCACAGGCAGCCGGCGTTCATCTTGACGAACTGGGTCTGCGCGCCCGGATCGACATGGTTCAGCAACTCGCCCTGCACGAGCAGGTCGTCGAGGCCGATCTCGCCAAATTCGTTGATGATCACGGCCGTCTTCGCCATGCCCGGATGGCGCAGCAAGTGGCCAAGCAGCGTGGTCTTGCCGCTGCCCAGAAAGCCGGTCAGCACCGAGATCGGGATCGGCGTCCAGCCGCCGGGAGCGCTCATGTCGGTCATCTCGTCTCGATAGCATGGGTTTTCGCGGGGCGCTATCCTGCCCGGACCATGAACCCGAAGCGGCTTTCCCCGGCGATACTCGGCACGGCGATCCTTGCCGGGGGCGCCCTGTCGGCAGGTCTTTTCTGGAGCCTCACGCGCGCCGGGCAGGCGCCGGATGCCGCCGGCCTGACGATCGCTGCGGCCCTGGGTGCCGGCCTTGCCGCAGCCCTCGTCGCGCATGCGGCCCACCGCCTGCTAGGCGCAGAGAGCGAAGCGCACCGTCTCGACGCCGAACGACTGGCCGGCGCGCTGGAAGCCGCACGCGGCGCCGACGCGCGTGTCGCGCACGACCGGCGCTGGTTGGAAACGATTCTGCGCAGCCTCGGTGAAGCGGTGATCGTTGCCGCGCCCGATCATCGCATCCTGCTTCTCAACGACCGCGCGCACGATCTGCTGGCACCCTGCGGCCCCGTCGGCCTGCAGCGCGTCCTGACGACGCTCGTCGCCGCCGATACGCTCGATGCCGGCGCTTGCACGGGCCGGCGACGGCGGCAACGTCGCGTTCGAGGCGATGCTCGCCGACGGGCGCGGTCCCTATGCCGCGCGCCTCGGCTGGACCAGCGACGCGGACGGCATGCGCGAGGCCTATGTGCTTTCGCTCACCGTGCCCGGCGCCACAACCCATGCCGCGGCCGCACCCCGCCCGGAGTTCTACGATTTCGATCTCGCGCGGCTGAAGCCGGCCGGCGGGGCTCTGGGCACGCGCCGGCTCTCGGCCCTCTCCTATGTGGTCTTCGATCTGGAGACGACGGGTCTCGACACCGCGAACGACGAAATCGTGTCGGTGGGCGCCGTGCGCGTGCTCGGCACGCGCATTCTCGGGGGCGAAAGCCATACCACGCTCGTCGATCCGGGGCGGCCGATCCCGCCCGCTTCGACCGTCTTCCACGGGATCGACGACAAGGCGGTCGCCGGGGCGCCCGGCCCGGCCGAAGCCGCGCGGGCCTTCAAGCTGTTCGTGCATGACGCCGTGCTCGTCGCGCACAACGCGGCGTTCGACCTCGCCTTCCTGCACCGCGCCGCCGCAGCGGCCGGCATCGCGATCGACAATCCCGCCGTTCGACACGCTGACGATCGCGCGGTGGCTTTTTCCGGATCTCGGCGACCACAGTCTCGACGGACTTGCGCGCCGGATGGGCATCGAGATCGGGCCGGCGCCATTCGGCACTCGACGACGCGCGCGCGACAGCCGAGATATTCGTGCGGCTGCTCGATATCTGCGAGCGGCGCGGAATCGAAAGCTACGACGCGCTCGTCGAGACATCGAACATGGCGCTGGAGATACAGGCCGCGGCGCGGCGCTTCAGCCCAGCAGGCGGCCGGTGAAATCCGCGCGCGTGCGCGTCAGGAACCCGTCGATTGCCTGAAGCGCCCCGACAAGCCGCGCGCGCTCGGCCTTCGACATCTCGGCGGGCCGCACGAAGGTATCGGGCGTACGCCCGGCCCGCACGTCGGCAAGCTGGCCGCGTAACAGGAAGAACGTGACCGTCTCGAACGCCTGAACGAGGTCATCGGCCTCCACCGCCTTGAGGGCACCCGCCGTACGCAGTGCTCCGATCCGCGCGCGCGTGCCCGTCTCGACGATGCCGCGGGCCAGCGCCTGGATCCGCACGGCGGCGACGAGCGGCATCGTGCCGTTGAGCTTGAGGTCGATCTCGCCCGCATGCGCACCGGACCCGGTCGGGGACAGGCGGCCGAGAAAGCCGAGTGCAACGTGCAGGCGCCGGTCTTCGCCCAGCATCGCCTGGGCAAATCCCGGCGTGCGCTTCAGCGCACCGGCCACCTCGGCACGCAGTTCCGCCGCCGGTGCCGGATCGCCCCAGATCGGCTCGAAGTCGAAGAAGATGTCGGCATAGAGGAGTGCGGCCGGCGTGCGTCGCGCGATCCACATCGCCACCTGCGCGCGCCACTGCGAAGCGGTCTTCCGCCACAGCGGGTTCGACGCCATGACATAGCCTTGGCAAAGCGGGAAGCCGACTTCGGCAAGGCCCTCGCCGAAGCGCACGGCGAGATCGACGAACCACGCATCGATCGCGTCGTGGCGCTCGTCCGGATAATCCGCGAGCACGAAGCCGTGGTCCTGATCGGGCCCCAGGAAACTTTCGCCGCGCCCGCCCGACCCCATGATCAGCAGCGTGAAAGGGACCGGCGGCGTTCCGCACTGGGCGATGCACGCACGCAGGACCATACGGTGGATGTCGCGGTTGATCTCGGTGACGATGCGCTGGATGTCGGGCGCGGAAAGCCCGTCGTCGAGCAGGGCCTGCGCGAGTTCGACTTGCGCGCGCTTGGTCGCGCGATGGTCCTCGATCCCGTCCTCGAGCGCGCCGAGCACGTCCAGTTCGCGCAGCACGCGCGCACCGGCCGCGCCCAGCGCGTCGGCCCGCGCGACGAGCCCCAGCGGCCTGCCGTCCGCATCGACGACCGGCATGTGCCGCCAGCCCCGCCGGCGCAGACGGCCGACAATCCGGTAAAGATGCTCGTCGGGGCCGACCGCGACCGGGTCGCGCGTCATGATCGCGGACAAGGGCGTGGCCGGATCCGCCCTGAAGGCCACACGCGTAACGACGTCGCGTTCGGTCAGCAGCCCTTCGAGACGCCCCGCCGCATCGACGGCAAGCAGCGCGGAGCTGCGGCTCGCCGCCAGTTCTGCAAGCGCCGTGGCGATCGGGGTGCTCGCCGCCACGACGGGGGCGGGCGTCATCGCATCATGCGCCGTTCCGAGAAAAAGAGCCGTCGCCGTGCGCGGGGCCATCGCCGGCGGTGCGCTAGCTGACCGGGACGGCGCGCTCGCGGTCCAGCGGCTGGCCGGCCATCAGGGCAGCGGCCACAGGCCCTGCGGAAACCCGGCGCCGGAGCCGGTCGCTGAAGGCGACGAGGCCGAAATGGACGGCGTTGTAGACGACGTCGTAGTCGCCGGCGCGGTTCTCGCTGAACACCGGCATCGTCGCGAACACGGATTTTGCCGTTGCCGTCGCAAGCTTCGCTGGGTCGACGGGCAGGCTCAGTCCACTTAGCCCGCCCGCGAATCGATCCGCCATGTCGATCCAGCCGCCCGGCCGGTGCGCCGGCAGCGGATATTCACGTAAAATTTCTGCATAAAGTTCGGGCATTCGTGCGGCGAGCGAGTCGCGAATGGCCGGGCGAATTTCAGAAAGCCGACCGAACGTCATCAGCGTCATGTCGCTGGCAAGCAGCCCGAAGCTGTCCCACCGGCATTTCCGGAACGCCTCGTTGAAGCCGGCATCAGCAAAATAGTGCTGCCCGTACCAAGCTAACGTATTGCGGGAAAACTCATAAGTTGTGCGCTGCGCAAGGAGTGATGCCTCGCCGCTCAGGAACCGGCGCAACTCGGACGGGTCGGCGATCGGCACCGCGAACAGGCTTCGAAAGAACGTTTTCAGCATCTGGCGTGCCCCGACTCCCCTTGCGGGCGAACGATCCCATGGATTTGAAACTATTGTCTAGTTCGCGAATCCCATGTTAGACCGAATATCAAGTGCGTCCAAACGAACGCACGGAAGAACTTGGAACACGCCGGTAAGCCTTAAAAATAGTCGCCGTGCCGGGGGTCCATCGGACCAGCCGGTGCCCCCTGGTAACCAACCCGCCATAAGGCGGCTCGGGGGTCGGACGCACCGAATCCGCCTTCTTATGTGGAAAACGTGCGTCTACCTGCGAAACGAGAGGAGACGACGAATGAGCAAAAAGCTTTCCCCTGACGAGATGAAGGCCTACTGGGGCAAGACGTCCTCGCTTATGTGGACGCTGCTTGCCCTGTGGTTCTTCTTCAGCTTCGTCGTGCACTTCTTCGCGCCGCAGCTGAACGGCATCCGCATCCTTGGCTTCCCCGTCGGCTTCTACATGGCCGCGCAGGGCTCGCTGATCGCCTTCGTCGTGATGTGCTTCTGGAACGCAAGCGCCCAGAACAAGATCGACGAAGAATTCGGCGTTTCCGACGAATAAGAGCAGGCAAGGAGAACCATCATGGCCGGTGCCGCCGCAAACAGCAGCTTTCTGAACAATCTCGGCAAGATCTACGGGATCTATACCGGGACGTTCGCAGGCTTCGTCATCTTCATCGGCATTCTCGAGTACTTCGGGGTGCCTGACAAAATCCTCGGCTACCTGTTCGTCTTCCTGACGATCGGCGTCTACGCGCTGATCGGCTGGCTGTCGCGCACGGCCGAAGTGTCCGAATACTACGTTGCCGGACGATCCGTTCCCGCCTTCTACAACGGCATGGCGACGGGTGCGGACTGGATGTCCGCCGCCTCGTTCATCGGCATGGCCGGGTCGCTCTATTTCGGCGGCTATGACGGCCTTGCCTTCGTGCTCGGCTGGACCGGCGGCTACGTGCTCGTGTCGATCCTGATGGCGCCGTACCTGCGCAAGTTCGGCCAGTTCACGGTGCCGGACTTCTGCGGTGCCCGCTACGGCGGCAACACCGCCCGCACGCTCGCGGTCATCGTCCTCATCACGGCATCGTTCGTCTATGTCGTGGCGCAGATCGTCGGCGTGGGCATCATCACGTCGCGCTTCCTGGGCATGGACTTCAAGACCGCCTGCTTCGTCGGCCTCATCGGCATCCTCGTGTGCTCGATGCTGGGCGGCATGAAGGCGGTGACTTGGACCCAGGTCGCCCAGTACATCATCCTGATCATCGCCTACCTGATCCCGGTCGTGATCATGTCGGCGCAGGTCACCGGCGTGCCGGTGCCCCAGCTGATGTACGGCCAGGCGCTCGAGAAGATCGAAGCCCTCGAGAAGACGCTCGGCATCGCGAAGAGCCATGTGGCTGCGTTCTCGGACGCACAAGGCAAGTTCAACGCGACTGCGATGATCAACTACTTCGCGCTGATCCTCTGCCTGATGGTCGGCACGGCCTCGCTGCCGCACATCCTGATGCGCTACTTCACCACGCCGTCGGTCCGTCAGGCCCGCGACTCGGTGGGCTGGTCGCTGTTCTTCATCTTCCTGCTGTATTTCACGGCGCCGGCCTATGCGGCGTTCGCGAAGCTGGAGGTGTACCAGAACATCATCGGGACGCCGATCGCCTCCCTGCCCGCCTGGGTCTCGTCCTGGGGCAAGCCGGGTCTGGCGCTCGTCGGCGCGTGCGATGCGGCCAACGCCGCGCAGATCTTCCCGCTCTGCGCCGGCGTCACGGGGAACGGGGACGGAATCCTGCAGTTGTCGGAATTCCGCATCCACCCCGACGCGATCGTGCTCGCCACGCCGGAAATCGCCGGCCTTCCGTACGTCGTCGCCGGCCTCGTGGCCGCCGGCGGTCTTGCGGCGGCGCTGTCGACGGCCGACGGGCTCCTGCTCGCCATCGCCAACGCGCTCTCGCACGACGTCTACTACAAGATGATCGACCCCGAAGCCGACACGAAGCGTCGCCTCGTGATCAGCCGCGTGCTTCTCGCACTCGTCGCCGTGATCGCGGCTTACGTTGCGGGTACGCTGGGCGCCGACATCCTGTTCCTGGTGTCGTGGGCCTTCTCCATCGCCGCCTCGGGGCTGTTCGCGGCCCTCGTGCTCGGCATCTGGTGGAAGAAGGGCGGCGACGGCAGCGGCGTGGCCAGCATGCTGGTCGGCTACGGCGTCTGCATGTTCTTCCTGATCACGACGGAGTTCTACGGGCCGGCCCTCAAGGGCGCGCTCGGCGATATCGTCACGATCGTGAAGATCCGCGGTCGCGACGTCGCGTATCTCTGGGGCATCAACAACATCTCGGTCGGCATCTTCGGCATCCCGGCGGCGTTCCTCGCCCAGTGGATTGCCGGCAAGATGGGGTCCGAGGCGACCCCGGAAATGCAGGCCTTCATCGACTCGATCCGCGTGCCGTCCGGCGAGGTCGCCCTCGCCCCCGGCATGGCGGCGAAGGAGTAGCCGAAACACCCCGAGGGCACTACGGTGCCCCTCGGGTTCGGGGGCGGGACCTTCCGGGTCCCGCCCCTTTTTATTGAGAGGATGCCGCGTCCCGCATGAACGATTCCGCCTTCTTCCTGAGCTATCTGCCCTTCTGGATCGTCAATTACGGGCTGGCGATCGTGCTGTGGTCCTGCATCGGCCGCTTCCTGCTCGCCTTCTTCGTGCCCTCGATGCAGCCGACCAACTATATCTACCGCTGCTTCGTGACGCTGACCGGCTGGGCTGTGCGCGCGACCGCCGCGATCACGCCGAGCTTCGTGAGCCCGCTGCTGCTGCCCCCGATCGCTGCCTTCTGGATCTATCACCTGCGCGTCGCGGCATTCGTCGTCATGTGGCAGGCCGGGCTCGTGCCGGGCGTGTCGGCGGGTGGCGCGCCATGACCCGCCAGCAGACTTTCGCGCTCGTGCTCGGCTTTTCGGCCGTCAACGGGATGTTCTCGCCCTATCTGGAACTCGTGCTGGCGCTGGCGCCGCTGTGGGTGCCGAACTGGCTGCCGGGCTCGCCCGGCCTGCTGTTCTATTCGGCAAGCATGCTCGTCGCGACGACCACGCTGCTCGCGAGCGGAATTCCGGTGGCGCTGGCCGAGCGGGCCCTGCCCCATCTGCGCGGCGGCCCGCAGGCGATGGCGATCTGGGCGATTTCGGCCGGTGTCTTGACCCTGCCGGGCCTCGTGCGCCTATTCTACCTGATCGCGGCCTGACCTAAGCCGATCCGGTCCGCCGCGCCGCCTGAAACGGTGCCTGCGCATGGACGAATTCGACCGCATCCGGTGGGCCGCCTCGCAGTCGATCGGACGGGGCTGCCTGTTCGCGCTCCTCGCCATCGGCATGACGATGTTCGGCCTCATCGCCTGGCCCGCTCTTGCCTTCCGGAGCGGCGCCATCCTGCTGTCGATGCTGACCGCCGTCCTCGCCCTGCGGGGCGAACTCGTGTCGCGGCAGAATTACCGCCGTACCGAAACCTGGCTGCTGATGGGCCAGCGGCATGCGCTGCCTGACGCCCGCGCGCAGCAGGCGATCGCAGGCGTGATGCAGGACACGTATCGCCGCTTCGCCGCCTATGCGGCACTGCTCTCGGTCCTGTGCTGGACGCTTGCCGGCCTCGCCTGGGCCCTTCAACCGCCCGGCGCGCCCTGGGTGTTCACGTACAGCGCATAGAGCGACTGGCTCGCCGCCATGAACAGGCGGTTGCGATGCCGCCCGCCGAAGCAGAGATTCGCGCAGCGCTCCGGCAGGTGGATATGGCCGATCGGCGTGGCGTCGGGCGCGAAGACGCGCACGCCGTTGAGCCCCGGCACGATGCCCCAGCCCGCCCACACATTGCCGTCCACGTCGACGCGGAACCCGTCGGGCGTGCCCTCGCCGCATTCGCCGAACTGCCGGCGGTTCGCCAGCGCCGTCCCGCCCTCGACCACGTCGTAGACATGCAGCTTGCGCGGCCGCGAAGCGGATTCCACGAGATAGAACAGCTTCTCGTCCGGCGAGAAGCACAGGCCGTTGGGGCCGTCGATGTCCTTGGCGACGATCTTCACCTGTCCGGTCTTCGGATCGAGACGGTAGACGGCCATCGGCAGTTCGCTCTGCGCGTATTCGCCCTCGTAGTAGCCGCCGATGCCGAAGGTCGGATCGGTGAACCAGATCGAATCGTCCGATTTCACGACGACGTCGTTGGGCGAATTGAAACGCTTGCCCTCGAACCGGTCGGCCAGCACCGTGATGCTGCCGTCATGTTCGGTGCGCGTGACGCGCCGCGTCAGGTGCTCGCAGGTGACGAGCCGTCCCTGCCGGTCGCGCGTGTTGCCGTTGGAATTGTTGGAAGGCTGGCGGAAGGTCGCGACCGACTGGCTCGCCTCGTCCCAGCGCAGCATGCGGTTGTTCGGGATGTCGCTCCAGATCATGTAGCGCCCGCCGCCGAACCAGACCGGCCCTTCGCTCCACCGGCAGCCGGTCGCCAGCCGCTCGATGCAGGCGTTGAACAGGCGGTACTTCTCGAACCGCTTGTCGAGGATCTCGATCGACGGATCGGGATAGGTTTCGGCCTGCGTCCACATGGTGCGTCTCTCCCTCGCGCGCATTTTTCCGGCACGTCCGTTATGCGGACCGCGCCAAATCGGGCGAGATTTTGGCCCGAAACCGGCGGCCCGGAAAGCGGGAATCGGAAGAGACGAGCGGTCCTGCGCCGCGATATCCGCGATCCGGGTAGCGAACGCACCGATTTCCTCGCGACCGTAGGATAGATGGACCCGGGCGGACGACGGCGGTCGCCCGACGACCGCCAGCGCCATCGCGGCGCCACCTTACGCGTCGAGAAGCCGGGAACCGCCCGGTGCGGCCGCGCATCCGAACGCGGTCTCGGTGCGATCGACACCCATCCGTGCGAAACGGTCGCGATACTCGCCGGGCGACATGCCCGTATGCCGCTTGAACAGCTGGCGAAAGAAGGGGATGTCCTCGTAGCCGACCTTCGCGCTGACCGACTGGACCGGCATCGCACCCGTCTCCAGCAGTTCTTTCGCCGCGGAAATCCGCAGGATCTGGATATAGGCGCCAGGCAAATGGCCGGTCGCCGCCTTGAACCGCCGGATGAAGTTGCGCGGCCCCATGCCGGCAAGCCCCGCCAGATCGCCGATTGGCTGGTTGCGGCAGAAATTCGCCTGCAGATGATCCTCGACGGCCCGGATCTTCTCGTCCGAATGCGGCCGCGACACGCGCAGGGCCGCATAACCGGATTGCCGGCTGCGCGGCATGCCCACGCACAGCGCCTTGGCGCATTGCAACGCCGCCTCCCGCCCGCAGAACTTCTCGAGCAGATAGAGGCTTACATCGATCGCCGCATAGATGCCGCCGCTGCAAAGGACCCGATCGTCTTCAGTCACAAAACGGTCGGTCTGCCAGCGCACTTTCGGGTAGCGCCGGTGGTATTCGTCCGTGACTCCCCAGTGCGTCGTACCGACACGACCATCAAGCAGGCCGCTCTGCGCGACCAGTGCCACGCCGGTGCAGATTCCGACGATGTGCGCACCCTTCGCGTGCCACTTGCGCAGCCACCCGAGAAGCTTGCGGTTCTTCAGAATGTCGTCCATTACGTCCCAGCCCGGTGACGAGACGACGACGATGTCGGCAGCCTTGACGTCGTCGATCCCGAGTTCCGGCGTCAGGGTGAGGCCGCACAGGCCCCGCACGCGCTTTCCGTCGAGCGTGGCGACCTGCACTCGGAACCGGGGTCGCTTGGTCGTGCCGTTGAACCAGTTCCAGATGACCCCGGCGGAATGGAAAACCTCGATAGGCGCTATCGCGGTGGACGCGTATCCATCGTCGAGCAGAAGGACGGTCACGTCGAAGACGTCCTTCGGACGGTCTTTCCGGGCGGCGGGCGCGCGTGCGGCTCTACTGGCCATCGCGTTCCGGTCCAATCAGGCCGATCTGCGCGCCGACCGCATCCGTCAGCAGCGCGATCCGGGCGATGCCCGACATGTCGAAGGGCTGGACGATCATGCTGCCGCCGTGCGAAGCGGCACGAAGCACGGCCGCATCGACGTCGTCGACCCGGATGTAAGGCGTCCAGTGCGAGGGAACCTGCTGCGCCAGGTGCCGCTGCGAAAGCTGGTAGAGCGAGCCGACATTGCGTCCGGAATTACGCAGGCTCGTATAGCTGCCACCATTGGCCTGCCGCTCCTCGGCGACCCATCCGAACACGTCGCGATAGAACGCGCGCGCACGCCCGGCATCGACCGCGGCAAGGTCGAGCCAGCAGAAATTTCCGGACTTTTCGTCACCGATTTCGATCAATGCAGGTACTCCGGAAAGTGACCTCGACCGGGCGCCGCCGACGCGGCGGCGCCCGTCGCGGCTCAGGCGATGGCCGTCATCGGGTCGATGACGCTGCGCACTTCGCTGATCTTCGTCGCGGGGAATCCGCTGATCTTGGCGTGCTCGCGCACGGCCGCCTCGTTCTCGGCGAGGTAGACGCAGAACGTCTTATCGTCGACGACATAAGATTCGACCCACTGCGCCTTGCCGGCGAGTTTGGCGAGCGCATCGTTCGACGTCGCCGCCGCCTGCTTCAGGCCCTTCGCGTCCAGCTTGCTCACGCCGGGGATATCGCGTTCGATTACATAGCGCTTCATTTGTATGGACTCCGTGGTGAAGTTGACGGAGCGGAACTTTGTCGAAATCGAAGATACACGCCAGATGACGTTATTGACAATGTTGATGGGCGATAGTGACAACGCAAAACAGGCATTAGCCTCCGTCAGTGCCTTGGCGCGTTTTCTAGATGCGGCAGTCGGACGTGCCGTAACGCGATCGATACTCGCGTGGCGACATGCCGGTATGCCGCCTGAACATCGCGCGGAAGAACGCGACATCGGCGTAGCCGACCTTTGCGCTGATTTCCTGCACGGGATGGACACCCTCTTCCAAAAGGTTGCGGGCGACGGCCATCCGCATCTCGCGAAGATAGGTCCTTGGGGCAAGATTCGTCGCCGACTTGAAGCGCCGGATGAAAGTCCGGATGCCCATCCGCGCCCGCCCGGCAAGGTCCTCGACGGTCAGGTCGTGCGACAGGTTTTCGCGCAAGTACCCCTCGATCTGCCGGATCTGCTCGTCGCCGTGGTGGCGCGTCGGCCCAGCAGTGTAGAGGCCGGCCTGACGGCCGCGGGGCATGTCGAGACAAAGCGCCTTCGTGCACTGGAGCGCGACGGCGTGCCCGCAGAATCTTTCAACCAGCAGGATTCCGACATCGGCGGCCGCATGGATGCCTCCGCCACAGAAAAGGCGCTCGTCCTCGGTCACGAGTTTCTCGATCTCCCACCGGACCGCGGGGTGTCGATCGCGCAACTCGTCCGCTTTCGACCAATGCACGGTCGCGCGACGACCGTCGAGCAAGCCGCTCTGGGCCAGAAGCTCGACGCCGGTGCAGGCGGCGGCAATGCTCGCGCCGCGAGAGTACCACTTCCGGAGCCACTGCAGCAGCGCCGCGCGCTCGGCGGTGTGTCCATGCGCACCTGACCCGCCGGTCGGCAGGAAGATGATGTCGGCATTCGGGATTTCGTCGATCCCGCAATCCACCCGCAGCGTGGCGATGCTGCATGTGACATCGCGTCCGTCGAGCGACGCGAGGCGGACGTCGAAGTGCGGCGTCTCGTCGAGCCCGAGAAGCCGATTCCAGAGAACGCCTGCAGCCTGGAAGACCTCGACCGGCCCTACCGCGGTCGATGCGTAGAGATCGTCGAGGACGACTATCGCGACATCGATACGCCTTGACGACCTTTCCGGCCGCCTTTCGATCGGTGCCTGATCCTGGTATCGGGATTCGGCTTTCGTCGCGACCTGATCCATCGTTTCCGCTTCGCCTCGATTTCCGACCGGACCCAAGAGTCCATCGGACCAATCCATCAAACGGTTCAATACATCAATACATGTGCACTAAAATTTACACCGTTTCCGGTGATGCCTGGAAGGCATACAAAATCCGAAGACGGGACCCCGCATCGTCTCCCGAATTGTAAAGCTGCGGGGCCCGCTCCGTTCAGACTGCCGTCACCGGGCTGATTATCGTGCGGACTTCCGTGACCTTGTTTGCCGGAAAGCCGCTGATGGTCGCGTGGTCCTGGACTGATTTCTCGGTGTCGGCGAGATAGATGCAGAATGTCTTGTCGTCGACGACATATGAATGGATCCACTGGACCTTTCCGCCCAGCTTCGCGAGTGCCGCATTCGACTTGGTCGCGGCCGCCTGCAGCTGTTCGCGGCTGAAAGCTCCGACACCGGGAAGTTCGCGCTCGATCACATAACGTTTCATTTCGATCCTCGTTGGCCGTACTTGGTAGGCAACCAACATTGTCGAAGTCGCGACTGCGCACCAGACGGTGCGCCTGACAAAAAAGCAGGTATTCGTGACAATCTCCGGGTGGGCCCGGATCGCATCCGGGCCGCGCGCCGGTGGGCCCGGCAGGATTCGAACCTGCGACAACACCGTTATGAGCGGCGCGTTCTGACCGCTGAACTACGGGCCCCCGAGGCAGCGTCCGACGGTTCTAGCCCGAAGCACGGGCCCGCGCCAAGGGCATGAAAAATCCGCCACTTTTCCCTTCTGGCGCGGCAAGATGACGGCATGAAAACCTTCGACATCGCATCGGACCGGCTGGCGGCCGTGCTGATGCCCGAGCTGGGCGGGCGCATCGTCGCGCTGCGCCTGACCGACGACCCCGCTGCCCCGCGCGAGGTGTTCATGCCGCTGGTGGGCGAGCCAAAGCTGCCGCCGGGCTGGCCCAAGGCCGGCGCCTATCCGCTTGCCCCCTATTCCAACCGCATCGCGAACGCGAACCTGACGTTCCGCGGCGCCACGCACGAACTGCCGCCGCATCCCGACGCGGTGCCGCACACGGTGCACGGTCACGCGCACCGCAAGCCGTGGACGATCGCCGAGATCGGCGCGGACAGTGCCACCCTTGCCTACGCGCATGACGGCACGGGCGAATGGCCGTGGCGCTTCGCTGTCGAGCAGCGCATCGCGCTTTCCGGCGCGCGCCTGACCGTCGCGTTCACCTTCACGAACCGCGACGCAAGACCTTCGCCGGCCGGCTTCGGCTGGCATCCCTATTTCCCGATCAAGGGCAGCCCGCGCATCGAATTTGCAGCCGGTACGCTCTGGGAGCAGACGGCGGACAATGTCGCGACCGGCAAGGTCGACCGGCGCGCGCCCGCGGACGCGCCGGTCGAGCTCGATGCGAAGGGCACAACGCTCTATTACGGCGAATGGAACGGGGATTGCCGGTTCGCGACGGGGACCGGCATCGCGGTCCACATCCAGGCCGATCCGGTGTTCGCTCACCTGGTGCTGCACCGGCCGGCCGGCATCGATTACATCTGCATCGAACCCGTGACCCACGTGGCGGACGGCTTCAACCTCGCCGCGCGCGGGATCGCGGGGACGGGCACGCACGCGCTCGACCCGGGCGAAAGCATCAGCGGGAAAGTGACGATGGACGTGGTGCCGACGGCCTGACGGCCGCCGGGTTCACGTATCGAGGAACGAGCGCAGCTTGCGCGAACGGCTCGGGTGCTTGAGCTTGCGCAGCGCCTTGGCTTCGATCTGGCGGATGCGCTCGCGCGTCACGTTGAACTGCTGGCCGACCTCTTCGAGCGTGTGGTCGGTGTTCATGCCGATGCCGAAGCGCATGCGCAGCACGCGCTCCTCGCGCGGCGTCAGCGTGGCGAGCACGCGCGTCGTCGTCTCGCGCAGGTTCGCCTGGATGGCGGCATCCACCGGCAGGACGGCGTTCTTGTCCTCGATGAAATCGCCCAGATGCGAATCTTCCTCGTCGCCGATCGGCGTCTCGAGGCTGATCGGCTCCTTGGCGATCTTGAGGACCTTGCGCACCTTCTCCAGCGGCATGCCGAGCTTCTCGGCCAGTTCCTCGGGCGTCGGCTCGCGGCCGATCTCGTGCAGGATCTGGCGGCTCGTGCGCACCAGCTTGTTGATCGTCTCGATCATGTGCACGGGGATGCGGATCGTGCGCGCCTGGTCGGCGATCGAGCGCGTGATCGCCTGCCGGATCCACCACGTGGCGTAGGTCGAGAACTTGTAGCCGCGGCGGTACTCGAACTTGTCGACCGCCTTCATCAGGCCGATGTTGCCTTCCTGGATGAGGTCGAGGAACTGCAGGCCGCGGTTCGTGTACTTCTTCGCGATCGAGATGACGAGGCGCAGGTTGGCCTCCACCATCTCCTTCTTGGCGCGCGCGGCTTCGCGCTCGCCCTGCTGGACCTGGCCGACCGTCTTCTTGAACTCGCCCGTCGGCAGGCCCGAACGCTCGGAGATCTCCGACACGTCCTTGCGCAGCTGCTGGATCTCGTTCTTGTACTTGGTCGTGAACTTCTTCCAGCCCTTGCCGGTGAGGCGGCTTACGCGGCCGAACCAGCGCGGGTCGACTTCCTTGCCCGAATATTTCGACAGGAACTCGTCGCGCTTGACGCCGCATTCCTCGGCGTAGCGCAGCAGGCGGCCTTCCGCGGCGATGAGCTTGCGGTTGAGGTCGTAGAGCTGGCCCATCAGCTGCTCGATGCGGGTGTTGTTCAGGTGAACATCCGCAAGCTGGTCGATCAGGTCCTGCTTGAGCTTCTGGTAGTGCTTCTCGGAGACCGGGCTGAACTGCTTGCCGGCGAGAAGCGCTTCCATGCGCTTTTCCTGCATGCGGTAGAGCCGCTTGTAGACGCCCGCGAGCTTCTCGAGCCGCTCGAGCACTTCGGGCTTGAGCTGCTGCTCGAGTGCCGAAAGCGAGACGTTCTCTTCCTGGCCGTCGGCATCGGCCGCAGGCTGGCCCTCGACGCCTTCGGCGTTCTCGGCCCCTTCGGCGGGCTCGGCCTCCTCGGGCTCGGCCGCGGCCGCGATTGCCGCGGGCATGCCGCCCGGCGTGGCGGCGCCGGGGCCGCCGCCGTTGGTCGCGTCGAGATCGATCACGTCGCGCAGCAGCATCTTGCCTTCGACGAGCGCGTCGCGCCAATGCACGACCGCGCGCATCGTCAGCGGGCTCTCGCACAGGGCCGAGATCATCTTCTCGCGGCCGGCCTCGATGCGCTTTGCGATGGCGATTTCGCCCTCGCGCGACAGCAGCTCGATCGAGCCCATCTCGCGCAGGTACATACGCACCGGATCGTCGGTGCGGCCGATCGAATCCGCGTCGATGTTGCCGCGCTTGGATTCCTCTTCCTCTTCCTCTGGCTCCTCGCCGCCCACGCGCGCGGGCACGGGCGCCTTGGGGCCGGACGATTCGGACGAGCCGTCGGCGCCGTTGGCGTTGGCGCCGCCTTCCTCGTCCTCGCCTTCCTCGTTCTCGACGACGTTGACGCCCTGCTCGCTCAGCAGGGCCAGCGTGTCCTCGATCTGCTCGGAGGAAACCTGGTCGGGCGGCAGGACCGCGTTGATCTCGTCGTAGGTGACGTAGCCGCGCTCGCGACCGCGGGCGAGCATCTTCTTCACGGCGGCGGCGGTGGCGTCCATCAGTGGACCGTCGGGGGCCTCTTCGCGCGGTGCGGCGGCGGGGACGGGCTTGACCTTGGACGACATGCTTGGATGCCTCGCGTGGGATATCGAATTCGAAACGTCGGTACCGTACCGGTCGGCTCGACGCGCTTCACCGGGCGCGCGTCCCTGCCCCTTTGCCCCTACCCGTCGTCCTCGGGCGCCAGTTCGGCGACCTGGGCCCGGAGGTGGGCGGCCTGCCCTTCGACCCGGGCCAGGTTCTCCGCCGAGGAGTCCCGGGCGAGTGCGAGCTGGCTTTCGCGCAGCTCGTCTTCCATCCGGCGGCGGGACAGAAGCGCCAAAAGGTGGCCAAAGCCGGCCCGCGCCGCTTCGGGGGAAGCGGTCGGATCGGCAAAAGCCCCGTGTTCGTAAAGGGTTGGCCGCGTCAGCATTTCGGCTTCCTCGGCCAATCCCACGCGGGATAAGTGGGCAATCAGCGCCTTCGTGTCAAGCAGAGTCTCGCCGCCGGCCGCCTCGTGGGCGCAATCCACCAATGCCTGGCGCACACGCTCCAGCCGGCGGTCGGTCAGATCGGCCAAAGCCAGCGTTTCCGCGTCCTGGGTGACCAGTTCGGGGTGGTTTATGGCCGTCGCCAGCAGGACCTGCTCCTGCCGCACCCGCAGCAGGCCCACGTCGCCCGGCGAGCGGAAAGTGCCCATGACGGGGCCTGACCCCGGCTTGACCCACGGTTTCCCGGCCGGGCGGCCGCCCGCGGGCCCGCGCGGCACGAAGACCGGGCGGCCGAGAGCACGCAGCTTCGTGTAGATCCACTCGCTTTCGTAGGCACGCCGGACGGTCGGGTCGGCGATCTTCGCCAGCCGTTCGCGCAACTGGCCTTCCAGCGCCGCCCGCCGGTCGGGCGTGTCGATGATCTTGCCGTCGGTCTCGGCCGACCAGACCACGTCCGCAAGGCCGCGGGCCTGGGCCAGCACGTTGTCCATCGCCTTGGGCCCGTCGCGCTTGATGAGGCTGTCGGGATCTTCACCTGCCGGCAGCGTGGCGAAGCGCAGCGCATAGCCGGGCTTGAGCAGCGGCAACGCCACGTCGGCCGCCTTCTGCGCGGCGCGCTGGCCGGCGGCATCGCCGTCGAGGCAGACGACCGGCTCGGGATGGATCTTCCACAGCGCCGCGATCTGCCCGTCGGTCAGCGCGGTGCCGAGCGGTGCGACCGCGCCGCCGAAGCCCGCCTGATGGAGCGCGATCACGTCCATGTAGCCTTCGGCGACGAGGGCCTGCGCCTTGCGCTCGCCCACCGCCACGCGCGCCTTGTCGAGCGCGTAGAGATTGTCGCGCTTGTGGAACAGCGGCGTGTCGCGGCTGTTGAGGTATTTGGGCTTGCCGTCGTCCATCACGCGGCCGCCGAACGCGATCACGCGCCCGCGCCGGTCGGTGATCGGGAACATCACGCGATTGCGGAAGAAGTCGAACGGATCGCGCCCGTCGTCGGGCTTGCCGATCAGGCCCGCTTCCAGAAGCAGCGCCGTCTCGAAGCCCTGCGTCTTCATCGCCGCCTGGAGATGCGCGCGGCCCTCGGGTGCGAAGCCCAGGCGGAAGCGGTCGATCGTCTCGTCGCTGAGGCCGCGTTCGTGCAGATAGCCCAGCGCCGCACGCCCCTCGGGCGCGCGCAGCTTCGCCTCGTACCATTTGCACGCGGCCTCGACGGCGTCGCCCAGCGTCTTGGCGCGCTCGGCTTCCTTGCGGGCCTGCGGGCTGATGCGCGGCACTTCGAGGCCCGCCTCGCCCGCGAGCTTCTCGACCGCCTCGAGGAAGCCGAGATGGTCGATCTTCATCGTGAAGCCGATGACGTCGCCGTGCGCGCCGCAGCCGAAGCAGTGGAAGAAATTCTTGTCGTCGTTGACGTAGAAGCTGGCGCTCTTCTCGTTGTGGAACGGGCAGCATGCCTTGTACTCGCGGCCCGCGCGCGCGAGCTTCACGCGCCGTCCCACGACCGTCGACAGCGTCAGCCGGGCGCGCAGCTCTTCGAGGAAGGAAGGCGGAAAGGCCATGCCGGGCGCGCGAATTCCCGTTTGAGTGACAAGGACTTATCCCCGCAACCCACAGGCCGTTCGGCAGGGGCCGCGAAGGCCGGGAAGGTAGGGCCCGACTCGGCCCCGGTCAAGCCGCCGCCGTCAGGCGAGCTCCGCCGCGATCGCCTTGCGCACGTTGGGCCGCTCGGCCATCCGGGCGCGATGCTCGGCCACGCGCGGGAAGTGCTTCGGCTCGACGCCGTCGGCCTCCATCCACTGGGCGAGCGTGAAGAGATAGGGATCGCAGATCGTGTATTCGGCACCCATCACGTAGGGGCCCTTGAACAGGTGTTCCTCGATCAGCGCGAAACCCTCGCCGACCGATTTCGGCACCCCGCGCTGCATCGCCGCGATCGTCGCCGCATCGTTGGGGTCCACCCAGCGGTGGCCGCGCATGCGGTGTGCATGCGCCACGTGCAGCGAGGAGCACAGATAGCTGCTGAACGCCTGAGCCTGCGCGAAGGCGAAGGGATCGTCGAGCGGGGCGAGACGCGCCTTGGGGAAGGACTGCGCCACGAAGGCGAGCATCGCCGGCGTCTCGGTCAGCACGCCCTGCGGCGCCACGAGGGAAGGCACGCGGCCCTTCGGGTTGACCGCGAGATAGGCCGGATCGCGCTGCTCGTTCTTCGCGAAGTCGATCTTCTTCAGCGCGTAGGCCGCCCCTGCATCTTCCAGCGCGATGTGCGTCGCGAGCGCGCAGGTATGCGCCGTGAAATAGAGCGTGAGCATGTCAGCCACCCAGCAGCTTCTTCACGGCCGCCGACGCGGCACCCAGATCCATGTTGCCGGTGTATTTGGCCTTCATCGCGGCCATGACCTTGCCCATGTCGCGGATCGTCGTGGCAGCGGCCGCGGCAATCTCGGCCTTGGCGGCCTCTTCCGTCTCCGCGGCCGACATCTGCTGCGGCAGGAAGCCTTCGAGGACCGCGATCTCGGCGGCTTCCTTGGCCGCGAGCTCCGGCCGGCCGCCCTTTTCGTAGAGCGCGATCGAATCGCGGCGCGAGGCGATCATCTTCTGCAGCATCGACTGGATCTCGGCGTCGCCGATCCCGTCGTTGTTGCCCGTCGCGCGCGCCTCGATGTCGCGCTTCTTCATCTCGGAAATCGCCATGCGCACGGCCTCGAGGCGCAGCGTGTCCTTGGCCTTCATGGCTTCCTTGAGGGTGTCGGTGAATTTGATGCGCAGCGACATGGGGAACTTCCTTCCGATTCAGGAACGCGCGAGACCGAAAGCGGTCTTGCGCAGGATTTCTTCGGCACGCGTCCACACGGACTGGCGCCAGGCGGCATCGTTGGGCGCGAAAGCGTCGCGCATCTGCGTCTTGATGCGGCGCGAATCCTCGCCGGCGATGTCGCCATGGACATGCAGCCAGTTGTCGGCGCGGATCGCATCGAGCATGTCGTCGAGCGGCAGCGTACCGTATTCGAGCGCGATGGCCGTCAGCTGCGCGCCCGGCAGGAACCGCACGAACCCTTCGCCGTTCGTGCCGGTGAGGGCCGCCGACGTCGACGTGCCCAGCTCGGTCGAGGTCAGGTCGGCCCCGTACCAGTCGAGTGCGTGCGCAAAACCCGGATGCCGGTCGGGGAGCGCGAAGATCAGCTCGCCGTAGCCGCGCGGGCCGAGGCCGGTGTGGAAATCGACGATCGCCACGTGCTTGGCGCGCGCGAGCCAGTCGCGGAAGACCGACGCGATGGCGCGGTTCGACCAGGTGGGCGCGTGGCCGCCGAAGAACACGCCTTCGGGATGCGAATACTGGCCGGCCGAGATCGCCGACTGGAGCGCAGCCGGGCCGAAACGCTTCGTGTAGTCCGCGAACACGGCCTTCGAGGCGGCCTGCGAGGCGGCCGTCCATTCGGAGGGCGTTATGGAACTTGCCAGCTTCTCGTAGCCGGGATTCTCGGGATAGGGCCCGATATGCGGCACGAAGTTGCGGTTGAGATCGACATTGTCCTCGTTGACGCGCCGCAGCCACGCGAAGCCGTGCGGATTGACCGCATGCAGGTGCAGCTGCGAAACGCCGGGCGGCAGTTCGCGATAGGCGCCCGACGCGAACCAGCCGGTCTGGCAACCCGAGCCGCAGAAGCCCTCCACGCCGTGCGTGGCCGAGATCGTCACGAGCACCCGCTCGGCGTCCGTGGGGCCGTACCAGAGCGCGTCGCAGAACAGCTGCTCGCCGCGGGGGCCGCGCAGCGGGTTCTGGATGGCCCGGAAACGGACGGCATGGTCGCGCGCCGCGGCCAGGAATTTCTCGCGTGCGCCCGAATAGTCGCGGGCGAAGAACTCGTTGACGTTCATGTCGTTACCGGCACGCGGGATATCGGGGAAACGGGCGTAACTTTGACCCCGACGGCCGCGAATTGTAAAGCGCCGGCGCCCGCCCGCACCTTTACAGGACTCCCGAATGCCCGCATGCTCGACAGCATGGAACGCGCTTTTCGCACCTGCCTGGCCCTTGCCGTCGCGCTCGTCCTCGCGCTCGGCGCGCCAGGCCCTGCACGCGCCCAGACGCCGGAAAGGCCGCCCGTTCCGGCAGGCGGACAGCTCGACACCCTCTTCGAGCGCCTCAAATCCACGCAGGATCCCGGCGAAGCCCGACGCATCGAAGGCCAGATCTGGCAGATCTGGCTCGAGCCCAGCGACCCCGCGGCCGCTTCACTGATGCATCTCGCTCTCGAAGCCCAGAACCGCGGCGACCTCTTCGGCGCCTTCGCGCTGTTCGACGCCATCGTCAACCTGCGCCCGGACTATGCGGAAGGCTGGAACCGCCGTGCGACGGTGCTCTACCAGCTCGGCAAGTACGAAGATTCGCGCAAGGACGCCGAGAAGACGCTGGCGCTGGAGCCGCGCCATTTCGGCGCGCTGTCCGGCCTCGGCCTTATTGCCACCGCAAAGAACGACGACGATGCCGCACTCGACGCCTTCGAACGCGCCCTCGTCTTCAACCCCCACATGGCGCAGATCCGCGCCCAGGCCGAAGTGCTGCGCAAGAAGCGGCGCGACGGCGCAATCTAGGAGCGACACGATGCTGATCAAGCGCAAGCGCGGCTGGGAGATACCGGAGCGCGACGCGACGCCCGAAGGCGTCTATTCGCGCCGGCGCGTGCTGGCCGCCGGTGCGGGCATGGCCGCAAGCGCCTTCGTGCCCGCCGCCGGCGCGCAGACGCCCGACCCGTCGGCCGGCCTCTATCCCGCGATGCGCAACCTGCGCTACCGCGTCGAGCGCGAACTTACCGAAGAACGCTTCGGGTCGAACTACAACAATTTCTACGAATTCGGCTTCTCGAAATCGGTCGGGCAGGCCGCCAAGGCGCTGCCGGTCCGCCCCTGGCAGGTCAAGATCGAGGGCATGGTCGAGAACCCGCGCACCGTCGACATCGACGACATCTTCAAGGCGATGAAGCTCGAGGAGCGCGTCTACCGGCTGCGCTGCGTCGAGGCTTGGTCGATGACGCTGCCGTGGACGGGCTTCCCGCTCTCGTCGTTCGTCGAATGGTGCAAGCCGCTGTCGAGCGCCAAGTACGTGCACATGGAAACCTTCATGGACACGAAGGTGGCGCCCAACCAGAAGGCCAACGGCTATCCGTGGCCCTATGTCGAGGCGCTGACGATCGAGGAGGCGATGAACGAGCTCGCCTTCCTCGCGACCGGCATCTACGGCAAGCCCGCGCCCGGCCAGCACGGTGCGCCGCTGCGCATGCTTGCGCCGTGGAAGTACGGCTTCAAGTCGGGCAAGTCGCTCGTCAAGTTCGTCTTCACCGACAAGCGCCCGAAAACCTTCTGGGAAACGATGGCGGCCAACGAGTACGGCTTCTGGGCGAACGTCAATCCGAGGGTCTCCCATCCGCGCTGGAGCCAGGCGACCGAGGAAGTGATCGGCAAGGGCGGGCAGCGTATCCCCACCCAGCTCTTCAACGGCTACGGCGATTTCGTGGCGAGCCTCTATACCGACCTTCAGAACGAGCGGCTCTGGGCCTGACGGGGCTTCCCGCCGTGCCCGCGCCCGCGTAAAAGACGGGCATGCCCGACTCGCTTCCCGCTGGCTCGGCCACGACGCGCCGCGCCCTGCCCATCGACACGTTCGACAACCGCACCGGCGGCGACGCGCTGTTCCGCGCCGTCGGCCATCCGCTCGCCCTCGATCCGGCCCGCGCCCTCGCCGCGAAGCTGAAGGCGGCCGGCAAGGTCGCGGTCTACGATCCGTTCGGCGCCTTCGCGACGCTGACGGCGCTGCAGGATTTCTCGGGCGTGGATTTCGTCGGCCTCTATGGCCGCGACCACCAGCATCTGGGCCGCACGGTCGGCGGCTTCGTCGTGGCGCCGGTCGCGAAGATCGCGCAGAGCAGGGCGGCCTGCGTGTTCGTCGCCGCCTTCGATGCCGATCCGCTCGTGGCGCAGGTGGCGCAGTGGCTGCCCGAGGGTGCGAGCATCGTCACGCTCGACGCGATGCGCATCCCGGCCGGACTGCTGACCGACAAGAAGCGCTATCTCTCCACCTACAACTTCGTCACCAACCTCGTACTGTTCTGCGAGGGGCCGCAGCGCCACTCGCGGATGGTCAGCGCCAACTACTGGGCCGGCTACGGCGCCAGGAACGTGCGCGCCTGGCTGCGCCTGTTCGACGCCGACGGCCGCACGCTGGCGACATGGGAGGAGACGCTGCCCGAAGGTGTCGCCGCCTTCGTCGTCGACAGCCGCGACGTGGCGAAACGCTTCGGCCTCGGCGCGTTCGAAGGCCAGCTCTTCATCCACATGATCGACGTCACCGGGCACGACGTCCTCAAGTACGCGCTCGATTTCTGGTCGGACAGCGAGCTTACCTGCACGCACGACGCCAATCCGTGGCCCTCGGATTTCTATGCCGGCATCCCGGCGCCGGCCAAAGGCGAGAGCGTGCGCGTGTGGGTGCAGAACTGCCATTCCTGCGCGATCCCGGCCGACGGCGTGCGCTTCGCGCCCATGGGCACGGACGGCTGGGTTCCCATGCCCGCCCCGATCCCCGCCTTCGGCATGCGCGCAGTCGATGTGGGGGCGCTGCTGCCGTCGCTCGCGTGGCCCCACCAGATCGAGATGGATGCGGGCAAGTACGTCGTACGCCCGCGCTATGAGGTGGAACGCGCGGGCAAGCGCCACATCGCGCATGCCAATGTCGAGCGCAGCGACCTGAAGTCCGATCCGCAGATCGCCGAGATCGGCGCCAATTTCGGCAAGGGCTTCATCCTGCCCGCGCCGATCCTGCCGCAGGCCGAGTTCACCAGCGTGGCGCTGCCCACGCCGATGGCGCGCGGCCAGGCGAGCCTGCCGCTGATCGCGCGCTTCTACGACGCGTCGGGCGCGCCGGCCGGCGAGAGGTTCCTGGGAAACCTGCCGCGCGACCATGCCATCGCGGTTCCCACCGACGCGCTGAAGCTGCCGTCGGGCTATGGCCATCTCGAACTCAGCTACGATTTCCGCGAAGGCGGTGCGGGCGACGGCTGGATCCACGCGCTGTTCCGCTACGCGCGCAAGGCATCGCCCGCGCACGGCGCCGACACCAGCTTCGGCAGCCACATCTTCAACACCGCGCTCGTCTTCAAGAACGAGCCGCAATCCTATATCGGCCGCCCGCCGGGCCTGACGACGCGGCTGTTCCTGCGTCTCGGCACCGACGGGCACGATGCGCTGTGCCACCTGATCTATCCGGCCTCGACGCCTTGGCACGCGACGTCGGAAACGGTCCTCGAACTGCACGACGCCGCCGGCACGAAGATCGCGGAAGCGAAACTCGCGATCCCATGCTCGGGCTCGAAGCTCTGGCGCACGCGCGAGACCTTCTCGGCCGCCGATCTCGCGCGCGCCGACAAGGGCGGCTACGTGCTGATCCGCGACCGCACCTGCCGGCTGTTCGGCTATCACGGGCTGATGGCGCCCGACGGGCGCTTCAGCCTCGACCACATGTTCGGGTTCTAGGCGAGACGGACCGGGCTTTCCGGGAACGCCAACTCGCCGCGCGCGCGCCACTCGTCCTTCACGTAGTTTACGATGATCGACTTGCGCACGCCGTCGATGGTCCGGCGCCGGAAGCCGTGCCACGTGTCGCTTGCCGGCACGAAGATCAGGCCGCGGTTGAAGGCGCCCGACGCCGCACCCAGATGCTTTTCGGCCGTCTCGTAGACGTCCGTGCCCCAGCCTTCGGCCTGCGGCACGTCCGACAGGTAGAACAGCATCGTGTAGAGCTTGGCGCCGATATCGGTGTGCGGCTCCAGCCAGAAGCCGTCGGTGTCCTGGCAGTATTCGATGCGCAGATAGCTTCCCGCGAGCGGCGCACCGGTCAGCTGCGCGAGCGTGGCGACGTTCGCGGAATCCTGGAACGCGGCGGCGAAGTCGGCGGCGACGGCGTGGCGGCGCTGGAACTCGGGCGAGAAGAAGACGCGCGTCGAGTTGTTCGTCTCGCGCCGGCCCTGCGTGTCGTCCACCTGCGCGACCGGCACCGGAAGATCCGCAAGCGCATGCGCCATCGCCTGCGGCAGCGCATCGGCGAGCAGCCAGTGGCGGTAGGGCGTCGTGCGGCACGCGGCGCGTGCGGCAAGGTCGGGCAGCCAGGCGCTGGCGGCGGACGGGAACAGGTCGAGACTGGGCATGGCTTGCACCGGCGATTCGCTTCGGGGACCCGCCTTGTTGGCACGGACACGGCGCGCGGCCATTGATCCGGATCAATCCCCGGCCGGGGCCGGAGAATTGATTGACAAAGTCAAGTGATTTGCCGACGATCCCTTCCCATGAGCCGGCCCGCCCCGAACGACCCCGCGATCGCGACCGTCCGCCACTTCACGCGCTTCTTCACGCGCCGCATCGGCGTGCTGCGCCGGGGCCTCTATGCCAGCCCCTTCTCGCTCGTCGAGGCGCGCGTGCTGTGGGAAGTGGCGCATCGCGGTGGCGTCAGCTCGGGCGAGATCGCGCGCGGCCTCGGCCTCGATCCCGGCCATCTGAGCCGCATCCTGCGCGCGCTCGACAAGCGCGGCCTGGTGCGCAAGCGCGCGGCCGCCGACGACGCGCGCCGGCTGCGCCTCGACCTCACGGCCGCCGGCAGGCGCGCCTTCGCCGCGCTCGACCGTGGCTCGCAGGCCGAAGTCGCCGAACTCCTCGCCCCGCTCGACGGAGCGGCGCGCGGGCGGCTCGTGAACGCGCTGGCCACGGCCGAGCGGCTGCTCGGCGGCGACGCGTCCGCCGCGGCGCCGGTACTGCGCACGCACAGGATCGGCGACATGGGCGCGATCGTCGCCGGGCAGGCCCGGCTCTATGCCGACGAATACGGATGGAACGGCGAGTTCGAGGCGCTGGTCGCCGAGATCGTCGCGAAGTTCGTGCGCGAATTCGATGCCGCACGCGAGCGTTGCTGGGTCGCCGAAATGGACGGCGAGGTCGTCGGCTCGATCTTCCTCGTCAAGGAGTCGGACAGCGTCGCCAAGCTGCGGCTTTTCTATCTCGATCCGCGTGCGCGCGGCACCGGTCTCGGCAGGCGGATGGTGAGCGAGTGCCTCGATTTCGCGCGGACCTGCGGCTATTCCAAAGTCGTGCTGTGGACGAACGACTGCCTTGCCGCCGCGCGCCGGCTCTACGAGAAGGCGGGCTTCGTGCTGGTCGAAAGCGAGAAGCACCGCAGCTTTGGCAAGGATCTGGTCGGGCAATCCTGGTCGCTCGACCTGAAGTGATCAGCGTGCCGAGACGACCGGCCAGTTGGCGTCGGCCTTGGAAAGATAGCCGGGCACGTCCGTCAGCCAGAGCCGCCGGACGATACGGTTGTAGTTGAGATAGAGCCGCCCGTCGGACACCGTCCACGCTTCGGGATCGACGGGCGCCTTGTAGCCCTGCGACATGCCGTAGGCGCAGTAGCCGCCATAGCGCGGCGCGTAGCGCTCGGGCTCGGCCGCGAAGGCCGCGCGGTGCGCATCCGACGCGAACAGCCAGCGCACGCCCTGCCAGTCGTGGGCG
The DNA here is from genome assembly GCA_965229215.1 of Tagaea sp. GTDB lineage: Bacteria > Pseudomonadota > Alphaproteobacteria > CACIAM-22H2 > CACIAM-22H2 > Tagaea. The sequence continues at coordinate 4,267,819 of OZ245864.1, read as the reverse complement.
TGCGCGCCGATGCCGCGGCGCGCGCGGCCTTGCGTGAAATACGCAACCGCGTCGTAGCCGCCGATCGCGAGGCCATCGGGCGCGTTGAGCACGTCCGCGCGGACCGGGGTCGCGACGAGCAGCAGGGCGAGGAGGAAGAAACGGCGCTCCATGCCAGAAGGTTCGGCTTCGGTGCGCCCGCGGTTACGAAAAAAAACGCCCGGTGCCGAAGCACCGGGCGAGTTGAACAGGGAGGCTTCACGTCTGGGAGACGCAGGGTCCGGAGGGGACCCCGTCCGGACCCGAAGGCCCAGACCCGCCGAAAAAGTTGGTCCTCGGCTCGACCGCCGTCGCGGACAGCACAAAAGTGCGACGCGACGACCAATAGTGAAATAGATAGTCTAAAGAATGCCTTAAAAAATGGCATTTACTGCATGCGAGACATGAAACGTTCGCATACCTACGATCTGGCCGCTAAAACTGTGATTCTGCGACCTTTTGGACGAGGTAATCGCGGAAAACCGCGATCCGCTTCGAGCTGCGCAATTCCTCTGGATAGACGAAATAAGCTTCGTATGTCGGCCCTTCGAGCTCGGGCAGCACCTGCTGGATCTTGTCGCTCTGCTGGGCGATGTAGTCCGGGAAGGCGGCGATGCCGATCCCGTTCTCGACCGCGCGCAGGATGGCCGAGATGTTGTTCACCATCAGCGTGGGCGTGCGCTTCTTGCCGCCGCTGGTGCCGACCTCGAGCAGCCAGTTCACGTTGGGGAACGGCGGATTGGGATCGTCGCCGTAGACGATGATCCGGTGCTTGTCGAGATCGGCCGCGGTCTTCGGCGCGCCGAACTTCTTCATGTACTCGGGCGACGCGAAGACGTGCACGTGCACCGACAGCAGATGGCGCTGGATGAGATCGGCCTGACGCGGGGGATGCATGCGGATGGCGCAGTCCGCCTCGCGCATGCCGAGATCGAGCTCGCGGTCGTCGACGCGCACGGAAACCTGCACGTCGGGATAGGCGTCGGCGAAGTCGCGCAGGCGCGGGGCGAGCCACACCGAACCGAACGCCACCGTCGTGGTGACGCGCAGCAGGCCCGAGGGCCGTTCCTTCGTTTCGGCGAGCTGGGATTCGACGAAGGCGAGCTTGTCGAACACGTCGCGCACGGTGTTGAACAGCAGTTCGCCCTGCTCGGTCAGGATGAGGCCGCGCGCATGGCGGTGGAACAGCGGCGCACGCACCGACTCCTCGAGCGCCGAGATCTGGCGGCTGACGGCCGACTGGCTCAGATTCAGCTTCTCGCCGGCATGCGTGAAGGAGCCTGCGGCCGCGACCGCATGGAAAATGCGCAGCTTGTCCCAGTCCATCGCCGACATTGCGGCTTCCCTTCTTCTTGTTATTCGGCGGCGGCCTGGTGGCCCGCCTCCGCGTGCGCCAGGAACTTCTCGGCCTCGAGGGCGGCCATGCAGCCCATGCCCGCGGCCGTCACGGCCTGGCGGAAGATCTTGTCCTTCACGTCGCCCGCGGCATAGACGCCCGCGACGTTCGTCTGCGTGGAATCGGGCCTGGTGAGGATGTAGCCCTCCGCGTCCATGTCGATCTGGCCCTTGAACACTTCGGTCGCCGGCACGTGGCCGATGGCGACGAACAGGCCGTCGATGTCGATCTGCGAGGTGGCCCCGCTGACGAGGTTCTTGAGCTTCAGCCCCGACACCGCCGCCGGCGTGCCCGAACCCAGCACCTCGTCGACGGCCGAGTTCCACACGACCTCGATCTTGGGATGCTTGAAGAGGCGCTGCTGCATCATCTTCTCGGCGCGCAAGCTGTCGCGCCGGTGGATGAGCGTCACCTTGCTGGCATGGTTGGTGAGGTAGAGCGCCTCCTCCACCGCCGTGTTGCCGCCGCCCACGACCGCGACCTTCTTGCCGCGGAAGAAGAAGCCGTCGCACGTCGCGCAGGCCGAGACGCCCGCGCCGCGATACTTCTCCTCGGAACTGAGGCCCAGCCAGCGCGCCTGCGCGCCCGTGCAGATCACCACCGTGTCGGCGACGTAGGTGTCGCCGGAATCGCCGGTCGCGACGAAGGGCCGCTTCGAGAGGTCGATCTTCACGACCAGGTCCTCGAGCATCAGCGTGCCGATATGTTCACACTGTTTATACATCTGCTCCATCAGCCACGGGCCCTGGATGGGCTTGTCGAAGCCGGGGAAATTCTCGACATCGGTCGTGATCGAGAGCTGCCCGCCGGGCTGCATGCCGCGCACGAGGATGGGGGCAAGATTGGCGCGCGTGGCGTAGATCGCGGCGGTGTAGCCGGCGGGGCCGGAACCGACGATCAGCATCTTCGTGCGGTGGGTCTGGGGCATCGGAATCGTCCTGCTATGCGTTATACGCAAACCTAGCAGGCATGCCCAAGCGACGGAAGGCGGCTTACGGGTTATCCCCAGCCAAATCGTGCCCGGACAAGTGCCGCGGCGCGGGCCGTGTCGTCGGGCGGCGTGTAACGCCAAGTGGCCAGAACGCCGTCGAAATTCCGAGTCAGGCCCTTGCGCTGCATCTCGGCCTGGAAGGCGGCGATGCGGCCCGAGCGGCCTTCGAGCTGCGCCACGAAAACCGGCTTGCCGGTCGAGAGCGCCTCGCTGGTCATCGATACCGAATCTTCCGTGACGACGATCGCGTCGGCGCAGGCCAGCAGGCCGAGATACGGGTTCTCGCCCTGCCCATCCCACGCATAGCCGCCGGCGGCGAGCGTCGCGGCGCGCAGCCTGGCGGATGCGGCCGGATCGGTGCGGCGCGAGGGCGTCAGCGCGATCCCGCAACCCGCAGCCGCCAGCCGCGCGATGCCGTCGGCGATGTTCGCCACGGCCGCGTCCGTCATCCGGAACCGCCGCCAGCCGTTCGACCCGCCGAGCAGGAAGGCGACCAGCGGGCGCTTCAGGGCGGCAAATGTCGGCGCCCATTGGAGCCTTGCGGCATCGAGCTTCGCCGGCGTCACGTGATGCAGCGCCGCCACCGTCTCGATCACGTTCTCGCCGCGCACCTGGTCGTGCCACGGCGCGATGACCGCATCGAGCCAGCCGACCGGCACGCCCGGCCGCTGCACATGGATCGCGGTCACGGCACCGTCGCTCCGCCGCTTCATCGCCACGCCGACGGGCGCGCAGCGCGAACCCAGCGTGATCGCCACGTCGGGCCACGGTTGATCGAGACGCGGCGAGCCGGCATCCAGCATCGCGAACGGGTTGCCGGCGAGCGCCGTCTCCGGCAGCCACGACCAGGGGAAGCGGAAGCGGACATCCTTGAATTCGTAGGCGAGCCCCAGCGCCTCGGCGATGCCGCGGCACTGCGCCTTCATGCCGACCTGGCCGGGGCTGATGATCCAGGCTGTCTTGGGGGAAACCGGACGGGGACTCATGTCGGGGGTCTTTTGGACCCCCGGCCCCCCGCGCGCAATTTCTTTAGCCATCCGCCTTGCTTCCGGCATGCCGATTGCTAATAATATTTCAAGTTACAGACAGGACGGACAAAGAATAATGCGCGGCCACAAGCTCGACGACGTCGATCGCCAGATCCTCCACGACCTCCAGAACGACGGCCGGATGACCAACGTGGAGCTCGCAAGGCGGGCCGGCGTGTCCGCCCCGCCCTGCCTGCGCCGGGTGCGCGTGCTGGAAGAAGCCAAGATCGTGCGCGGCTACCACGCCGACATCGATCCGCTGGCGCTGGGCTTCGGCGTGACGGTGTTCGCCAGTGTCAGCCTCAAGAGCCAGGCCGACGCCGACCTGCGCGCCTTCCAGGAACTGGTCAATGGCTGGCCGATGGTCCGCGAGTGCCACATGCTGGCCGGCGAGACCGACTTCCTCATCCGCGTCGTCGCGCACGACTGGGACGCCTACGAGAAATTCCTGACGAACCAGCTGACGGCCGCGCCGAACGTGGCGACCGTCAAATCCGCGCTCACCTACCGCACGACCAAGATGCAGCCCGGCGTGCCGATCGAAGCCAAGCGGCCATAGGGTTCCCGCAAGATTTGCGCGACGCAATGTGACCGTCACATCGACAATGCGTTGATCCGAAGCACGTTTCGCCATGTTACGCGACGGCGAAAAAACCCGTCACCTGTCTCCACACGCCGCAAGACTTGCTTGACGGTTGTTGACGCAAATTGACCGTCAACAGGCGATGTCGTTGATCTTCCAGCGTTTCGCCTGTTGACGTTGACGGCGAAAAAACCGGTCAACCGTCGCCACCGCATTTATCGCTGTCGTGGCCGCGGGCATCACATCGTCCCGTCCCCATTCCACAACCGTCATGCCCGGGCTTGACCCGCACCGGGCAATGCCCGGTGCCGCGACTTTCGTAAATTCGACCGCCGCAATCCAAGTCGTGGATGCCCGGCATTCGCCGGGCATGACGGAAAGGACGGAGCCCACACGAAACCCACCGGCCTCGACCTGCCGGCATGGTGAGCGCCTATGCACCATGTCAAAGAGCGTTCCGCACTGGACGCTGATCGTCCATGAACCCGCTCCGGTTGTCAAGAAATTAAACCTATAAATTTTATCGTCACCTAGACAGGCAACGCGCCACAAAAGCGACCAACGAGTCGATGGAGGCGAACCAGATCTTCGGATCGTCTGGTCCCGGCCTGAAATCGCCGCGCGCGATGGAAAGCGTACGAGCCTTCATTTGCTCACGTGAGGCGATGCCGATGTACAAGATGCTTCCGGTCACAGCACACCTTACCTTCTTCAGATGATCGTCCACTGTCGCCGCCGCCCGCCCTACCGCCTCCACCCGATCGCCGGGTTGACCTTTACGAGTTCTGCCGACGTGAAGATTCCCATTTCGATGCCGTTGCGGCCGGGGAATTTCTCGCAATAGTCGTAGCGCATGTTGCCCGGCTCGTTGCCCTGGCACAGGAACATCGACACGCCGTCCGGGCGCTTGAGGCGCGTGGGGTCGAAGAAATACATGAAGCCGCTGCGCTGCGGCAGGGCGGTCCAGCGTGCGACCAGTTCGGGGTCGGCCTTGCGGTCGGAATATTTGGCGATCCACGCGCGCAGGCGTTCGATGCGCTCGGGGCCCATCAGGCCGTTGGCGTTGTAGTTGCCGTGATACGCCACATGCGTGTGGCTGGCATCCTGCTCGTCGGTGAGCTGGCGCGCGGTGCCGCCGAGGAACATGCGCGAGCAGGACGACCGGCAGAAGCCCGACACCGCCGTGCGCAGGCCGGCGGCGCGGATCATCTCGCCGATCGCATAGCCCGCCGCGGCATCGCCGCCGGGCGAATTGCGCAGGATGATCGTCGTCAGCGTGCCCTTGTTCGCCTCGATGATCTGGCGCAGCTGCGCCGGATCGCCCGCCTCGACCGGCCCTTCGAGCACGGCCTGATCCCCGCCGACCGCCATCTTCATCGCGAAGGCGGCTGGTGCGGCCGCGCCCGCAAGGACGGTTGCGAACAGTGCTGCAAGAATCGGCGTCCGCATCCTCGATCTCCGGTCCGGCTTCAACGAGCGCGGACTCTGCCGAACGGCCTTGCGGAATTCTACGTCCTACAAGATCGTCAGCCCTGACCGCCTCACCCCGCCTCGATCTTCTCCGGAATCTCCACCGTCGCCGTCAGATGCACGACCGGCGGCGCGCCGACGGCCGATGCGGCGCGCGCGACGAAGCGGCGGTGGCAGCGGCCGAAATCGGCTTCGAAGCACACGAGGCAGGCGCGCATGGTGCGCGCGTCGCGCGCCAGCGTGGCGACGTCCGCCGCCCGGCCGGCAAGATAGGCCTGGAACGCATCCGCAAAGTCCGACCAGTCGCCGTCCTTGCGGTAGCGGTCGCGGATCGGCTTGGGACAGCCGAGTGCGGGGCGATGGTCGTAGGCGATGCCCGCGCGCTTCAGCGCGGCGGCGAAGGCGGCCTTGGAATAGCCCTTCTTGCGCGACAGCGGCAGCTCGCGCACGTCGACGACCGTATCGATCCCGGCCGCCTTCAGGCGCTTGAGGAACGCGGCGATCGGCAGCCCCTCGTAGCCGGACGTGAACAGCGCCGGAGCGTCTGCCTTCGGTTTCGACTTCGGTTTCGGTTTCGGCTTCGTCGTCGTCTTGCGCGCCATCCGCCCTGCCTCTCGCACGCCATGTTAGCGATGCCGGTGCCCGGAACAAGGCCGGGCAACCCTTCGGCCGTCCTGCCTGCACGCGCCTTTGTCTTTGTTCGACTCCGCAGGCACCGTGCTACTTTTCCCGGATGAACGCCGAAATCGCCCCCGACCGCACCCATACGATCCGCGACTTCCGCCTCGTCTCGGGCGAAACGCTCCCTGAAGCCACGCTCGCCTTCGTCAGCTACGGCAAGCTCGCGCCCGACGCTTGCAACGCCGTGCTCGTCACGCACGGCTTCACGTCGAGCCACCGCTTCACCGATACGCACGGGCCCTCGGGCGAAGGCTCGTGGGGTCCGCTCGTCGGTCCCGGCAAGGCGATCGACACGAACCGCTTCTTCGTCGTCAGTTCCAACATGCTGGGCTCGTCCTATGGCTCGACCTGCCCGCGCAGCGTCGACCCGCGCACCGGCCGGCCCTACGGTCCCGACTTCCCGCGCTTCTCGCTGCCCGACATCGTCGCGGCGCAGCGCGCGATGCTCGAAGCGCTGGGCGTGAAGCGCCTCGCCGCCGTCGTCGGTCCGTCCTATGGCGGTTTCCAGGCCTTCACGTGGGGCGTGAAGCATCCCGATTTCGTCGATGCGATCGTGCCCGTCATCACCGACCTGCGCGCCCCGCGCGACGCCGGTGCGGACGAGCGCCTCGTCGCGCGCTTCGCCGCACACCCCAACTGGAACGGCGGCCATTATTACGCGAATGGCGGCATCGATTCGGCGATGGCGGAGCTGCGCGTGGAGACGCTGCTGAAATACGGCGCGATGGAAGAGCTCGCCGCCGCCTTCCCCGATCCGGTCGCACGGCGCGCCGAGATAGACCGGCGCGCGGCGCAGTGGGCGCGCGAGTTCGACGCGAATTCGCTGGTGGCGCTGATGCGCGCTTCGCAGGCCTACGACGCCGAACCGGAGCTCGCGAAGATCCGCGCGCGCACGCTCTACATCCTGTCGCGCACCGACAGGCTGTTCCCGCCGACGCTGCGCGCGGGCGTGATGGGCAAGCTCAAGGCCGCCGGCGTCGCGGCCGAATATTTCGAGATCGACAGCGAATTCGGCCATCAGGCCTCCGGCGCGGATGCCGCCAAGTGGGGTCCGACGCTGAAGGCGTTCCTCGAGCGGGCCTGAAATTCCAGCCTGGAGTGTTGAATCACATCATTATATAATAATAATGAGAATCATTTGCATCTCTATTCAAGCCATGATACCTCTCCCGGAATGATGGATGACGCGCGCGCGACCCAAGCCGCCCTGTCGGGCGCGGCTCAGACCGATGTCAAATCCCAGCCGATCGACAGCAAGGTGCTGCTCGCCGGCCGGCAGGAGTTGAACATCCGGCACGGAAGCGACGCCTATGTCCTGCGCGTCACCAAGAACGGCAAGCTGCTGCTGACGAAGTAGCCGCGCGTTCGGCGTGCCGATGCATCGGCCGGAACCACCTGACGGCGGGTTTTCCTGTTTCCGGATAATGGCTTAGGTTGAAATTTTCCGCGACCCGATGCCGCATCGAATGGGTTGTTTTTATTCAGCTTATTTTAACGCGGGCCGCATAATTTGGCGTCTCGTCCATTTAACGGCCCGACACCCGGCTCGCACCGGACAAGCCGGCGCCCCGAACGCTGGAAGTCCCCATGAAGATCTCGACCAAGCTTGCGATCATTCCGGCCATCTCGATGGTCGGCCTCGCCCTCCTCGCGGTCGTCGCCCTGCTCATGAGCCAGAGCCAGATGCGCAACGACGCCGGCCGGCGCAGCGCCGCCATCGTCGATGCCGCGACGAAGATCGCCGCGAAATACGAGGCCGATGCGCGCGCGGGCACGATGCCGGTCGAAGTCGCCAAGGCGACGGCGCTGGCCGCGATCAGGGCGATCCGCTACGGCGACGACGACTATCTCTGGGTCCAGGATCACGTGCCGAACGTGATCATGCATCCGATCCGCGGCGACCTCGAAGGCAAGAATGTCGGCGAGGTCAAGGACCCCAACGGCAATTTCCTGTTCCGCAACTTCGTCGAGGTCGTGAAGAAGAGCGGATCGGGCTTCGTCCCCTATCTGTGGCCCAAGCCCGGCTTCGAGAAGCCGGTCGAGAAGATCTCGTTCGTGCGCGGCTTCGAGCCGTGGGGCTGGATCCTCGGCTCGGGCGTCTATATCGACGACGTCAATGCCGAACTGCTGCGCAACGCGGCGCAGTTCGGCGCGATCGTGCTGGTGCTGGGCGGCGCCATCTTCGTGGCGAGTTTCCTGCTCGCGCGATCCGTCTCGGGCCCGCTGGGCAAGATGGTCGGCCTCGTCGACGAGGTCGCGAAGGGCAATCTCGACGTCACCGTGCCCGACACGGCCCGCAAGGACGAGATCGGCCTGCTGGCCTCCGCGCTTTCCGTGTTCGTCGAGTTCGGGCGCGAACGCCGCCGCCTCGAAGAGGCCGCCGCGGCCGACCGCGCCAACAAGGAACGCCGCACCCAGACGGTCGAACACCTGACCGGCGAGTTCAACGCCGCCGTCTCGGGCGTGCTGCAGACCCTGTCGGCCGCCGCCGAGGAGATGCAGGCGACGTCGAAGACGATGACCGACACCGCCACGACGACGCGCTCGCAGGCCGAGCAGGTCACGCAGTCGGCCACGCAGAGTTCGGAGAATCTTTCCGCCGTCGCGAGCGCCACCGAGGAGATGCTCGCGACCGTGCGCGAGATCGGCCGGCAGGTCGAGCAGGCCACGAAGATCGCAGGCGACGCGGTCGCCGAGACGGGCCGCACCGACCGGATCGTGGCGAGCCTCGTCGAGGCCGCCAACCAGATCGGCGACGTGGTCAAGCTCATCAACGACATCGCCGGACAGACGAACCTGCTGGCGCTGAACGCCACCATCGAGGCCGCGCGCGCGGGCGACGCGGGCAAGGGTTTCGCGGTCGTGGCGAGCGAGGTGAAGAGCCTCGCCAACCAGACGAGCCGCGCGACCGAGGAGATCGCGGCGAAGATCAAGGCCGTGCAGGGCGCCACCGGCGAGGCCACCGGCTCGCTCGGCAAGGTGTCCGAGATCATCGCGCGCGTCAGCGAGATCTCGGCGACCATCGCCCAGGCCGTCGAGCAGCAGGCCACGGCGACGCAGGAGATCGTGCAGAACGTCCAGCACGCCAGCGATTCGACCCGCTCGGTGACGCTGGCGATCGTGCAGGTGTCGCAGGCCGCCGTCGAGACCGGCTCGGCCGCCAACGAGGTGCTCGAAGCCTCGGGCGACCTCGCCCGGCAGACGAACGAGCTGCGCGGCGAGGTGGAAGCATTCGTCGAATCGATGCGCACGGCCGGCGAACGGCGCACGTTCGAGCGCTTCACATGCGACCTGCCGGCGCGGGTCGAGGCGGGCGGACGCGTCTACGAGGGCCGGATCGTCGACATCTCGGGCGCGGGCTGCCGCTTCGCCGGAAATCTCGACGTGCTGCCGGGGGCGCCGCTGCGCGTGACCCTGGCGGGCCATGCCGAAGCGCTGACCGGGCGCCTCGCGCGCATCGAAGGCAAGTTCGCGGGCATCAGCCTTTCGCAGAACGAAACGATCCATCGCATCGTGAAATCGATCACCGGCACGCTCGGCACGCCGGCGATCGCGGCCGCCTAGCTGGCGCGCGGCCGCGGGCCGCTCGTCACGGCGACGACGAGATCGTTCCAGTCGGGATTCGTGCGGTCGATCATCTGGAGCGTCCAGATGCGCGGCCAACGCCCGATCCGCTCGGCCAGCGCCAGCGCCGCGGGAATGTCGTCGAGACGCTCGTACCAGAGCAGGCGCAGCGGGGCGATCGAAGCGAGATTGCCGGTGGCGCCGGCCTTCAGCGCGCCCCGGCGGTTCCTGCCGGCGACATAGACGTAGAAGGCGCTGTCGTCCGTCGGTGAAAGCAGATCGGCCGTCGGCGCATCCGCTGCGGGGCGGCGCTTCGCTCGACGCTTGCGGGTGCTCCGTGGGGGACGGGCCTTCTGCATGCGGTCTCCAACTGATCTATACGATCGTAAGTCAACCGCCGCACGGTTTGCAATCACCCGTCTGCGTACGGCAAATAGATCAATTCAAGCGTATTTCTCGCCGCGCACGACGGTGACGTCGCCCACCCATGCGATGCAGGCGTGATGCGGGAAATAGCGCTCGGCGAGAAGGTCGAGGATCTTTTCCGCGACGGACGCGCTCACCACCGTCTCGATGCGCAGATTGACCTCGCCGATCCGCCCCGCCCGCTTGCCGCGCGATCCCTCCCCGCGCGCCTCCCCCGCCGTGTAGCCGGACGCGCCGAGCTGCCGGATTTCGGCGAAGAGGCGCTGCGCGATCGCCTCTTCGACCACGATGGTGACGAGCTTGAGGACGACAGCCACGGCACTAGCCCTCCGCGAGATGGCGAGCGAAGGCCGCATAGAGCGGCAAGCCCACGACGAGGTTGAACGGAAACGTGATCGCAAGCGAGGCGGTGAGATAAAGGCCCGGATTGGCTTCCGGCAGCGCCACGCGCACCGCGGCGGGGGCCGCGATATAGGACGCGCTCGCCGCAAGGACGCCAAGCACCGTCGCACCGCCTGCGCCGAGGCCGACGGCGTGCCCGAGCCACACGCCGAGCGCGCCGTGCAGGACGGGCAGCACGATCGCGAACGCGGCGAGGAACCGCCCGACATTGCGGAACTCCGACATGCGGCGCGCCGCGACCATGCCCATGTCGAGGAGGAACAGGCAGAGCACGCCCTGGTACGGATCGACGAAGAACGGCGCGACCGTCCGCAGGCCGGCCGGCCCGACGAGCAGGCCGATGGCCAGCCCGCCGACGAGCAGCACGATGCTCTTGCCCGCCAGGACCTCGGGCAATGCGGAACGCCATCCGCCCCCTTGCGCGCCGCCCGTGCGCGCAAGCATCAGCGCCACGACGATCGCCGGAACCTCCATCGCCGCCAGCACGGCGGGCATGAAACCCTCGGCCGGACTGCCGATCGCCTGGACATAGGCGATCGCCGCGATGAACGTGACCGCCGAGACGGACCCATAATGCGCCGCTATCGCGGCCGCATTCACCGCGTCGAACCGGCCAATGTGCCTGAGGATCGCGAAGGACCAGAGCGGAATGGCGAGGCCGAGCCCGACGCCGGCCGACATCGCGCCGAAGACCTGCGCGAACGAAGCGCCGGCGAGTGCTGCACCGCCCTTGAGGCCGATCGCGAACAGGAGATAGATCGACATCGCCGAATAGATCTGGTCGGGAAAGCGCAGATCGCTGCGGACCAGATGGGCGACGATCCCGAGTGCGAATGCCAGCACGACCGGGGAGAGGATGCCGTTTCGGACGATCTCGGTCGGGTCCATGCTTCCGGCTTCTATTGGGATTCGCGCAAAATGCACGCGGAAAATCGCGGCGATTTCTGCACGGCACGACTGTGGAATCGGGGACGTGCTTGGCAGCACCCGGTGTCGTCGCCATATTGGACGGCATGAAGTTTCCCCGCCGATCGGCCTGTCTTTCCGCAATCCCCGCGATCTTCGCCGCATCGCCGGCATTCGCCGCCGACGCACCGCACATCGACGGCGCGGCGATGGGGCTGGTCTGGCTGCTGCCGTTCGCCGCGATCCTCGCGGGCATCGCGCTGGGGCCGCTGCTGTTCGCCCGCGCCTGGCACGGCCACTACGGCAAGTACGCCGCCGGATGCGCCGCCGCGTTCCTCGTGCCGTGCGCGCTCGTCTTCGGCATCGAGACGGCGGCCTACGAATTCGTCCATGCGATGCTGATCGAATACGTGCCTTTCATCGTCATGCTGCTCGCCCTCTACGTCGTGGCGGGCGGTGTGCGCCTGAAGGGGGCCGTCGCCGGCACGCCCGCGACCAACACCGCGATCCTCGCCTTCGGCACGGCGATCGCCAGCGTCACCGGCACCACGGGCGCCTGCATGCTGCTGGCGCCCGTGCTGCTGCGCGCCAATGCCGGGCGCACGCGCAACGCGCATGTCTTCGTCTTCTTCATCTTCCTGGTCGGCAATATCGGCGGCGCGCTCTCCCCGCTCGGCGATCCGCCGCTGTTCATCGGCTTCCTCGAGGGCGTGGATTTCTTCTGGGTGACGACGCGCATGCTCGCGCCGATGCTGGTGCTGGCATTGCCGCTGCTCGCGGCGTTCTACCTGCTCGACCGCCACCTGCTGGCGCGCGAAGCGGCCCCGCCGCCGCCGCCCGCACCCGAGGCGTTCGGCATCGAGGGGGCATGGAACCTGCTGCTGCTCGCCGGCATCGTGTCGGCCGTGCTGCTCTCGGGCATCTGGCGGGCGGGCTGGCGCGTCGAGATCTTCCATACGCCGGTCGAGGGCGAGAGCCTCGTGCGCTCGCTCGTGCTGCTGGCCCTCGCCGGGCTCTCGCTGGCCGTCACCGACCCTGCAGGCCGCAAGCGAAACGGATTCACGTGGGAGCCCATCGCCGAGGTCGCCAAGCTCTTCGTCGGCATCTTCGTGACGATCGTGCCCGCCATCGCGATCATCCGGGCCGGGGCGGACGGCGCGCTGGGCGGGCTCGTGCGGCTGCTGATGCGCGACGGGCAGCCGGCGGATGCGGCCTATTTCTGGACGACGGGCATCCTGTCGGCCTTTCTCGACAACGCGCCCACCTATCTCCTGTTCTTCAATCTCGCGGGCGGCGACGCGGACACGCTGATGGGCCCGCTGGCGCGCACGCTGCTGGCGATCTCGGCGGGTTCGGTGTTCATGGGGGCGCTCACCTACATCGGCAACGCGCCCAACTTCATGGTCAAGGCGATGGCCGAGGCGCGCGGCGTGAAGATGCCCTCGTTCTTCGGCTTCATGGGCTGGTCGTGCGTCTTCCTGCTGCCGCTTTTCGCCCTCGTGGCGCTGCTCTTCTTTCGCGCGTAGCGGCGGCTTGACGCTGCCGCCGCCAGCGGCGAAGGTCGGTCGGCAGAAGAAGAATCCGGAGAAACGATGCGCAAGATCCTGACGACCGCGCTGTTCGCGACATTCGCCACGCCGGCCCTCGCCGCCGAAGGTTTCGACGGCGCCGGCCTTTCGATCTGGTGGGCCGTCCCCTTCGCGGGCGTGCTGCTGTCGATCGCCGTGCTGCCGCTCTTCGCGCCCGCCCTGTGGCACCATCACTACGGCAAGATCGCGCTCGGCTGGGCGCTCGCCTTCGTCGTTCCTTTCTTCGCCCTGTATCCGGCCGGCACGGTCGTCGAGACGATGGCGCACGTCATGCTCGGCGAATACGTGCCGTTCCTCATCCTGATCGGCGCGCTGTTCGTGATCGCGGGCGGCGTGCTGGTGCGCGGCAACATCCACGGCAGCGCTGCGACCAACACGCTCCTGCTGGCGATCGGCACGGCCATCGCCAGCGTCGCCGGCACGACGGGCGCCGCGATGCTGATGATCCGGCCCGTCCTGCGCGCGAACGACGAACGCCGCCACAACGCCCATGTCGTGGTCTTCTTCATCTTCCTCGTGGCGAACGTGGGCGGCAGCCTCACGCCGCTGGGCGATCCGCCGCTGTTCCTGGGTTTCCTCAAGGGCGTCGACTTCTTCTGGCCGACCGTCCATCTGATCAAGCCGATGCTGCTCGTCACGGCGATCCTGCTGGTCGTGTTCTATTTCCTCGACAGCTGGTTCTACCGTTTCGACACGCACCTGCCGATGCGCCCCGACCCCACGCCCGACAACCGCGTGCGGATCGACGGCAAGTCCAACGTCGTGCTGCTGGCGGGCGTCGTCGGCGCGGTGCTGCTCTCGGGCGTATGGAAGCCGGGCACCGGGATCACGGTGCTGGGCACGCACCTGCCGCTCGAGGGGCTGGTGCGCGACGCGATCCTGATCGGCCTCGCCGCCTGGTCGATGAAGGCCACGCCCGCCGAACTGCGCGCGGGCAACGATTTCACGTGGGGGCCCATCGTCGAGGTGGCCAAGCTGTTCTTCGGCATCTTCGCCACCATCGTGCCGGTCATCGCGATGCTGCGCGCGGGCGCCGGCGGGGCCTTCGCGGGGCTCGTGGGCATGGTGACGGGGCCCGACGGCAGGCCCATCGACGCGATGTATTTCTGGATGGCCGGCGGCCTGTCGAGCTTCCTCGACAACGCGCCGACCTATCTCGTGTTCTTCAACATGGCCAGCGGCGATGCCGCCGAACTGATGGGCCCGCTCGCCACGACGCTGGCGGCCATCTCGGCGGGCGCCGTCTTCATGGGGGCGAACACCTATATCGGCAACGCGCCCAACTTCATGGTGAAGTCCATCGCCGAGGGTGCAGGCGTGAAGATGCCGAGCTTCGTGGGCTACATGGCCTGGTCGGGCGCGGTGCTCATTCCCTGCTTCCTGCTCGTCACGTTCGTCTTTTTCCGCTAGCCGCTTCCGCGGCCGCCACGCGCGCGAGTTCCAGCAGCGCGTCGCGGTCGTCGGCGGCGACCGTCTTGCAGCGGCGCACGGTGCGGCACGAGGTGCATTCGTGGACCAGCGTCCAGCCCCCGCCCTGCGTCTCCACGCGCAGCGGGCGCATCAGGCCGCCGCAATCGGCCGCCCGGTCGCCGGGATTGACGTCGACATGGCGCGACCACAGGCAATGCGGGCAATGGTTGGTGTAGCCGTCGCCCGACACGGCCTTGCCGCAGTTCCCGCAGGCGAAATCCTCGATCCGCCGCTGGAAGCGTTTCGTCACAGGCCCGTCGTCATGCGCGCGAGGCCGAACGCGGCACCCGCGAGCACCAGCCAGTGGATCGCGGCGCCGTACCGCACGAGCAGCACGAGTGCTGCGGCCGCGACCGCGACCGACACCCAGTCGACCGTGCCCGGCGCGGGCAGGAAGACCGCCACGCCGAGAAAGACCGCAAGGTTGAGGATCACGCCGACGACCGCCGCCGTGATGGCGCCCAGTGCCGCCGCCGCCCCCTTGTTCTCGTGCAGCCCCTCGATATAGGGGGCGCCCGCGAGGATGAACAAGAAGCTCGGCAGGAACGTCACGTAGGTCGCGAGCAGCGCCGCGACGATCGCCGGCACCAGCGGATCGCCCGCCGCCGAACTCCAGCCGGCGAAGAAGCCCACATACTGGAGCACGAGGATCAGCGGCCCCGGCGTCGTTTCGGCAAGCGCGAGACCGTTCAGCATGTCGGCGGGCGACAGCCAGCCGTAGAAATTGACGGCCGCGTCCGCGACATAGGGCAAGACGGCATAGGCCCCGCCGAACGTGACGAACGCCGCCTTGGTGAAGAGATCGGCGATGTCGAGGAACGGCCGCGTTCCCATCAATGCGAGCGTCAGGCCGACGGGGACCGCCCACAGCACCGCGAAGACGAGGCCGAGCTTCGCGAAGCGGCGCCACGCGTTCGCCGGCAGCGGCGTCGCCGGCGCGTCGTCAGCGTCGCCCGCTGGACCGTGCCCGCCCGCCGCGAACGGCGAAGGGCCGGCACCGCGCACCGACAGCCAGCCGATCATGGCCGCCGTCGCGACGACCCACGGAAAGCCGATGCCGAGGAAATGGATCGCGACGAACGCGGCGGCGGCAAGCGCCACCGCCTGCCAGCTGTGCAGCGCCTTCTTGCCGATGCGCCAGACCGCATGCCCCACCACCGCGATGACGACCGGCTTGAGCCCGTCGAAGATCGCGCCGACGAAGCCCGTGTCGCCGTGCGCAGCCGCGATATACGAGAGGAACAGCATGCAGACGATGCCCGGGATCACGAACAGCGATCCCGCGACCACGCCGCCGAGCGTGCCGTGCAGGCGCCAGCCGATATAGGCGGCAAGCTGGGTCGCCTCCGGCCCCGGCAGCAGCGTCGCGAACGAAAGCCCGCGCAGGAAAGGCCCCTGCGCGATCCAGCGTTTTCCGTCGACCAGATCGTGCTGCATCATCGCGATCTGGCCGGCCGGGCCGCCGAAGGAAAGGCAGCCGAGCCGGAACCAGTAGGCGAGCGCCTCGCCGAAACTGGGCTTTCCGGGAACGGCAGGTGCTGAAGCGTCGGGCATCTCGTTCATCCCTTGGGCGGCCAGTTGTGGGTTTCGCCTTGTGCCTTGCGGGCCCATGCGTAGAGAGCGTCGTACAGCACAAAGCCCTGCGCAAGCATCGCATGGTCGTCCTCGGCATGGATCGCCGACAGGCCGAGCGAGGCCGCGAGCAGCCCCGCGGATTCGGGCGCCAGCTCCGGACGCCCGGTATCGGCCCCGCGCACGATGATCGCGAGATGTGCAAGCGCCGGATCGGCCAGACCGTATTTCTTCAGGAACGCGTCGAAGCTGCACAGCGGGCCGTCATGCGTGAGTTCCACGTCCGGCACGTCGTAGGGGATCGCGTCGAGCCGCTTTGCCTCCGACAGCACCTTGCCCGACGCCACGAACAGGAACTCCGGCGTCTTGTCGATGAAACGCGTGACGAGCCACGGGCAGGCCACGCGGTCGATCTTCGGGCGTTCGCGGGTGATCCACCTCATGCGACGTCTCCCTTCTTCGGGGCAAGCGGGTTGCCCATCACGCGCCATCCGGCAATGCCGGTATCGAGATAGCGGGCCCGGTAGCCCTGCGCGCGCAACGCGGCGGCCGTGTCCTGGCTGAAACTGAAGCCGAGGACGCAGTAGACGATGATGTCGCGGTCGCGCGGCAACCCCGCCTTGGCGCCGTCGGGCGCGGCCGGATCGACGCGAAGCGCGCCGGGCAGGATTTCGGTCGCCGCCGCGTAGCTCGGACCGCGTCGCGCATCGACGAATACGCCGTCGATCCCGGCAAGGTCCTCCAGCGTCACGGCATGCGGATCCCTCGCCGGCACGGCATTGCGCCAGCGCGCGGCGGGCCTCGTCCAGTCGATGGCGCCGAAATACGCATCGACATAGGTCCCGGCCTTCGCGCCGTAATCCATGTGATAGGCATGCTCGTACATGTCGATCGCGAGGATGGGCGTCGCACCGGCGAAACCCATCGTGTGGTCGGCGCTCCACTGGATCGCGAGCCGTCCGTCGCGATTCTCGCGGACCAGCACGACCCAGCCCGAACCACCGGCAAGCGCCTTGGCGCAGGCCGAAAAGCGCGCCTGCCAGTTCGCGAACGAACCGAAATCGCGCTCGATCGCCGCCGCAAGGTCGGCGGGCGGCGGCACCGGCGCGCCGATCGCCTCGAAATAGACCTCGTGCAGCAGCATCGAGTTGTACGCGACGACCTCTTCGCGCTTGAGGCCGTTCCATTCGAACACGGCGGCGGCCGGATCGAGCGCGTCGAGCCGCGCGGCGATCGCGTTGAGGCGCTTCACGGCGCCCGCATAGTTGTTCTCGAAATGGCTGACGATCAGCTTCTCGCTGTAGCCCGGATACGTCTCCGGCTTCGCGCCCAGCGGCTTGATCGAATAGCGGTTTGCAGACTTGGCAAGCAACATCGTCCGATACCTCCCGGCAAGGACCCGATACGGGTCCCCCGAAAGGCAGTGCTTGGACGAGCGGATCGTCTTTGGAAAAAGGCGGGGCGACTGCCGGTAGCCCCGCGCGGAATTCGTATACGCGCGCCGGCGCGCGAAATCAAGCGCCCGCTATTTGTAGCGGACCTTGATGATCTCGTACGCCTTGTGGCCGCGCGGCGTGGTGACCTCGACCTTGTCGCCGGCCTGCTTGTTGATCAGCGCGCGCGACAGCGGCGAGGTGATCGAGATGCGGCCCTTCTCGACGTCGGCTTCGTCCGCGCCGACGATCTGATATGTGGATTCCTCGTCGGTATCCTCGTCGGCGAGCGTGACCTTGGCGCCGAACTTGATCTGCTTGCCGGTGAGCGAGGCCACGTCGATGATCTCGCCGCGGCTGACCTTGTCCTCGAGCTCACCGATGCGGCCCTCGATGAAGGACTGGCGCTCGCGCGCCGCGTGATACTCGGCGTTCTCGGAAAGGTCGCCGTGATCGCGGGCTTCCGCGATCGCCCGGATTACTGCCGGCCGCTCAACCGATTTGAGGTTCTTGAGCTCGGCTTCGAGGCGCTCATAGCCCTCGCGCGTCATCGGAATCTTGTCCATCGCTACCGTATTCGAACTCCGTCGCTCCCCTGGATTTCCGAAGGTCCCACCCGTTTCGCAACGCTGCGCAGCCTCGGCGACCCCGGAGGGATCGGCCGTCCTGCATGTCCCGCGTCAGTCGGGGGTGTGCCGTCAGAAGGCCCCTTTAAAGTACGCTTGCAGGGGGGCGACTTCAAGACTGCCGGAACGTAGTGCCGCAATGGCTTCGGCGGCCGCACGGGCACCAGATACGGTAGTATAGTATGCGATCCCCCCCATTAGGGCCGCGTGGCGCAGGCTGAAGGAGTCCGAGACGGCCTGCGCACCCTCGGTCGTGTTGAAGACCAGGTGGACCTGCCCGGACTTCATCGCATCGACGATGTGCGGGCGGCCCTCGAGCACCTTGTTGACCAGCGTGACCTCCAGGCCGCTCTTCTGGAGGAAGGCGGCCGTGCCGCCCGTCGCCATGATCCTGAAGCCGAGTGCCGCAAGCTTGCGCGCAGGCGCCACGATCGACTTCTTGTCGGCATCGCGCACCGAGACGAACACCGTGCCCGTCGTCGGCAGTTTCTGCGAGGCGCCGAGCTGCGCCTTGGCGAAGGCGTGTCCGAAATCGGCGTCGAGGCCCATGACCTCGCCCGTCGATTTCATCTCCGGTCCCAGCAGCGTGTCGGAGCCGGGGAAGCGGGCGAACGGGAACACCGCTTCCTTCACCGCGACATGGTCGAGCTTGCGCTTCTTCAGCTTGAACGAGGCGAGGCTCTCGCCCGCCATGATGCGCGCGGCAATCTTGGCGATCGGCACGCCCGTCGCCTTGGCGACGAACGGCACCGTGCGAGAGGCGCGCGGGTTGACTTCCAGCACGTAGACGCGCCCGTCCTTGACCGCGTACTGCACGTTCATCAGCCCGATGACGCCGAGCCCCTTGGCGAGCTCGATCGTCTGGCGCTCGATCTCGTCGAGGATCTTCTTGGGCAGCGAATAGGGCGGCAGCGAGCACGCGCTGTCGCCCGAATGGATGCCCGCCTCCTCGATGTGCTCCATGATGCCGGCGACGTGCACGCCTTCGGCATCGGCCACCGCGTCGACGTCGACCTCGATGGCTTCCTGCAGGTAGCTGTCCACCAGCACCGGGTTCTTGCCGGAAACGCGCACCGCCTCGGCGATGAAGCCGCGCAGTTGGTCGACCGAATGCACGATCTTCATCGCGCGCCCGCCGAGCACGTAGCTGGGGCGCAGCAGCACCGGATAGCCGATCTTCGCGGCCACCTCCTCGGCTTCCTTCGCCGAGAAGGCCGTGCCGGAGGACGGCTGTTCGAGCTTCAGCTTGTGGAGGAGCCTGGCGAAACGCTCGCGGTCTTCGGCAAGATCGATCGCGTCGGGCGTGGTGCCGAGGATCGGGATGCCGGCATCGGCGAGCGCGTGCGACAGGCGCAGCGGCGTCTGGCCGCCGAACTGGCAGATCACGCCCAGCACCTTGCCGTTCGTCTGCTCGCGCCGGACGATCTCGATCACCGTCTCGGGCGTCAGCGGCTCGAAATAGAGGCGGTCGGCCGTGTCGTAGTCCGTCGATACCGTCTCCGGGTTGCAGTTGACCATGATGGTCTCGAAGCCCGCCTCGCGCAGCGCGTAGACCGCGTGGACGCAGCAATAGTCGAACTCGATGCCCTGGCCGATGCGGTTGGGCCCGCCGCCGAGGATAACGACCTTGGTGCGGCTCGTGGCCTCGTCCTCGCTCTGCGGCCCGTCGATCGAGGGCGGCTCGTAGCTCGAATAGAGATAGGGCGTCTTGCTGGCGAACTCGGCCGCGCAGGTGTCGATGCGCTTGAAGACGGGAACCACGCCCAGCGCGCGGCGCGCGGCAGCGACTTCCGCTTCGGGCTTCTTGACCAGCTTGCCCAGCCGCGCGTCGCCGAAGCCCATCTGCTTGATCCGCGTCCAGCCGGCCGCGTCCCTGGGCAGGCCCTTCTTGCGGATCTCGGCTTCCGCGATCACCAGATCCTCGACCTGGCGCACGAACCACGGATCGAAGCTGGAGATGCGGCATATCTCCTCGACCGTGAAGTCGAAGCGCAGCGCCTGCGCGATGACCAGCAGCCGGTCGGGTGTGGGCTTGGCGAGTGCGGCGACGATGGCCTCGCGGATCTTGCCCGCGTCGTCGTCGGGGATGTCGATCTCGTCGAGGCCGGTGAAGCCGGTTTCCATCGAGCGCAGCGCCTTCTGCAGCGCCTCCTGGAAGCAGCGGCCGATCGACATCGCCTCGCCGACCGACTTCATCGACGTGGTCAGCAGGGCCGGTGTGCCGGGGAATTTCTCGAACGTGAAGCGCGGCATCTTGACGACGACATAGTCGATCGTCGGCTCGAACGCGGCGGGCGTCACACCCGTGATGTCGTTGTCGAGTTCGTCGAGCGTGTAGCCGACGGCGAGCTTCGCGGCGATCTTGGCGATCGGAAAGCCGGTCGCCTTCGAGGCGAGTGCGGACGAGCGCGACACGCGCGGGTTCATCTCGATGACGATCATGCGGCCGGTCTTGGGGTCGACCGCGAACTGCACGTTCGAGCCGCCGGTATCCACGCCGATCTCGCGCAGCGTCGCGATCGACGCGTTGCGCATGATCTGGAATTCCTTGTCGGTCAGCGTCAGGGCCGGAGCCACCGTCACGCTGTCGCCGGTATGGATGCCCATCGGATCGACGTTCTCGATCGAGCAGACGATGATGCAGTTGTCCTTGCGGTCGCGGACGACTTCCATCTCGTACTCTTTCCAGCCGAGCACGCTTTCCTCGACCAGCGTCGAGCCGACGGGGCTGGCGCGAAGTGCTCCGAACACGATCTGCTCGTATTCCTCTTCGTTGTAGGCGATGCCGCCGCCGGTGCCGCCCATCGTGAACGAGGGCCGGATGATCGCGGGCAGGCCGACCTTGGCGAGTGCCTCCTTCGCGTCGTCCATGCTCTTGACCAGCATCGACTTGGGCGTCTCGAGGCCGATCTTGGTCATCGCGTCGCGGAAGCGCAGCCGGTCCTCGGCCTTGTCGATGGCGTCGCGGTTGGCGCCGATCAGCTCCACGCCGTACTTCTCGAGCACGCCGGAATCCGCGAGCTTCATCGCGACGTTGAGTGCCGTCTGCCCGCCCATCGTGGGCAGCAGCGCGTCGGGGCGTTCCTTGGCGATGATCTTCTCGACGATCTCCGGGACGATCGGCTCGACATACGTGGCATCGGCCAGCGTCGGGTCGGTCATGATCGTCGCCGGGTTCGAGTTCACCAGCACGATGCGGTAGCCCTCTGCCTTCAGCGCGCGGCAGGCCTGCGTGCCCGAATAGTCGAACTCGCACGCCTGCCCGATGACGATGGGCCCGGCCCCGATGATGAGGATCGATTTGATGTCGGTGCGCTTGGGCATGATCAGGCTGCCTTCGGGTTGGCCATCAGGGCGGTGAACCGCTCGAACAGGTAGTGCGCGTCCTGCGGGCCGGGGCTTGCTTCGGGGTGGTACTGCACGGAGAACGCCGGGCGGTCGGTGCAGCGCAGGCCCTCGTTCGTCTTGTCGAACAGCGAGACATGCGTGACGATCGTGCCCTTGGGCAGCGTCTCGGGCAGCACCGCGAAGCCGTGGTTCTGCGAGGTGATCTCGACCTTGCCGGTCTCGATGTCCTGCACGGGATGGTTCGCCCCGCGATGGCCGAGATGCAGCTTCGTCGTCTTGGCACCGAGTGCGAGGGCAAGAAGCTGGTGGCCGAGGCAGATGCCGAAAATCGGCACGCGCTTGTCCAGCAGCGCCTTGATCGTCGGCACGGCGTACACGCCCGTCGCCGCCGGATCGCCGGGGCCGTTGGACAGGAACACGCCGTCGGGCTTGTGGCGCAGGATGTCGTCGGCCGTGGCGCTCGCGGGCACGACCGTCACCTTGCAGCCGGCTTGGGCGAGGCAGCGCAGGATGTTGCGCTTGGCGCCGTAATCGACCGCGACGACGTTGAACTTCGGTTTGGTCAGCTTGCCGTAGCCCTTGCCGAGAACCCATGCCGTCTCGTCCCACGCATAGCTCTGGCGCGTCGTCACCTCCTTCGCGAGGTCCATGCCTTCGAGTCCGGGCCACGCCCTGGCTTCGGCGACGAGTGCCGCCGCATCGAGCTTGCCGTCGGGGGCATGCACCAGCGTGCCGCTGGGGGCGCCCTGGTCGCGGATGTGGCGCGTCAGCGCCCGCGTATCGACGCCGCAGATCCCCGGCAATTCGTGCGCCTTCAGCCAGGCGTCGAGATGGCGCGTCGCGCGGAAGTTCGAGGGCTGCGTGATGTCGGCGCGCAGCACGAGGCCGCGCGCGGCGGGCGTCAGCGTCTCGATGTCTTCCTCGTTCGTGCCGACATTGCCGACATGCGGGAAGGTGAAGGTGATGATCTGCCCGGCATAGGACGGATCGGTGAGGATCTCCTGATAGCCGGTGATCGAGGTGTTGAAGCAGACCTCGCCGGTCTTCTTCGAAGCAGCCCCGATGCCCTGCCCCCAGAAGACGGTGCCGTCGGAAAGGGCGAGGGCGGCGGTGGCGCCGGGCGGCGGCGTGGGCTGGGTCGGACGTTTGCGTGCGGTCATGGAAGCCCCCGTCGGAGAAAACCGGCATGGGTCTATGAGCACCGACGCGGGCGGGTCAACCCCGCCGATTTTCCGCATAACATCATGTTACGAAACGTATATTTGTCCCGTATCCGGACGCCGTGCCGAATCGGATGGCGATTCCGGCGTGTTTTTGTTATCCATCCGGTACAGACTGTACCGATAGGTAAACATCGCATGCCCCGCCAGATCGCCGAACGTGCCGACCTGCTGCCCAAGCTTGCCGAGGCTTTCCGCACCCATGGCTACGAAGGGGCGAGCCTCGGCGAGATCGGGCGCGCGACGGGCCTCGGCAAGGGCAGCCTCTATCACTTCTTCCCGCGCGGGAAGGAGGAGATGGCCGAGGCCGTGCTCGCCGACATCGACGCCTGGTTCGCGGTCGAGATCCTGGGGCCGCTGCGCCATCCGGGCGATCCACGCACCGCGATCCGCGAGATGTGCCGCGCGGTGGATGCGCACCATAAATCGGGCCGGCGCGTGTGCGCCTTCGCGCTCTTCGCGCTGGGTGAGGCGCGCGACCGCTTCGCCCCTGCCCTGCGCAAGCACTTTCAGGTCTGGATCGAGGCGTTGGCGCGCGTGCTGGTCGTCGCCGGTCGAGGTGCCGCCGCCGCGCGCACCGAGGCGGTCGACGCGATCGCCTGCATCGAGGGCGCGATGGCGCTGGCGCGCGCCGCCGACGATCCGCGCGTGTTCGCCGGTGCACTCGCGCGCGTGGAAGCGCGGCTGCTGGCCTAGTGGAGTGCGGCCGGTTTCGGCCCGCCGGTCGCCCAGTCGAGCAGTTCGACCGTGTGGACGACGGGCATGTCGGCCGCCGCCGCGATCTGCGTCATGCAGCCGATATTGCCGACTGCGACGAGTGCTGCGCCCGTCGCCTTCAGGTTCGCCACCTTGCGCGCCTGCAACTGGCCCGCGAGTTCGGGCTGCATGAGGTTGTAGGTGCCGGCCGAACCGCAGCACAGATGGCCTTCCGCCGGATCGCGCACGTCGAAGCCCGCATCAACCAGCAGCTTGCGCGGCACCGCGCCCAGCTTCTGCCCGTGCTGCAGCGAGCAGGCGGAATGATAGGCGACCTTCAGCTTCTCGGGCGCGGTCGCGGTTAGCCCGAGTTCCGCCAGCAATTCGCTCACGTCGCGCGTGCGCTTCGAGATTTCGGCGGCAGGCCCTTTGAGATCCGCGTCCGCGCGGAACATGAAGCCATAATCCTTCACCGTCGTCCCGCAGCCCGAGGCGTTGACGACGACCGCATCGGGCCCCTGCCCGCCATTGAGCGCCATCCACGCGCGGATATTGGCCGCCGCCGCCGCGTGGCTCGCATCGAGCTTGCCCATGTGGTGCGTGAGCGCGCCGCAGCAGCCCGAGCCCTGCGCCACCGTCACTTCGCAGCCCAGTCGCGTCAGCAGGCGGATCGTCGCCTCGTTGATCTGCGGGGCGAGCACCTGCTGCGCGCAGCCCTGCAGGATCGCGACATGCTTGCGCACCTTGCCTTGCGCCGCGAACACCTGCGGCCGGTCCACGTCCGACGGAGACGGGATCGAGGATGGCGCCATCGCCAGCATCGCGCGCAGCCGCGCGAACGGCCCGGCTTTCGGCAGCAGGAACGCGAAAGGCCGCGCCAGCATCGCGCCGACGAGCGCGAAGCGCAGCCGCGCCGGGCTGGGCAGGATCGCGGCGAGCAGGCTGCGCAGCAGCCGGTCGTGCCACGGCCTTACATAAGTTTCCTCGATATGCGCACGCGCATGATCGACGAGATGCATGTAGTTCACGCCCGACGGGCACGTCGTCATGCAGGACAGGCACGACAGGCACCGGTCGACATGCCTGACCGTGCGCGCGTCGGCGGCCCGGCCCTTCTCCAGCATGTCCTTGATCAGGTAGATGCGGCCGCGCGGGCTGTCGAGCTCGTCGCCCAGCAGCACATAGGTCGGGCACGTCGCGGTGCAGAAGCCGCAATGCACGCATTTGCGCAGGATCGTCTCGGACTCGCGCACGTCCGCATCGGCAAGCTGGGCGAGGGTGAAGGAGGTCTGCATGGCGCTATTCAATACCCCGCATGCATCCGCCCCGGATTGAGAATTCCGCGCGGGTCGAACTGCGCCTTGACGCCCTTGTTGAGGGCGGCGACGCCGGGTTCCGCAGGCTGGAAGACGGAGACGAGACCGCGCAGCGTGTCGGAGGCGCGCATCAGCGTGGCATGACCCTCGGCGAACGCGGCGCGCAGCGTGGCGGCGCCGGCATCGATGCCCGGACGTGCGGCCAGCCACACGAGGCCGCCGCCCCAGTCGAGGAACCAGTCGGCACCCGGCACGCTTGCGGCGACGCGCGGGCCGTCGGTGGGCGCGACCGATACGCGCCACATCGCCTGACTCGCGTCGGGGAGCAGCGAAGCGACGTCGCGGATCTCGCGCCACAGCGTGACCGAGCGCAGCGTGTGCAGCTCCTCGATCGGGCCGAACGTGCCGAGGCTCTTGCGCAGCGCTTCGCAGCGCGCGGCAACCGAAACGGCCGTGCCTTCGACGCGGATCGCGGTGACGCTGGCCCCCGCACCCGCGACATGGTCGACGGCCGAGCGTTTCGCGACGTTGGCCGGGAGATACGAAGCGCCCGAAACTTCCCAAGGGCTGTTGAGCGAATCCGACATCGCGGCGACGGCGCGTGCAGGCTCAAGCCCGAAGACGATTACGCTGCGCGTCTTGGGTGCGGCCGGC
This sequence comes from Tagaea sp., assembly GCA_965229215.1. Taxonomy (GTDB): domain Bacteria; phylum Pseudomonadota; class Alphaproteobacteria; order CACIAM-22H2; family CACIAM-22H2; genus Tagaea. The sequence continues at coordinate 4,242,430 of OZ245864.1, read as the reverse complement.
ATCACCTTCACCGTCACGCGGTCGAGCACGGCAAGCGTGCCCATCGATCCCGCGACCAGCTTGGGCAGGTCGTAGCCGGTGACGTTCTTGACCACCCGCCCGCCCGCCTTGAATTCCTCGCCGCGCCCCGACACGCCGGAGAAACCGAGGAAATGGTCGCGCGCCGAGCCCATCTTGATGCGGCGGGGCCCTGCGAGATTCGCGGCAAGCGTGCCGCCGATCGTGCCGCCCTCGGGAGCAAGGCCATAGAGCGCGCCGAAATCCGGCGGTTCGAAGGCGAGCATCTGCGCGCGCTGTTCGAGCAGCAGCAGGATCTCGCGCATCGGCGTGGCGGCCCCGCAGGTCAGGACCAGTTCCTCGGGCTCGTACTCGATGCCGCCCCTGAGCGCCGAGACGTCGAGCTTGCGTAGCGGTCGCGCCGGGCGACCGAGGGCGGCCTTGGAACCGCCCGCGACGATGTCCAGCGCCTCGCCCTCGGCGGCGGCCCAGGCCAGCGCTTCCTGCAGCTGTTTGGCGTCGGTCGGCTTCAGGTCCATCGAATCAGAACCGCGGCAGGTTCGGGAACGGGACCTGGCCCTTGTGGACGCGCATCACGCCCATCTCGGCGCAGCGATGGAGCTGCGGAAAGACCTTACCGGGATTGAGCAACGCATCGGGATCGAACGCGCATTTGAGGCGCATCTGCGTGGCGAGATCGTCCTCGTCGAACATCGTGGGCATCAGGTCGCGCTTCTCGATGCCCACGCCGTGCTCGCCGGTGAGCACGCCGCCGACGGCCACGCACAGGCGCAGGATGTCGGCGCCGCACTTCTCGGCCGCCATCAGTTCGCCATCCTTGTTGGCGTCGAACAGGATCAGCGGATGGAGATTGCCGTCGCCGGCATGGAAGACGTTGGCCACGCGAACGCCATTGCGGCTCGCGATGTCGGAGATGCCGCGCAGCACTTCGGCCAGACGCTTTCGCGGGATCGTGCCGTCCATGCACATATAGTCGGGACCGATCTGCCCCACCGCCGGGAAGGCCGACTTGCGCCCCGCCCAGAAGCGCAGGCGCTCCTCCTCGTTCTCGGAGCTGCGGGTGTAGACCGCGTTGTTCTCGCGCGCGATGCGGTCGACATTGCCGATGAGCTCGTCCACCTCCGCCTTCGGCCCGTCGAGCTCGACGATCAGCAGGCTCTCGACGTCGAGCGGATAGCCTGCGTTGACGAACGCCTCTGCCGCGTGGATCGCGGGCCTGTCCATCATCTCGATGCCGCCGGGGATGATGCCCTCGGCGATGATCTGCGCCACGCAGTTGCCGCCGTCTTCCAGCGTGGGGAACCCGACCAGCACGGCGCGCGCCGTCTCGGGCTTGCGCAGCAGGCGCACGGTCACTTCGGTGACCACACCCAGCAGCCCTTCGGAACCCACGATGACGCCAAGGAGATCGTAGCCGCCGGCATCCAGATGCTTGCCGCCCAGCCGCACGACCTCGCCCGCCATCGTGACGAGCTCGACGCCCAGCACGTTGTTGGTGGTGAGGCCGTATTTGAGGCAATGCACGCCGCCGGAATTCTCCGCGACGTTGCCGCCGATCGTGCAGGCGATCTGCGAGGAGGGATCGGGCGCGTAATAGAGGCCGCGATGCTGGACGGCCTGCGTGACGCCGAGGTTGGTGACGCCAGGCTGCACGCGCGCGCAGCGGTTCGCCTCGTCGATCTCCAGCACCTTGTTGAACTTGGCCATGCCGAGCAGCACGGCGTCTTCCAGCGGCAGGGCGCCGCCCGACAGGCCGGTGCCCGCCCCGCGCGGCACCACGCGGATGTTGCCCGCCTGGCAGTATTTCAGGATCGCCCGGACCTGTTCGACCGTCGAGGGAAGCACGACCACCATCGGGATCGCGCGATAGATGCTGAGACCATCGCTCTCGAAGGCGCGGCGTTCTTCCAGCGCGTCGATCACGCCTTCGCCCGGCACGATGGCGCGCAGGTCGGCGACGATCTGCGCGCGCCGGTCGAGCACGGCGCGGTCCGGGGCCGGCATGGTCAGCATTGGTTTCGCTCCCGAGAAAGCCGTCCCGACTTTAGGGGGCCGCCGCACACCCTTGCCACAAAGAAAAACCGCGCCGGTTGGACCGGCGCGGTTTCAGATCCACGACAAGGAAGAAGCCGGATCAGCCCTGACGGGCCTTGAAACGGGGGTTCTTCTTGTTGATGACGTAGACGCGACCCTTGCGACGGACGATCTTGCAGTCCTTGTCGCGCTTCTTGGCCGACTTGAGCGAATTCACGACCTTCATGATACGACGGGTCCCGGTGGCTGAAATTGGCTCCGCCCGGGACACCCCGGCCGAAAAGAGGCGCGACCATACGGGCGCCCTGCCCCCCTGTCAACCCGTCCGAAAGCGCGTGGACGGACAGTCTTTTAGGGCAAACCGCCGGATTTGCGGCGGGATGGACAGCCGGGGGCGGGACTGCCTAGGATGCCGGCCCCACCACCCCCAAGCCGGTCCTCCCGCCCCGACCATGACCTTCCGCCGATGATCGAATGGATCGAGAGCAACGGGACGTGGTTCTACCTGATCACGTTCTTCTGGACCTTCTTCGAGGGCGAAACCTTCGTGATCTTCGCGGGCTTCGCCGCCCAGCTCGGAATCCTGCGGCTCGACTGGCTGATCGCCTGCGCGTGGATCGGCAGCTTCTGCGGCGACAATCTCTATTTCTGGCTCGGACGGCGCTATGGCGAGCGGCTGGTCACGCGCTTTCCCAAGATGCGCGCAGGCACCGACCTGGCGCTGACCTGGCTGCGCCGCTTCGACACGTGGTTCATCCTCAGCTTCCGCTTCATCTATGTCGTGCGGAATTTCAGCTCGTTCGCCTGCGGGATGAGCGGCATCTACTGGCCGCGCTTCATGGCGCTCAACTTCATCGCGGCCGGCGTGTGGGCCTGCACCTTCGCAGGCGCCGGCTATCTCTTCGGCGCCGCGTTCCAGCATCTGATCAAGGACGTGGCGCTCGCCTTCAAGGCGGGCATGCTGTGCCTGTTCCTGACGATCATCTGCCTGTCGGTCTTCATGCACCGGCGCGGCAAGAAGCAGGCGGCCGCAGCGCGTGCGGCGGCCGGTTCGCAACCCCCGGTTTGATTTTCCGGTATTCGGCTTTTGAATTTCTCCATTAAATCCTTACCAAAATTTTAACCAACCTTTTTCGTAAAGAATGTATTAACCATTGAAATAGCTTGATATTTTCTGACTACAATTGATCTATCGCAGCGTCTCCTCGGCATCGCCTTGCTAGCGTCGATCCAACACCGGACTTCGGATCGGACGCCCAGCAAGGACCCCCTCGCCAATGAACCTGATGGTTGCCCCCACGCAGTTCTGCCCGCCGCCGGCAGCCGCACTTGAGGTTCCCAGGATCGATCTCATCTTCGCGCTGGGTGCCGCGATCGACCTGCTCAGCCCCAATCTCGGCGCGCACCAGAAGCGGGTCGCCGTCATCGCATCGAATCTGGCGCGCACGCTCGGGCTCGGAAATGCCGATGTCGCGCGCGTGATGCAGGCGAGCCTCCTCCATTCGGTGGGCGCCCTGTCGCGGGAGAACTGGGCCCGACGCTCGCAGACGGGCGCCCGCTTCCTCGAAATTTCGCCGCTGACCCGGAATCTGGCACCGCTCGTCGCCCATTATCGCGATACGCTCCCGCAGCTGCGCTGCCGCACGCATCTGCGCGGCAACGACGCGCTGCTCGCCCAGATCCTCAATCTCGCGAACTTCGTCGACGACAGCATCGATCCGGCGGTCTTCGTCCTGACCCAGGTCGCCGCTCGCCGCGCCGAGGCCATCGCCCACGCATCCGAAAATCTCGACCCCCAGCTCGCCGACGCATTCCTGCGCGCGAGCGAGGCGGACTCGTTCTGGCTCGACGCGACGGCCACCGACATCGACGCCCGCGTCCGGACGCGCCTTACCGGCCGGACGATCGAGATCGCGGATCTCGACGGGCTGCAGGACTTCGGGCGCCTCTACTCGATCCTCGTCGATGCCCGTTCGCCGTTCACGGCAACCCATTCCTGGGGCGTCGCGTCGGTCGCAGGCTTCCTTGCCACTTGCTGCGGGTTCGACGCCGCCACGGCCATGCAGATCGAGATCGCCGCCCAGCTCCACGACATCGGCAAGCTCGCCGTTCCCAGCAGCATCATCGAGAAGCCCTCCGGCCTTACGGCGGCGGAATTCAGCAATGTCCGCAGCCACGCCTACTATTCCGGCCTACTGCTCGAGCGCATTCCCGGCATGGGGAGCATCGCCCAATGGGCGAGCAGCCATCACGAGAAGCTCGACGGCGCCGGATATCCGCAGCGGCTGACGGGCGCACAGATCTCCGGAGAGGCACGCGTCATCGCCGTCGCCGACCGCTTCGTGGCGCTGACCGAGGATCGCCCCTACCGCGCGGGCATGTCGGGTGCGGGTGCGCTCAGGCTGCTGGCGGCGGACGCCGAGAAGGGCGCCGTCGACCAGCGCGTCGTCGAAACCCTGCACGCGCAGTTCGACACGATCGACGCGATCCGTCGCCACGCGCAGGACGAGGAACGCAACGAGGTCAAGACGGTCCTGCGCCAGGCCGTCTGACCGGTCACGGAATTCAAGGAGGAGCCATCATGGCCAAATACGACTTCAAGCCGACGGGCAAGGAACGTACGTTCGGCGAGGACGAGGTGATCGTCAGCAAGACGGACACCAAGGGCAGGATCACCTACGGGAACGACGTGTTCCTGCGGATCTCCGGGTATCCGGAATCCGAGATTGTCGGCGCGCCCCACAGCATCCTGCGCAACCCGGCGATGCCGCGCTGCGTCTTCAAGCTGCTGTGGAACAAGATCGAGGCGGGCGACGAGATCTTCGCTTACGTCGTCAACATGGCGAACGGCGGTGACCATTACTGGGTCTTTGCGCACGTGACGCCGACCTTCGGCCCCGACGGCAAGGTCGTCGGCTACCACTCGAACCGCCGCAAACCGACGCCGGACCAGATCCGCACCGTTTCGGCCCTCTACAAGTCGCTGCTCGACATCGAGGAGCGCTCGTCCGACCGCAAGGCCGGCATGGAACAGGCTTACGAACACCTGTCCGCGATGCTCAAGTCAAAGGGAGTGAGCTATGAAGAATTCGTCTTCACTATCTAAGGCGATTCTCGCCGCGATCATGGCACTCGTCGCCGGCTCCGCCGCTCTCGTCACGACGTGGCTCGAGCTCGGCATCCCTTCGCTGGCCGCATCCGGTTGCGGTCTCGTCTTCACCGCTGCGGCGATCCATTTTGCGATCGCCGCGCGCACTTGCGTGCGGAGCATCACGGGCATCGCGCTCGCCGCCGCCAAGGGCGATCTCGAACCGCGCCTCGTCGGCATCCGCGAAGGCGGCGAGCTGGGCGATCTGTCGAATTCGATCAATACCCTGGTCGACGCGACCGACGCCTTCGTGCGCGAGGCGGGCGCCGCCATGGACCATGCGCGGCAGGGCAAGTTCTACCGCAAGGTCCTCGAACGCGGCATGCTCGGCTCGTTCCGGCGCGCCGCCGGCATCATCAACGCCGCGAACGCCGCGATGAGCGAGAAACTGGTCGACAACCGGAAGCTTGCCGTCGGGTTCCAGGGCGAAGTCAGCGCGGTCGTGCAGGCCGTCGCGGAATCCGCGGTCGCGCTGCGCAGCAACGCGGAATCGATGGTCAAGGTCGCCGAGGACACGCAGCAACGCTCCATGGCCGTGTCGGCCGCATCCGAACAGGCGACGACCAACGTGCAGACCGTGGCTTCGGCCGCGGAGGAACTCTCCGCCTCGATCCGCGAGATTTCCTCGCGCGTCGGCGAGGCTGCAGCGGTCGCCACGAAGGCGGCGCACGAGGCGGAAGCGGTCGATGCGACCGTCACGTCGCTCGCGGCGGCAACCGGCCGGATCGGCGAGTTCGCGACGCTGATCCGCAAGATCGCCGAGCAGACCAACCTGCTGGCGCTCAACGCGACGATCGAAGCGGCACGTGCGGGCGACGCCGGCAAGGGCTTCGCGGTCGTGGCATCCGAGGTCAAGGGGCTGGCCAACCAGACGGCCCGCGCGACCGAAGACATCTCGGGCCAGATCGACGCCATCACCCGGTCGACCAGCGATGCGATCTCGGCGATCCGGGGTATCGCGGCGACCGTGGCGAAGGTCAACCAGGCGACAACCGCAATCGCAGGCGCCGTCGAGGAGCAGAACGCCGCGACGCAGGAAATCGCGCGCAGCGTAAGCGAAGCCTCAGCCGGCACCGGGATGGTCACGTCGAACATCACGGCGGTATCGCAGTCAACCGAAAGCGTGCGCGAGTCCGCACAGACGGTGCTGAGCGCCGCTTCGGGTCTCGACAGGCAGTCCGAGGAGATGCGCAACGCGGTGGCGAGCTTCCTTGCCAAGACGAACCGCCGGCAGTTCCCGCGCTACGCGATCAGCCTGACGGCAAGTGCGGTCGACTCGATGGGCAAGCCGCTTGGCGGCCAGATTGCCGACATCTCGGAAGGCGGGGCCGGCTTCAAGACGGCCGGTATGATGCGGATCGGCGAGAAGGGCAAGCTGCGCATCGAAGGCTGCGCCGACGAGCTGCCCTTCGAACTCAAGTATCACGAGGGCAATACGCTGCACATCGAGTACCTGTTCACGGGCGGAATGCCGGCCGGCTACGCGGGCTTCCTGCGCCAGAAGACGGCCAGCCTCCAGCCAATGGAGTAAGGTTGATCCGTCAGCCCGGCTTGCGCTCGGCCAGGAACCGGCCGACGCGCAGGTCGCCGCTGGCAATGGCCGCCAGACGGCGCGCCCAGAGCTGGGCTTCGTCCATCAGCGACTTGCCTTCGGCAGGGCTGAGCTGGCCGCGGTCGACGATCGTCTCGATGCGCGCCCAGCCTTCCAGCACCACGGCGCGGAACCCTTCGGTGAAATCGTCCGCGATCTTCACGACGAGGCCGGCCGCCTCGATCTGAGCCGTGAACTGCGCGATCGTCGACAGGCGCGGGGCGGTCGCCTCGCCCATCCGGTAGGCATCCAGCGCGTCGCCCATCGCGTCCTCGCGCGCGACCGTCCAGTCGAGCACGACGAGTTTTCCGCCGGGCTTCATCCCGTGGACGAGCCGCGTCAGCAGCTTGGGCTTCTCCGAGATCAGCGAGAAGACGTTGCGCACGAGCACGCCGTCGTAGCGCTTGGGCTTGAAGCTGCCGTCGACGACGTCGAGCAGGCCGATCGGCGCCTTTTTTTCCATGTTCAGGGTACGCGACACGTTGTTGCCCGCGCGCGCGAGGTCGAGCGACAGATCGTAGCCCTCCATCCACGCGCCGTATTCCTTCACGATCGCGCGCGTGCCGGCACCCAGCCCGCAGCCGAGATCGGCCGCCGTCTTGCCGTCGTCGAGTTCGAGCGGGCGCGCCATCTCGACCGCGAACTGCTCGCCGCCGGGAAAGGTGAAGCCGTCGCCCCAGATCAGCTGGGCGACCTTGATGCGCTCGGGCGGCCACTGGTCCTTGACCACGACCTTGCCGTCCATCGGCGGCTTCACCGGATCGGGATGCTTCTCTTCGACCAGCGGGCCGGGCGCGGCCGCCGTCCTGGCCGGAGGCGGGGCCGAATACGCGTAGCCCTCCCACCAGGCATGCAGCCTGCCGCGCATCGCGGATTTCCTGTCCTTGTCGTCCTGGGCCACGGCCGCTCGCGTCAGTCGGTCGGTCGCACGCCGTCGCGCGTGGGCGCGAAGCGTTGCGGGACGCCGCCGCTGCCGAGCCCGAGGCCGATCAGCTCGCCCATCGTGTCGAAGGTCAGCACCACGAGATCGCCCGCCGGGTTCTTCGCCACGACCCGGTAGCAGCCGTCGACGACCGTCATTTTCTCGAAGCCGACGAAGCCCATGTCGAGCAGCGTGTCGGTCATCTTCGTCGTGACGTCGCGCCCGAAACCGGACGTCTCGCAGGCGGGCGCTGCCTCCGGCGGCGTCTGGGCTGCGGCCGTGCCGGCGAGGAGGACGGCAAGAAGGATGGGGAGCATGCGCGTCATCGCCCGATCATAGCACGCTTCGCCCCAGCCACACGGCCGCCAGCGCGATCGACGCGGCGCCTGCAAGACAGCCGACAAACGTGCTGCGCCGGCTGACAGCGTAGGCGACGAGCGCCAATGCGGCCGAGCCCAGCCGCACGCCCAGCGGCAGGGCCGCAAGGTCGCCGGCGGGAAACACGATAAGCCGCACGACGAGGGCCGCGAGAACGGCATAGGCCACGCATGCGAACCATTCGAAGACCCAGCCTTTGGGATCGATCCGCCCGCCGATCGCCACGCCGAAGCCGCGCCAGAAATAGGTCGCGACCGCCGCGACCGTCGCGGCGACGAAGGCGTGGGCGTCGCTGGAAAACAAATCGCTCATCCGCCCGCCAGCCGCATATGCCGCGAGATCGCGGCGGCAAGCGTGCCGCCGATCAGGCCGGCGGCAAGCAGGCCCCATTCCGGCGTGAGCAGATGGAAGGGCGCGCCGAGCGCACCGCCGAGCACGAGGGCGAACAGCCGCGCGCGGTCGCGCAGGTCCTGAAGGAACAGCAGCATGAAATAGAGCGGGTTGAGGAAGACGAGCGCCAGCGTCAGCGGCCGGGGCAGCAGTTCGGCCGCATAGAAACCGACACACGTGCCGGCGAGCGAAGCCCCCCACAGCATCAGCGCGCAGCCCAGGAACCAGCTGAGCCTGTCCTCGCGCGCCAGACGCGGCGCCGTCATCATCGTCATCGCCCAGCAGGTGACGGCAACGAAGAACGCCGCCGAATAGACCCGCCAGGCCGCGCGCGCCGGCACATGCACCACGGGGATCATCACGACGGTCATGGGAGCGAGGCGCATGTTGGCGAGCGCCACCGCAAGCGCGATCGCCAGCAGGCCCGAGCCCGCGAGATAGAGTTCGGTCACGGCGAGCTGGCCCGGCAGCGCCCAGGCCGTCAGCGTGTTGAAGAGCGCATAGTCGAGCCCGAGCCCGTGCACGCTGACGAACGAGCCGAACCCGACATAGGAAGCGCCCAGCACGAGCGATGGTGCGAGGGAAGCGGCGCGCGCCCCGGCGATGAGCGCGCCGCGATTGCCAAGCGGCGGCGGCAGAACGTTGTCCGGCATTGCACGAGCCTAGCCCAAGTCCGGCGGTACCGGAAGCCGCGCGCTCAGGTGCTCTCGCGCTCGATCAGCGTGCAGCCGAGATCGACGGTCCTCGCGGCCGGCTCGATGCCGTCGAACCGCTCGCCGAGCAGCCGCGCGGTTTCCGCACCGATCGCTTCGCGCGGCGGGCGCAGCGTGGTCAGCGTCGGTCGGCAATGCGCCGAGAAATCGAGATCGCCGAAACCCGCGAGCGCCACGTCGTCCGGCACGCGGATGCCGCGCTTCTGGCATTCGAACAGCGCGCCGAGCGCCAGCACGTCGTTCGAGAACGCGACGGCGTCGATGCCGCCCGGCGCCGCCAGCATCGCGGCGAACGCCGCGGCACCGTCGCCGACGTTCGAGGCACGCGGCAGATCGGTCCACCCCGCCGGGGCGAGTCCGCCCAGCGCCAGCTCGTCGCGCACGCCGGCACATCGCGCGGCGGCGCGCGTGTCCTTGTCGAGGATCGCCCCGATGATGCCGATGCGCCGGCGGCCGCGCGCCAGCAGGTGGGCGGCCACGCGCCGGCCGGCCGCGTTGTGGTCGAAGCCCACCGCCATGTCGAAGGGCCGGCCGACCACGTCCCACATCTCGACGACCGGGACGGCGACGCGCGCGAGGATCGCCGCCGTGCGCGGGCCGTGCGCGAAGCCGGTCAGCACGAGGGCCGCGGGATTCCACGCGAGCATCGCCTCGATCAGCGTGTCTTCGCGCTGCGGATCGTAATCCGTGCTGGCGTCGAGCACGGCAAGGCCGCGCGCGTCGAGCCGTGCGGCAAGCGCGTCGACCGTCGCGGCGAAGAAGGCGTTGCGGATCGACGGCACGAGGACGCCGACGATCCGGCTCTTGGCCGCCGCAAGCCCGCCCGCCATCAGGTTGGGCACGTATCCCAGCCGCTCGATCGCCAGACGGATGCGCGCGGCAAGTTCGCCGGAGACCGACGAAGGATCGCGCAGCAGGCGGCTGACCGTGATCGCGGAGACGCCGGCGATCTTGGCGACGTCGGACATGGTCGCGCGGCCGGCACGCCGGCGGGCACGTCGCGTATTGCCGGGATCACGCGTCATGGGTGTCAGAAGATGTCCGGCTCGGGCACGGCGGGGCCGTCTTCGAGGAAGTCGAAGTCGGCGCCTTCGTTGGCCTGGCCGATATGCCGTTCGACCAGCACGCCGTAGCTGCGCGCGTAGCGCGGCGGCGGGGCCTTCCATTCCGCGCGGCGGCGCGCGAGTTCGGCGTCGGACACGTCGAGATGCAGGCGGCGCGCCTCGACGTCGAGCTCGATGAAATCGCCGTCGCGCACCAGTGCGAGCGGACCGCCGATGCGCGATTCGGGCGCCACGTGCAGCACGCAGGTTCCATAGTGCGTGCCGCTCATGCGCCCGTCAGAGACGCGCACCATGTCGCGCACGCCCTTTTCCAGCAGCTTCTTCGGGATTGGCAGCGCCCCCCATTCGGGCATGCCGGGCCCGCCGATGGGGCCCGCATCCTGGAGCACGAGCACGCTCGATGCGTCGACCGGCAGGGCCGGATCGTCGATGCGCGCGGAAAGATCGGCGTGGTTGCGGAAAACGAGCGCCTTGCCGCGATGATTCAGCAGTTTGGGATCCGCCGCCGACGCCTTGATGACCGCCCCGTCGGGCGCGAGATTGCCGCGCAGGATCGCGATCGGGGCGCCTGCCGACACGGGCCGGTCGAGCGGGCGGATCACGTCCTCGTCCCAGATCTTTGCGCCCTCGATGTTCTCGCCGAGCGTGCGGCCGTTGACCGTGCGGCACGAAAGATCGAGCCGGTCCTTGAGGCGCCACAGCAGTGCCGGCAGTCCGCCGGCGAAATAGAAATCCTCCATCAGGTTGGTGCCGGCCGGAAAGACGTTGGCGAGCACCGGCGTACGCTTGCCATGCGCGTCGAACTCGGCGAGATCGAGCTTGAGCCCGGCGCGCCGCGCCATCGCGACGAGGTGGACGACCGCATTGGTCGATCCGCCCAGCGCCATCAGCGCGACGAGGCCGTTGCCGATCGCGGCCTTCGTGAGGATGTCGCGCGGCTTCATGTCTTCGCGGATCATCGCGACGATGCGCTCACCCGCCTCGTGCGCCATGCGCGGATGGGCCGAATCGCTCGCCGGGATCGACGAGGCGCCGGGCAGCGTGAAGCCCATCGCATCGACGATCGACGTCATGGTCGAGGCGGTGCCCATCGTGTTGCACGTGCCGGCCGAGCGCGTGATGCGGCCTTCGAGGTCGATCCAGTCTTCCTCGGTGATCTTGCCTGCCCGCAGTTCGTCCCAGTATTTGCGCGTGTGGGTGCCCGCACCCACCTTTTGCCCGTGCCACCGGCTGTTCGCCATCGGCCCCGCCGGCACGTAGATCGCCGGCAGGTTCATCGACAGCGCGCCCATCAGCAGGCCGGGCGTGGTCTTGTCGCAGCCGCCGAGCAGGACCGCGCCGTCGACCGGATGCGAGCGCAGCAGTTCCTCGGCTTCCATCGCCAGCATGTTGCGGTACATCATCGTCGTGGGCTTCACGAGCACTTCGCCCAGCGACAGCGCGGGCACCTCGACCGGGAAGCCGCCAGCCTGCCACACCGCGCGCTTCACCGCCTCGGCGCGGTCGCGCAGATGGAAATGGCAGGGCGAGAGTTCGCTCCACGTATTGACGACCGCGACGACGGGCTTGCCCATGAAGTCCTGACGGCGGAAGCCCATCTGCTGCATGCGCTGGCGGTGGGCGAAGGCACGCATGTCGCTGGCGACGTACCAGCGCGCGCTGCGCAGCTTGCGGTCCGCCCCGTCGGTCTCGCTCATGCTCTTTCTCGCGCGGCCCCGTTCCGGGTGCCGTTCCTGGTCAAATTTGTTAGCGATGGCAATTATATTATTATCAGGAATTTCGACGTTGACAGCGATTTTCTGATGATGGATGTTAGCGGTGTCAAAAACATCGGCGGGCGCCCGGCGCGACCCGACCGAGTCCATCCGGGAGGAGCGGCCGAAGCCCCGTGTCCGACGTTGTCCTCGAGAAGGTCGTCAAGGCCTACGGCACGACGCAAGTCATCCACGGCGTGGATCTGACGATCGCGTCGGGAGAATTCTGCGTGTTCGTCGGCCCGTCGGGCTGCGGAAAGTCCACGCTGCTGCGCATGATCGCGGGCCTCGAAGGCATCACCGACGGCGAGGTTCGGATCGGCGGCGTGCGCGTCAACGACCTGCCGCCGCGCTCGCGCGACATCGCGATGGTCTTCCAGGACTACGCACTCTATCCGCACAAGACGGTGTTCGAGAACATGGCTTTCGGCCTGCGCCTGCGCAAAAGGCCGGAGGCCGAGATCCGCCAGCGCGTGGGCGACGCCGCCGCGATCCTGCGCATCGAGCATCTGGTCGAGCGCAAGCCCGGCCAGCTTTCCGGCGGCCAGCGCCAGCGCGTGGCGATGGGCCGCGCCATCGTGCGCAACCCGAAGGCTTTCCTGTTCGACGAACCGCTTTCCAATCTCGACGCGCAGTTGCGCTCGGAGATGCGCATCGAGATCAACAAGCTGCACAAGCGGCTGCGCAACACCGTGATCTACGTGACGCACGACCAGGTCGAGGCGATGACGCTCGCCGACAAGATCGTCGTGCTGTCGGCCGGGAACATCGTCCAGGTCGGCTCGCCGGACGAGATCTACAACCGCCCGGCCGCGAAGTTCGTCGCCGGGTTCACCGGCTCGCCGCCGATGAACTTCCTGCCCTGCACGGTCGAAGCCGGCGGCGGAGCCATCCTTCTTGAAGGCGGCGTGCGCCTCGACGTGCCGGCGCCGCGCCGCGCGATCTGCGCGCGGCATGTCGGGCGGCGCCTCGATTTCGGCATCCGGCCCGAGCATGTCGTCGTCGCGCCCGCGGGCAATCCCGAGCACGCGCCCGTCCGCGCGCAGGTGCAGCTCGTCGAGCCGCTCGGCTCCGACACGCTGGGCCTTCTGAAGATCGGCGAAGGCGAGATCACCGGCCGCTTCGCGCCCGAGGCGGGCCTGAAGGCCGGCACCGCGATCGACGCCGGGCTCGCGATGCGCAAGTTCCACCTGTTCGACCCCGCAAGCGGGGAAGCGATCCGCGGCGACGGCTGGTAGGCCGTCGCGTCCAAGAGAAGAAACAAGCAAGGGAGAACGTCAGATGAGCAGTTACCGCGTACTCTTCGCTTCGGCGGCGATCGCGTTGCCGTTGGCGCTGGCGGCCGCGCCGGCCGACGCCCAGCAGACCACGCTGCGCATTTTCGTCGGCGGCCAGCAGCGCCCCGACGTGATGCGCCAGATCCTCGACGTCTACCAGACGCGAAATCCCGGCACGCGCGTCGAGGTGGAGATCGGCGGCGCCACTTCCGACCAGCAGCAGCAGTATCTCAACACGGTGCTGACGAGCCGCGATTCGGCCATCGACGTCATGCTGATCGACGTGATCCGCCCCGCCCAGTTCGCCGCCGCTGGCTGGGCCGAGCCGCTCGACGCCTATCTGGGCGCCGAGAAGGACGCGCTCATGGCGCGCTACCTGCCCGCCTACCGCGAGGCGAACATCGTCGGCGGCAAGGTCATCGCCCTGCCCTATTTCGCCGACGCGCAGTTCCTCTATTACCGGACCGACCTTCTCCAGAAGCACGGACTGCAGCCCCCCAAGACCTGGGAAGAACTGACGGCCGCGGCGCAGAAAGTGCTGCAGGGCGAGAACAACCCCAACCTGCGCGGCTTCGCGACGGCGGGCGCGCCCATCGAGGGCACGGTCTGCACGCTGCTGGTGCCGATGTGGGGCGCGGGCGGCCAGTTCCTCAACGCGCAGGGCAAGCCCGACGTCAACACGCCGTCCGCGCGTCGGGCACTGAAGCTGTGGAGCGACCTCAAGGCCGCCAACGTGACGCCGCCAAACCTCGCGGAAGTCGTCACCGACCGCATCCGCGTGGACTTCCAGGCCGGCAACCTGCTTTTCGCCATGCAGTGGGGTTATGCCTGGAACCGCTTCGAGAACGACGCCGACAGCACGGTGAAGGGCAAGACCAACGTCGTGCCGCTGCCGGGCTTCGCGGGCAACGCGCCGGCGACGTGCATCGGTGGCTGGCAGGTCGCCGTCTCCGCCTTCTCGAAGAACAAACAGGCGGCCGTGAACCTGCTCAAGTACCTCTCCTCGCCCGAGGTCTCGAAGGTGCAGGCGCTCCTCGCCTCGCATCTGCCGGTCTTCGCGGAGGTCTATCAGGACGCCGACGTGCTCCGGGTCAATCCGTGGTTCCAGTTCGCGCGCAACGTGGTCGTCACCGGCCGCTCGCGTCCGGTGAACCCGGACTATCCGGAAGTCAGCGAGATCATCCGCACGAACATGAACGCCTTCCTTGCCGGCACGCGCACCGCCGACCAGGTGATCGCCGACATGAACTCGCGCCTCGCGCGCGTCTATCGCTGAAGCAAGGAGGCCGGTGCCGGCCCCGCCAAGGGCCGGCACCGGTCGCCCATCATGGCCGCCGCGAAACGCTACAAGCTCAGCAAGCTCGACCGGGACGAACGCCGGCTGGGCTATGCCCTTCTGGCGCCGGCGGCGCTGCTGCTGCTCGCGGTCGTCGTCTATCCGATCGTCGAACTGCTCGCCAACTCGCTCTACTCGTTCCGGCTGACCCGGCCAGGCTATCGCTTCATCGGGCTCGACAATTTCGCCTTCGCGCTTTTCGAGGACGACCGTTTCCTCCACTCGGTCCTCAACACCGCGATCTTCATCGCCGTGACCGTGCCGGGCGCACTCGTCATCGGGCTGGGCCTCGCCCTGCTCGCCAACCAGCCCTTCAGGGTGAAATGGCCCGTGCGCCTCGGCCTGCTGCTGCCCTGGGCGCTGCCGCTGGTGTTCGCGGGCCTGATCTTCCGCTGGTTCTTCGATTACAGGCAGGGCTTCGTGAACTGGCTGATCGAGCTTGCGGGCTTCGCGCCGCCGCAGTGGCTGTCCGACCCCGAGCTCGCCTTCGTCGCCGTGTGCGTCGCCATCGTGTGGAAGTCCTCGTCGTTCATGGCGCTGATCCTGCTGGCGGGCCTGCAGACGATCCCGAAATCGCTCTACGAGGCGGCCGAAGTGGACGGCGCCAGCCGCTTCCAGCAGTTCGTCGAGATCACGCTGCCGATGCTGAAGCCGGCAATCGTCGTGGCACTCATCTTCCGTACCATCACCGCCATCCAGACCTTCGACATCCCCTACGCGATGACCAACGGCGGGCCCGGCACCGCGACCGAGACGATGGCCATGTACATCCACAAGACGACGATCGACTTCCTCGATCTGGGCTATGGTTCCGCACTGGCCACGCTCATGTTCCTGCTCTCGATCGCCGCCACATCGGTCTATCTACGCCATACCAGGCGCGATACGGGGCGCGGCTGACATGCTGGCAGGCCTCGGCAACAAGAAGACGGTATGGCTCGCCGCGCTCGTCGTGGCCGCCAACGGATTCTTCCCGGCGCTCTGGATCCTCTTCACGTCGCTGAAGACGGAAGCGGAACTGCTGCGCCATCCGATCACGATCGTGCCGCACGACCCCACGCTGATGAACTACGTGCGCGTCTTCGTCGACCAGCCGATCCTGCTGTTCCTGTGGAACAGTCTCGTCGTCGCAGGGCTGTCGACGGCGCTGTGCATTTTCGTGTCGGCGCTCGCCGCCTACGCGATCGTGCGACTGCGCATCCCGGGGCGCAACGTCGTGCTGTCGGTGCTGCTTGCGGTATCGATGTTCCCGCTGATCTCGCTGATGGTGCCGCTGTTCCAGACGATGCGCACCCTGGGCTGGCTCAACACCTATCCTGCCCTCGTCTTCCCCTACGCCGTGCTGTCGATGCCGGTATGCACGCTGGTGATGGCGAGCTTCTTCCAGGACATCCCGGCCGATCTCGAGAATGCCGCAATGATCGACGGCTGCTCGCGGCTGGGTGCCCTCTGGCACGTCGTCGTCCCGCTTGCCGCTCCCGGCGTGTTCACGGCCGCGATCCTCGCTTTCGTCAACGCATGGGACGAGTTCCTGCTGTCGCTGACGCTGTCCAGTCGCGTGACGAGCCGCACGCTGCCCGTCGGCATCACGCTCTATCAGGGCGAATTCGCTTTTCCGTGGCCGATCATCTCGGCCGCGCTTATCGTGGCGATCGTGCCCGTCTGCGTGCTGATCGCCATTTTCCAGGAGCGCGTCGTTTCCGGCCTCACCGCGGGCGGCGTCAAAGGTTGAAAGACACAAAGTGCAGATCGATTTCACGAAATTCGTCCGCGCGCAGAAACTGACGCGCGGCCCCGCCGCGAAGAACGCCGTGCTGTTCTCGACCGAGATCGGCCCGCTTGCCGTCTCCCGGCGCGGCAGCGACTGGCGCCTCACCTTCGGTACGGCGACGAAACCCGACTACGGGCTTGTCGACACGAGCGGCTTCACGGCCCCGCCGTTCGACGAAACCACGCCGGGCACGTTCCGCTTCGGCGACGATACCGACTGGCTTGAGCTGTCGAGCGAGCCCTTGCGGGTGCGCGTCGGGCGCGCGGGCTGGCTCGACGATCCGCTCGTCTCGATCACCGACGAGCATTTCCGCGGCTGGACGCGCGTGCCGACCTTCGGGCGCGGCCCGGATGGCTGGATCGCGTCCTTCGCGCTCGATTCCGGCGAGCCGGTGTACGGTCTCGGGGAGAAGTTCGGGCCGCTCGACAGACGCGGCCAGTTCGTCACCAACCGCATCGAGGATGCGCTGGGTGTCAATACCGAGCTTTCCTACAAGTCGATCCCTTTCGCCTGGGGCCTGAAGGCCGGGGGCGGCGCGTGGGGCGCCCTCGTCAACACGCCGGCGCATGTCCACCATGCCGTAGGCTACGGCCAGTGGTCGCACCGCAGCTATTCGATCCTGTGCGAGGACGAGACGTTCGACCTGTTCCTGTTCGCGGGCCACGATCCGGCCCATCTGATCGGGCGCTGCGCGGAGATCACCGGCAAGCCCGCTCTGCCGCCTTTTTGGTCGCTGGGCGTGTGGCTGAGCCGTGCCTACTACCGCACCGAGGACGAGATCCTCGCCGCCGCACGCGAATGCCGCGAAGCGAGGTTCCCCGCCGACGTCATCACGTTCGACGGGCGAGCCTGGATGGAGGTGCGCACGCGCGCCACACTCGACTTCGATCCTTCGCGCTACCCCGATCCCAAGGCGACGATCGACAAGCTGAAGGCGCGCGACTTCCACATCTGCTGCTGGGAATACCCGCTGATATCGATCCACAATCCCGAATACGCCGACCTGGAGAAGCGCGGCCTGTTCCTGCGCGAACCCGACGGCAGCCCGCACGTCTACCAGTGGGACGTCACGCCCGGGACGTCGCCCTTCGGCAACGTGCTCACGCCGCTGCCGCCCTCCGGCATCCTCGATTTCACGAATCCAGCCGCGGTCGACTGGTGGAAGGCGCGCCACGACCGGCTGTGGGCCGTGGGCGTGGACACGATGAAGACCGATTTCGGCGAGCAGGTGATGGACCATGTCGTCGCGCACAACGGCGACAACGGCCGGCGCCTGCACAACGTCTATCCGCGGCTCTACAACCAGGCAGTCTACGAGGCGACGGCCAAGGCCAAGGGCGCGGCGAACGCCTGCGTGTGGGGTCGCGACGGCTGGATCGGCGCACAGAAATTCCCCGTGCAGTGGGGCGGCGATCCGCAGACCGACTGGGAAGGTCTCGCGGCCTCGATCCGCGGCGGACTTTCCTACGGGCTTTCGGGCGTGCCGTATTATTCGACCGATGTCGGCGGCTTCTACGGCTCGCGCCAGCCCGATCCCGAGCTCTATCTGCGCTGGGTCGCTGCGGGCGTGTTCTGCTCGCACTTCCGCTTCCACGGCATCGGCGTGCGCGAGCCCTGGAGCCTCGGCGAGGACGTGGCGCGCCACGCGCGCGCGTGGATGGAACTGCGCTACCGGCTGCTCCCCTATCTGTGGGGGTGCGTGGAAATCGCGGTGCGCACCGGCCTGCCGGTGATGCGCGCGATGGCGCTCGCCTTTCCGGCCGACCGCGCCGCACGCGCGTTCGACGAACAGTACATGTGCGGCCCGTCCCTTCTCGTCGCCCCGATCCTCAAGCCGGGCGGTGCCGTCGACATATGGCTGCCCGCCGGCGACTGGTACGATTTCTGGACCGGCAAGCGTTTCGAAGGCGGCCGCCAGATGCGCATGCAGGACGTACCGCTCGACCGGCTGCCGGTCTATGTGCGCGCCGGGCACGTGCTTGCGCTCGGCCGGACCGTCGCGCACACGGGCGAGATTAACCGGCACAACCCGATCGACGAGATCGTCGCCTTCGGCTTCCCGCAATCGGTTCCCGTCGCGGGGGACGGCGTGCTTGCCCTCGAATCCGCAGGCCTGCGCGCCTTGCTCGACGGCGCACCCGACGCGCGCCTGCGCGCCTACGATTGCACCGCAAGGCGCGAAGGACAGCGCATCGCGTTCGTGCGCTAGACGCGCCTGCGGCAATTTTTGCTTGCTGTAGTACGTTCGCGCGCGGTCTATTCCGCGACCCATGAACGCACACGCAAAGCAGTCCTTCGCCATCGGTCTCGCCGCCGCACTCGCCGCCGCCGGGATCGGCGCCAGCTGGCAGGTCGCCACGCGCTTCGGCGTGACGGCCGTCCTCTCGCCGATCGATCTCGCCCTGCTGCGCTACGGCGTGCCCGCGATGGCCCTGCTGCCGCTGCTGCTGCGCCAGGGCCTGTGGCCGACGGCCGCGCCCAAATGGCTTGCGGCGCCGATCCTGCTGGGAGCCGGCCTGCCCTTCGGCCTCGTCGCGATGGCGGGGGCGAGCTTCGCGCCCGTCGCGCACATGGGCGCGCTGCTTCCCGGCACGATGCCGATCTTCACCGCGGCGATGGCAGCACTCTTCCTCGGCGAGCGGATCTCGCGCCGGCGCATCGCGGGCTTCGTCGCGATCCTCGCGGGCGTGTTCGCGATCACCGGCGATTCGCTTGCCGACATGGGAAGCCAGACATGGCGCGGCGACCTGCTCTTCGTCGCGGCAGCGGCGATCTGGTCGGTCTACACGGTCGCGTTCCGGCGCAGCGGGCTCGACCCCTGGCACTCGATCGCGCTCATCTCGCTTGCTTCGTTCCTCGCCGCGATCCCGATCCGCCTGTGGTTCGCCGGCACGCAAATCCCCGACGTGCCGCTGGCCGCAGGCCTCACACAGGTCGTGGCGCAGGGGCTGCTCGCCGGCCTTGGCGGCGCTTTCACTTTCACGCTTGCGATCAAGCATCTGGGGGCCGCACGCGCGGCGCTGTCCGGGGCGCTCGTGCCCGTGCTGTCGGCGCTCGGCGGGGCGTTGCTGCTGGGGGAGCTGCCGGCGATGGTCGTGGTCTTCGGGATCGGCCTGACGATCTTCGGCACCACGCTGGCCGCATGGCCGCAGGCGCCTCAGACCGCCCTGGGCCGGTAAAGCGCCATCGCGTTGTCGTAGAACGCCTTGCGCGCGAGCGCAGGACCCAGCACGCCCGAGATCAGCGCCATGTCCGCGGGCTCGAACGGCCGGCGCGCGCGCATGGACGGCAGGTCGGTACCGAACATCAGCGCGTCGGGATTCGCCGCGGCGATCTTCTCCATCGCGTCCTCCGGATCGACCAGCATGCGTCCGAAGCCGGTCGCCTTCACCTTGGCGCCCGCTTTTGCGAGATCGACGAGACGCGGCAGGCCGCTCTCGCTCATGCCCAGATGCTCGATGACGATCTGCGGGAGCCGGGCAAGCACATCGATCTCGGCCGGTCGCAGTTTTCCAAGATCGGCGTAAAACTCGATATGCCAGCGGCACAGGCGATGGATGCGCCGCGCAAAGGTCGCGATCGAGGCGAAGGAGTCCGAGCCGTCGCGATAGACGTTGAAGCGCACCGCACGCACGCCGGCTGCATCGAGCGCCAGGATCTCGTGATCGAGCGTGCTCGCGGGGATCTGCGTGACGCCGGTGAAGGAGGGTCCGAGTGCGGCAAGCGCCGACAGCAGGTAGGTCTGGTCGAACGCCTGGAACGAACCCGACACGATGGTGCCGCCGGTGATGCCCAGCGGGACCGATGCGGCCATGTAGTCGGCCACGACGTAGCTTTGCGGCAGGTAGTCTTCGTTCTCGACCAGCGGGAAACGCGGATCGACGATATGCAGGTGCGCGTCGTAGACCGGCCCCGCGTAGTCGTTCATCCAGCCCCGCCGGAGTCGGCCCTCGCGAAGGCGAACATGACGCTTCCCGACAGGGTACCGCCCGGCTCCAGCACGATGACGCCCGTATCGTTACGGCCCTTTTCCATCAGGTTCATGCCGTCGTTGCAGTGCGAGACGGGCTCGACGCAGAAATGGCTCTTGCCCGGCGGCACGTAGACGACGAGATGGCCGAACACCGGATCGGCTGTCACCTCGAGACGGATTCCCCACTCCGGCCATTCGATGCGTGCCGTGCCCGACCAGCCGGCGAAGCAGTTGTCGACCGACAGCGGCGCCACGAGCCGCCCCTCCTCGAAATTCCAGGCCGGCGGGACCGGATCGAGGGCAACAGGCATCATCGCCTCGTCGTTTCGCCAGACGGCGCCCGTCACCGTCGTCAGCCGCGTGCCGGGCGAGCGCGGGAAGAACGGATGAAGACCCAGACCGGCCGGCATCGGCACAGCACCGGCATTGACGAGTTCGAGGCCGACCTCCAGCCCGTCGCCGGTCAGCGCGAAACGCTGGCGCGCGCGATAGGCAAACGGCCATTCGGCGGCAAGCGCCCCTTCGGCCGTGTGGTCGAGGACGAGAGTGGCACGCGAGTCTTCCGCCGACTCGACCGTCCATGCGCGCTGCCAGCCGTTCCCGTGGATCGAATGCGGATGGCCGCCAAAATTCGGTGCCAGGCGATGGCGCCGGCCGGCGAAATTCAGCGTGCATTCGCGCATGCGGTTGGAATAGGGGACGAGCGTGTAGCTGCCGGACAGGCGCACGTCGCGCGCGGCGAGCCCCGCTTCCGGCGTGCGGCGCATCAGGTCGACTCCGCCGGCCCAGTCCGAGCGCAAGCCGACGATGGCGCCGCCGATTTCCGGCGCGAGATCGAGCGTGAAGGAACCTGCGCGAAGCGTCAGGAGGCGCGGCATAACGGAGGATGAGGTTTGCGGCACGTTCCGGACCTGTCGGCGTTTCGGGCGGTTTGCCGGATGACAATAGCCGGATTCGGGACGAAAGCGCATGCGGCGCTGCACCGCCCGCCGGAATCCCGCCGGGAATGCCCGCACGCAGGTGTGATGCCCGTCACTGCGGCGTGGCGCCAAGTGCCCGATACAGGCGGCATGGACGAATTCAGGGAGCTGGTCCTTGTCTGGACGATCGCACTGACCCTCATGGTTACGGGGGTCGCCGTAGCGCACTATTCGACCGAAGAACCACATCTTCCGGTGGCAGGTGGCGCAAAGCCCTAGCGGATTCGGTGGTGAATCTCGTCGTTGCACAATTAATGTCTGTCCAATAGGTTGGGCCGTCAGAATCACGGCAGGCCGGCCCCCTTGAGCGAACCCCAAAAAAAGAAGAAATCCCTCTCGCCGATCCTGGATCAGATCGTCCATGGCGGGTCCGCAGTCGCCTTGAATCTCATCAAGGTTTCGGCACAGGCGGCCGATCGGCAGATGTTCCGGCAGCCGAGCCTGAACAAGACGATCATCTTCAAGTATCCGAATTTCGAGCAGCAGATCGCCGACGCTCCCCCCCCGCCGCCGCCGTCGAACAAGCCCGGCGCCAAGCCCGCGGCGGCCCCGGCGCCTGCCGCCGCCGAGCCGCCCAAGGCCGAACGGCCGATCGAGACGGCAATCTACGTGCCGCACGACGCCAACGAGATCCCGGCCGGCGGCTATGCGATCTATCTGCGCCAGCGCGAGTTCGTGAAGCTGCTCAAGCACCATGTCGGGGTCGATTTCGAGGAAGGGCAGGCCAACGTCTCGTTCGAGCGCGACGTCGAGATCCTGCGCACGATCGACTCGATCCCGTCACTCGATCCCTTCCTGCTCAAGAGCGCGCTGCACAAGTATCTCCACGAGATCCACCCCGCCTACTTCGCGATTTCCGAAGAGGAGGAAAACGGCATCAAGCTGCTGATCGCCGAGAAGGTGAACCCGATCGTCGCGCGCGCCCTCGGCCTCAAGAGCGCGGCCGACGTCAACGAGCGCTCGCAGCGTTTCCTGCAGGCGCTGTGGGACCCCACGATGCCGGAAGCCAAGCTGTTCGTGTCGGCCTTCGGCATTTCCGGCGACCAGGCCCAGCAGATCTTCGAGGGTTGGAAGGGCGTTACGTTCTACGAACACACCTTCAACAAGAACCTCCAGTCGGTGGCGACGGTGCTGCGCTGGCTCAATGGGCCCGATGCCCTGCCGCTCGACATCCGCGAATTCAAGCATTTCAAGGAACAGCAGGACATGTTCCGCCAGGCGGTCGTGCGCAAGCTGCGCAACCTCATCGCCAACGTGAACGGCATCTTCGGCGAATACACCGACTGCCACGGCAAGTTCCTCAATGGCGGCGACCCCAAGCCGTTCCGCAACTTCCTGGCGGGCGTCTACCGGCGCTACTGGGTGCTCGGCTACTGCTCGATGGCCGTGCTGCACACGGTCAACATCTACGAGCGCTACATGCAGTCGGCGATCAAGAACCGCCTGCAGTTCGAGCAGGTCGAGGAAATGCTCAAGCGCATGGACGCCTCGCTGTCGAGCCAGGCCAACGTGCAGGGCGGCCTCTAGTCCGCCTTTTCCCTCGCCGCGACGATCTCGATCTCGACCTTGAATTCCGGCCGCGTGAAGCCCGACACGAGCATCAGCGTCGAGGCCGGCGGTTCGTGGCCGGCGAACCACCTGTCGCGCGCGGCCATGTAGGGCTTCAGGTCCGCGCGGTCGATCACGAAGGCGTTGACGCGGATGACGTCGCTGCGCGTCATGCGGCCGGCGGCTAGGATCGCGTCGAGATTGGCGAAGATCAGGTCGCACTGCGCATCGATTCCCTCCGGCACGCTGCCGTCGGCGGCAACGGCCAGCTGGCCCGAGGCGAACAGCATGCGCCCGGGCGTCGAGATTTCGACCGCATGCACGTAGCGCGCGAGCGGGGCGGCGAGTTCGGGCGGCAGATGGCGTTTCATTGGGCTTTCGGCGGCTTCTGGCAAAGGGGCGGTCCCTCGACTATATAACCAGTCCGGGGACCGACGGGAGCGACGAGAAGATGGGCAAGGCGTGGCGCTGGTGGCTCGACATGACCACCGAGGATTTCCGGGGGCTCGACCCCGAGCGGACGGTCGCCCTGCTGCCCGTGGCCGCCGTCGAGCAGCACGGGCCCCACCTGCCGGTCGCCGTCGACGCCACCTTGTGCCGCGGCATCGTCGCCGAGGCGACGAAGCATATCGCCGACGGCCTTCCCGTCCTGATCCTGCCGCAGACGGACGTGGGCAAGTCGAACGAGCATCTCGCCTTTCCGGGCACCCTCTCCTTCTCGGCCGAGACGCTGATCCGCGTGTGGACCGAGATCGGCGAATGCGTGCACCGCGCCGGCATCCGCAAGATCGTGCTGTTCAACAGCCATGGCGGCCAGCCGCAGATCATGGACATCGTCACGCGCGACCTGCGCGTGCGCCTGAAGATGGCGGCCGTCGCCGCCTCGTGGTGGGCCTACGGCATGCCCGACAGCCTGTGGCCCGAGCAGGAAACGAAGTTCGGCATCCATGCCGGCGGCGTCGAGACGTCGATGATGATGCATCTGGCACCCGAGCAGGTCCGCCGCGACAAGATCGACGATTTCACGCCGGGCCAGATCGCGCTCGCCAGGGAGTTCAAGCTCCTCGCCTATACCGGCAAGAGCGCGCTCGCCTGGCAGACTCAGGACATCCACCCGTCCGGAGCCGTCGGCAACGCACGCGATTCCGATGCCGAGCGCGGCCGCAAGGTCGTCGATTTCGCCGCCCGTCGGCTCGCCGAGCTTCTGGCCGAAGTGTCTCGCTTCCCGCTCGACCGGCTGAAGGATCACACTTGAACACCGGCATGCCGCGTTTCCGCGACCAGTCCCTGATCCCGACCGAGGCCGTACGGCTGACGGCGCTGGGCGAGCTCGCGCGCGGGGAATCGAGCCTCGGCGTGCTGTCTGCCGCCGTGCGCGGCTTCGTTTCCCGCCTGATGGGGCCCTCGCTCGACGTGCTCGGGCTTTCAATCGAGCAGTTGCGCTACGAGGGCCTGATCGAGCCGCGCGGCAAGCGCGCCGGCCCCGGCCAGAGCCTGACGGCCGATACAGTCCTCGCCCTCACCGACAAGGGCCGCGAGATGCTGATCGAGCTGCTGCGCAGCCCGGTGCGGGCGCCCATGACCGATCTCTCCAAGATGGTCGTAGCGCTCAAGATGCGCTTCCTCGACCTGCTGGAGCCCGCCGACCGCGCGGCCCAGCTCGAGCAGCTGGTGGAGATGTCGCAGACCGAGATCGCGCGCCTGACCGACCTTTCGGCACGCGGCTACGAAGGCATGTTTGCCGACTGGCTGGCGCGCGACATCGCGGAAGCCGAACGCTGGCGCGACTGGTATCGCGCGCGGCTGGACGAACTACAGTAGCTGCTGGCCGCCAGTGACGAAGATTTCGCTGCCGGTGACGTAGCTGAAATCCGGCTCACACAGCCGATGGATCACCGCGGCGACTTCGCCGGCCGTTCCCATGCGGTGCATCGGAATGCGCGTGATCAGCGGCTCGTACTCCGTGGAAACCATTTCCGTCACGATCTCGCCGGGCGCCACCGCATTGACGCGCACCCCCAGCGGCGCGAACTCGACGGCCATCTCGCGCGTCAGGCCCGACAGCGCCGCTTTCGACGTCGAATAGGCCGAGCCCGCGAACGGGTGCGCGCGATGCCCCGCGATCGACGTGACGTTGACGATCGCGCCCCTGGCGCGCGCCAGCGCCCCGGCGAAGCCGCGCGCGAGTTCGAGGGGCGCAAAGAAATTCAGCTCGAAGACGCGGTGCCAGCCCTCGATGTCGCCGTGCAGGATGCCGAGACGCTCCTTGTACGGCGTCTTGGGGCTCATGCCGGCGTTGTTGACGAGCGCGTGCAGCGGTCCGTCGCCGATGAAGGCGTTGACCTCGTCAACGAAACGCTGGCGGTCTGCGGGAACGGACAGGTCGCACGGCACATGACGCGCCCATCCCGGGTCGACGCGGCAATCCTTGGGGATGTCCTCGCGCGAACAGGTGATGAGGCGCCAGCCCAGTTCGGCGAAGCGTTTGACCGTGGCGTGACCGATGCCCCTCGAGGCTCCGGTGAGAACGAGCGTGCGTGTCGTTTCCATGCGGGGCGAAGTCTAGCGCCCCTACCCCGACAGTGGCTAGCGGACCGAAGCCACCTTGAAGGGGCGCGCCACGCCGTCGTGCTCGGTGATGGTCACGTATTCGCCCGGCACGAAGGCGTGGCGGTCGAATTTGAAGATCGGCTCGTCGTCGGCATCGCCCGCCGCATAGGAGAACACCCAGCGCCCGTGCGTGTGGACAAGCAGGCCCTTCTCGTCGTCCGCCCCGTGCCAGAACCGGCGCACCGAGCAGCGTGTCTTGTCCGCCTTCCAGCCATCCATGTCGAGATGGCTCGTCGCATCCAGTGGAGCGGCGAATTCGTAGCCGCAGCGCGGATCCCCGTTCGGATAATCCTTCGTGCGCGCGAGTTCGAGACGGATATGCTTCAGCGTCATCGTATGCGGTCCTTCGGTGTTCAGATCTGTCTGTCCGGGTTTTCGGGATGCGTTCGGCAAAATTGCTGCATGACGAGTTTCAGTCGGGCAGCGTGCGCGGGATCGTGGTGCGCGTGTGCGCGTTCGATGTCGTCGAGGATCATCCGCTTCAGCACGCGGCATCCGTCCGGGCGGACAACGAGCCAGTTTCCCAGCTCAAGCGCCGCGAGTTCGGAAAGGTGCTCGTGCTCGGCGACGGCGCGGATTTCGTCGGCCGTCAGTTCCGACAGCGACAGGCAATCGACCCAAGTGAGCACGGCATCCTCCCTGACGCCGGCGCGGATGGCCTCAATGCGCCATCAGCACCGGCAAGTCGGCATTCTGCAGCATGTAGCGCGTTACCCCGCCGAACACGAGCTGGCGCAGCCGGCTGTGCGTATAGGCCCCCATGATCAGGAGACCGCAACCGGTGCGCTGTGCTTCGGCCAGCACGTGCGGGCCGGCCTGGATCGTCGGCACGTCGGCGCGCGCGAGCTCGATCTTCAACCCGTGCCGGGCCATGTAGGCCTCGAGCGGCTTGGTATCGTTCTCGGCCACGTTCTTGCCCGCGACGATGCACACGATCTTGGGCGCGCCTTTGAGGAAGGGCAGGCCCGCAGCCAGCGCGCGCGAGGCCTCGCGGCTGCCGTTCCAGGCGAACGCGACGGGTCGGTCGAAGTTGATCTCGCCGGCGGGCGGCGCGATCAGCACCGGACGGCCGGTTTCGAGCAGGGCGGTCTCGAACGCGACGGTCGAGGCGATCGCCTCGTCGTCGGCAGGACGCGGCAGCACGATCAGGTCGGAAAAGCGCCCGTGCCGGGCAATCGCGTCCTCTTCCGATCCCGCCGGTTCGGCAAGCGAACTGTCGACGCCGGCTGTCTTCGCCCATTCCTGGTAATGGCTGCGCGCGGTCTCGCTGCGCCGCTTGAGGTCCTTTTCCGCCGCGGTGACGATCTGTTCGACGAGTGCGCCCGAAGCACCCTCGCCGACGAACGGGATCGAATCGCGCGGATCGCCCGCAGCGTGCAGGGCCTCGACGTGGCCGCCGAATTTCCTGACGACCGCCGTCGCAGCGGCAAGCGTGCGCAAATCGGACGGCGCGCCAGCCATCGGGGCAAGCAGAACCTTGTAAGTCATCACAACCTCCGTTCGCTTTGCCCGGCCGGGGACCAGACACCCCTTGCCGGAACTGAACTCCGGCAAAACTTTACGCCATTTGCAGCCGGGCGCAATTGACATAGATCAGGTGCATAAAAGCCGTCATCGCACCCGCAAAAGCCATGCGCGTGCCGCATCTAGCGTATCGGCAGGCATGCGGCTCGCATCGATGTTCCGCCAATCCGAAACGATGCCGGCTGCGACGCTCTGCATGCGGACGATCTCGACATCGGCATCCGAAGCATCACCCGTTCGGCCGGCCACGCGCGCAAGGCGCACGTCTTCCGGACAGTCGAGCCAGATACCGTCGAACGGGACGCCGACGGCCTGCGCGATCTGCCCGGCATCGGCGCGTTCCTGCGGATCGGCGTAGACCGCATCGAGCAGCACCGCATGGCCGGCTTCGAGCGCAGTCCGGGCGCGCGCATGGATGCTGGCATAGACCGCCCGGCTTGCCACCGACGTATAGGCCGAGCGCGGCAGCCGCGCCTCCGGCGACAGCCCCGCAAGCCGCTTGCGCTCGACGTCCGTGCGCAGGATCAGGGCGCCCGGTGCCGCCCCGATCCCGGCCGCGAGCGCAAGCGCAAGCGCCGACTTTCCCGTACCCGAAAAGCCGCCGACCGCGACAAGCCGGGGCGGCGGCGGATGCAGGAAGCGGTCCGCCATCGCGAAGCACGCATCGGCCTCGTCGCGCGCGCCGGCGGCCGCGCGCGTCTTCGCCTTGATGGCCGCGCGCAGGCTCAGGAAAAGCGGCAGCAGGGCAAGCCCCGCTTCGTCCGGCCGCCGCCCCAGATAGCGTGAAAGAGTCATGCACGCGAAATCGGCGCGGCCCGCGCGCAGCCAGTCGACGATCAGGAACGCGAGGTCGAACAGCGTGTCGATGCAGGCGATACGGTCCTCGAACTCGATCGCGTCGAAGGGCAGCGGGCGCCCGTCGACCGTGGCGACGTTGCGCAGGTGGAGATCGCCGTGACAGCGGCGCACCGCACCTTGCGCCGCGCGCCGCGCGATCAGGTCGGCATGCCTTGCAAGCGCCGCGCGCGTGTCACGGTCAAGTGCGGCGACCGCCTCCGGCGGAAAATGGCGCGCGAGATCCGCACGATCGCCGTCCGCCGTCCAGGCGAGATCGGCCACGCCGCCATATCCGGGCGTCGCTTCCGCGTGCTCGTGAAAGGCGGCGATCCCGTCCGCGAGATCCCGCACGTCCGCAAGGTCGATCGTCCCCGCCGCGGCGCGCGCGTCCCACAGGCCGTCGTCGGGAAAACGGCGCATCACGACGACCCAGTCGACCGCAGATTCGCCCGGCACGCCGAACGCGAGTCCGCCGTCCCGGCGAACGATGGGACGGATTTCGAGATAGAGATCGGGTGCCGTACGCCGGTTGACGGCGAGCTCGGCGGCGCACGCCGCCTGGCGTCGCTCGACGGTCGAGAAATCGAGATAAGGGAACGCGACGGCCCGCTTCAGCTTGTAGGCCCGGTCACCTGCGAGGAAGACGGCTGAGATGTGGGTGTCGATGCGGCGCACGCCGCCCGGCGGTTCGCCGTAGGTCGACGGATCGCCGAGGAACGCCAGCGTTCCGGATTGATCGTCCGCCATCACGTGGCGGGAACGCGCGCCCGCTCGACCACATTGTCCGGGTCCATGTGGGCCATGACGTCGGCCCCCGGAAATGCCGCCTCGATCGCCGCTTCGACGGCATCGGCCGCTTCGTGCGCCCGTGCCAACGTCAGCGTACCGTCCATCTCGAGATGGAGCTGCACGTGGATGTTCGAACCGTTGGCCCGCGTCCGCAGGTCGTGCACGTCCTTGATGTCGGGATGCGCCCGCGCGATCGCCACGATGCGCGCGCGCGTGGCGTCCGGCAACTCGCGGTCCATCAGGTGATCGAGCGAACCCCGGCCGATCGTCCAGGAACCGCGGAGGATGTAGGCGCCGATGGCAAGCCCGCACAGCGGATCGACGATATCCACCGCAAGGAACATCGAGGCAGCCAGCGAAAGCATCACGCCGCCATTGAGCAGGAAATCCGAAGCGTAGTGAAGCCGGTCGGCGCCGACCGCGAGCGAGCCCGTGCGCCGCACGACGAACTTCTGGTACTGGACCAGCACGAAGGTCAGCACCATCGACAGCGCCATGACACCGATGCCGACAAGCCCGTTCTCGACCGGTACCGGCGCCCAGAGCCGGTGCACGGCTTCCGACAGCAGCAGCAGGGCCGAACCGGCGATGAATGCCGACTGGACGAGGCCGGCAACCGCCTCGGCCTTGCCGTGGCCGAAACGGTGCTCGGCATCGGCCGGGGTCAGCGAATGACGCACGGCAACGAGATTGACGAGCGACGCCGCGACATCGAGCAGCGAATCCAGCAGGCTCGACAGAACCGAGACCGAATCCGTCATCGCCCAGGCGACAACCTTCGCCGCGATAAGAATTGCGGCAACCGCGACCGACGCATAGGTCGCCCGGCGCATCAGTTGCGCGCGCGTCGCGGCATCGACTGTGACTTCCGGGTGATTCATTGCGGTCGCCTCTACGGGAACAGGCGCGTCGAGGACCAGCCGGCCCCCGTGCGCTCGTGGACGATCCGCTCGTGCAGGCGGAATGGCCGATCGTGCCAGAACTCGATCGTCTGCGGCACGACGCGGAAGCCCGACCAGTGCGGCGGGCGCGGAACGGTCCCGATCGCATGCTTGAGGCCATATTCGGCGACGCGCTTTTCGAGTTCGAAGCGCCCGGCGAGCGGGCGGGACTGGATCGAGGCCCAAGCCCCGATCTGGCTACCGCGCGGGCGCGTGGCAAAATATTCGTCGGCCTCGGCGTCGCTTACCGTCTCGACAGGGCCCTGCACGCGGACCTGGCGGCGCAGCGTTTTCCAGTGGAACAGCAGCGCAGCCTTGGGATGCGCGCGCAGTTCGGTACCCTTGCGGCTGTCGAAGTTCGTATAGAAGACGAACCCGCGCGAATCGTACCCTTTCAGCAGGACCATGCGCAGCGACGGCATGCCGTCCGGCCCGACGCTTGCCACGGCGACCGCATTGGGATCGTTCGGCTCACTCTTTTCGGCTTCGGCCAGCCACGCGCCGAACCGGACGAGCGGATCGACGGTCGGGTCGAGTTCTGGGACAGGCTTGGCGACATCGTTCATCGGTCCTAGATAGACCGGAGTATCGGCCCGTCCAAGTGCCGATTGGAATAGGGTGGCCGCGCGGACGTTGTATACGTGCAGGCATATTTCTGCCTGAATCGTGCTCTATACCTGAATCGTGCGAATCGCTTGCAAGGGGTAAAAAATGCGCGCGTTCAAGATTTTGACGGTCGGTGCCCTCGCTCTTTCGCTGGCTGCGTGTCAGGAAGGCGGCGCCAAGGAGAATGTCGGCACGGTGCTCGGCGGCATCGGCGGTGCCGTGATCGGCTCGCAGTTCGGCGGCGGCAATGGCCGCCTCGTCGGGACGGCTGTCGGCACGCTGGCCGGCGCCTTCCTCGGCCGCGAGGTTGGCAAGTCACTCGACAAGGCCGACCAGGCGCAGATGCAGCGCGCCAGCCAGCGCGCCGAGACGGCGCCCGTCGGCCAGCAGATCACCTGGAGCAACCCCGATTCGGGCAACTCCGGTACCGTGACTCCGACCCGCGAAGGCCGCGACCAGAGCGGCAGTACGTGCCGCGAGTACCGCTCGACCGTCAATGTCGGCGGCAAGTCCGAGGAAGCGTACGGAACCGCCTGCCGCCAGGCCGACGGCAGCTGGAAAATCGTCAATTAGGGCCTGAATACCCGGCCAGACGCACGAAGCCCTGCCCCCGGCCCGCGCCGGGGCGGGGCTTCATCGTTGAACGGCCGGACGGTTCGTGTAGGATGCCCGCGATTTCGCGAACGCACACACGGACTTTAACAAGATGAATCAATCGCATGGTCTGATGGCCGGCAAGCGCGGTCTGGTGATGGGTGTCGCCAACGACCGCTCGATCGCCTGGGGCATCGCAAAGGCCGTCGCCGCCCAAGGCGCAGAGTTGGCC
Source organism: Tagaea sp. (assembly GCA_965229215.1). Lineage (GTDB taxonomy): Bacteria > Pseudomonadota > Alphaproteobacteria > CACIAM-22H2 > CACIAM-22H2 > Tagaea. The sequence goes on along the minus strand of OZ245864.1, from coordinate 4,211,400 downwards.
TTCACGTATCAGGGCGAAGCGCTCGGTAAGCGGGTGCGCCCGCTAGCCGAACAGCTTGGCGCCGCGAAGATCATCGAGGCCGACGTGACGAACGCCGCCTCGCTCGACGCCGCCTTCGCCGAGATCAGGAAGGACTGGGGTACGCTCGACTTCGTCGTGCACGCCATCGCCTATTCCGACAAGGACCAGCTCAAGGGCCACTACGTCGATACGACGCGCGAGAACTTCCTCAACACGATGGACATCTCGTGCTTCTCGTTCACCGACGTCGCCCGGCGCGCCGTGCCGCTGATGCCCAATGGCGGCTCGCTGGTGACCCTCACCTATATCGGCGCCGAGCGCGTCACGCCGCACTACAACGTCATGGGCGTTGCGAAGGCGGCACTCGAGGCCTCGGTACGCTATCTCGCGGCCGATCTCGGGCCTAAGAACGTGCGCGTCAATGCGATCTCGGCAGGCCCCATCAAGACGCTGGCCGCGTCGGGGATCGGCGACTTCCGCTACATTCTGAAGTGGAACGAGCTCAACGCGCCGATGCGCCGCTCCGTCACGATCGACGAAGTGGGCAATTCGGGCCTCTATCTGCTTTCGGATCTCGGGGCGGGCGTCACCGGCGAGACGCTCCATGTCGACAACGGCTATCACGTGGTCGGCATGATGGCGACGGAATCGGCCGGCGAGATCGCCGATCTCCTCGCCGGCTTCAAGAACAAGGGCGGATGAGCGCGAACAGCTTCGGATCGCTCTTCCGCTTCACGACATGGGGGGAGAGCCACGGACCGGCCATCGGCGTGGTCGTCGACGGCGTGCCGCCGCGCATTCCTCTTTCGGAAGCCGAAATCCAGGAACATCTCGACAAGCGCAAGCCGGGCACGAGCCGTTTCGTAACCCAGCGCCGCGAACCTGACCGCGTCGAGATCCTGTCGGGTACGTTCGAGGGCCTGACGACCGGCACGCCGGTCTCGCTGATGATCCGCAACGAGGACCAGCGTTCGAAGGACTACTCGGAGATCGCGCGCACCTTCCGCCCCGGACACGCGGACTACACCTACTGGGCCAAGTACGGCATCCGCGACTATCGCGGCGGCGGGCGTTCGTCGGCGCGCGAGACCGCGAGCCGGGTCGCCGCCGGCGCCATCGCGCGCAAGATGCTCGGACCCGCCGTGACCATCCGCGGCGCCGTCGTGCAGATCGGCACGCACCGGATCGACCGTGCGAACTGGGACTGGACGCAGATCGGACAGAACCCCTTCTGGTGCCCGGACGCGAAAGCCGCCGGCAACTGGGAGACGATTCTCGACGACACGCGCAAGGCGGGTTCGTCCATCGGTGCGGTCGTCGAGATCGTCGCCGACGGCGTGCCCGCCGGCTGGGGCGCGCCGATCTACGGCAAGCTCGATTCCGATCTCGCCGCCGCGATGATGAGCATCAATGCGGTCAAGGGCGTGGAGATCGGCGACGGGTTCGCGGCGGCCACGCTCACAGGTGAACAGAATGCCGACGAGATGCGTAGCGGCAACGACGGCCCGATCTTCCTGTCGAACCATGCCGGCGGCATTCTCGGCGGGATTTCCTCGGGCCAGCCTGTCGTCGCACGATTCGCGGTCAAGCCGACAAGCTCGATCCTTTCCGCCCGCCGCACGATCGACGTCGACGGCGCCGAAACCGAGATCGTCACAAAGGGCCGCCATGATCCGTGCGTGGGCCTGCGCGCCGTACCCGTCGGCGAAGCAATGATGGCCTGCGTGCTGGCCGACCACATGCTGCGCCACCGCGCGCAGTGCGGTTGACCGGGGCGGTGACCCCGCCCCCGACCCGGCGCGACGCCGCGGCACTGGCGGCCGCAGCGCTCGGCGCGGCCAAACTCCCCCTTCTCGTCGTTCGCCGGAGCCGACGCTTTGCCGGTCTCAACCTCCTCGCCGGATCGCTTGGATTCGGCCTTGCCGTGGCATCGGTCTGGTATGCGTGGGAAGCGGGCGAGCCGGTTCTGGGCCCGATGTTCCTGCTCATCCTTGTCACGGTCTATGGCGTCCAGGCCGGGCAGCAGTTCCGCGACGATAGCCCAAAGCTGGTCATCGAGCGCGCCGGCCTGTCGGTCCCCGGTGTGATCGACGGAGCGATTTCATGGTCCAGCATCGAGGAGATCGCGACGACCACCGGCCTGCGTTCGCTCGGCGGCGGAAAAATCGATGTCGTGGTCGACCTCGAAACGTTCTCCCGCATGAAGCTCGGCACGCGCTGGCTCGGCGACCCGATCGTGCGACGGAGCGGACCGCGGCCCGCTTTCACCGTCGTGGGCAACGCGCTCGACACCGACACGAAGACGATCTTCGCCGCCCTGCGCCGGCACTGGCCGGTCGGAGACTGAATGGAGCGCGCGCAGGCATTCTTCGGCATGTTCGGCCTGCTGGCGATCGCATGGGCCCTGTCGGAAGGCCGCCGTCACGTCTCGCTGCGCCATGCGGCAGCCGGCTTCGCCGCCAGCTTCGCCTGCGCGGCCCTGTTCCTGAAGGTGCCCTATGTCGCCGAAGCATTCGGCCTGCTGAACGCGCCCGTGCAGGCCATCGCGGATGCCACGCGCACGGGCACGTCGTTCGTGTTCGGCTATCTGGGCGGCGGGGCGCTGCCGTTCGACGAGAAGAGTCCGGGCGGCGCCTTCGTGCTGGCGCTGCAGGCGCTGCCGCTGGTGCTGGTGATGAGCGCGCTGACCACGCTGCTGTTCCATTGGGGCGTCCTGCCGGCCCTCGTGCGCGCGATCTCGGCGGTCCTGAAGCGTTTGCTGGGCGTCGGCGGCGCGGTCGGGCTTTCGACGGCAGCCAATGTCTTCGTCGGCATGGTCGAGGCGCCGCTCTTCATCCGCCCCTACTTGATGCGTCTGACGCGCGGCGAGCTGTTCGTCGTCATGGTCGGCGGCATGGCGTCGATCGCCGGGACGGTCATGGTCCTCTATGCCAGCATCGTCGCGCGCATCGTGCCCGACGCGTTCGGGCATATCCTGATCGCCTCGCTTCTCTCCGCCCCCGTCACGGTCCTGGTCGGCCGCATCATGCTGCCCGATCCCGCAGGGACGGCAACGGCGGGCGAACTCGGCCCCCTCGAGCCGGTTGCCGAAAGCACGATGGACGCCGTCGTGAAAGGCACGGTCGCAGGCCTGGAATTGCTGCTCAACATCGTGGCCATGCTGATCGTGCTGATCGCGCTCGTGGCACTCGCCAACGCCGCACTCGGCCTTCTGCCCGACTTCCTCGGTACACCCCTGAAGCTGGAGCGTGTACTGGGCTGGATCATGGCGCCGGTCTGCTGGCTGATGGGCATTCCATGGGCCGAAGCGACGACTGCGGGCGCGCTGATGGGCGTCAAGACAGTGCTCAACGAATTCATCGGCTACGTACAACTCGCCTCGGTCCCCGACGGCGCCCTGTCGCCGCGCTCCCGCCTGATAATGCTCTATGCGATGTGCGGCTTCGCGAATTTCGGCTCGGTCGGAATCATGATCGGCGGGCTTTCCACGATGGCGCCCGACCGGCGCAGCGAAATCGTCGGGCTCGGCATGAAATCGCTGGTCGCCGGAACGCTCGCGACCTGCTTCATGGGGGCGATGGTCGGCACGCTCTACTGATTCCGGCGTGCGCCGACCAGGAATTCGCGATTGCCCTCGGGGCCCAGGATCGGGCTCGGCTCGATGCCCAGCACCGCCCAGCCCTGCTGCGGCAGCCACGCGGCGATTCGTGCGCACACCTCTTCGTGCAGGGCCGGATCGCGTACGACACCCCCCTTGCCCACGCGCGCCGGGCCGACCTCGAACTGCGGCTTGATCAGCGCCACGAGAGCCGCCCCCGGCCTTGCCAGTGCCATCGCGGCAGGCAGCACGGTCTCGAGGCCGATGAAGCTCGCGTCGCACACGACGAGATCGACGGGATCGGGGATGGCGGCGGCCGTTAGATGGCGCGCGTTCGTGCGCTCTAGCACGATCACGCGCGGATCGTTGCGCAGCTTCCATGCAAGCTGCCCGTGCCCGACATCGACCGCATAGATCTTCGCGGCACCACGCGACAGCAGTACGTCGGTGAAACCCCCGGTCGAAGCACCCACGTCGATCGCGGTCGCGCCTGCGGGATCGAGCGCGAAATGTTCGAGCCCGTGGGCGAGCTTCACGCCACCGCGACTCACCCACGGATGGGGCTGGCCGCGCACTTCGATGGCGATGTCTTCGGCCGTCGCGGTCCCGGGCTTGTCGAGGCGCTTTTCGCCGGAATAGACAAGGCCCGCAAGAACGAGCGCCTGCGCCCTGGTCCGGCTTTCCGCCAGACCGCGCTCGACGAGCAGCTGGTCGAGGCGCTTGCGGCTCAAGCCTGCGCCGGCCGGTCTGCTTCGCCGGCACGACCCAAGGCACCAAGGACCGTCGCGACGATCGCGGGCGCGTCGAGACCGGCATCGGCATACTGCGCGGACTGCGTGTCGTGCTCGACGAGACGGTCGGGCAGCATCAGCGTGCGGATCCTGAGGCCGCGGTCAAGTAACCCGGCCTGCGCCAGTGCGTGCAGCACGTGGGAACCGAAGCCGCCGATGGAGCCTTCCTCGACGGTGACGATCACTTCGTGCGCGCGGGCCAGCCGCAGCAGCAGATCGGTGTCAAGCGGCTTGAGGAAGCGCATGTCGGCAACGGTCGCCGAAAGCCCGTGCCGGGCGAGCGCGTCGGCCGCGAGCCGGCATTCGCCGAGCCTTGCGCCCAGATTGACGAGCGCGACCGACGTGCCCTCGCGCACGATCCGTCCCTTGCCGATCGCAAGCGGCGTACCGCGCGCAGGCAGCGCGACGCCGACGCCTTCGCCGCGCGGATAGCGGAAAGCCGACGGACCGGCATCGTACGCAGCCGACGTCGCGACCATATGGACAAGCTCGGCCTCATCGGCCGCAGCCATGATCACCATATCGGGCAGACAGCCAAGATAGGCAAGGTCGTAGGCCCCGGCATGCGTGGCGCCGTCGGCGCCGACAAGCCCGGCACGGTCGATGGCGAAGCGCACGGGCAGCTTCTGGAGCATCACATCATGCACGAGCTGGTCGTAACCACGCTGCAGGAAGGTGGAGTAGATCGCGCAGAAGGGCTTGAGCCCCTCGGCCGCCATGCCGGCCGCGAACGTTACGGCGTGCTGTTCAGCGATGCCCACGTCGAAGCAGCGCTTGGGAAAGCGCCTGGCGAAGGCGTCGAGGCCCGTGCCCGTCGGCATCGCCGCCGTGACGGCGACGATCTTCGCATCAGCATCAGCTTCGGCGATCAGCGCGTCGGCGAAGACCTTGGTATAGCTGGGTGCCGCCGGCCTGGCGCCACGCGGCTTGCCCTGGAGCCTGCCCGACGGGTTGACGACAAGGTCGAACGTGTTGACCGCATGGTAACGGTCGGCCGCCTCCGCCCCGAACGGATGCCCGCGCCCCTTCTGCGTGACGACATGGATCAGGACCGGACGGTCGTCGCGCGAATCGCGCACGTTGCGCAGCACGGGCAGCAGATGGTCGAGATTGTGGCCATCGAGCGGGCCGACGTAATAGAAGCCGAGTTGCTCGAACAGCGTGCCGCCTGACACGAAGCCGCGCGCGAATTCCTCCGCGCGTTCGGCTGCCTCAAACAGCGGCCGCGGCAAGTGACTCGCCACCTCGCGCGCGAGGCTGCGCAGGCCCAGATAGGGCTTCGAGGAAATCAACCGCGAGAGATAGGCGCTCATCGCGCCGGTCGGAGGTGCGATCGACATATCGTTGTCGTTGAGGATGACGATCAGGCGCGTACGCATGCCGCCCGCGTTGTTCATCGCCTCATAAGCCATGCCGGCCGACATCGAGCCGTCGCCGATCACGGCAATGGCATGCCGCCGGTCGCCCGCCATGTCGCGCGCGACCGCCATGCCGAGGGCGGCCGAAATCGAAGTCGACGAATGTGCGGCCCCGAACGGATCGAACTCGCTTTCGCTGCGCCGCGTGAAGCCGGACAGGCCGCCGCCTTTGCGCAGCGTGCGGATGCGTTCGCGCCGGCCGGTGAGGATCTTGTGCGGATATGCCTGATGGCCGACATCCCAGATCAGCCGGTCGTGCGGCGTACGGAAAACGTGATGCAGTGCCACGGTGAGCTCGACCACGCCGAGCCCAGCTCCCAGATGCCCGCCGGTATCCGACACGACGGCGATCGTCTCGCGCCGCAGTTCCTCGGCGACGCGCCGCAGCTCGTCGGGCGTCATGCCGCGCAGCACGTCGAGATCGGCAGCCCGGTCGAGATGTGGCGTGGCGCCGGAGTTGTGGCCGAGATCGGTCATCGCATTCAGCTCTGCCGCCGCACGGCCCAGCGCGTCAGCGCGCGCAGCCGGTCTGCCTTGGCGTCGAACAGGTCGAGATGGCGGGCCGCCTGATCGGCAAGAAGCTGCGCCTGGCCGCGCGCACGTTCGACTCCGAGGATCGACACGAACGTCGCCTTGCCGCGCGCCTCATCCTTGCCGGTCGCCTTGCCGGCCGCCTTTGCATCGCCTTCGACGTCGATCAGGTCGTCGGCGATCTGGAAGGCGAGTCCAAGGTCATGCGCGAACGCCACCAGCGTGTGGCGCATGTGAACGGGTGCCTTGCCGAGAATGGCGCCGGCCTGTGCGGCAAAGCCGATCAGGGCGCCGGTCTTCAGGCGCTGCAGGCGCGTGATGGCGCCGATGTCGAGGGCCTGGCCTTCGGCCGCGATGTCCATCTGCTGGCCACCGCACATTCCTTCGGCACCCGAAGCGAGAGCGAGGGCGAGCACCAGATCCGCGCGCACGCCTGCATCGCCATGGGTCAAAGGCTGGGCCAGCACTTCGAAGGCGCGCGTCAGAAGCGCGTCGCCCGCCAGGATCGCCGTCGCCTCGTCGAACGCCTTGTGGACGGTCGGCCGGCCGCGCCGCAGATCATCGTCGTCCATCGCGGGCAGGTCGTCGTGGACGAGCGAATAGCAGTGCACGAGTTCGACCGCACACGCCACGCGCAGCGCGCAGGCCTCGTCGACGCCGAAAAGGCTCGCGGTTTCCATGACCAGGAATGGCCGCATGCGCTTGCCGCCGCCCAGGCACGCATATCGCATCGCCTCATGCAGGTCTTCTTCGTAGCCCTCGCCCTTCGGCAGCAGGGCCTCGAGAGCGGCCTCGATCCGTGCGGCGTTGGCGGCCAGAGCCGCTTCAATCGATTCGCTCATATGGCCCGGATCCCGGCAGATTTCAGGTGGCGTCGAACGGCGCGGTGCGCGCCTCGCCGCCGGCCAGCTGGATGCGTTCGATGCGGCTGGCCGCCTCGGCGAGCTTGGTCTCGCAATGTTTCTTCAGGGCGGCGCCACGCTCGTAGGCGGCGACGGATTCGTCGAGTTTGCCCTTGCCCTGTTCGAGCGTGCGGACAATCTCCTCGAGTTCCTTGAGGGCATCCTCGAACGAGAGTTTGGCGATATCGGCGGTATTGGAGGGGGCGGCAGGCATGGGGAATCCCGACTGTTGAGGCCCGAGTTATAGGACGGGGGCCGCCGCCCGGCAACGCCCCTTCCCGGCTCCGGAACCGGACTTTCCGCCTGCGGTTCAGCCCAGCCGGTTGATCCCGTCGAAGGCCGCGGTCTTGTAGCATTCGGCGAGCGTGGGATAGTTGAAGACTGTGCGCACGAAATAGTCGACCGTGCCTTCGAAGGCGAGCACGGCCTGGCCGATATGGATGAGCTCGGTCGCCCCCTCGCCGATGATATGCACGCCGAGAAGCTGGCGCGTATCGGCATGGAACAGCAGCTTCAGCAGGCCTGTCTTGTCGCCAATGATGGCACCGCGCGCGATCTCCTGATAGCGCGCCTTGCCCACCTCGTAGGGCACGCCGGCCTGCGTCAGCTCCTCCTCGGATTTGCCGCAGGTGGATATTTCCGGGATCGTGTAGATGCCGTAGGGGAACAGCTCGGGCACCGCCTTCGCCTCGATGCCGAAGGCATGGCAGGAAGCGACACGCCCCTGCTCCATCGAAGTCGATGCGAGCGAGGGGAAACCGATCACGTCGCCGGCGGCGAAGATGTGCGGTACCGATGTCCGGTACTGTTCGTCGACCGTGATACGCCCGCGATCGTCGGCCGCAAGGCCGGCGGTGGCGAGATCGAGAGTCCCGGTGGCGCCCGTCCGGCCGACCGAATAAAGCGCCTTCTCGGTATGGATGAGCTTGCCCGACTTGAGCTTGACGTGCACGCGCGAGCCGGTTTCGGCATTCTCGGTATATTCGAGCCCCTCGACCTCTTCGCCCAGGCGCAGCGTTATCCGGTTCTTGCGCATCTGGTAGACGAGCGTATCGATGATTTCGTGATCGACGAAGTCGAGCAGCCGCTCGCGTTTGTCGACGACCGTCACGCGCACGCCGAGCGTCGAGAAGATCGTCGCGTATTCGCAGCCGATCACGCCGGCGCCGATCACGCACAGCGACTTCGGAAGCTTCTTGAGGCCGAGAATGTCGTCGCTGATGATGATGTTCTGCCCGTCGAAGGGAATGCCCTTCGAACGTGTCGCGACCGTACCGGTTGCGATGATGATGCGCCTGGCGCGGACCTCGCGTTTTCCGCGGCCGTCGATGCCGGTGAGGCTGATCGTTTCGGGACCCGCGAACTTCGCGTCGGCGACGATCAATTCCACGCCATTGCGCTGCATCTGGTGGCGCACCACATCGAGTTCGGCCTGGATGACCGCCGAAGTGCGATAGAGCAGATCCTCCATCGTGATGTTCTGCTTCACCTGGTACGAGGCGCCGTAGACGTTACGTTCGCGGAAGCCGGAGAGATGCATCACCGCTTCGCGCAGCGTCTTGGACGGGATGGTCCCGGTATTGGTGCAGGCCCCGCCCACGACAGCCTTGTGCTCGATCACCGCGACGCGCTTGCCGAGCTTGGCGGCCTGGATCGCGGCACGCTGACCGGCAGGGCCCGAGCCCATCACCAGCAGGTCGTAATCGTATTCGGGCGTCTCGGACATCCGTCTCTCCGGTCGGGGTCAGCCCTGCAGCAGCGTCTCGGCCAGCAGCAGGATATCGGTTTCCATCTGGTCCTTCACCGAGCGATACAGGTCGCGGATCGACACGATGGCCACGATCCTGTCGCCTTCCATCACCGGCAGATGGCGGAAGCCGCGCTCGGCCATGATGTCGAGAGCGCGCTGCACGGTCGTGTCGGGTGCGATCGTGATCGGATCGGGCGTCATGACTTCCGAGACCAGTGTCGTCGCCGGATCGCGTTCCTTGGCGACCACGCGCGTCAGCGCGTCGCGCTCGGAGAAGATCCCGACCAGCTTCTCGCCATCCACCACCATCAGCGCGCCGATGCGCAGATACGCCATCATGCGTGCCGCTTCGACGACCGTCGCCGACGGCTCGAGTGTGGCGAGACTCTGCTCGCTCACGGCATGGGGCACGACGGTGCGGTCGGTGTGGATCATCAGAAGAACAGTTTCTCGAGGTCGACGGAGGAATCCTGGCCGATCATGTCGAAATTCACCTTCAACCAGTGGTCGGCTTTTTCGCGGCCGAGCTTGCGCAGCGTGCGAAGGAAATCCCAGTCGAGATTGTATTTCGACGAGACGCCGAATGCGGCCATCTCCTCTTCGGCCTGGACCATATGGAAGAACATGCGGCGCAGCCCCGACCGGCTCGTCAGGCGATGCCGGTCGAGCAGGCGCGTGACAAACGCGATCGTTCGCATCTCGCGCATCATCGTCGCGTTGAAGCTGATCGAGTTCATGCGGTCGGCGATGCCGCGCGCGGTGGTCGGAAGTTCCTCGATGCGGATCGGATTGATCTCGATCAGCAGGATGTCGGAAGCGCGGCAGTTGTAGATCAGCGGAAACATCGCCGGATTGCCCATGAACCCGCCGTCCCAGTAATGCTCGCCGTCCACTTCGACGGCCTGGAACAGCTGCGGCAGGCAGGCCGACGCAAGAAGAACGTCAGCGGTGAGCTCGTGATTGCGGAAGACGCGGATCTTGCCGGTGCGCACGTTGGTGGTTGAAATGAACAGCTTGACGCCTGTGCCCTCGCGCACCTTCTCGAAGTCGATCATCTCGTTGAGGGCCTTGCGCAGCGGGTTGTCGCCGCTCGGGTTGAGCTGATAGGGCGACAGCATGCGCGTCATCAGGTCGAAGCCCTGATAGAGCGGCGAATAGTCGAGATTGGCGGAATTGCCCATCATCCGATCGAGAATCGACGGCTGGAAGATCGAAAACCGCCCCGTCTCGGCGATATGCTCCCAGAAGCGCGCAAGGAGCGCGCGCGCGCCGTCGGCACCGCCTTCGGCCATGCCGTGGACGACGACGGCGCCGTTCATGGCGCCGGCCGACGTGCCCGAAATGCCTTCGATGACGAGGCGGTCATCCTCGAGCAGCCGGTCGAGGACGCCCCATGTGAACGCACCGTGTGCGCCACCGCCCTGAAGGGCGAGCGTGATGTGTTTGCGGCCGTCGGACATGGACCCCACTCTCCTGCCGCCACTCTAGCAGAGCGCGCGCCGGGGTCTGCACAAATCGTTGATCCGGCTCGATTCCTTGCCTGCCGGGCCGCTAGGCCTCCATCAGGGCCGCGACATGGGCGGATGCCGATGCCGCAAGTGCGTCGAGGTCGTAGCCGCCTTCCAGCGCGGAAACGATACGCTCGCGCGAATGCCGGCGCGCGACGTCCATCAGGGCGCGCGTCACCCAGGCGAAATCGGCTTCGCCCAGCCGCAGGCTCGCCAGCGGATCGAGTTCATGGGCATCGAACCCGGCGGAAATGATGACCAGCTCCGGCGCGAAGGCGTCCAGTGCCGGCAGGATCTTCGTTTCGAAAGCCGCCCGGAACGCCTTGCCGTCCGAGCCGCCCGCGAGCGGCGCGTTGACGATGTTGCCGATACCGCGCTCGGCGGCAGCGCCCGTACCCGGATAGAGCGGCCATTCGTGCGACGAGGCATAGAACAGCTCGGGATCGCGCTCGAACATATGCTGCGTGCCGTTGCCGTGATGCACGTCGAAGTCGATGACCGCGATCCGCCGCAGCCCGTGCTTCACGCGCGCATGGAGGGCGCCGACCGCGACGTTGTTGAAGATGCAGAAGCCCATCGCCTGCGCGGCCTCGGCGTGATGGCCCGGCGGGCGCACGGCAGCGAACGCGTTGCGCGCGCGCCCTTCGCAGACCGCATCCACGCCGGCGATCACGGCGCCGGCCGCACGCAGCGCCGCATCCTCCGAACCGGGCGAGACGATCGTGTCGCCATCGATCTGGTGGCGGCCCATCGGCGGGATCGAGCCGAGCACGCCCTCGACATAGGCGCGCGGATGCACGAGACACAGCGCGTCGTCGGTCGCGCGCGGCGCCACGACGCGCTCGAGCCCCTTGAACGCATCATCCGAAAGGCCGGCAAGCACGGCCTCGAGCCGGCGCGGACTTTCCGGATGATAGGCACCCGGATCGTGATCGAGGCAGGCCGGGTGGGTAATAAGCTGCGTGGACATATCCGGTTCTTCCCTAGGGCCGCTCGAACAGGGCAGTACACGCATTCTCCGCGGGCTGCGCCGTGCCGTAAAGGAAGCCTTGTCCATAGACGCAGCCCGCCGAGCGGAGGAATTCGGCCTGCGGCTCGGTCTCGATCCCTTCGGCGATCGCGTCGATCTCGAGCTGGGTGGCGAGTTGGACGACCGACCGGATGATCTCGGCGGTCTTCCGGTCTTCCAGCATCGTGGCGACGAAGCTCTTGTCGATCTTCACGTAATCGATCGGGAACTGCGACAGATACGAAAGACCGGAATAGCCGGTCCCGAAATCGTCGAGGCTGATCGAAGCCCCAAGCTCCTTGATCCGCGCAAGCGCCTTGTGCGCGTCGCGGTTGACGATCAGCGTCGTCTCGGTGATCTCGACCTTGAGGCGTTCGGCCGGCAGGTTCGCCTCGGCGAGGATCTCGGCCAGCACGTCGGCAAGGCGATCGTCGGCGAAATGGGCCGCGCCGAAATTCGCGGACAGGAACACCGGACGACGCCCGGCCAGCGCCAGGCGGCGGTTGACGGCAGCGACCATGCGCGCGGACTCGCGCATAACCATCAGATCGAGCGCCTCCAGCAGCCCCGCCCGCTCGGCCGAACCCAGAAGCGATTCCGGCCCCAGTAGCCCGCGCTGGGGATGATGCCAGCGCACAAGCGCCTCGAACCCGATCGTGACGCCGTCGTCGAGCCGGACGATCGGCTGGAGGAACGGTACCAGTTCCCCGCCGTCGATGGCACGGCGGACCTCGTGCTCGCTCTTGATCCGCGCGATGACGCGCGCGGCTTCCTCGACGGAAATCGGCGGAGCCGCCTGCGGCAGCGTCGAGGTGGCGACACGCAGCCGGTGGATGAGCGTACGGAGCAGGATGCGCATCAGCGGCGTGGCGTGCTCGAGCTCGCGTTTGATTTGGCTGCGCTCGACGACGATTACTTCGCAATCCTCGAGGACGAGGGCCGCGGCCGAGCGCGGCGCATCGTCGACGAGCGCCATCTCGCCGAATATCTCGCCGGGGCCGAGGACGGCGAGCCGGCTCCGCTCACCGGCGAATTCGACGAAAATCTCGATGGTTCCGGTCTCGATGATATAGGCCGCATCCGCGACATGCCCTTCGCTGAATAGCAGGCGCCCGGCTGGAAAGCGGCGGCGGTAGACGGAATCGGACATCTCAGGCCGCCAAAGGCTGAAAACGGGACAGGCGGGCAAGTTCTCCCACGATCCCCGGCGGCTGGGAAGCCCCGCCGGCCGCAATCACCGCCGGACTTCGCAAAATGCGATAAATTACAGCCTGTAACCGACGAAGAGCTTCCGTTCCCGGCAGCCGCACACTAAATTCAAATGCCCAATCGGTGGGCTTTTCGCCCAGTCCGAGCGGGCTTGGCTTGGCTTGTTTGTTGCTTGGTCCAACCGCCCCGACAAGAGGCGTCCAAGCGGAGTGTTGACGGAATGCGTGTTCTTGCACAATTGGCCACCGTCGTTGTCATTGCCGGCGCAGGCGCAGGTGGTTGGTACTATTTCCAACCTCAATCCTCCGGCGGCGGGCAAGCCGCCCGTCAAGCCGCAGCGCCCGTCGTCGAGATCTCAAACGCGACCACGATGCAGGTCGTCGAGCGCGTCGAAGCGGTCGGCACGGCCCGCGCGAACGAATCGCTCGTCATCGCCGCGAAGCAGACAGGCAACATCGCGCGGATCAATTTTCAGGAAGGGCAGTCCGTGCGCGGTGGCGCGGTCCTGATCGAGCTCGAGAGCCGCGAGCGCGCCGCCGACACCGAAGGCGCCCGCGCCGAGATCCAGCAGGCGCGCGCCGTGGCCGACGAGATCCGCCAGCAGCTCGACCGCACGCGCGCGCTGCGCGCGACCGGCAACGCGCCGGAAGCCCGCGTCGATCAGCTCGAAAGCCAGTTGCGTGCCGCCGAAGGCCGCATCCGCCAGAACGAATCGCGCCTGCGCGCCGCCGACGCCCGCTTCGATGAATTCAGGATCACCGCCCCCTTCGACGGCCGCGTCGGTCTTCGCCAAGTCAGTCTCGGCGCGCTGGTGCAGCCGGGAACGGCGATCACCACGCTCGACGACGTCCGCACGATCAAGGTCGAGTTCTCGGTCCCCGAGCAGTTCCTCGGCCAGCTGCGCCAGGGCCTCTCGGTTTCCGCCCTTACGCCCGCCTATCCCGGTCGCGAATTCAAGGGCGAGGTCACCGCGATCGACACGCGCATCGATCCGGCCACGCGTGCGGCACGCCTCAACGCCAGCTTCGACAATGCCGACGGCAGCCTGCGGCCTGGCATGTTTCTTACCATCTCACTTGCCATCGCCACGCGCGAAAACGCGGTCATCGTACCCGAGGACGCCCTCGTTGCGGAGGGGGCGCGCCAATTCCTCTTCGTTGTCGTTGACGGAAAGGCGATCCGCAAGGAAGTGAAGCTCGGCATGCGCATGCAAGGCCGCGTCGAAATTGCCGAAGGAATTACGCCGACCGACACGCTGGTCGTCCGCGGCTTGCAACGCATCCGCCACAACCAGCCGGTCACGACACGCCCGTTCGTCGCCAACGCATCGCCCTGAACCGGAACAGCCAGGAACGCCCCCGATGATCCTGTCCGAAGTCTCGATCCGCCGCCCCGTCTTCGCCACAGTTCTCAGCCTGATGATTGTGGTGCTCGGGATCGCCGCGTTCTCGAAGCTGCCGGTGCGCGAATATCCCGCCATCGACCCGCCGATCGTCTCGGTCACGACCGTCTACAAGGGTGCAGCCAACCAGGTTGTCGAAACGCGCGTGACGGAGCCGATCGAGGCGGCGGTTGCCGGCATCGAAGGTGTCAAGACGATCACCTCGAACAGCCGCGAAGAACGCTCGTCCGTCTCGATCGAGTTCCGCCTCGACCGCAATATCGACGCCGCCTCGGCCGACGTGCGCGACCGCGTCGCGCGCGTGCGTTCCAAGCTTCCGGACGGCATCGACGATCCCGTCGTCGCCAAGGTCGACGGCGACCAACGCGCGATCGTCTGGTTCACGCTTGCCTCGGACCGTTTCTCGCAGCTCGAACTCACCGACTACGCAAAGCGCAATATCGTCGACCGTCTCGGCATCGTTCCGGGCGTCGCGCAGGTCAACATCTCGGGCGAGCGCCGTTTTTCCATGCGCGTCTGGCTCGACCGCCAGGCTCTTGCCGCCCGTCAGCTGACCGTCGACGACGTCGAAACGGCCATCCTGCGCCAGAATGTCGAGCTGCCGTCCGGCCGCCTTGAATCCACGCAGCGCGAACTCACCGTCAAGACCGACTCCCGCCTGTCGAATCCCGAGCAATTCCGCCAGATCGTGATTGCAACTCGCACGGGTTACCAGATCCGCCTCGGCGAAGTCGCCAAGGTCGAGATCGGCGCCGAAGACGAGCGTTCGGGCATCCGCGCCAACGGCAAGACGTCCATCGGCATCGGCATCCTGCGCCAGTCCACCGGCAACACGCTTTCCGTCGCCCGTGACGCGAAAGCCGAGATGAAGCGCCTCCAGGAAAGCTTCCCCGAAGGCATCGACGTCCTCGTCGGTTACGACGAATCCGTGTTCATCGAACAGTCGATCTTCGAGGTCTATCACGCGCTTGGCATCGGCATCACACTCGTCATCGGCGTGATCTTCGTCTTCCTGCGCTCCTGGCGCGCGACGATCATCCCGACCATCGCGATTCCGGTCTCGGTGATCGGTTCCTTCACCATCATCGCCGCCCTCGGCTATTCGCTGAACGTGCTGACGCTGCTGGCCTTCGTGCTCGCCATCGGCATCGTCGTCGACGACGCCATCGTCGTGCTCGAGAACATCCATGCGCGCATCGAAAAAGGCGAGCCCGTCCTACTCGCGGCCGTGCGCGGCGCGCACCAGATCGGCTTCGCCGTTCTCGCCACGACGATGACGCTAATCGCCGTGTTCGTCCCGCTGTCGTTCATGGACGGCAATACCGGCCGCCTGTTCACCGAATTCGGCATCGCACTGGCAGCGTCGGTCGTCTTCTCTGGTCTCGTGGCGCTGACGCTGACGCCGATGATGTGCTCGAAACTCCTCAAGACGCATGAAGGTGAAGGCAAGATTTACCTCGCGACCGAGAAGGTCTTCATCGCGATCAACGAGGGCTACCGCTGGCTGCTGGTGCGCGCGGTGAACGCGCCGATTGTCGTCCTCGCCGGCGGTCTCGCCGTCTCGGCTACCGCCTACATGTTCTGGGCGGCGCTGCCCAAGGAGTTCACGCCGATCGAGGATCGTGGCGTCGTGATCGTTCCGATCACGGCTCCCGAGGGCGCCTCGTACAACTACACGCGCGATGCAGTGCAGGAGATCGAGAAAATTCTCGCCCCCTACGTCGAGAACGGCACGGGTGCGGTCGTGATGGCGAACATCGCGCCGGGTTTCTCTCGCCCGGCACCTGTCAATTCCGGTCTCGTGTTCCTGCGCCTGAAAGCGTGGGGCCAGCGCTATGCCGGCTCTGAACGGGGCGAGCCGGCGCCGTCGACGCCGCAGATGAAGCAGCAGCAGGTCGTCAACGAGGTATTCCCGAAAATCACGGGCCTGCCCGGCGTGCGCGCCTTCGCCCTCAATCCGCCTTCGCTCGGCTCGCGCGGGTTCCAGCCGCCGGTCCAGTTCGTCATCGGCGGCTCGAACTACGAGACGCTGCGCGACTGGCGCGACCGCCTGCTGATCCGCGCAGCATCCGAGCCGCGCTTCCTCAACGTCGATTCCAACTATCGCGAGACCAAGCCCGAGCTCCGGGTCAAGATCGACCGGGCGCGTGCGGCGGATATCGGCGTTTCGATCCAGAGCATCGGGCGTACGCTTGAGACGATGTTCGGCTCGCGCAACGTATCGACCTATGTCGATCGCGGCGAGGAGTACAACGTCATCCTGCAGGCCCGGCTCGAAGACCGCGCCACGCCGCGCGATCTTGCCAACGTGTTCGTCCGCTCGACAACCACGCAGCAGCTCATCCCGCTTTCCACCCTTGTCGTCCTCAACGAGGCAGCGGGACCGGCCGAGCTCAACCGCGTCGATCGACTGCGGTCGATCACGATCACGGCGTCGATCGCGCCGGGCTTCACGATCGGCGAGGCACTGGCGACGATGGAACGCTATGCGGCCGAAGAACTGCCGCCGGAAGCACGCATCACCTATCAAGGCCAGAGCCGCGAGTTCAAGGAATCGGCCGCGTCGCTCTACTTCACGTTCGGCCTTGCCCTACTGATCGTCTTCCTCGTGCTGGCAGCGCAGTTCGAAAGCTGGATCCACCCGATCATCATCATGCTGGCGGTGCCGCTGGCACTGACCGGCGGCCTTGCGGCGCTCTTCTTCGCGGGTATCTCGCTCAACGTCTACAGCCAGATCGGCATGATCCTGCTGATCGGCCTGATGGCGAAGAACGGCATCCTGATCGTGGAGTTCGCCAACCAACTGCGCGATGCCGGAAACTCGATCCGCGATTCGGTCGTCGAGGCATCGGTCGCACGCCTGCGACCCATCCTGATGACGTCCATCGCGACGGTCGCGGGCGCGGTTCCGCTCGCTGCGGCGCACGGCGCAGGCGCCGAAAGCCGCGAGGCGATCGGCTGGGTGATCATCGGCGGCGTCTCGTTCTCGACGGTGATGACGCTGTTCGTCGTTCCGGCGCTCTACCTGCTGCTTGCCGGGTTCACGCGCCCGATCGGCACGATCGCGAACGTGCTCGCCCAGCAGGAACGCGCGCACAACACGACGCATCCGCAGCCGCACGCGGCCGACTAGCGCGACAATGGCCGATTTCGACGTTGCGGTCATAGGTGCCGGAGCCGTCGGTGCGTCCTGCGCATACGCGCTGGCATCCACGCACCGGGTCGTTCTGATCGAAGGCGAAGTCCAGCCGGGCTACCACACGACCGGCAGGTCTGCCGCGCTGTTCGAGGAGGCCTACGGGCCGCGCATCATCCGGCAGATCACCAAGGCCAGCCGGGACTTCCTGATGGGCCCGCCACCTGGCTTCACCGAGCATCCGTTGATGAGCCCGCGCGGCGCCCTGTTCATTGCGCCCGCCGGCAAGGATCAGTCGCTCGAGGCGGGCCTTGCCGCGGCACTACCCGGAACCGTCGTCGAGATCGACCGGAAGGAAGCGCTCGCCCTCTGCCCGCCGCTGACCGAAGGCTGGCTTGCGCGCGCCCTCTACGACGTGGCTGCGATGGACATGGACGTGCACGCGATCCACCGCGGCTACCTGAAGGGCTTCAGGGCCGCCGGCGGTAAGCTCGTGTGCGATGCCGAGGTCGATTCACTGGATCGTTCCGGAAGTACATGGACCGTTTCGACGCGCGCGGGAAAATTCAAGGCGAACCACATCATCAATGCCGCCGGCGCATGGGCTGACCGGATCGCCGGCCTTGCCGGCGCGCGGCCGATCGGGATCGTGCCGAAGCGCCGGACGGCCTTCGTCTTCGAGGTGCCGTTCACGATCGCGACGCTCGCCGGATGGCCGATGGTCTGCGAAATCGACGAAACCTTCTATTTCAAGCCGGAGGCCGGTCTGATGCTCGCGTCACCGGCCGACGAGACGCCGTCCGAGCCCTGCGACGCCCAGCCCGAGGAGATCGACATCGCCGAATGCGTCGAGCGCGTCGAGGCTGCCACGACGCTGAAAGTCGAGCGGATCCGGCGCAAATGGGCGGGGCTCCGCTGCTTTGTCGCCGACAAATGCCCTGTCCTTGGTCCGGACGACCGGGTCGACGGCTTCCATTGGGCCGCCGCACCTGGCGGCTACGGAATCATGACGAGCCCGGCCGTCGGCCGCATCGTCGCCGGCCTGGTCCGCCAGGCGGGTCTGCCGGCCGATATCGCGGCGATGGGCGTCACCCCCGGCGAAATGGCCCCCGCACGCCTGCGCACTTGAGCCGCGCGCGCAGGCGTACTAAACGTCGGCACATGGACCCCAAACGCCTGCAAGCCAGCGCCCGCAAGGCAACCGCCCTGCTCAAGGCCATGGCGAACGAACGCCGCCTGACGATCCTGTGCCACCTTGCCGGCGGCGAGCGGTCGGTCGGCACGCTCGAAGCCGCGCTCGACCTGTCCCAATCGGCGCTTTCCCAGCACCTCGCGCGCCTGCGTGCGGACCGGATCGTACTGACCCGACGGGAAGGCCAGACGATCTACTACCGACTTGCCGGAAGCGAGGCGACGGCCATCATGGCCACGCTGCATTCGCTCTATTGCGGCCCGACAAAAGCAGAAATCCGGCGACGACCGGCCTGACACCGTCGCCTATACTGCAGGGAATCCAGTTTCGCAGCCGCCAAGCCCGAGTACCTCCGCCGATGATCCGCGCCCTGCTTTCCGCCCTGTTCTTCGCCATTGCTGCCCCCGCCCTGGCACAGGAGGCGGGCGACGCACGCGCACCAGGCCGGATCAACGCGCAGGCTTTCCGCGATATTCCCGCCGAGCCCGCCGTGCGGGTCCGCCCCTACGACGATACGCGCGAGAACCGGCGCCTGAAGCAGCAGATCGAGCGTGCGGTCGAACGCAGAGGTCGCCGGATTGACGAAGCGGCCACCTCTCTGTCACTCAATTTCGAGACGGCCGTGCAACAGATCGGGCGCGCCGGTCCGCCGCCGAGCCTCGGCTCGATCCAGGCCGATCGCGACGACGCGCGCGTACGCCTGAATCTCTATTCCAGCAGCGAGGACAGCCTTGCGAATCCGAGACGCTCCGAGGGCGGCGGGTCGGGTTCGGTACAATTCCAGCTCACGCTCAGCCTCGACGACCAGCGCGGCACGCGGCTCTGGCAGGGGACTGCGACCCTCCTCGGCACGCCGAGCGACGAACTGACGGCATACGGCGCCATGGCGCGCGCACTCCTCGACGAACTTGGCCATACCGCACGCCAGAAGCCCTTCCGGACCGAATAGCGGGAGCGGCCCCCATGTCCGGCCTTCACCACGATCACGCGCCCGGACACCGGCATGAACATGGGCACGTGCATGCCCATGTTCATGCCGACTTCGGCCGGGCTTTCGCGCTCGGGATCATCCTGAATACGGGTTTCGTCGCGGCGGAAGCGGCTTTCGGCTTCTTCGCCAATTCCATGGCCCTGCTTGCCGATGCCGGTCACAATCTTTCCGACGTGCTTGGGCTTGTCGTCGCCTGGTCGGCGACCCTGCTCGCCCGACGACGCCCTTCGCAGCGCTTCACGTTCGGCATGCGCGGCGCGTCGATCCTGTCCGCGCTCTTCAATTCCGTGATTCTGCTGGTCGCGGTCGGCGCCATCGCATGGGAAGCCCTGGGCCGCCTGGGCGAACCCCAACCGGTCGCCAGCGGAACCGTGATGGCCGTCGCCGCGGTCGGCATCGCGGTCAACGGCTTCACCGCCTGGCTGTTCGCGGCCGGCCGGCGCCACGACCTCAATATCCGCGGTGCATATCTGCACATGGCTGCCGATGCGCTCATCTCGGCCGGCGTGGTCGTTGCCGGCGCGATCGCGGCCGTGACAGAATGGTACTGGATCGATCCGGTCGCCAGTCTCGCAATCGTCGCCGTCATCGTCTGGGGAACCTGGCAGCTGCTGCGCGACAGCGTGGCGCTGTCGCTCGGAGGCGTACCGACCGGGGTTGACCCGGAATCGGTCCGCGCGTTTCTGGCCGGACGACCGGGCGTCGCCGCGCTGCACGACCTGCATATCTGGGCCACCAGCACGACCGAAACGGCACTCTCGGCGCACCTCGTCATGCCGGGCGGGCATCCGGGCGACGCGTTTCTTGCCGACATCGCCGCCGAACTGCGCGCGCATCACGGAATCGGCCACGCGACCGTCCAGATCGAGACCGACGCGACCGCGTGCCCGCTGGCCCGACACTGCGCGGCATAGACCTGCAGGGCGTTGCGCGATTTCGGCTTGCCGCCGGTGCGCCGGTGCTTTAACGCGGAAGGCATGCTCTCCGCCGCCATCATCGACCGCGTCGCAGGTCTTGTCGCTGAAGTCGCCGATATCGCGATCGTGCCGCGCTTTCGCGCCCTTACCGCCGCCGACATATCGCTCAAGGGGCCGAACGATTATGTGACGGCTGCCGATCTCGACGCCGAAGCGCGCCTGACCCCTGCATTGACTGCTCTCCTACCCGGCAGCGTCGTGGTCGGCGAAGAAGCCGTGGCAAAGGACCGCGCCGTGCTGGACAGGCTCGCCGAACCCGCTCCCGTCTGGATCATCGACCCTCTCGACGGCACGGCGAATTTCGCGTCGAGCCGCACGCCCTTCTGCTCCATCGTGGCGCTCGCCGTCGGCGGCATGCCTGTCGCAGGCTGGATCTACGAACCGCTGACGCGCGACATGCTGGTCGCCGAAAAGGGCGGTGGTGCACGCTTCAACGGCCTGCCGATGCGGCTGTCGCCGGGTGGGGCCGTGTCGATCTACGGCATGACCCTGCGCAAACGCGCCGAGGAATCAGGCCGGTTCAATACGTTCGTCGATGACCGCTGTGCGGGTGCGGTCTATCTCGACCTTGCGCGTGGCCGGTTGAGCCTCGCCTGTTTCACCCGCACCCTGCCGTGGGACCATGCCGCCGGCGCGCTTGCCGTGAGCGAGGCTGGCGGCCATGCGGCGTTCCTCGACAATTCCGGCATCTACGATGCGCGCCGCCATATCGGGCCACTGCTGCACGCCGCATCGTCCGCGGCGTGGGACGATGCGGCCGCCACGCTCCGCGGCTAGATCCGCCACCAGGCGATCGCGGCATAAAGCAGGAAGCAGACGATCGCCCAGGGCAGGTTCCACCTGCGGAAGATCGACGGATCGCGGTCGATGATCCGCGCCATCAGCATCGTGCCGCCGGAATAGGCCGACAGCGTCGCCGAGATGCTCCAGCCGACCTGGAGCGAGAGCACAAGTTCGAGCGGCGTCATCGGCATCTTCGCCATGCCCATCACCGCCCCGCCGGCAATGGCGCTGGTGACGAGCGCCACGATGCCGAACTGCGATCCGACCACGATGAACAACACGATCGCGAGCGCCAGCAGGACACCCGACGGATTCCATGCGTCGAGAAGGGCCGAAACGCCAAGGTCCTGCAGCAGGAGCGCCAGTGTGACGCCGAGGAAGCTTGCAGCCCCGAGAACGATCTGCTCGCCGCGCGAATCCGGCACGAAGCGCTCGACGTGCCGTCCAAGCCGCCGAAGCGTCGCGTCGGTGGCATTGCCGGTGCCGAAGCGCAGATACTGCACGCCAAACCACCCCGTCGCGAAAAGGCCGGCAAACCATGTGATCGCCTCGAGCATGCCCAGTCCCATCAGAGCCTTGGCACCGAGCACCGTCGAGACGAGCGCCACGATGATCCCGAGCATCGGCAGGGCATCGCGGAGCGGTGGCTTTGGTCCTGGCTGCGGGATCGACCGGCGCCGCGATGGCGGCCACTTGATCCGATCGACCGCCCACCCGACCGCCAGGAACAGCATCGAGATCGACAGTGCCGGCAACCCGATGTCGAACCATGTCACCGAATGGATCATCGACAGCGTGAACGCGACGGAAATCGCCATCGGCGACCAGACGAGCATCGAGAAGAAGCCCTGGAGCAGCGCGACGTTCATCCGCTCTTCGCGGATCGCAACGACCTCGGCATCCCCACCCGCCGCTTCCAGCGTGTTGGCGCGCTTGATGAGCATTCCAAGCAGCGTGACCGCACCCATGTTGAGCGCGATGCCGAACCCGTGCCCGCCCGCCGCAATCGCAAGAAAACGCCATGTCGGGGACTGACGGATCAGCCAGTTGCCGGCACGGCGGACCGCGCGCGACGTACGCGCGGCGTCCCGCAGCAGGCCGAGCGACACGAGAAGAGCGACGAACGCGGTCGCCCGGTCGAGCCCGGTACCCAGGAGGGTGCGCCAGTCGGCCCCGATCGCGACGATGGCAATGGCGGACACGGCGGCAGCGGCGACGAAAACGCGCTCAGTCGAACGGGTAGCGGGAAATACCGCTGCGAGCCAGACGACGAGCAGTGCCAGCGCCACGGGCCGCAGGACCGGAAACCCGACGACCGTCTGCGCCAGCACGATGAAGGTCGATGCGACCGGCAACCACCGGGCCAGCCATCTGGCTGAAGGATTCGATGTCACGCCGATACTGTCGCTTGCCGTCGTCCATGCTGGCAAGCCATGCAACGAGGTTCTATATTGTCGACAGGTGCGAGGGGAGTCCGGGTGGAGAAAGCCGTCGGCGCACTGCTGGTTTTGATCGTCGCCCTGCTGGCACCCGCCTGTCTGGGTGCGATCGAGGCGGTTGACCTCGAACTCGTACTTGCCGTCGACGTGTCCCGTTCGATCGACGACAGGGAATTCGAGCTTCAGCGCCGCGGCTACGCGCAGGCACTGACGCACCCGACCGTTCTCCAGGCGATCCATGCAACCGCCACGCAGCGCATCGCGGTGACATTCGTCGAATGGTCCGGCTCGGATTTCCAGAAGATCGTCGTGCCGTGGGCCGCGATCTCCGACGAGGCTTCCGCCGGGCAGTTCGCCGGCCACGTCCTGAACGAACCGCGCGCGTTCTGGGGCTGGACGTCGATCTCTGGCGCCATCGACTTCTCCTCCCGTCTCTTCGGCGCGGCCTTCGAAGGCCGGCGCAAGGTGATCGACATCTCCGGTGACGGCGTGAACAATTCGGGCCGCACAGCTGCCGCCGCACGCGACGAAGCGCTGGTCCACGGGATCACGATCAACGGACTCGTCATCCTGAACGACGCGCCGCAACCCAGCTCGCGCGGCTATCCGCAACCCCCGCTCGACGAGTTCTATCGGGAAAACGTGATCGGCGGGCCGGGCGCGTTCGTCATCGCCATCGACGACTTCGATACTTTCGCCTATGCAATGGTCAACAAGCTGGTCAAGGAGATCGCCGGATTCCCGGCCGATCCAGCCCTGAGATTGGCACGGGCGAAGTAGGAACGAGCATCTGGAACAGTTTACCGCCTACCTGGCCGCCGATGGCTTCCTCGAGCCGCTGCGCGAGGAACTCGGCGACGTGTCGGCCGAATATGGCCGCTTGCTGCTGGCGCCCGGCCCGCCGCGCCCGGCCGCATGGGCGCAGAATATCTGGCTGGAGCCGCGACAGGTTCCAGCCCCGTCGATCGGACAGGCGGCCAAGGCGCTGCGGGCGATCCAGCGCAACTGGGCCCTCTACGACCATGCGCACCATCGCCGTGCCGCCCTGATCGCGGGTGAGCTTCCCAAGGTATCGGCCAAGCCCCTCGTCTTCGGTGCGCCGGCACCGGCCGCACCGCTGGGAGCGTGGATGCTTCTCGACCCGCAGACGATGCTGGTCAGCGCTAGCTGCTCGAGCGCCTTTCCCAACGGCGAATGCCGCTTCGTCGAGGACCGGACGGGGCCGCCCAGCCGCGCCTATCTGAAGCTCTGGGAAGCGCTGACACTGGCCGGCGAAATGCCCAGGCCTGGCGAACGCTGCGTTGACCTGGGCGCTTCGCCGGGCGGCTGGACGTGGGTGCTTGCCAAGCTCGGCGCTTCGGTGCTGGCAATCGACAAGGCCCCGCTCGAGCCCGCGATCGCGGCAATGCCGGGCGTGGAGTTGCGGCAGGCAAGCGCCTTCGGCCTCGATCCGGCCGATATCGGCCCGGTCGACTGGCTCTTCAGCGACGTGATCTGCTATCCGGCACGGCTGTTCGACCTGGTCGAGCGGTGGCGGGCCAGCGGGCTCGCCAAGCGGATCATCTGCACGATCAAATTCCAGGCTGCGACCGACCACGAGACCACGCGACGGTTCGCCGCCCTGCCCGGCGGCCGGCTGCGCCATCTCTTCCACAACAAGCACGAGCTGTGCTGGACATCGTTCTGACGTCCGGTCAGTCGAGCGACGCGAGCGTGCGCTGGAGCCCATCTTCGAGCGACATGCGTGGCTGCCAGCCGAGCGCCTTCAGCTTCGCGGGGTTGCACAGCGACAGACGGATATCGCCCGCGCGTGCGGCGGCGAATTGCAAGCCCGCATTTGATCGGGCCAGCCGCTGCAGCAGCTGCGCCAGATCAAGGACCCGCGTTGCGATGCCCGTGCCAACATTGTAGACGGGCGCCGAGACATTCGCCACCTCGAGCCCTTTGCGGAGGGCCGCGACGACATCGGCAACATAGACGAAATCGCGTGCCTGCCCGCCATCACCCTGGATCGTGCAGGCGGCACCCGCGCGCACACGATCGGCGAAGATCGAGATCACGCCCGAATAGGGACTTTTGGGATCCTGCCGTGGCCCGTAAACGTTGAAGAAACGGAATCCCGCACTCGGCACGCCATGCACCAAACCACCGACGCGTGCATGCAACTCGCAGCCCAACTTGTCGGCCCCGTAAGCGGACAAGGGTTGCGGGCGTGCCGTCTCGGCGAGCGGCAGGTCCGGATTGTTGCCATAAATCGCCGCAGAGGACGCGTAGACGACCGGCACCGGCCCGCCGGGCCCGGCACGGCGGGCGGCATCAAAGACGTGGATCGCCGCCGTGAGGTTCGTGCGGTGCGTACCCGCCCAGTCCTCGTTGCCGCGCTGGACCGACGCGATCGCCGCCAGATGCACGATCGCGTCGACACCGGCCGCGCACTTCGCCACAACCGTCGGATCTCCGACGTCGCCTTCGACGAACTCGGCGCGCGGATCCAGATTGGACCGTTTGCCGGTCGAGAGATCGTCGAGAACGCGGACGGCATGGCCGTCGGCAAGCATCGAATCGACGAGATTCGAACCGATGAACCCCGCACCTCCGGTCACCAGATAAACGGACATTTCGGCTCCTCGTTCAGTCGTGCCGTACGGACGGATTGATCTCGACGAACACGAGATATGGAAGATTGGCGATCTTGCGCAGCATGATCGCGTAGGCGATCGAGAAGGTTGCGACGGCGGACAGGAAATATCCGTATCCGTACCATGCGAAGCCACCCCACAGCGTCAGTGCCGAAATGCCGCCGTTTACCAGCAGGAAAAAGAGGACGATCTTGAGCGCGAGCCGCCGCAGATCGAAATAGGCGAACACGATCAGTACGAACAGAAGCAACGCATGGAAGAGCGCACCCAGCACGCCGAAGCGGAACATAGCAATCTGCGTGAAGCCGAGGCCAAGCGCATCGAACATGGCCGGTGCCAGGAGGATCGCGAGATAGCTGAGCGCCCCCTGCAGGACGACGAGAAGACGGAAACCTTCCCCCACGCTGTCGATCAGCTCGATCTGCGCCGCGCGCAGCCGCGCCCAGGTTCCGTGGCGCTGGACTTCCCGGAAGAAGGCGAGATAGCGCTCGAAGAAGGACGTCTCGACGATGAGCACGAAGAGCGCCATTGCGGGAAGGATCGAGAGATAGGCGAGGAACATCGCGCTGTCGTAGTCCGGGTACGAGACCAGAACCCGCGCCTCGACCTCGCGCTGCGGCGATATCCACATGACCCATTTGTCGATCCAGATCGCTGCGTTGTAGCAGAACGACATCGCCGCAAGATCCCAGAAGCGCACGAAATAGCCGAGGAACGCGAAGGGCCGGACGACCGGATAGGGATATTCGGCGAAGATACGTGCAACGAGGGCGAAAAGAACGATGGCAAGACCGATCGTGAAGCCCGCCAAGAGCCCGAAAGCGCCATAGTCGGAAAGGATTGTTCCGAAGCAGAGGCCCGCGAACATGCCGATACCGAAACTGTAGGTGATCGAGCGGAAATCCTTCAGCGTCGAGAGGAACACAGCCGCGATCCACAGGGCGCCGGTCAGCAGGTAACCGGCGATCGCGACAAGCCGCACGCCGAGGGGTGCTTCGACCGCGAATCCGTAGAACCCGACGGCGAGCGGTCCCTGCGTGGCCAGCATCAGCACGAACGCGCCCAGCAACATGCCGGGCCCTTCGGTGACGTCGCGCAAATAGATTCGATCGGCGAGGTAGCGCGTCACGACGATCGAGATGGGACCTGCGAAGATCAGCGAGAACCCGAAATTGTAGATGATGATGATGCGGAACATCGCCACTTCGGCACTGCGCGAGACGTCGTCGGCGATCAGCGACAGCGTGCCGAGCGCCAGGATCGTCACGAGCCACGGGCCAGCCGCGACCAGCGTGGCGTGCATGAAGGCGCGCAGCGACCCCATGATGTCGTCGGATCGCGCGAGTTCGCGAAGCGAGAAACCGATGCCCGCCATCAGGCCGCCTCCGTGCCCGGACGCGCGTCGGGCGCATCGCGGTAGCTTTCGTAGAGCTCGCGATAGACCGCATCGATGGTCTTCTTGTTGTAGAGCATCTCGACCCGCCGCTTGATCGCGGCCGAGCAGCGTGCATGCCAAGTCTTGTCGAGGACCAGACGGGCCAGCGCCCTGCCCGTCGCGGCCGGATCGGCAAGTGCCGTGACC
Organism: Tagaea sp.; assembly: GCA_965229215.1. Taxonomy (GTDB): domain Bacteria; phylum Pseudomonadota; class Alphaproteobacteria; order CACIAM-22H2; family CACIAM-22H2; genus Tagaea. The sequence continues at coordinate 4,184,522 of OZ245864.1, read as the reverse complement.
TCGCCACCGGGCCCGAGGCGCGGGACTTCATCCGACCGGCCTTCAAGCATCTCGCGGCACGCGCCAACGTCGGTCGCGACTGTCGGCACCCCCGCAGCGCCGCCCTCCAGAATGACGAGCGGCTGGGCTTCGGAGACGGAGGTCAGCGCCAAAGCGTCGATCTTGCCCAGCCAGTCGGTCAGCTTCTGGCGGCCCATGAACTTGAGCGTGCCCTCGAGCCCCAGCAGGCGCACGAGATCCTTGCACTCGGCAGCATAGGCCGGATCCTCGTCCTCGGGCCCGAGGATGAGCGCCTGCAGGTCCGGTACCTCTCGATGCGCGACGGCGACCGCGCGGATATAGGTCTTGATATCCTTGATCGGAACGACGCGCCCGATCAGCGCCACCGTCGGCCGACGACCGGAATCCTCGCGCGGTACGGCCGCGTAGGAATCGTAATCGATCCCGTTGGGGATCACGCGCAGGCGTTCGGGCGGCGCACCGTCGCGCCGCTGCATGGCCTGGTTGCCTTCATAGAGCGTGACGATCGAGCGCGCCGCCGAATAGACGCATTGCGAGTAGGCGACGAACGTATCGATCCAGAGATCCTTTAGATCGCGCCGCTCGCGCTCGACGGCCAGCGCGCGCGGCCGGTTGGAGGAAAGCCAGTCGGCCATCGTGATCTCGATCCGGCGCTCGTTCGTGTAGATGCCGTGCTCGGTGACGAAGCATGGCCGCCCGGTCTCCAGCGCACCGCGCGCGGCCATCAGGCCCGCGTAGCCGGTCGAGATCGTGTGATAGACCCGTGCGGCCGGCAGCTCGGCAAGCAGGCAGGCGAACAGGCCACCAAGCTGCGCGCGCCAGGTCCAGAAATAGTCGAGGAACGAGCAGTCCGGCACCGTTGCCTCATACATGCGCACGAGCGTGTCCCATGCCTCGGGAGAATTCAGGAGCGTCTCGGCGCCCAGCTCGCCGCGTCGAGGGCCGAGAATCGAGAGAATCCCCGCAAGATCGCCGATCCCGCCCCGGCTCTGGATCGAGAGCATGAGCGGCTCGAGCCTGCGGAACAGCCTGCGCATGCCGCGCGCGTGGGTCGGGCCGGCCGGCGGCTGCTGGAGATAGACATGCGTGAGGGAAAGCACGTTTTCGGCGATCGGATACTTGAATGCGCGCGCCTTGCGGTCCGCGAGGAGAGCAACGCAGTGGAAACGCAGATGCGGTTGGGCGCGGATCAGGTCGTTCACCCAGGTCGACACGCCCCCCGACACGTAGGGATACGTCCCCTCGAGAAGCAGACACACGTCGGCCGGGCCGTCGTCGCGCCTGAAGTCGATTCCGGGTTCGAATTCGGCCATCGGCTTATACCGGCGCCCAGAGGCGGGCCGCCTCACGCAGGCGCGGGTCGGCACCCTCGTCACCTTCAAGCAGCGGCACGATACGGGTGGCGGCATCCCGCAGGTCCGCGAACGCACCGATCCGGAAGAGACATTCGAGATACCAGACGGCCGCGCCCGGCTTCAGACGCCCGGCATTGGCCGCCTTGGCGAGAAGATCCGCCGCGGTCCGGTACTCGCCCATGCGGACCAGCAGGCGTCCCATGCCGAATTCGAGCCGTCCGTCCTCGGGTGCGAGTTCCAGGGCCGCGTTGTAGAGCTTCATCGCCCGGCGCTGGTTTTCTGCCTGACGGTCGTGATCAAGCAGGCCCGTGAAGGCATAGTCGTCGTAGTGACGGGCGGCAGCGAAGACGAGCGGGAAATCACGGGGCCTGCGCACCAACTCGGCGTCGAGGTCGATCGAGCGGCGCAGGAAGCGCTGCTCGATCTGCGCCACGGCGGTGGCCGCCTGCACGCGGATGGCCGGTTCCGGATGCCCCAGCGCGCTCTTCAGGGCCGGCGCGAAGGCAGGGCGGAAATAGGTCGCGATCAGCGCGAGCAGCGCCTGCTTCTGGTCGAACGTACCGAAGGCGAGGATGTCGGTGAAGGATGCGATCGACTGTGCCGCCACTTCGTCGTCGCGCCCTTCGGAAACGATCTCCTGGAATAGCGTGCGGGCGCTCTCGTTCTGCTGTTCGGGGAAAAGGGCGGCGTACCATTCCTCGAAGCTCGTCGTGCTGCGCCGGAACCACGCATAGAGCAGCGCGCAGAGCACGCTGCCCGCCGCACCGAACGGCCCCACGGCCGTTGCCGAACCGACCGCGAGCAGAGGAAACCGTAGGTCGCGCGACCGCCGGACAACCGTCCAGATCCACAGCAGCCCCACAGCGCAGACGGCGCCATGGACCGCAAGGACACCGACGAAACCGAATATGTTCCGCGAAGCCGCGAACCACGCGTATCCGGTCGCCGCCGCCATCGCTGACGAATAGAGCACCGTCTCGACGACTGGGGCAGAGCCCGCCACCAGCGCCAGTCGGGCGAGCATTTCCTCGTGCTCGCGGTTGCGGCGGCCCTGTCGCCTGTCGTCTCCGGTCGCGGTGCTCACGGCCTCGCTCCGCCGGAATCGATGCCGTGCATGGCGCTTTCGAAGCGCCGTGCCTGCGCATAGGCGGTTCCGATCCACTCGCACAGCAGGCGGAAATTCTCGATCGACGTAACCGACAGGTCGAGGAATCCCATTTCCTCGATTTTCAGCATGCCGATCACTTCGCCGGAATCGAGATTGAGCAATGGGCCGGCGAGCAGACCCTCGCCGCCCAGAATCGCCTCGTCCTCGGCGACGGCGGCGACGAGCGTGCGATGCGATCCCACGACGGCCTGGAACAGGCGCGACTGGCCGTCGAAGGCGCGCGCGTAGACCGTCTCGGACTCATCCCATCCCTCGCTGATCGCAAGGTTGAGCGCCTCGCCGGAAAGCAGGAACAGCGAAAAACGGCGCGGGCTCATGACCGTCCGGACAAGCTCTGACACGCCAGCCTGCACGTCGTCTGTCGCCATGTGCTCGATGCCCTTGGCGGCATTGTAGATCGCGAAGACCGTGCGAAGCTGCCCGGCCACGCGCGCCTCGAGATTTTCGCGCCGCGCGTCGAGCTTGCGATATGCCGCCGCGACGACTTCCTCGCGTTTGCGCGACTGCAGGACTTCCTCGCGCAGGACATCGCGCTCGCGTCGGACACGCCCCTGGAGTTCGCCGAAGATCACGGCCGCGACGACCCACAGCAGCGGCTGCAACGTCGCCACCAGAAGCCACTGGTACAGATCCTGGTCGAATTTCGGTGGCGGAAGGTTGCCGATCAGCAGGGCAGCGCTCGCCGCCGCCGCCGCGACCAGTCCTTCGGTGGTTCCGTACTGGACCGCGCACAGGATCACGATCATCCAGAACGGATGCGGCGACAGGCTGGCAAACCTGTCGAAATCGAGGAACGCGAAGTCGATCGCCAGCGCCACGATCAGGAAGGCCGCGATCTCGACGATCGCGCCGCGCCGCACGCCGAGCAGCATCGGCGCCCGGCCGACGGTCGGCACGGCGAGCTTGTCGGATTGGCGCCGGCGCGGCGCCTTGATCGGATCTACATCCGCCATTGCGCGTAGCCTCCGAAGCTCGAATACTCGTTTGCGTCGCGGCCCACGCCGCGCCCGTAACCGGCCCGCAGCCCGCCGCTGAAGGAGCCGTCGTCGACCCACGCGACGCCGAGCCCCAGAAGCGGCCCGCCGCGATGGCCATACCGGTCATAGCCGGGCCCGGCCGACAGATCGACGACGAGCGGCAGCGAACCGGCAAGATCGCGGCGCCAGTCGAGCGTATAGCTCGCCAGCAGCGCATGGACTTCGCGGTAGCGCAACGGCACCGGCCGGAATTCCGCACCTGTATTCGCCGGGTCGGCGCGCGAGGCGACCTGCCACGGGTATTCGCCGTCAAGAGCGTAGGCGAGCGCCGTGCCGCGCACAAACCCGTCGAGAGGCATGCGCAGTTCGCCGTCGGCTGTCGCGGAGCGCGCTCCGTCGGCAAGGCCCGGCATGCCGTAACGGTTTGCCGCGAGCCGGGCGCGCACGGACAGGCCGAACACCCACGGCTGGGCGTACTGGACGAAGGCCCGATCGCGTGTCCCGTCGGATACGAGGCTTTCGGTGAAATCCCAATAAGGCCGCGCGACTTCAACTCCTGCCGAAAAACGCGAGCGGTCAAAGACATATTCGCGAGTAAGGCCGGCGCCGGCATTGTGCGCACTGCCGAAGAACTGGGCGTGCGTGCGCGACCCGTCTTCGTCCTCGTACTGCAGACCAAGGGCGCCCCGCTGGTGCATGCCCTTGAAGCGATCGACGTACCCCACAGGCCGGCGGACTGACGGACTATCGACATAGGCCTGATCGAACGCGGCCGTCGCACGCCAGGCGAGACCCATCGGCATTTCGGCCTGCATGCCGACGATGTAGCGCTTCTCGCCGGAACTCGCACGGCGGTATTCCGGCTCCACCCGGGCGAATCCGGCGCTCTCGCGCGACAGCGCCGCGCGGGCCTGCGTGAGATCGGGATTGGATGGCTCGGCCGCGATCGCCCGGTCGAGCATTTCGTTCGCACGCCTCAGGCGGCCGATTTGCTGCTCGACCCCGGAAAGCTGCGCCAGCGTCTCGACGTCAGCCGGATCTTTCGCTTCGAGGAGGGCAAGACGCCCGCGCGCTAGGTCGGGCCGCCCGGTCTGCGCTTCGAGTGCCGCCCGCAGGCGTTCGAGCCGTCGTTCGGCGCGCTCGGTTATGATGGCGTCTGTTTCCTCCGCCTCCGCGGCGGGGGCGACTTCCGGCAGGCGCACGACCACAACGACGCCTTCCCCCTCGCGCAGCGCCACGACCGTGCTGCCTTGTGTCGCGAGAAGCAGAAGCGTGTCGAACCCGGCATTGACGCCTTCGACAAATCTCGGAAGCTCGCGCGGCAGAATGCCCGCATCGGGTGGCGCGATGGGGCGGGCAAAGCGGACAATGACCTCGCGCTCGCGCGTCTCGATTCGCATGTCCGTCGGCCGCGCCGGCACGATGCGGACATTGGCCAACGGCCCATCGATGCTCCAGGTCAGGTCAAGGCGCACCGGGCCATCCGCCTGCGCCACGGCGGCAGCCGGCCACAGGAAGGCTGAGATGAGCAGGCAAAGCCGGGCTGCGATCATGTGCCGCCTCCCAGTATGCCGCGGGCGAGTTCCGTCCGGCCGAGCTCGAGCAGCACGCCGGCGTAGTCGGCACGTAGGTCGCGGTTGCGCGGTTGCTCGCGCAGAAGACGCCCGTAGAGCACCACCGATTCCTCTGAACGGCCCAGCCGGTGATACAGGTAGGCCTGAACCGCACGCGCGGCAAAGGGAGGACGGGCGAGCCCCTCGATCGTCGCAAGGGCGCGCTCGTGCTCCGTCCGCGCGGCCGCGCGGTCTTTCAGACGAAAGAGTGATTCGCCGAGATAGTAATGCGCTTCCCAGTCGATCGGCTGGCCCGATGCGGCTCCGGCGAGGTAGCGGGCGACGAGCGCCTTCGCCCGTTCGAAATCGCCCTCGGCAAAGGCGGCAAAACCGACCTGCCGCTGTGCTTCGCGCCGCGACGGGTCGAGCAGCAGAAGGCGTTCGTAACCGAGTCTGGCAAGGTCATTGCGGTTTCCGGCGGCGGCAAGTTCAGCCAGCCGGCGCGCACCTTCCGGATCACCTTCGCGCGGTATGCGTGCAGAAAGCACACGTGCGAAGGCGGCCTTGTCGTCCGTCGTGCCGGCCGCAAGGTAGGATTCGGCCGCCATCAATGTCGCGGGCCCGCCCACGCGACCGGGGATGGCCGCGTCCGCCTCGAGCGCGAAAGCCGCGCGACGCGGGGCGCCGGCATCGACCAGTGCACGGGCCCATTCGATCCGCCCGGCCGGAGAAGCCGCGCGCGTCTGCGCTTCGATCCAGTCGAGTTGGGCGTCATCGGGTCGCGGCCCCATCAGGAAGAGGGTCTGCTGTGCGTCGGGCGATTGCACCGGAGCACCGGCAGCAAGACGCTGGAAGATCGCAAGGGCCGCGGGCTTCGCCGACAGGTCGAGCAGCCGGAAAGCAAGCGCACGCTGGGTATCGGCAGGCAAGGTGGAATCGGCCGCGCGCCGCATCAGCATCGCCAGCAGTTCGTCGCGTCGACCGACGCGTTCGAGCGCGGTTTCCAGTGCGTCCTGCCATTCGCCGCCGAGATCGGCGGCGGCCTTGCGCAGGGCAGGCAGATGCACGGAAGGCGGCGTGCGCTCGATGAGCGCATAGGTCGCCTCGCGGCGCGTGGCGGCGGGAAGTTCGGCACGCTGGGCGACGTCGAGAAGCACCGGAATCGCCAGTTCGAGGCGCCTGGCGTCGCTCGCGGCAGTGACGAAAGCGCCGAGCCATTCAGCCGGTGCGGTGCGTGCGCGTCGCGCGAGCTCTGGCAACGCGTCGTCCCATGCCCGCGCGTCGATCAGGCCATAGAGGGCCTCCTCCCGCGCTGCCGCGATCAGGCTCGTATCTGTAAGTCGCGCGCGCCAGTAGCCACGCAGTTCGGCCTGCAGGCGCGTATCCCGACGTGCGGCAAGCGTCAGGGATTCGCGATAGAGCGCGTCGACTTCGTCGTTCGCGAGAAACGAACGCAGGCTGCGCGCCTCGTCCAGTGCCTCGACTGCCTGTCCGGCGGCGAGGGCCGCCTGCGCCAGGCGCAGCCGCGCGACCGGCGTGGGCCCTTCAAGAGCCCGCAGCCGACGGGCCGCCGCCAGCTGGAGTGCGGGTGACTTGGCATCACCGCCGATGAAGAAAAGATCCGTGACGACGGGGCCCGGCAGGGCATCAGGCGCGCCGGCGTCGAGCCAGCGAGCCACCGCATCGCCGCGTCCGGCCTGCGCCATCACCAGCGCCCAGCCCGTGGCGACCGCCAGCGAGTTCGGCCGGCGTGCACGCAGGCGTTCGAAGACCACGACCGCTTCGGGTGCACGCTTGAGCAGAAGATAGAGCTGCGCCATGTCGCCGATCGAACCCTCCGGCAAGGCCGGGTCCTCGGCCAGTCGCGCAAGCAGGCCAAGCGCGTCGCCCGGCCGGTCGGCGCCGGCGAAAATCTGGACGAGCGTCAGCGATTCTTCCAGCGACAGGCCGGGCCGCACGAGCGCGCGCCGCGCCTGCTCGACCGCGCGCGCGCGATCGTCGAGCGTCAGATACATCCGTGCGGCGAGGACGGGATTTGCGTCGAGCCGATCCGGCCCCATTGCCGCCGCGATCGCACGCAAGAATTCCGTCTGGCGCCTGTCCAGGGCTTGTCCCGCCAGCGCTTCGAGCTGCGCGACGCTTAGCGCGGACAGATCGACCATCCGCGCGAGATTGATCGCCGCATCGACGCGTTCAACGACGAGCCCGATATCGATGAGGTCGCCGATCTGGGCGAACTGTAGCGACGCGGCACCGCGCGCGATCTGGCGGTCGAACAGGTCCGACGCGAGCGCCGGCATCTCGGCGTCGATTGCGAGCCGTATCAGCGCGATGTTCGTGGCCGCATCCGATCCCATCCTTTCGACCAGCGGCTGCAGGGCAGCCACGCCCAGCTTCGGCACCCGCTGGCTGGCGAACGCGCCGATCACGGCGGCGACGTCTGGTGGCGGCGAGCGAACGGCGAGATGCGCGCGCGCACGCGAAACGGCGCCGTCGAAGTCGCGCGCCTCGAGCGAAACGATCAGCCACAGGTCGAGCATCGATGCATCGACTTTTTCGGGCATCCGGGCTGCAAGCGTCGAGAGAGTCGCGATGGCGGCGGAGAAGCGGCGCTGGCTTGCCTGCAGTTCGGCTAGATCGACGAAATCGTCCGGAAGGGCGTCCGGAAGGGCAACTAGCCGCGAGAGCACATCGATCTGCGCACCGGTATCACCGGCGTAACTGTAGAGCGCCGAAAGCTCGCGCAGATTCTCCGGCGCGGGGTCCAGTCGCACGATCTGCGCAAGGTTGGCGCGATGCTCCGCTTCACGGCCCGCCCAGCGCAGATAGGTCGACATGAGCCTGCGCGCGTCGACGGCGCCGCGCCCCTCGACCCGACCGGATGCGATGAGCTCCGAGATGATCCTGATGGCGCGATCAAGTTCGCCGCGCTGGGCATAGAGACGTGCAAGCGGTACGACCGTCTCGAGCAATGGCCCGGCTTCGACGAGGCGTGCCTCAAACATCTCGCGCGCCTCGTCGAATTCCCGGTCGCGCAGATGCATCACCGCACGCTCGCGCGTATTCGGGACGATCAGGATGCTGGCGAACAGGCTGGTCCCGACGAGCGCCGCCGCCAGCGCGAACTGCCCGCCGGTGTGTGCATGCATCGCGGTCATTACAGCGGCCCCGCGACGCGCACATCGACTTTCCGACCGTCGACCGGATCGAGCGTGAAGGCAAGCAGGCCTTCGCCGTCGGCGACGACTTCGATTGCGGGAGATCTCCCGGACGTGACGCGGTAGCGCGCCCGGGGTACGGCGCGCCAACGCATCTCCCCAGCCCCGAAGCCGCCCGCAATGAAGGAAAAGCCGTCACCATCGAGCCACAGCGCGGCGACCGGCCAGCGTGAGTCGACAAGCGAAGGCTGCGCGCCCGCCTCGCCGCGGGCTAGCGCAACGACAGATGTTTCGACGGCAGGATCGAGCGCCACATACAGCGCACCCATGTCGTGTCGATAGCCCAGGACGCCGGTCGAACGCTTCATATCGACCCTCATATCGTCAAGCGGCGGGTCGAAACGCAGCGTCTGGAGCGCGCCGCGGTCCGATATCCGCCAGCGCCGGTCATCCAGGCGTTCGATGACAGCTTCGTAGAAGCCCTCGGCGATTGCCGCATATTCCGATGCGAAGATCGGAACGATCTCGGCAGCGTGGACATAGGCGATGTTCTCGTGAAGCGCCTTTAGCGCGACTTCCTTCTCGCCGCTGTAGATGTGGTAGTAGAGATTGATCGGCACGAGACGGCGCGGCGATGCCGTCCGCTCGAACGTCTCGATGAGCGCCCGATACCCGAAGAAGCGGTCGCTCCACAGATCGGTGTAGGTGTTCTCGTTCGAAGCGCCGGAATAGATCTGGCGCTCCGCGCCGACGCGCCGCCCGATGGCAGCCACGTATGAAAGCGAATTGTACTCGCGATCGTAGCGCGTATCGCCGCCATTGATGTTGCGCATGCCTGCAAGACGGGCCGCACGCAGCACCGCCTCGAACGGCAGCGTGTTCCCGGACCACTGGATGACGGGCACACCCTTGCCCGCCGGCGCAAGCGTCGACAGATATTCGGCCGCGCTCCGGATCTCCAGGTCGATGTCGAATGGCACCAGCGCGAACGAACGCGGCGTGTTGTAACTTCCGATCGTCCCGTACTGTCCGTCGAAATCCGAATGGTCATCCGCGTCCGCGCCAACACCGGCGATCCGCTTGCGGATCCGGTCGTAGAGCGCTACGAGACGCGAAGGTTCCGAGCGGCAGCCGGGATAGCGACGCAGAAACGGGCGTTCCTTTGCGGCGATATCCGGATCATCGAAGAATTTCCAGTCGAGCGGATGGGTCCAGCTGTGGCTGCCTGCCTCGACGTTCGGCAAGGCGAACATCCGCCGCGCGATGTCGCGCGTCTCGTCGGAGCCGCACCAGTCGGGATGGAGATCGGCGACGACCGGGCCGACCGTCACAGGAAGATCGGGATAGCGCCGGAGAATCTCGTCGAGGATCACCTCGGAGGAGAGCTTGCGCGTCCGCCGCCAAGGCACGATCTCGGTGACATTGCGCCACCCGTCGCCGTCGATATGGCTGAAATAGATCCGCCGCCCGACCAGTGTCGTCACATCGGGAACCGGCCCTTCGCCAGCACCCAGCGCGGCCGTCAGGAATGCGAACGGATCGAGGCGCCATTGCCGGCGCTTGAGTTCCGGTTCGTAGAAATGCGAATAGCCGAAGCTCGCGAGCCCACCGCCCGGCCCCAGCATCACGACATGACTTTCCGTTTCCGGCTGCCCCTGCCGACGCAGGACCAGCAGCGAGCGCGTGCGCGTGTCGAGCGGTCGCCAGACCGGATAAGGCGGGAGGATGCGGTCGAGCGGCCGCTCGAACTCGACCATCGCGGAATCCTTGCGCAGGACCTCGACGTCGAACGTGAGGCGGACGAAATCTTCGGCGAGACGGAAGCCGACGCGCGCGAAAACCCGGTTGGCCTCGGCATTCGTAACGCTCGCGGTGCCGTCGCGCCCGCGCAGATAGGCCGCGTCGCCGATCTGCACGAAGCGCATACCGCGGGCCGTGGCGGCATCGATGAATCCGAAAGCCGCGCGCGCATCGGGTACGGTGTCCGCCTCGAGCCACGAAACGACCGCACGCACACCTTCGAATGCGGACGCTTCGGGCATCTTCCCGGCGACGTCTACCGGCTCGACGACGTAACCAAGCCTGTTGAGCGGCATCTCGAGCATCAGGTGGGCAAATGTGTCACGCCACCGGGCTGTCACCGACGAATCCCAGAGGATGAAAACCCGGCGCTGCAGGATCTGCGCATCGGACGCGCCCGGCAGGAGCATCCCGACAAGACAAAGGGCTAGGACGAAGACCCGCCTCATCGCGGCTCTGGTACCAAGCGGTCGAGCGCCACCGTCGCGACATAGGGCGCCAGCCCGAGAGCACGGACTTGTGAATAGATCGACTTGATCTTCGCGGCATCATCCGGCGTCCAGTATTCGAGCGCTAGGAGGCGGAGCTTGGGCGTGCGCTTGCGCGCGGCGGTGAGAAGCGCGATTTCTGCGGCGCGCTGGTCCGTGGCGGCAAGACGCGGCGACTTGTTCTCGAAATCCCACGCCGTGACCAGCGATTCGGCAAGCACCATATCGATCACGTTCTCGACCGCAGGCAGGATCTCGTAGCCGCGATTGAGAACGATGACGGCCTGCGGATGGCGGCTGCGGATCGCCTTCACGAGTTCGATGGTCGCAAGCGTGGCGCCTGCGAACTTCGCCCGGTCGCGCCGCTCGAGATCGATCGCCGTATCGGCGGTGTCGAGAAACACGCCATGGAAGCCGCGCGCGAGGATTGCCGGCACGAGTTCCTCGACGATGCGCTTGCGCCAGCGCGGATCGCGGACATCCACCGCGAAGGCGCCGGGCCAAGTCGGATTCTCGTAGACGAACAGCCCTTCGCGCTCGACTTCCGCGAAATAGCTACGCGTACGGTGGACTTCGCCGATGCTCAGATAGCCGAGGACCTGCGTTCGACGCACGGCGATCGGCTCGATGTCCGGATGCCGGTCGGAATCGAAAACGACCATGCGATAGCCGACAAACGAATCCGCCGGCGCATCAGTGCCGTAATACACCGCCCAGCGGAACGGCTCCTCGTTCGCGCGCGCGAACCCGAACAGCGCAGAAAGCAAAACGAGAACCCCCAGAATCGGTGTCGATGCGCGGTATGGAATGCGCAAATCCGTCATGATCCGTGCCGTGCTGTCGATCGCATGCAATAAGCTCGCGACTCGATGCGAAGTTTAGCATTAAGCCCATGGAGTCGCGCGTTTTTGCGGCCATCTGCCATGTTGCATTTTGCACAGACTCAAGATCCTGCTCTAGACGGCGTTTGCAATTTGCGAATTGAATGGACGCAGGCATATTCGCGGATCCGCCATCCATGCCGGAGAGACGCGTGATCCGCACCTGCGGCACAATTGAGAAGCACAGGCAGACAAACTCATCTGCGTCGATCCCTGCGCGGGTCTTTACGACGCGGCGTCAAGCGACTAGATTCAAATTACATTTGCACCACGTGAAGTGACGATAGCGCATGTTTCGAAACAAGAATGACGGCTTCAAGATCGGCGACCGGTTCGTCGCGATCGGACGCGAATCGATCAGCTGGGAGATCGAGTTGGTGTTTCAGGACCCCAACAAGATTCCGCACGCGCGTCTTCGCCGGCTCGATAACGCTTCCATCCAACGGACATTCTCGTTCGCGGCGCTGATGAATCCGGACATGTTCCGGCGCACAGAACAGGCCGTCACAACCGCCTGAGCTTCAGCCTTCCGGGCGGATCACCCGGCAACCAGCATTGAGATCGCGCAGCTTCGCGCAGATGTCGCGCGCGCGCGTTTCGCTGAGCGGACCAGCTTGGACACGCACGACCTGCGCGCCGTCCGGCATCTTGAACGGCGGCGCAAGCAGATCGGTTCCGGCCAGCAATTCGCCGAACTGACGTGACAGGCGGCGGAATTCCCGCTGTGCCGACTCCGACGACGGCACCGTCGCGAGCTGAACGCGCCAGCCGTCGGCACCCGCGACGGCGGCGACACCGTTCGAGGTGCCGCTAGGTGCGACCGGCGCCAACTGACCCGAGACGCGCATGAATTCGAGATGGGCACGCGCTCGCCACTCGCCGCCCTGTCCCGCCTGCCGGAGGAGCTTTTCGGCCCGCACAAGATCGGGTTCGACACCGTCGCCATTCGCGTACATCGTGCCGAGCGCGTATTGCGCCGCGGCATTGCCGGCTTCGGCGAGCGGCGTCAGATCCTGAAGGGCGACGGCCCATTGCCCGCGCTTGACGGCATCAAGGCCGCTGCGCAGATCCTGCGCACCGGCCGGAAAGGCCCACACCGACAGAAACGCCGCCACAAGGGCGACCTTCATGCGAAACATCCGATGCCCCCCGCAACTCGACACGACTCGGTGAATTTACACGAGTCACTGCGATCCACGCAGCTCTCGAATGGCAAAAACCTCGTTACGGATCGCGTATTCGCGATCCTGTTCGCCCAGCGGTGCCATATCCCAGGTCCATTGCGCGTCTGCCGGCGGTGGGGCATGCCCATAGAGCGGGTCATCGGTTTCGATCGTCCGGCCCGACCGGTCGAGATAGGTCCGCACCCGGTCGCCGACGACGCAGACGGGGCAGGAAAAGCGTGCCAGATGCGCGAAATGGGCGGCGACGATCCGCCGCCCGAAGGCGGCTGCATCCACTTCGGACCGGCCATGAGCCTCGAGCCACTCGGCCGGTGCGAGCGGCAGTTGCGAGACGAGATTGAGCGACACGACGAAATCGACCGCCGGATCGTCGAGCCCGAACTCGCTGCCGGGTTCCGGCGGCGGGCCAGCCGGATCCGCGACGAGCCGACGTGCCGTTCCGGTCAGATCGGCCACGACATGCTCGACATTCGCAATCCCCCGCGTGCGCCAGCGCACCGTGGGAAGATGGACGACATCGACCAGCACGACGCGCGCGAACCTGGCGCGCAACCCATCAAGCGGAAGGTCCGCGAGCAACCCTGAACCGAAGACCAGCGCCGTGCGGCTGCCGGGTGCCACCGCCGCGGCCTCGCCGACGAAACGGCAGGTATTCTCCAAATGCGATGCCCAGGCACGCTTGCAGCGGCCGTGGCGCGACCACAGGCGCACGGCACCTTCGCGATAGCCGAGTGCCTGCGCCCACGGTTCCGCGCGCGTCAGCCGGTAGAGGAGCATCTCGGCCAGCATCACGTCCCCCGCGGCTTGGCGCGCGCGGTGGGCGCCGCGGCGAGCGGATCGTCGGGCCAGACATGCTTGGGATACTGGCCCTTCAGGTCGCGCTTCACATCCTTGTACGTGCCGCGCCAGAAGCCCGCGAGATCCTGCGTGACCTGCACGGGACGGCGCGCCGGACTGAGCAAGTGAAGGACGACGGGCACGCGTCCACCGGCAATCTTCGGCGTATCGCGGCAGCCGAACATCTCCTGCAGCCGCACGGCCAGCACAGGCGGATCGACCGAATAGTCGATCGCGATCCGGTTGCCGGTCGGCACCTCGACATGCGTGGGTGCTTCCGCATCGAGCTTCTTGCGCTGCGTCCAGTCGAGGCTGGCAAGCAGCGCGTCCCCTGGATCGACGTCGGCTAGATGCGCGCGGCGCGATGCCTTGCCGAGGAAGGGTCGGAGCCAGATTTCAAGTTCCGCGAGCAGGGCCGCATCCGACCAGTTGGGCCATGCCTCGCCTTCGACGCGACGCAGGAGGGCCACGCGCTGGCGCAGCATCTCGGCTGTCTTCGTCCAGGGCAGGCAGGCAAGGCCCATCGCACGCACACCGGCGATCATCGCCGCCTGCCGCTCGCCTTCGTCCAATGCCTTTGCCGGGCGCTCCTCGAGCGTCAGCGCGCCGAACCGCCGGCGCTCGACCGCGACGATGGCCTCGGTCCGAGTATCCCATTCGACGATGCGCTCCTGCACGATGCGTGCGGCGAAATCCGCTTCGATCTCGGCGCGCGTCGTCGGCAGGGCCGCGAAGATGCGCGCCTCGCGCGCACCGCCGTCGAGATCGGCGGCGACGATCCAGTCTTCGGCCGCGATCGGCTCGGGCACCGCAAAGAACGCGCCACGCCCGTTGGACAGCAGATACCCGCCTGCCGTTCCACCCCGGCGCCGGCCGATCCGGTCGGGATAGGCAAGCGCGAGCACCGCACCGGCGGCCGAAAGCCCGTCGCCGCCACCGGAAGCATCGAGCCTGCGGCGCCATACGCGAGCCGCCTCGCGCACGCGCGCAATCGCACCCTTATCGAGGCTTGCGCCGGCCGGGAGGCGCGTCTCGGAATCGCGACGCAGGATCTCGAGGCGCAGACGCATGTCTGTCTCGCGACAGCCGCGCAGGATGTCGCGCTCTTCGACGAGAGCGGCGATATCGGCGGCGAGAGCCGTGCGGCCCTGTGCGGCAGCGGCCAGCATCATGTGGGCAAGCCGTGGATGGGCCGCAAGATCGGCCATCGCGCGGCCGTGCGGCGTGATGCGCATGTACGAATCGAGCGCCCCCAGATCGGCCAGCAGGCCGCGCGCCTGTGCGAACGCCGCGGCCGGCGGCGGATCCAGAAGGGCAAGCGTCGCCGGATCGGCAATGCCCCATGCCGCCAGCTCCAGTGCAAGCGGTGCAAGATCCGCCTCGGCGATCTCGGGTTTGTCGTAGAGCGCAAGTTGCCGGTGTTCGGCTTCGCCCCACAGGCGCCAGCAGACGCCGGGCCCCAGGCGCCCGGCGCGGCCGCGGCGTTGCTCGGCGGAAGCCTGGCTCACCCGCACCGTTTCCAGCCGCGACATGCCGCTGCGCGGGTCGAAGCGCGGTGCACGCTTCAGGCCGCTGTCTACAACAATGGCGACGCCGTCGATAGTCAGCGACGTTTCGGCGATAGAGGTCGACAAGACGATCTTGCGCCGCCCCGGCACGCTGGGCCGGATCACACGGTCTTGCGCCTCCGCCGGAAGATCGCCATAGAGCGGCATGACGTCGATGCCGGACCCGAGCCCGTCAAGCCGCTCGGCCACGCGTCGGATCTCCGCCACGCCGGGCAGGAACACGAGCGCGTCGCCGGATCCCGCGGCCAGTGCACGGCGAACCGTGCGGGCGGTCGCATCGACCACGTCGCGCAGTTCGGGGCGTTCCTGCCATTCGACGGTGACCGGCCAGGCGCGGCCCTGCGAACTCACGACGCTCGCCTCGCCCAGAAGTTTCGCGACGGCGAGACCGTCGAGCGTGGCCGACATCACGATGATACGCAGGTCGGGGCGCAGATTCGCCTGCGTGTCGAGCGCGAGCGCCAGACCCAGATCACTCTCCAGGCCGCGCTCGTGGAATTCGTCGAAGATGACGGCCGCGACATCTTCAAGTGCGGGATCACGCTGGATGCGACGGGCGAAGATTCCGTCGGTGACAGCTTCGATACGCGTCGTCGGGCCGATACGGCTGTCGAGCCGCACGCGGTAGCCCACGGTCGCGCCAACCGTCTCGTCCAGCAGCTGCGCCATGCGCCGGGCCGCCGCACGCGCGGCAATGCGCCGCGGCTCGAGGATCAGGATCTTCCTGCCCTTCGCCCAATCCGCGTCGAGCAGGGCGAGCGGGACCTTCGTCGTCTTGCCGGCACCCGGCGGGGCTTCGAGAACGAGGTTGGGTTTCGCGGCGAGCCCGGCGCGCAGCTCGTCGAGCACCGCGTCGATGGGAAGTGCGACCTTCATTCCCAGACGGGCGCGCCGGGAAGCTGGCGTCGCAGGCGCAGAACCGCCTCAGGTTTCAGTTCGGCGATGCCCGCGAACTCGACGAGCAGGGCCTCGTTCTCAAGGACGAAATCGAGTACGCCGCCGAGGAACTCGGGCTCCGTCGCCCGCATGCGCAGCTCGTCGACCGAGAGTCCGGCAAGCCCCATGAAACGGCCCAACCGCTCCTCGTCGCTGGCGATCCAGCCGAGGGCCCGGATCGCGACGGTTTCGGCGGATTCGGTCGGCTTGCGGGAGTCTCGAATCGGCATGCGGGCACTATACCGCCACGAACAGGCGATAGGACGCCCCGCCGCGCGCATAGAGCCGTTCCAGCGCCAGCCCGCCGAAATGGGAGGCCAGCACCTTGCGCCAGCCGGCTTGGGGAACAAGCGCCGCCAGCCGGTTTAGCGCCACCAGCGCTTCGCGCACGGCGGCCTGGCGGATCGGAACGCGCGCGGTCAGATCCTCATCCGCAGCCAGCCGCAGGCCCACTCCCGCGAATGCCGCCAGCCACTGTGCATGCGTCAGGAATCCCGGCGTCTGCCAGCCTTCGACGAACCTGGCAGTATCGGCACGATCGGCATCGGGCGAGCGCACGTCGTCCACGACCACGATGCGCCCGCCGGGCGCCAGCGCCCCCGCAAGATTGGCAAGACTGCGTGCAGGATCGATCGAATGGGCCAGCGATTCGATCGCCACGATCAGGTCATAGTGCCTCGCCGGCAGTACATCGTCGTAGCTGGCGACCCGGAAACGGCAGAGATCCGACAGGCCGAGGCGCGTCGCATTTGCCGTTGCCGTTTCAGCCTGCGCGGGCGAAAGCGTGATCCCCTCGCATTGCGCGTCGAAGGCCCGGGCCAGATGGAACGATGTCCCCCCGAGGCCGCAGCCGGCATCGAGCACGGTGCACGGGGGCGCAGCCGCGAGATGTGCAGCAATGCACATATGTATGACGTCGGCCGGGTGGACGCCCTCACCAGAAGGTCGCAGCAGGCGATGGACGGTCGCGCGGGCATGGCCGCCGTCGCGCCCGAACAGGCGCGCGAACGCCCCATAGCGCGATAGCAGATCGTAGTACTCACCGAGGCGGCCATTCGGACTGGACATTTGTGGCATTCGTAACATTTATATGCACGATGCCAA
Organism: Tagaea sp.; assembly: GCA_965229215.1. GTDB lineage: Bacteria > Pseudomonadota > Alphaproteobacteria > CACIAM-22H2 > CACIAM-22H2 > Tagaea. The sequence goes on along the minus strand of OZ245864.1, from coordinate 4,167,492 downwards.
GCACCCGATCAGCCTTCGGCTTCCTCGCGATCATCGTCTTTCTGGCTGCCTATATCTGGCTGGCGACGCTGCTGGGCGACCTGTTGCCGGACCATTGGGCCGCCGATATCGGCTTTTACGTGGTGGCCGGCCTCGCGTGGGTCCCGGTCGCCGGGCGGCTGCTGCGCTGGGGCGCAGGCCAGCGCCTGTGATAGCCTGACCGCGCACATGCAAGACAGTACCGTCCCGACACCGGTCACGATCCGCGCTGCCCCGCGCACGCTCGACGGAGCAGACGCGTGGCGCCTGATCCTCCAGCTTGCTGCAGCCGGCGATGCGTCCGGGCGGGCGGGTCCGCTGGCGCTGGCTGCCGACGGCGGCTGGCAATGCACCGGCAAATACACGCCCGAAGCCGAGAGCGTGTTCGAGATTTTCCTGCCGCTCGTCGCCGCCCGCGCGCAGGCGAGCCGTACGATGGTCGTCGCATTGCTCGGCCAGAGCCTCGACGGGCGGATCGCCACGCTCTCCGGGCATTCGCACTACGTGAACTGCGACGCGGCCCTGCTCCATCTCCATCGCATGCGCGCGCTCGCCGATGCAGTCATCGTCGGTGCCGGGACCGTCGCGCTCGACGATCCGCAACTGACCGTGCGCCGCTGCGAAGGCACCACACGCCTGCGCGTGGTCGTCGATCCGGACGGGCGGGCGCCCACCGACCGCAAGGTCTTCAAGGACGGCCGCACCCCGACACTGCTCGCGCGCTGCGCGCCTGGCAACGACGCCGCCGGCCTCGACACGCTGACCGTCCCGCGCAAGGACGAAGCGATGGATATCGAAGCGCTGCTCGCCGCCCTCTACGTGCGCGGCGTACGGCTGGCCTTGGTCGAAGGCGGCGGGCGCACGGTCTCCCATTTCATGACGTCGGGCCGCGTCGATCGGTTGCAGCTTGCCGTGGCGCCGATGGTGATCGGCTCGGGCCGACCGTCGATCGCGTTGCCGCCGATCGACAGGCTCGACGACGCGCTTCGCCCGCCCACACGGCGTTTCGCGCTTGGCGCCGACACGCTTTTCGAGTGCCGTCTCGGTGGCTGAACGCACGCGCGCCCTGTGGATCGCCGAGGCCGGGCGCTGCGAACTGCGCGAGAGCCCGCTTGGCCCGCTTGAACCGGGGAATGTCCGCGTGCGGACGCGCCTGTCGGGGATCAGTCGTGGAACCGAGCGGCTAGTGTTCGACGGCGCCGTGCCGGCCGCCGAGCACGCACGGATGCGAGCACCATTCCAGGAAGGCGATTTCGGCTTCCCGGTCAAATACGGCTACTGCGCGGTCGGCACCGTGATCGCCGGTGACGGGCACGCCGCAGACGCGCGCGTGTTTGCCCTGCACCCCCATCAGGACATATTCGACGTGCCATCCGCTTCCGTCCGGCCGATCCCGGACGGCGTACCCGACGACGCCGCACCGCTTGCGGCGCATCTCGAAACGGCGATCAACGCCTTGTGGGACCATCCGCCGCGCGTCGGCGACCGCGTGGCGGTCGTCGGCCTTGGCGCAGTCGGCCTATGTCTGACACGCCTGCTTGCGGCCACACCGGGCATCGAGCTTGCCGGCTTCGATCCCTCGGCCGCCGCCCGCGCCCGCGCTGGCCTGCCCGACACGATGGCCGGCGACTGCGACATCGTCTTCCATTGCTCGGGCACGGCCGCGGGACTCGCCCACGCGATCGGTCTTGCCGGCTTCGAGGCGACGGTCGTGGAAATGTCGTGGTACGGATCGCGCGTCGTGCCGATCTCGCTCGGTGGCGCGTTCCATTCCAAGCGCCTGACTCTGGCCGCCTCGCAAGTCGGCGCCGTCTCGCCCACCCGGCGGGCCTCGCGCAGCCATGCGCAGCGTCTCGACCTCGCCCTACGCCTGCTCGCCGATCCGGCTTTCCGCCTCGATCTCGGTACGCCGGTGAAATTCGCGGACCTGCCACAGCACTATGCCGGGCTCCTGAATTCGCCCGACGCCTCGCCCCTTCCCCTCGTTTCATACGGATGAACAGATGTACAGCCTTACCGTCCAGGACCACATCATGGTCGCCCATTCCTTCAAGGGCGAGATCTTCGGGCCCGCGCAGCGCGTGCACGGTGCCACCTTCGTCGTCGAATGGGAATTGCGCCGCACCCGGCTCGATGCCGATGGCCTGATCGTCGATATAGGCCTGATGCGCCGCACGCTGCGCGAGGCGCTCGACCAGCTCGATTATCGCAATCTCGACGATGTCGAACCGCTGAAGGGCACGAACACGACGACCGAGTTCCTCGCCGGGCTCATCTTCGAACTGCTGAAGGGCAAGATCGCGGCCGACTCGCTTGGGGCCGGTACGGCCGATGTCTATGCCAGCATGAAAGTCCTCTTGCGCGAATCGCCCGTCGCCTGGGCGGCGTACGAGGCGGCGCTGCCGTGAAACTCCGGCTGGTCGTGCCGGGGCGCATCGATCAGGCGACCGGCGGCTACCGCTACGCACGGCGCATGCTCGAGGAATGGCGGGCAGCAGGGCATCGCGTCAAACTCGAGGAACTTCCCGGCCGCTATCCCGAAATCGATCCGATCGCGATTGCCGCCGCACGCGCGTGCCTTGACCGGCGCGCGAATGGCGAGACGCTGCTGATCGACGGACTTGCACTTCCCGCGTTCGAGAAAATGCTTCCTCTCGCGAAGACCGTTGCTCTCGTCCACCATCCGCTGGGCCTCGAGACCGGGCTTTCACCGGCGGTTTCGCGCGACTGGCTGGCGCGCGAGGCCGCGATGCTACGCAAGCTTGCCGGCAGCGTGGTGACAAGCCGGGCAACGGTCGGCGATCTGGTGGCGATGGGTCTCGATCTGGCGCGACTGCGTGCGATCGATCCGGGGACCGACCGGGCGCGCGGACCCCGCGACAGGCGCCGTACACCGACGATCCTGACAGTGGCGACTCTGACGCCGCGCAAGGATCACCGCACCTTGCTGCGCGCCCTCGCGAAGCTACGCGATCTGTCCTGGAGAAGCCTGTGTGTCGGTTCGACACGACGCGATCCGGCCTGTGCCGCGCGCGTGCGCGCCGATATCCGCGCGCTCGGCCTCGGTCGACGTGTCAGGCTTGCCGGCGAATGCGGTCAGGCAGGCCTCGCACGCCACTATGCGGCCGCATCGCTCTTCGCCCTGCCCTCACGCCACGAAGGCTACGGAATGGCCTTTGCCGAGGCGCTGGCGCACGGCCTACCGGTCGCGGGCGTGCGCGCCGGCGCCGTCCCGCTCGTCGTTCCGGCGCGCGTCGGGATCCTCGTGCACGCGGGCAATCCAGTGGCGTTCGCGCGTGCGCTGCGCCGACTGCTCGGGCCGCAGCGTGTGCGCCATGCGCGCAACGCCACGGCGTTACGCTTCCCGGACTGGCGCACGCAAGCCGCGGGCCTGTGGGCCGCCGTCGAGGGGCTGGCGACATGAGCGGTTTCTCGCCCGACTGGCTCGCCTTGCGCGCACCTGCTGATGCCGCCGCGCGCAGCGTCAGGCTGGCGCAGGATTTCGCACGCATCCTCAAGCCCAACGCGCGGATCGTCGATCTGGGCGCCGGGCGTGGCGCTTTGACCGGCTGGCTCGGCCCGCTGCTGCCGAAGGGAGCCGCATGGACGCTCGTCGACGGCGATGCGCGGCTTCTTTCGCTGGCCCCGCGCGCATGCAAGGTCCGGCGCTCGCTCATGGGTGCGCTGCCTCCAGCCGACGCCTATGTCTCGACGGCCCTGATCGATCTTGCCGGAAACGCATGGCTCGCGCGCCTTGTCCGGCGCGCACGCGGTCGGCCGATGCTGATGCAACTTGCCGTCGACGGGCGGCACGAATTCTCGCCGCCGCATCCGCAGGACAAGGTGACACTCGATGCCTTTGCACGCCACCAGCACCGCACGAAGGGATTGGGGCCCGCACTCGGCGGTGAAGCGCCTTACGCCTTCGCCCGGTTGGCGGGATCGGCTGGCTATACGATCTCGATGGTCCGTACGGATTGGCGCCTGCGTGATTCGGCCCTGCTGAGCGCGACGGTCGGCGGCATCGCCGATGCGGCAGCGGAACAGAATCCGGCACTCGATCTTTCCGGCTGGCTGCGCACGCGCCATGCGCAGATCGCCGCCGGGAAACTCATGCTTGTCGTGGGGCATCGCGACGTCCTTGCCATTCGGCATAGACGTCGCCCGACTTCTCGTCTGGCGTAAGGGCGGCGAGCCACGCGCGTATCGTGCGTGCATCGGTCCATTCGTCGAGATCGAGCCGGTGGCTCTCGCCGGCTGACCGGTTGAAGCGGTAGTCGCCGAGCGCGGCCAGCCGGTCGACGCAGGCAAGAGCCGTCATCTTGGCCGCCGGCACATACTCGAATGAGAGTGCTGGAACGGGCTGCGAGAGGCCGGCCAGCACGCGCGCCTCGGCACCTTCGACGTCGATCTTCACGAAATCGGGCAGCCCGTCGCGCCCGATCAGCGCGTCGAGCGTCGTCGCTGCGACCGGGATCGCACGATTCCATGAAACAGCATCGAACGCGCTCGCCCCGCGTATGTCCTGCATGAACTCGGGGCTCGCCGTCGCCAGCGTGGGATGACGGTCGCTCAGATGGAGGGCGACGGTGCCCGGTGCTTCGTCGAGAAGCGCCTCTTCGACATGCACGGCCGGATCGTCGAGGAAGATACGTCGCAGCAGATCGGCGAAGCGCGGTTGCGGTTCGACCGCCACGACGCGCGAACCCAACCGCCGCCAGCTCGCGACCCGATTCCCGACATGGGCACCGACATCGAAGGCGAGCCCGCCTTCGCGAACGAACTGGCCGTAGAACCGGTCCAATCGCGCCGCCCGACCCGGAATCCCGTAGTAGACGACGAGCGAGCGCAGCAGCCCGGCCCAGCCGGCGATGCGGCCCCCAAGCGGTTCTGCTTCGCGCGACGCAGCATTGCGCCAGAGCCATACGATGTCGACAGCAAAGGACCAGAGCAGGATCGCGAGCCCCGCCGCCGCGACGGGTGCGGCGACAAGGACAGGTGCGAGCGCCACGAGCACGGCGATCCCTTGAATGACACAGACGATCCGTCGCCGCTCGCTGCGCGGCAGCGCTGCCGACAGAAACGGGTAGTGCCAGCCCGCTAGCACGAAGAGATAGCGCGGCAGGCCGAGTGCAACGACCCAGACGCCCGCATCGCCGAAGCTAGCAGCAAGAACCGCAAGGGCGAGCATGAAGGCCGAATCGGTCTCCATGTCGAAGCGCGCACCGAACGGCGACGCGAGGCCGAGACGGCGCGCGAGCATGCCGTCCACGCCGTCAAGCGCCAGCATCCCGGCACCGGCTGCGACGAGCATCCAGCGCGCATGGTCGCCAAGATGGGGCTGCACGCACAGTCCGGCTAGAAGACACACGAACGTCGCGCGGGCGAATGTCAGCTCGTTCGCCGGTCCGAACTGCGGATGCGGATGGTCGGCAAGCCCGAAGCGCGCGGCCGCCCAGAGAACGAAGAACGCCACGAACGAGGCGAGCGCACCCGACGTATCGGGATTGACGGAAGAAAGTGCGACGACGAGAACCGCACCGCCGATGAGCGTAGTGCGCGAAAGCCCTTGGACGCGGTTCACGGGCTGCCGCCGAAATCGGCCAGGAAATCGCCGAGGAACGTCTCCATGCCCTTGGCGGCGATGCCTGGCGGCGGCTTCATGCCCGGCAGGTAACCCCGGCGCACGAAAGGCACGACGAGATCGGCGGCGCGCGAAAAGACGTGGATCGGCACCGAAAAATCGCCGGTGCGTCGTGCGGTCGTCAGCGGTGGCTGGTGATCGCCCAGCACGACGAACAGCGTCCCGTCGTCGGTGCGGTCGGTCGCGAAGCGGATCGCAGATTCGAGCGAATAGGCGACGGCCGCGACATAGGCCTCGTCCTGTTCGAACACCTGCCCGCGGCGCACCGGGAATTCCTTCACCGGCAATCCGTCATAGGCATGGTTCGAGGCAAGCTTCGACCAGTCGTCGATGAAGGCCGGAACGCGCTCGAACGGCGTGTGGCTTGAGGCGAGCACAATCTTGGCAAAGAGCGGGGCCGGCGCCAGGTCGACACGGGCGAAATGGTCGAGCACCCACTGGTCGGGCAGCGACTCCCACGCGAAATGGGGGCCACTGTATTCGAGGCCCGGCTGGATGCGGATCGTCTTGAATCCGAGCAGGTTGCCTTCCGGCCACGGCTGATCGATCCGCGGCATCAGGGCAAGCGTGCGGTAGCCGGCTTCCGCAAAGCGATGTGCCAGCGTGCGCACGCCGGAAACGAGCATCACTTCGTAGGCGTCCTGTGCGGCAAGCCGCGCACCGGAGAGCATCGTCCCGTGGGCCATCCACGAACCGCCGCCGGTGATCGGCGAGCGGAGCAACCCGGTGGCCCGCGAGAAGCCGGCTGCTTCAAGGCGCGCATCGAGCTTTTCGCGCAGCGGGTCGAGTACGGCGGCAAAGGACGGCTCGCGCGCTGTGATGGCCCCGTAGGATTCGACGAAGATCAGCACGACGCTGCGCCCGCCCAGCGGCGCAAAGTCGCTCCGCGCCGGCAACGCCGCCTGCGCGGCTTCGATGCGCGCGCGATGTTCGCCGCGCAGGCCCTCCGCACGCAGGACCGAATCCGCCGCCGCGAAGACCGCGCGCCCGGCATCGGCCGACAGCGGCGGACGCGGGTCGGGTGTGGACGGTGCCCTTGGCATCGTCCACCAGCCGGCGAGCAGTACGGCAAGTCCGAGCGCCAGCCCCGCCCAGCCGCGCAGCACGCTCGCACGCCAGAGCGTGGAGAGCGCGACGCGCACGAGGGCGAGCGCCACCGTGACCCCTAGCACAGCACCCGCGACCAGCAGGACGAACTCGATCTTCGGCGTGGCTTCGTAGAGCAGCTTGGCGAAGACCGGCACGAATCGGGAATCCACCGCGACATTGAGATCGCGCCCGAAGAACCACGGAACGGCGATGCCGAGCGCGCGCAGGACGAAAACCGCAAGGCTCGCGATGGCGAGCAGCCAGAATGAAAAGCCCGGTGGGCGTGCCGAACGCGCAAACAACAGGAACAGGATGACCAGCCCGACGAGTTCGATCGACACCGACGACGGCAGCAGCTGCAGTGTTTGCTCGACGAAATCGCCCGACGAAAAGAGCTGGTTGACGAACACGACCGCCAGCGCGGTCGCCAGAATCCCCGGCGCCTGACGCGAACGCGGCTTCATCGTTCCTTCCCCACGCGGATGATCGGCTTGGCGGCGGCGCTTGTCCCAAGTGCGTAGACATCCATCGTGCGCGCGATGGCTTCCGCCGGATCGCCCGGCGGTCCGAAATAGGCGCGCAGGTTGAGCCACGGATAGCGCGACCCCCAGCCGAGGCCCGCGACGCGGCGCGCGTATTTCCACGACCGCCCGGCCGCGCGCCGGAAAGCGAGACGCCCGTAGCGCGCCGCCATGTCGGGATGCGCACGCAGGAAATGGACGAGCGCCAGCGCGAAATCGTGATGCGCCTGATGACCCTGCCCGACCATGATGCGCGTATCGTCCGAAGCTGGCCCCCAGGTGACGACATGCTCGAAACGCGCGATGGGTGCGAGGCGCGCGACGCGTAGGGCAAGCGCGAAATCCTCGACGAACACGTCGGGATCGCAGCCGCCCGCACGCTTGACGGTCTCGGTGCGGAACAAGGTGGGCGACGTGCCCGATACGCCGTAGCGGATCACCTCGGCCACCGAATCGGCCGGCACGACGGGCCGGGCGGCATCGGCCGCCGCCTCGTCGAAGCGGATTTGCGAATCGTCGTTATAGAAACCTATCTTCGCGAAGACGCCGCCGGCACCGGTCGCCTCGGCGACCTCGATCAGCCGGCGCGTGGCGTACGGGGCGAGCACGTCGTCGGAGCCGACAAGCTTCAGCCAGGTCTGGGTGGCGAGCCCGATGCCGGTATTGGTCGAGGAGGAAGGTCCGCCGTTGGGCTGCTCGACTATACGGCAGTTCGGCCAGTCCTTCGTCAGCTCGCGCACGATGGCAACCGAGCGGTCGCGGCTGCCGTCGTCGACGAAGATGAACTCGCGCGGGCGGTCGGGAACCTGCCGCCAGATCGCGGCGACGACCGCGGGCAGGAACTTCTCCTTGTTGTAGACCGTACAGACGAACGAGACGCCGGACATGGGCCGCACTCCTAAACCCGCTTGCCCGCAGGCGCAAGTCGGGCGACTGTGCCGCCAGCCATGCCGCGCGTGATTCCCGAACTCGACCTCGACGACCGCGACCTTGACTGGCGCTTCGTGCGCGCCAGCGGGCCCGGTGGCCAGAACGTGAACAAGGTTTCCACCGCCGTCGAGCTGCGCATCGATCTGGGCCGCGTCCGGCTGGCGGCGGAATTCATCGAGCGGCTGCGTGCGATCGCCGGAAAGCGCGTTTCCGGGGCCAACCTGCTGCTGATCGACGCCTCCCGCCACCGCACGCAGGAAATGAACCGGAAGGACGCGCTCGAAAAACTTGCGGCGCTGCTGCGCCAGGCGCTCCACCGGCCCAAGGCCCGCAAGGCGACGCGGCCGACGAAGGGCTCGAAGCGCCGGCGGCTGGATTCGAAGTCGGCCCGCTCGACGATCAAGGCAAACCGCGGCCGGATCGATCTCGACTAGAGCGCCGCCAAGGCCCGCGCGACGGCGCCGGCAAGATTTGCGTTGTTCCGGGCCAGCATCACATTGGCCGCAAGGCTGGCGCCGCCGGTGGCGGCATTGAGACGCGCCAGAAGGTAGGGCGTCAGCGCATGCCCACCGATCCGCTCCTCCGTCGCCGCGCGGGTCGCTTCCGCGATGACGCGCTCCATCTCCGCCGCATCGAGCGCGTGCTCAGCCGGGATCGGATTGGCGATCAGCATGCCGCCCAGCTTCAGGCGGAGCTGCGCGGCGAGAAGCCGCGCGATTTCCTCCGGCGTTTCGCAGCGCCGGTCGACCGGCCGGCCGCTGCTGCGCGCATAGAATGCCGGGAATTCGTCCGTCCGGAATCCAACGACCGGCACACCGAGACTTTCGAGAAGCTCCAGCGTCTTGGGAATGTCGAGGATCGACTTGGCACCGGCGCACACGACGGCGACCGGCGTGCGCGCAAGTTCGTAGAGATCGGCCGACACGTCCATCGTGCTCTCGACGCCGCGATGCACGCCGCCGATCCCGCCGGTCGCGAAGACCGGGATGCCGGCCATCGCGGCAACCAGCATCGTCGCGGAAACGGTCGTCGCCCCGCTTTCGCGGCGTGCGACGAGGCCCGCGAGATCGCGGCGCGAGGCCTTGCCGATCGTCTTGTCGGTGGCGAGGCGTTCGAGGCCGGCCGCATCGAGCCCGACGCGCAACGCACCGTCAAGCACGGCAATCGTCGCGGGCACCACGCCCTGGCCGCGCAGTTCGCCTTCCAGCGCCTGTGCCGTCTCGAAATTCCGCGGCCACGGCATGCCGTGCGCGACAATGGTGGATTCAAGCGCCACCACCGGCCGCCGCTCGGCCAAGGCCGCCGCGACCTCCGGCGAGACCGCGATGTCGGATGCGGCGTCCACCGCATTACGCCTTGTGGATCAGCTTCCAGATCTTCTGCGGCGTGGCCGGCATGTCGATATGCGCGACGTTGTAGGGCTTCAGCGCGTCGAGCACGGCGTGGATGACCGCCGGCGGTGCGCCGATCGTGCCCGCCTCGCCCGCACCCTTGACGCCGAGCGGGTTGTTCTTGCACGGCACCTCGTTGTACGAGAAATCGATCGTCGGCATCCGGTCGGCGCGCGGCATCGCGTAGTCCATGTACGAGCCCGACAGGAGCTGGCCGGTCTTCGGATCGTATTCGCAGCTCTCGTAGAGCGCCTGGCCGATCCCCTGGATCGTGCCGCCATGCACCTGCCCTTCGAGCATCAGCGGATTCATGACATTGCCGAAATCGTCGACGATCGTGTAGCGCTGGAAACTGACGCCGCCGGTATCAGGATCGATCTCGATCTCGGCGATATGGCAGCCGTTGGGGAAGGTGGCGCCCGGCGGCAGGAACGTGCCGTCGCCCTCGAGCCCGACCGGTTGGTCGGCCGGCAGCTTGGCCTTGTTGTGCGCGTTGTAGGCAAGATCGCCTACCGTCAGCTGCTTGTCGGTTCCCGCCACCTTGAACGTGCCGTTGGCGAATTCGATATCGGCCTCGGCGGCCTCCATCAGATGGGCGGCGAGCTTGCGCCCGCGTGCGATCACGTCCTTGACCGCGAGCGTGACGGCCGAGCCCGTCACCGCGAGCGCGCGGCTACCGCCGGTCATGCCGCTGTAGATCGCTACGTCGGTGTCACCCTGGATGACGCGCACCTTGTCCATCGGGATGCCGAGATGCTCGGCGACGAGCTGGGCATAAGCCGTCTCGTGGCCCTGCCCGTTCGACTGGTTGCCGACCTTGACGGTGGCGCCGCCCGCCGGATCGAACTGGATGTTCGCCGTCTCGTCGCCGCCGCCGCCGCAGATCTCGGTGTACATCGCGATGCCGAGGCCCCGCAGCTTTCCGGCCTTCTTCGACGCCTCGCGCCGGGCCTCGAAGCCCTTCACGTCGGCGCGCGCGATCGCGTCGTCGAGATTCTGCACGTAGTGGCCGCTGTCGTAGGTGTTGCCCAGCGCCGTCTTGTAGGGCATCGCCGACGGCGGGATGAAGTTGCGTCGGCGGATCTCGTCGGGCGCAATGCCCAGCTTCTTGCCGACCGCATCGATCATCCGCTCGACGACGTAATTCGCCTCGGGACGGCCTGCGCCACGGAAGGCATCGACCGGTGCCGTATTCGAATAGACGCCCTTCACTTCCGCGATCGCCGCCTCGAAGGCGTAGACGCCGACCAGCATCGAATTGCCGGCACCCGTCGCGACGAAGGTGCTGTACTGCGAGCAATAGGCGCCGAGATTGGCGTAAGTCGAGACATGGATCGCCGACATCTTCCCGTTGGCGTCGACCGCGACGCGCGCCTTGGCGATGTTGTCGCGCCCGTGCGTATCCGCGAGGAAGGCCTCGCTGCGATCGGAGATCCAGCGCACCGGACGTTCCAGCACGCGCGCGGCATGCAGCACCGCGACATATTCGGGGAACACGAAGATCTTCATGCCGAAGCCGCCGCCCACGTCGCCGGTGACGACGCGCAGCTTGCTCTCGGGGATCTTGAAGATCTCGCCGGCGAGCACCTTGCGCATGCCGTAGCCGCCTTGCGTGCTGCAATAGAGCGTCAGCCGGTCCTCGCCGCGTGCATAGTCGGCGATGGCGCCGCGCGGCTCCATCGAGTTGGGCACGAGGCGGTTATTCACGATGTCGAGTTCGACGACGTGCGCTGCCTTCGCGAACAGCACTTTGGTCTTGGCCTCGTCGCCGATGACCCAGTCGAACGCGATGTTGCCCTTCACGTGGTTCCACACCTGCGGAGCGTCGGGCTGGATCGCGGCACGCAGGTCGCCAACCGCCGGCAGCGGCGAATAGTCGACCGCGACTGCCTCCGCCGCGTCGCGCGCGTTCTCGGGCGTATCCGCGACGACGAGGACGACCGCCTCGCCGGCGAAACGCACGCGGCCGCGCGACAGAGCGGGCCTGTCGGGCGTCTTGACCGTGCTGCCGTCGCGGTTCTTCAGCGGCGCCATGCAGGGCACGTTGCCCACGCCGGCCTTGGCGAGATCGTCGCCGGTGAACACGCCATGCACACCGGGCATCGAAGCCGCGGTCGTCGTGTCGATCGAGCGGATTTCGGCATGCGCATGCGGGCTGCGCACGAAGCAGGCGTAGGTCTGGCGGGCGAGCGCGAAATCGTCGAGATAGCGACCGGCACCCTTAAGAAGGCGCGCATCTTCCACACGCCGCGGCGTCTGGGCTTTGCCGAAATGACTCATCTTTCACCCCTTGAAAACTCTGGCCCGGACTCTGGCAAATCGTGCGGCGCGACGCAATCGGACTAGAATGGTCCCGCATGAAACCCATTATCCTCGTCCGGGCGGGTAGCGTCGCCGCCCGGCTGCTCGAAGGCGGCGGCATGTCGACCGTCATTGCCGCCTTCGCCCGGAGCTTCTACGTGCGCGACATCGCCGGGCACATCGCCTGTATCGGTGGGCCGGGGTTGGGCGACGGGCCCCTCAACGCGCTGGCGGCCGCCGCGCCGGCGATCCCGCCCGTCGGGATCGTGCTGCCGGCTCAGACTTTCGAGCGGGCACGGCTGGAACGATGGGGACCTTCGCCGGCGGTCGTGCTGCAACGCGAAGGGCTGCGGGACCGGCTGGCGGCGATCACGCAGGCAGGTCCGCGCGGCCTTGCCGTCGCGATTCCGGCCCTGCTCGACATGCCGGTCGCCAGCGCGGACCCGTTCGTCTCGGCCGCCATCGGACCCTTGCTGGCGTTGCGCGACTGGAACGACGGGCCGCCGCCGGAGTCGCTGGCGCTTCTTCTCGGCCTCGGTCCGGGCCTCACGCCGGCCGGCGACGACGCACTGGGTGGCGCGGCCATCGCGCTGCGCGCCCTCGGCCGGACGGCGCAGGCGGATGCGCTGGCCGGATGGCTCGCGAAGGCCGCTCCGGCCGCGACGGGCGAGATCGCCTGGGCACATCTGCGGGCGGCCACACGCGGCGAAGGTTCCGCGGCGCTCCATCGCGCGCTTTCGGATTTGATGGGCGGCGTTGCGCCCGATTTCGCGGCGATCGACGCGATCGGCCACAGTTCTGGCTGGGACGCGCTGGCCGGTGCCGCGGCGGTGCTAGCGCAGGCGTGAAATCGCCAGCGCCAGTTCTGCCGCACGCGCGTTCGAAGGCGCCACGAGGATGCCCGCCTGTTCGAGCTTGCGCACCTGGCTCGCGCGGTGCTGCGGATCGAAATCCGTCCCCACGACCGACGCGACGACCGCAGGCCGGCTCTCGCCCGCCCCGCCGACGACACGGGCGGCCGCACCCGCCGGGTCGGCATGCGCGCCGAACCCGATGACGATGTCGATCAGCACCACGGCCGCGCCAGATTCCTCGATCGCCTGCGCCATCGCGGCGTCGCGCACGGTGGGATCGATCATCGGATGCGGACGGCCGACCGTGTATTCGTCGGCGCCATAATCGACGAAGCTGTGACCCGAGGCCGGACGCTGCGCCATCGAGCCGGGAACCGGCGCATTCGACCAGAACGGCTCTTCCGCCGCACGCATCACGAGCTGCGCTTCGGCGCACAGCGTGCCGCCGCTGTAGATGCCGCGCACCCAGCGGCGCGCGGGCGCCAGCTGCTCGCGCGCTTCGGCCGCCTTGGCGTCGATGTCGTAGCCCGTATCCGCGCCCCTGCCGCCGAGCGCGTCGGCCGCCGCGGCCGCAAGCGTGGGCGCGAAACGCGCGTTGGCGGGCATGCCGGAACCGTCCGCACCCAGGAAGCAGATCGTGAAGCGCTTGGGGCTTTTGGCCACGCGCGCGAGCACGGCTTCGGCGATCGATTTGGCCGGCGGTTTGGAAACGATGACGACATGCTTCGTCGCCGGATCGGCATCGAGTGCGTCGATGGCGGCGAGCGTCGTGAGGCCGCCGATCCTCTCCGAAAGATCGCGCCCGCCGGTGCCGATGCCATGCGACACGCCCTTTCCACCACGCGCGATCAGGCATGCGACTTCCTGCAGGCCCGTGCCTGCCGCCGCGACGATTCCGATATCGCCCTTGGGAACCTGGTTCGCGAAGGCGAGCGGGGTGCCGGCGATCAGGGCGGTGCCGCAGTCGGGGCCCATCACCAGCAGGCCGCGTTCGCGCGCCTCGAGCTTCAGCGCGCGCTCGTCCTCGTAGGAGACGTTGTCGGAAAAGATCATCGCATGCAGGCCGCGGGCGAGCGCCTTGCGCGCCTCGGCGGCCGCGAACGCGCCGGGCACGGATATGAGTGCGAGGCTCGCCCCGCCGAGCCCGGCGATGGCGGCATCGAGCGAACGCGGGCGACGCTCGCCGCCGCCGCGCTGGACGACGTTCGGGCGCGCGAGCATCGCGTCGGCCTCGTCGAGGGCCGCCGCCGCCGATTCCGCATCGGCCGCCTTGACCGCGATGATCAGGTCGTTGGCGCCGGCCTTGCGGCCCGCGTCGTCGAGCAGGCCTGCATCGTCCATGATGCGCACGTTGCTGGGCGTGCCGATCATCAGGGCCGCCGACGCCACGCCCGGCAGCGCCGACAGCGTCTGCGACAGGCGCATCAGCGCCACGGAATCGAGGTAGAAGCCCTTGCGGATCCGGTTGACGACGGCGGACATCACGCCACCCCCATCGTCTTGGCGACGGCGGCGAGCGCTTCCTCGAAGCAGCGCAGCGGCGCCTTCACGGTACCCGCGCCCACCTGCCCGATGCCGGGCTTGCGGTGCGCGATGCCCGTATTGATCGTCGGCGCGATACCCGTCTCGACGACCTTGCGCACGTCGATGCCGACCGGCACGCCGGAAAAATCGAGACCGGGGATCGTCCAGTCGGGATTGCGGCCGACCGCGATGTCGTACATAGCGCGCGTGATGTCGAGCGCGTCGGCCGCCGAGCCCGCACCCACGAAGCCCGCGACCGCGGGCGAAGCCGCCATCGCGAAACCGCCGAGGCCCACCGTCTCGACGATGGCACTGTCGCCGATGTCGGGGTTGGCGTCGGCCGCGCTGTAGCCGGGAAAATAGAGTCCCGTCGGCTGCTCGACCGGCGCCACGAACCAGCGGTCGCCCGTCGCGGCCACGCGGATGCCGAAATCCGTGCCGTTGCGGCACATGGCCGTGACGACCGTCGCGTTCGCCACGCCCTTGCCCGGATCGGCGATCGACTTGCCCATCGCCATCGCGACATTGAGGAAGAACTGGTCGTTGCCGCCGATGAATTCGTAGACGCCGGCGAGTTTCGCCTGGTCCGGCACGGCGCGCGCGAGCCAAGGCGCCATCGTGCGCACGAACAGGCTGGTGCAGGCGACGTTGCGCTGGTGCATCTCGTCGCCCATCGTGAGGCCCCGCGCGATCAGGCCCTTCAGCGCCAGGCCGCCCGACAGCTTCAGCGCCGCCGCGATCGCCGGGGCGAGGTCGCTCGCCAGCCAGCGCAGGCGCTTCAGCACGTCGGCGTCGTTGCCGCCGAAGCGCATGACCTTGCCCAGCCCCTCGTTGAGCGTGCAGTAGGCGCGGTTCCCGAAGGCGCGGTTCTCGACGATCATCACCGGCATCGAGCGCGTGATCATGCCCGTCATCGGGCCGACGGCACCGAAATGGTGATTGGGCTCGAAGCGGATACCGCCGGATGCGGCGAGCTTGTCGGCCGCATCCAGGTCCGGCGCCCAGCCTTCGAGTACGATGGCGCCCTGGATCGCGCCGCGCAGCGGCCCGCACATGCGTTCCCACTCGATGGGCGGACCTGCATGCAGGATCATCCGGTCGCCGAGCCCTTTCAGCACCTCACCCGCCGGGCGCACGTCGACCAGCACCGGATCGGCCTTCAGGTAGCGTTCGAGCACGGCGGCGTTCGCTGCTTCGATCGCCGGCAGCCGATCGAGCTTGGCGAGCAGGCTTGCATGCGCGGCGTCGCCGCGCGCGGGCGGCTGCCAGTCCATGTCGACGACCGGAACGCCCGCCGTGCGCAGGTCGCGCGCGAAACTCTCGAGCCCCACATTGACCACATGGAGGGGCGCGTTCAGCAGCGAATCGACGGTCATGAAAGGGGTCCTTTGCGACGGCGTGGGGAGTGAAACCTGCCGCTCATCGTTTTGCAACAAAACCCGAATTATCCTCCCAACCACCTGACGAACAACGATTTATCCGAAGCGCTGGCGCGCGGTGCTATTGTCGGCGCATGACCGACGCGAAAGCCAGACTCGCCGCCGCCCTCGCCGAGCGATTCGGCGAGGATTTCGCCATCCCCGACAGCGCCGTAAGCGACGCGCTCACGCGCATGGCCGATCACCGGTCGATGCGCGCCTACGCGCCGCGTGCGGTGCCGGACGAGATGATCCGCCTGCTCTGCGCGGTGGCGCTCTCGGCGCCGACGAAGAGCGACCTGCAGCAGGCTGACATCGTCGTCGTTTCGGACCCGGAAATCCGAGCCACGCTCGACGAATGGTGCGGCGAGAACCCGTGGGTGAAGGCGGCCCCCGCCTTCCTGGTCTTCTGCGCCAACAACCGCCGCCAGATGCGCGTCCACGAGCTGCGCGGCCACGCATTCGCCAACGACCATCTCGATGCGTTCTTCAACGCCGGCATCGACGCGGGCATCGCGCTCGCGGCATTCGTGACGGCTGCGGAAGCCTCGGGGCTCGGCACATGCCCCATCTCGGCGATCCGCAACCGCGCGGCAGACGTCTCGAAGCTGCTGGGCCTGCCCGACCGCGTCTTTCCGGTCGCGGGGCTCTGCGTGGGCTGGCCCGCCCATCCCGGCGGAATTTCCCCCCGCCTGCCCACCCGCCTGCGCGTCCACGTGAACCGCTATGACGAAGGCGATCTCGATGCGGAGATCGCGGCGTACGACGAACGGCGCAACCGTACGCGGCCGTTTGCCAAGCAGCGCGACCCGGCGCGTTTCGGCACGGCCGCCGCCTATGGCTGGTCGGAAGACAAGGCGCGCCAATACGCCGCATCCGAAAGGGCCGATTTCGGGGCCTATATTCGCAAGATCGGCTTCCGCCTCGACTGACCGGGCCCCCAACTGCTATTTCCGGAACCGCAATGACCGACACGATCGCCCATATCGGCTTCGACTATCCGGCCCTCGCGCGCACGCCGCTCGCCCGCGAGCCGTTCCCGTACGCTGTCGTGCCGAATTTCGTGCCTGCGGCGGAAGTCGACCGGATCGACAGCGACTGGCCGGAGATCGGCAAGCCCGGTGCCTTCCCGGTTTCCTCGGTGAAGCTCCGGCCCGCGACCCGTGCCCTTGTCGATACGCTGGAGAGCCCGGAATTCCGCAGGGCCGTCGAGGCAAAGCTGGAGATCGATCTCTCCGGCAAGCCGACGATGATCACGTTCCGCGACCGCTGCCGCGCACGCGACGGGCAGATCCATACCGACTCCGTCACGAAGGTCGTCACGGTACTGCTCTACCTGAACAAGCGCACCGGCGGCTGGCAGGACGACGGCGGCAAGCTGCGCATCCTGCGTGGCCCCGGCAGTCTCGAGGACTACATCGCCGAGATCCCGCCGGTCGACGGCACGATGCTGATGTTCAGATGCACGCGCAACGCCTGGCACGGCCATCATTCGTACGAAGGCCCGCGCCACGTGCTGCAGCTCAACTGGATGGTCGACGAGGCCACCAAGCGGCGCGAAGAAGGCCGGCACAAGGTGTCGGCGTTCCTCAAGAAATTGAATCCTTTCGGCTAAACAGCCGCGACCGCCAATACTATTGTATAGTTGTATTCTTCATTGAAGAGAGATCTTCCGCGTGCTATTTCGCGCGAATGGAAGAAGTCCAGACCCAACAGTCGCAAATCCCTTTCGATCTGCAGGCTTTGAACCTCACGCCGCTCGTCCGCGAGCCGTTTGAATTCGTCATCGTTCCGAAATTCGTCCCAATCAGGACCGTCGAAATGATCTCGAGCAACTGGCCCGATCTCGGCCGGTCCGGCGGCGTCGCGGTCGAATCCGTCCCGCTCAATCAGGTGATGCGCACCGTCGTTGAATCCTTCGAGTCCGACGAATTCCAGGGCGCCATCGAAGCCAAGCTCGGGCTCAAACTGGCCGGTAAGCGGCGCGTCGTCCATCTCCACGATCGCTGCCGCGGCCCCGGCCCGATCCATGTCGAACCGCCGCCGAACATCGCGAAAGCGCTCTTCTATCCGAATCTTTCCTCGCAGAGCGATTCGGATAGCGATTCGTGCGTGCGCTTCACGCGTACGCCGGACTCACTCAACGATTTCATCGCCGAGATTCTGCCGGTCGCAGGCACGCTTGCAGCCTTCCGCTGCCGCCCGAACGCCTGGCACGGTCGCGCAGCGCATTTCGGACGCAGAAACATCCTTGAGATCCGCTGGCAGGATTCCTGAACGTCCGCCTCAGTGCGTGACGTCGCCAGGTCCTAGCAGTTCGGGCTTGGTGATCGGCTTCACGGCGCTCTCGACTGTCGGGATTTCGCGGAACTCCGCATCCTCGGGGCCCGCCCCCAGTTCCTTCAATTTGCGCGCCGCTGGAAACACGCGCGATTCGAGCGAACCGACAGAGCGATTGTAGGAGTCGACCGCCTTCTTGAGTCCGTCGCCCACGCTGGCGAGATGTCCGGCCATGTCGGTCATGCGCTTGAAGAGCTCGCGACCCTGGTCGGAAATCGCGCGCGCGTTCTCGGCGAGCTTCTCCTGCCGCCAGCCGCGCTCGACCGCCCAGAGGAGCGAGACGAGCGTCGTCGGCGTGGCGATCAGCACGCGGTCGTTGGCCGCATCGTCGAGCAGGCTCGAATCCGCCTGCACGGCCGCGGAGAAGAAGGATTCGCCGGGCACAAACATCACGACGAACTCGGGCGCGTCGGTGAACTGCTCCCAGTACGCCTTCTGCGACAGGCGCTGGAAATGGTCGCGCACCTGGCGCGCATGGTCGGCGAGATGGCGCAGGCGGCTTTCCTCGTCGCCTGCCTCGACCGCCGACAGGAACGCGAGCGTGGGCGCCTTCGCGTCCACCACGACGACGCGCCCCGCCGGCATGCGCACGATCAGGTCGGGACGCAGGCGCTTCTCGCCTTCGGCCGTCGCCTGTTCGACGAAATCGCAATACTCGACCATGCCGGCAAGCTCGACCGTGCGGCGCAGCGTACGCTCGCCCCAGCGGCCCTTCACGTGCGGCGTCTTCAGTGCATGGACGAGCGCGCGCGTCTCGCGACCCAGATCGCCGATCTGCTTGACGAACGCGCCGTCCTTCTCCGCACGGTCCTTGCCCATCTCCTCGACACGCTTGTCGAACTTCGCCAGCGTCTCGGTCAGCGGCGAGACGAGACCCTTGATCGCCGCTTCGCGGATCGTCTGCTCTTCCTTGACGCGCTCGCGCTCGACGGCGAGCGCGTCGGCCGTCAACGCCTTGAAATGGTCGGAGAGCTGGGCGCGCGCCTCGGCCAGCAGTTTCAGCTTCTCGGCCGACTGCGTGCGTTCGGCTTCGAGCTCGGCAGCCAGCCGCGCGTTCTCGGCACGCATCGTCGAGAAATCGCCCTGTACGCGCGCAAGATCGTCGACCAGCGGCGACAGACGCTTGAGCTCCCCTTCGGCCGAGCCGAGTGCGCGCGTCGCAGCATCGAGCCGCTGGCGAAGGTCGGCCTCGACGGCGGACGCGGCGGCAAGCTTGTCCTTGTATATCGCGTCGGCAGCCCCCGCATCGGCGGGAGTCCGGCGCAGGAAGAAGATGGCGGCCGCCCCGAGGGCAAGGCCGGCAACCAAGGAGAGAAGAATGTCCATGCCCGAAGCTACCCCGGCACCCCGAGTCGCCGCTAGACCGCGCGGCGGGCCTTCAGGGCCGCGACCAGCGTGCCGTCGTCGAGATAGTCGAGTTCGCCGCCTACCGGCACGCCATGCGCAAGGCGCGTGACCTGGACGGGCGATTCCTTGAGCCGGTCGGCGATGTAGTGCGACGTGGTCTGGCCCTCGACCGTCGCGTTCAGGGCCAGCACCACTTCGCGCACCTGGTTTCCCGCACAGCGCTCGACGAGGCTCGCGAAATTGAGATCCTGCGGCCCGCGCCCGTCGAGCGCCGAAAGCGTGCCGCCGATGACGTGGTAGACGCCCTTGAATCCGGCCGTGCGCTCGATGGCCCAGAGATCGGCCACCTCCTCGACCACGCAGACGAGGCCATGGTCGCGCCGCATGTCGCTGCACACCGCGCACGGATCGGTCGTGTCGAGATTGCCGCAGACATGGCACGAGACCACGTTCTCGGCAGCACTGGTCAGCGCCTCGGCGAGCGGGCGCAATAGCTGGTCCTTCTTCTTCAGGAGTTGCAGCGCGGCGCGGCGCGCCGATCGCGGGCCGAGCCCGGGCAGTTTCGCCAGCAGCCGGACGAGCTGCTCGATTTCGGGGCCGTTCATCGCGTCAGAAAGGCAGCTTGATGCCGGGCGGCAGGTTGAGCCCGCCGGTCATCGCCTTCATCTGCTCGGCCGATTCCGCATCGGCCTTGCCGCGCGCGTCGTTGAGGGCGGCGACGAGCAGGTCTTCCAGCACCTCGACATCGTCGGGGTTCACGAGCGACTTGTCGATCTTGATGCGCTTGACTTCGCCTTTGCCGGTCATCGTCGTCTCGACCATGCCGCCGCCCGCGCGTCCGGTCACTTCCATCGCAGCAAGCTTGTCCTGCATCTCGGCCATCTTGGCCTGCATCTGCTGGGCCTGCTTCATCAGGTTGCCGAGATTCTTCATGCGTCGTACTCCGGCTCGAAACTGTCGGGGACGATCCAGGTGTCCTCGCTGTCGGAAATGCCTTCTTCGCCGGCCTCGACCGGCGGTGGCACGAATTCGGGACCCGCGGCGACCGGCTGGTCCGCGCCACGCACCGCCTCGATGGTCGCGCCGGGGAACGCGGCGAGCACGGCGGCGACCAGCGGATGCTCCGCCGCCGCGCGCTTCTTGGCTTCGCGCGATTCCAGCGCCTGTTCTGCAAGCGTGGGGGCGCCCGGCTTGTCGCTGCTGAGCGTCACGAACCATGCGCGGCCGGTCCAGTTGCGCAGCTTCTCGGCAAGCTCGGTCGGCAGCGTCAGGTTCTTGGGCGCGTTGGGATAGGCGATCTCGATGCGGCCCGGCTCGTAGGCGACGAGGCGCACGGAACTGTAGAGCTGGCCGTAAAGCAGCCCTTCGCGCTTCTCCTGCACCAGCGCCACGAGTTCGGCGTAGCTCTGCGGAACCGGGCCCGCCGGTGCCGCAACCGCGGCTGGCTGGCTGGCAATTGCCGTTGCGGCGAGCCCGCCGGCGATGGCGCGCGGGCCCCCGCCACCGCCATTGCCGCCGCGCGGGGCCGCACCGCCGGGTACTTCGGCGCGCGACAGACGATCGACCAGTTCGCCGGGAGCCGGCAGATTCGCGGCGTAAGCCAGACGCACGATCAGCATTTCGAGTGCTGCGAGCGGCTGGGGCGCGTGCTGCACTTCGCCCAGCCCCTTCAGCAGGATCTGCCACGTGCGCGCAAGCACGGGGATCGCGAGCTTTTCGGCCATCGCCCGGCCACGCACGCGCTCGGTCTCCGGCAGGCCCGCTTCGTCGATCATCGCGGGCGCGACTTTCAGGCGCGTCAGCAGGTTCGTGACTTCGAGCAGATCCTCGACAACGACCTTGGGCTCGGCGCCGTTGGCATAGAGCTCGGCGACGCGCGCGAGGGCCGCGGCGGCATCGCCCTTCAGGATTTCCTCGAACAGGTCGAACACCTGCGCGCGGTCGACGAGACCGAGCAGCGCCTGGACATGCGCCTCGCCGACCTCGCCCTCGACGGCGGCCAGCGCACGGTCGAGCAGCGACAGGCCGTCGCGCGCCGAACCGTCGGCCGCGCGGGCCAGCAGGGCCGCCGCACTCGCCGAGATGCTGCGCTTCTCCTTGACCGCGATGCCCGCGAGGTGGCGGGCGAGCGTGGGCTGGTCGAAACGGCGCAGGTCGAAGCGCTGGCAGCGCGACAGCACCGTGACGGGCACCTTGCGGATCTCGGTCGTCGCGAACAGGAACTTGGCGTGTTCGGGCGGCTCCTCCAGCGTCTTCAGCAGCGCGTTCCACGCCGGCGTCGTCAGCATGTGGACTTCGTCCACGATATAGATCTTGTAGCGCGCGGAGACGGGGCGGTAGCGCACCGCCTCGATCAGCTCGCGCACGCTGGCTACACCGTTGTTCGACGCGGCGTCGATCTCGATGACGTCGAGATGCTTGTCCTCGGCGATGGCGACGCAATGCTCGCACACGCCGCACGGATCGATGGTCGGGCCGCCCTTGCCGTCGGTGCCGATGCAGTTGAGGGCGCGGGCGACGATGCGCGCGGTCGTCGTCTTGCCCACGCCGCGCACGCCAGTCAGCATGAAGGCATGGGCGATGCGGCCGGTCTCGATGGCGCTGGCGAGCGTCCGCACGAGGGCTTCCTGCCCGACAAGGTCGGACAGGCGCGCGGGCCGGTATTTCCGAGCCAGGACCTGGTAGGGGACGGTCTCGGAATCGGCCATGCGCACGCTGGGACGGGAGGGAAGGGAAGGGTGGGAGGCTGGACGTCGACCCGGGCGGAGACTCGTTACGGCTGCTTCCTTCCGGACCTGACCGGGTTGGCGAGGC
Source organism: Tagaea sp. (assembly GCA_965229215.1). Classification (GTDB taxonomy): domain Bacteria; phylum Pseudomonadota; class Alphaproteobacteria; order CACIAM-22H2; family CACIAM-22H2; genus Tagaea. The sequence continues at coordinate 4,145,301 of OZ245864.1, read as the reverse complement.
GCTCGTCCGCCGCCAACCTCCCGCCCCGTATATAGCCCGTCGTCCGCCCGGCCGCCAGCCTGCCGCAAAGGGCTTGCGCGGGCCGCGCGGGCCGGGCACGTTCGGCCGGCAAGCCCATGGAAAAACCCAACTTCTACGCCCGCCTGCCCCTCGACCGGCAATCCGAACGCCGGCGCGACGAAGGCTTCGTTTCCGGGCGCCTGGCCCACCCGGCCGCGCGCCTCGTTCCGGTCTGGCGCACGCGCAGCCTCGTGCGGTCCGGCGACAGCCCGGCGGCGCATTTTCTCGAAATCGGCCAAGTGGCGCATCTCGAAGGCCCGCGCATCTATCTGGGCGATCTCGACGGCACGCCTTATTTCGCGCTCGACGTCAGCGGGATCGAGGAAGCCGAACTGCCCCACCAGTTCGACGATCCGGCTGCGAGCTTCGTCGATCTGCGCACCATCGGCGCGTTCCTGTCGCGCGACGAGGGCGGCCTGCTCGCCTATGCGCGCGGGCTCGCCTGGTGGCATGCGCGCCACCGCTTCTGCGGCGTATGCGGATCGCCGACGGCGCCCGAGGCCGCCGGCCACGTCCTCAAATGCACGAGTGCAGCATGCGGCGCCGAGCATTTCCCGCGCAGCGATCCGGCGACGATCATGCTGATCGTGTCAGGCGACAAATGCCTGCTCGGCCGCTCGGGCCGTTTCGCGATGGCGATGTATTCCACGCTCGCCGGTTTCGTCGAGCCGGGCGAGAGCCTGGAAGACTGCGTGCGCCGCGAAGTGTTCGAGGAAGCCGGCGTGCGCGTGGGCCGCGTCACCTACCATTCCTCGCAGCCCTGGCCGTTCCCCGCCTCGATCATGCTGGGTTTCTACGGCGAGGCATTGACGACGGAACTGACCATCGATCCCGAGGAACTGGTCGACGCGATGTGGGTGACGCGCGATTTCCTGCGCGGGCCCCACGATCCTGAGAAGTTCCGCCTGCCGCGCGCCGATTCGATCGCGCGCCGGTTGATCGAGGACTGGATGGACGGAAAGGCCGGTCCATGATCGCCGACCGTTACGGCAACGCGCTGACGACGAACCGGAAGGCTGCCGACGCCTATGTCCTCGGCGTCGATGCGCTGTTCGCCGCCGACGTGGGCGCGGTCGAGGCTTTCGAGCGCGCGATCGCGGCCGACGGTGAATTCGCGCTGGCGCACGCGGCACTGGCGCGCACGCATCAGGTCTTCGGCAATCGTGGCCCCGCCAAGTCCGCGATGGCAAGCGCGCGGGCACTTGCCCCCAAGCTCTCGGGGCGCGAGGCGAATCATGTGGCGGCCATCGGTCTCGTGCTCGACGGACAGGGTCCGCTTGCCCTCGACGCGATCCGTGCGCATCTGCGCGAATGGCCGCGCGATGCGATGGCACTTTCCCCTTGCGTCGGCGTGTTCGGGCTCTACGGCTTCAGCGGGCTTGCGCACCGCTCGGCGAGCCTGCGCGCCCTGCTCGACGGGCTGGCCCCGCAATATGGCGAGGACTGGTGGTTCCTTGCCATGCAGGCTTTCGCGCATGTCGAGACGGGTGAGCTCGAAAGCGGCCGGGCGAAGGTGACGAAGGCGCTGGCGCAGAATCCGCGCGACGCGCACGGCATGCATATCCTCGCCCATGTGCATTACGAAGCGGGCGAGGTCGCCGAAGGGCGGCGGCGGCTGGCCGACTTCATCGTCGGCTATCCCCGCGCGGGCCTCCTGCATTGCCACATCAACTGGCACCGGGCGCTATGGGCACTCGTCGCCGGCGACACCGGCGAAGCGTGGAAGATCTACGACACGGCCATCGCGCCGGACGCGCTGTGGGGACCGTCGCTCAACGTGCTGACCGACTCCGCCTCGTTCCTGCTGCGCGCCGAATTGATGGGCAGCACCCCGCCTGCGGGCGCGTGGGAGAAGGTCGCGGCCTATGCCAAACGCGAGTTCCCGCGCGCGGGCCTTGCCTTCGTCGACGTGCACGTGGCCCTTGCAGCCGCGATGACGGGCGATGCGGCCGAACTGGAAATGCGCGCCGCAGGCACGCGCGGCCCTGCCCAGCCGGTCGTAGCACTCGCCGCCAAGGGCTTCGCCGCCTTCGCGAAGCACGACTGGCAAGGTGCCATCGAATCGCTCGGCGCCATGCTGCCCGAGCACGAGCGGCTGGGCGGCAGCAATGCGCAACGCGACCTGTTCGAGGAAATGCTGCTCGCTGCCTATCGCCACGCGGGAAAATCGCCCGACCCGCGCGCGCTGGCGCGGCGGCACTGAATCTTCAGCGCTGCAGCGCGCGCCACATTTCCCTGTCGCGCGCCGCCGTCCAGATGCGTGGATGCGCAAGACCCTTCGCCTCATCGTAGGCGCGGGACACGCAGAACGGCATGCAGTGGTCGAAGATCACCCACTTGCCGTACTTGGGCGCCATCGCGCGGTACGTCTCGGCATAGACGGCATTGAGATCCTTCTTCGCCTTCACGCCCTTCTTCGCGTGCGCGAGCAGCTCCTGCACAAAACGGCGCGTGCCCTCGATGGCGCGGCGCGAGGCGGCAGCCGTCAGCATCGCTTCGCCGCGGCCGGGAACCAGCTTCTGTGGCTTCAATGCCAGCAACGCATCGAGCGTGGCCGGCCACTCGGCGAGCTGCGCGTCGCCGCAATAGGGGGTCGCACCCTCCTCGACCAGATCGCCGGAGAACAGCACCTTTTCCTTGGGCAGCCACACCACGCTGTCGCCGCGCGTGTGCCCACCACCGCCCGGCTGGAGGATCTGCACTTCCTTCTTGCCGAGGAAAAGCGTCATCGACTTGTCGAACACGATGGTCGGCCAGGTGAGGCCCGGCACAGTGCCGGCCGCGCGGAACAGGCGCGGAAAGCGGCCGACCTCGGATTTCCAGTCCTGCTTGCCGCGTTCGCGGATCATCTCCAGCGTCGGACGCGAAGCAATGACGTGCTCGGCCTTGTAGCCGCTCGCCCCCAGTACGCGCACCGCGTGATAGTGCGTGAGCACGACGTACTTGACCGGCTTGTCGGTCACCTTGCGGATATGGCGCACGAGTTCGCGGGCCATGACCGGCGTGGCGCGCGCATCGATCACCATGCAGCAATCGTCGCCGATCACGACGCCGGAGTTCGGATCGCCCTCGGCCGTCAGGCAATAGGCGCCCTCGGCGAGGCGGACGAACTTCTCCTTCTTTTCCTCGAGATCGGCGGTCGATGCGAAGGCCTTGGCCATGGATTGCGCTCCTCAGATTCCCAGATACGCGGCCTTGACGCGCTCGTCGGCAAGCAGAGCGGGGCCGCTGTCCTGCATGGTAATGCGGCCGGTCTCGATCACATAGCCGCGATCGGCGATGGCGAGCGCGGCGGCCGCGTTCTGCTCGACGAGGAAGATCGTCACCCCCTCGCCCTTCAGCCGCTTCACGGTCGCGAAAATCTCCTGCACCAGCAGCGGGGCGAGGCCCATCGACGGCTCGTCGAGCAGCAGCAGGCGCGGGCGCGCCATCAGCGCCCGCGCGATCGCCAGCATCTGCTGCTGGCCGCCCGACAGCGTGCCGGCCGCCTGCCGGCGGCGCTCGGCCAGGATCGGGAACATCGCGTAGGCGCGCGCGATCCCCTCGTCCAGCTCCGTACGGCTGCGCGTATGGCCGCCAAGCACGAGATTGTCCTCCACGCTCATCGGCCCGAAGACCTGGCGGCCCTCCGGCACCTGCGAGATGCCGAGGCGCACGCGCGCGGCCGCCGGCAGGACGGAGATGTCCGTCCCGGCGAAACGGATGCGCCCCGCGCTTGCGGGCCGGACGCCGGAGATCGCGCGCAGCAGCGTCGTCTTGCCCGCCCCGTTGCCGCCGACGAGCGCCAGAAGCTCGCCCTCGGCGACGGCAAGATCGATCCCTTTCAGCGCCTCGATGCGTCCGTAGTGGGAGACGAGGCCGGAGACTTCCAGCAGCATGTCGGGCGGGCCGGATTTCATACGCCGCGCCCTCCGGCCGCCGCTTCGCCGAGATACGCCTTGATGACGTCGGGATTGCGTCGCACCTCTGCGGCCGTTCCTTCGGCAAGCTTGCGGCCGTAGTCGAGCACGAGGATGTGGTCCGACACGTTCATGACGAGCTTCATGTCGTGCTCGACCAGCACGACCGTCACGCCGGAAGCGGCGACCCGCCGGATGAGATGCTCGATCTCCTGCGTTTCCCTGGGATTGAGCCCGGCGGCGGGCTCGTCCAGCAGCAGCAGGCGCGGCTCGGCCGCAAGCGCGCGCGCGATCTCGAGCCGCTTCAGGGCGCCGTAGGGCATCGCGTCGGCGTCGGCCTTGTGCCACTCGGCGAGGCCGACATGGTCGAGAAGCTCTTCCGCTCGCCGGCGGGCCATCGCCGTCTGGCCTCGGACGCGCGGCAGACCGAGCAGCGAGCCGATCAGCCCCGTATCGACATGGAGATGCTGGCCGACCATCACGTTCTCGACCGCCGTCATGTTGAAGAAGATCTGCAGGTTCTGGAACGTGCGCTGCACGCCAAGCGCCGCGCGTGCGGCGGTGGGCAGCGCGGTCACGTCCTGGTCCGCGACGAGGATGCGGCCCGCGTCGGGCACGTAGACGCCGGTGACGAGGTTGAACAGCGTCGTCTTCCCTGCCCCGTTCGGCCCGATCAGCGAATGGATCGCGCCCGGCTCGACGGCGAACGACACGTCCGCGACGGCCTTCACGCCGCCGAAGCTCCGCGACAGGTTCTCCACGCGCAGCAGGCTCATTTCGCCCCCCGCCGGCGCAGCAGATCGCCGAGGCTGGGCACGAGGCCCCGCGGCAGGAAGACCATCGTCGCGATCAGCACCGCGCCAAAGACGAGATGCTTGTAATCCTGGAAGTCCGCGACCGCCTGCGGAAGCACGGTCAGCAGTGCGGCCCCCACGACGGCACCGAAGGTCGACGCCATGCCGCCCAGCACCACCATCGTGACGAACTCGATCGAACGCAGGAACCCCGCCTCGGCCGGCGTGATGAAGCGCTCGACATGCGCGAAGAGCGAGCCCGCGAGCGAGGCGAACACGGCCGAGACGACGAACACCATCGCCTTCATGCGCGCGGTGTCGATGCCGGCCGTCGCGGCGGCCACTTCCGAGCCGTTGAGCGCACGCAACGCGCGCCCCACGCCCGAATCGATCAGGTTGCGCGACAGGAAGACCGCGACGAGCAGGACGCCACCCGTGGCCCAGTACCAGTCCTCGATGCGCGTGAGGCGCCAGTCGCCGAACGCAAGCGCGGGCACGCGCACGCCGTCGGGGCCGCCGGTCAGCCATATCTCGCGGTTGATGACGATGAACACGATGATGCCGAAGCCGAGCGTGGCCATCGCGAGATAGTGGCCCTTGAGGCGCAGGATCGGGCGCGACACCGCGAAAGCGAGCAGCGCCGTGCCCGCCGCCCCCAGCACCATCGCGACGAGGCCGTTGAGCTCGAACCGGCGCGTGAGTATCGCCGAGGCATAGGCGCCAAGTGCGAAGAATCCCGCGTGGCCGAGACTGATCTGCCCCGCATAGCCGACGAGCAGGTTGAGGCCCACGCACACGATGGCGTTGAGCCACACTTTCGTCGCGACGTCGAAATAGAAGCGGTTGGGCAGGAGGAGCGGCAGCAACGCGACGATCAGGGTCAGCGCGATCAGCCCGGCGTTGCGTCGCACGAAATCGGGCATCGTCAGACCCGCTCCGTTCCGGCGCGGCCGAACAGGCCCTGCGGGCGCACGAACAGCACGGCGAGGATGACCGCAAAGGCGACGGCATCCTGATAGCCGGAACTGATGTAGCCGCCGGTCATCGCCTCGGCGAGGCCGAGCGCGAGCCCGCCCGCGATTGCTCCGTACGGGCTCCCCAGCCCCCCGAGGATCGCGGCGCAGAAGCCCTTAAGACCCAGCATCACGCCGATGTCGTAGCGCGTCAGCGTGATCGGCGCGGTGAGAATGCCGGCAAGCGCACCCAGTGCGGCCGAGAGCGCGAAGCTCGCCAGCAGGATGTGGCGCACCTCGATGCCGACGAGCTGGGCCGCAAGCCGGTTGTGTGACGTGGCGAGCATCGCCTTGCCGAGGCGCGTGGAATCGAAGAACCATTTGAGGAACAGCACCACGGCGACGAGCGAGCCCATCACCCACAGGCTCTGCGGCTGCAGCGTCGCCCCGCCGATCGCGATAGGCGTCTCGCCCGAGAAGGCTGGCAGCGAATGGTCGCGCTTGCCGATCGCGACCTCGACCCCGCCGCGGATGAAGATCGATGCGCCGATCGTGATGATGATGATCGTGACGACCGAAGCGCCGCGCGCCGGCTCGACCGCGAATTTCTCCAGCGCCATGCCGACGAGGGCCGCGAACACGAGCGCGAGCGGAATCGCCGCGAGGAGCGGCAGGCCGAGCTTCGTCGTGATGTAGACGGCCGCCATGCCGCCGATCATCACGAACTCGCCTTGCGCGAAATTGATGACGTGACTGGCATTGTAGATGATCGCGAAGCCGATCCCGACCATCGCGTAGATCGAGCCGCGCGTCAGTCCGGAAAACAGGAACTGCAGGAATTCGTCCAAACGCGCACCCCGGAAATGGCGCCGCCCGCCCCGCGAATCTCGGGGCGGGCGGCCCGGCTAGGTCGGCCCCTAGTAGAGCAGATGCCAGGTTCCGTTGCGAACCTCGACCATCTTGAACGAACGGATATCGAGCCCCATGTGGTCCGTCGGCTTCATGTTGAAGATGCCGTCGGCGCCGATGAAGTTCGCCGTCTTCTCGATCTCGGCCCGCACCTTGGCCTTGTCGACCGAGCCCGCGCGCTTGATCGCCTCGACCGCCAGCATGAAGGCGTCGTAGGCGTGGCCGCCGAACCCGGAGACGGCCTCGTTGTTGTACGCGGCCTTGTAGGCGGCCGTGTACGCCGTCGTCACCTTCTTCTGCGGATCGCTATCGGGCAGCTGGGCGGCCACCAGCAGGGCCGCGACCGGCATGCGCATGCCTTCCGCCGCACCCTGGCTCTGGTCGATGAACTGCTGCGAAGCGACGCCGTGGTTGAAATAGAAGCGCACGTTCTGCATGCCGAGCTGGCGATAGTTGCGCGCGGTGATCACCGTGGGCGAACCGAAGCCGCAGCCGATGATCGCCTGTACGCCTGCGGTGTTGCGGATGCGGGTGAGCTGCGGCGTCATGTCGGTGTCTGTCGCGGCATAGGTCTCGTCCGCGACGATCTGGATGTTGTAGCGCGGTGCGAGCGCCTTCGCCTCGGCGCGGCACGACTGGTCGAACCCGCCCGAGCCTGCGAGGATCGCGGCCTTGGTCATGTTGTCGCGGCGCATGTCGTCGTACATCTTCTCGACCGCCATGCGGTCGGAATGCGGGGTCTTGAACACCCAGCTCTTGACCGGCTCGACGATCGGCGTGGCGCCCGCAAGGCTGACGAGCGGGATCTTGGCTTCCTCGACGAGTTCGATCATCGCCATCGTCTCGCCCGTCGTCGAAGCGCCGAGGATGAAGTCGACCTTGTCGTCCTCGATGAGGCGGCGCGTGAAGGTCACGGCCTGGCGCGGGTCGCCCGCGCTGTCATAGAGCTTGAGTTCGAGCTGGCGGCCGAGCAGCCCGCCGGCCTTGTTCATCTGGTCGACATACAGGCGAAGCGTCTTCGCGGCCGGATCGCCGAGGAACGAGGCGCCCCCCGTGACCGCGAGCACCGCGCCGACCCGGATCGGCTGCTGCTGTGCCGAAGCTCCCGACGCGAATGCCGCCACGAGAACGGTTGCTGCCGCAGCGCCGAGCGCCGCGCGTCGCGTGAACAACGCCATGATCTCCGCCTCCCTTGATATTTATTTCATTGACCGTACGGTCAACGATACTGGGCTTGCTCCTATCTGTCCATATCCGCCCGGCAGCTGTCAAAGCGGGCCCGTCTGGCAGCACCCGGCCCGATGCCTTATCCTTTGGCCGATGAGACGGTTTCTGCCTGCCCTGACGGTTCTCGCCTTCGCCCTCGCCGGCCACGCCCCGGCGCGCGCCCAGCAGCTCGAAGCGCTGGAACGCGAGATCGTCGGGCTGTTCGAGCGGGCGGCTCCCTCGGTCGTGGCGATCTCGCTGCGGCGCGACACCGGCGGGGCGCGCACCAGCGAGCGTCTGCGCGCGGGCGACGGGGCGGGATCCGGCATCGTATGGGACACGGCCGGCCACATCGTCACCAACGCGCATGTGCTGGAGGGCCTGGCCGAGGGACGCATCCTGTCGGTCACGTTCGACGGCACGCGCCGCCTGCCCGCCAGCGTCGTCGGCATGGCGCCGGAAGTGGACCTCGCGGTGATCCGCCTCGACCGCGCCGACGCGCCCCTGCAACCCATCGCGCGCGGCGCGTCCGACGGGCTGCGCGTGGGCCAGCTCGTCTTCGCCATCGGCAATCCGTTCGGACTCGATCGGTCGCTGTCGCAGGGGATCATTTCGGCGCTGGGCCGCAAGCTGCCGACGGTGGCCGGCCGCGAGGTCGCCGGCGTGATCCAGACCGACGCCGCGATCAACCCCGGCAATTCGGGCGGGCCGCTGCTCGACGCGCGCGGTCGGCTGATCGGCGTCAACACCGCGATCCTGTCGCGCAGCGGGACTTCGGCAGGCGTCGGCTTCTCGGTTCCGGTCGACACCGTGAACCGCATCGTGCCGGCGCTCATCAAGGACGGCCGCGTCCCGCGCCCGGGCATCGGCGTGATCATCGCGTCGGAGGACGAGGCCGAGAAGCTGGGGGCCGACGGCGCCGTCGTCGTGCAGATCGCGCCCAACACGCCGGCCGAGCGCGCCGGCCTCAAGGCGATCGATCCGGAAACCAAGCGCGTGGGCGACGTCATCTCGTCGATCGACGGCATGCGCGTGCGCAACGTGCCCGATCTTGCCGACGCGTTCGGACGCGCGGGCGTGGGCAACCGCGCGACGCTGGAAGTGAAGCGCGACGGCCAGACGCTGCGCTTCGCGGTCGAGGTGATCGATCTCAATCCGCCGGGACCGATGGTACCGCGGCGGCCCTAGCCGCGCCCGCGATAGGGCGGAACGCCCTGCTCGGGCAGCCACACGCCCTTGGGCAGGCGCCCGGTCTGCCAGAACACGTCGATCGGCATGCCGCCGCGCGGGAACCAGTAGGCGCCGATGCGCAGGTATTTCGGCGCCAGCACCTTCACCAGCTTCTTGGCGATGTCGACCGTGCAGGCCTCGTGGAAGGCGCCGTGGTTGCGGAAGCTCTGCAGGTAGAGCTTCAGCGCCTTCGATTCCACGAGGAAGCGGTTCGGCACGTAGTCGATCATGATGTGCGCGAAATCGGGCTGGCCGGTGATCGGGCAGATCGACGTGAATTCGGGCGCCGTGAAGCGCACGACATAGTCCGTGCCGACATGCGGGTTGGCGACGCGCTCCAGCACCGCGCGCTCGGGCGTCTCGGGGATCTTCGACTCGCGGCCGAGCTGCTTCAGGCCCGAATAGATGTTCTTAGGCATCGCTTTCCCCTTCGCTCGACAGGCCCTGGCGGCGCTCGAACTCGGCCCTGAACGCGGCGAGCCTTCCTTCGACGATGGCCCCGCGCAGGCCGCGCATCAGGTCCTGATAATAGGCCAGATTGTGCCAGGTCAGCAGCATGGGCCCGAGGATCTCGTCCGAGCGGATCAGATGATGCAGATAGGCGCGGCTGTAGCTGCGGCAGGCCGGGCACCCGCATTCAGGATCGACCGGGCCGGTATCTTCGGCATATTTCGCGTTGCGAATATTGAGCGTGCCCGCGCTGGTGAAGGCCTGCCCCGTGCGGCCCGAGCGCGTGGGTAGCACGCAGTCGAACATGTCCACGCCCAGCGAGACGGCCGCGACGATGTCCTGCGGCTTGCCCACGCCCATCATGTAGCGCGGCTTGTCCGCCGGCATGAAAGGCTCGGTCGCGGCGAGCGTTTCCTCGCGGATGTCCTTCGGCTCGCCCACCGCGAGGCCGCCGATGGCGTAGCCGTCGAAATCCATCGCGGCGAGCGCCTTGGCGCTCTCCTCGCGCAAGTTTGCGTACATCGAGCCCTGTACGATGCCGAAAATGCCGTAGCCCGCGCGCTCGACGAACGCCGAGCGGCTGCGCGCGGCCCAGCGCATGGAAAGGCGCATCGAGGCCGCCGCCTCGTCGACCGTCGCGGGATAGGGCGTGCATTCGTCGAACGCCATCGTGATGTCGGAATCGAGCAGGTGCTGGATCTGGATCGAGCGCTCGGGCGTCAGCGCATGTTTGGAGCCGTCCAGATGCGACTGGAACGTGACGCCGTTCTCGTCGAGCTTGCGCAGCTTCGACAGCGAGAACACCTGGTAGCCGCCCGAATCCGTCAGGATCGGCTTCTGCCAGTTCATCAGCGGATGCAGGCCGCCCAGCCGCGCCACGCGCTCGGCGCCGGGGCGCAGCATCAGATGGTAGGTGTTGCACAGCAGGATCTCGGCACCCGTCGCGGCGACGGATTCCGGCTGCATGGCCTTCACCGTCGCGGCCGTGCCCACCGGCATGAAGGCCGGCGTCTCGATGGCGCCACGCCCGGTCGTCACGCGGCCGCGGCGCGCGCGCCCGTCGCGCGCGAGAAGCTTGAAGCCGAAGCCGCTCACGACGCCTTCTCGATCAGGCTCGAATCGCCGTAGCTGAAGAAGCGGTAACCCTTCGCGATCGCATGCGCGTAGGCGGCCTTCATGCGCTCCACGCCCGCAAAGGCACACACAAGCATGAAGAGCGTCGATTTCGGCAGATGGAAATTCGTCATCAGCGCGTCGGCCGCGCGGAAGCGGAAGCCCGGCAGGCAGAACAGCCGCGTCTCGCCCGTCCACGCGCGCACGCGCCCGGCATCGTCGGCGACGGTTTCCAGCACGCGCAGCGCGGTCGTGCCCACGGCGACGACGCGCCGCCCCTCGGCCTTCGCGGCGTTGATGCGCTCGGCGGTCTCATCCGTCAGTTCGCCCCATTCGGCGTGCATGCGGTGTTCGATGATGTTCTCGGTTTTCACGGGCAGGAACGTGCCTGCGCCGACGTGCAAGGTCAACGCCGCACGTTCGATGCCGGCCGCATCGAGGGCGGCGAGCAGGCCGGGCGAGAAATGCAGGCCTGCGGTGGAAGCCGCGACGGCACCGTCGCGCCGGGCCCAGACGGTCTGGTAGTGCGCTTCGTCGGCCGTATCGGCACCGGCGCGCTTGATATAGGGCGGCAGCGGCATCGCCCCGTGGCGGTTCAGGGCCGCGAACAGCACCGCCCCGCCGGCCGAGAAGCGCAGGCCCACGTCGCCTTCCTCCGACTTGTCGAGAACTTCGGCCGTGAAACCTTCGGCAAAGACGATCCGGTCGCCGGGCTTCAGGCGCTTGGCGCCCTTGGCGAAGACGCGCCACGTGTCGTCGCTCTCGCGCTTGTGCAGCGTCACCTCGATTTTCGCCGCACCCCGCATGCCGGTCAGCCGCGCCTTCAGCACGCGCGTGTCGTTGTAGACGAGCAGGTCGCCGCGCCGCAGCAGCATGGGCAGATCCAGCACCCGCCGATCGGCGAGCGTGCCGGCGACATGCAGCAGCCGCGCGGCGTCGCGCGGCTCCACCGGGGCCTGCGCGATCAGCGTCTCGGGTAGGTCGAAATCGAAGTCGGAAAGCTTCAAATCCCACTCCACTCGGCGGCGACGGCGGCGTCGGTTTCGCAGGGTGTGCGGCTTTGCGCAAGGGCCGCGAATTCGTCCTTGGCAAGCAGGCGCTTCAGCGCCCAGACCGCCATCGCGCGCACCAGCGGCGACGGATCGTCCGTCAAAGTCCGTACGTCGTCCGCCAGCGCCGCATCGCCCGCATTGCCGACCGCGACCAGCACGTTGCGCACGAAGCGGTCGCGTCCGATGCGCTTGACCGGCGAGCCGGCGAATTTCGCCCGGAAGCCCGCATCGTCGAGCCGGACCAGTTCGGCAAGCCTGGGTGCCGTCAGGTCTGCGCGTGCCACGAAATCGGCCTCGCTGGCGGCGCGCGCGAACTTGTTCCACGGACACGCGGCGAGGCAATCGTCGCAGCCATAGATGCGGTTGCCCATCGCGGCGCGAAACTCGGCCGGGATGTGGCCCTTGTGCTCGATCGTGAGATACGAGATGCAGCGCCGCGCATCGAGCCGGTAGGGCGACGGGAACGCCGCCGTCGGGCAAGCATCGAGACACGCCCGGCAGCCGCCGCAATGATCGGTCTCCGCCGCATCGGGGGCGAGATCGAGCGTGGTGAAAACCGAGCCCAGGAACAGCCACGAGCCATGCGCGCGCGACACGAGGTTCGTGTGCTTGCCCTGCCAGCCGAGGCCGGCACTCTGGGCGAGCGGCTTTTCCATCACCGGTGCCGTATCGACGAAGACCTTGCAGTCGCCACCGAGCGTCCCGCACATCCAGCGCCCCAGTTCCTTCAGCCGCTTCTTGATCGTGTCGTGATAGTCGCGATTGCGCGCATAGACCGAGAGATTGCCCGTGTCGGCCTGCGCCAGATTTTCACGCGGATCGTGGTCGGGGCCGTAGTTGAGGGCGAGGACGATCACGCTGCGCGCGTCGGGCCACAGCGTTTTCGGGTCGGCGCGCCGGTCGGCATTGGCCGCCATCCAGCCCATATCACCCTGCATGCCGGCGTCGAGGAACGCCTGCAGCCCCGCCTTCGCCTGCACCGACGCCTCGGCCGCCGCGAAGCCCACGGCATCGAAGCCGAGGCCCAGCGCGTGGGCGCGGATCGCTTCTTTCGGGTCCGGGGCTTGCATCGGGCGTGTCATCGGTGGGATTCTTGCACAAATAACGCGATCCGACAGCGGGGCGTCCGAGTTGACCGACAAGATCCGACTACTTCTGGGCGACAGGCCGGTCGAGATCGACGGAATCGATCCGACGACGACCGTCCTCGACTGGCTGCGCGGCGCCTGTGGGCGCACCGGCACCAAAGAAGGCTGCGCGGAGGGCGATTGCGGGGCCTGCACGGTCGTGCTCGCCGAACCCGACGCGACCGGCGGGCTTTCCTACCGCTCGGTCAATTCCTGCATCCAGTTCGTCGGCACGCTCGACGGCACGCAGCTGCTCACCGTCGAGGACATGAAGAGCGACGGCGTGCCGCATGCCGTGCAGCAGGCGCTGGTCGAGACCCACGCCTCGCAATGCGGCTTCTGCACGCCCGGCTTCGTGATGAGCCTGTTCCAGCTCTACCGCACCTACGACGGCCCGCTGCCGCCGTCGCGCGAGACTCTGGACCGCGCGCTCGGCGGCAATCTCTGCCGCTGTACGGGCTACCGGCCGATCCTTGATGCGGCCGCGAAGATGTTCGACACCAAGCGCCCTGACGCATTCGATGCGAAGGTTGCCAGAATCGCTGCCGCACTCGCGGTACTCGCACGGACCAAGGGCCTCGCCTACGAAGACCGCTTCTTCGCGCCCCGCAATCTTGAAGAACTCCACGCGACGCTGGCGGCGCATCCCGATGCGCGGTTCCTGTCGGGCGGCACCGATCTTGGCCTCGAAGTGACCAAGGCGCACCGCGCGCTCGGCAAGGTCGTCTATCTGGGCCGCGTGGCAGAACTGCGCGGCATCGTCAGGACCGCCACGCATCTGGAACTGGGGGCGGCCGTCACGTGGAGCGAGGCATTCGGCCCGCTCGTTTCGACATGGCCCGCCCTCGACGAACTGTTCGCGCGCTTCGCAGGCCCGCCGGTGCGCAATGCCGGGACCGTCGGCGGCAACGTCGCCAACGCCTCGCCCATCGGCGATTCGCCGCCAGTGTTCATCGCCCTCGATGCCGATGTCGAGCTTTCCGGGCCGGCCGGCATGCGGCGCATGAAGCTCGCCGATTTCTTCCTCGACTATCGCAAGACGGCGCTCGCGCCCGGCGAGATCGTTGCCAGGGTCCGCATCCCGCTCCCCGCGCCGGGGATGAAGCTTGCGGCCTACAAGGTTTCCAAGCGACTCGACGACGACATCTCGGCCGTATGCGCCGTGTTCGCGATGACGGTCGAGGACGGGAAGATCGCGAGCTTCCGCGCGGCGTTCGGCGGCATGGCCGCGATACCCAAGCGCGCCGCCGCCTGCGAGGCCGAACTCGTCGGCCGCCAGTGGACGCTCGCGGCCGCGGAAACGGCCGCCGCCGCGCTGGCGCGCGATTTCGCGCCGCTGAGCGACATGCGCGCGTCGGCCGCCTATCGGATGAAGGTCGCAGGCAACCTGCTGGTCCGCTTCTGGCACGAGAGCACCGGCAGCAAGACGGCCACGCGGGCGGTGCGCTATGGCTGAGACGTTCGAGGCCGTCGGCAAGCCGGTCGCGCACGACAGCGCCGCCAAGCACGTGTCGGGCGAGGCGCTCTATATCGACGACCTGCCGGTGCCCGAAGGCACGCTGCATGCTTACTGCGTACTGAGCTCGAAGGCGCATGCGCGCATCGTCTCGGTCGATCTTTCGGCCGTGCGCGCGGCACCCGGCGTTTTCGCGGCGATCTCGGCGGCCGACGTGCCGGGGCGCAACGACGTGGGCCCGATCTTCAAGGGCGAGCCGTTCCTCGCCGAGGGCATCGTCGAATATATCGGCCAGCCCGTTGCCGCGATCGCCGCGACGTCGATCCAGGCGGCGCGCGCGGCGGCCAAGCTCGCGAAGATCGTCTACGAGGAACTGCCCGCCATCCTCACCATCGAGGACGCGCTGGAGAAACAGTCTTTCGTCGCGAAATCCTACGTGATGCAGCATGGCGACGCGCCGGCGGCACTCGAAAAGGCGCCGCGGCGCCTGAAGGGCGAGTTCCGCAACGGCGCGCAGGACCATTTCTATCTCGAAGGACACATCGCGCTGGCCGCCCCGCAGGAAGGCGGCGAGATGGCCGTGTGGTCGTCCACCCAGCATCCGACCGAAGTGCAGAAGATGGTCGCGCGCGCACTCGACCTTCCCGCCAGCGCCGTCGTCTGCGAGGTGCGGCGCATGGGCGGGGGTTTCGGCGGCAAGGAAACGCAGCCCGCGATCATCGCCTGCATCGCCGCCGTGCTGGCGCGCAAGGCCGGGCGCGCAGTCAAGTTCCGTCTCGACCGCGACGACGATTTCATGATCACGGGCAAGCGCCACGATTTTCTCGTGCGCTACGACGTGGGCTTCGACGACGAGGGCCGCCTGCTGGCGCTCGACATCGTGTACGCCGCGCGCGCAGGGCACGTGGCCGACCTCTCGACCTCCATCGTCGACCGCGCGCTCTTCCACACGACCAACGCCTATTACATTCCGCATGTGCGCGCGACCGGCCATGCCTGCAAGACGCACACGCAGTCCAACACCGCGTTCCGCGGCTTCGGCGGGCCGCAGGGCGTGCTGGCGGCCGAACACGTGCTCGACCGCGTGGCGCGCGCGGTCGGCCGCGATCCGCTCGACGTGCGGAAGCTCAATTTCTTCGGGCCCGCGCCACGCGACGAAACGCATTACGGCCAGCGCGCCGACGATTTCGTCGCCGACAAGATCGTCGCCGAACTGTCGGGCGATGTCGGCTACGCGGCGCGGCGCACGGAGATCGACGCCTTCAACGCCGCCAGCCCGATCCTGAAGAAGGGCATGGCGCTGACGCCCGTGATGTTCGGCGTGTCGTTCACAGCCATCCAGTTCAACCAGGCGGGCGCGCTCGTCCATGTCTATACGGACGGCTCCATCGCGCTCAACCATGCCGGCACCGAGATGGGCCAGGGCCTGCACACCAAGGTCTGCCAGATCGTCGCCGACGAATTCGCCGTGCCGCTTGAAAGCGTGCGCATCGCCGCGACGAATACCGGCAAGGTGCCCAACACGTCGGCCACGGCCGCGTCGGCCGGCTCCGATCTCAACGGCAAGGCCGCGCAGGCGGCCGCGCGCGCGATCAAGGCACGCATCGCGAATTTCCTCGCCGGGCATCACGGCGTCGGCGAAGCGGAAGTCAGCTTCGCCGACGGCCATGTGACCGTCGCGAGCCAACGCCTCCCCTTCCGCGAGGCGGTCCAGCAGGCCTACAACGCGCGCATCCAGCTTTCGGCGACCGGCTTCTACCGCACGCCGAAGATCCATTTCGACCGCGCGAGTGCCAAGGGCCGCCCCTACTACTACTTCGCCTACGGGGCGGCGCACGTGGAGGCGACCATCGACACGCTGACGGGCGAATATTCGATCGACCGCGCCGAACTGCTGCACGATGCGGGCGCCTCGCTCAATCCCGCCATCGATATCGGGCAGGTCGAAGGCGCCTTCATCCAGGGCATGGGCTGGCTGACGACCGAGGAAATCTGGTTCGACGCCACGGGGCGCCTGCGCACGCACGCGCCTTCCACCTACAAGATCCCGATCGCGCGCGACATGCCGCGCCGGTTCCGCACGCGGCTGTGGACGGGCGGGCGCAACCGCGAAGAATCGATCCACCGCTCGAAAGCCGTGGGCGAGCCGCCGCTGATGCTGGCGACCGCCGTATTCCTCGCGTTGCAGGACGCGGCCTGTGCCGCCGCCCCCAAGGCGCATCTCGATGCGCCCGCCACGCCCGAGCGCGTGCTGATGGCGATCGAGGCCGCGAAATGACCGAGCTTCTGCCCGTGCCTTCGGACGACTGGCTGGCCGCCCTCCAGCGTCACCGCGATGCGGGCGAGCCCTGCGCGCTCGTCACCATCATCGCGGCCGAAGGTTCGGTACCGCGCGAAGGCGGCACCAAGATGGTCGTCGCGGCGCGCGGCCAGACCGGCTCCGTCGGCGGCGGGCATCTGGAGCTCAAAGCCATCGAGATCGCGCGCGCGATGCTCGTCGCAGGCGAGACCGCGCCGAAGCTCGAGCGCTTCGCGCTGGGCCCGGCGCTCGGCCAGTGCTGCGGCGGGGCCGTCTCGCTGCTGATCGAGCCGTTCGCGGCCGTGGCATGGAACGTGTGGATCTTCGGGGCGGGCCATGTGGGCCGCGCCCTCGTCCATCATCTGGCTGGGCTGCCTGCGAAAGTGAATCTCGTCGATGCGCGCGCGGCCGAGTTCCCGGCCGCCCTTCCCGCCAACGCGGCGAAGATCGTCGAGCCCTTCCCCGAGGACGCGATCAAGGACGTGCCGCCGGGGGCGATGGCGCTGGTGATGACGCACAGCCACGATCTCGACCTCGTGCTGGTCGAGCGGCTGCTGCGGCGGGGCGATCTCGCCTATGTCGGACTGATCGGATCGGCCAGCAAGCGCGCGCGGTTCGAAGCGCGCCTTGCGGCGAAGAACGTGCCGACCGGGGCGCTGGTCTGCCCGGTCGGCATCGGCAATTTCCGCGACAAGCACCCGCACGCGATCGCCATCGCGATTGCAGCGCAGCTGCTCGAGCGGCGGTCTCAGATCGCGGCGACGACCATGATCTCGACCCAGTATTGCGGGCCGGCGAGCTTGGCTTCGACGGTGGCGCGCGCGGGCGTGTGACCCTTGGCGACCCAGCCGTCCCAAACCGAGTTCATGTCGGGGAAGTAGCGGATGTCCGACAGCCAGATGTTGGCCGACAGGATCTTCGTCTTGTCCGTGCCCGCCTGCTTCAGCAACTCGTCGATCTTCGCGAGGATCTGCGCGGTCTGCTTCTTGGCGTCCGGCACCGGATCGTCGGCGACCTGGCCGGCGAGATAGACGGTGGAGCCGTGGACGGTGCCGGCGCTCATGCGCGGGCCGGGATTGATGTACTTGATCGACATGGCGGACGGACCTCTCGTGGGAAACGGAACGCCCGGCGTTACGACGAATCCCGCCCCCTGCGCAAGCCCCATGCGCTTCAGATGCCGTCCTGCCCCCGCGTCGCCCAGCCCGTGAAGTGCTGTTCCATGATGACGGTGATCGCGTACATGACCACGCCCATCACCGCGATGACGAGGAGGCCCGCGAACACCAGCGGCACGTCGAAGCGCGAGGAAGCCGCGATCATCAGGTAGCCGATGCCCTCGTTCGACGCGACCGTCTCGGCCACGACCGAGCCGACGAAGGCGAGCGTGATCGCCACCTTCAGCGAGGCGAAGAAATAGGGCAGCGAGCGCGGGATGCCGACCTTCCAGAGGATCTGCAGCTTGCGCGCGCCCAGCGAGCGCAGCACGTCGCGCATCTCCGGTTCGATCGTCGCGAGGCCGGTCGCGACGTTCACCGCGATGGGCAGGAAGGCGATCATGAACGCGGTGAGCACGGCGGGGACGGCGCCGATTCCGAACCAGATCACGAGGACCGGGACGACCGCGACCTTCGGGATCGAGTTGAAGCCGATCAGCACCGGATAGACGCCCGCATAGACGACGCGCGAGGCGCCGATGGCAAGGCCGGTGGCCATCCCGACGACGACCGCGAGGCCGAACCCGGCCAGCGTCGTCAGCAGCGTGAAGCGCGCGTTGCTCCAGATCGGGCCCCAGCGCAGGACCATCGTGTCGAAGATCACGCTCGGGCGCGGCAGGATGAAGACCGGGATGTTGAAGGCGGCGCAGGCCATCTCCCAGAGCAGGAACAGACCCACCACGGTCGCGACCGGGGTGACGTAGACGATCATGTGGTCCTTGTTCATCGCTCTCTCGCCTTGGAAGCCTGGAATCGACGATGCAACGCCCATTCCAGCCCGATCGCGTGCCTAAATCATTGACGTTCCGGCCGTTTACGGCCGTGTCGCCCAAAGATTAGGCATTCGCCGCGCGGCTACGCAAGGGCCGCAGGCGTGCCCGTTGATAAGAACCGGGCCGCCGGGCTAGCAAGGGTCATGGCTTCCCTCCCGCTCCTGCCGGCCCTGCTGCTTGCCGTGCTGTCCGGATTCGGCGGCGCGCTGGCGATGGCCCGTACGCGAATCCTCGTCGACTTGCCGAACGCGCGCTCGTCGCACATGCTGCCCACGCCGCGCGGCGGCGGCGTCGGGCTCGTCCTCGGCACGCTGATCGGCGGCTGGCTGGTCGCTTCCGGCATGCCGGTCGCAGCCCCGGTCGCGGCGGGTGCGACCATCGCCGCGCTGGCCGGCCTTGCCGACGACGCGCGCCCGCAGAGTGCCGCGATCAAGTTCGGCGCGCAGTTCCTCGCCGCCTTCCTCGCCATCGGCGGCGGGGCGATCATCGAGCGGCTCTACATTCCGGGCTACGTGCCGGTCGAACTCGGCGCGTTCGGCCCGGCGGTCACGTTCCTGTGGTTCGTCGGCCTCACCAACGCCTACAACTTCATGGACGGGCTCGACGCGCTTGCCGGCGCCACCGGCACGGTCGCCGCGATCTTCGCAGGGCTCGCCTTGATGCTCGCGGGCGCCGACCAGCTTGCAGCGCTTGCCTTCGTGCTGGCGGCGGCGTGCGCGGGTTTCCTTGCACTCAACCTGCCGCCCGCGCGCATCTTCATGGGCGACGTGGGCTCGCAGTTCCTCGGCTTCGCGTTCGCGGGCCTCGGCGTGTTCGCGGCGGGTGCGACGGCCGACGGCAAGCTCGTCTGGCTCGTGCCCATCGTGCTGATGCATTTCCTGTTCGACACGCTGTTCACCGCCGTGCGGCGGCTCATGGCCGGCGAGAACGTGTTCGCCGCCCACCGCACGCATCTCTACCAGCGGCTCAACCAGGCCGGCTTCTCGCACGGCAAGGTCGCGGCGTTCCTCGCGGCGATGGCGGCGATCCAGGGCAGCACGGCGCTGTGGCTCGACCAGAGCGCCGCCTTCGCGATCCTCGTGCCGTTCGCCGTGCAGGTCCTCTATGCGCGCTGGGTGCTAGGCCGCAGCTCCGTTTGAGTGGGGCCCGTGTGACGGCGCGATGCCGATCGGGCGCATGCGCTCGACACCGCGCGCGAGCGCCAGCGTCGTCTCTTCGCGATGGCGCGGCGCCACGATCTGCAGGCCCACGGGCAGCTTCGCTTCCGTCAGGCCGCACGGCACCGAGATCGCGGGCAGCCCCGCCATCGTGACGAGGAACGTCGGCGCCACCCAGTCGATGTAGCTCGACATCTTCTTGCCGTCGATCGTGTCGGGATAGTTCTGCTCGACCGGGAACGGCGAGACCGGCGCGCACGCGCAGCACACCGCATCGTACTTCTCGAAGATGTCGGTCCAGCGCTGCACGAGGGCCGCGCGCGCGATCTCGCCCTTGGCGATGTCGATGGGGCCCTGTGCAAGACCCTTGCGGATATTGCCCGAGAGATTGGGGTTGAAGCGGTCGACCAGATGCAGCCGCTCGAGATGCGACTGCACCATCCACTGGCCGCGCAGCTGCAGGAACGCCTCGCGCGCGAAGGAAAGATCGAGATCGATCTCCTCGACCGTCACGCCCGACGTGCCGAGCTGGTAGGTCGCCTGGCGGCTGATCGTGTCGATCTCGCGGTCGATGCCGATGCGCGCGATGTCGGAGACATAGGCCACGCGCAGCCCCGTGACCGGTGCATTCGCCGCCGCGACGAAATCGCGCCCGACGATGGAAAAGCCGCGCGGATCGCGTGCGCTCGGCCCCGCGATGGCCGACAGGAACAGCGCGCAATCCTCGACGTCGCGCGCCATGGGCCCCGCGACCGCGAGCGCGTCGAACGGCTTGTTGGGCGAATGGATGGGCACGAGGCCGGGCGTCGGGCGCAGGCCCACCACGCCGCAGAAGGCTGCCGGCGTGCGCAGGCTGCCGCCGAGATCCGAGCCGTCGGCCAGCCCCACCATGCGCGAAGCGAGTGCTGCCGCACCGCCGCCGGTCGAACCCGAAGCCGACATGCGCAGATCCCACGGATTGCGCGTCGGGCCGAACACCTCGTTGTATGTGTTGGCGCCGGCCGCGAATTCCGGCGTGTTGGTCTTGCCGACGATCACGCCGCCGGCCGCCTTGATGCGCGCGACGACGGCGGCATCCTCGGTCGGCACGTTCTCGGTCATCGTCGTCGAGCCGTAGGTGGTGAGGATGCCCGCCGTCGCGTGCACGTCCTTGATGCCGACCGGCACGCCCGCGAGCAGGCCCGGATCGGCGCCGGCGGCGACCCTCGCGTCCACGTCGGCGGCCCAGCCGCGCGCCTTGTCCTCGGCCAACGTGCAGATCGCGTTGACGGCCGGATTCTCGGACGCGATGCGCGCCAGATGCGCATCGAGCACCTGCACGGCGGTCAGGTCGCGGGACTTCACGCGTGCGGCGATCTCGCGGGCAGACAGGCGGACGATCCAGGAATCGGACATTGGCGGCGGACCTCGGGTTCAGGGATATGCAGGAACGGGCGACTCAGGCGGGGACTTGCCGCCCCCGACACGTTCCCGTACCGTCCGGCCATGCCCGATTCAAGCTCCGTTTTGCCCGATTGGCATGCTTCCGCCTGCCCGCACGACTGTCCGTCGACCTGTTCGCTGGAAGTCGAGCGCCTCGATTCCCATCGTATCGGCAAGGTGCGCGGTGCCCGCGACAACGACTACACGGCCGGCGTCATCTGCGCGAAGGTCGCCCGCTATGCCGAACGCCAGCACCATCCCGCGCGCCTGTCGCAGCCGCTGCGCCGCGTCGGCCCCAAGGGGAGCGGGCGCGACGGTTTCGCCCCGATCTCGTGGGACGAGGCGCTCGACGAGACCGCCCACCGGTTGAAGGAAGCGGCGGCGCGCTACGGCGCCGAGACGGTGTGGCCCTATTTCTACGCCGGCACGATGGGTCTCGTTCAGCGCGACGGCATCGAGCGCCTGCGCAACACGATGGGCTATTCGCGCCAGTTCTCGACCTTCTGCGTGACGCTCGCCGACGCGGGCTGGAACGTCGGCGCCGGCGCCAAGCGCGGCGCCGACGCGCGCACGATCGCCGATTCCGATCTCGTCGTCGTGTGGGGCGGCAATCCCGTCTCCACGCAGGTCAACGTGATGACGCATGTCGCGCGCGCACGGAAGAACCGCGGCGCCAAGTTCGTCGTCGTCGATCCCTACCGCACGCCGACGGCCGAGCAGGCCGACATGCACCTGATGGTGCGCCCCGGCACGGATGCGGCGCTGGCCGTCGCGGTCATGCATGTGCTGTTCGCCGAAGGCTTCGCCGACCGCGATTACATGGCGCAGTACACCAAGGGCTCGGCCGAACTCGAAGCGCATGTCGCGAGCCGCACGCCCGAATGGGCCGAGGCGATCTGCGGCGTGCCGGCCGGGCAGATCCGCGAATTCGCGCGGATGTTCGGTTCGACCAGACGCAGCTTCGTGCGTCTGGGCTATGGTTTCTCGCGTCACCGCAACGGCGCTTCCTCGATGCACGCGGCCGCCTCGCTCGCCGCGGTCACGGGCGCGTGGCGGCACAAGGGCGGCGGCGCGCTCTATGGCCAGTCGGCGATCTACAAACTCGACAAGACGATGATCGAAGGGCTCGACCGGGTGGATGCGAAGCTGCGCCGGCTCGACCAGAGCCGCATCGGCGCGATCCTGACCGGCGACAGGCGTGATCTGGGCGATGGCCCGCCGGTGACGGCGCTGTTCATCCAGAACACGAACCCGATGAACGTGGCGCCGAACCTTTCCAAGGTGCGCGAGGGCTTCGCGCGCGACGACCTGTTCACCTGCGTGCACGAGCAGTTCCTGACCGACACCGCGCGCATGGCCGACATCGTGCTGCCCGCCACGACGTTCCTCGAACACGAGGACATGTACTATGCGAGCGGCAGCACCTACCTGCAGGTGACCAGGAAGGTCGTCGAGCCCCATGCCGAGTGCCGGTCGAACCACTGGGTCCACCGCGAGCTTGCCAGGCGCCTGGGCGCTTCGCATCCCGGCTTCGACATGAGCGAGTGGGAGCTGATCGACTGGACGCTGAAGGCGTCGGGCTATCCGTCGGCCGACGAGGTCCATGCCGGGCGCTGGTACGACAAGTCCGCCGGTTTCGAGACGGACAATTTCCTCGATGGCTTCGCGCATGCCGACAGGCGCTGGCACTTCAAGGCCGAGTGGGAAAAGATCGGCGCGGCGTGGAAGGGCATGCCCGCCCTTCCCGACCAGATGACGGCCTACGACGCCGCGACGAAGGACAAGCCCTTCCGCCTCGTCGCCGCACCCGCGCGCAGCTACCTCAATTCGACCTTTACCGAGACGCCGGGTTCGCAGGCGCGCGAAGGCCGGCCGGCCGCGATGATCCATCCCGAGGATCTCGCGGCGATGGGTGCGGCCGACGGCGCGCGCGTGCGGCTGGGCAACGAGCGCGGTTCGCTGGTGGTTCCGGCCAAGGCGTTCGACGGCGTGCTGCGCGGAACCGTCATCATCGAAAGTATCTGGCCCAACGACGCGTTCGAGGAAGGCATCGGCGTCAACGTGCTGACGTCCGACGATCCCGGCTTCCCGGCCGGCGGCGCCGTTTTCCACGACACCGCCGTCTGGGTGAAGCCAGCCTGATCCTTCAGAGCGTCGCCATGCCGCCGCCGACGACGAGTTCGCCGCCCAGCATGTAGCGCGACTCCTTCGAGGCGAGGAACACCGCCGCGTCCGCGATCTCGCCGGTCGTGCCGAAGCGCTTCATCGGCACCGTCACGCGGATCTGCTCGGCCATGCCGGCCGCTTCCTCGGGCGTCAGACCGAGCTTGCCGTAGATGGGTGTGTCGATCGGGCCGGGGCTGATCGTGTTGATGCGGATGCCGCGCGGGGCGAGTTCCGCCGACAGCGCACGCGCGAGGCCGAGCACCGCCGACTTCGTCGCCGAATAGACGGCCGTGTTCGGCATTCCGCGATGCGCGACGACCGAGGCATTCAGGATGATCGAGGCTTCGGGCGCGAAATGCGGCAGCAGCGCCTGGATAAGGAACAGCGGGCCTTTCACGTTCGTGTCGAACTGGCGGTCGAAATTCGCCTCGTCCACCGCTTCGAGCGGCGCGAACTCGGCGATGCCAGCGTTGGCGAACAGGATGTCGAGCTTGCCGAACTTCGCGGCGATCTCGGCCACGAGCGCCTTCTGTACGGCGGGTTCGGCGGCGTTGGCGCGGATCGCGACGACGCCCGTGCCCAGCGTCTTGCGCGCAGCTTCGAGCCGCTCGGGGTTGAGGCCGGTGATCGCCACGCGCGCGCCCTGCGCCAGGAACTGGCGGGCGGTTTCGAGACCGATGCCGGTGGTGCCGCCGGTGACGAGAGCGGAAAGTCCTTCGAGGCGTTTCACGTGGTTTCTCCTTGAACGGGGGAAGTGAATTATGTATCGTTCGGTATAGATATGCCCTCGTTCTGGCGTGGTCAAGGAATTTCTTACCGAAAGGTACAAAATAAGATGCCTGCCGGCCGCCCCCGCGGTTTCGACCCTGAAAAGGCCCTCGATGCCGCCATCTGCACATTCTGGAAGCACGGCTACGATGGGGCGTCGCTCGAAGCCCTGACGAAGGCCATGGGCATCAACCGGCCGAGCCTCTATGCCGCGTTCGGCGACAAGGCCGACCTGTTCGAGAAGGCCGTGCGCCGCTACCAGACGACCAACTGGGCGGCGATCGGCGAGGTGCTCAGCGCCGCACCGGACATCGACAGCCTGATCGAGGGCTATTTCGCAGCCGTACGGCAGAATGTCGGCGGCGAGGACACGCCGCGCGGCTGCCTTGTCGCAAGCGTGCTGGGCGAGGCGAGCGAAGCCGATCCCCGCTGGCGCGCGCTTGCAGGCGAACTTACCAATGGCGGCCGCGAGGCGATCGCGGAAAGCCTGCGCCGTTTCGTACCGGCCGACGTGGCTTCGCGCACGGCATCGCTCATGAGCGTCACGACGGGCGGTCTTGCCGTGCTGGTTCGCACCGGCGCATCGGCCGACGCGATCGCAGAAGGATTTGCGGCGGCCGTCAGCGCAGCCAAGGCCTTGGCTGGCACGAAAGCTGCTTAGTAAGAAGTCATGTCGCGCAGGGCGTTTTCGCCCCGGTGGGCAGGTTTCTCCCCAACTTAGGGCCGACGCCTCTGGCGCTTCGGCCCTTTTCTTTTGCGATTGCCTGCTAGGCTCGGGGCAACCGAAAGGGAGCGCCCATGACCCGGCTCGCATTCGCCTTCTGCGCCCTGCTCGCCCTCGGGCAGGGTTCCGCGCGTGCGCAGGACTTCGCCCAGCGCTTCGTCGCGACAATCCAGGGCGACCTGCCGATCATCCTTTCCGCGCCGCATGGCGGGCGCGACCGATTGCCGGGTCTTGCCGACCGCACGCCGCCCGCGCCCGACCAGGCGAAGAAATTCGCCGCGTGGGGCGGGTTCGTGGGCGGTGCCGGCGATACCGGCACGCTCGAGATCGCCGAGCGCACCGCCGCACGGCTGAAGGCGCGTTTCGGGAAGTCGCCCTATCTCGTCGTCAACCGCGCGCAGCGCCGCTATGTCGACGCCAACCGGCCGGCCGAGCTTGCCTACGACCTGCCGGGCGATGGCGGTCCCAGGGAGATCCACGACGCCTATCACAAGGCGCTCGCCGCGATGCGCCAGGACGTGATCCGCCGCTTCGGCCGCGGCATCGTGCTCGACATCCACGGGCAGGCGACCGAGAAGGGCACGGTCTTCCGCGGCACCAGCTTCGAACGCTCGGTCAACGCGCTGCTGAAGCGTTCCGGCCGCGTGGCCCTCGACGGCACGGCGAGCGTGTTCGGCGGGCTTGCCGCGCGCGGCTATCCGGTCAATCCGCCGATCGGCAGCAGCGCGCGCGAGGACAGGTTCTACGGCGGCGGTTTCATCACGTCGAGCTACGGCAGTGCGGGCGGCGGCGAGGTCGACGCGATCCAGATCGAGTTCGGCAGCGATTTCCGCACGCCCCAGCGGCGCGACCGCACGGCCGACGATCTCGCCGAGGCGATCGCGGCCTTCGCCGAAGCCTTCCTGCCGCGCTAGGAAGCGGCGGCGTTTCTTGGCATGCTTCGCCCTCCCCCTCCCCCGGAACCGGAAGAACAGATGTCCCTCACCGTCCCGACGCTGAAGCTGACCTACGAAGGTGCCCGCAAGATGCTCGAAGCCGCCGTCGCCAAGGCCGCGGCGATGGGCGTGCCGCAATGCATCGCGATCGTCGATGCGGGCGCGAACATGCTCGCCTTCGCGCGCATGGACGGCGCCAAGATCCTGTCATTCGATTCCGCGACGCGCAAGGCGATGACGGCGGCGTCGAGCCGCGCGCCGACCGGCGGCATGGCCGAAGGGCTCGATATCCGCCTCGCCATCGCGACCGAGGGCAAGCTCGTCAACGTCAAGGGCGGCGTGCCCGTCGTCGTGGACGGCCACACGATCGGCGGCATCGGCGTCGGTTCGGGCACGGGCGACCAGGATCTCGAGGTCGCGAAGGCCGGCCTCGCCGCGCTGCCGGGGGCGAAGACCGACTTCTGATCAGACGGCTTTCGCCTCGGGCCGGAATTTCTGGATCGCGACGACGAGCGCCGCAAGCGCGAAGCCGGACATGTCGGTATAGAGGCCCGGATAGACGAGACAGAGCGCCGCCGCGATCATCAGCGTGCGCTCGAACATGCCGGCTCGGCGCAGGAGATAGCCGTGCAGGCCGGCCGCCAGCAGCACGATGCCGATGCTGGCGGTAACGCATGCCCACGCGATCGTCGGCCAGTCGCCGATCAGCAGCAGGCCGGGCTCGTAGACGAACATGAACGGCACGATGAAGCCGGCCGCACCGATCTTCACGGCCGCCCATCCCGACGACCACAGGTCGGCCTTGGCGAGGCTCGCGGCCGCGAACACCGCCAGCGCCACCGGCGGCGTGATCGCCGACAGAATCGCAAAGTAGAACGCGAACATGTGCGCGGCCGGCTGGATGACGCCGAGCTTCATCAGGGCGGGCACCAGCAGCGAGACCATGATGATGTAGGCCGGCGTGGTCGGCATGCCCATGCCCAGCACGATGCCGGCGAGCCCCGTGACGACCAGCGCGAGGATCAGCGAGTTCTGCGCGAGGATCAGCACCCACTGCGTGAACTGGATGCCGATGCCCGTCAGCGCGATGACGCCGATGACGATGCCCGCGCACGCGCACGCCATCGCGACCGACAGCGCGTTCTTCGCCCCGTCGATCAGCGCGTCGACGACCGTCCACCAGGTGATGCCTTCGCGCGTGTTCTTGCGCATCATCGCCACGGGGAAGCAGGCGAGCGTGCCCGCCAGCGCCGCGAGCGGCGCCGAATAGCCCGTCATCATGCCGCCGAGGATGATCAGGATCGGGATGAAGAGGTGGCCGCGTTCGCGCAGCACATCGCCGAGATTCGGGCATTCGGATTTCGGTACGCCGAGCAGGCCGTGGCGCTTGGATTCGAAATGCACCGCGCCGAAGCAGGCGAGGTAGTAGAGCATCGACGGGATGAGCGCCCACAGCGTGACCTGGAAATAGGTCGTCTGCAGGTATTCGGCCATCACGAAGGCGGCCGCGCCCATGATCGGCGGCATGATCTGCCCGCCGGTGGAGGCCACGGCCTCGACGCCCGCGGCGAAATGCGGCTTGAAGCCCGTGCGCTTCATCAGCGGGATCGTGATCGGCCCGTCGACCATGACGTTGGCGACCGCCGACCCCGAGATCGTGCCGAACAGCGACGAGCTGATGACCGACACCTTTCCGGGCCCGCCGGCCTGGCTGCCGGTGAGCGCAAGCGCGAAATCCATGAAGAGCTGGCCCGTGCCGGTGCGCTCCATGAACGAGCCGAACAGCACGAAGATCAGCACGAAGGCAGCCGACACGCCGAGCGTGGAGCCGAAGATGCCTTCGGTCGTGAGATACGTCTGGTCGAGCAGCGAGCTCAGCGAGATGTTCGTGCCGAGCAGGCAATAGGCGACGAACGCCATCGAGGTGATCGGCAGCGCCCAGCCGATGCAGCGGCGCGTGCCCTCGAACACCAGCGCCACCGCGACCACGGCCATGATCTGGTCGCCCGTCGTCGGCTCGTCGATGTACTGGATGCGGTTGATCAGGTAGTCGTGATTGACCCACAGATAGCCGATGAAAGCGACCGATCCCGCGACGCACAGCCAGTCGACCAGACGCGGGCTTCCGGCTTCGTCCTTTGCCGAGAACGGATGGACGAGGAAGACCAGCGTCATCGCGAACATCAGGTGCCCGCCGCGGAAATACAGCACCTCCGGCGGTGCCACAGCGATGATCCACATGTGCCACAGCGACATCGCCACGCCGACGGCGCCAATGAAATAGGCGACTGCGCGCCGGTAGTCCGTATCGGCCATTCCCCGCTCCCCCCGGAACGAAGCGGGCGGCTTTCCGCCGCCCGCCCGGCGCCTACATCTTCACGCCGACTTCGTTGTAGTAGCGCTTGGCGCCCGGATGGAACGGCACGCCGATATCCTCGCCCATTTCCTTCGGCGTCATGTTTTCCATCGCCTTGTTGACGGCCGACAGGTCCTTGATGTGCTCGGCCACGGTCTTGAGCATCGTGTAGACGCGGTCGGCGGGCAGCTTGCACGACACGATCAGATGCGCGGCGTAGCCGATCTTGGTGAGTGCTGCCGGCTGGTTCGGGTAGGTGTTCGCCGGCATCGTGACGCCGACATAGCCCGTGTTGATCTTCTTCATCGGCGCGACCGAATCCTTGAGGTCGAGCACGCGGATCTTGCGCGACGTGGCGAGATCCATCACCGCGCCCGACGGGATCGTGGTGCCGAGCGTGAAGGCCTGCGCCTGCCCGTCCTTCAGCATCGAGACCGCGTCGTTGTACGAGGCGAGGAAGTTCGTCTTCATGTCGGCGTAGGTGAGCCCGACCGTCTGCAGGATGTGCTGCGTGACGACCTCGGCCGTGTTGCCGCGCGACTGCACGGCGATCGCCTTGCCCTTGAGGTCCTTGACCGAGTTGATCCCCGAATCCTCGTTCACGACGATCTGGAAATACTGCGGATAGAGCGAGGCGAGCTGGCAAACGTTCTCGGTCTTGCGCGGGAACGGGGCAGCACCGTTGATGCCGTCGACGGTGGAGATCGAGTTGCCGAAGCCGATCTCGGCCTTGTCCTCGTCGATGCCGCGCACGTTGGCGATGCCCGCACCCGGCAGCGTCTGCACCGAAAGACCGGGGATCGCTTTCTCCCACAGGTTCTTGAGCGCACCGCTCAGCGGCACCCACACGCCGCCCTGCGGGCCGGTCATCAGGCGATAGGTGCTGCCCTGCGCTGACGCGGGCCCGGCGGCCACGACGAACGCAGCCGCAAACGCGATCGGAATCAACCGTCGGATCATGCGTACTCTCCCTTGCCAATGCCCTCTTTAAGGGGCGATGGCCGGATTAGAGCACGGGGCAGCCCGGTGCCGTCAATGAATCTCGGGGTCGGGAATCGCCTTGGTGCCGCGCAGGAAATCGAAATCGCAGCCTTCGTTCGCCTGCGTGACGTGCTGGAGATGCAGCAGCCCGAAGCCGCGCTCGTAGTGCGGCTTGGGTGCCTTCCAGGCCGCCTTGCGCTTGGCCATCTCGGCGTCCGAGATCTCGACCGACAGCGTGCGGCCGGGCACGTCGAGCGCCACGATGTCGCCGTCGCGCACCAGCGCGAGCGGCCCGCCGAGCGCGGACTCCGGCGCCACGTGCAGCACGCACGCGCCATAGGACGTGCCGCTCATGCGCGCATCCGAGATGCGCACCATGTCGCGCACGCCCTGCTCGAGCAGCTTCTTGGGGATCGGCAGCTGGCCCCATTCCGGCATGCCGGGCGCGCCCAGCGGGCCGGCCGAGCGCAGGATCAGCACCGAATCCTTCGTGGCGCCCAGCTTCGGATCGTCGATGCGCGCGGCCATGTCGTTGTAATCCTGGAACACGATCGCGGGGCCCTTGTGCTTCAGCAGGTGCGGCTCGGCCGCCGTCGGCTTGATGACGGCGCCGTCGGGGCAGAGATTGCCGCGCAGAACGGCCACGCCGCCTTCGGGATAGACCGGGTTGTCGCGTGTGCGGATCACGTCGTCGTTGTAGACGCCCGCACCCTTGATGTTCTCGCCCAGCGTCTTGCCGTTGACCGTGATGCAATCGACGTTCAGCACGTCGCGGATGCGCTCCAGCAGGCCCGGCAGGCCGCCGGCGTAGAAGAAATCCTCCATCAGGTACTTGCCGCTGGGCCGGATGTTGCCGAGCACGGGCACGCGTTTCGACAGCCTGTCGAACTTGTCGAGGTCGAGATCCGCGCCCACGCGGCCCGCCATCGCGATCAGGTGGATGATCGAGTTGGTCGAACCCGCCAGCGCCATCGCGCCCATCACGGCGTTCTCGAACGCCTTGGTCGTCATGATGTCGCGGGGCTTGAGGTCCTCCCACACCATGTCGACGATGCGCCGGCCGCAGGCCGCCGCCATGCGCGGATGACCGGAATCGGCCGCCGGGATCGCGGCGGCGCCCGGCATGGTCATTCCGAGCGCTTCGGCCGCCGACGCCATCGTCGAGGCCGTGCCCATCGTCATGCAGGTGCCGAAGGAACGCGCGATGCCGTCCTCGATCTCGACCCAGGCCTTGTCGTCGATGTTGCCCGCGCGCTTCTCCGCCCAGTACTTCCAGACGTCCGAGCCCGAGCCCAGCGTCTTGCCGTGCCAGTTGCCGCGCAGCATCGGGCCCGCCGGCATGAAGATCGCGGGCAGGTTCATCGACGCCGCACCCATCAGCATCGCGGGCACCGTCTTGTCGCAGCCGCCCATCAGCACCGCGCCGTCGACCGGGTTGGCGCGCAGCAGCTCCTCCACGTCGATCGACAGCAGGTTGCGGTAGATCATCGTCGTGGGCTTCATGAAGGGCTCGCCCAGCGACATCGCGGGCATTTCCAGCGGGAAGCCGCCGGCCTGGAAGATGCCGCGCTTCACGTCGTCGACGCGCGACTTGAAATGATGGTGGCAGGGGTTGGCGTCGCTGAAGGTGTTGATGATCGCGATGACCGGCTTGCCCGTATAGTCCTCGGCCGAGAAGCCCATCTGCTTGGTGCGCGAACGATGGCCGAACGAGCGCATGTCCTGCGCGCCGTACCAGCGGTGGCTGCGCAGTTCTTCAGGCTTCTTGCGAGTCATTGACGAATCCCCCGGAAATTTATGGCACGCAGAATGCGTCGGGCTTCCCGCCACGTCAATCGTTCGGCTAAAAGGATTTAGTAGAAGAGGGATCAGCCATGCGGAATCTGCGCGTCGACGGCGACCGGCTGTGGAACAGCCTGATGGAAATGGCGCGGATCGGCGCGACGCCCAAGGGCGGCGTGTGCCGGCTGGCGCTGACCGACCTCGACCGGCAGGGCCGCGACCTGTTCGCGGAATGGGCGAAGGCGCTGGGCTGCACGGTCACGGTCGACCGGGCGGGCAACATGTTCGCCCGGCGCGAGGGCCGCGATCCTGCCCTTCCCGCCGTGATGACCGGCAGCCATCTCGACACGCAGCCCACCGGCGGGCGGTTCGACGGCGTCTACGGCGTGCTGGCCGGCATCGAGGTCTTGCGCACCCTTGCCGACGCGAAGATCGAGACCGACCGCGCCGTCGAGGTCGCGGTGTGGACGAACGAGGAAGGCTCGCGCTTCTCGCCCGCGATGATGGGCTCGGGCGCCTATGCGGGCGTCTTCCCGATGGACGAGATCGACGCGAAGGAGGACATCGACGGCGTTTCCTTCGGCGCGGCGCTGGAAAAGATCGGCTATCGCGGCTCCGCCCCCGTCGGCGGCAGGCCCACGGCCGCCTATTTCGAGGCGCATATCGAGCAGGGCCCGATCCTGGAGGCCGAAGGCAAGACCATCGGCATCGTCACCGGCGCGCAGGGCCAGCGCTGGTACGAGGTGACCGTCACGGGCCAGGAGGCGCATGCCGGCCCCACGCCGATGGCACGGCGCAAGGACGCGCTGGTGGGCGCTTCGCGCATGATCGATGCGGTCAACCGGATCGGCCACGAGTTCCAGCCATCGGCCTGCGCCACGGTGGGATTCATCCAGTCGAGCCCCAACAGCCGCAACACGATCCCGGGGCGCGTCTTCTTCACGATCGATTTCCGCCATCCCGACGACGCGCGCCTGTCCGGCATGGACAAGGCGATGAAGGAACGCTTCGCGAAGATCGCGGCCGATGCGGGCCTCGAACTCGAGATCAAGGATTTCTGGTATTTCGCGCCCACGCCCTTCGCGCCCGAACTGGTCGATGCGGTGCGCAAGGGTGCGGCCCTGCACGGCCACAGCGCGATGGAGATCGTCTCGGGTGCCGGGCACGACGCGGTCTACATGGCGCGCGTGGCCCCCACCGCGATGATCTTCGTGCCCTGCGCCGACGGGATCAGCCACAACGAGATCGAGGATGCCAAGCCCGCCGACCTCGCGGCCGGCTGCGACGTGCTGCTGCACGCGATCCTCGAAGCGGCGAAAGCTTGAGCGCCGACGCATCCCGGCTGCTGCGCGAAGGCGAGGCGCACCTCAGGAAGCGCGCCTTCGCGCCTGCGCGCGATGCGCTCGAACAGGCCGTCGCCCTGCTGCCCGCCCTCGGCCCCGCGCATTCGCTGCTCGGCCGCGCGCGCCATGGTCTCGGCGATGCGGCGGGTGCCGCGGACGCCTATCGCGCGGCGCTGGCGCTCGATCCGCGCGACGCCGACAGCGAACGGCGGCTGGGGAACGCGCTGCTCGACCTGCGGCAGGCGGCGGAGGCCGCCGGATGCTTCCGGCGCGCCGTCGCGCTTGCGCCGCGCGATTCGGGCGCGCGCTACGGGCTGGCGGGTGCGCTCGCCGAGCTCGACGACGTCGCCGGGGCTGGCGACGCGTTCGCCGCCTGGGGCCGGCTGCCGACGCCGTCGGGTGTCGATCCGCATCTGCGGTTCGATGCGATCGCCAACCAGATCCGCCTCGACGACGCGTTCTTCGCTTCGCTCGACACCGCGCCGGGTCCGGCGCTCGACGGCGATTTCGCGCAGGGCGACATGCCGATCCTGTTCGCGTCCGCGGATGCCGGCTACACCACGCGCTTCGTCGACCTGATCGCGGGCAATCTCGCGGCGCGGGCCCCCGGCACCGCGTTCCACCTGCATGTCGTCAATCCCACGCCCGAGAGCGAGGCGAAGGTCGCGCGCGCGGTCGATCTCACGCAAGGCCATCTCGATTTCGCCGTGACGCGCGAGACGGTCGATCTCGCAAGCTTCGCCGCCCCCGGTCTCGACCCGCTCTATGCGGCGAAGACCTACTATTCCTGCGCGCGCTTCCTCAACCTGCCGCGCCTGATCGCGCATTACCGGCGGCCCGTGCTGGTGTGCGACATCGACCTGGCGCCCACGCGCGATCCGCGGCCCTGGCTCGACGAACTCGCCGCATGCGATGCCGGGGCCAACGTCAAGATCCGCTACGATTTCGCCAACAAGCTGCTCGCCACGATGGTCTATTTCGGCGATACGCCGGCGGGGCGGCGCTATGCCGACCTGGTCGCCGCCTATTGCCGGCACTTCCTGACGACGCGCAGCGCCACATGGACCATCGACCAGGTGGCGCTGCACGCCGCATGGCTGCACATGCGCCGCACCGGCCAGTGGCGCGATTTCCGCGAATTCGCACCCGACACGATGAACTGGATGGACGATTCCTTCGACGCCGAGGAAGCCCAGCGCCGCTTCCTGTTCGTCTCGCTCTATTCGAGCGTGCCGAAGATCTAGCCCAGCATTCCCGCGGACGCGTCCATGCGCAGCGAGTAGCGCGTCATGTCGGCCCGGTTGACCGAATGGCCGACGACGACCGGGCGGCCGGTGCGGTCGATGACGACGAAATGCTGCGTGAGGATCGGCGTGCCCGTCGGCATCAGCAGCAGCTCGACTTCCGCCGGGCCCGAAAGGCCGCCTTCGATCTCCATGCGGACATGGTCGAAGGTCACGCTGTTCTGCATGATGTTGTACATGCCGGTGCGTGCGTCCTCGCGGCCGATCTGGTCGGCCAGATCGCCAGGCACGTAGCGCCAGTCGACGGCGACGGGCGAAAGCCCGGTCGAGCGCAGCCGCTTGACCGACAGCACGTCCGCGCCCGGCTCGAGGCCGAGTTCGGCCGCCACGTCTGCCGGGGCGGGGACCCGCTCGAACGTCAGCAGCTTGACGTCCATGCGTTCCTCGTTCCCCCATTTCTTGCGCAGGTTCCGGCCCAGATGCAGCCGCTCCTCGAGCTTGCGCGCGGTGACGCGCGTGCCCGCCCCGCGCGTGCGCTTTAGGTAGCCCGCCTTGACGAGCTCGGCCAGGGCGCCGCGCAGCGTCACGCGGCTCACGCCGAACGCCTCGGTGAGCTCGTCCTCGGTATGGAAGTTCTTTTCCGGGTCGGGCCAGGAATTGAGGATCGTCAGCAGGCGGCTGCGCACCTGGATGTAGAGCGGGATCGGCGAGTGGCGGTCGATCTTGAAAAGCGAAGAATTGGGCTTGGGCTTCTTCCTCATGGGGCCGCACGCTAACCGGCGGTCCGCGAAAGTTGAAGAAAATTCAGCCTTGCGGAACGAGAGCCCGGTAGACGCGCTCGATCCGCCGCGTCCAGCGCACGGTATCGCACAACGAGGAGGCGGCGAGCCGCCCGCGCAGCGTCGTCCGCAACAGCGCCAGCTTCCGGCGGTCGCCGGCAAGGGATGCCGCCGCCTCCACGTACGAATCGACGTCCGCCGCGGCGAGACCGGCAAGGCCCAGCGGGCGCAGCATCGCCGCCGCCCAGCGCGACATGACCGTGCGGCCGGCAAGCGTGACGACCGGGACGCCCATCCAAAGCGCCTCGAAAGTGCTGGTCGAGCCGTTGAAGGGAAACGTGTCGAGCGCCACGTCGATGTCGGCATAGGCCGAAAGATGCGCGGCCGGGTCGGGAATCGCGGACCGGAAAAGGAGGCGCGCCGGATCCGCATCGAGGCCCGCGACGATCCGCGCGTGCATCGCCCGGTCCTCGAACGCGCGGTAGTGGCCCAGCGTCAGCGTGCTGCCCGGAACCCGTGCGAGCACGCGCCGCCACGCCGCGAGCACCGCATCGTTGATCTTCAGCGGATTGCAGAACGCGGCGAACGCGACGGGCGCGGCCGGATCGCGGGCAAGGATCGCGGGCGCGTCGGTGATCGGCTCGTGCAGATAGAGATTGGGCAGCCGCACGACGCGCTCGGCGAACCATTCGCGGCCGCCGCGGGGCGCCTGCGTCGCGTCGGCGAAGAAACAGCCGATCTCCGGCAGGCCACTCGTCGCGGAATCGAACAGGCTGGCATGCACGCGCGCGGGCCGGTGCAGCGCCACGCCGAGCCGGTTCTGGTCGAAATGCCCGGCGACGTGGACGAGGATGTCGATCGCGTCGGCGCGCACGGCGGCGGCGATGTCGGCATCCGAACGGCTGGCCACGTCGCGCCACCGGTCGGCCGAGGCGACGAACGAGTCGGTCGTCGCGTCGCGTGCACCCGCCAGGCTGTAGCCGTAGACCTCGAACCGCGCGCGGTCGCGGCATTCGAACAGCGGACGCAGGCTGCGCGCCACCGGATGGCGCCGGAACTCGGACGAAAGATAGCCCACGCGCAGCCGGCCGGCCGACGGGGCGCGCACCGCCGGGGCCGCGATGCCGTCGGGCACGTGCGCGTTCGCGCGGACCGAACCGGCGAAGGCGCGGTGGATGCGCGCCATCTCCTCTTCGCCGAGATCGGGATCGTAGAGCGCCAGCACGGCGCGCGTGCGCGCCGCATCCTTGCCGCCGAGCGCCGCGGCCGCGTCCAGCAA
This sequence comes from Tagaea sp., assembly GCA_965229215.1. Classification (GTDB taxonomy): domain Bacteria; phylum Pseudomonadota; class Alphaproteobacteria; order CACIAM-22H2; family CACIAM-22H2; genus Tagaea. The sequence goes on along the minus strand of OZ245864.1, from coordinate 4,109,827 downwards.
CGCGGCGGCCGTCGCGAAATCGCCGAACGCCGCGACATGCATGCCGAGCAGGCCCGCGACGTTCGTCAGCCGCTCGATCTGCGTCGGATGGAGCGGGGTGGACGCGGCGCGGATCCGGTCCGCGGTCGTGCGGATCGCGGCAAATGTCGCCTGCGGAATCTCGGCTTCGACCGGCGTCTCGCCGGCCATGACGAAGAACGCGGCCGACAGCGCCGTCAGCGCCTTCGTCGTGGAATTCTGCATGCGGGCAATCTCGCCCTGCAGCAGGTACGCCTCGGGATGCACGGGGCGGCGCGCGAGGAAGCCGTCCGCGAGGGCCTGCGCCTCGGCCAGCCGGAGCTGCCCGACATGGACCATGCCGAGCCCGTAAAGCCCGCCCGGATGGTCGGGCGCGCGCGCAAGGCACGCGCGGTAGGCGGCCTCGGCGCCCGCAACGTCGCCCGCGGCAAGCAGCATCGAGGCGAGGCCGTTGTGGTTTTCCGGCACGTCGGGGGCCGCGGCGACGGCCGCGCGCATGTGCGCGAGGCCCGCCGGCAGATCGCCTTGCGCCGCGCGCACGTTGGCGAGCGCGAAATGCGCCGGCGCGAAATCCGGCTTCGCGGCGAGAGCCGCTTCGTAGGCGCGCGCGGCGCCGGCCGCATCGCCGCGCAGCTCGAGGATCCGGCCGAGCCCGTACGGCCCGCCGTGCCAGTCCGGCGCGATTCCGGCGAGTTTCGCGTAGCTCGCCTGCGCCGCGTCGAGATCGCCGGTCGCGCTCTGCACGTCGGCCAGATGCTGTAGCGCGCCCGCGAAGAGCGGCTGCACCGCGTGCGCGCGGTTCAGCAGGCGCAGCGCCGTTTCGTCGTCGCCGCGCTGGTGCTCGGCAAGGCCGCGCAGGTTCAGCGCATCGACATTGTCGGGATCGAGCGCGAGGCACGCTGCGTACTCGCCGATCGCGGCTTCGGTGCGGCCCGCGCGGTGATGGTCGAGACCGCGCCGGAGCGCGGCTGCGGCATCGTCGGCGCTCATGCCGCGTCCGCGAGGCCGACCTGGTCGAGCGCGGCGCGCTGGCGGCGCGCCAGCGCCTTCACGTCGAACCCGTCGATCAGGCCGTGGAAGGCGCGGTGCCAGTTCACTTCGGCCTTCAGGTGCAGGAAGACGGAGCCGAGCCCGATGGCCGCCCGGTCCATCAGCACGAACTCGCGCGGCGGCTCGACGCCGCCGAGGTCGCGCAGCTCCTTGTGGACCTTCTGCGCGACCGCGCGGCCATAGACGCCGGAGTTCGTCTCGTCGATGCGCCGCTCGCGGTCTTCCAGCAGCGGCGCGTAGACGAATGCCGCCCAGCGGTTGAGGCAGCGCACCTTCTCCTTGCTGAGCCCGGCGAAGCCCCACGCCTCGTAGGCATGCACGGCGAGCGCTTCGTCGCCGTCGCGGATCGCGCGGTAGAGATCGATGACGCCCGCAACGAATTCGGGGCGGAACACGCGCACGCAGCCGAAATCGAGCAGGTTGACCCCGCCGTCGGGGCGCACCGAATAGTTGCCCAGATGCGGATCGCCGTGGATCGTCGCGTAGCCGTAGAACGGCACGTACCACGCACGGAACATGTTCATCGCGATCGCGTTGCGCGTCTCGACGGGTGCTTCGCGCGCATCGAGCAGCTTCGTGCCGTCGAGCCAGTTCATCGTCAGCAGGCGCGCTGTGGAAAGGCCGGGCACGCTCGCGGGCACGGTCACGCCCGGCTCGTCCGCCAGCATGCGCGCATAGAGCGCCATGTGCCGCGCCTCGCGGGCATAGTCGAGCTCCTCGCGCAGGCGCGCGGAAATCTCGGCGTGGATGCGCTCGGTGCGGATCGCCGGGTCGTAGCGGCCGTAGATGCCGAAGATCAGCTTGAGTTGCCGCAGGTCGGCCTCGACGGCCGAGGCCATGTCGGGATATTGCAGCTTGCAGGCGAGCATCGCGCCGTCCGGCCCGACCGCGCGATGCACCTGGCCGAGCGAGGCGGCGGCGGCGGCCGTGCGCTCGAACGAAGCGAAGCGCCCTTCCCAGCCCGCCCCCAGCTCGGCCGCCATGCGCCGCTTGACGAACGGCCAACCCATCGCGGGCGCGCTCGACTGGAGCTGCGAAAGCTCGGCCACGTATTCGTCGGGAAGCGCGTCGGGGATGGTGGACATCAGCTGCGCCACCTTCATCAGCGGCCCCTTGAGGCCGCCGAGCGCGGCGCGCAGGTCGCTCGCATGCTGTCCGCGGTCGAGCTTGACGCCAAGCACGCGCTCGGCCCCCAGACGCACCGCGAGGCCGCCGACCGCCGAACCGACGCGCGCATAACGCGCCATGCGTCCGCCCAGCGAGTTGGCCTCGCCGTCCGCCATCAGGAAAGCGTCTCGAGCTCGTCGATGAATCCCTCGATCACGCCGAGCCCCTGCTTCCAGAAATTCGGGTCGGCGGCGTCGAGGCCGAAGGGTGCCAGCAGTTCCTTGTGCCGCTTGCTGCCGCCCGCGCGCAGCATGTCGAGATACTTCTCGGCGAAGCCCGCGGGCGTCTTGCGGTAGAGCGCGTAGAGCGAGTTCACGAGGCAGTCGCCGAACGCATAGGCGTAGACGTAGAACGGCGTGTGGACGAAGTGCGGGATATAGGTCCAGTAGAAGCTGTATTCCGGATCGTAGCGGAAGACGGGGCCCAGGCTCTCGCGCTGCACGTCCATCCAGATCTCGCCGATGCGGTCGGGCATCAGCTCGCCCTTGCGCCGCTCGTCGTGGATCCGCGTCTCGAACTCGCAGAAGGCGGTCTGGCGCACGACCGTGTTGATCATGTCCTCGACCTTGCCCGCGAGCATCGCCTTGCGCCGCTTGGGCTCCTTCGCGCGCTCCAGCAGCTTGCGGAAGGTCAGCATCTCGCCGAACACCGAGGCCGTCTCGGCCAATGTCAGCGGCGTGTCGGCCAGCAGGTGTCCCTGCCCCGCCGCCAGCACCTGATGCACGCCGTGGCCCAGTTCGTGGGCAAGCGTCATCACGTCGCGCGTCTTGCCCTGGAAATTGAGCAGCAGATAGGGATGCGCGGACGGCACGGTGGGATGCGCAAACGCGCCCGGCGCCTTGCCCGGCCGCACGCCGGCGTCGATCCAGGCGTTGTCGAAGAAGCGCCTGCCGGTGGCCGCGAGATCCCTGGAGAAATCGCCGTAGGCCTCGATCACCGTGTCGCGCGCGCGCGGCCAGTCGAAGCTTTCCTCGTCCGACTGCGGCAGCGGCGCGTTGCGATCCCAGTAATCCAGCCTGTCGGCGCCGAACCACTTCGCCTTCAGCGCGTAGTAGCGGTGCGAGATGCGCGGATAGGAGGACCGCACGGCCGAGACCAGTGCGGCCACCACCTCGTCCTCGACGCGGTTGGCGAGATTGCGCGAGGAGATCGGGCGCGGATAGTGGCGCCACCTGTCCTCGATCTCCTTGTCCTTCACCAGCGTGTTGGTGATCAGCGCGAAGAGCCGCGCATTGTCGCCCAGCGTCTTGCCGATCGACTTGGCGGCAGCCTTGCGCACCTTGCCGTCGCGATCCGACAGCAGGTGGAACACTTCGGCCGAAGTCAGCTTCCTGCCGTCATAGTCGAAGCGCACGCCCGCCATCGTCTCGTCGAACAGGCGGCCCCATGCGGCGCGCCCCGCCACGTATTTCTCGTGCAGCAGCTTTTCCATCTCGTCGGGAAGCTGGTGCGGGCGGAAGCTGCGCAGGTCGCGCAGCCACGGCGCATAGCGCTTCAGCGCCGGGTCGCCGAGCTTGGCTTCGAGGTCGGCTTCGGCAAGGCGGTTGAGTTCGAGTGCGAAGAACAGCGTGCTCGACGAGATGCCATTCACCCGCTCCTGGATGCCCTGATAGAACTTGGAGATCGCCGGGTCCGCCTGATCGCCGGCATAGGTGAGATCGGCGAAGCTGGTGAGGCGGGCCAGCCGCTCTTCGAGCTTCTCGTATTCGCCGATCGCCGCCCCGAGGGCCGCACCCGACAGGCCCGCGAGCTTGTCGGCATAGCGCGCCGCGAACGCCTTGGCGTCGGCCTCGGCCGAATCGAGGGCGGCGGCGAGCTGGGGCGAATCCCGGCCGGGAAACAGGTCGGCGAGGTTCCAGACCGGCAGGTCGGCGGTTGCAGCGGCAGAAATCGGGGGCATGGGACCGTCCGGGGCTTGGCGTTGGGCGTTTCAACTAGCATATATGTCGAACGTACCGGCGCGCCAAGCGTCCGCGAAGGGAGAAACGTCCGGCCATGTTCGACTACGCCAAGTGCCCCAGCATGGTCCGGATGTTCTTCGACATGGCCGCGCTGCACGGCGACCGGCCCTTCCTGCACGCCGTGCGCGACGGGAAATGGACGGCGTGGAGCTGGTCGCAGGCCGCCCGCGAGGTGCGCCTGCTCGCCCGCGGGCTTGCCGCCCTCGGCGTCGAGCGCGGCGACCGGGTGGCGCTGGTGGCCGAAAACCGGCCGGAATGGCTGATCGCCGACTTCGCGATCATGGCGGCGGGCGCCATCACCGTGCCGGCCTATACGACCAATACGCCCGAGGACCACCGCCACATCTTCGGCAACGTGCAGGCCAAGGGCGTCGTCGTCTCGAGCGCGGCGCTGGCCCAGCGATCGATCGAGGCGGCGCTGCGCGTGGGCCCCACCTGCGGCTTCGTCGTGGCGATCGAGCCGCCGCCGATTTCCCAGCATCCGGGCGTGGACGTCCATTCCTGGGCCGACATCCTCAAGCGCGGCGAGGCGGCACCCGACAATGTCGACGCGTCGATCGCAGCGCTCGCGCGCACCGACATCGCCTGCGTGATCCACACGTCGGGCACCGGCGGCCTGCCGCGCGGCGTGATGCTCACGCACGGCGCCATCCTGCACAACTGCCTGGGCGCATGGGACGTGCTGCAGTCCCTGCCACAGGGACAGGAGACGTATCTGAGCTTCCTGCCGCTGTCGCACTCCTACGAGCACACGGTCTGCGTGGGATTCATGGTGTCGCTGGGCGCCGACATCTGGTTCGCCGAAAGCATCGAACGGCTCGGCCCCAACATGGTCGAGGTGCGCCCCACGATCATGACGGCCGTGCCGCGCCTCTATGAAAGCCTGCACCAGCGCATCACCGGCGGGCTGAAGCGTGAGAAGAAGCTGAAGCAGTGGCTGTTCGCCAAGACGCTGGAACTCGGCACGAAACGCTACGAGGGGGAAAGGCTCGGCCCCCTCGACAGCCTGCTCGACGCGATCCTCGAGAAGCTGGTGCGCGACAAGGTACGCGCGCGCTTCGGCGGGCGGCTGAAGGCGTTCGTCTCGGGCGGGGCGGCGCTCAATCCGGAAATCGGGGTCTTCTTCCTGGCGCTGGGCGTGCGCGTCGTGCAGGGCTACGGCCAGACCGAGAGCGCGCCCGTCATCGCCTGCAACCGGCCCTTCGCCGAGCGCATGGAGACGGTGGGCAGGCCGCTGCTGGGCGTGGACGTGAAGCTCGGCCCCGACGGCGAGATCCTCGTGCGCGGCGAACTGGTGATGAAAGGCTACTGGAACGATCCGGCCGGCACGGCCGCCACGATCGTCGACGGCTGGCTGCATACCGGCGACATCGGCGAGATCGACGCGCAGGGCCGCATCAGGATCACCGACCGAAAGAAGGACTTCATCAAGAGCTCGGGCGGCGACATGGTCGCGCCCGCGAAGGTCGAGGGCACGCTGCTGCTCGAACCCGAGATCGCCCAGACGATGGTTTCGGGCGACGGGCGGCCCTATCTGGTGGCGCTGGTGGTACCGCATGCCGATACGCTTGCCGCATGCGGCGGCGACGCGGGTGCCCTGCGCGCCGCCATCGAGAAGGCGATCGAGCGCGCGAACGCCAAACTCGCCCAGCCCGAGCGGGTGCGGAAGTTCGCGCTGGCGTCGGGCCCCTTCACCATCGACAATGCGCAGATGACGCCGACGATGAAGATCCGGCGCCACATCATCCGCCAGACCTATGGCGAAACCCTGGAAGGGCTATACCGATGAACCGCATCCTCCCCGCTTTCGCGCTCCTCGCCGGCCTCGCCCTCTCCGCCTGCGGCGCGCCGCCGGGCGTCTCCACCGTGGCGCGCCTGGCGACCGAAGACCGCACCGCCTCGCAGATCACGGACGACAACCGCATGCTGCTCGCGTTCAACCGCGCGGTCGCGAGCGAGTCCGGCGCCCTGTTCCGCGACGTCTCCACCGACGTCTATCTCGGCCGCATGATGCTGACCGGTGCCGTCGCGCAGCCCGCCCAGAAGACGCGCGCCGTGCAGATCGCCCGCACGATCGAAGGCGTGACGCAGGTCGTCGACGAGTTGCAGGTAACGAGTCAGGGCGGCATCGGAGCCACGGCCACCGATCTCGTCATCGAGCAGAAGATCGGCGCCAAGCTGCTGACCGAATCCGGCATCAAGTCGGTCAATTTCCGCTGGCGGGCGGTCAACGGCACGGCCTACCTGTTCGGCCGCGCGCACAGCCAGGCGGAACTCGACAGGGCTCTCGCCCTGACGCGCGAGACCGAGAACGTGAAGCGCGTCGTCAACCACGTCCGGGTCCAGCCCTGAACCCGCTCGACATCCGGCTCGAAAGCGCGCGCCTCGTCCTGCGCGCGCCCGAGACGGCCGACGCGCCCGACATCCGGCGCTGGTGCGCGGACTGGGAACTGGCGCGCTGGACGGCGAACATCCCGCATCCCTACACGCTCGAACATGCGCTGGCCTTCGTCGCCGACGCGCGCGCGGCAACCGCGGACGCACGCGCCGTCACCTTCGCGCTCGAGCGCAAGGACGAGCCCGGCGTGATCGGCATGATCACGCTGACGCTCGACGGGCTGGGCGTGGAAGGCGATCTCGGCTGGTGGATCGCGGGCCCCTGCCGCAATCTCGGCTATGCGAGCGAGGCGGCGATGGTGCTCGTCGATTTCGCGCGCGCGATGGGCGTGGCCCGGCTTACCGCCGGCGCACTGCCCGACAACCACGCCTCGCAGGGCGTGGCGCGGCGCATCGGCATGCGGCCGGCGGGCCGGATGCTGCGCGCGGCCCCGGCGCGGGGCGCGCCGATGGAAACGCTGGAATTCGTCTTGACGGGGTGATCGCGTCCGCCGGATGATCGGAGGATGCAAAACCCGATGCGCAATGCCCTCCTAGGTTCCGCCCTTCTCCTGCTGGCCGCCCTCGCGCCCGCACCGGCACGGGCCCAGTACGAGATATTGCAGGGCTACGAGGATGTGGCGCCCAAGGGGCCGGCGGCGGCGCTCGGCCTCGTCATCTGGAACCACGGCGTGAAGGGCAACCAGGAGCAGGGCACGTCCCCGCCGCCGACCTTCATCCGCCAGCTCGCGCAGGCGGGCTGGGACGTGGTGCGGATCAAGCGCGACGGCCTCAACGAAAGCAACTGGACGACGGCCGGGCTGCGCCACGTCAAGCGCACGGTCGAGGAGGTCGAGAGCGCGACCGCCAAGGGCTACAAGCGCATCGTGCTGGCCGGGCAGAGCTATGGCGGCGCGATCACGCTGGAAACCGCGCGCCGCATCCCCGTCTACGCGATCATGCCGTCGGCGCCCGGAACGGGCGTGAGCGCCACGTCGCTCGGCAGCCCGATGATCGACGCGCAGGGAACCGCGCACCTCTATGATTCGCTCAAGGACGGCAGGTTCGAGCGCGCGGTGCCGATCCTGCCCTTCGCCGACGAGTATGCGTCGGCGAGCCCCGAACGCGGGGCACGCGCGCGCGAGATCCTCACCCAGCGCGGCATCGCGTTCCTGCCCATGGACGACATCTCGACCCAGCTCGTCGGGCACGGCGCGTCCAGCTCGTCGCTGATGCACTTCGCCTACGGCGCCTGCGTGGTGGCCTTCCTCGATCCCGCGCGTACGCCGACGGCCGGCCTCAATGCCTGCGGGGGCGGCGGTCTGCCGCCGTCGCCCGACGTGCTCGGCGAAACCGCGTCGCTGAAGCCGATGGCGATGGAAGGCGGCACCTGGTGGAAGTGGTACGAGGGCGTGTGGGTGGGCGCCTGGAACAACCCGCTGCTCGTCTCGCTCGCGATCGAGAAAGGCCCGCAGGGGCCCGAGATCGTCTATCTCGTCGGCAAGGCGAATACGGTCAAGCTCGACCGCACCTACCGCGCGGCGGCCAGCCTCGAGGGCACGAGCATCGTCGCCAAGCTGCCGCACCAGAACGTGGCGCTGACCTTCGAGAACGCGACACGCCAGGCCGTGCTGACGTGGCGCAACGCGGAAGGCAAGACGGGCTCGCTGCGCCTGAAACGCTATGCGGGCCCGTTGAAATCGTCTTAATCGATCAATAAGATCGATATTAATCGTTTTTGCCGCTTAAGCGAATCCGGCACGCTCCGGGGATCGGAAAATCCTTCCCCGGAGCGAGACATGGCCAAAGCCCCCACGATGACGACGAGCGCCGGCGCCCCCGTCGCCGACAACCAGAACAGCCTCACCGCGGGCCCGCGCGGCCCCGTTCTGCTGCAGGACTGGCAGCTGATCGAGAAGCTCGCCCACCAGAACCGCGAGCGCATTCCCGAGCGCGTCGTCCACGCCAAGGGCTGGGGCGCCTACGGCACCTTCACCGTCACGCACGACATCACGAAATACACGCGCGCCTCGATCTTCGGACAGGTCGGCAAGAAGACGCCGCTGCTGGCGCGCTTCTCGACCGTCGCGGGCGAGCTGGGTGCGGCCGACGCCGAGCGCGACGTGCGCGGCTTCGCGCTCAAGTTCTACACCGACGAGGGCAACTGGGATCTCGTGGGCAACAACACGCCGGTCTTCTTCATCCGCGACCCGCTGAAATTCCCCGACTTCATCCGCACGCAGAAGCGCCACCCGCAGACCAACATGCGCTCGCCGACCGCGATGTGGGATTTCTGGTCGCTGTCGCCCGAATCCCTGCACCAGATCACGATCCTGATGTCGGACCGCGGCCTGCCGCAGACGCCCATGCACATGAACGGCTACGGCAGCCACACGTTCAGCTTCTGGAATGCGGCGAACGAACGCTTCTGGGTGAAGTTCCACTTCAAGACCCGACAGGGCCACAGGCACTTCACCAACGCTGAAAGCGTCAAGGTCATCGGCGAGAACCGCGAGAGCTATCAGGCCGCCCTGTTCGGCGCCATCGGGCGCGGCGAACGGCCCAAATGGGACGTGAAGGTGCAGATCATGGCCGAGGCGGATGCCGGCCGGATGCGGTTCGACCCGTTCGACCTGACGAAGGTGTGGCCGCACAAGGACCATCCGCTGATCGACGTCGGCGTGATGGAGCTCGACCGCAATCCGGAGAACTATTTCGCCGAGATCGAGCAGGCCGCCTTCTCGCCCTCCAACGTGGTGCCGGGCATCGGCTTCTCGCCCGACAAGGTGCTGCAGGCGCGCCTGTTCGCCTATGCCGACGCGCACCGCTACCGTCTCGGCACGCATTACGAAGCGCTGCCCGTGAACGCGCCGAAGGTGCCGGTGCGCCACTATCACAAGGACGGTGCGATGCGTTTCTTCCGCAACGACACCGGCAACCCGGACGCCTACTACGAGCCCAACAGCCTCGGCGGGCCGACGCAGGACCCGTCTGTCGCCGAGCCGCCGCTGAAGCTGGAAGGTGCGGCCGACCGCTGGAACCATCGCGACGGCAACGACGATTACGGTCAGGCGGGCGACCTGTTCCGCCTGTTCGACGCGGGCCAGAAGCAGCGCCTGTTCGCCAACATCGCCGCGGCGATGCAGGGCGTGCCGGCGGAGATCGTCGAGCGGCAGCTCGCACACTTCGACAAGGCCGACCCCGCCTACGGGGCCGGCGTGCGCGCGGCGATCCGGATGTTTGCCTGAAGAAGAAGGGTTTCCGCGCCTACACGCCGTTATAGGCGCGGAAACCTTCCACGAAATTCGGTCGATCGGCGCGGGGGCGGAACGACAGCCCCGGATCAGATCGCGTCGAAATGCGCGACATTCATGATTATCTTCACCGCAGAGTCGCCATTCGTGAAAGGAAGAAGAATCCTGGCATAGTTGCGATAGTCACGATCCATCCAGAACAGGCTTCGCTCGACATAGTGAGGTATTCCGGTTTCCACGACACCGTCGTACTCATGCCGGATGGTCGCGTTGTAGATGCCGTGAAAATCGGACATGTCGATTCCGGTCATCTCGCGCCCGTGAGTCTCGACCATTTTCGTGCCTGCCAGCCGGCAACGATATCCCTGCGGAAGCACGTCCCACATCACGACGTGCGGCATGATGTCTGGAATGTCGATCGGATCGAAGTCGGCTCGATCGGGAACCTGGCGCTTTTTCCTCTTGGCTTCCCAATATGCGAGCGCACGGAGAATGCGTTCGCTCGTTATCTTCGAATGATCAAATCGGTGCTGGCTCACGCCCTGATGCATCTGCCCATCCATGCAATGAACGCGACAAGATGGAGTGATCCAGCGACCATGCCGGGCTGCCAATTCGCCAGCTTACGCGCCCATTCCGAAACCGGATTTGATGATGAGTATACATCGGGCACGGCGTTGCGGTACCCGCAGCGAGGACAAGGCACATAATCACTTCGCAGATCGGGAAAAGTACGTCGAGCCCCTGGGGAATCGCCCTCGATGGCTTCCGGATTGTTTCTTCATCCATTGAGCCAAGCCGATCAGCGCGTTCGGCGTCTGGGTGGAATGCTTCTGAACAATGGGGATCTCCCTCATGGCGGGCGATCCGATGATTCCGGAATTGGCGAAACCGGACTGCGGCGCCGTCGCTCATCTCAGGCACGATGCCGAGATGCCCGCCCGACGTTAAGGAAGGCTTCCGCGCCTACACGCCGTTATAGGCGCGGAACCATTCCACGAATTTCGGCACGCCCTCGTCGATCGAGGTGCGCGGCATGAACCCCAGATCCTTCGTCGACGCCGCGATGTCGGCGAAGCTTTCGGGCACGTCGCCGGCCTGCAAGGGCTGCATGTCGAGGATCGCCTTGTGGTTCGTCGCGCGCTCGATCAGCTCGATATAGCGCATCAGCGGTTCGGATTTGTGGTTGCCGAGATTGTAGACGCGGTGCGACGCGACCTTGGCGCCGGCGGCCGGCGGCCGGTCGAGGGCGGCGATCACGCCCGCGACGATGTCGTCGATGAAGGTGAAGTCGCGGCGCATCCTGCCGTTGTTGAAGACCTGGATCGGCTGGCCCGCGAGGATCGCCTTGGTGAAGATCCACAAGGCCATGTCGGGCCGGCCCCACGGCCCGTAGACCGTGAAGAAGCGCAGGCCCGTCGCGGGCAGCGAATAGAGATGGCTGTAGCAGTGCGCCACAAGCTCGTTGGCGGCCTTCGTCGCGGCGTAGAGCGAGACCGGACGGTCGATCTTGTCCTCGACCGCGAAGGGCAGCTTCTCGTTGCCGCCATAGACCGACGAGGACGAGGCGTAGACGAGATGCCTGATCCCGCCGCGCCGGCGGCAGGCCTCGACGACGTTGAAATGCCCGACGATGTTCGTGCGGATATAGACGTCCGGATTGGTGATCGAATAGCGCACGCCCGCCTGGGCGGCGAGGTGCACCACGCGGTCGACCGCGGGGTCCGAGATGGCGGCCGCGAAATCGCCTTCGCTTGCCACGTCGCCGCGCACCATGCGGAACGTGCCGTGGCGGGCCAGTTCGGCCGCGCGGGCCTCCTTCAGGCGCACGTCGTAATAGGGATCGAAATTGTCGAAGCCCACGACATTCTCGCCGCGGGCGAGCAGCGCGCGGGCGACCGAAAATCCGATGAAGCCGGCGGCACCGGTGACCAAAACCGTCATGACGCCGCGCTTTTACCCGCGTTGGCGGGCAAAATCACGCGCTTTCGTGGTTGCGCAGCGTTGCAGCCTCCGCTAGCGTGCTGCCCATGGAAAAGACGGTCGCCCGCATTTCCCTTTGGCAGGCTTGGTGGCGCTGAGCGCCAACCGAATTCTTTTCCCTTTCCCGTTTTCATAAATTCTCCGTGCCTGCGCCGTTTCCGTGCGCGGGCGCCAGCTTCCGCGAGACCGCCATGCGCTATGAGTTCGCGACCAAGTCCGGCCTGACCCTCGTCCGCACCAGGCGGCCGCTCGACTACGCCACCGCCCTCGACGGCTTCGCCGAGCGGCTCGACCGCGCGCGCGGCGGGCTGTTCTCGTCGGGCGTGGATTATCCGGGGCGCTACTCGCGCTGGGAGTTCGGCTTCGTCGACCCGCCGCTGGAGATCGTCGGCCGCGACCGGCGGATCGCGTTCCGCGCGCTGAACGAACGCGGCGAGCGCCTGCTCGAAGCGCTCGACCCGGTGCTGTCGGAATTCGAGACCGTGTCGAAAAGCCCGCGCGAGCGCGTGCTGGCGATCGCCCCCGCAAGCGGCCCGTTCCCGGAGGAGAAGCGCAGCCAGCAGCCTTCGCTGTTCTCGCCGCTGCGCCGCGTGGTGGAGGAGTTCAAAGGCCTCGCCGATCCGTTCCTCGGGCTCTACGGCGCGTTCGGCTACGATCTGCTGTTCCAGTTCGAGCCGATCGGCCTGCGCCACGTGCGCGACGGCAAGGCGCGCGACCTGCACCTGTTCCTGCCCGACCGGATGTACATCCTCGACCGGCGCAAGGAGACGGCGTTCCGCTACGACTATGATTTCGTGCGCGGCACGACGACGACCGAGGGTGCGGCCCGCAAGACTTACGAGCCCGTCGCGCGGCGCAAATACACCGAGCCGGCGACGAAGCCCGAGATCACGTCGGACCTGACGGCCGAGCAGTACGCCGCGATGGTCGACGTGGCGCGCGAGCGCATGCGCGTGGGCGACATCTTCGAGGTGGTGCTCTCCCGCCGCTTCGATGCGGCGTACCCGGCGGCCCCGTCGAGCCTGTTCGCGAAACTGAAGAAGGTGAACCCCTCGCCGTTCGAGTTCTACCTGCAGCTCGGGCCCGACCGGCTCGTGGGCACCAGCCCCGAGATGTTCGTGCGCGTGGAAGGTTCCCGCGTCGAATCCTGCCCGATCTCGGGCACGGCGCGGCGCGGGCGCAACGCGATGGAAGACGCCGAGCGTCTCAAGGCGCTGATCGATTCCGAGAAGGACGAGGTCGAGCTCACGATGTGCACCGACGTCGACCGGAACGACAAGTCGCGCATCTGCGAGCCGGGAAGCGTGAAGCTGCTGGGACGGCGCCAGATCGAGACCTATGCCGGCCTGTTCCACACGGTCGACCATGTGGAAGGCAAGCTGCGCGCCGACGTGACCGGGCTCGACGCCTTCATCAGCCACATGTGGGCCGTCACGCTGACGGGTGCGCCGAAGAAATGGGCCGTCGAGATCATCGAGGCGATGGAGACGGCCCCGCGCGGCTGGTACGGCGGCGCGGTCGGCGCACTCCTGCTCAACGGCGACGTCAATACCGGCATCACGATCCGCACCGTGCATCTGGAGGACGACGCCAAGAAGCGCCAGCATGTGCGTTACCGCGTCGGCGCCACGCTGATCTGGGATTCGATCGGCATGGAGGAGAACGAGGAGACGCACCTGAAGGCCAACGCGCTGTTCCGCGTGCTCGCGCCGCCCGTCGCGGCCGCCACGTCCAACGCCGCGAACGCCGTGGGCGCGGGGCTGAAGGTGGTGCTCGTCGACAACGAGGACAGCTTCGTCCACACGCTCGCCGACTATTTCCGCCAGTCGGGCGCGGACGTGTCGACCTACCGCCACGGCCTCGGGGCCGCCGCCATCCTCGCGATGAAGCCCGACCTGGTCGTGCATTCGCCGGGGCCGGGCACGCCCGCGCAGTTCGGCGTGCCCGCACTGGTGAAGGAACTGGCGAAGCACGATGTCGCGCAGTTCGGCGTGTGCCTCGGGCTGCAGGGCACGGTCGAGGCGTTCGGCGGCACGCTCGACGTGCTGGCCGAGCCGCGCCACGGCAAGCGCTGGGACATCACGCATGACGCAAGCGGCCTGTTCGCCGACCTCCCCTCCCCCTGCGCGGTCGGCGCCTACCACTCGCTGCATGCGAAGATGGAAACGTTCCCGCACGGCGAACTCGACATCCTCGCGCGCACGCCCGCCGGCCTCGTGATGGCGGTGCGCCACAAGCGCCTGCCGATCGCGGCCGTGCAGTTCCATCCCGAATCGATCCTGTCGATGGGCTGGGCGACGAAGGGCGAAATCGGCCGCACGCTGGTCGACAACGTGCTGGTTTCCCTCGTGCGCGCCCGCAAGGCCAAGGCCGCCTGACGCAACCAAGTTGCGCGGGGCCGTTCGCCTCGCGCAACTTCCGGCACGGCTTTCGCGGCGCACCGGAAACGCCGTTGCTTTCTTCCGGCGTTGCCGAACGCCGATTGTCCGGCCCCCGGCTTCGGGATACCGTCCGATCAACGGGCGAGCCTATCGCCCTTCGAGAGAACGGGACGGAAGACTGCCATGCCACCAGACGGTCAGGCCCTGCTCGACATCTCCCTCGACGACAAATACACGGCCAATACGGGCCGCGTCTTCCTGACCGGCACGCAGGCGCTGCTGCGCCTCACGCTGATGCAGCGCCAGCGCGATCTCGCCGCCGGCCTCAACACCGCGGGCTTCGTCACCGGCTATCGCGGCTCGCCGCTGGGCGGGCTCGACCAGGCGATGTGGAAGGCCAAGCGCCACCTGAAAGACCACCACATCCATTTCACGCCCGGCGTGAACGAAGACCTCGCCGCCGCCGCGTGCTGGGGCACGCAGCAGGTGAACATGTACGAGGGCGCCAAATACGACGGCGTGTTCGGCATGTGGTACGGCAAGGGCCCCGGCGTCGACCGCTGCGGCGACGTTTTCAAGCACGCCAACGCCGCCGGCACCTCGCCGCATGGCGGCGTGCTGGTGCTGGCGGGCGACGACCACGCGGCCAAATCCTCCACCCTCGCCCACCAGTCCGAGCATGAGTTCATCTCGGCGATGATCCCGGTGCTGAACCCGTCGGGCGTGCAGGAATTCCTCGATCTCGGCCTCTATGGCTGGGCGATGAGCCGCTATTCGGGCTGCTGGGTCGCGTTCAAATGCACCGGCGAGACGGTGGACAGCACGGCCTCCGTCTCCGTCGATCCGCACCGCATCGGCATGGTGATGCCCACCGATTTCGAGATGCCGCCGGGCGGCGTCCACATGCGCTGGCCCGATCACTGGACGGACCAGGAATACCGGCTGCAGAAATACAAGGTCTACGCCGCCCTCGCCTTCGCGCGCGCCAACAGGCTCGACAGGATCGTCATCGACAGCCCGAACCCGCGCGTCGGCATCGTGACGACGGGCAAGAGCTATCTCGACGTGCGCCAGGCGCTGGAAGATCTCGGCATCGACGACGCGCTCGCGGCCAAGATCGGCCTTCGTGTCTACAAGGTCGCGATGCCGTGGCCGCTGGAACGCGAAGGGGCGCGCCACTTCGCCGAGGGGCTCGAGGAAGTGCTCGTCGTCGAGGAGAAGCGCGCGCTGATCGAGAACCAGCTCAAGGAACAGCTCTATAACTGGCGGCCCGATGTGCGCCCGCGCGTGGTCGGCAAGTTCGACGAGAAGGGCCAGTGGATCCTGCCCTCGTCCGGCGAGCTCACGCCCGCGATGATCGCGCGCGTGATCGCCAGGCGGCTGGAGCCCTTCTTCACGTCCGAGCGCATCCGCGAGCGCGTGGCGCTGATCGACTCCAAGGAAAAGTCGCCCGAGGGCCATGCCTTCAAGCGCGTGCCCTATTTCTGCTCGGGCTGCCCGCACAACTCGTCCACGAAGGTGCCCGAGGGCAGCCGCGCGATGGCCGGGATCGGCTGCCACTTCATGTCGATCTGGATGGACCGCGGCACGTCCACCTTCACGCATATGGGCGGCGAAGGCACGCCGTGGATCGGCCAGGCGCCGTTCACGCAGACCAAGCACGTCTTCCAGAATCTCGGCGACGGCACGTTCTACCATTCGGGCTCGCTGGCGATACGTGCTGCCATCGCCGCCAAGGTCAACATCACCTACAAGCTGCTGTTCAACGACGCCGTCGCGATGACCGGCGGCCAGCCGCATGACGGCCCGCTGACCGTGCCGCGCATCACCCAGATGCTGCATGCCGAAGGCGTGTCGCGCATCGTGGTGACGAGCGACGAGCCGGACAAGCACGCCAATTCCGTGTTCGCGCCGGGCGTCACGGTGCGCCACCGCGACGATCTCGATGCCGTGCAGCGCGAGCTGCGCGAGGAACAGGGCGTGACGATCCTGATCCACGACCAGACCTGCGCGGCCGAGAAGCGCCGCCGGCGCAAGCGCGGCACCTATCCCGATCCCGCCAAGCGCATCTTCATCAACGAGGCGGTGTGCGAAGGCTGCGGCGACTGCTCGGTCAAGTCGAACTGCCTCTCCGTCATCCCGGTGGAGACCGAGTTCGGCCGCAAGCGCGCGATCGACCAGTCGAGCTGCAACAAGGACTATTCCTGCACCAAGGGCTTCTGCCCCTCCTTCGTCAACGTGCTCGGCGGGCGCGTGCGCAAGCCCCGCGAGAAGCGCGAACACAACGCGCCCGATCCGTTCGCCGTTCTCCCGGCGCCGACTCTCCCCGGCCTCGACCATCCCTACGGCATCGTCGTGACGGGTGTGGGCGGAACGGGTGTCGTCACCGTCGGCGCGCTGATCGGCATGGCGGCGCATCTGGAAGGCAAGGGCGTGTCGATACTCGACATGGCGGGCCTTGCGCAGAAGGGCGGCGCCGTCGTCAGCCACATCCGCATCGCGAACAAGGCCGACGAGCTGCACGCCGTGCGCATCGCGGCGGGCGAAGCGAACCTGCTGCTGGGCTGCGACCTGGTGGTGGCCGCGGGCGCGGACGCGCTCGACAAGACGCGCGTGGGCCACACGCGCGCCGTCATCAACGCCTACGAATCGCCGACCGGCGATTTCACGCGCAATCCCGACCTCGTCTTCCTCGGACAGGAGATGAAGGACGTCATCGCCCACGCGCTCGGCCAGGGCGCGATGGACGTGGTGGACGCGACCAGGCTCGCCACCGCGCTGATGGGCGATTCGATCGCGACGAACCCCTTCATGCTCGGCTTCGCGTGGCAGAAGGGGCTCGTCCCGGTCGGGCTGGAAGCGCTGCTGCGCGCCATCGAACTCAACGAAGTGGCGATCGAGGCCAACAAGCGCGCCTTCCAGTGGGGCCGCCTCGCCGCGGTCGACGGCGCGAAGGTCAAGGAAGCCGCAGCCCCCACGATGCCGGCCGAGCGGAAGATCTCGCGCACGCTCGACGAGATCGTGGCGGCGCGCGTCACGCATCTCACGGGCTATCAGGATGCGGCCCTCGCCGCACGCTACGAAGCGCTGGTGCGCAAGGTCGAAGCGGCCGAGAAGGCGAAGACGCCCGGCATGACCGGCCTCGCCGAGGCAGTCGCGCGCTATTACGCGAAGCTGCTCGCCTACAAGGACGAGTACGAGGTGGCGCGGCTCTATTCGGACGGCGCGTTCCGCGCGGCGCTGGCCCGCCAGTTCGAAGGCGACTACCGGATCGAGATCAACCTCGCCCCGCCGCTGCTCGCCGAACGCGACGAAACCAGCGGGCACCTCAAGAAGCGCACCTACGGCCCGTGGATGCTGAAGGCGTTCGGCGTGCTCGCGAAACTCAAGTTCCTGCGGGGCACGAAGCTCGACCCGTTCGGCCGCACGGAAGAACGCCGGACCGAGCGCGCCCTCATCGGCGAATACGAGGCGACCATCGCCGAGATCGTCGAGAACCTCACGCCCGCCAACCACGGTGCGGCCGTCGGCCTCGCGAGCCTGCCGGAGGAAATCCGCGGCTACGGCCATGTGAAAGACGCGCACCTCGCGAAGGCGAAGGCGCATGGTGAAATCCTGCTGGCGAATTTCCGCAACCCCGCACGGGTCACGCAGGCGGCGGAGTGACGCGCGTTGCCGGCGTGGACGGCGCACGCGGCGGCTGGGTCGCCGTCGTCGCCGAGCAAGACGGCCGCCCGAGGGAACTGCGCTTCGTCGAAAAGCTCGCCGACCTGCTGAAAGGCGACGCGTTCGACCTCATCGCCATCGACATGCCGATGGGCTTCCTCGACCACGCGGTCAAAGGCGGGCGCGAATGCGAACAGGCGGCGCGCGCCGCTTTGCCCAGCAAGTCCTCAAGCGTGTTCTCCGCCCCGTGCCGCCCGGCTTTGTCGGCCAGGGACTATCCGGCGGCACTGAAGCGCAACCGCGCGGCCAACGGCATCGGCCTCTCCAAGCAGGCCTTCAACCTGTTCCCGAAGATGCGCGAACTCGACGGTATCCTGCGCAAGGGCCCGGCCTGCCGGATCATCGAAGCGCACCCTGAACTCGGCTTCGCGCGGCTGGCGGGCAAACCGGTGCTGGAACCCAAGCGCACGGCGGAAGGCCGCAAACGCCGCCTCGCCCTGCTGTCCAAACACGGCATGAAAGACATCGCCGACTGGCTCGACCTGCTGCCGCGCAGCGTGGTCGCACCCGACGACGTGATCGACGCGGCGATGGTGTGCCTCGCGGCGCTGCGCGTCGTGGCGGGCAAGGGCGAGTGCCTACCGAAGCGGGCGCCGAAGGACCGGTTCGGGATCGAGATGGGGATCTGGCGGTAGGAGACCGTCGAATAACTTGGTTTCGATTATTTTTTTGTGTCTGCGCTTTGAACCACAAAGGTAAATGCAGGAGAGTCCTTCGGAATACGCGTTACAAATCCATACGATGCACCACTGGCACTAGTTGTAATGCCGCTCGAAGCAGTGTTAGACGCATAAGCGATCTTTTGCATCTCAGGCAATGTAAGTTGCGCTAGGGCGGCTATCGCCCATTTTTCCGGGGGATCGGCAGGGTTTACCGACGTCTCAACGACTCCATCCGTCATAATTCCAGTTATGAATAGCCGGGTCTTGGGGGCGTCTGCGATTGCACGAGCTTCGACTTCAATTTTTGAAATCTTATCTTTCTCAGAAACCTGTTTTTTAAGCGCTTCGTGAACTTCCTTCTCACCGTCAAATTTTGTTTTCCAATACGCTACTAACTTATCTGCCGTTTCAGTCGCGGCCTTGGCGCTGTCACGTTCACTTCGTGCATTCTGAACTTGATGGTCGCGAACCTTCCAAACGACTAAGGCGGTAACCGCAGTCGTCGCCCCTAACAAAGTGAGCATCGTCTCGGGTGCAATAAGAACTAGCGACCAAGCACCTTTGATCGCCCGAATAAATTTCTCAATCAGCTCCACGAGAGCACCTCAGGCTGACACTAGCTTTGAGAATCAAGATGAGCGCCAATAATACCCAAGGCAATGGGCTTGTTCACTCCGGAATTTGCCGCCGTTCTCAAAGAAATACTGGTTTCTAAGTATGAAAGGTCGCTACGGGAGCGTAGGTGGGAATTTGGCGGTCGGATTACAACTATATCGCCGCGAAATGCTTCGGTAGCTTGCGATATGCAAGTTCAATTATTAGTATTAGCCGTTTCGTTTTGAGGCACACCATCATACTGCGGTGGAAAATGTTCAAATACTATGCCGCCTACTATCTTCGCCAATGGCTATCTCTTGATAAAGGATTTGTCGACGGTTTTAAGAAAGATATCGGCGTCGGGTCACTACAGGACATGCTTACTAAATACAAAGCGATCCGAACGTTTCGTGACGAGAAAGAGAAGGAGAAGAAGCAGGGAGCCGCGCGGTTAAATGAACTCGGAAAGCGATTGCACGAGCAGCAACCCGGCGAGGACGTGTCAAAGTACATTGAAGAAGCACAATGCGCGCTGAGAGGGTATTATACCGACAATGATATTTTATCTGCGATAACAAAAGTGGCTTGGATGCGATGGCAGGGAGCCATCGTGATTTACGATAGTCGCGTAGTGCGCGCCCTAAAGCGACTTAGGCGCGAGTATCGCGATCCAAAATATAAATTTTCTTTAAATAGTTATTCAGGCTTCTATCAAGCGTGGATGCATCACTTTGAAAAGCACGACATACAAGACCAGCTTTCCGCTGCATGTGAATGGCTGCCAACTTCCGACTATGCAAAGCGATTGGCTGCTCAACGAGGGCCGCGCGAAGAGCAAGTGCGAGAATGGGCATCTGAGCAATGGTTTCGCGTTCGGATTGTCGACATGGTTCTGTTCGACAAGGGTGCTAAAGGCAAACCGAGCGAGCCTAGCCCAATGCAACGCGCCGAACTCCTCGGCGTCAATGAAACGGCTAGCTGATTTGGTGATTCAGCCCAGCGAATCAGAATCGTGGATGCCCGGGTCAGGTGTTCAGCCCGGAGAGATAGCTGACACCCGTTCGGAGACATGGTTGACAGGTCCACGGCACAACCGTGGAGGGTTAACCGATGTCCTGGCGGGAGACGACGCGGATGACGGAGCGCAAGGAGTTCGTGGCGCTGGCACAGGTGCCGGGTGCGAAGCGGCGGGATCTGTGCAGACGGTTCGGGATTAGCGCGCAGACCGGCTACAAGTGGCTGGCGCGCGCGCGGGCGGGCGGCGCGGACTGGGCGCAGGACCGCTCGCGCCGGCCGCATTGCAGTCCGGGCCGGCTGGAAGGAGCGGCGGAAGCGGCGATCCTGGCGGTCCGCGACGCGCATCCGGCGTGGGGTGCGCGCAAGATCGCGGCGTGTCTGGGGCGCGAAGGACTGGCCGTTCCGGCGGCATCGACGGTCCATGCGGTTCTGGTGCGGCACGGCCGGATCGTGGCGGACCCGCAGGCTTCGGGCGGGGCACCCGGCCGCTTCGAGCATGCCGCGCCGAACCTGATGTGGCAGATGGACTTCAAGGGCTGGGTGGTGCTGGGCGACGGGCAGCGCTGCCATCCGCTGACGGCGGTCGACGACCACTCGCGCTACCTGCTGTGCCTGTCGGCGTGCGCGGACCAGCGCCGGGAGAGCGTGCAGCCGCGCCTCGAAGCGATGTTCAGGCGTTACGGGCTTCCGGGCGCGCTGCTGGTCGACAACGGCACGCCGTGGGGCGACGGGCCGAACCGGGCGTGGACACGGCTCGGCGTCTGGCTGCTGAAGCTCGACGTCGAACTCGTGCACAGCCGCCCCTACCATCCGCAGACGCGCGGCAAGAACGAGCGGCTGCATCGGACGCTGAACGCCGAGCTGCTGGCGCGGGTGCGGCTGCGCGATCTCGCCGACGCCCAACGCCACTTCGACCGTTGGCGGCCGGTCTACAACACGATCCGGCCGCACGAAGCGCTCGGCCAGCAGGTGCCGGCAAGCCGATATGTTCCGAGCCCGCGCGCGATGCCCGACCGGCTGCCGCAGATCGAGTATCCGCCGGGCGAAGTGCTGCGCACCGTCGGCACGACGAAGGCCTACGTCAGCTACAGGGGCCGCCTGTGGAACGTGCCCGGCGCCTTCGCCGGCGAGCGCGTTGCCATCCGGCCGATCGAGCGCGACGGCCGCTTCGGCGTCTTCTTCGGCGCACGCAAGATTGCAGACATCGATCTCAACGAACACAGCGCAAACGGCTAGAATGCGTCAGCCATGTCTCCGAACACACGTCAACCATGTCTCCGGGCTGAACATCAGGCCCGGGCATGACGGTGGTGGTAGAGTCATCCACGACTTGAGCGGTCACCACTTGGCGACCCGCTCAAGAAAACAGGGAGCAGAGAATGGCGACAATTCCCCCGTTTCACTCGAAGAAGCCCGGTGCGATGCCGGTCCATCACGACAATGACAAGTGCATCGAGATCGCCAACATCGAGGCGAAGGACAGGATAGCGGGGACCGGTGGTCGGCCGCGCTGTTCGCGGTGCTCGCGGCTTGCTTGAGGGGTGGTGGAGATACCCTCACCCTCACCCCGCCCTCTCCCGCGAGCGGGAGAGGGAGATGAGAGGCTGACGGCGGGCGGCCGGGATTGCCGCAGGCGCCCGTGGCGAATATCTTTCCAGCGGCATTCCGGATTCGGGTCGGGAATGCCGGACCGGAAGGAAGGAGATTCGGATGTTCGTCGTGCTGCTCAGGTTTTCCGCCAACAAGGCGCAGGCCGGCCAACACATGGAAGGCCACAAGGACTGGCTCAAGCGCGGGTTCGATGACGGCGTGTTCGTGCTGGCGGGCAGCCTTCAGCCGAATGAAGGCGGCGGAATCCTCGCGCACGCGACCTCGCTCGCCGAACTCAAGGACCGGGTGAATGCCGATCCGTTCGTCGCGCACGATGTGGTGAGCGCGGACATTCTGGAGATCGCGCCGTCCAGAGCCGACGAGCGGTTGAAGTTCCTTCTGGGATGAGCCGAGGCCCTGGCACGGCGGGGTGATGACCATCCTACTTATGTATCTATAGTTGTATTTAATCCTCTCATCGTCTATTATTCCCTCCGACATTTGGAACATTGCCGATGGGCGGAAGCTTGGCTTCACGTTCGGCAGCGGACCTCCAATTCGGTTTCGGAATCAAGACGAGGGAACAAACCATGGACAGCAGAGGCATTACTCGAAGCTACCTGCCGGACTATGTTTCGATCTACGACATCTCGCGCGATGCGGCGAAGGAGTCCGGATTTCCCGGCGAACACAACGGACCGGCGGACGCGTTCCGGCATATCGTCGCATCGGCCGAAGCGGCTCGACGCTACGGCGAAGCCATCGCATCGAATCTCGGGTCACTGAACGAGATCGTGGGCGATATGAAAGGCCAGCCGCCGGAAGAACGGCGGATGGATGATGCCAACAATGCCATCGGCATCCGCATCGGCATCGACGCGCGCGACTTCGACGAGATTCTGGAGCGTGCAAGAGCGGCGATAGAAGATGCGGCGCGTCACGACGGAGCCGGTACCGATGGCACCGCCCAATGGCGACCGAAAAGCGAATGGAGCATCGAGGCACCCAAGCCGGACGCTCAAGAATCCGAACCGCAGAAAGACAGCCGCGCGCCGACCGCGCAGCGGGTCCTTGCACGGCCGGTCGGTTCATGGACACAGGACGACGTTCGCGCCGTTCAGAATTCGAAGATGTACCTGCGCGGCGAAGGTCCGGAACGCGCGGAGACTTTCGCGAAGGTCCGGAAATGGTACGAAGGCCAGGCGGAAAATGCCGCGTCCGGGAAGCGCGGCGTCGGACCGATCAACGTTCATGCCTATGTCCGCGACGACGGCACACGGGTCGCAAGCCATACGCGGAGCGCACCGAGATGAACGCATCGTCTCTTCGATCCAAGCTGCGGCACAGCCTCCCGCTGCTCGGGCTAGGAGCCGCGATCGGCGTCGCGGGATTCGAACTCTACGAGCGGACACGCCACACATACGAGATCGTTGCCGTATTCGACGGGAAAACCGAATCCGTGCGGGCGGGTTTCCTGATCGACGGTTACGCGCCGGTCGAACGTCTCCGATTCAGGCCCGACCCGGATTCACCGCGCTCTGTCGCGATCTATCACCCCGTGCGATCGGGATCGGCAGCGGTCGAGTTGCTTGCCGGCGAAAGGGGGAGCGATTCAGGGCCGCCTTTCCGCGCCGATCTTGCGGTCGAGATTTCGGCAAACGGCTCAAGACACTGCGTCGTCGTCGCGCGCATCATTGCGGGCGGCGCCCACGTCGGCGATTGCATTCCGGTCGAGCGCGGGCCGGCAGTGCTTCGGCAGGAATTCATCCGTGCGGTTCCCGCCGGCTGATGGAAAGTCGTGGATGCCCGGGTCAAGCCCGGGCATGACGGTGGATAAAGGAGCGCGGCATTCCGGTGCGTCCATCCTACATACGTAACTATAGTTGTATATAATCCTCTATCGGGATATAGTTCCGGCAGTGGTCGGGACCATCCGGCCATGTGCTGTTTGAAGCGGTGAATAGGTGGATGTGATGGCGCGCGGGTGCTTGCCGGTCCGCGCGCTGCGACCGGCCGCAAGGTTTGCTTGACGGATTTGTCCGCGGTCAACGTCAACAGGCTTTGTCGAGGAAGTTCAAGGACATGCCTGTTGACGGTCAACGACCGTCAACGGGCGCAAAAATGACGTGACGGATTTTTAATCCGTCGCCGTCGCCTGCTTTTTGCGTGGCGAATCAAGGGTCGAGGCAGCGACGGTAACCTTGCGTCGCCTGGCCGTCGCCTTGCTCAATCGTGCGTGCCGGTGCCGGGGACGAGCTTGAAGGTCGGGCGCTGCGGCTCGGCGCCGATGCCTTCGAGGTTCAGGTCGGCAAGCCATGGCCGCTCGATCGACGGCATGCCGAAGAGGTGGCCCTGCAGCAGCTTCACGCCCTTGCGCGCGAGGTGCTGGGATTCGGTGACGTTCTCCACGCACTCGGCCACGGTCTCGAGCCCGAAGCCTTCGGCGAGGCCCAGCAGCGTGCGGATGAAGAGCTGGTTGTCGACGTTGTCGGCGACGCCGCGCACGAAGCTGCCGTCGATCTTCACGCTGTCGACCGCGATGGCCTTGAGGTTGCGGAAGCTCGTGTAGCCGGCGCCGA
The DNA here is from genome assembly GCA_965229215.1 of Tagaea sp. Classification (GTDB taxonomy): domain Bacteria; phylum Pseudomonadota; class Alphaproteobacteria; order CACIAM-22H2; family CACIAM-22H2; genus Tagaea. Next base: position 4,085,466 of record OZ245864.1, on the reverse strand, counting down.
AATCGTCGAGCGCGACCTTGCAGCCGAGTTCGCGCACCTGTGCGACGAACTTCGCGGTCTCGTCGATGTCCTGGATCGCGACGGTCTCGGTGATCTCGACCGTGAGGCGGCGTGCGAGATCCGGGCGCGGCTTCAGCGTGCCGGAGAGGGCGCGCAGCCAGGACGGGTCGCCCGCCGTGAGGCCGGAGATGTTGATCGCGAGATGCACGTCGGGCCAGCGGGCGAGTTCGTTCATCGCCATCTCGAGCACGCGGCGGTCCAAGAGGCGCATCAGGCCCGTCTGCTCGACGACGGGAATGAACGAGCCGGCAGGCGCGATGGTGCCGTCCATGCGCTGCAGGCGGATCAGGCACTCGTAATGGTTGACCTGGTGCGTGATCGCGTCGACGACGGGCTGGAAGGCGAAGACGAGGCGTTCGTCCTTCAACGCGGCCTGCACGTCGGATGAGATCGCGACGAGGCGCTGGTGCAGCTCGCGCTGCGCCGGGCTTGCCGAGAAGATCGCATAGCGGTTGCGGCCCGCGCGCTTGGCTTCGTGCAGCGCGGATTCCGCGCGCGCCATCGCCTCGACGGCCGAAGGGCCCTGTTCGAGGAACATGACGGCGCCCGCCGACGCGGTGACGTGCAGCGGGCCGTCGGGCGTCTCGATCGGCGCGCTGCGCACGCTGGTCAGCAGCCGGTCGGCGGCAAGGCCGATCTCGGATTCCGGGCAGTGCGTGAGCACGAGGCCGAAGCGGTCGCCGCCCGCGCGCCCGATCGTGTCGGAGGCGCGCAAGGAGCGTTCGAGCCGCTGGCCGATGCCGATCAGCAGCGCGTCGGCCGTCGACCAGCCGAACGCGTCGTTGATGGCGGAGAGGTTGTCGACGCCCACGAGCAGGAAGGCGCCCGGCGCCTTGTAGCGTGCGGCGTATTCGATGGCGTGGTCGAGCGATTCGCGCAGGCGGGCTGCGTTGAAATGGCCGGTCAGCGGATCGTAGTTGGCCAGATGCTCGAGCCGCGTTTCCTTCTCCTTGCGCGCGGTGATCATGCGCAGGGTTCCGGCGAGGCGCACGGGCTTGCCGTCGGGCGCGAAGTCGGCGCGGCCGCGGTCATGCACCCAGATCAGCGTGCCGCCGTCGCCGCGGATGCGGTAGTCGAGGTCGTAGGCGATGTGGTCGACGAAATGCGCCGACAGCGCCTTCACGCGGTTGGGAAGGTCTTCGGCATAGATGCGGCTCTGGTAGACCTGGCCCGTCGGCGGGAACTCGGCGCGCAGGCCGAACACGTTCTCCGCGCGCCCGACCCAGCCCATCGTGTCGGCCGTCAGGTCCCACTCGTACGCGGCATCGCCCGCCGCTTCGAGCGCCTGTTGGGCAAGTTCGGGTGAGGGCACGCGCATCATGCGGCGCGCTTCAGCGCCGTGCCCAGCATGTCGACCATCCTGTCGATCTGCGGCTTCTCGACGATCAGCGGCGGCGACAGCGCCACGATGTCGGCCGTCACGCGGATCAGCAGGCCCGCCTCGAAGCAGTCGACGAGCACGTCGTAGGCGCGGGAGCCGACGGCACCCGCACGGCTTTCAAGCTCGATGCCGGCGACCAGGCCGATATTGCGGATGTCGATGACGTGCTTCGTGCCCTTGAGGCTGTGCACCGCGTCCTGCCAGTAGGTTTCGAGGGATGCCGCGCGCTCGAACAGCTTCTCGTCGCGATAGACGTCGAGCGTGGCGAGGCCGGCGGCGCAGGCCAGCGGGTGGCCCGAATAGGTGTAGCCGTGGAACAGCTCGATCATGTTGTCGGGCCCGTCCATGAAGGCGTCGTGGATCGCCTTGCTGGCGAACACCGCGCCCATCGGCACGCAGCCGTTGGTGATGCCTTTGGCGACGGTCATCAGGTCGGGAACGACCTTGAAGCGGTCGGCGGCGAAGCTGGCGCCCAGTCGCCCGAAGCCGGTGATGACCTCGTCGAAGATCAGCAGGATGCCGTGCCTGTCGCAGATGGCGCGCAGCTTTTCGAGGTAGCCCTTGGGCGGGACGAGCACGCCGGTGGAACCGGCCACCGGCTCGACGATGACGGCCGCGACGGTCGAGGGATCGTGGAGCGCCACGATCGCTTCCAGCCGGTCGGCGAGTTCCGCGCCGTGTTCGGGGATGCCCTTGGTGTAGGCGTTGCGCTGGAGGTCGTGCGTGTGCGGCATGTGGTCGACATAGGGGAGCTGCAGGCCGAACTGCTTGCGGTTGCCCGCGATGCCGCCGACCGAGATGCCGCCGAAGCCCACGCCATGGTAGCCGCGCTCGCGTCCGATGAAGCGCACGCGCTGGCCCTGGCCGCGCGCACGATGGTAGGCGAGCGCGATCTTCAGCGCCGTGTCGACCGACTCCGAGCCCGAGTTCGTGAAGAACACGTTGTTGAGATTGCCCGGCAGCATCGCCTGCAGGCGCGCGGCGAACTCGAACGAGATCGGGTGGCCGAGCTGGAAGCCCGGCGCGTAGTCGAGGATCGCCGCCTGCTTCTGGATCGCCTCGACGATCGGCTTGCGGCCGTGGCCGGCGTTCACGCACCACAACCCGGACGTGCCGTCGAGGATCTGCCGGTTGTCGGGCGTGTAGTAGTACATGCCCTCGGCGCGCGACATCATCCGCGGCTTGCGCTTGAACTGCCGGTTCGCCGTGAAGGGCATCCACAGCGCTTCGAGGTTGTTCGGATCGACGGGATTCGCGACGGCTGCGGACGACATGGCAAAACCTCCGGAAGGGCAGATTCGCAAATTAGCATGCGGCCGGAGGCCGGTTTCCGCAATTCGAGTAACCAATTTATCTATAATTTTAAGTTAATGCAAGATTCCGCTTGCATGGGATTTATTTATAATTTTACATTAATCCTCGATGGTCGCGTCCGCCAACATCATCCTTCTCCCGCCGCCCGGTGCCCGCCGGCCCGATGGCGCGCGCGTGGAAGAGGGGACGGACCGTCGCCGGGGACCCACCCGCACGGCCGCCCAGGCGGGGACCGCTGCCGGCTTCACCCCGTTCGTCCCGACCGGACGCACCGCCCGCGATGCCGGCAGTGCGTCCGGATCCCGGCGCAGCTACGCCGACGAGATGGTCGGCGAGACCGGTCGCGCCTCGGGCGCACTCGCCTTCGCCGTGCAGCGCATCGCGCAGGAGCGCCTGGGCAAGGGCGCGCACTTCGAGGACTGGCCGACCGCCCTCTCCGCCTATGCGCGCGCGGCCGATACGGGTGCAGCACCCGCAGGCTTCGCCGCCTAGAAATCGAGCCGACGCTCTGCTATCGAAGTCCGTTCCTGTCATGCGAGGAAGGACCGGCTGCGATGGCGTTCACGACGATCTGGGAACTGCTCCAGGGCGGCAAGGATGCCGATCCCGCCATCGGCGCGCCCGAGGCGAAGCCGCTCACCCATGCGGACCTGCGCGCGCTTGCCACGCGCACCGTCGCCGATCTCAACGCGATGGGCATCGGGCGCAACGACCGCGTGGCGATCGTCCTGCCGAACGGGCCGGAGATGGCCGCCTCGTTCCTGTGCGTCGCGGCCGGTGCCACCACCGCCCCGCTCAACCCCGCCTACCGCGCGGACGAGTTCGAGTTCTACCTGACCGACCTCAAGGCAAAGGCGCTGATCGTGCAGGAAGGCGACCCCTCGCCCGCCCGCGCCGTCGCCGCCAAGCTCGGCGTACCCATCGTGGAACTCGTGCCCGCGCGCAATGAAGGCGCCGGCAGCTATACGCTGAAAGCCGGCGGCCTTGCGGGCAAGCCTGCACAGGGCGGCTTCGCGGGCGCGGACGACGTGGCGCTCGTGCTGCACACCTCGGGCACCACGTCGCGCCCGAAGATCGTGCCGCTGGCGCAGGCCAATGTCTGCGCGTCGGCCCGCCATATCGGCGCGACGCTGGAACTGAAGGCGGGCGACCGCTGCCTCAACATCATGCCGCTGTTCCATATCCACGGGCTGATCGCGGCGGTGACGTCGTCCATCGCCGCAGGCGGCGCCACGATCTGCACGCCGGGCTTCAACGCGCTCAAGTTCTTCGGCTGGCTCGACGAGGCGAAACCCAGCTGGTACACGGCCGTGCCGACGATGCACCAGGCGATCCTGTCGCGCGCCGAGCGCAACAAGGAGAGCATCGCGAAGGCGAAGCTGCGCTTCATCCGCTCCTCGTCGGCCTCGCTGCCGCCGCAGGTGATGCAGGAGCTGGAAGCCGTGTTCGGCGCCCCCGTCATCGAGAGCTACGGCATGACCGAGGCCGCGCACCAGATGGCCTCGAACCCGCTGCCGCCGCGCGCCCGCAAGCCCGGCTCCGTCGGCATCGCCGCGGGCCCGGAAGTGCGGATCATGGACGAGGAAGGCAACCTGCTGCCGAACGGCGCGCTGGGCGAGATCGTGATCCGCGGGCCCAACGTGACCAAGGGCTACGAGGCCAATCCGGACGCGAACCTCAAGGGCTTCGCCAACGGCTGGTTCCGCACCGGCGATCAGGGCACGCTCGACGCGGAAGGCTATCTGCGCATCACCGGGCGCCTCAAGGAACTCATCAACCGCGGCGGCGAGAAGGTGAGCCCGCTCGAGGTCGACGAGATCATCATGGACCATCCGGCCGTGGCCCAGATCGTCACCTTCGCCATGCCGCACGACAAGCTGGGCGAGGAAGTCGCCGCCGCCGTCGTGCTGCGCGAAGGGCAGACCGCGACCGAGCGCGAACTGCGCGACTTCGCCGCCAAGCGCCTCGCCGACTTCAAGGTGCCGCGCAAGATCGTGTTCCTGCCCGAGATCCCGAAGGGTGCCACCGGCAAGCTGCAGCGAATCGGCCTTGCCGACAAGCTGGGCCTGGGGAAATGAGCCGCGTCCTCATCTTCGGCGCCGGCGCCATCGGCGGGTACATGGGCGTGAAGATGGCGGCGGCGGGCGCCGACGTGACGTTCTTCGCGCGCGGTCCGCACCTCGCCGCGATGAAGGCGAACGGCATCAGGCTGATTTCCGAGGGATCGGAAACGGTCATAACCAAGGCCAGGTTCACCGACGATCCGGTCGAGGCGGGCGAGCAGGATTACGTGATCGTGGCGCTGAAGGCGACGGGCCTTGCCCCGGCGGCGGGCCAGATCGCCAAGCTGCTGGGCAAGGACACGGCCATCGTCACCGCGATGAACGGCGTGCCCTACTGGTACTTCTACGGGCACGGCGGCCCGCATGACGGCAAGAGGCTCGCGTCCGTCGATCCCGACGGCAGGCTGTGGGACACGCTCGCACCCTTGCGCGCCATCGGCTGCATCGTCTATCCGGCGGCGAACATCATCGCGCCCGGCGTGATCGAGCACACCTACTCCAACCGCTTCGCGCTCGGAGAGCCCGACGGCTCGAAGGCCGCGCGCACGCAGAAACTCTCCGAGCTGATGATCGCCGGCGGCCTCAAGGCGCCGATCCGCCCGCGCATCCGCGACGACATGTGGGTGAAGCTGTGGGGCAACCTCACCTTCAATCCGGTATCGGCACTGACGACCGCGACGCTCGACGTCATCGCGTCCGATCCGGGCACGCGCAACGTCGCGCGCACGATGATGGTCGAAGCGCAGGCCGTCGGCGAGGCGCTCGGCATCAAGTTCGGCGTGGATGTGGAAAAGCGCATCGACGGTGCCGGCGAAGTGGGTGCCCACAAGACGTCGATGCTGCAGGATCTCGAGGCAAAGAAGCCGATGGAGATCGATGCGCTGCTGGGCGCCGTCGTCGAGATGGGCGACCTCGTCGGCCATCCGATGCCGGCCTGCCGCATGGTGCTGGCCCTCGTACGCCAGCGTGCCCGCATGGCGGGTGTCTACGCATGATGAGCCCGTGCGTGCGCGTGTGCCGGCTCGGCCCCGACGACAAGTGCGAGGGCTGCGGGCGTTCGGTCGGCGAGATTCGCCAGTGGGCCGGCATGACCCGCGACGAGCGCTGGGAAATCATGAAGCGCCTCGTGACCGAGGGCTTCGTGCCCGCTTCGGCGATCGAAGGGCCCTAGCGGCTCTCGCGCGGCGTGAAGCTCCGGGCCGAGCCGTATTGCGGCGGCCATTTCATCTCGTAGCCCTGCTCGAACGCCGCATGCCGCGTCCAGTAGGGATCGTAGAGATGGGCGCGCGCCAGCACGCACAGATCGGCGCGGCCCGCCGCGAGGATCGTGTTGCAGTCGGCCCATGAGCTGATGTTGCCCACCGTCATCGTCGGCACGTCCGCCTCGTGGCGGATGCGGTCGGCGAACGGCGTCTGGAACAGGCGGCCATAGACAGGATGGTCGTCGTCGACCGTCTGGCCCGCCGATACGTCGATGATGTCGGCACCGCGCGCCTTGAGGCGTTTCGCGATCTCGACGGCATCGGCACCGGTATTGCCGCCTTCCTTCCAGTCGGTCGCCGAGATGCGCACCGAGATGGGCTTCTCTGCCGGCCACGCCGCGCGCATCGCATCGAACACTTCCAGCGGAAAGCGCATGCGGTTGTCGATGCTGCCGCCATATTCGTCGGTGCGCACGTTCGTCAGCGGCGACAGGAAGCCCGCCAGCAGGTAGCCGTGCGCCATGTGGACCTCGATCATGTCGAAGCCCGCGCGCCCGGCGAGCTTCGCCGCGCGCACGAAGTCGGCCTTCGCCGCGTCCATGTCGGCGCGGTCCATCGCCTTGGGCACCTGACTGCCCTTCTTGTACGGCAATGCGGAGGCCGCGATCAGCGGCCAGTTGCCGTCCGCGAGCGGCTTGTCGATTCCTTCCCACGCGAGCCGCGTCGAGCCCTTGCGGCCCGCATGCGAGATCTGCACGGCGATCTTCGCGGGGCTGTTGGCGTGCACGAAATCGACGATGCGCTTCCACGCGGCGACGTGCTCTTCCTTGTAGAGACCGGTGCAGCCCGGCGAGATGCGCCCTTCCGGGCTCACGTCGGTCGCTTCCGCGATCACGAGGCCCGCCCCGCCGATGGCGCGACTGCCCAGATGCACGAGATGCCAGTCGTCCGGCGTGCCGTCGTCGGCCGAGTACTGGCACATCGGCGAGACGACGATGCGGTTGGGGATCGTGAGGCCGCGCAGCTTCAAGGGCGTAAACATCGGCGGCGTGGTGGCGGGCGCGCCAGATTTCGCGGCGAAGCCCGCATCGACACGGGCCACGAAGGCCGGGTCGCGGACCTTGAGGTTCGTGTGCGTGATGCGCATCGAGCGCGTCAGCATCGAGAACGCGAACTGCAGCGGATCGAGACGGCCCGCGTAGCGCTCGACATCCTCGAACCATTCGAGGCTCGTCTGCGCGGCGCGCTGGATCGCGTCGACCTGCGGACGGCGCGTCGCCTCGTACGCCGCGAGCGCCTCAGGCACCTTGCGGTGTGCGGCGACGGCCGCCGCGAGGCCGATGGCATCTTCCATCGCGAGCTTCGTGCCCGAGCCGATCGAAAAATGCGCCGTGTGCGCGGCGTCGCCCATCAGCACGACGTTGCCGAAGCTCCAGTGCGCGTTCGAGATCGTGGGGAACGTACGCCAGATCGAGCGGTTGGCGATCAGCCGGTGGCCCGCGAGCTCGTCCGCGAACAGCTTCTCGCAGAAGGCGATCGTCCCGGCCTCATCCACCTTGTCGAGGCCCGCACGCTGCCACGTCTGTTCCGTGCATTCGACGATGTAGGTCGAGTTCGTCGCGTCGTACTGGTAGGCGTGCACGCGGAAAAGGCCGCTCGCATGGTTCTTGAAATGGAACGTGAAGGCCGGGTGCGGGCGCGTGGTGCCGAGCCACACGAACTTGTTCTTCCGCCAGTCGAGCTTGGGGCCGAAACGGTCGGCGTATTTCTGGCGGATGCCCGAGTTCACGCCGTCGGCCGCGAGGATCAGGTCGGCGTCGGGAAAATCCTCCGGGCCTTTCGCCTCGCTCTCGAAGCGGATCTTCACGCCCAGATCCATCGCGCGGCGCTGCAGGATGTTGAGGAGCTTCACGCGCGCGAGACCCGAGAAGCCGTGACCCGTCGACGTGACGGTCTGTCCGCCCTGGACGATGTCGATGTCGGTCCAGTGCGAGAAGGCCTTCGTGATTCCGGCGTAGCTCTCGGGATCGGCGTCGGCGAAGTTGCCCAGCGTCTCGTCGGAGAAGACGACGCCGAAGCCGAACGTGTCGTCCGGCCGGTTGCGCTCGACGACGAGGATCTCGGCCGCGGGATCGGCCTTCTTCGCGAGGATCGAGAAATAGAGGCCCGCCGGTCCGCCACCGATGCTGACGATCTTCATGGAGTCCATTCCCTGCTGGGGTCCGGGTGATACTTTAGACCTAAAATAACACCCCGCAAGCCCCTAGCGGCCGAGCAGCAGCGACACGCCGTCCCAGCACAGCTTCACGCCGGTCAGCAGCAGGAACACATTGCACCAGAAATAGAAGGGCTTGTCGGGGATGCGCACATGCAGCCAGATGCCGAGCCAGATGCCCGCAAGGGCGAGCGGCAGAAGCACGAGGCTCGTCGCGAGATTCTCCGCCGACAGCAGGCCCAGGCCGATGAACGGCCCGAGCTTGAAGGCGTTGACGAAGGCGAAGAACACCGCGTTCGTGCCGACGAACACCGTCTTGTCGAGGCGCAGCGGCAGCAGGAACACCTGCAGCGGCGGCCCGCCGGCATTCGCGATGAAGCTGGTGACACCCGACACCGCCGCCCAGAACACGCCCTTGATCCTGTTCGGGTGGTCGGGCGGCGCCGCGCGGCCCAGCGCCGCGAACAGCCAGTCCTTCAGCGGGAACAGCACGGCGATCGTGCCGATCAGCAGGCGGATCCACGCCTCGTCGAGATGCTTGAACGACCAGTAGCCGACGAAGGTGCCGATCAGCGCGCCCAGCAGCAGGAAGCCCATCAGGTGGCGCGCCCAGTCGCGCCGGTAGCGCCACACGCTGAACACGTCCATCACGATCAGCAGCGGCAGCATGATGGCCGCGGCCTGCGGGACCGGGATCGCCAGCGCCATCAGCGGCACGCCCAGCGAGCCGAGCCCGCCGCCGAAGCCGCCCTTCGACACGCCGACGATCAGGAACGCCGGCACGGCGAGCGCATAGAAGAAGGGATCGGTCAGCATCGGCATCAGCCGATCCGCCTCAGACTTTCCAGTCGGGATCGGGAACGGTCTGGAAGACCGAGCGCAGGCCTTCCGACCAGCGCCGGCGGATGTCGGAGAAATAAATGTCCTTCTCGTCGAGGCGCTTGCGCACGGCGACGCGGCATTCGTCACGCCGGATGATCGCGATGTCGATCGGCAGGCCGACCGACACGTTCGAGCGCAGCGTCGAATCCATCGAGATCAGCGCGCACTTGGCCGCCTCGTTCAGCGTCGTCGAGCCCATGACGACGCGGTCGAGGATCGGCTTGCCGTACTTGGTCTCGCCGATCTGGAAATAGGGCGTCTCGGCCGAAGCCTCGATGAAGTTGCCGGCAGAATAGATCTGGAACAGGCGCAGGCGCCGCCCCTTGATCTGGCCGCCGAGGATGAGCGAGATCGTGAATTCGGCGCCCTGTTCCTTCAGGCGCGCCGCGTCGAGATCGTAGACCTCGCGCACGGCGCGGCCCACGAGGCGCGCGGCCTCGAACATCGAGGGGACGTTCGCCAGCGTCTCGGTCCGGTCCGTGCCCATGCCTTCGGTCAGCAGGTTCACGATCGATTGCGAGATCGCCAGGTTGCCGGCAGTCAGCAGCGTGATGCAGCGCTCGCCCGTCTTTTCCCACACATGCATCTTGTTGAAGATCGCGACGTGGTCCACGCCCGCATGGGTGCGGGAATCCGAGCAGAGGACGAGTCCGTCCTCGAGGAGCAGGCCGACGCCGTAGGTCATGTTTCAGGTAACTCCGGATGCGCGCGGAAAGGCGGTCAATACGTCAAACCGAAGTCTTCCGCAATCGCCTTGCCGAGCGCGAAATTGCTGTCCACGACCTCGGTCAGGAACTCGTGCAGGCCCTGGGTGAAGATGTCTTCGATCTTGCCGAAGCGCAGGCGGTTGTACATCTCGTCGGCCAGCCGCGCCGAGCGGTAGTCCTGCCGGAACATCTCGCGCAGCTCGTCCAGCAGGTGCGTGAGCTCGCCGAACGACACGCGCAGCGAACGCGGCATGTCGTCGCGCAGGATCAGCAGTTCGGCGACGCGCTTGGGCGTGATGACGTCGCGGAAGATGCGCCGGTAGGCCTGGAACGCCGAGACCGAGCGCAGCAGGGCGCCCCACTGGTAATAGTCGACCGCGCCACCCACGTCGCGCGTGGAAGGCAGCAGCACGTGGTACTTCACGTCGAGCAGGCGGGCGGTGGAGTCCGCGCGCTCGAGGAACGTGCCGACGCGCACGAAGCGGTAGGCCGCATCGCGCGGCATCGTGCCGTAGCCCACGCCGCGGAACAGGTGGCTGCGCTCCTTCACCCAGTCGAAGAAGGCGCGCAGGCCCATCGCCTCGATCTTCTCGTAGTCGAGGCCGCGCATTTCCAGCCAGGTCGCGTTCAACGCCTCCCACATCTCGGTCGTGATCTGGGTGCGCATGGCGCGCGCGTTCTCGCGCGCCATCCACAGCGAGGCGCGGATCGAGGACGGATTCTTGACGTCGAGGGCGATGAACTCGATGACGTTGCGCGCGTCGATGCGCTTGCCGGTTTCCTTGAAGGGCACCTCGCAGCCCGCGACGACGAGGGCCGGTTCCCACTGCGTGCGCTGCGACTGCTCGTCGGTGGCGCTGAGCGACATCCGGTACGAGACATCGAGGATGCGCGCCATGTTCTCGGCGCGCTCCATGTAGCGGGACATCCAGTAGAGCGAGGCGGCAGCGCGCGACAGCATGGCTCAGCCCTCCAGCACCCAGGTGTCCTTGGTGCCGCCTCCCTGCGAGGAGTTGACCACAAGGGAACCCTGGCGAAGCGCTACGCGCGTCAGACCGCCCGGCACCAGCTTCACGTCCTTGCCGACCAGCAGGTAGGGACGAAGGTCCACGTGGCGCGGCGCGATGCCCTCGTCGACATAGGTGGGGCACGTCGAAAGGGCGAGCGTGGGCTGGGCGATGTAGTTGTCGGGCGTGGCGATGATGCGCTTGCGGAAGGTCTCGATCTCTTCCTTCGTCGATTTGGGGCCGACGAGCATCCCGTAGCCGCCCGAGCCGTGCACTTCCTTGACGACCAGCTCGGGCAGATGCTCGAGCGTGTATTTGAGATCGTCGGGCTTGCGCAGCGAATAGGTCGGCACGTTGGAAAGCCTGGGTTCCTCGCCCAGATAGAAGCGCACCATGTCGGGAACATAGGTGTAGACGGCCTTGTCGTCGGCCACGCCCGTGCCCACCGCGTTGGCGAGATTGACGTTGCCCTTGCGGTAGGCGTCGAACAGGCCGCGCACGCCGAGCACGCTTTCCGGATTGAAGGCGGCCGGATCAAGGAAGGCGTCGTCGAGGCGGCGGTAGATCGTGTCGACGCGCTTGGGGCCCGCGACCGTGCGCATGTAGACGATGTCGTTCTCGACGAACATGTCCTGGCCTTCGACGAGTTCGACGCCCATCTGCTCGGCGAGGAACACGTGCTCGAAATAGGCCGAGTTGTAGGCGCCGGGCGTCAGCACCACGACGGTCGGCTCGTCCTTGTCCGAGCAGTATTCCGGCGGGAGCGAGCGCAGCGATTTCAGCAGCTCGTCGGGATAGTGGCCCACCGGCTGGACGCGGTTGTACGCGAACAGTTCGGGGAAGATGCGCATCATCGCCTCGCGGTTCTCCAGCATGTAGGAGACGCCCGACGGCGTGCGCACGTTGTCTTCCAGCACGTAGAACTGGTTCTCCGACACGCGCACCACGTCGATGCCGGCGATGTGCGTATAGATGCGGCCCGGCACGTCGACGCCGACCATCTCGGGCCGGTACTGCGCGTTGCCGACGACGAGCTCGCGCGGGATCTTGCCGGCCTTGATGATCTCCTGGCCGTGATAGACGTCGTAGAGGAAGGCGTTGAGCGCCTTGACCCGCTGCACGAGCCCTTCCGACAGCGCCGTCCACTCGCCGTTGGTGATGATGCGCGGGATGACGTCGAAGGGGATCAGCCGCTCGGGATCCCCGCCCTCGCCGTAGACCGCGAAGGTGATGCCGAGGCGACGGAACAGAAGGTCGGCTTCCTCGCGCTTGCGGCCGATCTGGGCGGCCGACGTGCGCTTCAGCCACGTCGCGAGTTCGGCATAGGCCGGCCGGACGCTGCCGTCCGAAGCCGTCATCTCGTCGAAAGCAACCGGTGCCTTCGTCCCCGTCTCGCTCAAACCGACCTCCCCTGGCCCATCCGCCCGGCCGCAGTCCGGAGGATGCAACCCACAGGCCAGACTGTGGCAAGTCGGCCCGGCCTTGGCAACCGCAGGCGGGCGATGGCGGGGGCGGCCGGCCATTGACCCGGGCCGGTTCGGCCCTATTGTCGGGCCTTAAACCCATTTTGCGAACCGGGCCCGAACGTTGGATTCCTTCACCCATCTCGCCGTCGGCGCCTGCGTCGGCTATGCCGTCGCCGGCCCCCGGCTGGGCCGCAAGGCGCTCGCCTTCGGGGCGCTGGCGGCCTCGATCCCGGATCTCGACACGCTCGCCCTCGCCGGCGGCGATCCCTGGGCCGAATGGCACCATCATCGCGGCGTCACCCATTCGATCTTCTTCGCGGGCGCCGCAGGGCCGGTCCTCGGCTGGCTCGTCTGGCGCTATCACAACCAGGGGCGGCCCTTCGAACCCGCGGGCGGGCACGACGCGCTGGGTGCTTGGACGGCTTTGTTCCTCGCCTGCCTCTTCAGCCATCCGCTGCTCGACGTCTTCACGATCTACGGCACGCAGCTGCTGGCACCCCTGTCGGAAGCGCGCTTCGCGGTCTCCGGCATCGGCATCATCGATCCGTTCTATACGCTCGCCCCGCTGCTCGCGGCGATCCTTGCCCTGGTCCAGCCGGCGCGCACGCGCTCGCGCCTCGCGGCTTTTCTCGCATTGCTCGTTTCCAGCGCCTATCTGCTCTATGGCGTGGCGCAGAACGCGGCGGTCGAGCTTCGCGCCCGCGACCAGTTGGCCGCCGAGGGTGCCGCAAAGGTGGACGTGCGCGTCTACACGACCATCTTCCAGCCGTGGCTGCGGCGCATCGTCGTCGACGAACCGGACGGTGCCCGCGTCGCCTTCGCAACATCCGGCCAGAAGGGCGCCATCGCGTGGACCTGCTTCGCCCGCGCACGCGAAGACGACGCGATTGCCGCGGTGCGCGCCACACAAGAAGGCCGCCTGTTCGACTGGTTCGCGTCGGGTGAACTGTGGCCGCTCGTGGCACCCGCTTCGGACGGTTCGCGCGTCGTGCGCCTGACCGACCGGCGCTACGGGGCGCCCGGCCCGACATTGCAGGGTTGGTGGGGGATCGAGGCGCGCGTCGGCGCCGACAGCCGTCTGGTTCAGGCACCCCAGCGCATCGCCCTGCCGCGCGGCCCGCTGGGCCCGCTGATTGGGGAACTGGCCGCTGCGTCGCTCGGTGCGCCGACCGCGCTGTTCCCGCAGGCGAAGGATCCGGCCGAAGCGGCCGAAGCCTGCGCACGCGACCGCATTCCCTGATCAGCAGTTCTGCACGACGTGCCAGCCGGCGAGTTGCCCGTCGCGTCGCCGCACGGGGGCCGCATCCCAGCATTCGGCCCACGGCTCGCCATAGCGCACGGGCCAGAAGATCGGCCGCCGGTTCCCTTCGCCCGCCGGGTCCGGTTCGATCGAAAGCCGCGCGCGCCCGCCCGCATAGTCGCAGGCCCAGACGAGCGCGCTCGCGTCGCGCAGCAGCAGATGGCGCGCCGCCCCATCCGCGTGCAGTGCCAGAACGCCGACCGGTGCGGCCGGATGGTCGCGCACGCAGGCTTCGATCGCAGGCAGCTCGGCGTCGATGCGCTTCAGCCACTCGAAGCGCGGCTCCTGCGCGTCGGCCGGCGCGGCGAACAGGAATGCCAGCACCAGCGCTTCAGAACGCATGGCACACGCCCTGTTCGACGCGCAGCACCGACTGCTGCGCGAAGCGCTTCTTGTAATCGTCGATGACGGCCTGCGTCGCCGGGACGACCGCGCGCGCATCGGGCACGATGAGGCGCAGGACCTTGCTCACCTCGGATGCCGTGCGCCCGGTGCGCGGATCGCGCCAGCTGCCCGACGCGTCGAACACCGTCATCCCGTCGGGAAAGCGCGGCACGACCGAGCGGGCGACGAAATCGTCCCAGTCGGCGTCCGCGACGCCGCCGCGGCCAAAATAAAGATCGACGGACGAAGCCGGCGTCAGCCCCGGCGGGCAGACGGGCGCACATCCGACCGCAAACAACGCGAATACGACAGCCATCCATCTCATGCCCGAATGATCGCACGACGGCCCTGCACTTGCCATGGCGCGCGAATGGATCGAAACTTGCGGCAATCGCGGAGGAAACGACGGACATGCCGGCGAAGATCGCGGGCAAACGGGACCGGGGGCCGAAGGGCCGCGCGCTCGACGAGGCCGCCCTCGCCGAGGTGCGCGCGGCGCTGGGCGACGCATCGCGCGCGCGCGACCGGCTGATCGAGAATCTCCACGCGCTCCAGGACCGCTACGGCCATCTTTCCGCGCGCCATCTCGCGGCGCTCGCGCACGAGATGCGCCTGTCGCAGGCGGAGGTCTACGAGGTCGCGAGCTTCTACCACCATTTCGACGTCGTGAAGGAAGGCGAGACGCCGCCCCCGCCGCGCACGCTGCGCATCTGCAATTCGCTGTCCTGCGCCATGAAGGGCGCCGAAGCGCTGCTCGATACGATGCACAAGGAAGCCGATCCGGCGAAGCTGCGCGTCGTCGCGGCCCCGTGCATCGGGCGGTGCGCTTCTGCGCCCGCAGCAATGTTCGGTCAGCGCGCGATCGACGGCGCCACGCGCGAGACGTTGAATGCCGCCATCGCGCGCGACGATATCCGCGCCGAGATCCCGATGCATGCGGATCTCGATGCCTATCGCAAGGCGGGCGGCTACCGGCTGCTGGAGAGGCTGCGCGCGTCACCCGATGCGCGCCAGCCCACGATCGATGCGCTCGGCGCTTCGGGCCTGCGCGGCCTCGGCGGTGCGGGATTCCCCACGGCGCGCAAATGGGCGAGCGTGCGCGCCCAGCCGGCCCCGCGCCTGATGACCGTCAACGCCGACGAGGGCGAGCCAGGCACGTTCAAGGACCGCCACCATCTCGAATCCGATCCGCACCGCATGCTCGAAGGCATGCTGATCGCCGCATGGGCGGTCGAGGTCGAGCGCATCTACATCTATCTGCGCGACGAGTATCCGGCCGTGCGCGCGATCCTGACGAACGAGATCGCGGCACTTGAACGTGCCGGGATCGCCGCACCGGGCCTGATCGAACTGCGGCGCGGGGCGGGCGCCTATATCTGCGGCGAAGAGTCCGCGATGATCGAATCGATCGAGGGCCGGCGCGGCCTGCCGCGCCATCGTCCGCCTTACATCGCCGAGCGCGGCCTGTTCGGCCGCCCGACGCTGAACCACAATGTCGAGACGCTGCACTGGCTGCGCGAGATCCTCGAGGAAGGCCCCGGAAAATTCGCCGCCGCCGGGCGGCGCGGCCGCAAGGGCCCGCGCTCCTTCTCGGTCTCGGGCCGCGTCTCTAAGCCCGGTGTGAAGGTGGCACCCGCAGGCATCACCGTGCGCGAGTTGATCGACGAATTCTGCGGCGGCATGGCGCAGGGGCACGAGTTGCTCGGCTACCTGCCCGGCGGCGCCTCGGGTGGAATCCTGCCCGCGCGGCTCGCCGACGAGCCGCTCGATTTCGGCACACTCGACGCGCATGGCGCGTTCGTCGGCAGCCACGCGATCGTCATCCTGTCGCAGGCCGACGATCCCCGTGCGGTCGCCGGGAACCTGATCCGCTTCTTCCGCGACGAATCCTGCGGCCAGTGCACGCCCTGCCGCGCAGGCACCGAGAAGTTGGCCGCGCTGATCGCCGCCGGCGACTGGTCGGAAGACAAGATGGGCGATCTCGAAGCCGTGATGCGCGACGCGTCGATCTGCGGCCTCGGCCAAGCGGCGCCCAATCCGGTGCGCAGCGTGCTGCGCTTCTTCAAGCCATGAGCGGCCCCGTCCAGTTCCTGCTCGATGGCAGGCCGGTCGTCGCCGGGCCGGACGAGACGATCTGGCAGGTCGCCAGGCGCGAAGGTACCGAGATCCCGCATCTATGCCATCGCGACGAGACCGGCTACCGGCCCGACGGCAACTGCCGCGCCTGCGTGTGCGAGATCGACGGCGAGCGCGTGCTGGCCGCCAGTTGCATCCGCAAGCCGGCCGAAGGCATGAAGGTCTCGACGGCGACGCCGCGCGCGGCCAAGGCCCGCTCGATGGTGTTCGAGCTGCTGGCCGCCGACATGCCCGCGCGCGCCGACAGCCCCGATCCCGACGCACCCTTCTGGCAATGGGCCGAGCGGCTGGGCGTTTCCGCCGGCCGGCTGCCGCATAGCGAAGCGCAGGCCCAAGGTCACGACGCCTCGCACGCGGCCATCGCCGTCAACCTCGAGGCCTGCATCGCCTGCGGCCTGTGTGCGCGCGCCTGCCGCGAGGTGCAGGTCAACGACGTGATCGGCATGGGTCATCGCGGCCATGACACGCGGCCGATCTTCGACCTTGCCGATCCGATGGGCGGCTCCACCTGCGTCGCCTGCGGGGAATGCGTGCAGGCCTGCCCGACGGGCGCGCTGTTCGAGAAGAGCCTGATGGATGCCGGTGCCGCGCATCGCACGGTCGTGCCCGAGCGCGTCGTCGACACGCTGTGCCCGTTCTGCGGCGTGGGCTGCCAGACCAGCGTGGCCGTGGCGGGCGACCACATCGTGCGCGTCGACGGGCGCGAGGGCCCGGCCAACGAGAGCCGTCTGTGCGTGAAGGGACGCTTCGGCTTCGACTATGTGCGCCACCCCCACCGCCTGACGCAGCCGCTGGTCCGGCGCGACGGCGTGGGTAAATCGAGCGACATGCGCGTCGATCCGGGTGATCCGTGGGACGTGTTCCGCCCTGCGACGTGGGAGGAAGCGCTTTCGCGCGCCGCCAACGGCCTCCTGCGCGTGCGCGATACGCACGGCGGCGGTGCCATGGCCGGGTTCGGCTCGGCCAAAGGCTCCAACGAGGAGGCATATCTCTTCCAGAAGCTCGTGCGGCAGGGCTTCGGCACGAACAATGTCGATCACTGCACGCGGTTGTGCCACGCCTCCTCGGTCGCGGCCCTGCTGGAAGGGATCGGCTCGGGTGCCGTTTCCGCGCCTTTTGCCGCCGCACTCGAAGCCGACTGCATCATCGTCATCGGTGCGCGGCCCGAGCAGAACCATCCGGTCGCGGCGACGTATCTCAAGCAGGCCGCGAAAGCGGGCGCGCATCTGATCGTCGCCGATCCGCGGCGCCAGGCGCTGATGCGCCATGCCGAGCATGCGCTGCAGTTCAAGCCGGGCACCGACGTGGCCCTGCTGAACGCGCTCCTCCACACGATCGTGGCGGAGAAGCTCTACGATCCGGCCTATATCGCCGCGCATGTCGACGGGTTCGAGGAACTGGCCGCGCGCGTGGCCGACTATTCGCCCGAGCGCATGTCGCCGGTCTGCGGCATCGATGCGCCGACGCTGCGCGCGGTCGCGCGCCGCTATGCGACGTCGAAGCGCTCGATCATCTTCTGGGGCATGGGCATTTCCCAGCACATCCACGGCACGGACAATGCGCGCTGCCTGATCGCCCTTGCCCTGATCACCGGCCAGATCGGCCGGCCGGGCACGGGCCTGCATCCGCTGCGCGGCCAGAACAACGTGCAGGGCGCTTCGGATGCGGGCCTCGTCCCGATGATGTATCCGGACTACCACCCGGTCGAGGATGCGGCCAACCGCGCGGCCTACGAGAAGAGCTGGGGCCGCACGCTCGACCCGAAGCGCGGCCTCACCGTCGTCGAAATCGTCGAGGCGATCGCGGCGGGCAAGATCCGCGCGATGTACGTGATGGGCGAGAACCCCGCGATGTCGGACCCCGACCAGAGCCACGCACGCGCGGCGCTGGCCAAGCTCGAACATCTCGTCGTGCAGGACATCTTCCTCACCGAGACGGCGTGGCTCGCCGACGTCGTGCTGCCCGCCTCCGCGCATGCCGAGAAGCTCGGCACATATACCAACACGAACCGGCAGGTGCAGATCGGCCACCCGGTCCTCGATCTTCCCGGCGAGGCGCGGCAGGACTGGGAATTGATTGTCGATCTTGCGCGGCGCATCGGACTCGACTGGCGCTATCCGGATGTCGGCACGGTGTATGAGGAGATGCGCGCGGCGATGCCCTCGCTTTCCGGACTGCCCTGGGACCGCCTCCTGCGCGAGGGCGCGGTCACCTATCCGGCCGACGACGCGGCGCATGTCGGCCACGACATCCTGTTCGCCGACGGCTTCCCCACGAAAACCCACCGCGCGCGGATCGTGCCCGTCGATTTCCTGCGCCCCGGCGAAGAGACCGACGCCGAATATCCGCTCGTGCTCAGCACCGGCCGGCTGCTCGAGCACTGGCACACCGGCGCGATGACGCGCCGCGCCGTCATGCTCGAATTGCTGGAGCCCGTCGCCATCGCCGCGATGAATCCCCGCGAGATCGCGCGGCATGGCCTGTCGTCAGGCGGCGGCGTGCGCGTCGAGACCCGCCACGGCGCGGTCGAGGCGAGCCTGCGCGCCGATCCGGATGTGGCCGAGGGGATGGTCTACATGCCCTTCTGCTTCGTCGAGGCGCCGGCCAACCGTCTGACCAACGCGGCGCTCGATCCGGTGGGCAAGATCCCGGAATTCAAGTTCACGGCCGCGCGCGTGAGAAGGGCCTAGGCGACGGCGAGAGCGGACGCGCGGCGCCTTCCCAGCAGCCAGAGCACGATCGCGACATTGACGGCGTTCCAGATCACGCCATTGAGGAAAGCGGCCGAATAGCTGCCCGTCGCATCGTAGATGGCGCCGGCGAGCCAGCCGCCCAGCCCCATGCCGCCGAGCGAGGCCATGAGGACGATGCCGACGCGCGTGCCCGCCTCGGCCGACGGAAAATACTCGCGCACGATGATCGCATAGCTCGGCACGATGCCGCCCTGCACGAGGCCGAACAGCGCCGACACGAGATAGAGCGAGGTGAGACCGTCGAAGAACAGATAGAGCGTCAGCGACGCCATCTGCATGAACGAGCCGAGCAGCAGGTTGGCGAGCCCGCCGATGCGGTCGGCGACGAAGCCGAAGAACATCCGGCTGGCGATCCCGACCGCGAACATGACCGACAGCATTTCCGCGCCGCGCGCAGCACCAAAACCGAGATCCGCGCAATAGGCGACGAGATGGACCTGCGGCATCGCCATCGCAACGCAGCACGCCACGGCCGCGATCGCGAGCAGCACCGTCAGCGTCGGGCGCGGTACGTCGAGGGCAAGATGCCCGTCGCGCACGCTCGGTACCGACGGCGCCACCGGTCGGCGGCGCAGCAGCAGGGCGAGCGGCACCATCGTGACGGCGCAGATCACGGCGATGCCGAGATACGTGTCGCGCCAACCGTAGGATTCGAGGAAGGGCTGCATCAGCGGTGGCCACAGCGCGCCCGCGAAATAGTTGCCCGACGCGCACAGCGCCGTCGCCACGCCGCGGCGCCTGTCGAACCAGCGCGAGATGTCGGCCATCAGCGGAACGAACGTCGCCGAGCTGCCGAACATCGCGATGACGACGCCCTGGATGAGCGCGAACGTGCCGATGTCCGGCGCCTGCGAGGCGAGCGCCAGGCCCGCCGCCATCGTCAGCGAGCCCAGCAGCACCGGCAGCAGCGCGCCGAACCGGTCGGTGAGCCAGCCCATGATGATGCCGCCGCCCGCGAACCCGACCAGCGTGGCCGTGCTGGCCAGCGACGCCGCCCCGCGCGAAATATCGAAATCGGCCTGCACGGCCGGAAGGATCACGACGGGCGACCACATGCCGACACCGCCGAGCGTCCCCAGCACGAGACAGACGACCAGGCGCGCCCAGGAATACGGGGTATCGTAGACGGGCGCTTGGGCTTGCGTCACCGTGCGGCCTGGATCGCCGCCCAGACGCGCGACGGCGTGGCTGGCATGTCGATGTTGCGGATGCCGAGCGGAGCGAGCGCGTCGACCAGCGCGTTCATCACGCTGGGCAGCGCGCCGGCGCAGCCCGCCTCGCCGCAGCCCTTGGCGCCCAGCGGGTTCGTCGTCGCCGGTACGTCGTGCGTGGCGAAGGCGAAGCTGGGCACGTCGGCCGCGCGCGGCATCGCATAGTCCATGAACGAGCCCGTCAGCACGCTGCCGTGCTCGTCGTAGCGCACGTTTTCCATCAGCGCCTGGCCGATTCCCTGCACCACGCCGCCATGCACCTGTCCTTCGACGAGCATCGGATTGACGACGGTGCCGAAATCGTTGACGGCCGTGTAGCGCGCGATCTCGACTACGCCGGTCTCCGGATCGACTTCGACCTCGGCGACGTGGCAACCATTCGGGAAAGCTGAAGGTGCGGCCTCGAAGACGTGCTTCACGTCGAGCGTGGCCGGCACGCCGTCGGGCAGCTTCATGCCGCCGCGCAGCCTGGCGGCCAGCTCCATGACGCCGATCGCGCGGTCGGTCCCGGCGATGACGAAACGGCCCTGCGCGAATTCGATGTCGGCTTCCGCCGCCTCGAGCGCGACCGAGGCGATCTTCCGGCCGATCTCGATCACCTTGGCGCTCGCTTCCACGATGGCCGCTCCGCTGGCCATCATCGATTTGGAGCCGCCGGTGCCGCCGCCCGCGATCAGCTCGTCGCTGTCGCCCTGCAGGAGGCGTACCTTGTCGAACGGCACGCCGAGCTTTTCGACCAGCACCTGCGCGAAGGGCGAGGCGTGGCCCTGCCCGTAATCGAGCGTGCCGGTGATGATCGTGACGGTGCCGTCCGCCTCGAAGCGGATGCCGCCCATCTCCTTGGTCGGCGGGGCGGTGACTTCGAGGAAGGCGCCGATGCCGCGCCCGCGCAGCTTGCCCTTGGCCTTGCTGGCCGCCCGGCGCGCCTCGAACCCGTTCCAGTCCGCCAGCGCGATCGCCTTGTCGAGCAGGACCGTGAAGTCGCCGCTGTCGTAGCTCATGCCCGACGGGGCGGCCCACGGAAACTCGCCCGGACGGATGTGGTTGCGCTTGCGCAGTTCCACGCGATCGATGCCCATCTCGGCGGCGGCCGTCTCGATCAGCCGCTCCATGAAATAATTGCCTTCCGGCCGCCCGGCACCGCGATAGGGGCCGACAGGCGTGGTGTTAGTGAACATCGTGCGGATCGCCACCTCGATCAGCGGCGTGCGATAGGGGCCGACCATGTTCTTGGCGATGTTCAGCGCCAGCGGAATCGGCCCGACCTGCGCGAGATAGGCGCCGTGATTGCCGAAGCCGGTGACGCGCGCGGCGAGGAAGCGGCCGTCCTTGTCGAGGGCAAGCTCGCAATCCACTTCGCCGTCGCGGCCATGCTGGTCGGACAGGAAGCTTTCCGAGCGTTCGTCGGTCCACTTGATCGGGCGGCCGAGGGCGCGCGCGGCGTGGAACAGGCACACATATTCGGGATAGACCTGCGCCTTCATGCCGAACGAGCCGCCGACATTGCCGGTGAGCACGCGCACCTTGTCGCGCGGCACCTTCAGGATGTCTTCGGCGATCGAGTTGCGCAGGCCGAACACGCCCTGGCTGCCGACATTGATCGTCCAGCGCCCGGACGCGGGCTCGAAGCTCGCGATGGCCGAGCGCGGCTCCATCGGATTGACGACGATGCGCGAATTGACCAGCGACACGCGCGACACGTGCGCGGCCGCCTTGAACGCCGCGGCGACCTTCTCGGAATCGCCGTGGTGGAAATCGAGAGACTGGTTGCCCGGCGCGTCGTCATAGAGCTGCGGCGCGTCGGGCGCGCCGGCAAGGCTCGCCTGCGTGACGGCGGGCAGCGGATCGATGTCGAGTTCGACGGCCTCGGCCGCATCCTTGGCCTGCACGGCCGTCTCGGCGACGACGAAGGCGACCGGATCGCCGACGAAGCGCACCTTGTCGGTCGGCAGGGCCGGGCGCAGCGGCGTGCGCATGTCCGAGCCGTCGCGGTTCTTCAGCAGCATCGTGCAGCGCAGCGTGCCGTACCCGGCAAGATCCTTGCCCGTATAGACGCCGAGCACGCCCGGCATCACGCGGGCCGCGTCCGTCGAGATCCCACGCAGGATGCCGTGCGCGTAGCGGCTGCGCACGATGGCGGCGTAGGCCTGGCCCGGAATGTTGATGTCGTCGGTGTATTTCCCCTCGCCGCGCAGCAGGCGCGGATCCTCGCTGCGCGGGACGGGCTGGCCGACCCCGAATTTCGTCAGGGCCATCTTGTTCGAAGCATCGATCGCGTTCATTCGGGCTCTCGGGGGTTCGTCGCCGCAGGAAAATCGGACCAACGTGCGCCGGAAGCTGTCGACGGCGCGTTTTCGGAAAGACGCACAAGATAGTTCGCCGCGCCGTCCAATGCCATTATCTTGGTACGCGACGGAGGCATGTCCAATGCGCGTATCGATCGTGACGGGTGCGGCCAGCGGCATCGGCCGGGCGACCGCCCTCGCCCTTGCCGGGCCGGGAACCGGCCTTGTCCTCCACACCGGCAGCAATGCGGCGGGCCTCACGGCCGTGGCCGACGCGGCGCGCGCCAAGGGCACGGCCGTCGAAACCCGGCTGGGGCCGCTGGATGAACGCGCGACGGCCGAGGCGCTGGTCGCCTGCGCGGCCGACCGGTTCGGGCGTCTCGATGCGATCGTCGCGGCGGCCGGCAAGGCCGATCGCGGCGGGGCGCTCGGGCTCGACCGCGCCCGGCTGGCGGCGGCCACGACGAATTCCGCGCAGGGGTTCCTCGACCTGGTGCAGGCGGGAATCAACCTGCTGAAGCGCGGCGAGAGCCCGCGCATCGTCGCGGTCTCCTCGTACGTGGCACATGTGTTCCGCGACGATCTCGGCCTGTTCGCGGCCTCCGCCGCCGGCAGGGCCGCCCTCGAAGCGCTCGTGCGCGGTCTCGCGCGCGAGCTCGCCCCCTCGGGCATCACCGTCAACGCGGTGGCGCCCGGCCTGACGAAGAAGGACCCCGGCAAGGCAAGCGCTCTATCGGCCGACGCCATCGCGGCGCTGGAAAAGGCGGTCCCGATGGGGCGCCGGGCGGAGCCGGTCGAGATCGCCGCGGCGATCGCGTTCCTTGCCTCGCCGGCCGCGTCCTACGTGACCGGGCAGGTCCTGCATGTCGACGGCGGGCTGACTTAGCCGCGCGAGAGCGCCGCCGCCGATTTCGCGATCCGTTGAATCGCCGCGTCCAGCGTCTCGTAGGTCTTGGCAAAGCAGAAGCGGATCACGCTGCGCAGGCTCGCGTCCGAATAGAAGGCCGAAACCGGGATCGCCGCCACGCCCGCCTCGGCGACCATGCGCCGGCAGAAGGCCGCATCGTCGGCAAGGCCCAGCGGCCCCAGATCGACATTGAGGAAATAGGTGCCGGCACTCGGCAGCACCGAGAAGCCCGATTTCGCGAGACCGCCCTGCAGATGGTCGCGCCGCTCCTGCAGATCCTTGCGCATCGCGTCGAAATGCTCCGCCGGCTTGTCGAGTCCGTAGGCGACGGCCGTCTGCAGGTTGGGCGGCGTCGTGAAGGTGATGTACTGGTGCGCCTTGGCAAGCACCTTCATGACGGCAGGTGCCGCGACGACGAAGCCGACCTTCCAGCCCGTGAGATTGAAGATCTTGCCGGCCGAACCGATCTTGACGCTGCGTTCCCGCAGGCCCGGAATGGCAAGCACCGACACGTGGCGGCGGCCGTCGAAGATCACGTGTTCCCACACCTCGTCGGAAATGACGACGGCCTGCGTACCGTCGAGCGCTTCGGCGAGGATCGCGAGATCGGCGGCGTCGTAGAGACACCCCGCCGGATTGAGCGGATTGTTGAACAGCACCGCGCGCGTGCGCGGCCCGATGGCGGCGCGCAGGGCGGCCGCATCGAAGCGCCAGTCGGGCGGTGCGAGCTTGACGAATTTCGGCACGCCGCCCGCGCGCTTCACCAGCGGCAGATAGGCATCGTAGGCCGGCTCGAACAGAACGACCTCGTCGCCCGGACTTATGCAGGCGAGGAGTGCGCCCGCGATCGCCTCGGTGGCGCCCGATGTGACCATCACTTCGGTCGCGGGGTCGATCTCCAGCCCCTGGTGGCGTTTGTAGTGCCTCGCGATCGCATCGCGCAGTTCCGGCAGGCCCATCATCGGCGGATACTGGTTCCAGCCCGTGACGACCGCTTCGGCAGCCTTGCGACGCACGTCCTCGGGGCCCGGATCGTCGGGGAAACCCTGACCGAGGTTGATGGCCGAATGCTGGCGCGCCAGCGCCGACATTTCCTCGAAGATCGATGTCGAAAGGCCTGCGAAAATCGGGTTCAACTTGGTGCGGTCCTGCCGTTTGAACGAAAGCACGCGAAGATGCCCGGCCCGCACCTGCCGGTCAATTCCGTTTGAACTTTGGCGGCAGGGATGGCAATTTGGGTCACCTATTGGATTGACCATGCCAATTCCGATTATCCGATGATCTTTCTCCAATTCCCGACGGACTCATGAATCGCAAGACGCCGCGCGACAACGCTCCCGACACCGACGCCGATTTCCAGCCCGCTTTCCTGATGCGCTCGCCCAAGGCCGGCGGCGCGCCCGCCCGCGCTCCCGCGCCGGCCGAAGCGCGACCTGCCGCAGCCGAAGCACCGCGTGCAGCCGCGCCCGCGCCAACAGCGCCCGCCCCCGCACCGGCGGCGCCCGCCGCGCGCGTCGCGGGCGAAGGCCCGGTCCATGGCGTGGTCAAGTGGTTCAATCACGCGAAGGGTTTCGGCTTCATCCTGCTCCAGGACGGCCGTGAAGTGTTCGTGCACTCCAACCGTCTCGATCCGTCGGTCTCGCGCGCGCTGAAACCCGGTCTCGATGCCGAACTGATGATCGTGCCGGTCGCCAAGGGTTTCGCGTGCCAGGAACTGATCCGCCTCGCGCAGACCGCGACGCCGGAAAATCTCGAGCGCGTCGGCTGGAAGCCGCAGACCGAGATCAAGCGCCCGGCCCCGGCGGCGCACGAGACGGTTCGCGCGACGATCAAGTTCTACAACCCGCAGAAAGGCTTCGGCTTCGCGACGCCCGAGATGACGCTGGGCCGCGACATCTACCTGCCCGGCCGCCTGCTTGAGGCGTCGGGCATCACCGGTCCGCACAATGCCGGCATGCATGTCGAGGTCGACTACGTGAAGACCGATCGCGGCTTCGAGGGCATCGCCCTGCGCCCGCTGGCGGCCCCGGCCCCGCAGCCGGGCGACTATGGCCAGCCGGCCTACGATCAGGGCCAAGGCTACGACCAGCACAACTACGCGCCGCAGGACGGCTACGCGCAGGGCGGTTACGGCCAACAGGGTTACGACCAGCAGGGCTACGACCAGCGTCGCGACGAGCAGCCCCAGCGCGTCCTCGGCCCCGGCGACTTCGTCGAACCCTGGCGGCCGGCATGACCGGCCGGCGACATCCGATGGACGTCTTCCGGACGCTCCTCGGTGCCGCCTTCCTGAATCTGATGCTGCTCGCGGGTCCGGCGCAGGCCGTCCCCGTCGACCTGGAACTCGTCCTTGCGATCGACGTTTCGTACAGCGTCGATGCGGAGGAAGCCCGCCTCCAGCGGCAGGGCTATTTCGAGGCCCTCGTCCATCCGCGCGTGCTGCAGGCGATCGCCGGCGGCCCCAACCGCGCCATCGCGATCGCCTATATGGAGTGGGCCGGCAACTTCCACAACCGCATCGTCGCCAACTGGACGATCATCCGCGACAAGGCCAGCGCCGAGGCGTTCGTCGCCAAGATCGCCGCCGTGCCGCACAGCGGGGCGAGCCGCACCTCGATCAGCGGCGCCATCGATTTCGCGGTGCGCATGTTCGACGACAACGGTTTCGAGGGCACAAGGCAGGTCATCGACGTGTCGGGCGACGGGCGCAATAACCAGGGCCGTCCGGCCTGGCAGGCGCGCGACGAAGCGGTCGCCCGCGGCATCACGATCAACGGCCTGCCGATCACGACCGGCAACACGAATTTCGGACAGCCGGCCGAAGAAGGCCTGGTCGATCACTATCGCGACGAGGTGATCGGCGGCCCCGGCGCCTTCCTGGTCGTCGCCGAAGGCTTCGCCGCCTTCACAAACGCCGTGCTGTCCAAGCTCGTGCGCGAGGTGGCGGGCGAAACCGCCTTCCACGCTCAGTTCGCGGATTCGAACTTGAGCGAAACGCCGTTCATGCAATAGCGCAGCCCGGTCGGCTTCGGCCCGTCGTCGAAGACGTGGCCCAGATGGCCGCCGCACGCCTTGCAGTGCACTTCGGTGCGCGCCATGCCGAATTTCCGGTCGACCGTCGTCGCGACCGCGCCTTCGATGGGCGCGTAGAAGCTGGGCCAGCCGGACCCGCTTTCGTACTTCGTGCCGGATTCGAACAGCGGCGCGCCGCAGCCCGCGCATAGGAAGCGCCCGGTGCGGTGCTCCTTGTTGAGAGGGCTCGTGCCCGCGCGTTCGGTGCCGTGCTTGCGCAGCACCTCGAACTGGTCGGGCGTCAGCGTCTTTCGCCATTCGTCTTCGGTCTTGGCCATGTCAGTTCCTTTCGGGAATGCCGTCCAGACAGGTTCGCACCGCAAGCCCGCGAAGATACGCCTCGGGCAGCAGGTCCTGGCCGGCCAGGAGATGGGCGAGATAGGCGCACGACGGATCGAGCCCGTCGGCAAGGTCGGACACGGCGACATAGGTGACCGCCTCGAGCGGGCCGTCGGCATGGACGACCCGGACCGTCCGGCGCACATAATCGCCCGAAGCCACGCCTTCGTACCGGTCCAGGATGCCGAGCCCGGCAGGCGGCATCTCGTTGAGCGTGCCATGGACGGCGCCGCCCGGCGCTGGCACGATATTGGCGACGCCGGCGCCGGGAAACTTCTTCCAGCGCTTGTTGAAGGCGAGTTGCCAGCCGTCGAGCCGCCCCGCTTCGCGCCGGCCCCACGGCACCCCTTCCGCCGCAAGCCTGGCATCGAACAGCCGGGCGGGATCCATGTTCGAGCCGTAGGCGAAATACCAGACCCAGCCCGTTCGCGGGGCAGGCCCAAATCGGTTCTGCACATCCATCGCGCCTGACATATAGCGTGCCGTTGCGGGGCCGCAAGCACCCCTTCCTTCTTTCCGGGACCTGTGCGAATGAAGGATGGCAGGGAGACATTCTCCACAAATGCCCGCGGACAACACGAATGCGATGGCGGCTGCCTTTGCCGCCCTGCCGGACGGCATCATGGTGTTCGACGCCGCCCATCGGCTGGCGGCATGGAACGACCGCGCGTTCGACTACCTGAACCTGCCGCGCGACTTCGCGCGCCTCGGCACGCCGTTCGTTGATATCCTGATGTTCCAGGCTGAGCGCGGCGAGTTCGGGCCGCACGGGCCGGAAACCGTCCGCTCGGTCGCCCCAGCCGCCTTCGAGCAGCCCGAGAACTTCTCGCGCGCCACGCTTTCGGGAAAATACATCGAGTTCAAGCGCAGCCCGATGCCCGGCGGCGGCTTCGTTGTCCTCTATATCGACGTGACCGAGCGCGTGGACGTGGCCCGCCTCGCCGCCCGCGAGATGCGGCGCCTTGCCGAGGCGATGGAGGCTATCGGCGAGGGCTTCGCGCTGCTCGATGCCGAGGAGCGTCTCGTCCTGTGGAACCGCCGCTACGCGGAGATCTATGCGCCGATCGGCGGCATCCTGCAGGAGGGCGTGCGTTTCGAGACCCTCGTGCGCGAGCTCGCCTCCAATCCGGTGAGCCGCGTTCCGGCCGACAGGCTCGAAGCGCATGTCGCCGACCGGCTCGACCGCATCCGCCGCCCGCGCGAACCGGCCGATATCCAGCGCGCCGACGGAAGCTGGGTGCGCATCATCGACCGCAAGATGTCGGACGGCAGCACCGTGATGATCCGCGTCGGCGTGACCGACATCAAGCGGCGCGAGGCTGCGCTTGCCGCCCTCAACATCGCGGCGTCGAACCTGCTGCGCCAGGCGGGCTGGCAGCCGGTCGTCGAGACACTGCTCGAGGACATCGGCCCCGTGATGGGGGTGAGCCGCGTCAAGCTCGGCCGCAACACGATGGCGGGCAGCCGCTTCGTGCAGGAGGAGACGTTCGAATGGACGGCGCCCGGCGTGCCGCGGCTGACGGGGAGCGTACCCGTCGACGACCGGCCCTTCGCGAAGGACGCTTTCGCCGACTGGCGCGAACGGCTGCTGCGCGGCGAGACGATCGTCCACGACGTCGCCCGGCTGGACGACGAGAAGCGCGAACTGCTGGAAGGCATCGGGCTGCGCTCGATCCTGCGCATCCCGATCATGGCGGGCGCGACATGGTGGGGCACGGTCGGTTTCGACCAGTGCGATGAAGAACGCAGATGGACGCCCACCGAGATCGATACGCTTCGCGCCGTCGCCTCGTTCGTCGGACTGGCGATCGAACGCGGCCTTGCCGAAGCGGCCTTGCGCGACAGCGAGGAGCGCTTCCGCATCATCGCGAGATCGCATCCGGTCCCCGTAATGGTCATCGAGGTCGAGAGCGGGCTGATCCGGTACGCGAGCCCCCGGGTCGACGAGCTGCTGGGCTTGCCCGTCGGCGGTGCCGTGGGCACGCGCACGCTCGCCCACTGGGGCAGGCCCGCTGATCGCGCCGACTTCATCCGTCGCCTGAAGGAGAGCGGCCGGGTCGACGGGATCGAGTATCCGCTGCGCCGCGGCGACGGCACGACATTCCCCTGCGCGATCTTCGCGCAGCGCATCCTGTTCGACGGCGCCGATTGCCTTGTCGCGGGCCTCGTCGACCTGAGCGAGTCCAAGCGCATCGAGACCGAACTCGCCCGCCAGCGCGAGGCGCTGCACCAGTCGGAGAAGATGGCGGCCCTCGGCACGCTGCTGGCCGGCGTATCGCACGAGCTCAACAACCCGCTGGCCATCGTCGTCGGGCAGGCGACGATGCTGGAAGCCGACTCCACCGACGAGCGGTCGATCGACCGGGCGCGGCGGATTTCGGCGGCGGCCGACAGATGCGCGCGGATCGTGCGCACGTTCCTCGCGATGGCGCGGCGCAAGACACCCGAGCGCGCGTCGCTGTCGATCGGTCCGGCGATCGAAGGCACGCTCGACCTGCTCGGCTATCTGCTGCGCTCGACGGGGATCGAGGTCCTGCGCCGGATCGCGCCCGACCTGCCGCCGGTCATGGGGGACGTCGACCAGCTGAGCCAGGTGCTGTCGAACCTGATCGTCAACGCCCAGCAGGCGCTGGCCGACCGGCCCAATCCGCGCATCCTGCGCGTCTCGGCCGAAACATCGGCCGACCGGCGCACCGTGCGCATCGAGGTCGCCGACAACGGTCCCGGCGTGCCGGCGGAGATCGTCGACCGCGTGTTCGAGCCTTTCTTCACGACCAAGCCGGTCGGTCTGGGAACGGGCGTGGGGCTGTCGGTGTGCCGCGGCATCATCGAGGGGCATGAAGGCCGCATTTCGGTCGCGACCGCCCCCGAGGGCGGCGCCTTGTTCGCGGTCGACCTGCCGGCCGGCACGGCACAGGCGGAATCGGCACCCGGACCGATCGCGCATCTCGCCCCGGGCAACCGGATGCTCGGACGACGCATCCTCGTCGTCGACGACGAGCCGGAAATCGCCGCGACGCTCGCCGAGATCCTGGAAATCGAGGGCGCCAACGTCGTCGTCGCCAACGACGGAGAACTGGCGCTTGCACTGCTCGATGCGGGAAGCTACGACGCGATCTTCAGCGACCTGCGCATGCCCGGAATGGACGGGCTCGCGCTCTATCGCGAGATCATCCGGCGCAGGCCGGAGCTTGCCGGGCGCCTGGCCTTCGTGACGGGCGATACGCTGGGCAGCGGGCTTTCGGGCGAGATCGCGGCGTCGGGCGTTCCGCTCGTCGATAAACCCTTCCAGCCGGCCGAGATCCGTGCGCTTGCCGCGCGCCTCGCCGGGATCGACCGCTAGGAGAACATGATGGCCGCCAAGTCCAAGCCGAAGCCCAAGTCCGCCAACCGCTACCGCAAGGGCGAACGCGGGACGCGGCCCTGGGGCGAATGGCGCATCGTCGACGTGGGCGAAGGGTTCGCCGTCAAGCGCATCGTCGTCTCGCCGGGCCAGCGCCTGTCGCTGCAGCGGCATGCCGGCCGGTCGGAGCACTGGTTCATCGTCGGCGGCGAGGGCAAGGTCACGCTCGGCAAGCGCACGCGGCGCGTGTCGACCGGCGATGCCATCGACATCCCGGTTCGCGTCATCCACCGCCTGGAGAACGACGGCGAGGCGCCGCTGACGCTCGTCGAGATCCAGTTCGGCACCCTTCTCGACGAGGCGGATATCGAACGCCTTGCCGACGACTACCGGCGTAAATAGGGAGTGCGGCGCCTGAGCCGATCCGAACGGCAACGACTTCTATTGTATGCCGTTGAATCAGCAATATAATTGGTCGATCATCGTGGCCCTTCGATTCTGAGCGAGATTCCACGATGTCCTCCCACGCCGGTGGCTGCCTATGCGGCCGGGTCCGCTACGAAACCCGCACTTCCCCGCTCCGCGTGACCTACTGCCACTGTCGGTTCTGCCAGCGAGCCACCGGTGCAGCCTACATGGTCGAGCCGATCTTCCGCCGCGAGGATCTCGCCGTGACCGCCGGGACGCCGAAGCTCTTCGAGTTGACGTCGGCCGGCAGTGGCAAGAACGTCCGCGTCCATTTCTGCGACAGCTGCGGGACGAAGCTCTATCTGACGTTCGAGCGTTTCCCCGACGTGTGCGGCGTCTATGCGGGCACGTTCGACGAACCCGACTGGTTCGACGTGGAGCAGGCGAATGCCAAGCAGATCTTCGTCGATGTGGCGCGGCACGACACCGTTCTGATGCCGGGCATCGGGACGTTCCGCGCGCATTCCATCGACAATCAGGGCGCCCCGCAGGACGGCGTCGTGCTCGACATGCCCAGGATCGTCGGGCGTCCGGCGCGGACCTGAGCGCCCGGGCCAACCGCCTTACGGCTGGACGATTACCATCCAGCCGACGCCGAAGCGGTCGCCGACCATGCCGAAGCACGGCGAATAGAACGTCTTGGAGAGCGGCATGCGCACCTCGCCGCCCTCGGCGAGGGCCTCGAAGAAGCGCCTGGCTTGCGCTTCGTCAACGGCCGTGACCGACAGGCTGAAGCCCTTGAATTCCGGATTGCCCTTCGCGTATCCGTCGGACGCCATGACATCGGTCCCGCCGATGCGCATGCTGGCATGCATCACCTTGTTGTCGCTGCCGGGCGCGCACATGCCGGGCGGCATCGGCTCGGGATTGTCCTTGAAGCGCATCAGCATCGTGACTTCGGCGCCGAGCGCCTTCTTGTAGAACTCGAGTGCTTCCTCGCACTTGCCGTCGAAGAAAAGATAGGGGGACACGGGCATCGCTGCTTCCTCGGGATCCGGTTTCGATTGACTATTATGTTGATATCAACATAATTGAAGAATGTCAACCCGACTCCAGGTACCGTTCGAGACCACGCTGCATGTCCGCGACACCTGCCTGTGCCTGCATGTCCAGCGCGCGGCACGCGCTCTCGCCCGCCGCTTCGATGCCGAACTGCGCCCGCTCGGCCTCACCAACGGACAGTTCTCGCTGCTGATGTCGCTCAACCGGCCGGCGCCTGCCGGCATGGCCGGCGTAGCGGACCTGCTCGCGATGGACCGCACGACGCTGACCGCGAACCTGAAGCCGCTGGAGCGGCGCGGCCTGCTGAAGGTCACGGTCGATCCCGACGACCGCCGCGGCCGGCTTCTGCATCTGGCCGATGCGGGTCGCGCCCTCCTCGCCAAGGCCGTCCCCATCTGGCGGCGCACGCATGCCGCGGTCGAACGCCAACTTGCCCGGCCGGATGCCGGGGATCTGCGCGCGGACCTCAAGGCGCTCGGCTGAACAGAACGAATCCCCGGAAGGAAACGACCATGCCGCTCACACTCTACGCGCACCCGCTCTCGTCCTATTGCCAGAAGGTCCTGACGGCTTTCTACGAGAACGGCGCGCCCTTCACCTACCGCACGCTCTCGCTCGACGACCCGCAGACGGGCGCGGAGTTCGCGGCGCTCTGGCCCATCAAGCGCATGCCGCTGCTGGTCGACGGCGGCCTTACGGTCGTCGAATCGACGGTCATCATCGAGTATCTCGACCTCCACTTCCCCGGCCCCGCCCCGCTTTTGCCTGCGGATCCACGCGCCGCGCTCGAGGCGCGGATGATGGACAGGGTCTTCGACAACTACGTGATGACGCCGATGCAGCGGATCGTGTTCGACGCGATCCGGCCCGAGAACGCGCGCGACTCCTACGGCGTGGCGGAGGCGCGCAAGCAGCTCGACACGAGCTATGCCTGGCTCGACGCGAAACTCGCCGGCCGCACCTGGGCAGCGGGCGAATCGTTCGGCCTTGCCGACTGCGCGGCCGCCCCGTCGATGTTCTATGCCGACTGGACGCATGCGATTCCGGCCGGACTCAGGAGCCTGCACGCCTATCGCCGGCGCCTGCTCGCCCGTCCGTCCTTCGCGCGCGCCGTCGACGAGGGGCGGCCGTACCGCCATCTCTTCCCGCTCGGCGCTCCCGACCGCGACTGAGCGCCGGCCGGAAGCCGGTCAGTCGCTCCGGATCCAGATTTCGGCCTCTTCCGGCGTGCCGAAGCAACGGATCTGTATCTTCGGCGCGTCGCCCTCGAGCGCGTCGGCGATCAGGTGGTCGAACAGCTTCACGATCATCTCGTACATCGGCATTGTCGTGACGATGGCATAACGCCGCGGCCGGAACCCCCGCAGCGCGCCTTCATTGAGTCCGTCGCGCAGGCGCAGCATCTCGTCCGACGTGGACGACTTCAGCATGAGGCGGGCGTCCGCGATCACCGACATGCCGGGCATATAGCCGTCGAGCTTCATCGCGCCGGCGACACCGCGCAGATAAACCTCCGGATCGAAATCGCCGGACTGCGTCGCGTGAAGAATGCCCCGCTTGATCTGGAACGATATTTCCATCGCGCCCGGTCCTGCATCGCAAGTCGTTCCCACCCGAAACGATATGATCACAGAACATGGACCCCGCCAAGCCTCCGGCCCCATAGGTAAGCCGCGATCGCCAGCAGCTTGATCGCGATCACGCCAGCAAACATCGCATTCGCCTCGACCGTCGGGAACGGGCCGTCGGCGTGCGAGAAGCCACGGACAAGCCCGAAGACCGCCGGGGCGAAGGCATAGCTCGCCTGCCCCATCGCGACGATCAGCGCGACCACGCGCGCCGTATCCTCGCGCGCGAACTCGGCCTGCGCAATCAACGGCGGCAGCGATGTCGCGTTGCCGATGCCGAGACCGAACAGCACGATGCCGAGGACGATGAAAAGGGGCTCCTGCGCGCCCGAAGCGATCAGCGTGATCACGCCGAGAATCTGGATCGCGTAGCTCAGCGCCGCCATCCGCCGCCGGTCGGCGCCCGCCGGCATCAGCCAGCCGAAGGCCGTGCGTCCGACAATGGCCGACGCGGTCGCCAACCCCGTCGCGATCCCCGCCCCTTGCGCGCCGAGCGCCGGCACCACCAGCGAGAAGAGATGCGCGATCAGCCCGATCTGCGCGAACAGGCCGAGCGCCATGCCCACGGCCAGCGTGCGGAATTTCCAGCTGCGCCACAGCAGCCTACCCGGCAATGGCGGGGCCGATGCGACCGTCGTCGCCGTCGCGGCAGCCGGGCCGGCGTCGCCGTCGGGGTGCTGGCCGAGCGATGAAGGCGACTTGCCGAAGACCGAGGCCGTGAGCCACCAGACCGTGCCCAGGCACAGCAGGCCGACGATCACGGTGGCACTCTCGAAGCCGAGCCGGCCGATCAGGAAGACCAGCAGCGGCGAGAACACCACGCCGCCGATGCTGGCCCCGTTATAGGCCGTCGACAGCGCCTTGGGCCGCAGGCGGGCGAACCAGGGCGAAACGACCGCGTTGATCGCGGCCGCCCCCATCGCGACCCAGCCCGCACCGGAGAACAGCGTGGCGGCGAAGAGCTGCCACGGCTCGCGCGCCGCCGCCCAGCCGGCAAGCCCCAGTGCCAGCACAAGCGCGCCGCAGCGCGTGATCGCAGGCAGGCCGAACCGGCCATAAAGCCCGGGCAGGTTCGCGACGACGACGGCACCGACGAGGTAGTGGACCGTGACGGCCACCGAGACGAGGGCGACCGACCATCCGTTCGCCTCGCGCACCGCGTGCATGTAGACGGGTGGTCCGTAGAAGCCGAGCCCCCAGCCGAACACGGCCAGCACGAAAGCGCCGGTGACGACGCGCCAGCCGAAGAAGGGTCGGGCGGTGGATGAATTCGCTTCCATCGCCGCACCCTAGAGGAGCGGCGGGCGGCAACGCTTCGGCAAAGACCGAAACATGCGTCAGTCGCGGAACGAGGGATCGATCCGGTCGAGCTTCTTCAGCATCGCGGGCCATTCGAGCAGCCCGAAGCGCCGGCGCACGCCGGGCTGGTACTGGCGCCAGGATTCCTCGACCACATCGGGCGGCGGCAGGCGGATCTCGACATTGGCGGACAGCGCCGCGACCTGCACCTGGCAGGCGCGCTCGAGCCGGAAGATGCTGTTGAACGCCTCGGCAATGCTCGCGCATGCCACCAGCAGGCCGTGATTGCGCAGGATCATGCCTTCGTGGTCGCCAAGATTGGCGACCAGACGCGTCTGCTCGTCGAGATCGAGAACGATTCCCTCGTAGTCGTGATAGGCGATCTTCGCGAACCGCATCGAGGTCTGCGCAAGCGGCATCAGCCCGCAGGCCATCGCCGAGACCGCCATGCCCGCGATCGTGTGCGTATGGATCACGCAGTCGACGTCGGCGCGCGCCTCGTGGATGGCACTGTGGATGACGAACCCGGCGCGGTTCACGCCGTAGCCCGTGGGATTGAAAAGTGTGTTGCCGGCATGGTCGATCTTGACGAAGCACGAGGCATGCATCTGGTCGTAGAGCATGCCGTGCGGATTGATCAGGAACGCCTCGGGCTCGCCGGGAACGCGCGTCGTCACATGGTTGGCGCTGAGTTCCGACATGCCGTAGAGATCGATCAGCCGGTAGCAGGCGGCGAGATCGACCCGCTTCCGCCATTCCTCGGCGCTGACCTGGTCGCGCACGGATTTCTCGGGCCGGAACCGGTCCAGGCTCATCTGGCGTCTCCCCTGTCGGGGAGGAGAATAGCACTGCCGCGGTGCCGACGGAATCGGGCGGTGCTGCTCAGGGCCGGTCGAGATCGAGGTCGACCGCGCTCAGATGCGCCAGAATCGGCAGATTCACGTCGTCCGGATGCGTGACCGGCGCCATGTGGCCGACACCGCGGATCGTCCGGTGCCGGGCCGCCGGCAGGGTCTCGGCCAGCAGCCTGGTGATCATCCGCGAAGGTTCGGGCGACTGCGTGCCGCACAGGATCAGCGTCGGCACGACGACCCGGGCATAGGTCGCGAGCACCGTGTCGTCGCCGATGAGGCTCCGGAAGTGCGCCGCGATGGTCGGCGCCAGGCGCGCGAACTGCGCCCGCCGGTCGGCGGCGAGCGTCGACCAGTATCCCGGGCCGCTCCAGTAATCGACGAATCCCTGCATCGCGCCCGCATGGTCGCCGCTGACGACGCAGCGGTTGACGGCATCGGCGACAGCCTGGATCTCGGCGAGCTGCGCGTCGACGTTTCCGGGTGCCGTCTTCAGGACATGGAAGCAGCTCGGCTCAATCAGGGTCAGCGAGCGCACCCGCCCGGGATGACGCAGGGCAAAGTTGAGTGCGACCGCACCGCCATAGGAATGGCCGACGAGATGGAAGGGGGCACCGTCCGGGCAGGCTTCGGCGATGTTTCGCGCTTCGTCGGCAAGCGTGAGCGGACCGCGGCCGTGCCACGGCATCCGATCGCCGTGCCCGAAGAGATCGGGGGCGATCGGCTGATACCCTTCGAGCCTGGCGACGAGCGGCTTCCACTGCCGCGCCGAACTCGCCGAACAATGGACAAGCACGACCCGGTGCGTCGCCAACGCACGGTCGCGATCGGCGCTGAAGAAGCCTTCGGCAGCGCTGTCTGGCATTTCGAGCGGGTTGTCGCGATTGGTTTCACGAAAGGACGCAGAGATTGCGGTCATCGGCCAAGCCCCGAAATTCAAGGATCGGCAGAAATTTTACGAAGCCGTTGTTTCGCGATGATTGCTGGCGGAGCATCGCTTTGATTCAGTTGTTTCAGCCGAATCCGCTAACTCTTCCGATGGGCGAGCCCCATCGCCTTCAGCTTTTCGTCCAAAATACTTTCGTAGTTCAGCCGGCCGAGTTTCGTATTCGAGAAGCCGTGCCCGCCATCGTCATACATATAAAACTCGCCCTTCCCGCCGTCTGATCTGTAGGCCCGATAGAAGGCGAGCGAGATGTCGGGCGGGAATGTCGCGTCGGTCCGCGTATAGATCCACAATGTCGGCAACACAGACCTGTCGCCGAATTTCCGGCCGCTGGCGACCAGCACGGCGACCCAATCGCACTGGCGGGCATCGATACCGCCGGCAAAATTCACGACCAGCTGCGCGCTGTTCGCCTTCGTCGCATAGCCCAGGCCGACCACGCCGCCATTCGACTGGCCGGTCACGACCACGTTGCCGGCATTGGCGCCGTATTTTTCGACGAAGTACGCGATGGTGGTTTCGATATCGCTCTCGTAGCGCAGCGCGTAGTCGAAATGATCGCAGTTGAAGCGCACGCGCCCCGTCGATTTCGAGAATCCGGTCCGCATGGGTGCAACGACCAGGTAGCCGCGCTGGAGAAAATACTTGGCGGTCTCGATCGGCCGGTTCCGGGGCTGCTGATGCGGGTCGGGCAGGCCCGCCGCCCCGTGATTGATCACGGCGAGGGGCTGATTCGGTCTTCCGCGATCCTTCTCGCGACGGAAGACCGTCACCTCCAGAAATCCGCCGGCATGGCTGGGGTTGGGAATCATCAGGACGTCTTCGGAGAACGAATCGGCGAAATCGTCATGGGCGTGCTCGACGACCCTGCAATCGACGAAATCTTCGCGCGGGGTGCATTGCCGAACGTGCGAAACCTCAGTGCCGGCACACGCCGCGACGAGAATCGGCATCGTGAGGGCCGCGAGCGGCCGTATGCGGAAGAAGCCTGGGATCATGCCGACGGTCTCCGGATCGATTCGGAGCGAGCCTAGGCGGCCCTTATTTCATTCGGATTTCCGGGCAGCCGGCAAATGGCTTCAGTTGTTTCGGCAGGATCGGGAGCCGGAACGAAAAAGCCCGCCGACTCGGGAAGAGTCGGCGGGCTTGATCTGGTTGCGGGGACAGGATTTGAACCTGTGACCTTCAGGTTATGAGCCTGACGAGCTACCGGGCTGCTCCACCCCGCGATACCGATAATCCTCTAGAAAACTTAGCGTTTTTGATCTGCCTCCGAAGACTTACAAAACAGTGTGTAAGATAGTGTGTAAGTCCAGAAAACAACTCTAAGCACCAGCTTGCATCTGGTATAGCGCGCTTCTGCTATTTGATTCAACAAATTAAAAGGTTTCGTAGGTGGAATTGTCGCCAACCTCGGTTTAGACGACGGTGTTACGTACGTTCCAAGTTGCAACAAGGAACATCGCCACTGATCCAGCGAGGTTTACTGCAAGCTCCGCGTGGCGGGCCGCTGGCTTAACATGGCGCTTACCCTGCCCGTGCGAGTCGCCAAGCTTATTCCGAAGACCAGCAAGATTGCCGACAATGGATTGGCAATTACCAAGGATGCTTTTGAAAACCTGCTCCGTATGTTGCGTCGGGGCAAGTTGCAAGGATGTCGCTGCCGCATTGTAGAGCTTGGGCAAGTCATCGTTGTCGCCATAGTCTTGGCCTGCCTCGTCGAGGATATGTTTGCATATCGTTTCCAGCAGGGTCTTGGCTGCGGTAATGGCACCCTCGGGATCGGAAATGCGCCGTTCGAGCGCCTTTGACCAAGCGTGATGGACGCCGCTTTCATCGAAAGAACTTAGAGTCTGCGAGATAAGTTCGTCTGCGGGCTGCGCGCCGGTGGCGATTGCTTCCTTCACTTGATAGGTCGGGTAACCAGAAATGCGCTTCCCCGGCACAAGGCAATATCCGTCTCTGCGAAGGATCGGGTTAAGGGCAGCGACGATTTGCTCCTGTTCTGCTTGACCGCGCCGGATCGGATGAACAACGTCTTCAAGAAACCGAAATAGTATCGACTGCGAACAGGCGGAGAATCCGACATGCTGAAGGATGTCGGCGTTACTCCAATCATCGTTTCTTACTGCGTGCCGTTGGATGGCATCAGCAACCGTTTCAAAAGGGTGGAGCGATGATCCCATAGTTCCGATGGCCCAATACTTTCCGATCAATTCGAGAAGATCGCTTTTACCAGCCAACGGCCAGGTATTGAGCGCCTCGGTAAGATGCTGGCGCGTGATGTCAGAAATAAGATGACCGTCCTTCTCAAGTTTCTCAATCGCGACCTGCAACTTATCGTCGGGGTAATCAGCAACAACCTGCTTGGCAATGTTGAACACCTTCTCTTCGGACAACTTCTCCAGCCGCGTCATCACATAGCGAGTTTTACTATTAAAGGCTTCATTGCCCGTACCCGATTCAAGGCCATAGCGCTCGCAAACAGACGGCAAGGTATGAGCCTTAACCTGGTAAAGCGCACCAGCAACAAGATGGCGAAGCTGCGATTTCATTTTCTCCTACTACATTTTCAGATATTCGACGGAGCCAACTGAATTGGCGCGACTATCTGACTAGCAACCACCGACAATAACCAATGTGCGCCCGACGTATGTCTTTACCTCATCATCATTGAAGGCCGCATTCGCGTCGTGGTGGAACGGGGCCGTAAAGCTATTTATGTCGTCAATATCCTTATAGACGGAAGTCAGCGGATGGTTGGGGTCGGCCTTGATGATTGCCAGCATATCGCCGAGCCACTTGCCATCGGGAATCTGGTTGGGAAAGCGATACCGGATATAATTTTCCAATAGCGGGCGCATCTTGAGGCGCATCTCGCTCGCCGTACCGGACTTGCCGTTATGAAAGTCCAGCATATCCATGTGCGCGCGCAGATACCCGTCCTTGACTTCGCGCTCCAAGTCCCAAACCTCAATGCAGGAGTTTACCTTAGTGCTGGATATCTGGAACGTCGCGCACTTAACTCCAATGACGGCATTCGCCACGGCTTCCAAAAAATACTTGTCGTGAGAAAAGACGATGACTTGTGATGCCGACTGACCGACGCGGAATATCGTTCTGGCCGTCATGGCTTTACGGAATTCGTCGAGACTCGTGAAGGGATCGTCGAACACGACGGCGGAGGTCGCCAGGCCAGGATCAAGATCAAGCTGAGCAAGGAAGAACGCCAGCGCCAAAGTGCTACGATCACCAGTGCTCATGACGCTTTGGAAGCTCGGCTCGCCGTTCCCTGCCTTCTTGGTCACGTCCACCGGATGCTTGTTCACCTCGATGGTGTATATCCACTGAGGAACCTTGCCCTGATAAGTCTTCTCCGACTTCATAAGGCGGAAGCCCGCCCCAAACTGCGCTAGGTAGGTGTTGATCGCGTCGTGGTACTTGGGAAGCACGGCGGAGTCATAGGCATCGAGTTCTTCCTTCTTCTTGTCTTTCGCAGCAACGTGCGTGTTCTTTTCAGCCACCAAAGCGGTGTAACTGTTAGCGAGCGCCTGCACCTGCGGTGTGTGCCTCTTTTTGATAGATTCAAGCTCTTTGAGGGCGACTTCAAGTGCAGCCTTGTCTACCCCGGCTGTGGCGTTCTTGATGGCCTGGATATCGATATTCACCTGCGCGATCAAATCGGTGCATGCTTGCAGCCTGTCGGCGGCGGCCTGCCATTCGGCAAGGGCCTGCTCAAGCGCCGTAGTGTCTACTGGTTCAAGGGGCGTAGAAATCTTCGTCTCAATGACCTTTTTTGCCTCGGCATGAAGCGCAGCCAACTTAATCAACATTCCGTCGAGGTCGGTAGCGGGCGTGAAATCCACCTTGCCGAAAGCGCTCCAATACTTGACGGCCTTCTCCAACTCCTCAAAGCGCGTTTTGGCCTTGAGTCCCTCCGCCTCGGATAGGCCCGACAAGGCTGTGCTTTGTAAGCTCGCGAGTTCCGCCTTAAATGCCGTATAGGACTGATCGAAATACTGAGCATAGATATCGACCAGCACATTCCCTTTCACGCTGTTTTCACAGAAGGGGCACTTGTCGTCCTGAACGTGAGGCAAACCGGCAGCGATCCACTGCTCTCCATCACCACTCCACTTGTGCTTCGACAGATGCTCCGTGACCTTCTGTGCCGCCTCTTTGGACACGCCCGCGATGGTCTTCCCCAGTGCAGGTAAGAAATCGGGCGGCAAAGATGGGATTGCGGCGGGCTTCAATAGCGGCTTCGCCGCGATTTCCGCAGCTTGAGATGCAGCGGTAATCTTTACCTTCTGCTCTGCGATCTTCGTGTCTATCTCGGGATCTTCTGTGAAGCCCAAGAATTTCTCGAAAAGAATGCCCTGAGATACGTGCTGCTGGAGGGCCTTCTTCTCCGACGTGATCTTCCCCGTAATCTCTGTAATCTTGACATCGAGCGCATCAACTTCTTCGGCCAATTGGACACCCTTAGCGCCAACAATGACCCGATAGATGCTCCGTCGATGGTCTGTGCTCACCTCTTCACCGGCGTGGACGTTCGTGGTCACGAAAGCCCCGTCGAAAACATGCAGAGCGGCCGCGCCGTTCTTCCAAGCGCCACCTGTAAATGTGGCAGGGCCACTATCGAGAAGAAGCTGTACTTCCGGTGCGGCCGTCGCGCCGAGCGTGCACCGCTCCTGGAGAATCATCGGATTATTGGTCTTCATGGAGCGTAGAACAGCGCATATAGTCGTCTTGCCACGACCGTTGCCCGCGTAAAAAAGCGTGTACTTGCCGTACTCTCCGCCGCTCACACCGCCCTTGTAGAACTTGCCGACGTTCTGAATTTTCGTAATCTTCTTGAGGAACATCGCTTACAGCTCCCCCTTAAATGCTTTGTCGAGGATAGCAGGGAGCATGGCGTCCAGCTCTAGGGCCGTTTCAACTTGGAGTGTCGCTACCGAGTTCGTTTTGACCTGCAGAGCATCAATCCGTTTCACGATTTCCTTTTGCTTGTTCAATGTCAAAGCTGCCGGAAACGGTATATGCTGTACGATAGATTGAGAAATTTTCTTCATTGTTGGGCTAGTGCCCTTGGCTGACCGCTGGACAAAATCGCGCGCTCGCGCTGATTGTAGCCAATACCAGACAAAGCGCGTTGAGACTTTGGATTGATCAATCGGTAGCTTCATTATTAGATCAGGATATATCGCTGGGGTCGGCAAGCCATTGCAGATGGCGGCATGTCCTACCAATTCGGGAGAGTTGCTGCGCGTTATCAGCAAGTCCCCGTCAACCACCCAATAGTGAGCCTTTGGATTTGTAGGCTGACTCGTTCGCTTGAAACCCGACGAGATGAAGTGCCAGCCAGTAACCGCTGATAATGTTAAGACAGGCGTGCCGCCTTCAATATTATCGCAAACTGGGGACCATCCGTTTCGCGGAGAGTCTGTCAATACACTGCCTAAAACAGCGCTCGCATTTAGGGAGGCCATACAGGCAGTGATAGTTGCTTTACGTAGTGCCGCCAGCTCTTTGGTTGATATTGCTCGGGCTCTGGTTGCTTCCTGAACTTTTGCAGCCAATTCCTCGATGCGCGCTGCGATACGGCGCTGCTCATTGATCTGCGGCAAGGGAACTGGAATAGGCAGTAGGCGTTTACTCTTTAATTCTGTCTTGATGCCTCCGGGCACATGCCTTGAAAGCAAATCTCGAAAGACATTGCTACGGAGCAACCACCAGAGAAACTTGGGATGCGCACGCGACTCATCAACTTTATATGCGCCATAGTGGATCGTTGCAGCAAGCGGAGTGGATGCTCCTGCATCGTGAATTGCAATCGCTCCCTTTGCTGCGTTAATACCAGAAACTAGGATATCCCCTGGTTGAACAAGGATCATCCCAGTTTTGGTTTCCTGCGAATGGCGAAGGTGGATACGACCATCGCTGAAGCTCACCTTATCAACGATGCGTGTCTTGCCACTCAGAAGATCAATATCTGAGGGCGATTCGCGTCTCTCGGCCAAAAACTCGCCAAGCGGAACAACAGGCCACGCATTATTCATGCGCCAGCTCCCAAAGCGTCCTTGATCTCCCGCATCAACTCCGAGATCCGTAGCTCTTTGGTCAGAATATCGTCCGCGAGTTGATCTGGTGGCAGATGCTCAAAATCCAGCTTGCCGCGGGGGTTCTTGCGGTCGAGATTAGAGCCGGTGTTGAGTAGTTCTTTAGCCGGCACTTTCCACGCTTGTTCGTTCTCTTCGCGCCTTACCCACCAGGCAATGCAGCCCTTGAACTCCTCGAACTGCATCGGCTGAGTCTTAGTGTAGTTTTTACGGCCTTCGGGCAAAGGCTGTTCGTAGTACCAGACATCCTTCGTTGGACCGGAGCGGTCAAAGAAAAGGATGTTGGTAGGGATGCCTGTGTAGGGCGCGAACACTCCATTGGGCAGTCGCACAATGGTGTGCAGATTGAAGTCCCTTAGAAGCTCTTCCTTGATACGCGCGCAGACGCCATCGCCGAATAGCGTTCCGTTCGGGACAACAACGGCAGCACGCGCCGGACGACCGACGGAAGTTGGCTGACGCTTTAGCTTGCGCATAAT
The DNA here is from genome assembly GCA_965229215.1 of Tagaea sp. Taxonomy (GTDB): domain Bacteria; phylum Pseudomonadota; class Alphaproteobacteria; order CACIAM-22H2; family CACIAM-22H2; genus Tagaea. The sequence goes on along the minus strand of OZ245864.1, from coordinate 4,042,644 downwards.
GAGTTGCAGAAACAGCAGAGTGGTTTCGGAAGTCTGGCGATCTTCAGGGAAATTCCCCTGAATGCCTTTTTCTTCCTCGCCGCCAAATGGCGGATTGGTAAGAATCACATCGACGCGCTCTTTCTCACCTATCTCGGAAAGTTTGAAGCGTAGGGCATTGCCAGGATCGATCTGCGGTGCGTCCAGCCCGTGCAAAAGAAGATTCATCTGGCAAAGCAGATAAGGCAGGGATTTTGGCTCGCAGCCAATGATGGTGTCGTTCTGTAGCTGCTTGCGGTCAGCGACGGTTTTAACTTGTTTCTGAAGATAGCTGTACGTCTCCACCAGAAATCCGCCTGTTCCGCTAGCGGGGTCGAGAACGATTTCTCCCAAGCGCGGGTCCGTTACCTCTACCATGAAGCGTACGACGGCGCGCGGCGTGTAAAACTCACCGGAATCACCCGCCGCGTCACGCATTTCTCGGAGCATGGATTCATACAGCGCTCCGAGGGTGTGAAGCTCTTCGGACGATGTAAAATGGATACCATTCATCTTGTTGACGATGTCGCGGAGGAGATAGCCGCTTTTCATGCGGTTATCGACGCCCTTGAAGACTGTGGCAATCACATCGCGCCGATTATCGCCGTTGGAGCTTGAGAGGGAGCGTAACCGAGCGAATAAGCCCGGCCCCTTCTTGCCATCGGCGCGCACGGCCTCATCAGCGTTAATGAAAGTAAGTAGCTCATCACCCGTGATCCCTTGAGGATCGGTGGCCCAGTCACGCCAGCGATATGGGGCTTCGATTGCAGCCTTGAATTTCTTGCCAGATAGCTTGGCTTCTTCCTCGCGTTGTTGCTCAAGATCATCGAGAAACTTGAGAAACATGATCCAGGTTAGCAACGGCAGCCGGTCAAGATCACCGTTCAATCCCTTATCCTTGCGCAAGATATCGCGAGCTGACTTCAGGAGACTCCCAAGCGTTTGAGAAGTTGTCGGTACGGAGTCCGCACCATTTTTCTTTTTAGTTTGTGCCATAGAGCAGTCCTTGTAAGTCGTTTACGGCCTTACGAAGCCTATCGGGGCCGCCGAATAGCTTGATGATTTCGGCGGGCTGGCCGTGGGTTGATATGGGCGGAACCTTCAGCACGTCCGGTAGGACAAACTGCGCATCGCCATGTTCCGCATACTTTTCTAGTAGCTCGTCGAGCACTTGGCGCGCTTCGGGCGAAAATTTCTCGAAGTAGTCCTTGCGCTCGGATTTGAGCCGCTGCGCCCGCTCGCGTCTGGTACGTAGCGGCGCATTGAAAGCCAGATGGCAAAGCAAGTCGAAGGGGTCCGCCTCGGTCTGGCCCGTCTGTTCGGCCAGCACATCGAAGTCGATGCCGCGCTCACCCAGCGCGGCGATAATCTCGCTGCGCTGGCCTGCGTCCGCCCAACGCTTGCGAAGCTCGGCTGAGGTCGGCGCTAGCGAGCGGATACTTTCGGCGGCGTAGTCAGTGTATTTGACGACGCGAAGCTGCTTGCCGTTCGGGTCGAGCTCGTGGACGAGATGGGCCACGACTTCGACCTGGCCTCCGTCGAAATAGAATTTGCGCGGCTCGCCAGTAGGCGGTTCAACAATAATTGGTTCACCTTCCTCCGGCTTGGCAGGCTCAGGCTCCTGCCCTTCGGGGATCGCCTCCGTGGTTGCTGTGATTTCACCAGCGTCGTTCACTTCTTCCTCTGTGATCCGGGCGGGATCGCCGTCGAAGTTCGGGTCAGCGAACATTTGTGTCGCTGAGCCGGTGTAGTCGAGGATGTTGAACCATAGCTTGCCGTAATCATCCCGTAATCGGGTCCCGCGTCCGATGATTTGCTTGAACTCGCTCATGGAACCGACGACGCGAGCCAGAACGACGTTCTTACAGGTTGGCGCATCAACACCAGTCGTCAGAAGCTGCGAGGAAGTGAGAATAGTTGGTGTTTTGTTTTCGAGGTCTTGGAACTTCGATAGATGACCGCGCCCGATTGCGCCTTCATCGGCGGTCACGCGCGCCACATAATCGGGATGCTGCGCTACAAGATCGGCATTAAGGTTGACCAGAGCCTGCCGCATCTCCGAGGCATGTTCCTGATCGACACAAAACACAATTGTCTTTGCAAAGCGGTCGGTCTTCTTGAGAAAGTCTGTCAGGTGGCGAGCGATAGTCTGAGTGCGAGCGCGTAAAGCGATGACACGCTCGAAATCCTTGGTCAGATACTCATCATCGGGGATCGCGCGACCAAAGCGGTCAACCTCGTCCTTGCTCGGCCGCCATCCGGCGGCGTCCCATTGAGTGACAACGCGATGCACCCGGTAGGGTGCAAGAAAGCCGTCGTCTATGCCCTGGCGTAGGCTGTATTCATAGATAGGGTTACCAAAATAGAGATAGGTGTCGCGGTTGTCTTCGCGCAACGGCGTTGCCGTCATTCCGAGCTGGTAAGCGGGCTTGAAGTGCTCAAGAATGATTCGCCAGGAGCTGTCATTGCGAGCGCTACCTCGGTGACATTCATCGACGATGATTAGGTCGAAGAAGTCGGGCGGGTAGTCACGGAAAAGTCCCGCACGGCGCTCGTCCTCAGCCAACGCTTGATAGATTGCGAAATACATCTCGCGGCTTTTCACGATCTCGCCGGACTCGATCTTATGACGCGCATCTCCGAATGGGGTAAATGTTTTGTCCTTCGGATCGTCAATGAGGATGTTACGATCCGCAAGGAACAGGATGCGCGGCTTGCGATGTTCCCCAGTTCTGTTCCAGCGGCTCGACCAGAGCTTCCAGCAAATCTGGAAGGCCACGATAGTCTTGCCGGTGCCTGTCGCCATTGTAAGCAACAAGCGCCGCTTCTCGGCAAGGATGGCTTCAACTGTCCGGTTGATGGCGATCTGCTGATAGTATCTCGGCGGCTTGCCGCCTATCGTGTTGTAGGGTGCGATCAAGTGATCCAAACGCTCGGGTGTATTGATCCCGCTGTCTAGTTGATAGCGGTGCCAGAGATGATCGGGCGCAGGAAAGTCAGCAACGAGCGTTTCCGTACCCTTGAAATAATCGATCTCGATGATTTCCGTTCCGTTGGTCGCATAGGCGTACTTGAGATCCAAAATCTCCGCATAGCTACGCGCCTGCTGAACGGCATCGGCGGCGGACTTGTAGCTGGCCTTTGCCTCAACCACTGCAAGAGGAAAGTCTCGCGTGTAGCGCAGCAGGTAGTCCACGCGCTTCGGGGGCTTGCGAACAAAGCCCTTACCGACGGGAATTACCCGACCATCTGTTATAGTACGCTGTTCGGCAATAGAATGAGGCTCGTTATCCCAGCCAGCGGATTGCAGCCGGGGCACGACGAATTTTCTGCAAGTATCTGCCTCGTTCGTCATTTCCCCGCCACTCTCCTCTCCAACAAAAAATCTTTCTTCTTGGCCGAATTGACGATCCTTCTGATCAATCAACCCGAGCCGCCATCCTTATATCGAAATTAATCGTTTCTGCTTCAGTTGCATAGTCTAGTTGCAATAAAAACTATTCATATTGCTTACGATTATATGGAAATCCGGTTTCCGCCTGTTGGGCCTCCCCAACTTATTCATTATCTTATAGCCTCCGAAGGCAGCCGAAGACGGATGCCCTTATCCTCGGTCCGAGCTATCCATAAAGGCATGGATCGTTTGACGAACCCAAACGACCAACCTTGAACATATCTATGCGGCGTTGTCGGAAATGTGCGGAAACAGTCCGTAGCGCCCGTGGTGTGGATTCTTGGTGAACATCAGCGATTGCTCGCGACTTGTGATGCTAGCTGGGGGGTCTGTGTTCTCCACAACGATGACCTGCCGGTCGTCGGGCAGAGCCTGAAGATAGGCATAGAACTTTTCTTGAAGGTCGGTACCACGCAGGTCGTCCTCTTGGCCATCAGGCTCGCGGTACGCCAGCAACGGCGAATCAAGAACGACAAACCCCGTGTGAGGCGTTTGCCGCAAGCGACAGAAGGCGAGCAAACCGAGCGTGAATGCAGCGTGTGTGATAGCGCGTAGGCCCTTGCCGAATGCACTGCGTGACTTACCGGAGATTACGAGGTCGCGGGCCTTCGCTTCAAAGTATACGCGCCCGGCTTCTGGGAAATGCCATTCCGTCAAGATCGACTCGACGGTCTGGGCAAAACTATCCGCGACAGTCGCGGGGATGTCGGAGCTAGCTAGCGCTCCAGCCTTCTCCATCTCCGCACTCTCTGCAAGGTCCGCGCGGCGGCGCTCTATGTCCTGCACGGTAGAATAGAGCGAAAGTGCTTCGCGTACCTCTGCTCGCTTGTCAGCGAACTCCGAATATGACTTACGAAGAGACGAAAGCTTTGGTGCAATAAGTTCATCAACGGAATTGGAAATCTTCTGCAACTGCCCGACGACGGTGGGAAGCTTTTTCTCAAGATTCGCGCCCTCATGCTTGAGGTCGCCGACAGTGGCGGCAAGTTCACGGCGCAGGAGCTCGATCTTTCCGATCTCCGCGCGTGCGGCTTCGATCACGTGGTCAATATTGCCGTCGCAGTTCTCTTCCGAGCGATGATGTTCGGACGCGGCACCGCATAGTGGGCATGGGCCGGAACCTAGGACGTTGAATAGCGTGCCGCTTTCCTCAATAGCGCGGAGGCGCTCAATGTCGGAAACATAGTGCCGGTCAAGGAGCTTGAACCGCTCAAGCAGACCGACAACTTCAGCTTGGCGCTCACGGCCTTCCTCCAGCTTCCTGCGCAGGTCGCGGCGTTTCCCAGCGGCTTCCTGAAAGGCCGACTCGGTAGTACTGACCTGCGTCATATGTTGGCGAAGCGAAGCATCCAGCTTCCCAAGCTGGTCCTCCAATTCTTTTGGTGTCTTGGTCAACGCCTTAAGGCGCTCGCGGTAGTCGTCGAGAAGTTGATCGAGAAGCTGCAACTGCGCATCGCGCGATTGCTCCTCCGGTTCCCGCTTCGCGTTAGCGACAAGCGCGGAGTCATCAGTCCCAGTGAGTAAGAGTCTGAAGGTGGCAAGGTTTGGCGTGTTCGCGGTCGGATTGCCATCGAAGAGAGGGGATGATTGCTGGGTGATCTCTGTTTCGGTGACGATCATCAGACGGGCAATGTTGCGGAAGCTCAGACTGTTGGTCTCACCACGAGCGTTTCTACGGACGCGCTTTCCCGCAAGCCCAGAAAGACCAAGCAAGAACCAAGAGAGATTTGCCTCGTTCTTGTCACTATGCTGTTCGCCTAGCACCTTGTGCTGCAAGTCATCGGCAGGGGGTGTTTCGTGCAGGCCCTCGTACAGCTTGAAGCCGCCGCCTTCCATGCTGCGCCAGATAGTGAAGCTCTGTCCGCCTAAGGTCTCGATACCGAGTAGAATGCGGTCGTATCCAACTCGTTCGGGAATGTCTCGCAGCGGTTGGCTGCCACCGAGCATAAAGTCAACGGCCTCGACGATAAATGACTTGCCAGCGTTGGACGCTCCATACAGAACGTTCAGACCGGGGCCGAAGGTCACCGTGGCAGGCTCCTTCTGCGGCCCAAAGAAGCCGAGGAAGCGCAAGCGGAAGCCGGGCAGCATGGCTGCGGTCATGCCTCGCCCCCCACGCTACGCTCCACATGCTGAAACTCCTCGACCCACTTGTCGAAGAAGCGGCGCATCACTACACGGAACTGCTCATCGGTATGGCTGCCGAGGGCCTTGATCAGCCATGTTGCACGACCCTTGAGGGCAACAAGGTAGCTCGATGAAACCGACGACAGGAATGTGGCAGCGTTCTCGCCCGCGGCGTACTTAATGCCATCAGGCGTTATTTCGCGCTCCACAAGGTGCCTAGTCATCATCAAGAGAAGCGACTTCTCAATCAGCTTGCGACGAACTAGCAATTCTGTGGACTGCATCGGCGCTGGAGGATGAAGATTCTCTGGCCCGTCGATATCGCCGGTATGAACGAGTAGGTAGTCAAGGGCGACAAGCCTTTGTAGGTCGTAGGATAGCGGATAGGCTGCGGACAAAATCGACACGGCGCGAACGCCGGCCTCAAGTGGGCCGTTGAATGTCGATGGCTGCTGCACTTGCTTTGTCATTTTTTCCACCGCATGCGCTCGTCGTTCACAAGCTGATGGCAAATACCGTGCCTGTCCTTGGGATTCGTGCAGGTAATTAGGGCGTTAGCCGTGATCTCCAATTCCTGGGCGGCCTTTGTGACTGCGCAGACCTTCTGGTAGCCGTCGGGATGCGCCGCATCGTGCGTGTCGATTACGCCGTTGTAGATGTCATTCTGCAAGGACTCGAAAGTCCCTGGCGGTACGGTATCGCGCGCAAAGACGCGAAGTGACTCGGCCTCATAGAACGCTTCGCGCTGACGACGAAAGTGATCCTGGAGCTTTGGCTGGGGGATTGCCGACGGATGAGTCACGGTTGTGCTCGTATGCTCGCCGTATGCGCCGAGCAACTGCGTTACATAGCGAGTCTCATTGGGCGCAACCGCCGCAGGAGGGTTGCCTGATGCAGTGCGTTGCTTCAGTCCCCCGCCAAAGCGGGCAGCGTGAACGGGGGTCGTGCGGTGATCGTCAACAAGCTGGAGAGCGGTCTTGGCATCAAATATCGTGAAATCAAACTTATCTACGTAAGCATGCAAGACCGCATCGAGCGGAACTTCCTGCGTGCTCGTGATCGCGCTCTTAACGTGCTTGTCCCAGTTGGCAATCAACTCGTCACGCAACTTCGAGCCGTTCGCCAGCAGGCGGCTCAACTTGGTACCAGCACCCCATGGGGCAACGAAGTAGTAGCGGCGCGGCACCGTGTACTCGCCCTTGAACGAATACCAGATCACCTTGCCGAACTCGCTCCAGACATCGCCGGGCGTGATGGCGTGGTCATAGTGCTTGCACTGATAGTTATCCCACACGCCCTGTAGGCGCTTTTCGTCCGCGAAGCCCGCAACGTCAATCCCCATGTCGCCAGCACCGGAAAAGCGTTGCACGTGTGCGTAGTTCTTCCTGAGGCAATAGTAAGCCCACTCCTCGACAAAGCCTTCCCAGTCTGCCGGCGAGTAGGTCAGAAGCCTCTGCTGCGGCGGGATGACCGGCCCAGTTGCAATCTGCACGGCAGTAACGGCGGTTGCGGGGAGCGTTGGCTCCTTGATGTCATTCCAATCAGCGGTCATGCGCTGAGGCCCCTCTCAACGAGGGAGAAGGCTCCGTTGGTCTTGGTAGACATCATCCCTCCGCCCGCTTTGTTTTTGCCCACTTAGCGACTCGCTCGGTCAACTAAGTGAGGATTTCTATGTCCTTCTCGAAACTAATCGCTTCCTCTTCAGTTGCATAGACTGTTTGTCCTCAACCATGTCTCAACACCTGATTCACTAACCGCGCACAAGCCTCTATCGCCCGGTCAAAGGTGATGAGTTCGTCGTCTGCGGCATAAGAGAACCGTCCGACAAAGTGCTCATACTCGTCGCGCCACAAAGGATCTCTGGTGATCGTCGGTAGCATGGCACGCAAAAGAGCCGCACCCGTCATGTTGGCGTCTTTGGCTCGCTTAGCGTCGTCTTCAAGCACCGTGCGCGCAAGGGCGACAAAATCCGCACTATCGGCAACCTGGCCGGCAAGCGCCGCCAAGTCGTGCAAGTGGCGCACAATAGTCGGATCGTCCTTGGGACTGGTACGGTCGCGAGCATGCGTCCGCCATGCCAGCGCACTCAACTTATCGGAGGCGGTTTCGACCGGATCGACACAGAGCATCCCCGCTACTTCGGATGGCTCGCCTTTGGCCTGCGCCACAAATGAACGAACTGTACGCAATGATGGTGTGCGTACGGGCGCATCGAAGGTCATCTCGACCTGAAGACCACGGCGCAACCCCTCTGCCAGAGGCAACTGCGCGCCGTAGTCAAAATCGACCCGAAAGAACTGACTGGCGTTTCCGACTAACGGCTCGCCAATTGGCGTGAAGCCAGCAGCAGCCATTGCGCTCAACAATTTGGGGCGATAGGCACTGATGGTTTTTCTAGCGGCGGATTTTGTCTCTGCCGTGACAATCACTTTGAAATCGATGTCTTCGGAGAAGCGTTGGATCAGATTCCAGCCCTTGGAAAGCGAAGTACCGCCAGAAAAAATTGGCTTCACATTTTCATCGGCGATAGACGCAATCACGCCCAAGGCACGGACAACGTGCCAATCCTTTTCGATAAAGCTTTCGTCGGTATTGAGTGCGGCGGCGATAGGCCCGATTGAAGCGAGATCAAGCACGCTCAAACCTGACCGACCAGCCGTTATAGCCAAGCTTGCGACGCACGCGCTTGTTTACAGCAACGACACGGCCGGTCGGAACTTGTGTCGATAGTCCTGCATTGTAATCGCGCTCTGCTTTTGTCGGAGACACTTCGATCCCGACGCGATTGAGCGCCTCCTTCATCAGGCGAGAAACGCCCTTCACCGGCACTGGCCTGCCGTCGAATGGAGACGGAACAGCACGCGCATAGATGCCATTGCCGATCTTAATCAGCTCGCCTTTGGCGACAAGCTGCTTCAAGATACGTCCCACTTGGTCATAGCCGCCAAGGTCTTCAAAATCCTCGCGCAGAAACACATCGCCCTTCTTGCGGGCGATCCGCCTTTCAAGCTGCATTTCCAACGTCTCTTTACGCATTTGCCCTATCCTCTCTGTCATAATACGACATAAAAATCCAATTTTCAACCTTTTTTCAATGCTTTATGTGGTATTCTGCCAACCATCATTATCTAGAAAATTCAAGGCTGTAGTCGTCATAAGTTGCGGTCAACACAAGCGACATACGAGCGTAACCTCGCACTTTACGGCGTCAAAACGTCTACTGCCTATACTTGTATGCATAGTGGCAAGTTGGGAGAAGGCGATTGACGGCACTGATCGCAGCCATCACCTACATTGTGTCTCATGCGGGATACGCGATAGCCATCGCGGCAGTGCTGGTCGCCGTTGCCATAGTAAGCCTCCGACATCGCACCAAAGACGAGACCTCAACGGCGCATGGCACAGCGCGGTGGGGCACGGCAATCGAGGCTTGGCGTGCTGGGCTCCTTTCTGAGCATGGCCTTATCCTTGGGCGATGGCCAGGCCAGTTCGTCAAGCCGCTCATTCGCGTTCAAACAGAGAAGCATCTTCTGACCATCGCCCCGACGCGCGCTGGTAAGGGCGTCGGCACGATCATCCCAAACCTTCTGACCTATCCTGGCTCAGCCTTCGTCATCGATCCGAAGGGGGAGAATGCCCTGGCAACCGCCGCACGGCGAAGGGCGATGGGGCAGAAAGTCCACGTACTTGATCCATGGAATATCACGCGCCTTGGGCAATCATGCTTCAATCCGATGGCGCTACTCGATCCGACTAGCATCGATCTCATAGAAGACGCGGCACTGATTGCCGACGCGTTGGTGCCGGAGAATAGCAGAAGCTCCACAGAGGCGTTCTGGGAGGAAGAGGCCAAGGCACTTTTAACCGGACTCTTGCTCTATATCGTCACGCACGAACCTGTCGAGCTTCGTACCCTGCCTCGCCTTCGCGAGCTGCTGACGCTTGATATGCCTGACTTTCAATCGCTCATGGGGTTCATGAGCGAAACCACCGTTGCGAACGGTCTCGTCACCCGCTGCGCAAACCGACATCGCCAGAAGCCGGAACGCGAACGCGCTTCGGTAATATCGAGCGCACAAGCACATACGCACTTCCTCGATAGTCCCCGCCTCAAAGCAACGCTCTCTGGCTCTGACTTTCGGCCTTCTGATCTGAAGTCGGAACGCATGACGATCTACCTCGTCCTACCGGCGAACCGTCTGCATAGCTACGCACGTTGGCTCCGGCTCATCATCAATTGCCTGTTGTCAGAGCTGGCCGACCAGCCGGAGCGCACGAAGCATCCAGTACTTTTCATTCTCGATGAGTTTCCCGCCCTCGGTCGTCTGGGTTCTATCGAGACTGCACTTGGCTTGATGGCCGGGTTCGGCGTCCAGCTCTGGCCAATTGTGCAGGACTTAGCGCAGCTCAAGCATCTTTACCCCGAGCGCTGGGCCTCCTTCCTGGCCAATGCCGGAGCAATACAGGCATTTGGCATCAATGACCCGATGACTGCCGACCTGCTTTCAAAGCTGCTCGGCACGCGAACGGTTGGCGTCAAAAGCCGAACCGAAAGAGGCGGCGCTTCTGGGGACGGTGGCTCTAGCTACAGCGTCGTTGGGCGGCCACTGCTTTACCCCGCCGAACTGCGCTCGCTGCCAAGGTCAAAGCAACTGCTGCTGATCGACGGCCTTATGCCGCTCCTCGTGGACCGTATTGCATTCCATGAGGACCGTGGCTTTCGGCGACTACAGCAAAGCGCCACAAGGCTGCATGGCGGTGCCCCATGACGGCATCGCCATCAAACCTGCCTCTGCTACCGCCGCCGGCCGATGCCATCCTCGTCTATGCCGCGTATGGCTGGGCCATGGCGAATAGTCACTTGGCCCCATCGGGCCGCCCGCGCCTGCTTGAACGCAAACTCTGGGTGCCGCTCTTCTACGCCTTGGCCCAAACTGAGTCCGGCATCCAAAAGCTCAAGGGCTATGCCGAGACTGGTTTGAAGGCTTGGAATGTCGCGCCGTCAATTGCCGCCTGTTTGGATGGCGCGTTCGCAGAAAAGGATTTCGACAAGCTCGTACTAAATGAGCTGCGGCACCTTGCCGATACGGCTGAGGTCGGGCGCGGCCCCGTTATCCTTCACGAGATACTAACGCCTCAAGCCCCCGCCAGTGCGCCTACCCCAACGGAAGCGCCAAAGACTGAGCGCCCTGCCACTAAATCGACATGGCAGCCGGGGCAAGGCAAAGGGCCGACGCCGCACCTGTAAGCTGGCGCTAACCTACCTTTCCCTTGAACCGCGCTCGCGTTCCAATTGCTGCTCAAGCTCGCGCTTCCGCTCTCGCCTGCGAATCTCCTCCATGCGAATAGCCGCTTCCTTCTGACGCTCCAAGAGCGCGCGCCGTTCGGCTGCAAATTGCTCCGCACGTGCCTTCCTCTGCGGCTCGGCACGGTCATGCTGGCTCTTGGCCAGTTTCTCATGGGCGGCTTCGAGTTGCTGTTTCCTCGCCTTCGCGAATTCGCGGTCTTCTTGCAGGCGAGATTCTTCAATCCGCTTCTCTTCGGCAGCCCGCTTCTGACGCTCGCGGGCGCTTAGGGCTTCCTTCGCGCGCTGCAAAAGTCCGCGCTGCTTCTCGCGTTTTGTATCTTCGCGCTGCCGTTCCTGAATGCGGGCTTTGTCCTCGCGGGCAAAGCGTTGCTGCAATTTCCTATCAAGCTTTGCGCGCTCGATGGCGAAGGCCTTGACCTCCTGAGCCATCGCCTCTTTCGCGCGCTTCGCCTGGCTGTCTTCGAGCTGCTGGCGCTCGCCTTCCTGACGTTTCGCGAGAACTGGATCAATCTCGTGCGTGCCGCTGCCGCGCGTTTCTGCGACCCGTTCCCGAACAAGGCTGGCGTCGAATTGTAGCGATGAGCCGCGCCCTTGCTGACGGCTCATCTGTGAGGCCAGAATCCCGATATCGGGCGCTTCGCTGCGGGCAACGAATATCTCGGACGGTGAGCGCGCGCGTGTCAGAGCAACGTAGCTTGATGCATCTCGCCAATGGCGGGTGTGAAGCAGATAGGTATTTTCTAGCGTCTTGCCTTGCCCTTTGTAAATCGTGCCCGCATAGCCAAGCGCAATCTTGTCGAATTTAGCCGTATCGATGCTGATCTCGCGTCCCTTATCGGTTGCGACGGTCAAAACGGCGCTGCCGTCCGCGCGGTCTTTGATATGGATAACGGTCGCGAACGCGCCGTTATAGATGTGCTGTTTCTTGTCGGTGCCTCTGAACATAAGGCGGTCACCTTCGCCGACGCGCAATGTTCCTTGCTCAACCTCAATCTCGGTGACGTTCGCAACTCGGCCGCGCTTGACCTCGATACCCTGAATGGCATCGTTGAGGCGGCGGACTTCTTCGTTCGTGTAGGCGAATACAAAGCGATTGCCCCGACTTTCCGCAGTGTCTGCCTTCCACCTTTCGACCAGTGCCTTGCGAGCTTCGGCAAGGTCGTCGGCCCAGCGGACAAGGCCCTTCTCTTGATAGACGGCAAGCCCGTCGCGGAAACGTCCTTCTGAGAAGGCTGTCGCTGCTGCCCTGTTCCAACTCTCGCGCTGGCGGCGCACGGTTGTCAGTTCGGCGCTGCCAATACTGCTGGCGATGTCGGTAAACAGCCCGCCGCGCTCCACACTGCCGAGCTGCCGGTCGTCGCCAACCAGGATGACTTTTGCGCCCAACCGTTCAGCATGTTCGGTGAACCGATCCAGAATATCGGTCGCCAGCATCGCCGCCTCGTCGATCACCAAGACGGTGCGGCGATTGAGCTGCGCCTTCTCATGGTCGGGCGCATGCTCCAGATACCAAAGCAAAGAATGGACGGTCGCGGCGTCCGCAAACCCCGAGGCTTGAAGGTCTTGGGCAACGGTATTTGTCGGGGCAAGGCCAATGACGCGATAGCCGCTCACCTCGGCGGCCCTGCGAATGGCCGTAAGGGTATGGCTCTTGCCCGTACCGGCGCGGCCTTCAATAACGGACAGGGCGCTATCTGCAAGCGCATGCCGCATGGCCGCCTCTTGCTCGCGGTCGAGTGCTGCGGCAGCGCTCGCAAGCGCGCGGACGGCGATATGGTGGTCATTGCGGGCGGCCATGCGCTTTGCCCGCGCCAGTACCCGCTCCTCTTGGTCGCGATGGGCCTTGATGGTGTAACCGACTGTTTCGCTACTCTTCCCGTCTTTAAGAGTCACAAGGTCCGCGCGATCGAGCACGGCGGCCACCGCCGCCGCAGGGCTGCGACTGCCAAGTTTTTCCGGATGGTCGTAAAAGGCACGGTGTATATCCGCCTCGGTCACATAGGCGCGCGTCCGCAACAGCCCTGCGAGCAGGTCGCCGTCTTCGGTCGCAGCTTCGATTTCGTGGGCGCGATGCCGCTGAATCTCTTGTGCCTGCGCGGCGGTCGGAAGCTTCGCTTGGTCAATCTTGCCAAGTCGTGTGCGGATTTCCTTGGTCTTGGCCCCTTCGATGCGGCGGGCAAGGCTATGGATGCCGCCGGCGGGATCTATGACCACAAAATCCCGCCGGTCGCCTCGCGCCAAGATGTAGCCCTTTTCGTCCAGAGCGCGGACAAAAGCGGCTGGGGTGTCGGCGGAACGCCAAGCTGCGGTTAAGTCCCGCGTCACATCGTCAAGCTGAATGCCAGTGCGGGTCGCCTGCTGCATCTCGGCGGTCGAAGGCGTTCGGGCGGCGCGGTCGGCCCCCTCCCGTCCGATATGAACGCCTTGAACATGCTCATGCCCAAAGCGGCGCTCCAGCTCGCGGGCGACTTCCTCATGCGCGCGATAGTTCCAACTATCGGCAACCGCCTGCATCCGCTCGATATCAATCCGCGACCAGACGACATGGATATGCGCCCGGCCATTCTTGACGTGCCGCACGACTGCTCGGGCATGACCGGATAGCCCCAATCTGGCCTCCAGGGCGTCAACTGATTCTGTCCATTGCTTCCCGGTCATCGCATAGCGGGCATCCGGGTCGATATTGGCGTGATAGAGGGGGCGACGGCAGCGGGTACCGGCAGACACCGCCTCCATCTCCGAAAGCGCGCCCAAGAGGTCGGAGGCGACGGTCCCGCGCGTCTCGACCAACTCAACCTGCTCGTTCGTGTCCCGCCTTAGTAGATGTTTGGCCAGCTCGGCCGCCCCCGCACGGGAGCCCCCTTTGACAATCATGGGCGGGGCCCTCCCGGTCGCTTGGGCCCAATCGATTTTTGAGGCCGCTCCGGGGCCGTGTTCGCCTGCGTGCGGGGGCTACGGCCCAGCGCTTCCATCAGCGCCGCCCGCATCGCCGCGAGGTCGTCCTGCGCCTGGTTGAAGTCGATCCGGTCGAAGGCCCCCGGCCCCTCGCTATTCACCTCGCGGGCAAGCTGATTGATGTTGGAGCCGATCTTCCCGATCTGGCCCAAAAGGCGGGCCAGTTCCCGCTTCTCAATCGGCGGGCGGCGGGCCTGGCGGGGCAAGGGCGCATCTAGAAGAACTTTGCGGATATGGCTACCGAGGGAAAGGCCAGCCCGTTCGGCAGCACTGTCGAGCGCCGCGCGTTCGGCTTCGGTCAACCTGATCGTGATGCGGCGGCCACGTTGCCGCCGCTCGCTCCCTCGGCCCAATCGGTTTCCTCCATGCCCCTCAATACGGGGATGCAACGGGGGCGCGCCCCCTTGCCAAGCGCGCGGTCTGACCGCGCATGGCTTGCCACTACTAATACTGTACCAAATTATGGGAGCAACTGGAAGATTTACGCGCTTCAGTATGTGGGATTCGGCCAAATACGCAACGAAATTGCCGATTTTCTGGTCAGGCGAAAGTGGGGTCTGCGGGTTCAAAAATGTGCAACCGAATTCGGTCTATCGGTTCTGGACTCACACAATGCCAGGGTGCGAACATCGCACCCTTAAACCGAGGCGTTTGAGGTCGGCACTGTCATGGAAGCAATCGTCGTCTTGGCGATATTCGGTGGCATCGGCTACTGGATTTATAAGGTCGTCACCCGCAAGCCCGCCCCGCCCCAAAAACCGACCAGCCACGGCTCCGCCGAGTTCGCCAAATGGGAAGACCTGAACGCCCTGGGGCTACTGGCCTCCAAGGGCTACCCGCTCGGCTTCTGGCGGGGCACAAGGCGCACCTCGGAAGCCAGTGGCACGGAAGCGTCCGAACGGCCCTCGGGGCCGCTACGCTATTCCGGCGAACTGCACCGGCTGATCTGCGCCCCTACCCGCTCGGGCAAATTCGCCTCCTGTGTCGGGCCGATGCTGCTTAACGAGGTCGATAGCTCGGCCCTTGTGGTGGACGTGAAGGGGGAAGCGGCGGCCATCACGGGGGAGTGGCGCGGCAAGGCCGGCCCGATCCACGTCCTCGACCCCTGGGGCGTCTCCGGCCACAAGAGCGCGGCCTTCAACCCGCTCGATATCCTAACCCTCGGCAGCCCGGACCTGGCCGAGGATGCCGCCATGCTGGCCGACGCCATTGTCATCGGCAGCGGGGAGCGCGACCACCACTGGAACGAAGAGGCCAAGGCCCTTCTGGCTACGGTCATGCTCTATGTCGCGCTTGACCCCGCCGAAGCGGATCGGCGCAGCCTAATCCGCGTCCGCGAGATCATCGCCCAGCCAAAAGAGAAGTTCAAAAAGACGCTGGAGGCGATGCAAGGCAGTTCCCTCGCGGACGGCCTCATTGCGCGGGGTGCCGCGCGCCTCGATCAGAAATCCGACGACGAGCGGTCGGGGTGCATATCGACAGCCCAACAGCAAACGCACTTCCTCGATAGCCCTCGCCTGCATGGCGTTCTGAAGGAATCGACCTTCGACTTCGCCGACCTCAAGAAGGGCATCACGACGATCTACCTCGTCCTGCCGCCTGAGCGGCTGCCGACCTATAACCGCTGGCTGCGCCTTCTCATCTCCTTCGCCCTCACGGCGCTGGCCCGCACACCGGGTAAACCAACGGAGCCGATCAAGTTCGTGGTCGATGAATTTCCGGCCTTGGGGCCGCTAAAGGCGGTCGAGACGGCGATTGGCCTGATGGCCGGATATGGCGTGCAGTTCCATATCATCTGCCAGGACCTCAACCAGCTCAAAGACACCTACAAGGAGCGCTGGGAATCCTTCATCGCCAATAGCGGCATCTTGCAGCTATTCAACGTCCGCGACGTGTTCACGGCGGAGTACGCAGCGAAGCTACTCGGCGATAGCACCGTCATTGCCAAAGGCCAGAACTACGGCGAAAGTGGCGGCGGACCGAACCGCAACTTCATGAGCGGCACCAGCTATAGCGAGATCAAGCGCCCGCTGCTAACGCCAGGCGAAATCATGACGCTTGGTACAATTGGCCAGCTCATCTTCCCAGCGAACGGCAGACCAATCATCTGCCGCAAGCACCGCTGGTTTGAGGAAGCGCCCTGGAAAGAGCGCGGCAAACCCGCACCGGATATCTTCAAGCCGCTGTCGCCTGTGGCGGAAGAGCTCATGATATCGAAAGGCAGTGCATTCGAATTTTCTTGAGATTAATAACAGTATTTCAAAACAATACTACAGCGTAGGAGCCTTTTTGACTCGCCTTTGAAAAAGCGGAATCGATTTAACTGCGCGAAGAATAAGCCCTTTCATCGCGACCAAATTTTCTTTCGCCTCAGCCAAAGTGGCGGGCTTGTTTCCATAGTACTCAAAACCATGGATTCCGCTTTTTATTCTTTCGCGTTCAAGTTCATTCTCGCTCATCTTTTTCTCCTAAACTTAAGTGGTCTTTCCAAGTTTTTTAACAAGCTCATTTGTCCTATCAAATAATACAACTGACAATACAAAAATCGCCACCAAAGAATAAATTAGTAAATTTGCATCATAAAAAATGCTATTTACCTTATAATTTGATGAAAATAACAATAAAAGAGATGCGATTACGAATTTAGAACTTGCCGTAACATGGTAAAAAGCTGCGTCCTCAGCTTCGATTCGAACCACAAGCGTAAGCATCAGTACGGTTGGTCCAAGTGCCAAATACGCCCAACCACCCCATGCGAGATAAGAATAGCTAGTTATCTTTGATAACGAAGTAGCGATGCCTGACACAAATAGGAAATCAACTATCAAAATTAGCATTGCCCAAATCAATGCAAATACACTACCCGTGAACGCTATTGGACCCGGATCAATATTCTTCGCTTTACAGCGCACTATCCTTATATAGACATTCACTGCCTCGCACAAAATTGCGCCGACAAGTGCCGCTATTCCCGCGCTCCACTCAAATAACTCTGGCTTTCCTTTTGTTTGAACAAGGAACGCCTCTAAAAAAACTAGCACGAGAAAAACCCACAAGCTCCAATCGTGCTTAACTTTTTCAGCCTTTATCGTAACTGCAACATTTACACAGATGCCTAGAGCCAAAATCAATGCAGCTATGGACGGTCCGACACTATTAATTGCCACTAGAAGCAAAAAGAAATACAGAAAACTAGTGAAGCCATTAATGATCGCCAAATTCCGATGCTCTTTTTTTTTGCCCGTCTCGATTATCTCCTTCAGCTTAAAAATTAACATGCATAGCGCTGTCAAAAACAAGAAAACGAATATGGCATGTAACGGATACGTCGGGTTACTCGGATCGGAAGTGACTTTATAAACGACGCCTGCACTGGCTAGTACGCCATGTGCGAAGAACACTTTAAAAATGAAGGCAAACTGACTTCCATTTTTCTGTCCCATTGACCAATCATCCTATCGCAAGATATCAGATGTCGGCAGCCGAAGATGGTAGATTAAACCGCTGAATGCCATCTACTTCAAGGGCTTTTGAATTTGCATAACAAGGCGAATAGCATGCTCCTACACTAAGGCCAGTATTGTTTTATTGATCAATTGCCGAAGGATCATGTGATAGAGATCGAATAACTTTGACGCCCATTTATCCCCCGCCCCGCAGATACTCGGCCGCCTTCTGGGCGTGGCTCGCGGCGCTGAATATCGCCCGCTTGTCGTCCTTCAAGACCTTCAGCCATGAGGCGATATAGTCGGCATGGTCGGTGCGCGGCTCGGGGCTAAGGCCAAGGTCGGCACACAGGAACGCGGCACCAAGTTCGGCAACCAGCTCCTCGGCGGCATAGCCTTCGTCGCCCCACTTCTTGCGCCCCAGGTCGCGGGCAAGGCGGCTGTCATGCTTCGTCCAGTGCGTCATCTCATGGGCAAGGGTGGCGTAGTAGCTCTCGGCATCGCAAAAGCTCTCGAAGGGCGGCATCTGCACATAGTCCGGCTGTTCGGCATAGTAGGCCCTGTTCCCGCCATGGCGGATGGCGGCCCCTTTGGCGGCGAAGAATGCTTCGGCCTGCGGGATTCGCTGCTCGGGCGTGATGGCGGGCTCTGCGGTCACGTAGAAGCGTTCGGGCAAGCCTTCAATCTGTTCGCAGTTGAAAACCGTATAGCCCTTCATAAAGGGGATTGCGGTTTCTTCTTCCTGGCCGGTTGCGGCGTTCGTCTCGGTGCGGGTGATTTTATCAGCATAGACGACAAGCGCGCCGCTCTCGCCTTTGCGCACGTGGCCGCCAAGCTCTTGGGCCTGCCGGTAGGTCATCCAAGTTGGGCAAGCAAAGCCGCGCGCCGCCGCCTCCATCCAAAGCATGATAACGTTGACGCCGCGATAGGCTTCGCCACCAATCCGCAAAGGCCGGGATATCTTCCCTGCTAGATGCTCGGCGCTCCAGGGTTTCAGCCAGGGCCGGACACCCTTTTCAAGATCAGCCACAATCTTGTCAGTGATGCGGGCGTAGATGTCCTTCCGTTCGTAATCGCTCATGGTCTTTCCCTTTCCTTCCCTCGGGTTGCGCATGCAACCCGAAGCGAGGCACCGCGCCGGGGAGCGGGGGAAAGGCAGTCAAGGCCGGAATGGGCCGAGTGGTGCGGGCCGGAGCGCAGCGACTACACGGTCGGCCCATTCCGCTCGGAGCGCAGCGCAGGGCTTGGCCTTGACGGCCTCAGGGGCGGAGCCCCACTTAAAGGAATGAGATGGCGGCGTAGCCGCGCCGCTTATGCGCGAGGGATCGTTACCCGCATGGGCCGAGACGCGAAGGCCGCTTTGGCCGCAGCGGCTCAGGCGCAGCTAGAGCCCGTTCGGCGAAGCCGACGTGCGCCTAACATTATTTTTGGTCAATTATGTTTCCGGCTGCATCGCGCAGCACGAGACTGACGGATTCCTTGAAGGATATGCTCACGTTCTCAATGAGGCCGAAATGTATCGTCTCCTCGATCTGCGCTTTCCACCGCTCATATGTGCTATCGGGATCAAGCTGCACATGTTTGATTTTTTCGGCTTTCGCGACCAACTCTGCGCCCTGTTGAAGTGGCAATGGACTAACGGTGATGCCGCCAGCCGCGCCGATATCAGATATACGGTACGCAATCGCGGCTACTTGCTCTTGAGATAATCTAGATTTTGTATGACGACGGCACTCGATGATCAAAAACGTGTTGTCTGATTCTCTAATCCCCTTGGCGTCGATCTCCCATTCGGTTCCGGTTTTCTCACCAAGAACCGTTTGCTTGCCTTCGATATCCGAGAGGCCCAAACGCTCACGAAGCTGCTTCAGCACATAAGCGGCAACCTGCTCATAGTTTTGCCAGGCTTTTTCCTGCTTCTCTGGCTCTGATTCTGTCATCTATTTTCCCTTCAATCCTATTTCTGTTCTCTTATCTATTCGCCCATAAGCTAAGACACCAGCCTCCTCCTCGCCACACCCAACCACCAACCTTCTTCGCTCCACTCTCGCACCGTTGATCGGCTTATAGCCGCAAGGGGCAAGCCCTCCTTCTCTCTGTTCCGGTCGCAAGCGATGCGGCCACCTCTCACGGCGCAATTCCTTTCCGCACGAAGGTCGCGATGGGCGCGGCCGAAAGCAAGGGAGGAACCATGCGCGTCAACACAATTGATGAACTCAAGACCTATACCCGTAAGGAACTGATTGAGCTGGGTCACTGGCTACAAGGGAGCATTCGGATTTTACCGATTGATTCGACCGAGCGTAGCAACGCGCGTATCACGCTCTACAACTTGCGTCACGTCCTTGCGCGTCGGCTTTACTTTGATCCACGTTAGTGACTTTTGGATTTCACCAAGCAACGAAGACTTGCTACTCTTGGTAAGGGTGATGCCAGGGGACAACGAATGTTAGAGTTTTCAGGTGGCTTCTCTGTCAGATCGGTCTTTTGGCTAAGCGCCCTGCGAGAAGCCGAGAAGGAGTTTTGTGGTCGAATTGTCGATGATCTAAGGATTGTTCTGGGTAATTTCGGGGTGCCAATTCAGGCCTACGATGCCGTCTCGCCTGAACATTTTGAGTGCGCGTTAAAGGCGATTGCTGAGTCCGCCAGAAAGGATGGAATGTGCCCAATCCTGCATCTGGATATGCATGGGTCAAAGGAGCATGGATTGGAGATCGGCGCCACGGGAGAATGCGTGCCCTGGCCCAAAGTCGTCTCACTGCTTCAAGAGATAAATGTCGCCACGGGAAACAACCTATGCGTTGTCGCGGCATCATGTTTTGGCTTTCATGCAATTGAGGAAGTTAAAATCTCAGAGCCGTCCCCTTTCTTCATTTTGATTGCACCTGAGAATGAAGTTTTCCTGGGGTTCCTGGCGCAGAAGACAGGAGATTTTTATCGTGACGTATTCAGCAAGGGAGATTTATGGGCTGCTTTTGACGAGCATCTATCGCCACAGATGAGGGCTTATCATGCAGACAAGATGCTGTTTCTGTCGGTCGCAAAGTACATACGATACCACTGCAAGGGGAAAGGGAGCGCAGAGCGGCGTGAAAGGTTATTGACTGAGGTTTTCTTGGCTGGGCTGCAGCGAACAGAAGAGAACCTGAAATCTATCAGACAGAAAATCAAAGGAGGAATTCGGCCTGACTCGGGTCTCTTGGATAAATACGTGCAAGACTTTCTAGTTGGTAAGAAGCCAGGATTCACATTTGATGATCTTCTAAGCGCAGTCGAAAAGAGCATTGGGTAAAATCAGCCGCCGCCGCGCCGACCAGATTTTTCTCACACGGCGCAAACGCGCTTTAAGGCTGCGCGGCGGGTTTTAGATGTTTCAGATCAGGGCGGAATTACGGGGCCGAAAGTGCGCCCCTTCGCAGAATTAGATTCTTGCCCTAATCTCGAACACGGTTCGCAGGGAAAAAAGTGGAAATCCGGCCGCGCCCTTGCCTAGTAGCTTCGAGCGCGACCGGACTTCTCGGGGCCAAGCCCCTGTGGGTTCACACCGGCAGGCGGTGCTCTCCCTGCGAGCCACTACAGGCTCGCTTTTTGGGGAACCCCTTTGGGTTCCCGCTTACCGGCCGTGTGGCCGGTTTCGAAGCCGCTGGGCGGCTATCTCGGTGATGGTGGCTGCGGCGCGTTGCCGTTGCCCTTCGATCCCGGCTTTCGCTTCGGGCGACGGGTGTTGACGGCTGCGGCGTTAATGCGATTTTTGATATGTGCCGCGTAGTGTTTCTCGATCATCTCGACCGACGTGCGGCAGTTCTTGGCGAGCTGATAAATGTCCGCGCCTTCCATAAGGCGCATGCAGATATATGTGTGACGAAGGCTATAAGCCGTTCTCGGCTTGCCAGCTCGGTCAAGCTTGATGCCGGCGTTCTTGAGAATGGTGTTGAACATCTTCAAGTGACTGTGCGGAAAAACCGGATCAGTCGGTTTTGGTGTCTCAGTACTATTGTTGAGCTGCTTGCTGCCCCGTTGATACGGGAGCGGCTTCGGCCGATTGAGCAAGCGGCGATAAGGCTGCACGGCACCCGGCATGGTCTTGCAGTAGCCGACACCGCGCTTGCCGCGCACTGCGATTAGAAGGATCTCCTGGTTGGTATCTGGGTCATCGATGATTTCGATGTCCTGATGCAGCAGGTTCCTTTCGTGCGCCTCATCTGGCCGGAGGCCGGAATTCGCCAGAAAGAGAACGAAGTCGTGCAACTGTTCGGCGTGCCAGCGATCACGCTCCAGCGCCGGATTCTTCGCATTCTCGCGAGTCGCCTCGTAGAGGGTTTTGTACTCTTCCGGCTCAAACCAGGCGCGATGCTCGATCTTGGATTGGCGGCTGTAAGGATCGGAAAGATTGGGAAGGAACTGGAGCCAGCGCCGGCGCTCCGCATTCTTCAGAATGAGATTCAGCGTGACGATTTCGTTATGCAGCGTCTTGGGGGCCGGCGGCTTACCCGTTTCTTCAAGCGTGGTTTTGATTCTTTGGGCGCGATAGTCGAGTCCGGTTCCACCGGTTATCTTGGTGAGGCCCATGTCGCCGAAAAACGGATTGAGGTGCAGGCGAATGCGGGCCTCGTGCCCCTCAGTCCATTTCCCGCTACGCCGTCCATGCGTGAGGGCCTTGTAATCGTCGAGGAAGACCTTGGCGGCGTCCCTGAACGTGACCTCGCCTTGGTCGGGCTTCTCGTCCTCGTCGACCTTGCGCTCGCCATTGGGCTTGGGCAGCAGGCCCAGCTCGGCCTGCGAGCGGAGCTTACGCGCCCACTCCTTCGCCCATTCGATGGCGAGGGCCTGGCTCTCCTGCCGCGTGCTAGCGCGGTAGTTATGGCCATCGATAAAAACGGCGCACTGCCAGAACCGGCTGCGTGCGCGCTGGTACACCTGGACGGTGCCTTCGGAAATAACGTGCTTAGGCACAACCAACCTCCCCTGATACCACTTTACCCAAGTTCGATTAACGAACAGTGTGTAAGTGGTGTGTAAAAACAAAAGGCGTTACGCTGGTGCGTAACGCCTTGTTTTCAAGAGAGATTTGGTTGCGGGGACAGGATTTGAACCTGTGACCTTCAGGTTATGAGCCTGACGAGCTACCGGGCTGCTCCACCCCGCGCCAAACGAGCCGTTCAAAAGACAACGCCCGCCGAAGCGGGCGTGTCGGACATGGTTGGAAGAGGATCTCGAAGCTTTCGTTCCGGTTGGAAGGCTCGGCGGCGACTTACTCTCCCGCGTCTTGAGACGCAGTACCATCAGCGCTGAGAGTTTTCACGGCCGAGTTCGGAATGGGATCGGGTGGGTCACCTCTCGCTAAGACCACCGAGCCGTCAAACCGGAACGGGCTTCGAGGAGATATGTCGATGTGCGTCTTACGGACGCAATTCGCGTGCTTGTCGAGATTTCGAGCTCAGCTGGCGGGTTCCCGATCGGGAAACTCGACGCTGCGCGCGACATGGACGACGACTAAGGAGATCAAGCCTATCGGATGATTAGGACCGGTAAGCTAAACGCATTACTGCGCGTACACACCCGGCCTATCAACGTGATGGTCTATCACGATCCTCAGGGAAACCTGGTTTCGAGGTAAGTTTCCCGCTTAGATGCATTCAGCGGTTATCTTTTCCGTACATAGCTACCCGGCTGTGCCGCTGGCGCGACAACCGGTACACCAGAGGTACGTCCATCCCGGTCCTCTCGTACTAGGGACAGATCCTCTCAAGTTTCCTACACCCACGGCAGATAGGGACCGAACTGTCTCACGACGTTCTAAACCCAACTCACGTACCACTTTAATCGGCGAACAGCCGAACCCTTGGGACCTGCTCCGGCCCCAGGATGTGATGAGTCGACATCGAGGTGCCAAACGATGACGTCGATATGGACTCTTGGTCATCATCAGCCTGTTATCCCTAGAGTACCTTTTATCCGTTGAGCGATGGCCCTTCCACGTGGAACCACCGGATCACTATGGCCGACTTTCGTCTCTGCTCGACCTGTCGGTCTCGCAGTCAGGCGGGCTTATGCCATTGCACTCGAAAGCTGATTTCCGACCAGCTTGAGCCCACCATCGCGCGCCTCCGTTACTCTTTGGGAGGCGACCGCCCCAGTCAAACTGTCCACCACGCAGGGTCCTTATCCCGGATAACGGGACGAAGTTAGATATCAGAAAACGCAAGGGCGGTATTTCACCGGTGCCTCCATCAGAGCTGACGCCCCAACTTCATAGGCTCCCGCCTATCCTACACATTCATTTCCTAATACCACTGCGAAGTTACAGTAAAGGTTCATAGGGTCTTTCCGTCTAACCGCGGGTACTCCGCATCTTCACGGAGAATTCAATTTCACTGAGCCGGTGCCGGAGACAGTGGGGAGATCGTTACGCCATTCGTGCAGGTCGGAACTTACCCGACAAGGAATTTCGCTACCTTAGGACCGTTATAGTTACGGCCGCCGTTTACTGGGGCTTCAATTCAAGCCTTTCAGCTCTCCTTTTAACCTTCCAGCACCGGGCAGGCGTCAGACCCTATACGTCCACTTACGTGTTCGCAGAGCCCTGTGTTTTAAGTAAACAGTCGCCACCCCCAATTCTGTGCCACCCGTCAGTGCTTGCGCATAGACGGGTCCCTCTTATCCCGAAGTTACGAGGGCAATTTGCCTAGTTCCTTCGACACCGTTCTCTCAAGCGCCTTGGTATCCTCTACCAGTCCACCAGTGTCGGTTTGGGGTACGGTCTATACGCTGGGGCTATTTCCTGGAAAGCTTCAACTGCCCACGGAATCCAGTAACCGCAAACAATCTTACGCTTCCGTCAACACCCAGCAGGCCCACGAATATTAACGTGGTTCCCATCGACTACGCCTTTCGGCCTCGCCTTAGGGGCCGGCTTACCCTGCGCGGATTAACCTTGCGCAGGAACCCTTGGACTTACGGCGACAGGGTTTCTCACCCTGTTTGTCGTTACTCATGTCAGCATTCTCACTTCCGATACCTCCAGCAGACCTTACGATCCACCTTCACAGGCTTACGGAACGCTCCGCTACCGCGTGCTTGCGCACACCCGCATCTTCGGTGCCTGGCTTGAGACCCGTTACATTTTCGGCGCAGGACAGCTTGACCAGTGAGCTATTACGCTTTCTTTAAAGGATGGCTGCTTCTAAGCCAACCTCCTGGTTGTTTAAGCCGTCCCACATCCTTTCCCACTTAGCCAGGACTTGGGGACCTTAGATGGCGATCTGGGCTCTTTCCCTCTCGGCAATGGACCTTAGCACCCACTGCCTGCCTGCCGAGCTGTACTCCTCGGTATTCGGAGTTTGGTTAGGTTTGGTAAGGCTCGCGCCCCCCTAGCCCATCCAGTGCTCTACCCCCGAGGGTAATCACTCGACGCTCTACCTCAATAGATTTCGCGGAGAACCAGCTATTACCGGCCTTGATTGGCCTTTCACCCCTAGCCACAGGTCATCCCCTGCTTTTGCAACAGAAGTGGGTTCGGTCCTCCAGTGCGTGTTACCGCACCTTCAACCTGCCCATGGCTAGATCGACCGGTTTCGGGTCTAATCCCAGTGACTATTCGCCCTATTCAGACTCGCTTTCGCTGCGCCTACGCCTAACGGCTTAAGCTCGCCACTGAAACTAACTCGCTGACCCATTATACAAAAGGTACGCAGTCACGGATCCGCACGGCGAACCGCACGTCCCGCTCCCACTGCTTGTAGGCATACCGTTTCAGGTCTCTTTCACTCCCCTCATCGGGGTGCTTTTCACCTTTCCCTCACGGTACTTGTTCGCTATCGGTCGGTAAGGAGTACTTAGGCTTGGAGGGTGGTCCCCCCATGTTCAGACAGGATTACACGTGTCCCGCCTTACTCGAGGATCCCAGCATTTTCTACCCGTACGGGGCTATCACCCACTAAGGCCGCCCTTTCCAGAGCGTTCCGGTTCTTATGCTGTGATCACTGGCCTAGTCCGCTTTCGCTCGCCACTACTAACGGAGTCTCGGTTGATGTCCTTTCCTCCGGGTACTGAGATGTTTCAATTCCCCGGGTTTGCCTCCACACCCCTATGAATTCAGGGTGGGATCATCCTTGCGGATGGGGTTGCCCCATTCGGATATCCGCGGATCAACGATTGCTCGCATCTCCCCGCGGCTTAACGCAGCGTGCCACGTCCTTCATCGCCTCTTACCGCCAAGGCATCCACGATATGCCCTTGTCATACTTGATCTTCGTCTTGTCGGACGCTGTCCGGCTTTCTTGCGAAAGACCGGTCAGAGTCAGTGTCGTCGTCAACCCCAGGTTCGTCTAGGCAACTCGCCTGGGGCGCTCAGTATCGCGCGCAGAGTCGAAATTCCCGAACCTCGCAGTCCGGAAACCCGAGCTCGACGCGCTCGAATTCTCGATCAGACACGCTAACTCGTTCGTTCGAACCGCCTCCTGACCCGGTCCGGCGTGTGGCGCCATCCCGAATCGTTTGTGGAGACGTTCTTGCGAACGCATCAACATATCTTCCTCTTCACCATGTCAAACAGCACAGGAGCACTTTCGACGGACAAGTCCGTCGCGTTTGCTCCATCACCAGGTTGCCCCGGATACGGAAACTTCCTTTAGATCCGCGTGGCCCGTAAGCCCGAACGCACTCGACACCGAAGATTGGTGGAGGCGGACGGGATTGAACCGACGACCCCCTGCTTGCAAAGCAGGTGCTCTCCCACTGAGCTACGCCCCCGATCGATTTGGGCCGGCGCGAGAAAACGTGGGCGGGCAAAAATGGTGGGCCCGGGAAGACTTGAACTTCCGACCTCACGCTTATCAAGCGCGCGCTCTAACCAACTGAGCTACGAGCCCGACTGCTCGTCTTTTGCGGATCTAAGGGAAGGGATGCGCCGGCGGCGGCGAGGTTCGAGAACCGAAGTTCTCCCGGATGTCGCCTGGCGATCGATCGATCGCCAAGTCAGGCCGGTTGGCTTTCGGGAATTGCACCCGATTGCCGAAACCAAGGAACGGCGATCTTGAAGACGTGAGGGTCTTCGAAAGTTCGCACATCCTTAGAAAGGAGGTGATCCAGCCGCAGGTTCCCCTACGGCTACCTTGTTACGACTTCACCCCAGTCGCTGACCTTACCGTGGACGGCTGCCTCCTTGCGGTTAGCGCACCGGCTTAAGGTAAAACCAACTCCCATGGTGTGACGGGCGGTGTGTACAAGGCCCGGGAACGTATTCACCGTGGCATGCTGATCCACGATTACTAGCGATTCCACCTTCATGCACTCGAGTTGCAGAGTGCAATCTGAACTGAGATGGCTTTTTGAGATCGGCTCGGCATTGCTGCGTTGCATCCCACTGTCACCACCATTGTAGCACGTGTGTAGCCCAGCCCGTAAGGGCCATGAGGACTTGACGTCATCCCCGCCTTCCTCCGGCTTGTCACCGGCAGTTCCTTCAGAGTGCCCAGCTTAACCTGATGGCAACTGAAGGTGAGGGTTGCGCTCGTTGCGGGACTTAACCCAACATCTCACGACACGAGCTGACGACAGCCATGCAGCACCTGTGTGGAAGCCAGCCGAACTGAAGAGACCGATCTCTCGGTCCCATACTTCCCATGTCAAGGGCTGGTAAGGTTCTGCGCGTTGCATCGAATTAAACCACATGCTCCACCGCTTGTGCGGGCCCCCGTCAATTCCTTTGAGTTTTAATCTTGCGACCGTACTCCCCAGGCGGTGTGCTTATCGCGTTAGCTGCGACACTGAGAAGCTAGGCTCCCCAACGTCTAGCACACATCGTTTACAGCGTGGACTACCAGGGTATCTAATCCTGTTTGCTCCCCACGCTTTCGCGCCTCAGCGTCAGTTGAGGTCCAGATAGCCGCCTTCGCCACTGGTGTTCTTCCCAATATCTACGAATTTCACCTCTACACTGGGAATTCCACTATCCTCTCCCTCACTCAAGTCTCGAAGTATCAAGCGCAATTCCCAGGTTAAGCCTGGGGATTTCACGCCTGACTAGCGAAACCGCCTACGCGCCCTTTACGCCCAGTAATTCCGAACAACGCTAGCCCCCTTCGTATTACCGCGGCTGCTGGCACGAAGTTAGCCGGGGCTTATTCTGCAGGTACCGTCATCATCGTCCCTGCCAAAAGGGCTTTACAACCCGAAGGCCTTCATCACCCACGCGGCATTGCTGGATCAGGCTTGCGCCCATTGTCCAATATTCCCCACTGCTGCCTCCCGTAGGAGTCTGGACCGTGTCTCAGTTCCAGTGTGGCTGATCATCCTCTCAGATCAGCTACGGATCGTCGCCTTGGTGAGCCGTTACCTCACCAACTAGCTAATCCGACGCGGGCCCCTCCAAGGGCGATGAATCTTTCTCCCACAGGACGTATCCGGTATTAGCCGCAGTTTCCCGCGGTTATTCCGAACCCAAGGGTAGGTTCCCACGTGTTATGCACCCGTCTGCCACTCCTGTATTGCTACAGGCGTTCGACTTGCATGTGTTAGGCATGCCGCCAGCGTT
The DNA here is from genome assembly GCA_965229215.1 of Tagaea sp. Taxonomy (GTDB): domain Bacteria; phylum Pseudomonadota; class Alphaproteobacteria; order CACIAM-22H2; family CACIAM-22H2; genus Tagaea. The sequence continues at coordinate 4,014,802 of OZ245864.1, read as the reverse complement.
CGTTCTGAGCCAGGATCAAACTCTCAGGTTAACTTGGTTCCGTCGCGGCAACCCGAAGGTCGCTCGACTGCGATCCAAATCAACGGTCCTATACAAGCTCGTTTAGTCTTTGAACGCGCGACTGACACGTTGAAGTGACCGAAGTCACGACATCGTATCTGTCGTTTAGAAAGATGCGCCAAAGCGAGCGAGTTGGACTTAAAGCCCAAGCCGCCGCCTGCGCATCCCTTCCATTCCGTATTCACTTTTCAAAGAGCGCGGCCATTTCGTCCCCGGGAGTGCCTTTCGGCGCCCGCCGTGTCCTCGTGGCGTGGGACCGGGTTTCTAGGGGTTTGGCCCCCCCAAGTCAAGCAATCAAAACCGGGAATTTGCGGCGGTGGATAGTTTGTTTAAGTTACTGTTTTAAAACGATATCTGCTTCAGCCGATGCGCGGCAAGACACAAAAAGAGGCGTTCGCATGTACCGCATGCAATTTTTGCATGGGTCTCTAGGGGGTCACGCCGCCCCCCTACGCTTCTGCTTGTGGTCGGCCGCAGCGGACGCCGTTTCTACCGCAATTGCGAGCTCGTTTTTCTCGACCGAAACCCGCACTCGATCCCCATCCTTCACGCTTCCCGACAGGATCTGCGTCGCCAGGCGGTTCTGCAGTTCGCGCTGGATGATCCGCTTGAGCGGACGCGCGCCATAGAGCGGATCGTAGCCCGCTTCCGCCAGCCATTCGCGTGCGGCCTCGTCGAGTTCGATCGTGATCTTGCGATCGGCGAGCAGCTTCTCGAGATGCTTGAGCTGGATCGCGACGACGCCCTTCATGTTCGCGCGGCTGAGCCTGCGGAACAGCAGGATGTCGTCGAGACGGTTGAGGAATTCCGGCCGGAAAGCCGCACGTACGACTTCCATCACGCCCGCGCGTGCGTTCTCCACGTCCTCGCCGTCCTTCTGCGCGGCGATGATGTCGCTGCCCAAATTGCTCGTCAGCACGATCAGCGTGTTCTTGAAATCGACCGTGCGGCCCTGACCGTCCGTCAGACGCCCGTCGTCGAGCACCTGCAACAGGACATTGAACACGTCCGGATGTGCCTTCTCGACTTCGTCAAACAGGATCACCTGGTAGGGTCGCCGGCGCACCGCTTCGGTGAGGGCGCCGCCCTCGTCGTAGCCGACATAGCCCGGCGGGGCACCGATCAGGCGCGAAACCGCGTGCTTCTCCATGTATTCCGACATGTCGATGCGCAGCAAAGCCTGATCGTCATTGAACAGGAATGCGGCCAGCGCCTTCGTCAGCTCCGTCTTTCCCACGCCCGTGGGGCCGAGGAACAGGAACGAACCGATGGGCCGGTTGGGATCCTGCAGGCCTGCGCGCGCGCGGCGCACGGCCTCGGAAACGGCTGCGACGGCCTCGTCCTGACCGACAACCCGTGCCTGCAAAGACGTTTCCATCGCGAGAAGCTTCTCGCGCTCGCCCGACAGCATCTTGTCGACCGGCACGCCCGTCCAGCGCGACACGACGGCCGCGATGTCGGCTTCGGTCACTTCCTCGTTGAGCAGACGATTGGCGCCGCCGCCAGCACTGCCGCCGGCCGCGAGTTGCTTCTCGAGTGCGGGAATCGTCGCGTACTTGAGTTCGGATGCCTTCGCGAGATCGCCCTTGCGCTGGGCCGCCTCGAAATCGGCGCGCGCCTGATCGAGTTGCTCCTTGATGCGCTGGCCGCCCTGCAGGCTTTCCTTCTCCGAGCGCCACTGGCGTGTGAGTTCGCCCGACTTCGCCTCGAGTTCGGCGAGTTCGGCGTCGAGCTTCACGAGACGGTCGCGCGAGCCGGCGTCGGTCTCGCGCTTCAGCGCCTCGCGCTCGATCTTCAGCTGCATGATGCGCCGGTCGAGCTCGTCGATCGCCTCGGGCTTGGAATCGACCGCCATGCGCATGCGGCTGGCCGCCTCGTCGACGAGGTCGATCGCCTTGTCGGGCAGGAAACGCTCGGAAATATAGCGATTCGACAGCGTCGCGGCGGCGACGATCGCGGCATCCGTGATGCGCACGCCATGGTGCAGCTCGTACTTCTCCTTGAGGCCGCGCAGGATCGAGATCGCGTCCTCGACCGACGGTTCGGTGACCATGACGGGCTGGAACCGCCGCGCCAGCGCCGCATCCTTCTCGATATGCTTGCGGTACTCGTCGAGCGTCGTGGCGCCCACGCAATGCAGGTCGCCGCGCGCGAGCGCGGGCTTCAGCATGTTCGAGGCGTCCATCGCCCCGTCGGCCTTGCCCGCACCCACCAGCGTGTGCAGTTCGTCGATGAACAGCACGATCTCGCCGGCGGCCGCGTTGATCTCCTGCAGCACGCCCTTCAGGCGCTCCTCGAACTCGCCGCGATACTTCGCGCCGGCGATCATGGCGCCGAGGTCGAGCGACAGCAGCCGCTTGTCCTTCAGCGATTCCGGCACGTCGCCGTTTACGATGCGCTGGGCAAGGCCCTCGACGATGGCGGTCTTGCCGACGCCGGGCTCGCCGATCAGCACGGGATTGTTCTTCGTGCGGCGCGCGAGCACCTGGATCGTGCGGCGGATTTCCTCGTCGCGGCCGATCACGGGGTCGAGCTTTCCGTCGCGCGCCGCCTGCGTCAGATCGCGGGCGTACTTCTTCAGCGCGTCGTACTGGTCCTCGGCCGAAGCCGAATCGGCCTTGCGGCCCTTGCGGATTTCCTCGATGGCGCGGTTGATCGCATCGGGCTTGGCGCCCGCCTTGGCGAGCGCGTCGGACGCGGGATTTCCCTTCTGCAACGCCAGCGCCAGCAGCAGGCGCTCGACGGTGACGAAACTGTCGCCGGCCTTCTTGGCGATTTCTTCGGCCGTCTCGAAGACCTTGGCGGTCTCGGGCGCCATGTAGACCTGGCCGGCACCGCTGCCTTCGACCTTCGGCTGTCTGGCGAGTGCGGCATCCACTTCCTTGGTCGCGCGCGCGGAGTCGCCGCCGGCCGAGCGGATCAGGCCCGCGGCCAACCCTTCGGGATCGTCCAGCAGGGTCTTCAGCAGGTGCTCGGGCGTGATGCGCTGGTGGCCGCTGCGCTGGGCCAGGGTCTGCGTGTTGAGCAGGAAGCCCTTGGCGCGCTCGGTGTACTTGTTCAGATCCATGATATCGGCGTCCTTCTTGGCGTCCCCCGGAAGGCGGGCGGACAGGCGAGCCGGGACCCGCTTCGTGCGGCATCCCTACAGCGGATATGGACATGGCTTTGCGGCCTCGCAAGCCCCCCATTGACGATCCGTCATAGCCGGGTACGTTGTCCATCATGGCTCTCGAAATCACCCGGATCTGCCGCTACCCGGTCAAAGGGTTGAACGCCGAATCGCTGCCGCGCACGGCCGTGACGGCCGGCGAAGGCCTCCCCGACGACCGGCGCTTCGCGCTCGCTCACGGGTCGGGCGGATTCGACGTTTCGGCACCCGCGTGGATGCCCAAGCACAACTTCCTGATGCTGGCCAAGAACGAACGGTTGGCCCGGCTGCACGCGCTGTATGACAGCGCCACGGGCATGCTTTCGATCGAACGCGACGGCAAGCCGGTCCTGCGCGCCGACATCGGTGCGGCAACCGGTCGCACGCTGGTCGAGCAGTTCTTCGCCGCCTACATGGCCAACGAGACGCGCGGCAGCCCCCGGCTGGTCGAGGCGCCGGGCCACATGTTCTCCGATACGGCGCGCAAAGTGGTGTCGATCATCGGCATGGCGAGCATCGCCGACATCGAGCGCGTGGCCCGCGCGCCCGTCGACCCGCTGCGCTTCCGCGCCAACGTCTATTTCACCGGCGGCCGCCCGTGGGAGGAGTTCGACTGGATCGACCGCGAGATCGCGGTCGGCTCGACGCGCCTCAAGGTGCTGAAACGCATCGACCGCTGCGCGGCCACAAGCGTCAACCCGAAGACCGCGACGCGCGACATGAACATCCCGCGCATGCTGCAGGAAGGCTTCAGGCACATCGACTGCGGCGTCTATGCCGAGGTGCTAGCCGACGGCGCGATCGCCGTCGGCGACACGCTCGCCCCGGCCTAGGCGGCCGCCGCGAGCGTCGCGACCGCCTTCGCCAGCGTTTCCATTTCCTGTTCGGTATTCAGGTAGCTGACAGACGCGCGCACGATGCCATCGAGCTTGCGGGCGGTCATGTCGAGCGGCGTGTAGGCCACGCCGTTGGCGCCGACATTGATCTTGTGCTCGGCCGTCAGGCGCTCGCGCACCGCCTGCGCGCCGAGCCCGCGGATATTGAAAGAAACGAGGCCCGAGCGCGGCCCGTCGCCCAGATCGCAGAGTGTCACGCCCGCAATCGCACCCAGGCGCGCGCGCAGTTCCACGGCCATCGGCTCGATACGCGCGCGGATCGCCGCAACGCCGATGCTGCGCGCGAGCGCCAGCGCTTCGCCAAGGCCGAGATGCAGCGCCACCGAATGCTCGGCCGACTCGAACCGGCGCGCGTCGTTGCGGACCTGCGGCCCGTCGCCGAGCCACGGCGCCGAGACGACGTCGAGATAGGCCGGCTGCATCCGGCCCTGCATGGATTTGCGGACATAGAGCAGCGCCGTGCCGCGCGGGCCGCGCAGGAACTTGCGCGCCGCCCCCTTCAGCACGTCGCAGCCGATCTCGCGGACCGAGACGGGGATCTGGCCCAGCGCCTGCCCGGCATCGACGAAATATGGGATGTCGTGCCGGTTGGCGACCTCGCCGACGGCAGCCGCATCGTTGATGAGGCCGCCATTGGCCGGAAGCCAGGTGAGGCAGATCAGGCGCACGCGCGGATCGATCATGCGATCGAGCGCATCCGCATCGACGCTGCCGTCCGCCTTGCACGGGATCGTCTCGACCGTCGCACCGCTGCGCGCGCAGGCCGCATGCAGCGTGCCGAGATTGCCGCCCCATTCCTGCCGGCCGACAAGGATCCGCTCGCCCGCCGCCATCGCCGGCAAGGCCGCGAACGCCAGACCCCAGCCGGCCGAGCCGCTGGGCGTGATCGCCACCTCCGAAGCATCGGCACCCAGCAGATGGGCGGCGTCGGCGCGAAGCCGTTCGAGCCGGTCCTGCACGAACACCGACGCCTCGTGCGGACCCAACCGCGCCTCGAGGGCAAGCTGCGTTCCGATCGCCTCGGTCACCGCCAGCGGCATCAGCGAAGCGCCGGAATGATTGAAATGGACGACGGTCTGCGTGCCCGGCGTGTCGCGGCGCAGGGATTGTATGTCGCGGTCGGTCAGCATCGATTGTCTCCGTAAGCCGAATTGCCATGCTGGCAAAGCCGCACGCCGGCGGCCAATCCAAATCGGCCGGTCCGAGCGATCCATTTGGCTCATGTCTCGCGGCCACGCTAACATGCCACCATGCGCGCCTCGCCCGACATGCCTCCGCCCCACGCCTTGCGCGCCTTCGAGGCGGCCGGACGGCTGCTGAGCTTCCGCCGGGCGGCCGAAGAACTCGCGATCTCGCAGAGCGCCGTGAGCCATCACGTGGCGCAGATCGAGCGGTTCCTCGGCACGCGCCTGTTCGTGCGCAAGGCGCGCGGCGTGGAACTCACGCCCGCCGCCGTACGATTCCTGTCGGAGACGCAGGCCGCCTTCGCCACGCTTGCGTCGGCGACGTCACGTATCCGCAAGGCCAGTGCGCGCGAAAAGCTGCGCGTCAGTCTGCTCCCCTCCTTCGCCGCGAATTTTCTCGTCCGGCGTCTGTCCGAATTTTCGGCCGCGCATCCCTTGATCGAGGTCGTCCTCGATCCCACGCTGGATCTGGCGGATGTCGCGGCATCGGCCGCCGATCTTGCGATCCGCTACGGCAACGGCGCCTATGCCGACGTGACGAAACGCGCGCTGGGTGCCGAGCGGCTCGTCGCGGTCGCAAGCCCTTCGTTCCTGAAGACGCGCAAGATCGGACGGCCGGCGGATGTGCGCCGCCATCCGCTGCTCACGGGGCTGCGGCTGTCGGATTGGACGGCCTGGGCTGCCGCGATGGATGTGGATATCCGGAAGGCGGAATTCCGGCAGCTGACGGATTACAACATCGTGCTGCAGGCGGCCCTCGACGGTCAGGGCATCGCGATCGGCCGGATGCTGCTCGTCGAGCGGCTTCTGCGCCAGGGCCGGCTCGTGGCGCTCTTTCCCGATACCGTCATCTCGCCGCGCGCGGGCTACTGGCTCGTATCGGCGCGCCATCGCCGTCCTTCGGGCGCGATGACGGCGTTCGCCGAATGGCTCAAAACGGAAATGCAGAAGGCAGGCATGCCGGCAATGCCGAAGGCCGACCTTCGCCTGCGGCCCGACGCGAAGCGGAAATAGCCGCCGACGGCCCGACGGCCGCCGGCGACCGGATCGATCAGCGGTTCTCTTCGGGCGGCGTGCCCAGAAACGACGGCAGCGGGCCGGCGGCCTGCATGTCGCCCTGCGGCGCGGCCGAAGGATGCGCCGGGTTCGTGTGCACGACGACGGGGGCTGCCGGCTGCGGCCCCGTGCCCGGTGGCTCCATGCCGGTCGGCGTCTGCTGCGCGTTGGGATCGCCCCCCTGGACCGGCTGGTAGCCGCCCTGCTGCGGCGGCGGGCCGCCCTGCGGACGCTGCTGCTGCGGGTAGGGCTCCTGATTGGCGTTGATCAGGCGGAAATAGTGTTCGGCATGCTGGTAGAAATTTTCGGCCGCGACGCGGTCGCCGCTCGCCGAAGCATCGCGCGCAAGGGCGAGATACTTCTCAAGCACCTGATAGGCGTTGCCGCGGATACGGACTTCCGGCCCGTTCGAGTCGAAGGTCTGCGCACGGAACGGCACGTTCGAGCGGCCACCGCCACCGCCGCCACCACCGCCACCGCCACCGCCGCCACCGCCACCGCGATAGTTGTTGTTGTGGCCGCCGCCGTGGCCGCCCCGATTCCGTTGACGCTTCATGTCGTTCGCCTCGTCTGGTTGGGTCATCCGGAATTCCGGCGCGATGCGCCCGTTCGTTCCGGCCGTTCTGCATTCGGGTTGCCGCCGTTCGCGAGGCGGACGATGGAGACCGGCGCTGAAGGCCACTGTCCCGACCGCGTGTCGCCCCAATCAATCGGGGCCGACACTAGGTTCCGGCTGCCGAGGGCCGCCGGAACAGCCCGACACTAGTCTCGGGTCCCCGCCAAACCAAGCGCTATTTTGAGATCCGCACGCAGCGCTCGACGCCGCCATAGTCGCGCATCGCGCCCTGCGACACGAGCCCCGCCGCGCGCGCGAGTGCCGCCACATCCGCCGCCTGACCGTAGCCGACCTCGAAGAACGCCATACCGTCGGATGCCAGCAGGCGCGGCAGGTCGACGAGGATGCGCCGGTAGCAGTCGAGCCCATCCGGCCCGCCGTCGAGCGCCGCTTCGGGCTCGAAGTCGCGCACCTCGATCGCCAGCCCCGGAATCTCGTCTCGCGGGATATAGGGCGGGTTGGCGAAGACGACGTCGAACGTGCCGCCGAGCGCGCCGGCCCAGTCCGCGCACACGAAGCCGGTGCGCGAAGCGAGTTCGAGGGAATCGGCGTTCGCCGCCGCGACCGCGAGCGCTTCCTCGCTCCGGTCGAGCGCCACGCCATAGGCGCGCGGGCGTTCGGAAAGGAACGACAGCAGCAGACACCCCGTCCCCGTTCCCAGATCGAGCGCCCGCCAGGGCCGCATCGTATCGGCCGCGAAGTCGAGCGCGCCGGCAACCAGCGTCTCGCTGTCCGGGCGCGGCACGAGCGTGGCCGCCGTGACGGTGAAATCGAGGCTCCAGAATTCCTTCCGGCCCAGCAGATAGGCCATCGGCGCACCGGCCACGCGCCGCTCGACCAGCGCCTGCACGAACGCGACGGAGGTCTCGTCGATCTCCCGCTCGGGATGCGCCACCATCGCTTCCATGGAAGCGCCCGATGCCGCCCCGACGATGACGCGCGCCTCCAGCCGGGGATTGTCGATCCCGGCGGCCTTCAGCGTCTGCGTCGATTCCTGGACAAGCGCGTCGATCCTCACGAGATCTCCGACAGCTTGGCGGCGCGATCCTCGGCGATCAGCGCGTCGATGAACTTGTCGAGTTCGCCTTCGACGACCTTGTCGATCTCGTAGACCGTCAGGTTGATGCGGTGATCGCTGACGCGGCCCTGCGGGAAGTTGTAGGTGCGGATGCGCTCGGACCGGTCGCCCGTCCCCACCTGCCCCTTGCGCTCGGCAGAACGCGCGGCATCGGTGCGCGCGCGCTCGGCCTCGTAGAGGCGCGCGCGCAGGATCTTCATCGCCTTGGCCTTGTTCTTGTGCTGCGACTTCTCGTCCTGCTGCTGGACGACGACGCCCGTCGGTATGTGCGTGATGCGCACTGCGCTGTCGGTCGTGTTGACCGACTGGCCGCCCGGCCCGGACGAACGGAAGATGTCGATGCGCAGGTCCTTCTCGTCGATCTGGATGTCGACTTCCTCGGCTTCGGGAAGCACGGCAACCGTCGCGGTCGAGGTGTGGATGCGCCCGCTCGCTTCCGTCGCGGGCACGCGCTGCACGCGATGCACGCCCGATTCGAACTTGAGGCGCGCGAACACGCCTGCACCCGAGATGTTGGCGATGGCTTCGCGGCAGCCACCCAGCCCCGTCTCGCCGAATTCCATCACCTCGAAACGCCAGCCGCGCAGCTGGGCATAGCGCTGGTACATGCGGAAAAGCTGGGCCGCGAACAGGGCCGCCTCGTCGCCGCCGGTGCCTGCGCGCACTTCGAGGATCGCGTTCTTCTCGTCGGCCGCATCCTTGGGCAGCAGCATGGCCTGCAGGTCGCGCTCCATCTCCGGCAGGCGCGCCTTGAGCGCGAAGTATTCCTGTTCGGCGAGCGCGCGCATCTCGGCGTCGTCGCCCACGCGCAGGGCTTCCAGCTCGGCGAGTTCGGCCTTCGCCCGGCGCTGCTTCTCGATGGATTCGACGACCGGCCCGAGATCGGAATATTCCTTCGAAAGCCTGGCGAGATTCTTCGAATCGGTCGCGCCGCTGGCGAGCATGTCGCCGAGTTCGCGATAGCGGCCGATGACCTTGTCGAGCTTGTATTCGAAACTCACGTCTTGTTCTCCGTGTCGTCGAGGCCGAAGGCGCGCGACAGCAGCGCTTCGGCGCGCAGCCGCTCGGCCGGATCGCCCTGCGCCAGTTCGCGCAAGGTGGCGGTGGGGCCGTGCAGCAGGCGATGGACCAGCAGTTCGGTGGCGCGCGCGGCATCCCCGCCGGTCTCGGCAAGGGCCCGCGCGCGTTCGGATTCGAAATACGCGCGAAGGCGAATGATGGCGCTGTCGGCTTTCCGGCCGGCGCGCGCGCGCGCGAAGGCGGCAAGCTCCGCCTCGACGATCTCCCAGGCTTCGCCGGTCGAGGCCTCGCGTTCGGCGCGGCCCTTCAGCGCGAGACCTTCGAGATCGTCGATGCCGTAGCGGTAGGCGCCGTCGATCGTCTCGACCTCGCGCGCGACGTCGTCGGGCACGCCGAGATCGAGAAAGAGGACCGGCTTGCGCCGGCGGACCTTGAGGGCGCCGAGCGCCAGTTGCGTATCGATCGCCGGCCGGCCCGTGCCTAGCGCCGTGACGACGATGTCGGCGCGCGCCAGCGCCTCGGCGAGTTCGCCGTAGGGGACGAGGTGCGCTTCCAGCCGGCGCGCGAGTGCGCCCGCGCGCGCAGCCGAGGGGGCCGTCACCGCCAGCTGGCGCAGGCCGGCGCGCCGGAAGTGCTCGATCAGCAGTTCGCCCATCTCGCCAAGGCCGACCAGCAGGGCCGAACACCGGGTCGCCTCGCCGTGCACGTCGCGCGCAACGGCGGCGGCGGCGGCGGCGAGCGACACCGGCCGTTCGCCGATGGCCGTTTCGCTGCGCACGCGCTTGGCGGCGGCGTAGGCGCGCTCGAGGACGGCATCGAGCTCGTGCCCGGCCAGCCCCATTTCGCGCGCCAGCGCGTGCGCGGCCTTGACCTGCCCCAGCACCTGCGGTTCGCCGACGACCTGGCTGTCGAGCGAGCAGGCGACCGCGAAGATGTGGCGCATCGCGCCGTCGCCTTCGTGCGCATAGGTCTCGGCCGCGACGTCGCGGCCGATGCGCCGGGCGAACGCGGAAAGGATCGCGGCGCGTGCGCCGGGCGCGTCGGGCGCGGCGAACTGCACCTCGACGCGGTCGCAGGTCGAGATCAGCAGGGCCTGGTGAATTCCCTCACGCCGCAGTTCGGCGAGAAATCCGCGCGATTCGTCCTCGGGCACGAACAGCGCGTCGCGCGTCGCGGCGGAACTCGAACGATGATTTGCACCCACGACGCCGAGGCGCGCGGGCGCGTCGGACGTATCCATGCGGCGGATCTACAAACAGGGGAGGAAGCAGCGATACCGCGTCATCCGGCGGCCTTGTTCGGCGCGCCGGCAAGGATTTCGGCGACGCGCTTCTCGACCATTCCGGCCAGATGCTCGACGATGTCGCCGTCCTTCAGGCGGTGGTCCTGCTGGCCCATCACGTAGACCATGTGCGTGCCGTTGCCGCCACCGGTGAAGCCGATGTCGGTGTCGCGCGCCTCGCCGGGGCCGTTGACGACGCAGCCGATGACCGAAAGCGTGATCGGCACGGTGATCTTGGAAAGGCGTTCCTCGAGCCGCTCGACCGTCTTGATGACGTCGAACTGCTGGCGCGCGCAGGACGGGCACGCGATGACCGTCACGCCGCGCCGGCGCAGGCCCAGCGACTTCAGCATGTCGTAGCCGACGCGCACCTCCTCGACCGGATCGGCCGAGAGCGAGACGCGGATCGTATCGCCGATGCCGGCCCACAGCAGCGAGCCCAGGCCGATGGCGGACTTCACCGTGCCCGTACGCAGTGCGCCCGCTTCGGTGATGCCCAGATGCAGCGGATAGTCGCAGACCTCGGCGAGTTGCTGGTAGGCGGCGACGGCCAGGAACACGTCGGACGCCTTGCAGCTGATCTTGAATTCGCGGAAATCCTCGTCCTCGAGGCATTTGGCGTGGCTCAGCGCGCTTTCGACCATCGCCTCGGGGCACGGCTCGCCGTACTTCTCGAGGAATTCGCGCTCGAGCGAACCCGCATTGACGCCGATGCGGATCGAGCAGCCGTGGTCCTTGGCCGCCTTGACGACCTCGCGCACGCGCTCCTTCGAGCCGATATTGCCCGGATTGATGCGCAGGCACGCCGCACCGGCCTCGGCCGCCTCGATGGCGCGCTTGTAGTGGAAATGGATGTCCGCGACGATCGGCACGTTCGAGGCACGCACGATCTGCCTGAGCGCCGCCGTCGACTCCTCGTCCGGGCACGAGACGCGCACGATGTCGACGCCCACTTCTTCGGCGCGGCGGATCTGGTCGATCGTCGCGCCGGCGTCGGACGTCGGCGTGTTGGTCATCGTCTGGACGGTGATCGGCGCGTCGCCGCCCACCGGCACCTTGCCGACCATTATCTGGCGGCACTTGCGGCGATGGATCTGTCGGAACGGACGAACGGCCATGGGCGGACTCGCGGGCTCGAAAGGGGGCTTTGCGAGGCCCTGTATACCCCAAAGCCGGTCAGCCCGGCGAGGCGCGTTCTTCGCTGGTGTCGCCGGGGGCCGGCGGGGTCGCCGAGGGGGTGGCGGCGGGCGCCGGCGGGGGTGCCGGGCGGGCGGGCGCGGGCTCGATGACGGCCGTACCGGCGATCAGGCGCTGGGGATCGAGCGAAACGCCGCGCTGCACGAAGCCGAGCCGGCCGACCGAAGGAACCCCCCGGCCGTCCACGCGGATATCGAGACCGCCGGCATTGCCGGTGGAAAGGGTAAGCCCCTCCCGGTCGGGGGCGTTGTAGCTCTCGCCGGGCCGCAGGATGCGCGAGAACACCACGTTGCCCGAACCGTCGCGGACCTGGGTCCAGCTGTCGGACGTCGCCTTGATGACGATGCGGCCTTCCGTGGCCTCGCCGTAGCTGCGCGGAGCCGCATCGACGGGCGCCACGGAAGCCGGCGGGGCGACGGCCGGAACACTTGCGACCTGCGCCGGTGCGGGTGCCGGCGTGGGCACGAAGGCGGCCGGCGGCAGCGGCGCCGGCGGCTCGACGACGGGCGCTGATGGGGTCGCGGGAAGGGCGCGCGCGAGCGCTTCGCTCGATGAAGGGGCGACAACGCGCGGGGCGACGGGTTCGGGTGCGGGAATGCGCGCGGCCAGCGTTTCGGGCACGGCCGTGACGCGCGGCGCGGGCGCACGCTGGTCGAGCGTCGAATAATACCAGCCGCCATAGGCGCCGACCGCGAGCAGCAGCGAGAACGCGACGACGAGGCGTCCCGGCAGGCGGCTCTCGTTGATCGGCGTGGGGAACGCAAGCTCGGTCGGTTCGTCGATGCCGCTCGATTCCTGCTTGAAGCGGCGCACCAGCTCGGTGCTGTCGAGTTCCAGAAGATCGGCGTACGAGCGCACGAAGCCGATCGCGTAGGCGCCGCGCGGCAGATCCTGATGGCGGCCGACCTCGATCGCCTCGAGCAGCGCGCGGCGGATCTTCAGATGCTTGGCGATGTCGGTGGTCTGCCAGCCGCGGCGCGTGCGTTCGGCGCGCAGCAGCTGCCCGACGGTCGCATTGACCGGCAGTGCCGCTCCGGCACCCTTTCCGGGCGCATCCAGACGCTTGTCGTTCGCCTTCGTCATTGCCTGCTCTAGCCTTCGACTACCTTGATACTTCAAGGAAAACACCGGCGACCGGATCGCCGGAGCGAAGTATTCGAGACAACCGCTTGACGTGTTTAGCAAATTGCGACAGATGCGACAACTGCCGCCACGATTGTATCGATTCGCGCCTCAAACATTCCTCATACTGGAATGTTGTGATCTCGCGCGAAACTCAGCAGTTTCTTCCGCACCGAATGGTCGGCAAGTCGCGTCAGTTCGTCGAGATATTTTGCGAGCGGCGGAAGATCGAGACTGCGGACCATCGCCTTGACCCGCCCGATCGCCGGAAACGGCATCGAAAGCCGCCGGAACCCAATCCCGATCAGCGCCATCGCCTCCAGCGGGCGGCTGGCGATATCGCCGCACAGGGTCAGCGGCACTTCCGCCGCGTCGCATTCGCTCGCGATGGCGCGTAGGAACCGCAAAACGGGTGGCGACAGCGCATCGTAGCGATCGGCAAGTTCGGGATTGCCGCGATCGCACGCGAAAAAGAACTGCATCAGATCGTTGGAGCCGACCGACAGGAAATCGACCCGCTTCAGAAGCTGCGGCAACTGCCAGTAGAGCGAGGGCACTTCGAGCATCGTGCCCATGCGGATCGGGTCGGGCAGCGTGCGGCCGCGCTTTCGCTCGCGCGTGATCTCGATCTCGACCAGTTCGCGCGCCGCGTCGAACTCGGCGACCTCCGCGACCATCGGGAACATCATGTCGAGCCGCCGGCCGCCAGCCGCGCGCAGCAGCCCGCGCACCTGCTCGCGCATGATCGCCGGCCGGTCGAGCGTCAGGCGGATCGCGCGGAAGCCCATCGCGGGATTTTCCTGCGCGACATGCTCCATGTAGGGCAGTAGCTTGTCGCCGCCGATATCGAGCGTGCGGAAGACGACCGGCCTTCCGTCGGCCCGGTCGAGAATGCGGCGGTAGAGATCCGTCTGCTCGACCACGTCGGGCATGCTCGAGCGGATCATGAACGGGATCTCGGTGCGGTAGAGCCCGATCCCGTCGGCGCCGCTGTCGGCCAAGTGATCGACGTCGATGACGAGGCCCGCATTCATGTTGAGCGACATCGGCGTGCCGTCCTTGGTGACCGCCGGCAGCTTGCGGATCGCGGCGTAGCCCTCGCGCAGCGCGTCGCGCTGCTTGATCGCCAGCGCGAAGGTCTCGCGCACGTCGTCGCGCGGCCGCAGGATCGTCTGGCCCGAAATGCCGTCGACGACGATGCCGTCGCCGCTTTCGACGCGCCCCAGCAGCCCGCTGACGCGCCCGACCATCGGCAGGTCGAGCGCGTGGGCGATGATCGAGACGTGCGCCGTGGGCGAGCCTTCCTCGAGCACTACGCCTTTCAGCTTGCGCCGGTCGTACTCGAGCAGCTCGGCGGGTCCGAGATTGCGCGCGACCAGTACCGTGTCGTCGGGCAGGTCGGCGGCATCGGCCGCCGTGCGGTCGCCCGAGAGATGGCGCAGCAGGCGGTTGGCGAGATCGTCGAAATCGTCGACCCGCTCGCGCAGATAGGGATCGGTCGTCTGCGACAGCCGCGCGCGGTTGTCTTCCTGCACCTTCTGGACTGCCGCCTCGGCCGTGAGGCCCGTCTCGATGGCCTCGGAGATGCGCTTGAGCCAGCCGCGGTCTTCCGCGAACATGCGGTAGGTCTCGAGGATCTCCCAGCGCTCGTCACCCTCGGTCAGGCCCGATTTCTCGAAGATGCGGTCGATATCCAGGCGCATGCCGCTCATCGCGTCGCGCAGGCGCTTGACCTCGGCCTGCGGGTCGTCGGCCACCATCTGGCGCACGGTCACGCGCGGCTGGTGGAGGACGACCGTCCCGATGGCGATGCCTTCGTTGAGCTTGAGGCCGTCGAGACGTTCCGACGCGCCCAGCCCCACATCGTCGCCGCGCAGCATCTCCTCGGGGCTGATGAGTTCGCCACCCGAGACGAGTTCGGCCAGCACCATCGCCACGGTCTGGAGCGTCTCCGCCTCTTCTTCGGTGTAGTCGCGGAAGGTCCGGTTCTGCAGCACGAGCACGCCCAGCGCGCGACCCGCGCGCAGGATCGGCACGCCGAGCATCGAGTGGTAGATCTCCTCGCCCGTTTCCGGGCGATAGGCGAAGTTCGGATGGGACTGCGCGTCGGAGAGGGCGAGCGTGCGCGCCGTCTGCGCGATCTCGCCCACGAGGCCCTCGCCCACGCGCAGGCGGGTCTTGTGGACGGCGTCCTGCTTGAGGCCTTCGGTCGCGAACAGCTCGAGCACCTGGCCCGCGCGCATCACGTAGACCGAGCACACTTCGGCGATCAGGTCGGCGGCGATGATCTTGACGATGCGGTCGAGGCGCTGCTGGGCGCTGCCCGCCGCCGCCATCATGTCGCGCAGACGCTTGAGCAGGCGGCGCGTCGCACCGGGCCCGAGCGTCGTCTGCATCAGGCGGCTCCCGCCGCTTCGCTTTCGCGGGCGACCAGTGCGTCGATCGCCTGTCCGAGCAGTTCCTCGACGATCTCGGCGGTCGTCTGCTCGCGCGTCACCATGCCGACGGACTGGCCGGCCATCAGCGAACCGTTCTCGATGTCGCCTTCGACGGCAGCCCGGCGGAGCGCGCCGGCCCAATAATGCTCGATCTCGAGCTGGGCGGATTTCATGTCGAGTTCGCCGCGATCGACCTTGGCCGCGATCGTGCGCTGGGCGGCGTTGAATTCCTGCGTGGCCTTGTTGGCGATCGCGCGTACCGGAATGACCGGGAAGCGCGGATCGAGCTGGACCGAGGGCACGGCATCGCGCGCGGCCGCGCGGATGAAGGCCTTCTTGAAGTTCGGGTGCGCCACACTCTCGCGCGCGCACACGAAGCGCGTGCCGAGCTGCACGCCCGCCGCACCCATCTCGAGGAACGACAGGATCGCCTCGCCGCGGCCGATCCCGCCGGCGACGAAGATGGGCACCTCGCGGATCGCAGGCAGGATCTCCTGCGCCAGCACGGCCGTGGTGACGGCGCCGATATGACCGCCGGCTTCCATGCCTTCGATGACGAGCGCGTCAACGCCCGAGCGCACGAGCTTCTTGCCGATGACGAGGGCAGGCGCGAACGCGATGACCTTGGCGCCGCCGTCCTTCAGCATCTTGATGATCTCGCCCGGCGGCATGCCGCCGGCGAGCACGACGTGGCTGACGCCCGCATCGAGGCAGACCTTGGCCAGCTCGGCGAGCTGGGGATGCATCACGATCAGGTTCACGCCGAAGGGCTTTGCCGTCAGCTTCTTCGTCGCCGCGATTTCCGTCGCGAGCATCTCGGGCTTCATCGAGCCGCAGGCGAGCACGCCGAAGCCGCCGGCATTCGAGATCGCCGCGACGAGGTTGCGCTCGGAGACCCACGTCATCGCCCCGCCCATGATCGCCGCGCGCGTGCCCAGCACCGCGCGCCCGCGCGCCCACAGCCGGTCGAGCCGGCGGGATGCCGCTTCGCGCGACGCGAGGGGAGCGGCGTCGTTCATGCGGCGTCGAGCTCGTAGGCGGTGTGCAGCGCGCGCAGCGCCAGCTCCAGATACTGCTCGTCGATCAGCACGGAGATCTTGATCTCCGAGGTCGAGATGACCTGGATGTTGATGCCCTTGGCCGCGAGCGTGCGGAACATGGCGAGTGCGACGCCCGCATGGCTGCGCATGCCCACGCCGATGACCGAGACCTTCACCACGTTGGGGTCCGGCTTCAGGTCGGCGAAGCCGAGCTTCGCCTTCTGGTCGGTGAGCAGCTTCACGCAGCGGTCGAGGTCGGCCTTGCCGACCGTGAAGGTCATGTCGGTCGCCTTGCCGTCGTCCGAGATGTTCTGGACGATCATGTCCACGTTGATGGCGGCGTCGGCGAGCGGCCCGAAGATCGCCGCGGCGACGCCCGGACGGTCGGCCACCTTGGTAAGGGTCACCTTGGCCTCGTCCCGGCTGTAGGCGATCCCGCTGACAACTTGCTTTTCCACGATTTCTTCCTCGTCGACGACCATCGTGCCCGGCTTGTCCTCGAAACTCGAGAGGACCTGCACGCGCACGCGGTGGTTCATGGCCAGCTCGACCGACCGCGTCTGGAGCACCTTGGCGCCCAGCGAGGCCATCTCGAGCATTTCTTCGTACGTGATCTTGTCGAGCTTGCGCGCCTTCGTCACGATCCGCGGATCGCACGTATAGACGCCGTCGACGTCGGTATAGATGTCGCATCGGTCCGCCTTCAGGGCCGCCGCCAGCGCCACCGCCGACGTGTCGGAGCCGCCACGGCCCAGCGTGGTGACGCGGTTGTCGTCGGTCAGGCCCTGGAAGCCCGAAATGACGGCGACCTCGCCCGCCTTCATCGCGCGGTCGAGTTCGTCGGTGTCGATGCTCTCGATGCGCGCCTTGGAATGCGTGGAATCGGTGCGGAGCGCAATCTGCCAGCCCTGCCAGGAGCGCGCCTTGAGGCCGAGCTGCTGCAGGGCGAGTGCGGTAAGGCCGCTCGTCACCTGCTCGCCGGTCGAGACGACGGCGTCGTATTCGCGCGGATCGTAGAATTTCGAGATCTCGTTGACCCACGCGACGAGCTGGTTCGTCGCGCCCGACATGGCCGAAACCACGACGGCGATCTCGTTGCCGGCGTCGACCTCGCGCTTCACGCGCGCGGCGACGTTGCGGATGCGCTCCAC
The DNA here is from genome assembly GCA_965229215.1 of Tagaea sp. Classification (GTDB taxonomy): domain Bacteria; phylum Pseudomonadota; class Alphaproteobacteria; order CACIAM-22H2; family CACIAM-22H2; genus Tagaea. The sequence continues at coordinate 3,997,514 of OZ245864.1, read as the reverse complement.
GTTCGCCACCGACGTCCCGCCGAATTTCAGAACCAGGCGTGCCATTACCTTCGCAACCTCTCGAGAAATGCCTTTCCCGCCATGGGCTTGGGAAAGTATCGTCGCTTTCGCCATTGCTGGCGCCAAAAGCGCGCCATATCTACTGTCTTGGCGCGGACAGGGCAAGTTCGCGCTCGATTTTTCCAGCAGGAGCCAGTCGCCTTGACCCCATCGTCCGCCGCCTTCGACGCCGCCCCCGGCGCCAGCGTCGATCCCGCCGAGGTGGCGCGCTTCGCGGCCATGGCCGAGGAATGGTGGGATCCGAACGGCAAGTTCCGTCCGCTCCACAAGTTCAACCCGGTGCGGCTGGCCTATATCCGCGACCGGCTCGCCCAGCATTTCGGCCGGGACCCGCTGGCGGCGAAGCCCCTGGCCGGCCTGCGCGTGCTCGATATCGGCTGCGGCGGCGGGCTGGTGGCCGAACCGATGGCCCGGCTGGGGGCGAACGTCGTGGCGATCGACGCTTCGGCCCGGAACATCGGCATCGCCTCGAACCACGCCGCCCGGATGGGGCTCGCGATCGACTACCGGCACACGACGGCCGAGGATCTCGTCGCTGCCGGCGAGGCGTTCGACGCCGTGCTGTCGCTCGAGGTCGTCGAGCATGTCGCCGATTTCGGGAATTTCCTGGCCGATTGCGGCACGCTCGTGCGGCCCGGCGGGGCAATGGTCGTCGCCACGCTCAACCGGACGCCCAAGGCGTTCCTGCTGGCGATCGTGGGTGCGGAATACGTGCTGGGCTGGCTGCCGCGCGGCACGCACGAATGGAAGAAGTTCGTGCGGCCCGGCGAGGTGAGCGATGCGCTGCGCGGCCCCGGGCTTGCGGTCACGCACATGACCGGCGTTTCCTACAACCCGATCCTCGACCAGTGGAAGCTCGCGCGCGACCTCGACGTCAACTACATGGCGTTCGCGGTCAGGGCCTGACGACGCCTAGGCGTCACTGCTGCGGACCCAAGGGATACGGGCGACTTCCACGCCCTCTTCGGCAAGATCCCTGGCCTCCTCGACCGTCGCCTCGCCGTAGATGTCGCGGTGCTCGGATTCGCCGTAATGGATCTTGCGGGCTTCCTCGGCAAACTTGTCGCCGACATGCTCGAAATTCTTCTCGACGTGCGCACGCAGCTTCGCGAGTTCTTTCTGGAGTTCGACCGCCTTGGCGACCGCCGGATCGTTGCCCATCGCCGCGACGCCCGGCGTCGCGACCGGCGCGGTCGACTTGCGCGACTTCTTGGTGCCCGACAGGCGCGGCGCCATCAGCGCCTTCTGCACCTTCACCGAGCCGCATGAAGGGCACTCGACGAGCTTGCGCTTGGACTGCCGCTCGAATGCGGCACCGTCCTTGAACCAGCTCTCGAAACCGTGCCCCTTGTGGCATTGCAGATTGAAGACGATCATTCCCTATAATTGGAATCGATCTGCGGGGAAGGCAAGCCCGGGGGATGTCCGTGAAGCCGCATCAAGGCCCTGAAACGCCATCCGATTGGGTTGCGGCGCATGCAAAGCTGGTCCCGGCCGGCGGCATGGTGCTCGATCTGGCGGCCGGCGGCGGTCGCCATGCGCGACTGCTGGCGGCACGCGGCTTCCGGGTCGTCGCGGTCGATCGCGACATTTCGGCCCTCAAGGACATCGCGGGCGTGGAGGCCCTCGCGGCCGATCTCGAAGACGGATCGCCCTGGCCGCTGGGCACGCGGAAATTCGACGGCGTCATCGTGACGAACTATCTGCACCGCCCGCTGTTTCCCGCACTGGTCGCATGCGTGGCGCCGGGCGGGGCGCTGATCTACGAGACCTTCGCGCGCGGCAACGAGCGCTATGGCAAGCCGAGCAATCCCGATTTCCTGCTGGCCGACAACGAGCTGCTGGCGCTGACGACGCCGGAACTGACGGTCGTCGCGTACGAACACCTCTATGTGGAGACGCCGCGCCCGGCGCTGGTCCAGCGCGTCGCGGCAGCCCGGCGCTAGGCGGCGAGCAGCGGATCGAGTTTGCCGGCCGCGTCGAGCGCGTGCAGCTCGTCGCAGCCGCCGACATGCTTACCGTCGATGAAGATCTGCGGCACCGTCGTGCTGCCGCCGGCGCGCGCTTCCATCGTCGGGCGCAGGCCCGAATCCGCCAGCACGTCGTACTCCTCGTACGACACGCCCTTGGCGGACAGCAGGCGCTTGGCGCGCGCGCAATAGCCGCAGAACGGGCTGGTGTAGATCTCGACCTTCGCCGCCATTGCCGATCGCTCCTTCAGGAAACGCCGTTACCGAAAAGATAGCCGGGTGCGCCGCCGAGTTCCAGTCCGCCCGGCATGCATTAATCGGGGGTCAGCACGACCCGCGCCAGGGTCACGGCCCGCACTTCCGCCGCCCCCGCCCGGCGGAGCGTGCGGGCGCATTCGGCGAGTGTGGCGCCGGTCGTCAGCACGTCGTCGACAAGCACCACGCAGGCTCCCTTCGCCAGCGCAAGGTGGCGGGCGCGAAGCGAAAAGGCGCGGCGGACGTTGCGCTTGCGCTGCAGCCGGCCGAGCATGCCCTGGATCGGCGTGCGCCGCGCGCGCACCAGCAGGTCGGGCACGCACGCCACGCCGCTTTCGCGGGCAAGCGCCTGCGCAAGCAGCGCCGCCTGGTTGAAGCGCCGCCAGACGAGGCGCGTCCAGTGCAGCGGCACGGGCACGAGAAGATCGGCGCCGGCCAGTGCGTCCGCACCGGCGCGCGCCAGCCACTTGCCGAAATGCGGGGCGGCATGCGTGCGATCGGCATGCTTGAAGCCGAGCAGGAGATCGCGGCTCGCATCGTCATAGCGCAGGGCCGCGCGGACCGTCGCAAGCGGCGAACGATGGGCGAGGCAGTCCGCACAAATTGCATCGGCCCCCGTTCCGCTCAGATCGGCACCGAACGGGACGCCGCAACGCACGCAGAACGGCCGGTCAATCCATGCGAGCTTCTGCCAGCACGCGGCGCAGACGCCGCCGGGCGAGGCGACGATGCATTCGCATCGAAGGCAGGTGGGCGGAACGACCGCATCGAGACCCGCGCGCGCACCGCGCACGATCAGTTCGGATATCCGGCGGGCAAATTCCACGGGTGAAGATGCCAGCACGCGGCACCCCCGCGAGTCAATCACGCGAAACGTATGCGCAAGGTTTCCCGGACCGTCGAAACGCGCTAGGAATTCGGCATGGGCAGCCCGCTCGCCATCTTCGACCGCCGCACCGTGCGCCGCCATCGCGACCGCGCGGCGCGGCATTTCGCCGATCACGATTTCCTTTTCCAGGAAGTCGCCGAGCGTCTGGTCGAGCGGCTCGACGACGTCGCGCGCGAATTCCCGCGCGCGCTCGATCTTGGTGCGCGCACCGGCGTGCTTGCGCCGTTGCTGGCCGGGCGCAACGGGATCGGGACGATCGTGCAGTGCGACCTGTCGAGCACGATGATGAAGGCCGCGCGCGCGCGTCCCTGCGGCGGCGAAGCCGCGCGTCTCGTCGCCGTCGCCGACGAGGAGTTCCTGCCCTTCGCCGACGGCAGCTTCGACCTGATCGTCAGCTGCCTGTCGCTGCACTGGACCAACGATCTTCCCGGCGCGCTCCTGCAGGCCCGCCGCGCGCTGAAGCCCGACGGGCTTTTCCTCGCCGCCATCCTCGGCGGCGAGACGCTGGGCGAACTGCGCCGCGCGCTGATCGAGGCCGAGATGGCGGAAAGCGGCGGCGCAGGGCCGCGCGTTTCGCCCTTCGCCGACGTGCGCGATGCGGGCGCGCTCCTCCAGCGTGCAGGCTTCGCGCTCCCCGTCGTCGATGCCGACACGATCACGGTCTCCTATGAAAACGCGCTCGACCTGATGCGCGACCTGCGCGGCATGGGCGAGGCGAACGCGATCGTCGAGCGGCGCAAGGATTTCACGCGGCGCTCCACGCTGCTGCGCGCCGCGGCGATCTACGAGGACCTGTTCGCCGACGAAGGTCGCATGCCGGCGACGTTCCAGATCCTGAACCTGACGGCCTGGGCCCCGCATGCGAGCCAGCCCAAGGCGCTGCGTCCGGGCAGTGCGGTGCATCGGCTGGCGGACGCGCTCGATGCGGACCGCTCGGCGCCGCCGCTAAAGTAGATCCTGCAGCATCGCCACCAGCGGCACGTCCGCCGGCGGCATCGGATACTCACGCATGGCGTTGGGCCGCACCCACGCCAGTTCCTGGCCTTCGCGCGGCTGCGGCGTGCCTTTCCAGTTGCGCGCCGCATAGAGCGGCATCAGCAGGTGGAAATCATCGTAGCGGTGCGAGGCGAAAGTCAGCGGCGCGAGGCAGGCATGCGAGAGATCGATGCCGAGCTCCTCGTGCAGCTCGCGCACGAGGGCGGCTTCCGGCGTCTCGTTCGCGTTGATCTTGCCGCCGGGGAATTCCCACAGGCCGGCCATCGCCTTGCCGGGCGGGCGGCGGGCAAGCAGCACGCGCCCGTCGGAATCGATCAGCGCGGCGGCGACCACGAGCACCACGCGCGCAGGCGCTGCCAGCCGCGCCGACAGCGCCGGATCGTCGCAGCCTTCAGCTCCGGTAGCTGCCATTGATGTCGATATAGGCGTGGGTCAGATCGCAGGTCCACACGCGCGCCTTGCCCTTGCCGAGGCCGATATCGACCGCGATGCGCACGTCGCGGCCCTGCATGTGGGCGGCGACCGGCGCCTCGTCGTAGCCGGGAACCGGCATGCCCTTGCGCGCGATGGTCGTGCCGCCGACCGAGACCTTCAGCCTGTCGCGGTCGGCCTTCTCGCCGCTCTTGCCCACGGCCATGACGATGCGGCCCCAGTTGGCGTCGGCCGCGGCGATTGCCGTCTTGACCAGCGGCGAATTGGCGATCGCCATGCCGATCGTGCGTGCGGCCGCGTCGTCCGCGGCCCCCGTCACGTCGACCTGCACCAGCTTCTGCGCGCCCTCGCCGTCCTTGGCGACCTGGATCGCCAAATCGAGGCACACGGCCTCGATGGCTTTCTTCAGCGCCGCGGCATCGGCCGACGACGCGCCCGAGACGGTCTTGTTGCCGGCAGCGCCGGTCGCGAAGGCCATCAGCGTGTCGGACGTGGAGGTGTCGCCGTCGACCGTGATCGCGTTGAACGTGCGCGCGGCGACATCCTTGAGGATCGCGCGCAGCACGGCGGGCGAGACGGCGGCGTCGGTGAAGACGTAGGCGAGCATCGTCGCCATCGCGGGCGCGATCATGCCGCTGCCCTTGGCGATCCCGGCCACGCGCACGGTCTTGCCGCCGACGCGTGCGGCGGCGCCGGCACCCTTCGCGAAGGTGTCGGTCGTCATCATGGCGCGCGCGGCACCCTCGATCGAGGCCGTGCCGAGACGCAGGGAGGCTGCCGAAGTCGCGGCCGAAAGCTTGCCCGCGTCGGGCACCTGGCCGATGACGCCGGTCGACGAAATGAAGATCTCCGCGGCCTTGCAGCCCAGCGCCTTGGCCGCCGCCTTGGCGGTCTCGGCGCAGGCGGCAGCACCCGCCTTGCCAGTGAACACGTTGGCGTTGCCGGCATTGACGACGAGCCCGCGCGCGCGCCCGCCGCCGATATGCTTGCGACACCAGTCGACCGGCACGCCCGGCATCTTGTTCGACGTGAACACGCCCGCCACGGCCGTGCCCGGCTGGAACGCGGCGAAGAACAGGTCGTCGCGCCCCTTGTAGCGCATGCCGGTCAGCGTCGTTGCCAGACGCATGCCGCCGATGATCGGCAATGCGGGGAAAGACTTCGGGGCCAGCGGCGAAACGGCGTGCGACATGGCGGCCTGCTTACTTCGCGGGGGCGACGGGCAGCGGCTTGCCGTCGAGGCCGAAGCGTTCGACCTTGGCGCCCTTCACCAGGCCCTCGACATAGCCGGTCATCAGTTCCTGCGACATGTCGCTGGCGATCTTCTCGCGCACTTCCTCGAAGCTCTCGCTCACCGAGCGGCGCTCCTCGACGCGGATCACGTGCCAGCCGAACTGGCTCTTCACCGGCGCCTTGGTCGTCTCGCCGGCCTTGAGGCCCGAGGCTGCGGTCCAGAATTCCGGCACCATGTCGTCCTTGCCGAAGAAGCCGAGATCGCCGCCCGACTGCTTGCCGGCCGGATCGATCGACCGGTCGGCCGCGATCTTCGCGAAATCCCCGCCCTTGCCCAGTTCGGAGATGATGTCCTTGGCGCCCTGCTCGTTGGCGACGAGGATGTGGCGCGCGCGGACTTCCTCGCGGCCGGGATTGTCCTTCTGGAAGGCGGCGAAGCGCTCGCGCAGGGCGGCGTCCGTCATGCGCTTCTCGAGCATGCGGTTGAGCACGATCTCCTGCATCACCCGCTCCTCGAACTGCATCATGCGCGCCTTGTATTCGGCGTCGTTCTGGAGATTGTCCTTGCGGCCCTGGGCCGCGATCAGCTTCTGCGAGACAAGCCGGTCGACGATCGGCTCGAACAGCGCCTCGACCGGCATCTGCTGGAGCTGCGGGGGCAGCGAGCGCTGGAAATTCACGACGTCCGAACGCCGGATGGCGATGCCCTCGACCCGCGCCACGACCGGATCCTCGCCCGGGGCCGGCGCCTGCGCCGAAGCGCTGCCGGAAAAGCCGGTCGCGCACAGAAGGACGGCGAGCGCGGCGGCGCGCAGGCGGGGGCGAAACATCGGTGGAATCCTTTCGTCGTGGCCCGGAAATGGGCGGCGGCACTCTTGCACGGGAAAGCGGGCCCGAACAAGGCCGGACGGGCCGCCGGAAAGCGTCGCAGGGCCGCGTTGACATGCCGAACTTCTGGCCCTATCTCTCCCCTGCCCGACGCCGGGGGCCGCCCGTCGGCGAAATCCGCGATTATCGAGGTCTATCTGCATGTTCGGCGCCATCGCCCGAGCGATTTTCGGGTCTTCCAACGACCGCATTCTCAAGGGAATGAACAAGCTCGTCCTCGCGATCAACGCGAAGGAGCCGGAGGTCAAGGCGCTGGACGACGCCGCGCTCGCCGCGCGCACCGTCTGGCTGCGCGGACGGCTGGAGAAGGGCGAGACGCTCGACGACCTGCTGGTCGACGCCTTCGCGACCGTGCGCGAGGCCGCCAGCCGCGTGCTCGGCCAGCGCCATTTCGACGTCCAGCTGCTGGGCGGCATCGTGCTGCATCGCGGCATGATCTCGGAAATGAAGACCGGCGAAGGCAAGACGCTCGTCGCCACGCTCGCGGTCTATCTGAACGCGCTGCCCGGCAAGGGCGTGCACGTCGTCACCGTCAATGACTACCTCGCCAAGCGCGACGCCGAATGGATGGGGCGCATCTACCGCTTCCTCGGCCTCACCGTCGGCACGATCGTCCACGGCCTGACCGACGACGAGCGCAGGAAGAACTACGCCTGCGACGTCACCTACGGCACGAACAACGAATTCGGCTTCGACTACCTGCGCGACAACATGAAGTACCGCCTGGACCACATGGTCCAGCGGCCCTTCGCCTACGCGATCGTCGACGAAGTCGACTCGATCCTGATCGACGAGGCGCGTACGCCGCTGATCATCTCCGGGCCCACGGACGATTCCTCCGAGCTCTACATCGCGGTCGACAAGCTGATCCCCAAGCTCGGCGCCGGCGATTTCGAGAAGGACGAGAAGGCGCGCGCGGTCTCGCTGACCGAGGCGGGTGCCGAGAAGATCGAGGTCCTGCTGACCGAAGCGGGTCTGCTGAAGGGCGGCAACCTCTACGATCTCGCCAATGTCAGCCTCGTCCACCATTCCAACCAGGCCTTGCGCGCGCACAAGCTGTTCACGCGCGACGTGGACTACATCGTCAAGGACGACAAGGTCGTCATCATCGACGAGTTCACCGGCCGCATGATGGAAGGCCGCCGCTATTCCGAGGGCCTGCACCAGGCGCTCGAGGCCAAGGAACACGTGCGCGTCCAGCAGGAAAACCAGACGCTCGCCTCGATCACCTTCCAGAACTATTTCCGCATGTACCCCAAGCTGGCCGGCATGACCGGCACGGCGATGACGGAAGCGACCGAGTTCGGGGAGATCTACAAGCTCGAAGTGGTCGAGATCCCGACCAACCGCGCGGTGACGCGCATCGACGCCGACGACGAGGTCTACCGGACCGCGCGCGAGAAATCCGCCGCCATCGTCGACCTGATCGAAGAGGCGATGAAGCGCCGCCAGCCCGTGCTGGTCGGCACCGTCAGCATCGAGAAGTCGGAATCGCTCTCCGAGGAACTGCGCAAGCGCAACGTGCCGCACCAGGTGCTGAACGCGCGCTACCACGAGCAGGAAGCCGCGATCATCTCGCAGGCCGGCCGCCCGGGTGCCGTCACCATCGCCACCAACATGGCCGGCCGCGGCACCGACATCCAGCTCGGCGGCAATCTCGACATGCGCGTGCGCATCGAGCTGGGCGACATGCCCGAGGGACCCGAGCGCACCGCGCGCGTCGAGGCGATCAAGGCCGAGATCGAGGAAGGCCGCCAGATCGTGCTGAAGGCCGGCGGGCTCTACGTCGTCGGCACCGAGCGGCACGAGAGCCGGCGCATCGACAACCAGCTGCGCGGCCGCTCCGGCCGCCAGGGCGATCCGGGCGGCTCGAAGTTCTTCCTGTCGCTGGAAGACGACCTGATGCGCATCTTCGGCTCCGACCGCATGGACGGGATGCTGCAGAAGCTGGGCCTGAAGGAAGGCGAGGCGATCGTCCACAGCTGGATCAACGCCGCGCTGGAAAAGGCGCAGAAGAAGGTCGAGGCGCGCAACTTCGAGATCCGCAAGCAGCTGCTGAAGTACGACGACGTGATGAACGACCAGCGCAAGGTCGTCTACGAGCAGCGCCGCGAGATCATGCGCGAGGACGACGTCGCCGACCAGATCGTCGACATGCGTCGCGAGACGGTCGAGGACCTGATCGCGCGCTGCATCCCGCACAACGCGTATCCCGAGCAGTGGGACACGTCCCTGCTGCACGAGGAGATCCGCCGCATCTTCGCGCTCGACCTTCCCGTGGCAGACTGGGCCAAGGAAGAAGGCATCGCCGAAGAGCAGATCCACGAACGCATCTCCGACGCGGTCGAGCGCAAGATGGCCGAGAAGGCGGCCAATGTCGGCCCCGACATCATGCGCCAGGTCGAGAAAAGCCTGCTGCTGCAGGAGCTCGACCATGCGTGGAAGGAGCACCTGCTGCATCTCGACCATCTGCGCCAGGGCATCAACCTGCGCGCCTATGGCCAGCGCGATCCGCTGAACGAGTACAAGAAAGAAGCCTTCGAGATGTTCGAGGCGATGCTGAAGGAGTTCCGCGAACGGATCACCTCGCTGCTCGCCCTCGTCCAGATCCGCATGGATGCGCCGCCGCAGGGCGACATGCTGCCGCCCGATCCGGACACGGCGCGCATGCTGGCCCAGCATCCCTCGCCCGACGGCACGCCCGATGGTGCGGCGCCCTCGCCGACGAAGGCCGCGCGCGCCGCGCGCGTCAATCCGGCCGATCCTTCGACCTGGGGCGCCACTTCCCGCAACGCACCCTGCCCGTGCGGTTCGGGAAAGAAATTCAAGCACTGCCACGGCAAGGTCTAGCTTCCGGCCACGGCGCCGCCTTACAATTTGCCCATCCACCTACCCGCACGACCCTCCGGGTGCGCGCCGAGATGAGCGACATCGTGTACAGCATCGTCCCACCGGAAGGCATCTCCGGCTGGCATCCGAACGTCGACCGGCTGTGGCGCTATCTCCGGCGCATCGCGCCGGACGGCGGGCTGCCGTCGCGCCGCAAGTTCGATCCGGTCGATATCCCGGACCTGCTGTCGCGCATCTGGATCCTCGACGTGACGCACGATCCGTTCGAACTCGTCTACCGGATGTGCGGCACGCACGAGGTCGCCTCGCTCGAGTCCGACCCGACCGGCCGATCCTTCATCCGGATGCATCGCGACCGGCTGGAGCGCCAGCCCGAGATGCTCGAGCGGTACTGCCACATGGCGCGGACCGGCGACGCGACCTGGCGGCGCGGCAATCTCGTTTTCCGCCACCAGGAGCGCCACAAGGCCGTCGAGAACCTGATGGTCCCGATGACCAATGAGGGCTCCGAGGTCGCGATGATCCTCTGTTACTCGCTCGTCTTCCGGTCGGACGGCACGCTCTATTGATTATTGATTCTGCGCTAGGATGCCGGCCGGAGGATCGCCCATGCCCCGTCAAGCCGCCCTTGCCGCTCTCGCCGCCCTCGCGCTCGCAGCCTGCGCCCCCACGCCGCCCGCACCGGCGGCCGAGCGCGTCTATGTGATGGATTGCGGCCAGAACAATGCGGCCGACCAGTCGCGCTGGTCGCCGGGCGTGAATGTCGGCCAGCCACTGGTGCTCGCCAACAACTGCTACCTGATCCGCCACGCGCGCGGCCTGATGCTGTGGGACACGGGCTATCCCGATGCGCTCGCCACGAGCCCCGTGACGAACGCGGTCGGCACGGCAAGCCGGGCGCGCACGCTGGCCAGCCAGCTTGCCGAGATCGGCGTGAAGCCGGCCGACATCGCCTATGTCGGCATCTCGCACACGCACGGCGACCACGTCGGCAACGTGGCGATGTTCCCGAAATCGACCGTGCTGATCCAGCGCACGGAATACGACTGGGCCTTCGGCGCCGGGCGCACGGCCCCGTTCCCGGCGAATGCCGCCGCCCGCAAGCTCGACGGCGACCACGACGTGTTCGGCGACGGCAGCGTCGTGATCTTCACGACACCCGGCCACACGCCGGGCCACCAGTCGCTGCGCCTGCGGCTGGCGAAGACGGGCACGCTCGTGCTCAGCGGCGATGCCGTGCATTTCCGCGACAACTGGGAGAACCGGCGCGTCCCGGTCCAGAATTTCGACAAGGACAAGACGCTCGCCGCCATGCAGCGCATCGCCGATACGCTGGCGACCGAGAAGGCCGAACTCTGGATCAACCACGACCGGCCGCAGAGCCTCGCCCAGCGCCGCTCGCCCGCGTTCTACGACTGACGGGCGGCCGCGAAATGCGCACGTCGCGGCGTCGCTTTCTCGCGGGCGGAATCACTTTCCTTCTCGCGCCCGGGCGCCTGCGGGCGGCAGACGGCGTCCCCGGGCCTTCGCCTGCGGCGCGCGCGCGGATATCCGAACTCGCCGCCGGCTACTTGCGCGAATTTCCCGTTCCCGGCCTCAGCATCGCGTTTGCGCAGGGCGGGCGCGTCGTCCATGCCGCCGCGTTCGGCCTGGCCGACAGGGTTGCCGGCACGCAGCTTGCGGCCGCGCACAGGTTCCGGCTGGCGAGCGTGTCCAAGCCGATCACGTCGGTCGCGGTCTTCACGCTGGTCGACGCCGGCCGGCTGTCCCTCGACGCGCGCGTCTTCGGTCCGTCGGGCCTCCTCGGCGAACCGGGCGGGCCGATTCCGGCGGGATCGCCGCTGCGTGCGATCGCGGTCCATCATCTGCTGACCCACACGGCCGGCGGCTGGCCCAACGACGCCAGCGATCCGATGTTCGGCCCGCCGGCACGCGGCATGGCGGAGGTGATCGCCGACGGGCTGCGCCTGCGGCTTCCGAACGCGCCGGGGGCGGCCTATGCCTATTCCAATTTCGGCTTCTGCCTCCTCGGCCGGATCATCGAGAAGGTTACCGCCAAGTCGTACGAGGCCTATGTGCGCGACGCCGTGCTCCAGCCGGCCGGCGCCGCCGGCATGGCGATCGCTGGCAACACGCTGGCCGAACGGCGGCCCGACGAGGTGCGCTACCACGGACAGGACGGACAGGACCCCTATTCCCTGAATGTCCGGCGCATGGACGCGCATGGCGGCTGGATCGCGACGGCCTCGGAGACGGCGCTGTTCGCCGACGCAGCCGGGCCGCCGCTGCTGACGGCCGCCGCGACCGCCGCGATGACGGCAGGAACAACGGCCAATCCGAGATACGCGTGCGGCTGGTCGATCAATCCCGCAGGCAACCGCTGGCACACCGGCAGCCTTGCCGGCACGGCGACCTTGATGGTGCGCACGGCGCGCGGCCTGTGCTGGGCGGCCCTGACCAACACGCGCCAGCGCAAGGACGGCATGGCGCCCGCGCTCGACAAGCTGCTCTGGGCGATGGCGCGCGCGGAGCCCGCCTGGCGGATGTAAACGGCGCCTACTTCTTCCAGCCCACGATCGACGCGAGCGTCATGTAGAGCTTGCCGACGTCGGCCGACAGGAAGGTCGAGACGAGCACGTTTTCCGGATCGGCCTCGCGCGCGTCGGCGATCAGGCGATCGTACTGCGTCAGGTAGTCGGTGACGTAGCGGCGGAAATCCGCATCCTCGCCGTAGCGCTTCTGCACGACCTTGCCCGTCGACCCCCAGTTGAGGCGCAGGAGGCGGCGCACGAACACGCCGCGGTCGCCGCCGAGGAACTCCTTCAGCACGCGGTCGGTGACGCTCGGGTCGAGCGTGCGCGCAAGGTCGATCGACAGCGAGTTGAGCCCTTCGACGACGAGACGCGAGGCGCGCAGGAAGCGGCCGCGCTTGGCTTCGAACTCGCTCGAGGTGAGGCGCGCCTGCGCGTCGTTGGCGCTGGCCGCCGCCGACGCGAGATCGTCCGCCTGGCGGCGGAAGGCGTCGGTGGCTTCCGAGGCATCGCGCGTGACCTTCGAGGCCGCCGCATCCAACGTCTCGGCCTCGTGCGCCAGCAGGCGTTCGGCTTCCGCGATGCGCCGTTCGGCGGCATCCATCGCCACGCCCATTTCGCGCGTCTGGCGCGCGAAGCTCTCGCCGACCGAGGCGATGCGGGCGGCCGCCTGGCCGACGGCCGCCATGACCTCTTCCGCGCGGCGACGGAAGCTCTCGCCGGTGGCTTCGAGCTTCATGCCGCCGTCCTGTGCGGCGACCTGCAGTTCGTCCGATCGGCGGCGCAGCGACGTGCCGGTCTCGCCGATGCGCTGGCTGGCGACGGTCGCGGCATCGGCGGCCTCGCGGGCCTGCCGGTCGAACTGGGCGCCCACTTCCGACAGGCGCTCGCCCGCTTCGGCGACGACACCGTTGAGGTGATCGGCCTGGCCGCGCAGCACCTGACCGAGTTCGTTGGCGCGGCTGCCCAGCGTCTCCAGCGTGCGCACGAGGTTCTCGCGCTGCTCGCCCAGCGTGGCGTCGACCGTGGCAAGGCGCGCGGCCGTGCCGTCGGACATGGCGGAAAGCTCGGCCGCGCGGCGCACCAGCGCCTCGCCCAGTGCATCGAGCTTGACCGCCGAACGGTCCGCGATGTCGGCAAGGGAGCCCGCGTTGCCGCGCATGAGTTCGGCCACCATCGACAGCCGCGCTTCGGCCGCATCGGCGGCACCGCCGAGATCGACCGTGCGTTCGCGCAATGCCTGCCCGGCCTGCCCGATGCGCGAGAGCGCACCGTCGACCGCGACCTGCAGGTCGCCCGAATGGCGGCGGAAGGTCTCGCTTGCCTCGGCCATCAGGCCGCCCACGCTCGTCGCCGCGCGGTTCATGTCGCCGAGGCGCTGGCGGAAGGTCTCGCCGCTCTCCTCGAGACGGCCCGAGGTCTCGACGGCCTGCGTGGCGAGCGCCTGCAGGCGGCGTTCGGTTTCGGCACCCGTCGCCGAGACCTTCTCGGTCGTGGCGGTTGCGAGGACCTGCATCTCGCCGGCCCGGTCGCGGAACACGTCGGAAGAGGCGCGCAGGCGCGCGGTCGCGTCGTCCGACGCACGCGCGACGGCCGCGACCTGGTTTTCGAGGACGGCGCCCACTTCGCCCGCCCGGCCCGACACCTGCTCGATGGTCTTGAGCAGCGCGAGCGTCTGGTCGCGCAGCGAGGCGTCGATGGCGCCGACGCGCACGGCCGAACGTTCGGCCGCCCCTTCGAGCTCGCCGGTGCGCGCGCGCAGCGATTCGGACGATTCCTTGAGACGCTGGCCGGCCTGCGCGGCGATCGAGGCGAGTTCGCCCGAGCGCTGGTCCAGCAGGGCCGCCGTCTCGTTGATGCGCGATGCCGACAGGGCCGAAGCGCTGCCGAGTTCCTCGGTCTCGCGGCGCAGCGCATGCCCCGCGTTGCCGATCGACAGCACGGCCGCACCCGAGACTTCCGTCACCTCGAGCCCGCGCTTGCGCAGGGAATCGGCCGCCTCGTCGAGGCGCGTGAGCGCCCGGTCGGCCGCGGCGCTGGTTTCCGCCGCGCGCTGCGCGATCGCGGTTTCAAGCTGGTTCGCGCGGTCGAGCCCCTGCTCGGACGCATGCACGAGGCTCTGCGTTTCCACGCGGAACGTCTCGCCGGCCCCGCGCACGCGCGCGGCCGACTGGTCGGCGGCAAGGACGAGCTGCTCGTTCTCGCGCCGGGCGGCCTCGCCGCTCGCTTCCATGCGTGCGGTGGCACGATCGACGGCGGTGACGGTCTCGTTGGCGTCCTTGGCGAGCGAAGCGGCCGTGGCATCCAGGCGCTGGGTCGTCGCCGCGACATTGGCGTCCGCTTCCGAGGCGCGCTGGCGCAGCGTTTCCGCGCCGTCGCGCAGGCGCGCCACGGCCTGATGGGTCGTGGCGTCGAGATCGCGCGCGCTGCGGCCCACGTCGCCGGCCGCCTCGTCGATGCGCGTACGCGCGGCGGATGCGGCCGCCTCGATCGCCTCGGTGCCCAGACGCAGCGTCTCGGCCGAGCGTTCGAGGATCGCCGTCTTGTCCTCGGCAACGCTGCCGAGCTCGATCGTCTGCGCGCGGAGTGCCCCGTGCAGTTCGCCCAGCTGCGTTCCCACGCGGCCGGCCGTATCGGAAAGGTCGTGGCTGCGCTGGCGCAGCGTCTCGGCGTAGGCGGCCGATTGCGCGATGCCCGCTTCGGCCGCGTGGACGAGCGCGTTGGTTTCCTGGCGCACGGTCTCGCCGGTGCTGCGCAGGCGCACGGTCGATTGGTCGGCCGCGAGGACGAGCTGCTCGTTCTCGCGCCTTGCCACTTCGCCGGTCGCTTCCATGCGTGCCGACGCGCGGTCGACCGCGACGGCAACCTCGTGCGCGTCCTTGGAAAGGGCGGCGGACGTGGCGTCGAGGCGCTGGGTGGCGGCCGCGACGTTCGCGTCGGCCTCCATCGTGCGCTGGCGCAGCTGTTCCGCCCCGTCGCGCAGGCGCGCGGCGGCCTGGTGCCCCATGGCATCGAGATCCTTGGCGTTGCGCGCGACGTCCGAAGCGGCTTCGTCGATGCGCAGGCGCGCGGCCTCCGCCGTGGCGCCGATCGCCTCGGCCTTCTGGCGGACGGCCTCGCCCGCGCGGTCGAGCTCCAGCGCCTTCTGGCCCGCCGTCTCGGCGAGATCGGCGGTCTGCTCGCGCAGCGTGCCGTGGAGCGCGTCGAGACGCTCGCCCACGCGGCCCGCGGTCTCGACCATCTCGGCCGCGCGGTGCTTGAGCGCTTCGGCATAGGCATCGGCCTGCGACATGCCGTTTTCGGCGGCGCGTACCAGACCCTGCGTTTCCTGGCGGAATCCCTCGCCGGCCGCGCGTACGCGCGCGGCGGCCTGGTCGGCGCCCACTTCGAGCGCAGCACCTTCGTTGCGCGCGACCTCGCCGGTCGCTTCCATGCGCGCGGCGGCACGGTCGAGGGCCGTGGCGACCTCGCGCGCGTCCTGCCCGAGGGCGATCGCGGTCGCGTCGAGACGCTGGGTGGCCGAGGCGACGCTGGCTTCCGCTTCCAGCCCGCGCGCGCGCAGCTTCTCGCCGCTCTCGTCAAGGCGCTGGGCGGCAAGGGCCGCCGTCGTGTCGAGATCCCTGGCGCGCCGGTCGACCGACGAGGCGGCGTCGCCCAGACGCGAAATCGTGGCGTCGGCGGCGGCTTCGAGCGCTTCGACCTTCAGGCGCACGGCCTCGCCCGACGTGCCGAGCTTCTGCGCGGTCTCGCCGGCCGTATCGGCCAGCACGACGCTCTGCGCGCGCACATGGTCGGCGAGCGTGTCCAGGCGCTGGGTGGTGCGCTCGCTGGCGGAATCGATCTCTTCGCTGCGGCGCTTCAGCGTGGCGCCCAGTTCCTCGGCGCGCGCGAGGCCGAGGTCGGCCGCATGCACCATGTCCTGCGCCTGTACGCGGAAACCTTCGCTCGTCATGCGTACGCGCTGGGCCGCCTGGTCGGCGGCGACGACGAGTTCGTCGGCGCGGCGGCGCGCGACCTCGCCCGAGGCATCGACGCGCGCGGCGACGCGGTCGAGCGATTCCTGGCTGCGCTGGGCAAGCCCGTCCAGCGCCACCTGCGATTCGCCCACGCGGCGGCTGGACGCGTCGAGATCCTCCATGCGCGCCTTGAGCGCGGCCCCCGCCCCTTCGACGCTCGCGCGGGCGCGCTGGGCGGCCTCGGCGACGAGATGCGTTTCGGCCTGCAGCATCGATTCGGTCGACATCGCCTCGGCGGCGAGCGCGCCGGACGCGCGCAGGATGGCCTCCACCTCGCGCGACAGCTTGGCGCCGGCTTCGCCCGCACTGCGCCCGGCGGTGTCGGCGGCCTCGACGAGGCCCGCCCCGTGGCGCCGCATGTCCTCGCCGATCGATGCGGCCTTGGCTTCGGCTTCCTGCGTGCGCAGAGTCACTTCGCGCGCGACTTCCGAGAATCCGGCGGTGGTGGCACCCACGCGCGCCAGCGCCTGCGCGGCGGCATCGGCCAGTTCGCGCGACTGGGAATGGAACGCCTCGCCCGCGGCGCGCACGCGCGCGACCGCCTGGTCGGCGGCCGTCGCGAGCTCGTGGCCCTGGCGGCGGACGGATTCGCTCGACGCTTCGGTGCGCGCGGCGAGCCGCTCGAGCGTCGCCTGCAGGTTGCGCGTCTCCGCACCCAGATTCGTGGCGACGTCGTTCATGCGCACGGCGGCGGTCGTCACGTCGTCGGTGCGTTCGCGGATCGCGGCGCCGGCCGTGTCGACGCGCAGCTGCGCGTCGCCGGCGGCTTCCGCGAGGACCGACATCTGCGCGCGCAGCGCGTTCTGCGTCGTGTCGCTCTGGCGGGCGAGCTCGCGCGCGAGACCCAGCAGCTTGTCGGAGGCTTCCGCAAGGTTGTCGCTGGCGGCTTCGGCCGAACGGCGGGCCGAGCCCATCTCGACGGCCGCGGCGCTCGCGCGCCCTTCGGCCGTCTCGGCGGCGTCGGAGAAGGCGTCGGACTGCTTGCGCAGCAATTCGCCCACTTCGCGCGCGCGGTCGAGCGCGCCCTCGGTCGCGTCGATCAGGGCCGAGCTCTGGTCGGCGAGGATCGAGCGGATTTCGGCCGCGCGCGCGCGCGCGCGCTCGGTCGTCTCGGCGAGATCCTGCGACTGCTCGCGCAGCGCCTCGCGGATGGCGCCGGCGTTGGCGGCCGTCTTCTCGTTGGTCGAGGCGAGCGTCTCGATCTGCTCGCGCAGCGTGGCATTGATCTCGCGCGACTGCGACAGCGCCCGGTCGGAGGCGCCGGCGAGCGCGTCGGCCTGCTCGCGCACGGCGGCCTCGACGATCTGCACGCGGCTCGACAGCAGCGAGGTGACGCGCTCGAGCCCGTCGGCGTGGCGGCGAAGGCCGGCCATCACCTGCATGGCGCGCATCGCGGCCTGATCGGAAACGGTGGTGAGTTCGCTTGCCTGCGTCGACAGGCCCTGACGCGCCTCGGACAGGCGGTTCGTCGCCGTGTCGGACGCGGCCGCCAGC
Source organism: Tagaea sp. (assembly GCA_965229215.1). Lineage (GTDB taxonomy): Bacteria > Pseudomonadota > Alphaproteobacteria > CACIAM-22H2 > CACIAM-22H2 > Tagaea. The sequence continues at coordinate 3,979,900 of OZ245864.1, read as the reverse complement.
GCCTTGGCCTGCTCGTGCAGGCTTTCCCCGATCGTGCGCAGCTTGATCTCCGCGCGCTCGGCCGGATAGGCGAGCTCGGAAAGGCGCACTTCGAGCGCGCGCGCATGCCGGGCGAGATCGCGCCCGCGCGCGAGATACGCGAACACGAACCACAGCACCATCAGCGGCATCGCGGCGCCGCCGACGAACGCGCCCAGCTCGTGCGGAAGCATCTCGCCGAAGGCCGAGAAGCCGACCTGCGCGTTCGCGTACCAGAGCACGGCGAGTATCCACGCCCCGCTCAGGCCCGCGGCGACGAAGAAGCTGCGCCGCCCGACCGGCGGCAGCGGCTCGTAGGCCGGCCCGCCCGGATCGTTGGCGGCCCGGATCGCGTTGTCGGGCTGCGCTTCGCTGCTGCGGATGAGGCGGGGGCCGGTCTTCTTGTCGTCCATGTTGCGGTTCGCTTCTGCCCGGGGGCGTCGTCGGTTGGAGTCTTTAAGCGGCTTTGCGCTGGCGCCGGATGAGGCCGAGAATCTCGGCCGCGGCGTGCGGGATATTCGTTCCGGGGCCGTAGATGGCGGCGACGCCGCCCTCGATCAGCCCCTGATAGTCCTGCGGCGGGATCACCCCGCCGCACACGATGAGGATGTCGTCCGCCTTCGCGGCCTTCAGCGCCGCGATCAGGGCGGGCACCAGCGTCTTGTGGCCGGCGGCCTGCGAGGACACGCCGATGACATGCACGTCGTTCTCGATCGCCTGGCGCGCGGCTTCTTCCGGCGTCTGGAAGAGCGGGCCCACATCGACGTCGAAGCCGATGTCGGCGAACGCCGTCGCGATCACCTTGGCCCCCCGGTCGTGCCCGTCCTGGCCGAGCTTCACCACCAGCATGCGCGGGCGGCGGCCTTCGGTCTTGGCGAAGGCGGCGACATCCTCCTTGATGCGCGCGAAGCCGGCATCCCCGTCATAGGCCGAGCCGTAGATGCCGGTGACCGAGCGGATCGTCGCGCGGTGGCGCGTATAGACCTTCTCCAGCGCGTCGGAGACCTCGCCCACCGTCGCGCGCGCGCGCATCGCCTCGATGGCGAGCGTCAGCAGGTTGCCTTCGCCCGATGCGGCGGCCTTGGTGAGGGCCTCGAGCGTGCCGGCGACCTTCTTCGCGTCGCGCGACGCGCGGACCCTCTTCAGGCGCGCGATCTGGCTTTCGCGCACGGCCGCGTTGTCGACGTCGAGAATGTCGATCTGCTCGGTTTCGGCGGGGCGGTACTTGTTGACGCCGACGACGGTCTCCTCGCCGCGGTCGATGCGCGCCTGCCGGCGCGCGGCAGCCTCCTCGATGCGCAGCTTGGGCATGCCGCTCTCGACCGCCTTGGTCATGCCGCCCAGCGCCTCAACCTCGTCGATCAGCTTCTGGGCTTCGGCGATCATCGAGGCGGTCAGGTGCTCGACATAATAGCTGCCGGCCAGCGGATCGACGACGCGGGAGATCCCCGTCTCCTCCTGCAGGATGAGCTGCGTATTGCGCGCGATGCGCGAGGAGAAGGGCGTGGGCAGCGCCAGCGCCTCGTCGAACGAGTTGGTGTGCAGCGACTGCGTGCCGCCGAGTGCAGCCGCCATCGCCTCGAACGCGGTGCGCACGATGTTGTTGTAGGGGTCCTGCTCGGTCAGCGAGACGCCCGAGGTCTGGCAGTGCGTGCGCAGCGCGAGGCTGTCGGCCTTCTTCGGCTCGAGCTTCTTCATCGCGCGCGCCCACAGGAAGCGCGCGGCGCGCAGCTTGGCGATCTCCATGAAGAAATTCATGCCGATGGCGAAGAAGAACGACAGGCGCGGCGCGAAAGCATCGACGTCGAGGCCCTTCGACAGCGCGGCCCGGACGTATTCGAGACCGTCCGCGAGCGTGAAGGCGAGTTCCTGCACGCAGGTCGCCCCCGCTTCCTGCATGTGATAGCCGCTGATCGAGATCGAATTGAATTTCGGCATGTGCGCGGCCGTGTGCGCGATGATGTCGGCCACGATGCGCATGCTGGGCGCGGGCGGATAGATGTAGGTGTTGCGGACCATGAACTCCTTGAGGATGTCGTTCTGGATGGTCCCGGAAAGCTGCGCCTGCGTGGCGCCCTGCTCCTCGCCCGCGACGATGAAGGCCGCGAGCACGGGCAGCACCGCGCCATTCATGGTCATCGAGACCGACATCTTCTCGAGCGGGATGCCGTCGAACAGGATCTTCATGTCCTCGACGGAATCGATCGCAACGCCCGCCTTGCCCACGTCGCCCGTGACGCGCGGATGGTCGCTGTCGTAGCCGCGATGCGTGGCGAGATCGAAGGCGACCGAAAGCCCCGCCTGCCCGCCAGCGAGCGCCTTGCGGTAGAACGCGTTCGATTCCTCGGCCGTCGAGAAGCCGGCATATTGCCGGATCGTCCAGGGCCGGTTGGCGTACATGGTGGCGCGGGGCCCGCGTACATAGGGTGCGATGCCCGGCATGCCGCCGACATGTTCGAGCCCGGCAAGATCGGCCTCGGTATAGAGCGGCTTGACGACGATTCCCTCGGGGCTCGTCCAGGCAAGGCTCTCCGATGCCGCACCCTTCAGCTCGGCGCGCGCGAGTTTCTCCCAGTCCGCCAGATTCGGCTTGGTAAAGTCCGCCATGTCCTTCTCCTGCCTTGCAAATGTAACGATGCGGGACGCGCGCTGATAGGCGCGCGAATCCGCCCGCCTGCGATTCGGCCGGCAAGAGATTGATTCAATGGACGGAGAGTCGCTTGTCCACAGGGCTGCGGAAAACTCCGCCTCGTCGCCCCCGGCCCCCTGATTCGCGCGACTCGGAAATTACCAGCGCAATTCGGCCAAAGCGTAGGTCGGCGCGAAACCGAACTGGGCCGAAAGGACCTCCATCGCCGCCGTGTCCGGCAGCGAACCCATCGGCGATTTCAGCGCCTCGCCGTGGATGCCGCCGGGGATGAAAGCCTGGTCGATTCCTGCCCCGCGCGCGCCCGCGACGTCAGTGCGCATCGCGTCGCCGATGCCGAGCACGCGGCTGCGGTCGGGGTTGCCCGCGATCTTCAGCGCCAGCTCGTACACGCCGCGATGCGGCTTGCCGTGATAGATCGTGCGCCCGCCGATCTGCTCGTAGCGCTGGGCGAGCGTCCCTGCGCACAGCAGGCGCGTCTCGCCGCGCATCACTTCCAGATCGGGATTGGCGCAGACCATCGTCAGGTCGCGCTTCTTCGCCGCGGCGATCACCGGGGCCAGCGCGTCGAGATCGAGCGTGCCGTCGCCCGCCGCACCCGTCGCGAAGACGAAATCGGCGTCCGATACGTCGTCGACCATCGAATAGCCGATCGTCGCCGGATCGACGATGTTGGCTTCCATGCCCACATGCAGGAAGCGCTTGCCGAGCTTGTGCTCGTCGGCGATCAGCGCCTGCCAGGCGGCCTCGCCCGACGTGACGATGCCGTCGAACGCATCGGCCGGGATGCCGAAATTCGGCATCTGGCGGATCAGGATGGGGACCAGACGCGGCGCGTTGGACAGCACGACCGTGCGCTTGCCCATCGCGCGCAGGCGCTTGGTGAGGTCGTGCACGCCGGGAAACACGCGGTACCCGTCGTGGATGCAGCCCCACATGTCGAGCAGGAACACGTCGTAGCGGTCGGCGACCGCCGCAAGACCTTCGAGTGGACGGGTCATTTTTCTTCTTTGAGCGGTTTCGGTTCGCCGAACAGGAAGCCCTGCCCGTAATCGGCGTCGAGGTCGAGCACCTCGACGAGTTCGGCCTCGCTCTCGATCTTCTCGACCACGAGCGCGACGTGCCGGTCCATCATCTGCGTGCGCAGGCGCAGGAAGTCGGCGCCCGAAGCGCCGTTGGCGTATTCGACGATCTTCTTGGCATCGACCTTCACGAAGCGGAAATTGCGCTTGGCCAGCGCCGCGGGATCGAAGCGCAGGTCGCCGACCTGGTCCATCGAGAAACGGAAGCCGAGGCTGCCCAGCCGGTCGAGCTCGGCCCACTGGATTTCCGTCAGGCGGCGCGTGTGGCCCTCGGCCAGCTCGAAGACGAGGTTCTGCGACAGGTCGGAATTCTGCGCCATGAACGTGACGAACTCGGCGAAGAAGCGCGTGTCGGCGAGCGTGTGCTCGGAGATGTTGACGAAGATGCCCGCACCCGCGTTCGTGCGCTGCATGCGGCGCACGAGCTGCACGCAGCGGAACAGCAGCATGTTGTCGATCGCGGCGACGAGACCGTAGCGCTCGGCGAGCGCCAGATAGCGCTCGGGGCCGATGATGTGGCCTTCGGGCGCGCGCATGCGGCTGAAGCATTCGAAATGGCGGCGGCGGCGCTGCGGCAGATCGACGATCGGCTGCACATAGAGCTCGACCCGGTTCTCGCGCAGCGCGTCGCGCACGATGTCGAGCACCTGTTCGTCGCCGTAGGAAGGATCGGGGCGCACCGGCCCGGCGCCGGATTTCGGCACGGGCTGGCCCGACAGCTTCTCGACCAGCCCCTGCAGCACCTTCACCTCGCCCATCACGTGGCCGAGATCGGGGCGCGTGCGGGCGGCGTTCTCGATCGCCTCGAGGATGCCGCGCGCCTCCTCGCGCGCCGACGCCAGCTCGCGGCGGATCTGCGCCTGCGCGCGTACGGCGTTCTCGACCCGGTTGGCGAGCTGGGCCGCGACGACGATCGCGTGCACGGCCGCGCCGACCGCGAAGACCGTGAGGCCGAGCGGCACGCCCGCCGTCAGGCCGACAGCGGCGCCGGCGACGACATAGGCAACGGCGGGAAGGATCAGGGAGATGGGCGACATCGAGGTCCGGTATGCCCCTATCCGCGCGCGTCGGTCAACGAGGTTGCGGTGCCGACCGCATCGGCCACCGTGGCGAAGCCGTCGGCGCGCAGCAGGGCGGGCAGTTCGCGGCAGATGCGGGCGGCCAGCCCCGGCCCGCGATAGACGAGCGCCGAATAGAGCTGCACGAGCGAGGCGCCGGCCCGGATCTTGGCGTAGGCGTCGTGCGCGTCGAACACGCCACCCGTGCCGATCAGCACCAGATCGCGCCCGGCGAGCGCGCGGGTTCTGGCGAGGATTCGGGTGGAAAGATCGAAAAGCGGCCGGCCGGAGAGGCCCCCGGTCTCGGCCTTCTGCGGATCGGCGAGCGTGTCGGGCCGCGACAGGGTCGTGTTGCCGACGATCAGGCCCGCGAGCCTGCGGTCGAGCGCCACGCGCACGACATCCTCCAGATCGGCATCGACCAGGTCGGGCGCGATCTTGAAGACGAGCGGCGGGGCGCCAACAAGCGTGGCGAGCGCTTCCTGCACGCGCAGCACGAGGCCGTCGAGCGCCTCGCGGCTTTGCAGTGCCCGCAGGCCCGGCGTGTTGGGCGAGGAGACGTTGCACACGAGATAGTCGGCGAACGGGGCGAGCGCCAAAGCGCCTTTCACGTAGTCGTCGGCGGCGTCCTCGGTATCCTTGTTCTTGCCGAGATTGACGCCGACCACACCGCGCCGCTTGCGTGCCGCAAGATTCTCGCGTGCGACGTCGAGGCCGCGGCTGTTGAAGCCCAGCCGGTTGATGACACCCTGGTCCGCCGTCAGACGGAACAGGCGCTTCTTCGGGTTGCCCGGCTGCGGGCGTGGCGTGACCGAGCCGATCTCGACGAAGCCGAAGCCCTGCGCGAGCATCGCGTCGGGCACCTGCGCATCCTTGTCGAAGCCCGCGGCAAGGCCGATCGGGTTCGGGAAATCGAGCCCCCACAGTTTCACGTGCAGGCTCGGATCCTCGACCGGGGCCGGCGTGGGCACGAAGCCGCCGGCCAGCGCCTTGACCGCGAGGCCGTGCGCGTCCTCGGGATCGATCGCGCGGATCAGCGGAAAGGCGAGATCGTACCAGTTCACGCGAGCCCCCACGGAAAGACGTGGCTTCCGTCGGGCCCGAGACGCAAGGGCGCGTGCCGCACAACCTTCGCCACCGGCAGGCCGCCATAGAGATGCGGGAACAGCGCGCCGCCGCGCGAGGCTTCCCATCTGAGGGAATCGCCCAGCGATTCGGCCACGACCTCGATCAGCACGAGATCGTCCTGCCCGGCGCGGTGCTTCGCGGCGCTGGCGACGATCTGCGTCGCGGACGAGAAATGGATGAAGCCGTCGCCGCGGTCCTGCGAGGAGCCCGCATACATTCCGCTCGCCGTGGCCGCCTGCCATTCGTCGCGTCGGCACATGTGGAAGATCGGAGTCGCCATTCCGCCACCAAACTAGCGTGCTTCGGCGGCGCGTTGAAGCATGTCGAACGGTCGCGCGGATCGGCGGCGGAACCGGCGTGCCGCCATCCTTTTGCTACGCCCGTAATCCGCGCGTGCGCGATGCGCGGCGGCGTCGAAAATGCCATACGTTTTTAGATCGCATACACTAGTAGTTTACACTCATTACTAGTGGATTTTTAACGGGCGTCGGTTCATTTTGTGCGGATCGAAAGTGAACCGGAGGATTTGCATATGCGACCCGCGCTCGAAAAAATCATGGCGTCCCCCCGCGCCCGGAAGCTCGGAAATCTTGGCGCAATCGCAGTCGCCGTGCTCGCAGGCGGGCTCGGCATCGCCACCGCGATCGGCCAGACCGTGCCCCCGCAGAAGCCGTGGAAGACGATCGCCGAGTACAAGAAGGACTATGTGCGCCCTGCCGGCGTGCGCTACCTGCCCGAGAATCCCTACTCGGCCGAAAAGGCGAAGCTCGGCGAGAAGCTGTTCTTCGATCCGCGCCTTTCGCTCAACGACGACCTGTCGTGCTCGAGCTGCCACCTGCCGGGCCTCGCCTGGACGGACGGGCTGAACAAGAGCGTCGGCCACGCCGGCGCGCGGCACGTGCGCCACGCGCCGACGCTGCTCAATCTCGCCTGGACCGAACAGACGGCCTGGGACGGCCGCACGGTCGAGCTCGAAGGCCATATCCGCGGGCCGCTGGGCAACCCGACCGGCATGAACCACCAGCCGGGCCCGCTCGTCGACAAGCTCAAGGGCATCAGCGGCTACGTGAAGCTGTTCGACGCCGCCTTCCCCGGCGAGGGCCTGAAGATCGAGACGATCGTCAAGGCGATCGCGGTGTTCGAGCGCGGCCTCGTTTCCGGCACCGCGCCCTTCGACAAGTGGATCGCGGGCGACGAGAAAGCGATCTCGGAGCCGGCCAAGCGCGGCTTCATGCTGTTCAACACGAAGGCGAACTGCTCGGCCTGCCACTCGGGCTGGAACTTCACCGACAACAGCTTCTACGACATCGGCCTGACCGATGCCGACGCCGGGCGCATCAAGATCCTGAACCTGCCCAGCATGGATCACGCCTTCAAGACGCCGACGCTGCGCGAGATCGAGCGGACCGATCCCTACATGCACGACGGTTCGGTCGCCAACCTCGTCAAGGTCGTCGAGCATTACAACCGCGGCGGCGACGCCAAGCGCGAAAGCGTGTCGACGGACGTGCGCCCGCTCAACCTGACGGCGGCGGAAATCGCCGACATCGTCGAGTTCATGCGCACGCTGACCAGCGACATGCCGCCCTATCCCGTCCCCCACCTGCCGCCGCGCGACCACGCGGCGAAGTAAGGCAGGCGGACCCCGCACGAACCCCACACCGAGGAGACAGAAGACATGCGTTCCCATCTATTGCCCGCGATCGCGCTCGCCGTCGGCGCCGCCAGCAGCTACGCGTTCGCCGCCAGCAACACGGTCGTCCAGCTCGACAAGAAGTTCGCGGTCGAGGAAATGACGATCAGCAAGGGCGACGTCGTCGTCTTCAAGAACGAGGACCCGTTCACGCACAACGTCTATTCCCAGTCGCCGGGCATCGCCTTCGAGCTGAAGGTGCAGAAGCCGGGCGAGTCGAGCGACATCACCTTCGCCAAGGAAGGCAGCGGCGAGGTCCGCTGCGCGATCCATCCGCAGATGAAGATGAAGCTTACCGTCAAGTAATCCTGCCGGACCCGACCGGGCGGAGCGGCGACCATGCGCATTCGCGGAAAGATCCTCGTCTGCCTCACCGTCGTCGCGCTGCTGACGACGGCGATGGGTGCGTATGCCGTCTTCGGGCTGCGGCAGATCGCCTCGCTGACCGAGGGCCTCTATGACGGCCCGCTGATGGCGAGCGACTTCGCGGCTTCGGCGATGACCAACTTCGCCAGGCTCGACCTTGCCGTCACGCGTGCCCTGCAGCAGCGCAGGGACGGCGGCAAGGTCGATCCGGCGACACTGAAGAAGCGCGAAGAAGCGATCCTCGAGGATATCGCGATCGTCGAGGAACGCGCCCACGATCCCGAAAGCATCGCCCGCATCGAAGACGTCAAGCAGACGCTGGCGAAGTGGAGCGCCCTGCGCGAACGGATCCTCGCGAATCCCGAAACCGCGGAACTCCTCAAGGAACGCGAATCGCTGCTGAAGTCGCTCGAGACGAAACTGACGATCGTCAACGAGGCGGCGAAGGAACAGGGCTACTATTTCCGGCAGGATGCCGGGAAGATCGCCGACAACGTCGTCCTGGCGCTTTCCGCCGTCGCCCTTTTCACCGTCGTCGCGGCGGCGGTCGTCGGGCTCCTGCTCGCGCGCAACATCGGCTGGCCGATCCGCGCGATGGCCACGGCGATGAGCGGGCTCGCCTCGGGCAACCTCGCCGTCGAGATCCCCGGCAGCGGGCGCACCGACGAGGTCGGCGACATGGCCGGCGCCGTCTCCTTCTTCAAGGACAACGCGGTCGAAAACGAAAGGCTGCGGGCCGAGACGGCGAAGATGGCGGCCGAATCCGAGGAACGCCGCAAGCTGCGCGCCGTCGAGATGGCCCGGACGGTGCGCGAGACCGCCGTCGCCGTGGATTCGATCGCCGCCGCCACCGGCACGGTCGACGACGCGGCGCTGGGCATGACCAAGCTCGCCGACGAGGTGCTGGCCGAGAGCGAGGCCGTGGCCACCGCCTCCGAACTCGCCCTCGTCAACGTGCAGACCGTCTCTTCGGCGGCCGAGCAGCTTTCGGCCTCGATCCGCGAGATTTCCGCGCAGGTCGCGCGCGCCTCGGGCGTCACGCGCCTTGCCGTCTCCAGCGGCGAGAAGGCGCAGTCGACGATCCGTTCGCTGTCGGACGCGGTCGCGAAGATCTCGGATGTGAGCAAGCTCATCGGCCAGATCGCCGGGCGCACGAACCTGCTCGCGCTCAACGCCACGATCGAATCCGCGCGCGCGGGCGAGGCCGGCAAGGGTTTCGCGGTCGTGGCATCCGAAGTGAAGAACCTCGCCAACCAGACCGGCCGCTCGACCGAGGACATCGACCGCCTCGTGGCCGAGATCCTGAACGCCACGCAGGCCGCCGTCGCGGCCGTCGCCGAGATCGGCGAGCGCATCCGCGAAGTCGACGGCGTGGCCGGCGCCATCGCCGCCGCGATGAAGCAGCAGGGTTCCGCCACGCAGGAGATCGCGCGCAACGTGGCGCAGACGGCCGAGGCCTCGCGCGAGGTCTCCGCGAAGATCAAGAACGTCAGCCGCGAGATCAACGCGGTCAGCACGAGTTCGGCCGACGTGCGCGTCTCCCTCGCGACGGTGAGCGAGAACATCGTCGGCCTGCGCCGCATCTCCGAGCGGCTGCTGACGAACGCGACCGGCGGCGCGCAGCAGGAACAGGCGGCCGCGACCTAGCGCCGTTCTCCTGCCCGCAGCAGCCGCTCGACGAGCCCCGTCACCGGCACGCCCGCCGACAGGGCCCCCGCAGACAAGGCCTTGTCGGCCGAGCGCTTGTAGACATAGACGCCCAGCACCGACAGCCCGACCGACCAGACGACCGACAGCGCGCCCAGCGCCTCGATCACCGCGGCCGCTTCGGCGGGTGCGCGCACCACGACCCACGCGACCGCGCCCATCTGCGCCGCCCACGTCGCCGCCATCACGTAGCCGAAGGTCGGCCGCATGCGCCTTACATAGGCGTCCTCGCTGGCGGCCTCGGCGCGCAGCGACGCGTTGACCTCGCGCAGCGTCTCGCGGTCTTCCTCGCTTTCGCTCTTCGCCAGCGCTTCGAGATGGCGGTTGGCTTCGGCGATCTGCTCGGGCGTGAGGTCGTCGCCGGCCGCCGCGAGCGTGCGCGCGGCTTCGCGCGCGGCCGGATGGTCGACGCGCGACAAGGCACCACCGACGAGCTTCGCCAGCAGCGGCAGGCCGATCTGGGCGATCAATGCCGGAATCATCTCAGCCCCCCGACGCGCCGTCGAGTTTCGCCTCGATGCGCAGCAGATGCGCCGTCAGGCGGTTCTCCACGTCCTTGATGTAGCCGATCGAAGCGTAGCCGCGCGCGACCTCCAGCTTGAACTCGGCCAGCGCCTGTCGCAGCTCGCGCGTCTCGTCGAGGCAGGCCTGGCGCAGCCGGTCGAGCACGCGGTCGTGATCCTGGTGGCGCTTCCAGAGGAGCCAGGCGATCGCGCCGAAGCTCGAGGCGTCCGACGCCGCGACGAGCGCCAGGCCGGGCGAGAGTTCGAACATGTCCATGATGCTTCCCTTTCCTTCTCAGATCTCGAAATCGCTCGGCACGAGGCGCGCGGGCGCCCCCGGCCGCCAGTCCGCGCGCTCGGGTCGCGGGGCGGGCGCGAGACGCAACGGTTCGCTCGCAAGGCAGCCGGCGACGGCGTCGAGCCCGTCGTCGCGGATGCCGGGGATGTCGGCCCGCCATTCGCGCATCTCGGCGAGGAACGGCGTTTCGCGGATGCGCGCGTGCGCATGCAGCATGCCGGCGGCGAGCCGTGCGTCGAACGCGTCGAGGATGCGCTTGGCCTTCGCGACGCGGCTGTGCGCGCCGGTCACGGCGGCGCCGATGCCGGCGGCCGACATCTCCTTGCGCAGGATGCCGGGCAGGAAGCCGCCGAGGCCGTTGGTCTCGATGCGCACGCCCGGCGCGTGGTTGCGCCGCGCGAATTCGGCGACCTGCCGGCAGAAGGCGCTTGCCTCGTCGCCGCGCGCGTCGCCTTGCGGCACCGACAGGTACGCGATGTCGTGCAGCCAGGCATGCCCGTCCTCGTCGGTGAAGACGATGGCGACGACCGACCGGTCGCCGTCGGGCGAGCCGTAGGACGGGTCCCACCAGCAGCTTGCCGACATCATGCGTTTCCCGCCGATCGACAGCACCGGCTGGCCGTTGCCTTCCGAATAGTCGAGCGGCAGGTCGTAGGGAACGAGGCGGTCCGGATCGAGACGGCAGGCGCCGTCGGCGACCGGCTCCAGCATCATCTGCGCGCGGAACTTGAGCGGACCGGTCCGCGTCAGCACCGCCCCGATCCGCGCGTCGTCGAAGCGTTCGGGCCACGCGCTGTCGCCCGCCGCGTCGCGGACCGGGACCGACAGGCGGCGGAAGCCGTCGAGGAACGGCGCCGTCTCCCCCGCCTCCTCGCGCGCCGCGTCGGCATAGATCGAATAGTAGTTGTGCGGCGTGCCGATATAGAGCTGCAGCCCGCCGGGCACGAGCACGTAGTCGATCTCGAGCAGGCGCGCACGCAGGTCGGCGCGCTTGGCGTGCGTGTCGCAGGTGTTTGGCACCTCGACGTCGTCGCAGATGACGATGTCGGCCCGGCTGCCGGTGATGTTGCCCGCAAGCCCGCGCGCCAGCATCGAGGGGTCGCGCAGCTCCGCGCGCCGCTCGACGACGAACTGGTCGGCCGACCACAGCTCCTTGCGCGCGGGCTTGAGGCCCGCGGTCGCCGGATGGCGCTCGACGATGCGCTTGACGTTGCGCACCATCTTGCGCGCCAGCGCCTCTTCCGCCGCCAGCACCATCACCCGCAGGTCGGGATCGCAGGCGAGCAGCCAGGCGCAGAAGAGGCCGACCAGCGTCGACTTGCCGCTGGAGCGGAACGCGAGCAGCACCAGGCCCGTCGCCCGGTCCGCGCGCGCGTCGGCAAGCCAGTCGGCCATGCGCCGGTGCACGGCGGGCGTCGCGAGCCCCTGCAGCGCGTTCCACTGCTCGACGAAGTCGGGGAAACTCGGCGGTGCGGGCTCGCTCACAGCTGCACCTCGACGGCGAGCGCCTGCAGCGCGCCGGTCCGGTTCACGAAGCTCGTGCGCGTGTCGGCGTTGCCGCCCGCCCCGTCGTCGTAGCGGCAGGTGACCCTGTCGGCGGCGCCCGCGAAGCGCGCCTCGGGAAAGACCGGCTCGGGCTCGCGGCGGGTGACGACGAGAACCTCGACCGCCGTGACGAGATATGTGTTCGCGGAATCCTGGCTGTATCCGCCGGGCGCCACCGCGCCGGCATCCGCCACGCCGCCCAACTTGTAGTAGGTCGACCAGCCGGCCGGCACGGAGGTGTAGTCCGTGCCGTATGGTCCGCCCGCACTCGGCACTTCGAGCGAGACGATGTGGCTCTTCGCCTCGTCGAGCGCGAACACGACGCTGTCGGAGACGATGCTCGCGCCGACGGGAATGGAAAACCCGTTGGCGCCGCCGCCGAAGGTGAGGCGCGCGGGGGATGCTGCGAAATCCCAGGCGTTGCCGCCGGCCGCCGCCTCGCCGATATAGGCGTTGTTCACCGCAAGCGGCTGCGTGCCGCCCGCCTTGAACGTGACGCGCACCCGGCTTCCGGACGTCGACAGCACGCTCGCGGCGAACCTGAGACGCACGGTGTAGCCGTTGTAGGTGGTGCCGTTGGAGCCGGCGCCGCGCGAAACGGTCGTCGCGAAGACCTGCGCGATCGTCGAGGCATAGGGCACGCGGTCGGGCGCGCCGACATCGCTCCAGTGCTCGACCGTCAGGACGCCGCCGTGCGCGAGCGCGTCGCCGGTCTTCACGAACAGCGTGTCGTCGTCGGGCGCGAAATCGATCTCGGCCGCCGACGCCGCGATCCCGACCAGGCGCAGCGCATGCTGCGTGCCGCCCGCCGGAAGCGGCGGCGGGGACTGGGTCACGCCGCCGGGCGTCGCCGACGCCCAGACCGGGCCGCCCGCGACCAGGCCCGCGAACCCCGCCACGCGCCCCGCGCGGATCTGCGCTGCGCCCGTGCTTCCCCCCGCGATCGCGCCCAGCGCGATGCCGATCGTCGGCGAGATGCGCACCGGCCCGGTCGCGTCGGCATCGACCCTGTACCAGCGCGTCGACCCGCCGCCGCGCTGGTTGAAGATGTCCTGGTAGACGAGATCGCGGTCGGCGAGTGTTTCGCCCGCAAGGATCGCCTGCACGGGTCCGGCATTGCCCAGCGCCAGCGGCGTGCCGTCGGCGCGCGTATAGGCGACGACGATGTGATTGGCCGGCGTGTCCGCGCGCACGATGGCGCGGTCGCCCGGCGCCGTGACGATGCTGGCCCCGCCCGGCAGCTGGAGTGCGGGTGCCGCATGCACCAGCGTCAGCGCGCCGTCGAACACGATCGTGCGCTGCGAACCCGCCTGCGGCGCGATGCCGAAGCTCGCGATCGTCGCGTTCCCCGTGACGTGGACGAAGTTCCCGTCCCCGCCCCACACGTTCGTCGTCGCGGCGGAGGCAATCGCGACCCGCTTGGCTTCCTCAATCGACGCGGTCAGCGAGCCGCCGCCGGCGAGGCTGCCGGTGTCGCCCTTGTCGCCCGCGGCCGTGAAGACGGCATAGGCGGTATCGCCGGCGCTCCACGTTCCGGCCGATGCGACGGGCACCACGTCGGCCAGCAGCCAGGCGCCGTTGTCCGTCACGCCCGAGACCTTGAAGGCGGCGAACGTCGCGGGCGTACCGCGCTTGCGCAGCACGAGCTGGCCGCGCGCCGACGTGCTGGTGCTGGCGTTCCACGCGGCGACGATGCCGGAGATGTCGGGATTGCCGGGATCGGCCGCGTTCGCCGAGAGCGCCAGCGCGCTCGCGCCGGCAGGCGTGGCGGCGTTGAAGCGCAGGGCCCCGGCCGCGGGTTCGGCCATCGCGTCCGCGGATTCGAAATTCCACGCGATCGCGAGCGCCGAGAGCCCGGCGGCCGCCGAAGCGGCCGATGCGGCCGAACCGGATGCGGCGAGCGCCGAAGAAGCCGCACCTGCCGCCGATGCGCTCGCCGACGTCGCCTGCGCGGCGGCCGAAGCGGCGGAGCTCGCGGCCGATGCCGAGCCCGTCGCGGCGGCGACGGCGGAATCGGAAGCGTTGGCGGAAGCCGAAGCGGCCGAACCGGCCGAAGCGGCGGCGGAAGCGGCGCTGGCGGCGGATGCCGCCGCCTGGTCGGCATAGAGGTCGGCCGACACGGCCGGATTTCCGGCCGCATCGAACACCAGCGCGCGGTTCGCGCGCGCCGTCGCGCGCGGAAGCTGCGTCGTGGCATCGTCCGGATCGTCGACCGGCAGATGCAGGGCGCGCGCGGCGGCCGTCTCGACCTGCTGGAGAGCGGCCGTCTGGAAATCGAGCTCGTCGTTGAGCGTCTTGGCGCGCAGCTCGCCGCCTTCCTGGAAATCCGTCTCGCGCCGCACGACGAGGCGGCGGCTCAGCGTGACGATGGCGCCGTCGGCGGGTGCCGCGTCGAGCGTGGCGGCACCCGTGCCGAGTGCGCCGACCGCGACGGCATAGCCGCCCGCGACCGGCGTGCCGTCGATGCGGATCTCGACATCCTCGGGCCGGAAGACGGCGAAATCGAACGTGAAGACGCGCTGCATGCCGTTCGCGCGATAGCGGCAGCGCGGCAGCTTGGCGGCGATCTTGATGTGGTCGCTCATGTCAGTGCTCCTCAGGCAAGGTTGTCGTAGAGGCCGGAATTGACGGGGAAGTCGCCGACCGGGCCGCGCGGCAATCCGCCGCCGCGTCCGAAACTGCGCGTGCCCCAGTTCAGCAGGCCGAGGACGCGGCGCTGGATGTCGGACTCGCGGTCGAGAAGGTTTCGGCCTGTCGCGAAATCGATGCGCTGCAGCGAGTCCGCGAGCCCGGCGTCGAGGGCCGAGCGGCGCATGCCGTAATCCTGCGTGCGCTCGGCCTCGTCGAGGCCGAAATCGGTCTCGATGCCGTCGAGCAATGCGCCCGCCGAACCGTCGGTCGGCGACAGGCCGCGCGCGCCGAACGAGACGCGCGCCTTGGCGGTCGCGCGTTCGAGCAGGTTGGTGCGCCGGCGCGTCTCGGATGCGTATTGCCGGTCGAGCAGCTCGCGCTGGCGTTCGGCTTGTGCCTGCGCCATCTGCGCCTGCGCGCGGGCCTGCGCCTGTGCCTGCGAAGCGGCGGCATGCGAATTGGCGAGGCCCTGGACGAGGCCCGCGCCCGCCATGGCGGTCTGCGCCATCATCATCTGTGGAATCGTGAGAGCGCCCATCAGTCGTTCACCTTCATTTCCTGGGTTACGGAGAGCAGCGTGAAAGGCAGCGGTGCCGGCAGTTCGATGCGCCACAGCGCGTCGACGCCCGCGCGTTTCCAGCCGAGTGCACGCACGCGCTTCTCGCCGGTGAAGCCGGCGACCGGCCGGTCGAGCATTCCGCCCGCCGCAAAGGCGCGGAACGGCACGTCGACGGGGCCGCTGCCGGTGTCGAGGCGCATCTGGCGCGCCTCCAGCAGGCGGAACGTCGCCTCGATCAGGCGCACGCTGCGCGGACTGGCACCGCCCGCTGCCGCAAGCGACGGCGGCAGCGGCTCGATGACGGAAACGAAGCCGAGGCCGGCTTCGAGTTCCGCGACGGGTGCAAGCACCGGCACCTTGCCGCCCGCAGGGACGGTCGTGCCCAGCGGCACGCCGTCGCCGACGAGTTCGACCGCCTTGCCGTCGAGATGCGAAAGCCCCGACCAGTGCGCCGCACCGGCCGGCGGCTCGATCCAGACGGCCGCATCGGTCGCGTAGTCCGCATCGAAGCTCTCGATCGACCATGCGCCGTCGCGCTCGACGGCGAGATACGTCTCGTTCGCCGCCACCGCGACCGCGCGGAACGCGCCCTGCGTGGTCTGCAGCGTCCACGCCGTCACCTGTTCGGCGCGATAGACCGTCAGCGTCGCGAGCGTGCCGTCGGCGTTGACGACATGCAGCAGCCGGTCGTCGGGGTCGTAGTCGATGGCGACGGGATCGCGCACCAGATGGGGTGCGAGCAGCGCCAGATCCGTCGCCTGATAGGCCTGCTCGCCGTCGGCGAACAGGAACTCGCGCAGGTCGCGCCCGCCGCGCCCGGCGAACAGCGTGGCGCCGTCGACGTCGCGCGGGCGCACCGACCGGTCGATCGGGCTGCCGATGCGGGTCTGGCGGTCGAGCTGGACGTTCTCGGGCGTCAGCGGTTCGCCCGACACCATCCACTCGGCCCCCGACGTGAAGACCTGCAGGTGGCGGCCCGAGAAGACGTGCCGGATCGCGTTGACCTGGTCGGACAGCAGCGCGAACTCGATCGCCTCGTCGTCGAGGCCGGTACCCAGGTCGAAATTGAACAGGTCGCCGGATTTCGACAGCCACAGCCGGTTGGGCAGGTCGCGCGAGCCGCCGATCACCAGCCGGTCCTGATGGAACGTGACGCTGACCGGCCAGCCGCGCACGTCGGAGAAGGCCTGCTCCTCCCAGTCGCGCGTCGCGCTCGTGTCGGGCAGCGTCTGCTCGGTGCAAAGCGTGGCCGTGGCCGTGCGCGGGCCCGCCACGGCATCGATCTTCATCTCCTTCGTCTGCACGCGGAAGCGCAGCCCGACATGCCCGGCGACGAACACGTCGGCCGAGGCGCTCAGCGTCACCGTGCCGGCCGTGCCGTTCGGCGTCAGCGTCACCTCGTCGGCCGCGAACTTGTGATAGGGCTGCCGGCAGATGCCCTTCTCCTCGAAGAAGGCCCACGGCTCCACCTTCCACGCGGTGTCCGACGTGCGCGTGATGCGCCGCGGCGGCACGTCGGGATGCACGACGAGCAGCGTGTCGGCGCTCTGCGTCCAGGCGAGCTGGCCGATCTGCGCGGCCGACCAGGGCGTGGCGAAGGTCGCGACGCGCTCGTCCTCGCGCCACACGCGCGTCTCGCCGCCCAGCACCGCGAGCAGATACGCCTGCTCGGTGTTGAACTCGAACCCGATCAGGCGCGCAGGGCCGGGCAGCAGGTCGATATGCACGAGGCCCGGCCGGCGGCGCACGCCACCCGAGGGCTGCACGAAAACGTTGCGCAGCGTGCGCGCGCCGTTCTCGAACGCGCGCAGGTCGCTGCGGCCGTACATCGCGGGGCCGATCTCGCCCGAGGCGAAGCTCGTCTTGGCAAGGCGCACGACGCTCATCGGCGCGCCTCCACCAGCGTGAAGTCCTCGATGCGCTGGGGCGTGTCCTGCTGGGCGTCGATCAGGCGCGCGCGGCGGAACTCGGATTCGGCCGTGCGGCGCAGCAGTTCGGCGCGCGTCGTGCTCTCGGTCACCGGCAGGCAGAATTCGGCCGCGAGCGTCGCGATCAGCAGCGTGTCGAAGAAAGGCGGGAAGCCGGTCTCGTCGGGCCGGAACACGTAGGAAAGCACGACCGCGTCGGCGTCGCAGTGCAGCGCCGATTCGACGATCCGGTACTCCGTGCCCCGCCCGCGCGTGCCGGAACCGAGCGAAAGGGCGCGCAGGAAATCGGCGGGAAGCTGGTAGGCGTGGGCATGGTCGGCGACCGGCGTGCGCGCGAGGCGCGCGAGCGACGCCTGCGCGGTCGCGAAGCTCCACGGGTGCGCGGACAGCAGCCCGTCGCGGATCGAGGGATAGAGCACGGCCGCGATCTCGGCTTCGGCCGTACCCTCGTCAAACGAGGCGATCGACCGGGCACCGAGCTTGACGAGGGCGCGCGCGCACAGCGCGATGGACGTGAGGGCCATCGGGTTCTCCTGGAATTCCTGGGGAAGATCCGGCGGGCGGAAGAACCCGCCCGCCGGTTTCCGGGTCTCAGTCGGGGTTGGACGCGCCGAACGGCGTGAGGCTCGCGGCATCGACCGATCCGGCCGCCACGCCCGCCACCGCGAAGACGCCGCTCTGGGCGCCGCCGCCGGTGGCGGTGTTGGCGAGGATCATGTCGCCCGCGCGCAGCATGTCGGCGGCGGCGTCGAAATAGCCCGCGTCGTCGACGGCGGCCGCCGCATCCGGCGTGGTGTAGTGCCAGAGCGTGAAGCCGTTGGCGTAGGCGAGCACGGACAGGTTCTTGAGTTCGAAGGCCATCTGTTTTCTCCCTACTCCTTGCAGCGCAGCGTGACGACGCCCGCCGCATCGACGATGCCGGCACCCTGGCTCATCATGTTGCTGATGAAGAACGACGCGCGGTCGCCGTGCCAGGTGACGTCCGACTTGACCTCGCAGCCCGACGCGTGGCCGACGGCCGCCTTGTGGTACCAGTGGCACGAGCGCACGCCGCCGGCCGCGATCAGGCCCGAATGCGGCATCCACAGCGTGCCGAGCCACTTCTTGGCCTGCGTGCCCTGCCAGGGCAGCTCGTCCTCGCCGACATAGTCGGCGTTGGCGAACTCCTCGATCTGGAGCAGCTCGCTCCACTGCTTCCAGCCGATGACCGCGCAGCGGTCGCCGTCGTCGGGCACGTCGGACGCGCCCAGCTTCTCGAAGGCCTCGAGGATCTTGGCCTTGGTGAGGCCGTCGGCCGCCGTGCCTGCGAAGTTCGTCGAGGTCTGCAGCGCGTCGATGATGAGCTCGTCGGTCTTGCGCCCCAGCGCGTAGGCGCCGGAATTCACGACCGCCGAACGCTCGTCGCTCGGCCCCTTGATCTCGTCGAGCGCGTCGAGCCATTCGCCCGCATAGTAGTCCTTCAGGAAAACCTCGACGGTCGCGTGGTCCACGTTCATGACGGGCACGGCCGCGTGCCGCGCCTTGGTCGTCGCGGCACCGCGACCCATCTTCTGGAAGACGGTCGAAGCGCCCTGGACGTTCTTCTTCGTGCGCACGCTCGTGCGCAGCTTCGAGCCCATCCGCTGGAAGGCGAGATGGACGTCGTTCTCGTATTGCTTGACGAAAGCCTTGTCGATGTCGGGCATGGGTCCCTCTGTGTGACCGGTTGGGGGACCCGCAAGCGAGGGTTGCCGGTGCATCGCAAATGGATGCGCCGACCCCGTTTCGCGGGAGATGTGAAGGGAACGTGCCGTTCTCCGCGGCAAGCACGGGCGGCACGTTGTCTTGAATATAATCTTAAGTTGTCATCCTGTCAAGCCGTCTTTCTCACTTTTCGCGTTCGGGATAGAGGCGCCTGAAGCCTTCGGTGACGGTGCGCACGATCGCCGGATCGTGGTCGCGCCAGTAGCGCTTGTCGGCCATCAGCCTGCGCAGGTCGTCCTCGCTGGCCGGGGCCGCGGGCGCGCCGAAGCCGCGCAGGCTGGGCTCGCCCGAATTCATCATCCGGTGCAGCGCGCGGATTCCCTCGGGCGTCGAGGCGAGCGCGTCGTAGACGGGTGCCGGCAGGTTCTTCTGCCCCCAGCGCGCGATCTGCGGGGCGAGGGCGGCCCACTTCTCCGCCCCGCCGAATTCCGCCACGAGCTTCTCGTGCGCGAGTTCGGCACGGTAGGAACCCGCATAGTCCTGCACCATCGGCACCAGCCGCTCGACCGCCAGGTCGTAGACGAGCTGGGCCTGCTGCGGCGTGAAGCCGGCCGCATGCAGGCGGCGGTTCACGTCGGCATCGACGGCGACGAGATCGTCCTTGGGCGCGATGCGATAGCCGTCGGGCGCATCGGGCACGCCGGCGGCCCTGCGCCAGCTCTGCTCCCATTCGGGCGATTTCGGCCCCGGGATCATGCCGGAGAGCTTGCGCTCGAGTTCCGCATAGGATTTCGAGAGCGCGTCGACGCGGACCTGCCCGCTTCCCGCATCCCAGAATTTCTCGGGCACATGGTCGGGACGTGCGGGCGGTGCGGGGGGAGCTGCGATCGGATCGGTCATGGTCGTTCCTTCCTTCATTGCCGGGGTTGGGCGGAGAGAGCCTGCGCGAGCATCTGCAACGGCGCCGCGGCCGGGGCCGGCGGGCGCACGAGATCGGGCGGCACGCTGAGCGCGCGCGCCATCCAGCGCGCGGCCGCGCCCGCGTCGACGACGGCCATCGCCTCGGGCCCGAGGCTGGCCGCCTGCGTGATCCACAGCATCGCGTTGCGCACGTCGGCCTGCGCCTGCACCAGCGCCAGCGGCGACTTGTACTGGAGCTCGACCACGCGGCCGTCGACCAGCACGGGCGGGATCTCGCCGCGCCGGTGCAGGATGGCGATGGCGCGCGCGATCAGCGGCGTAAGCAGCTCGGCCTGCAGGCGGCCGTAGGTGGCGCCGAGGATGCGCGACATCTCGGCCGAGCGCTCGAGCACTTCGGTCGCCGTCATCGTCGGGCTGTCGACCTGGCCGAGGCGATCGGCGAGCAGCGCATGCCGGATGCGGCCGCGCAGATCGTCGAGCACGAGGTTCGACACGTCGAAACGGCCGGGCGCCTCCAGCGGCGTGAGGCCCGCCGAGCCGACCGCCTTGGGGATGATCGTGCCCGGCTGCAGGCGGATGTTGGCGGGATTGAGCACGCCGTCGTCGTCGGCCTGCCAGATGCCGGTGACGGCGATCGAGGCGTTCTTCAGCACGAGCTCGACGACCTTGTTCGCGGTCTTGATGTCGGGCAGCGCCTTCATCACGGGCGAGCGGCCATAGACCTCGCCCGGCGCCTTGAGCCAGCGGAAGGCGAGGAAGGGCGGCTGCGCGAAATTCCCTTCGGCGAGCACGACGGGCTGCGACGCGTCGCCGCCGTCTTCCAGCAGCGCCATGTAGCGGTAGCCGGGCCGTTCGGCGAACATCGCCTCGACGATCGTGTGCCTGCGCTCGGCCCCGCCGCGCGGATCGGGCTTGCGCAGCGCGTCGGGCAGCGCCGCGTCCGGGAAACGCTCGACCAGCCGCTCGGTCGAAAGCTCGCTCGTGCGGAAGACGATGTCGAACGCGCCCTCCGAGGTCTCGTCGAGTGCCAGCCTCGCCAGCGGAACGGCCGCGAAGCGGAACGCGGAGTCCGCGCCCGCCGGCGCCTCCTCGAACTGCAGCATCGCCGTGCCCGCGACGACGAGGTCGAGGAAGCACTGGTGGATCTCCATGGCGAAGTTCGAGCGGTCGAAATGCGCCTGCAACGATGCGGCCGCCTTCTCCAGCACCTCGCCGAGCGCCGCGCGGTGTTCCTCGGGCACGTCGCCGCCCGGCTGCAGGCCGAACCAGCGCGACCACGGGGGTACAAGCTGCGACATCAGCGATGCGGCCAACTGCTCGGCCGCATCGCCGGCGGTCGCGTCGAACAGGCGTTCGCCGCGCCGCTCGCCGCCGCCCGACGCCACGCGCTGCGGCATCGCGAACTCGTAGCAATCCTGCCACGCGGGCTCCCAGGCGCCACGCGCCTGGCGGGCGCGGCGGAAGCGGGCGAGCGTGTCGCGCGGGGCCGTTTCGGATCGGATCTCGGCCATCGTCATTCCCCGAGCTTCGAGGCGAGGCCCTGCGCGGCAGCGGGTGCGAGCAGCACGCCGCGCTCGCCCGTCGCCACGAGGCCGGCCCGGCCGCGACGGCGGCGGATCATCGCCTTGATGCGCGCCTCGCGCGCTTCCTTGTCCGGATCGACCGGCTCGGGCAACGCCGGCATCGGCGGGGGCGGCGGGGGTTCGGGAATCGACGGCGAGAAAAAACCACCCATGGGACATCTCCGGTTCGAGGGGACGGTATCCGTACCTATTTCCGGCCCCTCCAGAGCCATTCAAGGACTGGAAGGAGCCGGAAAGAGCTCGATTTATGAGCCTGAAACTTTAAATATTCCTATTTAGGGTAATTGTCAAATGTGATTTTCGAGAGCCCCGGATCAAATGCCGGTAGAGCTGCCAGGGCGTCAGCACATGCCAGGCATGGATGCCGAGCACGCGCTTGACCGCCTCCACGCAGCTGAAGGGCAGCGGCGGGGCGAGGCGCCGCGGCGCCGGCCGGATCCGGGCGCGCACGACCCGGTGCCCGGCGCGGCGCAGGGCGGCCACCAGATCGGCCTCCCGGTCGGCCTGCCAGACCCCCAGAATTGTCCGGTTCGACAGGCTTTCCTGCACGACCCACAGGTCGCCGGCGCGCACCCAGACCGCGCAGTGCCGGAAGCCGCGGCGCAGGCCCCGCAGCCAGGCGATTTCGGTCTGGTCGCGGAACACGACGAGGGCGGCCGCATCGTCCGACGCGACGGCCCCTTCCATCGTCCGCCCGCCCCTTCCCGCCGCCTTCGCGCCCGCCATCATCCGCCATCTCCGGTTTACAGAACAAATTGGAAACAACTTGATAAAGGGAAGCAGTCCGTTTGGATATAAGGAATATTTCTTTTTGAAATTCAAATTGGCATACATACCTAATGCAATCCGCAACAACCTGAGTAAAAATTCACACATGATTCTCCGTCACGCAGATGTTTGGCAGGCCATCGATCAGCTCGCAGGCGATCATGGCTTCTCCCCGTCGGGTCTCGCGCG
The DNA here is from genome assembly GCA_965229215.1 of Tagaea sp. Taxonomy (GTDB): domain Bacteria; phylum Pseudomonadota; class Alphaproteobacteria; order CACIAM-22H2; family CACIAM-22H2; genus Tagaea. Next base: position 3,957,593 of record OZ245864.1, on the reverse strand, counting down.
CCGCGCCGGCCTCGATCCCACCACCTTCAACAAGTCGAAGCGCGTGTCGCGCGACGGCCGGCCGCGCTGGCCGTCGACCGAGAGCATCTCGAAGATCCTCGAGGCGACCGGCGCCACGATGTCGGAGTTCGTCGGCTATATCGGCACGGTGCCGAGCGTGGCCGGCGCCATGCGCCGTGTCCCCGTCATCGGCTATGCGCAGGCGGGCGAGAAGGGCTTCTTCGACGACGCCGGCTATCCCACCGGTACGGGCTGGGACGAACTGCTGTTCCCCGAGCTTGCCGACACGCACGCCTACGCGCTGATGGTGGCGGGCGACAGCATGGAGCCGGTCTATCGCGACGGCGACACGATCGTCGTCTCGCCGCAGGCCAGCTTGCGCCGCGGCGACCGCGTCGTCGTCAAGACGACGGCCGGCGAAGTGATGGCCAAGCAGCTGATCCGCAAGGGCCAGCGCAAGCTGGAACTGACCAGCCTCAACGCCGCGCACGCCGAACGCACGTTCGACATCTCCGACGTCGTGTTCTGCCACCGCATTCTTTGGGTCAGCCAGTAAGGCCCTCACCCCTGCCCTCTCCCGCAAGCGGGAGAGGGTGATCTAGCGAGCTTGTCGTGAGCGTCCCCTCTCCCGCTTGCGGGAGAGGCGCAACGTATACGTTGCGGGGTGAGGGTCTAGGCCTTCGACATCTCGCCCGACAGCACGCGCGCGATCAGCGCGCGCGTGGGTGCGATTCCGTAGAGCGCGATGAACGAGCCCATGCGCGGGCCCTGGCTCGCGCCGAACATCGTCTCGTACATCGACTGGAACCACGCCTTCAGTTCGGGGAACGGGTGGCGCTTGCCGACCGCGTAGACCTCGTTCTGGATCTCTTCCGCGCTCGCGTCGGGCGCAAGCTTCGCCAGGCACGCATCGAGATCGGCAAGGGCCGCCTTCTCCATGTCGCTGGGCGCACGGAACACGCGCGTGGGCTCGACATAGTCGCGGAAATAGGCGATCGCATGGCCGACCAGCCGGTCGAGCATCGGGTTCGTCTGCGGCGAAGCCTTGGGCGCATAGCGGCTGATGAAGCCCCACAGCACGTCCTTGTCGAGCGAGTTCGCCACGCCGACGAGATTGAGCAGCATGCTGAACGGCAGGCCGTTGGCTTCCGGCGCCGGCGGCTCGCCGCCGTGGATGTGGAAGACCGGATTGTCGAGCTTCTGCTGCACGTTCTGCGTCCGGAATCGCTCGACGAACGACAGATAGTCGTCGACGTGGCGCGGGATCACGTCGAAATGCAGGCGCTTGGCGGCCTTGGGCTGCTGGTACATGAACAGCGACAGGCTTTCGGCCGGCCCGTACTTCAGCCATTCCTCGATCGTCAGGCCGTTGCCGCGCGACTTCGAGATCTTCTCGCCCTTTTCGTCGAGGAAGAGCTCGTAGGTGAAGCCTTCCGGCGGCTTGCCGCCGATGGCGCGCGCGACCTTGGACGAGTACTTGACCGAATCGATCAGGTCCTTGCCCGACATCTCGTAGTCGACCTCGAGCGCCGTCCAGCGCATCGCCCAGTCGATCTTCCATTGCAGCTTGCATGCCCCGCCCGTCACCGGCGTCTCGACGAGATTTCCCGCCTCGTCGCGATAGACGATGGTGCCCGCCTCCGGCTTCGTCTCCACCGTCGGCACCTGCAGCACGCGGCCGGTCTTCGGGCACACGGGCATGAAGGGCGAATAGGTCTGGCGGCGTTCCTCGCGCAGGCTCGGCAGCATGATGTCCATGATGGCGCGATAGCCGCGCAGCACCTTCAGCAGCGTCGCGTCGAACCTGCCCGACTTGTACATCTGCGTCGAGGACACGAACTCGTACTCGAAGCCGAAGCGGTCGAGGAATTCGCGCAGCATCGCGTTGTTGTGCGCGCCGAAGCTGTCGAACTTGCCGAACGGGTCGGGCACCGCCGTCAGCGGCATGCCGATGTTCTTCGCCAGCATCTCGCCGTTGGGGATGTTGTCGGGAACCTTGCGCAGGCCGTCCATGTCGTCGGAGAAGGCGAACAGCTTGGTCGGCACGTCGGACAGCATCGCGAAGGCCTTGCGCACCATCGTCGTGCGCACGACCTCGCCGAACGTGCCCAGATGCGGCAGGCCCGAGGGACCGTAGCCCGTCTCGAACAGCACGTAGCCCTTGGCCGGGACCTTCTCGCCGGTGCGCGCGACGAGGCGGCGCGCCTCCTCGAACGGCCACGCACGGCCTTTCATCGCGTCCGCGCGGGTCGGCGGGGCGGAAGAAAGGGGTGCGGGGGAATCGGTCATGGCGCTCTCGGATGGAATTGTCGAAACGGCCCGCGAAACTAGGGCCCATGCGCCGGTGCGTCAACGCCCGCCGAAGCCCTATGATGGGCCATGCGCGATTCGCCCCCCTCGGCCGACAGCACGGTCGTTCCTTTCCGCGGCAGCAATCCGCGCGTGGCGGCCGTGCGCGTGCCCGCCGTCCCGGTCCTTGCCGCAGGCGTGGCGCAGGCCGCATGGCTTACGGCCGACGGCGAGATCGAGGAGATCCGCCTGTCGGAAGCCTCGGCCCGCGCGATGGCCGAACCGCCCATCGCCGTGCACGCACCCGCCACTGCGCGCCGGCTGGGGCTCGACCGGCTCGCCTGCTACGACGCGCTCGAACTCTATGCCTTCGTGCGCCCGGCCCGCTTCTGCCTGCCGACCGCGCGGGGCCTTGCCGAGGCGATGGACCTGCCCGCCCCGCACGGGCTTTCGGCCGAGGTGCAGGCCGTCCACGAATCCGTCCGCCGCCTGCTGGCCGAACTCGCCGAACCGCTCGTCGCGCGCAATCCCGACATCGTCGGGGCCGCGCGCGCGATGGCGCGCGGTGGCTGGCGCTGGGCGGAATCCGTGCTCGCCGCACTCGGCGATTCGCCCGGTGCTTACGAGACCGACCGTTCGGTGCAGGGGCTCGAAGCCTGGCGGCGCATCGAGGAATGGGTCGAGACCGCGCCCGAACCGCCGCCCGGCAACCTGCCCGTCGATCCCGACGAGGCGCGCCGCCGCCTGGCCGACATGCTGGGCGAAGGCAGCGAGGCGCGGCCCGAGCAGGCGGACTATGCCTCCGCCGTATCCGGCGCCTTCGCACCGCGCGATGCGGCGGAAACGCCGCGCCTCGTGGTCGCGGAAGCGGGAACGGGCGTGGGCAAGACGCTCGGCTATCTCGCGCCCGCGACGCTGTGGGCGGAGAAGAACCAGGGTGCGGTGTGGATCAGCACCTACACCAAGAACCTCCAGCACCAGATCGACCGGGAACTGGATCGGCTGCACGACGAGCCGGCGACGAAGGCGCGCAAGGTCGTCATCCGCAAGGGGCGCGAGAATTACCTGTGCCTCCTCAATCTCGAGGATTCGGTGCGCGGGATCGCCACGCGCCCGCAGGATGCGACGGCGCTGGGCCTGATGGCGCGCTGGGCGGCCGCCAGCCGCGACGGCGACATGGTCGGCGGCGATTTCCCGGCATGGCTGCCCGATCTGGTCGGCAAGGCGCGCACGCGCGGCCTCGCCGACCGGCGCGGCGAATGCATCTATTCGGCCTGCCCGCATTACATGCGATGCCCGATCGAAAAATCGGTGCGCCGCGCGCGCAAGGCCGAGATCGTCATCGCCAACCACGCGCTCGTGATGATGCAGGCCGCGCTCGGGGCCGCCGCCGTCGATCTCTCGGCCGGTTCCGCGCAATCGACGCTGCCCACGCGCTACGTGTTCGACGAAGGGCATCACGTCTTCGATGCCGCCGATTCCGCGTTCGGGGGTGCGTTGACCGGGCAGGAAACGGTCGAGCTGCGCCGCTGGATCGTGGGAGCGGAAACCACCGGCCGCAGCCGCGTGCGCGGCCTCAAGGCGCGCGCGGGCGAACTCGTCGCCGATCTCGACGGCGGCAGCGAATTGCTGGAACGCGCGGTCGCCGCCGCGCGCGCCCTGCCCGGCGAAGGCTGGCTGCAGCGCCTCGCGGGCGAGACCACCGGGCCGACCGAAGCCTTCCTCGCCGTCGTGCGCAAACAGGTGCTCGCGCGCGCCGCATCGGATGCCGGCGACGGCTATTCGCTGGAGACCGACTGCCGCCCGCCGCTCGACGGGCTGATCGACGCGGCCGAGAAGCTGGATGCCGCCCTCGCGCGCATCGCCGAGCCGATGGTGGCACTGGCGAAGCTGCTGGTGGCGCGCCTCGACGACGAGGCCGCCGATCTCGACACCGCGACGCGCGCGCGGATCGAGGCCGTGGCGCGCGGCATCGCACGGCGCGCGGGCAACGAGCTTGCGGGCTGGCGCGGCATGCTCAAAGCGCTGTCGGGCGAGACCCCGCCCGATTTCGTCGACTGGATGGCGCTGGAACGCATGGACGGGCGCGATGCCGACGTGGGCGTGCATCGCCGCTGGATCGACCCGACGGTGCCTTTCGCCGCGGCCGTCCTGCGACCCGCGCATGGCGCGCTCGTCACGTCGGCCACGCTGACCGACGCGACCGGCGACGTCGAGGCCGACTGGGCGGCGGCCGCCGCGCGCACCGGGGCGGCGCACATGCCGGACTGGACGCGCGCGCAGGTCCCCTCGCCTTTCGACTACGCGAAGAACACGCGCGTCTTCGTCGTCAACGACCTGGAACGCGACGCGCCCGACCGCGTGGCGGCGGCCTATCGCGAATTCTTCCTCGCTTCGAAGGGCGGTGCGCTCGGCCTGTTCACCGCCATCGGGCGGCTGCGCGCGATCCACAGCCGGATCGGCGGGCCGCTGGAACGCGCGGGCCTGCCGCTCTATGCCCAGCATGTCGACCGGCTCGACGTCTCCACGCTCGTCGACATCTTCCGCGCGGAGGAGGATTCCTGCCTGCTCGGCACCGATGCGGTGCGCGACGGCGTCGACGTGCCGGGCCGTTCGCTGCGCCTCATCGTGTTCGACCGCGTGCCCTGGCCGCGCCCCGACATCCTGCACAAGGCGCGGCGCGCGCATTTCGGCAAGTCGGCCTACGACGACCGGCTGGTGCGCCTTCGCATCAAGCAGGCGTTCGGGCGGCTGGTTCGGCGGGCCGACGATACCGGCGTGTTCGTGCTGCTGGATTCCCGCTTCCCCTCGCGCCTCGCCAAGGCGTTCCCCGAGGGCGTGACGATCGAGCGGATCGGGTTGGCCGAAGCGATCGCGCGCACGCGCGAATTCTTCAGCCCGGACGGATCCCCGCATAAAGGACCATGAGCGCCGACAGGATGAGCGGCGACAGCACGGTCGAGATCAGGATCGTCGCCGACGCGCGCTCGACGAACTGACGGTATTGCTGGGCGAGCACGAAGCAGAGTGCGGCCGTGGGCAGCGAGGCGAGGATGACGGCCGAGCCGGTCCAGAACGCGTCGAGCCCGAAGATGCCCGCGAGCCACCACGTGGCAAGCGGATGGACGATCAGCTTGACCCAGACGAGCCAGCCGACCTCGACGAGCTTCTTGCCGCCCACGAGCGTGCCGAGCGAGCGCGTGGACAGGAACAGCCCGATGGCGAAGAGTGCCGCGGGCCCTGCCGCCGCACCCAGCAGCTCGCCGAAATTCGACAGCGGCTTCGGCATCGGCAGGCCAGACAGGTTGAAGGCGAGGCCCGACAGCGGCGCCACGATCAGCGGGCTCCTGGCGAGGCCCTTGAGCACCTTGCCGAACGCGGTCGCCGCGCCGCCCTGCCCGGCGAGATCCGCCTCCACGATGATCACGGTCGCGCCGACCAGCAGCAGCGTGCAGCTGACGGTGGAGATGACGGCGGGCAGCACGCCCTCGGGCCCGAAGGCCGCGAGGAACAGCGGGATGCCCATGTAGCCGACATTCGCGAAGGTGCCGCTCAGCAGCGCCAGCGCCGTCACCGCCGGCCGGTCGCGGAAGGCGAGCATGCCGGCGACGAGCGCCACCAGCCACGTGATCGCGACGCCGCCCATGAAGGTCGCGATGAAGGGCAGGTTGAAGACCTGTTCGAGGGGGACACGCGCCGGCCCCAGGAACAGCACCGGCGGCAACGCGAACCAGTAGCAGAACTTGTTCAGCGCTTCCGAGCTGTCGGGCCCGAGCAGCTTGATGCGGCCGGAGAAATAGCCGGTCAGGATGATGCCGAAGACCGGCAGGATGACGTCGAAAATGGCTTGCATGGCGGGCGGCAAGCTACAAGCGCAAGGCGGCTCCGTCCAGAAATCCGTTCGCAGCCGCACATGCGCGACAAATTGTCCGCGATGGTCGGCGCAATCCGTGCGAATATGAGGCTTCTCTAAATTGCCGGAGGCCCCGAACCATGCAAGCCAATGTCGGCGGTATCGACCGCATCCTGCGCCTCGCCGCGGGCGCCTTCATCCTGTCGCTCTACTTCTGGGGTCCGCAGAGCCCGTGGGCGCTGGTCGGCATCGTGCCGATCGCGACTGCCCTCTTCCGCTTCTGCCCGGCCTACACGCTGCTCGGCATCAAGACCTGCCCGACCGAGTGAAATCCGCGCGCCGTCAGGGCGTCACGTCGTAGACGTACATCTGCGACTTGTTGTCCTCGGGCACGAAATAGAAGCGCAGGCCCGCGCCGTGCGATTCCGCCCAGAAGGGATTCTGGGTCATCGGCAGGCCGGACTCGGTCCATTGCGTCACCGGCACCTGGAAGACCGGCGTGCCGCTCGCTAGATCGACGATCTCGATCCCGCCCAGCGGAAAGCGCGGCGCGTCGGGCGACATCCGGTAGGCGTTCAGCCCCGAGCAGAGCATCCGCCCCGCGCCCAGATAGTGGCAGTCCTGATAGTCGACATAGTGCGAGGGATTGAGGCGGCGCAGCGGCGCGGCACCCGTCGCGCGCAGATCGGCGCCGAGCGCCCAGCGGTAGAAGCGCCGCGAGCCCCAGCTTACGCCGTGCAGCGTGCCCGCATCGGCGTCGTGGACGATGCCGCCGATATGGTCGGCGACGCGCAGCACCTCGCTCGCCTGCAGCGTCGCGGGATCGACCCGGTAGACGATCGCCTTGCTGTCGGGCCGGTATTCGGCGACCGGAACCCAGATGTCGCGGCCGTCGAAGTCGATGCCGCCGGGATGATAGATGTCGCCCTCGCCCAGCTTCGCCTGGCGCAGCAGCTTTCCCTGCATGTCGAATTCGAAGAGATGCCCTTGCCCGCGCCCGGCGCTGCGGTCGAGCCCGCCTTGCGGGCTCGGATAGCGCTGCGTCGGCTCGACGATCTCGACCGACGACATCACCATGCGCTCGCCGATCCGCACCATGCCCTGCGGATGGTGCGTGGGGAAGGCGAGCGGCACGCTGGCCGCGAGTTGCCATTTGCTGGCGCGCGAAAGCTGCATCACGCGCTCGGCCAGCGTCGCGTCGGCCGCGGCGGCGGGCGGCGAGAAGTTGGCGGCGGCCATCGCGGCCCCGCAAAGCGCCGCATAGATCCGAGGCGTGCCCGACATCGCGTATCTCTCCGGGAAGCGTGTGCGCAAAGCACTATCACGGGGCACGCAAACGAAAAAGGGCCGCAGCGTACGCTGCGGCCCTTCCCCGTCTTCGACCGGATCGGCGCGACTTAGTAGTCGCCCATTCCGCCCGCCGGAGCCGCCGGCGCCTTCTCGGGCTTCGGCGCCTCGGCGATCATCGCCTCGGTCGTGATCAGCAGGCCCGCGACCGAAGACGCGTCCTGCAGGGCCAGGCGAACGACCTTCGTCGGGTCGATCACGCCGTCCTTGACCATGTCGACGAACTCGCCGGTCTGGGCGTTGTAGCCCTGCGTGGCCGACTTGCCCTCGAGCAGCTTGCCGACGATCAGCGAGCCGTCCGCACCGGCGTTCTCGGCGATCTGGCGGGCCGGAGCCTGCAGCGCCTTCTTGACGATCTCGATGCCGACCTGCTGGTCGTGGTTGGCGACCTTGATGCCGTCGAGCGCGCGGATCGCATAGAGCAGCGCCGTGCCGCCGCCGGGCAGGATGCCTTCCTCGACCGCGGCCTTGGTGGCGTGCATCGCGTCGTCGACGCGATCCTTGCGCTCCTTGACCTCGACTTCGGTGGCGCCGCCCACGCGGATGACGGCGACGCCGCCCGCGAGCTTGGCCAGACGCTCCTGCAGCTTCTCGCGGTCGTAGTCCGAGGTGGTCTCCTCGATCTGCGCCTTGATCTGCGCGATGCGGGCTTCGATGTCCTTCTTCTTGCCCGTGCCGTCGACGATCGTGGTGTTGTCCTTGTCGATGCGGACCTTCTTGGCGCGGCCGAGCATGTCGAGCGACACGGTCTCGAGCTTGATGCCGAGATCGTCCGAGATGACCTGGCCGTTGGTCAGGATCGCGATGTCTTCGAGCATCGACTTGCGGCGGTCGCCGAAGCCCGGTGCCTTGACGGCGGCGATCTTGAGGCCGCCGCGCAGCTTGTTGACGACGAGCGTGGCGAGCGCCTCGCCCTCGACTTCCTCGGCCACGATCAGCAGCGGCTTGCCCGTCTGCACGACCGCCTCGAGAACGGGGAGCAACGGCTGCAGGCCGGTCAGCTTCTTCTCGTGGATCAGGATGTACGGATCGTCGAGCTCGGCCGTCATCTTCTCGGCGTTCGTCACGAAGTACGGCGACAGGTAGCCGCGGTCGAACTGCATGCCCTCGACGACGTCGAGTTCGGTCTCGAGGCTCTTGGCCTCCTCGACCGTGATCACGCCTTCCTTGCCGACCTTCTGCATCGCCTTGGCGATCATCTCGCCGATGTCCTTCTCGCCGTTGGCCGAGATGGTGCCGACCTGGGCGACTTCGGCGTCGGTCGTGATCTTCTTCGAGCGCTTCTTGAGGTCTTCGACGACCTTCTCGACCGCGAGGTCGATGCCGCGCTTGAGGTCCATCGGGTTCATGCCGGCCGCGACCGACTTGGCGCCCTCGCGCACGATCGCCTGGGCGAGAACCGTCGCCGTCGTCGTGCCGTCGCCGGCCGCGTCGTTGGTCTTCGAGGCCACTTCGCGCACCATCTGGGCGCCCATGTTCTCGAACTTATCGGCGAGCTCGACTTCCTTGGCGACGGTCACGCCGTCCTTGGTGATGCGCGGTGCGCCGAAAGCCTTGTCGATCACGACGTTGCGGCCCTTCGGGCCCAGCGTCACCTTGACCGCGTCGGCGAGGATGTCGACGCCGCGCAGCATGCGTGCGCGCGCGTCGCCTGCGAATTTAACGTCCTTGGCTGCCATTTTGGTATTCCCTCTTGGTGTGGATCAGGCGGCCTTCTTGGCCGAACCGGCAACGCCTTCGAGCGTGCCGAGGATGTCGCTCTCCTTCATGATGAGGAGATCTTCGCCGTCGATCTTCACTTCCGTGCCCGACCACTTGCCGAACAGGACGCGGTCGCCGGCCTTGACCGACATGGCGATCAGCTCGCCCTTTTCGTTGCGGGCACCGGGGCCGACGGCCACGATCACGGCCTGCATCGGCTTTTCCTTGGCCGTGTCCGGGATAATGATCCCGCCGGCGGTCTTCGATTCTTCCTCGACGCGACGCACGAGGACGCGGTCATGGAGCGGCTTGAATTTCATATGCGTATCTCCCGATTGAATTGGCACTCGCATCCGGCGAGTGCCAGCGGAAATAGGGATTCCCGCAAATCCCGTCAAGGGGATTGGCAGCACTCTCTAAGGGAGGCTGCTAAGGCATTGGAATAATGATTGAAATCGGCACGTTCCTTGCGAGAGGCTAGAGGGGCCGATTCGGTTCGGCCCGCGAAACGAAAGGAGGGTGTGCAACACATGTCCGACTTCGAGCGCCAGCTGGGTGACTATCGGATTACCACAGCCGAGATCCTCTACCGGATGCCCGACCATCCCGCGTTCCTGCAGACATATGTCTGGCAGGAACTGGATCTGGCTCCCGAGTTCCCCGTGCTCAAGAAGTTCCTCGATTTCTGGGAGCGCAATCTCGACGGCAAGCTCTTCAAGGTGCGCGTCGCGCATTCGGAGATCATCAGGCCCGCCGAGTTCCGCCTCAACGCGAACCTGATGACGCTGCATTGAGGCGGCTCGAAGGACCGGACCGGGAAGTCTAGGGGAGCTTCTCGACCGCAAGGCCGATGGTGATGGCGCCGATCGCCGCCTTCGTCGCCGGATCCACGACCGTGGCGCTGATCTGCGCCTGGAAGGACTTGCTGCTTTCGTCGAAATCCAGATCGTCGACGAACACCGCGGCCGGTCCGATCAGGAAGGTCTTCTGCCACTTCGCCTCGTCGCCCTGCATATAGTCGGTCGTCACGTCGGCCTGCGCGACGTTCAGGCCCTTGTCGTCCATCAGGAAGATCTCGAGGACGATGCCCGCGTTCGCCTGCTTGAACGCCTTGAGCCGCGCCGACAGCGGCCGGCCCATCAGGTCGTCGATCAGCGGGCCCTTGCCGCCTGCCTTCGCCTCCGCCCGCCATTGCTTGTCGAGGACGTCTATCTTCGCGTCGTCGAGGCCGACATGCCTGGCGTTCTGCGCCTTGATCGCCGCGACCACTTCGGGATCGGAAAGCAGCGGCCGGACCTTGGCCTCGAAAAAGGAACGCATCTGCTTCTCGAATTCGTTGGCTTTGGCGGCGGGCGTGCCGGCCAGGACGAGTGCGGCCCCAAGCAGGGCGGCCGTGACGAACCGGTGGATCTTCATTTCGCTCTCCGAGGGTTTATCTGTTTTAGTTGCAGAACGTAATACTTTTGTATTTTAGGTTAACCCATTCTACATCCGACCGGCGTAAACAGAGCGTTAATCGCAATCGACACGCCCTCGGAAAATCCCGCCATGCGCATCTCAACCCGGATCGGCCTCGGCTTTCTCGCCGTCGTAGCGCTATCGGTCGGCGTGGGCTGGATCGGCTATGCGGTGACCGATACCTACGCGCGCGCCTCCGCGCGCAGCGACGCGGCGCAGACGCTCCTCTACCGGACGGCGACGGCCGACGGCAGCACGGTGCGTTACGCGCTGCGCGGTGCGGCGAGCGAACTCGACGAGGCGCGCACCGCACTCGATCCCGAGCGCGTCGGCGCCGCACTGCGTGCGCTCGACGAAGCGGACCGCGAAGCGCTCGCCCCGGCGCTCGACGCGATGCGCGCGACGGTGGCCAAGGTCGGCGACGCCGGAGCGCGCGCGCGCGCGGCGTCCGACAAGCTCGACGCCCTCGTCCGCCAGATCGCCGAGCGGGCGCGGGCCATCGCGACGTCAGCCGCGAGCGCGCGCGAGGTCGCGGGAAGCGGCCAGGCGGCGGCCGAGGCCGGCCTCGCCCAGCGTTCGGAGGTCCTCGTCACGTCCGAGCGCCTGATCGCGGCGGCAGGCGCTGCCGCGACGGCGGCGGCGGCCAAGGACGAGGACGGCGTCGCCGCGACTCTCCGCAGTTCGTTCGTCGCCGCGGCCCTGCTGCGCCGGCAGACGGCCGGCTCGGACGACGAGGCGCTGGCGGGGCGCATCGCCGAAGCGGTCACCGCCTACCGGCTGGCGGCGACGGGCGGCGATCCGCGCGCCGCCGAACGCGGTCTCCAGACGATGCGCATGCTGACGGCCGCCCTCGGCAAACGGCAGAACGAGGCGATCGCCGCGGCGCGCGGCGAGGCCGAGCAGGCCCGCCAGACCGCGATCGACAGTCTCGGCGTGCAGAATTTCGCGTTGGACCTCCAGGTCCAGGCCGAAGCGTTGCAGACGACCATGTTGCGCGCAGCAGCCGCCGACGACGCGCAGACCCGCGCGGCATCGGTCGACGCGGCGGCCGCCATCGTGCGACGTATCTTCGGCGTGTCGGCGCAGTTGCAGCGGCGCCTCTCCCCCGACGAACGCCCGCAGGCCGCCGCGATCGGGCAGGCGGCGGCGACGTTCCGCGAGGAGCTTGCCGGGCTGGTCGCGGCCCTGCAGGCCAATCAGGACGCGATCGCGGAATCGGACGCGATCGCGCGCGACGTCGCGGGCCGGACGACGGAACTGGTCGAACGCGAGGAGCGCACCCTGAACGCGTTCGGCGCGCAGGCGCGCGCCACGATTCTCGGCGGCACACTCGGCGCGCTCGCCATCGGGCTTGCGGCGGCATGGTTCATCGGCCGCAGCGTCGCCGGGCGGGTGGCAGACACGGCGCGCGCCATGCGCGCGATCGCGGCGGGTGCCCTCGATACGGCCCTGCCGCCGGCGGGCCGCGACGAAATCGGCGAGATGGCGGCCGCCCTTGCCGTCTTCCGCGACAACGCGCGCGACAACCAGGCCATGCGCCACCAGCAGGAAGAAGCGAAGGCGCAGGCGGAGGCCGAGCGGCGTGCCAACCTGATGACGGTCGCACGCGAGTTCGAGGGCAACGTGCTGGGCATCGTCGATCGGGTGTCGGCCGGTTCGCAGGGCCTGCTGGATGCGGCGCAAGCGCTTTCCAGGGCCGCGACGTCGACGAGCGAGAAGTCGGCGCTCGTGGCGGCCGCTTCGCGCCAGGCCAGCGCCACCGTGCGGTCGGTCACGCAGGCCGTCGTCGAATTCACCGCCTCGATCGACGAGATCAAGCGCAAGGTCGACGAGTCCGGCAGCGTCGCGGCGGCAGCGGTCGCGCAGACGGGCGACACCAACGAGGCCGTGCGGGGCCTCGAGACGACGGCCAAGCGCATCGAAAGCGTCGTCGAGCTCATCCAGACGATCGCCGCGCAGACCAACCTGCTGGCGCTCAACGCGACGATCGAGGCCGCGCGCGCGGGGGAGGCCGGCAAGGGTTTCGCCGTGGTCGCCGGCGAGGTCAAGGCCCTCGCCAGCCAGACCGAGCGCGCGACGGTGGATATCCGCCAGCAGATCGACCAGATGCAGAAGGCGACGGGGCTCGCCGTCGGGCGCATCGACACGATCGCGCAGACCATCGGCCGGATCGACGCGATCGCATCGGCGATCGCGGTGGCCATCGACCAGCAGCGCGCGTCGATCGGCGCCATCGCCGACAATGCCGGCGAGGTCGCCAAGGGCAACGAGCAGGTCAGCAACACCATCTCCGACGTGGATGGCGATGCCGCGCGCACGGGCGAATCGGCCCGGCGCATGCTGGAGACCGCCGGGGCGTTCGGCAGCGATGCCGCGCGCCTGCACACGGCGGTCGAAGGCTTCCTGCGCTCGGTCCGGTCTGTCTAGACGCCGACGTCTAGACGCCGAGGAACGTCGCGCGCGCGCCTGCGTCTTCCATCAATGCGGCCATCGCGCCGTCGTAGCGGATGCGGCCTTTCTCGACGATGTAGGCGCGGTCGGCCACTTCGCGCGCGAAATGCAGGTTCTGCTCGCTGAGCAGGACCGACAGCCCCTCGCCCTTCAGCGTGCGCACCGTGCGCGCCATCTGCTCGACCACGACGGGCGCGAGTCCCTCCGACGGTTCGTCGAGCAGCACGAGCTTCGGGTTTCCCATCAGCGTGCGCGCGATCGTCAGCATCTGCTGCTCGCCGCCCGACATGCGCCCGCCCGGCCGGTCGCGCATGCGGCCGAGGTTGGGGAAGAGATCGAACAGCCGCTCGGGCGTCCAGGCGTTGCCACTATCGGCCGCGCGCCGGCCGACTTCCAGATTCTCCATCACCGTCAGTCCCGCGAAGATGCGCCTGTCTTCCGGCACGTAGCCGAGGCCGAGCCGCGCGATCTCGTGGGTCGCCATCCGCCCGATGCGCGTGCCGAGGAACTCGATGCTGCCGCGCGCCGGCGGGACGAGGCCCATGATCGCCTTCATCGTCGTCGACTTGCCCGCCCCGTTGCGCCCCAGCAGGACGACGACCTCGCCCTTGCCGACCGTCAGCGACAGGCCGGCAAGGATGTGCGCGCGTCCGTAGAAGACGTCGATGCCGTCGACCGCGAGCATCAATGCCCCCCGTCCGCGCCGAGATAGACCTGCCGCACTTTCGCGTCTGCCCGCACCGCGACGGGATTGCCCGAAGCGATGACAGCACCGCGGTCGAGCACGATCACGCGGTCGGCATGCGCGAATACGACATCCATGTCGTGCTCGGTGAACAGCACGGCGATGCCGTCCGCGCGCGCGAGGCGCGCGGTCAGCTCCATCAGCGCCAGCCGCTCGGCCGGCGCCATGCCGGCGGTCGGCTCGTCCATCAGCAGCAGGCGCGGCCTGTTGGCAAGCGCCACGGCAAGTTCGACGCGCTTCAGGTCGCCGTAGGCGAGGATGCCGCAGGGCCGCTCGGCAAGCTCGGCGATGCCCGCACGCTCGAGCAGCGCCGTCGCTTCGTCGCGATACTGGGCCGCCGCCTGCCGCCAGAAGCCGGACAGGCCGCGATGGAACGACAGCAGCGCCGTCTGCACGTTCTCGCGCACCGTCATCGAGCCGAACGTCGCCGTGATCTGGAACGTGCGGCCCACGCCCAGACGCCAGATCGCGTGCGGGGCAAGGCCCACGAGGCTGCGCCCGGCCAGCATCACGCTGCCCGTATCGGGCCGCAGCTGACCGTTCAGCATGTTGAAGCAGGTGCTCTTGCCCGCCCCGTTCGGGCCGATCATCGCCAGCAGTTCGCCCTTCGACACGGCGAAATCGACGCCGCGCACGGCATGCACGCCGCCGAACGCCTTCGCGAGGCCGGAGACTTCGAGCACCTTCATCGCCCGTCCTCCCGCGCGAAGAGGCGTTTCAAGGCACCCGCGATGCCGGCGGGAAAGGCGAGGACGAGGACGAGGATCGCCCCGCCCAGCACGGCGCGCCAATAGTCGGTGCCGCGCGCGATCTCGTCCTGCAGCAGCGTGAAGGCGGCGGCCCCCAGCACCGGCCCCGTCAGCGTCTGCACGCCGCCCAGCAGCACCATGACGAGCCCGTCGACCGAGCGGGCGACGCCCAGAGCCTCGGGCGAGATGCTTCCCTTCGAGAACGCGAAGAGCCCGCCTGCGAGGCCCGCGAACGCGCCGGCGAGCGCGAAGCCGATCCAGCGCACGCGGCGCACGTCGATGCCGATCGCCTCGGCGCGCAGCGTGGAATCGCGCGCCGCGCGCAGCGCGTAGCCCAGCGGCGCGTGGACGATGCGCCACAGCAGGAAGATCGCGGCGGCACTCGTCCCCAGCACCGCCCAGTAGAACAGCGTGCGCTCCCGCGCCCAGCCCTGCGGCCACAGGCCGACGAGACCGTTCGAGCCGCCGGTGAACGCATCCCACTGGAAGACGACCGACCAGGCGATCTGCGCGAAGGCGAGCGTGAGCATCGCGAGATACACGCCCGACAGCCGCACGCAGAACCAGCCGAACAGCAAGGCGCCAAGCCCGCCCGCGAGCGGTGCCGCAAGCAGGGCGGCCTCCGCGGGCCATTGCAGCTTCAGGAAGGCGAGTGCCGCCCCGTAGCAGCCGAGCCCGAAATAGGCCGCATGCCCGAACGACACCATGCCCGACGGCCCCATCAGGAAATGCAGCGTGACCGCAAAGAGCGCGAAGACCGCGATGTCGATGGCGAGGACGAGCGCGTAGCCCTCGCCGCCCAGCGGGATCATCGCGAGGAAGACCGTGAGCAGCAGCATCGTCGGCCAGAACACCGGGCCGGGCGGTGCCATCGGCGGCTCGAGCGCCGCGGCCCCGCGCGCCGCGACCGGCGGCTTGCCGAGCAGGCCCCACGGCCGGACGATCAGCACCGCGGCCATGATGACGAACTCCGCCACCAGCGTGAACTTGCTGAACGAGAAGACGGTGCCCAGCAGCGTCACGTCGCCGACCGCGATGCACAGCGCCTTGACCTGCGCGATCAGCAGGGCCGCGAGGAAGGCGCCGCCGACCGACCCCATGCCGCCGACGACCACGACGACGAACGCGTCGGAGATGACGGAGATGTCGAGTGCCAGCTGTGCCGGCTCGCGCGGCAGCTGCAACGCGCCGCCCAGCCCCGCGAGGCACGCGCCGAGGAAGAACACGCCGGTGAAGAGCCGCGACTGGTCGACGCCGAGGGCCGCGACCATCTCGCGGTCCTCGGTCGCCGCGCGCACCAGCGTGCCCCAGCGCGTGCGGTTCATCAGCAGCCAGAGAAGGCCGAGCACGGCGGGGCCGATGGCGATCAGCAGCAGGTCGTATTCCGGAAAGCGCCGCCCGAAGATCTCGACGGCCCCGCGCAGGCCGGGTGCGCGCGGGCCCAGCAGGTCTTCAGCGCCCCAGACATAGAGTGCCGCGTCCTTCGCAACGAGCACGAGCGCGAAGGTGGCGAGCAGTTGGAACATCTCGGGCGCGCGGTAGATCCGCCGCAGCACCAGCATCTCGATGGCGGCGCCGATCAGCCCGACCGCGAGCGCCGCACACACGACGCCGCCCCAGAAGCCGAGAACCGACGCGCGCCCGAAATGGCCGACGAGGCTCCAGGCGAGATAGAGCCCGAGCATGTAGAGCGAGCCGTGCGCGAAATTGACGATCCGGCTGACGCCGAAGATGACCGACAGCCCGGCCGCGACGAGGAACAGCGAGGACGCCCCGGCGAGCCCGTTCAGGAACTGGATCGCGATATCGCCCATCGGCGCCGGGCCGGAGCGCGGCGCTGCTATTCCGCGGGCCGCATCTTCGCGACGTCCGCGTCGGAGGGCAGGAACCTGGCGCCGTCGGCGTAGGTCCAGTCGACCATCACGCCCTTGCCGTCGCGAAGCCCGACCTTGCCGACATAGGCCCCCATCGTCGACTGGTGATCCTGCCGGCGATAGGTGATGTCGCCGAACGGCGAGGAATGCGTGAGGCCCTTCATCGCCTCGACCAGCTTCTCGGTGTTCAGCGATTCCGCCTTGCGGATCGCGGCGGCCGCGCTCATCACGGCCGTGTAGCCGACGATCGAGCCGAGGCGCGGATAGTCCTTGAACTTCGCCTGGTAGGCCGCGAGGAACTTCTGGTGCTCGGGCGTCTTGATGTCCTGCCAGGGATAGCCGGTGACGTACCAGCCCACCGGCGCCTCATCGAGCAGCGGATCGAGATATTCGGGCTCGCCGCCGAGGATGTTGAACACCGGTACGCCCTTGAACGTGCCGCGCGTCGTGCCTTCGCGCACGAACTTGGCGAAGTCGGGCCCGAACAGCGAGGAGAAGATCGCATCGGGCTTCGCCGCCGCGATCGCGTCGGCGACGGCGCCCGCCTCGATGCGGCCCAGCGGCGTGGCCTGCTCGACGACGAACTCGACGTCGGGCTGGCGTTCCTTGATCAGCTGCTTGAAGGCGGCCGTCGCGGCCTGCCCGTATTCGTAATTGGGATAGACGATGGCCCAGCGCTTTTTCGCGAGCTTCGCGGCCTCGGGTACGAGCATCGCGGTCTGCATGTAGGTCGAGGTGCGCAGGCGGAACGTATAGCGGTTGCCCTGGTCCCAGACGATCTTGTCGGTCAGCGGCTCCGACGCGATGAACAGGATCTTGCGCTCCTTGGCGAAGCTCGCCACCGCAAGCCCGATGTTCGACGGGAACGTGCCGATCAGGAAGGCGACCTTGTCGCGCGTCAGCAGCTCTTCGGCCACGCGCACGGCGTCGCCCGGCTGGCCGTTGTCGTCGCGGCTGACGATCTCGAGCTTGCGGCGGAGCACGCCGCCCGACGCGTTGATCTCGTCGACCGCCAGCTCCATGCCCTTCTTGTAGGGCTCGAGGAAGGCGGCGAAGACCTTGTAGGAATTGAGCTCGCCGATGCGGATCGGCTCCTGCGCCGCGGCCATCGGCGTCCAGCCGGCCACCGCGGCGGCAACGGCCAGATTCAGCAACGTCCTGCGTTCCATACAAGCCTCCTGTCGTGACCCAGATGCAGCGACTTCGAGTCTAGCAGATGTCCCTTATTCCGCCGCCTGCCGCAGATCGAGGCGCTTCAGCGCGCGGTCGATCCACTGGGCGGCGAGTTTCTCCTGCAGCGCGTTCTGGCCCAGGCGCGCGGACAGGCCCGCGAAATCGACATGGTCGAGATCCTGATCCTGGTTGAAGCACGAGAAGACCACCGTCTGCTTGCCCGTGACCGGATCGCGGTGCGGCTGCAGGCACTGGGCGCAGATTTCCTTCATCATGCACTGCATGGGCGAGTTGATCGAGCCGATGGCGTGGTGGCCGGGCTTCACGCACGGCTTCAGCAGCCCGTGGCGCGCGCGGCCCACCGCATCCATCATGCGGTCCGAGCCGATGGCGATCATCCTGTCGGCATCCTGCAGGCGCACGGGCTGGTCGCCCAGGGCACCCGTCGCATAGGCGTTCATCGCCGCAACGATGTTGCCCGTGAACGTCTTGTCCTGCGCGCGGCCGGGCACGAAGCCCGGCGCCTCGTCGCAACACCACACGACCACGTCGGCCGCCGCCTCGATCTGCTCGACCTTGTAGCGGTCCTGGATTTTCTTGTAGCCGGCGAAATAGACGACCTTCGAGCCCGCCTTGCGCAGCGCCGCGCCGATCGAGAACAGCACCGCGTTGCCGAGCCCGCCGCCGACGAGCGCCACCGTCTCGCCCGACGGCGTTTCGGTCGGCGTGCCCGTCGGGCCCATCATGACGACAGGCTCGCCGGGTTTGAGGCCCGCGCACAAATCGGACGAGCCGCCCATCTCGAGCGCGATCGCCGCGATCAGGCCCTTGTCCTTGTCGGTCCACGCCCCGGTCATCGCGAGGCCTTCCATCGCCAGCACCGTGCCGTCGACGCGTCGCGCATACGCCTCGTAATTCTGCAGCCGGTAGAATTGGCCGGGCTGGAAGCTGCGCGCCGCGCGCGGCGCCTTCACCACGATCTCGATGATGTTGGGCGTCAGGCGGTTGACCGCGTGCACGCTCGCGCGCAGATCGGCATCGAGCGTGGCGCGAAGATCGCGCCACGTCACCGCCGAACGCGGCAGCTTCGCCAGCGCCCGCGTGATGACCGGATAGCCCTGCTTGGCCGACCCCATCGCCTTCACGACATTGCCGAAATACGACGGGTGCAGGTCGCCGAAGAAGCTCGCGCGCCCGGCTTCCGCGCCGATCCCCATCAGCACGTGCGGGATCGCGGGCTTCGAGGTCTGCTTTTCCGGCTCGACCGGATTGCCATCCTCGTCGATCGCCGCGAAATACTTGCCGTGCAGCTTCACGCGGCCCGGCTCCTCGCGCGCGAGCACCGTGTTGGGCTGCGTGCCGGCCGCGACGAGAATCGCGCGCGCAGGCAGCGTGCGTTCTTCGCCCTCGGCCGTTTTGACCTTCAGCGCCTTGGCGGCGCCGTAGGCGTCGGTCTCGACGGCGATTGGCGTCAGACTCTCGGCGAAGCGCACGCCTTCTTCCAGCGCCTTGGCGACTTCCTCGTGATTGAGCGTGTAGGAGGGCGCGTCGATCAGGCGGCGGCGGTAGGCGACCGTCGCCCCGCCCCAGCTGTCGAGCAGAGGCGCGAAAGCGGGTTCGCGGGCCTCGGTCCGCGCCTTCTCGCGCTCGGCGCGGAGTGCACGCGCATGCGCGATGTACTCGGCCGCGATCTCGGAATCTTCCGCCGTCCAGCGCGCGCGCACGACCGCTTCGCCGCGCTCGGCGACGAGGGTTTCATAGCGCAGCAGGAACTTCTCGACCTGCCGCACGTAGTAGGCGAGCGATTCCGTCGCCGTGTCGATCGCCGTGAGGCCGCCGCCGATGACGACGACCGGCAGGCGGATCTGCAGGTTGGCGAGCGAGTCCTTCTTGGCCGCCCCCGTGAGTTGCAGCGCCATCAGGAAGTCCGACGCCTGCCGCACGCCGCGCGCGAGACCGCCGGGCATGTCGACGATGGTGGGCCGCCCCGCGCCCATGCACAGCGCGACGTGGTCGAAGCCCATCGCGTAGGCTTCCTCGATCGTCAGCGTGCCGCCGAATCGGATGCCGCCGTACATCGCGAAGGTCTCGCGCCGCTCCAGCAGCAGGCGGATGACCTTCAGGAAGTTCTTGTCCCAACGCACCGTGATGCCGTACTCGGCCACGCCGCCGAAACCCGCGAGCACGCGCTCGTCCAGATTCTCGAACAGGGCGGTGCTGTCGCGCACCGGCTCGAACGCCACGCGCGCGCCGTTCGCGGCGATGCCCGACACCGACGGCGGCAGCGGCTCGATCTTCAGCCCGTCGATGCCGACCACCACATGACCGTCGTTCATCAGATGGTGCGCGAGCGTGTAGCCCGCGGGCCCGAGGCCGACGACCAGCACCTTGCGGCCCGTGTCGGGGCGCGGCAGCGGGCGGCGGACGTTGAGCGGGTTCCAGCGCGTCAGCAGCGAATAGATCTCGAAGCCCCACGGCAGCGCGAGCACGTCCTTGAGGATGCGCGTCTCGGCCTGCGGGATGTCGACCGGGTCCTGTTTCTGGTAGATGCAGGCCTTCATGCAGTCGTTGCAGATGCGGTGGCCGGTCGCGGCGACCATCGGGTTGTCGACGAGGATCGTCGCGAAGGCGCCCAGCGCGAAGCCGTTGGACTTCAGCGCATGCATCTCCGAGATCTTCTCTTCCAGCGGACAGCCGGCGAGATTGACGCCGAACACCGTCTTCTGGAACGCGCCCGTCTTCTTGTCCTTGAGGCCCTTCGAGCAGGAGTCCTTGCCCTGCGCGTGGCACCAGATGCAGTAGTTCGCCTGGTCGAGCGCACGGTCGAGCCCCATGCCCTCGTCGGTCAGCGCGAAGCCGTCGCGGTGGCGCCATTCGTGCTCGGGCAGGCGCTGCATGCGCACGCCGTCGATGTCGATCGTCTCCAGCGCGATGTAGTTCTGCGGATCGGGCTTGCCCGGCACGCGGAACAGGATGCCCTTGCCGTGGCGCTTGCGCCCGGCTTCGGTGACGAGCGCCCAGCCCGCGTAATCCAGCGCCGCCGCAAGCGCGTCCTTGTTGGCGGCCTCGTCCTTCTCCCAAGCCGTCACGGCCTCGGCGAATTTGAGCTCGCTCCAGCCGGCACCCAGCAGCCTGTCCATCGTCGAGGGGTCGAATGCGACGAGCGCTTCGGCCTTCGCGGCCTTCGCCGCGCGCCGCTGCACGAACAGGCGCTTGACCGCATAGAGCGGGGCGAGCGCATGGGTGCGCCTGGCCAGCGCCTCGGCCTCGGCCTCGATGCCGAACAGTTTCGCCACGAAATTCTCGACATGCGGGCCGGCATCGACGAGCAGATTGCCCTCGTCCTTGGCGGCGAGCGCGTCGGGGTTCGCGCGCGCGGCCATCAGCCGGTCGTGCAGGGCCGGATCGGCCGCCTTCAGCGCGTCCGCGAAAAGACCGTCGATGCGCGCGAGCTGCGCACGATCGTAGAGATCGGCGAAGGCAAGTCCGAAGGCGAGGTTCATGTAAGTTCCGTAAGCTTTCGCAGCAGGCCGGTCATCGTCGCGCGCTCTTCGGGCGACATCGGTTCGAGCACGGCGCTCGATACGCGGTGCGCGCGGCGGATCGCCTCGCGCGTCAGCGTGCGACCTTGCGTGCTGAGGCGCAGCAGCGTGGCGCGCCGGTCGTTGGGATCGGGGCGCCGGTCGATCAGGCCGCGCGCCATCAGGCGCTGGATGACGCCCTGGATGGTCGCGGGATCCATCGCCGTCATGCGGCCGAGAAGGTTCTGCGACACCTCGCCGCGCTCGCTTATTTTCGCCAGAGCAGCAAATTGCGTGGGCGTGAGGTCGAGGTCGCCGACTTCCTTTTCGAACTGCGCGACGTGGCGCTGGTGGGCGCGGCGCAGCAGATGGCCGATCTGCGTTTCCAGAACGTATTCGCACTCGGTCGCAGGCTTGGTCGCGTTCGAGGGTTCGAGCTTGGCGGCAGGCTGCATCGGTGCTCCCGGCAGGTCGTTCGTGTACATATGTGTCATCAGGTGGCGGGGGCTTGTCAAGACGGTGCGCAGTTACGCGCCCGCGGCGCGCTGGCCCGGCCGGCCGTTTCGGTCTATCTCCTTCGTACGATGCGCAATATCGCCCTCGCCCCAGCGACCGCCCGCAGCGCCCGGCCCGTCGGGCTGTGGCTGCTCGTGTGCTGCACGATGATCTTCGCGATGGTGGTGATCGGCGGTATCACGCGCCTCACCGAATCCGGCCTGTCGATCGTCGAGTGGCGTCCGGTGGCCGGGGCGTTGCCGCCGCTGTCGGAATCCGACTGGCAGGCCGAGTTCGACAAGTACCGGCAGATCGACCAGTACCAGCTGAAGAACGCGGGCATGAGCCTCGCCGAGTTCAAGCGCATCTTCTTCTGGGAGTGGTTCCACCGCTTCTGGGGCCGCCTGATCGGCCTCGTCTTCTTCTTTCCCTTCGTCTGGTTCTGGGCGCGCGGGCATGTGCGGGGCGTGCAGGCCGCGAAGCTCGCGGCCCTCTTCTGCCTCGGCGGGCTGCAGGGCGCCATCGGCTGGTGGATGGTCGCAAGCGGGCTCGAGCGCGACATGCTCGCCGTCAGCCAGTACCGGCTTGCACTCCATCTCGCACTCGCGCTCGCCCTGCATGCGGGCCTGCTGTGGATGGCGCTCGACATGCTGCGCGGGGCCCGCACGTCCACGCCTGCACGCACGCGCGGCCTAGCGCTGGCGGGTTTCGTGTTCGTGACGATCCTGGCGGGCGCGTTCGTCGCGGGCCTCGATGCCGGCCTCGTCTCCGACACGTTCCCGCTGATGGACGGGCGGCTGGTGCCGGCGGGCTATTCCGACATCGAGCCCTTCTGGCGGAACCTGTTCGAGAACCACGCGAGCGTGCAGTTCAACCATCGCTGGCTCGGCATTACCGCCGCCGCGCTCGCCTGCCTGTTCGCGTGGAAGAACGCGGCCGCAGCACGCACGCACGCGGATCGCGTCGCCGTACTGGCCGTGCCGGCCGCGGCACTTGCACAAGCGTGCCTCGGCATCGCGACGCTGATGCTGTGGGTGCCGGTCCCGCTGGCCGCCGCCCATCAGGCCGGTGCCGTGATCCTGCTGAGCGCGGCCGTGATCGCCGCACACGCGTTGGGGCGCGAAGCCTAGCGCCGCTGCGGCAGCACGAGGCTGGCGGCGAACAGGCTGGCGGCCGCGACGACGACCGACGGGCCGGACGGCGTGTCGAACTCGACCGACGCCAGCAGCCCCGCCACGCTCGCAACCGCCCCGATCCCCGCCGCGATCGCGGCCATGCTTTCCGGGCTGCGCGCGAAGCGGCGCGCGGCCGCCGCCGGCATCACCAGCAGGGCGGTGACCAGCAGCACGCCGACGATCTTCATCGCCACCGCGACGAGCACGGCCAGCAGCAGCACGAAGGCAAGGCGCATCGCGCCCACGTTGACGCCTTCGACGGCCGCCAGATCGGCATGCACCGTCACCGACAGCAGCGGACGCCAGAGCAACCCCAGCACCGCGAGCCCGACCCCGGCCCCGCCCCAGATCCACGCGAGATCCGCGCGGCCGACCGCGAGGATGTCGCCGAAGAGATAGCCGATCAGGTCGACACGCACGTTTTCCACGAACGACAGCGCCACGAGCCCGACCGACAGGGCCGTGAAGGCGCAGATCGACAGCAGCGTGTCGGGCGCCAGACGCGCACGCGCCAGCATCGCGGTCAGCAATGTCGCGAAGACCACGCACATCGCGGCGATGGCGAGATTCACCTCGATGCGCAGCAGGAATCCCAGCGCCACGCCCAGCAGTGCCGAATGCGCCAGCGCGTCGCCGAAGAACGCCATGCGCCGCCACACCACGAAGCTGCCCAAGGGTCCGGCGATCGCGGCAAGCCCGATGCCCGCCGCGAGGGCGCGCCAGAAGAACTCATCCATGGCGATGGCCCGCGTGATCGTGGTCGTGATCATGGCCGTGATGATGGTGATGCGCGTCCGCCGCATCGTGCACATGGTCGTGCCGGTGGCGGTAGAGTGCGAGCGATTCGCCGGCGCGTGCACCAAACAATTCGGCGAAGGCCGGGTCCTTGCCGATGGCCTCGGGCCGTCCCGAGCAGCACACATGCCCGTTGAGGCACAGCACGCGATCCGAGCGCGCCATCACCAGATGCAGGTCGTGGCTGACCAGCAGCACGCCGCAGCGGTGGCGTTCGCGCACGTCGGCAACCAGGTCGTAGAGCGCGTCCTGCCCGATCACGTCCACGCCCTGCGCGGGCTCGTCGAGCACGAGGAGCTGCGGCTGGCGCAGCAATGCACGCGCCAGCAGCACGCGCTGGAACTCGCCGCCCGACAGGCCCTGCACGGGCGCATCGATACGCGCGGCGACGCCCACTTCGTCGAGCGCCGCTTCGATCTCCTTCGCCGAGAACCTGCCGGCGAGCCCGACGAAGCGCGACACGCGCAGCGGCAGGTTCTCGTCGACGGCGAATTTCTGCGGCATGTAGCCGACGGCGAGGCCTTCGCGCCGTTCGACCGCGCCCGCATCCGCCGGCACGAGACCGAGCAGGATGCGCAGCAGCACGGTCTTGCCCGCCCCGTTGGGCCCGATGACCGTGACGATTTCGCCGGGCGCGACCGCGACATCGACATGGTCGAGCACCGTGCGATCCTCGAATTTCTTGACGATGCCACGCCCTGAAATCAGGGGCCCAGCAATCAGCGGGGCCGCGCTCATCGACAGTCCGCGCAGGTGCCCGCGACCTCGACCGTGCGCGCACCCACCTCGAAGCCGATGCGCGCGGCACTCATGTCGATCGCCGCGGCAATGCGCGGATCGTCGAGCTCGACGGCCGTGCCGCAGCGCCTGCAGATCAGGAACTGCGTGGCGTGCCGCTCGCCCGGATGCGTGCAGCCGATATAGGCGTTGAGCGATTCGACGCGATGGACGAGACCCTGTGCCAGCAGGAACTCCAGCGCGCGATAGACGGTCGGCGGGGCGGCCGAGCGGCCGTCGGTGCGCAGGCTGTCGAGCAGCTGGTAGGCGCCGACCGGCTTGTGGCTTGCCCAGACGAGTTCCAGCACGCGCTTGCGCAGGTCGGTCAGCTTCTCGCCGCTGTCCGCGCACAGGCGTTCGGCCGCTTTCATCGCGTCCGAGATACAGGCCCCGTGATTGTGCCCCGCCTGCGGGGCCTTCGCCGGCCGTTTCGCCATGTGCCTTGCGTTCCGGTTGGATGTTATACTATACGGTACATTATAGCTCATCGGAGGCCCGGACCACCATGCGGATTTTGAGGCTCGCCACCCTTGCCGCCCTCCTCGCATTGCCCGCACCGGGCGAGGCCGCGCCGCGCGTCGTGACGAGCTTCGCCCCGCTGCAATCGATCGTGGCCGGCGTGATGGACGGCATCGGCATGCCCGAGACCGTCATCAAGGGCGGCGCCTCGCCGCATACCTATGCGATGCGCCCGTCCGAGGCCCGCCTGCTCGAGGAGGCCGACCTGGTCTTCTGGATCGGGCGCGACTACGAGACGTTCCTCGCCCGCCCGCTCGCGGGCCTCGCCGGGCGCGCGCGGATCGTCGCACTCGCCGATCTTCCCGGCATCGGGAAGCTGCAGGCGCGCAGCGGCGGCGTGTGGGAAGACGACGGCGACGGCCATGCCCACGGTGCGGGTGCCATCGACGGCCACCTCTTCCTCGATCCGCGCAACCTGAAGATCCTCGCCGCCGCCGCGGCGACGGAACTCGCGAAGCTTGATCCCGCCAATGCCTTGCACTATGCGGCCAACGCCGCGAAGACGCAGGCGATGCTCGACGCGCTCGACGACGAGCTGGCAGCAACGCTGCGCCCGCTCGCGGGCAAGCCCTTCATCGTGTTCCACGACGCCTACCAGTATCTCGAGAAGCGCTACGGCCTCGCGACCGCGGGCTCGATCACGGTCAGCCCCGAGCGGCGGCCCGGCGCGCAGCGCGTCCAGCGCATCCGCGACAAGGTGCGGCGCAGCGCGGCGATCTGCGTGTTCGCCGAACCGCAGTTCGAGCCGTCGCTGGTGCGCACCATCGTGGAAGGAACCGATGCGCGCGTCGCCACGCTCGACTATGTCGGCGTCGATATTCCGCCGGGCCCGGCGGCCTATGCGGCGATCATGCGCGGACTCGCGCGCGCGCTGGCAGGCTGTCTTTCGCCGCCTTGAGGGCGTGCGCGATCACCTTGCGCATCAAGGTGGGCAGGGCGACGTCGTCGAGCCTGTCGAGCGCCACCCACTGCCCGCCCGTCACGTCGGCGCGTGCGCCACGTGCGGCCCACACCGTCAGCTCCAGCTCGAAATGCGTGAAGCCGTGGCGCACGCGCCCCGCAAGCGTTCGCCACGCAAGGGCCGCCGGTGCCGCGGCGCGCGCGGCCTTCTCGGACGGATCGGCCGCGCGCCATTCGCTCGACGGCACTTCCATCATGCCGCCGAGCAGGCCCTTGTCGGCGCGCCGGCGCAGCCACACGGCACCGGTGCGGTCCGTCAGCACGAAGGCGACGGCGCGGCGCATCGGGCGTTTGGCGCGCGGCAGCTTCACGGGATAGCGCTCCGCCTCGCCCGCCGCGCGCGCCGTGCAGGCGAGCTTCCAGGGGCACAGCATGCAGCGCGGCTTGCGCGGGCTGCAGACGGTCGCCCCCAGATCCATCGTCGCCTGTGCGAAATCGCCGGGCCGGTCGGGCGGCACGATGTCGGCGAGCACGGCGCGGATCTCGCTCTTCGCCTTGGGCAGCGGCGTCGCGATCGCATGCAGGCGGGCGATCACGCGCTCGACATTGCCGTCGATGACCACGCTCGCCCGGCCGAACGCGATGGCCGCGATGGCCGCCGCCGTGTAGGGACCGATACCCGGCAGTTCCAGCAGACCTTCCTCGGTATCGGGAAACACGCCGCCATGTTCGCGCGCGACGGCCTGCGCGCAGGCGTGCAGGTTGCGCGCCCGCGCGTAGTAGCCGAGCCCGGCCCACGCATGCAGCACGTCTTCGCGGGGCGCCGCCGCCAGCGCTTCGACCGTCGGCCAGCGCTTCACGAACTTCTCGAAATAGGGGCCGACCGTGGCGACCGTCGTCTGCTGCAGCATGATCTCGGCAAGCCAGACCCGGTAGGGATCGGGCACCTGGTCGCCGCGCGCGCGCCACGGCATGACGCGCCGGTGCCGGTCGTACCAGGCGAGCAATGCCGCCGTGAGCGCCGTCATCGCCGGGAAATTTGGAGTCGCATGGGCGGCAGTCTAGACTGCCCGCCATGGCGCTCAAGGCGATCGCGACGCAGATACCGAGACTGACGAAGGAAGCGCTGAAGCGCCGCGGGGCAGCGTTCGCCACCATCGTCGCCGAATGGGCGAACATCGTGGGACCGGCACTGGCCTCGTCCACGCTGCCCGAGAAGCTGTCGACCCCGCCGCGCCCGCCCAAGGGCGTGAGCGTGCCGCCCTCGTCCGGCGTGCTGACGCTGCGCGTCGCCGGCGGAGCGGCGATGGAGCTCCAGCATCTCGCCCCACAGCTGGTCGAGCGGATCAATTCCTTCACCGGATTCAAGGCGGTGGAGCGCCTGCGCTTCGTGCAGGGGCCGATGCCGCTGGCGGGCGACCCGCCCTCGCCGCCGCCGCGCGCCCTCACCCCCGCCGAAAAGCGCGAACTGGGACAGGCGGTCGAGTCGCTCGGCGACCCGGATTTGCAGTCCGCCCTGCTGCGCCTCGGCGAGGGCCTGAAACGCGGTCGCCGCGGAAAAGTCTAGATTCTGCGGTGGGATAGCCCGAGTTATCCCCATACCGGGGAATCGACCTTGAGGAGTCCGGCACCGAGTCGGTACGATCACAACATCTTGTGGGTGGAAGTATGAACAAGCGGCATATCTCGACATTCATCGCGGCTTTCGCGCTGATCGGCTTGGCCTTTTCGGCCTCGGCGCAGACCCTCGTGCCCGCCCCGCGGGCGGAGGGCCTCGACATGGTCATGGGGGCCGACAACGCCCCGATAACGATGATCGAATACGCCTCCCTCACATGCCCGCACTGCGCCAAGCTCCATGTCGAGACGATGCCGCGCCTGAAGAGCGAGTACATCGACACGGGCAAGCTGAAGCTCGTCTTCCGCGACTTCCCGCTCGACCGCATCGCGCTCAACGCGGCGATGCTGGCGCGATGCGCGGGGCCCGAGCGCTTCTTCACGTTCCTCGACGTGTTCTTCACCCAGCAGCCCAACTGGCTGCGCGGCAACTCGCCCGACCAGATCATGGGAAGCCTGCGCCGCCTCGCGCGCACCGGCGGCATGAGCGAAGCGGCGATGGATGCCTGCCTCGCCAACCCCGAAATGCAGAATGCCGTCCTCCAGCAGTCGATGACCGGCGAGCGCGTCCACAAGGTGGAAGCCACGCCCACGCTCGTCATCAACGGCACCGTCCATCGCGGCGGCCAGACCTTCGAAGAACTCGACAAGATCCTGAAGCCGCTCGCCGGCCGCTAGAGCCCAAGTCCAGTACCCAGGGAGTTTCGTCCATGCAGTTCGTCAAGTTGCGCCTGTCCGGCTTCAAGTCGTTCGTCGAACCGACCGAGTTCGCGATCGAACCGGGGCTGACCGGCATCGTCGGGCCCAACGGCTGCGGCAAGTCGAACCTGGTCGAGGCGCTGCGCTGGGTCATGGGCGAGAACCGCGTGAAGGCGCTGCGCGGCGGCGAGATGGACGACGTGATCTTCGCCGGCACGACGAGCCGCCCGGCGCGCAACGTGGCCGAAGTGGGCCTTTTCGTCGAGAACCCCGAGCACAAGGCCCCGGCCGCGTACAACGACATGTCGGATTTCGACGTCGTGCGCCGCATCGAGCGCGAGAAGGGCTCGGCCTACCGCATCGGCGGGCGCGAAGTGCGCGCGCGCGACGTGCAGCTGTTCTTCCAGGACGTCGGCTCCGGCGCGCATTCGCCCTCGCTGGTGAGCCAGGGCCGCATCGGCGCGATCATCCAGGCCAAGCCCACCGAGCGCCGTCAGATCCTCGAGGAGGCCGCCGGCATCACCGGCCTGCATTCGCGCCGCCACGAGGCGGAACTGAAGCTGAAGGCCGCCGAACAGAACCTCGCGCGCCTCGACGACGTGCTCACCACGCTGGCCACGCAGCTCGACGGCCTCAAGAAGCAGGCCCGCCAGGCCGCGCGCTACCGCAACATGAGCGACCTCGTGCGCCGTGCGGAAGCGATCCTGTTCCACCTGCGCTGGGAAAAGCAGCAGGCCGACAGCGCCGCAGCATCCGAGAAGCTCGCCGCCGCCGAGGCGCTGGTCATCGAGATCACGACCAAGGCCGCCGCCGCGTCCACCGTCGTCGCCGAAGCGCAGGCGCTGCTGCCCGACCTGCGCCGCCACGAGGCGGAAGCGGCCGCGGCGCTGACGCGCCTGCAGGTCGCGGGCGAGCAGCTAGCCGAAGAAGAACGCCGCATCGTCGCGCAGATCGAAGCGCTGGATGCGCGCCTCGAACAGCTCGCGCGCGACAAGGCGCGCGAAGAGTCGCTGCTCGCCGACGCGCATGCCGCGCGCGAGAAGCTGGCGGCCGAGCTTGCCGAACTCGCCGAGCACGATGTGCGCGCGGCCGAGGAGGAAGCGGGCCTCGCCACCGACATCGAAGCGCGCCGCAACGAAGTGGAAAATCTCGACGCCGAGCTGGCCCGCGCGACCGAAGCCGTCGCCAAGGCCGAGAGCGAGCGCGCCGCCCTGCAGCGCGAGACGGGCGATCTCGCCGGGCGCCTTGCGCGTCTGGCCGACCGCCGCACGTCGCTCGAGGCCGACAAGGCCGGGCTCGAAGCGCAGCTCGCGGGTTCCGACGAGAAGCGGCTCGCCGCCGAAGCGCGCCTTGCCGAAGCCGACGCCGCGATGAACGCCGCGATCTCGGCGGCGGAAGACGCCGAGGGTGCGCGCCGCGCCGCGCAGGAAGAAGAGTTCGCCTCGCGCGAGGCGCTGCGCGAAGCCGACCAGGAATTCGCCAAGCTCGACGGCGAGCGCCAGGGCATCGCCCGCGCGCTCGCGGCGCTGACCAAGAACGCCGGTCCGCACGCGCCCGTGATGGACGCGCTGCGCGTCGCCGCCGGCTACGAAGCGGCGCTGGGTGCCGGTCTCGGCGACGACCTCGCCGCCTCGCTCGACGGCGAAGCGCCGCGCAACTGGCGCACGCTCGACATCGCCGGCAATCCGCCGCCGCTGCCCGTGGGTGCGACGGCCCTGTCCGAGTTCGTGCAGGCGCCGGACGCGCTCGCCCGCCGCCTGTCGCAGATCGGCATCGTCGCCGACGCCGCGACCGCCGAAGCGCTTGCCCCGCAGCTCGCGCAGGGCCAGCGTCTCGTCACCCGCGAAGGCGGCCTGTGGCGCTGGGACGGTTTCGCCCAGCGTGCGGGTGCCGCTTCGCAGGCGGCCGAACTGCTGACAATGCGCAACCGTCTCGAAGCGCTCGACGCCGACCTGATCCGCGCGCGCGAGATCGCCGAGGGCGCGCGCACGCGCCACGGCATCGCGCGCGAAGCCGGCAAGGCCGCCGAAGCCGCCGACCAGGCCGCGCGCCAGACGACGCGCGGCGCCACGAGTGCGGTGGAAGCCGCGCGCGGCGAGATCGTGCGCATCGCGCGCGAGACCGAGAACGAGTCCGCCAAGCTTGCGCTTCTCGCGGGCGAGATCGGGCGCAACGAGACCGACCGCGCCGAACTGGATGCGCGCCGCGTCGCCGCCGAGACCCGCTTTGCCGAGATCGAGGATCCGGCGAGCGCGCGCGCCAAGCTGGCCGAAGACCGCCAGTCGCTCTCCGCCGCCCGCCAGGCGCTGGCCGAGCGCGAGGCCGCCTCGGCGCGTCTGCTGCGCGAGCGCGACGGGCGCGAGCGCCGCCGCCACACGATCGGCAACGAGACCGAAGCCTGGACGAACCGCGCGGACTCCGCCCAGCGCCAGATCGCCACGCTCGTCGAGCGCGCCGAGCTGACCGCGAGCGAGCGCGAGGAAATGGCCGGCCGCCCGGCCGAGATCGCCGCCGAACGCGAAGCCCTGCTGACCAAGACGCAGGAGATGGAAGCCATCCGCCGCAAGGCCGCCGACGACCTCGCCGCCGCCGAGAGCGCCGTGCGCGAGGCCGACCGCG
The DNA here is from genome assembly GCA_965229215.1 of Tagaea sp. Taxonomy (GTDB): domain Bacteria; phylum Pseudomonadota; class Alphaproteobacteria; order CACIAM-22H2; family CACIAM-22H2; genus Tagaea. The sequence goes on along the minus strand of OZ245864.1, from coordinate 3,926,836 downwards.
CACTGAAGGCGGTGGAGGCCACCCTCGTCGAGGCACGCGAGGACCGCGTGCGCGAGCAGGGCCATATCGAGCAGCAGACGGCCGCGGGCGAACTGCTGGTGCAGACGATCCGCGAACGGCTCGACTGCGCGCCGGACGGCTGCCTTGCCGCCGGCATGGTCGACCCCGCCGACGAGCTGCCCGCGATGGAAGACATCGAGCGGCGGCTGGAACGCCTGGTCAAGGAACGCGACAACATGGGCCCGGTCAACCTGCGCGCCGAGCAGGAGGCCGAGGAGGTCGAAGCCCAGATCACCGGCATGACGACGGAGAAGGACGATCTCGTCGCCGCCATCGCCAAGCTGCGCCAGGGCATCTCCAGCCTCAACAAGGAAGCGCGCGAGCGCCTGCGCGACGCCTTCGCGAAGGTCGACCAGCACTTCCAGGACCTGTTCCAGCGCCTGTTCGGCGGCGGCCGCGCGCACCTGACGCTGTCGCCGGTGATGGGCCCGGACGGCCAGGTCAACGACGATCCGCTCGAAGCGGGCCTCGACGTGATGGCCTCGCCGCCGGGCAAGAAGCTGCAGTCGTTGACACTGCTATCGGGCGGCGAGCAGGCGATGACGGCGCTGGCGCTGCTCTTCGCCGTCTTCCTCACCAACCCCGCCCCGATCTGCGTGATGGACGAAGTCGACGCACCGCTCGACGACGCCAATGTCGACCGGTTCTGCAAGCTGCTCGACGAGATCGGCCGTTCCTCGGGCGTGCGCTTCATCGTCGTCACCCACCACCGCCTGACGATGGCGAAGATGGACCGGCTCTTCGGCGTCACCATGGCCGAGCGGGGCGTCTCGACCCTCGTTTCGGTCGATCTTCGCAACGCAGAAAAGCTCCGCGCGACGGCCTGACGCGCGGGGCGTTTTCCCTTTCCGATCAAGGCCGTAGTTTCCCCCTTTCGGCCTTGACAGGGGAACGGCCCAACCCTATTGTCCGCGCCGTCAGCGAGGCGGAAAAGGCCCGATTCTATGGCTTTTTTCGCCATTTCGACCGGCAGCTTACCCGGAGACTTCGAGCATGACCGATCCGGACGATCGGAACCGGCAGCTCGATGAACTCACGGCCAAGGTCAAGGCCGTCCAGGAGCGTCGGGCGAAATCGGAGACGCGGTCGGCATCTTCCGCCGGGCGGACGACGGGGCAACTGGGCCTCGGGCTCCGCATCTCGGTCGAACTGCTCGCCACGCTCGCCGTCGGAACCGGGATGGGCTTCGTGCTCGACCGGTGGCTCGGCACCTCGCCGTGGCTGACGCTCGTGTTCTTCATGCTCGGCGCGGCCGCCGGCATGCGGAACGTGATCCGGGTCGCGACCGCCGCCCAGAAGAAGGTGGCAGACGACGCGAACCGGACGAAGGAGCCCTAGTTTCCGGCCGCACCGCTTTTCGGAGTCATCGCCCCGTGGCAAGTCCCCTCGAGCAGTTCCAGATCAAGCCGATCGTCCCCTTCGACGTCGCGGGCTTCAACCTCGCCTACACGAACTCGGCGCTGTGGATGACGCTGGCGGCCCTCGGCCTCTCGGTGTTCCTGATCGCCACGGCGCGCGGCGCCAGCCTCGTGCCGGGCCGCCTGCAGTCGGTCGGCGAGCTGATGTACGAATTCATCGCCGGCATGGTCCGCGAGAATGTCGGCGACGAAGGGAAAAAGTATTTCCCGTTCTTCTTCACGCTGTTCTGCTTCGTGCTCGGCGGCAACCTGTTCGGCCTGATCCCCGGCGCCTTCACCTTCACCAGCCACATCATCGTCACCTTCTCGATGGCGCTGGCGATCTTCCTGGTGATCACGCTGATCGGCATCGCGCGCCACGGCACGCACTTCTTCTCGCTGTTCTTCCCGTCGGGCGCGCCCCTTGCCACGGCGCCCATCCTGATCCCGATCGAAGTGATCTCGTACATGGCGCGGCCGATCTCGCTGTCGGTGCGACTGTTCGCGAACATGACGGTGGGCCACATCATCATGAAGATCTTCGCGGGCTTCGTGATCAGCCTGGGCGCGTTCTACCTGATCCCCGGCATCGTCCCGTTCTCGATCCTGGTCGGGCTCTCGGCGCTCGAGTTCTTCGTCGCCGCCCTCCAGGCCTACATCTTCACGATCCTGTCGTGCATCTACCTGCACGACGCGATCCACCTGCACTGAGCGCCGCCGCCGCCCTGCCCCGACCCTGTGGACCGGCCGGGCGGAAGCGAAGCGACCAGTAAACCGAAAGAGAGAGGAACATCACTATGGAAGTCGCAGCAGCAAAGCTCATCGGCATGGGTCTGGCCGCCATCGGCATGATCGGCGCGGGTATCGGCGTGGGCTCGGTGTGGGCCAGCCTGATCGCCGCCGTGGCCCGCAACCCGGCCGCCAAGGACAACGTGCAGGTCTTCGCCTATATCGGCTTCGCCGTGACGGAGTTCATCGCGCTCCTCGCGTTCGTCGTCGCGATCCTGATCTACGTCTCCTGACGAGGTCCGGGGAAGGGCTCCGGCCCTTCCCCGATCCGTTTCCCGAGGGGGAAATAAGATGCCGCAGTTCGACACCTCCTGGTTCGCGAGTCAGATCTTCTGGCTCGTCGTCATTTTCGCCCTCTTCTATTACGTGCTCACGAGCTTCGTGCTGCCCCAGCTGGGTGCGGCCATCGACGGGCGCGCATCGAAGATCGAGGGCGACCTCGCCCGCGCCGGCGCCCTGAAGGGCGAGAGCGATGCGATGATCGCCGCCTACGAGAAAGCCCTCGCCGAGAGCCGCGCCAAGGCGCAGGCCGTGCGCGCCGAGACCGAGGCCAAGCTCGCCAAGGAAGCGGCGGTGAAGTCCGCCGCGCTGAATTCGGCGCTGGCCGACAAGATCAAGGCCGCCGAGGCGACGATCGCCGAGGCGCGCCGTTCCGCCCTGTCCAACGTCGAGGCGCTTGCCGCCGAGATCGCCGTCGAGGCCGTCCGCAAGATCGGCGGCATCTCGGTCACCGAGGCGGACGCCAAGTCCGCCGCGCGCGGCTGAGGCGAAGAGGAGCCATCCCATGCACGAATTCTTCGCCCACAGCGAATATCTCTGGATCACGCTCGCGATCCTGACGCTGTTCTACGTCGCCTGGAAGCCGGCCAAGGCCGCCATCCTCGGCGGGCTCGACGCGCGCGCCGAGCGCATCGCCCGGGATCTCGCCGAGGCCGCCTCCCTGCGCGCCCAGGCCGAGAAGCTGCTGGCCGAATACCAGGCCAAGCACCGCGACGCGATGGCCCAGGCCGAGGCGATCGTCACGCAGGCCCGCGAAGAGGCCGCGCGTCTCGCCGCCAAGGCCGAGAGCGATCTCGCCGCCTCGCTGAAGCGCCGCGAGGAAATGGCGCTCGAGCGCATCGGCCAGGCCGAAGCCGCCGCCACCGCCGAAGTGCGCACCGCCGCGGTCGACCTCGCGATGGCCGCGACCGCCAAGCTGCTCGAAGGCCGCCTCGATGCCGGCCGCCAGGACGCGCTGATCGACGGCGCCATCCGCGCGATGCCCGCCCGCCTGAACTGACCTTTCCGGATTTCTTCCGGCTTCGACGCCGCCGTTCCCGCCAGGGGACGGCGGCGTTTTTCGTTGCGAGGGCCCGTTGACGGCTGTTGACCGTCAACAGGTCAACAAATTGAAATCGCACGGTTTTGTCTGTTGACGTTGACGGCGGAAAAATCGGTCAAGCAAACCTTGCGGAAGCGACGGCAGGAGACGCGAGGCGACCGTCTCCTGCCCAAGTGTCTGCGATCGCAGGAAAAGGGGGGAGACAGGTGACGGCTTAAAAACCTGTCGCGTAAATCTTCCGGCCCTTCAGCCAGCCCCCTTCGCCCGCATCGCGCCACCGCCATCGCGGAGGCCGGCGCATGCGTTCTGTCACGCTTATTCACCTGTCAAAGAGCACGTCGAAGTGAACCGGCAGCACTCTATCAAAACATCTCCCGGTTGTCATGATAATTTGCCTAAACCGGCCAACCCCAGCCAGTTGCGATCCAAAAACACAACAAATGTGGATGCGATTTCCCGGCGGGGAGTTCCGGAAATTATCTTCCCGTTAATCAGCGGTTGTCAGTGTTTGCCTCAACGACACGAAAATCCGAGGAGAACCCCGATGGCGAATGCGGCAGACGCGCGGACCGGCTCCGCGAAAACGACCGGCACGCTGGGGATACGCGGCCGCCTGCTCCTGGGGTTCGCGGCCGTCTGCCTCGTGCTCGCGGCGTGCGTGGGCTACACGATCGTCGAGGTCCGCTCGTCGGCCGCGACGATGAGCAACGTCACGGGCCTGCGCGTGCCGGTCTCGCTGACCAGCACGAAGCTGGTCGGCGACCTCTACTCCACGCTCGCCACGCTGCGCGGCTACCTGCTCACCGGCAACCCGCAGGGCAAGGCCGACCGCGCCGCGATGTGGCAGGAGCTTGCCGCCAGCAGCGCCCGGTTCGACGGCTTTGCCGCCCGCTTCACCAGCACCGAGAACCGCGACGCCTGGGCGCAGGCCAAGGCGATCATGGCCGAGTTCCGCGCGGCGCAGGACCGCGCCGAGGCCGTCGCCTTCACCGACGACGCCTTCCCGGCGAACAAGCTGCTCGCGACCGAGGCCGCGCCGCGCGCCGACCGGATCGGCGCCGAACTGACGAAAATGATCGACGCCGAGCTTGCCGAGGCCGCCACGGTCGAACGCAAGGTGCTGTTCAAGAGCCTGGCCGACATGCGCGGCGCCTTCGCCATGGCGACGGCGAACCTGCGCGCCTTCCTGCTCGGCGCGGCACCCGAAATGAAGGCGCGCTTCGACGACCGCTGGAACGCCGCCCAGCAGGCGCGCGGCGAGATCGAGCGCATGGTCCCGCTGATGACACCGGTCCAGCGCGCGAGCTGGACGCAGGTCCGCACGCTGTTCGCCGAGTTCGAGCCCCTGCCCGGCCGGATGTTCGAGATCCGCAGTTCCCCGCAATGGAACGCGCCGGTCCATATCCTCGTGACCGAGGCGGCCCCGCGCGCGGCGAGGATCCTCGACCTGATCGACGGGCCCAAGGGTGCCGACGGCACGCGCTCGGGCGGCCTGCGCGGCCGGCAGGAGAAGCTGATGGCCGACGACACGGCCGCGATGTCGGACCAGATCGCCACGCTGCAGACGGCGCTCGCGATCCTGCTGGCGCTCGGCGTGGGTGCCAGCATCGCGATCGCGCTCGGCACCTCGCGCACGATCGTCAACCCGATTTCCGCGATGACCGGCGCCATGCGGCGGCTCACCACCGGCGACATGTCGACCGAGATCCCCGCGCGCGAACGGCGCGACGAGATTGGCGAGATGGCGCAGTCGGTGCAGGTCTTCAAGGACGGGCTGATCGAGGCCGACCGCCTGCGCGGCGAACAGGCCGCCGAACAGGCGCGGCAGATCGAGCGCGGCAAGAAGATCGAAAGCAGCGTGGCGGCCTTCGAGACGACGATCGCCGAGGTGGTCTCGGCCGTCGCGCAGGCGTCGGGCGAGCTCGAGACGACCGCGCAGACGATGGCCGCGGCGTCCGAGGAGACGGTGCGCCAGTCGGCCGCCGTCGCGGCCGCGTCCGAGCAGACGACGCAGAACGTCCAGACGGTCGCCACCGCGACCGAGGAGCTTTCCGCCTCGATCCGCGAGATCAGCCAGCAGATGTCGCAATCCTCGAAGCTGACGGGCGACGCCGTCATGCAGGCGCAGGATTCGAACGAGAAGGTCGGCGGACTCACGCTCGCCGCCGAGCGGATCGGCGACGTGGTCAAGCTCATCCACGTCATCGCGGGCCAGACGAACCTGCTGGCGCTGAACGCGACCATCGAGGCCGCGCGCGCGGGCGATGCGGGCAAGGGCTTCGCGGTCGTGGCGAGCGAGGTCAAGGCGCTCGCCAACCAGACGGCCAAGGCGACCGAAGAGATCGGCGTGCAGGTGAAGGCGATCCAGGACGCCTCGAAGGATTCCGCCCACTCGATCAAGGGAATCTCGGACGCGATCGGGCGTGTCAACGAAGCCTCGGCCGCCGTCGCCTCGGCCGTCGAGGAACAGGGTGCCGCCACGCAGGAGATCGCCCGCAACGTGACGCAGGCCGCCGCCGGCACGCAGGAAGTCAGCAGCAACATCACCGGCGTCAACGAGGCGACGCGCCAGATCGGCGTCGCGGCCGAGAACGTGCTGCGCTCGGCCGGCGTGCTGAACGCCAAGGGCGTCCAGCTCAAGGAGCGCGTCGAGTCCTTCCTGCGCGAAGTGCGGGCGGCTTAGGGTCAGCCCTACTCCGCCGCCTGCTTGGCTACCGGCGGCTTCCAGCGCAGCACGGGTGCCCGCGCCGCGCGCGTCTCGTCGAGACGGCGGCGCGGCGTCAAGCGCGGGGCGGCGTGGAAGAAGGCTTCCGAGCCCTGCTTCTTCGCTTCTTCGGCGAGGTGGCGCAGCGTGCCGATGAAGGCGTCGAGCGATTCCTTGCTCTCGCTTTCCGTCGGCTCGATCAGCATCGCGCCGTGGACGACGAGCGGGAAATACATCGTCATCGGGTGGTAGCCCTCGTCGATCATCGCCTTGGCGAAATCGAGCGTGGAGACGCCCGTGTCCTTCAGGAACGAATCGTCGAACAGCGCCTCGTGCATGCAGGGGCCGTCGAACGCCGGGCTCATCACGTCCTTGAGACGCGCCTGGATGTAGTTGGCGTTGAGCACCGCGTCTTCCGACGCCTGCCGGATGCCGTCGGCCCCGTGGCTCAGCATGTATGTCAGCGCGCGCACGAACATGCCCATCTGGCCGTTGAACGCCTTCAGGCGGCCGAAGGGTTCGGCCGCGCCTTCCTTCGTCTCGACGAGGCGGAACCCGTCCTTGCCGTGCACGACATAGGGCAGCGGGGCGAAGTTCGCCAGCGCCGCCGACAGCACGACGGGGCCCGAACCCGGCCCGCCGCCGCCATGCGGCGTCGAGAACGTCTTGTGCAGGTTGATGTGCATGGCATCGACGCCCAGATCGGCCGGGCGCACGCGGCCCGCGATGGCGTTGTAGTTGGCGCCGTCGCAATAGAAGTAGCCGCCCGCCTTGTGGATCAGGTCGGCGATCTTCCTGATGTCGTTCTCGAACAGCCCGCAGGTGTTCGGGTTCGTCAGCATGATGGCGGCCACATCCGGCCCCAGCTTCTTCTCGAACGCGGCGAGATCGACGCGCCCGCGCGCGTCGGCCGGGATGGGGTCGACATGGAATCCCAGCAGGGCCGCCGTCGCCGGGTTCGTGCCGTGCGCGGATTCGGGCACCAGCACGCGCTTGCGCGTGGCGCTTTCGCCCTTCGCCTTGATCGCCGACCAGATCGCGACCATGCCGCACAGCTCGCCATGCGCGCCGGCCGCCGGACTCATCGCCACGGCGGGCATGCCGGTCAGCGTCTTCAGCCAGTGCGCCAGCCGGTCGATCAGTTCGAGCGCGCCCTGCACCGTCTTCACCGGCTGCAGCGGGTGGATGTCGGCGAAGCCCGGCAGGCGGGCCATCTTCTCGTTGAGGCGCGGGTTGTGCTTCATCGTGCACGAGCCCAGCGCGAACAGGCCGCTGTCGATGCCGTAGTTCTTCTGCGACAGGCGCGTGAAATGGCGCACGACCTGCGGCTCGGAAAGGCACGGCAGGCCCACTTCGGCCTTGCGCGCGAAGCCGCCGAGCTTGGAGGCGACCTTGGGTGCGGCGGCGACGTCGACGCCGATGCGCCCCGGCACGCCCTGCTCGAAGATCAGCTTCTCTTCCAGATCGAGCCCGCGATGGCCCGAGAAGGTGACGACCGGCGGCAGTTCGCTGCCCGCGTCGTTGGCGGCGGAAACGCGGCCCTGGCTCTTGTCCATGTTACAGCACCTCAGACAGTGCGGCGGCGAAGCGATCCATGTCCGCCGGCGTATTGGTTTCGGTCGCGGCGACGATCAGCACGTTCGCCATGTCCCTGTTGCCCGGCCACAGCCGGCCGCCCGGCACGCCGGCAAGCACACCCTTGTCGACGAGCGCGTCGACCACGCCGGCCGCATCCTTGGGCAGGCGCAGCGCGAATTCGTTGAAGAACGAATCGGTCATCACCGACACGCCCTTCACCTTCGCCAGCTTTTCCGACAGCAGGACGGCATGCGCGTGATTGAGCGCCGCGAGTTCCTTCAGGCCCCGCTCGCCGAGCAGCGAGAGGTGCACCGTGAAAGCGAGCGCGCACAGGCCCGAGTTGGTGCAGATGTTCGACGTCGCCTTCTCGCGGCGGATATGCTGCTCGCGCGTCGAGAGCGTGAGTACCCAGCCGCGCTTGCCGTCGGCATCCACCGTTTCGCCGCACAGGCGACCCGGCATCTGGCGCACGTATTTTTCCTTGGCGGCGAACAGCCCCACATAGGGCCCGCCATAGTTGAGCCCGTTGCCGATCGACTGGCCCTCGCCCACGACGATGTCGGCGCCCATGGCACCGGGCGGCGTGACCGCACCCATCGAAATGATCTCGGGCACCGCGCAGATCAGCAGCGCGCCCGCCTTCTGGCACGCGGCGGCAAGGGCCGAGAAATCCTCGAGCCGGCCGAACACGTTGGGATACTGCACGACGACGCACGAGGTGGTCGCGTCGATCTTCTCGGCGAGGCCCTTGAGGCCTTCGGGGCTTGGCGCCATCGCGTCGACCGCGAAGCCGGAGAAACGCCCGTGCGTCTCGACCGTCTCGCGATAATGCGGATGGAGCGCGCCCGACAGGATCGCCTTGCCGCGGCGCGTGACGCGGTTGGCCATCATCACGGCCTCCACGCACGAAGTCGCCGCGTCGTACATCGAGGCGTTGGCCACTTCCATGCCGGTCAGCAGCGCCACCTGCGTCTGGAACTCGAACAGGTATTGCAGCGTGCCCTGCGCGATCTCGGGCTGGTAGGGCGTGTAGCTGGTCAGGAACTCGCCGCGCTGGATGATGTAGTCGACCGACGCCGGCACGTGATGGCGATAGGCCCCGCAGCCGATGAAGCTCGCCATCGAACCCGCGGGCCGGTTCTTGGCGGCGAGCGCGCTCATCTCGCGCTCGACCTCCAGCTCGGTCATCGTGTTCGAGAGGCCCGCGACGGGGCCTTTCAGGCGTGCCGCTTCGGGCACGTCGACGAAGAGCGCGTCGACCGACGCAACGCCGATCGCGGCGAACATCGAACGCCGGTCGGACTCGGTGTGGGGCAGATAGCGCATCTTGTGCCTGTCCTCAGCCTTGCGACTTGACGAAGGCGTCGTAGGCCGCCGCGTCCATCAGGTCCTGGAATTCGGCCGTGTTGGCCGCCTTGATCTTGAAGAACCAGCCCTTGCCGGTCGGGTCGGTGTTGACGAGACCGGGCTCGCCCGTCAGCGCGTCGTTGACCGCGACGACGCTGCCCGAGACGGGCGCGTAGATGTCGGACGCGGCCTTGACCGATTCGACGACGGCGGCCTGGCCGCCCTTGGCGATGGTCTTGCCGATCTCGGGCAGTTCGACGAACACGACGTCGCCGAGCTGGCCCTGCGCGTAGTCGGAAATGCCGACCTCGCAGACGTTGCCGTCCCCGACGCGGATCCATTCGTGGTCCTTGGTGAAGCGCAGTTCGGCCATCTTGGTTTTCCTTCTCGGGGTTTCAGCCGCGGTAATAGCGATGGGGAGCGAAAGGCATTGCGACGACCTTGCCGGGCAGCGTCTTGCCGCGCACGACGAGGCCGACCGGCGTGCCGGGTGCGGCGGACGCGGCCGCGACATAGCCCATGCAGACCGGCCCGTTGACGCTGGGGCCGAAGCCGCCCGACGTGACGGTGCCGATCTTCGCGCCGCCCGCATCGACGATCTCGGTGCCCTCGCGCGCGGGTGCCCGGCCTTCGGGCAGGATGCCCACGCGCTTGCGCGACGGGCCGCCGGCGAGTTCCTTCTGGATGCGTGCCGCACCGGGGAAACCGCCCTCGGCGCGTCGGCGCTTGGAGATCGACCAGACCAGATCGGCCTCGACGGGCGAGGTCGTCGTATCGATGTCGTGCCCGTAGAGGCACAGGCCCGCTTCGAGGCGCAAGCTGTCGCGCGCACCCAGCCCGATGGGCTTCACTTCCGGCTGCGCCAGCAAGGCTTCGGCGAGCGCCACGGCCTTGTCGCCGGGCACGGAGATCTCGTAGCCGTCCTCGCCGGTGTAGCCCGAGCGCGTGAAGAAGCACGGGATGCCGGCGACGTCGCCGGTGCGGAAGGTCATGAATTTCTGGCCGACGGCGGCGGGCGAGAGCCGCGCCATCACTTCGGCCGCCTTGGGGCCCTGCAACGCCAGCAGTGCACGCTCGGCGTGGTATTCGATCTTCACCTTGCCGCCGATCTTGGCCTGCAGATGCGCCAGATCCTGTTCCTTGCAGCCCGCGTTGACGACGACGAACAGCCGGTCGCCGCGGTTGGTGATCATCAGGTCGTCGAGGATGCCGCCTTCGTCGTTGGTGAACATCGAATAGCGGATGGCACCTTCTTTGAGGATCGCGAGATCGCCGGGCACGAGGGTTTCCAACGCGGCAGCCGCATGCGCGCCATGCAGCGTGACCTGCCCCATGTGCGACACGTCGAAGAGTCCGGCGGCGGCGCGCGTGTGGTTGTGCTCGCCGAGGATGCCCATCGGGTACTGCACGGGCATGTCGTAGCCGCCGAACGGCACCATCTTGGCGCCGAGCGACTTGTGGAGCGCATGCAGCTGGGTCGTCTTCAGGATTTCATCGGCCAAGGGCGGCACTCCGGCGGACGGGTCGGCGCTGCGATCCGGCGGGATGCCGGTTCGCCTCGCCCCCTCTGTCCGTGGACCTGAAAGAATCGCCGGGAAAAAGGGCCCGACTTACCTCTTCGGTGGAAGCGGACGAACGGCCCGCTTCGCTTTCCAGAGTACGCTCGCCCGCGCGGTCCTTTTGCCTGAGAGTTTCCGGGGCGGTTGCTCCTTCGGCGCCCCCGGCGGCAAGCCGAGGGTCTCTCCCGCGCGGGAGTCGCACCTTTTCAGGTGCGCGAGGTCGAACATAGCGGCCGGGCCGGGCCGGTCAAGGCGCACGGCGCAGTCCCTTGATTCAAACTGGGGATAATTCGGCGACTCGGGCGGGCCGTTACTGCGCGCCGCGCTGCTTGCGGTTCCAGGCCAGTTCGGCCTCGCTGAGCTGGAAGCCGACGAAGATCTGGTAGGAGGGCCCGTCGAAATTGCTCCGCAGCGGGATATTCAGCTCGCGCATGTCGGTGCGGCCGACGACCGGGCGGTTGTCCTTCCACTCGAACTCGGCGTCGAAATAGAATTTCTGGACGATGTTCTTGTCGCGATCCACGACCGCGATGAAATACGGCAGGCTCGCCTTGCGCGTGCGGTCGGCAGGGCCGCGCTCGGCGGCGATGGCGACCTGCAGGTCGACCGACACGCCGGGCTTGGCGCTGCGGCCCTTGGGATAATCGCAGTCGATCCGGATGTCGGCCACCTTGCCCTGGACCAGCACGTCGGTCACGTCGCGCCCCGGACCTTCGCGGAAGCGCACGAGCAGGTTCAGGTCGGGCACGATGCCGCCGGTGGGGCACAGCGCCGTCATGACGTCCTCGCCCGACGAACAGCCGGCGAGGATCGCCGCGGCAACCCCGATCGCGTAGATGGCGCGCTTCACGGCAGGTTCTTGTGGCCGCCGTCGCAGAAAGGCTGGCTCTTGCTGGCCTTGCAGCCGCAGAAATACAGCGTCTTGGCTTCCTCGGCGACGAACTTGACCGGCTGGAACCCGCTGCCGGCGTGGCTGCCGTCGCAGAAAGGCTGCTTCTTCGACAGGCCGCACGAGCACCACCAATAGGCCTTGCCGGCCTGGACTTCGACCGGATAGGGGGCCTTCTGCGGGATGGCGGGCGTGGTCATCGGATTGCGTCCTCGGGACGGAAAATCTGGGTCGGGCGGGGCTGGCGCAAGCCCGCGACTCCGGTGTAACTAACGGTCCCGACATTAGAGAAAGCGCCATGGCCGCACAAGCGCCGCTGACCGTCCTTCTTGCCGGCCCCCGCGGCTTCTGCGCGGGCGTCGACCGCGCGATCCTGATCGTGGAACGCGCGCTGGCGAAGTACGGCGCGCCGGTCTATGTGCGCCACGAAATCGTCCACAACCGCTTTGTCGTCGAGAGCCTCGAGGCCAAGGGCGCGGTCTTCGTCGCCGAGCTCGACGCGGTGCCCGCCGACCGCCCGGTCGTCTTCTCCGCGCATGGCGTGCCCAAGACCATCCCGGCCGAAGCCGAGCGGCGCCGGATGTTCTATCTCGACGCGACCTGCCCGCTCGTCAGCAAGGTGCACGCGGCGGCCGAGCATCATTTCAAGGCCGGGCGCCATCTCGTGCTGATCGGCCACAAGGGCCACCCCGAGGTCGTCGGCACGATGGGCCAGCTGCCCGACGGCGCCATCACGCTGGTCGAGGACGTGGCGCAGGCCGAGCGCGTGGAACTGCCCGCCGACCGCGAACTTGCCTTCTCGACCCAGACCACGCTGTCGGTCGACGACACGGCCGGCATCGTCGCCGTGCTGATGCGCCGCTTCCCGAACATGCGGCCGCCGCGCTCGGACGACATCTGCTACGCGACCACCAACCGGCAGGCGGCCGTGAAGGCCGTGGCGGCGACCGCGGATGCCGTGATCGTGCTGGGCTCGCCCAAATCGTCGAACTCGATGCGGCTGGTCGAGGTCGCGCGCAAGGCGGGCTGCGCGGACGCACGCCTCGTCCAGCGCGCCGCCGACATCGACTGGGCCGCCTTCGCGGGCGTGCGGCGGCTGGGCATCAGCGCCGGCGCCTCCGCGCCCGAGATCCTCGTGCAGGAAACGATCGACGCGGCGCGCGCGCATTTCGACGTGACGGTGGAAGAGGTCGTCACCGCGCGCGAGGACGTGCATTTCAACCTGCCGCGCGTGCTCGAAGGCTAGGACAGCAGATGGCCGTCTATACCGACGTCGACGACGACTCGCTCGGCACCTTCCTCGAGGGCTACGACATCGGCACGCTCGCGGGCTATCGCGGCATCGCCGAGGGCGTCGAGAATTCCAACTTCCTGCTCGATACCGACCGCGGCCGCTACATCCTCACGCTCTACGAAAAGCGCGTGAAGAAGGCCGACCTGCCCTTCTTCCTCGGCCTGATGCAGCACCTCGCCGCCAAGGGCCTCGCCTGCCCCACGCCGCTCGTCCGGCGCGACGGCACGATGATGGGCGAGCTTTGCGGGCGGCCCGCGGCGATCGTCAGCTTCCTGCAGGGCGTGTGGCCGCGGCGCGTGGCGCTCCAGCATTGCGCGCCCGTGGGCGAAGCGGCGGCGGCCCTGCATCTCGCGGGCGAAGGCTTCGCGCTGAAACGCGCCAACGCGCTGGGCCCGGCCGGCTGGCGGCCGCTGTTCGAATCCTGCGCCGGGCGCGCCGACGAGGTCGAGAAGGGTCTCGCGGCAGAGCTTGGCGGCGAACTCGATTTCCTCGAGGCGAACTGGCCCAGGGGCCTGCCCGAGGGCGTCATCCATGCCGACCTGTTCCCGGACAACGTCTTCTTCCTCGGCGACGCCTTCTCCGGGATGATCGACTTCTATTTCGCGTGCAACGACTTCTTCGCCTACGACCTCGCCATCTGCCTCAACGCCTGGTGCTTCGAGCCGGACGGCCAGCTCAACGCGACCAAGGCGCGCCGGCTGGTGGGCGGCTATGCGAAGAAGCGCCCGCTGTCGGCGGCCGAATACGAGGCGCTACCGGTGTTCGCGCGCGGTTCGGCGCTGCGCTTTCTCCTTACCCGCCTCTACGACTGGCTCAACCATCCGCCCGGTGCCTTCGTTCGGCCCAAGGATCCCCTCGAATACGCCAAGAAGCTGCGCTTCCATCGCGGTGCCGCCAGTCTGGCGTCGTACGGAATCGAGAGGACCCCATGAAGCGCCTTTTCATCGCCACCCTGCTCTTCCTGCTGCCGGTCGCGGCAGCGGCACAAGGTGCGGAGACGCGCCTGACGCTGCGCGAGAGCGCCGAGCGCGAACTGCCGCAGGACCGGCTGACCGTTTCCTTGCGCGTCGAGGCGACGGCCGCGACGGCCGCCGCCGTGCAGGCCGACGTCAACCGGCGCATGGAAGCGGCGCTTACGCGCGCGCGTGCGGCGAGCGGCGTGCGCGTCGAGACGACCGGCTACTGGACCTATGAAGAGCGGCCGCAGAACCAGCCGCGCCGCTGGCGCGGGCAGGCAGGCCTCAATCTCGTGGGCAGCGACACGGGCGCCGTGCTCGCTCTCGCCGGTGCGTTGCAGGAAACCGGCCTTGCGATGTCGGGCATGCGCTTCGAGCTGACGCCCGAGGCCACGCGCGCCGTGCAGGACGAGCTGACGGCCGAAGCGCTGCGCCGCGTGAAGGTGCGCGCCGAGAAAGCGGCCGCCGCCATCGGCCTCGGCGTGACGGGCCTTGCCGAAATCCGCGTGGGCGATACCGGCGGCAACGTTCCCCAGCCCCGCCCGATGCTGCGCGCCATGGCCGCGTCGGCCGACATGGCCGCACCGGTCGCCGAGCCGGGCCTTGCCGGCGTGCGCGTCGAGGTCGAGGCGGTGTTCGTGCTGGGGCCGAAGTGAACGAAGCGGCCGAAGCCGATCTGGTCGAGCTCTATACCGACGGCGCGTGCAGCGGCAATCCCGGCCCCGGCGGCTGGGGCGCGGTGCTGATGTGGCGCGGCAACGAGAAGGAACTCTCGGGCGGCGAGAACCCCACGACCAACAACCGCATGGAGCTGATGGCCGCCATCGAGGGGCTGAAGGCGATCAAGCGCGAGATGCGCGTACGCGTGTGGACCGACAGCGTCTATGTGCGCGACGGCATCACCAAATGGGTGCATGGCTGGAAGCGCAGTGGCTGGAAGACGGCCGACAAGAAGCCGGTGAAGAACGTCGATCTCTGGCAGGCCCTGCTCGCCGCCGCCGAGGGCCACGAGATCGAATGGCGCTGGATCAAGGGCCATGCCGGAAACCCCGGCAACGAACGCGCGGATGCGCTGGCGCGCGGGGCGATCAAGAACCTCTCACCCTAACCCTCTCCCCAGAGGGGAGAGGGAACGCACCGGTGGAGTCCCCTCTCCCGCTTGCGGGAGAGGGCGGAGGGTGAGGGTGAGGGGACTGGCAGTCGGCACGGATTTCGCTAGGATCGGAATCGAAACGCCGCCAGGAGACCGCCCCATGCGCCTCGCCCCCGCCCTTGCCGCCGCAATCCTGCTGATCCCCGGCGCCGCCCTCGCCCATACCGGGCACGGCGACGTCGACGGGCTCGCGCGCGGCTTCCTGCACCCGCTGGGCGGGGTCGACCATCTGCTGGCGATGTTCGCGGTCGGCCTGTTCGCCTTCCGGCTCGGCGGGCGCGCGCTGTGGCTCGTTCCGGCCGCGTTCGTGGGCATGATGGCGGTCGGCGGCCTGCTCGGCTTCGAGGGCATCGCCCTGCCCTTCGTCGAAATCGCCATCGCCTTCTCGGTGCTGGCCATCGGTCTTGCCGTCGCGTGGGGCCGCGCGCCGACCGTCGCCGCGGCGATGGCGCTGGTCGGCTTCTTCGCGATCTTCCACGGCCACGCGCATGGCGCCGAGCTGCCGGCAGGCGCAAGCGCCGTCGGCTACGCCGCGGGCTTCCTTGCGGCGACAGCCCTGCTGCATGCCGCCGGCATTGCCGCCGCCTTCGCCGTTTCGCGTGCAGCCATCGTGCGCGCCGGCGGTGCGGCCGTCGCCTTCGCCGGCGTCGCCCTGCTCGCCGGTATCATCTGACCGAAATCGGCCGGCCCTAACCGGCCGGCACCGCCAGCACGCGCAGCCGGTGCCCGTCGGGATCGAGTGCCACGAACGTGCGGCCGAAATCCATATCGCAGGGTTCCTGCGCGATCTTCCGGCCCTTCGCCCGCCATTCCGCGCATGTCGTATCGACCGCGGCCGCATCGGCGACGCTGAAATCGATCTCGCCGCCGCCGGGCGATCCGGCCGCGGGCACCACGCCCGAGCGGCCCCACAGGCCCAGCATCAGGCCTTCGCAGAACGGCAGCATCGCGAAGGTCGGCGAATTCTCGACCGGCGGCTTGCCGAGCAGTTCGGCATAGAACGCCGCACTGCGGGGCACGTCGGCGACATAGAGAAGGATCAAAGCGGGCTTGGCCACGGGGCATCTCCTTGGTTGGGATGCCCCTTCTACGCGCCCCTGCTGCCAGTTTCCGTCAGCAGGCTATTCGCCGATGCCTTCCGCCGCGCGCCACTCTTTCAGCAGTGCCGCGCGCCTTCGCGGATAGCGTCCGCTGGCCTCGCCAAGCTCGGCAATCCGGTCGGTGCGGAAATGGCGGAAGCCGTTGCGCAGTTCGCACCACGCGACGACGACGCGCGCCCGGTCGAAGAAGCCGAGCGCGAATGGCCAGATCGTGCGCTTCGTGGGCTTGCCGCCGGAATCCTTGTAGACGATCGCGAGCTTGCGTTCGGTGCGGATCGCGCGGCGGATGGGGGCGAGATCGGCGCCGCCCGAGACGAGCGGCTCGCCCGGTCCGACGAGCAGCGCGCTCGCGTCGGCGGAATCGCGCAGGTCGGCAGGCAGGACGGCGGCGATCTTCGCCATCGCGTCGCGCGCGGCCTTGCCGAGTTCGACATCCGCGCGGTCGGCCACCCAGCGCATGCCGAGGACGAGGGCTTCGATTTCCTCTTCCGCGAACATCAGCGGCGGCAGCAGGAAGCCGTCCTTCAGCACGTAGCCGATGCCCGCTTCGCCCTCGATGCCCGCACCCTGCGCGCGCAGCGAGACGATGTCGCGATAGAGGCTGCGCTGGCTGACGCCGAGCTCGTCGGCGAGCGTTGCCGCAGTCACCGGCCGGCGGCGGCGGCGCAAGGCCTGGATCAGCTCGAGCAGCCGCTCGGCACGGCCCCGGCCTTTCGTGCGCTTGCGCCCCACCGCGGGCTGCGGATCAGCCGATCTGATTCAGCAGCGTTTCGGCGTTCGAGACCTCGAACGCGCCGGGCTTCTCGAGATTGAAGGCCTCGACCTTGCCGTCGACGACATAGGCCGAGAAACGGCGCATGCGCGTGCCCATGACGTTGGCCGTGCCGTCCATCTCGATGCCCAGCGCCTTGGCGAGCGCGCCGTTGCCGTCGGCCACCATCGCGACCTTCGTGCCCACGTTCTGCGACTTGCCCCACGCGTCCATCACGAAGGCGTCGTTGACCGACACGCAGGCGACGGTGTCCACGCCCTTGGCCTTGAACGCGTCGGCCTTCTCGACGAAGCCCGGCAGGTGCTTGGCCGAGCAGGTCGGCGTGAACGCGCCCGGCAGGCCGAAGATCGCGACCTTCTTGCCCTTGAAGAGGTCGTCGGTGGTGAAATCCTTCGGGCCGTCGGCGGTCATGATCCGCATCCGGGCGGCGGGAACGGTCTGTCCCTTTTCGATCGTCATCGCGCGCGTTCCTCCTGGCTGAAAATGGAAACGGCGGCTTCCGCTTTCCGGATCGCCGCCGTTTTTTATCTTATCCCTGCGAAGTCCTCAGACCTGGCCGAGCATCGTCTCGGCGTTCGAGACCTCGAAGGCGCCGGGCTTCTCGAGGTTGAACGACTTGACCGTGCCGTCGACCACGTACATCGAGAAGCGCTTCATGCGCAGGCCCATGCCATAGCCCGTGCCGTCCATCTCGATGCCGAGCGCCTTGGTGAGTTCGGCGTTGCCGTCGGCGAGCATCAGCACCTTGTCGCCGACATTCTGGGCCTTGCCCCAGGCGTCCATGACGAAGGCGTCGTTGACCGACACGCAGGCGACGGTATCCACGCCCTTGGCCTTCAGCGCGTCGTAGTGGCTCACGAAGCCCGGCAGGTGCTTGGCCGAGCAGGTCGGCGTGAAGGCGCCGGGGAGGCCGAAGATCGCGACCTTCTTGCCCTTGAAGATTTCGTCGGTCGTCAGGTCCTTGATGCCGTCCTTGGTCATCGTCTTGAGCTTGACGGACGGAACCTTTTCGCCTGCGCTGATCGTCATGGGGGTTTTTCCTTTTCGCCCGAAAGGGCCGTCTGGTGGGAAGCCGGACCAAGGATTTAGATTGGGACCGGGCCGATTGCAACCGGGCAGGTTCTAGCGCCCGGCCGCCTTTGCAAATGCGTCCAGAACGGCCTCGGCGGTAAGAAGTTCCGGCAGCGCCAGACCGCCGGGGGCGGCCGGGCCGTAGACCGCGTTGAACGGGATGCCGTAGCGGCCGAATTCGGCAAGATAGGCCGAAATGCGCGGGTCGGGCCGCGTCCAGTCGGCGCGCAGCGCAAGGATGTCGCCCGAGGCAAGCCGCGCCCCCACCTCGCCGCGGGCGACGACGAGACGCTTGTTCACCTGGCAGGTCACGCACCAGTCGGCCGTCACGTCGACGAACACGGTCTTGCCCTGCGCCAGTGCTGTATCCAGGGCGCCGCGCTCGAAACGCTGCCAGGCGATCTCGCTCGTCTCGCTCGCCGGTTTGGGCGCGAGGGCGAGCTTGGGCGGCAGGAACAGCACGAGCAGCAGCAGCGTCGCGACGAGGCCTGCACGGCCGCCGAAATCCGCGCGCCTGCGCAGCGCGTACAGTCCGGCGACGAGGCCGATCAGCGCGATCGCCAGCACGCCGGCCGCGACCTCGCCGAGCTGGGCGTCGAGCACCCAGACGAGCCATGCGGCCGTTCCCGCCAGCGTCCCGCCGAGCACGCGGCGCAGCGTGACGATCCACGGGCCCGGCCGCGGCAGCAAGGTTGCCGCCGCCGGTACCGCCGCAACCGCGAGATAGGGTGTCGCGAGCCCGAGGCCGAGGGCCGCGAAGATCGCGAAGATCTGCGCGGGCCCCTGCGCCAGCGCGAAGCCGACGGCCGTGCCCACGAAGGGCGCGGAGCAGGGCGTGGCCAGCAGCGTCGCGAACACGCCGGTCGCGAACGAGCCCGCGAGCTTGCGGCTCGCCCCCAGATCGGACAGGAAGCCGGGCAGCGGCATCTCGAACCAGCCCCACAGGTTCGCCGCGAACACGACGACGACGACCGCCATGCCGGAAAGGAACCACGGTTTCTGGAACTGCAGGCCCCAACCCACCGCCTCGCCCGCGAGCTTGAGGCCGGCGAGGGCGGCGGCCAGCAGCAGGAACGCGGCGACGATCCCCGCCGACGTGGCGAGGAAGGCCGCGCGCACGTCGCCTTGCGCGCGCGCGTCGAGCTTCACCACGCTGGCGAGCTTCATCGCCAGCACCGGCAGCACGCAGGGCATCAGGTTCAGGATCAGCCCGCCGAGGAGTGCGACAGCCAGCATCGCCAGCAGCGTCGTCGGCGGACCGGCGGGCGGCGCGGTGCCCAGTGTCACGCTGCGTTCCACCGCGCGCGCGCCGTCCACCAGCGTCAGCGTCACCTGCCCGCCTGCGGCCATGGGTGCCGCACCGGGACCGGCGGCGGCCGGGATCGTCAGCGTCGCCGCGCGTCCGCCTTCGGCGAAACGCGCGACGGGCTTGGCGAAGCTCCAGCCCGCCGGGCCTTCGACATAGACGTCCGGCACGGCGAAGGCAGGTTCGGCGCGCGCACGCACGACGATCGCCGCCGGCGCACCGGCGCGGAAATCCGCACCTTCGAGCGTCAAGCCGTTGATGCCTGCACCGTCGGCGTCGATGGGCGGGATCGCGGAGACGAACCGCGCGATGTCGTGCGCGTGCGCCGACGGCGTGCCGGGGCCTGCGGGCAATGCAAGGGCGAGGTCCGCGCGATAGGGGATGCAGACTTCCGCGCAGACGAGCAGGTCGACGCCGGCGCGCAAGTCCACGGCGCCGCCGGAATTTTCCTTCTTCGCGTCGATCGGCAGGATGACCGTTCCGCCGTAGCCGAACGTCTCGAAATCGAACAGCGTGAACCGTTCGGGCACCGGATAGCGCAGGGCGGCGCCCGCGAGATTTGCCGAACCCGTCCAGTCGATCTCGACGGGGAGGCCGGCGTCGCCGGGCGAGCGCCAGTAGGTCTTCCAGCCCGACTTCAGCCGGATCTCGAGACCGAGTCGCGTCGAATCGGCCGTACCGGCGTCCTGCGTCGCGGCGACAAGGCGCACCGCCACTTCCTCATGGCGGACCCATGCGGAAGCCGCGTCCTGCGCATGGGCGGGCGCGCCCGCGCAAAGAAACGGCAACAGAAGGGCAAGACGTCGGATCTGCAAAAGCATCGGTTTCATGCTAGTCTATATGGGCATGCCGCGCTCGCGCATCGAGATCCCGACCTTCTTCGCGGGCCACCTCCTGGTGGCCATGCCGTCGATGTCCGATTCGCGTTTCGAGCGCACGGTCATATATATGTGTGCCCACAATCCCGACGGCGCCATGGGCCTGGTCATCAACCGCCCGTTCGAGCAGCTGACCTTCCCCGACCTTCTCGAACAGCTCGGCATCGATGCGGGCCCCCGCACCAAGCAGATCCGCCTGCGCGCCGGCGGCCCGGTCGAGGCCGGGCGGGGATTCGTTCTGCATTCCGACGACTACATGCATGACGGCTCGATGCGCGTGATGCCGGGCATCGCCCTCACCGCCACGGTCGATATCCTGAAGGCGCTCGCCACCGGTTCGGGCCCGCGCAAGTCGCTGCTGGCGCTCGGGTGCGCGGGCTGGTCGGCCGGGCAGCTCGAAGGCGAGATCCAGCGCAACGGCTGGCTCACCGTGCCGGCCGACGACGAGATCGTGTTCGATCCCGAGCTCGACGCGATGTGGGAACGCGCCCTCGGCAAGGCCGGGATCGCGGCGGGTTTCCTGTCCGGCCAGGCCGGCCACGCCTAGTATCCCCTTTTCCGTCATGCCCGCGCTTGTCGCGGGCATCCACGACTTCGTTCGCCGCAATCCAAGTCGTGGATGCCCGCGACAAGCGCGGGCATGACGACGTTTGATTTCAGGCTGCAAGCTTCGCTGCGATGTCGGCGAGCTTGTCGAGCTTCGCGAGCGGACCGAGGGCCGCGAGCGTCGGCTTGCCCGAAAGGATGCGGGTCGCCACGCGCGCGATGTCCTCGGCCGTCACCGCCTCGACCTTCGCGGAGACTTCCTCGGGCGTGACGTCGCGCCCGAAGATCAGCAGGTTGGCGCCCAGCGCGTCCATGCGCGCGTTAGTGCTCTCCAGCGACATCAGCAGCCCGGCGCGCATCTGCGCCTTGGCGCGGCGCACCTCGCCCGCCTGCGGCAGGATGCGCGAACCGCGCAGTTCGGCGACGAGCGCGGGGATCAGCTCCTTCATCTCCTGCTCGCCCGTCCCGGTATAGACGTCGAACACGCCGCCGTCGGCGAAGGACGAGGCGTGCGAGGAGATCGAATAGCACAGCCCCCGCTTCTCGCGGATTTCCTGGAACAGGCGCGACGACATCCCGCCGCCTAGCAGCGTCGCGTAGACCTGCACGGCCCAGTAATCGGGATCGCGCACGCCCACGCCGGGGAAGCCCAGCACGAGATGCGCTTGTTCCAGATCGCTGTCGTCGCGGAACTCGCCGCCGCGATAGCGCGCGGGCTCCTCGTTCGCCTGCCCTGCCCCGTGCCAGCCGCCGAACAGTTCGCTGCTGCGCGCGAGGAAGCGGGCGGGATCGAGATTGCCCGACGCCGCGATGACGACGTTGCCCGGCGCGTAGATGCCGTTGCGCCAGTCCAGTGCGGCCGCGCGCGGCAGCGTCTTGATGATGTCGGCCGTGCCCAGTACCGGCCGGCCGATGGCCTGGTCGGGGAACGCGGTTTCCTGGAAGCGGTCGAAGATCACGTCGTCGGGCGTGTCCTCGACCTGACCCAGCTCCTGAAGGATCACGCCGCGCTCGCGCTCGAACTCGGCGGGATCGAAGGCGGAATTGAGGAAGATGTCCGAAAGGATGTCGAGGGCGAGGTCGACGTCCTCCTTCAGGCACTTGATGTAATAGGCCGTCTGCTCGCGGCCCGTATGCGCGTTCATGAACGCGCCGACGTTCTCGATTTCCTCGGCGATCGCCTTGGCGTCGCGCGTGGCCGTGCCCTTGAACGCCATGTGCTCGAGCATGTGGGCCACGCCGTTGAGCGCCTTGGGCTCGTGGCGCGTGCCCGCGCCCACATAGACGCCGACCGAGACGGTCTCGACCTGCTCCATGCGGTCGGTCGCGACACGCAGGCCGCCTTGCAGCGTATCGATGCGCACGCTGCTCATGCGCGCCTCGCGGCGGCGGCGACGAATTCCTTCACCTTCGCCACGTCGTTGGGCAGGCGCGTGACGCGCTCGGGCCGCGTCATCAGGTCGGCAAGATGCGGCGGCAATTGCGGGCGCACGCCCGTCGCCTTCTCGACCGCGTCGGGGAACTTGGCCGGATGCGCCGTCGACACGACGACCAGCGGGCCGGTCCCGGCCGCCTTACCATGCACCACGCCCTGCGCCACATGCAACGCCACCGCCGTGTGCGGATCGATCATCTCGCCCGCCGCGCGGTAGGTCTCGCCGATGGTCGCGAGCGTGCCCGCCTCGTCGCACACGCCGGCGTCGAAATCGGCGGCAAGGCCGGCGTACATGTTCTGCGGAAACTGCAGGCGGCCGGTCTTGCGGAACTCCGACATCATGCCCGCGGTGACCGCACCGTCGCGCGCTGCAAGCTCGAACACCAGCCGCTCGAAATTGGACGAGACCTGCACGTCCATCGACGGCGACAC
Source organism: Tagaea sp. (assembly GCA_965229215.1). Classification (GTDB taxonomy): domain Bacteria; phylum Pseudomonadota; class Alphaproteobacteria; order CACIAM-22H2; family CACIAM-22H2; genus Tagaea. Next base: position 3,904,249 of record OZ245864.1, on the reverse strand, counting down.
GGTGGGCGCCACGGCTTCCAGCGCCATGTGCCCGGTCGTCACGGTGCGCGCCATGATGTCGTTGCGGTTGGTCGCCACGACCATGCGCTCGACCGGCAGGCCCATGCGCTTGGCGCCGTACGCGGCCAGCACGTTGCCGAAATTGCCGGTCGGCACGCAGAAACTCACTTTCCGGTCCGGCGCGCCCAGCGACAATGCCGCATGCGCGTAATAGACGATCTGCGCCGCCACGCGCGCCCAGTTGATCGAGTTGACGGCCGACAGGTTGTGGCGGTCGCGGAATTCGAGATCGTTGAACAGCGCCTTCACGGCGTCCTGGCAATCGTCGAACGTGCCTTCGAGCGCGATGTTGTGCACGTTCTTCGACATCACCGTCGTCATCTGCCGGCGCTGCACTTCCGAAGTGCGGCCGTGCGGATGGAGCATGACGATGTCGATTGCCGCGCGGTCCATGCACGCGGCGATGCCGGCGGGGCCGGTGTCGCCGGACGTCGCGCCCACGACCATCACGCGCGCGCCGCGCTTCGTCAGCACGTGGTCGAACAGGCGGCCGACCATCTGCAGCGCGTAATCCTTGAAGGCGAGCGTGGGGCCGTGGAACAGCTCCATCGTCCACAGGCCGGGGCCGAGCTGCTTGAGCGGGGCGACGGCCGGATGGCCGAAGACCGCATAGGTCTCGGCGCAGATGCGCTTCAAGTCGGCGTCCTCGATGGTGCCGCCGACGAACGGGCGCATCACGGCATAGGCGATCTCGGCGTAGCTCTTGCCGCGCAGCGCGCGCCACTCGGCGGGCGAGAATTGCGGCCAGTGGTCGGGCACATAGAGGCCGCCGTCGCGCGCCAGACCGGCGAGCAGAACGTCGTCGAATGCGAGCACGGGAGCCGTCCCGCGGGTCGAGATGTAACGCAAACCAATCTCCTCAAGGCGTCGAGCGGCGGACGTTAGTGCGCCCGGCCCACGAGCGCAACGACCGACGAAACACATTGCCGATCAATATCTTGCACGTCATGCCCGGGCTTGACCCGGGCATCCGCGGCTTGATCGTCGAGCGCCGGCGGCTCACCCGTGGATGCCCGGGTCAAGTGTTCAGCCCGGAGAGATAGCTGACACCCGTTCGGAGACATGGTTGACAGGTCCACGGCACAACCGTGGAGGGTTAACCGATGTCCTGGCGGGAGACGACGCGGATGACGGAGCGCAAGGAGTTCGTGGCGCTGGCACAGGTGCCGGGTGCGAAGCGGCGGGATCTGTGCAGACGGTTCGGGATCAGCGCGCAGACCGGCTACAAGTGGCTGGCGCGCGCGCGGGCGGGCGGCGCGGACTGGGCGCAGGACCGCTCGCGCCGGCCGCATTGCAGTCCGGGCCGGCTGGAAGGAGCGGCGGAAGCGGCGATCCTGGCGGTCCGCGACGCGCATCCGGCGTGGGGTGCGCGCAAGATCGCGGCGTGTCTGGGGCGCGAAGGACTGGCCGTTCCGGCGGCATCGACGGTCCATGCGGTTCTGGTGCGGCACGGCCGGATCGTGGCGGACCCGCAGGCTTCGGGCGGGGCACCCGGCCGCTTCGAGCATGCCGCGCCGAACCTGATGTGGCAGATGGACTTCAAGGGCTGGGTGGTGCTGGGCGACGGGCAGCGCTGCCATCCGCTGACGGCGGTCGACGACCACTCGCGCTACCTGCTGTGCCTGTCGGCGTGCGCGGACCAGCGCCGGGAGAGCGTGCAGCCGCGCCTCGAAGCGATGTTCAGGCGTTACGGGCTTCCGGGCGCGCTGCTGGTCGACAACGGCACGCCGTGGGGCGACGGGCCGAACCGGGCGTGGACACGGCTCGGCGTCTGGCTGCTGAAGCTCGACGTCGAACTCGTGCACAGCCGCCCCTACCATCCGCAGACGCGCGGCAAGAACGAGCGGCTGCATCGGACGCTGAACGCCGAGCTGCTGGCGCGGGTGCGGCTGCGCGATCTCGCCGACGCCCAACGCCACTTCGACCGTTGGCGGCCGGTCTACAACACGATCCGGCCGCACGAAGCGCTCGGCCAGCAGGTGCCGGCAAGCCGATATGTTCCGAGCCCGCGCGCGATGCCCGACCGGCTGCCGCAGATCGAGTATCCGCCGGGCGAAGTGCTGCGCACCGTCGGCACGACGAAGGCCTACGTCAGCTACAGGGGCCGCCTGTGGAACGTGCCCGGCGCCTTCGCCGGCGAGCGCGTTGCCATCCGGCCGATCGAGCGCGACGGCCGCTTCGGCGTCTTCTTCGGCGCACGCAAGATTGCAGACATCGATCTCAACGAACACAGCGCAAACGGCTAGAATGCGTCAGCCATGTCTCCGAACACACGTCAACCATGTCTCCGGGCTGAACATCAGGCCCGGGCATGACGGCTTAAGAGTCGAGATAACGCGCCTTCAGATGCGCCTTGAAGACCGCGGCGTCGAGCGGGCGGCCGGTGGCGCGCGTCAGGATCTCGCGCGTGGAAACGAGCGAGCCCAGCGAATGCACGTTTTTGCGCAGCCACGCCATCAGCGGCGCGAAGTCGCCGCGCGACAGGCCGGGCAGGATCGAAGCGTCGGCGCGCTTGGCCGCGTCGAAGAGCTGGGCGGCCGTCATCGCGCCCAGCGTATAGGTCGGGAAATAGCCCCACGAGCCGCCGGGCCAGTGGATGTCCTGCAGGCAACCGTCGCGGTCGTCGGGCGGCACGACGCCGACGAGTTCCTTCATGCCCTCGTTCCACGCTTCAGGCAGGCCAGCGAGCTGCATGCGCCCTTCGATCAGCGCCTTCTCGAGGCGATAGCGCAGGATGACGTGCGCGGGATACGTCGCCTCGTCGGCATCCACGCGGATCAGGCCGCGCTTCACGCGATGATAGATGCGCTTGAAATTGCCGGCGGTCCACGCAGGCCCCGACTTGCCGAACGCTGCGGCGGCCTTGGGCGCAAGGTACGACAGGAATTCCGGGCTGCGCGCGGCCTGCATCTCGACCAGCAGCGACTGGCTTTCATGCGCGCTCATGCCGCGCGCGAAGCCGACCGGCTGGTGGCGCCATTTCGCCGGCAGGCCGCGTTCGTACATCGCGTGGCCGGTCTCGTGCAGCACGCCCATCAGGCCCTTGGCGAAATCCTTCTCGTCCCAGCGCGTGGTGATGCGCACGTCGTCGGGCACGCCGCCGCAGAACGGATGGTGGCTGGTGTCGAGACGCCCGTGATCGAACTCGAAGCCGACCGCACCCATCAGCTCCTCGGCGAGCTTCTTCTGCAAGGCGGCCGGGAACGGGCCTTCGAGCGGCAATGCTGCGGGTAGCTTCGCCTGGCGTTCCAGCACTTCGGCCGTAAAGCCGGGCAGGAACTTGGCGAGGTCGGCGAAGATGCCGTCGATCTCGTCGGACGAGCCGCCGGGTTCGTACTCGTCGAGGAGTGCATCGTATTTCGAGTGGCCGAGCTTGGCAGCCTTGATCGTGGCCACCTCGCGCGTGAGGTCCAGCACCGTCGTCAGCGACGGCAGCAGGCCGGCGAAGTCGTTGTCCTTGCGCGCCTGCCGCCAGCGCATCTCGCAGGCCGAGACCGCGCGCGAACGCGCCTCGACGAGGTCGGCGGGCAGTGCCGTCGCGTGCAGCCAGTCGCGGCGCATCTCGCGCAGGTTGGCCGCCTGCCATTCCGCCAGCCCCTTCCCCTCGCCTGCGGCGGCGAACAGGTCGGCGAGCGCGGGATCGGTCGCCTGCTCGTGCACGATGACCTTCAGCACGGCAAGCTGCTCGGCACGCGTCTCGGCGCCGCCGTCGGGCATCATCGCGGCCCCGTCCCAGTCGAGCATCGCGATCGAATCGCGCACGAGATTCATGCGCCGGAAGCGCGTTTCGAGGGCGGGATAGGCGGTGGACGCGTTCATGGCTTCTTCCGCTGCGAAATGACGAAGATCACGGCGAGCGCGATGGCAAGGCAGAACCACGTGAAGGCGTATTGCAGGTGCGGGCGCGGCAGTTGTTCCTGCGTCTGCCCGCCCAGCGGCCAGCCGCCGGGATTGCGCGGCTCCAGCGCCGCCTCGACATAGACCGGGAGTGCTGTGGGCACGCCGGCGGCCTGCATCATCGCGGGCAGATCAAACCAGAACCAGCCGTTCCTGACCGGATCGTTGTCGGGCATCAGCGGGCCGTGGCGCGGCTCGTCGCGCAGCACGCCTTCGATCGTCACCGTGCCGGCGACCTGCCCGGCCATGCGCGTGCCCGGCTCGCGCAGCTCCTTGCGCACCCAGCCGCGATTGACGAGAACGGCGGGCTTGCCCTCGCGCAGCAGCGGCGTGAGGACGTAGTAGCCCTCGTTGCCGTTGAGCGAGCGGGCATAGACATGAAGCTCGCGGCCGTGGTCGAAGACGCCGGTGGCGCGCACGCGGTGAAAGCGGCGCAGGGCCGGATCGCCCACCGCCGCGTCGATCTCGACCGGCGGCGCCGCCAGCCGCTCGGCGCGCACGGCGTTCTCCGCCTCGCGCTCCACGTGGCGGGAGAGCTGCCAGCCGGCAAGGCCGAACAGCAGGATCACGCCGGGGACGGCGATCAGCGTGGGGATGAGGCGCGGCGCGAAGCCGGGGATCAGGCGATCAAGCATCGAACTCGTGGCGTCGGTGGCGGAACTGCATGGCGATCAGGAGGGCCTTGGCGACGCGCAGCATCCACAGGCCGCCGAAGGCGACGAAGGGCAGCCACAGCAGCACGTGAACCCACCAGGGCGGGGCGAAGGCGGCGTCGGTCCACAAAGCGAGCGTGACGACGAGGAAGCCGAGGACGAGGATCACGAGAACGGCCGGGCCGTCGCCCTCCTCGTGCCGCTTCATGTCGAGCCCGCAGGCCGTGCAGCTGTCCGCGACCGACAGCGAGAAAGGCCCCCGGTAGAGCGGCGCACCCGCACATCGCGGACACCGGCATGCAAGACCCGCCGCCAGCGGGCTGGCGGCGGGTCCATCGTGCATTCCGGAAGGCGTCTGGGTCAGGCGATCAGCTCGACCACGGGCCATGGCCCGGCAGGCTGACCGGGCCCTGGCCCGTCACGTAGATGACGACGAACAGGAACAGCCACACCACGTCGACAAAGTGCCAGTACCACGCCGCCGCCTCGAAGCCGAAATGGCGTTCCGGCGTGAAGTGGTCCTTCGTCGCGCGCACGAGGCAGACGATCAGGAAGATCGTGCCGACAAGCACGTGGAAGCCGTGGAAGCCGGTCGCCATGAAGAAGACCGACGAGTAGACGTTGTCCTTGAAGCCGAAAGCGGCGTGCGCGTACTCGTACGCCTGGCAGGCCGTGAAGGCGATGCCGAGCAGCACGGTGAGCACGAGGCCCCAGACGAGGCCCTTCTTGTTGCCTTCGACCAGCGAATGGTGCGCCCACGTGACCGTGGCGCCCGAGGTGAGCAGGATCAGCGTGTTCATGAACGGCAGATCCCACGGATTGAACGTGATCACGTCCTTGGGCGGCCACACCAGGCCGACCGTGTGGTCGGGGTACAGCGCGAAGTGGAAGTACGACCAGAAGAACGCGACGAAGAACATCACTTCCGAGGCGATGAACAGCACCATCGCGTAGCGCAGGCCGAGGCGCACTGCGGCGCTGTGCAGGCCCGGTGTGCGGGCTTCCTTCACGACCTGGCTCCACCAGCCGTACATCGTGAAGAGCACGAGGCCGAGGCCGAAGACGATTTTCCAGACGCCGACCGACTGGAACGTCTTCTCCATGCCCTTCCCGAACAGGTCGGGATGCATGAAGGTCAGTGCCGCGACGGCGAGCACGAATGCGCTGATCGATCCGATGATCGGCCAGGCGCTCGGCTCCACCAGATGGTAGGGCGCTTTGGTCCCGTGGGCGGAAGTCTGGGCCATGGTTCGTATCCTCAGTTTTTGCTCGCCGGTACTTCGGCGGTCTTGGGCTGATCGGCAGCCCGGTGGAAGCTATAGGAAAGGGTGATGGTCGTGACGTCGCTCATGTGCGGGTCCGTCTCGATCTTCGGATCGACGAAGAACGACACGGGCAGTTCCATGCGCTCGCCCGGCGCCAGCGTCTGCTCGGTGAAGCAGAAGCAGGCGACCTTCTCGAAATAGGGCGCTGCCTTCAGCGGCGTGACGTTGAACGTCGCCGTTCCGGTCGTCGGCACGCTGCCGGGATTGCTTGCCGTATAGAAGATCAGGTGCTCTTCGCCGGTGCGCGCCTTGACCGACGCGGGACCCTTGAACTGCCAGCCCAGCGCGTTCGGACCGCCCATCACGTTGGCGTCGAACCGCACCGTGACGATGCGGTTGCCTGTTTCGGCCGGCAGGCCCGTGGCGAGCATCGGCTGGCCGCCGAAACCGGTGACCTGACAGAAAAGCTTGTAGAGTGGTACCGAGGCATAGGCGAGCGCCAGCATGCCCACGCCCACGCCGGCGAGCACGAAGCCGGTGCGCGCGTTGGAACGCCTTGTGCCGTTGGGGATGCTGGCGGGTCGCTCGCTCATCGCACCATCTTCACGATCGTGATCGCATAGAAGAGCACGCACAGCGCCGCGATCGACAGGGCAATCGCGAGATTCTTGCCGCGGCGGCGCTTCATGGGGTCGCTGGCGGCCATCAAGCGCCCGCCCCCGCCGGAATGCGGTCGAGGATCATCAGGCCGAACAGCAGGAAGAGATAGACGACCGAATAGCCGAACAGACGCTTGGCCGCCGCCTCGGGGAAACCCGGAAGATCGGCACCTTCCTTGCGCCCGTCGCGCCACACGTCGAGCGCACCCGCGACGAACACCAGGCCCAGCGCCACGGCGGCCGCCGCATAGAACGGGCCGACGAGGCCGCAGAAATAGGGCGCCACGCCCAGCGGGGCGAGCAGCAGCGAATAGATCAGGATCTGGCGGCGCGTCTCGGGCTTGCCCGCGACATTGGGCAGCATCGGCACGCCGGCCTTGCCGTAGTCGCCCATCGCGAACAGCGACAGCGCCCAGAAATGCGGCGGCGTCCACATGAAGACGATCGCGAAGAGCGCGATGGCGCCGACGCCGATGTCGCCGGTGACGGCCGCCCAGCCGATCATCGGCGGGAAGGCGCCGGCCGCGCCGCCGATCACGATGTTCTGCGGCGTGCGGCGCTTCAGCCACGCGGTGTAGATGAAGACGTAGAAACCGATCGAGCCCGCGAGAAGCGCGCCCGCCACGATGTTCGTCGCCAGCGCCATCGTCACGACCGAGGCGACCGACAGCACGATGCCGAAGGCGAGCGCTTCGGCCGGATCCATGCGCCCGGCCGGGATCGGCCGGCCGGCGGTGCGCGTCATCAGCGCGTCGATGTCGGCGTCGTACCACATGTTGATGGCACCGGCTGCGCCCGCCGCGACGGCGATGCAGGCCACCGCCACCGCCGCGACGAAGGGATGCAGGTGGCCGGGCGCCAGCATCAGCCCGACGAGCCCGGTGAACACCACCAGGCTCATCACGCGCGGCTTCAGCAGGGCCACGAAATCGGCGACGTCGCCCGCGCGTTCGCGCGGAGCGACCTCGTCGATCATCGGGTTCGCCTGGATGGCGCCGTCGGCGGACATCGCGCTCTCTTCCTAGCTCGCCTGCGCCTCAGTGATGCGCCGGCGCCTTGAACTGCGGCAGTTCCTCGAACGTGTGGTGCGGTGCGGGCGAGGGAACCGTCCATTCCAGCGTGTCGGCCGGCAGGCCCCACGGATTGGCCGCGGTCACCTTCTTGCCGTTGAACATCACCCAGAGCGCCGCGACGATGAACACCATCGACGAGGCGAAGGCGAGATAGGCGCCGTAGGACGAGACGAGGTTCCAGCCGGCGAACGCGTCCGGATAGTCGGGGATGCGGCGCGGCATGCCCGCGAGGCCGAGGAAGTGCTGCGGGAAGAACGTCAGGTTGACGCCGATGAACGTCGCCCAGAAGTGGATCTTGCCCCACAGTTCCGGGAACTCGCGCCCCGTCATCTTCGGCCACCAGTAGTAGAAGCCGCAGAAGATGCCGAAGACCGCGCCCAGCGACAGCACGTAGTGGAAATGCGCGACCACGTAGTAGGTGTTGTGAAGCGCGATATCCATGCCCGCGTTCGACAGCACCACGCCCGTGACGCCGCCGACCGTGAACAGGAAGATGAAGCCCACGGCCCACAGCATCGGGACCTTGAACTCGATCGAGCCGCCCCACATCGTGGCGATCCACGAGAAGATCTTCACGCCCGTCGGCACCGCGATCACCATCGTCGCCGCGGTGAAGTAGATGCGCGTGTTGACGTTGAGGCCCACCGTGTACATGTGGTGCGCCCACACGACGAAGCCCACGACGCCGATCGCCGTCATCGCGTAGGCCATCCCGAGATAGCCGAAGATCGGCTTCTTCGAGAAGGTCGACACGACGTGGCTGACGATGCCGAAGGCCGGCAGGATCATGATGTAGACCTCGGGGTGGCCGAAGAACCAGAACAGGTGCAGGAACAGCACCGGATCGCCGCCGCCGGCCGGCTCGAAGAAATGCGTGCCGAAATTGCGGTCGGTCAGCAGCATCGTGATGGCGCCGGCGAGGACCGGCAGCGACAGCACGAGCAGGAACGCCGTCAGCAGCATCGCCCACAGGAACAGCGGCATGCGGTGCATCGTCATGCCGGGGGCGCGCATGTTGAAGATCGTGGTGATGAAGTTGATGGCGCCCAGGATCGACGAGGCACCCGCGAGGTGGAGCGACAGGATCGCCATGTCCATCGCCGCACCCGGATGGTACTGGGCCGAGGAGAGCGGCGGATAGATCGTCCAGCCCACGCCCGCGCCGCCGCCGATCACGGCCGACCCGAACAGCAGCAGGAAGGCGGGCGGCATCAGCCAGAAGCTGATGTTGTTCATGCGCGGGAAGGCCATGTCGGGCGCACCGCACATCATCGGGATGAACCAGTTGCCGAAGCCGCCGATCAGGGCGGGCATGACGACGAAGAACACCATGATCAGGCCGTGGGCCGTGACGACCATGTTCCATTCGTGGCCGTCGGCCATGTACTGCATGCCCGGATGCGCAAGTTCCATGCGCATGTAGACCGAAGCGGCGCCGCCGAGAATCGCGGCGAAGACCGAGAACACGAGGTACATCGTGCCGATGTCCTTGTGATTCGTCGAATAGGCCCAGCGACGCCAGCCCGAGGGGGTGTGGTCGTGATGGTCGTGATCATGGCCATGATCGTGGGAGTGGCCGTCGTGGGCGTGCGTGTTGGCGCTCATGGGGAGCTTCCTTGGCGCGAGAGGTTACTTGGAGACGTTGGCGGCGACGCGCGTCGCGTCGAGCGCCAGGACTTCGGCGACCGACAGCGGCGCCGAGCCGTTGGCGGCGAACCGCTTCTTGGCTTCGGCCGCCCAGCGGTCGAACGTCGGCTTGTCGACCGCCTCGACGGCGATCGGCATGTAGGCGTGGTTGACGCCGCAGATCTGGTTGCACTGGCCGTAGAACACGCCCGGCTTGTCGGCCTTGAACCACAGCTCGTTCAGGCGGCCCGGCATCGCGTATTTCTGCACGCCGAGGGCCGGCACGAACCACGAGTGGATCACGTCGGTGCCCGCGATGACGACGCGCACCGTGGCGCCCACCGGCACGACGACGCGGTTGTCGACTTCGAGCAGGCGCGTCTGGCCGGGCTTCAGGTCGGCTTCGGCGACCATGTAGCTGTCGAACTCGAAGTCGCCGTTGTCGGGATAGCCGTAGCTCCAGTACCACTGGTGCCCGGTGACCTTGAGCGTGAAGTCGGTGCTCGGCGCCTTGTCGGCGACGCGGATCAGGTCGATCGAGGGGATCGCGATCAGCACCAGCAGCAGCACGGGAACGCCCGTCCAGACGATCTCGAGCAGCGTGTTGTGCGTCGCGCGCGAGGGCGTGGGGTTTGCGGCCGCGCGGAAGCGCACGATCGTATAGAGCAGCAGGGCCAGCACGAACACCGTGATCAGCGTGATGATCACGAGCAGGACGTTGTGGAACCAGCCGATATAATCCTTCACCGGCGAGGCCGAGGGCTGGAGCCCGAGCTGCCAGGGCTGCGGCTGGGTCGCTTCGGCGACGCCGGCCCCGAGAAGGAGGACGGCGAGCGCCGCGAGGAACGTGACGGCGAGCGCCGTGCGGTTGCGAACGGATACGGTCGGGAGCATGGCCTGCCTATGGTTTCGGTGGGCGTCCTCCACCCTCGCCCGTCCGGCGCAGGTGGAATTTTTGGTGGGGTTCGTGCGCCCTGTGGACGGGGCGTCTTCGCAAGCTACACGAAGGGCGGGGGCAGGCTCAACTTCCGCCGGAAGCCGCCTTGGCCCCCTGCCCGGACTGCCCGCGACCCGACTCGGAGAAATATAATTAACTTTTTGATATAAAACAATAATACATCGAGTGCGTCGGTTTGCCGCACCGCCCCTAGCCGGGGGGCCCGGCGGCCCCGGAACCCGATGCGGCAGCCCGCGCGAGCGACCGGCGGAATCGGCGCAGGCCGAGCCACACCAGACCGGCCACGACGGGGATCGCAAGACCGGTCCCGATATCCTTGTCGATATGCACGCCTGCGGCGTCGAGTGCGCGCAGCGCATAGGCCACGAGTCCGACCGTGTAGTACGTGATCGCGGCCACCGACAGGCCCTCGACCGTCTCCTGCAGGCGCAACTGGACCTGCGCGCGCCGGTCCATCGAGGCGAGCAGATCCTGGTTCTGCGCCTCGACCGCGATGTCGACGCGCGTGCGCAGCAGCGCGCCCGCGCGCGTCAGGCGGCGCGAAATCTGGTCCAGCCGCGCGTCCGTCGCCTCGCAGGTGCGCAAGGCCGGCGCGAAGCGCCTGTCCATGAATTCGCGATAGGTCTGCAGGCCCTCGATGCGCGCCTCGCGCAGTTCGGCCACGCGCTTGGCGACGAGATCGGAATAGGCGCGCGCGGCGCCGAAGCGGTAGGCCGAGGCAGCCGTGGCGCGCTCGATCGTGGCGGAAAGCACCGTCAGCCGGTCGAGCAGCGCGCGCTGTTCGACGATCCCCGTCGAGCCCGGCATCGCGTCCATGATTTCCAGCAGCGCCCCGTCCACGGCGCTGATCTTCGGGCCGATCTCGCGCGCCACGGGCAGCGCGAGCATCGCCATCGTGCGGTACGTCTCGATTTCCAGCAGGCGCTGGATCACGCGGCCGCACTGGCGGTTGCCGAGCCCGCGGTCGTGGACGACCAGCCGGCCGAACCCGTCGGCATGCAGGCGGAAATCGGTCCACGCGACGGCCCGCCCGCCGGCAAGATCGCTGCCCACCAGATAGTCGGCATGCAGCCAGCCGCCAAGTTCGTCGATTTCCGGCGCGGCGCGTTCGCGCGACAGCAGCGCCACATGCACCGCGACGATCCGCTCGCCCGGAATGCCCGCGACCCATTCGGGCGGGGCGAGGTCGATCGCGTTCTGCGCAAAGGGCGTGCCGAAGGCACCGGCCTTGATGAACGTCCAGGTGCAGAATTCGGTGTGCCGCTCCCACTTGACGCGGAAGCCGTCGAGTTCGGCGACGAAATGGTTGGCGCCCGGCGGGGGATGCGCGATGCCGTAGCGTTGGCACAACGCCGTCAGGTGCGCGCGGTCGGCCGCCGTCCCCTGCTCGCCGGACGACATGGCGAGATGGCTCGCGCGCTCGGGTGCCGTCAGGCTCAGGAACGGGCGCGCATGGACCTCGTTGGCGAGGGCCACGCGCAGCGGATGCTCGCGAAAGGCGCTGGCCGGTTCACTCAATGTCGCCATGCCGGATTGTCTCCCCTGCCCCGAGCTTACGCCGATCCGGACGGCAATTGGAATCGGCCGCCCACAAGCCTATGTTCTCTGCCAGCCCTTTCCGGAGACCCAAGCTCGATGAGCCATCTCGCCCGCACCGACACGCTTTTCTTCGATCAGGCCGGTCTCGATCTTTCGCGTGCACAAACGCAGGTCGACGAGGCGCTGAAGGGGACCGACGACGGCGAGCTGTTCCTCGAATACCGCCAGTCGGAAAGCCTTGCCTTCGACGACGGCAAGCTGAAGAGCGCCTCGTTCGACACCGCGCAGGGCTTCGGCCTGCGCGCCATCGTCGGCGATACGGCCGCCTACGCGCACGCCTCCGACCTCGGCCACGACGCCATCGCGCGCGCATCGCGCACCGTGGGCGCGGTGCGCGGCGGGCATGGCGGTGCGGCCGCACCGGGGCCGCAGGGCACGAACTCCATCCTCTATGCCGACGAGAACCCGCTCGAGCTGATGCCGTTCGCCGACAAGGCGAAGCTGCTGGGCGAGATCGACGCCTATGCGCGCAAGAAGGATACGCGCGTGCGCCAGGTCATGTGCTCGATCTCGGGCGAATGGCAGGCCGTGCAGATCATCCGCGCCGGCGGCCAGCGCCTTGCCGACATCCGCCCGCTCGTGCGCCTCAACGTCGCCGTCGTGGTGGGCGAAGGCGACCGGCAGGAATCGGGTTCGCACGGCTGGGGCGGGCGCTTCGCGTTCGAGACGGTCGTCGATCCGGCGAACTGGAAACACGGCGTGGACGAAGCCGTGCGCCAGGCGCTCGTCAATCTGGGTTCGGTGCCCGCCCCCGCGGGCGAGATGCAGGTGGTGCTCGGGCCGGGCTGGCCGGGCATCCTGCTGCACGAGGCGATCGGCCACGGCCTTGAAGGCGACTTCAACCGCAAGAAGACGTCGGCCTTCGCAGGCCTGATGGGCCAGCGCGTCGCCGCGCCCGGCGTGACCGTCGTCGACGACGGCACGCTGCGCGACCGGCGCGGCTCGCTCACCATCGACGACGAAGGCACGCCGAGCCAGCGCACCGTGCTGATCGAGGACGGCATCCTCGTGGGCTACATGCAGGACCGGCAGAACGCGCGCCTGATGGGCATGAAGCCCACCGGCAACGGGCGGCGCGAAAGCTTCGCCCACCATCCGATGCCGCGCATGACCAACACGGTCATGGAAGGCGGCAGGCATTCGCCCGAGGAGATCATCCGCTCGGTCAAGAAGGGCCTCTACGCCGTCAATTTCGGCGGCGGGCAGGTCGACATCACGTCGGGCAAGTTCGTATTCAACGCGGCCGAGGCGTACCTGATCGAGGACGGCAAGATCGGCCCGGCCGTCAAGGGCGCGATGCTGATCGGCAACGGGCCCGACGCGCTGACGCAGGTGAAGATGGTCGGCAACGACATGAAGCTCGATCCGGGCGTGGGCACCTGCGGCAAGGACGGCCAGGGCGTGCCGGTGGGTGTGGGCCAGCCGACGCTGCTGCTCGACAGGCTGACGGTCGGCGGCACGGCCGCCTAAGAGGGAACTTCACGACATGGCACTGGGCGTTTACGGCGACGCGGTCCTGCTGGGCCTCGTCGAAGGACTGACCGAGTTCATTCCGGTCTCTTCCACGGGACATCTGCTTCTGGGTGCCGAACTGCTCGGCTTCGAAGGCCCGCCGGGCAAGACGTTCGAGATCGTCATCCAGCTCGGCGCCATCCTCGCGATCCTGTGGGCGTACCGCGCCAAGCTGTTCGGCGTGGCGTTCGGCATGGTACGCGAGCCTGCCGACCGGCGCTTCGCCCTCAACGTGCTGCTCGCCTTCATCCCCGCACTGGTGCTGGGCTTCACGCTGCACGGCTTCATCAAGGGCGTGCTGTTCAATCCGTGGGTCGTGTCGGTGGCGCTTGTCGTGGGCGGCATCGCGATCCTGTGGGTCGAGAGCCACCTGCCGCTGGCGCGCACGCACGAGGTCGACCAGATGGACCCGCTGCTCGCCTTCAAGATCGGCGCGTGTCAGGTGCTGGCGATGATCCCCGGCGTGTCGCGCTCGGGTGCGACGATCATGGGCGCGATGCTGATGGGCGTGGACCGCAAGACCGCGACCGAATTCTCGTTCTTCCTCGCGATCCCGACGATGCTGGGGGCGACCGTCTACGACCTCTACAAGAACCGCGCCCTGCTGGGCGACGGCGATTACGCGATCATCGCCGTGGGCTTCCTGACCGCGTTCGTCGCCGCCCTGCTCGTCGTGCGCGCCCTCGTCGCCTTCGTCTCCCGCCACGGCTTCGTGCCGTTCGCGTGGTACCGGATCGTCGTGGGTGGGGTGGCTTTGCTGGTACTGTTCTTTACGCGCTAGCGCTGCGCCCATTTGGGTCTTTTGATTCCGCTCCACAGCGCTTCCGGGACGAGTTCGGTCGGCAGCCATCCCATTTCCTGACCGTGGATATATCCCGTGAGCTGAACGAACCGGTCCGGTCCCGACTTCGCCCATTCGATGACTGACGGCGACACATACAGACTCTCGCCCCGCATGGCGTAGACCGCGATCTTCCCTTTGCCATCCCGGTACTCGGCATAGGAGCGATAGTCGATCGCGACGACCTTGCGCGAACGCTTCTCGATCATGCGCAGCACCTTTGCGACCAGCTTGCGTTCCGCAGGAATGGATTTTCGGAAGGACGTCGTGAAATCCCTTGAACCCCATGTCGAGACTTTCCGCTCCGGCTCCGTATCGCTGAACGAACCTCGAAAAGGTTCGTCGTGGGGCCGGATGGAAAATCTCAATCGCGGCGACAGATAGTTTTTCCAGGTCCAGAAAGGTCGCCATGACCGGTTCGGGTTGTCGTCCAACTCCAGTTCCGGCTTCCAGCCGGGATAGGGAAACATCGCGCAGATGTCGCGCTCGATGCCGGGCTCATCCAGGCGCTCGATGATCCGCAGCTTGGGATGCGCCGGCCAGCGCTGCGGATCGCGGCGCGCTAGCGCTGGGCCCACTTGGGGCGGCGGATGCCGTCCCAGAGGGTTTCGGGCACGCGGTCAAGCGGCATCCAGACTTCGAACAGAGCCATGCCTATCTCCTGGCAGGCGATCACCCGGTCCGGACTTCCATTGGCCCATTCGATGACATCCGGCGACGCACGGCAGCGTTCGGTGCGCAGATATTTCGATATGTGCCCTTTTCCGGCGCGGAAATCCGCGTAGGAGGCGTAGCGGACAGGCACAGCCCAGCCGCAGCGCTTGTCGATCATCCGCAGGATCCGGCGAATCATTTTCCCTTCCGCCGATATTTCCCGGCGGTACGACGTCGTGAGATCGCGCGTTCCCCAGCTCTGCACGATGCTGTCCGGTTCCACTTCGCGAAGTCGGTCTGAAAACGGATCGTTGTGCGGGCGAACGGAGAATGCAAGGCACGGCGACAGGTAGTTCTTCCACGTCCAATAATGTACCCAATCGGGGCTTTTCGGCTCGATCACCACGAGCTCGGGCTTCCAGCCGGGATACGGGAACATCACGCCGATGCCCCGCCCGATGCCGGGTTCGTCGAGCCGCTTCAGGACGCGTATCTCGGGCCTGACCGAAGCCTCCGTCTTGTTCGGCCACTTCTCATAGAAGAAGGCGTTCGGAAACGCGGTGCGAATGTCGCGTTCGAACGCCAGCCAATCCGGCAACGTCCAGCTCAAGGTTCGGCGTTCGCCGGTGTTGGGCGGGATGGCCGGATGCGGCCCTTCGCGCATCAGGTCTTCGATATCCATGGGGGCTACCTCTTGCCTGCGCGTTTGCCGGAAGCGATGTCGGCGCGGATGTTCTCTTCGAGGATCTTCACGCCTTCCTTGCACTTCCGGTAGGCCGCGTCGAAGGAGTCCTTCGGGTCCTCGCCATCACCGGCCTTGGCAAGCCAGTCGACGAAGCGGATGACGTTCGACCGGATCAGATCGTCGATCTGTGCCTGCTCGCGCGGGATCGGACTTCCGTCGGCGCGGACGGTCACCGTATTTATCGCCACGCCGTGCTCGATTTTGTCGTTTTCATCGGTCGTCCCCATCAGATAGTCCGGCAGCCGATCTTTGCCGGGGGTCTTGACGGTCTTTTCCTTCATATATTTCTGTTTCTTGCCCTCTTCTGACGCGCCGCCCAACTGCTTGATGAGTTCGGGAAAATCCGACTCGCCGATCGCCTTCTGGCAGGCTTTGGCGGTCACGTTGTTCAGCTTCACCGTCTTCGGCAGGCCGCGATTGTCGATGTAATTCCCGGTGCTGTAGACGACCGAAAATTCGTCGAGGAATTTGCCGACGATCCGCTGCCGCTCACCGGTATTCAGCGGCGGCAACGTTGTCTGCTCCGGCGTAAGACCGGAATCCGCCGGAAACGTCTCGATCGAGTCCGAAACCTTTGGCGTTTCGATGGAGCCGCCGGAATGCGTCGGCAGATTGGGCGTTGTCGACCCCGACGGCGGCGTCTGCGTGTTCTCGTTGTCTGCCGGCGTGCGCCCGGGGAGCTTGCCGGTATCGTTTGGTTGCGGCATTAGCAACGGTGGAACGCGACGGAGCAGATTGCCGAGCATCTTCATTGGCGCATCGAACTTACCCGCCATCTGCACCACTCCCTTCGGCGGCGCTTCCGGCCTGGCAAGTCCGAACGCTTTCAGCGTTTCCTCCGGCACCTCGTTCTGGACCGCACTCGCGAGCAGACCGCCCTTGCCGGGATTGATCGCGTCGAACTTCTGGATCACGTCGTTGACGGCGGCGATGCCGGACAGGCCCGAATCCTGGATCGTCCGGGCGAACAGCTGCGCGTAGCTGCGGAAGTCACCGGACTTCGCCATCCCGCGCGCAAGACGGGCGTTGGAGGCATCGGTCTCCTGATCCACTTCAGGCAGGTTCGCGACGTTTGCGAACGTCGCCGGCGGGTCCTGCCACGCGATCGTCCCCGGATTGTTGTCGCCGACGATATCGTGATGCGCGTCGATGTCGTCGGGGGTGGGTGGCGTGTGGCCGTCCAGCAGTACGGCGAAATTTTCGCGCATGTGTTCGATCGTCGGGCCGCCGGGGCGCAAGGTTCCGTCGATCTTGAGGCCGTTGCGCTTCTGGTATTTGCGGATGCCGTCGTCGAGCGCGAGGCCCCAATAGCCGGTCGGGCCCTGCGTGCGTTCGAGCGAGTAGTCGCCGCTGTTGGCGAGGATGCCTTCGAGCTTGGCGATGTCGGGCCGCTTGCTCGGGTGCCGCGGGCCGACCCAGTCGTCGAGGTCGAACCAGCCGCTGGTGCCTGAATCCGATTCGGATACCGGCGGGCGCGGCGCATACGAGGTCAGAAGATTTCGAGGGGATTGCAGCATGGTTCTCTCCACATCCGAAGGTGGAGAGAACTATTAGAGAACAATCAGAACCCAGTCAAGGTATACAATCTTATTCTAGGCTAATCGTCAATACCGCCGGTACGGCAAAAACTTGCCGTGCATCGTGATCTTGACGCGGTCGCCCTTCGGGTCCGGCAGGCGGACCATATCCATCTCGTCGTCGATGGCCGACATGATGCCGTCGCCGAATTCCTCGTGGATCAGTTCCTTCCAAATCTTGTCGTAGACCTGCACGCCGAAGCCGGCAAAAATCGACAGTTTCCCTGCCGGAACCGGGACTTGGCGCGATCGGTCATTGAATTGCCGAGAAGAGTGCCTACATTGGGGGCATGCTCAAGCTCCGCCCCCTCCTCCTCGCCTCCGTCGCCGCCCTCGCCCTTTCGGCCTGCGACGACAAGCCCGATCTCGCCTCGCAGTTCGTGCGCGACGAAGCGCAGTGCGCGAGCCAGAGCAATCCCGGCGCCTGCCGACAGGCGTTGATGGACGCGCGCGAGGCACATGTGCGCACCGCCCCCGCCTTCGCCAGCCTCGAAGCCTGCGAAGAGAAGTTCGGCCTCGAGAACTGCCAGCCCGCGCTCGGCGTCAAGCCGACCGAGGCCCAGCTCGCCGCGGCCGGCACGCAGCCCCAGCAGGTGCAGCAGGCCAGCGGCTCGTTCTTCATGCCGCTTCTCGCCGGCTACATGATGGGCCGGCTCGCCGGCGGCGGGTTCGCCGCCCAGCCGCTCTATCGCGACACGCAGAACCGCGCCTATACCGGCACGAAGCCGATGGGCCGCTTCGACAGCGCCTCCATGCCGCCCCCGCGCCCGGCCGCGCAGACGGCGAATGCGGCACCCGTGCAGCGCGGCGGGTTCGGGCGCACCGGCACGGGCCGCGTCTCGGGCAGCTGAGCCCCCTTTCGATGGAACGCATCGCGACGGGTGCGCGCGCGGATCTTGCCGCGACGGCCGACCGCCTCGGCCTGCCCGCCAGGAACGACGACGGCACGCCCTATCTCGTGACCGACGCGGGCTACGCGCTCGACAAGGCCGGGATCGACGAACTCTACGACGCGGCCGTCGAACTCGAGCGGATGTGCCTCGAACTCGTCGATCGCGTCGTCAACGAAGACCTCTTCGACCGCTTCGCGCTGGAACCGCTGGCCGCGCGCCTCGTCGCGGATTCATGGGACCGGCAGGCGCGCAACCTGATCGGCCGCTTCGATCTCGCCTGGCAGCCCGGCCTGCCGCCCAAGCTGATCGAGTACAACGCCGAAACGCCGGTCGGCCTCGTCGAGGCCGCGCGCTTCCAGGCCGAATGGTGCGCCGGCGCCGTGCCCGTCGCCCTCCAGTTCAACGAGATCGAAGGCCGGCTGGCGGATGCGTGGCGCAATTTCGGCCTGCCCCGCCTGCCGGTGCATTTCGCGGGCGGCGCCGACGACATGGAAGCCTCGCTGACGCTCGATTTCCTCGCCGAGACCGCGCGCGCGGCGGGCCTCGAGGCCGTGCGCCTCGATCTCGACGCGATCGGCTGGGACGGCGAGAAGTTCCTCGATGCCGACGACCGGCCGATCCGCACGCTCTTCAAGCTCTACCCGTGGCACTGGCTCGTCGCCGACGATTTCGGCCCGAACATCGAAAGCTCCGGCCTCACCGCGATCGAGCCCGCATGGAAGATGCTGCTCGCCGACAAGCGCGTGCTGCCGCTGCTGTGGGAGATGTTCCCCGGCCATCCCAACCTGCTGCCCGCAAGCCTCGATGCGCGCGCGATCACGGGCCCGGCCGTCGCGAAGCCCGCACTCGGGCGCGACGGGGCGGGCGTGAAGCTGCATGCGAACGGGCTGTCGGCGCCGGCCACCGGCGGCGACCCCGAAGAGGCCGAGCCGCTCGACGGGCCGCCGGTCTTCCAGGCGATGGCCCCGCTCGCGAAGTCGGGCGGCATATCGGTGCTGCCGTCGATCTGGATGGTCGCCTCGCAGCCCGCCTGCCTGTCGCTGCGCGAGGCCGACGGCGATTTCGTGGGATCGGCCGCGCGTTTCGTTCCGCACTTCGTGCGTTGATCCGGCGGCGGGTTGGCTGTCTAATCCGGGGACGAATCAAAAACTCCCGGAGGAAACGATGAAACGCTGGCTCGCCCTGTTGCCGTTCCTGGCCACGCTTGCCGCAGCCGGCCCCGCCTTCGCGCAGGCCAAGTCCGAAATCTCGATCACCCGCCAGCCGGGCATCCTCTATCTGGCCAGCCACGTGATGGAGTCTCGGAAGCTGGTCGAAGGACAGGCCGCCAAGGCGGGCGTCGCCAACCTCAAGGTGAACTGGCTGATCCTCGCGGGCGGCGGGGCGCAGACCGATGCACTCCTGTCGGGCAACGTCGACGTGGTCAACACCGGCACGGGGAACCTGCTGCTGCTGTGGGACCGCACGCGCGGCCGCGTGCGCGGCATCGTGGCGAGTTCGGCCCAGCCCGCGATCCTGCTGACGCGCGATCCCAGGATAAAGACGCTGGCTGATTACGGCCCCGGCGACAAGATCGCGGTGCCCACCGTCGGCGTGTCGACGCAGGCGATCCTGCTGCAGATGGCGGCGATCAAGATGTTCGGCGAGGCGAAGGTCAACCATTTCGACCCGCTCACCGTGCAGCTCAGCCACCCCGACGCGACGGCGATGCTGCTCAGTGGCCAGGGCGAGGTGCAGAGCCACTTCTCGTCGCCGCCCTTCCAGTTCGTCGCGCTGAAGCGCGGCCTGCGCGCCGTGACCACGTCGAAGGAGATCATCGGCGGACCGCTGAGCCAGGCGCAGTTCTTCACGACCATGCAGTACGCCGACGCCAATCCCGTCGTCGTCAAGGCGCTGCGCGCCGCGACCGCCGAGGCGATCGGCTTCATCAAGTCGAACACGCGCGAGGCGCTGGCGATCTACAAGGAGATCACCGGCGACAAGACAGACATCGAGGAACTCGCCGAGATCATGCGCCAGCCCGACATGATGGACTTCATCATGGAACCGCAGGGAACGATGAAGTTCGCCGAGCACCTGTTCAAGACCGGCACGCTGAAGACGATGCCCAAGGCGTGGACCGACTACTACCTGCCGACCTCGGCGGACCTGAAGGGGTCCTGAAACGAAGACGGGGCGGGAAGTTTCCTTCCCGCCCCGTTCCGTCTTGTCGATCCGTCCGGGGATCAGGCCGCGTTCTTGGCCATGATCTCGTCCGCGATGTTGCGCGGCACGGGCTCGTAGTGGTCGAACTGCATCGTGAAGGACGCGCGGCCCTTCGACATCGAGCGCAGGTCCGAGATGTAGCCGAACATTTCCGACAGCGGCACGTGGGAGCGGATGATCACCGACGTGGCGATCTGGTCCTGGCTCTGGATGATGCCGCGGCGGCGGTTCAGGTCGCCCACGACGTCGCCCACGTGGTCGGGCGGCGTCGTCACCTCGACGTCCATGATCGGCTCGAGGATGATCGGGTTGGCCTTGCGCATGCCTTCGCGGAAGCAGGCCTTGCCGGCGATTTCGAAGGCGAGCGCCGACGAGTCGACGTCGTGGTACTTGCCCTCGAGGAGGGTGTACTTGAAGTCGACGGTCGGGAAGCCCGCGAGCACGCCCTGCTCGCACTGCACCTTGATGCCCTTTTCCACGGCCGGGATGAACTCGCGCGGGATCGAGCCGCCGACGACCTCGTCCTCGAACACGACGCCGCCGTTGCGCGGCATCGGCTCGAACTTGATCTTCACTTCGGCGAACTGGCCCGAACCGCCCGACTGCTTCTTGTGCGTATACACTTCCGTGTGCGCCTTCGAGATCGTCTCGCGATAGGCCACCTGCGGGGAACCGATGTTGGCTTCCACGCCGTACTCGCGCTTCAGGCGGTCGACGATGATCTCGAGATGCAGTTCGCCCATGCCCGAAAGGATGGTCTGGCCGGACTCGTGATCCGTCTTGAGACGGAGCGACGGGTCTTCGGCGACCAGCTTCTGCAGGCCGAGCGCCATCTTCTCGACCGAATCCTTCGTCTTCGGCTCGACGGCGATGTCGATGACGGGCACGGGGAACGCCATGCGCTCGAGGACAACGGGATCTTCCGGCGCCGCGAGCGTGTCGCCCGTGCCGGTATCCTTGAGGCCCACGAAAGCGGCGATGTCGCCTGCGTAGACTTCCTTGATCTCGTCGCGCTTGTCGGCGTGCATCTGGAACATGCGGCCGATGCGTTCCTTCTCGCCCTTCGTCGTGTTCATGACGGTGTCGCCCGACTTGAGCACGCCCGAATAGACGCGCACGAAGGTCAGGTTGCCGTACTTGTCGTTGATCATCTTGAAGGCGAGCGCCGAGAAGGGCTCCTCGTCCTTGGCGGGCTTGAAGCGCTCCGGCTCGCCTTCGTCGGTGACGACGCGCATGCCGCGGATGTCGGCCGGCGAGGGGAGGAAGTCGACGACGGCGTCGAGCAGCGTCTGCACGCCCTTGTTCTTGAAGGCCGAGCCGCAGAACACCGGACGGAAGGTGCCGTCGATGGTGCCCTTCTTGATGCAGCGCTTCAGCGTCTCTTCCGAGACGTCGCCCTTGTCGTAGAACTCTTCCATCGCCTTGTCGTCGACGCCGAGGACGGAGTCGAGCAGCGCGCCGCGGAATTCCTTCGCCTTGTCGACGAGGTCGGCCGGAATGTCGATGTCGGAGAACTTCGCGCCCAGCTCGTCGCCGAACCAGATCACGCCCTTCATGCGGATCAGATCGACGACGCCCTTGAACTCGCCTTCGGCGCCGATCGGGATCTGGCACACGGCCGTGACGATGCCGAGCTTCTCCTTCATGGAGTCGACGGCCTTGTAGAAGTCCGCGCCCGTACGGTCCATCTTGTTGATGAACACCACGCGCGGCACGTTGTAGCGGTCCGCGAGGCGCCAGTTCGTTTCCGACTGCGGCTGCACGCCGGCAACGCCGCAGATGACGAACACGGCGCCGTCGAGCACGCGCAAGCTACGGTTCACTTCGATATTGAAATCGATGTGTCCGGGGGTGTCGATCACGTTGATGCGGTGGCTGTTCCACTCGGCGGTCACGGCGGCGGACGTGATGGTGATGCCGCGCTCGCGTTCCTGCGCCATGTAGTCGGTCGTGGTATTGCCATCGTGCACTTCGCCGATCTTGTGCGACTTGCCCGTGTAATACAGAATCCGCTCGGTCGTCGTCGTCTTGCCGGCGTCGATATGCGCCGTGATGCCGATGTTGCGGATTTTATCGACCGGTACTGTTCTGGGCACGACTGCCTCCGTGGGAGTGCCGCCCGTTCCCCACGTGGGGAATGGACGGGTTCGGGGAAAGAAAAAGACGCACCGGCCCGCGTCCTCCGAGGTCCCGGGAGGGCGGTCCGACGCGAAACCTGAAAACGGCGCGGGTATATACTGCAATGCGGGATATGGCAACCCCCGCCGGGCCCCGCAAGGGCCCCGGGTGGACTGGCCCTAAGGGCCCGATTCGGATAGTCTATTGGGCATGTCGAGTCCCCCATCCGCCGAACGCAAGGCAAGCCTGCGTCTGATCAACGCTCAGGCCGACAAGATTCGCGAAAAACTCGACCCCAAAGTGCTCGAAAGGGCGCGTTGCGTGGCCGAGGGTGGGGAGATCTACGACAAGGCGGCCGCCCAGAAGGTGGTCAGCGAGTTCCTGCGGTCCAAGTCCCGCAAGGACGGCGGGCTGTTCCACGAGGAACTGAAGGCCCGCCTCAAGGGCACCAAGCACTAGATATCCGGGGGCGAAACGGCGCGCTCAGACGCGCTTGCCCACCGTCATTGCCGCACGGAATCCCGGGTCCGGGTCGATGAAGGCCGCCTCGGGCATGGCGCCGGTCGCATCGAAATAGCGGGCCACGAAGCAGCGGAACGCCGCGCACAGCGCGATGTCGCCGATCTGCCGGTCGCTGAATCCCACTTTACGCAGCCGCTCGATGTCCGCCGGGCCGACCGACGGGGCATCCCTCGCCACCTTCTCGGCATAGGCCAGCATCTCGACGTCCTTCTCCGGAAGGCCGGCCTTGCGGTAGTCGGCCTGGAAGGCCCGCACGGCCTCCTTCGACCCGAGATCGCCGATCAGCTGGTGTCCGTAGACCAGCGAGCAGTAGGTCGAACGCGTCTCGCGGGCGGCAATCAGCGTGATCAGGCGCCATTCGCGCGGCGTCAGCGAGAAGCCGGTGCGCACCGTCTCGACGAAATCGGTATAGGCAGGCAGGAGGTCGGGGCGCGTCGTCCAGCACTTGTTGGCTTCCATG
The DNA here is from genome assembly GCA_965229215.1 of Tagaea sp. GTDB lineage: Bacteria > Pseudomonadota > Alphaproteobacteria > CACIAM-22H2 > CACIAM-22H2 > Tagaea. The sequence continues at coordinate 3,880,932 of OZ245864.1, read as the reverse complement.
ACGAAGCCCAGCTTCGCTTTCTGCGCGGCGAAGATCTCGCCGACCCGGCCGGTCGCCTCTTGGTCTTCTATCGTATTCAAATACATACGTAATCTCCGTTTCTGACAGAACGGAAATCCCCTTATCCCATCCCCTGCGCAAAGGCGAGTGACGGCATGCATGGCGCACGGTTCAGCACCGCGCCAAGCACGAGCCCTAGCGCGGCTCGATCGTCCCGGTCCGCCGCCCGGACGCGTCCCGGACGACATATCCAGCGCCGAATCCCGGTTCGACCGTCCCCGTCCGGCGGCCCGCGGCGTCCCGCTGGACCAGCGCGCCGCCAAAGCCGGGCTCGACCGTGCCCGTCCGTCGGCCGGACGCATCGCGCAGGACCAGCGCGCCGCCGAACCCCGTCTCGACCGTCCCGGTCCGCCGCCCGGATGCGTCGCGCAGAACCGACGTGCCGCCGAACCCCTGCTCGATTGTGCCCGTCCGACGGCCCGACGCGTCGCGCAGGACGTAGTCCTGTGCCGAAACCGGCAGGATGGTTGCCGCAAGAAGTGCAGCCGGCAGGATCCAGGCGCGCATCTCAAGTCCCTCTTTCGTTTTCCTGTCTTGGCAACGCGCGGCGCGTGCCGGATCATCCCGGCCGCACGAAAGGATTTCAGCGATGAAGGTCTACCGCTATCTCACCGGCAAGGACGACAGCGCGTTCTGCCATCGCGTCACGGCGGCGCTCAACAAGGGCTGGGAACTCTACGGCGCGCCGACACTCGCGTTCGATTCCGCCCGCGGCATCGTCGTGTGCGGCCAGGCCATCACCAAGGACGTGCCGGGGCGCGACTACACGCCCGACACGGATTTCGCCACGCTCTAGGCCCCGCGCGGCCGCAGGTGCTCGGCGAACTGCCGGGCGCATTCGGCCCACGAATAGCGCTCGGCATGCGCGCGGGCCCGCGCGCGCGGAATCTCCAGCGCGTGCAGGCACGCGGCGCGCAGGTCTTCGTCCATTGCGCCGCCCGACAGCCCCGCCGGCACGTCGCCCAGCACGTCGAGCGGGCCGGTGACCGGATATGCGGCGACCGGCGTGCCGCAGGCCATCGCCTCCAGCAGCACGAGCCCGAACGTGTCGGTGCGCGAGGGGAAGACGAATACGTCGGCGGCCGAATAGACGGACGCGAGTTCCGCCTGCTGGAGCACGCCCAGATAGCTCGCCTGCGGATAGCGCGCCTTCAGCGTCGCCATCGCCGGCCCCTCGCCCACCACCCATTTGGAGCCGGGCAGGTCGAGCGACAGGAACGCCTCGACGTTCTTCTCGACCGCCACGCGCCCGACATAGACGAAGATCGGCGGCTTGGTCGCGAGCCGGTCGCGCGGCCCCGGCTTGAAGAGTTCGAGGTCGACGCCGCGCGTCCATAGCACGACGTTGTCGAAACCCCATTTCTCGAGATCGGCCTTCACGCTCGGCGTGGGTACCATCACGCGGCTCGCCGCCGAATGGAACCTGCGCAGCACCGCATAGCTCCATGACAGGGGCGCGCCAACGCGCGCCTGCACGTATTCCGGAAATCGCGTGTGGTAGGCGGTCGTGAAGGGAAGCCCGCGCGCCAGGCACGCGGCGCGCGCGGCCCAGCCCAGCGGGCCTTCGGTCGCGATATGCACGGCATCCGGCGCGAAGGCGTCGAGCAGCCTGCCCACACTCGCCTTGCCCGCAAGCGACAGGCGGATCTCGGGATAGGTGGGGCACGGGAACGTCGTGAAACGTTCCGGCGCGATCATCTCGACCGTGTGGCCGGCCGCCTCCAGTTCGCGTCGCGTTTCCGTCAGCGTGCGCACGACGCCGTTGACCTGCGGGCGCCACGCATCGGTGACGATCGCGATGCGCAGCGGCCTGCGCATTTCAGGCGGGACCGCCCAGTCGATCGCGAGTGCCGCCGTCATGATGTCGCCTCCAGCATGTCGAATGCGCGCACTTCCGCCCAATGCAGGATGCGCAGGGTTCCGTCCCAGTCCTCGACCAGCGCGGTGCAGCTCTCGACCCAGTCGCCGTCGTTGAGATAGGCGATGCCGTCGATGTCGCGGATCTCGGCCTTGTGGATGTGGCCGCAGACCACGCCGTCGAGCCCGCGCCGGCGCGCCTCGCCCGCCAGCGCCACCTCGAAATCGTCGATGTATTTGACCGCGTTCTTGACCTTGTGCTTGAGCCAGGCCGACAGCGACCAGTAGGGCAGGCCGAAGACTCGCCGCGCGCGGTTGAACCAGCCGTTGATCCAGAGCGCGAGGCTGTAGGCATGGTCGCCGAGGAACGCGAGCCAGCGCGCGTAGCGCACGATGCCGTCGAACGCGTCGCCGTGGATCACGAGCAGGCGCCGCCCGTCGGCCGTCGTGTGCACCGCTTCGCCCAGCACGTGCACGCCGCCGAAATGCAGGTCGAGATACTCGCGCAGCATCTCGTCGTGGTTGCCCGGCACGTAGACGACGCGCGTTCCCTTGCGCGCCTTGCGCAGCAGCTTCTGCACCACGTCGTTGTGCGACTGGTTCCAGTACCAGCTGCGCTTCAGCCGCCAGCCGTCGACGATGTCGCCCACGAGATAGAGCTCGTCCGATTCGTTGTGCTTGAGGAAATCGAGCAGGAACTCCGCCTTGCAGCCCGGCGTGCCGAGATGGATGTCGGACAGCCAGATCGTCCGCCAATGGTGCGGCGATACGGGTTCGCGCTGCGGCGGCAGGCTGGCGCTTTGCGCGAAGAGTCCCTCGTACCCCACGGGTCGGCCTCCAGATGTGGATGCGGCGAACTTCCTGTGCCCTGTATATTGTTTTTATGGTATCCGGACGAAGTGAAACTTAGGTTGCAAAAAATTTCTTTGAACCATTCCGAAAGCGTCATCCGGATGTCATCGAAACTCCTCGTCGTCTACAACCCGATCGCCGGGCGCCGCCGCCAGCGGTTCCTGTCGCGCGTGCTAGAGGAACTGGAACGCTGCGGCGCTTCGATCCGGCTGGAGCCGACGACGGCGCGCGGCCACGCCGAGACGCTGGCGCGCGAAGCGGCCGCCGACGGCAGCGCGCGCCTCGTCGTGGCGGGCGGCGACGGCACGATCAACGAGGCCCTGAACGGTCTCGGCGGCGCATCCCTGCCGCTGGCCGTCATTCCGCTTGGAACGGCCAACGTGCTGGCGCACGAACTCGGCATCGGCAGCTCGGCGCGCGCCGTGGCCACGGCCGCACTCGACGGCGTGCCGCGGCGCGTCTGGCTGGGCAGCGTGAACGGAAGGCGCTTTTCGATGATGGCGGGCGTGGGCTTCGATGCGCATGTCGTGCGCGGCGTATCGACGAAGCTGAAGCGTGCGCTCGGCAAAGGCGCCTACGGACTCGAAACGCTGCGCCAGCTCGCCACGTTCGCCCCGCGTCACTACGACGTGATCGTCGACGGGCAGGCGCACCGCGCGGCATCGGTGCTGGTCTGCAACGGGCACTATTACGGCGGCCGCTTCGTCGCGGCGCCCGACGCGCGGCTCGACCGACCGGGCTTCCAGGTGGTGCTGTTCCTCGATGCAGGCGTCCGCGCCACGCTGGGCTACATGGCGGCGCTCGCGGCCGGGCGGCTCGCCCGCCATCCGCGCGTGCGCATCCTCGACGCGCGCCATGTGGAAATCGCGGGGCCCGCGGGCGAACCCGTGCAGGGCGACGGCGACATCATCGCGGCGCTACCCGCGCGCTTCGAGGCGGTCGCCGACGGCGCGCTGCTGGTCGGGCCCGCCTAGTTCCTATTTTCCCGCGATCGTGCAGCCGTCGATGCGCAACGTCGGCGCGTCGGTGCCGTAGCGGAAGACGAGATCGTCGGCCGGCGTCACGTGCGCGAACATGTCCACGAGATTGCCCGCGACCGTCACCTCGCTGACGGGATAGGTCAGCTCGCCGTTCTCGATCATGTAGCCGGCCGCCCCGCGGCTGTAGTCGCCGGTGATGCCGTTGACGCCCGAGCCGATGAATTCGGTGATGTAGAGCCCGCGCTTGATGTCCTTGATCATCGCGTCGCGCGTCACCGTGCCCGCTTCCATGTAGAGATTCGTCGTCGAGGGCGACGGCGGCGAGGTGGTGCCGCGCGCGGCGTGGCCGGTGGATTTGAGACCGAGCTGGCGGGCCGAGCGCAGGTCGAGGATCCACGTCGTGAGCCGCCCCTTGTCGATGAGCGCGCGGCGCCTCGGCGCGATCCCCTCGCCGTCGACCGGCTTGGACGACAGGCCGCGCTTGCGGAACGGGTCTTCGACGATGGTGATGCCGGGGGCGAACACCATCTCGTTCATCTTCGATTTGAGGAAGCTGGTGCCCCGCGCGATCGACGAGCCGTTGATGGCGCTGGTGAGGTGGCGCACGATGCCGCCCGACACGCGCGGATCGAGCACGATCGGCAGCTTGCAGGTCTCGATCTTGCGCGGATTGAGGCGCCGGATGGCGCGATCGGCGGCGCTGCGGCCGATCTTCGCCGGATCGGCGAGATCGGACGCGTGCAGGCACGACGACCAGTCGTAGTCTCGCTCCATCGACGTGCCCTCGCCCGCGATCACGGCGACCGAGAAGGAATGCGTGGAGCGCCCGTATTCCGCCGCGAACCCGTTCGACGCGACGAGGGCGACGCGGCTCGAACCCCAGCTCGATTCCGCACCCTCGGAATTGGTGATGCCCTTGACCGCCATCGCGGCTTCCTCGACGGCGCGCGCGCGTTCCATCAGCATTTCGGCCGCCGGCTCGACCGGATCGACGAGGTCGAGCTCGGGAAATTCGCGCGCGATGTCGCCCGCGTCGGCAAGGCCGCAGAACGGATCTTCGGGGGCGGCCTTCGCCATCGCGACCGCGCGCTCGACGAGGGGCCCCAGCGCCTTGGCCGAACGGTCGTTCGACGAGACGATCGCCTGGCGCTGGCCGATGAACACGCGCAGGCCGAGGTCGTGTCCTTCGGCGCGTTCCAGCTTCTCGAGCTTGCCCAGACGGCGTGCATGGCTCACCGACACGCCCTCGACGAACACCGCATCGGCGGCACTGGCCCCGGCGCGCTTGGCGCGCGCGATCAGGTCGCCGAGGAGATCGAGGGTCGAGGTCGACGATTGCATGGAGGATCCTATTTGAGGCGTCGATGCGTCTCGCGCGCGAGCGCGCCGAGACCGAACACGAAGGCGGCCGCCAGAAGCAGGCCGCCCGCTTCAGGGATATGGCGCAGCGCCGCCAGCACAACAAGCCCGAAAAGGATCGCGCCGATGCGCCAGAGGGCGGCGGGCTGCACCGCGCGCCCGGCAAGGCGCAACATCAGCAGGCCGAGGAAGCCGGCGGCGACGATATAGCCGATGGCAAGGGCCAGCGCCATCATCAGCAGCAAAGTTCCTGCGAACGGCAGGCCCACGAGCGTGATCGCGGCGAAGAGGGCGAGCAGCGGCACGCCGACCGAAAGCCCGAATCCCCACAAACCGCAGACGATCGGCCGGTCGGCAAGTTCGCCCGCACTCGCCGCCAGGAAGCCGGGCGCAAAGATCGCGATGGCGAGCGCCACGACGATCATCGTCGCGTTGTAGACCCAGCGCAGGATCGTGCCGATATAGCCCATCAGCGCCTCGATCGCGTTGCCGGCCCCGCCGAAATTCTGCACCACGCCGCCCGCGACGACCGCGCGCGGATCGATCTGCGCGGGCTCCGACGACCAGACATTGAGCTTGCCGCCGATGCGCGTATTCGGCCCGAGGACGACACGCGAGGCGGCGACGGACACGTCGCCGGAACTGCGCAGGTCCAGCACGACCTCGTCGCCGACCGCCCAGACGCGCTGCGCATATTCGCCGCCCATCGCGACGGCGTCGGCGAAGACGAAGGCGTTGCGCGCGACCTTCGTCGCCGCGCCGATGCCGACCGAACCGCCCGCCAGCACGAGATCGCCGGCGATCTCCGCCTCGACCGTGATGCGGGCACCCGCCAGCGTCACGTCGCCCTCGACAATGCCCTGCACGTCGAGGAACGGCGCCATGCGGCTGACGTCGGCGGCATATGCGGGCGCCGCCAGCAGCAGTAAGACGGCAAGGACGGCGCGCAGGCGCGTCACTTCCAGATCGCCTTGCCCGAGCCCGGCAGGCCGAGCTTCGCCCATTTCTCGGTGACGGTGCGGATCACATCGTCGGACATGCGGATCTTCTCGCCCCATTCGCGCTTGGTCTCGGGCGGCCACTTGTTCGTGGCATCAAGGCCGATCTTCGAGCCGAGGCCGCTTTCGGGGCTGGCGAAATCGAGATAGTCGATGGGCGTGCCTTCCACGAAGGTCACGTCGCGCGCCGGGTCCATGCGCGTGGAGACCGCCCACATGACGTCCTTCCAGTCGCGCGCGTCGATGTCGTCATCCACGACGATGACCCATTTCGTGTACATGAACTGGCGCAGGTAGCTCCACACGCCCATCATCACGCGCTTGGCGTGGCCCGGATACGCCTTCTTCATCGACACGACGGCGATGCGGTACGAGCAGCCTTCGGGCGGCAGCCAGAAATCGACGATCTCGGGGAATTGCTGGCGCAGCAGCGGCACGAACACGTCGTTGAGCGCCTCGCCCAGCACCGAGGGCTCGTCCGGCGGCCGGCCGGTGAAGGTGGAGAGATAGATCGGATCGCGGCGCATCGTGATCGCGCTGATCGTGAACACCGGGAATTTCTCGACCGAGTTGTAGTAGCCGGTGTGGTCGCCGTAGGGACCTTCGTCGCCGTATTCTTCGAGGCTCACATGGCCTTCGAGCACGATCTCGGCTTCGGCCGGCACCTTCAACGGCACCGTCTTGCAGTCGACGAGGTCGACGCGCTTGCCGCGCAGCAACCCTGCGAACTGGTATTCCGACAGCGTCTCGGGCACGGGTGTCACGGCCGCGAGGATCGTGCCGGGATCGGCGCCGAGCACGACGGCCGCAGGGAACGGCTCGGTCTTGCCCGCCTTCTTCCAGCGCTGGTGCTGCTGGGCGCCGCCACGATGCTTGAGCCAGCGCATCAGCGTCGTGTTCTTGCCCGTCACCTGCATGCGGTAGATGCCGAGATTGAAGCCGTCTTCTCGGCTGCCGCCCGGCCCCTTGGTCACGACGAGCGGCCAGGTGATCAATGGTGCAGGCTCGCCCGGCCAGCAGGTCTGCACCGGCAACGCCGCAAGGTCGATCGAATCGCCGGTCAGCACGACCTCGTGGCACGGTGCGGTGCCGAGCATGCGCGTCGAGGGCTTCATCGACAGCACGGTCTTGGCGAGCGGGACGAGGTCGAGCGCCTCGCGCCAGCCCTCGGGTGGCTGCGGCTGGCGCAGGAAGGCGAGCGTCTCGCCTACCTCCTTCAGCTGGTGCGGCTCGCGGTCCATCCCCCAGGCCACCCGCTCGACCGTGCCGAACAGGTTGACCAGCACGGGGATCGGCGACGGCGTGCCGTCGGCCCTCACCGGCCGCTCGAACAGCACCGCCGGGCCGCCCTCGGCGAGCAGGCGGGTCTGGATTTCGGTCATCTCCAGCACGGTCGAGACGGGCTCGCGCACCCGGACAAGACGGCCGGCCTTTTCAAGGCGTTCGATGAAATCGCGCAGCGAGGCATAAGGCATGGCCGCGACTATATAGGGTGCGCCCGCCTTCGTGCTATCCTCCCGGCGACAAGAAGCAGCGGCAAAAATGCCGCGCGCCAAAGGGGGAGGAACACGATGCGGGTTCTCGCTGCATTCGCACTGGCCTTGCTCGCCTTCGCACGCCCGGCCGCGGCCGAGGTCGACACGCTCCGCGTCGCCAAACAGTTCGGCATCGGCTACCTCCAGCAGATCCTGATGGAGGATCTCGGCACGATCGAGAAGCATGCGGTCGCGCAAGGCGTGAAGCTGAAGGTCGAGTGGAGCACCTTCCGCTCCTCCGACGTGATGATCGAAGCACTCCTCTCCGACACGCTCGACATTTCCTCGCTCGGCCTGCCGGGCCTGGCGCTCATCGCCGACCGCACACGCGGCCGGCTCGACGTGCGCGGCCTCGCGGGGCTCAACGTCATCGATCTCGTGATGACGGTGCGCAAGCCCGGCATCAACAGCCTGAAGGATTTCACCGGCAACGACCGCATCGCATTGCCGGCGGTGAAGGTCTCCAACCAGGCGATCCTGCTGCAGATGGCGGCGGCCAAGCTCTATGGCGACACCGAATGGGCGAAGCTCGACGGCCTCACCGTGTCGATGGCGCATCCCGACGCCACCGCCGCGATGATCGGCGGCCAGTCGGAGATCGTGGCGAACTTCTCTTCGCCACCCTTCTCCTACCGCCAGCTCAAGGCACCCGGCATCCGCAAGATCGCCACCAGCAACGAGATCATCGGCGGCCCGTGGTCGTTCAACGCCTTCGGCGCCTCGTCGAAGTTCCGCGAACAGAACCCCAAGGTCGTCGCGGTGTTCCTTGCGGCCCTCGACGAGACGACGGCGATGATCGTCAAGGACAAGCGCTGGGCGGCGGAGAACTATCTGCGCATCACCAAGGACCGCGCGAGCATCGAGGACATCCTCGAAATCCTCGAAGATCCGGCGAACAAGTACACGACCGTTCCGGTCGGCGTGAAGACGTGGCTCGAATTCATGGCCCGGGTCGGCACGCTGAAACAGGCGCCCGCCCAGTGGCAAGACATCTTCCATCCCGAGGCATTCCGCCCCGGCCAGAACTGAATCCCAGAACTGAATCCCAGAACTGAATCATTGAGCACGGGGGGCGCGGCCACGTAGTGTCGCGCTCCCCATGCATCGCTTCCCGCCCGAATTCGCCGACCTGCTCTCGCCCCGCGGCCGCCGCTTCACCGGCCCGCCGGCCGATCCGTTCTTTGCCGACGCAGGCCTGATCGATCCTGCGAAGGCGAAGGCCGTTTTCGGCCTGCTGGAACGGGCACTCGGCCCCGTCGTGCGGCCGATGGCGCACGCGATCCCGCCCGAATCGATCGCCGGCCAGACGCGCAACTACCAGGAGCGCCTGCCCAAGACCGTGCGCGTCAAAACGGCCGACATCGATGCCGCGCGCACGAAGGCGACGCGCATCGCCGGCGAGATCGGCATGACCGACATGATGCGTTCGCCGAGCTATATCGAGTTCGCATCGAAGCTGGCGGGCCGCGCCCTCGATCCCGCTTTCGGCCGGCAGGTGCTGCGTTATGGGCCCGGCGACTATGCCGGCCCGCACACCGACCATCATCCCGAGGAGCCGCGCGCGAAGGGCGGCTATTTCGACTTGCATCTGACGTTTGCGGGCGGCGGGGCAACGCGGCAATTGCTGGTCTATGCGAAGGGCGGGCATCTGACCGAGACGGTCGATGTCGCGGTCGAGGGCGGCGTGACGGCCTATCGCCTGCCCTTCTGGCACTACACGACGCCGCTGGAAGGTGGTGCCAAGGCCGCGCGCTGGGTCGTGCTGGGGACGTTCTTCTACGCCTAGAGGCTCATTTCCTGATACCGGATATTTTGTCTAGTATAAGATTGTATACCTTGACGCTGCTCTGATTGTTCCGTACATGTTCCGCCACCTGAAGATGTGGAGGATGTCATGTATCCGAGCCCGAAGAACCTGCTGACCGACTACATGGAGCGCCCCGAACGGCAGGAGCCGGGCACCGGCGGCTGGTTCGATCTCGACGACTGGGTCGGCCCGCAGCATCCCAGCGGCCGGGCCGACGTGGCGAAGATCGAGGGCATCCTTGCCAACAGCGGCGACTATTCGCTGGAGCGCATGCAGGGGCCCACCGGCTATTGGGGCCTCGCCCTCGACGACGGCATCCGCAAATACCAGAAGCGCAACGGCCTCAAGGTGGACGGGGCCTTGCGCCCCGGCGGCCCGACGATCCGCCACATGCAGGGCGAATACGCCGACCTGCTGGACGGCCACACCCCGCCCACGCCCGACGACATCGACGCGCACCACGAGATCGTCGGCGACGACAATCCGGGCACCATCGCGTGGCGCAAGCCCCCGGCCGACTTCTCGCGGATCCCCGGCCTGCCGGAGATCGACCAGGAAGCCGACGCCTCCAACGCCCGCCTCGCGCGCGCGATGCTGAAGACCGGCGACATCGACAGCTACGCGCAGCTGATGCGCGACGCCATCGAGCAGGGCGGCAAGCGCGGCCTCGCCGAAGTGCGCGACCTCACGCTGAAGCTCGACGAAGCGCAGCCCGGCCTCGGCGGGCGATTCGCCGGCGCCATCGTCGAAGGCATGGAGAAAGCGAAGCGCGACAAGCTGGACATCAAGACACAGGACGGGCAGCCGCCGGGGACGAAGGTAGCGATCACCGACCTCTTCGGCGATGCGGGCATGGCCATCATGGGGGGCCTGCTCGGTGCCGGTGCGGTCGGCGCCGGCATCAAGGCCAGCGGAGACACGAGCAAGATTCTCGACAAGCTCCCCGGATTCGCGCCGGCGGACAACGAGAACAAGCCGCCGCCGTCAACACCGCCGCTCCTCGACGTGCCGATACACACGGGCGGCCCCGCACCCGAGCCGGTCAAGCCGGTCCAGCTGCCGAACATCCCGCCGGCCACGAAGGAGCAGCAGGAATCCTTCTCCGGCGAGTTCGGGAAGGCAATCGCCCAGGTCCTTCCGGCAATCATTTACGAGGATGGCGAACAGGACAATCGCGGCACGGACGAGACCGTGACCGGCAACAACCTCATCGCGCAAGCCTGCACCAAGCGCGCGAAAATGTCGCCGCTTGCCGGGCTCATCAAGCATAGGGGCGGCGCATCGCGCGACGGCGAAGGCAAAGAATATATGGAAGAGAAAACCATCAGGACGAAGGATGTGAGCGAATCGCCGTTCCGACGATCCGATATTGCCTACACCATCGAGAAAGACGGCAATGTGGTCTCCGAAACGCATATCAATTCCGCGACGACGCATGCGGACGGCAGCCTGGTCACGCGCGAGATCAAGCCGATCACGGACATGGCGAAGGCGGTCGGCGAGAAGTTCATCCGCGCGATGCGGAAGTTCAAGAAGGGCGACGACGAGCAGGAATATTTCGACGAGGCCTTCAAGATCTGCGACGAAGCGATGACCGAACTCGAAAACGACTACGCGACGAAATCCGGTGACGCCCCGTAGGAGAATGCCGATGGATATTTCCGACCTGAAGCGCGAAGGCGACCACCCGGTCATTTCTCCGAATGCCGGCCAAGGCCGGGAATTCTGCTGGGCGCCGGCCGATTGGGGGCGCTATGGCGAAGAGCTGAAGCGCGCGTTCCCGCACGTCGTGTTCCATGAAGAACTCGGGCATGAGGCTTATGACGAAGAGAAGCCTGTCGTCCGGTTCTTCGACCGGCTCGACGATCCCGCCATCTCGCAGCCGATCCATGCGGTCTTTCCATACGAAGGCTGGAAGCCGGAACTGGTTCAGGCGACATCCCGATTCGGCCCGCCGACGAAGCACTGGACATGGGCACGCTACCTGTCACCGTCGCTCCGCCTTTTCGTGCGCAAGCAGGACAGGTGCGCGCTGGAAAACTGGCGTGGTCAGGCCGCCGATGCGCCGATCGAGGAATGGCCCGCCAGCCGTTACAATTCGTCCTACCGGCGCCTTTGGCGCGAGGAGCAGAAAATCGCGACCAAAGCCTTCCGGATCGCGCAGAAGCTGAGCGTGCGTGCCGTGCCGGTCTACTGGAAGTCGCTCGCGGACTTCCGCGCCGGACGATTCAAGGTGGCCAAATCGGGCTTCATGGTCGGCGATGGCTGGGCCTCACAGCGTGTCGTCGATTGGTGCCTGCAGAAACCGCAGCGCGTGATGCATATGTTCGTGGACGCAACCTGTGGCGCGGACGGCTGCCTGCCGGTCGAACTCGTCCCCGACAGCGCCTGGGGCGATATCCGGAAGCCCAAATGGGCGCAGCGCTAACCGTTCGGTTCCGGGGTATCGGACATGACGAAGAAAATCAGTCCGCCGCCTGCGCCTGCACCGGCAGGTCGAGCCCTTCGAGGGCACGCGGATCGGTCTTCGCCCAGTTGGCGGCGGGTGCCACGGCCGCCTCGTCCTTGTAGAAGCCCCAGCGGCCGAATTCCGTGAAGCGCGCGGGCACGATCTCGTGCGCGCGCGGCGTGACCTTGTAGAGCTTGCCGTCGCGCCCGATCAGCGGGATCGGGCGGTTGCGGCGCGTGAAGACGCGGCGCATCGCAGCCGAATGGTCGCGGTTGGCGGCGAATTCGTCGCGGTCGACGGCGAACAGCATCTCGTAAGCGGCCACGAACTCGTCGAGGAAGCGCTGGTTGACGATCTGCAGCTGCGACTGGACCCAGCAGCGGTCCTCGAACGTCCAGAACACCGACATGCCCACGAGGTCGCCCTCGCGCGTGATGTAGGGGAAGAACGGGAAGGTGCGGCACGACATCGAGCGGTTGTCGCGCTCGCAGAACGCCGCGCCCTTGCATTCGATCGCCGTGCAGTCGTGGTGCAGGTCGGAGAGTTCCTTCTCCGTCGCCTTGTCGGGCGGCACGAACTCGCGCCACAAATCGCTGCGGCCCTTGAGGACCGACCATTCGTGATTGTCGACGATGGGGATCGCATCGTTGGTCGAGCAGCAGACCGGCGTGCCGTTGTTGTGGGCGGCACAACGCGCACCGCAGTCGAACGCCGAGACCGGGGCCGTGAAAAGCTTGTAGATGCGCTCGTAGATTTCGGGGCCGGCGGATTCCGGCGATCTGTCGCTTGGCATGGAATCGACTATAGGGGCACGCGTGTACCGCCCGCCAGAGCGCATCGACCTGTCATGTGATTCTTTCGCCGCACCTGTGGCGCTTGCGCCACGTCTGTCATTCGCCAGCCTTCTTACTCGACCGTCAGCACGCGCGTCGTGCGGATCGTCCGGTCTTCGAGATCGAGATCGGTCGGCACGTCGTAGCACGCGATCTCGGCAAGGCCGCTGCCCGGAAGATAGGCACGCCCCGGATCGGCGACGAGGACGACGGCACCCGCCGCCTTGCGCGCCTTCAGCCACGGCCAGATCTTCTCGGCCATCGGCTTCTCGTAGAACACGTCGCCGGCAAGGATCAGGTCGTATTCGGGCGGCGGGTCGAGGGAAGTCACGTCGTCGAGCCGCACGTCGAGCGTCACGTTGTTGGCGGCGGCGTTGAGCGCCATCGCCGCCCCCGCGAATTCGTCGATCTCGCTGGCCGTCGTTGCACTTGCGCCGGTCAGGGCGGCCGCGATACCCGCGATCCCGCAGCCCGCCGCGAAGTCGAGCACGCGCTTGCCCTTCGCCAGTTCCGGCCGGTCGAGCAGCAGCCGGGCCAGCGCCCGCCCACCCGGCCATGCGAATGCCCAGTAGGGCGGCGGCAGGCCGGTTGCCTCGAGCTTCGCCTCGGTCGCTTCCCACAGGTCGGTCGCGCGCGCGGCGAGATGCAGGCGGATCTCGGGCACCAGCGGCGGGGCCTGCAGGCGCGTCTGGGCGCGGATGAAGTCGGCGCGCTCGAAGCTCACCACCAGCCGCCGAGCCCGATCCCGACGAGGATCAGCCAGCCGAACAGCCGGTTCGATTTGAATTTGGCGAGGCAGTCCGCCGGATCGTCGATGTTCCCGGCCTTCACCTGCCAGACGAGCTGGGCCGCCCCCAGCAGCAGGGCCGCCTGAAAGGCGACGCCGAGCTCCGCCTGCGTTCCGACCATCGCAAGCATGATGAGGGCCGCACCGTAGAAGAAATAGAGGGCGGGCGCCGTGCGGTCGGCGAGGAACCGGGCAGAGGATTTGACGCCGATCAGCGCGTCGTCCTCCTTGTCCTGGTGCGCATAGATTGTGTCGTAGCCGAGCGTCCAGAAGATGCCGGCGACATAGAGCAGCACCGGTGCGGCGTCGAGCGCGCCGGTCACGGCGGCGTAGCCCATCAGCGCGCCCCAGTTGAAGGCGAGCCCGAGGAAGAACTGGGGCCACCACGTCACGCGCTTCATCAGCGGATAGGTGAAAACGAGCACGAGCGAGGCAACGCCCAGGCCGATCGCGAACGAATTCAGCTGGAGAAGGATGACGAGGCCGACGGCGAGCTGCGCCACGAGATAGACGATGGCGGCCTTCACGCTCACCTGCCCCGACGGGATCGGCCGGTCGGCGGTGCGCGCGACGGCGGCGTCGAACTCGCGATCGACCAGATCGTTGTAGGTGCAGCCGGCCCCGCGCATCACCAGCGCCCCCAGGGCGAACAGCACGAAGAGCCGCAGCGCCTCCAGGGGCTCGGGCCGGGCGAGCAGGATCGACCACCAGCACGGGAACAGCAGCAGCCATGTGCCGATGGGCCGGTCGAAGCGCGACAGGCGCGCATAGCCGCGCCACGCGCGCGGCAGGAACCGGTCCACCCAGCCGCCCTTGGGAATGTCGCTTGCCGCAGTTTGCGCCGTATCGCTCATGTGCTAGCACGATCCCATGTCGGAGGATGCCGCGTCCAGTTCGCTGCCCCGTCCGCGCGCGCGTCTCTATGCGCCTGCGGACCTGACGGCTTCGCCCGTGCGGCTCGAAGGCGGGCCGGCGCACTATCTTCGCAACGTGATGCGCCTCGCCCCGGGCAGCATCGTGGCGCTCTTCAACGCGCGCGACGGCGAGCATGCCGCCGAGATCCTCGACTACGGCAAGAGCTGGGTCGAGTTCGCGCCGCGCGGCCAGCGCCGCAAGCCCGCGGCGGAGCCCGACCTTTGGCTCGTCTTCGCGCCGATCAAACGCGCGCATCTCGATTTCGTCGCGGAGAAGGCGACCGAGCTTGGCGTCTCCGCGCTGTGGCCCGTCATCACGCGCCACACGAATGTCGAGCGCGTCAACGAAGAACGCCTGCTCGCCACGACCATCGAGGCGGCCGAACAGAGCGAGCGGCTCACCGTGCCGGAGATCCGCAGTTGCGTGCCGCTCGCAAAGGCCATCGCCGGCTGGCCCAAGGGCCGCGGCATCGTGCTGTGCGACGAAGGCGGCGGGGGCGAAGCCATCGCGAAGGTTCTCGCGCGCGAAGACCTTACAAAACCCTGGGCCATTCTGACCGGACCCGAAGGCGGTTTCGCGGCCGAGGAGCTTGAAATGCTCCGCAAACATCCCGAAGTTAGGTCTGTGGGACTGGGGCCGCGCGTGCTGCGTGCGGACACCGCTGCCATCGCGGCCCTCGCGGTGTTCCAGTCGCTCGCACCGGGCGCGGACTTCAAGCCGCGCTTCGCGCCGTCATAAAAACGAAGTCCGGAAGCCCCGAATGTCCGCACCCCCGACCTCCCGTGGCGATGTCATCACGTCCAAGCGCCAGCTCGTCGACTGGATCGCGTCGGGCGAGAAGCCGAAATCCGATTGGCGCATCGGCACCGAGCACGAGAAGTTCCTCTTCACGCTCGCCGACCACAAGCCGCTGCCCTACGAGGGCCAGAAGGCGAGCGTGCGCGCGATGATCGAAGGGCTGATGCGCTTCGGCTGGAATCCCGTGGAGGAGAACGGCAAGCCGATCGCGCTGCTCAAGGGCCTGTGCTCGATCACGCTGGAGCCGGGCGGCCAGTTCGAGCTTTCGGGCGCACCGCTGGAGAACATCCACCAGACCTGCGACGAGACGAACCAGCATCTGGTCGAGTGCAAGACCGTTGCCGCCGAGATCGGCGTGGGCATGCTCGGCATGGGTTTCGCGCCCGAATGGCGGCGCGACGAGATGCACTGGATGCCCAAGGGCCGCACGAAGATCATGCGCGAATACATGCCCAAGCGCGGCACGATGGGCATCGACATGATGATCCGCACCTGTACGGTGCAGGTGAATCTCGATTTCTCCAGCGAAGCCGACATGGTGAAGAAATATCGCGCGTCGCTGGCGCTGCAGCCGGTGGCGACCGCGATCTTCGCAAGCTCCCCCTTCGTCGAGGGCAAGCCGTCGGGCTTCCTCAGCTATCGCAGCCAGACCTGGACCGATACCGATCCCGACCGCTGCGGCCTGATCCCGTTCGTGTTCGACAAGGACATGGGCTACGAGCGCTATGTCGACTGGCTGCTCGACGTGCCGATGTATTTCCTCTACCGCGACGGCAAGTATATCGACGTCGCCGGCCGCTCGTTCCGCAAGTTCATGGCCGGCGAATACAAGGATCTGAACGCGGGCGAGGCCACGACCGGCGACTGGGCCGATCACGTGACGACCGCGTTCCCGGAAGTGCGCCTCAAGAAGTACATTGAGATGCGCGGCGCCGACGGCGGGCCGTGGAACAGGCTGTGCGCGCTGCCCGCCCTTTTCGTCGGGCTGCTCTACGACCAGGCGTCGCTCGACGCGGCCTACGACCTCGTCAAGGACTGGACCATCGACGAGATGCAGGCGCTGCGGCGCGACGTGCCGCGCCTGGCGCTCAAGGCCCCGTTCCGCGAGGGCACCGTCCTCGACGTGGCACGCCAGATGGTGGCGATCGCCCGCAAGGGCCTGTCCGCGCGCGCGCGCTTCAACCGCATGGGCGACGGCGACGAGACGCACTTCCTCAATCCGCTGCAGCAGATCGTCGACAGCGGGGTGACGCCGGCCGAGCGCAAGCTCGAGCTTTTCCACGGCAAATGGGGCGGCAGCGTCAAGCCGATCTACGACGAGTTCGCGTACTGACGATGGAAGCCGAGACGAAGTGCCCGAAATGCGGCTCCGAGAACGTCTATCACGACGGCAATCTGTGGATCTGCCCCGATTGCGCACATGAATGGAATCCGGAGACTCCCGCGGCGGACGAAACGGCCGCGCCGGGCGTGCGGGACGCGAACGGCAATCTTCTCGCCGACGGCGACAGCGTGACCGTGATCAAGGATCTGAAGGTCAAGGGATCGTCCTCGGTCGTCAAGGTCGGCACCAAGGTCAAGGGAATCCGGCTCGTGGATGCGACGGACGGGCACAACATCGCCTGCCGGATCGACGGAATCGGCGCGATGAACCTCAAGTCCGAATTCGTGAAGAAGAGCTAGCCGAGAACCGTTTCGCGGACCGCATCGCGTGTCGCGAACGTGAGATCCGGTTTCGCCGCGGCGAGTGCGGCGGCATTCGCATAGCCCCACAGGACCGCACCGGCCGCAAGGCCGGCTTCGCGCGCCGCATCGATGTCCCGCACCTCGTCGCCCACGCACAGCACGTCGCTTGGCGCGAGACCGAGCTTCCGGCGCAGGCGCCGGAACCGGCGCGCCTTGCCGAACATCGCGATCCCGCAGACGAAGTGATCGATGCAGGATGCGGACGGCCCCAGCACCCTGCGCACCATCGCTTCCGCGTTCGACGTGACGACCGCGATGGAAGTGCCCGTCGCGGCGATGTCGCGCAGCAGCTCGGGCACCCCGTCGAACAGCGGGATCGCGCCCGCATCCGCGGCCACGCGCCGGCGCATGTCGCGCGCGATGAACGGCATCTGCCAGAAGCGCACCCCGAGATGGCGGACGACCTCGCGGCTCGGACGGCCGCGCAGCGTTTCGATCTCGTCGGGCGCGACCTTCCGCAGCCGGTGCCGTTCGACCAGTCCGGCGAGATTCGCCATGAACCACGGCCAGCTGTCGGCCAGCGTGCCGTCGAAATCGAAGACGACGAGCCGGTAGCGCGCCATCGCAGCCTTCAGAGCGACTCTTCGAGCAGAATCTGCGCGGCAGCCGCGTCCAGCTTGCGCGGATTGGTCGCGGCCGTGTGGTCGGCGAGGATGTGCGGGATCAGGCCCGCGAACCGCGAGCGGTCCACGCCCATCGCCTTCAGACCGGTCGGCAGGCCCAGCCGCGCATTGAGACCGGCGACATAGGCATCGAGCTTGGTGTCGGCGCCGAGGCCGAGTGCGGCCCGCAGGCGCGCATACTTGTCGCCCGTGGCGCTCTCGTTGAAGCGCAGCACCGCGGGCATCACGATCGCGTTGAGCGTGCCGTGATGCAGGTTGAGGTCCTTGAGGCTGCCCAGCGGGTGCGAGAGCGCATGCACCGCTCCCAGCCCCTTCTGGAACGCCATCGCGCCCTGCATGGCGCCCATCATCATGTGCCAGCGCGCCTCGCGGTCCTGACCGTCCTTCACCGCGCGCTCGAGATGCTTCACGACGCGCTGCGCCCCGTCGAGCGCGATCGCCTCGGCCGGCGGATTGACCGCGGGCGCCAGGAACGTCTCGATGCAGTGGGCAAGCGCGTCCATCCCGGTTGCGGCCGTGAGGCCCGCCGGCAGGCCGAGCGTGAGTTCGGGATCGCACACCGCCACGCGCGGGATCAGATGCGGCGAGACAAGGCCGAGCTTGCGCCCGTCGGAAAAAACGAGGATCGCGCCGCGCCCGACTTCCGAGCCCGTACCCGCCGTCGTCGGGATCGCGACGCTGGGCGCGATATGCGCGCCGATGCGCGGCACGCCGCCCTCGATGGCCGCATAGCGCACGAGCGGGCCTTCGTGCGTGGCGCCCAGCGCCACGACCTTCGCGAGATCCATCGACGAGCCGCCGCCAAGCCCGATGCAGCAATCGGCTTTTGCGGCCTTGAACTGCGCGATCGCGGCAAGGGCCGCTTCCTCGGTCGGGTTCGCGGGCGTGCCGTCGAACACGCCGGCCGGCTCCAGCCCCAGCTTCGGCAGCACGCGCGCGAGCAGGCCGACCGCAACCACGCCCTTGTCTGTCACGACGAACGGGCGCTTGGCACCGATCAGCGCCAGCTCGGCCGCCAGCGTGTCGAGCGCGCCATAGTCGAACTGGATGCGGGTCAGATACTGGATCAACGCCATCGTCAGACTCCGAAGGAAAGAAACACGAACTTCGTCTTGCCGTAGCTGCGGCTGTCGACTTCCGCGAAGCCTTCGGGTGGCACGAACGCCTCGTCGAGATCGAGTTCCACGACGCAGACGGCACCTGCGGCAAGCCAGCCGCGCGCGGCAAGATCGGCGAGTGCGGCAGCCGCAAGGCCCGAGCGGTAAGGCGGATCGAGGAAGACGAGATTGGCCGGCGCCCACGGCTCGGGCGGGGCGGCGGGCAGCTTGGTCGCGTCGGCGACAACGAAGCGCGTGCGCGCGCCAGCACCCAGCATCTTGATGTTGGCTTCGATCGCGCGCTTGGCGGCGGGCGCACGGTCGATGAACGCGCAGTTCGCGGCGTTGCGCGACAGCGCTTCGAGCCCCAGCGCGCCCGTGCCGGCGAAAACGTCGAGAACGCGCGCGTCCTGCAGGCACGACACGCCGCCGGGCGCGAACCGGCCGTGGCCGAGGATGTCGAACAGCGCCTTGCGCTGGCGCTCGCCGGTCGGGCGGATCGCATCGCCTTCGGGCACGGCGAGCTTTCGGCCCCGCCACTGCCCGGCGACGATTCGGATGGTTCCGGCGGATTTGTCGGCCATCAGGCGGTCCGCCGTGGCGCCACGAGATCGGCGACGAGCACCTGAACGACGTCGCCGGTGCTGTCGAAGGTGGTGAAGCGCACCTTGACCATGCCGCGGTCGGGGCGCGATTTCGACGGGCGCACTTCGAGGATCTCGCTTTCCAGCCGGATCGTCTCGCCCGGGCGCAGCGCCTTGGGCCAGTTGATCGTGCCGCCAGCACCAATGACGCCGCCGGCGACCGGGATGCCCGTCTCGACGATCAGGCGCATGGTGAGGGCGGCCGTGTGCCAGCCGCTGGCGGCAAGCCCGCCGAAGAACGTGGCCTTGGCTGCGTCTTCGTCCAGATGGAAGGGCTGCGGATCGTACTTGCCGGCGAATTCCTTGATCGCGGCAGCATCGACCGTCAGCGATCCGCCCTTGAGGACGTCACCGACCTTGAAGTCATCGAGATGCATCGGCGCCCTCATGCGGCGGGCTTGCCCTTCTTCTGCGCAGGCCCCGCGAGTGCGCCCAGCGTCTTGCGCAGTTCGCCCGGCCCCACTTCCTCGATGCCGCCGCGCGGCAGGCGCTCGAGCCCGAACACGCCATAGTCGGTGCGCATCAGCCGGTTGACCTGCAGGCCGAGCTGCTCGCACACGCGGCGCACTTCGCGGTTCTTGCCCTCGGTCAGCGAGAAGACGAGCCAGGCGTTCTTGCCCTCGGCCTTGCCGTCGATACGCGCGTCGATCGAGCCGTACTGCACGCCGTCGATGGAGATGCCGTTCTTGAGCCGGTCGAGCCGGTCGGGATCTGGCGTGCCGTAGACGCGCACGCGATAGCGGCGCACGAGGCCCGACGCCGGCAGTTCCAGATAGCGCTTGATGGCGCCGTCGTTGGTCAGCAGCAGCAGTCCTTCGGAATTGTAGTCGAGACGGCCGACCGGCATCAGCCGCGGCAGGTGCGAGGGCATGCCGTCATAGATCGTGCGGCGGCCCTGCGGGTCGCGCGTGGCGACGAGCACCTCGCGCGGCTTGTGGAAGCGGAACAGGCGCGGCCGTTCGCTGGCGGGCAGCTTCTTGCCGTCGACGACGATCTCGTCGCCCGGCTTCACGTTGTGCGCGGCGCGGTGCAGCTTCTCGCCGTTCACCAGCACGCGGCCCTGCTCGATCAGCACTTCCGCCTCGCGGCGCGAGCACAGCCCGGCGCGCGCGATGACCTTCGCGATGCGTTCGCCGGCGGCGGTTTCCTCGCTCACCTGGAGGCCGCCTTGATGAAGGCGACGAAAATCGCCCCGTCGCCGGGATCGATCGAATATTCCGGATGCCATTCCACGCCCAGGCAGAAGCGCTTGCCCGGATGCTCGATGCCCTCGATCACGCCGTCGGGCGCGCGGGCGTTGATCACGACGCCGGGGCCCACGTCCTTGACCGCCTGATGGTGCGCCGAATTGACGTTCATGCGCGCGGCACCCACGATCCGGTGCAGCAGCGTGCCTGGAACCACGTCAACCGCATGGCCGGGTTCGGTACGCGGGTTGGGCTGCTCGTGCGCGAGGCCGTTCGGGAAGGCGTCGGGCACGTGCTGGTGCAGCGTGCCGCCCAGCGCCACGTTTAGGAGCTGCTCGCCCCCGCAGATGCCGAGGATCGGCAGGTCGCGCGCGAGCGCGCCTTTCAGGATCGCGTACTCGAACGCGGTGCGCCGGTCCTTCGTCTTGACCGTCGAATGCTTGGTCGTGTCGCCGAACATCGCGGGGTCCACGTCGAAGGCCCCGCCGGTGATCAGCAGGCCGTCGATCGCGTCGAGATAGGCGTCGGCCAGCGCCGGTTCGTGGGGCAGCGGCAGCGGCAGGCCGCCCACGTCGGCGACCGCGCCGCAATAGTTCTGACGAAGTGCGTACCACGGCATCTTCGACCAGCCGCCGGCCGGTTCGGAGTCGAGCGAGATGCCAATGCGGGGATGTGCCATGCGTCCCTCTTATCACGGCGGCGATTCCGGCGTAAACGCTTGGGGGCATGGCGAACGAATTCATGGACATGGCGCTGGCCGAGGCGCGGGCGGCGGCAAAGGCGGGCGAGGTGCCGGTGGGGGCCGTTCTGGTCGACGGCGCCACCGGCAAGGTCGTGGCGACTGCGCACAACCGCGTGGAACGCGACCACGACCCGACGGCGCATGCGGAAATGCTGGCGATCCGTGCGGCCGCCCGGCGGCTGGGCGAAAAACGGCTCGAAGGGCTCGACCTCTATGTCACGCTCGAGCCCTGCCCGATGTGCGCGACCGCCATCGCCTTCGCGCGGCTGCGGCGGGTCTACTGGGGGGCGTCCGACCCCAAGGGCGGCGGCGTGGAAAACGGCCCGCGCATCTTCGCGCAACCCACCTGCCACCATCAGCCCGAGCTTTATGGCGGGATCGGCGAGACGGCGGCGGCGGAACTGCTGCGGGATTTCTTCCGCGAACGGCGCTAGGCGGCGACGAACTTCCACACGCCGGCGGTATCCGCCCGGCGGCGTGCCCGGCCGCGGCTTTCCAGCAGATGCAGGTGGGCGAGCGCCTCGCCCATCGCGAGTCCCATGTTGTGCGGGCCGATCTCGCGCCGGAACAGGATCGTGAAGCAGTCGGCCCCGCTGAGGCCCTCGGGCCGTGCGGCGATTTCGCCGCGCAGCCTGTCGAGCCGTTCCTCGTGGTGCGCGCGGATGTCGGCGATGCGCGCGTGCACACCGCGATAGGGGAAGCCGTGCGCAGGCAGGATCAGCGCGTCGTCGGGCAGATGCGCGAAGCCGTCGAGGCAGGCGAGATAGTCCTGCAGCGGGTTCGCCATCGGCTCGGCCGGCCACACGCCGATATTGGGCGTGATGCGCGGCAGCAGGATGTCGCCGCCGATCAGCACGCCGCGCGCGGCCGACCACAGGCACGCATGCTCCGGGCAATGGCCGCGCCCGATGAGGGGCTGCCAGTCTTCGGCACCGACGCGCAGCGCCGTGTCGGAATGGATGCGGCGGTAGTGCGCGGGCAGCTCCGGCACGCCGCGCCGGTAGATGTTCTCAGGATTGGCGAACGGACCGATCGCGTCGGGCCCGATTCCGTTGGCGGTGTAGAACGCCACCTTGTGCGCGACGTCGGCCGGCGAGCCCTGCGCGTGGATCGCGCGCGCGGTGTAGTACTCGCCCAGCGTCGTCCACAGCTCGACGCCGAAGCGCTCGCACAGCCACGCGGCGAGACCCATGTGGTCGGGATGGAAATGCGTGCAGATCACGCGGCTGACCGTCTCGTCGCCGAGTGCCGCCAGCCAGTGCGCCTTGGTGTCGTCGCGCGAAAGGCCGGTATCGACGATGGCCGTCCCTGCCTCGCCGTCGTCGACCAGCCACAGGTTTATGTGATCGGGCGGAAAGGGAAGCGGCATGCGCACCCAGCGCAGACCCGGCTGGATCTCGAACGTGGCGCCCGGTGCCGGCGGGTCCTCGTGCGTGTAGATCACGCTCATTGCCGGCCGACGACCTGCCAGCCGATGTCGCGCCGGCAGAAGCCTTCGGGCCAGTCGATCCGGTCGACGGCCGCATAGGCCTGCGCCTGCGCCGTTTTCGCGTCCTTGCCGCGACCGACGACGCCCAGCACGCGCCCGCCATTGGCGAGCACGCGCGCGCCGTCCGGCTTGGTGCCCGCATGGAAGATCGTCACGCCCGGCACCTTGGCCGCCTCCGCCAGTCCGCGGATCTCGGTGCCCTTGCGCGGGGTCTCGGGATAGCCCTCCGCCGCCATGACGACGCACAGCGCCGTGTCGTCGTGCCAGCGCAGCTCGAACCGGTCGAGCCCGCCGTCGGCCGACGCGATCAGCGCGGGCAGCAGGTCCGACTTGAGGCGCGGGATCAGCACCTGGGTTTCCGGATCGCCGAAACGCACGTTGAATTCGATGAGCTGCGGCCCGTTCCTGCCGATCATCAGCCCGGCATAGAGCACGCCCTTGAAGGGGCTGCCCTCCTTCTTCATGCCGGCAAGCGTGGGCCGGATGATCTCGGCCATCACGCGCTCGCGCATCGCGGCATCGATCAGCGGCGTGGGCGAATAGGCCCCCATGCCGCCGGTATTGGGGCCGGTATCGCCGTCGCCCACGCGCTTGTGGTCCTGCGCGCCCGCCAGCGGCAGCGCATGTTCGCCGTCGCACAGCGCGAAGAAGCTCGCTTCCACGCCTTCGAGGAAACCTTCGATGACGAGTTCGGCCCCGGCGGCGCCGAAGCGCCTGTCGAGCATCGAGGCGTCGATGGCGGCAAGCGCCTCGTCGACCGTCATCGCGACGACCACGCCCTTGCCCGCGGCAAGCCCGTCGGTCTTCACGACGATGGGTGCACCCTTCGCGCGCACATGGGCGATGGCCTTGTCGCGGTCGGTGAAGCGCGCATAGGAAGCCGTCGGGATCGAATGGCGGGCGCAGAAATCCTTGAGGAATCCCTTGGAGCCTTCGAGCCGCGCGGCCGCCTTGTCGGGCCCGAACGCCTTGACGCCCGCCGCCGCCAGCGCGTCGACGATGCCGGCCGCCAGCGGGTCTTCCGGGCCGATCACGGCGAAATCGATCTTCTCCCGCTTCGCGAGATCGACGATCCCGGGAATGTCCATCGCGCCGACCGGCACGCATTCCGCCACGTCGGCGATGCCGGCATTGCCGGGCGCGCAGAAAAGCTTGGTGCACAGCGGCGATGCCGCGATCGACCAGCACAGCGCATGTTCGCGCCCGCCCGAACCGACGACCAGTATCCGCATCCGATTCGCTCTCCGGCTATTCAAACCGCACGGCTTGTATCATAAAGACGGGGCAACGCCATGACCGACCCGCGCGGCAACCTGCCGGAATATTCCGTCTCCGAACTGTCCCAGGCCGTCAAGCGCACGGTCGAGGACAATTTCGAGATCGTGCGCGTGCGCGGCGAGATTTCCGGCTTCAAGCGCCACTCGTCGGGGCATCTCTATTTCACGCTGAAGGACGCCGACGCGGCCATCGACGGCGTGTGCTGGCGCGGCTCGGCCGGCAAGCTCGGCATCAAGCCCGAGGACGGGATGGAAGTGGTCGCCACCGGGCGGCTGACCACATATCCGGGCCGCTCGAAATACCAGATCGTCGTCGAGCGCATGGAACTGGCGGGCCAGGGCGCGCTGCTGAAGCTGATCGAGGACCGCAAGAAGCGCCTTGCCGCCGAAGGCCTGTTCGACGGCGCGCGCAAGCGCAGGCTGCCCTACCTGCCCGACGTCATCGGCGTGATCACCTCACCCACCGGCGCCGTCATCCGCGACATCCTGCATCGCCTCGCCGACCGCTTCCCGCGCCACGTGCTTGTTTGGCCCGTCGCCGTACAGGGCGAAGGAGCGGCCGAGCAGGTCGCGACCGCCATCCGCGGATTCAACGCGTTGCTCCCCGGCGGCAAGGTGCCGCGGCCCGACGTGCTGATCGTCGCGCGCGGCGGCGGCAGCCTCGAAGACCTGATGGCCTTCAACGAGGAGATCGTCGTGCGCGCGGCGGCCGAGAGCGAGATCCCGCTCGTCTCCGCCGTCGGCCACGAGACCGACACGACGCTGATCGATTTCGCGTCCGACGTGCGCGCACCCACGCCGACGGCCGCGGCCGAGATGGTCGTGCCCGTGCGCCAGGAACTGGCGGCGCGCATCGCGCGCGCGGGCGCCACGCTGGAAGCCAGCCTCGAGCGCACGCTCGACGAACGGCGAAGCCGCGTCGCGGCGGCGGCCCGCGCGCTCGGCGATCCCAAGCGCCTGATCGAGGAACGCGCGCAGCGCGTCGACGAACGCGGCGAGCGGCTGAAGCTCGCCGTCGCCGCCAGTCTCGACGCGCGCAGGCGGCGCACGATCGAACTGGGTGCGCGCCTGCCCGATCCCAAGACACAGCTCGAACGCGCGCGCGGCCTGCTGATGCGCCTCGGCGGCGCGCTCGCCGCCAATGCGGGTGCACGGCGCACGGCCCTCGCGCGCGAAACCGCGCATCTCGCCGACCTGCTGGCGCGCGCCAAAGCCGGCACGGCGCGCGGGATCGAGGCGCGCGGCCAGCGCGTGGCCGCGCTCGACAAGCTGCTCGAAAGCGTTTCCTACAAGAAGGTGCTGGAGCGCGGCTTCGCCCTCGTCAGCGATGCCGACGGCAAGCCGATCCAGTCGGCCACCAAGGCGAAGCCGGGTGCTGCCGTGACGCTGACTTTCGCGGACGGCGCCGCCGCCGCCACCATCGATGGCGAGAAGAAACCGCGCGAGAAACCGGCACCGGCTCCCGCCCCGGTCAAGCAGGGTTCGCTGCTGTGAAGCGGATTGCGGCCCTGCTGGCGCTGCTCGCCGCACCGGTGCAGGCCCAGGAGGCTCACTTCGACGGCCAGCTCGTGCAGGGCGGCCTCGTCGTCGGCACGACCGCGCCCGGTGCGAGCGTCGCGCTCGACGGCAGGACCGTGCGCGTGTCGCCCGACGGAAAATTCGTGCTGGGTTTCGCGCGCGACCAGCGCACGGCGCGGCTGGAGATTTCGGCAAACGGCGCCGCGCGCACGCTCGACCTGAAGGTTGCCGCGCGCAAATTTGACATCCAGCGCATCGACGGCCTGCCCGAAGCGCAGGTCTCGCCCGATCCGGCGGCGCTTGCGCGCATCGAGGCGGAGAACGTGAAACTCGTCGCCGCACGCCGGCGCGACACGCCTGAAACCCTCTTCGCCCGCGGCTTCGACTGGCCCGTCACGGGCCGCATCAGCGGCGTATATGGCAGCCAGCGCATCCTCAACGGCCAGCCGCGCGCGCCGCATCTTGGCGTGGACGTGGCGCGGCCGATCGGCACGCCGGTGCTGGCCTCGGCCGACGGGATCGTGTCGCTGGCCGAAGGCGACCTGTTCTTCACCGGAGGCACCGTGATGATCGATCACGGGCACGGGCTGTCGTCGATCTACGCGCATCTCTCGCGCATCGACGTCGCCGTCGGCCAGCGCGTGCGCAAGGGCGAGGCCGTCGCGGCGCTGGGTGCCACCGGCCGCGTGACGGGGCCGCACCTGCACTGGGGCATGACGTGGTTCGACGTGCGCCTCGACCCCGCCCTCGTCGTGCCGCCGATGCCGACGGATTGATGAGCGGCGTCGGATTGACCTTCCGGCCCGCGACGGCGGCCGATGCGGATCTGCTGCGCGACATCACGCGTGCGGCCTACGCGAAATGGGTGCCGCTGATCGGGCGCGAGCCGCTGCCCATGCGCGCCGATCCGCTGAACGCGATCCGCAACCATCGCGTCGAGATCGTGCTGGACGGCGCCGACGCCGTCGCAGCCGTCGAGATGGTGCCGGAAGCGGACTGCCTTCTGGTCGAGAACATCGCCGTGCGGCCCGACCGGCAGAAGCGCGGCTACGGCGACGCGATCCTGCAGCGGGTCGAGCAGGTGGCGCGCGGCCTGCGCCTGCCCGCCGTGCGGCTCTATACCAACAAGCGCTTCGAGACGAACGTCGCCTGGTATCTGCGGCGCGGCTTCGCGGTGACGCGCGGAGAGGAATTCCCGAACGGCGGCATCGCCGTCCACATGCGCTGGTCGCTGCCGGTGCAAGTCGCGTGACCGGCTGACGCATGTACCGGATCCGGACAAAGGGATATTCGAAGCAGGATCAGGAGATGCGATGGGCGCTGCCCGATCGCGTCTTCTTCGCCTGCGGCGCTTGCCATGTCCTTGCCGCCGCATTCCTGGAGCGCTTCGGCGAAACCGACGCGAAGGTCCTCTGGCTGAAGCCGAACGCGCGTCAGCCGAGTAACCACATCGTGGTCGCGACGGAATGCTGGGTTTTCGACTACCACGGATACACCGACCGCGAATTCTACTTCGAGCACACGGCCCGCAAGGCGCGCCGGTGGTGGCCGGACTGGGAACTGCATCTGGTCGAATTGCCGCCGCGCGTCCTTCTCTCGGAAACGGCTTCGCGCAGCTTCGAGGGACTTTGGCTGCGCGAACCAGGGCAGTTCCTGCACGACGCGATGCCGCGGGCCCGGGCCTATCTGGACCGCTTTCCGGAACCGCCGTCGTACGAGTGACCTACGGCAGTTCGCGCGTATCCAGGATGACGCGCACGGCGAGCGTGCCCTGCCGGCCGCGGATGTCGGTCGTTTCCTCGGGGAACGCGGAAAGGTCGAGCCCGCTTGCCGCCGCGGCGTCGGCCGATACCAGCAGCTCGGCCTTGAACTGCTTGGTCAGCGCCTCGAGCCGGCTTGCGGTGTTGACCGTGTCGCCGATGGCGGTGAACTGGCGCGCCTGCGCATAGCCCATCTCGCCGACGATGGCCGGGCCGGTGTGGATGCCGATGCCGATACGCAACGGCGCCTTCAGGTCATGCGCGAGCGCTTCGTTGAGGGCGCCGAGCCGTTCGATCATCGCCTTCGCGCCGGCAATCGCCTCGCGCGTGCCCTGGCGCGCGCCGCTTTCCACGCCGAACAGCGCCACGATGCCGTCGCCGACGAACTTGTCGAGCCGGCCGCCCGATTTCTCGATGGCAGCGCCCATCTCCGCGAAATAGCGGTTGAGCAGGAAGACGACGTCGTAGGGCAGCTTCGATTCCGACAGCGTGGTGAAGCCGCGCAGGTCGGCGAACATCACGGCGATGGTCTTCTCGCTGCCGGCCGAATCGCGCTCGCTGCGGCGCGCGGCCTGCGGGCCCGCATTCGCGGGAAGCAGCGGCAGCACGGCGATGTCGCCGGTGGGCCGCACCTGGCACGCGAGCCGCACGCCCGGCGGCGCGCCCACCCGCGCGAGCACGGCAAGCTCGGCCGGTGCCGCCGGCGGCACGTGCGCGGCCCCGCGTTCGATGCGCACGCGGCAGGTCGAGCAGCGCCCGCGCCCGCCGCACACGGCCGCGTGCGGCACGCGGCCCGCGCGGCTCACGTCCAGGATCGTGGCGCCCAGTGGCTGCACGACGACCTGCCCGTCGGGATAGGCGACCGCGAAGCGGCCCGCGCGATGCTCGGCCCAGTCGCGGATCCCGCGCGCGACGAGCGCGCCCGCGAGCGACATCGCCCAGAACGCGTAGATGCCGGTCTTGATCGAATCGAGCAGTGCCGACCCCGCGGCATCCGGCATGCGATAGTTCGCCGCCATCGCTGCCCGCCACGCGGGATCGGCGTAGAGCGATGCCGCCTCGCGCGCGCCGGCGAGATAGCCGCCGAGCGCGGCCACCACCAGCGCCACCGCGAGCCCGAACAGCACGAGCCGCACGCGCGGATAGAAAGGCTTCAGCCGCAGCCAGTAATGCAGGCCGATGCAGCCATGCGTCCACACCAGCACGAGGCCCGCGAGGATCATCGCCCCGCCCAGCGGATCGAACTGCGTGCCGAAGAGCACGACGAGCGTGTGGAAGGGCGTGGTGTCGAGCAGTGCGGGGCCGAGGCGCGCGGGCACCGCATGACCTGCCAGCAACGGGATGACGAGCAGGCCGGCCGCGAGCTGCAGCGCTTCGCCGCGCGACATCGCGCGAAGATCGCGGCGCGAATAGATCGCGTAAAGGGCGAGTCCGAAATGCACGACCAGCGCGCCGTAGAGCGCGAGCTGCACCGGCGGCAGGCGCACGAACGCGAACATCACGTCGGCATAGCGTTCGGCCGCTGCCAGCGAGATCGCCATCGCCGCGTGGTTCGCCAGATGGAACGCGACGTAGGCGAACAGCACGAGCCCGCTCGCCAGACGCAGCTGGCGGACGGTCGGCTTCATCGCGTCGCCTCGGCTTCGAGACGGCTGCTCGCCGTCTCGATCCGCTGCTCGAGCTCGCGCATGAAGGCCGCGCGCGCCATGCCCGGCGGGATCGGGTCGAGCACCTCGACCACGATGGTGCCCGGCCGCTTGGTGAAGCTGCGCCGTCCCCAGAAAACCCCGGAATTGAGCGCGACGGGCACGCAGGGCACGCCGAGCTTGCCGTACATCGCGGCGACGCCCGGATGATAGGGCCAGTCGGCCGTCGACGCGCCGGCGGGAACGCGGGTCCCCTGCGGGAAGATGACGATCTGGCGCCGCTCGTCGAGGGCGGCCTGCGCGGCGGCCATCATCTTCTTGAGCGCCGACGCTCCGCCCTTGCGGTCTACCGGGATGTTGCCCTGCCGGTAGGCGAGCCATCCGTAGAACGGCACGAGCAGCAGTTCCTTCTTCATCACATAGGCCGGATCGGGGCTGAGCGTGTGGAAGATCATCGTATCCCACGCCGACTGGTGCTTGGCCGCGAACAGGCCGGGCTCGCGCAGCAGCTCCACGCGACCGCGCAGCTCGTGCCGCAACCCGCAGATGACGCGCATCCCCCAGCTGACGCCGCGCATCCACACCTTGCCGGTCAGGCACGACCAGTAGCGCGGCATCAGGTGCGTGGGCAGCGAGATGGCGAGCATCACGGCCGTCAGCACGTAGAACCAGATGTTGAACAGAAGCGAACGCGCGAACGTCACGGCAGATCCCCCGATGCGCCGCCCGGCTCGGCGCTGTTGACCGGCGCATAGGGCCGCACCAGGGCCACAAGATATTTGTGATACTCGGCCTGGACCAGCGCATAAGTGCCGGGCCAGCGCCACCAGGCGTCGATGCGGAAGGCATCGGGGAAGACCGGGTGGGCCACGATCTCGGCCCCCGGCATCGCGCGGCGGAACTCCAGCAGCGAACGGCGCATGTGGTAGTTGGCGGTGACGAGGCGCAGGCTCGCGAACTTCTCGCGCTCCATCCACGCGGCGGTTTCCAGCGCGTTGCCCAGCGTGGAATCGGCCGCGTAGCCGAGCTCGACGCAGCATTCGACCGAATCGGGCTCCTGCCGCGCGACGCGCAGCAGCTCCTGCACGTCGACGCCGCGATAGACGCCCGAGACGAGCAGCTTGCGGCCCTTGCCCTCGGCGAGCAGCCGCAGGCCTTCGCGCAGGCGCATCGGCCCGCCGGTCAGCACGACGATGGCGTCGGTCGCGCGAACCTCGTCGGCCGCCGCGCGCGGGATCGTCTGCGCGAACCACGCGAGCCCGCCGAAATAGGCGGCCACGCATCCCGCGAGCGCCAGCGCCACCCAGGCGACCCGGCGGCGCTTCAAGCGCTCCTCCCGGCGAGCAGCGCCTCGACCGCGTCGGCGAACGTCTCGTGGATCGCGACGGGCAGCGTTTCGGGCGGCAGGCCGCTGGCCTGCGTGCGCGCACCATGCCCGGTGCGCACCAGATGGCGCGGGCAGCCGATGGCGGCGGCCGCCTGCATGTCGGTGACGTTGTCGCCCACGAAAGGCGTCTCGCGCGCCGATGCGCCGAAGCGCTGCAGCGCGTCGGTCAGCATGCCCGGCGCGGGCTTGCGGCAGCGCGACGGGCGGCCGGGCGCGTCGGGGCAATGGAAGATCGCGTCGAGGCGACCGCCCTCGCGCGCAAGCTCGTCGCGCAGCTTGCCGTGGATGCGCTCCAGCATCGCCTCGTCGAACATGCCGCGCCCGATGGGCGACTGGTTGGTGCACACCGCGACGAGGACGCCGGCCGCGTTGAGGCGCGCCAAGGCGGCCCCCGCACCCGGCAGCAGCACGAGCTCGCCGGGGTTCTTCACGTAGTCGGCGCGGTCGACATTGAGCACGCCGTCGCGGTCGATCAGGACGAGCTTCATTGCAGGCCGTTCTACAGGATACGCCCGAGGTTGCGCATCACCGTTACATAGGCGGCCACCGCCGCGACCGCCGTGGCGGCGAGCGGGACGAGGGCAAGGGCGATCCAGTCCGTCGCCGTCAGGGCCGGCAGCGGAAAGGCGAGCGTGGCCGCCGCACTCGCGATGGAATGCGCGAGCGCCAGCACGGCCGCCCCGCCCAGCGCCCCGGTCGCGGCACCGGCGAAGGCAAGGCGCATCGCGGCGCTGGCGAACTGGACGGCGATATAGCCGTCTTCGGCGCCCACGAGATGCAGCAGATCGACCGCCTCGCGGTGCATGGCAAGGCCCGCGCGCGTGGCGAAGGCCACGCAGCTTGCCGCCGCGAGCCCGACCGCGACGACGACGATGGACGCGACGATGAGCGCCGCGCGCGCCAGCGCGAGAAACCCGCCGAGCCAGCGTGCGTGGTCGTCGACCTGCGCGCCGGGCGTGAGCGCCGCGAGGCGCGCCTCGAGCGCGCGCACGTCGACGAACGCGCCGTCGCGCATCTTCACGTCGATCAGGGCCGGGATCGGCAGCTGGGCAACGTTCGCGGCGCCCAGCCACGGGGCGAGCAGCGCTTCCGATTTGCTCCGCTCGATGGGTTCGACGCGCAGGATCGACGGCTCGGCGCGCAGCGCGCGCAGGACGGCGGCAGAATCGGCACCGGCCGGAAGTTCCACGGTCAGCGTGCCCTGGAAGCTCGCCTGCCAGCGCCCGGCCGTGCCCGCGAGCGCCAGCGCCAGACCCAGTGCAAGCGTCGCGAGGAACGCGAGCGCCCCCACCACGGCCGCGATCCAGCGCCGTTCGCGGTCGCGTTCGAGGGCGAGTTCCCCGCCGAGGCCGAGGCGCAGGCCCATCACGCGGCCTTCGCGTGGCGGGTGAGCGTCCCGTCGTCGAGCCGCAGCTCCGGATGGCGGGATTCGCGGACCAGCTGCAGGTTGTGCGTGGCGATGACGATGGTGGTCCCCAGCCGGTTCAGCTCCTCGAAAAGGCGCATCAGGCGGATGGCGATCCGGTCGTCGACGTTGCCGGTGGGCTCGTCGGCGATCAGCAGCTGCGGCCGGCCGATGATCGCGCGCGCGATGGCCACGCGCTGCTTCTGTCCGCCCGACAGTGTGGGCGGCAGGGCGGCGAGATGCTCGCCCAGCCCCACCCAGGCGAGCAGTTCGGCCGCATGCTCGCGCACCTGGCGTTCGTCGGTGCCCTGCACGCGCAGCGGCAGCGCCACGTTGTCGACCACCGACAGGTGGTCGAGCAGGCGGAAATCCTGGAAGACCGTGCCGATCCGCCGGCGCAGGCCCGGCAGTTCGGCCCGCCCGACGCGCGCGACGTCGCGCCCGAACAGGTGGACCGTGCCGCGCGAGGGAACCCGCGCCAGATAGAGGAGCGACAGCAGCGAGGACTTGCCGGCGCCCGAGGCCCCGGTCAGGAAATGGAAGCTGCCGGGGGCGAGCTCGAACGTGACGTCGCGCAGGACTTCCGGCCCGAGGCCGTAGCGCAATCCCACCTGCTGGAAAATGACCATTTCGAACGCCCGGCCCCCGAGAGCGGGGAACGTCCCCGACCGCCGCCGGAATGGTCGCACGCACCCGACGGCACCCGCAAGCTTGCCCCCGTGCGCCGCGCCGACCTATAAAAGCATTTGGCGTCCATAACTTCGTCCAACAGAGCCGCACGCAACCGGACCATGATCCTCGCCTGCCCAAATTGCGCCACGCGCTTCCGCGTGCCCGACGAAGCGCTGGGCGGTGCGGGGCGCAGCGTGCGTTGCGGCTCGTGCGGCAACAGCTGGGTCCAGCGGCCGCGCCAGGCGATCCTCGAACTCAACCCGCGCTTCCCGAAGACCGCCAAGCGCATGCGCGCGGGCGCGGACGACGGCATGGAAATGCCGGCTTCCCCGCGCAGCCGCATGGCCGAGCCGGAATACGCCCCGCCGCCCCCACCTCCGCCACCGCCTCCCCCGCCACCGCCCCGGCCGCGCCCGGCACCCGCGCCGATGCCGGAGCCGGAGCCCGAAGCGGAAGCGCCCACGAAAAGTTTTGCCGAATCGATGCAGGCGGCGCTGGCTGCCGCCGATGCGGCCGTGCCTGAACGCCCGATGGACGCGAAGATGGCCGACGGCGAATCAGGCCCGCGCCGTTCGATCGCGGCCGTCGTCGGCTGGCTGCTGTTCGTGCTGACCGTCTCGGCGCTGGGCGTGGCGGTCTTCGCGCAGGGCGAGATCATGGCGCGCTTCCCCGAGGCGCGCGCGATCTACCAGGCGCTCCACTTCCCGGTCCCGCAGCCCGGCGAAGGGCTCGAGGTCGTCGAACCCACGCCCGCGCGCATCGTCGTCGACGGCACGCCCACGCTCCAGATCAGCGGCAGGATCCGCAACACCGGCGATACGGCGCGCGCGGTGCCGGGCCTGCGTGCCAGCCTGCGCGACGGCGAGGGCAAGGAAGTCGCGGGCTGGGAATTCAAGGCGGAAGAGCAGCGTCTGGAACCGGGCGCCGAATCGGCCTTCCGCACGACGCTCGCCAACCCGCCTGCGGGCGCGAGCCAGCTGCAGATCCTGTTCCGCGAAGCGGACTGACCGCTCAGGTCCGCGCGGTCGCGGGCGGAGCGCCCTTGGCCAGCGCGCGCAGCATCTTCTGCGCGGCCGGCGAATCCCACGTCGCGGCACCTTCGAGCCGCCCCACTTCGCGCCCTTCGCCGTCGACGACGACCGTCGTCGGCAGGCCGCGGATCGCGAAGGCGCGCATCGAGGCGCCGGTGGGATCGAGATAGACCGGCATGTGCCGCAGATCGTGCGCGGCGAAGAACGGCGCCACCTGGCGCAGGCCGCCGCGGTCGACCGAGATCGCGACGACCTCGATCCGGTCGGCCGACACGGCCGCGTGCAGCCGGTCGAGGGCGGGCATCTCCTCGACGCACGGCACGCACCATGTCGCCCAGAAATTGACGGCCAGCACCCGGCCGCGGAAATCGGCAAACGTGAGGTCGCGCCCGTCGGCGTTGCGGAAGGCGATCTCGGGTGCGGGGACCGGTTCGGGCAGGCGTCTGAACGGGCCCAGGGCGCCGCGGAATTCCGGGCTCTGGGCCGCGGCCCCGCCCCCGAAAATCCTTGATCCGCCCGCGCCAAGCGCTAGGGTCGCGCCCGCGCCGAGCGCGAGAAACTTGCGCCGGTCCACATCCATAGCCGCAATATAGGTCGTCATGGCCCGCCGCACCAAGTCCGCCCGCCCGAAAAACGCCGCCGCCCCCGCAAATCCGATGTGGGGCGGGCGCTTCGGCGTGGCGCCGGACGCGATCATGCAGAAGATCAACGCGTCGATCGACGTGGACAGGCGTCTCTATGCCGAGGACATCGCCGGGTCGACCGCGCACGCGCGCATGCTCGCGCGCCAGAAGGTCCTGTCGGCGCGCGACGTGGCCGCCATCGTCAAGGGCCTCGACGCCGTGCGTCGCGAGATCGAAAGCGGGAAGTTCGTCTTCCGCGCCGAGCTCGAGGACATCCACATGAACGTGGAATCGCGGCTGGCCGAGCTGATCGGCGAACCCGCCAAGCGCCTGCATGTCGCGCGCTCGCGCAACGACCAGGTGGCACTCGACTTCAAGCTCTGGGTGCGCGGGGCGTGCGACCGCGCGGACGCGGCCTTGCGCGAATTCCAGCGCGCGCTCATCGACAGGGCGGCGAAGCACGCGAGCACCGTGATGCCCGGCTTCACGCACCTGCAGCCCGCCCAGCCCGTGACGTTCGGCCACCATTTGATGGCCTATGTCGAGATGGCCGGGCGCGACCGCGCGCGCTTCGCCGACGCCCGCAAGCGCCTCAACGAATGCCCGCTGGGGGCCGCCGCCCTCGCCGGCACCTCGTTCCCGATCGACCGGCATTTCACCGCATCGGCGCTCGGCTTCGCCGGGCCCACGGCCAACTCGCTCGACAGCGTGTCGGACCGCGACTTCGCGCTCGAATTCATTTCCGCCGCCGCGATCGCGGCGATCCATCTCTCGCGCCTCGCCGAGGAACTCGTGCTGTGGACCGGCCCGCAGTTCGGCTTCGTGCGTCTGTCCGACGCGTGGACGACCGGCTCCTCGATCATGCCGCAGAAGCGCAACCCGGATGCCGCCGAACTCGTGCGCGCGACGACCGGACGCATGTTCGGCTCGCTGATCGGCCTCGCCACCGTGATGAAGGGGCTGCCGCTGGCCTATTCCAAGGACATGCAGGAAGACAAGGCGCGCACCTTCGCCGCCGCCGACGCGCTGATGCTGGCGGTCGCCGCGATGACCGGCATGGTCGACGACCTTGCGGTCGACGAAGCGCGCATGGAAGCGGCGGCGGGCGCGGGTTTCACGACCGCGACCGATCTCGCCGACTGGCTGGTGCGCGAACTTTCCATGCCGTTCCGCGAGGCGCATCATGTGACGGGCCGCATCGTGCGGCGCGCGGAGGAACTGGGCGTGGACATCTCGGACGTGCCGCTCGCCGACATGCGGACGATCGAATCGCGCATCGACAAGTCGGTCTTCGCGGTGCTGGGCGTGCGCAATTCCGTCGCCAGCCGCACGAGCTTCGGCGGCACCGCGCCGGCCAACGTGCGCCGTGCGGCTGCGGCGGCGCGCAAGAAGTTCCTCTGAGGAGAGTTCCGGGAATGCGTATGCGCAAGCTCATCCTGTTCGCTCTGGTGGCGGCCCTCGCCGCGCCGCTGGCGGCTTGCGGGCGCAAAGGTCCGCCCGAAACGCCCGCAGGAGCGGACGAGAAATATCCGCGCAGCTATCCTTCCGGCGCGATTCCACCCCAATAGCGCAGGCCCCGATGACGCAAGGTTTCCACCGCCGCAACGGCGCCCTCCACTGCGACGGCGTTTCGCTCGCCCGCATCGCGCGCGAATACGGCACGCCCGCCTGGGTCTACAGCCAGTCGGTGCTGGAGGCGCGCTACCGCCTGTTCGCCGGCGCCGTCGCCGATCTCGACCCGACGATCTGCTACGCGCTGAAGGCCAACTCGAACCAGGCGGTGATCGCGACCTTCGCGCGGCTGGGTGCGGGCGCCGACATCGTCTCGGCGGGCGAGCTTGCGCGCGCGCGCGCCGCCGGCGTGCCGGCGAAGAAGATCGTCTTCGCGGGCGTGGGCAAGAAGGCCGAGGAGATGGCCGCCGCCCTCGATGCCGGGATCCTGCAGTTCAACGTCGAATCCGGCCCCGAACTCGACCGGCTGGCGGAAGTCGCGCGCGCGCGCGGCAGGACCGCGTCGGTCGCGATCCGCGTCAATCCCGACGTCGACGCCAAGACCCATCGCAAGATCACGACCGGCAAGAGCGAGAACAAGTTCGGCGTGGAGCTGGCGCAGGCGCGCGCCCTCGCGCTGCGCGCGCGCAAGCTCAAGGGCGTGCGCATCGAGGCGCTGTCCACGCATATCGGCAGCCAGATCACCGACGTCACGCCCTATCGCACCGCGTTCCGGCGCGTGGCCGATCTCGCCGTCGACCTGCGCGCCGAGGGCGTGCCGATGCGCCGTCTCGATTTCGGCGGCGGCCTCGGCGTCGTCTATCGCGACGAGACGCCGCCCGACCTTGCGGCCTATGCCGCGGCCGTTCGCGCGGCCATGAAGGGCACCGGCTTCGGCCTCGTGCTCGAACCCGGGCGCTGGCTCGTCGCGGACGCGGGCGTGCTGCTCGCGCGCGTCGAGTTCGTAAAAGAGGGTACGGCCAAGCGCTTTGCCATCCTCGACGCCGCGATGAACGACCTGATCCGCCCCACGCTCTACGAGGCCTGGATGCCCATCGAGCCGGTCGCGCGCCCGCGCGGCGGAGCGAAGCGGCCCTACGACGTGGTCGGGCCGGTATGCGAATCGGGCGACTATCTGGCACTCGGCCGGTCGCTGCCGCCGCTCGCCGAGGGCGACATCGTCGCCATCCGGCAGGCGGGCGCCTACGGCGCGGTCATGTCGTCCACCTACAATGCCCGGCCGCTGGCCCCGGAATTGCTGGTCAAAGGCAACAGGATCGCCGTGATCCGGGCCCGCCAGTCGGTCAAGGCATTGATCGCCCTCGACAGCCTGGCGCCCTGGCAGAACGGTAAATAGTTAAGGCACGGCCCGCCGGCCGCGTTACACTGGCCGGACTGGTCAATCGTCTGCTGGGGTGAGGATGACCGACGCGTCGCCGGACCGCCGCACGAACCTGCCGCAGGCCCCCGGGCCGGAGCTGGGCCGTCGCCTTTGGCTCGCACGCTTCGCGATCGGCTGGGAACGGGTCTGGCCGGCCGTCTGGCCCGCCCTGACGGTCGCCAGCCTCTTCTGCATCGTCGCCCTGCTCGACCTTCTGCCGCGCCTGCATTTCGCGCTGCATGCCGCCGCCCTCGCGCTGTTCGCGGGCGCGCTCGGCTTTGCGATCTGGAAGATCCGCCACGTTTTCGCGCTGCCCGGCCGCCCGGAGGGCCGCCGCCGGCTCGAAGTCGCCAGCGGCTTCGCGCATCGCCCGCTGGCCGCCCTCGAAGACGAGATGGTCGCCGGCAGCCACGACCCCGCCACCCGCGCGCTGTGGGAGACGCATCGCAACCGCCTGATGGCGCGCCTTGCGCAAGTGCGCGTCGGCCCGCCGCGTCCCGGCATGCCGATCCGCGATCCGCGCGCGTTCCGCGCGCTGCTGCTGCTCGGCCTTGCCGTCGCGTTCGGCGTGGGCGGCGAGCGCGCGGGCCGCAACTTCGCGCGCGCCTTCGTGCCGGGCGTCGACACGGTCGCAGCATTGCCCGGCACGCTCGATCTGTGGATCACGCCGCCCGCCTATACCGGCCTGCCGCCCGTGCTGCCGCGCGCCGAGATCGCGGCGATTTCCGTGCCCGTCGGCAGCCAGCTTATCGCGCAGGTTTCCGGCGGCGCCGGCCCGCCGCGCCTCACGCTCGACGGCAAGCCGATCCCCTTCGCGCCCATCGACCTTGCCGCCGCACCTGCCAATGCGCCCGGTGCGGCTCCCGTGCCGAAGCTGCAGAGCTGGCGCGTGGCAAGTGAACTCCTGACCGGTTCGCGCCTGACCGTCGAACAGGGCGAGCGTGCACTTGGTGCGTGGAACCTCACGCTCATTCCCGACGCGGTGCCGACGGTCGAGTTCGTCCAGCCGCCGCAGGCAAGCCAGCGCGCCACGCTGCGCCTCGAATACCGCGCGAAGGACGATTACGGCATCGCCGGCGTCGTCGCCGAGATCCGCCGCGACGCGCCCGACGACAGGACGGGTGCCGGCCTGCCCATCGACCTCGCGATGCCGCTCGCAGCACCCCGCGCGAAGGATTCGACCGCATCGACCTTCTTCGACCTGACGGCGCACCCCTGGGCCGGCCTGCCGGTGACGGTGACGCTGAAGGTGACCGACGTCGCGGGCCAGACGGGCGTGTCGGAACCGGTCCGCACGGTGCTGCCCGAGCGCGTGTTCCAGCATCCGGTGGCGCGCGCCCTCGTCGAGATGCGCAAGCTGCTGATCGCGCAGTCCACGCCGCGCGCCGTCGTCTCGCGCGCCCTTGCGGCCATCGCGTCGAACCCGACCCAGTTCGCAGAAGATCCGGTCGTGCTGCTGGCGATGCGCGTGGGCTCGCTGCGCCTGCTGCGCTCGAGCGAGCCCACGGTCATCGAGGACATGCAGGGCCTGCTGTGGGATACGGCGCTGCGCATCGAGGACGGGCGCCTCTCGGCCGCCGAGCGCGAGCTGCGCGCGATCCAGCAGAAGCTGCAGGACGCGCTCGCCAACAACGCGCCGAATTCCGAGATCGAGAAGCTGATGGCCGAGCTGCAGCAGGCCATCGACAAGTATCTCCAGTCGCTCGTCGAGCAGGCGCAGAAGAATCCCGACCGCAACCAGCCGGCGCCCAACCGCAACGCGCAGCGCATGGACCGCAACGACCTGCAGAAGCTGCTCGACCAGGCCCGCCAGCTTGCGCGCA
Source organism: Tagaea sp. (assembly GCA_965229215.1). Taxonomy (GTDB): domain Bacteria; phylum Pseudomonadota; class Alphaproteobacteria; order CACIAM-22H2; family CACIAM-22H2; genus Tagaea. Next base: position 3,842,160 of record OZ245864.1, on the reverse strand, counting down.
CGGGCGCACGCGAGGCGGCGAAGGACCTGCTCGCCCGCCTGCAGGAGATGCTCGAGAACCTGCGCACCGCGCAGGCCCAGCGCGGCGAGCGGCAGAGCGGCCAGCCCGGCGACGGGCAGGCGCAGGAAATGATGAAGAGCCTGCAGGAGATGATGAAGCGCCAGCAGGGCCTGATCGACCGCACCTTCCGCAAGTCGCAGCAGAACCGGCCCGGCCAGTTCCGCCCCGGCCAGCAGGGGCAGCAGGGCCAGCGCGGACAGCAGGGCCAGCAGGGTCAGGGCGAAGGCGAGGGAGAGGGCGAAGGCGACGACGCGGGCGAACAGCAGTCGCTCGCCGACGCGCTCGGCGAGATGATGCGCCAGCTCGAGGAGATGATGGGCGGCGAAGGCGGCGTGCCCGAGGGCTTCGGCCGCTCGCAGCGCTCGATGGGCGAGTCGGGCGAACAGCTGCGCCGCGGCGCACCGGGCCGCGCGCTGCGCCCGCAGATGGACGCGCTCGACCAGCTGCGCAACGGTGCGCGCGAGGCGATGCGCCAGATGATGCAGCGTTTCGGCCAGGCGCAGGGCGAAGGCATGGGCGACGAGGCCTTCAACGGCGAGCAGCAGGCCGACCAGCGCGATCCGCTCGGCCGCAATCCCGAAGGCGACGGCACGTCGCTGTCGGATGCCTTCCAGCGCATCCCGGGCATCGGCGAAGGCCAGATGCTGCGCTCGCAGGAAATCCTCGACGAATTGATCCGCCGCCTCGGCGAACGCAGCCGCCCCACCGTCGAGCGCGACTATCTGGAACGGCTGCTGAGAAGGTTCTAGGGTCTAATAAATCAATTCATCCTCGCCGCCGGTGCGGCCGATGACGATCTCGTTGCGCGAGGCGAGGTCCTTGGCGAGCTCGACGATCGCGTGCTGGGCGTCGGAGACTTCCTTCACGCGCACGGGGCCGAGCTGCTCCATGTCGTCGCGCATCAGGCGGCCCGCGCGTTCGGACATGTTCGACAGGAAGAGGTCGCGCACCACGTCGGGCGCGCCCTTGAGCGCCAGCGCCAGCCGGCCCTTGTCGACCGCGCGCAGCAGCGTCTGCACGCCGGCCGGATCGAGGCGCTGGAGATCCTCGAACTTGAACATGCTCTCGCGCACCTTCTGGGCCGCCTCGGGATTGCGGTCTTCCAGTGCGGCGAGGAAGCGCTTCTCGGCCGCGGGTTCGAAGGCGTTGAAGATCTCGGCGATCGATTCGTGGCGGTCCTTGCGCGGCGTCTTGGCGACGTTGGACATGAACTCGCTGCGCAGGATCGTCTCGACCTCGTCGAGCACTTCCTTGGGCACGGTCTCGAGGCGCAGCATGCGCGTGATGACTTCCATCGCGAAGCCGTCGGGAAGCTGGGCGAGCACCTTGGCGGCGTGCTCGGGCGTCACCTTGGCGAGCACGACCGCCGCCGTCTGCGGATACTCGTTCTTGAGGTAGCTCGCGAGCATCTGCTCGGGCACGAAGGTGAGCTTGTCCCAGATCGTCCGGCCGCGCGGCCCGCGGATGTCGTCGAGAATGCCGTCGGCGCGCTTGCCCAGCACCTTGCCGAGGAAGCGCTCGGTGCCTTCCATCGTGCCGGCGAGCGAGCTCGACTGGCCCATCTGCTCGGCGAACTCGACGATCAGCTGCTCGATGACGTTGGCGTTGACCGTGCCGAGGCCGGCCATGACGAGGGAGAGCTCCTTGATCTCCTCGTCGTCCATCATCGCGAAGACTTTGGACGCGCTCTCCTCGCCGACGGCGAGCAGGAGAATCGCCGCCTTCTCCGAGCCGGTCAGTTGCCTGTAGTCATCGAGGTGTCTTGGAGCCGCCATCGATTCGATTCTATGCTGATTTGCCCTTTGCGCGAAGTGCATGCCGGGTATCCGCCGGGGAGCGTCGGTTGCCCTGCCGGAAAATCTGTGACATTTTCGTTACATCCCTGCCCGCTTTCAATCCGGAGGACCGAAAAATCGGCGCGACTTCCGTCCTGATCCACCTTGTCGGTGGCGTCGCACTCCTTCTCTGGGGCCTGCGCCTGGTGCGCACCGGCGTCATGCGCGCCTTCGGCGGCGACCTGCGCGCGGCCATCGGCGCGGCGCTGGGCAACCGCTTCATGGCGTTCGGCTGCGGCCTCGGCGTGACGGCGCTGCTGCAGAGCTCGACCGCGACCGCGCTGATGACGGCCTCGTTCGCCGCGCGCGGCTTCGTGGGCACGGCGATGGCGCTGGCCGTGATGCTCGGCGCCGACGTCGGCACCTCGCTCGTCGCCCAGCTCGCCTCGTTCAAGCTCGGCGTCCTCTCCCCGGTCCTGATCACGCTCGGCGTCTTCCTCTTCTCGACCACGCTCGCCACGCGCTGGCGCGACCTGGGGCGCGCCTGCGTCGGCCTCGGCATGATGCTGCTGGCGCTGCAGCTCATCGTCGCGGCCACGCACCCGCTGCGCGATTCGGCCGTCATGCACGAGGTGCTCGCCTCGCTCGTCGACGAGCGCATGCTCGTGGTTCTGCTCGCCGCGTGCCTCACCTGGCTCGTCCATTCGAGCCTCGCGATGGTGCTGCTGGCGGTGTCGCTGGCCGATACCGGCCTGCTGCCGGTGCCGCTCGCCCTCACCGTCGTGCTCGGCGCCAATCTCGGCGGCGCGTTGCCCGCCCTCATCGCCACGTGGGCGGCCGATGCCGGCGCGCGCCGCGTGACGATCGGCAACGCGGCCTTCCGCGTGATCGGCGTGATCGCCGCATTGCCGCTGCTGGGCGTGGCGCTCCAGTACCTGCCCGCGATCGAGCCCGAGACCGGCCGGCAGATCGCCAATTTCCATACCGGCTTCAACCTGGTGCTGGCGCTCGTCTTCCTGCCGCTGGTCGCCGCCGCGGCCGCCATCCTCGACAGGCTGGTCGTCGCGCGCGAGAGCCCGGCGAACCCCGCCGTCGCGCGCTATCTCGACGAATCCGCGCTGGAAACGCCGCATCTTGCGCTGACGGCCGCCGCGCGCGAGACGCTTCGCATGGGCGACGCGCTCGAATCGATGCTGCGCGACTGCATCACCGTCTTCAAGACCGACGACCGCAAGCTCGCCGTCGACATCATCAAGCGCGACGACGTCGTCGACCGGCTGTGCGAGGACGTGAAGCACTACCTGCTGCGCATCTCGCCCGAGCTGATGGACGAGAAGGACAGCGCGCGCTCGATGGAGATCCTGCAGTTCGCGACCAACCTCGAACATGCGGGCGACATCGTCGAGAAGAACCTGATCGAGCTGGCGATCAAGAAGATGAAGAACCGCCTGCGCTTCTCCGACGAAGGCATGGCCGAGATCGAATCGCTTCACATGATGCTGCTCGACACGCTGCGCCTGTCGCTTGCGGTGTTCATGCAGGGCAACGCGCGGATGGCCCGCCAGATGATCGCCGAGAAGGTCGAGTTCCGCGAACGCGAGCGGCGGGCCGCCGACCAGCACATCGCGCGGCTGCGCGGGCGCAACCCCGACACGATCGAGACCAGCTCGCTGCACATGGACGTGCTGCGCGACCTCAAGCGCATCCACTCCCACCTCGTTTCGGTCGCCTATCCGCTGCTCGAAGCCACGGGCGACCTGCGGGCAAGCCGCCTCGCGCCCGAGCGCACCACCGCCAAGCCCGCCCAGGAAACGTTCTGAGCCGGCGCGGGTTCCCGCCCCCCTCAAGTTGCTCATACACAATTGTTGTGATTTGATCTTTCCGCCGGAGCCCAAAACGGGCACGGCGGCAGCGGGGCCGCATGAACATTCGTTCGCTTTCGGCACGGATCGTCGCATTCGTCGCCCTTCTCTGCATGCTGACCGGCGTGCTCGTCGCGGGGCTTTCGGCCCGGCAGACCTACAACCAGCTCCTCCAGGCGGCCGAACGCAGCGTCGAGGACATCCGCAACGCGATCGCGACCGGCATCCGCAGCAACCTAAACGACAGCGTGGCGACGCTGCGGGTCGCGACGATCAATCCGGCGCTGCGCGCCCAGTTCGCGGATTTCTACAACGCGTTCTCGCAGCTCACCGACGCCGAACGCCGCCAGATCGTCGAGCGGTTCGCCGGCAGCCAGTCCGGCCCGATCGAGCTGCGCTCGTCCAACGAGAACGCCGGCACCGGCACCACCTACGACGCGTTCCATGTCGCCTATCACCGCCACTGGCTGCGCTGGACGCAGGAGACCGGCGCCCCCGACCTGCTGTTCGTCGACCGCACGGGCCTCGTCTTCTATTCGGTGCGCAAGCGCTCGGATTTCGGCGCCAACCTGCTTGCCGACCTGCCCGGCAGCCTCGCGACGAAGGCGTTCGTGGGCGCGATGGCCTCGAACCCGCCCTACCAGCCCGCCTTCTCCGACATCGCCGCCTATTCGCCCAACGGCAGCGACCCTGCTGCGGTCATCGGCCTGCCGATCGCCGACAATGCGGGCCGGACCGTCGGCGCCGTCCTGATGCTGGTCCCCGACGCGAACTTCAACGCCGTGGTGCGCGCGGCCCCCTCGCTCGGCGAAACGGGCGAACTGCTGATCGTCGGCGAGGACATGATCGTGCGCAACGAGCGCCGCTTCATGCCCGGTTCGGCGCTGTCGATGCGGATCACGACCGAGGGCGTGCGCCGCGCGCTCGCCGGCGAGACCGGCACGCTCAACTACGTCGACGACCGCGGCGAGGACGTGATCTCCGCGGTCATGCCGCTCGACGTGGCCGGCGTGCGCTGGGCGATCGTCGCCAAGAGCGACCGGCGCGAGATCGACCGGCACATCTACGCCTCGATGCTCGTCAATTTCTCGGCCGCCTTGCTGCTGAGCCTGGCGATCGCGGCCGTCGCGGCCCTGTTCGCGCGCGGCATCGGCGCCCCGCTCGCCACGCTGACCGGCACGCTCGCGCGCCTGTCTTCCGGGCAGCACGCGCTCGACGTGCCGTTCACGAACCGGAATGACGAGATCGGCCGGCTGGCGCACGGCATGGTCGCGTTCCGCGAGGCGCTGGTCGAGACGGCGCAGCTGACCGAGAAGCTGCGGGAAGGCGAGGCCCGCCTCGTGGCGCTGCTCGACAGCGGCCCCGCCGGCGCCATCGTCGCGAAACTCGAAGACCGTTCGGTGATGTTCGCGAGCGAGCGTGCCGCCGTCCTGCTCGGCCGCGCCAAGCGCGACCTCGTGGGCAGCACGCTCGCGCTGAAGGTCGCCGACGGCGGCCCGGACGCCGTCGACCAGATCTTCCAGAAGCTCCGCCGCCAGTCGGTGGTGGCCGCGACGGAGTTCCGCGCCGATATCGGCGAGGGAACGGCGCCGATCTTCCAGGTTTCGGCCGAACGCATCGAGTTCCAGGGCGAAGCCAGCGCGCTGCTCTGGATTCTCGACGTGACCGAGCAGCGCGCCTCGGAAGAGACCGCGCGGCGCGAGCGCGAGCGGACGGAAGCCCTGCTCGACGGCACGCCCGACGCGATGCTGATCGTCGACAAGTCCGGCCACATCCGCTTCGTCAACCGGCAGGGCGAGGCGCTGTTCGGCTACCGGCGCGAGGAACTGGTCGGCAAGCCGATCGAGGTGCTGATCCCGGCCAAGTTCCACGGCAAGCATCACAGCCTGCGCAGCGGCTATGCCGCCAACCCGAGCGCGCGCGAAATGGGGGCCGGGCGCGAGCTGCTGGCGGTCGACGCGAAGGGCCGCGAATTCCCGGTGGAGATAAGCCTCAACCCCATCCCCGGCGGCGAGTTCGTTTCGGCCGCCGTGCGCGACGTGACCGAGCGCAAGAAGGCCGAGACCGAGCTGCGCCGCGTCCACTACGCGCTGGAGCATGCGGCCGACGGCATCATCTGGATCGGGCGCGACGGCACCGTCGTCGAGGCGAACGTCACGGCCGGAACGCTGCTCGGCCTGCCGCACGCGGATCTGCCGGGCAGGCACGTCCGCAGTTTCGTGCGCGGCGTCGATGCCCGCGTGTGGGAAGTCATCTGGGAAAAGGTTTCGGCCCGCTCGACCGACGAGCCGGGCGAGCAGGTCCTGCTGCGCGCCGACGGCTCCACGCTCGACGTCGAAACGCTGTCCAAGTACATCGATTTCGGCGGCAAGCAGTACATCCTGGTCTTCATGCGCGACATCACCGCGCGCAAGGCGGCGGAGACCGCGCTTGCCGAGGAACGCAAGCGCCTGCAGTCGGTCCTCGACAAGGGGCCGATCTGCGTGTCGATCACCGCGATGGACGGCAAGGTGCTGTTCGCCAATCCGATCGCGACCAAGCTGTTCGGCCTGAAGATCGGCGAAAAGGTCCACTCGGTCTATGTCGATCCGGCCAGGCGCGACGAGCTGCTGGCCCGCATCGAGGCGGAAGGAACGGTCCGCGAATTCGAGGTCGAATCCTACGACGTCGACCGCCAGGTCCGCACGATGCTGCTGACCGCGATGCAGGTCGAGTTCGCGGGCGAGACCGGCCTGATGGTCTGGCAGGTCGACATCACCGAAAGGCGCAAGAACGAGGAGCAGATCAAGCGCGCGAATTTCCTCACCGACATCGCGCTGGAACTGACCGGCAGCGGCCACTGGTACGTCGACTACGCCGACCCCGACTACTACTACCAGTCCGAGCGCGCGGCCGCGATCCTGGGCGAACCCCTGAAACCGGACGGGCGCTACCACCTCATGGACGAATGGTACGCGCGCCTCGTCGAAGCCGATCCCGAAATCGCCCGACAGGCGGGCGCGCGCTATCAGGGCGCGATCGACGGCAAGTATTCGCAGTACGACATGATCTATCCCTACCGGCGCCCGATCGACGGGAAGATCGTCTGGATCCATGCCGCCGGAAAGCTCGTGCGCGAGGAAGGAACCGGAAAGCTCCTGTTCATGTACGGCGCCTATCAGGACATCACCGCGCAGAAGGCCGCCGAAGACGGGATCCTGTCCGCCAAGGCGACCGCCGAGGAAGCCCGGCGCCAGGCGGAACTGTCCTCGCAGTGGCTCGAACAGTCGAACAAGGATCTCGAACAGGCCCGCCTGCTCGCCGAGGACGCGACGCGGGCGAAGTCGAGCTTCCTTGCGACGATGAGCCACGAAATCCGCACGCCGATGAACGGCGTCATGTCGATGGCCGAGATGCTCGAACAGACCGAGCTCAGCCCCGACCAGCGCGAGATGTCGAAGGTGATCCGCTCGTCGGCCGAGGCGCTGATGACGATCCTCAACGACATCCTCGATTTCTCGAAGATCGAGGCCGGTCGAATCGAGTTCGAGCGCCTGCCGGTCGATATCGGCGACGTGGTCGAGGAGGCGGCGGAACTCGTCGCGACCCGCGCCGACGAGAAGGGGCTCGACCTCGTCGTCGAGATCGACCCGAAATTTCCGGCACTGGTCGTCGGCGATCCGACGCGCATCCGGCAGATCGTCCTCAACTACCTCTCGAACGCGCTGAAATTCACCGAGGCCGGAAGCGTCGTCGCCAGCGTGCGCCTCGAAGCCGAACCGCTCGGCGGCCGGCCGGAGCGCGTGCTGATCGAGGTCCGCGACACCGGCATCGGCATGACGCCCGAGCAGACGGCCAAGATGTTCCGCGCCTTCACGCAGGCCGACTCCTCGACCTCGCGCAAGTTCGGCGGCACCGGCCTCGGCCTGTCGATCAGCCACCGCCTGGCCGAGCTGATGGGCGGCACCGTCGGCGTCGAATCGGTACCGGGACGCGGATCGGTTTTCTGGCTGCGGCTGCCGGCGGAGATCGCGGAACGCGCGCCGCCCGTGCCGGCGGTCGACATTTCCGACGCGAAGGTCGCCGCCCTCGGGTTCGACGGGCCGGCGCGCACGGCGCTGGTCTCGATCCTGGGCACGGCCGGTATCCGGCCGCATTTCCTGGGCGAGACGGATCTCGCCGACATGCCGAAAGGATCGGTGCCCATCGCGATGCTGCGCGGCACGTCGAGCGCGGCGATCGCGATTTCCAAGCGCATCCTGCAGGCGCATCCGGAGGCACGCGCGATTCTTGCCGCACCCCGCTCGCTCGCTTCGACGCTCAAGGCCGCGCCCGAGTCCGGCGCGTTCGACGCGATCACGATGCCGCTGCGCCGCCAGCGCGTCTGGCTGACGCTCGCCGCCGCCCTCGACCGCGCGTCGCTGTCCGGTGCGCAAGCGATTCCCGGCGGTGCGGCCGAAAAATTCGTGGCGCCCGACCTCGCCGAGGCCCGCGCGGCGAATGCGGCCGTCCTCGTCGCGGAAGACAACAAGACGAACCAGTACGTCATCAAGCGCGTGCTCGACCGCGTCGGCTTCGCGTCGCGCTTCGTCTTCAACGGCAAGGAAGCGCTCGCGGCGCTGGCCGAGGAGCCCGGTTACGGCATCCTGCTGACCGACTACCACATGCCGGAAATGGACGGCATCGAGCTGACGACCGCGGTCCGCGCGGGCGAAGCCGGCGGAAAGAAGCCGCGCCTTCCCATCGTCGTGCTGACCGCCGACGCGTTGCCGGAGACCAGCCGGCTCATCGCGCAGGCCGATGCGGACGGGTACCTGACCAAGCCGATGCGCTACGAAGTGGTGAAGGCGGAGCTCGAACGCTGGCTGCCGCAGGGCGTCAGGCTGCGCCGGCTTGCCGGTGCGCCCGCCCCCGCTGCCGATGCCGGGCCGCAGGCCGACAACACGCCGCTGATCGACCGCTCCGTGCTCGAAGACCAGATCGGCACGAAGGACGACGGGGATATCCGCGCGGCGCTGCAGTTCTTCTGGGAGACCTCGGCGGACGGGCCGGACAATCTCGACAAGGCGCTGGCGACGGGCGATGCCGCCGCCGTGCGCGGCGCGGCACATGCCATGAAGGGGACGACCGCGTCGGTCGGCGCCGGCTGGCTCGCCGACCTGTGCAAAGAGGCCGAGGATGCGGCCCGCAAGGGCGAACTCGGCGGGATCCCGGCGCTGAACGCACGGATACGCGAAGGCTTCACCCGGCTCGGCGCCTATATCGGAAAATTCTGAGGAGGAAGACGTGGCCATTAAACCCAACGCTGACCGTCCCTTCTCCGGCATGAAAATACTGGTCGTCGACGACCAGAAATTCATCCGCGGGATGATCGCGCAGGGGCTCAAGGCGATGGGCGCGACGGTCTCCGAGGCGGCGGACGGGTTCGAGGCGCTGACGATGCTCGGCATCGGCGACCAGCTCGAAGGCAGCTCGATCGACGCCCTCAAGAAGCAGCGCCCGGACATGTTCCAGGGCGTCTCGCACACCCGCCGGGAGATCGACGTCGTCGTCAGCGACATCCGCATGCTGCCGATGAACGGGCTGGAGATGCTGAAGGCGATCCGCGGGGGCCTGTCCGCCGCGCGCCGCGACCTGCCCGTCATCATCATGTCGGCCCATTCCGACGAGGCGCTCATCGGGGCCGCGATCGCGCTCGACGCGCACGGCTTCGCCGCCAAGCCGGTGAGCCAGAAGGCGATCAGCGACCGGATCATGCGGGCGATGAGCATGCTGATCAAGGCGAAGCCTGCCGACGTCTACCGGATGCTGATCATCCCCGAGCTCGACGCCGCCACGCTCGAAACCGACGTCGGCCGGATGGCCGAGAGCCTCGTCGCCGTGATCCGGGCCGGCGACGTCGCCATCGCGTCGGGCCAGCGCGCGATCACCGTCAAATGGCAGGAGATCGTGCTTGCCGACGTCCTCAACGAGAATTTCACGACCAAGACCGGCAAGCTGGTCGCCCCCGCCGGCACGCGCGTGACCGAGGTGCTGCTGGCCGCCCTGCAGGACCTGTCGCACGTCACCGACCTGTCGGATTCGGTCTCGATCCGCCGGAAGGTCATCTAAACCCCCGGAATTGTAACCGCGGTTACGCGAACGCCTTGCTTTTGCCGTGATTCTCCCTAAATGAAGGGCGCCCGACCGAGCAGGGATCGGCCGGGCCAACGGGGAAGAATCCGGCGATGTCGGCAATGATCGAAATCAGGGGCCTGAAAAAGCATTTCGGCCCGATCCGCGCGGTGGAGGACGTGTCCTTCAACGTCATGCGCGGCGAGGTCCTCGGGTTCCTCGGACCCAACGGGGCCGGCAAGTCCACGACGATGAAGATGATCACCGGGTTCCTGGCGCCCACGGCCGGGACCGCCTCGGTGTGCGGCTTCGACGTCGAGATGGACCCGATCGAGGCCAAGCGCCGGATCGGCTACCTGCCCGAGGGTGCCCCCGCCTATCCCGACATGACGACCGCCGCCTTCCTCGATTTCATCGCCGCGATCCGCGGCTTCGACGGCGCCTCGCGCGCCAAGCGCGTGGCCGAAGCGGTCGAGCGCACGCAGCTCGAAGGCATCCTGCACCAGCCGATCGACACGCTGTCGAAAGGCTTCAAGCGCCGCGTGGGCCTCGCCCAGGCGCTGCTGCACGATCCCGAGGTGCTGATCCTCGACGAGCCGACCGACGGCCTCGACCCCAACCAGAAGCACGAAGTGCGCGGCCTGATCCGCTCGATGGCGGCCGACAAGGCCATCGTCATCTCGACCCACATCCTCGAGGAGGTCGACGCGATCTGCACGCGCGCCGTCGTCATCGCGCGCGGCACGGTGCTCGCCGACGGCACGCCGGAATCGCTGGAGAAGCGCTCGCGCTGGCACTACGCGGTCTCGTTCGTGGCCCCCGCCGCCGATGTCGGGCGGCTGCGCGAGGCGCTTGCGGCGCATCCCGGCGTCGCCGGGTTCGAGCGCGCCGACGGCGAAGAGGGCCTTTCGATGCTGACCGCCTTCCCGAAGGACGGCAAGCCGATGCTCGGCGAGCTGGGCGCCATCGCGCGCGGGACGGGCATCCGGATCGACGAGATCCGCGAGGAGCGCGGCCGCCTCGACGAGGTGTTCCGCGCCATCACGACCGGCACGAAAGCCTGAGGAACGCCATGCGCAACGTCTGTTTCATCTTCAAGCGCGAGCTCGGCAGCTATTTCGCCACGCCGGTCGCCTATGTCTTCCTCGTGATCTTCCTCGTGCTCGCGAGCGTCTTCACCTTCTATCTCGGCAATTTCTTCGAGCGCGGGCAGGCCGACCTGCAGTCGTTCTTCTCGTTCCACCCGTGGCTCTACCTGTTCCTGATCCCGGCGATCTCGATGCGCCTGTGGTCGGAAGAGCGCCGCCAGGGCACGATCGAGCTGTTCCTGACGCTGCCGATCTCGATCGGCGAGGCCGTGACGGCGAAGTTCCTCGCCGCCTGGGCGTTCGTGGCCATCGCCCTCGCCCTCACCTTCCCGATCTGGATCACCGTCAACGTGATGGGCGATCCCGACAACGGCATCATCCTCGCCGGCTACGTCGGCTCGCTGCTGATGAGCGCCGGCTACCTCGCCATCGGCGCGTGCATCTCGGCGCTGACCAAGAGCCAGGTCGTCGCCTTCGTCGTCTCGGCTGCCGCCTGCTTCGTCTTCACCGTCTCGGGAACCTCGCTGGTGCTGGCCTTCTTCTCGGGCTGGGCGCCGGCGTCGGTCGTTTCGGCGGTCTCGGGCCTGTCGTTCCTCACGCATTTCAACGCGATCACGCGCGGCGTCATCGACCTGCGCGACATCGTCTATTTCGCCAGTCTCGTGGCGGCGTTCCTGTTCGTGAACGCGGCCATCGTGGAAATGAAGAAGGCGGGCTGAGCCATGGCAAGCAAGACCGCAACGCGCTCCGCGCTCACCGGCCTCGGCATCCTGCTGGCGGCCGTCCTTTTCGTCGCCGTCAACGTGCTGTCGGGCTCGCTCTTCCAGGGCATGCGCCTCGACCTCACGTCCGACCGGCTGTTCACGCTGAGCCAGGGCACGCGCGCGATCCTCGCGAAGATCGACGAGCCGATCGTGCTGCGCTTCTACTATTCCGAGCGGCTGGGCCGCGAGATCCCGAGCTACGGCGTCTATGCCCAGCGCGTGCGCGAGATGCTCGAGGAATATCGCGACGCCGCGCGCGGCAAGCTGCGCCTCGACGTGATCGACCCGCCCGCCTTCTCCGACGAGGAGGACCGCGCGGTGGGCTTCGGCCTGCAGGCCGTGCCGCTGAACCAGCAGGGCGAGAACGTCTATTTCGGCCTCGCGGGTTCCAACGGCGCGGACCGGGAAGAGGTCATCCCCTTCTTCCAGCCCGAGCGCGAGCGCTTCCTCGAATACGACCTGACGAAGGCCGTCTACAACCTGTCGGTCACCAGGAAGCCGCAGGTCGGCGTGCTCTCCACGCTGCCGATGGAAGGCGAGTTCCGCGGCCGCGGCCAGCCTTCGCCGCCCTGGGCGGTCTACACGCAGCTCGGCCAGTTCTTCGACCTGCGCCCCGTGGCGCGCGACGCGACCGAGATCCCCGCCGAGATCGGCGTGCTGATGGTGGTCCATCCCAAGAACCTGCCCGACACCACGCTCTACGCGATCGACCAGTTCGTGCTGCGCGGCGGGCGCGCGCTCGTCTTCGTCGATCCGCATGCGGAGAGCGAGCTCGCCCGCGGCGGCCAGGCCGCGATGGGCATGCCGACGAACTCGAACCTCACCAAGCTGTTCGACGCCTGGGGCCTGACGATGGCCGACGACACGCTCGCGGGCGACCGGCTGTCGGCGCGGCGCGTCAATGCCGGCGGCCAGGGCCGCGTGCAGGCGATCGACTACGTGCTGTGGCTCAGCCTGCGCGACACGAATTTCGACCGCAGCGACGTGCTGCTGACCGAAGCCAGCGTCATCCAGATGGCCTCGGCCGGCATCCTCAAGCCCAAGGACGGCGCCACGACGAAGTTCTCGCCGCTGATCCGCACCTCGGCACAGTCGCAGGCGATCGCGGCCGACGAAGTGCGCCTCCAGCCCGATCCGGCCAAGCTGCTCGCCGACTTCAAGCCGTCGGGCGAGCCGCTGACGCTGGCCGCGCGCATCAGCGGCCCGGTCAAGTCGGCCTTCGACAAGGCGCCCGAGCCCGAGAAGCCGGCCGAAGGCCAGCCGGCACCGCCGCCGGCATCCACCGCGCCCTACCGCGCGCAGTCGGAAGGGCCGGTCAACGTCATCGTCGTGGCCGACACCGACATGCTGGAAGACCGCTTCTGGGTCACGGTGCAGGAGTTCTTCGGCCAGCGCGTGGCCACGCCCGGCGCCTACAACGGCGACTTCGTCGTCAACGCGGTCGACAACCTGCTGGGCTCTTCCGACCTGATCGGCCTGCGCGGACGCGGCCTGTCGCAGCGCCCCTTCACGCTGCTGGCCGACATCCAGCGCGAGGCCGAGCTGCGCTTCCGCGCCAAGGAGCGCGAGCTGACCGAGAAGCTGAAGGACACCGAGAAGCGCCTCGCCGACCTGCAGGGCCGCGGCACGGGCGCTGCGGACGCCGGCCGCACGATCCTGTCGGCCGAGCAGCAGGGCGAGATCGACAGGTTCCGCGCCGAGATGCTCGTCGTGCGCCGCGAGCTGCGCGACGTGCAGCAGGACCTGCGCCGCGACATCGAAGGCGTGCAGACGGCGGCCAAGATCGCGAATATCGGCGCCATCCCGGCCCTCGTCGCGATCGTCGCCGTCGTGCTCGGCTGGCTGCGCATCCGCCGCCGCCGTCCGGCCGCCTGAACGCGAACGGAGCATTCCAGATGCGCACCAGGACCCTCGCCATCCTCGCCGCCGCCATCGTCGTTTCGGCCGGCGCCACGCTTGCGCTGCGGAGCCGCGACACATCGGGCGTCGCCGACGCCGCCGGGCAGCTCGTCTTCCCGAACCTGCCCACGCGGATCGACAGCGTGGCCCGCATCGAGATCGAGCGCACGGGTGAGAAGTTCGAACTCGCGCGCGGCGCCGACGGCACGTGGGTGATGCCCGCCAAGGGCGGCTATCCGGCCGACTTCCAGCAGATCCGCAAGGTCGCGCTGGAGACGGCGGGCCTGCGCATCGTCGAGGCGCGCACCGCCAATCCCGCACTCCATGCCGAGATCGACCTCGACGGGGCGGGCAAGGACCAGAAGGCCGTGCGCGTGACGCTGTTCGGCGCGCAGGACGAGCAGTTCGCGAGCCTGCTCGTCGGCCGCGCGCGCTATGGCCGCCAGGGCAATGCCGGCGACGCCACGTTCGTGCGGCGCGCGGGCGAAGACCAGGTGTGGCTCGCGCAGGGGCGCTTCGCGGTCGAACGCGAGCCGGCCAAGTGGCTGGCGCATCGCGTGGCCGACGTGGCGCGCGAGCGCGTGGCGCACGCCACCATCGTCGCCGCAGGCGCGCGCATCGACGTTTCGCGCGCCAAGCCCGACCAGAAGGATTTCGACCTGAAGCCGGTCCCCGACGGCAAGAAGGTGAAATCGGAATTCGACGTGAACCTCGTCGCCAGCGCCATCGAGGGCCTCGATCTCGAGGACGTGCGCAAGGCCGACGGCCTCGTCTTCGCCGAGGCGCGCGACTTCGCGGAATACACGACCTTCGACGGGCTGGTGGTGCGCGTCGAGTTCGCGACCGAAGGCGCCGGCACCTGGGCGCGCATCAAGGCGCACGCGGCGGTTCCGGCGACGCCGGTCGAGGGCGGGAAGCTCAAGTCGCCCGAGGACGTCGCCAAGGAAGTCGCCGCGATCGAGAAGAACCTGCACGGCTGGGCCTTCCGGCTGCCGGCCTACAAGGTCGAGACGATGACCCGCAAGATCGCCCACCTCGTCGAGGACAAGGGCGCCTGAGCGCCTAAGCCGTCACCTTCCCGCGCACCCATTTGCGGACGATCGTCGCGTCGGACGGATACTGGTCGGGCTGCACGCCGGTGATCTGGGCCTGGATGCATTTCCAGCTGCCCTTCTCGCGCACATAGATGTCGGTATAGGCCGACATGCCCGTCGTCTCCTTGCCGTCCTTCGCCATCGTCCATTTGTTGACCGAGCAGACGAGCGCCGTGTCGCCGAACACGTCGATGCGCTCGTCGCGATAGTCCCAGTAGACGATCACGGCCGGATCGAACCCGGTCGCCCAGCGCGCGAGATACGGCGCGCGCTCCTGGCGCGCCCCGTTCGAGCCGATATAGCGGAAGCGCTCATGCAGGATCGCGTCGTGCGAGGCGACGTCGTTGGTGACGAAGTTGTTGATGAATTTCGCGTTGAGCGCGCGCAGCTCGGGAAGGTGATCGATTGTCATTTCATGTGCCTCGATCTTGCGGGAATGGCATCGATAGCCGGGCGCGCGGACGCCGGCAAGGGACGCACTGTGCATGGTGGGGATAAGTCGAAAGCCCGTTCACCCACAACATCTTGTGGGTGAATCACCTGTGGAAACATATCGAGAACAAACAATTGCCGGAATGCGGGCGTAAGCCTAAACTCGCGCCGCATCCGAGTTCTACCGAAAGCTGCCCCACATGCGTCCGATCGCCGCGATCTCCCAGCAGATCTGGGACATGAAATACCGTTTCAAGGCCGCCGACGGCACGCCGATCGACCGCTCGATCGAGGATACGTGGACGCGCGTCGCGACGTCGCTTGCATCCGTGGAGAAGGAACCGGAACTCTGGGCCAAGCGCTTCTACGACGCGCTCGACGGCTTCAAGTTCATCCCCGCGGGGCGCATCGTCGCGGGTGCGGGCACCGCGCGGCACGTGACACTCTTCAACTGCTTCGTCATGGGCACGGTGCCCGACGACATGGGCGGCATCTTCAGCCACCTGCGCGAGGCGGCCCTGACGATGCAGCAGGGCGGGGGCATCGGCTACGATTTCTCGACGCTGCGCCCCAAGGGTGCGGCCGTGAAGGGCGTGGGCGCGGACGCGTCGGGCCCGCTGACCTTCATGGACGTGTGGGACGCGATGTGCCGCACCATCATGTCGGCCGGCCACCGGCGCGGCGCCATGATGGCGACGATGCGCTGCGACCATCCCGACATCGAGGCGTTCGTCGAGGCCAAGCGCGAGCCCGGCCGCCTGCGCATGTTCAACCTCTCGGTCCTCGTCACCGACGATTTCATGACGGCCGTGAAGGAAGACGCGCCCTGGCAGCTCGTCTTCGGCGGCACGCATTACAAGACGCTGCGCGCGCGCGAGCTGTGGGACAAGATCATGCGCGCGACGTTCGCGTATGCCGAACCGGGCGTGATCTTCATCGACCGGATCAACCGCACCAATAATCTCTGGTACGCCGAGAACATCTGCGCGACCAACCCGTGCGGCGAGCAGCCGCTGCCCCCCTATGGCGCGTGCCTGCTGGGCTCGATCAATCTCGCCGCCCTGGTGAAGGACCCGTTCGGCGCCGACGCCGCCCTCGACGAGGCGGAGCTGGACCGGCTCGTGCCGCTCGCCGTGCGGATGATGGACAACGTCACCGACGTGTCGCGCTTCCCGCTGCCCGAACAGCAACACGAGGCGCAGGCCAAGCGGCGTATCGGCCTCGGCGTCACCGGGCTCGCCGACGCGCTGATGATGTGCAAGTCGCGCTACGGCTCGGAAGGTGCGGTGGCGCTCACCGAACGCTGGATGATGCTGATCCGCAAGGCGGCGTACCGCGCGTCGGTCGATCTCGCGAAGGAAAAGGGCGCCTTCCCGCTGTTCGACCGCGAGAAATACCTGCAGGGACCCGCCATCGAAGCGCTGGACGAAGAGACGCGCGCAGGCATCGCCGCGCATGGCATCCGCAACGCGCTGCTCACCTCGATCGCGCCGACCGGCACGATCTCGCTGATGGCCGACAACGTGTCGTCGGGGCTCGAACCCGTCTTCTCGTTCAGCTACACGCGCAACGTCCTGATGCCGGACGGCACGCGCCGCGAAGAGGAAGTGTCCGACCACGCCTTCCGCCTCTACAAGAGGATGTTCGGCGACAACGCGCAGCTCCCCGACTATTTCGTCGACGCGCAGCGCCTGACGCCGCCCGAGCATGTCGTCATGCAGGCGGCGGTGCAGAAATACGTCGACGCCTCGATCTCCAAGACGATCAACTGCCCGGAGGACATGTCCTTCGAGGCGTTCAAGGACATCTACCTGCAGGCCTATGCGCTGGGCTGCAAGGGCTGCACGACCTACCGGCCCAACGACGTGACCGGCTCGGTCCTGCAGGTGAAGAAGGACGACAAGAAGGCCCCCGTGCAGCAGTCGCTGCCGCTGGGCAAGGCGCCCGCGCGCGCGGCCGACGCGTTCGAGGCCGGCGGCGTCGTCTACATGACGCGCCCGCTCGATAGGCCCGAGGCGCTGCCCGGCCAGACCTACAAGATCAAATGGGCCGATGCCGAGCACGCGCTCTACATCACGATCAACGACGTGATCACCGACGGACGGCGTCGCCCGTTCGAGGTGTTCATCAATTCCAAGAACATGGAGCACTACGCCTGGACCGTGGCGCTGACGCGCATGATCTCGGCCGTGTTCCGCCGCGGCGGCGACGTTTCGTTCGTGGTGGAAGAGCTCAAGGCCGTGTTCGACCCGCGCGGCGGCCAGTGGATGAACGGGCGCTACGTGCCCTCGCTGCTCGCCGCGATCGGCGAGGTCATCGAACGCCACATGATCCAGATCGGCTTCCTGCGCGCGGGCGAAGCGCTCGCCTCCGACCCCGTCGCCGAGATCCTCCCCATGGCGATGCTGGGCGGTGCCGGTGCGACGCACGCCGAAGCCTCTTCGGGCAACGCGTCGGCCTCAAGCGTCGCCGCGCTCTTCACCGACCAGAAGCCCGACGGCACGCGCCCACGCGTCGCGGGTGCGCGCACCTGCCCCAAATGCCAGGCGCCGACGCTGCTGAAGATGGAAGGCTGCGACACCTGCACGAACTGCGACTATTCGAAGTGCGGGTGAGGCGCTTCCCGTTCGTCGCATCTGCAAAGCCACAAAAGTCGTGGATGCCCGGCTGTGCCGGGCATGACGAGTAAGAGTTAAAGCGTCGTATCTGGGACAAACCCGAGCACGACGAATCTCCCTTTCACCGTCATGCCCGGCGCAGCCGGGCATCCACGACTTCGGTTCACGCGATCTCGCCGGACAGGTCGCGCCAATCCCGGTTCGCTTCGTGGATGAGCCGGATTTTCTGGGCACGCGTCCAGTGCTTCAGCGCGTTCTCGCGCGCGATCGCGTCCCGGATGTCGTCGTGCGGCTCGAACCAGACGAGTCGCCGGAGGCCGTAGCGTTTGGTGAATCCGTCGGCCACGCCTTCGCGGTGCTCCCACGCACGTCGCGGCAGGTCCGACGTCACACCGACATAGAGCGTGCCGTCTTTCCGGTTGCTCATCATGTAGACGAAGCCGCCGCGGGTCATTTTCTGAAACTACCATAAGTCGTGGATGCCCGGCTGCGCCGGGCATGACGAATCCCACTTTTGCCGTCATGCCCGGCATAGCCGGGCATCCACGACTTCGACCGCCGCATGCGACAGCAAGAATTATGGGTTTAAATTCTTGACAACCTGCACGGGTTCCGGCATGCTGTCGTCAGGATCGCCGTGCTCTTTGACATCGTGAAGAGGACTTGTCGGAAAACGTGCCGGGATGCACGGCGGGCGAGGTATCTGCGGCCATGTGCAACATGTAACGCCGAATTCGTTGCACGTTACATCGCTGCAACTTCAAGGGGATAAACTAGTTACCGTAACGGGTCGTAACAGGTTGTCGCGCTGAACCCCTCACCCTAGCCCTCTCCCGCAAGCGGGAGAGGGAATCACAACGGTAATGTGGATGCACAGTGCGTGCATCGCCAAGACTGGAGTCCCCTCTCCCCTCCGGGGAGAGGGTTAGGGTGAGGGGTGCCCTATTTCTTCCCGTTCTCCTGCGGGTCGATATAGCCGCGCTCGATGGCGCGGTGCAGCGCCTCGTAGGCCTTCACGCCTTCCTCGAAGAGCGCGCGCTTTTCCTGCACGTTCTGCAATTGCTCGGCGTCGGACTTGTCGTCGAGGAAGCAGTCCATCGCGGCCTTCAGGTAGTCCGCGCGCAGCTTGGCGACGGAGGCCGCGAACTCGATGAAGCGTTCGCGCGTCAGGCCGGGGATCTGCGCGTGGATGATCTCGCGGTTGACGAGCCGGATCGACTTGTCGAGATAGGCGAGCATCTTCTTGAGATCCTCCGTCGGCGCCCAAGGATCGGTGCTCATCTTTTCTCTCCTTCCGAATTTGCGCTTCGGCGGCGGCAGGTGTGCCGGATCGACCGCGAACGTGTGGACCGGCAGTTCGGCTTCCTCGGCCAGCAGGCCCGAGCGGGCGAGCGAGGCGACGAACGCCGCAAGCGTCTCGTCGGTTCCCCGCGCGATGACGTCGGCGACGACGCCGCCGCGCAGCTGGCGGATCTGGTCGATGGCCCGCGTGCGCCGTTCGGGTTCGATCAGGACAGCGGCGGTCATTTCGGCTTCTTGGGCGACGTCTTGGCGGCGGCCGTCGATTTCGCGAGCGCCGACGCCCCCGCGGCGCCGCGCGCACCCAGCATCTGCACGACGCGCGAATAGACCAGCGGCGGGGCGGGTGCATCGATCTCGCGCAGCAGCTTCGCCGAGGGCTCGACCTCCTGCAGGATCGCGCGCGCGTTGTGCACGAGCAGGCGGTTGCGCAGGTGGATTTCCTTGTTGAGGGCGTCGATCTTCTCGGCGTCGTCGAGGCTGAAGTTCCTGACCTCGTCGTCCTTGGGCGAGCGATAGTCCTCGAGGAACTTCATGGCGCCTCCTTCACCGCCGCCAGCAGGGAGTGCAGGCGGCGGTCGCGGATGCCGAGCCGGTCGAGATGCTCGACCGTGTTTTCCAGATACACGCGGTTGGCCCCGCGCTGGCCCACCGAATGGCGGATGCGCCGGGCCGTCTCGGCGAGCGTGAGCTTGCCGGTGTAGCCGGGGCGCGCGCGGTCGACCACGAAGGTGCGCGCCACCACCTCGCGCGCGTCGGCCAGCGTCACCGGCAGGTCCATGCAATGGTAAGAACTGTTGAGCATCTCGCGGTCCCACAGATAGGCCATGGTCCGGTCGCCGTCGGCCGCCGGCACGCGATACGCGATGCCGCGGCACGAGCCGCCCTTGTCGAGGCCGAGCACGAGGCCCGGCATTTCCGGCGTGCCGCGATAGCGCGTGGAGTTGATGCAGAAGGCGCGGTGGAATCCCATGAGGCGCGCGGGCCGCGCCTCCTCGTAGGGGAAGCCCGGATCCCAGATCAGCGAGCCGTAGGCGAAGACCCAGAACTCCGCCGCATCGGGCGGCGGCGGGCAGCCTTCGCACGGCGCGATGCGTCCCGTCTTCGCCCTGACCGCCGTCCCGTTGGCTTTCGCCTTCGCCATCCGCCTCTATCCCCGCTGCACCAGCGCCACGCCGACGGCCGCGACCGCCATGCCCGCCAGTGCCAGCAACCCCAGCGTCTCGCCGAACAGCAGCCACGCGGCCACCGCCGTGCAGGGCGGGACGAGATAGAAGAAGCTCGCCACCTTCGCCGCCGCTCCCTGGCGCACCAGCACCATCAGGAGAGAGACGGCCCCCACCGACAGGACCAGCACCAGCCAGCCCATCGCGAACGCGAATTCCGCCGTCCAGCGTATCGCCATCGTCTCGAAAGTCAAAGCGAAGGGCAGCAGGAAGAGCGTCGCGGCGGCATACTGGACGACCGCCCCGGTGCGCAGGTCGACGCCCGGGCAGTGCCGCTTCTGGTAGAGCGTGCCGAACGTGATGCCGAGCAGGCCCGCGACCGACGGGAGGACGGAGGCGAACGACACGCCCTCGAAGGCGAGCTTCTCCCACAGCACGGCCACCACGCCCGCGAGCCCCAGCCAAAGGCCGATCCACTGGCGCGCGTTCACCCGCTCGCCCAGCAGCGGGCCGACGACCGTGGCGGTCAGCAGCGGCTGGAGCCCCACGATCACCGCCGACACGCCCGCGGGCAGTCCCCACGCGATCGACACGAACACGCCGCCGAGATAGACGCCGTGGAGCGCCACGCCCACCACCGCGACGTGCGCAAGCAGGCGCGGCACGGGCCACGGCGCCTTCGTCAGCAGCACGAGCGGGGCGAACACCGCCAGCACCATCGCGAAGCGCACGACGAGGAACGTCACCGGCTCGGCGTACGGGATGCCGAGCTTCGAGCCGATGAATCCGGTCGACCACAGCACGACGAACACGAACGGGGCCGCCGCCGCCCACGAAGCGGAGATGTTGCGGGTATCTGCCAAAGCAGGATCGACATTATCGGGTGCGCGCGATAAGCCAAAGCGATGAAGCGCCGGATTCCCATGATCGCCGCCGGAGCCACCCTTGCGCTGGTCGCATGGACGGTCGTCTGGATGCTCGCCGCCCGCCACATCACCGACCGCTTCGTGCAGTGGGTGGAGATCCAGCGCCAGGCGGGCATCGCGATCGCGTTCGAAAGCTTCGACGTGAAGGGCTGGCCCTTCGGCTGGCGCGCGGTGATCGCCAAGCCGTCGGCCAGCGGTGCGGGCGCCGCCGGCTGGGCATGGTCGGGCCCGCAGCTCGTCGCGTCGACCGACCCGCGCGACCTTTCCACGGTGGCCTTCCGGCTGCCCGGCCTGCACGAGGCGCGCGTGGGTGCGGGCGATCTCGCCACGCGCGTGAAGCTGCGCGCGGCCCGGCCCGAAGGCACGCTGCGCTTCGACGACAGGGGCCGCGTCGACCGGCTCGATCTCGATTTCGAGGCGCTCGAGCTGGCGCTTGGCGACGCGCCCGAGCCCCTGCAGGCGCGCACATTCAGGCTCGGCCTCGCCCCGCACCGGCCCGACAGCCCGACCTACCGCACCGACACGTTCGATCTCTCGCTGCGCGCGAACGGCGTGCGCCTGCCGGCACCCGTCGAGGCGCTCGCCACGCTCGGGCGCGACATCGCTTCGGCCGAGATCGAGGCGCGCGTGCAGGGTCGCATCGTCGGCACGAAGCTCGCGGAAGCCGTAAAGGCCTGGCGCGACGACGGCGGCACGCTGGAAGTGGGCAAGCTCGCGCTCGCGTGGGGTGCGCTGCTGCTGGAAGCCGACGGCACGCTGGCGATCGACGCGCAGGACCGCCCGATGGGGGCCGCGACCGCGCGCGTCGCGGGCTTCGGCGAGACGATCGACGCGCTCGCCACGTCGGGCGCGATCCGCCCGGCGATGGGGGCCGGCCTCAAGATCGCGCTGACGCTGATGGCGCGGCAGGATGCGGGTGCCGGCAACCGGCCGCGCGTGACGATCCCGATGACGGCGCAGGACGGCGCCTTCAGCGTCGAGCGCTTCCGCCTGTTCACGATCCCGCCGCTGAAGCTCGACTGATCACATGTTGGGGTAGTTGGGCCCGCCGCCGCCTTCGGGCACGACCCAGTCGATGTTCTGGGACGGGTCCTTGATGTCGCACGTCTTGCAGTGGACGCAGTTCTGCGCGTTGATCTGCAGGCGCGGCGCGGTCGCCGCATCGACGATCTCGTACACGCCGGCCGGGCAGTAGCGCTGCTCGGGCGCGTCGTAGACCGCGAGGTTGAAGGCGACGGGCACCGATGCGTCCTTGAGCGTCAGGTGCGCGGGCTGGTTCTCCTCGTGGTTGGTGCTGGAGAGGAACACCGAGGAAAGCCGGTCGAACGACACCTTGCCGTCGGGCTTGGGATACGCGATGGGCATCGAGGCCGCGGCCGGGCGCAGCGATTCGTTGTCGGGATGATGGCCGAAGGTCCACGGCGCCTTGCCGCGGAACACATAGGTGTCGAGGGCCGCATGCGCGAGGCCGACCCACAGGCCCTTCGTGAAGGCCGGGCGGATATTGCGCACGGCCGACAGCTCTTCCCACACCCACGACGCCTTGAGCTTTTCGGGATACGCGGCCGGTGCCTTGACACGCCCCTCGCTTGCGCCGAGCTCGTCGAACACCGCTTCGGCGCACAGCATGCCGGACTTCATCGCCGTGTGGCTGCCCTTGATCTTCGGCACGTTTACGAAACCCGCCGAGCAGCCGACGATGGCCCCGCCGGGGAACACGAGTTTCGGGATCGCCTGCAGGCCGCCTTCGTTGATGGCGCGCGCGCCATAAGCGATGCGCCGTCCGCCTTCGAAGATCGGGCGGATCGCGGGATGCGTCTTGAAGCGCTGGAATTCCTCGAACGGCGACAGATACGGGTTCTTGTAGTCGAGGCCGACGACGTAGCCGACGGCGACCTGGTTGTTCTCGAGGTGATAGAGGAACGACCCGCCATAGGTCTCCCAGTCGAGCGGCCAGCCGACCGTGTGGATCACGCGGCCCGCGTGATGCTTCGCGGGGTCGATCTCCCACAGCTCCTTGATGCCGAGGCCGAAGGTCTGGGGCTCGGCGCCTTCGCGCAGGCCGAATTTCGCGAACAGCGTCTTGGCGAGCGAGCCGCGCACGCCTTCGGCGAAGACCGTCGCGCGGCCGTGGATCTCGACGCCCGGCGTGAAATTGGCGGTCCGCGTGCCGTCCTTGCCGATGCCCATGTCGCCGGTGGCCACGCCCGATACGCTGCCGTCCTCGGCATGGAGCACTTCGGCGGCAGCGAAGCCGGGGAATATCTCGACGCCGAGGCCTTCGGCCTGCTGCGCCAGCCAGCGGCACAGGTTGCCGAGGCTGACGATGTAGTTGCCTTCGTTGTGCATCTGCGGCGGCGTGGGCAGCCGGATCGCGTGCTTCTTCGTCAGGAACAGGAAGCGGTCTTCGACGACGGGCGTGTTCAGCGGCGCGCCGTTGGCCTTCCAGTCGGGCAGCAGCTCGTCGAGCGCACGCGTCTCGACGACCGCGCCCGACAGGATGTGCGCGCCGACCTCCGAGCCCTTCTCGAGCACGCAGACCGACACCTCGCGCCCGGCGGCGGCGGCAAGCTGCTTCATCCGGATCGCGCAGCCGAGGCCCGACGGCCCCGCGCCGACGATGACGACGTCGTAATCCATGCGTTCGCGGTCGGTGCGCTGGCTCATCGTTCGGCGGGCTCCCCTGGCTGGCAACGAACCTCATACTCGATCCCGAGGGGCTCGTGGTAGGGTCGCGGCCCGATGGACGACCTCGCCACCCTGCGCTGGCTGGTCGAGGCCGGGGCCGACGAGGCGCTCCTCGAAACCCCGCTCGACCGCTTCACGGCTCCGCCGCCCGCCGCGATCCCGGCCCGGGCTCCGGTCGCGGCGCGCGCCCCCGCCGCCCGTCTGGTTCCCGAAATCCCGGCCCCGACCCTCGCCGCCCCCCAGCCCGCCGCCCAGGCCGTCGTGTCCGCCCGCGCGGCGGCTGCCGCCGCCAGGACGCTCGACGAGCTCAAGGCGGCGCTGGCCGCCTTCGAAGGCTGCGCGCTCAAGGCCACCGCCACGAACCTCGTCTTCGCCGACGGCAATCCGGCGGCGAAAATCATGCTGGTCGGCGAGGCACCGGGGGCCGACGAGGACCGGCAGGGCAAACCTTTCGTCGGCGTGTCGGGCCAGCTCCTCGACCGGATGCTCGCCGCCATCGGCCTTGATCGCACGAATGTCTACATAACCAACGTGATCCCCTGGCGCCCCCCCGCCAACCGGACGCCGAGCGCCGCCGAGATCGCCGCCTGCCTGCCCTTCGTGCAGCGGCACATCGCCCTCGTGAACCCGCAAATCCTTGTTCTGGTAGGGGCAATTTCGGCCAAGACGCTGCTGGAGACGGCCGACGGGATCATGAAACTGCGGGGCCGCTGGCGGACCTACCGGACCCCCGACATGCCGACCGAGATTCCCGTGTTGCCGACGTATCACCCTGCCTATTTGTTGCGCCAGCCTTCCCAAAAAAGGGATTCGTGGCGCGATTTATTGTCGATCAAACAAAAGATCGCGAACAATATCGAACAATATAAATAACCTCCCAAGTAAATAGATCGCTCTAATCTTTGAACTAAATATGTGGAAAACTTGATATTTCGGCTTGCCTCGGTCCGAACTATTCGACTATCTCTTCGCCCGGCATGCAGAACCCGTTCATCTATATTTCCCGGTTCGCATATTTTTTCAGCACAGGCCTTCTCGGCTTGGCGCTCGCCCATCCGGCGTCTTCGCAGACGCGCACGCATACTGTCGTCATCCTGGCCGAGGCGCCCGACCGCGTCGAGACGGCGGCCCTGCCCCGCTTCGACATCCAGATCGACAAGGCGGCCGAACTTCCCCAGCCGCTGACGGCTTCCGACATCCGCGCCTACCGGGCGGCCTTCCAGCTCCAGATGCGCGGCGGCTATGCCGAGGCCGACGCCACGCTGCGCGGCGTGCGCAACCGGCTGCTGGTCGGCCATGTGCTGGCCGAGCGCTACCTCGCGCCCCGCTACCGGTCGACGCCGGACGAGTTGGCCGCATGGCTGCGCGAATATCCCGACCTGCCCGACGCCCGCGCGATCTATTCGCTGGCGGTGCGCAAGCAGGGCGGCAAGGCCACGGGCCTGACCCGGCCGCGCGAGGAAGCCTCGTTCCTCGAACGCGCGTCGGCCGACGATCTGGGCCCGTCGCTCAACCGGCCGATCCCGCCGGGCCGGCTCGGCGTGGCCGGCGCGCCGGCGCTGCGCAACCGCCTCAAGGACCTGCTCGGCGACGGCAAGTTCGAGGCGGCCGAGAAGATCCTCACCGCCCGCGACACCCTCCATACGCTGTCGGCGGGCGAGATCGACCATTTCAAGGCGATGCTGGCCGCAGGCTGGTTCGCGCGCGGCGAAGACAGGCTCGCCATCGAATTCGCCGGCGAAGCCGCCGCCCGCTCGGGCAGCCTCGTGCCGCGCGCGCACTGGATCGCCGGCCTCGCGCGCTTCCGCCAGAACGACTTCAACCGCGCCGCCGGCCATTTCGAGGCGCTCGCGCGCATGCCGCAGGGCCAGCCGTGGGACATCGCGGCCGGCGCCTTCTGGGCCGCGCGCACGCATCTGCGCGCCCACCGGCCCGAGGTCTACAACAGCTGGCTCGCGCAGGCGGCCGAATATCCGCGCACGTTCTACGGCCTGCTGGCCGCGCGCGCGCTCGGCATCGATCCCGGCCTCAACTGGAATCCGCCGGCCCTCGGCCAGGCCGATCTCGACCAGCTGCAGCGCTTCCCCGGCGCGCAGCGCGTGTTCGCGCTGCTGCAGGTCGGGCAGGACCGCCGCGCCGAGGCGGAACTGCGCCGCGTCTACGCGCAGAGCGGCACGGGCGTCATGCGCGCGATCCTCGCGGTCGCCATGCGCGGCAACATGCCGGGCCTGTCGATGCGCCTGGCGCGCGAGATCGCCGACCTCGACGGGCGGCGCTTCGACGGCGCCTTCTATCCGATCCCCAACTGGCAGCCGATCGGCGGCTACGACGTCGACCCTGCCCTCGTCTTCGCGTTCATGCGCGTCGAATCGCAGTTCAACCCCTCTGCCGTCAGCCCGGCGGGCGCGCGCGGCCTGATGCAGCTGATGCCCGCGACCGCCGCGGCGATGGACAGCCGCACCTTCCGCGGCCGCCTCGACCTGCTGCTCGAGCCCGAGATCAACGTGACGCTCGGCCAGCGCTATATCCGCCACCTGATCGAGGAGCCGCTGGTCGGCGGCGAACTCGTGCGCCTCGCGGCGGCCTACAACGGCGGCATCGGCAATCTCTCGCGCTGGAAGCGCCTGCAGGACAATCGCGGCGACAAGCGCGAAGACGCGCTGCTGTTCATCGAAAGCCTGCCGGCGGCCGAAACGCGCCACTTCATCGCGCGCCTGCTCTATTCCTACTGGATGTACGCCGAGCGCCTCGGCCAGGCGACGCCCTCGCTCGACCTCGTCGCGCAGGGCGAGTGGCCGGTCTACGCCCCCTCGGCCTCGGTCGTCGCGGCAAAGCCGACGGCGGCCGCACCGGTGGCCCGCGAATCGGTCCAGCCGCCGCCGCCGCCGCCCACCCCGGCCCCGCGCGACACGGCGCAGCTTGCCGCATCGACGCCTGCGACACCGGTGCCGGTTGCCATGACCGCCCCGGCTCCGGCAGTCTCGAAACTGCCGGAACCGCCCAGCCCTGCACCGCGACGCGAGGCACGGCTCCGGCGCTGACCCACCGACGACGGTGAAGCGCCCATGCCCAAGATCGACGAAACCCGCCCTTTCCTTGCCTGCAACATCGCGGTCCTGACCGTGTCGGACACGCGCGATCCCGCGTCCGACCGTTCGGGCAACGCGCTTGCCGAGATGATCGCGCGCGACGGGCACAAGGTCGCCGCGCGCACGATCGTGCGCGACGAGGTGGCGCTGATCCAGACGCAGCTGCGCGCGTGGATTGCGGATGCGTCGATCGACGTCGTGATCTCGACCGGCGGCACGGGCGTGACGGGGCGCGACGTGACGCCCGAAGCGTTCGAACCGCTCTTCGAGAAGAAGATCGACGGCTTCGGCGAGATGTTCCGGATGATCAGCTTCAACAAGGTCGGCACGTCGGCGCTGCAGAGCCGCGCGACCGGCGGCGTCGCCGGCGGCACCTACCTGTTCGCGCTGCCGGGCTCGCCGTCCGCCTGCCGCGACGGCTGGGACGAGATCCTGAAGTGGCAGCTCGACAACCGCCACCGGCCCTGCAACCTGGTCGAGCTGATGCCGCGCCTGCAGGAGCATCTCGCCGCGAAGCCGAAGGCGACGGTCTAGCCGATCCCGAACAGGTGCGCGTCGATCCGGTGGACGATGTCGAATTCCGGCGGCGCGATGCGCGCCAGCAGCTCGGCGTGTTCCGAATCGAAAGCCGCGACGGCCGCATCGTCGAGCGTGGCGCCCACGCCGCGGCAGGCGCGCATGCGGCCGCGCCAGCTTTCCGCCGTGAAGCGGACGGGCGCGTCGAACCAGAACATCGCGCGCAGGGGCACGTCGCGCTTCGCCGCCCATTCCGGGATCGGCGGGACCGCGCCCGACCAGTCGCGGCCGCGCCAGTCGGGATTGAACTTCAGCACCAGCGCCTCGCTTGCCTGCGCGATCTCGCTTTCGCGCGGCAGCCAGCTGAAATGACACGTCGCCAGCAGGCCGCCGGGTACAAGCACGCGGCGCAGTTCGCCGAGCACGCGGTCGGGATCGAAATAGAGCCAGCACTGGCTGGCGGTCGCCGCGTCGAACGAACCGGCCTTGAAGGGGATCGCCTCGGCCGGGGCCACCTCGAAGCGCGCGGCAAGTCCTTCCTCGGCTGCCAGCGTGCGGGCGGCCTCGACCTGCCCGGCCGCGATGTCGATGCCGGAAACCGCGCAGCCCTGCCGCGCGAACCGGCGGGCGATCAGGCCGGTGCCGGTCGCAAGGTCGAGGATGCGCTGTCCCGGTCGGCCGATGCCGAGGGCGGCAAGCCTCAGGAAAAATTCTTCCGGCGGGCCGGGCCGGTGGCGGGCATAGTCGCCACTGGTCTTGCTCCAGTCGATGGCGCGGCCGGGGTCGATGCTGGAAATCCCGTGCATCCCCCATCATGGACCGGCTTCAAGGCAATCGCCAACGGCCCCGAAACCATTGTAATAATTGTGGACCATGACGATGCCTGCCACAGACGCCGTTCTCGCCGCCCTCCGCACCCTGCCGCGCTTCGCCGCGATCGCGGACAACGCGCTCGTGCCACTCGAACGCAAGGGGCTCGCCCACACCCATCTGCGCATCAACGGCGGACGCGCGCTCGTACGCATCCCGACGGGCGTCTACGGCAATCTCGATCCGGCGCGCAGCCTCGAGCGCGAGGCCGAATGCTTCGCCCGCGCGCAGGTGTCCGACGCCACGCCGCGCCTGCTCGGCGTGCTGCCGCCATCCGACGCGTTGCCGTTCGGCGCACTCCTCGTCGACGACATTCCCGGTGCTGCCCCGCGCCTGCCCGGCGAACTTCCCGCGGTGGCCGCGGCCCTCGCGGCGATCCACAAGATGAAGCTTCCCGATGCGGCCGCGCGCGCGCCCATCGATACGCCCGCCGATCCGATCAGCGACATCGCGGCCCTCATCGGCGAGAACATGAAGCTCGTCGACAAGGCCAGCCTCGATCCCAAGGTAAAGCTGGCGCTCGGCCACGAACTTGTCTGGGCGCGGGATTTCGCGGCGACCAACGCCAAGCGCATCTCCACGCTGACGCGCGCCCTGTGCCTTGTCGACACCCATCCGGGAAATTTCGTCGCGGCCCCCGGTGCGCGTGCCTATGCGGTCGATCTCGAGAAATGCGTCTACGGGCTGCCGGGCCTCGACGTCGCGCATGCGATCATTCCGCCCTCGACGAGCTGGGATCCCGACTGCGCGGCCACACTCGATTCCAGCCAGGTCGATCTCTTCTTCCGCACCTGGGCCAGCAAGGTGGGCGAGCCCATCGCACGCGAGACGGGCTCGCTGCTGCGCCCGTTCCGCCGGCTGGTGTGGCTGCGCACGACCAGCATGTTCATCCGCTTCCGCGTGGAAGGGACGCACAAGAATCTCGACCCGCGCCCGGCCGAGCACGCGACGCGCACGATCGACGCCGCCCTCGATCCCGCGACGATCGCCTCACAGCGCAAGATGTGGAGTTGACGGGCTAAATCGATATCTGTTCTTGAAATGTTCTAATCGGCGGGATAAGCTCCCGCCCGATGGTCGATACCCTTCCAGATCGCGCCCGCAAGGGCCGCGGGGCGATTTCCAACCAGGCCGGCCGCTACGAGCCGCAGGCCCGCATCGCCGTCGACGACGGGTGGGAAACCGAACCCGAGGACGAACTGCCGGTGCTGCGCACGCACGTGGCGCGCGACGCCACGCGCACGATCATTTCGCGCAACGAATCGCCCGACATCCCGTTCGCGCAATCGATCAATCCCTATCGCGGCTGCGAGCATGGCTGCGTCTATTGCTATGCGCGGCCGACGCACGCCTATCTCGGCCTGTCGCCGGGGCTGGATTTCGAGACGAAGCTGTTCGCCAAACCGGACGCCGCGAAGCTGCTGGCGGGCGAACTGCGCAAGCCCGGCTACAGGCCGCTTTCGATCGCGCTCGGCACCAACACCGATCCCTACCAGCCGGTCGAGCGCGAGCACCGCATCACGCGCCAGATCCTCGAGACGCTGCGCGATTTCGGCCATCCCTTCTCGATCGTCACGAAATCGGCGCTCGTGCTGCGCGATCTCGACATCATCGCGCCGATGGCCGCACGCAACCTCGCGCACGTGTTCGTGTCGGTCACCACGCTCGAGCGCGATCTCGCGCGCAGGATGGAGCCGCGCGCGTCCACGCCGCAACGCCGGCTCGACGCGATCCGCGGGCTCGTGCAGGCGGGCGTGAAGGTCGGCGTGATGGCGGCGCCGATGATCCCGGCGCTCAACGATGCCGAACTCGAATCGATCCTCGAGGCCGCGCGCGATGCGGGCGCCACCAGCGCCGGCTACACGCTGCTGCGCCTGCCGCTGGAGCTGAAGACGCTGTTCGAGGAATGGCTCGCCGAGCATGCGCCGCTGAAACGCAGCCACGTGCTGTCGCTGGTCCGCGACACGCGCGGCGGCGCCCTCAACAACGCGCAGTTCGGCGCGCGCTTCGTGGGCGAAGGGGCGTATGCGCAGCTGCTGGGCAAGCGATTCCGCGCCGCGCGCGCGCGCCTCGGGCTCGACCGCAACGACTGGACCTACGATCTCACGCAGTTCCGCCCGCCGCCGCAGGCGGGCGACCAGATGGCGCTGTTCTAGCCGCGATCCTTGAAGCGGTAGGGGTGTGCTGGATACACGCCGATGATCTTCACCATGTCGGAGAAGAACGCGAGTTCCTCGAGCGCCAGATCCAGCGCCCGGTCTTCGGGGTGCCCCTCGACGTCGGCGTAGAACTGCGTGGCCGTGAAGCGGCCACCCATCATGTAGCTTTCGAGCTTCGTCATGTTGACGCCGTTGGTCGCGAAGCCGCCCATCGCCTTGTAGAGGGCGGCGGGGCGGTTCTTGACGCGGAACACGAAAGTCGTGACGGCCGGGCCCTTCTTCGGGTCGGCGATCGTGGATTTCTTCGACAGGATGACGAAACGCGTCGTGTTGTGGTCCGCGTCCTCGAGATCCTTGCGCAGCGACTTCAGGCCGTAGATCTCGCCGGCGAGCGAGGAGGCGATCGCCGCGCGCGTGGGGTCGCCCGCGCGCGCGATCTCGGCGGCCGAGCCGGCCGTGTCGGCGCCGACGACGCGCTTCAGGCCCATCTTCTTCATCGTCTCGCGGCACTGGTCGAGCGCCTGCACGTGGCTCTGCACCGTGCGGATCGTCTTCAGCGTGGCGCCCTTGGGCGCCAGCAGGTGGTGGTTCACGCGCTGGAAATGCTCGCCCACGATATGCAGGCCCGCCTCGGGGATCAGGTGGTGGATCTCGGCCACCCGGCCGGCGACCGAGTTCTCGATCGGAATCATCGCAAGGGCCGCCCGGCCGGTGCGCACCGCCTCGAACGCGTCCTCGAAGCTCGGGCAGGGCAGCGGCTCGAAGCCGGGCCGGGCCGCCTTGCAGGCGAGGTGCGAATAGGCGCCGGGAACGCCCTGGAAGGCGACGCGGGCGCGCGTTTTGCGTTGGGGCATGGGTATTTACCTTGTCGGGAGCGGCTTGTCGGGGCGCGGAGTATCGGGGCCGCGACATCCCGGCGTCAACAGGCCCCCTGCGGCAGGACGCCGCAGGGCCGCCACCCACGTGGGGGCCCGCCGTTGAGGGTTGCACGGGGCCCCCATGGCATTTAGATTGCCGAAATTCGCGTCGGGTCAACCCGGACGCCAGCCGGACAGAGCGGGATCATGAACGCTTACGAACTCAACAAGATCTTTGGCGCCGTCGTTTCCGCCCTGCTCGCGGTCACGGTCATCGGCTTCCTCGCCAACATCCTCGTGCATCCCCACCAGCTCGAGAAAAGCGTCCTCGACATCAAGGTCGCCGACGCCGCACCCGCCGCCGGCGGTGCCGCCGCGGCCCCGGTCGCCCTCGATCCGATCGCCCCGCTCCTCGCCAAGGCCGACGCCGAGGCGGGCAAAGGCGTGACCAAGAACTGCACCTCCTGCCATACGTTCGAAAAGGGCGGGAAGAACGGCGTGGGCCCGAACCTGTGGAACGTCGTGGGCAGCAAGCACGGCCACGCGGAAGGCTTCGGCTATTCGCCCGCCATGCTGGGCCAGGCCGGCGACTGGGACTACGAGAAGCTCAACGCCTTCATCGCGAACCCGAAGGCGGCCGTGCCCGGCACGCGCATGGCCTTTGCCGGCCTGCGCAAGCCCGAGGACCGGGCGAACCTGCTCGCCTACCTGCGCACGCTGTCGGACAGCCCGAAGGCGCTTCCGTAACGCTAGGGCGCGGTCCGGATTCCCGGTCACGCGCACCCGTAAACCGACGAGACGGCAATGGCCGAGCAGACCTTCAACGTAGCGGTCGTCGCGATCGGCGGCGTCCAGATCGCCATCGTCCATATCGACGCGGCCTCGTGCTCGACGCCGGAAATGCAGTCGCGTTCGATGAAGTTCTTCCAGGCGCGCCTGCAGGGCAAGCACGTGGTGCTCATGTACGTGGACCTGACGCGCAAGCCCGTCTTCCTCGGCGCGCCCCACCTCGCACAGGCCCTGCGCGGCAAAGGCCTGTCCGAATTCCAGTGGCAGAAAGTGGTCTTCCGCTGACGACGACCGACCGGAAGGACGCGCGGCGATGACCAAGTTTCCCAAGCGGTACTGGCAGGAAATGACCTGGCCGGAGTTCGACGCGCTCGACAAGGAGCGCGTCATCGCCGTGCTTCCCGTCGCCGCGATCGAGCAGCACGGGCCGCATCTGCCGGTCTATGTCGACACCTGCATCAACGAAGGCATCGTCAGGCGCACGGTCGAGCTGCTGCCCGATTCGCTGCCCGTAACGTTCCTGCCCACGATGCCGGTGGGCAAGTCGAACGAGCACATCGATTTTCCAGGCACGCTGACGCTTTCGGCCGAGACGCTGACGCGGCTGTGGACCGAGATCGGCGAATCGGTCGCGCGCGCGGGCATCCGCAAGTTCGTCATCTTCAACAGCCACGGCGGCCAGCCGCAGGTCGCCGAGATCGTCTGCCGCGACCTGCGCGTGCGCCACAGGATGTTCGCGTGCGTCGTGAACACCTACGGTCTCGGCAAGCCGCCGGGCGCCTTCCCGGCCGACGAGCTGCGCTTCGGCATCCATGCCGGGTCGAGCGAGACGTCGGTGATGATGCATCTGCGCGGCGACCTGGTGAAGGAATCGGAGCGGCGCGATTTCCAGCCGGCGACCGCGCGGATCGCCAAGGAAAGCCCGATGCTCGCGGGCGAGGGGCGCATCCTGTTCGGCTGGCAGGTGCAGGACCTGCACCCGGCCGGGGCGGCGGGCAACGCGCTCGACGCCGACGCCGCGCGCGGCAAGCTGGTCGTCGATCATGCCGCCGGGCGTTTCGTCCAGCTGCTGGCGGAAATCGACCGCTATCCGCTGTCGAATCTGATCCAGCGGAACTGATCCACAGGCGGAAAAGGCGGGTTGCCGTTTTGCGGGGCAGCCTTATATTCGGCCGCCTGACCCGCGGCGCGATCCCCGTGCCGCATCCATGGTACGGGATTTGCTGCTCGAAGCCGGTCTTCCCGACCTCTCGAACGCAATCACCTGGCAAGGAGCAACCCCATGAGCGGTAACCGGATTTCGCGTCGCCAGTCCCTCGGCCTGCTCGGCGCGGCCGCGACGGCGGCAACGCTGCGTGCCCCCGCCCTGCGCGCCCAGACGCTCGACAAATTCTCCTATCAGACGAACTGGCGCGCCCAGGCCGAGCATGGCGGCTTCTATCAGGCCGTCGCGACGGGCATCTACCGCAAGTACGGCATCGACGCCGACATCCGCATGGGCGGTCCGCAGCAGGACCCCAATGCGCTGCTCGTCGGCGGCCGCGTCGACGCGATCATGTCGAACTCGTTCGCCGGCTTCAATTACGCGCGCGAGAACCTGCCCTTCGTCGTCGCCGCCTCGGTGATGCAGAAGGACCCGCAGGTCCTGATCTCGCACCCGGGCGTGGGCAACGACAAGCTGCCCGACCTCAAGGGCAAGCCGATCCTGATCGGCGCGGGCGGGCGCTCGTCGTACTGGCCGTGGCTCAAGTCGAAATACGGCTTCAACGACGAGCAGATCCGCCCCTACACGTTCAACATGGCGCCGTTCCTCGCCGACAAGACGCTCTCGCAGCAGGGCTTCCTCACCAGCGAGCCCTTCGCCATCGAGCAGGCCGGCGTGAAGCCGGTCGTCCACCTGCTCGCGGATTACGGCTTCGACAACTACCAGACGACGATCAACACGTCGTGGAAGCTGGTCAACGAGAAGTCCGACCTGCTGCAGCGTTTCATCAGCGCCTCGATCGAAGGGTGGGTTTCGTACCTCAAGGGCGATCCCGCACCCGCCAATGCGCTCATCAAACGCGACAACCCCGACATGGACGACGTGAAGATCGCCTATGCGATCAAGGGAATGAACGCCTACGGCATCGTCGATTCGGGCGACTCCAAGACGCTCGGCGTGGGCTGCATGACCGACGCGCGCTGGAAGAGCTTCTACGAGCAGATGGTGGCGGCGGGCGCGCAGCCGGCGGGTCTCGATCTCTCGAAGGCGTACACGCTGCGCTTCGTGAACAAGCGCGTCGGAATGGGATGAGCGCTGCCGGACTGACGACGCAGGCCGCCGCCGATCCGGCCGGGCACATCGCCCGGTCGGTCGTCCGCTGCCGGGGCGTGGCCAAGCTGTTTTCCAACGGCACGCTCGCCCTCCAGAACGTCGATCTCGATATCGGCCGGCACCAGTTCGTCTCGCTGCTGGGGCCGTCGGGCTGCGGCAAGTCCACGCTGCTGCGCCTGATCGCAGGGCTCGGCGAGGCTTCCGCCGGGACGATCGACTGGCCGGAAGCCGCGCACGATTCGGCCGGCGCGGCCCTGCCCAGCCTCTCCTTCGTGTTCCAGGAACCCACGCTGATGCCGTGGGCCTCGGCCATCAAGAACGTCATGCTGCCGCTCAAGCTCGCCGGCATTCCGGCCGAGGAGCAGCGCGCGCGCGCGGCCGCGGCCCTGCGCATGGTCGGCCTCGCCGCGTTCGAGAACGCCTACCCGCGCGAGCTTTCGGGCGGCATGAAGATGCGCGTCTCGATCGCGCGCGCGATGGTGACCCGCCCGCAGGTGCTGCTGATGGACGAGCCGTTCGCCGCGCTGGACGAGATCACGCGCTTCAAGCTCAACAACGACCTGCTCGAACTCTGGCACGCCTCGAACTTCACGGTCGTGTTCGTCACGCATTCGGTGTTCGAGAGCGTCTTCCTTTCGCAGCGCATCGTCACGATGGCGGCGCGCCCCGGACGCGTCATCGCCGACATGGACGTGACGGCGCCCTATCCGCGCGCGGCCGACTACCGCACCTCGCCGCTCTACAACGCCCACTGCAAGCGCGCGTCCGAGGCGCTCGAGCGCGCGATGGGCCATGCGCTGGGCGGGCACCACTGACATGACCGACACGCCATCCGCACCCGTCATCACGATCGGCGACGACGCGCCCCCCATCGTCCTGCTCGAACGCCGCGTTCTCGGCGTGACCGTCTCCACCTGGCCGAAGATCCTGATGCCGCTGGGCGTGGGCCTGCTGACGCTGGCGGTGTGGGAATTCTTCGTCCGCTTCAACGACATCCCGCACTACCTGCTGCCGGGCCCGCTGCTGATTGCCGAGACGATGGTGACCGACTGGGCCACGCTTTCGGGCTCGCTGTGGGTCACGCTGTCGATCAGCCTCGCCGCGCTCAGCGTGGCCGTGCTGCTCGGCGTGTCGCTGTCGGTGCTGTTCGCGCAGTCGAAATGGGTCGAGCTGTCGTTCTTTCCCTATGCGGTGATCCTGCAGGTGACGCCCATCGTGGCGATCGCGCCGCTGATCATCATCTGGGTCAACGACGTGAAGCTGTCGCTGCTGATCTGCGCGTGGATCGTCGCTTTCTTCCCGATCCTTTCCAACACCACGCTCGGCCTCAACTCGGCCGACCACAACCTGCTCAACCTCTTCCAGCTCTACAAGGCGACGCGCTTCCAGACGCTGCGCTATCTGCGCCTGCCTTCGGCGCTGCCCTATTTCCTGGGCGGCCTCAAGATCTCGGGCGGGCTGTCGCTGATCGGCGCGGTCGTCGCGGAATTCGTGGCGGGCACCGGCGGCAGCCAGTCGGGCCTCGCCTACCGCATCCTCGAATCGGGCTACCAGCTCCGCATCCCCCGCATGTTCGCCGCCCTTTTCATGATCTCGATTTCCGGGATCGTGATCTTCCTCTGCCTGTCGACGCTGTCGCACCTGCTGCTGCGGCGCTGGCACGAAAGCGCCCTCAAGCGGGAAAACTGAGATGGCCAGCGGTTTCTTCGAGCTCCCGCGCGCCGCGCGCTATGCGCTGCGCCATGTCCGCGTGCCGGCGCCCCTCGCGGCGGCCGACGCGCCCGCGACCGCCGACGGCCACCTGAAGGTCGATATCGCGGTCGCCGACGGGAAGATCGCCGGCATCGTGCCTGCCGGCACGCTCGATCCGGGGCAGGGCCCCGATCTCGACCAGGCGAGCGTCTGGCCGACCTTCGCCGACGTCCACACGCATCTCGACAAGGGCCATATCTGGCCGCGCGCGGCCAATCCGGACGGCACGTTCTTCGGCGCGCTGACGACCGTGATGGCCGACCGCCAGAAGAACTGGAAGGCCGAAGACATCGAGACGCGCTTCGATTTCGCGCTGCGCTGCGCCTACGCGCACGGCGTCGGCGCCGTGCGGACGCATCTCGACAGTTTCGCCCCGCAGGCCGAGATCTCGTGGCCCGTCTTCGCGAAGCTGCGCGACAGATGGGCCGGGAAGATCGCGCTGCAGGCTTCCTCGATCGTCTCGATGGATTTCTTCGGCACCGACGACGGCGCGCGGCTTGCCGACCTCGTGGCGAAACACGGCGGCCAGCTCGGCTGCGTCACGCGCATCTCGGGCGAAGACCATGTCGGCATCCCGGCGAATTTCGACGAATACATGACGCGCGTGTTCGAGCTGGCGGAAGCGCGCGGCCTCGATCTCGACCTGCATGTCGACGAATCCGGCGATCCGGAGGCGCGCACGCTGCTGCGCATCGCGCGCATGGCGATTTCGCGCAGGTTCAGGGGCGCCATCCTGATGGGCCATTGCTGCTCGCTCGCCGTGCAGCCGGACGACGCCATCGAGGCGGGCCTCGCGGCCTGCGCCGAGGCGCGCGTCGACGTCGTCAGCCTGCCGATGTGCAACATGTATCTGCAGGGCCGCGAGGCCGGGCGCACGCCGCGCTGGCGGGGTGTTACGCTGCTGCACGAGATGAAGGCCCGCGGCATGCGCGTGGCGGTGGCGGGCGACAACGTGCGTGACCCGTTCTATGCCTATGGCGACCACGACATGCTGGAAACCTTCGTGCAGGCCGTACGCATCGCCCAGCTCGACCATCCCATTGACGACTGGGCGAAGGCCGCGACGACCACGCCCGCCGACATCATGAAGCTGCCGCAGACGGGCCGCATCGCGCGCGGCCTGCCGGCCGACCTGATCGTGCTGCGCGCGCGCAGCTATTCCGAGCTGTTGTCGCGCCGCCAGCACGACCGCGTCGTCATCCGCGACGGCCACGCGATCGACACGACGCTGCCCGACTATCGCGAGCTCGACGCGATCACGGACGGCGCATGACCGATACGCTCGCCGCCTACGACCTGGCCGGTTACCGCAAGGCGATCGCGGGCGTTTCCGTGATCGACGATCCGCAGCTCGTGCGCCTCAAGAGCCGCGACTTCTTCTGGTACAGCCCGATCCTGAAGGCGGAGCTGAACCGCAAATCGGCCGATCTCGTCGTCGTCCCGAAGGATCAGGACGAAGCACTTCGCGTCATCGGTGCTTGCGCGCAGTTCCGCATCCCGCTGGTCGTGCGCGGCGGCGGCACGGGCAACTACGGCCAGCTCGTGCCGCTGAAAGGCGGCGTCATCCTCGATACCGCGAAGCTCGACCGCACGCTGTTCGTGAAGCCGGGCGCGGGGCGCTTCGAATCGGGCGCCAATCTCGTCGAGATCGACCGGCAGGCACGCGCCATCGGCTGGGAGATGCGCATGCATCCCTCGACCAAGCGCATGTCGTCCATCGGCGGGTTCGTCGCGGGCGGGGCGGCGGGCGTAGGCTCGATCACGCTGGGCCAGCTGCGCGACTGGGGCAGCATCCCGGCCATCCGCGTCGCCACCTGCGAGCCCGTCCCGCGCGTGTTCGATTTCCGCGGCCGCGACGTGGCCGCCGCGACGCACGCCTACGGCACCACCGGCGTGATCCTCGAAGTCGAGATCACGCTGGCGCCCGCCTACCCGTGGTTCGATGCGGTCGTCGCCTTCGACGATTTCATGGATGCCGCGCGCTTCGGGCAGGCGCTGGGCGAGGCCGACGGCATCGTGAAGAAGGAAGTGGCCGTCGTCGCCTGGCCGATCCCCGCCTGGTTCAAGGCGCTGAAGGCCGAATGCCCCGAGGGCAAGCACGTTGCCTTCTGCATGATCGCGCAGTCCGAGAAGGCCGCGTTCGAGAAGCTGGCATCGCTGCATGGCGGGCGCATCACGGCCTGGCGCCCCACGCCCGACGAGACCGCGCAGGACGAGACGCCGATCTACGAATATTGCTGGAACCACACGACGCTTCAGGCGTTGAAGGTGGACCGCACGCTTACCTACCTGCAGACCGTCTTCCCGCTGGGCCGCAATCTGGAAGTCGTCGAGGCGATGCACCGGCATTACGGCGACGAGGTGATGCTGCATCTGGAATTCCAGCGCCGCTTCGGGCGCGTGAACTGCTCGGCCCTGCAGGTCGTGCGCTGGACGACGAAGGAACGCCTCTACGAGATCATCCGCCATCACGAGGCGGCCGGCTGCATCATCCCCAACCCGCACAGCTACGTGCTGGAGGACAAGGGCCCCAAGGTCGCCGCGGGCGACCGCCAGCTCGATTTCAAGCGCACTTCCGACCCGTACGGCCTGCTCAATCCCGGCAAGATGACACGCTGGAGCCCGCAATGAGCCTGTGGCCCGAACCGCCGGAACCGGCCGCGCACGCGGCCGACTGGACCGCGTTCAAGGCGGCCATCGCCCCCGTCGAGACGGTCGACGAGCCCGCGCTGGTGCGCCAGAAATCGCGCGATTTCTACTGGTACTCGCCGATCCTGAAAAAGCAGCTGGGCAGGCATTTCGGCGACCTGATCGCGATCCCGAAGGACGAGGCGGAGGTGATCAAGGTCGCCGCCGCGTGCGCGAGGATGCGCATCCCGCTGACGGTGCGCGGGGCGGGTACTGGCAATTACGGGCAGGCGATGCCGCTTGCCGGCGGCGTCATCCTCGACATGACGGCGATGGACCAGATCGTGTCGCTGGAGGCCGGCGCCCTCAAGGTGCAGCCGGGCCTGAAGCTGATCGACCTCGAGGCGCAGACCGTGCCGCAGGGCTGGGAGCTGCGCTTCCACCCTTCGACCCGGCGCACGGCCACCATCGGCGGCTTCATCGCAGGCGGTTCCGGCGGCGTCGGCTCGATCAATTTCGGCGTGTTGCGCGACCGCGGTACCGTGCGTGCACTTCGCGTCGTCACGGTCGAGGAGAGTCCGCGCGTGATCGTGCTGGAAGGCGACGACGTGCAGAAGGTCGTCCACGCCTACGGCACCAACGGCATCGTCACGGAGCTCGACATCGCGCTCGCGCGCGCGTGGCCGTGGGCCGAATGCATCGCGAGCTTCAAGGATTTCATGGGCGCCGTGCGCTTCGCGCAGGCGCTGGGCGAAGCCGACGCCATCGTGAAGAAGGAAGTGGCGCCCATCGACTGGGGGGCCGCCAGATACTTCAGGCCGCTGTCCGGCCATCTGCGCGAAGGCGAAGCCATCGTCGTGCTGATGATCGCGGAGCCCAGCCTCGAGCCCTTCAAGGATCTTCTCGCCGAGCATGGCGGAACCTGCGTGTTCGAACGGCTGGCGGGCGAAGGAAACGAAGAGATCCCGCCGCTCTACGAATTCACGTGGAACCACACCACGCTTCAGGCGCTGAAGGTCGACAGAAGCGTCACCTATCTGCAGACGCTGTTCCCGCCGCCCGACCATGTCGCGCTGGTCGAGAAGATGTGGAAGCATTTCGGCGACGAAGTGGTGATGCATCTCGAGTTCGTGCGCCTGCAGGGCAAGGTCGCCTGTTTCGGCCTGCAGGTCGTGCGCTACACGACGCCCGAGCGGCTCAGGGAAATCATCGATTTCCACAACGCGAACGGCTGTCCGATCTTCGATCCGCACACGTTCCTGCTGGAAGACGGCGGCATGCGCGCGGTCGACGAGGCGCAGTACGAATTCAAGCGCGCTGCCGATCCGCACGGCCTGCTCAATCCCGGCAAGATGCGCGCCTGGTCCGAACGCGTGCTGACCGAGGGGAAGTGGGCGGAAGTGAAGCTTTAGAACGCCGCGAACGTCCGCCGCACGGTCTCGATGAAGGCCGCCCTTGTCTGCGGCGTCGACCCATCCATCCGGTCGTGCGCGCGCCACGTGAACCGGCAGCCTTTCGCGCAGATCGCGCGCACGCCGCGCGACAGGAACATGCGGCCGGGATGGCCCATGAACCAAGCGAACCACCACGGCGCACCCATCGTCGTCACGGCGACGATGTGGCGCACGTCCGTCAGCAGCGGCTTGATCACGCCGCCATTGATGTCGAACACGACGCCCGGCGCCCAGACGCGGTCGAACCAGCCTTTCAGCATCGCGGGCATGCCGTACCACCAAGTCGGATAGACGAAGACGATCGCCTCGGCCCGCTTCAGCCGGGCGATCTCCGCCTCGATGCCCTGCATGTTGCGCGCGAGGTCGTGGTAGCGGCCGCGCTCCTCGGCATCCATCGCGGGGCGGAAATTCTCGGCATAGAGGTCGGCGAGTTCCACTTCATGGCCGCCGGCCGCGAGCGCGGTGCACACCGTGTCGCGCAGGGCCGCGACGTAAGAGTCCGTGCGCGGATGGCAGTAGACGACGAGAAATCTCATGAAAGCGCCGAAAGCGTACGCTCGACCTTCGCAAGGAATGCCGCGCGCGTGGCGTCGGTCGAGCGGTTCATGTCGTAGTGCGCGATGAAGCGCGTGCGGGCGCGCGCGGCGGTGACCAGCTTGAAATAGCGCATGATGTTCTTGCGCGGCGGATTGCCCATCAGGAACGTGGCGACCCACCACGGCCGCCCGTAGGTGGAAATGCCGACGACCTGGCGGATGTGCCGGAGGTTGGGTCGCGCCACGCCGTCCGCGCCCAGCGTGAACGACACGCCGGGCAGCATCACGCGGTCGAACCAGCCCTTGAGCATGGCGGGGAAGCCGTAAGTCCAGGTCGGGTAGACGAAGACGATCGCCTCGGCCCAGCGCAGGCATGCGACGTGCTTCTCGACGCCGATCTGGTTCTTCGCCATGTCGTGATAGGCGAGCCGCTCCTCGCGCGAGATCACGGGATTGAACCCTTCGGCATAGAGGTCGACATCCTCGACCTCGTGACCTTGGCGTTTCAGCGTCTCGACGGCGACCTTGTGGATCGCGGCGTTGTAGCTGGTCTCGACCGGGTGGCAGTAGACGACGAGGACCTTCATGCGGTGCGGCGGACCTGGGCGGGAATCGCGGACGGAATCATGCCAATTCTCTTGCCCGTTTGGCAGCGACATTGCAACGTTCCGGGCGGTCCCCTAGCGCCGGAAAGGCACGTCGGATGCTCCCTACCCGCCAAAAAGTCCTGCGCCGCTTCTGGTACCCGGTCCTGCCCGCCGACCGGCTGGGGATCGAGCCTGTCCCCTTCACGCTGCTGGGCACGGCCATCGTGCTCTGGCGCGACGGGACAGGGGCACCCGCCGCCGCCATCGACCGCTGCTGCCACCGCACCGCGAAGCTCTCGAAGGGCTTCTGCACGAACGGGCGCATCGCGTGCGGCTATCACGGCTGGGAATACGACCGCACGGGGGCCTGCGTGCGCATCCCGCAGCACAAGGACCCGGCGCGCGTACCCAAATTCCGCATCGACGCCTACCGCACGGCCGAGCGTTACGGCTATGTCTGGGTGGCGCTGGAAGAGCCGATGTTCGACGTGCCCGCGATCCCCGAGGCGGACGACCCTTCGTTCCGCCGCATCCCCGAATTCTACGAGCCGTGGAACGTGGGCGCCTTCCGCGTGATGGAGAACTCGTTCGACAACGCGCA
The DNA here is from genome assembly GCA_965229215.1 of Tagaea sp. Lineage (GTDB taxonomy): Bacteria > Pseudomonadota > Alphaproteobacteria > CACIAM-22H2 > CACIAM-22H2 > Tagaea. The sequence goes on along the minus strand of OZ245864.1, from coordinate 3,800,241 downwards.
TTTCAGCTTCGTGCACCGCTCGAGCTTCGGCGACCCCGATCCCACGCCCTCGGAGATGACCTACACGGACTATCCGTGGGGCTTCGAGACGCACTCGATCGTGCATGTGAAGAACCCCGACATGCAGAAGAAGAACCTGAAGGTGAACGACGACATGACCGTGCGCGACAACACGCGCACCTGGTTCATGCCGTTCTTCCGCAAGCTGCGGATCAAATATCCAAACGGCCTGATCCACGTGATCCTGACGGGGGCGACACCCATCGACGACCGCACGAGCCAGATCGTGCAGTTCGTTTACCGCAACGACACCGAGGCGGATACGCCCGCCGCCTCCGTCATCGCGTTCGACCGGCAGGTGACGGCCGAGGACCGCGCCGTCCTCGAATCGACCGATGCGGACGCGCCGCTCGACCGTGCCTCGGGCGAGGAGTTCCACATGCCGTCGGACAAGCCGGGCCTCGTCATGCGCCAGCGGCTGCTGGAGCTGCTGGCCGCCAACGGAGAGAGCGAAGTGCGGGCGCCCTAAGGGCCCGTGCGGATGCCCTTCTCGGCCTCGCTGATCAGGCGCGCGGCGTCGGCCGGCAGCAGCGTGCGCAGCTCCAGCTGGTTGACGGTCGCGCGCCGGACGGCGGCGGCATAGGCCTCCGGCGTCGGGTAGCGTTCCTCCAGCGAAAGGCGCGGATCGCCCGCCGCCTCGCGTTCGACCTTCGTGGGTGCAAACGGGATGAAGGCACCCTGGAAGATGCAGAACCCGTCCTCGAACCGGTCGCGCCTTCCGACATTCCACGCCATGTAGGTGCCGATGGGCGCCTGCTGGTAGACCGAGCGCACGCCCGCGATGTCGGCGCCGTCCGCGTCGGCCTGCGGCACGAGGATGCCGTAGCTCTGCGTGCCCATGCGCGGCGGCTCCACCGAGACGATGCCGCTCGAATCGCCGGCCCGGTAGTCCGGCCCGAAATCGAGGACCTGCAGCGGATTGTGGTTGGCGAGATAGCGCAGCGCCGGCCGCGCGACGCCGCCATAGTTGGTCGCCGGGATCGCCGGGATGCGGACCTGGTTGGGCGCCACCAGCGTGCCGTCGGCGATGCGCGGCACGATGCTGCCGGGCGGCTCGCGCCCGTCGCGCACCCAGCCGGTCAGCTCGCTCAGCAGGGCGCGCAGCGCCCATGTGTGCGGGTTGGGATTGGATTGCTGCACGCACATGCCGAAGGGTGCGGCCGTCGGCAGCGGCAGGTTTGCCGGCCCGTGCTGCGTCGAGGCGAGGATGAAGGTGCGCACGTTGCGCGGGTCGGGCACGTCGCGCCGGCCGAGCGGATCGGTGAGGCCCAGCGACTGGCGCGCCTCCCAGATCTCCAGCGACGTCGCGACATGGAATATCCGCGGGCAGGTCCCGTTGGCGCTGCAGCGGTCGAGGATGCCCTGCCGGCGGCCGGTGACCGGATCGGTCTGCGTCGCGTAGTGGAACGGGAAATCGTAGGCCTGATAGAGGTGGTCGATCTGGTCGCCCCAGGCGCGCCCCGGATGGCCGAAGCGCACGTTGAGCGGCATCAGGCCGCCGCCGATATGCGGCAGCGCACCTTCGAACACCTTGCGGCCGCGCTCGTCGGTGTTGAAGCCCAGATGCAGGTACGAGCGGATGAAGCGCCCGCTCTGCGAGGTGCCGACGACGATCGCCGTGTGGCCCGCGCGGTAGACCGGATTGCGCGTGCCCGACGCGTCGGTCCGCTCGAAGCGGAAGAACGCGCCGACATCGCGCAGCGCCGCGAAGCCGACCCCCAGCACGATCGGATCCTTGGCACGGTAGACAAGCTCGTAGAGCCGGCCCGGCTGGAAGCCCGCCGGCAGGCAGATCTGGGTGTCGCTCGTCGTCTCGGGCTGGCCGTCGGTGCAGGTGCCGAAGCGCCACTGGCTGTTGGGGATCGCGACGCGCGGCGCGTTCTCCTTCGCGCGCACGGTCAGGCTCGGGCGGAATCCGTCGGGCAGCGTGAGCTGGTTGTCCGTCGACACGGTCGGATAGGCGGTGTGCGTGAGCCCCGTGAACCAGCCGGCCGACAGCGGGAGCGTCTTGGCCGGCGCCGCGACGACGATCTCGGAGCGCAGGATGCCCGCGATGCTCGATCCGTCGGCATTGCGCGCGACGGGAGCGTTGAGGCGCACGCGGTTGGCGCCGCTCGTGAGGTCGGCCTGCCAGCCGAACCAGACGAGCGTGTAGCCCTGCTCCATCAGGAAGCCGTCGCCGGCACTCTTGACCGCGTTCCAGTCCAGCACGTCGGCCGGCATGTCGGCGTTGAAGTTGCGCACCGCAAGCTTGTTGCCGCGGTTGACGACCTCGACGAGCAGCACGCCGTTCGCCTTGGTCGCGTTCTTCGGGCGCAGGATCTCGATGTCGGTCACGTACTCGACGAGGCCGTCGGCATTGCGTGGTGCGAGTTCGATGTCCTGGATGATCCGGTTGCCCGGCGCCGCAGGATCGAGCACGCCGTGCGCCTTGCCGTGGAGATGCTCGTAGGCGCCGACCGTGCCGAAGCTGCGCCCCTCAAAAGCGGCTTCGGTCTTCGCGATCTCGATCTTGACGATGCGCGCCTGCGCGCCCGCAGCCGCAAATGTCGCGCCGGCCAGCAGCAATGCCGCCAGCAGCTTCTTGCCCTTGCCCATGCGCATCTCTCCCCGGGCGGCCTTGATGGCCGTTCTCCGGCAACTCAAGCGCGGCCCGGATCGGCATTCAATGGTAATCAAGCAATATAGCCTAATTTTCCCTTACTAGGCTAATTTAGCCTGATAAGATATCTCTCAGGATGTGGACGCAATGGCCGGTAACCTGAAACGCGAAAGAGGCTACCTACCTTTTGGATCAAGGAGTTGGCAGGTGATGGTAACCTCTGATCGCCTCGATGTAACCTCGGGGCTACCCGATGCGAACGGTTGGTACCGGGGCCGAGAAAATCGGCGCCGCATCCTCAAGTGCCGGAGAATCCGTCATGCAAGTCGTCAATGGAAAGCCGTGCTTCAACTGCACGGATGTCGAAAACGCCAAGAAGGCCCCGCAGCTTCAGCAGCAGGATCCGCTGAAGCTCGACCTGTCGAAAAATCTTTCGGCCACCAACGTCGCGGCCGCCTTCCAGACGGCCAACGCGCCGCTGGCCCAGGGCGATCGTGGCCGCGTCGTCAATTTCGGCGCCTGACCGCCATCGAATCCGCTTTTCCGCCGCGCGGTTTGTGCAATGCTCCCGCGCGGATGGACAGCGATTCGTGGCCCGAAATGATGGCCCGCGCGCAACAGGGCGACGCGGGCGCCTACCGCCGATTCCTTTCGGAATCGGCGGGATTCCTGCGAATCATCGTCGCGCGTACGGGCATCCCGAACGACCAGGTCGAGGACGTGGTGCAGGAGACGCTGATCAGCGTCCATGCGATCCGCCACACCTACGACCCCACCCGGCCGATCAAGCCGTGGCTGGCCGCCATCGCGCGGCGCCGGGCCATCGACTGGCGCCGGCGGCGCAATTCGGCCCGGGCGCACGAAACGCCGCTCGACGACGTGGGCCATGAAACCTTTGCCGATCCCGATGCGAACAGGGACAAGGACAAGGCCGAAGCGGCAGCGTCCGTCCGGCGCTGGCTGGCGGAACTGCCGCCCGGCCAGCGTCAGGCGGTCGAACTGCTGAAGCTCCGGGAAATGAGCCTCAGCGAGGCGGCCGCCGCCTCCGGCCAGTCGGTCGGGGCGCTGAAAGTGGCGACACACCGCGCGATGATCACCTTGCGCAAGCTCTGGAGACGCGACGAACCGCAATGAACGACCGGACCGAAAGACTGATCGGAGCCCTGAGCGAGGGCGTGTTGCCGGTGGCCCCGCTGCCCGCCCCCACCGCGCGCGCCGGCCGCTGGCTCGCCTTCGTGGTGACGCTGGTGGGCGGGCTCGTGTGGCTCTACGGGCCGCGCCCGGATCTCGCCGCACGGTTCGCCGAGACATCGTTCTACATCCCGTGGGTTTCCTCGGTGTTGGTCGCGATCACCGCCGCCATCGCCGCCTTCCATCTCGCCGTGCCGGGCAGCCCGCGCTGGATCTTGGCCCTGCCGGCAGCACCGCTTGCCGTATGGCTCGGCATGCTCGGCACCGGCTGCGCGCTCGAACTCGCCGACCAGGGCACGGCCGTGCTCGGCGTGAGTTACGCGTGCTTCGAGTTCATCGTGCTGACCAGCGTGCCGCTGGGCGTCGCGCTCGTGTGGATGCTGCGCAAGGCGGCGCCGCTGCTGCCGGCCGGAACGCTTGCGATGGGCGCGCTGGCGGCCGCGGCCGCAGGCTCCGCCGGGCTCGAGATCTTCCACCACCTGCAGACCTCGACGATGGTGCTGATCTGGCATCTCGGCACCGTGGTGCTCGTGGCCTTGATCGGGCTCGCCTTCGGCCGACGCGCGCTGGCGTTGCCCGTCGTCAACCAGAGCGCGCACGTCTGAACATACAATTGCACTGCCTCGATGCATTTGGCTGCCAGTCGCTTCAGGGGCTTGCGGCATCCGGCCGGCATACACACATCTAACGTATTGATAAGCTGACATATAAATTCTACCGGTTCCCCCGTATCGGCCGGGGGATACCCAATGAACGCGATCGACACGAGCGAACGCTACCAGCGCTGCGTCCTTGCATCCAAGCGCGTGCGCTGGGACATCGACGCCGACGTGATCCGCGGCCGGCGCTTCGACACGCGCCACAAGTTCCTTCCCGACGGACTCGTGCTGCCCGGCGAACTGAAGACGCTCTCCGCCGACGAGAAGCGCTTCGCAAGCCAGATCCAGGGCCGTACCTACGCCAACGTGTTCGGCCTGTTCGAGCGCTTCATCAACGCGAAGATACTCGAACTCGGCAAGGACCACTGGTTCGGCGACCAGGTAGCGCTCGAGGCGCTGATCCGCTTCAGCGAGGAGGAGATCAAGCACCAGGCGCTGTTCCGCCGCATCGAGACGCTGATCGGCGAAGCGATGCCGCCGGGCTATGCGTTCGATATCGATCCCAACGCCTTCGCGAACGACGTCCTCGTCAGGTCGACATGGGCGGTGCTGGCGCTGACGCTCGACATCGAACTGTTCACGCAGCTCCACTACCGCGAGAGCATCGAGGCCGACGCCTCGCTGTCCGAACTCTTCAAGGACGTCTTCCTCTTCCATTGGAAGGAGGAAAGCCAGCACGCGCTCATCGACGAGCTCGAATGGATGCGCCACGACGCCACGATCGACATCGGCGCACGCGACCTCGCGGTCGACGATTTCATCGCGCTGGTCGGGGCGGTCGACGGCGTCCTGCTGGCGCAGTCCAGGGCCGATTCGGCCTATTTCGCCGCCCGGTGCGGCCGCATCGTCGAAGCCGCGGAAGCGGCCAAGATCGATGCCGCGTTCCTCAAGGCCTATCGATGGCAGTACATCCATTCGGGCGCCGCGCACCCGCATTTCGGCAAGGTGCTGGCCGGGATGACCAACGAGGTCCAGCGCCGGCGCATCGGCGACGCGCTCGCGGCACTGCGCTAGACGCTCAGCTTTCGGCGAGCGCGCGCTTCAGATGGGCGGCGGTCTCGGAAAGAGCCGCACGCGCCGCCGCCGATGCCGCCGACAGGTGGCAGAATCCGTGATTGGCGCGCGGATACTCCGAATAGACCGTATCGACGCCCGCAGCGAGCAGCTGGTCGCGCATGCGCCGGCTGTCGTCGCGCAAGGGATCGAGGCCCGCCGCCAGCAGGAACGGCCGGCGCAGATGGCGCAGATAGTCTTCCGTCGCGCGCGACGGCGCCAGCGTGTAGCCGCGCCGGAGATCGGCGTCGGGGCAATAGAGATCCCAGAACTGCGCCATGCTCGCACGCGAGAGGCCGAAGCGTCCGTCGCCGCGCATCAGGTACGAGACCGTGTCGAGATTCGAATCGAGCACGCCATAGAGCGATGCGACGGTCGCCGGCACGGGCCGGCCGGCCGCGCCCAGCGTCATCGCCGCCGCCATCGCAATGTTGGCACCGGCCGAATCGCCGGCGAGCGCGAATCGCTTCACGCCCAGCCCGCCCGCGTTCGCCTGCATCCAGTCCCACGCGTCGAGCGAATCTTCCAGCGCCGCCGGATAGGGATGCTCGGGCGCCTTGCGATAGCCGATGCCGAGGAAGCGGGCACCAGACAGCGCGGCGAGCATGCGCGTGAGCCGGTCGTGCGTCGAAAGGCTGCCGACCACCCAGCCGCCGCCGTGCAGATAGAGCACGAGCCCGTCGCCCGCCCCTTCCGGCACATAGAGGCGCGCGGCGAGCGTGCGCCCGTTCGCGGTGATGGCGATCTCGCGCGTTTCGGCCATTACCGGCCCGCCCTCGTTCCAGGGCTTGCGCCGCTTCTCCTGCTCGGCGCGCGCGGCGGCCGGATCGCCGGGCAGATGCGCAGGCGCAGGTCCGAAGCGCGACAGATCGAGCGCGGCGGCCGCCGCGATTTCGGGATCGAGTTGCATCATGGCATCTACTCCGCAGCCTTGCGCGACGGGGCATCGGCCGCGCGGAAATGCGCAAGAGCCGCCGGCACGCCCTGCCCGGCGGCGATCTTTGCCCCGTTGGCAAGCAGCACGGATTCGAGGGCCGCTAGCGTCGTCAGCACGCAGTCCTTGCGCGCGTTGTACCCCATCGCGCCGATGCGCCAGATCTTACCGTGCAGCGGGCCGAAGCTGGTGCCGATCTCGATGCCGAAATCGACGAGCAGGTCGCGGCGCACGGCATCGCCGACGACTTCCGAGGGCACGTAGACGCCGACGACGTTCGCCATCCGGTGCGACTGGTCGCCGAACAGTCCGAGACCCATAGCCGCCAGTCCGCGCGCGAGCGCGTCGCCCGCCTTGCGGTGGCGCCGGACCGCCACGTCGATCCCTTCGGCCACCAGGATGCGCGCGCACTCGCGTGCGCCGTACAGCATCGTCGTCGCCTCGGTGTGGTGGTTGAGACGCCGTTCGCTCCAGTAATCCATCAGCATCGCGAGGTCGAAATAGTTCGACCGGATGCGTGCGCCCGGCCCGGCCGTGTCGTCCGGCCCCGCGATGCCCTGTTCGACATGGCGCCGGCGCCGAATCGCCGCTTCGGCGCGCGGGCCCAGCGTGAGGGGTGCTGAACCCGACGGGCCGGCAAGGCACTTCTGCAGGCCGGCCGTGACGATGTCGAGATGCCATTCATCGACGCGCAGCTCGTTGCCGCCGAGCGAGGCGGTCGCGTCGACATAGACGAGCGCGTCGTACTTGCGCGCCAGCGCCCCGATTTCGGCCAGCGGCTGGCACATCGTCGTCGAGGTGTCGCCCTGGCACAGCGCCACGAGCTTCGGCCGGTGCTTCTTCAGCGCCGCCTCGACCGCGGCCGGATCGAAGACCGCGCCCCATTCCGCCTGGATCTCGATCGCCTCGCCGTCGCAGCGGCGCACGATCTCGGCCAGAAGGTGCCCGAAGCGGCCGAAGACCGGGATCAGCACCTTGTCGCCCGGCTCGATCAGCGAGACCAGCGCCGCCTCGATGCCGCCGCGCGCAGTCGCGTCGATCAGGAAGGTCCAGCGGTTGGCCGTCTGGAAAACCTGCCGGTAGAGCGCCATCGTCTCGCCCATCAGGTCGGTCATCGCCGGATCGAACTGCCCGATCAGCGGGGTCGACATGGCGCGCAGCACGCGCGGATCGGCATTGATGGGCCCCGGCCCCATCAGCAGCCGGGCGGGCGGGTTCAGGTCGGCGAAGTCGGACATCCTGGGAACACCGGGAAAAGTTGGATTTCCGACTTTTTCCCGCGAAAAGGGCCGCCGCGCAAGTGGCGAGGAGTTTTGCCTGCCGGGGCCCCGACATGCTAACAAACGCGCACGCCAACACGCACGGGAACCGCATGCTCGACCGCAATTTCGTCCTCGCCAACGCCGACGCCGTCGCCGCCAACTGCCGCAACCGCGGCGTGGAGCTCGATGTCGCCCGCTTCGTCGAACTGGAAACCGAACGGCGCAAGACCGATCAGGCGCTGCAGGATGCCCAGCGCGATTCGAACGCGCTCGCCTCGGCCAAGGACCTGTCGGTCGAACAGAAGCGCGAGAAGGGCCGCGAGCTGCGCGAACGGCGCGAGACGCTGAAGACCCAGCTCGAGGCGCAGCAGGCGGAGACCGACGCGCTGCTGCTGCGCGTGCCCAACATGACGCACCCCGAATCTCCTATCGGGCGCGACGACAAGGACAACAAGGAAATCGACCGCAATGGCGTGCCGCACCCGAAATTCGCCTTCCCGGTGCGCGACCATGTAGCGATCGGCGACCTGCTCGGCATCATCGACACCGAGGGCGGCAGCAAGGTCGCCGGGCCCGGCTTCTATTTCCTGAAGGGCGACGGCGCACGCCTCGAACTCGCCCTGCAGAATTTCGCGGTCGAATTCCTCGCCAAGCGCGGCTATGTCCCGCACATCACGCCCGACCTCGCGCGCGATTCGGTCATGCAGGGCACCGGCTTCACGCCGCGCGGCTCGGAGACGAACACCTACCGGATCGAGGATCACGAACTATCGCTGATCGCGACGTCCGAGATCACGCTGTGCGGTCTCTACCAGGACACGATCCTCGACGAGGCGGATCTGCCGATCCGCATCGCCGGCCTGTCGCATTGCTTCCGCACGGAACGCGCGGCCGGGCGCGCCACGCGCGGGCTCTATCGCGTACACCAGTTCACGAAGGTCGAGATGGTGGTCATCGCCACCCCCGACCAGTCCGAGGCGATCCACAAGGAACTGCTGGCGAACGAGCGTGCGATCTTCGACGCGCTCGAGTTGCCCTACCGCGTGCTCGACATCTGCACGGGCGATCTCGGCGGGGCGGCCTACCGCAAGTACGATCTGGAAGCGTGGATGCCGGGCCGCGGAAACGGCGGCGAGTTCGGCGAGGTGACCAGCACGTCGAACTGCACCGAATTCCAGGCCCGGCGGCTCAATATCCGCTATCGCAAGGGGCCGAAGGACAAGCCGCTCTATGTCCACACGCTCAACGGCACGGGCATCGCGCTCGGCCGCGCGATGGTCGCGATCCTCGAGAACAACCAGATGGAAGACGGCAGCGTGCGCCTGCCCAAGGTTCTGCAGAACTTCATGGGGCAGGACCGCATCGTGCCGCGCGCGAAGAAGGCATAGGCACGTGCGCGCGCGGCTCCTCGGTGCCGCGCTGCTTCTCGCCCTGCCGTCCGCGGCGGCGGCCCAGGAACGCTATATTCCGCTGGAGCTGATTCTCGGCGCGCCGTGGGACGGGCAGGAACGGCTCGTCTATCCGCAAGGATCTTTCGCGGAGCTTGTCGCCAGCGCGCCCAGCGTGTGGATCGGCCCGCGCCGGTGGACGCACCCGAAGACGGGCGAAACGCTGACGGTCTACGATCGCGCGCGCACGAACCGGCGCGAGCATGTCGAGCAGGTTTTCGCCGTGACGCACGACGGCACCGCCATCGGACGCGTGGCGGATTCCCGCTACGGCATCGAGGCCTGCGATCAGGAAGGCAAGTATCCGCTGGGGCGCTGGCGGCAGGGCGAGAGCCGGACGTTCGACTATACCTGCTGGTACGGCGGGGCCGCCCGCGCGCGCCGCTCGGTCATCCAGATCCTGCGCATCGATTTCGACTGCGGCCCGGCCCACTGCCTGGAAATCCGCTGGACGCACGGCGATCCGGCCGCCGGGCGGGAGCTCGACCGGCGCGAGTATGTCTATGCGCCCGGTCGCGGGCTTGTGGCGCTACGCTGAGTTTTCGGGCCATGATGGCGGCGGCTGGACAAGGGAAAGAGCCGGAGAGATGAGTGAACCCAACATCGCGCGGCTGCGCGCGTTCGTCACGACCGCGACGGCCGAGATGGGGCCGCACGGGCTCGACGAGACGGCAGCGCACGCGAAGCTCGGGCCGAAGCTGCGCGAACTCGTCGCGCACGACGACTGGCTGCCGGCCGAGTTCGCCGAGCCGCATCCCCAGCATTATCGCCAGTACCTGCTGCACTGCGATCCGGCCGAGCGCTTCTCGGTCGCGAGTTTCGTGTGGGGGCCCGGCCAGTCGACGCCGATCCACGATCACACGGTCTGGGGCCTGATCGGCATCCTGCGTGGTGCCGAGCGCTGCCGCTTCTTCGAGCGCGAGGCCGACGGACGGCTCGTGCCGCTGGGCGAAGAACGGCTGGATGCCGGCCAGGTCAGCACGCTGGGGCCGCTGAGCGGCGACATTCACGAGGTCGCGAACGCACTGCCCAACCGCGTCTCGGTCGCGATCCATGTCTATGGCGGCAATATCGGCGCGGTCGCCCGGCATGTCTTCGATCCGGCCACCGGCATCGCGAAGGACTTCGTGTCGGGCTATGCCTCGACGAAGCTCCCCAATCTCTGGGACCGCTCGGCGGAGATCCGCGCGAGGCTCGGCTGAAGGCAACCCCGGCCCTCGTCGGCGTGACGCTCTGCGCGTTCGCCAGCGCCACGACGCTGCGCGCAGTCGATCCGCTGCTGCCGCAGCTCGCGGCCGACTTCGGCACGCTGCCGGGCGCCGTCGCGATCCTCATCACCGTCTATACGGTCGCCTATGGCGGCGTGCAGTTCGTCTCCGGCCGCCTCGGCGACCGCTGGGGCAAGCCGCGGATGATCGCCACCGCCACGCTCGCCGCGGCGCTGGCGACGGCCGCATGCGCATCGGCGCAGGGGTTCGACTCCCTGCTGGGCCTGCGCGCGATCGCAGGTGCGTGCGCCGGCGGCATCATCCCGCTGGCGATCGCCTATGTCGGCGACACCGTGGCCTACGAGAACCGGCAGCAGGCAATGACCCGGCTCGCCTCGATCCAGATTCTCGGCACGATCGCCGGCCAGGTCGGCGCCGGCCTGATCGGTTCGGCGCTCGGCTGGCGTGGCGTGCTGCTGCTGCTCGCCGCGATGTTCGCGACGGGCGGCGTGACGCTGGCGCTGGCATTGCGCGGAACCGGCGCCGCGACGTCGCCGGCCGGCCAGAAATGGGCCGGCTACGGCTGGATCACAAGCCCGCGCGCCCGCATCGTGCTGTCGACGGTCCTGCTTGAAGGCGTCTTTTTCTATGCCGGTCTCGCCTTCGTCGCGTCGGACCTGCAGGCCCGGCTCGGCCTGTCGCTCGCGCAAGCCGGCCTGTCGCTTCTGCTGTTCGGGGCTGGCGGCCTCGCCTTCTCGCTGACCTTCGGGCGCTACATGACCCGTCTGCCGCGCGGCCGCGTGCCGCTGCTGGGGGGATCGATGCTCGCGCTGGGCTTCGCCGGACTTGCGCTCGCCCCGTCGGTCTCGGTCGCTTCCGCGATGCTGCTGCCGGTCGGCTGGGGCTTCTATGCGATGCATTCCACGCTGCAGACCGAAGCGACGCAGATGCTGCCCGAGGCGCGCGGCCATGCGGTCGCGACCTTCGCGGCGACGTTCTTCTCGGGGCAGGCGATCGGCGTGCTCGTCGCGGGCTATGTGTTCGACCGGCTGGGCGGCCCGCCGATCTTCGCGGCCAGCGCGCTCGTGCTGGTGGCGCTGGCGCTGCGGTTCTCGCGGAAGCTGGCGGTCGACTACCGCTGAGCGCGCGCGGCGGCGAGAAGCGCAAGACCCGCCGGCGTCGGCACGATGCGGTCGGCGCGTCGCTCGACCAGGCCGCGATCGACCGCATCCTCCCAGACCGGCAGGCGCGGGCACGAGGTGCGCCAGGCCGCCATCGTCTGGGCATAGTCGCGCGGACCCTCGGCGAGCCACTCGACGAGATCGAGGATCAGCGCCTCGACCGGATCGGCAAGCGAATCGTTCATGCGGCCACCACCATCATGCGGATCCCGTTGAGCACGTAGAAGGTCGCGATCGTATAGACGATGCGCCATGACCAGCGCCGGTAGAACGCGTCGCCCATGCGTTCGAGCGGGCGGCGGGCCAGGATCGTGCCCAGCGTCGCGGCCCCGATCGCGAGTGCCGCGGTCAGCGGGTCAACCGAACCCGTCGTGTCGACGATGGCGCCGAAATAGAGGAACTTCACCGCGTGCCCGAACGTCTGGCAGACCGACTTGGTCGAGACGATCGTGCGCCGTTCGAGCTTCCCGCCGAGGAAGAACGTGTCGAGGAAGGGGCCGGTCACGCCGGTCGTCAGCATCAGCATCATGCAGATGGCGCCGACGATGGCAGCATCGCCCCGCCGGCCCGGATCGGGGCGGAAGCCCGCCGGGATGAGATGCAGCGAGAACGGGATCAGGCCGAGAAGCAGGACCGTCAGCGGCAACGGCGGGATCCAGCGCCAGATCGACCAGATGCCGAGGATTACCAGCGCGCCCGCCATGTAGACGCCCGCGATCCTCCAGTCGACGTGGCGGATCCACAGCGCCGCGCGCCAGCCGTTCGACGAGATCTGCGTCACCGCGTGCAGCGCCATCGCCGCGGGCACGGGAAGCATCGCAAGCAGCACGCCGATCAGGATCATGCCGCCCGCCATTCCGAACAGGCCGGACAGGAACGACGTGCCGACGATCACGGCGCAGATGAGGGCGATTTCCATGGGCTCCATCGGCCAATTCTTGCGCCCGTTGCGCAGCGCGCGCAAACCGAGATAGTTTGTCCTTACCCCTAGTTTTCCTGAGGCTGAAGATGCGCCGGCTGCCCTTCCTCAACGGTGTGCGTGCGTTCGAGGCGGCCGCCCGTCTCGGCGGGTTCGCGGCTGCCGCCGTCGAACTCGGCGTCACGGCGGCCGCCGTCAGCCGCCTCGTGCGGCTGCTCGAACTGCGCATGGGCACGACATTGTTCGAGCGTTCGGCCAACCGGCTGGCGCTGTCGCCGGCGGGGCGCACCTATCGCGACGGGCTGGGGCCGATCCTCGACCGTCTCGCGACGCTGACCGAGCAGGTCGCCGCACGCGACGATTCACGCACGCTGACGGTCGGCGTCGGCTCCACCTTCGCGATCCGCTGGCTGATCCCGCGGCTGGCGGCCTTCCGCAAGCATGCGCCCGACATCGAGGTGCGGCTCGCCACCGGCGGCTTCACCGTGCCCTTCCGCGACGACTGGACCTGCGGCATCAGTCTCGGCACAGGCGACCGGCCGGGATTCGTCGCGACGCGGCTGTTCGATGCGAGCCTGCTGCCGGTCTGCGCGCCCGGCTTCACGCCGCGCCCGCGCAAGCCTTCCGAACTCCAGGGCAAGACGCTGCTGCGCATCGCGCAGGCGCCCGAGGACTGGCCGCACTGGCTGGAAGCCGCAGGCGCGCCGCGCGTGCGCGCGACGGGACCGACCTTCGACAATTACGGACTGGCGATTCAGGCGGCCAGCGAAGGCGTGGGCATCGCCGTCGGCATCCGGCCTTATGTCGACGACGAGATCGCGAGCGGCCGTCTCGTCGCGCCGTTTCCGCTGACCGTGCCGATGGGGCGCAGCTGGTACCTCTATCATCGCCCGGGCCGCGAGCACGAAACGCCCTTCGCGACGTTTGCCAAATGGATCGCGGCCGAGGCGCGGGGCGTGCCCGCGACGCGCCGCAGGCGCAAGCGCTAGCGCTTGAGGTAAGGGCGCGCCCAGCCGAGCCCGGCCGACGTGCCCGCGCGCGGGCGGTACTCGCAGCCGATCCAGCCCGCGTAGCCGAGCCTGTCGATCAGGTCGAACAGGTAGGGATAGTTCACCTCGCCCTCGTCCGGCTCGTGCCGGTCGGGCACGCCGGCCATCTGCATGTGCGACACGCCGGGCAGGAACTTCTCGATCTTGCGCGCGACGTCGCCCTCGACGATCTGGCAATGATAGAGATCCATCTGCACGGCGAGATTGGCCGCTCCCACCGCCGTGCAGATCGAATGCGCCTCGTCCTGCCGGTTGAGGAAATAGCCGGGTACGTCGCGCGTGTTGATCGGCTCGATCGTCAGTGCGCGCTGGCGCTCGCCCGCGACGGCAGCCGCCTTGCGCAGATTGGCCATGTAGGTCGCGAAATCGGCGCCGTCCTCGACGCGACCGGCCATCGCATGCAGGCGCGGGCAATCGAGGATCTCGGCATAGTCGAGTGCCTTCGCCAGCGCCGCGTCGAACTCGCGCTCGCGCCCGGCAAGGGCCGCAAGCCCGCGCCCGTCATGACGTTCGCCGCCCGGCGGCAGGTTGAACAGCACAATGCGCACGCCGGCCCTTCGCGCGGCGGCAGCCACACTCTCCGCGGCGAACGCGTAGGGAAACAGGAATTCGACGCCGCGGAACCCGTCGGCCGCCGCAGCCGCGAAGCGGTCGAGGAAGGGGAACTCCTGATACTGGAACGACAGGTTGGCGGCGAAATTCGGCATCGCCGATTTCTAGCCGCTCCGGGCCGGCTTCACGAGCAGGAAATTGGCCGCGGCCCCGGCGAGCGCCAGCAGGAAGATCGCCGCGCACATCGGGACGGGCGTGCCGTCGGCAAGGGCGGCGACAAAGAATCCCGCGATCGCGCCGACGACGAACTGCACGAATCCGGAAAGCGCGGACGCGGCCCCCGCGATCTGCGGATGATCGGCGAGCGCGCCGGCCATCGCGTTGGCGCCGATGAGGCCGAGGCACGACAGAAACGCGAAGAGCGGCAACACGATTCCGGCAAGGCTGAACGCGCCGGAAACGCCCGTCGCCAGCAGCACGCCGGCGAAGAAGACAGAGGCGACGAGCCCGATGCGCAGCGCCCGGTCGCTGCCGAACTTCAGCACGAGGCGGCTGTTGACGTAGCTCGATGCCATCATGCCCGCGACGTTCAATCCGAACAGAAAACTGAACATGTCCTGCCCGACGCCGAACATCTCGATATAGACGAACGGCGTGCCGGAGATGTAGGCGAACATCGCGCCCATGATGCCCGCGCCGCTGGCGACATACCCGAGATAGCGCACGTCGCCGAACAGGCGCAGATAGGATCCCGCGACGGAAGCGAACGCGACAGAGCGGCGGCGGCTGTCGGGAAGCGTTTCGGGCTGGCGCAGCAGCGGGACGAGCGGGAAAAGGCCCAGCACGCCGAGCACGACGAAGATCATGCGCCAGTCGGCGACCTTCAGGATCTGGCTGCCGACGATGGGGGCGAGCATCGGGGCAGCGCCCATCACCAGCATCATCAGCGACAGCACGCTGGCGCTGCGGTCCTTGTCGAAGACGTCGCGCACCATCGCGCGCGCAAGCACGGTCGCGGCCGCCGCACCCAGCGCCTGCACGACGCGCCAGCCCGCAAGGACGAGCGCGTCGCCCGCAAGCCAGCAGCCGGCACTTCCGGCGACGAACATCAGGAGCCCGATCAGGCTGGGCCAGCGCCGACCGAAACGATCGCCGACCGGGCCCCAGACGAGCTGGCCGACCGCGAAGGCGAAGAAGAAGCCGGACAGCGAGAGCTGGACGCGGTCCTGGTCGGCCGCCAGCGCGCGCCCGATCGTCGGCAACGCGGGCAGATACATGTCGACCGCCATCGGCGTGATCGCCAGCAGCATGCCGAGCGTGGCCACGAACGTCGCGTCGCTGCGCCAGCCTTCCGGTCGCGGTCCGCCTTTCAGGCTGTCGAACATGCGGTGCGCTTACCTGTCGCCGGGATAGGTTTCGAGCGATTCGAATTTCGGTTCGCGCGGCGCCTGCGGCAGCGCGTCGTGAAGCGGCACGCGCACGCCGGCATCGATGCCGGCGTACTCGGTGCCGCTGCGCCGTTCCGTCGTGAAATAGAGCGCTCCCGCCATGACCGAAATTCCGACAAGCCAGGCAACGAGAATAGCACGCAAATCCATGAAACGACTCCGACGGTGGCAGGCGGGACAGGGAACCTAATGCCCATCCGCATCGGCGCAACCGATGTTGGCCGATGGGCTGCCATGCGCGTGCCGCGCGTCTGTTACAGATGTCGGCCGCCTTGTTACAAGCCTGCGGTGACGGCGCTTGAATGCCCGGCGGCGCGGAACGAATATGCGCCGATGGACAGCGACGGGAACTCCGGCATCGACAGGCGCCGTGCGACGCGCATCGTGCCGCTTATCGCGGCGACCGCCTTGTTCGTCGAGAACCTGAACTCAACCGTTCTGTCGACCGCGCTCGTCACGGTGGCCAGCGATTTCGGCGTCGATCCGGTCGTTCTCAAGCTCGCATTGACGTCGTATCTCGTGTCGCTCGCGGTGTTCGTGCCTGCGTCGGGCTGGATCGCCGACCGTTTCGGCACGCGCACCGTCTTCTGCTGGGCGATGGGCGTGTTCGCGCTCGGCTCGGCGGGCTGCGCGCTGTCGGGCGGCCTGTGGACGCTGATCGCCGCGCGCATCGTGCAGGGCGCGGGCGGTGCCATGATGATCCCGGTCGCGCGCCTCGTCGTGCTGCGCAGCGTGCCCAAGGCCGAACTCGTCGGGGCGCTGGCCGTGCTTTCGATGCCCTCGCTGCTCGGCCCGATCATCGGCCCGCCGGTCGGCGGATTCTTCGCCACCTACTTCACCTGGCACTGGATATTCTGGATCAACCTGCCGCTCACGGCGCTGGGCGTTCTGCTGGCGCAGAGGTTGCTGCCGCAGATCCGCGCGGAAACCGAATCGGTCTTCGACCTGCGCGGCTTCCTGCTGGTCGGCCCCGGTCTGGCGCTGACGCTGTCGGGAGTCACGGTGCTCGGGCTCGACCGCGTTCCGCCCCTGCTCGCCCTCGCCTTCTGCGCCGTCGGCGTGCTGCTGATCGCGGTCTATTGCCGGCACGCACTCGCGATCCAGGCGCCGGTCATCGACCTGCGCCTGCTGCGCGCACCCGTCTTCCGCGTCGGCGTGATCGGCAGCTTCCTGTTCCGCGTCGGCGCGGGCGCCACGCCCTTCCTGCTGCCGCTGCTGCTGCAGGTCGGCTTCGGCATGACGGCGTTTGCCAGCGGCACGCTGACCTTCGCCACCGGCGTGGGCGCCTTCTCGATGAAGCTGGTGGCGCCGCGCATCCTGCGCGCCTTCGGCTTCCGGCAGGTGCTGATCTTCAACGGCGTGGTGGCCGGCACCTTCGTCGCCGTCCCTGCCCTGTTCTGGGCCGGCATGCCGGCGGCGGCGATCCTCGCGCTGCTGCTGGTCGGCGGATTCTCGCGCTCGCTGCAGTTCACGAGCTCGAACGTCGTGCTGTTCGCCGACATCGCGCCCAACGACATGGCGCGCGCGACGACGTTCGCAGCCGTGCTCCAGGAGCTTTCGGGATCGATCGGCATCGCGATCGCCGCTCTCGTACTCGACTGGGCGACCCACATGTCGGCATCGGGCACGTTGACCTCGGTCGAATTCGCCTATGCGTTCTGGATCGCGGGCGCGCTCGCCGGTGGCTGCAGCTTCGCGTATCTCTGGATGCCGGCAAGTGCCGGCGCATCGCTCGTCGCGCGCGGAAAATCCGACGTTTGACAACGCGCGTGCGCGGGACTAGGTGACGGTTCGTCCTTCGCCGAGGTGAACCGATGCGCCGTTCAAGCACGCTCGCAATTGTCTCTATTGTCACCCTCGCCGCGTGCGCCGGACGCGCCCAGGCCGGCGAGATCGCGCTCGTCTGCTCCTTCCAGGAGGAGTGGTGCCGCCTGATGGCGACCAGCTTCGAGCGCGAGACCGGCGTGCAGGTCGCGCTGATCCGACGCAGCACCGGCGAGGCCTATGCGCAGATCAAGGCGGAAGCCGCGCGCCCGCGCGTCGACGTGTGGTGGGGCGGAACGGGCGATCCGCATTTGCTCGCGGCCGCCGACGGCTTGACCGAGCCTTACGAATCCCCGCGCCTTGCCGAGCTCCATCCCTGGGCCGTCGAAGTCTGGCGCAAGAGCGGCCAGCGCGCCGTCGGCGTGATCGCCGGAACGCTGTCGATCGCGTGGAACGAACCCGCGCTCGCCGCGCGCAACCTGCCGCGGCCGGCGTGCTGGCGCGACCTGACAAACCCGGCCTATCGCGGCCTGATCCAGTCGAGCGATCCCAACGCATCGGGTACGGCCTACACGCTTCTTGCCACCATCGTGTCGCTGATGGGCGAGGACGGTGCCATCACGTACCTCAAGGCGCTCGACCGCAACGTCAACAACTATGCGCGTTCGGGCTCGATCCCGGCACGCTCGGTCGCGACGGGCGAATCGCCGCTGGGCATCACGTTCCTCGACAACGCGCTCGTCCAGATCGCGGCGGGTGCCAAGGATGTGCGCACGGCAAGCCCCTGCGAGGGCACGGCCTACGAGATCGGCTCGATGAGCCTGATCCGCGGTGTGCGCAATCTCGCCGACGCGAAGCGCTTCTACGATTGGGCGCTGTCGGCGCCGGCGCAGGCGCTGGGCGTCAAGGCGGGCATCTCGTTCTCGATCCCGTCGAACAAGGCGGCGCCGCTGCCCGAGGGTGTGCCGGAGATGTCGAAACTGAAGCTCGTCGACTACGACTTCGTGCATTTCGGCAAGCCGGAGACGCGCACGCGCCTGCTGCACCGCTTCGACACCGAAGTCCGCGGCCAGACCAAATAGCAGTCAGGCGATCGCGCGAGGCCGGAAGAGCTTCAGCAGGAAGGGTGCGACGACGGCGATGCCGGCGCACGCCAGCAGCGTCGCCGAGATGGGCCGCGTGAAGAAGATCTCGGCACTGCCGTGCGAGAGCGTCATCGACTGGCGCAGCGAATTCTCGAACACGGTGCCCAGCACGAGACCCAGGATCATCGGCGCGGCCGGCCAGTCGTAGCGCATCATCGCCCAGCCCAGCGCCCCGAATCCGACCAGCATCCACACGTCCTCGATCGAGTTGGCCTGCGAATAGACGCCCGCCACGCACAGCGCCAGGATCGGCGGATAGAGCCACGAATAGGGCACGCGCAGCAGCTGCGCAAACAGGCCGGCAAGCGGCAGGTTCATGACCAGCAGCAGGACGTTGCCGATATACATGCTGGCGATGACGGTCCAGACCAACTCGGCATTCTTGTCAAACAGCTCCGGCCCCGGCCGGATGCCGAACATGATGAGCGCGCCCAGAATGATCGCCGTCGTGCCCGAACCCGGCACGCCGAGGGCGAGCATCGGCACCATGGCGCCGGCGGCGGCGGCGTTGTTGGAGGATTCGGGCCCCGCCACACCCTCGATGGCGCCCTTGCCGAAGCGCGAGGGATCCTTGGCGACCTTCTTCTCGACGATGTAGGCCAGGAACGAGGCTATGGTGGCACCCGTCGCCGGCAGCACGCCGACGAAAAAGCCGATCAGGCTGCCGCGCAGGATCGGCATGCGGCTCTGCTTCCACTCGGCGCGCGACGGCAGCAGGTTCTTGACCGTCGTGATCGGCCGCGGCGTCGACATGCCGGCGCTGGAAAGAACTTCGCCCACGCCAAACAGGGCGACCGACAGCACGATGAAGCCGACGCCGTCGAGCAGCCAGACCTTGTCGAACGCGAAACGCGCCACGCCGGTCTGCTGGTCGATCCCGACCGTGCTGACGAGCAGGCCGAACATTCCGGTCGTGAGGCCCTTCAGCACCGAGCCGCCGACGGCCGCGAGTGCGGTGAGGCCCAGAACGACGAGCGCGAAATACTCGGGCGGACCGAAGGCAAGGGCGGCGCGCGCGAGCGGCGGGGCCAGCAGCATCAACCCGACCGTCGAGACCGTGCCCGCGATGAACGAGCCGATGGCCGCGATCCCGAGAGCCACACCCGCCCTTCCCTGCAACGCCATCTGATAGCCGTCGATGCTTGTCATCACGCTCGACGGCTCGCCCGGCACGCTGATGAGCACCGAGGTGAGCGTGCCGCCGTACTGGGCACCGTAGTAGATTCCGGCGAACAGGATGATCGCCGACGTGGGGTCGGCGCCGAAGGTGAGCGGCAGCAGCAGCGCGATCGCCGACGACGGCCCGATCCCCGGCAGCGCGCCGACGAGCTGGCCCGCGAAGACGCCGGCGAAGCACATCAGCAGATTCCAGGGCGTGAGCGCGCCCGCGAAGCCCGCGGCAAGATCGTAGACAACCGACATATTCAGAACCCCCAGGGGCCGACGGGAAACGGCACGCCAAGCCAGGTGCGGAACACCAGCGTCAGGACGAGCGCCGATCCGGCCGACACGGCAAGCGACGAAACGATCGGGAGCCGTTCGGCCACGCGGAACAGGAACAGCATCGCCAGGAACATCGAGACGCAGAAGCCGGCCGATTCGATGCCGGCGACGCCGGCGGCGAGGGCGAGCAGGATCATCAACGGCCGGCCGACCGGGCTCTTCGCCTCGCCGTCCACCGCCACCGACAGGACGTCGGCGGCGGTGGCGGCAATTCCGAGCACGGCAAGCAGGACGCCGTAGACCAGCGGCAGGAAGCCCGTCGCCGGCGCGAAGCCCTCCCACATCGGCAACCCCACCGCCACCGCGACCCAGAAGACTCCGGTCGCGATGAAGATCGAGCACAGGGCGAATTCGCCCCGGATAGCGCGGAGGTTCATGACGATCAGGCCGGCTTGCCGAGGAGATCGCGGTAGAGCTTCTCCTGGTCGGCGAGGAACTTCTCGAAGGCGGCGCCCGGAATCGGCGCTTCCGACGCGATGTTCTCGGCGATGTAGGCCTTGAACGTCGGCGACGCGACGACCTTGGCGAAAATCCCCTCCCAGTACCTGGCCGCGTCGTCCGGCGTGCCGCGGGGCGTCGCCATGCCGCGCCACATCTGGAAGTTCGGCGCGTTGATGCCCTGCTCCTTCATCGTGGGCACGTCGGGCAGCGCCGTGAAGCGCGTGTCGCGGAAGACGCCGAGCGCGCGCACCGCCTTCGACTGCAGGTGGCCCATGAACTCGAGCGGATTGCCCATGCAGCCGTGGACATGCCCGCCAAGGAGTTGCGTGAGCGCCTCGCCGCCGCTGTTGAAGTTCAGCATGTTGTATTCCGCACCCGTCGCCTTGGCGAAGACGGTGATCGCCATCACGTCGGTCGTCCCGCCGGTCGCGAACGCATAGGCCTTCGCCGGCTTCGTCTTCGCGTCGGCGACGAACGCCTTCGCATCCTTCCAGGGCGCGTCGCCCTTCACGAAGAAGACGAAGTCGTCGAGCATGACGTTCATCGACGGGCGGACTTCCGACAGCGTCTTGGCAGCAGGATTGAGGATCGGCGTGATCTGCGTCGTGCCGTTGACGAGAATGATCGTGTGCGGATCGCCTATCTTGCGCGCCGTCACGTAACCCAGACCCGTGGCGCCGCCGCCGCCCGGCCGGTTGTTGAGGGCGATGGAAACCGGGACGAGCTTTTCCTCGACGATGATCTTGTGGATGACCCGCGCGAGCAGGTCGGCGCCGCCGCCCACGGCGAACGGAACGACGAACTCGACTTCGCGGGTCGGAATCCATCCTGTCTGGGCGAATGCGGCGGGGGCCGCGCAGGCGAGCGGGGCCGCGGACAGGGTCTGCAGGAGCGTGCGTCGCGTGAATGCCATCGGATCTTCCCTTTTTTCGGTTTTTATCGGAACTGGAACACGTGGAACATGCGGGGCCGCGGAATCAGGCCATGCGGTCCGCCGGAATCGCATCGAGCATGTAGGTTTCGTTGCCCACGCCGGTAACCGTCGAAACGATCTTCCCGGTCTCGAGATCGAGGAACCACACGAGGCTGCTGCGCGGCCCGTTCTTGGCCCCGCCGACGACGCAGGCATAGCGCCCGCCGGCCATCGTGATGCCGCGCGGGCGCGGCTGGGCGCCGTCGGGCGTCGTGGGGCGGATGCGCTGCACCTCGCCCTTGCGGCCGGCGATCGCGTCGGCGACATCGATCAGCGAAATCGTGTTGGAACGGAAGCACGAGGCAACGATGCGCTTGCCGTCGGGCGTGAAGGCGACGGCGAAGGGGCGCGTCTGCTCGGCCGGGTCGTCGCTGCCGACGGCCACACGCGCGACTTCGGCATCCTTGGCGCCGTCGACGGCGCGCGCCACGTCGATGATCGAGACGGTCCGCCCTTCGTAGGCGACCGACATGCTCTCGCGCGCCGCGACCGCCACGAGCGTGCCGTCGGGGCTAACCGAAAGGCCGAAGGGGCCGGTCTCGACCGGAACCCGGCCGATCTCGGCGCCCGGATCGCCTGCGAAGGCGGCCTTGAGATCGACGACCGAAACGTCGCTGAGGCCGCCATTGCCCACGAAGGCATGGCCGCCCTTCAGCGGCGAGACGACGATGCCGGTCGGATTGGGATAGCGCCCGAAGCTCGGGTGCGGGCTGTCGTGCCGGCTGGGGCCCGGTGCGGGATGGCCCGGCGTCTCGCGCAGCATGATCCGCCGCACGGGCAGGCGCGTGGCGAGATCTATCGCGGTGATCTCGTCGCCGCCATCCTCGCTTTCTTCCGCCTCGCCGCAATTCACCAGCAGCGTCTTGCCGTCGGGCGTGATCGCGCAGCCGACAGGCCCGGTGCGCCCCGTGGGCATGAAAGCCGCGACGGCGCCCAGCGTTCCGTCGTGCGCGGGATCGCGTGCCTTGGCGAGATCGACCACGGTGATAAGGCCGGGATGTCCGTGCTGGTAGCTGGCAGCACCCTTGGGCGTCGCGGCGCCCGAATGGTTCACGACATAGGCGAACTTCGCCGCGCGGTCGACGACGATGGCGACGGGCTGGCCGCTTGCCTTGGCATCGGGCACGCCGTCGCCGTCGGTATCGACGTCGGGTGTGACGCGCGGACGCGAGACGATCGCGTTCGACGTCTTGTCGTTCTCGGGAAGCAACGCCTTGTCGACATCGACGATCGCGACATTGTCGTCCCATCGGCCACTGACGATCAGATGGCCAAGCCGATTGGTCATTCGCGGCGTTCCTCGTTCTATTCTTAAGACAATACTATTGAGGTACCGGGGGCCGCGCAACTGCCCTCGGGCACAGCAACGGCACGATCCGGATCGTCCCGCAGTGCGGTAGGTTTCAGGCGCTGAGGAACTTGAGGCCGAGCACGCCGACGACGATGAGGCCGACGCACGCCACGCGCAGGATGTCGGCGGATTCGCCGAACAGCAGCAGGCCCGCGAGGAACACGCCGGCCGTACCCGCACCGGTCCAGATCGCATACGCGGTGCCGATCGGCAGATCGCGCACCGCAAGACCGAGGAAGACGACACTCGCGACCATGCAGGCGATCATGACGCCCCAGACCGTCCAACTCGCCGTGCCGGCGGCCTGCTTGAGGCCGATCGCCCACGCGATCTCGAACACGGCCGCCACGGCGAGATAGAGCCACGCCATGTCAGCCCGCCACGGGTTCGAGCGGAACCGAATCGAGGAAGCGCGAGATCCGCGCGTGCCCGTCATCCGAAAGCTCGACGAACGCGCGCCGGCGGTCGCTCTGGTCCGGCACGCGGCGCACCAGGCCGCGCCCGACCAGTTCCTCGATCCGGCGCAGCGCCGTCGTCTGCGGAATGCCCGACGACAGGCAGAGATTCGAGATCGACACGCGCTGGCCGGTGATCTGGGAATGGTAGAGATCGAGCAACATGAACCACAGCGGCTCGTCGAACTCGGCCGTCGGGAGATGGGCGTCGCGCAGCTTGCGGATCGCGAGGAAGTGGTTCGTCTTGCGCAGGCGGTCGCCGCCCGCCGCGGCGACAGACGCGGCGGCGGCGGGCAACTGGCCCTTTCCGGTCAGGATGAACGACTTGAACTGCTCGACGATCTGCACGAGATCGCGCGTGGCCGCGACGTCGAGCGCACGCCCGTCCACTTCCTGCCGGTAGTCGTCCGCCGCCTTGCGCACGGCGGCCAGCAGTTCGGCAGGCTCGACCGGCTTCGTCAGAAACTCGACCGCGCCCAGGCGCAGCGCTTCGATCGTCACGTTCACGTCGGCATAGCCGGTGCAGAAGATGATCCGCGCGAGCCGTCCGCGCGTGCCGATGCCGCGCAGGCCGCGGATGAACTCGATGCCCGAACGGCGCGGCATGCGGATGTCGGATACGACGACGCCGATCTGCTGGTCGGCGGCGAAGATGTTGATGGCGCCGGCCGCGTCGTGCGCCGTGACGGTCGCAAGGCCGGTCCGAGCGATCAGCGCCGCGAGCTCCGCCGCGATTTCCGCTTCGTCGTCGACGATCAGGACCTTGGTCTGTTCTGGCATCGGCCTGTCTCCCGCGCCCTCCGGCGCGTTGCGTGGAATCACTGTGCGGCGTCGCTGGCCGCGTTGGGCTGCGCCAGCGCGCTTGCCGCACCCCGGTCCAGCAGGACCGAGAACTCGACGCAGGCCCCCCTGGCGAGGTTGCGGATCGCGATCTCGCCGCCGAAGGAGTGCACGATCGTCCGGCATATGGGAAGCCCCAATCCGGTTCCCCGCCCGGCCTGCTTTGTCGTGAAGAACGGTTCGAAGGCGCGGGCGGCGGCCTCGTCGGAAAGCCCGGGCCCGGAGTCGCTGACCCGCATGCGCAGATGCGTCCCGCCGGGCGGGAGATCGCCGTCGACGACGATCCGGCCGCGCACGTCGGCGTCCCGCGTCGTCGCGTCCGACACGATCGCGTCGCGCGCGTTCAGCACGAGATTGACGATCAGCTGCTCGAACAGCAGCCGGTCGCCATGCAGGAGGTGGTTGCCGGGAATGTTGCACGTCACGCTGACGCCGTCGATCCGCAGCTGGTCGGCGACGAATTCCTCGGCCGACCGGACCGCCTCGGCGATCGGGAAGCGGGTCGACGGATTGGCCGCCGCCCCGGACATGTAGCGACGCAGCCGGTCGAGGATGCCGGCCGCGCGGCCGACCTGCTGCTCGATCCGGTCGAGCCGCTGGACCGCGCCGTCCGGCACCGGCCGGCCGGCCAGAAGCTCGCGCGCGTTCGAGCAGGCAAGCCCGATGACGTTGAGCGGCTGGTTGAGTTCGTGGACGATCGACGCGGCGATCTCGCCCAGCGACGAGATCTTGTCGCTGCGGATCGCGGTCATCTCGTCGCGCCGGCGCGCCGTCACGTCGATGGCGAAGCCGATGAAGGACGGGGCGTCGGAAGCCACGCGGTCGTCGGCGCTCCACACCCACAGGAGCGAGCGCTGCTCGTCGCGCGCGTCGAGCAGGTCCTGCTCGAACGAGACGGGGGCCGCCTGCGATGCGCGGATGCGGTCGAGGAATATCTCCGACGCGCTGTCGGACACAAAGCGGAACTGCGCCTGGATGGCGGCCGCACCCGCTCGGCCGCGGAACAGTTCGCGGCAGCGCGCGTTGGCATAGTGGACTCTGCCGTCGCCGCCGACGGCCAGCAGGATGGCGTCGGACCGGTCGAGCAGCCCGCCGATCACGGCCATTCGCCGCGACAGCTCGCCCACGATCGTGCGCGTCAGCGCCGCCTCGTGCCGGCGCTTGAGCAGGAAGGCGATCGCAAGCGCGCTGATGCCGGTCAGCACTGTGCAGATCCACGCGATGCGCCGCAGGAAATCGATGCCCGACTGCAGGATCGACGTATCCTCGTCGGCCGCGACGGCCACGTAGACGATCAGGCCGTATTCGTCGAGCGTTCGGAACGCCACGAACCGGTCGATGCCGTCGCTGGCACCCGGCCCGCGGCCGGTGCCGGTCCGCTCGGCCAGCATGCGTTCGAAGGTCGGGTGGCCCAGATAGGATGCCGCACCCGATTGCTCGGGGCCCGCGCGCACGCGCACCGTCCCTTCGGTGCCGAGCAGGGCGATGATGTCCTTCGGCCGCGCACGTGTGCGCGCGAAGAAGCGGCTGTAGTATTCGGCATCGAGCGAGACGACGACCGCGCCCTGGAAGCTTCCGTCCGGCCCGTCGATCCGGCGCGAGAGCTGGAGCGCGGCGCGGTTCGCCGCGCGGCTGACCACCGGCACGCCCAGATAGGGCCTGTCTTCGCGGCGTTCCTTGTGGACGAGGAAGGAAGGCCGGTCCGCGAGTTCCATGCCGATCGCCGTCTGGTCGCCGGTCGTGGCCGCCAGCCGGCCTTCGGCGTCGAGGATCGAATAGAAGACGGCGATCGAGCTGCGCGAATAGTTCGAGGCGCGCCAGACGCGCAGGTCGGAGCCCAGATCATGGCGCAGATAGGCGTCGCGCAGCAGCAGCAGGTCCTGGTCGAAATTGCCGAGCGTCTGGTCGACGAACTCCTCGACGAGGTCGGCATAGACCTGGGCCTGGTTGCGCGCCTGCGCCTCTGCGGTCGCCTCGATCTCGCGCGTGCCCGCGATGATGAAGAACCACACGAAGCCGATCAGGGACAGCCACAGCACGACGACGAGGAAGTACTGCGTCCATCCGGCGGTGCCCAACGCCGTCGCCGTCCCGGCCGCCGTCGGTCGGAACGCCGGAAACCAGTTCGGGAGCCGGAAACCGCGCATGCGCGGCAGGATGGCCGGGCCTGCGGCGCCGGACAACAGGTTTCCGTCGCCCGCCGGTAACCGGTTAGCTTTGCTCACTGGAGGCTTCAGAAATGCTCGTTTGCCGGCGGTGCCGCACCGCGCGATGCTGGACACATCCAAGAAGAGAGAAAGGCCCCGTCATGGCCCAGATAAGCGCGTTTCCCGCCCGCCCCTCCCGCCGCATCGACGGCGAAGCCACGCTCGGCGAACTGCTCGACGATCCCGTCACGCACGCCGTCATGCGCCGCGACGGCGTCTCGCGCCAGTCGCTGCTGCAGATCCTCGACGGCGCGCGCAGCCGCCTCGGCATCGCCGCCGGCCGCCTGCCGGAGCGCTGCTGCGCCTGAAGGCAGGTCTCGAAAGCCGACCGGCGATGAAGTAGGGTCGCGTCCCTGACGGAGCCGGGGACGGACATGGACGCACACGACACACTCCTGCGACGCGAAGCGGCCGAAGCGCCGGCGCGCGTCGAGGCCATGCTGGCGAAGAACGAGGCGGCATGCCGCGAGATCGGCAGGCACCTGCGCGCGAAGCCGCCGCGCCTGGTCGTGACCGGCGCGCGCGGCAGTTCGGACAGCGCCGCGACCTATTTCAAGTATCTTTCGGAAGTCCATCTCGGCCGCATCGCGGCGTCGCTCGGGCCCTCGGTGCGCTCGATCTACGGCGGCTCGCCCGATTTCGCCGACAGCCTCTTTCTCGCGGTCTCGCAGTCGGGCAAGAGCCCCGATCTTGTCGGCCTCGGCGAGGCGGCCACGGCGCGCGGCGCCATCTCGATCGCCGTCACCAACGACCCCGCCTCGCCGCTCGCGCGTGCCTGCACCCATGTCCTGGCACTCGACGTCGGCCCCGAGAAGGGCGTGGCGGCGACCAAGTCGTATATCGCGAGTCTCGCCTCATGCCTGCAGATCGCCGCGCACTGGAGCGGACGGGCCGACCTGCTCGCCGCCGTCGAAGCGCTTCCCGGAATCCTGCGCGAGGCCGCTTCGGCCGACTGGCGCGCGGCCGTGCCGCCGCTCGCCGCGGCGCGTAGCGTCTATGTCGTCGGCCGCGGGCCGGGCCTTGCCGCGGCGCAGGAGATGGCGCTCAAGCTCAAGGAAACGTGCCTGATCCACGCCGAAGCCTACAGCGCGGCCGAGATTCTGCACGGCCCCATCGCGGTGGTGGATGCCGCCTTCCCCGCGATCGTGCTCGGCCAGGAAGATGCGGCGCTGGACGGACTCCGCGACCTTGCGCGTCTGCTGCGCGCCCGCGACGTGCCCACGCTCGCCGTCGGACCGGCGGCGATCGATGGCGCCGTGGCGCTGAAGCTGGCCGCAGGCCTGCCGGCCGTGCTGGCGCCAATCGCGTCCGTGCAGTCCTTCTACGGACTGGTGTCGGATGTGGCACGCGCGCGCGGCCTCGATCCCGACAAGCCGCGCTTCCTGCGCAAGGTCACCGAGACGACCTGAAGGCGGCTCAGCTTCCCGGCCGATCGTGCAGGGGCGCGAAGAACAGGTCCTGCCACGAGACCGGCGCCGCCTTGATCTGGCCGGTCCGGAACTGGAATTCGGCGAAGACGGCGGACTTTTCCGGAATCGTCGTGAAGCGGACCTCGGGGTCCACGAGGATCGAGCGGACGAACTCGACCGAAAGGTTCGAAGGCTCCGCGCGCAGATAGAGCTCCGCCGCGGCCTGCGGCTCGGCGACGATCCAACGGTTCGCGGCGTCGAGCGCGTCGACGAAGGCCCTCACCGTCCTGGGATTGGCGTCCGCGAAGCGGCCGGTCGCGTAGACGACGTTGAACGTGTGCGGCCCGCCGAGCAGGTCGTAGCTGGAGGCGAGCTTGCGGACCTTCGGGTCCTCGAGCTGGCGCTGCTGGAAGGGCGGGCTCGTGAAATGCGCGGTGATCTCCGAACGGCCCGACAGCATCGCGACGGTCGCGTCGGGGTGCGACATGCTCACGCTCAGCGCGTCCAGCCGGTCGAATTTCCCCGGCCCGAACGCCTTCTCGCTCGCCATCTGGATCAGCGCCGCCTGGAAGCCGATGCGCGCCGACGGCAGTGCGATGCGGTCCCTCTCGGTAAGGTCGGCGACCGTGCGCACGGCGGGATTGTTGGTCAGCAGGTAGTTCGGCATCGAGCCGAGAGAGGCCACGCCGCGCACGCGGTGCTGGGTGCGTGTCTTGTCCCAGACCGTGATCATCGGCGTGACGCCGGCGGTGACGAACTCGATCGAGCCCGACAGCAGCCCGTCGTTCATCGCGGCCGCCCCGGAAATCGTTATCCATTCGACCGTCGGCTCCGGCAGCCCGGCGGCGCGCACGCTCGCCTCGAGCAGCTTCTTCTCGCGCACGACATGGAGCGGCAGATAGGCGATGCCGAACTGCGGCGCGATCCGGATCTGGCGCGCTTCTTCCGCTCCGGCGGGAGCGCCACCGGCGGCTGCAAGCAGGAGGGCAAGGGCGGATACGGCGAGAAGGCGCTTCATGATTGCGTCCGGGTTCGAGGAAGGGGCATCGATCAGATGCCCACCCCGACGGTTCGTCCGCAATTCAGTAAAGTTTCGACGGCGATTGAGTTTTTCTCAACCCGTCGTCCTTCCAGGATCTCAGAAAGTTCGAGGCTCGCGTGTGCGTCATTACATTGGGGTCTCACGGAGTCGCAAAACCACGATTTGGATGGATTCTTCCCGAATGATTGAGACTCCGTGCGCAAGGCGTGCCGTTTCAGTCGTTTTCCGGTCGCTTTTTTGCACGAGGCGCGGGCAGCGATTTCAGTACGAGATCTGCGATTGGCGATCGGTTTTCGTGGGGCATCTTGTTTCTGCGTCGGATCGTCATAGTCTCCGTAACCTTCGCGTTGAGTGCGCCGAACCGAGGTATCGAGAGCTCTGCCTGAAGGAGAAACAGAGATATTGACGATGGCGCTTTGAGTAGGCTCGGGTCGGACGGAGCTCCGGAGATCGATGATGCGCACCCTCGCCGCCTGCTTTTTCATTCTCGTCTTGCCGGCCGTAGCGCACGCGCAGGTTCTCCAACTTCCGTCGCCCGACGAATTCGACCGGGCCGTGGAGCGCGTGGAGCAAGCGATCGAAGCCAATGGCATGTTCAGGATCGCAACGGCCAGCGCCTCGCGCGCGGCGGCGGGCCAGTCGATCCGGATCCCAGGGGATGCTGTGATCCTCGTGTTCCGCAACGACTTCGCGCGCCGCATTCTGGCGGTCGATCCGGCGGCCGGCATCGAAGCCCCATTGCCGATCCATGTCCGCGAGGTGCCGGGCGGCGCGCTCGTGTCGTGGAGGCGGCCCTCGGACATCTACGCGCGTTACCGACAGCCCTTGATCGACGAAGCGGCACTTGAACTCGACGCGATCTTCGCGAAGATCGCCGCCGACGCCGTCGCACGATGAGCATCCTGCCGGTCCTGCTGGGGTTCGCTCTCGACTTCGTGATGGCTTGAGGCAGGATCGGCTTCACGGGCGCAATCCGCTCGATCATGCGGCGCGACGACAAGTCGCCGCTGCTGCCGGTCTTCCTCTTCGTGGCTGTCGGGATATTCCTTCACGCGCTTCTATTCGGTTCGCTCGCCTACGACGGCGCGTTCGTCGGCGGGGTCGTGTCGGGCAGCCCCCCACGGCTGGCTGTGGATTGTCGGCTGCATCGTCGGATTCCGCGCTTCACTCGGCATGCGGTCGATGATCCGCCGTACAATTTCCGAAAGGACGTCGGCTATATCCGAAATACGCAACCGATGAATGATTGCGAACCTTGCGCCCATGACGCAAGGCCGCTCTTTGAGCAATCAGCTACCGTTCCGGAACGGTTGTGTGAGGAGTGGAACAACTCGCGTTTCGTCGGAAAACCCCTCGACGCCAAAGCGCACTTCGGAATCTCCGGCTCTCGGTTCCGGGCGATATGTCCGGAAAAGTCGGTCCCATATCGCGAGATTGAAGCCGAAGTTCGCATTCGTATCGCCCCAGTCGCAGGCGTGATGCACCCGGTGCATGCCGGGTGTGACGATCAAGTAGCGCAAGGCCCGGTCGATCGTCGCGGGAATCTTCCAGTTCGCATGCGTCGCCATGGCGCCTGCGTTGAGAAGCACCTCGAACAGGAATACCGCGAAAGCGGGCGGGCCGATCAGCGCGATCGCGACAGACTTGATCGCGAGCGACAGCAGGATTTCGATCGGGTGAAAGCGCAGGCCGGTCGTCACATCCATCGCCTCATCGGCATGGTGGACACGATGGACTCGCCAGAGCCGGTCCACCCGGTGGAAAACCAGATGCTGGCACCAGATCAGCAGGTCGAAGCCGATCACAGCCAGCACTGTCGTCACCCACGCCGGCCAAGCGACCAGATTGAAAAGGCCGATACCACGCGCCGCCGCCAACTCGGCCAGACCGATACTGCCCATCGGCAACGCCAGTCGCGTGCCCGCAATGCCGAGCGCGAACAGGGCAAGATTGCCGCGCCACCGCGCACCCTTGTGCCCGTCCCGATGATGCGGAAAGGCGAGCTCGATCAATGCCAGAGCGGCGAAGACCCCGACGAAAATCGTCGCGCGAAGCAGCGGTTCATCCTTCAATGGCCGCGCTCCCACGCATGCAGGCGCGCGACGAGCTTCAGCACCCACTCCGGCGCATGCGCCCTTTTCCAGAGCCCGGCGACGGCCTTGTTGGCCTCGACCCGCGTCGGATAGGCGTGGACGGTCGAGAGGATCGAATTGAGCCCGAGGCCATGGCGCATTGCGAGTGCGAATTCCGCGATCATCTCGCCGGCCTCGGCCCCGACGATCGTCGCGCCGAGAATTCGGTCCTTGCCCGGTACGGTCAGGACCTTGACGAAGCCCCTTCGCGTACCGTCGGCAATCGCGCGATCGAGATCCTCGATCTCGTAGCGCGTCACCTCGTTGGCGATGCGGCGCGCCGCAGCCTCCGATTCGTTGAGGCCGACGCGCGCGATTTCGGGATCCAGGAATGTCACGGCAGGCATCGCCGAATAGCTGGCGGGAAACCGCCTGAATCGCCCGAACAGCGCGTTGACGGCCGCATGCCAGCCCTGATGACCCGCCGCATGCGTTAGCTGATGGGGACCGGCGACATCACCCGCCGCGTAGATGTTCGGATAGATGGTTTCGAGATACTCGTTGGTCTCGACCACCCGCGCAGCCGGGATGCCGAGTTCCTCAAGACCGAAGCCGCTCAGACGTGCCGCACGACCGACCGCAACAATCAGGCTGTCAAATGCGATCTCGTGTCCGACACCGGCGCAATCGAGGGCAAGAAGCTTCTCGCCACTTCGCATCTCGCACGCTGTCGCCCGATGGCCGACACGGACGTCGATCCCCTCCGCGCGCAGCGCCTGTTCGGCGAACGCCGAGACTTCGGGATCTTCCCGCACGAGAAGACGTTCCGCCGCCTCGACAATGGTGACAGTAGCGCCCAGTCGCTGGAGTGCCTGGGCCAGTTCGCAGCCGATCGGGCCGCCGCCCAGCACTGCGATTCGCCCCGGTACCGCATCGCGTTCCGCGAGATCGGCCCAAAGCGTGTCCGAAGTGACGAATCCGACTTGATCCAGCCCCGGCAGATCCGGAACGACCGGCGCCGCCCCCGTCGCGATCACGATCGAATGGCTGGTAAGGCGCGTGGTCGCCGCGCCCGCACCTGAAATCTCCACCGTCCACGGATCGACAAGCCGCGCGCACCCCTCGATCACCTCCACGCCAAGGCCGGTATAACGCTCGACGGAGTCGTGTGGCGCGACCTCATCGACGGCCTGCCGGACGCGCGACATCACTTCGCGCCAGCGGACCCCCACGACCGTCGAATCGATGCCATAAGCGGCAGCATGACGCACCAGATGGGCGACCTTTGATGCCTTGATGAGTGCCTTCGAAGGCACGCACCCGGAGTTCAGGCAGTCTCCGCCCATGCGGCGCCCTTCGACCAAGGTCACTTTGGCGCGCAGGGTTGCGGCGACGTAGGCGGCGACGAGGCCGGCTGCGCCGGCGCCGACAACCACGAGGTTGCGGTCGAAACGCCGTGGCCTTTCGAACCGGGAATACAGCTTGCGGCGCTTGAGCACGCCGATCGCAAGTTTCGCACCCCACGGCAGCAGCCCGAGCGCCATAAGCGAAAGCACCAGTGCGGGGGACAGGACATCGCCCGCCGTTTCGATCTCCGCCAATCGCGTACCGGCATTCACGAATACGGCCGTCGCCGGAAGCATGCCGATCTGGCTTACCAGAGCGAACGGCAGCGCCTTCATCCGCGTCAGCCCCATGACGAGGTTCACGACGAAGAACGGTAAAGCCGGAACCAGCCGCAGGGTGAAGAGATAGAATGCGCCGTCGCGCGCAATCCCCGCATTGACCGCAGCCAGTCTTTCGGCGAACCGCAACTCGACGGTTCTGCGCAGCACGAAGCGAGCCGAAAGGAACGCCAACAGGGCGCCGAGCGTCGACGCAAAGGACACGAGCAAGATTCCGCCCGAGGTACCGAACAGGGCCCCTGCAGCAAGCGTGAGGACCGTCGCGCCCGGGATGGATAGGGCCGCGATCAGCACGTAGACGGCAAAGTAGATGGCTGGCGATGCAAACTGGTGCATCGCCGTCAGATCCGACAACCGCGCGTGCTGCGCCTTCAGGTTCTCGAGTGTCAGGGTCGAATGGAGGCCGAACGAATATGCGAGCCCGACGGCGGAAAGCAGAAAGCCCAGAACGAGAATCCTGCGGGTCGTCACGAGGCGGATGCCAGCATCGATCGAAGAAGCATCGTGCGCCCGAGCGCCGTCAGCACACACAGCACGGCAAAGGAGTAAGCCAAGATCGGAAACCATGCCGGCCAAAGGCAGCACGCCACGAATACGGCGATCGTTTCCGCCCCCTCCGCAAGTCCGGCGAGATAGTAGAAACTCTTTTCCCCTTGATCGCGGGTTTCCCAGCCCCGCTGCGCGGCGACGATGGCGCTGGCGAGGAAGGATGCGCCGGACAGCAGGAAACTTGCGATCAACGCCAGTGCCGCGATGCGGGCATCCGGATTGGCAATGCCGAACGCCAGTGGAATGGCGGCATAGAATGCGAAATCGCACACGATGTCGAGATAGCCGCCGAAAGCCGTCTTGCCCCGAATGCGGGCGATCGCACCGTCAAGTCCGTCCGCTAGGCGACAGGCGAATATAAGGACAAGTCCGATCTCGAATTTCTGAAGCGCTATGGCGGCTGCCGCAGCGAGGCCCAGCCCCAACCCGACCAGCGTCATTTGGTCTGCACCGATCCCGGCGCCGGCACATGCGCGGGCGATCCCGCGCAGAGGCGGGTCGATCAGCGGACGCAAATAGGAATCAAGCATGACAAAATCTTAGGAACAACAGCGGATACTTCAGGAAGCCGACCGTCTACAGACGGTTCGTTGCCGCTGTTGCATAGGTTACAACAGATGCGATGCGTGACGATCTGAAATCTCCGAGCTCGGGGACGGTTCTGGCCTCCCCCCCACTCAGACTCACACGTCCAGATTGGCGACCTTGAGTGCGTTTTCGACGATGAAATCGCGGCGGGGTTCGACCACGTCGCCCATCAGCGTCGTGAACACGCCGTCGGCGTCGGCCGTGTCGGCGATCTTCACCTGCAGCAGGTGGCGGGCCTGCGGGTCGAGCGTCGTCTGCCAGAGCTGCTCGGGATTCATCTCGCCCAGCCCCTTGTAGCGCTGGAACGACAGGCCCTTCTTGCCGACCTCGAGCACCGTGTCGATCAGCTTGATCGGTCCCGGCACCTCGACGATGCTCTTGTCCTTGGTCTCGAGCTTCGCGCGCTTGGCGTAGAGCGTCTGCAACTCGCCCGCCATCTCGACGAGGCGACGGGCCTCGATCGAGTTGATCGTCACGTGGTCGATGGCCGCACGGTCGATCTCGCCGCGCAGACGCCGCTCGAACACCAGCCCGTCGGGGCCGCGCGTGCCGGTCCAGCCGCGCTCGGTCTCCGGGCTCAGGATGTTGAGGCGCTTGGCGATGAATTCGGCCACCGCCTGCGCCTTGTCGGCATCGGCCAGCAGCGTCGGGTCGAGCGCGCCGAGGATCGCGGCCTGCTCGACCGCGTCGCGCGAACCCACGCGGCGGGCGAGCGCCAGGATCATCATCTTGGCCGCACGCGCGCGTTCGACCGCGCTGCGCAGGTCGGCGCCTGCGCGCATCGCGCCGTCGGCGCCCGTCAGCGTCATGCCCTCGATGCCGCCGGCGATGAGGTGGTCTTCCATCGCGCGCTCGTCCTTGAGATAGACCTCGGACGAGCCCTTCTTGACCTTGTAGAGCGGCGGCTGCGCGATATAGATGTAGCCGCGCTCGATCAGCGCGGGCATCTGGCGGTAGAAGAACGTCAGCAGCAGCGTGCGGATGTGGCTGCCGTCCACGTCGGCGTCCGTCATGATGACGATCTTGTGGTAGCGGCACTTCTCGACGTCGAATTCCTCGGTACCGATGCCGGTGCCGATCGCGGTCACCAGCGTGCCGATTTCGGCCGACGACAGCATCTTGTCGAGGCGCGCGCGCTCCACGTTCAGGATCTTGCCCTTGATCGGCAGGATCGCCTGGTTGGCGCGGTTGCGCCCCTGCTTGGCCGAGCCGCCGGCGGAATCGCCCTCGACGATGAAGATCTCGGACTTGGAGGGATCGCGCTCCTGGCAGTCGGCAAGCTTGCCCGGCAGCGAGGCCATGTCGAGCGCGCCCTTGCGGCGCGTCAGCTCGCGCGCCTTGCGCGCGGCCTCGCGCGCCGTGGCGGCCTCGACGATCTTCTGCACGATGCGCTTGGCGTCGGCCGGATGCTCCTCGAACCACTGCTGGAGCTTGTCGTTGCAGATCTGCTCGACGACGGGACGCACTTCGGACGAGACGAGCTTGTCCTTCGTCTGCGAGGAGAACTTGGGATCGGGCACTTTGACCGAGAGAACGCAGGTCAGCCCCTCGCGCGCGTCATCGCCCGACAGCGCGACCTTTTCCTTCTTGCCGGCATTCTCGCCCGCCACGCGCGCGACGGTGCGCGTCAGCGCGCCCCGGAAGCCGGCCAGATGCGTGCCGCCGTCCTTCTGCGGGATGTTGTTGGTGAAGCACAGCATCGTCTCGTGATAGGCGTCGGTCCATTCCATCGACACTTCGACGGTGATGCCGTCCTTCTCGCCCTTCATCGACACGGGCGCGTGCAGCGCCTGCTTCGAGCGGTCGAGATACTTCACGAACGCCTCGATGCCGCCTTCGTAATGCAGCTCGACGCGCTTGGGTTCCACGCCGCGCTCGTCGGCGAGCACGAGGCGCACGCCGGAATTGAGGAAGGCGAGTTCGCGCAGGCGGTGTTCGAGCGTGTCGTAGTCGAACACGGTCTTGGTGAAGGTCTCGGTCGAGGGCAGGAAGGTGACTTCGGTGCCGCGATCCGTGCCGGCCGGGCCGATCTCGGCGAGCGGTGCCACCGCCTCGCCGTGGCGGAATTCCATCTTGTAGGCCTTGCCGCTGCGCCAGATGCGCAGCGTGAGCAGCGACGACAGCGCGTTGACGACCGACACGCCCACGCCGTGCAGGCCACCGGAGACCTTGTAGGAGTTCTGGTCGAACTTACCGCCCGCATGCAGCTGGGTCATGATGACCTCGGCCGCCGACACGCCTTCCTCGGCGTGGATGTCGGTGGGGATGCCGCGGCCGTTGTCGCGCACCGTGACCGAACCGTCGGCGTTGAGCGTCACCTGGATCGCGTCGCACCAGCCGGCGAGCGCCTCGTCGATCGCGTTGTCGACGACCTCGTAGACCATGTGGTGCAGGCCCGTGCCGTCGTCGGTGTCGCCGATATACATGCCCGGGCGCTTGCGCACCGCGTCGAGGCCGCGCAGCACCTTGATCGAATCGGCCCCGTAGGCGGCCGACGCGTCTTCGATGCTCTTGGTGGGAATGGACTTGGCGGGATCGGTCATGTTCGGTCGTCCTTCAGGCGTGAACCACGCCGCCGGCACCCACGCGCAGCATGTGCGCGCGGCCGGCGAGCGGGGCGAATGCGTCCTCGTCCGCGCCGGTCGCCCAGAACTGGGCCCCCAGGGCGACGAGTTCGTCGAAAAGATGCGCGCGGCGCGCGGGATCGAGATGGGCCGCGATTTCGTCGAGCAGCAGCACGGGCGGCGCACCGCGCTCGGCCGCCAACTCGCGCGCGTGCGCGAGGATGAGGGAGACCAGCAGCGCCTTCTGCTCGCCGGTGGAGAGGCGCGCGGCGGGCGCGTCCTTCTCGGCCCAGCGCGCGGCGAGGTCGCCGCGATGGGGGCCGAAGGCGGTCGTGCCGCTCTCGGCATCGGACGCGCGGTTGGCGGCAAGGATGTCGCGCGCACGGTCCTCGAGCGCCAGGGCGGGCATCTCGGCGCACAGCCGCTCGATCTCGCCCGACAGGGTCAGCGAGGGCGTCGGGAACGGGCCCACGTTCGCACAGGCCGCGCGGTCGAGGCGCGCCACGGTCTGCGCACGCGCGATCGCGATGGCCGTCCCATGGCGGGCGAGCGATTCTTCGAGCGCCGCCAGCCACGCGGCGTCGGCGCCGCCCTCGGCGAGCAGGCGCGCGCGCTCGCGCAGCGAATGCTCGTAGGCCGCGACCTGGCCCGCATGTTCGGAATCGAAACCGTAGACGAGCCGGTCGAGGAAGCGGCGGCGCGCCCCTGCCCCTTCGGCGAAGAGGCGGTCCATCTCCGGCGTGAGCCAGACAACCGAAAGGCGGCGCGCAAGCTCGGCCTGCCCGCGCTGCGGCTTGCCGTCGATGCGCACGATGCGCTTGTCGCCTTCGCTGCGCCCCGTGCCCACGCGCACGGTCTCGCCGTCGCACATGAGTTCGGCCGAGACGGCCCACGGACCGGCGCTGCCCGCACGCTCGGGCTCGTGGATACGTGCACGTCGCAGGCCCCTGCCGGGGGCCAGGAACGAGATGGCTTCCAGAAGGTTCGTCTTGCCCGCCCCGTTCGGCCCCACGAGCGCCACGGGTGCGGCGGGCACGTCGAGCCGCAGGGCGGCGTAGCAGCGGAAATCGGTCAGGTCGAGCCGCAGCACGGCCGCGGGCGCCGAGCCGCGCACCGAGCCTGCGGGAAAGGGGACGATCCGGGCCGGGACGGCCGTCATCCCCTCAAACGCGCATCGGCATGAGGACGTAGAGCGCGCTCGGATCGGCCGCGTCCGCCACCACGGTCGGCGAGGCGGCATCGGCCATCTTGAAGGTCGCGTTCTCGCCCTCGATCTGCTCGGCGATGTCGAGCAGGTAACGGGCATTGAAGCCGATCTCGATCGCGGGGCCCTGATAGGCCACTTCGATCTCTTCGCTCGCCGTGCCGGCATCGGGGCTGTTGGCGGTGAGCGACAGCAGGCCCTTGGTCGCGGCGAGCTTCACGGCGCGCGACTTCTCGGTCGAGATCGTCGCCACGCGGTCGACGGCGGCGGCGAACAGCTTGCGGTCGACTTCCATCGTCTTGTCGTTGCCCGACGGGATGACGCGCTCGTAGTCCGGGAACGCGCCGTCGATCAGCTTGGAGACGAGCACGGC
Source organism: Tagaea sp. (assembly GCA_965229215.1). Taxonomy (GTDB): domain Bacteria; phylum Pseudomonadota; class Alphaproteobacteria; order CACIAM-22H2; family CACIAM-22H2; genus Tagaea. The sequence continues at coordinate 3,762,510 of OZ245864.1, read as the reverse complement.
ATCGCCGAAGGCGAAACGCACGCGCGTGTCGGACAGCGACACCTGCACGGCGCCGGCCGTCTCGTCGATCAGCTTGCGCACTTCCATCACGGTCTTGCGCGGCAGGATCACGCCGGGGATCTTCGCCGCGCCGTCGGGGAGCGGCATCTCCAGGCGCGCGAGGCGGTGGCCGTCGGTGGCGACCGCGCGCAGCACGTCCACGCCCGCCGACTTGGTGGCGTGGATGTAGATGCCGTTGAGGTAGTAGCGCGTCTCCTCGGTGGAGATCGCGAAGCGCGTCTTGTCGATCAGCGTCTTGAGATCTTCGGCGAGGATCTCGAAGGCGTGCGGCAGCTCGCCCGCCGCCATCTTCGGGAAATCGTCGGACGGCAGTGCCGCGAGGCTGAAGCTGGAACGGCCGGCGCGCAGCGCGACCTGGCCCTTTTCCGACGACCATTCGATGCCGACCTGGCTGCCTTCGGGCAGCTTGCGCACGATCTCGTAGAGCGTGTGGGCCTGCACGGTGGTCGAGCCGGCCTTGGCGATTTCGGCGGGAACCGTCTCGACGAAGGCGACGTCCATGTCTGTCGCAGTCAGCGAAAGCTTGCCCGCACCGCCCTTGGCGGCCGTCGCTTCGAGCAGCACGTTGGACAGGATGGGGATCGTGTTGCGGCGTTCGACGACGCTCTGGATGTGACCGAGCGCCTTCAGGAGGGCGGCGCGTTCGATGGTGATTTTCATCTCGGTGCGGTCTCGAAAAAGGGTTTCGCGCGAATCGAATCCGTGGACCTCTGACTATACCAGAAGGGCCATTTGGCGAAAGCTTCTCGACGCCGCAAAGGCGCTGGAAACGGGCCTTATTTCAAGGATTTGCGGGCGGCCTCGGCCAGCACGACGCGGACGGCCGCCAGTTGCTGGCGCAGCCCCATCGAAGCACAGTTTTCAGGCGCCGGCGGGTCTGCCCGGCGCAGCGCTTCGGCGACCATTTCGGGCGTCGACGGCAGATGGATGAAGCCGGCCGGGCGCTTGCCCGCGAACGCCATCAGGTGCCACAGCGCGGCATTGCACAGATAGAGCCCCGCATCGTCCGACAGGCGCGCCGGGATGCCGGCGGCGAGCAGGCGCTTGAGGATCGCGTTGAAAGGCAGGTTCGCCGCGCGCGTGGCCGGGCCCTTGCGGTCGATCCTGCCGGTCGGGCGCTTCCCGTCATTGTCGGGATAGGGGAACTTGAGGCCGTTCTTCGCCACGCGCTCGATGCGCACGCAGGTCTCGCCGGCGGCAAGGCCCAGCGCGACGATCGCGACGGGATCGGTCTCGGCGATCGCCGCTTCGAGGGACGCCGCGATCCTGGCGATCGAGACCGGCAGCACGCGGCCGACGATTCGCGCGTCGCCGAACCATTCGCCGTCGAGACGTTCGGCCAGTGCCTGCGTGGAATTGGTCTTGTGCGGCCCGAAGCGCTCGAAGCCGGTCAGCAGGATGCGCGGCGCGCGCGCGCCCATCAGGCTTCGAGCATGCGGCGCAGCAGATCGACGTCCTCGCTGAACGCGGCGTCGGCCGCGCGCAGTTCGTCGATCTTGCGGACCGCGTGCATGACCGTCGTGTGGTCGCGCCCGCCGAACTTGCGCCCGATCTCGGGCAGCGAGCGGCTGGTGAGCTGCTTGGCGAGATACATCGCGACCTGGCGCGGGCGCGCCACCTGACGCGCGCGGCGCGGCGAATGCATGTCGGCCAGGCGGATCGCGAAATGCTCGGCGACCTTCTTCTGGATTTCCTCGATCGTCACGCGGCGATCGGAGGCGCGCAGCAGGTCGTGCAGCACTTCCTGCGCGCTTTCGAGGCCGATGGGACGGCCCACGAGCGTGGAATGCGCGACGATGCGGTTGAGGGCCCCTTCGAGCTCGCGGATGTTCGCGACGATCTTGTGGGCGAGGAATTCCAGCACCTTTGGCGGCATCGCCGTGCCGAGCTTCTCGGCCTTCGACTGCAGGATCCCGAGGCGCAGTTCATACGTGGTGGGGTGGATGTCGGCCACGAGGCCCCAGCCGAGGCGCGAGCGCACGCGGTCTTCGAGGCCTTCGAGATCGGCCGGGCTCTTGTCGGCCGACAGCACGATCTGCTTGTTCTGGTCCACCAGCGCGTTGAACGTATGGAAGAACTCTTCCTGCGTGGCGTCCTTGCCGGCGATGAACTGCACGTCGTCGACCAGCAGCACGTCCACCGAGCGGAACTGCTCCTTGAAGGACATCGTGTCCTTGAAGCGCATCGCTCGGATGAACTGGTACATGAATTTCTCGGCCGACAGGTACAGCACGCGGCGCTGCGGATTGCGCTTGCGGATGTGCCAGGCGATTGCGTGCATCAGGTGCGTCTTGCCGAGGCCCACGCCGCCATAAAGGAATAGCGGGTTGAACGGCACCTTCGCCTCTTCGGCCACGCGGCGCGCGGCGGCGGCGGCGAACTCGTTCGACTTGCCGTGCACGAAGGACTGGAACGTGAAGCGCGGATCGAGCTGGGCGCCGAAATCCTCGAAATCGTCGGTCGTGCGGGCGATGGAGGGCGACGCATAGCCGTGCGCGGTGCCGGCGGGCGTCGAGGCCGGGCGGGCGGTCGCCGCCGAGGCGGTGGGGCGCTGCGCGGTTCCGGTCGCGGGTGCGGGTGCCGGGGCCTGCAGGCCGGCGGCGGGCTGCACGACGACTTCGACCGTGCGCACGAGCTTGTTCTCGGCGCGCCAGAGCGTCTTGATGCGGTCGGCATAGTGCTGGCGCACCCAGTCCTGCATGAAGCGGGTGGGTACGGAGATACGCACCGTGCCGTCCTCGACGCTGACGAGCGTGAGCGGCTTCAGCCAGCTCTTATAGGCCGCCTCGCCGAACTCGCCCTTCAGGCGGGCGCGAACGCGCACCCATTGGGCTTCGAGGGAGGGTCCGAATTCCTGGGAACGCATGGCGCCTACTCCTGCGTCCAGGCAAGGCCGGCGGCTTTCCAGCCGCCCGTCATGCCGCGATGGTTGGCGCCGTCTCGGTCTCCCTCGAACCCGCCGGAAAGATTATATGCACGCTTGAAGCCAAGTGCCGTCAGCGCCATCGCGGCCGAGCGCGAACGCCCGCCCGAACGGCAGATGAAGATGACCGGCGCGTCCTTGTCGACCGCGCCCGCGACGGCGGCGGCGAAGTCGGGATTGGGAACCATCAGCGCCCGGCCGTCGGCGGCGGTCGCGTAGTTCTGCCAGGAAACGAACAGGGGCGCCTTGCCGAGCGCGCCGAGGCTGGGCACGCCCACGAAGGTCCATTCCGCGCGCGAGCGCACGTCGACCAGTACCGCCGTCTTGTCGGCCGCCAGCAGGTCCCACGCCTGGCGCGCGTCGAGGTCGCCGGCGTAACCCTGCGCGGCGGCCGCATCATTCCCGGATTTCGTGCTTGCCTCAGTCATCGTCTCGAACCGTCCCGCTGCTTCCCGGCGGCCTTGCGGCCCGCCGTCGTCTCCATCCCTCTCCGGGCAACATGCCCCGGAGCCCCTAGCCCGCACCCGCGACGGATGCGTCATCGGGAGAGGCGGGCTCGTCGCCCGCCTGGTGCGGAGGTCAACTCGAGGCGGAGCGGCTTACGGAGCGGCGGCGGACGGGACCGAGGGTATCGATGCGCCGGCGCCGCATCGGGCGGGACACATCAGCAGAGGAATGGAGCGGCATCACTGGCGGAAATCCCTGTTCTTGCGTCTGTTCACGTTCAGACTTTTCGCCGGTCCGCCGCCCGCGCGAGATCGCGGAACGGACTGCGGATCGATCTTGGTTGTTTTCGGTATCGCGCGCTGCGGCTGGACGCTGGCCCCCATTCCTGAAACCCGACCTGGAGTTGCGGGGCGAATTTTCGCTTCGGCGTCGCATATCGTCGTCCCGCTCCGCTCGTTGCCCGCTGCAGCCAGAAACCGAACCCGGTCCAACCTTCTTGTCCGATCCGGATTTCGATCCGGATCTTCGTTCCGATGCTTCGGCGCGGCGCGGTCCGTTTCGTCTGTGCGTCTTCGAGAAGCGCGGCGGCGAAGCGGTGCGTCGTCGCGCGTCAGCGCTCGGACGAGCGAACTAAATCACGATGCCCATCGACTCGCAACAGGTCCGAAGTGCGAACGCGTGAATCGTCGCGCGTGTGGCATCGGAGCGACTCTTGATGCTCGCAAGATTCTTATGCTCGCGCGCGAAAAATTCCGACCGTGCGGAACGCCGCGACGCGCGTGCGGAGATTCAATGACTTGCGCACCGTTGCGCGTACGCGCCCGCAAGCGGACGGTGCGCAGTGGCGCGCGCGAGAACGCCGTGCGCCGAAAATGCAAGCGCCGTCTTCGGCAAAAGTCGAAGACGGCGCGAAACATTTTTATATTTCCGCGCGCGATTTTCGCGCGCGGCGGAGACGATCAGGCCTTGAGCGCCTTGATGCGTGCCGAGAGGCGCGAGATCTTGCGCGACACGGTATTCTTGTGAACGACGCCGACCTTGGCGGTACGCATCAGGATCGGCTGGGCGGCCTTGAGGGCGGCGGCGGCAGCGGCCTTGTCGCCGGCCGCGATCGCGTCCTCGACCTTCGTCACGTAGCTGCGCATGCGCGAGACGCGCGTGCGGTTCACTTCCGTGCGGCGCAGCGTCTGGCGCGCGGCCTTCTTTGCGGACTTGGTATTTGCCATTGTCTGTCTGTCTTCCGGAACGGGTTTATTCCCGGGTGCCGCGAAACGCGCACCTTCGGGAAAGGCGGCGGGTTATAGCCCCGCCGAGGGGGGCCGTCAACAGGGCCCGATCAGCGGTTTTTCCAGGCCGGCGGGCGCTTCTCGACGAAGGCGGCCATGCCCTCTTTCTGGTCTTGCGTGGCGAAGGTGGAGTGAAACAGGCGGCGCTCGAAATGCACGCCTTCCGAGAGGGTCGTCTCGTAGGCGCGGTTGACCGCATCCTTGGCCATCATGACCACCGGGCGCGACAGGCCGGCGATCTTCGCGGCCACCTTCAGCGCCTCCTCCAGCAGCTCGGCGGCCGGCACCACGCGGCTGACGAGCCCGGCGCGCTCGGCCTCGGCCGCATCCATCATGCGGCCGGTGAGGCACATCTCCATCGCCTTGGACTTGCCCACGAATCGCGTCAGGCGCTGCGTGCCGCCGGAGCCGGGTATGGTGCCGATGGTGATCTCGGGCTGGCCGAACTTGGCCGTATCGGCGGCGAGGATGAAGTCGCACATCATCGCCACTTCGCAGCCGCCGCCCAGCGCGAACCCCGCCACGGCCGCCACGATGGGCTTGCGGCACTTGGTCACGCGCTCCCAGCCCACGGTGATGAAGTCGGCGAGATAGACGTCCATATAGGATTTCGACGCCATCTCCTTGATGTCGGCGCCGGCGGCGAAAGCGCGCTCGGAACCGGTGAGCACGATGCAGCCCACATTGTCGTCCGCCTCGAAGGCGTCGAGCGCCTGGCCCAGTTCCGCGATCAGGGCGGCGCACAGCGCGTTGAGCGCCTTGGGCCGGTTGAGGGTGATCAGGCCGACATTGCCCTTGGTCTCGACAAGGATGTTCTCATAGGCCATCGGCAAACCTCACTCGGGTGACAGGAAGAAGCGGACCTGCGTGACGCCGGGCGCAGCCGGCGGGAATTCGATGACGAGGCGTTCGCCCTCGCGCACGAAGCGGCCCACGCCGTCGAGGCGCCAGCCGAGCTGCGGCAGCGTGCCGGTATAGAAGTCGAGCACGGCCGCGCGCGACGGCGCGCCCGCGGCCAGCGCCTCGACGACGCGGCCCTGCGCGGCGTCGAAGATCGTGGGTTCGCCCGCGGCCGCGAGCCCGGCCATCAGCGGCAGGTCGTCGATGCCCTCGACGAAGCCATCGGCCGCGCGGGCCGGAACGGCAAGTGCCAGAAAGGCGAGCGCGAAAAGGAGGACGGGTCGCATGGCTCTTCTCTTACTCAGCGCTGGCAGTGCGGACAATAGAAAGTCGAGCGGCCCGACTGCACCACGCGCCGGACCGGCCTGCCGCAATCGCGGGTCGTGCAGGCCTCGCCCGCGCGGTCGTAGACGCGCCACTGGTGCTGGAACCAGCCGAGTTCGCCCGAAGCCTGCACGTAGTCGCGCGCCGACGAGCCGCCCGCCTTGATGGCATCGCCCAGCGTCGCCTTGATCGCCTTCAGCAGGGAAGCCGCCCTGTCGCCCTTCACGGTACCCGCCTTGCGCAGCGGGCTGAGGCCGCAGCGGAACAGCGCCTCGCACACATATATGTTGCCGAGGCCCGCCACGTTGCGCTGGTCGAGCAGGGCTGCCTTCAACGGCGCCTTCGAGCCTTCGAGCGCCTTCGCGAGCGCTTTCGCGTCGAACGCCGGGTCGAGCGGCTCGGGCCCCAGACCGGCGAAGCGCGGATCGCCCGCCAGCGCCGCCGTGTCGATCAGGTCGACGACGCCGAAGCGGCGCGGATCGGTGTAGCGGATCGTGGCGCCGTCGTCGGTGCGGAACTCGACATGGTCGTGCGGCCCGTGCCTGTCGGGCTTCTCGACGAGCACGAGGCGCCCCGACATGCCCAGATGCACGAGCAGCGTCGCCTCGCGATCGAGCGTCATGACGATCCATTTGGCGCGGCGCTCGACCGCCGTGACGCGCGCACCCGTCGCGCGCTGCACGAAATCGACCGGGATCGGCGTGCGGATGTCGGGGCGGCGCTGGATGACGGCGGCAAGGCGGCGGCCGACGAGATGGGGACGCAGGCCGCGGACGACGGTTTCGACTTCGGGCAGCTCGGGCATGGCGCCAAGACCCTGCCCCATGCGCCCTCCCCTTTTCCAGTGGTGCTTGCTATGGTGCCCCCCGCAATGACGCAAGCGACTGACGACACGACCCATTTCGGCTTCCGCGACGTGCCGGCCTCGGCCAAGGCCGGGCTCGTGCGCGAGGTGTTCGATTCCGTCGCCGGGCGCTACGACCTGATGAACGACCTTATGTCGCTGGGCGTCCATCGGCTGTGGAAGGCGTCGTTCGTCCATCAGGTGGCGCCCAAGCCGGGCGAGACCTTCATCGATCTTGCCGGCGGGACGGGCGACATCGCCTTCGCGCTGATGGCCGAAGGCGCGCGCGTCAGCGTGTGCGACTACAACGAACAGATGCTGCGTCAGGGTCGCGTGCGCGCGACCGACCGCGCGCTCGTTCCCGGCCCCGACTGGATCACGGGCGACGCGATGGCGCTGCCCTTCGCATCCCGAACGGCCGACGGCATCACGATCGCCTTCGGTCTGCGCAACGTGACGGACCCGGCGAAGGCGCTTGCCGAGGCGCGCCGCGTGCTGAAGCCGGGCGGGCGCTTCTTCTGCCTCGAATTCAGCCGGCTCGTCCTGCCGCTGATCGACCGGATCTACGACACCTATTCCTTCAAGGTGCTGCCGCGCCTGGGCGAACTGGTCGCGGGCGATGCCGACAGCTACCGGTATCTTGCCGAGAGCATCCGCAAATTCCCGCCGCAGGCGGCGCTGGCCGAGATGATGCGGAGTGCGGGTTTCGCGCACGTGGGTCATCGCAACCTCTCCGGCGGGATTGCCGCGATCCACTGGGGCTGGCGGACCTGATGGTCGTGCGCCTGCCCGGACGTCTGGTGCGGCTTGCCAAGATCGCGCGCACGCTGATCGCCTACGACGCGTTCGAGGCGTTCGGCCTCGCCGATTTCACGCCGCTGGGTGCGCGCATCGCCGCGCGCCTGCGCCGGCGCGGCCTGCCGGCCCGGCCCGGGCAGCGGCTTGCGTTGGCGCTCACCGAACTGGGGCCCGGTTTCGTCAAGCTCGGGCAGGTGCTGTCGACGCGCGCCGACATCATGGGCGAAGCGGTCGCCGCCGACCTTGCCGACCTGCAGGACCATCTCGCCCCGTTCCCGTTCGAACAGGCCCGCGCGACGATCGAAAGCGAGCTTGGCAAGACGCTGGACGCGCTGTTCGTCGACATCGAGGAAACGCCCGTCGCGGCCGCCTCGATCGCGCAGGTCCATTTCGCCACGACGACCGACGGGCGCGAGGTCGCGGTCAAGGTGCTGCGGCCGGGCGTGGAAGCCGCGTTCGCGCGCGACGTCGACCTGCTGGCCTGGGCCGCGCGCCTGATCGAAACGTTTGTCCCCTCGCTGCGACGGCTCAAGCCCAACGCGGTCGTGGCCACGCTCGCCCAGACCGTGCGCTTCGAGATGGATCTGCGGCTGGAAGCCGCGGCGGCCGAGGAACTGGCGGCGAATTTCAAGGACGACAGGGAATTCCGCGTGCCCGCCGTCGACTGGGCGCGCACCGCGCGCCGCGTGCTGGCGACCGAACGCGTGGCCGGCATCCCGATCGACGAGCGCGAGGCGCTGATCGCCGCGGGCCACGATCCGCAGGAGATCGTCGCCAGGGCCGCGCGCGCCTTCTTCCGCCAGGTGTTCCGCGACGGCTTCTTCCACGCCGACATGCATCCCGGGAACATGTTCGTTGCCGCCGACGGCACGCTGCTGGCTGTCGATTTCGGCATCATGGGCCGCATCGACCGGCCCACGCGCATCGTGCTGGCCGACATGCTCGCGGGCTTCCTCAACCAGGATTACCGCAAGGTCGCCGAGGTGCATTTCCGCGCGGGCTTCGTGCCCGCGACGCAGGACGTGGGCGCCTTCGCGCAGGCCACGCGCGCGATCGCGCAACCCATTCTCGGCCTGCCGCTCGAGAACATCTCGCTTGCCAAGCTGCTCGCCCAGCTCTTCGAGGTCACCGAGCAGTTCCAGATGGAAACGCAGCCCCAGCTTCTGCTGCTGCAGAAATCGATGCTGGTGTGCGAGGGCGTGGGCCGCACGCTCGACCCCAGCGTCAACATGTGGGCGCTGGCGCGGCCGCTGATCGAGGAATGGATGCTCGCCAACCGCGGGCCGATGGCGCGCATCGCCAGCAGCAGCGAGGCACTCCTCGAACGGCTGGAGGAACTGCCCGAACTCGTCGGCAATCTCGACCGCGCGGCGGCCCTTATCGCGGGCGGCGGCGTGCGCCTGCACCCCGACACGCTGCGCGCCTTCGGCAGCGACCGCATGCCCCCGCGCTGGCCGTGGATCGCGGCCGGGGCGGCAGGTGCCGCGCTGCTCTATCTGCTGTTCCGCTAGGACACCGCCACCGGTCCTGACCGTCCACCGACCGGGGTTGCGGCAGGAGAAGTCGTGGATGCCCGGCATGCGCCGGGCATGACGGACAAAATCAGCCAACCGCGTCATGCCCGCGCCCGTCGCGGGCATCCACGACTTTTGTAATTTCCCGTCCCCGCAAAAGTTGCTTGACGGGTTGTTGACGGGCGTTGACAGGAAAATTTCTATTCCATTGATATGGCTTGAAATAATGACATCGCGTTGACCAGTTGACGGGATTTTCCCCGTCAACTGCATGTCGTCCCGGCCGGTTGCGAGCATCTGTGTCATAAGACCTCATATATCCTATAATAGGAATATTGACAATATAGAACATAGAGGGTACGTAAGGCGGGAAAGGAGAACCCCGCCATGCTGTCCCGGCTTCCCGAACCGAGCGATCCCAAAAGCGCCGGGCCGACGCGCTTGCCGGCTTCGACGTGCCCACGCCCGACGAGATCGCCGCCCACCACGCCGCAGCGCCGGCCGCGGGTGATGCCGGTGGGGCGGGCGTCGCCGTGCTCTATCCGCTTTTCAGATGCGGCTGCGCGAGTTCGACCATGACGATCCGGAATTTCCGCGCGGGCTCGCCGCCGCGCGGCTGCCCGACCACGCGCGGGCTGATGGAGATGACGCCCGACGACAGCGAGGGCCTCGACGAAAAAGCGCGTCAGGCCTTCGCCACTCTCATCTCCCGCGTCACCGGCATGATCGAAGCGGTCCTGTTAGACGACGCAAAGCGCGGCGAGTTCGGCGGCGACGCGGCACAGGTGGCGCTGCATATGGCGACGGTGACGCGCGGCATGGCCGTCTTGGAACGCGCCTTCGGCGACGAGGCCGAGCTGCGAAAGATCGCGGCTTACAGCATCGATCTCATCCTCGGCAAGAAGGGCCGCTAGCCGCGATCGCCCGCGGACAAGGCGGCCTTCTATTGTAGTCCTTACAATATTAGATTTTTCTGATTTAATAATTGCCCCACCCCCCGACACGGAGAGACGACGACCCATGGTTTCCGACTTCCATCCGATTGCCGCCCTCGTGGGCGGCGCAATGATCGGCCTTGCGACGGTGCTGCTGATGGCCTTCGCTGGGCGCATCGCGGGCACGAGCGGCATCGCCCAGCGCCTGTTCCCGCCCTATGTCGACAATGTGATGCCCGGGCGCATCGCCTATCTCGCGGGCTTGGTCGCGGCACCCGGCATCATGATCCTGACGGGTCTCGCCAGGTCGGGCCCACAGATCGACACCGGCTTGCCGCCGCTGCTGTTTGCCGGCGCACTCGTGGGCTTCGGCTCGGTCTGGGGCAATGGCTGCACGTCGGGTCACGGCGTGTGCGGCATCGCGCGGCTGTCGCCGCGCTCGTTCGCCGCGGCCGGCACATTCACCGCCGCCGCGATGATCTCCACATTCCTCGTCCGCCACGTTTTCTAGGGAGTACGCGATGCCTGTCTTCGTCCAATTCCTCTGCGGCCTCCTTTTCGGTGCCGGGCTGATCGTCTCCGATCTTGCTAATCCGCCGACGCTGCTCGCCTTCTTCGACGTCGCGGCGCTGGCGACGGGCGGCTGGGATCCCACGCTGCTGTTCGGCCTCATCGGCGCCGTCGGCGTGACGTTCGTCGGCTACCGGCTGACCTTCGCGCGGAGCCGACCGGTCTTCGCGCCGCGCTTCGAACTGCCCACGGCGACGAAGCTCGACGCCCGCCTCTTGTCGGGTGCGGCGATCTTCGGCTTCGGCTGGGGCATCGCGGGCCTATGCCCCAGCCCGGCGGTGACGGTGCTGGGCTTCGGCAGCCTCAATGCCGTCCTCTATGCGACGGCACTGCTCGCCGGCATGTTCGCCGCGCGCACGCTCGCCGCGCGCAACGCCGGATAGACCTCCGGCCGCCCTGCCCCCGCCATGCCCGGATCGGCCCCGGCATGGCGGGGTGATCGCAGCCGATACCGCTTCTCCGGCCGCGCAAATGATCAGTCCACGAAAAAATCGCTCTCGGAGAACGTGCCGAACATCGCGAATGTCCAGAGACCTCGGCTTGGTCCGGTTTTGTAGATGCTCGGCCCGACCGTGTAGGTTGCGTCGTTCCAATCGACCCCGTCGCATGTATCGAGACTGTCCGCGCATTGTCGTACGAACGCGCGGACTTGGAACTCGCCCGCGGTCAGCCAGCGCCAATTGTCACGGCCGTAGTCCGTCGCGAGGGCCGCGCGCACGCGCTTGCGGTTCACGAAGCCGGCCTTCACGATGACGTATTCGACCCGGATCGGCAGGCCCTTGCCAAAGAAATGCGGGTCCTTGCGGTGCACACAGCCGACATTCGTCACCTGCTCATAGCATCCGATCGGCGTCTCGATGCCGCACATCGGCGTCTTCGGCCGACCGATGCAGCGCGAGCTTGCTGCATCGGTCGTGATGAACTTGATGCGCGCCGGGTCGACCGCACCCGACGGAACCGGATCGGACATGGCGGAGGCGGGCCCGACCGAAACAAGCAGGAGCCATACCGGGATCGTGAATGCCCGGATTCCAATCATTGGTTGAATCTGCGGGTGGTCTGCATTTCCGTCAAGCCGTTGTTCCGGCATACGAACCGGTGCCTCGGTTGCGCCGTCCGGCGGTATGGCGCTAAAGTACGGTGAAGTTGGGGGTAAATAGCCATGCTCGCCGGAAAGCGCGTCCTGCTGATCGTCAGCGGCGGGATCGCGGCCTACAAAAGCCTCGACCTGATCCGCCGCCTGCGCGAGCGCGGGGCGGACGTGCGCTGCGTGCTGACCAAGTCGGCCAAGGAATTCGTCACGCCGCTTTCCGTCGGCACGCTGTCGCGCAGCCGCGTCTACGACGACCTGTTCGATCTGACGGCCGAGCACGAGATCGGCCATATCCGCCTGGCGCGCGACTGCGATGCCGTCGTCGTCGCCCCCGCCACGGCCAACATCCTCGCCAAGATGGCGCACGGTCAGGCCGACGATCTCGCCACGACCGTGCTGCTCGCGACCGACAAGCCGGTCCTCGCGGCACCGGCGATGAATTTCGTCATGTGGGCGAACCCGGCGACGGTCGCCAATCTTTCCCTTCTGCGCGACCGCGGCGTGTCGTTCGTCGGGCCCGAGAGCGGCGAACTGGCCGAAGGCGAGATCGGCACCGGCCGCATGAGCGAGCCTTTGGCCATCGTCGCGGCCATCGAGACTCTTCTGGGCGCCAACGCGCCCTTGCGCGGCCGGCACGCGCTCGTCACCAGCGGGCCGACGTATGAACCCATCGACCCGGTGCGCTATATCGCCAACCGCTCGTCGGGCAAGCAGGGCCATGCGATCGCCGCAGCACTCGCGGCCCTTGGCGCGGAAACAACGCTGGTGAGCGGGCCCACGCGCCTTGCCGATCCGCCGGGCTGCCGCGTGCTGCGCGTGGAGACCGCGCAGGAAATGCTGGCCGCGAGCCTGTCGGCGCTGCCCGCCGACATCGCCGTGTGCGCCGCCGCGGTCGCCGACTGGCGCCCGGCCGCACCGGGCAACGCGAAGCTGAAGAAGCAGGACGGCGGCGCGCCGCCGCAGATCGCACTTGCCGAGAATCCCGACATCCTCGCCACGCTGTCGCGCCACAAGACGCGCCCCGCCCTCGTCATCGGCTTCGCGGCCGAGACCGACGACCTGCTGAAGCACGCCGCCGCCAAGCGCCTGCGCAAGGGCTGCGACTGGATCGTGGCGAACGACGTGGGTGCGGGCACGGGCACCTTCGGCGGCGACGACAATCGCGTGCACGTGATCGACGAAGCGGGCATCGAATCGTGGGACCCGATGAAGAAGGACGAGGTCGCGCGCCGCCTCGCGCAGCGCATCGCCGCGCGAATCGCCGGGGCCGCCTGACATGGACCGCCCCGTCGTCGACATCGTGCGCCTGCCGCACGCGAAGGATCTTTCGCTCCCCGCCTACGCGACACCGGGCGCCGCCGGCCTCGACCTTCTCGCCGCGATCGCCGAGCCCGTCGAGATCGCACCCGGCACGCACCGCCTCGTCCCCGCCGGGATCTCGATCGCGTTGCCCGAAGGCTACGAGGCGCAGGTGCGCCCGCGTTCGGGCCTCGCGCTGAAGAACGGCGTCACCGTCCTCAATTCGCCGGGCACCGTCGATGCCGACTATCGCGGGGAGGTCGGCGTCATCCTGATCAATCACGGGGCCGCCCCCTTCCGCATCGAGCGCGGCATGCGCATCGCGCAGATGGTGATCGCGCGCGTGGCGCAGGCCGAGTTCAACGAACGTGCCGAACTTCCCGCCACGACCCGCGCAAGCGGCGGGTTCGGTTCGACCGGACGCTAGGAAACACCGCCATGATGCGCCTCACCAAGAAGCTGCTGTTCGGCATCGAGGCCGTGCTCGACATCGCCTACAACTCGGCCGCGCGCCCGGTGCAGGCCGCCTCGATCACCAAGCGGCAGGGCATCCCCAAGCGCTATCTCGAGCAGGTGCTGCAGGCGCTGGTGCGCGCGGGCATCCTCGCCGGCCAGCGCGGCCCCAAGGGCGGCTATCGTCTTGCGAAGGAAGCCTCGGCGATCTCGGTCGCCGACATCGTGCGGATCGTGCGCACGATCGAGGCAGCACCCGATCCGCTCGTCGGCGCGCCGGCTTCCGCGCTGGGCCACCAGATCGTGCGGCCGATCTGGCACGACCTGCAGAACCGGCAGATGGCGGCATTGGAAGGCCTCACGCTGGCCGAACTCGTCACGCGCGCGAAATCGCTCAACGTGGCGCTGGAGACCTAGGGCGATGGCCGAGGCCCCCGCCTTCGGCGATCTCAGCGACGCGCAGTTCAGGCGCTACGCACGCCATCTGATCCTCGACGAGGTCGGCGAGGCGGGTCAGGCGAAGCTGCTGGCCGCGCGCGTGCTGATCGTGGGTGCCGGCGGCCTCGGTTCGCCCGTGGCGCTCTATCTCGCCGCCGCGGGTGTGGGCACGCTCGGCCTCGCGGATTTCGACGACGTGGACGTGACGAACCTGCAGCGCCAGATCGTGCATGCGCACGCGTCGGTCGGCATGCGCAAGGTCGACAGTGCCGCGCAAACGCTCCGCCGCCTCGATCCCGCGATCCGCATCGAGACGCACGACATGCGCGTGGAGGCGGGCAATGTCGACGCGCTCGTGCGCGGCTACGACCTCGTCGTCGACGGGTCCGACAATTTCGCCACGCGCTATCTCGTCCATGACGCGTGCTTCTTCGCGCACAAGCCGCTCGTCTCGGGCGCGCTGCTGCGGTTCGAAGGGCAGCTCTCGACGTTCAAGGCCTACGAGAGCCGGTTCTCCTGCTACCGTTGCCTCTTCCCCGCGCCGCCGCCCGCCGACCTCATCCCGCGCTGCGAGGAAGCGGGCATCCTCGGCTCCGTCGCCGGCGTGATCGGCACGCTGCAGGCGAGCGAGGCGCTGAAGGAGATCCTCGGTCTCGGCACCAGCCTTGCGGGTTCGCTGCTGATCTACGACGCGCTCGACACGCAGTTCCGCCGCATCAAGGTGCCGCGCGATCCGGCCTGCGCGCTGTGCGGCGATCACCCGACGATCCGGCCGAATTCCTGAACTTCGTCGCTTGAACCCCGGAGCCCCTGCCCCGATAATCCCGCCTCCCCGCGAACCGACCGGAACAAAAACAATGCGCATCCTCCGCTTCCTCGTCCTCGCCTTCCTGCTCGCCCTGCCTGCCACGCACGCGCGCGCACAGGCGCCCGCCGACCGCGAGAACCTCCTCTATATCGACGTCGAGTACGGCCGCATCGTCATCCAGCTGCGCCCCGACATCGCGCCGCGCCATGTCGATCGCGTCAAGCAGCTCGCGCGCGCCAAGTTCTACGACGGGCTCGCCTTCCACCGCGTGATCGAAGGCTTCATGGCGCAGACGGGCGATCCCACGGGCACCGGCGGCGGCGGCTCGGGTCGCGGCGAACTTCGCGCCGAATTCAGCCGCGTGCCGTTCGAACGCGGCACGGTCGGGGCCGCGCGCACCAGCAATCCGAACTCGGCCGACAGCCAGTTCTTCATCATGTTCCGGCGCAATGCCGGGCTCGACAACCAGTACACGGTGTGGGGCCAGGTGATCTCCGGCATGGAGTTCGTCGACCGCATCCGCCGCGGCGAGCCGCCGCGCAATCCCGACAAGATGATCCGCGTCCAGGTGGCCGCAGACGTACCGAACTGAACCCAGCACACGCAAAGGACCAGACCATGGCGGCCGATCCCGAAAACACCCTCTATCTCGATCTCGAATGGGGCCGCGTGACCATCGCGCTGCGCGCCGACCTCGCGCCGGGCCATGTCGCGCGCGTCAAGGAACTGGCGCGCGACGGCTTCTACGACGGCATCATCTTCCATCGCGTGATCGACGGCTTCATGGCGCAGACGGGCGACCCGACCGGCACCGGCATGGGCGGTTCGGACCGCGGGAATCTCAAGGCCGAATTCTCGAAGGAGCCGTTCGACCGCGGCGTCGTGGGCGCCGCGCGCTCGCAGAACCCGAACTCGGCCGATAGCCAGTTCTTCATCATGTTCGACGAAGGCCACTTCCTGAACGGCCAGTACACGGTGTGGGGCCAGGTCACCGACGGCATGGACCATGTCGACCGCATCGCCAAGGGCGAGCCGCCGAAGAACCCGGACAAGATCGTCAAGATGACGGTCGCCGCCGACGAGAAGACGGAAAAGAAAAAGAAGTAAGCATCGCGACCGCGCCCCGCCCGGTCCGCCGGGCGGGGCATCCGCGCGTCTATCTATACGGACGTAGGACGATGCGGCGTGGATATAATTTCTATATGTAAGCCCCCTTCTTCGACCAGCAGGAACGGGGCTCCGCCAATGCCGAAATTTTCCGACATCACCAAGACGATCGGCCGCACGCCGGTCGTGCGTCTGACCAAGCTCGTTCCGCCGAACGTCTCCCTCTACGCCAAGCTCGAAAGCTTCAACCCGATGGCATCGGTCAAGGACCGGCTCGCCATTGCGGTGATCGAGGAAGCCGAACGCACCGGCGCGCTCAAGCCCGGCCAGACCGTGATCGAGGCGACCAGCGGCAACACCGGCATCGGCCTCGCGATGGTCTGCGCGCAACGCGGCTATCCGCTGGTCATCGTGATGGCGGAGAGTTTCAGCATCGAGCGGCGCAAGCTGATGCGATTCCTCGGCGCCCGCGTCGTGCTGACGCCCGCTTCCGAGCGCGGCAGCGGCATGCTTGCCAAGGCCGTCGAACTCGCCAAGGCGCATGGCTGGTTCCTGACGCGCCAGTTCGAGAACGAGGCGAACGCCGACGCCCACACGCGCACCACCGCGCGCGAGATCCTCGACGATTTCGCGGGCGAACGGCTGGACTGGTGGGTCACCGGCTTCGGCACCGGCGGCACGCTCAAGGGCGTGGCCCGCGTGCTGCGCGCCGAGCGGCCGGAAACGAAGATCGCCGTGTGCGAGCCGGACAATTCGCCGCTGCTGGGCAGCGGCATCCGTCAGGCGCAGAACCCCGACGGCACCTATCCCGGCGCGCACCCGGCCTTCCGCCCGCACCTGATGCAGGGCTGGAGCCCGGACTTCATCCCGAAGCTGGCGGCCGACGCCGTCGCGGCCGGCCATGTCGACCGCATCGTGCCGATCAACGGACGCAAGGCGCTCGACACCACGCGCGCGCTCGCCACGAAGGAAGGCATCTTCGCAGGCATCAGCAGCGGCGCCACGCTTTCGGGCGCCATCGACATCTGCAACGCCGCGCCGTCCGGCACGACGGTGCTGTGCATGATCCCGGACACGGGCGAGCGCTATCTGAGCACGCCGCTGTTCGCCGACATGCAGGCCGACATGGACGACGCGGAAAACGAAATCTCGCGCTCGACGCCCAACTACCGTTTCGACGTGCGCCCGGCGCCTGCAAAGCCGGCCGCACCCGAGCCGCAGGTGCCGGTCACGGCCGAAGCAACCGCATTCGTCGAGACGGTACTGGGCGACAAGACCCAGCCCGTCGTGATGTTCGCGCTGGAATGGTGCGAATTCTGCTGGGCGGCGCGAAAGATGTTCGCCCACATCGGCGTGCCCTATCGCTCCATCGATCTCGACTCGGTCGAATACCAGAAAGACGATCGCGGCGGCGACATCCGGCGCGCACTCGTCGCCAAGACCGGCATGAAGACCATTCCGCAGATCTTCGTCCGCGGCACGCTCGTCGGCGGCAGCACCGACCTGTTCGATGGCTGGAAACAGGGCAAGGTGCCCGAGATGCTGAAGAGTGCTGCCGTCGGGTTCGGAACGCCCGCCGGCTTCGACCCCTACACCCTGCTGCCGGGCTGGCTGCAGGCGCGCTGAGGCAGGCTCAGGCGTCCGGCCAGCGGCGGTGCAGCCACAGCCACTGGCCGGGACGCGCGCGGATCCAGCGCTCCATCTCGGCATTGACCGCGCGCATGATCGCCATCTGGTCGGCGATCCTGTCGCCGGTCCGGGGCAGGACGAGCGGCGGATTGATCGTGATGCGGAATTTCGCGCCGTCGAGGCGCTCGAGCCGCGCGCCCAGCACGTCGCAATCGTATTTGAGCGCGAGGCCGGCAAGCGCCGGGGCCGTCATCGCGTCGGTGCCGAAGAACGGCACGGGCACGCCGTCGTTCATCTTCTGGTCGAGCAGCATGCCCAGCCACTCGCCCTGGCGCAGCACCTCCATCGCCATGCGCGCGCCCTTCTTGCCCTTCGGGATCAGGCCCGCGGCCGAAACGCTGCGCCGCGCGCGGATCAGCGCCTCGACATAGCGGTTGTTCGCCTCGCGGTAGACGGCATGCACGGGATTGGGAAAGCGCGTGGTCATCAGCGCGCCCAGTTCCCAGTTGGCGAGATGCGCGCCGTAGAAGATGACGCGCCGGCCCGCAGCCGCGGCCGCCTGCACATGCCCGGCGCCGACCAGTTCGACGCGCGGCGCCACGCCGGTCGAGCCGATGTCGTCGAGATGCGGATACTCGGCCGCAAGCCGCCCGAGATTGTCCCACATCTCCACGACCGTGCGCTCGATGCCCGCCTCGCCCAGTTCCGGCATGAAGCGGCGCAGGTTGGTGCGCGCGCGGTCCGACAGGCGCAGGCGCGGGCCGACCGTGCGCCCCGCCCAGCCGCCCAGCGCCGACGCGGCGTCGAGCGGCAGCAGGCCGAGCAGCCAGTAGCAGACAAGGATGGCGCCGGCCTCGACGGCGTGGCGAATTCGTCTCAGCATCTCAGCGTATTCCCGGATCGGTAAGGCGGTCGAGGGCGGCGGCGTCGGCAAAACGCAGATGCACGCCCAGCGTGGCGATCCCGGCGCGCAGGTCGGCGGGCACGCGCATCATGTCCTTGCGCGTCGTGACGGCACGCGCGCCGATCTTCGCCGCATTTGCGATCAGCCATTCGATCTCGGCGCGCGTGTAGGGATGGTGGTCGTCGAATTCGCGGGTGCCTGCGAGGATCGCGCCCATCTGCACGAGCGTGTCGAAGAACTTGCCCGGCCGGCCGATGCCCGCGAACGCGAACACGCGCGCATTGCACAGCGTCTCGTCGTCGGGCACCAGATCGGCGCGGAAGACCGGCAGGCCGGTGGATGCGGCGGCCCCATGCTGGTCGGCGCCGATGAGCACGCAGGCCTGCGCGCGCGCCGCGCCCCACGCCACCGGCTCGCGCAAGGGGCCTGCGGGAAAGAGACGGCCATTGCCGAAGCCCGCTTCCCCGTCGACGACGACGAACGAGCGGTCCTTCGCGAGACCCGGATTCTGGAACCCGTCGTCCATGACGAGGATGTCGGCGCCGTCGGCGACGGCGATGCGCGCGCTCGCCGCGCGGTCGCCGCCGACATAGACCGGCGCCGTCGCCGAAAGCAGCAGCGGCTCGTCGCCCACGCGCGTGCAGTCGTGCGCGGCCGGATCGACGCGCAAGGGCCCGCGCTCGCGCCCGCCATAGCCGCGGCTGAGGATCGCAGGCTTGCGCCCCCGCGCGATCAGGTGCGAAGCGATCGCGGCGACGGTCGGCGTCTTGCCCGCCCCGCCGACGGTGAGATTGCCCACGCAGATCACCGGCACCGCCGCCTTCGCCGGACGCGCGATGGCGCGGCGCGCCGCACCGCCCAGTGCCACGGCGGCGCCCAGCGGCGACAGCAGGGCGCCGGCAAGCCCGCGCGTGTTCCAGAAATCAGGCGCGCGCATGCGGCACCCGTTCGGGTCCAAGACCGGCAAGCACCGGACCGAGCGCTGCGACGACGCGCTCGACCGTGCCGGCACCGCGCGCGGCGAAGGCACGGGCGGCGGCCCCTTCGCGCGCGACGAGCGCAGGATCGGCAAGGCGCGACGCGGCCCATGCGGCCAGTCCGTCGGCGTCGGCGACGCGCGTCGCGGCGCTTCCGGCGATCAGGTCGTCGGCAAGCTCGGTGAAATTCTCCATCGACGGGCCGAACGCGATGGCGGCCCCGAGCCGGGCAGGCTCCAGCGGGTTATGCCCGCCATGCGGCTCCAGCGAGCCGCCGACGAACGCGATGGGGGCGGCGCGATAGAACAGCCCGAGTTCGCCCATCGTGTCTGCGATGTGGATGTCGGCCGCACCCGGCGCCTCGCCGAGCGCGCGCCGTGTGGCGCCGAGCCCCTTCGCGGCGGCGGCCTCGCGCATCGCGGCCCCGCGTTCGGCGTGGCGCGGCACGAGCACGAGGCACGCGTCGTTGCCCTGCGCCTTCAGCTTCGCGCGCGCATCGAGGATCGCGGCAAGCTCGACGGGATGGACCTGCGCCGCAAGCCAGCGCGCGCGCCCGGCAAGCGAGGCCTCGAACGCGGCCAGCGCCGCGTCGTCGACGCCGAGCACCGGCGCGTCGTGCTTGAGATTGCCGATGGTGGCGACATGGCCGAGGCCGAGCATGCGCAGGCGTGCGGCATCCGCCTCGCTCTGCGCCAGCGCCACGCCGAACGCCTCGAAGGGCGGGGAAAACACGGCGCGCGCCTTCGCCCAGCGCGCGGCCGAACGTTGGGTCAGCCGCGCATTGACGAGGGCGGCGGGAATGCCGCGACGCGCGACCGCACCCAGCAGGTTCGGCCACAGCTCGCTTTCCAGCCACAGCACCGCATCGGGCCGCCAGTGGTCGAGGAAGCGGCGCACCCAGCGCGGCACGTCGAGCGGCGCGAACTGGTGGAACGCGCGCACGCCGTCGAGCTGGCCGGCCAGCATCTCGGCCGAGGTCAGCGAACCGGTCGTCACGAGGATGCTGAGATCCGGCCGCCCGGCGCCAAGGCGCGCGATCACCGGAAGGATCGATCGCGCCTCGCCGAGCGACGCGCCGTGGATCCACAGCAGCTTGCCTGCCGGGCGCGGTCTTCCGGCGATGCCCTTGCGCTCGCCCAGACGCCGCGGATCTTCCTTGCCCGCGGCACGCCGCCTTGCGAGCAGCAGGTCGAGGGCGGGTTCCGCGAGGCTCGCGACCGCGCTGTAGATCGCGCGCGTCATGCCGCCGCCATTCCGGCCAGCCGGTCGGCCTCGGCGCACGCGGCATCGAGGCGCGTCTCCACCAGCCGCGTGAAGCCGTCGAGATCTTCCTTCGCCGCGGGCGGCGGGATCACGTCCCAGATCATCGCGCCGCGCCCGAACGGATAGGGCAGCAGGAAGCGGTCCCACGAACCGAAAAAGCGGCCGCGCGCCGAATAGGCCATCAGCACGACCGGCGCCTTGCCCATCAGCGCCGCGACCGCCACGCCGGGGGCGGCCTTGCGCGCGGGTCCCCGCGGCCCGTCGGGCGTGATGCCGACATTCACGCCGCGCTTCAGCAGGTCGAGCATGCCGCGCAGCGCGGCCGTGGCGCCGCGGTTGGTCGAGCCGACGATCGTGTCGATGCCGTAATGCGCCACCGTCTTCGAGATCAGCACGCCGTCGCGATGCGGCGAGATCAGCATGTGGATCGGCCGCCGCCGCCCCCAGATCGGCGCCATCATGAAGATGCGCTGATGCCAGAAGCAGACGATATAGGGCTGCCCCGCGCGCTCCAGGGCGGCCGGCCCGTCCTCGCCGAGGACGGTCCAGCGCGTCGTGCGGTGGACGAACCACATGTAGGCAGCCGCGAACCCGGCAATCAGGCCCTGGCCCCGGTCGGAGCGTATGAATTTCTTTAACAAATCCGGTCAGGACCGTTGGTGGCAGATGATTGGCCGGAAAGAACACGGTTCGAGGGTGGAACGCAAGTGGCGGCCCGTCCGGCGGCACCTGTAGGACAAGCCCGCCTCCATTGTGTCACCCGGAACGCAAGGCCATAATCCGGGCCGCGAATCACGCCGATTCGCGTCCCGGAGTATGTGCGTGACCGACCGGCCCGATTTCAAGGAACCGAAGCTGGCCTCGCTGTGGGATTACTGGTCCGCGCGCAAGCTCGACCGGCCCTATCCCGACCGCGCTGATTTCGATCCCGTCGATATGCGCCCCTGGCTCGGCCACCTGATGCTGGTCGAACTGGTGGACGGACGCTGGGTCTACCGGCTCTACGGCACCTATTTCGTCGAGACGTTCCGGCGCGAGATGACCGGCAAGGGCATCGACGAGCTGCCGGCCGAACAGGCGGCGGTGCTCAAGGTCGAGTACGACGGCGTGCGCGACAGCGGCGAGCCTGTGATGCGCACCTATTCCGCGCTGTTCGAGTTCGGCACGCCCGACGGGCGGCAGAGCTGGCAGCTCGACCAGACATGGGAGCGCATCTCGCTGCCGCTGTCGGACGCCGCCGCGGGCGCACGCGATGAAGTGCGCCTCGTGCTCGTCGCCGCCTATCTCGTGGCGGGCACCGCGGTCTAGTCGGGCGGGGGCCTGCAGGAAATGCAGGCTTTAAGAATTTCTCTTATATTTCAAAATGATCCACCGCCGCGCGCGGGCTCGATTAGCGCGCGGCGATGAAGTCGGCGATCGCGTCGACCGCCTCCTTCTCCACGCCATAGAAGCCGTGCGCGGCCAGCGCCTCGCAGTCGTCCGATTCCGGCGACAGGCCGCCTTCGATGATCTTCGAGGCAAGGCGGCGCGAATTGGCGAGGCGGCGCACGAGCATCGGGATGTCCTTGGGCGGCGTCACCCAGCATTCGTCGTCTTCGTGGCCGAGCACGAAGGTGGGCACACGCACCTTGTCGAGCCCGAAGGCGCCGATGCCGTCGCTCTCCGGCAGCCAGTTGATGCCGCTGTTGATCGCGCGCGTGATGCTCGACGTCAGCACCAGTCCGTCGATGCCTTCGCCCAGCCGTACGGCGAGTGCTGCGGCGCTGACCGTTCCCATGCTGGTGCCGACGAGCCAGACCGGCAGGTTCTCCGGCCCGCGCAGCGCCGCGACCGCAGCGGCGACATCGGCCGCGTGTTCGGCCGAGCGGCGGAAGATCGCGGACATGCCGCGATCGCGCATCTCGTAGGGCACCTCGATGGCACCCACGCGCAGGCCGCGTGCCGCGAACTTCGTGCGGCTGCGCAGCAGGAAATTGCCCCGCGCGTAGCGTTCCTCGAGCGGCGTCGTCGACGCCCCCCACAGGCGGATGACGCCGGGTCCGCCGTTGAAGAGCAGGACGGCCGCGTGCGGCGGGACTGCGGGTTCGACGACGAGGAGACGCACGGCGATCCCCGGCCGGCCGGGGATTTCGACGATGCGCTGCTGCTGTGCGGCGGCCGGCAGGGCCGCAACCATCCCGATCAGGAATGCCACAACGAGCCGTGCGCGCATCTGCACCTCCCGGTTCAGAACCCCAGATCAGAACATCGTATGGACGACCTTGTCGGGCGGATTGTGCCCGTCGACGAAGCTCTTGATGTTGACGAGCACCTTCTCGCCCATCGCCGTGCGTCCGGCATGCGTGGCCGAGCCGATATGCGGCAGCAGCACCACGTTGTCGAGTTCAAGCAGGCGCGGATGCACGTGCGGTTCGTCCTCGTAGACGTCGAGCCCGGCGCCGGCGATCTCGCGCGCGTAGAGGGCGCGCGCCAGCGCTTCCTCCTCGATCACGGTGCCGCGTGCGGTGTTGACGACGATGGCGCGCGGCTTCAGGAGCCGGATGCGCCGTGCGGAAAGCAGGTGGTAGGTGGCCGGCGTGTGCGGGCAGTTGATCGACAGCACGTCGATATGGCCCAGCATCTGGTCGAGGCTTTCCCAGTACGTCGCTTCGACCTCGGCCTCGACCGCCGGATCGACCTTGCGCCGGTTGTGGTAGTGGATCGACATGCCGAAGGCGCGCGCGCGTTTTGCCACCGCCAGCCCGATGCGGCCCATGCCGACGATGCCCAGCCGCTTTTCCTGCAGGCGCATGCCGAGCATCGCGGTCGGCGCCCAGCCCTGCCAGCGGCCCGCGCGCACGAGGCGCTCGCCCTCGCCCAGCCGCCGCGCGACCGCCAGGATCAGCGCCATCGTCATGTCGGCGGTGTCCTCGGTCAGCACGCCGGGCGTGTTCGTCACGGTGATGCCGCGCGCCTTGGCGGCTTCGAGCGCGATGTGGTTCACGCCGGTGCCGAACGAGGCGATCATCTTGAGCTGCGCGCCGGCGTTGTCGACCAGCATCGCGCTGATTGCGTCGGTGACGGTGGGCACGAGGATCTCGGCCTCGGCCATCGCCTTCATCAGCTCGGTCTCGGTGAAGGGGTGGTCGTCGAGATTGAGCCGGCAGTCGAACAGCTCCATCATCCGCGTCTCGATCAGGTCGGGCAGCTTTCGCGTGACGATGACGAGCGGGCGGCGACGGGTCATGCGTTCTCCGGTGGTACGTTCCTGCGTCTGGCGTAGCACCGGACGGCCGGTCGCTGCAAACGAAACGGGGGCGGCCTTTCGGCCGCCCCCGTCCGTGTCGAAGTGCCTTGCCGCGTGTTTAGCGGAAGAGGCCCAGCAGGACCGAAGGCTGCTGGTTGGCGATGGACAGCGACTGGATGCCGAGCTGCTGGCGGACCTGCAGCGCCTGCACCGAGGCCGAGGCCTTGCCGATGTCGGCATCGACGATCGCGCCGAGGCCCGTCGTCGTGGCGTCCACGATCGCGTTCACGAAGTTCGACTGCAGCGTCAATGTGCGCGTTTCAGCCGCGTTGGCACCCAGCGAGGTGGCAACCGCCTGCGAGAAGGTGTTGAGCGAGGTGAGGGCCAGCGTGGCCGCCGACGACGACGTGACCGAAGAGGCCGCGAAGGTCGTGAAGGCCGCGTTGACCGAGGACTGCGACGTCATCGTCAGCGTGACGGCGTTGGTATCGGCGAGGAACGTCTTGGCGGCCGAGAGGGACGACAGGAGGTTCGTGCCGTTGTAGTTCGCCTGGCTGATGAAGTTCTGGATCTGCGACGTCATCGCGTTGAAGTCGGCCGTGTAGATCGTGCGCTGGTTCGACGAGATCGACCCGTCGGCGAGCTGCGTGATCTTGGCCTGCAGGTTGCCGATGAGGTTCGAGATGTTCGTCAGGCCCGCCTGGGTGACGGAGCCGAGGCCCACGCCGTTGGCGAGCGAACCCTGGACGGCCTGGTAGGCCTGGAGGTTGCCGCGGATACCCTGGGCGACCGAGAAGGTCGACGCATCGTC
This sequence comes from Tagaea sp., assembly GCA_965229215.1. Classification (GTDB taxonomy): domain Bacteria; phylum Pseudomonadota; class Alphaproteobacteria; order CACIAM-22H2; family CACIAM-22H2; genus Tagaea. The sequence goes on along the minus strand of OZ245864.1, from coordinate 3,737,901 downwards.
TGCCGCGTCGGAGACGCGATAGCCGGTCTGGACCTGCTTGGAGGCGACGCTGAGAGCGGACTGGGTGGTGCGCAGCGAGGCCAAGGCCACCATTGCGCCGACGTTCGTATTGATCGAATTCGACATTTTTTATCCATCCTATTCTAGGGTTTCTCCCAGCATTCTGCCGAGGGACCTACGGGCTACTCCGTTCATCGGGGTATCTCGTCGGTAGTCGAACCCTATACGGATGTAGGACAGACTACAAGGGATATTTCTAAAATTTGTTCATTTTTTTTGGAAAATACAGGACCGATTTGCTGAATCCAACAAATTTTGTTGTTTATCAATTAGATAATAGAATAATGCATCGCACCTCGGCGGCGCTTATAATCTCCACATGATGCGAATCGGCCGCCTGATCCTCCTCTTTCTGCTGCTCGGACCTGCCCCGGCCGCCCTCGCCCAGGCCGCGCGCGAGGGCCTGCCGATCCCGCGCTTCGTCACGCTGCGTTCCGAAGAGGTCAATCTGCGCACCGGGCCCGGCGTGCGCTATCCGGTCGAGTGGGTTTTCGTGCGCCGGCAGATGCCCGTCGAGATCCTGCAGGAGTTCGAGAACTGGCGGCGCATCCGCGACAACGACGGCACCGAAGGCTGGGTGCATCAGAGCATGCTGACCGGACGGCGCGCCGCCGTCGTCACCGGCGAAGTGCGCAATCTGCGCCGCCGGCCCGAAGCCGACGCGCCGATCGTCGCGCGCGTCGAGCCCGGCGTGATCGGCTCGCTTCTCGAATGCAAGGAAGCCTGGTGCCGCATCGAGACCGGCGGCTTCCGCGGCTGGCTCGCGCGCACCGAGATCTGGGGCGCCTATCCCAACGAGACCGTGAAGTAGCGGCCATCCGCGATGGCCAAGCAGGCGATGGACTGCCGCGTCACGCTGATAACCCTCGCCGTCGCCGACGTGAAGGCAGCGCGCGAATTCTACGAACGGCTGGGCTGGCGGGCGCACGCGGCGGGCAACGAAGACGTCGCGTTCTTCCAGGCTGGCGGCATGGTCGTCTCGCTCTTCGCGCGCGCTGCGCTCGCGGCCGACGCGAACATGGAAGATGCGAAGCTGCCGGAATTCCGCGGCATGTCGCTCGCCCAGAACCTGCGCAGCAGGGAAGAAGTCGATGCCGCGATGCACGTGGCCATCGCTGCCGGTGCGCGCGAAGTAAAGCAAGCGCAGGAAACGTTCTGGGGCGGGTATGCCGGCTACTTCGCCGACCCCGACGGACATCTCTGGGAAATCGCGTTCAACCCGTTCTGGACGCTCGACGCCGACGGGAACCTGAAGCTGCCCTAGGCGAAATCCGCCGACAGGGCCGCGCGCACGGGCTCGGGCAGGATCGCCATATGGCCGTAATGCGCGTGATCGAGACCGAGCAGGATGCGCGCCCCTTCCTTGCGGAACGCGGCGATCTGGCCGGACGAGAACGGAAAGCGCAGGAAATGCACCGAGGACGTCTTGCCGTCATCCTTCGTGCGCTCGACGTCGGTCTCGGCGACGGCGGAAATGCGGGCGCCGTCGATCTCGAAGAAGATGTGCCGCTCGATATGGCCGAGCTTGCCCAGCGTGGCGGCGCGCTGCACCGGATCGGGGATCTCCAGCATCAGCGTGGCGACAAGCTCGCCGCCCTGCGGGATCAGCGGATTGAAGGCGGCAAGCTCGTCGGCGACCTGCGCGTCGCCGCCCTTCTCGATGAAGAGCATCTCGTGCACCTGATGCCACATCGTCTGGTAATTCTCGAAATAGAACGTCGCGACGGGCCCGACCTCGACGCGCCGGCGTTTCTTCATCGCCACCACGCTCTCGCGCAGCGCCTTGCGCTCGCGCGCATAGTCGGCCAGCGGCAGGATGTCGGCGCGCGTGATCTCGCGCTTCAGGGCGGCGGTCACTTGGAATCGCCCTCCGGGGCCAGCCCGTAGGCACGGGCGAAAAGCTCGATCGGGTGCATCGAGTGCTCGATCGGCGGCATGTCCGCCTCGCCCAGACGCTCGAGCCCCTGCACGATGTGCTCGCCCGCAAGCGGGCATTCCGAGGCGAGATACGTCTTGGCGTTCTTGGCGACCGTGCGCGCCACCGGTTTGCCGACCTTCAGCGCCGTCTCGAAATTGTTCTTCATCACGCCCCACGAGCCGCCGTGGCCCGAGCAGCGCTCGATGATCGCGACATCCACCTCGGGCACGAGGCGCAGCATCTCGGCTGCCTTCGGGCCCATGTTCTGCGCGCGCGCATGGCAGGCGAAATGCATCGACACGCTGCCGTCGAGCGGCTGCAGGCCGGGCGCCAACCCGTGCTTCTTGTGGATATCGACGACGTATTCGCTCGCGTCAAACGTCGCGGCCGCGAGCTTGGCCACCAGCGGGTCGTCGGGCACGATGAGCGGCCATTCGAATTTCAGCATCAGCGCGCAGGACGGGATCAGCGCCACGATGTCGTAGCCCTCGTCGATCAGCGGGCTCATCTCGGCCGCGACGGCGCGGGCACTGGCGGCGACCTTCTCGATCTCGCCGTGCTCGAGCTGCGGCATGCCGCAGCATTTGGGGTACACGACCCTGCTCTCCACGCCGTTCTTCGCGAGGACGGCGCGCATCGCCATGCCGATGCCGGGATTGTTGTAGTTGACGAAGCAGGTGGCGTAGAGCGCGGCCTTGCGCTTGCCGAAGGCCGGCGCCTTGTCGTTGATCTCGAGCGGCTCGCGCTTCGCGCGCACGGCGAAGGTGGCGCCGTGGAATTTCGGCAGCGCCGCCTCGCGATGCACGCCGGCCACTTTCTCGAGCAGGCCGCGCGTCGCCGCGTTCTTCGTGTCCGACGCCCAGTTGGCGACGCCCGCGACCATGCCGGCGAGCTTGCCGTTGCGGTCGGTCCTGGTCAGCTCGCGCTCGGCGAAGGGAACCTTGCCCTTCTTCGCCTCGATGGCGCGGTAGCGCAGCATCAGGTGCGGAAAATCGAGATTGAATTCGTGCGGCGGCACGTAGGGGCACTTGGTGAGGAAGCACATGTCGCACAGCGTGCAGGCGTCGACGACGTCCTTGAACGCGGCGGAGGGGACGTCTTCCAGAACCTCGTTCGGCGAATTGTCGACGAGGTCGAAAAGCTTGGGGAACGAGTCGCACAGATTGAAGCAGCGGCGGCAGCCGTGGCAGATGTCGAACACGCGGCGCAGCTCGGCATCGAGCTTGGCCTCGTCCCAGAAATCGGGATTGGTCCAGTCGATCTTGTGACGGGTCGGTGCTTCGAGACTGCCTTCGCGCATGGCGCTCGCCCTCGGGTCTGAACGAAAGCGGCCCTTCGCGCCGGACGGCGCGAAGGGCCCGAACGATCGGCTGCTTACGCCGAGGCCTTCAGCGCCTCGAGCGTCTTCGAGAACTTGCCGGCGTGCGACTTCTCGGCCTTGGCGAGAGTCTCGAACCAGTCGGCGATCTCGTCGAAGCCTTCCGAGCGCGCATCCTTGGCCATGCCGGGATACATGTCGGTGTATTCGTGCGTCTCGCCCGCGATCGAAGCCTTGAGGTTCAGCTCGGTCGTGCCGATCGGCTCGCCCGTCGCCGGGTCGCCGGTCTCTTCGAGGAATTCGAGATGGCCGTGCGCGTGGCCCGTCTCGCCTTCCGCCGTCGAGCGGAACACGGCCGCGACGTCGTTGTAGCCTTCGACGTCGGCCTTCTGGGCGAAATACAGGTAGCGGCGGTTGGCCTGGCTTTCGCCGGCGAACGCGTCCTTGAGATGCTTTTCGGTCTTGGTTCCCTTGAGCTTGGGCATTGGGAGCTCCCTCGTTCCATCGGTGGTGTTGGGTCGCCGCAGCGAAGCATGCGGTCCGTCCGTCCTGGGCGAACGGCCCAGGGCGCAACTTATATGGACCCTTCGAACGGCATGGTCAATCGTCTGGAATGGTTCCAAACTAATTGAGAACTATTTGCAATTAATGTGGGATTTTATTTCGGTGTGACGCGGACGACGACATCGACGCGCGCCACGCGCATGCCTTCGGGGGCGGCCGGAAGCGCCGTAAGAGCCACGTCCGCCACCGGAATATCCTGCAGACGGCCTTCGGCCTCGAAATAGAAATGATGGTGGGGGCCCGTGTTGGTGTCGAAATACGAGCGGCCCGGCTCGACGACGACTTCGCGCAGAAGTCCGTTCTGCGTGAACTGGTTGAGCGTGTTGTAGATCGTCGCCAGCGACACTTCGAAGCCGGCCGCGTGCGCTTGCGCGCGCAGCTGCTCGGCCGTCAGGTGGCGGTGGCCGCCCTCCTGCAGCACGCGCATCAGCTGCACGCGCTGGCGGGTCGGCCGCAGGCCGGCCGCCTTGAGGGCGGCGACCGCCGGCGCGAAGGGACGTTCGCTGGTCATGGCCGTTATATATCGCGACGGGCTGCGAATTGAAAGGTCTGCCCGGATTCCTGGAATCTCTCCAACGAGAAGCAACCTCAGCCCGGGAAGCCGAACCCCTGCAGCAGATCGTTGAGGAAATGGACCAGGACGGCCACGCCGGCCGTGCCCGACTGGCGCACCAGCCAGCCCAGCACGCCGGCAAACAGGAAGACCGACACGCCCAGGTCGGCAAGCGCCGCCGGGTCCCGCTCGCCCAGCGCCAGCCAGCCCGGCACGAGGATCGCGGCATAGAGCGCTGCCGTCAGCGCGTTCGCCCGCCAGAAGGCCATGCGCAGCCGCAACGCCTTCAGCACGAGGCCGCGGAACACGAACTCCTCGCACAGCGCCGCGAAGAGCAGCCCGACGCCGCCCACGAAGAAGCCGGCGCCCGAGACCGGCGGGATCGCGATCCATTCGCCGCCCAGCCAGACTTCGATCGCGCGCAGGGCGACGAGTGCCGCAGCGGCCGCACCCCACGCGAGCGGCACGTTCGCGCCGGGGCGCTGATCGATCGCGTGGCGCGGATCGATCCGCTCGACGAACGTGAGCCAGACGAGCGGAAGGGCGAGCCACACGGCAAGACGCCAGATCTCCGCGATCAGCCGCGCGGTCGGCACGTCGTCGCTGGCGAGATCGCTGACGGGCAGCAGCAGCAGGCGCACGACCCAGGCGGCGAACAGCAGGCCGAGAAACGGCCACAGCCGCGTCAGGGCCGTCGATCGCGCGAAATTCATCGGCTCAGAAATCGACGCAGCGCCCCGCGCGCTCCCAGTCGCCGTAGCGCGTCGGCTCCGGGCCCGCAGGCCCGCCGGTTTCGGCCGGGCGGGCGGCGGGCTTGGCGGGCGGCACCGGTGCAGGGGCCGCCGCGGTATCCGGAACCGGCTTTTTCGTTTCGCTTTCGTCCATGCGCCAAGCATATGCGGGTTTTGCCGCCTTCCGGCAAGACTTGAACCCGCCCCCGCCCGCGCTTACTTCAAGGGCATGAACTACGCCAAGACCGCCATCCTGCTGGCCGCCATGACCGGCCTGTTCCTCGCCATCGGCTTCGCGCTCGGCGGCGAGGGCGGCATGCTGATCGCATTCGTCGTGGCGGCCGGCATGAACCTGTTCGCCTACTGGAACGCCGACAAGATGGTGCTTTCCATGTACGGCGCGCGCGAGGCGGGCCCGGACGAGGTGCCGGAATTCCACCGCATCGTCGCGGGCCTCGCGGCCAATGCCGGCCTGCCGATGCCCAAGGTCTACCTGATCGACGATCCGCAGCCCAACGCCTTCGCCACCGGCCGCAATCCGGAAAACGCCGCCGTCGCCGCGACGCGCGGCCTGCTGGAAATGCTCGACGCGCGCGAAGTGGCCGCCGTGATGGCGCACGAGCTCGCGCATGTGAAGAACCGCGACACGCTGACGATGACCGTGACCGCGACGATCGCGGGCGCCATCGGCATGCTGGCGAATTTCGCGATGATGTTCGGCGGATCGAACAACCGCGAGCGCGGGGGCCTCGGCATCGTGGGCACGCTTGCGGTGATGATCGTGGCTCCGCTCGCCGCCAGCCTCGTGCAGATGGCGATCAGCCGCTCGCGCGAATACGAAGCCGACCGCATCGGCGGCGAGATCAGCGGCGATCCGCTGGCGCTCGCCTCGGCGCTCGAGAAGATCGCGCAGGGCGTGGCGCACATCCCCAGCGAAGCGGCCGAGCGCAACCCGGCCACCGCGCACATGTTCATCATGAATCCGCTCGGCGGATCGGGGATGGACAACCTGTTCTCGACGCACCCGAACCCGGAGAACCGCATCGCCGCCCTCGTCGAGCAGGCGCGCGGCATGGGCGCGGGCGGCGGTCAGGTTCGACGCAGCTCGGTGCCGGTCGCCGGCCGCAGGCGCCGGGGGCCGTGGGGCTGAAGCGGATTTACCGGAGGCCGGCGGGAAGGTCGGCGAGCACCGCACCCGCATCGGCGGGGCGGTCGGCGCGGGCGATGGCCACGCCGCCGAGAATCAGGGCCAGGGCCAGAACGAGCGCCTGAAGGCGACTCATCGAGCGGGGACGCGAACTGCGGGTCGGGGCGAAGTCGGTCATGGCGTTTTCCCAGGGCGCGTATCGATTCCCTATTCCCGAAAAGAACGCAAGGGCCATGCCGCTTATTCCTTGATGCCGGGCGCCGGATCGCCCATTTTGCGCCACCCATGGCCAAGCCCCGGAAAGACGCACGCCCACAAGCCATGGCATCCGCCCGCGCGGTTGCCCGCGAACTGTTGGATCAGGTGCTGCTGAAACACCGCACGCTCGACGAGGCGGCGGGCCAGTCGCGCGACTTCCATATTCTTGCCCCCCGCGACCGGGCCTTCGCCCGCCTGCTGGCCGCCACCGTGCTGCGCCGGCGCGGCAGCCTCGATGCCGTCCTCGCCAGGTGCCTCGACAAGGGCGCTCCGCCGATGCCGATCCAGATGATCCTGCGGCTGGGGGCAGCCCAGCTGCTGCTGCTCGACACCCCCGCCCATGCGGCCGTCGGCGAGACCGTGGCGCTGTGCGACCGGCGCGCGGAAAAGCTGAAAGGCCTCGTCAACGCCGTGCTGCGCCGCGTGGCGCGCGACGGCAAGGCGATGCTCGGCGAACTCGACGCCGCCCGCCTCGATACCCCGCCCTGGCTGTGGCACGTGCTGTCGACCGCGCATGGCGAAGCGACTGCCCGCGAAGTTGCCACCATCCACGCGGCCGAGCCGCCGCTGGATCTGTCGGTCAAGGAAGATGCCGAAGGCTGGGCAACGAAGCTGGGCGCCACGCTGTTGCCCAACGGCACGCTGCGGCTGGCCGATGCGGGCAACGTCGCCGAGCTTCCCGGTTTCGATGAGGGTGCATGGTGGGTGCAGGACGCCGCCGCCGCCCTGCCCGCCCGCCTGCTTGGCGACGTCGCGGACAAGGACGTGCTCGACCTGTGCGCCGCCCCCGGCGGCAAGACGCTGCAGCTGGCCGCCGCCGGTGCCCGCGTCGTCGCGGTCGACCAGTCGGAAAAGCGCCTCTCGCGCCTGCGCGAAAACCTGACGCGCACTGGGCTTGAAGCAACCAGCATCTGTGCGGACGTGGCCGACTGGCGCCCCGAGACACCCGTCTCGTACGTGCTGCTCGATGCGCCCTGCACCGCCAGCGGCACGCTCCGTCGCAATCCCGAGATCGCATATCTCAAATCGCCGCTCGATGCCGACAAGCTCGTCGGCGTGCAGGACCGCCTGCTCGACGCCGCCGCCGAAATGACGGCGCCGGGCGGCACGCTCGTCTATGCGGTGTGTTCGCTCGATCCGCGCGAAGGGCGCAGCCGCGTGGCGGCGTTCCTTTCCCGCAACAAGGCGTTCGAGCGACGGCGCATCGATGCGTCCGAAATCGGCGGCGATGCCGTTCTGATTTCGGACGACGGCGATCTCGTCACGCTGCCCGGCCACTGGGCCGATCGCGGCGGCATGGACGGCTTCTACGCCGCGAGGCTCCTGCGTCAGGCTTGAGCCCGTCGCGAGTCGCACGATAGGGTCTCCGGCATGAGCGAATTCTTCGCGGACAAGCGCGTTCTGCTGACCGGCCATACAGGCTTCAAGGGTTCGTGGCTGCTCGTCTGGCTCGAGATGCTCGGCGCCAGGGTGTGCGGGATCTCGCTTGCGCCGCCTACAAATCCCTCCCTGTTCGGACTGATCGACGGCGCGAAGCTGTGCGCCCGCCACGAGATCTGCGACATCCGCGATGCGCCGGGCCTGACGGAGATCGTCGCGGCGTTCGCACCGCAGATCGTCGTCCACATGGCGGCCCAGGCGCTGGTCCTGCCTTCGCTCGCCGAGCCGGCGGACACGTTCGCAACGAACGTCGCGGGCACCGCGAACGTGCTCGATGCGTGCCGCCGCGCGCCGTCGGTCGAGCGCATCCTCGTCGTCACCAGCGACAAGGTCTACGCCAACGACGGCGGCGGCCGCGCCTTTGCAGAGGACGACCGCCTCGGCGGCCACGATCCCTATTCCGCCAGCAAGGCGGCGGCCGAGATGGTCGTCGACAGTTTCCGGGCGAGCTATTTCGCGGGCCGCATCCCGCTGGCGACCGCGCGTGCGGGGAACGTGATCGGCGGCGGCGACTGGGCCGCCCACCGCGTGCTACCCGATGCCGTGCGCGCATTGGAAGCAGGCAAGCCGCTGGTGCTGCGTCGGCCCGGCGCCGTACGCCCGTGGCAGCACGTGCTCGATCCGCTGGCGGGATATCTCGAAGCCATCCGGCGCGGCTGCGGCCGGGCGTTCAATTTCGGACCCGAAGCGCAAGACCGGCGCACCGTCGCCGAACTCGTCGATGCGTTCGGCGCGCATTTCGCGGGCAGGCCGGGCTGGACGCTGGAAAATGCCGAGATTCCGCCGGAAGCGCCCTACCTGACACTGTCGGCCGCACGCGCCGCCGCCGAGCTCGGCTGGAAGCCGAAGCTCGGCTTCGCCGACGCGGTCTCGTGGACCGCCGAATGGGTCAAGGCATGGCGCGGCGGCGGCGACATGGCGGCGTTCACGCGCCGCCAGATCGAGGCGTTCGCACGGCGCTAGCGCGCGCCGCCTACTGGAAAACCCGGCTGCCGACCGACTTGACGAACCGCACCGCCGGATTGTCGGTGCGTGCCGGCGGGGTCAGCGACCGCTTCAGCGAGTCGAATCCCGACACGCTGAAATGCGACGCCTTGTTCACTTTCTGGAACAGGATCGAGTTGCTGTAGGGATACATGTCGATCTGGCGCAGATCGGGATCGACGCCGCGCGCGTCGTCGTAAGCCTGCTCGAAGGCGCGGTGGTCGAGTTGCGATACGCCGAGCGACGAGATGCCGCCGCGCGCGCGCGCGTGATCGGGCAGGATGTTCTGCTTCCAGCTTACCGGCACCAGGCCGTGCCGGCTGCCGATCTCGACGAGATCGGCGATCGTCGGATGCGCCTTGTCGAAATAGGAGTAGGACTTGAGGATCGTATCGCGGTGTTCCGGCATTTCCGCCGCGACGTACCGCTCGAAATCTTCCTTCGTGAAGCGCTGGGCCGCGAACGGGAAGTGGCCGAAGATGTTGGTCGTGCTGATGGCGTGCCACCAGTTCGTCACCCAGACGTAGAAATGGCCGCCGTCGTTCAGCATCGAGGCGATCTTGCCCATGATCTCGTCGGCCGAGAACCAGTCCATCGACGCGAACGACGTGACGATGTCGAACTTCTCCTGGAGCTCGAAGACGTTTCCGGCAATGAAGCGGTCCATGTGCGGACGGCGCTTCATGCGCAGATCGTAGATGCCCTTGTCCGGACGGTGCCCATAGTCGGCCGCGAACCGGCGCACCGTCGGGATCTTCTGGACGATCGCGTAATCGATCTCGGTCCAGGTTTCGCGCGGCTTGCGCGCGATGCGATCCTGGAACGGCTCCGCGAAACGCAGCAGACGGAACCGGCGGTGCAGTCGCTCCAGGCTCGCCTCGTCGAAACCGGTGCAGTGGTCGTAGACGTCGATGCCGACCGCCTCGTCGATATGGCCCCAGCCTTTCAGCAGCCGCAGATGGATGCCGCGGCCGCAGCCGATGTCCAGCACCCGGCCGCGCGGTGCGCCTTCGCGACTGTCGCGGAAGAGTTCGAGCATCTGGTAGGTCGGCACGACGCGCGATGTGTAGCCCATCAGCGTCTTGAGCCGCGTCTGCTTCTGGCTGAACTTGTCCTTGATCTTTCCGTAGTCGACGGCGCCCGCACCGCCCGCGGCGTTGATGCTCGTCTCGATCAGGTCGGCGACCGACCGCCGGTGGCCGTAATTGTCGGCGTGGAATTCGTAGAATCCCGCGATTTTCCGGGAAGCGATATCATCTGACATGAGCGGACAATCCTGCTGGGCTTGAGCGCCCGGAAGCTGGGGGAAGTTCCCCCCGTTGTCAATCGGACTTAGGGCGACGGAATGCGGCTGCGGCGAACGCGATGCAGACCGGTTCGATCGGCAGTCGGTACTTGGGCGCGGCGACGGGGCCGCTGGCAAGCAGCACGAAGAGCGCCCATCCCGCCAGCGCCGTCGCGGCAAGCCGGCGGCCCGGCCGGAACAGGCAGGATGCCAGGCCTGCGAGCGCCAGCATTTTCAGCGGCAGCTCGATCGCGGCGCCGGCGAGCAGCCAGCGCGCGTAGTTCGCGTTGTCGTTGGACCACAGGAAGGTCGCCATCTTGTCGAGCGGCGACCGGCCGGTCGTGGCGTAGAAGCCCGTTCGCGGCAGCTGCATCAGCGGCGGCGACATCAGTACCGCCGGCGACAGCAGGTTGATCGCCATTCCGGTCGCCCACGCCTTTGCGATCGCTCCCGCCCCCAGTTCCACCAACCGCGCTCGCGCGATGCGCGTCCACAGGCGCGACGTCTCGAACGGCGTCGTCGGCGGGTTCTCGTCGGAAAGCCTTTCGAACTCGGCGCCGACTTCGGCGGCCGTCGTCGCGAACGGCGTGCCGTCCTTGGCTTCCCGGACCAGTGGCACGATCCAGTGTGCGGCATGGTAGCCGCCCTGCGCGGTCACGCCCGGTTCACCGAACGCGATCCAGTTGTGCGCGACCACCGGCGCCACGAACGCCCCCGCCGTCACGGCGAAGAACGCGGCGTGGCGCAGCGCCTGAAAGGGTGCCGAGCCCCGCCACAGCGCGAGCGCGGCGAACGCGACCGGCATGAGGACCAGCGGCGGCAGTATCACCGCGCGGTTGAGGAAGGCGAGCCCGGCCCACAGGCCGGCGAATGCGGCCACGCGCGCATCAGGCCGCTCGAGCCAGCGCAGGCACGCGTCGATCGTTCCGGCGACGAAGAACACGAACAACGTGTCGCCGAGCAGGACCGCCGACATGACGATCTGCGTGGGATTGAACGCGGCGAGCAGGCCCGCGATCCAGACCGCCCGGCCGTTCTCCGGGCCGCATAGCCGCGCCGCGATCCGCGCGACAACGACGCATGTCGCGCTGTCGATCACGAGCTGGCCGCACACCGCGAAAAGCGGATCGGGGCCGAACATGCCGGCAACCAGCTTGAGGTAGAGCGGGTAGAGCGGCATCCGTTCCGCCGTACCCATCCAGCCCGTCGGGTCGGCGGCGAGCAGCAGCCACATGGCGGAATCGCCATGCGACAGGCTCGCATCGCCGGAATAGATCGCCGCCAGATAGACGGCACGTGCGGCAAGCGCCACGACGAAGATCGCCGCCGCGCGCCGGCCAGCCGCCGGCCACATCAATAGGCCTTGAGCTTGCGCCACGCGAACACGACCATCTTGAGCAGCAGCCAGCCGTGGCGGAAGCGCGAGATCTGGGTTTCGCCGTAGGTACGCGCGAGATAGCGGATCGGCACCTCGACGACCTTCATGTTGAGTTTAACCGCACCGAAAATCAGGTCGAAATCCCCGAACGGATCGAAATCGCCGAAATACAGGCGGTTCGCCGCGATGCGCTCGTAGTGCGACTTGCGCAGCACCTTGGTGCCGCACAGCGTGTCGGTGAAACGCTGGTTCAGCAGCCAGCTGAAGATCACCGAGAACCCGTGGTTGGCGATCAGGTTCAGCGTACGCATCGCCTGGTCTTCCATCGGATAGACGAGGCGCGAGCCGTTGACGAACTCGCCGCGCCCGTCGGCGATCTGGTGGAAGAACTTGGGCATCTGTTCGGGCGGCACGGTCAAGTCGGCGTCGAGGATCATCAGCACCTCCCCGGTCGCCTCGGCGAAGCCCTTGCGCACCGCGTCGCCCTTGCCCTTGCCGTCCTGCACGAAAATCTTGATGTCGCGGTCGGGATAGGCCTCCTTGACACGGCGCATCTCGTCGAGCGTGCCGTCTTTGGAATGCCCCTCGACGAAGACGATCTCGACGCGCTCGCAGAACTGCGGCAGCCGCTTGACGGCCGCCTCGATATTCCCGCGTTCGTTGCGCGCGGGGATCACGACACTCGCCGAACGGGGAACCGGCGCGTTCACGCGCCGCGACCGCGCGACGAGATAGTGGCGCAGGCACAGCGCACGCACCGCCGGCAAGGGGGCAAGCACGCGGTTCACGAGATCGCCGATCCCGAGCAGGCGCAACGGCACGAGCGTGCGCCATTCGCGCCGGATCACGTCGAAACCCGCGAGCTCCAGCAGCGCCGCGATGTCGCGCATCCCGAGCCAGTTCGATGCCGGCATCGGCGCCTTGAGGCCGAGATTCTGGGCGAACCGCAGCGCCGGCTCCCACATGGGCGCATGGTACGAAAGGATCACGCGCGTGTCGGCGTGGCAGACCGCGTGCAGGCGGGCGAGCACGTCTTCGATGTCGTCGAGCCAGCCGATCGTGTCGGCGAGCAGCACGATGTCGAAGGTCTCGCCTAGCGACGCGAGCGCGTCGCCGGTCTCGAAATCGGCGACACGGAAATCGAGCTGCGGGTGCGCTTCCTTTGCGGCCGCGACGGCGGCGGGGCTCGGATCGAGACCCACGCCGCGGCGCGGCTCCAATCCGGCCAGCACCGAACCGTCGCCGCAGCCCAAGGCCAGCACGCTGGCGCCCGCCGGCACGAGGAAGCCGAGAGCACGCGCGTCTTCCGAATGATAATAGGGATGGCGCGCGCGCCAGGCGGCACGTTCCGGTTCGTGGCGGTCACGGAACTCGATCTTGCGCCGGCGGCGTTCGTCGCTCGTCGTGTCCATCACCCGCCGGTCCTTCTTAGAACAAAAAATGCCCGCAACGCGATCGCGCGCAGCACGGGCTGCGGCAGAGCCGCTTCGACGGCACGCAGGCCCCGCACGATCGACGCCGGAGCGCCCCAGCCCTGGAAGCCGCCGGTGGCTAGATAGCCCAAAAACCCGAAAGCTTCCACGCTTTCGACCGCAAGGCCCGGCGCATGTGCCGCCAGTTCGTCCGCGCGGTGCCACAGCAGTGCGCGCGGCAACCAGGCATTGCCATCGAGCGCGTCTTTTCCCGGCGCGAACGCGCTGTTCCAAGGATCGGCTACGACGGCGCAGTCCTCGTGATGGAGATAGCGGTAGACGAACCAGCCGGCGCCGGGCCCTGCCCAGGGCTCGACCAGCAGGCATGTACCGCCGGGCGCGAGAACGCGGGCGATCTCGCCCAGGGCACGGCCCGGCGCGGCAAAATGGTGGAGCACGTCGATACCCACGACGTTCGAGAACGCGGCCGGCACGAAAGGAAGCGCATGCGCATCGCAACTCGCGTCCACACCCTGCTGGGCGCCCAGATCGGCATTCACGAAATCCGGCCGGTGGCGCGCGTAGAATCCCGGCCCGACGCCGATCTGCAGCTTGCGCCCCGGCAGCAGATTCCGGTCGAGCCGGGCGAATATCTCGCGCGCATACCACTCGGCGAGCGCGGGCTTCGCCGCCCAAGCGGCACGATGCCGGACAATCCAGTCGGGATCGCTCAAGACGGCCGCGCCGGCGCGATCGCCTTCAACGCCCATTTGACGGAAACGCCCTGCGCGCTCGCGGTGCCGGCCGCGACGAGCTGTTCGGCGCGGCGGGCGCTGCCGCGCACGGCGAACGACACGCTTTCGCCGATCTCGAGCGCCGCACCTGCGACCTGCAGGCGCCAGGCCTGGCCGCTGTGCGTGCGCAGCAGTGCGGCCGCACCGTTCTGGATCACCGAAGCCTGCAGATCGGGATGCAGGTGGAAGCGGACGGCAAAACGCGCGGAAGGTGCCGTTGGTGCGCCCGGTGCCGGGACGAGCATATCCTCGCCACGCACGTCGCGCCCGTCGCCGGCGACGAAGAGCCGGCGCACATGCAGGAAGCCGAACAACGGCACGTAGCCGTCGTGACTCGCCTCGAGCCAGACATTGCCGTCGGCCTCGTCGCGCGACACTTTCACGGCGGGCGGCCGGCGCATCAGCTTGCCGGGAACGGGCTCGGACGAGCTCGTGTCTTCCAGCGTCAGCGTCGAATGTGCGGCCGTCGCGCGGAGCGCCAGCGACCATTCCGAATCGTCGCGCGGACCGGCACCGCAATTTACGATGATGCGTTCGCGCGCGCACGAAACCTCGATCGAAAGCGTGCCGGCATGGGCGTTCGCGTCGTAGCCCGGCACGGGCGGATCGCCGGCATCGAGCAGCAGCAGCGTGCGGTCGGCGGCAACGCGCTCGAATCCGGCCTTGATGGCGCGCTCGGGCGCGGGCGTGGGGCATTGCGCGCGCGCCAGGACCTCGTCGATCGTGCGCGCATCCTCGATGTTGGAATTCTCGAACAGCGCCAGCCCGCCATCGCCGTGGCGGAAGAACCGCAAGGCGGGCGCCAGTCGCTCGATCGCCTGATGGAGCGTTTCGGGAACGGAAGCCTGCGCGGCCTCGAGTGCCAGCCGCGCATCGGCGAGGATGGCCAGCGCCGAATACTGCGCACCAGATCCGCGCGCGGCATGGAAGCCGTCTTCGAGAAGCTGGGCCTGCGCTTCCGCACCCAGCGCGCGGGCCACCGCCGCCAGTTTCGATTCCGGCAGCAGGCCGCAGGCATGCGCGTAGAGAAGCCCCTTCAGCGCCGCGAGCCGCGGCACGCCCTGCGGCGCGTTCATCCAGCTGCGCGCCAGATGGCGCGCCTGCCGGCTGGCGGAATCGAGCAGCATCGGGCCGAGCCGGTCGCCGTCGCCGCGCGACAGGAACGGCGCATGCGAAAGCCAGCTCGCGATTCGCCGGCCGGTCTGCTCGGGGTCCCACGGGCCGGCCTGCCACTTGGGATTGGCGGCAATCCAGTCCTCGACGAGCGCGCGGCTGCGCGTCTGCGCCTGTTCGTTTCCGACCGCGGCGAGATCGTCGAGCCAGTCGAATCCGTTGAGTTCGATGCGCGCGGCTTCCGACAGCTCGCGCGCGGTCCAGTCCGGCCGCTCGGCAAGAAGGGCGCGACCCGCGCAGACGAGCTTGCCCGCGACGATCGCCTCGCCGCGTGCACGCACCCCCGGCAGCGGAGGCGGCGCCAGGCGCGAGAGGCGTGCGGGCGCACGGCCGCCGATCAGGAAGGCGTAGAACGGCGAGCCGTTCCAGAAATCCCGCAGACGGGAGCGGCGCACGCGCGCGGGCATGTTCAGGTGCCGCGCAGACGCCGCACGTTCTCGGCGTATTTCGAGGGGCCGCCGGCGAAACCGGCGGTACCGGCGACGAACACGTCCGCCCCGGCGGCGCGCGCACGCGGACCCGTCGAAAGATTGATGCCGCCGTCGACTTCCAGATCGATGCGCCGGTCGCTGCCCGCGATGATCCTGTCGATGCGCGTGCGCAGCGCCGCGATCTTGGCGAGCGCGCCTTCGATGAAGCTCTGCCCGCCGAACCCGGGATTGACCGACATCACGAGCACGAGATCGAGATCGGCGAGCAGCGGATCAGCCGCCTCCACGGGCGTGCCGGGATTGAGCGACAGACCCGCCTTCTTTCCGAGGCTGCGGATCAGCTGGATCGTGCGGTGGACATGCGGCCCCGCCTCAGGATGGACGGTCAGGATGTCGGCGCCCGCATCGGCGAAATCCTTCACGTAGGTGTCGACCGGCGAGATCATCAGATGCACGTCGAGCGGCAGCTTCGTGTGCGGCCGGATCGCCCGCACGATGGCCGGGCCGATCGTGATGTTGGGGACGAAGTGCCCGTCCATCACGTCGACATGGATATAGTCGGCGCCGGCCGCTTCCATCGCGCGGACTTCCGCGCCGAGCGACGCGAAATCGGCGGAAAGGATCGACGGGGCGATGCGAAGGGGCTGCTGCACGGCACCACTCGGAGACTGATTCGGAAGGATGGGTTTGGTGTAACAGGTCGCGGCACACCCCGGCAAGGGATGGTAGGTCGCAGCACCTCACCCCCCGAAATGCGCGATTTATGCGGCCAGTCGGGCCGCATTTATCCAATGGAAAGCGGAGGCCTCGTCGCTATAATCGCCTTCCTTTCGGGGTAAGCGCCTCGAAAGCCCACGCAATTTTCGATCTTTGGCGACCTCGACGAAGCGACGAATGGCCCTGCCGACCACCCGGAATGCGATTGGCGGCGCCCTCGGCGCGGGCATTCTTGCGCTCGCACTGCTGTGGGCCGCCGGCGCGCATGCCCAGACCCGTTCGACGGCCGCCGATCTTCCGGCACTGCTGACCGCCGACGAGGTCGTGGTGGACGAAGATCTGGGGCTCGTGACGGCCCAGGGCCATGTCGAGATCTCGCAAGGCCAGCGCATGCTCAAGGCCGACACGCTGACCTACAACCGACGGACCAATGTCGTCACCGCATCGGGAGACGTCAGCATCGTCGAACCCACCGGCGAGGTCGTGTTCGCCGACTTCGTCGAACTGACGAGCGACCTGCGCGACGGCGCGCTGCGCAACCTGCGCCTGCTGATCGCCGACCAGTCGCGCTTCGCGGCCGTCACCGCGCGCCGCGCCGACGGCAGCAAGACCGTGATGCGCAAGGCGACCTACAGTCCGTGCGAACCGTGCCGGGAGGACCCGACCAAGGCGCCGATGTGGCAGATCCGCGCGCAGCGGATCACGCACGACCAGGAGAAGAAGGAAGTCGTCTACGACAACGCCTGGCTCGAGATTGCCGGCGTGCCCGTCGCCTATACGCCCTATCTCTCGCACCCCGACGGCACCGAGCAGCGCAAGTCGGGCTTCCTGATGCCGGACGTCTCGACCTCGTCGAAGAACGGGACGATGGTCGCCACGCCCTATTACTGGGCGATCAATCCGACATCCGACCTGACCGTCACGCCGGTCATCATCTCGAACGACTATCCGATGATGATCGGCGAGTACCGCGAGCGCACGCGCTCGGGCGAGATCTCGCTCGACGGGTCGTATCTGCGCACCAAGCGCGACGGCGAAGGCTTCCCGCAGAATCGCGGCCATGTGCGCGGCATGGGCCGCTTCGACATCGACGACACGTGGCGTTGGGGCTACGACATGTCGCGCGCGTCGGACAAGACGCATATCGATCGATACAGAATCCGCCAGCGCTTCCGGTTCCTGGAGCAGGACGCGCTGGAAAGCCGGGTCTACACCGAGGGCTTCCGCGACCGCGGATACGCTTCGCTCAACGCGATGGCTTTCCAGGGCCTGCGGCCGGAGGATGATCCGTCGCTATCGCCCTACGTCCTGCCGGCGGCCAGCTACAGCTGGGTTGGCGAGCCGGGCGAGATGGGCGGGCGCTACACGCTCGATGCGTCGGCCGTTTCGATCTATCGCGAGAAGGACGTGCGCGCCCAGCGCGGCACGATTACCGGCGGCTGGGCCCTACCCTATACGACCCGTTCGGGCGAGATCTACACGCTGTCGGCGGCCCTGCAGACCGACGTATTCAATACCGGCAATACCCATCCCGGACGCGACGCCTTCCAGCCTTCCGACAATGGCGTGGTGACGCGCGCGCTGCCGCAGATCGGCATGTCATGGCGGCTGCCGCTGATCCGGCGCGACGGCCCGATCCGCACGATCTTCGAACCGGTCGCGGCCGTCTACGTGGCGCCGAACGCCGGCAGCCAGCGCGACTTGCCCAACGAGGACAGCCGTGGCCTCACGTTCGACGACACCAATCTTTTCCGCATGAACCGCTTCACCGGTAGCGACCGGCTGGATTCCGGACAGCGCATGGTGATCGGCGCGAACACCAATTTCCGGAACGAGCATGGCCAGCGGCTCGACGTCTTCCTCGGTCAGCAGTATCGGTTCAATACCGATCCGGCGCTGCCGGTCGGCTCGGGCGCCGATTCGCGCTTCTCCGACTTCGTCGGCCGCGTCGTCGCGATCCCGCACGAATGGGTGCAGGCGAACTACCGCTTCCAGATCGACAATACGAACCGCGAGCTTCTCAAGTCGATCTCGGGCCTGTCGCTCGGCCCCAATGCCCTGCGGTACGGCCTGTCGCATGCGCGCATCGACCGTTCGATCCAGCCGACCGCCCTGCGTTCGATCAACCAGCTTTCCCAGACGTTGAGCAGCAGAATCTCGGAAAACTGGCGCCTCAACGGACGCATCGTCCATTCGCTGGGCGACGACGACGGCATTCTGCTCGCCGGCACGACACTGATCTACGAGGACGACTGCTTCTTGTGGGGGATCGATCTGAGCCGCCGGAACATCGGCCGTGCGGAAATTCCGCCCGATACGGCCCTGCTGTTCCGTTTCAGCTTTCGCAACCTGGGCGAACTCGCGGTCCGCGGATTCTAGGTCAGCGCATCTTGAAATAGGCGGCGAGCTGGCCGCGGATGTCGTCGCCGACGAGTTCGAGGACGCGATCGCGGGCGCTCTGCTGAGAGACGAGCGTGGCATACTCCGAGCTCGTGATCTCGTAGTCCGTCGAGAAGCTTGAAAAGCCGCTCGACACGCGCCTGCCCGACGCATCGACCAGCTCGAAGGACGCCGTTGCCGAATACCCGGCGCGACTGATCACGTCGTCGCGTCGCAGCGCGAGCGTCTGGCGTGGCTCGACGAGTCGGATCGACAACGTATAGCGCGAGGCTTGGGACTGGCCGCGCGGCGTGAGCCGATCGAGCAGATAATTGCGCAGTATCTGGCCCGAACGGTCGGCGATCGGCGCGATCCGGATCGACGCGAGTTCGGCCGACATATCGCTATCGGGGCGCGTGGCGTGCAACGGCTCGAAGCCGCATGCCGCGAGCGTCAGCGCAATCAGAAGCCCCGGGATCGAGCGGCGGAAAAACATGGTCGCGACCCTAGCAGGCCCGCACGGCATCGGCCAAGTCTTCGCTATGCTCGTCATCCCGGCTCCGAATCGCCCGGCGCCTGGGCTTCGAACAGGCGACGATAGGTCGCGTTGTCGCGGATAAGGTCGTCGTGCGTTCCCGAGCCGACGACCTGGCCGTCCTGGAAAACGACGATGCGGTCGGCGCCCCGGATCGTCGACAGGCGGTGGGCGACCATGATGATGGTCGTCTTGCCGCGCAGGTCTTCCAGCGTACGCTGGATCGCGGCCTCGCTCTCGCCGTCGAGGGCGGCGGTCGGCTCGTCGAGGATCAGCAACGCGGGCCGCACGAGCAGCGCGCGCGCCAGCGACAAGCGCTGGCGCTGGCCGCCGGAAACATGCGAGCCGCGCTCGCCGACTGCCGAGTCGAGTCCCTGCGGCATCGCCTCGACGAAATCGCGCGCCCTGGCACCGTCGAGCGCGGCCCAGACCGCCGCGTCGTCGGGAAGCGGGTCGAGCCCGTAGATGAGATTGCCGCGCACGGTGCCCGCGAACAGGAACGTTTCCTGTGCGACGACGGCGGTGCAGGCGCGCCAGTCGTCGAGATTGACCTCGCGCAGGTCGACGCCATCGACGAGGACGCGGCCGGCCGACGGATCGTAAAGGCGGGAAAGCAGGTCGACCACGGTCGACTTTCCGGCTCCCGACGAACCGACAAGCGCCGTCATCTGCCCGGCAAGCGCCTCGAAACTCGCGCCGGCCAGCGCCTCGCGTCCCCGCCGGCCGGAGCGATAGCGGAACCGCACCGAGTCGAACGCGATCGATCGCGTGATCGCGCGCAGACGCACAGGCCCGCTCGGCAGCGGCGGCGCGAGCCGAGCGTCGGCGATCATGCGTTCGAGCGCCATCGCGCCCGGCATGTTGTTGCGCATCGCGGCGAAAGCCTGGCCGAACACCGTGAACTGCGGCAGCAGCCGCACGATCACGATCATGAAGACCGCGACCTCGCCCAGCGACAGCTTGAAAACGCCGAGCCCGAAATAGAGCGCCAGTCCCGCGAAGGCCATGCCGAGCGGCATGACCGTCGCCGAGTTGACGGCATCGGCCTTGGCCGAGCGGACCCTGTTCTGCGAAAGGGATTCGAGCAGCCCGTCGAGATGCTCGACCGCCTCGCCTTCGCGCCGGCGCAGCTTGACGAGACGGATGGCGCCGAGGATTTCGTTCGTCTCGATCGCCGAGCGTGCCTGAATGGCCGTCAGATCGCGACCGAGCACCGCAAGCCTGCGCCCGACAAGCAGGTGTATCCCGAACAGCACGAAAGCCATCGGCAGCGAGAACAGAGCCAGAAGCGGGGCAAACCAGACCAGCACGATGCCAAACGCCGCCATCAGCGCCGCCGAGGTGATCATCGACATCAATTGGGGGGCAAGCATCGCGCCGCGCTTCGTCTCGATCCACAGCGTGTTGGACAGGTCGGCGTGGTGATGCTTGAGATGGAACGACATCTCGGCGCGGATGATCGCATCGAGGACGCGGACGCGGACCTTGGCAAGCGCGCGCGCAGCGAGCCGGGCCTGGTGGACCTGGCGCGCGTAATCGACGAACTGCCGCAGGATCATGGGCGCGAACGCGACCAGCATCAGCGTGGCGAACGTGACCGGCACACCGTATCCGTCGAGGACATCGACGACGCGCGCGAGCGCCGTCCCCGGCGTGCGGACGCCCTCCATGCCGTCGGTGAAATAGACGAGGATCGGGTAGAAAGCGCTTACGCCGATCCCCTCGAGAGCGGCCGCCACGCCGCCGAGCAGACAGCCGACAAACAGGTCCCGTCGCGACATCTCGGTATGGCGGATCGCGCGGGCGACATCGCCGAGTTTTTTTGCCGTTTCGCGAAGGCCCATCGCTCTACAGCCCTTTCGTACGCGCCAGGAAGTCGGCAAAATCGAGGTCGGTCGGCGCATCGATGTTGATCGCCGACAAAGCGTCACCGCGGACATAGCCGATCGGCGCCGCAAGCAGCTCGCCCGCAAGCAGTGCTTCGCGCGCAACGACGTATACGGCGCTGTCGAGCCGGCAGAGATCGGCCATGTCCTGGCGTCGCGCATGGTTGCGCGCCGGGTCGCGGATATAGCGGGTCAGATGCGTGCCCGCGACGAATATGTTCTCGGGCTTGCGTTCGAGCTCGACGACACTGGCGACGCTGCGGCAGTCGCCGCGCGCGAATCGCGCGACCGCGGCGGCGACCAGCTCGGCACGCCGGAAAGGGCTGGTCGGCTCGAGCAGGACGACCGCGTCGGGCACCATTCCCGCTCCCATCGCCCAGGCGAGCGCGTGACGCAGCACCGGAATCGTCGGTGCGGTATCGCCCGCCAGCGCCTCGGGGCGCATGAACGGCGTTTCGGCACCGGCTTCGCGCGCGTGCGCGGCGATCTCGGCATCGTCGGTGCTGACGACGATGCGCGCGATGCCGGCCACGCCGGCCGCCGACTCGATAGCGCGGCGCAGCAGCGAACGCCCGCCGACCTCGCGAAGGTTCTTGCGCGGTACGCCCTTGGAGCCGCCGCGGGCCGGGATGACGGCGAGGCAGGAGATCTGCATCAGTAGGTCATCGTCTTTTCAAGGGCGAGCGGCATTTCGGCAAGCACCCGCGCGATCTTCTCGCCCGCCCGTCCGTCGCCGTAGAGCGGATCGCTCGCAAAGCGGCCGTGCGCGACGCGCGCCCGGGCGGCCGCGAGAATGGCGCCACGCTCTGGCGGCGCATCGGAAACGTTCGCGCCCCGCATCCGCCCGCTCTGGCGCGAACCGACATTGACCGACGGCACGCCGAGGAATGCGCCTTCGCGCAGGCCGCTCGACGTGTTGCCGATCAGGCATTTCGCGTTGCGCAGCAATGTCGCATAGGTCTCCATGTCGAAGCTCGGATAGATCCGCGCCGGCACGCGCGCGCGGCCGAGCCACCTCCGCACCTCGGCGACGATCGCCGCACCGCCGGCATCCATGTTCGGCAGCAGGATCACGACGGGAAGACCTAGCGCATCGACCGCCGCCAGGGTCTCGGCGATCTGGCCCGCCGCATCCGCATGCTCGCCGACGACCGGATGCTGCGATACGACGACATAAGGCGCCTCGAACACGAGGCCTGCGCCTTCCCCGCCCGCCGCCGCTCGCACGCGCGCGAGATCGGCAAGATCGAGGTCGGCGATGAGATCGAGACTCGGCGAACCGACGACGACGATACGTTCGGCCGGCTCGCCCATGCGCAGCAGGCGCGCCCGCGCATCCTCGTTCGCCGGCAGATGGAAATGGGCGAGCTTGGTGGTGGCGTGCCGGATCCGCTCGTCGATCGAACCCGATATTTCTCCGCCCTCCAGATGCGCGAACGGCAGGGCAAGGCATGTCGCCGCCGCGGCGAGTGCCAGCGTTTCGTACCTGTCGGCGATCAGAAGTGCCGAATGCGGATGCAGCCGCTCGACGGCGTCGGCGAAGACCTCCACGCAGGCGGCAGAAGAGAGCGCCTGCGCGCGCGGTGTGGCGCCGTGGTCTTTCAGGAACGGCAGTTCGGCCGCGATGCGAAAGCCGTCCGCCTCGACCCGGGCGCGGAAATCGCCGAACCGGTCCTCGATGATTCCGCCGCCGACGGCAATCAGGATCTCGACATCCGCACGCCGCGCCGCGGCACGGAACGTCGATTTCATCTTCGCGTAGTTGCCGCGCGTCGTCAGCGGCACCAGGACGCGGCGTCGGACATCCGGCGCGGTCATGCCGCCACCATCGTGTCGACGAGATCGCGCATGCGCTCGCCATAGCGCTTGCCGTCGAGCACCACGAACTTCGCCGCGTGGTCGCGCAGGGCGGCGGCCGTCGCGGGATCGGCCGCGGCATGCAGCAGCACGGCGCAGGCATTCGCAAGCTTGGCCGCGTCGAAGCAGATGTCGATATATGGCGGCCGCCAGAATCCGGCGAAATGCGGCAGATCGCGCCAGAGGCGCCCCTGCTCGGCACCGAGATCGCCGAAATCGTCGGGCAGGAAGGCGAGGCTCGGCTTGCCGAGTATCGCGGCCTCGAGCATGATGGTCGAAAGCGGCGAAACGACCGCATCGACCAGCGTCAACAGCCGTACCGTCACCTTGTAGTCCGCCATGTCGAAACCGGATGTGCCGCCGACCGCCACCCGCCGATAGAATTCAGCCATGTGCGGATCGAGCGAAACGTGGCGCAAGCCCATTTCGTCGAAATGCCTTTCGCCGGCAACCAGTTCGCCGCGCCACGGGTGCGGACGATAGAGGATATGGCACTTCGGAATCCGCCCCTCGTCGATCGCCCGCTCCAGCATGGCGAGCTGGGATGTCTCGTTGACGCTTTTCGATACGCCAGCATAGAGCAGGATCGGCCGGTCGGCCGGTACGCCGAATTCGCGACATAGGGCCTCGCGGCTCTCGCGCACGGGCTCGCGGTAGACATCGAACTGCGCGGCACCGAACTCGAGGATGCGCTCTGGCGGAACGCGCATGTAGCGGATCGCGTGATCGCGCGTCTGCGGGCCCCAGACGACGAGACGGTCGGGAATTCCCGATCCGGTCGCCTTCGTGCTCGGATTGTCCCACGAATTCATGAGCAGCAAGGTCGGAATGCCAAGCCGCGGGCACAGCGTCAGCAGCTCATTGATGAAATAGCCCGTCAGAATCGAAGGGTGGATGACCACGTCGGGCGCTTCAGCGCGCAGGAACTTCTCAAGCGGCGCATAGACGCCGAGCCGGCGCAGGTGGCGGCGCCGGATCAGCGGATAGACGAACGGCAGCGACAGGATCGAATAGCGGCGCGTGCGCTTCGCGCTGTTGACCGTGCGCATCAGCGCAAGGCGATGCCGGAAATTGTCGGTGCCGCGCTGGTTGCGCAGGGCGGTGATCGAGAACAGGTCGTGCCAGAGGCCGTAGCGCGCGCGCGGAAGCTCGAATTCGACCGCGTCGCGCAGCCCCAGCTTGCGCCAGTCGGTGTAGATGCCCTTTTTCGGACTTGTCGAGTCCGCATGGAAGACATAGCGCACGTCGTACGCCGCCTCGAGCTCCCGGAAGACGCCCGACAGCACGAAGTGGCGGACAAGCATGTCGAAATCGAGAAAGACGAGCGCCTTGGGTCGGCGCCGAATTCCCGATTGCGTCATTGCGCCCACTTGATCGTCGGCCGGATGATCGAGCGTTCGACATGCTCGACCTGCCGGCGGACGGCTTCGAACATCGCGTCGATCGCGTCGTCCGTCAGCAGATGCGGCTTCAGTCCCAGGTCGAGCAGCTTCGAATGCTTGGCCTGGTAGAAATGCTGCTCGAGTTCGACGCGCGGGTTCGGCAGGTTCTCGATCTTCACGCTGACGCCGGCGCGCTTGGCCGAGGCCGACACCTTCGCGGCAAGATCGTTCACCGAGAACTGCTCGGTGAACTGGTTGAGGACGCGGAACTCGCCTGCTGCGGCCGGATTGTCGCATGCCAGTGCCACGCACTGGATCGTGTCGCGCAGATCGAGGAAGCCGCGCGTCTGGCCACCCTTGCCGTAAACCGTCAACGGCTCGCCGATCGCGGCCTGCACGAGGAAGCGGTTCAGCACCGTGCCGAAGATGTGGTCGTAGTGGAACGACGTGCGCAGCGCGGGATTGATCTCGATCTCCGGTGTGCGGATGCCGTAGACGACGCCCTGGTTGAGATCGGTCGCCGCCATGCCCCAGATGCGGCACGCGAACTCGATGTTCGCCGAATCGTGAACCTTGGACAGGTGGTAGAAGCTGCCGGGCTTCTTGGGATAGAGCATCGTGTCCTTGCGGCCTTCGTGCTCGATCGTGATCCAGCCTTCCTCGATGGCGATGTTGGGCGTGCCGTATTCGCCCATCGTGCCGAGCTTCACGAGGTGCGCCTTGGGCGTGTAGCGGCGCATCGCGAAGAGCAGGTTGAGCGTTCCGACGACGTTGTTCACCTGCGTGTAGACCGCCTTCTCCCGGCTTTCCATCGAGTAGGGAGCCGAAGGCTGCTCGCCGTAATGGACGATCGCCTCGGGCTTGAACGCCTCGAGCGCCTTGTGCAGGAAGCGCTGGTTGCAGATGTCTCCCACCCGCAACTCGATCGCGAGGCCGGTTTCCTTCTTCCATGTACGGATGCGGTTCTGCAGGGTCGGGATCGGCAGCAGCGGCTCGACGCCTTCTTCCAGCTCCCAGCGCCGCTTGTCGAAGCTGTCGATCACGCAGACGTCGTCGCCGCGCTTCGAGAAGTGCATTGCCGTCGGCCAGCCGAGATAGCCGTCGCCACCGATGATCAGTACGCGCATTTTCGGGAACTTCCGTGTCTGTAGGGTTGAAAGATCGTCGACTTCAGCCGAATTGGTTGAGCCCGGTGAGCGCCGCCTGCCCGAACCGGAGCTCGGATGCGGAAACCCGGGCAGCCTTCTCGCCGGTGACGTCGACTGCGTTGCGGAACAGTCTGCGAATGTAGATCTTCGCGAGAATTCGGCTGAGACCGGCAAGCGAAGTGCCGTAGACGCCGAGATACGACCGGATCAACGCGAGCTGTTCGGGCGTATGGGCGAAACGCAGCGTAACGGGTGCCGCCAGGCGGTATTCGCCGAGCGATTCCGGTGCTGGATTGTCGGCGAAGCCGACGACGTCGAACGCGAACTCCCGGTCTTCCGACAGGTCCGATGCCTCGAATATGCGGGAGGCGCGCGCCTCGCCGTAGTCGATCAGCTCCTCGCCCATCTTCTGTGTCGCCGCATCCGCCCCGGCGCCGGCCAGCACGTCGCGCAGGGCACGGCGCGCGACGGCGGCGAGGTCACCGACATTCTGCAGCAGGGCGCGCGAACGGTACTTGAAGATCAGGTTGGCGCCGAACTCGCCGGAGATGAAACGCTCGATGTTCGCCTTCTCGCGCGTGAAGGCGCGGAATGCCGCCTCGTCGTCCCACAGCTCGCGCTGGGTCTCCTCGAGGAAGTCGGCGAACAGGGCCTGCAGCGCCGGGTTCGACGTATCGGAATAGAGCTGCTCGAGCCAGTCATAGACCTTGAGCCCGAGCAAGCGCAGGAAGCGCAGCACTTCCTTGAAGATGCCGTCGTTGTAGAACAGGTTGACGATCAGGTGCATGCGCCGGCATTCGAGATACTGTTCGAACGTCAAGCTTTCGTTCGCGACGCAGATCCGCTCGATCTCGCATGCGACGATCTGCTCGCCGAACAGCGTGAAATGGCCGTAGCAGCGCGGAATCGCGCGATAGCGCGTGACCATGTTCCAGCGCTTCACGCTTTCGTCGGACGCCAGGTCGGTGCCCGGGAGCAGCATCAGCTGGTAGAGGCACAGGATGTTGAAATCCGCCTCGACGATCGTGCTGATGCTGGAAAGATGCCGTTCCAGCGAGTCGCCCGGCAGCCCGAGGATGATTTCGGAATAGCTGTTGGCGCCGATCCGGCTGGCGCTGAGCGCCAGGTCCATGATCTGGGGGATGCTGATGTTGGCGCGCTTGATGTTCTTGAGCACGGTTTCGTCCATGCTCTGGACGGTGCCCGACAGGCGGATGGCGCCGTTGACCGTCTGCGCGACCTCGAGGACCCGATCCTTGTTGTTCTTGCCCGTCGCCACCATGATGTATTCGGGATATTTGTGCTCGCCCTGGATGCGCGCGATCATCCGGGCGATGTCGAGGTCCTCCTTGTACATGCCGAAATTCGAATCGGCGATGTGCAGGTCGCTGCGGCCGTTCGATTCCTCGCGTAGGCGGGCCATGCGCGCCGCGATGTATTCGAGCTCGCCCGAGATCTTTTCGAGGTTCTGCGTCTTGGCGACCTTGCTGTAGTAGTCCATGCCCTCGACGCAGAAGGTGCACTGGAACGGACACCCCCGGTTCGTCTGCACGATCGGCAGCATGACGCCGTCGAAGAACTCGTCCATGCGGCCGTTGAGATAGGGCGAGGGGATATCCGTCAGGTCGCGGATGCGCTCGATCGTTTTGGCGGCGCGGAAGCTGCCGTCGGCCGCAATCCGGTGGATCGACGGCACGTCATCGGGGACGCGCGCGGGCTCGAAGTCGGCCGCGACCAGCGCCTCGATGAGGCGCGCAAAGCCGATCTCGCCTTCCTTGACGACGTAGAAATCGATCTGCGGATAGCGCCGCAGGAACGCTTCCTGTTCACTCGCCGCGTTGGGATAGTTCGGCCCGCCGAAGATCGTCACGACCTCGGGCCGATGACGCTTGATCACGCGGGCGAACTCGGCGCTCAGATCCTCGTTCCAGGCGTAGTTCGAAAAGCCGATCGCACGCGGAGCCGGCTCGCTCTCGAGGGCCGCCACGAGCTTCTCGGGAAACTTGAAGATGCGCGTGCGCGCGGCATCGCCGAGCAGCTTCTCGGTGTAGGTCGCGATGCAGCCCACCGCCGCCGGCATGATGTCCGACGCGATCGTCTGCTGCGTGTAGGTAAGATCGCACAGCCAGATCTCGGCCGGATGTGCCGCAGACGCAGGAAGAGGGATGGGGGCTGCGGTCATCGCATCACGCGGGCGGCAGCTCGAAGAGCCACCAGTTCATGCTGTCGGCATCGCCCGCATGGCGCCAGAAGAAGCCGTGACCGCGCAGCTTCAGCTCGGGACAGGCATCCATCCACATGCGGCCGAAGTCGCGCAGGAAAAGCGCGCCCGAGAAGCCGTGATAGGGAACTTCGCGCGGCTGGTCGGCAAAATACTCGATGCAGGCGATGTAACGGCGGGCGACCCGCCGCATCTCGCGGCAGACGTCCATGTGATCGCTGGGATGGATGTGGATCATCACGCCGGACGTGAAGACAAAATCGACGCTCGCGTCGGCGAACGGGATGCTCGAACCATCGGCGATCTTCACGTCTTCCGGCGCCACGACGCCGTCGGCGAGCATTTGGTCGGCGGAGCGGCGGTTCGGCTCGATGGCGTAGAGCTTGGCGCCCGTCAGCGCGCGCAGCGCGCGCAGATTGAGGCCGATATTTGCCCCGACTTCCAGGATCGAGCGCGGCGGTTCGGCGGCGATCGGCTCCAGGATCCGCGCCCACTGGCTACGCAGCGCGCGCAGCATCGGTTCGTCCGCGCCGTTGCGCTCCCGGTACCTGTCGCCGAAATCGCCGCGCCAGAGATCGAGCCGGCGGTCGCGGGAGTCGAGTGTCTTCTCGGTCAAGTGCATCGCTCCATCTGTCGATTTCCCGGCGGGCTAACGCACGCAGAGACACCCGGCATGATTCCGCGCCGGACCGGGTCACGGTCCCGAATCCCAATTTTCCGGGCGCCACCCAACCACTCGTATGATGCTGGATTATCTGCCACAACCGGCTCCGATTGTCATCCGCGATCGCTTAGAACGTCGCCGACGACCGCATCGTCGGCAGCCAGCGGCCGGGCCAGACGGCGGCCGACCAGTTCGCCGATCCGATTGGGCGGAATGCCGTCGCCGGGCCGCTTCGCGATCATGTCCGCTTCGGCCAGCACGTGGCCGGCCGGCAGGTCGCGGGCCGCGACAAGCGACTTGGTCGCCCATCCGGCTCCGCCTTCCGACGGAGCGGCTTCCTTGCGGCCATGGCCGAGCATCGCCTCGATCTTGCGCAGGTCGCGTACCAACTGGGCGAGATTGTCAGGCCCGGCGGAAACCTTCCAATCCTGGGCGTTGGGCACGTCGCGCAGGATCGTGATGTGTTTCTCGACGACCGAAGCGCCGCGCGCCACGGCACCCATGATCGCCAGGAAATCCTCGGTATGGTCGGAGTAGCCGACCGGCCCCGGAAAGATCGCGCGCAGACGGTCCATCGCGCGCAAGTTGATGTCTGGCGCCGGTGCCGGATAGCTGGTTACGCAGTGCAGCAGCGCAAGCGCCCTGCAGCCGCCGTCGGCGCAGGCGGCGACGGCTTCGGCGACGTCGGCCTCGCTGTACATGCCCGTGGACACGATCATCGGTTTGCCGAGGGCGGCAAGCTTGCGCAGGAAGGCCGGATTCTGCCGTTCGCCGGAGCCGACCTTGATCGCCGGCACATCAAGGCGCCTGAGCCAGTCGATGCGCGACTCGTCATGCGCGGTCGACATGAACAGCATGCCGCGCGACCGGCATCGCTCCGCGACTTCGGCAGCCTGATCGAAAGTCAGGTTGCGCGGCCGCAGCCGATCGCGCCACGCCATCGCACGCGCCGCGTAGAGCATGTCCACGTCGAAGAACTGGGTCTTGAACACGTCGGCTTTCGCGTCGGCCGCCATGTCGACGAGTTCCCGCGCCAGCCCCATGTCGCCGAAATGCGAGACGCCGGCCTCGGCAATGAAGAGCAGTGGCGCACCCTCGCCGACCGGACGGCCGCCGATCTCGAAACGTGCAGGAAAAGTCGGTTTCATGGGCGGGCTCCGGTGGACGGGTTCGCGGCCGCAAGGCCGAGATGGGCGGCGATCGCATCGGCGACGAAAGCATGACCGGCACCGGAATAGTGGGAGCCGGGATACCAGAACAGCCGTTCCGGATTCGCTTCCGCCCTGAAACGGCCGTGCAGATCGAGAACGTCGACGCCCGCGGCGTCGAGCACCTTGCGCACGGCACTGTGCGGCCAGTGCCAGGCGCCCCCGACGACATCGAGCGCGCCGCACGATCGATCCCAAGCCGGCAGATAGACGACCGTCAGCTTGCCGCCCCACGCGGCGACCGCTTCCTTGCCGGCACGCACCACGCGGGCATAGTCGTCGAGCTTGAGCTGCTCGAGCGTCGGGCAGACGGCGAATCCAGCACCCGCCATCAGCGTGCGCAGACGCAGCACGTCTGCCACGCGCGGCAGACGTGTCTTGGGCCAGACGTCGCGCCGGTCGCGCGCCGCGTCCATCAGGGACTGCGCGGTGCCGCGCAGGAATCGGTCGATCTCGCCGGCCCGCTCGAGCTGGCCCGTGGAGCCGCCTTCGAGATAGCGGCGCAGCGAGGTGAAATTCATTTCCGCCGCGAGGTTGGTGTGCAGGTCGTTGCCTTCGAAGAAAAGCCAGATGACGTTCTTTGGCGCGAACCGTGCGCCGAACTCCTTCAGCACCGCGAGCTGGTAGAGCGGGCCGGTGCCGCCCATGCCGAGATTGACGAGCGTACCCGTCCGGGTCCGCAGCCGCTCGCCCATGCCTTCGCTCGGCGCCACGCAAGCACCCTGCGCGAAGCTGTCGCCGAGCAGGACGATGTCGGCTTCGGTCTTCGACCACAGTCCGCGCGGGTTGTTGAAACCCACCTCGTCCGACGGAAAGACCAGATAGCGGCCGCCTTCGTTGCAATAGACCGATTCGGCGTTCGCGATCGCCGCCAGCGGCAGGATGCGCCGCCCATCCGCCAGCATCAGCGGGCCATCGCCGCGGTCGGACAGAACAGGATCGTCGCTGTAGAGGAAGTTCGCCGGCGAAAACATCGTCCATGCATCCGCGCCCGCGCGACGCAGGTCGCCCACGACTTCGAGATCGCTGCGCCCGTCGAAGCGTTCGTGGCGCAGGTCTGCGGCGGCGCGCGCGATCTGGTAGGTGCCCCACCGCTTGGGAACGTCCTCGCGCGACAGCGATAGCGCGAGTTCGGCGGCCCAAAGCGCGATCGCGGCCGAGACCAGCGAAACCGCGATCGTCTGGCGCACCTC
The DNA here is from genome assembly GCA_965229215.1 of Tagaea sp. Taxonomy (GTDB): domain Bacteria; phylum Pseudomonadota; class Alphaproteobacteria; order CACIAM-22H2; family CACIAM-22H2; genus Tagaea. Next base: position 3,707,265 of record OZ245864.1, on the reverse strand, counting down.
GCCGCGCGTCGCGGCGGCGGCAAAGCAGGCGGCCGCGAATAGGGCCGGCACGCCGACGATGAAGACGATCTGCACGACGCTCACATAGGCCTCGGTCGGCCGCAACGGCACGCCGATCGCCTGGCGCACGAGGGCGGCCCCCATCAGAGCGAATACCCCCGTGCCGATTCCGGAATACGCACGCCCCTCGCGCCGACGAACCACGACGCGCGACGTGAGCACCGCCGCGGCCGCGAGCGCGGCCGCCGAAATCCACGGCGCGACACACACGAGCGCGCAGGCGAGCAGCAAGGCGGCCGGCGATGCAAGCCGTCTGACCATCGTTGTGGCGAACGGGCTCAAATCGGCCTCAGAAATCGATCGGATCGAATGGAGGCCCCTTGTCGTCGGGCTTGCGCGCGCCGAACAGGTGGCTCGTCTGCGGGCGGCCGGCGGAATTGATCTTGTCCGACGGAAGGTAGAAATAGACCGAAAGGCCGGACTCGCGCAGCGCCTTCAGGATGTCGGTGCCCGGCACGCGGTCGCCGCCGCCGAAGCGGTCCATCTTCGGATCGTGGACATGGTTGAAGACGAAGCGGCCACCCGGACGCAGGACGCGGGCCACGCCGCGCACGACCGATACCGGATCGGTCGAGTAGCCGAGCGTGTTGATCATCGTGACCGCATCGAACGTGGCGTCGGGGTATTCGAGCGCCTCCATGTTCATCACGCGGATCTTCGGATTCGTCGAAAAAAGGTCGATCGCCTCGATGTTGTCCCACTTGTAGCCGTAGAGCGACGCGATCCAGAGTTCGTGGATGTTGCGGCCGCCGATCACGAGCAGACGTTCGTTCGAAAGGTCGCGCCAAGGCGCGGTCAGCACCTGATAGAACGGCTCGACCCTGCGCGTACGCACGACAAGCTTGCGCTGCACCTGGCCGAGATTGTGCTGGACCGTATCGTCGATGGCGACGCGGTTCGAAGTGCCGTCGCTTGCCGGGGCGCCGGACTGGGCAAGCGCCAGCGTACGCTGCGCGTCGCGCAGCTGGATAAAGGCCGACACGAGATCGTGCAGGCGGGGCTTCAGCAGGAGCCGGCGGAACAGGCCGGTGTCGGACGGGCACGGCGCGGGGTCGAGCAGCGCGCGCTTGGTCCAGCTCAGATACTTCGACAGCATTCTGTTTCCACCGTGCAGGGCTAGAATTCGGGATTGGCCGGATATCCGGCGGTCTTCTCGATGCCCCGCTTCTCGTACGTCTCGAAGGGCACGGGGGCCATCGCCGGATAGGCGTGCAACAGCGCCACTTCGCGCTCGTTTCCGGGCATCGGATATCCGCCGCGGTGGATCACGTTGTTCGAGAAGCAGAACAGCGTTCCGGGTGGACCGCTCATCTGGACGACGCCGGCGGCAAACCGTTCGTCGATCGTGCGCTCGTAGAATCGGCATTTGACATCGCGTAGCGCGACCCGATCCGCATCGGGGCCCAAGGCCGTCGCCTCGGCAGCCAGCGCGCCGGCATTGCGGCGTTCGGCGCGCATCAATTCGACCGATTGGGGCCACGGCAAGAGCTCCGTGCCGCCGTTGTGGGCTCCGATATCGCTCAGCGCGAAGATCGAGATGACGCACGTGCCCGGTCCGCCGTCGGCATGCCAGAGCTGCGAGTAGAGCGGCGTGTCGGCACGCCGCACCGACCGGAAGATCATTCCGTAGAAGATCTTGAAATGCGCGCGATAGATCGCGCGATAAAGCCGGCCGAGATCGCCTTTCAGCAATTCCTGGATTTCAGGAAAGTCGCGATATGTGTCGCCGGCATAGAAGCGGTCATCGCGCCATGCGCCCGGTCCCGCGGCCTCGGCAAGCCTCGCCACCCGTGCCCGCATCGAGACGGCAAGTTCGCCACCCCGCGTCGGCATGAAGCGGCAGAAGCCGTTCGCCCAGTATTCCCGGGCAAGTGCCTCCATCTGCGGGTCGTCGGGCTCTGCCGATTCATAGGCGCGCCGGCACGCCGTGAGATGGTCCATGAAGCGGTCGCCCTGCTCGTAGGGCAGTCGTGAGCGCGTGCGCTCAATCGCCCGCTCCCAGCGCCAGTCGCTCAACCATCCCCGCATGGCCGTCAGCATTTCCGGTCTCCGGCGATCGGGGGTCACCCCAAGGGGAGACCCCCGCAGGCGACTTTGGAATCCCCCAAAGCAAGGCAGGGTCTACAGCGTTCACGCGGTGAACGTCAAGCCTCGAGGCATCCAGATAAAGGATTAAAAGCCCGTTCGGACAATGAATGCCCAAAAAAGCGGACCGACCGGAGGCGCATGGTCGTCGGCCTCGATTGCTGCGGCCAATGCCGCCCTGTAGCCGTCCGGATCGATGCTGCGCCGGTCGGGTTTTCGGGCCAGCAGGGGTCGGGTGATCCAGCGCCAGTGCAGCGCAACCGACGCGGGTCCGCCAAGAGCGAACGCCGTGCAACGTGCGCCGGGCGCCTGAAGTGCAGCCACCCGCGCGAGCGCGCCTGCCGGGTACTGGCGGAATCCGTGAAACAGATAGAGGCGCAGGCACGCGGCCGCCGGCAGATAGTGGATCTGCAGCGTCGGCCCTGCGGCCACAGCGCATGCGTTTGCCACTGCCGCAAAATAGTCGAGATCGGCCGGGATGTGCTCGGCCGCCGACTGCGAGAAGAAAAAATTGTCGAAAGGTCCGATCGTGCCGGCAAAGTCACTGCCGTCGAATGTTGCCATGCTTGCGCCGTCCATCGCTGCGGCCCACGTTGGATTCGCGCGCACGTCGAAGCCGCGATAGCGGATCGGAATCGTCGCCGCTCGCGCCACGAGGCGCCCCGCACGGCCCGAACCGCAGCCCATCTCGTGCATCCGGATTCCGCCCGCGGCCCGCGCAAAGGACACCCAGTCGAACCCCGCGAGATGCTGCTCGCACAGCAGGCGTGACGGCGACGGCGTGCCGGTGAAGGCATCTACCTCGCCGACGGAAAACCGTTCGGTCGCGAGTGCGCCCGCCCGATCCGCGACGACATTGCGTACGGCGTTGGCGCCCAAATAGGCGAGCTTGGCGAAACGCCCGAGCGGGCGGTCGCCGTCGATCCTGATCGGCGAGGTCGCGCGGCTCATCGCTTCAGGTCGCGAAAGCACGGCGCACCGCACCGGCAATCTGCGGGACGAGCAGCCATGTCGCATCGGCAGGCGCACGCGCCGACAGGCGCAGGATGCGCGCAAGCAACCGCAGGCGAGCCGCGCCGAGCGGACGCACCAGCCAGGCGCGCAGCGCCAGCGCGCCGGCCAGCCGGCGCGCGCTTTGCGCCTGCGGCCGCCGCGCGAGATAGGCGTCCGTCAGGTCGAGCAGCACGTCGAGCGCCCGCGCCGGCGGCGCCGGTACGGTGCCGCAGACGATGCGCGAGCCGTGCACGGCCGCGTAGATGCCGGCCAGTTCCTCCGGCGTCACGCCGATACCCGCCTCTGCGGCGATCCGCCTCATACCGAACCGCAGGCTCATCGCCTGCTGCTCACCCAGCCGCAGGACCGAGATGTTGTTGCCGTGCACGCGATAGGCAAGCACGTCGTCGGCAAGATTGGCGATGCGCGTGTGCGCGAGCAGCCGGTCCCACAGGTCGTAATCCTGGTTGGCGCCGTACTGCTCGTCGAAGTAATGGCCCGTGCGCTCGATCAAGTCGCGCCGCAGCGTCACCGAGGGATGGTGGAACGGGTTGCGCGTCATGCTGAGCCAGCGCAGCGCGTCATCGTCGGTCGGCAGCGGCGAGCGTTCCATCATGCGCCCGTCCGCATCGATCGTGCGCACCGAGCCGCCGACGATGCCGATATCGGGATGGGCATCGAGGAACGCGACCTGCCTACGGAAACGTCCGGGCAGGCACAGGTCGTCGGCATCCAGCCGCGCGATATACGCACCGCGGCACAGGCGCAGGCCGATATTGAGCGACGGCGTCTGGCCGAGATTGCGCTCGTTGACGTACAGACGGATGCGCGGATCGGAGACGCTGCGCATCCGCGCGACGCTGCCGTCGGTCGAACCGTCGTCGACGATGACGAACTCGAAATCACCGAAATCCTGCGCGAGCACGCTGTCCATCGCCGGCCCGAGAAACGCGCCGGCGTTGAATACCGTCATCAGGACGCTGAGGCGTGGCGCGGTCATTTCGGTTCCGCCACGGCCCAGATCTCGCCCCAGCACAGCAGGCATTCGCGCACGACGAGTCCCGCTTCGGTCATCTCGGCTTCGAATTCGGCCGGCGTGTGCTCGGTCTCGTGTGTCGAATCCGAGCGCCAGTCGAGGCCGAGTTCCTTCTTCAGCGGCACGGTCCAGTCGCGCTCGAAATTCGGCACGCGGATCACGAAGCGCTTCGCGCCGGTCGCGGCGGCGAGCCGGCGCAGCAGCGCCGGCCGGCCGGGCAGATGCTCGAGCACGTTCGACATCACGATCGCGTCGAAGCCACCCTCGGGAATCTCCCGCAGGATATCGCCGGTGCGGAATGTAACGCGTTCGTGCGCGTGCAGCCGCCTCGCCTTCTCGACATTCGCCGGCACGATGTCGACGCCGACGACCGTCGCGCCGGCATCGGCCGCGATGCGGTTGGCGAGGTAGCCGTTGCCGCAGCCGACATCGAGTACGCGCTGGCCTGCCGCCACGCGGGCGACGAAGAAATCGTGGTAACGCATATGGCGATGCTTGGGATGGACGCCCTGACCATAGCGCACCGCCCCTTCGGCGAAGGCGTTGTCGAGGCGTGCCTGCAGCGCGAACAGGAAGCGCAGGCCTTCGCCGGATTCCAGCCCGCGCGCGCGGGCCGCCGCGACGATGCCGAGCAGCCGTGCCAGCAATCCGGCCGGAACGACGCGCAGCAGGATCTCGAGCAGACGGATCATGCGGCGACCTTTGACAGGATGCGCAGCTCGCGCTCGACCGTCAGGTCGAGCGAATCGTTCGCGACGACATAGGTCCGTGCCGCGGCACCCAGGCGCGCCGCGAGTCCGCGATCGCCAAGTGCGCGCGCCAGCGCGGCGCGGATCGAATCGGCATCCGTACCGCACAGCAGCCCGGTCTCGCCATCGTGCAGCACCTCGCGGATGCCCGGCGTGTCGGCACCGACGACCGGCAGCCCGCAGGCCATCGCCTCGAGCAGCGCCTTGGGGTGCCCTTCGAACAGCGAAGGCAGGGCGAATACGTCGGCCGCGGCGAAGACCGCCGGCAGTTCGCCGTGCGGCACGTTGCCGAGGAATCGCAGGTCGACACCCCGCGCGACCGCTAGGGCCGCCATCTCGGCCCGCAGACTGCCTTCGCCGACGACCGTCAGCGTCGCATCGAGACCATCCATCGCCGCGACGAGCGCCAGCGGATTCTTCTGCGCTTCGAGCCGGCCGAGGAACAGCACGTTGGGCCGGGCGGCGATCGCACGGGGCAACGCGGCCGGCCGCAGCATGTCCGTGTCGACATAGTTGGGGACAACCGAGCAGTCGGCGGGCGCCACGCCGTGCGTGTCGACCGCGAGACGCCAGATCTCGGGCGTCGAGCCGACGACATGCGCAGCCCCACGGAACGCCGCCCGCTCGGTACGCAACGCCCGTCGCGTGCGCGGATCGTCGCGCCCGTACTCCCGCTCGCAGAAGATCGACCACGGATAGCCGCAGCGCGCAATCATCGGCGCGCGCGCGCGCCAAGCAAGCTTGCGCACATGCTGGGCGCCGCTCATCTGGTTCGTCTTGACGATGCAGGGACCCGCGAACAGATACGGGAATGCGGCGAACAGCCACGCCATCCAGACCGGCCAGCTCCAGCCGCGCTCGTTGAACACGAGCCCGATGTCGCCCAACCGCGCGCGATAGGCCGCATCGGGCCCGCGCGACCAGGTGACGATCGTGATGCGCCCGAGCCGCCCGGCGAGCCTGCGATAGAGCGCGAGTTCGCGGTCGAGCACGCCGACCTTGTCGTAGATCTCCAGCGTCGACGCGTATTCAAGGAACAGCACGAGATGCTGCCGGCCGAGCCGCGCGAGATCGGGCGGCGGCAGCGCGTTTTCGGGCAGGAGGTCGGATAGCAGGGTCATGCGTCGTCAGACGTTGCGCCGAGCGCGATACCAGCGCCACGCGGTCGAGACGATCGTGTCGATATCGGAGCTACGCGGCACAAAGCCGAGTTCGGCACGCGCACGCGACGGATCGGCGACGAGCGCCGCCGGGTCGCCCGGCCGGCGCGGCCCCAGTTTCGTGGGCACTTCCCGCCCGGTGACGCGCGCCACCGCATCGACGATCTGGCGCACCGAAAGCCCGATTCCGGTTCCGAGATTGAAGGCGCCGGAAGCGCCGCCGTTTTCGAGCCGGCGCAGCGAGGCGACGTGCGCGTCGGCGAGATCGGCGACATGGATGTAGTCGCGCACGCAAGTCCCGTCCGGCGTCGGCCAATCCTCGCCGAACACGTCGAGGTGCGGGATGGCGCCGGTCGCCGCCATCAGTGCACGCGGGATCAAATGCGGCTCGGGATCGTGCAGCTCGCCCGTCTCGATATCCGGATCGGCGCCACAGGCATTGAAATAGCGCAGCGCCGTCCAGTCAAGCCCGTAGGCGCGCGTCGCATCAGCGAGCATGCGCTCGACCATCAACTTGGATTCGCCATAGGCGTTGACCGGGGCGGTGGGCGTCGTCTCCGGAATCGGCGTCCGCTCGACGCTGCCATAGACGGCGCAGGTACTGGAAAAGACCAGCCGCTTCACGCCGGCGTGCCGCATCGCCTCGAGCAGCGTCAGCGTGCCTGCGACGTTGTTGCGGTAATAGAGATACGGATCAGACACTGATTCCGGCACGAATGCGAAAGCCGCGAAATGCAGCACCGCGACTGGCCGGTGCGCGGCGAAGGCGGCGTCGAGCGCCTTGCGATCGCCAAGATCGCCTTCGACGAGCGGCCCCCATTTGACGAGCTCGGCGTGCCCGCGCGACAGGTTGTCGAACACGACCGGCCGCAGGCCCGCCGCCGCCAGTGCCTTGCAGGCATGGCTGCCGACATAGCCGGCACCGCCGGTAACGAGGACGTTAGTCATGAGGCACCGTTGCTCGCATCGCGGATTTCATATGTGACTAAACGCATCGGCCCGATGCATCTTGAAGGGATGATATAGAACTTCGCCCGAGCGGTACCATTCCCGGATCAGCTCGATCTCATGCCGGACCTGCGGCGCGCATGCCGCAAGGCGGCCGGGAATCGCGCGGAAAATCTCGTCGCGCGGACGCGCGACATCGTCGTCGAGGCGCCAGTCGCCCTGCCAGGACGGATAGCCGAACCGGTATGCCTGGACGATCGCCGCGCGCCGGGGATCCGGCTGCCATCCCCCTTCGCGCCACCAGGCTCGGGCCAGGAGTTCGGAATACTCCTGGCGCGAACCGGCGAGCCGGACAAACGAATGCTCGTGATACCAGCCGACATCCGGCAGTAGAACGGGCTTGCCGAACATCGCGTACTCGAGTGCGGCGCTCCCGTAGAAAGTGACCAACGCGTCCGCGGCCGCCATCACGCTGCGGCCGTTCTTGCCGTAGGGACAGATGCCGATGTTCGGCGCCGAGCTGCCGCCGATCATGTCGGCGATGAAAACGCTGTCGTACCATCGGTCGGCCGGATGGCCGCGGATCAGAAAGTTGATGCCCTCGGCCTTTGCCGCCGCCTGCAGCGTCGCGGCGATCCAGTCGGAGAAATCGCGAAAGCGCGTCGATCCGTAGAAATGCGGGAAATCGAACCAGGTCGAAGACAGGATCGCGACGATCGGCGCTTCGGGATTCCAGCCGAAGGTCCGGCAGATCTCCTCGCGCGGCCAGTCGGCCTGGTCGGCACCAAAAGCGAGTTGCCCGGCAAACTCACGCGTGTTCCCGCCCAGCCGCGCAAGCACGGCCTTGCGGCCGACCTCCGCAAGCTGGTCCTGGCGCTTCGGCTCGAGCCGGTCGATTTCGTCCGGCGAGACCGCATCGAAGAAGCGGTAGAGGTCCTTTTCCTCGGCGACGCGGTGAAAATGCAGGTTCTCGAAGAATCCGTTCGGTAGGACAAGCGGGACGCGATGACGGATCAGCGCGCGGGCGATGGCGCCATAGTTGTCGCGCCCCGTCTGCGTGTGGCTCAGCACCGCGAATCCCGGCTTGAGCCGGCGCACGAGATCGTCCGCGGCGTGCGCTGCGGCCAGCCACGTCGCGGTGAAATCGACGATCTCGGGATGTCCGAGATCGACGATCGCGGCCTTCTGGGTGCGCAGAAGCCCGTCGTAAAGATCGAAGGCCGGAATGCCGAACGGCAGCTCGGCGCGGAACAGCCCATCGGGCGAGCCCGCGCGCGCGAGCAGTGCCCTGGCATCCGCGCGCCAACGGTCGACGGACTTCGGACCGGTCAGCGGCGGCAACCGGTTTTCGATGCCGAAACGGCGCAGCGTCGAACCGAGCGAAAGCGTCGAGAAGCGGCCGGGCAGCGCATGCTGCTCCAGACCGCCGAAGCCCAATGCGGCACGCAGCAGGCCGAATCGCTGCCAGAAATTCGGGTGCTGGAAGGCGGCGTCGACCAGCACCGGCCCCTCCACAAGCGGCGGATGGATCGCCGGCAGGGCGGCGATCGCGATCTCGGCGGCACGCTGCGCCGGCAGGCGCCGCAGCTCGCGTGCGGCGATCTGCGCGCGGCCATAGTTCTCAAACGCGAGATGCACCATGCGTTTCAGGTGCGCCTTCATGGCGACCGGCCTTCCAGGCGTGCCAGCGCTGCGGCCGGCGCGTCGGCGGGGCGACCAAGCAGGCGCGCCTCATTCAGCACCGCCTCGGACAGGCTTACGACGAAATCGGCGGCGAGGAAGGCGTCGGCCGGGGATCCGGCGCGACTGACCCGTGCAGGCACCGACGCCTCGCGGCAGGCGACATCGTACTTGCCGTCCGGATCGCGCGGATGCGGGCGCACGACCAGTATGGCTGCCGACGATCCATGCCTGGCTATCGCGCCGAGCAGATCGCGAAGCGTCTCCACTTCGTCTTCCGGCCCGACAGTGCGCAGGCCGGCGAACTCGCGGCGCACGACGCCGGCATAGAGCCAGACGGTCGCGTCGTCCGGAATGCCCCAGAGCGAACGCTGGCGGGTGCGCGCCGCCGGATCGGCCGGACGCCGCGCGAGCCGCGCCAGATGCAGATCGGGGATCATCCTGATGTCGAGCCCCGGAATCCTGCATCCGGCAATTTCGCGGCAGCCACGCTCCGATATGGCAAACACCAGGTCCGGCGCCACGACCGCATCGCCGTCGCGCAGGCGCTCGGCGAGATTCACGTCGTTGTCGCAGAACGCGGCGCTGGGCCGGCCGTTGCGACGGGCTTCCCGCCATAGCGCGCGCGGCGTCGGATCGTCGACATCGTCGAGCCCGGTCAGCACGCCGGCCGAATCCGCGACGGCTTCCGGCGGCGGTCCGCCGGCACTCGGCGTAAATCCCGCACCATCGAGGGCGGCGAAGGCGGCGCCGCGCGCATAGACGCGCAAAGACGGCGCGAATGCGTCGTCGAGCGCGAAGAGACGGCGCAGCGGGGCGACATGCGGATGGCCGCCGTCGCGCGAGAGAATCTCGCACACGGCAACCATCTGGTTTGCCGACCCGGGATCGCGCGCGTAGACCAGAATAGGCTTCATCCGGCCTCGTTGCGCCGTTCGTGCGAACGCAACTCGGGCAGCGCGTCCCAGACCTTGGCAAAGGCGGCCACGACGTGATCGAGGTCTTCGCGCGACATGCCCGGACGCATCAGCTCGTGCGAGATCAGTGTCTCGAAATGCGCGCGCTCGGCTTCCGGGCAGCTGCCGCGCGAATAGTCGGGGGTGCCCGTATAGTGCGGACACTTGAACGGACATTGAAGCGTGCCGTAGCCGATCATCTTCTGGTAGAGCGGCTGGAGATAGAGCGGCTTGATGTAGCCCTGCCCGATCAGCGTGCCTTCGGTCTCGCGCAGGCGCGTGTGCGGCAACTCGGCCTTCAGCGCGCGCACGACGAGATCGCGCGAAACGCCGGTTTCGCGTCGGTCATAGGTCAACGCATGGACGTAGTAGGCATGCGTTGCGCCCGGCGCCACCTTCGGCAGCGACAGTCCGGCAAATCCGGCAAGGCCCCGCTCGAGATAGGCGACGTTCTCGCGCCGGCGGCGCACGAGTTCGGGAGATTTGGCGAGCTGCTGGCTGCCGATCGCCGCCTCGATCTCGCCGAGACGGAAATTGAAGCCGATCATGTTGACGAGATCGACTGTACCCTTTGCCTCGACCACCGCCTCGGCGTGGTTGCGGATCAGCGCCACGCGTTCGGCGAAATACGGATCGTTCGTCGTGACGACGCCGCCTTCGCCGGTATGGACATGCTTGTGGTAGTTCAGGCTGAAGATGCCCATGTCGCCCAGCGTCCCGACCGGGCGGCCGCGGTAGGTGCAATCGGGCGACTGCGCGCAGTCTTCGATCACGACGAGCTTGTGCTTGCGCGCCAGCGCCATGATCGGGTCCATGTCGGCGGACTGGCCGAAGATATGGACGACGATGACCGCCTTGGTGCGCGGCGTCAGGCGCTTCTCGATCGTCGCGGCGCTGATGCAGTACGTATCGGGATCGATGTCGGCAAAGATCGGGACGGCGTTGAAAACCAGTGCCGCGGCCGCCGATGCGCTCATGGTGTAGGGCGAGACGATGACTTCGTCGCCCGGGCCCACGCCCGCGGCGCCGACGGCGGCGTAAAGCCCGCTTGTCGCGGAATTCACCGCATAGGCGAATTTCGCCTGATAGTGCTCGCCCCACGCCCGCTCGAACGCCTGCACTTCCGGGCCGCCCCAGAAGTCGGGATGCCAGGTGCCGAGGAATTTCGACAGCACGCCGCTCTGCACGACGCGGGCGGCGGCTTCCGCCTCTTCCCTGCCCATGACGACATACGGAGGAAACGGCTCTTCGCGCAGTTTGGGACCGCCAAAGATGGCCAGGTTCGACATTCTCTCAGCTCCTCGGAAGGAAAGCGGCAAGCGCCGCGCAGATCGAAAGTGTTTGCAGGGCGGCCTCGCCGTCGCATGCGAGCGGCCCGCCGTCGCGCACGACGGCAAGCATCTCGCCTACCATCCGCCCGAACGCCTCGTCCTGCCGCGGCGGCCAAGCATCGCCCGCAGCCGGCCGGAAATGGCCGGAATAGCCTGGCGTCGGACCGATCCAGCGAACGACGACAAGCGACGCGCCTTCGCGCAACTCGACGACCGCCTTGTCGAATACGAGCGTCAGCTCGAACAGGTCGAATCGCGCCGAGTCCGTCGCGACGAGATGGATGGGCGCGCCGCCGGGCGTGCGCAGTTCAAAGTCGGGCGTAGGGTCGGACGCGCTCGGCCCCGCGAACCGCGCGCGCGCGCCGACCGGCGACGGCGGGCCGAAGAGCAGCGAAATCAGGTCGACGAGATGGCTGCCGTTGTTGAACAGCCCCTTGCCATAGAAGCCGACGGCGGACTGAAGCCCGCCGAACGCGCCGTCGCGGATCTGCGCGGCGAGAGCGGCAATGTTCGGGTCCCAGCGCCGCATATAGGCGACGGCCAGCGGGCGCCTGTCGGCGCGGTAGCGCGCGACCAGATCGCGAGCGGCAGCGACATCCGTGGCCAACGGCTTTTCACAGATGACGCCGCGCACATCCATGTCGAGCAGCGAATGGAGATCAGCCGCATGGCACGCGCTCGGCGAGCACACCGAGACAACGTCGAGCTTCATGCCCGAGCCCGCCAGCGCATCCAGATCGGGGAAGCTCCGCTCGACATTCCAGGTCCGGCAGAAGGCGGTACGGCGCGTGGCGTCCGGCTCGACGCAGGCCGCAAGACGGACACCGGCGTGCGCCCGATAGGCCGCGGCATGCGTGCGCGGGGAACGGCCTAGTGCGCCGTCCTCGTCGTAGCCGCCGGCGATCTTTCCGCATCCGACGATGGCGACCGAGATCATCGTTTGAGCCAGCGATGCTGGATATTCTCGTTGATAGACAGCCAGTCGGGATTCCGGTCGAGCAGAGCCAGCATGTCGTCGAGCGTGAAGTCCGGCTTGTCCGGATAGAGCGCGTCATAGATCCGGGTGATCAACTCGAGATCTTCCTGGGTGTCGAGCGTGAGCCGCAGTTTCGGTCTGTGGCGGAAGGGCGATGCGGGCACATGGCGCAACGAATAGATCTGCGGATTGCGGTAGATGAAGATGCTGACATGCTCGTGGTCTTCGGCGTCATCCGTGCGCCGCGCCACATCCTCGAGCACGCGCGTCGGGAAGACCTGCGTGTCCATGCCGATGGGATAGCAGCGCTCTAGCACGTTCGAGCAGTAGTCGACGGGACTCAAGCGGTAGGCCGCCATGACCGATTCGATGATCGTCGGATCGATCAGCGGGCAGTCGCCCGTCGTTTCGACGATCGTCTCGACCTTGTTGGCGCGCGCCGCTTCGAGCACGCGCATGAGCACGTCTTCCTCGCTGCCGCGATAGCATGCGATGCCGAGACGGACGGCCAGCGCCGCCAGCACGTCGTCGGTCGCGTTCGTCGTCGTACACAGGATGATTCCATCGACATCGCGCACGCGGCGCAGCCGCTCGACCATCAGTTCGAGCGTAGGCTTGCCTTGGATCGGGAGCATGACCTTCCCGGGCAGCCGGGTCGAGGTCATGCGGGCCTGGATCGTGATCGCGGTCTTCATGTCTTCTCCTGCCCGCCGTCAGGTTCCGGAGCGTCCCAGAACTTCGGCCAGCCCGGCGACGACCCGGTCGACATCGGACTCTTCCATGCCGACGAAGAGCGGCAGACTGAGACAGCCAGAATAGAACGTATCGGCACCGGGCAGATGCGTCTCCCCGTAGCGGGCGCGATAATAAGGCTGCCGGTTGACCGGAACGTAATGGACCTGCGTGCCGATGCCTCGTGCCTTCAGTTCCGCCATCGCCTTCGCGCGGTCCATGCCGGCGGCGGAAAAATCGATCGACACGACATAGAGGTGCAGCACCGGATCGCATCCCGGCACCTTGGCCATCGGTCGCGCGACCTGCGCGAGCCGCGCGAGCCGTTCGTCGTAACGCTTCGTCAGGACACGGCGGCGCTCGGAGAAGTAGGCGAGCTTGCCGAGCTGGCTCAGCGCCAGCGCGCAGTTGATGTCGCTGGCACGGTAGTTGAAACCGAGTTCGGACAGCTCGTGGTACCAAGGGTTGACCGAGCCGTCGGCAGCCGTCGCCATCGCCTTGTCGACGAATCGGCTCGGATCGCGCTCGATGCCATGGCTGCGCAGCCGGGTCAGCCGCGCCGCCAGGCCGGCGTCGCGCGTCGTCACCGCTCCGCCCTCGCCCATCGCGATTGTCTTCACCGGATGGAATGAGAACGCGGTCATGCGGGCATGGGCGCCGGCACCGATCTTGTGGTCCACCGCGTCCGCGCGATAGCGCGTGCCGAGGGCATGGCAGGCGTCTTCCACGACATCGAAACCGTGGCGCGTGGCGAGGGCTGCGAGGCCCGCGGGATCGGCGCACTGGCCGGCATAGTGGACCGGAAAGGCAGCCCGCACGCGGCCAGTCGCGCGCGCAAGGGCTGCTTCGAAATGCGCCGGATTCGACAGGCCGGTCGCGGGATCGACATCGACGAAGGTCACTTCGGCCCCGACATAGCGGGCGGCATTCGCGCTGGCCATGAAGGTGACGGCCGGCACGAGCACAGTGTCGCCCGGTCCGATATCGAGTGCGAGTGCGGCAAGATGAAGTGCGGCCGTGCCGCTGTTGCACGCGACCGCAAACGGCGCGCCGACGGCGTCAGCCAGCGCCTTTTCGAATTGCCCGACCGTGGGGCCGGTGGTGAGCCAGTCGCCCTTAAGGACCGCCGCGACGGCCGCCACATCGGCATCGTCGATGTACTGGCGGCCATACGGAAGGAACGAGGTCACGGCACGCCGGCGATGAGGCGGGCGAGTTCTTCCCGACCCGGGCGCCACGGATTGTCGTCGCTCGCGTAGCGGAAGCGGTCCGCGACCGGCGGCGTGCCCGCGGCCTCGTATTTCGCGCGGCCGGGGAAGTCGCCCTCCGGCAGGATCACGTAGCGGTCGGCAAGCTCGAGCGTGTGGCGCGCATCGTCTTCGGTGATCATCACCTCGTGCAGCTTCTCGCCCGGCCGGATGCCGACCACGCGACAGCGCGCGTCCGGCGACAACGCGACAACCATCTCGGCAAGCGAAGCACTGGGAATCTTCGGAACGAAGATCTCGCCGCCCGACATCTGGTCGAGCGATTCGAGGACGAAAGCCACACCTTCGCTGAGCGAGATCAGGAAGCGCGTCATGCGCGGATCGGTCACCGGCAGATCGCGCACGCCTTCGGCAAGCAACCGCTTGAAGAGCGGGATCACCGATCCACGCGATCCGACGACGTTTCCGTAGCGCACGATCGAAAAGGCCGTGCGACCGGCCGAAATGTTGTTGGCGGCGACGAAGATCTTGTCCGAGGCCAGTTTCGATGCCCCGTAGAGATTGACGGGATTGACGGCCTTGTCTGTGGACAGCGCCACGACACGCTTGACGCCGCTGCGCAGCGCCGCGCGGACGACATTCTCGGCGCCATGCACGTTCGTGCGGATGCATTCGAATGGATTGTACTCGGCTGCGGGCACCTGCTTGAGGGCCGCCGCGTGGATCACATAATCGACGCCGTGAAAGGCCATCTCGAGCCGGTCGACGTCGCGTACGTCGCCGATGAAATAACGCATGCGCGGGTCGCTGCCGATTTCCGCCTGCATCTCGGACTGCTTGAGTTCGTCGCGGGAGAAGACGATCAGACGGGCGGGATTGGCGGCCTTGCGGACATGCGCGACGAAGGCGCGGCCGAAGGAGCCTGTCCCCCCAGTTATGAGGACCGAGGCCCCATCCAAACGGCTAGAAGCTTGTTTCATTTCTGATGGATCCGGGCGACGGGGAGCGTTCGGCGAAGCGGGTTGGCAGGCTCCCAGGTCGTCAATGTTGCCGCAGACGGGGGTTCAACCTGTCTTCGTCCAGCCTGCCGGCAAGACCTATGTTCGTGGCGTTAACGTTTCGTGTTCACGTCATGAACAAATACGTTGGCACTCATCAGACTGTCAAGTAATATAATGATGTTCTTGATCGATTGGCCCCGACGCTGGGCTTGGGCAAGTATCTGGAGTCGCACGATGTTCGGGCCGTCTTTATCGCGGAACGCGGCGCGCCGCTCGCTGGCGGACAACCCGCCCGGATGACGGCCCGCACTCGGATTGCCCTGCTCTTCGCCGACGGCAATTTCATCGGCCGAGAGTACTTCGCAGCCTTCCGTTCGAAGGGCATCCGCCCCGACCTGACCCTCGCGGTCGGCTCGATGGGCCCCCGCTCCGTGGCGATCGAGCAGGTGCGGACGGGCGGCCTGTGGAATCCGCCCGAAATGCCGGCCGGCGCCATCGACGCGAAGTTCGATTCATTGACTGCACCTGATCTATGGCAACTCCTCGCCGAGGCCTCGATCGACATCGCAGTCCAGGGCGGCATCGGGATCCTGACGCCGGAAATGATCGCGGTGCCGAAGATCGGCTTCCTCAACGTGCATCCCGGCCGCCTACCGCACTATCGCGGCCGCAACTGTCCGGAGTGGGCGCTGCAGAACGGCGATCCGATCTGGACAACGGCGCATCTGATCGATTCCGGCGTCGATACCGGGCCGGTCGTATGCGAGCGGCGTTACGATTTTCCGGACGACTGGTCCTATGAACGTATCCGCGCGAATCTTTATGGCCATTGCGCCGGCACGCTTGTCGAAGCGCTCGACATTCTCGGGCAGGCGCTGCGCGACGGGCGAGACCTGCCGTTGCGTCCGCAACCCGAGGCCGGCGCGCGCAGCTGGCCGAAGATGGATGACTCGATGATCGCGGATCTGCGCGCCCGGCTCGGCACGGCACACGCGCGATGACTGGCACCCGCATCCTCCTCGTAAGCCGGGATCCCGGCGGCACCAACCAGGTCGTCGCATGCCGCGCGGCCCTGTCGGACGTCGCGCATACGCCCCGGCAACGCGACATCGCAGTGCGGCTTCGCGCGATCCTCGGCCTTGCCGCCGACGAGACGCCCGAATTCGCGATCGCGGCGAAGCAGTATGCGTTGGCGCGCTGGCGTGCCATCGATGCCGCACCGATCGAACTTCCGGACGCGGCGGACGCGAAGGAAGAGCGCGATCATGCCGCACGCCTCCTTGCGCGGCTGGCGCCGGGGATCGTCGTGACCGCGACGTCGGATCAGGACTGCACGACCGAAAAATGCTTCTGGCGAGCCGCGGTCGACGCCGCGATCCCGTGCTTCGCACTGTCGACACATCCGGCAAACATCCCGAGCCGCTTCCGCTTCGACGACGGCACGCCGGTATGGCCGACGCGCATTCTCGTCGATGCCAATAGTGCGGCAGCGGAGCTGCGCATGAACGGCGTGCCGGCCGATCGCATCGTCGTGCTCGGCGACCTGCATCTGACCGCACTCGAAGCCGCCACGGCACCGGGTATCGCGAATCGCGTGGCGCTGCGCGCCGCATGGGGGGCCTCCGGAGAGGATCGCGTCGTCCTTTTCGTCAGCGAATGCGTACGCGAGATGGCGGCCGTCGCTGGCCGTCCGGTCCCGTTCGACGAAAGCGCCTGCCTGGCGCGACTGCTGCAAGATATCGCGGCCGGACATATCCCCGGCTTCGGCACAGTCGACCCGGCCCGGACGCTCGTCGTCGTCCGCCCCCATCCGAAGGATATGCCCGGAAAATACGCCGCCGAACTCGCCGCCGCCGGCGGCCGGACGTTGCACTCGGCGGCCGGCAGTCCGGTCGACGCGCTGCACGCTGCGGACGTCGTCGTCGGCATGGAATCGACCATGCTGTACGAGGCCGAAGCGTTACGTTATCCAGTCGTCTCGCTCGTACCGGACGGCATGTTCGCACGCCTGCACGCATCCCAGCACATGGATCGGCCCCAATGATTGACGGCGGAATTTTCCTGGGCAAAGACCCGACGACGGAGTTCGGCTACGACGTTCCGGGCACGCTGGACGCGGTTGCCGCCTTCGGCGTCACACGGGCATTGGCGGCGGATTTCTCCGCCGTCTACTACCAGTCGGAATTCGGTAACGCGCGCACGCTTGCGCATTGTGCAGCAGCGCCGGATCGGCTCATTCCGCTCGCCGTCGCGTGCCTCGCCGGCTGGCAGGTTTCGCGCGCCGAACTCGACACATGGCGCAGCGCCGGCTTCAAGGCCGTCGGGCTGTTTCCGCACATGCAGATGTGGCGCTGGAGCGATTACGGCGTGCGCAAGTTCGCGGAGAAAGCGGCCGAAGCGGCCCTGCCGGTGCAGGCCGGACTGATGGACGTGACCGATCTCGGCCATCTGGCGCGCGCGGCAGGCCCGACCGGTGCACGCGTGCTCGTGCGCTGGATGCAGGGGCGCGGCTACAACAATCTTCCCGAGATCGCGGCGGTTGCCGAGGATTTTCCCGATTTCCTGTTCGACGTGGGCAGCGTGTCGCAGACCGGCGGCATCCGCTGGCTGTGCGACCGGATCGGCTCGCACCGTCTCTATTGCGCATCGAATTCGCCGGTGTGCCTCGAGGGGGCAGCTTATTTCTCGCTCTACGCCGCCGACATCACCGACGGCGATCGCGCGAACATCGAGGGCAACACGCTTGCCAAAGCGCTGGGACTGCCGGCCCCGGTGCGGCGCACGTCCGAGCATCCGTTCTGGAAAGCGCATCGCGCCGCGCCGAAGATCGACACGCATTGGCATACCGGCGCATGGAACATCATCGAGCCACGGATCGCGCACGACGCGATCCGTGCCGAGCTCGACAAGTACGCCATCGAGAAGATGGTGACGTCGTCGATCCTGGCTCTCAACCACGATCTTGCCGAAGGCAACGCGGATACGGCCCGGCTCGTCGCGGCCGATCCGCGCGTGTTCGGCCTCGTCGTCGTCAATCCGTGGCGGCCCGAGCAGAGCCTTGCCGAGATCGAGCGCCTGACTGCCAATCCGCGATTCGTCGCGATCAAGACGATCCAGGACTTCTATCAGGCCGACGGGCCGCTGCGGATCGATCACCCGGCTTACCGGCCGATCCTCGACGCCGCGCGGCGGCACCGCTTGCCGGTGATGTGCCATTTGCCCGGTCTGGAGGAAGTTGCCGACGCCTATCCGGACGTCAACCTGATCGCCGCACATTCGACGTGGCGCTACCGTGCGCTGGCGAAGCGACCCAACGTCTATTTCGACATCGCGACAAGCTCGTCGCTGCGGCGCACCTGCGATCTGCGCGATCTCGTCGCCCACGCGGGCGTCGATCGGGTGATATTCTCGAGCGACTCCCAGCTGATGAATCCGGCCTGGACGCTCGGCAAGATGGCCAGCGCCGGGCTCGACGCGGCGTGGCTCGACGGCATCTTCCGGCGCAACGCGCTGCGCGCGTTCCCGCGCCTGGCGGCATAGGAGACTCCGATGGCGCAGCCCGTCCTTTTCCTCGGCGGCGAGACGGTCTATCTGCGGCCGCTGACGCCCGAGGACGCTTCACCGGCCTATCTGGGCTGGCTCAACGATCCTGAAGTCCTGCGTTTCCGGACGTCGAAGTCGTTTCCGTCGACCGAGGAATCCATGCGCGCCTACATCGCGTCGATCCCGGCGCGCGGCGACCTGGTGCTCGCGATCTGCGACAGGAAGTCGAACGCCCATGTCGGCAACATAGCGCTCAACACGATTCTCTGGAGCCACCGCAGCGCCGAGTGCTCGATCATGCTCGGTGCCAAGGAGTTCTGGGGACGCGGCCTGTCGCGCGAGGCGATCGCGCTGGTGACGCGGCATGGGTTCCGGACGATGGGCCTGCACCGGATCTGGGCCGAATCGCCCAATCCGCGCTTCAACCGGATCGTCGAGCGCCTGGGCTGGACACGCGAAGGCCGCAAGCGCGATGCCTTCTACGTCGATGGCGGCTATGTCGACTTCGAATGCTGGTCGATCCTGGAAACCGAGTACCGCGATGCGGACGAGACGGCGAAGAGATGATCGGGATCGTCAATTACGGCGTCGGAAATCTCCAGTCGGTGCTCAACGCACTGGACTTCGTCGGCGCGCCTGCACGGATCATCGCGTCGCCGTCCGAGCTGGAAGAATGCGACAAGGCGATCCTGCCGGGTGTGGGCGCATTCCGACGCGCGATGGACATGCTTGAGGATGCTGGATTCCGCGCTCCGCTGGATGAGCATGCACTCGGCAAGAGCCGTCCGCTGCTCGGAATCTGCGTGGGAATGCAGCTGCTCGCCGATCGCGGAACTGAGTTCGCGACGCGCGCAGGCCTCGGATACATCAAGGGCACCGTCGCGCAGATCCCGATCGACAGGAACGGCAACCAGAAGCATCTGCGCCTTCCGCATATCGGATGGAACGACGTGCGGGTCACCCGCGAGAATGCCTTGGTCGCCGAGCTGCCGTCGGAACGCTCCGCCTATTTCGTTCACAGCTTCCATTTCGAGGTCGAGGACGAGGCCGACCGGATCGCCGACACGGATTATGGCGGATCGGTTACCGCGGCGGTCGCGCGCGCGAACGTCTTCGGGGTGCAGTTCCATCCCGAAAAGAGCCAGGATCTCGGCCTGCGCATACTGCGGAATTTCGCGGCGCTCTGACATGCTGAAGATCCGCGTAATTCCCGTGCTCTTCCTGATGAACGGACTGATCGTCCGCAGCGAGAAGTTCACAGAGTTCAAGGTGATCGGCAATCCGGTGAGCGAGCTCGCGCGCTATTCCGAGTGGCTGGTCGACGAACTCGTCTATATCGACATTTCGCGCGAATCGGGCCTCGACATGCGGCGCGACGACCACAAGGTGAAGGGGCAAAGCGACGATCTGTCGCTGCTGCGCGAAATCTCCCGCCACGCCTTCATGCCGCTGACTTTCGGCGGGCGACTGCGCTCGCTGGCCGACGTCGACCGCACGCTCGCCAACGGCGCCGATAAGGTCGTAATCAATACCGCCTTGTCGCGCGATCCCGGCCTCGCCACCGAGGTCGCCACCAAGTACGGAAGCCAGGCGATGGTCGCCGGCATCGACATCAAGCGCCGGCCCGACGGCTCGATGGCGGTCGCCATCGACCAGGGACGTACGATTCTCGACCGCGATCCGGTCGTCTGGGCCCGCGAACTCGAGTCGCGTGGCGCGGGCGAGATATTCCTCAATTCGGTCGACCGGGACGGCACCGCCGAAGGCTTCGATGTCGAGGCGGTGGCAGCCGTCGCCGATGCCGTCGGCATCCCCGTGATCGCCTGCGGCGGGGTCGGCATGTTCGAGGATTTCCGGGACGCGATCGATTCCGGACATGCCAGCGCCGTCGCCGCCGGAAACATCTTTCATTTCACCGAGCATTCGTACAAGCGCGCCAAGCAGATTCTTCGCCGCGGCGGCTACAGCGTACGCTATCCCTACGCCAGCTAACCGGCATTACCCGAACGAAGGCCATCCAAATGAGCGATTCCCTGACGCCCCGTATCCGCCCGCCCAAGATGCTGTTCTGCAAGCGTTGCGTCTATCCGCTCGTGGCGGCCACGCCCCTGACACTGGACAGCGAGCAGATCTGCAGCGGCTGCCGGACCCACGACGAGCAGAAGACGATCGACTGGGCCCGTCGCGAAAAGATGTTCCGCCAGCTTTGCGACGACCACCGCTCGAAGACAGGCAAGAACTACGACTGCGTCATTCCGGTCAGCGGCGGCAAAGACAGCTTCTATCAGGTCCACCTGATGAAGAAGTACGGCATGAACCCGCTGCTCGTGACGTACAACGAAAACAACGAGACCGACGTCGGCAAGCGCAACATCCAGTTAATGAAGGAATCGTTCAACTGCGACTATTTCAACTTCACGCCGTCGGTCGCAGTGCTGAAGAAGATGAACCGCGTGGGCATGTACAAGATGGGCGATCCCGACATGCACGTCCATATGGGAATCAACTCGGTCGCCATCCAGGTCGCCGTGCGCTGGAATGTGCCACTGATCGTCTGGGGCGAGCACGGATTCATGAACATGGGCGGCATGCACTCGTACAAGGACATGGTCGAGTACACGGCCCGCTATCGCAAGGAACATCTGCTGCGCGGGTATGACTGGGACGATTTCGTCGGCGAGGAAGGACTCGAAGAGAAGGATCTCAACTGGTCGAAGTATCCCGACGATTCCGAGATCGAGCGCGTCGGCTCGCGCGGCATCTTCATCTCGAACTTCTTCGGCTGGAACCAGGCCGAGCACACGCGCCTGATGGTCGAACTCTACGGCTTCAACCAGAATCCGATCCCGTTCGACCGCACATATGCGCGCGACTCGAATCTCAACAATGTCCACGACAACGGCATCCACGACTACATGAAGTACGTGAAATTCGGCTACGGCCGCGTCGCCGACCATGTCAGCCGCGACATACGCAACGGCATCCTGACCCGTGCGGAAGGCGTCCAGCTCGTGCGACAGTACGAAGGCGTGGTGCCAGGTGATATCGCGCGTTGGCTGAACTATGTCGGCATGACACGCACGGAGTTCGAGCACGTCGCCGATACGTTCCGCGATTCGCGCGTGTGGGCGAAAAACGAATACGGCCAGTGGATCAAGGAGAACATCTGGGAGCAGAACTGAGCGCGTCCTGCACGCTCAGTCGACATGCTCCCACTTCAGCGCGGTGCCGCGCTTGAGCGGCCCGCGCGCCGCGCGGCCCAGCACCGACGGCAGATGCTTAGGCGCCAGTCCGTAGCCCGGCCGAATCGAACGCACGTTGTCGGCCGTCAGCTTCTCGCCGGCAGCGATGTCGCGCACGACATAGAGCGAGCGGCGGAAGATCACGTTCTGGCGTTCGCTTTCCTTGCGGCCGTAGTCGATCGCGCCGAGTGCCTGCCATGCGTCGCGCGTGCCGGTGCAGAGTTCGGCCAGCTCGTCCGGTTCCAGCGAGAACGCCGCGTCGGGTCCGCCGTCGGACCGCGCCAGCGTGAAGTGCTTCTCGATCACGCAGGCACCCATCGCGATTGCCCCGACCGACACCGCCACGCCGAGCGTGTGGTCCGACAAGCCGATCGGACAGCCGAAGGTCTGCGCCAGATGCGGGATCGTGCGCAGGTTCGCTTCCTTCGGCGACGAGGGGTAGCCGCTGACGCAGTGGAGCAGCACGAGCTCCCTGCAACCGGCCGCGCGGCATGCTTCGACCGCCTGCGCGATCTCGACGAGATCGGCCATGCCGGTCGAAAGGATCACGGGCTTGCCCGCCGACGCGATCTTGGCGATCAGCGGCAGATCGGTTGCCTCGAAGGAAGCGATCTTCATCGCCGGCGCGCCGAGCGAGACGAGGAAGTCGACCGCCGTCGGATCGAACGGCGTGGAGAACACGGTGAGGCCGAGCGCCCGGCCGCGCTCGAACAGCTTGGCATGCCATTCCCACGGCGTGCCGGCTTCCTGATAGAGCTCGTAGAGTCGCCGGCCGGACCATAGCCCGCCGCGGATCTCGAACTCCGGGCCGTCGGCGTCGATCGTCATCGTGTCGGCGGTATAGGTCTGCAGTTTGACCGCGTCGGCACCCGCGCGCTTGGCGACATCCATCAATTCGAGCGCGCGCTCGATCTTGCCGTTGTGGTTTCCCGACAGCTCCGCGATGACATAGGGCGGATAATCAGGGCCGATCCGCCGGCCGGCGATCTCGATATAATTCTGCATCACAGGACTTCCCTCACGACGGAGAAGGCTTCGGCGGCGATGTGGCCGCATTGCGCGCCGCGCAGCGCCGCCAGTGCGCGCACGGCTTCGATCGAACGCGCATGCGGGAACGGGCGCATCTCGCCCGCGTAGGCGTTCAACGCGGCGATCTTGGCGTCGAGGAACGGCGCCACCGACACCCAGCGGCTGGGCGCGAACGGGGCGGCGAGCGATTCCGGCGCCCACTCGGTGCTCGACAGGACCTCGAAGGCATAGATCGCACGCACGCCGGCGCCAGGCAGCGGACGGCAGGCCGTCAGCACCGCACGCGCCGCGACGCCGTGGTCGACATTGAGATCGCCCGGATGGTGGGTGTATATGACCGTCGGCCGGATTTCGGCGACGAGCTTCTCGACCTGCTTGACCACGTCGATCAGCGCGACGGTATCCATCCGGTTGTCGGGAAAGCCGCCGAAGACCGGCGGACGGGCGCCAAGGGCCGCCGCCGCGTGCCGGGCCGCATCGCGCAACGCGTCGAGTTCGGCGGCGCGGCCGGCCGCATTGCGCGCGTCGTCGCGCGACGTGATGCCTTCGGCCAGGATCAGGATGTGGACATCGGCGCCCTCGCGGGCGTGCCGCGCGAGCGTGGCGCCGCAACCGAGCACTTCGTCGTCGGGATGTGCCGCGACGACCAGAACGACGTCCTTCATGTGTCACCTTCTTTCCGGCGCTGGAACACGACGCGGGCGCCGAGCGTACCCTCTTCCATTGTGGCGCGGGAAAACTCCAGCCGCCAGTCGCCGTGATCGATGAACGCTCGCGGATACCCGTCGGCGTCGAGCATGCGGATATGGTCGTAGAGCGCCTCGGGCGTGGCGCTGCCCGGCAGCACGCTCTGCGCAGGCGTACGGCGCCTGAAGAGGGTCGCTTCGCCTTGCTGGGGAACCGGAACCGGCTCGCGCGCGACGATCTCGCCGACCAGCCTGTAGACCAGGTCCGCGGCGCGCTCGAAGATCTCCTGTGCACTGCCCGCAAGGTCGAGCGGGCACTTCAGATAGACCGGACCGGCATCGAGCTCCCGCTCCATGCGCAATGCCGTCAACTGCGTGGACGCGTGACCGCGGACGATCAGGTTCTGCAGCGGGCTACCGCCTCGCCCGTAGGGCACGTCGGCCATATGGAAGCACACGCATTCCCAGTTCTTCCAGATCGCCTCGGGAACCTGCGCGCTCCAGTGCGGGAAGAACACGTAGCGCGGATCGAGGCGCTTCAACGTCTCGGGGTCGAGTTCGCATTTCTCCGACAGGAAATGCCAACGGCCCGGCAGGCTCGGCGCATGGCGCTCGAAAGCGGCACGGTTCCAGGCGTGATGTGCGGCGACGACATAAGTCTTCATATGGAAACCTCGGCCGCTTCGCGTGCATACCATTCGGGCCGGATCGCGGCATAGCCGGCGGCAAGGAACATGCGGCGCGAAGCCGCGTTGGCGGGCGCCACCTGCGCAAGCAACCGCTCGCGCGGCATGAGTTCGCCGAGCAATGCCAGCGCCGACCGCCCGATGCCGCGCCCTCCTCGGTCGGGGTCGACGAGGATCGACACTTCCCATCCGTCGGTGCCGCGCTCGGCGCGCAGCGCACCGGCGGGCCTGCGGCCGGACTCGACGATGTAGAACGCGCAATCCGGCCGACCGAGACGATCCGCGAACCAGCCGGCATGCTCCGGCCATGTCGGCGGATCGGGATTGCGGAAATACGCGCGCACGCGCGGATCGATCTGCCAGGCGAACAGCGTCTTGATATCTGAGGGTGTAGCGGGGCGCAGGAAAACAGGCGCGCCGTCGCGGTCGAGCGGCGGATCGATCGCCCGCAC
Organism: Tagaea sp.; assembly: GCA_965229215.1. Lineage (GTDB taxonomy): Bacteria > Pseudomonadota > Alphaproteobacteria > CACIAM-22H2 > CACIAM-22H2 > Tagaea. The sequence goes on along the minus strand of OZ245864.1, from coordinate 3,682,712 downwards.
GGCGCGTACGGTGCCGTAGCCGTCGCACAACGCCCATGCTTTCGCCGCCATCGACGCATAGAGATCGGGCGCGCCAAGCAGCCGGCGTGCGGCAGCAGACAGCGCACCCGGCACGAGCGCATCAAGGTCGCCGAGGACGGTTGCGGCACCGGCCTGATCGAGGGCTGCGGCGTTGCGGCGCTGGTTGTCGGCAAGTATGACGGCGATGCCCGGCACGCCGAGACAGCATCGCTCCCATACCGTGCCGCCCGCCGCGCTTACGACGAGATCCGCGCGCGCGATCGCAGCCGCAGTGTCGATCCAGCCGCCGGCGAGCTCCACGCCCACCGGCGGAACATGACCAGCGGCATCCGAGCCGCCGATCGCTTCGACCGTGACCCCATCGAGCGTCGCGAGTTCGGCGGCAAGACGCAGCACGCGCGTCGTCGGCGCCGATGCGCCCAGCGTGACGAGGATGCGTCGTCGCGCGACCCTGTCGAGGCGTCGCGGGTCCGCGCGGCGGTGCGCGAATTCAGGGCGCAACAGCGCGTATTTCGGCCCTAACAGTACGCGCGGTGCCGCCGCGCCATCCGCATATGCGTCGGGCGAACCGCCCGGCGCCGGATTGATCACGATGTCGCCGACGAGCGGCGCGCCCGCTCCATCATCCAGGCGCACGAGGCAGGGTGTCGCATCGCGGACACCGGCGGCGAATGCGTCACCGAGCTCGTAGTGATCCACGATGACCGCATCCGCCCGACCGCCGCAGCGTGCAAGCGCGAGCGCGACATGCCCGTCCGGCGACCCGTCGAGCGTCACGATCTCGCGCCCGTCCGCCGCATGCGGCCCCAGTGTTTCAAAACTTCCAGGTACTGCGGCATGGATACAGCGCCATCCACGCGCGGCAAGCGCGTCGCTCAGCGCCAGACAGCGCACGAGATGGCCAGCGCCGATGCGGGCGCTGGCGTCGGCGCGGACCAGTACCGTCCGTGCGGACCGATTATTTCGACCGCGCGTCATCCGCCTGCTTCCACCGGCTTCCGCGCGACCGCGATCAGCAGATGCCCGATGAAGGGGGCCGGCAGAAGAGGTGCGAGAAGCCGCGAGGCGGCAGCGGCGGCGCGGCCCCAGCCGACCAGCGCGCGCTGCGTACCGACACGCTTGGCGATCGGCCGTAGGAGATCGACCTCGAATCCCGCACTCGCCAGTTCGCGCACGAGTTCGAATCGCGTCAGGCGCCACTGCAGGAACTGCAACGGAATCCCTGCGTCGGGCGCCCTCTTCGGTCGGGCATTGCGCAGCACATGTCGAAGATTGTCGAATGGAACCGTAAGCGCAAGCCGCGCGCCGGGCTTCAGGATCCGGAACATCTCGCGCAGCGGCGCCTGCAGGCCGGCCTCGGACAGGTGGATGGCGTTCCATGCGAGAACCATGTCCACGCTGGCTGACGGCAACCGGGTATCGCGCATGTCGGCAAGCGTGAAGGCGGCGGCGCCCGCGCGGGCCGTCAACTCTGAAATGACCGGCGCCACGACATCGATCCCGAGCGCGTCGAACCCGCGCGCCCGCAGAAAAAGGGTCCATGCGCCGAGCCCGCATCCGGCGTCGAGCACCCGCGCACCCGGCAGCAGGCCCCCGATCAGGTCTCGGATCGCCGCGTATTCCTCCGAGACGGCGACGTCGGGCACCGGCTCACCGGCACGCTTGGCCCAGACGTTCGCCCAATGCGCCGGGATGAACGATGCCTCGTCGCGCGGATGCTCGCCCTTGAGGGTCAGGTAGTCCTTGCGCATCGTCGCTTTCCCCGAGACCGGAGCTGCCCGCAACTGCGGCGACCGGGCCCGTTTCCGAGGCCGCTACCCGCTTGCCCTGATTCCGTCCAAGTCCTTCGCAATATTACAGAAAATGCCCGAAAGGCTCGACGTTCACGCCGTGAACATATAAAGTGACCCTGTCGCCGGTGTCAAGGCATGTTCGGCGCACGGTGAAACGGGAAACATGGGCCTCGGCGGCAATCTGATGTGGACCGGCGTGATCGCGGCCCTGGCACGGGACGGGCGGCCGCTCGTGCTCGCCAATCAACCGAAATTCACCGACCTGCTTGCACTGCGGCTCTACGACCGCGACGCGGCACCCGGCGATGATCCGGTCTTCCGCGGCAATCCGCATGTCGGTTTCACCCCGCACGAGCCCAAGAGCGCATTTTCCCGCCGCCTCGACGGCTGGTTTCTTGCGGCACTCGAGAAGTTCGGGCTACGCCGTGGCTATGAGCGTGCCATCGCCGCCCTCGCGCGCGCGCGCTCGGGACCGCTCTACCTGCATCTCGACATGGAGATCCACTCTTACGCCGCGGCGCAGGTCGGCCCGCGCGGCCGTCGGCGCTTCGAATGGAAGCGCGGCGGACACGCGATCGAGACGATGTTGGCGAGCTTCGCCGACGGCCTCGCGCCCGCGCCGCCGGAAATCCATCTCGACCCCGACGACCGGCAGCGCGCCGAGACGGCGCTGCGGCGGGCGGGCGTCGCCATGCCTTTCGTCGCGATCGAGCCGGAAACCAACCGTGAGTTCTTCGGCGACCTGCGCGCCTGGCCGTTCGAACGCTGGCAGGCGCTGGCCAGGGCCCTCGTCGCCGACGGGCGTTGCGTGGTGCAGATCGGCCTGCCCGGCGGCACTGCACTCGAAGGTGCCATCGACCTGCGCGGCAAGACCGATTTCCGCGCCGCCTGCGCGGTCCTCGCGCGTGCGCGCCTGTTCCTGGGCACCGAGAGCGGGCTTATGCATGCTGCGCGTGCCGTCGGCTGCGATGCCGTGATTGTCTGGGGCGGCGTAACGCTGCCCGAATTCGCCGGCTATACCGACCGCCACGACGTCGTTTGCCACCGCGTCGCCTGTGCGCCGTGCGGCAATCTCGGCTGGTGCGACAATGAGCATGTCTGCATGCGCGGCATTGCGGCCGAAGAAGTGATTGCGCGCGCGCGCGCGCGACTGGCGCGCGCCTAGGCGGGTTTGCGCGCGACCGCCAGCAACATATGCGCGACCGTCGATGCCGGTACGACCGGCGCCAGCAGCCGGGCGAGCGGCGGCGCGGCACGGCCGAACGCGGCGAGCGCACGCTGAAGGCCGCTTGTCTTGCCGATCGGCACGACGCGCTCGACCCCAAACCCGGCGCGCGCAAGTTCGCGCGCGAGTTCGGCCCGCGTCAGGCGCCACTGGTAGAAACGAATTGCCGTGCCCGGCGCCGGCGGATCCGAACGGCGCGATTCACGCAGCGCGTGCCGCAGATTGTCGAACGGCACCGAGATTGCGAGCCGCGCGCCCGGCCGCAGCAGCCGGAACGCCTCGCGCAGGCACGCCTGCTGGCCGTCCTCGAAGTGCTCGAACACACCCCACGAAAAATAGAAATCGACGCTGCCGGACGGCAGACCGGTCGCACGGATGTCGGCCACGCGGAACGCGGTCGAGCCGAACAGGCGGTTGAGCTCTGCGACGGTCGGCTCGGCGATATCGAGGCCAACCGCATCGAAGCCTCGGCCGCGCAGATGCTGGACCCAGGCCCCCAGCCCGCATCCGCCGTCCAGAATGCGCGCGCCCGGCGACAGTGACGCGAGTTCGCCGGCGATCGTGGCGTACTCCTCGCTGCGCGTGACGTCGGCGAGTGCGCGTTCAGGCCCGCCTTCGCGCCGCCAGATCTCGGCCCAGTGGTCAGCAATGAAGCGCGTTTCGTCGCGGCTTTCGTCCTCGCGGACGGGCATGTAGTCCTTGCGCACGTTCTATCTCCCCCGGAAGCGCCAGCGCGCGAACGTCGCGGCGGCGAATCCCGGAACCCTGGGCGCGAGCCGGCCGGCGGCCCGCAGGGCCAGCAGGTCACGCGCGAAATCGACATAGGCGTCCGCGATCGCGGAGATCGTCGGCACGCGGATCGCGGCACGGAACGAATCGTAATCGCCCGCGACGCGGTCGAGCAGCGCGGGAATATCCTCGTGTGCCGAGAAAGTGAGCCCGCCCGACCCGATCAGCTCGGGATGCCCGCCATCGGCTCGGGCGACGGCGGGAAGACCGACCGTCAGCGCCTCGATCAGGCCGTTCGAGCACGGATCCTTGCGCGACGCGGTGACGAAAATGTCGTGCGCGGCGAGTTCGGCCGCGAGGGCCGTGCTGGCGAGCGGTCCCGTCGCACGTACATGCGCGAACGCCGCCGGCGCGTTGCCGACGAAGCTCATTTCGTAACGGGTCGGGTCGAGATTCATGTCGAGCCAGGCGTAGGCGTCGAACCCCTTGTTGGGATTGCTCGACCAGCTCGTCGCGATGATCCGCCTGCGCACGCCCGGCGCGCGCACCGGACGCGGCCGGAAGACGGCCGGATCGGCCGCATTGCCGATCACCGTCTCGGGGCCCCGCACCGGCCAGCCGAGCTCGCGGTTGGCGGCGCGGCACCAATCCGTCTGGAACACCGTCGCGTCGGCGATCAGCGCGTTTGCCTCCATCGCCAGCGCGTCGCGCGGATCGTCGGGACGGTTGTAGAGCCTCATCGGCCCGTCGACGCGATGGACGAACACCGCATCCGGATTGATGCGACGCAGCGCCACGGCAGCAGGCACGTTCTGGTAGCTGTTGAACAGCACGATCCGGGCGGCGCCCCCGTCTTCGGAATGAAGGCTGCGGCGTGCGAACTCGCCCTTGAGCGCGCGAAGGAACTGATTGCCGCCGCCGGTGGGCCCGTCCGAAACCGGGAACGCGATATGGAAGACAGGCGCGTTCATCGGGTGTTTGCGCCGAAGCGTTCGTCGTGGAACAGCCGTCCCGTCGGCCGGCGCGGCACCATGCACACCGCATTCGACTTGCGTCCGATCGCGATCGCCGCACCGATCACCATGTAGTCCGGCAGGCCGAGCGCGCGATAGATCGCATCCTGATCGCGCATATGCGTATCGGAGATGAGAGAAACCCAACAGGCCGAAAGATTGGAGGCTTCGGCCGTCAGCAGGCAATTCTGCACGGCGGCAGCAATATCCTGGAACATGACGAGATGCTGTTCGAACGGCTTGTAGTGGCGCCGGTCGGTCGTAACGACGATGCCGGTCGGCACGTCGCCCGCCCACTGCGCCGCCCCGGATGCGGCGCCGAACACCAGATCGATCGTCTCGCGACGGCGAATCGTCACAAACGACAGCGGCTGCGCGTTGCACGACGTCGGCGCATAGGCGCCTGCCTCGATCACGGCGGCAAGCTCTGTGTCCGTCAGCGCGCCGGGCGCGAAGCACCGGGTCGAGCGGCGCTGCACGATCACCTTGCGCACCGTCGTCGCGTAGGAGTCCGGCCACGGCTTGGCCGGTGCGTCGCGCATGAAGCACCTGAAGTCGGACGGATAGCGCTCGTACTCGTGCGCGAGCTTGCGAAGATAGAGATAGCAATCGTCTTCCGGTCCGGCCGGGGAATCGAGATAGCGCAGCAGCGAAGCATAGCATTGGTCGAGTTCGGCGGTACGGCTGTAGCCACACAGCATCGCCTTCTCGAGATAGTGCGCGTTCTTGAAATTGATGTGCGACAGCCTGATCGCCGGTCCGTCGAGGCGCCGTGCGGCATGGCGATGCTGGACCCAGGCATAGGCGAGGAAATTGCGCAGCGTCAGCGTCGCATCCCAGGTGGCACGCTTGGCGCGGCCGAGAAGACGGCGCAGAAAGACGGCGGGGTTGAGCGTCATGGCGGCAGTTCCCTAGCGATCCTTGAACAGGTCCATCCGGGCGGCATCGCCGTAGATGGGCCGGTCAATCGTTTCGGCAAGCAGGATACCCTTGAGCAGCAGGGCGTTGTATTTCGGATCGATGTCGTTCATTCGGCCTGTCGCGACCGGCCGGCCGTCGGCCCCGACGAACGTGGCGAAGCCGCCGTCGGCCGCGTGGCGGGCCACGACACTGACGACGAGTTCCGCGGCCGTGCGCGCGAACTCGGCACGGCCGGAAAGTTGCGCCACCCGCGCCAGCGCCACGGCGAAATCGACCTGATGATCGATATGCGCGGTCGACCCGTCCGGATTCGTCGGGATCAAACCTTCGGGACGCCGCCACGCCAGTGCAGTCGTCGCGATCCGAACCGCTGTCGCGAGCCAGCGCGGCTCCGGTGCCACCCGCCAGTGCGCATCGCACAACGCGTCGATCAGGATGAATGCGTCCAGCAGCGACGGCAGGCCTTCGGCGCCCGACGGCGCCCAGACGCCCCGCACGAGCCCGTCCGTTTCGAAGCGTGCGACTGCAGCGTCGAGCCAACGCGCCGCCGCGCCGCGCCAGTCGGAAGAAGCGTCGACATCCGCGAGCGCCAACAGCGCGAAAAACGGCGACGTGTTCGATTTCATCAATCGCGCGAAGGCGCCCGTGCGCGTCCAGTCGTATCGCCAGCGCGCCAGACGCCGCGACAACCCGCGCGCAGAGCCGTTGGGATGGCCCGCCGCTCGACGGCCGGTCCGCGCGGCGAGCAGATCGGCCGCGCGGCGGACCGGCGTGAATGTGCCGCGATAGGGAAACAGGCCGTATCGCCGGACGAATGGGTGACCGAGCCAGCGGCCCATTGCGTTGCGCGCGATCGCGATCCAGGCCGGATCGGGCGACGGCAGCTCGACGGCGGCCTCGAGCAGGCTCGCCGACCACGGTGCGAAATGCGGCGAACGGCGCCCGTCTACAAGATCGACGCATTCGCTAAGACCGAGATCAGGGTCTGCAAACAGCTTGAACGCGCGCCCGAAGGCGTCCTGCGTGCGCCTGCCGATCGCAGCATCACCGGTCGCGCGCCAGACCGCACCGAGCCCGCCGGCGAACTCGTCGACGCCGTAGGCGTAGACGACGCCGCCCGACGCAAGCAGATCGGCAAACGGATCGTCCGGGAGGTGCGATATCTGATCGCGCAGGAAATCCGCTTCGCCGCAGGCCAGCAGAAACGGTGCCACGTCATCGAAATTGTCGAACAGCGTGCGCGTATCCGGTGGATTGTTGCGCGCCATCATGCCGTCAGGCGTCAAAAACCTGTGCTTGAGCCCGTCGACGATCGTCCGTCGGGCCGATTCGAGTATCGCGGCGGATGCGGCGGTAACGTTCATGCTCCGGCCCGACCGTCGAGGACGGAGGCAAGAGCGTCGCTCATCCTATCCGAGGTGAAATGGTTCTCGACGACGAGACGCGCGCGCGCGCCGAGCGCCGCGCAGGCCGCGGGATCCGCAAGGGCCGCGCGCACGCGCGCACCAAGGGCGATGGCATCGCCGGGAGGAACGAGCCAGCACGTTTCCCCGTCACGCATCTGCGCGCGATCCCACAGCCCGTCGATGTCCGAAAGCACGACCGCCTTTCCGCACGCCATCGCCTGCAGGCACGCGCTCTGGCCCGATGGCTGGATCGTCTGACGGATCGGCAGCACGACCAGCGACGCGCCGCGATAGAGGTCGCGCACCTGCGCGTCGCTAAGCGCCGCTTCGTGCCAGCCCCCGCGGATCGCTTCGATGTTCGCCGGCAGCGGCGGCAGCGGCAGCTGCGTGACGATGCGCAGCAACGGCAGCTCGGGCGTCCATGCCGCGACGAGCGTCGCCCAATCGCGCTGCAGGTCGTTGCCGATCGCCAGCACGTAGGGTCGCTCCGGCCCGGGCATGGCGGCCGGCGTCCAGAACTGCACGTCGACGCCGAATGGGATGTAGTGGATGTCCGTGTGGCCCGGCAGGCGGGCACGCAGGAATTCGGCCTCGGATCGCGAGATCGCGACCAGTGTCGCCTGGCGCAGCAGGCGCGCGAAGATCCGGCGCTGCCTTTGCGGCTGCGAATCCGCGAAAATGCCCATCGCGATGACGACGAGCCGGCCGGCGAAGCCGCCGCGCGCGCGCAGCGCTGCGGCGGCGTAGGCAAGGCCTGTCGTCGTCGCGACGACGACATCGGCGGCGGCAAGCCGGGCGCGGACCGCGGGCTGCGCGAGATGCGAGGCGATGATGGTCGGGAATCCGGGCAACAGGGCGGCAAGCGGGCGTCGCGCCAGACGCCACGCGAATCCGGCAGGGCTCACGTCGTCGGGCACGCCGGCGAGGTCGGCCGCTTCGGCCGAATCCATCGCCACGACCGCGTGGCCGCGCCGCGCGAGACCGGCCGCTCCGTAGAAGAACTCATCCGGGCCGTCGGGGCGCGCAGGTTCTCCGCGACGACCCGCCTTGTAGAGAAAGAGCAGGCCCGCCATCGGCGCGACGCCGGTCAGCCGCGCAGGCGCGCAGCGATGCGCGCGTCCAGCAGCTTCAGCGCCACGGGATCTTCGATCGTCTTCTGTTTGCAGCTGTTGCACGGCGACTTCTTGGGATCGGCGCGCGCCAGCGAGGCGCGCCATTCCGACATCGCCTTCGAGGCGTAGACCTCGAAGATCGACTTGTTGCCCGAAATGACGTCGACGACGAAGTCCTTGTGCTTGGGCGAGTCGCTTCGCAGGTTGCAGCACGGCATTACCGCGCCGTTGAAATCGACGGTGAAGTTGTTGAACACCATCGTGCAGGGCGAGGTGCGCGTGTAACCCGTGTCGGTCAGCTCGGTCAGCGTCTGGCCCCGGTCGAACCCGAGATTGCCCAGATCGGCCGCTTCGGCGAATACGGCCACACGCGGATGGGGGATGCGCCAGTAGAGACGGTCGGGCGAGTCGACGAGCAGTTCCGCCTCGGCCTTTACCCTCTTCAACAGCTTGTCGAGCTGTTCGCGCGCCGCCGCGACGTTCCAATCGTAGCCCTTGGGATAGATCGAGATGCGTAGCGTCGACAGGCCTGCGTCCGCCAGCCGGTCGAGCAAATCTGCGTTCAGGTAATCGCCGTTGCTGACGATGTCGATATGCGCGTCGGGCAGCGCCTTGCGCGCAGCCGAGACGTAGTCGCAGATGGTCTTGCACGACAGCGGCTCGGAATAGCGCGCAAAACGCACGGTGCCGGAATAGCCGATCGTGGCGAGATCGTCGATCGCGCGGCGGTAGGTTCCGAAATCCATCGGCGTCCAATCGCGGATGCGGTCGAGGTCGACGTTCGGGCAGAACGGGCAGAGGCGGTTGCAGTAAGCGTGCGGCTCGAACTCGACGAGACGCACCATGTCGCGGAACAGCGCGCGCTTTTCCTCGTCCGTCATCGTCGATGCATCGGACACGTAACGCTTGTCGATCGACGCGACGAAATTTCCCCACGAACCGGTCGGGTCGGAGACCAGGTCGATCTCGTTGCGCAGCATCTGGGCGCGCTCGCGGGCTGCCTTGCCGATCGGCAGGTGCTGCGCCACGCGGGCGACCGCGCCGGCCACGCGCGCCGCGACATCGTGGATGCTGTTGGCCACGAGCCGCTCAGCCCGCGATGGCGGCGCGCAGCGCGCCGGTAACGCGATCGATGGTCTCGTCGTCGATATACGCGTGCATCGGCAGGCTCAGCACTTCGCCCGACAGCCGGTCGCTGACAGGCAGGCCATTTCCGGCCACCGGATACTGCGCATAGGCCGTCTGCCGGTGCATCGGCCGCACATAGTAGATCGCGGTCGGAACGCCCGCAGCCTTCAGCCGCTCGACGATCGCCGCCCGGCGCTCCGGCGCCACGCGCACCGTGTACTGGGCCCATATCGAAACGCAGTCCTTTGCGACCTGCGGCGTTCGGCAGACATCGCGCAGCGCGTCGTCGTAAAGGCGCGCGACGCGCTGGCGCCGGGCGATCTCGTCCTCGAAGATGGCGAGCTTGTGGAGCAGGACGGCGGCCTGGATCGTGTCCATGCGGCCGTTCATTCCGATGCGCACGTTGTCGTACTTGTCCTCGCCCTGGCCGTGGACACGCAGGCTTTCGAGCACGGCGAGCGATTGCGCGTCATGCACGAACACCGCGCCGCCGTCTCCGTAGCAGCCGAGCGGCTTGGCCGGGAAGAAGCTGGTCGCGGCGAAGTCGCCGAGCGAGCCGACACGCCGGCCCTTGTAGGTCGCGCCGAAGCCCTGCGCGCAATCCGACATCAGCCACATTCCATGCCGTCGCGTGATCGGCTGCAGCGCGTCGTAGTCGGCCGGATGGCCGAACAGGTCGACCGCGATCAGACCGACCGGCTTCAGCCCGAGCTTCTTCGCCGTGGCGATGCCCGTCTCGACCGACGCCGGATCGACGCAGAAGGTCGCGGCATCGACATCGACAAAGACCGGGGTCGCGCCGAACCAGGCCACAACCTCGCCGGTCGCGGCGAAAGTGAAGGACGGCACGAGAACCGCCTCGCCCGGCTTCAGGTCTTTCAGCATCAGCAACAGCGCCAGCGCGTCCGTGCCGTTGGCGCAGGACATCACATGCGGAACGCCGCAGAACGCCGCGAGCTTGCCTTCGAGCTCGGCGATTTCCGGCCCCAGGATATAACGACCCGAACGGACGACCGAAAGTATCGCCTGCTCGAGCGCCGGGCCGAGACGCTCGCGCTGGGCCTGAAGATCGATGAAGGGCAGCGGGCGGATCGAGTGATCGTTCATGGCGGATGCGTGCTCTGGATCAGGAGAAGAGGAGACGAACGCGTGGGCTCAGGCGTGCGGACGCAACGCACCGTCGGTCCGTGGACGAAGGGCGGCCCGGTCGTTCATGATGACTCCACCGCGCGAATAGCCGCTCTCCGGCTCAGACGCAGGAGTTCCGGCGCGACCACATCGTTGCGTTCGAGGCCCATGTCCTGGGCCGCCCCCAGGGCGGCTTCGTAGCAGACGAGCGGATCGCGCATATCGCAGATCGCGACTGCATCGACCTTGCCGGTGAATGCCTGCGGCGTCGCGGCAACGGTCATGCCGAGAAAATTCTCGCCGGCGCGCGCCGGGTCGGCAAGGCCGACGACGTCGATGCCGACTTCGCGCGCCGACAGCGTCGCCGCCTCGGCAAGTTCGGAGACGCCGACCAGCGCTATGCGCAACCGGCCGCGCGCATGCAGCGCGCTGAACAGTGCGCTGTATTGGCGGCGCGCGTCGCGGAAAAGATCGAACGAGAAGCGCAGATATTCGACGGTCAGACGGCTCTTCTCGGCAAAGCCGGAAGGCGTCAGGTAGTAGGCGTAGCGATTGAGGGGCGCGTTCGAAATCTTGATCAACCCCTTGCGAACGCACCTGCGAAGCACCGCATTCGCGAGACCGAGCGCGATACCCAACTGGCTCGACAGGCCGCGCTGGGTGACGCGGGCGTCCTCGTCGACGACCGACAGCACGCCGAGCAGCAGTGCTGTATCCTCACGGTCGATCTTCGTGGTCTGGACGTCGGTCATTGCGGCTCAAAGGCTGGCCGGTCGGCAACCGGCGGACGGCGGACGGCGACAGAGCGGATAGGAGTTGCCTTGCCTACTCTTGATGTTCTAGCTTGTTCACGCGGTGAACGTCAACTCTCATCCGCATCAGCTTTCCGCAATAAAATCAAACGGATAGACTGATTCCTCTGCCCCTTCCGCTAGGATAGGCCCAGCATGTGCGGCATTGCCGGTCTGCTCGATCGCCGCAGGCGCCTCGCCCCCGACGCGCTGGCGCGCACCGTACGGGCGATGACCGACGCAATCGCCCATCGCGGCCCCGACGGCGACGGCATCTGGACCGACGCCGAGGCTGGCATCGGCTTCGGCCACCGGCGTCTGGCGATCATCGATGTTTCGCCGCTCGGCGCCCAGCCGATGGAATCCACCGACGGCCGCTACGTCGCCACCTACAACGGCGAGATCTACAATTTCGCCGAGCTCCGTGCCGATCTTGTCGCGGCCGGCGCCCGCTTCCGCGGCGGCTCGGACACCGAGGTCGTGCTCGAAGGTTTCGTGCGCTGGGGTGTCGAGGCGACGATCGCGCGCTGCATCGGCATGTTCGCCTTCGCGCTGTGGGACCGGCGCACGCGCACGCTTCGCCTGATCCGCGACCGGCTCGGCGTCAAGCCGCTCTACTACGCGCACTACGACACGCGCCTGCTGTTCGGCTCGGAGCTGAAGGCGCTGCGTGCCGTCGCCGAATGGCAGCCCACGATCGATCGAGACGCGCTCGCCGGCTACGCGCGCCACGGCTATGTCGGCGCCCCGCACACGATTTACACGCAGGCCAAGAAGCTTCCGCCCGGCCATATCCTCGAATGGGCGGACGGCGCCGAGCCGCGCGTCGTGCCCTACTGGAGCGCGCGCGATGCAGCCGCGCGCGGCCGCGCGCAGTGGTCGCAGCCCCGCGACGAAGCCGCCACGCTTGACCGGCTCGAAGCGCTGCTCAAGGATGCGGTCGCCAAGCGCATGGTCTCCGACGTGCCGCTCGGAGCGTTCCTGTCCGGCGGCATCGATTCGTCGCTGGTCGTCGCGTTGATGCAGGCGCAGAGCGCACGGCCGGTAAAGACCTTCACGATCGGCTTCGGCGAGGCCGGCTACGACGAAGCCACGCACGCCAGGGCGGTCGCGACGCATCTGGGTACGGAGCACACCGAGCTCTATGTCGAGCCGCGTCACGCACTCGGGATCGTGCCGAAGCTGGCCGACATGTACGACGAGCCTTTCGCGGACTCCTCGCAGATTCCGACCTTCCTGGTCTCCGAGATGACGCGCAAGCACGTGACCGTTGCCCTGTCGGGCGACGGTGGCGACGAGCTGTTCGCAGGCTACAACCGCTATGTCTGGGCCGAGACGCTGTGGTCGTGGATCGCGCGCGTGCCCGCCCCTTTGCGTCGCGTGGCGGCCGCTGCGGCCGAGTGCGTGCCGGGCGGGCTCGCCCGCCTGCTGCCCGCGGTGCGCCCGCACGAAAAGCTCGCGAAGCTCGCCGAGATCCTGCGCCTCGACGGCATCGATGCGGTCTATCGCCGGCTGGTCAGCCAGTGGCCCGATCCGACGGCGCTGGTGCGCGGCGGCACCGAGCCGCGCGGAGCCCTGTTCGACGCAAGCCTCGCGCACGACTTCCCGGAGCCGGTCGCGCGCATGCAGCTGATCGACACGCTTGCCTATCTGCCCGACGATATCCTCGCCAAGGTCGACCGCGCGACGATGGCCGTCGGTCTGGAAGGGCGCGAGCCGCTGCTCGATCACCGACTGCTGGAATTCGCATGGGCGCTGCCGCCGTCCTTCAAGCTGCGCGGCGGCGAAGGCAAGTGGCCGCTGCGCCGCGTGCTCGAGCGCTACGTGCCGCGCGCGCTGTTCGAGCGGCCGAAGATGGGATTCGGCGTCCCGATCGATTCGTGGCTGCGCGGGCCCTTGCGCGACTGGGCCGAAGACCTGCTCGACGAAAAGGCGCTTGCCGGCGACGGGCTGTTCGACCCTGCCCCGGTGCGCGCCGCGTGGGCGGCCCACCTGTCGGGGGCGCGCGAGATGCATTATCCGCTGTGGGTCGTACTGATGGCCCAGGCCTGGAAGCGGCGCTGGGCCTAGCCGACCGAGCGCACGACCAGCGCCACCTGCTGGTGCGAGAAACCGACATAGTCGGCCGCAATGCGGTGGCGCTCGGCATATTCGCGCCATGCCATGTGCTCGCCCTGCCGCCAGCCGCGATAGCCGAAATATTCGTCGAACACGATCACGGTGCCGGGCACGAGGCGCGGACCGATCTCGGCGAGCGCCGCGCGCGCCGCCGGACCGGTGTCGCAGTCGATGTGCACGAAGGCGAACGGGCCGGCATTGGCGGCCAGGAATCCCGGGATTGTCTTGTCGAACCAGCCCTTGACCAGCGTCACGTTCGCCTCGACCGGCGGCAGCACGCCGCCGCGCCCGAATGTGCCCTTGGGCGCGCCCGCTCCGCTCCAGTCTTCCTGCAGCCCCTCGAAACTGTCGAATCCGAAGATGCGCCGCGCGCCAAGGCGGCGCGCGAAATGGTTGATCGAATAGCCGTTCCACACGCCGAACTCGGCGCACAGACCTTCGGCCGGCGTGCGCGCGAGCGCGAAATCCCACAGCGCCTCGCGCGTCTTGAAGGTCAGCGCGGCGGCCATGTGCGCGGCGGCATAGTCGGCGCTGTCGGCGATCGAGCGGCGATGCAGCTCGTCGATCACTGACGGGCCCGTCGCGGTGCGTGTCTTGATATAGGACACGAACGGCACCAGCGTGCGGTCGAGTATCGCGCGGATGATCTTCGTCATGCGCGAAGAGATTTGGCACGGTTCGTCACGACGCGCAACTTGCCGCCGTCAGCGCGCAGCGACCCCGTGCGGCGGCGGCAGGCCGGCAAGCCATGCCGCGACGGCACGGCCGGCCGTCAGATGGCCGAAGCGCGACAGATGGCCGTTGCCCTCGAGCTGTCCACGCGCGGCGTCCCACTGCAGCAGGTAGAGCGACTGGCCCGGATCGGGAGCGGCTGCGAACGCGGATGCGAGGTCAAGGAACGGCAGGCCCAGCTCGACGCTGAGCCGCGCCGCCAGCGGCGCTGTCTGCGCGGGTGCGCCGGTGACGACGGTGTCGTAGTTCGGAATCGACACGACCGCGACCGGGATACCGGCTGCGGCGGCGATGCGCGCAAAGTCGCGGAAGTCGCGTTCGTACGCGGCGGCGAAGCGCGCCAGTTCGGCACTCGCATCGGGCCGCACAAGCGCGCCTTCTCCCTCGCCATGGCGCAGGTCGATGCCGGCAGCCTTGAGCTGGAGCCCGCGCTTGATCGCCGACGCGGCATTGTAGAGAGCCGAGTTCTGCCAAAGCCCGATGCGCAGGCGCGCGAGCCATTCGTCCGGCCCGCCATCGGCGCTTGTCCCGGAAATGCGGGTCGCCCGCCCGGCCAGTACGCGCCGATAGTCGAACACGTCGTTCTCGAAAACGCCGAGCAGCACGAGATCCGGCTTCAAGGCCACGCCCTTGTCGCGCAGCCAGGCGAGTTCGTCGGCCATCGTGTAGCCCGACACGCCGCCGTTGAAGACCTGAACCGCTCGCGCACCCGGCCGGCGGCGCAGTTCGGACTGGGTCCAGGCGGGCCACGTGTCCTCGCTGGCGACGTAGGGACCGAAGGTCTGCGAATCGCCGATCGCGACGATTTTCCGTGCGTCCGGCAGCGGCTCCTCGGCGGTACGGAATCCCTGGCCGTTGGTTTCGACATGGTACGGGCGGCGCCACCAGATGACCCAATGCCCGTCCTGATGCGGCATCAGGTCGCCGCCTCCGTCGAAATTGAATCCGTAACGCTCCGTGCCCAGCCGGTCGCCCGCACTGTCGGCAGCATGCGGTGCGCTCCACATCCAGATGCGCGCGCCGATCTCGGCGGCCGCAACGGTCGCGATGACGATGAGAAGGTAGATGTATAGCTCGCGCCGCCGCACGTCCCGCCTCCGAAAACCTCTACACTTGTAGGGTTTCGGATTCGGTTTGCCAATTCAGAACGGTGCGCCGACCAGCGTCCGGTAGAGCCTTTCGTACCCCACCACGCAGGATTCGAGCGCGAACTCGGCGACAACCCGTGCGCGGCCTGCGCCTCCCATCCGGATGCGCAAGTCCGGATCGGCCCCGATCCCGGACAGGGCCATCGACAGCCCTGCCGGGTCATGCGGCCCCACGAGCAGGCCGGTCGATCCGTCGACGATCGCCTCCGGCACGCCGCCGACGCGCGTCGCGACGACCGGCAGTCCTGCCGCCATCGCCTCGACGACGGCATTCGGAAATCCTTCTTCGTGGCTTGCCAGCACGCCGACATCGGCGGCGGCGAGCAGATCGGGAACGTCGACGCGCGGCCCCAGCCAGCGCACGCGCGCGGCGATTCCGGCCGCCTGCGCCTGTGCGCGCAGAGCCGTACCGATGCCGTCGTCGCGGCCCGCGCACCAGAGTTCCCATTCCGGCAGGTCGCGCGCCGCCGCCAGCGCTGCAAGCAGGTCGGCGTGCCCCTTGTAGGCGATCAGGTTGGCAACGCAGACGAAGACCAGCGCATCGGGCGCGGTGCCGATCGCGGCACGCACGACCGCACGCGGGGCGGGGTCCGCGAAGCGCGACAAGTCGATCCCGTTGCGGATCAGGTGCAGGCGGTCGCGCGGCGCGCCTTCCGCGACGAGATCGTCGAGAACCGCCTGGCTGTTGCCGAGCAGCGCATGCATGCGCCCGTGCAGCGCGCGCTCGACGCGCGCCAGCAGCGGCCATTTCGCCTGATAGGCGTTGAGCGAGCGCCGGCTCATCACGCGCTTCGCGCCGCTCGCCAGCAGCGCCACGGGTGCCCCCGCCAGATACGCCTCGGGCAGGAAGAAGTGGACGATCGCCGGCCGCCACTTCCGCAGGAACATGGCAAGCGAAAGACCGGCGCGCACGGCGCGCAGCGCCCGGCCGGCGAAGCCGCCGGCGCGTGCACCCGCCTCGTTGCCCGGCGGCGCGATCACGCGGATGCCCGCCGCCTCGAATCGTTCGGCCAGCGCGCCGCGTCCGGTGAGCGTGTGGACCGCGATCTCGAATCCCGATGCGGCGATCGCCGGCAGCACCTGCAGCAGATGCATCTCGGCACCACCGACATCGAGACTGCCGATGACGATCAGGGTCCGCGGGCGGTTCATGCGGACCCCCGCAGACGCAAAGCCAGCAGCGCCGGGCCGATCACCGGCACCTTGCGCGCGAAGCGGCGCCACGGATGAAGCGCATGTTCGCGGCGCGCGTCGGCGATGCGGCGCGCGAGATCGCCCGCGGCGAAATCCGGCGTCGGGCCGAAGCGGCGCCAGAAGGCGCGGTCGGCCCACGCCTCGTATCCGACGAGGGCCTTCGCTTCGAAATCGACGATGGCCTGACGCTGCCCGTCGGCCGCCATCAGCGCCGCCGCACGCGAGAAGCTGGAGTTGCAGAGCGCCAGCATGTCCGCTTCGCGCATCGCGGCGAGATCGTCGAATGCGGCACCGAGCCCGGTATCGGGTGCCGGCAACGGCGCGTAGTCGGCGAACTCGGCGGCAACGGCCGCACGGTCGTCGGTCGCGAGATAGAGGCACGGGCCCGGCAGGGTCGGCCAGACGCGCGCCAGCCAGTCGCGGTACCACGCGACGGGCGCCATGCGGAAATGCGGGTTCGCCGCCGGGTCGTAATCGGCGAAATCGCCGCGGCGCACGTGGATGGCGACCAGCGTGGCCCCGTGCGGCACATGCGCCGCACGCCAGGCCGCGATCTTCGCCTCGGCGTCCGCGCGCAGGCGCAGCAGCCCGCGCGCGCGTTCGCGATGGCGCACCCAGCTTTCCGGGATTTCCTGGAAGTAGCCGTCGAAATCCACGTCGACCGGCGGATCGTCGCTTTCCCACAGGGCAAGCGCTGCGCGATCCTCGAACGGCCCGAAACGCACGACGGGAAGGCCGCCCTTGCGCAGCCTGATCGCGGGCGGCGGCGCTTCGAGCGCCTGGCCTTCCGGCCATTCGGGCATCGCGACCGACAGCCCGTTGCGCATCGCGTAGAACTGCAGGAACAGGTATTGGATGAGCCGGTTGCCCAGCCGCCCGTTCTGGCCGAAATTCGACATCGCGACGATGCCGCGCGCGGTCGTGCCGGTCGGCAGGCGGCCCGCATCGAAATCCCGGCGACGCGCGGCGATGGCAGCGATGTCGGTCATCGGCTAGTCTAGTCGCACGAACGAAACGGAGCCCGCAACCCTTGTCGCTGCTTTCACGTCTGTTCGGCCGCAAGGCCAAGACCCCGGCACCTCCCCCGCCCCTGCTCGATCTTGCCGCACTCGCCCGCACGCACGGGCTGGCGATCGAGGGGGTCGTGCATGTCGGCGCCAATCGCGGCGGCGAGGTCGCGACCTACAAGGCGATGGGCGCAAGACGGATCGTGCTGGTCGAGGCGAACCCCGATCTCGCCGGATCGCTGCGCGGGACCTTCGCCGGCGACCCCGCGATCACGATCGCGGCCGTCGCGGCCGGCGAGACCGACGGCGAGGCGGATTTCCATCTGACATCGTTCGACCAGTCGAGCTCGCTGCTGAAGCTCAAGCGCCACTCCGAGATCTATCCCGAAATCGTCGCGTCCGGCACGATCCGCGTGCCGGTGCGACGGCTCGACGGCGTGCTCGCCGGGCTCGGGCTCGGCACCGCGCGCTTCGACCTGCTGTCGCTCGACATCCAGGGTGCGGAACTGATGGCGCTGCGCGGCGCGCCCGACCTGCTCGCGCGCGTTTCGGCCGTCTGCTGCGAACTGTGTTTCGAGGAACTCTACGAGGGCTGCGCGCTCGCGCCCGACATCGACGCGCATCTCGCGAAATCCGGCTTCGCGCGCGTCGCAACGACGACGCCGTATCATTCGAGCTGGGGCGACGGTTTCTACGTGCGAAAGGACTGACGGCGGCCATGGGCGCGATCGATTTCGGTATCCCGAAGCAACTTGCATTGCTGCTGCGCGACAGGTTGGCGCTGAAGCTGTTCGTCGAGACGGGCACGTTCCGCGGCGAGACGGCCGAATGGGCGGCCGGCCAGTTCGCCAAGGTATGGACCGTGGAAGCGAACGCCGAGCTGTTCGCTTCCACGCGCGATCGCCTGAAAGGCACGACCAACATCGTGTGCGTGCAGGGCGACAGCCGGGCAGGCCTGCGCGAGATCGTCCCACAGCTCGATGCGCCGGCACTCTTCTGGCTCGACGCGCACTGGTGCGGGGCGGATTCGACCGGTACGGCGGGTGCGGAAGACCAGTGCCCGCTGATCGACGAGATCGCCATCGTCAATGCAAGTCCGCACGAGCATGTCGTGCTTGTCGACGACGCGCGCTATTTCCTCGCCCCGCCGCCCTCGCCCAACCGGCTGGAAATGTGGCCCGACGCCGAAGCGACGGTTGCCGCGCTGAAGGCCGGCCGCGCCGACCGCTACGTCGCGGTCATCGACGACGTGTTCGTCCGCGTGCCGACGTCGATGCGCGGCGAGATGCAGGGCCATATCGACCGGCTGACCGCCCATCGCGAAGCGCGTGCGCGCAAGCGCGACGCACGCCCGTTGCGCCGCCTCAAGCGCTTCCTGAAAAGCCTGACCGGCGGCTGAGACGCACGCGCCCGCCCGTCCGATAGATCGCGAGCGTCGCCGCGATCAGTTCCTCGTGCCGCCACAGGAAACCCGCCTTCGCCTGCAGATAGGCGAAGTGCGCGAGGCTCAACGGACCGACACCGAACAGTTTGCGCCCGCGCTTCCACGCCCGATCGGCACAGCGACGGAATGCGGCAAGACGCGGTGCGCGGCCTAGATCCGGATGATCACGCAGGAAATTGAGGGCCGTCAGCGTCTCGTCATGCAGGATCTGCGCGTCGTTCTTCATCAGGCGGCCGGGCTCGTCGGCGGGGCCGAGGCACACGACCGCATCGAAAACGCCGATGCGCGCGCCGGCGACGGCCGCCACGCGCGGGCAGATGCCCTGGTCCTGGATGAACACGCGCTCGTCGCAGCCGCCGGCCGCCAGAAACAGCTCGCGCCGCACGATCAGGTTCGATGCGCCCGACTGGCAGGTCGTCAGCGCGTCGAGAACCGGATCGGCGAACACGCGCGTGCGCGGATCGGCAGGCAGGGCTGCGAAACGCGGGCCTTCCGGCCCGAACCAGTCCATGCCGCCATAGACGAGGTCGAGCCTGTGGCGCGCGGCCTCGGCGAGCAGCAGGCGCGTGGCGCCGGGCGCCAGCAGGTCGTCGGCATCGACGAGCTTCAGCCACGTGCCCGTCGCCATGCGGGCACCTGCATTCGTCGCCGGGCCGGGACCGGCATTCTCCTGGATCAGGATCCGCGCGTTCGTCGCATGGCGTTTGGCGATGTGCGCGCGCAGCAGCTCGGCGGAGCGGTCGGTCGAGCCGTCATCGACGAAGACGACCTCGGTCGCACCCAGCCCTTCCTGCGCGAGGATCGCGTCGAGACATGCGGCCACATAGGGCGCCTTGTTGTAGACCGTGACGACGAACGAGACGTCCGTCATCCGCCGACCTGCGCCATCGCGGGTGCGATGTCGGCGCGCACGAAGGTGAGCTGGCCGCCATGCCGGCCGGCGATGCGCCCGGCCCACAGGGCATGCGTGGGCTCGAACATCGCCTGGATCGCGCGCCGGTCGGGTTCGGAATGGAATTCCAGATGCACGATCCGGATCGCGGCAAGGAACGGCGCAAGCGAGGAGAGGATCGGCAGCTCGGCCCCTTCGGTATCGATCTTCAGGAGATCGATGGAAGTCACGCCGGCCGCCGCAAGTGCGGGACCGGCCGCGCGGATCTCGACCTCGCTGGCCGTCGCCCCCGTCATATGGTGCCGGTACAGCGAGGCGGTGACGCTCGAATCGCGGCCCATATAGAGCGGCAGGCGCGCGTCCTCGGCCCCCAGCCCGAAGGCGAAGAGCTCGGCCCCCGCCGCCGCCGCGTTGCGAGACAGGAACGCGAGGGCCGCCGGGTTCGGCTCGAAGCACAGGATGCGCGCGGACGGATAGGCAAGCCGCAGGCGCGCCGCCGCGAACCCGACATTGGCGCCGATATCCACGATGGTCGAGATGCCGTCGATTCCCGGGATCGTCGGGTAGCAATCCTCGCCCAGCACCTCGTTCGCGACATAGAGGATGCCCGGATCGCCCGGCACGTCGAGCGACAGCGTGCGTCCGTCGCCGCCATGCACGACGATCCGGCGCGCGTTCCCTGCCGGCGTGCCGAACAGGCGCGCGAGCTTGCGGTCGAGCCGTTCGCCGAGGCTGCGTCGGCGACGCGCGCCATCGAGCCAGAATTCGTCGTTGGAAGCCATAGCGGTTCCTCGATAGCGGGGCGACGCGCAAAGGGCAAGGACGACGCGGGGCTGCGCTATTGTATCGTCGCCCGACGCCCGATTCGGTATCCTGCCGCGGTCCCCATGAAGATCTGCCAGCTCTGCGCCGTCGATTTCACGCTCTACCATTTCCTGCTGCCGCTGATGCGCGCGCTGCGCGACGCCGGGCACGAGGTGACGGGCGTGTGCGCGCGCGGCAAGCTGTCGGGAAAGGTCGAGGCCGAAGGCTTCCGCGTTCTCGAAGCGCCCATCCGCCGCTCGTCCAATCCCGTCGGCCTGTGGCGCGCCTATCGCGCGCTCGTGCGGCTGTTCCGCACCGAGCGCTTCGACATCGTGCATGTCCACACGCCGGTCGCCGCGCTCGTCGGACGGCTCGCGGCCGCGCGCGCGGGCGTGCCCAAGGTCATCTACACGGCGCACGGTTTCTATTTCCATGCCGGGATGCCGTGGCCAAAGCGCTTCTTCCACATGGCGCTCGAATGGATCGGCGGGCGCTGCACCGACCTGCTGTTCACGCAGGCCGCCGAGGATGCCGACACGGCGCGCACGCTGTGCCTGTCGCGCGGGCCCGTCTACGCGATCGGCAACGGCTCGGACCCGCAGCGCTTCCGGCCCGCGTCGGAAGATCCCGCGACGCGCGCGCGCGTGCGCGCCGAACTCGGCACGCCGGCCGACCGGCCGGCCATCGCCGTCGTCGGCCGCCTCGTCGCCGAGAAGGGCTATCCCGAACTTTTCGCCGCGATGCGCCATGTCGATGCCGAGTTGTGGGTCATCGGCGAGCGGCTCGATTCCGACCATGCCCAATCGATCCGCGACGCGATCGCGGCCGTCGAGAACAATCCGGCGACCAGGGCGCGCGTGCGGTTCCTCGGCTATCGCGCCGACGTGCCCGACCTGCTGCGCGCGGCCGACATCTTCACCCTGCCGTCGCACCGCGAAGGCATGCCGCGTTCGATCCTCGAGGCGATGCTGACCGGCCTGCCGGTCGTCGCGACCGACATCCGCGGCAGCCGCGAGGAAGTTATCGACAGCCATACCGGCCTGCTCGTGCCGGTGCGCGACGCGCAGGCGCTGGGAACGGCGCTGGCGAAACTCGCCGGCGATCCGGGCTTGCGCGCCGCGATGGGCAAGGCCGGCCTCGCGCGCGCGCGCGATCTCTACGACGAGCGCAAGGTCGTCACGCGCCAGCTCGATTTCATGGGCCTCGCATGAAGGTGGCGCTCGTGGGTGCCACCGGCATGACCGGACGGCGCGCGCTTGCGGCGCTGCTGGCGCGCGGCCATTCGGTCGTCGCGGTCGGCCGCAATCCCGAACGGCTGGCAAGCCTCGATCCGCGCGCGGAACGGCGCATCGGCGATTTCGACCGGCCGCAGACTTTGCCCGCGGCGCTCGCCGGCGTGGACGTCGTCGCCTATGCGGCGCACGCCAAGCACACGAAACTCGTGCTCGACGCGATGGGGCCGGGTACGCCGCTGGTCGTCACCGGATCGATGCGCGTCTTCACGCGGCTTGCCGATCCCGCGGCCGATGCGGTGCGCAGCGGTCTCGACGCCTTCGCAGCATCGGGGCGCCCGGGCGCCGTCCTCCTGCCGGCGATGATCTACGGCGCGGCCGAGGACCGGAATGTCGGGCGCATCCTGCGTTTCCTTGCGCGCTTTCCGCGCTTCGTGCCGATCCCGGTGCCACTGCCCGACGGCGGCCGCCACACGGTGCAGCCGGTCCATGTCGACGACGTGGCCGCATGCGTCGCCGCCGCCGTCGAGCGCACGAGGATGGGCGCGCCCCACATCGTCGTCGCCGGGCCGGAGCCGATTTCCTACGCGCGCATGGTGCGCGAATGTGCGAACGCCCTCGGCCGGCGCGTGTGGATCGTGCCGGTTCCCGTGGCCTTGCTGGCCGGCATCGCGCGCCTGCTGGGCAGGATCGGACTCAGGCCGCCGTTCGACGCGGCCGAACTGCGCCGTGCGGCGGAAGACAAGGCGTTCGACGTTTCGCCCATGCGCGAGGGCCTCGGCGTGGTCCCGCGCAGCTTTGCGCAGGGTGTGGCCGAGAAGGTCGCCGCGCGCGCCTTCTGACTATTCGCCGCCCGCGACGACCAGAACCGTCCCGGTCATGTACGAGGCGAGATCGCTTGCAAGGAACGCGATCGCCGCCGCGATCTCGGCCGGATCGGCCGCGCGGCCCATCGGCACGCGCGCCACGCGCGCCTTGAAACGGCCGCGGTCCGGATCGTCGGCCCAGCGGTTGAGGTCGGTATCGGTCATGCCCGGACGCACGGTGTTGGAACGGATGCCCAGCGGCGCCCCGGCCAGCGCCCAGTTGCGCGACGCCTGTTCGAGTGCTGCCTTCGCGACCGCGTATTCGGCAAGCCGTGCGCTGGCCGCGCGTCCGGCGACGGTGCTCGACACGTTGACGATGCTGCCCGAGCGCTGCGCGGCGAAGTGCGACCACGCGGCCTGCGCGAGCGCCGCGGGCGCGTCGAGATTGAGGATGCGGACAGCCGCCGCGTCGGCCGGCACGCCGCCGGCATTGTTGATCAGGATGTCGATGCCGCCCGCCCAGTCGGCGAAAGCGGCCATCAGCGGCACGGCCGCGCCCGGCACGGACAGGTCGGCCGCGAACAGGGACGAGGCCGGGCAATCCGCCCGCACGGCTTCGGCGGCCGCGCGCGCTTCCCGATAGTGGATGCCGATCCGGCATCCCTGGGCCGCCAGCAGGCGGGCCGTGGCGGCCCCGATGCCGCGGGCGGCTCCCGTCACCAGCACCCGCTTGCCCGCCAGTCCGGCGGTTTTCGTCAATCCGGCCATGGACATGCATAGGGCCCGGCCCGGCCGCAGCGCAAGCCTCGCATCTCTGGACGCCGCCCGGCGGGGGGATTAGATAGGGGCTGCCGGGCGTTAGAGCGTGCGGGCGGACCCGAACACCTTGCCCCTCCCGCCGTTCCGAAAGGTTGAAGTCAGAACCGTGTCCAGTCCCACGTCCATCGCCGACCTTCTGGTGCGCGACAGCGATTCGCTCGGCACCGCCCTCGCCCGGCTCGACGCCAGCCCTCTCGGCCTGCTGTTCGCGACGGATGCCGACGGCCGCCTTTCCGGCCGCCTGAGCGCCGGCGAGATCGAGACGGCGCTCGCGCGCGGCATGAATCTTTCGCTGCGCGTGGGTGCGGCGATGGTGCCCGATGCCGACGGCGTGCCCGCCGGTCTCGATGCGGCCGCTCTCGCCAAGCGCGCGAACGGCTCGGGTGCGGTCCTGGCCCTCGTCGACGACGAGCGCCGGCCGGTCGGCTACCATTCGCCCGCGAGCCAGCGCCGCGTACCGATCGCCGAACCGAAGCTCGGCGGCAACGAACTCAAATACGTCACCGAGTGCATCGAGACGAACTGGATCTCGAGCCAGGGCAGTTTCGTGCGCCGCTTCGAAAGCGAATTCGCCGCGCGCCTCGGCGTGCCGCACGCGCTGGCCGTGTCGAACGGCACGGTGGCGTTGCATCTGGCACTTGCCGCCTACGGGATCGGCCCCGGCGACGAAGTGATCGTGCCCGACCTCACCTTCGCCGCCACGCTCAACGCGGTGATCTACACGGGCGCCACGCCCGTGCTGGTCGACGTGGCGCCCGACACCTGGAACATGGATCCCGAGGCCGTCGCCGCCGCGATCACGCCGCGCACCAAGGCGATCATGCCGGTGCATCTCTACGGCCAGCCGACCGACATGGGCCCGATCCTGGCGCTGGCCAAGCGCCGCGGCCTCGTCGTGGTCGAGGATGCGGCGGAAGCCGCCGGTTCCTCGTGGGAAGGCACGCCGTGCGGCGCCATCGGCGACTGCGGCACGTTCAGCTTCTTCTCCAACAAGCTGATCACGACGGGCGAAGGCGGCATGGTTGTCTTCAAGGACGACGCGATCGCCGCGCGTGCGCGCCGCCTGCGCGACCACGGCATGAACCCGGCCAAGCGCTACTGGCACGACGAGGTCGGCTTCAACTACCGCCTGACGAACCTGCAGGCGGCGATCGGCTGCGCGCAGCTCGAGCAGATCGACGGCTTCCTCGCGCGCAAGAAGGAGATCGCCGCCGTCTACGAGAAGCGCTTCGCACATCTGCCCGAAGTCGAGACGCCGCGCATCCTGCCGGGCTTCGGCAACGCGTACTGGGTGTTCTCGATCGTCGCCGACTGCAAGGCCCTCGGCATCACGCGCGACCAGCTGATGGCGCGGCTGGCGGCGGCGGGCGTGGATTCGCGTCCGCTCTTCTACTGCATGCACGAGATGCCGCCCTACAAGGGCTATGCCGGCAACCGCGCCTTCCCCGTTGCGGACCGCCTGTCGCAGAACGGCCTCAGCCTGCCCTCGTCGACGTCGATCACCGCCGCCGAGCTCGAATACGTCGCCGCGACGGTCGAGCGCGTCGTCGGGGTACGCCGGCTGGCGATGGCGTACGCCGCGTGACGAAACCGGCGCTTGCGACCCGGATCTTCGTTTGGGCTGCCGCGCTGACGGCCCCCCTCGCGGTCGTGGCTCCCAACGGACTTGCGGTGCTTTTCGCGATCGCGGGCATCACGATCGCGATCCTCGAACCTGCCCTGCTGCGCCTGCCGCATGTACCGGGCTGGCTGCCGCGGCTGTTCGCGGTGTTTCTCGCCTTTGCCCTCGTCTCGCTTTTCTGGGCGCTCGATCCGGCGGAAGGATTCGACGGCTGGCTTCGCGTCGCGGCGACCGCGGCGCTCGGGCTCTTGCTTGTCGCCAAGGCGCACGCGCTCGACGCATCCGCGCGGGTGCGGACCGGCAGCGCGCTCCTCGGCGGCTTCGTCGTGGCGCTGGCGATGATCGCCGCCCAGCTCGCCAGCCAGCAGCTCTGGGAAAACGAAGGCTCGATCGCCGCCTTCTGGTACGGGCCGGAGACGAATTTCTGGGCGCTGTTCAACCGCTCGGCAACGGTCCTGGTTCTTGTCCTGCCGCTTGCGGCCGGTGCCGCGCGCGAACGCCATGGCGTGTTCGCGGCGGCCGTCGTTCTCGCGGCCGGTGCCTGGGTGACCTTCCATCTCAACTCGATGGCGGCCGAACTCGCCCTCGGCGTCGGCACCGCAGGAGCGATCGCGGCGTTCGCGCTGCGCCGCTGGTCGGGGCGGCTGCTCGCCGCAGCACTTGTCGCGCTGATGCTGGCGGCACCGTTCGTCGCGCGCACGGATGCGCTCGCGCGGCTTGCCGAACGGCGCGACGTCACGGTGTCGGTCTATCATCGCGCGGCGATCTGGGGTTTCGCGGCCGCGCGCATCGCGGAAAAGCCGGTGCTCGGCTGGGGCATGCACGCCGCGCGCGGCATGCCCAACGCGAAGGAGACGATCGGCTACGGTGCCGAGCTGATGCCGCTGCATCCGCACAACGGCCCGCTGCATCTGTGGCTCGAGTTCGGCGCGGTCGGCGCCGTGCTGGGTGCCGCTCTGCTCGCCGGCCTTGCGCTGGCGGCGGACGGGCCCGCCTGGCCGCGCGCGATCCATACCGGCCTGTTGCTCGCCGCCCTCGTCGTCGCATCGGTCAGCTACGGGCTGTGGCAGGGATGGTGGCTGGCGACGCTCTGGCTGGTCGGCGCGCTTGCGGCCGGCACGCGCGAACCCGCATGAAGATTCTGTTCGTCGCGCACCAGGGCGATCTCGGCGGGGCGACGACGCCGATCGTCGAGGCGATCGACGCGCTCGCACCCCGCGGCCACGGCTTCGCCGTGCTGATGCCCGAGGCAGGCAGCCTTGCCGCCGCCCTCGACGCGCGCAAGGTGCCGTGGACGACATGCCCGCTGCCGGCCTGGTGCTCGACGAAGGGCCGTCGGCGCTTTCGCGACATCGTGGAGAATTTCCGCGCCTTCATGCAGGTGCGCACAGCGATCCGGGCGGCCGATGCCGATCTGGTGATCTCCAACTCCATCACCATCGGCGTCGCGGCGCGCGCCTGCGTGACGCTGGAACAGCCGCATATGTGGTGGATCCACGAATTCGCGACCGAGGACCACAATCTCCATTTCGACTACGGCGACAGGCTCACCGGCCGCATCGCCGCGCGCAGCTGCATCCGTGCCTTCGCGAATTCCGATGCGGTCGCGCGCAAGTTCGCCGGCTGGTTCGGGGCGGCGCGCGTCGGCCGTGTCGACTACTTCATCAAGCCCGTGCCGCCGGGCGATGCACCCGCGTTCGAGCCGTCGGGCGCGTTCCATCTCGCCCTCGTCGGCTCGCTCAATCCGCAGAAGGGCCAGGACGATGCGATCGCCGCAGTCGGCCGGCTCGCGGCACAGGGGCGCGACGTGCACCTGCATCTCTACGGCACGGGCGGGCGCGGCTACACCGCGCGCCTGAAGCAGGCTGCCGAAGCCAGGGGCGTGGGTGCCTGCGTGCATTTCCACGGCCATGTCGCCGACGTGCCCGCGCGCGTGGCGCGTGCCAATGCCGCCCTCGTCACCTCGCGCTGCGAGGCGTTCGGGCGCGTGACGGTCGAGGCGATGCGCGCCTGCGTTCCGGTGATCGGCAGCGATTCGGGCGGCACACCCGAACTGATCGCCGAGGGGCGCACCGGCCTGCTCTATCCGCCCGGCGATGCGGCCGCTCTCGCCGCCGCGATCGCGCGGCTGATGGACGATCCCGCACTTGCCCGCCGGCTTGCCGAAGGCGGCCGGGACTGGGCCACGCCGCGCTTCGGCGAGGCGCAGTTCGCCGATGCGCTGGAGGCGCAATTCGCGTTCGCGCGGTAGTTCCGCGACCCCGGAGGGCGTGCTAGGAGAAGGCGCCTTTTGCCAACCCGGAGTCGCCATGTCGCCCGTTCGCATCCGTCGCGCGCTGATCTCGGTCTCGGACAAGACCGGCCTTCTCGATCTGGGCAAGGCGCTCGCGAAGCACGGGGTGGAAATCCTGTCGACCGGCGGATCGGCCAAGGCCCTTGCCGACGCCGGCATCCCGGTCAAGGAAGTGGGTGCCCACACCGGCTTCCCCGAGATCATGGACGGCCGCGTCAAGACGCTGCACCCCTCGATCCACGGCGGCATCCTCGGCAGGCGCGATTCCAAGGACCACATGGGGGCGATGGAAACGCACCGAATCGCGCCCATCGATCTCGTCGTCGTCAATCTCTATCCCTTCGCCGCGACCGTCGCGAAGGGCGCCAGGTTCGACGAGTGCATCGAGAACATCGATATCGGCGGCCCGGCGATGATCCGCTCGTCGGCCAAGAACCACGAATTCGTCGCCGTGATGGTGGAACCGGCGCAGTACGCAAGCCTGCTCGCCGAGATGGACGCCAACGGCGGTGCCACGACGTTGGAGCTGCGCCGGAAGTTCGCCGCCGCCGCCTATGCGCACACCGGCGCTTACGACGCGATGATCTCGAGCTGGTTCGCGGGCCAGCTCGGCGAGACGTTCCCCGAGCGGCTGAACGTGACCGTGAAGCGCCAGCAGGCGCTGCGCTACGGCGAGAATCCGCATCAGGAAGCGGCCTTCTATGTCGACGGCACGAACCGCCCCGGCGTGGCGACCGCGCGCCAGCTGCAGGGCAAGGAGCTTTCCTACAACAACCTCAACGACACCGACGCCGCATTCGAGGCGGTCGCCGAGTTCGACAAGCCGGCCTGCGTCATCGTCAAGCACGCCAACCCGTGCGGCGTGGCGCTGGGCAGCGGACTGCACGACGCCTATCTGAAGGCGCTCGCCTGCGACCCTGTCTCGGCGTTCGGCGGCATCGTCGCCGTCAACCGGCCGCTTGACGCCGCGACCGCCGCCGAGATCGCCAAGATCTTCGTCGAGGTGATCGTGGCCCCCGATGCCGACGAGGGTGCCCGCGCCGTGCTCGCGGCGAAGAAGAACCTGCGCCTTCTGCTGACGGGCGCGATGCCCGACGCGCTCGCCAAGGGCATGACGGTGAAGACCGTGGCGGGCGGCATGCTCGTCCAGTCGCGCGACGCCGGCCGCGTGACGCAAGCCGATCTCAAGGTCGTCACGAAGCGCCAGCCGTCGAAGGCCGAGCTCGACGACATGCTCTTCGCCTTCCGCGTCGCCAAGCACGTGAAATCGAACGCCATCGTCTACGTCAAGGATGCCGCGACGGTGGGCATCGGCGCCGGCCAGATGAGCCGCGTGGATTCCTCGCGCATCGCCGCCGCGAAGGCCGAGGAAGCGGCGAAGGCCGCCGGCGAGAAGCAGAGCCGCTGCATCGGCTCCGTCGTCGCGTCCGACGCGTTCTTCCCCTTCGCCGACGGGCTGCTCGCGGCGGCGGCCGCGGGTGCGACCGCCATCATCCAGCCCGGCGGTTCGATGCGCGACAGCGAGGTCATCGCCGCCGCCGACGAAAAGGGCCTGGCGATGGTCATGACCGGAATGCGCCATTTCCGGCACTAGGCCGGGGCGAGCACCGCGAAGAACTGGTCGCCGCGCGCAGCTTCGTTGAGCGCCTTCGCCTCGGCTTCCCACGCCGCCATCCGCGCCGCATCGAACAGCGGCGTCTTTTTCGAATGCGCGCGCGGGTCGTTCATCGGAATGCCCTGCCGGTACATCTCCGATCCCCAGAACTGGAAGGCGTCGGAATCGTCCTCGATCCGCTCGACCTTCAGGCCGCTCGAGACGGCGAGCGCGTCGAGGCCCTTGCGGCTGAAGAGGAACAGGTGGCGCGGCGGATCGAGCTGGACCCAGTCGGTGCCGTAGGTTTCCCAGACCTGCGACGCGCAGGTCGGCACGCGCACGAGGATGCGCCCGCCCTTCGCCAGCAGGCCGCGCGCCGCCAGCAGGGCCGCACGCGGATCGGGAACATGCTCGAGGCTGTGATGGAACATCACGAGGCGATAGAGCCCGCGTACCTCGTCGATCCGGGCACGGCGCGCGAGCGGACGGCCGTCCATCGCGACGTCTGCGTCGAGATGCGGATCGACTCCTTCCGCGCGGGAAAAGCCGAACTGGCGCAGGCGCGCGACGCGCGCACCCCGGCCGCAGCCCACGTCGAGGATCGCGTCGTCCTTCAGGATGCCGAGCTCGCCGAGCAGGCGCATCTCGGGATTGGGCTTCAGCGCATGGCAGGCCCAGCCGAGCAGGCCGCCGTCGCGCGAATAGGCCCAGTCGGCCGCGAGCCGGCGCTTCCAGCTCGGCCTCTTCGGCAGGCCGCCGTCGAGGCTGTAATAGCCGGCCGGATAGTGGCGCGCGAGATCGTCCGGGATGGTCTCGATCTGCAGCGTCCCGCAGCCATCGCATTCGAAATAGCCGAACGGCTCGCGCGAGCCGTACATCATCTCGCGCGCGACGTGGCGTTTGCCCGGCGGGCCGCCGCAGATCCGGCAGGAATCAATCATCGGGCAGGGATTTAGCCGGATCGGCGACCTTGCGCCACAGCACGATGAGGCCGACGAGGAAGAAGGGCAGGATCGTCGCCATTCCGGCGCGCTGGCTGTCGAAGGCGAGCGTGACCGTACCCAGCACCGCCGGCCCCATGAACGCCGTGATGCGCCCCGAAAGCGCGAACAGCCCGAAGACCTGCGTGCGGTGCTCGGGCGGCGCGATGCGTGCGGCGAGCGAGCGGCTGGCCGCCTGCACCGGCCCGAAGAACGGCCCGATCGCCACGCCGAGAATCCAGAAGGCCGTCTTCGATTCCACGACCAGCAGCGCGGCCCCCACGATGGTGAGGCACACGAGGCCGATCGCGATCGTCCGGCGCGAACCCATCCGGTCGTCGAGCCAGGCGAAGCCGAACGCGCCGATGCCGGCCGAGAGGTTGAGCGCGATGCCGAAGACGATGACCTCTTCCAGCGCCATGCCGAAGCTGCCGGCGGCGTAGATGGCGCCGAAGGCGAACAGGGTCGTCAGCCCGTCGGTGTAGATCATGTTGGCGATCAGGAACCACGCGATGTCGCGCCGCGCGCGCAGGAAGCCGAGCGTGCCGCGGATCTCGCCGAGGCCGCGCGCCAGCGCGTCGCGCCACGGCGCGGACGGGCCGGTCTCGCGCAGCACGAGCAGCACCGGCAGCGCGAAGACCGCCCACCACAGCGCCGTGAACGGGCCGACGATGCGCACGTGCTCGGTGGCCGCCCGATCGATGCCGAAGGGCGGCGCCGGGTTCTGCACGAAGACGACGAGCAGGATCGCAAGGCACACGATGCCGCCGACATAGCCGAGGCCCCAGCCCCAGCCGGAGATGCGGCCCAGTCGCTCGGGCGTGGCGATCTTCGCCAGCAGCGCGTTGTAGAATACGCTGGCGATCTCGAACGCGACCGTCGCGGCGCCGAAGGCGACCAGCGCGAAGAGCGCGTCGGCGGGGTCCGGCCGCACGTACCACAGCGCGGCGCACGCGACGACCGCCATCGCCGTGAACGCCGCGAGATAGGGCTTCTGCCGTCCGCCGTGATCGGCGATGGCGCCGACGACCGGCCCCAATACCGCGATCAGCAGGCCGGCGACGGCCGTCGCATGGCCCCACATCGCCGTGCCCGAGACGGGATCGGCGGCGACGCCCTGCGTGAAATAGGTCGCGAAGACGAAGGTCGTGATGACGGCGGGAAAGGCCGACGACGCCCAGTCGTAGAGGCACCAGGCGGCGACGGTGCCGTTGTTCGCACGGCTTGCCTGCGTCACCCGGCCACCAAGGCGCGCAGTTCGCGCCCCGCGACCGTGAGGGCGGCGAGATCGGCCGCGGCACTGGCGCGAAGCTCGACGACGAGCGCTTCATAGCGCGCGAGAGCCGCCCCGCGCCCGGCAAGATAGTCCGCCGCCGGATCGCCCGAAGCGCCGTGCGCCCCGATTGCGCGTGCCACGAGATCGGCCTGCTGGGAATCGAGGTCGTCGACCGTCGCGGCGACGGCACGCACCTGCCAGGGATTCTGCGCCGGGATGCGCGCGGCCGTCTCGCGCAGCCAGTCGAAACCCAGCCGCGCGCCGAACGCGAAATAGCAGCGCGCGACCGAATCGATGGGCGCGCCCGTGCCCTGCGCGATGCGCACGAGATCGAGACCCGTGCGCAGGTCGGCAAGGCCGGCGACGTCGGACGCGAGGTCGGCGGGAACCCCGGCCTCCGTCAGCCGGTCGCGGCGGGCCGCGAAGCCCGCGCGCCTTCCCTCGTCGAGCGTTCCGGCGATGGAATGCTTGAGCCCGCTGATGCCGCCGCCGAAGACGGCAAGGGCCGCCGCCACGTCGATCGGGCCGGGAACGTGCCGCAGCAACCACGTCGTGGCATGATCGAGCACGCCCATCGCCTCGCGCAGCATCGCGTACTGGATTTCCGCAGGCACCTTGTTGTCGAGCGTCTCGACCGTGCCCCACAGCGCGCGCATGTCGAAGACCTGACGCGCGACGATATAGGCGCGCGCGACCTCCGCCGGGCCCGTCCCGCAGCGCTCGCCGATCTCGTGCACGAAGGCGATGCCCGCGCGATTAACGATCGAGTTGGTCGCCACGGTCGCGATGATCTCGCGCCGCAGCCGGTGGCGCAGCACCGCGTCCTTGTGGTCGCGGCGCAGCTCGCGCGGAAAATACTTCACGAGATCGTCGACGAGATAGGGATCGTCCGGCAGGTCGCCGGCCAGCAGATCGTCGTAGAGCGCCATCTTCGCGTAGGCGAGCATGACCGCCAGTTCCGGCCGCGTCAGCCCCTTGCCGGATGCGACGCGCACGGCAAGCTCGTCGTCGTCGGGCAGGTACTCGATTGCGCGGTTGAGCCGCCCGGTCTTCTCCTGCGCGCGCATCAGGCGCGAGATGCGGTCGATGCCGCCTGCCCCGTCGAGTTCGGCCAGGCTCAGGGCCTGGGTCTGCAGGTAGTTGTCGCGCAGCACCTGCTCGCCGAGTTCGTCGGTCATGCGCGCAAGCAGCGCGTCGCGCTGCTTCAGCGTCATGTCGCCGCGCGCGATGACGTCGCCCAGCAGGACCTTGATGTTGACCTCGTGGTCGGACGTGTCGACGCCCGCCGAATTGTCGATCGCGTCGGTGTTGATCTTGCCGCCCTTTCCGCCCGCACCCGCCAGCGCATATTCGATGCGCCCGCGCTGCGTGCAGCCGAGATTGGCGCCCTCGCCGATCACGCGCGCGCGGATTTCGCCGCCATTGACGCGGATCGCGTCGTTGGCGCGGTCGCCGGCGTCGGCATTCGTCTCGCCCGCCGCCTTGACGTAGTTGCCGATGCCGCCGAACCACAGCAGATCCACTTCGGCCTTCAGCATCGACTTCATCAGCTCGGTCGGCGTCAGGCTGTCGGCCGCGATGCCGAACGCCGCCTTGATCTGCGGCGTGAGCTTGATCGACTTCGCCTTGCGGTCGAATACCCCGCCGCCCTCGGAGATGAGCTTGGCGTCGTAGTCGGCCCACGACGAACGCGGCAGCTTGAACATGCGCTGGCGTTCGGCGAACGCCTTGGCCGCGTCCGGATTGGGATCGATGAAGATGTGGCGGTGGTCGAAGGCCCCCATCAGCCGCGTGTGCGGCGAGCGCAGCAGGCCGTTGCCGAACACGTCGCCAGACATGTCGCCCACGCCCACGCACGTGTGCTCCTGCGCCTGCGTGTCGAGGCCGAGTTCGCGGAAGTGCCGCTTGACGGCTTCCCAAGCACCCCGCGCGGTGATGCCCATGCCCTTGTGGTCGTAGCCCGCCGAGCCGCCCGAGGCGAACGCATCGCCCAGCCAGTGGCCGTATTCGACCGAGATCGCGTTGGCGATGTCGGAGAACGTCGCCGTGCCCTTGTCGGCCGCGACGACGAGATAGGGATCGTCGGCGTCGCGCCGATGCACGTTCTTCGGCGGTACGATGCCGTCGGGCGCGATGTTGTCGGTGATGTCGAGCAGCCCGCGCATCATGATCTGGTAGCAGGCGATGCCCTCGGCCATGAACGCCTCGCGGCCCGCTTCGGGTGCGGGCGGGCGCTTGACGAAGAAGCCGCCCTTCGAGCCGACCGGAACGATGACGGCGTTCTTGACCATCTGCGCCTTGATGAGGCCGAGGATCTCGGTGCGGAAATCCTCGCGCCGGTCCGACCAGCGGATGCCGCCGCGCGCGACCTTGCCGCCGCGCAGATGCACCGCCTCGACGCGCGTCGAATAGACCCAGATCTCGACCAGCGGGCGCGGCAGCGGCAGCTCGTCGATCTTCTGGCTGTCGAGCTTGATCGACAGGTAGCTCTTCGGCCTGCCGTCCGCGCCGATCTGGAAATAGTTGGTGCGCAGCGCGCACTGCAGCAGGTTCAGGAACCGGCGCAGGATGCGGTCCTCGTCGAGATTGGCGACCTCGTCGAGCATGTGCGCGATCTCGACGGCGATGCCGCGCTCCTTCATCTCGCGGTCCTTGCCGCCGGCGGGATCGTGCGCAGCGAGGAAGAAATCGACGAGCTTGCGCGCGATCTTCGGATGGCGCCCAAGCGTGTCTTCCATGTAGCTCTGGCTGAAGGTGATGCCCGCCTGTCGCAGATAGGCCGCGAGCGCGCGCAGCACCGTCACCTCGCGGATCGACATCGCCGCACCCAGCACCAGCCGGTTGAAGCCGTCCGACGCCGCATCGCCCGCCCACACGGCGGCGAAGGCCGCTTCGAACAGCGGCTTCACGCGCGCGAGGTCGAGCTCGCGCACCTCGCGCGCGACCAGCGCTATGTCGTGCATGTAGACTTCGCCGGCGGGCGCGGAGGCGGCCGCGTCGAGCGGCTGGATGCGGAAGGGATCCTCCGTCATCACCTTGAGGCCCATGCTTTCGAGCATCGGCAGGATGTCGGACAGCGGCACGGGCGTGTCGCGGTGGAAGATGCGCAGGCGCAGCTCGCTCTCCGCCGCCTCGACCGAGCGGTAGAGATTGAGCGCCAGCGACGTCTCGCCCGACAGCGCCGCCTCGATCGACGCGATGTCGCCGACCGCCTGGTCGGGCGTGAAATGCTCGCGGTACGCGGCGGGGAACGCCGCCTGATAGCGGCGCAGGCGCGCGAGCCCCTTCTCCTCGCCTTCGGCAGCGACGAGCGCATCCTTCAGCCGGTCGGCGAAACCGCGCCCGGCCTCGACCAGTTCGGCCTCCACGTCCTCGACGCGCACGTCGGGAACGGCACCCGGCGTCAGCCCGACGATGAAGTGGCAGCGCACCAGCGCGCTGTCGTCGGAGAGCTGCACGTAGAACGCCGATTTGCGCCCCGCATAGGCCTTGGCGAGGATCGCATGGAAGCGGTCGCGCAGTTCGGTGTTGAAGCGGTCGCGCGGCACGTAGACCAGCGCGGAGATGAAACGGTCGAACGGATCGCGGCGCAGGAAGAGCGCGATGCGCTGGCGTTCCTGCAGGCGCAGGATGCCGAGCGTGATGTCGTAGAGCTCGTCGACCGTGCTCTGGAACAGTTCCTCGCGCGGGTGCGTCTCGAGGATGTGCTGCAGCGCCTTGGCGTTGTGCCCGTCGGCCGGGAAATTCGCCTTGCGCACGACGGCTTCGACCTTGTCGCGCAGCAGCGGGATCTCGCGCGGCCGCTGCATGTACGCCGTCGACGTGAACAGGCCGAGGAACACCTTCTCGCCGACGACCGTGCCGTCGGCGGCGTAGACCTTGATGCCGATCGCATCGAGATAGGCCGAGCGGTGGACGGTCGAGCGGCGGTTGGCCTTCGCCACGCGCAGCAGATCGGGTGCGCGCACGAAATGCTGCAGCGCCGGCAGGTCGGCGATGCGCCGCAGCACGTCGAACACGACGAAGTCGGGATTGCGCGCGAGGCCGAGGCCGCGCGAACTGTCGACCACGCTTCGGAACGCGGTACCTTCGCCCTCGTAGGCGTATTCGCGATAGCCGAGGAACGTGAAATTGTTGGCCGCGACCCACGAAAGGAAATCGTGCGTCGAGCGGATCTCCTCTGCCGGGCGCGGCGGCGGGCTCTTGTCGAGACCCTCGATCACCTCGTTCGCGCGCGCCAGCATCTGGCGCCAGTCGGCGACGCAGGCGCGCACGTCGGCGAGCACGCCTTCGATTCCCGCGCGGATCGAATCGAGCTGGGCCTGGTCGCCCTGCGCGTCGATCTCGACATGCATGAAGCTTTCGCGCCCGCCGCCGTCGGCAAGCGCCGTCGCCGCACCCGACGCGTCGCGCGCGACAGGGACGACCGGATGGATGACCAGATGCACCGACAGGTCGCGCCGGTTGATCTCCGCCGTGATCGAGTCGACGAGGAAGGGCATGTCGTCGTTGACGATCTCGACGACCGTGTGCGTCGAGGCCCAGCCATGCTCGGCCAGGCGCGGGCTGTAGACGCGGACCTTCGCCGTGCCTGCGGGTCGCGCGCGCCCGAAAGCCCAGAGCGCGATCGCGGCGCCATAGAGATCGTCGGCCGCGCGCTCGGCGAGATCGTCGATGTCGACATTGGCGTAGAAGCGCCGGATGAAGGCTTCGGCCGTGTCGGCGTTGGCGACGGACGTGCCCGCCTGCAGGCGCTGGCGGGCCATCGCGGCCAGCCGGTCGAGGATTTCCGTTTTGCGGGCTTCGTCGCGCTTGGACATGGACGCTTCTCCCCGTACCGCAAGAGCCGACCGAGGCCAGCATACCGCCCCGGAACCGGCTGCCAACACCCTCATTTCACAGGATGATCACGATAATTCCTTGCAGGCGGCGACGGCGTCGGGCAATTTGCCTGTAACACGCGGTAACAAACGGGGCCAACCCGGGGAATAGTGCAAGGACCGCTGCCGTTGACCGAGCAGGGATATGGCAGGGGGATTCAGGGGGAAATGACACGCGCGATGACCACTTCTTCGAACGAGACGAGCCTCTTGCCCGATTCCGCACCCCTCAGCGTCGAGCGATCCGCGACCCCTGCCGCCTGGGTCCCGGCCCTTTCATGGCTGACCCGCCGCTTCCATCCCAAGGGCACGGACCGGCTCGTGCGCCTGCTCCATCCGCCGGGCAATTCGCGCCCGGTGCGCACCGTGCTCGACTACGACGAGGGCATGGTCATCAACATCGACACCCACTCGTTCCTCGAGTGGTACATCTATTTCTACGGCGCGTTCCGCCCGAAGGTCTCGAAGCTGCTGAACCGCATGCTGCGCCCGGGCCAGGTCGCGTTCGACATCGGCTCGAACATCGGCATGCACGCGATGATCATGGCCAATCGCGTGGGCCCGACGGGCCGCGTGCACGTGTTCGAGCCCGATCCGCATCCGATGGGCCGCCTGAAGGCGAATCTCGCGCTCAACGGGCTCGACAACGCGACGCTCAACCAGGCGGCCGTCTCCGCGCGCACCGAGACGCGCCAGCTCTTCCTGCACGACGACACGATCGGCAACTTCGCCAACGCCTCGCTGCAGCAGTCCAACGTCGGCCGCTCGACGCGCGCCATCGACATGAAGGTGTGGAGCCTCGACGACTATGTCGCGGCCAATCCGCTCGAACGTCTCGACGTCATCAAGCTGCTTGCGCAAGGCGAGGAATGGAACGCGCTGCAGGGCGGCATGCAGACGATCGCCAAGTTCCGCCCCAAGGTGTTCTTCCTGTGGGAGCCGTCCTATTGGGCGCGCCAGTCGCTGTGCCTGATGGATGCCGTGCGGCTCTTCGCCGATCTCGGCTACACGACCTATCAGGTCGAGTTCGGCGCGCGCCGCCCCGTGACCGAAGAAATCGCGATGGGCCAGGTGCTGCTGGCGGTACCCGACCGGATGTAGAAACCGGCACGACACCGGAACCCGCGAGCACCGGGCGCCGGAAAAAAAGTCCGGACATCGTCCGGGATCGATGAGGGCGGGGATGCTTCTTGAATCGCCGGCCGGCGCGGATGTCCGGACTTCCCCTTGGATTCCGGCCCTGCGCATCCTCGCTGCCGTCGCGGCTTGCGCGATGGCCCTGCCGATCCTGCGCGATGCCGCGTTCGCCTACGGCCCGCCCCTCACCGAGGACGGCTACTATGCGCTGACGGTGGCGCGCAATCTCGCCCACGGGCGCGGGATGACGATCGACGGCAGCACCCTGTCGAACGGATTCCAGCCGCTCTTCACCGTGATCGAGGCGCTGGCCTTCGCGATCGCCGGCGACGACGATGTCCGCGCGATCCGGCTCGTTTTCACCTTTGCATGGGCGTTCCATGCCGGCGGCGCGCTGCTCTGCGGCGCGATCGCGCGCGACATCTGGCCGGCACGCAATCGCGCCGAATCCGAAATGCGCCCGGCTCTCGCGGCGATCTTCTATCTCGGCTCTCCATTGCTGTTCGGACACGCCTACAACGGGCTGGCCACGGGCTGCGTGCTGTTCTTCTACCTCGCCACGATCCGATGGCTGCAGATCGGCGGCGCACGGACGCCGCGCGGAAGGATCGCGCTCGGGCTGCTCGTCGGGCTGATGGTCCTCGCGCGGATCGACGCGGCATTCTTCGCGATCGCGATCGGCTGCCACCTGCTCTGGACGAACCGGTCCGCCGGATTGACGGCCTGCCTGAGCCGCACGGCCTGCGTCGCGGCGACGGCGATCGCGGTGTCCGGGCCATGGTGGATGTACAACCTCCTCGATTTCGGCTCTTTCCTGCCGACCAGCGGCGAAGCGCTGCAGTCCACGGGCATCAGCCCGGCGCGCGCCCATTATGCGCTCTGGGCGGTCCGCGCCGTTCTCATGCCCTGGGTGTTCTTCGGCCAGCTCGACGACTATGTCGGCTATTCGACGTCGCTGCCCCGGTACTGGGGCTTCGGCTACATCTCGGCCGCAAGTTCGGTGCGTCTGGCGCTCCTGATCGCCGTGGGATACGGCATCTGGCGTGCCGTCCGAAGCGCCGCTTTCCGCGAAGACGTCGCCGTTCTCCGGGAAGCCGACGCCATGCGGGCCCGGCGAGGGCTCGTCGCGCTCGCGATGCTGCTCGCCTCGATCGTGTGCCTGATCGGCTACTACACGTTCTTTTTCGGTTCCTACTGGTTCTACTACCGCTACTTCATGCCGCTGGCCATCCTGCCATTCCTGGCCATGCCCGTCGTGGCGGCGCGCGCGCTCGACCGTGCAGGATCGGCCCGGCGCCTGGCGGTCGCGACGATCTTCATTGCCGCGGCGCAGGCCGTCGTCTGGCCGGCGCTCGCCTTCCGCGGCCGGACCTTCAATCCCGAGGCGGTCTATTTCGACCAGGTCGCCCTCGTCACCGCGAACGTGCCGGCGGATGCGCTCGTCGCGGCCGGACAGTCGGGTACCCTCGGTTATTTCCGGGCGCATGTCGTCAACACCGACGGCAAGGTCAATCTCGACGCGCTGCATTTTCGCGGCCGGATCCACGAGTATCTGCGCCGGCGCGGCGTGCGCTGGTACGTGGACTGGCCCTATTACGTGAACCGCCATCTCGGCGTGCCGATCGATCCGGAGACGGGCGCGCCCGCGAAATCGGGCAACGGCTGGTCCTATGTCGCCCAGCGCAACGGCTTCTACCTCTACGCTTACGGGACGGAGCCGGCGCCGTGAGCGATGCCGGGTGGACGCGCGCGACGCAGTTCCTTTTCGCCGGAGCCGCCCTCCTGACATTCGCGGTCTTCCGCGACTACGGCATCGCCTGGGACGAGCACTTCCACGACACCTACGGCAAGGCGGTGCTGAAGCACTATCTGTCCGGATTCGCGGATACCGAGGCGCTCACGTATTTCAATCTGTGGCTCTACGGGGCGGCCTTCGACGTCGTCTCGGCGGCCGCCAAGCGCGTGCTGCCGTTCGCCGACTACGAGACCCAGCATCTCGCCATCGCCTTCGCAGGTCTTGCCGGCGCGGCGGCGGCGGCGCGGATGGGACAGCTCGTCGGCGGCGCGCGAGCGGGGTTTCTCGCGGGCCTGACGCTGCTCGCGATTCCGTCGTGGTGGGGCCACATGTTCATCAACCCGAAGGACATTCCCTTCGCGGCG
Source organism: Tagaea sp. (assembly GCA_965229215.1). GTDB lineage: Bacteria > Pseudomonadota > Alphaproteobacteria > CACIAM-22H2 > CACIAM-22H2 > Tagaea. The sequence goes on along the minus strand of OZ245864.1, from coordinate 3,643,308 downwards.
GCGATGGCCTGGGCGCTCTACTGGTCGATGCGCGCGGCCGGCGAACTGCCGCGGCCGGCACGGCGAACCGTCGTCTGGCTCGGAATCTCGCTCGGCATCTCGCTCGGCATCCGGATCGTCGGGCTCTATGCGCTGGTCTACCCGGCCTTTGCGGCCGCGTTCTGGCTGATCGTGCGCGCGCGCCGCGCGCCTGCCGGGATCGGGCGGGATCTCATCCGCGTCGGCGGCGCCTTCCTCGGCGCCTGCACGATCGCATATGCCGTGATGCTCGCGTTCTGGCCGTGGGCACTGCGCGACCCGCTGCACCGGCCGGCCGAGGCGCTGGCGGTCTTCGCGGCCACGCCGTGGGACATCAACGTCCTGTTCGAGGGCGAACTGATAAGCTCCATGGCCTTGCCGGCGAGCTACCTGCCCGTCTATCTCGGCGTGAAGCTGCCGCTGTTCGTGCTCGCCGCCGTCGCGATCGCCGCGGCCCTCGCGATGCGCGCCGGAATCCGGGGCGGCATCGGCGCGCTGCGGCCGGAAGGGGCGCTCCTCGGTTTCGCGGCGCTTTTCCCCGTCGCGATGTTCCTTGCCGTGCGGCCCGTTTCCTACGACGCGATCCGCCATTTCCTGTTCGTGCTTCCGCCGCTTGCCGCGGTCGCCGCCGTCGGCATCGACGGCCTCCTCGCGCGGATCGCGCGGGCGACACCGGCCGTCCGCACGGCGGGGATCGCCGCGATCGCCGCGATCGCCACCCTGCACGCGACCGAGCTGCGCGCGATCCACCCCTACCAGTACGTCTACTACAACGCGCTGGCCCACGGCGTCGGCGGCGCCCAGGGACGCTTCGAGCTCGACTACTGGGGCTCCGCCTATCGCGAGGCGGCGCTCAAGCTCGACGAATTCGTCGCTTCCGAATCGCCCGACCGCGTCCAGACGGTCTTCGTGTGCGCCGAAGGGTCTTCGGCGGCACCCTATCTCTCGCACGGCCTGAAGCTCGCGGACGACGACCGCTCGGCGGATTTCTATCTTTCGACGACGCGGCTCGGGTGCGATCGCGAATACGACGGCAAGACGATCCTGACGGTCGCGCGCGCAGGCGCCACGCTTGCCGTGGTCAAGGACCGCCGCGCGCTGAAACGCGAGGCACCCGACCGGCTTGCCGCCCGACCTGTCGCCGGCGCGCTCGTGGCGCCGCGCCATCCCGGCCTGCAGCGCGACGGAAAGCCGCAGGCCGACCTCGACTGACGGGGGCCGCGACTGGACGGGCAACGAAGGATGTTTCTTTCGGAGAGGCGTTCCGCGGCGACTGGAGCGGGAAAAGGGATTCGAACCCTCGACCCTCACGTTGGCAACGTGATGCTCTACCACTGAGCTATTCCCGCCCGGTCGCCGAGGCGAAACGCGCGCGGATAATAGGGCCGACGCGCCCGATTGCAAGACCTAAAACGCGGGGCCGGGCAGGCCCTTCCCGGGGGCTGGGGGGTTGTCTTGGCGCCCGAAAAACGCCATTTTCCCCGCAAGTTCACCTGCGACAGACCGAACGGATACGGGCACATCATGGACCAGCTTATCGGGGCCGGGAAGGCCAGCGCCGCCGCCGCGGACGTCATCAAGGATTCGACCGACGACACGTTCGAGCAGGACGTGATCGCCGCATCGGCCAAGGTGCCGGTCATCGTCGATTTCTGGGCGCCGTGGTGCGGGCCGTGCAAGCAGCTGGGCCCGCTGATCGAGAAGGTCGTCAAGGAAGCTGCGGGCGCTGTGAAGCTCGTCAAGGTCAACATCGACGAGAACCCCTATTTCGCGCAGCAGCTGCGCGTGCAGTCGATCCCGGCCGTGTTCGCCTTCAAGGGCGGCCGCCCGGTCGACGCGTTCCTGGGCGCGCTGCCGGAAAGCGACATCCGCAAGTTCGTCAAGAAGCTGGGCGGTGCCGCCGCCGGCCCGTCGCCCGTCGAGCAGGCGCTGGAGCAGGCCGCCGCCGCGATGGCGGCCGAAGACTTCGCGACCGCCGGCGCGCTCTACGGCCAGATCCTGAAGCACGAGCCCGCCAACGCGAAGGCGATCGCGGGCCTCGCCAAGTGCCTGATCGCCTCGGGCGAGCTCGACGAGGCGCAGAAGACGCTCGACGCCGCACCGCCCGAAGCCGCCAAGGATGCCGATGTCGCCGCCGCGCGCACGGCGCTGGACGTCGCGCGCCAGGGCGAGAAGGCGGGCGACGTGGCGCCGCTGCTGGAAAAGCTCGCGCACGATCCGGCCGACCACCAGACGCGCCTCGATCTCGCCCTCGCCCTGTTCGCGGGCGGGCAGGCCGAGGCGGCGATCGACCAGATGCTCGAACTCTACAAGCGCGACCGCAACTGGAACGAAGGTGCGGCGCGCCAGCAGCTCGTGAAGTTCTTCGAGGCGCTGGGCAACGCGCACGCGGCCACGGTGCAGGGGCGCAAGCGCCTCTCCTCGCTGATGTTCGCCTGATCGGCAGCGGGCCGGCCATGCCCACGACCGCCGGTCGCCTGACGCTTCCCGACATGCCGGCCACGCTGCCGGTGTTCCCGCTGACAGGCGTGCTGCTGCTGCCGCGCGGCAAGCTGCCGCTCAACATCTTCGAGCCGCGCTATCTCGCGATGGTCGAGGACGCGCTCGCCAGTCCCGACAAGCTGATCGGCATGATCCAGCCGACCGAGAAGGAGCGCAAGGGCCGGGTCCAGCCGCTCTATCCGGTGGGATGCGCCGGGCGCATCACGAGCTGGTCGGAGACCGAGGACGGCCGCTTCCTGATCCAGCTTTCCGGCATCGCGCGCTTCGCGCTGGGCGAGGAGATCGCCACGATGCGCGGCTATCGCCGCTTCCGCCCCGACTTCAACGCCTATGCCGGCGATTTCGATGCGGACGAGTCCGGCGGCTTCGACCGCAAGCGCCTGCTCGCGGCGCTGAAGGCGTTCTTCGCGGCCGAGGGGCTGGAGGGCGACTGGAACTCGATCGAGCAGGCGAGCGACGAGCGCATCGTCAGCACACTGGCGATGCTCTGCCCGTTCAACGCGGAGGAGAAGCAGAGCCTGCTCGAATGTGCCACACTGGCCGACAGGGCCAAGGCGATGACCGGTTTCTGCGAGGCACGCACGGGCGGCAGCGAGCCGCCGCCGGGTACATTGCGTCACTGACAGGACGGGAGATCGGACGATGGGCGAAGCAACGAACGCGGACAAGGGCGGGGTCGATCCGCGCCTGCTCGAGATCCTCGTCTGCCCGGTGACCAAGGGCCCGCTGCGCTACGACGCCGCGCGCGCCGAACTGGTCAGCGAGCAGGCGGGCCTCGCCTTCCCGATCCGCGACGGCATCCCGATCATGCTGGTGGACGAGGCGCGTCGCCTGGATGCGGCCGAAGCGGGATGAGCTTCGCCATCCAGCATCGCCCGGTCGAGATCCGCCTCAAGAAGGCCGAGAAGATCCTCGAAGTCGACTACGACGACGGCACGAAGATCGCGCTGCCCGCCGAACTGCTGCGCGTGGAAAGCCCGTCGGCCGAAGTGATGGGCCACGGTCCCGGCCAGAAGACGATCGTGCCGGGCCGCGCGGAGGTGGGGATCATGGATCTCGAACCCGTCGGCAACTACGCGATCCGCATCAAGTTCGACGACCTGCACGATACCGGCATCTACAGCTGGGACTATCTCTACGCGCTGGGTGCGGACAAGACGCGCATCTATGCCGAGTATCTCGCCGCCCTCGAACGCATGGGACTGTCGCGCGATCCGCGCGCGCCGAAGAAGCAGGCATGATGAAGGTAACACCATTAACCGACAGCGATCTTGGCGACCTCGTCCCGCTGTTCGACGCCTATCGCGTCTTCTACAAGCAGCCCTCCGATCAGGCCCTCGCGCGCGGCTATCTCGTGAAGCGGCTGGGGGCTGGCGAATATGTCGGCTTCGTCGCACGCGATGCGGCCGGCAAGGCCATCGGTTTCGCGCTTCTCTCGCAGACCTATTCGTCGGTGGCGCTGAAGCGCATCTGGCTGCTCAACGACATCTTCGTGGACCCGGCGGTGCGCAAGTCCGGTGCCGGTGCGGCCCTGATGGCCGCGGTCGAGGCCTTCGCGCGCGAGACGGGGGCGGGCCGCATGGACCTGTTCACCGCGCGCACCAACACGACCGCGCAAAGCGTGTATCGCAAGGCCGGCTGGGCCGAAGACGTCGACTATCTGCGCTTCCAGAAAAGGTTCTGAGCGCTCCCGCAAAAATCGCGTGACGGGAGGAGACGGCGACGTCGAAAAAATCCGTCACGTCATTCTTGCGGTTGTTGACGGATGTTGACCGTCAACAGCCATGCCTTTGATTTTCACGGACAAAGCCTGTTGACGTTGACGGCGGAAAAATCCGTCAAGCAAGTCTTGCGGCCCCTATTCATATTCACATGTCAAACAGCGCAGGACCGGCTGGTCTCGATCCATGCGCGGATCATAAGCCGCTGAAGGAATATATGCAACTATAGATACTTATGTAGCACCCCTCACCCTAACCCTCTCCCCGAAGGGGAGAGGAGATGACATGCACCGGTCTTGTCCCCTCTCCCGCTTGCGGGAGAGGGCTAGGGTGAGGGTTGTCGCAAAACTTGATGCATCTTATGATTTCAAATCATGCTTCGCGACTTCGCACGACGGATGCGCCGCGATCCGACCGATGCCGAGCGTCGTCTCTGGTGGATGCTGCGCGATCGGCGCATGGCCGCATTCAAGTTCCGCCGGCAGGTTCCGGTCGGTCCGTACATTCTCGATTTCCTGTGCAAGGAAGCGTTGCTCGCGATCGAGGCGGATGGCGGACAACACGCGAGTTCCGCTGCCGATGGGGTCCGCACGGCTTGGCTGGCGGCGCGTGGATATCGCGTGCTGCGCTTCTGGAATGGCGAGATCTTGTCGAACCCGGATGGGGTCTACGAAGCGATTCTGACGGCGCTCGAAGATCGGGCACCCTCACCCTAACCCTCTCCCGCTTGCGGGAGAGGGTTAGGGTGAGGGTGAGGGGGCCCTACGCGATCTCGCGGATCAGCTTGTGCGCGATGGCGGCCGCGAAATCGGGATAGCGGCGCACGGGCACGACGAAGGCGCCGGGGCCGCCGATCACTTCCTGCCGGTAGATCGAATCGAGATTGGGTTCGTCCGTGAGGATCGGCAGGCCGTTGATGCCGATGCCCGCCGCCACCGCCTCGTCGCGCGCATAGCGGGCGAGCCTGCCCTGGTTGTTCGAGCCGTCGCCCGACACGTCGATGACGTGCCGGTCGGCCGCGAACGGGCATTGCCGGAAGAGCCCGCGCGCGTGATCGATGGCCGCCCCCAGCGCGGTCGCGTCGTCGTCGGTGAGGCGGGGCTGGGCGGACAGGCGGGCGGCGAACGCATCGAGGGCGGCCGTCGTATCGAGCAGCGTCCAGCCGATCGCCTGATGCTGCACGCGCTGGCCCGCCCACTGGGTCAGCGTCACGGCGATGCGCTTTTCCCGCCCGCCGAGGATCGCGCGCCGCACCCGGTCGTGGCGGAAGGCGGCGGCATAGCCTTCGGACTGGAGCCGGTATTCCCCGGCATCGACCGAACGCGAGCAATCGACCGCGAGCACGAGATTGAGATCGGTGGAGCGGCGGCTGAAGGGCTGGCCGGGGTCGATGCTGGCGTCGCGCTGGGCGAAACCGGGCCTTGCACCCCCCAGAACCGCAAAGGCCCCCATCCCCGCAAGGAGGCGGCGGCGTCCGGCATTCGGGCGGGTTGGGGCCAAAGGCACCTCCGTTTGAACAAGGATGCGCCGGAAGCCCCTTCCCCGCAAGGCCGCCCGCGTCTTGGATTGCCCTAAACCGTGGAATTTGCGAGGTTCCCGCCCGTTCTGATCGCTGCCGGCGGGTATTCCTCCCGCAAGGCGAGAGGCCGGGAGTCGTACGATCCGCATCCTCCATGTCATCGCGTCCATCGCGGCCCGCACGGGCGGCCCGGCGCGCGCCGTCGTCGACATGGCGCGCAGCGTGGCCGCGCGCGGCCATTCGGTCGCGATCTACACGACCGACCGCGACATGACACCCGAAGAGCGCGCCGCCCCGCCGCCGGCCGACGGGCCCCCTTCCGACGGCGTGGAGCGCCACGTGTTCAAGCAGGGCTTCCCCGCCTTGTTCGCGACGAGCTGGGACCTGGCGCGCGCATTGGACGAGGCGATCCCCAAGGCCGACATCGTCCATATCCACTCGCTGTACCTGTTCCATGTCTGGTACGCGGCGCGGGTGTGCCGGAAGCACGGCGTGCCCTATATCCTGCGCCCGCACGGCACGCTCGATCCGTTCCTGTGGAAGCGCCATCGCGCGCGCAAGATGCTGCTCGAACTCGCCTTCCAGAATCGCGTGATCCGCGGAGCGGCGGCGCTGCACTACACGGCCGAGGAGGAGATGCGGCTGGCCGCGCCGTATGTCCACGGCGCCAAGGGCGTGGTCGTGCCCAACGGGCTCGACATGGCGGAGTTCGCCACGCTGCCTGCCAAGGGCACGTTCTTCGCGGCGCACCCGGAACTCGCCGGCACCAAGCCCGTGCTGTTCTTGAGCCGCATCAATTTCAAGAAGGGGCTCGACGTGCTGATCCCCGCCTTCGCCAAGGCGCTGGCGGCCGAGCCCGCCTTGCGCCTCGTCATCGCGGGGCCGGATGACGGCTACAAGGCGGCGGCCGAGGCGATCGCCGGCCTTGCCGGTGTCGCCGACAAGATCGTGTGGACCGGCATGCTGACGGGCGCGGCCAAGCGCGCCGCCTTCGTCGACTGCGCGCTGTTCGCGCTGCCGTCGTGGAGCGAGAATTTCGGCATCGCCATCGTCGAGGCGATGGCGTGCGGGGCGCCGGTCGTGATCTCCGACCGCGTCAATATCTGGCGCGAGATCGCGGGTGCGGGTGCGGGCCTCGTCTCGCCGCCGGATATCGATTCGGTCGCCGCCCATATCCTGCTGCTTGCGGCCGACACGAGCCGGGCGGCCCGCATGGGAACGGCCGGGCGCAGACTGGTCGAAACGCACTATGATTGGGCGCGGATCGCGGGCGACCTCGAGCGCGTCTATCGGGAGCATGCACGCAAATGACGCCGGTTTCGGTCATCGTCCTCACCTTCAATTCCGCCGCGACGATCGGCGCCACGCTGGATTCGCTTCAGGGCCTGACCGACGACGTGCATGTCGTGGATTCGGGATCGACGGATGAGACGAAGCAGATCGTCGCCGCGAAGGGTGCTTCGCTCGCCGAGCATCCGTTCGAGAATTACGGCGCGCAGCGCAACTGGGCGATCGCCAATCTGCCGCTCGCGCACCCCTGGCAGCTTCATCTGGATGCGGACGAGCGGCTGACGCCCGAGCTGAAGGCCGAGATCGCAGCACTGCTCGCCAAGCCGGTCGACGAGTCCATCGGCGGCTTCTATGTGCCGCGCCTCGTGCATTTCCACGGAAGGGCGCTGCGCCACGGCGGCATGTACCCGATCTATCACATGCGCCTGTTCCGCACGGGCCGCGGGCGCTGCGAGGCGCGCAAATACGACCAGCATTTCCAGGCCGACGGGCGCACGGAAAAACTCGCGCACCCGATGATCGACGATATCCGCCTGTCGCTGTCGGAATGGACGACGCGCCACAACCGCTGGGCCGACGCGGAAGTGGACGAGATCCTGAACCCCGGCGGCGAAGGCGTCATCGCGGCGGGCAGCGGCGATCCGGTGGCCGAGAAGCGCCGCGCGCGCGGCTGGTATTATCGCGCCCCGCTTTTCCTGCGCGCGTTCCTGCTGTTCCACTACCGCTATTTCGTGCGGCTGGGTTTCCTCGACGGCAAGGAAGGGCTGATCTTCTACGTGCTGCAGACGCTGTGGTTCCGCTTCCTCGTCGACGCCAAGCTCTATGAACGACGCAAGGCGGAGCGCCGCCCATGAACGACCCCTGCCTGTTCTGCAAGGCCGCCACGAAGGCGATGCTGCCGCATGTCGTCGACAACCGCTTCGGCTCGCCGGGCGAGTACGCGATCCATGCCTGCGATGCGTGCGGCGGCCGGCAGACCTTTCCGCGTCCCGATGCGCCGGCGCTGAAGGCGCTCTACGAGCGCTGGTACAATTACGGCGGCAAGACCGATGCGGGCTATGCGTCGGCGCGCGAGGCGTTCCTGTTCTCGCCTTTCTACCGGCTGATGCTCGCGGTGGACGGCGACGTGTCGTTCCACGCCGCGAAGGGCAAGGGCCGGTTGATCGACATCGGCTGCAACGAAGGACGCGGGCTCGCACTCTACCGGCGCAACGGCTTTGCGGCCGAGGGGCTGGAGCTGAACAGCCACGCGGCGGCCGCCGCGCGCGCGCGCGGCTTCACGGTCCACGAGACCTGGATCGAGGATTTCGCGCCCACCGAGCCGTTCGACGTGGCCGTGCTGTCGAACGTGCTGGAGCATGCGTCGGACCCGCGCATCATGCTGAAGCACGTCAAGCGCATCCTGCGCCCCGGCGGCGAGGTGTGGATCAGCCTGCCCAACGCGGACTCCGCGCTCGCCCGCCTTGCAGGCGTCGACTGGATCAACTGGCACGTTCCCTTCCATATCGTCCATTTCACGCGGACGCGCCTCACGCGCCTGCTCGAGGAAGAAGGCTTTGCCGTGCGCAGCGCCGGGAACGTCACGCCCGCCCTGTGGGTGGCGCAGACCGCCATCGCGCATCTGTGGCGCAAGGACCCGGCCGCCGTGATCCGCCTGCAGCGCAAGACGATCCTCGTCGCCGGCCTGATGGCGCTGGCGCGCGGGCTGCTGTTCCCGGTGCTGTGGTCGTGGAACCGCTCGGACCACGGCGACTGTCTCGTCGTGCGGGCGCGCCGGGCCTAGATGCGCATCCTCGTCCACGACTATCCGGGCCACGCCTTTCCCGTGCAGCTGTCGCGGGCCCTTGCCGCGCGCGGCCACACGGTGCGCCATCTGTCGTTCCCCGAATTCGAGGCGCCCAAGGGACCGCTCGCACGCCGGCCCGACGATCCCGCGAATTTCGAGACCGAGTTCCTTTCGCTCGACGAGCCCTTCGCCAAGCACAGCTTCGTCAAGCGCTGGCGGCAGGAACGTGAACTGGGTGCGCTGGCGGCCGATGCGGTGCGGCGCTGGAAGCCCGAAGTGGTGCTCGCGGGCAACGCGCCCATCGACGTGCAGGCGGGCACGCTGCGGGGCACGCGCGATGCGGGTGCGGCCTTCGTCTACTGGCTGCAGGATATCGTCGGCATCGCGATGCGCCGCATCCTCGGGCGCAAGCTGTCGCTGCCCGGCACGCTGATCGGCATGGCCTACGAATGGCAGGAGAAGCGGCTGCTGCGCGCGTCGGATGCCGTCGTCGCGATCACCGAGGATTTCCGCCCGATGCTCGCTGGCTGGGGCGTCGAGCCTTCGCGCACCCATGTGGTCGAGAACTGGGCCGCGCGCGAGGATCTGGCCGCGGCACCACGCGACAATGCGTGGGCGCGCGAGCAGGGCCTCGTCGGCAAGACGGTGTTCCTCTATTCGGGCACGCTCGGCCTCAAGCACGACCCGAGCCTGCTGCGCGATCTGGCGGCGGCGAACCCCGACGCGCTCGTCGTCGTCAATTCCGAGGGGCGCGGGGCGGACTGGCTGAAGGCCAACGGCGCGTCCGCGCCGAACCTGCGCGTCCTCCCCTTCCAGCCTTTCGCGCGGCTGGGCGAGGTATTGGCGAGTGCCGACATCCTCGTCGCCGTGCTCGAACCCGATGCCGGGATCTTCTCGGTTCCCTCGAAGGTGCTCACCTATCTGTGCGCCGGGCGGCCGCTGCTGCTGGCCGTCCCGCCCGCCAATCTCGCGGCCCGGATCGTGACGCGCGCAGGTGCGGGGCTCGCCGCCGATCCGCGCGACCGCGCGGCGTTCCTTGGCGCCGGAAGCCGGCTTGCGGGCGAGCCCGTTACCCGTGCGGCGATGGGCGCCAAGGCGCTGGACTACGCGGCGAAGACCTTCGATATTGCCGCAATATCGGCACGATTCGAGGCGATCCTCCGGGACGCCGCGCTGCGAGGAAAGAAATGACCCGTCAATTCGACACCGACAGCTTCTTCGAGGCGGAATTCGTCGAGCACCGCGCCGTCGCGGAAGCCACGCACCGCGCGATGAAGGCGGAGTTCACGAAGCTGCTGGCGCAGGCCATCGCGACGATCCGCGCCGGCGGCAAGATCATGTTCTTCGGAAACGGCGGCTCGGCCTCCGACGCCCAGCATCTCGCGACGGAACTGACCGTGCGCTACATCAAGAACCGCCCGGCGATCGCGGCGCTCGCGCTCACCACCGACACGTCGGCACTGACCGCCATCCCCAACGACATCGGCTTCCACCGTTCCTTCTCGCGCCAGATCGAAGCGCTCGGCAAGCCGGGCGACATGGTCGTGGGCATCACCACGTCGGGCGTCTCGCCCAACGTGCTCGAGGCCTTCAAGGTCGCCAAGAAGCTGGGCATCGCCGTCGCCTGCCTCACCGGCAAGGACGGCGGCAAGGCCAAGGACATGGCCGACATCTGCCTGATCGTGCCGTCGAAGACGACCGCGCGCATCCAGGAGATGCACATCACGCTCGGCCAGATGCTGTGCGGCGGGCTGGAGCTGGCGCTCGGCATCGCCGACGGCCCGGATCCGTTCGAAGCATGACGATCAACGCCGATCTCGCGGCCCTGGTGCCGAAGCTGAAGGGCGCACGCATCGTTTGCGTGGGCGACCTGATGCTCGACCGTTTCGTCTACGGCTCGGCCGACCGCATCTCGCCCGAAGCGCCGATCCCGGTCGTGCGCATCGAGCGCGAGGAATCGATGCTCGGCGGTGCGGGCAACGTCGTGCGCAACATCGTGGGCCTCGGCGGCAACGTCGAATTCGTGTCGGTCGTCGGGCAGGACCAGGCCGGGCGCGAGGTCATGGAACTCGTCGGCGCGCTCGACGGCGTCGAGCCGCATTTGCTGGTCGAGCGCAGCCGCGCCACCACGATCAAGACGCGCTATGTCGCCGGCCACCAGCAGATGCTGCGCGCCGACCGCGAGACCGATGCGCCCGTCGCCGACGCGGTCGCCGAAGACGCCGCGCGCCTCGTCTGCCAGGCGATGAAGGATTGCGCGGTCGTCGCGATTTCCGACTATGCCAAAGGCCTGCTGATCCCGCGCGAGATCGCCACGATCATCCATGCCGCGAAGGCGGCCAGGCGCATCGTCGTCGTCGATCCCAAGGGCCGCGACTATTCGCGCTACAGGGGCGCCACGATCCTCACGCCCAACCAGCGCGAGCTTTCCGAAGCGGCGCAAATGCCGGCGGCCGACGACAAGGGCGTCGAGCAGGCGGCCAAGAAGCTGCTGAAGATCACCGAGGCCGAGGCCATCGTCGTCACGCGCGGCGCCGACGGCATGAGCGTGGTGCCCGCCAAGGGCAAGGCGCTTCACCTGCCTGCGCTCGCGCGCGAGGTGTTCGACGTTTCGGGCGCCGGCGACACGGTCGTCGCCACGCTTGCCACCGCACTTGCCGGCGGCCTCACGCTCGAACAGGCCGCACGTCTCGCATCCGTCGCCGCCAGCGTCGTCGTCGCCAAGGTCGGCACGGCCGTCGCCTATTCGGCCGACCTGCTGCGCGCGCTCCGCCACGACGACATCGCGACCGGCGAGCACAAGGTCGTGACGCTCGAACAGGCGGTCGACGAAGTGGGCCGCTGGCGCCGGCAGGGGCTGAAGATCGGCTTCACCAACGGCGTGTTCGACCTGCTGCATCCCGGCCATGTCTCGCTCGTCGGCCAGGCGCGCGCGGCGTGCGACCGGCTCGTCGTCGGCCTCAATTCGGACGCCTCGGTCAAGCGCCTCAAGGGCCCGACGCGGCCCGTGCAGGGCGAGGCGGCGCGCGCCTCGGTGCTGGGCTCGCTCGGCCATGTCGATCTCGTCGTGATCTTCGCCGAAGACACGCCGATCAACGTGATCACGGCGCTGAAGCCCGAGGTTCTCGTCAAGGGTGCCGATTACACCAAGGACAAGGTGGTGGGTGCGAAGGAAGTGGAAGGCTGGGGCGGGCGCGTCGTGCTGGCCAAGCTGACCGCCGGCCAGAGCACCACGGCGATCATCGCGAAGTCGTCGCGCTAGCGTCGCGCCCATTTGGGCTTCGGCGCGTCGCCCCACCAGGAATCGGGGACGTCTTCGGGTGCGTGCCACGAAACGCCATAGCGGCCGTAGCGCCAGACCGACAGTTCGATTTCGCGGCGAGGCTCGGCGCGCGCCCAGTCGATGACCGATTGCGACGCGAAGTTCCGCTGGGAATGGAGCCATCGAGGTGCTGCCGCCCCTTTTCGATTGCAGTAATCCGCATAGGATTCCCACAATACCGGGACCAGTTGGCGAGAGATGCTGGCGGCCAACCGCAGGACGGCAGACTGGATGCGGCGCTCGAGAACCAGCTCTCGTCGGTATGAAGTCGAAATATTGATTCCCCGCCAAAACTGGATCGGTGCATCCGCGGCATCGCCAAACCAGTCTTCCTGCCGACTCGTCCTGCCGGGCTCCGGCCGCGGCATGAATGTGACGATCGGCGAGAGATAGTTCTTCCACGACCAGTGCGGCAGCCGGTGATCCTTGATATGCACGAGCTCCGGCCGCCACCCGGGCGGCGGAAACACGATTTCAGTGTGTTCTCCGGGTATCGTCTCGTCGAGATGCTCGAAGAATCGCGGCTTGAAGTTCTCGTCTTTATGGTCTTTGCTGCGGAACTTCTCGAAGAAGATCACGTTCGGATATTTCCGGCGCAACCGGTCGCTGAACCGCCGCCGGTCCGCGTCGGTCCAGTGAAGGCTGACATGATGGCCGGCATTCGGCGGTATGGCCGGCTCCGTATCTTCGAGGAAATTCCCGTCGATCGTCATTTGTCGCCCTTCATGCCTTCCCGCAGCTTGCGGACTTCCGCATCGATGATTTTCCGGCATGCGGGGCGCACGATATTCTCGCGATAGGTCTCCATATCCTCGCCCGGTCTCATTTTCCGGACCATTGCGACCTGAGCCGGATCGGGGACGATATTGAGCATGTCGAGGTAGGCCTCCACCTCGCGTGCGATCGGCGTATCGTCGGCTTTGGATGTATATCCATTGATGTGGCCGAAGTTTTTCGGATTCTTCTCGTCCCTCGGCCCTATCGCGTAGTCCGAGCGACGCGTGCCGTGATCGCCTGAGAGCGTCACTTCTTCCATGTATTTTTTTTCTTCTCCTTTCAGATTCCCGCCGCCCTTCTGCACGAGCAGATCAGCAAATCCGGATTTCTCCGCCTCCTCGGCGCATACCTTCGCGATCATGGTAGTCGAATCGATACCCAGATCGTTCCCGCGATAATCGCGCCGGCCACCGAAAATGCGGATCTCAAGATAGTTCCCGACGAGTTCGGAGATTTTCTTGCGCCGTTCCTCCGGCGATTCGGTCGGCGTATGGATGGATGACGGATCGACATCCGGCATCGGACTCCCTGTGTTGTTCGGGTCGATTGGCGCAGGAATCGGGCCGCCCGTATGCGTCGGCAGGTTTGGCGCGGACGGCCCGGAAGGCGGCGTTTGCGTGTTCTCGTTGTCAGCCGGTGTGAAGCCGGGCAGCTTGAAGTTCTCGATGATTTTCTTCGTATCCCCGGCGCCCTTGATACCCGTGGCGGCTGTGCCGGCGGCAAGAAGGCCGCCAAGCAAGGCCATGCCGGCGTCACCCAGAACGTCGGTGATCGCGACCTTCGTCCCCGGCGGCGGTGCCTTCGGTGCTTCGATGCCGAGCTCTTTCTGGGTTTTCTCGGGAACGAAGCCGACGACGGCGCTGGCAAGCTGCCCGCCCTTGCCGGGCATCGCTTCTTCGTATTTGGCGATGCAGTCGCGCACGGCGGCGAGGCCGGAGGCGCCGGAATCCTCGATCGTCTGCGCGAAGAGCTTCGCGTAGCCGGTGACGTCGCTCGTCTTGCACATCGCGCGCGCGAGGCGCGCGTTCGAGGCATCGGTCGCCTGATCGATTTCCGGCAGGTCCGGGATGTCCTTGAACGATACGTCCGGACGGCGCCACGCGATCGTCCCCGGATTGCCGTCTCCGACGATGTCGTGATGCGCGTCGATGTCTTCGGGCGTGGGCGGGGCGTAGCCGTTCAGCGTGGCGCCGAAGGAATCTTCCATGTGGCGGATCGTCGGGCCGCCGGGGCGCAGCGCGCCGTCGACCTTGAGGCCGTTGCGCTTCTGGTATTTGCGGATGCCGTCGTCGAGCGCGAGGCCCCAATAGCCGGTCGGCCCTTGCGTGCGCTCGAGCGAATAGTCGCCGCTGTTGGCGAGGATGCCCTCGATCTTCGCGACATCGCCGCGCCCGCTCGGGTGCTGCGGGCCGACCCAGTCTTCGAGATCGAACCAGCCGTCGGCGCCCGGATCGCGCCGTTCGGGGCGTTCCATATAATCGGTCAGCAGGTTCTTCGGGCTCTGGTACATGTCCGCCTCCACAGCTTCAGGTGGCGGAACATGTAGGGAACAATCAAGAGCGCGTCAAGGTATACAATCTTATGCTAGAAATACTATCCGCCGCCGCGCCTCAGCGCGACAGGACGCGCTTCTTCGCCGGCATCGGTGCGCCGCGCGGCAGCCAGCGCGCCATCAGGCGTTCGACGTTTTCGAGGCCGTCGAGCAGGCCCGGGATGACCGCCGCCGACGGCGGCGCCTGGTCGGCGAGCGCCTGCAGCGCCTCGACCATCTTGGCCGTGTCGCGCACGCCGTCGTCGGGCAGCATGCGCGTGAGGCCGACGCTCTCCGCGCGCTCGGCGCGGATGAACTGTTCGAGGCGGGGCGCGATGCGCGGCACGATCACGGCCGGCTTGTCGAACGACAGGATCTCGCAGAACGTGTTGTAGCCGCCCATCGCCACGACGCCCGAGGCGCGCGTGATGAGCTGTTCGAGATGCGCGTCGAACGTGATCGCCTCGACCCGGCGCCCCAGCCGCGCCGCGCGCTCGATGAATTCCGACTGCTTCTCCGACTGCATGAACGGGCCCAGCACCAGCAGGGCGCGGTGCGGCAGTTCGGCATCGCTCTCGTAGGCGCGCAACACCCAGTCGATCAGCGCGTCGCCGTCGCCGCCGCCGCCGGTCGTCACCAGCACGTAGGGCTGCTCGCGCGCCTGCGCGTGCTCGACGGTCGAGCGCGGATTGCCCTGCGGGATGACGCGCTTCAGATAGCCGGTGTAGCTGATCTTCTTGCGCACCGAGGCCGGGATCGCGAGGCCGGCGAGCGGATCGCAGATCTGCGGCAGGCCGTAGACCCAGATGTCGTCGTAGAGTTCGCGCAAGGCCGGCAGCGCCTTCTTGCGCCGCCATTCGGGCTCGAGAAGTGCAGGATCGTCCATCACGTCGCGAAGCCCCAGCACCAGCGGCACGCCGCGGCGCTTGAGGAAATGCAGCGTCTCGGCGACCTCGCCGCGCAGGCCCAGCGGCTCCTTGTCGACGATGAACAGGTCGGGGTCGAACGCCTCGGCCGTGTGGCGGATGATCGAGGCGCGGATCGCCAGCGTCTGCGCGATGTCGATATGCAGGTTGAGCGAGGTGTACTCGCCGTTGCGCAGCTTGATGACGCCGGGGATGCGCACGAAATCGACGCGCGCCTTGAAATCGAACGAGCCGATGATGGGCGAGCCCGAGAGGATGAGAACCGAAAGGTCCTTGTCCGCCTCGACCAGCGCATGCGCGATCGTGCGGCAGCGGCGCAGATGGCCGAGACCCATCGTGTCGTGGCTGTAGATCAGCACACGCCGGTCGGTGCGGGGCGCCCGTTTGGCGCCGTTGCGACCCCCGATTTCCACCACCGGACTCCGTTTTTGGCTTGTTCAGCCCCCTTATTCCGGACGAACACTAGGGGCACTTGGGGGGCCAAGCCAAGTGGCGATTGAAATGTGGAATTCTTCTAAATCAATCAATAGATAAGCGACCTTCGCCAATAACAATGGATTGAAGGCTGTGCGCAGTTTTTGAGCTTACTCGGCGATTCCGGCTGCCCCCGGACGGCTTGCCCGCCCAACAGACGGGCAGCTACTCTCGGCCCCGCGCAAGGGGTGGCCGGGGGACAGGAACGACGTGGCGTCAGGGCAGGATGAAGGACTCGACCGGTCGATCTTCCGGTACGTGATCCGGTTTTCGATCAAGGACACGCTGACGATCTGCGGCCTCGTGGCCGCGGCGCAGCTCTTCTATTACGTCACGCTCGACCTGCCCAAGAACATCATGAACCAGGGCATCCAGGGCAAGGGCGTCACCTTCCCCGTGGACGTCGCGGACCTCGGCTGGCTCAAGGTCGAGCAGCTCGGCTACCTGCTCTGGCTCTGCCTGCTGTTCCTGGTCGCGATCCTGATCAACGGCGGGCTCAAGCAGTACGTCAATTCGCTCAAGGGCAAGCTCGGCGAGCGGCTGCTGCGCCGGCTGCGCTACCAGCTGATGGCCCGCATCCTGCGGTTCCCCGTGGCGCATTTCCGCAAGACCTCGTCGGGCGAGCTGATCCCGATGCTGACGGCCGAGGTCGAGCAGATCGGCGGATTCATGGGCGACGCGTTCGTCCAGCCGCTGATGCAGGCCGGCATGCTGCTGACCATCGCGATCTTCCTGTTCGTGCAGAACCCGGTGATGGGTTTCGCCGCGATCTCGCTGTTCCCGCTGCAGGCCTACATCGTGCCGAAGCTGCAGAAGCGCGTGAAGGCGCTGGGCAAGGAGCGCGTGAAGGTCGTGCGCAAGATCTCCGAGCGCATCGGCGAGACGGTCGGCGGCATCCAGGAAGTGCGCACGCTGGGCACGGCCGCGTGGGAACGCGCGGACTACACCGAGCGCTTCGGCGTCGTCTACCGCATCCGCTTCGACATCTACCAGCGCAAGTCGCTGGTGAAGTTCATCAACAACTCGCTCAACCAGTGCGCGCCGCTGCTGTTCTACGGGATCGGCGGCTATCTGGTGATCCAGGGAAGCCTGACGCTGGGCGCGCTCGTCGCCGCGCTCGCCGCGCACAAGGACATGACGGCGCCGTGGAAGGAACTGCTCGACTACTACCAGCAGGCCCAGGACGCGCAGCAGAAATACGAGCAGGTAATCGAGCAGTTCCAGCCCGAGAGCATGCTGCCCGAGATCCTGCACGCGCCCGCGAACGCCGACGCGCCGCGCCTCGACGGGCCCATCGTGGCGAGCGCGCTGACCGTGCAGGAAGACGCGCAGACCAAGCTTCTGGAAGGCGTCAGCTTCTCGATCGCGCAGGGCGAGCACGTCGCCATCGTCGGGCCGCCGTCGGGCGGGCGCGAGGCGCTCGCGATGACGCTCGCGCGCCTCTACATGCCGACCGGCGGCTCGATCAAGATCGGCAGCGTCGACATGTCGAGCATCTCCGACGCCGATCTGGGCGCACGGCTGGGCTATGTGGGGCCGAACGCCTACATCTTCTCGGCCAGCGTGCGCGACAACCTGCTCTACGGCCTGCGCCAGCGCGTGCTGTCGGCGAGCGAGGATGCGGCGCGCCGCGCGGTGATCGCGGAAGCCGAGCGCGCGGGCAACCTGCCGCTCGACATCGAGGCGCTGTGGGTCGACTACGCGCAGACGGGCGCCAGGGATCCCGCCGATTTCGACCGCGTCGCGGCCGAACTGCTGACGCGCGTCGACCTCGCCGAGGACGTGTTCCAGCTGGGCCTGCGCGGGCGCATCGATCCCAAGCGCAAGACGGCGGTCGCCGAGGCGATCCTCGCCGCGCGCGCGGCGTTCCGCCAGCGCCTGTCGGGCGCGCAGGCAGAACCGGCCCTGAAGGGCCTCGTCGAGACGTTCGATCCCGAGCGCTACAACGACAACGCCACGCTGGGCGAGAACCTGCTGTTCGGCACGCCGCTGGACCCCAGCTTCGAGGGCGACGCGCTCGCCACGCAGCCCGATTTCCTCGCGGTGCTGAAATCGACCGGCCTCGATGCCGAGCTCGTCGAGATGGGCCGCAAGCTCGCCGAGACGATGATCGAGCTGTTCGCGGGATTGCCCGCGGGCCACGAGTTCTTCGATCGCTTCAGCTTCATCGCCGCCGACGACCTGCCGGTCTATCAGGCGATCCTCGCGCGCACCGTCCCGCAGGCCGACGGATCGCTGCCCGCCATGGATGCCGACGACCGCGCTCGCCTGCTCAGCCTGCCGCTGAAGCTCGTCGACGCGCGCCACCGCCTCGGCCTGATCGACAAGGAATTCAAGGCGCGCTCGCTCGCCACGCGAAAGGCGCTGAACACGGGCCTCCCGGCGGCCGCGCGCGCCAAGATCGCCTTCTTCGATCCCGACAGCTACAACGCCGCCGCCTCGATCCAGGACAACATCCTGTTCGGGCGCGTCGCCTACGGGCAGGCGAAGGCGCAGGCGACCGTCGGCCTGTCGATCCGCGAGGTGCTCGATGCGCTTGCCCTGCGCGAGCGCGTGTTCGAGATCGGCCTCGATTTCCAGACCGGCGTCGCCGGCGCGCGCCTTTCCGCCCCGCAGCGCCAGAAGCTCGCGATCGCGCGCGCGCTCGCCAAGCGGCCCGACATCCTCGTCATGAACGACGCGCTGGCGGCGCTCGACCGATCGGCGCAGGCGCGCGTGCTCGACGCGATTCTCGAGGCGACGCGCGGCACCACGCTCGTCTGGGCGACGCAGGATGCCGCCACCATCCCGCGCTTCGGGCGCGCGCTCGTCTTCGCCGAAGGGCGGCTCGTCCAGGACGGTCCGGTCGAGGAGCTCAAGGCCCGCGAGGGAATGCTCAAGGAAATGCTCGCCGCCGCGTGAGGCGGCAGGGGAAACGCAGATGTCGCTCAAGGAAGAAACCGACGCGCTCAAGCGCATTCCGCTTTTCGCCAATCTCGATCCGGCGAAGCTGAAGCTGCTCGCCTTCATGAGCCAGCGCCTGACCTTCGAGCCGGGGCACCCCGTGTTCCAGCAGGGCGACGCGGGCGACGCGGCCTATATCGTGCTCGACGGCGAGGCGGTCGTCTCGATCGACACGCCCAAGGGCCGCATCGACATCGCGCGCATGGGCCGCAACGAGATCCTCGGCGAGATCGCGATCCTGTGCGACGTGCCGCGTACCGCGCACGTCACGGCCGCGGTCGACCACGCGCTCGTCTGCCTGAAGATCGAGAAGAACGACTTCATGAGCATGATGAACGAGTTCCCGAGCATGGCCGTGGAGATCATGCGCGAACTGGCCCGCCGCATCGTCAACACGAACCAGCAGCTGCGCCAGGCCGTCGCGGCCAGGGGCTGATCGGATCCGGATCGGGATGAAAAGGCTGCGCCAGTTCCTGGCGGCCGTGCCGGGCGTCGTCTTCGCGACGATCCTGGCTCTGGTCGCCGCAGAGGTCGTCGCGCGGCAGGTGCTGATCCGCCTGCCGCCGCCGGTCGCCGACATCTACCTGCTCGACCAGACCGACGCGCAGCTCCGCGCGCTCTACAACGGCGCCGATCCGGTCGAGATCCGCGCGATGCTGGAAGAGACGTGGCGCAAGGGCGTGCCGCTCGTCTATTCGCCGTTCGTCGAATTCGTCAGCGGCGCGCGGGCGGGGCGTTTCGTCAATGTCGCCGCCGACGGCTACCGGTTCGTGCCGCCGGACGTTCCGCTCGCCGAGCCGGGGCGCAAGGTGTTCGTCTTCGGCGGCTCGACGGTCTTCGGCATGGGCGTGGCCGACGCGCAGACGGTTCCCGCGCGGATCGGCGCCGAACTCGCCGGCCGCGACGCGAAAGCCGCCGTCTATAATTTCGGGACGAACTTCTACTACTCCACCCAGTCCCGCATCCTGTTCGAGCGGCTGCTGCTCCGGGGCCACAGGCCGGACGTCGCCGTGTTCATCGACGGCCTCAACGATTTCTATTTCTGCGCCGCGGCGGAGCAGACCGCCCTGTCTCCCGAAATCGCGCGCGTGCTGCGCGAGCCGGTGCCCCCGACTCTCCGGGTGCTGGCCCAGCGCTCGAACACGCTGCGTCTGGTGCGCCGCCTCGCCGATCCGGCGCCGGGAGCGCCGGAAGCGCCGGCGACGCCCGAATGCTCGGATGCGGAGATCGAAGCCGTCGTGCGGCGGATCGATTTCAACCGGCGCGAGGTCGCGGCGGTGGCGGCGGCATTCGGCGTCCGCGTCGTCTTCGTCCAGCAGCCCGTACCCACTTATGCCTTCGATCCGGCACGCCGGGCGGCTCCGGTTCCGCCAGCACAGCTCGTCCGCCATCTCGCGAGCGAACGCGGCTATCCGCGCCTGCTGGCCGAGCGCGACGCCGGCCGCCTGCATGCGCAGGACGTGCTGTGGCTCGAGACGGAAGCGATCCCGCAGAACATGTACGTGGACGCGGTCCACTACAGCCCGGAATTCGCCGCACACCTCGCCGCACGCATCGCGCCGGCGGTGGCGGACAGGCTTCCCCGCTAGAGCGCCAGGTCGACCGCGACCGGAACGTGGTCGGACGGCTGCATCCAGTCGCGGGCACCGCGCAGGATGTGGAAGCCCTTCACCTTCGGCGCCAGATCCGGCGTGACCCAGACATGGTCGAGGCGCCGCCCGCGGTCGGACTTGCGCCAGTCGGAATTGCGATAGCTCCACCACGTATACAGGCGCTGCGGCTCGGGATATTTGAGGCGCGCGACATCAACCCAATCGTGGCTCCCACGCATCTTCGTCAGGCCCTCGACCTCGACCGGCGTATGGCTGACGACGTCGAGAAGCTGCTTGTGGCTCCACACGTCGTTCTCGAAGGGCGCGATGTTGAGGTCGCCCACGAGGATCGCCGGGCGGCCCTTCTTGCGCTTCTTCCACAGCGCCGCCTGCGAGGCGACGAAATCGAGCTTGTGCCTGAATTTCGGATTGGCAACCGGGTCGGGAATGTCGCCGCCGGCGGGAATGTACACGTCGTTGAGCTCGATGCCGCCCGGCAGTTCGACGCGCAGATGCCGGCAATCCTCGAGGCCGCAATGATGGTGCGGCGAATGCCCGGCGAGCGGCACGCGCGACAGCACGGCCACGCCGTTATAGCTCTTCATGCCGTGGAAGGCCTGATGCGCGAAGCCCATCGCCTTCAGCGCCTCCGCCGGGAACGCCTCGTCCGGGCACTTGGTTTCCTGCAGGCACAGCACGTCGGGCCGCGCGAGTTCGACCAGCTTGCCGATCAGCGGCATGCGCAGGCGCACCGAATTGATGTTCCAGGTGACGATGCGCAGGGCGCCGCGCGGCGCCTTGGGCAGGGCGGCCGTATCGAAATAGGGCAGCGGGGGCGTGTCGGTCATGGGTTCCGATCTAGCGCGATTCGGGGCCGGAAACGAAGGATTTCAGCAAGGCGGCGCACGCCGCCTCTTCCTCGAACACCATCATGTGCGAAGCACCCGGCAGCTCGGTGAGTTTCGCGTGCGGCACCCTGGCGGCGGCATCCGGCATCATGCCGGTGACGGTGACGCCCTGCGCCACGCCCATCGCGATATCACCGGCGACGAAATGCAGCGGCGCTGCCGGCGGGAAGCGGTCGAGGGCGGGGAAATTGACCGGCCGTCCGCCGAGCGCCTTGAAGACGGCCGTCTCGACGGCGGGCGCGCAGGCCAGCCGCCAGGTGCCGCCGTCGGGGCGCAGCGTCGCGGCCGCGTGCGCCGCGACCTGATCGGGCGCGAAACGCGCGAAGATCTCGCGTCCCGTGAGATAGGCCGCCAACTCGTCCGGTCCGCCGGGGAATTCGTCGCGCCGGGCGGCCGCGCGCGACGCGCGCTTTTTGTGCCGCGCGAGTCCGTCGGCATGCAGCCTGTGGCCTTCGGGCGGGAAGAAGGGCGGCTCGAACAGCATCAGGCCGCGAAGCCCGAGTGCGGCGAACCGCGCGGGATGGAAAAGGGCGAGGCGCAGCATCGCCGCCCCGCACATCGAATGTGCGCCATAGGCGAGCGGACGGCCCGCCCATTCGCGCGCCGCGCGCGCGACCGCTTCCACATCGTCCGCAAGCGCGTCGGGATCGCAGAAGGCGTCGAGATCGGCGTCCGCGCCCGGCTGCGCCGAGCCGCCCTGCCCGGCCGCGTCGAACGCGAAGATGTCGAGATCGGCGGCAAGGCGCGCGAACAGCGTGCGGTAGCTGCCGGCGGCGAAGCCGTTCGCATGGCCCCACAGCAGGGCCGGTTTCGTGCCTGCGTCCGGTGCCCGCCAGCGATAGAGCCGGATCGGCCGCCCGCCATGGCCTGCGGCGATGCGGGATTCGGCGAACGCATCGGGCAGCGAGACGAAGCCGCTCATGCGCCGCGTGCGGCGATCGCGTCGGCGAAGCGGCGGAAGATCGCGCGCGCGAATTCGTCGCCGCGCACATGCCATTCGGGGTGCCACTGCACGCCGAGCGCGAAGCCCGGCCCCTTGGTCCAGCGCACGGCCTCGATCGTGCCGTCCTCGTGCGTGGCTTCCACGACCAGCCCGTCGGCCAGTCGGTCGATCGCCTGGCTGTGCAGCGAATTGACCCAAGCGCGCGGGGCGCCGCCGTTGATCGCGTGCAGGAATCCGCCGGGCACGAGATCGATCCAGTGGCGCAGCGCGTAGCGCTCGTTCATGTCGTCGCTGGCGGGCGCGCTGTGGTCGATGCGGCCGGGCATCTCCTCGACATGCTGGTGCAGGCTGCCGCCCAGCGCCACGTTCAGTTCCTGATGCCCGCGGCACAGCGCGAGGATCGGCAGGCCGCGCAGCAGCGCTTCGCGGATCAGCGGCAGCGTCGTCGCGTCGCGCGCGGGATCGTGAAGCGTCCCGGGCCGGCTGGCGGCGCCGTAGTGCGAGGGCTCCACGTTGCTGGGGCTTCCCGTCAGCAGCAACCCGTCGAGCCGGTCGAGCACCCCCGCCACGTCCTGCCGGGCGCCGATCGCCGGCAGCAGCAGCGGAATCCCGCCGAGCCCGTCGAGCACGGCGTTGACGTACTGGACGCGCACGGTATGGACGGGGCCGCGGTTGCTGGGCTGCAGGCAGGCCGAAATGCCGATCACGGGGGGCTTTTTCATGCGTCCAAAGCCCTAGCACGACGCGCGGGCCGCCTTCAAATCCGATTGATCCAGCGCAATCCCGGACGGCCCCGAAAATGGGACAACTCTTCCCGTCCACCCCCTTTTCGAGGATTCCCGCCATGAACCATTTCCACGCCGTCGTCTGGCTCGACCATGCGACCGCCAAGGTCTTCCATTTCGACGCGCATGCGTTCGAGTCGCAGACCGTCCATTCCGCCCATGCGGGCGAGCATATCCACCACAAGGCCGGCGCCATCGGCGCAGGGCATGCCGGCGACGATCCGAAATTCTTCGATGCGGTCGCGGCCGCCCTCAAGGACGCCCGGGAAATCCTCGTGACCGGCCCCGGCCACACCAAGGGCGCGTTCAAGAAGCATCTCGACGCGCATGCCCCGGCCCTCGCCAAGAAGGTCGTCGCGGTCGAGAATTCCGATCACCCGACCGACGGCGAGATCGTCGGCAGCGCCCGCAGGCACTTCAAGATCATCGACCGGATGACGCCTCAGCGCGCATAGCTTCGGTTTCGCCGCGGGTACGCCACAGCGACCACAGGATGCCCGCGGCGATCAGGCCCGCCGTGACCGACAGCGAGAACCACGCCGGCATCTTGATGCCGAAACCGACGAGGAAGATCTTCGTCCCGACGAACAGCAGGATCGTCGCCAGCGCGTATTTGAGATAGCGGAATCGGTGGATCATCGCGGCGAGCGCGAAATAGAGCGAGCGCAGCCCCAGGATCGCGAAGATGTTCGACGTGTAGACGATGAACGGGTCCGTCGTGATCGCGAAGATCGCCGGCACCGAGTCGACCGCGAAGATCAGGTCGATCGCCTCGACCAGCACCAGGCACAGGAACAGCGGCGTCGCCCAGCGCACGACCTTGCCGGTCGCGGGGTCGGGCCGCGCGACGAAGAAGCGTTCGCCGTGCAGCTCGGCCGTCACGCGCATGCGCGCCTGCAGGAGCTTCAGCACCGGATTCCCGTCGAGGCCGCCCTCCTTGTCGGCCATCACGAGCATCTTGACGCCGGTGGCGAACAGGAACGCGCCGAAGAAATAGAGGATCCACTGGAATTCGGCGACGAGGGCCGCACCCAGCGCGATCATCACGCCGCGCATCGCCACGACGCCGACCACGCCCCAGAACAGCACCCGGTGCTGGTATTTCCGCGGAACGGCGAAATACGTGAAGACCATCGAGATCGCGAACACGTTGTCGAGCGACAGCGACCATTCGACGAGGAAGCCGGTGAAGTATTCCATGCCCGGCACCGGCCCCATGAACCACCAGACCCAGCCGCCGAACAGCATCGCGAGCGAGAAATAGAAGGCGGAGAGCCGCAGGCTCTGCGCGACGCCGATCTCGTTCTGGCCCCTGTTGAGCACGCCAAGGTCGAGCGCCAGCAGCGTCGCGACGATCGTCACGAACGCCGCCCACATCCAGACGGGCTTGCCGAGAAATTCGTTCGCGAGAAGGAAATCCATGCCGTCGCTCTCCCATGACTGAGGGAGTCCGACATCGCGGCGCAAAACTGCGCCGCCAGAGGGGCCCGGACCCTGATGACGGGAAAGTGGGGTGCCGCATGCGCCCCCGCAAGGGGGCGACGCCGGAAAATCGGACGGATTCCACGCGGACGTCGCGTGGAACTGCCTATTCGACGAACGCCTCGTCGCGTGCCTTGCGCACCGACGGGGCGAGGACGGCCACGAGCAGCAGGATCGCGAGGACGAGCAGCGCGAGGCTGATCGGCCGTTCGACGAAGATCATCGGGTCGCCGCGCGACAGGCGCATGGCGCGGCGCAGGTTCTCTTCCATCATCGGCCCCAGGATGAAGCCGAGCAGCAGCGGGGCGGGTTCGCAGCCGAGCTTGACGAAGACATAGCCGAGCGCCCCGAAGCCCAGCGCCAGCGCCACCTCGAACGTCGAGTTGTTGAGGCCGTAGACGCCGATGCAGCAGAACACGAGGATCGCGGGATAGAGCAGCCGGTAGGGAACCTTCAGCAGGCTCACCCACAATCCGATCAGCGGCAGGTTGATGACGACCAGCATCAGGTTGCCGACCCACATGCTGGCGATCAGGCCCCAGAACAGTTCGGGCTCGCGGGTCATCACCTGCGGGCCCGGCACGATGCCGTGGATCGACATGGCGCCGATCATCAGCGCCATCACGGCGTTGGGCGGAATGCCGAGCGTCAGCATCGGGATGAACGATGTCTGCGCGCCCGCGTTGTTCGCGGCTTCCGGTGCGGCCACGCCCGCGACGGCACCCTTGCCGAAACGCGAAGGATCGCGCGCGATCTTCTTTTCCAGCGTGTAGGCCGCGAAGCTCGACAGCAATGCACCACCACCCGGCAATACGCCCAGGATCGAGCCGACCAGCGTGCCGCGAATGGCCGCCGGGGCCGCTTCCTTCGCCTCATCGCGCGTCGGCCACAGCGTGCCGATGGCCGCACTTTCGCCGCGCACGAAATGGCGTTCGAGCTGGACCGCGATCTCGGCGATGGCGAACAGGCCCATCGCCAGCGGCACGAAGCCGATGCCGTCGGAAAGCTCGCCGATGCCGAAAGTGAAGCGCTGGTGCCCGGAATTGACGTCCGTTCCCACGAGGCCCAGCACGAGGCCCAGCAGCGTCATCGCCACGGCCTTGGCGACCGAGCCGTGCGCCAGCACGATCGCGGCGACGAGGCCGAAGGCCATCAGCGAGAAATACTCGGCCGCCCCGAAGAGCTGGGCGAAGCGCACCATCGCGGGGCTGGCGACCGCGACGACGAGCGTCGCCACGCATCCGGCGAAGAACGAACCGAGGGCCGCGACCGCGAGGGCCGCCCCCGCCCGCCCCCGCCGCGCCATCGCGTGCCCGTCGATACAGGTGACGACGGACGAGGATTCGCCCGGCATGTTGACGAGGATCGCCGTCGTCGAGCCGCCATACTGCGCGCCGTAATAGATGCCCGCGAGCATGATGAGCGCGCCCACCGGCTGCAGCGAGAACGTGATCGGCAGCAGCATCGCGATGGTGGCGACGGGGCCGATGCCCGGCAGCACGCCGATCAGCGTGCCCAGCAGCGCGCCCGCAAGGCACCAGAAGAGATTGACCGGCGTGAGCGCCACGCCGAAACCGAGCAGCAGCGGATCGAAAAGCTCGCTCATCGCCCGAACAGCGGGATCGGCAGGCCAAGGCCGAAGACGAAGATGCCGGCCCCCAGTGCGGCAAGGAACGCGGCGAGCAGAAACGTCTCGGCGACGCGGTAGGGCCGCTCGGCCAGCCGCGCCGTGCCCACGCAGGCGAAGATCGCCGCGACGAGCCCGGCAGGTTCGAGCAGCAGCGCGAACGCCGCCACGCCGAGCAGCAGGCAGGCCAGCGGCCGCATGTCGCGCTCGGGCAGTTTCGCCCCTTCGCGCGCGAAGAAGCCGAGGCCACCGATCGCCGCACCCAGCGCCACGAGGGCGAAGCCCAGCGCATCGGGAACCCAGCCGGGGCCCATGCGCCGCATGTCGCCGACCGGATAGTCCCAGGCGAGGACGAGCGTGAAGACGCCCGACAGGACGAAGAGACCGCCCGCGAGCGTCTCGGCGCGCGTCAGGCGGCCCTGCAACTCAGTCGACCCTTGCGCCCGACAGCTTCACGATGGTGCGGTATTTCTCGTGCTCGGCGCGCACGAAGGCGTCGAACTCCGCGGGCGTGTTGCCCACGGGCACGACCGCGAGACGCGCAAGACGCTCGACCGTCGCCGGTTCCTTCAGCGCCGCGATGCTCGCATCGGCCAGCTTCTTCACGATGTCCGGCGGCGTGCCGGCGGGCGCGAAGATGCCGAACCAGGTGCTGATGTCGAAGCCGGGGATACCCGCCTCGGCCATCGTGGGCACGGTCGGTACCTGCGCGCTGCGCTTTGGCGTCGTCACCGCGAGCGCCTTGAGCTTCCCCGCCTCGATCTGCGGGAAGGCGTTGGCGAGATTGTCGAAGGTGAACTGCGTTTCGCCGGACAGCAGCGCATTGAGCTGCGGCGCTCCGCCCTGATAGGGGATGTGCTCGATCGGCACGCCGATGCGGTCGGCGAACAGCGCGCCCGCGAGATGCCCGCCGCTGCCGTTGCCGCCCGAGCCGTAATTGAAGCCCTTCGGGTTCGCCTTGATGAGGCGCACGAGGTCGGCAACCGTATCGGCCTTCACCGTCGGGCTGATGACCAGGATGTTCGGCACGTCGCCGACCTGCGTGATCGCGACCGTGTCCTTCAGCGGATCGAACGGCATCTTGGCGTAGAGATGCGGATTGACCGCGTGGGTCGACAGCGCGCCCATCACGATCGTGTGGCCGTCGGGGGCGGACTTGGCGACGAGATCGACGCCGACGTTGCCGCCCGCACCGGGGCGGTTCTCGACCACGCAGGGCTGGCCGAGCGTGACGGTCAGCCGGTCCGCGATCGCGCGCGCCGACACGTCGAGCGAGCCGCCCGGCGGGAACGGCACGACGAAGCGGATCGGGCGGCTGGGAAAGGCCTGCGCGAATGCTGCGCCCGGAAGGAGGGCGGCGGCACCGGCAGCGGCAACGAAGATGCGGCGGGAAAGCGTCAAGGGGCGGTCTCCTCGGGGGAAAGACGGGCGCGGCATTCGCCGTCGCCGGGACAGGCGCGAAACCTAGCCCAAGTTCCGCGTCCCGTCAGCCCCCGCGAGGCGTTACGCGTAATCGCCCTTGGGGGCCAGCACTTCGCGCTTGCCGACATGGTTGGCCGAGCCGACGACGCCTTCGGATTCCATCTTCTCGACGATGCGCGCCGCGCGGTTGTAGCCGATCTGGAGATGGCGCTGGATGAAGCTGGTCGAGCATTTGCGCTCGCGCGCCACGAGGGCCACGGCCTGGTCGTAGAGCTGGTCGCCGCTGCCTTCGCCGGCACCTGCACCTGCACCGCCCTCGCCGCCTTCGCCAAGGCCCATCGCGGCCAGCGCGTCGTCGTCCTCGGTGACTTCCTCGATATAGGCGGGCGCGCCCTGCGCCTTCAGGTGCTGCACGACATGCTCGACCTCGCGGTCGGACACGAACGGCCCGTGGACGCGCGTGATGCGCCCGCCGCCGGCCATGTAGAGCATGTCGCCCTGGCCGAGGAGCTGTTCGGCACCCTGCTCGCCCAGGATCGTGCGGCTGTCGATCTTGCTCGTCACCTGGAACGAGATGCGCGTGGGGAAGTTCGCCTTGATGGTGCCGGTGATGACGTCGACCGACGGGCGCTGCGTGGCCATCAGGATGTGGATGCCGGCGGCGCGCGCCATCTGCGCGAGGCGCTGCACGGCCCATTCCACTTCCTTGCCGGCGACGAGCATCAGGTCGGCCATCTCGTCGACCACCACCACGATGAAGGGCAGCGGCGCCATGTCGAGCGGCTGGTCCTCGAACACGGGCTTGCCCGCCTCGTCGAAGCCGGTCTGCACCTTGCGCGTCAGCACCTCGCCCGACTTCTTGGCTTCGGCCAGGCGCTGGTTGTAGCCCGCGACGTTGCGCACGCCGAGCTTCGACATGGCGCGGTAGCGGTTTTCCATCTCGCGCACGGTCCATTTGAGCGCCACGACCGCCTTCTTGGGGTCCGTGACGACCGGCGAGAGGAGATGCGGGATCCCGTCATAGACCGAGAGTTCGATCATCTTGGGATCGATCATGATGAAGCGGCACTCGGCCGGCGACAGCCGGTAGAGCAGCGACAGGATCATCGTGTTGATCGCGACCGACTTGCCGGAACCCGTGGTGCCCGCGATCAGCAGATGGGGCATGCGCGCGAGATCGACGATGATCGCGCTGCCGCCGATGTCGCGGCCGAGAACGAGGGAAAGTCCCGCCTGCTTGTCCTCGATCGTCTGCTCGAGCAGGTCGCGCAGGAACACGGTCTCGCGTTCGGCGTTGGGAAGCTCGATGCCGATGACGTTGCGCCCCGGTACGACCGCGACGCGCACGGCGAGCGCCGACATCGAGCGCGCGATGTCGTCCGACAGGCCGACGACGCGCGCGGCCTTGGTGCCCGGTGCGGGCTCGAGTTCGTAAAGGGTGACGACCGGGCCGGGACGGACCTTCACGATCTGGCCCTTCACGCCGTAATCGTCGAGCACGCCTTCGAGCAGGCGCGCGTTCTGGGCGAGCGCGGTCTCGTCGACCGTCGCGGTCTTGACGATCTTGGGCTTGGTCAGCAGGTCGATCGACGGCGCCTGGTATTCGCCCTGCACCGCGAGATCGAGATTCGTCTGCTTGGGCTTCTTCTTCGCCTCGGGCCTGGCCTTGTCGGCGACGGCGCTGCGCTCGACCAGTTCGGCCGGCGGCAGGCGCGGCTTCTCGGGCTCGGGCGCGATTTCGGGATCGGGATCGGCGCTGCCGTCGAGCGACGGCTCGTGGCGGCTGCGCTTGAGTTCCTGCTTCTCGCGCGCACGCGCCTTTGCCGGATCGCCGAGGCGCATCTTCGCCACGACCGTCGTAAGACCCATCCATGCGCCGGCCGCGATCCGGGCCGACATGCGCGCGAGCCAGCCGCCGGCCCAGGCGGCCGTGCGGTATTCGCCCCACGTGATCGCAAGCCCGAAGACGAACGCGACGAGGGCCGTGCCCGCGGCCGCCGTCGCCAGCACGTTCGCCCCGCGCCCGAAATCGGCGCCCAGATTGAGCATGCCCGCAAGGAAGAGCTGGCCGACCGCGCCGCCCAGGCCGCCGTCGATCGGACGCGGCCAGCCGACGGGCGCGCTCCAGGTCGACAGCGCCATCGCGGCCAGCAGGATGGTCACGGGCAGCAGCGCCACGCGCAGCCACCACAGGCTCATCGAACGCGAACGCATCAGGCGCCAGCCCCAGGCGGCGAACGAGACGGGAATCAGCGCGCCGGCGAGGCCCAGCGTCTGCAGGATCGCGTCGGCGCACGCGGCGCCCGCGAAGCCGAGGATGTTCGTGACCTTCGCGTCGGTCGCGCGGCTGAAACTGGGATCGGCCGGATCGAACGTGACGAGGGCCGCCGTGACGAGGGCCGCCAGCACGAACAGGCCGAAGCCCGTCGATTCCGCGAGACGCTTTCGGAAGAAGGCGCCGGCTCCCTCGGGGAACAGGCCGGTCGAGATGCGCGTTGCGATCGCCATTTGCTTTTGCGTCCTCTAGAGAACCTGCGCGATGCGGGCGAGTGCGCGATCGACCGTGTCGAGATCGTGCACCAGCGCCACGCGGATGAAGGCCTTGCCGGTATTGCTGCCGTCCGGCTCGTTCTTGGTGAGGTAGCCGCCGGGCAGCACCTTGATGCCCGCCTGCTCCCACAGCTTTTTCGTCGCGGCCTCGCCGTCGCCGACGTCGATCCACAGGAACATGCCGGCCGGCGGACTGTAGAAGCCCGGATGGCGGCCGAGATGGCGCGCGGCGGCGGCGAACTTCGCCTTGTAGAGCGCGCGGTTCTCGATCGCGTGCGCCTCGTCGCGCCAAAGCGCCGCCGATGCGGCCATCAGCGGATAGGGCGTCGCCGCGCACGAATAGCTGCGCAGGCGGTTGAGCGCGGTGATCGTCGCGGGCGCGCCGACGCCGAAGCCCGAGCGCATGCCCGCGGCCGAGCTGCGCTTTGAAAGCGTGTGGAAGCACACGACATTGTCGAGCGGATGGCCGGCGGGACCACGACCCATCGCATGCGCGACCTCGACGCCGCCGGGCGGCGGGACGTCGCCGTAATAGAGTTCGGCGTAGCACTCGTCGAGCACGAGCAGGAAATCGTGCTCGCGCGCGAGGCCGATCGCCTTGGCGAGATATTCGCGCGTGGCGACGGCGCCCTGCGGATTGCCGGGCGTGCAGAGATAGAAGATGCCCGTGCGCGCCAGCGTGTCGGCCGGGATCGCGTCGAGATCGGGCAGGAAGCCGGTCGCCTTGGTCGCGGTCAGGAAGCGCGGTTCGGCCCCCGCCATCACGGCCGCGCCGTAATAGACCTGGTAGAACGGGTTGGGCATCAGCGCGATGGGCGCCTGCCCGCCTTTGGCGCGGCTGACGGCGAGCTGGGCGATGATGAAAAGCCCCTCGCGCGTGCCGGCGACCGGGGCGATCTGGGTCTCGAAATCGATGGTCCCGCCGGCGAGCTTGTAGCGCCGCTCGAGCCAGCCGACGATCGCCTGGCGCAGCTCTGCGGTACCCTGGAGCGGCGGGTAGGTGTTCCACTTGTCGGCATGCTGGGCGATGATTTCGGCCGCGAAGGCGGGCGGCTGGTGCTGGGGGTCCCCCACCGACATCGCCAGCGGCGTCTCGTTGCTGCGGGGGGTCACTCCGGCGATCAAATTCGCCAGTCGGGCAAAGGGATAATCGGCGAGCAGTTCGAGGCGGTCGTTCAGCATGACTGGGGTCTTCGGAGCCCTTGGACACAAGATTTTGCGCGTCAAATCCTTGCCCATCCGCCGGAGGCGAACAGGTACAAAGGTGAAACAACAATAACCCGGCGACTCTTAAAGTACAAGATTAAGAGCCGCCCTTCCTACCGAGTCTTGGGGGTCGGGCGGATGTTCCCTACGAAATACCCGAGTCGAGCCGAGTCGCGGAACGCGCGCGGAACAAAACGTGGTAACCCTCTGATCCAGTGGGATTTTGCGGCCCGCTCGCCCGCCCCGGCGCGACCACTAGGTCTAGCGGCCCATCGAGATTGGCTTTCCGCCGCAATTCTGTGGGAAAAGGACCGCCCATGAGCGAAGCCGCCCGATGATCCCGATCCTGTCCGACCAGTCCACGCGCGGCCTCGTCACCCGCCTGATCCGCGACCATGTCCGCACCCACTGGGTCCGCCTCAGTCTGGCGACCTTGTGCATGGGCCTCGCGGCGGCGGCGACAGCGGCCAATGCGTGGCTGATGGAACCCGTGCTCGACAAGGTGTTCGTCGAGCGCAACGTGACGATGCTCTATCTGATTCCGATCGCCGTGCTCGCCTCGGCCTTCGTCAAGGGCGGGGCGAATTACGGGCAGGGCGTGCTGCTGAGCCACGTGGGCCAGCGCATCATCGCCGACCTGCAGGTGCGCCTCTTCGCGCTCACCGTGCGCGCCGATCTCGCCTTCTTCAACGAATACGCCTCCTCGAAGCTCGCGATCCGGCTGACGCACGACGTGGGGCTGATGCGCGCGGCGATCACGCAGGCGCTCGTCGGCATCTCGAAGGACGCGCTCACCGTCGTCTTCCTCGTGGCGCTGATGTTCCATCAGGACTGGCAGATGGCGCTCGCCGCCTTCGTCGTGTTCCCCGTCGCGATCCTGCCGATCGTCAAGCTCGGCAAGCGCATGCGCAAGACGACGACCTCGATCCAGGACACGGTCGGCACGCTGATGACGGTGCTCGACGAGGCGTTCCAGGGCATCCGCCACGTGAAGTCCTACCGCATGGAGGACGAGGAGACGGGCAAGGCGAAACGCGCGGTCGAGGGGATCTTCCATCTTCTGCAGAAGCAGGCGCGCACGCGCTCGGCCGCCTCGCCGATCATGGAAACGCTGGGCTCGATCGCCATCGCGATCGTGATCTTCTATGGCGGCCTGCGCGTGGTGGAAGGTGCGACCACGCCCGGCACGTTCTTCTCGTTCATCACGGCGCTGCTGCTCGCCTACCAGCCGGTCAAGAGCCTCGCCAACCTCAACTCCACGCTCCAGGAGGGCCTGTCGGCGGCCGCGCGCGTGTTCGCGCTGGAGGACATGCAGCCTTCCATCGTCGACCGGCCGGGTGCCCTGACGCTGCCGCCGGTGCGCGGCGAGATCCGCTTCGAGAACGTCACGTTCGGCTACCGCCCCGAGCGCCGCGCGCTCGACGGCGTCGACCTGATCGTGCCGGCGGGCAAGACCGTGGCGCTCGTGGGCCCCTCGGGCGGCGGCAAGACGACGCTGCTGAACCTGCTGCCGCGCTTCTACGACGTGGACGGCGGGCGCGTGCGCATCGACGGCTGCGACGTGCGCGAGGTGACGCTTTCCTCGCTGCGCGAGAACATCGCGCTGGTCACGCAGGAGACCGGCCTGTTCCACGATTCGATCGCGATGAACATCGCCTACGGCAGGCCCGACGCGCCGATCGCGGAGATCCGCGAGGCGGCAAGACTCGCCGGCGCGCTCGACTTCATCGACGGCCTGCCCGACGGCTTTTCCACGATCGTGGGCGAGCGCGGCGTGAAGCTCTCCGGCGGCCAGCGCCAGCGCATCGCCATCGCGCGCGCGTTCCTCAAGAACGCGCCGATCCTGCTGCTCGACGAGGCGACCAGCGCGCTCGACAACGAATCCGAGCGCGTCGTGCAGGCCTCGCTCGCAACGCTGATGAAAGGGCGCACGACGGTCGTGGTGGCCCACCGCCTTTCCACCGTCGTCGATGCCGACATCATCTACGTGATCGAGGGCGGCCGCGTGACCGAGAGCGGCACGCACGGCGTGCTGCTGGCCAAGGGCGGCACCTATGCCCGCCTGCACGCGCTGCAGTCGGCCGAGCGGCGCCCCAACTCCTAGCCCCCAACGCAAACGGGCCGGGGTTTCCCCCGGCCCGTCCGCCGTTCCCGCCGAGGCGGAGCGTCGCTTACTGGATGCTTTCGCCGTGGAGCGAAAGGTCGAGACCGTCGCGCTCGGCTTCGTCCGAGACGCGCAGGCCCACGATCAGGTCGACGATCTTGAGCAGGATGTACGAACCGATGCCCGAGAAGAGCAGCGTCGCCACGACCGCGTAGACCTGGATCAGGAACTGGCCGGGATTGCCTTCGAGCACGCCCTGGAGGCCGTCCGGCGTCGCCGCCGAGGCCGAGAGGGTGCCGGCGGCGAACACGCCCGTCAGCAGCGCGCCGACGATGCCGCCCACGCAGTGGACGCCGAACACGTCGAGCGAGTCGTCGTAGCCCAGCGCCTTCTTGAGGCTGGTCGAGGCCCAGAAGCACACGATGCCCGCGACGATGCCGATGACCAGCGAACCGCCGGGCAGCACGAAGCCCGAGGCCGGGGTGATCGCGACGAGACCCGCGACCGCGCCCGAGATGACGCCGAGGACCGACGGCTTGCCGCGCGTCGCCCACTCCGCGAACATCCACGCCAGCGCCGCGGCACCCGTGGCGATCTGCGTGACCGCCATGGCCATGCCCGCACGCCCGCCGGCCGCACCGGCCGAACCCGCGTTGAAGCCGAACCAGCCGACCCACAGCAGGGAGGCGCCGATCACCGCGAGGACCAGGTTGTACGGCGAGAAGTTCTCGCTGCCGTAGCCCTTGCGCTTGCCCAGCACGATCGCCGCGACGAGGCCCGCGATGCCTGCGTTGATGTGCACGACCGTGCCGCCCGCGAAGTCGAGCGCGCCGAGGACGAAGAAGAAGCCGTTCGGATGCCACACGGCATGCGCGACCGGCGCGTAGATCAGGATCGACCAGAGACCGACGAACCACAGCATCGCCGAGAACTTCATGCGGTCGGCGAACGCGCCGCAGATCAGCGCGGGCGTGATGATCGCGAAGGTCATCTGGAACATCATGAACACGACCTCGGGGATCGTGAAGGCGACCGCGCCGTCGCCCGAACCCAGCGTGAAGGGCGCGTCCCAGCCCATGCCCGCGAGGAAGAAGCGCGAGAAGTCGCCGATGTAGGAGCCGCCCTCGCCGAAGGCGAGCGAGTAGCCGACGACCATCCAGATCACGGTGATCAGGGCGGTGATCGAGAAGGACTGCATCATGGTCGCAAGCACGTTCTTCTTGCGCACCATGCCCGCGTAGAACAGCGCCAGGCCCGGGATCGTCATCAGGAGGACGAGTGCGGTGGAGGTGAGCATCCACGCGGTGTCGCCGGAGTCGATCTTCGGCGTCACTGCTTCGTCGGCGAATGCGGTGCCGGCGAGGCCCACCACTCCGACCATCGCCAGCGCACCCAGGCGCGCGAGCCTTTCGAGTTTCGTCATCTGTCGTCGTCTCCTGGCTGTCCCGGCGGGCACCGGGAAGGTTGCGCGCGGGAGGGGTCCCCCTCGCGAAGAATGAGTCTCGATAGTCAAGAATCGTGCCATCGGAAGAGATGCATGCTGCATCGCAACAACCGTTGATTCCGCTGGGGTTTCACGTATTGGCGCGCGCGGCAGAAGGCGTACATCCTCCTGTACCTCGTTCCGGGGAACGAAGTTTGCCTAATTTACAGGCAAATAACCTGTCTATTTTTCGCGCAAACCGCCTTAGAGCGCTTCGACGTTCGTCTCGCCGGTGCGGATGCGGACGGCGTGGCTGACTTCGAGAACGAAGATCTTTCCGTCGCCGATCTTGCCGGTATTGGCCGCCTTTTGGATCGCCTCGACGACGCGCTCGACCATCGGGTCGGCGACGGCGACTTCGATCTTCACCTTGGGCAGGAAATTGACCGAATATTCGGCACCGCGATAGATCTCGGTCTGGCCCTTCTGGCGCCCGAAGCCTTTGACCTCGGTCACGGTAAGGCCCTGGACGCCCAGGGCCGTCAGGGCCTCGCGGACTTCGTCGAGCTTGAAGGGCTTGATGACCGCCATAACCATCTTCATGACCGAATTTCCTCTCTCGTATTTGCTGCGCGGACGACCGGGCGGACCGGATGCTGCCCGCCTGGTACTCGCGAGAATGGTTTCAAGAAGCATGCCGCACCGCAGAACGACGGCGCAACCTGAATCGTTCGCACTCGCGAAAGCGCAGGGCGGGCGCGAAAGCGGCGGGCTGGACCGGTGCGCCCCGTCGGCCTAGCTTGTGCCCGTCATGGACGATCCCGTGCCACCCACCCTGAAGACCGATGTCGCGATCGTCGGCGGCGGCCTCGTGGGGCTGTCGCTGTCGCTGGCGCTGGCGCGCGCGGGCATCGAATCGGCCGTCGTCGACATCGACGACCCGGCCGCCAAGACGAGCGACACCTTCGACGGCCGCGGCTCGGCGATCGCGCTGGGCTCCGCCCGCCTGCTCGACGGCATCGGCCTGTGGGAGCGGATCGCCCCGCATGCCGAACCGATCCTCGACATCCGCGTGTCGGACGGGGATTCCGAACTCTTCCTGCATTACGACCATCGCGAGCTCGGCCGCGATCCGTTCGGCTACATCGTCGAGAACCGCCACACGCGCCGCGCGCTCTATGCGTGCCTTGCAAAGGAACCGCGCGTGAAGCTCGTCGCCCCTGACACGGTCGCCGACGTCTCGGCCGACGCGGTGCGCGCGCGCGTGACGCTTGCGTCGGGCACGACGATCGAGGCGCGCCTTGCCGTCGCGTGCGACGGCCGCCCCTCGCCCACGCGCGCGCGCGCAGGTATCGGCGCGCTGCGCTGGGAATACGGGCAGGAAGCGCTCGTCTGCGCGATCAGCCACGAGAAGCCGCATCGCGGGATCGCGCACGAGCGCTTCCTGCCCGCCGGCCCCTTCGCCGTGCTGCCGCTGCCCGACGCGCCCGACGGCACGCATCTGTCGTCGATCGTGTGGACCGAGCGGCCGGAACTCGCCGAGTTCTTCATGGGCCTGCCCGAGGACGAATTCGTCGAGGAGATCCACGAACGTTTCGGCTGGGGGCTGGGCCGCATCGGCCTGGCGGGCATGCGCTGGCGCTATCCGCTCGTCTTCGTGCAGGCGCAGAACGCGATCGGCAACCGCCTCGTCCTTGCAGGCGATGCACTTCACGGCATCCATCCGATCGCGGGCCAGGGTCTCAATCTCGGCCTGCGCGACGTGGCCGCACTGGCCGAAGTGCTCGCGGATTCCGCACGCCTCGGGCTCGATATCGGCGCGGCCGACACGCTCGAGCGCTATGCGCGCTGGCGCGGCGTCGATACGGTCGGGCTTTCGGCCGTGACCGACGGGCTGCTGCGCCTCTTCTCCAACGACATCGCGCCGCTGAAATTCGCGCGCGACCTGGGCCTCGCCGTCGTCGACCGGATCCCGCCGCTCAAGCGCGTGTTCATGCGCGACGCGATGGGCACGCTCGGCACGCTGCCGCGCCTGATGCGGGGCGAGCCGCTCTAGCCCGCCTTTGATCCAGCGCAAGGCGCCGTCCGGGCCGGCCGCGTAGCATCGGGTCTTCCGAACGATGGAGGACCTTCATGGATCGCCGCACATTCACGACAGGCATCGCCGCCGCCTTTCTCGCCGCCGGACCGGCCCTCGCGCAGGGCATGGGACCGGGCGACCGCGAGAAGATGCGCGAACGCATGCGCAAGCACTGGGACGAGATGGACCACGAGCAGCGCAGCGAGGCGATGGAACGCATGCGCGGCCGCCGCAGCGAGCCGAAATACGAGGACATGCGCGAGCGCTGGGACAAGATGACGCCCGAGCAGCGCACCCGCATGATGGAGCGCCACGGCAAACGTCACGACGAAATGCACAAGTAGGCCGCAAAGTTTGCTTGACGGGCGTTGACGAAACTTTGCGTCAACGCCCTATCTGTTTGTTTTTACGGGACTTTGCTTGTTGACGTTGACGGAAGAAAAATCCGTAACCCGTCAAGCAAAGTTTCCCTGTGTTCCTGATTCACATTTCAAACAGCGCACGCCCGGGCTTTCACCCGAGCGATGCGGAAACATTATCTTATCTTGGGATTGTTTTCAATATTCTCGGCAACTATAAATTATACACACTAAGCGGCCTGTTTCGCCTCGCCCGGCAGCGTGACGCGCGCGCAGGTTCCCTTGCCGGATGCGGTTTCCAGCTCCAGCGTGCCGCCGTGCAGCTCGGCGAACATGCGCGCCAGCGGCAGGCCGAGGCCGGTATCCGATTTGGCCTGCAGGCTGGGATCGCCCGCCGTCTCGAACGGGCGGAGTGCGCGCGCCGCGTCCGCCTTCGACATGCCGGGGCCCCGGTCGGTGACGGTGAATTCGATCCGCTCGCCCGCCGCGCGCCGGCAGGCAAGGCGGACCTTGCGGTCGGGGCCGGCGAACTTGATCGCGTTGATCGTCAGGTTCAGCAGCAGCTGGTCCAGCACGCCGGCGTCGCCGGTGAATTCCAGGTGCGGATCGGGCGCGTCGATTTCCAGCACCACGCCTTCCTTCTGCGCGCGCGGGGTGGCCAGATGCGCGACGTTGGCGACGAGTGCGGCCGCATTGACCCGGCCGAGCGAGAGCTTCCACTTGCCCGCCTCGATCTTCGACATGTCGAGGATGCGGTTGATGACCCCCAGCAGGTGGCCGGCGCTGAAGCGGATGTCGGCCGCATAGTCGCGGTAGCGCGCCGGGACGCCGAGCTTCATGGCGTCGCCCGCGATGACCTCGGAGAAGCCGATGATCGCGTTGAGCGGCGTGCGGATCTCGTGGCTCATGTACGCGAGGAAGTCGGATTTGCTGCGCGCCACGTCGCGGAAATGGCTCGCCTCGTCGCGCGCGGCGCGCGCACCGGCCGTCGTCGAGCCGATCAGCGCCTCGACATGCCGGGCGCGGCGCTCGATCAGGTGCAAGGCGAGCATCACGCAGAACGCCGCGACGAGGCCGATCAGCACCGGGCCCGCCGACCGGCGCAGCCATGTCTCGGTGACGCCCGTCTCGAAATTCGTCGCGCGGACGAACAGGCCGGTGCCCGGGACGGGGATGGAATAGCCGAGCAGCTTCCGCCCCGTCTTGATCTTGAGATCGAACGGCCCGCGGGCGGGGAATCCCGGCAGCGGCCGGGCTTCGGCCGCGATCAGGTCGACCTCGGGGAAGCGCGCATGGAGCGTGCCGTCCGCATCGACGAGGCTGACGGCATCGACGCCGAGCCGGGCGAAGAAGGCGGCGAGCTGCGGCGGATCGAGGCGCGCGGCGACGACGCCGCCGAACGTTCCGTCGGGGTTTTCGACGCGCATCGACAGCGGGATGCTGACGGCATTGCCCGGCCGCGACAGGACCGGACGGCTGATCCGCAGATCGTTCGACGGGTTGTCGCGGTGGAAGGCGAAATAGGGCCGGTCCGACAGGTCGACAGGCTGCGGATGGTCCTGATCCGCGCTGACGACGACGTGCCCGTCCCTGTCGATCAGCCCCAGCCCCTGGATCAGCGGCGAGGACGCCTGCACGCGGCGCATCGCCCGCCGGATGTCGAAGGGCGTCGCGGCGAAGACGAGCGACTTGCTGGTCATGTCGCCGTCGAGGCTCTGGAATGCCAGCGTGATCGACGCGATCGTCTGCCCGACATAGGCGGCGGCGGCCTCGGCCGCAACGCTGCCGCGCCGCTCGAACTCGACGAGCGTGCGCGTGTGGATCGCCCAGACCTGCTGGCCGGTTGCCAGCGCGACCAGTGCGAGGACGACGGCGACGATGAATCTGCGCTTCAGCGGCATCTCTGGGATTCCGGATTGCGGCGGGCCGCACCCATATCAACATATATATTATGTAAATCGAATTAACGCGGCGCAAGCGCCTCCGCCCAGACGGCGCGTTTGGCGGAAAGGTCCATCGCGGCATGCGCAGGGCTCGTCGATGGCAGCTGCACGAATGCGATTCCCGCATCCGGCAGCCGATGCCGGCGGTAAAGGCGTGCCGCTGCCGCCCCGTTGAACGCGACGCGCGCGATCTTCGGATGACGCGCGAAGAACGCGGCGAAGTCGTTCGGCTTCACGCTGGCGGCGGCGATGGCGGAATCGAGACTGCCCGGCCGCGAGGCCGCCGCGCACACGTCCCACACCGCGATGCCCGCACGCACGAGGGCGGCGGCACGCTCGTCGTAGGGCGCGTCGGGCGGAAAGCCGACGATGCCTGCGAGGATCGGCCAGAACGCGTTGCGCGGATGGGCATAGTATCGATGGGCCGCCAGCGACGCCTGCCCCGGCAGCGAACCGAGGATCAGGACCCGCGCGGTGCGGCCGGCGATGGGTGGGAAGCCGCGGTGCATGCACCCCTCACCCTAGCCCTCTCCCCGGAGGGGAGAGGGGATCACACCGGTGGAGTCCCCTCTCCCGCTTGCGGGAGAGGGCGGAGGGTGAGGGTCAGGCCGCCAGCTTCGCGCCGGCGATCTCGATGCGGGTGGCGAGCGCCGTGCGCTCGGCATCGTCGGTGGCGGCACCCAGCCTGGCGCGCAGCATCTCGAGATCCTTCGTCACGGCCGCCCTGTCGATCTCCGACACGCGCACGGCCTCGTCGGCCAGCACGGTCACGCGGTCGGCCGAGGCTTCGGCGAAGCCGCCGGCCACGAAGATGCGGTCGGCGACGGCGCCGTTCGCGTAGACGGCGATCGTGCCCATGCGCAGCGTCGAGATGACGGGGGCGTGGCCCTTGAGCACGCCGAAATCGCCTTCGCTGCCGGGGACGACGACCATCTCGACGTCCTCGGACACGAGCAGGCGCTCCGGGCTCACCAGTTCGAACTTGGTCGTTTCGGCCATCGTCTATGTCCCGATCAGGCCGCTTCGGCGGCCATCTTGCGCGCCTTGGCGCGGGCTTCCTCGAGCGTGCCGACCATGTAGAAGGCCGCTTCCGGCATGTCGTCGCAGTTGCCCATGACGATTTCCTTGAAGCCCTTGATCGTGTCCTCGAGCTTCACGAGAACGCCCGGCGTGCCGGTGAAGACTTCGGCCACGTGGAAGGGCTGCGACAGGAAGCGCTGGATCTTGCGGGCGCGCGCGACGACGAGCTTGTCCTCTTCCGAGAGCTCGTCCATGCCGAGAATGGCGATGATGTCCTGCAGCGACTTGTAGCCCTGCAGCACCTTCTGCACGTCGCGCGCGACGTTGTAGTGCTCTTCGCCGATGACGCGCGGGTCGAGCATGCGCGACGTGGAGTCGAGCGGATCGACGGCCGGGAAGATGCCCAGCTCCGCGATCTGGCGCGACAGCACGGTCGTGGCGTCGAGGTGGGAGAACGACGTGGCCGGGGCCGGGTCGGTCAAGTCGTCGGCGGGCACGTAGATGGCCTGCACCGAGGTGATCGAGCCCTTCTTCGTCGAGGTGATGCGTTCCTGCAGCGCGCCCATGTCGGTCGACAGCGTGGGCTGGTAGCCCACCGCCGACGGGATGCGGCCCAGAAGCGCCGACACTTCGGCGCCCGCCTGCGTGAAGCGGAAGATGTTGTCGACGAAGAACAGGACGTCCTGGCCTTCCTCGTCGCGGAAATATTCGGCGACCGTCAGGCCGGAGAGGCCGACGCGCATGCGCGCACCCGGCGGCTCGTTCATCTGGCCGTACACGAGGGCCACCTTCGAGCCGGGACCGTCGGTCTTGATGACGCCCGATTCCATCATCTCGTGATAGAGGTCGTTGCCTTCGCGCGTGCGCTCGCCCACGCCCGCGAACACCGACACGCCGCCGTGCGCCTTGGCGACGTTGTTGATGAGTTCCATGATCGTCACGGTCTTGCCGACGCCCGCACCGCCGAACAGGCCGATCTTGCCGCCCTTGGCGTAGGGGGCGAGCAGGTCGATGACCTTGATGCCCGTCACGAGGATCTCGGCTTCGGTCGACTGCTCGATGAAGGGCGGGGCCTGGCGGTGGATCGGCGCGGTGCGCTTGTGGCCGATGGGGCCGCGCTCGTCGATCGGCTCGCCGATGACGTTGATGATGCGGCCCAGCGTCTCGGGGCCGACGGGCATCGCGATGGCGTTGCCGGTGTCGACCGCTTCCTGGCCGCGGACGAGACCGTCCGTCGAGTCCATCGCGATCGTGCGCACGGTCTGCTCGCCCAGGTGCTGCGCGATCTCGAGGACCAGCGTCTTGCCCTGGTTCTGCACGTGCAGCGCGTTCAGGATCTTCGGCAGTTCGCCGTCGAAGCGCACGTCGACGACGGCACCCGTGATCTGGACGACGCGGCCGACCTTGTTGTTTGCCATTGTTCCTACTCCTGCAAAATCAGACGGCTTCGGCGCCGGAGATGATCTCGATCAGTTCCTTGGTGATCGAGGCCTGGCGCGAGCGGTTGTAGACGAGCGTGAGCTTCTTGATCATGTCGCCGGCGTTGCGCGTGGCGCTGTCCATCGCGGACATGCGCGCACCCTGCTCCGACGCGGCGTTCTCGAGAAGACCGCCATAGACCTGGACGGCGAGATTGCGCGGCAGCAACGCCGCCAGGATCTCGCCTTCCTCGGGTTCGTATTCGTAGGACGCGCCCGAATCCGGCGCGCCCGTCTCGGCCGCGACGAACGGCACGAGCTGGAGGCGCGTGGGGATCTGCGTCATCGCCGACTTGAAGCGCGCGTAGTAGAGCGCGGCCACGTCGAACTCGCCGGCATCGAACATCGACAGCACCTTGTCCGACACGCGCTGCGCCTCGGCGAAGGTCATGCGCTTGCGGCCCACGTCCTCGACGGCGCCCACGATCAGGCTGGCGAAGTCGCGGCGGAGCTGCGCCAGGCCCTTGCGGCCCACGCACAGGATCTTGACCGTCTTGCCCTCGGCCTGGAGCTTGCGGATCTCGGCGCGCACCAGACGCACGATCGAGGAGTTGAAACCGCCGCACAGGCCGCGATCCGACGTGCAGACCACCATCAGGTGGACCTTGTCGCTGCCCGTGCCCGACAGCAGCACGGGCGCGCCCGCACCGGCCGTCATCGAGCCGGCGAGCGAGCCCAGCATGCGGCCCATGCGCATCGCGTAGGGGCGTGCGGCTTCCGCCTGCTCCTGCGCGCGGCGCAGCTTGGCCGCGGCGACCATCTTCATGGCGGACGTGATCTTCTGCGTCGACTTGACCGACGCGATCCGCATCCGGAGGGTTTTGAGAGTGGCCATCGTCTATTTCCGGTGTGGCTGGCTCAGGCGGCGAAATTCTTGACGAACGCGCCGAGGATCTCGCGCAGCTTCTTGTCCGTTTCCGGCTTGATCTCGCGGTCCTTGCGCACGGCGTCGATGACGTCGGCGTGCTTGGCCTTCACCAGCGCCATGAACTGCGTCTCGAACTTGCCGATGCTCTTGACGTCGATCGCGTCGAGGAAGCCGTTGACGCCCGCGAAGATCGAGACGACCTGCTCTTCGACCGGCATCGGCGCGTACTGCGGCTGCTTCAGCAGTTCGGTGAGACGCGCGCCGCGCGCCAGCAGCTTCTGCGTCGAGGCGTCGAGATCCGAGGCGAACTGCGCGAAGGCGGCCATCTCGCGGTACTGGGCGAGCTCGAGCTTGATCTTGCCCGCGACCTGCTTCATCGCCTTGATCTGCGCGGCGGAACCGACGCGCGACACCGACAGGCCCACGTTGATGGCCGGGCGGATGCCCTTATAGAAGAGGTCGGTTTCGAGGAAGATCTGGCCGTCGGTGATCGAGATCACGTTGGTCGGGATGTAGGCCGAGACGTCGCCGGCCTGCGTCTCGATGACCGGGAGGGCGGTCAGCGAACCGGCCTTCATGTCGTCCGACATCTTGGCCGCGCGCTCGAGCAGGCGCGAGTGCAGGTAGAACACGTCGCCGGGATACGCTTCGCGGCCCGGCGGGCGGCGCAGCAGCAGCGACATCTGGCGATACGAGACCGCCTGCTTGGAAAGATCGTCGTACACGATGACGGCGTGCATGCCGTTGTCGCGGAAGAACTCGCCCATCGCGCAGCCCGTGTAGGGGGCGAGGAACTGCAGCGGGGCCGGGTCCGATGCCGTGGCCGCGACGATGATCGTGTAGTCGAGCGCGCCGTAGTCGGCGAGCGTCTTCACGATGCGCGCGACGGTCGAGCGCTTCTGCCCGATGCACACATAGATGCAGTAGAGCTTCTTGGATTCGTCGCCGGTGGCGTTGACCGCCTTCTGGTTGATGAAGGTGTCGATCGCGACGGCGGTCTTGCCGGTCTGGCGGTCGCCGATGATCAGCTCGCGCTGGCCGCGGCCGACGGGGACGAGCGCGTCGATGGCCTTGAGGCCCGTCTGCATCGGCTCGTGCACCGACTTGCGCGCGATGATGCCGGGCGCCTTCACTTCGACGCGCGTCATCTTGGCGCCGGTGAGCGGGCCCTTGCCGTCGATCGGGTTGCCGAGACCGTCAACCACGCGGCCGAGCAGGGCCTTGCCGACCGGGACTTCGACGATCGCGCCCGTGCGCTTGACGGTATCGCCTTCCTTGATGTCGCGGTCGTCGCCGAAGATGACGACGCCGACATTGTCGGTCTCGAGGTTGAGGGCCATGCCCTTGATGCCGCCGGGGAACTCGACCATCTCGCCGGCCTGCACGTTGTCGAGGCCGTAGACGCGGGCGATGCCGTCGCCGACGGAGATGACCTGCCCGACTTCGGCGACGTCGGCCGACGTGTCGAACTTGGCGATCTGGTCCTTCAGGATGGCGGAAATCTCGGCGGCGCGAATGGACATGGACTAGGTTCTCCGTCGGATAATCAGGCCCGGCCCGCGAGGGACAGGTGAAGACGCTTGAGTTGACCCTGCAGCGAGGCGTCGACGAGGCGGGAACCCACCTTCACCTTCAGCCCGCCCAGAAGCTTGGGATCGACCTTGAGGTCGAGCGTGACCTTGCGGCCGGCGGCGGCGCGCAGCTTGGCTTCGAGTTCGGCGATGCGTGCCGGCGACAGCGCCACGGCCGAGACGACTTCGGCGACCGTCTCGCCGCGCGCTTCGGCGACCAGCGCGCGGTACTGCCTGGCGATCGCCGGGAAATCCGCGAGGCGGCGGTTGCGCGCCAGCGTGCCGACGAAGCGGCGAACGAGATCGCCGATGCCGAGATTCGCCATGACGGCGAGCACGGCCTTTTCCTGGGTGGCGCGCGGCAGAAGCGGGCTGTTCGTCATCCGCTTCAGTTCGGGGACGGCGGCGAGCGCCTCCTCGAAGGTCTTGATGTCGCCGGCGACGGCGTCAAGCCATTGCGGATTGGCGAGTTCGTACAGCGCGCCCGCGTAGCGTTGGGCGATT
The DNA here is from genome assembly GCA_965229215.1 of Tagaea sp. Lineage (GTDB taxonomy): Bacteria > Pseudomonadota > Alphaproteobacteria > CACIAM-22H2 > CACIAM-22H2 > Tagaea. The sequence goes on along the minus strand of OZ245864.1, from coordinate 3,598,634 downwards.
CCGGCAGAAGAGGCTTTTTTGGAGGCCACGCGCGGTCCCTTGGTCGGCGATCCGTTTTCCGCTTCTGGCCCACCCCGGACGGGCTCGCCAACCTCGCGGAAAACAACAAGAAAACGGCGAACGAAATGGGTATTCCGTTCGGCTGCGGGCGATTAGCTAACACAGGCATTTCGCCGATGCAATAAGGGCGGCGAAAAAGCTGCGGGTTATCCACGAGTGCCGTAAATACGGGCTTCCGCGCTCACATGAAACTGTACGGATCGACGTCGATCTGCACGCGGATGTCGGCCGGAATCCGCGTCTGCGCGAGCCACGATTCGACGATTTCCTGCAGGTTCGCCTCGCGCGCGGTTTTCACCAGCAGGCGGCGGCGGTGGCGGCCGCGCAGGATCGCCATCGGGGCCGGGGCCGGGCCGAGGACGCTCACACCGCTGTTGCGCGGTGCGGTCGAGCCCAGCCGGCGGGCGAGCCGGTCGACCAGGCCCTCGTCCGCCCCTGCCACGATCACCGCCGCCAGCCGCCCGAAGGGCGGCCAGCCGTGGCGCTGGCGGTCGGCCCGTTCGGCCGCAAGGAAGCGCGCCCGGTCGCCGCCGACGAGCGCCTTCATGACCGCGTGCTCGGGCATATGTGTCTGAAGCAGAACGCGTCCTGGCCTTTCGGCGCGCCCGGCGCGCCCCGCCACCTGGTGGAGGAGCTGCCACGTCCGCTCGGCCGCGCGCAGGTCGCCGCCCGACAGGCCGAGGTCCGCGTCCACGATCCCGACCAGCGTCAGGAACGGGAAATGGTGGCCCTTGGCGACGATCTGGGTCCCGACCAGGATGTCGATCTCGCGCGCCGTCATCCGGCGCACGAATTCTTCGGCCGCCGCCGGGCCGGTGACGGTGTCGGACGTCATCACGTCGATCTTCGCGTCGGGGAACAGGGCACGCGCCTCTTCCGCCACGCGCTCCACGCCGGGGCCGCAGGCGACGAACGAATCTTCCGCCGTGCAGGACGGGCACTGGCGCGGCAGCGGCGCCGAATGGCCGCAATGATGGCATTGCAGCCGCCCGTGCAGCCGGTGTTCGACCAGCCAGGCCGTGCAGCTCGGGCATTGCAGCCGGTGCCCGCAGGCGCGGCACAGCGTGAGCGGCGCATAGCCGCGCCGGTTGAGGAACAGCATCGACTGTTCGCCCGCCGCCAGTGCTTCGGTGAGGGCCGCGCGCAGCGGTAGTGCAATGAACGACTGGCGCGGCGGCGGATGTTTGCGCAGGTCGATCGCCTCGACGCGCGGCAGGCTCGCGCCGCCATGGCGCGCGGGCAGTTCCACGCGCGCATAGCGCCCGCGCTCCACATTCGCGAGCGTCTCCAGCGACGGTGTGGCGGAAGCCAGCACGATCGGGCAGGCTTCGAGGCGCGCGCGCACCACGCCCATGTCGCGCGCGTGATAGATCGTGCCTTCCTCCTGCTTGAACGCCTGCTCGTGCTCCTCGTCGATGACGATGAGGCCCAGCTTCGCAAACGGCAGGAACAGCGAGGAACGCGCACCCACGACGACGCGCGCGGTTCCGGCCGCAACACTTCGCCACACACGCGCGCGCTGCGCCGTGCCGAGTTCGGAATGCCATTGCGAAGGCTCCGCGCCGAAGCGCGACTGGAAGCGCGCCAGCCACTGCGCGCCCATCGCGATCTCGGGCAGCAGGACGAGCACTTGTCTGTCGGCCGCAAGCGCCGCAGCGATCGCTTCGAAATAGACTTCCGTCTTTCCCGAACCCGTCACGCCGTCGAGCAGCGTGACCGAGAAGCCCTGCCCGACGCGCGCGGCGAGTTCGTCGGCCGCCCCGCGCTGCACGGGCGAAAGATCGGCGCGCGGATGGCCGGCATCGGGCTCGGGCGGGGAAGGCGGATCGATCTCGACGTTTTCGAGCCAGCCTTTCTCGACGAGACCCTTCACCACGCCGGCCGAAACATCGGCCGCGCGCGCAAGCTCGGCCGCGGGCCGTGCCCCCGCGCGCGCTTCGCGCAGCACGCGCCGGCGTGCGGGCGTGAGAACGCCCGGCTCATCCAGTTCGGGATCGGGTGCACCCGCGGCGATCGCGCAGGCGGTCACGCGGCGCGCAGGAGCCAGCGCCTCGGGCACGCTCATCGCCATGCGCAGCACATTGCCCAGCGGCGACAAGGTGTAAGCCGACACCCACGCCAGAAATCTGCGCAGCGGTTCGGCCATGCGCGGCGCCGGCAGCACGCCCGCGATATCCTTCAGGCGCGCTTCATCCAGCGTGTCGTCGGCCGCATCGTCCCACACCACGCCGGTCACGCTGCGCCGCCCCAGCGGCACGGACACGAAGTCGCCCGGCATCACGCGCCGTTCGGCCGGGACGCGGTAGTCGTAAGGCCCGAGCGGCAGCGGCAGGGCCACGCGCACGCGCATGCTGGAACACGACTCGACCATCGGCTAGACTCTGGCCGTTTCGAGTCGCCAAAGGAATGCCCAACCGATGAAATTCTTCGTCGACACCGCCGACACCGCCGAGATCCGCGACCTCGCCGCCACCGGCCTGCTCGACGGCGTGACGACGAATCCCTCGCTGATCGCCAAGTCGGGCAAGAAGTTCCTCGACGTCGTCGCCGAGATCTGCGGCATCGTCGCGGGCCCCGTCAGCGCCGAAGTCACCGCCAACGATTTCGACACGATGCTGAAGGAGGGCAAGAAGCTCGCCGGCATCGCGAAGAACGTCGCGGTCAAGGTGCCGCTCACGCTCGACGGCCTCAAGACCTGCAAGGTGCTGGCCGATTCCGGCACGATGGTCAACGTCACGCTGTGCTTCAGCCCCGCGCAGGCGATCCTCGCCGCCAAGGCCGGCGCCACGTTCGTCTCGCCCTTCGTCGGGCGGCTCGACGACATCGGCACCGACGGCATGCAGCTGATCGCCGACATCATGACGATCTACCGCCAGTACCCGACCTTCAAGACCGAGGTGCTGGTCGCTTCGGTGCGCGGCCCCATGCACATCGTGGAAAGCGCCAAGCTCGGCGCGCATGTGGTGACGGCACCCGCGAACGTGCTGAAGCAGCTTTTCGCGCATCCGCTGACCGACAAGGGTCTCGCCCAGTTCAACGCGGACTGGAAGAAGACCGGGCAGTCGGTCCTGTAAGGCAACAAGGGAGAATCCCTCGATCATGGCCGAGTCCGAAAGCGCATCCGCACTCGCAGGCCTCTCGGCGCTGACGAGCCCGCTGGTCGCGGAATATCTGCGCCGCCATCCGGACTTCCTGATCGAGCATCCCGACCTCCTGTGGATCCTCACGCCGCCGAGCCAGCACTCGGACAACGGCGTGGTCGACATGCAGCGCTACATGCTCGAGCGCATGCGCACCGACCTCGCCAAGCTGACGGCCGCACAGGCCGAGCTGATCGCCACCAGCCGCGCCAACCTCGCCACGCAGGGCCGCATCCACGCCGCCGTGCTGTCGGTGCTGACCGCCAAGTCCCTTCCCCACTGCATCGACACGATCGCGGTCGACCTGCCGATGCATCTGGAAGTCGACGCCATCGGGCTGGGCTTCGAATCGCTGGAACACGTGCCGCCGGGCGAGAACGCGCAGAACCTGCGCATCCTGCCGCGCGGCACGGTCGACCGCTTGATGGGCGAGCGGCGCGACATCCTGCTGCTGTCCGACGAGCCGGGCGACACGTCCATCTATGGCGGGGCGTCCACGCTGGTCCACAGCCAGGCGCTGCTGCGCCTGCAATTGAAGCGCGACATGCCGCCGGGCATCCTTGCCTTCGGCTCGCGCGCCACGTCGAAATTCCATCCCGGCCAGGGCACCGAACTGCTGAATTTCCTCGGCCGCACGGTCGAGGCGACCCTGCGCGGATGGCTGGCGCGCGCGAACTGACACCCGGCTTCGCCGCGGCCGGCGACCTGCCGCCGGCAATCGCCGGCTGGCGCGCGCAGCTCGAAAACGAGAAGCGCGTCTCGCGGCACACGCTGTCGAACTACACGCGCGATCTCGCGGCCTTCCTCCAGTTCCTGCAGGAACATCTGGGCGAACTGCCGACGCTCGCGGCGCTGTCGCACCTGAAGCCCGCCGATTTCCGCGGCTTCCTCGCAAGGCGCGTGCAGGGCGGGATGAAGGCTACCTCGAACGCGCGCGCGCTTTCCACGCTGCGCGGCTTCTACCGCTATCTCGACCGCGCGGGCCTGGCGCGCAACGCGCATATCGGCGCGATGCGCGGGCCGAAGCTGCCGCGCAGCCTGCCCAAGGCGCTCGACGCGGTCGATGCGGCCGCCCTGCTCGACGCCGCCGACATCGACGCGAGCGCGCCCTGGGTCGCGGCGCGCGACCGCGCGGTGCTGGCACTTCTCTATGGCGCGGGCCTGCGCATCGACGAGGCACTGTCGCTGAACCGCGACGCCGTGCCGCTGGGCGAGATGCTGCGCATCGTGGGCAAGGGGCGCAAGGCGCGCGACGTGCCGGTGCTGGCGCAGGTGCGCGATCTCGTCGCCGAGTATGTGCGCCAGTGCCCGTTCCGCGGCGGCGCAAAGGATGCGCTGTTCGTCGGCGTGCGCGGCAAGCGGCTCAACGCCGGCATCGTGCAGGCCTGCGTGCGCCGCCTGCGCGTGGCACTCGGCCTGCCGGAAACGGCGACGCCGCATGCGCTGCGCCATTCCTTCGCCACGCATCTGCTGGGGGCCGGCGCCGACCTGCGCGCGATCCAGGAACTGCTGGGCCACGCCTCGCTGTCGACCACGCAGCGTTACACGGCCGTCGATGCCGAACGGCTGATCGACGTCTACGCGGCGGCACATCCGCGGGCGCGCGGATGAGCGAAGCCGCGCGGACCGTCTCGGCCCTGCTGCTGGAAATGCGCGCGCGCGGCGCCGAGCGCGTGAAGCTGCGCGACTTCGTCGAGGCGCTCGACGACCGCGCCTTCGGCGCCGCAATGCTGCTGTTCGCCCTTCCAAACGCGGTCGGGATCGGCACGATCCCGGGCGTGTCGACGCTCTTCGGCGTGCCGCAGATCGTGCTCGCGATCCAGATGATCCTCGGCTTCGAGCGGCCCCGGCTGCCGGACTGGCTGCTCGAACGTTCGATCGAGCGGGTCCATTTCGAAACGATGGTCGACCGCGGCGTGCCCTACCTGCAGCGCGTCGAGCGCGTGCTGAAGCCGCGCCTGCAGGGCCTGACCGACGGCTGGATCGAGCGGCTGCTGGGCGTGGTGCTGCTCGTGCTGGCGACGATCGTGTCGCTGCCGATCCCGCTGGGCAACTGGCCGCCGGCCATCGCGATGGCGCTGATCGGCCTTGGCCATGTCGCGCGCGACGGCGCGTTCGTCGCCGCCGGCTGCGTGGCGGGCGCGTTCGCCGTCGCGATCGCGGGCGCGGTCGTGCTCGGCGGGGCCGCCGTCGTGTGGCTCGCGGTCACGCATCTGTTCGGAGGATGACGATGAAGATCTACGGCGGGCCGGGCACGGCGTTGATGGCGCCGGCGGCGATCCTGGAAGAAATCGGCGTGGCTCACGAATGGGTGCGGGTCGACATGGAGGCCGGGGGTGCGCGCGATCCGGAATTCCTGAAACTCAATCCCAAGGGCCGCGTGCCGGTGCTGATCGACGGCGATTTCGTGCTGACGGAATCGGCCGCGATCTGCCTTTACCTCGCCGAGCGCTTCCCGCAGGCGGGCCTGCTGCCCGCACCCGGCACGCAGCCACGGGCGCGCGCCTATGAATGGATGCTGTTCCTGTCGAACACGGTCCAGCCGGCATTGATGGACTGGTTCCATCCCGACTGGCTGATCGACGATCCAAAAGCGCACGGCGCGATCAAGGCGGGAGCCGCGACGCGGCTGGACGCGCATTTCGCGCATATCGACGCGAAGCTCGCCGAAAGCGGAAAGCCCTATTGTCTGGGGGCGGCCGTCTCGACGGCCGATTTCTTCGTGCACATGCTGGCGCGCTGGTCGCGCCATCTCGCGCGTCCGGCCTATGCCTTCCCGGCGATCAAGCGCCTGACGGACGCGATGAAGACGCGTCCGTCAGTGGTGCGCATGATGGCCCGGCAGGGTATTGCCGAAGCCGCGATGGCCTGACTTCTCAGTTCGTCTTCGGCTTCTGCGCCTCGTCGGTCTTCGGCGCTTCGGCCGGCGGCGGCGGCGTCGGGGCCGTGTTGACGATCGCGGGCACGACCGTCGGCATCACGATCGAACCCGGCGTCTGGGCCAGTGCAGGCACTGCGGCGGCGGCCAGCAGCGTTGCGAGAACAAGCTTGCGGATGGACATGGCATCTCTCCTGTCGCGTGTGGAATACACGTTAGGATAAGTATAGCACCCCAATTGGGGCACCCGTGTGACCTGCATCAATCCTTTCTAAGCGCCTCTGCCATCGGCGCTTTTTGCCCGTTCCACCCGCCGGATGCAGGGCAGCCCCGATCCAGCCGCAGGACCGCGCGCGCGGAGATTGGGTAGGATGGCGCAGCGAGGAAACATGACCACACCGACCACAAGCGACAGCACCCACGACTGGGCCCGCCACTATGCCGGCCGCACGCGCGGCATGCAGGCCTCCGAGATCCGCGAACTGCTGAAGCTGCTCGAGGACCCCCAGATCATCTCCTTCGCCGGCGGCATCCCCGATCCGGACCTGTTCCCCGTCGAGGCGATCCAGGCCGCCTATGCGGGCGCTTTGGCCAGCCCCGAGAAAAGCGGTCAGGCGCTGCAATATTCGGTCAGCGAGGGTTATGGCCCGCTGCGCGACTGGATCGTCGGTTACATGGCGAGGCAAGGCATTGCCTGCACGCGCGACAACGTGATGATCGTCACGGGCTCGCAGCAGGGGCTCGACCTGCTCGGCAAGCTGTTCGTCGGCGCCAAGGACACCGTCCTCGTCGAGCGCCCGACCTATATGGGTGCCCTGCAGGCCTTCGGGCCGTGCGAACCCAATTACGACGACCTGCCCGGCCCCGGCGCCAACGAATCCGCCGACGTGCTCGCCGAGCGCGCGCGCAAGCGCGGCGGGCGCGTGGCGGCGGCCTATTGCGTGCCGGATTTCGCCAACCCGACCGGCCTTTCGATGTCGCTGGCCGCGCGCGAGAAGCTGCTCGATCTCTGCACGGCGCTCGACGTTCCGCTGATCGAGGATGCGGCCTACGAGGCGCTGCGCTATGGCGGCGCGAAGCCGCCGGGCCTGCTCGAACTCGACATCGGGCGCACCGGCAGCATCGACGCCTCGCGCGTGCTCTATTGCGGCACCTTCTCGAAGACGATCGCGCCAGGCCTGCGCGTCGGCTGGGTGTGCGGCGGGCGCGATCCGATCCGCAAGCTCGTCCTCGCCAAGCAGGCGGGCGACCTGCACAGCCCGACGATCAACCAGATCGTCATGCACGAGGTCGCCACGCGCTGCTACGACACGCAGGTCGCGAAGACGACCGAGACCTACCGCCACAAGCGCGACGCGATGCTCGCGTCCCTCGACCGGCACATGCCCAAGGGCACGCACTGGACGAAGCCCGACGGCGGCATGTTCGTTTGGATGACGCTGGCGGAAGGCCGCAACGCCACGACGCTGCTGCAGACCGCGATCAGGCGCGAGCGCGTCGCCTATGTGCCGGGTGCCGCGTTCCACGCCACGGGCGGCGGCGAGAACACGCTGCGGCTCAATTTCTCGATGCCGACGGTGGAGCGGATCGAGGCCGGGGTGGAGCGGCTGGGAAGGCTGTTCGCGTGAGTAGCGAAGCGCAGGACCGATGGGATGCGACTTACGCGGCCAAGGCCGACAATGTGAGCTGGTACCAGCCGCGGCCGGAGCGGTCCCTGTCGATGATCGCCGACGCCGCAAAGGGCCGCCCGGCCTCGGTCATCGACATCGGCGGCGGCGCGTCCCGGCTGGTCGACGGATTGCTCGCCGCCGGTCACACCGATCTTGCGGTGCTCGATATTTCGGGCATCGCGCTGGAACGCTCGAAAGCCCGGCTCGGCGCCGCCGCCGCGAAAATCGAATGGATCGTCGCCGACATCGCCAGATGGCGTCCGCCACGGACATGGAACATCTGGCACGACCGGGCGGTCTTCCATTTCCTGACCGAGCCCGCATCGCAGGCGGCCTATGTCGCGGCCCTGCGCGCGGGAACCGAATCCGGCTCGTGCGTCGTCATGGCGACATTCGCGCCCGACGGCCCGGACAAATGCAGCGGCCTTCCGGTCCAGCGCTACAGCCCGCAATCGCTGGCAGACCGGCTCGGCGCCGGATTCGCCCTCTACGCGCAGGCCGGGGAAAGCCACCCGACGCCGTTCGGCACGACGCAGGCTTTCACCTACGCGGCCTTCCGGCGGATCTGAGCGGGCGGCAGGGCCGCGAAATCAGATGTGGATCGGACGGCCGTCGACCGCCAGCGCCGCTTCGCGCACGGCTTCGGTCAGCGTGGGATGCGCGTGGCAGGTGCGCGCGATGTCCTCGGAAGAGGCGCCGAACTCGATCGCCAGCGCCATCTCGGCGATCAGCTCGCCGACCGACGGGCCGATCATGTGCACGCCGAGCACGCGGTCGGTGGCCTTGTCGGCGAGGATCTTGACGAAGCCGTCGGTCGAATTCATCGCGCGGGCGCGGCCGTTCGCGGTGAACGGGAACTTGCCCACGCGGTAATCGACGCCTTCGGCGCGCAGCTGTTCCTCGGTCTTGCCCACGCTCGACACTTCCGGCCACGTATAGACGACCGACGGGATCGCGTCGTAGTTCACGTGGCCATGCTGGCCCGCGAGGATCTCGGCGACGGCCGAACCTTCGTCTTCCGCCTTGTGCGCGAGCATCGGGCCGGCGATGCAGTCGCCGATCGCGTAGATGCCGGGCACGTTCGTCTGGAAATGCGGGTCGACCGCGACGCGGCCCTTCTCGTCGAGATTGACGCCCGATTCCTTGAGGCCGAGCCCGTCGGTATAGGGGCGCCTTCCGACCGCGACGAGCACGATGTCGGTGTCGATGGTCTCTGCGGCGCCGCCTGCGGCGGGTTCCACCGTCAGCGTCACGCCCTTGGGGCCGATCTTGGCGGCCGTCACCTTGGTCGAGAGCTTGAACGCCATCCCCTGCTTGGTGAGGACGCGCTGCATCTGCTTGGAAACCTCGCCGTCCATGCCGGGCATGATGCGGTCGAGGAATTCGACGACCGTGACCTTGGCGCCCAGGCGCTGCCAGACCGAACCCATCTCCAGCCCGATGACGCCGCCCCCGACGAGCACCATCGATTTCGGCACTTCGGTGAGTTCGAGGGCACCCGTGGACGAGATGATCTTCTTCTCGTCGATCTTGAGGCTGGGCAGCGACACGACGTCGGAGCCCGTCGCGATGACGATGGCCTTGGTGGCGAGGCTCTGCGTGCCGCCGGCATTCAGCGCGACTTCGACCTTGCCGGCACCGGCGATCCTGCCCGCACCCTTGACCCAGTCGATCTTGTTCTTCTTGAAGAGATAGGCGACGCCGTCGACGTTGGACTTAATCGTCTTTTCCTTGTGGCCCATCATGGCCTTGAGGTCGAGCTCGACCTTGCCGACCTTGACGCCGAAGACGCCGAGGCCGTGGCTCGCTTCCTCGAACTTCTCCGACGCGTGCAGCAGCGCCTTGGAGGGAATGCAGCCCACGTTGAGGCAGGTGCCGCCCAGCGTTTCGCGCTTCTCCACGCACGCGACCTTGAGGCCGAGCTGCGCCGCGCGGATCGCGCAGACATAGCCGCCGGGGCCGGAACCGATGACGACGAGATCGTAGGCGGCTTCAGTCATGTTCGTTCACATGTCCAGGATGAGGCGGGCGGGATCTTCGATGCATTCCTTGACGCGCACGAGGAACGTCACGGCCTCGCGGCCGTCGATGATGCGGTGGTCGTAGCTGAGCGCGATGTACATCATCGGGCGGATCTCGACCTTGTCGCCGACGGCGACCGGGCGCGGCTGGATCTTGTGCATGCCCAGGATGCCCGACTGCGGCGGGTTCAGGATGGGCGTGGACATCAGCGAGCCGTAGATGCCGCCGTTGGTGATCGTGAAGGTGCCGCCCGACATGTCGTCCATCGTCAGCTTGCCGTCGCGCGCGCGGCGGCCGAAATCGCCGATCTTCTTCTCGATGTCGGCGAAGGAGAGGATGTCGCAGTCGCGCACGACCGGCACGACGAGGCCCTGCGGCGTGCCGACCGCGATGCCGATGTCGTAGTGGTTCTTGTAGATGATGTCGCCGCCGTCGATTTCGGCGTTGACGGCCGGCAGCTCCTTGAGGGCCACCACGCACGCCTTGGCGAAGATCGACATGAAGCCGAGCTTGATGCCGTGGCGCTTCTCGAAATTCTCGTTGTACTTCGAGCGCAGCGCCATCGCGGCCGTCATGTCGACCTCGTTGAAGGTCGTCAGCATGGCGGCGGTGTTCTGCGCCTGCTTGAGGCGTTCGGCGATGCGCGTGCGCAGGCGCGTCATCTTCACGCGCTCTTCGCGCGGGCCGGTGTCGCGCGGGGCGGCGGGCGCGGCCGGCTTGGCGGCCGGTGCTGCCGCGGCGGCGGCGACATCGGGCTTGGTCACGCGGCCGTCCTTGCCGGAACCGGCGACGGCGGAAGCCGGGAGACCCGCTTCCGACAGCGCCTTGCGCGCGGCCGGGCCCGGCTGGGCGGCGGCGGCCGGTGCGGGCGCAGGGGCCGAAGCGGGCTTGGCGGCGGCAGGGGCGGCAGCGGCAGGCGCCGCGGCCTTGCCGGCGGCACCGGCTTCGATCTCGCCGAGCTTGGCGCCGACGCCGACGGTGGCGCCCGCCTCGGCGACGATCGCCGACAGCATGCCCGCGACGGGGGCCGGAACCTCGACCGTGACCTTGTCGGTCTCAAGCTCGCACAGCGGCTCGTCGACCTTCACGGCGTCGCCGACCTTCTTGAACCATTTGGCGATGGTCGCCTCGCTGACGGACTCGCCCATCGGAGGGACTTTGATTTCGACGGCCATGCTCGGATTCCGTTCTTTTCGGTGCGGGGTGGATCTCAGACCGTCAGCGCCTTGTCGACGATCTCGGCCTGTTCCTTGTTGTGACGCTTGTAGAGGCCAGTCGCCGTGGCGGCCGCCTCGGCGCGGCCGGCATAGGAGGGGCGCTTCGCCGCGTTCTTGAGGTGCGACAGGAGGTTTTCGAGGCGGTGCTCGACGAACGTCCACGCGCCCATGTTCTGCGGCTCTTCCTGGCACCAGACCACGTCGGCGTTCTTGTAGCGGCCGAGCTCGCGCTCGGTCGTGGCAAGCGGGAACGGATAGAGCTGCTCGATGCGCACGAGCGCCACGTCGTCGATGCCGCGCTTGGCGCGCTCCTCGAACAGGTCGTAGTAGATCTTGCCCGAGCACAGCACCACGCGCTTCACCTTCACGTCGGCGACCAGCTTCTCGGTCTCCGGCAGGATTCGGTGGAAGCTGGTGTTCGGCCCGAAATCCGCGAGCGGCGAGACCGCCAGCTTGTGCCGCAGCAGCGACTTGGGCGTCATGACCAGCAGCGGCTTGCGGATCGTGCGGCGCACCTGGCGGCGCAGCGCGTGGAAATAGTTCGCGGGCGTGGTCAGGTTGCAGACCTGCCAGTTGTCCTCGGCGCACATCTGCAGGAAGCGTTCGAGGCGGGCCGACGAGTGCTCCGGTCCCTGCCCTTCGTAGCCGTGCGGCAGCAGCATGACGAGGCCCGACATGCGCAGCCACTTCACCTCGGCCGACGAGATGAACTGGTCGAACATCGTCTGCGCGCCGTTGGCGAAGTCGCCGAACTGGGCCTCCCACAGCACGAGCGAGTTGGGCTCGGCCATCGAGTAGCCGTACTCGAAGCCGAGCACGCCGAATTCCGACAGCGGGCTGTCGTGGACCTCGAACGTCGCCTGCTTCGGGCGGATGTTGTTGAGCGGCACGAAGCGCTTCTCGGTTTCCTGGTCGACCAGCACCGAGTGGCGCTGCGAGAACGTGCCGCGGCCGCAATCCTGGCCGGAGAGGCGCACGGGCGTGCCCTCGACCGCGAGCGTGCCGAAGGCGAGCGCCTCGGCGGTCGCCCAGTCGATGGCGCCGGCCGTGTCGATCAGCTTCTTCTTGTTCTCGAGCTGGCGGCGGATCGTGCGATGGATGTTGTGGCCTTCGGGCACGCGGCAGATGCCCGCACCCACTTCCTTCAGCAGGTCCATCGTCACCGCGGTGTTGCCGCGGTTGTCTTCCTTCTTGGCGAGCTCGATGCCCGCCCACTTGCCTTCGAGCCAGTCGGCCTTGTTGGGCTTGTAGTTCTTCGAGGCTTCGAGCTGCGAGTCGAGATGCGCCGCGAAATCGTCGTAGATCTTCTGCGACTCTTCGGCCGAGAGCTGGCCGGTCTTCGCCAGATGCTCGGCGTAGATCGTGCGCGTCGTCGGCTGGGCCGCGATCTTGCGGTACATGATCGGCTGCGTGAAGGACGGCTCGTCGGCCTCGTTGTGGCCGTGGCGGCGGTAGCAGATCATGTCGATGACGACGTCGCGGTGGAAACGCTGGCGGAACTCGACCGCGATGCGCGCGACGTGAACGACGGCTTCCGGATCGTCGCCGTTGACGTGGAAGACCGGGAAGCCGAGGCCCTTGGCGATGTCCGAGCAGTAGGCGCCCGAGCGCGAATAGGCCGGCGCCGTCGTGAAGCCGATCTGGTTGTTGACGATGAAGTGGATCGTGCCGCCGGTCCGGTAGCCGAGGATGTCGACGAAGCCCATCGTCTCGGGGACGATGCCCTGGCCCGCGAACGCCGCGTCGCCGTGGAGGAGCAGCGGCATCACCTGCGTGCGGTCGTTGTCGCCGAGCTGCACGCTCTTGGCGCGCGCCTTGCCGAGCACGACGGGATTGACCGCCTCGAGATGCGAGGGATTGGCCGTCAGCGACAGGTGCACCTTGTTGCCGTCGAACTCGCGGTCCGACGAAGTGCCGAGATGGTACTTGACGTCGCCCGAACCCTGCACGTCGTCGGGCTGCGAGGAGACGCCCGCGAACTCCGAGAAGATCGCGATGTAGGGCTTGCCCATCACGTTGGCGAGCACGTTGAGGCGCCCGCGGTGCGGCATGCCGATGACGATCTCGCGCACGCCGAGCTGGCCGCCGCGCTTGATGATCTGCTCCAGCGCCGGAACCATCGATTCCGCGCCGTCGAGGCCGAAGCGCTTGGTGCCGACGAACTTCCTGTCGAGGAAGCGTTCGAAGCCCTCGGCCGCCGTCAGTCGCTCGAGGATCGCGCGCTTGCCGCGCTCGGTGAAGTCGGTCTGGTTGCGCGGGCCTTCGATGCGCTGCTGGATCCACGATTTCTGCTCGGGATCCGTGATGTGCATGAACTCGACGCCGATCGAGCCGCAATAGGTCTTCTTCACCGCCGCGATGATCTCGCGCAGCGTGGCCGTGTGCATGCCCAGCACGTTGTCGATGAAGATCGGCCGGTCCATGTCGGCTTCGGTGAAGCCGTAGCTGGCCGGATCGAGTTCGGGGTGCGGCTCGCGCTTGGTGAGGCCCAGCGGATCGAGCGTCGCGTCGAGATGGCCGCGCACGCGGTAGGCGCGGATGAGCATGATCGCGCGGATCGAATCGAGCGTGGCGGCGCGCGCCTGCTCGATGGTGACCGCGCCGGCGGACGGCGCCGCCGCAGGAGCCGCGTTCGCGTTGGCGGGCTTGCCCTTTGCGGGGGCCGCGGCGGCCGGATCGGGCACGCCGATGATCTTCGTCTTCTCGCGGCCCCAGCCCGGCACGAAATAGCCCGTGCCTTCGGCCCCCATCTCGCGGAACAGCGCGTGCCAGCTCGGATCGACGCTGGCGGGATCCGCGCGGTAGCGGTCGAGAAGTTCCGCGAGATAGACCGCGTTGGCGCCGTTGAACAGGGAGTCGAGATCCGGATGCGTTGCCATTGTCAGCCTTCGCAGGGTGGGAGCGTCAAGTTCCGCCGATCAGCCCTTCATCGCCTTGAGCATCGTCGAGCCGAGGGCGGCCGGACTGTCGGCCACCATGTAGCCCGCCGACTTCATCGCCTCGATCTTGTCGCCGGCCGTGCCCTTGCCGCCCGAGATGATCGCGCCGGCATGGCCCATGCGGCGTCCCGGCGGGGCGGTGACGCCCGCGATGAATCCGACGATCGGCTTCTTCGACTTCGACGCCTTGAAGAAGGCCGCGGCCTCTTCTTCCGCCGAACCGCCGATTTCGCCGATCATGATGATGCCGACCGTCTCGGGGTCGGCCACGAACAGCTCGAGCACGTCGATGAAGTTCGTCCCGTTGACCGGGTCGCCGCCGATGCCCACGCACGTCGTCTGGCCGAGGCCGGCCGCCGTCGTCTGCGCGACGGCTTCGTAGGTCAGCGTGCCCGAGCGCGACACGATGCCGATCTTGCCGCGGCTGTGGATGTGGCCCGGCATGATGCCGATCTTGCATTCGCCCGGCGTGATGAGGCCCGGGCAGTTCGGCCCGATGAGGCGCGTCTTGGAGCCCTGCATCGCGCGCTTGACGCGCACCATGTCGAGGACCGGGATGCCTTCGGTGATGCACACGACGAGGCGGACCTTGGCGTCGACCGCCTCGAGGATCGCGTCGGCCGCGAAGGGCGGCGGCACGTAGATGACCGAGGCGTCTGCTCCGGTCGTGCGCACCGCTTCGTCCACCGTGTTGAACACGGGCAGGTCGAGATGCTTGGAGCCGCCCTTGCCGGGCGTGACGCCGCCGACCATCTTGGTGCCGTAGGCGACGGCCTGCTCGGAGTGGAAGGTGCCCTGCGCGCCGGTGAAGCCCTGGCAGATGACCTTGGTGTTCTTGTCGACGAGTACGGCCATGTTATGCGGCCTCCTTCACGGCCTTGACGATCTTTTCGGCCGCGTCGGCGAGGTTGTCGCCCGACACGATCTTGAGGCCGGAATTCTTGAGGATCTTCTTGCCGAGATCGACGTTCGTGCCTTCCAGGCGCACGACCAGCGGCACGTTGAGCGCGACCTCGCGCGCCGCCGCCACCACGCCTTCGGCGATGACGTCGCAGCGCATGATCCCGCCGAAGATGTTGACGAGGATGCCTTCGACATTCGGGTCGGAGAGGATCAGCTTGAAGGCCTGCGTCACGCGCTCGCGCGTCGCACCGCCGCCGACATCGAGGAAGTTCGCCGGCTCGCCGCCGTAGAGCTTGATGATGTCCATCGTCGCCATCGCGAGACCGGCGCCGTTGACCATGCAGCCGATCGAGCCGTCGAGCTTGACGTAGTTGAGCTCGTGCTTCGAGGCTTCGAGCTCCATCGGGTCTTCTTCGTCCTCGTCGCGCAGGTCCGCCACGTCCTTGTGGCGGAACAGCGCGTTGTCGTCGAAGTTCATCTTGGCATCCAGCGCGATGACTTCGCCGGCGCCCGTGATGACCAGCGGATTGATCTCGACGATCGAGGCGTCGAGGCCGGTGAAGGCCTCGTACATCGCGGTCAGGAACTTGACGCAGGCGCCGACCTGCTTGCCTTCCAGGCCCAGCGCGAACGCGACCTTGCGGGCGTAGTAGGCCTGCAGGCCTTCGGCCGGATCGATGGCGACCTTGATGATTTTCTCGGGCGTCTTGTGGGCGACCTCCTCGATCTCCATGCCGCCTTCGGTCGACGCCATGATCGTCACGCAGCGCGTGGCGCGGTCGACGAGCATGCCGAGATAGAGCTCGCGCTTGATGTCGCAGCCTTCCTCGACGTAGATGCGCTTCACTTCCTTGCCCTTGGGGCCGGTCTGCTTGGTGATCAGCGTCTTGCCGAGCATCGCCGAGGCGTTCTTCTTCACCTCGTCGATCGACTTCACGACGCGCACGCCGCCCTTGCCGTTCGGATCGTCCTTGAAGCGCCCCGCCCCGCGGCCGCCGGCATGGATCTGCGACTTCACGACCCAGACCGGGCCGCCCAGTTCGCGGGCCACTTTTTCCGCCTCGTCGGGGGTGTAAGCGACGGCCCCCTTCGGCACGGCGACGCCGTAGCGCTTCAGCAGGGTTTTCGCTTGGTATTCATGGATATTCATGGACGTCCCGGTCGGTTGGAAGGTCGGGAAAACCGCCCGGACACCCTAACTAGGGGCTGTGCGGACAGGGCGGACGCGTACGTTAGTCCGGGCGGGGCGGCGCTGCAACCGCACCCCGCCCGGAAACGCGGTATCAGATTACAGCTTACCTTCGGCCTTGAGCAGCTTTTCGGCGATCGCGCACAGGTCCTGCACCGCCTTGACCGACTTGTCGAAACCGGCCTGTTCGGCGGCGTCGAGCTTGATCTCGACGATCTTCTCCACGCCGTTCTTGCCCAGGATGACCGGCACGCCGACATAGAGGTTCTTCACGCCGTACTGGCCGGTGAGCCAGGCGGCGCAGGGCAGCACGCGGCGCTTGTCGCGCAGGTAGCACGCGGCCATCTCGATCGCCGACATGGCCGGCGCGTAGAAGGCCGAGCCCGTCTTCAGCAGGTTGACGATTTCCGCACCGCCGTCGCGCGTGCGCTGGACGATCTTGTCCAGGCGCTCCTGCGTGGTCCAGCCCATCTTGATGAGGTCGGGCAGCGGGATGCCGGCAACCGTGGAATAGCGCACCGACGGCACCATCGTGTCGCCGTGGCCGCCGAGCACGAAGGCCGTGACGTCGTCGACCGACACCTTGAACTCGTCGGCGAGGAAGTGGCGGAAACGCGCGCTGTCGAGCACGCCGGCCATGCCGACGACCTTGTTGGCGGGCAAGCCCGAGAGCACCTGGAGCACCCACACCATCACGTCGAGCGGGTTGGTCACGCAGATCACGAACGCGTTCGGCGCGTGCTTCTTCAGGTTCTCGCCGACCGTCGCCATCACCTTGACGTTGATGCCGATCAGATCGTCGCGCGTCATGCCGGGCTTGCGCGGCACGCCGGCGGTGACGATCACCACGTCGGCGCCGGCCATCGCGGCGAAGTCGTTCGAGCCGGTGAACAGGCCGTCGAAGCCTTCGACCGGGGCGGCCTCGGCGATGTCGAGCGCCTTGCCCTGCGGGATGCCTTCGGCGATGTCGATCATCACGACGTCGCCCAGTTCCTTGAGGCCGGCGAGGAGGGCGAGCGTGCCGCCGATCTGGCCTGCGCCGACGAGCGCGATCTTGTTGCGTGCCATGGATTTTTCCCTTTCCGAACGGCGCCCCGTCCGGGGCCCGGTCGCTGCACTGCGAAAAGTGACGACGGGTTTTACTCCGCCATTGGTTAACGCTTCAAGGGGGGAGCCCGCAAAAATCGCCGATTTTTGGGGGGCTTGTGCCACCTAGAGGGACGCCAGCGCCGCCGCGATCTCTTGGGCGGCCAGCCCGGCCGTCAGGACGGCACCCAGACCGCCCACCCAGCGCCACGGGCGCAGCCGGGCATGCGCCGCCCGCCCGCCGAGGACGACCAGCGCGAGATTCACGCAGGCGAACACGAGCAGCGTGATCGTCGTGGTCGCCCGCGCCAGCGCCGCGATCGGGAAGGCCAGCGCCAGAACGACGGTCAGGCCCGCGACCAGCCAGACCGCGACATAGGGTGTCCGGCGCGTGCCCACATGCGCCAGCACGGAGGGCAGCATGCGCTCGCGCGCCATCCCGTAGAGAAGGCGACTGGCCATCACGAACTGGACGATCACGCCGTTGAGCACCGAGACGAGCGCCAGCGCCGACAGCCACGCGCCCGAAGTGCCGGTGAGCCGCATCCACAGGTCGGCGAGCGGCGCGCGGTCGTGGGTCGCCCCTTCCGCACCCGGAGCCCCCGCCGCGATCAGCGCGACCGCGACGTAGAACAGCGTCGTGACGCCCAGCGTCCAGAGGATCGCCTGCGCCACGATACGATCGGGCTCGACCGTCTCCTCGGCCATGTTGACGATGTCCTCGAAGCCGATGAACGCGAAGAAGGCGAGCACCGCCGCCCCGACGACCGCGCCGGCATCGAGCGGCGCACCGGTACCGAATGCCGCGCGCCATACCTCGCCCGCCGCGAGCACCGGCAGGCCCGCGGCGATCAGGGCCGACAGCACCCCGAGTTCGACCAGCGTCAGCAGGGCGGCCGTGCCGACGCTTTCGGTCACGCCGCGCGCGACCAGCGCGCCCACCAGCACCAGCATCACCGCGACCACCACCTCGCGCGGCAGGTCGACGAGCTGCTGCAGGTAGCCTGTGAAGCCGAGCGCGATCGTGGCACTCGACACGATCGCGGTGAGCGCCACGCCCAGCCCGATCGCCACGCCGGCCGACCGGCCGAACGCGACCTTGACGTAGAGCGAGGCCCCCGCGGCATGCGGGAAGCCGCGCGCGAGGGCGGCATAGGCGAACGCGGTGACCGTCGCCACGGCGGCGGCGGCCAGGAAGGCAAGCGGCGCGCGCGGACCGGCGAGGTCGGCGATCGTGCCGATCAGCACGAAGATGCCCGCGCCGACCGTGACGCCCACGCCATAGAGCACGAGCATCGGCAGCCCGATGACACGCTTCAGCGCGCGATGCCCGATCGCGAGCCCTTCGGCCATCCCCCCTCAGCCCCCCAGATGCGGGGCGGCGAGGTAGTCCTCGCTCTGCATTTCATGCAGGCGGCTGGCGGTGCGCTGGAACTCGAAGGCGTGGTCGCCGGCCGGGTGCAGATGTTCCGGGTCCGCGGCGGCCGCCATCACGAGCTTGCCGCGATGCTCGTAGAGCGCGTCGATCAGCACCACGAAGCGGCGCGCCTCGTTGCGGTTGTCGGGGTTGAGGATCGGCACGCCGTCGAGCACCAGCGTGTGGCATGTCCGGGCGAGGGCCAGGAAATCGGCCGAACCCAGCGCCTTCCGGCAGAGATCGTCGAACGTGGCGAAAGCCACGCCGCCGCCCGCGCGCTTCAGCTCCAGCTCGCGCCCGCCGACATCGAGCGTCAGCGGCCCGATATGGGCCCCTTCGGTCAGCGTGGCGAACGCCTTTTCCAGTTCCGCCGTCGCGGCCGCGCCCAACGGCGAATGATAGACCGGCAGGCTGCGGATGCGGATGCGGCGATAGTCGATGCCGCCGTCCAGCGCCAGCACGTCGAGCTTTTCCTTCAGCAGCGCGATCGCCGGCAGGAAGCGTTCGCGCTGCAGGCCGTTGGCGTAGAGATCGTCGGGCTCGATGTTCGACGTGGCGACGACGACCACGCCCTTCTCCAGAAGTGCTCCGAACAGGCGGCCGAGGATCATCGCGTCGGCGATGTTCGTCACCTGGAACTCGTCGAAGCACAGCAGCCACGCCTCGTCGGCGATGGTCTGCGCCAGCGGCGGGATCGGATCGCCGTCGCCCTTCTTCGCCTCGCCCGTCTGGCGCCAGGCATGGATGCGCGAATGCACCTCGAGCATGAAGGCGTGGAAATGGACGCGGCGCTTGTGCGCGACGGGCGCGTGCGCGAAGAACAGGTCCATCAGCATCGACTTGCCGCGCCCGACCCCGCCGAAGAAATAGAGGCCGGTGGGCGGGGCGCCCCGCTGCTCGGCGCCGAACTTGCGCGCGAAGCCGAGCGAGGCGCGCCAGAAGCCGGGCCGCGGATCGGGCCTGTAGCTGGCGAGCGCGCGCGACAGCGTTTCCAGCTTCTCGACCGCGAAGGCCTGCGCGGGATCGGCCTTGATCTCGGCCGCCGCGAGCTTGGCGCGATAGGCGTCGAGCAGCGCGGTCATGCGACGCCGAGCAGCTCGGCGACGAAGCCCGGCACGATCTGCGTCGCGGGGCCGTAGCGCCGCTCGGCGAAGACGCTCGCGGCGGCCGACGGCTCCAGGTTGAGTTCGACCGTGCGCGCGCCGGCCGCCTTGGCGATCTCGACGAAGCCGGCGGCCGGATGGACGTTGCCCGACGTGCCGATCGACACGAACAGGCTGCACGTCGCGAGCTTCTCGTGGACCTCTTCCATGTAGAGCGGCATCTCGCCGAACCAGACGATGTGCGGGCGCAGGCTGCCGCGCCCGTCGCAGGCAGGACACCGCGACGTCGGCGCAAGATCGCCGCGCAGGTCGGCGAGGATGCCGCACGCCATGCAGCGCGCCTTCAGCAGTTCGCCGTGGATGTGGCGGATGTTCTGCGAGCCCGCGCGCTCGTGCAGGTCGTCGACGTTCTGCGTGACGATCGTCACCTCGCCGCCCGGCCAGTTCGATTCGAGGATCGCCAGCGCCACATGCGCGTCGTTGGGCTGGACGGCCGGATCGAGAACCGCGCGCCGGCGCGCGTTGTAGAAGCCGTGCACGCGCGCCTCGTCGCGCACGAAGGCCTGCGGCGTCGCCACGTCCTCGATCTTCACGGTCGCCCAGATGCCGTCCGCGTCGCGGAAGGTGGACAACCCCGATTCTTTGGATATACCGGCACCGGTGAGGACAACGATCGAGCCCGTCATGCGCAAGCACCCTAACGAAAACCCGACGCCGGGAAAATCCGTTCTGTTCGTCTGTACGGGAAATATCTGCCGCTCGCCCACCGCCGAGGCGGTTTTCCGCACTGCGGCCGCGCGCGCGGGGCTTGTCGTGCGGGCCGATTCGTGCGGGATGCAGGGCTACCACGTCGGTGAGCCGCCCGATCCGCGCGCCCAGCGCCACGCGACCGGGCGCGGCTACAATCTTTCGGCCCTGCGCGCGCGGCGCATCGCGGATGCCGATTTCGAGAGTTTCGACCTGATCCTCGCCTGCGACCGCGGCCATTACGAAGCGCTGCTGGCGCGTGCACCCGAGCAGGCGCATGTCCGCATCCGGATGCTGCGCGCCGACGGCGGCGACATCCTCGATCCCTATTACGACGGGCCGGAAGCCTTCGAGACGGTGCTGGACCAGATCGAGGCCGAGTGCGCGAAGCTGATCGAGACGCTGCGCTAGGCCGCCAGCATGTATTCGGCTTCGGGCGTGTAGATCGAGCCGGACGACTGGCGGTAGCTCGAATAGAGCACGAACTGGTCGACGGTGAGCGGGCCCGCACGGAAAAGCGAATTGATCGCGAGCCATTCCTGCACCTTGGGAAGGTTGGCGTCGCGCAGCTTGGCGAGAGTGACGTGCGGGGTGAAGCGGCGCTGCTCGTCGGGCAGGCCGAGCCGGCGCAGCGTGTTGTCGACGCGCTCATGCAGCGCCATCAGTTCGGCGCTCTTGCGCACACCCGCCCACAGCACGCGCACCTCGTTGCCGCTGGAGAAATGGCCGACGCCGGACAGCTCGATGTCGAAGCGCTTCGGGCGGACATGCGCGAGCGCGTAGCCGACTTCCTCGGCCATGTCGCCGGGAACGTCGCCGATGAAGCGCAGCGTTATGTGGAAATTCTCGTCCGGGATCCAGCGTGCGCCCGGCACGCCGCCGCACAGGCCATCCAGCCGCAGCCGGACGTCTTCCGGCAAGGGCACGCCGACGAACAGGCGGTACATCGAACCCCCCGACGCGAACCGAAGTTGCGCGTTCAGGGGTAGACCGATTCGGGACGCCTTACAAGCTGCAGCCGGTTACGAACACGGGTTCGGATTGGCCGCATGCACGCGGTCGATCGCGGCGAGCACGTCGGGCGAAAGCTTCACGTCGACCGACGCGATGTCGGCGGCAAGCTGCTCGGGCTTCGTCGCGCCGATGATCGTGGCGGTGAGGAACGGCCGGCCGGTGACGAACGCCAGCGCCATCTGGGCGGGATCGAGACCCGCTTCGCGCGCGATGCGCACATATTCGATCGCCGCCGGCTCCGCGCGCGGCGTGGAATATCGCTTGAAGCGGTCGTAGAGCATCAGGCGGCTGCCCGCCGGGCGCGCACCGTTGAGATACTTGCCCGCGAGCACGCCCATGCCGAGCGGCGAATAGGCGAGCAGGCCCACGTTCTCGCGCATCGCGATTTCCGAATGCCCGATCTCGAAGCTGCGGTTGAGCAGGCTGTAGGCGTTCTGGATCGACACGATGCGCGGGGCCTTGCCGGCGTCGGCGAGCTCGAGATGCTTCATCGTTCCCCACGGTGTCTCGTTCGAGACGCCGAAATGCCGGATCTTCCCTTCCCGGACGAGCGCCGCCATCGTCTCGGCCGTCTCTTCGAGCGGCGCGCCGCGGTTCGCGTCGGGCCCGTGCGCGTATTCGAGCGTCCCGAAGAAATTGGCCGCCCGGTCGGGCGAATGCGTCTGGTAGACGTCGATATAGTCCGTCTGCAGGCGCTTCAGCGATCCTTCGACCGCAATGCGGATGCTCTTCGCGTCGAGGCGCGCGCCGCCACGCACATGCGCGAGGTTGTTCGATCCGCCCGTCACCTTCGTCGCGACGATCACGTCCTTGCGCCGGGCCCTGTTCTTCGCCAGCCACGTGCCGAGGATCTCTTCGGTGCGCCCGCAGGTCTCGGGCTTCGGCGGCACGGGATACATCTCCGCCGCGTCGAAGAAGTTCACGCCCTTCGAGAGCGCGTAGTCGATCTGCGCGTGGCCCTCGGCCTCGCTGTTCTGTTCGCCCCACGTCATGGTGCCGAGGCAGATCGCCGAGACGGACAGGCCGCTCCGCCCGAGCTTGCGGTATTGCATCTTTCAGAATTCTCCGGAGGTAGGGGTCAGACGAACAGCGCGAGGACGCCGGTATAGCCGTAGAGCCGCGCGTTGGAAATCTCGCCGTTGCAGAACATGCCGACGATGGGGATGTCGCCCAGCGTCTCGCGCAGCAGGCGGCGCTCTTCCGAGCCGGGCCCGAACAGGTGCGGGCCGCGCGCGAGGCACGAGAAATAGAGGCCGGCCTTGGCGCGCGGGGCCTGGCGCTTCAGCCCTTCGAGCATCTCGGCGAGGTCCTGCGTCGCGGCCGCGCGGTCGCGGCGCACGAACATCAGCCGGTCGCCCGGCTCCACGCTCGCGCCTACCGCGACGAGCCCTTCGGCCGGATCGATGCCGGTCAAGTTGCGCACGAGATAGTCGGCCGCGTTCGAGCCGGGCACGGGCAGCGCCACATGGATGTGGCCGGCGATCTGGCGCAGGTCGCGCGCCAGCATCTCGCCGATGTCTTCCTTGAACACGTCGAGGGCGCGCTGCCCGTCGATGCCGATCAGCACGTTGCCGTCGGCCGCATTGACGCGATGCATCGGCCCGATGGGCGAGCAGCCCTGCGTCAGGCCCGTGACGACCGAAACCTGGTGCGCGAAGAGCACACCCGAGACGCCGCCCTCGACGACCTTGCCGGCGATCTGCGCGGTCGCGCGCTCGCCCGAGGAGAGGCCGCCGACGAGGAACGCCTCGCTCGCCTCGGCGATGCCGCCGATCATGTCGGCAAGCTCCGGGCAGCGCGGATCGGCATGGATGACGCCGAAGGCCGGACGCTTGGCCGCGATCCACGGCCCAAGTTCGGCGAGCGGCGCCAGATCGTCGGTGAGATTGGGGAGCACGCGGTATGAATCGGCCGGCAGGTCCAGCGCGATCGCGGCAAGGGCAGCGTCCTCGAACACCTCGTCGTCGCCAAGCACGCCCATGCCGACCGAGCCGACCCAGTCCTGAATGCCCGACACGCGGCGCACGACGGCGAGCACTTCCTCCAGCCGGTCGGCGAGGATGTCGGTCGCGTAGAGGAATCCGAGGCGCGCGGTGGGCAGGCTGCGTGAAAGCGATTCGCCGACCTCCACCGCAAGCTTCCCCCAGTTCACGGGGTCCGACGTGCGCGCCTGGGCGAAGGCGATCTGGGGAGCGATCTGCGACATGGCTTCCGCCATCCTGAACCAAACGGATTGCGGATGCCATCCGGATTTCCGGCCGGATTTCCGGGCTGCACACGCAAGCGGCAGCCCGGATTCCGTTCGGGTCAGCTCAAGCAGACGGCTTCGACATTGTTGCCGTCCGGATCGATGACGAAGCCCGCATAGTAGGTGGGGCTGTAGTCCACGCGCAGGGCAGGCCCGCCATTGTCCTTGCCGCCGGCCTTCAGGGCCGCCGCATGGAACGCCTTCACGGCCGCCTTGTCCTTGGCGCGGAACGCGACATGCGTGCCGCCCGCGACCTTCTTCGATTCGTAGAGCCACAGGGCGGGCGCACCCGGCGGGCCGAAGCCCGTGCCCGAATCGTCCGCCACGAAGCCCAGCGGCTTCAGCACGGCCGCGTAGAACGCGCGGCTGGCGGCAAGATCCTTCACCCTCAGTCCGATATGGTCGTACATGCTTGGTCCTCCGTCGTTGGAGGCCAAGAGCTAGGCGAAGGCCGCGAGCCGTTCTTGGAGAATCTTGCCGTCTTTCTTCGCGCGGGCGGCCCGGCGGAATTCGCGCGGCGTGGTGCCGGCCGCGCGCTTGAAGCTCCGCATGAAGTTCGACAGGTCGGCGAAACCCGATTCGTAGGCGATGCCCGTCACGGGCCCATCGGTCTCGACGAGCAGGCGCGCGGCCCGACGCAGGCGCGCGCGCACCAGATACTGGTGCGGCGACACGCCGAGCACCCGCGCGAAGACGCGCAGGAAATGGAACGGGCTGAGGCCCGCCTGCGCAGCTGCCGCTGCAAGGTCGATTTCCTGTTCGGCATTCGCATCGATCCACAACGCCGTCTCGACCGCGCGGCGCCGGTCGCGCGGCGTGCCGTCGGACGCTGCCGAAGCCCGATCGTCGACGAGCGATACGAAGCGCGCGGCGAATGCATGGCCGATCTCGTCCAGCCCGACGTCGCTCCTGCCGTCGGCGACGGCCTGCGCGAGTTCGCCCAGCACCATCATCCCGGGCAGCGGCGGCAGACCGCCCTGCCGCCACGATGCGGCCCGGTCGCCGAGACTGTCGACAAGCCTGGGGGACAGGCGGAACGACAGGCACTCGTCGCCGCAGGCATGATGCTCGTGCGTGCAGGTGAACTCGTCGCCCGGATGGCCCGACAGCACCGCACCTGCGACCAGCTCGTGCGTGCGCCCGCGATAGCGATAGCCGAAGCTGCCACGCCGCACATACGCGAGGGACGTGCCCTCGTGCACCTCGGCGAACGGCTTGGCGCCCGGCCCCGCCGTGCAGCGATAGTCGGTCACGACGACGTGTTCGGTGCGGATGAGCGTACGGGCCTGCATGATCGTCAGCCCGCGAGGAACGCGCGCAGCGAAGGCATCAGCCCGGCGACGACCTTCTCCACGCCCGCCGGATTGGGATGGATGCCGTCGGCCTGGTTGAGAGCCGGGATCGCGGCGACGCCTTCGAGGAAGAAGGAATAGAGCGGCGCCTTGTATTTCTGCGCCACACGCGGATAGACGGCGGCGAAGCGCGACGCATAGTCGCTGCCCATGTTGGGCGGGGCGCGCATGCCGGCGAGCATCACGCGGCAGCCGCGCGCGACGAGCTTCTCGCAGATCTTGTCGAGATTGCGTTCCATCGCGTCCACGTCGAGACCGCGCAGCCCGTCATTGGCGCCCAGCGCCACGAGCACGAATTCCGGCGGCTTGGCGCCCAGCGCCCAGTCGAGGCGCGAAAGTCCGCCTGCCGACGTATCGCCCGATACGCCCGCATTGACGACGTCCACGCCGACACCGGCGGCCTGCAGCGCCGCTTCGAGCCGGGCGGGAAACGCGAGATTGGCCGGCAGGCCGTAGCCGGCGGTGAGGCTGTCACCCAGCAGCAGCAGGCGCGGGCGTGCCTGTGCGGCCGCCAAATTCGGCCATGACACGCAAAGGCTTGCCGCGCCTGCATTGAAAAGCAGGCGACGGCGCCCATATCCTGAAGACTTCAGCTCCGTGCCCGGAAAGCGAGACATGCCTGCTGCTCCTGCCGCCCCGATCGTCGAACTTCGCGGCGTCCACCTCAAGTTGGCGAGCCAGGCGGGCGAGGTCAATATCCTGCGCGGCGTGGACTTCGAAATGGCGCGCGGCGAAAGCGTGGCCATCGTCGGTCCGTCGGGCTCGGGCAAGTCGACGATGATGATGATCGTCGCGGGCCTCGAACGGCCCACGCAGGGCACGGTCCGCGTCGCGGGTCAGGATCTCTCCGCTCTCGACGAAGACGGCCTTGCCCTGTTCCGCCGGCGCAACGTGGGCATCGTCTTCCAGTCGTTCCATCTGATCCCGACGATGACGGCGATCGAGAATGTCGCGATCCCGCTGGAATTCGCGGGCGATCCCGATGCGTGGGACCATGCGCGCGCCGCACTCGACTCGGTCGGGCTCGCGCACCGCACGACGCACTATCCCGGCCAGATGTCGGGCGGCGAGCAGCAGCGCACCGCGCTCGCGCGCGCCTTCGTCGCCAAGCCCGCTTTGCTGCTCGCGGACGAGCCCACCGGCAATCTCGACGGCACGACCGGCCATTCCATCGTCGACCTGATGTTCGATTTGAAAGAACGCCACGGCACGGCGCTGCTGCTGATCACGCATGACCCGAAGCTCGCCGCACGCTGCGGGCGTGCCGCGCGCATGCTCGACGGCAGGCTTTCGCCCACCCCCGCCATCGCGTCGGCAGCACAGTGAACGCGAACCCCGACCGCTACGCGCTCGCCTGGCGCATGGCGCGGCGCGAGCTGCGCGGCGGCATCAGGGGATTCCGCGTGCTGATCGCCTGCCTGATGCTGGGCGTAGCCGCCATCGCGGGCGTGGGCTCGCTTGCCGAAAGCGTGCGCGAGGCATTGCGCCAGGACGCGCGGCGCCTGCTGGGCGGCGACGTCGAGCTTTCCTTCACGCACCGCTCGACCACGCCCGAACAGGCCGCGTTCCTCGCCGCGTCGGGCCGCGTTTCGGAAATCATGGAAATGCGCGCGATGGCGCACACGCCCGACGAGCGCACGCTCGTGGAGCTCAAGGCTGTCGATGCGGCCTACCCGTTGGTGGGCGAAGTCGAGGTCGCCGGTGCGGCCGATCTCGCCGCTGCCATCGCAAAGGGCGCGGACGGCCGCTGGGGAGCCGCAGTGGAGCCCGCGACGCTCGCGCGCCTGTCGATCAAGGTCGGCGACCTGATCGGCGTGGGCGACGGCACGTTCGTCGTGCGCGCGACCGTGGAAACGGAGCCCGACCGTTCGGCAAATCTCTTCACGCTGGGCCCGCGCGTGATGGTCGCGCGCGACGCATTGCCCGACACCGGCCTCGTCCAGCCGGGTGCCTTGATCCGCTACCAGTCGCGCATCGTGCTCGCCCCCGACACGGATGCGCCTTCGTGGATCGAGACGATCAAGGCCAAGTTCCCCGACGCAGGCTGGCGCATCCGCGGTGAAAGCGAAGCCTCGCCCGGCCTGCAGCGCTGGATCGACCGCATCGCGATGTTCCTCACGCTCGTGGGCCTGACCGCCTTGCTCGTCGGCGGCGTGGGCGTTGCCAACGCGGTGCGCAGCTATCTCGACAGCCGCACGGCCTCCATCGCGACGCTCAAATGCCTCGGCGCACCCGGCCGGCTCGTGCTGCGGCTCTATCTGATCCAGATCCTGGCACTTGCCGGGTTCGGCATCCTCGCGGGCCTTGCGGTCGGCACGCTCGTACCCACGTTCGTGGCGCCGCTGCTTGCCGAGCGGCTGGGCTTCGCCGCGCGCAGCGGACTCTATCCCGTGCCGCTGCTGCTCGCCGCCGCCTTCGGCGTGCTGACGGCGCTGGCCTTCACGCTGTGGCCGCTGGCCCGCGCGCGCGACGTGCCGCCCGCCGCGCTGTTCCGCGATCTCGTGGCACCGACGCGGCGCTGGCCGCGCACCTCCAGCATCCTGCAGACGGCGGGTGCCGTACTGGCCCTTGCCGCACTCGCCATCGTCACGTCGATCGACCACAAGCTCGGCTTCGGCTTCTGCGTCGCGGCAATCGTCACGTTCGGGATCTTCCGGCTTGCGGCGGCAGGCATCGGCTGGCTCGCGCGGCGCGCGGGCCATGTGCGCAATCCTGCCCTGCGCCTTGCACTCGCCAACATGCACCGGCCGGGCAGCCCGACGCCGGGCATCCTGCTGTCGCTGGGGCTGGGCCTGACGGTGCTGGTGATGATCGCGCAGATCCAGGGCAACTTCGCGCGCCAACTTGCCGAGCAACTGCCGCAGATGGCGCCGTCGTTCTTCTTCATCGACATCCAGCCCGACCAGATCGAAGCGTTCGACAAGCTGGTCGGGCGGCATCCCGGCGTGGGCGAGATCCGGCAGGTGCCAAGCTTGCGCGGGCGCATCGTAAAGCTGAACGGCGTGCCGGTCGAACAGGTGGCCGTCGCTCCCGACGCGCAATGGGCCATCGGGTCGGACCGCGGCCTTACCTATACCGGGCCGATGCCGCCGGGCACGCGGCTGGTCGCGGGCGAATGGTGGCCGGCGGACTATGCCGGCCCGCCGCTGGTCTCGTTCGACGCACAGATCGCGCGCGGCATGGGGCTTGGCGTCGGCGACACGATCACGATCAACGTGCTGGGCCGCGAGATGGACGCGCGCATCGCCAACCTGCGCGCGATCGACTGGACGAGCCTCGGCATCAATTTCACGCTGACCTTCGCCCCCGGCATGCTGGAAGGCGCCCCGCAGACCTGGATCGCCACCGCGCAGGCCGACACCGCCAACGAAGATTCGCTGGAACGCGCGGTCACCGCCGCCTTCCCGAACGTGTCGTCGATCCGCGTCAAGCGGGCGCTCGCCAGTGCCCAGCAGACCGTGACCGGCATCGCGACGGCCGCGCGCGTGACGGCCGCGATCACGCTGGTCGCCGGCACGCTGGTGCTGGCCGGCGCGATCCTCGCGACCCAGCGCCGGCGGACCTACGATGCGGTCGTCCTCAAGGTGCTGGGTGCCCGCCGGCGCGACGTGATGCGCGCCCTGCTGGCCGAATTCGCGCTGACGGGTGCGGCGGCGGCCCTCATCGCGGCGATCATCGGCACGGCGTGCGCCGCGTTGCTGGTAGCGAGCTACATGCGGTTCGATTTCGTCGTCCTCGGCGGCACGCTGGCCGGGACGATCGGCGGGGCCGCCCTGGCCGTCGCCCTGATCGGGCTGGCCGGGACGTGGCGGGCACTGGGCCAGAAGGCCGCCCCGCTGCTGCGCAACGCCTGACGGCCTGGAATCGGGCGATTCAAGCCCGTCGGATGCAATAAGTCACTGAAAAGCCATTATTATCTCCGTACTGGATGAATCCGGAGTATTGAATTCCGGCGGGTGAACCCCCATTATCTCCTGTGTCCGGTCCCGGCATTCGCCGCGGCCGTAATATTTTCGGGAGCAGATGTCCATGTACGAGACCGAAAAACAGTATCTGCCGCGCGCCGGCGTCGATGCCGCGGCACTCGACGAAGGCCTGCGCAGCTATATGCTCGGCATCTACAACTACATGGCTTCGGCCGTGGCGCTGTCGGGCATCGTGGCATTCCTCGTGGCCGGCTCGCCGACCATGTCCCAGCTTCTGTTCGGCACGCCACTGAAGTGGGTGGTCATGCTCGCCCCGATCGGCTTCGTGATGCTGATGTCGTTCCGCTTCGAGAAGATGTCGAAGGGCGCGCTACTGGCGATGTTCTGGGTCTTCGCGGCCCTGATGGGTGCCTCGATGGCGGCGATCCTGCTCGTCTTCACGGGCGCCTCGGTCGCACGCGCCTTCTTCATCGCGGCCGGCATGTTCGCGGGCATGAGCATCTACGGCTACACGACCAAGGCCGACCTGACGAAGTTCTCGACCTTCCTGATGATGGGCCTGATCGGCATCGTCATCGCGGGCCTGGTCAACATCTTCGTCCAGTCCTCGATGATGCAGTTCGTCATCTCGGCGGTGTCGGTGCTGGTGTTCTGCGGCCTGACGGCGTGGGACACGCAGCGCCTCAAGGACACGTACTACGAAGCGGCCGGCACGGAGCTCGAAGGCAAGCTCGCGGTGATGGGTGCGCTGTCGCTGTACCTGAACTTCATCAACCTGTTCCAGGCGCTCGTCTCGCTGCTGGGCCAGAAGGACGAATAGTCCACACTATACATCTGTAAGCTACGAACCCCGGATCGGAAACGATCCGGGGTTTTTCTTTGCCCTCCGAATCCCAAAATGCGTCGCAAAAATTTCCACATCCGTCGTTGAGATTCGAACGTACAACGGCTTAGAAAATGCACCGAACCGCACG
Source organism: Tagaea sp. (assembly GCA_965229215.1). Taxonomy (GTDB): domain Bacteria; phylum Pseudomonadota; class Alphaproteobacteria; order CACIAM-22H2; family CACIAM-22H2; genus Tagaea. The sequence continues at coordinate 3,568,749 of OZ245864.1, read as the reverse complement.
GCCGCATCGGTGCGGACCCGACACAAGCCCCCCAAAAGGATCGACACGGAAATGATGGCACTCTTCGGCGCTGGTGATGCGCGCGCGACGCTTGCGGCACTCGACAGGTCTCTTGCAGTCATCGAATTCAAGCTGGACGGAACGATCGTCAACGCCAACGGGAACTTTCTAGGTGCGATGGGTTACGCGCTTTCCGAGGTGAAGGGAAGGCACCACGGCATGTTCGTCGAGCCGGGATATCGCGACAGCGCCGAGTACCGGGAATTCTGGGCGAGCCTCGCGCGTGGCGAAGCCAAGCGCGCGCAGTTCAAGCGCGTCGCCAAGGGCGGGCGCGAAGTTTGGATCGAGGCGACGTACAACCCCGTCCTCGGCCGCAGCGGCAAGCCGTACAAGGTCGTCAAGTTCGCCACCGACATCAGCGCGCAGAAGGCCGAATACACGGACCTTCTCGGCAAGGTGAACGCCCTCGGCCGCTCGCAGGCCGTGATCGAATTCAAGCCGGACGGCACGATCATCACGGCGAACGAGAACTTCCTGAGCGTGCTTGGCTACACGCTGGGCGAGATCCAGGGCCGGCACCACGGCATGTTCGTCGATCCCGCCGAGCGCTCGGGCAGCGCCTACCGCGAGTTCTGGGCGGCCCTCAACCGCGGCGAGTTCCGCGCGGGCCAGTACCGGCGCATCGGCAACGGCGGCAAGGAATGCTGGATCGAGGCCTCGTACAACCCGATCTTCGATCTCAACGGCAGGCTCGCCAAGGTCGTCAAGTTCGCGACCGACCTGTCCGGCCGCAAGGCCGACAACGCGCGGCTCGCCGACGAATTCGAGCGCGGCGTGCGCGCGCTGGTGGGCGAAGTCGGTGCCTCGGCCGGCGATCTCGAGGTGACGGCGCAGTCCCTGTCGGCCGCCGCCGACCAGACGAACCGGCAATCCTCGACGGTCGCGACCGCATCCGAGCAGCTGACCGCTTCGGTCAACGAGATCGCGCGCCAGCTGACCGAGGCGACCAACGTCATCAACGTGGCCGTGGACGAATCGGAGAAGTCGACGCGGATGGTCCAGGATCTCGTCGGCATCGCCGAACGCATCGGCGAGGTGACCAAGATGATCAACCAAATCGCCGGGCAGACGAACCTGCTGGCGCTCAACGCGACGATCGAGGCCGCGCGCGCGGGCGAAGCCGGCAAGGGCTTCGCGGTGGTGGCGTCGGAAGTGAAGAATCTCGCCAACCAGACCGCCAAGGCGACCGGCGACATCTCCGAGCAGATCGCAGCGATCCAGAACTCGAGCCGGGTCACGGCCGGCTCGATCCAGGAGATCGCGCGCGTGATCGGCCGCATCAGCGAGGTCAATACGTCGATCTCGGGCGCCATCGAGGAGCAGTCGGCCGCGACCCGCGAGGTCTCGACCAACATCCTGGGCGTCCGGCAGGCGGCGGAAGAGACCGGGCGCTCGTCGACCGGTGTGCTCGAGGCTTCGCGCACGCTGAAGTCCCAGTCGGGCGAACTCGCCGGCCGCGTCGACAGCTTCCTCGCCAGCGTCCGCGCGATGTGAACCCGCTTCCGGCGGCGGCGCGTCAGCCCATCCAGAGGATCTGGCGCACGACGTCGCCGGCGGCGAGCCGCTCGAAGGCCATGTTGAGATCGTCGAGGCCGATCCGGTCGCTCATCAGCCGGTCGACCGGCAGCTTGCCGCGCCTCCACAGGTCGACGAAGCGCGGGATGTCGCGCAACGGCACGGCACCGCCGACGTAGGAACCCTTCACCGTGCGCTCCTCGGCCACAAGGCTGACCGGCGAAAGCGACCACATCTGCGAAGGATTCGGCAGGCCCGCCGTCACCGTCGTGCCGCCGCGCCGCGTGATGCGATAGGCGAGATCCATCGCCTTGACCGATCCCGCCATCTCGAAGGCGTGATCGACGCCGCCGGGAACGGCTGCCTTCACCTGCTCGGCCGCATCCGCCGCGCGCGCGTCGACCGCGTCGCTCGCCCCCAGCTGGCGCGCGAGCTCCAGCTTGCGCGGATCGAGATCGACCGCGACGATCGCGCGTGCGCCTGCCGCCGCGGCCCCCAGCAACGCATTCAGCCCCACGCCACCGAGGCCGACGACGGCCACGCTGTCGCCCGCCTGCACGCGCGCGGTGTTGACGACGGCGCCCACGCCGGTCAGCACCGCGCAGCCGAACAGCGCCGCCACGTCGAACGGCACGCTTTTGTCGATCTTCACGACCGACCGGCGCGACATGACCGCCTGCTCGGCGAAAGCCGAGACGCCCAGATGGTGGTTGATGGCCGTACCGCCCCGCGCGATGCGCCGCGCACCCGACAGCAGCGTGCCCGCCACATTCGTCTTGGCGCCCGGCTCGCACAGGGCGGGCCTTCCTTCGGCGCACGGCAGGCAGCAGCCGCATGACGGCACGAACACCATCACGACATGGTCGCCGACCGCGAGATCGTCCACGCCCGCACCCAGTTCCTCGACCACGCCGGCCGCCTCGTGGCCCAGCGCCATCGGCATTATCCGCGGCCGGTCGCCGTTGATGACGGAAAGATCGGAGTGGCACAGGCCGGCGGCGACGACGCGCACGCGGATCTCGCCCAGCCCCGGCGGGGCGAGATCGATCGTGTCGATCCGCAGCGGTTTGCTCGTCGTGTAGGGCCGTTCGGCCCCCATCGCTTCCAGGATCGCGGCGCGCACGCGCATGTCAGATGCACCTTCCGCCGTCGACTTCGTGCGCCACGCCGGTGATGAACTCGGCTTCGTCCGAGCAAAGGTAGAGCGCCGCGTTGGCGATGTCGGTGGGTGTCGAAAGCCGGCCCATCGGGATCGAGGCCTTGAACTGCGCGCGTTTCTCGGGCGTGTCGGTCCCCATGAAGGTCGCCAGCAGCGGCGTGTCGCCCGCGACCGGGCACAGGCAGTTCACGCGGATTTTTTCGGGTGCGAGTTCCACCGCCATTGCCTTGGTCAGCGTGATCGCCGCCCCCTTCGAGGCGTTGTACCAGACGAGACCCGGACGCGGCCGCAGGCCCGCCGTCGATGCCGTATTGAGGATGACGCCGCCGCCCTGCCGGCGGAAGACCGGGATGGCCTCGACCGCCGCGAGATAGATCGACTTCACGTTGACCGCGAAGATGCGGTCGAACATCGCCTCGTCGACGCCGAGCATCGGGCCGTTGACGTGGCTGACGCCCGCGTTGTTTACGAGGATATCGAGCCGACCCCAGCCGTCGACGGCCGCGGCCACCATCTTCTTCGTGTCGTCGGCGCGCGCGACATCGGTGCGGATCGCCCGGGCGGTACCGCCCGCCTTGCCGATCGCGTCGGCCACGCGGGTGGCGGCGGCAAGGTCGATGTCGGCAACCACGACGCGCGCGCCTTCGGCCGCGAAGCGTGCCGCGATACCTTCGCCGAAACCCGAGCCGCCGCCCGTCACGATCGCGACCTTGTCCCTGAGACGCATTCGGTTCCTCCCCGTTTTGCCGGACTCTAGCGGCTCGACCGCATTCTGCGCTAGCGTCGCTTCCACCCGCCATGGCCGACACACCGCCACCCACCCCGCCCGTCCCGGCCGATACGCCCATCCATCACTGGGTCTATCTCGCCGCGATCGTTCTCGCGATGGGATGGCTCGCGATCAACGGCCTCAAATCCCGCGATCCTGTCCGCCGGCGCCTGTCGGTGATGGGCATCGTCCTGTTCGCGGCGACGGGCATATGGCTCGGCGGGCCGAAGATCGCCGAGCAGCTCGAATCCCCGCTGCTCAAGGGCCTGATCGCCGACGCCGCGCGCGTGTTCGGCGTGCTGTGGTGGGTGATCCTCGCCTTCATCCTGCTCGTCGTGCTGGAGCGTTTCGTCTGGCGCGCGCTGGACAGGCGCGAGATCGCGGTGCCGACGCTGCTGAAGGACGTGGTGCGGGCGCTGGTGATGATCGTTGCGCTTTTCGGCATCGTGTCGGCGGCATTCGACCAGTCCTTTACCGGTGTGCTCGCTGCCTCCGGCGTGCTGGCCGTCGTCATCGGCTTCGCGATGCAGTCCACTCTTGCCGATCTTTTCAGCGGGATCGCGCTCAACATCGAGCGGCCCTACCGCGTCGACGACTGGATCCAGATCGACGGCAATCTCGTGGCTAAGGTCCAGGAGATCAACTGGCGCGCCACGCGTCTGCGCTCGGCCGACGGCAACACGGTCGTGCTGCCCAACTCCAAGCTCGCCGCCGCGCAGATCGTGAACTACGACGCGCCCCTGCCGCGCTACCGCGCCTCGGTCCTCGTTCCGCTCGACGCACGCGTGCCGCCGGGCCTTGCCAAGGAGGCGCTTGCGGCGGCGGCGCTCAAGGCCATGCGCGTGTGCGCCGATCCCGGCCCGACGGTCGAGACGAAGGCCATCGAGTATTCGACCATCGTCTACGAGGTCCGCTACTGGGTCGATTCCTTCAACGACGACTCGAGCGTCCACGACGAGGTCACGACGTCGGTGTGGTACGCGCTCGACGCCGCCGGCATCCCGATCGGCCAGCCTCTCGACGTCGAGCGCACGATGGCCGAACGGCTTCTCGAGCATGTCGACCTGTTCCGCACGCTGGGCGCCGACCGGCGCGCGCGCATCGCGGCGGCGGCGCGGCCAGTGGAATACCACGGCGGAGACGACGTCGTGCGCCAGGGCGACATGGACGGCTCGCTCTTCATCGTTTCGCGCGGCGTGCTCGAGGTAAGCCTCGAATCGCAGGGCAAGCGCGTGCCGGTCGCGCGCCTGGGAACGGGCGATTTCTTCGGCGAGATGTCGCTTCTCACGGGGAGCCCGCGCAGCGCGCACGTGACGGCGCTGTGCGACACGACCGCGCTGGAGATCGACAAGAAGGCACTGGGCCCCATCCTGCAGTCCGACCCCGGCCTCGCGAAGCGGCTGGGGCAGATCGTGCTGGACCGGCAGCTCGCGAACGACGCCACGCTGCGCGCGATGCCGCCGCTCGAACGGCGCGACGCCAAGCGCAGCAAGGGCGCCGAACTGCTCGCCAATATCCGCGCGTTCTTCGCGCTCGACTGAAAGCCGGCCGATGGATTCGAATCCCGAGCAGACCCCCGAGCGCCGGGAATTCTATGCGCGCATCGCCTCGGCGGGCCTGGCACCCCTGTGGGAAGTGCTGCGCGGCCTGATCACCAAGGAGCCCCGGAGCGCGGCCGTGCCGCATCTCTGGCGCTACGATGCGATCCGCCCCTTCATCCTCGAAGCGGGTTCGCTGATCACCGCAAGGGAAGCCGAGCGGCGCGTGCTGATCCTCGAGAATCCGGGCCTGCCCGGCCAGTCGAGAATCACGAACTCGCTCTATGCCGGGCTGCAGCTGATCCTGCCGGGCGAGGTCGCGCCCGCGCACCGGCACACGCAGTCGGCGCTGCGCTTCGTCGTCGAGGGCGGCGGGGCCTACACGGCCGTCGACGGCGAGAAGACGATCATGCGCCCCGGCGATTTCGTCATCACGCCCTCGTGGACATGGCACGACCACGGCAACGATTCGCCCGACCCGATGGTGTGGCTCGACGGGCTCGACATCCCCATCGTCGGCTTCTTCGATGCCTCGTTCGCCGAAGGCTTCGCCGAGGAGCGCCAGCCGCTCGCGCGGCCCGTCGGCGATTCGATCGCGCGCTACGGGCAAGGCCTGCTGCCGGTCGGGTTCGAGCGGCGCGCGGCGACGAGCCCCGTCTTCAACTATCCCTATGCGCGCACGCGCGAGGCGCTGGAGACGCTGCGGCGCACGCAGGAATGGGACCCGTGCGACGGCCTGCACATGCGCTACGTCAATCCCGTCGACGGCGGCTGGGCGATGCCGACGATCGGCACGTCGATCCGGCTGCTGCCCAAGGGCTTCGCCACGGCGCCTTACCGCTCGACCGACGGCACCGTGTTCTGCTGCACCGAAGGGCGCGGCAAGACGCACGTGTTCGGCGCGAGCGGGCAGGTCGAGACGCTGGAATGGGGACCACGCGACATATTCGTCGTCCCGTCCTGGACATGGCGGCGGATCGAGGCGAGCGAGGACGCGGTGCTGTTCGCCTTCTCCGACCGGCCGGTGCAGGAGAAGCTGGGGCTGTGGCGCGAAGCGCGCGGCAACGCCTGAAGCGTCGCCGCGCGGGACTCGTTCAGCCTTCCTTGATCGTGTTGCGCAGCAGGCCGACGCCGGTGATCTCGATCTCGACCGTGTCGCCGGGGAACATGAATTCCGGCGGCGTGCGCGCGGCACCCACGCCGCCCGGCGTGCCGGTGACGATGACGTCGCCCGGCTCGAGCGGCGCGAACGTCGAGATGTAGGCGATCAGCTGCGGGATGTCGTGGATCAGCATGTCCACGCCCGCCTGCTGCTTGACGTGGCCGTTCACGCGCGTGGTCAGCGTCTGCTTGGTGATGTCCTTCATCTCGTCGGACGTGACCATCCACGGGCCGAAGCCGCCGGTTCCCACGAAGTTCTTGCCCGGCGTGAACTGCGAGGTGTGGCGCTGGTAGTCGCGCACCGAGCCGTCGTTGTAGCAGGCATAGCCGGCAACATGGGACATGGCGCTCTCGCGCGCGATGCGGCGGCCCTTCTTGCCGATGACGATGGCAAGCTCGCCTTCCCAGTCGAGCCGCTCGCTCTCCTTGGGCTTCAGCATCGGCTGCTCGTGGCCGATCTGGGTGTAGGCGAAACGCGTGAAGATCGTCGGGTGCGCCGTATCGGGGCGGCCCGTCTCGGCGCGGTGCTCGCGGTAGTTCACGCCCGCGCAGAAAATGCGCAGCGTGTCCGGGATGACCGGCATCCAGGCGAACTTGCCGTCCTTGATGTCGGGCTTGCGGCCCTTGGCGTAGGCCTTGAGCTTCGACAGGCCGCCGCCGAGCAGCGCCATGCGCAGGGTCGGCCACTTCTTGCCGAATTTCTTGCCGAGATCGACGAGGCCGCCGGCGACGACCGCGCCGTAGGTTTCCTTCTTGCCGACACGCACGCTCGCGAGCTTCATATGCGATCTTCCTTCCCCGGATGATCCGGCCGGTCATGCGCCGGTCGGCGAATTCGATGCCCCGTTGGATAGCCCGTCCGACGGTTTGCGGCAACCCCGTCTGCAGGACGTAAATGGATACCGAATCGCCTCCCGAGTTCGACGAAGCCTTCAAAACCGGGCTCGACAGGCTGTTGCGCTGGCGGCGCGACGTGCGCCGTTTCCGGGCCGATCCGCTGGAGCCGGGCATGATCGAGGCGCTCGTCGCGCGGGCCGCCCTGGCCCCTTCGGTCGGCAACAGCCAGCCCTGGCGATTCGTGACCGTGGCCGATCCCGCCCGGCGGGCCGCCGTCCGGGCCGAGTTCGGGCGCTGCAATGCCGCCGCCCTCGCGGGGCACGACGGCGAGCGCGCAGCGCTCTACGCCACGCTGAAACTGTCGGGCCTCGACAAGGCGCCCGAGCATCTCGCGGTCTTCTGCGACGAGGGAACGCGCACGGGTCACGGCCTCGGCCGGGCGACGATGCCCGAGACGCTGCGCTACTCGGCCGTGGGTGCGGTGTTCGCGCTGTGGCTTGCGGCCCGCGCGCGCGGCATCGGCGTGGGCTGGGTCTCGATCCTCGATCCGCAGAAGGTCGCCTCGATCCTCGAAGTGCCGCCCGACTGGTCGCTCGTGGCTTATCTCTGCATCGGCCGGCCCGAGACCGACCACGACACGCCCGAGTTGGAGCGCGTCGGCTGGCAGGCGCACGATCCGCGCGCCGCCCAGATCCACCTGCGCTAGCCGTTCAGCTGCGCATCCAGGCGCCGCCCCACAGATTGAGCGTGCGCTCGCCATGCTCCCAGCGGCGCGCCTTGAAGTCAGGGCCCATGGTCTCCAGCTCGGCCGATATCTCGATCTTGTAGCCGTCGGGATCCTCGATCATGAAGAACAGGTTGTTGCCCGGCCCGTGCCGGCCCGGCCCCCACCACAGCTTGATGTGCCGGGCCGCCATGTGATCGGCCCAGTCCTTGATGTCGCCCCAGCCGGTGGTCTCGTAGGCGTGGTGATCGCCGCCCGCCGCCGGCGCACGGAAGGCCGCCAGCGAATGATGCTCGGCATCCGAACGCCAGAACGTCGCGGTCACCTGATTGCCCTGCATCACGTCGTCCGACGTGCGGAAGCCGAGCTTGCCGACATAGAAATCCGCCAGACGCGGCAGATCGCACGTCGCGTAGACGACATGCTGGAGGCGGCCCGGCAACGCGGTCCCCGACGCGACGGCGGAAAATTGCGGATCCGGCAGGCCGAAGGCGAGCGTGCGGCCGTCGGGATCGGCGAGCGCGAAGCCGTCGGCGAACAGCGGCGTGGCGTTGGGCCGCACGGCGAGCTCCTGCGCCGCGCAATGCGCGCGCAGGGCCGCGAGCTGGACGGCGTCGGAAACCCGGAAGGCCGAAAGATCCTGTCCGCCCCTGACGCCGCGCCCGATCAGGATGCGCCGGCCGGGAGCGGCAAGCAGCCAGAGATCCGCGCCGAGCGCCCGCACGCCGTAGCCCAGCGCATCGCGATAGAACGCGACGAGTTTCTCCGGCGTGTCGCTGTCGCGGCGCAGATGGTCGAGACGGGCGGGCCAGATCGGCGTGGTCTGCATCTGCGTTAGCGTCTCCCTGTTCAGGCTTGCCGGGCGGCCTGTTCGCGGCGGATCAGCAGGAATACCGCGAGACTGACGCCCGCGCACACGATCCCCGCCCCCAGCATCGTCTGGGCCACGCCGAACGCGCCGAACATGCTCGGCGAAAGAAGGCCCGCAAGCATGATGCCGCTGAAGGTCATGAACATGCGCACGCGATGCACCGAACCCGCCGCCGCGCGCGGCGCATTCGGGCCGCCGGCAAGCTGGATGCGCATGGCGAGCGGGATGTCGCAGATCGGCCCGCCGACGGCCGCGAGCGCCAGGCCCGCATAGAGGGCCGGCAGCAGCGTATCGTTCGTCGACAGGAGCGCGCCGAGCCCCATCGCAACGAGGCCCGCACCCATCGCCGTCAGGCCGCCGACCATGCGTGCGGGCGACAGCGAGGGCGTCACCGAGATGATGGCGACGTTCGACGCGATGTTCGCGATCCCGTAGGCGGCAAGGCCGGTGCCGTAGGCGGCGACGCCGGAAATGCCGAGCCAGCTTGCGCCGCTCTGCTCGATCGTCAGCGGCAGCGCATGGCCGATGACCACGACCCAGCAGGCGTCGGTCAGGCTCTTGAGCATCAGAAGGTTGCGCAGGACGCGCTCGCCGCGCACGATGCGCAGGCCGAGCAGGAATCCGGCGTCGCTGCGGCCCTCGCGCACCGGCAGCGCGTCGCCGACGCGCAGCAGCAGGTAGGCCGCGAACAGCAGCGCCGCGGCATAGACGACGAAGAGGTTGTGGACGGCGATGACCGCCGCGAGGGCGGCGGCGAAGATCGGGCCGGTGATGCGCGCCATGCGCCGCACGCCGTCGATCAGGCCGTTGGTCGCGAAAAGCTCGTCGCGGTCGGCCACGAGCAGCGGCAAATGGCCCTGGATCGTCGGCTCGAGCTGGGCGCGCATCAGCGAAACCGAGATCGCGGGCACGAGGAGCGCCACGAAGGACGGATACCCGAGTTCCCATGCCACCGGCGGAACCAGCACGCAGACCGCACCCACGGCGAGGAAAATCGACATCGCGCGCTGCTGGCTGGCACCCGCCACGAGCCTACCGCCGAAGGCGGCGCCCAGCAGCATGCAGGCCGACTGCGCGGCGCTGAGATAGCCGGCCTGCCGGCCGACGATCTCGACCGCCAGCCACACGAGGCCGACGCGATAGAGTTCGTCGCCGGTCGTGAACACGGCAAGCGCCGTCCAGAGCCTCGCGACGATCGGCCTTTTCAGGGGCGCGAAGGCCTTCACTTCTTGCCCGTGCGGGCGGCCTTCTTCGCCAGCGCGTGGAACGCGCCGGCCGCGTAGAGCAGCGGCACGCCCTTCTTGCTCGCATGCGCCGCGCGTACGCGGCCGATGAAGACCGTATGCGTGCCGTGCTGCATCGAATCGACGAGCGTGCAGTCGAACCATGCAAGCGCGTCGGCCAGCACCGGCGCGCCGGTTTCCGCCGTCGACCAGTCGCCGCGCGCGAAACGCGCGTCGCCCTGCACGCCGGTGGCGCCGGCAAAGCGCAAGGCCAGCGACTTGTGGCGCGTGGCGAGGATGTTGACGCTGAAGCGGCGCGCGCGCGCGATCGCCGCATTGGGTGCCGAGTTGCGGTTGACGCACACGAGCACCTGCGGCGGCTCGGCCGACAGCGAGCAGACGGCCGTCGCCGTCAGCCCGTCGCGCCCCTTGGCGCCGCCGGTCGCCACGATCGTCACGCCGGCGGCGAGCCGGCGCATGGCGTTCTTGAATTCTGCCGCCGCGTCGGCAGCCGTTCGCTTGCGTTTCATCGTGCGGCGGATTTCGTGTCGGGGCCGGTATCGGGGAAAAACGGGAGGCCGAGTTCCATGACGGTCGCTGGCTTTCTGGAAGGCGTGCCGAGTCGGGGCTACTTTAGACCCGCGCGGGGCCACGCGCACAGGTCCCTTGCCGGGCAGGGGCCGAACGCGCTACGAACCCCGGCGCGCGACGGGAGCACGGATGCGGTCGATCCCAAGTTGGTGTTTTCTGGCCCTTTTCCTGTCCGGCCCGGCCGTCGCGCAGAGCAATCCGCGCGCGCTGGAAATGGATTTGGCGCGCGACTTCCTTGCCCTCGAACTCGCCGGCTGGCGCCTGCCCGACCCCGTGCTCGACTGCATCGAGACCCTGCGCCTGAAATACCTCGAACCGGGTTCCTTCGGGGCGGCCGAAATGGCGGTCGACCCGATCCTGGTCGATGGCCCCGGCCCCTTCGCCCGGATCGTCGGGATCGAGCAGGATCCGAACGACAAGCGCCGGAAAATCGTTCGTATTCAGTGGCTTGTCGAGGAATCGAAGATCGCGAGGACGTACCCCGACCAGTTCGTCATGGTATTGAACGAGACGGGGCGCAGCGACGATGCCAGCGGGGCGGCAGCGATGCTGCGCGAGCCGGACCGGCTGGTCGTGCGCCGGGAATGCTTCGGCGGCTGAGCCGTTAGAACGGACAGAAATCATGGAAAACGAACAGAACCCGGCCACCGACTGGCGCCAGCGCTTCCTCGCGCGCTACGTCTCGACCCACGCCGCCGTCTCGGACGCCGCCGGCAATCTCGACCGGCGCTGGCCGTTCCTCGAGAAGCTCGTCGCCGGCCATTTCCCGGACAGCCGCGATGCCAGGATCATCGATCTGGGCTGCGGCCACGGCGCCATCGTGTGGGCCGCCCGGCGCCTCGGTTACCGCAACATCGAAGGCGTGGATGCCAGCCCCGAACAGGTCGCGATGGCGGCGACGCTGAAGATCGAGGGCGTGCGGCAGGGCGACCTGATGGCGACGCTGCGCGCTGCACCCGCCGACAGCTACGACGCCGTCGTGCTGTTCGACCTCTATCACTATTTCGATCCGGCCACGCAGCTGCGCCTGGCCGACGAAGTGCGCCGCGTGCTGAAGCCGGGCGGCCGCTTCATCATGCACCTGCCCAACGGCGAGGCGCTGTTCGCCGGCCGCGTGCGCTACTGGGACATCATGGCGACCGGCTCGTTCACGCGCCGCTCGATCGAACAGCTGATGCTGGTCTGCGACTTCGCAGGGGTCGCCTGCTACGAGGACCAGCCGGTCGTCCATGGCCTCAAGAGCGCGCTGCGCTTCGCGGTGTGGAAGCTGGTCCGCGGGGCGCTGCGCCTGGCGATCGCCGCGGAAACCGGCGAGACCGGCCACGATGCGATTTTCAGCCAGACGTTTCTGGCGGTCGCGCGCAAGTAACGTTATCTTTCGCAAGCCCCTCGGGAATTCCCCGCAATCATGCGCATCCTGTTCCTCGGCTTCGACATCGAAGGCTATGGCGGCATTGCCACCTATAGCCGCTATCAGGTCGCGGCCCTGAAGCGGCTGGGCCACACGCTCGATATCGTGTCGATCGACAAGCAACCGGGCGCGCCGCTCGCCCCCGGCATCGCCGACCGCAAGCTGCCCTTCGAGAACCGCCTGCGCACGGTCGCCACGCTCGTGAAGGAAGCGGTCGCCGCGCGCGGGCGCTACGACCTCGTCATGCTGAACCATGTGTTCCTCGCGGGGCTCGGCTGGCTGGTGAAGAAGATGTCGGGCACGCCCTTCACGGTGAACGTCTACAACATCGACATCCTGACGAAGCTGCCCGCCCTGCGCGAAGCGGCCTTCGCGGCGGCGGATCTCGTCATCGCCGACTGCCGGTACACGATCGACTGGATGCCGAAATACCGCAGCTTCGTGCCACCGACCGGGCTGCTCTACGACCCGGTCGATGTGGGCTTCTTCAAGCCGATGGACCGGCAGGCCGCACGCACCGAGCTCGCGATGGCCTATGGCTGGAGCGACCTTGCAGGCCGCTTCCTCGTGACGACGGTCGCCGCGATGCTGCTGCCGCCCAACAAGGGCCAGCGTCAGACGATCGATGCGATCGCGAAGCTGAAAGATTCGCGACTGCTCTATGTGATCGTCGGCTCCGGCCCCGACCGCGAAGCGATGGAAGCCTATGCGGCTGCCGCCGGCGTCGCGGCACAGGTCCGCTTTACCGGCCGTGCGCCGCAGGCGCAGCTGCCACTGCTCTATGCCGCCGCCGACGCCGCCACGCTCGTCGCGCGCGGCGGACCGGGCTGGGGCGAGGCGGTTCCGCTCGGCCTGATCGAGGCGGCCGCCTGCGGCACGCCCTTCCTGTGCGGCAACGAGGACGGCTCGCCCGAGGCGATCGACGCGGCCGACCCGTGCGGCTTCGCGGTTTCCCCGCTCGATGTCGACGCCATCGCCGGAAAGCTCGCTTTGCTTCGCGACGATCCGGCCCTGCGCGCGCGCATGGGGGCTGCCGGCATCCGCACGGTCGGTAAGCTGTTCGCGTTCGACCGCTATGTCGAGCAGCAGGAACGTCTGCTGCAGCGCTTCGCCGCGCGCGCAAAACTGGCGGCGTGAGGACGAGATGACCGGCAACCGTTTTCGCGAACGCATCTACGCCAACTACACTGCCGCGACCTGCGCGCCGCTGGCCCCCGGCACGCTCGACGGGCTTGCGCCGCGCGCCGCACATCTCACGCGCATGGTGAAGGCGCATTTCCCGGCCGACCGCAACGCGCGCATCCTCGAACTGGGCTGCGGCCACGGGGCCCTGATCCATTTCGCGCGGCAGATGGGCTACGCGAACATCGAAGGCGTGGACGGCTCGCCCGCCCAGGTCGCTGCGGCGCGCCGTCTCGGCATCGGCGGCATCCGCGAAGGCCAGCTTATGGAGGCGCTCGCGGCGGCAACGGACGCGAGCTACGACGCGGTGATCCTGTTCGACGTGCTCGAGCACCTGACGCGCGACGAGGTGATCGACGCGATCGACGCCATCGCTCGCGTACTGAAGAAGGGCGGGAGGCTGATCCTGCACGTGCCCAACGGGGCCTCGCCTTTCGGCACGCTGATGATCTATTCGGATTTCACGCACGAGGTCGCGTTCACGCCGGAAAGCCTCACGCAGCTGTTCCTCGCCTCGGGATGGACGCGCGTCGACTGCTCGGAAGACCCCCCGGCCGTGCACGGCGTCGCCAGCTTCGTGCGCGCCGTGCTGTGGCGCGCGATCCGCGCGACGCTGCGCTTCTATCTCGCCGTCGAGACCGGCTCGCGCCGGCACGACGTGCTGACCCAGAACCTCTTCGCGGTGGCGGTGAAATAGCATGTGCGGCATCGCCGGCGCCTTCGCCTATGCCGCCGGAGCGCCGCGACTGCGCGAGGGCGAGCTGCGCGCGATGCGCGACGCGATGGCCGCGCGCGGCCCCGACGGGACGGGCGAGTATTTCTCGACCGACGGGCGGCTCGCCTTCGGGCACCGGCGGCTCGCCATCGTCGATCTGCGCAGCATCGCCGACCAGCCGATGCGCCTTGCGGGCACCGAGATCCGCATCGTCTTCAACGGCGAGATCTATAACTACAAGGCACTGCGCGACCGGCTGATCCGCGAAGGTGCGGCATTCGAGACGAATTCGGATACCGAGGTGCTGCTGCATCTCTATGCGCGCGAGGGTGCGGGCATGCTGCGCCACCTGCGCGGCATGTACGCGCTGGCGATCCACGATCCGGACAAGGGCGGGATGTTCCTGGCCCGCGATCCGTTCGGCATCAAGCCGATGTATCTCGCCGACGACGGCGGCACGCTGCGCTTCGCGAGCCAGGTGAAGGCGCTGCTCGCCGCCGACCGGCCCGACACGCGCCCCGATCCGGCCGGCCATGCCGGCTTCTTCCTGTGGGGCCACGTGCCCGATCCGCACACGCTCTATCGCGGGATCTCGGCCCTGCCGGCAGGCACGTCGATGTGGGTCGATGCGAAGGGCCTCGGCAAGCCCGTGCCGTTCTTCGATCTGTGCGCGACGCTCGCATCGCCGGCGGCCTCCGCGCCGACGCTGCGCGATGCCGTGCGCGACACGGTCGCCCACCACATGATCGCCGATGTGCCGGTCGGCGTGTTCCTGTCGGCCGGGATCGACTCGACCACGCTCGCCGGGATCGCGGCCGAGACGGACGCAGGCCAGCTCGACACGGTCACGCTCGGCTTCGACGCCTATCGCGGCACAGAGAACGACGAGACCACGCTCGCCGAGGCCTTCGCCCGCGCGCGCGGCACGCGCCAGCACACGCAATGGATCGACCGCGCCGAGTTCGCCGCCGAGCGCGATGCGCTGTTCGCCGCGATGGACCAGCCGAGCGTGGACGGCATCAACACCTATTTCGTCGCGCGGGCCGCCCGCCAGGTCGGCCTCAAGGTCGCGCTGTCGGGTCTCGGCGGCGACGAGATCTTCGCCGGGTATCCGGGCTTCGCGCAGATCCCGAAGCTCGTGCGCCGCACGGCGCCGTTCGGCTTCCTCGGGCCGCTGTTCCGTGCGGCGACGCAGGGCTGGATCGGCAATTTCACGTCGCCCAAATATGCGGGTCTGCTCGAATACGGGCCGAGCTGGCCCGGCGCCTATCTGCTGCGCCGCGCGCTGCACATGCCCTGGGAAATCGCAGACATCCTGCCGCGCGCGATGGCCGAAGAAGGCCTCGCCGCGCTCGGCTATCCCGACACGCTCGACCGCGGCCTTGCGCATGTTCCCTCCGACCGGCTGAAAGTCTCGGCGCTGGAGATCGCGAACTACATGCGCGACCGGCTGCTGCGCGATTCCGACTGGGCCGGCATGGCGCATTCGATGGAAATCCGCGTGCCCTTCGTCGATCCGGTCTTCCTCGCCAACGTGCTGCCGTCGCTGGGCGTGCCGGGCAAGCGTGCGCTTGCCGCCACGCCGCGCCCGCCGCTGCCGCCGGAACTGGCCGACCGCCCGAAGACCGGCTTCGTCGTGCCCGTGCGCGAATGGCTGATGGGCGAAGCCCATCCCGATGCCGCGCTGCGCGGCCTGCGCGGCTGGGCGCGGCAGGTCTACCGCGCCTTCGTGGACGCGTGAGGCCGGCGATGGAAAAACTCCGCCTCGCCTATCTCGTCACGCACCCGATCCCCTATCAGGCGCCGCTGCTGCGCATGGTCGCGGCGCAGCCCGACATCGACTTCACCGCCTTCTTCGGCACCGATTTCACGACGCGCCCGTTCGTCGCGGGCGATTTCGGCCAGCAGATCGTCTGGGACGTGCCGCTGGTCGAAGGCTATGCGCACCGCACGCTCGCGCGCCTCGACGCGCAGCCGCCGGCCGGCATCATCGAGCCGCTGACGCTGTGGCGGCCGCTGTCGCGCGGCTTCGCGCGCCAGCTCGACGAAGGGCGCTTCGACGCGCTGTGGATCCACGGCTACGCGCATTTCAGCCACTGGGCGGCGATCGCGTCGGCCAAGAAGCGCGGCATCAAGGTGCTGCTGCGCGACGAAGCCACGCCGATCTCGGCCGTGCGCTCGCCTGCCAAGCGCATCGCCAAGCGCGCCTTCTTCGAGGCGCTGAAGCTCGGCGTGGATGCCTATCTCGCCATCGGCACGCTCAACCGGCAGTATTATCTCGACCACGGCGTGCCGGCCTCGCGCATCTTCAGCGTACCCTATGCGGTCGACAACGACCGCTTCGCCGGGCAGGCGCTGGCAGCATCCGCGCAGCGCGACGATTTCAAGCGCGAACTCGGCATCGCACCGGGCCGGCCGGTCGTCCTGTTCTGCGCCAAGCTCATCGAGCGCAAGCGTCCGCGCCTGCTGCTGGACGCCTTCGCGCGCATCCATGCAGACCCTGAGATGCGCAATCCCGTCCTCGCGTTCGTCGGCGACGGGCCGCAGCGCGCCGAACTTGTCGAGGCCGCGAAGGCGTTGGGCCCCGACGCGGTGCGCTTCCTCGGATTCAAGAAGCAGAACGAACTGCCGTCCTGCTACGACCTCGCCGATCTTTTCGTGCTGCCGTCCGGACAGGAGGCGTGGGGTCTCGTCGTCAACGAGGTGATGTGCGCCGGCAAGGCCGTGATCTGCTCGGACAGCATCGGGGCCGCCCCCGACCTGGTGAAGCCGGGCGAAAACGGCGCCATCTTCCGCACCGACGACGCGGCCGACCTTTCGCGTGCGCTTGCCGACGTGCTGCGCGACGAAAGCAGGCTCGCCGCAATGGGACGGCGCTCGGCCGAAATCATCGGCAAATGGAGCTACCGCGAGGATGTCGCGGGTCTGCGCGCGGCGCTCGCCGCCGTGTGTCCGGGGCGGATCGCGCCTTGAAGGACATTTCCCTCTCGTTCCTGACGACGATCCTGATCCAGATCGTCAATATCGTCACGGGCCTGCTGGCCGCGCGCCTGCTGCTGCCCGAAGGGCGCGGCGAGCTTGCCGAGCTGATGCTCTGGCCGGGACTGGTGATCGAGTTCGGCATCCTCGCGATGTCGGACGCGCTGCTCTACCGGGCGGCGACGCGCGCGGCGAGCCCGAAGAAGCTGTTCGCGACCGTCATGGCGATCGGCATGATGCTCTCGGTCGCGATGATCGTCGCGGCCCTGCTCATCGTTCCGCACATGATCGCCGGCGATTCGCAGACCGTGCATGACGCCAGCGTCTGGTACATCGTGGCATATGTCCCGGTCTATCTGTTCGCGCTGTTCGTCGCGACGATGTTCCAGGGCCATCTTGACATCGTCGCCTGGAACATCGTGCGCGCTCTCGTGGGGCTCGGCTATCTCGGCTTCATCGTCGGCTTCTATGCAGCCGGAAAGACGAGCGTCGAATCCTTCGCCATCGCCTATATCGCGGGCACGCTGCTTTCCTCGATCGTCGGCGTGCTGTGGCTCGCGCGAAGGGGCTGGATCGACTGGCGGCCGGACTGGATCGTCGCGCGCGACCTCGTCACCTACGGCGCGCGCGTGCATCTGGGCGAGATGCTGAACAGCCTGCGCCAGCGCGTCGACCAGATGGCCGTGTCGCTGTTTCTCACCGCGAGCGACATGGGCCTCTATGTCGTGGCGCTGACGGTCGCCAACGGACCGATGATCCTCGTCAATACCGTGGCGGGCGTGGCCTTCCCGAAGATCAGCCAGGCGCCCGACAAGGACGAGAAGCTGCGCATCTTCGGCGCCTATCTGCGCCTTGCCATGGCGCTGTCGATCGCGAGCGCGGCGGGCCTGGCCGTGCTGGCCGAGTATCTCGTGCCGCTGATCTTCGGCCGGCTGTTCGAGCGCAGTGCCACGATCTGCCAGATCATGCTGATCGGCCTGCCCTTCTTCGCGGCCAAGCTGATGTTCATCCAGGCGCTCAACGCGTTCGACCGGTCGCTCGCGATCGGCTGGGCCGAGGCGATCGGCCTCGTGGCCGCCGCCGCCGCGTTGTTCGGCCTGCTGCCGGTCCTTGGAATTTACGGCGCCGCGTGGGCGCTGGTCGCGGCCAATGTCGTGGCGCTGGGCGCCATGGCGGGTTCGCTCAACCGGCAGATCGGTGCGCCCGTGATCCCGCTCTTCCGTCCGACCGCCGAGGACGCGATCCTCGCGCGACGGATCGTCGCCAAGGTGTTCCGGTGAACGGCAAGGGCATCCGCGGCCTCGTCGGCCATCCGGGCTCGAACCACCTCGCCTACCAGCTCGTCGCGGCGCTGCAGAAATCCGGCTTCGATGTCGGCTTCGAGACCGGGCTGTTCTGGACCGGGACGGGGCTGCTGGCGAAACTGACGGCGCTGCTGCCGTCCGGCTTGCGCGCCGCAGTCGAGCGCGAACTGAAGCGCCGCTCGCACGCGGGTGTAGATCCGGCGCGCGTCTCGTTCCAGCCGATGCCCGAGCTGATGTACGTCGCCTCCACGCGCCTGAAACTGTCGGCCGAGCGCCAGCTCGCGACCATCGCCTGGCGCAACGACGTGTTCGACGCGCAGTTCGCCCAGCGCGTTCTCGCCGAGCGCCCGGCCTTCACGATCGGCCACGACAGCTCGGCGCTGGCCGCCCAGCGCGCGACGCAGAGCTACGGCGGCCTTGCGATCCTCAACCAGGTGATCGGCCATATCCAAAGCGGGCTCGACCTGTTCGCCGAGGAAGCGCGGCTGGCGCCCGAATTCGCGGAGACGCTGCCGCTGCCGCCGGCACGCGTGATCGAGCAGTGCGGTGTCGAGGCGCGCGAGGCCGATCGCGTGATCGTGCCGTCGGACTACGTGCGCGACACGATGGTCGCCAACGGGACCGATCCGGCGCGGGTCTTCGTGCTGCCGTACGGCGTCGACACGCACCGCTTCCGTCCGGCGCAGACGCCGCGCGCGCCGGACGGGAAGTTCCGCGTGCTGTTCGTCGGCGCGCTGACGCAGCGCAAGGGCATCAAGTATCTTCTGGAGGCGGCCAGGCGCGTCGACATCCCGAATCTCGAACTCGTCTGCGTGGGCAAACTCACCGGCAACCCGGCGGCCTATGCGCCCTACGAGAAACATTTCCGGCACGTGCGCCACGTGCCCTTCCACGAAGTGCACCGGCTGTTCCAGACGGCCGACGTCTTCGCCTACCCCTCGCTGCACGAAGGCTCGGCCTTCGCGACCTACGAGGCGCTCGCGTCGGGTCTGCCGGTCGTCTGCACGCCCAACACCGGCTCGGTCGTGCGCGAAGGCAGCGAAGGCTTCCTCGTGCCCGTGCGCGACGTGGATGCGCTGGTCGAGCGGCTGCGCCTGCTCGCACGCGATCCCGATCTGCGCGCGCGCATGGCCAAGGCCGCACGCACGCGCGCCGAGGAATTCACGTGGACGCATTACGGCCGGCGCCTGTCGGCCTGGCTCGGCGCGCAGCTTTCCTGAGCGCCCCAAAAGCGAAACCCCGCGCCTTGCGGGCGCGGGGCTCGTGAAGTCTCGATCCGGAACGGATCAGACGTTCTGCTGCACCCACTCGTAGAGCTTGCTCTTGGGCAGCGAGCCGATCTTGGTCGCGGCCACTTCGCCGCCCTTGAACAGCATCAGCGTCGGGATCCCGCGCACGCCGTACTTGGACGGCGTCATCGGATTCTCGTCGATGTTGATCTTGGCGACGGTCAGCTTGCCGGCCATGTCGCCGGCCAGCTCGTCGAGGGCGGGCGCGATCTGCTTGCAGGGGCCGCACCATTCCGCCCAGAAGTCGACCAGGACCGGGGCCGTCGACTGGAGGACGTCGGCCTGGAAGCTGGCATCGGTAACCTTGGTGGTGTTGGCGCTCATGGAAGCCTCGCGGATGAACAGGCGAATCGAAGGACCTTGAACGTAGGAAGCGAAAAGGCCGCGGTCAAGGCGCACCGGCCTGAAAGAAACTATCCCATCCGATCAGCTATTTAGGCGCGAACCCATCGAGCATCGCCGAAGGCACGGGCATCAGCCGTGGCGCATGGGTCCATAGCAGCGCGCAGCGAATCGGCCGATCCGGGAAGAGCGGCGAAAGCGCCGCCCGATAGGCCGCAAGCTGGGAAAGATAGACGCCTGCCACATCCTTCACGTCGGAAGGGGGCGGCCGGTTGGTCTTGAAGTCGATCACATAGACCGCATCGTCGCGCACGCACAGACGGTCGATCCGGCCCGACAGCGCGCGTCCGCCCAGCCGCGCGACGATGGCCGCTTCGGCCAGTGCCGGTCCCTCGAACGCGGGGGCGAAATCCGGATGCGTCAGGACGGCCAGCGTCTCGCCCGTGATCGCCTCGATCTCGGCTGGTGCAAGCCCGTAGGCCGGGCGCGCGAGCAGCCGGTGCGCGGCGGCGGCGCGCATGCCCGGATCGAGATCGGGCAGCGTCTGCAGCAGCCGATGGATGAGTTTGCCGCGCACGAAGGCGGATCCCTCGCCCGCGCCCAGCGGCGAGGCCACGTTCGGCTCGGTCTCGGAGCGCGAGGGGACGAGCGGGCGCGGCGGCATCGGCTCGGCGGGCGCGTCCGTGGCACTCGCCCACACGGGCAGCGGACCGACGGCCGCTTCGGTCGGCGCATGGGCTTCGTGCGCATCGGCGTGCAGGACGGGCGCCTCGACGCGCAGCACCTTGCCGTCGGGCGTCTCGATCTCGGCCACGCCGGGATGCGCGCGGATCGCGGCGGCAAGATGCGAATACCAGGAACCTTCGGACGGTTCTCCCCTGCACCAGCCGCAGACGTAGAGCCGGTCGCGCGCGCGCGTCGCCGCGACATAGAGGAGACGCCGGTATTCGCCAAGCTCGCGCGCGGTGCGCGCGTCGCGCGCCGCCGCATAGATCGGATGCTTGCCCCGGCCCGGCGGCGGCCACAGCGGCACGCCGGCTCCGTCGGCGGGCTCGGTCCACACCGTGCCGCCGCGCACGCGCGGCAGGTCGCAGGTGTCGGGCAGGAAGACGATGTCGGCTTCGAGGCCCTTGGCGCCGTGCACGGTCATCACGCGCACTTCGTCGCGGCCCTGTTCCATGTCGCGCTTGATCTCGCCGGCACCATCCTCGAAATGGCGTAGGAAGCCCTGCAGCGACGGCGCGCCCGCCCGCTCGGCGGCGATGCAGGCGGCAAGGAACTCGTCGAGCGGGTCGGCCGCGTCGGGGCCCAGACGCGCCAGCATCCGCCGCCGCCCGCCGCGCGCGTCCAGCAGCCACGCGAACAGCTCGTAGGGCGAGACGAAATCGGCGCGCGCGAGCAGGCCGGACAGTTCTTCGGCCGCCACCTTCCATTTGGCGGTCTCGGTCGCGCGCGCGCGCAGGGTAGCCCACAAATTGCTCTTGCGCCCGTGGGCCAGGGCGAACAGGTCTTCTTCGTCGAAACCGTAGAGCGGCGATTTCAGGGCTTCGGCCAGCGACAGGTCGTCCGACGGCAGCAGACAGAAGCGCGCGAGCGACAGCAGATCCATCACCGCGATCTGGTCGGCCAGCACCATGCGGTCGGCACCCGCCACCGGCACGCCTGCGTCCTTGAACGCGCGCACGCAGGCATCGAAGAACGCGTTGCGCCGGCGCACGAGCACCAGCACGTCGCCCGCACGCACCTTGCGCCCACGCGCCGGCAGGTCCTCGCGCCCGATCCAGCCTGCGACCGTCCGCGCGATGCGGGCGGCGAGCCGCACCGTCGGATGCTCGGTCGGCACATAGTCGACCGGCGCATCCCACGCCGCCTGCTCTTCCTGCTCGTCCGCGCGCTCGGGCATCCACAGCTCGACCCGGCCGCCGGCACCCGCACGGCGCGCGCGATGCGAAAGCTCGCGCCCGTCGCCGACCACGCCCTTGCGCACTTCCGGATCGGCGAAGGTACGGTCGACGATGTCGAGGACCGTCGGCGCGGAGCGGAAGGAAAGTTCGAGCTTCACTTCCTTCCAGCTGCCCGTGGCCTTCGCCTGCAGCGTGCCGCGCGTGCGCGCGAACGCCTCGAGGTCCGCACCCTGGAAGCTGAAGATCGACTGCTTCTCGTCGCCGACCACGAACACGCTGCGCGGCGGGATGCGGGTGCGCGCGCCCTCGCCCGCGAAGAACTCCTCGACGACGGCGCGCACCGTCTCCCACTGCTCGGGCGCGGTGTCCTGCGCCTCGTCGACCAGCACGTGGTCGATGCCGCCGTCGAGCTTGAACAGGACCCACGGCGCCGCTCCCTTCAGCAGGGCGACCGCGCGCAGGACGAGATCGTCGTAGTCGAGCAGGGCGCGCGACTGCTTCAGCCTGTCGTAGCGCGCAAGCAGCCCGGCCCCGAGCCGGAACAGCGCGCAGGTGCGCCCCGCGATCTCGATCGCGGCGAGCCTCTCGCCCAGCGGCGTACACCGCGCCTGCTCGGCACGCAGGTAGGCGTCGGTGCCGGGATTGGCGGCTTCGGTCGGCTTCGTCACCATCGTCTTCCGCGCGTCGCCATCGGCCGTCAGGAACGCGGCAAGCCAGTTTGCGATCGCGGCTTCCGGATCCGCACTGCGCAGCGAGGCCGCCAGCTTGTCGGCGATTTTCGCGTCGTTCTTCGAACCGGCGGCGAGGACCACGACGGCGCGGTCGAGCGACTTTCGATCGCAGGCCGCGACGTGCGCAGCAAAGACGTCGGCGCGCGTCTCGTCAGCGTTCACGCCGAGCAAGCCGCGAATCATGTCCAGCGCCGCCTCTATGTCCCCGCCGCTTGCCGCAAGCAGCCGGCGTACGCGGCGGCGCTCGCCGAGAAGCCTGTCGATCTCGTCGTTGAGGCCGCTTTCGCTGGCCGCGCGGGCGGCCTCGGCGAGCGCCGCGCCCAGCCTGCCGTCGAGGGCGGCGTCGAGGATCAACGCATCGCGCGCCTGCCGGACGAGGTCCTTGCTGCCGGCGTCGTCGGCGATGGCGAAATGCGGCGGCACGCCCGCCTCGACCGGAAAGCGCTTCAGCAATCCTTCGCAGAAGGAATGGATCGTCTGGATGCGGAGGCTGCCGGGCGCGTCGATGACGGTCGCGAACAGCGTGCGGGCCTTCGCGGCCTCGTCCGCTTCGGGCGCGCGGCCCAGCCGGTCGCGCAACTCGCGCTCCAGCGTCGCATCGTCGGCCGTCGCCCAGCCCGCGAGCAGGCGCGACAGGCGGTCGCGCATCTCGGCCGCCGCGGCCTTCGTGAAGGTAAGACACAGGATCGCCGACGGTCGCGCGCCCGCCAGCAGCAGGCGCACGATGCGCGAGGTGAGGACGTAGGTCTTGCCCGAACCCGCATTCGCGACGACCCAGACGGAGTTGTCGGGGTTCGCGGCGGCGCGCTGGTTGCCGAGGCCTTCGGCGAGGATGGCGTCGAGATTCATTCGTCGCCCCCGTTCGCCCATTCGCGCCAGCGCGACAGGTGGTCGTAGTCGCCCTCGTGTTTGACGAACTGCGGACGCGGACGCGCCAGATAGGGCTGCGACGGATTTGCATAGGCGCGCACCAGCGCGCGCAGCGCCTCGAACTGCGAATCGGCGAGAGCCGACGCTTCCGCGCCGCTTGCCACGACACGCCGTTCGCCCGGCGACTTGGGCGAACCGAGGCGGATATAGGCGAGTTCCGCCGCGGCTGCGGCCGTCAGACCGGCAAACCCGCCGCGCGCGGCGATCGCCGCGGTCAGCGGCAGCTGCGGGGAGAATCCGGTACGTACCTGTTTGGCCGACGGCGGCCGGCCGGTCTTGTAGTCAAGGATCGCGAGCGCATCCGTCGCGTCGCGATCGATGCGGTCGGCCTTCGCCGTCAGCGTGAATCCGTCGAACTCGACCATGCCTTCGCTCTCGACCACGCACGGATACGCGCCCGCGGCGCGACGCACGCGCTCGTCGGCGACGAACCATGCCGCCACCTCGTTGAAGCGCGGCCACCAGAAGGCGCGCACGGCCGGGCGCGGCAGGACGGGCGCGAAGATCTCGGCCCCGATCGCGATGAGGCGGTCGGTCGCATCGGGTGGCAGTTCGCGCGGGAACGCCCTGGAAAACCGCTCGAGGGCGAGATGGAAAAGATTGCCCCGCTCCATCGCGTCGAGATCGGCATCGAGCGGATCGAGCGGTTTCAGGCCGAGGCAGTAGCGCGCATAGATCGCGTAGGGATCGCGGATCCAGGTCTCGATCCGCGTGACCGGAAGCCGGCGGGGCCGCGCTTCGACCGGCGGCGTCGGTTTCGGCTTGGCAAGCGGGTATCCCTTCTCGTCCGATCCGGCGAGCGTGCGTGCCCACACCGATGCGGCGTTGCTCGCGGTCTTCTGCCAGCGCGGGTCGCCGCCCGCGAGCGCTTCCAGACGCTGCAGCCAGCGCGACGGCAGCACGGGCGCGCCATCGCGCTTGCGCGCGCGCGTCAGGATCACTTCCGGTCCCGTCAGCGCCTGCGCGAAATCGTGCGCGGCGAGTCCCACCTGCCGTTCGGGCGGCGACAGTCCGACGGCCGCACGCATCGGGCGCGACAGCCACGGGTCCTCGGGCGTATCGGCCGGCCATACGCCCTCGACGAGACCGCCGAGAATGACGCGGTCGGCCCCGACGAGACGCGCTTCGATCGTGCCGCGGATCGCGAGGCGCGGATGCCCGCCATGTGCGGGCCGGAACGTGGCGCTGTCGAGAAGGGCATCGAGGAAATCGGCGAAGCGCGCGGGCTCGAGCGGCCCGAACGCGCCGGCGGCCGCGCGTGTGTCGCCGACGAAGCGGGCCAGCGCCTCGCCGGTCTCGCCCCTCCAGATTGCCGGTTCGCCATTCTCGTCGCGCGACAGCGCTTCGGCCGCGTGCACATGGGCATCGAACAGCGCCGCCAGATCGCCCGATGCGGCGGCGACGGGTGCCAGCGCGGCATCGAGACGGGCGAGCAGTTCGTCGAACCCTTGCCCCGCCACATGGACGCGCAGCCCCATCGCACCAGGCGCCGGCCGCGCGCCACGCAGCGCGGATGTTTCAAGCCGCCTTATATCGACCAGATGCGCCGTGCGCGCCCGGCCGAGGGCGACGAGCGGATGCTTGAGCAGCGCCATCAGCGCGACGGGCGCCAGATCCGCATGGAGCGCGGCGGCCGTCAGGCGCAGGAGCGCCGCCGGCGGCGTGCGGGCGAGCGGCCGGCCGGCCGTGTCGTCGATCTCGATCCCCCAGCGGCCGAGCTTCGCGGCGACGCGGCGCGCGAGATTGCGGTCGGCCGTGACGAGTGCTGCCGTGCGACCCGGCGTCTCCAGCGTCTCGCGCAGCAACAGCGCGACCGCGCCGGCTTCGCTCTCGCCGTCCGGCGCCTCGATGCGCGTAAGCCCCGCGAACGCCGAATCGTCGAAGACCGGGCGCGTGCGCCACTGCGCCGTGCGCGCGGCCGGCAGCAGGGCCGTCGCGATCAATGCGGCGCGGGGCGTCGGCGGCGCGTCGGGCCAGGCCCGCACGTCCTCGCGCAGCACTTCCATCCGGCGCAGGAGCTGGTTGAGACCGTACTGCGGGTGCGCCGGATCGGCGCCGATCGCTTCCCATGTCGCGGCATCGGCCGTCGTGTCGAGGCCGGGGAGCACGACGGCCCCTTCCGGCAGACGCGCGACGACGGACAGCAGATGCGCCGTCGCCGGAACCGAACCCGTCGAGCCGGCAGCCCAGATCGGACCCGGGGGGCGCGCATGCCAGTGGGCGGCAAGGGCACGCACCAACTTCACGCGCCGCGCCTGCGGGTCCATCTGCCCGCGGTCCTCGAGAATGCGCGGCCATGCCTCGCGCAGGATCTCGAGGAAGGCAAGCGTCTGCGCCCAGTGCCGCGCATATTCCTCGGGCACCAGATTCGCGAAGGCGTCGAAGGCGATCTCCTCGATCTGCACCGCATCGAGAAGTTCGGCCAGAGCTTCGGCAAGCTTGAGGGCCGCGGCAGGCGAAGGCGTCAGGTCGCCGCGCGCCTCGACGAGCCGGGCCAGAAGCAGGCTGCGCGCCAGCGGATCGATCGCCGGCGGCAGTTCGGCATCGAGCGACGCGGCGCTTCCCGTCAGGATCAGTTCGTCCTCGTCGACGTCGCCTACGGCCGCCAGACGCGGCAGCAGCAGCGCCTTGCCGTCGCCGGCCGCGAGGAACGCCTCGCCCAGCGCACGCACCGCACGCCGGTTCGGCAGCAGCACGGTCGCGCGCGCGAGGGCGAGCGGATCGTCGCCGAGTTGCCGGCGTATGCCGGCCGCGAGAGCGGAAAGGAACGCTACCCCCGGCGGGATCGTAAAGACGTGCGCGGGGGCGGTCGCGGCGGTCACGATCTCGCGCGCCGCCAGCCCAGATCGAATTCGGTCTGCGCCACGCTTTCGGGTGTGCCAACATGGAACCACAGGCCGTCATGCGGCATGCCGCGCAGACGGCCGTCGGCTTCCGCCAGATCGTACACGGCGTTCAGCGAGAAGCGGCCCGGCGCCAGGCCTGCGAAGCGGCGCGGATGCAGGACCTGCACGCCGGCATAGACGAACGGCGCCACCTCGTTACCCCGCCGGCGGCGCGACCTGCCGGCCGGATCGATGAAATAGTCGCCGCGCCCTTCGTAACCGTGCGCGGCGACGGCAGGCTGCATCAGCAGCAGCACGTCGCTCGTCTCCGGATTCCAGATCCGCGCGAGCCGCTTCAGCGCCGGCGTGGGCCCGTCGAACCACAGCACGTCGGCATTGGCGCAGTAGAACGGCGCGTCGCCGATCAGCTTCAGTGCGTTGAGCACGCCGCCGCCGGTTTCCAGCAGTTCGGCTTCGGGCGACAGAACGATCTCGACGTCGGTGCGCGTCTTCAGATGCGCTTCCAGCGTCGAGCGGTGGTGGTGCAGGTTGACGATCACGCGCTTCACGCCGGCTTCGGCCATGCGGTCGATCACCCGGTCGATCAGCGTGCGGCCCGCGACGGGGACGAGCGGTTTGGGCAGCGTGTCGGTCAGCGGGCGCATGCGCTTGCCGAGGCCGGCTGCCAGCACCATCGCGGTCTCGATCGGCTTCATCGTGCTCCTTCGAATTCCGGCGCCCGTCGCCAGGCGGCCGGAACGTGCTCGTCGAACCAGCCGCGCAACTCGGCGAGCGCGGGATGGGCGAGATTGCCCTCCAGCAGGCGCCAGACGCGCGGGATATGCTTCAGATACTGCGGCTTGCCGTCGCGCCGCGCCAGCCGGACGAAGATGCCCACGATCTTGGCGTTGCGCTGGGCGGCCATCACCGTCGTCGCCGTCTCGAACTCGGCGCGCGGCAGCTCGGGAAACGCCGCGAGATAGCGCGCCATGCAGGCCTTGGCCAGTGCGGGCGCCACGTCGCGGCGCGCATCCTCGATCAAGCTCGCCATATCGTAGGCACGCGGTCCGATCAGCGCATCCTGGAAGTCGAGCAGGCCGCAGGCGCTCACGCCCGGGCGGCCCGCAAGCCGGATCAGGTTGTCGACATGGAAATCGCGCAGCACGAGGGCCGGCTTGCCGACGCGCGCCAGCGGATAGACGCGCCGCCACGCGGCAAGAAACGCGCGCACGTCGCCGTCCGGCGTCGGCGCGCCGCGCCAGGCGGGCATGAACCAGTCGACGAGCAGACTCGCCTCGCGGTCGAGAAGCGCGTCGTCGTAGGCCGGCACGTCGACCTTGGTCTGCGCGGGATGGCGGTGGATCGCGATCAGCGTGTCGATCGCGAGCGCGTAGAGCGCCGTCTCGTCGGCGCCGGCGGCGAAGGCGCGCGTATAGGTCTCGTCGCCGAAATCCTCGATCAGCAGGAAACCCGAATGCGTGTCCTTGGCGAAGATGCGCGGGGCGGAAAGCCCGAGGGCGGCAAGATGGGCCGCCACGGTCACGAATGGCCGCACGTCCTCGCGCGGCGGCGGCGCGTCCATCAGCACGGCGCGGCGCTTGGCGTCGGTCAGTCGGAAATAGCGCCGGAAGCTCGCATCGTCCGCGAGCGGGACGGGATCGACGCCGGCCCAGCCGTGCGAGTCGAGGAACAGCCGGGCGGCCGGGCGCGCTTCAAACATCCGCATGCACCAGCCGCTCGACCCAGCCGCCATGGCCTTCCAGCCGCGCCGTGCGCGCCTCCGGCGAAGGGCCCGCATCGAGCGTCACGTCGAGCCGGTTAGCCGGCAGGAAATCGCCGAGACGCACCGGCCATTCGACCAGCACGATCGCCTCGGCAAGCGCCTCTTCCCAGCCCAGCTCCCAGATGTCGTCGGGATTGCCGAGCCGGTAGAGATCGAAATGCCAGACCGGCCCGCCCGGCAGATCGTAGGTCTGCACGAGCGTGAAGGTCGGACTCGGCACTTCGACCGGCGCGCCGGCGCGTGCCGCGACGAAGGCGCGCGCGAAACGCGTCTTGCCCATGCCGAGATCGCCCCAGAGCGCCAGCACGTCGCGCGGGCGCGCGACCGCCGCCAGCCGGGCGGCAAGTGCCGCCGTCGCGGCCTCGTCGGCAAGCCTGCAGGTGCGAATCGAAGGGGTCTCGGCCATGCCCCGTTCTACAGGGGCGGAAATGCATTGAAAACCCGCCCGAGGCGGCTATGAATTGCGCTTTCCACAGCCCCCGTTCCGGAGCCTGCCTGCCCCCATGTCCCAAACGCATACGACCGACGTCGCGATCATCGGGGCGGGCCCCGTTGGCCTCTTTGCCGTCTTCGAATGCGGCATGCTGAAGATGCGCTGCCATGTGATCGACGCGCTGGAAATGCCCGGCGGGCAGTGCGCGGCCCTCTATCCGGAAAAGCCGATCTACGACATTCCGGGCTACCCCAAGGTGGGCGCGCTCGAGCTGATCGAGAACCTGCAGGCCCAGGCGGCGCCGTTCGCGCCGACCTATCATTTCGGCCAGCGGGTCGAGAAGCTGGCGCGAGACGGCGATTTCTGGGTGCTCGAGTCGGGTTCGGGCACGACGATCCGCGCCAAGGCCGTGATCCTCGCTGCCGGCGTGGGCGCCTTCGGCCCCAACAAGCCGCCGCTCGCCCGCATCGACGAATTCGAGAACAAGGGCGTGCATTACTTCGTCCAGCGCCGCGAGGATTTCCGCGGCAAACGCGTGGCGATCGCCGGCGGCGGCGACTCGGCGCTCGACTGGACGCTGTCGCTGGCCGATGTCGCCGCGCGCGTCATGGTCATCCACCGGCGCGACAAGTTCCGCGGCGCGCCCGACACGGTCGACAAGGTGATGGCGCTCGCCAAGGCCGGCAAGATCGATCTCGTCACGCCCTACCAGCTCGAAGCGCTGGACGGCGAGCCGGGCGCGCTGAAGCACGTCGTGCTCAAGGATCTCGACGGCAACATCCGCAAGCTGGAGGCCGACGCCCTGCTTGCATTCTTCGGGCTTGCGATGAATCTCGGGCCGATCGCGACCTGGGGGCTCAATCTCGTCAAGGGCAACATCGCGGTCGAACCGTCGACCTGCGAGACTTCCTCGCCCGGCATCTTCGCCATCGGCGACATCGCCCAGTATCCCGGCAAGCTGAAGCTGATCCTGCAGGGCTTTGCCGAGGCGGCGATGGCCGCGCACGCCTGCCACAAGATCGTGCATCCGGGCGAAGTGCTGCATTTCGAATATTCGACGACCAAGGGCGTGCCCGCCGCCTGAACGGCCGTCAGTCGTCGGCGGCGACCGCCCGTTCGCCCGGCACCCACAGCGGCAGCCGGCACGTGACGCGCGTGCCCTCGCCGGGGTTCGAGACGAGATCGATCGTGCCGCCGTGCAGCTCGACGATGCGCTTGACCAGCGACAGGCCGAGGCCGGCGCCCATGCGCCGCGCGTCGGGTGCCGTACCGCGCTCGAATTCCTTGAACACGCGCGCCTGGTCGGCGAGCGGGATGCCCACGCCGTTGTCGGAAATCTCGAGCGAGACCATCCGCTCGTCGGCCAGTGCGGAAAGCCGCACGACGCCGCCCGGCGGCGTGAATTTGAGCGCGTTGGAAACGAGATTGCACATCGCCTGCTTGAGGCGCCGCTCGTCGCCGCGCAGGCGCGGGACGCGCGTATTGACGACATCCAGCTTGAGTTCCCGCTCGCGTGCGAGGTCGCCCATGATCTGCGCGGTATCGGAAAGGAGCTCGACCGGATCGACGGCCGCGAGCTCCAGCGTCATGCGGCCCGCGTCGATCGAGGCGAGGTCGAGGATGTCGTTGATGATCGCTAGCAACCGTTCGGATGCGGTCAGGATGTCGGCGCAATACTCGCTCTGCCGCTTGTTGAGCTCGCCGAAATACTGCTTCGCCAAAAGTTCGGCGAACCCGATGATCGTGTTGAGCGGCGTGCGCAGCTCGTAGGAAACGGTCGAGATGAATTCCGACTTGAGCCGGTCGGCCGCTTCCAGCGCCTCGGCGCGCTCGCGCAGCGCCTGCTCCACGCGCACCTTGTCGGTGACGTCGACATAGGAAAGCTGCGTGGCCCCGTCGGGCAGCGGCACCAGCGCATAGTCGAGCACGCGCCCGTCGGTGCGCTCGATTCGCGCGCTGGCTGCGTCGCGCGAGGTGAGATTCTCGACCAGCCGCTCCTTCATCGACGGCCAGTCGGCGTCCGCGGGATAGAAGCCGCGCATCCGCTCGACCACGTCGGCGATATGCGGCTCGGCGATGAGTGCGGCATCAGGAATGTCCCAGATGCGCGCGAAAGCCGGGTTGTGGAGCTTCAGGCGGCCGTCCGAGCCGAACACCGCCACGCCCTCGTAGAGATTGTCGAGCGTCGCGCGCTGCACGGCGATCAACGTATTGTAAGAACGCTCGAGCACCAGGCGGTCGGTCACGTCCTCGAACGCGAAGAGCAGGCCGCCCAGCGGATGCGGCATGCAGCGCTCGCGCAGCGTCGTGCCGTCGGGCAGGTACATCAGCTCGTCGAAAGATTCGAAGAGCGAGTCGAACAGCTTCAGGCGCTGGCGCTTGAACATGCGGAAGTCGGCGACCTCCGGCAGGCGGCGGCGCTCGCGCAGGTTCTCGAGGATCTCGCCGTATTCCGGCTCGCCGGCAAGCCACTGCTCGTCCGCGCGCCACAGGCGTGCATAGGCGCTGTTGAAATATTTGAGGCGCTTGTCGGCGCCGAAGATGCCGATGGCGACCGGCATCGTCTCGAGCACGGAGCCTTGCGCGGCGATATGGCGGGCGAGCTCGATGCCCGCCTCCTCGCGTTCCGTCTGGTCGACGGCCATGCCGACCGTCCCGCCGTCGGGCAGCGGGGCCTCGACGAACTCGTAGAGACGGCGCGCGCCCGACACGACGATATGCTCGGCCTCGCTCTGCGCCGTGCGCGCGGCAAGGGCAAGGCGCGCGAGCGCGCCGAGCCGGCGCGACAACGCGGCCCCGCCGATCCCGTCGCCGCCGGCCAGCAGCTTCTCGCGCGGCGCGTCGGCGGCAAGCGCGTAGGCGGCATTGCACCAGGCCAGGCGCTGCTCGCCGTCGCGCCGCCAGAGCGGCAGCGGCAGCGCGTCGAGGGCGGCCTCGATGCGCCGTGCGGCGTCCTGCGCGGCCTCGCGTTCGGCGCGCAGCAGGTTGGCGCGGACGGAGAATTCGCCGCGCAGGGTATCGGCGGCGTCGGCCCGCGCGGTTTCAGCGCGCAGGCGTCGCAGCAGGAAGAGACACCCTGCCCCGCCCGCGCCCAGCCCCAGCGCCAATCCCCAGAGGAGTTCGATCACGGGCCCCATCCTAGACGAGGTCCGCGAGTCGGCGCGAGGAGAACCCCCGGACGCGAAAACGGCCGGACCCCTGAGGACCCGGCCGTCCGCAAGCCTGCGCGAATGCGGGAAGGCTCAGTAGCGGTAGTGGTCGGCCTTGAACGGACCCTGCTCGGGCACGTTGATGTACTTGGCCTGCGCCGGCGTCAGCTTCGAGAGCTTCACGCCGATCTTCTCGAGATGCAGGGCCGCGACCTTCTCGTCGAGCGCCTTGGGCAGCACGTAGACCTTCTTGCCGTACTTCTTGTTGTCGCGGTTGGTCCACAACTCGATCTGCGCCAGCGTCTGGTTTGCGAACGACGACGACATGACGAAGCTCGGGTGGCCCGTGCCGCAGCCGAGATTGACGAGGCGGCCTTCGGCCAGCAGCAGGATGCGCTTGCCGCTGGCAAGCTCGACCTCGTCGACCTGCGGCTTGATGTTGTTCCACTTGTAGTTCTTGAGAGCCGCGATCTGGATCTCGCTGTCGAAGTGGCCGATGTTGCACACGATCGCGCGGTCCTTCATGGCCCGCATGTGGTCGATCGTGATGACGTCGATGTTGCCCGTGGCGGTCACGAAGATGTCGCCGCGCGGGGCGGCGTCTTCCATCGTGACGACCTCGTAGCCTTCCATCGCCGCCTGCAGCGCGCAGATCGGATCGATTTCGGTAACGAGCACGCGCGCACCGGCCTGGCGCAGCGAGGCGGCCGAACCCTTGCCCACGTCGCCGAAGCCGGCGACGACGGCGACCTTGCCCGACATCATCACGTCGGTGGCGCGGCGGATCGAATCGACCAGCGACTCGCGGCAGCCGTAGAGATTGTCGAACTTCGACTTGGTGACCGAGTCGTTGACGTTGATGGCCGGGAACAGCAGCGAGCCGTCCTTTTCCATCAGGTACAGGCGATGCACGCCCGTGGTCGTCTCTTCGGTCACGCCGCGGATCGCGGCGCCGACCTTCGAGTACCAGCCCGGCTGTTCCTTCACGCGCTTCTTGATCGCGGCGTAGAGGATTTCCTCTTCCTCGTTGGTCGGGTTCGAGACGACCTTGAGGTCCTTCTCGGCCTTCATGCCGAGATGGATCATCAGCGTGGCGTCGCCGCCGTCGTCGAGGATCATGTTCGGCACGCCGCCGTCATGCCACTCGAAGATCTTGTGCGTGTAGTCCCAATACTCGACGAGCGACTCGCCCTTGACGGCGAAGACCGGCGTGCCGGCGACCGCGATGGCGGCGGCCGCATGGTCCTGCGTCGAGAAGATGTTGCAAGAGGCCCAGCGCACGTCCGCGCCCAGCGCCTTCAGCGTCTCGATCAGCACGCCCGTCTGGATCGTCATGTGCAGCGATCCTGCGACGCGCGCGCCCTTCAGGGGCTGCGCCTTGCCGTACTCGGCGCGGATCGACATGAGGCCCGGCATTTCGGACTCGGCGATCGAAAGTTCCTTGCGGCCCCATTCGGCGAGGGCGATGTCTTTGACGATGTAATCGGGCATGGGAAGGGAAGCTCCGGAAGAAGAGAGGGGCGCCGTTCAACGGGCGGATTCGCTGGAAAATTCCGAGGGCGCGTTATACCGGCCCCCGCGCACCCCCTCAATCGGTTTCGGGGGGTTTCCCTAAGCCACTGAAAAACCGTCTATTCCTTGGCCCGGACCAGGCTTTCGTTGAATTCGTCGACGAGGGCCGCGATGGCCTTGGTATCCCACTGTTCCATGACCACCCGCGCGCGCGCGGTGGCGCTCTGCACGTCGAGGCCGCGCACCCGGCTTTTGACGCGCGGGATCTTGATCGGCGACATCGAAAACTCGCGGATGCCGAGCCCCGCCAGCAGGGCCGTATAGCGCGGATCGCCGGCGATCTCGCCACAGATCGAGACCGGGATGCGGTTGCGCAGCGCGGCTTCCGCCGTGAACTGGATCAGGCGCAGGACGGCCGGATGCAGCGGGTTGTAGAGATGGGCCACCTGTTCGTCGCCGCGGTCGATGGCGAGCGCGTACATGGTGAGGTCGTTGGTGCCGAGCGCCAGGAAATCGCACACGCGCGCGAGCGCGTCGGCGGCGAGTGCGGCCGCCGGGATCTCGATCATGGCGCCCAGCGGCGGCAGCGGATCGGCGATGGGGATTCCCTTGCGCACGAGCCGGCGCGCGGCCTTGCCCATCGCCTCGCGCACCTGCTTCATCTCGTCGACCGTGGCGACCATCGGCACGAGGATGCGCAGCGGTCCGTGCGCGCCCGCGCGCAGGATCGCGGCGAGCTGCGCGTCGAGCAGTTCGGGCCGGGCCAGCGACAGGCGGATCGCGCGCAGGCCGAGCGCCGGGTTCGGGCCGGGCGACAGGTCGCCGAGGGCCGAGGCGAGCTTCTCGCCGCCCACGTCGAGCGTGCGCACCGTGACGACGCGCCCCGCCATGCCCTTCACGATCTCGGCGAGCTGCTGGTACTGCTCCTCCTCGTCGGGCACGTCGTTGCGGTTCATGAACAGGAATTCGCTGCGCAGCAGGCCGATCGACGAGGCGCCGGCGGCAAGCGCCTGCTCGACCTCGCGCGGCAGTTCGAGATTGGCGCCCAGCGCGAACGCCACGCCGTCCTTGCTGACCGACGGCAGCTTCGACAGGCGCGCGAGCTGGCGTTCTTCCTTTTCGTATTCGAGCCGGCGCTTCTCGTAGCGCTCGAGCGTCGCGGCCGTGGGTCTGGCGATGACGCGGCCTTCGGCGCCGTCGACGATGACGGTATCGCCCGTGCGCACGGCGCCCACCAGATCGGCGATGCCGAGCACGGCGGGCAGGCCGAGCGCGCGCGCCATGATCGCGGTGTGGCCTTCGGCGCCGCCGGTGACGGTCGCGAAGCCGCCGACGATGGCCGGATCCATCACGGCCGTGTCGGCCGGCGTGATCTCCTCGGCGACGACGATGGCCCCTTCGGGCAGGTTCTTGAACGCGCCCCACGGCGTCTGGGTGAGATTGCGCACGATGCGCGCACCCACTTCGCGTACGTCCTGCACGCGCTGGGCGAGATAGGAATCCTCCATCGCCTCGAAGGCTTCGGCGATCGCCTCGGCCTCCGCGCGCACGGCGGTTTCGGCCGTCACCAGATTCTCGGCGATGCGCTTCTCGACGCCGCGCACGAGACGCGACTGGGAGAGCATCTGCACATGCGCGTCGAGCAGGTAGCCGAGCTCCTCGGCCGCGGCCGGCGGCAGGCCGGCCGTCTTCTGCTTGAGCTTGGAAAGCTGCTTCTTGCTGGATTCGACGGCCGCGCGGAATCGCGCGCGCTCGGCGTCGGCCTGATCGGGCGCGATCGCGCACTCGGCGAAGGCCGGCAGCTCGACGCCGTGCACGTGCGCCGGCCCGATCGCGATTCCCGGCGCCACGCCGAGCCCCTGGAACACCGTCTGCCCTTCGCTGCCGGGGCGGCGCGTGCGGGGCTTGGCCGCGCGGGGATTGCGCAGCGTCATCTCA
The DNA here is from genome assembly GCA_965229215.1 of Tagaea sp. Taxonomy (GTDB): domain Bacteria; phylum Pseudomonadota; class Alphaproteobacteria; order CACIAM-22H2; family CACIAM-22H2; genus Tagaea. The sequence goes on along the minus strand of OZ245864.1, from coordinate 3,533,874 downwards.
TTCCTCGTCGAACTTCGCGGCGATCAGCGCCGCGATCGCGTCGACGGCGGCCTGCGCGTCGCTGCCTTCGGCGCGCACCTCGACCGAACAGCCCGGTGCGGCAGCCAGCATCATCAGCCCCATGATCGACTGCCCCGATACGGTGGTGCCGCCCTTGGCGACGCGGATGTCGGCGGCGAACTGCCCCGCGAGCTTGACGAACTTCGCGGCCGCGCGGGCGTGCAGGCCGCGCTTGTTCAGGATCTCGCAATTGCGGACGACGACGTGGCCGCCCTGCGCGGCCGCATCGTTCATCGCGCACCCGCGGCCGGCTTGATATCGCCGGCCAGCAGCTGCGAAGCGACGTTGATGTACTTGCGGCCGGCCTCGCGTGCGGCCTGGACGGCGGCGGCGAGCGGCTCGGTGTTGCGCACGCTGGCGAGCTTGATCAGCATCGGCAGGTTGACGCCGGCGATCACCTCGATGCGCGCGCGGTCCATGATCGAGATCGCGAGATTGGACGGTGTGCCGCCGAACATGTCGGTGAGCACGACCACGCCGGCTCCGGTGTCGCAGCGCGCGACGGCGGCAAGGATCTCGTTGCGCCGCATTTCCATGTCGTCTTCCGGGCCGATGCACACCGCGGCGACGTTGTGCTGCGGCCCCACGACATGCTCGAGCGCCGATACGAATTCGGCGGCGAGGCGGCCGTGGGTCACGAGAACGAGTCCGATCATGTGAGGCGTGCCTTCTTTCGCGTGTTGTACGGAGTCCGAGACGAGATTCATGCGAAGCTCCGGTCGAGGTCGCGATGGACGAGGTTGATCCGCCGGCCGCCCTGGGACAGGCGTTCGGCGAGGCGTTCGGCGACGAAAACGGAACGGTGGCGGCCGCCGGTGCAGCCGATGGCGACGGTCAGGTACGATTTTCCTTCGGCCTCGAAACGCGGCAGCAGCGCCACGATCATGTCGCTGAGACCTTCGAAGAAGGCATGGAAGCCGGGATCGCGCTCGACGAAGCGCGCGACGTCCGCGTCCTTGCCGGTCATCGGCTTGAGATCGGGCCGGTAGTGCGGGTTCGACAGGAACCGTACGTCGAAGACGAGATCGGCCTCGCGCGGCAGGCCGTTGCGGTAGGCGAAGCTGACGATCGAAAGGGCGAGGCCGGCGGGCGCGTCGAGCGCGAAATCGTCCTGAACGAGCCGCTTCAACTGGTGCGGGGCAAGGGCGGCCGTATCGATGACGCGGTCGGCGCGGGCGCGCAGCGGCTCGAGCAGGCGCCGCTCCGCCTTGATGCCGTCGATCAGCGGGCGGTCGGCGGCCAGCGGGTGGCGGCGGCGCGTTTCGGTGAAGCGGCGCGCGAGCGTCTCGTCGTCGCAGTCGAGATAGAGAAGGCGCACGTCGAGGCCCTGTTCGCCGAGCAGCCGGTCGATCGCGGCGACCAGCGCATCGACGCCGAAATCGCGCGTGCGCGTATCGACGCCGATGGCGACGGGCCTTGCGTGCGAGGGATCGGTATCGGACAGCACGAGGCTCGACAGCAGCGTAAGCGGGAGATTGTCGACTGCCTCGTAGCCGGCATCCTCGAGCGCGCGCATCGCGGTCGAGCGGCCGGCCCCGGAAAGGCCGGTGACCAGCGCGATGCGCCGGCGCGGCGTGAGGGCGGTCTGCGGGTTCGCGACGGGCAAGGGGACGATCATGGGATGGTCTTTGCCCGGTGCCGATCAGTGCGCGAACAGCTTGCCCTGACGGGCAAGACCGACGGCGACGCGAATTTTTGCGGTAGCCGAGGCGGCGAACGGGTCGACGGCAAGCAGGGGCAGCTTCATGCCGAGCAGCTCGCGCGTCGCCCCTTCGGGCAGGCGCTCGATGGCCGTCCGCCCGGTGAGTTCGACGACCAGACCCAGCTTCGCGCGGTCGGCGCAGGCCATTTCGACGTCGTCCAGATGCACGATTCCGATGCCTCTTACTTCCAACTGTCCGGCAAGCCGGCCGGGTGCGCTGGCCCAGATACCGTCGCCGCGGCGTTCGAGGTCGACCCGGTCGTCGGCCACGAGCCGCGCCCCGTCATCGACCAGCCGCAGCGCAAGATCCGATTTGCCACTGCCCGACGGTCCGCACAATAAAACGCCAAACTCGGCAAGAACGACACAGGTGCCATGAACCTGAAGAGTGAGCGGGTCCGTCACGCGGCAATAAACTGCGACCGTTCCCCGGGGATGTCAATCTTGACTCTTTGCACTGCACAAATTCCGCGCAAACAGATTTTAGGTAATAAGATACCTTGAAATTGCGCTTTTCAGGCCGCTGGAAGCCGGATCCGGAAGCGGGCTCCAAGAACGGCTCCATTGGAATCATGACGATTTTCGGCGTCGATCATTCCGCCGTGCGCCTCGACAATCTGCCGGGAGATGAAAAGCCCCAGCCCGGAGTGCGTGCCGAACTTTTCCGCCGCCGGGCGCTCCGAATAGAAGCGTTCGAAGATGGATTCGAACTTGTCGGCCGGGATGCCGGGGCCGTCGTCGTCGATTGTCACGGTGACAAATTCGCCCATCCGGTCGGCCGACACGCGCACAGTGCCATCGGGTGGCGAGAAGGACTGCGCGTTGGCGATGACGTTGCGGAAGACCTGGCCAAGCCGGTCGCCGATCCCCATCACGACGAAAGGTCCCAACCCGCGACGGTCGAAGACCGGCTTTGCCTGGCCGGGCTTGGCGACGGCCGACAGCGCATCGACGAGCCCGTCGAGGATCTCGGCGAGGTCGACCCGCTCGGCATTGGCACGGCTGAGTTCCGCATCGAGGCGCGAGGCGCCCGCGATGTCGGTGATCAGCCGGTCGAGCCGGGCCACATCGTCGAGCACGATGGCCATCAGCTTCTCGCGCACCGCAAGGTCGGGCACGCGCGCGGCCGTCTCGACGGCGCTCTTGAGCGAGGTCAGCGGGTTCTTGAGTTCGTGCGCCACGTCGGCCGCGAAACGGTCGATCGCGTCGAGGCGGCGTGAGAGCGCGTCCGTCATCTCGCGCAGCGCGGCTGAAAGATCCCCGATCTCGTCGCCGCGTGCCGAAAGGTCCGGGATGGCGCCCACGAGGGCGGCACCTGCGCCCAGCGTGCCGCCGATGCGCGCGCGCGTTCCGCCGGTGCGCACGCGGTCGGCCGCGCGCGCCAGCCGGCGGATCGGCCGCGCGATCGTCCCTGCGAGATAGAGCGACAGCATCACCGTCAGCAGCAGCGTGACGCCGGCCACGCGCAAGATGTCGCGGCGCACGGTGCGCAGCGCACGCTCCACGTTGCGCCCGTCGCTCGACAGCATCAGCGCGCCCAGCACCTGCTTGAAACGCTGCACGGGAACGGCGACCGACAGCACCATCCGCCCGCCGGGCGCGCGGCGCACGGCACGCCCGCCGTCGCCGATCAGGGCGGCGATCGCCTCCTCGTAATCGAGGGCGACCGGATCGCGCCGCTCGCGATAGGGCGGCAGGTTGAGGTTGCCGATGAGGCCGTTGCCGAAGAAATCGGAAATGACATCGACCGCGCGACTCTGCTCGTGCGCGTCCGCGTCGGGCGGCGGCAGGGTCTCGACTTCGACCGCGAGGCTGCCCTGCCCCAGCACGCGGGTGTCGGCGAGCAGCGCGCCGGTGAAATCGAACAGGCGTGCGCGCACGCGCGTGGGCTCGATCAGGCGGCGCAGGATCTGGCGCGCGGTATCGGGGGCGAGCCGGTCGTCGGGCTCATCCTCGTCGGGATCGGCGACCGAAACGGCCGCCTCGCCGAGAGCAGCCGCGATGATCTGGCTCTGCGTCGACAGCGCCTGCAACTCCGCGTCGATCAGGCCGCGGCGGAAATCGTCGAGGTACAGCACGCCCGCCGCCAGCAGCAGCAGCGGCAGCGTGTTCAGGAACAGGATGCGCCGCGTGAGCGGCGAAAAACTTCGGCGGAAACTTAACCGGACGGCCATGCCGCCATTTTAGCGAACCCCGTGGCGATATTGCGGCGGGAATTCCGGGGGCGGGTAAGTGTTCTCCTTACATAGGAATGTATGCATTTACTCGCTGAGGATTGTTCTTTATTGGTTCAGCCATCAGAGACTGTGGAGCTAGCCATGTATCCGAGCCCGAAAAATCTACTGACCGACCTCATGCAGCGCCCCGAGCCGCCCGTTGGCGATTCCGGCACCGGCGGCTGGTTCGACCTCGACGACTGGGTCGGCCCGCAGCACCCGAGTAAGCGGCCCGACATCGCCAAGCTCGAAGCCATCCTCGCCAACAGCGGCGACTATTCGCTCGAGCGCACGCAGGGGCCCACCGGCTATTGGGGCCTCGCGCTCGACGACGGCATCCGCAAATACCAGAAGCGCAATGGCTCAAGATCGACGGAACCTTGCGCCCCGGCGGCCCGACGATCGAGCACATGCGCGAAAATTTCGGCACGCTGCTGGACGGCCACACGCCGCCCACGCCCGACGACATCGACGCGCATCACGAGGTCGTGAACCACGACAATCCGGGGACGATCGCGTGGCGCAAGCCGCCGGTCGACCTGTCGAACATTCCTGGCCTACCCGAAATCGACCAGGAAGCCGACGCCTCGAACGCCCGCCTCGCGCGCGCGATGCTGAAGACCGGCGACATCGACAGCTACGCGCAGCTGATGCGCGACGCCATCGAGCAAGGCGGCAAGCAGGGACTCGCCGAAGTGGCCGACCTCACGCAGAAGCTCGACGAAGCGTCGCCCGGACTGGGCCAGCGCTTCGGGAGCGCCATCGCCGACGGAATGACGAAGGCGCAACGCGACCAGCACCAGATCAAGGTGCAGGGCGGGCAGCCGCCGGGGACGGTGCAGGTGGCGCAAACCGTTGGCGACATGGGTTTTGCCGCAACGCTGGGCGTACTGGGTCTTCTGGCCGGCTCGAAGAAAGCAAGCGACGACGGTGGTCGAATCGCCGCCGAAACCGGCCAGTTCAAGCTGCCCGGCTTCACATCGGCAGACAACGAGAACAAGCCGAAGGTGCCACCTGCATCGGTACCTGTTGACGTGCCGAATCATACTGGCCATCCGGTTGACCTGCCGGATATGCCGAGTGTCCTCGTAAACGATCCTCCGGAGCTGGACGAGGAAACGGATGCGTTCGTCAACGAGATCGTCGACGAGGTCCTTCCGCACATCTTTTCTGCGACTGAATACGATGACAAGCGTGGAAACTATTGGACAATCAAAAGCAACACGATCGGCGCCAAGCTGATCAAGAAGGTCATCTCTGAATCAGACTGCCCGGATTTGATAAAGCACTCGCATGGCGGTTCGCAGAACGGAGAAGGGAAGAAATATTTAAAAGAGCAGGTCATCAAGATACTTGATGGGCGAAAGAAAAAGCGGTTGCCCGATTTGTCCGCAACGCTCGACCCGAAAACAGGCATCAACAGTCAGATGCACGCAAATACAGTTACGACAGATGCGCTTGGCAATCCGATTCCGCGAGAGATCGAGGCGGCTGAAGATCTTGGCGGAGAAGTCGGTGATGAAAGATTCGGGATTTACCCCAAGCTACGTGAAGGCGACGACGAGGAAGCTTGCGAAAGGGGATTTGAGAAAGTGCTACGCGAGAAGTTAGAACCAGTGCTGCAGGATTGCCGGAAATACATGGGCAAGAGAGATTGACGATGGATATCGACGATCTGCACCGCGAAGGCTCATTTCCGGTAATTGTTCCGAATGCCGGACAGGATCGTAAGATCTGCTGGACGAAGGCAGATGCTGGGCGCTATGGCGAGTTACTGAGAAAAACCTTTCCCGAAATTCTCTTCTATGAAGATTTCGGCTGGCGTAACAGCAAGCCGGAAATGCCCGATATACGCTTCGTCGACCGCCTCGACGATACGCAAATCGGTGCGCGCTTCGAAGCCATCATCCCGTATCGCGGCTGGAAACCTGAGCTAGCTTACTATCGCTCGAAGACCGACAGAATCGATCCGCACTGGACCTGGACTCGATATCTCTCGCCGATCATCACGGTCGATGTACCGGGCCCATTAGTCGGCTCGCGGCGTGGCTGGCGAAGCCACTTCGAGACAGAAACCGGTGAAGTCGAGAACTGGGGTGCGTCTTCCATCATGACGTCCTATCGCCGCCAGCTTCCGGAAGAGACACGCACCCAGGCGAAGGCGGTCCGGCTCGCCGACAAGATGTGCGTTAAAACGGTGGCCATCGCCTGGATGTCCTATGCAGACTTCCTCGCAGGTCGCGGGCAAATTTGGGGCGGCAAGAAGCAGCTCGGCATCCGGCATGTGACACCTGCCGTGCTGGACTGGTACCGCGCGGCACCGGGACGAGCCATCGATATTGGTGTTGCGCCCGCCGGTTGGGCGACGAGCTATCTGCCCGTCGAGAACATTCCCGAGGATTGGTGGAACGGCATCCGCCGCCCCAAATGGGCCCAACGCCCCTAGCCGTGGCGCGTCGTCTACTTGTCCTTGTAGCGATACCCCAGGCCGTAGAGCGTTTCGATCTGCGTGAAGTCGCCGTCGACGGCCTTGAACTTCTTGCGCAGGCGCTTCACGTGGCTGTCGATCGTGCGGTCGTCGACATAGATGGATTCGCCGTAGGCGAGGTCCATCAGCTGGTCGCGGCTCTTGACGAGGCCGGGGCGCTGGGCGAGCGCCTTCAGCAGCATGAATTCGGTGACGGTCAGCGTCACCGGCTGGCCCTTCCAGGTGCACAGGTGGCGCTCGGGATCGAGCGAGAGCTCGCCGCGCGTCATCGGCGGCTCGGCACTGGCCGAGGGCGCCTCGCCCGAGGCGGCCGCGCGGTTGGCGACCTGGCGGCGCAGCAGCGAGCGGATGCGCTCGACCAGCAGGCGCTGCGAGAAGGGCTTGGTGATGTAGTCGTCGGCGCCCAGCCGCAGGCCCATCACCTCGTCCACCTCGTCGTCCTTCGAGGTGAGGAAGATCACCGGCAGCTGCGAATGCGCGCGCAGCCGCTCGAGCAGCTGCATGCCGTCCATGCGCGGCATCTTGATGTCGAGGATCGCGAGATCCGGCGGCTCGGCGAGCAGCGACTTGAGCGCCTCGGTGCCGTCGGTCCAGCTGCGCACCTTGAAGCCTTCGGCTTCCAGCGCCAGCGATACCGACGCCAGGATGTTGCGGTCGTCGTCGACGAGCGCGATGGTGGATTGGGGGGCCGGCGCCTGGTTCATGTGATCGATCTTGAGCGAGAGGGCCATGGGGGATCGGTGCCTCGACGGTCGAGAAACGGGAAGATTTCGTCCGATGCCCAATCTGGCGCCGGAATGCGGCCCAAATTGGGCGGCGTTTTGCCCGTTCCCCGAAACGCCGGGGCACCCGATAATCGTCCCGCACTATAAGGAGAATCCCGACCATGTCGACGGCCGACGCCGATCCCGCTCCCGAACCCGATCCGCTGGCGTTCGCGCGCCACGTCGCGCGCGGCTGCGACCGGGCGACGCTGGCGGCCGTGGCGCGCGCCGATACGCCGGAAGCGGGTGCACCGCACGCGAGCCTCGTGCAGGTCGCCTTCGCAGCGGATGCGAGCCCCATCCTCCTGGTCTCGGGCCTCGCCGAGCACACGAAGAACCTGCTCGCCGATCCGCGCTGCTCGCTGCTGTTCGACGGCACGGCCGGACTGGCCGAACCGCTGACCGGCCCGCGCGTGAGCCTGCAGGGAACCGCCCGCAGGACCGACGACCCGAAAATGGCCGAGCGCTATCTCGCGCGCTTTCCGGGCGCGCGCATGTATTCCGGCTTCGGCGATTTCGCGTTCTGGACCGTGGCGCCGGCGCGCGCGCATCTCGTGGCGGGCTTCGGCAAGATCCGCTGGTTCGAGAATTTCGCGCTCGACACCGCCGATGCGCATGCGCTGGTCGCGGGCGAGACCGGCATCGTCGCGCACATGAACGAAGATCATGCGGATGCCATCGCGCTCTACGCGACGAAGCTTGCGGGCCGCGCCGCCGGCGATTGGTCGATGACGGGGGTCGACCCCGAAGGCTTCGACTTGCGCGAAGCGGCACGTGGGGAAAGCGTGCGGATTGCCTTCGGCCAGCCCGTACGCGATCCGGAAGGGGCGCGCGTCGAGCTGGTGCGCCTGGTCAAGCGGGCGCGCGCGGCCGCCTGACTTCTATTCCTTGAGGACGAATTCGCGCGGCGCGTTCTCGCCAAAATAGGCGTGCGCGGGCGCCACGTCCTTCAGGTCGCGGTGCTGCAGGCCGAAGAAGAACGGCGTCTGGTCGGGCCGGTGGATGTTGAGCTTGACGTTGAAGGCTTCCATCGTGTCGTTGGCCCTGATCGGATAGGCGAAAGCCTTGATGTCGAACGTGCCGGGCCCGATCTCGTCGCCGGTGAGATAGAGCTTGAGGCTCGACACTTTCTCTTCGCCCAGCAGCACGTTGTCGAAATCCTGCAGGCGGCGCTGGGCGAGGCCCATGAAGCGGGGTGCGTCGAGATTCTTGTAGATGTGGCCGAACTGCGGCGGCCCTTCGACCATCGGCCGGTTGAACGAACCGATAAGGATCTGGCGCGGCATCGCCGCATCGACGAGCAGGCCGACGAGGTCGCGCACCTCGCCCAGCACGTCGTTGTGGATGGCGGGGCTTGCCCCGCCGCGCGGCAGCGAGAATTCCCAGCCCGCCGCAACCGTGAAGGCGGCCTTGACGACCGGCGCGGTGCGCGCGTCGCGCGCGCGCGCAAGGCCGTTCTCGGCAAGCGCCAGCGACATCAGGCAGAAGAGATCGATGTCGGCGCGATAGCCCTGCCGGCGGTTCCACAGCCGGTAGCCGGCGGCCGTGGCGCTGCGCCCCAGATCGATCTCGGAACCGAGGTCGGCGATGCGCCGCGCCGCGATGTTGATCGAATAGGAAAGCGTCGCCAGCTGCGCGATCTGCTCGGCGGTCGACAATGCCGCGAAGCCGTCGATCTCGATGCGGCCCATCGCATGAAACGGCGAGCGGCGGATCGAATAGCGCTGGACGCTCTGCGCGAGCGCGGCCTTCATCTGCGGGGCCGTCCACCAGTGCCCGGCGGCAATCGAATCGATGCGCAGCCGCGCGCGCTGCGCCACCTTGACCAGCGCCTTGGCGTCGAGCGGATCGCCGCGCATCAGGGCTGGCTCGCTGTCGGCCAGCTGCGGCAGGTCGGCCGTCGGCGCCATCGCGACGACGAGATCCTCCTTGTCGAGCGTCCAGCCCGCGACGAACCAGGCGCCCTCGCGCCACAGCTCGATCAGCCGCTTGTCGATGGCAAGCAGCGCGGAACGCGCGTCCGGGATCTTTGCTTCGTCAGCCATGGCGGCCAACCATCGCTTGCAACCCTTACCATCGCGTTAACCGCAGCAGGCGCGGGGCGGGATCAGGCTTCGATATTCAGGTTGTTGCCGCGATACGCGGTGGTGCCCGAAGACTGGTTCGTCGGCACGGGTGCGGCCTGTGCGGGCGGCGGCGGTTCGGCGCGCTGGCTGTCGCGCTCGATCCGCGCGGGCGAGCCGCCGGTGGGCGAAACCGGCGAGATGACGTTGGAGAGGGGATAGAGCTCGGCCATCGGATCAGGCGAAGAACGAGACGGAAGGACGGCCTGCGGGCGTGATCGGGCCGAGCGCGAAGGCCTGCGGATCGCGCCGCACCGCTTCCGCACGGCTGTTGATGTCGGCCGTCACGGCAGGCGCCGCCACCGGATGCGCAAGACTGCGCGCCGCGGCCGGCGTGAAGACGGATGGCATCACCTGAAGGCCCATGCGCCAACCATATACAGGAACCGCCCCGGCAGGCCAAGACGGGGCGCCTAAGTCAATGGGCTGCCGACCAATTCTTGCCTTCGCCCCAATCGACCTGGAGGCGGACGGTGAGCTGCACGGCGGGCGCGGCGGCCTTCTCCATGACGGCGGAAACGGCCGCGACCGTCGCGTCCTTCTCGGCCGGGTCGACCTCGAACAGGAGTTCGTCGTGCACCTGCAGCAGCAGGCGCGCGTCGAGTTTCGCGGCCGCGAGCGTGGCCGGAAGGCGCACCATCGCACGCTTGATGATGTCGGCAGCCCCGCCCTGGATCGGCGCGTTGATCGCCGCGCGCTCGGCGAAGGAACGCATCGCGGGATTCTTCGAGCCGATCTCCGGCAGCCAGATGCGCCGGCCGAACAGCGTGGAGACGTAGCCGTGCTGGTGCGCCTCCTTCTTGGTGCGGTCCATGTAGGCGCGGATGCCGGGATAGCGCTTGAAGTACGCCTCGATATAGGCGCGCGCCTCGCCCTGCGGGATCGAAAGCTGGCGCGCGAGGCCGAAGGGGGAGATGCCGTAGATGATTCCGAAATTGATCGCCTTGGCGCGCCGGCGCGTTTCCTTGTCCATCTTCTCGATCGGCACGCCGAACATCTCGGACGCCGTCGTCGCGTGGATGTCCTGCCCGGCGGCGAAGGCGTCCTTCAACGACTGGATGTCGGCGACATGCGCGAGCAGGCGCAGCTCGATCTGCGAATAGTCGAACGACAGCAGCGTCTTTCCCTTCGCGGGCACGAAGGCCTCGCGGATCTTGCGACCTTCCTCGTTGCGCACCGGGATGTTCTGCAGGTTGGGATCGGTCGAGGAAAGGCGGCCCGTCGACGTCGCGGCGAGCGCGAAGCTGGTGTGCACGCGTCCCGTGCGCGGGTCGATCGCCTCGGCGAGCGCGTCGGTATAAGTGGATTTCAGCTTCGCGAGCTGGCGCCAGTCGAGCACCATCTGCGGCAGCCTGTGGCCCGTGGCCGCAAGATCGTCGAGCACGTCGGCGCCGGTCGCATAGGCACCCGTCTTGGTCTTGGCGGGCGTCTTGCCGTCGGGCAGCGTCAGGCCCAATTCGTCGAACATCACCTTGCCGAGCTGGGCAGGGCTGCCGACATTGAACGGGTGGCCGACTTCCTTGTGGATCGCCTTCTCGAGCTCGTCGAGACGGATCGCGAATTCGTTCGACAGGCGAAGCAGCGTGGCGCGGTCGACGGTGATGCCCTCGGCCTCCATCGCCACGACGACGGGCACCAGCGGGCGTTCGATCGTCTCGTAGATCGCCAGCAGGCCCATGTCGGCCAGGCGCGGCTTCAGCACGCGGTGCAGGCGCAGCGTCACCTCGGCGTCTTCGGCCGCATAGTCGCGCGCCTTGTCGAGCGGCACTTCCGCGAACGAGATGCGCGCCTTGCCGGTTCCCGTCACCTCGTCATAGGCGATCGTCTTGTGGCCGAGATGCAGTTCGGCCAGCGCGTCCATGCCGTGCCCGTGCGCACCGCCTTCGAGCACGTAGGAGATCAGCATCGTGTCGTCGATGGCGGCCACTTCGGTGAGGCCGTGGCGCGAGAAGACCTGCAGGTCGTACTTGATGTTGTGGCCGATCTTCAGCGTCGCGGGATCGGCGAGCAGCGGCTTCAGCCGCGCCAGCACCTTGTCGCGCGGGATCTGGCCTTCGACGAGCTTGCCGGTCGCCCCGAAATCGAGGCCGCCCGCCGCGGCCGCCGAACCGGGCGTCACGTGCGCGACGGGGATGTAGCAGGCATGGCCCGGCTCGACGCACAGCGACACGCCGACGAGCGCGGCGTTGAGCGCGTCGAGCGACGTCGTTTCCGTATCGATGGCGCACGCACCCGCTTCGGTCGCGCGCGCGATCCACGCATCGAGCGCCTTGAGATCCTGCACGAGTTCGTAGCGCGCGGGGCCTTCGGCCACGACCGGCGCCGCGGCCGGCTCGGGCGCGGGGGCGGATGCCGCGGCTGCGGGCGCCGGGGCGGCACCGCCGCCGCCGGAAAGCAGGCCCGCCGTCTCGAGCCGCAGGACGGTCGTGCGGAACCCCTGCGCCTGCAGGAAGCCGCGCAGCTTGTCGCCGTCTGGGCGCTTCAGCGTCAGCTGGTCGAGCGGGACCGGTACCTTGACGTCGTCCTTCAGGCGCACGAGTTCGCGCGAGATCAGCGCCAGTTCCTTGTTGGCGATCAGGCTCTCGCGCCGCTTGGGCTGCTTGATCTCGCCCGCGCGCTTCAGCAGCGTGTCGAGGTCGCCGTAGGTGTTGATGAGCTCGGCCGCCGTCTTGACGCCGATCCCCGGCACGCCGGGCACGTTGTCGGTGGAGTCGCCCGCCAGCGCCTGCACGTCGACCACGCGGTCGGGCTTCACGCCGAATTTCTCGACGACTTCGGCCTCGCCGATGGTCTTCTGCTTGATCGGGTCGAGCATGGCGACGCCCGGCCGCACGAGCTGCATCAGGTCCTTGTCGGAACTGACGATGACGACCTCGTCACCCGCCTCGACCGCGAGGCGCGCATAGGTGGCGATCAGGTCGTCGGCCTCGAAGCCGGCCAGCTCGATCGCCGGCAGATCGAAGGCGCGCGTGGCGTCGCGCACGAGCGCGAACTGCGGGATCAGGTCCTCCGGCGGGTCGGGCCGGTGGGCCTTGTATTCAGGATAGATCTCGTTGCGGAAGCTGACGCGCGAGGTGTCGAAGATGATCGCGATGCGGTCGCCCGCATGCGTCTCGATCAGGCGCGAGACCATGTTGCAGAAGCCCATCACCGCGCCGACGGGCGTTCCGTCGGGCCGGGTCAGCGGAGGCAGCGCATGGTAGGCGCGGAAGATGAACCCCGAGCCGTCGACCAGACAGACCCGGGCGCGAGGTTTTTTCGGGCTCAATGGCCGCCGCGCGGGCTGCCGGGCTTCAGCACGTATTTGCGGTCGCAGTACGGGCACTCGACCGAATCGCCGCTCGCCATCGTCAGATAGACGCTCGGATGGCCGAGTGCGCCACCGCCGCCGTCGCAGCGGACCGTCGTCGAATCCACCGTCAGCGTTTCGGGAGGCTGGGTGCGGAGGTCTGCGGGGCTGGCCATGGCTGCGATGCTTCCGGAATGTTTGACCCTGTCGAGGCGCGGATGATACCCAATGCGCGCCCCGATGCAATCAGCGAAGCAAACCCCCGCCCCGGTTCCCGCCAACGCCCTCGAAATACAGGGCCTGACGAAGATCTATGCCGCGCGCGGCAACATGCCCGCCAAGACCGCCCTCGACGGCGTCGATCTCGTCGTGCCGCGCGGCGAGATTTTCGGCCTGCTCGGGCCCAACGGGGCCGGCAAGTCGACGCTGATCAACATCCTGGCCGGTCTTGTCAACAAGACGGGCGGCAAGGCACGCATCTGGGACATCGACATCGACGTCGATCCGCGCGGCAGCCGCGGGGCCATCGGCATCGTGCCGCAGGAACTCAATCTCGACGCCTTCTTCACGCCGCACGAACTGCTGGAGTTGCAGGCCGGCCTCTACGGCGTGCCGAAGGCCGAGCGGCGCACGCTGGAAATCCTCGCCGCCGTCGGCCTTGCCGACAAGGCGCACGCCTATGCGCGCTCGCTGTCGGGCGGCATGCGCCGCCGCCTGCTCGTGGCCAAGGCGCTTGTGCACGCCCCGCCGGTACTCGTCCTCGACGAGCCGACCGCGGGCGTGGACATCGAACTGCGCCAGAGCCTGTGGAAATACGTGCGCGAGCTCAACGAGGCCGGCACCACGGTCGTACTGACGACGCACTACCTGCAGGAAGCCGAAGAGCTGTGCGACCGCATCGCCATCATCAATCACGGCCGCGTCGTCGCGTGCGACACCAAGCAGGCGCTGCTGGCGCGCCTCGACGCCAAGGAACTGCGCGTGACGATCGACTGCGACCTCGGCGCCATCCCCGCCTCGCTCCGGCCGTTCGGCGCCACGCTCGACGGCGCGCGCACGCTCGTCGTGCATTACCGGCCGAGCCGCACGCGCCTCGACGAGCTGCTGGGCGCCATCCGCAGCGAAGGCATCGCGGTCGTCGATCTGTCGACGAAGGAAAGCGATCTCGAAGACCTGTTCCTGCAGCTCGTGCGCAGCGCGCCGGCGGCGGCGTGAAGCAATGAAGCGCCTGCTCGCCCCGGTCGTCGCGCTGGCCGTGGGCGCCTGCACGCCGGCACTGACGCCGCGCGGACCCGATCTGCAACCTGCGAAGATGACGGCCGAAGCCTTCGAGATGGAGGACGGCGCGAAGCTTCCCTATCGCGTCTGGAATCCGGCGGGCGTCGCCGCGAACGAGGCGCCGCGCGCGGTGATCCTCGCGCTGCACGGCTTCAACGACCATTCGCGCGCCTGGACGATGCCGGCGGAAAGCTGGGCGGCGCGCGGAATCGCGACCTATGCCTACGACCAGCGCGGCTTCGGTCGTTCGCCCGGCCGCGGCCTGTGGCCGGGCACGGATGCGCTGGTCGAGGATCTGGCGACGACGCTGACGCTGGTGCGCGCGCGCCATCCCGGCATTTCGGTCTTCGTCGCGGGCGAAAGCATGGGCGGGGCCGTCGCGATGGCGGGGATGGCGCGCGGCCGGATCGGTGAAGCCGACGGCAGCGTCCTCGTGGCGCCGGCGGTGCGCGGGCGATCCACGCTGATGTTCTTCGAGCGCTGGTGGCTCTGGCTTCTGTTCAACACGATCCCCGGCTTTGCGCCCACCGTGTCGGGCGTCGCGGTCCAGCCATCCGACAATTACGAGATGCTGCGCGAGCTTTCGGCCGACCCGCTGGTGCTAAAGCGCACGCGCGTCGATTCGCTCAAAGGCCTCGTCGACCTGATGGACGAGAGCCTCGCGTCCGCGCCGAAGATCACGATGCCCTCGATCATCCTCGTGGGCGCGCAGGACACGCTGATCCCGAGCGGCCCGATGGCGACGATGCTGGAAAACCTGCCGCCCGCGCCGCCCGCCGACCGAACGGTGACGACATATCCCGCCGGCTTCCATATGCTGCTGCGTGATCGCCAGCGCGCCCGCGTGCATACCGACATCGCGGACTGGGTGCTGGCCCATGCGAGGCACCGATGAATCCGTCCCGTGTCGAAGCCGCCTCCTGGGTGCTGGTCGCCCTGCCGGCCGTGCATCTTTTCTACGGCCTGTTCTCCGGCGAATACGACGCCTCGCCCTGGCGCTTCGCCGTGCACGAGAGCGGCCTGTGGTCGCTGCGCCTGACGACGATCGTGCTGCTCGTTTCGCCCTTCGTGGCGCTCACGGGCCTGCGCGTCATCGAGCCCGCACGCCGCGCGCTCGGCCTGTCGGCTGCCCTCTACGCCTTCGCGCATGTCTGGTTCTGGATGCGCCAGTACGGCTTCTCGTGGGATTACCTGCTCGAGGAACTGCTGCGCCTGTTCCTGATCCTCGGGCTGATCGCCACGCTGCTGATGGTGCCGCTCGCCGTCACGTCCAACGATCTGGCGCGCAGGCTGCTGGGCATGGCGACATGGCGCAAGCTGCACCTGCTCGTCTTCCCGGCAGCGGCGATCGGCTGGTGGCACTACATGCTGTCGATCCGCCTCGACCGGACCGAGCAGTACATCCAGGGTGCCGGGATCGCGATCGCGATCGCGCACCGGCTCTGGCGGACTTTCTCGCCCCCACCCCCGCCGCCGGCGAAGAAATAAGCCCGCCTCCGGGGTATTTGCGTCGCCGGGGCCTTTCGGCTAGGTTCCCGGCCAAGTGAGCGCCCGTAGCTCAGTTGGATAGAGTGTCAGCCTCCGAAGCTGAAGGTCGCGCGTTCGAGTCGCGCCGGGCGCGCCAATTCCCTTGATAGATTGAGCGTATTGCCTCAACCGCTCCGAAGAGCGTCGGTTGCTTCCACTCGGGAAGCGATCATCGCTGCACTTTTATCGAGACCCCGCCCCAAAATGCGATCGCATTTCTCGCACTAATCTCTTTCGCCGAATCCCAGTCAAATCCGCTTCCTCGAACTCCGATGTTGAGCCAATCGATAATCATTTGCGTAATTGAGAAAAGCGCAAGTTCGTCGCCGTATTTCATCTTTCTATTCGGCGCTTTTTTCTTGGTTCCGGGCTTTAGAGAATGAGCGATCTGATGATGCCTAGTGTCCATTATCGCCTGAAAGCGGGAGCAGCCTTGAACTCGCCTTGAAAGCCTAATGGCCATTTGCACTCGCTTGACTGCCCGTCTGGCCAAGCGCGCACTAAATCGCAGTTCAATCCTTTTGGCTCTATTGTTCAGATCCAGTACTTCGGCATCCTCTAATCCCTCAGGAACCCGAAAATTGGCGTTACCTCTCCGATCATTTTTCCGTGACACTAAGATTGCAGCCAATACTTCGGGGCTATCGATCAGGGCGACAACCGACGGGATGCTTTCTCGATCCGCAGCGGCGGTGTCCCAAAGCGTGCAAAGTCGTAGAATCTCAAATCGATGAAGACTTCCCTGAAGGACATTGAATGCATGAGCGGCATAAGACGGCGGAATTTGTTGAGATAGGACATTCGAGTAGACAACAATTTTGTTCGCCTCATTCAATGCAATGCAGTGGCAGAAATTATCTACGAGTCTCTCTATTCGAGCGGCGGCGTCCATTATGCGCTCATCAGGCCTAACCGAATTGGGCCATTCTTTGCGCTCCTTTTTCTCCGATTTTCTCAAGGCTCGGCTCTTTCACCTTCTGCCTAATTCGAGTTTCAAGCAGTCCGGCTTTCTCTCGGTGTTTCAATATAGCGTCAGCCGGCCGCGACCTTCGCGTCCCTGCCCGTGCGCGCGGATTCGAGGAGCGCGTCGATCAGGCGGTGGACTTCCAGCGCCGAGCGGCCGGTGATCGAGGACGGCTTGCCCTCGGCGAGACCGGCGAGGAAATCCGCGATGATCGCGCGATGCGCGCCGTGGTCGAAGGCCATCGGATCGGCGCCGCCGCCGGTCGCCTGCTTCTCGCCGACCGTCTCGACCTTGCCGTCGCGCCACGTGATCGTCAAAGCGCCGCCGCGGAACACGACCGAGCCGTGCTCGCCGTGGACCGCGAGCGTTTCGGAATCGCCGGGATGGGCTGCCGTCGTCGCGAGCAGCGAGCCGTAGGCACCCGTGCGGAAGCGCAGGCCGCCGGCGACGAAATCCTCGGTCTCCATCTCGTGCAGCGACGTGGTGCCCGCCATCGACTGCACGGAATCGACCGGCCCGAGCAGCGAGAGCATCAGGTCGAGCGCGTGGATCGCCTGCGAGATGAGGACGCCGCCGCCGTCGCGCGCCAGCGTGCCGCGGCCCGGCACGTCGTAATAGCCCTGCTGCGGGCGCCACCACGGCACGTCGAGGCGCACGAGCGCCAGCCGGCCGAGACGGCCGCTCGCGAGCAGGTCCCTGAACGCGAGCGAAGCCGGGCGCAGCCGGTGCTGGAACACGATGCCGAGCGAGATGCCCGCGCGCTCGCAGGTCGCGACGATCTCCTCGGCGGCCTTCGTCGTCCGCTCGACCGGCTTTTCCATCAGGATGTGCTTGCCGGCCGACGCGAACAGGCGCACCGGCTCGATCCGCGCGTTGGGCGGCGTGAGCAGCAGCACGGCGTCGAGCGAGGGATCGGAAGCGAGCGATTCGAGGCTTTCGGCCTGCCGGCAGCCATGCGCCGCGGCGAAGGCGGCCCGGCGCGCGGCGTCGCGGCCATGGACGGAATGCAGTTCGACGCGCCCGTCGGCGGCAAGATCCTTCAGCGACTGCATGTGCGGCTTCGACGCCATTCCCAGCCCCACGACCGCCATGCGGACGGGCCTGCCCTTGATCGCTTTCACGCCGCGTTTCTCCCCGACTTTTTTTATGCGGAAGCGGTTGCTTCGCGCGGCCGACAATCTATTCTGTCGGCCGGCAAATCGCCAACCGCCAATCCGAGCCAACGGATCGGCCCGAAATCCGACGGAGGAATCCCTTGAAACGCCCGCTACGCTCCCGCCAGTGGTTCGACAATCCCGAGAACCCCGGCATGACGGCGATCTATCTCGAGCGCACCCTCAACTGGGGGATCACGCTGGAGGAGCTGCGCTCGGGCAAGCCGATGATCGGCATCGCGCAGACGGGCTCGGACCTGGCGCCGTGCAACCGGCATCATCTGGAACTCGCCAAGCGCGTGCGCGACGGCATCACCGCGATGGGCGGCGTGTGCTTCGAGTTTCCGTGCCACCCGATCCAGGAGACCCTCAAGCGGCCGACGGCGATGCTCGACCGCAACCTCTCCTATCTTTCGCTGGTCGAGGTGCTCTTCGGCTATCCGCTCGACGGCGTCGTGCTGATGACCGGCTGCGACAAGACGACACCAGCACTGCTGATGGCGGCAGCGACGGTCAACATCCCGGCGATCGGCCTCAATGTCGGCCCGATGCTGAACGGATGGGACGGCGAAAAGCGCGTGGGCTCGGGCATGGTCGCGTGGACCGCGCGCGAACGGCACGCTGCCGGCGAGATCGACTACGACCAGTTCGTCGACATCGTCGCGAACTCCGCCCCGTCGGTCGGCCACTGCAACACGATGGGCACGGCCTCGACGATGAACTCGCTGCAGGAAGCGCTGGGCATGTGCCTGCCCGGCTCGGCCGCGATCCCGGCCCCCTACCGCGAGCGCGGGCAGATGGCCTACGAGACCGGCAAGCGCATCGTCGACATGGTGCGCGAGGACCTGAAGCCGTCCGACATCATGACGCGCGAGGCGTTCGAGAACGTCATCCTCGCCAACACCGCCATCGGCGGCTCGACCAACGCGCCGGTCCACATCAACGCGATCGCCAAGCACATGGGCGTGAAGCTCGAGGTGGCGGACTGGGAGAAGGTCGGCTTCGACATCCCGCTGCTCGTCAACCTGCAGCCGGCAGGCGAGTACCTGGCCGAGGAGTATTTCCGCGCCGGCGGCCTGCCCGCCGTGATGGCCGAACTGATCAAGGCCGGCAAGCTGCGCGAAAACGCGATGACGGCGAGCGGCAAGACGGCGGGCGAGAACTATCGCGGCAAGTTCGCCACCAACCGCAAGGTCATCCGCAGCTACGACGACCCGATGAAGAAGAACGCGGGCTTCCTCAATCTCAAGGGCACGCTGTTCGACAGCGCGATCATGAAGACGAGCGTGATCTCGAAGGAATTCCAGGACCGTTATCTCTCGAACCCGAAGGACCCCAACGCGTTCGAGGGCAAGGTCGCGGTGTTCGACGGGCCGGAAGATTACCACCACCGCATCGACGATCCCGCGATGGGCATCGACGAGCACACGATCCTGATCATGCGCGGGGCCGGCCCCATCGGCTATCCGGGCGCGGCGGAGGTCGTGAACATGCAGCCGCCGGCCGCCCTCATCAAGCGCGGCGTGCTGTCGCTGCCCTGCATCGGCGACGGGCGCCAGTCGGGCACGTCGGCCTCACCCTCGATCCTCAACGCCTCGCCGGAAGCGGCGGCGGGCGGCGGGCTCGCGATCCTTAAGACGGGCGACCGCATCCGCATCGATCTCAACAAGCGCACGGCCGACATCCTGCTGCCGCCGGAAGAGATCAAGAAGCGGCACGCCGATCTCGCGGCCAAGGGCGGCTATCCGTTCCCGGACAGCCAGTCGCCCTGGCAGGAGATCCAGCGCTCGATGGTCGACCAGCTGTCGGAAGGCATGACGCTGAAACCGGCGGTCAAATACCAGCGCATCGCCCAGACGAAGGGCGTCCCGCGCGACAATCACTAGGCGCGGGCACCAGGCGCGGGCACCAGGCCACGAGACTACCGGCGCGGCGCGTCCATCGCGGCGCGCATGCGCCGGATCGTGGCGTCGAGCCCGTCGAATATCGCCGCCCCGACGAGGAAGTGGCCGATATTGAGTTCGACCAGTTCCGGCAGCGCCGCGACGGCGCCCACGTTGGCGAAGGTGAGCCCGTGGCCCGCGTGGCATTCGAGGCCGATCTTGGCGGCATGGGCTGCCGCGCGCTTCAGCCGGTCGAGTTCGCGCGCGAATTGGGGTGTGCCTTCGGCGTGCGCGTAGGCGCCCGTATGCAGCTCGACGACAGGCGCGCCGACGGCGACGGCCGCGTCGAGCTGGGCGGGTTCCGGATCGACGAACAGCGACACGCGGATGCCCGCGTTCGACAGGCTCGCGATATACGGCTTCAGGGCCGCGCGTGCGCCGACTACGTCGAGCCCGCCTTCGGTCGTGACCTCGGTGCGCTTTTCCGGCACGAGACAGCTCGCATGCGGCCGGATCTCGAGCGCGATCCGCAGCATCTCGTCGGTCGCGGCCATCTCGAAATTCAGCGGAGCGGCGATCTCGTCGCGCAGACGGCGCATATCGGCATCGCGGATGTGGCGGCGGTCTTCGCGCAGATGGGCCGTGATCCCGTCTGCCCCGGCCGCGAGCGCCTGACGCGCCGCGACGACGGGATCGGGATGCGTGCCGCCGCGCGCGTTGCGCACGGTCGCGACATGGTCGACGTTGAATCCGAGGCGCAGTTTCTTCATCGGTCGGGTCTCCGGCCATCCTGAAATCGGCGGCCCGGCGCGATTCCTAGCCGGTCCGCATCGCATTCTGGAATAGCACCTGCGCATGGCTGGCACGCCGATTGCGTCCATTGTCCCCATTGCATCGATCGGGAGGACGAAAATGGCCAAAAGCATTGGATTTGCACGCCGGGCATTCCTGAAAACGGCCGCGGCCGGTGCCGCTTTTTCGGGCCTTGCCGCCCCATACGTGTTCGCGCAAGGCGCCCAGGTGCCCGTGCGCTTCACGCTCAACCTGCCGCGCAACGGCACGAATTCGCCGTTCATCCACGCGATGGAGAAGGGCTACTACGCCGCCGAAGGCATCCGCATCGTCTCGATGGATCCGGCCGCCGGCGCCGACGCCATGCAGCGCGTCGCCTCCGACACCTATGACCTCGGCTTCGGCGACCTGCCGGCACTCGCCGAGTTTTACCTGAAGAATCCCGAAGCGACGCCGATGGCGGTGTTCAACGTCTACCGCTCGACGCCCGCCGCGATCGTGTCGTGGAAGAGCTCGAAGATCGAGAAGCCGGCCGACCTGATCGGCCGCACGGTGGGCGGCCCGCTCACCGACAACGCCTTCCGCCTGTTCCCGGTCTTCTTCCGCGCCAACGGGCTCGATCCCGCGGGCGTCAAGTTCAACAACGTGGACCTGCGCCTGCGCGAGGCGGTGTTCATGCGCAAGGAAGTGGACGCGGTCACCGGCTTCGATTCGACCGTCTGGCTCAACCTGCGCGGCCTCGGCGTGAAGTTCGAGGACATCTCGATCATGCTCTATTCGAAGCACGGGCTCGATCTCTACTCGAACACCGTGATCGTCAGCCGCAAGTTCCTGAAGGAGAACGAGGCCGCAATCCCCGGCTTCCTGCGCGCGACGATGAAGGGCTGGCGCGACGCCGCCGCCGATCCGGCGGCCGTCACCGAATCGCTGTTCAAGGCCGACGGACTCATCAACAAGGACATCGAGCGCGACCGGCTCAAATGGATCCTCGAGAACCAGGTCATGGGCCCGGAAACGGCGAAGTCCGGCCTCGGCCAGATCGAGATGCCGCGCCTGCAGAAATCGATCGAGCTGCTGGCCAAGGGCATGGAGCTGCCGTCGGTCGTCGCCCCCGACAAGATCTGGACGGACAAGTACCTGCCGCCGCTCGACCAGCGGAAGATCTAGACGGGCCGCAGCGGCCGGAAGGGTTCTTCGGGCGGGACGGCGCGGATCGCGTCGCCCGCCCGGATCCAGCCGCCCGAGCGCACCACCGCCATGATGCCGGCCTTGCGCACGAGCTCACCGGCGGCGTCGTAATCGAGAACGGCCTGCATCAGCCCGGCCCTGAATTTGTTGATCTGCTGGCACGGGTTGCGCAGGCCCGTCACCTCGAGCCGCACCGCATCGCCCAGTTCCAGCACCGTACCCGTTGCAAGACCCAGCAGGGCCAGCCCGCGCGTCGTCACGTTCTCGCCGAGATCGCCGGGCGCGATTTCGTACCCTGCGGCGCGCAGCTCGTCGAACAGTTCGGCGTGGATCAGGTGGACCTGCCGCAGGTTGGGCCGGGTCGGATCGCGCGCCACGCGGCTGCGGTGCTTGACCGTGATACCGCGATGCGCGTCGCCCTCGACGCCCTCGTCCGCGACGAGCCGGATCGACGGCCGGAGATCCTTCGAAAAGCCGTGATCGGCACGACTGGCGACGGCGACGACGATTCCCTTCATCCGGGCAAGACTAGCCGCAAAGTTGGCGGTTTCAACGATCTTCGCTAGACTTGACGAAACAGGTCCGAAAACCGGGCCGTTCCGAGGGAGTATCGCCGCCGTGGAGTCCGTCAACAAAGTCGCCGAGCCGACCGTTCCGCCTCTGCGCAGACTCGCCCTCGCCTTCACGCCGCGCTTCATCGTCTACACGCTGAGCCTGATCGCGACGGCCGTCTTCGCGGTCGCGAGCTTCGTCGACAGCTGGTTCCTGCTGCCGCTGGCGGTCGCGGGCGCGCTCGCGATCCTGGGCACGCGCGACATCCTGCAGACCCAGCGCAGCCTGCTGCGCAACTATCCCATCGCGGCGCATATCAGGTTCCTGCTCGAGGAGATCCGCCCGGAGATCCGCCAGTATTTCCTCGAGAGCGACACCGACGGCATGCCGTTCAACCGCAACAAGCGGTCGATCGTCTACCAGCGCGCCAAGTCCGATCTCGACAAACGCCCCTTCGGCACGATGCTCGACGTCTATTCGAGCGGCTTCGAGTGGATGAACCACTCGCTTTCGCCCAAGCACCATTCGGGCGAGCCGTTCCGCGTGACGATCGGCGGACCGGACTGCCGGCAGCCTTATTCCGCCTCGGTCTTCAACATCTCGGCGATGAGCTTCGGCGCGCTTTCGGCCAATGCGATCCGCGCGCTCAACAAGGGAGCTGCGGCCGGCGGCTTCGCGCACGACACGGGCGAAGGCGGCTTCAGCCAGTATCATCAGGAATTCGGCGGCGACATCATCTGGGAAATCGGCAGCGGCTATTTCGGCTGCCGCAATCCCGACGGCAGCTTCTCGGCCGAGCGTTTCGCGGCGCAGGCGAAGGTGCCGCAGGTCAAGATGGTCGAGATCAAGCTGAGCCAGGGCGCCAAGCCCGGCCATGGCGGCGTGCTGCCGGGCCCCAAGGTCTCGGCCGAGATCGCCGCCGCGCGCGGCGTGCCGGAAGGCGTGGACTGCGTTTCGCCCGCCTGCCATCCGGCCTTCTCGACGCCGCTGGGCCTCGTCCAGTTCATAAAGCAGCTGCGCGATCTTTCCGACGGCAAGCCCGTCGGCTTCAAGCTGTGCATCGGCCACCCGACCGAGTTCCTCGGCATCTGCAAGGCGATGCTGCAGACCGGCATCTATCCCGACTTCATCGTCGTCGACGGTTCGGAAGGCGGGACGGGTGCCGCCCCGCTCGAATTCCTCGACCATATCGGCACGCCGCTGCGCGACGGGCTCGTCTTCGTGCACAACGCGCTGGTCGGCCTCGGCATCCGCGAGCGCATCAAGATCGGCGCCGGCGGCAAGATCACGTCGGCTTTCGACATGGCGCGCGTGATGGCGCTGGGGGCCGACTACTGCAACGCCGCGCGCGGCTTCATGTTCGCCATCGGCTGCATCCAGTCGCTGAGCTGCCACACCGATACGTGCCCCGCGGGCGTCGCCACGCAGAACAAGTCGCGCCAGAAGGCGCTCGTGGTGCCCGACAAGGCCGCGCGCGTGGCGCAGTTCCACAAATCCACCGTGACGGCGCTTGCCGAGGTGATCGCGGCGGCGGGCCTTTCGCATCCCGGTGAACTCCGCCCCCACCACATCTCGCGGCGCATCGGGCCCGACCAGTGCGCGACCTTCGCCGAGGTCTACCGCTTCGTGAAGCCGGGCGAGATACTCGACGGCACCGACCATCCCTCGTTCGCGAAGGCATGGCCCATGGCGCGCGCCGAGGCGTTCTGAAGTCTCACTGGTTGAGGACAATCTCGCCCATCCGCGACAGCTCGTAGCCGCCCAGCCGCGCGGCATGCCGCGCGAATTCGGCCGTGCGCGCGAAGGCGAGCAGGCGCTGGACCTGCGGCGAGAAATAGTCGCGCCGGCGCATCGCCAGATCGAAGCGCTCGCGGAACAGCGGCACGAAATCGATGCCGAGCTGCCCGGCCGAGGCGGCCACGCCGAAGCCCGCATCCGCGCGCTCCTCGCGCACGGCGGCCGCGATCTCCGTCTCGTTGAGCGCGGCGGGTCCCGGCGCGTCGAGCGCGTCGAGGCGGATGCCGGCCTCCGCCAGCAGGTGCATCAGCAGCACGTGGCTGCCGGCCTGCGGCTGGCGCAGCACCACGCGCGCCTTGCGCCGCTTGAGGTCGGCGAGTTTCCGCAGCCGCTTCGGATTGCCCTTGGCGACGAGCAGGCCCTGCTCGCGCCAGGCCCAGCCGATCGCGACGATGTCCTGCCCCGGCATCGCGGTGACGAGTGCCGGCACGTTGAAGGTGCCGGTGTCGGGATCGACGATGTGGAGGGCCGCGACCATCGCCGCGCGCTCGCGCAGCGCGTCGATCCCGTCGAGCGAACCGCCCGGCATCGTCGCGAGGCCCGAACGCGAACGGCGCAGCGCCCATTCCAGCAGCGGGTCGTGGCTGCCGGCGAGGATCGGCGGCGGAAATGCCGCACTGACGCCCGAATCGCCGAGATCCGTATGCCGCGCGATCCATTGATCGACGAGCGCGCGCGGAAACAGCCACTTGCCGCCGATGCGCGTGCACGGGATGCGCCGCGTGCGCACGAGTTCGTAGACCGCGCGCTCCTTGAGGCGCAGATAGGCGGCGACTTCGGCGGTGGTCAGGATCGCGTCCGGCATGTCCGGCATCGAGTATGCATTTTCCGGCAAATTCCGGCAAATCCCGTCGTGCCCGTCGATTGACGGGGGTGGCGTGCTGCCCGACCATCGCGCGGCCATGCAGACCTTCACCGAAGCCTTTTCGATCGCAGCCGGCATGCTGGCGGACGGCGACCGGCGCCTGTTCGCCATCGTGGCGCTGTCGCTGGAGGTCAGCCTCGCGGCCACGCTGGCCGCCGCGGCGATCGGTCTGCCGCTCGGGGCACTCGTGGCGCTGGCGCGCTTTCCCGGCCGGCGCACCACGATCGTGGCGCTCAATGCGATGATGGGCCTGCCGCCGGTCGTCATCGGGCTCGTCGTCTACCTGCTGCTGTCGCGCGCGGGTCCGCTCGGCGCGTTCGGACTTCTCTTCACCCCGGCCGCGATGGCCTTCGCGCAGACGATCCTGATCGCGCCCATCCTTGCCGCGCTTTCGCGCCAGGTCGTCGAGGATTCGTGGACCGAGCACGGCGAGCAGCTGCGCTCGCTCGGCGCCACGCTTCCCCAGTCGGTCGCGGCCCTGCTGTGGGACACGCGCTATGCGCTCGTCACCGTCGTGCTTGCGGGCTTCGGGCGCGCGAGCGCGGAAGTGGGCGCCGTGATGATCGTAGGCGGCAACATCGACGGCGTGACGCGCATGATGACCACGACGATCGCGCTGGAGACCAGCAAGGGCGACCTGCCGCTGGCCCTCGGGCTCGGGCTCGTGCTGATCGCCACCGTCGTCGCGGTCAACGCGGCCGCCGCCTGGGTCAAGGACGCGGCGGCGCGGCGCTACGGATGAACGCGGCCTCGCCCCTTCCCCTGACGCTCGACAAGGTGACGCTGGAGATCGGCGGCACGCGGATCGTGTCGGACATCGACCTGCGGCTCGACGCGGGCAGCCGCACCGTGATCGTCGGGCCGAACGGGGCCGGCAAGAGCACGCTGCTGCGCATGTGCCACGGCCTGATCGCGCCCACGCGCGGGCGCATCGCGTGGTCGGGCGACGCGGCGGGCCGGCAGGCGATGGTCTTCCAGCGTCCGTCGATGCTGCGCCGCTCGGTGCTCGCCAACGTCGCGTTCGGCCTCAAGCTGCGCGGCGTGCCGCGGCACGAACGCGAAGCGCGCGCGCACGCGATGCTCGCCCGCGTCGGCCTTGCCGGCCTCGCGGCACGTCCCGCGCGCGTCCTTTCGGGCGGCGAGCAGCAGCGCGTCGCCCTCGCGCGCGCCTGGACGCTGGCGCCGCGCATCCTCTTCCTCGACGAGCCGACCGCGAGCCTCGATCCGGGCGCCACGCAGGCGGTCGAATCGATCGTGCAGGCGATGGCGGCCGAAGGCACGAAGATCGTCATGACCACGCACAATCTCGGCCAGGCCCGCCGCATGGGCGACGAGATCGTCTTCCTGCTCAAGGGCCGCGTCGCGGAACGCGCACCCGTCGAATCGTTCTTCCGCGCGCCGGCCACGCCGGAGGCCCGCGCCTTCCTCAAAGGAGAACTGCCATGGTGATTCTTCGCAGACTGCTGCTCGCCTTCGTGATGCTGGGGACCCTTCCCGCCCTCGCGCAGGAACGTTTCATCACCGTCGCCTCGACCACGTCGACCGACCAGTCGGGCCTGTTCGGCCACCTGCTGCCGGCCTTCAGGAAGGTCTCGGGCATCGACGTGCGCGTCGTGGCACTGGGCACGGGCCAGGCACTCGATGTCGGAAGACGCGGCGACGCCGATGTCGTCTTCGTGCACGACCGGCCTGCCGAGGAGAAATTCGTCGCCGAAGGCGCGGGCGTGGCGCGTACCCAGGTCATGTACAACGACTTCGTCGTCATCGGCCCGAAGGCGGACCCGGCGAAGGTCGCCGGGCTCAAGGACACGCTGGAGGCGTTCAGGCGCATCCGGACGAGCCAGTCGCCGTTCGTCTCGCGCGGCGACAAGTCAGGCACGCATGCGGCCGAGCTGCGCTACTGGCAGGATGCCGGGATCGATCTCGCCGCCGCGAAGGGCAACTGGTATCGCGACGTGGGCCAGGGCATGGGCCCGGCGCTGAACACCGCCGCCGGCATGAACGCCTATATCCTCGCCGACCGCGGCACATGGCTCAATTTCAGAAACCGCGGCGATCTCGCCGTGCTCGTCGAGGGCGACACGAAGCTGTTCAACCAGTACGGCGTGATCCTCGTGAACCCGGCCCGGCACGCCGGCGTGAAGAAGGATCTCGGCCAGGCCTTCATCGACTGGCTGGTCGGCCCCGACGGGCAGCGCGCGATCGCGGATTACAAGATCGGCGGCGAGCAGCTGTTTTTCCCCAACGCGATCGCGGCCAAGCCGCGCTCGTGAAGCGGGAGCCGCCCGGCTTCTAGAAGCGCATCGACACGTCGAAATAGATGCGCAGCGGCTTCTGGTTTTCGGTCAGGGTCGGCGCCCGGGTCAGCGGCTGGGCGAGCTCGAGGCTCGCCGACAGCCAGTTCTCGGGGGCGAACTTCACGCCGAGACCGGCCGACGACAGCGTCTGCGTCGAGGATGCCGCACCGGTGCGCCGCGCCCACGCCCAGCCGTAGTCGTAGAACACGTAAGGCTGCCAGCCCATCGTGCCGAGATCGCCGTAGCGCACGTCGAGCGCCGAACCGGCGCCGTTCAGGCCGGTGATTTCCGACGGATCGTAGCCGCGCCCGAAACGCCCGCCGCCCAGCGAGAACTCCTCGCCCGAATAGAGCTTGCTGCGCGTGAGCTGGCCCGCGAGCGTCCACTGCGCCGAGAAATCGTCGCTCAGGAGCTGGATGCGGCGGATCTCGCCCGTGTATTTGAGGAAGCCGGGCTGCGCGTCGGCGCGGCTGTTGGGGATGTCGCCCGGGGCGTGCGTGCCGAGCCCGATCAGGCCCTTCACGATTCCCGCCGACACGACGGTGGCGCCCTGCAGGAATCCCAGATGGGAGAAGGTCACGCGCGCGTCGCTCGCGAGATAGCGGTCGCGCGTCAGCGGATCGCCGCGCACGTACGTCGCCGAGCGCGAGACGTAGGCCGAGGTGTCGAACACGAGGTTGACGCGCCGCGAGCGGATGACCGGATAGGAAAGGCGGGGGCCGAGGCGCCACGCCGTCGTGTTGACCTGCAGCGACTTCAGCGTGTGGCCCGGCCAGCCCCACGAATAGGTCGTGTCCCAGCCGAAGACGAGCCCGTCGTCGCCGATGGGCTGGGAATAGCGGAACACGCCCGAGCGCAGCTCGCGGCTGCTCTGCTGCGAAGGCACGGTCGTGGCGCCCAGCGTCAGCTGCTCGTTCAGGTCGAACAGGCCGTTGAAGGACGTCTCGCCGTAGACCGTGACCGGCCCCTGGAATTTCGACGCGCGGTTGGAAAGCGTCGCCGACGCCTGCACGCGCTTCTCCTCGATGCGCACCAGCAGGTTCGAGGAACCGGGTTCCTGCCCCGGCGCAAGCGTGCCCGCGGCGGTGACGCCCGCGAGATCGCCCGCGAGCAGCAGGCCGCGCTCGATCGCCTTGACGTTGGCCGGCCGGCCTTCGAACGCGCGGCGCAGATAGGCGCGGATGCGGTCGCGCGCCGCCTCCGATCCGCCGTCGAACTCGATCTGCGAAAGGAATCCCTCGACGACCTGGATGCGGAAGGTGCCGTCGCCCACGCGCTGCGGCGGCACGAAGGCGCGCGACAGCACGTAGCCGTCGGCGCGGTAGCGCGCCTCGATCGCCTCGGCGGCCGCCGCGATCGCCGACAGGCCGAGCGTCTGGCCGATCAGCGGCGCCGTGAACGCCGACAGCTCGCCGGGGCCGTAGATGCTCGAACCCTCGACGACGATGCTGGAGATCGCGAAGCGCAGCTCGTCGACCGAACGCCGGTCGGGTGCGCGCGGCTGGGCGGGAATCGACAGCTCGAGATCGACTTCCGGCACCGGAATGGGACGCTGCGGCAGGCGCGGTTCGGCCGCCGGCGGCAGGACAAGGGTTTGGGCATGCGCCGGCACGGCCGCCAGAAGCAGCATCAGGGCGCACAAAAGCAGTCGGGCGTGTCGATAGGAATCGGCCATCGTCCTGTCCTTAAAGCTAGTACACGACGGATGGCCGTTTCGCCAATTCAACTGTTCT
Organism: Tagaea sp.; assembly: GCA_965229215.1. GTDB lineage: Bacteria > Pseudomonadota > Alphaproteobacteria > CACIAM-22H2 > CACIAM-22H2 > Tagaea. The sequence continues at coordinate 3,505,202 of OZ245864.1, read as the reverse complement.
TTTTGGCCGTCAAATTGTTGAAGACTTGTGGTTTCTCGGGAACGGCGCTATCTGACTCGGGACGAGGGAAACGATGTCCAAGGCCCGGTTTTTCGCCCGATTCGCTGCTTCCGGCGCATTTCTCGCCGCGATCCTGCTGGCGGCCGCCCCGGCCCCGGCCCAGACACGCCCGCCGGCAGCCCCCTCCGCCGCCAGCCCCGCCGCACCCGCCGAGTTCAAGCTGGCCGGCTTCCGGTCGGCGAATTTCGGCATGACGGCCGATCAGGTGCGCCAGGCGATCCGCAAGGATTTCAGCATCGGCCCCGACAAGATCGAGACGGCCGAGAACCCGATCGAGCGCACGCAGATCCTGGCCGTGACGGTGCCCGATCTGCTGCCGAACGGCGGGCCCGCACAGGTCGCCTACGTGATCGGCTTCCGCAGCAAGCAGCTCGTGCAGGTCAGCGTGACCTGGGGCGGGCCGCTCAACCAGCAGCTCGGCATCCCCGGTGCCGTCGATCTCGCGCGCACGCTGCAAAGCTATCTCGCGGGCGTGGGCTACAAGGCCGACACGATCGTCAGCAACGTCCTCCAGCCCGACGGCAGCGTGCTGTTCTTCCGCGGCGACGATTCGCAGGGCCGGCGCACGATCCTGACCGCCGGCGGCGTGACGGCACCCGAAGGCCAGAAGCCGTCCGGCCTGCCGACGGTGCAGATCTCGTACATCCGCGACCCGCAGACGCCCGACGTCTTCCAGATCCGCAAGGGGGATTTCTAGCCCCGATGTTCAAGCGCACGTTCCCCAAAGGGAAAGTCCTGTTCAAGGAAGGCGATCCCGGTCTCGAGGCGTTCCTCGTCGAGAAGGGCAAGGTGCTGATCCTCAAGAAGGGCACCGACGCGCCGATCATCGTGGCGAGCCTCGGCGCAGGCGCCCTGTTCGGCGAGATGGCGATCCTCGACGGCGGCCAGCGCATGGCGACCGCGGTCGCGGGCGAAGACACGGTGTGCATCGTCATCAACAGCCAGCAGCTCACGCAGCGCATGATGATGCTCGACCCCGACCTGATGCGGCTGGTGATGTCGCTGATGGAGTACGTGCGCTCGACCGTGCCCTTCGGCGACCGCGCCAAGGCCGGCCTCAGCAACGACGAGACGCCGCAGGACCGCCAGGCCCGCCTGATGCTGCCGCGCCCCGAGGTCGTCGAGAGCTACGGCATCAAGGATCCGATGCTGAAGGCGCTGATGAACATGCTGTGCGAGTACACGCGCCGGCGCATACCGCCCGCACCCGCGGGCTAGGGCGAAGATGACCGGTCCGCGCGCAGGGTTCCTCCTTTCCGCGTTGCTTGCCGGTGCCGCTTTCCTGTCGGGCTGCCAGGGCGGCACGGCTCCGCCGCAGGCGTCGCGCGGCGCCGGCGAGAATCTCTCGGGCGAGACGTGCCGCGCGGAGCCGCGCCGCGGCCAGTCGCGCGCCGACCAGCCGGTCCTCGACATCCTGTGCGCGGGCAGCAGCCGCCCGGCGGGTTCGCTCGTGCAGCTCGGGCCCCAGCGCGGCGCGCCCGCGTCGGGCGACGCGCGCAAGGCGTTCTTCGCGCGCGCGCTCGAAGGCAGCGGGCCGATGCGCGCCCTCGGCGCCCGCGCGACGTGCGATGCGCCCGAATGGATTTCCACGCCGGCCGAGCCCGAGATCCTCGTCGTGCGCTGCACGCTGAAGGACGGCGGCTGGCCCTATGTCGTCGCGGGCCTTGCCGCCGGCGACGCGCTTGCCGTCGGCGAAGGCCAGCCGGCCGTCTTCCCCGCCCTCGCCCACGCGATGCGCCAGGGCCTGCCCGGTACGGCCGCGCGCGACGTCGCCACGCTGACGCCGGCCGAGCGGCAGGCGCTGGCCGACCGGCTGCAGACGCTGTTCGGGGCAGACGCCGCGATCACCGGCGATGCGGGCGCCTATCAGGATTTCGTCGAGCTCGCGCGGCTTTACAACAGCACGGGCAACTACCCGGCGGCGGAAATCGCCTACCGGCGCGCGCTCGAGCTGCAGACGGCGGCGCTGGGTAGCGGGCATCCCGGCCTCGGCACGACATTGATGCTGCTGGCGAGCGAGATCTCCAACCAGGGTCGCGGCGAGGAAGCCGACGCGTTCTTCCGGCGCGCCGAGCCGCTGGTCATCAAGTCGCCCGATCCGGGCGAGTATCCGCGCTATCTGGGCTATCTGGGCATGCACGCGGCCAACCAGCGCCAGTTCGACCGCGCGCTCTCGATCGCGCGCGACACGATCCAGCGCAGGCGCGACCTGATCGAGCAGCAGGGCGGCGGCATTCCCGCAGGCCTCGAATCGGGCGCGGGCAGCGGCGCATCGATCTTCGGCGGCGCCGTGTTCCTGCAGGCCGAACTCGCGCACGCGCTGATGTTCGCCTCCGCCATGGCGCTGCGCACCGGCGACCTCGCGGGGGCGGAATCCTTCGCGCTCGAAGCGCGACGCATCGTCGACCGCACGCCGGGCCTGCCCGCGTGGTGGCAGCCGCAGGCGATCGGCCAGCTCGGCGAAGTGCTCGCCGCGCGCGGCGATTTCCGCAATGCCGAGCGCCTGCTCGCCTCGGCCGCAAGCCTTCGCCTGCGCATCTTCGGCACCGGCTGGCCGGTGGCGCAGGGGATGATGGCGCTGGGCCGCGCGCAGGCCGACGACGGCCGCTTCCCCGCGGCGATCGACAACTATCGCGGCGCCATGCGCCTCATGCTCGGCGAAGCGCAGGTGCGCAACCTGAACTTCGACCAGATCCAGCCCTTCCTGACGGCGGCCGAGGCGCAGGCGCGCATCGAGCCCAAGGCGGCCGACGCGCTGCATGCCGAGATGTTCTCGGCTGTCCAGCTGATGCGCGAGGGCACGATGGGCCGCGCCGTCGCGCGCACCGCGCAGCGCGTGGCGAGCGAGGATCCGCGCATCGCCGAGCTGGTGCGCGAGCGCGACGAGGCCACGCGCCGGCGCGACCGGCTGCAGATCGATCTCACCGGCGAGCTTGGCCGCACGCCGAACACGCGCGACGAAGCGCGCGTGGCGCGCCTGCGCGGCGAGCTTGCCCGGCAGGTCCAGCGCGTCGACGCGCTCGGCGAGGCCATCGAGAAAGCGGTGCCCGGTTTCACGCGCCTCGCCTCGCCCCGCCCCGTCGAGCCCGCCACGCTGATGAAGGCGCTGGGCCCGCGCGAGGCGCTGGCCGTCTACGCGGTCGGGCCGGACGGCGCGTTCGCGTTCCTCGTGCGCGCCTCGGGCGTGCGCGCGGCGAAGCTCGCCACCGACGAAGCGCAGCTTGCCGAACAGGTGAAGGCGCTGCGCGGCGCGTTCGAGATCCGCAACCGCAACGTGGCCCCGTTCGATGCGGCCCTCTCGCACCGCCTCTACCGCACGCTGCTCGCCCCCTTCGAGGCGGAGCTTGCCGGGATCGACCAGCTCTTCATCGTCGCCAACGGCGCGCTCGCCAGTCTTCCCTTCGGCATCCTCGCGACGGCCCCGCCCGCGAGCGCCGCGGCGGGCGACTATTCGGGCGTCGCGTGGTTCGCCAGGCGCGTCGCCGTCGCCAACCCGCCGTCGGTGCGCGCGTTCCTCGAACTGCGCGCACTCGCCGGCCGCCCCTCGGCGCCCGAGCCGCTGCTGGCGCTCGCCAATCCCGATTTCGCCGGCGGCGCCGCGGGCGGGCTGGGCGCGCTCGCGGGCACGTGCCGCACCGAGGGCGCGGTGCCGTCCGCGCTGATCCGGGCGCTGGCCCCGCTGCCCGAGACGGCCGACGAGGTGCGCCGCGTGGCGCTGACGCTGAAGGCCGGCAGCGACGCGCTGCTGCTGGGCCCCGCCGCCACCGCCGCCAACCTGCGCGCGCGCCAGCTCGAGCGCTATCGCGTGCTCTATTTCGCCACGCACGGACTGCTGCCGGGCGAGCTGCGCTGCCAGGCGCAGCCGGGCCTGGCGATGTCGGCGCCGCCGACCGACGTGACCGATCCCGCCATCGACGGGCTGCTGGAAGCGGGCGAGATCGCGAGCCTGCATCTGGATGCCGATCTGGTCGTGCTGTCGGCCTGCAACACGGCCGCCTCGGGCGAGCGGCTGGGCGGGGAATCGCTGTCGGGCCTGGCCGAGGCGTTCTTCTTCGCCGGTGCCCGCAACCTGCTGGTCACCCACTGGCAGGTGCCCTCGCAGCAGACCGTGGCCCTGACGACCGGCATGTTCGAGCGGCTGGGCGGGGACCTGAAAAAGGGAATCGCCCTCGCGCTGCGCGATTCCCAGATGGCGCTGGCGGCGAGCCCCGCCACCTCCCACCCCTTCTTCTGGGGGGCTTTCGTGCTCCAGGGGGACGGGGCCCCGGCCGCGTCGTTGCCGCTGGGGGGCAACCCGAGCTAGACTGCGGTCATGCGCATCGCGTGTGCACTCGCCTTCGGCCTGATCCTGCTTGCGGCACCCGTCCGGGCGAACGAGCTTGTCGTCGTCGAGGCCAAGGGCGTGGACCTCGCCCCCGGCGCCAAGGTCGACGGCACCAAGGTCCTCCAGCTTGCCGCCGGCCAGCGCGTGACGCTGATCGCGGCCGACGGGCGCACGGTCAAGCTGCGCGGCCCCTATGAGGAAGCCCCCGCCCCCGCCGCCGGCCAGGTCGCCAGCATGGGCGACGCGCTCAAGAACCTGATGAACCAGCGCGGTTCCGGCACGGCCCAGCTCGGTGTGGTGCGCGCCGCGGGCGACGCGGTCGAACTGCCCGAACCCTGGCTCGTCGACGTGGGCCGCTCGGGCGCGCGCTGCCTGCGCGCCGACACGACGCCCGTGCTGTGGGGCCCGCGCTTCGCCGCGGTCGCCGACCTCGCCATCGAGCCCGCCGACCGCAGCTGGCGCGCGCGCGGGACATGGCCTGCGGAAACCGACCGGCTTTCGCTGAACGCGCGCATCCCGTTCACCGACGGCGGCAGCTACGTGTTCGACGTCGGCGGCAATCCGGCGAACGTCACGATCTGGCGCATGCCGGCGAGCTTCGCCGACCCGGTCGTCCAGGCCGCGTGGATGATCGAGAAGGGCTGCGAGGACCAGGCCCGCGCGCTGGTGCGCGAAGCGCAGCGCTGAAGATGGAACTGCGCGCGGTTCTGAAGCGCGTCGCCACGGCGCTCGTCGTCGCCGCGATCGCGGGTGCCCTCACCTTCGGCATCTTCTATTTCTTCCCCTTCCTCGGCACCGCCGAACGCTGGACGCGCGACTTCCGCATCGCGAACATGTCGCCGCCCGAGCCGCAGCATCCCGACATCGTGATCGCCGCGATCACGGAAGAGACGCTGTCGGCCTTCCCCTACCGCTCGCCGGTCGACCGCAAGTTCCTCGCCGACACGGTGCGCGCGATCGCGGCCAAGGGGGCGAAGGCGATCCTCATCGACGTGCTCTTCGACCAGGAGACCGAGCCCGAGAAGGACGACGAGCTGCGCGACGCGCTCGCCGGGCTGAAGATCCCCTTCGCGATCAGCTATTCGGACTCGCCCACCTACGTCACCGACGAGCAGCTCGAATATCTCGACGATTTCGTGAAGCCGCAGTGGCGCGGCCTTGCCGACATCGAGCCCGACAAGACCGACGGCATCATCCGCTTCGTCGCCGCCCCGCGCACGCTGAAGGACGGCACGAAGGACGTGCCCAACGTCGCCGCGCGCGTGGCCCAGCTGCTGGGTGCCGACGTGCCGATGCGCCAGTCCATCATCGCCTGGCGCGGCCAGCCCGACAGCGCGACCGAGCCGTTCCGCGAGTTCCCCGCGCATGCGGTGAAGGTGCTGCCCGAGGTGTGGTTCAAGGACAAGATCGTGCTGATCGGCGCGAACCTGTCGCTGACCGACCGCTACCGCACGCCCTTCTCGATCGGCCGCGACGTGGGCGACAACCGCCTCGCCGGAATCGTGATCCAGGCGCATATCCTGGCCCAGATGCTCGAAGGCCGCGTCGCCCCCGAAGACCGCGCCTTCGTCCCCCACATCGTGACGATCGCGATCCTCGCCCTCATCGGTGCCGCACTGGGAAGCACCGGCGTGCCGATCACCGCGCGTCTGGGCGGTGCCGTCGTCGCCGTCGTGCTGCTGTGGGCGGCGGGCTGGTACCTGTTCAAGGGCGGCCATCCGCTCGTCCCGCTCGTGCAGGCGATGACCGGCGGGACCAACATGCTCGTGCCCCTCATCGAGCCGATCGTGGCGATGGCGATGGCGCTGTGGCTGTCCGACGCCTGGTCGGGCCGCGAGGAACGCCAGCAGAAGAAGTTCATCCAGGGCGTCTTCAGCAAGTACGTCTCGGCCGAACTGCTGAACGAGATCGTCAAGGACCCCAAGAAGCTCGACCTTTCGGCGAGCCGCCGGCCGATGTCGCTGATCTTCACCGACGTGCAGGGCTTCACGACGCTGTCGGAGAAGCTGGAGGCGGCGCACCTCGCCGACGTGCTCAACCGCTATCTCGACGGCGGCTGCCGCGAGATCTGGAAGTACGGCGGCACGATCAACCAGTTCACGGGCGATGCGATCTACGCGATGTTCAACGCGCCGCGCGAGCAGCCCGACCACGCGAAGCTGGCGCTGAAGGCCGCGCTCGACATCGACGCCTTCTCCGAGCAGTTCCGCGCGGGCGAGCGCGAGAAGGGCGTCGACATGGGCATGACGCGCATCGGCGTGCACACGGCCGAAGCGAATGTCGGCAATTTCGGTTCGCTCGACCGGTACGAGTACAAGGCGCTGGGCGATGCGGTGAACACGGCCGCGCGGCTGGAGGGCCTCAACAAGTATTTCGGCACGCGCATCCTGATCACGCAGCAGACGCGCGACGCGAGCCCCGAGATCCCGTGCCGCAAGGTCGGCGGCGTGATCGTGAAGGGCAAGAGCGAGCCCATCCATGTCTACGAACCGCTGCCGCCCGCGCGCGCCGAGGACGAGAACACGAAGCTCTATCTCGCGGCGTTCGAGCTGCTGAAGGCGAAAGACCCCGGCGCGCGCGCCGCGTTCGAGGATCTGTGCAGGCGCTACCCCGACGACGCGCTCGCCGAATACCATCTCGACCGGCTCAAGGAAGGCGAGACCGGCGAGGTCTTCGCGATGGCCGAAAAGTAGGACAACCTGTTACCACCCGTTACGGTAACATATTTATCCCGTTGAAGTTGCAGGGATGTTACGGCAACGGCACTTTCGCGTTACCGGTTGCAGGTTCCGGCCTTTTCCCAAGCAAAATCAACCTTCCGGCGCTGCAACGACCGATGTTACCGGTGCAGCGCTGTATGCCGATATTCACTTGTCAAAGAGCACGCCCGATCGCCAGCATCATGCATGGACCCGTGCAGGTTGTCAAGAATTTAGGCCTATACCTGCTTTCGCCATCGTGCCGCGACGACCACGCCTTGATGCCGGTATGACTGGGTGATACCGTGTTTCTCCGCCCGCCCGAGGGGAAAACCATGACCGTCAAATCCTCGATTTCCCTGACGAACATCCAGCACGCGTTCGCGAAGACCCTCGTCGATACCGGCCGCTTCCAGAGCGTCAGCGCGGTCATCCAGCAAGGCCTCGAACTGCTGCGCCAGAAGCATGAAGCCGACGAGCTGGAACGGACCGCCCTTGCGCAGGTGCTGGCCCCGCGCCGCGCCGGCGCGTTCGTCCCGGCCGGAAAGATGGACGAACGCCTCGCGCGCCTCGTGAACAGGAAGCGTCAGGCGCATGGCGTTCGCGGTTGAGTTCTCGCAGGCAAGCGAACGCGATTTCGACCTGATCTTCGACCATCTGTTCGACAGCTATGTCGGCTTCGGCGAAAGCATCGATGAAGCACTGGAGCACGCGGCGCAGCGGATCATGGGCAACCGCAAGGCGGCCGACGGGCTTGCCACGCTTCCCGCCCGCGGCACGCCGCGCGACGACGTGCTTGCCGGCGTGCGCTGCCTCACCCTCGACCGGGCCATCTACTGGTACGACATCGACGAGGCGGCGCAGAGAGTCCGGGTCCTCGCGATCTTCTTCGGCGGCCAGGACCATGTCCGCCACATGCTGGTCCGCCTGCTGCGAGGAGACGAAGCCGGCGGGTAGACGGGCCCGGTGTGCGAAAATCACAAAGGCCGTGGATGGCCGGAACAAGCCCGGCCATGACGGAAAAATGGAGGGGCATTCTCGAGTTTATCGTTGCACGCTGTGCAATTTTAAAGAAAATAGTATATTAATTTGACACTATAGGTTCGAAGTGCTATGCATTGGTTATGGAGCTTCGTCAAATGCCACGTTCAGAAATCTGGACCAACGAGATCGTTGCAGTTGCAGCTTCGGGTCGGGAATCTGTCATGGCGAAGGCCCTTACGCTAAAGCGCATGGAAGAGATCTTCGTCGAACTTCGCAACAGCGGCGTACCTACGAATGATTCCGTAATAATTTTGCGAGAAATGGACAACCTCATCGTTGGTAGACATCGCATTGCAAGCGAGCAACCAGCGAACGAAATTGATGCCAAGCTTTGTGAATTCTTGTCGACCTTGGATTTTGCCCGCAATCAGGTCCGCAACCAAATAGCCAAACTGGAAAATCTGCCGACTGCTGGCTAGTGAAGCCGTGGATGCCCGAGTCAAACCCGGCGATGACGAGGAAAGAGTAACGAAGCCGTCATGCCCGGACTTGTTCCGCACCGGGCAATGCCCGATGCCGCGTCTTCGGCTCACACCTTCTCCGCCGCCAGATCCACCAGCCCCGCCCAGCTCTGCATCGAGACGAAATGCGCGTAGGCCATCGCGAGCCAGCCGCGTTTGCGCCAGTCGACGAAGGCGGCGTCGGGGAGGGCTTCGAATTTGGCGCGGTCGAGGATGCGGAAGCCGCCGAGCGTGATCTTGCGGCCGTCCTTCATCGCGATTTCGGCGCGGTGGTCGGTGAGCAGGCCCGACGTGGCGCACGCGGCGGCGAAGGCCTGCGCGGCGTCGGCCTGGATCTGGAAATCGCGCGCGAAGGCGAGGGCCTGCTGGACGACCGGTGCCGGGTTCTCGCCGTCGAACAGCGGCTCGCCGGTGTCGTCGAGCGCGTCGGCCGCCTCGTCGATGCACAGCACGAGCTGGTCGCCCAGCTGCGCGAACGCGAAGGGATAGCGGCGCACATAGGCCGGAACGTAGCTGCCGGTGCGCCATGCGCCTTCCGCATCCACGAACAGGTTGCTGTTCGTCTCGATGCCCAGCAGCGCCACGAGCCCGCCCGGCTCGGCGGCCGCGAACACGACGGGATAGTGGCGCGCGGCCGCTTCGGCCTCCGCCGCGCCCAGCGGGACGGCGTTGGTCGTGCGCGCGAAGCCGTAGTCGGACGGCGCGGTGTAGCGCTTGGTGCCGTGCGCGTCGCGCGTGAGGGCGATCGGGCGGCGGTAGAACAGCGGCTCGCTCATGGCGCAAGAAACTCCGCGACCTTGCGGTTGAACGCGTCGGCCACCTCGAAATAGGCGGAGTGGCCGGCCCCGGCGAATTCGGCGTGGCGCGCGTCGGGGAAACCCTTGGCGAGCAGCGGGGCGGCGAACGAGGGAAACACCATGTCGGCGCTGCCGGTGAGGAACAGCGTGCGCACGTTCAGCTTCGCCACGTCCGACAGCGGCCGACTGCGCATCTTCACGATGCGCGCGCGCAGCTCGTCCTTGGCAAGGCTGGTCGCCAGCGCGTCCATGCCGCGATAGAGATGGTGCATCGCCGGGTTCGCCTCGGCCATCGCGGCGCCAAGGGCCGGATGGATCGCACGCATGCGGAGATCCGCATTGACCGCGACCGCCCGGTTGCTCCATTCGGCGAACTTCGCGGGATCGACCTTCGAGGGATCGAGCGTGCCGCTCGTCGCCGCCAGCACCATCGCGGTGACGCGCCCCGGATGGCGGAGCGCGAATTCCAGCGCCGTCCACCCGCCCATCGACTGCGCGACGATGGCGAACCGCTCGATGCCCAGATGCGCCGTCAGCGCCTCGAGATCGCCGGCGAAATCCTCCGGGTCGGGCTTGGAACCCGCGACCGTCGAGGGGGCGAAGCCGCGATGCGCGAAGGTCACGCAGGTGAATTTTTCGCGGAAGAACGGCACCTGCTGCCACCATGAAAGATGGTTGCCGCCCAGCCCGTGCGCGAAGACCAGCGCGGGCCCGTCGCCCGCGAGTTCGTAATAGATCCGCGCACCCGGCCGCTCGACGAAGCCGGTGCGATCGGCGCCGTGCGGCGCCCAGGGTGTCGTATCGTTCATGGCAGCCATCATCGCGTGCGGCTTGGCGCGCGGCAACTGCCGGGCTAGCCTCGCCCGCAGAATTCCGCAAAACGAGGAGACTCCCCATGAAATATGTCCCGCTCGGCCGGTCCGGCCTGATGGTCAGCCGCGTGTGCCTCGGCGGCAATTCGTGGGGGGCGCGCGGGCGGCGCGCGTGGGCCGGGTTCGATGCCGGCGACAGCGCGCCCTTCTTCAAGCGCGCGCTCGACCGCGGCATCAATTTCTTCGACACGGCCGACGCCTATAACCTCGGCGCGTCCGAGACGATCATGGGCGAGACGCTGATGGGCTATGCCCCGCGCGACGAGATCGTGCTGTCCACCAAGGTCGGCCTCAAGATGGGCGACAAGCCCAACGCGGTCGGGCTGGGCGCCAAGCACATGCTCGCCTCGATCGACGTGCAGCTCAAGCGCCTGAAGACCGACCATATCGACGTCTATCAGGTTCACCGGCTCGACCCGCACACGCCGATCGAGGAGTTCATGTACACGCTCGACGGCATCGTGCGCTCGGGCAAGGTGCGTTACATCGGCGGCTCGACGATGCCGGCCTACAAGTTCGCGCAGATGATCGCGTGCGCCGAGCGTTACGGCTATGCGCGGCCCATCGCCATGCAGAACCTGCACAACCTGATCCAGCGCGAGGAAGAGCGCGAGATGAACGCGCTGTGCCTGGAGGCGGGCGTCGGGCTCATCCCCTATTCGCCGCTGGCGCGCGGTTTCCTTGCCGGCAACCGCGTGCGCGGCGGCGGCGGCGAGACCGAACGCGCCAAGAACGACGCGGGTGCCTCGCCCGACACCTACCGCGACTGCGACTGGAAGATCGTCGACGAGCTGAAGGCCATCGCCGCCGCGCGCGGGGCCAAGCCCACGCAGGTCGCCTTCCTGTGGCTGTGGTCGAAGCCCTATATGGCGGCACCCATCATGGGCTCGACGAAACTCGAGCAGCTCGACGAGGCGGCCGCGGCGGCCGACATGCCGCCGCTGACGGCGGACGAGATCAAGCGGCTGGAAACGCCCTACCAGTGGCGCCCATCTCCGGCCTAGAACGCCACGCGCCGGCAGGGTATCTTCGGCGCAAATTAGTCGCCAGATCCGGCGTCGGTTTCGGGAGGAACACAATGTTCGCACGCCTTTTCGCCACGGTGGCGGTCGCCGCCGTTGCCCTTGCATCGGTCGCAGCAGCGCAGGAAACCCCGCGCCGCGGCGGTGAGTTCATCTTCGCCGTGGGCGGCGAGCCCGACACGACCGACTGCCACGCGGCGACGAATTTCGCGGTCATCCACCATCTGGCGCCGCACTATTCGACGCTGGTGAAGTTCAACACGCAGAAATATCCCGAGATCGTCGGCGACACCGCCAAGGAATGGTCGGTTTCGCCCGACGGCAAGACCTACACGTTCAAGCTGATCCAGCCGATCAAGTTCCATGACGGCTCGGCGCTGACGGCCGTGGACGTGAAGGCGAGCTTCGATCGCATCAAGACGCCGCCCGCCGGCGGCCGCTCGGCCCGGCGCGACCATTTCGCCGACGTCGCCTCGATCGAGGCGCCCAATGCCGACACGGTGGTCTTCAAGCTCAACAATCCGAACCCGGCGTTCATGACCTACCTCGCCGCGCCCTTCAACTGCATCTACTCGGCCGCGAAGCTGGCCCAGGACCCGCGCTATCCCGAGAAGGAAGTGATGGGCTCGGGCGCGTTCACGTTCGGCGAGCGCAAGCCGGGTTCGCACTGGACCGGCAAGCGCTTCGACGGCTACTTCAGGCAGGGCCAGCCCTATCTCGACTCGTTCCGCGCCGTCTCGATGAGCGGGGCCGCCATGCTCAACGCCATCCAGGGCGGGCAGGTGATGGCCGAGTTCCGCGGCATCAGCCCGGCCGAGAAGGCGCGCGTCGCCGGCCCCAAGGTGACGTTCCAGGAAGCGCCGTGGCTGTCCGGCCTGATCCTGTCGTTCAACATCGAGCAGAAGCCCTTCGACGACGTGCGCGTGCGCCGCGCGCTCAACCTCGCGCTCGACCGCTGGGGCTCGGCCCCGGCGCTCGCGCGCGTCTCGCAGGTGATGGCGACGGGCTCGCTGCTGCGCCCGGGCTACGCCTATGCGCCGACGGAAGCCGAGCTCGCCACCTATCCCGGCATGGGCCGCGACATGGCACGCAACCGGGCCGAGGCAAGGAAGCTGCTCGCCGAGGCGGGGCAGTCGAACCTCAAGTTCGAGCTGATCTCGATGTCGCTGCCGCCCTTCCCGACGGTCGCGGTGTGGCTGATCGACCAGTGGCGCCAGATCGGCGTGACCGTCGAGCAGCGCGTGGCCGAGCGCGCCACCTATTTCGGCGCGCGCACCTCCGGCGCGTTCCAGGTGATGCTCGATTTCACGACCGAGTTCGCCGACGAGCCGAACTTCCAGCTGCGCCGCTTCATCTCGTTCGACCGCGTGCCGGGCTTCAACGTCAGCCGCCATCTCGACCGGCAGCTCGACGACATCTTCGACCGGCAGGAGCGCGAGACCGACTTCAACAAGCGCAAGGCGCTGGTGCGCGACTTCCAGATCCAGCTGATGGACCTCGCCTACACGGTCCCGCTGTTCTGGTTCTCGCGCATCATCCCGCTGGCCTCGAACGTGCGCGGCTGGCACATCACGCCCTCGCACCTGCTCGGCCAGGACCTCGCGGGCGTGTGGCTGGCGAATTGAACCCCTCACCCTAACCCTCTCCCCGGAGGGGAGAGGGGATTCGACCGGTGGTGTCCCCTCTCCCGCAAGCGGGAGAGGGTTAGGGTGAGGGAACCGCCGTCACCGAACCCGCGACGGTCAGCTTCTCGATCCCCTTCCAGTCCCATTCGATGCCCAGGCCCGGCGTCTCGCTGGGATAGGCGTGGCCGTCGGCGATGCGCACGCGCGACGTCGCCACGCGGTCGAGCTGCGGGATGTATTCGAGCCAGGCCGAGCCGGTGACGGCGCAGACCAGCCCCACATGCAGCTCCATCAGGAAATGCGGGGCGACGGGCACGTTGCAGCACTCGGCCATGTGCGCGACCTTCAGCCACGGCGTGATGCCGCCGATGCGCGCGACATCCACCTGCACGATGCCGCAGGCGTTGCGCTTGAGATAGTCGGCGAACTGGCCGGGCGAATAGAGCGATTCGCCGACCGCGATGGGGATGCGCGTGCCGGCCTGCAGGCGCACATGGCCGTCCACGTCGTCGGCCGGCAGCGGTTCCTCGAACCACCCGAGATCGAGATCGGCGAAGAGTTCCGCCCGGCGCAGCGCCTCGGCCGCGCTGAAACGCTGGTTGGCGTCGACCATCAGCTCGAAATCGGGGCCGATCTTGGCGCGCACGGCGCTCAAGCGCCGCCGGTCTTCGGCACCCGTGGGCTTGCCGACCTTGAGCTTGGCGCCGGCGAAGCCTTCCTCGCGCGCCTTCAGCGTCTCGTCGACCAGCTGTTCGGCCGGGTGGTGCAGCCAGCCGCCTTCGGTCGTGTAGACCGCGATCTTCGACTTCGCCCCGCCGGCCGCCTTGTGCAGCGGCAGCTTCGCGCGCCGGCAGCGCAGGTCCCACAGGGCGGTGTCGATCGCCGCCATCGCCAGCGCCGTGATCGCGCCCACCGTCGTCGCGTGGGTGCGGAACAGCATACCGGTCCAGATGCCGTCGATGTCGTCGGCGTCCTTGCCCAGCACGAACGGCACGAGGCAGTCGCGCAGCAGCGCCATGACGGCCGAGCCGCCGGTGCCGATCGTGTAGCTGTAGCCGGTGCCCGAGGCTCCGTCGGCATCCCACACCCGCACCATCGGCGTTTCCTGGCACTGGAAGGACTGGATCGCGTCGGTGCGCACGACCGGCGGCAGCAGGTCGACCTGGCGGATCTCGATCCGGACGATGCGCGGCATTTTTGGGCACTCCTCCCCCGTTTTCCGGCCATGACAAGGCCGGTTGTGGCCGTTAGGATACCCCACAATCGCGACGGGAAAAGCCGCGCGACGACCCAAAGGGAGGATTCCGCATGCAAGGCAATTACGTGCGCGCGGCCGTCGTGGCCGCCGGTTTCGCGCTTCTCTGGGGCGCCGGCCCCGCCGACGCGCAGCAGCGCCTCAAATGGGCGCATGTCTACGAGACCAACGAGCCCTATCACACCGAAGCGGTGTGGGCGGCGCAGGAAATCCAGAAGCGCACCAACAACAAGTACGCGATCGACGTGCATCCGGCCTCGGCGCTGGGCAACGAGCAGCAGATCAACCAGGCGCTGCCGCTGGGCACGATCGACATCATCTATACCGGCGCCGCCTTCGCGGGCGCTTCGCATCCGCCCATCGCGATCTCGAACGCGCCCTATATGTTCCGCGACTTCAACCACTGGGCGGCCTATTCGAAGTCCGACCTGTTCAAGGAGCTGGCCGACGGCTACGACCAGAAGACCAAGAACAAGATCGTGGCGCTGACCTACTACGGCGCGCGCCACACGACGGCGAACAAGGCGATCAACACGCCGGCCGACATGAAGGGCATGAAGCTGCGCGTGCCGCAGGCGCCGCTGTATCTCATGTACGCCAAGGCCGTGGGCGCCAACGCCACGCCCATCGCGTTCGCGGAAGTGTATCTGGCCCTCCAGAACGGCACGGTCGACGGGCAGGAAAACCCGCTGCCGACGATCCAGGCCAAGAAGTTCTACGAGGTGCAGACGCACATCAACCTCACCTCGCACATCTTCGAAAGCCTCGTGACCGTCATCGGCCCGACGCTGTGGAACCGCCTCAACGCCGACGAACGGAAGATCTTCACCGAGACCTTCCAGCAGGCCGCGGCACGCGCGACGGCCGCGATCCGCGAATCCGAGCAGAAGCTGCCGGAATGGTTCAAGGCGCAGGGCAAGACGGTCGTCACGCCCAACGCGGCGGCCTTCATCGAAGCCGCCCGGCCGCTGCACAACGACTCGGCCGCCGGCGCAGGCTGGACCAAGGCGCACTACGACCGCCTGCAGGCGATCAAGTAGCGACCGATCGCGGAAGGATGCGCGGCTCCGCGCGTCCTTCCGCTTCTTTCTTCGATTCCGCAGGTGACGACGTGACCCAAGACAAGACCGGGCCCGACCTGGGCGACCCGATCCTGGGGCTGGCCGACGCGCCGGACCCCGAACTGTCGAGCTACGGGCCCGAGGACTGGGCCGCCTTCGTCTTCTTCTGGGCGCTGGCGTGCGTCGTCTTCCTGCAGTTCTTCTCGCGCTACGTGCTCAACGACTCGGTCGCATGGACCGAGGAGATCGCGCGCTACCTGCTGATCTGCGTGTGCTTCCTGGGCGGCGGCATGGCCGTGCGCAAGATGAGCCACATCCATGTCGAGTTCCTCTACGTCTACCTGCCGCGGTCGGCCGGCCGGTACCTGTCGACCGCCGTCGACGTCGTGCGCATCCTTTTCATGGGTTACGCGGTCGTGCTGGGCTGGAAAATCACCGAGATCATGCACAACCAGCGCATGGTCGTGATCGACTGGCCGATGAGCATCGTCTTCGGCATCGCCACGCTGGGTTTCGCGATCATGACGCTGCGCAGCGTGCAGGTCGCGCTCACGCACTGGCGCGAAGGCGACAGCGCCCTCACCCGCGTCAACACCGAGGGGCGCCACCAGTGACGGCTTTTCTCCTGATCGGATTCGTCGTCCTGCTGGTCGTGGGCGTGCCGGTGGCCGTGGCGCTCGGCGGCGCCTCGCTGCTCTACATCATGTTCGAGGACGTCTCGCCCCACCTTGTCGTCATCCACCGGATGGTGTCGGGCGTGGATTCCTTCCCGCTGCTGGCGATCCCGTTCTTCATCATGGCGGGCTCGCTGATGAACTCGGCCGGCATCACCGAGCGCATCTACGACTTCGCGCTGGCGCTGGTGGGCTGGCTCAAGGGCGGGCTCGGCCACGTCAACGTCGTGGGCTCGGTGATCTTCGCGGGCATGTCGGGCACGGCCGTCGCCGACGCCGGGGGCCTCGGCAACATCGAGATCAAGGCGATGCGCGACCACGGCTACGACGTGGATTTCGCCGTCGGCATCACGGGCGCCTCGTCCACGATCGGGCCGATCATCCCGCCGTCGCTGCCGATGGTGATCTACGGCGTGATGGCCAACTGTTCGATCGGGCAGCTCTTCGCGGCCGGCCTGCTGCCGGGGCTGCTGATGGCCGCCACGATGATGGCGATGGTCGCGTGGTACGCGCATGTGCGCGGATTCCACCGCGACGCCACGTTCGCGTGGGCGCGCCTCGCCTTCACCGCAAAGCGCGCGTTCCTGCCGCTGATGACGCCCGTGCTGCTGATCGGCGGCATGACGACGGGCCTGTTCACGCCGACCGAGGCGGCGATCGCCGCCACGGCCTATGCGCTGGTGCTGGGCCTGTTCGTCTACCGCACGCTGTCGCTGCGCGGCCTCGTGCGCGTGTCGATGGAGACGGTCGAGACCACGGCGATCATCCTGCTGATCGTCGCGGGCGCGTCGATCTACGGCTACATCATCACGACGACGCGCGTGACCGACGAGGTGGCGTCGATGGTGCTGTCGGTCACGAGCGAGCCGTGGGCCGTGCTGCTGCTGGTCAACATTTTCCTGCTGGTCGTCGGCTGCTTCATGGAGACGATCGCCGCGATCACGATCCTGGTGCCGGTGCTGCTGCCGCTGATGACGCAGATCGGCGTCGACCCGGTGCATTTCGGGCTGATCATGGTGCTGAACCTGATGATCGGCCTGCTGACGCCGCCGGTGGGCATGGTGCTCTACATCCTCGCGCGCGTGGCGAACATCAGCTTCGAGCGGACGACGAAGGCATGCCTGCCCTTCCTCGTGCCGCTGCTGGTGACGCTCGGCATCGTCACCTACTGGCCGGACTTCGTGATGCTGCTGCCGCGCTATTTCTACGGCTGAGGCTCCGATGGAACTGGTGCTGCTGGGGACCGGCTGCCCGCAATGCGACCCGGACCGGCGCGGCCCGTCGAGCCTGGTCCGCGCGGGCGGAAAGCAGTTCCTCGTCGATTGCGGATCGGGCGTCACGCAGCGCCTCGTCGAGGCGGGCACGAAGGGCGCCGCGATCGACGCGCTGTTCCTCACGCACCTGCACACCGACCATCTCGTCGATTTCTACCAGCTCGTCGTCTCCAGCTGGCACCAGGGCCGCGAAGGCGCGCAGCGCGTGTTCGGCCCGCCGGGCACGAAGGCGTTCGTCGAAGGCACGATGGCGCTGTGGGCGAGCGAACGCGCGCAGCGCATCGCGCACGAGAAGCGCCCCTCGCTTGCGGCCTTCCAGATCGACGTGACCGAGATCGGCCCCGGCACCGTGTGGGACGAAGGCGGCGTGCGCGTCGCGGCGGTCGCCGTCGCGCACCAGCCGGTGCGCCACGCCTTCGGCTTCGTGTTCGAATCGGGTGGCCGCAAGATCGCCTTCAGCGGCGACACGGCCTACTGCCCGGCCCTGATCGAGGCCGCGAAGGGTGCGGACGCGCTCGTCCACGAATGCTTCCTGCATGCCGAGATGCCGGTCGTCCCGGGCGTGCGCTCGGCCGAGACGGTGGCGGCGGTCGCCTCGTATCACACGCCGTCCGACCAGGTCGGCCGCGTGGCGCGCGAGGCGGGCGTGCGCGTGCTGATCCTCAACCATTTCGTGCCCACGCGCTTCGACCGGCACCGGCTGATGGACGAGGTCGCGGGCGATTTCACCGGGCCCGTCGCCATCGGCGAAGACCTGATGCGCTACGACTGCGCGAAGCGGCGCTTCACGCATCGCGACGGCGTCGTTACGCTCGGGGCATGAGCGAAGTCTCCCAGCGGCCCGCGCCCGGCGCGCTCGTCGTCGACCATGTCGCCCATTGGGTGCCGGATGCCGGTGCGGCACGCGCTGCCCTCGCGGCGCTCGGCTTCACGGTCACGCCCTTCTCGGCGCAGAGCACGGGCGACCCGCCGGTGCCGGCGGGCACCGGCAATCACTGCGTGATGCTGGCGCAGGGCTATCTCGAGTTCCTCGCCCCCACGGCCGATACGCAGAACGCCGCCACGCTGCGCGCCGGGATCGCACGCTATGTCGGCGTGCACCTGATCGCGTTCGGCACGACGACTCCCGAGGCCGACCATGCGCGGCTCGCGGCCGAAGGGTTCGCACCTTTGGCGCCGGTGGCACTGAGCCGCATGATCGACACGCAGGCAGGCCCGCAGCGCGCGCGCTTCACGGTCGTGCGCACGGCGGCGGGCACGATGCCCGAAGGGCGCGTGCAGTTCGTCGAACAGCACACGCCCGAGCATCTCTGGCAGCCGCAATGGCTGGACCATGCGAACGGGGCCGTGGCGCTCAGGCGTGTCGAGCTGTGCGTCGCCGATCCGGCCGAGGCGGCGGCACGATTCGCGCGCTATACGGGCCTCGCGGTGACGGCATCGGAAGGTGCCCCCGCACTCGCCACCGCACGCGGCATGCTCGTCTTCCGCGATGCGGCCGCGACGCGCGTCCGTCTGGGCGTCGAACCGCCCGCCTTGCCGTGGATCGCGGGCTATGCGCTCGCCTGCCGGGACCTTTCGCGGGCGCCCGGAGGGCGCGAGATCGAAGGCGGTCGCGTCGTGGCGCTGTCGGACGCGCTCGGCGGGGCGATCATCTTCGAGCGCTAGACGTATTCCATCGGGATCAGCGTGTCGGTCGGCGGACGGCTGAGTTCGACGACGAAGGCCACGCGGTCGTCGACCAGGCGCAGCTCCTTGTTCGCCTTCACCGGCAGCGGAATGCCGGACTTCTTGCAGAACCGGATCATCGCCTGCGCCAGCGCCGCCGAGTGGAACTCGACCGGCACCGCCTCGGCGCCCTTCTTGCGGAAGAAGAGCTGCACCGTGAAGGTCGCGCGGTCGATCGACAGCTTGTTCGCCTGCCCCGGCGGCAGCTTCGTGCCCTGCGTGCGCGCGTGTTCGATCAGGGCCACGACTAGCTCCCGGTCGTCGAAGAACACGATGCGATATTCGCTGGTCACGAGGGGGGATCCCGGAACTGTCACACGGCTCGCAGATAAGGCCGTCTTATATTCTTGCCCGGCGCATCGCAACCGGGAATGGGCGTCAGAACCTGTCTTTTGCCGAACGCACCGCGGCAAAGACCGCCTCGGGAGCGGCGCCGGCCAGCCCCATCGCGGCGGCAAGCTGCGGAACATCGGCCCGCAGGAAGGGGTTCGTGCGTTTTTCGAGCCCCAGCTGCGAGGGCACGGTCGCAAGCCCGCGCGCACGCGCTTCGTCCACCGCCTTGGCGCGCGCGACCAGATCGGGGTTGGCGGCATCGACCGAAAGGGCGAAGCGCGCGTTGCTCTGCGTATATTCGTGCGCGCAGTAGACCTGCGTTTCGTCCGGCAGGGCGCGCAGCTTGCCCAGCGAGTTCCACATCTGGGCGGGCGTGCCCTCGAAGAGGCGCCCGCAGCCCAGCGCGAACAGCGTGTCGCCGCAGAACAGGGCGGCGCTGCCGGCGAACCAGAAGGCGATATGGCCGCTCGTGTGGCCGGGAACGTCGAAGACCTTCGCGGCCTCGGTCCCCAGCGCATAGCTGTCGCCGTCGCCGACCTGCACGTCGATCCCCGGAATCCGGGCCGCGTCGGCACGGGGCCCGACGATCGTGCAACCCCATCGGCCCTTCAGCTCGAGGTTCCCGCCGACATGGTCGCCGTGATGATGGGTGTTGAGAATATGTGTAAGAACAAGGCTCCTTGCGGCCAGCCGGGCCTCGACGGGCGCCGCGTCGGCGGGGTCGACGACGGCCACGGCGCCGCTGGCCGGCTCGCGGATCAGCCAGACGTAATTGTCGGCCCGGCAGGGGATACGTTCGATCTCCAGCATCGCACCATTGTATACGGCAACGGCCATTCGTTAATATGCCCGTCTTCGTCGGAGATCGCCTTGGCCCTGTTCAGTCGAAAAGAAAGCTTCGAGGTCCACTGTCTCAAGGAAAACCGCTGGATCATCGAGACCAGCATTCCGAGCCAGACGGAAGCCGAAGCCTACGCCCGCAAGCTGCTCGAGAAAAAGGAGATCATGGGCGTCAAGGTCGTGCGCGAGCGCGAGGGACGTTCGTCGAGCACCGAAGCGGTGACCTTCTCCAAGGTCAAGGAGAAGAAGGAAGAAAAGATCACGGTCCAGCAGATCGACTCGTCGCCGGTCTGCCAGTCGGCCACCGATTGCTGCGCCCTGCCCGCGCGCATGGCCCTCAACCGGCTCTTCCGCCAGTATCTCGACAAGCAGAACCTGACCCCCATCGAGATCCTGCACAACTACCGCGAGATCAAGCGCGTGCAGGATTCGGACTCGCTGATGACCAGCGCGGTCGGCCAGCTCGCCACGCTGCAGGCCTCCAGCGGCACCGGCACCGTCATCCAGCGCCGCGACGCGCTCTACGGGTTCCTGGGCGAGCTCACCAGGCGCGCCAAGGACGTGGAAAGCCTGCCGCTGCCTTCGATCAAGCAGCTCGGCATCGATGCGACCATCGCCAAGATCGCGCCGGGTGCCGGCGACGATCCGGAGAACGCGAACTATCTCTTCCGCGTCGCCGTCAGCCGCGAGCTGATCGACATCCGCAGCTATCTGGGCAAGCTCGACCGCGCGCTGATGTGGGTCGAGGACAGCCAGGACGACGAGGCCGCACGCCGGCTCGACGATTTCGTGTGCGACGTGCTGGGCACCAGCAGCGTGATCCAGGACCTGCTCGGCGACCAGCCGAGCCTGATGGCCGCGGTCACCAAGCTGCTCGACCTCGCGCAAGGGCGCTGGGAAGCGCCGCCGCCGGGCGCCAACGGTGCTGCCGCGGGCGAGGAAGACCGCATGGCGCGCATCGCCCGCCTGATCGTCTCCGGCCGCCTGCCCGACTGCACGCGCGTGCTGGTCGAACGCGTGCGCCTGATGCTTTCGGGCAGCAACCCGCTGATGCGCCCGGACCCCGAACAGGAAGTGCCGAGCTTCCGCACGCTGCTCGACCGGCTGGTTCCCGACGGCGACCAGATCTTCGGCGGCACCGACATGGTCGACGCGCTGGTCCAGCGCAAGATGCGCATCCTCAACCGCGGCGGCGGCGCGGGCTATCGCGCGGCGGCCGCGTGGATCTGCATGGTGATGCTGAACCCGGTGCGCAAGACGCGCTTCCTCGTGGCGCTGACCCAGACGCAGACCGGCCAGCAGTATCCGGCCGAGACGTTCGACCTGATCGACGAGATCCTCGTGCGCGTCGAATCGATTTCCGACATCGTCAAGGCGCGCCTGCCGCCCAACGAGAAGATGGCCGGCATCACGCTGGTGTGGAACGAGATCCGCAAGGCGCCGCTGCCGCTCGAACATGTCGAGCGCATCTGCACGCGCCTCGACGACCTGCTCGTCCACTACGTCAAGTCCGAGCGCATCCTCGAGAAGATCGACGATCCCGCGCGCCCGCTGCGCATGCGCACGATGATGCTGATGAAGATGTGCCTGCCCACCTCGCTTCCGCCGGGCAAGGCATCGAACCTCGCGCGCGAGATCATCGTGGGCATGCTGAAGCGCCCCGCGTTCGAGAGCGAGGTCGTGGCCGACCTGACCGATCCCGCGGAAAAGGCGCGCGCCCAGCGCGACCTGTTCGTGCTGATGCGCCAGGCCGGATTCATGTGAACGGCGCGGGCGCGGACGAACCGGTCGCACGCGCGGTCGCGCGGGGGACGGGCCGCCTGCTCGCCCGGATGGGCTGGACGCATCTTCCGGAGTTCCCGCTGGCCAGCGGAAGGCGGGCCGACCTTCTCGCCCTGTCGGACGATTCGCGCGTGCTGCTGGTCGAGATCAAGTCGTCGGCCGCCGATTTCCGCTCCGACCGCAAATGGACCGAGTATCTCGAATGGTGCGACCTGTTCGCCTTCGCGGTCCCGGCCGATTTTCCGACCGAACTGCTGCCGGCGGATTCGGGCCTGATCGTCGCCGACGCCTTCGACGCGGCGCTGCGCCGCGATTTCCAGCCGCAGCCGACGCTGGCGCCCGCCCGGCGCAAGGCGCTGGTTTTGCGTTTTGCGAAGCTGGCCGGGCAACGGCTGCACAGGATCGCCGATCCCGAAGGCGGCCCGGAAGGGTTTTTTTAACACACCGGCGCTAGGCTTGGCGCATGAGCCGCAGCACCGACAATCGAGAGCCCGTCCACGACGAAGCGACGTTCGAACGCGTGCTCGACGAACTCGCGCGCGGCGAGACCGCGACCCTCGACGGCCTTTTCGCCGGGCCCGGCCTGCCGCCGCCGCGCGTCGTGTGGAATCCCGACAACGAGGCGCTGTCCGACGCGTCGCTGCGCGCCACGCACGCGCACTGGTGCGCGATGCGCAAGGACCGCGCGATGCCGAACTGGCGCGAGCTGCATGTCGAGGAGCTCGGCGTCGATGTCGTGCATCTGGCCGTCGTCGATCCGGTTCCCGGCAGGCTCGACTACCGTTTCGCGCTCTACGGCTCGGCCGTCGCGGGCGCCGCCAAGCGCGACTATCGCGGCGAGACGGTGCGCGAGATGGCGATCCGCACGGGCACGCCCGGCCCGCTGCTCTACCGCGCGGTCTACGCGATGGTGCAGAAGACCGGCCTGCCGGCCTTCACCTGGAACGTCGCCCCGCCCTGGCAGGCTTTCACGGGCTGGAATCGCATCGTGCTGCCCTTCGCCGCCGACGAGGGGCAGTTGCGCTTCCTCGTCTGCCTGAAAAGCGAAGGGACCCGCACCGTGTCGGAAGCGGCGCGGCGCGAAGGCGAGATGCGCCTCGAATACGATCCGCACAGGTTACGCTAGTCACACGGACCCGCTTGCCGCCGGCGAAGAAGCGGGGCTAGGGTTTCTCCCCTTCGAGGAGAACGCGACGAAAATGCAGACCGAACCGCGCCCGCATGTCGGGCTCGCGACGTTTCTGGGCCGCCTGTGGCGGCTCACGCGTCCCTACTGGTTCTCCGACGACCGCTGGGCGGCGCGCGGCCTGTTCGCGGTGGTGCTCGCCCTCACCTTCGGCGGCGTCTATCTCGAAGTGCTGTTCAACTCGTGGAACAACGAATTCTACAACGCGCTGCAGGAGAAGGACGAAGCCGCCTTCTGGACGCAGTTCGCCGTGTTCGGCTGGCTCGCGGCCCTGTTCATCTTCAATTTCGTCGCCACGCGCTGGTTCAGCCAGTGGCTCCAGATCCGCTGGCGCGCGTGGCTGACGAAGCGCTATGTCGACAGCTGGCTGGGCGCGCGCGTCTATTACCGCTTCCAGGTGACGGGCGCCGAGACCGACAACCCCGACCAGCGCATCGCCGAGGACGTGAAGCTGTTCGTCACGACGACGCTGGGGCTCGTCACGCAGCTCATCAATGCGGTCCTCACGCTGGGCGCGTTCCTCGCCATCCTGTGGAACCTGTCGGGCGATTTCACGCTGACGCTGTTCGGCCGCGAGATCGCGATCCCCGGCTACATGGTGTGGTTCGCGATCGTCTATGCGGTGCTCGGCACGTGGGTCACGCATCTGGTGGGCAGACCGCTCGTCCCGCTCAACTACGCCCAGCAGCGCTACGAGGCGGATTTCCGCTTTGCGCTGGTGCGCCTGCGCGAGAATGCCGAGCAGGTGGCGCTCTATGGCGGCGAGGGGCGCGAGCGCGCGAACTTCCTCGCCCGGTTCGCGGGCGTGGCGGCGAACTGGTACGCGCTGATGTGGGCGACGCTGAAGCTCAACCTGTTCACCAGCCTGTTCGGGCAGCTTGCCATCGTTTTCCCGTTCATCGTCGCCGCGCCGCGCTATTTCTCGGGCGCCATGCAGCTGGGCGGGCTGATGCAGACGGCCTCGGCCTTCGGGCAGGTGCAGGGCGCGCTGTCGTTCTTCGTGCAGGCCTATTCGCAGCTCGCCGACTGGAAATCGGTCGTCGACCGGCTGCTCGATTTCGAGGCGGCCGTCGCCGATGCCGAGGCGGCCGCAAAGGTCGCGCCCCTGCGCGAGACGCCGTCGGCCGACGGCTCGATCGCGCTCGACGGCGTCGATGTCGCGATCCCCGACGGCCGCACGCTGATCGCGGCCGCGACCGCGCGCGTGGCGCCGGGTGCGCGCATCCTGCTGACCGGCGATTCGGGTTCGGGCAAGAGCACGCTGTTCCGCGTGCTCGCGGGCATCTGGCCGTTCGGGCGCGGCAACGTCTCGGTGCCGCCGCGCGGCGGCATCCTGTTCCTGCCGCAGAAACCCTACATGCCCATCGCCACGTTGCGCGAGGCGCTGCTCTATCCGCACGAGAACGGCACCGACGACGCGACGCTCAAGCGCACGCTCGAAGACGTGCGCCTGCCCGATCTCGCGGGCCGGCTCGACGAGGTCGCGCACTGGAGCCAGCGCCTGTCGCCGGGCGAACAGCAGCGCCTCGCCGTCGGCCGCGCGCTGCTCGCCAGGCCCGCCTTCCTGTTCCTCGACGAGGCGACGGCGGCACTGGACGAGGCGACCGAGGCGCATGTCTATGCGCTGCTCGCCGAACGCCTGCCGCAAACGGCCATCGTCAGCATCGGGCACCGGCCCACGCTGAAGGCGTTCCACCGCGAGTTCTGGCACGTGACGAAGGCCGCCGCGGGCCCGGCGACGCTGAAGGTGGCCTAGGGCGCGAACGCCGCGACCGGCCCGGCGAATCCCTTCAGCTCGAACTCGCCCAGCGCGCGCGGCGTGCCGCCGACGAGGGCCGCGAACGCGGCCGACATCACGACCGGCTCGTCGAGTTCGCCGCACAGCTTCTCGATGCGCGCGAGCAGGTTGACGTCGCGCCCGATGATCGTGAAATCGAGCCGGTCGCCCGCCCCGATATTGCCGTAGGCGACCTCGCCCACATGCAGCGCCATGCCGACGCGCCCGCTGGATTCGGTGCCCGCGGCAAGGGCCGCGTTGGCGGCGGCGAGTGCGGCCGCGCAGGCGGCCTTCGCGTCGCGCGTCTCGGTGATCGGGAAGATCGCCAGCACGCCGTCGCCCATGAATTTCAGCACTTCGCCGCCTTCGGCCACGATGGCCGGCACGATGCGGTCGAGATAGGCGTTGATCGCGGCGACGGTCGTCTCGGGGTCGCTGGCATTCGCCAGAACCGTGAAGCCGCGCAGGTCGCTGACGAAAAGGGCCGCACGGATGCGCCGCACGTCGCCGCGCCTTATCGCACCCTTCAGGATCAGCTCGCCCGGTTCGGTGCCGACATAGGCCTTCAGGATTTCCGACCACATGCGATGGACGCCCTGGATGTTCATCACGGCGCCGAGTGCGGGGCGGATCGCGCGCAGCAGCGCGATGTCGTCGGCCGAGAAGCCGCCCGCCTGCCTGGTCGACAGCGAAATGCCGTGCAGCGGCTCGTTGCGGAACTTGACCGGCACCAGCAGGTAATGCGTGTGGCCCGCATCGCGCAGGTCGGGCAGCAGGTCGTACTTGTCGACGTCGGGATGGTCGAGGCGCATGTCGAACCACGCGCCGGTTTCCTGCACCACGTCGATCGTGAAGAGCTTCTTGGTGTTGAAGATGCGCGGATCGTCGAACGCGGCGCGGAACATCCGCGTTTCGCCGCTCGCTTCCCACACCCGGAGCGCGCCCACGAAGCGCGGATGCAGCGTTTCGATGATCGTGGCCATGCGCGCGACGGGCAGGCCCGCCGCCAGCAGCCGCCCGGCCAGCTTTTCGATAAGCACGCCCATGTCGGGCAGATGCGCGCCCTCTTCGAGCAGCCAGTCGATGATCTCGGCGGCCTTGTCCATCGTCAGCGTCCTCGGAGCCATATCAACAGGCCCGGCAGTCCGGCCGCGATCTGCACGAGCCCGAACGCGACCGACAATGCGAGCGCGTCGGCGGCATCGACGCCGACAAGCGCGAAGCCCGCGACGGCCGCACCCTCGCGCACGCCCCAGCCGGCGAGCGAGACGGGCAGCGTGGTCAGCAGCACGATGGGCGGGACGAGCACGAGACATGCCGCGAAATCCGCGGGTACGGCCAATGCGCGCGCCAGCAGCCACATCGTCAAGATGACGCCCAGATGTACTGCGACCGCCAGCGCCACGATGTCGGGCCGCACGAGCGCCGCGCGCAGGTCGGATGCGAACGCCGTGACGAACGTGACGACGCGCCCCGGCGCGAGGCGTGCAAGCACATGCCGGTGCGCGAGCAGCACGAGGGCGAGACCGGCGGCCGTGCCTGCGACAAGGGCGGCAAGCACCGCCGGCAGGACCGGGTCGGGCGCAAGCGATGCCGTCAGCGGCAGGCACACGCCGATGAGCGCCACGAGCACGACGAGCGCCGTGCCCCGGTCGACCAGCACGCCGCTGGCGGCCCGCGCGATCGGCAGGCCGCGCCGTGCGGCAAGGGCCGCGCGCACCGCATCGCCCCCGATGGCCGAGGGCAGCGTCTGGCTGAAGAACTGGCCGATCAGCGCAAGCTCGACCGCATCGCGCGTCGCGAGGGTTGCGCCGATCGCCTGCTGGATGCGCGCCCAGCGCAGGGCTGCGACGACGAGCTGGCAGGCGAACGCGACGAGTGCTGCCACGATCCAAGCCGGATCGGCCGCAACGAAGCGCGCGGCCAGCGGCGACAGATCGATGCGCGCGGCGAGCCACGCGATCAGGCCGAGCGACACCGCGACCTTGAGGAAAAAGAAGATGGGCTTCTTCACGCTCGCGCGACCATGGCGGCTCGCGGCGGCGGACGCAAGACTTGACGAAAGCGGCGGGCCGACGGACTCATAGGCAAAGCGGAGACCCCACGCGCATGTTCCGAGCCCTCCTTCTCGACCGGCAAGACGGCAAGTTCACGGCCACCGTGACGACGCTCGACGAGTCCGCGCTGCCCGAAGGCGACGTGACCGTCGCGGTCACCTACTCGTCGCTCAACTACAAGGACGGTCTTGCCATCGCCGACAAGGGCAAGATCGCGCGCAGCTTCCCGATGATACCGGGCGTGGACTGGGCGGGGATCGTCGAATCGTCCGAGGCCTCGAACTTCAAGCCGGGCGACCGCGTGATCCTGACGGGCTGGGGCGTGGGCGAGACCCACTGGGGCGGCATGGCCGAGAAGGCGCGCGCCAAGGCCGAATGGCTGGTCAAGATCCCGCCGGGCATGGACGACCGCTGGGCCATGTCGATGGGCACGGCGGGCCTGACCGCGATGATGTGCGTGCACGCGCTCGAAGCCAACGGCCTGCGCCGCGACAAGGAAGTGCTGGTGACGGGTGCTGCGGGCGGCGTCGGTTCCATCGCCGTGGCGCTGCTTGCCAAGCTCGGCCACAAGGTCGTCGCGTCCACCGGGCGGCGCGAGCTCGACCCCTATCTCAAATCGCTGGGCGCCAGCGCGATCATCGACCGCGCGGAACTCGCCAAACCCGTGCGCCCGCTGGAAAGCGAACGCTGGTGCGGCGCCATCGACACGGTGGGCTCGACGACGCTCGCCAACATCCTCGCAAGCATGCGCCGGCGCGGCTGCGTCGCCGCCTGCGGCCTCGCCGGCGGGCACGATCTGCCGACGACGGTGATGCCCTTCATCCTGCGCGGCGTGCGCCTCGTCGGCATCGACTCCTCGCAATGCCCCATGCAGGAACGCGAGGCCGCCTGGCGCAAGCTTGCCGCCCTGCTGCCCGACGGCCTGCCCGGCGACGCCCTGCAGGTCTGCGGCCTCGGCGACCTGCCGCGCCTCGCCGACGCCATCGTCGCCGGCAAGGTCAAAGGCCGCGTGCTGGTGGATGTGAAGAAGTGAACCGCGACGACGACAACCAAGGCGGCCCTTCCCAGCGCCAGCTGCGCGTGGGCGAAGCGTTGCGCCGCGCCCTTACCGAGGTATTGCTCGACGGGCATTTCCGCGATCCCGACCTGCAGGGCGTGTCGGTCACCGTCAGCGAGGTGCGTTCCACGCCCGACCTGAAGCACGCGACCGCCTTCGTCACCACGCTGGGCGGGGCGAATGTCGAGACGACGATCGCCGCGCTGGGGCGCGCGCGCGCCTATATCCGCGGCGAGATCGCGCGGCGCGTCGATCTGCGCCAGGCGCCCGAATGGCATTTCCGGCGCGACACGGCGTTCGACCATGCCGAGACGATCGACCGCGCCTTCCGCGACCCGAAGGTCCAGATGGACGTCGCCCCGGCCAAGCCTTCGCCCAAGCGCCGGCCGCGCAAGAAGTGAGCGGCAAGTCGTCGCGCGAAAAGGTCGACGGCTGGGTGTTCCTCGACAAGCCGGTCGGCCCTTCTTCCACGCAGGCGCTGGGCCGCGTGAAGCGGATCTTCAACGCGGCCAAGGGCGGGCATGCCGGCACGCTCGATCCGCTCGCGTCGGGCCTGCTGCCCATCGCCCTTGGCGAGGCGACCAAGACGCTCCCCCATTTCGCCGACGGCACGAAGGAATACGAGTTCACGGTCCGCTGGGGGATCGCGACGGCCAGCGACGATGCGGAGGGTGCGGTGACCGCGACCAGCGCGGTCCGCCCGACGCAGGCCTCCCTTGCGGCCGCCCTGCCCGGCTTCACGGGCGAGATCGACCAGACCCCGCCGGTCTATTCGGCCATCAAGATCGACGGGGAGCGGGCCTATGCGCTGGCAAGGGCCGGTGAAGAAGTCGCGATGAAATCGCGCAAGGTGTTGATATATAAACTGGAACTCCTCGAAATGCCCTCGCCGGACGAGGCGAGACTGCGCCTTTCCTGCGGTTCGGGCACCTATGTGCGCAGCCTGGCGCGGGATCTGGCGCTGGCGCTGGGCACGGTCGGGCACGTCACGATGCTGCGCCGGACGGCGGTTGGCCGATACCGCGTCGAGGCGGCAATTTCTCTGGATAAGCTGGAGGGCTTTGGGCATAGTCCCGCCCGCTTTGGGGCCCTCGCCCCGGTTGAGACCGTGCTGGACGACATCCCGGCTCTGGCCGTAACCGCGGAAGAAGCCGCAGCCCTTCGACAGGGCCGTGTCTTGCGAGACCCCCGCGCGGAACATTCCCCGCCCGAGCCCGGTGCGCTCGCCGTCTTCCACGACGGCAAGCTCGTCGCACTCGCCGAGGGCAACGACGGTCTTCTCCGTCCCGCGCGCGTCTTCAACCTCTAGGGTCCAAGGAGTGACCGATGTCGATGAACGCCGAGCGCAAGAGCGCGATCGTATCCTCGTACGCCATCAAGAAGGGCGATACGGGTTCCCCCGAAGTGCAGGTCGCCCTGCTCTCCGAGCGCATCAAGGAGCTCTCCGAGCACCTTGCCACGCACAAGAAGGATTTCCATTCGCGCCGCGGCCTGCTGATGATGGTCGGCCAGCGTCGTGCCCTTCTCGACTATCTCAAGCGCAAGGACAACAAGCGCTACGAGACG
The DNA here is from genome assembly GCA_965229215.1 of Tagaea sp. Classification (GTDB taxonomy): domain Bacteria; phylum Pseudomonadota; class Alphaproteobacteria; order CACIAM-22H2; family CACIAM-22H2; genus Tagaea. The sequence continues at coordinate 3,475,711 of OZ245864.1, read as the reverse complement.
CTGATCGGGCGCCTCGAACTGCGCCGCTGAAGCCGGTCGCTTGAAGACTGCAAAAACGAACGACGCGCCGCGCATGCATCCGAGGCGGGTGCCGCCGCGGCGCGTTTTCGTTTCCGATCCCTCGAATCCAAATCCCCGCGCGGCGGCCCATCGTACGACGCCGCGCATAAGAATTCCGACGTCCCGAAAAACTGGGGCGGTGTCGGTTGGGGCGGGTGCCATCCGGGCATTCGCGACCGGCGCCACGTCGCGCGCATCAACGGGTGCGCGCCGGCGGGTCCGTACGCGGCAAGAAAGAGAGTAGAAAAATGTTCGAAGTCGTTCGCAAGGAAATGATGTGGGGCGGGCGCAAGCTCGTCCTCGAGACCGGGAAGATCGCACGTCAGGCCGACGGCGCCGTCGTGGCGACGTATGGCGACACGGTCGTCCTCTGCACGGTCGTCGGCGCCAAGTCCGCCAAGCCCGGCCAGGACTTCTTCCCGCTGACCGTCCACTACCAGGAGAAGACCTTCGCCGCGGGCAAGATCCCCGGCGGCTTCTTCAAGCGCGAAGGCCGTCCGACGGAGAAGGAGACGCTGACCTCGCGCCTCATCGACCGTCCGGTCCGTCCGCTGTTCCCCGAAGGCTTCCGCAACGAAGTCCAGGTCATCGCGACCGTGCTGAGCCACGATCTCGAGAACGATCCGGACATCGTCGCGATGGTCGGCTGCTCGGCCGCCCTGACGATCTCGGGCATCCCCTTCATGGGCCCGATCGGCGCGGCGCGCGTCGGCGTGTTCGGCGGCGAGTTCAAGATCAACCCGCTGCAGAGCGAGATGACGGCCTCCGACCTCGACCTCATCGTCGCGGGCACCAAGGACGGCGTCCTGATGGTTGAATCGGAAGCCAAGGAGCTGACCGAAGAAGTGATGCTCGGCGCGGTGACCTTCGGCCACAAGTCGTTCCAGCCGGTCATCGACCTGATCATCAGCCTCGCCGAGACGGCCGCCAAGGACCCCTGGCCGCTCACCCCGGTCTCGCCGGCCGTCGCCGCGGTCAAGTCGAAGCTCGCCGCCTACGCGGCCGATCTCGGCAAGGCCTACACCGATCCGGTCAAGTTCGCGCGCCGCGACAAGGTTTCGGCCATCAAGAAGGCCGCCGCAGAGGCGTTCAAGGACAGCCCCGAGGAAGCCGCCGTGTTCGGCGCGCAGTTCGAGGAGCTCGAGGCCAAGGTCGTGCGCGACGCGATCCTCGACACCGGCCGCCGCATCGACGGCCGCGACACGAAGACCGTCCGTCCGATCGTGACGGAAGTCGGCTTCCTGCCGCGCACCCACGGCTCGGCGCTGTTCACGCGCGGCGAGACGCAGGCCGTCGTCGTCACGACGCTGGGCACCGGCGACGACGAGCAGATCATCGACGCGCTCGAGGGCGAATACCGCGAGCACTTCATGCTGCACTACAACTTCCCCCCCTACTCGGTGGGCGAAGCCAAGCGCATGGGCTCGCCGGGACGGCGCGAAATCGGCCACGGCAAGCTCGCCTGGCGTGCGATCCGTCCGCTGCTGCCGCCCAAGGACAAGTTCCCCTACACGATCCGCGTCGTGTCGGAGATCACGGAGTCGAACGGCTCCTCGTCCATGGCCACGGTGTGCGGCTCGTCGATGTCGCTGATGGACGCGGGCGTGCCGCTGCCCCGTCCGGTCGCGGGCATCGCGATGGGCCTCATCAAGGAAGACCGTGGCTTCGCCGTGCTCACCGACATCCTCGGCGACGAGGATCACCTCGGCGACATGGACTTCAAGGTGGCCGGCACCGAGAAGGGCGTCACCGCCCTGCAGATGGATCTCAAGATCACGTCGATCGACGAGAACATCATGAAGATCGCGCTCGGCCAGGCCAAGGACGGCCGCCTGCACATCCTGGGCGAGATGGCCAAGGGCCTGAACGACCCGCGCCAGGAAGTGTCGAAGAACGCGCCGCGCATCACGACCTTCACGGTCCCGAAGGACAAGATCCGCGAAGTGATCGGCACGGGCGGCAAGGTGATCCGCGAGATCGTGGAAGTCACGGGCTGCAAGATCGACATCGAGGACGACGGCACGATCAAGGTGGCTTCGGTCTCCGAAGAGAACGCCAAGAAGGCCATCGACTGGATCAAGGGCATCGTGTCGGAGCCCGAAATGGGCGCGATCTACACCGGCAAGGTCGTCAAGATCATGGACTTCGGCGCCTTCGTGAACTTCATGGGCTCGAAGGACGGTCTCGTCCACATCTCGGAGCTGGCCCCGCGCCGCGTCGAGAAGACGGGCGACATCGTCAAGGTCGGCGACTCGGTCAAGGTGAAGCTCATCGGCTTCGACGATCGCGGCAAGGTGAAGCTGTCGATGCGTCGCGTCGACCAGGCCACCGGCGCCGACATCTCCGACCAGTTCGACAAGAAGCCCGCGTCGCCCGCCGAGTAAGCGCGGACGACAGGAACCGACGACCGACCCCCCGCCGGAGCCCGCCTTCGGCGGGGGGTTTTTCTTTTCAAGGACACGCAATGCAGCCCAATCCCCCCCGCATCGTCGGCCATCGCGGCGCCAAGGCCGTGACGCCCGAGAACACCCTCGTCGCCTTCCGCCGCGCGCATGCCGACGGCGCGAGCTGGGTCGAATTCGACGCCAAGCTCACCAAGGACGGCCACGTCATCGTCATGCACGACGCGACACTGGAGCGCACGAGCAGCGGCAAGGGCAACGTCGCCGACCGTACGCTGGCCGAACTGCAGGCGCTGGACGCCGGCGGCTGGTTCGCGCCCGAATTCAAGGGCGAGCGCATCCCCACGCTGGTCGAATCGATGGCGCTGTTCATGGAACTGGGCATGGGCTTCAACATCGAGGTGAAGCCCTGCCCCGGCCGCGAAGCCGAGACGGCGCGCGCATGCTGCGATCTCATCGACAAACACTGGCCGAAGACCGCGCCTGTTCCCGTGCTGTCGAGCTTCAGGCGCGAATCGCTGGAAGCCGCGCGCGATTTCGCCCCGCAAATCCCGCGCGGCTATCTCGCCGAGGAACTCGGCAGGACGTGGCGCGCCGACGTCGAGGCGCTGGGCTGCGTCGCCGTGCATCCGGGCTGGAAGCACCTGACCCGCCAGCAGGTGCGCGACATCAAGGAAGCGGGCCTGAAGGCGCTGGTGTGGACGGTCAACGAACCCGAACGCGCGCGCGAACTGATCGGCTGGGGCGTCGACAGCATCATCACCGACGATCCCAAGACGGTGGGGGCGGGGCTCTAGTTCCGTCTTTCTCCGCAACCCAAGTCGTGGATGCCCGGGTCAAGCCCGGGCATGACGGTCTCTATTGAGTTCTGGTCTGCAAGGCACGACGGCGTAGCCAGATTTTTCCGTCATGCCCGGGCTTGACCCGGGCATCCACGACTTCTTTCGCTACTCCCCCGCCGGCAGGAACACCGCGAAGCTGGTGCCCTTGCCGACCTCGCTCTCGATGTCGAGGGCGGCGCGGTGGCGGTTGAGGATGTGCTTGACGATCGCGAGGCCGAGGCCGGTGCCGCCCATGTCGCGCGAGCGCCCGGCATCCACGCGATAGAAGCGTTCGGTGAGGCGCGGCAGGTGCTCGCGCGCGATCCCTTCGCCGTCGTCGGAAACGCGTATCTCGACATAGCGCGCGGAACGGGCGACGAAGCCCGCGGGCGGGCGGGCCGCAACGCGCGCGGAGACGCGCACCGTGCCGTTCGCCTTGCCGTACTTGATCGCGTTGTCGATCAGGTTCTGGAACACCTGCGCGAGCTGGTCGCCGTCGCCGACGACCGGCGGCAGGCCGGATGCGATGTCGACCGCGAGTGTCGCGCCTTTTTCCTTCGCCGCGATGGCGAGCGCGTCGAGCGTACCCGCGAGGATGCGCGCGGCGTCGACGCGCGTCGAGGGCGGCGTATGCTCGGCCTCCTCGATCTTCGACAGCGACAGCAGGTCCTTGACGATGCGCGTCATGCGCGCGGTCTGCGTGCCCATGATCGCGAGGAAACGGTCGCGCGCCTCGGCGTCGTCGCGCGCGGGGCCCTGCAGCGTCTCGACGAATCCCACGAGCGTGGCGAGCGGCGTGCGCAGCTCGTGGCTGACATTGGCGACGAAATCGCGGCGCATGCGCTCGGCCTGCTGGACCGACGTCACGTCGGCGATGGCGAGCAGTGCCGCGGGCCGCGCACCCGTGGCGCGCGGCAGCGGAACCGCGCGCACGCGCAAGCTGCGCTCGACGGGCCCTGCAAGGCGCACGTCGACCGCTTCGGGATGGGAGCCCGCATGCGCGGTCGCGATCGCGTCGAGCACGCCGGGATCGCGCAGATAGGCGAAGAGCGGCTTCTCCTCCAGCCCGTCGCCGAACAGAGCGCGCGCGGCCGCGTTGGCGCGCGCGATGCGCTCGTCCGCATCGACGAGCAGGATCGCGTAGGGCAATGCATCGACGATCGATTCGAGGGCAGCTTCGCTCGCCATCGGCTGCGCGCGCTCGGGCATCGCGCGCTCGAGGCGGGCGACCGCCTCGGCGAGCGGGGCCGTGGGGCCGGCATCCGCGGATTGCGCCATCGCGTCGGCCGGTTCGCCCTTGGCAAGCGCGTCGAGCCGCCCGGCATGACGGGCGAGCCGGCGCATGTGGCCGGCCAGCAGGATCGCCGTGGCGCCGGCCGTTACCGCGATCGCGATCAGGGCCGAAGACCATGGAATCGTGTGGAATTCGACCAGGACGCCCAGCACGATCGCCGTCGGCGCCACGAGGGCGGCGAGCGCGATCCAGAACTCGGCCGTGTTGTCGTTGTGCGTCATGCCGCTCCGCTTTTGCAGGACCGGGCGCCGGGGCGTCAAGCGCGGGGGCGGCCGGTTTGCCGGGTTCGGCATTGTGGGGTATAGTCGGAGACAATCCTGCGACCGGAAAGGCCGAAAATCATGGCTTCGTCGATTTCTTCCGCCACGACTGCCACACCGCCGCCGACCGCGGGCGGGGGCGCGCAGGCTGCGGCCGCGAGCCCGAACAATCCCACCAACGATCCGGGCGAGTCGCGCGACACGGTCACCACGTCGCAGACGGCTTCGCAGCTGAGCCCGCCCAGCGCTTCGGGCCGCGGGCAGAATGTCGATATTTCGGTCTGAGCGCACGGCGCCGGGCTGAACCGAAAGCCCGCCGGGCGACCGGCGGGTTTTTCGTTACGGGCCGCTAGAGCTCGATCACTTCGTCCGCCGTCGCCGCCAGCAATGCGCGGTCGTGCCCGATCAGCACGAGGCCGAGCCGGTCCGTGGCGACGATCTCGCGCAGCAGGCCGATCGTGTGTTTCTGGATCAGCGGATCGAGACGCGAGGTCGGCTCGTCGGCGACGATCAGGCGCGGGCGCAGCAGCAGCAGGCGCAGTAGTGCCAGGCGCTGGCCTTCACCGCCCGACAGTTCCGCCGGATGGCGGTCGAGCAAAGCGGGCCTCAGCTTCAGCCGGTCGAGCAGGTTGGCCACGCGGTCGGGGAACTGCGCGATCGCGGCGACCTCGTTGAGATCGGCGAGCTGCCGGCGGATCGTGCGGCTGCGCACGAAGGCGGAAATCGGGTCCTGGTGGAGCTTCTGGTATTTCTGCCGCAGGTTCCGGCGGCCCGCGTTGTTCCGGTACGGGTCCACGCCGTTCCACGAGACGCTGCCTTCGAGCGGTGCCTTCAGGCCAAGCAACACGTTGCCGAGCGTCGTCTTGCCGCAGCCGCTCGGCCCCGTGACGGCAAGCACGCCGCCGGTCGATAGATGCAGGTCCAGATCCGTAAAGAGCGGACGCCCTGTCCCGTACGCCGCCGACAGCCCGTGCGCGGCAAGTACGGGATCGTCGAGATCCCCGCAACGTTCGCACGCGATCCAGGTCGAGGGATCGGCCGCCAGCCAGTCGCGCATATAGGCGCTGCGCGGGTTCACGAGCACGTCGTCGGCCGGGCCCTGCTCGACGATGCAGCCCTCGAGCAGCACGATCACCTGCCCGCCGAGCCGGCGCACCAATGCCGCCTCGTGCGTGACCACGACGAGCGCACGCCCCTTGTCGAGAAGGCTGGCCATCAGGTCGCCGACCTGCGCGAAGCGCAGCGGATCGAGGCCCTTGGTCGGCTCGTCGGCGACGATCACCGGGGCCTCAGAGACCAGCGACATCGCCACGACCGCGCGCTGCGCCATGCCGCCCGACAGCTCGAACGGATACAGGTGTGCGGCCGACGCTTCGAGATCGACCGACGCAAGCGCCAGATCGGCCGCCGCCATCAACGGCGAAAGCTGGCGGCCCACGCGCATCGTCGGGTCGAGCGCCTCGCGCGGCTCCTGCGGCACCAGCATCGTGCTCCGGGCCCACAGCGCATGGATCGCGCTTATGTCGTCGAACGCGACGGCCGCGCCGTCGTTCGTGCGCATCGTGCCGCTGGCGGACAGCGACGGCGGCAGCAGGCCCAGGATCGCCTGCGCCACGAGGCTCTTTCCGCTGCCCGTCTCGCCGATGAGGCTCAGCGCCGTTCCGGGGCGCAACTCGAACGAGATGTCGGCGACGACCATCCGGCCGTCGGCATCGCGGATCGTCAGATGCTCGACGCGGAGAGCGGGTGCGTTCACGAAGCCGTCTCCCGGCGGTTCATCCGCTCGACCCATTCCTGCCCGACCAGATTGAAGCCGAGCACGGTCACGAAAATGCTCAGGCACGGTGCCGCCATCTGCACCGGGGCTTCGGCGAGATGGGGGAACATTTCGTTGATCATGGCACCCCATTCGGGCGTGGGCGGTTGCAGGCCGAGCCCGAGAAAGCCGAGCGCCGAGATCGACATGACGGCGGCCCCCAGCCCGAGCGTGGCGAGCGGCACGGTCTGGCCCAGCACCGCGGGCAGCACATGGCGGCGCAGGATCGTCGTCCACGGGAACCCGGCGAGGCGCGCCGCCTCGACATTCGGTTCCTTCAACGCGCCGGCGGCCACGCTGCGCGTCATGCGCGCGAACTGCGGCCAGAGCGTGAGCTTGATGCCGACCAGCATCGGCACGATCCCGCCGCCGAACAATCCGGCGAACAGCAGCGCCAGCAGGATTCCCGGAAAGGCGAGCATCAGGTCGGCAAGCCGCATGATCGCCGCATCGGTGAAACGGCCGCCGGCCGCCGCCGCGAGACCCAGCATCGTGCCGGCCGCGAAGGCCGCACCGACGCAGGCGAGCGCCAGGCCCACCGAGCGGGCGGCCCCGTGCGCCGTGCGCGCAAGCACGTCGCGCCCCAGATGATCGAGTCCGAAGGGGTGTGCGAGGCTCGGCCCTTCGAGCGCATGCATCAGGTCCTGCGCAAGCGGATCGTGGGGAACAAGCAGCGGTGCGAATGCCGCAAAGCCCAGCACGCAGGCGACAAGGACCGGCCCGAGACGGAACATGCGGGGATGCGCGGCCGGGAGCGGGATGTCGGTCATGCCGCACCCGCCTTGCGCCTTGGGTCGAGCTGCAGCGCGATCAGGTCGGCGAGCAGGTTGACGAGCGCGTAGGTGACGCCGATCGCCAGCCCCGCCCCCATGATGACGGGAATGTCGCGCGCGACCAGCGAGCGGACCAGCAGGTCGCCGAGGCCCGGATAGTTGAACAGCGTTTCGACGACCACGAAGCCGTCGACGACGACGGCGAACTGGATGGCGGCGTAGGTGACGACGGGGATCGCCGCGTTGCGGATGCCGTGGCGGCGGAAGGCGGCTTCGGCCGGCATCCCGCGCACTTGCGCGAATGTCAGGAAGAACGCGCGCCGCACCTCGAACACGGCGTTGCGAACGACCGGCACGGAGAACGCCGCAAGGCCCAGCGCCAGCGTCACGGCCGGCAGGATCATGTGCGCGCCCGTGCGGAAGCCCGCCGGCGGCAGCCAGCGCAGCGTCAGCGCGAACACGCCGATCAGCCCGATGCCGACGAGGAACGTGGGCAGCGAGGCGAGCGTCACCGCGAAGGCGGTGGTCGCCCGGTCGACGATCCCCCCTGGCCGCGATCCGGCCGCGATGCCGAGCGGCAGTGCCAGAAGATAGGAGAGCAGCCAGCCCGCCGCACCAAGGCCGAAGGTGAGCCGCACATGCCACGCGAGTTCTTCGGTGACCGGCTTGCGCGAGACGAGGGAGCGGCCGAAATCGAACGAAGCCGCCCGCGCGATCCACATCGCGTATTGCGCGGCCAGCGGCCGGTCGAGACCTTCATCGGCGCGCACGCGCGCGATGACGTTTTCCGTCGCCCGTTCGCCACCGACGCGCGCGACGGCGATGTTAAGTGCGAGATCGCCGGGCAGCGCGTGGACGAGGAAGAAGCACAGCGTCGCGATGGCCCAGGCGGTGGCGACCGCCTGGGCAACGCGCGAGCCGACGAGGTTCCACAACCCCGTCAAATCCACTGCACCCGTTCGGCGTAGTAGCGCATCTCGTAGGGATCGATCGTCACGTTGCGCACGCGGCTGGAGATCGCGACCGTGTGCTCGAACCACGAGACGGGGATCGTCGGCGCTTCCTCGCGGATGATCTTCATGACCTGGGCGCGCAGCTGCGCCTTTCGCGCCTCGTCGAAGGTGGTGACGTATTCGTCGGTCAGCACCTTCACGCGGCTGCGGCCTTCCCAGTTCAGCGTGCCCCAGGTCGAGCGTTCCAGCGTGAAGTCCGGGATGATCGTCGCCATCACTTCCGGCACGTTGACATAGGTGCGTGCGAACATCGTCATCTGCATCTTGCCCTCGCGGATGGCGGTCGGGATCGCCGGATTGGGGCCTGCTTCGACCGAGATGTCCATGCCGATCTGCCTGAGCTGGGCCTGGATGGCGGCGGCCATCGGCGGCAGCTCGGGGCGGTTCGCCATCGTCAGCAGGTTCGCGGCAAGCCGCACGCCGCCCTTCGCGCGCACGCCATCCGCCCCGACGATCCAGCCCGCCTCGTCGAGCAGCTTGCGGGCCCCCGCGACGTCATAGGCCAGCGGCGGCAGCGACTTGTCGTGCCAGTCCGCGAGGATCGGTGGCAGCAGCTGGTTGGGGTTCGAGTCCGGATGGCGCAGGATCGCGGTGGCGATGCCCTTGCGGTCGATGGCCATCGAGATCGCGCGGCGCACCCGCACGTCGGAGAATTGCGGCAGACCGGCATTGAACGACATCGGCCGGACGCGCGGGATGGTGAGGCTCGCGACCTTCATCAGGCCGGTCGCATCGATGCGCGAGACGGCCGTGGGTGCAATGGTGAAGACGAGGTCGGCATCGCCCGCCACGGCGATGTTGGCGCGCGTGTCGCCGTTGGGAACACCCGCATAGCGAACGCGCGCGACGGTGGAAGGCGCGCGGTGGCCGTCGAAGCGTTCCAGATCCATGCCCGTCTTGCCTTCGATCGCGGCGATCCTGAAGGGGCCGGTGGCGACGATCTTCTGCACGGTGCCGTCGGCGGCATAGGCGCCGGGTGCCAGCACGATCGACGCGTAGTCGCACAGGAACGCCGGCAGCACGCTGAAGACCGTCTTGGTCTTGATGACGACGGCATCGCCGTCGACCGTGAGGCTTTCGAGCGGCACCGACGACAGGCTTTCGCCGGCAAACGCGCTCTTCAGGCTCGCCGCGACATTGGCCGCGGTGACGGGCGTGCCGTCGTGGAACCTGAGGCCGCTGCGGATCGGGAAGCGCCAGGTGAGCTTGTCGGCCCCGACCGACCAGCCCGACGCCACGCCGCCGACGAGCTTTCCGTCCGGCTCGACCTGCACCAGCGTTTCGGCGATGCCGAGGCGTGCGAGCAGGAAGCCCGTATCGGTCGGGTCGAGCGACGTGAGCTCCCACGGCGAGACGATGCGCAGGGCCGGATCGCCGCGCTGGGCGAAGGCCCCGCGTGTGGCACCAGCGACGGCAAGGGAGCTTGCGGCGGCAAGCAGCGAACGGCGCGAGAAGGCTTTATTTGACATGGTTCGGGTCTCCGGATTTCGGGTCAGAGTTCGCGTTTGCGGATGACGACGGAATGCGCCGAGCCGAGCGGTGGCACGCGCGCGAGGATGCCGGGGCGCAGGGCGGGTGCCCGTGCGTTGCGTTCGAGGAAGCCGTCGGGCTGGTTGGCATAGGCGGCGAACGTCTCGAGCACCGCGCCGGCATCGCGCGCAGGATCGAGATCGCCGAAGAGATACGTGAAGCGGCCTTCGCCGGAGAACGCGACCACGCAGGGCCGGTCGCACTGGCTCATGCAGTGGATTTCGCGAAGCTCCAGCGCATGCGGGTGGCCGGCCGCCGAAAGCGCGGCGGCGACCTCCTGCGCGAATGCGGCGCCGGGACGATGCGAATCGTCACCGGTCCACCCCGCAGGCTTGCAGCGGATGCAGACGGAAAGACAAAGACGGGACTGGTCCATCGCGGACTCGTGGCAACAAGGGCTGTCACCACGAATCAAGGCCTTCAGGGCATCCGCAAGCGCGGACGGCTTCAGACCTCCATCAGGACACCCCGCCCGACGTACTCGCACGTGACCAACGCCGTTGGCAGGTCTCCTGGCTTGCGGGTCTCAACCCGGCGTCGCCTTCCCGGTTTCCCAGTGGCAATTTGACGCCGTGCTATCCGCTCACAGTTGCGGGGGCAGCCGCAGAATCGGAGCAACAAGTGCTCCTCACTGCATTCCCTGTTCGTCCCTGAAGGGAACCAACGCGGCGAGACTAGGCGGCTTTCGCCACGAGCGTCAATACGCTCGCGGAAAGCTCAGGCAAACCGCACGCTCGCGATCGGCGGAAGATTTCCGGCGACGAGCTTCCACGAATCGCCGCCGTTCTCCGAGACCCAGAGGTGGCCGGTGCTCGATCCCATCGCGAGGCGTTTGCCCGTCGCGTCGATGTCGAGACCGTGTCGGAGCACCAGATCGTAGGCGTGCTTCTGCGGCAGGCCCTTGGCCAGCACCTTGAAGCTTTTCGCCCCGTCGCGCGTGCGCGCGACGACGAATTTCGCACCCACCGGGATGCGGCATTCGTCCTTCACGCCGGGCACGAACCACGCGGTCTTCGGGTCCTTCGGGTGTGCGGCCACCGCGAAGCCGAACTTCGCGGGCTTGATCGTCGTCACCTCGGCCCATGTCTCGGCCCCGTCGGTCGAGCGGAACACGCCGTTATGGTGCTGCAGCCACAGCACGTCGGGATCGGAAGCACAGCGCGCGATGCGGTGCACGTCCTGCATGTTCGGGTCCTCGCGCCGGGCGGGCGGCATGTATTCGGCGTAGAGACCCTTCGAGGTGTTGCGCCAGCTCCTGCCGCCGTCCTTCGTCTGCCACACGCCGCCGGTGGAAATGCCCAGCACGATGCGGCGGGAATCGCGCGGGTCGACGAGGATCGTGTCGATGCCCGGCTTGTCGACATTGAAGCCGCCCCCGCCCCATTCCTTGCGCGGCGGCACGTTCCACAGCGCCTCGTTGAGCGTCCATGTGGCGCCCCTGTCGGCGGAACGGAACAGCCCGCCCGAGACGGTGCCGCACCACAGCACGCCCGGCTCGTCCCTGCCGCCCGCCTCGATCGAGAAGAGATATTCGACGCTCGGCCCGTCCTTGGCCTCGCTCTTCGGGAAGGCAGGGGCCGCGATCTCGGTCCATTTCTTCCCGTCGTCGGTCGAGCGCTGGAGCTTCACGCCGAAATGGCCGAGCGACTGCGCGGCATAGAGCGTGCCGTCGCGCGGATCGCGCATCGCCTGCGAGAGGATGTCGCCCAGGAACGACGTGCGCGCGATCTGCCAGCCCGTCGCCTTCCGGCGCACGTCGAACAGGCCCTTGCGCGTCGCCACGAGAATGCGGTTGCCCATCTTGTTCTCCCTCAGCCGCCCGCCCCTTTAACCGCCGGAGAGGGCCTGGAACACGAAGATCTCGTCGTCCGGTCCGACCGGATCGGCGAGTTCGGCACGCGCGTCGTTCACATAGACGTTCACGTGCCTGCGGATGCGCCCCTGGTCGTCGACGACGTAGGAGCGCAGGCGCGGATTGGCCGCGAACACGTTGTCGAGGACGGCGCCCACGCTGGCGCCGTCGGCGCGCACGGTGTGCGCGTCGACGTGCCGCTTGAGGTTTCCGGTGAAGGCGACGCGGGCCAGCGGGTCGCCCCGGTCTAGCGCACGATCGACTGGTACGCCGCGAGCGCCGCCATGTTGACGATCTCGCCGACGGGGGCGCCGATCTGGACGATCTGCGCGGGCTTCGACAGCCCGATCAGGATCGGCCCCAGCATCGTGCAGTTTCCGAGCTTCTGGACGAGCTTGGACGAGATGTTCGCCGAATGCAGGCCGGGCATCACCAGCACGTTGGCCGGACCCGTGAGGCGGCAGAACGGATAGAGGTTGCGCATCAGGTCGTAGTCGAGCGCCACGTCCGGGCCCATCTCGCCGTCGAACTCGAAATCGAGCTTGCGTCCGCTGTCGGACATGCGCTCGAGCTCCTGCACGGCCTCGCGGACCTGACTGCCCTTCTCGCGGTGCGGGTTGCCGAAATTCGTGAACGAAGTGAGCGCCACGCGCGGCTCGTGGCCGAGACGCCGCGCGGCGGCCGCGGCGGCGATGGCGATCTCGGCCATGTCGCGCGCGTTGGGCAGTTCCGTCACCGTCGCGTCGGCGACGAACACGGTGCGTTCCTTCGTCATCATGATCGATATGCCGATGCAGCGCTTGCCCTTCTCGACGTCGATCACGCGGCGCACGTCGTCGAGCGCCTGGTAGTAGCTGCGCGTCGTCCCCGTCACCATCGCGTCGACGTCGCCGACCGCGACCATCGTGGCGGCGAAAGCGTTGCGGTCCTGGTTGATCAGGCGCTGGCAGTCGCGCTGCAGGAAGCCCTGACGGCGCAGGCGCGAATAGAGATGGTCGACATAGCGCTTGTTGTCCTTGGACAGGCGCGCGTTGAGGACCTCGAGGCCGAGATCCTTGGCCGACTGCGTCAGCCCCATGCCCCGCATCGTCTCCTCGATCGCCTTCTCGCGGCCGATCAGCACGGGCGTGCCGTAACCGGCGTTGCGGTACGAGATCGCCGCGCGGATCATCTTCTCGTCCTCGCCTTCCGCGAAGGCCGTGCGGCGCGGATTGGCGCGCACCGTCTCGAAGATGCGGTCGAGCATCGCGGCCGTCGGATCGCGGCGCAGGCTCAGCGAATGGCGGTAGGCGTTCATGTCGGCGATGGGCTTGCGCGCCACGCCCGATTCCATCGCCGCCTTGGCGACGGCGGCGGGCACGACCGAGATGAGGCGCGGATCGAACGGCACCGGGATGATGTATTCCGGGCCGTAACGCAGGCGCTGGTTGGCGTAGGCGGCATCGAGATCGTCGGGCACGTCCTCGCGCGCGAGGATGGCGATGGCGCGCGCGGCGGCGACCTTCATTTCCTCGTTGATCGTGCGCGCGCGCACGTCGAGCGCGCCGCGGAAGATGAACGGGAAGCCGAGCACGTTGTTGACCTGGTTGGGATAGTCCGAACGGCCGGTGGCGATGATGCAGTCGGGCCGCGCGGCTTTCGCCTCTTCCGGCGTGATCTCGGGATCGGGATTGGCCATCGCGAAGATGATCGGCTTGGGCGCCATCGCGCGGACCATGTCCTGCGTGATCGCGCCCTTGGCCGACAGGCCGAACACCACGTCGCAGCCTTCGAGCGCCTGGGCGAGCGTGCGCGCCTTCGTGGGCACGGCATGCGCCGACTTCCACTGGTTCATCGATTCCGTGCGGCCCTGGTAGATGACGCCCTTGGTGTCGCACAGGATGACGTTCTCGTGCGGCATGCCCATCGCCTTGACGAGCTCGGCACAAGCGATGCCGGCGGAACCGGCACCGTTGATCACCATCTTGGTCGTGCGGATGTCGCGCCCCGTCAGATCCAGCGAGTTGATGAGGCCGGCCGCCGCGACGATCGCCGTGCCGTGCTGGTCGTCGTGGAAGACGGGAATGTCGAGAAGCTCGCGCAGGCGCTGCTCGATGACGAAGCATTCGGGCGCCTTGATGTCTTCGAGATTGATGCCGCCGAACGTGATGCCGATATAGCGCACGCAGTTGACGAACTGGTCGACGTCCTTGGTGTCGACCTCGATGTCGATCGCGTCGACGTCGGCGAAGCGCTTGAAGAGGACGGCCTTGCCCTCCATCACCGGCTTGCCGCCGAGCGCGCCGAGATCGCCGAGGCCGAGGACGGCCGTGCCGTTCGAGATGACGGCGACGAGATTGCCCTTCGACGTGTAGTCGTAGGCCGCATCCGGGTTTTTCGCGATGTGCAGGCAGGGCCATGCCACGCCGGGCGAGTACGCGAGGGAGAGGTCGCGCTGCGTGGTCAGCGGCTTCGTCGCGTTGATTTCGATCTTGCCGGCCTTGCCCCCCTGATGATGGAAGAGCAGCGATTCCTGCTCGGTCACGGGGCCCGTGGCGTCGTTCGACATGTGGCGTTTTCTTTCCCTAAATATCGCGGCGATTGGCGCGGGGCGTGCCCGCTGCTTTTTTCAGGTGGCTATGGTACGGGGAACGTCGCCTCGCCGTCAAAACTCTCGACCGCAAAAAGATTGCTGCACTGCAATGTCCGACATCGACGCCCAGACGACCCCGATGATGACGCAGTACCTGGAGCTGAAGCGTCAGTATCCCGGTTGCCTACTTTTTTATCGCATGGGCGATTTCTATGAGCTTTTCTTCGAGGACGCAGTTGCAGCATCGAAAGCGCTCGACATCACGCTGACCAGGCGTGGTCAACATGCAGGCAACCAGATCCCGATGTGCGGCGTTCCGTGGCATGCGCACGAGGCATATCTGGCGCGCCTGATCCGGCAGGGTTTCCGCGTGGCGATCTGCGAGCAGATCGAGGACGCGGCCGAAGCCAAGAAGCGCGGCGGCGGCAAGACGCTGGTCCGCCGCGACGTGGTCCGCGTCGTCACGCCGGGCACGCTCACGGAAGATTCGTTGCTCGATGCGCGCGCAAACAACTACCTCGCCTGTCTTGCGGAAGCGGCCGGCGCGCTCGGCCTTGCCTGGCTCGACATGTCGACCGGCGATTTCCGCATCGAAAGCGTAGCCGTCTCTTCGCTGGCAGCGGCGCTGGCGCGCGTGTCGCCGGGCGAGCTGCTGCTCGCCGACCGGCTGACGAGCCGCGAGGACATGGCCATGGCGCTGGAGCCGCTGCGCCAGCGTCTCACGCCGCTGCCTTCCGCGCGCTTCGACAGCGAGAACGCGCGCCGGCGTCTCGAGGCGCTCTACGAAGTGAAGTCGCTCGACGGGTTCGGCGCGTTCGCGCGCGCCGAGATCGCGGCGGCGGGCGCCCTCGTCGACTATGTGGAGCTGACGCAGAAGGGCAAGCTGCCGCGCTTCCTGCCGCCGCAGCGCATGGCGGCGTCCGGCGCGATGGAGATCGACCCCGCCACGCGCCGCTCGCTCGAACTGGCGGAAACGCAGGGCGGGGAGCGCAAGGGCTCGCTGCTCGCCACCATCGACCGCACGCTGACGGCGGCCGGTGCCCGCCTGCTCGCCGCCCGCCTTGCGGCACCGCTTGCGGACGCGGCGGCGATCGGCGAGCGGCTCGACATGGTCGGCTATTTCGTCGAAGCCGCACGCGCACGCGACGGTCTGCGCGATACGCTGAAGGGTTTCCCCGATCTGGAACGCGCACTCCAGCGCCTTGCGCTCGGGCGCGGCGGGCCGCGCGATCTTGCGGCCCTTGCACAAGGTCTTGCGAAGCTGCCGCAGGTGCGCAGCCTCGTCGCCCCGCAGGCGCTCGACGCGAAACCCGCCGGGATCGCGACGGCGCTCGACGAACTGGGCGAGCATGCGCCGCTCGCCGACCTGCTGGCCGAAGCGCTCAGCGAGAACCTGCCGCTCGACGTGCGCGACGGCGGCTTCATCCGGCAGGGCTATGCGCCCGATCTCGACCGGCATCTGGAGCTGCGCGACGAAAGCCGCCGCCTCGTCGCGGCCCTCCAGCAGCGCTATGCCGACGAGACGGGCATCTCCCAGCTGCGCATCAAGCACAACAACGTCATCGGCTATTTCATCGAGGTGAACGCGACGCACGCCGACAAGCTGCTGAAGCCGGGCGGCGCCTATATCCATCGCCAGACGATGGCGGGCGCCGTGCGCTTCACGACGGTGGAGCTGGGCGAACTCGAAGGCGCCATCACGGGTGCGCGCGACAAGGCGCTCGCCCTCGAACTCTCGATCTTCGCGGATCTCACGCGCCGCACGCTCGAACGGGCAGGCCCCATCGGCATGGCGGCGCAGGCACTCGCGCGCCTCGACGTGTCGGCTTCGCTCGCCGATCTCGCGGTCGACCGCGACTGGTGCCGGCCCACGGTGGACGCAAGCCGCGTCTTCGCCATCGAAGGCGGGCGCCATCCGGTCGTCGAGGCGGCCCTCGCCCAGCAGAGTGCGGGGTTCGTGGCCAACGACTGCTCGCTCGATGCCGAGAGCGGCCAGTTCCTGTGGCTCGTCACCGGCCCGAACATGGCCGGCAAATCGACCTTCCTGCGCCAGAACGCGTTGATCGCCGTTCTCGCCCAATCGGGCTGCTACGTGCCCGCGAAATCCGCGCGCATCGGCACGGTCGACCGGCTGTTCAGCCGCGTGGGTGCTGCCGACGATCTGGCGCGCGGCCGTTCGACCTTCATGGTCGAGATGGTGGAGACCGCCGCGATCCTCAATCTCGCCACGCCGCGCTCGCTCGTCATCCTCGACGAGATCGGGCGTGGAACCGCGACCTATGACGGGCTTTCCATTGCGTGGGCCTGCGTCGAGCACCTGCACGGCATCAACGCGTGCCGCGCGCTGTTCGCCACGCATTATCACGAGCTGACGGCGCTGGCCGCGAAGCTGCCCGGCCTTTCCTGCCGCACGATGCGCGTCAAGGAATGGAAGGGCGAGGTCGTCTTCCTGCACGAAGTCGCCGCCGGAACGGCCGACCGTTCCTACGGCATCCATGTCGCGAAGCTGGCAGGCCTGCCGCCGGCAGCCGTCGCGCGCGCGGAGGCCGTGCTTGCCTCGCTGGAGCAGGGCGGCGAGCAGCGCAACCTCGCCAAGATGGCCGACGACCTGCCGCTGTTCTCGGCCCGGCCCGCGAGCGGCCCGGTGCGCATGGAGAAGTCCGCACTCGCCGACGCGCTCGCCGCGATCAATCCCGACGAACTTGCGCCCAAGCAGGCGCTCGAAGCGCTCTATGCGCTCAAATCCATCCTTACGAAGGAGTCCGAGTCATGAAGGTCGCCCTGCTCACCGGTGCCGGCAAGGGAATGGGTGCGGCGTGCGCGCGCGAGCTGGTCGCGCGCGGCTGGCAGGTGGCGCTGCTGTCGCCGTCGGGCGGGGCGGAGAAGCTGGCCAAGGAGCTGGGCGGCATCGGCGTCACCGGCTCGGTCGTCGAAACGGCCGACCTGCAGAAGCTCGTCGACGCCGCGATGACGAAGTGGGGCCGCATCGACGGCGTGGTCACGTCCACGGGCCATCCGCCCAAGGGCGATCTCCTTTCGCTCGACGACGCGGCGTGGCGCACGGGCCTCGACCTCATCATCCTCAACGTCGTGAAACTCGCGCGCATGGTCACGCCGGTCATGGAAAAGCAGGGCAGCGGGGCGTGGGTCAACATCTCGACCTTCGCCGCGTTCGAGCCCGACCTCATCTTCCCGGTTTCCTGCACGCTGCGCGCAGGATTGGGCGCATTCGCCAAGCTCTATGCCGACCGCTACGCCAAGGCCGGCATCCGCATGAACAACCTGCTGCCTGGCTTCATCGACTCGCTTCCGGTCAAGGAAGCGCTGCTGCCCAAGATCCCGATGGGCCGCTACGGCACGACCGCCGAGATCGCCAAGACAGCAGCCTTCCTGCTGTCGGAAGACGCCGGCTACATCACCGGACAGAACCTGCGTGTCGACGGCGGGATCACGCGGTCGGTATGAAAAGGGCGCTGCCCGCAGCATTGCTGCTGGCGGTCGTCGCCTGCGCGCCGGCCCCGCCGCCGGTGGCGCGCGAACCGGGTGCGACGGGGCCGTCCTTCAGCGATGGCGGGTGGGACGCGCAGAGTCTCGGACAGGCGGCGTTCTATCCGCGCACGTCGCGCACGAAACGCCTCGAGCGGCATGAATATGTCGGCACCTTCACTTCCTATGACCAGCTCTACAGCACGCGACGCATCCCGGCCCCGGCGGAAGCCTCAAAGCTGCGCCGCGCGCCCGAACCCGCGATCGTCTACGAAGCGCCGTCGGGGCGGCGCGACATCGATTTCTATCTTGCGAACAATCCGACGACGGCGCTGCTGATCGCCCAGGGCGACACGATCCTCGTCGAGCGCTACCAGTATGCGCGACGCGAGGACACGCGCTTCACCTCGTTTTCGATGGCCAAGACGCTGACCGCGATGCTGTTCGGCATCGCGGTGTCGGAGGGGCGCATCAAGTCGCTCGACGACACGGCCGAGACTTATGTGCCGGAGCTGGTCGGCAGCGAATACGGCCGCACGCCGCTCAGGGCGCTGCTGTCGATGTCCTCGGGCGTGCAGTATCGCGAGGATTACGACGGTGCCGACGACGCCGCGAAGCTCGCGCGCGACACGTTCCTTGGCGTCGGGCCGGGCGGCCCCCGCGTGCTGCGCCAGTTCTCGACCCGCATCCGCGAGCCCGATACGCGCTTCTATTATGCCGGTGCCGAAACGCAGACGCTGGGTGCGGTCATCGCGGCCGTGACGGGCCGGAACCTCTCTGACTATGCGGCCGAGAAACTGTGGAAGCCGCTGGGTGCGGAGGCCGATGCAAGCTGGGCCATCGACCGTGCGGGCGCGGAATCCGCCTATTGCTGCTTCCAGGCGACGTTGCGCGACTGGGCGCGGATCGGCCTCATGCTTGCCCACGACGGCGCGTGGAACGGGCACCAGATCGTGCCGCGCGACTGGGTGATCGCCGCGTCAAGCGTGCGCCGCCCGCATCTGGCACCGGGTACCGCGACGCGCTTTTTCGGCTACGGCTACCAGACCTGGATCTTCCCCGGCCCGACGCGCACCTTCGCGCTGCAGGGCGTGTTCGGACAGACGGTCTATGTCGATCCGGCGAACAGGCTGGTGATGGTGCACCTCGCCGCCCGCGCCAGCCAGCGCGATTCCGGCGGCGCCCAGACGACCGCGCTGTGGCGCGGCGTGCGCGCGGCGCTGGGGAAGTAGCTCAGCTCCCCCGGCCCCACACCCCGCAATAGCGGCGCGCGACGAAGGGCAGGCCCGCCTCGTAGCCGGGCCAGTCCTTGTACTTGGGCAGCGCGAATTCCCTCTCGGCCGGTTCCCAGCATTTGCCGGCCTGCGCCATCACCTTCATCGTGTCGGAAGCATCGCGCAGCAGCTGGAGCTGGTCGCGCGC
This sequence comes from Tagaea sp., assembly GCA_965229215.1. Lineage (GTDB taxonomy): Bacteria > Pseudomonadota > Alphaproteobacteria > CACIAM-22H2 > CACIAM-22H2 > Tagaea. The sequence goes on along the minus strand of OZ245864.1, from coordinate 3,456,410 downwards.
GTCCTGCTTGGTGCCGAGACGGTCGCCGGGGCCGGGATGGCCGGGGATCAGGCGCTCCCAGTCCATCGCGAGCACCTTCTCGATGAAGGATTCGGTCTTCAGCGGATCGATGTCGATGAAGCCGCGCGCCGGGAACTGGCCGACCGGGATCGTGTCGACGAGGAAGATGATCTTCTCCTTCGGCAACCGCATGACGAGCGTCGAGTCCGAATGGTTGACGCCCAGATAACTCAGCTCCAGCTTCGTGCCGCCGAGTTCGAGCGTGCGGAATTTCCTGAACGTCTGGTCGGGCAGGACCGTGTGCGGGTCCTTCAGCGGCTTCAGCCGCTTCAGCGCGTTCTCGTGCGCGACGAAGATCGCGCCTGCGTCCTTGAACGCCTTGCCGCCGGCGATGTGGTCGTAATGGTGGTGGCTGTAGACCACGTACTTCACCGGCTTGTCGGTGACCTTGCGGATCTCTTCGAGATACTGCCGGCCGCCGTCGGGCTTGCCGTAGGCGACCGGATCGGTCGCGATCACGCCGTCCTTCGTGACGACGAACATCGCCTGGTGGCCGACATTGCGGAAGACGTAGACGCCCTCGGTCCCCTCGACCTTCGTGGTCTGGATCGGCGGACGCTGGGCGGCGGCGGGAAATGCGGCAAGCGCGCAGGCGGCAAGAGCCAGCCCGGCAAGGCGGCGAACGGATGTCATCGGTTCCTCCGGCGGTTTCGTTCTTGTTGGCCCGAGGCTAGCCGTATCCGGAAACACTGGCCACTTGAATCAGCGCAGCCCCAGCAGTTCCACGTCGAAGACCAGCGTGGCGTCGGGCGGGATCGCGTTGCCGGCGCCGCGTGCGCCGTAGCCCAGATCGGGCGGAATGATCAGCGTGCGCTGCCCGCCGACTTTCATGGTGGCCACGCCTTCGTCCCAACCCTTGATGACGCGGCCCGCGCCCAGCGGGAACTCGAAAGGCTGGCCGCGGTCGCGCGAGGAATCGAACTTCCTGCCGCGTGCCCCGTTCTCGAAAAGCCAGCCCGTGTAGTGGACGCGCGCGGTGCGCCCCGACGCGGCTGCCTCGCCCGTGCCCTCGCGCACGTCGATATAGCCAAGGCCGGTGCGCGTGCGCATTGCGGCGGAGAGGTCGGGGGATTGCGCTGCGGCCGGTGTAGCGAGCAGGGCGGCGGAGGCGCCGAGCAAGGTGCGGCGGGAGATCGGGTTTTCCATGCGCCCTAGATAACCGAGTTCGGGCGCGCGCTAAAGCAGGATCCGGTAGACGAGGAAGCCGGATTTCTCGGCGACCTTGTCGTAGAGCTTCATCGCCGTCGCGTTGGTCTCGTGCGTCTGCCAGTAGAGGCGCGCGGCCCCCGCTTCCTTCGCAAGATCCGCCACGCGCGCGATCAGCGCGCGGCCCACGCCCGTGCCGCGCGCCGCATGCGTGGTGAACAGGTCCTGCATGTAGCAGTTGGGCCCGATCGCGGTCGTGCTGCGGTGGAAGAGATAGTGCGCGAGGCCCAGCAGTTCGCCGTCGCGCTCGGCGACGAGCCCGTGGACCGGCTCATCCCCATCGAAGAAGCGCGCCCAGAGGGTCGCCGTGATTTCGGGTGCGAGCGCCGTCGGCCCGCTGCGGCCGTAGAACGCGTTGTAGCCGTTCCACAGCGGCAGCCAGCGCGCATGGTCGGCGCGTTCCGCGGGGCGGATGCGGAATTCCATCGTCATGATCGGTGGTCTAGCGCGCCGGGGCCGGCATTGTCACACGCCGCGTTTCGCCGGGCGGCCGGCCGAATTCGAGTTCGAGGCGCGCGCGCGGCGCAAGATCGGGCCACGCGGCCGGGTCGGGAAGAGCGATGCGCGCGGCCGAATCGATCAAGGCCGGGGTGGACGACCGCGTGAACCATTCGAGCGGGACCGAGAACATGACGCCGGTGCCGATCCCCGAGCTTGAGCCGCCCGAGGCCCCCACCCCCACGCCGGGCCGCTCGGGCGCGGCACCTTGCGGCGGCGAGGCGAAAAGCCGGTCGGCGGCGACGGAAGTTCCGTCGGGCAGCACGAGGCGGGCGGCCGCCAGCGGCAGGCGGTCGCGCGCCCGGATCTCGATGCCGGCGCCGTCGGGCAGCAGGCCGGCCGAAAGGCTTGCCGCCGGCGGCGCCGCCGGCGCGCAGGACGCCATGAAAAGCGCGATAAGGGCGGAAATGCGACGCAATCGAAAGCCTCCCGACGGGCCGGAATCCGACTATATACTAGGAACATGGAACTCGACGTCCTGCCCCGCGAGGTCGCAAACCAGCGCGCGATCCTCGACCGCCGCACGATCGACGCGCGGCTTGCCGAGATCGCGGAAGCGACGCAAGGCAAGCCCGAGCAGCGGCGCGCGCGCGCGCTCGAGGCGCTGAAGGCGGCGCTGGCCGACGGCCGCAAGGAGATCCGCGAGCGGTTCGAGGCGCGCACGGCCACCGGCGGGCAGACGATGCGCGCCAACGCCTTCCTGATCGACCAGCTCGTGCGGCTCGTCTACGACTTCGCCGAGCGCCACGTCTATCCCGCGGCCAACCCGACGATGGCCGAGCGCGTGACGATCGCGGCCGTCGGCGGATACGGCCGCGCGGAGATGTCGCCGCAGTCGGACATCGACCTGCTGTTCGTGCGCCCCTACAAGTCGAACCCGCGCATCGAGCAGATGGTGGAGTTCGAGCTCTACATGCTCTGGGACATGGGCCTCAAGGTCGGGCACGCGACGCGCTCGATCGAGGAATGCCTGCGTCTGGCGAACGAGGACCACACGATCCGCACGGCGCTGCTGGAGAGCCGCTATCTCTGGGGCGACGACAAGCTGTTCGCGGAACTGAAGAAGCGCTTCTTCGCCGAAGTCGCCAAGGGCACCGCCGCCGATTTCGTCGAGGCGAAGCTGAAGGAGCGCAACGAGCGCCACCAGCGCACCGGCGATTCGCGCTACGTGCTGGAGCCCAACGTCAAGGACGGCAAGGGCGGTCTGCGCGACCTGCACACGCTGTTCTGGATCGGCAAGTACCTGCACCGCGTCGAGCAGGTTTCCGATCTGGTGCTCAAGGGCGTGTTCACGGCCGAGGAGGCCGCGAAGTTCGACAAGTGCCAGGAATTCCTGTGGAGCGTGCGCTGCCACCTCCACTACGTCACGGGGCGCGCGGAAGACCGGCTGACCTTCGACGTGCAGGCCGAGATCGGCCGGCGCATGGGCTACACCGACCACCGCGGCACGCGCGGCGTCGAGCGCTTCATGAAGCACTATTTCCTCGTCGCCAAGGACGTGGGCGATCTCACGCGCATTTTCTGCTCGGCGCTGGAGCTCGAGGAAGGCAAGAAGGCGCGCTTCGACGTCGGCGTCGTCGGCAAGATGTTCAAGCGCGGGGCGGCCAAGCTTTCCGACGGGCGCTTCGCGATCGAGAGCGGGCGGCTGACCGTCGCGCGCGGCGACGCGTTCGAGAAGGATCCGGTCAATTTCCTGCGCCTGTTCCGCGTGGCGCAGGAGAACGATCTCGACGTGCATCCCTATGCGCTGCGGCTCATCCGCCAGTCGCTGCGGCTGGTCGACGGGAACCTGCGCGCCAATCCGGAAGCCTGCCGGCTGTTCATGGACATCCTGACCGACAGCCGCGCCGAGATCGCGCTGCGCCGCCTCAACGAGGCGGGCGTGTTCGGGCGTTTCGTTCCGGATTTCGGGCGCGTCGTGGCGCAGATGCAGCACGACATGTATCACGTGTACACGGTCGACGAGCACACGATCTTCGCCATCGGCATCCTGCATCGCATCGAGGCGGGCCAGCTGAAGAACGACCACCCGCTGGCGAGCGAGGTGATCCACCAGATCGAATCGCGCCGCGCGCTGTACCTCGCGCTGCTGCTGCACGACATCGCCAAGGGCCGCGGCGGCGACCATGCCGTGCTGGGCGCCGAGATCGCGATGAAGCTCGGGCCCCGCATGGGGCTGACCGAGGAAGAGACCGAGACGACCGCATGGCTGGTACGCGCGCACCTGTGGATGTCGGCGACCGCCTTCAAGCGCGACATCCAGGACCCGCAGGCGATCCGCGCCTTCATCGAGCACGTGCAGAGCCCCGAGCGGCTGCGCCTGCTGCTGTGCCTGACGGTGGCGGACATCCGCGCGGTCGGCCCCGGCGTGTGGAACAACTGGAAGGCGGCGCTGCTGCGCGAGCTCTATTACCGCGCGACCGAAGCGCTGGCCGGCAATTTCGGCGAGAGCGGCACGCTCGAGCGCGTCGCCGCGGCGCAGGCGCGCCTCAAGGAGGAGCTCAGGGACTGGAGCGACAGGGATTTCGCCTGGTTCGCGGGCCTCGGCTATCCGGCCTACTGGCTGTCGCTCGAACCCGGCACGCAGGCGCGCCACGCGCGCTTCGTGCGCGAGGCCGAACGCGCGCAGCTTCCCCTCGCCATCGACACGCGCATCGACCGCGCGCGCGCGATCACCGAGATCACGATCTACACCGACGACCATCCGGGCCTGTTCGCGCGCATGGCCGGCGCCATCGCCGTGGCGGGCGCCAACATCGTCGCGGCCAACGTCTTCACGCTGTCGAACGGCCGCGCGCTCGACACCTTCTCTATCCAGGCGGTGCCGGGCGATCTCGACGGGCAGCCCTCGGCCTACGACCGGCCGGAGAAGCTCGCGCGTCTGGCGACGCATATCGAGCACGCGCTGGGCGGGCGCCTGCGCCTGCGCGAGCAGCTTGCCAAGCGCCCCGCGATCCCCAGCCGCATGCGCGTCTTCACGGTGCCGCCGCGCGTTCTGATCGACAATGCGGCGTCGAAATACCACACGCTCATCGAGGTCAACGGCCGCGACCGCGTCGGCTTCCTCTACGACGTCACGGCCGCGATCACGGCGCTGGGCCTGTCGATCCGCACCGCCAAGATCACGACCTACGGCGAGCGCGCGGTCGACGTCTTCTACGTCGTCGACATTTTCGGCCAGAAGGTGCTGGAGGAATCGAAGCTCGCGCGCATCCGCACGACGATGCTCGCCGCCATCGCCGATCCAGACGCCCCGGCGGTGGAAGCCGTCAAGCCGCGCAAGCGCGCGGGCAACGAAGCAGCGGAGTAGCCCATGGCAAATCCACCCGACGAGATCCGCGCACGCGCCACGCTGCCCGGCATGACGCTGGAGATCGTCCACCGCCCGGCCGACGCCAGCGGGCCGGAGACGATCGGCCTGCTGATCAAGGGCACGCCGACGCTGCCGGCGATGACCGACATGATGTCGCTGACCGGGCCCATGGGGGCCACCGACCCGATGGCGATGTGGATGGACATCACGCGCCAGGCCTGGGCGCCGTGGCTGGCGCTGTGGGGCCTGTCGGCGGGGTCGAGCAAGAAGCTTCCCTGAAAACCTGCCCCTGAAGCCCTGAATGTCGCTCGCACGGCCCATCGCCACCGTCGGCTTCTACACGATGGCCAGCCGCGTGCTGGGCTTCGTGCGCGACATGCTCGTGGCGGCCTATCTGGGCGCGGGGCCCGTGGCCGACGCCTTCTTCGTCGCGTTCAAGTTCCCCAATTTCTTCCGCCGCCTGTTCGCCGAAGGCGCCTTCGCCGCCGCCTTCGTGCCGATGTTCGCGGGCTCGCTCGCCGTGCGCGGCCAGGCCGCGGCGCGCGGCTTTGCCGAAGCGACGCTCGCCGCATTGCTCGTCGTGCTGTTCGCGTTGACGGTCGTCGCCGAGTTCGCGATGCCGTGGATCATCCCGGTCATCGCGCCCGGATTCGCGGGCGATCCGGTGCGCAGTTCCCTTGCGGTCGAGTTCACGCGCATCACGTTCCCCTACCTGCTGCTGATCAGCCTCGTCTCGCTGCAGGGCGGCGTGCTGAATTCCATCGACCGGTTCGCGGCCGTGGCGGCGACGCCCATCCTGCTGAACCTGTGCATGATCGCCGGTCTCCTCGGGCTCGTGCGCGCGCTGCCCACGCCCGGCCACGCGCTGTCGTGGGGCGTGCTGGCGGCAGGGCTGGCGCAGTTCCTGTTCCTTGCCTGGGCGTGCAGGCGCGCAGGCCTGCCCCTGCGCCTGCCGCGCCCGCGCCTGTCGGACGAGCTGAAGACGCTGCTGAAGCGCATGCTTCCCGTCGCGCTGGGCTCGGGGGCGGCGCAGGTCAATCTCGTCGTCGACATCATCATGGCCTCGCTGCTGCCGGCGGGCTCGATCAGCTGGCTCTATTACGCCGACCGCGTGTACGAGCTGCCGCTCGCCGTGATCGGCATCGCCATCGGCACGGCGCTGCTGCCGCGCCTGTCCAAGCAGGTGCGCACGGGCGATCTCGCCGACGCGCAGGTCACGCAGAACCGCGCGCTCGAAGCCGCCTTCCTGCTGACGCTGCCCGCGACGGCCGCCCTCATCGTGCTCGCGGGGCCCGTCGTGTCGGCGCTGTTCGAGCGCGGCGCGTTCACGGCCGCGGACGCGCAGGCAAGCTCGATGGCCCTGATCGCCTACACGCTGGGCCTGCCCGCCTATGTGGCCATCAAGGTGCTGGCCCCCGCCTTCTATGCGCGCGAGGACACGCGCACGCCGGTCAAGATCGCCGTGCTGTGCGTGGTCGTGAACACGGTCGTCGGCTTCGCGTCGATGCAGTATGTCGGGCATGTGGGCCTCGCCTTCGCGACCGCCCTGTCGGCCACGCTCAATGCCGGGCTGCTGTGGCGGGCCCTGGCCCGGAACGGCAATTTCGTCGCCGATGCGCGCCTGCGCGCCCGCCTGCCGCGCCAGATCGCGGCGAGCCTCGCCATGGCGCTGCTGCTGTGGCTGGCGCTGGGGCCGGCCGCGCCCTATCTGGCCGTGCACGGGTTTTCGCGCTCTGCGGCGCTGGGCGCCCTGATCGGGCTGGGGCTGGTCGGCTACGCCCTGGCCGTCTGGGCGACGCGCGCGGCCGTGGCGGGCGACCTCAAGGCCGTTTTCGCACGCCGGACTTGATAAGTCGGGGCCGAGCGGCGATAAACCCGCCGCCATGAACCGCATCTTCTCGGGCATCCAGCCCACCGGCAACCTGCACCTCGGCAACTACCTGGGCGCCATCCGCAACTGGGTGAAGCTGCAGCGCGACTTCGAGTGCATCTTCTGCATCGTCGACCTGCATGCGATCACCGTGCCGCAGGACCCCGAGGCGCTGCGCAAAGCCACCCGCGAGGTGACGGCCGCCTATATCGCGTGCGGCATCGATCCCGCCGCCTGCACGATCTTCAACCAGTCGACCGTGCCGGTGCATGCCGAACTGGCGTGGACGCTGGGCTGCATGACGCCGCTGGGCTGGCTCAACCGCATGACCCAGTTCAAGGAGAAGGCGGGCAAGCAGCGCGACGACGCGGGCCTCGGCCTCTACGCCTATCCCGTGCTGATGGCGGCCGACATCCTCGCCTACAGGGCGACGCACGTGCCCGTGGGCGAAGACCAGAAGCAGCACCTGGAGCTGGCGCGCGACATCGCGGGCGCCTTCAACCGGCGCTTCAACGTCGAGTATTTCCCGCTGCCCGAGCCGCAGATCTTCGGCACGGCCACGCGCGTGATGAGCCTGCGCGACGGCACCCGCAAGATGAGCAAGTCCGAGCCCTCCGAGCAGAGCCGGATCAACCTCACCGACGACGCCGACACGATCGCCCAGAAGATCCGCCGGGCCAAGACCGACCCCGAGAACCTGCCCGACACGGTCAAGGGGCTGGAAGGCCGGCCCGAGGCGGAAAACCTGCTGGGCATCTATGCCGCCCTCACCGACAAGTCGCTCGACGCGGTCGTCCTGGAGTTCGCCGGCGCGCAGTTCTCGGTCTTCAAGGGGGCGCTGGCCGACGTGGCGGTCGCCGTCCTCTCGCCGATCACGGCCGAGATGAACCGCCTGATGGCCGATCCGGGCGCCATCGACGCGATCCTGCGGCGCGGGGCCGACCGGGCCGGCGCCATCGCGCAGGCCAACATCCGCGAAATCTACGATCTCGTCGGCTTCCTGCGGCCCTAACCGCTTGCCCGGCGGTCAAGGCGGGCGCATTCTTCGGACTCGTTCCGGAGGCGCCTGCGGTCTCGTGCTCATCTATCTGCCGATCGCCGAAATATCGGTCGACATATTCCTGTTGTTGATGCTGGGAGGCGGCGTGGGCTTCCTGTCGGGCCTCTTCGGCGTGGGCGGCGGATTCCTGATGACGCCCCTGCTCATCTTCATCGGCATCCCGGCGACCGTCGCGGTCGGCTCGGAGGCGGCCCAGATCGTCGCCGCCTCGGTCTCCGGCGTCATCGCGCACATGCGGCGCGGCAACGTCGATTTCCGGATGGGTGCCGTGCTGCTCGTCGGCGGCATCGTCGGCTCCACGCTGGGCGTGCAGCTCTTCAAGCTCCTCCAGACGCTCGGCCAGATCGATCTCGTGATCTCGCTCGCCTTCGTGATCGTGCTGGGCACCATCGGCTCGCTGATGCTGGCCGAGGCGATCCGCTCGCTGCACCGGCGCGCGCAGGTCAAGCGCAGCGGCGCCGTTCCCGTCCACCGGCTGCACCAGCACAACTGGATCCACGGCCTGCCGCTGAAGATGCGCTTTCCGCGCTCCAAGCTCTATATCAGCGCGGTGGCGCCCTTCGGGATCGGCGCGTTCGTGGGCGTGCTGTCGGCCCTGATGGGCGTGGGCGGCGGCTTCATCATGGTGCCGGCGATGATCTACCTGCTGGGCATGCCCACGTCGGTCGTCATCGGCACGTCGCTGTTCCAGATCGTCTTCGTCACCGCGAACGTCACGTTCCTGCAGGCCTGGCAGAATTTCACGGTCGACATCTTCCTGGCCCTGCTGCTGCTCGTGGGCGGCGTGGTCGGCGCACAGTTCGGCGCGCGGATGGGGGCGAAGCTGCGCGGCGAGCAGCTTCGCGGCCTGCTCGCCGTGCTGGTGCTGACGGTGGCGCTGAAGCTGCTCTTCGATCTGGTCGCCACGCCCGACGACCTATACTCGCTGGGCCACCGCGCCGGCGGAGCGCACTGACATGGACCTGATCCCCGTCTATCTGCCGATGGCCGAAACCTCGATCGACGGCCTGCTGCTGATCGGGATCGGCGGCGGCGTGGGCCTTCTGTCGGGCCTGTTCGGCGTGGGCGGCGGGTTCCTGATCACGCCGCTGCTGATCTTCCTCGGCGTGCCGCCGGCGATCGCCGCGGCGACGGGCGCCAACACCGTCATCGCCTCGTCGGCCTCGGGCGCGCTCGCGCACTGGCAGCGCGGCACGCTCGACGTGAAGATGGGCCTGCTGCTGCTCGCCGGCGGCCTGCTGGGTTCGGCCGCCAGCGTGAAGCTGTTCGGCGTGCTGAGCGCCATGGGGCAGATCGATCTGGTCGTGGCGCTCTCCTACGTGGTGCTGCTGGGTTCGGTCGGCGCGATGATGTTCGTGGAAAGCCTGCGCGCGATGCTGCCGGGTGCGCGCAAGCCCACGGTGCCGCGTGCACCGATGGGCACGCGCATGCCGTGGCCCATGACCTTTCCGCGTTCGGGCATCCGCACCAGTGCGCTCACGCCCCTGATCCTGGGCTTCTTCGTGGGCATCCTCACCGGCCTGATGGGCGTGGGCGGCGGCTTCCTGCTGGTGCCCGCGATGATCTACCTGCTGTCGATGCCGACGACGACGGTCGTGGGCACGTCGCTGTTCCAGATCCTGTTCGTGTCGGCGAACGTCACCTTCCTGCAGGCCTGGTCGCACCAGACGGTCGACATCGTGCTCGCCTCGCTGCTGATCGCCGGCGGCGTGGTCGCCGCCCCCTACGGTGCGCGGCTCGGCGCGAAGCTGGGTGCCGCGCGCCTGCGCGTGCTGCTGGCGCTGCTGGTGCTGGGCGTGGCGGTGGCGCTGGGCGTGGGCCTGGTGCGCCAGCCCGCCGACCTCTATTCGATCCGCATGGACCTATCCGAGCCCCCGAAGGACGAGACGCCGTGATCCGCACGTTCCTGTTCGCAGCGCTGCTTCTTCTTTCCGCCGGTCCGGCGCGCGCGCAGGCGCTGATCGCCGACCTGTCGAGCCACCTGATCGCGATCACGACCGGCTTTGCGGGCACCGAGCTGCTGCTGTTCGGCGCCACCGAGGGCGAAGGCGACGTCGTCGTCATCGTGCGCGGGCCCGACGGCGAGACGTCCGTGCGCCGCAAGGCGCGCGTCGCGGGCATCTGGATCAACCGCGACGAACTGCGCTTCTCCGGCGTGCCCGCCTTCTACCGGATCGCCGCGTCGAAGCCGCTGGCCGATTTCGTGCCGGTCGCGCTGCGCCAGCGCCACCAGATCGGCGTCGATTTCCTGCGCATCCAGCCGCAGCGCGAACTCAACTCCGAGGAGGTCGCCGCGTTCCGCGCGGGCATGGTGCGCAACAAGGAAGCCCAGAAGCTCTACGAGCCCGAGGTGGGCCGCGTGAGCTTCCTGGGCCAGCGGCTGTTCCGCACGCGCATCCTGTTCCCGGCCAACGTGCCGACGGGCAACTATTCGGTCGAGGTGCTCCTGATCCGCGCAGGGCAGGTGGTCGCGGCGCAGACCACGCCGATGTTCGTCAGCAAGGTGGGCTTCGGCGCCGACATCTACGACTTCGCGCACGACTGGGCGGCCGTCTACGGCCTGCTCGCGATCCTTCTTGCCGTATCCGCCGGCTGGGCAGCCGGCGTCGTGTTCCGGAAATAGCTGAAAGCGGGAGACAAACCATGCCGACCCGACAGCAGCAGACCCAGCGTGTCTTCCTCGTGGTCGTCGACCAGACGCCCGAGCTCAAGGTGGCGCTCCGCTATGCCTGCCGGCGCGCGCGCCATTCCGGCGGCCGCGTCGCGATGCTCTACGTGACCGAACCCGTCGAGGCGTCGGAATGGGTGGGCGTGGGCGAGCTGATGCGCGAGGAGCGCCGGCAGGAAGCCGAGACGAAGCTGCAGGAGCTTTCCACGCTGGTGCGCGAGCAGTCGGGCGAGATGCCGATGCTGCATGTGCGCGAAGGCGAAGCGCGCGAAGAGCTGCTGAAGCTTCTCGAGGAAGAGCCGACGATCTCGGTCCTCGTGCTGGGTGCCAGTACCACCGGCAAGGGGCCGGGCCCGCTGATCACGGCGCTGACCGGCAAGTACGCGGGCAATCTGCGCGTGCCGCTGACGATCGTGCCGGGCAGCCTCGCCGACGAGGAAGTCGACGCGATTACCTGATCACTTCACGACCGGGCAGGTGAAGGCCTCGACCGGCTCGGCCACGCCCTTCAGCGCGTGGCGCCCCAGCGAGACGAGCGGCTCGGGGCAGATCTCGGCGAAGGCAGCCGAGACGATCAGCTCCTTGCCGAGCGTCTTGGCGAGGCTTTCCAGCCGCGTGACGACGTTGACCGACGGCCCGATCGCCGTGAAGTCGAGCCGGTCGGGCGCGCCGATGTTGCCGTGGAAGATCTCGCCCGTGTGCAGGGCGGCGACCGCGCGCAGCGGCCGCGCGTCCTCAAACGCCGGGTCGGCATCCATGGCGCTTGCCGCGGCGAGCGCGTCGCGCGCGGCCGCGAGCGCGCCGCGCGCCGACATGCGCGCGAACTCCACGTCCTCGATCGGGAAGATCGCGAGCATCCCGTCGCCGACGAATTTCAGCACCTCGCCGCCGTGCGTGTGGACGGCGGCGACCTGCCGCTCGAACCATTCGTTGAGCAGCGCGATGATCCGCTCGGACGGCAGCCGGTCGTTCAGCGCCGTGAAGCCGCGCATGTCGGTCGCGAGGATCGCCGCGCGGATCGGGTCGCCGTAGCCGCGGCGGATCTCGCCCGACAGCACGCGGCTGCCGGTCGACCGGCCGAGATAGAGCGACAGCAGGTCGCGCGAGATGCGCCGTTCGGTGACCAGTGCCAGTGGCCCGGCCAGTTCCTCGCAGATCTTCACCAGTGCGGCGATGTCGGCCTCGCTGAAGCCGCCTTGCCGCTTGGTCGCCCAGTTGCACGCCTGGAAGCGGCGGCGGCTGCCGCCGGTCGGATTGAAGCCCTGCAGGCGGACGGGGAGGACGATGTAGTCCGTGTAGCCTTGGGCCGCGAGGTCGGCGATGACCGGATAGGGGTACTGGTTGGCGTGCGGCTCGATCCGGACCCGGATCGTCTCGCCGTTCTCGACCACCGGGGGGAAGGGGCTGGTCCGGTAGAGCTCGCTCTGGGTCACCTCGTGCTCGACCAGCGCCTCCTCGGATTCGCCGATGTCCCGCCACCAGCGGATGCCGTAGCCGGAAAACTGCGGGTGCAGCAGGGCGACCGTGATCCCGGCCCGGTCGACCGGCAGGCCCGCCGCGACCACCCGCCAGCACAATCCGTCGACCAGCTTGATCGGACTACCCACGGCGTGGGCCGGGCCGCGCAGCCAGGCCTTGATCGAATCGAGCGAGCCGTCCTTCGGCCGCGCCGGTTCCGGGCGCTTGTAGCGGCGGTGGCCGCGAATCCCGGCAGGGGTCTTTTGCTGCACTTGCGAAGGAATGTCGCTCACTTGGACCTCTTATATTTCAATATGTTACGGACGCAGCCTTGACAGGCCCCCGCTTTCGGCCCATTTCGACCCTACCGCACAGACCCCCTGCAGCGCCATCGCTGCCCTATCGGGAGTTTTTACGCAGATGTTCATCCAGACCGAAACCACGCCCAATCCGGCGACCCTGAAATTCCTACCTGGCCGCGAGGTCTTGTCGGCCGGCTCGGCGGATTTCAAGACGGTCGAAGAGGCTGGCGCGCGCTCCCCGCTGGCCGCCAAGCTGTTCGGCGTCGAGGGCGTGACGGGCGTGTTCCTGGGCCAGGATTTCGTCACCGTCACCAAGATCGACGACAAGGACTGGCACCTGATGAAGCCGGCCCTGCTCGGCGCGATCATGGAGCATTTCACGTCCGGCGCCCCGGCCCTCGCCGAAGGCGGCGAGACCGCCCACGGCGCTGCCGCCGAAGGCGACGACGAGCTCGTCCAGCAGATCATCGAGCTGCTCGACACCCGCGTGCGCCCGGCCGTGGCGCAGGACGGGGGCGACATCCTGTTCCAGAAATACGAGGACGGGATCGTCTATCTGCACATGCAGGGCTCGTGCTCCGGCTGCCCGTCCTCGACCGCGACGCTGAAGTCCGGCATCGAGAACATGCTGCGCCACTACATCCCCGAAATCGTCGAGGTCCGCGCGGTCGCCTGAGGGCGCCCTCGCCACCCCGGTTCCGCATCATCGAGATGATCGAATCCGCCCGCCACGCGGCGACCGACGGCTTTGCCGTCGATTCGCCCGCACCCGCACGCCAGCGCCGCATGGCGCTGGTCCTGCTCGCCGGCCTGCTGGCCACCGCCGGCGTGCCGCTGGCCGTCGTCGTCGGCACCGCCTCGCATTCGGCGCGCTTCGCCGAGGCCTGGCACGGCCCGATCGAGATGTTCCAGCCCGAGGCCGCCCTCGCCCCCGAAGCGGTCGAGAGCGTGACGCGCGTGAGCCTGATGGCCGCGCAGGAGCTCTACGCGCTGTTCGTCCAGCGCGGCTACGTGCTCGACGACGCGCGCCGCGGCACCGAAGCCGTCCCGCGCATGGTCGTCGAACGCCTGCCGCGCGACCTCGCGGCGCTCGAATCCTCGGACCTGCGCAAGACGGTGTTCATCAAGACGCTGCTGCCGCTGCTGCTGCTCGAGAACGAACGCATCCTCGCCGACCGCGCAAGGCTCGAGCACGTGCTCGCCCGGCAGGCCGCCGGCGAGACGGTGACGGCCGCCGACGCGGTTTTCGTCGAAGAACTTGCCGAACGCTACGACACGGCCGCCGACAAGCCGCGCGAGCTGCTGCGCCGCGTCGATGCGGTGCCCGTGTCGCTGGCGCTGGCGCAGGCGGCGCTCGAGACCGGCTGGGGCACCAGCCGCCCCGCGCAGGCCGGCCACGCGCTGTTCGGCCAGATGATCTACCGCAACGACGACGACGACGGCCGCGTGCGCCGGTTCGACCACCTGCCCGACGCGGTCGCGGCCTATGCGACCAACCTCAACTCGCACCGCGCCTATGCGGAGTTCCGCCGCGCGCGCGCGATCGCGCGGGCCAACAATGCGGGCAAGGCGCCCGACGGGCACGCGCTCGCGCAGTTCCTGCAGCGCTATTCCGAGCGGCGGATGGATTACGTGCGCGACGTGCGCGCGGTGATGCGGGCCAACGGCCTGCGCGCGCTCGACATGGCGCGCCTCGACGCCGAACCGAGCTAGCTTTCAAGCCCCGGTGGCGATCCGCTCGACGAGCTGCTTGACCGTCGGGATGAAGCCGTTGCCGTAGAACGGGTCGCTGCCGAAGCGGTAGGCGTTGTGCCCGGCGAACATCAGCTGCGCCTCGACGTCGGCGCCGTGGCTGATGTCCTGCAGCGTCTTCTGGATGCAGAAGCTGCGCGGATCGGCCTTCTTGCCGGTGGTGCCTTCCTCGTTCTGTTGCCAGTTCGAGAAGGCGCAGGCCGAAAGGCAGCCCATGCAGTTGACCTGGTCGCGGTGGATTTCCTCCGAACGCGCGGGGTCGACGAAGATCAGCGTGGAATCGGGCGTGCGCAGCGCCTCGGTGAAGCCCTGGGCGACCCAGGCTTCGGCGTGCTGCTTGTCGTGCGGCGCCAGATAGACGAGCCGGCCGCGCGCGCCCACCGGGAAAGGCTGGTCGTGCTCGCCCACGGGATGCATCTGGTAGGCGACCTGGCGGGCCGAACGCTCTTCCAGTTCGTTGAGAAACGGATTGCGCACGGCCGACGAATAGAAGCCGGTCGGCGAGAAGCGGTGCAGCAGCACGTCGCCCGGCTTCAGCGTCAGCAGGCGCTGCTTCCAGGCGTCGGAGATCGGGCTTTCCTTCGTCAGCAGCGGGCGGGTGCCGAACTGGAACGCGCACGGGCCCACGTCGGGATTGCCGATGAAATCCTTCCACTCGTCGAGGCGCCAAACGCCGCCGGCCATGATGACCGGCGTGCGGTTGAGGCCGAATTCGTTCATCTGCTTGCGCAGCTCGATCACGCGCGGCAGCGGCGGCTCGGGCTTGCGCGGGTCCTCGGCGTTCGACAGGCCGTTGTGCCCGCCGGCCAGCCACGGGTCCTCGTAGACCACGCCGCCCAACAGGTCGCTGAACTTGTGGTAGGCGCGCTTCCACAGCGCGCGGAAGGCGCGCGCCGAGGAGATGATCGGATAGTAGTAGGCGCCGTACTTGGCGCAGATCTCGGCGATCTTGTACGGCATGCCGGCGCCGCAGGTGACGCCGTGGATCAGGCCCTGCGATTTCTCCAGCACGGCCTCGAGGATCGGCTCGGCGCCGCCCATTTCCCACAGGATGTTCATGTGGACGCGGCCGTTCTTGCCGGCCATCTCGTGCGCGACGCGGGCCTGGTGGAGAGCCCCCTTGACCGCGTAGGCGATCAGCTCGTCGTGCCGCTCGCGGCGCGTCTTGCCGCGGTAGATCTGGCGCACGACGGCGCCGTCGGGGCCGAGATGGTCCGCATTCACGCCCGAAAACGTGCCCACGCCCCCGGCCGCGGCCCAGGCGCCGGAGCTTTCGCCGTTGGAGACCGAAACGCCCTTGCCGCCTTCGACGATGGGCAGGACCTCGCGGCCCGAAATCAGGAGGGGTTCAAGTGAGAACAAGACGCGGTTCCGTCCGTAGGGGCCTAAAGGGTACGACCAGCTGCGGCCGTTTGCGTGACAGGGATAGATATAGGCAGGGTGCACGGCCGCGCAAGCGGCTTGGCGCGCCAATGGTTAATCCCGATTGTCCGGGCGTCCGGGGCCGCCCTGCCAGTCGGCCGGGCGCAGGACGGCATGGACCAGTTCCGGGGATTCGGGCGAAGCCTGGATCGCGAAGCCCAGCGCGCGGCACAGGTCCAGCATCTTGTGATTCTCGCGCAGCACGTCGCCGAACACCTCGCCCACGCCGCGCGCCTTGGCGTAGTCGAGGATGCGCACCATCAGCCGCCAGCCCAGCCCCAGCCCCTTGAGGTCCGAGCGCAGCGTGATCGCGTATTCCGCGCGCGAACGGTCGGGGTCGGCGACGAGACGCACCACGCCCAGCAGGCCGATGCCCATGAAAACCGATTCGCAGACGAACGCCATCTCGCGGTCGTAGTCGATCTGCGTGAGGCGGGCGAGCTGGGCGCTCGACAGGCGCTTGACCGGCGCGAAGAAGCGCATGCGCCGGTCGTCGGCATCCATCCGCTCGACGAGCGCCTCGATGAGCGGTCCGTCCTCCGGGCGGATCGGGCGGATGATCGCGGGCCCCACGCCGTCGACCATCACGGTCTCGACCAGATCGGAAGGATAGGGCTCGATGGCGAGGCGCGCGGCATGCACGCTGCTTGCGGGCCGGCGCACGCGGATGCGCGCGTCGAGCACGATCGCTTCGTGCGAGTCGACCAGCAGCGGGTTGATGTCGAGTTCGGCCACCGCGTCGAGGTCGCACACGAGCTGCGAGAGCCGCACCAGCGCCAGCTCCACGGCCGCGAGATTGGCGGGCGGGCGCTCGCGGTATCCGGCAAGCAGGCGCGAGACGCGCGTCGCGGCGATGAGCTCGCGCGCCAGTTTCACGTTCAGCGGCGGCAGCGCCATCGCCGTGTCGGCCATGACCTCGACCGCCGTGCCGCCCTGCCCGAACAGGATGGCGGGCCCGAACTGGCGGTCCTCGCTGGTGCCAAGGATCAGCTCGTGCGCGTCCGGGCGGCGGATCATCTCCTGCACGAGGAAGCCGCGGATCTCGGCATGCGGGATCTTCGCGCGCACGCGCGCGATCATCGCGTCGGCCGCGACCAGGACTGCCTTCGGCCCGTCGAGGTCGAGCGCCACGCCGCCGACATCCGATTTGTGCAGCACCTGCGGCGAGACGATCTTCAGCGCGACGCGCCCGCCGATGCGCGCGGCGGCTTGCGCCGCCGCCGCCGCGTCCTTCGCGAGCTCGCCGCGCGGCAGCGTGAAGCCGTAGCCCGCCAGCACCGTGCGCACGTCGGGATCGGGCAGCCATTCGAGACCCGCGTCGAGCGCCGCAGCCACCGCCGCGCGCGCGGCGGCGGGATTGGGCGCGAGGTTGTCGGGCGCCGCGTCGGGTACCTCCATCAGGTTTTCCTGCACGCGGCGATAGCGCACGAGATGCATGAAGCCGCGGACGGCCTTTTCCGGCGTCTCGAAACTGGGGATGCGCGCGTCGGCGAAACGCGCGCGCGCGGTCAAGGCCGTGTCGGTCCCGCCGAGCCACGCGGCGAGGACGGGAACGCGCGCGCCGCGCGCGACGGAGACGACGGCATCGGCCGCCTCGATCGAAGAGGCGATCGCGGTCGGACAGTTGAGGGCGAGGACCGCGTCGACCTCCGGCGCCGCCAGCAGCGCCTGGAGGGCGGCGGCATAGCGCGGGCCGTCGGCGTCGCCGATGATGTCGACGGGATTGGCCTTCGACCAGGTTTTCGGCAGAACGGCGTCGAGCTTCGCGATCGCGCTTGCGTCGAGCTCGGCGAGATGCCCCGCCTCGTCCATCAGCGCGTCGACCGCCAGCACGCCGAGCCCGCCGCCGTTCGTGAGGATCGCGAGCCGGTCGCCGCCGTGCGCGGGTGGCGAGGCCAGCGTGGCGACCGCGTCGAACAGCTCGTCGATGTCGCGCACGCGCAGCATGCCCGCACGCCGGAACGCCGCGTCGTAGACGCCGTCGGCCCCGGCGAGCGCGCCGGTATGCGAGGCGGCCGCCTTCGCGGCTTCCGCGTGGCGTCCGGCCTTGATGACGACGACGGGCTTGAGGCGCGCGGCGGCGCGCGCGGCGCTCATGAATTTGCGCGCATGGGTGACGGCCTCGATATAGAGCAGGATCGCGCGCGTCCGGCCGTCGTTGGCGAGCCAGTCGAGCATGTCGCCGAAATCGACGTCGCTCATGTCGCCCAGCGAGACGAGCTGCGAGAAGCCGATCTTGCGTGGCTGCGCCCAGTCGAGGATCGAGGTTGCCATCGCGCCGGACTGCGTGACGAAGGCAAGGTCGCCCCTGGGCGGCATCACGTGCGCGAATGTCGCATTCAGGCCGATGCCCGGCACCATGATGCCGAGGCAGTTGGGCCCGACGATGCGCATCAGGTGGGGGCGCGCCGCCTCCAGCATCGCGCGTTCGAGCGCCTTGCCGCGCCCCTCGCCCAGTTCGCCGAAGCCGGCCGTGATGACGACCGCCGCCCGGCAGCCGCGCGCGCCCAGCTCGCCGATCAGGCCGGGGACCGTCTCGGGCGGCGTGCAGATCACCGCGAGGTCGGGCACCGTCGGCAGGCTGGCGACGTCGCGATAGGCGAACACGCCCTCGATCGCGTCGTATTTCGGGTTCACGGGCAGGATCGGCCCGGCAAATCCGGCATGGAACAGGTTGCGCGCCAGCACGGCGCCGACCGAGCCGGCCTTCGGCGTGGCGCCGATCAGGGCCACCGATTTCGGGTCGAGCAGCTTGTCCAGATTGCGTATCGACATCGTACCGGCTATGCCCGTGGTTGCGGCGGACATGCTAGACGCCCGCTCCGGGGGCTGGAAGCGATAGTTCGATGAAGTTCGATTCGATCCTCGTCTATGTCGGTCTCGATCTCGTCGGCGACGGGCTGATGAAGCTGCCCTTCGCGCGGACGCTGCGCGCCAACTGGCCGGACGCGCGCATCGTGTGGTGCGCGGGCAAGGGGCCGAGCGCGTTCGCCGGCAGCCTGCGCCCCATCGTCGCAGGCGTGATCGACGAGACGATCGAGAATGCCGGCTTCGGTTCGCGCCTGTCGGAGATCTTCGGCCGCCCGCTCGACGGGCGCGCGTTCGACCTGGTCGTCGACACGCAGCGTCGCCTGTCGACGACGCTGGCCGTGCGCCGCGTGCGCCATCGCCGCTTCGTGTCGGGCACCGCCTCGTTCCTGCTGTCGGGCGGCCGTCCGAAGGATGCGGCGAAGCCGCGCGCCATGCATGGCCAGCTGCTGCAGCTGATCGAGGCGGCGGGCGGCGATCCGGCGATGGCCGCACCGCACCTGCAGCTTCCCGCCGACATGCGCGCGGCCGCCGCATCGCTGCTGCCCGAAGGGCCCGTCTATGTGGGCCTTGCGCCGGGTGCGGGCAACCGCGCGAAGAGCTGGCCGTTCGAGCGCTATCTCGAACTGGCGCGAAGCCTGCCGGGTGCGGTTCCCGTCTTCGTCCTCGGCCCCGACGAGAAGGACTGGATCGAGACGTGCCGCGCGGTGCCCGGCGCGATCCTGCCTCTGCAGGACGCGGCATCGCGCGGGCTTTCGCCGTCGCCGATCCTGACGATCGCGCTCGCCCAGCGCCTCGCCGCGTCGGTCGCGAACGATTCGGGCGGCGGGCACATGCTCGCGGCGGGCGACCGGCCGCTGGTCTCGCTGTTCGGGCCGACCGATCCCGCGAAATTCGCGCCGGCCGCGCGCGGATTGACGGTGCTGCGCGCGCAGGATTTCGGCGGTGCCGCGATGGATGCGATTCCGCTCGAAGCGGTTCGCGCGGCGCTTCAGTCTTCGATCGCGAGCGCGGGTCCGCGCTGAGCGAGCCGCGCGTCGGGGAAGCGGCGCATCAGCCAGACGACCATCAGGATTCCCGGCACGGCCGCCAGCGTCGTCAATGCGAAGAACGTCACCCAGTCGAGCTGTTCGGACAGCCAGCCGCCGGACGTGGCGAGCGTGCTGCGCCCCACGCTGGCGAGGCTCGAGAGCAGCGCGTACTGCGTGGCCGTGAAGGCGACGTTGCACAGGCCCGAGAGATACGCGACGAACGCCGCCGACCCCATGCCGCCCGTGAAATTCTCGATGCCGATCGTGAAGGCGAGCAGCACCGTGTCGTGGCCGACCCAGGCCTGCGCCACGTACATCAGGTTCGACACCGCCTGCAGCACGCCGCAGATCAGCAGCGAGCGGTAGAGGCCGTAGTGATGCACGACGGCGCCGCCCGCCGCCACGCCCGCAAGCGTGGTGAAGACGCCGAATATCTTCGAGATCGTCGCGACCTCGACGCGCGTGAAGCCCATCGCGACATAGAACGGATTGGCCATTCCGCCGGCCAGCGCGTCGCCGAACTTGTAGAGCACGACGAACGCGACGATCAGCATCCACGAAGGCCGCGAGGCGAATTCCGCGAACGGCCCGACGACCGCGACACGCACGAAGCCGGCGACCTTCTCGGCCGCATTGCTGCCGGGCAGCGCGTCCGGCACGGCGGCCGATGCGGCGGGCTCGCGCGTGAACCAGACCGTGAGGGCGCCCACCGCCATCAGGCAGGCCATCGCCGCGAAGGCGAAGCCCCAGCCGGCATACTCGGCCGCGAACAGCGCGCCGGCCGACGAGGCCATCAGGCCGAAGCGGTAGCCCCACTGCGTGGCGGCGGCACCGGCCCCCTGCTCGTCGGGTTCCAGGATCTCGATGCGGTAGGCGTCGATGACGATGTCCTGGCTTGCCGACAGGAACGCGATGACGACCGCGACGAAGGCCGTGGGCCAGGGGTCGATCCGCGGATCGGTGAAGCCCAGGCAGAAGATCGCCACGGCCAGCAGCGCCTGGATCGCCAGCGCCCAGGCGCGACGGCGGCCGAACCGGCGGCTGAACGCGCCCAGCGGCAGCCGGTCGATCAGCGGCGCCCACAGGAACTTCAGCGAATAGGCCGTGCCGACGAGGCCCAGGAACCCGATCGCCGTGCGGCTCACGCCCGATTCGGCCAGCCAGAAGGACAGCGTGCCGAAGGTCAGCGGCAGCGGCAGGCCCGAGGAGAACCCCATGAAGAGCACGGCGAGCAGGCGCGGCCGCAGATAGACGGCAAGGGAATCGCGCCACGGGATTGAAGCTTGGTCGGTCAACGGCAATTTTTCGCGAATCGGGAGGGGACGTTCAGCAGTCTACGCGCGCCGGCAAATATTGCGAGACAGGATGTGTCGCCATTTTTTCAAGCCGGTGATAGCGTCCGCGCCCGCGTGAAACAGGGTGCTACATATGAAGTTGCACGCCGACTGGAACACACGCACCGACTTCGACCCGGACGAGCTGCGCAGCAAGCGGCTGCGCCGCTTCTACAGCTACTGGGCCGGGCGCTGCGGCGGCCGCGAGATGCCCGCGCGCCGCGACATCGATCCGGTCGAGATTCCCTGGATCCTCGGCTACGTCACGCTGCACGATGTGCTGCCCGACGGCGGATTCCGCTTCCGCATCGACGCCTCGCACACGGCCGCGATGTTCGGCTTCGACATGACCGGGCGCACGCTCGCGGAATACCCGGCGCCCGACGTGAAGGAGATGATCCGCGTTTCGCTCGTCGCCGTGCTCGAGACGCGCCAGCCCCAGCGCAAGGATCTCGATTACGGCACGGCGTTCCGCCACTGGCGCTACGAGCGGCTCATCCTGCCGCTGTCCGACGACGGCGAGCGGATCAACATCCTGATGTCGGCGATCGACGTGGCGCCGACGGCGCCGGGTTAGCTGACCTCGGCGTCCGCGGCCTTCTCGGCGCGCTTGCGCGCGTTGGGGTCGAGCAGCTTCTTGCGCAGGCGGATCGACTTGGGCGTCACCTCGACGATCTCGTCGTCGTTGATGTAGGCGATGGCCTGCTCGAGCGTCAGGATCTTCGGCGTCTGGAGCACCACCGCCTCGTCCTTGCCGGCGGCGCGGACGTTGGTGAGCTTCTTGGCCTTCATCGGGTTGACTTCGAGATCGTTGTCGCGCGTGTGCTCGCCGATGATCATGCCCTCGTACACCGGCACGCCGGGCTGGATCATCATCGGCCCACGGTC
The DNA here is from genome assembly GCA_965229215.1 of Tagaea sp. Taxonomy (GTDB): domain Bacteria; phylum Pseudomonadota; class Alphaproteobacteria; order CACIAM-22H2; family CACIAM-22H2; genus Tagaea. Next base: position 3,434,740 of record OZ245864.1, on the reverse strand, counting down.
CTCGAGGTTCCACAGCGCGAAGGTCACGGCCGTGCCGGCTGCGTTCGAGATCAGCACGCCGGTGTGGCGGCCCTCGATGTTGCCCTTCCACGGCGCGTAGCTGTGGAAGATCTTGTTCATGATGCCGGTGCCGCGCGTGTCCGACAGGAACTCGCCGTGGTAGCCGATGAGGCCGCGCGAGGGTACGTGGAACGTGACGCGCACCTTGGCACCGCCCGACGGACGCATGTCGGTCATCTCGCCGCGGCGGCGGCCGAGCTTCTCGACCACGACGCCCGCGTAGTTCTCGTCGACGTCGACCTGCACTTCCTCGATCGGCTCGAGCTTGTTGCCGTCCTCGTCGGTCTTGATCAGCACGCGCGGACGGCCGACCGAAAGCTCGAAGCCTTCGCGGCGCATCTGCTCGATCAGCACGCCGAGCTGCAGTTCGCCGCGCCCGGCGACCTCGTAGGCCTCGCCGCCGTCGGTCTCGCGCACGCGGATGGCGACGTTGCCTTCCGATTCGCGGAACAGGCGGTCGCGGATCATGCGCGTCGTCACCTTCGTGCCCTCGCGGCCCGCGAGCGGCGAATCGTTGACCGAGAAGGTCATCGCCAGCGTCGGCGGATCGATGGGAAGCGACGGGATCGGCTCGGTCACGTCGATCTGGCACAGCGTGTCGGCCACCGTGGTCTGCGTGAGCCCCGCGATGGCGACGATGTCGCCCGCTTCGGCCGAATCGACCGGCACGCGCTCGAGCCCGCGGAACGACAGCAGGCGCGTGAGCCGCCCGTCTTCCAGGACCTTGCCTTCGCGCGACAGCGACTTGATCGCCATGTTGGTCTTGGCGACGCCCGAATAGATGCGCCCCGTCAGGATGCGCCCGACATAGGGGTCGTATTCAAGCGTCGTCGCCAGCATGCGGAACGGGCCGCTCGCGTCGGCTTTCGGCGGCTTGACGTGCTTGACGATGAGGTCGAACAGCGGCGCGAGGTTCTCGCGCGGCGCTTCCAGCGATTCCGCCGCCCAGCCCGAACGCCCCGAGGCGAACAGCGTGGGGAAATCGAGCTGGTCGTCGTCGGCGCCCAGGGCCGCGAACAGGTCGAAGACCTCGTTGAGGACTTCGGTCGCGCGCGCGTCGGAGCGGTCGACCTTGTTGATGACGACGATCGGGCGAAGCCCGCGGGCCAGCGCCTTCATCGTGACGAACTTGGTCTGGGGCATCGCGCCCTCGGCCGCGTCCACCAGCACGACGACGCCGTCGACCATCGACATGATGCGCTCGACCTCGCCGCCGAAATCGGCGTGGCCGGGCGTGTCGACGATGTTGAGGCGCACGTCCTTCCACTGCACCGAGGTGCACTTGGCAAGGATGGTGATTCCGCGCTCGCGCTCGAGGTCGTTCGAGTCCATCGCGCGTTCGGCGACTTTCTCGTTGGCGCGGAAGGTGCCGGACTGTTTCAGAAGCTGGTCGACGAGCGTGGTCTTGCCGTGGTCGACATGCGCGATGATCGCGAGATTGCGGAGTTCCATTTTCCTTACGACGCCAGCGAACGTGCGGCGAGTTCCTTGAGGGATGTTTCGGGACGCGCACCGTAGTGCGAGATGATTTCGCCGGCGCAGATCGAGCCGAGCTTCGCCGAGACGGCGAGGCTCCTGCCGGTGGTGAGGCCGTGCAGGAAGCCGGCCGCATAGAGATCGCCCGCGCCGGTCGTGTCGACGACCTTGACGCCGGGCACGGCCGGGACCGCGTGGACCTCGCCGTTGCCGATGGCGACGGAACCCTTTTCCGAGCGCGTGACGGCCGTGACGCGCGAAGGCTTGGCGCGCAGGTACGGCAGCACGTCCTCGAACTTCGTCGTCTCGTAGAGCGAGAGGATCTCGGCTTCGTTGGCGAACAGCACGTCGACATGGTTGTCGACGAGATCGCGGAACTCGGCGCGGTGGCGGCCGACGCAGAAGGAATCCGACAGCGTCAGCGAGACCTTGCGCCCCGCCTTGTGCGCGACGTCGACGGCCTTGCGGAAGGCGTCCTTCGCGGCCGGCTTGTCCCACAGATAGCCTTCGAGATAGGTGACCTGCGCCGCGGCCACCTGCTTCTCGTCGACCTGCTCGGGGCCGAGCTCGACGCAGGCGCCCAGATAGGTCTGCATCGTGCGCTGCGCGTCGGGCGTCACGAAGATCAGGCAGCGCGCGGTCGAGGGGCCCGTCTTCGCCGGGGCCGTCTCGAACGCCACGCCGGCGGCGCGGATGTCGTGGCGGAAGATGGTGCCGAGCTGGTCGTCGCGCACGAGACCGATATAGGCGGCCTTGCCGCCGAGGCTGGCGAGGCCCGCGATCGTGTTGCCGGCCGAGCCGCCCGAGCTTTCGCGCCCCGGGCCCATCAGGCCATAGAGCGCTTCGGCGCGCGCCTCGTCGATCAGGGTCATGGCGCCCTTGCCGAGACCGTTCTGCACGAGGAAAGCGTCGTCGGCGCGGGCGATCACATCGACAATGGCGTTGCCGATGCCGAGCACGTCGTAGCTGGCGTTGGTCACTTGCGACTCCGGAGGGGGGAGCTGGTTGGCGCGGAAAATAGCCATCCTTGTTGCGCCGCACAAGCGACATTCCGGGTCCGAATAAGCCTGCCTTGCCAATGCCATAAAGGTCTGGCTCTCTGTCGGCCGGCAGGAGGGGGACGGATTCGGCGATGGGTGTGGTGCGTGCAGGGCTGCTGGCGCTGGGCCAGCTCGGGGATCCGCGGCTGCGCCTGCCGCTGCTGAAGAGCCTCGGCCTGACACTGCTGGCCTTCGCAGGGCTATGGGCCGGCCTGGGCTGGCTGATCGCGAATACCCGGTTTTTCGAGACGGTCTGGCTCGATCTGGGCGCCGGCGCGCTCGGCGGGATCGCGGCCGTGCTGCTGTCGATCGTGCTGTTCCCCAGCGTGGTCGCCGCCTTCCTCGGCCTGTTCCTGGAAGACGTCGCGGCGGCCGTCGAGGCGCGCCACTATCCCGGCCTGCCGCCGCCGGCGCGCCGGCCCCTACTCGCCGAAATCGGCGGCGCGCTGCGCCTGCTGGCGCTGGCCGTAACGCTCAACCTCGTGGTGCTGCCGCTCTATCTCGTGCCGGGCCTCAACCTCCTGGTCTTTCTCGCCACGAACGGCTTTCTTCTGGCCCGCGAATACGTCACCATGAGTTCCGCGCGGCGGGTCGATTCGCGTTTGCTCCGCCGCCTCTGGCGCGAACGGCGCAGCCAGGCCTGGCTCGCCGGCGCGGCCTTCGCGGCGCTGTCGACGATCCCGATCGTCAACCTCGCGGCACCGGTCGTCGCGGTCGCGACGACCACGCACCTGATCGAGGCCTGGCGCAAGTCAATTGAGGAAGGACCGGAATGATGTTCCGTCGCAAGAAAGACGATACCGAAGACTCCAAGCCGGCCGACGCCGCCGCGCCCGCCAGCCCGGTCGAGCCGGAAGCCGAAGCGATCCCGGCGCGCCCGTTCCCGCGCCCCACGCCGCCCTCGCCCGGCGCGCTCGCGCGTTCGGTCGCCGGCCCCATCGCGCCCACGGCGCAGCGCGCAGCCGTCACCACGCGCGCGGCCAGCGATCCGGTCGAAGGCCGCAAGCTGATCGTCGGGCGCGAGATCGTGCTCTCCGGCCAGATCACGTCGTGCGAACGGCTGGTGGTCGAAGGGCGCGTCGAGGCCTCGCTGTCGGAAAGCCGCTTCATCGAGATCGCCGAGAGCGGCGTGTTCAAGGGCATGGCCGAGATCGAGCATGCCGAGATCGCGGGCACGTTCGAAGGCACGCTGACCGTGCGCCAGAAGCTGTGGATCCGCTCGACCGGCAAGGTCACGGGCACGGTGCGCTACGGCAAGATCGAGATCGAAGAAGGCGGCCAGATCGCCGGCGAAGTGCAGGTCGATACCAGCAAGCTCGCCAAGACGGACGCCAGCGACGGCGGCTGATCTGCCGATGCGTTTCCATCGCATGGCGGCACGCGCGATCGCGGGTGCCGCCATTTCGATTCTGGGGGCCTGCGGCGACGCGGCCCCGCCGCCGGTCGCCGTGAGCGCGGCGCCGGGTGCCGCCCCCGTCGCACAGCCGGAATCCGGCGCAAGCGAGGCGCAGGTCGCGGCCGCGCCCGCGATCACCGGGGCGCGCTCGCTGATCGGCCTGACGCGCGAGCGCGTCGTCGAGCGCTTCGGTGCCGCGGGCTTCGTGCGCCGCGACGGCCCTGCCGAAGTCTGGCGCTATCGCGCGCCCGAATGCTTCGTCGAGCTTTTCATCTATCGCGATCCCGACGGCAGCCAGCGCGTGACGCATGTCGATGCGCGCAGCTTCACCGGCCGCCCCACGCCCGCCGACGCGTGCGTGACGCGGCTCGCCGCCGAGCGGCGCGGCTAGGCGGCAGGCGGCTTCGTCTTCGGCTTGAACGCGCAGACATGCGCCACCACGCAGCGCCAGCATTCGGGCGTGCGCGCCTTGCAGACATAGCGCCCGTGCAGGATCAGCCAGTGATGCGCGTGGCGGCGGAACTCGTCGGGCGTGTTCTTCACCAGACCGTCCTCGACCTCGCGCGGGTTCCTGCCCCTGGCGAGGCCCGTGCGATTGCCCACGCGGAAGATGTGCGTGTCGACCGCGATGGTCGGCTCGCCGAACGCGACGTTGAGCACGACATTCGCGGTCTTGCGGCCCACGCCCGGCAGCGCTTCCAGCGCTTCGCGGCTACGCGGGATCTCGCCGCCATGCTCGCGCACGAGGATCTCCGAGAGCGCGATGACGTTCTTCGCCTTGGTGTTGAACAGGCCGATCGTCTTCACGTGATCGCGCACGGCCTCGAGGCCAAGTGCGGTCATCCCGGCCGGCGTCTTCACCTTGGCGAACAGTGCCTTCGTCGCCTTGTTGACGCCGACGTCCGTCGCCTGCGCGGAAAGGACGACCGCGACGAGAAGCTGATAGGGATTTCCCCAGACAAGCTCGGTCTCCGGCTCCGGCGTGCGCGCGGCGAGGCGGGCGTAGAATTCGTGGATGTCGGCCTTCTTCATGCAGGCGGGTCCTCGACGTCGAAATCGGCCGGCGCAAGACCGGCCCGCGCGCGCGCGGCCATCTGCCGGTAGGCGGATTCGACCTGCCGGGCGAGCGGCTTCGGCTCGAACGGCACGCGCGTGGCGACGGCCTGCGCGAGCTTCTCGCGCAGCGCGGCAAGACGCGGCGCATCCTGCGCCAGCGCCACGGCACGCTCGACGAAGTCCGCGCGGTCGCCGGCGATCAGTTCGGGCAGGCCGAGCGCCGTAAGGAACGAGACCGCGACATTGGCGTGCGCCTGCCGTCCGCGCTTGGTCAGCACCGGCAGGCCCGCACCCAGCGCGTCGAGCGCGGTCGATGCGGCGGAGACGGCGAAACTGTCGAGGAAGAAATCGGCCGCGCGGTGGCGTGCCAGATGCGCCGCCTTGTCGAGCGCGTGCGGCGCGAACACCAGCCGCTCCGGCGCCACGCCCGCTTCGGTCGCGCGCGCGCGCAGCAGCGCCTGCGCGGCGATGTACGACGGGCGTTCGGAAAGCCACAGCACGCTGCCCGGCACGCGCACGAGGATTTCCATCCAGGCGGCGAAGCAGACGGGATCGATCTTCAGCGGATTGCAGAAGGCGCAGAAGACGATGCCGTTTTCCGGCAGGCCCAGCTCGGCGCGTGTCGGTACGCGCGACAGCGGATAGCGGTCGGCCGGGTGGTAGCAGGCCGGCAGGCGCGCGAGCGCTTCGACATGCTGGCGGCTGCCGGGCGGCTCTGGTGCCACGACCGGATCGCACAGCGTGTAGTCGATGAACGGCGCTTCCATGAAGCCCGCATGGCCGATCCAGTAGACCTGCACCGGGGCCGGCCGCGCCGCGAGGATTTCAAGGCGCCCGCCGGCCGAGTAGCCGCAGAGGTCCACGAGAATGTCGATGCCGCGCGAACGGATGACCGAGGCGGCCGTCGCGGAATCGAGCGCCGACAGGTCGACGAAGGAAGAGGCCGCCGCCTTCAGCTCGCCGAGCCACGGCCCCGCCTCGCCCGACCGGTCGCGCAGCGAGAACAGCACGATCTCGAACGCGTCCCTGTCGTGCGCGGGCATGAACGAGCGCAGCACATGGCTCATCGCGTGGTTGCCGAAATCAGGCGACAGGTACCCGATGGCGATGCGCGCGGCGGCCGCCTTGGGCGCGGGCCGCGCCATCGGCTTCGTCATCGCCGCAAGCGCACGGCCCAGCGCGGTGCGCACCTTCTTCGTGGGCAGCGGATCGTCGGCGATGTAAGGCAGCACGAACGCCAGCACGTAGAGCGCCTGCGCCGGCATGCCGAGCGCCAGCCGCCTGTCGAGATCGCCGAGCAGGGCGCGCGCCCGGTCCCAGCGGCAGGCGTTCCACAGCGTGGAAACGGCCTCGGCATAGGCGAAGTGGTTGTCGGGGGCGAGCGCCAGCACGCGTTCGAACAGGTCGCCCGCCTTGTCGGGATCCTCGCTGCGCAGGCTCTGCGCAAGGCTGACGAGGGCGGTCGGATGGTCGGGCGCGATCGCCAGCGCGCGGTTCCACGCCTCGCGCGCGTCGCGCGTGCGTTTCTGCCGGCCGAGCGCGATGCCCAGATTGTTCCACGCCCCCGGCATCGCGGGATCGGCCGCCAGCGCGGCACGCGCCGCCGCTTCGGCATCGGCCAGCCGGTCGCAATCGAGCAGCGCGGCGGCAAGGTTGTTCTGGATCAGCGCGTGGCCGGGCACGAGTTCGGCGGCCTTCGCATAATCCCTGGCCGCATCGTGCGGGCGGCCCAGCATCTGGAACGCCACACCCCGATTGACGCGCGCCATGACGTCGCCCGGCTCGGCCTCCAGCGCCTTGCCATAGGCCGCGAGCGCGTCGGCGAGCTTGCCCGCCGCCGTGGCCCGGTCGCCTTCCTCGCGCCAGGATTTCTGGGTCATCGTCTGTCCGGGCTCATCGCAAGGGGCTGGATTCGGGAGCGGTCGGGACTATCATCGCGAGTATGGACGGCGATGCGCCCATTCTCAACGTGACCTTGCGCCCGCACCGCTCGCTGAGCGCACGCGGCTTCGCGGTACTGATGGGGCTGCTCTGCGCCGTCAGCTTCGCGGCCGGGATCGTGTTTCTTGCCGTGGGCGCGTGGCCGGTGATCGGCTTTCTCGGCGTCGACATCCTGCTCGTGTGGCTCGCCTTCCGCGTCAACTACGCGCGTGGCCGGGCGCACGAGCGCCTGACGCTGCATGCCGACCGGCTGGAGATCGAGCGCGTCGACCATTGGGGACGCAGGCAGCGCAGCAGCCTCGAACCCTACTGGCTGACGGTCGAGCTGGCCGACCGGGGTGCGGCCGCCCCGCTGGTGCGGCTGCGCAGCCACGGGCGCACGACGGTGGTCGGCGGCTTCCTGCCGGTGGGCGAGCGGGCGGAACTCGCGCGCCTTCTCGAAGACGCGCTGGGGCGCTGGCGTCACGCGACGCGCAGTTCCTCGTAAGGCACCATGACGTGTTCGCGGAAGGCCGGGCGGTTCGCGAGCGCGCCGTAATAGCGCTTCAGCGCCGGCAGCGCCGGGCGCTCGATCATGTCGATGTCGTAATAGCGGTAGAGCACGTGGCCGAACTGGATGTCGGCGAGCGTCAGGTCCGGCCCCGCAAGGAACGCGTGCCTGGCAAGCTGCGCTTCGGCAATCGCGAGCTTCTTGTCGAGTGCGGCGACCGCCTGCGCGATCGCGGCGGGGTCGCGCTTCGCCGGTGCCGTGCGCACGACGCGCCAGAAAACCGGTGCCGTGAAGCCCAGCGAGATGTTGATCTTCGCCCATTCCGCCCACATGTCGACATGCGCGCGGGCAAGCGGATCGGCGGGCCAGAACGGCGCTTTCGAATAGCGCGCGCCCAGATAACGCAGGATCGCGCCCGTCTCCCATAGCGGCGGGCCGTCGCCGTCGACCAACACGGGCACCGTGCCGTTCGGGTTCATCGCAAGGAACTCGGGCGTGTCGACCACGCCGTATTTGAACCCGGCGTCGATGCGCTTCACCTTCAGGCCGAGCTCGCCGATGCACCACATCAGCGCCTGCACGTTCGACGACGAGGCGCGGCCCCAGACGGTCAGCATGCTCAGAGCCCCAGCACGTCGCGCATCGAATAGAGGCCGGGCTCCTTGCCCGCCGCCCAGAGTGCGGCGCGCACGGCACCCTTGGCATAGACCTGACGGCCCTGCGCCTTGTGCGCGATTTCCAGCCGCTCGCCGTCGCCCATGAACATGACCGTGTGCTCGCCGATCTCGGAGCCGCCGCGCGCGACCGAGAAGCCGATGGGCCCGGCGGGCCGCGCACCCGTGTGGCCGTCGCGGCTGCGGATCGTGTCGCGCGCGAAATCGAGCCCGCGCCCCTTGGCCGCCGCGCGCCCCAGCGACAGGGCCGTGCCCGAGGGCGCATCGACCTTGTGCTTGTGGTGCGCCTCGAAGATCTCGATGTCGTAATCGGGGCCGAGGCGGCGCGCGGCTTCTTCCACCAGCGCGAAGGCGAGATTGACGCCGAGCGAGAAATTCGTCGCCTGCACGATGGTGGCGGACTTCGCCGCCGCATCGATCTTCTTCTGGTCGTCGACCGAAAGGCCGGTCGTGCCGAGCACGAGGATCTTGCGCGCGGATGCGGCGAGTCCCGCATGCGCGACGCTCGCCGCCGGGGCGGTGAAATCGATCACGGCATCGCACGCGGCGAAGAGCGCCGCCGGGTCGGAGCCCAGCTTCGACTGCAATGCGCCCAGCCCCGCGACCTCGCCCGCGTCGCGGCCGATCTGCGGGCTCGCCGGATTCTCGGTCCCGCCGCCGAACGCGGCGCCGCCGGTCGCGACGATCTCGCGCACCAGCATCTGCCCCATCCGCCCGCCCGCCCCGACAACGCCGATCCTGGTCGCCATGCCGCCCGTCTCCCCGATCCTCAGATATTCAGCTTCTTGAAAATGCGCTCCGGAATGTGCCGGATGATCGTCATGATGCCCCACCAGAAGAGCGGCGCATAGACGATGTCGCGTTTCTTCGCCACGGCCGCCAGCGCCGCGTCGGCGATGGTGCCGGGGCTCGCGACGAGGAACATGCCCGGCAGGCCCCACGTCATCGCGGTATCGACGAAGCCCGGTTTCAGCGTGACGACATGCACGCCCGAACGGCACAGGCGCGCGCGCAGGCCCTGAAGATAGGCGTGCAGGCCCGCCTTGGCGGAACCGTAGACATAGTTCTTGAGCCGCCCGCGGTCGCCCGCGACCGAGCCGATGGCGACGACCGCGCCGGACCCTTGCGCTTCCAGCACGGGCGCGAAGCGTTGCAGGATCTCGACGGCGGCCGTGAAGTTCGCGGCGATGGTGGGGCCGATCAGGGCCGGATCGGCATCGATCGCCGCCTGCTCGGGCATCGTGCCGAAGGCGAGGAACACGTTGAGCGTGGAATCGGAGGCGAACGTCTTCGCGCGTTCGACGAGGGCGGCTTGCGCGCCCGTGTCCGTCGCGTCGAACGCGACGGTTTCGCAGCGCTGCCCGGTGCGGATCGCGATGTCGGCCGCTGTCGCCGCCGCATCGTCGATGTCGCGCGCGGCGAGCAGCACGTCGCAGCCGCTTTCCGCGACGCGGCGCGCGAATTCGCGCGCGATGGCGGACGTGGCGCCCAGCACGAGCCAGACCGGATTCATGCGGGCCTCCGGTTGATGCCCAGGCGCCGCGACTGGTCGGACGCGAAGCGCCCCTCGGGATCGAATTCGCGCAACGCGGCCTCGAATTTGGGGAGCGCCGGATAGGTCTCGGCGAAGGTCTCGGCCGACATCGTCGCGTCCTTGGCAAGGTAGATGCGCCCGCCCGCGTCGCGCGCGATGCGCTCGAGCCCGCGCATCAGTTCGTCCGCACCGGACGCGCGCGGAATGTCGAGGGCCAGCGTCACGCCGCGCATCGGGAACGACAGATGCCCCCGCCCGGTTCCGCCCAGCGTCTTCAGCACGGCAAGGAACGAGGCGTTGCCGCCGGCGGCGACCGCTTCGAGCATCGCGCGCGTGGCGACGTGCGCCTGCGCATCGGGCACCACCGACTGGAACTGGTAGAAGCCGCGCTTGCCGTAGAGCCGGTTCCAGCCCGCGAGGCTGTCGAGCGGAAAGAGGAAGCGCTGGAGATCGCGCGTTTCCTGCCGTCCGGCGGCGGGCACGCGGCGCCAGTAGAACTCGTTGAACACGCGCACGCCGGCCGACGACAGCGCGAAGCCCGGCAGGTCGAACGGCACGGGCAGCGGCTTGCATGGCGGCGGGGCCGCCTGCGTGCCGGGCGCGAACTCCGCCGTCTCGAACACGCCGCGGCCCAGCGACTTGCCGCTTGCGAGCGCGTCGATCCAGCCGACCGAGAAGGTGCTGGCCGCGCGCGCGGCTTCGAACGCGGCGAAGAATCCGTCGAGATCGCGGATGCGCGTCTCGCGCACGTCGACATGCGCCGTCCCCGGCAGCAGGCGGAAGGCCGCGCGCACGACGATGCCGGTCAGGCCCATGCCGCCGACGGTGGCGCGGAAAAGCTCTTCGTTCTCGGCAAGCGAGGCGCGCAGCGTGCGCCCGTCGGCCAGCAGCATGTCGATCCATTCGACATGGTCGCCGAACGAGCCGTGGCGGTCGTGGTTCTTGCCGTGCACGTCGGCGGCGATGGCCCCGCCGACCGTGACATGCGCCGTGCCCGGCGAGACCGGCGGCACGAGGCCCTTGGGCAGGAACGTCTCGAACAGCTTGCGGAAACTGACGCCCGGCTCGCACTCGACGAGATTCGTCGCCGGGTCGAAGGCGAGGATGCGGTCGAGACGGTCGGTCAGGATCGCGCGGCCGCCGGAAAGCTGCGCCGCATCGCCATAGGCCCGGCCGGCGCCCCGCGCGAGCACGGACCCTTCGCCGGCGAGCGCCGCCGCGATGTCGGGCCGGCGTTCCGGGCGGGCGGCACGCATGGCGGCCGTGGCGCCGCGCCCCCAGCCGGTCAATGCCATTTCTTTCCAGCGCAGGCTCATGCGTAGATCAGATAGCCGAAGACGGCGATCCAGCCCAGCACGCAGACGGCGAGGAACCGGTCGCCCACGGCAAGGTCGGTGGGCGAGCCCGAGCGTTCCTCGACGAGCGCTATCTGCAGATAGCGCAGCACGCCCGCAACGACAAACGGCACGGTGCAATAGAGCCTGTCGGTCCCGTAGCGGCGGATCACCTGGGCGTCGGTCGTGTAGATCACGTAGCTGACGAGAAGCGCGCCGAGGATCACGGCAAGCGCCGTATCGACGAAGCGCAGGTTGTAGCCGTCGAGCGCGCCGCGATGCGCCACGTCGAGATCGCCGATGAGGTCGTCGCGCCGCTTGGCGAGCGCCAGGAACAGCGCGAGCAGCCCCGTGCACACGACGATCCACACGCTCGGCACGATGCCGATGGCGGCACCCCCCGCCTCGATGCGCAGCACGAAGCCGGCGGCGACGATCAGCACGTCGAGCAGGCTGACATGCTTGAGGCGGTACGAGTAGGCGAGGTTGAGGACGAGATACACGCCGAGGATATGGAGGACGGCCGGCTTCAGCATCGCCGCGGCGGCGAGCGACGCCAGCAGCAGGACGCAGGCGAAGGCGAGCGCGTTGCCGCCGGATACCGCGCCGGCGGCGATCGGGCGATGTTTCTTCTCCGGATGCAGCCGGTCGGCCTCGCGGTCGAAATAGTCGTTGATCACGTAGACGGCCGAAGCACCCAGGCTGAAGGCGATCACCGCCAGCGCCACCGCCTGCAGGTTCGCGGCGTTCAGCGCGTCCGGCGTGAAGAACAGCGGCGCCGCGACGAAGGCGTTCTTGACCCAGTGCTTGGGGCGCGCGAGGCGGATCAGGGCGTACATGGCAGAGCCAATAGCATGAAGGCGGCCGGTGCCGCGACCGGATCGGCATTTCCAACGGCCCGGAAGCCCGGTCCATTCCGAACGCGCGGTTGCGCCGACCCGGCCGCCTCGGCGACAATCGTATCCGGATGACCGATGCTTCCCCGCCCGTCCTGTCGGCCGATCATATCTGGAGCCCGAAAATGCGGGCTTTCGGCGCCCAGTGGGCTGCTCTGCGCGGCGGGCTGCCGGTCCTGCCGCGCGAGCGGTTCCGCGCCGAGGAATGGGGCCGCTGGTGGTCGAACATGCTGCTCTACAGCGTCGGGCCCGATCCCGACGGCAAGCGGCCGCGCATCTTCCGGATGACCTACCAGGGCGACGAGGTCGAATACACCGACGGCGGTTCGAAGCTCGGCAAGCGCATCGAGGAAATTGCGCCGCCCGAGCTGGTGGCGCGCACGCTGGCGGTCTACGACCGCGTCGCGCACGGGCGCGTGCCGGTCTATTCGGTGCGCGTCGGCGTGTGGGGTCTGATGCGGCCGGTGGCGTTCGAGCGCCTGCTGCTGCCGATCGGACCCGCGACGGGCGACGCGCATTTCGTGCTGGGCCTCATCCTCGATCACGGGCTCGACGACAAGACGAAGCGCAGCGACCTGTTCGCGCAGTCGCCCACGCTCGACAGGCAATCCTACGCGATCGCCGAGATCGATACGGAGAGCTTCGCGGACATCGATCAGGAAAAGACCGGCAAGGGGATCGGCGTGCCGATCCCGCAGCCCGACTGACCTAGCTGCGCAGGTCGTCCCAGAGTTCCTTCACCTTGGCGAAGAAACTGGCGCTCTCGGGGCTGTGGCTCTTGTTGCCGCCGCCGCTGCCCTCGAAGTCGCGCAGAAGCTCCTGCTGCTTCTTGGTGAGATTGACCGGCGTCTCGACGACCGATTCGATGAACATGTCGCCGCGCGCCTGGCTGCGCAGCACCGACATGCCCTTGCCCTTCAGGCGGAACTGCTGGCCGGTCTGCGCGCCCGCCGGGATCGTCACCTTCGCGCGGCCGCCGTCGACCGTCGGCACCTCGATGGCGCCGCCGAGTGCGGCCGTCGTCATCGGAATCGGCACGCGGCAGTAGATGTCCGCACCTTCGCGATGGAACAGCTTGTGCTGCTTGATCGAGAGGAACAGGTAGAGGTCGCCCTGCGGCGAGCCGCGCATGCCCGCCTCGCCTTCGCCGGCAAGGCGGATGCGCGTGCCGTCTTCCACGCCCGCGGGAATGTTGACCGACAGCGTGCGCTCCTTGCGCACGCGGCCCTGGCCCTGGCAGGTCTTGCACGGCTTCTCGATGATCTGGCCGGCGCCGCCGCACTGCGGGCAGCCGCGCTCGATCGTGAAGAAGCCCTGCTGCGCGCGCACCTTGCCCTGCCCGCGGCAGGTGGGGCACGTCGCGGGCTTCGATCCGGCTTCCGCACCCGAGCCGTGGCACGTCTCGCAACTGTGCAGCGAGGCGACGCGCACCGTCGCCTGCTTGCCGTGATAGGCGTCTTCCAGCGAGATCTCGAGGTTGTAGCGAAGGTCCGCGCCGCGCTGGGGCCCCGCCCCGCGCCGGCCGCCGCCCATGAACTCGCCGAACATCTCGTCGAAGATGTCGGCGAAACCGCCGGCACCGCCGCCGCCGAAATCGAAACCGCCCGCGCGGCCGGCGGCGCCGCCGTTGCCGCCCTCGAAGGCGGCGTGGCCGAAACGGTCGTAGGCCGCGCGCTTCTGGTCGTCCTTCAGGACGTCATAGGCCTCGCTGATTTCCTTGAACTTGGATTCGGCCTTCTTGTCGCCCGGGTTCTTGTCCGGGTGGAACTGCATGGCGAGCTTGCGATAGGCCTTCTTGAGGTCGTCGGCCGACGCCCCCTTGGCCACTCCCAGCAGTTCGTAATAATCCTGCTTCGCCACGCCACGGATCTCCGATGGTCAGCCCGCGGCCCGCGCGATGCGAAATCCGCACCGCGCGGGCCGCGATCCGATCCTTTAGGCCTTCTTGTTCTTGTCCGAAAGGTCTTCGAACGTGGCGTCGACGACCTTCTCGTCCTTGGCCGCACCGCCCGAAGGGCCGCCGGCCGACGACGGGCCGCCGGGGCCCGCGGCCGCTTCCGGACCTGCGCCCGGTGCCGCACCTTCGGCCTGGCCGGCCTTGTACATCGCCTCGCCGAGCTTCATCGATGCCTGCATCAGCGCCTCGGTCTTGGCCTTGATGTCCTCGACATCCGTGCCGTCCTTGGCCGTCTTCAGGTTCGCGATGGCCGCCTCGATCGAGGCCTTCTCGTCCGCGCCGACCTTGTCGCCGTGGTCCTTCAGGTTCTTCTCGATGTCGTGGACCATGCTCTCGGCGCGGTTCTTCGCCTCGACCAGGTCGCGCTTCTTCTTGTCTTCCGCGGCGTTCGCCTCGGCGTCCTTGACCATCTTCTGGATCTCGGCGTCGGAGAGGCCGCCGGAAGCCTGGATGCGGATCTGCTGCTCCTTGCCGGTGCCCTTGTCCTTGGCCGACACCTGCACGATGCCGTTGGCGTCGATGTCGAACGTGACCTCGATCTGCGGGATGCCGCGGGGTGCGGGCGGGATGCCGACCAGGTCGAACTGGCCGAGCGCCTTGTTGTCCGACGCCATCTCGCGCTCGCCCTGGAAGACGCGGATGGTGACGGCGCTCTGGCTGTCCTCGGCGGTCGAGAAGACCTGGCTCTTGCGCGTGGGGATCGTGGTGTTGCGGTCGATGAGGCGCGTGAACACGCCGCCCAGCGTCTCGATGCCGAGCGACAGCGGCGTCACGTCGAGCAGCAGCACGTCCTTGACGTCGCCCTTCAGCACGCCCGCCTGGATGGCGGCGCCGATCGCGACCACTTCGTCGGGATTGACGCCGCGGTGCGGCTCGCGCCCGAAGAACTGCTTCACGACCTCGATGACCTTGGGCATGCGCGTCATGCCGCCGACGAGAACGACTTCGTCGATCTCGCTGGCCTTGAGGCCCGCGTCCTTGAGCGCGTTGCGGCACGGCTCGATCGTGCGCTGGATCAGCGTATCGACCAGGCTCTCGAGCTTGGCGCGCGTCAGCTTGATGTTGAGGTGCTTCGGGCCCGACGCGTCGGCGGTGATGAACGGCAGGTTCACTTCCGTCTGCACGGCGGACGACAGCTCGATCTTCGCCTTCTCGGCCGCTTCCTTGAGGCGCTGGAGCGCGAGCTTGTCGGTGCGCAGGTCGATGCCCTGCTCCTTCTTGAACTCGCTGGCCAGGTAATCGATGATTTCCTTGTCAAAGTCCTCGCCGCCCAGGAACGTGTCGCCGTTCGTGGACTTCACCTCGAACACGCCGTCGCCGATCTCGAGCACCGACACGTCGAACGTGCCGCCGCCGAGGTCGTAGACCGCGATCGTGCCGGCCTTCTTCTTCTCGAGGCCGTAGGCGAGCGCTGCCGCCGTCGGCTCGTTGATGATGCGCAGCACTTCGAGGCCGGCGATCTTGCCGGCATCCTTCGTGGCCTGGCGCTGGCTGTCGTTGAAGTACGCGGGCACGGTGATGACGGCCTGCGTGACCGTCTCGCCCAGATACGCCTCGGCCGTCTCCTTCATCTTCATCAGCGTGAAGGCGGAGATCTGCGAGGGCGAATACTTCTTGCCCTTGGAATCGACCCACGCGTCGCCGTTGTCGGCCTTGACGATCTTGTACGGCACGAGGCCGACATCCTTGGCGACCATCGGGTCTTCGAAGCGACGGCCGATGAGGCGCTTGATCGCGTAGAACGTGTCGGTCGGGTTGGTGACCGACTGGCGCTTGGCCGGCTGGCCGACGAGGCGTTCGCCCGAGTCGGCGAAGGCGACGATCGACGGGGTGGTGTTGGCACCTTCGGCGTTGGGGATGACCTTGGGGGTCGAACCTTCCATCACGGCGACGCAGGAATTGGTCGTGCCGAGGTCGATACCGATGACTTTGCTCATGAAATCCTCGCTTTGCGGCAGTCCCGCCTGGCCGACCCCGCGGTGAGGCATCGGCACGGGACCCCGACTTTCTAAGGGGCACTCCTAAGTGGGGTCTTTTCCGCAAGACCCTACCTTCTGCAGCGATATAGGCAGGTGCGCCGGGGCGCGCAACGGGGAAAGGCGTATTTGAGACATCCGCAATCGCGCAGGGCAGATCCGCGCCACAGGAAAATTTCTTGACATCCTTTGGTGGGTTGCCTATAACGACCGTGAGGAACTCTCGTTTGCAGTGCTTCACGTTCCGTTAACCAACACGGAAGCTGCAGAAGGGACCCTCAGAACTTCGAGAAGCGAGGTTCCGTGTTATGACGACCGTTCAGAATGTCGGTGTCGTGCCGCCTTTGCCCCTTGTGGGTGAGAGCCGTACGCCGTTGTCCCTCCCGGGCCAGCGGCAGGCGCAAGCGCAGACTTCGACCACAGCAGACCAGGTAAAAAGCCAGGCGGCGGAATCCGCCCGGGCTGCCGAGAGTTCGCGCGTGCGCGCCGCCGCACGCCCGGCCCCGGACCAGGTCAAGGTGGCCGAGCATTCGCTGGCGACCAAGTCGGGTCTCGTCCAGGGGACGTTCGAAGCTTTCGTGGACATCATCGATCCGCGGTTCCAGACGCGCATCGCGCGCATCTTCGGCCCCGAAGCAGGGGCCTCGGCTGCCGACGTCGCGCCCAGCCTGGTTCCAAGCGTGGTCAGCAAGGCCTACGAAGCCACCGAAGGCAGCGGCAAGACCGGCGCGTTCCGCCAGAGCGCGTAGACAGGCACCGTTTCGAGGCTTCAGACCCGCGCCGGGGCGCAATGCCTCCGCGCGGGTGAAGCCGTTCGCGCGTTCAGGCGACCGTATCGACGCCGGCGGCGGGCGCGCCCTTGGCGACGGTGACCATCGCCTCGCGCAGCAGCCTTCCGTGGATCGTGTAGCCCGGCTGGAAGACCTGCACGACGCTGCCCGGTGCATGACCGGGCGCATCGACCTGCGCCACCGCCTGCTGCAAGGCCGGATCGAAGGGCTTTCCTGCCGCATCGATCTTCACGACGCCGTTGCGCTCGAACACGGCCAGCAGCTCGCGCTCGGTCATCTCGACGCCCTCGAAGAGCTTGGCCAGATGCGGATCGGCGGCGCGCGCTTCCGCGCCCACGGCATCGAGCGCGCGGCGCAGATTGTCCGACACGGCGAGCAGCGCCTTGGCGAAATTGCCGACCGCGTATTTCTCGCGGTCCACGATCTCGCGTTCGGCGCGCTTGCGCATGTTCTCGGCATCCGCCATGGCGCGCAGCGCCGCGTCCTTGGTCTTGGCCATCTCGGCTTCGAGGGCGGCGATCTTCGCGGCCGCCTCGGCCAGCGGATCGGCCGGGGCCGGCGCCGGGGCTTCGGCGGCCGGTGTCTCGGGAATCGGTTCGTTCGTCGGCTCGGTCATCGGCGCAATTCCATCATCTGTTCCGCCGGGGATTTGGGCGAATTCCCGCGCCGACGCAAGGGTTGATTTTCAGCCCACCAGGCGGCCGACGACGCGGGCCGTGTAGTCGACCATCGGGATGATGCGCGCGTAGTTGAGCCGCGTGGGCCCCACGACGCCGATGGCGCCCACGATCCGGTCCTGCGCGTCGCGATAGGGGGCCACGATCGTCGTGCAGCCCGACAGGCCGAACAGCTCGTTCTGCGCGCCGATGAAGATCTGCACGCCTTCGGCACCCTGCGCCTGCTCGAGGATGCGCGCCATCGACTGGTGCTGCTCCAGCGCCTCGAACAGCCGGCGGATGCGCTCCAGATCCTCCATCGCGTGGACGTCTTCGAGCAGCTTGGCCTGCCCGCGCACGATGAGATAGCCGTCGTTGCCGCCGGTCTTCTCGGGCGTCGACCATACGGCGAGGCCCTGTTCCACGACCTTCTGCGAAAGCTGGTCGAGCTCGGCGCGCGACTGCTCCAGGCGTTCGAGGATATCCTGCCTCGCCTCGGCGAGCGTGCGCCCGGTGAGCTGCGCCGAGAGGAAGTTCGACGCCTGGACGAGCTGTGCGGGCGTGAGGCCCAACGGCGTCTCGATCACGCGGTTCTCGACGAGGCCGCGTTCGGTGACGAGCACGACGAGCGTGCGCCCCGGCCCGAGCGGCACGAACTCCACATGCTTCAGCGGCGAATCCGACTTGGGCGCGATGACCAGCCCCGCCCCGCGGCCCATGCCGGCGAGCAGCGTGCTCGCCTGTTCGAGCACCTGGTTCATCGAACGGCCGCCGGCGGCGCACTGCGCCTCGATCTTCTCGCGCTCGTCGCTGGAAAGGCGCCCGACTTCCAGCAGCCCGTCGACGAACAGCCGCAGGCCGAGGTCGGTCGGCAGGCGGCCCGACGAGGTGTGCGGCGAATAGAGCAGCCCCAGATCCTGCAGGTCGGCCATCACGTTGCGGATCGTGGCGGGCGACAGCGGATCGTTGAGCTGGCGCGACAGCGTGCGCGAGCCCACCGGCTCGCCCGTATCCACATAGGCCTCGACGATGCGCCGGAAGACCTCGCGCGAACGCTCGTCCATCGCGGCGACGGCACTCTGCGCGCGGGCACTGGTCGCCGGGCTGTTCACGCTGCCTGCAGCGGGGACGGCGGGCTTGCGTTCGAAGGGAACGATGGGGGTTCGGGACATATGCCAATAGCTAGTCATCCCCCGCCGTGCGTGTCAACGCACCCTGCTTGCGCGTGCGCGCACCGCAGACTAGGTTCCGCCCGTCGAACCCCCTTCCCGCCGAAAGAGAAACAAATGCGCCCTTCGGGCCGTCTTGCCGACCAGATGCGTGCCATCAGCCTCGAGCCGGGCTTCACCAAGCATGCCGAGGGTTCGTGCCTCGTGCGCTTCGGCGACACGCACGTGCTCGTCACCGCCTCGGTCGAGGAGAAGGTGCCGCCCTTCCTGCGCAACTCGGGCCAGGGATGGGTCACGGCCGAGTACGGCATGCTGCCGCGCTCGACCCACACGCGCACCGACCGCGAGGCCGCGCGCGGCAAGCAGTCGGGCCGCACGCAGGAGATCCAGCGCCTCGTCGGGCGCAGCCTGCGTTCGGTCACCGACATGAAGATGCTGGGCGAGCGCCAGATCAAGATCGACTGCGACGTGCTGCAGGCCGACGGCGGCACACGCACCGCCGCGATCACGGGTGCTTGGGTCGCCCTCCATCAGGCGATCTTCCCGCTGGTGAAGGCCAAGGGTCTTGCGGGCTTCCCGCTGCGCCAGCATGTCGCGGCCGTCTCGTGCGGCATCTCGCAAGGCAAGAGCGTGCTCGATCTCGACTATGTCGAGGATAGTGCTTGCGACGTCGACGCCAATTTCGTGATGACCGGCGACGGCAGGCTCGTCGAGGTGCAGGGCACGGCCGAGCGCGACCCGTTCGGCGAGGACCAGCTCATCGACATGCTGGCACTGGCGCGCAAGGGTGTCTCCGAACTCGTCGCGCTCCAGAAGAAGGCTGTCGCCGCATGGGCCGCCGCTTAACGGGCACCAAGCTCGTCATCGCCACCCACAACAAGGGCAAGCTCGTCGAGATGGCCGATCTTCTGCGGCCTTTCGGGCTCGAATGCGTGTCGGCCGGATCGCTGGGCGTGGACGAGCCCGACGAGACCGGCACGACCTTCGAGGCGAACGCGGCGCTGAAGGCCCGCCACACGGCGGACGCGACGAAGCTGCCTTCGCTCGCCGACGACAGCGGCATGTGCGTGGCGGCACTCGACGGCGATCCGGGCGTGTTCACCGCGAACTGGGCGGGCCCGAAGCGCGACTGGCCGCGCGCCATGCGGATGGTGGAAGCGGCGCTGGACGGCAATCCCGACCGGCGCGCGAAGTTCGTCTCGGTGCTGTCGATCGCGTGGCCGGACGGCCATGTCGAGACGTTCCGCGGCGAAGTGGCGGGCACGCTGGTGTGGCCGGCGCGGGGCACGAAGGGTTTCGGCTACGATCCCGTGTTCGTGCCGGAAGGCCACACGATGACGTTCGCCGAGATGGAACCGGCGCTGAAGCACACGATCAGCCACCGCGCCGTGGCGTTCGCGAAATTCCGCGACGGTTGCCTCGGTGCCGGCACTTGAGCTTCGCGGTCTACGTCCACTGGCCTTTCTGCAAATCGAAATGCCCGTACTGCGACTTCAACAGCCATGTGCGCGAGAAGATCGACGGTGAAGCGTGGCGCGACGCGCTGTTGGCCGAGATCGACCACTACGCGGCGCTGACACCGGGCAAGACCGTGACGTCGGTGTTCTTCGGCGGCGGCACGCCTTCGCTGATGGACCCGCACATCGCGGGCGCGGTGCTCGACCGCATCGCGATGCGCTGGGCGGTCGCGGACGAGCCCGAGATCACGCTCGAAGCCAATCCCAATTCGGCCGAGGCCGAACGCTTCGCCGCGTTCAAGACGGCGGGCATCAACCGGCTGTCGATCGGCGTGCAGGCGCTGGACGAGCGCGCGCTGAAGTTCCTCGGCCGCGGCCACAGCGTGCACGAGGCGAAGCGCGCCATCGACCGCGCGGCGGCGCTGTTCGAGCGATTCTCGTTCGATCTGATCTATGCACGGCCCCAGCAGACGGTCGAGGACTGGTCGAAGGAACTTAAGGCCGCGCTGGAGCTGCGGCCCACGCACCTCTCGGTCTACCAGCTGACGATCGAGGCGGGCACGCAGTTCAAGACACTGTTCGATCGTGGCGACTATTCACTTCCCTCGGAAGCCGAGCAGGAGCGTCTCTACGACGCGACGCAGGGCATCCTCGAGGATGCGCGCATGCCGGCCTACGAGATTTCCAACCACGCGGTCGCGGGCCAGGAATCACGCCACAATCTCGTCTACTGGCATTATGAGGATTATGTTGGCGTCGGCCCCGGCGCGCACGGGCGCATCACGCAGGACGGTGCCCGCGTCGCCACGCGCCAGGCGAAGGCGCCCGAGACGTGGCTGGAGCAGGTGCGCAGCCAAGGCCACGCCACGGCGGAGAGCGCGAAGCTGGAGCGCGCGACCTGCGTGGACGAGGCGCTGATGATGGGCCTGCGCCTTCGCGAAGGCATCGATGCCGCACGCTTCGAGCGCGTGACGGGTGCGGCGCTCGAAGGCCCCGACGCACTCGACACGGGCCGCGTCGAACGCATGATCCGCGACGGCTTCATCAA
Source organism: Tagaea sp. (assembly GCA_965229215.1). Lineage (GTDB taxonomy): Bacteria > Pseudomonadota > Alphaproteobacteria > CACIAM-22H2 > CACIAM-22H2 > Tagaea. Next base: position 3,413,789 of record OZ245864.1, on the reverse strand, counting down.
GCGCACGAAGACCGGGCTGGGCGCGACCGCACAGGGCCGCAAAGTTTTGAACGGACTTCTTGCGGCGCTGCGGACTTGACGTCTGTTGACGGCAGTTGACCGTCAACAAGTCAACGCATTGATGCGCTTCGATTTAGTTTGTTGACGTTGACGGAATTAAAATCCGTCACGCGATTATTGCGGGCGCAAGCTTTCCCGCCCGGCCTCGACCTGCCGGTATGGAACGACCTATTCACCGATTCAAAGAGCGCGTCCCGAGGGCGCGATCCTGCATGTACATCTTCCGATTGTCAAGAAAATAGACCTATGCTATCCCCGCGTCATGCCCGGACCTGTTCCGCAAGCGGATCGCAATCTTTCATCGAGACACGAGCTTGGATACGGTCGCACTCGCCAATTATTTCGCGGGCCATGGCGTCGAGCCCAGCCCGATCGAGGCCGGACGTGTCGGTGCCGAGCTGGCAAGGGCACTTGGCATTCCAGCCGGCACGGCAATTCTTCTGTCGTATCAGAATTTCAGCAAGATCACGCTCGTTCACAAGAATGTGACGTTTGCCGATTTTGCCCGGATCCGGGAGATGCTTGGCTCGCCATTGACGTTTGCAAGCACCGGCCGTTTCCGCAGTGTCGAATATACCTACGCCAATCGCACCCGCTCTTTCAGGATCATCGTACGCGCGACTTCGCGCAAAGAGGCCTACCTGGTCTCCATCTATCGCCTGAAGTGGCCGGAAGTCCGGCGGCACTATCGCAGGGAAAAGGCCGAACGACGCCTGATTCGAGGGCCGGAAACGGAACTGGCGCGACAGCTGATGTCGCGCCAGTAACGACTTGAGGGGGATGCTCCCTTGCTTCCCCATGACGCACCCACATTGCTGTGAGGCTACGGCCGGGAGACTCACCGTGTCGCCCAAGTCCGAATCTTATACGTGGAAATCCTGATTCTTTGGATTCGTTCTCAGGGTCGTTTTTGAAATTTTATTTCTAGTTGTGTCCGATTCCCCTCACCCCGGAATCTCCGGCTCCACCAGATGCGCCAACTGCGTCAGCGATTCCTGCCAGCCGAGGTAGCACATCTCGGTGGGGATCGCTTCGGGGATGCCTTCCTGCACGGCGGTCAGCTCCGTGCCGCACAGCACGGGCTTCAGCGTGATGGTGACGGTCATCTCGCCAGGCAGGTTGGGGTCGTCGAAGCGGTCGGTGTAGCGCAGGCGCTCGTTCGGCACGAGTTCGAGATATTCGCCGCCGAAGGAATGCCCCTGGCCGCTGCCGAAATTCACGAAGCTCATGCGGAACCTGCCGCCGACCTTGGCGTCGAGAAAGGCGACCTTGCACAGGAAGCCGTAGGGCGGCAGCCAGCGCGCCAGCGCGTCGGCATCGAGGAACGCGCGGTAGACCTTCTCCGGTGGCGCACGCAGCACGCGGTGGAGGCGGACGGTTCCGGTCGGCATGGGGGGACCTCCTTCAGTTCGAGGGGGCCTCGAACGTCTCGGGCGCGGGGCTGAGGATGCGTGCGCCCTCGCGGCGCACTTCGAGGATGGCGAAGCCGCGTTCGACCGTGCCGTCGCGCGTCAGGCGGAAGATCCCGTCGGCCCCGGCAAAGCCGGAATCGACGGTGAGCGCGTCGAGCGAGAAATCGGCGCCGTCGGGGCCCTTGTCGTGCGCGAGAACGGCGGCGAGCGCCACGGCATCGTAGGCGAGGCTCGCCACGCGCGGCGCGGGGCGGCCGAAGGCGGCGCGGTAGCGGTTCTCGAACGTCGTGCGCGGGGCCTGCGCCGTGTTGGCGAACCACGCGCCCTGCAGCGAGGATTCGCGCAGCAGGCGCGGATCGTCCCACAGCGGCACGCCCAGATACTTGACGCGCACCGGATCGATCTCGTGCCCGTGCAGCTGCGCCACGACCTGGATCAGCCGGTCGCCGAAATCGGGGAGAAGTACCGCATCGAAATCGAGTTCGGGCGGCGGCGGGCCCACCTCGCCGCGCGCAAGGCGCGGCGGCGGGCCGGCAAGCTGGCCCAGGCGCCGCACCGCAGGCGCGAAATCGAGCGCGCCCGCGTCATAGCGCTCGACGCGCACGAGTTCGCCGCCCGTCCCGGCAAGGCTGGTGCGCAGCGCGCGTTCCGTCGCGATGCCCAGCGCGTTGCTCGGCACGAGGGCGGCGAAGCGTTCGAGCCCGCGCGAGCGCGCATATTCGATCGTGCGCGAGACCGCGTCCTGGGGTGCGATGCCCAGCGTGAACACGCCGGGGGCCGCGACCGTGCGGTCGTTGGAAAGGCTGAGGACGGGCAGGCCCGCCGCGCGCGCGGTGGGCGCCACGGCCTGCGTCTCCACGCCCAGCAGCGGGCCGACGACGAGGCGCGCTTCCTGCGCCACCGCCCATTCGAGCGCCGCCAGCGCGCCCTGCGGCGTGCCGGCCGTGTCGCGCACCAGCAGCGCGAAATTGTCGTCGGCGAAATCGAACACGGCCTGCGTCGCCGCATCGAGCAGCGCCTGCCCGACCGACGCGTTGGGTCCCGTCAGCGGCAGCAGCAGCGCCACGCGCGGCGGGCCGTTGCGCGCCGAGCGTTCGATGGCGGCGGCGGCCGGCGGCGTCGCGGCCGAAGCGGGCGGCGGCGGGGCGGCGGAAGGTACGGCTTCGGCCGGGCGCGCGGGCTCGGCGGGCGTCGTCGCGCGCGGCGGAGCGACCGGCGTTTCGGCGGGCGCGCCGGCGCCGCGATTGAAGATGCCCGCCACGCGCTGGCCGAGCTTGTTCGACTGCTCGCACCCGGCGAGCGTCAGGGCGGCAAGCGCGACGGCGAAAAGCGGCGGAAGGGAACGACGGAACAAGCGGCTGGCCTCGGCGCGAACCCACACAACGGATGTGGCGCGAGCCTAGCGGGCCGGCCGCCCATAATCCAGCCTCACCCCGTCTTGATCCGCGCGAGGAAGTCCTGGACCTCGCTGCGCAGCGCCTCGCCCTGGTGCGTGAGATCCGTGACCGAACCCAGCACCTCGCTCGACGCCGCCCCGGTCGCGTCGGCCGAGCCGCGCACGACGCCGATGCTCTCGGTCACCTGGCGCGTGCTGCCCGAAGCCTGCTGCACGTTGCGGCTGATCTCGCCGGTCGCGGCCCCCTGCTCCTCCACCGCGGCGGCGACCGTGGCGGCGATCTCGTTCATGCGCCCGATCGTCTCGCCGATCGTCTGGATGGATTTGACCACCGTCTGCGTCTCGCTCTGCACAGACTGGACCTGCGCGGCGATCTCCTCGGTCGCCTTGGCCGTCTGGGCGGCGAGGCTCTTCACCTCGGATGCGACGACCGCGAAGCCCTTGCCCGCATCGCCCGCGCGCGCGGCCTCGATCGTCGCGTTGAGCGCCAGCAGGTTGGTCTGGCTGGCGATCTCGTTGATCAGGCGCACCACGTCGCCGATGCGCGTGGCGGCGTTGGAAAGCTCGCGCACCTGTTCGGCCGTGTGGTTGGCCTCGCTGGTGGCACGCCCCGCGATGGTCGCGGATTCCTGTACCCGGTGCGAGATTTCCTGGATCGACTTCGACAGCTCCTCGGTCGCGGCCGCCACGGTCTGCGTGGATTCGAGCGTCGAGTTGCTGACCGAGTTGAGCGTCTCGGTCTGCTGGCGCGTCTGCTCGGCCGAAGCGCCCATCGTGCGCGCCGTGCGCTCGAGCCTGGCGGTGGATTCGCCCAGCGCCTTGAACGTCTCCTCGACCTTCAGCGTGAAGCCGCCGACCGCCTCCGACATCGTCTTGAGGCGCCGCTCGCGCACCTCGTTCTCGTCCTGCAGGCGCTGGCGCAGGTCCTGCGCGGACATCAGCGAGTCGCGGAACTTGAGCACGCTGGCGCCGATCTGCCCGATCTCGTCGCGCCCCAGCGCGATCCCCTTGTCGATGTCGAAATCGTCGCGCAGCAGCCTGTCGATGGCGCCGTGCACGGCCAGCAGCGGCCGCAGCACCTGCCGGTACGCGCCCGCCGACAGCCCGGCGAGGCTGAGCGCCAGGACCACGACCGCCGCGGACAGCAGCATCTGCGAGCGGTCGGCGCTGGCCAGCACCTCGGCCACGCGCGCGTCGAGGCGGCGCTCCATCTCGACGTAGAACTCGTCGATGGGGCGCATGATCTCGGCCTTGAACTTGTGGTACTCGGCCGAGTTCATCAGCCTGATCGCCAACGCCTGGTCGGGGTCCTTCCTCACGGTGAAGTTGCCCTTGCCGTCGTCGTAGAGGCCCTTGACCGCGTTCATCGCTATCACCTCGGTCTTCACGAGACCGTCGGAATTCTTCTTCGCCTCTTCCAGCTTGGCGAATTCCCGGTCGGTGAAGCCGGCGTCGCGCATCATCGCCAGCAGCGGCCGGCTGTTCGCGTCGGGGCGGGGCCTGCGCGCCGGATCGGCGGCGACGAAATCCCAGTAGATGCGGTGGTACGCCTCGGGGCGCGGCTTCTTGCCGTCGCGGATGTCGAGGATCTCGAAATACTGCTTCTCGTAGTTCGCGTCGCCGGTCGCCACGTAGGTGCGCGCCAGCCGCGTGAGGTCGTCCGAGCTCTGCCGCAGCTCGTCGGCGAGCAGGTAGCTCGCATAGCGGTTCTCGTGCGCGCGGCTGATCGCGGCCGTCGCGTCGAGATGGTGGTAGGCCGCGCCGGCAAGCAGCGCGAGATTGGCGGCGATGACGCCGAGGATGATGTAGGCCTTCGTCTTCAGGCTGCTGTTCTTCATGGACCCCTCCCGTGACAGGCAGGGAATTTACGTCCGCAAAGATTAAATAAATGCGACTTGTAGTTATACAATCGTATTATTCATGCGGACTATCCTACGTGCGTGTGGTGCTGGCCCCGGCCTGCGTTGCCCGCTACGCTCGCGCGCATGAGCAGCACCGACGATCCGCAAGCCGTCGCACCCGGCCTCTATCTGGTCGGCACGCCGATCGGCAATCTGGGCGACGCGAGTGCGCGCATGCGCCGCGTGCTGGCGGCGGCGTCCATCGTCGCGGCCGAAGACACGCGCGTCGCGCGCCGGCTCCTCTCCGCCCTCGGAATTCCGGCGCCCAAGCTGATGCGCTGCGACGAACGCGCGAGCGAGACGATGGGCGGCGCGCTGGCCGATGCGGCGCGCGACGCCGTCGTCGCCTTCGTGTCGGATGCCGGCATGCCGGGCATCGCCGATCCCGGCGCCCATCTCGTGCGCGCGGCCGGGCTTGCGGGCGTCGCGGTCACCGCCGTGCCGGGCCCCTCGGCCATCGCGACGGCGGTCGCGCTGTCGGGCCTGCCGGCCGAGCCGTTCCTGTTCCTGGGATTCCTGCCGCCCAAGACCGGGCCGCGCGCGCGGCGCCTGGCCGAGTTCCGCGACCTGCCCGCCACGCTCGTCGCGTTCGAATCGCCGCACCGCACCGGCGAGACGCTGGCCGCGATGGCCGAAGTGCTGGGCGCCGCGCGCCCGGCCTGCGTGCTGCGCGAACTCACCAAGCTGCACGAGGAGCGGCGCGCGGGATCGCTGGGCGATCTCGCCGCGCACTATGCCGCGCACGAAGCGCGCGGCGAGGTCGTGCTCGTCGTCGGCCCGCCGGTCGCGGCCGCATCGGCCGAGCCCGATCCCGCCGCGGTCGACGCGAAGATCGAAGCCGCGCTTGCCACGCTGGGCGTGCGCGACGCGGCCGACCGCGTGGCGGCGGCAAGCGGGCTGCCGCGAAGGGCGATCTATGCGCGCGCGCTCGAACTGGCGGGCAAGAAGAAGCGGTGAAGTCGGGCCGCCATGTCGTGGCCGAGCGCCGCGGCCGGTTCGCCGAAATGCTCGCGGCACTCCGCCTGATGCTGGCGGGCTGGCGGATCGTCGAACGCGATCTGCTGCTTCCCGCGGGCCAGGTCGATCTGGTGGTGCTTCGCGGGCGCGTGCTCGCCTTCGTCGAGGTCAAGGCGCGCGCGACGGCCGACGCCGCGGCCGAATCGCTGGGCGGGGCGCAGCGCCGGCGGATCGCGCGCGCGGCCGCGCAGTACCTGGCCAAACGCCCTGAATTCGCCGCATTCGAAGTGCGTTTTGACATGGTACTGGTGGCGCCCGGAAGCTGGCCGCGCCACGTGAAAGATGCTTGGCGCGACTCGTGACCGCGCCCTAAATTCCGGGGTTCAAGGAGCATCCCATGCAGCAGCAGAACCTGACCGCCCGGACCGCGATCGCCGCCTGCCTCCTTGCCGGGGCGCTCGCCCTGCAGGGCTGCGTGGGCGCCGCCATCGGCGGGGCCGCCGCCGTCGGCGGGGCGGCCATGCAGGACCGCGGCATCAAGGGCGCCGCATCCGACAACGCCATCGTGCTCGAGATCAACCATCACTGGTTCCAGGACAGCAAGGACACGAAGATCTTCTCGTCGATCTCCACGCAGATCTACGAGGGGCGCGTGCTGCTCACCGGCGCGGTGACCGACGCCGACGTGCGCGCGCAGGCCGTGCGCCTCGCCTGGAAGGCGAGCGGCGTGCGCGAGATCATCAACGAGATCGAGGTCACCGACGAAGGCGGCCTCAAGGCTTTCGCCAAGGACGTGTGGGCGGCCAACGAGCTGCGCTCGCGCCTGCTCTTCGCCAAGGGCATCAACTCGGCCAACTTCTCGGTCGAGGTCGTCAACGGCACGGTCTACATCCTCGGCGTCTATGCCGATGCGGCCGAGCACGACCGCGTGCTGGGCGTGGCGCGCAACCTTTCGGGCATCAAGCGCGTCGTCACCCACGCGATCGCGCGCGACGACCAGCGCCGCTTCCGCACGCCGCCGGGCGAAAGCGGCGCGGGCTCTTGAACCCGCCCTATCGCCTCGGCGCGCGCGCACCGGCCGAGATCGAGCGCGCGCTCGCGGCGGCGGCCGACGCCGGCGAACGGGACATCGCCATCGCCGACACCGCGCTGGCCCTTTCGGGTGCGGCGCGCCCCGCGCTCGACCTCGCCCCCTACCGCGCGCATTTGTCCGAGATCGTCACGTGCGTGGCGGCCGAGGCCGTGGGCCGGCCCGATACGGTCGCGGGCCGCGTGGCGGCGCTGCGCGAGGCGCTGGTCGAACGGCTCGGCTATCGGGGCGACCGCGATTCCTACGACGACCTGCGCAACGCCGATCTCGCGGGCGTCATCGACCGGCGGCGCGGCCTGCCCGTGGCGCTGGCGATCCTGTGGATCCACGGCGCGCGCGGCCAGGGCTGGGACGCCTCGGGCCTTGCCTTCCCCGGCCATTTCCTGATCCGCGTCGACGCGCCCGACGGGCGCGCGATCGTCGATCCGTTCAACGGCGGCGCCACGCTGGAAACCAAGGCGCTGCGCGGCCTGCTGAAGCGCCTCGAAGGGCCGAACGCCGAGCTGCAGAACCACCATTACGCGCTCGTCGCCGACCGCACGGTGCTGCTGCGCCTGCAGAACAACATCAAGATGCGCCTGCTGAAGGCCGAGGAATTCCAGGGCGCGCTCGCCACGCTCGAGCGCATGCTGATGCTCGCACCCGCCGACCCCGCCCTGTGGCACGAGGCCGGGCTCGTGCATGCCGGACTCGACAATCTGCGGGCCGGCGTGATGTGTTTGGAACAGGCGCTCGCGCTCGTCGAGGCCGCCGGTGCGAAAGACCGCATCGCGATGGAGATCCAGGCGCTCAAGGGCCGCCTGAACTGAAGGAAGACCGACATGTCGCGCGTATGTGCCGTCCAGATGGATCCGCTGGGCCCGATCAATATCGACGGGGATTCGAGCTTCGCCCTGATGCTGGAAGCGCAGGCGCGCGGCTGGACGCTCTACCACTATCTCGTGCAGCACCTCTCGATGCGCGGCAAGGACCGCATCTATGCCAAGGCGCATCCGGTGACGGTGCGCCGCGAGAAGGGCAACCATTTCACGTTCGGCGCGCCCGAGACGATCGATCTCGCCAAGATCGACGTGATCCTGATGCGCCAGGACCCGCCCTTCGACATGGCCTACATCACGGCCACGCACATCCTCGAGCACATCCATCCCAAGACGCTGGTGGTCAACGACCCCGCGCACGTGCGCAACGCGCCCGAGAAGCTGTTCGTCACGCACTTCCCGCATCTGATGCCGCCCACGCTGATCACGTCGGACAGCGCCGAGATCCTCGCCTTCCGCAAGGAGTTCAAGGACATCATCGTGAAGCCGCTGTTCGGCAACGGCGGGGCGGGCGTGTTCCGCGTGAAGCCCGACGACGAGAACCTGACGGCGCTGATCGAGATGTTCACGCATGCCAGCCGCGAGCCGCTGATGATCCAGCGCTACGAGCCCGCCGTGCGCGCAGGCGACAAACGCATCATCCTCGTCGACGGCAAGGCGGAGGGTGCCATCAACCGCGTGCCGGCCGCAGGCGAGGCGCGCGCCAACATGCATGTGGGCGGTGTCGCGACCAGGACGACGCTGACCAGGCGCGAGCAGGAAATCTGCGAGACGATCGGGCCGGAACTGAAGAAGCGCGGCCAGATCTTCGTGGGCATCGACGTGATCGGCGACTACCTCACCGAGATCAACGTCACCTCGCCCACCGGCCTGCAGGAAGTGAAACGCTTCGACGGCACCGACCTCGCCGCCTCGATCTGGAACGCGATCGAGTCGAAGCTTTAGGCGAGACCGCGCAGCGCGAGATAGATCCCCAGCGCCAGCAGCCCGATCAGGAACCAGCGGCGGAAGCCTTCGGCCGGCAGGCGGTGGCGCAGGATCGTGCCGAGCCACATGCCGCCGAGTGCGGGCAGGAGCGCGAAGGCCGAGCCGAGCAGATTCGCCTGATCGTACACGCCGTCGTTCGCGAGGCCGAAGCCGAGGGCGACCGTGCCGACGAGGAACGACAGGCCGAGCGCCTGGATGAGGTCCTCCTTGTCGAGGCCGAGCGACTGCAGGTAGGGCACCGACGGCATCACGACCACGCCCGTCGCCGCGGTGACGAGCCCCGTCGTCAGGCCGATGGGCACGGCAAGCCACCGCTCCATTTCCGGCGTGACATGGAAGCGCACGGCCGCAAGCCCGAGGCCCGCATAGGCCGCCACGCACAGGCCGAGGCCGACGCGCGCGGCCTGCGCGTTCTCGCCGACGAGCCACCCGCTGCCGAACCACATGCCGACGCACAGCATCGCCAGCATCGGCCACAGCCGGACGACAAGGGCGCGGAAATCCGGGCCCGCCCAGAGCTGCCAGACGTTGGTCACGAACGAGGGAACGAGCAGCAGGGCCGCGGACTGGGCCGGTGCAAGCGCCAGGCTCAGCAGGCCCATCGAGACCGTCGGCAGGCCGAGGCCGACCACGCCCTTGACGAATCCGGCAAGGACGAAGGCGACGGCGATCAGGGCAAGAAGCGAAGGATCCGGCATGACGCCGACATTGCCCGTCCCCCGCTCTTCCGACAATCTGGAACTTGCGATATCCAGCCTTCGGATTTTCCGAAGGCTCCGGGAGGCCCGCCCATGCGCTTCGATCTCGCCGACCTTCGCCTGTTCGTCGCGGTCGCCGACGCCGGTTCGATCACAAGGGGCGCCAAGCGCGCGAGCCTCGCCCTCGCCTCGGCCAGCGCGCGCATCGCGGCGATGGAGGACGAGGCGGAAGTCGCCCTCCTCGCCCGCGGCCGGCGCGGCATCGTACCGACCGACGCGGGCCTTGCCCTGCTGCATCACGCGCGCGGCGTGCTCGACCGCGTGGAAGGCCTGCGCGCGGCCGTGGGCGACTATGCCAGCGGCCTCAATGCGCGCGTGCGCCTTGCCAGCAACACCGCGGCACTCACCGAGTTCCTGCCCGACGCGCTGGCGCGCTTCCTCGCCGCGCATCCGCGCATCGATGTCGACATCGAGGAGGCGCCCAGCTACGCGATCCCGACGATGGTGGCGCAGGGGATCGCCGATCTCGGCATCGCGGCCGACTCGGTCGATCTCGGCAACCTCCAGACCCGCCCCTTCCGCGTCGACCGGCTCGTCGCGGTCCTGCCGCCCGGCGACAGGCTCGCCCGGCGCAAGGGCGCGATGTTCGCCGACATCGCCGCCCGCCCCTTCGTGGCGCTCAATACCGAAGCGGCGATCAGCACCTATGTCGGACAGTACATGGCCCGCGGCGGCCACAAGCCGCGCTATCGCGCGCGCGTGCGCGATTTCGACGCCGTGTGCAGGCTGGTGGGCGCGGGCGTGGGCGCGGCCATCGTGCCCGTCACCGCGGCGCGCCGCTGCCAGCGCACGACGCGCGTGGCGATCCTCGAACTGGGCGACGCGTGGATGATCCGCCGCCTGACGCTCTGCGCGCGCGACTTCGCGGGGTTACCGACGGCGGCGCGGGCGCTGGCCGACGGGCTCACGCGTCGCACTTCTTGAACGGGCCGATGTCGAGATGCAGGTGGTTGGCGTGGGCGAAGTCGGTCTTGGGCGTCAGCACCATGTTGAAATGGCGGCAGGCGCCCTGCGCCACGTCGCGCAGGAAGGCGCCGCGCGCGCCGCGGTCGGACCAGTGCGCGCGCACGGAAACCACGTTCTTGCCTTCGAGCTCGAAGCCGCCGACATCGAGCGCGCGGCCGAACGCGTGCTCGGACAGGCGGCTGGCACGTCCGGTTTGCGGGCGGCAGACATAGGCGCCGTAATGGACGATCTGCACGACCGGCTTGCCGAAATGGCGCAGGGCCGCGGGCTGGACGATCTCGCGCTCGAACGCCAGCAGCGCGTGTGCAAGCGGGCAGGTCATCAGGGCCGGGCGGCTGAGCGGGATCGTCGCGCGCGACAGCATCACGGCCTCGTCGACGCGGCAGCCTTCGCGCGTGGGCACCGTCGCCTTGCGCTCGAACTCGGCCCCGGCACGCTCCAGCGCGTCGAAACAGTCGCGCGGCGGGGCCGCTTGCGGCGGCGGCAGCGGCGCCACGACGGGCGGCGGCGTGGGCGCGCAGGCGGCCATCGTCGCGGCAAGCAGGGCCGCGACGCCAATTCGTCGCCAGAAACCTCGGCGGGATGATCTCAAGAACGGACTCCGGCCTTGCGCGAATCGACCGGCTTCCGCCCGGGTGCCGCGCGACTATACGCGCGCCGCAGCGCTTCGTGAATCGCCTGCGGTGGCCTTCGCCAGCGCCTTGCCCAGCAGCTCGAACTCCGGCTTTCGCGCCGTGCCCCTGCGCCAGGCGAGGCCCAGATCGCGCGCCGGATTGTCGTCGATCGGGATCGCGACGAGATTGGTGCCCTTCAGCAGGCCCGCGTCGATCGCCATCTGCGGCAGCAGCGTGACGCCGAGGCCGTTATCGACCATCTGCACCAGCGTGAAGATCGACGTGGCGGCGAAGGGGTCGCTCTCGCGGCTTTCCCGCAGGCCGCAGGCGGCGAGCGCGTGCTTCTTCATGCAGTGGCCGTCGGCCAGCAGCAGCAGCTTCTGCGCGCGGATCTCCCGCGTGGCGACGGAACGCGCGTCCGCAAGCGCATGGTCGCGCCGCACCACCAGCCTGAACGGATCGCGGCCCAGCGTGTAGGAATCGTTCGGCCCGCAATCGCACGGCAGGGCCAGCAGCGCCGCATCGAGGCTGCCCTGCGCGAGCTTCTCGACCAGCCGCTCGGTCAGGTCCTCGACCAGATAGAGTTTCAGTTTCGGGTAGGCCTTGCGCAGCGCCGGCAGCGCCTTGGGCATCCAGAAGGGGCTGACGCTGGGGATGACGCCCAGGCGCAGCTCGCCCGACAGCGGCTCGCCGCTGCCGCGCGCTTCCAGCGCCAGATCCTCGGCATCCGCGATCAGCGCGCGCGCGCGCGCGAGGATGCGCTCGCCCAGCGGCGTGAGCATCACGCTGCGGCGCGTGCGATCCACGAGGGCGGCACCCAGCGTCGCCTCCAGCTCCTGCAGGCTGGCCGACAGCGTGGATTGCGTGACGTTCGCGGCCTTGGCCGCGCGCCCGAAATTGAGCGTGTCGGCAAGGGCGGCGAAATGGCGGAGCTGGCGCAGCGTGGGCAGGTTGATCATCGTTTTTCCCGATAAGATTTATGAGTTTAATGCGTTGGACCGATCAAGAGCAAGACCCTAGTTTTCCCGTCATCGGGGCCCCGATCCGCAGGCCCCCGGACAAAACGGAGACAGACATGCTGACCATCGGCGACAAGTTCCCCAAGTTCGACCTCAAGGCCGTCGTCTCGACGGACATCAAGAACGCCTTCACCCAGATCACCGACGCCTCCGACGCGGGCAAGTGGAAGGTCGTGTTCTTCTGGCCGAAGGACTTCACCTTCGTCTGCCCGACCGAGATCGCCGCCTTCGGCAAGCTCAACAAGGACTTCAACGAGCGCGACGCGGTCGTCTACGGCGTGTCGACGGACAGCGAGTTCGTCCACCTCGCCTGGCGCCAGAACCACGCCGACCTGAAGACCCTGCCCTTCGCGATGCTCGCCGACATCAAGCGCGAGCTTTCGACGGCGCTGGGCGTGCTCGACAAGAACGAGGGCGTGGCGCTGCGCGCGACCTTCATCGTCGATCCGGAAGGAATCATCCGCTTCGTGTCGGTGAACGACCTCAGCGTCGGCCGCAATCCGGCCGAAGTGATGCGCGTCCTCGACGCGCTGCAGACGGACGAGCTCTGCCCCTGCAACTGGCAGAAGGGCGAAGACGTCCTGAAGGCCGCCTGATCCGGCAGGGCGCCGGTTCCCCCGGACCGGCGCCCCGACGGTTCACCCAGAACGGAGAAATCGAATGTCGATCGAATCCCTGAAGTCCGCCCTGCCGGAATACGCCAAGGACCTGAAGCTCAACCTCTCCACGCTCGCGACCGAAACGGCCGTGACGCCCGAGCAGCGCGCACTGCTGTTCGTGACGGCCGGCCTCGCCGTGCGCCAGGGCCAGGTGCGCGATGCGCTGCTGGCCGAGTTCGGCCCGGCGCTGACGGCCGAGCAGATCGGCGCGGCGAAGATCGCCGTGTCGCTGATGGGCATGAACAACATCTATTACCGCTTCACGCATCTCGTCTCGGCGAAGGATTACGCGACGATGCCCGCGAAGCTGCGCATGACCGCGATGGCCAAGCCCGGCATCGGCCACGCCGATTTCGAGCTGCTGAGCCTCGCCGTGTCGGCGATCAACGGCTGCGGCATGTGCATGGACAGCCACGAGAAGGCCGTGCGCACGGGCGGCATCGAGCCGGCCGCGATCCAGGCGGCGATCCGCATCGCCGCCGTCGTCCACGCGGTGGCCGTGACGCTGGATGCCGAGGCGGGCGCACCCGCGCTGGCCGTCGCGGCGTAAGGCAGGAAGGCGGCGGTCGAGCTAGGCCGCCGCCTTCTTGAATTCGAGGCGCGCGAGGCTCGTCTTCGTGCCGGTCTGGTAGACGCCGGTAAGGCCCGTCGGTGTGGCGACCGCACGCAGCGAATTGCCGGATTGGAAATTGCCCGACAGCGTGATCGAATCGGGCGTCGCCCATACGGCTTTCAGCGCGCCCGGTGCGGCACCCGGCGGCAGCCATTGGGCCGCGATCTTCGCCTGCCCGTCGGGGCCGCCCGGCTCCACCGCGATCCTGATGCGCTGGTCGCGGTCGGCGGCGGCGTAGATCCCCGGTGCCCAGCCGAGCCTGTCGGCCGGCGCCAGGAATCTGCCGTCCCACGGCTTCTTCGCCGCGTCCTCCACATACGTCTTCCACCAGCGCCAGTTGGCGTTCTCGCCGGCGAAGAACTTCACGACCATGCCGGTGCGGTCGACGATCCAGGTCTGCGGATAGAGCTTGATGCCCAGATCGTTGAGCGACACGGCGACGCCGTTCGTGCGGTACATGTTGCGCTCCTGGCGCGACATGTTCAGCGAGTTGTACTGGCTGACCGCGAGGTTGGCGGCCTTCAGGAAGGCGAGCGAACGGTCGTTGTGCTCGAGCCCGTTCAGGAAGACGAACCTGATGTCGTCGCGCGGCCTGAGCTCGTTCTCCAGCCACGCGAGTTCCGGCAGCTCGCGCTTGCAGGGCGGGCACCAGGCACCCCACCAGTGCAGGAACAGCACCTTGCCGCGCATGTCGGCCGTGCTGGTGAGGCGCCCCGCCGGGTCGAGCATGCACAGGTCATGCATGCGGAATGTCTGCTGTGCCCGTGCCGGGTGCGGTGCCGCGGCGAGAGCGGCCGCGGCCGTCATGAGGAACTGGCGTCGCTGCATGGAAAGCCTCCGCCGTATCCGATCGGTGCGGAATTCTCCGCGTCCCGCGCGGCGGCGTCAAGGCGCACCGGTCAGGGCGTATCCGGATACATCTCGCGGATCTCGGCGAAGCGGTCGAGATTGTCGAGGAACAGTTTCGCGAGGCGCGGATCGAAATGCTTGCCCGCCTGCTGCGCGACGTGCGCGGCCACCTGGTCGGCCGGCCACGCCTTCTTGTAGCAGCGGTGCGACGACAGCGCGTCGTAGACGTCGATGAGCGCGACGATGCGCCCGTAGATGTGGATGTCCTCGCCGGCAAGGCCCGCCGGATAGCCGCTGCCGTCCCATTTCTCGTGGTGCTGGGCCGCGATCAGGGCGCCCGCGCGGAAGAACGGTCCGTCGGAATGGGCCAGGATGTCGGCGCCCGCGGCCGCATGGGTCTTCATCGTCTCCCACTCGGCGGCGTCGAGCTTGCCGGGCTTGGTGAGGATGGCGTCGGGGATCGTGATCTTGCCGATGTCGTGCAGCGGAGCCGCCACCTCGACGACCGCCTGTTCGTTCGCGGACAGGCCCGCGAGCTCCGCCAGCAGCCGCGAGCCGCTCGCCACGCGGCGCACATGGTTGCCGGTCTCGCGCGAGCGCGCCTCGATCGCCTCGGACAGCACGAGGACGAGCTGGCGCTGGGTTTCGGCCATCGATTCGTTGAGCCGGATGTTCGAGAAGGCGAGGCCCATCTGGCGCGCGAAGACCTCGATGAGGCGCCGGTCGACGGCATCGACCGGCCCGTCGACCTCGAGATGCAGGATCGTGTTCTCGGCGCCGCACATCGCGTTGACGGCGATCCACCCCTCGCCGGTGACCGTCTCGGCCGCGCCGTCGGTGCGCCGCAGCCCGTCGAAGATGCGCGCCGGCAGCGTCTCGCGCGCGGACTTGCCCACCGCATGCTCGTATTCGCCGATGCCCGCGAGCACCTCGTAGTCGAGCGAGCGGCGGACGAGCGCGACGCCCTTTCCCTTCACGTAGACGGCGCTGCTCTCGGAGCGGATCATGGCCATCAGCTGTTCGAGCGCGCCGGACGCGAAGGTGCGCAGCGAGCGCGCGTCGAAGATGTCGGGCGAGGCCATCAGGATGTGTTCGAGGCCGCGCCGGCTGCGCTCCAGCGCCACGAGATCGCGGTACGAGCGCAGCGACGCCAGCACGGTGGTGAACAGGCGCTGGGCGGAAAGCTCGGTCTTGGCCTTGTAGTCGTTGATGTCGTAGTCGACGATCACCGCGCGCTCGGGCGCGCTGCCGGGCTGGCCGGTGCGCAGGCAGATGCGCACGATCGCGTTCTTCAGCTCGTCGCGCACGTAGCGCACGAGGTCGAGCCCGGCATGCTCGGTCTCCATGACCACGTCGAGCAGGATCAGCGCGATGCGGTTCCGCCGTTCGGCCTGCAGGAACGCGCGCGCCTCGATGCCGGAATAGACGGACAGGATCTCGATCGGCACGCCGTCGAACTCGGCCCCGCGCAGCGCCAGTTCGGTGATCGCATGCACTTCCGGATCGTCGTCGACGACGAGGACGCGCCAGGTCCGCCCCGGCGCGCTCTGCGCCGGCGTGGGATCGGCCGTTTCGGGGGCGAACAGCTCGTCCAAACCGATTCCTCCGCATCGCCTGCCTGCGCAGGCCCGAACGGACGGCAACGGAGCGCCCGTCGTCGCCGTTAGGCTACAAAAGTAGGTATTTCCCGATGAACAACTCGTTAACGGTCGGCCGTCTCGCCGGCCGGGACCGGCGCCGATCGCGGCAGCAGGAACTCGATCTCAAGCCCTTCGCCGGGCGCGCTGCGCATCGCCATGGTCCCGCCGAGGCGGTGCGTGACGAGGTTGTGGATGATCGTGAGGCCGAGGCCGGTTCCGCCCGTTCCGCGCCGGGTCGTGAAGAACGGCTCGAGGATCCGCTCCAGCGTCGCGGCGTCCATGCCGCGGCCGTCGTCGCGGTAGACGACGCGCGCGCGCGCGTCGCTCCAGCCGACCTCGAACGTGACGAGGCCCGGCGCCGCGTGCCCTTCGAACGCATGCATCAGCGCGTTGGTGACGAGGTTGGTCGCGATCTGCGCCAGCGCGCCCGGATATGAGTCGACCGCCACGTCGGCCACGCCGCGCACCTCGACGCGGTGCGGCGTGCGCTTGATCGCCGGCTGCAGGCTTTCCACCACGTCCGCCAGATAGTCCTTCACCGCGAAGCGCCGGCGCTGGTCGCCGGTCTGGTCGACGGAGACCTGCTTGAACGTCTGGATCAGCTCGGCCGCGCGGCGCAGGTTCCGGCCGACCAGATCGAGCGTCTGGACCCCGCGCCCGAGGAAGTCGGCGAAACGCGGCCGGCTGAGCTGGCCGGCGTCGAAGGTGCGGCGCATCTCGGCGAACTGCTCCTCGTGGAGCGAGATGCCCGTCAGCGCCACGCCCAGCGGCGTGTTCACCTCGTGCGCGACGCCTGCGACGAGCGAGCCGAGCGAGGCCATCCGTTCGCCGCGGGCAAGCGCCTCGCGCGCCTCGGCGAGCCGGGCAAGATTGGCGCGTTCGCGCGCGTCGGATTCGCGCTTGGCGATCAGGTTCTCCTTGAAGACGCCCAGCGTGCGCGCGATGTGGCCGATCTCGTCCTCGCGATCCGTGCCTTCGGGTTCTACCGTCGTGTCGCCGGCGGCCAGCCGCCCGATCGTCGCGTCGAGCCGTTCGAGCGGGCGGGCGATGTACCGGCGCGCCAGCAGCAGCGCCGCGGCAAGCCCGACGGCGAGCAGGAAGAGCGACCCGCCGACGATCAGCGGCAGGCGCGTGCGGTAGAAATCCGACAGCGCCGCTTCGAGATCCGCGATCTCGGCCAGATCGCTCGCGGCGACCCGCTGGATGAAGCTGTTGAGCTGGCGCCGGTTGACGCGGTTGGCCTCGTTGTCGCCAAGCTCGCGGCCCGCCGCGGCGCCGACCTCGGTTCCAAGACGCGCCAACTCGGTGCGGAATTCGTAGAACCGCCGCGTTTCCACGCGCACTTCCTCGAAGGTCTCGCGCTGTTCGGGCGTGACCGACAGCGACCAGCGCTCGATCTCCGTCTCCAGGCGCGCGAGCGCCGCGCGGATGTTGTCGGCGTAGGTTTCCGTCTCGTCCTGCGTCAGCGACATGTAGACGCCGCGCGATTCCATCACCACGGCGTTGATCAGGCCGTTCACCCGCTCGGCGGCGGCGGCGCGCCGCGAGGCGTTGACCATCGCCTGGTTGAAGCCGTTGTAGGTCCGCATCGTGTCGACCGCGACGAACGCGATCGCCACGTTGACCAGCGCCATGAAGCCGGTGAGCACCAGGATCTTCGTCGAGATTCTGAGATTCCGGAAACCGGCCATCGGGGCCCCCTGCCCGCCGGATATGGGACGCCATCCGCGTTGGCATACAACTAAGCCGCGCCGCCCGGACAAAGTCCAGCGCATCGGCCGGCGGGCACCCGCTTTGTACACATAGGTAGTGTCGGTTGTGTCAGCCTATCGGAAATTGTAGAAGCGGGTTCCTGCAATTGCCAGGCTGCGGAGAATCATGGTCGCGCGCGTCGCCACGGTGGCGTTCCAGGGGGTCGAGACGATCGCGGTCGACGTGCAGGTGCAGGTCGCCTCGGGCGCGCCGTCCTTCGCCGTCGTCGGCCTGCCCGACAGCGCGGTGAAGGAGAGCAAGGAGCGCGTGCGCGCCGCCCTTGCCGCCATCGGGCTGGCGCTGCCGGGCAAGCGCATCACCGTCAATCTCGCCCCGGCCGATCTCGCCAAGGAAGGCGCGCATTTCGACCTGCCGATCGCCGTCGGCCTGCTGGTCGCCATCGGCGCGTTGCCCCCCGATCAGATCGAACGGCATGTCGTGCTCGGCGAACTCACGCTCGATGCGCGCATCCTGCCCGTGCCGGGCGTGCTGCTGGCCGCGATGGCGGCGCACGGGCGCGGTCTCGGCCTCGTCTGCCCGGAGGCTTCGGGCGGGGAAGCCGCATGGGCCGCGGATGCGCGCGAATTCGACATCGTCGCGGCACCCACGCTGCTCTCCTTGCTCAACCATCTGCGCGGCAGCCAGCTTCTGGCGGCCCCGCAGCCGCGCCTTGCCGACGCCAGCACCGGCGGGCCGGACCTGCGCGACGTGAAGGGGCAGGAGACGGCCAAGCGCGCGCTCGAAGTGGCGGCCGCCGGCGGCCACAACCTGCTGATGATCGGGCCGCCGGGTGCGGGCAAATCGATGCTCGCGCGCTGCCTGCCCGGTTTGCTGCCGAAGCTGTCGGCGGCCGAGGCGTTGGAGATTTCCACGGTGCATTCGCTCGCCGGCATGCTGGGCGACGGGCGCATCTCGCGCAGCCGCCCGTTCCGTGATCCGCACCACACGGCAAGCCACGTGGCGCTGATCGGTGGCGGCACGCGCGCAAAACCCGGCGAGGTGAGCCTTGCGCATCTGGGCGTGCTGTTCCTCGACGAACTGCCGGAGTTTCCGCGCGCCGCACTCGAAGCGCTGCGCCAGCCGCTGGAAACGGGCCGCGCCGTCGTCGCGCGCGCGCAGGCGCACGTCACCTATCCGGCGCGCGTGCAGCTCGTCGCCGCAATGAACCCGTGCCGCTGCGGCCATCTCGACGACGCGGCGCAGGCGTGCAGCCGCGCGCCAAAGTGCGCGGCCGACTATCAAGCACGCATCTCCGGCCCGCTGTTCGACCGCATCGACTTGCATGTCGACGTGCCGCCGGTGCGCGCCGTCGATCTCTCATTGCCCCCACCCGCTGAAGGCACGGCGGCCGTCGCCGCGCGGGTGGCGCAGGCGCGCGACCGCCAGACCGCGCGCTTCGAAGATCTTCCGAAAGAAGGCCGTCCGCGCAGCAACGCCGAACTCGACGGCCAGGCGCTCGAAACCCTCGCCGCCCCCGAGCCTTCAGGCCGCAAGCTGCTCGACGAGGCGGCCACGCGCATGCGCCTGTCCGCGCGCGGCTACCACCGCGTCATGCGCGTGGCGCGGACGCTTGCCGATCTGGATGCGGCGGCCGTGCCGTCACGCGCACATGTGGCGGAGGCGCTGGGGTATCGACGGGTGAGGTTCGCGAACTAGCCTTCATCTACGTCGCTGGATATCGCCTACTAATGCCAGTATTCTTCGTGCAATGTTTAGTCGCGATTGGATGTTCTACGCTGCGCTCGGAATTTCCATAGCCCTTGGAATCTTCCTCGGGTTAGCCATTGCTGATTACAGTGATCCAGTACCAGGGCGTATCCCATATGGCGATGCTGCCGCAGCAAAGCGAGACTATGAAGCTCGCCGCACATCCAGCACACCCGATGACGCGCTCGCTTGGATTGCGGGGGTCAAACGCGACCGCCAAGAAGAGGTCAGCAAGCAGCCCAGCACCGGCGCTAGCGAGGCTGAAAAATATCACGATGCCCTCGATTTGGAATCGCAATGGGCTGCGGCTTCCGCTGCCGAGAGAATGGTCCGGCTCACGATCTGGCAAATTGTATTTGGCGGAATTGGTATAGCCGCCGTCGTTTGGTCCCTGTTTTACACGCATAGAGCCGTAACCGTCGGCATGAGGGCCGCCGTCGCTGCCGAGGCTTCTATCGCCAGCGCCAAGGAAAACGCCCGCCGGGAATTGCGCGCTTATCTCTTTGTAAGGCCCAAATCCGTTGAAAATTTCGGAAGTGGCAAGAGTCCGGTAATCCATATGGATTATGACAATGCCGGGCAGACCCCAGCATATCGCGTACGAATGACGGGGAATTTGATGCTCATGGAGCACCCGATTGAAGGCGATTTCAATTTGGTACCCCCGACCGGAGAGCCCCATAGCATCGTGAATATCTATCCCGGTGCCGATATGAAAACGCTTGCGCGCTTTCACCTGAATATTAACAAGGCTGAGGTTGAGGCCGTTACGACGAAGGATGGAAAAATACGGCTCTATGCAATCGGTGTAATTTACTACGACGATATTTTTGAAACTCCGTGCACAACTAAGTTCTGTTTCTCGTGCTTCCCCGAGGACTTGGCTCTCGCCATCGGAAAATCTGGAGAAGTTCAGATCCGGATTGAGTATAGCGCCTGTCACAACAGCGCCACCTAAAGCCGAGGGGTTCCGCGCGCCGCACTCGAAGCGCTGCGCCAAGCGCTGGAAACGGGCCGCGCCATCGCCACGCGCGCATGTGGCGGAGGCGCTGGGATATCGGCGCGTGCGGTTCGCGAACTAGTCCGCCTTCAAATCCTTGCGCATATAAACCCGCTCAAACCCCTTCTCGGTCGCGCGGTGCGTCTCGCGGTAGCCGAGCTTTGTGTAGATCTCGACATTCGCCGTCATCTTGACGTGCGTGTAGAGCTTGACCGAACCGAAGCCGCGGCGGCGGGCGTGGGCTTCGGCGAAATCCATCATTGCGCGGCCGTGGCCCTGCCCCTGCGCGTCCGGCGATACGGCGACGTTGTCGAGCAGCACGATGCCCGGCTCCTCGACCAGCACGAGGATCGCGCGCACGGTGCCGGCGTCGTCGGTGCGCACGTAAGCGCGGCCGGCGGCTATGTGGGCGGCATAGTCGTCGAGCATCGGGCCCGGCTTGCGGCCGATGACGGGAACATAGGGTGCGTAGGCGGCATCCACGATCGCCCGGATCGCGGCGAGGTCGGCCTGCGTGGCGGGGCGGATGGCAGGCACGTCACATCCGGCTGGGCTTCACGCGCAACGCGAGTTCGGGATTGGCGCCGACGATCAGTTCGATGCGGTTCTTGAGCTGCTGCTGGCTGACCGGCTTCACGAGATATCCCGCCACGTTGTGCTCCTTGGCGAAGACCACCGTATCCTTGTTCGCGTCCGCCGTCAGCATCACGACGGGCGTCTTGTCGATGCCCTGGATCTTGACCTTGCGGATGCCTTCGAGGAACGCCTTGCCGCCGAAATCGCCCATGTGCACGTCGCAGAAGACGATGTCGGGGCGCGTGCGCACCACTTCCTGCATGCCCGCGCGCCCGTCGGGCGCCTCGGAGAAGGAGCGCACGCCGGTCTGGAACAGAAGCTGCTTGATGACCTTGCGCGTGTATTCCTCGTCCTCGACGAGCAGGATGCGCAGCTTGGCGTAGTCGATATCGGGCGTCGTCATCTTCTGGCCTCAGCGGAGCGGTTGCGTGGCGGCGACGAGTTCCTGGTAGGTCGGCTCGAGCATCGGCTGCAGCAGCATGCCGGCGGTGTCCATGTCGCCGCCATCCAGCACGTCCTGCATGTCGGACGCGAGCTGGCCCAGGCGCACCGCGCCCATCGAGCGGGCGGCCCCCTTCAGCGCGTGCGCGGCGTCGCGCGCACCCGCGATGTCGGCCGCCGCGATCGCCGCGTCGATCTTCGCCAGCATCGCGGGCAGGCCGTCGAGGAACGAGACGAGGAAGTCGCGCCCCTCGTCGTTCCAGCCGCCGAACATGTCTTCGATCCGCGCGCGCTCGAAGATCGCGGGATCGATCTCGGGCGCGGCCGGCTTCTTCGCCGCGGGCGCGGCCTTCGCATCCGGCCGGCGGCGCAGGTCCTTCGCGCCCGGCAGCCATTTTTCGAGCGCGGCGGTCAGCGCCTTGGAATCGATGGGCTTGGTGAGATACCCGTCCATGCCGGCCGCAAGGCATTTCTCCTCGGTCCCCGGCAGCGCGTCGGCCGTCAGCGCGACGATGGGCAGGCGCGGCAGCCCCAGCGACGCTTCCCTGCCGCGCACCGCGGCCGTCAGCTCGAAGCCGTCCATCTCGGGCATGTGGAAGTCGGTCAGCAGCAGGCCGAAATTGCGGCCTTCGAGGGCCTTCAGTGCCTGGGCGCCGTCGTCGGCGATCTCGTGCGCGTAGCCGCGCTGGTTGAGCAGGCGCGCGACGACGAGCTGGTTGGTCGCGTTGTCCTCGGCGACGAGGATCGCCGTGCCGGCGGCGAGCGCCTCGTCGAGCGGCGGCGGCGCCCAGCCGATATCGACATCCTGCGAGCCCGCGCGCGCGTCGAGGTCGGCGCGCCCCAGCGCCGCGGCGAGGATGCGCCAGAAGCGGTGGCGGCGGACGGGAACCGTCAGCGTGGCGAAGAAGCCGGCCCGATCGGCCTCCGCCAGAGTCGAGACGAGGCGGCGCGAGGTGACGAGCACGGGCTTCCAGCCGGAAAGTTCCGGGTCCTTCGTGACGCGGCGGGCGATGGCGAGCGCCGTTTCGCCGCCATGCGTGGCGCCGAGCACGAGGATGCCCCTGGGGCCGCGCGCGCAGAGCTGCGTGTGGTCGAAGCTGTCGCTCGACACGAACTGCGTGCCCTCGATCCCGGCCGCGGCAAGCAGGCGGGTGGCGATCTCCCGGCGCAGGCCGTCGATGTCCACGCAGACGACCTTCGCGTCGGAAATGTCGACCGCCGGCCGTTCGGCCGCGGGCGAGGCGACGCCGAACGGGATCTCGAACCAGAAGTTCGAGCCCTTGCCGAGTTCGGACTCGACGCCGATCTTCCCGCCCATCATCTCGACGAGCTTGAGCGAGATCGACAGGCCGAGGCCCGTGCCGCCGAACTTGCGCGAGGTCGAGCTGTCGGCCTGCGCGAAGGGCTGGAAGA
Organism: Tagaea sp.; assembly: GCA_965229215.1. Taxonomy (GTDB): domain Bacteria; phylum Pseudomonadota; class Alphaproteobacteria; order CACIAM-22H2; family CACIAM-22H2; genus Tagaea. Next base: position 3,391,161 of record OZ245864.1, on the reverse strand, counting down.
GCTTGGCCTGCTGCTCGGGCGAAAGGCCGATGCCCGTGTCGCGGATTTCGAAACGCACCGTCATCGTGCCTTCGGCCGGTGCGCCGGCCGCGCGCACGACGATGGAGACCCGCCCTTCCTCGGTGAACTTGACGGCGTTGCCCGCGAGATTGAGCGCCACCTGGCGCAGGCGCGTGGGATCGCCGACGAGCGCGTCGGGGATCGAGGGATCGAGATCGACGATCAGCTCGACGCCCTTGTCCTCGGCACGCGGGATCAGCAGCTCGCCCACGCTTTCGACCGACTCGACCAGCGAGAAGCCCACCTTCTCGATGTCGAGCTTGCCCGCCTCGATCTTCGAGAAGTCGAGGATGTCGTTGATGATCGTCAGCAGCGCCGAGGCCGACGAGCGGATCGTGCCGCTCATCGAGCGCTGGTCGTCGGTAAGCTCGGTCTGGTCGAGCATCTCGGCCATCGACATCACGCCGTTCATCGGCGTGCGGATCTCGTGGCTCATCATCGCGAGGAACGAGGATTTGGCCTTGGTCGCCTCGTCGGCGATCTCCTTGGCCTTCAGAACCTCGGCCTCGGCCTGCTTGCGCTCGGTGATGTCGGTGAAAAGCGTGACGTAGGAGCCGTCCTGGATGCGCGTGCGGCTGATCGCCATGACGCGGCCGTCGGGCAGCGTGTCTTCCATCTGGCGGATTTCGCCGGGCTTCATCGTCGTGTAGCTGTCGAGCGGCCCCTTGACCAGCTCGTCGGGGTCGCCCGGCCCGTAGTCGCCGCGCAGGGCCCGGCGGCGGAACACCTCTTCGAGCTTCATGCCGATCTTGAGATCGCCGAGTCCGTAGTTGCTGGCGAAGATCCGGTTGAACATGCGCAGGTTCAGCGACGTGTCGACCGCGAACAGGCCGCCCGACATGCTGTCGAGGACGAGGGCGAGCTCGCGGTCCTTGGCCTTGGCCTCGGCCTCGGCGACCTTCCTCGCCTTGATTTCCTCGCGCATCTTGATCGCGTAGGTCGCGACCGCCACGAGGACCGCCAGTACGGCAAGCAGCAGGATCAGGTTGCGCTGCAGGGCGGCGACCGCAGGCCCCAGGATCGCGTCGGCCGGCTGGACCACGATGAGCGACAGCGGCAGGCGGAATTCCTCGCCGAGACGCGCCGAGGCGCCGAAATATTCGCGTCCGCCGAAATCGAATTTGCCGAGCCCGTCGGAATTGCTGAAATGGAGCTTCGTCACGAAATCGGACAGCGTCGTCGGCGCGTTGGCGGGCGCATGCGCGATCAGCTTGCCGGCCTGGTCGACGACGCCGATCCACGCGCCCGGCTGCAGGCGGCGCAGGTGCCATTCGGCGAGCAGCGTATCGAGCGTGTCGATGTAGAAATCGAGCCCGAGCACGCCCCACACGCTGCCGACGCGGTCGATCAGCTGCTGGGACATGGTCAGCGTCCATTCGCCGCCCGTCGGATTCTTGTAGGGCGCCGACCACTGGATGCCGGATTCGGTGCGCGCGGCCCAGAACCAGGGCCGCGTGCGCGGATCGTAGGTGGAGTCTTCCTCCGGCACGCCGATCCATGCCTTCTCGCGCTCGTCGTACATCTGCCAGAGCGCGGCCTTGTCGGAATCGATGATGCGCCGCACGCCCGGCGACATGCCGCGCGGCGCGTCTGGATGTTCGGTGACGAAGGCGGGTGCGGTCTCGCGGAACTGCCAGAAGCCGCCGTCGCCGAAGCCGATATAGACCGAGCTCAGCTGCCGGATGCGTCGCACCGGGCCCGTGACCATCGCGAAGAAGGCTTCGCGCGCGGTCGCACGCTCCATGTCGGGCAGGCGCGCATCGTCGGCCGTCTCGGCGATCGTGCGCGCGGGCTGGAAGATTGCGACGGCGTCTTCGGTGACGGCATTGAGGAGCTGGCGCGACTCGCCTTCCGAGCGCTCGAGCAGGGCCATGCGCTCGCTGCGGTAGAGTCCGGCCGCGAACAGCAGGCCGGCGGCCGCGATCGCCGCGCCGAGCACAACCTCCTTGCGCAGCCTTCCGAAGAACTTCGCGATGCCCTGCACGTGCCCGCCCGTCCGGTTCAAATTAGACGGTAAATTTACGTGCTACATAAGTAAAACGGCAAGCGACACACGTTGCCAAAATGCGAATCCGGGCGGTTTTCAGCCCGTCTTGCCGATCATCCGGCCCAGCGGCTTGCCGCCGAAGATATGCATGTGGAGGTGCGGCACCTCCTGGTTGCCGTTGACGCCGCAGTTCGACAGCACGCGATAGCCCTCGCCCGCCACGCCGACCATCCGCGCCACGTCGCCCACCGCCTTCAGGAAGGCGCCCTGCTCGGCCACGCCGGCGTTCGCGGTGAAATCGTCCATCGACACGTAGGCGCCCTTCGGGATCACCAGCACGTGCACGGGCGTCTGCGGGGCGATGTCGTGGAAGGCGAGCACGTGCTCGTTCTCGTAGACCTTCCTGCACGGGATCTCGCCGCGCAGGATCTTCGCGAACACGTTGTTCGGATCGTAGGCCATCGGCGCCTCAATCGTCCTTGTCGGGATCGCGCGACGCCTTTTCGGCAACGCCGGACATGCCCGCGCGACGCGAAAGCTCGTCCCAGATCTCGTGCGGCTCGATATGCGCGTCGGCCCACAGCACGAGCAGGTGGTACATGAGGTCGGCGCTCTCGTCGACGAGGCGCTTGCGGTTGTTGCGGATCGCCTCGATGACGACCTCGACCGCTTCCTCGCCCACCTTCTGCGCGATCTTCTTGGTGCCCTTCTGGAAGAGCTTGGCCGTATGCGACACCTCGGGATCGGCGGAGCGCCGGCTCTCGATGGTGCGGAACAGCCGCAGGATCGTGTCTTCGGAGTTCGAGGGCGTCTGGTTCATGGGCATGCCTGAAAAATGACAGAGCCGGGCAGGCGACTCAAGCCGGACGAACCGGCACGCCGGCCGCAGCAAGATGCGCCTTCACCTGCGCGATCGTGAAGGTGCCGAAATGGAAGACGGATGCGGCGAGCAGCGCCGCTGCATGGCCTTCGCGCACGCCGGCCGTGAAATGGTCGAGGCTGCCCACGCCGCCCGACGCGATGACGGGCACCGACACCGCATCGGCGATGGCGCGCGTCAGTTCCGTATCGTAGCCCGCCTTCGTGCCGTCCCGGTCCATCGAGGTCAGCAGGATCTCGCCCGCCCCCAGCTCGACCATGCGCCTCGCCCACGCGACGGCTTCGAGACCCGTCGGGTTGCGCCCGCCATGGGTGAACACCTCGAACCTTCCGCCTTCGCCGCGCTTGGCGTCGACCGCGACCGTCACGCACTGGCTGCCGAACTTCTCGGCCGCCTCGCGCACGAATTCGGGCCGCGTGACGGCGGCCGTGTTGATCGACGCCTTGTCGGCGCCGGCCAGCAGCAGCTTGCGGATATCCTCGACGTTGCGCACGCCGCCACCGACGGTCAGCGGCATGAAGCAGCGCGCGGCCGTGCGCGCCACCACGTCGTAGATCGTCTCGCGGTTCTCGTGGCTCGCCGCGATGTCGAGGAAGCAGAGCTCGTCGGCGCCGGCCGCGTCGTACGCGGCGGCCGCTTCCACGGGATCGCCCGCATCGACGAGATCGACGAAATTGACGCCCTTCACCACGCGGCCGTTCTTGACGTCGAGGCAGGGGATGATGCGGATCTTCAGCATCAGGCCTTCGCCTCCAAGAGCTTCACGGCCGCCGCGAGATCGATGCGCCCGTCATAGAGGGCGCGGCCCGAGATCACGCCGACGATGCCGTCGGATGCGCGGGCCTTCAGCGCCGCAAGATCGTCGAGCGAGGAAACGCCGCCCGACGCGATGACCGGGATGCCCGACGCTTTGGCAAGTTCGGCCGTCGCTTCCACGTTGGGACCGCCCATCGCACCGTCGCGCTCGATGTCGGTGTAGACGATTGCCGCGACGCCGGCATTCGCGAATTTCTTCGCAAGATCGACCGCGAGAACGTCCGACGTTTCCGCCCAGCCTTCGACGGCCACACGCCCGCCGCGCGCGTCAATGCCCACGACGATGCGCCCCGGCCAGTCCTTGCAGGCCTGTTTGACGAGGGCCGGGTTGCGCAGCGCGACGGTCCCGAGGATCACGCGGTTGATGCCCGCCTCGAGCCAGGCGGCGATGCCGGCCGCATCGCGGATGCCGCCGCCGAGCTGCACGGGCACCTTCACGGCTTTCAGGATCGCGCGCACGGCGGGCGCGTTGACGGGCGCGCCCGCGAACGCGCCGTCAAGATCGACGACATGGATCCAGCGGCAGCCCGACGCCTCGAACTTGCGCGCCTGATCGGCCGGATCGTCGTTGAACGTGGTGGCGGCCGACATCTCGCCGCGCAGCAGGCGCACGCACTTGCCGCCCTTGAGGTCGATGGCGGGGAACAGGATCATGGATTCCACGCGAGGAAGTTGGAGACGAGCGCGAGGCCGATGCCCTGGCTCTTCTCCGGGTGGAACTGCGTGCCCGCGATGTTGTTTTTGACGACGGCGGCGACGATCGGGCCGCCATAGTCGGCCGTCGCCAGCACCGTCGAGCGGTCCGCCGGCACGAAATGGTACGAGTTGGCGAAATAGACGTGGGCGCCCTCGGGCCAGCCCGCGAGCAGCGGATGCGGCGCGAAGTCGAGCGCGTTCCACCCCAGCTGCGGCAGCTTCAGGTTCGGATCGTCCGGCGTCATGCGGCGCACTTCGCCCGGAATCCATCCCAGACCCGCATGCGTGCCGTATTCGAGCCCGACGCTTGCGAACAGCTGCATGCCCACGCAGATGCCGAAGAGCGGGACCGCGCGCTTCAGCGCCGCCTCTTCGAGGGCCGCGACCATGCCGGGCACGCCGCGCAGGCCCGCCGCGCAGTCGGCGAACGCGCCCTGCCCCGGCAGCACGATCCGGTCGGCCTTGCGCACCTTGTCGGGATCGGCGGTGATCTCCACGGTGTGGCCGGCACCCGCCTGACGCTCGAACGCCTTGGCGGCCGAGCGCAGGTTGCCCGACCCGTAATCGACGACGGCGATCTTCATGTGGCGTGCGCCGCGAACCAGCGCAGCTCGGCTTCCGCGAGGTCGCCGCCGGCGGCGAGGCCGCCGTCGATATAGCCGCGCGCTTCGAGCGCGCGCCGGCGCATGTCGTTCGCCTCGAACCCGACGATGATGGCGAGCGCGGCGTCGAAGCAGATCACGCGGAACGGATCGAGCGGCAGGTACTGTTCGGCCGCGGCAAGGGCCAGCAGATAGACGAGCATGCCGAAGGCCGGCCACCAGAGGCGGTGATACAGCGCCCACGGAATCCCGAACAGGCATGCGGGCCACGAGAAGCCGTCGCGCACGAAGACCGCGTCGCGATCTGTTCCGGCGGCCAGCGGATTCAGGTGGACGGAATAGAGCCGGGCACCCATCACACGTCGGCGCCGTCGGCCGAGCCGCCGCCGAGCACGCCCTTGGTCGACGGGATCGCGTCGGCCTTGCGCGGATCGATCGCGACGGCCGCACGCAGCGCGCGGGCCAGTCCCTTGAAGCAGGACTCGACGATGTGATGGTTGTTCTCGCCGTAGAGATTCTCGACGTGCAGCGTGAGGCCTGCGTTCTGCGCGAACGCCTGGAACCATTCCTTGAACAGCTCGGTGTCCATGTCGCCGAGCTTGGGGCGCGTGAACGCGACCTTCCAGATGAGGTAGGGGCGGTTCGAGGCGTCGAGCGCCACGCGCGTCAGCGTCTCGTCCATGGGTATCATCGCGTCGCCGTAGCGCACGATGCCCTTGCGGTCGCCCATCGCCTTGGCGACGGCTTCGCCGAGCGCGATGCCCACGTCCTCGGTCGTGTGGTGGAAATCGATATGCAGGTCGCCCTTGGCGCGCAGGTGCACGTCGATCAGCGAATGGCGCGAGAGCTGCTCCATCATGTGATCGAGGAAACCGATGCCCGTCGAAACGTCGTAGACGCCCGACCCGTCGAGGTTGACGGTGGCTTCGATCTGGGTCTCCTTCGTGGCGCGCTTGACCGTGGCCCGGCGCGGCGAAGGGAACGGATAGACGGCGGTTTTGGGTTCGGCCATAACCGGCGATATTTACCAGACGCGAGGCCACCCGGACCACAGATAAGTGCCCCCGGCTTGATCCCGCGGGCCTACACCCCTAGATCGGGGGTACTGGAAAGGAAGGCATTTCCCCCAATGGATTCCAACCGGAGCGAGACCTGGCACGGCACGACGATCCTCGCCGTCCGCCGGGCGGGCAAGGTCGTCATCGCGGGCGACGGGCAGGTGAGCCTGGGTGCCACGATCATCAAGTCGAACGCCCGCAAGGTGCGCAGGCTGGGCGGCGGCAACGTCATCGGCGGCTTCGCCGGGGCCACGGCCGACGCCTTCACGCTGTTCGAACGGCTTGAGGCGAAGCTGGAGAAGCACCCCGACCAGCTGATGCGCGCGTGCGTCGAGCTCGCAAAGGACTGGCGGACCGACCGCTATCTGCGCCGTCTCGAAGCGATGATGGCCGTCGCCGACAGGCAGGTCAGCCTCGTTCTGACGGGCACGGGCGACGTGCTGGAGCCGGAAGACGGTCTCATCGGCATCGGTTCGGGCGGCTCGTATGCGCTTTCGGCGGCGCGCGCGCTCGTCGGCTCGACCGAGCTTTCCGCACGCGAGATCGCCGAGCGTTCGCTGAAGATCGCGGGCCAGATCTGCGTCTACACCAACGGCAACCTGACCATCGAGGAACTATGAGCCAGCCGGCCTTCTCCCCGCGCGAGATCGTTTCCGAACTCGACCGCTACATCGTCGGCCAGAACGACGCCAAGCGCGCGGTCGCGGTCGCGCTGCGCAACCGCTGGCGCCGGCTGCAGCTGCCGGCGGAGCTGCGCGACGAGGTGCTGCCCAAGAACATCCTGATGATCGGGCCGACGGGCTGCGGCAAGACCGAGATCGCGCGGCGTCTGGCGAAGCTGGCGCAGGCGCCCTTCATCAAGGTCGAGGCGACGAAGTTCACGGAAGTGGGCTATGTCGGCCGCGACGTCGAGCAGATCGTGCGCGACCTGATGGAGATCGCGTTGCAGATGACGCGCGACCGCCTGCGCAAGGAAGTGGAAGCGAAGGCGGAGCTGGCGGCCGAAGAGCGCGTGCTCGAAGCGCTGGTCGGCGCCAATGCCGGGGCCGACACCAGACAGAAATTCCGCAAGATGCTGCGCGAAGGCCAGCTTTCCGACCGCGAGATCGAACTCACGGTCGCCGACAATGCCGGCGGCATGCAGATGCCGATGATGGACGTGCCCGGCATGCCGGGCGGCCAGATGGGCATGGTCAATCTCAACGACATGCTGTCCAAGGCCTTCGGCGGGCGCACCAAGACGCGCAAGATGAAGGTCTCGGAAAGCCATGCCGTGCTGCTCCAGGAAGAGGCCGACAAGCTCGTCGACCAGGAGCGCGTGCTCAAGGAAGCCAAGCAGGCTGTCGAGCAGAACGGCATCGTGTTCATCGACGAGATCGACAAGATCTGCGGGCGCGGCGACCGCGTGGGCGGCGCCGACGTGAGCCGCGAAGGCGTGCAGCGCGACCTGCTGCCGCTGATCGAGGGCACGACCGTTTCCACCAAGCACGGGCCGATCAAGACCGACCACATCCTGTTCGTGGCCTCGGGCGCGTTCCACGTGGCGAAGCCCAGCGACCTGCTGCCCGAGCTGCAAGGCCGCCTGCCGATCCGCGTCGAGCTCAAGGGGCTGGAGAAGGATGACTTCGTGCGCATCCTGCGCGAGCCGGAGAACAGCCTGATCAAGCAGTATGTGGCGCTGCTGAAGACCGAGGACGTGAAGCTCGCCTTCGGCGACGACGCGATCGAGGCGATCGCGGGTCTCGCCGCCGACGTCAATCGCGGCGTGGAGAATATCGGCGCGCGCCGCCTGCACACGATCCTCGAACGCCTGCTCGAGGAGATCAGCTTCACCGCCTCCGACCGCGGCGGCGAAGCCATCGCCATCGACGCCGCCTATGTGCGCGACAAGGTCGCCAACCTCGCGAAGAACGCGGATCTGTCGAAGTTCATCCTCTGACGAAAGAAGGCCCCGACCGGGGATTGCCCGGCCGGGGCCCGAGTTTCCAGAGGGAGGGGTCCAGAAGAAGAGGCGTCGTCACTTCTTCTTCTTGTCGACCTGATCGACGATCAGGCCGCCGGCGGCACCCACTGCGGCGCCGATTGCGGCACCTGTGCCCATGTCGAGACCGCCGGAGAGGGCACCGATACCGGTACCGACGGCGGCACCGATCGCCGTGCCCGTAAGCACGCGCTGTTCAGTGCTGTTCATCCCGGAGCACGCGCTCGTCGAGAGAGCGGCCGCGAGAGCCAAAGCCAGAGCAGCGTTGCGCATGGAGGATCTCCTTCGCGTGGTTGCCAGTCCCGCGATTGGAGCCCGCCGGTGTGGCGACGGCGTGCCGGCCGTATGGCAATAAAATGGCAATTCAAATCAACGCTTTAGTGGCTTTTCGGCAACGGTTTGCGCGCTTTTGAGGCGGTTCAGCAGGTCCGCGGTATCCGCATCCGACAGACCCGCGATGCGCTCGGCCAGCAGATTGGCGAGTTCGGTCTTGCGCGCGTCGAGCCCGCGCGTGTCGACGATGACGCGCGGGTGCGACACGCCGGCGATGCGGTGCACCTCCTCGAAATCGTCCCAGATCAGATGGAAGTATTCGCAGATCTGCACGACGAGGGCGGGCGACGGCAGGCCGCGATGGCCGTGCTCCAGCGCCGAGAGATAGGCCTGGCTGATGTCGAGGTCGGCAGCCATCTGCTTCATCGTGATGCCGCGCGCCTTGCGCAGCTCGCGCACCTTGTTGCCGAACGGAGTCACCGCGCGCGCCGCAGCAGCAGGTAATAGGCGCCCTCGCCGCCATGCCGGATGCGCGCCGGCGCCAGCCGGAGAATCCGCGACGCATTCGGTCCGAGCTTCAGCCACTCGGGCACCTGCTTTCGCAGCACGCCCTCGCCCTGCCTGCCCTTGCCCGTGACGATCAGCAGCACGCGGGCCCCTGCCTTCACGGCGTTGCCGACGAAACGGTCGAGCTGTTCGTGCGCATGGGCCTGCGTGAGTCCGTGCAGGTCGATGGCGCTGTCGATGGGGAGTTCGCCGCGCTCGAAGCGCCGCGCGGTGTTCTTGTCGAGGCCGGGCTCGGGGGTTTTGCGCGCAGGCGCGCGCGGCGGCGGGGATGCGACCGGCAGCGGCACATAGGTCGTGCGCAGCACGACGGGCGCAACGGCCGGGGCCGGGATCGGCGTGTGAACGGGTGCCGCCGGTTTCGCGCGGGATTTGCGCCGCTTGAGCGGCGTCACGTCGCGCATCGCGATTTCGAAGAGGTGGGCGTCGGGAACGGTGGCGGGGCGCCGCGCCATCGCCGCCCCTATTTCGCGAGGCCGAATTCGCGCCGCAATTCGTCCGACAGGATCAGGTTGTCGCGCCCCAGCACGCGCTCGTTGGCGCGGTCCTGGCCCGCGACCGCGCGGTTCTTGCCGCAGAACGCCATCGTGACGTCGAGTTCCTTGTGGATGATCTCGAGCGCCTTGGTGACGCCCGCCTCGCCCATGGCACCCAGCCCGTAGAGGAACGCGCGGCCGATATAGGCGCCCTTGGCGCCCAGCGACAGCGCCTTCAGCACGTCCTGGCCCGAACGGATGCCGCCGTCGAAATGCACCTCGATCTTGTCGCCGACCGCATCGACGATGGGGGCGAGCTTGGCGATCGACGACAGCGCGCCGTCGAGCTGGCGGCCGCCGTGGTTGGACACGATCAGCGCGTCCGCGCCCGACGCGACGGCCTTCAGTGCGTCCTCCTCGTCGAGGATGCCCTTCAGGATCAGCTTGCCGCCCCACAGATCCTTGATCCACTTCACGTCGTCCCACGAGAGCCGCGGATCGAACTGCGAGGCGGTCCACGACGACAGCGACGACATGTCGTCCACGCCCGTCACGTGGCCCACGATGTTGCCGAACTGCCGGCGCTTCGTGCCGAGCATGCCCATGCACCAGCCGGGCTTGGTCATCATGTCGACGATGTTGGCGAGCGTCAGCTTGGGCGGCGCCGACAGGCCGTTCTTCAGGTCCTTGTGGCGCTGGCCGAGGATCTGCAGATCGAGCGTCAGCACGAGGGCCGAGCATTTCGCGGCCTTGGCGCGCTGGATCAGGCGCTTGATGAATTCGCGGTCGCGCAGCACGTAGAGCTGGAACCAGAAGGGCTTGTCGGTATTCTCGGCCACGTCCTCGATCGAGCAGATGCTCATCGTCGACAGCGTGAAGGGCACCCCGAACTTCGCGGCCGCGCGCGCGGCGAGGATCTCGCCGTCGGCATGCTGCATGCCGGTGAGGCCGGTGGGTGCGAGCGCCACGGGCATGGCGACGTCCTGCCCGACCATTTTCGTGGCGAGCGAGCGGCCGTCCATGTTGACCGCGACGCGCTGGCGCAGGCGGATCTTCTCGAAGTCGCTCGTGTTGGCGCGGTAGGTCTGCTCGGTCCAGGCGCCGGAATCCGCATAGTCGTAGAACATGCGCGGGACGCGCTTCTGGGCGAGCACACGCAGGTCTTCGATGTTCGTGATGACGGCCATTCGCTTTCCCCCGGACGAGACGCACTTCTATAGCAACGCGCCCTAGCGCGCGTCGAGCACCCAGCTGCGGAACGCCGCCACGCGCGGATCTTCGGTGCCGGCCCTGGGCGCCACCATCCAGTAGGCGAAGCCCGACGGCAGCTCGAGATCGAAGAGCCGGACGAGCCGGCCGGCGGAAATGTCGTCGGCCAGCGGCACGCTGCGGCCCACCGCCACGCCGTGCCCGAGGCGCGCGGCGATGTAGAGGGCGCTCGAATCCGAAAAGCCGGGGCCGCGCGCGGCGAGGCTCCGCGGCAGGCCGAGCAGGTCGAGCCAGGGTTCCCACCCCAGTCGCGGCTCGCTGCGCTCGATGCTCGAATCGTGCAGCAGCGTGGCGTTGGCGAGATCCGCCGGCCGGCGCAGCTTCTGCGCGAGCGCGGGCGCCGCGCACAGGAACAGCGATTCCGCCAGCAGCCGGTCGGCGCGCAGGGCCGCGGGCGGTTCCTTCGTGTAGCGGATCGCGGCGTCGACGGCCTCGCGCGCGAAATCGGCGAAGCGCCATTCCGAACGCAGCACGACGTCGATCTCGGGATAGCGCCGGCGGAAATCCGGCAGGCGCGGCACGAGCCACCCCGTCGCGAACGACGGCAGCGTCGAGACGACAAGCTTGCCCGCGCGCGGGCGGCCGCGCAGCGCGCGCGTCGCCGCCGCCAGCGTGGCGAAGCCTTCCTCCAGCCCCGGCAGATAGGCGCGGCCCGCATCGGTGAGTGCCAGACCCCGCGGCAGACGGCGGAACAGTTTCGTGCCGAGATGCGCTTCGAGCGAGGCGACATGCTGGCTGATCGCGGCCGGCGAAACGGAAAGCTCGCGCGCCGCGGCCGTGAAGCCGCCATTGCGGGCGGCGGCCTCGAAGGCGCGCAGGGCATTGAGCGGCGGCAGGCGACGCTGGGACATGAGGCTAAGTATAGCTTGGTCTTGGCCCGGAAAAACCGGTTTGCGCGTCGGCACCGCGCGTTTTATGGAAGGGGCATGATCGAGCTTTTCGACAGCCCGTATTCGGGCAACGCCTACAAGTGCCGGCTTCTTATGCACAAGCTGGGCTTGGCCTATACCCGCACCGTGGTCGACATCGACAGCGGGGCGACGCGCACGCCGGAATTCCTCGCGCGCAATCCCAACGGCCGCGTGCCGCTGCTGCGCCTCGACGACGGCACCTATATCGCGGAATCGAACGCGATCCTGTGCTGGCTGGCCAAGCACACGAAATGGCTGCCCGAGGACCGGCTCGAATTCGCCCGGGTGATGCAGTGGTTGTTCTTCGAGCAGTACAGCCACGAGCCCAACATCGCGACCGTGCGCTACTGGCTGACGCACGGCATCGAGATCACGCCGTTGCGCGCCCAGCTTATCGAGATGAAGCGCCCGCAGGGCCATGCGGCCCTGGCCGTGATGGAACAGCATCTTGCGTCGCGTCCCTTCTTCGTCGGCCAGCATCCGACGATCGCGGACATCGCGCTCTACGCCTATACGCATGTGGCGGAGGAAGGCGGCTTCGCGCTTGCGGGCTATCCCAACGTGCGCGCATGGCTTGCGCGCATCGCGGCGGATGCGCCGCATATTTCGATTACGGACTGATTATTCCCGTCATGCCCGGGTCAAGCCCGGGCATGACGATTAGGAGAGACGCAACCTGCGCTCCGCCACCGCGCGCGGCAGCAGGATCCAGATGCGGCCCGTCGCGCGCATGCGGCCGGCATATTCCTCAGCCGTCTTGCCGGCACCCCAGAACACGTCGCCGCGCACGGGGCCGCGGATGGCGCCGCCGGTGTCCTGCGCCATCACGAGACGCGAGATGCGCGCGTTCGCGTCGAGCGGATCGGCCGCGTCGAGGAACATCGGCACGCCCATCGGCAGGAAGCTGCGGTCGACCGCGAGCGAACGGCCCGGCGTCAGCGCCACGCCTTCGCTGCCCAGCGGCCCGTCGCCTTCGACCGTGCGGAAGAACACATAAGACGGGTTCGAGTTGCGGATCGCGGCGGCCTCGGCCGGATTGGCGGCGAGCCATGCCTTGATGCTCTGCATCGACACGTTCTCGCGCGCGAGCGCGCCGCGCTCGATCAGCGTGCGGCCGATGGGCACATAGGGGTGCCCGTTCTGCGCGGCGAAGCCCACGCGCAGCACGCGCCCGTCGGGCAGCACGACGCGCCCCGACCCCTGCACTTCCAGGAAGAACGCCTCGGTCGCATCGTCCACCCAGACGAGCGGCTTGCCGCGCGCACCCAGCGCACCTTCCACGATCCGCGCGCGCGGCTCGTACGGGCGCAGGGCCCCGCTTTCCACGCGCCCAGCGATGCGCTGGCCGCGCAGCTCCTCGCGGAACGCGCCGAGATCGACCGTGACGAGATCGTCGGGCCGGCCATAGAGCGGCACCGTGAAACGCGGCGTGCGCGTCAGGCTGCCGTTGAGTTCAGGTTCGTAATAGCCGGTGAACAGCCCCTCGCGCACATCGTTGTTCGCCAGCGCGAAGGGCACGAAGTTCGCCTCGAAGAAATTGCGCGCGGCCGCCGGCGGCTGCGTGCGCGCGGCTTCGCACGGCGCGCGCCAGTCGGCGACCTGGCCGGCGAGCGCGTCGGTGCCAATGGTTTGAGTGTCAGGAAGACGCGCAAGCCGCGTGCAGGTGCGCAGCAGGGCGGGCAGCGCCTCGGCGTGCCGGTCGGCGCTCCAGCCCGGCATGTCGGCGAAGGACGACGGGACGAGGACGAGACGCGCGGGCGGCTCGGGTGCCGGTGCAGGCGGCGGAGCGGGCGGCTTGCCCGCGCAGGATGCGAGGGCGAGGGAAATCAGCAGCGCTGCGAGCGGGCGAAGCTGCAAGCGTTCAGCCCGGTTCCTCGGTGCGCACGAGCGCCCAGTTCGGGTCGCGGTTGCGCGTGTCGCGCGCGAAGGTCCAGATGTCGGTGAGCTTCGTCACCTTCGCGGCATCGCCCTCGACGACGTTGCCGTCGGCATCGCGCGTGACGTTGACCTGCTCGGAGACGAACTTGACCGTCACCATGGCGGTGCGGCCCTCCATCCGGGCGGCGACGATGTCGGCGCTGCGGATGCCGACCAGCGTGGTCTCCAGCGTGTGCTTGGCCGCGAGCCGCTCGCGGATCGCCTTGGCGAAACCCTCGAAGACGTCGGGTGCGAGCAGCGGCTTGAGCGCGTTCGTGTCGCCCTGCGCGAAGGCCTGCACGATCATCTCGAACGCGCCGCGCGCACCTTGCGCGAACTCGCCGGGCGCGAAGGAAGCGTCGGCGCGGCGGATCTCGTCGAATCCGCGCTGGAGTTCGGGATCGCCTGCGACCGCTTCTTCGACGGGTGCCGCATCGACCGGGCGCGGCGCGCCGGGAAACGGGGTGACGTTGTCGGGCACCTGATCGGCGCGTTCCAGCGTGCGTTCGGGCGGGCGGCTGCGCCAGCGCTCGGCATCCTCCGCACCCGTCCGCTTCCCCAGGATGCTGCGCAGGCGCAGAATCAGGAACACCGCGACGGCCGCGAAAAGCAGGATATCCATAAATGCCATGTCGCCCATCGAAACCAGCTCGCCGCGAAATCGGGATTGAGGCGAGGCGGGTGATTTCCCGCCTCGCCCTGTTATAAATAGGCGTCGTCGGGGTCTGGAACAAGCGGCTTGGCCGCCTTTTGCGCCCCCGCCGGTCCGCAACGAGAGCCCGACAACCCGGCCCCATGCTTCTGATCCGCCACGGACAATCCGAGTTCAACGCCGTCTTTTCGGTCTCCCGCGTCGATCCGGGCATTCCCGATCCGCGCCTGACCGAGCTGGGCCGCGCCCAGGCGCGCGCGGCGGCCGATGCGCTTTCGGCGCATGGCGTGCGCCGGCTGATCGCCAGCCCCTATACGCGCGCCATCGAAACGGCCCTGATCATCGCCGAGCGGCTCGGCCTGCCGGTCGATATCAATCCGCTGGTCGGCGAGCGGGCGGCCTATTTCTGCGACATCGGCTCGCCGCCGGCCGAACTGAAGCGCCGCTTCCCGGCCCTCGATTTCGACCATCTCGACGATCCGTGGTGGCACGACCATGTGACGCTGGGCCGCGACGAGACCGAGGAAGAAATCTTGGCGCGCAGCCGGCGCTTCCGCGCGCAGGCGGCCGGGCTCGAGGACCGCAGCGACGTGGGCGTCGTCTCGCATTGGGGTTTCATCCGCGCGCTGACCGGGCAGGAGGTCAAGAACGCCGAAATCCTCCGCCTCGAATTCGACGATTGAGGGTACCGGGCGGTTCGTGTTACGCCCCGCCGGTCTTTTCCTCCCACCGGAGCTGCATTTCCCATGACCGATCCCGCGAGCGGCGGCGCGCAAGGCCCCTCCTTCGGCGTTCTCGCCCAGTATCTGAAGGACCTGTCCTTCGAGAGCCCGCGTGCGCCCGACATCTTCCTCGCGCAGGACAAGAACCCGCAGGTCGCCGCCGACGTGAAGGTCGAGGCCCGCCCGCTGGGCCAGGACGTGTACGAGGTCGAGCTGTCGATCGAGGCGGCCGCGCGCTCGGGCGAAGAAACCGTCTTCGTGATCGAGTGCCTCTATGCCGGCGTCTTCCAGGTCGCAGGCCTGCCGCAGGAACATCTCGGGCCGTTCCTGATGATCGAATGCCCGCGCCTGCTGTTCCCGTTCGCGCGCAACATCGTCGCGGACTCGACCCGCGAGGGCGGCTTCCCGCCGCTGCTGCTGCAGCCGGTGGATTTCGTCGAGCTCTACCGCAAGCGGCTGGCCGAGCGCGAAGCCGGCACGCCGGCCCCGTCGGCGACGGGCCCGACGTCGAAGATCATCCTGCCGAACTGATCAGTTTAGCCAGACGGGGTTCTTGAGCTTGGCGAGGGCCGCCGCATGCGCGGCGGCTTCCGCCTCGCTGGGTGCGTGCGGGCGTGCGGCGCGCACCGGGCCCTTCGCGGCGGCGATGGCGGCGGCAGCGGCGGCCTGCTTTTGCCCGGCTGCGGGTTCGGCGCCCAGCAGCATCGCCTGACGGCCGCCGATCAGCTCCAGATAGACTTGCGCAAGCAGGTCGGCGTCGAGCAGCGCGCCGTGCAGCGTGCGATGCGCGTTGTCGACGCCGAAGCGCTTGCACAGCGCGTCGAGCGAGGCGGGCGCGCCCGGGAACTTCTTGCGCGCGATCTGCACCGTGTCGATGGCGCGGTTGATCGGGATCTTCGGGAAGCCGAGGCGCACGAGCTCGCCGTTGAGGAAGCCCACGTCGAACTCGGCGTTGTGGATGACGAGCTTCGCGTCGCCGATGAATTCGAGGAACTCCGACGCGATCTCGGCGAACACGGGCGCGCCCTTCACCTTGGCGTTCGTGATGCCGTGGATCGCGGCGGACTCGGCCGGGATGTCCATTTCCGGATCGACGAGCTTGTGGAGCTTGGCGCCCGTCGGCAGATGGTTGACGAGCTCGATGCAGGCAAGCTCGACGATCCGGTGACTCTTCGGATCGAGGCCGGTGGTTTCGGTATCGAGGACGATCTCGCGCATCAGGGATTCCGGCGTCGGACGGGGATTCGGGCGGCCAATCTGGCGGCTTTGCGCAGGGCGCGCAAGGTGACGAGCTGGCCGAGCGCCGAGACCGCGACGATGTCGGCGAGCGCACGCTTCTTCGCGTCGGGCATCTGGCGCGCGAGGATGCCCGCGAGCTTCGCTTGCGTCATGCCGGGGCGCGCCAGCGCACGCTGGCGCTGGATCGCGGGCGAGGCCGAGACGACGACGACGAGATCGCATTTGATCTCGCCCATCGTCTCGTAGAGCAGCGGCACGTCGAGACAGACGAGCTTCGTTCGCGCGCGCATGTGACGTGCGAGGAACGCGCGCTGGTTGCGCCAGGCGAGCGGATGCAGGATCGCCTCGAGCCGGCGCAGCGCGCCGGCATCGGAAAAGACGCGCGCACCCAGTGCCGCGCGGTCGACCGCGCCGTTCTTCACGACACCCGGAAAGGCCGCGGCGACGGGCGCTACGCCTTCGCCGCCCTTCGCCAGCAGCTTGTGGATCTCGGCGTCGGAATCGTAGACGGGCACATGCATGCGCCGCAGCAGGCGGGCGGCCGTCGACTTGCCCATCGCGATGGAACCCGTCAGGCCCAGCACGCGCATTATTCGGGCACCACGCCCTGCGCGCGCAGGAAGCCGAGCAGTGCGAGCAGCGGCAGGCCGAGCACGACGAAGAAATCGCCCTCGACGCGCGTGAAAAGCTGCGCGCCCAGCCCTTCGAGCTGGTAGGCGCCGACGGTCTCGTAGGCATCGGCCCCCGCGGCGTCGAGATAGCGCCGGATGAAGCCGGCTTCGAGCGGGCGCATCGTCAGGCGCGCATATTCCACGTGATGCCACACGCGCGTGCCGTTCTTGAACACGACGGCCGCCGTCACCAGCTTGTGCGTCTTGCCCGAGAGCGCGCGCAGGTGCGCTTCGGCGTGCGCGCGGTCGACCGGCTTGTCGAACCAGGTTCCGTTGCAGTCGAGCATCTGGTCGGAACCGATGACGATCGCACCGGGATTGCGCATCGCCACGCGGCGCGCCTTGTGTTCGGCAAGCTTGATCGCGACTTCGTCGACGCTGGCCCCTTCGGCTCGCATCGACTGCTTGATCTCGCCCTCGTCGACCGACGCGGGCTCGCATACGAAGGTGAGGCCCGCGCGTTCCAGCATCTCGCGTCGGAAGCGGCTCTGCGAGGCGAGGACGATCGGCGGCGCTTCGTCGTTCGACAGGCGCTTCATGGCGTGCGGCCGGCCTTCTCGCGCCGTTCCTGCACCATCGTCATGATCTGGGCGGAGGTCTCTTCGATCGAGCGGCGCGCCACGTCGATGACGGGCCAGCCGCGCGCGGTGAAGAAGCGGCGCGCCTCGGCCACTTCGCTGCGCACCTTGTCGAGATCGACATAGTCCGTCTCGCGGCTCTCGTTGAGGATGTTGAGACGGTTGCGGCGCAGCTGCACGAGGATGTTGGGATCGTTTGTGAGGCCCACGAACAGCGGCCCGTCCGCGCGCGCGTGCAGCTCCTCGATCTCGTCGGGCAGCGCCACGCCGGGCACGAAGGGCACGTTCGCCGCCTTGATGCCGCGATTGGCGAGATAGATGCAGGTCGGCGTCTTCGAGGTGCGCGACACGCCGATCAGGATCACCTCGGCATCGCCCAGCCCCTGCGCGGCCTGGCCGTCGTCGTGGATCATCACCCAGTTGATCGCGTCGATGCGGCGGAAATAGTCGGCGTCGAGCGCGTGCTGGCGGCCCGGCAGGTTGCGCGTCTTGAGGCCGAGATAGTTTGTGAGCGCGCCCATCGTGGGATCGAGAACGGGGATGCACGGCATCGAGAGCGCGCGGCAGCCGATCTCGAGCTGCGCGCGCGTGCGCTCCTCGATCACCGTGTAGAGGACGACGCCGGGATTGGCCGCGATGCCCGACAGCACCTTCTCGAGCTGGCGCTCGGTGCGGATCATCGACCACATGTGTTCGACGGGTTCCACGTTCTCGAACTGCACCAGGCATGCGCGCACGACCGAGTTCAGGGTCTCGCCGGTCGCGTCGGAAACGAGGTGAAGATGGAAGCGCTTCATCTGGGGATTGGTGTGAGTCCGGGGTACAAGTCGGGGTTCATCCACAGGGCCGAAAAATCGTCCCCAAACCGTATACACGTCAAGCTGCGCTTTGGCACAGGGCGAACCGAATCTTGCGGACAGGACGAACTGCGGGGACAAATCGTCGGCGCGCGGTTATCCCCGGTTTGCATGTTCAGGTTATCCGCGTTCCGCTTTGCCGCGGGTGCGCACATCCGGCGCTTTTTTCCCGCGACCCCCGCCCGTTCGTCCACAATTCCACAGGCGGGCCCTATCGGTGGAGCGAACGGGGAGAGCGCTGATTCCCCATCATCCACAGGCACCCATCTACCTCCACTACCTAGTAAGTATTTAGATTCTTCTTTGGTAGAGGGCGTGTCTCGCGAGTACACTCCGCCCGCTTTTCAGCCGACAGGTCCCTGCATCGATGATTTCCGCGCGTCCCCAGACATCCCCCGACAAGCCGTTCGTGCGCAGCCTGCGCGGCGCCGTGCACGAGCGCCCGTGCTTCTGGCTGATGCGCCAGGCCGGGCGCTACCTGCCCGAATACCGGGCAACGCGCGCCCAGGCAAACGGCTTCGTCGATCTGTGCCTGCGCCCCGACCTCGCCTGCGAGATCACGCTGCAACCGTTGCGCCGCTACGGCATGGATGCGGCGATCCTGTTTTCCGACATCCTGATGGTTCCCTACGGGCTCGGGCAGGGGCTCGAATTCCGCGAGGGCGAAGGCCCGGTTCTCGATCCCGTGCGCGATGCCGCCGGGATCGCGAAACTCGAAGCGGGGCTCGGCGGATTTTCGGCACGTGTGGCGCCGGTCTACGAAACCGTCGCGCGCGTGCGCAGGAACCTGCCGGAAGCGACGGCGCTGATCGGCTTCGCGGGCGCGCCGTGGACCGTCGCGACCTACATGGTCGAAGGCGGAACCAGCAAGGATTTCGCGAATGTCCGGCTGCTTGCCTATCGCGACCGCGCGGCGTTCCGCAGGCTGATCGAGCTGCTGGTTTCGGCGACGATTGAATACCTCGAGCGGCAGGTTGCGGCCGGTGCCGAGGCGTTGCAGCTCTTCGACACCTGGGCCGGGATCCTGCCGGAATCCGAGTATGCCGAATGGGTGCTCGCCCCCGTCACGAAGATCGTCGCGGCGATCGCCAAGGCGCATCCGGAAATACCGGTGATCTTCTTCCCGAAGGGCTCGGGCCTGCTTTACGAAAAGGCGGCCGCGATTCCCGGCGTTTCGGCGCTCGGGCTCGACACGGCCGTGCCGCTCGATTACGCGCGCCGCCTGCAGAAACTCACGGCCGTGCAGGGCAATCTCGATCCCATGGTGCTGACCGCCGGTGGCGAGGCGCTCGACCAGGCGGCGACGCGCATCCTCGATGCGCTGGGCAGCGGGCCGTTCGTGTTCAATCTGGGCCACGGCGTGATTCCGCAGACGCCGCCGGAGAACGTCGCGCAGCTTGCCGGACTGATCCGCAACTGGCGCGCGCGCAAGGCGTAGGGCGCGCGATGTCGAAGATCGCCGTCATCCTGTTCAATCTCGGCGGGCCCAACCGGCCCGAAGCCGTTCGTCCGTTCCTGTTCAATCTTTTCAACGACCGCGCGATCATCGGCCTGCCCAACCCGTTCCGCTGGCTGCTGGCGAAATTTATCTCGGCCCGGCGCACGGCCAAGGCGCAGGCGATCTATGCCGAGATGGGCGGCGGTTCGCCGATCCTGCCCAACACGCAGGCGCAGGCACACGCGCTGGAAGCGGGCCTGCGCGACCTGGGCGAGGTGCGCTGCTTTCCCGCCATGCGCTACTGGCATCCGATGACGGAAGACGTGGTGCGCGAGGTGGCGACGTTCGTGCCGGACCGTATCGTGCTGCTGCCGCTCTATCCGCAGTATTCGACGACGACGACGGCAAGCTCGAAGAAGGCATGGGACGAAGCCGCGAAGCGCGCGGGGCTTTCGGTGCCGACGTCCTACGCCTGCTGCTATCCGCGCCAGCCGGGGTTCGTCGCCGCCGTCGCCGACCTGATCGGCGCGCATCATGCGGCCGCGAGCGCCCACGGCAAGCCGCGCGTGCTGTTCTCCGCGCACGGCCTGCCGAAGAAGATCGTCGCGGCGGGCGATCCCTACCAGCACCAGGTCGAACTCACCGTCGCGTCCGTCGTGGCGCGGCTGGGCATCGCCGGGCTTGATCATGTCGTGTGCTACCAGAGCCGGGTGGGTCCGCTCGAATGGATCGGGCCGAGCACCGAGCACGAGATCGAGCGCGCGGCGGCCGACAAGGTACCGGTCGTCGTCGTCCCGATCGCATTCGTCTCCGAGCATTCCGAGACGCTTGTCGAGCTCGACATCGAATATCGGGCGCGTGCCGAGGCGCTGGGCGTGCCGTACTACAGTCGTGTGCCGACCGTCTCGACCCATCCCGATTTCATCCGCGGGCTTGCCGAGATCGTGCGCGCGCTGGCGCGCGGCACGCCACGCACGGCGTTCGCGGACGACAGCGAGCGACCCTGCCCCGGCAACTGCGGGAAATGCCCGCTCGCGGCGATCTGAACGATGCCGGACGCGCTCATCGACTTCATCGGCAACTGGTATGCCTGGATCAAGTGGCTGCACCTGATCTCGGTGATCTCGTGGATGGCGGGGCTGCTCTATCTGCCGCGCCTGTTCGTCTATCACTGCGCGGCGCGGCCCGGCACCGAGATGTCGGAGACCTTCAAGGTGATGGAGCGCCGCCTGCTGCGCGGCATCATGAATCCCGCCATGACCGCGGCGTGGCTGTTCGGCGGCATGCTGCTGCTGGTGCAGGACTGGGCCGGCGCGTGGCTGCATGTGAAGCTTGCCGCGGTGGTCGTCCTGACGGTCCACCACCATCTGCAGGCGAAGTGGCGCAAGGCCTTCGAGGCCGACGCGAACCGCCATCCGGCGCGGTTTTTCCGGCTGCACAACGAGATTCCGGCCGTCCTGATGGTCGTGATCGTCCTGATGGTGATCGTGAAACCCTTCTGAATCGGGCCCTTCCCCGGAAATCGGGGTTGTTGACTTCGGTCCCGGATCGGCTAGATTGCGCCTCGGACGGGTGTTTCGCCCGTTTGCGTGGCCGCTTTTAACTGCCGGCCGATCCTTCCCGACGACGATTTCAGTGGCTTCCCGCAAACAGACAGACGCTCGCCGTCTGGGTTTGCCCGAAAGCCCCAAGCCGGTCGCGGGCCCTCTCCCAAACCCAGCCCCAGAAAAAACGAATGAATCTCCAAGAATTGAAGCGCAAGACGCCCGCAGACCTGCTGGCGTACGCCGAAGAACTCCAGATCGAGGCCGCGTCGAGCCTGCGCAAGCAGGACATGATGTTCGCCATCCTCAAGCGGATGGCCGAGAACGACGTGGCGATCTACGGCGACGGCGTCCTCGAGACCCTCTCCGACGGCTTCGGCTTCCTGCGCAGCCCTGAATCGAACTACCTACCCGGCCCGGACGACATCTACATCACGCCGCAGATCATCCGCCGTTACGGCCTGCGCACCGGCGACACGGTCGAAGGCCAGATCCGCGCACCCAAGGACGGCGAGCGCTACTTCGCGCTGACCGCCGTGCGCACGATCAATTTCGACGAGCCGGAAGTCGCGCGCCACCGCATCAACTTCGACAACCTGACGCCCTTCTATCCGACCTCGCGCCTCAATCTCGAATTCGGCGACGAGCCGGTCGAAGCCCCGCCGCCGCCCAAGCCCAAGCCCGCCCGCCGCCCGCAGGGCGACGAGGAGGCCGTGGCGCTGAAGGGCACGCTGTCGGCGCGGCGCACCGAAGTGGTCAAGCGCGACAACGCGCCCGCACAGCGCCGCGACATCACCGGCCGGATCATCGATCTCGTCTGCCCGCTCGGCAAGGGCCAGCGCGCCCTGATCATCGCGCCCCCGCGCGTCGGCAAGACCGTGATGCTGCAGAACATCGCGCACTCGATCTCGCAGAACCACCCCGAGGTCTACCTCATCGTCCTGCTGATCGACGAGCGACCCGAGGAAGTCACCGACATGATCCGCTCGGTCAAGGGCGAGGTCGTCAGTTCCACCTTCGACGAGCCGGCCGTACGCCACGTCCAGGTCGCCGAGATGGTGATCGAGAAGGCCAAGCGCCTGGTCGAGCACAAGCGCGACGTCGTGATCCTGCTGGACTCGATCACGCGCCTCGCGCGCGCCTACAACACCGTCGTCCCCTCGTCCGGCAAGGTGCTGACGGGCGGCGTGGACGCCAACGCGCTGCAGCGCCCGAAGCGCTTCTTCGGCGCCGCGCGCAACATCGAGGAAGGCGGGTCGCTGACGATCATCGCCACCGGCCTCATCGATACCGGCAGCCGCATGGACGAAGTGATCTTCGAAGAGTTCAAGGGTACGGGCAATTCGGAAATCATCCTCGACCGCAAGCTGGCCGACAAGCGCACCTTCCCGTCGATCGACATCACCAAGTCGGGCACGCGCAAGGAAGAGCTGCTGGTCGACAAGGCCGTGCTGTCGAAGATGTGGGTCCTGCGCCGCATCCTGATGCCGATGGGCACCACGGACGCGATGGAGTTCCTGATCGACAAGCTGAAGCACTCGAAGAACAACAAGGATTTCTTCGAAGCGATGAACACCTGAGGCGGCGTTCTTGGCTGCGAAGCTCCACATCGTCGTCGCAGGGCCCTACTCGGCCCCGACACCCGAGGGGCGCGCCGCAAACCTGCGCCGCATGAACGAGGCCGCCGCCGCCGTGGCGCGGCTCGGCCATGTTCCGGTGATCGGCGTAAACGCGGCCCTGCCCGTGCTTGAGGCGGCGGGGCTGCCCCATACGCACCCCTGGATGATGGAAATATCGCTGGCCCTGACGGCGCGCTGCGACGCCTGCCTGCACATCGCCCGCTCGCCCGGGGCCGACCGCGAGGCCGAGCTGGTCCGCTCGCGCGGGCTGCCGGTCTGGACGCGGATCGAAGACGTGCCGCCGGCCGCATAACCGGATATGCTTGCGGCCTGCGGGGCCGGAGCGCGATCGATGTCGGACAGCGGCGGCGACTTCTACAGGCGGATCTTCGAATCCGCGCGGATCGGGATCTACGAGACGAGCGGCGACGGCCGGCTGCTGCGCGCGAACGAATATCTGGCGACGATGTTCGGCTACCCGGACGCGCGCACCATGCGCGACGAGCCGGGCCATGTGGGCGAACGCTTCTACGCGCGCCGCGAGGACCGCGACCGTTTTGCCGCCCGGCTGCGCGCCGAAGGCTCGGTCTCCGAATTCGTGTGCGAGGGCAAGCGGCGCGGCGGCGGCCGGCTCTGGTTCAGCCAGACGGCCGTACGCGACATCGATCCGGAAGGGAACGAACGCTTCACCGGCACGATGGTCGACGTCACCGCGCTGATCGAGGCGCAGGACCGCGCCTTCGAGGCCGAGGCGGCCTACCGCTCGATCTTCGAGAATTCGAGCGTCGGCCTGTATCGCTCGACGCCGGACGGAAGGCAGCTGCGCGCCAATCCCGCCCTGGTCCGCTTCAACGGCTATGAAAGCGAGGCCGAGCTGCTCGCCGCCATCACCGACATCGCGCAGGAATGGTATGTCGACCCGACCCGGCGCGACGACTTCAAGCGCGAGATCGAGCGCGACGGCCGCGTCGTCAATTTCGTGTCGGAAGTCTACCGCCACCGGACGCGCGAGCGCGTGTGGATCGCCGAGAACGGCTGGGTCGTGCGCAGGCCCGACGGCAGCGTGCTCTGCTACGAGGGCACGATCGAGGACATCACTGAACGCCATCTTGCCGAAGTCGGTCTCGCGCAGGCGAAGGCGGCAGCCGAGCAGGCCGAAGCCGACTACCGCTCGATGTTCGAGAATTCGGATTTCGGCATCTACCGCACGCGGCCCGACGGCATCCAGCTGCGCTCGAATCTGGCGCTGGCGCGCATCAACGGCTTTTCGAGCGAGGCCGAACAGCTCGAGGCGGTTGCGCGCGCGACGGTATCAGGTCTCGGCTGGTACGTGATCCCCGACCGGCGGCGCGAGTACCAGCACCTGCTGCATCGCGACGGCTACGTGCGGAATTTCGAATCGCAGGTGTATCGCCGCGCGACGGGCGAGCGCGCCTGGGTGAGCGAGAACGGCTGGCTGGTGCGCGACCGCGACGGCAATGTGCTGGCCTACGAAGGCACGGTGATCGACATCACCGAGCGCAAGCGCGCCGAGGCCGAACTGCAGGAAGCCAAGACCGCGGCGGAAGCGGCCTCCGCCGCAAAGAGCGCGTTCCTCGCGGTCATGAGCCACGAGCTGCGCACGCCGCTCAACGCCATCATCGGGTTCGCCGAGATCATCGAGACGCGGATGTTCGGGCCCGACGATGCGCGCTATTTCGAATACGCCGCCGACATCCGCAGCAGCGGGACGCACCTGCTGCACCTGATCAACGACATCCTCGACCTGTCGAAGATCGCCGCCGGCCGCCTCGATCTCGTGGAGGGCACGGTCGACGCCTACGGGCTGATCGGCGGGTCGATCAAGCTTTTCGCCGCCAACGCGACGAAGGCAGGGCTCGAGATCGTGGCCGACATTCCCGACGAAGGCCTGCTCTTCCGCGGCGACGCGCTGCGCCTGCAGCAGGTGCTGATGAATCTCGTCTCGAACGCGATCAAGTTCACCCAGCCCGGCGGGCGCGTGCGGGTCTTCGCGCGCAAGGACGCGGACGCGATCCGCATCGGCGTCGCCGACACCGGGGTGGGCATGACGCCGGCGGAAGCCCGCGCGGCGATGGAACCGTTCGTGCAGCTCGACTCGCGCCTCGCGCGCCGCCACGAGGGCACGGGCCTCGGCCTGTCGATCAGCAAGGAGCTGGTGGCCCTGCACGGCGGCGAACTGACGATCGCCAGCGTGAAGGGTCAGGGCACGACCGTGACCGCGACGCTGCCGCTGTCGCGGGTGGAAAACTAGAGCGGCTTGCCGTCCTTGCGCGTGTAGCTCCAGACCTGTCCGGCCGTGCCCGCGATATCGTCTTCCGGGTAGGACGCCGCATCGCCCGACGTGCGGTCGCCGACTTCGAGATAGACGACGTCTTCGGTTCCCTCGTTGACGAGGCAGTGCCCGTCGTCGACCCCGGCCGGGAATCCGGCGCACTGGCCGGCCGGGAG
Organism: Tagaea sp.; assembly: GCA_965229215.1. Classification (GTDB taxonomy): domain Bacteria; phylum Pseudomonadota; class Alphaproteobacteria; order CACIAM-22H2; family CACIAM-22H2; genus Tagaea. Next base: position 3,365,882 of record OZ245864.1, on the reverse strand, counting down.
TTTCGTGGAACCGGCATCGGTCAGCAGGGTCGCCGTGCCCGCGACGATATAGACGAACTCGTCCTGGCGCGCGTGCCAGTGGCGTAGCGCGCTGCGGGCACCCGGCGGCAGGCGCACGAGATTGACGCCGAAGTTCTTCAGACCCAGCGGGTCGCCGAGCACGCGCCGCTCGCGCGGCCCGATCTTCGAGCGCAGCGGTTCGGGGATCGCGGCGCCGATGCGCGGCTCGAGCGTCGCGGGGTCGAGGACCGGGGCCTTGCGCGCGCGCCCGCTCATGGAACGAGGATCACCGAGCCGGTCGTCTTGCGACCTTCGAGGTCCTTGTGCGCGCGCACGGCATCCTTAAGCGCGTACTCGGCCGACGTGTCGATCTTGACGATGCCCTTGGCCACGACGTCGAAGAGTTCGTCGGCTGTCGCGACGAGATCGGCGCGCTTGGCCACGTAGGTGTTCAGCGTCGGGCGCGTGACGTAGAGCGAGCCCTTCGCGCTGAGCAGGCCGAGATTGAGCGGATCGGCCGGCCCCGACGACTGGCCGAACGTGACCAGCGTGCCGAGCGGGCGCAGGCAGTCGAGCGACTTCAGCAGCGTGTCCTTGCCGACCGAATCGTAGACGACCGGCACGCCCGCATTGTTCGTGAGGCCCTTCACGGCCGCCACGAAGTCGGTCTCGCGATAGAGGACCGTGTGGTGGCAGCCATTGGCCTTGGCGAGTTCGGCCTTTTCCTTCGAGCCGACGGTGCCGATGGTCGTGGCACCCAGATGCTTCGCCCACTGGCACGCGATCAGGCCCACGCCGCCCGCGGCCGCATGGAACAGGATCGTGTCGCCCTTCTGCACCTTGTAGGTCCGGCGCAGCAGGTACTGCACGGTCATGCCCTTCAGCATCATCGAGGCGGCCTGCTTGTCGGAAATGCCGGCGGGCAGCTTGACCACGCGGTCGGCGGGCACCAGGCGCTTCTCGGCGTAGGTGCCGGGGCCGGCCACGTAGGCGACGCGGTCGCCGGTCTTGAAATCGGTCACGCCGGTGCCGACGGCCTCGACCACGCCCGCGGCTTCGTTGCCGGGCGAGAACGGAGTCGGTGCCGGATAGAGACCGGAGCGGAAATAGGTGTCGATGAAATTGACGCCGATCGCGGTGTGGCGGACCAGCACCTCGCCCGCGCCGGGAGCGGCGACATCGATGTCTTCCCACACCATCGCTTCGGGACCGCCGGGCTTGTGGACGCGGATTGCCTTGACCATTTGTCGATGCTCCTTCAGCCGAGATGCTTCTTGAAAAATTCCGCCGTCCGCGCGTTCGCGAGATCGGCCGATGCCTTGTCGTAATGCTTGCCGCCGACGCGCGCGAAGGCGTGGTCCTGGCCGGCATAGGTATGGATCGTCACAGCGGGGTTGTTCGCCAGAGCACTACGCGTCTTGGCCTGCGATTCCGGCGGCACGAAGCCGTCTTTCTCCGCGACGTGCATCAGCAGCGGCTTGCTGATCGACCAGGCGAGGTCGAGCAGCCCGTCGAGGCCGACGCCATAGAAACTGACCGACGCATCGGCGTTCGAGCGGCCCGCCATCTGGAAGGCGAGATTGCCGCCGAGGCAGTAGCCGACCGTACCGACCTTGCCCGTGCAGGCCGCGTGACCGCGCAAGGCATCGAGCGTGCGGACGAGATCCTCGACGCCGCACGCGAAATCGAAGCCCTTGAACAGCTCGAACGCGCGCGCCCATTCGGCGTCCGTCTTGTCCGTGATCTGGATGCCGGGTTCCTGGCGCCAGAAGATGTCGGGGCAGGCCACGACATACCCTTGCGCTGCGTAGCCGTCGGCCAGGTCGCGCATGACCCTGTTGACCCCGAAGATCTCCTGGATCAGCACGAGCCCCGGCCCCTTGCCGGCGGGCGGCAGCGCCAGATAGGCGTCGAACTTCGAGCCGAATTTCGGATGCGGCGTTGCCGCCGTCACGCTGAGCGTTGCCATGGATCGCATGCCTCCGCCGGAAATGGGATGCCCGTCCGACTTAGAGTGCCCCCGCGCGTTTGGCAAGGGCGCCCGGTTGCGGGGGTCGGCGCGCGGCCTTATGGTCGGATGACGCCGACATGAGGTGACATGCGATGAAGATCAAGATCGATGTCGAGTGCACGCCGGAAGAAGCTCGCGTCTTCATGGGCCTGCCCGACGTGAAGCCGATGCAGGAGGCGCTGATGGGCCAGATGACCGGCCGTCTGGAAAGCGCCATGAAAGCGATGGAGCCCGAGACGATCCTGCGCCAGTGGTTCACCGGGGCAGGCTGGGACCAGATGCAGAAATTCTGGTCGCTTGCGGGCGACAAGTCGAAATAGGAAGGACCAGACGACGTGGACGGTGATCCCAAGCCTTTCTACCAGGCGCATGTCTTCGTGTGCACGAACGAGCGCCCTGCGGGCCATCCGCGCGGCTGCTGCAAGGAAAAGGGTTCCGAAAAGCTGCGCGACTACATGAAGGCGCGCGCCAAGGAGCTGGGCCTGCCCGAGACGCGGATCAACACCGCCGGCTGCCTCGAGCGCTGCGAGTTCGGCCCGGCGCTCGTGATCTATCCCGAGGGCGTCTGGTATTCGCCCAGGACGCGCGAGGACATCGACGAGATCCTCAGTGTCCACATGCAGCAGGGAAAGCGTGTCGAACGCCTGATGCTGAAATACGAGGACCGCGTGCCGCCCAAGCCGAAGGGCTGAATGGGCCGGCCGACGATCTATGCGCCCGCCAGCGCCGCCGGGAAGGCCGGGGTGGCAGTCGTGCGCGTCTCCGGCCCCGCGGCAGGCACCGCCCTTGCCGCCCTCGCAAGGTCCGTTCCTGCCGCCCGCGTCGCGACGCGCGCGCACCTGACCGACCCGACGGACGCTACCCCCATCGACGATGCGCTGGTGCTGTGGTTTCCGGGGCCTGCGAGCTTCACCGGCGAGGACGTGGCCGAGTTCCACATCCATGGCAGCCGCGCCACGCTGGCTGCGCTTCTCGAAGCCCTCGGCCGGCAGCCGGGCCTGCGGCTGGCCTTGCCCGGCGAGTTCGCGCGCCGCGCGTTCGAGGCCGGGAAGCTGGACCTTTCGCAGGTCGAGGCGCTGGCCGACCTGATCGAGGCCGAAACGAAAAGCCAGGCGACGCAGGCGCTGCGCCAGTTGGGCGGGGCGCTCGGCAATGCCGTGGAGGGTCTGCGCACGCGCATCCTGCACTTGCGCGCCCAGGCCGAAGCCGAGATCGATTTCCCCGACGAGGGCGACGTGCCCGGCGGGCTGATCGTGCGCATGCGCGAACCGCTTGCGGCGCTCGACGGCGAACTTCAATCCCTGATTGCCGGGGCCGTGCGCGGCGAAAGACTGCGCGGCGGCTTTACGGTGGCGATCCTGGGCGCGCCCAACGCGGGCAAATCGAGCCTGCTCAACCGGCTTGCCGGCCGCGAGGCGGCGATCGTGTCGGAGACGGCGGGCACGACGCGCGACGTGATCGAGGTGCATCTCGATCTGGCGGGATGGCCCGTGACGCTGTGGGACACGGCGGGCCTGCGAGATCTTCCGCCGGAGGCCTCGGGCCCGCATGCCGCGCTGGAAATCGAAGGCATGAAGCGCGCGCGTCGTCGCGCGGAAGAAGCGGATCTGAAACTCGTCGTTCTCGATGCGCGTCTACCCGTGCCCGATGCAAGCGTGGCCGCGTTCGCACGGGACGGGCTCATCGTGCTGAACAAATCGGATCTCGCACCCGGCGAGGATGGTCTGCGCGTTTCGGCGCTGACGGGTGCGGGCATCGATGCGCTGGAAGCGAAGCTTGCGGCACGCGCCGCGGCGGCGCTGTCAGATGCGGGCGGTGCGGCGCCGCTGGTGACGCGTGCGCGCCATCGCGAGGCGCTGGTCGACGTGCGCGCGGCGCTGGCGCGCGCCGCCGTGCAGACGGCGCCGGAACTCGTGGCGGAAGAGCTCCGGGTTGCGGGCGACGCGCTTGGCCGGATCGTCGGGCGAACCGGCGTCGAAGACGTGCTCGATCTGCTCTTCGCCGAATTCTGTATCGGCAAATAGAGCTTGTTACTTGGCCATCGCGGCGGTGCGCAGGATCTGCTTGCTCTGCAGCTTCATGCGCGTCTTCTGGTTCCAGAGAATGATCCAGCCGGGGCCCATTTCGCGCGCTGCCTTGTCGTATGCCTGCGCGGCGGCCGAAAAATCGTTCCCGGAAAACACGGGTGCGCCAGGCGCGTTTTGCGGCAGGCCGGCTTTGTAGAACTGCACCAGATAGGTTTCCATGGCGGGTGACCCTGTCGGTAAGTCCGATGCCCAAAAGATAATCCACCGTGGCGAATCTGTCTCGGGATAAAGAGTTGATAACACAAGAGATTTTAATAAAATTGCAAAACGCGATTTTAGCCCGATGCCCAAGCAATTGATTTTATTAACCAATCTGTGATGTTTCGCGGGAAACACTGTGCGTACCCGCCGGCCCGAATTGACGGCGGCAGGGCGACTACCTAGGTTGCGCCCCATGCGCGGAACGAACGACTTCGACGTGATCGTGATCGGCGGCGGCCATGCGGGCTGCGAGGCGGCCGCGGCATCTGCGCGCGCGGGCGCCGCCACGCTGCTGCTGACGCTCGATCCGGCCAAGATCGGCGAGATGAGCTGCAATCCCGCGATCGGCGGGCTCGGCAAGGGCCATCTCGTGCGCGAGATCGACGCGCTCGACGGCGTGATGGCGCGCGCGATCGACCGTGCCGGCATCCAGTTCCGCGTGCTCAACCGCTCGAAGGGGCCCGCCGTGCGCGGTCCGCGCGCGCAGGCCGACCGCAAGCTCTACCGCCTGGCGATGCAGGAATTGCTGGCAGGGCAGGCAAATCTGACGATCCGCGGCGGCGAAGCGGCCGACCTCGAAATCGGTGCCGACAGCCACGTGGCGGCCGTGCTGACCGCCGACGGTGCGCGGATTTCCTGCGGCGCCGTCGTGCTGACGACGGGCACATTCCTGCGCGGCCTCATCCATATCGGGCTGGAGAAGATCCCGGCCGGCCGCGTGGGCGAGAAGCCGTCGCTGGCGCTGTCCGACACGCTTGCCCGGCTCGGCTTCCCGCTCGGCCGGCTCAAGACCGGCACGCCGCCGCGGCTCGACGGGCGTACGATCGACTGGGCGGGGCTGGAGATGCAGCCGGCCGACGATCCGCCGGAACCGTTCTCGACGCTGACGGCGCGCATCGACGTGCGGCAGATCGAATGCGGGATCACCTACACCTCGCCGGCCACGCACGCCCTCATCCGCGCCAATCTCCATCAGGCGCCCATGTATTCCGGCCAGATCGAGGGCGTGGGGCCGCGCTATTGCCCGTCGATCGAGGACAAGGTGGTCCGCTTTGCCGGCCGCGAGCGCCACCAGATCTTCCTCGAACCCGAAGGGCTCGACGACGACACGGTCTACCCGAACGGCATTTCCACGTCCCTGCCTGCTTCCGTCCAGCTTGAAATCCTCAAGACGATCCAAGGGCTTGAAGGCGCAACGATGCTGCGCCCGGGCTATGCGATCGAGTACGATTTCATCGACCCGCGGGCCCTGAAGCCCACGCTGGAAACGATCCGCCTGCCCGGCCTCTATCTCGCCGGCCAGATCAACGGCACCACGGGCTACGAGGAAGCGGCAGCGCAAGGACTGGTCGCCGGGCTCAATGCCGCACGGGCGCTGGGCGGCAGCGCGCCATTCGTGCTGGACCGGGCGGACGCCTATGTCGGCGTGATGATCGACGATCTGGTCACGCTGGGCACGCGCGAGCCCTACCGCATGTTCACCAGCCGCGCCGAATATCGCCTGACGCTGCGCGCCGACAATGCCGACCAGCGTTTGACCGATCGCGGCATCGATGCCGGTGTCGTCGATTCCGTCCGCCGGACCGCGTGGGCCGACAAGAAAGCCCGTCTTTCCGAGGCCCGCGCGCTGGTCGAACGGCTCAAGGAATCCCCCGCGCGGCTCGCCAGGCGCGGCTTCGCGGTCAATCAGGACGGCGTGGCGCGCTCGCCGCTCGACCTTCTTGCCCTGCCCGGCATCGACTGGGCGGCCCTGAAGGCCGCGTGGCCGGAGCTGGCCTCCTTACGTCCCGACATCGCCACCCAGGTCGAGATCGACGCGCTCTATCGCGGTTATCTCGGCCGGCAGGATGCCGATATCCGCGAATTCCGCCGCGACGAGGAACTGGCCCTGCCGGCGGACCTCGATTATGCGGCGCTGACGGCCCTGTCGAACGAGATGCGCCAGAAGCTGGCGTCCGTCCGCCCGGCCACGCTGGGGCAGGCGGCGCGCATTTCCGGCGTGACGCCGGCGGCGCTGACGATCCTGCTCCGCCATGCAAGGCGGGCGGCGTGAAGCCCTCCGATTTCGCCAAGCGGACCGGTGTTTCTCAAGAAACAATCGAGAAACTGGTTACATATCAGCGCCTTCTCGAAAAATGGCAGGCCAAGATCAATCTCGTCTCGGTGACCACGCTGCCGGATGTCTGGATCCGCCATTTCTACGATTCCTGGCAGGTGCTCCCCACCCTGGGCGATGCCGCCACCGTGGCCGATCTGGGGGCGGGGGCGGGTTTCCCCGGCCTCGTGCTGGCGATCTGCGCGCCGGAGAAGACCGTGCATCTGGTCGAATCCGACGCGCGCAAATGCGCCTTCCAGATCGAGATCGTGCGCGAGGTGGGTGCGAAGAACGTGCGGATCCACAACACCCGCGCCGAGCGCCTGTCGGGCGAGCTGAAGGTCGCGGCCGTGACCGCGCGCGCGCTGGCGCCGCTCGCCGATCTGCTCGAACTCGCCGTGCCGCTGCTCGAGCCGGGCGGGTTATGCACGTTTCTCAAGGGGGCGACGTACAAAGCCGAATTGACCCAGGCGGAAAGCGCGTGGCATATGCGCGTGGCCGTCGCCGCCTCGTTGACCGAGCCCGACGCCGCCGTTCTCACGCTTCGGGATATAGCGCGCAAGTGACTGATAAATCAGCAAAGAAGCCGCGCATTCTCGCCATCGCCAACCAGAAGGGCGGGGTCGGCAAGACCACGACCGCGATCAACCTCGCCACGGCGCTCGCCGCCGTCGGCAAGAAGGTGCTCGTCGTCGATCTCGATCCGCAGGGCAACGCCTCGACCGGCTTCGGCATCCCCGCCGACCAGCGCGAGGTCGGCTCGTACGACGTGCTGATCGGCAACGCGACGCCGAACGAGGCGATCCAGCAATCGATCATCCCCGGTCTCACCGTGATGCCGGCGACGCCCGATCTTGCGGGTGCCGAGCTCGAGCTCGTCGATCTCGAGCGGCGCGAATACCGCCTCGCCGACGCGCTCGTCGAGGCGGTCGCCAATCTCGATCTCGACTACGTGATGATCGATGCGCCGCCGTCGCTGGGCCTGCTGACGCTCAACGCGCTCGTCGCGGCCGATGCGCTGCTCGTTCCCCTGCAGTGCGAGTTCTTCGCGCTCGAAGGGCTTTCCAACCTCATCCGCACGCTCGACCGCGTGCGCGAGCGGTTCAACCCGAGGTTGACCCTGCAGGGCGTGGTGCTGACGATGTTCGACAAGCGCAACAATCTCTCCGAAGCGGTCGCCGCCGACGTGCGCGCGCATTTCGGGGACGTGGTCTACGAGACGGCGATCCCGCGCAACGTGCGCATCTCCGAAGCGCCGTCGCACGGCAAGCCCGTGCTGCTCTACGACCTGCGCTGCCCCGGCTCGCAGGCCTACGTGATGCTGGCGAGCGAACTGCTGAAGCGCGAAAGCGTCCTCGCGCAGGATCGCGCGGCATGACGCCCGCCGACGGCAAGAAGGGCCTGGGCCGCGGCCTGTCGTCCCTGCTCGGCACGCCGGCCGCGGGTTCGGCTGCCGCGGGCGCGGAAGCCCCGCGCGGCCAGCGCAACCTGCCGGTGGGCAAGATCCATCCTGGCCGTTTCCAGCCGCGCCGCAATTTCGACGCGACGGCACTCGCCGAACTCACCGCTTCGATCAAGGCGCAGGGCGTGCTCGCCCCCATCCTCGTGCGTCGCGATCCCAAGGACCCGACCTCGTACGAGCTGATCGCTGGCGAGCGGCGCTGGCGCGCGGCGCAGGCGGCGCAACTCCACGAGATCCCGGCAGTCGTGAAGGACCTGTCGGACCGCGAGGCGCTGGAAGCGGCCCTCGTCGAGAATCTCCAGCGCAAGGACCTCGACGCGATCGAAGAGGCGCTGGGCTATCGCCGCCTGATGGACGAGATGAAATTCACGCAGGAGCGCGTGGCCGAAGCGGTGGGCAAGAGCCGACCGCATGTCGCCAATACGCTGCGCCTGCTCGACCTTCCCGCCAGCGTGCAGAAGCTGATCGGCGAAGGGAAGCTGACGGCCGCGCACGCGCGCGTGGCGCTGGCGGCCAAGGACCCGGCGCTGTTCGCCGACATCATGGTGCGCGAGGACCTGAGCGTGCGCGCGGCCGAAGCGCGCCTCAAGGCCGCGGCGGATCCGGCGACGGTGAAGAAGAAGCTGAAGCCGGCCGCCGGAAATGTGCGCGACGCCGATACGCGCGCGATCGAGCGGCGGCTGACCGAAGCGCTCGGCCTCAAGGTCGAGCTCAAGCCGCGCAAGGGCGGTGCCGGCGAGCTGGTGCTGCACTACGCCTCGCTCGACCAGTTCGACGATCTGCTCGCACGCCTTGAACGCGATCCCGACTGAACGCTAAGCGATCTGCGTCAGCGGCGTTGCGGCGGAAAGTTTCAGGATCGCGGCTTCGCCGTTGATCGCGCGCCCCCAGATCCAGCCGACGATTCCCAGCCGGTTTTCCAGCTGCGTGTAGAGGCGGAAATTGCCGGTATCGGCCGCGAAGGGCGGCTGTTCGGCCGCCAGCAGGAACGCCGCCACGGCAAGCAGCGGCACGCCGGCCGCCATCCGGCGGACATTCGACCGGCGCGCATGGGCCAGCAGCAGCGCCACGAGGGCGCCCAGATTCGCGACGATCGCCAGCAGCGACAGCGTCATCGACATGGGCGGCAGGAACAAGGCGGCGGTGGCGTTGCGCAGCGATCCGTCGCCCACGTCGCGCGCGCGGGCAAGCGCGCTCAACGCGCGCGGCTCGAGCGCTACACCTTCGAGGCGGGCCAGTTCGCCCCGCGCGAGCCAGTCGCGCATCGCGGCGATCTCGGGCTTGTCGCCGGTCAGGCGCGCGGCGAGATTGACCAGCGCAAGCCGGTGCGAATCGTCGACGGCGCCGTCATGCGCGCGCAGGTCGGCATTCTCGACTGCGCCGGTGAAGACGGCCTCGCGATAGAGGGCGAGATAGAAAGCGTCGTATTGCATCTCGACGGGGACGCGATCGAGCACCGTCTCGTAGATGACGGTCAGCCCCGCATACGCGCCCGCCCACGCCAGGACGAACAGCCCCGCCAGGCCCCAGCGCAGCCGCCGCCACAGCCGCGCGAACGAGGCGCGCAGCGCGAACAGCACCAGCCCGAACGAGCCGGTGAGCTTGCCCAGCGTCGACAGCGAATCGATCCGGTCGGCGTCGATCTCGGCCGCTGCGACCGTCTCGACAAGACGCAGGTTGAACGCCGCCTCGGCCACGACATAGAGCGCCAGCAACGCGGCGATGACCGGCCAGGCGAAGGGCCGAATTGCGGGGGGCGGTTTCATAGCGGGGGGGTCCGTTGGATGCGCGACTATGGGCGTCCCAGAAGTTGCATCTCAAGCGGCGGCTTGTAACAGGGTGCGACAGGCGCGTCGGTGACCGGCGTCACATCTGCCCGGCACTTCCTGCCGCCCGTGGCCGGTTTCTGCCGGGTCTGGCACCGGACGACCTCACATAACATATTGTTATTATTATGCATTGAAGATGGCGCAGGGCTTGCGAAGCAGGACGGGACAAAGCGCAACAACACCGCCGGAGCCGATCATGCCGCAAGCCGCCACCGCCGAAATGCCGAGCCACAAAGGCCTGTTCAACCTCGCCGGCCAGCCGGGCGCCGAAACGCCGGCTGCATCCCCCGCAAAGCCGCATTTCGGCAGCAGCACGCGCGTCGAGCCGCGCCTCGTTCCGGTCACGGCGGCCGTGTCCGCCCCGGCGCCTGCGCCCGCCGCTCCCGCCGCGTCCGCGCCCGCCCGCCCGCAGCTCGCCGTCGCTTCGACCAATCTCGCGCCGCGCGGCGCCGCCCCCGCCGGCGGCATGGCGCAGGTCCAGCCCAAGCCGGTCGCCGGCCCGCGCCGCACGGTCGACGCGATGGAACCGATGAGCCGCGGCCGCTATCTCAAGACCATCGAGCACCTGGCCAAGACCGAGGAAGCCAAGGCCGTCGCCGAGATCGTCACGCGCGTGCGCGCACGCGAAGTCGAGCAGGCGATCCAGCAGAATGCCCGCGCCCGCGCCCGCTATCTCGCCAGCGTCGTCGATCTGGGCGCCAACCGCTCGCCGGTCGGCCGCGCCAACATCAACGAGCTTGCCGAGCTGCGCCGCGCACACGAGGAGCTTTCCAAGGGCCTCGACGCGCTGGCCGACGCGATCCGCGAAGGCCTCGTCGATGTGGTCGGCGTGGGCGAGTGACGCTGCGGGCCGCAGGCCCTAGGATGCGCCCGTAAGGCAGCACGCGACGGGTGGGATTTGGACCAATCAGCATCGCAGGCCGACGGCGGCCCGCAGATCGCCGCGATCGTCGTGGACGACGACACGTTCGCGCTGCGATTCATGGAAAAGGCGCTCGGCCGGTTCGGCGTGACGCGCGTGCGCGGCTGTCCGAACGGCCCCGACGCGTTGCGCGCGATCGACGACATGGGTGATATGCGCCTGCTGCTGATCGTCGATCTCAACATGCCCGACATGGACGGGATCGAGTTCCTGCGCCAGCTCGCACGCCACAAGTTCCGTGGCGCCGTCCTGATCCATTCCGGCGCCGACGCCACCGTGCGCGAAGCCGCGACGAAGCTCGTCGTCGCCTACGGGCTCGATTTCCTGGGCACGTTCGCCAAGCCGATCCCGCTCGACCGGCTCGGCAGCATCGTCGCGAAAATGCAGGGCCGGGAGGCGGGCTGAGCGATGGCGCTGCGCGGAATCGTCCCCGCCCTCAACACGCCGTTCGCGGCGGACGGCAGCGTCGCCCTGCCCGCGCTCAAGCACCACGTGGAAGTTGCGCTCGACGCGGGCGTGGGCGGGTTCCTGGTCCCGGCCCTTGCCGCCGAAGTCGGCAAGCTCGCACCCGACGAGCGCGACGCGATCGTGCGCACGGTCGTTGCGAGCGTCGCGGGCCGTGTGCCGGTCGTGGGCGGGGCTTCGGCGCCGACGCAAGCCGAACGTTGCCGGCATGCGGCGCGTCTCGCGGAACTGGGCTGCGACATCGTGCTCGTCAATCTCGCGATGGAAAGCCGCGCGCAATATGTCGCCGACATCGACGGCGTGGCGAAGGCCGCGGGCCGGCCGGTGATGATCCAGGACTGGGACGCGGGCGGGCCGGGCGTGCCGCTCGACGCGATCCTCGAGGCCTTCGGGCGCGTGCCCGCCTTCCGCTACCTGAAGATCGAGACGGCCAACGCGGGCCACAAATACACGGCGCTGAAGCAGGCGACCGGCGGCAAGGCGCACGTGTCGGGCGGCTGGGCGGTCATGCAGCTGATCGAGGCGCTCGACCGCGGCGTGGACGCCTTCATGCCGACCTGCTTCGACATCGTCTATGTCGCGATCCTGAAGCTATATGCGGCGGGGAACCGCGACGGGGCCATCGCCCTCTTCCGCCGGCTGCTGCCCGTGCTCGCCTTCTCGAACCAGAGCCTCGAGACGTCGCAACTGTTCTTCAAGCGGCTGCTGTGGCGCCAGGGGATCTATCCCACGCCCGACCTGCGCGCACCCGCCGGCCGTCTCGACGACTACCAGCTGCGTGTCGCCGACGAACTGATCGGCCTCGTGATCGCGCTGGAGGCGGAGGTTGGCGGAGACATGACGCGCGATGTGCTTTAGTTATGGATTATAAGACTGTAATCTCCCTATAGATGTTGCATGAATCTAAATGTTCCTGTATTGTTCCCAATCACGGTGAAAGTTGCATGTTGAAATTGATGCAACTTTTTAGAGCTGAAGGGACCCAAGGTGCCTGACTTCTACGAATTCTTTGCTGGCGGGGGAATGGCCCGAGCCGGACTTGGCGATGGTTGGCGGTGCCGCTTCGCCAATGACTTCGATCGTAAGAAGGGGCAAACATATCGCCTCAATTGGGGAAGCAAAGAGCTAAAGATCGCTGATGTCCGTGCCGTGACGATCAAAGATTTACCCGGTGTTGCCGACTTAATTTGGGGTTCTTTTCCTTGTCAAGATTTGTCGCTTGCAGGCGCGGGCGCTGGTCTCAAAGGTGACCGCTCAGGTACGTTCTGGCCGTTCTGGAAGATCCTCAAGGCGCTTACAGCTGATAACCGCGCGCCGAAGCTTATCGTGCTTGAGAATGTATGCGGCACGCTGACGTCGCATGGCGGCAAGGATTTCGCCGCCATTTGCGGGGCGCTTGAGGAAACCAATTATCGCTTCGGCGCGGTCGTTATCGACGCCGCACTCTTCGTTCCGCAGTCGCGCCCGCGGCTTTTTGTGATCGGCGTCCGCAATGACTTGGCGCTCGGCTCCGAGCTTTACAATGCGCAGCCTGCAGAACTTTGGCATACGCGAGCGCTTCGCGCGGCGTACATGAAGCTTGCGCCGAAGCTCAAACAGAAGTGGGTATGGTGGAATCTTCCATTTCCCGCGACGCGAAATTCGACGTTCGCCGACCTTATTGAAAGCGATCCTGTTGATGTGAAGTGGCACACGCAAGCGGAGACGAGCGCCCTGCTCGCCATGATGAGCGAGATTAATCTCGCGAAAGTCGAAGCGGCTAAAAAGTCGAAACGGCGCCAAGTGGGCGGGATTTACAAGCGGACCCGCCGCGACGACAAGGGTCAGAAGGTGCAGCGCGCAGAAATCCGCTTCGACGATCTGGCCGGCTGCTTGCGAACGCCCACCGGCGGATCAAGTCGCCAATTGATCTTGGTCGTTGAGAAGGGCGATGTGCGCTCACGTCTTGTTTCAGGGCGCGAGACGGCCCGCTTGATGGGGTTGTCTGACGAATACAAGCTGCCGACAAATTACAACGAGGCGTATCATCTCACGGGTGACGGCGTTGTCGTGCCTGTGGTCCGGCATTTGGCGGAGCATATTCTTGAGCGCATCCTGCTGCCTTCTAAAACCGCAAAGAGAGCGGCATAAGCGTTTTATTGATTTCGAGGTGGCTGAGGCTCGGATGTTTTTTACGGAACGCGGGTATGGAATGACTCAACGCGAATCTGATCTCGTGCTTTTCAGGTGGGCCTAGCGATGAGCAAGAAGCCAGCCGCTATTAAGTTTGACGATCTACGCGCGCCCCCGTTCGAAACGAGCGAGCTGCGCAAGAATCTGCAGGAATTTTTCAAGACGCCTTACAACGATCCCTCAGGCAAAACAAAATCCGTTGGAAGCTACCAATGGGGCGTCTACGCCTTCTTCGACTACGATGGCGAACCTATTTACGTCGGCCAAACCAACGAGAAATTGAGCGGGAGAATCGGCCGGCACTTGACCAATCAAAGGACGGACGCCGTAGCAATGTCGGTTCTGGATCCGTTCGAAGTTTTCGAAATCGAAGTGTGGCCCTTGCCGCAGTATCAAGGCGTTGACAAGAATCATCCCGAGAGAAAGAAGGCCGCTGCCAAATTGAACGCGCTTGAGCACCTTGTATTTTCGAGGCTTCGCGAGCAAAGCGAGTTTAAGGCGATCCTCAACGAGAAGGATCCGCCATCGCCGACGGTTAAAGTGAGCGAGCCTGCGTCAAAACGTGGCCGCATCGTTTCTGATCCAGTAGATCAACTCCGCCGCCATCCAGACATCCGCATTGCGCGCAGAGCGCTAGTCGTGTCGCGGCTGGCGCAGGTCATTTCAGAGCGAAAAGTCAATGTTGGTCTACGCCGAGTACTGCTAACGCAAGCCAAGCGACTTGAGTGGCTGGCCCAGCGCAGATTCGAAGGGCTTGGAGGCGAAGACGCTGTGAACGTTGGTCCTGAGGATGAAGACGAAAATTAGAGCGACGATCGATCCCCTTCGCAGCAGGATTATGCGCTCGGTGAAAAGCGTGGACACCGGGCCGGAGATCGCACTCCGTAGATTATTGCATGCCGAGGGTTGCCGTTTTCGTCTTCACGCCAAAAACCTGCCTGGGCGGCCCGATATTGTCCTGGCGGGTCGGCGCACGGCGATATTCGTTCACGGCTGCTTTTGGCACGGCCATCGCTGCAAGCGTGGGAGTCGGCTGCCCAAGCGGAATTCCGAGTATTGGCGGACGAAAATCGAGCGAAACAAAGCGCGCGATCGGCGAAGCAGAATTTCACTGCGGGAAATGGGTTGGCGCGTTTGCGTTGTTTGGGAATGCAGCTTGAAAAAGCCGCTCGCATTGATGGCGAGACTGCGCAAACTTCTGAGGCTGCTGCCATTCAAAACGACTACTTCCCACACTCGGTTCGAACTCCGCGCCAAGCAAGCGACTTGACTGCGCCTGTGTAAAAGTCAGCGTGGCAGGAAGATGCCCGCGGTCTCCGGCAACCTTCGCGGGGCCACAGCTATCTCGTCGGGGTCCCCGCGCTCCAGCCGGCAGCCGACGACGCCGTTGTCGAAGCCGCGCTTGGTCCGCCTTGCGAGACCTTCCATCATTTCGACGCAGGTCTTCCGGTCGGGGTAGCAGGCGAACTTCATCTCGTCCGCTTTTTCGAGCGCGAGCGCCATCATCGCCCACGCGCCGGCTGCACAGGAAATGCTCATGACCGTCTCTCCCCTTTTTTGAGGGAGCGGACATGACCTTCAGCCCGGTCTCAGATCCCGATATCCGGGTTGAATACCTTGCCCGCACCCATGCGGCTCGATTTGCCGCCTTGATCGAAAAGCGAGTTTCCGCCGCGCACCGAGGCGACGAGCGGCTCCGCGAGGAGCGCCATCGCCATGATCGTTTCGGGCTTCAGCGAAGCCCCCTTGAGGCCGAACTGGTTGGCGAGCGCCTGCAATTGGGGCGGCAGCTCGACCTTGTTCTTGCGCGGGCCCATCGCGGGTGCGGCCGGCAGTTCGTCGGCGGTCGCGGTGTCGACCGCGGCGATCTCGCCCGTCATTTTCTGCGCGAAGAAATCGTAGACCTGCCCGAGCGTACGCGCGCGGCCCGACTGCGGTTCGTAGAACACGCCGCGGTTGGCCGCCGCCGCTTCGGGGAACTGCGCGGCCGCGACGCGCTGCGGATCGGCGCGGTGGCTCGCGAGGAAGCGCGTGGCGCCGCCCGCACCCAGGAAATGTGCCAGATAGAGATCGGTCGCGTTGACGCCCGAGCCGAGCGCGTTTTCGAGTTGTGCATGGTTCGACTTGGCGAATTCGGCAGCCATGGCGCTGGCCGTCTTCGGATCGAAGCGCATGTCGAGGATGCTGCGCCGTGCGGCCGGGTCGCGCACGCGCGGCGTGCCGGCGAAATCGTCCTCGATCTGGGCGGCGGCGGCAGCAAGCCCGTACTTGGCGCCGTGGTCGCGCACCGTCTTCAGCCAGGTGCTTTCGATGAACTGGTAGAGGCCGGAGGCCGACGAGGTGCGCGCCTTGGCGCGCGGATCGAAGCTCGATTCGGTCTGGGCCTTGGCGAGCATGTATTTGAAGTCGACGCCGCTGCGCTGGCTGGCGTCGCGGATGGCGTCGACCACTTCACGCGAGGCGCCGCGCGGTACGCTGTCGATCTGTGCGGCGGCACGAAACGGCGCAATGCTCATGATTCGATGAGGTTAGCGGCCAAAGAGTAAAGATTTCGCTAAATTTGCGAATAATCCTTACCGGCGAGCGGCTTGCGCGGCCATCTGGGCCAGCGCCATCAGGCACCGCTGGGCGACCAGCTCGCCCGGCATTCCCGACGATTTGCACTGGATCTCGGCATCGAGCAGACGTTCCAGCGCCGCCGTCAGGCGCGGCAGCGGCCAGCGGGAAAGCTGGCTCTTGAACGGCGCCTTCTCCTTCCAGAACACCGGCGGGCGCAGGCGCGCCATCGCGGCGTCGGCATCCATCCCGCGCGCCATCTCGCCCTGCGCGATCTGCAGGCGCTGGAAATAGCGCGCGACATGGCGCAGCACCTGGATCGGGCTGTCGCCCTCGCTGGCGAGCCTCGAAAAGGCGCGGTCGAGCGAGGTCATGTCGCCGCCGGCGGTGGCGCGCGTGAGGTCGTCGAGATCGATGTCGGCCGAATCGCCGATCACGGCCTGGCAGTCCTCGACCTTGGCGCGGGCTCCCTTGCCGACATAGAGCGACAGCTTCTCGATCTCGCTGCGCGTGATCGCGCGGTCGCCGCCCAGCCGCATCGCAAGCCATTCCAGCGCGTCGGATTCGGCCGAAATGCCGCAGGCGGCGAGACTGTCCGAAATCGTGCGCGCGAGATTGGCGCCCTCGTCGCGATAGCAGGCGATCGCGGCGGCGTTGTCCGCGCTCTCGCACAGCTTGCGCAGGCCCGACTTGCCGTCGAGCTCGCCCGCCTCGATGACGACGAGGCCGTCGCCCTTGGGATCGTCGAGCAGGTTCTTGAGCGCCGCCAGCGTCTCGTTGCCCGCGCCGCGCACGCGGATCACGCGCCGGCCGCCGAGCATCGATATCGCGGCCGCCTCGTCCGACAGGCGGGCGGGATCGTCCTTCAGCGTGTCGGTGCCCAGCTCCGCCACGCGGAACGGGTCGGCGAGGTCGGTCACGACCGTGCGCGCGATCGCCTCGGCATATTCGCGCACGAGCCCGGCGTCGGGCCCGAAAAGCAGCACCGCGCGCGCGGCCGGGTCGGGCCGTTTGACGAATCCGGGAATGGCGCGGGTATCGATCTTCATGGCGCCGAGCATAGCAGTTTGCTAAGCGTGCGCACGATGGAACAGAAGATCGAAGACGCCCTCACCAAGGCCCGCCGCCTTCACGACGCGCGCGACTACGACGGCGCGCTGGGGGCCTATGCCGCCATTCTTGCCGCCGACACCACGCAGCTCGACGCGCTCGACGGCCTCGTCGCGATCCTCGAGATGGCGCGCACGCCGACCTACCATCCGCAGCTCGCCACCCTGATCGAATCCGCCCTCGCCACGCCGGGGGCCAACACCGAGGCGCTGTCGCAGCCGGCGACGGCCCAGCTTTCCAGCAAATACCGGATGGCCGATCCCCAGCAGTCGCCCTCGCGCGATCTGGTGCTCGCCATGGCGCGCGACCGGCTGCTGATCGCCACGCTCGTCTGCTGCATCGTGCGCGATCCGGTGTTCGAGGCGTTCATGTGCCGCACGCGCCGCGCGCTGTGCGCATCCGACATGCCGGCCGCCGCCATGCCGCTCGCGCTGTCGCTCGCCCACCAGGCCGACAACAACGAGCATGTCTGGCCGCAGGACGAAGC
Source organism: Tagaea sp. (assembly GCA_965229215.1). Classification (GTDB taxonomy): domain Bacteria; phylum Pseudomonadota; class Alphaproteobacteria; order CACIAM-22H2; family CACIAM-22H2; genus Tagaea. The sequence continues at coordinate 3,348,485 of OZ245864.1, read as the reverse complement.
GGATGCCGATGCGCTCGCTTCGCTCGGCGACGACGCGTTCGCCGTCGCGCGCCGCGCGATGTTCGTGCCGCTCGACGAGGCCGCCGGCCGGCATCCCGAACTTGCGGGGCTGGTCGCGGCCACGGTCGGCGCGCGCGAGGCGGTGCGCGCCGCGCAGTCGCGCATCCCGACGCTGATGCCGGTGAATGATGCGACCAGCCTCGCCGTCGGCGCCATGTACGAGGCGAACCCCTATCCGCGCTGGCTGACGCTGCGCCGCATCCAGCCCTTCGACATCCGCGCCGAGCTTTCGCGCCGCTTCGATTTCGCCGGCCCCTTCCCCGCCTTCGCGAGCCCGCTGCGCGTGCTGATGCCGGGCGCGGGCACGGGCCAGCACCCGCTGACCGTCGCCGCGAACTATGCCGACGTCGCGGTCGAGGCGGTGGACCTGTCGTTGGCCTCGCTGGCCTACGGTCTCGCGAAGGCCGACATGTACGGCGTGCGCAACATCCATTTCGCGCAGGGCGACATCCTCGACCTGCCGAAGCTGGGATCGAGCTGGGGCCATGTCGAATCGATCGGCGTGCTGCACCACATGGCGGACCCGCGCGCCGGTCTCGAAGCGCTTGCCGCCGTCAGCGTGCCCGGCAGCTTCGTGCGGCTGGGTCTCTATGGCGAGCGCGGGCGCGCGATCGTCGTCGAGGCGCGCGCGGCGATCGCGCAGCGCGGCTACGGTTCGGATCTGGTAGGCCTGCGTTCTTTCCGCGCCGACGTGCTGTCGGGGGCGCTGGGCAAGCGGCTGCAGGTCGAGCTGCCGCACTGGTCGGATTTCCACAGCGCGAGCCTGCTGCGCGACCTGTGCTTCCACGTGATGGAGCACCGCTACGACATCGCGGGCCTGCGCCGCCTGCTCGACGGGCTGCCGCTGCGCTTCCTCGGATTCGATTTCGGCATGGGCCATGCGGCCCAGCGCAGCGACGACGTGCCGGCGATCCGCGCCTACCGGAAGCGCTTCCGCAAGGAAACGACGCTGTCGGATCTCGCCAACTGGGAGGTCGTCGAAAAGGCCGATCCGGCGCTGTTCGACGGCTACCAGTTCTGGCTGCTGCGCACCTGAATGGCCGGGGCGGGCGAAAGCGCGCTGTTCCGCACGGCATTGGCGAACCACCAGGCCGGCCGGCTCGACGACGCGAAGGCCGGCTACCGGGAAATCCTGAAGCTCGATCCCAGGCACCCCGACGCCCTGCACTATCTGGGCGTCGTGTTCCTGCAGTCGGGCAACTTCAAGGCGGCGGTCGACCAGATCGAACGCTCGCTGGAGCGCGCACCCCGCCAGCCGATCGCGTTGTCCAATCTCGCCTACGCGCTCGTGAAGCTCGGCCTGCATCGCAAGGCCGTCCATGCCTGCAACAAGTCGCTTCAGCTGAATCCGAATGCGGCCGCGACGCTCGTGAACCGGGCGAACGCGCTCTGCGGTCTCGGCGAATACGAAAAGGCCGAGCACGACTACAGGGCCGCGCTCGCGACCGATCCGGACAATGCGGAATACCGGTTCAATCTCGGGAACGCGCTGTTCGAGCAACGCGCGTACGAGCGCGCGGCCGTCGAGTTCGAACATGCGGCGTCATCCGCACCGGGGATGGTCGCCGTGCACCAGAATCTGGGAGCCACATATCTGGCGCTGGGCCGCGCCCGGGAGGCCGTCGACCAGTTCGATCGGGTTCTCGAGGCGAATCCCGACGCGGCGAAGGCCTGGGCCAATCGCGCGAACGCGCTGAACCTGCTGCAGGACCGCAAGGAAGCCGTCGCCAGCTATCGCAAGGCACTGGCGCTCGATCCGGACCTTGCCGAGGCGTGGTCGAGTCTCGGCATCACGCTGCGCGATCTCGGACAGCTCGACGAAGCCGAGGCGAGCTGCCGCCGGGTTCTCGAATTGGAGCCGGGCCACGCCGTCGCGACTGCCAATCTCGGCAGCGTGCTGCGCGACCTCGGCCGGCCGGACGAAGCGATCGGATGCTTCGAGCGGGCGCTGGCGCTCGATCCGCACTATGTCGATGCGCACCGGAACATCCTGCTGTCGCTGACCTATCGCCTGCCGCCGGACCCCGAAGCGTTCTTCGCGGCGCACCGCCGCTTCGAGACGGCGCACGCGCGGCCGCTCTACGCGCATATCCGCGCGCACGACAACGCGCCCGATCCCGAACGCCGGCTGCGGATCGGCTACCTCTCGGCCGACCTGCGCGGCCATTCCGTCGCGCGCAACCTGCTGCCGCTGGTGCGCAACCACGATCGCGCGCGCTTCGACATCCGCCTGTACGGCGAGGTGGCGCAGCCCGACGCGACGACGCAGGCGTTCCAGGCGGCGGCCGACGGCTGGCGCCCGACGGTGGGGCGCGACGACCGCGCCGTGGCCGACATGATCCGGGAAGACGGAATCGATATCCTGATGTGTCTCGCCGGACGCTTCGACCTGAACCGCCCGCTGGTGGCCGCATACCGGCCGGCGCCGGTCCAGATCAGCCTGTTCGATGCGGCGACGGGCGGGCTCGAGGTCATGGACTACCTGATGTCCGACCGGGCGATGACGCCGCGCCGTACGCAGGAGAAATTCGCCGAACGGCTGCTCTGCGTCCCGCATTTCTATGTCGCGGACATGCCCGAAGGCCTGCCGCCGGTGCGCCCGCGCGCGGCCGGCCCGGTCGTATTCGGATCGCTCAACAATCCGGCCAAGGTCTCGGCGCCGGCGCTCGAGCTGTGGGCGCGGCTGCTGGCGCAGGTGCCGGACAGCCGCCTCGTGCTGCGCTATCTCGACTGGTACGCGGCGCCGTCGCTGCGCGAGCGGGTGGCGGCCGCGCTTGCCCGGCACGGCGTCGATCCCGCGCGGGTCGCGTATCCGGCAAGTGCGGGATCGTTCGCCGAACATATGGATCTGTACAACGGGATCGACATCGCCCTCGACACGTTCCCGTTCTCGGGCTCGACGACGACGTTCGACGCGCTGGCAATGGGTGTCCCGGTGGTGACGCTGCCGGGCTGGAACATGATGAGCCGCTGGACGGCCGCGATGCTCAGGGGCGTGAAGCTGGACGGGCTCGTCGCGTCGACGCCGGACGACTTCCTCGCCATCGCGCGCGCGCTTGCCGCGGATGGGCCGCGCCGCGCTACCTTGCGTGAAACGCTGCGCGCGCGCCTGGCGGCCTCGCCGCTGTGCGACGGGCCGGCCAGGGCGCGGCAGTTCGAGCGCTTCTATCGCGCCGTCTGGCGCAGATGGTGCGCCGCCCGCGCCTAGACGACGATGTTGACGATCTTGTTCGGCACCACGACGATCTTGCGCGCGGGCTTGCCGGCCATCGCCGTCTGGACGTTGGGCACGGCGAGCGCGGCATCCCTGGCGACCTGTTCGGGCGCGTCGCGCAGGATGTCGATCGTGCCGCGCAGCTTGCCGTTGACCTGGACGGCGAGCTTGACGCTTTCGTCCACCAGCAAGGCCGGATCGGCCTTGGGCCAGGCTTCGTTGCACAGCATCGTCGAATGGCCGAGCTCGGCCCACATTGCCTCGGCGACATGCGGGATCATCGGGCCGACGAGCTTCACCAGCGTCTCGTAGGCCTCGCGGCGCACCCAGTCGGCGCCAGCCGCCTTCGCGTCGAGCTCGCCCAGCAGGTTGGCGAGCGTGCGGATCTGCGCGACGGCGACGTTGAAGCGGAAGCCTTCGAGATTTTCCGAGACCGACGCCACCGTCTTGTGGACGGCGCGCAGGGCGGCTTCCGCCGCCGGCGCAAGCGCGCCCGGGCGTGCGGCGCCCTTCGCGGCGAACGGCGTTTCGGGGTCCGTCACGTCGCGCCACAGGCGCTGGACGAAGCGGAACGCGCCGTCCACGCCGGCCTCGCTCCATTCGAGGTCGCGCTCGGGCGGGCTGTCGGACAGCATGAACAGGCGCGCGGTGTCGGCGCCGTACTCGTCGATGATGCGTGCGGGCGCCACGACGTTCTTCTTCGACTTCGACATGACCTCGCGCCGGCCGACCGTGACGGGCTGGCCCGTCGCGATCTCGACGACGCTGCCGTCCGGCTTGCGCTCGATCTCTTCGGGATAGAGCCACTTGCCGGCCTGGCTCCTGTAGCTCTCGTGGCAGACCATGCCTTGCGTGAACAGGCCGGCGAACGGCTCGTCGAGATTGGCGTGGCCGGTCTTCTTCATCGCGCGCGTGAAGAAGCGCGAATAGAGCAGATGCAGGATCGCGTGCTCGACGCCGCCGACATACTGGTCGACCGGCATCCAGTAGTCGCCCGCATTCCGCTCGACGGGCGTCGCGGCGCGCGGGCTGCAGAAGCGCGCGAAGTACCAAGACGAGTCGACGAACGTGTCGCACGTGTCGGTCTCGCGCCGCGCGGGCTTGCCGCATTTCGGGCAGCCGACATGCTTCCAGGTCGGGTGGTGGTCGAGCGGATTGCCCGGCTTGTCGAAGCTGACGTCGTCGGGGAGCTTCACCGGCAGGTCGCCGGCCTTCACCGGCACCACGCCGCACGAATCGCAATGCACGATCGGGATCGGGCAGCCCCAGTAGCGCTGGCGGCTGATCAGCCAGTCGCGCAGGCGCCAGATCGTCGTGGATTCGCCGTTGCCGTCGGCCTTCAGCCGCTCGCCGACCTTCTTCTTCGCTTCCTCGACATCGAGCCCGTCGAGGAAGCCCGAATTGACGATCTTTCCGGGACCGACATAGGGCTCCGCCCCGACCTTGAACGACGCGTCGCCGTCGGGCGACACGACCGTGCGGATCGGCAGGCCGTATTTCGTCGCGAAATCGAAGTCGCGCTGGTCGTGCGCGGGGCAGCCGAAGATCGCGCCCGTGCCGTAATCGATCAGCACGAAATTCGCGACCCAGACCGGCAGCTCGACGCCGTCGAGGAAGGGGTGCCTGGCCTTGAGGCCGGTATCGAAGCCCTTCTTTTCCAGCTGCTCGATGACGGCGGCCGATGTGCCCGCGCGCTGGCATTCGGCGACGAACGCGCCGAGCGCGGGATTCGCCTTCGCGACCTCGGCCGTCAGCGGATGGTCGGGCGAAAGGGCCAGGAACGAGGCGCCGAACAGCGTGTCGGGGCGCGTGGTGAAGACCTCGACCCGATCGGTGCGGTCCTTGAGCGCGAATCGCACATAGGCACCCGACGATTTGCCGATCCAGTTGTCCTGCATCAGCCGGACCTTCTCCGGCCAGCGGTCGAGCGTGCCGAGCGCCTCGAGCAGCGGTTCGGCATACTCGGTGATCTTGAAGAACCACTGCGAGAGCTTCTTCTTCTCGACGGGCGCACCCGAGCGCCAGCCCTTGCCGTCGATGACCTGCTCGTTGGCGAGCACGGTGTGGTCGACCGGGTCCCAGTTGACGAAGGCTTCCTTGCGGTGGACGAGGCCGGCGTCGAAGAAATCGAGGAACAGCTTCTGCTGGGCCGCGTAGTAGCCCGGATGGCAGGTCGCCAGCTCCTTGCTCCAGTCGATCGACAGGCCCATGCGCTTCAGCTCGCCGCGCATCGTGGCGATGTTGTCGTAGGTCCACTTCGCCGGGTGGATCTTCATGTCGCGCGCGGCGTTCTCCGCCGGCAGCCCGAACGCGTCCCAGCCCATCGGATGCAGCACGTTGTAGCCGAGCGCCCGGCGATGGCGTGCCACGACGTCGCCCAGCGTGTAGTTGCGCACATGGCCCATATGGATGCGGCCCGACGGATACGGGAACATCTCCAGGACGTAGTATTTCGGGCGCTTGGGATCGACATGCGCCTCGAACGCGCGCGCGTCTTCCCAGCGCTTCTGCCAGGCGGTTTCGGTTTCGCGGAAATTGTAGCGTGCCATGTGCGTCGACGGACCTTCAGGAAAGGGCCGTCATGAATAGGCGAAGCGAAAGTTTCTGTGAAGGGCGCTGTCGCGTCCTGCCCGCCCGTCTACCGGCTTGGCCTAGCGGCCGGCGGTCTGCCGGATCTGGCGCGCGCGGGTCAGGATCGCGTTCTCGACGTCGATCGGCGTGCGCGATTCCACGGCCGCGTCGGCCCAGCCGCCGGCCGCGTCGCGGCGCTGGCGGAAGACCGCGACCTTGATGCCGTCGGCCCGCAGGTCGCGGCCGAGGATGTAGATGTTCATCTTGAAGCGCTCGCTCGGTGTCTCGGCCGGCGCGAACCAGTCGGTGATGATGACGCCGCCGAACGGATCGGCCGAAACGATCGGCATGAAATTGATCGTGTCGAGCGACGCGCGCCACAGCAGCGCGTTCACGCCGATCCCGCCGCCGCCCTCGTCGGTCTTCTTCTTGCCGCCGAACGAGAAGAGCCCGTCCTCGCCGAAGATGCCCTCGTTGTTGACCTTGTCGCGCGTTGTGTACTTGTTATCCGTGCCGGGCACGAGAACAGGATAATTGTCCTCTACCTTCACGCCGCTGCTGCACGCAGCGAGCAGAATGCCGGTCAAGGTAAGCAGCAGAACCTGCGTGGAAGCCCGCATTGCGCGTCGCCTTATCTGTGCTACCCGGAAGGATAGGTTTGGATTGGATTACCGGTATTTAGTGGATTTCCCGGCGGGGTGCAATGGCCGGGACCAAGTGTATGATATAAAACAATATTTCCGGCTATCGCGTACGGCAAACCGGAATAAGGGCCTGAAGCAGTTGTGACATTCACGCCACAGGGGGGGCCGGAAACCATTTTGCGACGGTCATTGCGGTTGACCGTTCACGCCGGGCTGGGCGAAAACGTTCCCCAGCGGGCGGATAACGACCGCGCGGCCGTTATCTGGCCTCAACATGGAGAAAAAAGTATGAAGAAGATTCTTCTCGGAACCTCGGCACTCGTCGTCGCCGCTCTCGCGACGCCGGCGTTCGCCCAGGCTCCCGCTTCGGGCTTCAATACGTCCAGCGGCATCGGCGTCACGATCGGCGGTTATGCGCGTCAGTACATCACGTACACGGGCGCTGATAACCTCGCCGGCACGCTCCGTTCGCACGGCGTCGACCAGACGTCGGACAACCGCCTCATCCTGACCTTCCGCGCGGCCCTGCCGTCCGGCATGTCGGCTGGCGCAGTGTGGCAGATCAACCCGAACGCCGGTACGTCGTCGGGCAACTCGATCACCCGCCGCATGTGGTCGTTCCTCGAAGGCTCGTTCGGCCAGGTCCAGGTCGGCGGCTCCGATAACGTCGCGGCGCAGTCCGCGGTCGGCGGCTTCGAAGCCTTCACCGGCGGCTTCGTCCTCGGTGATAACAACGCGCTCGGCATCAACGTCGCCCGCGCTGGCGTCACCGCCCAGTCGACGCAGGCTGGCAACCCGTCGACGGGTATGGATATCGACGGCATCTCCAACAAGATCGTGTATTACACGCCGCGCATCGAGGGCTTCCAGCTCGGCGTCAACTACACGCCGGAGAACTCGTACCGTCAGGGCATCGCCACGACGAACAACCAGTTCATCAATGGCTGGGCCGGTAACATCAACTACAACAACAAGCTCGGCGACGTCGGCGTGAAGGCTGCGGTTGGCTACATCACGTTCGAGAAGGCCTCGGGCTTCAACCTTTCGGCTGCAGCGCAGAACTCGCTGAAGAGCCCGAAGGCTTGGAACGCCGGTCTCGCGTTCGACTACATGGGCATCAACGTTGGTGGCGCCTATCAGCGCACGACCGACTGGCTGGCCATCGGCGTCGGCACGACGACGCAGGCGAACGCAGTGGTTGCCGACGGCACCCGCATGTTCAACGGCAACTCGTGGGAAGTCGGCGTTGGCTACGTGTTCGGCCAGGCTGCGGTGTCGATCAACTACACCCAGTCGCGCAACGACCACTCGACCGTCACGAACGGCGTGACGGCCCAGCAGGCCAACGGCAAGGACAAGATCGACGTCGTCGGTGCTTCCGGCCGCTACACGATGGCCCCGGGCGTGATCATGAACCTCGGCGTCTTCTCGGCCAAGTACCAGGAAGGCGACGGCGTCAACGCGAACTTCTTCAACACCACGAAGAATTCGTCGCGCGCCAACGGCGTCGTCTCGGGTCTGACGCTGGTTTTCTAATCGAGCCTAAAAACTCGATCGGTGGGGAAAGGGGCAGCGCAAGCTGCCCCTTTTTCTTTTCCGGCACATGCTTTACTTCCCCCATCCATGATCGCCGCTTCGCTTGATGCCATCCGCACCCGGATCGCCGCCGCCGCCCGCAATGCCGCGCGCGCGCCCGACTCCGTCACGCTCGTCGCCGTCGCGAAGACCTATCCGACCGAAGATGTCGAAACCGCGATCGCGGCCGGCCAGCATGTCTTCGGCGAGAACCGCGTGCAGGAAGCGATGGCGAAATACGCACCGCTGCGCGCCGCCGGCGTTCCGCTGGAACTGCACCTGATCGGCCCCCTGCAATCCAACAAGGTCCGCGAAGCCGTCGCGACGTTCGATGTCATCCAGACGCTCGACCGGCCCAAGCTCGCTGCGGCTCTCGCTGCCGAAATCGCGCGCGGCGCGCGCCGTCCGCGCCTGTTCGTCCAGGTGAACACGGGGGCCGAACCGCAGAAGGCCGGCATCGCGCCCGAGGCGTGCGACGCGTTCCTCGCGGAATGCCGCGACGTGCACGGGCTGACCGTCGACGGCCTGATGTGCATCCCGCCGGCGGACGAACCGCCGGCCCCGCATTTCGCACTGCTGCGCGAAATCGCGCGGCGCAACGCGCTCGCCGGCCTGTCGATGGGGATGAGCGCGGATTTCGAAACGGCCGTAGCACTCGGCGCCACGCATGTCCGCGTGGGCAGCGCGATCTTCGGCGCGCGCGGCTAGGCGTCGCGCTCAGATCCCGCCCTTCGCCGCTCCGTCACGCTGCTGCTGCATCCGGCGATAGCGCTCGAGGCCGAGCGCCATCGACGCGCTGAAGAACGTCTCGGGCGAGTCGCCGGCATTCTCGTAAACCTGCTGCGCCTGCAATGCCGCCGGAAGCAGGTTGGCGCCCGGCTGGCTGCGATAGGCGGCGAGCGCGCGCGTGGCCTCGCCGCGCTGGGCAAGTCCGAGCTGGTCGTTGATCGCCGGCGTGCGCGCGGTCATGCCGGGATTTGCAACCGCGCGCGCGCGATAGGTGTCGAGCGGCATGGCGCGGACTTCGCCGGACGGCGTCGGCGCGGCCGCGGGTTCGGGCAGTCGGGCGGGTGCCTGGACGGGTGCGACGGCGCTGGCGGTCTGGACAGGCGCCGCCATCGGCGCGGCCATCGGCGTGATCGCGGCCGAGCGGATCTCCGGTCGCGGCGCGGCCGGTGCGGGTGCGGGTTCTTCGAGGCCGCGCGGCGCGCCGGCGGCGATCCAGGTCGACAGCAATCCACCGCGTTCGACCGTTCCGGCGGGCGGCGTGGTCGGGCTGTACGCGGCGAAGTGGAGCTCGCCCGATTTCTCGGGCGCAACAGCGTCGACATCGCCGGAGATCGCCGGCGGGGCAGGGGGCGAATTCTTGTCGGGCGCGACCATCGCGATCAGCTGGCCGCCGAGATCCTTGCCGCTTGTCGCCTCGATCACGGCATTGGCGACGGCCGTAATCCCGCCGAACAGGCCGCCGAAGAGAATGCCGCCGACGACGCGCGCGGCCGGTTCGATCGTGGCGCCCGTGACGGCCCGGTAGATCGACCCGATGATCGGGAGCTGCTGCAGCGGATTGATCGCCTGCAGGGCGTCGCCGAAGGTGAGGGGCTTGGCGTCGAGATTGACGTATTCCGGCATCGCCTCGCTGTCCCACGGGCGCAGCGCGTTGGGGCGCAGCTCGAAACGTGGGGCCGGTACGGCCGGGGGCGTGGTGATCGACTCGCTCATCGCGAACAGACCTTGCAAGCCCCAAACCAACACAAAACCGATTTTAATCAATGGGTTAATATTTCGAAATCCGGCCTTCCGGCAGATTCTGCCGGGCCAGGATTGCCGCAGGGGGGCTAGTTCTGCGTGGGGCCGCGCTGCTGGTTCGGGTCCACGAAAGTGAAATGCTTGGGGTCGATCGGCTGGCCGAGCCTGGGGTCGAGCAGCGTCAGCCGGGTGGTCAGGCCCTGCGCGTCGACGAACGACCAGCTGGTCAGCGCAAAGGGCCGCTCGCTGAAGGTCAGCACCAGGCGTCCGGCGCGCGGATCCTCGGCCTGGACGAGTGCGATGCGCAGCACCGCCGGTCCGCGCTCGATCCCGACCACCTTGACGTCGCCGGAAAGCCGGATGCGCTCGCGCACGAGGAGGCCGGCGGGCGTCGAATCGATCGGCAGATAGGCGATCGTCTGGAGCTGGCGGTCGATATGGACGAAAGCGCGTCCGTTGGAGACGAGCAGGTTGGGGTTGGGCGCGTCGTAGTCGAGCCGCAGGCGGCCCGGCCGCGACAGGAAGAAGCTGCCTTCGGCGACCGATCCGTCGGGTCCGATCTGGAGGAAGCGCGATTCGAGCGTGCGGATCGAATCGAGATAGGCCTCGGCGCGCTCGATGTCCGCGGCATCGGCCGGCGGACGCGCACCGACGCTTTGCGCGCGCGCGTCCGGGTGCGCTAGAAGCAATGCCAGCGCGCCGACGACGAGCGAGCGGCGCTTGATCGTGCGATCGAATTCCACCCGCGGTTCATGCCGCAGAATTGGGGCCCGAACAAGGCACATGCGCAACATGCACAGGCACTACCGTTATCCGGCCGATCAGGCGTCGCTGGACGCGCTTTTCAACAACCGCGCACGCTGGCCGCAGGATGCCGTGGCGGCCGTCGAGGGATGGGCGAAGGCGGGCGACGCCGCGCTGCGACTGCCCGGCTGGCGCTGCGACGTGCCTTACGGCCCCGGTCCGCGCCAGACCCTCGATATCCTCGTGCCCGCCCGCAAGGGCGCGCGCCGTGCGCCGCTCTTCGCCTTCATCCACGGCGGCTACTGGCAGATGCTCGAGAAGAAGCATGTGCGCGGACTCGCCGGCGCCTTCGCCGCGCGCGGCATCGCCTTCGCGACGATCGAATACGCGCTCTGCCCGGACGTGCGTGTCGAGGCGATCGTCCGCCAGATCCAGGCGGCGTTCGCCTTCCTGTGGCGGGAGGCGCCGCGCTTGGGCTGCGATCCGCAGCGCATCCATGTCGGCGGGCATTCGGCCGGCGGCCACCTCGCGACGATGCTGTGCACGATGGCCGATCTCCCGGTTCGCCCCGCCGGCTGCCTGTCGGTATCGGGCGTCTACGATCTGGCGCCTTTGCGGCGCAGTTACCAGCAGCCTGTCCTGCAGCTGGGCCCGCGGGAAGTCGCGGCCAATTCGCCGCTGTCGCTGCGGCCGCTGCCGGGAACCCCGATCAAGGTCACGGTCGGCAGCGACGAACTCGGCGCATTCCTCGGCCAGCAGGCCGACCTCGTCGCCAACTGGCGGGGGGCGGGGGCGAAAGTCGAGGTCGTGCCGGCGACCGGCCTCAACCATTTCACGATCGTCGAGAAGGTCGCCGATTTCCGGCATCCGATCGGAAAGGCGGCCCTGGCCATGATCGAGGGCGCCTGACAGCTTCCGGCTGTATCAAATCGGCAACAGAACTGCCAATTCGATCCGGCTCCGTTTGTACTCCTCGTTTTACCGATGCGAATCGCGGACTCTGGAACGCGGTTTGCTGCGGTAACCCGAAACTTGGCAAAACGAGGGTTCAAATGCTTCAAGTGTCTAGAATTGCGACGTGTTTCGGTGCAATTGCCGCGCTTTTCGGCATTGCCGCAGCCAGCGCCCCCGCGCAGGCCCAGATCGAAACGCCGATCGGCACGTTCGCGCCGACCGTAGCCGTCACCAGCAACTACATCTTCCGCGGCCTGTCGCAGTCGCGCAAGAAGCCGGCAGTCCAGGCGGGTCTCGAATACACCTACGAAGTCGGCGCGTTCACGCCGTACGCCGGCGTGTTCGCCTCGTCGGTCCGCTTCCCCTCGAACAACACGCCGGCCGGTTCGACGGATATCCGCCAGACGCGCGAGTTCGATATGTACGGCGGCGTGCGCTACAAGACCCCGCTGGACGGGCTGACCGTCGATTTCGGCTTCATCAGCTACATGTATCCGGGCAACACGGCCGACCAGAACAAGTCGGGCGGCCCGAATTCGTACGGCAATCCGCAGTGGAACGAGTTCTACGGCAAGTTCGCCTATGATTTCGGCCTCGCGACGGCCGTCGGTTCGGCCTACTACGCCAAGGACTTCTCCTACGGCGCCGGCAAGGCCTGGTACTACGAAGGCGGCTTCGACGTGCCGCTGCCCTTCTCGTTCCTCGGTTCGGCGCGCCTCGGCCGCCAGAACATCGACACGAACGCGACCTGGGGCACGCCGGACTACACGACCTGGAACGTCGGCCTGTCGCGCGACATGGAATGGCCGATCGCCTATACGGCGTCGCTGGTGTACTCGGATACCAACATCAAGAAGGGCGCCTCGCTCGGCGCCGACAAGGTTGCTGGCGGCGTCGGCACGCTGCAGCCCGATACGTTCGAGCAGACCAAGGCTCAGATCTCGTTCACGCTGACCAAGAAGTTCTGATTTCGACGCTTTTCGGAGAAATGGGCCGCCGGAAATATTCCGGCGGCCCATTTTGTTTTTGGAAGACGAGTTGGTAAACTCGCGCCGCGATGAGCGGGATTCGTGTCCTAATTCTGGCCGATACGGCCTTGGGCCCGGCGATGGGCGATGCGCTGCGGGCCCACGGATTCGGGGTCGAGGCCACGTCGGCCGTCGATGCGGCCCTGGCGCTTGCCAGCGGCATCGGCTTCGACGTCGCCGTGGTCGACCGCTCGATTCTCGGAAAACGCGCTTCGGCGGTGATCGCCCGGCTCCGGCGGGTGCTTGAAGCACCTCTGTGCCTGCTGGTCGCAGGCCGTTCGGTCGGGCGGCTCGTGGCCGACGCGGTCGTCGAAAAGCCGGTCCGCGTCCCGGTTCTGGCCGGAATCGTGCGCGAACTCACCGGAAACGGGGGCAGTGTGCGGATCGGCGGCCTGGTGTTCCGGTCCGCGACCCGCGGTCTCTACGATCCGGCGAAAAAGAAGGAAATCCGCCTGACCGAGACCGAAACGGGCCTCCTGGGCAGTCTCCACAAGGCGGCCGGCCGGCCGATTTCGCGCGAAGACTTGCTCCGCGCCGTCTGGGGCTATAATTCGGAGGTATCGACCCGCACGCTGGAGACGCATGTCTACCGCCTGCGCCAGAAGATCGAGCGCGATCCGGCCCGCGCACGGCTGTTGCTGACGGTGCCGGGGGGATATCGCTTGGTGCCGCGCGGAAAGGATCAGCTCCGGTGACGTCGGAACGCCTGTCGGTGACCTTCTGGGGCGTGCGCGGCTCGATCCCGTGCCCGGGCCCCACGACCGTGCGCTACGGCGGCAACACGCCGTGCCTGGAAGTGCGCGCGGCCGACCGGCTGATGATCTTCGACGCCGGCACGGGCCTGCTGCCGCTGGGCCGCGCGCTCGCGGCACCCGGAACGCCGATCGAGGCGGACTGGTATTTCACGCACACGCATTTCGATCACATCCAGGGCATCCCGTTCTTCAGCCCGTTCTACGACAAGAACAACCGGTTCCGTCTGTGGGCGAGCCATCTGGCGCCCGAGATGAACCTGAAGGACGTGCTGTCGAACATGATGCAGGCGCCGCTGTTCCCGATCCCGATCGAGATCTTCGGCGCGGCTGTCTCGTACACCGATTTTCCGCTCGGCAAGACGCTGAGCCCGGCGCCGGGCGTCACGATCCGCACGGCCGCCCTCAACCATCCCAACCGCGCGACGGGCTATCGCGTCGAGGTGGCGGGCAAGTCGCTGTGCTACGTCACCGATACCGAGCACGTGCCGGGCAAGCCCGATGCGAACATCCTGGGCCTCATCAAGGATGCCGATCTCGTCATCTACGACTGCACCTATACCGATGCCGAGTTCCCCGGCCATGTCGGCTGGGGCCATTCGACGTGGCAGGAAGGCGTGCGTCTCGTGACGCAGGCCAACGCCAAGCGCCTGGTGATCTTCCACCACGATCCCTCGCACGACGATTCGTTCATGGACAAGATCGCGGCCGAAGCCGCAGCACTGCGTCCGGGCACCATCGTCGCGCGCGAAGGCGAGACGATTTCGCTCTAGCGGCTACTTGTACGGATCGGCCGCGTCGCGCAGCCCGTCGCCGAGGAAATTGAACGCCAGCACCGTCAGGATGACGGGCAGCACCGGCAGCAGCAGCCACGGATAGAGCGCCACGACGTTGATGTTCTGCGCCTCGGTGAGAAGCACGCCCCACGACGTGATCGGCGGGCGCAGGCCGAGGCCGAGGAACGACAGCGCCGTCTCGCCCAGGATCATCGTCGGGATCGCCAGCGTGGCCGACGCGATCAGGTGGCTCATGAAGCTGGGGATCAGGTGGCGGAAGATGATGCGGCGCGGACTGGCGCCCATCAGGTTCGCGGCCGTGCAGAAATCCTCTTCGCGCAGGCTGAGCAGCTTCGAGCGGACGGCGCGGCCCAGCCCCGTCCAGCCGATCAGCCCGAGGATCAGCGTGATGCCGAAATAGATGTAGATCGGGCTCCACGAGACGGGCAGGGAAGCCGACAGCGCCATCCACAGCGGCAGCTCGGGGAACGAGCGGATGATCTCGATGATGCGCTGGATCGTCATGTCGACCCAGCCGCCGTAATAGCCTGCCATACCGCCAAGCACGATGCCGAGCACGAACTTGATCGTCACGCCGATCAGCCCGATCGTCAGCGATATGCGCGTGCCGTAGGCGAGCCGGCTGAACATGTCGCGTCCCAGGCGGTCAGTGCCGAGCAGGAACAGCGTGCCGCCCTCGGCCGGACAGATCAGGTGCAGGCTGCCCGGCACGAGCCCCATCCATTCGTAGGTCTCGCCGTAGCAGAAGAAGCGGATCGGCTGGACCTTCTGCGCATTCGGCGTGTAGTTGCGCTTGAGCGTGTCCATGTCGAGCGAATAGTCGAAACCGTAGACGAACGGGCCGACGAAACTGCCCTCGTGCCACAGATGCACGGTCTGCGGCGGCGCGTAGATGAAATCGGTGTTGCGCGAGCCGAGCGCGTAGGGCGCGATCAGCTCGCTCAAGAAGATCGACGCGTACATGACGATCAGGAACAGCCCCGACCACACCGCGAGTTTGTGGCGCTTGAGCTTCCACCACATCAGCCGCCACTGCGTGGCCATGTAGTAGTTCTCGAGCGCGGGGTCCGTCTTCTCGCCGTCATAGGCGTTGAAGGGCTCGCGGCGCACATAGTGCGCGAGCTTGTCGCCGCCGGCGGGCAGGTCGGTCATTTCGTGGCTCCCCCGTGCAGGCGGATGCGGGGGTCGAGGGCCGCCAGCGCCAGGTCCGAGAGGAACACGCCCACGACGATCAGCACGGCCTCGATCATCAGGAACGAGCCGGCAAGGTACATGTCCTGGCTGCGCAGCGCCGAAAGCAGCATCGGCCCGTTGGTCGGCAGCGACATGACGACCGACACGATGGCGGCGCCCGAGATCATGTGCGGCAGCAGGTCGCCGATGTCGGAGATGAAGGGGTTGAGCGACATGCGCAGCGGATACTTGAGCAGCGCCCTGCGCGGCGGCAGGCCCTTGGCGCGCGCGGTGACGACGTACTGCTTCTGCAGCTCGTCGAGCAGGTTCGCGCGAAGGCGCCGGATCATCGCGGCCGTCCCCGACGTGCCGATGACGATGACCGGGATCCACAGATGCTCGAGCACCGACAGGAACTTGCCCCAGGTGAGCGGCTGGTCGATGTATTCGGGATCCATCAGGCCGCCGATCGACGTGCCGAACCAGACATTCGCCAGATAGAGCATGACGAGCGCCAGCAGGAACGACGGCGTGGCGAGGCCGAGGAAGCCCAGGAAGGTCAGCCCGTAATCGCCCCACGAATACTGGTGCGTGGCCGAATAGATGCCGATCGGGAAGGCGACCGCATAGGTGAAGATCACCGTCACGAACGCCACGAGGAACGACAGCAGCAGCCGGTCGCCGATCACGTGCGAGACCGGCAGGTTGTACTCGAACGACCAGCCCAGATCGCCGTGCAGCAGGCCGAACAGCCAGTGGAAATACTGTTCGACCGGCGTGCGGTCGAGACCGTACTGCTGGCGCAGGAACTCGATGCGCTCGAGATTCGCGCCTTCGCCCTGCGACTGGAGCTCGGCGATCAGCGTCGACAGGTAGTCGCCCGGCGGAAGCTGGATGATCGTGAACACGATGGCGCTGATGGCGAGCAGCGTGGGCACCATGACGAGGACGCGGCGGACGAGATAGGCGTACATTCTTTTGACCGGTCTCCGGCTTCGCGTCAGTTCTGCGGGGCCGCGGCGGTGCGCGGCGGCTGCTTCTCGTCGAACCAGAACGTGTCCATGTTGTGGATTCCGAAGAACGCCCCCGGATCCCAGTTCCATACGCCCTGGCGGGGCACGTTGCGCAGCTTGTTCGAGATCACGACGGGCTGGCGGACGTTCGCCACGACGCCGATCGAGAACACGTTCTCGGCATGGATCGCCAGCATCTTGCGCCAGATCGCGGCGCGCTCGGCCGCGTCGCCGCTGCGCCGCCAGGCGTCGTTGAGTTCCATCAGCACCTTGCCCGGCGCCATGTCGATCGCTTCGCCTGCCGTGCCGCCGGTCTCGTAGAATTGTCCCCATTTCGGCCATTGCAGGCCCTGCTGGGAAACGGGTGCGAGTTCCTCGGGCGAGAAATCGGGCGTGGCGAGCGCGTTCTCGAGACCGAACCACACGCTCATCTTGGTCTCGCCCGCGAAGATGCGGTTGCGGAAGATCTCGCGCTGCTGGGGGCGCGAGAACAGCTTCACGCCGGCCAGCATCCAGGAATCGTGGATGAGCTCGAGCACGTCGACCTGCTCGCTGTCCTCGCCCGCCGTCTCGACGACGATCTCCAGCGGCCGTCCGTCGGGCAGCAGGCGCACGCCGCGCCCGTCGCGCTTCGTCAGGCCCAGCTCGTCGAGCAGGCGGTTGGCTTCCTTGACGTCGAAACGGTGCCAGGCGTTGCGATAGCCCGCCTCGTAGAGCGGGCTGCCGGGCAGCAGCGTGTTCGCCCCTTCGACCGCGAGGCCGAAATAGACGACCTGGTTCACTTCCTTGCGGTTGACCGCCAGCGACAGCGCGCGGCGGAACCGCACGTCGCGCATCAGCTCGCGCCAGACCGGATCGTTGACGTTGAGGTTGGGATAGAGCGCGATCTGCGCGCCCTTGGCCGTGTCCCACAGCACGGTCTCGAACTCGTTGCGCTTGCCCGACTGGCGCAGGAACGTGTAGTTCGCGAAGGTGAGGCCGCGCGCCTGCAGATCGGCCTCGCCCGAGCCGGTCTTGGCCGACAGGATCTTGCTGTCGGCGACGTTCATGATGACGCGGTCGATATAGGGAAGCTGGCGGCCCTCGGCGTCGACGCGGTGATAATAGGGATTGCGCTCGAACACGAACCGTTCCGAGGGCGCACGCGTGCGCACGATCCATGGGTCGAGCGTGGGCAAGTCCGGATTGTCGTTGCGGTTGAGATTGTCGAGGCGGTTGTGGAGCTGCGCCCAGTTGCGCGCGTTGGCCGCGCGCGCGGCGCGCACCAGCGCATCGCGCTCGGCGTAGCGGGCATGGAAGCCCTTCATGTAGTGCGCGGGTCGGTAGAGCACGAGCGGGACCGGGCCTGCCAGCGCCGAGAGGAAGCCCGGATTGGGCGCGTCCCACGCGTAACGCACCGTGCGCGCGTCGATATAGGTGACCTTCGGCGGCTTGTTGTCGACCAGCAGCGCCTTCACCGGCCCGCCGGGCGAGAGCTCCTTGTTGTTCGCGACGTCTTCCCAGAAATAACGGAAATCCTCGGTCGTGAACGGCCTTCCGTCGGACCAGCGGTGCCCGGCGCGCAGGCGCATCGTGAAGACGCGGTCGTTTTCGACCTCGATCGATTCGAGGATGTCGGGCCTGAGCTTCAGGTCGGCGTCGAAACCGACGAGCCGCGCGTAGCTGAAGACCGACATCATCCGCACGTCCTGCGCGCGTCCGGCCAGCATGCGCAGTTCCCCGCCATGTTTGCCCGGCGTCCAGTCGGCGCGCTTGGGCGCCACGACCAGCGGCACGGCGGGCAGACGCTTCTCGACCGCGGGGAAGCGGCCGGCGGCGACGTCGGCGGCCAGCCACGGCGTCTCCTGGTAGTTCGCGGCGAGCGCCGTGCCGCTTGCACAGGCGAGCAGCAGGGCGGCAAGAAGGCGGGCGGGTCCGATCATGCGATCTCCCTGGGGCGCGCGAAGGCGCGTAAGGCCGAAGGTGCGGTGCCGATGGCCGCGCGCACATAGTGGCCCTGTCCGAGATCGACGAAGCCGACATCGGCCGCTTCGTCGATGGTGAACGGGGCGGGCCAGGCGCGCGGCTGCGAGGCGCGCCCCTCCATCAGGGCGGTGAGGTCGAGCGGCCGCGCGATGTCGGGTTCGGGCACCGCCGCGAGCAGGGCCTGCGTGTAGGGATGGATGGGCGCCTTGAACAGCGCCTCGCGCGGGGCGACCTCGACGAGACGGCCCGCACACATCACCGCGATGCGGTCGGCCATGTAGTCGACGACCGCGAGATTGTGGCTGACGAAAACATAGGTGAGGCCGAGCGCCTTCTTGAGATCCTTGAGCAGGTTCAGCACCTGCGCCTGGATCGACACGTCGAGCGCCGAGACCGGCTCGTCGAGCAGCAGCAGCTCGGGTCCGAGGGCGAGGGCCCGCGCGATGCCGATGCGCTGGCGCTGCCCGCCGGAGAAGGAATGCGGGTATCGGTTGAGCGCGCGATCGTCGAGCCCGACGACGCGCATCAGTTCGCTCACCGTCGCGCGGCGCGAGGCGGCGTCGCCGATCTCGTGGATGACGAGCGGCTCGGAGACGATGTCGAACACGGTCATGCGCGGATTGAGCGAGCCGAACGGATCCTGGAAGACGAACTGCACCTGCCGGCGGTATTCGAAAAGATCGCTGCCCTGAAGCGCGTGCACGTCGCGGCCCTCGAACACGACCTTTCCGGAATCCGGGGTGAGGGCGCGCATGACCATCTTCGAGACGGTCGTCTTGCCGCAGCCGGATTCGCCCACGAGGCCGAGGCATTCGCCGCGGAAAACGTCGAAGCTGATGTCGTCGACCGCCAGCACCGATTGCGGTTTGCCGGCGCCCAGGAAGCCCGACTTGCGGATCGCGTAGGTCTTGCGCAGGTTGCGCACCGACAGCACGGGCGCGCGCCGGTCGACGCCGCCCGGCGCGGGGCCCTTGTTGGCCACGCGCGCGTTGGTGTCGCCCGTGCTCTTGCGCATCATGTTGCCGATGTCGGTCTTGATTTCGCGCAGCGGCACCAGCTTCTCGCCCGGCTTCATGTCGAAACGGGGAACGGCGTGCAGCAGGGCCTTGAGATAGGGGTGCTCGGGCTTGCGGAAGATGTCCTCGCGCGTGCCCGATTCCATGACGCGGCCGCGATACATGACGACGACCTCGTCGGCCATGTTGGCGACGACGCCCAGATCGTGCGTGATCAGCAGGATCGCCATGCCGAGCTCGCCCTGCAGGTCCTTCAGCAGCTTCAGGATCTGCGCCTGGATCGTCACGTCGAGCGCGGTGGTCGGCTCGTCGGCGATCAGCAGGGCGGGGCGGCAGACGAGCGCCATCGCGATCATCGCGCGCTGGCGCAGGCCCCCCGACAGCTCGAACGGATAGGTCTGCAGCGCCTTCTTCGGATCGGGGAAGCCCACGCGGCGCAGCATGTCCTCGGCAAGTTCGAGGGCGAGCTGCGGGTCGCGCGACTGGTGCAGGCGCACGGCTTCGGAGATCTGGTCGCCCACCGTGTGCAGCGGCGACAGCGAGGTCATCGGCTCCTGGAAGATGATCGAGATGCGCCCGCCGCGCAGCCGGCGGAACTCCGCGCCGTCCGGGTCGAGCTTTGCGAGATCGATCTCCTGGCCCTGGTCGCGGAACAGCATCGAGCCGCGGCTGATGCGCCCGACCTTGGGCAGGATGCCGAGCGCCGACTGGCTGATGACCGTCTTGCCCGATCCGGATTCGCCCACGATGGCGACCGTGGTGCCCGGCCGGACCCGGAAATCGACGCCGTCCACCGCCTTCACGTGCGTGTTGTGGACGCGGAAATCGATCGCCAGGTCGCGGACCTCGAGCAGGTTCATGCCGGATCCTCCGGCAGGCGGATGCCGAGGGCGGCGAGGTTCGTGCGCGTCGGCGCGTCGAGCGAAATGCCGTTGGCGACGGCCGCCGCGACGCAGCGCGCGACGAAGGCGGGGAAATTCTCCGCGCCCGAGTCCGCGCGGACCGTCGTTCCGGCACCCCGTAAAGTCAACTGCATCCAGCCCCCCGTGCGGTCGCGGCTCGTCGCGTAGAATGCGAGCTTCAGCGATGCCAGCCCCGTCCACGGCAGACTAGCCCGCCCCGATCCCGAAATCGAGAGACCCGTGTCGTCCCAGGCGATCGCCGTCCGGCCACGGACCCAGGTGCGGAACGCGAAGACGGCGAACAGGCCGGCGAGCGGCAGCAGCAGCCAGTGCGCATAGCTCCATTGGCCGATCGCGACGGCCGGAAACAGCGTGAAGGCGAGCCCGATGGCCGCCCGCGCATAGTCGCCCCAGATCGCGCGCGCGGGGTAGGCGAGGCGGTTCATGCGCGCGCCGGGAACATGTCGCGCGGATCGCACGCGCGCGCGGCCCGATGCGCCTTGAGCCGCGCGAGGAGCGCACCCAGGAAATTCCAGGCGGCCTCGTCGTGCGCCAGGTGGTGGCTCAGGACGCCGGTCGGCTCGTCCGCGTCGACGGTGCCCGCGAGCCGCGCGCGCAGATGCGCCACGAACAGGCCCAGCGAGACGCCCTCGCCCGCGAAGGCGCGCGTGTTCCAGTCCATGAAGTCGGCGTGGGTGTTCGTCTGCGAGATGCCGGGCGGCACGTTCCGGCGGCCGGCATAGGTCGAAAGGCCGATCAGCCCTGCGCCGCGCAGGCCCGCCGCGACGGCGGGCGCGATGCGGTTGTGTGGCGGGACGAGCATCGGCAGGGCATCGGGGAACAGCCGCGTCAGCGCCATCCAGCCGCGCGCCAGCTCGCCCAGCACATAGGCCGTCGGCCGGTGCGCGCCGAGCTCGGCCTTGGATTCGCCCGGCGGCGCGTGGTTCCAGTGGTTCCAGCCGTGCTGGCACACGCGCGCGGCCTTCTCGCCCGCAAGCCGCGCGACCAGCGAGGGCTGCGCGCGCGCCGGGATAACGGCGATCGCGATCGGCACGTCGGGAGCGAGCGTCAGCAGGCGGTCGAGTGCGGGCGAAGGCGCGGTCGCGTCGTCGTCGCGCCACCACCAGGTTGCGGTTTTTCCGGCGGCGGCGAATGCGTCAAGCGCGCGGTCGAGATCGGCCCAGTCGGCCGGAGGCGGGTTTACAGCCATTGTGCGACGAGTTTGGCCGTTTGCACCGCCCCATCGCAAGCGATCCGGTTGACCGGCGGAACGGGGGCGGAATCGATCGCGGCGGCCAGAAGCTCGGGCGTCAGCGAATCCTCGAAGGCGATCGTCGACCAGCCGTGCCGGACGAAGGCCTCGGCCCGGATCGTCTGCTCGCGCTCCTTGCCCTGCGCGAAGGGGACGAGCACCGAGCGGCAGCGTGCGCGCAGCAGGTCGACGCAGGTGTTGTAGCCCGCCTGGCTCACCGAGACGCGCGCATGGGCGAGCAGGTCGGGGAAATCGGATGCGTTCGGCTCGACGACGACATGCGGATTGGCAATCTCCGTCGCGGCGCGCCCCTCCCCGGTGCGGATGCGCCAGCGCTCGCCCGCATGCGCGCGCTTCGCGGCAAGCGCGCCGGCGGCTTCGAGAAGGCGGGCCCCGGCCGCCCCGCCGCCGACGGAGACGACGATCTCGTCACGGGCGGCCGCCGGCATGCCCGGCTCGCCGGGCACGTAGCCCGTGTAGTGCAGCCGGTCGCCCAGCGTGGCGCATTCGGGCCAGCTTTCCGGCAGCGCCAGCAGGGCCGGATCGCCATGCACGAGCACGGCATCGAACGCGCCGGCCGCGGCCACGCGCGCGGTCGCCTTGGGCGGATCGGGACGCTGGAGCACGTCGCGCACCGAACACAGGCGCGCGATGTTCCGCGCCCGCTCGACCAGCGGCTCCAGCTCGAAGCGCAGCATCGAGCGGCCGAACGGATAGAGCTCGACGATCAGCATGTCGGGGCGGAACGAATCGAACAGGTCGAGCGTGGCGGCGCGGCGGGTCTGCCGCCACGATTCATCGACGGGCTTTCCCGCATCGTCGACGAGCGTCGCGAAACTCGCGTCGGTCGCGCGCAGGGGCGGCAGCTGGACGAGCCCCGCCTTGCCGGCGGAAAGCCCGAGCGGCAATCCGCCCGAGGCGAGGACCGTCTCGTGGCCTGCCGCCGCGCAGGCGGCGGCGATGGCCGCCATGCGGCGCGCGTGCCCGGTGCCCAGCAGGTGCTGGACATGGATCAGGATCCGGCTCATCGCCGCTTCAGCGCGAGGTTCAGGGCTTCGATGCGCGGCGTGCCGGCCGCGTCGAGCGAGAAGACATGCAGCGCGTAGAGTTCGAGCTCGTCGGGCGGATCGCCGGTCATGTCCCAGCCGCGTGCGGCGGCATAGACGGTGCGGAACACGCCGCGATGCGTGACGCACAGCGTGTTGCGCCCGGCGGCCGCGATTTCGGCCAGCAGCGGCATCACGCGGGCCTGCACCATGCGCGGCGATTCCCCGCGCGGCGGCAGGAAATCGAGCCCGCGGCCCTCGTTCTCGGCGAAGGCGTCGCCGTGTTCCTGGCGCAGCTGGGCGACCGTACGCCCTTCGTATTCGCCCCAGTCGGTCTCGATGAGCCGCGGATCAGGCTCGGCGGCAAGGCCGAGGATCTCGGCCGTCTGCCGGCAGCGCTGCAGCGGCGAGCACAGCGCGCGCCAGTCCGCGAATTCGCGCGGCAGGCGGCGCGCCTTGAGGAAGTCGCGCGTGCGCGGCGTGATCTCGATGTCGGCGCGCCCCTGCAGGCGCTTGGCCGCGTTCCACGCGGTCGGGCCGTGGCGCATGAACGCGACATGCACGGCCCCGGCCTTCATCGGCGGCACGCGGCGATCGCGGCGTCGAGTCGGGTGGCCGCCCCGCGCAGATCGTGGGCGCGCAGGATCTTCGCGGCCGCCTGTCGCCCGCAGGTCGTGCGCCTGTCGGCGTCGCCGAGCAGTGTCGCGACGGCGTCGGCGAAGGCCGCGACGTCGCCCTCGGGCGCAAGCAGGCCGGTCTCGCCGTCCGCGACGATGGCGGCGACGCCGGGGCTTGCGCCCGCGACGACAGGCAGGCCGCTTGCCTGCGCTTCGAGGATCGCCATGCCATAGGCCTCCGAGATCGCCGGCCAGACGAACAGGTCGCTCGCCGCCAGCAGGCCCGGCAGCGAAGCCTCGTCGAGCTGGCCCGCCCGCGTGACGCGCGGCGCCAGTGCTGCGAACGCCGCATCGACTTCGGCGCGCGCCGGTCCGTCGCCGACGAGGATCAGCTGCCAGTCGTGCCGCGCGATGCGCGCCATGGCCTCGGCGAGGATTTCGTGCGAGCGCATCTTGTCGCCGGGCCGCTGCATGGCGACGGCGATCAGCCACGGCTTCGCGATGTCGATCTTCAGGCGGCGTGCCCAGGCATCGCGATGCATGTCGCGGTTGAGCGCCGCGTTGCCATAGGGCCGCGCATCGAGGAACGGCGGCAGGATCGTACGATGCGTTTCCGCCCGCAACGTGTCTTCGAGCGCGGGCGCGTCGCCGGGATTGAGCGACACGACCGCCCGCGCCATCGCGAGCGCGGCAAGCGTGGCGCGGTGCCCGGCATCCCACGGGCCGCCCGCGCGCTTCATCGCAACCGACGCCTCGACGACGACGTAAGGAATGCCCAGCGCGCGCGCCACTGCCGGGCCGAGATGGTCGGGCGCCTTGTAATAGAGATGGTAGGTCAGCCAGAGCTGCGGCCGTTCGTCCGGAGCGGCCGCCTGCCAGCGCCGGACGAGACGTGCCGCGAGCCAGCCGCCGATCCGCGTCAGCCGCGCCTGCCGGCGGACATCGCCGCCGCCGTCGCGGCTGCGGAAGCGCGAGGGCCATTCGACGCGATGTCCGGAAAGGGTCAGCGCGCCGTCGAGCAGTCGCGCCACGCGCCGGTCTCCGGAGGGCACCGGATGGTCGGGTGGCTTCAGCGGGGCGTAGGCGGCGATACGCATGCGTCGAGCAAGTCGTACAGCGTCTCCAATCCCCGCGCGAAGGGAAAGTCGCTGCGCACGCGCGCGTCCGCAGCGGCACCCAGACCCGCACGTCGCACGGGATCGGCGATCAGCGCCGCCAGCGCGTCGGCGAGGGCGACGACATCGCCCGGCGGTACGAGCACACCGCTTTGCGGCCCGACGAGTTCGGGAATGGCCGCCACGTCGGTCGCGACGAGGGCGAGGCCCTGGCTTGCCGCCTCCATAAGCACGTTGGGCAGGCCGTCGCGGTCGCCGTCGGCGGCGATGCGGCTGGCCAGCACGAACAGGTCGCCGGCGCGCAGCGTGGCCAGTACGTCGGCATGGTCGCGCGCCCCGCACCATTCGACGCGGTCCGCGATTCCTGCCGTCTGCGCCTGTGCTTGCAGCTGCGCTTTCAGTGGCCCGCCGCCGACATGCACGAACCGCCACGCACGTGCGGTTCCCATGCGCGCGAGAGCGGCGATCAGATCGTCATAGCCCTTCTTGGCGACGAGCCGTCCGACCGAGACGATCGTCACGGGATCGCCCGCATCGCTGCCGTCGCGCGGCGGTCGCGCGGGTGCCGGCGGCCAGCGCGCGAAATCAAGCCCGTGATAGACGAGCCGGATCTTGCCGGGGCCGAGGGCTTCGAGATGGTCGTGTCCGGCTTTCGTGCAGGTCGTGCACCATTCCATGCCGGCGAGTTTTTCGCGCTTCTCCCAGTCGGGCGTGGTCCAGATGTCCTTGGCATGTGCCGAGGCCGACCAGCCGAGCCCGCGCATCAGCGCGGCATAGCGCGCGACCGAGCCGGGCGTATGGATGAAATGGGCGTAGAGATGCGCCGTCTGCGGCCCCATCTCGGCCGCAAGCACGCAGGCCTGGCCGAAGCGCCGGCCACGGTTGGGCGTGGGATCGCGTGGCCAGTCGCGCAGGAATGCGGCGAACGCAGCGGCATAGCCGGGTAGCCGGCGCGCGCGCCACCAGCCCGCGAGCACGCGGAGCGGCTCGCGCCACAGATATTCGGGCAGGTAACTGACCTTCGCCTTCAGCGCGCCGTGCAGCGCATGCCGGCGCGTGTCGGTGGGGTGGCGCAGCGACCAGAGTTCGAGGTCGATGCCCTTCGCCTCGAGCCCGACGAGCTCCTGGGCGATGAACGTCTCGGAAAGGCGGGGCCAGCCTTTGACGATTACGGCAAGGCGGGTCAAGCTTGGGCCTCCCGATTCGCGCCCCGGACGAACGGCTTCAGGCAGCACCCATCAGGCCCGCCGGCAGCACGCTGTCGGACAGCACCGGATAGCGCTTCGATTCGAAGAGTTGATAGTGCCACCATTCGCGCATGTAGAAATCCCATCCGGCCGCCGACATCAGCCCGAGCAGCATGTGCCGGTTGCGCTGCGCGTCGCGGCTGACCTCGGTGCAGCCGTGATAGGACAGCGGCGTGAAGGCGTCGAACTCGGTGCCCATGTCGATCTCGGCGCCGGTGATCGCGTCGATCAGCGTGAGATCGACGGCCACGCCGCGCGAATGGGGCGAGCCGCGCCGCGGGTCGGCGATGAAGTCGGGATCGGGGTTGAAGTCCCACAGCTTCCATTGGGCTTCCGACGGGCGGAACGCGTCGAAGATCTTCAGCCGCAGGCCAAGGGCGGCCGCCTGCTCGATCGCGCGCGCGAGATGGCGTGCGGCGTCCGCATGCAGGAAGGCTTCGGCGCGCCCATAGACCGGCTTGCCGGTGAAGTTCGCCGGCGTTGCGTAGCGCAGGTCGATCGTCACGTCGTACTGGGGCGGGGCGATGGCGGTCAGCGTCATGCGGCCTGTTTAGCATGAAAATTCTCGCTTTCGACACCGCCTTTGCCGCCGTTTCGGCGTGCGTGACGCGCGACGGTACCGTCCTCGCGGCGCGGCGGGTCGAGCTTGCGCGCGGCCATGCCGAGATCCTGCTGCCGATGATCGGCGAGGTGCTCGCCGAAGCGGGTCTTGCCGCACGGGACATGACGCGCATCGCCACGACGTTGGGTCCCGGCCATTTCACGGGTCTGCGCGCGGGCCTTGCCGCGGCGCAGGGCCTCGGCCTCGCAACCGGCGCCGACCTCGTCGGGCTCACGAGCTTTGCGGTTCTGGCGGCCGAGCTCGAGCCGCTGCAGCCCGGCGAGCGGCGTCTGATCGTTTTCGATTCCAAGCGTGCTGAAGCGTTCGTGGCGCTCGACGACGAACCGCCTTTCGCGGCCCTGCCGGAAGACTTCGCGCCGGCCGGTGAACGGTTCCTCGTCGCCGGCGATCGTGCCCTCGAATTCGCCGCCGCCCTTGAAAAGACGGGCAGGAAAGCGCGCGTGGCGACGGGCCCGATGCTTCCCGACGCGCGGCCGCTCGCGCGCCTTGCCGCGACGGCCGAGCCGAGCGCGCGCCTGCTGCCGCTTTATATCCACCCGCCGGCGATCACGACTCCCAAGCGGCCATGATCGAGATCCATCCGGTCGACCGCGCCTATGCCGAACTCCTGTCGGCCCTCCATCGCGAAACGTTCGCAGACGGTTGGTCGGCCGATGCGATGCGCGAGGTCCTGCGTTCGCCCGGTGTGTTCGCGCTGCTCGCGTCGATCGGCGATGCGCCGGTCGGATTCGCGCTCGGCCGGTTGGTGGCGGACGAAGCCGAGCTGCTGACGATCGGGGTTCTTTCCGGTTCGCGCCGGCTCGGCATCGGGCACGCGCTCATCGTCGCCGTCGCTGCCTGCGTGCCGCGCGCGCGGGCGCTGTTCCTCGAAGTCGGCGAGGACAATCCGGCGGCCCGCGCGCTCTATGCGGGGCTGGGATTTGCGGTTGTCGGCCGGCGGGCCGATTATTACCACCGGGAAGGGGCGCGCCGCGTCGCGGCGCTGACAATGTCGGCAATACCTGCTAATATTCGGAAGTAGAATTTTTCGTCTGATTCGCGGTCTTTGGTACTTGCCGAGTAAATCCGATCTTCCTATACATCCTGCACAAGGTCGGGTTTCGGCCCCATTTGTCTAGGAACATAAAAATGTCCGAATTGAAGTCATCAGATGTTCTCGCATTGACCGCGAATATTGTTGCTGCCCATGTTTCCAAGAATTCGCTGTCGACCGACGATCTGCCCGGCCTGATCCGGCAGGTCTACCAGACGCTGTCGACCGTCGGCACCGTCGCGACCCCGGTCGAACGGCCGCAGCCGGCCGTCCCGGTCAAGCGTTCGGTGACGAACGACTTCATCGTTTGCCTCGAAGACGGCAAGAAACTGAAGATGCTGAAGCGCCACCTGAAGGCGGCCTACAACATGTCGCCCGAGCAGTATCGCGAACGCTGGGGTCTGGCGCCGGACTATCCGATGGTGGCACCCAACTACGCCAAGAAGCGCAGCCAACTGGCCCGCGATCTCGGCCTTGGAACCAAGTCGAAGCGCAAGCGCGGAAACGACTGAACCGCGGCGTGACCGGTGCCGGAAATTCGGAACTGGCCCCGTCATCGCACCGCAATATAATAAGCGTACACCGGCCCTGTCGGTTCGCGGAGTCGATTCGCACGTGGCGAAATCCAGTCCGGGACCAGGAGGGCGGTCGACATGCCGGAAGGTTCAGGGGGTTTGATGTCGATGCCGCAACGAATCGAGCAGCTTTGCGTCGAGAAGGGTCTGAAGATGACCGGCCAGCGCCGGGTCATCGCGCGGGTCCTTTCCGAGGCGACCGACCATCCGGATGTCGAGCAGGTCTATCGCCGTGCCGCGGCGATCGATCCGCGCATTTCGATCGCGACGGTCTACCGGACGGTCAAGCTGTTCGAGGAAGCCAGCATCCTGGCCCGCCTCGATTTCGGCGACGGGCGCGCACGCTACGAAGAAGCGCCCGAAGAGCATCACGATCACCTGATCGACGTGAAGAGCGGTGTGGTGATCGAGTTCCACAACGAAGAAATCGAACACCTCCAGCGCGAGGTCGCCCGCCGGCTCGGCTACGAGCTTGTCGGTCACCGCCTCGAACTGTTCGGTGTTCCGCTGGGTGCACGCGAGTCCGATCCTCCAGACAAGAAGGAACGATCGCAATGACCGCACAGGCACTTCCGAAAACCCAGGCCCAGGATCTCCTCGGCTTCGGCGACGCGCTGCGTTCGGGCTCGCTCGAGGTGCGCCTGGCGCAGGGGCGGGCCGATATCGAGGCGGCGCAGGCGTTGCGCTATCGCGTGTTCGTCGACGAACTCGGCGCGCGTCCCTCGGATTCCGCGCGCGCCCTGCGCCGCGACGCCGACAGGTTCGACGAATATTGCGACCACCTTCTGGTCATCGACCATGCCATGGGCGAGGGACCAGAATCGATCGTGGGCACCTATCGCCTGCTCCGCCGCTCGGTCGCCGAGCGGCACGACGGCTTCTATTCCGCCACGGAATTCGACATCTCGCCCCTGCTGGCGATGAAAGGCGAGCTGCTCGAGCTCGGCCGCTCCTGCGTCGACGCGCAGCACCGCAACAGGCCGACGATGCAGCTGCTTTGGAAAGGCATCGCCGCCTACGTCTTCGCGCACGACATCAAGCTGATGTTCGGCTGCGCGAGCCTGCCGGGAACGGATCCGGCGGTGCACGCGGCGGCGCTTTCCTATCTGCACCACAATCATCTGGCGCCCGAAGGCATCCGCGCGCGCGCGCTGCCGCAGCATTACGTGGCGATGGACCTGCTGCCGGCCGACGCGGCCGGGCACGAGGACGCGATGGCGGCCTTCGACGCGCGCACCGCTATCGCGGCGCTGCCGCCGCTGATCAAGGGCTATCTGCGCCTCGGCGGATTCGTGGGCGACGGCGCCGTCATCGACCGCGAGTTCAACACGGTCGATGTCTGCATCCTCGTGGTGACCGACGCGGTCACCGACAAATACTTCAAGCACTACAGCCGCCAGGTCGGCGGCCCGACCGCGGACTGAAAATTGGGCGAGATCGGGTCGAGCGCGCTGGCCTTCTTCCGGGCCTGTCTGTACGTAACGCTGACGCTGCCGTTGATGCCGGTACAGGCGCTGTTCGTGACGCTCGACCTGCGGGCGGCTCGCGCGTTGCCGCGCTGGTACCATGCGCGCTGCGCGCGGCTTTTCGGGCTCGACATCCGCGTGACGGGCGCGCCCGTACCCGACGCGCCGACGCTGATCATCGCCAATCACGTCAGCTATCTCGACATCGTTGTGTTCTCCTCGCTTGCCGAGACGAGCTTCGTGGCAAAGCGCGAGGTCGCCGCGTGGCCGTTCTTCGGATGGCTCGCCCGCCTGCAGCGCACCGTCTTCGTCGAGCGGCGCCCGCGGGCGGTCGGCAAGGAGGCGGACGCGCTCCAGCGCCGCCTCGCCGGCGGCGAGAACGTCGTGCTGTTCGCCGAAGGAACGACTGGCGACGGCAACCGGGCCGGGCGGTTCAAGAGCGCGCTGTTCGCCGCCGCCGAGCCGGTCGAGGGCGGTCCGCCCGTCGCCGTGCAGCCGGTGACGATCGCCTACACGCGGCTCGACGGCATGCCGCTGTGCCGGGCGCTGCGCCCGGCCGTCGCCTGGTATGGCGACATGGAGCTGCTGCCGCATCTGTGGGCCGCGATCGGTCTGGGGCGGATCGGCGTGGAAGTCGTCTTCCATGCGCCCACCTCGCTGGCGCAGGCCGGATCGCGCAAGCATCTGGCGCAGCACTGCGAACACGTGATCGCCGATTCGCTGGCGGCGGCCAATTCGGGGCGCGAACTGGTGCCGGCCGCGGCGGCTTGAAGCGCGTGGGGCCGGGATGATAGATTCGACCATGGGTCGCCGAACCGCGTGAAGAAACTCCATATCAAGACCTACGGCTGTCAGATGAACGTCTACGACTCCGCCCGTATGGCGGATGTCCTGGCGCCGTTGGGCTATGCGCCGGTCGATGCGCCCGAAGGCGCCGATCTCGTCATCCTCAATACCTGCCATATCCGTGAAAAGGCCTCGGAAAAGGTGTTTTCCGAGCTGGGCCGGCTGCGGCCGCTCAAGGACCGCGACGGCACGATGCTGGCGGTCGCCGGCTGCGTGGCGCAGGCCGAGGGCGCGGAAATCCTCGCGCGCGCGCCGTTCGTCGACGTCGTGCTCGGCCCGCAGGCCTATCACCGCCTGCCGGAGCTCGTGGCGCGCGCCGCGCGCGGCGCCGGCGCAGCGCTCGACACCGATTTTCCGGTCGACGTGAAGTTCGACCATCTGCCCGCACCCTCGGCCAATCAGGGACCGTCGGCGTTCCTCACGGTGCAGGAAGGCTGCGACAAGTTCTGCACGTTCTGCGTGGTGCCCTATACGCGCGGCGCCGAATATTCGCGCGACGCCGCGGCGATCGAGCGCGAGGCCCGCACGCTCGTCGAGGGCGGTGCGCGCGAGATCACGCTGCTCGGCCAGAACGTGAATGCGTGGCACGGGCGCGACGACGCCGGTACCGAACTCGGCCTCGGCGACCTGATCCGGCGGCTTGCCCGCATCGATGCCCTTGCGCGCATCCGCTACACGACCTCGCATCCGCGCGACATGTCCGACGACCTGGTCGCCGCCCATGCAGAAGAATCGAAGCTGATGCCCTTCCTGCATCTTCCGGTGCAGTCGGGTTCGGACGCGGTCCTCGACGCGATGAACCGCGGTCATACGGCCGACCGCTTCCTCGACACTGTCGCGCGCCTGCGCGCCGCCCGGCCCGATCTCGCGCTGTCGAGCGATTTCATTGTCGGCTTTCCGGGTGAGAGCGATGCCGATTTCGCCCGGACGCTCGATCTCGTGCGCACGGTGAAGTTCGCGCAGGCCTTCTCGTTCAAGTATTCCCCGCGCCCAGGCACGCCGGCGGCCCTGATCGAGCGGCAGGTCCCCGAGGACGTTAAGGATTCGCGCCTCGCCGAACTGCAGGCGCTGCTGAAGATCCAGCAGGACGAATTCAACGCCGCCACGGTCGGCCGGACGGTGCCCGTGCTCTACGAGCGCGCAGGCCGCAATCCCGGCCAGATCGTCGGCAAGACGCCGTGGCTGCAGGCGGTCCATTCGCTCGCGCCCGCGGCGTTCGCCGGGCAGGTCCTCGATACCAAGATCACGACGCTCGCGCCCAATTCGCTGTCGGGTACGATCGTCGATTCGCAACTCGACGGCGGTGAAAGGCGGTCGGCTTGAGCGGTCCCATCCTCCTGGCCTTCGACGACACCACGCTTCTTTCCCCGCTCTACGGCGAGCATGACAGGCATCTCGTGCGCATCGAGCAGCTGCTCGGCGTCAACATCGCCTCGCGGGGGAATCAGGTCCGGATCCAGGGGCCGCACTCGGCGGCCGAGTCGGCGCGCGACGCGCTGACGTCGCTCTACGGGAAACTTCGCAAGGGAATGACCGTCGATCTTGGCGAGGTCGAGGCGGCCGTTCGCCTGTGCACGCCGACAAGCGGGGAGACCGGGCTCGATCTCTTCGGCGCCGAAGATCTCGCCATCACGACGCGCAAGCGGCGCGTGGCGCCCCGCACGGCGAACCAGGGCGCCTATCTCAAGGCGCTCAAACAGAGCGAACTCGTCTTCGGCATCGGCCCGGCCGGCACGGGCAAGACGTATCTCGCCGTGGCGATGGCGGTCGACGCGCTCACTTCCGGCAAGGTCGACCGCATCATCCTGTCGCGCCCCGCGGTCGAGGCTGGCGAGCGGCTCGGCTTCCTGCCCGGCGACCTGCGCGAGAAGGTCGATCCCTATCTGCGCCCGCTCTACGACGCGCTCTACGACATGCTGCCGGGCGAACAGGTGACCAAGCGTCTCGCCACCGGCGAGATCGAGATCGCGCCGCTGGCCTTCATGCGCGGCCGCACGCTCGCCAACGCCTTCGCCATCCTCGACGAGGCGCAGAACACCACACCCATGCAGATGAAGATGTTTCTGACGCGCCTGGGCGAGGGCAGCCGCATGGTCGTCACGGGCGATCTCAGCCAGATCGACCTGCCGCCGGGCACGCGCTCGGGCCTCGCCGACGCGCTCGAAGCGCTCGACGGCGTTCGCGGGATCGGGCTCGTGCGCTTCAACAGCGTCGACGTCGTGCGCCATCCGCTGGTCGCCAAGATCGTCGATGCCTACGACGCGCGCGACGGTGCCGGAACGGGTCCGCGCAAATCATGAACGCGAACATCCGCATCGACATCCTCGATCCGCGCTGGCGCCGCCGCCTGCCGAAGGCCGAAGCGCTGGTGCGCGCCGGTGCGCGCGCGGCCCTGGAAGGACGCGGCGACGCGGGCACGGTGACCTTCGCGCTCGGCGACGATGCGCTGCTGCGTCGACTCAACCGCGACTTCCGCGGCAAGGACAAGCCGACGAATGTGCTTTCCTTCCCCGGCGGCGAGACGGGCACGCTCGGCGACGTGGCGCTTGCGTTCGAAACCTGCGCGCGCGAGGCGCACGCGCAGCGCAAGGAACTGGGCGCGCATGTGCGCCATCTCGTCGTGCACGGAACGCTGCATCTGCTGGGTTTCGACCACGAGACCGACGAAGACGCCTTCGCCATGGAAGCGCGCGAACGACGCGTGCTGCGCCGGCTCGGCGTCACCGATCCCTATCGCGTGCGCGGGGCCGCATGAACGATTCGGAAGCGACATTCACCGACAAGCTGCGCGGCCGCCTGCGCGACATGCTGCGCCCGAAGGGCCGCGCGGCCGAAGAGCAGCTGCGCGACACGATCGAGGAGATCATCGAGGAAGGCGAGGCGCCGGCCGAGCCGATGGGTGCGGCCGAACGCACCATCCTCGCCAACGTGCTCCGCCTTCGCGAGGTTTCCGCCGCCGACGTGATGGTGCCGCGCGCCGACATCGTCGCGATCGATCAGGAGATCGGGCTCGAGGCGCTGGTCGCGTTCCTTGTGCATGAGGCGCACAGCCGCGTGCCCGTCTATCGCGGCACGCTCGACGAGGTGCAGGGCTTCGTGCACGTCAAGGACGTGCTGCGCGTCCAGCAGTCGGGTGTGGATTTCAAGATCGCCGACATCCTGCGCAAGGTGCTGTTCGTCGCACCTTCGATGCGCGTTCTCGATCTGCTGCTCGAGATGCGAAAGAGCCGCACGCACCTTGCCCTCGTCGTCGACGAATATGGCGGCATCGACGGTCTCGTCACCATCGAGGACGTCGTCGAGGCGATCGTCGGCGACATCGAGGACGAGCACGACGTCGACGACCGCCCGCGCCTGCAGAAGCTTCCCGACGGCAGTTTCCAGATCGACGCGCGCGTGCCGATCGAGGAGTTCGTCGCCCAGACCGGCATCTCGCTGGAGGACGCCGGACGCGATGCCGACATCGACACGGTCGGCGGCGCCGTCGTGGCGCTGTCGGGCCGCGTACCCGGCCGCGGCGAGATCGTCACGCATCCGGCAGGATGCGAGTTCGAGGTGATCGACGCCGATCCGCGCCGGCTCAAGAAGCTGAAGGCGCGCCGGGTCGAACCACGCCGCCCGGCCGAAGACCCGTCTGGCTAGGCGCGCGCTTTCCATGTCCGAAACCGGATTTCCGGCGTACCCGCTCGCCGACTGGCCGTCGGCATGGGCCGCGCGCCTGCGGGCGTTGACGGGCCGCAAGCGTGCGGCCGCTTCGTTCCTGCTCGGAGCGATTGCCGCACTGGCACTGCCACCGCTGAACCTGCTGCCGCTGGCGTTCGTCGGTTTCGTCGGGCTGGTTTGGCTGGTCGAAGGGGCGTCCTCGACTGCGCACAGGCCGGGACGCGCGGCCTTCCTCGTCGGCTGGTGGTTCGGATTCGGCCACTTCACGATCGGCCTCTACTGGATCGCGAACGCGCTGCTGATCGAGTGGGAGCGCGTCGGCTGGATGATCCCGTTCGCCGTGTTCGGCATTTCGGCCCTGCTCGGCGTGTTCACCGGGCTCGCGATGCTGGGCGTGCGCGCAAGCCGGCTGCGCGGCGTTTCCGGCATCGTCGCTCTCGCGATCGCATGGACGCTGGGTGAATGGCTGCGCGGCCACGTGCTGACCGGCTTTCCGTGGAACCTCCTCGCGACGGTCTGGGACGGCTGCGTGCCGATGCTGCAAGGCGCATCCATTTTCGGCGCCTACGGCCTTTCGGCGCTGACGGTTCTCGCATGCGCGATGCCGGCCACGCTCGCCGCAGGTCCGGGCGGAAAGGCACGCCTGCTTCCGACGCTTGCGATGCTGCTGCTTCTCGCGGGCGCGTGGGGTGCGGGCACGCTGCGTCTTGCGAATGCCGAAGGCGGGATCGTCGAAGGCGTGCGGCTGCGGCTCGTGCAGCCCAACGTGCCGCAGGCGCTCAAATGGGATCCCGAGGCGCGCGAGGCCAACCTGCGCCGGTCGATCGAGCTGTCGCGCCTGCCGGGTTTCGAGACGCGCACGCATGTGATCTGGTCGGAGACGGCGACGGCCTTCCCGATCTGGGGCGACAGCGAGATGCTCGCGCGGAGGCGTCTGCAGGTTTCCGCCGCCGTGCCGCCGGGCGGCGTACTCGTCACGGGTGCGCCGCGTTTCGCGCGCGAGACGGACGGCACGCTGCGCGTCTGGAATTCGCTGCACGCGCTGGACGGTGACGGCACCATCCAGGCAACTTTCGACAAATTCCATCTGGTGCCGTTCGGCGAGTACGTGCCGCTGCGCGCCATCCTGCCGATCGACCGGGTCGTGCCCGGCGGCATGGATTTCAGCGCAGGGCCGGGCCCGCAGCTTCTTGCGATCCGGGGCCTGCCGCCGGCAAGTCCGCTGATCTGTTACGAAGTCATCTTTCCGGAAGAAGCCGTGCCGGCGGCCAGGCCCGAAATGCTTCTGAATCTCACCAATGATTCGTGGTTCGGCCACTCGGCCGGCCCCTATCAGCATTTTGCTGCCGCCCGGCTGCGTGCGGTCGAGCAGGGACTGCCGCTTGTCCGTTCGGCTGGCGGTGGAATCTCCGGCGTGATCGACGCCCACGGCCGTACGCGCGCGGTTCTCGGTCTCGGCGCGATGGGGATTCTCGATGCCGAACTGCCGAAAGCGATTCCGCCCACCATTTTTGCGCAGCTTGGCGAAATGGCATTTGCGATTCTGCTTCTGACGATCGCGGCGCTCGCCTGGCTGACCTCCAATAGTATGTAGTCTTGCCCATCGCCGGCGTTCCCAACGGCAGCGTTCCGCGCTAGAAACATGCAAGTCAGAATATGCACGCGCCGAATGGACGATCTTCGATGGCAGACAAGCAAAGGTCGAGTACGCCACGCCGCCGGGGCCCGAAGGGCCGCGCGTCGCCGGGACCCAATCCGATCGATATCCATGTCGGCAAGCGGCTTCGCGAGCGGCGCACGATACTCGGGCTGTCGCAGCAGGATATCGGCCGCCTGCTGGGCGTGACCTTCCAGCAGATCCAGAAGAACGAGCGCGGCACGAACCGCATGTCGGCCTCGCGCCTCTATGAGGCGGCGCGCGTGCTGGACACCAACGTCCAGTATTTCTTCGAGGACATGCCGTCCGATGTCTCGTCCTATGGCCGCAGGCACATGCAGGGCGTGGCCGAAGGCCCGATTCCGGCCTACCGCCCCGACGCGATGGCCCGACGCGAGACGATCGAACTCGTGCGGGCCTATTACGAGATCCCGGAGCGCAAAATCCGGCTCCAGATGGTCAATACCATCCGGGCCGTGGCGCTGGTCCATGCCGGGCCGGGGGCGAGTTCGCGCCCGCGGCGGGGCCGGCCACCCAAGGCGAAGTCCTAAAAAGGGCGTTTAGTCCTTCGATATTGACGGCAGGTGCGAACCTTGCCACAAGACCCCCGCATTCAGGCCTGCTCCGGTCGCCAGGGAATGGCGGGCCGGGCAGGCGCGTTTGGAAAGGCCAACCGGCGGCGACTTCTTTCCGCGTCCCGCCCCGTCACGATGATCCATTTCCGGAGGTAAGCCCATGCGCAAGGGCGAGTACGTCTTCACCAGCGAATCCGTGTCCGAAGGCCATCCCGACAAGGTTTCGGACCGCATTTCCGACGCCGTCGTCGACGCCTTCCTCGGCCTCGATCCGTACGCGCGCGTTGCCTGCGAAACGCTGGTGACGACCAACCGCATCGTGATTGCCGGCGAAGTCCGCCTCGATTCGCGCAAGTGCGGCCCCAAGGCGCCGATGCTCAAGGGCGGCAAGGTCAACGCCAAGGTCGTCGAGGCGCTTGCGCGCGGCGCCGTGCGCGAGATCGGCTACGAGCAGAAGGGCTTCCACTGGAAGAAGGCCAAGGTCGAGGTGCTGCTGCACGGCCAGTCCGCCGATATCGCGATGGGCGTCGATGCCAAGGGCAACAAGGACGAGGGTGCAGGCGACCAGGGCATCATGTTCGGCTACGCGACGAACGAGACCGAAGAGCTGATGCCGGCGCCGCTCCAGTACTCGCACAACATCCTGAAGCTGATGGCCGAGGCGCGCCATTCGGGCAAGGAGAAGTATCTCGAGCCCGACGCCAAGAGCCAGGTGTCGCTGCGCTACGTCAACGGCAAGCCGGTCGAAGCGACCGCGATCGTCGTCTCGACGCAGCATTCGGCGAAGGTCGATCAGGACGACGTGCGCGAGATCGTGCGCCCCTACGTCCAGAAGGTGCTGCCCAAGGGCTGGCGCATTCCCGAGACCGAGTTTTACGTGAACCCGACCGGCAACTTCGTCATCGGCGGTCCGGACGGCGACTGCGGCCTCACGGGCCGCAAGATCATCGTTGACACCTACGGCGGCGCTTCGCCGCACGGCGGCGGCGCGTTCTCCGGCAAGGATCCGACGAAGGTCGATCGCTCGGCGGCCTATGTCGCGCGCTATCTCGCCAAGAACGTCGTGGCGGCCGGTCTCGCCGACCGCTGCACGATCCAGCTCTCCTACGCCATCGGCGTGGCCAAGCCCCTGTCGGTCTACGTGAACACCGACAACACCGGGCAGGCGGACGAGAACAAGCTCTCGAAGGTCCTGCAGGAGCTCGTCAACCTGACGCCGCGCGGCATCCGCGAGCATCTGGGCCTCAACCGGCCGATCTACCGCCGTACCTCCAGCTACGGCCATTTCGGCCGCAAGCCGGAGAAGGACGGCGGCTTCTCGTGGGAGCGCACGGATCTGGTCAAGGAACTGCGCTCGGCCTTCGGCGCGCGTTGAGCGCGACGCAGGAAGAGGACGGACATGGCGAGGCGCCGGGCAATGCCCGGCGCCTTCTCCATTCCTACGGCCGGCGGCGCGGCCGCAAGCTCAAGCCAAACCAGCAGAACCTGATCGAAGGTGCCCTGCCGGGCGTGTCGCTGGCGCGTCCGGTACCGGGCGAGCACTTCGACATTCCCGCCCTGTTCGGATTCGCCCCGCGCGCGTTGTGGCTGGAAATCGGTTTCGGCGGCGGCGAGCATCTGGCGCATCAGGCGGCGAACAATGCGGATGTGGCGATGATCGGCGCAGAACCGTTCGTCAACGGCGTGGTATCCGCCCTCCAGCACATCAAGCAGCGCGACCTGAAAAACGTGCGCCTCTATCAGGGTGACGCGCGCGAGATCCTGCCGGCCTTCGGCGATGGCTCGCTCGAGAAGCTGTTCGTGCTGCATCCCGATCCGTGGCCCAAGCAGCGTCACCACAAGCGCCGCCTGATCCAGAAGCCGTTTCTCGATGAGGCCGCCCGCCTGCTCGTCCCCGGCGGCGAACTGCGGATGGCGACCGACGACGAGCCCTATCTGGTGTGGATGCTGGAGCGCGTGCCGCTCCATCCCGCCTTCGAATGGACTGCACGAACGGCAGACGACTGGCGCCTTTATCCGCCCGACGCGATCGAGACGCGCTATGCCGCCAAGGCGCGGCGCGAAGGCCGCAAGGCGACGATCCTGCGCTTCAGGCGGCGCTAGCGACCTGCAGGCGTCGCGCCCCGGCAAGCGTCATCAGGAACGACTCCGCCCAGGCCGTTGCCGTGTTCGTCGACACGCAGCCGAAATCCGCCTTCCAGCGCGACACGCGCTCGTCGAGCGGCATCGAGAGGGCCTTCGACAGCGCGTCGGCGATCGCGTCGACGTCGTAGGGATTGATCTTCAGCGCCCCGCCGAGCTCGGCCGCGGC
Source organism: Tagaea sp. (assembly GCA_965229215.1). GTDB lineage: Bacteria > Pseudomonadota > Alphaproteobacteria > CACIAM-22H2 > CACIAM-22H2 > Tagaea. The sequence continues at coordinate 3,310,303 of OZ245864.1, read as the reverse complement.
ACCGGCGAATTCCGACAGGATCAGCACGCCGGGATCTTCGGCGCGCTGGGCGGCGACGAACTCCTTGGCGACGAGGTTCATGCCGTCGCGCAGCGGCGTGACGAGGCCGACGCGCGCCTGCCTGTAGAATCCCGCCAGCGACTTCCGCGGATAGCCGCGATTGAGATAACGCAGCGGCGTCCAGTCGAACTCGGCGTACTTTCCGTTGAGCCGGCCCGCGAGCCCGTCGAGCTCGCGGCGCATGGCGCGATAGTTGGCGACCTCGCCACGCGAGATCGGTGCGATCTGGAGATACTGTACCTTGCCGTGCCATTCGGGATTGTGCGCGAGGAACTCGCCGTATCCTTCGATGCGATTCGGCAGGCCCTTGGAATAGTCGAGCCGGTCCACGCCGATCACGAGCGCGCGCGCGCCAACGCTGTCCGTCAGGCGCATGATCTCCGGGCTGCCGTCGCCGTCCGAGGCGAAGGCTGCAAAACGCTGCGTGTCGATGCCGATCGGGAAGGCGCCCAGCTCGAAGCGCCGGCCGCCGATCTCGGCGAAGGACGGATCGTCGGACCGCGCATAGTCCGCAAACTGCTTGCGGCAGGTATGGGTCTGGAAGCCGACGAGATCGAAGTGCGACAGCGCGTCGGCGAGATCGGCATGCACCGGCAGGCTGCGGAAGAACTCGGCCGCCGGGAACGGGATGTGCAGGAAGAAGCCGATGGCCTGCGTCACGCCCAGCCTGCGCAGCTCGCGCGCGAGCGGGATCAGGTGGAAATCATGGACCCATAGCGTGTCGTCGGGGCGCAGGCTGCGCTTCACCAGCTCGGCGATCTTCGTGTTGGTCGCCAGATACGCCTGGTAATCGGCGCGCCTGTAGTCGACGAGACCGAGCCGGTAGTGGAACAGCGGCCACAGCGTGCCGTTGGCAAAGCCCGTGTAGAAGCCGGCATGCATCTGCGGCGTCAGGCCGAAGCCGACGATTTCGGTGCGCTTGACGCGCCGGTGCGTGGGTTCGCCGGGATCGTCGGAGATTGTGCCGTTCCAGCCGATCCACAGCGAATCGCGCCGCGCGAGCACGTCGGAAAGCGCCACGGCAAGGCCGCCGGTGCTGCCCACGCGCGCATTTCCCACCGGAATGCGGTTCGAAACTACGACGAGGCGTCCCATATGCCCTCCTTCCAGCCGCGACTGAGGCGCATCGCGGCGCTGACCAGCCCGGCCATGCAGTAGGTTTGCGGAAAATTCCCCCACAACTCGCCGCTGCCGGGCATGACATCTTCCGACAGCAGCCCGAGATGATTGGCGCTGGCGAGTACGCGCTCGAACATCGCGCGCCCCTCTTCGAGACGACCCGCCGCGGCGAGCGCCTCGGCGTACCAGAGCGAGCAGACGACGAAGGCGGTCTCGGGCTTCCCGAAATCGTCCGCATGCGCGTAGCGCGCGATGAAGCCGCCCGAACCGAGTTCGCGCCAAACGGCGTCGAGCGTGGAAAGAAACCGCGGATCGGTGCCCGCGAGAAACCCGACCATCGGCATGATCAGGACGCTGCCGTCCATCTCGCCGCCGTCGAGCGTGCCGACGAACGCGCTCCGCGTCTCGTCCCAGGCCCGCGCGAGGATATCGCCGTGCAGCTTGTCGGCGTCGCGTCGCCAGGCAGCCGCCTCGACCGGGCGCCCGAGGCGGACCGCGATGCGCGCCAGTCTGTCGAGTGCCGCCCACGACATGACGGCCGAATGTGTGTGGATACCCGTCCGCCCGCGGTACTCCCAGATGCCCGCGTCGGGGGTCAGCGCAACGGCACGCGCCCGCACGCCGAGCGGCACGAGCCGCTCGTAGAGCGCGCCGTCGCCCATTGCCGGCAGGCGCTCGTCGAAGAACATCTGTGCCGCGCCGACGACGACCGATCCGTAGACGTCGTTCTGGATCTGGCCGCTGGCCGCATTGCCGAAGCGCACCGGCCGGTTCCCCCGGTAGCCGCGCGCAGCGACGATCTCCTCTTCCGGTGGCGTCGGCGTGCGCGCGATCGGATGGAGCGGGCCCAGATCGCCCGTACCGGCTGCCGCCGCGGCGTTGGCGGCGAAAATGATGAACTCCTCCATCGTGCGCGTGGCGCCGAGCTGGTTCAGCGCGTAGACGACGTGGAACGCATCGCGCAGCCAGCAGAAGCGGTAGTCCCAGTTGCGCACGCTGCCCGGTGCTTCCGGGATCGATGTCGTCAGGGCCGCGACCAGCGCGCCCGTGTCCTCGAACTGGCACAGCTTCAGCGTGATCGCCGCACGCAGCACGGGACCCTGCCATTCGAACGGCAGCGAGAGATAGCGCACCCAATCGAGCCAGTAGGCCTCGGTCTCGGCCAGCCACCAGGCGACGAGCCGGTCGGGCTCCTCGGCCAGCGGTTCGTCGCTGCTGAGGACGAAGCTGTAGGGCCTGTCGAGCACAAAGGCGGTCTCGTCGAGTGCGTAGGCGAGCGGAGCGTCGGTGGTGATGCGCACGGTGCTGGTCGGGAATCCAAAGCGGATATGGTGGCTGCCTTGCGCCATCGCGGGCCTCACGTCGTCGCGCAGTCCGCGCGGCCGGATGCGCACGCGCACGCGCGGCGCGCCGCCCAGCGGCTCGATCCGCCGCACCAGCACGGGCGGACGGAAGATCCGGCCGTGGCGCTTGAAGCGCGGGCAGAAATCGACGATGCGAACGGCGCCGCCACGCAGATCGCGCAGGATCGTCTCCAGGATCGCCGTGTTGCGCACGTATCGCTGCTCGCTCGATGCCAGATCGACGACATCGATCGCCCATGCACCGTCGTCGGCGTTGTCGTCGACGAGCGCGCCGAAGACGGGGTCGGAATCGAGGCGCGGGAAGCACATCCACACGATGCGTCCCTTGCGATCGACGAGGGCGGCGATCTGCGAATTGCCGACCACGCCCAGATCGAGCGATCCCGGTTCGCGCTCCGTGTTCATGCGACCTCGGCGATCGCTTGGAGGGCGTCGAGCAGCGACGCCGGGGATTCCAGCCGATAGCGTGCGCCGATCCGCGGGATGCCGACCGACACGCCGAATCCGCCGGCGGCCTCCGCGGCGCGGAAGCCGGCGACGTCAGGCGTGTCGTTGCCGATGAAGATCGGGCGGCGGCCCATGAACGGCTCGAACAGGGCGGCTCCCGTCAGCACCTTGCCCTTGTCGATGCCGGCCGGCCGGATCTCGGCGACATTGTGCGCGAGGATGCAGCAGAGGCTGTCGCCGGAATCCACCGCGATCCGGCGCATGCCGTCGGCAAGCTCGGGGAAATCCGGATGGAGCCGCGACAGGTGTAGCGCGATCGTCGGGTTCTTGGCCTCGACCATCGCGTTGCCGCAACGCGCCGCCAGTTCCACGCAGCGCGCGACGATGGCCCGATAGTCCGGCAGGTCGATGCGGATGTCGTCGAAAGCCGGGTTGAGAAAGCGGATTTCGGCGCCGTGCTGGCCGGCGACCGGAAGACGCAGCTCCAGGATTTCGTCGACCTTGGCGATCGGCCGGCCGCTGACGATCATCGTCGCGCCGCCGGTGGCGGCCGAGAGGCGGCGCAGCACGTCTCGTACGCGCGTATCCGCACGGGCCTCGTTGGGTGTCGGGGTTGTTTCGATCAGCGTTCCATCGAGATCGAGAAAGAACGCATCGTGGCGCGTGGCATCCATGACTCCCTCCGGTTTGTTCCCTCGGGGAAATCAGTGGTGCCGGAGGAATGTGACCAGATTGGGGAGGCGTCCGGCGCACGTGCCACACGCGCGCCACAATCGCGAATCAGCGAAGGGAATCAGTCCTGCTTTGCGGCGACGACGCCGCGGCGGATGCGCCGCGCCTTGGTGAACAGACGCTGGAGCGTGGCGCCCTCGTCGTGGCGAATCGCCTTCTGCATCAGCGCGATGTCCTCGTAGAGCCGGCCGAGCATCTCGAGCACCGCATCCTTGTTGGCGAGGAAGATGTCACGCCACATCACCGGATGCGAGGCCGCGACGCGCGTGAAGTCGCGGAAACCCGAAGCCGAATAACGGATCACTTCGGTGCGCAGCGTGGACTCGAGATCGCTTGCGGTATTGACGATCGTGTAGGCGATCAGGTGCGGCACGTGGCTGGTGATCGCAAGCACGCGGTCGTGATGCTGCGGCGTCAACCGCGTCACTCGGCTGCCCATGCGCTTCCACAACGCATCGATCTTCGCAGATGCGGTCTTGGGCGTGTGCGGCACCGGCGTCACGATGCACCAGCGGCCGGCGAACAGCTCGGCAAAACCCGATTCGGGGCCGGAATTCTCGGTGCCCGCGATCGGATGTGCCGGCACCAGATGCACGCCTTTGCGCAGGTGCGGCGTGAGATCGTCGACCGCCGTACGCTTGACCGAGCCCGAGTCGGTCAGGATCGCGCCCGTCTTCATCTTCGGCCCGATCTGGCGCGCCACGCGCGCATAGGCCGACATCGGCGTGCAGATCATGACGATGTCGGCCCCGGCCACCGCTTCGGCAGGGTTCGCGACGACGGCATCGGCAAGCCCCAAGCGCTTGATCGTCCGGCGCGCGGCGGCGCTGGCGTCGCACGCGACGATGCGCCGGACGGCCCCGGTCTTGCGCGCCGCGCGCGCGACCGACGAGCCGATCAGCCCGAAGCCGATGATGGTGAGGGTATCGACGACGGGTTTCATTTCATGAATTCCGCAAGGGCGGCAACGACGGCGCGCATTTCCTCGTCCGTTCCGATCGTCACGCGCAGGAAGTCGGGTAGTCCGTAGTTCGCGACGGCGCGCGGGATTATCGCGCGCGACATCAGGAACTCGTTCGCCGCCGCCGCCGTATGCGGGCCTTGGGCCGCGAACTCGACCATCACGAAATTGCCGACGGACGGCAGCGTCTTGAGGCCCAGCTTGCCGAGCTCCGCCACGAACCAGGGCAGCACGCGGTCGTTGTTCGCGCGGCACCTGTCCTGGAAGGCGAGGTCTTCGAGAGCGGCGATGCCTGCGGCCTGCGCGCTCGCGGCCACGTTGAAAGGTCCGCGCACGCGGTTCAGTACGTCGACGATCTTCGCCGGCGCATAGGCCCAGCCCAGGCGCATGCCGCCGAGCGCGAAGATCTTCGAGAAGGTGCGCAGCATCACCGTGTTCTCGCCGGCGTCGACGAGTTCGGCGCCGTTCGTGTAGTCGTTGCGGCTCACATACTCGGCATAGGCGGCGTCGACGATCAGCAGCGTGTGCGGCGGCAGGCCGTCGCGCAGGCGCTTGAGTTCCGGCCCCGTGATGTAGGAGCCCGTCGGGTTGTTCGGATTCGCGACGAAGCAGATCTTCGTCTTCGGCCCGGCCTTGGCGATCATCGCGTCGATGTCGGTCCGATATCCCTTCTCGGGCGCCTGCACGGGCGTAGCGCCGGCCGTGTGCGCGGCGATCGGGTACATGACGAAGCCATACTGGCTGAAAAGCACCTCGTCGCCGGGCCCGGCATAGGACTTGACCAGAAGCGCGATCAGTTCGTCGGAACCCGCGCCGCAGACGATCCGCTCGGGATCGAGCGAGAAGCGCTTGCCGATCGCCGCACGCAAGGCGACAGCGCTGCCGTCCGGATAGCGGTGCATGTCGGATGCCGCGCGTGCGGCCGCCTCGATGGCCTTGGGCGACGGGCCGAGGGCGCCTTCGTTCGACGAGAGCTTGATCGGCTTCTTGCCGCCGGGCACGGCCGACTTGCCGCCGACATAGGGCGAGATTTCGAGAATGCCGGGCCGCGGTACGGGCGAAGTCATCGTCACGCTTCCTTTGAAGATGAAGTGCGTCGGGTGGGCTTGGCATCGACGAGACCGAGCGGGACCGCGTAGCCGCCGGCGACCTTTGTCGCGAGCCCTGCCGCCGCGAGCGCCGTCAGGCGCGCGTCGCCGGGCGCGACATAGGTCTCGCTGACGACAAGGAAACTCTGCCGGCCGCCTCGCGCGGTCTCCGCGATCGTGCCGGCCAGGCCGATGCCGGCCTGTGCGAAGGCGCGTCCGAGCTTCGCGCGGCTCGTTTCCGTTTCGGCCACGACGATCAGCAGGCCGCGGTCGATCCCCGATTCCTCGAATGGCTGGCGACCGACGACGAGAGCGCCCGGCTGGGTCTCGGTCCCGTCGATGGGCAGGCGGGCGATGACTTGCAGTCCGGCCGGATCGAGGTTGCGCCACCAATCCAGTCCGGGAGCGTCCTCGGGTGCGGGGAGCAGGGCAAGCTGCGCGCGGCCGTCGTCAAGCCGTGCGAAAACCTGCGCGGGGGAGCTTGCCGCCATCAGCGGCATCGACTGGCCGTAGTGCTGGCGGGCCAGCGCCATCACCGAGGGGTCGGAATCGTTCTTGAGGACCGCGACCGAAAGGGGGCCTTGCAGGCGCGTGAAGCTCGTCATGATGTCGCGCCAGAGGCGCACGACCAGATCGGCGGGGAGGGGGCCTTTGATGCGGCCGGTCAGGCGGCGCAGGATCGTCAGCTCGCGGCCCGGCCGGACCAGCTTGAGATCGGCACCACCCTCGGCCGCCTTGGCCGCGCGCACGTCGTCCATCGCGCGCGCTCGCTCGGCCAGCAGGTCGAGCATGCGGTCGTCGATCGAGTCGAGACGGCGCCGGAGATCGGCAAGCGCCTGGCTGGTCTGGGGCGTCTGGGGCATCGGGCCGCAGGCATAGCGCAGCGCGCGCCGCCCGCGCAATGCCCGTCGGCAAGGCTTCCGGGCGGGAAAGGCGGTGCTTGAAACGGATGCAGGCTTGGCCCATGTTTCGCCGCAACCTGCAACCAGCCCCGTTCGAGCCCTTGAGCGCCAATCCCCGCATCGCGGCGGTCGACACGACCGCACCGGACTTCCCCGGAAAACGCTTCGAAATCCCTGCCGCGGCCCCGCTGCGGCTGGATTCGGGCGTCGAACTCGGCCCGGTGACGATCGCCTACCAGAGCTACGGCATACTCAACGCCGAGCGCTCCAACGCGATCCTTGTCTGCCATGCGCTGACGGGCGACCAGTTCGTCGCCGATACCCACCCGATTACCGGCAAGCCGGGCTGGTGGGAGACAATCGTGGGCCCCGGCAAGCTGCTCGATACCGACAAATATTTCGTCCTGTGCACGAACGTGCTGGGTGGCTGCATGGGCACGAGCGGCCCCAAGGACATGAACCCCGCGACCGGCAAGCCGTGGGGTCTCGATTTTCCGGTCTTTACGATCGGCGACATGGTCAAGGCGCAGGCGCGCCTGATCGATCATCTCGGCATCGACAAGCTGTTCTGCGTCATCGGCGGCTCGATGGGCGGCATGCAGGTGCTGGAATGGGCCTCGGCGTATCCCGAGCGCGTCTTCGCGGCCATCCCGGTCGCCACGTCCTACCGCCATTCGGCGCAGAACATCGCGTTCAACGAGGTTGGCCGGCAGGCGATCATGGCCGATCCTGACTGGCGCAACGGCGCCTACCAGCTTGCCGGCCTCAGCCCGCATCGCGGGCTTGCCGTTGCGCGCATGGCCGCGCACATCACCTATCTTTCCGAAACGGCGCTGCACCGCAAGTTCGGCCGCCGCCTGCAGAACCGCCAGCAGCTTTCCTACGGCTTCGACGCCGATTTCCAGGTGGAGAGCTACTTGCGTCACCAGGGTTCGATCTTCGTCGACCGTTTCGATTCCAACTCGTATCTCTACATCACGCGCGCGATGGACTATTTCGACCTGCAGGCCGAACATGGCGGCGTGCTCGCCGAGGCGTTCACCGGCACGCGCACACGTTTTTGCGTCGTCAGCTTCACGTCCGACTGGCTGTTTCCGACCTCGGAAAGCCGTGCTCTCGTCCATGCGCTCAACGCGGCAGCGGCCAACGTGTCGTTCGTCGAGATCGTCTCCGACAAGGGCCACGACGCTTTCCTGCTCGACGAACCGGAGTTCCACTCCGTCCTCGGCGGGTTCCTCAACGGGGCGGCCGAGCATCGCGGCCTCAGGTTCCGATGATCGACGCGCCCTTTCCCCCGGCTGCGGCCCAGGGCCGCCCGCGTTCTTCCATCCGCGTCGACCTACAGGCGATCGCCGAGATGATCGAACCGGGAACGCGCGTGCTCGATATCGGCTGCGGCGACGGCGCGCTGCTCGACTATCTTGCGCACGAGAAGCGCGTCGATGCGCGCGGCATCGAGATCAGCCAGGCCGGCGTCAATGCGTGCGTGGCGCAAGGCCTGTCGGTCGTGCAGGGCGATGCCGATACCGACCTCAAGGACTATCCGACCGGCGGCTTCGACTACGCGATCCTGTCGCAGACACTGCAGGCGACATGGGATCCCAAGGCCGTCCTCGGCCAGCTCGTGCGCATCGCGCGCCATGCGATCGTGTCGTTCCCGAATTTCGGCGTGTGGCATGTACGCCTGCGTCTGCTCGTCGGCGGGCGCATGCCGGTCACGGATTCGCTCAGCGCCGCCTGGTACGAGACGCCGAACATCCATCTGTGCACGATCGACGATTTCGTCGAGCTGTGCGAGGCGCTGGGCGTGACGATCGAGAACGCGATGGTGCTCGACGCGGCCGGCCGGCCCAAGGGGCTGCGCGCGCCCGGCCGGCTTGCCAACCTGCTCGGCGAGCAGGGGCTGTTCGTGCTGAAGCGCGAAGCCTGACGCGTCGCAGCCGTCAGGCTGCCGCCACGTCCCCGAGGAATCCGTCGATACGCGCGCGCAGCGCGCGCGCTTCCGTCGACAGCGTATCGGCCGAGTTGCGCACGTTGCCCGCCACGCGCCCGCTCTGGTCGGCCGCCTGATGGACGCCGACGATGTTCGACGACACTTCCTGCGTGCCGGCCGAAGCCTGCTGGACGTTGCGCGAGATTTCCTGCGTGGCGGCCGCCTGCTCCTCGATCGCGGCGGCGATCGCGGCGGTGATCTGGTCGATCTCGCGGATCGTGCCGCCGATCGATTCGATGGCCTCGACCGATGCGCCCGTCTCGGCCTGGATCTCCGAGATCTGCTGGCTGATCTCTTCGGTCGCCTTGGCGGTCTGGTTGGCGAGGCTCTTCACCTCGGAGGCGACGACCGCGAAGCCCTTGCCGGCGTCGCCGGCGCGCGCAGCCTCGATCGTCGCATTGAGGGCGAGCAGGTTGGTCTGGCTGGCGATGTCGCTGATCAGCTTGACCACCGCGCCGATGCGCTGCGCGGCTTCGGCAAGGCCTTTCACCTTGGCATTGGTCTGCGTCGACTGATCGACAGCACGGCGCGCGATCTGCGACGACGAGCTCACCTGCGAGGAGATTTCGCGGATCGACGATGTCAGCTCTTCCGTCGCCGAGGCGACCGTCTGCACGTTCGTCGAAGCCTCTTCGGCCGCGGCGGCCACCGCGTTGGCCTGGCGGGCCGTCTCTTCGGCGGTCGTGCTCATGGTCGAGGCGGATTCGTTGAGGCCGTCGACCGACGTGCCCACGACGGAAAGACGCTGGGTAACGTCGGTATTGAACGTGGCGATCAGCTCCATCATCTGCTTGGCGCGTTTCTCGCGCGCGGCGATGTCGGCGCGCTCTTTCTCCTGCGCCTCCCGCTGGGCGATCAGGCCGGCCTTGAAGACCTCGAGAGTCTTGGCGATGCGGCCGACTTCGTCCTTGCGATTGGCGCCTTCGGCGACGATGTCCGTATCGCCGGCCGCCAGCTTCTCGATCGTGGCGCCCAGTTTGACGAGCGGTCCCGCGATCAGCTTGTTGGCGACGAGCAGTGCGATGGCGAGCCCGATGGCGATGGCGCCGAGCGAGCCGCCGACGAGAAGCGGCAGGCGCGTCTGGTAGAAAGCCGCAAGGTCCCTGTCGAGCTGCGTGATTTCGGCCATGTCGGTGCCGGCGACCTGCTGAATGAAAGCGTTGAGTTGCTGGCGGTTGGAACGGTTGGCGTCGTTGTCGCCGAATTCGCGGCCTTTTGCCGGGCTGACTTCGCGACCAAGGCGCGCAAGTTCGGTCCGGAATTCGACGAAGCGCTTCGTCTCCGCCTGCGCCTTCGCGAAGGTTTCGCGTTGTGCCGGCGTGACGGAGTTGGCCCATTTCGCCATTTCGGCCTCGAGCTGCTTGAGCGTGCCGAGGATCCCGTTTCCGTAACGCGTCGCCTCGTCGATCGACTGCGACATGTAGACGCCGCGCGAATCCATCACGACGGCGTTGATGAGGCCGTTCACTTTTTCGGCGCTGGTCGCCCGGCGCGAAGCCGAAACCGTCGCATCGTTGAAATTGTTGTAGGTCCGCATCGTATCGATCGCGAACAGCGTGATCCCGAGGCTGACCAGTGCGAGAAAACTCGCGACGATGGCGATCTTCACGGCGATCCGAAGATTGATGAAGGAATTCATGGGGTGGCCTTTGTTCGGTTCCGGGGGATGGCGATGCCGAATTCAGAGCAAAATGAGCCCGGTGCAATAATTTTTGGTTAATCGCGCCATAAGCCAATTTAAATGACCGGCGATGCGGGGGCTTGCGCTCCCCTGATACCCCATTAAGGTAGTCCGATGCAGGAATGGTACTGGCTCTGGATCCCGGCAACGCTGATGGCCGCTGCCGCGCAGACGGCGCGCAATGCCATGCAACGGCACCTGACCGAGACGCTCGGTACGGTGGGCGCCACCCATGTCCGGTTTCTCTACGGGTTCCCGTTCGCGCTCGCCTTTTTCGCGCTCGGCTGCGCCGCCGCAGGCCATCTGCCACCGGTGCCTGACGCGATCACGCTCGGCTGGATCGCGACCGGCGCCCTGACGCAGATCCTCGCGACGGCATCGATGCTGGCCGCCATGCGCACGCAATCTTTCGCGCTTGCCGTCGCGTACACGAAGACCGAGCCGATCCAGGTCGCGATCTTCGCGATGTTCGTGCTATCCGAGCCGGTGACGCTCTCAGGCGCGGTCGCGATCGTGCTTGCCTGCACCGGCGTGGTGGCGATCTCGGGCAATCCGTGGCGCGCGGGCGGCCATGACTGGCGCGCCACCGCCCTCGGCATCGCGTCGGGCGGGCTGTTCGCGCTGTCGGCGGTTTTCTATCGCGGCGGGATCCTCAAGCTCGGCGAGCCGGTATTCTGGCTCGCGGCGCTGACGGCGCTTGCGCTTGCGCTCGGCATGCAGGCCGCCGCACTCAGTGCCTATCTCTCGATCCGTGATCCGGCGGCGTTGCGTCGCGTGCTTGCCGCCTGGCGGCCCTCGCTGTTCGCGGGTGCCATGGGTGCGCTCGCATCGGCGGGCTGGTTCACGGCCTTCTCGCTCGCGACCGCGGCGGCGGTGCGCACGCTTGCGCTTGTCGAGGTGCTGTTCTCGTTCGTTGTCGGCCGGCGACTGTTCAAGCAGACGGCGAAGGCGAACGAGCTTGTCGGCCTTGCGCTCGTGCTGGCCGGCGTGGCGATCCTGCTGCTCAGCGCGTAGCGACCGGCCGCAGTCCGTCGCGCAGCTTCTTCTCGAGATCTGCCTTCAACTCGGCATCCGGCTTGTTGCGCAGCGAGCGCTGCCACTGGAATGCCGCCTCAAGCTGCCGGCCCACGCGCCACAGCGCATCGCCCAGGTGGTCGAGGATCACGGCATCCTCGGGCAGGAGCTCGACCGCGCGTTCGAGCAGCGGCACGGCCTCGACGAACCGCCCGAGGCGGAAGTAGGCCCAGCCGAGCGAGTCGACGATCTGGCCCGAATTCGGGCGCTGCTCGACGGCCCGACGCAGCATCCGCTCCGCCTCTTCGATGTTCTGTCCCTTGTCGACCCACGTATAGGCCAGATAGTTCAGCACATCCGGCTGATCGGGCTGCAGTTCGAGCGCGCGCTTGAAGTGCTGCTCGGCGGCCGGCCAGTTCTTCGCGCGCTCGAAGGCGATGCCGCGCATGTAGTAGAGCGCCCAGTGCCGCGGCTCAGGCGTGCCCAGCCGCTCGATCGCGCGTCCGTAGGCGGCGGCGGCTTCCGCGAAGCGCTCCTTCTCGCGCAGCGCGTTGCCCATCGTCATCAGCGGCTCGATGCGATCCGGCCGGTCGGCGGCAAGCCGCTCGAGCGCGCGTACGGCCCCGTTCGTATCGCCGGTCTCGTGCTGGTTTTCCGCCATGCGCAGGCGGGCGGCGAAACCGTGCGCGGAGGCGGGATCGACGCGCGCGTAGAGCCGGTCGGCTTCGGCGCGCTGGCCCAGCTGATCGAGAATGTCGGCGACCGTCGAGAGCGAGGCCGGCTCGTCCGGCTTCAGGTAGAGCGCCAGTTGGCCGTAGCCGAGCGCAAGCGCCACCGTGTTGTCCTGCCGGAACGCCGCGGCGAGATTGGCGAGCGCTTCGCTCGCGCCGGCGACCGCATTGGGTGTCGGAAAGGCGGGGGCGGGCCCCGGCGGCCCGCCGGCGGCGGTGCGCTGGAGGCCCTGACGGATGACCGGCGATTCGGGGTTCTGCGCGCGGAAGCGGAGATAGAGATTGCGTGCGTCAGCCGTCCGGCCGCGACGCTCGAGGAAACCACCGAACGCCTCGATCAGTCGCGGCGGCGCACCGCCATCGCCTTCCAGCGCGCGGCGATAGGCCTCCTCCGCGTCGGCGAAGCGCCCCGCAAGTTCGTTCACGAGTCCGACATGGTAGTCGTGCAGCGAACGGAATCCCTGGACTTCCTGCACCGGGCGAAGGGCGATGATCGCGGCGGCCGGCCGGTCGAGCGCCATCTCGATCCAGCCCTGCAGCAGCGGATGGACGATCCGGTTGATGCCCTGGATCGGGAGCACCGCGAGCCGTGCGCGCGCGAGCTCATTGTAGCCGGCCTTGAGTTCGGCGACCGCAAGCGTGAGGTGGGCAGGCGCGAAGCCCGAATTGACGCGAACGATGCGCATGGCAAGCGCGGCCGCCTCGTCGATGCGTCCCGCTTCGATCATGCTTGCGTGCGCGCGCAGCAGGAAGTCGAGGCTGCCCGGATCGGCCTCGAGCGCCCGTGCGCTGTACTGGGCGGCGGCGGCGACGTCGCGCTCGCGCTGGGCGTGAAGTGCGGCAAGGAAACTGCCCGAAGCCGTCGGCGGCGAGCCGTCGGGCGCATCGGCGACCGGCGCCTGAGTGGCGGGCGGCATGGCGCAGCCACCCAGCAAGGCCGCCGCCAGCGCCGCTGCCTTAAGGGTACCCATCGCCGGCTTTTTTGACATTTCCGCGCATATCCATCTGGCACCGCGCGCGAAGGCGCGCACGGGCGACTCGACTATTCGATTGAACTTAGCCCAGCATAGGCGGGCTTCCAATGGCCGTCGCGGCCGCCCGGCAATACCTGGGACGAGCGGGCGGCAGGCCAATTTCGCCCCGGAAATCCAAATAGTTAATGCCTTGTCTTGAAGACTTGATTCGGGCGCGGAAAAGCGTATATTCCGGCCCGTCATAACTCCCGAGGTTTGGCTCGGGCATCAATAGGAAGTGCGCCCAAACCGGCGCACTTTTTTATTGCCCGCCCGGCTGTGCCGCGGGCCCACCGCACGACAACCGCAGAGTCCGACCCCAGCACCATGGAACGCGCGCGCGCCTTGGAAGACATCGTCAGCCCGACCATCGAAGGTCTGGGCTACGAGCTCGTGCGCGTCGTCGTGACCGGGCGCGACCGCCCGACGCTGCAGATCATGGCCGAACGCAAGGACCGCAAGTCCATGCGTGTCGAGGATTGCGAGAATCTGTCGCGCGCGCTGTCGGCTAAGCTCGACGTCGAGGATCCGATCGCCTCGCAGTACGTGCTCGAAGTCAGCTCGCCCGGCATCGACCGGCCGCTGGTGCGCCCCGCCGATTTCGAGCGCTTCGCCGGCCACGTCGCCAAGGTCGAGACCCGCGCGCCTCTCGACGGGCGCAAGCGTTTCTCCGGCCGCCTGCTGGGCGTCGCCGGGCAGCGCGTGCGAATCGAGACGAATGAAGGCCCGGCCGAAGTCCCGCTCGCCGAAATCGCGCGCGCGAAGCTCCTGCTGACCGACGAACTGATCGCTGCGACGCGAGCCGAAGAGAAGGCCGCGGCGAACGCCAACTGACCGAAAGACTTGAGACCGAGAGAGACCCGACATGGAACGCACGACCGCCTATAACCGCATCGAGATGCTCCAGGTTGCCGACACGGTGGCCCGCGAGAAGGGCATCGAGCGCGAGCAGGTACTGGAAGCGATGGAGCAGGCCATCCAGAAGGCCGGCCGCGCGAAGTACGGCATCGAGCACGACATCCGCGCGCACATCGACCGCGACAACGGCGAGATGCATCTGCTGCGCTACCGCCTCGTCGCCGATCCGGTGACGAACGAGTCGACAGAGATGTCGATCGAGGAAGCCCAGCGCAAGAATCCCGACGCGAAAGTCGGCGACTATCTGACCGATCCGCTGCCGCCGATCGATTTCGGCCGCATCGCGGCGCAGACAGCCAAACAGGTCATCGTCCAGCGCGTGCGCGAAGCCGAGCGCCAGCGCCAGTTCGACGAGTACAAGGATCGCGTGGGCGAGATCGTCAACGGTCTGGTCAAGCGCGTCGAGTTCGGCAACGTCACGGTCGATCTCGGCCGCGCCGAGGCGATCCTGCGTCGCGACGAGACGATCCCACGCGAGAACTTCAAGGCGCAGGAGCGCGTACGCGCCTATATCTACGACGTCCGCCAGGAAGCGCGCGGGCCCCAGATCTTCCTTTCGCGCACGCATCCGCAGTTCACGGCCAAGCTATTCGCGCAGGAAGTGCCGGAAATCTACGACGGCATCATCGAGATCAAGGCCGTCGCGCGCGATCCCGGCAGCCGCGGCAAGATCGCCGTGGTCAGCCACGACAGCTCGATCGATCCGGTCGGCGCGTGCGTGGGCATGCGCGGCAGCCGCGTGCAGGCCGTCGTCGCCGAGCAGCAGGGTGAGAAGATCGACATCATCCCGTGGTCGAACGATCCGGCGACGTTCGTCGTCAATGCGCTCGCCCCGGCCGAAGTCACCAAGGTCGTGCTCGACGAGGAAGCCCGCCGCATCGAGGTGGTCGTTCCAGACGAGCAGCTTTCGCTCGCCATCGGCCGCCGCGGCCAGAACGTGCGCCTGGCCTCGATGCTGACCGGCTGGGCGATCGACATCCTGACCGAGGCCGAGGAATCCGAGCGCCGCCAGCAGGAATTCAAGGAACGCTCGCAGGTGTTCGTCGAGGCGCTCGACGTCGATGACGTCATCGCGGGCCTGCTCGTCACCGAAGGGTTCACGACGGTCGAGGAAGTCGCTGCCGTGGATGCCGACGAACTGGCCGGCATCGAAGGCTTCGACGAGGGCGTGGCCGCCGAACTCAAGGCCCGCGCGGAAGCCTTCGTCGAGAAGGAACACGAGCGTCTCGAGACGGAGCGCAAGCGCCTCGGCGTCGTCGACGAGATCGCGGCCTTCGACACGTTCACGCCGGCCATGCTGGTCCAGCTCGGCGAGAAGGGCGTGAAGACGCTCGACGACCTGGGCGACCTCGCCGGCGACGAGCTGATCGAGATCGTCGGCAAGGACGCGCTCGACGAGGAAGCGGCCAACGCGATCATCATGAAGGCGCGCGAACACTGGTTCGCCGAAGAGAAGCAGAAGTAAGGAACGCGAAGAACACGTGAGTCAGGCTCTCGCCCTCGATCCGGCCGCTTCGGCCGAGGATCTGCCCGATACCGACGGGCCGCTGCGCCGCTGCATCGTCAGCGGCCGCACGGGTGCGCGCGAGTCGTTCGTGCGCTTCGTCGTGGGCCCCGATGCCGAGATCGTGCCGGACGTGGCGGGCAAGCTGCCCGGCCGCGGCCTGTGGGTGTCGGCCGACGAGGCGAGCGTGCGCCAGGCGGTGACGAAGAACGCGTTCGCCAAGGCGGCGCGTGCGTCGGTCAAGGCGGCTTCGGATCTGCCGGAGCGCGTGGGCCACCTGCTGGCGCGCCGCGCGGTCGAGACGCTGTCGATGTGCCGACGCGCCGGCCAGGCGGCGCAAGGCTTCGCGAAGGTGAAGGAAAAGATCGAGTCGGGCCGGTGCGGCCTGCTCGTGGCGGCATCCGACGGTTCGCACGCCGAGCGCGCGCGACTGGGTGGATCGGACATTCCGGTGGCCACAGGGCTGACGGCGAATGAAATGGGCGAAGCCTTCGGGCGGGACCACGCGGTGCACGCGGCGATCGCACCGGGTGCGCTCGCACAGCGGCTGCGCGATGACTTGGCGCGTTTGGCGGGTTACCGCATGAACGCGGGCAACGGATGAAAGCGAACGACGGTCGGACATGACGGACACCAAGGATCAGGAAACTCCCCAGGACGCGAAGAAGAAGCTCGCACTTGCCGGCAAGTCCGGCGGGCGGCTCGAACTGCGTTCGCCCGGCGGGGCCGGCGGCGACGCCGGCTCGGTCCGCCAGAGCTTCCCGCACGGGCGCTCCAAAACCGTGCAGGTCGAGGTCCGAAAGAAGCGCGTGCCGGGTGCTGCACCCGCACCCTCGGCAGGCCCCACACCGGCAGCCGAAGCCGCGACGGCGAAGGCCGCTGCTGCCGAAGCCGCGACGGCGAAGGCCGCTGCGAAGCCGCAGGTCCTGCGCACGCTGACCGACGAGGAACGCACCGCGCGCCAGCGCGCGATCCAGAGCGCCATCCGCGCCGACGTCGAAGCCAAGCGCCGCAACGAAGACGAAGCGCGCAAGTTCGACGAGGAAATGAAGCGCAAGGCCGAGGATGACGCCAAGCGCAAGACCGAGGAAGTCGCGCAGAAGAAGGTCGATACCGTCGTCGCCAAGAAGGTCGACGAGGAGCAGAAGAAGCGCGCCGAGGAAGAGACACTGCGTCTCAACGAGGAAGAGAACAAGCGCCGCCAGGCTGCCGAACTCACCCGTACCGCGACGCTTCCTCCGGTCGTCAAGGCGGCGGTTGCCGCGACGGCGGCCGACGACGAAGAACGTCCGCGCCGTCCCGGCGCCTTCCGCCCCGGTCAGGGCCCCGGCCGTCCCGGCGCCTTCCGCCCGCCCAACAAGGCAGCTCCCGAAGGCGGCCGCGACCTCAAGGAACGCCGCCAGGGCAAGATCTCGGTCACCCAGGCGCTCGACAACGAAGAGACGATCCGCGTGCGCTCGCTCGCGGCGATGAAGCGTGCGCGCGAGAAGGAACGCGCGCGCATGTTCCAGCAGGGTCCGGCCGCCAAGGTCGTGCGCGACGTCGTGATCCCGGAAGCGATCACGGTGCAGGAACTCGCCAACCGCATGGCCGAGCGCGGCGTGGACGTCATCAAGTCGCTGATGAAGATGGGCGTCATGGCGACCATCAACCAGCCGATCGATGCCGACACCGCCGAACTGATCGTCGCGGAATTCGGCCACAAGGTTAAACGCGTGGCCGAAGCCGACGTCGAAATCGGCCTCGAGGGCGACAGCGACACCGACGTGGCACTGCAGCCACGCGCGCCCGTCGTCACGATCATGGGTCACGTCGACCACGGCAAGACGTCGCTGCTCGATGCGCTGCGCGAAACCGACGTCGCCAAGCACGAAGCCGGCGGCATCACGCAGCATATCGGCGCCTACAAGGTGACGCTGAAGGGCGGTCAGGCGATCACGTTCCTCGACACCCCCGGCCACGAGGCGTTCACCGCCATGCGTGCGCGCGGCGCCAAGGTCACCGACATCGTCGTGCTGGTCGTTGCCGCCGACGACGGCATCCAGCCGCAGACGATCGAAGCCATTGCCCACGCCAAGGCGGCGGGCGTGCCGATGATCGTGGCAATCAACAAGGTCGACAAGCCTGACGCCGACTCCGACCGCGTGCGACGCGACCTGCTGCAGCACGACGTGGCTCTCGAAGGCTACGGCGGCGACACGCTGGGCATCGACGTTTCGGCCAAGGCCCGCACCGGCCTCGACAAGCTCGAGGAAGCGATCCTGCTCCAGGCCGAAATCCTGGAGCTTCGCGCCAACCCGGAACGCGCCGCGCAGGGCGCGATCGTCGAAGCCAAGCTCGAACGCGGCCGCGGTCCGGTCGCGACCGTGCTTGTCCAGAAGGGCACGCTCAAGGTCGGCGACATCTTCGTCGCAGGCGAGGAATGGGGTCGCGTGCGTGCGCTGGTCGACGACCACGGCCGCCAGATCCAGTCGGCGGGTCCGTCGACGCCGGTCGAGGTCATCGGCCTCAACGGCACGCCGCAGGCCGGCGACGACTTCCAGGTTGTCGACAACGACGCGCGCGCGCGCGAGGTGACCGAATTCCGCCAGCGCCGCACGCGCGAAGCGACGGCCACAGCACGGGCACGCGGTACGCTCGAGCAGATGTTCGACAAGATCCAGCAGGGCGAAGCCAAGGAACTGTCGGTCGTCATCAAGACCGACGTGCAAGGCTCGCTCGAGGCGATCGTGGGCGCGCTCACCCGGCTGCGCACCGACGAAGTCGCCGTGCGCATCCTGCACGGCGCCGTTGGCGGCATCACCGAAGGCGACATCGCGCTCGCCAAGGCGAGCCAGGGCCTGATCATCGGCTTCAACGTGCGCGCCAATCCGCAGGCCCGCGAGATGGCCAAGCGCGACGGGATCGAGATCCGCTACTACTCGATCATCTATGCCGTCATCGACGAGATCAAGGCGGCCCTCTCGGGCATGCTCTCGCCGACGCTGAAGGAGAAGTTCCTCGGCAACGCTGAAATCCGTCAGATCTTCAACATCACGAAGGTCGGCAAGGTCGCCGGCTGCCGCGTGGTCGAAGGCCTGGTCAAGCGCGGCGCCAAGGTGCGCCTGCTGCGCGACCAGACGGTCATCCATGAGGGCACGCTCAAGACGCTGCGTCGCTTCAAGGAAGAAGTGCGCGAAGTCCAGGACGGATACGAGTGCGGCATGGCCTTCGAGAACTACGAGGACATCCGCGAGGGTGACCTGATCGAGTGCTTCGAGGTCGAGGAAGTCGCGCGCACGATCTGATGCTGAAGGCTGCCAACGATACCGGGGACGGTGCGGGCGTGATCCCGCCCGTCCCCTTCTATTTCCTGCGGCACGGCGAGACGGACTGGAACCGCGAACACCGGCTCCAGGGCAATATCGACGTACCGCTCAACGCGACGGGCCTTGCGCAGGCGCGGGCCGCGGCCGAATTGCTGGCCGGAATCGAAATCGCTACTATCGTCGCAAGCCCCCTGTCGCGCGCGCGCCGTACGGCCGAGTTCGTCGCGGCGGCCAAGGGCCTGCCGGTCGAGACCGATCCGGCCCTTGCCGAGTGCGCGCTCGGCGTACGCGAAGGCACGCCGGAAGAAGGCTTTCTCGGCCGCTGGCACCGCGGCGAAACTCCGGAGGGTGCGGAAAGTTTCGTCGAGTTCTGCCGCCGCGCCCGCATGGGAGTTGCCCGCGTCCTTGCCCGGCCGGCGCCCGTCCTGATCGTGGCGCATGGCGGCGTGTTCACGGCACTGCGCATCGCTTTCGGTCTTGCACCCGAGACGCTGCTCGCCAACGCCGCTCCGGTCCATCTGCTACCGCATGACGGACGCTGGAGCATCGCCAAGCTCTAGGTCGCCGGGCGCATCGCTTCCTTGGCCTTGGCCGCCAGCTGGTCGAGGCTGAAGGGTTTTGGCAGGAAATGGACGTTGTCGAAGCCTTCCAGCGTCTGGCGGAACTGCTCCTCCGCATAACCGGAAATGCAGACGATCCGCAGTGCGGGGAACAGCTTGCGTGATTCGCGGATCAGCGTCGTGCCGTCCATCTGCGGCATCACGACGTCGGTGATCATCAGGTCGATGGTCGATCCGATCTCGCGCACGATATCGAGTGCGGCATCGCCCGTCTTCGCCTCGACGACCTTGTAGCCCTTGTTGCGCAGTGCGCGCGCGCCGAACAGCCGCACGGCATCCTCGTCCTCGACGAGCAGCACGGTGCCGGCACCGGTCAGGTCGCGCCGGCGCGCGACCGGGTCGGCGGCGCCTTCTTCCTGCGCGGGTCCCGTCCAGCGCGGCAGCAGCAGCGTGAAGGTCGAGCCGCGGCCCGGCGCGCTGTCGACCTGCACGAAGCCGCCGGTCTGCCGTACGATGCCGTAGACGGTCGACAGGCCGAGCCCCGTGCCCGAGCCGATCGCCTTGGTCGAGAAGAACGGCTCGAAGATGCGCCCGATGATGTCGGCCGGGATGCCCGTTCCGGTATCGGCGACATCGACGCGCACATACTCGCCGGGCGGGATCTCCTCGTCGCCGTGCCGCTCGGGCGCCGTGCGCGTGGAATTCGACGTACGGATCGTGAGCGTCCCGCCATTGTGCATCGCGTCGCGCGCGTTGACGGCAAGATTGATGATGACCTGCTCGAGCTGGCCCTGGTCGACGCGCACGAGCCAAAGGTCGCGCGCATGCACGACCTTCAGCTCGATCGCCGCGCCGATGAGCCGGCGCAGCAGGTGGGAGAGTTCTGTCAGCGCGTCGGTGACGTCGAGCACCTTCGGCTGCAGGGTCTGCTGGCGCGAGAAGGCGAGGAGCTGGCGCACGAGATTCGCCGCACGGTTGGCATTCTGCCGGATCTGCATGATGTCGGCAAAGGACGCGTCGCCCGGCTGGTGGCGCAGCAGCAGCAGGTCGCAGAAGCCGATCATCGCGGTCAGCAGGTTGTTGAAGTCGTGCGCGACGCCGCCGGCAAGCTGGCCGACCGCCTGCATCTTCTGCGACTGGGCGAATTGCTGCTCGAGCCTGCGCTGCTCGCTGATGTCGAGGAAATGCAGAATCGTGGCGCCGTCGATCCCGGCCGATTCGTCGAGGGCGCGCGCAAAGGTGGCGACGATGCGCTCTTTGCCGTCCGATCCGACCAGCCGCACGTTGATGTGTTCGGGCGCCCGTTCGCTTGCACCCTTGCCGCTCGAAGCAACGGCCAGCCGACGCAGTTTCCCGATCAGTTCGGCGCGCTCTTCGGGTACGACGAACATCGTCAGGTTCCGTCCGGCCGCGCCTTCGCGGTCCGTGCCCGCCAGACGCTGGAAGGCGCGGTTCGTTTCGGTCAGCCGCCCGTCGGGATCGACGAGCGCGATGCCAACCGGCGCGTTCTCGAAGAAGCGGCGGAAGCCGAGCTCGCTGCGCGCAAGGGCGGTCGCCATCTCGCGCTCGGGCTCGGCGTCGCGCGCCATCGCTCGCACGGCGATTCCGTCGGCTGCCGCCGGATCGACGGTCTGCACGATCGAGAGAAGGGCCGGCGCCCCGGCGAGATGACGGAAGCGCACGTCGCCCTTGGAAAGGCCCAGCCCGCCGAACGGATCGTAGGGCGCGGTCCCGGTCGGGATCGCCTCGGCCAGCACGTCGTGCAGGCGCAGGCCGCCGACAATCTCGGCCAGCGGCCGGCCGAGCATGTCGGCGAAAGCCGCATTGGCGAAAACGAATTTTCCGCCGGCATCGAGCGCGTAGAAGCCGACCGGGGCGGCAGCAAGAAAGGCGCCAGCCCCCTTGTCGAGGGCCGCTGCCGGACTTTTTGCGCTCTTGCCGAAGAGCCAGCCGAAGACCATGCGTGCAACACTAGCAGGCGCGGCCCGCAGGTGGCGAGTGCCGCTTGGCTCAGCCGTTTTCGGCGAGCACGCGGCCACAGAGATAGAGCGATCCGCAGACCAGGACCGGAACGTCGGCCGAAGCGCAGGCCGCAAGCGACGCAACCGCGGCGCGCTCGTCGGCGCATTCGAGCACGTCGGCGATGCCGACCTCGCGCGCCGCCGCCGCAATCTCCGAAGCCGGCCGCGACAACGGTTCGCCAAGGATCGGGATGGCGCGCAGGCGACGTACGGTAGGAGCCACATGGCGCAGGAAACTCGACGGTTCCTTCGTCGACAGCATGCCGAACACCAGATCGATCGGCCGGCCCGCGATCCACCCGGCGAGCGCTTCGCCCGCTGCCTCGTTGTGGCCGCCGTCAAGATAGAGCGCGGTTCCAGGCGGCAGCAAGGCAGACAGCGGACCCTTCGTCAGGTGCTGCAGGCGAGCGGGCCATTGCGCGGTGCGCAACCCGGTCGCGATGGCGACCGGATCGATCCCCAGCAACTCGGCACAGGCGGTCGCCAGCCCGGCATTGGCGAACTGGTGCGGGCCGGGGAGGGCGGGCGTCGGGAGATCCAGTTCCCTGCGACCCGAATAGCGCAGGCCGTCGGTCCGCTTCGCAAAGTTCCATTCGTGGCCGTGCCGGAAGAGCGGTACGCCCAGTTCGGCGCCACGGGCATCGAACACGGCGGCTGCCTCGGGCGGTTGAACGCCGATGGCGGTCGGAACGCCGGGCTTCATGATGCCAGCCTTCTCGCCGGCGATCAGGGCCAGCGTGTCGCCCAGATACTGCATGTGGTCGAACGAAATCGGCGTCTGCGCGATGACGACGGGGCGGCGGACGAGATTCGTCGCATCGAGCCGCCCGCCCATCCCCGTCTCGAGCAGCACGTAATCGGCCGGCTGGCGCGCGAAGGCGACGAACGCGGCGGCCGTCGTCACCTCGAAGAACGTGATGGGTTCGCCCGCATTGATGCGCTCGATCTCTTCGAGGATCGCGGCGAGCGCGTTCTCGTCGATCAGGGAACCCGCCAGCCGGATGCGTTCGTTGAAACGGACGAGATGGGGCGAGGTGTAGACGTGCACGCGCTTTCCGGCGGCTTCCAGCATCGCGCGGACATAGGCGATCGTGGAGCCCTTGCCGTTCGTGCCGGCGACGTGGACGACGGGGGCGAGCTTGTCCTGCGGATCGCCGAGCGCTGTCATCAACCGGACCAGCCGGTCGAGCGACATGTCGATCGCCTTGGGGTGGAGCGTTTTCAGGCGCTCCAGGATCGGGTCGGCGCTCACGCCTTGGCGGACGGGATCTCGAGCTGCGGCTGCGGCAGCTTGACGACGTCCGCGCGGGGCTTGCGCTCCGTCAGCAGGCCGATCAGGCGGATCAGCATGGCGCGCAGCTCGTGCCGGTGGACGACCATGTCGACCATGCCGTGCTCGAGCAGGTATTCGGCCTTCTGGAAACCCGGGGGCAGCTTCTCGCGCAGCGTCTCTTCGATCACGCGCGCGCCGGCGAAACCGACCGTCGCACCCGGTTCGGCGATGGCGATATCGCCGAGCATCGCGAAAGACGCCGACACGCCGCCGGTCGTGGGATCGGTCAACACGACGATGTAGGGAAGCCCGGCTTCCTTGACGTCTTCCGCCGCGATCACGCTGCGCGGCATCTGCATCAGCGACAGGATGCCTTCCTGCATGCGCGCGCCGCCCGATGCCGGAATGACAATCAGCGGAACCTGCTGCAGAACGGCGAGCTTGGAGGCCGCGACGAGTCCTTCGCCGACGGCAAGGCCCATCGAGCCGCCCTGGAATTCGAAGTCGAACACGGCGACGACCGCGCCCATGCCGCCGATGCGCCCGTGCGCCACGAGGATCGCATCCTGTTCGCCGGTCTTGTCGCGCGCGGCCTTCAGACGGTCGGTATATTTCTTCTGGTCGCGGAACTTGAGCGGATCGACGGCGACCTTCGGCAGCTCGATGCGCGCATAGGCGCCTTCGTCGAACAGCGATTCGAGGCGACGCTTGGCCGGCAGGCGCATATGGTGGCCGCAATGCGGGCAGACGCGCTGGTTCGCTTCCAGATCGCGATGGAAGATCATCTTGCTGCAGGCGGGGCAGGTGTCCCACAGATTGTCCGGCACGTCGGTCTTGCGGACGAGCGCGCGTAGCTTGGGACGGACGAAGTTGGTGAGCCAGCTCATGGTCTGTTCCTCACGCGCTCTGCTTCCGCCGGGCCGTCCGCACGGCCTTGGCGAGATCGCGCACGAGACCGTGCACGCGTGATGCCGCATCGCCCGGCCCCGCCTCGACGACCTTCTGGACGAGCGCCGAGCCAACCACGGCCGCATCCGCATCGCGCGCGATCGCCGATGCGTCCGCCGGCGTCTTGATGCCGAAGCCGACCGCGACGGGCAGCTTCGTCGAGCGGCGGATGCGGGCGACCGCTTCGGCCACCTTCGTGCTGACGACCGACTTGGTGCCGGTCACGCCGAGGACGGCGACGTAATAGAGGAAGCCCGAAGCGCCTTCGAGCACGATGGGGAGGCGCTTGTCGTCGGTCGTCGGCGTGGCGAGGCGCACGAGATCGAGGCCGGCGGCCTTCGCGAAGGGGCGTAGCTCGGCGTCTTCTTCGGGCGGCAGATCGACGACGATCAGCCCGTCCGCGCCGGCGTCGGCCGCGTCCTTGCAGAACTTCTCAGGGCCGTAGATGTAGATCGGATTGTAGTAGCCCATCAGCACGATCGGCGTGGTCGTGTCCTTCGTGCGGAATTTCTTGAGCTGGCCGAGCACGCCGCGCGTGGAGGCGCCGGACTTGAGCGCGCGCAACGCGGCCGCCTGGATCGCCGGGCCGTCGGCCATGGGATCCGAGAACGGCAGGCCCAGCTCGATCACGTCGGCACCCGCAGCCGGCAGGCCGTCGAGGATCGCCTGCGCCTGTGCAGGATCCGGGTCGCCCGCCATCACGTAGGTGACGAGGCCCGCGCGGCCTTCCCTGGCAAGCTCGGCGAAACGTCCGGCGAGGCGGCTCACAGCTTCACCCCGAGGCGTTCGCCGATCGTGAAGATGTCCTTGTCGCCGCGTCCGCAGAGATTCATCACGATCAGATAGTCCTTGGGCAGCTTGGGTGCGATGCGCGCGACATGGGCGAGCGCGTGCGCCGGCTCGAGTGCGGGCAGGATGCCTTCCGTGCGCGACAGCAGCTTGAAGGCCTCGATCGCCTCGTCGTCGGTCGCGGCCACGTAGTTGACGCGCTTGATGTCGTGCAGCCACGAATGTTCGGGCCCGATGCCCGGATAGTCGAGTCCGGCCGAGATCGAATGCGCCTCGTCGATCTGGCCGTCGTCGTTCATCAGCAGGAAGGTGCGGTTGCCGTGCAGCACGCCGGGCCGTCCGCCCTGCAGCGAAGCCGCGTGCTTGCCGCTGTCGAGACCGAGACCGGCCGCCTCGACCGCGTCCATCGCCACTTCCTTGTCGTCGAGGAACGGATGGAACAGGCCCATCGCGTTCGAGCCGCCGCCGATGCAGGCGACCAGAAGGTCGGGCAGGCGGCCTTCGAAGCCCATGAACTGTTCGCGCGTCTCGCGGCCGATCACGCTCTGGAAATCGCGCACCATCATCGGATAGGGGTGCGGCCCCGCGACCGTGCCGATGATGTAGTAGGTGTCCTCGACATTGGCGACCCAGTCGCGCAGCGCCTCGTTCATCGCGTCCTTGAGCGTGCCCGTGCCCGACGTGACGGGCTTCACTTCCGCGCCCAGAAGCTTCATGCGGAACACGTTGGGCGCCTGGCGCGCGATGTCCGTCTCGCCCATGTAGACGGTGCACGACATGCCGAACAGCGCGCAGACCGTCGCGGTCGCCACGCCGTGCTGGCCGGCGCCGGTCTCGGCGATGATGCGCTTCTTGCCCATGCGCTGGGCCAGCAGGATCTGGCCCATGCAGCTGTTGATCTTGTGGGCGCCCGTATGGTTCAGCTCGTCGCGCTTCAGGTAGATCTTGGCCCCGCCCAGCGCCTTGGTCAGGCGTTCGGCAAGCCACAGCGGCGAGGGCCGGCCCACGTAGTGGGCGAGGTAATAGTCCAGTTCTTTCTGGAAGGCCGGATCCTTGCGGGCGGCGCTGTAGGCGCGCTCGACCTCCAGGATCAGGGGCATCAGGGTTTCGGAGACGTAGCGGCCCCCGAAAATGCCGAAATGCCCGCTCTCGTCGGGTCCGGCGCGGAAGGAATTGAGCTTGTTCATGGCCGCGCGGTTATAGCCGAGCCGCCCGTCCGGGCCAAGCGACCTCAGATCGCCCGGACAGCCGCCAGAAACCGCCGGATCAGGCGCGGGGATTTGCGCCCGGGCCGGGATTCCACGCCCGAAGAGACGTCTACGGCCGAGGCGCCGGCCGTGCGGATCGCCGTCGCGACGTTCTGCGGCGTCAATCCCCCTGCCAGCATCCAGGGCAGCTTCCATTTGCGGCCCGCCAGCAGGGTCCAGTCGAAGCTGACGGCATTGCCGCCCGGCAGGGCGTCCTCGCGCCTGGGGGGCTTGGCGTCGAACAGCAGGCGGTCGGCCGCGTCGAAATAGGCGCTCGCCCCATCGAGGTCGGCGGCCGTCGAGACACCGAGCACTTTCATGACCGGCAGATTCGCGCGCGCGCGGATCTCGGCCGTCCGTGCCGGCGTCTCGTGGCCGTGCAGCTGCAGGATGTCCGGCCGGAAGACCGACAGCAGCGCATCCAGCGCCGCATCGTCGAAATCGACGACCAGCGCTACGCGGCGCACGCGACGGGGTAGATGGCCGGCAAGGAACCGCGCCTGCGCAGGGGTAACGCTGCGCGGGCTTCGCGGATAGAAATTGAAGCCGGCGAATGCGGCACGCGCCGATGCCTCGGCGGCCGGAACCGAATTGATGCCGCAGATTTTCGCCAGCGTCGTCATCGGGCGATTTCGGCAAGGACACGCGCGAGGGCCGCCTTGGGATCGGTCGCCTGCGTGATTGGGCGGCCGATGACGAGATGATCGGCGCCCAGATCCACCGCCTCGCGCGGTGTCATGACGCGCTTCTGGTCGCCTGCCGCCGCCCATTCGGGGCGGATGCCGGGGACGACGAGCTTGAAGTCGGGCCCCACGGCCTTGCGCAGGCGCGCGATCTCGTGGGGCGAGCAGATCGCACCATCCGCGCCCGCCTCGCGCGACAGCATCGCCAGACGCAGGGCCTGTTCGCCCGACGGGCCGCGCTGGCCAACCGATTCGAGATCGGCGTCGTCGAGACTCGTCAGGACGGTGACGGCAAGCAGCAGCGGGCGATCGGCGCCGGCTTCGTGCGCCGCGTCGCGCGCGGCCTTGAGCATCGCCCGTCCGCCACCCGCATGGATGGTCAGGAAGCGCGGCCGGCAGAGGGCGGCCGCGCGGACGCCGCCGGCCACCGTGTTGGGGATGTCGTGAAGCTTCAGGTCGAGAAAAAGCGGGCGCGTGCCGGCAACCTTGCGTACCCCGTCGGGCCCGTTCGAAAGGAAGAATTCGAGCCCGAGTTTCAACGCGAACCCGTCGGTCCCCAGCCGGGCGAGGTCGGCGGCGGCCTCTTCGGCCCGCATGCGGTCGATCGCGACGAAAATCCGGGGCAGGGCGGGGGCGGGCGGCTGGGACATTGCGAACTTCTCTCCGTTGGGCGATAGAGGCGCCAGACGGCGGGGAAATCCGACCCCGACTCGGCCAGCCAGGAACGGGCGCACCATGAGCCAATTCAAGACTCTCGTCGACTATGATTTTTCCGGAAAGCGCGTGCTCGTACGAGCCGATCTCAACGTCCCCATGCAGGACGGCGCCGTCAGCGACGCCACCCGGATCGAGCGTTTCGCTCCGACGGCGGCGGCCCTTGCCGCCAAGGGCGCCAAAGTGATCGTCCTGTCGCATTTCGGCAGGCCCAAGGGGCGCGACGCCAGCCAATCGCTGGCCCCGCTCGTCGCCCTGCTCGCCAAGGCCGTCGGCCGGCCCGTCGCCTTCGCGGACGATTGCATCGGGCCGACCGTGGAAGCGCTCGTGGCCAAGATGAAGAACGGCGACGTCGCCCTGCTGGAGAATCTGCGCTTCCACAAGGGCGAGGAGAAGAACGACCCCGCGTTCGTCAAGGCGCTTGCCGCGCTCGGCGACATCTATGTCAACGACGCCTTCTCCTGCGCGCATCGCGCGCACGCCTCGACCGAAGGGATTGCACATGTGCTGCCGAGTGCGGCAGGCCTTTCCATGCAGGCGGAACTCGATGCGCTTTCCAAGGCGCTTGACCGGCCGAAGCGGCCGGTGGCGGCCGTCATCGGCGGCTCGAAGATCTCCACCAAGCTCGACCTGATCGGCAATCTGGTTTCGCGCGTCGACATCCTGGCCATCGGCGGCGGCATGGCGAACACGTTCCTGTTCGCCAAGGGCGTTTCGGTCGGCCGCTCGCTGTGCGAGTCCGACATGGCGGAAACCGCGCGCCGGATCATGGCGGATGCGGAAACGGCCGGTAAGCAGATCGTGCTGCCGGTTGATGCCGTCGTCGCCGGTGCGCTGACCGATTCGGCCGGAGCCGAGACCGTGCCGATCGGGCGCATCCCGCCCGACAAGATGATCCTCGATATCGGCCCGCTGTCGGTCGCCGAGACACTACGGATTTTCGACGGCGCGCTCACGCTCGTGTGGAACGGGCCGGTCGGCGCCTTCGAGCACGCGCCCTTCGATGTCGGCACCACCGCCCTTGCGCGCGGCGTGGCCGAGCGCACGAAGGCGGGCAAGCTGATGTCGGTCGCCGGCGGCGGTGACACGGTCGCCGCCCTTGCGAAGGCGGGCGCGGTCGATGCCTTCAGTTACGTCTCCACCGCGGGCGGGGCGTTCCTGGAATGGCTCGAGGGCAAGGAATTGCCGGGCGTGGCCGCCCTCGCGCCGCGCTGAACGGGATCGTCTAGTTCAGACGCTTGAGCGGACGCCGGCGCGGCGTGCCGCCGGCGTGCATCTTGCGGGTCGGTGCCGGCGCCAGGGGTTCACGCATCGAATCGCCGGCGACGATGCTGTCGTCGACGAGCGGCCCTCTGGTCTCGCCGCGCCGCCAGGCCGAGACGCGCGCCTCGGCGACTTCGTCCGGGACGAGATCGAAAAAGGAAAGCGCGTCGAACAGTTCGCCCGGATCGACGAGCCCGCCGGTCGAATCGCCGAGTTGGCGCATCGCAATGAAGAATTCGGTGAAGAGCGCCTTGTCGACATGGCAGCCCTTGCAAGCCACGGCCAACGCGCGGCCGCCCTGCTCGTAGAGGCAGCGGCGCGCGGTTGCGACCGAGACACGCGCGAATTTCGCGAACAGCGTCTCGAGCAGCGAGCGTTCGCCCGCACGCACCAGCGGAAGCAGTAGATGCAGGTCGTGGACGTCATCGCGGTCGAGGGCCGTCCGGATCCGGGCGAGCGCGCCGTTCAGGGCCGCCGTGCGCGCATGGTCGGTCAGCACTTCGGCGAGCGCCTCGCCGATCGCTTTGTCGAGCAGGTAGTGGTCGATCTCGAAGTTCTCGATGATATGCCGGCGCAGCGCTTCGGAAACCCAACCATACATGCGCCCGGCGAGCTTCGGATCGAGATCCTCGCGCCGCAGGATCATCTCCTGCAGGTCGGCATCCGACTGCGAATGCTCGACCAGCGTCTCGAACGTGTCGGTCGCGATCGTGGCTCCCGGATTCTCGAGCACGGCGCGCACGACGTCCTGTTCGCCGGGGCGCACGAGCGCGTCGCTGACGGGTGCCGAAATGCGGTCGCGGCGCGCGATCGCCAGACGATGCTGGAACGTGCGCGTGCGGATGACATTGAGAAGTTCGCCATCGTCGAGCAGCTCGGACTTGAGCAGGACAGGCCAGGCGACTTCGATGCGGTCGTTGGCGAGCTGGACGATCAGCCGTCGCGGCGCCACGCCCTCGGCCGCGAGCCTCTCGGCGAGCGCCCGGCGGATCGGCATCTCGAGTTCGTGAAGTAGACGCTGGAGAATTTCCTCGGCGAGTTCGCGCTCCCGGGCACTCATCGAACCGAGATCGGTGCCCAGGATCATGTCGCCCATGCGGACCGCGAGATGCGCGCGGGCATCCGGCCGCTTGTCCTGGGCGAGAACGAGCAACCCCCGCAACTGTTCGCTATCGAATGGAACTGTCATCGACCCAACGTCACCGAATTCTTCGCCGCGCGTTACCGGCGCGTCTTCTATTAGTAAGTCTAAATCTGGTCATCCTACAAATCCAGAAGTACACCGTTACACTTTGTTGAATTGGCATCCAGGCGTGACATCTTCGTGTTGCGGTTTGCATTTTGCCAATGACATGAAAATCAAACGGGATTTGAGTGCTTTCACGTCGCATTGCGCGTGGCATTTTCGCCGCGCATGCCTCAACCGAAGGCAGTTCATGCGCATATTCGTGAAATTAACGGAGAATTAAATAAAATTTGGTTCTATTGCCGATCATGCAGATTCAAGCTGGCACACCCTCGATTGCAAACGGATTGATCCGACCCGATAGTGGTCGCATTTCAGGCCGTCCGAGCTTCACGACACGCGGCGGATCGTCGGCGGAGACTGGAAGCGGCCTTTCCGTGACGGCGCGGGGTGCGGGAATTCCCGAAGCTCATATCGCCGTTGCCGCCAATTTCGCCGAAGAAGCCCGCCCCGGACGCACGCTGCCGCGCGGATCGCTCGTCGATCTCGTCATCTAGCGGCCGGCATGCCCCTCGAAAGGGCGGGCTTGCCTGCGCCGGACCGCCGGCGCCAAACTTTGCGCATCATGAACGTTCCGAAACCCGCCGGCCCGTCGGTGCGCGCGGTTCCCGAGGGGGACACGCGCGAGCGCCTTGTCTGTGCAGATTGCGGTTTCATACAGTACGACAATCCCAAGATCGTCGTCGGCGCCGTCCCGCTCTGGGAAGGCAAGGTGCTGCTGTGCAGGCGGGCGATCGCCCCGCGCATCGGCTACTGGACGCTGCCGGCCGGGTATCTCGAGCTCGGCGAGACTCCCGAAGCGGGTGCCGCGCGCGAGGCGATGGAAGAAGCCAATGCCCGCATCGCGATCGACGCCCTTCTCGGGATCTACTCGGTGCCGCGCATCAGCCAGGTGCAGCTCATCTATCGGGCGCGCCTGCTCGACCTGGACTTTTCCGCCGGTCCCGAAAGCCAGGATGTCCGCCTCTACGGCTGGGACGAGATCCCGTGGGACGATCTGGCATTCCCGTCCGTCCGCTGGGCGCTGGAGCACTGGCGCGAGGTCGGTGACGCCCCGACCTTCGCAGCCCGGACCAATCCGCCGGGCGCTTCCGGCGACGATTGAGCCCCCGTCCCGCGTCAGCCGAACTTGAAGTTCATCGCCAGAAGCCCGGCGACCAGGACGATTGCGGCGACGATGCGGAAGCGGCCGAACGGCTCGTGCAGCAGGAACGTGCCCATCAGCGAGGCAAACAGGACCGACGTTTCGCGCAGCGCCGAGACATGCGCGATCGAGCCGAGGCTCGATGCCCAGATCGCGATCCCATAGCCGATCGCCGCCACCGTGCCGCCGGCCGTGCCGCGCCACCAGAACTTCCTCACATAGGTGAAGAGAGTGGGGCCGCGTTTCCACATCGCGACGAAGAACACCCACGGCCCCTCGAGGATGTTGAGCCAGGCGATGTAGCCCAGTGCATCGCCCGATGCACGTGCGCCGAGCCCGTCGACCACCGTGTAACCGGCGATCGTGAAGCCGGTGCATACGGCAAGGATGATCGCGCGGCGCTCGCCGAGATTCGGGATGCCGCGCGCGAAGGCGAGCCCCGCAATGCCGAGCGACACCAGCAAGACGCCGATCGATTCGCGGAAATTCAGGAACTCGCCGATCACGGTACCTGATATGACCGCAACCAGCGTCGGGCCGAGACCGCGTGCGATCGGATAGACCAGTGACAGGTCGCCGTGCGCATAGGCGCGCAGCAGGAAGTAATAGTAGAAATTGTGGATGATCACCGACCCGACCAGGTAGGGCCACGCTTCCCATGCCGGCAGCGACACGAATGGCAGCATGGCGATGCCGAAGAAGCAGCCCGCCAGCATGACGAGGCCGAAGGAAGCGAGCCGGTCGGTATCGGATTTGACGACGGCGTTCCAGGATGCGTGCATCAGGGCCGCGACCAGAACCAATCCGGCGACTGACGGATCTATCTTTTCCAACGTTTCCTCGTCCTGCCCAACCTGCAGCGCTATCTGCCGCATTCCGGGCCCCAGAATGCAGAAGGGGCGCGGGAGAATAACCCCCACGCCCCCAAATGCACCGAGCGAAAACCGCTTACTTCTTCTTCTTAGCGGCCTTCTTCTTAGCCTTTTTCTTCGCAGCCATGATGTGACTCCTTGTTTCCGATGGTGTCGGACCGGGAAAGGCACGTCGGCGATCTGAGCGGAGCTGGGTGTTTAATCCCTGCCCTTTTGACCACTGACGGAGTTGGAGCCCTCCCTTGAATACGATCCGAACGTCGCTAGAACATCATTTTGAACAAGGGCATGTCAAGGAAATTCAATATGAGGGGGGTTGACATCCTCAACCCCACTATCGTTAGCGGTCTGCCCATGCTGTTGCGGGAGTCGTCAAAGCACTCGCTAGACCTAGTGAACGACAGTCAAAAAACCCAAATAAAATCGAGACTATTTGCGTGTCGGTATTTTTCGCACGCAACGAAAATCCGCGCGCGATTTCGTCACGCATCGAGGTCGAGAAGGCTCTTTGAAAAACTTTCCGCGTCGAATGGTTTTAGGTCATCGACACCCTCGCCGACGCCGATTAACACCGTCGGAGTCGCGAATCGATTCGCGATCGCGACCAGAACACCGCCCTTGGCGCTGCCGTCGAGCTTGGTGACGACCAGTGAGTCGACCGCGACCATGCTCTTGAACGTCTCGACCTGCGCCAGCGCGTTCTGACCGATCGTCGCATCGAGGACGAGCATCGTGTCGTGCGGTGCACTCGCATCCAGCTTCTTGATGACGCGTACGACTTTCTTCAGTTCGTCCATCAGGTCGGCCTTGTTGTGCAGCCGGCCCGCGGTATCGACGAGCAGCACATCGACATTCGCGGTGCGCGCCTTCTCCAGCGCCTCGAAGGCGAGTGCGGCGGGATCACTGCCTTCGCGCGCAGTGACGACGGCGACGCCCGCGCGCTCGCCCCAGATCTCGAGCTGGCGGACGGCCGCGGCCCGGAACGTGTCGCCGGCGGCGAGCATCACGGACTTGCCCTCGGCGCGCAGCGCGGACGCGATCTTGCCGATCGTCGTCGTCTTACCGCTGCCATTGACGCCGACGACCAGCACGACATGCGGCCGGCGAGCCGGATCGGGCGACCAGGTGCGCGCGACGGGGGCGAGGATCGTCGCGATATCGGCGGCGAGCAGGCGGCGCACCTCGATGGCGGGCGTATCGGAGGCCAGCTTGCGGGCGCGGATGCGCTCGACGAGCTTCGCGGCAACCGCCGGTCCGAGATCGGCTTCGATCAGCGCCTCTTCGAGCGCATCGAGCGATGCTGCATCGAGCCGCCCGAGATTGAGCGCGCGGCCGATCCCGTCGACGATCTTGCCCGACGACTTCTTCAGGCCTTCCTTGAGACGGCCGAGCCAGCTCATGCCGGAACCCCGATCAGGCTGTTCGCGTCGTGCCCGACGATCCGCGCGCGGACCAGCACTCCGCGCAGATGCGAAGCGTCGAGTCGCACGCGGATGCCTTGCGCATCCAACCCGTCGCGGCCCGACTTCTCGACGAGAACCTCGGTATCCGTCCCGACACGGCCTGCGAGATAGCGCGATCGCGCCGCCGCGACGGCGGTGCGCAACGCCAGTGCACGCTTGCGCACGGTTGCTTCCGCCAGTGGACGCATCCGGGCGGCCGGCGTGCCGGGGCGCGGCGAATAGGCGAAGACATGCGCGTTCGACAGCATCGCCTCGTCGACCAGTGCCAGTGTGTTCGCGAAAGCGCCTTCCGATTCGGTCGGGAAGCCGGCAATCAGGTCGGCGGCGATGGCGATGTCGGGGCGCGCCGCGCGTGCGCGCGCGACCGTATCGAGGATCTGCGCCCGGTTGTGGCGACGCTTCATGCGCTTGAGAATCAGATCGTCGCCGGCCTGCACCGAAAGATGCAGGAACGGAGCGAAGCGTGCTTCGTGCTTCAAAAGACTGAAGATTCCGTCATCAAGCTCGGCCGGATCGACCGAGGACAGGCGCAAGCGCACCAGACCGGGCACCGCGTTGAGAATCGCGGCACACAATCCGCCGAGCCACGGGCGATGGCGCAGGTCTTCGCCCCAGGCGGTCAAGTCCACGCCGGTCAGCACGACCTCGCGCCGTCCGGCGGCAACGGCCTGTGCCACGCGCGCGATCACCGCGTCGGCCGGCAGCGAGCGCGACGGACCGCGCGCATATGGAATGACGCAGAAGGTGCAGCGATGGTCGCAGCCCTGCTGTATCTCGATGAAGGCGCGCGTGCGACCTTCGGACAGCCCGATTTCGCCGGCGACGAAATCCTGGCGGGCCATGATGTCCGAGACGGTGCCTGTGCGGGCCGACCACACGGCCGGATCGAGCTTGTCGCGGTTGCCGACGACCGCATCGACCTCGGCGAGCGCTTCGTAGCGCTTCGGGTCGAGCTGAGCGGCGCACCCGGTCACGACGATGCGCGCCGCCGGATTCCCGCGCCGCAGCCGGCGAATCGCGGCCAGCGCATCGCGCTCGGCCTCCTGCGTCACCGCACAGGTGTTGACGACGAGCGTGTCGGTATCGCCGGCCTGCGCAAGCAGCGCTTCGATCGTCGCGGCTTCGGCGGCGTTGAGCCGGCAGCCGAAATTGACGACGCGCGATGCGGTCATCCCGGCCAGACACCCGAGAAGGAAAGAGCGACCGGGCCCGCCATCTGGACGCGGCCTTCGGCGCGCCATTCGATGTCGA
This sequence comes from Tagaea sp., assembly GCA_965229215.1. Taxonomy (GTDB): domain Bacteria; phylum Pseudomonadota; class Alphaproteobacteria; order CACIAM-22H2; family CACIAM-22H2; genus Tagaea. The sequence continues at coordinate 3,275,994 of OZ245864.1, read as the reverse complement.
GCGAACCGGCGCCGTTCGCACCGCCATCGACGACGACGCGCGCGCGCCGCCCGGCGATCAGGCCGCGGCGTACGGCCGCGACGGTCGCGGCGCAGGCACCCGATCCGCAGGCGAGCGTGATGCCCGCGCCGCGTTCCCAGACGCGCAGGCGCAGCGTCGTGGCGTCCAGTACCTGCGCGATGCCGATGTTGGCGCGCTCGGGGAAGATCGGATGGTGCTCTAGCCGGGGGCCGAGGGAAGCGAGGTCGACTGCCTCGGCATCGGGCACGAAGAACGTCGCGTGGGGATTGCCCATGCCGGTCGCGACTGGATCGGCAAGGGGACCAAGCGTCAGCGGCACGTGCAGCGTGTCGCATGCCTGTGCGAGCGGAACCTCGCGCCAGTCGAGGCGCGCGGGTCCCATATCGACGCTGACCGTGCCGCCGTTGTCGCGCCTGGCGTGCAGCAGGCCGGCGCGCGTCTGGATCGCCAGCTCTGCGGCGCCCTTCTCGCGCATGACGAGATCGGCGACGCAGCGCGTGCCGTTTCCGCATGCGCCGGCTTCCGATCCGTCGGAATTGAGGAAGCGGAAGAAAACGTCCGCCGACTTGTCGGGTGCGGGCTCGAGCACGATGAGCTGGTCGAAGCCCACGCCCTTGTGCCGGTCGGCGATGGCCTTCACGCGGCTGTCGTCGAGGGCGACTTTCTGCACGCGCGAATCGACGACGACGAAGTCGTTGCCGAGGCCGTGCATCTTCAGGAAGGGCAGTCCGCTCATGGCCGGGCATATAGGGCCCGGCCGCCCGGCTTGTCTAGCAAGGCGGGTCGGAGGGGAGCATTTTAGGGAATTATAGCCTATTTCAAGGGGCCCAGTCGAAAATCAAGGTAATATATAGTTATTTCAACATCTTAATTCCAATCGACGCTCGGCCTTCAGGCCCTCCTATATACGTGTCCGCCCGGCCGTCTTGACGCTCCTGCCCTTTGGGCCTAGAACCGCGGCCGTTCAGGGGAAATCTGCGCCCTTGGGCCTTCGGGTCTCCCGCCGTCCGCGAGTGTCGCGCACGGCGGCCGTCGTGTTTTGCGCCTTCGGAAGGTTTGCCGGTCGGGATGTTCGAGTCACTTTCCACCAAGCTGGGGTCGGTCTTCGACAAGCTGCGCGGGCGCGGTGCGCTCAGCGAAGCTGACGTCGATGCGGCCCTGCGCGAAGTGCGCGTGGCGCTGCTCGAAGCCGACGTGGCGCTCTCCGTCGTCAAGGATTTCGTCGCAGGCGTGAAGCTCGAAGCGATCGGCCAGCAGGTCGTCCGCTCGGTCACGCCGGGCCAGATGGTCGTCAAGATCGTCAACGACAAGCTCGTCGAGACGCTCGGCGCCACGGCCAGCGACATCAACCTCCGCGCCAATCCGCCGGTCGCAATCCTGATGCTGGGCCTCCAGGGCTCGGGCAAGACGACGACATCGGCCAAGCTCGCCAAGCGTCTCGTCGAGAAGGACCGCAAGAAGGTCCTGCTCGCCTCGCTCGACGTGCGCCGCCCCGCGGCACAGGAACAGCTCGCCGTGCTGGGCACGCAGGTATCCGTGCCGACGCTGCCCATCATCGCGGGCCAGGATCCCGTCACGATCGCGAAGCGCGCGATGGAGACGGGCCGCACCGAAGGCTACGACGTCGTCATCCTCGATACCGCTGGCCGCCTTTCCATCGACGACGAATTGATGAACGAGGCTGCCGCCGTGCGCGACGCGGTTTCGCCGACCGAATCGTTGCTGGTCGTCGACGCGCTCACCGGCCAGGACGCGGTCAACACCGCTACCCAGTTCAACACGCGCCTCGGCGTCACGGGCATCGTGATGACGCGCGTGGACGGCGACCAGCGCGGCGGCGCCGCCCTGTCGATGCGCGCCGTCACCGGCAAGCCGATCAAGTTCATCGGCCTCGGCGAAAAGATGGACGCTTTCGAGCCGTTCCATCCCGACCGCATCGCCGGCCGCATCCTCGGCATGGGCGACATCGTCGGCCTCGTCGAGAAGGCGCAGGAAAACGTCCAGATCGAGGACGCCGAGAAGCTCGCGGCCAAGATCAAGAAGGGCGATTTCGACTTCAACGACATGCTCTCGCAGCTCGACCAGCTGAAGAAGATGGGCGGGCTCGGCGGCGTGATGAACATGCTGCCCGGCGTGCAGAAGATGAAGGCGCAGCTCGCCAACGCGAATGTGGACGAGAAGGTGGTCGGCCGGCAGTCGGCGATCATCCGCTCGATGACGAAGAAGGAACGGCGCGACGCCAAGCTGCTCAACGGCAGCCGCAAGCGGCGCATCGCGTCGGGATCTGGAACGACGGTCGAGGAGGTCAACCGCCTCGTGAAGCAGTTCATGGAAATGAGCCGCGTCATGAAGCAGATGGGCAAGCTCGGCCAAAAGGGAATGATGCGGACGGGGATCGCAAACCTCTTCCGCAGGTAACATCAACGCATCGAACGAATATCGAAACGAAAGGATCGAACCGACAATGTCCGTCAAGATTCGCATGAGCCGCGGCGGTGCCAAGAACCGCCCGCACTACAAGATCGTCGTCGCCGACAGCCGCATGGCCCGCGACGGCCGCTTCATCGAGAAGATCGGTTACTACGACCCGATGCTCGAGAAGGCGGACCCCAAGCGCGTCGTCATCGACGTCGAGCGCGCCAAGTACTGGCTGTCGAAGGGCGCGCAGCCTTCTGACCGCGTCGCGCACTTTTTCTTCGCGCTGTCGCTGGGCCCCAAGCCCGAGATCCGCGAGACGCCGAAGAAGTCCGCGCCCAAGAAGAAGGCGCAGGAACGTCTGAAGGCAGCCGAGGAAGCCGCGGCGAAGCCCGCCGAGGCAGCTCCGGCGGCCTGAGACCATGACGTCCGGCGCGGACGCGAAGCTGATCCTGGTCGGCGCCGTCGTGGGTCCCCACGGTGTGCGCGGCGAGGTCAAGATCAAGAGCTTCACCGATCGCGCGAAGGACGTCGCGGCCTACGGCCCCGTTTCGGACGAGAGCGGCAAGCGCCGCTTCGCGATCCGGGTGCGGGGCGAGGTTCGCGGGCTGGTCGTGGCCCGGCTCGAGGGTATCGAGGACCGGAACGCGGCCGAGGCACTGAAGGGATTGCGGCTCTACGTCGAGCGCAGCGCCCTCGGGGCCAAGCCGAAGCGGACGAAGGGAAACGAGGCCTGGTTCCATGCCGACCTGATCGGCCTTTCGGTGGAAGACACCAAGGGCGCCAGGCTCGGAACGGTGAAGGGGCTCGCGAACTACGGTGCGGGCGACATCGTCGAGATCGACACCGGAAGCGGGCAGAGCCTGCTTCTCCCGTTCACCAAACGGGTGGTGCCGACGGTCGATGTCGAAGGCGGGCGGATCGTGGTCGATCCCCCGGTCGAGGTAGAAGCGAAGGACGACGGTAAGGACGAATGAGCGCAGTCGCGGACATGGCGGGGAGCGGCGGGACAAGCGGTGCGAAAGCGCCGTGGCGTGCGCTCGTGCTCACGCTCTATCCGGACATGTTCCCGGGGCCGCTGGGTGCGTCCATTCCGGGGCGCGCCGTCGCCGACGGCGCATGGTCGCTCGAGACCGTCGACATCCGCAATTTCGCCGCCGACAAGCACCGCACCGTGGACGACCTGCCCTTCGGTGGCGGGCCGGGCATGGTGATGAAGCCCGATGTCGTCGATGCGGCCCTTGCGGTCGCCGTCGCGCGGGCGCCCGAAGGGGCGGTGGCGATCTGCCTGTCGCCCCGCGGCAAGCCGTTCACGCAGGATCGCGCACGCGAGCTCGCGGCCGGTCCGGGCGTGGTGCTGCTGTGCGGCCGCTTCGAAGGCATCGACGCGCGGGTGCTCGAGGCGCGCGAACTGGAAGAGATCTCGATCGGCGATTTCGTGCTGTCGGGCGGCGAGCCCGCGGCGATGTGCCTGATCGATGCCTGCGTGCGGCTGCTGCCCGGCGTGCTGGGTGCAGCCGAATCGCTCGGCGAAGAGAGTTTCGAAGACGGACTGCTCGAATATCCCCACTACACGCGGCCGGCCATCTGGCAGGACCGCGAAGTGCCGGCGGTGCTCACCTCCGGCAACCACGCAAAGATCCGTGCCTGGCGGCGGGCAGAGGCAGAGCGCCTCACCGCCGAGCGACGCCCCGACCTGTGGGCCAAGCGCCAGGCACGCACACAACACTGAAGATCGAAGAGGAGAAGACCATGTCGCATATCATCGAAACGCTCGAGAAGGAGCACATCGGCAAGCTCGTCGCCGCCCGCAAGGTGCCGGAGTTCGGCCCCGGCGATACGCTGCGGGTGATGGTGAAGGTGCTGGAAGGGACGCGCGAGCGTCTGCAGACCTTCGAGGGCGTGTGCATCGCGCGCAAGAACTCGGGCATCAGCTCGAACTTCACGGTGCGCAAGATCTCGTTCGGCGAAGGCGTCGAGCGCGTGTTCCCGCTCTACTCGCCGCGTCTGGGCGGCATCGAGGTCGTCCGCCGTGGCGACGTGCGTCGCGCCAAGCTCTATTACCTGCGCGGCCGCACGGGCAAGTCGGCCCGCATTCTCGAGAAGACGGGCGGCGTCGCCGCTTCGGCCGCCGACCTGTCGGCCGCCGATCTCGAAGCCGCTGCGTCGGAAGTGCCGGCCGAGAAGAAGTAAGCCTGCGTCGCAAGGGCTGCCGGACCGGGATCGCCCGGCCGGCGGCCCCGCGACGGGAATCAGCCTGTCGGGAGAAGCATCGATGACCAAGCCACGCACGTTGTTCGACAAGATCTGGGACAACCATGTCGTCCACAAGCAGGATGACGGCACCTGCGTGATTTACATCGATCGCCACCTTGTCCACGAAGTGACGAGCCCGCAGGCCTTCGAGGGCCTGCGCATGACGGGTCGCAAGGTCCGCCGTCCCGACGCGACGATCGCCGTCGCCGACCACAACGTGCCGACGACCGACCGTTCGAAGGGTATCTCCGATCCGGAAAGCCGCATTCAGGTCGAGACGCTCGAGAAGAACGCCAGGGATTTCGGCGTTCCCTACTACGGCATGGACGATATCCGGCAGGGCATCGTCCACATCATCGGCCCCGAACAGGGGCTGACGCAGCCGGGTATGACCATTGTGTGCGGCGACAGCCACACGGCCACGCACGGCGCGTTCGGCTCGCTCGCCTTCGGCATCGGCACGTCGGAAGTCGAGCACGTGCTCGCCACGCAGACGCTGGTGCAGCGTCCGGCGAAGAACATGCGCATCACCGTCGACGGCAAAGTGGGCCCGGGCGTGACCCCCAAGGACGTGATCCTCGCGATCATCGGCAAGATCGGCACGGCCGGCGGGACCGGCCATGTCGTCGAGTTCGCCGGCTCGGTCATCCGCGATATGTCGATGGAAGGCCGCATGACGGTGTGCAACATGACGATCGAGGGCGGTGCGCGCGCCGGTCTCGTGGCGCCCGACGAGAAGACCTTCGAGTACGTGAAAGGCCGCCCGCAGGCGCCGAAGGGTGCCGCATGGGAAGCGGCCGTCGCCTACTGGAAGACGCTGCCGTCCGATCCCGGCGCCAAGTACGACACCGAGATCTTCCTCGACGCCAAGGACATCCAGCCGATGGTGACTTGGGGCACGTCGCCCGAGGACGTGCTGCCGATCGGTGCAGTCGTGCCGAATCCGGCCGACATGGCCGACGAGGGCAAGCGTGCCGCGATCATCCGTTCGCTCGATTATATGGGCCTCAAGCCGGGTACGAAGCTCGCCGACGTGAAGATCGACAAGGTCTTCATCGGAAGCTGCACGAATGGCCGCATCGAGGACCTGCGCGCCGTCGTCGAGATCGCAAGGGGCCGCAAGGTCGCCGCCCATGTGCAGGCGATGGTCGTGCCGGGCTCCGGCCTGGTCAAGGAACAGGCGGAGCGCGAAGGTCTCGACAAGATCCTGATCGAAGCGGGCTTCGAATGGCGCGAGCCGGGCTGCTCGATGTGCCTCGCCATGAACGCCGACAAGCTCGAACCGGGCGAACGCTGTGCCTCCACCTCGAACCGAAACTTCGAAGGCCGGCAGGGTCGCGGGGGGCGCACGCATCTCGTGTCGCCCGGCATGGCCGCTGCCGCTGCGGTCGCCGGCCGTCTCGCCGACGTCCGCGAGTTCGCGCGTTGACCTTTCTGCTGGCTGTCCATCCGGCGCGGGCGACGGATGACGTCGCTCCGTTCGGCCGGCGGCTGGCAGCCCTGCTCCTCGACGCCGCGATCCTCGCGGCATTCGCTTTCGCGTTGATTTCGACCGCCAACCACACGAGCCATTCGAGCATGGGCGACCTCTTCCATCCGTTCTGGCACGAAAGCCCGGTCGTCTCGACCGAGCGTACCGACGCCGCGCGCGAGGACGAGCGCCTGCCCGATGGCAGTGGCCGGCGGACGATCGACATCTTCCGCGAGACGCGCGCGCATGCGGACGGAACCGTGCGCGTCTGGGCGGTCGCGGAAGGTTCGATCCGCCACGACGACGGCCGGATCGAACCCGTGCGATCCGAATTGCTGGTTGCGCGCAATCTGCGCGCCCTTGTGCGTCTCGTCGCGACACAGGTTCTCGTGGCGTTTCTTCCGTTCGTCTATTTCGCGCTGTTCGAAAGCTCGCGCTGGCAGGGGTCGCCCGGCAAGCGGGCCTTCGGCGTGCGCATCGTCGACCTCGAAGGCCGTCGCATCGGCTTCGGCCGGTCGGTGATGCGCCAGCTCATGAAGGTCTGCGAAGTGGGCGCGACCGGTCTCGGCTACGCGCTCGCCGCGTTCAACGGCACGGGTCAGGCATTCCACGATATCCTCGTCGGCACGCGCTGCGTGCGGGTGCCGGCATAGTCTTCCAGAGGGAGAACGACATGGACAAGTTCACGGTTCTCACGGGTGTGGCGGCGCCGCTGCCGATGATCAACGTCGACACCGACATGATCATCCCCAAGCAGCATCTGAAGACGATCAAGCGCACCGGTCTCGGCGTCGCCCTGTTCGAGGAAATGCGCTACACGACGGACGGCAAGGAAAAGCCGGATTTCGTGCTGAACAAGCCTGCCTACCGCAAGGCGCAGATCCTGGTCGCCGGCGACAATTTCGGCTGCGGCTCTTCGCGCGAACATGCGCCGTGGGCGCTGCTCGATTTCGGCATCCGCTGCGTCATCAGCACGTCGTTCGCCGACATCTTCTACAACAACTGCTTCAAGAACGGCATCCTGCCCATCAAGGTGTCGAAGGAAGATCTCGCCAAGCTGATGGACGACGCGCAGCGCGGCTCCAACGCGACACTGACGGTCGACCTCACGACGCAGGAGATCAAGGGTCCGGACGGCGGCACGGTGAAGTTCGAGATCGATCCGTTCCGCAAGCACTGTCTCGTCAACGGCCTCGACGACATTGCCCTCACGCTCGAGAAAGGCGCGCATATCGACGCCTACGAAGCAAAGCAACGCACGTCGCAGCCCTGGCTCGCCGCCGCACGCTGAAGCCACATATCGGAGAGACGAAGAAATGGCATCCAACCGCAAGCTTCTCGTCCTGCCGGGCGACGGCATCGGCCCCGAAGCGATGAAGCAGGTGCGTCGCGTCGTCGACTGGTTCGACAAGCGCCGCACCGTGTCGTTCGACGTCAAGGAAGGCCTCGTCGGCGGCATCTCCTACGAGAAGCACGGCACGCCGCTGACCGACGCGACCATGGCGCTGGCGCAGGAATGCGATGCCACGCTGTTCGGTGCCGTCGGCGGCCCGCAGTGGGACAACCTGCCTTTCGACAAGAAGCCCGAGCGCGGCCTGCTGCGCCTGCGCAAGGAGATGGACCTCTTCGCCAACCTGCGTCCGGCGCTGGTATTCGACGCGCTCGCCGATGCCTCTTCGCTCAAGCGCGAACTGGTCGCGGGTCTCGACATCCTGATCCTGCGCGAGCTCACGGGCGGCGTCTATTTCGGCGAACCGCGCGGCGTCTCGACGCTGCCGGACGGCCAGAAGAAGGCGATCGACACGCAGGTTTACACGACCTTCGAGATCCAGCGCGTCGCGCGCGTCGCCTTCGAGCTGGCGCGCAAGCGCGGCAACAAGGTGCATTCGGTCGAGAAGGCCAACGTCATGCATACGGGCGTGCTGTGGCGCGAGGTCGTGACGGCGCTGCACAAGGCCGAATATTCCGACGTGAAGCTCGAGCACATGTACGCCGACAACTGCGCCATGCAGCTTGTGCGCAGCCCCAAGCAATTCGACGTCATCGTCACCGACAACCTGTTCGGCGACATCCTGTCGGACTGCGCGGCAATGCTTACCGGATCGCTCGGGATGCTGCCCTCGGCTTCGCTGGGCGCCCCCGACCCGACGGGCCGCCGCAAGGCGCTCTACGAGCCGGTGCATGGTTCGGCCCCCGACATCGCCGGCAAGGACATGGCGAACCCGCTGGCCACGCTGCTGTCGTTCGCGATGATGCTGCGCTACTCGTTCGATCTCGCGGCGGATGCCGATCTGGTCGAACTGGCGGCGAAGAACGTGCTCGCCAAGGGGCTGCGCACGCGCGACATCGCCGAACCGGGCAGCAACGTCGTGTCGACCACGCAGATGGGCGACGCGCTGCTGAAGGAACTCGACAAGCTGGCGGCGTGAAGCTTCAGGCCGGAGCGGGTTCGCCCGCCGGCAGGTAGCTCCACACCCAGGCCGGCGGCAGGTTCAGCATCGCGATACCCTTGCGCCTGCCCTTGAGGCCCAGTGGCTTCTCCTTGATCGGCGAGGCCAACGAATAGGTGTACTGCAGGATCTCGCCGCCCGGCACCATCACGTCGAAAGCGGCATCAGTCAGGGCGCGCTGTACTTCGACCGGCAGCGGCAGCATCGGAATGCCAGAGATCACGCAGGCCACGCGGCCGATCCAAGCGGGCGGCAGCAGTTCCTTCAGTTTCGTTGCGTCGCCCTGAATCACCGCGACGTTCGGGAATTCGCGGCGCAGATGCGCGCACAGGGCCGCGTCGATCTCGACGACGAACAGCTGGTCGGCCGGGATCCCGGAATCGAGCAGCGCCTTGGTCACGGGACCGGTACCGGGCCCGAGTTCGACCACGCACTGGTCCGGCCCGCGATGGACCTGCCGGGCGACGAGGCGTGCGAGGTTGGCTGAGGAGGGCAGCACCGCGCCGACCTTCATCGGATTGGCGAGCCAGCGCTTGAAAAACAACACTTCTTCGGGTGGGCGGCCATCAGCTTGCGTCATGGAATTCTCCCGGCAACTCGGTCGCTGTCTATTTATGCATCCATCGCCGATCCTCCAAGAACGGCGGATTTGTGAAAAAAATGTGACGCCCCGGAAGCTCTCGGGCGTGGCATAAGGTGCTGCAAAATCGAGGCGGAACGAGGCAAGCATGAGCAAGCGGATTGCGGTAGTCGGAGCGACGGGAACGATCGGGCGCGAAGTCCTGACGGAACTCGCCGCGCGCGGGATCGAGGTCGGCGAAGTGGCGGCCCTCGCTTCCGAGCGGTCGGTCGGCGTTACCCTGTCGTTCGGCGAGGATGCCGATGTCCGGACCGACGATCTCGCGAGCTACGATTTCTCCGACACGAAAGTGGCGATCTTCTGCACCGCGCCGGCCGTTTCAGCGGCGAACGCGGCGCGCGCGGCCAAGGCCGGCGCGTGGGTCGTCGATACATCGTCGCATTTCCGGCTCGACGTGGATGTCCCGCTGGTCGTCGCCGGCGTCAACGACGACGATGCCACGCTGGCGCGCGCCAAGCGGCGCATCGTCGCGGTGCCGGGTGCATGCGTGACGATGCTGACGATGGTGCTGGCCCCGCTGCACAAGGCGGCGATCGTCAAGCGCACGATCGTGTCGACCTACCAGTCGGTCTCCGAAGCGGGCAAGTCCGCGATGGACGAGCTTTTCAGCCAGACGCGCAACGTCTACGTCAACCAGCCGATGGAGCGCACCAATTTCGCCAAGCAGATCGCGTTCAACGTGATCCCGCAATGCGGCGGCTTCGAGAATGATGGCCGGACCACCGAGGAACGCGCGCTGGCGATGGAAACGCGCAAAGTGCTGGCAGGCGACATCGGCACCGTCGCGACCTGCGTGCGCGTGCCGACATTCGTGGGGCACGGCATCGCAGCCGTCGTCGAGTTCGCCGAGCCCATGGGCATCGCGCAGGCACGTTCGATGCTGATGCGCGCCGAAGGCCTCGCGATCGTCGATCATCGCGCCGAGGAAGGTTTCGTAACGCCGCTGGAAACGCAGGGCGAGCAGAAGGTCTATGTCAGCCGCCTGCGCGATGATCCGTCGGTTCCCAACGGCCTCGCGATGTGGATCGCGGCCGACAATCTGCGGACCGCCCTGTCGACTCCCATCGTGGCCGTGGCGCTGAAGCTGGCCGAGACCTGATGCGGGCGCTCGCCCTCCTCCTCTTTCTCCTGCCGGCAATTCCGGCACACGCGCAGGGCCCGGCCCTTGCCGAGCTCGACCGTCTCTATGCCGCGGGCCAGTACCGCGAAGCCACGCAGCGCATGTTCGCCACCCGCGACAATGCGGAGGCGCGCGCGATCCTCGGCTGGGCGCAGGCGCGCGTGCAGGCGGCGGCCCCGCATCTGATCGCGGTCGCCTATTCCGACCTGCTCTGGCAGATAGGCGAAGGACAGAACAACGAAGCATTGCGCGAGGAATCGACGCTGGTGCTCGCCTATTCGGTGCTCGCGGTGGGCGTGGACGGTGCGAAGTGCGCCGACGCGAGTGCCGCGGATGCGCGCGTGCGCCAGATCCTTTCCACGCGCCAGAACCGGGTCGAGTTCGCGCGCGGCCGGCCGGCAGAACGGCGCGCCTATATCCGCAATTCAGCCGTCGCCCTCGAGCAATCGACGGCCGCGCGCCGGCCGGAGGATCGCGATATCTGCGCGGCCGGTGCGGACGAGATCGCGCGCCAGCTTGAAACGCCGGGAACGGTCGCGCGCGAACAGCCACTTCGCCCCGGCGAACTGCGGCGTACGGTCGATATCGAGCCCGGCCCGACCTACCGGCCGCGCTTCCTGTCGCCCGAACAATGGCATCCGCGGCAGAGCGAAGTACGCGACCGCTTCGCGCGGATTCTCGACCAACTCGTGCCGGGCTAGAGCAGCCCGAGCTTTCGCAGCACGACGTCGCCAACGACGCCGGCGGCGAAGGCAAGGATCACGATCGCGGCAATGCGGTTGGCCCAGGTCAGGCCGGTCGTCGTGAAACGGTCGCGGAACAGGCTTACCGCCTCGACGACCAGCACCCACCAGACCGTGGCGCCCGCCGCCACGCCCGCGAGCAGCAGCCAGTCGTCCAGCCCGATCTGCCCGTCCGGCCGGACGCCGAACGCCGCAAAGACGGCCATGAAGGACAGGACGGTGATCGGGTTGGTCAGCGTCAGGAACAGCGTCGAGGTGAAGTCACCGAGCAGGTCGGTCGGATCGGATCCGGCCGAAATTTCCGGCTTCGGCTGGCGCAGCAGATTGACGCCCATCCCGACAAGGATCGCCGCCCCGACAAGGGAAATCGCGACATGGGCCTCGTCGAGAAACGTCTGCAACATCGAGATGCCGAAGGCCGCAATGGCGCCGAACACCGTATCGGCAAGGGCGGCCCCCAGGCCCGAGGCAAGCCCGGCCAGCCGTCCGTGGACCAGCGTGCGGCGGATCACCAGAACGTTGATGGGACCGACGGGGGCGGCGATCAGCAGGCCGACGATGGCGCCCTTGAGGAAGATCCAGTCGAACATCGCGGGGCCGGCCCTCAGGCTCCGAGCCGCTCGGCCGGGAATGTCGCCGGCGGCGTCACGAGGGTTGCCTGACATTCGACGAGAGCAAGATCGATGGCTCCCTTGGCGGCCGTCGCGGCGACCAGCGCATGCACCGACGACGTGGCGTGCGACAGGGCGGCCGCCGTGTCACGCGGGCCAAGATACCGGGCCAGGAACAGTGCGGCAAAGCTGTCACCCGCCCCATAGGCCGGATGGTCGATCGTGGGCACGCGTGCGATGAACGAACCCGCGACTCCACACGCCAGGGTGCCGAGGCGATCCGCATCGGGAACCGACGTGACGACGACAAGCCGGTCCACCCGGCCGGCCGCGCGCAGCGATTCGGCCGCCTTGCGGATTTCGGCGAGCGTGCCTGTCGGCATGCCGGTGAGCAGGCCGAGTTCGAAGACGTTCGGAAACAGGATATCGGCAAGCGGGGCAAGCGCGCGGATCGCCTCAACCACGTCGGGGCGCACGAAGATCCGGCCGCGGTCGCCCATCACCGGGTCAAGGGCATAGAGGCTGCCGGTATTGGCGCGCCGCGTGCGCGCGATCGCATCGGCGACGACCGCGCCTTGGTCGCCCGTTCCCAGATAGCCGGAGAGGACGCAGTCGCATCCGCCGAGCAGGCCGCGCTTGTCGAGCCCGTCGACCAGTCGCGCAAGCTCGTCGGCCGGGGCGGGGCCGCCGGCGAAGCTGCCGTGGCCGGGATGGTTCGAAAAGCGCACGGTATCCAGCCGCACGACGTCGATGCCGAGACGCTGGAAACAGAATGCCGCCGCGGAATTCCCGACTGCACCGGCGGCAACGGACGACTGGATCGACAGCACGCGCATGTCGCCCCTCTTATCGGGAATCGCCTGCTGGCGATAGGGTTTCGGCGTACCGGGACCGCACCGAATCCCTTGGCAAACCGCCCGGCAGACTGACAGGATAGGCGTCCCAAGGGAGGCAGTCGAAACGAATGGCCGAATTCCGTACCGTCGCGCGCCGATCAGCGCTCTACATTCCGGGATCGAACGCACGGGCGCTCGAAAAGGGCCGGACTCTCGACGCCGACGTGCTGATCTTCGACCTCGAGGACGCCGTCCATCCCGACCGCAAGGACGCGGCGCGCGACCAGACGATGGCGGCCCTGCGTCAGGGCGGTTACCGTGCCGAGACCGTCGTGCGCGTCAATCCGCTGTCGGACAAGCTGGGGGCGGCCGACATCAAGGCGGCCGCGCGCTCGGGCTGCCAGGCCGTGCTGCTGCCGAAGGTCGAGAGCGCCAAGGAAGTGCGCGACGCGGCCCTGCGCCTTGCCGCGGCCGGCGCTCCGGAAAACGTCATGCTGTGGGCGATGATCGAAACGCCGCTAGGCGTGCTCCGCGCGCAGGAGATCGCCCTGTCGAGCCCCCATCTGGGTTGCCTCGTCATGGGCACGTCGGACCTGGTCAAGGACCTGCGCGCGCGCCATTCGGAATCGCGCCTGGCGATCATGCCGTCGCTCGGCCTGTGCCTGCTTGCCGCACGCGCGGCCGGCCTGCCGATCCTCGACGGCGTCCATCTCGACCTCAACGACGAAGCCGGATTTCTGGCCGCCTGCCGGCAGGGCGCCGATATGGGCTTCGACGGCAAGACGCTGATCCACCCCAAGACCATCGCGGCCTGCAACGCGGCTTTCGGGCCGTCGGCGGACGACATCGAATGGTCGCGCAAGGTGATCGCTGCATTCGAGGCGGCTTCGTCGAAGAAGGAAGGCGTCATCGTCGTCGACGGCAAGCTCGTCGAACAGCTGCATGTCGACAGCGCCAAGCGCACCGTCGCGATGGCGGACGCCATCGCCAAGAAAGGTGCCGCGAAGGTCGCCTGACGCTTACCTGTCGGCGATGATCTTGAGGCGTCGCCCCGGCGCGAGCGCCTCGCCCGGCTGCAGGCCGTTGTAGATCCGGAACTGCTCGAGTTCGAGACCGTCATGCGTCGCCATCTGGCGTGCGAGCGTTTCGTGCGTGTCGCCGGCGCGCACCGTGACGATGCGCATGCGCAGCGGCTGGGCGTCGCGCGCCTCGACATCCGTCAATGCCCGGAACGAATAGGTCGCGCGTCGGAACGCATCGGTGAACTTCGCCGCGGCTGCCGACGGTGCCGCGAACATCAACCGATAATACGAGCCGTCCGGATGGCGAATCGCGACGAGCCGCAGATCCATCGTCCCCTTCTGCCCGTTGACGCGCGTGAAGCCGGCCGCTGCCGGCAGGCCGTTTACCTCGATCCGCTCCACGTTCTGGACGCGTACGCCCTTGGCCCAAACGCTGACGAGAAAATCCGCCGGTTCCACACCACGCGGGGCCGGCTTTCCGTCAAGCGTGATCGACGCGCCGTCCGGCCCTGTCGCGCGCACCGCATCCTCGCCGTTGACGAGACGGAAGCCGGCGGGCGCCTCGAAGCGGAACCGCAGCTTCGGATGAACGAAAACCTTTCCCCGGACGAAGCCGGATTCGGCGTCGCCGCCATAGGCCATGCCGTCGATCGCGTTGAAATATTCGTTCTCGCCGATACGCGGATTGGGAGCGACGACCATCCCCTGCGCGCGCGCGGCATCGGTCGCGGCCGTGACGCGATCGGCCGTGCGCGGATGCGACTGCAGGATCGAGAACTCGTCGGCCGATCCCGGCGGCCGGCCGAGCGCCTTCAAGGTCAGCTTCGTGCCCTCGCCGAGCTTGGCCAGCATGTCGGCTGCCTCGCGCGGGTCGTAGCCTTCGGCGGCCATGTAACGCACGCCGAGCTTGTCGGCCTCGAATTCCTGGTCGCGCGAGAAGCCCGCGAGCCACACGGCGGCGCCGCCACCGGCAGCCTGCCCGGCCAGATTACCCGCATCGCCCGAGCCGGTGAGGACCGCTACGCCGATCCCGAGGATGTTCGTGAAGATGTTGGCGGCCGTCGCCCGACTCATGCGCTCGGCCGTGTGGCGGGCGGTGACATGGCCGATCTCGTGGCCGAGGACCGAGGCGAGCTCGGCTTCGCTCGACATCAATGCCAGCAGTCCGCGCGTGACGTAGACGTACCCGCCGGGTAACGCGAAGGCGTTGTAGATGTCGCTGTTGATGACCGTGAAAGTGAAGGGCTGCCCGGCCAACTCGCTCTTCGCCACCAGCGATTCGCCCAGCTTCTGGACATAGGCCTTGAGCCTGGGACTGTCGTAGGCGCCGCCGAACTCGGCCAGTACCTGCGGGTGCTGCTCGCGGCCGATCTTGGCCTCTTCCTCGGGGCTGACGAAGGCCGTGAACTGGCTGCGCCCGGTGGCGGCGTTCTGGGCACAGCCGGCGAGCCCCCCGGCTGCCGAAAAGGCGAGCAGGGCCGCAAGCGAAAGGGTCCGGAGGTGGTGCGGGACGGGCATGGACCGGACTCTCGCGTGGCCGCCCCGGCGGGTCAAGACGGCGGATCGGCCATGCGTCCGGCCCCATTGACGGGGCGCCCGGCCCTACGCGATTGTCCCTCCATGCCAGCCCCCGAT
Organism: Tagaea sp.; assembly: GCA_965229215.1. Classification (GTDB taxonomy): domain Bacteria; phylum Pseudomonadota; class Alphaproteobacteria; order CACIAM-22H2; family CACIAM-22H2; genus Tagaea. Next base: position 3,260,774 of record OZ245864.1, on the reverse strand, counting down.
GCCGCCCCGCGCACCGACCTCTATCCGCCGATCGAGCCGTACGGCTCCGGCATGCTGACGCTCGACGGCGTCCACCGCATGTACTGGGAACAGAGCGGCAATCCGCGTGGCGCGCCCGTCGTCTTCCTCCATGGCGGCCCGGGTGCGGGGGCCACACCTGCGCACCGGCGCTTCTTCGATCCGCAGCATTACCGCATCGTCATCTTCGACCAGCGCGGCTCGGGCCGCTCGACCCCGCATGGCGAGACGCGCGACAACACCACGCCGCATCTGATCGACGACATGGAGCGGCTGCGCGTGCACCTGGGCATCGAGGCCTGGCACGTGTTCGGCGGCTCGTGGGGTTCGACCCTCGCCCTCGCCTACGCCCAGGCGCATCCCGATCGCGTTCGCTCGCTGGCACTGCGCGGCATCTTTCTCGGCCGGAAGGTGGAGATCGACTGGTTCCTCTACGGCGTCGCGCACGTCTTCCCCGAGGCATGGCACGCTTTCTCCGGGTTCCTGCCGGAAGTCGAGCGCGGCGACATCCTCGAAAGCTACTGGCGGCGCCTGGTCGATCCCGATCCGGCGATCCATCTTCCGGCGGCACGCGCGTGGAGCGCCTATGAAGGTTCCTGCTCAACGCTGATGCCCAGCCCCGAGACGGTCTCGGCCTTCTCCGAAGACCGCATGGCGCTCGGCCTAGCGCGCATCGAGGCTCACTATTTCCACAACGCGATCTTCCTCGGCGAGAACGCGCTGCTCGACGGAGTCGATCGGGTGCGCCACATCCCGACGACGATCGTGCAGGGCCGCTACGACATGGTTTGTCCGGTCCTCACCGCCGACCGCCTTGCCGCGAACTGGCGCGAGGCGCGCTATTTCGTGATCCCCGACGCCGGCCATTCGGCGATGGAGCCGGGCATCCGCTCCCAGCTTGTCGGCGCGATGGAACGCGCCAAGCGCCTCTAGCGCGCCTTCGGGCGCCGGACAGGAAGTGCCATGACCTCCGCTTCGGCCGCCGCGGCCGCGATTCCCGACAGCCCCGAGATCCGTCGGCGCGACACCGCCGTGATCGGCGCCGTCGGCCTCGTCCATTCGACGAGTCATCTCTTCCAGTACTGTCTTCCGCCGATGTTCCCGCTGCTGCAGGCGGAATTCGGCATCAGCTTCGCGGCGCTGGGCAGCGTCGTGGCGGCGTTCTTTCTGGCGTCCGGGATCGGCCAGACCTTTGTCGGCGTCGCGGTCGATCGCTGGGGCGGCCGGCGCGTGCTGGCGCTCGGCATGGCTTCGCTCGCGGCTGCGACGGGGGCGCTCGCCTTCGTGCCGTCCTTCTGGATGTTCCTGCCGCTCGCGGTCGTCGCCGGGCTCGGTAACTCGGTCTTCCATCCGGCCGATTTCGCGATCCTCGCATCGCGCGTGCACCCGAACCGCACGGGGCGTGCGTTCTCAATCCACGCATTCGGCGGCACGCTCGGCTATGTCGTGTCGCCGCTGCTGCTGTCGCTGCTGGGCTTCTGGCTCGGCTGGCGCGTGGCGCTGACCGTCGCGGCGATCTATGGCCTCGCGCAGGCGAGTTTCGTGTTCCTCGCGCGCGATCTGCTGGGCGAGGGCGCGGCTTCGGCCGCCGCCGCCAAGGAAAGCGTTTCGGAAGTCGTGACGAGCTTCGCGCGCATGTTCGTGATGCCGTCGATGCTCGTGGCGTTCGTCTACCTGACGATGACGGCGATGGCGGGTGCAGGCATCCAGTCCTTCGGCGCCGCCAGCCTGTCGATCCTCAATTCGGTCGATTTCCGGACGGCCACGAACGCGGTGACCGCGTATCTCGTCGGCAACGCGCTCGGTATCCTCGCCGGCGGCTTCGTCGCCGACGCAACGGACCGACACGAGCGTGTGGCGGCCTTCGGCCTTTTCGGCGCGGGCTTCCTGCTTGCGGCCTCGACTGCCTTCGCACCCACTTTCGCCGTCGCGATGGGCCTGTTCGCCGCGGCCGGCATGTCGGTCGGCGTCACGTCGGCCGCGCGCGACATCCTGATCAAAAAGCTCGCCCCGCGGGGCGCGACGGGCCGCACGTTCGGCCTCGTCTATTCGGGGCTCGACATCGGCTCGATGCTCGCCCCGCTGGCGTTCGGCTGGTTCCTCGACCATGGCCGGCCGGACGGCACGATCTACGGGATCGCGCTCGTCCTGGCCTCGACGGTGGTGGTCATCCGCATCGTCAACGGCTTCGCGCAGGCCAATACGCCGACTCCGGCCCGCGCCTGAACTCTGGTGCTGCCGCGACGGCGCGGCTATTCTGCCGGTCGCGTGCGTCCCCGTAGCTCAGCAGGATAGAGCGGCAGTTTCCTAAACTGTAGGTCGGAGGTTCGATTCCTCTCGGGGACGCCAATATTTTCAGATATTTAAGTTTAACGTTGGATTGGTCGTATTGAACAAATGGGACATTCCAATGTGACTTCTAGCTCAAATCCTAATCGGCACCGGCCCAAATCCCACCCTCCAATCAGTGTAAGCCCGCGAGGTTAATAGCTTAGCGGGTTTATTCGTATTCTCAGTTGGCACTTCAAGGATCTGTTTATTCTAGCCTTCCGTTGTGATTCACTATTTCGACTCGAGGGCAATCTGAAGCCATGCCGACTTCACAGCAAATTCTTGGCCTTCTACGTAGCCATGCGAATGGAGACGATGACAGATTTCGTGCGCTTGCGCTTCAACTTGCAGGAGAAAAGGAACGTCGCGGACATAAGGTACTTGCGGCAGAAATCCGGAAACTAGTGGATGACTTAAGCAAATCTAAGGATTTACCGAAGAATCAAAATCCGAACCTTGTTCCAATCGTGTCTCCGCGGGGCGATTTAGCCGGATTGATGGCTGCTAGCTATCCGAAGACACGTTTATCCCACATGGTATTGTCGCAAAATATCTCGGACCAACTGACCAAAATAATAGCCGAGCACCGTCAGCGATGGAGATTGGTTGAGCATGGCCTTGCGCCAAGGAGCAAGTTGCTCTTAATCGGCCCGCCTGGTTCTGGGAAAACCATGACAGCTTCGGCGCTAGCGGGTGAATTGAAGCTGCCGCTATTTACTATTCTGCTGCACGGCGTCATCACAAAATTTATGGGTGAGACTGCCACGAAGTTGCGCGCGATTTTTGATTCAATCGTTACCACTCGTGGAGTTTATCTTTTTGATGAAATTGATGCGATTGGAGGTCAGCGCGGCGCCACCAACGACGTCGGCGAAGCGCGACGAATTCTAAATTCATTCCTGCAGTTCTTGGAGGAAGATCACAATCAATCCATAATTTTGGCAACGACAAACCACCCTGAGATCTTGGATCGCGCGCTATTCCGACGATTTAACCTAATCTTGGAATACGCGCTACCGACCCCGGAATTAATTGTGGAAACTATCAAAAGTCAGCTTTCGACTTTTCCGCTTCGTAACCTTGACTGGCGAAGTGTCGCTAGTGCAGCAGTCGGACTTAGCAATGCTGAGGTTATTCATGCAGCAGAAGATGCAGCAAGAGACGCTGTATTAGCGGGCTCAGAAGACGTTGAGCTAAAGGCCCTTTGCGGTGCACTTGAGGCTCGTCGGTCCATATATCGTCCGGAGTCGTAATGGCAGTTAGGCGCGGATTGCCACATATCGCCGTTCAATTGAATCCAAGCGGTGAGATATTTGCACCAAAGACAGGTGGCGGAAGCAGCCGTTCACCGTCTCGAGTACCCGATAGGTATGAGCATGCTCGCAGCTTGCTTTCGCAGGTTGGAGATATTTCCAACGCTCTGAGAATGGCATCTCGCCGTACCGACATTCCCAAAGCTGAACAGGGCGTATATGTGGCAATTAAGGGGCGAGCAGGTGAGCCGCTAGCCACAAATAGCTTGGATCAACCCAAATTTGGATTGACGCTCCTGTCAGCTCGTTCTGGTGCAGAATTTGAAAGTGCCACCTTATTTCTCTCAAAGAAAGGTGCGCAGAGAATTGCCAAGGTAATATCTCGATATCGAGACCAAAACATCATCTACAAGGGTGCCGATACCGGGAAACCCAAGAATCAGAATCTTGTTGATGGGCTTGACCGGATCCGGATTGCAAAACTTGCCGATCTTTGGGAGGGCCGTCCCGAAGATATTCCAGACAACAACATTAGCTTTCCGTGGGAGGTTTGGCTAAGACCTGGGGGAGCCGAGCGGCTTCGCACTGCTTCCGCAATACTTGGGATTGAAGTTGGGCCAAGACCCATAAAGTTCCCAGAGGCAGAAGTTGCATTTGTCATCGCTCCACGCGAGTCAATTGAGGGATTAATTGAGTCAACGTTGGCGATCACACGCCTCAGGAAATCGAGCGTTACCGCGGATTTTTTTGATGGCTTAAAAGCTCCCGAACAAGGTGAGTTTATTGGTGAGCTCATTGGGCGGACTAAATTCAAAAATGATCCGTTACCAATTGCCTCGGTTTGCTTACTCGATACCGGACTGGCGTACGGCCACCCGCTAATTTCAGAGACTACGAGCCAGACAAAGTGCTTTGCTGTGAAGCCGGGTTGGGGGATAGGCGACCATTCAGGCCACGGTACGCAAATGGCCGGAATCGCGATGTATGGAGATTTGGTCGCCGCGCTTGAGAGCACTGATCTGATTGAGATTAGGCACAATCTCGAATCAGTAAAAATTATTCCACCTGCTGCGGCCGGCAACGCCTACGACCAACTTGGCGCGATAACAGCGCAGGCTATTGAGGTCGTCGAGAGCTTGAGTGTTGATTACCCCCATAGAACGTTCTGTTTGGCGACCAACACGACCGAAGATACACCTCATGATGGCTTCCCCACATTATGGTCGGCAACAATTGATCAGCTTGCTTACGGGGCCGGAGCTGAAGATTCTCGAAAAAGGCTGTTCTGCATCTCAGCAGGCAACCTCCGCGATCATTTGCCGACTCCTAAAGGCTATCTGGTCGAGAATGATCAGCTCGAGTTGGAAGCGCCTGGCCAATCGTGGAACGCATTGACAATTGGTGCATATACAGAGCTAACCGACATCCGGAACCAAACGTATCAAGGCTGGCACCCACTCGCGCCGGCCGGCGATCTATGCCCTGTTAGCCGCACGGCCTCATGGGACAGCGTTTGGCCAATAAAACCAGATTTTGTTTGTGAAGGTGGAAATTTAGCCGTAGATCCAGCAGACGGGAATGCATACGACATCGAAGATCTCGGCTTGCTTACGGCTGACAAGGACTTCCCAACTCCATATTTTTGTACGACACGAGCAACAAGTGCCGCAGCAGCGAATGCCACCAGATTGGCGGCTATGGTTGCAATCGAGAACCCAGACTGCTGGCCAGAAACAATTCGCGCGCTACTAGTGAACTCATGCTCGTGGACACCAGCAATGCTGGCGCATTTGCCGCCCAAAGCTAAGAAAGCGGATATTGGGAGAATCATGTCTCGATACGGATATGGCGCTCCTGATCCACGTCTCGCGGCGTGGAGCTCTTCAAATTCAGTATCCTTGATTGTACAAGATAAAATAATACCTTACCGCCGATCGAAAGATGGCACTGGAAGGTTAAACGAAATGAAGCTGTATGAGCTTCCTTGGCCCAAGCCAGAATTGGCGGCGCTTGGAAGCGAAGAAATCGAGATGCGAGTTACCTTAAGCTACTTCATTGAGCCAAACCCGTCTGAAGTAGCGAGAGGCCGCAAGCAGACATACGCATCACATGGACTTCGCTTCAAAATCAATTATCCAGATGAAGCACCCGCGCAGTTTAAGGCGCGAATTAATCAGGCGGCAAATTTAGAAGAATCAACGGGGGTAGCTTATGGTTCTGATAGTGACGAGTGGGTAATTGGGACCAAAAAGCGTGATGTTGGATCAATCCATTCAGATATTTGGCGCGGTAGAGCCTCAGACTTGGCAAGTCGCTCGGCCATTGCAATTCACCCAGTTGGCGGTTGGTGGAAGGACAGGAAGACGCTAAAGCGCTGGGCAAGCGTCGCTCGATTTTCATTAGTAGTAACTATTAGCGCTCCGAAGTTAGACGTTGAGCTATATACACCAATCAAAACCGCCATAGCTGCGGCAACAGTCGCAGCTACATCGGTTGGAGTCGCGGTTTAGCAGAAAATATTCTAAGGAATTGTCGCACTCAAAGTCTGAAAGTCGTAAATGCAGGTCTCAGCGACCGGCCAATCGTCGCCGAATCCCCATCGCCTCAACAGCATCCCGCAGATCGACGTCGGCGACCTTGATGTACCGCGCCGTCGTTCGTGGATCCGTATGGCGCGCGAGCGCTTGGACGACCGCGCTCTTTGCGACGAGCGCAGCCTGCGTCACGAACGTCGCGCGCAGGTCGTGGAAGCGGAACTTGCCTTTGACGCCGACGTGCTTCTGTGCGGTAGCCCATGCGCGCCGAGGGTTGGCGATCGGGCGTGGCTTGAACGCTCGGCCCTTCGCGTCTTTCCCTCTCGGTTGGTAGACGATGAGCGGAGCTGCCGGATTGTCAGGTTCCCGTTTGCGCGCCCGATCATCTAGGCGCTTGAGCAGACGCATCGCCTCCTCGTTGGCCGGCATGACTTCGTCGCGGTTGGCCTTCGACTTCGCCGCAGGGAGCCGATAACAACGTCCCTCGAAGTCGATCTCGTCGCGCGTCGCGCTGAATACTTCGTCGAGACGAAATCCAAACAGGCGAACCATCGCGGCGGCATCGCGGAGATGCTCCGGGGTTCGCCGATCTGACTCGATCTTGAGTGCAAGCGCGAGTGGTACCGGCTTGGGGTCGCGCTTCATCTCTTTCAGTCTCTTAATAATCGGCATCCTCGAGAGGAGGGGCTGCCCACCCGGCCCTTCGGTCTCGTGCGCCAATCTGAGGATGGCACTTAACTGGTCGAGATAACGGTTCGTTCGTCCATCAGAGCGGAGCCTGCCGGTTTCACGCCAGTTGCGCGGGTCGTCGTCCGAGTCGGCACCCGCACGTGCAGGACCACCGACCCAGGTCTTCAAGGTCTGCGCACAAGAGAAGGCGCTATAGTCGCGCCAACGTCGGGCGACTTCTTCGAGGGGCGCATCCGGCCCGAAGAAGTTGCCAATCTCTGTCAGTGCGATACGGACGTCCTTCCAGTGCTTCTTGCGCTTCGCGACTCGTGTCCGTGCGTCGATTGCCTCTGCCAGCGTATACACGCCAGCCGTCGCGTCCCTCTTTCTTTCACCGCGTTCGACCGCCGCACGCCGGGCATTCTCGCAAGCCTTCGCTTGCCTCTTTCCCTTCGCCGGCGCCTCATCCGGCATGACGCAGCGCGCCTTATAGCGGACGTTGCGACAGTAAAAGTCGTAGTGCCAGCGCTTCGTCGATTTCTCTAGGTAGACGGTCATAGTCGTTGCTCCTACGCCTTACGGCTCTTGAACGTGATACCGGCGGACTCGAGGGACAAGAGGCTCTCTTGATATTTTTTGGCCGATGCATCGGCTCGTCGGCGAGATGGGTGTACCAAACCACCTCTGCTCCCGCTACTACGGGTAGACAGCTCAGCCAAAGACCCGCCGCGGAAATACCGCCGTTTGTAGATGTCGATAGACTCGGACGCTATCCGGAGATCGCCATCGCGGTTGTCCGGATTTGCGGAAATCGACCAGCCCCAGAGGATACCGTGTCGGACCAGGCGATAGATCGTCGACCGATTGCATCTCAGCTTGGCAGCAGCCTCGGCCACGAGAAGACCATTGTCATCCGAGCTCCGACTGAGTTCGCCCCTCTTGGAATGTACCGTTAAGAGGCGATCTTCAGTCGAACCAGCAGAATTATGCGCCTGATGAATATCTTTGCTGGAAGCAGCCGACAAGTCGGCTTGAGCCGCCCTGGGCTCGCCGGCAATGTTACTCGCAGCATGTAGTTTCTTGTTCCGCACTTTGAGTTGATATGCTTTTCGCCGGAAAAAAGAAGGGGTAACGCGCAGGCTCCCCTTCGATTTCCGTCGATCTGTGTCTCCAGCGGGAACTCGGATCTGGAATTATCTCTTTAAAGAGATATCCAAGCCCTTCTGCATGCCTGTCGCGCGCGAGGCCTTGAAACCTTCGTCGCAAGGCTATCCTTATCCGGAAACGAGACGATGCAATTTCAGGTGTCTTGTCGACTGCCGCCGAGCCAAGTCTCTTCTGGGTGGTCGAGCTAGAAAATATCTCTTTAAAAAGATATCCGCGTCCTTCAAGCAGCCCATCGCACGTTAGGCCTTGAAACTTTCTTCGCGAGACATATCACGTAAAGGTGGCAGGCGAGTTCCGATGGGAACTTCTGAGCAAGCCATGTTTTCCGGAGCTGGAATTCCGGAAATCTGGTTCTGTTTCAGGAGTTTGCAATGCCGAAGTCAGAAAGCCGCCAAAAGACCGAGTGCCGAGCTGCCGCGGCCGGAAGTCGCCGACGGGGCGGACGCCCTCGGGCCGCTGACCCGCGCTCAGCCTTGACTATCCACCTCAATTCCAGCGAGCGAGCGAAGCTTGAGGCCGACGCCGAAGCTGCCGGTTCCCGACTCGGTATTTACATTCGGGATCGGGCTCTCCACGCGCGCCCACCGCGGATCGTGCCGTCAGTCAACCGGAAGGACTGGTTGGATCTGGCCCGCCTCGCCGGCAACCTCCACCAGATAGCTTCTGCCATAGCATCGGGGCGCGTTCGGGCCATCGGAGATGGCTTGTCGGAACTCATCTTGGCACTGGACGATCATGTCCGAGCCCTTCGCCTCACCCTTTTGGCCGCGGATCGGGAGGACGAAGAATGATCCAGAAAATCATCAAAGGACGCAGCTTCTCTGGGCTCTTGGCCTACCTTCTCGGGCTCCATGACAGCAAGGGCGCGATCAGGCCGCGGATCGAGATCATCGTTGGAACATTCGCCGGCCGGTCTCAGCGTGTCCTTACGAGGGAGTTTTCGGCGATCGCTCAGGGTCGCAGGCGTCTCAAAAAGAACGTGTTGCATGTGTCGTTCAGGCCCCCCAAAGGCGAACGTTTCATCACGGATGATGATTGGCGGGCGTTCGGCTCGAAATGGGCCAAAGGCATGGGGGTCGATGCGTACCTTCTGGTCAATCACTATGACCACATTCATTTGGCAGGTTGTCGGGTTCGCGTCGATGGAAGCGTCGTGTCGGACAAGCATGACTTTCGGCGGGGCGAGGAACTCGTCCGGGCGCTCGAGGTCGAGCTCAATCTGATCCGGACTCCTGGTTCGCATCTGACAAACCCTGACGTACGTCATCTGCATCGGCGCGCACCGTCGCGGGGTGCCCTTGCTCTCATGACGCGCACAGGACGCCCGTCGGTCACTATGCAGATTCAACAGGCAATCGGTAGTTTCATGGCCGAGGGCGGCGGCACGTTCAGCGAGTTCGTGGCGTATCTCGAAGATCGCGAGATCGAAGTCCTGTGGGTCACCAATGAGAGAGGTGTCCTAAAGGGTCTCTCGTTCCGCCTCGACGAGCAGACAGTTTCTGCATCAAGACTCGGTCACGGCTATTCACTGGGAAATTTGAAGAAGAGGGGGTTGAGGAATGACGAGCGTGCAGGGCTTTCGCCTCGAGGCGGATTGGAAGCTGTCGAAAGCGGCCGAGGCACATCAGCTTCTCCGCACATCGCTGGCACTGGCGAGCGAGCAGGTCGCCAATCTGACCTCTCAGCTCGAGCTGTTGGGACCACCAGCCGAGGATCTGAGGTGTACCCTCGATCGGGTCCGCAGCGAACTCCTGACGGCAACGAAGGCGATCACAACAGCCAACGAGCGGGTGGTCGGGCATACGCAGAAACTGGCGACCTGCCTCGAGCGGCTCTGGCCATGGATGAAGCAGCGGCACGACGAGCTCTTGGAAGTGCATCGCAAGACCTTGGCAAACGCGGTGGACCAGGATCAGACGGTATTGGCGACCTTGTTGACGTCTCGAAAGGCAATCGCCGTCGGGCTGATGCTCGTCATCCTGACGATCGGGGCCACAACGTGGTTACAGTGGAACAAGATCTCGTCGGTTCAGCAGGCGAGCGCAATGTGCCGGGCCGGCGAACGGTTGATGGCGGTACTCCCGACGTTCCTACCGGAATACCAGGAGTGGATCAGGAACAACATCTTGGCCGAGCCCGCGCAGCACTGAAGGCGTTCACTGCCGCATTCCCTCGTGCGCTAGCCTTTCAATTTCGACTGAAGGTTCCTGATGCGCCTACTGTCTGGTTAACTATCCCGCGGCCGGACGTCCTCAATCGAAAAACAGTCCAGCGGCTTCTCGATGCCAATGTAGCTGGATCGCCGATCGTTGGTGGGCCGGATGAGCCGGGCCAGTTCACGCTGGAACCGATCTCAGCCGATCAAGTGCGCCAAGTTCAAGACACCGGCATCCCAATTCTGGCCGTTACGAGGCTCGGCTCCGGGAACTATTCGGTCCGAATTCGGGATCCTTTCATAAAGACGGTAAGCGGCGATGCGGAAGCGTCGGCAAAGCTTGTCGCCATGCTGAAGCATGTCGGCGTCGCTGGGCTCACGCGATATGGCGTCGTTCCGGGGTTTCTGGATCGAAGCCCTTTCACCGCTGCAGCCTCGAAGGACAAGCGGGAGGTGGCTGAAGTCTATCACGTACTGATCTGGCCGAAGGGTTTCAGCTCCCCTTCGCCCGACGGGGCAGCCGCCGTTGCCACGGAGCCGTCGGACGACCTCGATCAGATCAATCCTGCGGCGCCTGGCGCCGGTCCGTTATAGCCGGTTCGCAGCATTCGGCATTCTAAGGCCAGCCAGACCTTGACGCCTCATCTTGCCGGGCCGGATTGTCGATGAAGAGAGAGCAAGCCATGTTTCGAGAACCTAGTAACCCGAGGGCGGCCTTTAGTAACGTTGGTGGAGATTGACCCCTATGACGGCAATTCTCGGGTTCGCCATGCCTAGGTCGCCTTTGACCTTCGGTTCTTCGTGTAAACCCCAACGGGCCGATTACCAGCCGAGCCCGCATCTGGCGGGAGATCAGCCGGACTGATGCGTTTGATGTGAACGACAATATGCTTGGGCGGCGGACGCACGCCTTGTTCCCAACTGCGCACCGTATGGACGGTCACGCCAATCAGAGAGGCGGCCTGCTCTTGCGTTAGGCCGTGATCAGTGCGCCATGTCCGAAAATCTTCGCCGGTAAAGGTCTTCATCTCGTTCACGGATAACCGAGGGAATGGCAGATGCGAAGCGATTTTGCTTGAAACTAGTATAATATACTAGTATAAGAATGGCACTTCAATCGGGCAACGAGGCGCAGATGAACGACGACAAGCCGCTTCCTGAAACTCCGGCCGCCAAGCTCTGGGCGAAGGGATCCTACGACTTTATGTCGGCCCACGATCTGCGCCAGATAGCGACATATGTCCGCGAGACTGCCGGACCGGCCCTGGCAATTGAGCTGGATGTCGAACTCTGGAGGTTGAGCAAGGAAAGTCTGTTTGCGCTTGCTGTCCGAGCCAAGAGGGCTGAACTGAACGCGGACATCGTCGGCTCCCTCCTCGCTCTTGCGACAAGCCGGGGTTCAACGATTGCTCTTCCGGCGTTGGCCCAAGCGCTAAGCGAACGCCTCAAGTCGCCCCTAGGCGAGGGCGACAATATCGGCGGGAACTTCGCCGAACGGTTCGAGCTCAGGCGGACTGTTCGAGAAGTCCAGACCCGAATGCGCCAGCGAGCAATGCTCGACCAGTTCGACAATCTTCAGAAGGAATTTGCCGCCGCCGGTGAGGCGGTGACGGTAGCTGAAGTCTGGGAGCGGTTCCGCCGATCGGGCGTTGATGGGACGACACACCGGGTCATCGCTCCACGACTGAAGAGTGTGCGCCACATCGAATCCGGCGGAGAGGAGTTCCGCGTCCTGACCGCACCATTGCCGATCTGGCAGTCGCCTGTCTCGGTCGAAGTACTAGCGAATGTGCTGGGTCTGGAGTTTCCACACCTGGCCGCAGTCGCGGGCGATGTCGCTGAGTTCGTAGCCGGCGGTTCGGCTGCTTCTCTGCGCCCGATTTTGTTGGTTGGACCCGCTGCGATTGGCAAGGACAGTATCATGCGTCGGGCGGCCGAGCTCGTGGGGCGTCCTCACGGCGAGTATGATTTGGCCGGCTCGTCAGATAACCGCATCCTGCGCGGTACCTCAAAAGGCTGGTCGACTGCGTCGCCGAGTTATGCAGTCACGGTGTGTGCGCAGAGCCGCTGCGCTAACCCACTCATTCAATACTCGGAGCTGGATCGTGCCGGCGGCTCGCGCCGAAACGGGCAAGTGCACGAGACTTTGCTCTCGCTTTGTGAGCCGTCGACCCGACTTAAATGGTACGACGACGGACTTGGGGTGGAAGTAAATCTGAGCGATGTAGCCTTCACGTTTACGTCGAACTCGATTGACGACACACCTCAGCCGCTACTGACCAGGCTACGTGTCCTTCATCTCAATCGACCCAAGCCGGAGCATGTTGCGGCGATCCTCGAGCAAGCGCGGCGGCGCTATGCCACGGAGCTCAAGATCCGGATTGAAGATCTGCCCGAACTTCGGCCGGAAGCAATCGAGAAGCTCGAGGTGGTTGCACGGGCGGGACGGTTCCATCTGCGGCTTGCCGATCGAATCATCCGCGCACTCGGTGACGGGTGTTCCGGTCGGCCCACGCATTGAGTCGTAAATTTTAGTTGATTGGACAGGAATCAACGAGAGAGGAGCAGGACAATGCTTGACGCGATCGTAAATGCTATCCAGATCGACGAGTTTTTCGTTGCGCTCGCGGGGCATCTTGCAACGGAAGCCTCGGCCAAGATCGCGTTCTCCACGGTCAAGGCCATAGCGTTCGCGGCCGTGGGAGCGATGTTCCAGCCGGCGGAAACATTGCCTCGTAGACCTCGCAAGCCGGCGAGAGTGGCGCTGAACAAGCCGAGAGCGAAGCAACGACCAAAGCGCCGGGCGAAGTCTCGGGGTGCCAGGCGCGGCTCGACTCGACCCTTAGCGAATACTTGAGCAAGGCAATAGCTTCAGTCCAAATACTCAAATCGGCATAAGCTTCTAGAGGCAGATCGTATATCTACTCGAAATGCATCCCACTAGAATGGCCCTGCTGAACCGCCCCGGGATTGCCGGAGGCTCCAACTCCTGAGAAGGTGGAGCCATGATGAACAAGACCACGAACAAGTATTCGCCTGAGGTGCGCAGCCGCGCGGTTCGGCTGGTCCTCGATCACGAACACGAGCATCCGTCGCGCTGGGCGGCGATTGCATCCGTCGCGGGCAAGATCGGCTGCACGGCGCAGACGCTGAACGAGTGGACCAAGAAGACCGAGGTCGACAGCGGCATGCGGGCTGGTGTCCCGACGGACATGGCCGCCAAGATGAAGGCGCTGGAGCGCGAGAACCGCGAGCTTCGTCAGGCGAACGAGATCCTGCGCAAGGCGTCCGCGTATTTTGCCCAGGCGGAGCTCGACCGCCGGTTCAAGCCATGATCGCCTTCATCGACGATCATCGCGGGGCGTATGGGGTCGAGCCGATCTGCAAGGTGCTGCCGATCGCCCCGTCGACCTACCACGATCACGTCGCCAAGCGCGTCGATCCCACGAAGCTCTCGGCGCGGGCGAAGCGCGACCGGGCCCTGCGCCCGGAGATCGCCCGCGTCTTCGCCGAGAACTTCGAGGTCTATGGTGCACGCAAGGTCTGGCGGCAGTTGGCGCGCGAAGGCCTGCCGGTCGCGCGTTGCACGGTCGAGCGGCTGATGGCCGATCTCGGGCTGCAGGGCGTGATCCGCGGCAAGCCTGTCCGGACGACGATCAGCGACAAGGCCGTACCGTGCCCGCTGGATCATGTGAACCGCCAGTTCCATGCCCCCGCGCCCAATCTGCTTTGGCTGTCGGATTTTACCTACGTCAGCACATGGTCCGGGTTCGTCTATGTAGCCTTCGTGATCGATGCCTACGCCAGGCGCATCGTCGGCTGGCGCGTCAGCCGGACGGCGCACGCCAACTTCGTGTTGGATGCATTGGAGCAGGCACTGCACGAACGCAGGCCCGTTCATCGGGCCGGTCTGGTGCACCATTCCGACAGGGGGTCGCAATACGTCAGCATCCGGTACACCGAGCGTCTCGCCGAAGCGGGCATAGAGCCGTCCGTCGGCAGCGTCGGCGACAGCTACGACAACGCGCTCGCCGAAACGATCAACGGCCTCTACAAGGCTGAGGTCATTCATCGGCGCGGTCCCTGGCGGAGCTTCGAAGCCGTCGAGTTCGCGACGCTGACTTGGATCGACTGGTTCAATAATCGCCGGCTGCTGGAGCCTATCGGCAACATCCCGCCGGCGGAAGCCGAGGCACGTTTTTACGTTATGCTCAGCGAGCAGAAACGGGCAGCGTGACTCAAACGAAACAGCCTCCGGCAATCCCGGGGCGGTTCACTGCCGAGGACACGCCCGCCACTAACTAGGGTGGACTTTTCGTTCATATTTCAAGTTACTTCGATAGACAGATACCGACGAGATGTCATTGTCTAGATCGAGGAGATCCTTGATTGGATGCTTGTAGAGCAAGCCACGTTTTCAGAGGGTGCTAAACCACTCTCGAATTCACGGCAATCGCGCTAATCTTTCCTGAGTTGATCGAGTTTTCTGGTCCTAGCCAAATGAGAAACTACTGCATTCCCGCTTCCTGTTTGAGTGTCCCCCGTCAGCGCTCATAGGACAGCCTGAGCAGTTTGCGTAACGGAGTGCTTTCGGCTCATCGTCACCATGAAAGGGACGAGGATGAGACCGATGAAGCAGATCCCGCCGAACGACAGTGCCGAGCAGCATGTCCGCGAGATCCGCCGCCAGACGCGCAAGAAGTACTCGTCGGAAGAGAAGATCCGGATCGTGATCTCGGGGCTCCGCGGCGAGCACTCGATCGCCGAGCTGTGCCGGCGGGAAGGGATCGCGGAGAGCCTGTATTACGTGTGGTCGAAGGAGTTCATGGAGGCCGGCAAGAAGCGGCTGGCCGGGGACACCGAGCGCCAGGCGTCGTCGGGCGAGGTCAAGGACCTGCGCCAGGAGATGGGCGTGCTGAAGGAGCTGGTTGCCGACCTGACGATCGAGAACTGTCTTCTCAAAAAAATTCCTTCGGGGATGGGGGCGACCACGAATGAGGTACCCCGCCTCGGAGAAGCTCGAGATCATCCGGCTGGTCGAGGAATCGCGGCTGCCGGTCAAGCGCACCCTCGAAAAGCTGGGCGTCTCGCGGTCGAAGTTTTACCGCTGGTACGACCTGTACCGGCGGTTCGGCGCGGTCGGGCTGAAAGACCGCCGGTCGGCCCCTGGCCGGGTCTGGAACCGGGTGCCGGACGTGGTCCGGGGCCAGGTGATCGACCTCGCTCTCGAACGCCCGGAACTCAGTCCCCGGGAGCTGGCGGTGACGTTCACCGACGAGAAGGCCCAGTTTATCTCGGAAGCATCGGTGTATCGGCTGCTTCGGGCGAACGGGCTGCTGACCAGCCCGGCCTTCATCGTGATGAAGGCAGCCGATGAGTTCCGGGACAAGACGACGGCGCCCAACCAGCTCTGGCAGACCGACTTCACGTACCTGAAGGTGATCGGCTGGGGCTGGTTCTACCTGTCGACCATACTCGACGACTTCTCGCGCTTCATCGTCGCCTGGAAGCTGTGCACGACGATGAAGGCGGCGGACGTCACCGAGACGGTCGAGATGGCGCTGGCGGCGTCGGGGCAAGACGGTAGCCGGCATCGGCCACGGCTTCTGTCGGACAACGGCTCGAGCTACGTCGCGGGCGACCTGGCAACGTGGCCTGGCAAGCAAAACATCAAACACGTACGCGGAGCGCCCAATCATCCGATGACGCAAGGTATGATCGAGCGCTGGCACCAGACGATGAAGAACCGGATCCTGCTCGAGAACTACCTCTTGCCCGGCGACCTCGAGGCAAAGATCGGTCGCTTCGTCGATCACTACAACCACTGCCGATACCACGAGATAATCGGAAACCTTACGCCAGCCGACGTCTATACCGGACGCGGGCAGGCCATTCTGGAAAAGAGGAACGCGATCAAGCGCAAGACTATCGAGCACCGCGGCTTGCTACACCGGCAAGCAACTGCCTAAACTGCAAACCCAGATGCGCCGAAGCCTCCGTTAAAAACCGCCTCAAAACGTCCCGATTGTTCTGACGACGGACAGGTCCTTCGATCCCAGCCCCAACGCGGCAACATCTTGTTTGAGAATTTTTAGGATCAGTTTGACCGGTGCAAGAGATCGCATCGAGGCTCGAAACGAGATCCCGGTTCGCAGCGTCCAGTCGTATCCGCGCACATTTAGTATTTGAAGACCGGAATTGACACTCGGGTGGAGGAGCGGCTCCGGCAAACTTGTTAGAAAGCCGTCGTTTCGCACTAGACGGAGCGCAAGTTCCTGTGATTCGGTTGACACCGAAATATTTGGCGGCTTTATTCCGTTCTGCTTGAACATTCGTTCTAGCTGAGCCCGAGAGTTCGTGTCGTAGCTGAGAATTACCCAAGGGTGCCGGGCGAGCTCTTCAAGTGGCAAGTTTGCTAATCGCGCAAGCGGGTTCTGCTTCGATGCGACAATGCGATTGGTTTGATTGTATAGAAATTGGGCCTCAAGTGAATTCTTATCCTTAGGGTGCGCTAGGAGTCCGCCAGCATAGAGTCCGATTTCGCCCGTCTGAAGCGCCGGAAACAACAAGGCGCCAACACCGACCCGAACTGATACGCGCAAGTTGGGATATTCGCGTGCGAGACAGGCAAGTACGCGCGGCATGAGGACCGACGCGTAAGTTGGACCAACACCTATGCGCAGTTCACCTCGTGCACCGTCTCGTGTTGCCGTCAGGTCGATCAGCGAACCGTCCCATTCCGCTTGGATTGTACGAGCTCGCCGGTAAAAGACTTGGCCCATCTCCGTGAGAACGACACCGCGTGTGGAACGGTCAAAAAGCGGCGTCCTTAGATGCTCTTCAAGAGATTGCAGGGACTTGGAGAGCGCAGGTTGGCTTAAGTTCAGACTTCGGGCAGCGCCTTGGACGCTACCGTATTCCGCGACTGCCAAAAAATGTTGGATCCGCCAAATCTGCTCCATAGATAGAACTTATATCATATATCAATAGAAATATTACCCAATTTCACCAGCGGGACTAGAACAGTCCCGTTCGGGGAGGAACGACAATGCGTGCCGTTTTCATGCTTTTCGATTCGCTTAATCGCTTGGCACTCGGCTGCTACGGCGGAACGCAGATCGCAACGCCCAACTTCGACCGATTTTCGAGGCGTGCGGTGACGTTCGACAATCATTATGTAGGATCGCTACCCTGCATGCCGGCGCGTCGAGACATCCACACTGGACGCATGAATTTTATGCATCGGTCGTGGGGACCGCTCGAACCATTCGATAATTCTATGCCCGAGATTCTCAAATCATCGGGTATCTACACGCATCTGATCAGCGATCATTTCCATTATTTTGAGGACGGCGGCTCGACCTACCACAACCGCTACAACACGTGGGAGTTCGTCCGTGGCCAGGAGAACGACCCTTGGATCGCGATGGTCAAACCACCGATCGAGCGATTCAAGGAGATGTATTCTGACAAGCACTACAACAACCCCGGCGACTTCAAGCGACGGCAGCACCAGATCAATCGCAAGAAGATGGTCGCGGAAGCAGATCTCCCAGGGCCTCAATGTTTCGAGCGCGCGTTCAGGTTCCTTGACGAGAATCGCAGCTCGGACAACTGGATGCTGCATCTCGAGTGTTTCGATCCGCACGAACCCTTTCATGCACCCGATCGTTTTAAGGATGCGTATCGGACATCATATAACGGACCGATTCTGGACTGGCCGAAGTACGGCCCGGCCAAGGACAGCAAGCTGGAGATCGAGGAAATCAGAGCCAATTATGCAGCTCTCGTCGCTATGTGCGATGCCTACTTTGGCAAACTTATCGACTATTTCGATACGCACGACATGTGGAAGGACACGTGCCTTATCCTGACGACAGATCACGGCTTCCTGCTTAGCGAACACGATTGGTGGGGAAAGAATCAGACGCCCTATTACGAAGAAATCTCGCATATCCCGATGATCGTCTATCATCCGGACTATTCGGCTCTGCGCGGTTCCCGCGTGCAATCACTATCGCAAACAGCGGATCTGATGCCGACCCTGCTAGAGATTTTTGGAGTTCCTGGCCGGCCAGAAGTGACCGCTCAATCGATACTTCCGCTCATTGTTGGCGGCCCGAGCCGCGAAGCGATCATTTTCGGCATGTTCGGCGGGCCACTCGGAATTACGGACGGAACCTACAGTTACTTCCGCTATCCCAGGGATCTGTTCGACGAAACACTCGGCGAATACACGCTAATGCCGACCCACATGACGGGCTTCTTCAGCGGGAATGAAGTGTCGACAGCAACGCTGGCCGGTCCATTCGACTTCACAAAGGGCCAGAGATTGCTGCGTTACAAAGCGCTCAATGAGGCGCGTCGGCCGCCTGGAGGGAACGTTAGAACACTCGCCAGATTCGAGTCGGCTATTTATGACAATTCCCGGGACCCAAACCAACTTCATCCAATCGACAGGCCGGATGTCGAGGCGCGCTTGAAGAATGTCGCGATACGTCTGCTTCGCAAACACGATGCGCCGCTCGAATATCTCAGATGGCTCTCGTTGGTTGCCGAAGCGGCTGAGTGAATGGCGAATTTGGAGGAACAAAAATGAACATATTCAATCTAGCGAGTGTCTATCGCTCGATTCTGCGAGGAGCAGCGATTGCAGGACTAGCATCCCTGTGTGTTGGCCCTGCAGACGCGCAAGGACTTCCAACCATCACGATGGCGATAAGCCAAACTCCGTGGCTTAAGTCGTTTGTTGCTGAAGTCGATGCTTACGAGAGGGCAACCGGAAACAAAATGAAACTCGATGTTTTGCCTTTCGGCGGCTTGCTTGAGAAAGCCCGCAATTCGGTGCGGGGCTCTCAAGCTGCATATGACATCGTCAGCCTGAACGCGATCTGGTTAACGGAGTTCTATTCGGGTGGTTTCCTTGCACCGCTGACGACTGTTCGATCCGATTACAAATTGCCAGAAGGCGTTCTGACATACGGAAATACGACGAACTGGGATTCGGCAGTGCGATCCTTTGCGAAGAATGGCGATTTGATGGGCATGCCGATCAACGGCAATGTCCAAGTCCTATTCTATAACGCCGATGCCTATGCCGAACACGGACTGCAACCTCCGAAAACCTGGGATGACTTGTTTGCCAATGCGCAAGCGATCCACAAGGGCGGCAAGTACTATGGCTTTTCGCCGCGCGCCGCTCGTGATTCCATCATTTACAATTTCACGCCATATCTTTTCAGCCACGATGCCGCGTTCATGCATATCTCTCCCGGAAATATGGCAGAAGTCGTTATCAACAGCCCGAAAGCGCTTAAAGCCTTCGAGACTTATGTCAAATTGGCAACCGAGGTCGGACCGCCTAATCCAGGCAATATCGCCCAAGGAGAACTCATCCAACTTCTGGCGACCGGGAAGGTGGCGCAAGCCATTGCAGTAATCGCTGCTTGGGGCCAACTCGAGGATCCGAAGGCATCGCGAGTTGTCGGAAAAATCAAGGCGGCTCTTCTGCCTGCTGGTCCCGGAGGCACTATCGCATCAGGTGCAGGGCAATGGATTGCGGGAATTCCTAAGAACGTCGCACCTGATAAGCAGAAGGCTGCCCTCGCATTTCTCGACTGGTTCGCAACAAAAAAGAGTCAGATAGATTACGTGCGCGCCGGCGGTGTCCCGATTCGTGGCGATGTCGCCAATGCCGATCTCGGTAACGATACGGCATTTCGCTTTATCGACGCGCTCTCACAGAACGCCCAGCATGCGGTGATGAATTTGCCATTCTCGCAGGCAGTTGAGGCGTCGGATACGATGGCGCTCAGCCTGAACCGAGCCGTAATTGGAGAACTCACACCGGCGAAAGCTCTTAACCAGGCGGCGGCCGATCTGGCTCGAATTTTGGAGCGTAGCGGCTTTACCGTTTCGCGACTTCCCGATCTGTGAGGAATTTTGGAGCCAATCGTCGGCTGCCGACAACCGGCATCTGGACTGACAAGGTAGCTTGAATGAGCAATCAAGCCTCAATCGACAGGACACGGCGCAATCGGCGCTGGATTGGTCTTTCGCTGACGCCTGTGATTTTCCTCTTTGCTATCCTAACGGCGTTTCCAGTTCTCAATCTGCTGGGCCTTAGCGTCTTCCACGTCGAATGGTCGCACGGTGCATCGAAGTTCGAGTATGTCGGACTAGCCAACTTCAGCCGACTGTTCACTGCTGAGACGATTTTTTGGGACAGTGTACGAAACACAACGGTCTTTGCCGCTATTGCTGTCAGTTGCCAGATGGTTTTGGGGTTTGTAATGGCGCTTGCCGTTAGAACGGCAGGAATAATTGGCCGTTCGGTTCTGACGGCCATTTTTCTCATACCGATCGTGGTCCCGCCAATCGTTATCGGCACGATGTGGCGCCTAATCATGGGAAGGGAGTTCGGGCTTGCTAATACGCTCTTAGCTCTTCTCGGTGCTGGTCCCGTCGACTGGCTCGGCAACCCGAATATTGCACTTGCATCCGTAATCTTTGTCGATGTTTGGCATTGGACGCCATTTGTCTTCCTGCTGATGCTGGCCGGTCTCGAGTCGCTTGATGGCGAAATTCTGGAGGCAGCCCGGATGGATATCCGATCGCACTGGCAGCAGATTCGGTACATCGTTCTTCCGATGATGATGCCAACGATCGTCGTGACGTTGCTTTTCCGCATCATTCTGACTTTCAAGGTTTTTGACGAGGTATACCTGCTGACTTCTGGCGGCCCGGGAACTGCCACCGAAGTCGTCAACTTCTCGATTTATCGGACATTCTTTCGGCAAGATCAGATCGGGTACGGGTCGGCGATGTCGATCGTCACGCTGTTCTCGATCAGCCTGATCATTATTCTTGCCCGTGCCTACGTGCAGCGTCGAGCCGTAAGTCGGGTGACGGCGACATGAGCACGCGCATAGCAACTCGAGCACTCGCCAATACTGCAGTTTGGGGCTACGCGCTGGTTATTCTAGGGCCAACGCTGTGGGTGCTTTCAAATGCTTTCAAGTACAAGATCGATATCCTCACCGGCGAGTTTCTGTCGCCGCTAACGCTCGACAATTTCAATGAGCTGTTGTTTTCGCGGCAGTCAGATTTCCTTTCGAACCTTCTCAACAGCGTTCTAATCGCAATCGCCTCCACCTCAATTGTCATCGCCGTATCGACGATGGCTTCCTTCACATTAGCATTTCTAAAGGTTCGTGCGTGGATACGTTGGGCCGTATTGGGATGGGCGCTCCTGTTCCACATGCTGCCCACACTTACATTCGTAGGTTCTTGGTACCTGATGTTCTCTTCCATCGGAATGCATGGAACTTATTTCGCCGTAATAATGACGCATGCAGTCCACAATCTTCCTATGGCGCTGTTCCTGATGTTGAATTTTGTCAGTGCGCTGCCGCGCGAATTGATCCAGGCCGCCCGGATGGACGGATGCGCAAGTGATCAGGTGTTCTGGCGCATCGTTTTCCCACTCGTCCGAGGTGGGATGATCGCGACGACGGCTCTGACGTTTATCTTCTCGTGGAGCGACTTCGCCATTTCACTGACACTTACCTCCCGCGGGACAATGACGGCACCTGTTGCAATTTCTACTTTTGCCCAAGAATACGAAATTCAATACGGGGAAATGGCAGCAGGAACGATGCTGTCAATCGTGCCCGCAATAATTTTGATCCTCATCGGTCAAAAATTCATCGTGCGCGGGCTTCTCGCAGGTGCAGTCAAATGATTCGAGTAAGTTGCCTGAAACCTTGTCTCGCTGGTGGTCGAAATGTCTGATCTATCTCTCAGAATGCTGCGGAAGTGTTACGGCAAATTTGAGGTCATCCCGCCTCTCGACCTCGATGTCCGGAGCGGAGAATTCCTCGTTCTCGTCGGGCCATCGGGGAGCGGAAAATCGACATTGCTAAGAATGATCGCCGGGCTTGAGGATATAGACGCCGGCAAAATTGTTATCGACGGAGAGGATGTCACAGATCGCGATGCGGGCGATCGCGACATGGCGATGGTGTTCCAGTCTTACGCGCTGTATCCGCACATGACGGTCGCCGAAAACATGACCTTTGCGCTCCGTATGCGAGACATAAACGAGGCCGAGATCAATCGCCGCCTCGTCGAGGCTCTGCGGATGCTGTCGCTTGAGGGTTTCGAATCTCGCAAGCCAGGGCAGCTATCAGGCGGGCAACGCCAACGCGTCGCAATGGGACGTGCGATCGTCCGACAGCCTCGCGTGTTCCTGTTTGATGAGCCACTTTCCAATCTGGATGCGAAGCTTCGCGCACGTACACGGATCGAGCTGCGCGAGTTGCATGAACGTCTTGGTGCCACGTCGATACTTGTTACGCACGACCAAATCGAAGCAATGACAATGGCGGACAGGATTGTGTTGCTTGATCACGGGCGTATCCAGCAAATCGGATCGCCACGTGAAATTTACCAAGCACCCAGGAATCGCTTCGTGGCAACGTTCATCGGGTCACCGGAGATCAACATACTCGAGGGAAGGTTTTATGCTCAGGGCGATAGAATGAGATTCGAGGATTTGCCTATTCCTGCCGGCAAACTCTCACAGCCCTATCCAGATGGTACTTTTGCATTAGGTATCAGGCCTGAAGCATTCTCTGTGCTCGCGACTGCCGCAGAAGACACACTAGAAGCTAAAATAGTGACGATCGAATACACCGGATCGGATGTCTATGCAGTGGCAGCTACAGGCACATGGCGACTGACAATCAAGTTACCGACTGATCAGAAAATTGGTGGGCGGAACGTAGCGAGTGGCGACACTGTTCATATTCGGCTTGCAAACGACGGCTGGCATTTGTTCGACCCGTCAGGCGCGCGCGTTGAATAGCGATGACGATTCATCCAGATGCACTTAGAGGATTAGTCGGAGACTTGCGGCAAATAGCGAGCGTTCGGCGATTTTTTCTCTCGGATGGCGCCGAAGCCGATATGGAGATGCTGGCATTCTCTACTGGAGGCGGGTTGGATTTCTGGGTTACGGCCGGCCGTACACTTGACATTGCCACGATTTCCTATCGCGGAACGCAGATGGCATGGCAAAGCCCGACGGGATTTGGCAAGCCAAACGCATCCTTTGGCAAGCGTTCCTTTGCCAGTGCATTTGGCGGGTTTCTCAATACTTGCGGTTTCGAACATATCCGCCAACCGGCTGGCGACAATCCGTTACACGGCACGGCGCCATTCATGCCTGCGCGAATAATTGCTTATGGCGAGGATTGGTATGGGCCGACCCCGATTCTTTTTTGCGAAGGGGAGGTAATCGTTTGGTCCTCCACCGCCAGCGGATATCGGCTTCGACGTCGCATTGAAGCGCCCATCGGAAGCGCTTCATTGCGCATCCGGGATTCGATCGAAGTGATCGGTGCGGAGTCGGCCCGCATCTATGCTCTTTATCATTTCAATGTGGGCTTCCCCTTGCATCGCGACGGCACAAAGATAAGTTTAAATGGTAAATCAGTTCTGGGGCCGCTTCCACAACATGAGGAGTCTGTAGCGACTCCTAGCCTCCATGCTCTTGTCGGAGACAAGTCGATCTGCCGCGTCAATGGTGCTGGGGGTTCAACAATTGAATTTCGTTGGAAAACTGATTCGTTACCGTGGCTTCAACTCTGGCGCGACCTGAGGCCAGGCCGAGGTGTGTTGAGTATAGAGCCGTGTTCGGCCGGATTGAACATCGACGGCGGGAATGAGGACGTCGCCAAAACGCCGCCAGGGCAGTCGAAGCATTTTGACATCGAAGTGCTTGTTCGTTGATTTTGATAACCAGATATTGACACGCTTGGAGCAGAACTTTCCATCTTTATGGATCTACCGTTCAGTCCCGCCTGGTGATGAGACAGTTTAATCATGTCGAGACACTAACTTTGCCAATAATATCGAGCTTCTCATCAGAAAGATAACCATGCCGGTTGATCCAGACGCGCCCCTCAGCGGCGTCGTATGCTGCCTCGAACCGCTTTGCGAAGTCTGACGTAGGGCCGAAACCATGCGCCATCGCGTATACCGGTGTGAGGCCTGACAGAGATTTCGCCTTTGCAATCTTGCGGATCTGCGCAGCGCGGTCGACAGGGTGTGCGGCATCGGAATTCGGATACTGGGCGATCGCTGTCCCAAAGACTTCGGGCGCAACGCATAGATCGAAGAGGCGGGCGACCTCGATTGACCGGCCCCCACCGAGAGGCCCATTACGGATGTTAGTTTAATTTCCGCGGTTGCCGGCATGACCAGCGCTTCTGGCGCCGGCGGCCGGTAACCAAGCGATGAGTTCGGGCGGATCGTGTTGTAGTGCCGCCGCCAGGTCTCGATGACGGTCTTGGCCTCCTTCAGGCTGTAGAAGATCTCGCCGTTGAGCAGCTCGTCGCGCAGCTTTCCACTAAAGCTTTCGCAGTAGCCGGTCTCCCAAGGGCTGCCGGGTTCGATGCAGGCAATCTTCGCGCCGACGGCAGCAATCCATTTGCGCAGTGCCAATGCGACGAACTCCGGACCGTTGTCTGAACGTATATGCGCTGGCAAGCCGCGCAGAATGAACAGATCTGCCAGCGCCTCGATGACGTCCGCAGATTTGATCTTGCGGGCCACCCGGATGGCGAGGGCTTCACGCGTGAACTCGTCGATGATGCACAGCATCCGGAAGGCCTTCCCGTCATGCGTACGGTCTGCGACGGAGTCGTAGGACCACACGTGGTTTGGACGTACCGGCCGCAGACGGACGCACTAGCCGTCGTTGAGCCATAGACGCCCGCGCTTTGGCTGTTTGGCCGGTACTTTAAGCCCCTCACACCGCCAGATACGCTCGACACGCTTCTTGTTCACCACCCAACCGGCCTTGCGGAGCATCGCCGTGATCCGGCGGTATCTGTAGCGGCCATATTGGCGGGCAAGCTCGACGATGTCGGTCGTCAGAGCCGCTTCGTCGTCGGGTGCGGCTCGTTCTTTGCGCTGTGTGGAGCGATGCTGTCCGAGAGCCCGGCATGCCCGTCTCTCGGACACGCCCAGTTCTTCCACGACATGATTCACACAAGCGCGGCGGCGTGCGGGGCTTAGAAGTTTCCCTTTGCGGCCTCGGCCAGAATCAGCTTGTCGAGCGTCAGATCGAAGACCGCACGACGCAGTCGTGTGTTCTCTGTCTCGAGCTCCTTCAACCGCTTGACCTGATCGCCTTTCAGCCTGCCATACTCATTGCGCCATCGATAGTACGTAACTTCCGTTACCCCTATCGATCGCACGGCCTCTGCCACCGGCCGCCCCTGGGCCATTGGTACATCGACCTGCCGTATCTTCGCGACGATCTCTTCCGCCGTATGCCTTTTCCTCGCCATAGCCTGTTCCTCCTCCTCCAGAACCATACTTCAGAGAGGACCACTTCAAGGGGGGCAGGTCATCAGAGCCAAATATCTTGTCGACATCAAACATTCCACCGGCCGCGACGAAAGTCGCCAGCCAGCGCTCTTGCATCTGTATCACGTCGGTCCGCTGGTTCGAGCGCTTGCGAAGAAAGACGGTTGTTTCCATCTGTGCGAATGGCACGCCGACCGGTTCAAATCGGGTCGTTGGGTTCGCGGACTTGAAGTCTGCAAAAACGCTATCGAGGAAGGGCTTGCTGCCCGCCTCGGTATGGCTCCAGCCGAGGTAAGTAAGGCTGTCACCGGCCTGCGCTCGGACGATGGACGGCATCGCCAGAGCAGCGCCTGCGACCAGAAGCATCTGTCGGCGAGATGCTTGTTGTTCATATGCGTTCCTCCAGGTTCTATATTTCTTAGGTCAATCCGGCATCCACCACATAGCTCTGCGCGGTGCAGCCGCGCGCGTTGTCGGACGCGAGGAAGAGGACCATCTGCGCCACGTCCCAGCCGTCGAGCCGCTGGCGGATCGCCTGCGTGGCGAGGATCTGTTCCACACGTTCGGGTGTCTGCCACAGGCGGCGCTGGCGCTCGGTATCGATCGCACCCGGCACGACGCCGACGACACGCACGCCCGCCGGCCCCAGTTCGCGGGCAAGTCCGCGCACCATCGCCTCGACCCCGCCCTTCGCCACGAGATAGCCCGCCATCGCGGGCGAGCCGCGACGCGCCGTGACGGAACCGAGCATGACGATGACGCCCGATCCCTGCGCCGTCATCGCGCGCGCGGCGGCCTGCGCGCAGAAGAACTGGTGGTCGAGATTGATCGCCAGCGTGCGCTGCCAGGATTCCGGCGTGACGTCCGACCACGCATGACGCGTGTCGTCGGCGGCGTTGGTCACCATCACGTCGATGCGCCCGGCATCGGCCACCGCCTGCATCGCCGCAGCGCGCGCGGCCGGATCGGCGAGATCGGCAAGGCGCACGGCCAGGCGCGCATCCGGGTTCGCCGCGCGCAGCGCGTCGGCCGCGGCCGCATCGAAGTCGATCGCATCGACCGTGCAGCCCTGCGCGAGGAACGCCTCGACGAGGCACCGCCCGATGCCCGACGCGCCGCCCGTGACGACGACACGCCGGCCGGCGAGGCTCGGCAGGACCATCTGCGCCATCGCACTCATCCCGCCCCCACGACCTTCGACGGGTCGGTCGGCGCCAGCGGCGGGAAATGCACGCCGCGCTGGCCGGAAAGGCCGCGGTTCGGCTTGCGGTCGTCCGGCGCATCCGGCGCACCGGCGAGCTTTCCGTCCTTCATGAATTCGCTGTCCGAGCCGTAGAGCTCGGCGAGCAGCACGGCCTTCAACCTGTCGAGCACGGGCCGCGAGGCCGCGTCGCCCGCGCGGTCGCGGAGTTCCTTCGGGTCTTCGGCGATGTCGAACAGCTGGAAGAAATTGCCCGCCGGATACCAGATCAGCTTGTGGCGGCCGTCATGGACCATGCGCGTCGCCTTCTTGCCGACGAGCGATTCGCAATAGAGCGTCTCGCGCCGTGCGCCACTCACCATCGAGCGTCCCTCGCAGGTCACCGGCACGGGCAGCCCGCACATCCCCAGCAGCGTCGGCATCACGTCCTGCAGCCCGACGAGACGGTCGTCGACCTTGCCTGCCCGTGCGGCATCCGCCGCCGTGCCGACGAGGATCATCGGGATCCCGACCGAACCTTCATACATCAGCCGCTTGGCGTAGAGACCGTTCGTGCCCAGCATGTCGCCGTGATCGCCGGTCACGAGGATCACGGTGTCGTCGAGCAGTTCCTCCTCGCGCAGCGTGCCGATCAGGATGCGCAGCTGGTGGTCGATATGCGTGCACTGGGCATAGAAGGCGCGCAGCATGTCGGCATGCTCGGCCGGCTTGAGCTGCGGCCAGTAGGCCCGCACCGCGCGCAGCGCATGCGGCAGGCGGGCGGGATCGGCCGCCCAGTCGCCGACCGGCGGCAGTTCGATGGGCCGGTCCCGGTAGCGCTCGACATAGCTTGCCAGCGGCACGATCGGCGGATGCGGATGCGTGTACGAGACGTGCCACAGCGCCGGGCGCGTGGGATCGCGCCGCCGGATCGTCCGCGCGGCCGTCGCGGTCGTCCAGTTCGTGACGTGCAGTTCCTCCGGCAGGTGCCAGGTGCGCCAGCCATATTCGTTGTTGCTCATGCCGTGCATGAATTGCTGGCCGGCGTGGCCGCGGTCGGCGAGGAAGATCTCGTAATCGTCGACGGCACCCAGATGGCTGCGCCCTTCCTCGGCGATCAGCGCGTCGTCGAAGCCGATGCGGTCGCGCTGCGGATAGACGTGCAGCTTGCCGACCGCGAAGGTCTGGTAGCCGGCGGCCCCGAAGCACCCGGCCAGCGTGGGCATGCCGGCAGGCATCGGCAGGGCGGTCTGGAATTCGCGGTCGCCGTGCTTGCGCGGGCTGGTGCCCGTCATCATCGAGCGGCGTGCGGGAATGCAGATCGGCGTTTCGGAATAGGCGCGCGTGAAGCGCGTACCGACCGATGCGAGCGCGTCGAGCGTGGGCGTCTCCACGGTGGGATGGCCCGCGACCCCCATCAGCGACGCCGGCCACTGGTCCACCGACACGAAAAGCACGTTCGGCCGCTTCGGCGGTTCCGTCCGGTCCATGATTGCGCCTCCCCCTTGATCGTTGGCGCAATGCTCGGCTAATAAATAGCTATCTTACAATTAATAATATTTATGATTGGAGACACTGATGGACCGCCGCCAACTCACCTCCTTCGTCGCCCTTGCGGACGACCTCCATTTCTCGAAGACAGCCATGCGCTTGAACATCACCCAACCTGCTCTCAGCCAGCAGATCGCGCGGCTTGAAGCAGAACTTAATGTGCAGCTCTTCTCGCGCGACCCCAAGCACGTTGCGCTTACCGACGCAGGGCGCGTCTTCCTCGAGGAAGCCAACGAGACCTTACGTCACATGGATCGCGCTGTGACAATGGCCCGGCGCGCTCAGGCCGGACAGATCGGCCGGCTGTCCGTCGCGTTCGTCGAAGCGGCGCCATTCAGCGTTCTGCCCAAGTTAATCTCTGCCTACAGCAAGGCGATGCCTTCGGTCATGGTCGCCCTTCAGGAGATGGTAACCGGTGAGCAGATCTTGGCGATAGGCGACGGGCGCGTAGACGTTGGACTTGTGCGGCCACTCAATCTTGGCAGGGCGCTTGAATACATGCTGATCCATAACGAGCCATATATGGTTGCTCTCCCCCGTCGGCACCGGTTAGCATGTCGAAGCGAGATTGCGCTTAAAGCGCTCGACGGCGAACGCCTTATTACGACGCCTGCAGGCAAGCGGCGATATATTGACAGCAGATTCCGCGCACGGCTCGATACTGCCGGCATCAGCTTCAAAATAGCCCAAGAGGTGAACCAGCTTCACGCCATGATCGGGCTCGTCGGCGCAGCTCTTGGCGTAGCGCTCGTGCCAACATCGGTTGCTCGACTTAGGCTGGATGGAGTCGTCTACCGCCCGCTTGCTGTTGCCGATGCGCCAAACGCTGAGCTTGCAATCGCCTGGCGTACGGGCAACAACTCGCGTACGCTTGAAAGATTCGTCGCTGTTGCCAATCGATTCGCCGCATCTAAATAGGTCATGCCGTAAATTTACGGTCGGTTTCCCAAATGCGAATTTTAGATATCGACGGCCTACCGACAGATAAGGTGGGGATCTTCATTTATCGAAAAGCCTTCCCAATGACGCACACAGGCTATCCAATCCGTTCTGGGAAGCTACTGCCGACATGGAGTTCCCAGGATTCTGTAGACACGCCATTAGGCGCGCTTCGCAATTGCTTCGAACTCCTCGGGACTGACGCCACCTAGATGCTGGTGACGCCTCACCGGATTGTAGAATGAATGGATGTAGTCGGACACCTCGGCGATCGCTTGGTCTCGATTGCTGTAGATCCGCTTCTTGATCCGTTCCTTCTTCAGGCTGGCGAAGAAGGACTCTGCGACCACATTGTGATCCTGACCCTTTATTCGGGTCCAAAAGTTAAGCGAGAATTGGGCACATTTTCTCGAAGAGAGGAATGTGCTGGATGCCAAGGAAAGGCTTTACGGAAGAGCAGATCGCGTTCGCGCTTCGCCAGGCGGAGAGCGGCACACCGGTCGGCGAGGTGTGTCGCAAGCTGGGCGTCAGCGAGCAGAGCTTCTACCGTTGGAAGAAGCAGTTTGCCGGGATGGGGATATCGGAGATCCGCCGTCTGAAGCAGCTCGAGGACGAGAACACGAAGCTGAAGCGGCTTGTCGCGGACCTGACGCTGGACAAGACCATGTTGTGGGATGCTCTGCGAAAAATGTATGACCTGCCCCGCCCGGGCAAGGCTCGTATTCGTTCCGACGACGGCAGTCCGCCTAAATGTATCCGGCCTCTCGCGAGTGGGCTGCGGTTGCGGCCAGGCCATGATGAGATCCGCGCGCATCGTTCTCAGATAAATGGTTCGTGCAGGAGCACGTTTTTTCTCGAGCTTACGATGCGCCGATCGGCTATTTCGTCATCACGATTCCGAGCCCGCTTTCTGTTCCGGTTCCGCCGTCAGGCGACTGCCGGATCCCGCCGTTCGTAGATTGAACCCAGCCTCGTGACTATGGCCCAGGCCATTCGAGCAATCTTTGCGGCTAGGGCGACCGTGACCTTGTTCACATGCATTCGACCCTGCAATCCGTCGAGCCATTCACCGAGACGGTCGCGCTTTCGGTCGAGATGGGTCACACAGGATCTCGCGCCGTGGATCAGAAGTCGACGTACATAGCGATTGCCACGCTTGGTGATCCCAAGAAGCGTCACTTTGCCGCCCGTCGATTGCTGTCGGGGCACCAGTCCGAGCCAGGTCGCAAGATCCCGCGCACGCCGAAACTGGCTGCCATCGCCGATCGCAGCCAGCAATGCTGTGGCGGCGAGCGAATCAATTCCGGGAATAGTCAACAAGCGCCGCGCGCGCTCGTCACGAGCAGCGAGCCCCTCAATCTCACGGGTTGCGTTCGCTATCCGCTGATCGAGCCGTCCCATGTCGTCGAATAGCTCAGTCAGCATGCGTCGCATCGCCGGTGTGAGATCATTGTTCTCTTCGGCAAGAGCCCACGGAAGATCGAGCCGGAACACCCCAGTACCCTGCCGAATAGCAACGCCGTATTCGAGACAGAACGCACGCATCTGATTGATGAGGCCGGTCCGGGTCGCGACAAGTTGGTCGCGGATTCGATGAAGCGCCTGTAGGTCCATCTGTTCGGTTGTTCTCACCATCGTGAAACGCATGGTCGGCCGCGTCACCGCCTCTGCGATCGCTTCCGCGTCGATAGTGTCGTTCTTCTAGGACTTGACGTACGGTTTTACGAACTGCGCCAGCACGATCCGCACGCTGTGGCCCATCGCCTGAAGCTTTCGGGCCAACCATTGCGAACCGGGGCAAGCCTCCATCCCAACGACTGCACGAGCGGCACGCTCAAAGAAGGTAAGCAGCGTATCTCGTCGGAGCTTCACGCGCTGAACCACAGCACCGTGGTCATCCATACCGACGACATGGAACACATTCTTGCCGAGATCAACGCCATAGACTGCGGCGTTGCGTGGGACATTCCTGATCATGGGGGCTTCTTCCTTTCTATCAAGATGTGTCCGCTCCGCGGATGGAGGGCGGGGTAGGTCATCTTATTAATGGTAAGGCCCTCCGCGAAGCGCGAGGTCGTCGACCATTTCAAGGCGGCCTACGGCGTCAGTAAGCGGAGGGCCGTCCGTGTCAGCGGCTCAGAAAGATCGACATACCGTTACCGATCGATCCGGGATCCGCAGACGGCGCTACGGATGCGGCTGAAGGAGCTTGCGGCCGCGCGGGTGCGGTACGGCTACCGGCGTCAGTACGTGCTGCTGCGTCGAGAAGGCTGGTCGACGAACCACAAGCGGATCTATCGGCTTTACTGCGAAGAAGGACTGTCGATCCGGACGAAGACGCCGCGCCGGCGGCGGGCGTGCCGGTATCGTGTCGGCCGACCGGCGGTCGGTGGTGCCAACGACACCTGGGCGATGGACTTCGTCTCCGACCGGCTGTTCGACGGGCGGCCGTTCCGAATCCTGACGATTGTCGACTGCCATACGAGAGAGGCTCTCGCGACATTCGCGAGGACAAACTTCAGGGCGTACCAGGTGATCGACGAACTGGATCGACTGGCGCGGATCCGCGGCAAGCCGCGAAGCATTCGGGTTGATAACGGCCCTGAGTTCGCCGGTCAGATGCTCGACCAGTGGGCGTATCTGAACAAGATCGATCTCGACTTCTCGAGGCCCGGAAAGCCAACAGACAACGGGTTCATCGAGGCGTTCAACGGCCGCCTTCGTGCGGAGTGCCTGAACGCTTCATGGTTCATCTCGATGACCGATGCCCGGCAGCGCATCGAAGAATGGAGGACCGACTACAACACCGAACGACCCCACATGGCCCTCGGCGGCTTGACGCCGAAGGCCTTCGCAGGCCAAATAGACCGTGCCCAAAAGTTCGCTTAGCGAATGGACCCAAGTTCGGGGCAGGACCAAACGGCACCATGCACTAACATTCTACTCGGACCACTCGATGAGGGCCGATCAAGACGCCAAGCTTGTCGGACTCAAAATCAGACTTTGCGGATACCGAGCTATGTATGATCTTCTCAAGGGATGGTGCGTTGTTGAAGGTGCCTCATTCATTGCAGCACCGCTGTGCGGTCTGACCTTTGTCCAACTCGGTGCCAAAGTCGTACGTATTGACCCGATCGGCGGCGGCCCAGACTTTCGCCGCTGGCCTCTGGCGCCGGACGGGACGAGCTTGTACTGGGAGGGTCTCAACAAAGGGAAGTTCTCGATCGCGCTCGATCTCTCCCATCCCGAGGGGCGTGAGCTTGCGGCACGTATTGCCACTAGTCGGGGCCCGATGGCGGGACTGTTAGTAACAAACTATCCGGCCAATGGATTTCTGTCTTACGAGGCGCTGCGAAAATTGCGAGCGGATATTATTGTTTCCCGCGTTACCGGGTCTTCTGACGGACATAATGCGCTCGACTACACGGTAAATTGCGCTGCCGGATATCCCGACATGACGGGCGATCCGATGTCCGATAAGCCGGTAAATCACGTCTTGCCGGCGTGGGATATTGCTGCCGGGCTGACCGCCGCAGTAGGCATGCTCGCGGCAATTCAGCGGCGCGCGCAGACTGGAACTGGAACGGAAATACAAGTTCCTCTTTCCAACGTCGCGTTCGGCACCTTATCGACGCTCGGGAACATCGCTGAAGTTGCCATCAATGGCCGAGATCGCCCTCGGTTTGGAAATGCATTGTATGGAACTTTTGGACGCGATTTTTCCACGTCCGACGGACATCGTCTCATGATCGTTGCGATAACGCCTCGCCAATGGACCGGTTTGGTGAAATCGCTTTCACTAGAGAGTGAAGTCGCTGATCTTGAAACACGTCTCAACGTCAAGTTTGCATCAGATGAAAGTGCACGGTTTTTTTACCGAGAACTGCTGTTCGCGCTTGTCGAGAGCGCCGTGTGCAAGCGGACTCGCGATAGCCTCGTGCCTCCGTTCGAGATCAATGCCGTCTGCTGGGGTGAGTATAGGTCGGTTGCGCGGGCGATTGCGGAAGATGAGCGCCTTTCATCGAAAAATCCGATGTTCGAGCGTATCCGGCAGCCAAGCGGCGAAACGTATATTGCTGCCGGTTTTCCGGGAATCGTTGAAAATCTGAGTCGGCTACCAGTTCAGCCAGCACCTCTTCTCGGTGCCAATACCGACGAAATCCTTGCTGATATACTTCAGCTTCAGGATGGTGAGATCAGCCGACTCCACGATCAAGGAATCGTTGCCGGATCATCGGGAAGTAACAGATGAAATTGGAAAGCACAGCCAATTGCTAGTGACGAATAGCAAACAATCAAAATGACAATTGTAAATATTGGCACGTAAGATGGCGGCTTGATGTCCCATTCTCGAGCGCCATTGTGGCTGTTGGCACTTCTGACAATTGGCGCTACCGCCGCCATCCATCTTCTATCCCCGGCTCTTCCCGCTGCTAGCGCAGAGCTTGGTGTTGATCCCTCAACGATACAGCTAGCTGTTAGCCTCTATATGATCGGTCTAGCGATCGGCCAACTATTCTATGGCCCGATTTCTGATCGCTACGGACGCCGCCCTGTTCTTATAGTTGGCTTGTTGATTTATGTAATAGCGGGGCTTGCGACAGTACTTGCCACGAGTGGTCCAATGCTGATAGCGGCGCGGTTTCTGCAGTCTCTCGGCGGCTGTGCGGGACTAGTGCTTGGGCGCGCAATTATTCGCGATACGTCAATTGAATCGGAAGACGCCGCACGGCGTCTCGCCCTCATGACCCTGATGGTGGCTATCGTCCCAGGACTTGGTCCGCTGGTTGGTGGTTTACTCGAAACCGCCTTCGGATGGCGCAGCATTCTTCTCGTACTTTCAGCGCTAGGAGCGATTAACCTCGCATGCGCTTGGTTCATGCTTGATGAAACACGCCCAAACACCGGACTGAATACGTTTACCCAGCTATCCAGACATTATGCGCATCTACTTCGATCGCCCGTCTTTCTTGGATATGCCGTAGGCGGTGGATGCGCAACAAGCTCCATCTACTCATTCATCGCTGCAGCTCCATTCATTTTCACCGGCGAACTAAATCGGCCAACACACGAGGTTGGACTTTTTGTGGCAATGGTAATTTCTGGAAATTGGCTCGGTAGCCTTGCGGCAAACCGCCTTATTGGTGTCTTGGAGATCAAAAAGCATCTCGTGCGCGCCAATCTTATAAGCGTGCTCGGTGCGTTCCTCCTTCTGATATTCACATTAGCAGGCGAACTCAGTGTTTCTACGGTCCTAATCTCAATGTTTTGCTTCAGTGTTGGAGCAGGAATGGCATCGCCTGCCGCCGCATCCCAGGCGATCAGCGTCAACCCGGAGATCATCGGATCTGCCGCCGGTCTTTATGGCTTCGTTCAGATGGTCGTCGGAGCACTTACAACCATTCTCGTTGGCTTCGGCGACGATCCGGCTCTGTCGGTCGGAATCGTGCTAAGTTGCGCTGGAGTTATCGCGCAGGCATCATTCTGGCGCGCGATGAAATAGTCACATGTTCGGGTAGTTGGGCCCGCCGCCGCCCTCGGGCACGACCCAGTTGATATTCTGGGACGGATCCTTGATGTCGCACGTCTTGCAGTGCACGCAGTTCTGCGCGTTGATCTGCAGGCGCGGCACCGTCGCCGCATCGACGATCTCGTACACGCCGGCCGGGCAGTAACGCTGCTCGGGCGCGTCATAGACCGCGAGGTTGAAGGCGACGGGCACCGACGCATCCTTGAGCGTCAGGTGTGCCGGCTGGTTTTCCTCGTGGTTGGTGCTGGAGAGGAACACTGAGGAGAGCCGGTCGAACGACACCTTGCCGTCGGGCTTGGGATACGCGATGGGCGTCGAGGCCGCGGCCGGGCGCAGCGATTCGTTGTCGGGGTGATGGCCGAAGGTCCACGGCGCCTTGCCGCGGAAGATGTACGTGTCGAGGGCGGCGTGCGCGAGGCCGACCCACAGCCCCTTGGTGAAGGCCGGGCGGATGTTGCGCACGGCCGACAGCTCATCCCACACCCACGACGCCTTGAGCTTCTCGGGATAGGCGGCGGGTGCCGCGATGCGCCCTTCGCCGGTGCCGAGCTGGTCGAACACCGCCTCGGCGCACAGCATGCCGGACTTCATCGCCGTGTGGCTGCCCTTGATCTTCGGCACGTTCACGAAGCCCGCCGAACAGCCGACGATGGCCCCACCCGGGAACACCAGCTTGGGGATCGCCTGCAGGCCGCCTTCGTTGATGGCGCGCGCGCCATACGCGATGCGCCGCCCGCCTTCGAAGATCGGGCGGATCGCGGGATGCGTCTTGAAGCGCTGGAACTCCTCAAACGGCGAGAGATACGGGTTCTTGTAATCGAGCCCGACGACATAGCCGACGGCGACCTGGTTGTTCTCGAGGTGATAGAGGAACGACCCGCCATAGGTCTCCCAGTCGAGCGGCCAGCCGACCGTGTGGATCACGCGGCCCGCATGGTGCTTGGCCGGATCGATTTCCCACAGCTCCTTGATGCCGAGGCCGAAGGTCTGCGGCTGGGCGTCTTCGCGCAGGCCGAACTTCGCGAACAGCGTCTTGGCGAGCGAACCGCGCACGCCTTCGGCGAAGATCGTGGCGCGGCCGTGGATCTCCACGCCCGGCGTGAAGTTGGCGGTCTGCGTGCCGTCCTTGCCGATGCCCATGTCGCCGGTGGCCACGCCCGAGACCGCGCCGTCTTCGGCATAGAGCACTTCGGCGGCGGCGAAGCCGGCGAAGATTTCCACGCCCAGCCCTTCGGCCTGCTGGGCAAGCCAACGGCACAGGTTGCCGAGGCTGACGATGTAGTTGCCTTCGTTGTGCATCTGCGGCGGCGTGGGCAGCCGGATCGCGCGCTTCTTCGTCAGGAACAGGAAGCGGTCTTCGACGACGGGCGTGTTCAGCGGCGCGCCGTCGGCTTTCCAGTTCGGCAGCAGCTCGTCGAGTGCCCGCGTCTCGACGACGGCGCCCGACAGGATGTGCGCGCCGACCTCGGAGCCCTTCTCGAGCACGCAGACCGACACCTCGCGCCCGGCGGCGGCGGCGAGCTGCTTCATCCGGATCGCGCAGCCCAGGCCCGACGGCCCCGCGCCCACGATGACGACGTCGTAATCCATGCGTTCGCGGTCGGTGCGCTGGTTCATGGAAATCCCTTGATGAGTTGGAAGATCAATGCAGCTTGGGTGCTGCAAGAGCGATGATTTGTGCGGACACGCGCGGCGCCAACATTCAAAATCACCGGTTTAGTTGGTCTCCGCGCAGCAATTCTGCATCCAAAAAATGTCAAAACTTTCTGGTCTCGTCAACGCGACGTTAAGCGGACACTTGCGCACAGAAATACAAAAACCTAACAACACATTGTTTTAATGACTTTTTTTGTGAATCTTCATTACCTCAGCAACCGTAGAAGCGACATGTTGAATATGATACTGAGAGGCGTGTCGTCGCAACTTGTTTACGTTGACCTTTGCAATGTTGCATGCGAAAGTGAATGTAAAATAAGGCTAACCAGCATCCAAAATAAGACATGGAAATTAGGGGGAACCACATGGGACACGCTCGCGGCCTCGCATCGTTCGGTTCGCTATTTGTTGCAGCACTGATCAGTGTGCAACCGGCAGCCGCTCAGGAATCGTTCAAGATTGGCGCGCCAGTATCTCTTTCTGGTCGATATGCAGCCTATGGAATTCAGGGCAAGGCCGGTATCGAAACGGCGATCGAGGTCTGGAAGAAGGTCAAGGGCGACAAGGTCGGCGGCCGTCCGATCGAGACGATCTTCCGCGATACGCAGTCGAGCAACCAAATCACCGTTTCGCTGATGAACGAATATATCCAATCCGACAAAGTACACATCATAATTGGCCCTGATGGATCGAACATTGCGGCCGCCGCTGTGCCGCCTTGGAAAAAGCTCGGCGCGCGCCCGATTTGGATGATGCCCGGCGGGTCAAGCGACGTGATTGAAAAGGAGGTCGGTGACGACCCATATTTCTTCCATACATTCGCGTGGTCCTACTACTACCACGAAACGAACGTGAAGGCGCTTAAGGCCTATGTCGGAGACAAGAAAAAAGTCGCCATTCTTTATTCAGATGGCGCTTACGGTCGCTCTCATATCGAAGATACCCGCCTGTACCTAAAGGAAGGCGGCTTCGACATTGTTGCAGACGAATTGATCCGAGAGGGGGCGGCCGATTTTGGACCGACGCTTGCTAAGATACGAGCGCGTCGACCCGATATTCTCTACACACTTGTTCAGACCAACGACGCAATCCAACTTGCCAAGCAGATTCAGTCGTCTCGCTTGAATGTGCCTTACCTTGTCGGAACAGCTCAGACGCAACTGCGAGAATGGCAGGACGCACTAGGCGATATTCAGACTTGTTGGACGGGCGTGACGACGTGGGTGTCCGGACTTAGCTATCCAGCTGATAAACGAGAGCCGCAGCTTTTCCCTTCGGCGGCAGACTTTGAAAAGATGTGGATGGCGAAATACAATGCGGCACCTGATTTCCTTGAGGTCGGCTATTACATCACGGGAATTCTCGCGCTACTAGCCGGGGATGAAACCAAATCCACGGACCGTGAGCGCCTTAAGGATTGGTTTGAAAAGCAGCAATACCAGACGCCTCTTGGCGACAGCCGGTTTATAAAGAGCCGAGTTGCTCTCCATCAGGCATTCGGCACAATGGTGGTGTTCCAGCGCGACAAGAAGGCGAATGGAACCATAGACAGCATGATCGTCTATCCGGAAATGGCCGCAACCGGCAAGCTCAAGACCTGCACGTACTAGCCATTTGAGTGCCGACACGGGAGCAACAAGCAACCACCCCGTGTCGGTCAGCTCATTGGTTACGCGCCCGCCAATTAAAAGAGATTGTGGCTCGCTCAGATGGATCTCCTCCCCCAGGCAATTAGCGATGCGCTCCTCCTCGCGGGGCTCTACACATTGATGGCTGTCGGCCTATCGCTAGGATTCGGCGTCGTGCGGATCATAAACTTTGCCCAAGGTGAAATGATCATGATCGGCGCATATGGCGCGTATTGGCTCTTCACTCTTCTTGGATTTGATCCGCTTATTTCTCTTCCCTTGCTTGTCGTCGTTGGGTTTTGCGTTGGTTGGTTGATATTCAAGGGGTTGGTCGCAAAAGTCCTTAATGCGCCGCACATAAATCAAATCCTGCTAACGTTCGGCCTCGGCCTTGCAATCCAGCACCTTGCCATCGTGCTCTGGACTGCTAACGCCCGGTCGACAACCCCCGTCTATGCGACAGGGTCAGATCTTTTCGGCGACGTCTTGATTGTATATGGTCGGCTGATCGCATTTGTAGTTGCCATCATCTTGATCGTATCGTTGATCGTATGGCTTCAATTGACCGAAACAGGACGAGCAACCCGTGCAGTCGCAGAAAACCGATCAGCAGCCACATTGATGGGAATCAACGTAGGCAAGATCTACGCGCTTTCATTTGGCATCAGTTGCGCGCTGAGCGTTGCGACCGGCGTAGTCGTTAGCTTTATCCTGACTATAACGCCCTTCATGGGCTTTCCCATGCTGGTCAAGGCTATCGCAATCGTCATTCTCGGCGGTCTCGGAAGTGTCGTCGGGACAGTAATTGGCGCGCTAGTGCTCGCAACCGCTGAAACTTTTGTTTCCTATTTTGTACAGGATGGTTCGGGTTGGGCCGAAGGGATCGCGTTTATCCTAATTGCAGCTATCCTTCTATTGCGGCCTCGCGGAATTCTCGGACAAGCCGTCGAAACATGACAATTCGAGTGCGATTTCTGTCGACCGCAATCTGGGTAGCTGCCTTCCTGCTGCTGCTATTCGTGCCAGTGTCGGGCCGTCCTGGTCTTGTAGATATCGGCTTTCGAACCAGCTCGCTAATAATACTAGCCGTAAGCTGGAATCTGATGGCGAGTGCCGGATTAATATCACTCGGTCACTCGGCCTTTTTTGGTCTCGGTGCCTATGTCGGAATCCTTTCGGCAAATAAACTTGGACTGCCGTTTCCGGTTGCGCTGGTCGGTTCAATGCTTGTCGGCGGCGTTGCGGGCCTAAGCCTAGCGCTTGCAACCGGTCGACTTCGTGGAATCTATTTTGCGATCGCGACTTTGGCGATGTCGGAGGGATTGCGTGTATTCGCTGTGATGCTCCCCGACCTGACCGGCGGCGCTAAAGGTGCCTATCTAGATACGGGACGGTTTCCGGGAGTTAACACCGTGAACGTATCGATGGCTCTGGCGGCAATTTCAGTATGCGTGATCGCTTGGTTGATCAGCAGGTCACGGTATCATTTTGCATTCCGTGCGATGCGAGCGAACGAGAGCGCTGCACAAATGTTAGGGATCTACCCGCGCAATTTCCGATCTGCAATCATGACACTTTCTGGCGCTATGGCGTCAATGGCCGGCGGGATCGAAGTCTGGCACGGCGGATTCCTCGATCCTGCGATCGCGTTCGACTTGCACAACACAATCACAGCGCAGATCGCGCCAATTCTGGGCGGAATATATACGCTCTCAGGCCCGATTTTAGGTTCAGTGGCAACCGTTCTTCTTGGTGACGCAGCTCGCATTTCGCTCGGCCACATTCAAGGGGCAAGCCTCCTTCTATTCGGGCTGATTCTTGTCGGGTGTGTGCTCTATCTACCGAACGGCATCAAGGGTGGCCTCGATCGGCTATTCAAAGATAAGAGCGATGTCCCGCCCGGATTGGACAAACAGGCAAAGTCGGTAGAGCGATGAGTAATCTTCTGGAACTTGAGGATATACATTCCGGCTATGGGCAGTCATTGGTGCTTCAGGGAATCTCCTTGACGCTCCGAGAAGGCGAAATCGTGTGCCTACTTGGCGCGAATGGTGCCGGAAAATCTACGGCAACGCGTGCAATATCTGGGCTTCTGCCGCTGTGGTCGGGCGACATTAAATTCGACGGACGGAGCATCGCGCGAGTGCCTGCTCACGATAGGGTCGATCTCGGGATCTGCCTTTCGCCGGAAGGCCGTCAGGTATTTCCAAACTTTACGGTCCACGAAAACCTATTGATTGGCTCCTACACGGCAAAGGCTCGCAAGCGACGACAGGACTCCTTCGGTGAGGTTTACAAGCTGTTTCCCAAACTGGCCGAACGGCGCGAACAGAAGGCAGGCCTTATGTCTGGTGGCGAGCAGCAAATGCTGGCGATTGGCCGCGCGCTTATGGGATGCCCGCGTGTCTTGATGCTCGATGAACCATCTCTCGGTCTTGCGCCGAAAATTATAATTGACGTCTACAAGGCCATCGCAAGCATCGCGGAACGCGGTCTCAGTATTTTATTCGTCGAACAGAACGTGCAGGCCGCGCTCATGATCGCCAATCGCGGATATGTACTTGCCAGTGGCCACATCGTTGCTTCTGGGACTAGCTCAGAGCTGCGAAACTCAAAACTGGTACAGGATGCCTTTCTTGGGAAAGGCTCGATTCAGCCCGATCCTCGCATTGTGGATGTGAGCGGCTCTACCATCTCGGCGTCCTGAGGTCGACTGTGCTCAAGCTCACCAGCGTTGAAAAGTCTTTTTTAGGACTTCGTGCGATTGACAACGTTTCCTTTGAGGTAAGTCCCGGGCAGTTCTTTGGTATCATCGGTGCGAACGGAGCCGGCAAAACGACGCTCCTTAACCTGGTCACCGGCTATTTGCCCCTGACCGCCGGTAGCGTCGAGTTCGAAGGCAAACGCATCGATGGATTGCCTCCGTATCGAATCGCACACCGTGGAATTGGTCGAACATTCCAGATAACTCAACCTTTCGCCGAAATGTCGGTCCTCGATAACGTCACAACTGGTGCACTCTTTTCGCGCAAAGGCTCAAAGCGCTCAATCAAGGAAGCGCGGTCGGTCGCAGACGTGGCGCTGCAGCTCGTAGGCTTGACGAGTCAGGCAAGTTTACCGGCGGGCACTCTTACGCTTGGCGGTAAAAAGAAACTTGAACTTGCCCGGGCGCTTGCGACTGAGCCGCGGCTCCTTCTGCTCGACGAGGTAATGGGCGGATTGACGCCTGCGGAAATCGAAGATCTAACCGAGGTCCTGCGACGCATCCATTCGACAGGAACAACCATTGTTATGATTGAGCATATAGTCCATGTCATATTGGCTTTGTGCGATCACGTATTCGTCCTGAATTTCGGTCGTGAGCTTTTTCGCGGAACCCCAAACGAAGTCGTCAGCCATCCACAGGTTATCGAGGCCTACCTCGGTAAGCCTTTGTCGAATGGGGACACTGCATAATGTCAGGCGTCGAGGTTCGGCGGAGCGCATTGCGGGCTTCGGTACAATTGACCGAAGGCGGAATAGCGTATCGCGAAGCGGGCGATGGGCCCGCGCTGGTTCTTCTGCACGGTAGTTCTGGGTCATGGCGGCATTGGGCGCGCAATATCGAAGCGCTGTCGAACTCGCGACGGGTCGTTGCACTCGATCTTCCTGGTTACGGCGATTCAATTGACATCGAGGCAGGCGTTACGATCGAACGATATGTCGCGTTGGTCGTCGCTGCCATCCAGGAAATATGCATAAAGGAAGGCCCAATTGGCCTTGTGGGTTTTTCGTTCGGAGGACAGATTGCCGCGGCGGCAGCAATCGAGCTCGGTACTAGGGTGGAACGCCTTGCACTTCTTACACCGAGCGGATTCGAGGAACCGAAGGGAAGAGTCATCGAATTGCCCCGGCGCAAGGATTTCGCCCGATCGGAGAATGGTACGCGTGAATTCCATCGCCGAATGCTTCAGACCGTCATGCTTTCCGCACCGGATTTCATCGATGATCTAGCCATCGACATACAGTCAGAGAACATCTCGAAATCGCGCTTCGATGGACGGCACATCAGTTGGTCCGGCCGAATGCCAAACCTTCTCACCCAGATTCCTTGTCCGATTCTGCTGATCTATGGTGATCGGGACTCGATGCCATTCCCGTCCATTTACGATCGAATCGAGCGCTGTCAGAAGGTGCGAGCGGATATTCAAATCGCTCTGATCCCAAGGGCAGGACATTGGCTCCAATACGAGGAGCCTGCCGAGACCAATCGACTGCTATCCCGGTTCTTTGATTCTGCCGTTCCGATCCATCTGCTTGGCGAATTTAAACAGTCATAGAAGGACATTGCGATGATGAAGTTCGAAACATTGCTAACCGAGGAAGACGGTGCTGCGTTTGTAGTCACGCTCAATCGCCCAACGCGTAGAAACGCATTTAGCCTTCAGATGATGAAAGATGTTGCCGATGCATGTCGTCTGGCCGAGAGAAATTCCGCGATCCGTGCCGTTATCATTACAGGTGGTATGGAGTATTTCTCCGCTGGCGCCGATCTGAACGAGGCAATGGCGATCAAAACGACCGCAGATGGCGTGTCGTACATGAAGAATTGGGAAACATTGAACAGTTCTATCGAGCAGCTTGAAAAGCCGGTCATCGCAGCGATCGAAGGATTTTGCATGACCGGTGGATGGGAATTCGCAATGGCCTGTGATATTCGTATCGCGTCCGAGAGTGCCTCATTTGCGTTGACGTCGTCAAAAATCGGAACTGTACCTGGGGCGGGTGGTACGCAGCGACTCCCGCGCGAAGTTGGTATCGGGCGAGCGCTCGAAATCTTGTTCTCGGCTGAGCCAATCGACGCGCGGGAAGCCTACCGAATCGGTGCGGTCAACAAACTTGTGCCTGCTGGTGACGCGCTCAAAGCGGCGAAAGCAATGGTCAAAGTATACGAGAAACGAGCGCCGCTTAGCCTCGCCTATGCCAAGCGTGCCGTTCGTGCCGGCATGCAGATGGATCTTACGTCAGGCATCGAGTTCGAGCGCTTCCTTGTTACAGCGATCTACAATACCGCAGACAAAAATGAAGGAATTGGAGCCTTTCTGGAGAAGCGTGAAGCAAAATTCTTAGGTCGATAAGGATGACCCTCGCATCAGATGATTTCGCCGCATCGTTGCCGCTCGCTGGCGCTCGGGTAGTTGATCTGAGCCGGCTCCTCCCGGGGCCATGGTGCGCCCAGACGCTTGGAGATCTGGGCGCCGATGTCGTGAAGATTGAGCAGCCCGAAATCGGTGACTACAGTCGATTCAATCCGCCCTTCTATCGAGAGAGTGGGGTTTACTTCAATAGCGTCAATCGCAATAAACGGAGCATCACGCTCGACTTAAAATTGGATGAGGATCACGCGATTGCTCTGGAACTATTGCGCGGAGCCGACATTGTCGTCGAATCGTACCGGGCCGGTGTAACGGCCAAACTCGGGATCGACTACGGATCTGTTTCAAAAATGAACCCTGGCGTTATCTACTGTTCAGTAAACGGCTTTGGTAGCGAAGGGCGTTTCTCGAAGGTTCCGGGTCATGATCTCTCGATTCAAGGAATTTCCGGAGTCTTGAACCTCCACCAAGGTAACGGAACGCCGCCGATGCCAGGGTTTCAGGCAGCAGATTACGCGGCGGCCACCTATGCGACGATCGCAATTCTTGCGGCGCATATCCAGAAGCTGAACACGGGAAAGGGACGCCATATTGACGTCCCGCTTTATGACAGCCTTGTTGCGCTATCGAATATTCCTTTGACGAGCGCGATGGCGCGTATGGCCGGATTCTCCGGAAAACCGGAACTTGAGGTCTGGGGAACAAACCCGCGCTATGCGATCTATCCCACTAGGGATAGAAAAGCGGTAACCGTTTGCCTTCTGGAAACCAAGATTTGGGAACGATTCTGTGACGTTATCGGGCGCCCAGATCTAATCTACGAGGAATCCCTGGCGGATAGACACTCGAGCCATGGTGAAAGGGCCGAGCATTTTCGTTCGGCGATTGGGGCGTTTTGTCTCTCGCACGACCGCGACGCTCTAGTCGCGGCGATGGTTTCAGCAGACATCGCAATCTGCGCGGTCTACACGCCGGACGAGGTGCTCGTTTCGGCCGAGGCCTCTGGACGTAAAGTCGTCCGAATGGCCGCCCATCCGGCGGATGGCCTGATCCCCCAAATTGTAGATCCGCTCACGCGGGCGGGCCTTGCCGATCCGAGCCGTCGCATGGCCCCAGGCCTTGGCGAGCACAATATTGAAATCCGCAATGAAGTCGCACACTCGGGCATGTCCCGCGTTCAATCCAAAGGCGCAGGGAAAGGTTGAATCATGAACGGCAGAAACATAACCATCCCATTTGCTAGCGACATACTCGCCGTCGGAGCGCAGGGATTGACCGAAGCCGATCGCGAGCAGATCCGCCGCCTTGTCCTCGATTGTCTCGGCGTGTCGCGGATTGGCGCTACGCTGGCGTGGACGCAGTCGATGATTGACTGGGCAAGTCGGTTCAATGGTAGCGGTAGTTCCCCAATCGTCGGTTCCGAACTGCTCGTCGCTCCGAGTATCGCGGCGCTTGTAAACGGGACAGCGGCACATGGCTATGAGCTCGACGATACGCATGATGCCTCG
Source organism: Tagaea sp. (assembly GCA_965229215.1). Classification (GTDB taxonomy): domain Bacteria; phylum Pseudomonadota; class Alphaproteobacteria; order CACIAM-22H2; family CACIAM-22H2; genus Tagaea. Next base: position 3,216,142 of record OZ245864.1, on the reverse strand, counting down.
ATGAGTCATCCAGGTGCGGTCGTTATCCCGGCCGCGCTTGCAATAGCCGCAGATCGACGGTCGTCTCTAGACGACACCTTTGCGGCGATCGCGTGTGGCTACGAAGCAATGGCGCGCGTTGGTATGGCCGCAAATGCTTCGGAAGTCCTGCACGGAGGTTTCCATCCGACTGCGCTATTTGGTGGATTTGGTGCCGCCGCCGCCGCCGCCCGTCTTCTTGGGCTTGACGGTTCAGGGCTCGCCTGTTCATGGGGTCACGTGCTTTCGCTGGCGGGCGGATCAATGCAATTCTCGGACGAGCCTGCTGGAACGACGGTCAAGCGCCTGCATGCGGGCTATGCTGCGCAGTCCGGCATCCTTGCTGCGGAGCTCGCTGCTCGTGGCATTGAGGCGCCGGCCCGCGCGATTGACGGAAAGTATGGCTTCCTAAAACTCTACTCGAAGAATCCAAATCCCTCAGAGCTTCTTGTGCCACAGCAACGACCGCTGCAGATCCATATCATCAGCTTTAAACCTTACTCGTGCTGTCGCTTGTTCCACTCGCTAATCGACGGCCTTCGGGAAGTAACCGATGACTTTACGCTCAAGCCAGAGCTGATTTCGCGCATTGACGTTAGGGGTCCGCGAGTAATTTTTGATCAGCATATGCTGCGGCGCCCAACGTCCGTGATGGCGGCGCAATACAGTCTGCCATTCGTCGTTGGGGCAACGATCGCATATGGGCCACATCGCTATGATAGCTATCGCGAGGACCGGCTCGCAGACGCAGGAATTTTGCGGCTTGGGGACATGGTTCATGGCGAGGCGGATGCTGAGATTGAGGCGCATTATCCGGCCCACATGGGTACCTCGGTCGAGGTCACGCGGATCGACGGGACACGAAAGCGGGCAAAGGTAATGGACAGCCGGGGGACCGTGGCTAATCCGCTCTCTACCGAGGCGCTCTTCGAAAAGGCTCAAGGGCTCGTGCGCGAAGTTATCCCGCAAGCCGACCTCTCTGCGGCGCGACAGATTCTGTGGGGAGCATCGGATGGCGCTGGAATTGCGGCACTCTTCGGATCCGGGCTTTGACGATACGATACGTTAGGGCATCGCGAAGCCGCCGTTTACGCTAAAGATTTGGCCCGTTACCCACGACGCGCGTCGACTCACAAGAAAAGAAACGGCAGAAGCAATGTCGTCCGGCTCGCCGAGCCGTCCCGTCGGGTAGAGGCGAAGTACGCTTGTCTGCCGACGTGCGTATTTTTCTTCGCCCATCTCCGCACGCATCTTGGCTTCGCGCTCGTTACGTAACTCTGTATTCGTTGCCCCTGGCGAGACGATGTTCAACGTCACGCCGCTAGTCCCGACCTCCTGAGCCACGGACTTTACGAGCGCAATGATTCCTGCCTTGGCGGCTGCATAGTAAGAGAGACGTGCTTGTCCGAGGCGTGCTGAATCCGAAGCAAGGCAAACGATGCGGCCATAGCGGCGCGAAATCATTCCAGGCAGTGCTGTATGAAGGACGTTCATCGGTCCATAAAGACAGACGTCGATCATTCGCCGCCAGTCAGCCGGCTTCGAATCAACAAACAGCTTATCGTCCAGCACAGCAGCAGAATTGACTAGAATCGAAAGCGGTCCAATGGCCAATTCTGAATCACGGATTAGTGCCTGCACGCTCTCCAGACTCGTAATGTCCGCCTGCACTCCGACGGCCTTCGTGGAAAACTCTTTTGCAAGTCGGTCTGCTGCCGTAACGGCGGCTACGCCGTCGATATCCGCCAATGCGAGCGCCACCCCTTCGCCCGCCAATGCTCGTGCCGTAGCAAAGCCGATGCCGCGCGCGCCGCCTACGATTAGGCACGACTGGCCCTGAATCCCTAAATCCATGTCATATCCTCCCGAGAGACTGGCAACTGCATGGCCACTGGGTCAAACCGTCCAGCGAAGCCTCGCCCCGCGATATAGCGCATTACATACTGCATGCAAATAGGTTCGTCGGCAGCCAAGACTTAGATTAGAGACTCTCTTCTTATTCGGCCAGAAGTACTGAAAAATCTCAGAATAATGCGAGCCTTTTCGCTTGACGGATGTCGTAGATTTATATCAATTTGCATCCAGACTTGGATGCAGGAGTATAGAGCTGGCCTACAACTCAGTACGCCTGTGGCCATATCTGGTCAATTTGCGGGAGAGCTTGGCCGCCGGGTGCATCGCAAAAATATCGAAGCAAAAAAATTCATAGCCGCAATGCGGCGCGAACCAAGGTGAGGTTGCGTATGGCATCATTGTTGTTCTCGTCGCTGAAAATGCGTGGCGTGGAGTTGCCAAACCGGATCGCGATTTCACCAATGGGACAGTACTCCTGCCAAGACGGATGTGTCGGCGAATGGCACTTCATGCATCTTGGAACGATGGCCGTCTCGGGCGCTGGCTTGCTGATCATTGAAGCATCTGCGGTGCATCCCCACGGGCGCTTAAGCATCTATGATCACGGACTTTGGTCCGAAAAGCAGGTCGCTGCAATCGAGCCGTCTATCAATTTCTGTCGCAAGTACGGAGGCGCTAAGCTCGGTATCCAGCTTTGGCATGCGGGCCGTAAGAGTTCCGTTACGGTGGCTTGGGAAGGGCAGAAGGCTGTACCGCTCGAAAAAGGTGGCTGGTCACCTCTCGGCCCGTCGCCGCTTCCCTACCCCGGCCGTAACATGCCGATCGCCCTAGATGATGCGGGCATCCGCCAAATGATCCAGGACCATGTCGATGCGGCCAAACGTGCTGACGCGCTTGGGCTCGATCTACTGGAGATCCATGGCGCACACGGCTACCTCATTCACAATTTCCTTTCGCCACTGACAAACAAACGGACGGATAAGTACGGCGGATCTCTAGAGAATCGTATGAGGTTCTGCCTTGAACTATTTTCGGCTGTTCGGGACGTTTGGCCGGAGAGAAAGCCGATCGGCGTTCGTATATCGACAACCGACTGGGTGGACGGCGGCTGGGAAGTCGAAGACAGCGTCGAGCTCTGTAAGAAGCTCAAGGCGATCGGCTGCGACTACATCACGGCGTCGAGCGGCGGATCCGCCCCTGAACAAAGACTCAAAGTCTTTCCCGGATATCAGGTTCCTAACGGGGAGCGTATCCGCCGCGAGACAGGTATTTGCACGATGGCGGTAGGACTGATCACCGAGGCGAGACAGGCTGAAGAGATCCTGACATCAGGCAAGGCTGATATCGTCGCCCTGGGTCGAGGCATGCTCTACAACCCCCGCTGGCCATGGCATGCGGCCGTCGAACTCAGTGAAGAGTTCTTCTATCCCAAGCAGTATGAACGGTCGCATCCCAGCATGCGCGGCGGCGACTTCCTGAAGCCGGCACGTTAAAAGTGTGTGGGGCCAGCCAGTGCAGGATCGCCAGAATCGGAGGACAATTGTGAGCGAGTCGACCTACGAAGACATTCTATACGACGAGAAAGACGGGATAGCGACGATCACCGTTAATCGCCCGGATAGGATGAACGCCTACCGCATGACGACATACGGCGAAGTAACCGACGCACTATACCGCGCCGGCTGGAACAAGGACATCGGTGTCATCGTACTAACGGGTGCCGGAACGCGTGCATTCGGCACTGGGGGCGATGCTGCAGACAAAAAATCTGAGCGTAAGGGGCGCGGCACGTTGGGTGTACCCGTTGAAGAGTTACACACCGCGATCCGGGATGTTCCGAAGCCAGTTATAGCGAAAGTGCGGGGTTTTGCGATCGGAGGGGGAAACGTCATCGCAACCATCTGCGATCTCACGATCGCAGCGGAAAGTGCTGTCTTCGGCCAAGTTGGACCCAAAGTCGGCTCGGTTGATCCCGGGTTCGGAACGGCCTTTCTCGCCCGTATTGTGGGCGAGAAAAAGGCTAGAGAGCTTTGGTATTTGTGCCGCCGCTACACGGCCACTGAAGCTGCGGCGATGGGCCTTGTGAATAAGGTCGTCCCCGACGACGATCTCGACGTTGAAGTTGAAAAGTGGTGCGCTGAAATCGTCGAGCGGAGCCCCACTGCCATTGCAATTGCAAAACGCTCCTTCAATGCCGACAGCGAAAACATCCGGGGCATTGCCAGCATGGGATTTCAGGCGCTCGCACTCTATTACAACACGGAAGAGTCAAAGGAAGGGGGCAACGCATTTCGAGAAAAACGCAAACCTAAGTTTCGCGAAAAGTTAAGAGGCGAATAGCTGCAGTCCTTTGGCGGAATTCTGAATCACTTTCATCTAGCTTGAACATTTTGTGGGGATTGATCTATGGATTTCGAACTTACAAGCGAACAGAAAATGATCCAAGAGTCGATGCGCCGCATGGTGGATCGCGAAATCCGGCCAATTCTGGATTCCCATGATCAAGACAAGCCACTGCCGAAGAATGCAATGCGTATAATTTTACAACTCTGCGCCAATCAGGGCCTAACGTCAGCACGGGTACCGGAATCCGCTGGCGGTGCCGGACTTTCCACGGTCGTGTACGGGATTATGATGGAGCAGCTTCCGCCAGTTGTCACACTTGCGGTACTTGGCCAAGAAGTAACAGTGACAAGAATACACTTCGAAAGCACCGCCGAGCAGCGAGAACGTTTCTTGCCTGACCTCATATCGGCCCGCAAGATAACTTGCACTGGCACAACTGAACCAGATGTTGGATCAGACCCGAGAAGCGTCAAAACACGCGCAGAGTTGGATGGTGATAGCTACGTCCTAAATGGTCGCAAGATGTGGATCACGAATGCTTCGATATGCGACATCATCAATGTCACGACGTCAGTCGGTAAGGATGAAGCGGGACTTAGCCGAATGATGCGCATCGTAGTCGACCGGGAAATGTCGCCGTTCGAAACACGTGAAATTCCATCCCTAGGCTTGCAGCAAGGCCACCTCGGCGAAGTTGTCTTCGAGAATTGTCGAGTAAGCAAAGCAAACCAACTCGGCCAAGTTGGCGACGCAGCTCGAATCCTAACTCTGACGTGGTTGGCAAATCGTCCGATTCTCGGTCTTTGCGCCGTGCACATGGCGGACGCTGCGCTGAGCGTCGCTCTGAAGTATTCGAGCGAGCGCAAACAGTTCGGGCGCCTGATTGGTTCAATGCAGCTTGTGCAAGAAATGCTCTCAGAGATCGCAACAGCAGTCACAACAAGCCGACTGTTGTGCTATTACGCGTTGTCTTGCATCGACAAAGGTGAGCGAGCCAACCAGATTTCCGCTATGGCGAAGCGATATTCGATCGCGACCTGTCAGAAGGCGGTGTCGCTCGCGATGGAGGTCCACGGCGCGATGGGAATAAGTCGCGAACTCGGCCTTGAGCGTCACTATCGCGACATTCGAATGCTTCCGATTCCAGACGGAACGAACCAGATTCTCACACTAATCGAGGGTAGAGAACTTACAGGAATACAAGCGTATCGCGCATGAATAGGGACTTGACAGCGCCTGCCAGCACCAGGCCTTGTCTTGCCGGGATTATTGTCGTTGAACGTGCGGATCGATTGGCCGTATCTGTGTGCGCAAGTCTTCTTGCGGAATTGGGCGCAAAGATCATCCGGATCGGCGGCGAGGCTCGGAACATCGGTCTAACAGAGACTGCTCGCGGCCGCTCGACCGAACGCTATTCGCATGGAAAGTTTAACGCCGCGAATTTTTCCAATATTGACGCGGCGGAATGGAACACATGGGTTACACGTGCAGATGTCGTACTAGTAGGTCACAGAAACGCAAGCGACGACGAGATCTTCAATGCTGAGGCCCGCAATCGGGTTATCTGCGTTGTGAGTACCTTCGGCAACAATTTAACGCCTGAGAATCGTGATTTTGATGAGATAGCTTTGCAGGCGATCGGCGGACTGATGGCCGCAACTGGTCAACGGAATGGTCCGCCGCAATTAACGTATGTTCCAATCATTGAAATGATTACCGCTTTGAACGCAACTTCAGGAATTCTGGCCGCACTCAGAACTCGACGGGGTGGGCGGGTCGAGGCTTCCGGAATCGATAGTGCTTTTGCACTCTTATCGACATATGTCGCGACAGTAGAGCGTGGCCGACACGACGGATACAGACTTGGTAGTGGGCATCATCTGTGCTCACCATGGAACGTCTACAAAACTTCAGATGGCTGGATCCAGCTCTGCACGACTACGAATCAACATTGGCACAATCTTCTCCAAGCAATTGGACGAACAGATTTACAGGGAGACCGACGACTTTCTACCAGCGATGATCGGGTTCGAAATTCCAATCTCGTAGAAGAGATCATCGTTGGCTGGACCTCGGCGCGAACAACTTCTGAATCCGTCCGGACGCTTGACGCCGCGAATCTGCCGGTAGGATCGGTGAAGACCGTGTTCGAGGCCGACCTCGCATCAAGGACGGACCCTTCTTTTGGACGGAAATCGTTTCTGCATGGATTTTCGGGCGCCTCCTGGCTAGCCGAATCCGATCGGAATTTGACCCGGACTCCTGTCGTACCAACTTTGTTGAAGAAGAGAAGCATGGCCGTAGGGGCATCGGTACCGAACGGCGATCGACCGCTGTCCGGCATTAAGGTCATTGAAATAGGCGCATATACGGCAGGCCCGCTCGGCGGTCGTTATCTAGCCGACTTAGGCGCGGAAGTGGTCAAGGTCGAATCGGTGGGTGGGGAGGTGTCAAGAGCTTGGCAACCCCAATATGACGGGCATGGCGCATATTTTGCGACATGCAACAGCGGCAAATCTTCAGTAATCATTGACGTAAAGTCCGCCGATGGACGTGAACGCTTCATCGATTTGGTCCGCTCCGCCGATGTCGTAATCGAGAGCCTTCGGCCGGGTGCACTTGATAAAGTGAATGTTGGTCCAGTCACATTGATGCAACAAGCACCGAAACTTATTTACTGCTCAATCTCCGGCTTCGGATGTGGATCGGCTGGACGACCGGCATTGGACAGCGTCATACAGGCAGAGTCCGGGTTGATGGAACTGGTCGGAGGCAGCTCATCGCCGCTGCGTGTCGGGATCAGCATTGCCGATCAGGCGGCAGCCCATGCGATTCCACTCGTCGTTCTCGCCGCACTGCGTGCTCGGGATGAGTCCGGAATCGGACAGCACATTGACCTCTCAATGCTCGACATTCTTCTTTGGATAACTGAACTCGCGCGTCCGGACGGCGCAAGGGCTATCCGACCGGTCAGCGTACTCGCAGCGACGGATGGTTGGGTTGTGGTTGGAAGTGAAATCATTTCCGAAAGCACGAAAGACAAAGTGTCCGGCATGTCGCGAAGTCAGGCTGTCTCGCATTTTGCCTCAATAAGAATTGAGGCTGTCGGTGTTTTCGAGATGGGAGAGGTATTTTCTCAGGACCTGGCACACAAACGCACACTCGTGCAATTTGCCTCGACAGGTCGCGGCGCGGCCGTACCCATCCTTTCAGCGCCATTTAGATTTGGAAAAGACCCAATCCCCCATGGGCCACTTCCCGGGGCACCAGGTGTCGATACTGACGCAGTACTAGCGGCGATTAAGCGCTGAAATGCCGGTCTAGCCGATCTCCAGTGGTTGATCAGGCATCTCGTAGAGTTGTGTCAGCAGCGCATCGCGGGCCGATTGGATATGCTTGCGGAGAGTCTGCACGGCCGAACACTTATCGTGCCGAGCAAGCGCATCAAGGAACTTAGCATGTTCGACGCCGGCCTTCTTGGGTCGGTCGGGCCGGTATCCTTCATGGCGGCGCTTCAGGGCAATCCGCTCGAATGTCTGGGCAAGTAGTCGCACGACAAAGCGATTGCCGGAAAGCTCGGCTAATTTCAGATGGAAGAGCACGTCCGTTAGCAGACGTTCGGTCAATACTTGGCCGGTCGTGTATTCCTCGTACCGCTTCGCATAGGTTGCGAGCATGTTGATAGCGCCACGCTCCATCGGCCCGCGATCGAGTGTCGTTTCGAGCGCAAAAACCTCGAGCGCTTCACGTGCTCCGTATAGTGCTAGTGCTTCGTCACGAGTGATGCCAGTTACGTAAAAACCCCGCCGGGGCAGACGCGTGACAAATCCCTCCTGATAGAGGCGCTCAAGCGCCTCACGCACGGGCGTACGCGACACATTGAGTGCCTCGGCGAGCTCCTCGTGCACGAGCTTTCGCCCAGGACCGAGCTGGCCAGCCAGAATCATACGCTTCAAACGTCGATATGTCTCCGAATTGCGGCTCGGGGCCAGCTCCGGATTCTCTTCCACGATGTCCCAGATCGCCTGCCACTCAAGGCGCACAGACGTTCCGGAAGCTCTCTTTTCGGGAGGAGCGAGCACGGCAATTCCTGCAGATGTCCGGCGGCCCCGCTTTCTATGCGCCGACGCCTCTGTAGTAACGTTACTCATTCCTAGATGTTTCCTCGTACCTAAAAGGATCAATAAAATCACAATACGACAGACGTACCCATTGTGGGCGATAATTCTACGTCAATTAGGCTATCGATATAATTATTGCATGCAATATTATCGCAGCAGGTAAGAAAATGCAAGCTCAAAAACTGCAATTTAGACCTAAAATTGTGTCAATTACATATGTTTGACAATAAGATAGGCGTATACAGCAGGTCCACAAGACTGCGACGGCCTGATCCATCCTTGAACCAAATTCATCTTGTAATTTTTCATGCAATTTAGTATCCCATTTAAAGGAAGAGCGTTCGCTTCTGCGGTGGAAATGGAAGTGAACTGTCGTGAGAGCGGATCAAAATGATGGCCGATTTTGCATGCGGGATTTGTCGAATGCTCGATCGATTGCGCCGGCCCCCGGCAATACGAGGCTGATAAAATGAGGCGCCTGCCTCTTGACGGGATTGTCGTCGCGGAGTTTGGTGCTCGAATTGGCGCAGCGGTTTGTTGCTCGCTATTAGCGCAGCTCGGGGCAAAAGTAATAGTTCCGGAGGTGCGTAGGTCGGGCGCTTCGAAATCTCGCCATCGCGACCAATTAATGGCGGGGAAGCTTAGTATCGTCGTCGACGAAGACACCGCGCTTGAAAACGAGATTCTCGAGAAAGTCGTTGCGCGAAGCGACATATTAGTGCATTCGCCCGATATCAAGGATCCGTTACAGTCATTTCCGCTGCCGATTGACATTGACCGGATTGATTGCAATGTGTCCGCGTTCGGAGACAGTGGACCGCTGTCCGGCCGACCCTATTCGGACGCACAGATTCAAGCAATATCAGGCATTCTTGACACGACGGGAATGGCGGCCAGTCCACCATCGCCAATCCGGCTTCCAATCATCGAGTTCATGACGGGCGTGTATGCCGCCGCCGCATGCCTTGCTTCCTTGCGGGTCCGCAACGCCGGCGGGGGCGGGCAAAAGATCGACATGGCCCTCTACGACTGCGCATTTGTCGGAATGTCGACCTTCCTTCCGACGTTGCTGAGTGGCAGCAAGCCAACGATTAGCCGTATTGGGAATCGGCACTCGATGACTGCGCCTTGGAACGTCTATCATGCGCGCGACGGTTGGGTTCAGCTCTGCGCGGCTAGCGATCTACAATGGGCACGGATATGCGCAGCCGTTGGACGGCCGGAGTTGGCCAATGATGCTCGCTACGGTAAGGCATCTGATCGAGCGCACCGGACCAGCGAAGTGGATGCGATTCTTCAAGATTGGATTGGCCGCGAATCAATCGAAAATTGCGTAAAAACTTTCGGCCGCGCGGATATTCCCTGCGGGCCGGTCGCCAAAGTCGATAAGCATCCTCGGGAGGTTAATCTCGATTATCGGAAATCCATCCGCCGCGTTCGCGACGGGTCGGGTACGCGCGACATCTTCATTCCTGCGTCACCAATGCGCATGGATGCGCTGCCGGATCTGACGCTCGAACACATTCCCGCGCCTGATGATGGTCGGGATGAAGTCCTCCAGCTTGTGTCGAAGTTGGGAGGGAGCCGGCGTGTTCCGGCTGTTAGGTCGACGCCGTGCCTGCCATTGATAGGAATTCGGGTACTTGAGATTGGCCACTATACGACGGCCCCACTTGGCGCACGCCACCTCGCAAATCTCGGTGCAGAAGTCATAAAGATTGAACCGATGGAGGGGGAGGCGGTCCGGAATTGGCCGCCAGTCCGCAACGGTAAGAGCTACTTCTTTACATTCACGAATTCCGACAAGCTGAGTGTTACGCTTGATATGACTTCGCCCGAAGGTGTTGAACATCTACGGCAGTTGGTCGCGTCAGCCGACGTACTTATCGAAAACCTGAAGCCTGGTGCGTTGGCAAAGCGCGGCTTCTCCATCGCAGAAATGAAAAAAACAAATCCTCGCCTTATCTACTGCGCCGTTTCGGGTTTTGGTGCCGATTCTAAATATGCCGGCCGACCAGCCTACGACACTGTGATCCAAGCCATGTCAGGCATCATGGACCTTACGCGCGCTGGCGATGTCCCAGTGAAGACCGGAATTTCTTCAGTTGATTTACTTGGCGCTGAAATTGCTGTTGTCACAATCCTTGCGGCACTCGAGCATCGAGATAGTTGCGGGTTTGGTCAGTCGATTGACCTCTCCATGCAAGACATCGGTGCTTGGGTTACAATGCCGCTTTGGAACGACGACCAGTCCGCGCCGTATCCAGTTGTTGCCGAGGCAAATGACGGGTACGTCGTTGTCGAGGCGCCAGCCGGGCAAGCAGAGGCCGTGCTTTCTCGTATTGCGTCGTCTTCTTTAGGCAGTCGCAGCGAAGTTACGGCGACGGCCGCTAATCTTGGATACGTATCAAGCCCGATTCTGTCAGTTCGAGAAATGCTGGAATCTGGCCAGACGCGAGAGCGTGGCCTTGTCCTGCGTGCAGTAGACAGTGATGGCGACGAATGGCCGCTGCTCACCAGCCCGTTCCGCCTAATGGGCACGCCTCCGGTGATGGGCCGTATCATGGGTCCGTTAGGAAGCGATAACGCTCGCCTGCTTTGTGGTCCGGCAGACAAACCGACGGTCAATAAGCCTATGGCAGTACGATGATCGAAGGTCTGAGAGAATATATCGGAGTCCAGTCGGAGTGGGAGACCGCGTGCGACGCTGTCGAGACCGGCGCCGTCCGGCGATTCGCTCAGGCAATTATGGACGAATCAAATGACTACGGACCCGACGCGACCAATCGATTTGGCGGTCCTATAGCGCCACCGCTTTTTCCGATGCTGATGTTCCGGCGTACGCTCGGCAGCCCCGATCCGCTGATAGTTCACGGTGCCGATCCGGACTTCGACGGCCTCGGTCAAGGTAGCTCAGCGACGCGAGGGCTTCCGCAGATCGAACCGCTTGCTGGTTATGCGATTCTGAATGGCGGGACAGAAGTTGAATTATATCGCTATGCTCGCCACGGTGAAAAAATCCAGATGCGCTCACGTTATTTGGATATTACCGAAAAGGAAACAAGCAAGGGGTTGATCATACTCGTCGTAACCGAGTCGGAGTTCGCGACCCAAAACGGAGAGGTCCTAATGCGGGCGCGTCGTACGCTCATCCGCAGGAAGCCGCAATGACTCAATCCCTGAAACAAACTTGCTTCGACGACATTGAAGTTGGACAGGAAATCTCACCGCTCGTGAAAGGGCCGCTCGGCACAATGCATTTGATGCGTTGGTCGGCTGCGATGGAGAACTGGCACCGGATTCATTATGATCGAACATTCGCGCAGGAGCATGACAAGTTACCCGACATCCTAATCAACGGGTCCTTTAAGCAGCAGTTCATCCTTCAGCTATTGAAGGACTGGGCCGGTCCAGAAGGCTGGGTCTGGAAAGTCAAATTTCAATTCCGTGCGATGAATCGAGTTGATGAGTCGCTGCATATTTGGGCACGCGTGACTGGCAAGAAGAACTTACAGGCCTTTGGCCTTATTGATTTGGAGCTCGGAATACGGAACACGGCAGGTACGGAATCGACGCCCGGCGCAGCAACAGTCGCGCTGCCGCACCGGGGCAGGTCGCCGGTACCATATCCATTTGTCGCACCAGCATGATCGGTGCAGGAGGCAGAAATGTTTGATCTTCCGAAAGCTATTCAGATCAACGAGGAAGGCCCCCGAGAGGGCTTTCAGTTCGAACGCGGGGTCATACCGACGGCTCGGAAGATTGAGCTAATCGACCGGCTGTCCGAGACGGGGCTTAAGCAAATCCAGATTGTGTCCTTCGTAAATCCGAAAGCAGTTCCTGGAATGGCTGATGCCGATGAAGTCGTCGCGGGCTTCACGCGACGACCAGGTGTCAGATTCCTTGGCTTGTGGCTCAACGAGAAGGGCCTGCAGCGCGCACTCGCCGCAGGTCGGCTCGATGTTCGCGGATCTCTATCCCTGACAGCCTCTGAAGAGTTTCTGAAGCGAAACCAAAATAGGACCGCCGCGCAGGATCTTGACGCGGAACGCGGCATTGCCCGGATGTACAAGTTCAACAGTGTGCCAGTCGAGCGCATATCAATCCGCGCTGCATTTGGCTGCAACATTCAAGGCGACGTCCCTGTTGGTCATGTCGTTAGTCAGATAGGTAGTCTCGTCGACGCTGCGGCGGAAGAAGGCTTCACGATTAAGTTAGTTTCGCTCGCCGATACGATGGCTTGGGCGACGCCGGCATCTGTTAAGCGTCTTGTCAGCGCCGTGCGCGAAAAGCACCCCGGATTAGACGTGGCGCTGCATTTACACGACACACGTGGAATGGGGATCGCAAACGCCTATGCCGGCCTCGAAATGGGCGTTTCCGTCTTCGATTCATCCGTAGCCGGACTCGGTGGATGCCCATTTGCTGGACACAAGGGTGCCGCCGGAAATGTGTGTACCGAGGATCTCGTCTTTATGTGTGACGAGATGGGAATCGAGACAGGTGTCGACCTGTCGAAGCTGATTGCGTGCGCGCAGCTTGCGGAAGAAATCGTCGGCCACCCCCTCCCCGGCTCCGTCATGCGCGGCGGCAGCTTGGCAGAATTGCGTGCAAAAGCTCGGGCGGGAGCAGCAGCGTGAGCAAGCTACGACTGACTCAGGATCTCGGCAAATTCGTTGCTGAACTGAAAGCAAGTAAAATACCTGCGGAAGCGCGCCGACGAGCGGTTGAGGGCTTCATTGACGTGATTGGAGTTATGACTGCGGGCGCAAACGAACCGCCTCCGTCAATCTTGCGCAAGGTCGAGCGCACCGCCGGCGGAACCGCCGTACTTTGGCCGGATGGCCGGCGGGCAACTCCGACAGTCGCAGCGCTTATCAATGGAGCCGCCGCCCACGCACTCGACATGGATGACACAGGCCTCAAGGGCCATCCGAGTGCCGTTTTGGTTCCTGCTATCCTTGCGACTGCCGAAGAATGCAACGCAACCGGTTCGCAGATGATCACAGCCTATCTCGCGGGCTACGAGATCTGGGCGGAACTGATCTATCGTGAATCTGACCAGCACCCAACTAAGGGATGGCACATAACGGGCGTCTTTGGGGCTGTAGCGGCCGCCGCCGCCTGTTCATCGCTGCGTGGCCTCGATGCGTCGAAGTCCGCGACTGCTCTAGGACTTGCCGCATCACAGAGCTCAGGGCTTCTATCGAATTTTGGATCGATGGCAAAGCCGCTACATGCTGGTCTCGCAGCTCGGTCGGGCGTCTTTTCCGCCGAGCTTGCTGCAGCCGGTATGACTGCTACTGACGACACATACGAGCATCCGCAAGGTTTTCTGGCAGCGTTCTCACCTGCAGGCCGATTTGACGTAGTGTCGCCCCTGAAGGCTGGCAAAGAGTGGCGGATGATCTCCGTCGGCCTAAATATTAAGAAGTACCCGATGTGCTATTGCACCCATCGGGCGATCGATGGCGCAGTAGATCTTCGCAAGAAATATGGGCTCAAGGCTGACGATATTGCCAATATCGAAGTTCTCATGAGTGCGCGCAATGCGACAATTCTGCGCCATCATCGCCCTCAGGCTGAACTCGAGGCAAAGTTCAGTATTGAATTCGCGATGGCATCCGCCATCGTAGCGGGAGACGTCGGCGTCCGAGAAGTCCGAGACGAGTTCGTGCGTCGACCCGATATTCAGGCCTTCTTCCCAAAAGTCAGCACCCGTACTGACATCGAAGGCGATCCAGTTACCGGACACAGCCGTTACGACGTCGTCGATATCCGGCTAACGGATGGGCGGGTGCTATCGAGCGGTGAGATCGTTGCCGCCCGAGGCGCTGCTAAAGTTCCATTGTCGCGTGATGAGACCTTCGCCAAATTTACTGCATGTGTTGAATCCAATGACACAGGCATCAACTCAAAAGCGCTCTTTGAGCGCCTCACAGAGTTGGAACGTCTCACCCGCGTCCAGGATCTGTATCCGGCCCGCGCACTTGCGGAGAAATAGGAGTTAAAATGAGCAGTGTCTCCTCACCGGCATATGGCTTCGACGCCGCGCAAGACGGAGCGTCGAACTTCGAGTTACCCCCAGATGTCATTGAGTATCGCGACCTTGCACGGCGGATCGTCAGGGAGGAATTGCTCCCGCTTGAGCAGGAGTTCCTTCCGCATCCCGGTCATGCGTATGGGCTTAAAGAATTGCTTGCACTGAAGGCTGTATTTCCAGAACCGGTCGTTGAGCGCCTATTTAAAATTTCGCGAGATACCGGATTTTGGTACTTGCTTGTGCCGGAATCACATGGTGGAAGCGGCCTCTCAATGCTGGCTCGCGCGGCAGTGCTAGAGGAGTTCATGTACACGGCAGTTCCGTTCCCGTTCGCAAACGTTCCTAACATCCTCTATCACTGCAAGGGCGACCAGGTCGAAAAGTACCTGACACCAGTCATCGAAGGCGAGAAGACCACTAGCTTTGCCCAGACAGAGCCGAATGCCGGATCTGATCCCGGCGGAATGATGCAGACGCGCGCCGTGCGCGATGGTGATCAGTGGGTTCTAAACGGCACTAAGATGTGGATCTCTATGGCGGCGGAAAGCGATTTTCTGCTGGTCCAGGCGGTAACCGATTCAACAAAGCGGCAGCGCGGCGGGATCACTATGTTTCTCGTCGACCGCAACAATCCGGGCCTTAAAGTCGAAGAGCCCGGCATCCGGACATGGCTTGGTCCACGCGCAGCGCAGTATATCGTGCACTTCGACGATTGCCGTGTCGGCGATAACGCAGTTTTAGGAGAAGTTGGCAAGGGATTCACGCTCGGGCAGACGTGGCTCACGATCCACGACCGTCTGATGCGAGGCCCGTACGCACTCGGAAAAATGCAGAGAGCTCTCGACATGTGTGTCGAGTATTCCAAGCAACGCGTGACATTTGGAAAACCGATATCTGAGAGACAGGCGATCCAGTGGAAGCTCGTGGATATGTATATCGACATCCAGGCGCTGCGCGCGATGGTTTATGAGAATGCCGCGCGGGCGGACCGAGGACAGGACGTACGGACTGAAGCGGCAATGGTGAAGCTTTGTGCATCCGACTGGGGAACGAGGACACTTGATCACGCCATCCAGATCCACGGCGCAATGGGTGAATCTCTCGAACTGCCGCTGACACTGTTCTACCGCTACGTCCGCCACACGCAGATCGGAGGCGGTACTAGCGAAATACAGCGTCACCTCATTGCGCGCAAGCTACTAGCCTAGATAGGCCACCAAGACATGCCCTCGACAACTGACCAAACCGATACAGTGTCGTCCGATACTTCAATGCCAGCAGGGCCATTGGTCGGATTGCGAATAGTCGACGTCGGCATGCTGTTTGCCGGACCTCTAGTAACTGCGTTCTTCGCCGATTTAGGCGCAGATGTCATCAAGGTCGAGCATATCGATGGCGATGAAGTTCGGAAGATGGGGCCAGTAAAAGATGGGCACCCGCTCTGGTGGCGAGTCATGGGGCGCAACAAGAAGCTACTATCCGTCGATCTCCGACGACCGGAAGGTGCTGCCGTTCTCCGGCGTCTGGTTGATAGCGCCGACGGTCTGGTCGAGAATTTTCGGCCGGGGCGGTTGTCGCAGTGGGGGTTCGATTACGAATCCCTGCGCGAGACAAACCCGGGGCTCGTTCTTCTCCACATTAGCGGCTGGGGACAGACCGGCCCGTATAGCCAGCGTCCGGGCCTTGGAACTTTGGCAGAAGCTTTCAGTGGGTTCGCCCACGTAACGGGAGAACCGGATGGACCGCCAACTCTTCCGGCCTATCCGCTGGCAGACACAATCGCAGCACTTACTGGCGCCTACAGTATGTTGGCTGCGCTAGTAAATCGAGAGCGCAATGGCGGGATCGGTGATGAGATTGATGTCGATCTCGTCCAACCGATGATCCCGGCACTCGGATCGATGGTCGCACACTTCGATCAGACGGGAGCAAGTCCGAAGCGTAAGGGCAACCGATCGACCTGGACTGTCCCACGGAACTCGTATCGGACGAAGGATGAACGCTGGATTGTACTTTCCGGGGCAGCCAACGAGCCGGTCATGCGGCTATTCCGTGCGATCGGCCGCCCTGACCTTGCCGAAGACCCGACGCTTTCCACGAACCAAGGTCGGATAAAGCGTGTCGCGGAGATCGACAAGATCATGGCCGACTGGATAGCGCAGCATACTCAGTCGGAAGTTCTAGAGATATTGGAGAAGGCGCAGGTTGTTGCCGGCCCCATCAACGACGCCGAACAATTCATCAATGACCCACACGTCAAGGCGCGTGAAGCCTTCGTGCGAATGCCCGATCCGGAACTAGGCTCGATTCTTCTTCAGAACGTCGTGCCGCGCTTCACAAACAAGCCCGGTCGCATGCGGTGGGCCGGTAAGCCGAGCATTGGAGCAGATACTGTAAGCATTCTTCATGAGATGGGCTACGGAACCGATGAGATATCCAAGCTCGCTTCAGATGGCGTGATTCGAACCTCAGAGGCTTGAGCGGCTTATGGATGGTCTCGTCGGAACAAGCATTGAATATTTTGAAGCGCTCTATCGACGCTATGAAGCGGATCCGATGTCCGTCGAAATGAGCTGGCGATGTGCATTCGACATGGCTCAAATTCTTGCGGTTCGGGATGGTCAAAAATCCTCCAATGAGCGGGATCGACCCGTCTCAATCGTTGCAGAAATCATCCGACAGCGAGGCCATCTTGACGCAAAACTTGATCCGCTGGCGCTTAGAAATTCTGGTGTCGCTGCGCTAGCGGCCAACCTTCCCTCTTCATCCATAGCTGACGATATGTCCCGTCAACTCGTGGATCAGTATTGCGGAAGTTTCACTGTTGAAACGGCACACATTGACAACGTCGAGATTCGAACTTGGGTCCAGCAAGTGTTTGAAGAGCAGCGCTACCCACTGCCTGCCGAGGAGAAAATCCAAGCTTATAGAAAACTGGTTCAGGTCGACGAGTTTGAGGGATTTCTAAGGAAGAAATACCCCACGAAAAAGCGATTCGGTGCGGAAGGTGCCGAAGCCATGTTCCCTATGGTTGATCGGATTTTTCGTGAGGCTGCCAAGTGTGGTGTTGACGAAATTGTCGTTGGGCCGATGCATCGAGGGCGAACCTCTTTAATGGGGATATTGTTCGGAACGCCGTTGTCGGAATTGTTTGCAAAGTTCAAGGGTGCGCACCCTTTCTCTGCAGATGCCTATTGTGCGGGTGACGTCCCCTATCATCTTGGAGCTGAATCCGAGATTTTAGTCGACGGTCACAAAATTCAAATCACGCTTTGCCCAAATCCGTCCCACCTTGAGGCGGTGAATCCGATGGTTGCTGGGCGTGTGCGCGCGCGACAAGATCTACGGGATCGTTCAAGTGCAAGTCAGGTGCTCGGCTTTTTGTTTCATTCGGATGCCGCCGTCGTCGGGCAAGGCATTGTTTCGGAGACACTGCAGCTTTCCGGGATTCCCGGATTCGCGACTCACGGAACAATACATCTAGTTGTTAACAATCAAGTCGGGTTCACGACCGAACCTTGGGAGGCGCGGACTTCGTGGCACTGTACCGGTCCATTCAAGGCAATTGACGCACCAATCATTCATGTCAATGGCGACGACATTGAGGCATGCATTCGTGCTGCTGACTTGGCTGTCGCCTTTCGGAAGAAATTCGAGCGGGATATTGTCATCGACTTGGTTTGCTATCGCAGAAACGGTCACAATGAACTAGATGAGCCGCGCTTCACCCAGCCAGCCGCATACGCTGCCATTGATGGACACCAATCGGTACGAGAAATATTCGAAGTGCATCTGAAAAGCATAGACTTAATGTCTGTTGCTTCGGCAGAAACTCTTGTCGACGAGTATAGGAATGAGCTGCAACGAGCGTATGACTCTGCCGTATCATGGCGTCCCAATCGAAGCGGTTATCCGGGTGGCCGTTGGGAGCCATATCGCCCAACCCAGAAAGTGGTAAAAGAGCCAGATACCGGGATTGATCATGGTAGACTTGTAACTCTTCTTACAGCCCTATCGACCTTGCCTTCGGATATTTCGGTTCACCCAAAAGTGCGGCGTCTCGTTGAGCAGAGGTCCGAAGCCAAAGCTCGTGGGGTGCCATGGTCCTTGGGCGAAGCACTTGCTTTTTCGTCTTTGGTGACGGAAGGCACGCCGGTACGCCTGACGGGTGAGGATACGGTACGCGGGACATTTTCCACACGTCACTTCGGCATTGTCGATCTTGAGAGTGGCCGCCGTATTTCAATGCTTGACGGGCTTTCCCGCGACCAGGCTGCGTTCACCATTCTGAATAGCCCACTTTCTGAATACGCAGTTCTTGGATTCGAGTACGGCTATAGTCTCGAGCGCCCTGATGCACTCACTGTCTGGGAAGCGCAGTTTGGCGACTTTGTCAACGGCGCTCAGATCATGGTTGATCAGTTCATCGCCAGCGGCGAGGAAAAGTGGCTGCAGCCATCGGGCCTTGTTCTTCTCGTCCCGCATGGTCTGGAGGGGCAAGGGCCCGAACATTCGTCTGCGCGACCGGAGCGATATCTCCAGTTGGCTGCAAAGGACAATATCCAGATCGCCAATCCATCGACGCCAGCAAACTATTTTCATTTGCTTCGGCGCCAGATGCTACGGACAGTTCGAAAGCCGCTGGTTATTCTTGCGCCGAAGATACTACTTAGATTGCCGGCAGCGGTTTCGCCAATTGAGAAGTTCCAAACTGGGAATCGCTTCGAACCTGTCTTGAGTTTGGAAATACGCAATGCGCGTCGAATTCTGATCTGTAGCGGTAAGATCGCTTATGAACTCATGCAGGCGCGAACCCAATTAGCTGCAGATGATGTCGACATTGTCCGTCTTGAATTGCTCTATCCATTTCCGGCAACAGAGCTATCCGAAATCCTCGCTCGCTCTCCGGGTGCCAGAGTGACTGTTGTACAGGAAGAGCCTCAGAATATGGGGATGTGGCCGTGGATCCGACCCAGGATCGAGGATCTCGCTACCAAATTGAATCTTGAGGCTTCAAGACCCGAGTATGTTGGCCGGCCGGAGTCACCTTCTCCAGCGGGAAGCTTTCACGGGGATCACGAACGTGATCAGGCAGCGATAGTCAAGGCGGCATTTGCCGAACGCCCTATTCACGCAAAAGGCGCTCCAGCCGTTGCCAGAAAAATCCGCAAGTAAAGCATTTCAAGCGTGATGGCCCCGATGACCGGAAGTGCCTTGATTGATCTTGTCCAGTCTGCCGCAAATGCCGCGGAAGCATTTGTTGATTCGGTAGTTGAATGCGGCATCACACAACTATCGCAGGATGGACTGTTGGAAGCAGACACTGCGCGTACTAGTCAGCGACTCGTACACGGAATTGCGTGGATCGCAACGACAGGCAAGGCAATCGGATGTGCCGCGGCATGGGCCCAGCGTCTTCACGCCTCTGGCCGACTTGGCGAGAGCGAGAAATGCGTCCTAAGAATCGGTCTTGGTGAGTATCTGGCACAGCTCGCGACAGGCATCCCGATGAGCCAAAACGAGATATTCCGCCCGGCCGAACTCGGTGCGCAAAGCCTAGCCGCAGCGCTCGCCAACCACGTTGCGGTCGCTGACCTTTTACGCCCAGAAGGCATTGCCATGGCGCGTTGGGCACTTTTAGAACATCTCCGCGGTGGATGTGCAGTCGATGAGAGCTTTTCTGATGAAACGCTCGATATGATTCGCGATCAATTCCGCCGATTCGCGCGCGAGAAGATCCGCCCTAAGGCACATGCGTGGCATCTCGCCGATTCTCTAATCCCAGACGACGTGATTGCTGACATGGCCGCGCTCGGCGTATTCGGAATCTGCATCCCGCAAGAATATGGTGGCCTCGGTCTGGGCAAGCTTGCGATGAGCCTTATTTCCGAAGAACTCAGTCGGGCATGGATAGCTGCCGGCTCGCTCGGTACGCGGTCAGAGATTGCTGGCGAACTTATTCTCCAAGGCGGCTCACAAGCGCAGAAGGCGGAATGGCTGCCGCGTATCGCAACCGGCGAGGTACTTCCGACCGCCGTATTTACAGAGCCAGATACAGGCTCGGATCTCGGAAGCCTTAAGACGCGCGCGACCCGAACGGATAGTGGCTGGCGCATAGACGGTAACAAGACTTGGATCACGCATGCGTCCAGAAGCGATCTGATGACAGTGCTTGCGCGCACTGATTCCGCTTCGCGCGGGTATAGAGGCCTCAGCATGTTCCTTGCCGCGAAACCTCGCGGAACCGCAGCAGACCCTTTCCCCGCGGCCGGGATGAGTGGCGGCGAAATACCTGTCCTTGGCTACCGAGGAATGAAGGAATACGAGATCTCGTTCTCAAATTTTGAGGTTGAAAAAGACGGCCTGCTTGGAGGCGAGGCCGGAAATGGGTTCAAGCAATTGATGCAGACCTTCGAGGGTGCACGAGTACAGACAGCGGCACGCGCAACTGGTGTCGCATGGTCGGCTTTTGACCTAGGCTTCCGATATGGATGTGAACGCCGCCAATTCGGCCGACCAATTGTAGAATTCCCTCGGGTTGCCGACAAGCTAGCGACGATGTATGCCGAAACAGTGATGGCTCGCGAGTTGACGTATTTTGCAGCAACAGAAAAGGACAGCGGCCGACGCTGCGATATCGAGGCGGGCATGGCCAAACTGCTCGCTGCCCGTGTGGCATGGGCCAACGCTGACTGTAGTCTCCAGATCCATGGTGGCAACGGATACGCTCTAGAGTTCGAGATTAGCCGCGTCCTATGTGATGCTCGCATCTTGAATATCTTCGAAGGCGCAGCGGAAATCCAGGCTCAGGTTGTCGGTCGCGGGTTGCTGACTCGATCCGGCAACAGGTCTTTGGCAATCCGCGGATGAGCTTAGTGCTATAGCGAAGACAGTCGCATTCCCGGATACTCGATTGGGGAAAGTTGTGATGTTCGATGAATGGGTTGGTCGCCAATCAATAGTTGAAGACGATCTCACCGATCGGATGTGTCGTGAATTCGTGGCAACGTTCTCACCGCATCTGAGCGAATTCCAAGCCGAGGCAGCACCTCAAATGATCCATTGGTGTCTCGCTCCGACCATTGTCGCCACTGACGAGCTAGCCAGCGACGGGCATCCGCCAAAGGGTGGATTTCTTCCGCCGATTCCACTTCCCAGACGGATGTCGGCTGGCGGAGAAGTTGACTTTGTGACGCCATTGAAGATCGGGCGCATGGTCCGTCGCACTTCAACGATCCAAAGCGTGGGTAGGAAACAGGGACGGACGGGAGAGCTCTGGCTAGTGAATGTCGGGCATGAAATCTCGCAGGACGGTACTGTCGCAATCCGCGAAATTCAAACAATCGTCTATCGAGGTGCGGACAGTACCGCCGTACGCGGACTACAACCAAGTGTTCCCGATAACCGAGCCCAGCTTTGCTCACGAGTCGATACCTCGCCGGTGCGGCTCTTTCGATATTCCGCGATTACCTTTAACTGTCACCGAATTCACTACGACGAACCCTATACAAGGTCAGTTGAGAAGTATCCGGGTCTCGTAGTACACGGGCCAGTACAGTCAACGCTTCTCCTTCATCATGCGACGAAACTTCTGAAGCGACTGCCGACGAGGCTGGAATATCGCAGTACGGCTCCACTTGTTGCTGGGCCCGATCTTGAACTTCGAGCTGAAGTAAATGGTGCTCTCGTCCGCTGCTGTGTCTGCGATGCCCAAGGTCAGATGACTATGGATGCGACTGTCACTTGAACGATCAAGTAGCTTAAGTTCGCATGGAGGATGAAGGATGGGTCGGATTATTGAACTGAAAGCAGCAGATGGCGCCACGATTTCGGCGTATGTTGCCGAGCCAAAAAGTAAGGTGATTGGTGGGCTGGTCGTTTGTCAGGAAATATTTGGCGTGAATTCGCATATCCGCAGCGTCACCGACGCATATGCCGAAGTGGGATATTTTTCCATTGCACCAGCACTTTTTGATCGAGTCCAAAAAGGCGTGGAATTTGGATACGGCCAAGACAGCATTGCAAAGGGTGTCGACATTATGAAGAAGTCGCCACTCGATATCTCCATGCTCGACGTTGCAGCAGCGGCGTCTCTTGCATCGAGCGCAGGCCGCGTCGGCGCCGTGGGCTATTGCTGGGGAGGTACAGTCGCATGGGCAGCGGCCTGCCGCCGTGCAGAGATCTCCGCGTCGGTGGCCTACTACGGCGGCGGAATAGGCCAAATTCTAAACGAAAAGCCCGGATGTCCGCTGATCGGCCATTTCGGAAGCAGAGATCAATCCATTTCAATGGACACGGTCGAGAAGATAAAATTGGCTCATCCCGACATTCCGATTCATATCTACGATGCCGAGCATGGGTTCAACTGCAATGAACGGGTGACATTCAATGGCGAGGCGGCAGCTCTCGCTCAGGCACGTAGCATCGACTTTCTGGCAAAACATTTGGCGTAGTGCCGTGAAATAGTCGTATTGAAAGGCGTGACGGAAGCTTCGCGGCCAAGAAAACCTCAGGGGATACGATGCCACTTCCGCCCGCAGCTACTCGAAAGCTCTTTCATGAACGTAGTATCCGATGCCGAGGATATTTTCGCGATGATGGACTATGGGATATCGAAGCAAGGCTTGTCGATACGAGGAGCTATACTAGCGACGTTGGATTTCGCCACGAAGTACCCGCGGGTGAAGCCGTCCACGAGATGCTTCTGCGGCTGACCATCGACAGCGACCTTGTCATTCAAGAAGCAATTGCCATCACCGAAATCGGACCGTACCCAAGCTGTTCAAGTGCCAACAGTAAAATTCCGGAGTTGAAAGGTGTGCGTATCGCATTTGGCTGGAGGCGGGAGGTCGACCTTCGGCTCGGCGGTCGAAACGGGTGTGCCCATATCCGCGAGCTTCTCGGACCGATCGCGACGGCTGCCATCCAGACGCTTGCACCTCGCCGTGGAATCGACGATCGGGACCGGAACGGGCGTCCAACGCGAATTGATAGTTGTCACGCTTATGCCTCCGACGGGGAGGTCGTAAGACGTTACTGGCCAGATCATTCGAACTAGTTCAGGCCAGCGGCGCGCCTAGTATGCGTGTAGTTTGTTTTCAGACTGAGATGCTGCGTCGACGGAATCCCAGTGGGACTTTTAGTGGGAATACCGTGCAACATCGTGCAACATCGAGCGGCATGAGCCTCAAAAAAACGTCAACAAATCCAATATCAAATCCCAAGAGCTCCAGTTTCCTAAACTGTAGGTCGGAGGTTCGATTCCTCTCGGGGACGCCATTTCCGGGCATAGCAGAGAACAGCCGGCGTCAAGCCGGCATCCGAGGCCGCCTGCCCACGAGCTTGGCCAACTCGGCGATTCCGATCGGTGGCACGGTCAACCAAGGAAGCGTGAAGATACGCTTGGCCAGACCGGTGGCCATGCGCTCCATCTGTTTGCGCTCGCCTGCCAGTCGCGTGGCCAGCAAAGGGTCGCGCGTGCCCGCGGCCAGCACGCTCTTATTCAGTACCCAAGCATAGGGCTCGATGCCTGCGCGGCGAAGATCCTCCTGCAGGCCAGCTGCCTGCGACACAGGCGTTACCTCCGGCAGTGTGACCAGAATGATCTTGGTGTATGCGGCGTCTTGAAGCCGCATCAGAGGCGTGACGATGCGCGCGGCGCCGTGGCCCTCGAACTCGCGCGTCATCTGCCTGTGGTAGGCACCGGTCGCGTCCATCAGAAGCATGGAGTGGCCTGTGGGCGCGGTGTCCAGAACGACGAAGGCGCTGCGGGCCTCGCCGACGATCCGTGAGAAGGCATGGAAGACCGCAACCTCTTCGGTGCAGGGCGATTGCAGATCTTCCAGCAGCAGTGCCCGCTCTGCAGCGTCGAGCTTGGGCGACTTGGCCGCCATTATCTTTTCGATGTAGCGCTGCGTTTCGACCTTCGGGTCGATTCGGCTCACGTTCAATCCCGGAACTTCGCCGTTCAATGTTCCCGCCAGATGGGCGGCCGGATCGGTCGTGCTCAAGTGCACGGTCTTGTTGCGCTGGATCAATCCCAAAGCGAGGGCGGCGGCTACTGTCGTCTTGCCGACGCCTCCCTTGCCCATCACCATGATCAGCCCATGCCCGACGGCGGCCAGTTCGTCGGCCAGTACATCCAGACCCTGAAACCGCTCGTCGCTTCCGATGACCGAATTCGTCGGAGGTGCGATAGGGCCGGTGACGGCGGTCAGCAACGCGCGCAATGCAGGCAGGCCGACCGTGTCGAAGGCGCGCAGCGGCACATGATCCTGCGGCAGCGCTTGCAGGGACGGGGGCATCGCGGCCAATGCCTGCTGCCCCAGATTTTCGATGGCGCACGCCACCGCGTCGGTGCGATCGCCGGCGTGGAAAACGCCGTTGATCGCGAGCCGTTGGTTGCTCAAGCCCAACGTATGCAGTTCTTCCGACGTGTGCGCGGCTTCGGCTATCGCGCCCTTGTCGGGTCGAGCAACCAGAATTACCGTGGTCTTCGTCGGATCGCTCAAGGCATCGAGCGCAGCCTTGAATCGCGTCTCCTGCATCTTCAGCCCCGAATGTGGCCCCAGACAGGAGGCCCCGCGATCATTGCCGCCCAGAAACCCGGTCCAGGCTTTGGGCAAGCTGAGCAGCCGCAAGGTGTGCCCCGTCGGAGCCGTATCGAAGACGATATGGTCGAAGCGTTCGGCGTCGTCAGCGAGGAGGGAGGAGAATTCGTCGAAGGCGGCAATCTCCGTGGTGCAGGCGCCGGACAGCTGCTCGCGTACCGTCGAGAGTTCCTCGGCGCTGGTTTCGGGACCCATTTGTGCAAGAACGCGCCGGCGATAGGACTCGGCCGCATTGTCGGGGTCGATGTTCAGTACCCACATGCCGGGCACTCCAGACACTGGCACGGGTGTATTGCGAAGCTCGATTCCGAGCATCTCGTCGAGGTTCGACGCCGCATCCGTACTTACAAGAAGCACCTTCTTGCCTGCGTCCGCGAGCGCCAGCGCGGTGGCGCTCGACAGCGAAGTCTTGCCGACCCCGCCCTTGCCCGTGAAAAACAGATAGCGATTCGGGTGGTTCAGAAACCCGATGGCGTCGTGGCTATTGTCGCTGCCTGAACCCGGAGCATTGCTTTCCATCTGAATCTTCGATTTTCCTGTTCATTGCCATGATACACCGGCCATCCGGCCGAGGCGCCTGTCCAAACCGAATGGGACATCTGGACTGTTGCGAGTCTCGCCCGTCTTCCAAAGGGATCCGGAAGTATTCACCTGCAAGCCCGCTACGCGCCATGCGCCAATTGACACATGCCACGCCAAGCGACATTAAATGAGATCAAGCGGCCACCGCCACGGGTGCACGCTTTCACCGGCTTCGGTGCCAATCCCCCGACAAGAGTGAACCCAATGACGGTCTCGCGCCGCCGCCTGCATCCGAAGGGTCCGGAATTCTCGCGCCTCGTCTGGGGGGCCTGGCGAGCCAATCGCGGCGAGGAGACGGGTTCGCCCAAGGCGCTGGCTGGGTTCATCGAGGGCTGCCTCGCGCTCGGCATCACGACCTTCGACCATGCCGACATCTATGGCGGCTTTGCGAGCGAGGCCCTGTTCGGTCAGGCGCTTGCCGAACTGAAGGTCGAACGGTCTGCGTACGAGATCGTCACCAAGTGCGGCGTGTGCAGCGTCACGCCTGCGCGGCCGGCGCATCGCGCAAAGCATTACAATGCGAGCGCCGCTCATATCCGCAATTCGGTCGACCGGTCGCTGGCGAATTTCGGCATCGACTATGTCGATCTCCTGCTCGTCCACCGGCCCGACATCTTCACCCCTGCCGACGATACGGCGCGCGGTCTCGAGGATGTCGTTGCTGCCGGCAAGGTGCGTGCGATCGGCGTGTCGAACCATCTGCCGCACCAGTTGTCGCTGCTCCAGTCCCGGCTTTCCCTGCCCATCGTCACCAATCAGGTCGAATGTTCCATCCTGCGCACAAGCGCGCTCTATGACGGCACGCTCGGGCAGGCGCAGGAGATGCGGGCAAGCCCGATGATCTGGTCGCCGCTCGGCGGCGGCGCGCTGTTCGCGTCCGAGGATCCGGCCGTGGTCCGGGTCCGGACGACGCTGGCGGAGATCGGCAAACACCATGGGACGGACGATATCGGCGCCCTGGCGCTGGCCTGGCTGATGGCGCATCCGTCGGTACCGTTTCCGGTGCTCGGTTCGACGCGGATTGCGCATATCCGGGAAGCCGTGCGGGCGGATGCGATCGCGTTCGACCGGCAGGATTGGTACCGCTTCCTCGACGTGCCGTAGGCGGACGCGCCGCCTGAGCCGGCTCTTGGCGCACGCTCGTCCGATACGCTAGTCTTTCGCCAAACTCGGACAAGAAGCCCCCCAAACGGAGGACGCCGGAAATGGACGGACATATGATCGACAAGTCGTCGGATGACGTCGTGTCTGCATCCGGTGCGGTCACGCAGATCGAGATCGACCGGCGTATCTTCGAACTCTACGACGAATATTGCCACGGCACCATGAAGCGCCGCGAATTCCTGCAGCGCGCTTCGGTGATGGTGGTCGGCGGCCTTGCGATGGCGCAGGCCCTGCTTCCGCACTATGCCAAGGCGCAGACAGTCTCGTTCACCGACCCGCGGATCAAGGCGTTCTACGTCACCTATCCCTCGCCGGGCGGTACCTCGGGCACGATGCGCGGCTATCTCGTGCAGCCGACCGGAACGGGACCTTTCCCCGCTGTGCTCGTGATCCACGAGAATCGCGGCCTCAATCCCTACATCGAAGACGTCGCACGCCGCGCCGCAGCCGAAGGCTTTCTGGCGCTTGCGCCGGACGGGCTGTCGCCGGTGGGCGGCTATCCCGGCAACGACGACGACGGGCGCGACCTGCAGGCCAGGCTCGATCAGGGCAAGCTGCGCACCGACATGCTCAACAGCGCGCGCTTCGTGAAGACACACGCCCTCTCCACGCGCAAGCTCGGCGTCACCGGCTTCTGCTGGGGCGGCGGGACGACGAATGCGCTGGCCGTGATGCTGGGCGCCGACATGAATGCGGGCGTGCCGTTCTATGGCGCCGCCCCCGAAACCGCCGGCATCCCGTCGATCAAGGCGCCGATCATGGCGCAGTACGCTGCCGACGATGCGCGTATCAACGAGATGTGGCCGGCTTACGAAGCGGGCCTCAAGGCGGCGGGCGTGCCGTACGAGCACCATGTGTATCCGGGCACGCTGCATGGCTTCCACAACAACTCGACGCCGCGCTATCAGGAAGCGGCGGCCAAGCTAGCCTGGGAGCGGACGATCGCCTTCTTCAAGAAGAACCTCGCCTAGGCCGGCGGGTTCACTTCTCTTCGGGCGGCTTGACGTGCCGGAACTGTCTTAGCAGCAGCAGATCGTAGGCGATCTTCAGGCCGCCGCAGATCAGCAGCGGCCAGGCGTGGAGCGACAGGGTGAAGAGCGTGCCCGCTAGTGCCGGGCTCGCGGCGGAAGCGAGGCTGCGCGGCACGGCTGTGAAGCTTGCCGCTGCCGCGCGCTCGGCCGGGGTGACGACCGCCATCACGTAGGAAGAACGCGTCGGCACGTCCATCTGCGAGAGTGCGGCCCGGATCGACAGCAGGACGAGCGCGACCGTCAGCGACGGCGCAACTGCGGCCACCATCAGCGCGATGCTGGCTGGGATGTGGGTGAAGACCATCGTGTTGACGAGCCCGATCCGGCGCGCGAGCCATGCCGCGACGGGGAACGAGAAGGCCGATAGCACGCCTGACCAAAAGAAGAAGGCGCCGGCCGCGGTGAGCGACATGTCGAACCGCTCGAACAGCCAGAGCGCGAGCAGCGACTGCACCACGAAGCCGCCGGCGAAGGAATCGAGGCTGAAAAGGACCGCGAGCCGGAGAACGATCGCGCGGGACGGGCCGAGGACGGACCGGGGGCCGGCATGCTCCGCCTCCGGCACCTTCGGGATCATCGAATAGAAGATGCCGCCGATCAGGCCGAGTGCGGCATAGAGCACGAACATCGCCCGGATCGCGACGCCTTCGCTGATACCGAGCAGCCCGAAGAAATCAGGTGCGACCGCTCCCAGCGCGCCCGTTGCCGCTGCAAGCGATCCGAAAAGGCTGTAGCGCGCGAAGATGGCCGTCCGCTCGGAACTGCTGGCCGCGGCCGTCAGCGCGGCGTGCTCGAGCGGCACGAAAACGCTGCTGCTGCCTGAGGACGGATTGATCGTGCCGGCGAACGCGACGACGAGAAGAAGCGCATAGGCGTCGATGGCGGCGAATGCCACGCCAGTCGCGATCATCAGGCAGGCCGCCCCGATCAGGAGCCGCCGGTATCCGTGGCGGGTGCCGAGAACACCGGCACCGAACGTCAGGAGTGCGGAGCCGAGAAGGGAGGCGGTCGAGATCACGCCGACATCGAACGGGCCAAAGCCGAGCGCCAGCAGGTGTACCGGCAGCAGGATGGACGCGAAGCCGTCGCCGAAGTCGCGCAAGGACCGCGCGATGAAAAGACAGGTCGTCGGCTGCAGGGCGGCCCTCACGGTTGGGTCTTTGCCGTACGAAGCGTGCGCGCGAGGAACTTCTCGACCTGCACGACCGCGTCGGCCCAGGCGCGCGGATTTCCCGCCGTCGTGGCGCCGCGCCCGCCGGCGGCGTTGGGGTTGCGCCGCTCCGCGTTGAAGACGAGCGGGTTCGCACTGTCGAAGGAGTGGTGCGCGCCGGGATAGACAACGATCTCGATCGGGTATCCCACAGTCGTCGAACGGCTCGCGAGTTGCCGGCAGGGCTCGGCGGGTGTCCAGTCGTCGAGTTCGCCGATCAGGATCAGCAGGGGCGCCACCGGCTTGAACGTGCCGTGATATCCGACGATCGGACTGCCCGGCGCGCGATCACGGACGGCGGTCCATCCGCCGATCGGCCCGGCACAGCTCGGATACAGCGCGATCGCCGCAGCGAACCCGCCCTGCTGCTCGGCACCTTCCGAGACGATCGTCGATAGGGTCGAACTGCCGCCATGCGATCCGCCCATCACGGCGATCCGCCCGGCATCGACGAAGGGAAGGCTGCGCAGATGAGCGAGTGCCGCGTACGCGTCGCCGGCGCGAAGCCGGGGGCCGACGATCGGCTGGGAACCGTCCGTGCACACGCCGTCGGGATGTCCGCGGGTCGAGAAGCTGTCCGGCCAGATCGTGACATAGCCCATCGCGTTCAGGCGCGTCGCCCAGCGCCAGGGTGCGCCGCTGGACCGGGGGCCGAGCCCGGAGCAGTCGTGCAGGATCACGACGGCCGGGAACGGGCCGTCGCCGGCGGGTTTGGTGATCGTGAACGGAACTTCGAGCGCCGCGCTGGTTGCGGCGACCGGCGCCGCAACGAACAGGACCGCAAGGATCCGCAATGCCAGTGACCGGACGAATTTCGCGCCCATTGCAAACGTTCCCCGTGACGCTCGGTCGAGAATAGCGCGCGGCGCCCGGTCAATCTCCAACCATTTCCCGGCCGCGCCCGGATCTGGCTTGTTCCGGCGATTGCATCGTGCGTCAATCAAAGCCGAAAAATCGTCCGGAGATCGAAATGTCGCCCGAAATCGCGAGCTTGCTAGAACGCATTCGTGCGCTCGAAGTCGAACTTGAGGCGGCATTGTCCCGTCGCCGAGCCGAACTACGCGTCGGGCTGGAACGCGGCCGTATCGTGTTCGAGGCCGAAATACTCCGTCGGCACCGGGAGCTGAAGACGCGGCTTCTCACTTATGTTCTCCGCGCCAACCCGCTGGTCGCGCTTACCGCGCCGATCATCTATGCCGGGATCGTCCCGTTCGTGCTGCTTGACCTGTTCGTCACGCTGTATCAGCTCGTCTGCTTTCCGGCATATGGCATTGCGCGTGTCCGGCGCTCGGATTATCTGATTTTCGATCGGCATCATCTTGCGTACCTGAACGCGGTCGAGAAGCTGAACTGCGCCTACTGTTCCTACGGCAATGGCGTGATCGCCTATGCGCGCGAGATCGCCGCGCGGACGGAACAGTACTGGTGCCCGATCAAGCATGCGCGCCGCGCGATCGGCGCCCATGATCTCTATCGGAAGTTTTCCGATTACGGAGATGGCGACGCATATCGCAATCTGGCCGCCGGACGCGAAAACGGTCCTAGCTCCGGCTGACGAAATCGACGATCGCGAACAGCATGTTGACGCTCGAACCGTCGGCCGACAGCGGCATGATGACGTCCTGGACCTGCAGGAACTCCTTGTGCGGGCCGACATAGGGAACGTTCGTGACGATCGGCTCGCAGTGCGTGGCGACCGACGTGAAATTGTCCCACATCCGGCTCGGCGGGCGTTGGTGGGGAATGTCGCTGAGCTGCATGCCTGTATAGGGACGCAGCATGTGCAGATCGACCGTGGTGCCCATCAGCCGGTAGCGGAAATCCGGCGGGTCCGTCAGGACGTCGACGAGCACCACATGCGAAAGGAACGGCACCATCTCGGCGGGATCGATGTCGGCGCGGGATGGCATCCTGCGCCCCGCGCGCTTGGTATCCCAGTAGCGATAGCCCAACTGCAACTTGGGCGTGGCCTGATCGAGATTGAGCATGCTGCCGGGTCTGATCGGCGCGGTTGGGTTTCTCTTGCCGGCCTCGTCGCAGCATAGCGCAATCTCAACGGGTAGCCTACCGCGTTCGCAGTCGCGAAATCAAAACGCTATCAGGGTGCGGCGAACACCAATTTTCTGATGTAGATCTAAACTACAATCGTGCGTCAGGCGCGAAGCCGTTCCAACGCAGCCGCGGCGATGGCCTCGGGTGCCCCGCCGACATCGACGATGATCGCGTCGGCAGGTTCTTCCAGCGTCGCGAACTGGCTGGTCAGCAGCGACGGTGGCATGAAGTGATTGCGCCGGCGTGCCATCCGGTCGCCGATGAGCGTCTGCGTGCCGCGCAGATAGACGAAACGCACCTCGTCCGATCCGTCAGCAAGGACCTCGCGATAGCGCTGGCGCAGTGCCGAGCAGGCGAGCACGGTCGGCTGCGCCTGCCGGCGCCAATCGCGGATCGCCTCGGCCATCGCGGCAAGCCACGGCATGCGGTCGGAATCGTCGAGCGGCAGGCCACTGCTCATCTTCGCGACATTGGCGGGTGGATGGAACTGGTCGCCTTCTGCGAACGCCCCGCCCAACGCCTCGGCAATCAGCGGGCCCACGGTGCTCTTGCCGCAACCGGCCACACCCATGACGATGACGACCATCATGCTTTCGCCCAGTCCGCGTGGAAGCGCCCGGGCCGGTCGATGCGCCCGAAGCCGTGCGCGCCGAACAGGTCGCGCTGGCCGTCGATCATGTTGGCCCACAATCGCCCGGTCCGATAGGCGTCGGCATAGGCGAGCGACGAAGCGAAGGCCGGAACCGGCACGCCGTGCGTGACGGCCGTAACGACGATGCGCCGCCATGCCGCATCCCGCGCCGTCAGCAGCGACCAGATGGCCGGGTCTCGCAGCAGGTTGGCGGGGGCGGGCTTGCGCGCATATGCATCGGCGATGTCGTTGAGCAGGCGCGAGCGGATGATACAGCCGCCGCGCCAGATGCGCGCGACGGCGTTTAGGTCGAGGGGCCAACCTCTCTCGGCAGCGGCCGCCGCCATCGTCGCGAAACCCTGCGCATGGACCGAGATGTTCGCGGCAAGAAGCCCGGCGCCAAGATCGGCAAGGAAAGCCGCGCGGTCGCCGGTGAAGGGCACCATCGGATGGCCGAACGCGTCCTGGGCGGCGAGCCGTTCCGGCCGCAGGCCCGAAATGCATCGCGCATGCACGGCTTCGGCGAGGGTGGGTGCCGCGACGCCGTACTCCAGCGTGGCGTTCGCGGCCCAGCGGCCCGTGCCCTTCTGGCCGGCACGGTCCTCGATCAGGTCGATCAGCGGACGACCCGATTCCGGATCGTCGGTCGCCAGCACGCGGGCCGCGCACTCGATCAGGAAGCCGCCCTGTTCGCCGGCTGCCCAGCCGCGGAATACCGGCAGCATCTCGGCCGGCGTCATGCCAAGCGCACCGTGCATCAGCTGATAGGCTTCCGCGATCAGCTGCATCAGCGCGTACTCGATGCCGTTATGCATCATCTTGACGAAATGGCCTGCTCCACCGGGCCCCACATGCGCGAAGCACGCCTCGCCCCCCGCCTTCGCGGCGATAGCGCGGAACAGCGGGGCCACGCGCGCGACGGCATCCCCGCCGCCGGCCATGATCGACGGGCCGCGGCGTGCGCCTTCCGCTCCGCCGGACAGGCCGAAGCCGAGGAAATTCACGCCGTGCGGCGCGCAATGCGCGACGCGACGTTCGGTATCCTCGTAGAGGGAGTTGCCGCCGTCGATGATCGCGTCGTCACCGCCAAGCAGCGGGAGCAGTTCCGCGATGCTCTGGTCGACCGCTTCGCCCGCAGGCACCATCAAGAAGACCGCGCGTGGCGCCTTCAGCGCGCCGACGAGCTGGGGCAGGCCGCCGGCCGCGTGCCCGTGCCTGCCAAGTTCGCCGGCAAGGCGTGCCGCCGTTCCCGCGGCCGGATCGAACAGCGCAACGCGCGTGCCATGATCGGCCAGATTCCGGGCAAGATTGGCACCCATGGTGCCGAGGCCGATAAGGCCCAGATCGCAATCCCTCATCCGTTCCTCTTAGCCCGCCCGTCGACCGATTTCCACTACGCCGGATCGCACTGGTGCTCGATCCGGTATAGGCCCAGCTCCGGTTTGCCGTCGAGAAATGCCGCGATGCCGCCCGCGAATTCCGCTGCTGCCTCGCGCACGGGCTGCTCGTTGCAGCCCTCGATCAACACGACCCATTCGGGAGCGGCGAGGATGTCGGGCCGGCCGCGGCTTTCAGCGGTCTTTTCCGCACTTGCACCCCGGTTGGTGATGCACAGATGCGCGCCGGAGACCTGCGCGCGGGCCGCCGCGGCCGGAAGGGCTTTCGTCGCGATCAGGTCCGTGATGTCCGCCTCGCGTCCGGCCGTCACGGCAAAGCGCAAGGTGGCAAGGATACCGCCGGCGCCGGGACCGAAACTGGCATGCACCTGCGTGAGTGCGCGCGAGGTGCTGCGGAAGCCCTGCGTCGCCTTCTTCGTCCAGGGTGTGGGCGCGTTGAGGCGCGCCAGATAGGCCGCACTCGTCAGCACGCCGGGATCGGCCGTCTCGTAGAGCGTGAAGAATTCGGGCCGCGAGGCGGTATCGAGCGCCATATAGCGCCGCCCTCGCCGGAATCCCGGAATCGCGACGCGCTCAGGCATGTGCTCGTGGAGATGCCAGGCGTAGAACTCGGCCCGGCCTTCGTCGGTGATGTCGTTCCAGATGCAGATGGCTCCGCTGCCGGCCAACGCCATGTCGTTTCCCCCGTCGATTGCGCGTTCGCGCCGGAGTCGAATACTCTGCTGATCGCCGCCGCGCAATGCCGGCGAAGGAGCCAGTCTTGTCGAGCGCTTGGATCGAGTTCTGGGACCGGCCAAACCGGATCTACGTCAACGACCGCCACTTGGCGGCGCATTTCCGTATCGTTGCCGATGCGATTCTGTCGATCCTGCCGGCGCGGCCGGATCTCCGAATCTTGGATTTCGGCTGCGGCGAGGCGCTGGAAGCGGCCCGCGTGGCCGACCGGACGGAACGGCTGTTCCTCTACGATGCCGCCCCTTCGGCGCGCGCCCGGCTGGCGGCCCGGTTCGCCGGGGACGCGCGGATTTCGATCGTCGATGAGAACGGCCTTGCCCGGCTCGCCGACGGCTCGCTCGACCTGGTCTTCGTCAGTTCGGTCATCCAGTATCTGGACCGTGACGGCCTCGCGGTTCTGCTGGCGACCGCGCGGCGTCTGCTGGCGCCCGGCGGCATGCTGGTCGTCGCCGACGTGATCGCACCCGATACGCGCGTTGCGGACGACATCCGCTCGCTGCTGGCCTTGGGCTGGCGCGAAGGGTTCCTTGTGGATGCGATGCTCGGGCTCGTCGCGACGCTGTTTTCCGACTATCGCCGCCTGCGCGGCCGGCTGGGCCTTTCGACCTACGACGAGCGGGCACTGCTTGCGCTGTTCGCCGCAGCAGGTTTCGATGCATGCGCGCACCGGTGCAATCTCGGCGAAAATCCGGCCCGGCACACCTATTTGGCGCGCAAGGCAGCGTAATCCGGCCCTTCGAAATAGGCGCATTCGACCGCGCGCATGTCGACAAGCGGGTCGGCTGCGCGCAGCGCGTTGTCGATCTCGCCGGGATGGCACATCACGACGGTATGGCCATGTGCCTCGGCGGCCATGCGCGTGAACAGGGCAGGGTAGGGAATGCACGCCGAGAAATCGTAGACGCCGGCGAAGCTGTCGTTCGTGCGGATGCCGGCCTTGCGCGCGGCGCGATGCATCGATCGGCCGAGCGCCGCGATGGCCAGTGCCTTGGCGGGTGCGGCGCCGATCCGGAAGATCGCGCCGATCCGGCTGTCGGTGACGCGCAGCCAGGTCCGCGTCCGGTCGAGTCGTCGATCCCAGAGTGCAAGCACCGCGGACCGGATCGTCGGGAATTGGTGCACGTGCTGATGCCCGTCGATGAAATCGGGCGGATTGCCCCAGACGCGCTCGAAGGCGTCGAGTTGCCGGTCGATCTCCGCTGCGATCCCTGCCTCGTCCAGCTGTCCCGTGAACGCATGCATCGCGAGTACACCGAGTGTCGGGCGACCGATTCCAGTGAAGGTCAGATGCAGTCCGGTTTCGAGCGGTGCCGCAAGCGCGCGCAAGGCAGCGCCCTCCTCGGGCCAGAAGGCCGATGTCGCCATGCAGCTCGTCCCGTCGATGCGCCCGGTCGACGCAAGGCGGCGGATCGCCCGGCTGACGCCAGGCGCGATTGCATAATCGTCCGCACATACGAATATATGGTCCAACCGCGCGCGCTCCACCTCGTTCCGGCCGCACCGTCCTTGACGCTCGGGCGAAACCCGGCGGAGGATGGCGCATGACCAATTCTGTCCCGGTCCAGGCGCCCGATCTATCGGTAATCGTGCCCGTCTTCAACGAAAGCCAGGCACTGCCGGAGCTTTTCGCGCGGCTGGGGGCTGTCCTCGACGGGACCGGGCTGGCTTGCGAGGTGATCTGCATCGACGACGGCAGCCGCGACGGCACCTGGGCCGCCCTGCTCGCCGCTCGCGAACGCGATCCACGGCTGAAGCTCGTCCGTCTATCGCGCAATTTCGGCAAGGACATCGCATTGACCGCCGGCCTGCGCCGCGCGGCCGGCCGGGCCGTGGTGATGATGGATGCCGATCTTCAGCATCCGCCCGAGCTGATTCCGGAATTCGTCGAGCGTTGGCGCGAGGGGTTCGACATGGTCTATGCCGTGCGCACATCGCGCGCCGGCGATTCGGCGCTCCGGCGATGGTCGAGCCGGATCTTCTACCGGCTGTTCGCCACCCTGTCGGACATCCACATGCCCGAAGGTGCCGGCGATTTCCGCCTGCTCGACCGGCGCGTCGCCGACGTACTGCGCGACATGCCCGAGCGCGCGCGCTTCATGAAGGGCCTGTATGCGTGGGTCGGCTTCCGGCATGGCGGCGTGCCGTTCGAGCCGCCGTTGCGCCGCACCGGCCGCAGCGCCTTCTCGTTGCACCGGCTGTTCCGGTTTGCCGTCGATGCGCTGGCGAGCTTCAGCACCGTGCCGCTCGTCGCGAGCGGCTATCTCGGTCTGTTCCTCGCCGTGCCGTCGCTGATCCTCAGCATCTTTTTCGTCGTACGCACGATGATCTCCGGCGTCGACGTCCCGGGCTATGCATCCGTCATCGTCGCCGTGCTGATGCTCGGCAGCATCCAGCTTCTCACGCTGGGGCTGTTCGGCGCCTATCTCGGTCGCGTCTTCGAGGAAGTGAAGGGCCGGCCGCTGTTCGTGGAAAGTGACACGCTGGGCTTCTCCGACGACCGTGCCACATCGGCCCGCGGCCGCGCGCGCGATGTTTCCTGAGCAATCCGCGCGGATGCTCGAACGGCTTGTCGTAGGTGCAGGTGTCGGATGTGCGCTCCTGTCGCTGCTGATCGGGCCGGTCGCGGGCCTGGAAATGTTCGGCGACGGCTCGATCTTCTCCTATGCGATCGCGGTGCGCGATGCGTGGGGGTTCCACTGGCACAACATCTCGGGCCGGATTTTCAGCTACGTCTTCGTGCATGTTCCGGCCGAGACGGTGGTCGGTCTCACGGGCGACGCACGCGCGGGTCTACTCGTCTATGGCCTGCTGCACTACGCGGCTCCGGCCTTTTCTCTGCTGGCGACGCGCGCCCTCGACCGTGCGGAAGGCAGGCCGGTCTTCGTCTTCGCGTGCCTCTCGACGGCCGTCGCGCTTCCTTTCGTATTCGGCTTCCCGACCGAGATGTGGATGACAAACGCCTTGTTCTGGCCGACGCTGGCGGCCGCCCTGTCGAGGGTACCGGGTGCGCTTCTGTACGGCCTGTTCCAGGCGCTCGTCCTCACGCATGAAGGCGGTGTCGTGCTTGCCGCGACGATCGTCTTCGCCAGCATGCTCCGTAGCTTTCGTGCATATGTCTTCCATAGGACGCTCTTTGCGTTCTTCTTCGCGATGATCGTTTGGATGCTCGTCAAGGTTATGCTACCGCCTGAAGCGCACATCGCGGGTGTACTCGGTGCCGCAGCCTACAAGTTCATAGATCCCGGCAATCTTGCCGATCCGGCCTTCCTGCTGCTGATTGCGGCGCTCGGCGTGTATCTCCTGCTGGCATTCGCAATCCGCCGCCCGAGCCTTGCCGCCGGCCTCGTCGCGAGCGGCGTTGCAGCCTACTGGCTGCTGTTCGACACGGCCCTGCTGGCCGAGGCGCGCTACATGCTGCGCACTGTCCTGCTGCTGGCGGTACCTATCCTCGGACTGCTGGCCGCGCTTGCCGCCCTCGACGGAAATGGCCTGCGGGCTTCGCCGTTCGCGTTCGTCCTGCGTCCGCTCGACGATGCGCTTGGCCGGCTCGACAGCAATCTGCTGGCAGGTGCTCTGGTGGTCGTGCTCTTCGTACATGCCGGTGAAACGGCGAAGTTCGTCGTCGCCTGGCTCGACTACAAGGGCGAGATCCGTGCGCTGGCGTCCGGGCCCAATGCCGATCCCGAGCTCGGGGATCCGCAGTTCGTCTCGGTCCGGCGCCTGCCCGCGATGACGAACAGGCTCACCTGGCACTCGACCGTGCCGTACCTGTCGATCCTCGTGACACCGGATCTGGCGCCGGCTCGGCTCGTCGTCGATCCGACATCGGGCTATTTCTGGCTATCGTGCGAAACGGCGATACGCAGTGCCGAAAGCGGAACCGCGATTCCGAAGCCCGCCCGCGAGCTGATCCGTCGCCACGCCTGTCTCAGCCGCTAACGCAGGCCCGGCAGCATCCGCCGCAGTGTCCCGTCATGCCGGATGAAATGATGGAACAGGGCGGCGCCGACATGCGCAAAGATCAGGGCGATCAGGATAT
The DNA here is from genome assembly GCA_965229215.1 of Tagaea sp. Lineage (GTDB taxonomy): Bacteria > Pseudomonadota > Alphaproteobacteria > CACIAM-22H2 > CACIAM-22H2 > Tagaea. The sequence continues at coordinate 3,178,309 of OZ245864.1, read as the reverse complement.
ATGCGCCGAAGGCATGCGCGATCAGCACCGATTCCGATGCCGCACGATTGGGTCCGGTCAAGGTCGGCAGATCGAACATGCCGAACAGCGTCAGCGCCGGATAGAGCGAAATTCCGATCCAGCCCAGCAGCGGCACGACGATCAGCAGCAGGTAGATCCACGCATGCACGAGCGTGGCCGCCGCACGTTGCCAGGGTTCGAGATTCGGATCTTCCGGCGGCACGTCGCGGATGATGCGATTGACCAGACGCAGCAGCACGAGCGCGAAAAGGGTGACGCCGAGCAGCTTGTGCAGATCGTAGAGGCCGAACATCTCGGTCAACGTCGCCCAGAGATTTGGTTCAGGGCCGTCGAAGACCATGATCTTTCCGAAGACGACCTGTGCGAGGATCAGGATCGCCATGGTCCAGTGAAGGCTGCGCGCGAGAAGACTGTAGGTCTGCGGCAGGGCGTGCTTCCTGTCGGGCATCGGGGCCTCCGTGGATTCGGCCCGCCAAGTTTAGCACAGCACCCGGAAAGCCCGCCTCGTCGGTTCAGGCCACGCCCGATTCGCGGGCAGCAATGTTTCCGGTCTGTGTGATCCCCGGCACCACGTTGAACGGGATGCCGGATGCTGCCAACCGCTCAATTTCTTCGCTGCCGTTCAGCCGTACGACGCGCCTGCCGGCCTGCGCAAGCGCTACCAGCAGCGTATGATTTTCGGCTGCCGTACCGGCAAATAGCCGCTCGCCGTCGCGACGCGCAAGCTCGACGATGCGCAGATCGACCGACCGGTCGCAGACGATCACGTCGGCTTCCTGAAGCCGGCGCAGCGCCTTCAGCGTCAGCAACTCCGGATCGCCTGAACCGGCATCCACGAAGGTGACATGCCCCGAGATTCCGCCGGCCCCGAGCAGCGTCCGGTTCAGCTCGCCTTCCGCAGCCGCTTCGCGACCGGCGAGGACAAGCTCGCCGACGCGCCCGTCGAGCACAATCTCCCAGAACCGCCGGCGCGCGGCAGGTTCCGGGATCGCGCGGGCGATGCGCGAACGCGCGGCCCCGGCGAATGCCGCGAGCCGGCCGAAGGATTGCGGGATCAGTGTTTCGATGCGCGTGCGCAAGCGGCGCGCCAGCACGGGAGATGTCCCAGCCGTCGAGATGGCGATGGTCACCGGATCGCGTTCGACGATGGCGGGCCAGATGAAGTCGCACAACTCGGGCCGATCGACGACATTGACCGGAACCCTGCGTCCGCGCGCGACGGCCGCGACGGTCGCGCCCAATGCCGCATCCGGATCGGCGCAGACGACGAGGACGGCATCGCCGATCCCCTCGAATCCGCCCGTCCGGCGGACAAGGGCACCGGCGCTTGCGAGCTGCCTGGCTTTGGTCTCGGCCACTGCCGCCGTGCCGACGACGAGCACCGGGCGATCCTTCAGGTCGAGGAAGATCGGGAAATGGCGCATCACGCGGCACTCCGCATGCAGGCGGCAAGGGCGGCCGCCAGTTCCGGCACGCACGAGCCGCAGTTCGTGCCTGCGCGTGTCGCATCGCCGATGGCATCGGGTGTGGCGCAGCCACCGCGGATCGCATTCTCGATCGTGACTCGGCGCACGCCGTGGCAGGCGCAGATTACGGGGCCGAGATCGACGAAGGCGGCCGGCCGGCCCGCAAGGATTGCGCGGCGCAGATGGGCCGGCATGTCGGCTCTGGCGAAAAGCGCACCGAGCCAGATGCCGTCGGGCAGCGTGTCGCGCGGGCCGACGAACAGGCAGGCGGAGAGCCTGCCCCCGACAAAGGAGGCAATGCGCCGGCGCCCGCCGGCGATGTCGGAATACGAAAGCCGGTCGTCGGCAGTACTGACGAGTTGATCGAGAAGGCCGCGGTCGAGTGCTCCACCATGCGCGATCTCATAGCGGAAATGGCCGTCGCCGGCACTCGCGACCCAATAGTCGAGGCCGGACAAATCGACCGGCGCGCGCGCCAGAAGGAAGCCCTGCCATGCCGGACTCCAGCGTGAGAGGCGCGCGGGCGTGTGCTTGAGCTCGGGCTGGCCCGATAGCGGATCGGCCGCCGGATTGACCAGCCCGTTGATGCGGCCCGTCCTCGAATGGGTGCCCGTCCAGTGCATCGGCGCGAAAAGCGTGCCGTCGCCCTGGCCCGCCTCGACCTGCACGCGCAGCACGGCCGTCCCCCACGTGCTTTCCACGCGCGCGAGATCGCCGTCGGCGAGATGCATGCGGGCGGCATCGGCTGGCGAGATCGCAACGGCAGGCTCGCTCGCGTGGCGGGCAAGACGCGGGGATTTTCCGGTGCGCGTCATCGTGTGCCAGTGGTCGCGCACGCGGCCCGTATTGAGGACAAACGGAAACTCGGCACCCGGCGCATTGGCAGGCATGCGATGTCCCACCGGCAGGAAGCGGGCGCGTCTGTCCGCAGTGAAGAAGCCGCCGTCGGCAAAATTCCGTGCCTTCGGGCCGTCGGCACGGATCGGCCACTGGGTCGGTCGGAGCGAATCGAAATCCATGCCATCGAGACCCGAAAGATCGAAACTGCGCGTTCCGCCGTTCTCGAATGCCGACAGGGCGGCGTGCTCGGCGAAGATCTCTGCGGCGTTAGGCCAGGCGAACGCGTCGTCCGCACCCAGGCGCTTTGCCACGCCGGCGACGATCTTCCAGTCCGCCAGCGCCTCGCCAGGTGCGGGCAGGAAGGCGCGCTGGCGCGAGATGCGGCGTTCGGAATTGGTAACGGTGCCGTCCTTCTCGCCCCAGGCGAGCGCGGGCAGTTTTACGTGCGCATGGCGCAGCGTATCGGTATCAGCCACGCAATCCGATACGACGACGAACGGGCACCTGGAAAGCGCTGCCGCTACGCGGTCGGCGTCCGGCATGCTCGCGGCCGGATTCGTTGCCATGATCCAGACGGCCTCGATCTCGCCGCGCCCGACCGCCTCGAACAGGTCGACGGCTTTGAGGCCCGGCTTGCGCGCGATGCGGGGTGCTTGCCAGAAGCGCGCGACACGGTCCACGTCGGCGTCGGTAAAATCCATGTGCGCGGCGAGCTGGTTGGCAAGCGCGCCCACCTCGCGTCCGCCCATCGCGTTGGGCTGACCGGTCACCGAGAAGGGGCCCATGCCGGGTTTGCCGATGCGGCCCGTCGCCAGATGGCAGTTGATGATCGCGTTGACTTTGTCGACGCCGGCCGTCGACTGGTTGACGCCTTGCGAATAGACCGTCACGACGCGCGATGTCGATGCGAACTCGGAATAGAAGCGGGCGATGTCGGCGACCGGCACGCGGCAGGCGCGCGCCACGCTTTCGGGCGACGAGAAATTCCCGGCAGCGGCGAGTGCCGCATCGGCGTCGCGCGTGTGCTTGGCCACATAAGCAGGGTCGACCGCATCCGTCTTCGCCAGATGCGCGAGCAGGCCACCGAACAGCGCGACATCCGAGCCGGCCGCCAGCGCCAGATGCATGTCGGCCCCTTCGCAGGTCGCCGTGCGGCGCGGATCGACGACGATCAGGCGCGGCCTGCCGTCGCGCCGGGTACGCGCGGCGAGGATACGCTGGTAGAGCACCGGATGGCACCAGGCGAGATTCGAGCCGACGAGGACGATCAGGTCGGCTTCCTCGAGATCTTCGTAGTTGCCCGGAACGGTGTCGGAGCCGAACGCACGCTTGTGCCCCGCGACGGAGGACGCCATGCACAGGCGCGAGTTCGTGTCGATGTTGGCCGTGCCGAGCCAGCCTTTGATCAGCTTGTTGGCCGCGTAATAATCCTCGGTCAACAGCTGACCCGAGACGTAGAAGGCGACTGCATCCGGCCCGCGTCGCCGGATCACGTCGGCGAATTTCGCCGCGACATGCTCGAATGCCTCGTCCCAGCGCGCGCGGCGTCCCTCGATCTCGGGATGGAGAAGGCGTCCGTCGAGCGACAGCGTCTCGCCCAGTGCCGAGCCTTTCGAGCAGAGCCGTCCGAAATTGGCGGGATGATCCTTGTCGCCAGCGATGACGGCGCCGCCGCCGCCGTCCGCCGTCGCGACGATGCCGCAACCCACGCCGCAATAGGGGCAGGTGGTACGGACGCCGCCATCCATCAATAGACGTCCCGCTGGTAGCGCTTGTCGGCGGCGAGTCGCTGGACGAAAGCCTTGGCGGCTGCGGCATCCATCTTGCCGTGCTCGGCGACGACGGCCTGCAGGGCCGCATCGACGTCGCGCGCCATGCGGCTTGCGTCGCCGCACACATAGACATGCGCGCCTTCCTGCAGCCAGGCCCAGAGTTCGGCGCCCGCCGCGCGCATGCGGTCCTGCACATAAACCTTCTGCGCCTGGTCGCGCGAGAAGGCGAGGTCGAGCCGCGTCAGCGTACCGTCGGCCTGGAAGCCTTCGATCTCGTCGCGATAGATGAAGTCGGTCGCGGCCCGCTGGTCGCCGAAGAACAGCCAGTTCCGGCCATAGGATCCGGCCGCGCGGCGCTCCTCGAGGAAGGCGCGGAAGGGTGCGATGCCCGTTCCCGGCCCGATCATGATGACGGGCTTGCCGCTGTCGACCGGCAGGCGGAAGCCGTGCGCGGGCTGCACGAAAGCCTTGAGTTTGCCGCCGTCGCCAAGCCGGTCGGAAAGGAAGGTCGAGGCAACGCCGTGCCGGTCGCGCCCGTTGCGCGAATAGCGCACGATGCCGACGGTGAGATGCACCTCGCCCGGATGCGCCTTGGGCGAGGACGCGATGGAATAGAGGCGCGGCTGCAGCAGTTCGAGCGCGCCCAGAAGCGCGTCGATCTCCGGCCGGATATGCGGGAAGGCGCGCAGCAGATCGAGCAGGTCCGGGTCGGCCAGCGATGCGTCGTCCGCGCCGTCGAGGATCTTCGACAATGCGGCGCGTTCGCCTTCGTCGCGCGCGTGCTTCATGAAAAGTTCGACGATGCTGTCGCCCGGCCGCGCGATGTCGAGGCGGCGCGTCAGCGTCTCGCGCAGCGTGGCGCGCTGGCCTTCGAGTTCGACGATCTGTTCGGGATCGGCACCGAGGGCGGCCACAGTATCCGCGACGAGCGTCGGGTCGACATCGACGAACAGGCCGAATGCATCGCCGACCTGGTATTCGAGGCCGGAACCGGAAAGGTCGAACACGACGTGGCGCGTATCCTTGGCCGAACCTGCGCCGTTGAGCGGGCGTGCGCCCCGGAAGGTGGCTTCCGCGACGAGACGGCCCGGCGGATGGGCCGCCTCCGCCTTGATCGCGGGTGCGGCAGCGGTGGGCGTTTCGGCCAGCAGGGCGCGCAGTGCCTTCGATGTCTCCTTGCCGCCCGGCACGCATTTGCCGAGCGACTTCTCGCTGCCGGCCGCGATGGCCTCGGCGTAGGTCTGGCAGAGATAGCCGCACTGGCCGCAATCGAGCTGCGCCATCGCCGCCATCAGGCGACGAGGCGCGGGCCGGCCCTCGGCGAGCGCCAGCCGTTCGTCGATCGTCAAGGCCGGATCGTGCCAGGGAAAATCTTCGGCCTCCGCGACGGGTGTGGCGGGCGGCGGCGCGCCGGCCACTTCTCCGCCCATCAGGCCGGCAAAGAATCCGTTGAGCCAGGCCCGCTGTTCGGGATTGAACGGGGCCTCTTCGGGCATCGAGGGAATGTACTGCGTCATGCTGCAAGCTCGCGCTCGGCCGAGAAGACCGCAGCCAGGGCGGTAGCGTCGTGCCGGCTCGCCCAATCCTGGAAGCTTTCACCTGTCCGGCGACCGGCGAGCCACGCGGAAAGGACACGCTCGATCTGCTGCGGCAGCTCGTCGGCCGGGACGTCGCGCAGGATCTCGCGTGCGATCCTCTGTCCGGCCCCATAACCGCCACCCAGATGCAGGTGATAGCCTTCGACCGTTTCCTCGCCGCGCTCGATCTTCGTCGCGATCAGGCCGATGTCGCCGACGTAATGCTGTGCGCAGGAATGATGGCAGCCGGTCAGGTGTATGTTGATCGGCTGGTCGAGCGCGAAGCGCCCGTCGAGATGGCGGGCGATCGCGTCGGCGTGGCCTTTCGTATCGGCGGCGGCGAACTTGCAGCCCGCACTGCCCGTACAGGCGACGAGGCCGCCGCGCGGATTGCTGGCCCGCCAGTCGAGGCCGAGTGCTTCGATCGCGGCCTTCGCGGCATCGAGCGATGCATCGGGAATGTCGGAGATCAGCAGGTTCTGCCACACGGTCAGGCGAAGTGTGCCGCTGCCGAACTTCTCGGCGATGTCGGCAATCCCGCGCATCTGGGCCGCTTCCATGCGGCCGGCCGACATGACGACGCCGATCCAGTTCCGCCCGGCCTGCGCTTGTGCGTGGACGCCGAGATGGCCGGCGCGGTCGAGCGGTGCGCGCGGCTCGCAGGCATCGAGCGCAAACCGATCGAGCGGGAAGGAGAGCCTTTTCTCGACCTCGGCGATGAATTTCTCGAAGCCCCAGGAATCGAGAAGATACTTGAGCCGCGCCTTCTTGCGGTCGGTGCGGTCGCCGTGATCGACGAAGACGCGCAGGATCGCGTCGGATACGGCCACGCAGCGCTCCGGCGCCACGACGATGCCGGTATCGCGCGCGAAATCGCCGTGCCCCGTGATGCCGCCCAGTTGCAGGCGGAACCAGATTCCGGGCGCAACCGCCCTGCCTTCGCCCACGCGCACGGCCGCGAATCCGATGTCGTTCGTGTCCTCGAGCACGGCGATCTTTCCGCCGCCGTCGAAGGCGATGTTGAATTTGCGCGGCAGCGCGTACAGGTCCCGATGATTGAGAATGTGGTGCTGGAGCTTGCGCGCGATCGGGCGCGTGTCGATCAGCTCCTGTGGATCGATGCCGGCTGCCGGGCTGCCGGTGATGTTGCGCACGTTGTCGGCGCCCGTCCCGCGGCTGGTGAGGCCGAGTTCCTGCAGCGCGATCAGGAAATCCGGCGCGTTCGCAGGCGCGATCTCGCGGATCTGCAGGTTGTTGCGCGTCGTCACATGCGAATAGCCGCCGCCCATCTTCTCGGCGAGATCGGCAAGGCCGCGCATCTGGTAGGCGTCGAGGACGCCGTGATGGATGCGCAGGCGGCACATGAACGAATCCTGCGTGGGCGCCACGAAGAAAAGCCCGAAATACTTGGTCAGGAAGACGTCGGTTCCCTTGGGTGCCGCACCCTTCTCGGCGGCGGCGACGAGTTCGTCCCAGCGGTCGAGCGGCGGCTTGGCGCGCTTGGCCTGTTCCTCGACGGTCAGCTTGCCGCCTGCGGCGGTCGCACGGTCCTGCGCAGCCAGCAGGGCCGCGTCCGGGCCGGTCGCAACCGGCGTGCCGGCCGCCGTATTGCCGAGCAGCGGGGGCATGCCGAGGGCGGCACGCTTGGCGGCGATGCCGCTGGCGAAGCCGGCCAGATACTGCTTCTGCTCGTCGGTGAAATCCTGGGCAGGGTCCATCGTCGTTCTCAATCGGCGGCGTAAGGCATGGGTTCGGCGCTCTCGGCATGCGCGCGGCCGAAGATCAGGCGATCGCGCAATGCCTCGACGCCGCAGGCCGACGCGATAAGCTCGGCGTACCAGGAGGCATCCTCGATATCGCCGTAGAGCAGCGCGCCCTCGAGCCTACCTTCGCGCAGCACGAGCTTGCGATAGGCCGGGATCGCCGGATCGGCGAAGATCAGCGTTTCCGCGTCCGGCCCTTCGCGAACCGTGCCGGCGGAAAAAAGGTCGATACCCGAGACTTTCAGGCTGGTCGCGGGTGCGCTGCCTTCATAACCGGCGGGCCGGCCGCACAGCGTATCCGCAAGCACGCGGGCCTGTTCCCAGATCGGCCCGACGAGACCGAAGACCTGGCCGCGATGCTCGACGCATTCGCCGAGCGCGAAGATGTCCGGATCGCTGGTGCGCATCGCGTCATCGACAAGCAGCCCGCGTCCGCAGGCCAGGCCCGCGGTGCGTGCGAGCGCCGTTTCGGGCGCAATACCCACGGCAAGCACGACGAGATCGGCGGGGATCATCTCGCCGCCGACAAGCTGCACGCCGGTGACACGGCCTTCCGTGCCGAGAATGGCCTGCGTCTGGGCGCCGAGATGCAGCCTGATGCCGCGTGCGGCAAGCGCCTCGGCGAGCAGGGAAGCGGCGGATGCATCGAGCTGGCGCTCCATCAGGTCGCTCGCGAGATGGACGACCGAGACCTCAGCGCCGCGCCGCACGAGACCGGCGGCGGCTTCGAGCCCGAGCAGCCCACCGCCCACGACGACGGCGCGCGCGCCGGCGGGAAGGGCGCACATGCGCGCGACGTCGGCGAGATCGCGGAAAGTCGCGACACCGTCGAGATCGATGCCCGGAAGTTTCAGCCGGATCGGTCGCGAACCGGTCGCGAGCACGAGCCGGTCGTACGGCACGGCGCGGCCCGATGCGGTCCGGATCGTCTTCGCCGTCCGGTCGATCGACTCGACTGCTTCGCCGGTGACCAGCTCGATCCCGTTGGCCGCGTACCAGGGCCGTCCGGCGAGTGCGATGTCTTCGAATGACTTGTCGCCCGCCAGCACCGACGACAGCAGGATGCGGTTATACGCCTCCTGCGGCTCGGCGCCGATCGCGCACATGCCGCCGCTGCGCCCGCGCGCGACAAGCTCGGACAGCAGGCGCTGCCCGGCCATGCCGTTGCCGACGACGACGATGCGCGGGGCGGCGGCCGACGTCATGCGGCGAGCGTGGGCGCCTTGTGGCGCGCGTAGAGGAATTCCAGCACCGACGTGCGCGCCGCGAGATAGGTGGGATGCGCCACCAGCTCCAGCCGCTTGCGCGGTCGCGGCAGGTCGACCGTCAGCACCTCGCCGATCGTCGCGGCCGGGCCGTTCGTCATCATCACGATGCGGTCCGACAGCAGCACGGCTTCGTCCACGTCGTGCGTGACCATCAGAACGGTATTGCCGAGGCGCGCGTGGATCTCCATGACCGAGTCCTGCAGGTGCGCGCGCGTCAGCGCGTCGAGCGCGCCGAACGGCTCGTCGAGCAGTAGCACCTTTGGCTGCATGGCGAGGGCGCGGGCGATGCCCACGCGCTGCTTCATGCCGCCCGAAATCTCGCCCGGGCGCTTGTCGCGCGCGTGCGCCATGTGGACAAGCTCGAGATTGTGCATCGTCCACTGATCGCGTTCGGCCTTGCTCTTGGTGCCGCCGAAGACCTTGTCCACCGCGAGGCGCACGTTGTCGTAGACGGTGAGCCACGGCAGCAGCGAATGGTTCTGGAACACGACGGCCCGGTCCGGCCCCGGTTCCTCGACCGCGAGGCCTTCGAGGAACACCACGCCGCGCGTGACGTCCGTCAGGCCGGCGACGATGTTGAGCAGCGTCGACTTGCCGCAGCCGGAATGGCCGATGATCGAGACGAACTCGCCCTTGGCGATCTCGAGATTGACGTCGTGCAGGACTTCGCTGACCGCGTCGCCGCGGCGGAAGGTCTTCTCGAGGCGGTCGATGCGCAGGAAGGCGTCCTGGATGCCCATGCGGGTCTCCGATGCTGCGTGTTCAGTTGGCTGCCGTACCGCGCGTGATGCGCGTGGCGACGAAGGCGACGAGGCGGTCGAGCATGAAGCCGACGACGCCGATATAGACGAGGGCCACGACGATGTCGGGGATGCGCGAGGAGTTCCACGCGTCCCAGATGAAGAAGCCGATGCCGATGCCGCCGGTCAGCATCTCCGCCGCGACGATGGCGAGCCACGCGAGGCCGATGCCGATGCGAAGGCCCGTGAAAATGTAGGGGGCCGCCGAGGGCACCATGATCTTGCAGAAGAACTCGAAATGGTTGAGGCGCAGCACCTGCGCCACGTTGCGGTAGTCCTGCGGGATGTTGCGTACGCCCACGGCCGTGTTGATCAGCACCGGCCAGATCGCGGTGATGAAGATCACGAAGATCGCCGAAGGATTGGCGTCGCGGAACGCGGCCAGCGAAATCGGCAGCCAGGCCAGCGGCGGCACGGTGCGCAGGATCTGGAATACCGGATCGAGCCCGCGCATCGCCCAGATCGACTGGCCGACGATCGTGCCGACGAGCACGCCGCCCACGGCTGCGAAGCCGAACCCGATCGCCACCCGCTGCAGCGAGGTGAGTACGCGCCAGCCGAGCCCCATGTCCTGCGAGCCCGCGACGAAGAACGGATCGAGGATCAGGTCGCTCGCCTCGCGCCACACGACGGTGGGCGAGGGCAGCGTGGCGCCCGGCCGGTCGAACGCGATCTGCCAGATCGCGAGCAGAACCAGCGTGGTGAGGAGCGGCGGCAGCACCGCGACGCACAACGCTCGGAAGGCGGGCAGGATGCGCGTCGCGATTCCAGGCGCGGTCCGCTTGAGCGGAACCACCTTCGCGGTTCCCGAAGGAACCGGCACTTCGGCGGGGGCGATCTTGCGGACCGTTGCGGACATTTCCTGCTCCTTGCTCAGACGGCGATGCGCTTGATGCGCTGGGCCTTCAGGTAAGCCATCGGATCGGCCGGATCGAACTTCATGCCGTCGAAGAACGTCTCGACACCGCGCGAGTCCGACGTCGGTGCGCCCGCCACGCCCAGCGACTTGGCGGCCTCGCGCCACAGGTCGGCGCGGTTGACCTTGTCGACAATCGCCTTGATGTCGGTATCGGGCTTGTATTTGCCCCAGCGGATGTTCTCGGTGACGAACCATGAATCGAGGCTTTTCCACGGATACGAAACCTTGCCGCCCTCGCCCCAGAACTTCATGTTGAGGTTGGAGCCGACCACCTTGCGGCCGAGGCCGTAGTTGATGTCGCCCTTCAGGCGGTTGTTGATGTCGGTCGGCGGCACGTTGAACCACTGGCGACGGCCGACGATGTTGGCCAACTCGTCCTTGTTGCCCGGCTTGTCGCACCATTGCTGGGCTTCCATCACCGCCATCATGATCGCCTGCGTGGCGCGCGGGTTCTTGTCGACCCACTCGGCGCGCATGCCGAGGACCTTCTCTGGATGGTTGAACCAGAGTTCGCCGGTCGTCAGCGCGGTGTAGCCGATGTCCTGATTGACGAGTTGCTCGTTCCACGGCTCGCCGACGCAGAACACGTCCATGTTGCCCACGCGCATGTTGGCGACCATCTGCGGGGGCGGCACGACGATGACGCGGATGTCGTTGTCGGGATCGATGCCGCCGGCGGCGAGCCAGTAGCGGAGCCATAGATCGTGCGTGCCGCCGGGAAAGGTCATCGCGGCCGTCAGTTCGCCACCGCGTGCCTTCTTGCGCTCGAACGCGGCCTTCAGCGGCGAGGCATCCTTGCCGATCTTGAGGTCCTTGTACTCGTTGGACAGCGAGATCGCCTGGCCGTCCTCGTTGAGGTTGAGGAGCGTATAGAGCGGCGTGGGCACGTTGTTCTGCGTCACTGCGCCCGTGGTGATCAGCTGGACGAACGAGCGCAGGATGTGCGCACCGTCGATGCCGTTGCCTTCCGAACCCAGCACGATGTTGTCTCGCGTGGCGCCCCACGAAGCCTGCTTGGAGACCTCGACGTCGGGCACGCCGTACTTGGCGAACAGGCCCTGTTCCTTGGCGACGATGAGCGGTGCCGAATCGGTGAGCGCGATGTAGCCGAGCACGGCCTTCTTGGTTTCGGGCCCCGCACCTTGCGCGAAGGCGCCGGCCGGGAAGGCGGCACGCGCGGCGGCGAAGAGAGCGGCCGTCGCGGCCGTGCCGCGCAGCAGGGTGCGGCGCGAGACGCCGGCGGTGCGGGTGATCCTGTTCTTCATCGATCGATCTCCTTCAGGGTGCGGGCTGCCGCAGGCGCGGCGAATTTCACGAAGTCGGCGGTGGGGTCGAAAACGCCGTCGTCGCAGAAAAGGTCGGGGCCGAGCTCGATGGCGCTGCAGCCCTCGGCGAGGACGTGCGTGCCGGCGTGCGTGCCTTCGGTTTTGAAATCGAGGATGGGGGCCGCGATACCGAGACGGTTTGCCGCTGCCCGGTAGATGTCCGGCCGGTACACGGCATCTGCCGTAGCGGCGAGATCGCAGTTTGCGTCGAGCTGGCTCCAACGGCGCATCTGCGCGAGCGTCCACAGCGCATGGCTGCGCCATGGGAACGTCGCCGCATAGCGGTGGAAGACATGGAAGTCGGGCAGCGTGCGCAACGGCGCGCCCGGTGCGGTCAGCATGCGGCCGTTCAGCGTGGCGGCGACGAGCTCGACGGGCGCTTCGACATAGGCGGGTGTCGCGATAAGGCGCGCGGCGTCGGTACGGTTGCCCGACTCGTCGAGCCAGCGGCACGCTTCGATCAGCGCCATGACGAGGGCCTGCAGCGTGTTGGGGTGCCGCTCGGCCCAGCTGCGCGTCGTGCCGAGAACCTTTTCGGGATGGTTGTTCCAGATGTCGTAGCTCGACATCACGACGCGGGCCACGCCCAGATCCACCGCGCGCTGGCCCCACGGGGCGCCCACGCAATAGCCGTCGATGGCGCCGTCGAGCATGTGCTCGACCATGCGCGGCGGCGGCACGATGACGAGCCGCACGTCGCCGTCCGGGTCGATTCCGGCCGACGCCAGCCAGTAGCGCAGCAGGTAATTGTGGCTCGAGAACGGGAACGTGGCCGCGAAGCGCAGCTTCGGCAGGCCGCGCGCGGCGCGCGCGGCGACCGCCTGGCGCAGCGCCTTGCCCGTGGCGAGTGACCCGAGGATGGGGGCATGCGCCTGCGCCTCCATTTCGCTCCACAGCCCGGTCGACATCGCGACCGCATTGCCGTTGAGATTGAGGTTCATGCTGACGATCATCGGCGTGCGGAAACCGCCGAGGCCGAGCGTCGCGGCGAGCGGCATTGCGGCGAGCATCTGGCCGGCATCGAGTGCCTCGACCGCGATCTTGTCGCGCACCGTCGCCCACGAGCCTTCGCGCGACAGCTCGACGTCGAGCCCGTGCCGTTCGAAGAAGCCCTTCTCGCGCGCGACGACCAGCGGCGCGCAATCGGTCAGCGGCACGAAGCCCAGCGTGATGCGCCGCTTCTCGATCCCCTGGCCCGTCCCGTTCGCCATTCCGATCCCCAAAACGAAAACGGCGCCCTGCAGAAACCTGTGCGCATCCCTGTCCGAGGACGGGTTCGCCAGATCTGCAGGACGCCGTTGTCCCGAGGGCTTTCGCCCTGAGTGATGCGCGGATCGGCCGCCGGCGCCGTTGCCGGATGCGCAAAGCCACGCGCCTCTTACTCAGCAACCACCATGCCAGTGGCGATCCGATCGATTAAATTGTTTTATATCATGTTGTTATGGAGTTTCTTGGATCGGCAGGCAGCGATGGCCAGCGCCGAGTGACCGAAACCGGCGATGTTTTTGTGTGCACCGCACAAAAGTCGGGCAGTCAGCGCTTCAGCACTTGGGCGAAGGAGATCAGCTCGCGCGCGACGTCGGCCAGACGCTGCTTGCGGTCCATCGCGAGCTTGCGCAACGCCTTGTACGCCGCATCCTCGCCGAGGCTGCGGCTGTCCATCAGGATGCCCTTCGCGCGATCGATGAGCTTGCGTTCCTCGAGGCTCGTGCGCGCTTCCAGCAGTTCGCGCTTGAGCCGCTCGTGCTCGCGGAAGCGCGCGACCGCCACGTCGAGGATCGGCTTGACGCGGTTGGGCGCAAGACCGTCGACGATATAGGCCGAAACGCCGGCCCGTATGGCTTCCACGGTTGCCGTCTCGTCGGATTCGTCGACAAACATCACGATGGGCTGCGTGCCGTCTTCGGCAAGCGCACGCATGGATTCGAGCGTGTCGCGGTCCGGCGACTCGATGTCGACGATCACGAGGCCAGGCTTGTGCCGGCGCATCGCCGCCACGAGATCGTCGCGCGGGCCCACGACCGCGTCGATGCGATAGCCCGATCCGGCCAGTGCTTCGCGCAGCATCGCCGCACGCGCTTCATCCGCGTCGACCAGAACGATCGAGATTTCGGGACCCGGTGCCGACATTCCGGAACGACTTGCACGCGGTATGCCGACAGCAACATGCCGTATAACCACTTGATTTAAATATGTATTGCCAACTTGATCGATATCACGGACGCCGTCGCGCCCTCTCGGCTACGATTCGTCATGGAACGAATGCCGCAGATGCCCGATTTCGCGAAATCGTCCGATCCCCGACAGGGACTGACCGCCGGCGAGGCGGCGGTGCGGCTGGCCGCCGAAGGTCCCAACGAACTGCCGAAGGCGGACAGGCGCACGCCGTTGCGCATCGTGCTCGAGGTCGTGCGCGAGCCCATGCTTGCGCTGCTGCTTGCGGGTGGCGGGATCTATCTGCTGCTCGGGAATCTCCACGAAGCGCTCATCCTGCTGTCGTTCGCGATCCTGTCGGTGTCGATCACGGTCGTCCAGGAGATCCGCACCGAGCGCGTGCTCGACGCGCTGCGCGATCTCACGAGCCCGCGCGCGCTCGCGATCCGCGATGGCGCGCGCATCCGGATCGCCGGACGCGACGTCGTACGCGGCGATATCGTCGTACTCGGCGAAGGCGACCGCGTGCCGGCGGACGCGGCGGTGCTGGAATGCCACGACTTCCAGGCCGACGAATCGCTGCTGACCGGCGAGTCCGTCCCGGTTCGCAAGCGTGCCGGCGAACCCGCGGCCGGTGCGGGCGTGCCGCGCCCCGGCGGCGACGATCTCGGCTTCGTCTTTTCCGGCTCGCTCGTCGTGCGCGGATCGGCCGTGTGCGAAGTGCGCGCGACGGGTGCACGCAGCGAGATCGGCCGGATCGGATCGTCGCTTGCGTCGCTCGAGACCGAGCCGCCCCGCCTGCAGGCCCAGACGCGCCGTGCCGTCCATGCTTTCGGCGTTGTCGGTGGCGCGGTCAGCACGATCGCCATCCTGCTTTACGGCTTCCTGCGCGGCGACTGGCTCGATGCGGTACTGGCGGGCATCGCGCTCGGCATGTCGATGTTGCCCGAAGAGTTCCCGGTGGTGCTCACCGTCTTCATGGCGATGGGCGCATGGCGGATCTCGCAGGCACGCGTGCTCACGCGGCGGGCCGCGGCGATCGAAACCCTCGGCGCCGCGACCGTGCTGTGCACCGACAAGACCGGTACCCTCACCGAGAACCGGATGGTCGTCGCCGAGTTCCGCCTGCCGGACGGCCTTGCCCTGAAGCCCGGCGATGCGACCGCCTGTGTGGAAATCGCGACGCTCGCACGCCGGGCGAGCGCGGTCGCGCCGAGCGACCCGATGGAGAAGGCGATCCACGCGGCGGCGCCGGACGAGATCGGCGGCGAAGTCGTGCGGACATACGGCCTGCGCCCCGACCTTCTGGCGATGTCGAATGTCTGGCACGATCCGCTGGCCGACGGCGTCTTCGCGGTCGCGGCGAAGGGTGCGCCCGAAGCGATCGCGAAACTCTGCAATCTCGATCCGGCGGAGCAAGCCCGCCTGACCGCCTCGGTCGATGCCATGGCCGGCGCGGGCCTGCGCGTGCTCGGGCTTGCGCGCGCGGTCCATGCCGGCGGGGCCTTGCCCGACCGGCAGACCGGGTTCGCATTCGCGTTCGCGGGTCTGGTCGGGCTTGCCGATCCGCTGCGCACCAACGTGCCTCAAGCGGTGCGCGACTGCCGCTCGGCCGGGATCCGCGTGGCGATGATCACCGGCGACTATCCGCAGACGGCCCTCGCCATCGCCCGGCAGGCCGGAATCGACACGGCGGGAATCGCGACCGGCGAAGAGCTTGCGCGGATGGACGACGCGGCGCTCGCGCGGCGGATCGCGCATGTGACCATCTTCGCGCGCATCATGCCCGAGCAGAAGTTGCGGATCGTCGAGGCATTCAAGGCGCAGGGCGAGGTCGTCGCGATGACGGGCGACGGCGTCAACGACGCACCGTCACTGAAGGCGGCGCATATCGGCATCGCGATGGGCGGGCGCGGGACCGACGTGGCGCGCGAGGCGTCCTCGATCGTGCTGCTCGACGACGATTTCATCTCGATCGTCACGGCGGTGCGGCTGGGCCGGCGCATCTACGACAATCTGCGCAAGGCGATGGGCTTCATCATCGCGGTCCACGTGCCGGTGGCGGGTCTTGCGCTGCTGCCGCTGCTCTTCGGGTTGCCGACGCTGTTCGGCCCCGTGCACATCGCGTTCCTGGAGATGATCATCGATCCGGTCTGCTCGCTGGTGTTCGAGGCCGAGACCGAGGAAGACGACACCATGCGGCGCAGGCCGCGCGCTCCGGACGAGCCGCTGTTCGCGGGCGCGCTCGTCGGTTGGGGCGTGCTTCAGGGGCTATGCGCGCTCGCGATCGTCGCGACGATCTATCTTGTGGCGCTTGCGAAGGGAATGCCGGAGGCCGAAGTCCGCGCGCTCGCCTTCTTCTCGCTGGTCATGACGATCGTCGGGTTGATCCTCGTCAACCGCTCGTTCGGCACGTCGCTGGCGCGTGCGCTGCTGCGGCCGAACCCGACGCTTGTCCTCGTGCTTGCGGTCGTGGCGTCGATCCTGTGCGTGAGCCTGCTCTGGCCGTGGGCGCGCGATCTGTTCCGGTTTGGTCCGCTGCACACTGACGATCTTGCGGTGACGCTCGGCGCCGGACTGGCGATGGTCGGCCTGCTCGAACTCGCGAAATCCTTCCGGCCGCGCGGCCTTCGCGTCTGATCAGTTCGTTTGCGGCAGTTCACGGCGCGGATCGGCGGCCGGTCCGATGCGCCCGATGCCCGGCGCCTTGATCGCCAGACCCAGCGGATCGATGCCGAAGGTGAGGCCGGCGAGATTGACCTCGAGCCCTTCCTGACGCGCGAGCGTCACGCCGAGCAGGCCCCACAGCGAAAGTTGGAAGCCCGTCCCGCTCGGCGTCGCGTCGGCGAACGTGCCGCCGCCCAGATAGTCCTTGCCGATCGCCGTCGACGGCAGGTCGAGCCGCAGTTCGGGCACGGCGCGCGCGACCATCGCGGTGAAGGTGTTGGAATTCGGCCCCGGCCAGAGCGTGTAGGTGGTCCGGTACGGATAGGCTTCGGCCGCGCGTACGATCCGCGCGATCACCGCATCCACGCCCTCGCCTTCGAGATGGGCGTAAAGCTCCGGTTCGGCGCCGAACCAACGCCGGTCCGGTGCACCGCCGGTAACCACCAGCGCGTCGCCGCCCCAGCGGGCGCGCCAGCCGATGATCTGGTAGCTGGTCCACTCCTGCGCGTTGGACGGCTTGACCGCGATCCAGGTATGCACGCCGAAGGCCCCGCGCCAGCTGACCGCCCGCGCGCCGTAAACCTGCACGACCGCCTGCGGCGTCGCCGCGGGATCGGGGGCAAGGCCGATGGGCTCGCGGCTGGCGGTGCGCCAGTCGGCGCGCGCGCCCTGCACGCCGGCAAGAATCGCAGCTGGCCCCGCCAGCAGCAGGGCAAGCCCGATGCCGGCGTGCTTCAGGACCGCACGGATCGCCGTTCGCGTGGACATGCAATAGACTTAGGTGTCCGGGTGCGCGCGTGCAAGACGCGGCGGCCTCAAATCGTCATGTGGCGGCGGACGGTCTCGTGATCGAGGTCGGATGAGGCGCCCGACATCACCACTTCGCCGCGGTCGAGGACGACCATGTCGTCGGCCAGTTCCTTGGCGAAATCGAAATACTGCTCGACCAGCACGATGGCCATGTCGCCGCGGTCGCGCAGCAGCGCGATCGTGCGGCCGATATCCTTGATGATCGACGGCTGGATGCCTTCGGTCGGCTCGTCGAGGACGAGCAGGCGCGGGCGCATCGTCAGCGCGCGCGCGATGGCGAGCTGCTGCTGCTGGCCGCCCGAAAGATCGCCGCCACGTCGGCCCAGCATGCTCTTCAGGACCGGGAACAGGTCGTACACTTCGGCGTTCATCGCGCGCGTCTTGCGCGGCAGGGCCGCCATGCCGGTGCGCAGGTTCTCTTCGACCGTCAGCAGCGAGAAGATCTCGCGCCCCTGCGGCACATAAGCGATCCCCAGACGCGCCCGCTCGAACGCGGGCAGGGAAGCGATGTCGGTGTTGTCGAAGGAGATGCCGCCGCTGGCGATGGGGCTGCGCCCCACGATGGCGCGCATCAGCGAGGTCTTGCCCACGCCGTTGCGTCCCAGCACGCAGGTGATGCGGCCGGGAACCGCCTTCAGCGATACGCCGCGCAGGGCCTGCGAGGCGCCGTAGTAGAGGTCGATCTTTTCGACGTTCAGCATGACTCAGCGTCCCAGATAGACTTCGACGACGCGCTCGTCGGCGCTGACCTGGTCGATCGAGCCTTCGGCCAGCACCGAGCCTTCGTGCAGCACCGTGACCTTGACGCCCAGCTCGCGCACGAAGGCCATGTCGTGCTCGACGACGACGACGGAATGCGTGCGGTTGATGCGCTTGAGAAGCTCCGCCGTCTCGAACGTCTCGGCGTCGGTCATGCCGGCAACCGGCTCGTCGACGAGCAGAAGTGCTGGATCCTGCGCCAGCAGCATGCCGATCTCCAGCCACTGCTTCTGGCCGTGCGACAGGCCGCCGGCCGGTGCGCGGCGCTGGGCTTCCAGCTTGATCGTGGCGAGCAGCTCGTCGAGCCGCACCTTCTCTTCCGCCGTGCGCCGCGCGGTCAGGACCGGCAGCACGGTGCGCGGTGCCTTCAGGGCAAGACGCAGATTGTCTTCCACCGTGTGACTCTCGAACACCGTCGGCTTCTGGAACTTGCGGCCGATGCCCAATTCCGCGATCGCCGCCTCGTCGAGGCGCGTAAGGTCGTAGCGGCCGCCGTCGAACAGCACGTCGCCGTCGTTCGGGCGCGTCTTGCCGGTGATCACGTCCATCATCGTCGTCTTGCCGGCCCCGTTCGGGCCGACGATCGCGCGCATCTCGCCGGGCGCGATCAGCAGCGCCAGCTTGTTCAGCGCCTTGAACCCGTCGAACGAGACGGTGACGCCGTCGAGATAGAGGAGCGCGTCGGTGGTCTTGAGGCCTGCAGCCATCACTTGCCCCCCTTGCGGGAGAACAGGCCGCCGACCGTGCCGACGATACCCTTGGGCAGGAACAGCGTGACGAAGATGAAGAGCGCGCCCAGCACGAACAGCCACAGCGTGGGCAGCGCGGCGGTGAGCCACGTCTTCGAGGCGTTGACGAGGACGGCGCCCAGCGCCGCACCCGTCAGCGTCCCGCGGCCGCCGACGGCGACCCAGATCACCGCCTCGATCGAGTTCGCGGGCGAGAATTCCGAAGGATTGATGATGCCGACCTGCGGCACGTAAAGGGCGCCCGCGAGGCCCGCCATCACGGCCGAGACGACGAAGACGAAGAGCTTGAAGCGTTCGACCTTGAAGCCGAGGAAGCGCGTGCGCGTCTCGGCGTCGCGGATCGCGACGAGCACGAGGCCGAGCTTGGACGAAACGATCGCCTTGGCGACGGCGAACCCGCCCAGAAGGGCAAGGGCCGAGAGCGCGAACAGCACGGCGCGCGTCGACTGCGCCTGCACCGAAAAGCCGAGCAGATCCTTGAAATCGGTCAGGCCGTTGTTGCCGCCGAAGCCCATGTCGTTGCGGAAGAACGCCAGCTGCAATGCGTATGTGACGGCTTGGGTGATGATCGAGAGATAGACGCCCGTCACGCGGCTGCGGAAGGCGAACCAGCCGAGCACGAAAGCGAGCAGGCCGGGAATGAACATCGCCATCAGCATGGCGTAGCCGAACCAGTCGAAGAAATACCAGGCGAAGGGCAGCTCCTTCCAGTTCAGGAACACCATGAAATCGGGAAGGACCGGATGTCCGTAGACGCCGCGCGTGCCGATCGTGCGCATCAGGTACATGCCCATCGCGTAGCCGCCCAGCGCGAAGAACGCGCCGTGACCGAGCGACAGGATGCCGCAATAGCCCCAGACGAGATCGAGCGACAGCGCCAGCAGCGCGTAGGTCATCCACTTGCCGTACAGCACGACGCTGGCGTTCGACACGTGCAGGACCGAACCCGGCTCGAAGAACAGGTTGCAGAACGGCACGAGCACGCACAGCGCGACGACGACAGCGATGAAGATCCGTTCCGAGACGCCGAGACGGCCCACGAGGCGCTGCGCGATCACGATTCGGCCGTCCGGCCCTTTTGCGCGAACAGGCCGCGCGGGCGCTTCTGGATGAACAGGATGATGAAGACGAGGATCGCGATCTTGCCGAGCACGGCGCCGGCCAGCGGCTCCAGCAGCTTGTTGGCGATGCCCAGCGACAGGGCCGCGACGAGCGTGCCCCACAGGCTACCCACGCCGCCGAACACGACGACCATGAAGCTGTCGATGATGTAGCCCTGGCCGAGATTGGGGGACACGTTGTCGATCTGCGAAAGGGCGACGCCCGCGATGCCAGCGATGCCGGAACCCAGGCCGAAAGTCATCGCATCGACCCAGTTCGTGCGGATGCCGACGGAGCCGGCCATCTGGCGGTTCTGCACGACCGCGCGCATGCGCAGGCCGAAATCGGTGTAGCGGATGACGAACAGCAGGAACGCGAACACCGCAACCGTGAACACCACGATCCACAGGCGGCTCCAGGTGAGTGCGATGCCGAACAGGTCGAACGATCCGGTCATGAAGGAGGGGTTGCCGACCTCGCGGTTCGACGAACCGAAGATCGTGCGCACGGCCTGCTGGAGGGCGAGCGACACGCCCCAGGTGGCAAGCAGCGTCTCGAGCGGGCGGCCGTAGAGGTAGCGGATGATCGTGCGTTCGATGGCGATGCCGACGCCCCCCGAGACGAGGAAGGCGAGCGGCAGCGCGAACAGCAGCGACCAGTCGAACAGGCCGGGCGCGTGCGCGCGCAGCGTCTCCTGCACGACGAAGGTGGTGTAGGCGCCGAGCATGACCATCTCGCCATGCGCCATGTTGATGATGCCCATCACGCCGAAGGTGATGGCAAGGCCGATCGCCGCCAGCAGCAGCACCGAGCCGAGCGACAGGCCGAAGAAGAGGTTCTGGATGCCGCTGAGGATCGACAGGCGGCGCTCGACGCCGGCGGCCGCGCGTTCGGCGCGGCTCCTGATCGCGGCGGGCGCATCGGCGGGCACCGCGCGCAGCAGGACGAGCGACTCGCGATCGGCGCGCTCGGCCAGCGTGTCGATGGCGGCAAGGCGGACGGATTCGGGCTGGCTCTGGTCGACGATGCGCAGTGCCGCCAGTGCGTCCGAGATCGAGCGCGCCACGCGCGGATCGCGCTCGCGGCCCAATGCGATCTCGAGTGCGGGGGCCTGCGTGGGGTCGCGCGACTGCATGATGGCTTCGGCGGCGATGCGCCGCTGGCCGGGATCGGCGGCGCTCAGGCGCAGCACGCCGAGGGCGGCGGCGATCGTCTGGCGGACCGGATTGTTGACGCGCACGCGGCGCAGCTGCTCGGGCGTGACGTCGGCCGCGGGCTGGCCGGTCTCTGCCGCGCGCACGCTGTCGTCGGTGCCAATGACGAAGACGCGCCGGTCGCCCTGGCGCCAGCCGAGGCGGCCCTTGTCGAGCGCGTCGACGATGTCGAGCGCCATGGGATTGCCGCTGCGCGCGATTTCCTCGACGGCGGCGGCGGTGTCCGGAAAGCGGTCGGTAGCGAACTTGGCGACGGTCTCTTCGATCGACTGCGCGCGCGCGACGGGCGCTGCGACGCACATGAACGCGAGAGCCAGGAGGGCCAGGGCCGCGGAGAAGGGGGGGGAGCGTTTCAAACCCAAGATCGACCGGGTGCCTTCCGGCACCCGGTCGCTCCAGTCAGACTGTTGTCGGGATGCTTCGGCTTATGCCTTGCCGCCGCACTTGCCCGACTTGATGTTGAAGTTGCCGCACGACATCGGCTTGCGCCAGTCGGAGATCAGGTCCTTCGAACCTTCGAGGTAGTCGGACCATTCGTCGCCGACCACGAGGCCCGAGGTCTGCCACACAGTGTTGATCTGGCCGTTGGCCTGGATCTCGCCGATCAGCACGGGCTTCGTGATGTGGTGGTTCGGCATCATCGTGGAGAGGCCGCCCGTGAGGTTCGGCACCGAGACGCCGATCATCGCGTCGATGACGGCTTCGGCATCGAACGTGCCGGCCTTCTCGACCGCCTTGACCCACATGTTGAAGCCGATGACATGGGCTTCCATCGGATCGTTCGTGACGCGCTTCGGGTTCTTGATGAAGGTCTGCCACTTCTTGATGAAGTCCTTGTTCTCCGGCGCGTCGACCGACATGAAATAGTTCCATGCGGCGAGGTGGCCGACGAGGGGCTTCGTGTCGATGCCGGCGAGCTCTTCTTCACCGACCGAGAATGCGACAACGGGGATGTCCTTCGCGGCCACGCCCTGGTTGCCGAGTTCCTTGTAGAAGGGGACGTTCGCGTCGCCGTTGATCGTCGACACGACGGCTGTCTTCTTGCCGGCGCTGCCGAAGGCCTTGATCTGGCGGACGATCGTCTGCCAATCCGAGTGACCGAACGGCGTGTAGTTGATCAGGATGTCTTCCTGCTTGACGCCCTTGAGCTTCAGGTACGCCTCGAGGATGCGGTTGGTCGTGCGCGGGTAGACATAGTCCGTGCCCGCGAGCACCCAGCGCTGCACCTTTTCCGACTCCATCAGGTAGTCGACGGCCGGGATCGCCTGCTGGTTCGGCGCGGCACCCGTGTAGAACACGTTCTTCGAGCTTTCCTCGCCCTCGTACTGGACGGGGTAGAAGAGGATCGAGTTCAGTTCTTCGAACACCGGCAGCACCGACTTGCGCGACACCGACGTCCAGCAGCCGAACGTTGCGGCGCACTTCTGGCCCGTGATGAGCTCGCGTGCCTTCTCGGCGAAGAGCGGCCAGTTGGACGCCGGGTCGACGACGGCGGCTTCGAGCTTGCGGCCCAGGATGCCACCCTTCTTGTTCTGCTCCTCGATGAGCATCAGCATGACGTCCTTGAGGGTCGTCTCCGAGATCGCCATCGTGCCGGACAGCGAGTGGAGGATGCCGACCTTGACCGGCGCGCCCTGGGCGCGGACCGCAGGAGCGGCGAGCGTCAGGCTGGCTGCGGCGGCGGTGGTACCCAGGAAGTGACGACGTGAAAACTGCATATAAACCCCCCACTTATGCGTGTCGCAGATGCGACCGCGGTTGATCCCGCAGGTGCGAATGCAAGTTCAAGGCCGACTCGCAGGCAGGTCAGGGGGTGCGGGTGATTCGTCCGGGCGGCTGCCGAAAATGCCTGCAACCGGGACCGGATAGCGCGACAAATCGCCTAATAAACAGGCTGAACGGAATCAAGTTGGCCATTTCTCCGCCGTCGCTGCTTTTCAGGAAGCAGGACTCGGATATGTTGGGGTTCAGGACGACGACACGCACGATCCATGGGAGCAAGCCGATGCCGGCCACGGTACTTACTGCGATGGTGATGCACGAAACGAACACGTTCAGCGTGCGCAAGACGCCGATCGAGGCTTTCGAGGCCTACAAGCTGACGCGCGACAACGGGGTCGCAGCCTCGTTCAAAGGCACGCGCACGGGCCTTGGCGCCTCGTTCGATGCGGCCGCGCGGTACGGCTGGACGCTGCGCCATCCCATCGCGGCGTCGGCCACGCCGTCGGGTGTGGTGACGCGCGCGGCATTCGAGACGATTCTTGCCCCGATTCTGGATGCCGCCGCCGGCTGCGAGGGCGCACTCTTGTTCCTGCACGGCGCCATGGTCCTCGAAGACGAGGAAGACGGCGAGGGCGAACTTCTCGCGCGCCTGCGCAAGAAGATGGGGACTGCCCCCATCGTCGCGATCCTCGACCTGCACGCCAACGTCACCGATGCGATGGTCGACAACGCCAATTCGCTGATCTCGTTCCGCACCTATCCGCATATCGACGCCTATGAACGCATGACGCAGGGGGCGGCCCTGCTCGAGCGCGCGATGCGCGGCGAGGTCAAGCCGGTCTGCGTGCGCATCCAGCGCCCGCAGCTGGAAGGCATCGATCACGGTCGCACGGCCGACGTGCCCGCCGACAGCCCGATGCTGAAACTGCTTGCCGAGGCCGACAAGGCGGAAGCTTCGGGCGAAGCGCTTGTCGTGTCGCTGCAGGCGGGCTTCAGCATGGCCGACATCTCCGACGTGGGTCCGTCGGTCGCCGTGACGGTCGATGGCGACCGCAAGGCCGGCCTCAAGGTCGCCGAACGTTTCGCGCAGGCGATCTGGGACACGCGCGAATACGATTCATTGAAGAAGCGGATGATGACGGTGGCCGAAGCCGCCGCGCGCGCCAAGACGGGCGAGGCGAGGGCAAGCAAGCCGCTGGTCATCGCCGACTATGCCGACAATCCCGGCGGTGGCGCCTACATGGATTCGACCGCCCTGCTGCGCGCGATGATCGATGCGGGCCTTGAAAACGCGGCTTTTCACGCGATCCTCGATCCGGCTGCCGTCAAGGCCGGCATCGCTGCCGGGCCGGGTGCGGAGATCGCGGTCGAACTCGGCGGCCACACCGATCCGGCGCGCGGCGGTGCACCGCTCAAGCTGCGCGGGCGCGTGACGTGCCTGACCGACGGCACGTTCGTCGCGCGCGGGCCGATGGGCGGTGGCGTTGCCTACAGCCACGGACCGTCGATGGTGCTGCGCGTCGGCGGCATCGACATCGTCGTCGTCAGCAGCCCGACGCAGACAAAGGAACTCGAGCAGTTCGGCGCGATGGGCATCGATCCGCGCGCTGCCGCGACGCTCGGCGTGAAGTCGATGCAGCATTTCCGCGCGGCCTTCGCGCCCATCGCGCGCGAGATCCTCGTCGTGGACAGCGGCGCCTTGTGTTCGCCTGCGCGACACACGAAGGATTTCAAGCGCGTTCGCCGACCGCTCTGGCCGTTCGAGACGGCCTAGAGCCGCGCGAAGATCCGGTCGGCGAAATCGAGATAGTGCGTCCAGTCCAGGGCCGTCACGCCGTGGCTGCCCGCGCGCAGGTGATAGCCGACCGCATCGCCCAGCGTCGGGCCACCCGGCGACGGGAAGGCCGAAGCCGGCACGCCCTGGCCATAGAGCGCATATATAGGTGCGGCCGCACAGGCTCCCTCGTATTCGCCAACCGGGTCCGCCCACGCATCGTCGCTGGCGCTGGCGACATGGACCGCGCGCGGGGCGCAAATCCCGATCAGCAGATGCTGGTCGAACGGCAGCTCGTGCTCGCGGCCCGCATAGGCGCGTAGCGGTTCGGCGAACCAGTGCGGGAAGCGGGCGAACAGGTCGCCGATCGTCTCGCCCGACAGGCGGCGGAAAATCTTGGCGCCGCCGGTGCCCGAGTTGTTCGCGATGACGATGCCAAGGCGCGGGTCGCATGCGCCCGCCCACAGGGCTGCCTTGCCGTGGCGCGAATGGCCGATGGCCGCGATGCGGGCGGCGTCGATCAGGCCGAGCGGCAGCAGGCCGTCGAGCATGCGCGAGAAACTCCACGCCCATGCCGCGATGGCGCCGCCGAATCCGGCGGCGAGCACCGGCTTGCAGACTTGCGGATCATCCGGGCACACCGCTCCGTCATGCCAGGTCGCGACTGCGTAACCGCGCGACAGTATATCCGCCAGCGGCCAGCGTCCGGCATGCACGCCGCGCGTCGCCCCGGTGGCGCGGTTGGCGACGATTCCCCAGTCCGGCTCGGCCCGCATCCAGCTCGCATCCAGCGGAATGCCGGGATCGGGATCGACCGAGACGTTGCCGGCATAGTTCGGCCCAAGGAACAGGGCCGGCGGCCGTGCCGCGGGCGGCGGCATATATAATGTGATGGGGGTGCGGGCACGGTACGCACCGGCTTCGATTTCCAGCCGGATCTCCACGCGTTCCGCATTCGCGACCATTCTGGATGCAATGCGCCGGTCGATCCGGGCGGTAACGCGTGCCGTTGCCGGCACAGGGCCGTACATCGTACGGGCATATTGCGCGACCAACCCCGGCCGGATGCGTGTCTCCCATTCGTCGCGGCCGGCACCGGCCAGCGGATCGGGCAAGCGGTAATTCATGTTACGTGTGACATGCGATTTTTTCCGACCTGCGATTGACAGCGCGACTGCGCATGGCTCAGATACCGCCATCTTCAAACGGCGCGGAATCGATCCGACGCCGCCAAGAATAGAACGGGGGAAACCATGCGTATCAATGGAACTTTTGCGGCAGCCTGCGCGCTGACCGTCTGGACGGGTGCGGCCCTGGCGCAGGCGCCGGTCGAGCTGCGTTACATGTGCTATGCCGACGCGAACGAATGCGACGTGTCGCGCGAACTTCTCGACCGCTTCGAGAAGGCCAATGCCGGCATCAAGGTCGTCATCGACAAGGTCGGCTTCAACGTCATCCGCGAGCAGCTCGAAACACGCCTCGAAGCCGGGCAGGGCCCCGACATGGCGCGCGTCACCAATCTGGGCGGCCTCAACAAGTACTATCTGGATCTGGCGCCGCTCGTCGATGCGAAGTACTGGAACGACAATTTCGGCCAGACGCTCGACTGGATGCGCGTGGGTGCTGCCGACAAGGGCATCTATGGCTTCCTCACGCAGCTGACGATCACGGGGCCCTTCGTCAACAAGACGATGTTCGCCGAGGCGGGCGTGCCCGTTCCGGGCGCGACCGCGACGTGGGACGATTGGGCGGCTGCGATCGGCCAGGTGCAGAAGAAGCTCGGCGTCTATTCCGGCATCGAGATGGACCGCACCGGCCACCGCTTCGCGGGTCCGGCGATGTCGTACGGCGCCAAGTATTTCGACGCGTCGGGCAAGCCCGCCGTCGTCGATCCCGGCTTCAAGGCGTTCTCCGAGCGCATGGTGAAGTGGCACAAGGAAGGCCTGATGAAGGAAATCTGGCCGAGCGCGTCGGGCGCACGCTGGAAGAACGCCGCTGACCAGTTCATCAACAAGGACACGGTCATGCATGTCGGCGGATCGTGGATGATCCAGCGCTACGCCGAGACGATCGGCGACCGCTTCGACTGGGTCGCGATCCCGCAGCCCTGCGGCCCGGCGGGTTGCGCGGCGATGCCCGGCGGCGCCGCGATGGTCGGCTTCAAGTCCACGAAGAACCCGCAGGCCGTCGCCAAGGTGATGGCGTTCATGGCCTCGGAGCCCGTGCTCAAGGAATATTACGAGCGCACGCTCCAGATCCCGGCGCACAAGGGTCTGGCGCAGAAGGGGCTGAACTACGGCAAGGACGTCTCGCCGCAGGCGATCGCGGCGCTGAAGGCGTTCACCGCCAACTACGAAAAGATCCCGGCGCAGGCCCACCAGCTGCAGGGCTACCAGCGCAACGTGGCGATCTTCAACGCGACGGCAAACAACATCTCGCAGGCGATCACCGGCGGCCTCACGCTCGACGAGGCCTACAAGAAGATCGACGAAGAGATCAAGCAGGCCGTCGGCAACTGACGCGCACGCGGCCATCGACGTGAGCGCATCGCAAGGTTCCGGCCCTCCCTCGGCATTCGGTGCCGACGGGGGGCCGGCCATGCGCTGGGTCGTGTTGCCGCTGCTGGCGGCGATCGATCCGCCGATGCGCTGGATCCAGCGGCGGATCGGCATCGCGCGGCTGCCCTACGTGTTCCTGCTGCCGACGATGGTGATCTTCGGCCTGTTCAGTTTCCTGCCGGCCGTCCTCAACATCTGGATCTCGTTCACCGGCGGCAGCTCCACGCTGGTCGGCCAGCGGCCCTTCGTCGGCCTGCAGAACTACGAAGCGCTGCTCGCGTGCGAATCGATCTTCGTGCCGAAGAGCTGCCCGGTTTCCGGCTTCGCCTTCTGGACCGGCATGTGGAACACGCTGACGTTCGCGGTCGTGCAGGTGCCGGTGATGACGGCCGTGGCCCTTGCCACCGCCATCGTGCTCAACCGCCGCATCCGCGCGCGCGGCTTCTGGCGCGCACTGTTCTTCTATCCGGTGATGCTGTCGCCCGTCGTCGTCGCGGTGGTGTGGGACTGGGTGCTCAAGCGTCGCGGCATCCTCAACGCGCTGCTGACAGATCTCGTCGGCACCTACAATTCATTCCTCGCGTGGCTGCCGTTCCAAGTCGAGCCGGCCGCGCCGTTCCGCGCGATCAACTGGCTGGGCGACGCGAACACGAGCTGGCCGTTCTTCTGGGTCGTGTTCGTCTATTCGTGGTCGCATCTGGGCTTCTACATGCTGATCCTGCTCGCCGGGCTGCAGGCGATCCCCAAGGATCTCTACGAGGCGGCGGAGATGGACGGCACGCCGGCCTGGCGCGTCTTCGCGCGCATAACGGTGCCGCTGCTTATGCCCACGCTGCTTGTCGTGCTCGTGCTGTCGCTGATCCGCGCGTTCCAGGTGTTCGACGAGGTCTACGTGCTTACCGGCGGCGGGCCGGGTACGGCGACGCGCATGGTGATCCAGCACATCTACGAGACGGCCTTCGTCAGCGACGCCAAGCTCTTCGGTATCGCGGCGGCATCCTCGGTGCTGCTGGCCGGAGTGATCCTCGTGCTCACGCTCGTGCAGCTGGCGCTGACCCGCCGGCAGGCGGGCGGCTGACATGGGCCAGGTGATCGCCTTCCTCGGACGGACGCGCGGCAAGGGCGGCCGCCTGCACTGGACCGACATTCTCGCCTACGCCTATCTCGTGCTCGGCGTGGTGCTGATCCTCGCTCCCGTCGTGTGGCTGTTCGTCTCGTCCTTCAAGTCGCAGCGCGCGCTCATCGAGAGCGACCCGCGCTTCCTGCCCTACGAGCAGGTGATGGTGACGCTGCCGGGTTCCACGCGCCCCGTCGGCCTCGTCGAGTGGACCGCACCCGACGGCACGAAGCGCGTCGTCGCGCAGATCCGCCCGTCGGGCACCGATCTCGTCGTCGCCGACCCGGACAGGCCCGAGCCGACCTTCACCGTGCCGCGACGCGAGACGAAGCCCTTCGAACAGGTGCGCGCGCGCATCGAGAACTACACCGAGCCGACGATGCAGGGGGGGCGCACGGGCTCCTTCCAGTTCCCGCGCTATTTCGCCAATTCGGCCTTCGTCACGATCGTCGCGACGCTGATCACGCTGACGATCAGCTCGATGGCGGCGTTCGCGCTGTCGAAATACCGCTTCGCCGGGCGCGACACGTTCATGTTCCTGATCGTCGCCACCCTGCTGATGCCCGCGACCGTCATCCTCGTGCCGCTCTTCATCGTCGTGAAGGAGTTCGGCCTGCTCGATTCGCTCTGGGGCGTGATCATCCCGGGGGCGGCGACGCCGACGGGCGTGTTCCTGCTGCGCCAGTACATGCTGACGATCCCGGACGAGCTGATCGAGGCGGCGCGCATGGATTCGGCGTCGGAATGGAAGATCTACTACCGGATCATCCTGCCGCTGGCCCTGCCTGCGCTTGCCGTGCTGGCGATCCTGTCGATCATCTGGCGCTGGAACGACTTCCTGTGGCCGCTGATCGTGCTGACGCGCTCGGAGACGTTCACGCTGCAGCTCGGCCTGTCGTCCTTCAAGGGCGAGATGAACGACGCCACGCACTACCTGCTGGCGATGACGATCCTGACGCTGCTGCCCGTCACGCTCGTCTTCGCCTTCCTGCAGAAATACATCACAACCGGCATCGCCAACACGGGCATGAAATAGCGCCATGGCCACTCTCGAACTCGCGCGGGTCACGAAGTCGTTCGGTGATACCGACGTCATCCACGGCATCGATCTTTCCGTCGCGCACGGCGAGTTCTGCGTGTTTGTCGGCCCGTCGGGCTGCGGCAAGTCCACGCTGCTGCGGATGATCGCGGGTCTCGAATCCGTGTCGGATGGCGAGGTGCGCATCGACGGCGCACGCGTCAACGAGCTGGGCGCGGCCGAGCGCGGCCTCGCGATGGTGTTCCAGTCCTATGCGCTCTATCCGCACATGAGCGTGCGCCAGAACCTGTCCTTCGGACTCGAGAACATGCGCGTGGCGCGTGCCGAAATCGACCGGCGCGTGGCCGAAGCCGCGCGCATGCTGCGTCTCGAGCCCTATCTGGAACGCCGGCCGGGCGCGCTTTCAGGCGGCCAGCGCCAGCGCGTGGCGATCGGACGCGCGGTCGTGCGCGAGCCGCGCATCTTCCTGTTCGACGAGCCGCTGTCGAACCTCGACGCCGAACTGCGCGTGCGCATGCGCGCCGAGCTGGGCGCGCTGCACGAGCGGCTCGGCAACACGATGATCTACGTCACGCACGACCAGGTCGAGGCGATGACGCTCGCCGACCGCATCGCCGTGCTGAAGGACGGGCGCTGCGAGCAGTTCGCCCGCCCGCTGGAGCTGTACAACGCGCCGGCCAACCTGTTCGTCGCGGGTTTCATCGGCAGCCCGCGCATGAATTTCCTGCCCGGCCGGATCGAGGCGCGCGACGGCACGGCCGCCACGCTGCGGCTCGCCTCGGGCGCCGTCGTGTGGATCGACGGAATCGAAGGCGATGCCCCCGAAGGGGCGGAGATCACGTTCGGCGTGCGGCCCGAGCATCTCAGCCTCGTCGGTCCGGGCGGGGGCGAGGCCGATCTTTCGGTCGAGCTCACCGAGCAGCTCGGCGGCGAGTCTTACGTGTACGGCGCGCTTGCCGACGGCACGAAGCTGACCGCGCGCCTGCCGGGCCAGACGCAGGTGAAGCGCGGCGAGAAAGTCGGGCTGTCGCTCGGCGGCTCGTCGGCCACCTATCTTTTCGGCGCGGACGGCAAGGCCCTGAAGCGCGGTTCCGGAGCTTGAGATGATCGAATTCAGGAAGATCGGTTCGGCGAAGCACGCCGGCCATGCGGCGGAGTTTTCGCTCGAGGACGGACATGTGCTGCGTATCGCCATGCTGTCGGGCGATCTCGCACGCGTCACGCTGGTGCCCGCGTCCGGCTTCCCGGTGGACCGGACCTGGATGGTGGCACCCGAAGGCGACACGCCGCACGAAGGCCGCCCGCGCGTCGGCGACGCCGGATTCGCCTGCCCGGCCGCGAAACTCGAATCCACCGACGGCGAGCATCGCGTTTCGTCCGGCGACATCCGCGTGCGCGTCATCGGCGATCCGCTGCGCCTCGTCTTCGAGCGGCGCGGCGCGGGCGGCACGTTCCGCAGCGTGCTCGCCGACCGCGAGAGTGCCGCCTATGTGCGCGCCGACGAAGGCCGCCGCCTGCGCCACTACCAGACGCGCGACACGGCGGAGCGCTATTTCGGTCTCGGCGACAAGACGGGCCCGCTCGACCGGGCCGGACGGCGCTTCCGCTGCCTGCAGCTCGACGCGCTCGGCTACGACGCCGAAATGGGCGATCCGCTCTACAAGCACGTCCCCTTCTTCGTCGTGCGCAATCCCGACGCGAGCGTGGCGGGGCTGTTCTACGATACGTTCTCGCCCGTCACGGTCGATCTGGGGTGCGAGCGGTCGAACTATCACGGCATCTACCGCCATGTGGAGGTCGAGGAGCCCGCACTCGACTATTACGTGCTGTTCGGCAGCCGCATCGCCGACATCGTGGAAGGCTTCGCGCGGCTGACGGGGCTGCCCTACCTGCCGCCGCGCTGGAGTTTCGGCTTCGCCTTCACGACGATGCATCATGCCGACGCCCCGAACGCACAGGCCACGATCGGCGGTTTCGCCGAGCGCTGCCGCGCCGAGCGAATCCCGATCAGCGCCGTGCATTTCGGCTCGGGCTATTCCAGCCGCGGCAAGCGGCGCTACGTCTTCACGTGGAACCGCGACAAGTTCCCCGATCCCAAGGCGCTTTTCGCGAAGCTGCGCGCGCTGGAACTGAAGACGGTCGCGAACCTGAAGCCGGTGCTGATCGACGACCATCCGGCCTACGCCGATCTTGCGGCGGCGGACGGCTTCCTGCTGGCGCGCGACGGCGCGCCGGTCGTCGAGCAGTTCTGGGACGGGCACGGCAGCTTTCTCGATTTCACCAACAGGGCGACGGCCGATTGGTGGAAGAACGGCCTGTCGACGCAGGTGCTCGATGTCGGTTTCGATGCCGGATGGAACGACAACAACGAATACGAGGCGTGGCGCGACGGCGCCTGCTCGCACGGTTTCGGGCGGGCCGTTCCGGTCTCGGCCTCGCGCCCGCTGCATGCGCTGCTGATGACGCGCGCGACCTTCGAGGAGACGAAGCGCCGCGATCCCGACAGGCGTCCCTTCACGATCACGCGCGCGGGCCCACCGGGCATCCAGCGCTATGCCGAGACATGGTCGGGCGACAACTACACGTCCTGGCATACGCTGAAATGGAACATCCGCAACGGCCTGTCGATGGCGCTGTCGGGCATGGCGAAGGTCGGGCACGACATCGGCGGCTTCGCGGGCCCCCAGCCCGACGCGGAGCTGCTGTGCCGCTGGGTCGAGATGATGGCGCTGCATCCGCGCGCCGTGATGAATTCGTGGAAGCCCGACGTGGGTGCCGCGACCGAGCCGTGGACGCATCCTTCGGTGCTCGACGCGGTGCGCGCCGCGCTCGAGCTGCGCTACCGGCTGCTGCCGGTCATGTACACGCAAGCCTGGCGCGCGCATGCGCAGGGCGTTCCGCCGATCGCGCCGCTTTTCTATCACTACGATTCCGACCCGGCGTGCTTCGAGGAGCACGACGCGTTCCTGATCGGTCCCGATCTTCTCGCCGCGCCCGTCGTGACGCCGGGTGCGCGCACGAAGCGCGTCCATCTGCCGGCAGGCCCCGAAGGCTGGGTCGATTTCCACACCGGTGTGCGGCACGCCGCCGGCGTGACCGTCGAAGTCGATGCGCCGCTTGGCC
Organism: Tagaea sp.; assembly: GCA_965229215.1. Taxonomy (GTDB): domain Bacteria; phylum Pseudomonadota; class Alphaproteobacteria; order CACIAM-22H2; family CACIAM-22H2; genus Tagaea. The sequence continues at coordinate 3,145,771 of OZ245864.1, read as the reverse complement.
GGCCGCCGCTGTTCGTGCGTGTGGGTTCGGCACTCGTGCTTGCCGCGCGCGCGATTCCGCTCGTACGCCCGCACGATGCGCCCGCGCGCACGCTCTATGTCGTGCCGGGGAAGGGGTCGGGCAGCGACGGCAGCCCGCATTTCGAGGATGACGGCGAGAGCTGGAGTCTCGCGAGCGGCGATCATTTCGCCGGGCGGATCGCCGTCGCGTGGGATGCGGCGGGGGTCCGCATCGGGGTTGATCGCCGGTCGGGCAATCGTCCGCTCGATCCTGCCGGTTTCACCGTCGAATCGCCGACGGCAGACGGCCGGAAAATATCCATTTAATTATTTAAAACCATGCGGTTAGATGTACAGGCTTGGTGCGGCCGCGTACCAAAATACCCTGTCGGTGCATCAAAAAAGGTTAATATTCCGATGGAGTGCTGAAATCTTCGGCAGGCGTGAGAGCCTGATGCCGAAATATTTCAATAAAAACTGTGGATTTACACGACTCTTCATTTGGAAAAGCCGTTCCCGGCAATTAGAATTTCTATTTGTAGTCTTACATACTTTTTGCTCCCGAGAAACGCAGCGAGCAATGGCCGACCCGAGTTCCACACAGCGGCGCGAACAGAAGCGACGGGCCGTCGCCCGCCGCCGGACGCGCTGGGGCCGGCGGCGGTTCCTGCAGGCGCGCTTCGGCCTTCCGCTCGCGCTCGCACTCGGCAGCGGACTCGCAAGCCCGGCCTTCGCGCAGAGCCTGCCGCAAGGCGGCACGGTCACGGGCGGCTCGGGCACGATCCAGCAGGTCAATCCGAACCTGCTGACGATCCAGCAGAACACGCAGAACCTCGCGATCGACTGGCAGAGCTTCAACGTCGGCGCTGGCAGCATCGTGCGCTTCATGCAGCCGAGTTCGAGCGCCATCGCGCTCAACCGCGTCATCGGCAACGACCCGTCGATGATCTACGGCCAGATCCAGGCGAACGGGCAGGTGATCCTGCTCAATCCGCGCGGCATCTATTTCGGACCCAACAGCAGCGTCGACGTCAACGCGCTGGTCGCGACGACCGCGAACATCCGCAACGACGATTTCATGGCCGGCCGGCTACGCTTCGACGAAGGCTCGTCCGACGCCAACGCGCGCGTCGTCAACGAGGGCCTGATCTCGGTGGCGCAGGGCGGCTTCGCCGTGCTCGCGGCCGCTTCGGTGCAGAACACCGGCCGCATCGTCGCCAGCGGCGGCACGGTCGTGCTCGCCGGCACCAGGACCTTCACGGTCGATTTCCACGGCGACGGGCTGCTCAGCTTCGCGGCGACGGGCCTCGTCGAGCAGGCGCCGTCGGGCGCGAGCGCGCTGGTCGAGAACTCCGGCGTCATCGAGGCGAACGGCGGGCGCGTGCTGATGACCGCGCGCGCGGCGCGCAACGTCCTCGACAACGTCATCAACACGACCGGCATCGTCGTCGCGCAGACCGCGCAGATGGTGAACGGCGAAATCGTCATCGACGGCGGCGACAACGGCATCGTCAGCGTCAACGGCCTCGTCGACGCGTCGGGCCGCGGCGCCGGCGAGACCGGCGGCACGGTCAAGGTGCTGGGCGAGAAGGTCGGCCTGTTCCAGAACGCGCGGCTCGACGTGTCGGGCGATGCGGGCGGCGGCACGGCGCTGGTGGGCGGCAACTACCAGGGCAAGGGCCCCGAAGCCAACGCCCGGATGGTCTACATGGATGCGGCCGCGGTCATCGACGCGGGCGCGATAAATTCGGGCGACGGCGGCCGCGTCATCCTGTGGTCCGACGAGGCGACGCGCAACTACGGCCACATCAACGTCTCCGGCGCGCGCGACGGCGGCTTCATCGAGGTCTCGTCGAAGGGCTATCTCGACTTCGCCGGCACGGTCGACCTCGCCGGGCGGGCGGGCCGGGCGGGCGGCCTGCTGCTCGACCCGACCGACATCACGATTACGTCGAGTGCGAGCTCGGGCGACATGTCGGGTGCGTCGCCGTTCGCGGGTACCAACGCCTCCTCGAACCTCGACGTCGCGGTCCTGAACGCCGCACTCACCGGCGGTACGGTGACGGTGACGACCGCGTCGGCCGGCGGCGGGACCGGCAACATCGACATCACCGCGAGCATCGTCAACGGATCGGCGGGCACCAACCTGATCCTGCGCGCCGACGGCGACATCACGATCGGCTCCGGCGGCTTTCTCAACGCGGCAGGCAACGCGATGAACGTGTCGCTGCGCGCCGGCGGCAACATCACGGTGGGCGGGATCGGAATCTCGCTGTCCGGCGGCACCCTGACCACGACCGGCGTGGGCGGAACGGGCAATGCCGGCGGCAACTTCTCCAGCTCGGCGCTGATCACGACGGGAGCGGGCGCAATCACGCTGAACCAGGCCGGAAGCGTCACTTTCAACGCGAACGTCTCGACGACGAGCACGCTCACGATCAACGCCGACGGCACGGTGACGCAGCCTGGCGGCTTCTTCACCGGCCCGCTCAGCCTCGCCATCGGCGGCACGGGCACGGTCAATCTCAACGATCTGTCGAACAGCATCACCAGCCTGACGCTCAACCGCACCGGCACATCGAACGACGTCACGGTCGCCACGTCGGTGTCGCCGAACATGCAGGCCTCTACGCTCGGCACCGGCCTCTTCACGCTGGACAGCTCCGCCGGCTTCCTGCAGAGCGGGTCGATCGTGCAGGATGTCGGCGGCGGCGCCGTCACGATCAACGGCGGCACGGGCAGCGTCACGCTCAGCCAGGCCAACACCTTCACGGGCGCGCTTACCGTCGCCAGCGATTCGATCTCCGCGACGGCCGCGCAGACGGCCGCGAACGTCACGCTGAAACCCTACACCGCCAGCACGAACATCACCTTCAACAACGGCGGCGGCGGGCTGGCACTGAGTGCCGCGACCATAGGCAATTTCTCCGGCGCGACGGACCTCACGATCGGCTCGACGAGTGCGGGCACGCTGACCGTCGCGGCGGCCTATTCCGCGCCCAGCAACCAGAACCTGAGCCTGATTTCCGGCGACACGATGACCGTCGGCAATACCCTGACGACATCGGGAACCGGCTGGATCACGCTCAATTCGGCGAAGAACGTCGCCGTCACGTCCAACCTGATGACCGCCGGCGGCGACATCGTGATCGAGGGCAACGTCACGTCGTGGGCCTCGGTGTTCACGAACACGGCGCCGACCTTCGGCTCCACGGCGGGCAATTTCGCCGGCGTGTCGATCACCGGTGCGACGATCTCGGCGGGCGGCGGCGACATCGCCATCGCCGGCAAGGGCGGCACCACCGGCATCAACCAGATGGGCGTCTATCTGGGCCCGAGCACGGCCATCACCGCGACCGGTGCGGGCGTCATCAACATCGTCGGCCTTGCGGGGCCCTCGACCAGCGACACGCCCGGTTCGGGCGGTTCGCACACGGGCCTCTATTTCAACGGCGGTGCCGCGGGCACGTTCGTCGACATCAGCACCGTCAACGGAAACATCGCCCTCACCGGCACGGGTGCCGGCAGTGGCGGTGCCACCGACAACAACGCGGGCGTCGGGCTCATCTACACCAAGGTCCGCTCGACCGGGATCGGCGACATCGACGTCACCGGCACGGGCGGCGTGGGCGGCAGCCGTGGCGTCGCTCTCGCGCTGGCGCCGACGGAAATCGCGACCGTCAGCGGCGACATCACGATCTTCGGCACCGGCGGCAGCGGCTACAACGCGACCGGCTACGGCTTCGCAAGCCAGGGTGTGGACCTCGGAACCGCAATCATCAGGACGACCGGTGCGGGCGACATCTCGATCCGCGCGATCGCGGGCCCGTCCAGCACGGCGATGAGCTTCTCGGGCACGAACGTCATCGGCGACTCGCTGATGACCGGCGACCTGACGATGCGGGCCGACAGCTACACCGTCGGCGGCACGCTTTCCATCACGCACCAGAACGCGACCGGCATCGTCGAGTTCCGTTCCGATGCCGACGCGACGACCATCGGTGCCGTCGGCGGCACGGGGGTCGCGCAGATCCCGACCGCATTGCTCGCTTCCGTCACGAATTTCGGCACGCTCAAGATCGGCTCGGCGACGCAGTCGGGCGCAATCGATGTCGGCATGTGGACACCGACCGGCAATATCTACCTGCAGACGACGGGTGCCATCTCGACCGACGCGCTGACGATGGCGGCGAACACGCTGACGATCGACAACGGCGGCGCCTATACGCAGGTCGGCGGCATCACCGGCTCGGGCCTCGTCACGTTCCTCGGAACGGGTGCGGTCACTGCGACCGATCCCGGCAACAGCTTCACCAACGTGGCGCTCACCAAGACCGGTGGCGCCGCGGTCTCGCTGACGACGACGGGCGCGCTCGATTTCGCGACCACCTCGGTGGGCAGCAGCGCGCTCAACATCACGGCGGCCGGCATCACGCAGTCCGGTACCATCACCACGTCGGGGGCGGCCTTCTTCAATGCCGGTGCCAACGCGATCGCGCTGGGTTCCATCAACGCACTGACGGGCACTGTCCGCTTCTTCAATTCGGGCGCCAACAACGTCAATTTCATGAACGGCGCCACGAATTTCGGCGGCGGCACGACGACCGTCGGCGGCAACCTCGTCGTCAACGCAGCCGGAAACCTGACGCAGGCAAGTGCCCTGTCGGTCGCCGGCAACGCGACCTTCACCGCGGGCGGCAACGCGATCACGCTGACCAACGCGTCGAACGCCGTCACCGGAAACGTCACGTTCAGCAATGCCGCCGACACCGTGAGCTGGCGTGAAGCTGCGGCCGTGTCGCTGGCGTCGTCGAGCAGTGCAGCACTTTCCGTACAGGCGGGCGGTGCCATCACGCAGGCCGGCGCATTGACCGTCACTGGTGCCGCGTCGTTCAGCGCCGGTGCGAACGCGATCACGCTGACCAACGCCTCGAACGCGCTCTCGGGCGCGGTCACGCTGGTCAACACCGGCGCCAACAACGTGCAGCTGACGAATGCGGGCGCCATCGACCTGAACGGCTCGTCGGTCGGCGGCAACCTGACGCTGATCAAGACCGGTGCCGGCGACATCACCCAATCGACGCCGCTGACGGTCGGCGGCACGCTTTCGGCCGATGCGGGCTCGGGTCTCATCACGCTGAACCAAGGCGCCAATTCGATCACGGGCGCGGTCTCGCTTTCCAGCACGAATGTCGGCACCAGCACGTTCCAGAATGGCGGCCCGCTCGTTCTCGGCACGGTGAACATCACCGGCAATCTCGATGCGACCGGGAATTCCGGCGCCATCACGCAGAGCGGCGTGATCACCACCGGCGGCAACGCCACCTTCACCACGGGCGGTTACGCGATCACACTCAACAATGCCTCCAACGCGGTGGGCGGCAGCGTCGCGCTGAACAACACGGGCGCCAACGCCGTGTCGTGGCAGGAATCGGGTGCGGTCTCGCTGGCGGCATCCAGCGTGGGCGGCAACCTGACGGTCACGTCGGGCGGCGCCATGACGCAGAGCGGCGCGCTGATCGTCGGCGGCAATGCGGATTTCGCGACGGGCGGCTTCGCGATCACGCTGACGCACGCCTCGAACGCGGTGGCGGGCGCGGTGACTTTCGCCAATACCGGGCCCAACGCGGTTTCGTGGAACGAGTCGGCGGCCGTCTCGCTCGGCGCCTCGACCGTCGGCAGCCTCGCCGTGACGTCGGGCGGCGCGATCACGATCGGCGGCGACATCACCACGACCGGCGCCCAGTCCTATACCGGCCCCGGGCCCGTCGATTTCGCGGGCGGTGCGGTGGTCCTCACCGGCGGCGCCATAAGCTTCGGGGGCGCGATTTCCGACGGAACGGCGTCGGCGACAATCGATGCCACCACCGGCGCGCTCAATTTCGGCGGCGCGGTCACGCTCGGCAGCCTCAATGCGACGGGCGCCAGCATCGCGACGAACGGCAACGTCACGACGACGACCGGCGGTTTCAGCTTCGGCGCACCCGTCACCGTCACCGGCGCCACGACCTTCACGTCCTCCGGCGGCATGACGCTTGCCGGCGCGACGTGGAGCGGCGGCACGCTGTCGCTCGCGGCGCCCTCCATCGATCTGGGCGGCGGAACCTATACGAGCGCCGGCAGCGCCTTCAGTGCCGTTGCCGGCGTGAGCGTCGATGCCTCCGGCGCGACGATCGGCACGAGCGGCGGCAACATCACGCTGTCGGGCAATGCCGGCGGCGGTGCGAGCGGCAATTTCGTCGGCGTGAAGCTCGTCGGTTCGACGGTCGCGGCCGGCGGCGGCAACATCTCGATGACCGGCGAGGGTGGCGACGATACCGGCGGGTTCCAGCATGGCGTCCTCGTCCAGAACTCCGCCGTCACCACGACGGGCGCAGGCACGATCACGCTGACCGGCACGGGCGGCGCTCCTGCCACCGGCGACATCAATGTCGGCGTCTATGTCATGGGTGCCGCCAGCAGCGTGCAGACCGCGAACGGCACCCTCACGATCACCGGCACGGGCGGCGGGGGAACGGGCACCAACAATCCGGGCGTGGCGGTCGAGCAGGGCGACGTGCGCACGACCGGCACCGGCGCCCTCAACGTGACCGGCATCGGCGGCTACGAGGGCGTGGGCGTCATCGTCAGCGGCACGACAGGCACGATCCGCACGGCGAACGGCAACATCACCGTCACCGGCACGGGCGGCGGCGGCAGTGCGAACGATGTCGTCGGCGTTCTGGTCACGAACATTTCCGGCGGCGGTACCATCGGTTCCACCGGTACGGGCCAAGTGACGCTGACGGGAACCGGCGGCAACTCGACCGGCGACGGCAACACCGGAATCCGGGTGGAAGGCGCTGGCTCGTCGGTCTTCACCATCAGCGGCGCACTCGCGCTGACCGGCGACGGCGGTGCGGGTGCGGGCAATTTCAACAACGGCATCGTGCTTCTCAACGGCGGCGCGGCGTCGACCGCGGGCGGTTTCCTGACGTTCGACGGCGATGCGGGCGGCGGCGGAAACGCATCCGGCATCGTGCTGCAATCGGGCGCCTCGATCACGGCGACGGGTAGCATCTCGCTCGACGGCACGGGAACCACCAACCTCGGTTTCGTCGGCAATTCCGCCAACACGATCACCGCCGGCGGCACCGTGACGCTGATTTCCAACAACGGCATCGCGTTCGACACGGTCGACATCGTCACGCCCGGCGCGCTCATCGTCAACTCGAGCTTCGCCAACGTGCAGCTGGGCGGGCCGGGGAACTCGGTCGGCGGGGCCGTCTCGATCACGGCATCGGGCGGCGGCAACGCCAATCTCACAAACACCAGCGCCACGCTGCTCGGTGCCACGAACATCAGCGGCGACTTCTTCATCACGTCGGGCGGCGCCATCACGCAGAGCGGCGCCGCCGCGCTCAATGTCGGCGGCGCCGCCGACTTCGTGGCGTCGAGCGGCAACCTCACGCTGACCAACGCGACGAACAACATGATCGGTTCGGTCGCGCTCACGACGGTTTCAGGCGATGTCAGCTATGTCAGCTCGGGCGCCCTGATGCTCGGTGCCGCCGGCGTGGGCGGCAATCTCACGGTGACGGCCGGCGGCGACCTGTTGCAGGTCGGCACCCTCTCGGTCTCCGGCACGACCGACGTTTCGGTCGGCGCGCACCTGATCAACCTCTCCAACAACAACACCTTCTCCGGCGCCGTCACCCTGTCCAATTCCGGCGCCAACGACGTCACCGTGGTGACGACGGGCAATCTCGTCGTCGCGGGCTCGAATGTCGGTTCGGGCACGTTGACCCTGCAGGCCGGCGCGACCGGGGCCGGCACGCTCACCCAGAGCGGCGCCATCGTCCAGCAGGCGGGCGCAGTCGGCGCGGTGCTGCAGTCGGACGGCAACATGACGCTCAACAATCCGAGCAACGCCTTCACCGGCCCGATCACGGTCGTGGGCACCAACGGCGGCGACGCGAGCCTTGCCAACAGCACCGCGACGATCATCGGCGGCGCGCAGACCGGCGGCGGCGTGTTCACGGTCAGCTCGTCCGGGGCGATCTCGCAGACCGGCGGCATCAATGTCGGCGACCTGAACCTGACCGCGTCCGGCAGCATCACGATGAACGACCCGGCGAACTTCGCCGGCGACGTGTCGCTGACGACGACAGGCGGTGGAAACGCGACCTACTACGAAGTCGGCGCCACCTCTCTCAAGAATATCAACGTCACGGGCAGCCTCACGGTCCTGGCCGACAGCGGCTCCATCACCCAGGCGACCGGCAGCACGCTGTTCGTCTCCGGCACGACCGACCTCACCGCGACGACCGGCGGCGGCATCGACCTGTCGGAGGCCAACAGCTTCGGCGGTGCGGTCACGCTGACGGCCGCGGCGGGCGTCAACATCACGGCGCTGCAGACGGTCGCCGGCGGCGGCTTCACGGCGACCGCGGGCGACACCGTCACGGTCGGCAGCGGCGGCGGCATCGCCACGTCGGGCGGCGCCGTCGCGATCAACACCACGTCGAACATCGCCTTCAACTCCGGCTCGATCGCCTCCAACGGCGGCAACATCGACCTGATCGACGGGTCGAGCAGCTATATCGGCATCGAGCTGCTGTTCTCGAACATCAACGCAGGCGGCGGCAACATCGTCATGCAGGGCCAGGGCGGTGCGGTCGGCAGCAACCAGGCCGGCATCTGGGTCGGGTCGGGCACGACCGTGACCACGTCGGGCGCCGGCACGATCACGCTGACCGGCACGGGTGGCGCCACCACGGGCAGCGGCAATGTCGGCGTGTTCGTCTATGGCGGCACGGTGCAGACGACGGGCTCCGGCCTTCTCACCGTCACGGGCACCGGCGGCGGGCTGACCGCCTCGTCGGGCACGAATTACGGCGTTTCGGTGCAGGCCGGCGGCCAGATCTCGGCGACGGGTACGGGCGACATCGTGATCACCGGCAACGGTTCGGCCGGCGGCGGTTCGGGCACCAGCAACGCCGGTGTGGTCATCGACGGGTCCGGCTCGAAGATCGAGACGGGCACCGGCGACGTGACGGTCACCGGCACGGGCGGCACGTCGAGCGGCGCCAACAACAACGGCATCCAGATCGCCAACGGCGGCTATATCGGCACGACGGCCGGCGGCGCGTTGACGGCCGACGGCACCGGTACGGGCGCCAACGGCTACGGCGTCCGTCTCAACATCGGCGGCGGGACGGGCGGCATCGTCTCGATCGGCGGCGGCGCGGTTTCCGTCGCCGGCACCGGCACGGGCAGCAACATGGGCATCTCGTCGTCCGGATCGACCTCGATCGTCGGCGGCGGCTCGGCGACCGGCAACATCGAACTCGCCTCGAACGGACTCGACATCGACACGGGCATCGCGATCCAGACTTCGGGCACCGTCTCGGTCACCGCCACCTCTCCGGCGACGACGCTGGGCCTGCTGGATTCGGCCAGCACGGTCAACGTGACCGCGGCCGCGCTCGCGAGCATCTCGTCCGGCACGCTCGAGATCGGCGGCGCGGGCCAGACCGGCGCGGTCACGGTGGGCACCGACGGCGCCGTCACGGTGACCGGCAATCTCGGCCTCTACAGCTCCGGCGCCGGGTCAAACGGCATTTTCGTCGCGGGCGCGCTGACGACGACCGGCAATCTCAATTTCCACACGACCGACAGCGTCATCCAGACGGCGCCGCTGACGGTGGGCGGCACAACCTCGATCATCGCCGACAACGGCATCTTCCTGAGCGATCCGGGCAACGCGATGGCGGGCACGATCTCGTTCGCATCGTCGGCCGGCGACGTGGTGCTGAACAACACGGGCGCGACGGCTTTCGGCGCGTCCAGCGCCAGCGGCACGCTCGATGTCGCCGTCACCGGCGGCAGCCTCAGCCAGCTCGGCGCGATCTCGGTCGGCGGCGCCACGACGGTGATGTCGGACGCCGCGATCGCCTGGACGAACGCGAGCAACGCCTTCGGCGGCGCGCTCTACCTCTCGAACACCGGCAACGGCAACGTCGCGTTCGCGGCCACCGGGCCGATCCTGCTGAGCGACGTCTCGATGTCGGGAACCGGCACCTTCACGGTCATGGCAACCAACGGCATCTCGCAGCAGGGCGGCGCCATGCTCACGACAGGCGCCGGCGCGGTCTCGCTTGCCGGCGGATCCGGTACCATCGTGCTCGGCGAGGCGACGAACGTGTTCGGCAGCAGCATGTCGCTTTCGGGTGCAGGCGGCGCGCTTGTCGGCACGGTCAATGGCGCCACGGGTGCCGCGGCTGCCGCCCTCGTCACCGCATCGACGACCGGCTTCACGTTCAACGGCATCGCGGCCGGCACGCCGGCCCCCGTGACGACCACGACGCAGACGACGGCGCAGACGCTCAGCGAGATCTCGTCGGTGGCGCCGATCGACAGCGCAACGCGCGTCACGGTGCCGACCGTCGACTCGGTCGGCAGCTCGCCGTCGGTCGAAGCCACGCTGTCGGCTTCGACGAGCGACCTGTCGGGTGGCGGCACGGGCGGAACCGGCGGCGGCACGACGACGGCGTCGGGCGGCACCTCGGAAGAATCGTCCGGCACGACGACGGTTGCCGGTACGACGACGACGACCCAGGGCGGCGGCGGCACGCCGGCCCCGACCGGCGGCACCGCCCCGGCGGGCGGCGGCGGCGCTCCACCGGCGATCGTCGTCAGCGACAGCGGTGGCTCGACGAATACGGCGAACGACGTGCGTCCGGGCCCGGCGCCTCAGCCCGGTCCGGTCACGCTCGTGCCGGGCGTGCTCGTTTCCAACCCGACGAGTGTTCCGAACGGGACGCCGGACGGCGGCGTCGCGGGCATCAGCACGAACTTCCCGGGCACCGGGAACTTCTAGGCATCCGCCTCAGCGGATGAACTGGTCGACGAATCCTTCGCCGAGCCCGATCTGCGCGTAATGCGCGCGGCACTTGGCGATGCGCGTGAAGACGTCGTCGTAGCCGGTCGTCCTGCCGTCCGGATCGACATAGATCATCGCGCCGTTGACCTGGAAGAACGTGATCATCTCCTCGACATGGGGGTCGACGACCAGCGTGTGCGTCTCGCCGGGCGCCTCGTACACGTAGCCGCCTTCGCGCGCGATCCAGTCATGCTCGAGATAGCGCCACTCGCCCTTCAGCACGAAGCCGTGCACGGGCAGCGGATGGCGGTGGCGCGACAGCACGCCCGACTTGCGCACGCGCAGCAGGTTCATCCAGTAGCCGCCCGAGGCCGACAGCATCAGCGGCCGGAACCACACGTTCGGCTCGATGGGGACCCAGACGCGTTCGTCCGTCGGGATCGCGGGCGACACGACCAGCTCGGGCGGCGACTCCTTGGGTTGCGGATGCCGGTAGGGAACCCATCGCTCGTCCATGCGCGTCGCCCTCTGGTGATGATTCAGATGCTGGAATAGCCGCCGTCGACCGGCAGCGTCGTGCCCGTGACGAACTTCGCGTCCGCCGAAAGAAGGAACGCGACGGCACCGCCCAGGTCGGCGGGCTTGCCCCAGCGGTCCATCGGCGTGCGCGCGAGGATCGCGGCCGAGCGCGCGGGGTCCTCGACCAAAGCCTTGGTCAGCGCGGTGTCGATCCAGCCGGGCGCGATCGCGTTGACGCGGATGCCCTCGGTCGCCCAGGCGCCCGCAAGGCTCTTGGTCAGCTGCACGACCCCGCCCTTCGAGGCCGAGTAGCCGGGCACGAACGGCGAGCCGAAATAGGACAGCATCGAGGCGGTGTTGACGATCGCGCCCTTCGCTGCGGCAAGCAGGGGCTTTGCCGCCAGGCACATGCGCATCGTGCCGACGAGATTGACCTCGATCGTGCGCCGGAACCCTTCGACCGTGAATTCCGCGCCCGCGCGCTGGATGGTGCCGGCGCAGTTGACCAGCCCGTCGAGCGTCGCGGTCTTCGCGATCAGGGATGCGACCGCCGCATCGTCGGTGACGTCGAGCGCCACGGCCGCGATCGCCGGGTCGGGCGCAAAGGCGGCGGCTTCGGCGGAAGTAAGGCCCGTCACGGTGACGCGCCAGCCGTTCGCCGCGAGATGGCGGGCGATCCCTTCGCCGATGCCGCTCGTCCCGCCGGTGACGAGGGCGTGACGGTTCATGCCGCGTTCGCCGCCAGCGCCGCACGCACTTCGGCCGCGCGCGGGATCGGTGCGACCGCCCCGTAGCCCTGCGTGGAAAGGGCCGCCGCCGCGTTGGCATAGCGCGCCGCGACAATGGGCGTGTCGCCCGCTGCGAGACGTGCCACGAACGTGCCGCCGAACGTGTCGCCGGCACCGGTCGCGTCGACCGGCTTGCAGGGATGCGGCTTGACCAGGGTGCGCGTGATCTTGTCGGCGACGATGCAGCCCCTGTCGCCCATCTTCAGCACCACCACCTTCGGCCCCATCGCGAGGATGCGGTCGATCAGTGCATTGGGCTCCTCGATGCCGTAGAGCGTGGCGACATCGTCGAGCGAGGGCAGGCACACGTCGCACTGCGCGATCGCCTCGCCCGTCACCGCGCGCGCGCGGTCCTTGGGCCACAGTTTCAGGCGCAGGTTCGTGTCGAACGTGACCTTCGCCCCGCCGCGGCGCGCGGCCGCGATGGCGGCGAAGCCCGCATCGCACGCGCTGTCCGAGATCGCCAGCGAGATCCCCGAAAGATGCACGTAGCGCGCCGATGCGATGTATCCCGACGGCACGTCGCGCGGCGCGAAGCGGCTGGCGGCCGAGCCCTTGCGGAAGAACGAGAAATGGTGCCCGTCGGCATCGTGCGTGACGAAATAGACGGCCGTGAACGCGTCGGCATCCTCGCGCACGTGGCTCGCGTCCACGCCCTCGGCGCGCCACAGGTCGCGGAACATCCGCCCGTAGACATCCGCCCCGAGCGACGTGACATAACCGGTCCTGGCGCCCTGCCGGGCGGCGGCGATGGCGAAGTTCGACGAATCGCCGCCGAAACCCTGCAGATAGCTGCGCCCGCCGTCGGCGCCCGTCTGGTTGAACTCCACCATCGGCTCGCCGACGGCGACGATATCGAGACTCATGCCTGCCCGACCTTCACGCGATGCCTGGCGACCGGGATCATTTCGCGCACGGCGGCAACGCGCCTGGGATCGAGGCGCGAGGTGACGATGCCCACGCCGTCGGAGGCGCGCGCCACCACATGGCCCCACGGATCGACGACCATCGAATGGCCGTAGGTCTGGCGCATGCCGTTGCCGGCGCGGAAGCTGCCGGTCTGCCCGGCGGCGCAGAAATACGTCTCGGTCTCGATCGCGCGCGCCCGGCACAGCACTTCCCAATGATCCTTGCCGGTCTGCATCGTGAAGGCCGCGGGCAGCGCGATGACGGCCGCCCCCTTCGCGGCCAGCGCCTGGAACAGGTCGGGGAAGCGCAGGTCGTAGCAGATGGCGCAGCCCACCGTGACGCCCTCGCAGTCGTAGGTGACGACGGCGTCGCCGGGCGCCACCGATGCGGATTCCTTGTACTCGGTGCCGTCGGGCGTCACGACGTCGAACAGGTGGATCTTGCGGTAGCGCGCGATCTCCTTGCCGTCGCGGTCGAAGACCAGCGTGGTGTTGTGGATGCGGCTGTCGCCGGGAATCGTCTCGCTGATCGAGCCCGCATGGATGTAGACGCGGTGCTTCTTCGCGGCTTCCTGCATCATCCGGTAAGTCGGCCCGCCGGGGACCGTCTCGGCGGCGGCGCGCTTCTCGGCCGTTGTGCCGCCGATGAAGTCGAACGTCTCGGGCAGCAGGATCCAGTCGGGCTTTTCGGTCGCGACGGCTTCGTCGATCAGGCGGCTCGCCTCGGCGAGGTTCTTCGCCTTGTCGTCGACCGAATTCATCTGAATGAGTGAAACTTTCATGCGCAGGGCCTCCGGTGCCGGAGTATGCACCAAACCGTCCTGCGTTTCACTTCGCGTCGAGGGCGGTGACGGCCGTCCAGCCGGGTCCCGGCGGGTCCCGGCGCAGGGCATCGACCCGCCCGGCGAGACTGGCGGCGGCCGGGTCGCCGTCCAGCGGCGGCGCCGTCAGCTTCGCGTACGCGGCATCGAAATCGCCGGCCCGGTAGAGGGCGAGGGAAGCGGCAAACGCCGCCGCGTCGACCTTCGCGTCCGCATCCAGCGGTTCGTAGATCGTCACCGGCGCCGCGCGCCCCTTGACCTGGATGCGGTCGAGCTCGCGCCAGGCGATCGCGGGGCCGGGAGCCGCATCGGCAAGGGCGCGCACCGATTCGGCGCACATCACGTTCGTGCCGAAATACTTGTTCGCCCCTTCCAGCCGCGAGGCGAGGTTCACCGTGTCGCCCATGACCGTGTAGTTGAAGCGCCGCTTCGAGCCGATATTGCCCACCAGCGCGCGCCCGCTGTTGAGGCCGATGCGCGCCTTGAGCGTGTGGCCCAGGAACGGCCGCGCGGGGTCGGCGTTCATGGCGGCGAGCTTCGCGTTGCAGGCCAGCGCCGCCTCGACCGCGCGGCGCGCGTGCGCGGGATCGTCCATCGGTGCGCCGAACACCGCGACGATGGCGTCCCCGATATACTTGTCGACGAAGCCGCCCTGCGCCTCGACGATGTCGGTCATCGCCGAGAGATAGGCGTTCATCACCTGCACGAGCTGCTGCGGCGTCAGGCCCTCGGAAAGGCCGGTGAAGCCGGCGACGTCGGAGAACATCACCGTGATCTCGCGCTCCTCGCCGCCCAGCTCCGGCGGCGCCTGCGCCGCCATCAGCCGGTCGACCATCGCAGGTGCCAGATAGAGGCCGAAGCTCTTGCGCAGCAGCCGCTTGTCCTTGTCGGCGACCGCGAAACGGTAGCCCTGCAGTGCTGCCCCCGCCGCACCGGCCGCGACGAGTGCGGTCAGGAACGGCCAGACGAGCGCGAAGAGCAGCGCGATCACGCTCGCCGCCGTCCACGCCGCGGCAAGGCACAGGAAGGCGACGGCCGTGCCGCCGGCCGGCAGCGTCAGCGCCGCGACCGCCGTCGCCGCGACCAGCAGGCCCGCGGCGAGCCCTTCGCCCGCGTTGCCGAGCTCGTGCAGCCCGCCGCCGCGCAGCAGGTTGTTGACGAAGGTCGCATGGATGAACACGCCGGGGATCGCGTCGCGGACCACGTCCTCGCGCACGATGTCGGTGCGTGCCGGCAGCGCGCAGCGCGGGCCGTAGGCGGCACCCTCGGGCCCCGTCATGAAGCGGCGCGAGGTGAGCTTGCGGTCCTCGACGTCCAGCACGGTGCCGAAGAACACGACGCGGTCCTTGAAATGCCTCGCGAAGAAATCCGCGTCGCCCTTCTCCGCGCAGGCGCGCAGGTCGGCGAGCGAGAAGGCCGGGATGTCGGCGCCGCCGCCTTCGAAATCGAGCGGCATCGCGTTTCCGGCAGAGCCGGGCAGGCGGCGGCCGGCGAACCACACGCCGTCGGCGCGCAGCTCGGGCGCGATCTTCGCCGCGCGTGCGGCCGCTTCGAGGCCCAGCGACGTCTGTTTGCCGATCCCGCCGGGGGTGGCCTTGTCCTCGATGTCGAGGAACAGGGGTGCGCGCCTTATCGCCTCGTCGGGATCGCGGAACAGGTTCGTCGTGCGGATGTTGGCGTCGTGCCCGACGGCGATGCTCTGCCCCTGGAAAGGCGCGATGGGCGAGGCGCCGTGCTGCACCTTGCCGAGGATCACGCGGCCCTCGCGCGATCCGCTGCGCAAGGCCCGCAGCCAGTCGCGCTCGAAACCGGGGATGAAGCGTTCGACCGACGTGGGGAAGATCACGTCGAACGCGACGACGGATGCGCCCGCTTCCAGCACCGCGCCCAGCACCGGCGCCATCTCGCGCGGCCAGAAGGCCTGCGGCACGCCTTCGAAGGGCGGCGTGCGGTACGTCTCCTCGTCGAGCGCGATCACCACGCTGGGCGAGTGTGCGGCGTCGTGCCGCGCCCCGAAGGCGAAATGGCGCAGCGCGAAGGCGGCGTCGAGCGAGAGGCCGCGCAAGCCCCCGGCCAGCGGCGAGGCGACGAACAGCGCGCCGAGCGCGACGGCGACGAGCGCCGCGCCGATGTCGCGCCGCTTCATGCGTCTAGAGCCGGATGAGGCGGCTCAGCAGCGGCGCCTGTCCGGCGCGCGCCTCGGCATCGACCTTGAAGACGATGTTCTTCTCGCCGACCGAAAGCCGGTAGATGCCGCCGGCGGCCAGCGCTTTGTCGGCCTTGGCAAGGTCGTAGAAACTGCCGCGCATCAGCTGCTGGGCCGGCACGTCGAACACCATCGGCGCGCCCGGCTGGTCGACGCGCGCGATCGTCACCTTGCCGCCGCCCTTGATGTCGAGCACGGGCGAAACGCCGTAGATCGTCATCTCGGGCGCGCCCGCGGCCGCACCCGGCTTGGGGGGCGCGCGGAACACCATCACGCCGGACTTCGCCGCCTGGTCGGAGGTGAGGCGCATCTTGCCGGCGTCGCACGGCATCTTCTCGCGCCGCACGGTGCCGCCGGCGACGGTCGACTGGTCGGCCCCCACCGTGACGGTGCCGCCCTTGATCGTCTCGCGCCAGCACGAGCGCAGATAGCCCAGCACCAGCTCGTCGCCGGCCGCCAGCTTCACCACGCGGCCCGCCTCGACGTAATCCATGAAGTCGACGTCGAGCTTGCCCTTGGCATCCTCGACGATGGCGACGGGATCGGCGGCGAGCGCGGGAGCCGCCGTCAGGCAGAGAAGAAGGGCGATCGCGTGGCGCATTCTCGGTCTGCTCCGGTTACTTGAAGGTGACATCCGTCTTCTTGCCGTCGGGCAACTCGAAGGTCACGAGAAAGGCCGCGCCGACCTTGACGGTTCCGCTGATGAGGGGCCGGGTGAGCAACTCCCCGTTCGCCCGGCAGGAGATCTCGATCCCGCTGAAGCTGCCGTCGGGCGCGACGTCGCCTTGGCCTGAGCAGTTGTATCCGGACCGCGGGCCGGTCTGGCCTTGCGACGACAGGCGGATGAAGCCGCGCTGGACCGTCAGGAACGCCAGCGCGTTGTTCACCAGTGCGAGCGAACCGTTGGTGACATTCCCGCTGTAGACACCGTCGAGCTCGCGGCCGGCACGTGCGACAGGCGGTGCGGCTGCGACCTGTACGGGCGGTGCGGCCGCCGGGGCCGCGGCCGGTGCAGGAGCGACGGGTGCCGGCGTGGCGCGTGCGGCGGCGACCTGCTGCTGGCGCGCGGCTTCGAGGCTTGCCACGCGCGCGCGCGCGATCGGCGCGAAGATGCCGGTCGGATAGGTGTCGAGATAGGCGCGCAGTTCGGCCGGATCGCTCGATCCCTTCACCGAATCCCAGAACATGCCTTCGCGGTCGATGGCCGGCGCGGGCGCCGCCACCACGGCAGGGGCCGCGGTCGGCGCGACGGCCGCCGACGCCGCAGGCGGCTGGAAATAGAAATCGCCGGTCAGCGACGAGGCTTCCCACGGCACCTGCGCGCCGTTGGAAGCGCGCGCCACGCCGATGCGCACCTGCTTGAACACGTCCTCGACCTTCAGGCCGGGCTGCGCCAGCGCCTTCAGCAGCTCCTGCGTATAGAGGCCGTTGGCGCCCTCGCCGTCGGCCGCGACCTTCCCGGGCGATGTCGCGTAGGCGATCATCGTGCCTTCCGGCGCGTTGATCTGCGCGAGGCCGCCGCCGATCGAGCGGAAGCGGCGTTCGAACGGGTTGTTCCGGCAGGCGTCGAGGATGACCATGCTGACGCGCGCGCGGGCGGCGGCCATCTGGTCGAGCACGGCCTCGACATCCAGCGTCTCCAGCCGCACGCGCTGTTCGGACGAGATCTTCGCGTCGGTCGGGATCAGGTAGTTGCGGCCCTGCACCTGCATGCCGTGGCCGGCATAGAAGAACAGCGCGGTGTCGCCTTCGCCCAGCTTCTCGCCGAAATCGGCGACGATCTCGTTCATCTGGGCCTTGGTGGCGTTTTCCTTCAGCAGGACCTCGAAGCCCTGGCGCTTCAGCGTGGCGGCGATGGCGCGCGCGTCGCTGGGCGGGTTCTTCAGCGGCGCTTCGGCATAGGCGCCGTTGCCGATGACGAGCGCGATCTTCTTGCTCGCGGCGGCGGGTGCCGCGGCAAGCAGCAGGATGGCGAGGACGCCAATCGTCCGGACGAACCCGATCATCTGACCCCTCCCGTCGCGAATTCCGTCGCGCTCATCTTACCTCTGCCACGAGCCTATCGCACGCGCCGCGCCCGCGAAGTGACCCGTATCACAGTACCCGCGATTCAGCGGGCGGGTACTTCCGCCACGCTGCGGGCATTTCCGCCGCCGTCGCCGACCAGCGCGAACGGCGCCCAGAAGATCGGGTGGCTGTAGGCGAAGACGGTCTGGCGGCTGGCCGGATCGACGTATCCGGGTCCGTCGATCAGCCCGGCCATCGCCTGCTGGAGCGCGACCGCCCGCGCGAGACCGGGATCGGCCGCCTGGCGGGCGAACAGGTCGGTCGTCAGCTGGCGCGCACTCGTCGTCTCGACGGGCCAGTTCGTCACGAGCAGGGCCCGCGTGCCGGCATAGAAGAACGCCCGGCCGAGTCCGGAGACGGCTTCCGCACCCGCCCCGTCGCCGGTCGCGGTATTGCAGGCCGACAGCACGACCCAGTCGGCGTTGAGCTTCAGGCCCAGCACCTCGTCGAGCGTCAGCAGCCCGTCGCCGTCGACGTCGGCGACGTTGGGCGCCGACAAAGCGAGGGCGGGCTGCGTCAGGCCGTTGAGGTCGCCCGGAATGAGGCCGTGCGTGGCGAACATCACGACGCGGCGGTTCGAGAGGTCCATCGACTTGACGGTCTTCTCGTTGGCCGCCGCACCCAGGAACACGTCGCCCGCATCGGCCTTGAGCGCGAGCGCGATGCCCTTCACCTCGTCGGACGTGTCGGGCAGGCGCGGCAGCATGGCGAGTTCCGCGCTGTCGATTCCGGTGGTGGCCGGCGCGCTGCGCCGCACGAGCTTCACGCCGCGCGTCTGCAGGCCGCGCGTGACGAGGTTCGCGACCTGCGTCGATGCGGCGGCTTCGGCCTTCGCCTCGGCCATCTGCTCGGCGCTGAACCACGGGTCGCCGAAGCCGACGAACGCCTTCCGGTTGGCCGGCGCCGGCGGCAGGCCGCGCAGCGTGGCGAGCGAGGCGACGGAAGGAAGCTGCGTGATGCCGGCCTTGCGGATCAGGAAGGGAACCTTCCGGTATGCCGAGAACAGCGCCTCGCCCTCGCGTTCGGGGACGAGGGCTGTGGCTTCGGTCACCAGCACGCCGAAGGGCAGCTGGCCCAGCACGTCGTGCGGCACGACCAGCAGCGAGTTGGCCGACGCGAAGCCCGCCTCGACCGGTTTCAGCAGGTCCGTATACAGCCTGTTCGCCAGCGCCACGTCGAAGGCCGGGATCTCGCCCAGCGTGGCGGCGTTCGGGTCGAGCGACTTGCGCAGGTCGGCGATCGTGCGCGCCATCGCCTTCTGCCCGATGGGCACGGCCGCGAACGCGACGGCGCCCGTCTGCGGGACGGCCCACACGAAGCTCTGCTCCATGCCCACATAGGTCGCGATCAGCGCCTCGCCCGCGCGCAACGACCGGCGCGCCTGCTCCACCGTGGCGGGCCGCGGATCGATCAGGTTCACGTAGTCCGGGAAGCGCCGCTCGATCTCCTGGCGGATCGCCGCGCGCGCGCCGCGCAGCTGGTCGATCTGCGTGCGCAGCGCGCGCACGGCCGTATCGTCGCGGTCGGGCGAGGCGAGCACGTTCGTCAGCAGGCCCTGCAGCGCGCCGACCTGCTTCTGCGTGTCCTGTTCCTGGCGCACGAACTCGGCGAGTGCGGGATCGCTCGCCGCGGCGCGCGCGGAGCTCTGCGCGAGCGCGCGCTGCACGCCCTGGCCGCGGATCGCGTCCGCGAGGCGGAACGATTCCTCGCCGGCGCCCGGGCGGTTCGAGACCGCCAGCGTGCGCATCGCCGCCTCGAGCACGACCTTGAGCTGGTTGTCGCGGAACGCGGTGCCGCCTTCCTCGTCGTCGGCCTGGCGCGAGGACTGCATCAGGACCGGCATCGCGGCGTCGAAATCCGCGAGCGCGCCGGCCGTGTCGTTGAGACGGCCCTTGGCCGCGCCCAGCATGCCGCGGCTGATGGCCGTGTCCCAATGGCGTTCGCCCAGCGTCTGCACGTTGCGCTGGACGACGTTGGTGAGCACGCGGCGCGCCTCTTCGGCATTGCCCGCGCGCAGCGCCACCATGCCCCAGTGCGGACTGTTGTCGAAGGTCTGGCGCAGCGCGTCGGGGTTGGCGGCCATGCGCGTGCGCAGGTCCTCGTAGGTCGCGGCCGCGGCGGTCCAGTCGCCGAGCTGGCTCTGCGCGCGCGCGATCTGGCGCAGCGCGCGCGCGAAGGCGCCCGAGGTCGGCTCGATCTTCATCTGGTCGAGCGATTCGATCGCCACGCGACCGATCTTCATGGCTTCGGCATAACGGCCCTGCTCGATCAGGATGTCGCCCAGCCCGATGAGGGCGATCAGCGATTCGGTCGAATAGCGCCCCTGCATCGACAGGCGGCCGAGCAGGACGGCGCGCATCTCGACTTCGGCTTCCATCAGCCGGCCCTGGCGCGTGAGCGCGCGCGCGAGGTCGCTGCGGATGAAATGGCTGAGGCTGGTATAGGAGTTGGGCGGCTGGTTCTGCTGGCGCGTGATGTTCGCCTCGTCGCGGATCAGGCGCTCGTTGCTGGCAAGGGCCGCGCGGATGCGGCGCTCGGCCTCGGCGAAGCGGCCTTCCTCCATGGCGATGTTCGCCGCCGCGCGCGCGAGGAATGTTTCGGCGCTCCACAGCGCCGCCTGCGGCAGGCGCGCGTTGTTGCGCAGCTCGGTGAGGGCGGATTCGATCTTGGGAAGCTCGGCCTTCGCGGTCGCGAAGTCGCCCAGCTGCAGGGCCGAGGTGACGACGCTCTGGTGGGCCGCCACGCGCGAGGACGGGTTGACCGCGGTGACGACGCGGCGCTGGTGGAGCGGCAGGGCCGCGCGCGTGTTCCCCGCCTGCTGTTCGGCCAGCGCCCATTGCTGGAGATAGCGGGAGACCAGCAGCGGGTTGACGCCCGAGGCGACGGCAACCTCGTACGCGCGCTTGAAGTCGGCGATGCGCTGGTTGGCGCGCCCCAGTTCGTCGGCCGCGATGCCGCGCTCGAACAGGTAGTTGGCGAGTTCGCCCCCGGCGAGAGCCGCGGGCGGCTGCGCGTCGGCCTTGGCGAGTGCCGCGGCGACCTTCGCGGGATCGGGCTTCTGCTGGTCGAGGATCGCGGTGATGTCGGAGATCGTGCGCGGCGGCGGGCGGAAGCCCTGGCCCTGGAACTCCGCCGTGATCTGGCGCGCCTGTGTCAGGCTCACCGCCGGCTTCCCGTCGGGCTGGCAGCCCGTCAGCAAGGAAAGCGCGAGCGCGCACACGCCTGCCGTCGCGGCAAACGCCACCGGATTCGATCTGGTCATTCCCCGTCTCCCCCGCCGCAAGAAAAAGCGACCCCGCGAGCTTACCAGTTCGGACGAGGCCGAAAAATATCCAGCTTGCCGGGGCGGAGATTCGGCTATAGAATATAAGCCTAAACAAGGAGGTACAAGTGAATACAAACTTATCCGGATGTTACGGTTACACGAAACCCGTCCCCGTAACATCCGTTATATTTCAACGCTCTAAACCCGTTACCGTAACGGGTGGTAACAGGTTGTCGTCCTGCCGGGGACTGCGCTAGTGCGCCGACCCCAGCGTGGCGAGCCACAGCGGATTCTCGATCGTGCGCGCCAGCCGCCCGTCGAGATAGGCCGCGATGGCGCCCATGCCCGACTTGCCCGCGCGCGCTTCCGCGTCGGGGTTGTAGTTGGTGTTCGTGTTGACGTCGTAGGTGAAGGCGTTGCCCTCGCGGTCGACGATGAACTCGATGCCCGCGATGCCGATGTCGTTCGCCGCAAGGAACCGCTCGTAGCGCTTGATCAGCGGATGGCGGAAATTCCCGACGATGCTGAACCGCTCGCTGGGCGCCACGGCCGGGCAGGCGGCGGCGAGATCGACCTGGCACTGGTCGGCCGGGCACAGCTCGAAGCCCGCCGACGTGTCGACGCGCACCGCATAGAGGAACTTGCCGCCGACGAACTCGACGCGCGTGATGAACGGCTCGGGCGCCGCGATATAGCGCTGCACCAGCCACGTTCCGTCGACCGGGCCGATGGCCTCTTCGTCGGCGAGATACTCTTTCAACGCCGCCTCGCTGAGGACCAGCTTCACGCCGAGCCCCTTGCCCGCGCGGTTGTGCTTGACGATCAGCGGATAGCCGAGCGTTTCGGCCGCATTGGCGATCTGCCGGCGGCCGACGGCCGCGATCGTGTCGGGCACGGCGATGTCGTGCGCGGCCAGCGCCTGGTACTGCGCGACCTTGCTGATCTCCAGCGCCAGCGCGCGGCGTCCGTTGACGACCGGGCGGTTGTGCCGGGCGAGCCATTCCAGCACGTGGCCCGTGTACTCGGCGGCATAACGGTGGTCGCGCGTGTGCGAGGAGGCGCTCATGCGGTTGTAGAAGACGCCTTCGGGCGGCTCGCCGCGCAGGTCGATGCTGCCTTCGTCGAGGAACCATTCGGCGAACGGCGTGCCGAGCCTGTCGAATTCGGCGCGCAGCGGTTCGACCCAGGCGTCGTTCTCGTGGATGACGTAGACCTTGCTCATCGTCGTTGCTCCTCAGGCGGCGTTCTTGGCGGTGCGGCGCAGTTCGCGCGCCGCGCGTTCGGCCTGGCGGACGTCGCGGAAGCGCAGACCGTCCAGAGGCCAGTAGGGGGTCGCCGCGGCGGCGAAGCGCCAGCCGCCGCGTTCGGCAAGGGCGAGGCCGGCGGCATCGCCGTCGACCTCGATCACGTAGTTGTTGCTGATCATCGGGTGCACCTTTCCTGCGGCCGGCATCGGAATGCCGGCGCTGCTGTCGTCTGCGGGTTCGATCGGGGAAACGGATCTAGGCGCGTCGACAGCGTCGGAAATGCGTCTGCGGGTCCGGCATGTCGGTCTCCAACCATGAGCCCACGACAACCGTCGTGGCGCTTTAGCGCTTTGGTGCGCGGGCGCAAGCTGCTCGATCAAATCGCCGCGGACGGCAGCGGAACGCCGCCGTCGGGGGAAATCTGGCGGGCCGGACCCTTCCCGGCAATCGAGAACTTCTCGCCCCGGTCGTTAGTTTTTCTAGCGGTGGCGCGGGTCGAGGGCGTCGCGCAGCCCGTCGCCCAGCAGGTTGAAGGCCAGCACGGCAAGGAAGATCGCCGCGCCGGGGAACAGCGCCATCCACGGCGCCTGTTCGAGGAAACGCTGGGCGGCATTCAGCATCGAGCCCCAGCTCGGCGTGGGCGGCTGCTGGCCGAGGCCGAGGAACGATAGGCTCGCCTCGGCGATGATCGCCAGCGCCACCGCGAGCGTGGCCTGCACCATGACGGCGGGCAGGATGTTGGGCAGCACGTGGCGCACCGCGATGCGCCAGCGCGGATTGCCCACCGCGCGCGCCGCCTCGACATAATCCTCGACCGCGGCGTTCAGCGTCGCCCCGCGCGTGAGGCGGATGAAGGCGGGCGTGGCCGAGATGCCGATGGCGATCATCGCGTTCGACAGGCTGGGCCCCAGGAACGCCGAGAGCGCGATGGCCAGGATCAGGAACGGGCAGGCGAGCATCGCGTCGGCGATGCGGCTGATCACCGCGTCGATCCAGCCGCCGACATAGCCCGCGAGCAGCCCCAGCGGCAGGCCGACCGCGATCGAGATCGAAACCGAGATCACGCCCGCGGCGAGCGAAGCGCGCGCGCCGTAGATCACGCGCGCGAGCAGGTCACGCCCGTTCTCGTCGGTGCCGAACCAGTGGACGGCGCCCGGCGCCTTGCGGATGGCGCCCCAGTCCGTCGCGATGGGATCGAAGGGCGCGATGAAAGGTGCAAGCAGCGCCACGGCCACCAGCAATGAGACGACCGCGAGCCCGAACAATGCGGAAGGCCGGCGCAGCAGGCGGCGGAGCGCGCGCCGTCCGGGGCTTTCGATCGCCGCACTCATTGCTGGCGCAGCCGCGGGTTGATCATGAAATACGCGATGTCGGCGAGCAGGTTCAGCGTCACGTATGTCGTCGCGGTGACCAGCACCACGCCCTGCACGACCAGATAGTCGCGGTTGAACACGGCATCGACGACGAGCTTGCCGAAGCCCGGGATCGTGAAGACCTGTTCGGTCAGCACCGCACCCGAGAACAGCGTGCCCAGCTCCAGCGCGCCCAGCGTGACGACCGGGATCAGCGCGTTGCGCAGCGCGTGCTTGTTGACGACCGTGCCTTCGCCCAGCCCCTTGGCGCGCGCGGTGCGCACGTAATCCTGCTCGAGGGCCTGCAGCATCGCCGCGCGCGTGTGGCGCATCAGCACGGCCGCGATGGAATTGCCGAGCACGAAGGCCGGCATGATCGTGGTGGCGAGGCTCTGCCGCCAGTCCTCGAACGGGCTGACATAGCCCGACGGCGGCAGCCAGCCGAGATGGACGGAAACGAGAAGGATCAGCAGGATGCCGAGCCAGAAATTCGGCGTCGACAGGCCCCACAGCGCCACCGCGTTGGCGGCATAGTCCCACGCCGTGTCCTTCTTCACGGCCGAGACGACGCCCATGGGAATGCCGATCAGGCAGGCGATTACGAAGGCCATGGCGCCCAGCTGCAGCGTGACCGGCAGCTTCGACATCACCAGCTCGCCCACCGGCAGGCCGATGCGCATCGATTCGCCCAGATCGCCGTTGAGCGCGTTCCAGATCCAGCGCACGTACTGCACGTGGAGCGGCTGGTCGAGCCCGTAGCGCTGGCGGATCTCGGCCAGCGTCTGCTCGTTGCGGTCCTCGCCCGCCAGCACCGAGGCCGGATCGCCGGGCAGCAGCAGCTGCAGGCTGAAGACGATGACCGACACGACGAACAGCGTCGGGACGACCATCGCCAGCCGGCGGACGAGGAACGCGAACACGGGCGGTTGTCCTCAGTTCGCGGCGAGCTTCACGCCTTGCAGGCGGATCAGCGCGTCGGGAACCGGGTTGAAGCCGGTCAAGCGCGTGCCGTGCGCGATGAAGTTCGTACGGTGCCACATATAGAGGATCGGCCGGTCCGCCGCCGTGATCGCCATGATCTTGGCCAGCAGGGCCGCGCGCTGGACCGGGTCGGCGACGGCGCGCTGCTCGTCCATCAGCTTGTCGACCTCGGGGTTGTCGTACTTGCCGTAGTTCTGCGGCCCGTTCTTGGTGACGAACACATAGAGATTGCCGTCAGGATCCGGGCGGCCGCTCCAGGCGAGGATATAGGCCTCGAAATCGCCCTTCTCGGCGGCGTTGAGCGAGCTTGCGAACTCCATGACGTTGATCTTCACGTCGAAGCCGGCTTCCTTGGCCATCGACTGGATGACCTCGCCCATCTGGCGGATGTCCGGGTTGGGCGTGACGGTGAGGTTGACGACGACGGGCGTCTTCACGCCGGCTTCCGCCAGCAGCGCCTTTGCGCGCGCGACGTTGCGCGCGGGCACCTTCAGGTCCTTGTTGTGGTAGGGGCTCGACGGCGGCACGGCCTGGATGGTCGGCGTGTACTCGCCGTTGTAGATGACCTGGTTGAGGACCGTGCGGTCGAGCGAAAGCTCGAACGCCTCGCGCACGCGCTTGTCCGAACCGATGGGGGACTTGGCGCGCTCGCCGTTGCCGGTGTTGAGCGTGATGCCCTGGTAGCCCAGCTCGTTGACCGGCACGACCTTGATGCGCGTGTTGCGCTTGGCGGCGGGCAGGTCGGTCGGCTGCAGGCGCTCGATCATCTCGAAGGCGCCCGCCTGCAGGTTGGCGAAGCGCACCGAGCTGTCGGGGATCGGCTGGTAGACGACGCGGTCGACATGGATGTTCGCGACGTCCCAGTACTGCGCGAACTTCTCCAGCACGATGCGGTCCTGCGCGACGCGCTCGACGAACCTGAACGGCCCGGCGCAGACCGGCTTCGTGCCGAACTGCTCGCCGGCCGCGACGGCGGCCTTGGGGCTCACCATCATGCCGGCGCGGTCGGTGAACTGCGCGATCAGCGGGGCGAAGGCGGTGGACAGCGACAGGCGCACGGTCAGCGGATCGACGACGGCGATCGTCTGCACGACCGAGATTTCCGCGCGGCGGCCCGAGCGGGGCGCGTTGAGATGCCGGTCGAGACTGAAGCGCACGGCTTCGGCATCCATCTTCTCGCCGTCGTGGAACGTCACGTTGGGGCGCAGCTTGATCGTCAGCGTCTTGCCCGCGTCGCTCCACTCGTAGCCGGTGGCGAGCTGCGGGACGATCTTCAGGTCCTTGTCGATGTCGAACAGCTTGTCGCACAGGCCGGCGAACACGATGCGGCCCACGAAGGTGCGCGCGAAGGTCGGGTCGAGGACGTCGGGGTCCTCGGCAAGGCCGATGCGCAGCGTGGTCTGCGCGTTGGCGGCGCCGGCGGCGAGCGCAAGTGCTGCGAGGCCGGCCATCAGGGTTCTGGAAGTTCGCATGGGCGATTCTCCTCTGGGGGATCAGGTCAGGTGTGCGGATTCGACGAAGCGGGACTGGAGCTTTTCGAGACGGGCCTGCGCCGCATTCGCGGGCGGCGCGGCGGGAACGGCGAAATCGGGGATGTCGCGCCAGAAATGGCAGGCGACCGAGTGGCCCGTGCCGGCGAGCGCCAGCATCGGGCTCTCGCTCCGGCAGCGGTCTTTCGCGAACGCGCAGCGCGTGTGGAAATGGCAGCCCGGCGGCGGGTTGAGGGGGCTGGGCACGTCGCCTTCCAGCAGCGTGCGGTTGCGCGCGACGGAAGGGTCGGGAACCGGGATCGCGGCGAGCAGCGCCTGCGTATAGGGATGGCGGGGCCGCGAATAGAGGTCGGCCTTGTCCGCGATCTCGACGATGCGCCCCAGATACATCACCGCCACGCGGTCGGCCGCGTGCTTCACCACGGCAAGGTCGTGCGCGATCAGGACCAGCGCCATGCCGAATTTCGCCTGCAGGTCCTTCAGCAGGTTCAGCACCTGCGCCTGCACCGAAACGTCGAGCGCGGAGACCGGCTCGTCGCCCACGATCAGCTTCGGCCCCGCGGCGAGGGCGCGCGCGATGCCGATGCGCTGGCGCTGGCCGCCGGAGAATTCGTGCGGATAGCGCCGGTCGTGCTCGGGCCTGAGGCCCACGACCGACAGCAGCTCGCGCACCTTCTCGTCGCGCGCGGCCCCGTGCGCCACGCCGTGCAGCATCAGCGGCTCGCCGACGATCTCGCCCACCGTCATGCGCGGGTTGAGCGAGGCGTAGGGATCCTGGAAGACGATCTGCAGATGCCGGCGCTGGGCGCGCATCTCCGCCTCGCCCAGCTTCATCAGGTCGGTGCCGTCGAACTCGATCTGGCCCGAGGTCGGCTCGATCAGGCGCAGCAGCATCCGCCCGACCGTCGATTTGCCGCAGCCGCTTTCGCCCACGAGGCCCAGCGTCTCGCCCGCCGCCACTTCCAGCGACACGCCGTCGACAGCTTTCACGCTGCCGCTGACGCCGCCGAACAGGCCCTTGCGCACGGCGAAGTGCTTCACGAGGTCGTAGGCGCGAAGCAGCGGGCGCGTCATGCGGCGATCTCTTCGAGCGGCGCGCGCCAGCACGCGACCGCGTGGCCGTCTTTCATATCGCGCATCGGCGGTTCGTCAGTACGGCACCGCGCGTCGGCGAACGGGCAGCGCGCGGCGAAGCGGCAGCCTTGGGGCAGGTCGGCAAGGCTCGGCACCGTGCCGTCGATGGTGGCAAGGCGCGCGCGTGTGCGATGCAGCTGCGGGATCGCGCCCAGCAGGCCGATCGTGTACGGGTGCTGGGGCCAGGCGAACAGCCGCTTGACCGGCCCGCGCTCGACGATCTTGCCCGCGTACATGATGACGACGTCGTGCGCGAGCTCGGCGATGACGCCCAGATCGTGCGTGATCAGCACGATGGCCGTGCCCGTCTCGTCGCGCAGGCGGCGCAGCAGGTCGAGGATCTGCGCCTGGATCGTCACGTCCAGCGCCGTCGTCGGCTCGTCGGCGATCAGCAGCTTGGGGT
The DNA here is from genome assembly GCA_965229215.1 of Tagaea sp. Lineage (GTDB taxonomy): Bacteria > Pseudomonadota > Alphaproteobacteria > CACIAM-22H2 > CACIAM-22H2 > Tagaea. The sequence continues at coordinate 3,117,727 of OZ245864.1, read as the reverse complement.
CGCACGCCAGCGCCATCGCGATCATCACGCGCTGGCGCATGCCGCCGGAAAGCTTGTGCGGATACTCGTCGAAACGCTGCGCAGGCGCGGGGATGCGCACGCGGCGCAGCATCTCGATCGCGTGCGCCTTGGCGGCCTCCGGGCCGAGCTTGCGGTGGCGCACGATCCCCTCGACCAGCTGGTTGCCGATCGTGAAGGCGGGGTTCAGCGAGGTCATCGGCTCCTGGAAGATCATCGCGATCTCGGAGCCGCGAAGGGCGCGCATCTCGGCCTCGGGCAGCTTCGTCAGGTCACGCCCGCGGAAGCGGATGGCGCCGCCCGCGATGCGCCCGCCGGGCCTGGGCACCAGCCCCATGATCGACAGCGACGTGACCGACTTGCCGCAGCCGCTCTCGCCCACGATGCCCAGCGTGCGTCCCTCGCCGATCGAGAAGGACACGCCGTCGACCGCGCGGAACTCGCCGCCGTCGGTGGCGAAGTACGTCTTCAGCCCGTCGACTTCGAGCAGCGCGCTCATTTCGCGCCGGCCGCGGCGAGCGCCGCGTCGATCTTGGCGCGGTCGTAGGTGCCCGCGATATCGGCGCGCGTGGCGAGGAACTTGCGGAAGATCGCGTAGCGCTCCTTGCTCTTGGCATGGAGCCGGCGCAGTTCGACCAGCGGAAATTCGTGGTCGTCCACGCGGATGTCGAGGTCGGGATATTCCTCGCCCGAGTGGATGCGGATGGCGGCCGACTGGCGGCCCCGCTTGTCGCCGCCCGCCGCGTCGCCCGCATCCATCGCGTCGAGGAAGCGCTCGGCCAGCGGCCTGCCGCGCGAGGCCGCAAACACTTTTGCGGTCGCCTCGATCACCTGCGCGCCCGCGAGCATGTTGCCGGCGACGGAGAAATCCTCGAACACCAGATGGCCTGCCCAGTCGACGCACGATTTTCCGGTGTGTGCGGCGAAACGCCCGGCCGCATCCATCAGATGCACCTGGCGCTGCTCGCGGCCCGCATCGCGCGCGAGCAGTGCGGCCAGCGCCTCGGCCGCAGGCACGCCGCGCGCCATCAGCTCGATCCCGTCGATGCCATGATAGGGGTTGATCAGCGCTTGCGTCGCGACCGCGCCCGCACCGGGCCGCACATGCGGGCACAGCGAACCGACCGCGAAGAAACGCGTGGCGACGGCAATGCCGATTTCACCCGTGGCGGGATCGCGTGCGACGACGGACCAGGTCATGCGAAGCCTCGATGGTTCCACCCGGAACCTAGGGTGCGATGCCGGCAAGTAAAGACCGGCGCGTCGCAATATGCAACGCCGGGGCCAGCAACGCCGGGGCCAGCAATCCCCGGACTACCCCAGTGTGAAGGCCTCATGCACGGCGCTCTTCGCGCCGCCGGCGACGAACGCGCGTCGTGTCGGTCGTGGAAACGTCGTGTCCTCTCGTCAGGCGGTTTCGCGCGACAGCTTGTTGATCATCGCGTAGGCGAACGTGTCGAAGCCCAGTACCGACAGCATGAACGAGCCGGTCCCGCCGATCACGTTGGCGCGGTACCACTCGTCCAGTCCGCCGGGCGGGTGGGTGTGCATCGGGTTCCAGGGGCTCGGCGTGTCCGACAGGATCGCGAGGCCGTTGATCGTCATGCCCGCTTCGACCGCGGCGTCGCGCGCCGTGCCGGCGGGCACGCCGCTGGTGTTCGTGCCGTCGCCCGACACGTCGATCGTGCGGCGTTCGGCCGGGAAGGGGCAGCGCTTGAACTCGTCCATCGAGAACATGATCGCCTCGCCCACCGCCGTCGATCCGGCGAAGGGGCGCGGCGGGGCGAGCAGGCGTGCGGCGAAATCCTCGGCGCTGCCCGTTCCGTCGATCACGCTCCAGTCGACCATCGTGCGCTGGGCGCCCGGCCCCGACCATTCGCAGTAGGTGAGGGCGAGGCGCCTCAGTTTTCCGCCCGTCATCGCGCGCACGACGCGCGGATCGGCGATCGCGGTGGCGTATCCCTGGCGCTGGAGGTTGAAGCGGTGGCTGTCGATGCTGCGCGAGACGTCGGCGGCGAGGACGAGCTGCAGGTCGACCGCTTCGGCCGCGCGTGCCGGCAGGACGGCGGCGGCGAGCCCGGCGCCGAGGCCGGCAAGGAACCTGCGTCGTCTTGGGGACCGAGCCATCGGGCGACCCTCGCGCTGGAACGACAGGGCAACGACGCGAGCTTGCCCCAAAGGCCGAGCCGCGCCAAGCGCGCCGCCTGTGGATAAGATTCGGAAGCTTGGATTCGATCACGCCATTGCCTAAAAAGTGCCGGCAATGAGTTCTCCCGAAGATCGACCCGCGGCAGGCGAGCCGGCTGCCGCATCGGCCCCGCAGTCGTGGTGGCAGGGCGGCAAGCAGGATTTCCGGACGCGCCTTCATGCGTGGTGGGAAGGCTATCGCATGCCCGCCCAGCCCAAGCGGAAGGCGTCGTCCGCCGCTGCACCCGCCGCCGCCCGCACCGCGCCGGCGGAAGCGGCGAAGGCGCCGCCGCCGAAGGATTTCTGGAGCCCCGAACGGATCCTGGTCGCCCAGCTCATCTGGGGTGACGGCTTCTCGTTCCCCGGCGGCGGCGAATTCGCCGCCGAGCTCGCCGCTTCGCTCATCGTCGACAAGCGCTCGACGGTCATGGATCTGGGCTGCGGGCTGGGCGGCGGGACGCGCGCGATCGTCCAGCGCTACGGCGCGGCCGCGCACGGTTTCGATCTCTCGCCCGAACAGGCCAAGGCCGGCGACGCGATGTCGGCCAAGGAGGGGCTCGACCTGCGCGCGCCCATCGCGACGCTCGACCTCGCCAATCCCGACTGGAAGCCGCGCGCCTACGACGCAGCGCTGCTGCGCAATGTCGTCTCGCTGGTGGCCGACAAGTCGGCTCTGCTGCGCCGCGTCGGCGAATCGCTCAAGCCCGGCGGCCGGCTGCTGCTGATCGACTGGGCGCTGACCGAGGACGAGGCGCAAGGTGCCGCCTTCGCGAGCTACCTCGAAGGCGAGCCGCGCCCGCCCTATCTGGGCACGGTGGCGCAGCTCACGTTCCTCGTCGAAAGCCTCGGCTACACCGTGCGCCGCAGCGAGGACTACACGAAGGAATTCCGCCCGGTCGTCCTCGAAGGGTGGCGGCGCATCGACTCGCTCGTCGCCAAGGGCATGCTCAATCTCGCCGAAGGCAAGGCGCTGATGAAGGAAGCCGAACTGTGGGCACGCCGTATCGCGGCGATCGATGCGGGCGAGCTGCGTGTGGCGCGCGTGGAAGCCCTCAAGAAGGCGTGACCGCCTAGCGTCGCGTCATCTTCTCGACGACGTAGCCGCCGACTCCGCCGACGGCGGCGCCGATCGCCGCCCCCTGCAGCGTCCCCGTTCCGCCCGTCACGAGGGCGCCGACCGTCGCCCCGATTGCAGCGCCGCCGCCAACATACGTCTGTTGTTTGGTGAGGCCGCCGCAGCCGCCCAGAAGCAGCGCCGCTCCGGCGACAACGACCAGGACTGGATGACGCATTTTCTGGCTCCTGTCTGATTCCGCAGGTCGCATTACGACGCTTATCGCGGGCGATGGCGAGCGAAAAATTTGTAGTTTGCCAAAAATGTAGCCAAGACAATTGTAGCACGTTAAACGGGTATTTGTATTAATCTTCTATCAATGCGTCGCGCGCTATTTTCCCGCTGCGGATCGCCAAGGACGGGAATCGCAGTGCTGAAGAAACTGAAACTTCTACACCTGCTCGCGGCGACGAACATTCTCATCCTCCTCGCGACGATCGCGGTGGGCTGGGATGCGACGCGGCGCTACGCCGATCTCGTCTTCCGGTTCAACGCGCAGAAGGCGCAGGACATCGCGGATGTCGGCGTGACGCAGGCGGCCTGGCGCGACCATGCCGCCCAGATCGTCGACATCGCGCGCCAGGTAGCGCAGGGCGAGGCATTGCGCGGCGCGCTCTCGGCGCGCGATGCATCCGCGGCGCAGGCGGCGCTGAACAACGAATTCGGCCGCGAGGCGATTTCCGGTGGGCGCGTGCGCGTCCTCGCGTTCAGCCTGCACGACGCCCAGATGGCTGACATCGGGGCCGCGCGCCGGGACGGCATCGCGGCGCTGCCCGACACGCTTCGCGATGCGGTCGCCCGGCGCGAGGGCACGGAACGGCTGAAAGTCCTCTGGCGCGTCTGGATGGAAGGCGACCTGCCGCGCATTTCGGCCTTCGTGCCGGTCGGCGGCCTGCGTCTTGCGGGCTATGTCGGCGTCCACGCCGACCCGCTGCATTCGCTGGCGATGCTCGACGAGCGGATCGGCATGTCGATCCGGATCGCGACGATGGACGGCAAGCGCACGCTGCTGACGCCGGCGAATTACCGCATCCCCGACGGGGCGCGCACGCATCCGGCGCGCCTGTGGGTCCACGATCCCGATGGCCGCGCGATCGCGGCGCTGGAAGCCGTGCAGGACATCACGGGCCTTGCCGGCGACCTCGAAAGCGTGGCGGCCGTCTCGTTCGGGATATTCCTTGCCGTCGGCGGCGGCCTGACCGGGGGCGGGCTGGTCCTGGTCTCGCGGTTCCTGCGCGACGTCCGGCGCCGCGAGGACGAAGCGCGCGCCGAGATCGATCGCCGTGCCAGCGAGAAGGAAGAATCGGACGCGGCGCGTGCATGTGCCGAAAGCGATGCGGTCGCCGCCCGCAAGGCGCAGATGCAGGGTCTCGCCGACGAGTTCGAACGCGCGGTCGGCTCGGTGGTGTCGGGCGTGAGTGCCGCCGCGGGCCGGCTCGAATCGTCCTCGCAGTCGCTAAATACCAGCGCGCGGCGCACCCGCGAGGAAGCCGATCGCGTGGCGGGTGCCTCGGGCGAGGCGGCCTCGAACGTCAATACGGTGGCGGCCGCGACCGAAGAACTCTCCGCTTCGGTGGCGGAGATCTCCAGCCGGGTCGCCGAGACGAGCAAGATCGCCGATCAGGCCGTCGGGCAGATCGACGTCACGAACGGCCGCATCCAGAGCCTGCTGGCCGCCTCGACCAGGATCGGCGACGGCGTGAAGCTGATCAACGACGTCGCGAACCAGACGAACCTGCTGGCGCTCAACGCGACGATCGAGGCGGCGCGTGCCGGCGAGGCCGGCAAGGGATTTGCCGTCGTCGCGGGCGAGGTGAAGATCCTCGCCGCGCAGACGGCGCGCGCGACCGACGAGATCCGCGAACAGATCGGCGCCATCCAGGGCGCCACCGGTGCCGCCGTCGAAGCCATCGCCGGGATCGGCGCGACCGTCCGCCGCATGCAGGAGATCGCGACGGCGGTCGCCTCGGCGGTGGAAGAGCAGGGCGCCGCCACGCAGGAGATCGCGCGCAACGTGCAGGAAGCCTCCGCCGTCACGGCCGAGGTCACCCGCTCGATCGGCGAAGTGAGTTCGGCCGCTGCCGTGACCGGATCGGCGGCGGACGAGGTGCAGGGCGCGACGCGGTCGCTGTCGGACCAGGGCAGCGCGCTGCGCGAGGCCGTCGGCCGCTTCCTCGCGACAATCCGGGCCGCATGACCCCTCAACCGAAGACCAGAAGGAGAATCCCATGAAGATGTTCCATCGCTTTTTCACCGTGCTGGCCCTCGCGCTCTGCGTGACCACGCCGGCACTTGCGCAGGACGCGCCGATGACGATCGCGGGTGCGACGACCGTGACCGGCCAGCAGGTCGTCGATCTGGTCACGAAGAATCCCGATCTGGTGATTCTCGACAACCGCCAGCCCGCCGATTTCGATGCGGGCCACATCGAAGGCGCAATGCGCCTGCTCGACACCGACACGAACGCGGAAACGCTGGCCAAACATCTCAAGTCGAAGGACGCGCCCGTTCTCTTCTACTGCAACGGCCTGAAGTGCGGGCGCGCCGCCAAGGCCGCCGAGATCGCGGTCAAGCTCGGCTACGCCAAGGTCCATTACTACGCGCTGGGCATGGAAGAATGGCGCAAGCTCGGCCTGCCGACCGTCCGGTAGATGGGTCGAATGGCGCGGTTGCGGTCGGGATCGGCGCGAAGAGTGGCGGACAGGGTGAGATTCGAACTCACGATACCGTTGCCGGTATTTCAGTTTTCGAGACTGACGCCTTCAGCCACTCGGCCACCTGTCCGCACGATCTGGCTGTCGAAGGGCGCGGAAACTATCGCCAAACGGGGCCTAGCGCAAGACTTGCCCGGAAGCCCCGCCGGATCTGCCGGTTAGGCGTCCTCTTCGACCCCTTCGCGGGCGATCCGGCGCGGATCGAGGCCGTTGCGCAAGGTCCACAGGCCGGCGACGGCAAGGCCCGTGACCAGCGTCAGCGCATGGGTCAGCAGCGCGAAGGCGAGGGCCGCTTCGGCCGACACGCCGAAGAACGACAGGGCGAAAACGATCGCCGCATGGAAGATGCCGACCCCGCCGGGTGCGGCCGGCACGAGGAAGGCGAGGGCCGTCACGCCGACCGTGAAAGCGCCGGTCATCAGATCCACATCCGGCCAGACGGCGCCGATCCCCAGCGTGAAGGACGTCGCCGTCACCGACCAGATCGCGGCCGAAAGCAGGACCGCCCGGATGAAGACTGCCGGGCGCGCGAGGACGGCAAGCCCGGCGAGCAGGGCTTCGATGCGCGGCAGGAGTCTCGCGTGCCAGCGCTGCGGCAGCAGGCGCGCGAGCAGCGCGATGGCGAGTGCGCGCAGGCGCACCGCAAGCGCCACGGCCGCGACCGCGACCAGCATCGTCGCCGCGATGGCCGCAAGCCCGTCGGCAACGGCCTGCGGCCGGCTCGGCAATCCCCAGATCGCGATGCCGAGCAGGCAGATGGCGCCGGCAAGATCGCACAGCCTGTCGAGCACGATGGCCGAGAGCGCGCGCGCCACCGGCACATGCGCGCGCCGGTTGAGGACCCAGAGCATCGCGAACTCGCCCGCGCGCATCGGCAGAAGGCCATTGAGCGCGTTGCCCAGCGCATGGGCGCCGAAGGCGTCGTTGTAGCTGAGCGGCGAATTCGGTGCGGTCGCGGCCAGCAACATGCGCATGCGCACCGGGCGCAGGGCGAGCCAGCAGAGCCACGTGGCGAGCATGGCGCCGATCCGCCAGGGGTCGGCCGCCGCAAGCTCGTGCCCGACCCGGTCGAGATCGACGACCTGCAGCAGGATGCCGATGACGATTGCCGTGACCGGAACCCAGGCCCAGCGCAGGGCGGTCCGGGACCAGGTTCGGGGTGTCGAATCGGCGGCTTGGCTCATGCTTCCGGCGGTTTAGCAGGGGGCCTTCCCCCCGTCACCCCAAAGCCACTGGAATTTCCGTGAAATTCCGGCATTTTCGGGCCCGTGGAGCGCCGCTTGACAGGGCGGCGGCCGTAAGTATATTGCGCGCTCTTCGTCCGGGGGCCGGTCTGGCTGCCGCGGCGATCCTCATTTGCGGGTTTCCTCGGCTTTTCAAAGGGTTGAGGCCGAAAGGGACTCGGGGGTACCAGAACATGTACGCAGTCATTCGCACGGGCGGCAAGCAGTACAAGGTCGCCAAGAACGACGTCATCGTCGTCGAGAAGCTCGAAGCCGAGGCCGGCAAGACGGTCGAACTGGGCGACGTGCTGATGGTCACCGATGGCGACAAGGCCACGCTCGGCAGCCCGACGATCAAGGGCGCCAAGGTCACCGCCACCGTGCTGGCGCAGGGCAAGGGCGAGAAGATCATCGTCTTCAAGAAGCGCCGCCGCCAGAACTACCGCCGCAAGAACGGGCACCGTCAGCCCGAGACGACGCTGCGCATCGTCGACATCAAAGTCGCCTGAGGAGATCTCGAGATGGCACATAAGAAAGCAGGCGGCTCTTCGCGCAACGGGCGCGACACAGCGGGCCGCCGCCTCGGCCTCAAGCGCGCGGGCGGCCAGGAAGTCCTCGCCGGCAACATCCTGATCCGCCAGCGCGGCACCGTGTACGTGCCGGGCAAGGAAGTGGGCATGGGTCGCGATCACACGCTGTTCGCGCTGAAGGCGGGCACCGTCAAGTTCCACAAGGCCGGCGGCAAGACGATCGTGTCGATCGTGCCGGCACCGGTGGCCGCAGCCGCCGAGTAAGCCGTTCCAAGACGCACCGCGACAAGCGGCAAGCATATGAAAGGGAACGGTCCCAACCGTTCCCTTTCTTCGTTTATGGGCCCTCGATGAAGTTCCTCGACCAGTGCAAGATCTTCGTGAAGTCCGGCGACGGCGGTGCGGGCGCCGTCAGCTTCCGGCGCGAGAAGTTCATCGAGTACGGCGGGCCGGACGGCGGCGACGGCGGCAAGGGCGGCGACATCTGGATCGAGGCGGTCGCCAATCTCAACACGCTGATCGACTACCGCTATACGCAGCACTTCAAGGCCCAGAAGGGCCATCACGGCGAAGGCCGCCAGAAGTCGGGTGCGGGCGGCAAGGACATCGTGCTGAAGGTGCCGGTCGGCACGGCCATCCTCGACGACGACCAGGAAACGCTGATCCTGGACATGCGCGAGGCGGGCCAGCGTTATCGCCTGTGCAAGGGCGGCGACGGCGGCTTCGGCAACACGCACTATAAATCCTCGACCAACCAGGCGCCGCGCACGGCCGGCAAGGGCTGGCCCGGACAGGAGCGCTGGATCTGGCTGCGCCTGAAGCTGATCGCCGACGTGGGCCTCGTCGGCCTGCCCAACGCGGGCAAGTCGACGTTTCTCGCCGCGACGACGTCGGCCAAGCCGAAGATCGCGGACTATCCCTTCACGACGCTGAAGCCGCAACTCGGCGTGGTGCGCATCGACGAGGACGAGCTTGTCGTCGCCGACCTGCCCGGTCTGATCGCGGGCGCCGCCGAAGGCAAGGGGCTCGGCCACCGTTTTCTCGGCCATGTCGAGCGGTGCGGCGCGATCCTCCATCTGATCGACGGCACCGACGAGAAGGTCGTCGCTTCGTACAACCAGATCCGCGACGAGCTGGAGACCTACGGTCACGGCGTCGCTGAAAAACCCGAGATCGTCGGCCTCAACAAGATCGACGCGCTCGATGCGGACGCGATCAAGAAGAAGCTGGCTGCGCTGAAGCGCGCGGCCAAGAAACGCTCGCCACGCGCGAGCGTGCTGCCCCTTTCGGGGGCCGCCGGCATGGGCGTGCAGGAAGTTCTGCGCGCGCTTGCCGTTCCCGTGCGCGAGCGGCGCGCGATCGACAAGGCCGAGCGCGACGCGATGCGCGCCGACGACAACCGATGAATGCGTCGCGCGCATCGGGCGTCTTCGCGGCGACGAAGCGTCTCGTCGTGAAGACGGGTTCGGCGCTGGTTGTCGACGAGGCGGGCGGCATCCGGGCGGAATGGCTGGGCGGTCTCGTCGAGGATGTCGCGATGCTGAAGGCGCGCGGTCTCGACGTGGTCGTCGTCACGTCGGGCGCGGTCGCGGTCGGGCGCTGGAAGCTCGGCTACGGCACGCGCGCGCTGAAGATCGAGGAGAAGCAGGCGGCCGCCGCGACGGGGCAGGTCTGGCTTGCGCACGCGTGGATCCAGGCGCTCGCCGCGCACGGCGTCGTCGGTGCGCAGGTCCTGCTCACGCCCGACGATACCGAAGCGCGCCGCCGCCATCTCAATGCGCGTGCGACCGTCGCAGCCCTGCTCGAGACCGGTGCGGTTCCCGTCATCAACGAGAACGATACGGTCGCGACCGAGGAAATCCGTTTCGGCGACAACGACCGGCTTGCCGCGCGCGTGGCGCAGATGGCGTCGGCCGATACGCTGATCCTGCTCTCCGACATCGACGGGCTCTACACGGCCGATCCGCACGGCGACCCGGCCGCGCGCCATCTGCCGGAAGTGAAGGAACTCACGCCCGAGATCTTCGCGATGGCGGGCGAAGCGCGGCCCGGCTACTCGTCGGGCGGCATGGTCACGAAACTGGATGCCGCGCGAATCGCGCTGGGTGCCGGCTGCCGCATGGCGATCGCGTCGGGCAAGGTCGCCCGCCCGCTGAGCGCCATCGAGGCGGGCACGCGCTGCACGTGGTTCGTGCCGCAGGGCAGCCCCGCCTCGGCCCGCAAGCGCTGGATTGCCGGAACGGTCACGCCGGCCGGCGCCGTCGTCATCGACGACGGGGCCCGGCGTGCGCTGGGCCAGGGCAAGAGTCTGCTGCCCGCGGGCGTCGTCGGCATCGAAGGCAGCTTCGAGCGCGGCGACGCGATCCGCGTGCGCGACAAGGCCGGCAACGAGGTGGCGCGGGGCCTCAGCGCCTACGGCTCTGCCGACATCGCGCGGATCATGGGGCGCCGTTCGTCGGAGATCGAGGAGATCCTCGGCTATCGCGGCCGCGACGAGATCATCCATCGCGACGACCTCGCGATGGGAAGCGTGACGTGACCGCCGGACACGATAGAATGGACCACGTGCGATGAAGGCCTCTGCCGCCATGACGGACACGACCGCCGACGCCGAGCTCAAGGCCGCGATCGAGGCGATGGGCGTGCGCGCCCGCGCCGCCGCCCGCCTGCTCGCCGTCGCACCCGCCAAGCGCAAGAGCGCGGCCCTGCGTGCCGCAGCCGACCGGCTGCGTGCGGCCACGCAGGACCTTCTCGACGCGAATGCCGCCGACGTCGCCTTCGCGGTCGATTCCGGAAACTCGGCCTCGATGGTCGACCGCACGCGTCTCGATCCCAAGCGCATCGACGCGATCGCGCGCGGTCTCGAGGATGTCGCGGCGCTGCCCGACCCGGTCGGCTCGATCCTGCAGGGCTGGACGCGGCCCAACGGCCTGCTGATCAGCCGCGTGGCCGTGCCCATCGGCGTGATCGGCATCATCTACGAGGCTCGCCCCAACGTGACGGCGGATGCGGGCGCCCTGTGCCTCAAGTCCGGCAATGCGGCGATCCTGCGCGGCGGGCAGGAGAGCTTCCTCTCCTCGCAGGTCATCGTCGCGGCGCTGCGCGGCGCGCTCGCCGCCAACGACCTGCCGGAAGACGCGATCCAGCTGATTCCGACGCGCGAGCGCGCGGCGGTCGGCCATCTTCTTGCGCTGCACCAGCATGTCGACACGATCGTGCCGCGCGGCGGCCGGTCGCTGATCGAGCGTGTCATGAAGGAATCGCGCATCCCGGTGATCGCGCATCTCGAAGGGCTCTGCCACACCTATGTCCACGAATCGGCCGACATCGAGATGGCGCGCAAGGTCGTGATGAATGCCAAGATGCGCCGCGTTTCGGTGTGCGGGGCGACCGAGACGCTGCTGATCGACCGGGCGGCCGCGCCCACGCATCTGCCCGCGATCCTCGACGACCTGTTCGCGGCCGGCTGCGAGATCCGCGGCGACGCCGACGTGCAGAAGCTCGACCGGCGCGTGATACCGGCCGTCGAGGCCGACTGGACGACCGAATATCTCGACGCGATCCTCGCGGTGAAGATCGTCGACGGCATGGATGCCGCGATCGCGCACATCAACACCTACGGCTCGCACCATACCGATGCGATCCTCGCGGGCGATCCCGAAGCGGCGTCGGTGTTCCTCGCGCGCGTCGATTCCGCGATCGTGCTGCACAACGCCTCCACCCAGTATGCCGACGGAGCCGAGTTCGGCTTCGGAGCCGAGATCGGCATCTCGACCGGGCGCCTGCCGCCGCGCGGGCCGGTCGGGGCCGAGCAGCTCACGACCTACAAGTACGTCGTGCGCGGTTCCGGACAGGCGCGGCCCTGAGCGTGCGCGTCTTCCCGCCGCCGCCGCCGCTGGCGCGTCTGGGTGCCGCACCCAAGCGCCGCATCGGCCTGTTCGGCGGCTCGTTCAATCCCGCGCATGATGGCCACGCGCATATCGCGCGCGAGGCGTTGAAGTGGCTCGATCTCGACGAGATCTGGCTGCTCGTCAGCCCGCAGAACCCGCTCAAGGGCACCGACGGCATGGCGCCGTTCGCTGCGCGTTTCGCCAGCGCCGTGTCCGTGTGCGGCGGCGACCCGCGGCTGAAGGCCGTCGCCCTCGAATCGTGGCTGGGCACGCGCTACACGGCCGATACGCTGGCCGCATGCCGCCGCCGCTTTCCCCGCACGCGTTTCGTGTGGATCATGGGTGCCGACAATCTCGGCCAGATCCATCGCTGGGGGCGATGGTCATCGATCTTTCGCACGATGGTCATTGCCGTGTTCGCGCGACCGGCGTATTCTACCAAAGCATTGGCCGGAAAGGCGGCACGGGCGTTTTCCACAGCCCGGGTCGGATCCCGACGGGTCCGACGCCTGGCAGACCTCGAGCCGCCGGCCTGGACGTTCTTTCCCGTCCGGCTGCACCCGGCCTCTGCGACGCGCATCCGCGCCGGCCGCAAGGACTGGCTCGGCGGCGCGCCAAGTGCAGCACCCCACGGCAAGACCCGTAAGTGAGTTCGCTCCGTTTACCGACCAGTTCCAACCCCGGGAGACACGCGATCGCCACAGCAAAGCGCAAGACCGTATCCGCGCCGAAAACGGTCCTCAAACTCGTCGAAAAGACTCTCGACGACGACAAAGCGACAGATCCGGTCGTCATCGACCTCGCCGGCAAGAGCTCGATGGCTGACTACATGATCGTCGCCAGCGGCCTTTCCAGCCGCCACATCCAGTCCATGGCCCAGCATGTCGTCGAAAAGCTGGAAGCCAAGGGCCTGAAGAGCATCCGCATCGAGGGTGCGCATCAGGGGGACTGGGTCCTCATCGACGGCGGTGACATCGTCGTCCACCTGTTCCGACCCGAAGTGCGTGCCCTCTACGGCCTCGAGAAGATGTGGGCCGACAGCTGGGACGAGCCGGCGGTCGCGCAGGCCTGAAGAAAGGCGGCATCCGCAAAAAGGCGGATGCCGGCGAAACGGATGCGGATTTTTGTGGTCGCGGCGGGACGCGCGCGCGGCACGCCGGAAGACGCGCTGTTCGCCGAGTATGCCAAGCGGCTGAAAACGTCGCCGGCCGGCATCGGCCCGCTCGAATGCCGCGAGATCGAAGCCAAGTCGAAAATCGCCGCGACGCGAAAGGCCGAGGAGGCCGAGAAGCTGCGCGGCCAGATCCCCGACGGCGCGCTGCTGGTCGTTCTCGATCCGCGCGGCAAGGCGCTGTCGACCGAAGATTTTGCGCGCCAGCTTGCGCGCTGGCGCGACGAGTCGACCGGCGCCGTCGCCTTCGCGATCGGTGGGGCGGACGGGCTCGATGTGTCGCTCGTCGCCGAGGCCCGCTTCCGGCTGTCGCTGGGGGCCATGACATGGCCGCATCTGATGGCCCGCGCCATGCTGGCCGAGCAGCTCTGGCGGGCGGCCTCGATCCTTGCCGGGCACCCGTATCATCGGGCCTAGGTCGGTAGTCCTCGACTGCACTTGATCTTGGGTCTGCCGTCCCGCCAATATCGGCGACCGACCTTCCGAGTCGGGCCCTAATTTCCGCGGGAAAGACCGGTTTCATGGCGGCCAAGAAAGCGAACAGACCGCGCAGCGCCGGCACCGATGCCGAAAGGCTCTATGCTGCCCTCCGCCGCATCCGGCGCGCGGAAGAGGAAGTCGCGCGCATCTATCCGTCGGACAAGATCAAGAGCCCGGTCCATCTGTCGATCGGGCAGGAAGGCGTGGCCGTCGGCGTGTGCGATCCGCTCGAGCCGCGCGACGCGGTGTCGGGCACCTATCGCGGGCACGCGACCTATCTCGCCAAGGGCGGCTCGCTGCCCGGCATGATGGCCGAGCTTTACGGCAAGGATACCGGGTGCGCCCGCGGCAAGGGCGGCTCGATGCACCTGATCGACATGAAGGCCAACGTGCTCGGCACGTCGGCCGTCGTCGGCACCACCGTTCCCGTCGCGGTCGGCTTCGCGATGGCGCAGAAGATGCTCGGCACCGGCGCTGTCGTCGCCTGCTTCATGGGCGACGGCGCGACCGAGGAAGGCTGCTTCCCGGAGAGCCTGAACTTCGCGGCGCTCCACAAGCTGCCCGTCATCTTCGTGTGCGAGAACAACGGATTCGCGATCCACGAGCCGATCGCCAAGCGCCAGGCGACCGACAGGATCTGCGCGCGCGTGGCGACTTACGGGATTCCGGCCAAGCGCTTCGCCGATTCCGACACCAAGGCGATCCGTGCCCATGTCGCGAAGGCGCTGCCGAAGATGCGCAAGGGTGGCGGCCCGATCTTCCTCGAATGCATGACCTGGCGCTGGCGCGAGCATGTCGGGCCCGGCGAGGATTACGACGCGGGTTTCCGCAGCCGCGCCACGCTGCTCAAGTGGCAGAAAAGGGATCCGGTCGCGATCGCCGGTCGCGCCCTGCCGGCTTCCGTCCGCGCGAAAATCGACGCGGCCGTCGAGGCCGAACTCGCCGCCGCCGTGAAATTCGCCGAGGAATCGCCGTTCCCGGCCGTCCAGGAGCTGATGACCGATGTCTTCGCATAAGCTCAGCTGGCCGGGACGGATGGAAGACGGGCGGCGTGTGCTGCGCTATGTCGACGCGCTTTCCGAGGCGGTCGCGCTCGAAATGGCGCGTGACGAAAAGGTTTTCCTGTTCGGCCTCGACGTCGACGACCATAAGGCGATCCAGGGTTCGACCCGCGGCCTGCTCGAGAAGTTCGGCGCCGGGCGCGTGTTCACCACGCCGCTGTCGGAAGACGCGATGACGGGCGTGGCGATCGGCGCGGCGATGGCCGGCATGCGGCCGATCCATGTGCATATCCGCATGGATTTCCTGATGCTGTGCATGAACCAGCTCGTCAATATCGCCGCCAAGGCCCGCTACATGTATGGCGGCCAGGTGAAGGTACCGCTGGTGGTTCGCTCGATCATCGGCAAGTCGTGGGGGCAGGGCGCCCAGCACAGCCAGGGCCTGCACTCGATGTTCATGCATGTGCCCGGCCTGAAGGTCTGCGCGCCCTCCAACGCGCACGACGCCAAGGGCGCGCTCGCCGCCGCGATCCGCGACGACAATCCGGTGGTGTTCGTCGAGCACCGTCTGCTCTACGCGACCGAGGCGTTCGTCGCCGAAGGCGCCTATCTCGTTCCGCCGGGCCGGGCGCGGGTATGCCGCTGGGGCCGCGACGTGACCGTCGTCGGGATCTCGAACATGGTCGTCGAGGCGCTGCGGGCGGCCGAGCTTCTGAAGGAAGCTGGCGTGTCGGCCGAAGTGATCGATCCGATCTGGCTGTCGCCGCTGGACAGCGACACGATCATCGAAAGCGTCAAGCGCACGCGCAAGCTGCTGATCGTCGACAACGGCTGGAACATGTGCGGCGCCGGTGCCGAAATCGCCGCGCGTGTCGCCGAAGCCTGTGCGGGTGACGCACCCGTTGCGATCCGGCGCATGGGCTTTGCGCCCACGCCGTGCCCGCCTTCACCGATCCTCGAAGCGGCGTTCTATCCCAATCCGGCGACCATCGCCGCCGAAGCCTATGCGCTGGCGCGGCCCGGCAATGACGCCTGGGCACCTGATCCGGGCAGCGCGCAGCTTGCCTACCAGCTCCAGTTCAAGGGCCCGTTCTGATGTTTTATGAACTTGCCGCCCCGTCCTGGGGCCAGGAAGAAATCGACGCGCTCCAGTCCGTCATCGCGTCCGGCCAGTTCACGATGGGCAAGCGCGTCGCGGCGATGGAAGCCGCGTTCGCCGCGTACCATGACAAGAAGTACGGCGTGATGGTCAATTCGGGTTCGTCGGCGAACCTGATCTGCATCGCGGCCCTTGCCTATCACTCGTCGCGCCCGCTCGCGCGCGGCGACGAGGTGATCGTGCCCGCGATCTCGTGGAGCACCACCTATCACCCGCTGCAGCAATACGGGCTCAAGTGCCGGTTCGTCGACGTTGAACTCGAATCGCTCAACATGGACGTCTCGAAGCTCGAACAGGCACTCACACCGAAGACGAAGGCGCTGCTCGCGGTGTCGATCCTCGGCAACCCCGCCAAGCTCGACGAGATGCGCGCCTTCTGCGACAGGCACAGCCTCTGGTTCATCGAGGACAATTGCGAGTCGATGGATGCGATGCTGCCCTCGGGTAAAAAGGCCGGCACGCTCGGCGACCTCAACACGTTCAGCTTCTTCTTTTCGCACCATATCTCGACCATGGAAGGCGGGATGGTGCTGACGGACGATCTCGAGCTCTACCACCTGCTGAAATGCATGCGTGCGCACGGTTGGACGCGCGACATTCCGCCGGACTCGCCGCTGTTCAAGCGCACGGCGAACGATCATTTCGAGGCGTACCGTTTCCTTTTCCCGGGCTACAACGTCCGCCCGCTGGAGATGGAGGCCGCCGTCGGCATCGAGCAGCTCAAGAAGCTGCCGGCGATGACGGTCGCGCGCCGCAAGAACCTCGCGACGTTCCAGAAGCTGTTCGGCGGCGACGGGAATTTCATCATCCAGAAGGAACACGGGAAAAGCTCGTCCTTCTGCTTCACGCTGATCCTCAATCCGAAGAAGGATCTGGACCGCGAGAAGATCTTCACGGCCCTCAAGCAGGCCGATATCGGATTCCGGATCATCACGGGCGGCTGCTTCCTGCGTCACGACACGATCAAGTATTACGACTACGACGTCGTCGGGAACGGCGTGCCGAATGCCGAGCTCGCCCACGACCGCGGCTTCTTCGTCGGCAACCATCCGCACGACCTGACCGCCCAGATCGAAACGCTGCGCCGGGTCCTCGACAAAGCGGTCGCGTGAGCGAGCAGGCCCAGCTGTTTGCCGAACTGCCCGGCGACGGGCCGGCGGACATCGCGATCGTCATGGTGAGTTACTGGACGGGCGAAGTCCTGTTCCAGGCGATCGAGGCGGCTCTCGGCGAGCCCGCTGCCCGGCAGGTCATCCTGGTCGACAACGGAAACGATGCGGCGGCACGCCTTCGCCTCGCCCGGATGAAGGTGTCCGAGCCGCGGCTGACCGTGATCGAGGGGCAGGGGAATGTCGGGTTCGCCGCCGGGTGCAATCTGGGCGCCGCGGCAGCGCAGACGCCCTATCTTGCCTTCATCAATCCCGACTGCGTCGTCTCGCGCGGCAGTCTCGCGCGCCTGCGCGACGCGCTGAAGGCGGATCCGGACATCTGGATCGTCACGCCGCGCCTGGTCGGGCCGGACGGATCGCCCGAACGCGGCACGCCGCGCGCGATCTTGACGCCGTGGGTGGCGCTGGTCGAGCTGCTTCATCTCTGGCGCATCGCACCCGGTCACCCGACCTTCCGCCGCCTCAATCTCTTCGCGACCGATGCCTATTGGGAAGGCGGCCGCGTCCCCGCGATTTCAGGCGCATTCATGCTGATGCCCGAATCGCGTTTCCGCCAGGTCGGCGGCTTCGACGAATGCTATTTCCTGCATGTCGAGGATCTCGATTTCTGCCTGACCGTCGCCCGCATGGGCGGCGCAATCCTGTACGCACCGGCGGTCGTCGTGACGCATCACCGCAGCAGCAGCCGCGTCAGCCGCCTGCGCATCGAATGGCACAAGGCGCGCGGCGCCCGCTATTACATGCGAAAGAACTTCGAAGGCATCTATCCGCGCTGGGCGCTGCGCCTGATCGGCCTCGCCATCAGCCTTCGGCTGGCAGGCATGCTTCTCGCGCTGCCGTTCCGGCGCTGATCAGGGCTTGTCGGACATGTCCGGTTCGTAGACGACGATGCGGCTGCCGTCGGCGCCGACCTTGACGTCGACTTCGATCAGGTCCTTGAGCCGCTCGCGGATCGCCGCCTGCTTTTCCGGCGGTGCGACGAAGGCGATGAATCCGCCGCCGCCGGCTCCCAGCAGCTTTCCGCCGATGGCGCCTGCGGCGATGCCCGCCTCGTAGATCTCGTCGATCGCGGAGGTCGACACGCCCTCGGCCAGTTCCTTCTTCAGTCGCCAGCCGTCGTGCATCAGGGCGCCCAGATCGAGCATGGGTCGGCCGGGGCTAGAGATGATTTCCTCTGCCTCGTCCACCATTTCACGCATGCGATGCAGGTTCTTCTCTTTGGCATCCATGTTGGCGATCTGCTTGCTCGCCATGGCCATCGCATAGCGCGACAGGCCCGTGAAGAAGAGCATCAGCGAGGATTCGAGCTCCTCGCGCCGGCCGGTGGTCAGGATGAGCGGCTTCACCGAAAAGCCGCCGTCGCTCTTGAAATCGATCCGGTTGAGACCGCCATAGGCCGCCCAGACCTGGTCCTGGCTGCCGACGGGTTCGCGGATCACATGCTGTTCGATGCGGATCGCTTCCTCGGCGAGCTTGTGCTTCGAGATCATCTGGCCGCGCAGCGCGTAGAGCGCATTGAGAAGGCCGACGGTGAAGGCCGAGGACGAGCCGAGGCCGGAGCGGGCGGGAAGATCGCCGTCGTGGTGGATCTCGAGCCCGCGGCGTTCCTTCTGGTCCAGCAGTACGGCACGAACGGCCGGGTGCTCGATCTCGAGCAGATCGTTGACCAACTCGATGCGCGACCAGACGACGCGGTAACGATGCTCGAAGAACGGGGGCAGCCGGCGCAGCGAGATGTTGCAGTACTTGTCGATGGCCGTCCCGATCACGGCACCGCCATGCTGCAGGTACCATTTGGGATAGTCGGTGCCGCCGCCGAAGAACGAGAGGCGGTAGGGAGTCCGGGAAATGATCAAGCTGCCACCTCGGAGTCGCCGGAATTCGTCCGTTAGAATTAACACCAGCCCCGGCCGACGGCTACTCTCGACTGCCCCGCCGGCCCCGTGCTCTAAGTCGGGCGATACATCACGGGGGGCCTCGATATGCTCGAACACCTGCAGGACGCAACGAACCTCCCGGACCGGACGGTCGTGATCGGCGCCGGCTTCATCGGCGGCGCCATCGCGCGACGACTGGGTGCGCGGGGCGCTTCGGCCGTCGGGTTGCGGCGGGATTTCGATCTGCTTGCGCAGGATGCGGGCGCCCGGCTGTCGGCGTTCCTGCGGCCGGCCGACAGCGTCGTCGTGGTCTCGGCGAAGGCGCCGGTGAAGAACGTGCCGATGCTGGTGGAAAATGTACGCATGGCCAGCGCCGTCTGCGAGGCCCTCGCCGCCGTTCGCGTCCGCCACGTCGTCTATCTCAGTTCCGATGCCGTCTATGCGGACAGCGATGTCCCCCTGACCGAAACCTCGCCCGCGATCCCGGGCAGCCTGCACGGACACATGCACGCGGTGCGCGAGGCGATGCTGGCCGCGGCGGCCGGGGACGTGCCCTACGCCGTGCTGCGCCCGACGCTCGTCTACGGGGCAGCCGATCCCCACAACGGCTACGGACCGAACCGGTTCCGGCGACTTGCCGCGGCGGGCGAACCGATCGTCCTGTTCGGGCAGGGCGAGGAGCGGCGCGACCATGTCTGCGTCGACGACATCGCCGAACTCTGCGTGCGCATGCTTGCCCGGCGCAGCCGCGGCACGCTGAACGCCGCGACGGGACGGGTCGCCTCGTTCCGGGAAATTGCCGAACTCTGCGTGCGCCTGTCCGGTCGCCCGGCCGAGATCCGCTCGACGCCCCGGCAGGGCCCGATGCCCCACGACGGCTACCGGCCCTTCGATCCGGCGGCGACGCACGCCGCTTTTCCCGATTTCCGGTATACGCCGCTCGAAGCGGGTCTTGCTGCGGCAGCCGGAGGCTGATTCGGGGCGTGCAGTTGCGCGATTGCGAAAACTGCGATAATTCAGACCCTTAAGCTTATTCCGGGAGTGACCGATGGCGCAGAAAACGCGGATCCTGATCACGGGCGGGGCCGGCTATCTCGGCTCGACGATGATTCCGGCCTTGCTCGACGCGGGCTATGCCGTCACGGCGCTCGACAACCTGATGTTCCGCCAGGCGCCGCTCGCGCATGTATGCGCCAACCCGGATTTCGACATCGTGCGCGGCGACGCGCGCGACGAGGCGACGCTGAAGCCGCTTCTCGCCAAGGCCGACATCGCGATCCCGCTGGCCGCACTCGTCGGCGCGCCGCTGTGCAATGCCGACAAGGTCGGCGCCGAATCGATCAACCGCGATGCCGTCGTCACGCTGCTGAAGCTCATGTCGAAGGACCAGCGCGTCCTGATGCCCGTGACGAATTCGGGCTACGGCGTCGGGGAAAAGGGCAAGGAGTGCACCGAGGACAGTCCGCTGCGCCCGCTCTCGCTGTATGGGCGCACGAAGGTCGAGGCGGAGGAGGCGGTCCTCGCGCGCGGCAACGCGATCTCGTTCCGCCTCGCCACCGTGTTCGGCATGAGCCCGCGCATGCGCATCGACCTTCTGGTCAACGACTTCGTCCATCGCGCCGTGACCGACCGGGCCGTCGTGCTGTTCGAACCGCATTTCAAGCGCAACTACGTGCATGTGCGCGATGTCGCGAACGCGTTCATGCACGGCATCGCGAAGTTCGACACGATGAAGAACCGCCCCTACAACGTGGGCCTCTCGGACGCGAACCTGTCGAAATGGGAGCTGTGCGAGCGCATCCGGAAGCACGTGCCCGGCTTCGTCTTCATGGAAGCGCCGATCGGCGAGGACCCGGACAAGCGCGACTACATCGTCTCGAACGCGCGGATCGAGGCGACCGGCTTCATGCCCAAGTACTCGCTCGACATGGGCATCGCCGAACTGATCAAGGGCTTTCGGATGATCCGCAACTCGGTCTACGGCAACGTATGAACGTCGTCGAACTCGGATTGCCGGGGCTCAAGCTGATCGAGCCGAAGGTCTTCGGCGATTCGCGCGGCCAGTTCCTCGAGACATGGAATGCCGAGCGCTATGCGGCGGCAGGCATTCCCGGCCCCTTCATCCAGGACAACCTGTCGCGCTCGCGCCGGAACACCGTGCGCGGCCTTCACTGGCAGGACCCGAATCCGCAGGGAAAGCTCGTGTCGGTCGTCGCGGGCGCCGTGTGGGATGCGGTCGTCGACATCCGGCGCGACAGCCCCACCTTCGGCAAGTGGTACGGCGTGGAACTCAGCGCCGACAACCGCCGGCAGCTGTGGGTACCGGTCGGCTTCGCGCACGGCTTCGCCGTCCTCAGCGAGTTCGCCGATTTCTCATACAAGGTGACGGGCCGGTACAGCCCGAAGGACGAGCATGTCCTTCGCTGGGATGATCCGGCGATCGGGATCGACTGGAAGATTGATCCGGCAGCGGCGATCCTGTCGGAGCGCGATGCGGCGGCGAGCGGGTTGAGCGGGCTGCGTTAGACCGACGCCCGACGATGCTTGTCGTGTGATATTCCGACGAACGCACGCGCCGCGGGGCCGCAGAACATCAGTGCGTCGATAGCCGACAGATGGCTGACGAAAGGCTTCCCGAACTGAGCATAAATCGGATGCGGATAGCTTTGGTAGACGAGATCGATTCCAGCCGAGCGCCAGAGCTCTTCCTGCATATAGCTGCGCGACGCATCGGCCGAGATGTATCGGGTTGCGTTGCGGGAGCGGCAGATGTCGACGAGACGCTGCGTCCTGCCATGGAAAGGCACGCCGAGGGTGCTCGAATAGCACGTGTTCTCCGGCACGCCGAGCAGTGTACAGAACAGCGTGTGAATGTCGCGGTTGAGATCGACAAGCCAGCGATAAGTCCGCCCGAGCAGATGCGCTTCAATCGCGGGATATATCTCGCCGAAGAACGGTGCGCGACCGTAGCAGGCGCGCAATGTACCAAGATGCTTGCGCGGCCATTGTTCGCCGGCGATCTGTACGTCGCGGACGGTCTGCCCGAATCGACCGCTCTGCAGTACTGGAACGGTGAGCCACATGGGCTTTCCATCGAACAGTATGCGGTTCCGGTTCCGCCAACCGCCCTTGTCGAACTGGATGTCGTCGTACAGCACGAAGACATCGGCCATTTTCGCCTGATCGAAATAGCCGAGCCACGGGAAGTAGCCAGGTTGGAGAATGCAGACGTCCCGATGCGTCTCAGGCATCGCGCGACTTTGACGGCACCGCCGTCACCGACACGACTTCGGCGATCGCTGCAACGGGTTGTCGTTGGCGCCGTAGTGCACGAACGAGAAGCTCGCCGAGCATCGCCGTGGTGACGAAATAGAATCCCGACGCGAACAGGAAAACGGCGAAGAAGATGATCAGCCCGGAAAAGCCTTCGCCAGCGAATAGCCTGTAGACGAAGGCGCCCATGCCGATGGCAATTCCGATCGCAAGAAACAGGCAGCCGAGAGCGACGAGAGGTGCGAACGGCCGTCGCGCGTAGAGCGTGAAGATGTCGGCATAGAGTTCTGCCCGGTTATAGAGCGTCCACTTTGAGGCACCGGTCCGCCGGGCGCGATGCTCGACGGGAATCTCGGCCCAGCGCCGTGCGAAACGATAAGCCATTGCAGGAATGACGACGATCGGTTCGTTTGCCTGCACCATCAGGTCGACGATCCGCCGGCTGTAGACCTTGACCGCGCCAAAATCTATTTGATCGACGCCCAGCGCGCGGTTGATCAGGAATCTTCCGATTGTCGACGGAATCCGGTTCCCGAACAGCGCATCGGATCGCTCGACCCGGATGCCGCCGACCATGTCGAAGCCCTCGCCAAGCTTCGCCACCAGCGGCGCTATGCAGGATGGCGGGCACTGGAGATCTGAATCGAGGGTGACGACGCAATCCCCGCGGCAAAAGGAAAGGGCGGCATACATGGCGCTCTGCTGCCCTACATTGTAGGCGAGCGAGACAAGCGTAATCCCTTGTTCGGCACTGGCAATCTGCCGGAGCATTGCGTCGGACCCATCGGTGCTCCCGTCATCGACGTAAACGATCTCCCAGCTCCGGCCGGTCGCAAGCAACGCCGCGCAGACCTGACGATGGCATTCGGCAATGCCCGCATGCTCGTTGAAAACGGGAACGAGAACGGAGATTTCCGGCCTTGTGCCATCGGCCAACATGGTCGTTCGCTCATTCACGAGACGGCCAACTCCGGCTTCTGCATCATGTCGATCCAGCCATGGCCCCAGACGGTGCTCGCCCAGTCGGTGCATCGCTCGCAGACACCGCCACCCTCATATCGGCCCGCGATGTGGCGCTCGCGCAACTCGGCCATCTGCGGTGAAGCCCAGGCTTCGGCGAGCGTCGACTCCTCGACGAGCGCAAGGAACGAGCGGTCATGCCAGTCGATCGGACAGAACCGGATATGGCCCCGGAAGTCGACGACCAACCGTTGCCAGAGATGAGGGCAGGGCCAGCGCTTCGCCGGGATTGGTGGCGTCGCGACATTGGCCGAACCGAGATTCGCGTGTGGCTTCCGGATCGCGACTTCGTCGGCCCGTCCGCTCCAGCGCGCGCGGAACTCGGCAACTTCACCCTCCAGACCGGGATGCTCGATCATCGAAACGACCAACTTCGTTCGGGTCGGGTCGCGCCGTTCGAGGAAAACTTCGAGATTGGACATCGTTCGATCGAAGTCGAGACCAATCCGGTACTTTGCATAGGTTTCCGGGCGATGCGCATCGAGCGAAACATCCAGCACATGCGGCGGAGCCGCCAGCAATGCATCGAGCCGATCGCCGCTAAGTAGGCTTCCGTTCGTCGTCAGGTTTGTGCGCTTCAGGCCGAGTTGCCGGGCCATTGCAAGCATGTCGAAGATACGCGGGTGAAGCAGCGGTTCTCCGTCGCCGGTAAAGCGGACAAGCTCGACGGGATATCGGGCCGCTTCCTCGATGGTTCGGACAAAGTGCTCCCAGCGGAGATGAAGCGGTTCGAATTCCGGTGCGCGGGCGATGTCCGATTGTGGGCAGAAGGGGCAGCGCGCATTGCAGACGTTATTGACGTCGTACATCAGATAGCGGGGAAAGCCCGTCAGTACCGGCGTTCCGTTCGAGGTGTGTGTTTTTCCGACGGCCATTCAGGTTCCCTGCAGACAAACATGTGCCCGCCGCTCGATGATTGAATAGCCAAAGGCCGGATTGCACGCAATGCTTGAGACAGATGGCGGTTTTGCCGGCGTAGTCAACTCAAACCGAGGCGGCCGGTGTCGGTCTGGCGACAACCAGTCGGACGCCGGGAAGCGGCAAGGAAAAGGGTATCGTGATGTGCCGGAACGGCTTGAGAAAAGGACTGTCCGCGAGTCCCTTTAGCATTCCATGCCGCAGCAGCTTGTCGATGCTCGGCCGTTGCCTGTCGGCCCGGATCGTCTGGACTTCGAATCCGGTTGCCTGCAGGAGCATCCGGATTGCCCGCTCCGTCGGGAAATACGCCACGGAAGGCATGAACATCCAGCAGCGCCTTCCGTAGACATGCCGAAC
Organism: Tagaea sp.; assembly: GCA_965229215.1. Taxonomy (GTDB): domain Bacteria; phylum Pseudomonadota; class Alphaproteobacteria; order CACIAM-22H2; family CACIAM-22H2; genus Tagaea. The sequence continues at coordinate 3,093,626 of OZ245864.1, read as the reverse complement.
CGAGAAGGAATCCGCGTCCACGAAGTTGAAGACAAGAATGCCGTCGGCCTTCAGCAGGCTGCGTATCCGGCGCAGATAGGCGGCCGGCGACGAGAAGTTGCTGAACGTCCCGAACATCATTACGAGATCGAATCCGGGCTGGATCCGGGTTGATTGGAGAAGATCGTCGGAGATCACCGGTAGATCGTTCGCCTCCTGCGCGGCCCGCCCCATGATCGGCGACCAGTCGATGCCCGTCACATTCCAGCCGCGTCGTCTGCACTCGGCCAGGAGCGTTCCCGTCGCGCACCCGATCTCGAGGACCTTCGGTGTTCGATTGCGGAACAGAGGATCCAGATCGGAGAGGAATCTGGTCTTCGCTTCTTGTCTTCGGGGCTGCTCGTCGGCGAGATAATCGCCATAACCGGTTCCGGGCTTGCCGGCTTCGCCGAAATACGCCGCCGATTCGAAAATCGCGCGCATTCCTTCGCTGGTGACCCGATCGCTCCGGTACCATGAGCCACAGCGCCGGCAGCAGCTGAAAGTCGCGCCGTTCGACGCGATTTCGGTCGCCACGTCAGTCGCGCCGCAGGGACATGCGATCGCGTCGGTCGGCAATACCGCGTCAACTGCCATATGTCGCCTGCATCTGTCTTCGCCATATGAACTCGGGTGTGTAGCGGAGCATCAGGCGACGGGTGGCGCAAACTGACGGCGAGGTCCATTGCGCCATCCATCCTGTCAGTCGAGACCGCCGGACCACTCTCGCGGCAACATCCATCCGCTGTCTTTCGTATCGCCGCAGTGCTCCGTCGATGCTGCCGCCTTCGGCAAGGGCAGCGGCGAGTTCGGCCGCGTCTTCGATCGCCAAGCATGCGCCAAGTCCGAGATCGGGCGTTAGGGCATGTGCGGCATCACCGAGCAGCGTACGGTTTCCACTTCCCCAGCTCCTGTCAAATTGCCGGTCGTATATCGAATTCCAGGTCAAATCGGCGGAGCGGGCACCTTCGACAAGCGCCCGTACGCGCGGATCCCAGTTCTTGAACCAGTCATTGAACATGCCGATCGTATCTCCGGATCCGGCCGGATTTCCGAAGTTCGGATCGTCGGTCGTCGCGGAGACGTACCATTGCCGCATGCTTGGCCCGACCGGCGCGACGCCGAAACGCAAACCATCTCCCCACCACTCCTCTTTCTCGACGGCACCTTCGCAGGGACCGATGTGACGCCATTGTACATAGCGTCTGAACTTCAGCGGCCTTGAAATGCGGCCCGATATGCTATCCCGCAGGCTCGAACGGATGCCGTCGCAGCCCACCACCAGATCGGCTGATATGCTTATCCCGCCGGCGCAAGCGATGCTGGACATTCCGCCCGCCGTCGGGGCGACATTTGTCGCCGCAACGCCCAGCCTCAGTTCGGCATTCCACTTCTTCGCATGCGCGACCAGCAGGTCCTGCAGGATCGACCGGCGGACGAATATCGCCGGATGGCCGGACCCCGGCAGCTTCCAGCTCCGGATCAGCCGTCCTCGGGAGTCCCTGACCAGTGCGCGATGGACGATCGCGGAAAGCGGCAGCAGATCGTCAAGCACCCCCCAACGCGAAAGCAACGATGTCGCGCTTGCTCTCAGGAGAAGTGCGCCTCCAATCGGCAGCAGTGCTGTCGCGCGCTCCAGCACAAGCGGCGAGAATCCGGCCTGTCCGAGCGCAATGGCCAGCGATAGGCCGCCAACCCCGCCGCCTGCGATCGCGATCCGAAGGTCCGAGCGAAGTCTGCTTGCTGAGATCAAGGGTCGATGCCGTCCGAGTGCCAGAAGACGGCGAAGCGTGCCATGTGTTGCCGCATTTTTCGACGTCCTTATTCGATATTCGACGCCTGTGGCGGCCACCATCCCGAAAGCGATCCGAGGCCGAGCGCCCGTCCATCATACAAGTCGCGCAGCCTGCAGCCGACATTCGTGAAAGCGCCGAAGCGCAGCCGGATCTCGACTAGAACGTCGCGATCGAAAAGGATGGCCGTCTGGCTTACATTTGCGCGCAGCGCCCTCGGCGGGAACGAGCCGTCTGACCGGAATGAGAACTCGAAGCACCGGGAGAAATCGAGAGGCAGCAAGGCGAGCGACGCGCCGTCCCCGCGGGCTTCGAATGTTGCCAGATCGGGCGTGAACGCAAGTCGAGACGACGTCATCCGAGCGAGTCCGGTCGGAACGTCCTCGTGGACGACGGCGTGCGTCGACGGATCGAATCCCGGATCGGCAAGACGCATCAAGGCGGTTCTCACGTCAGGCACTTTCTCGGTCGAGAGTGCCGAATGGCTGCCGAGATTGGGATTGTCGATCTCGTAAAGATTGAGTGATTCCGCGCCCTCACCGTAGCTTCCGACAAGACGCGCTCCGGGGAGCGTCGTTTGGGAAATGGCGTACCGCGTCCCGTACGCCGCCATCAGCCGCGCATCGAACTTCGAGAATGTCACATGACCGCGGACCGCTTCCACGCCGGGAGTCGATAGGAGGCGCGACGCGACGGTCTGGAAGAACGGAGAGGTCAGATGCGAACTCGAGCTGAGTGTTGGAATCCCGAAGAACCACAAGCCGTTTGCACGATGGTCGTTTCCGGTTTTCAGCAGAAGCTGGGTTTCGAACTCGTGCTGGGATGTGAATGGCCGGGCATCTCCCCGAAGACCGGCCATGCTGACGACGCGGCCCCGGAACTGCGGATCGGTAAGAAGTCCGATCTTCGAATCGAGAAACGCGACCAGCGGGGTGACCTTTTGCGGCCATGGCCATGGCCCGTGCGCGAGATAGCCCGGCGTCCCGACACGCAATAGGGCGAGGGGCAGCAACGCCCAGCCGGCAGCCGCAAGTACGACACCTGTGCGAGATTCGATATGCTCGAGAATCCGCCGGCTCGGCGCGAAACGCTCGCCAAACGCAGAGATCGCCCGGAACGCGAACATCAAAGGCGCCAGGGCGAATGCGACATGCAGGGGCACGATCGAAAGGTCGATGTAGGCAAGCGGTGGCCCGGTCCAGCCGGCATCGAACACCCCGAACAGCGCAGCAAGTCCGAATATCACGGCATAGACCGCGAGATAGGCGATGGCGATCCGACGCAAGCCGCCTGTCGCAACCGCCGCTGCCAACACGGCACCGAATGGGGCGGCGCCGACGATCCACTCGCCGAAGATGGAGCCTTCACCGTGGATATAGATGAAGAAGGACGCCTGTCGGACTCCGGTCTTGAGCGTTTCCATCTCGGACGAAAAAAAAGAAGATTTGGAATAGGCATGGACCTCGATCGCGTGGAAGATGAAAGGAATCAGTGCGGCCGCGATGCATGCCGCGAAGATCATCGGACGCTTGCGGCTGGCCGGCTCGAGGCTCATCAACCGTACAATTGCGAATCCGACGATGACCGGCCCCGTCACCACTGCGACGGCAGGCATCGCGATCGCACACCATGCAAGACAGAACCAGATGGTGATCGAATCCAGGATGTCACTTCCTGTTGACCGGTCCGGGGATCCGATCCGCAGAAGCAGGCCTGCAGCAAGCAGGCCCGCGGCGAAACCGGGCAGCAGCGTAAGGTTTCCCCATGCGCGGATGAATGTCGGCGGCGGTACCCAGTACGGCAGCAGCAGGATGCACACTGTCCATGCGGCAATGACCGAGTAGCTGCGGCCGAACCCCGACAATCGGAGGGTGGCAAGGATCGCGGCGAAATACATGCCCGCCGAAACCGTCGCCGAAACCGGCCGCGCGATTTCTGCGCCGCCGAGCCAGTATCCCAACATCATCGACGGCAGCAGCCGATACTGATTGATGAAGTTCGGATCGCCGTTCGCGCGCAGTGGATCCAGATGGAAGGAGAGAAGCGGGCCGCCCCAGCGGAACTGATTGGCTGCTTCGGTGAGGTGCGCAGTGCCGTCCCAGCGGAGGAACAGCACGTCCGCATTAATCGTGAATACCAGAAGCGAAAGGGCCGAAAACGAGGCCACATGGAGCCAGATGGAGAACCATCCGGAATCCGGCGATCCCGGAACCACGGCCGGAGAGCGATATGTCGGAACGTTTTCGGACCGGTCAATCACGTGGTGCGATACGCAGAAATTCACGCGCAAGTGCGACGCCGATCAGATTGTGTGCTTCGGCGCTTGGATGCGGATCATAACCGCTGATCGCGAACATGGCGAGCGGAAGCGCCGTCTCGAGATCGGTAAGATCGATGATGTCCGCATCGAGATGTGCGAAGCCGGCACGAATTCGGTCGAGGATCTTGGATCGCATGCTTGGGTCGAGCGCGATCCAGAAATGCGGATAAGGCAGTATCGCGACTACTGGCCTCGAGCCGGCGGTGCGGATATCGGCAACCAGTCCGGCCACATCGGCCAAATGCGCCGCGAACGCCGCATCGTCAAGATAGGCGGCAGCCGTATTTCGGAACAGCTGGACGACCCAGTCCCCCAGCCGTCCGGCCGACGCGCGTGCGTAGATGGCGCTTGCGGTCGGATTGGCTCGTGCAAACCGAACCCAGAACCCGGACCCGACACTCGGCTGTACCGGCATCGGTTCCGTCCGCAGTGGCCGAATGTCGTTCACGAGATAGCCGACGATGACATGCCGGGGCTGGACATCCGTCCGCAGCCGGGAAAAGAACTTTCTCTCGTCGACCGTGTCGCTGCCCGGAACGCCGCAGTTGCGGACGAATCGGCGGAGGGATTGCGCGGCAAGCTCGTCTTCGAAGACACGTGTGAACCGTCTTGATGGATCGAGCATGCCCCAGCCGAAGGTGAAAGAGTCGCCGAGAAAGAGGACTTGGGGCGCGCCCGGCGATGTGGTGTCGGCAGGACGCTCCCAGCATCCGTCTCTGTCATAGGCCACGTGGCGAGCGGCCCAGTTCAGATCCGTGAAATTGCCGCCCGCCGCGAACGTCTCGAAGCCGCGTCGAATGAGCCACACGTCGCAAGCAACCCAGCCGGCGATGATTCCGAAGGCGACGAGACAAGCATGCGAGATTGCCGGTTTGCGTCTGGTCAGGAAGGCGCCAATGGCGAAGTGCAATGCCGCAAGCGAGAAGCTGGCGGCAGCCAGGTAGTAGAACCAGTAGTCGAGATGCGCCTTCCAATATGCGCCATCGACATGAAGGATGTCGAAATGGCTCTGCGGCGACCGGAAGAAAACGATGAACGGCAGCGCCAGAAATGCAACCGCAGCAATAGTGGCGATCGCGAACTTGGAATACAATTTTCCACCTGTTGCTGGCGCACCCGGGAGACGGCAGCGGAGTATGATCCAATCGATTCCGGCTGTCGACCCGCGGAACAGGCGTCTCGCCGGCCTGTACGAACCGGCATCGGATGTGGCATCTACGACAGTCTGTTTCCGCCCGCATTCGCCTGCAACCCGCCCCGGAGCGAAACCTGCAGATGTCCGTAGACTGGTCCCAGCAGACGCACATCGTACAGCATCACGTCGGCGGCCGCGGGTTCTCGCTGCCCAATTACATTCCGGGAACGTTCGCGCTCGATTTCCGCCATGTGCTCTACGAGGCGGATGCCGGCTGTGCCGCTGCGATGCAGGCCGAGGCGGCGCAATCCCATCTTCGCGACTGCCGCGTGCTGCCTTACGCGCTCGGCCGGGCGCGCGGGCAGGCGACCCTTTACGTGACGTCCAATCCCTACGCCAGCTCCACCCTCCGGCCGAACCCGGCGTTCTTCGGCTACTACGCCGAGGTCCGCTACAACGTCCATTTCGACAAGGGCAAGCCGGCCGAGAGCATGGAAGAGGACGTCTATGACGTCGTCTACGGGGACGAGCTGAAAGTCGAGCGGGAAGTTGCGCTCGAACTCCATGCGCTCGACGACCTCATGCGCGAGGGAACCGTTCCCGGCGAACTCGCTCCCGACATCGTCAGCATCGATACGCAGGGAACCGAGATCGACGTCCTCGAGGGAGCCGTCGCGACGGTCGAAGCGCATGCGCTGGCGATCGTCAGCGAGATCGACTTCCTGCCCATGTATAGCGGCCAGGGCTCCCTTGCCGATGTGCTGACGTACGGCGACCGGCACGGCTTCGTGTTCGCCGGCTTCACCGAGACGCACGACATCTCGCCCCATCGCCTGCCGATCGGGCAGCGCGGCCGCGGCTTCACCGCGTTCGGCGACGTCCTTCTGCTCCGGCGGCTGGACGTCCTGAGGGCGGCCTGCGGGTCGGATGCGGAGTTTCATCTCAAAGCCTCCAAGCTCGCATTCATCGCCGCCAGCTTCGGGCGCGTCGACTATGCGATGCAGTGTCTTCGCGACGCCGACGCCGTATTGCCGCCCGAGGATGCGCGCGACGCCCGATGGATCGCCCTCTCGCAGCGTCTCGGGAAGCACAACTGGTATGCATTCCTGCGCGATCTTGTGTCGGCAACGGGCCAGATGCCCGAACTTTACCCGGCTGCCGAGCGGCGGGAGTTCCGGAGCCATGCAACCGACAGACCGACGTCGAACGCGGTCGCTCTCCAGAAGCCGGACCGCTGGCTCGGCAGGGCGCAATCGATCCTGTCGTGGATCGACAGGACGATCCAAGGCGACAGGCGCCGCATACGCGAGCTGATCGTTCGCCGGCCGCTCGCCGCGCTTCTCAAATCGGCCTACTATCTCGTGTTTGCATGGGCCCATCGCCGCCAGGTGGCAAATCTCGCGGCGTTCGGCCAGCAGGCAGTCCTTCTGGCCGAAGAGTACACGCCGTTCGAGGCGGTATTCGCCCGTTACGGCTGGTCTACGCTTGCACACGAACTGCGCGAGCGCCGCCTGTCGATCCTCCGGTTTGTCGTGAAGCCTGCAAAGGCGCTCTGAATCCCGTCGATCAGCGACGAAGGTCGACCTGTCGGACATTGGACATGTCGGCCGTGTCGAGATCGGCATTCCGCAGATCGACCCGCTCGAGATTGGCGCCGGAAAGATTGGCGCCATTCAGACGTGTCCCGGAAAGATTGCAATCGACGAACGTCGTCCCACCAAGATCCGCGCCGGACAGGTCGGCGCCCGAAAGGTCGGTGGTCCGGATCCAGAGTTTCGAAAGATTGATTCCCGCCAGATTCGCCCGGCAAAGCGAGGACGTTTCGAAGACCGCCCTCTGGAAGTTCACGCCGCGGAAATCCGTTTCTTCGGCCGTCAGGCCGATCATCCTTGCGCCGGCCATCGATGCCCGACGCATGTCGGCGCCGGAGATATCCGCGGAGGTGAGATCTGCGCCGTTGAGATTCGCCCCCTCGAACGTCGCGCCGACGGCGCGGACGCGGCGGAGCTGCAGCCTTTCGAGGCGACCGCGAACCAGGCGGGCACCCGACAGGTCGGCATCGCTCAGGTCGAGGCCGGTGAGATCCTGTTCGTCGAGTATCGTTCCGACGAAGCTGGCCCCCATGAAGTCGCCGAGGGCGAGCACCGCGCCCATCAGATTCGCGCCGTCGAACTTCGCGCCACGCGCCCAGATCGCACGCAGTCGCGCGGCACCTAGAGAGGCGCCGCTGAAATCCGTCCCGCTCGCATCGGCGCCCGACAGGTCGGCATTGTTCATGTATGCCCGGACGGCCGACGCATGATCGATCCGGCAATTCCGGAGCACCGCCTCGGAAAGATTGGTCTGGGTCAGATTCGCCTTGGAGAGTATGGCGCGCTCGAAATTTCCGAACGAAAGATCCGCGTCGATGAAATTGGCAGCCCGCAGTTCGGCCGAAGCCAGATTGATCCTGATCGCCTTTGCGGCCGAGAAGTTCGCGCCGTCAGCCCGAGCGGATGCGAAGGTCGCCCCGGCGAGGTCCGCGCCCGCAACGGAAGCCATTTCAAGATCGCACGATTCGCCTTCGACGCCGGACAGGTCCGCGCGATTGAGTATCGCGCGACGAAGCGACGCTTGCCTGAGATTCGCACCGGAAAGGGCGACTCCGGTCAGGTCGATGTTCGAAAGATCGGTCTGCTGGAGATCCGCGCCTGGCCTGATCCCGGCCCGGTCAGGGGGCGGGCGAAGCGGTGACGGATCCGGCTTGGGGGGCATCTGGCTCACCAGTCAATTCGCGATGAAGCAGCTTAGGTCCGCCTGCGGCCCTGTGCCAGCAATGCGAGCACGGCGGCGGGAAGCGACCGCACGACTGCATCCGGAACCGTGCCGGGGACGGTTGGCTCGGCGTAACCGCGGTCGATGAATGCGGTACGACAGCCGGCGGCTTGCCCGGCCGCGACATCGCTCCACCTATCGCCGACCATCCAGCTGTCGCGCAGCCGAATTCCGAAGGCCAAGGCGGCTTCGTGCAGCATTCCGGTGCGCGGCTTGCGGCAATCGCATCCTGCGTCCTGGCGATGCGGACACATGAATATCGCGTCGACGCCGGCCGCCGCGCCGAGCTTCGCATGCATTGCGGCGACCTCGCGCGCGCTCACGTGCCCGTTTCCGATATCCGGCTGATTGGTCGCCACGACGACCAGGTATCCTGCCCGCTTCAGCCGGGCTACCGATGCCCTTGCGCCCGGCAGGAGCTGAAAGCGCGAGAACCGTCGCGGCGCAAATCCCTTCCCATCGACGACGTCGACCCGCGAAAGGACGCCGTCGCGATCGAGGAATGCGGCGCGGTGACCGAGCCTCGGCATGGCGGTCAGCCCTGCCGAGCCAGATCTTCGTTCCGCGCCCGATAGTGCGCAAACGCCGTGTCGATATCGCCGTCGAACACCACGTTGCCCTGATCCATAAGCACACACCGGGTGCAGAATTCGCGGATCAGACCCTCGGAGTGGGTTGCAAGCACGAGAATCGAGGTCCTGCGCAGCAGCGAATTCACGCGGCTTGCGGCACGGTCGCTGAAACGCGCGTCGCCGGCGGCAAATCCTTCGTCCAGCAGCAGGATCTCGGGATCGATCGATGTCGCGATGGCGAATGCGAGCCGGATCTGCATGCCGGCCGAATAGGTCCGGACGGGAAGATGCAGGTACTCGCCGAGTTCCGTGAAGTCCGCGATATCCTGCATCTTGGCGTCGATTTCGGCGGGGCTCATGCCGAGATACATGCCGATGGTCCGGATATTCTCGATCGCGTTGTCCTCGGAATCCATGCCGAGGCTTGGATTCAGCATCGCCGAGACCCGCCCGGAAGTCGTGATGGTCCCGCTTGTCGGCGCGTAGACTCCGGCCAAGACGCGCAGGAGCGTCGTCTTTCCCGCGCCGTTGTGCCCGATCAGGCCGATGCGTTCGCCGTCTTCGATGTTCAGGTTCAACCTGTTCAGCGCCTGCACCACGACGATGCGGCGGGTATCGATGGTCGCGCCGGTCCTGCGTTTCGAGATCAGGCCACGAAGCATGCGCGCATTCGCGTCGATTACCGGCAGGTGCACGGAAACGTCGCTGACTTTTATGCTGGCCAAAGCGCGATCCTCTCTAGAGCCAGAACACGATGCTGTTGCGACGATGATTGTATATGACGATCGTCATCAGCCATCCGATCGCCGTGACGCCAAGGACGACATACCAGCTCAGCATATCCGGCGCCCCGCCCTGGAGGGGAGCCCGCAGGATGTTGATGAAGTGATAGAGCGGATTGAAATCGACGAAGATCCGCTGGGCGGAGCCGGCCTGGGACGGAAGCCAGAATACCGGCGTCACGAGAAAGGATATCTGGAGGATGCTTCCGACGGTCGGCTGGAGATCGCGGTAGCGTGCGCAAAGCATCGCGACAAGAATTCCGACCCACACGGCATTCAGCATCAGGAGTCCGATCGCCGGCACCACCAGAAACGTGTTCTTGTTGGCGTCGATCTCGAAGAGGATCGCGACCGCGATGAATATGGTGATGTTGTGCAGGAACACCAGCGCGTTCCGCACGATGCCGGCATAGATGAACGTCGAAAGCGGAATCCGCATCTGCTTTGCGATCCCTTCGGCGCTGATGAAGGCGCCTGCCGCTTCCGAAACGAACGTGTTGACCGGCACCCACGCGGCATAGCCCGAAGCGAGATAGGGCAGGTAGGTCGCCGAGTCCTGATTGAAGATGCTGGAATACATGAAGCCGGTCATCGCGACGAACAGCCCGACATTGATCGTGTTCCAGAACGGCCCGATCACGGTCCGGCGATAGCGGCGCAGGACGTCCATCCATCCCATGCGCACCCACAGGCGCCAGAGATGCAGCCCGTCGATCAGGTCAGACAGGCCAGGTCCTTTCAGCATGGCTACTCCGGTGGCCGCCGCATTCGGTGTCGTCGGGCAGCGTTCTAGCAATACTGCGCGTGATCGGGCAATGGACCTTAGCGCAGTCCGTACAGGGCGCAGGTCGCATCGATCATCGCGGCAGGCGAGAACCGGTCCCGGACCATGACTCGTCCGTATGCCGCCCGCGGCACCAAGGGAGCGGGAATGCCCTCGAGGGCGATTGCGAAGGCGCCGGCGTCGGCTTCAGCCGGAAGAAGCCGCCCGCTCCGGAGATCGACGATGTCCCCCAAGTCTCCGACGCGCGTGGCGATCACCGACGTCCCGAGCACCATCGATTCCAGCACGACATTCGGCAATCCTTCGACGGCCGAGGTCAGCAGCAATCCCTGCGCGGCCGCAAGCGCGGCTCCGATCCCCTGCATCGGGGCCAAGTTCCTCAACCGTCGTCCCAGACCGGATGCCGCAATCCGCGCTTTGCAATCCGGTCCGAGCGGGCCGTCGCCGATCAGGACAAAGTGCATGTCCGGGCAACGTCGGGCCGCTTCGATCGCGGAGTCGATCCAGAGCAGCGGCCGCTTCTCCGGTGCCAGCCGCAGGATTCCGACGACAAGCCGCTCGTCGTCGCCAAGCGCCATGTCCCGCCGAAATTCGGGGCCTCCAAGCGCTTCGCGATCCAGGCGATCGACATCCACCCCGTTTGGCACGACGGCGATCCGCGATTGAGGAATGCCGAGATAGCCGGCATAGCTCCGCGCGCCGGTCTGGCTGTTGTTCGCAAAGCGCACCCGGCCGCTAGCGGCCGTGGCGCGCAGGGCGGTCCCGACCCACGGCCCGAGATCCTCCACCCAGTCAGGCGCGATGCTGACCCCCGACACCACGATGGTCGGCACGCCGGCCGCCAGAGCGGCCAGTGCGGCCCTGACGCCGGCCGCGTCCTGCCAGGCATGGACGACGGTCGCCTGCAACCGGCGGAATATCCGGATCATCGCGGCAATCCGGCCCGCAGCGGCTGCGGGAAGCACGGCAAGCGCTGCACCGAGCTCGGGCGGAAGGTCGTACCAGTCGCGGACGGCCGCAACCGGCCCGTCGATGGCGATGCCGGCGGCCGTCAGAGACGCCGCATGGAAGCGCTGGCCGGGCAAGTCGATATCCTCGCCGACGAATGCGACGTTCAAATTGCGGGTCGAAAGCGCGAGCAGCGTATCGACGATCTGGCGCTCGGCGCCGCCGGCGCCGAGCCCGACATTCGCGTGAACGATGCTTCCGCCCGCCGGCAGGATCGGCTGCCGCTCGGCGACCGCGACAAAATGCGACCATTCCGGCTGGGCCGATGCCGTCGCCGCCGGCATTTCGGGACGCCGTCGCCGCCGTCTCAGCGCACGAACCAGAAGATCGTCGTCCGCCCGCCGACGCAGCCATTCCAGCAGAACGGGGCGCATCCGGCGGCGCAGGAGCCGGCCGATGCCGACACGCCGCCAGGCTCCGTCGTCCCGACAGAAAAGCCCCGTGCGACCGGAAGCAAGGAGTGCGGCCGTCACTCGAGGGGGCACGAGCGCTGCGTCCCCGACGAATATGGCGGGTGACGGATCCCCGGGATTCCATCGGTTGAAGCCGCCCGGAAGCGAATCGTCACCTAGATCGAACGGCGCCGCAACCGAGCCAGATGAAATCCCGGCCGCCCGCGCCGCTTCCAGGCATTGCCCCAAGATCGTCTCGATGACTTTCATTGCTTGCCGAATCGTCGGCCGACCGGGATGATCGGTTCCTAGCGATAGCCAAGCGTCGAGCGGATTGCAAATGGATGATCTTCCGGAAAGTCCGCAAAACTCGCTTGAGCCGGGGTGTGCGACGCCGCTTGTTTCCGGCAGAGGATATCAACTGGTCGCTGCCTCGCCGGAAGGGCTTCCGGCCCATGTCCGGATCGTTTCGGGAAGCCGGACCCGTCGGTTTGAAATCGATCCGGCCGACGGTCGGCGGCTGATCCGCGCGCCTGCCGGAACCGCCACTCTGGCGTGCGATGGTCCGGGATCGATCCGCGTCCTCCCTGTCGGTGTGATAGCCGTCAAGCTGGCTACGCTCGGTGCTCGGGCACGCGGACTGCGCACCGGTGGTTTGCGATCGATCGTGACGACGGCAAGGCTCGCCGCGCGCGGCCAATTCCGGGAAATCCTGCGCCGCATCTGGCGTCAGACCGGCGAGCTTTCGCCGCCGGCGATGCCCCTTCCGGCCGATCTGCCGAAGCGTCGCCCGATCCTGGGCAACCCCCCACGTATGGCCATCGTCGGGCCGGTGCCGACGGCAGGCGGCGCGCAGTTCTGTCAGTACGAGCTCGCGGTCGGACTCCGGGACCGGGGCATCGTCGAGCCCGTTGTCTTCGCGCCGGCCGAGGGTGCGCTCTCGACTCGCTACGCGGAGGCAGGAATCGAATGCCGAACCAGCGGTCGCCCGATCGAGCAGATGCTCGATGCGGCGGATCTGTCGCTAGCGATCGAAGACCTTGGGAAACGTCTTCGGAACGCGCGCATCGACATCGTTTTCGCAAACACCCTTTCGGCATTTCACGCGATCGAGGCGGGTCGACGTGAAGGCATTCCTTGTGTCCTGAACCCGCGCGAAAGCGAGCGTGATTTTTTTTCCGACCGGTCCGCAGTTGTGGAATCGCGGGCGCTTGCCGCTTTCGAGATGGCGAACCGGGTCATCTTCGTTGCCGAATCGACGCGCCAGGTTTGGGCGGAGTTCGATCGTGGGCATTTCGCCGTCATCCAGGATGCGCTTGGACCGGCGGCGATCCGGCCCGGAACAATTCCGAAGGCGCAGGCGCGGGCGACGCTCGGGATCGGCGGGGACGAACGATTGGTTCTGTGCGTCGGAACGGTTACGGCAAGAAAGGGGCAACTCGATCTCATACGGGCATTCGCCAGGCTGGATACGGGCATTGCGCGCAAGCTTCGCGTCGCGATCGTCGGTGACCGCGGCGGCGAATATTCGAAGCGCTGTGCCGCAGAGATTGCGGCACTGCCCGACGCGCAGCAGGCAAGAATTCGCGTTGTGGCGGAGACGACCGATATGGCGGACTGGTATGCGGCCGCAGACATCTTCGCCCTTTGCTCGCGGTATGAGAGCTACCCGCGCGTGATTCTGGAAGCGATGGCGCACGGGCTCGCGATCGTGGCGACGCCTGTCTACGGTGTGCGCGAACAGATACGCGACCGGCTCGATGGATTGTTCTACGAGCCCGGCGATTTCCGGGCGTTGGGAAAAATCCTGGAGGATTTTGCGAAGGATGCTTCCCTCGTCGCCCGCCTGTCCACCCAGGCTGGCCGCAGGCTCGCGGAACTTCCCGGCTTCGACGCGATGATCACGCGCTATGCGCGCGAAATCGATGCCGCGGTCACATCATCCGATAGCGCTGTCCCGGCTTCGCGATGATCGCATCGGGGCGGCTGCGCAGCGTGTCGCCGACGAGCGAAACCAGGTCGCGTGCACGGAACGCCCGGCAGATCGATCCGTCGATCGCGGCTACCTTGAATTTCCCGGCGGCGGCCAACGCGTCCTGGAACTGCCAGTAGTCGCGCGGAAGAAAAAGATGGCGGCGAAGCCGCATCGAATGTTCGATTCCCTCGCGCGACCGGACGACATAATTCTCGGCCGTGCTGCTCGGGCGACAATACAGATCGGGCGCAATCATTTCTTCGACATGATGGATCAGGGTGCAGCAATCCATCGAGATGCCGAGCATGAGGACCCATGCGTCGTATTCGGCAAGCATTCCGAAGGGGCTGCGCGCCCAGCACGGCGTATCGCCCAGATGATGTTCGCCAAGAATCTTCCCGGCGAATCGGCCGCGCCCGGCGCAGGAATGGGTCGGATGGAGGCTGCGATGCGTCGCATGCCTCAGGCGGAACACCTCGGTGAGGTGTCCGGTGTTCGACGGCGTCAGAAGCTCATCGAAAACGGGCCTGTCAGGCTTTACATAGCGCCACGACATCGTCGGCAGAACGAGCGTTCCGGCCGACATGTGGGACATCAGCGCCTCGAGGACGCCGTCGGCCGTATGTCCGTCGCGGGCGAATCCCTTGAACGCGCTGTGAACCAGCAGAACGCCATCGCGCGGAATCCCGAAGCGCGCCAGAAGTCGCGCGGTATCCCGGTCGGGCGGATTACTTCCGGACGACAAAATTGCCCACCACGAGCGCGTCGAGTCCGCAGCCGTGGAACGTCATGAGCGCGTCTCTCGGCGTCTCGACGATCGGTTGGCCCTTCAGGTTGAAGCTGGTATTGAGAACGACCGGAACCCCGGTGCGAGCCCGATACTCGCGTATCATATCGCTGTAGATTTCATTGTTTGAACTGCGCACCGTCTGGACGCGCGAGGTGCCATCGACATGCACCACCGCCGCGATCCGTGCGGCTTGTTCGGGTTTGGCGTCGAGCGTAAAGGTCATGTACGGGAAATCATCCTGCTTCCCGACGTCAAACCAGTCGCCGACCTCTTCCTGCAGGATCGATGGCGCGAAAGGCCGGAATTCTTCGCGATACTTGATTCGCGCATTCACCAGGTCGCGCATCTGGGTCGTCGCCGCCGAGGCGACGATCGAGCGCGCGCCGAGCGCTCTGGCGCCTGCCTCGGCTCGACCCTGATGCCATCCGATGATCTTTCCGTCTGCGATCAGTTCGGCGGCCGCGCTAGCCGGGTTCTCGATCTCGTCATACCGCGAACTGTTGGCATCGAGCTCGGCGCGAATCTCGTCGTTCGTGTAGGACGTGCCGAGATATGCATCGAGAAGTGGCCACGGCGTGTCGCCGGACATCGCGGCGCCATAGTACGCGCATCCAAGCGCCAGCCCGCGATCTGAAGCGACGGGCGGAACATAGACGTGATCGAACCAGCCGCTTTCGAGCAGGCGCTTGTTCGCCGAGCAATTCATCGCGACGCCGCCGGCGTAGCAGAGATTCCGGCTGGCCGGCGCGCGGGCGCGCAGGCCCTCGACGAGCGACAGCAGACACGCTTCCATCGCGGCCTGGGTCGAGCGGGCGACATCCTTGTAGAACCGGTCGAAAGGTTGGTCTGGCTGTCTGTTCGGACGGCCGAGTGCTTCGAAAATGCGTTTGGAATACAGCGGCTCAAAAGGAGACTTGGGCGGGGGGTCGTCGCGGACGAAGGCCCAATCGAACCGCCAGCCGCCGGGTATCGGGGCGACGATGCGAGATAGATCGATTGACGGTTCGCCATAAGGGGCAAGCCCCATGACCTTGTATTCGTCGCCGTCTTCAAACCCGAGATAGTAGGTCATCAGGGTATAGAAATAGCCAAGCGAGCGGTTCGTCGGCATTTCTTCGATGACCCGAATGCCACCTTTCCGGGTGGCATGCGCAAGCATCCCGCAGCTTCCGTCACCTGTCGCGTCGAGCGACATCACCAGCGATTCATCGAGTCCGGAGCCGTAGAACGCCGCCGCGAGATGGGCCATCTGGTGATGGATCGGCTCGATCTTCGGCGCATGGCCAAAAGTATGGCGCAGATACTCGCGCCATCGTTCGGCGAAATCGTCATATGTCGCGCCCGGCGTCACGATCAGGTCGACGTCCTCGATCCGGATGTTTGCCTGCTTGAGGCAGGCCTTGATCGCGCGGTGCGGCAGATAGCCGTAGCAGGACTTGATGCGCAGATACCGCTCTTCCTCGCAAATCGCGACAATCCGGCCGTTTATCGCCAGACACGCGGCAGGTTCGTGCTGCCCCAATGTCACGCCGCCATGCAATCCGAGTACGATCATCCGTCTGGGCTCACTTTGCTGGATCTGGTTCGTCTAGCACAATTGGCGGCTGAACTGCCAGCCGACCCCTTCTCCGGGATGCCGACACGTATCGGTCAGATCTCGCGCTTTTTCCGTCGCAAATGCGCCCGCCATTCGAGCGCAGAATACCGGCGTACGTTACGGACGGGCCGCATTGCATTGTCTGTTGCGACCCTTGAGAATGCGAGGTAAATGCGGTATCGACGCGGCCTTGGGCAAGCGTGTCAGCAGCGATCCGCGCGGCGCGACCGGGACAGTCCGATAGTGAGAATTGTATAGCGATGGCAAACCGCAAGACCGTCCGGCTTGTCACGACCGCATGGGGTGACGGCTACGTTTCGACGGCGCTGGATATAATGATCCCGGCGCTTCTCGCGCCCGGCAATCTGCCTGCCCTCGCGCAGGATTTCGATCTTGAATTCGCGATCGCCACCGAGAGCGCGAATTTCGACCGCATCCGGAATTCGGATTCGATGCGCCGGCTTTCGAAATTCGCCAGACCCATTCTCCGGTCCATCGACGATCTCGTCGATCATCCCGCCGGATACGGACAGGCGCTTACCCGCGCCCTCCACCGAGGCTTCGACGATCTCGGCGAGGCAATGGTCGGTGCGAATCTCATGTTCCTCAACGCCGATTTCATCGTTGCGGACGGGAGCTACCGGAACCTGGGGCGCCATATACTTGCGGGCGAGCGGCTCGTCTTTGCCCCGAGCTATTGTGCGATCTCCGAAGCGGTCGAGCGCCCGCTTGTTGACGCGCGCACGCGCAACGACGGCGTCCTCCAGATGAAGCCGCGCGATCTGGCGCAGCTGATTCTCGATTTTCGCCACATGACAATCCGCTCGAAGACCGTCAATCGGCGCTTCATGCACATGCACGTCACCGATCAGTTCTACTGGGAAGTGGATGCCAATACGCTTCTTGGGCGGCAACTGCCGATTTCGCTCGTCTACATGCGTCCGGAGCGGGCATATCTCGAGCCGATCTGCTTTTGGGACTATGCGGTGATCTCCATGGCGTGCCCGAACGCGCCGCGAAAGGTGCTGGGCGATTCCGACGAATTCCTTATGCTCGAGCTGCGGAAGGAGAAGACCTTCGAAGAGCTGATGCGGGTCGGGCGGCAGGAAATGCCGGAGATCGCCAAGGGCCTCGGCTACATGACTCCCGACCAATTCGAGATGGGGCGCTATGACCTCACCTTGCACAGCGGCGAGATTCCCGCATCCGCCGATGCCGAGCGCGCGAAGCTCAAGGCCTTCGTCGACGAGATATACCGGCTTCTGCCACCGCCCAGCAGCGCGCACGGCCACAAATTCTGGGTCGATCAGGTCGAGACCGCCAGAGCGGCAAGGGACGTGCAGAAGCGGTCGCGAGAGGACCATCTCTACCGGACCGAACTGGTGGAAGCGTTCAATAGCCGCCCGACGCCTTCGGAGACGCTCGCGGAGAGCGCCATCGACGGCGAAGGCGGGCCATCTGCCGGCGACATGCCGGCGCCGGCGGTCTCCCGACGGATATTCAATGGTATCTTCGGCGCGGTTCCGCGCGTGACAAAGCTGCATCCCTACTGGGCCGAATTGCGCCACCCGACGTCGGCATTCGACGAGATCCTGTCGCGCATTCCTGAGCCGAACATCCTCATGGTGCGCACGCCCGGCCCGCAGATTGTTCTCGAGCCGCTCGCCACACGATCGCCCGGCCGGTACATGCTGGCCCGGCCGCTTCCGCTGATGCGGTATGGCATCCCGCAGCGGGCCGGGAACTTCGACATCTGCATATTCGAACTCAATTGGATGGAGATGAACGAGTTTCCGCGCCTTCTTTCGTTCGTGAGGAGTCGGATGAATCCGGGGGCGCGCGCGATCGCGCATCATGCCGGCGAGCAGATCTATTCGATGACGAACGCGGCGACGTCCGGAATCGCGGCGCTTATGCCGGCAGGCCTGCCGTCCGAGATCCGCTTCTCCGGTTCGCATGCCACACTTGCGCTTCAGCGGTCGTTCCGGGCCGCGGTGGAGCGGAATGCGGATCTGCCGGACCGTAACATCCGCAATCTCCGCGAGCTCGTGCGGCTCGCGCCAGCCGCGTGGATTGCCAATTCCGCACAGGCACGCCTTCCGGCGTGGCGGATCGGCGAGCTGTGCATGTCGATAACGATTGTCACCGACCTTCCCGAAGGCCCGGTGAAGCCATGAAAGAAAAGCGCAAGGCCCGCGTCATAACGACCGCGTGGGGCGAGTCGTATCTGAACGAGCTGCTGGACATTACGATCCCCGCGCTGCTTGCGCCGGGCAACCTTCCGGCATTCGTCGAGCATTTCGACACCGAGTTCGTCCTCGTGACCGAGCAACGCGATTTCGCCTACGTCGAATCGCATCCGTCGTATCTGAGGCTGAAGGGCGTCTGCCCGGCCCGGATGGTGATGGCGGATGACCTAGTGGTTTCCAGGAACATGTACGGGACGTCGCTGACACATTGCCTGCATCGAGGGTTCGAGGATCTCGGACAGGAGATGACGGAGCACTATCTCCTGTTCCTGAATTCGGATTTCGTCCTGGCGGACGGAAGCTACGCGTCGCTTACGCGAAAACTGCTCGACGGCGAACGCCTGGTTTTCGCGCCGAGCTATTGCACGAATTCGGAGCCGGTCCGCCCGCTCCTGAATGCGAAGATCAATCCCGTTTCGCGCGCCCTCGCGATACCGCCGCGCGAAATGGCCGAGATCATACTGAACAACAGGCACAATACGATCAGATCGAAGACGGTGAACGTACCCGTCTTTCACATGGATATCAGCGACCAGTTCTACTGGTACGTGGACGAGTTCACGCTGATCGGGCATCAGATGCCGATCGCGCTCGTG
This sequence comes from Tagaea sp., assembly GCA_965229215.1. Classification (GTDB taxonomy): domain Bacteria; phylum Pseudomonadota; class Alphaproteobacteria; order CACIAM-22H2; family CACIAM-22H2; genus Tagaea. The sequence goes on along the minus strand of OZ245864.1, from coordinate 3,074,801 downwards.
GCCATGCGCCCGGAGCGGGTCTATCTCGATCCGGTCAGTTTCTGGGACTACGCAACCATTTCAATGGCAGCCCCGAATCTTCCGCGCTGCGTGATGGCGGATTCGGATGATTTCCTGATGCTCGAGCTTCGTCGGTCGCGGACGTTCGTCGAGCTGATGCGCATCGGTCGGGTTGCGGTCGAGGATGTCGCTAGCGCCCTCGGATACATGACTGCGGACCAGTACGAGATGGGACGGTTCCAACTCACGCTCCATGCGCGGGATCTGCCGCCGGAGATCGAAGACGCGCGAAGCAGGCTCAAGGCGCACGTCGACAAGGTCTACGCCATGCTCCCTCCGCCGGCTTCCTATATCGGACATACCTATTGGGTCGGACTCATCGAAGAGTTTAACCGCAACAAAAGCGATTGGTGGCACCGCAACCGCCCCATCGGAAACGCATCGGCGCCCGAGCCGGTATCCGAGTTTTCCGCGACGTCGCTTGCGCCGCTCCCCGGCACCGGCGGATTTCTTCGCCGCATGCTGCGGCTCCTTGTTTCCGATGAAACGATCCGGGATACATATCGACGCATCTTCGGGACGTTGCCGCGGGTGACGCGCAACCATCCTTACTGGGCATGCCTGCGTTTCGTCCTTGAAGAGATCGATCGGGTGCGTGCGGTGCCGGGTGTGCGGATTCTCGTCGTGCAGTCGGAGAACGGGTTTCTCCATCGCGCGCTCAAGGGTATTGCCGGCGCGAAAGTCAGCATTGTTTCGCCTTATGCGCTCCAGTCCCGCGGGCTTCCGGATGGCGTTTGCGATCTGGATTTCTGCCTGTTCGACCTGGACTGGCAGCAAGCGAGCCAGTCATATCGATCGCTCTATTCGATCGTGCGTCCGGCGATGCGCGATGGCGGGCGCGTGGTCCTGCATCACGCCAGCATCGCGCTGCGGCGGCTGTCCAGTCGCAGCGTCGAGCAGATCCTTCCGCTGCTGCCGGATATCGATCTTTCGAGCGCCCGCTTCACGGGCGGTCCCTGGCTGGCGCGAGCGATCGACACATATACGGGCATGCTCGAGCTTCGTGCGACGTGGTCGCTCGCGAGTCGCATCCTCGTTCCATGGTGGATGCTGAAGGTCTGGTGGCGCGCGCGCCGGGGCAATGCGGCGGCCGAGACGTTGCCGCAACACGAGGTGCCGGCGCATTGCTGTGCCGTTACGGTGACGACAGAGGTCCGATTTTATGCACGTCACGCAGCGCCCGCCCGATCGGTGTCGTCGGTTGCGCCGTGACCCCGCGGCCATTGCCACCAGACTATACGACGCTCCGCCGGATTTCGGCCTTTGCATCGGAATGGCGCCGCCACGGATGGCGCTGGCTTGCGGCCCGGCTGTTCGAGGAAATCCGATCGCCGTGCCGCCTGTTCGGCAAGCTCTACCGGGTGGCGACGGTCGTGCGGCATGTCGGGCTCGCGGCGGTGGCGGGCGCCAGTGGATCGGATGATTCGCGAGTGACGGCCTTCTACGATCTGGATGCTTCGCCGACGACATTCGATGTTCTTTGGGCACTGGCAGGTGCCGAGTGCCGCCGAAAGGCTTCCGGCGCCGGTTCGATCCGGTTCGTGATCGTGCCGGGCCGGTATCACGGGATCAGGCGCGAGCATTCGGACTACGAGCGCGCCATTCCCGTCGAAGCGCGGATCGCCCGTGTCGAGCGGATCGTCATGGCGTGCGCGAGGCTTGTGCCCACGGTCACGGAGATCGTGGCGGCGCGAGACAGGCAGCACGCGGTCGATTTGCGGTGCGAGGCGGGCAACGTCTATCCGCCGGACTATTGGCCGCAGTTCCCTGCCGCGCATCATCCGCGCGATGTCCTCGATCGGGTCGACCGGCTTCCCGATCTCGTTCGGGCGCCGGACTTTGCCCGGGACGCCATTGCGGCCGAGTTCGATGCGCGCATCGCCGGCCGGCGCCTCGTCGTGATCACGTTGCGGGCCTACGCCGAAGCGCCTGCACGCAACAGCGCCGTCGACCAGTGGATTTCGTTCGCACGCACCCTTGATCCGGGCGTCTACCAGGTCGTGTTCGTTCCGGATACGTCGGCTCCGGAATCCGACGATGCCCTGCTGTCTCCCTTCCCGGTTGCCCGCTCGGCGTCGCGGGATGTGGCCCTGCGGCTGGCAATGTACGAGCGTGCGTGGCTGAGCCTTTTCGTGAACAACGGGCCATATGCCTTGTGCGCTTTCAGTGCGCGATGCCGCTATGTGATGTTGAAGATCCTGACGCCGGACGTTCCGCAGACGGATGCGGCGTATCTGCAGGAACTGGGGTTCGAGATCGGCGGCACGCCCCGGGGCGCAAATCCCTTCCAGGCATGGATTTGGGCGGACGATTCGACCGAGAATATCCGCAGCGCTTTCGACGCGATGGCAAGGCGCATGGATGGCGAATGTGAAACGGTTGCGGGGTCGAAAGCAGACGGCTAGACATGGGCAACGGCGAAGGAGCTGATTGCCATGACGTTCGTGACGGATTTCTTCGAGCAAGCTGCGCAGATTGCCCGGACGATCGACAAGGACAAGATCGAGCAGGTCGCGCAGGGACTTGCCGCCACCCGTGCGCGTGGCGGCCGACTCTTCATCCTCGGTGTCGGCGGAAGTGCCGGCAATGCCGGCCATGCGGTGAATGATTTCCGCAAGCTCTGCGGATTCGAGGCGTATGCGCCGACCGACAACGTTTCGGAGCTGACGGCACGGACGAATGACGAGGGATGGGCCACCGTCTTTTCGGCTTGGCTCGAGACCAGCCGTCTGGGCAAGAACGATGCGATTCTCGTTTTTTCCGTCGGCGGCGGCGATCTGGAGCGCAACGTCAGTCCGAATCTTGTCGAAGCACTCAAGTTTGCCGTCGTGCGCGAGGCATCGATTTTCGGAATCGTCGGCCGGGATGGTGGCTATACCGCAAAGGTAGCGAATGCGGTCGTGGTTGTTCCGACAGTCGACGCCAAGCTCGTGACGCCGCATGCCGAAGCGTTTCAAGCTGTCGTCTGGCACTGTCTGGTCTCGCACCCCGACCTCCAGACCAGCCGCACGAAATGGTAGCTGGCACCAATGTTCCGTAAATACATCCTTCTGACGCTGCTGGTGATTGTCGCCGCGATCGCGATCCGGCTTTTTCTCGACTGGCGGCAGATAACGGATCTCCCCGACCAGACCGGGATCCGGACGAGCGCCGGTGTCGGCGGATTCGTGGATCTGGTCAGCGACGCCAATGGCGAATTCCGCGTCGAAGGTTGGGGCGGCGACCTGCGCGCGAAGATCCCCGCCATTTCCGCACATGTGTATGTCGATTCGAAAGCGGTGATGACGATTCGCGTGAATGTTCCCCGGAGCGACATCGTCGTCGCGCTGAAGTCGCAGTCGATGGAGATCAGCGGATTCGCCGGTTCCATGCCGCGCGGGGATGTCGGCTCGTTGACGGGCGCGCACATACGGGTTTTCGTGCGTATGTCGGATGGACGCTATGGCGAGCTGCGGCAGTCGGATGCCGTACGGAACGCGATTGCCGGATTGAAATGAGCCGCGCGGCTTGGGGAGCCGTTCTCGGCCCCATTTGCCCTGACGGGATCGAGGTATCTGGTCGGCTGAGCCAAAGCCGGGAAGATCAAACTTGCGAGGATGTGCGTAGTCAGAGTACAGAACCCGTGGATGGTCCTGCTGAAGGACGAGGTGCCGATCTTGGCGTTAAACTACCGGTAGTTGTGTGGATCGGAGTCGGATGCGATGACAAAAGTTCTGGTAACGGGCGGCGCCGGCTATGTCGGGTCAGTCTTGGTTCCGAAGCTGCTCGATGCCGGCTATGAGGTAACCGTATACGACATTCTCTATTACGGTAACCTGCTACCAAAGGACAAGCCGGGACTTCGGGTCGTGCAAGGCGATATCCGGGACACGGCAAAGTTCGCCGGCGCGGTGGCCGGGCATGATGCGGTGCTGCATCTTGCCTGCATTTCCAACGATGCTTCGTTCGAGCTCGACGAACAGCTCTCCACGACCGTCAACATGGACGCTTTCGAGCCGCTCGTCGTCGCGGCGAAGGCGGCCGGGGTCAAGCGCTTCGTCTATTGTTCGTCCAGCTCGGTCTACGGCGTTTCCGACAAGCCGGACGTCACCGAAGAGCATCCGCTTGTGCCGTTGACGCTCTATAACAAATACAAGGGCCTTTGCGAACCGATCCTGTGGCGCCACCGCGCGCCGGGGTTCGAGTGCGTCACGATCCGGCCGGCGACCGTCTGCGGATACAGCCCGCGCACGCGCATGGATCTTTCCGTCAATATCCTGACGAACCACGCGGTGAACAACAACAAGATCACCGTATTCGGCGGCAGCCAGCTGCGGCCGAATCTGCATATTCAGGACATGTGCGCCGCCTATCTCCTGATGCTGAAGGCACCGGCGTCGCAGATTGACGGCGAGACCTTCAATATCGGATTCCAGAACCTGTCGATCATGGAAATCGCCCAGATCGTCCGGGATGTCGTCAAGGCCGAGTTTCCGGACAAATCCGCGATCGAGATCGTGACCACGCCGACGGACGATATCCGCTCCTACCACATCAACTCGCAGAAGATCACGCGCGTGACCGGGTTCCGCCCGGTACACACGATCGAAGATGCCGTGCGCGATCTCTGCCAGGCCTTCAAGGCCGGAAAGCTTCCCGCAAGCATGACGGACGACATCTACTACAACGTCCGGCGGATGAAGCGGCTGAAGGCGGCATAGAGTCCATGACCGGCGCGCCCATCGCAATCGTGACCGGCGGCGCCGGCTTCATAGGCAGTCATGCGGTCGACCTGCTCCTGGAGCGCGGATATGCGGTTCGCGTCATTGACGACCTTTCGGGCGGTCGTGAATTCAATCTCGCGCATCATCCGGCGAGTGCTCGGCTGACGCTCGATCGGTGCGATATCCGGACGCTTGATCCCGGCAATCGCGTCTTTGCGGATGCACGGTATGTCTTTCACTTCGCCGGTATCGGCGACATCGTGCCGTCGATCGAGAAGCCGACGATCTACATGGACGTCAACGTCCAGGGGACGGTCCGCGTGCTCGAATGCGCACGCGCTGCCGGCGTCAGGAAGTTCGTCTATGCGGCTTCCTCGTCCTGCTACGGAATTGCCGACACGCCGACAAACGAGGGCCACCCGATCCGCCCGCTCTATCCCTATGCCCTGAGCAAATGGATGGGCGAGGTGGCTGCCCTCGAATGGCACAAGGTCTACAAACTTCCGGTCAATTCGATCCGGATTTTCAATGCCTACGGTACCCGTTCGCGCACTTCGGGCGCGTATGGCGCCGTCTTCGGCGTCTTTCTCAAGCAGAAGCTCGCGGGAAAGCCCTTTACGGTCGTTGGTGACGGGACCCAGACCCGCGACTTCATCTACGCGAGCGATCTTGCGGCAGGTTTTCTCGCGGCCGCCGAATCCGGCCATTCAGGCCGCGTCTGGAATCTCGGTGCCGGCAAACCGCAATCGGTGAACAGGCTTGTGGAACTGCTCGGCGGCCCGGTCGTGCATGTTCCCAAGCGCCCGGGGGAGCCGGACTGCACCTGGGCGGACATAACGCGCGCGACCACCGAGCTGGGATGGCGCCCGCAGGTGTCGTTCGACGAGGGCGTCGGCAGGATCCTCGCAAACATCGACTACTGGCGCGAGGCCCCGCTCTGGGATGCCGAATCGATCTCCAAAGCGACCAAGAGCTGGTTTGCGTTCATGGACGGAAGGGTCGCTTGATGATCGATCACCGCTACCGCGCAAAAATCAAGACGGCGGCCGAGATCGTCGCCGAAATCGGGAAGCGCCCGCGGGACCGCAAGGTCATCATGTGCCATGGCACGTTCGACGTGGTCCATCCGGGCCATATACGGCACCTCATGTACGCATCGAGCAAGGCAGACATCCTCGTTGCGAGTCTGACGGCGGACATCCATATCAAGAAGGCGAATGTCCGGCCCTTCGTGCCGGAGCAGCTGCGGGCGCTGAACCTTGCCGCTCTCGACATGGTCGATTTCGTCATCATCGATCCCGAGCCGACGCCGCTCACGAATCTCGGCATCATCCAGCCGGACTACTTCGCCAAGGGATACGAGTACGTCAAGACCGGCCTTCATCCGAAGACCAAGGAAGAGAAAGACGTTCTCGACTCCTACGGCGGCGAAATCATCTTCACGCCCGGCGATATCATCTATTCTTCGTCCGCTCTCATCGAGCTCGATCCGCCAAGCATCGCGGCCGAGAAGCTCGAATCCGTTCTGCACGCGGAAGGGCTTTCCTTCGACGACCTGCGTCGCGCTCTTGACGCCGTCCAGGGCAAGCGCGTCCACGTCGTCGGCGACATGATCATCGACAGCTACACCTATACCGACATGATCGGCGGGCAGACGAAGACCCCGACCTTGTCGGTTCGCTTCGAGACGCAGCGTGACTATGTGGGCGGCGCGGGCGTGGTGGCGAAGCATCTGCGTGCCGCGGGTGCCGATGTGACGCTGTCGACGGTGCTCGGCGACGACAAATGGCGCGATTTCGCGATCAAGGATCTCGAGGCTGCTGGCGTCCGCGTTCTTGCCGTCGTGGACCCCACGCGCCCCACGACGAACAAGAATGCGATCATCTGCAACAACCAGAGACTCCTGAAAGTCGACACGCTCGACAATCGTTCGATTTCCGATCGTATCGTCGACACGATATGCGGCCAGATCGCGGAAAAGAATTTCGACGCGATCGTTTTCAGCGATTTCCGTCACGGGATCTTCAATCCGGCGACGATTCCGCTTCTGGCGAAGTCGATTCCGGCGGGCATGTTCCGCGTCGCCGACAGTCAGGTCGCGTCGCGCTGGGGCAACATCACCGAGTTCAAGGGATTCGACCTGATCACGCCGAACGAGCGCGAGGCGCGGTTCGCGCTGGGCGACCAGGACTCCGTCGTGCGCCCGCTTGCGAAGCGTCTCTATGAGGCTGCCGACTGCCGGAACCTGATCCTCAAGCTCGGCGAGAGGGGCGTGCTGACCTATCGCGAGCGCCCCGATCTCGACGATCTGCGCGCGTTCTTCGTGCTCGACAGTTTCGCCGAGCGGGTCAAGGATCCGGTCGGTGCCGGCGATGCCCTTCTTGCCTATTCGACGCTCGTGCATGTCGCGACGGGAAACGCCGTTCTTGCCGCCGTTCTCGGCGCATTCGCGGCCGCGATCGAATGCGAGATCGACGGGAACGTGCCGGTCACGATTTCCGACGTGCGCGCGAAAATCGACAGGTTCGAACGACTGGTCACCTACGAAGCCAGCTAGGACAGATGACGATGCGCGTGGTTGTGGTCGGCTACGGTGTCCAGGGCGAGAAGCGCGCGCGTGTTGCCGGTGCTTCCTGCGTGGCGTTGGTCGATCCGGACCGGCCAGAGGCGAAATTCCGTTCCATCCGGGATGTGGATGTCGCGAGCTACGACGCCGCGATCGTCTGCGTACCCGATCGCCCGAAATTCGAGATCCTGTCCTACCTGGCAAACGCCGGAAAACATGCGCTGGTGGAGAAGCCTTTCTGGGTAAGCGATCCCCGGCAGATCGACGAGATCGAACGCCTTTCGCGCGAGCGCAGGGTTCTCGTCCGCACGGCCTATAATCACCGGTTCGAGCCCCATTTCGTCCGGATGCGCGATCTGCTGGCGGGCGGTGAACTCGGGCGCATATACCGCTGCCGGATGTTCTACGGAAACGGGACCGCGCGACTTGTCCGCGATTCGCTCTGGCGCGACGAGGGCGCGGGCGTCCTTCCGGATCTCGGATCGCATCTGCTCGATACGATCCGGTTCTGGTTCGGCCCCGTCGCGGGGGACTTCGCCCTCGTCTCGTCAAGCAGGTTCGAGAACCGCGCGCCGGATCATGTCGTCATCGCGTCGGATTCGACGGTGCCGAAGTTCGAGCTGGAAATGACCCTGCTGATGTGGCGCAACCATTTCACGTGCGACATACTGGCCGAGAACGGAACGGCGCATATCGAATCGCTGTGCAAATGGGGACCTTCCACCTTCACCTTGCGCCGCCGTGTCCTGCCGTCGGGCCGCCCGACCGAAGAGACCTTCGTGCAGACGGGCGCCGATCCGACCTGGGAAGCCGAATATGCCGATTTTGCCGCTGCGGTGAAAGCCGGCGTCCAGACGGACCTGTCGGGCGATCGCTGGCTTGACGGCACGTTGCGGCATCTCGCGGCGGCGATCCCGGCAAAGCAATGAACAAACCCCGCATCGCCTTTGTCGGCATGACGCATCTCGGTATCTGCTCGGCGGTCGCGGCGGCGTTGCGCGGATTCGAGACCGTTGCCTACGACCGCGATGGCCGGCTGATCGAGTGCCTGCGGCGCGGCGATCTTCCGATCGTCGAGCCGGGCCTTGCCGAGGCGATCGCCGAAGCGGGTGGACGCCTGGCATTCACGGACAGCGCCGCCGATCTTGCGGCGGCAGACGTGGTCTATGCCGCACCCGACATCGCGACCGATGACGCCGGACGAAGCGATACGGGCGTGCTCGAGGCCTGCCTCGGAATCATCGAAGCCGCCGCCCGTCCCGACGCGATCCGGGTCGTCCTCAGCCAGGTCGCCCCCGGATTCACGCGGCGCCATGCGGCCGGCCGGCGCAATGTCGTCTATCAGGTCGAGACGCTGATCTTCGGCCGCGCGGTCGAGCGCGCCACGCAGCCGGAACGCTTCATCGTGGGATGTGCCGATCCGGCCGAGCCGCTGCCCCCGGCTCTGGCAGCTTTCCTGGCCTCCTTCGGCTGCCCGATCCTGGCGATGGGCTATGAAAGCGCCGAACTCGCGAAAATCTCGATCAATTTCTTCCTGATCGCCTCCGTATCGGCAGCGAACACGCTGGCGGAACTTTGCGAGAAGATCGGGGCCGACTGGTCGGAGATCGCGCCGGCGCTGCGGCTCGACCGGCGGATCGGCGCGCATGCCTATCTCAAGCCGGGGCTGGGTATTTCCGGAGGAAATCTCGAGCGCGACATGGCAAGCGTCCTGTCGCTCGCGGCACAGGCCGGCACCGACGTGTCGGTCGTCCGGGCATGGATCGCGAATTCGACGCATCGCCGCGACTGGCCCGCGCGCATCCTGATGCGCGAGCTCTACGACGCGCAGCCGGACGCCGCGCTCGGTGTTCTCGGCCTGGCCTACAAGGAGAATACGCGCTCGACGAAGAACTCCGCCTCGCTCGCCCTGTTGGCAGGGCTTGGAGGCCGGCGGATTTCCGTCTTCGATCCGTGGGTGAGCGCCGATGCGGTCTCGATCCCCGTGCGTGCGGCGGCTTCGGCGCTCGACTGCGCGCGCGGGGCCGATGCGCTGGCGATCCTGACGCCGTGGCCCGAGTTCGCGAAGCTCGATCCTGCCGAACTGGCCGCCACGATGGCCGGGCGTCTGATCCTCGATCCGTATGGCATGCTCGATCCGGCGCGTTGCCGGGCCGCAGGCTTGCGGCGGTTCGCGCTGGGTACCGGCAACGACCGAGGAGATGCCTGATGGCCGAATACGACCTTCTGCGGAGCCTTCCGAAGGGGAAGCGCAACGTCCAGGCGCGCGCCAGCGCGAAGACGCCGGAAATGATCGCTTTGTCGCGCGAGTACGGGCGCGATTATTTCGACGGCTCCCGCGACGTCGGCTACGGCGGATACCGGTACGACGGACGCTGGATTCCGGTCGCGCGCGACATCGTCGCCCATTACGACCTGAGGCCGGGCCAGCGGGTCCTCGACATCGGCTGCGCGAAGGGCTTCCTGGTGAAGGACCTCGTCGGCGTCTGTCCGGGGCTCGAGGCCTTCGGCCTCGACGTCTCGCGCTATGCGCTGATGAACTGCGAGCCCGAAGCGGTCGGCCGCCTCCATCTCGGCGATGCGCGCAGCCTCCCGTTTCCCGACAAGAGCTTCGATGTCGTCCTGGCGATCAACACGCTGCACAATCTCGAGCGCCCGGACCTGATCGCCGCGCTGCGCGAGATCGAGCGCGTCGCGATCCGCGGCAAGTTCGTCCAGGTCGACAGCTACCGCACGCCGGAAGAGCGGGCGATCTTCGAATCGTGGGTGCTGACCGCGTTCACGCACGACTATCCGGAGGGCTGGAAGAAAATCTTCGACGAGGCCGACTATACCGGCGAGTATTGGTGGACCTTGATTACCTGAACATGCTGGCCAGATGGGATCAGATTCGATGAAGAATGCATTCGATGCGGCCGCCGCCAAGGCGCGCTGCGCGCGCTTCCGACGGCGCATCCTGGAGGTCTCGCAGCAGGTACAGGCGCTGCATGTCGGCGGCGCGTTCTCCTGCACGGAAATCGTCGATCTCTGCTACGCCGCCCTGATGCGCCGGAACCCGGACAACTCGTCGCCGGACATGTTCATCATGTCGAAGGGCCACGGCTGCATGATCCAGTACGTCATCCTCGAATCCCTCGGCGTGCTGTCGCGAACGGATCTGGACCGGTACTGCGCCGCCGGCGGCCGCCTCGGCTGCCACCCCGATTACGGGGTTCCCGGAATCGAGGCATCGACCGGCGCGCTCGGCCACGGGCTTTCCATGGCGGTCGGCGCGGCCTATGCCGAGAAATCGCAGGGGCGGCCGGGGCTCGTGTACGTCGTCCTGTCCGACGGCGAGGTCCAGGAAGGATCGACCTGGGAGGCGACAATGATGGCCTCTTCGCTCGGCGTCTCGAATCTCGTCGCCTTCGTCGACAACAACGACTTCCAGAGTCTCGGCCGGACATCCCAGACGCACCCGAGCTTCTATCCCGTCGCGGAGAAATTCCGGTCGTTCGGATGGGATTCGGTGGAGGTGGACGGCCACGATTCGGCGGCGCTGTTCGGCGCGGTGATGAACCGCAGGACCGACAGGCCGATGATGGTCGTGGCGAAGACGACCAAGGGCAAGGGCGTCTCCTACATGGAGAACCAGCCCATCTGGCACTATCGGTCGCCCAACAAGGATGAGCTGGCGATCGCGCTGGCCGAGCTCGGCGGTGCGGCATGAGAAACGCATTCGCCGAAGCGCTCTACCGGTGCGGCCAGGGCAATCCGAACATCTACATCGTCGTCGCCGACATATCGCCCGCCGGCAGCATGAACAAGTTCCGCGAGGAGTATCCCCAGCGGTTCATCAATGTCGGCGTCGCCGAACAGGTCATGATCGGGATCGCCGCGGGTCTCGCGCTGAAGGGCATGCAGCCCTTCGCGTACACCATCGCGACGTTCACGCTCTATCGTCCGTTCGAGATGGTCCGCGACGATCTGTGCTACCAGAACCTTCCGGTGACGATCGTCGGAATGGGCGCCGGCGTGACGTATTCCACGCTCGGCGGCACCCATCACACGATGGAGGACGTCGCGGTCGCCTCCGCGATTCCCGGCATGCGCGTCCTCGCGCCGTGCGATCCGGCGGAACTCGTCGCCGCGACGCGCTATTGCGCCGAGCAGCGCGAGGGGCCGGTCTATCTGCGCATCGGCAAGGCGGGCGAGCCGGATTTCACCGACGGGATCGACGCGCCGTTCGTCTTCGGCAAGCTCCGGCCGATCCGCCGGGGAACGGACACCTGCATCCTCGCCTACGGTCCGATCATGAAGCGGGCGGCCGAGCTCGCGGATCGGCTTGCCGCGCGCGGCGAGTCCGTCTCCCTGTATTCGGCGCACACGGTCAAGCCGCTCGACCGCGAGGGCGTCGCGCGCGCGCTCGCCGGCCACAAGCGCGTCGTCGTCATCGAGGAGCACGTTCCGCATGGCGGTCTCGGCTCCCGGGTGAAGGAAATCGCCTGCGACGAGCGCTCGCCCTGCGTCGTGACGGCGTTCTCCCTGAAGGACGAGTTCATCCATTTCTACGGCACGCACGACCAGCTGCTCGACGTCCACGGCCTCGGCCTCGACGAGATGCTGGCCCGCCTGCCGCCGATCCGCGGATGAGCGGGGCGGCCGCGCTCGCGATCGACGGCGGACCGAAGGTCCGCACGGCACCGATGCCGGCGCGCTTCGCGCTCGGCCCGGAGGAACGGGCGTGGGTCGATCGCGTGTTCGAGCATTATGGCCCGCTCGGCGTCGATCCCGGATATCAGGGGCATTTCGAAAGCCTCTATTGCGCGGCGTTCGAACGCTTCATGGGCGGCGGGCACGCCGACGCGGTCGCGACCGGCACGTCGGCGCTCTACGTCGCCCTTGCCGCGCTCGGCCTGCCCGCGGGCAGCGAGGTGCTCGTCTCGCCGATCACCGATCCCGGTTCGATCTCGGCGATCGTGCTCAACAATCTCGTGCCCCGCATCGTCGATTCCCGGCCCGGTTCCTACAATGTCGGTCCCGACGAGGTGGCTGCCCGGATCGGCCCGAAAGTGCGGGCCGCAATGATCGTGCATTCGACGGGCCAGTCGGCCGATATCGCCGCGATCGCGGCGCTGCTGCGCGAGCGTGGAATAAAGCTGATCGAAGACTGTTCGCAGTCGCACGGCGCATCGTCGAAGGGGCGCAAGGTCGGAACGGTCGGCGACATCGCCGCGTTCTCGACCATGTACCGCAAGGCGCATGTGACCGGCGCGTCCGGCGGCATCGTCTATTCGCGCGACGAGGCCCTGTTCCGGCAGGCGCTCGCGCATGCCGACCGGGGCAAACCGCGCTGGCGGACGGATTTCGACGACCGCGATCCGTCGAACTATCTCTTCCCGGCGCTCAACCACCACACGGACGAGATATCCTGCGCGATCGGAATCGCCTCGCTCGGGCGTCTCGGCGATACGATCGCCGCGCGCCTTGCCTATGTCGAGGGCGTGTGCGCCGGGCTTGCCGGATCGAACACGGTGCGGCCCCGTGCGTTCGATCCGGGCGATTCGCCGTTCGTGCATCCCGTTTTCGTCGATATCGCCGGCGGGCCGGCGGCCAAACGGCGCTTTGCGGAAGCGGTCCGTGCGGAAGGCATCCCGCTCAACCCGCACTACATGTACGTCGTCCACGAGTGGCCGTGGGTCCGTCCCTATCTTGCCGACAATTTCGATTGCCCGAACGCCTATGCCGCGCGCGATTCGAGTTTCTGCCTCTATCTCAACGAGAAGTACGGCGAGCCGGAAATCCGCGACACCGTCGCGGCGATCCAGAAGGTGGCGCGGGTAAGCTGGTAGAATCCAGACTGCCGTCCAGCAGCGAAAACCCTACCTGACTCCTAAGCCTGCGACGGGATGAAGGTGCAATCCTTATCCTTGGACCTGTCGATCAGCTTCAATTGTCCGTCGTTCTTCTGAACGATGAAAATGCTTTTCCCGGCCTGCTCTCGCAGCACGATACCGGAAGTGAAAGTCTCGATCTCCTTGGCGATGGTCACAAGATGGTAGTCGTGTTTTCCGGATGTGACGATGCCAGCCGCATTCCGATGATTGGGCACGATATGCGCCTCGAAGCGATTGCGCTCCAGAACCCCCTGATGCGGTGCTCCCTCGTCGCCGATCCGGAATCCGGCACCGGTGAACTGGTTCAGGCGGACAACCGAAATGATGTTTCCCGTCACGACTCGTCCCGCGCCCGGGCTTGCGATGTGAACCCCGTCGCCCATATGAACGACCCTTCCGGTCTCGCCTTCGATCTCCAGGAAGTTCGCCCGGACATGGACAATCGGGCCGTTGAGCGCCGACATCCGGAAGCCGGCCGGATTGTGGCCCCCTTCGATCAGAATGCGAAATACGTATATTTCGCTGTCGACGGCAAAGATGGCCTCGCTGCGAGGTAGCGGCGTCTTGGGGAACAGGTGAACGGCAGCGCCATTTCCACGATAGTGGACCGCTCCGCCAAAAATCACCTGAGAGTGCAGGATCGTGTCGAAGTGAAGGCCGTCGCCATCGCCACCGTCGATGTCCAGAACGACCGATCCAAAACGCCAGCATGTTTCTTCGATCGGCGGAACGCGGACGGTTCCCTTGCAGCGGATGATTGGTCGACGGCTTTCGCCTCGCCGTTGGCCGCCACCGAGAACGTGAAGCTCATGCCCGCCGGTTGCGGCGAGATCGATGGCCTCTTGAAGGCCTTCAGATCGCGAATTTTCCGTGTCGATTCTTTGGCCCGACGGGCCGCGGACTTCCCATTTCCCGTCGAGGCCCTGCCGCATGACGACCAGTCCCGTTTCGCCATCAACGGCCTGAGCATGCGCGGTGTCGCTCATGGCGAGAGATGATGCAAATCCCATGGTCCCGATTGCCGAAAGGAATCCCCGCCGGGAGTTCGCGTGCGGAACCTTGAGTGTGTCCGCGCCGCGGGCCTCCGCCGTTCGTGGTACATCCGAGACCTGTTCCGGACCGCGGTCGGGCTGGAGTGGAATATCCCTTTCATGCTCGTGACGGCTGGATTCGCGCATGTTCATTCCTGCATCGTTGAAGAATTCGTCGATCTTGAAAAGCTAGCGATACTACCTGATCTTTCCTGCGACGAGTCTCAAGTGGTGTGTCTGGTCAGACCGCCGTCTAGAGCAATCATTCTCGTCCGGAATTCAACCCGACAAGCTTCATAAGCCGACTGCGAATCCGCCCACGCGCGTTCGCGTCGCCGCGAAGAGAAAGCCAGACGGCGCGGACATAGATCGAAAGAAACCGCCTGAACCCTGGCAGGAAGGACGGAAACAGCATCCGGCCTTCCATCAGGCGGTGCCGGACGATCCTGTACCACCATATGCGCGGAAAATGGCGCTTCAGGCGTCCGCCGGCGATGGCGACGGCCGGCCGCCCTTCGGCTTCCGCTCCGACATCGAGATCGCGCTCGAGATAGTCCCGCACGATGGCGCCGGCCCGCCGGAGGACCGGCGCCCACGCTTCGTCGAGATCGCCCTGGTGCCACCGCGCGCCGAGCGGATAGATGCGGCGGCGCAGCGGATCGACGCCGCGATAGTCGTAGACGACGCGGTTGAGCAGGAACCCTTTCGCCCATCGCCCGAGGACCGGCAGCGACTTCCACCAATAGAAAGGGGCCGGGCACCGTTCGTCGTCCGCGGGCGTCATGCCGAGCAGGAAGATCGAGTCCGAATCGGTCACGACATGCACGTCGCGCCCGATCTCGGCGGCTTCGCCGAGATTCGCGAAGATATAGTCGCCGTCGAGCGTCCACTGCGCGAACGTCTCGGTGTTGTGGCGTTCGAACCGCGCGTAGTTGATGGCGAAGGGCGCCCAGTTGTGCGTCAGGATGTAGACGCCGCGCGCCTGCGGAACCTGCCAGTAGCAGCAGATCGGATAGTGGTTCTTGCCGTGCATCGCGCCGAGCTCGCCGAAATGGGCGGCATCCCAGTTTCCGGCGCGCGTCTCGGAGTGGAAGTTGCGCAGGCCGATTTCGACGGCCTCGCGACGCGACACGACGGCAGGGCGGTCGTCCGCGAGCCGCCCGCGGACGCGCAGCTCGGCTTCGATCGCGTCGAGATCGAAGCGCACCGCCGTGCACATCACGACCTTGCATCCGCCTTTCACGATGCGCTGGGCCTCCGCGAGGCAGCCGTCGGGCACAAGCGTGTCGGGGTTCAGGTTTATGCCGACGGCGCGCGCGTGGAAGCAGGCCTGCGTCAGCATCTTGTGGCCGAGCGACATCCGGAAATACTTGTGGAGCGCCGCGGACTCGGGCGGGAACTCCAGCAGCTCGGGCTTCACCAGCGCCGCCAGCTGCCGGAAATTCGGATTCTCGAAAAGCGCGTCCCAGTCTTCGCGCGTCGTCGCGATCAGGAATCGCGCGCGGGGCAGGTCGTCGAGCGCCGGTGCGTTTCCCGGCGCCAGCAGGGACGCGACGGTGAACTTCAGAAACCAGTCTCGGTATTTCCTGCCCCAGAACGTGACGAGAAAATAGAACGGGGGTGCCGACGGTCCCTGATCTTGCGTATCTGACGCCATGGCGCTTTCATGCTATCACGCGACTACCCAGTCAAGGCCGCGCCGTGTCGGCAGATGGAATGGCGGAAAAATGACGACGCTTCAGCAGGCGCACTCGACGCATTTCACCGACTGGGTCGTGAAGAACGAGATCCTGCAAAGTCCGTTCGTGCTCTGCGATGTCGGCTGCAAGGACGGAATCCATCCGCGGTTCGATCCCCTGTCCCCGGTCATGATCGCGCACGGCTTCGATCCGATCGAGGAGGAGATCCGCGAGCTTGCGGCCGGCAACGTGCGGCCGAATGTCCACTACCATGCGATGGCGCTCGGCGACGAAGACGGCGAGCGCCCGTTCTATGTCAGCGCGAACAGGGCCCAGAGCTCCTTCTATTCTTCGGGCTCGGCGAGCGAACTGGAGCGGTTGCGCAAATCCGCCGGGGATGCGGCCGACGGCGTGCGCCGGGTTCCCGTCCGGCGCCTCGACGCGCTCGTTTCGGAAGGGCGGTTGCCCGTGCCGGACTACATCAAGATGGATGTCGAAGGGCACGAGCCTCATGTCATCGCGGGCGGCCGGCGAACCATCGGCTCTGGCCGGGTGCTCGCGATCGAATCGGAAAGCGGCTTCACGGCGGATCGCGGCCAGCCCGACTGCCATTTCTCGACGATCTCCAGGCCGATTCACGAACTCGGCCTCCGGTTCCACAGTCTGGGATACTGGCACAGCACCAAGGCGTGCATGGCCGGCGGCCATCTGCTGCCGAACGGCAACCGTTTCGCGGCGCGACCCATCGGCCGCATCCAGGGGCTCGATGCGCTGTTCGTCCGCGACCTGGTCGCCGACTGGCGCGACGCGGCGGCTGCGGCGCCGGAAGGCCAGTCGCTTCGCGACACGGTCACGAAATCCTGCCTGCTGCTCGAGCTCTTCAACCTGAACGACTGCGCGATCGAACTGATGCAGTTCGTGCGCGCCGATCCGCGCCTGCGCTCGGCGATCGGCTACGATCCCGACGAGGCGATAGACCGCCTCCTGCCCGATCTCAACGGGCTCCGTCTGGATTTCGGGACGTATCGGCGCGTCGTCGAGATGCGTGCAAAGGGGCTGGATCCGACATTCAAGGTCGTATCCGGGAACCGGATCGTCCTCGACTAGAATCCGCGTTCAGTCGACGAGATCCTGCGGCGGCGGCTTGTGGCCGCCGAGCAGCGTTCCCTTCCAGTTCGAGAGCCGGTCGATCTTGTTGTAATAGGTGAACTGCGGCGAACGGCGCGTCAGGATGCCGTTGGCCTGGTCGATTTCCTCTTCGTAGTCGTACTGCGCCCAGCCGTTGCAGCTCTTGCAGAACGGCACCTTGTCCCACTGTCCGGTCTCGTGGTGATAGCGGGCCTTGGCGAATTCCTCGCCCTGCCAGACTTCGCGCACGCCGGTTTCGAAAACGTTCCCCATATCCGTGGCGCGGAACCCGTCGAGGCAGCAGAGCCGCACGGTCCCGTCATTGTGGACAGGCAGCGTCTTGTAGATCGCCGGGCAGGGCTTGCGCGGGCCGGGATCGGGCATGTCGGGAAACACGCCGTTGTTCGATTCGAAGACCAGTCCCGTGCGGACGACGTCGACCTTGCCGACCCACTTCGCGACGAAAGCGTCCAGCTCGTGGCGGTTGCTGTCCTGGACCGTGAACGAGACGCCGACGCGCGGATACTCGCGCTCGCCGCGGATGCGGATCAGCCGGAACACCGCCTCCTCGATCTTGGCGAGCTTGTCGATGCCACGGACCTTCATCAGCGTTTCGGGCGTCGTCGAGTCGAGACTGAACATCACCGAGTCGACCTTCTGTTCGCAGAGGAACTCGGCGATCTCGTCGGTCAGCGTCAATCCGTTGGTGTTCATCGCGATCGGCATTTCGCGCGACTTCAGGTCGATGACCGCCGTGCGGAAATCGGGAATGAGCAGCGGCTCGCCATACACGCTGGGCGCCACCATCGGCTTCGCCGCCGCGACCTCGTCGAGCAGCTTGCGCGCCCGATCCAGACTCATGATCCCCTTGACGGAGTCGATGCTGTTGTTGTCCTCGGAACCCCAGACAGGGCACATCCCGCAGCGCAGGTTGCAGCGGGTGGCGTAGTCGACGAGGAGCCGCTCCGGCAGATCGGGCACCGGCAACGGCTTCCAGTCGAGCGCCGGATCGACCCAGTCTGCCTTGGTCCAGTCGTGCATCGGAAATCCTCGGGCGGGCGCGTTGTATGACGGACAATCGCGTCGCGTGCGGGCGGTTATAGAATCGCGGCGCGGGGGGTGCAATGGCTTCCCGGTTCAAAGCCCCCTTAAAAACTGGTGGTATTGCCCGTCGCCAAGGGTAAAGTCCCGCCGTTTCCAGCTTGGGGTTCCGCCATGTCGCCTGTCCGAAATTTCACGGTGAAGATATTCGCCGACGGTGCCGATCTCGACAGCATCCTGAAGCTGCATGCCAATCCGCTCATCGCCGGGTTCACGACCAATCCGACCCTGATGCGCAAGGCCGGCATCCAGGATTACGAGGCGTTCGCGCGCCGGCTCGTCGATGCGGTCCGCGACCGGCCGATCGCGCTCGAGGTATTCGCCGACGACATCCCGGAGATGATCCGGCAGGGCGAGCGGATCCAGTCGTGGGGCGCGAACGTCAACGTGAAGATTCCCGTCACGGATACGAAAGGTGTCTTTACGGGACCGGCCATCCGCGCATTGTCGCATGCGGGCGTGCGGGTCAACGTGACGGCGATCTTCACGCTCGATCAGGTGAAGGCGACGCTCGACGCGCTCGCGCCGGACGGGGAGGCGTATATTTCGATTTTCGCCGGACGGATCGCGGATGCCGGCGTCGATCCCCTGCCGACGATGCAGGAGGCGCTTCGCCTCATGCACGCCAGGCCCAAGACCCAACTGATCTGGGCGAGCCCCCGCGAGGTGTTCAACATCGTCCAGGCCGACGCCATCGGTTGCCACGTGATCACGGTGACCCACGATTTCATCGCCAAGCTCGCGGGTATCGGCAAGGATCTGACGCAGTTCTCCCTCGAGACCGTCCGCATGTTCCGCAACGACGCCGTCGCGGCGGCCTATTCGATCGGCTGAGTCGAAGGCGCCCGGCGCCAATACGTGCACGGGTTCCAGGTGAGCGCCGCGGCAATGGAGCGGGTGCTTGCCGTGCGGGACCCCGTGCGGCGGCGCAGGACGGACGGCAGATCCAGGACCGCCTCGCCGATCGCCTTCGCGACGATCTTGCCTTCGCCGCGCCAGGCCGCGCGCAGGATCAGGCCTGCCAGCGTCAGGATATGCAGCGGCAGAAGCAGCGGCATGAGCGTGGCCGGCATGTTCTTGGCGAATGTCCACACGAGGTTCCGGATTCCGAGGCGCCGTGCGAACGTTCCGCCGCCCGAACTGCCGCCGCCGACATGGCGCACGACCGCATCGCGGACCTGAATGCAGCGATGGCCGGCAAGCCGGGCCCGAAATCCGAGATCAACGTCTTCGCAATAGCAGAAGAAAGCCTCGTCGAATCCGCCGAGCTGGCGGAACAGATCCGCGCGGACGAGTGCTGCCGCTGCGCAAGGGCTGAACGTTTCACGATCGCCCGTCGGCAGCTCGTCGATCGGCCTGCCATGGCCGCCCCGCCAGGGCAGCCCGGTCGCGAAATAGGCGTCGCCGCAGCCGTCGATGCGGCCTCTGTCGATATCCGAAATCTGCGTGGAACCGAAAAGGGTCGTGTCCGCATGGCGTCCGACGGCGGCGATCAGCGCATCGAGCCAGCGCGGTTCGGGAAACGCATCCGGATTGAGGAAGGCGATCCAGCGGCCGGCCGCCCTTTCGACGGCGCGATTGTTTGCCGCCGCGAATCCGAGATTCTGCCCGAGCTCGACATACCGGAACCGCGGATCGGCGATCGAAATTCGCGCGGAAGAAAAGGCGTCGTCCGACGAAGCGTTGTCGACGACGATCGCCTCGAAGCCGGCGAATGTCTGTCCGGCCAGTGCCCGCAGGCAGCGCTCGAGATATGCGCCCGAATTGAACGCGACGACGACCACGCTGATGAGCGGAACTTGCGGAATCGTCATTCTGTAGCGGCCTCGCGAATCGGCGTAGTCTCCGAATCCGGTGGCGTGTCGGGGGGTTCGGCAGGGGCAGGATGAACGAATCGAAGCCGGTTTTCTACGGGATCGGGATTGCCGGCGCTGTCGCTGCAGCGGCATCTTTTGTTTTCGCGTTGCCGGTGGCGAAGTTCGGCATCTTCAACAGGCTCGAGATCGTCGTCATCGCGCTTCTGCTTTGCGGCGCTTTCGCGGCGCTGGGCGTTTCGAGATGCATTGCGGATCCGGCGGCCGCGCGTCGCATGATGCGCAATCCGGTCGCCGCAATCCTGTTTCTGCTGGCCGCCTGGAGCTTCGTCGCGGCCCCGTTTTCCGAGTATCCGTGGCGCAGCCTTCTGGGCCCGCCCCAGACAGGTCAGGGCGCCTTCGCGATCCTGGCGTTGGCATGCATCGCCGCAATCGTGGCTGCCTTCGGTGCTGGAACGCGTTTCCGGCTTGCGCTTGCCATCGCGAGCGCGGCCGGTGCGGTCCTTTCCGCAGTCACCCACCTCGCGCCCGAACGCTATCGCCCCTTCGAAGTCCCCGGCTATTTCGTGCTGCTCGGCCTGGCGGCGGCGGCGGCGCTCGCGTCCTTGCCGGTTCCGCGGCGCATCCGCTATTCGCTGGCGGCCATCGTGCTGGGTCTGACGCTTCTGGTGTCGGAGAATCGCACGGCCTTCATCGCCGTCCTCGCGATCGGCATGCCGACCGTCTGGATATCGGAGTTCGCGATCGCGCATGGCGCGGCCGCGAGACTGAGGCGGATGGCCGTCGTCGCGGTGCTTGCCCTGCCGTTCGTCGTCACGGCGATCGTCTGGGTTGCCGGACACGCCGGGTACGGCGCTTCCATCGTCGCGCGCGCCCGGATCTACGACGTACTGCTGGCCGCATTCGCCGATCGGCCGGTGGCGATCCTGTCGGGATTCGGCTGGGGCGGGGTCATCGAAGCGTTCTTCCGCAATCTGCCGGCGGGCGCTGAATTGCTCTACGGCGAGTCGTGGGACGTGCCGGTCCGCGATTTCCACAGCGCGCACAACCTGGCCCTCGAGTTTTTCGTTTCCGCGGGACTGCCGGGACTGTTCGCGGCGATTGCATTGCCTGCGGCCGTCGTGCTGACGGCCTCGCGCCGGAATCTTGCCGCCGCCGCCGGATTTGCGGCCGCATTCGCTGCGCTGTCGGTGATATGGCATCAGCAATCCTTCAATCTCGCGCCGACAATCATCGGCTGTGCACTGCTTTCGACCGGTGCCCACTCGCACAGCCGCCGGCCGCCGCCGTCGTTCGCGCCCGCCTTGCGTGCTGCCGGCTGGATCGCTTCGGCAGGGCTTCTGGCCGCCGCCGCCTGGCTTGCCGACTATGGCTGGCGCGCCGAACGTTCGGTAGCGGACGCCCGCGAATCGGCGTGCCTTGAAGGCTTTCCGGACGATCCCGGACGCGGCGACATGGGGTTGCGCTATGCGCTTTACGGACTGACGGAGAGCGCTCGCGCCAAAGAGGCGCCGTCGGCCGATCTCGTCCGCCGGGCTTACGCGACGAGCTGTGCCGTCGATCGGCGCCTGGCGGCCGCGCCCTCTTTGCATCTTGCGGTGGCGGCCGTTTTGTTCAGATCTGAAATTGCATTCGATCCCCGATTTCAAATTCCCGGCGAGAAATTGTCCGATGCATTGCGGGGATGGCCGGCTGCGCTTCGGGTGCTCCTCGACCAAGCTCCGCTTCGGACCGATTTGGCGGTACCTTATTACGCTTGGCTTGCCGCGTCCGGGGAATTCGCCCGTCTTGGGGTGGCGACCGCAGAGATACTCCAGAAAAATCCGCAAGATATTGTAGCGCTTTGGTTTTCCGGGGTTTCGCTGATTACCTCGAGCGATCCGGCGGTCAAGCGCCTGGCTGCCAGACGGATGGAAGCGGCAATCGAAGGCGGCTTTGACCGGATATCACCGGTTGCGCCTGAAACGCGCGCGCAAATCCGAAGCTTAAGGTAGTCTGTTACCGGATTTATAAAAATGTATGACTGTTGCTTGATCGCAACGGCGGTCAGCGAGTTTGCCGAATCTTGAAATCGACTATGCCTTTGCTGTGGAATTCGCCGGGACCATTGTGTAGAGCTAGTCGCTGAAGGCAGCTAAATCGGCTGCGCCTTACGCCCAATCCGGGACTTGGAATAACGTTAAACTCTGAATAACGCGCCAAGAGACAGGGACCAGAACAAGCCATGAAAAGCGTTTTCAAATTCGCCATCCTTTCGACCGTTGGCGTGTTCGGTTATGTCGGGGCTGCAAGCGCCACCGCAACCTCCAACGCTCCGGCCAACCAGGTTGTCGCGGGCGCCGTGACGCAGGCTGCCTCTTCGGCGGTTGCCTCGGTCGTTTCGGCGGGTGTCAGCACGGCAGCCGCTTCGGTCGGCGTCGGTGGCGGCGCACTTGGCGGCGGCGGCGGTGTCGCCCCGGTGGGTGCTCCGGCAGCTGGTGGCCAAACCTCGAATGCGACGCGCGCGATGTGGTCGATCGACCAGACCGGCCTTGCGGCCGCGGCTGCGGCTCGCGGCATCGGCCTGTGGGTCCAGGGTGCCTACACGAACGCGGAGAGCTCCTTCAACAAGGGCACCAACAACGACATGCGCTTCAAGGGCGATATCTGGGCCGGCTCGGTCGGCGCGGACTATCGCGTGACGCAGCGCTTCGTTCTCGGCGCGGCAGTCGGCTACCAGTATGTCGACGTCAACACGACGTTCAACTCCGGCAAGCTGAAGCAGACCGGCTGGGGCGTGACGCCGTACGCGGTGTTCGCGCTGAACCAGAACTATTTCATCGACGTGTCCGGCGGCTACTACTGGCTCGACAACGAGATGATGCGAAACTCGAACACGGCGCGCGCCAACTATGATGGCGATCGCTGGAGCGTCGGCGGCAACATCAACGGTGCCTGGACGATCAATCGTTGGCAGGCCTCGGCGGCGGTCGGCTACCTCTATGTCAAGGCAACCGACGATGCGTTCCGTGAAACCGGCTCGGCCGCGCAGGCGGGGCTTCAGGCTTCGCAGATCACCAAGCTCGGCCAGGGTCGTATCGGCGGTTCGCTCGGCTACTCGCTCGGCAACATCACGCCGTACGGCATGGCTCGCGTCGAACACAACTTCGAGCAGCCGAAGGTTTCGCTGAACTCGGGCGTCGGCGGCCAGCCGCCGGAAGCGCGCACGGGCTATCGCATCGGCGCCGGCCTTCGCTTCAACGTGTCGTCGGCCGTGTCCGGCGACGTGTCGGCGAACACGCTGCTCGGCAAGGATGACTACAAGGAATATGGAGTCGGCGGCACGCTCCGCATCGCCTTCTGATTTCCTGGTTTAGTTCCGACCAAATGAAGCCGGCCTCCGCAAGGAGGCCGGCTTTTCTTTTGGCAGCGCTTCTGTTGCTTTCCGGCTGTCAGGACGCCGAACGCATCCTGATCGGCGCTCAGGCCCAGGCCGATCGCGTTGCGGCCGCAGCGGGTCTGACGCCACTGCGCATCGCCGCAGACCCCTTCGATCTCCAGGCCTATCGACGCGCCCCGGCAGCGCCCGCGGCGCGTCTGGTGGTCTATCTGGAAAGCGACGGTCATGCTTGGGACGGCAACGGCCGGATGACCGCCGACCCGACGCCGTTGCGCCCGATGACCCTCGAGATGGCCGGGGCCGATCCGGCGCTGGCGGTCGCCTATATCGCCCGCCCCTGCCAGTACCAGCGCGGCTCCATGCCGTCCGCCTGTCATCCCGCGTTCTGGACGAACGGCCGATTCGCGCCCGCCGTCGTTGATGCGACAAACGCCGCCGTCGATTCGCTTCTGGGTATCACGCGCGCCCGGGAAATCGTTCTCGTCGGCTATTCCGGCGGCGGCGTCCTCGCCGCGCTTGTCGCCGCCCGCCGGGATGACGTTGTCGGACTCGTTACAGTCGCATCGCCGCTCGACCATGCGCGCTGGACAAGCCTCCATTCGATTTCCCCGCTGCGCGGATCGCTCAATCCGGTCGATTTCACGGCGCGGCTTTCGGCCATCCCGCAGATCCATCTGGTCGGCGCCCGCGACGACATCGTGCCGCGCGCGCCGGTCGACAGCTACGTGGCGCGCCTGTCCGATGGTCGCCGAAGCCGGGTCCTTGTCGTGCCGGGCCAGACCCACGATTGCTGCTGGGCCGGCGCGTGGCGCGACCTCCTCGCACGCGAAGTCGGACCCTGGCTCGCGCAGGCGGCGCGCTGAGCCGTCAATGCGCCGTTTCGTGTTCGCCCTTCTTCTGCTCGCCGGCGCCGGCGGATGCACGGCTCCTTCCTACATCGTCACGCCGGAAGCCCCTCAGTCCACAGTCGGCGCAAAGGTCGCGCATATCGATCGGGTTGCCCGCCTGCGCGACGATTTCGATCCGGCGCGATCGTTCTTCCCGATCGGGATATATCACGCGCTGACCGGTCGGTATTCCGGCCGGAGTTACGAACTCTCCACGCTTGCGGCGCTGGGGTTCAACACTGTCCATCCCTGGGAAGGGCTCGATCTGCGCGACTTCGTGCCGAAGGCGCGGGCTGCGGGTCTGCAGGTTCTGCCGAATGCGGCCGTGCGGCCGGAAGCGCCGGCGCTTGCTGCCGATCCGGCCATTCTCGCCTGGTACCTCGAGGAAGAGCCGGTTTCGCGGGCCGGCGACGCCGCGGGCCGACGGCGGGACTTCGAGCGGCGACGTGCCGAATTCGCGGCCATCGATGGCGGGCGTGCGCAACTCGTCGTCGAGACGTCGCTGACCCTGCAGCCCCATCGCGACGCATTCGACGAATGGGCGAGGAGCGCCGGTATCTTCGGGCTGACGGTCTACCCGATCGTCGAGAATTCAGGAAGCGAAGGCCGGCGGCCATCGATCTCCTATCCGCGCGGGATACCGGAAACGATCGCAGCCGCGATGTCGGCGAATGCACCGTCCCGCCCGGTCTGGCTGTTCGTGCAGGCTTTCGCCAGCCCCATGCACATGCCGCGGCAGCGATGGCTGATGCCGACGCCGACCGAACTGCGTGCAATGATCTATGCGGGCCTCATCCATGGCGCGACCGGAATTTTCATATTCGCGCAGGACAGTTTCGTCACACGCGCAGGCCAGGTCGTCGGGATCGGGCCGGACATACCGGAATCGTACGAGCCGCCTTATCCGGACATTTCCGACGGCCGGCCGCCGCTTGCCGCAACGAGCGCCGAACGAAAGGCCGCGCGCGAACTCTGGAACAGGTTGCCGGGCCTGACGGCGGAAATCCGAGCGCTCGCGCCGAGTCTCCTCCAGCCGGGACCCGACATGGGCTATCGCGTCGCGATCGCGGATGGATCCGCCCGCGGGACGCCGATCCGCACGCTCCTGAAGCCCCTTGCCGACGGCGCAGTCGTGCTGATGGCAGTGAACGTCGAGGCACGACCGGTTGCCGTCAGATACGAGTTCGATCGGCCGCTCGTCCATGTCACCCGGATGTTCGGCGACACGCCGCCGCCGCGGCCGGTCGGCGGCATTTTCCACGATACGTTCGAGCCGTATGGCGTCCGCGTCTATCGCCTTGAAAACCAACCTTGATGTTGGCCGACGGCTCGAATAACACTGCCCGGCAGACGCAAACCGGATAGGCTTCACGCATGAGCGAGCGACTGGGCATCGTACTGGCAGGCGGGGCGGGCACGCGCCTGCATCCCTCGACCGTCGCGACGTCCAAACAGCTGCTGCCCGTCTATGACAAGCCGATGGTCTATTACCCGCTTTCCACGCTGATGCTGGCGGGGATCCGGCGCGTCCTGCTGATTTCCACGCCTGTCGACCTGCCCGGATTCAAGCGCCTGTTCGGCGACGGACGGCAGTGGGGTATCGAGCTCGAATATGCCGAACAGCCGAAGCCCGAAGGCATCGCGCAGGCTTATCTGATCGCCGAGAACTTCCTCGCCGGCCGCCCTTCTGCGCTCATCCTCGGCGACAACATCTTCTACGGCGAAGGCCTGTCCAGGCGCCTCCAGGCCGCTGCCGGACGGACAGGTGCCGGCGCGACCGTATTCGCCTATACGGTGTCGGATCCCGAACGCTATGGCGTCATCGAGCTCGACGGCGCCGGCAAGCCGGTCGAAATCACCGAGAAGCCGAGCAATCCGCGTTCCGATCTGGCGGTGACCGGTCTCTATTTCTACGACGGCGAGGCGCCGCGCCGCGCGAAGCGCCTGCAGCCGAGCGCACGCGGCGAACTGGAGATCACGGATCTGAATCGCGCATATCTCGCGGACGGCATGCTGACGGTCGAGACGCTCCGCCGCGGCAATGCCTGGCTCGATACCGGCACGCAGGATTCGCTTCTCGACGCATCCAACTTCATCGCCGCCGTCGAACGTCGGCAGGGCCTGAAGGTCGGCTGTCCGGAAGAGATCGCGTGGCGGCAGGGCTGGATCGACGACGCGGCACTGGCACGTCTCGCCGAGCCGTTGCGCAAGAGCGGTTACGGCGAATACCTGCTCCGGCTGATCGGCAGGCGCTAGCCATGCGCAAGCTTCTCGTCACCGGCGGGTGTGGGTTTATCGGATCTGCATTCCTGCGCCACGCGGTCGGGCAGGGGCTTGCCGGTGCGCTGAACGTCGACAAGCTCACCTATGCCGCCAATCCCGACGCCGTGGCCGAAATCGCGACCGGCCCACACTATTCGTTCGTCCAGGCCGATATCGGCGATCGCGATGCGATGCGCACGGTTCTCGCGAAGCATCGCCCCGATGCGATCGTGAATTTCGCGGCCGAGACGCATGTCGACCGCTCGATCGACGGGCCGCTCGCCTTCGTCGAGACCAATGTCGCGGCGACTGCGCGCCTGCTCGTCGAAGCGCTTGGGTACTGGCGCGGGCTCGAAGGCACCGCGCGCGACGCGTTCCGCTTCCTGCACGTGTCGACCGACGAGGTCTTCGGTTCTCTTGGAGCCGATGATCCGCCGTTCGACGAATTCACCGCCTATGCGCCGAACTCGCCCTATGCCGCGACCAAGGCGGCTTCCGACCACCTCGTGCGCGCCTGGCACCGGACCTATGGCCTGCCGGTTCTGGTCACCAACTGCTCGAACAATTACGGGCCCTGGCAATTTCCCGAGAAGCTGATCCCGCTGATGATCGCCAAGGCGCGCGCGGGCGAGAAGCTTCCCGTCTACGGGGCGGGGCGCAACGTGCGCGACTGGCTGCAGGTCGAGGATCACGCCGCGGGTCTCTGGCTGGCGCTGACGCGCGGCACGCCGGGCGAGAGCTACGGCTTCGGCGGCGGCGCGGAGCTTGCCAATATCGATGTCGTCCACGCGATCTGCGACACGCTCGACGGGCGGCTCGGCCCGTTGCCGACGGGTTCGCGCCGGACGCTGGTCGAGCACGTCGCCGACCGCCCCGGCCACGATTTCCGCTATGCGATCGATCCGGCGCGCGCACGCGACGAACTCGGCTGGAAGCCGACGCATGCCTTCGCTGCGGGTCTCGAGAAGACCATTGATTGGTATCTCGCGAACGGGACGTGGGTCGAATCGATCCGCGCTCGCCGCTACGCGCTCGAGCGTCTCGGCAGGGGTTGATGCCGACCCTGCTCGTCTTCGGTGCGCGCGGCCAGGTCGGGCGTGCCCTTGCGGAAGCCGGTCCGGCGCTGGATTGGACCGTGCGCGGGCTGACGCGCGAGGACGTCGACATTACCGATGCGGATGCGGTCGCCCGTGCCGTCAAGGCCGCTGGTCCGGACGCGGTCGTCAACGCGGCGGCGTTCACCGCTGTCGATCGTGCCGAAAGCGACGGCGACGTGGCACGGAAAGTCAACGCGGAAGCTCCCGGCCTTATCGCGGCCGCCGCCGCCGCCGCGGGTGTCCCCTTCGTCCACCTGTCGACCGACTATGTCTTCGACGGCGAATCGCGCGTTCCCTACAAGGAAGCCGATCCGACGGCACCGCTCGGCGTGTACGGGCGAACCAAGCGCGCCGGCGAGATCGCGGCCTACAAGGCAGGTGGGCGCTGTGTCATCCTGCGTACGTCGTGGGTCTTTGCGCCGTGGGGCACCAATTTCGTCCGCACGATGCTCCGCCATGCCGCCGACAAGCCCGAACTGCGCGTCGTCGACGACCAGCGCGGCGCGCCCACACCGGCAACGGAGATCGCGGCGACGATCCTGAAAATCCTGCCGCGACTGGCCGAACCGGAAGGCGCGAAGAAGACCGGCCTGTTCCACTATCAGGGCCGCCCACCCGTGACGTGGGCCGCTTTCGCCGATGCGATCCTCGACGAAGGCGCGCTGCTCGGCCATCCCCGCCCGCCGGTCGTGCGGATATCGACGGCGGAGTATCCGACGGCCGCCGCGCGTCCGGCGAGCAGCGTGCTCGATTGCGCGCGCATTTCGCGCGACTACGACATCACGCCGCCGGACTGGCGACCCGCACTCGCCCGCGCCGTGCGCGAAATCCTCTCGGAATCGAAATCCGGCTAGGGCCGGTCAGGCGGGCCGATATTCCGGCACGAGCTCGCGCATTGCGGCCAGCGTGGCTTCGGCATCGCCCGCCCGTGCGAGCGCCTCGAGCCGGTCGATCGCCTGGCGCAGCCTTTCAAGGTCGGCGGCGCGCGACTGCGCGAGCTTGATGCCCATGATGGCCGTCGGCGTGGCCTGCTCTTCGGCGTGGAACAGTTCCTCGAACAGCTTCTCGCCGGGGCGCAGTCCTGTGAACGCGACGGCGATGTCGATATCGGGGCGCTTGCCGGCAAGCCGGATCATGCGCCGTGCGAGATCCTGGATGCGGACCGGCTCGCCCATTTCAAGGACGAGAATGCCGCCACGCGCGGAGACCTCGTCCGACGTCGCCAGCACGCTTGCCTGCAATACGAGCTCGACCGCTTCGCGGATCGTCATGAAATAGCGCTCGACGTCGGGATGCGTGACGGTGAGCGGCCCGCCCGCCGCGAGCTGGCGCTGGAACAGCGGCACCACCGATCCGGACGAGCCGAGGACGTTGCCGAAGCGTACGGTGACGAAGCGCGTGCCGCCGGCCGCCGCGTCGAGCGTCTGGCACAGCATTTCGGCGATCCGCTTGCTGGCGCCCAGCACGTTCGTCGGATTGACGGCCTTGTCGGTCGAGATCATGACGACGGCCTGCACGCCCGCGCCGATCGCGGCGTCGGCGACATTGCGCGTGCCGATCGCGTTGGTCAGCGCGCCCTCGGACGGATTTGCTTCCAGTAGCGGCACATGCTTGAGGGCGGCCGCATGGAAGACGATCTCGGGCCGGTGCGTGTGCATGAGCCAGCGCAGGCGCTCGGCATCGCGGATGTCGGCGATCGCGGCATCGCGGGCGAGCTGCGGCCAGGTTTCCACGACCTCGCGGTCGATCGCGTAAAGCTGGAATTCGGAATTCTCGACGAGGACCAGCTTGGCGGGATTGCGCGCCGAGATCTGCCGGACGAGCTCGCTGCCGATGCTGCCGCCCGCACCGGTCACCAGGACGCGGCGGCCGCGCACGAGGCGATCCATGGCCTCGCGGTCGAGGACAGTCTGCGGCCGGCCGAGAAGATCCTCGATCGCGATCGGATTGACCTCGAGCGCCGCATCGGACGGATTGCCGTCGGACAGCGCGTTGATCCGCGGCAGCCTTACGGCCGTCATGCCGCAGCGGTCGGCGAGATCGACGAGCGTGCTCAAGGCTTCGCCGTCGAGCTGCGGCGTGGCGATGACCAGCCGCTGCGGGCGCAGGCCGCGCCGCTTGAGATCGGCAACGATCGTCTCGAGCGCCTGCGGCGTGCCCAGTACCTCGACGCTTCCCATGCGCCGCCCCTGACGGCGTTCGGCATCGTCGAGGATCCCGACGACGTAGTAGGGCGCGCGCCGGCGGCGGCGGTTCGCCTGCAGGAACAGCTCGGCGCCGTCGTTCGCGCCGACGATCAGGACCTGGACCTGATCTTCGCGCGGACCGCCGAGCGTGAGATCGAGCCGTCCCTCGCGCACGCTGCGATAGAGCAGGCGCGGTCCGATGAGCAGGGCGAACAGGACGAACCAGTTGATCAGCAGGGCCGCCCGCGGCATGTCGGCCAGCCGTGACCACAGGAACATCGCGGGCAGGAAAAGCAGGATGGCGAGCGTGACCGCGCGCGCGACGAGCATCATGTCGTCGATGGCGACATAGCGCCACACGCCGCGCGGCAACCCCGTCCAGTGGAACGCGACGGCCGAGGCGAGGGCGAAGGTGATCGTGCCGCCGATCAGCAGGTCGTTCGAATACTGCGTCAACTCGTCGCCGACGCGCAGATAGAGCGATATCTGGAACGAGAGAACCGCCATCGCGATGTCGTGGACCATCGACAGCGTGACGCGATCGAACCGCTGGATCAGGCTGCTGGTTCCGGTGCTGGCCATGATGCGGGCTTGCTGCTTCAGAGCGTCAGATAGGTGCAGTCGGCGGGCAGGGAGGCGGCGCGCCACATGCCCTTCACGTCGAACACGATCGCGGCCGGCGCCAGGAGCCCAGCGAGGTTTCCGGCGGGCAGGCCGGCGAACGCCTCGTGCGAAACGGCCATCACCACGGCATCATAGCGCTTGCCGGCGGGAAGTGCGGGCAGCACGGCCTGTCCGTATTCGTGCTGTGCAGACGCCGGATCGATCACGGGGTCGTGCACCTCGACGCGATGGCCGAGCGCTTCGAGGCCACGCACGACGTCGATGACCTTCGTGTTGCGCAGATCCGGCACGTTCTCCTTGAACGCAAGTCCAAGGACGAGAACGTCGGCTGGGCCCGGCCCGCGCGTCGCCAGCGCGCGGCCGATCTGCTCCGCGATATAGCCGGCCATGCCGTCGTTGATCCGCCGGCCGGCAAGGATCACTTCGGGATGGTGGCGCAGGCGCATCGCCGCCTCGGCGAGATAGTAGGGATCGACGCTGATGCAGTGGCCGCCGACGAGACCCGGCGTGAAGGGCAGGAAGTTCCACTTCGTGCGCGCGGCGGCGAGCACGTCGTGCACCGACAGTCCCATCTTGTTGAAGATCATCGTCACTTCGTTGATGAAGGCGATGTTGATGTCGCGCTGCGCGTTCTCGATCACCTTGGCGGCCTCGGCCGTGCGGATGTCGCGCGCGAGGAAGATGTTGCCGCCGTTGAGCGTGCCGTACATCTCGCCCAGCGCCTTGGTCACGGCGGCGGTCTGTCCGGAAACCACCTTGGTGATGTGCGCGACCGTGTGCGTCTTGTCGCCCGGATTGATGCGCTCGGGGCTGTAGCCGAGGAAGAAGTCGCGCCCGCAGACGAGGCCCGATGCCTTGGCGACTTCCGGGCCGACGATGTCTTCGGTCACGCCGGGATAGACCGTGCTCTCGAGCACGACGATGGCGCCCCGGCCGATCACCTTGCCGACGGTGCGGCTTGCGGCGACGACCGCGCCCAGATCCGGACGGTTCGCGTCGTCGACGGGTGTGGGAACGGTGATGATGTAGACGTCGGCGCCGCCGATCGCGTCGGCGTCGGACGTCATGTTCAGCTTCGCAGCCTTGAGCGCGGGCCCCTCGATCTCCCCGGTGCGGTCCTTGCCGGCGGCAAGTTCGTCGATGCGGCTGCGGTCGAGGTCGAAGCCCGTGACCTGATGGCGCTTGGCAAGGCCGACCGCGAGCGGCAACCCGACATAGCCGAGACCGACGACGGCAATACGCGAGATAGGATTCATGTCACGTTCCCGGGTGCGTAGAGGCTCTTCGTAGCGGCCTTGGGGGTCCGGCGCAAGCGCCGGAAAGAAAGGGCGAATCGCCGCCGGTGAATTCTTGGCAAGGGCGGCGGTGCGGCCTTACTGTGGCGCCGTTCGAGGGGGGTCTTCGTATGCGCATCCGCCAGCTCGGCCGGACCGGCTTCGCCGTCTCCGAGATCGGCTACGGCACCTGGGGTATCGGCGGCTTTGTCGCGGGCGCGTCCTATGGCGAGACGGACGACGCCGTTTCGCGTTCCGCCCTGCGCCGCGCGCTCGAACGCGGCATCAACTTCTACGACACGGCCGATTCCTACGGCGACGGCCGGGCCGAAACGCTGCTCGGCGAATGCTTCGGCAAGGGGTCCGGCGTGGCGGGCGACGCGGTCGTCATCGCGAGCAAGGCCGGCCACCCGCGCTTCGGCGGGCCGCAGGATTTCACGCCGGCGCATCTTGCCGTCTCGGTCGAGGGATCGTTGCGTCGCTTGCGGCGCGAACGCATCGAGCTGCTGCAGCTCCACAGTCCGCCGCTCGACCTGCTGCGCGCCCGGCCCGAGATCTTCGGCGCGCTCGACGAACTGCGCCGCGCGGGCAAGATCGCCGGCTGGGCCCTGTCGACGAAGACGCCGGCCGAGGCCGCGACCGCGATCCGCGAATTCGGCGCCTCCTGCGTGCAGGCGAATTTCAATCTCGCCGACCAGCGCGCGCTCGAGGACGGGCTGCTCGAACTCGCGCAATCGACCGGCACGGGGCTCATCGCGCGCACGCCGCTCGCGTTCGGCTTCCTGTCGGGCAAGCTCGGGGCCGACGCGCAGTTCCCGGAAGGCGACCATCGCCGCAACTGGTCGAAGGACCGCATCGCCCAGTGGGCGCGCGCCAGCCGCACGCTTGCCGGCGACATCGCCGCGCGCGACGGCCAGAGCCTCGCGCAGGTCGCGCTGCGGTTCTGCCTGTCGCACCCGGCCGTCTCGACGACGATCCCGGGCATGCTCACGCAAACCGAGGTCGACGAGAATGCGGCCGCCTCGGATTTCGGGCCGCTGCCCGCCGCCGATTTCGCGCGCATCCGCACGATCTATGCCGGCAGCGAATTCGCGAGCGCGCCGGTCGTCACGCCGAAAACGCCCAAGCGCGACTGAGTTTTCAGCGGCAGAGCGGGACGACGGCCGCCTTGACCGTCTCGACGACCTTCGTCTGGTCTTCCTCGGGCATGCCGGGCCACAGCGGCAGCGAGATCTCGCCTTCGCCCCATTCGTAGGAATTGGGGAAGTCCTTCGGCCCGAAGCCGTATTTCTCGCGATAGTAGGTGAGCGTGGGCACCGAGCGGTAATTGACCGTGACCGGCACGCCCGCCGCGTTCAGCGCGGCGATCGCCGCATCGCGCACGGCCGGCTTCACGTGAATCGGGAACAGGTGCTCGGCCGACACGCAGCCCGGATCGAGCCGCTGCAGGCGGATCGGCAGGTTGGCGAACTGGTCGCGATAATGGTCGGCAAGGGCCGTGCGCGCGGGCAGGCGCGAACGGATCGTTTCGATCTGCGGCGGCAACAGGGCCGCGAGCAGGTCGGGCAGGTTCGCCTTCACGCCGAGCCGGCCCATGTCCCAGTGCTTGTATTGGCCGGCCTTGAAGCGGTCGGCGGCGATGGCGCTCATCCCGTGAAGGCGCGTCTGCTGCAATTTGCCGAACAGTTCCGCATCCTTCAGCACGATGGCGCCGCCTTCGCCGCAGGTGACGTTCTTCGTCGCGTAGAACGAGAAGATGGCCATCTCCGAATGGCGGCCGGGCAGTTCGCCGTCGCGCGTTCCCTCGAAGCAGTGCGCGCAATCCTCGATCAGCGTGACGTGCGCGGGCAGCGCGGCGCGCAGTCCCTTCATGTCGCACATTAGCCCGTACATGTGGACGGGGATGCACGCCTTGGTGCGCTTCGTCACCGCCGCTGCCGCAAGTGCCGGCGTCAGCAGCAACGTGTCGGGATCGACATCGACGAAGACGGGCGTGGCGCCGACCAGTTCGACCATGTTGGCTGTCGCGATGAAGGTCTGGGCGGGAATGATCACTTCGTCGCCCGGCCCGATATCGAGCGCGAGCAAGGCGGCGAGCGCGCCGTTCGTCCAGGAATTGACGAGCAACGCATGCGGCGTGCCGAAGAAATCGCACAGCATGCCTTCGACCTTCTTGCCGACGCCGCCGGACGTCAGGAAGGGCGAGTCGAGCACGTCGGCGATCGCCTTGGCGTCGGCGCCGGTCAGGCCGTGACGGTAGAAATGCATGTGCGGCTCATCGGGAAAAAGGGGCGGAAAAGACGGCTCTTTGTCGGGATTTGCGCCGGGACTGTCAATCGTTTCCGGCCGTCATCCGTAGGTGTTGCGCAGCGTTCCGACACCCTCGATGACGATCTCGACCGTCGTTCCGGGCCGCATCGGCAGGACGCCCAGCGACGTCCCGCAGGCGATGATGTCGCCGGGTTCGAGCGTGAGATCCCGGCTGATGCGGCTGACGAGCTCGGCCGGCGGGAAGATCATGTCCGCGACCGGATAGTTCTGCCGCTCGCGCCCGCCGACGAGCGTGCGCACGACGAGGCCCGCCGGATCGACGTTCGTCGCGATCGCGGGGCCGACGGGCGCGAAGCCGTCGAAGCCCTTGGCGCGCGTCCATTGCGGGAAGGCCGGATCGGCCGACAGCAGGTCGAGCGCCGTCACGTCGTTGACGCAGGTGTAGCCGAAGACGTGCGCGTCGGCATCGGCGGCCGGCACGCTCCTGCAGGTCCTCCCGATGACAATGCCGAGCTCGCCTTCATAGACCACGCGCCCGTCGTGGCTCGCGGGCTTCGGGATCGGGGCGAGATGGGCGTTGAGCGCGCCCGTCGATTTCATGAAATAGAGCGGCTCGGCCGGAACGGCCCAGCCGTTCTTCGCCGCCGCCGCGTGGAAGTTGTTCCACAAGGCGACGATCTTGCCCGGCCGGCAGGGCGGCAGCCAGCGCGCGTCGGCAAGCGCCACGGTCTCGCCGGTCGGCCTGGGCCCGTCAAACGGATCGCCTTCGTGCACGGCGAGCCTGTCGCCTTCGATGCGGCCCGCCAGAAGGCGGCCTTCGATCTCGATCCGTGCCCAGAGCATGCGTGGTTCTCCTCCCGTCGCGCGGATATGCTACAGGCAGGGACGGGAGGAAAAACACCATGATTCACGTCGTCGCCATCATCACCGCCAAGCCCGGCCTGCGGGCGGACATCCTGAAGGAATTCCGCGCGAACATGCCGGCCGTGCATGCCGAAAAGGGCTGCATCGAGTATCAGCCCGTCGTCGATGCCGACGGCATCGGCCCGATCCAGACGAAATGCGGGCCCGACACGTTCATCGTGATCGAGAAATGGGAAAGCGCCGAGACGCTTGCAGCGCATGCCGCGGCACCGCACATGGCGGCCTATGTCGCAAAGGTGCGCGACTGGATCGCCGTGCGCACGATCCATGTGCTGAGCCCGGCGTGAACTAGCGCGCCAGTTCGATCTCGAGCCAGTCGCTCCACCGGTCGTCGCGGCCCGCCACGCCGACGCGCAGCTTCAGGGTGCCGTAGGGCAGGACCCACGTGTTCCAGTAGGCCGCATCGACCGGTTCGAGACCCAGCCGCGTGCCATCGACCCGGATCTCGCCGGAAAGCGACGTCGCACCCGATCCGGCGACGTACTGGACGACGTGCCGCACATGCGATGCGCCGTCCCACTCGAGCGCGAAGCGGCCATCGAGATCGGCGTGGCGCCAGGTCCCGCCACGATTGGGCCAGCGCCAGCTCGGCGCCGGCGCTTCGACGAGTCGCTCCGGCCGGTATCGGTCGAGACGCACGGCGCCGATCTGCACGGCGAGTTCCGGTTCCAGCCGCGCGACGATGTCGGGGCGCGTTGCAGCCTTGTCGTCGTGCTCCGCCGGATCGGCCGACAAATCGTAGAGTTTGCGCGCGACGATCCGGCCGTGCTCGACGACGAGATGGAGCTTCCACGGCCAGTCGATGCGCGCGTGGTGCCAGACCGGCATGTCGTTCGGATCGGGTTCGGCGAAGCCGGCGCGCGAGGTGAGGCCCGACCAGCGCGCGGCGTGCGCGTCGTGCAGCATGTCGTGGCCGGCAAGCGGCCGGCTCGGCACGCGGCCGAGAAGGCGGAACAGCGTCGGCATCACGTCGAGATGGTCGCTCAGCCCGGACACGACCCGCGGCGGGTTCTCGGCCAATGCAAGATCCGGCGGCAGATGCAGGACCATCGGCACATGCACAAGCTCCTCGTGCAGGTGGCCGTCGCGCGTGGTCGATGCGTGGCCGACGCGCGCACCATGGTCGAGATGCTCCTCGCCGTGGTCGGCGCTGAGCACGACGATCGTGTTCCGGTCGAGCCCCGTCGCGCGGAGATGCGCGACCAGCCGCATGAACCAGTCGTCGAACGCGCGGAAATTCGCCTCGTAGAGCGCGCGGATCGCCGGAACGTCGCTGTCGCGGAATTCGACGCTGCCGGCCGGGATCGCAGGCTCGCGCATCACGGCCGCGATACGGGCGCGCGCCGCCTCGTCGCCCGGCGGCAGGCGCGATTCCCAGTCCGGCATATAGGCCGGGTCCGGATGATAGGGCAGATGCGTCTCGAGATAGTGATGCCACAGGAAGAACGGCTGCCCGTCCTTCGCGCGCGCGGCGAGCCAGTCGAACGGTCCGATGCGCGTGTCGACCTCGATCCCGGTCGCGTGGAAGCCCGCGACGATCATGAATCCCTGCAGGCCCGCGACCGCGTAGCCCGCGCGCCGCAGGTCGTCGAGCGGCTTGTCCCATGCCCGCGGGATTTCCTGTCCGCGCGTGTGCACGCCGTGCCGGAGCGGCGATTCGCCGGTCAGCAGCGACACGATGTTGGCGCCCGTCCACGCGGAAACGGCGCGATGCTGTTCGAAGCGCGTGCCGCCGGCCGCCCACGCCCAGGTGCGGGGCATCGTCGCGGGCCCGAGCATCGCGAAGCGCGCGCTTTCCATCGTGACGACGAGCACGTTGAGCCGTTTCGCCGGATCCGGCGTCAGCACGAACAGCCGCAGCCACACGGCCGCGAGCAGCGCAAGCGCGATGAGGAAGAGGCTAGTTGAACGCCAGCGCGAGGACATGACCGATGCCGATTTGGACGCAAAGCGCCGCGCAAAGCCAGCCCGCCGGTGCGAAGACCTTGCGCCAGTTTCTTCCGACGAATGCCGCCGCACCCGCAACAAGGAATGGAAGCATCCAGAGCGGATCGAGGACCGTTTCGCGCAAATCCGCCAGGCGGGGAAGGGCCGTCGCAAGAATCGCAACCGGCAGGACGAGTGCGACGAGATCGCCAGGTGCCGGGCGCGGCGTGAGCGCCGCGCGATCGGCAGCCAGCGCGTGCCCTGCCAGCGCGCCCGATGCGGCGCCAAGCGCGTTCGTCGCGATGTCGGCAAGCCCGTAGGTCCGCTCCGCCAGCAGTCCCTGCAGGAACTCGTCGTGGATGCCGTAAAGCGTGCCGAGCAGGACCGCGCCCAGCGTGCGCTGCCAGCCGCCTTCGGCCGACACGAGGGCGGCCCGCATCAGCAGACCGATAAGGAAATATTGGGGAACATGAATCCGCTTTGCCGGAAACTGCGGATCGGCCAGCCAGAGGCCGGCGAGCGCCAGCACCAGCGCCGCCACCAGCCAGCGCCAGCCGACCGGAACGCCGGTGCGCCGGTACGCGGCCGTCACGCCGAGCAGGCAAGCGCCCGCCGCCGCCGCCAAGGCGGGCGGAAGATAGGCCGCCGCCGGCCCGGCGACGGCGGCAAGCCAGCGCCAGATCTCGAACGAATTCGCATAGCTGGACACGGCGATGAGGGCGAGAAGATGCAGGGCGAGGGTGCGTTTCATGGAACGGATGCGGGCGGCGGGGACGCGCGATACTATCCGACCGGTCCAGCGAATCGAAGCCGGCATATCCCGAGGAAATCCGATGCGCGCAAACGATATGGAAGCCGTCATTCTGGCCGGGGGCATGGGGACGCGCCTGCGCGAGGAAACCGAATTGCGGCCGAAGCCGATGGTGGAGATCGGCGGCGTGCCGATCCTCGTCCACATCATGCGGATCTACCGGCACTACGGCGTGCGGCGGTTCATCGTCTGCCTCGGTTACAAGGGCGACGTGATCCGCGACTATTTCATCAACTACCGCCTGCACAACGCCGATCTCGAAGTCGATCTTTCGACGAACGCGGTGCGCGTGCTGGGCGACGTGGCGCCGCTCGACTGGTCGGTAACGCTGGTGGAAACGGGTGCCGAATCGCAGACCGGCAGCCGCATCCGGCGCGCGCTCAAGCATGTCCGCGGGCAGACCTTCTTCGCGACCTACGGTGACGGCGTGGCGAATGTCGACGTCGCCGGGCTGCTCGAGACCCATACGAAGTCCGGCAAACTCGGCACGGTCACGGCCGTCCATCCGCCGTCGCGCTTCGGCGAGATTGACATCGCCGGCAACGAGGTGCGGACCTTCCGCGAGAAGCCGCAGATCGACGAGGGCTGGATCAACGGCGGCTTCATGGTGCTCGACAAGCGCGCGGTCGAAGGCATCGCGCTCGACGAGGTGCGCAACAGCCTCGAGGTCGACGTGTTGCCGCAGCTGGCACATTCGGGGCAGCTTGCCGTCCATCGCCACGGCGGGTTCTGGCAGTGCATGGACACGTTCCGCGACATGACGCTGCTGAACGAGATGTGGGCGGCCGGGAAGGCGCCCTGGAAGGTGTGGAAATGAGCGAAGCCGCGATCCGGAAATACTATGCCGCTTTCGATGCGGGCGACTGGGACGGCATGTGCGCGATGCTGGCCGAAGACGTCGTGCACGACATCTGCCAGGGCGGACGCCAGACCGGGCGGGCGGCCTTCCGCAAGTTTCTCGATCACATGGACCGCTGCTACCGCGAGCGCACGCGCAATCTCGTCGTGATGGTCGAGCCGACGGGCCTGCGGGCCGCCGCCGAATTCGATCTCGACGGGACCTACGTCGCGACCGATGCGCCCCATCCGCCGGCGCGCGGCCAGACCTATACGCTGCGCGTGGGCGCCTTCTTCGACCTGAAGGACGGACTCATCCTGCGCGTCGCCAACCACTACAACGTCGCGGATTGGCTGGCCCAGGTGCGATGACGGGCGTCGCGATCGAAACGCTCGCGGGGCCCGAGGCGGCGAAGGTCGTCGAGGATCTGGCGCGGCTGCGCGTGACGGTCTTCCGCGAATGGCCGTATCTCTACGAAGGCAGTCTCGACTACGAGCGACGCTATCTTGCCAAATATGCCGGCATCGAGCGCTCGACGATCGTCGTCGCGCGCGCGGACGGCGGAATCGTCGGCGCTTCGACGGCCCTGCCGCTGGCGAGCGCGGAGGCCGAGCTGCAGGCGCCGTTCGTCGCGGCCGGCCACGATCCAGCGGATTTCTACTATTACGGCGAGTCGGTCCTGCTGGCGCCGTGGCGGCGGCGCGGCATCGGGGTCGCGTTCTTCCAGGCGCGCGAGGCACGCGCACGCGAACTTGGCTACCGCATCGGCACGTTCTGCGCGGTGGTGCGGCCCGACAACCATCCGGCCCGCCCGGCCGACTATGTGCCGCTCGACACCTTCTGGACGAAGCGCGGCTACGCGAAGGCGCCGGGCCTGACGGCTTCGTTCGGCTGGCGCGACGTGGGCGAGGCCGGCTCGACGGCCAAGCCGATGGTCTTCTGGACCAAGACGCTCTGAGCGGCATTCCCAAGGGGTACGGTCCGGGCCTATCCTGCGGGCCGACGAACAGCGAAAGCCCCATACATGTCCGCCATCGACATCCATCTTTGCGAAGTGGGCCCGCGCGACGGCCTGCAGAACACCAAGATCTTCATGCCCACGGACGCCAAGAAGGCATGGATCGCGGCGCTCGCGGCATCCGGGCTGCCGGAGATCGAGGTCTGTTCATTCGTGCCGCCCAAGCTCATCCCGCAATTCGCCGATGCGGTCGAGGTCGCGACGTTTGCGCTGGCACTGCCCGGCGCTTCGGTCGTGGCCCTCGTCCCGAACCTGAAGGGGGCAGAGCGCGCGGCCGAGACGGGCCTGCGCCGCATCACGCTGCCGATATCGGCAAGCGAGGCCCATTCGCGCTCGAACGTGCGCAAGTCGGTCGACGAACAGCTGGAAGAGCTGGCGCGCATCGTGGCGCTGCGCAACTCGCTTGCCCCGGAACGCCGCTTCCGGATCGTCGCGGGCATCTCGACCGCGTTCGGCTGCACGCTGCAGGGCGAAGTGCCGGAGGTCGACGTGCTGAAGATCTGCGCGCGCGCCGCGGAACTGGACGCGGACTCGGTCTCGCTTGCGGACACGGTCGGCTACGCCAATCCGACCCAGGTGCGCCGCCTGCTGTCGGCCGCCCGATCCGAGATCGGTACAAGGCTGGAAGCGGCCCATTTCCACAATACGCGCGGCCTCGGCCTCGCCAACTGCGTGGCCGCGATCGAGGCGGGTATCAGCACGCTCGACAGCTCGATGGCGGGTCTGGGCGGTTGCCCCTACGCGCCGGGCGCTTCGGGCAACGTCATCACCGAGGATCTCGTGTTCATGCTCGAATCGATGGGGCTGCGCACCGGAATCGACATCGCGAAGCTGCTCGAGGCGCGCCGCATCCTCGAAGCCGCCCTGCCGGGCGCCGAGTTCTACGGCCATCTCGCGAAGGCGGGCGTGCCCAAAGGCTTCGCCCGCGCGGAGGCCGCCTGATGGGTGCGTTGCCGCTCGAAGGCCTGCGCGTCGTCGAGTTCGTCCATATGGTGATGGGGCCGAGCTGCGGGCTCATCCTTGCCGACCTCGGCGCCGACGTCATCAAGATCGAGCCCGTTCCCGACGGCGACAACACGCGCCGCCTCACCTCGTCGGGTGCCGGGTTCTTCGTCGCGTTCAACCGCAACAAGCGCTCGCTCGCGCTCGACATGAAAGATCCCGAGGGTCTTGCGGTCGCGCGCAGGCTGATCGCCACGGCCGACGTCGTGACCGAGAATTTCCGCCCCGGCGCCATGGACAAGCTCGGCCTCGGCTATGGCGACGTGCGCAAGCTCAATCCGCGGACCGTCTATTGCTCGCTGAAGGGGTTCCTCGAAGGCCCGTACGAGCACCGCACGGCGCTCGACGAGGTCGTGCAGATGATGGCGGGGCTCGCCTACATGACCGGGCCGGCCGGCCGGCCGCTGCGCGCGGGCACGTCGGTCAACGACATCATGGGCGGCATGTTCGCGGTGATCGCGATCCTCGCGGCGATCGAGGAGCGGCACCGCACGGGCGAAGGCCGTTACGTGAAATCGTCGCTCTACGAGAACTGCGCCTTCCTGGCGGCCCAGCACATCGCACAGTTCGGCGTGACGGGCGAAGAGCCGCCGCCGATGCCGGTGCGCCGCGGGGCATGGGCCATCTACGACATTTTCGACACGGCCGACCGCGAGCAGCTTTTCGTTGCCGTCGTCAGCGACACGCAATGGGGGCCGTTCTGCGACATGTTCGGGCTGCCCTCGTTCAAGTCCGATCCGCGATACGCCAGCAACGCGCTGCGCTATGCCGCGCGCGACACGATGCTGCCGGCGGTCGCAGCTGTGCTGGGCAAGTTCACAAAGGCGGAACTGATCGCCAGGTGCGAGACGCTCGGCATCCCCTTCGCGCCCATCGTGCGCCCGGTCGAGCTTCTCGACGATCCGCATCTCAACGCCAGCAACGGCCTCGTCGACATCACCGGGCCCGACGGCAAGCATCTGCGCATTCCGGGCCTGCCGATGAGCTTCGACGGCGACCGCCTGCCGGTCCGGCGCGACCCGCCGGCGATGGGGGCCGACGGGCGCGACATCCTCGCCGAGCTCGGTTACGCGAAGCCGGACGTCGACAGGCTCTTCGCCAAGGGCACCCTGGTCGAGAATCGCCCGGTCCGGGTTGCGGAATAGCTTTGGAATCGGCGATTCCTTGACCGTCCGGCGAAGGGCGGCCTAACCTTGGTTCATGCCCGGAAAACCGGGAGAACGACAAGTTCACAATTCCGAACAGGGGACACGAATCATGAAGAAGATTTCCCGCCGCCAGTTCGCGGGTGGCGTTGCCGCCGGCCTTGCCGCCGCCGCGATCGTCCGCCCCGCCGCCGCGCAGGCCAAGTGGAAATGGGATCTGCCGGCCGGCTATCCGGCGACCAACTTCCATTCGGCGAACCTGATCCAGTTCGCCAAGGACGTGAAGGACGCGTCCGGCGGCAAACTCGAGATCACGGTCCATCCTGGCGCTTCGCTCTTCAAGGTGCCCGAGATCATGCGCGCGGTGCAGACCAATCAGGCCCAGATGGGCGAACTCCTGATGGTCGTTCTGGAGAACGAGGACGCGCTGTTTGGTGCCGACAACGTTCCGTTCCTCGCCACGTCGTTCCGCGAAGCCAAGCGCCTTGCCGCGGCGCAGCGTCCGCTCATCGACAAGCGCCTGCAGAGCCGCGGCGTGCGCCAGCTCTTCCAGGTGCCGTGGCCGCCGCAGGGCTTCTACAGCCCGAAGGCGCTCAACGTGCCCGACGACCTCAAGGGCCTGTCGTTCCGTTCCTATGGCGCGTCGGCCGGCCGCTTCGCCGAACTCGCGGGCATGCGCGTCACGACGATCCAGGCCGCCGAACTCGTGCAGGCGCTGGCCGCCGGCCGCGTCAACTCGATGATCTCGTCGGGCGCGACGGGCTACGACTCCAAGATCTGGGAACACATCAAGTTCTTCTACGACGTGCAGGCCTGGCTGCCGAAGAACCTCACGATGGTCAACCAGCGGTCCTGGGCTTCGCTCGACGATGCGACGCGTGCCGCCGTCACCAAGGCGTCGGAAGTCGCCGAAGCGCGCGGCTGGGCGGAATCGGAGCGTCTGGCCAATTTCTATCTCGAAGAGTTCAAGAAGAACGGCATGACCGTCGAAGCGCCGTCGGCCGCCCTCAAGGGCGGATTCCAGCGCTGGGGCGAGGAGCTCACGAAGGACTGGCTGGGGCGCGCGGGCGCCGATGGCCAGGCACTCGTCGCAGCCTACAAGGCGAGCGCCTGATCCGCGGCTCGAACCTTGCTTGAAGACCGGGGCCGGTTTCGCCTGAAAAGGCGGAGCCGGCCCTCTTTCATCGGATGGACGGGACGATGCGGCGGTTTCTCGACGGACTTTACGAGGCGAGTGCGTGGGCGGCGGGTCTGGGCATGCTGTCGATCCTCGCAGTGACGCTCCTCCAGATCCTTGGCGGCGTTTCCGACATCTACGTGCGCGGCACGGATGCCTATGCGGGCTACGCGATGGCGGCCTCGTCGTTCTTCGCGCTTGCCAGCACGCTCAAGCGCGGCGAGCACATCCGCGTCACGCTCATCATCCAGCGCTTCAAGGGCCGCGCGCGGCGCTGGCTCGAATTCTGGTGTCTCGGCGTGGCGATCCTGCTGTCGGGCTTCTTCGCCTGGTATGCGTGGGACATGGTCTACTGGTCGTGGGAATTCGACTCGCGGTCCGACGCGATGGATGCCTCGCCGCTGTGGATCCCGCAATGCGCGATGGCGCTGGGCGTCAGCGTCCTGCTCGTCGCGTTCGTCGACGAACTCGTGCAGGTGCTGCAGGGCCGCGATCCGGCCGAGAGCGACCTGTCGGCCGAAATGCAGCACACGGAATAGGACGCAGGGATAACGATGCTCAGTCTCGAAATTGCCGGCCTGCTGATCGTCCTGATGTTCGTGATCCTCGGCTCGGGCGTGTGGATCGGTCTCGCCCTGCTCGGCACGGGCTATCTCGCGATGGAGATGTTCACCAGCCGGCCGGTCGGGCCGGCGATGGTGACGACGATCTGGGGTGCCTCGTCCTCGTGGACGCTCACGGCGCTGCCGATGTTCATCTGGATGGGCGAGATCCTGTTCCGCACGCGGCTGTCGCAGGACATGTTCCGCGGCCTTGCGCCCTGGATGCAGGGCCTGCCGGGGCGCCTGCTGCACACCAACGTGATCGGTTGCACGATCTTCGCGGCGATTTCCGGATCGTCCGCGGCGACCTGCGCCACGATCGGCA
Source organism: Tagaea sp. (assembly GCA_965229215.1). Classification (GTDB taxonomy): domain Bacteria; phylum Pseudomonadota; class Alphaproteobacteria; order CACIAM-22H2; family CACIAM-22H2; genus Tagaea. The sequence continues at coordinate 3,031,095 of OZ245864.1, read as the reverse complement.
AGATGTCGATCCCCGAGCTGCGCAAGCGCGGCTACCCGGAAAGCATGATCGTGGGCTCGCTCGCCGGGTCGGGCACGCTCGGCCTGCTGATCCCGCCGTCGCTGATCATGATCGTCTACGGCGTGCAGACAAATACGTCGATCGCCCAGCTCTTCATCGCCGGGGTCGTTCCGGGGCTGGCGCTTGCCGGCATGTTCATGGCCTGGGTGATCTGCTGGTCGCTGTTCAATGCCGAGAAGATCCCCGCCGCCGACATGCGGATGACCTTCCTCGGGAAGATCTATGCGGCGCGCTTCCTGCTGCCATCGGTCGGCCTGATCGTGATGGTGCTGGGATCGATCTATGCGGGGCTCGCGACGGCGACGGAAGCCGCCGCCGTCGGCGTGGCCGGCGCGCTGATCGTCGCGACCGTGCAGGGCGACATGAACTGGACCGTTTTCCGCGAGAGTCTGATGGGGGCCACGCGCCTCTCCTGCATGATCGCGCTGATCCTTGCCGGGGCGTCGTTCCTCACGCTGGCGATGGGCTTCACGGGGCTGCCGCGCGCGCTCGCCGAATGGATCGACCAGCTCGATCTCGGGCCGGGCATGCTGATCCTGATCCTGACGGTCTTCTACGCGATCCTGGGCTGCTTCCTCGACGGCATCTCGATGGTCGTCCTGACCATGGCGGTCGTGATGCCGACGATTGAGCGGGCGGGTTTCGATCTCGTCTGGTTCGGCATTTTCATCGTCATCGTCGTCGAAATGGCGCAGATCACGCCCCCGGTCGGCTTTAACCTTTTCGTTCTGCAGGGGATGACCGGCCACCAGATCACCTATATCGGCTGGGTCGCCTTCCCGTTCTTCCTGCTGATGTGCCTGATGGTCGTCCTGCTGTTCTTCGTGCCCGATCTGGCGCTCTGGCTGCCCAAGAAAATGATGTAGGCGGGCAGCCGCCATGCCGATTCGGCGGATGACGCGCCCCCGCAAGCACGTTAAAACCGATGCATACTCGGTGGTAGGCGTGCGCAATGGCGCCCTTGGGTCGACGGAGCTTCCTGACAGGTCTCGGTAGTGCTGCGGCACTGGCGGGATACGTGCGCCCGGCCGCCGCCCAGGACGCCCAGTTCTTCCGGATCGCGTCCGGCCCCACCGAATCCAGCATGTTCCAGGTCGCCACGCTCATCGGGCAGGTGGTCAGCTCGCCGCCGGGCGCGCGCGACTGCACGCGCGGCGGCTCGTGCGGCGTGCCGGGGCTGATCGTCGTCAACCAGACGACGGCGGGCTCGCTTGCCAACATCGATCTCGTCTCCAGCGGGAAGATCGAATCCGCCCTGTCGCAGGCCGATCTTGCCTATTGGGCGTTCCACGGATCGGGTCCGTGGGCCAGGCGCGAGGCGGTGCGCAACCTGCGCGCGGTCGCAAATCTCTATCCCGAAACGCTGCATCTGGTCGTCCGGCGCGCAGCCGGGATCGCCGATGCGCGGGCCCTGCGCGGCAAGACGGTGGCGCTGGGCGAGCGCGAGTCCGGGACGGCCGTCGCCGCGCGCGCGGTGCTGCAGGCCGCAGGGCTCGGCGAGCGCGACGTGAAGGCGCAGTACGTGACGGCCGCCCAGGCGATCGAGGCGATGGCCGAGAACAGGCTCGACGCGTTCTTCCTGACGGCCGGCGTGCCGTCGCAGGTCGTCGCGGACCTTGCCCAGCAGCACGAGATCGCGGTGCTGCCGCTCGGCGCCTATGCTGCGCGCCTGCGCGCCACGCAGCCCTTCCTGACCGAGACGGTGATCCCGGCCGCCACCTATCGCGGCGTGCCGGAGATCGTCTCCCTGTCGATCGGGATCGTCTGGATCGTCTCCGAGCAGGCCGACGAGCAGGTCGTCTACGGCCTCACCCGCGCGCTCTGGCATCCGAACAACCGCCGGGCGCTCGACGCCAATGCCGGGTTCGGCCGCTTCCTGCGGCCAGAGTCCGCCGTCGACGGGCTCGGCTTCCAGATCCATCCCGGCGCCGCGCTTTTCTATACGGAAAGCGGTCTCGTCCGCTGAGGCGGACCTAATCCTCGATCTCGATCCGGCCGGCGCGTTCGCGCAAGGCCGCCGAAACGGCCCGCCAGTGGACGACGGCCGCGCGGTCGCCGCGCGTCTCGGCGATGTCCAGATGCTGGCCCACATAGGGCCGTGCCCGCGGCCCGAGACTGTCCGTCAGCAGGCGGGCGGCCCGCCGGGCGGGCAGCCAGCGCGCGTCGCTGTCGAACAGGTCGAACTCCGGGGCGGGCGGGCGGATCGGCGCGCCGCGCCGGTAGAGTTGCAGGACCAGGTACTCGAACGGGACCGGCAGGCCGGATTCCCGCGTGCCCGGCAGGTAGATGCCCGGCCGCGTGCCGACCGACGCCAGCAGGCCCGCGAGCCCGCCCCACCGTCCGATGCGCCATTCCGAAGCCTCGGGCGTCAGATGGACGAACAGCATGCTGGCGCGGCCCGTCGCGCTGCGGCCGCCGGCCGGCAGCTGCAGGATCTCGAGCCGTTCGATGGACGTCCAGGGCAGCGGCGGCAGGCCGGCCGCCGCGTCGTGGATACCGTGCCGGTCGAAGGCGATATAGGCGCGCGCGAGGCTGAAATAGCACCAGAACATGCCGACGGCCGCTCCTGCGAGCAGGGCCGCGAGCAGGCCCGGCGGGGCGGCAGCGCCGCTCGCCCACCAGAGGCCCGCGGCGGCAAGCGCCGCGAAGGCACCCAGCGTCGCGGCGAGGCGGGCCGTCCGGCGGGGTGCGCGGACGCGGATCCGCATGCCGTCCTCGGGCAGGTCGAATTCCAGGGGCGGACGTTCGCGTCCGATCGCGGTCGCTTCGGGGGACGGCATCATGGCAACCCCCAGTCTGGCACGCGGGCGGCCGGTCGGCCTAGGGGTCCGGATTCTCGTATTTGGCGAGCGTCCACGGCTCGGCCGCGGCCGCCGTCACCCATTCGACCATGAAGGGATGGTTCCAGACGGCCTCGACATAGGCCTTCGATCCGGCGGAAAGCGCGGGCTCCCACGTATGGAAGCGCGCCACGACGGGGGCGAACATCGCGTCGGCGAAGCCAAAGCGCCTGCCGAACAGGAACGGCCCGTCCGTGCCGAACCGGCGACGCGTGTCGGCCCACAGCGCCTCGATGCGCGCGATGTCGGCGAGCGCGCCCGGCGTGCGGCCCTTGCCGGGGAAGCGGCGGCGCACGTTCATCCACATCGCCTTGCGCAGCTCGCCGTATCCGGCATGCATCTCGGCGGCGACCGCGCGCGCCTGCGCGCGCGCCGCGAAGTCCTTCGGCCAGAACGCCTCGGGATCGAGTTCGGCGAGCTGCTCGCCGATCGCGAGCGACTCCCAGACCAGCGCGCCATCGACGCGCACGCACGGCACCTTGCCGGTCGGGCTGCGCGCGAGGATCCATTCCTTCCAGTCCGGCGTGTCCATGGAATGGACTTCCTCGCGGAAGGGCAGGCCCGTCAGCTTGCACGCCAGCCAGCCGCGCAGCGACCACGACGAATAGGCCTTGTTCCCGAGATAGATCACGATGTCCGGCATTGCCCCAGGCCCCCGACCGCGGAAAAAGGAAGGCGCAGCTTTCCAGTCCTGCCCGATTGGGGCAAGCTCGATTCGAACACCGCACCGAGAAGGACATCGACTTCATGCCAGCCCGTCTTGCGTTCCGCCCGAAGAAACTCGCCGCGACGATCCGCCTCGTGCCCGTGACGAGGGCCGGCTGGCCGCAGTTCCTGAAGTCGGCGTCTTCCGTGCATCGCCGCTTCGCCGCGCAGAGCGGCTTCAAGGCGGGCACGGGCGAGTTCCTCGCCCTGCCGGGTCGCGACGGCGGCATCGAGCGCATCCTTGTCGGCATGCCCGAGCGCGAGTCGAGCGACGGTGCCGGAAACCTGTTCTGGGCATGGGCCGGCCTGCCGCTGCGCCTGCCGGCGGGCAGTTACCGGATCGATCCCGAGCCGCAGGACGCCACGCTCGCCACGCGCATCGCGATCGCGTGGGGCATCGGCAGCTACGCCTTCGACCGTTACAAGAAGGCCCAGCGCCTGCCCGCCGAACTCGTCTGGCCGGCGAAGGCCGACCGCAGGCTGGCCGAGAGCATGGTGCGCGCCGACGGGCTCGCGCGCGACCTGATCAACACGCCCGCCGAGGACATGGGGCCGGGCGAGCTCGCGCAGGCGGCGAAGGACCTTGCGGCCGAATGCGGCCTGCAGGCCAAGGTCGTCGTCGGCGACGCGCTGCTGAAGCAGAACTACAACCTCGTGCATGCGGTGGGCCGCGCCGCGGCGCGCGAGCCGCGGCTGATCGAGCTCACCTGGGGCAATCCTTCGCATCCGCGCATCGCGATCGTCGGCAAGGGCGTGTGCTTCGATACCGGCGGGCTGGGCATCAAGCCGGATAGCGGCATGAAGCTGATGAAGAAGGACATGGGCGGCGCCGCGCACGCGCTGGCGCTGACGCGCCTGATCGTCGAGGCGAAGCTGAAGGTCCGCCTGCACGTGCTGATCCCGGCAGTGGAAAACAGTATTTCCGGAAATGCCGTCCGCCCCCTCGACGTGATCCGCAGCAAGGCGGGCCTCACCGTCGAGATCGGCCACACGGATGCCGAAGGCCGCCTGATCCTGGCCGATGCGTTCGCGCGTGCGGGCGAGGAGAAGCCGGAGCTGATGGTCGATTTCGCGACGCTGACGGGTGCCGCGCGCGTGGCGCTCGGCCCTGACCTGCCGGCGCTGTTCTGCAACGACGACGATCTCGCGCGTTCGCTGCTGACCACGGGCCTCTCCGAGAACGATCCGATGTGGCTGATGCCGCTCTGGCAGGCCTATCGCGCGCGCCTCGACAGCAAGGTCGCCGACCTCAACAACGTGTCGGGCGAGCCCTTCGCGGGGGCTGCCATCGCGGCGCTGTTCCTGCAGGCTTTCGTGCCGGCCGGAACCAAATGGGCGCATCTCGACCTGCTGGCGTGGAGCCCGTGGAACCGCCCTGGCCGCCCCGACGGCGCGTTCGTCCAGTCGATCCGCACGGTCTTCGCCACGCTGCGCGCGCGTTATGGCACGGTTTAGCGCCACCGATCCGGCCTGCCGCAGGCGAAGTCGTGGATGCCCGGGACAAACCCGGGCATGACGGAAAGATCGAGAATCGTCGTGCCCGGCAAATGCCGGGCATCCACGACTTTTGTAATTTTGTGGGCCCGCAAAACTTGCTTGGCGGGTTGTTGACGGCGCGTTGACGGATGTTGACAGGAATTTTTCTATTCTATTGATATATCTCGATATTTTGCCATCGCGTTGACCGGTTGACGGGAAAAATCCGGTCAACAGTCGGTCAATCGGGCAGGGGGTGAGCGTCTCTTTCATGAGACGCTATATATCCTAAAATAGGAAAATCCGCAAGACGCTCAGCGCGTCAGGCTCCACTCGGAATCCTGCGGGAAGTGGCGCGCGATGAAGCGGTAGGTGATGCGCACGAGCTTGTCCATGCGCCCGTCGCGCTCCAGCGGGATGCCCTCCCAGGCGACGAGGATCTCGTCCCACAGCATGAAGCGCTGGTGCAACTCGTCGCGCTTGGAGCGGATGTAGCTGATCGTCTCGCGCAGGCGCTTCAGCGCGTTGAAGACCTCGCCGGTATTCGCGTCGAGCTGCAGGAAGATGCCGGAAATATCCTCGACCGGCTTCTTCATCAGGATGCGGATGCGGCCGACTTCGTCCTGCACGCCGCGCTCGCGCTTGTAGGCCGCGAACAGCACGTTGAAGCCGGAATAGATCTTCTGGATTTTCTGGAAGCGCTCGCGCAGCGCCTCGATGTAGGACGTCTCGCGCGCCAGCTGCTCGATCATCTCGACGATCTGGTGCTTGTTCGCGCGCCCGAGGCCGAGCTTCTCGGCCAGCAGCTCGAAGGCTTCCTGGATCTTCTTCTTGGTCTCGGGATTGTTGGCGAGCCCTTCGAGTTCGGTGCCCTCGCCGACTTCGACGGGCTTGCCCGACATCCAGCTGATGATCTGCATCGAGATGCGCGCGTTGGCGCGCGCGATGTGATGCGGCTCGACGCGCCAGGACGCCGTGCCGTCGAGGATCTCGGCCGGGATGCAGTCGCCGGGCAGGATGCGCTTGACGAACTTCATCGCCTTCTCTGCGATGTCGAGAAGCTTGGCGTCCTCGCTGTCCTTCGGGATCTGGAACTGGATCTTCACGGCATCGATGGGAAGTGCGGCCATGATGTCGCCCAGCGGCACATGCAGGCAGACCGAATCGCCGTCCTTGCCGAATCCGAAATAGGCTCCCTTCACCTGGAAGACCGCGTGATCGAAGGAAAACGTCTTCGACTTGTCGGGTTTCTTCGGCGGGGGAAGCTCGCTCGGAACGTCCGCTTTTGCTTCGGCGTCAGCCATCGATTACGCGATATTTCTCCGTTGCGGCGAGGGTATAGTCCTGTTCCGCCCCCGGTACAATGCCGTCCCGGCGCGCGCCGTTCAATACCCGTTCGCCCGGTCCACGCGGTTCAGCAGGGGTTCGCCCGCACGGAATCGCCGAATGTTCTCGATCACCTGCGGGGCCGCCGTTTTCGGGTCGGTCAGGCTGGCGATATGGGGGGTCACGGTAATTTTTGGGTGTGTCCAAAATGGGTGTTCCGCGGGCAGCGGCTCGGGCGTCGTCACGTCGAGCGTGGCATGCGCCAGATGGTCGCGGTCGAGGGCGGCGATCAGGTCGGCATCGACCAGGTGCCCGCCGCGCGCGATGTTGACGACATACGCTCCCTTGGGCATCGCGGCGAATGCCCGGGCGTCGAGGATGCCGCGCGTGTCGGCCGTCAGCGGCAGGACGCAGATCAGGATGTCGGTGCGCGCCAGGAACGGCTCCCACCCGGCCGTCCCGGCGAATACGCCCACGCCGGGCACGGTATGCGGATTGCGCGACCAGCCCGCGACGTCGAAGCCGAGGCCCGCCGTCGCGCGCGCGATGGCGCCGCCGATCTGGCCGATGCCCGCGATGCCGACGCGCCGCTCGGACGTCGGCGGCGGCGTCATCTGGTTCCATTCGCGCGCCCGCTGGAAGGCCTCGTATTCGACCATCTGGCGGTGGTAGCGCAGCGTCGCCCACAGCGCATACTCGACCATGCCGGATGTCAGCGTCGTGTCGACGAGACGCACGAAGGGGATATGCGCCGGAAATTCCGGGTCGCCGAGCAGGTGGTCGATGCCCGCCCCCAGCGAGGAGACGAATTTCAGGTTCGGGAACGCCTTCAGCGCGCCCGGCGGATATTTCCAGACGGCCGCGTATTCGATCGATTCCGGATCGGGCACGTCGGGCCAGGGCACGAACTCGATCTCGGGCGCCAGTTCGTTGAACGCGGCGCGCCACGGCTCGACGCGGTCGGTGGCGGAGATGAAAAGAAGCTTCATTGGCGTGTTCCCGGATGTTCGACGACATCGTGCGCGAGCGCCGCGGCCATCAGCGCCCTGGTATAGGGTTCTTGCGGGGTCTCGAAGACGCGCGGCGCCGGGCCCTGCTCGACGACCTTTCCGTCCTTCATCACCAGCACGTCGTCGGCGAGCGCGCGCACGACGCGCAGGTCGTGGCTGATGAAGAGGTAGGCGAGCCCGTGCCGGTCCTGCAACTCGCGCAGCAGGTCGACGATCTGCGCCTGCACCGACATGTCGAGCGCGGAGGTGGGCTCGTCCAGCACGACGAATTTCGGCTTCAGCACGAGGGCGCGCGCGATGGCGATGCGCTGGCGCTGGCCGCCGGAGAATTCGTGCGGATAGCGGTGGCGGGTCGCGGGATCGATGCGCACTTCCTCGAGCGCCCTGGCGACGATCTCGTCGCGTTCGGCCGCATCGCGGCCGATGCGGTGGATGCCGAGGCCTTCCGCGACGATGTCGGTCACCGACATGCGCGGGCTGAGCGAGCCGTAAGGGTCCTGGAAGACGATCTGCATCTGCCGGCGCAGCGGCCGCAGGGCCGCCGCACCCAGCCCGGCGATGTCGCGCCCGTCGAACTCGATCGAGCCTTGCGCGCGCGTCAGCCGCAGCAGGGCGAGGCCGAGCGTCGTCTTGCCGGAGCCTGATTCGCCCACCACGCCCAGCGTGTGCCCGGCCTTCAGCGTCACCGAGACGCCGTCCACCGCCTTGACGTGCCCGGTCGTGCGGCGCAGCAGGCCGCTTTTGATCGGGAACCACACCTTGATATCGCGGGCCGCGAGGATCGTCGCCGCACCGGCATCGCGCCGCGAGGGCTTGCCCTTGGGTTCGGCCGCCAGCAGGTGCTTCGTGTATTCGTGCGACGGCCGCGCGAAGATCTCGGCGACGGGGCCGGATTCCACGACACGGCCCCTGCTCATCACGCATACGCGATGCGCGAGCTTGCGCACGATGCCGAGGTCGTGGGTGATGAACAGCATCGCCATGCCGAGCTTTTCCTGCAGCTCGCGCAGCAGCTTCAGGAGCTGGGCCTGGATCGTCACGTCGACGGCCGTGGTGGGTTCGTCGGCGATCAGGATGTCGGGCTCGTTGGCAAGCGCCATGGCGATCATCACGCGCTGGCGCTGGCCGCCCGAAAGCTGGTGGGGATAGGCGTCGAGCCGCTTTTCCGCCTGCTCGCCCAGCCCGACGAGCTTCAGCAGCTCGACGATACGCGCGCGGGCGGCCTCGCTGCCGAGACCCTTGTGGATCGCCAGCGCCTCGCCGATCTGCTTCTCGATCGTGTGGAGCGGGTTCAGCGAGGTCATCGGCTCCTGGAAGATCATCGCGATGCGATTGCCGCGCACGGTGCGCAACACCGTCTCGCCGGCGCCGACCAGCTCCTGCCCCTTGAAGCGCACCGACGACGGGGCCGGATGGCTCGCCAGCGGATAGGGGAGGAGCTGCAGGATCGAAAGCGCGGTCACCGACTTGCCCGAACCGGACTCGCCGACCAGCGCCAGCGTCTCGCCGCGATGGAGGTCGAACGAGATGCGGTCGACGGCGGCGAACTGCGTCCTGCCGGCAAGATCGAACCGGACGCTGAGGTCGCGCACGCTGAGCAGCGGTTGGTCGTTCATTTGCCGATGTCGATCCGGAAGGTCTTGCGGGGGTCGAAGGCGTCGCGCACCGCCTCGCCGACGAATACCAGCAGCGAGAGCATGATGGCGAGGGTGAAGAAGGCCGTGAGGCCCAGCCACGGCGCGTTGAGGTTCGATTTGCCCTGCGCGAGAAGTTCGCCCAGCGAGGGCGAGCCCACCGGCAGGCCGAAGCCGAGGAAATCGAGCGAGGTCAGCGACACGACCGAGCCCGACAGGATGAAGGGCATGAAGGTCAGCGTGGCGACCATCGCGTTGGGCAGCACGTGGCGGAACATGATGAGCGCGTCAGGCGCGCCCAGCGCGCGGGCCGCGCGCACATAGTCGAAATTGCGGGCGCGCAGGAACTCCGCGCGCACGACGCCGACCAGCCCCATCCAGCCGAACAGCAGCAGCAGGCCGAGCAGCCACCAGAAATTCGGCTCCACGAAGGCCGCGAGGATGATCAGCATGTAGAGCTGCGGCAGCCCGTCCCAGATCTCGATGAAGCGCTGGAGCAGCAGGTCGACCCAGCCGCCGTAATAGCCCTGCACGGCGCCGGCCGCGACGCCCACCACCGAGGACAGCAGCGTCAGCGTCAGTCCGAACAGCACCGAGATGCGGAAGCCGTAGATGAGGCGCGCCACCACGTCGCGGCCCTGGTCGTCGGTTCCCAGCCAGTTGTCGGCCGACGGCGGGGCGGGTGCGGGGACCGGCAGGTCGAGATTGACGGTGCGGTAGGAGAAGCGGATCGGCGGCCACAGGACCCAGCCCTTCGCCGCGATCAGCGCCTCGACCTGCGGGTCGCGGTAGTCGGCCTCGGTCTCGAACTCGCCGCCGAACGCGGTCTCGGGATAGGCGCGCGCGAAGGGCACGTAGAAGGCGCCGTCGTAGCGCACGAGCACGGGCCGGTCGTTGGCGATCACCTCGGCGCACAGCGAGAGCGCGAAGAGCGCCAGGAAGATCCAGAACGACCAGTAGCCGCGCCGGTTGGCGCGGAAATTGGCGAGACGCCGGCGGTTGATCTCGCTGAGCTTCACTGGCGGCCCTCGAAATCGATGCGCGGGTCGATCAGCGTGTAGGCGACATCGGAGACGATCTTCATCACGAGGCCGAGCAGCGTGAAGAAATAGAGCGTGGCGAACATCAGCGGATAGTCGCGGTTGATCGCCGCCTCGAAGCCCAGCAGGCCGATCCCGTCGAGGGAGAAGATGATCTCGATCAGCAGCGAACCCGTGAAGAAGATCGACACGAGGGCGGCGGGGAACCCCGCGATGACGATCAGCATCGCGTTGCGGAAGACGTGGCCGTAGAGCACGCGCCGCTCGGGCAGGCCCTTGGCGCGCGCGGTGATCACGTACTGCTTGCCGATCTCGTCGAGGAACGAGTTCTTGGTCAGCATCGTCAGGCTGGCGAAGCCGCCGATCGTCATGGCGAGCACGGGCAGTACCATGTGCCACGCATAGTCGAGCGCCTGCCGCCACCACGCCATCGTCGCGAACCCGTCGGAGGTGAGCCCGCGCAGCGGGAACAGGTCGAGGAAGCGCCCGCCCGCGAACAGCACGATCAGCAGGACGGCGAACAGGAAGCTCGGGATCGCGTAGCCCACGATGATTGTGCTCGACGTCCACAGGTCGAAGCGCGAGCCGTCGCGCACCGCCTTGCGGATGCCCAGCGGGATCGACACGAGATAGACGATCAGCGTCGTCCACAGGCCGAGCGAGATCGAGACCGGCATCTTCTCGAGGACGAGATCGACGATGGGCCGGTCCTTGAAGAACGAGCGGCCGAAATCGAACGTCGCGTATTTCACCAGCATCGTCGTGAAGCGCTCGAGCGGCGGCCTGTCGAAGCCGAACTCGCGCTCCAGCTCCTTGATGAAGGCCGGGTCGATGCCGCGCGCCCCGCGATAGCCCTGGTCGCCCGCGCGCGTCTCGCGCGCCTGCACTTCCGATCCGCCGCCGGAGATGCGCTGCGTGGGGTCGGTCGAGATGCCGCGCAGTTCGGCGAGCACCACGTCGATCGGCCCGCCGGGGGCGGCCTGGATGATCGCGAAGTTGACGATCATGATGCCCAGCAGCGTGGGCACGATCAGCAGCAGGCGGCGGAAGAGGTAGCCGAGCATCTGTCCTTCTAGCGTCCGCGCCGGGCGCGAAGGGCCGCGTCCTTCGCCGGATCGACCCACCAGGTCGACCAGTCGAAGCCGTTCTTGCTGTTCGTGGCGGGCCGGCCGAAGCGGTCCCACGCGACCACGCGGTCGGAGGCGAGATACCAGTTCGGGATCACCCAGTGGCCCCACTGCAGCACGCGGTCGAGGGCGCGCGTGCGCTGGACGAGGCTGGCGCGGTCGGGGGCCGCGATCAGCAGCTCGACCAGTTCGTCGACGACCGCGTCCTTGATGCCGGCGCTGTTGCGCCCGCCCTTCTGGTCCGCGCGGCTCGACGTCCAGTATTCGCGCTGCTCGTTGCCCGGCGATTCCGACTGGCCCCAGCCGCCGACGATCATGTCGTAGTCGTAGTCGTCGGTGCGGTTCTGGTACTGCGCGGTGTCGACGTTGCGGATGCGCGCGTCGATGCCGATGCGCTTCAGGTTGGCGACGAAGGGGCCGAGCACGCGCTCGAAGGCGCCCTGGCTCTGCGTCAGCAGGATCTCGAAGCCCAGTTGCTTGCCGCTTGCATCGACCAGCTTCTGGTCCACGATGCGCCAGCCCGCCTCGCGCAGCAGGCGCGTCGCCTCGCGGATGCCCTCGCGGATGTTGCCCGAGCCGTCGGTCTTCGGCGGCTGGTATTCGGTCGTGAAGAGTTCCGGCGGCAGCTTCGCCTTGTGGCGTTCGAGGATCGCCTTCTCCTCGCCGTCGGGCAGGCCGCGCGCGGCGAGTTCGGAATTGTCGAAATAGCTGCGCGTGCGCGTGTAGGAGTCGAAGAACAGGTTCCTGTTCGACCATTCGAAGTCGAACGCGTAGGAAAGCGCCTGGCGCACGCGCCGGTCGTCGAAGGGCTTGCGGCGCGCATTCATCACGAGGGCCTGCATCCCGGCGACGCGCCGCTCGGGAACCTCGATCTTGCGGAAAAGCCCGTCGCGGAAGGCGGGCGTGTCGTAGCCCTGCGCCCAGAAGCGGGCCGTGTTCTCCTGCCGCAGGTCGTAGGCGCCGGCGAGGAACGCCTCCTGCGCGATCGTCGGATCGCGGTACCATTCGTAGCGCAGCACGTCCATGTTGTAGCGGCCGCGATAGACGCCGAGGTCGCGGCCCCAATGGTCGGCCACGCGGCGCAGCACGACGCTGCGGCCGAACTCGAAGCTCTCGATCCGGTAGGGACCCGAGCCCAGCGGCGGCTCGGTGAGCGGCCGGTCGAATTCCCTGCCCGCCCACCATTTGCGCGAAAGCACCGGAAGCCCGCCGACGATCAGCGGCATCTCGCGGTTCTCGGCGTTGGCGAAGACGAAGCGCACCTTGCGCGGGCCCGTCTTCTCGATCTTCGCCACGTCGGCATAGTAGGAACGGTAGATCGGCCTTCCCTTGGCCTTCAGCGTCTCGAAGGTCCAGATCACGTCCTCGGGCTCGATCACGCTGCCGTCGTGGAAGCGGGCGTCCGCGCGCAGCGAATACTCGACCCACGAGCGGTCGGCGGACGTCTCGACCGTCTCGCAGATCAGGCAGTACATCGTGAAGGGCTCGTCGTCGGAGCCCACCATCAGCGTCTCGACCGTCAGGCCCGTGACGCCGGCCGGCACGCCGCGGATGATCCAGGCATTGAAATTGTCGAACGTGCCCAGCGCGCTGAACTTCACCTCGCCGCCCTTGGGCGCGTCGGGATTGACGTGGTCGAAATTGCGGAAGCCGGCCTGGTATTTGATGTCGCCGTGCATGGCGATGGCGTGGCTGGGGCCCGTTCCCGGCGAAAGCGTCTGGGCGCCGGCGGGCAGGGCCAGCGAAAGGGTCAGGGCGGCGGCAAGCAGGGGCAGGCGGACGGGCAAGGCGAAGCTCCCTCGGGCGCGCAGGACGACCCTTGTATCATGGCGCGAACGCGCGGGAAGGAAAGGGTATTTTCGCCCGGAACCGTTGCCTTTTTCCCGGCTGCCATGCGAGGTTCCGCAAAACGGAGGGACGGCCCGAGCCATGAACGAGTCGACACGCGCGAATTACCCGAGCCTTGCGGGGCGGACCGTCTTCATCACCGGCGGCGGCAGCGGCATCGGTGCCGCGACCGTCGCGGCCTTCGCGGCGCAAGGCGCCAAGGTCGGCTTCTGCGACATCCAGCCGGGACCCTCGCGGGCGCTCGCGGCCGAGATCGCCGCGCGCGGCCAGTCCGTCCATTTCGAGGAATGCGACCTGCGCGACATCGAGGCGCTGCGCAAGGCGATGGCCGCCGTGCGCGCGAAGTTCGGCCCCGTGACGGTCCTCGTCAACAACGCGGCCCACGACGACCGCCACGATTTCCTGAAGGTCACGCCCGAATACTGGGACGACCGCATCGCCGTGAACCTCAAGCACGCCTATTTCGCCGCACAGGCCGCCATCCCCGACATGCGCGCGGCGGGCGGGGGTGCGATCGTCAATTTCGGATCGGTTTCGTGGATGTCGGGTTCGGCGGATCTCTCGGCCTATGCGACGGCCAAGTCCGCCGCGCACGGGCTGACGCGCGTGCTGGCGCGCGAGTTCGGCCCCGACAACATCCGCGTCAACTGCGTGGTGCCGGGCTGGATCATGACCCGGCGCCAGGTCGAGAAATGGCTGACGCCCGAAGGCGAGAAGCTGATCGAGGAACGCCAGTGCCTGAAGCGCAAGCTCGTGCCCGACGACATCGCGCGCACGGTGCTGTTCCTCGCCTCGGACGAGGCGGGCGGCATCACGAACCAGTCGCTGATCGTGGACGGCGGCTGGGTCTAGCCGCGCAGCAGTTCCAGCGCGGCCGCATGCGCCTTGCGGTCGCCCGCCGCGATGACGCGCCCGTCGCTGGACAGATCGAGCGGCCTGCCGCGCCAGTCGGTCATGATGCCGCCGGCACCCTCGATAACCGGGGCCACGGCCGCATAGTCGTAGACCTGCAGGCCGGCCTCGATGTCGAGATCCGCGAAGCCCGACGCGACGAGGCCGTAGGCGTAGCAGTCGCCGCCGTACATCGGCAGCTTGACCTTCTCGCGCACGCGCTCGAACGCCGGGAAGTGTTCCTTGAACATCAGCGGCGACGAGCAGTAGAGCGTCGCGAGCTTGAGATCCGGGCACGCGCGTACGCGCACGTCCAGGGCAGCACCGTCGCGCACGCGGTGCGTCGTGCGCCGTCCCTTGACGCCGACCCAGCGTTCGGCGACGGCCGAACAGTCGATGACGCCCAGCTCCGGCACGCCGTCGATGGCGAGTGCCACCAGCGTGCCGAACATCGGCCGGCCGGAAATGAACGACTTGGTGCCGTCGATCGGATCGAGCACCCACACGCGGCCGGCACCCGCGCGCTCCTTGCCGAATTCCTCGCCGATGATGCCGTCTTGCGGGCGTTCGCGCGCGATCATCTCGCGCATCGCCTGCTCGGCGCCGCGGTCGGCGATGGTCACCGGCGATTCGTCTTCCTTGTCGTCGACCGCGACGGAAGTGCGGAAATACTGCAGCGCGATCTTGCCCGCCGCGTCGGCAAGCCGGCCGGCGAAGGCGATGTCGTCTTGCGTGACCATGCTCAGCGCGTGGGGACGGGCTTGGGCCCCGAATAGTCGTAGAAGCCGCGTTTTGTCTTGCGGCCGAGCCAGCCGGCCTCGACATATTTCACCAGCAGCGGGCAGGGGCGGTATTTCGAATCCGACAGGCCGTCGTACAGCACGTGCATGACCGCAAGGCAGGTATCGAGGCCGATGAAATCGGCGAGCTCGAGCGGGCCCATCGGATGGTTGGTGCCGAGCTTCATCGCCGTGTCGATCGATTCGACCGAGCCCACGCCTTCGTACAGCGTGTAGACGGCCTCGTTGATCATCGGCAGCAGGATGCGGTTGACGATGAAGGCCGGGAAATCCTCGGCCGTGGCCGACGTCTTGCCGAGCTTCGCCGTCAGTTCCTTGATCTGCTCGTAGGTCTCGTTCGACGTGGCGATGCCGCGGATCAGCTCGACGAGCTGCATGATCGGCACCGGGTTCATGAAGTGCATGCCCATGAACTGCGCGGGGCGGTCGGTCGAGGCGCCCAGGCGCGTGATCGAGATCGACGAGGTGTTCGACGCGATCAGCGCCGATTTCTTCAGGTGCGGGCAGAGCTTCTTGAATATCTCGCGCTTGACCGCCTCGTTCTCCGTCGCCGCTTCGATGACGAGATCGACGTCGGAGAAGACCGCGAAGTCGGTCGCCGTCGAGATGTGCGCCAGCGCCGCGTCCTTCACGGCCTGCGTCATCGCGCCCTTCTTGATCTGGCGGTCCATGTTGCCGCCGATCGTCGCCAGCGCCTTGGGCAGCGCCTCGGAATTCGCGTCGACGAGGCGGACGTCGTAGCTGTTCATCGCGCAGACATGGGCGATGCCGTTGCCCATCTGGCCTGCACCGATAACGCCGATCTTCTGGATCATCTGGATTCCTCGATTTCGATTTACTTGCGCGCCGGCAGGGCGGCGGTCAGTTCGGGCACCAGCTTGAAGAGATCGCCGACGATGCCGTAGTCGGCGATCTGGAAGATCGGCGCTTCCTCGTCCTTGTTCACCGCGACGATGACCTTCGAGCCCGACATGCCGGCGAGATGCTGGATGGCGCCCGAGATGCCGACCGCGACATACAGGTCCGGCGCCACGACCTTGCCCGTCTGGCCGACCTGGTAGTCGTTGGGCGCGAAGCCCGCGTCGACCGCCGCGCGGCTGGCGCCGACGGCGGCGCCCAGCTTGTCGGCGAGCGGCTCGAGATACGTCTTGAAGTTCTCGCCCGAGGCCATGCCGCGGCCGCCCGAGACGACGATCTTGGCGGCCGTCAGTTCGGGGCGCTCGGACTTCGAAAGTTCCTGCTTCACGAACTTCGTGAGGCCCGCGTCCGCCGCTCCCGACACCGCTTCGACCGGTGCGGTGCCACCAAGCGCTGCGGCCGGGAAGGCCGTGACGCGCACGGTGATGACCTTGATCCTGTCCTTCGACTGCACCGTCGCCAGCGCATTGCCGGCATAGATCGGGCGCACGAAAATGTCGGCGCTTTCGACCGCGATGATGTCGGAGACCTGCATCACGTCGAGCAGGGCCGCCACGCGCGGCATCAGGTTCTTGCCCTGCGTCGTCGCGGCCATCAGCAGATGCGTGCGGCCGGCCGCGAGCTTCACCAGCAGCGGCGCCACGTTCTCCGCCAGACCGTTGGCAAGCGATGCGTCGTCGGCATGCAGGACCTTGCCGATGCCGCCGATTTTCGCGGCTTCGGCGGCGGCGGCCCCGGCGCCCGCACCGGTGACAAGCACGTCGACCGGCACGCCGAGCTTGAGGGCGGCGGCGACGGCGTTGAGCGTGGAGGGGCGCAAGGTCGCGCCGTCATGTTCGGCGATCACGAGAGCGGACATGTCAGATCACCTTGGCTTCGGTCTGGAGCTTCGTCACCAGCGTGGCGACGTCGGGCACCTTGATGCCGCCGCTGCGCTTGGGTGGTTCCTCGACCTTGAGCGTGGCGAGGCGCGGCGCGACGTCGACGCCGAGCGCGTCGGGCGCGATCGTCTCGATCGGCTTCTTCTTCGCCTTCATGATGTTGGGAAGGCTCGCATAGCGCGGCTCGTTCAAGCGCAGATCGGTCGTGACGACCGCGGGCAGCTTCGTCGTGATCGTCTCGAGGCCGCCGTCGACCTCGCGGACCACTTCCATCGTGTCGCCGGCGGGCGAGATCTTCGAGGCGAACGTGCCCTGCGGCCAGCCGAGCAGGGCTGCGAGCATCTGGCCCGTCTGGTTGCAGTCGTCGTCGATCGCCTGCTTGCCGAGGATGACGAGCGTGGGCTGCTCCTTCTCGACCAGCGCCTTGAGGCACTTGGCGACGGCGAGCGGCTGGAGCTCGGCGTCCGTCTGCACGAGGATGCCGCGGTCGGCACCCATGGCGAGCGCGGTGCGCAGCGTCTCCTGGCACTGGGCGACACCCAGCGACACGGCGACCACTTCGGTCGCGACACCCTTTTCCTTGAGGCGGACGGCTTCCTCGATCCCGATCTCGTCGAACGGGTTCATCGACATCTTGACGTTGGCGAGCTCGACGCCCGACTTGTCGGCCTTCACGCGGATCTTGACGTTGTAATCAACGACCCGCTTGACCGCGACCAGCACTTTCATCGGTAAATTCCGCACCTTTCGAATGACGGCAGAAGGTGCCGGACAATAGGTGCTGGGCCGCTTTGCGTCAACGTGGCGGACCGTTCAGGAACGGTTCTTTCCCGGCACCCAGAGCACGTCCTTGGCGCCGTTGTCGTTTACCCGGCGCGACAGGACGAAAAGGTGATCCGACAGCCGGTTGATGTAGCGGATCGCCGCCGGGTTGACGTCCTTGGTGGCGGCAAGACGGACGATCTCGCGCTCGGCCCGGCGCGCGACCGTGCGCGCCAGATGCAGGCAGGCAGCGGCCGCCGTTCCGCCCGGCAGGATGAAGGAGTCGAGCGGCGCAAGCTTGGCGTTCATCGCGTCGATCTCGCGCTCCAGCCGTTCGACCTGGGCTTCGACGACGCGCAGCGGCGGATATTTGGGCTTGGCTTCCTCGGGCGTGCACAGGTCGGCGCCCAGATCGAACAGGTCGTTCTGGATCGCGGCGAGCATCTTGTCGACCGCGCCCTTGGTGTGCAGGCGGGCGAGACCGATGCAGGCATTCGCCTCGTCGACGGCGCCGTAGGCCGCGACGCGCGCATCGTATTTGGGCACGCGCACGCCGTTGCCCAGCGACGTGTCGCCCTTGTCGCCGCCCTTGGTGTAGATGCGCGTGAGCTTAACCATGGGTGTTGCGCAGCCACGCGTAGAGCGCCAGAAGTGCGATGGCCAACGCCTGCAGGCCGACGCGCCAGCGCATCATGTGGTTGCCGTGCCGCCGGTTGAACTCGCTGCCCTGCGCTACGCCGCCCAGGCCCGTGAAGAGCGAGGCGACGACGCCGAGCACGACGAGGCCGATCAGGTAGGGCAGGACCTTGAGGACGATCTCCATGCCAATTACCTAGTCCCGCGGCAGGTCTCCGTCCAGCGCCGTGACTTCGGCGCGCACGAAACCACAAAAGTCGTGGATGCCCGGCATTCGCCGGGCATGACGGTGTTTCCAGGACGGGCTCAACCATTTCCGTCATGCCCGGGCATGACCCGGGCATCCACGACTTTTGTAATTTTCTACCGCCGCCTGAACTTGAAGTCGCCGCGCGCTTCCTCGAGCTCTTCCAGCAGCAGGACCAGCGCCTTGTATTTCGGGCCGATCTTGGCACCCGCCTTCGCCGCACCCGGCCAGACGATCTCGAACGGGCCGGGCACGTCGCGCAGCAGAACGTCCCACAGCGCGTCGAGATTGCCCGCGAAATGCGCAGGGAACGAAAGGTCGGCGGCAAGCGTCGCATAGACCTTGGCGAGGCTGTCGTGCGTTTCGTCGAGCCGGGCGGACTTCATCGCGGAACCTCGCGGAACGTTTCGTAATGGTCGACCGTGACATAGACCAGCCGGTCGCTGGAAAAGACGATGCGCCTGGCGTTGCGCCGGCCGCAGTCGAAATCGAGATCGGCTTCCGTCCAGCGCCGTCCGGCCGCGGACGGCAGGCGCCCTTCGCGGTTGGAGAAACGGTCGCCGCCGATGGCCCGCCCGCCCGATACGCGGCACAGCTCGCCGCCCGGCCGCCAGCCCCGCCGCTCGGCATCGCCCTTGTCGATATAGCGCGCGGCCGGCAGCGCGCCGGTCTCGCGGATGCTGCGCACCGTCTCGACGAAGCCGTCGATGTCGGTAAGGCGCATCTCGCGCGCGAAGCGCCGCCAGTCGGCTTCGTCGGCCTTGGCCGGCGCGCCGAGCGCGAAGAGGGCCAGCAGCAGAGTTGCAAAAAGCCGGCGCATCAATTCCGCTTCTCCAGAAGGCCGCGCAGGATGACCTGCGCCTGGATCTCGGCGGCACCCTCGAAGATGTTGAGGATGCGCGCATCGGCGAGCAGGCGCGAAGCGGCATATTCCTCGGCATAGCCGTTGCCGCCGTGGATCTGCACGCAATCGTCGGCCGCGACCCACGCCGCGCGTGCGGCGACGAGCTTGGCCATCCCGGCTTCCACGTCGCAGCGTCTGCCTTCGTCCTTGGCGCGCGCGGCCGTGCGCGTCAGCGCACGCGCGATGATCGTCTCGACCGCCATCGCCGCGATCTTCGCATGCACGCGCGGGAAGGCGACGATGGCCTTGCCGAACTGCTTGCGCTGGCGCGCGTAGGAAAGGGCCTCGAACGTCGCGGCTTCGGCCACGCCGACGGCGCGCGCGGCCGTCTGGATGCGCGCGGATTCGAACGTCGCCATCAGCTGGCGGAAGCCCTCGCCTTCCCTCCCGCCGAGCAGCGCGTCGGCCGGCACGGCGAAGCCGTCGAAGGAAAGCTCGTATTCCTTCATGCCGCGATAGCCGAGCGTGCGGATCTCGCTGCCGCTGAGCCCCGCGACCGGGAACGGATCGGCTTCGGTGCCGCGCGGCTTGGGGGCGAGGAACATCGACAGGCCGCGATGGTCGGCGGACGATGCATCGGTGCGTGCCAGCACGGTCATCATGTCGGCGCGCGCGGCATGCGTGATCCAGGTCTTGGCCCCCGTGATGCGCCACGCCTCGCCGTCGCGCACCGCGCGCGTGCGGATGGCGCCGAGGTCGGAGCCGGTGTCGGGCTCGGTGAACACCGCCGTCGGCAGGCAGGAGCCGTCGGCGATCTTCGGCAGCCAGCGGCGGCGCTGCGCGTCGGTTCCGGCCAGCCGGACGAGTTCGCCTGCGATCTCCGAGCGCGTGGCGAGCGATCCGGTGGCGAGGTGTGCGCGCGACAGTTCCTCGCTCGTCATGCACATCGCGATCTTGCCGAGACCCAGCCCGCCATATTCTTCGGGCACGCACAGGCCGAAGACGCCCAGTGCCGCAAGCCCTTCGACGACGGCAAGCGGGATGATCGCATCCTCGCGGTGCCAGCGTTGTGCATGCGGATCGATCTCGGCGGCCGCGAAGCGGCGCAGCTGGCGGCGCATCTCGGCCAACGCTTCGTCCGTCTCGTCGGCGTCGGGGGCGAGCGTCCCGTCCAGCAGGTCGACGAGGGCGGCACGCGTCCTGGCGAGATCGTCGCCGATGAGGAACGGCGCGACGGCCGGATCGGTGGCAAGTTCGGCCGCTTCGCGCGTCAGTCCCATTTCGGCCGGACGCAGCGTTTCCCCCTGCGAAAGCGGCAGGCCGTGGACGAGGCGCGCGAGATATTCGCCGAAGCCCAGCCGCACGACCAGCGGGACGCGCGCGTCGCTGCGGCCCTGCCGGGAAAGCTCATTCGCCCATTTCGCCAGCGCGTCGAGGGCTGCGACGCTTGCGGCAAGCCAGGCGAAGCCGTGGGCCGCACTCTGGTTGGCTTCCAGCGCACCGGTATCCACGCGGCCGTCGCGCAGCAGCAATGCCGAAAAGCGCGTCCGGGCGGCCGCTTCGTAGCGGCGCGCGGCGGCGATGGCGTCGTCGATGCGGCGTTCCATGGGCGCATGCTATAGAGCGTTTCCCGTTCCGGCCACAAGCGGACCCCCCCATGTCGTTTCTCGACCGTATCGCCGAGTGCAATGCCCACGACCCTTCCGCCTACCGCCCGCTCACCGGTGCGGGCCACACGATCGGCGCGGTGCGCCACCGGCTCGCCGAACGCCTGCGCGACTTCCCCAACGTGTTCGCGGTGTCGGCCGATGCGGTGCATCTGCTCGACGTCTTCAAGGATGCCGACCAGCGCAGCCAGGCGGTCGAGCGCGTCGTGCGCGTGCTGGAGGCCGACGGCATCGTGCGCGGCCGGCGCAACGAGGCGTATCCCGTGCTGGCGAACTGGGGCGACGAGCCGCTGTTCCGCATCGAGCGCGCGGCCGCCCCGCATTTCGGCATCCGCTCTTACGGCGTGCACATGACCGGCTATGTGCGCACGGCCGACGGCCCGAAGATCTGGGTCGCGCGGCGCGCGAAGAAGAAGCCCACCTATCCCGGCATGCTCGACAACACGGTCGCCGGCGGCCAGCCGGTCGGCCTCGGCCTGCACGAGAACATGGTGAAGGAGTGCGGGGAGGAGGCGGGCATCCCGCCCGAACTGGCGCGCAACGCGGTCTGCACGGGGGCGATCACCTACCGCATGGACGGCGAGGACGGGCTCAAGCCCGACGTGCAGTTCTGCTTCGACCTGGAGCTGCCCGCCGATTTCACGCCGCGCAACACCGACGGCGAGGTCGACGAGTTCTTCCTGTGGGACTGGCGCAAGACGGCGGAAATCGTCGCCGAAACGCGCGAGTTCAAGTTCAACTGCAATCTCGTGCTGATCGATTTCTTCATCCGCCACGGCCTGATCGATCCGGACCGCGCGGACTATCTCGACATTGTCGCAGGCATGCGCCGCTGATAGTTTTGCGGAAGGGAGAAACGCGATGCCGAACGTGGACATGAGCCTGACCGAGGCCGAGATCGCCGCCTTCCACCGCGACGGCTACGTGCTGCGCCGCGGCCTGTTCGAGGCCGACGAGATCGCGATGCTGTCCGATGCGATCGTCAACGACCCCGCGATCGCCAAGAACACCTATGTGCGGCCCGACAGCAAGGGTGCTTCGACCGAACTGGCGCTGTGGAACCATCCCAGCGACGACGTGTTCGGTGCCGTCGCGCGCTCGGCGCGCATCGTCGATTCGATGGAGAAGCTGCTCGGCGGCGAGGTCTACCACTATCACTCGAAGCTGACGATGAAGCGCCCGAAGGTCGGCGGGGCGTGGGACTGGCATCAGGATTACGGCTACTGGTATCGCAACGCCTGCCTGTTTCCGCTGATGGCGAGCGTGTTCATCTCGGTCGATCCCTCGACGCGCGAGAACGGGTGCCTCGAAGTGCTGAAGGGCTCGCACCATCTCGGCCGGCTCGAGCATGGCGTGGTCGGCGGCCAAGTGGGTGCGGACATGGAGCGCGTCGAGCAGGCGATGAAGGTGCTCGAGCACGTGTATGTGGAGCAGGCGCCGGGCGACGCGCTGTTCTTCCATTCCAACACGCTGCACACGTCCGGGCAGAACAGGTCCGAGAAATCGCGCAACGTGCTGCTGTGCTGCTACAACGCGGCGCGCAACTCGCCCTACCGCGAAGGGCAGCATCCTTCCTACACGAAGCTCGACAAGCTGCCCGACGATGCCGTGCGTGCGGCGAAGCCGCGCACGCGCGAAGGACAGGAATTTTACCGGCCTGTACCGCATGCGCGCGAGCCGGCGCGGAGCTGATCCGCACCTCGCCAAATATGCTTGCCAGCACGGGGGTGGATTGCGGATCGTCCATCCATGCCCGCACCCGTCCAGATCGTCTCGCTCGCCACCGCCGTTCCGCCGCATGAGATAACGCAGGCGGAAGCCGCCGCCGCCGTGCGCCGCGGTTTCGCGGGTCGCGTCGAGGGGTTCGAGCGGCTCGCCCGCGTGTTCGACAGTGCCGGAATCCGCAAGCGCCACATCGTGCGGCCGCCCGACTGGTATTTCGGCGCGCTGGGCTGGCCTGAGCGCAGTGCGGCCTTTCTCGACGGTGCGGGCGCGCTGTTCGTCGACGCGGCGACGAAGGCGCTGGATGAAGCCGGGCTTGCGGCGGCCGACGTCGATACCATCGTCACGATCTCGTCGACCGGCATCGCCACGCCCAGCCTCGAAGCGCATGTCGCCGGGCGGATGGGGTTCCGCGCGGACGTGGAGCGCGTACCCGTCTTCGGGCTCGGCTGTGCGGGCGGCGTGTCGGGTCTCGCGATCGCGGCGCGTCTGGCGCGCGCACGGCCCGGCAGCGTCGTGCTGATGGTGGCGGTCGAACTCTGCTCGCTCGCCTTCCGCCTCGACAAGCTGACGAAGGCGAACATCGTGGCGACCGCCCTGTTCGCCGACGGTGCCGCCGCATGCGTGGTACGCGCCGATGCCGGCGGGATCGCGGAAATCGAATCGAGCGGCCAGCATCAATGGCCCGGCACGCTCGACGTGATGGGCTGGTCGGTCGACCGGGAGGGTCTCGGCGTGATCTTCGACCGCGACATTCCGCCCTTCGCCGAAGCGCGCATGGCGCCGGCGGTTTCGGGAATCCTCGAACGGTCGGGGCTGACGCTTGCCGGCATCGACGGGTTCGCCTTCCATCCCGGCGGCAGGAAGGTCGTGACCGCGCTGGAGCGCGCCTTCTCGCTGCCGCAGGGTACGCTGGAACACGAGCGCGCCGTGCTGGCCGACTATGGCAACATGTCGGCGCCGACCGCGCTGTTCGTGCTGGAGCGCACGATCCGCGAGGGGCTGCCGGCGCGCACGCTGCTGGCCGCGATGGGCCCGGGCTTCACGGCAAGTTGCGTCACGCTGCGGCAGGCAGCATGACTCCGGCGGTTTTCCTGATCGCGTTCGTGACGGCGGAACGCCTCGTCGAGCTGTGGTTCGCACGGCGCAACACTGCGGCACTGGTCGCGGCCGGCGCCGTCGAGCACGGAGCGGGGCATTATCCGCTGCTTGTGGCGCTCCACACGGGCTGGATCGCCGGGCTGTGGCTGTTCGGCCGCGACGGCGCCGTCGATCCGTACTGGTTCGTCGTGTTCGTCCTGCTGCAGGCGCTGCGCTTCTGGGTGCACGCCACGCTCGGCCGGCGCTGGACGACGCGCATCCTCGTCCAGCCCGGCGAAACGCTCGTCGCGCGCGGACCGTACCGCTTCGTCGCGCACCCCAACTACGTCGTCGTGATCGGCGAGATCGCCGTGCTTCCGCTGTGCCTCGGCCTGCCGGTCTTCGCGGCGGTCTTTTCGGTGCTGAACGCGATCGTGCTGACGATGCGCATCCGCGCGGAGAACGCGGCGCTGGCGAGCCTGCGGGTCAGCTGAGGCGGGCGAGGGGAATCGGCGCGAATTCGCGCGCCGGTGCCCAGGCGGGCGGCGGCTCCTCGGCCGGCGGCGGCCCGTGGATCAGCCAGGCGAGCACATCGACGACGAAGCCGAGGCATCTCGCCAGCACGGCCAGCAGGAAGGGGAGCCCGAAATAGATTCCGAGCGCGAAAAGGACGTTGTCCATGGCGAATACAATTTACTATTAATTTTAACTAAAATCAATTCTATGGACTAAACCCCATATCCGAAACGATTTTCCGGGGATCTGCCCCGGCCTGCCGGAGGCCGGCGAGGGTCGTCGATCCGGCCCGCTTGGCGAGCCTTCGCCCTTCGGCATCGAGCAGCAGGCGGTGATGGTGATAGTCGGGCACGTCATAGCCGAGCAGGGCCTGCAGCAGGCGATGGACATGCGTGGCGACGAGCAGGTCGGTGCCGCGCGTCACCAGCGTGATGCCCTGCACGTGATCGTCGTGGACGACCGCGAGATGGTAGCTCGCCGGGAATTCCTTGCGCGCGAGCACCACGTCGCCGAGGCGTTCGGGCTCCGCGCGCCGCAGTCCAAGCTCGCGGTCGTGCCATTCGAGTTTTCCCGCCATCGCCGACGCGCGCGCGACGTCGAGGCGCAGCGCAAAGGATGCGCCCGACGCGATCCTTCCGGCGACGTCCTCCGCCGCGCGATGGCGGCACGTGCCGGGATAGACCGCCTCGTCGCCGTGCGGCGCGCCGCCGGCGGCCTCGATCTCGCGCATGATGTTCGCGCGCGTGCAGAAGCATCTGTAGAGCAGCCCCATGCCGTCGAGCGTGGCGAGCGCCGACGCGTAGTCGGCCATGTGGTCGGACTGGCGGCGCACCGGCTTCTCCCAGTCGAGCCCGAGCCAGGCGAGATCCTCGTAGATGCCTTCCTCGAACTCCGGCCGGCAGCGCGTGCGGTCGGTATCCTCGATGCGCAGCAGGAAGCGGCCGCCCGCGCGCCGTGCCGCATCCCGCGCGAACAGCGCGGAGAAGGCGTGGCCGCTGTGGAGGCGGCCGGTGGGCGAGGGTGCGAAGCGCGTGACGGTCATTGCGTTCTCGACAGTAGCATGGCGGCACTGCTACCAGATCCGCATGGGTTTTTTCGAGCTCGACGGGCCGCGCCTGGCCCCGCAGGCCGGCGGCAAGGCGAAAAGTCTGGTGGTGCTTCTGCACGGGCTGGGTGCGGACGGCAACGACCTCATCTCGCTTGCGCCGCTGTGGGCGCGCGTGCTGCCGAACACGGCGTTCGTCTCGCCGCACGCGCCGTTCCCGTGCGACATGGCGCCCTATGGCCGCCAGTGGTTCAGCCTGCTCGATCGCACGCCCCAGCGCGTGCTCGCCGGCGTGCAGGCGGCAGCTCCGATCCTCGACGCGTTCCTCGACGCAGAGCTTGCGCGCCACGAACTGCCGCCCGAGCGGCTGGCGCTGGTGGGATTCAGCCAGGGCACGATGATGTCGCTGTTCGTCGCGCCGCGCCGGCCCGTCGGAATCGCGGGCGTCGTCGGTTTCTCCGGCGCGCTGGTCGGGGCCGAACTGCTGGCGGGCGAGCTCAAGTCCCGCCCGCCGGTGCTGCTCGTGCACGGCGACGCCGATCCGATCGTGCCGTACGAGCGCATGGAAGCGGCGGCCGCCGCGCTCGATGCCGCCGGCATTGCGGTCGAGACGCTGACCTGCCCGGACCTGCCGCATTCGATCGACGAGGCGGGCCTGCAGGCGGGGGCGGAATTCCTGATCGAACGGCTGGGTGCGACGCTCGCGGCGTAGCGAACCGTCATCGCGCCGCAACATCCCCGATATTGTGTTCCGCGCCGGGATCGCCTATCAATTGGTAGCTGAATTGACGTCGAATCTCGTGCCGTGGCTCGCCCGGACTTGAACGACAGGGCGGCCCACGCACTCGAAATGGAGGCGGAGGGGTCGCGCGTGAGTCTGCAAGCGTCCAACACCCTGAGCGAGCCGATCGATCCGGCGCGCGTGCCGTATGTTCCGCTCGCCAGCCATTCGGTCGCCGCCGAAGCCTGCCCTGCTCTCGTCCTGAACGCCGATTTCCGCCCGCTCTCTTATTTCCCGCTGTCGATCTGGTCGTGGCAGGACGCCGTCAAGGCCGTCTACCAGGACCGCGTCAATGTCGTCTCTGAATATGACCGCATCGTGCGCTCGCCCTCGCAGGCGTTCCGGCTGCCGTCGGTCATCTCGCTGAAGGAATACGTGCCGGCCGCGCGCCGCCCGGCCTTCACGCGCTTCAACGTGTTCCTGCGCGACCGCTTCGAATGCCAGTATTGTGGCGAAGGCTCGCCCGCGCCGGAGCTCACGTTCGACCATGTGATCCCGCGTTCGCGCGGCGGGCGCACGACCTGGACGAACGTCGTCACGGCCTGCTCGTGCTGCAATCTCGTGAAGGGCAGCCGCCTGCCCAACGAAGCGAAGATGTTCCCGCGCAACAAGCCGGTGCAGCCGACATCGACCGAACTGCAGGAGAACGGGCGCGCCTTCCCGCCCAACTACCTGCACGAGAGCTGGCGCGACTTCCTCTACTGGGACACCGAGCTCGACCCGATCTGATCAGGGTTTCGGTGCGGCGAACCGCAGCGTGAGATTCCCGCCGAGCCATGTCTGCGACAGCCCGCTCGTCCCGCGCAGCTTCTCCAGCGTCGCGGCGAGCGTTTCGTCCGGATTGCCCGCCAGATAGATCTCCGCCCACGCGTACATCGAGGGCGATACGCGGTCGGTGCCGACGAATTCCTGCTTGGCGCCCACACGCCGCGCGATCGGTTCGGGATCTTCGAGGCCCGCGAGCGTGAACGCGACGAGCCGGCCGAGCGCGCCGTCATTCATCGCGCCAAGCTCGATGCCGTTGGCCCTTGCGATCGCGACGGCGAGCACGAGCGGCTCGACCGAGAAGCGGTGATAGTGCAGCGCCTTCGACTTGCGCGCGAGTTCGCGTTCGAGCGCGCCGTCCGGGCCGATCTGCCGGAGCCCTGCGCGCGTCGCGGCGATCGCCCAGTCGAACAGCGGCCGGTCGCCGGTGGCGGCCGCCGCCGCCATCGTGGCGAGGGCCGCCCAGTAAAGGTGGTTGTTCTGCTCGCCGAAGGGCTTGCGCGCATATTCCGGCACGGTCGCCCAGCCGAGTTCGCGCAGCCAGCGCTCGATCTTCGCGCGCTGCGTATCGGGGATCTCGGGCGCGTCGGAAAGCAGCGCGTAGTTGAGCGCCAGCGTGGCGAGCGTCCATTTGCGCTCGTACTGGCCCTGCATGGTCATCTGGCCGAGCATCGCGTCGGCGGCGGCCCATGTTTCGATCCACGAAGCGATGCATGCCGCGACGACCGGATTGCGCGAAGGCGTCTGCAGGTAGCGGTCGCCCAGCCGCGCGATGCCGCTCGCCAGCGCGCTCAGCGGTTCGACCGCGCGGCTGCGCGCCGCGTAGGCCTGCGCGTTGACGACCGAATGTGTCGTGTCGCCGCGCTCGTAGAAGGGCTCGACGATCACGTCGCGCAACGGTGCGGGCGGCTCGGGGCAGGTGAAGCTGCCCGGCAAGTTGCGCCCCACGGCCGCGCGCCGTCCCTCGGGCTCCGGCGGCAGGCGATAGGGAAGGGGGGCGCCCGACAGGGCGGGTCCGTCGAGCTTGACGTCGCATTTGCGCGGGCCCCGCATGCCGGAGGCACGCAGGGTCGGGCCCTCGACGCGCCCTTCGAACAGGATCTGCTTTTCCTCGTCGGCGATGTAGAGGCCGGCGATGCGCACCGCGCCGTCCGCGTCGATCTCGCCCTTCAGTTCCTCGTAGCCGATCTCGCCGGCGGTGCCGCGCACGCGGGAGAAACGCCCGTCACGCACGATCACGCCAAGCGACTGCGAGAAACCGGGCGAGAGCCCGATCTTCGAGCAGGTGATGGCGCCGCCATAGACGCCGTCGGTGTCCGGCGCGGCGCGCGCGGGGCCGACGAGGCCTGCGAACAGGCCCACGAACACGAGTGCGATGCTGAATGCCCGGACCATCGGCGAGGACGTTAGCGCCTCGCCCCGGCGCGGTCTACGCCCCGGCGGAAGCCAGCCGTGCCTGGGCCTCGGCGATGCAGGCGAGCAGCGCCTCGCGCGTGACGCGGTCGCGCGCCATCACCTTGTGGGTCATCGGATCGTCGAGAAGCTCGCTGAGGCGCGGTTCCTCGTCGTATCGCAGCTTGTGGAATCGATGCGGCTTCGACATGTCCGCGTTATCGCCGCCAAGCGTGGCAAAATCGGGGCAGTTTCGGGAAATATTGTCACGATACGTTGCGTCAGATCCGTGACGACAGCCAGATCGCCAGCCGCGAGCCCGCCTTGATGGCGCCCGTCAGGATTTCGTAGCCGGGTGCCTGCATCGCGTCGCGCGAAAGGGCCTCGTCGCGATGTTCGAGTTCCTCGCGGCGGAACTCCTCCAACGTGGATTTCAATTCGGATTCTTCGGCCGGCAGCGCTTCGATCTGCTCGCGGTAATGTTCGTCGATCACTTCCTCGACCGCGACCGTGCAGGCCATCGCGGCCTTGGGGCCGAGCATCGCGGTGGCTGCCCCCAGCGCGAAGCCCGCCACGTGCCACAAGGGCTGCAGCACCGTGGGGCGCGCGCGGCGTGTGGGCAGCAGCTTCTCGAACGCATCCAGATGCCGGCGTTCCTGCTCGGCCATGTGCGCGACGGCCGAGCCCGCCTCGCTGTCGCGGCCGAGCACGGCAAGCTGGCCTTCATAGATGCGCACGGCGCCGTATTCGCCGGCATGGTCGACGCGCAGCACGCGGTCGATCAGCTTCTCGCCGGCCGGTTCGCCCGGCAGCCCCATCGCCTTGGCGTCGCTCATCGCGGGTCTCCGTCGTGCAGGCGCCTTGCACCGGTCGCCGCGATTGCGGCCAGCACCAGCGCTGCACAGAAATTGTACCCCGCCATCGACAGGCCGAACAGCGTCCAGGCCGGCTCGTCGCAGCGCACGATGGGAGCGGCGAGCAGGCGCGCGCGCAATTCCTCGAGGCTGCCGGAGGCGGGCCGCGTCCCGCCGCATTCGGCAGTACCCTCCCACCATTTGAGCTCGACGCCGACATGGAAGGCGGCGATGCCGGCGTCCGCGATCAGCAAGGCGGCGGCCAGCGCCAGCAGCACGGCCGCAAGCCGCCGGTTCGTGCCCGCGAGGAGGGCGGAAGCGGCGGCGAGCGGGATCGCGGCCCAGTAGGGATAGCGCTGCCAGTAGCAGAGCACGCAGGGCGCAAGCCCGCCGACATGCTGGAAGGCGAGGGCAGCACCCAGGACGGCGGCGCCGCCGAATGCGACGGCGAGGGCGAGGGTGCGGGGCGGAAGTCCGGCAAGCATCATGGCCGGGAACATAAGGCGTCGGCGCCCGCGACCCAAGCCCTGCGGCAGTTGACCCGATCGATTTCATCCCTATGATCCGCCGACCGTACGGCTTAGTGCCCCAGTGGCGAAACGGTAGACGCGGCAGACTCAAAATCTGTTGCCCGCAAGGGCATGTTGGTTCAAGTCCGACCTGGGGCACCAAATTGACCGATATGCCGATCACGTTGTCCGAACTGCCGCCGGAAGCGGGCCATCCGGATTTTCGCCTTTTCTACGACTATTGGCGCGCGGCGGCGCCCGCGGGCCTGCTCCCCGGCCGCCAGCATGTCGATCCGCTGGTCGAACTGCCGCGCCTGATCCCCAATCTCGTTCTCTACGATGTCGTGCCGTCGGCCGACGAAGAGCTGCGTTTCCGCGTGCGCGTGGCGGGCGAGACGCTGGTCGAGATCATGGGATCGAATCCGGCCGGCCGCTACATCGACGAATTCGTCCTGCCCGAACGGCGCCGGCACGTGAACGCCGCGTTCACGGAAGTCGCGCGCACGCGCGTCGCGCACTACTGGGAAAACCAGATGTGGACAGCCGGGCGCCAGTACATCCGCATGCAGCGGCTCGCCTTGCCGCTCGCGCGCGACGGCCGTATCGTCGACATGGTCTTCGCGTGCCATGTGCGCGTCGATACCCCCACCGACAGCCCGGAAGAAAAATGAAGAACCGCAACTATCGCATCGCAGTCATTCCCGGCGACGGGATCGGCAAGGAAGTCGTCCCCGAAGGCGTGCGTGCGTTGCGCGCCGCGTCGGCGAAGTTCGGCTTCGAGATGACGCTCGACGATTTCGATTTCGCGAACTGCGATTATTACGCCAGGCACGGCAAGATGATGCCGGACGACTGGAAGGCGCAGATCGGCGGCCACGACGCGCTGTTCTTCGGCGCGGTGGGCTGGCCCGCCATCGTGCCCGATCACGTTTCGCTGTGGGGCTCGCTGCTGCAGTTCCGCCGCGAGTTCGACCAGTACGTGAACCTCAGGCCCGTGCGCCTGATGCCGGGCGTGCCGTGCCCGCTGGCCGGCCGCAAGCCGGGCGACATCGATTTCTACGTCGTGCGCGAGAACACCGAGGGCGAGTACACCTCGCTCGGCGGCACGATCTTTCCGGGTACCGAGCGCGAGATGGTCGTGCAGGAAACCGTGTTCACGCGCATCGGCGTCGACCGCATCCTGCGCTATGCCTTCGAGCTGGCGAAGAAGCGCAAGCGCAAGAAACTCACCTCCGCCACCAAGTCGAACGGCATCTCGATCTCGATGCCGTACTGGGATTCCCGCGTGAAGGAGATGTCGAAGGACTACCCCGGCGTCGCGGTCGACCAGTATCACATCGACATCCTCACCGCGCATTTCGTCCTCAATCCCGACCGCTTCGACGTGGTCGTGGCCTCCAACCTGTTCGGCGACATCCTTTCCGACCTCGGGCCCGCCTGCACGGGCACGATCGGCATCGCGCCATCGGCCAACATCAATCCCGAGCGCAAGTTCCCCTCGCTGTTCGAGCCGGTGCACGGCTCCGCGCCCGACATCGCGGGCAAGGGCATCGCCAATCCGGTCGGCCAGATCTGGACGGCCGCGATGATGCTCGAACATCTGGGCGAGAGCGAAGCGGCACTCGCCATCGAGCGCGCGGTCGAGAAGTCGCTGGGCGATCCCGCGACGCGCACGCGCGACCTGGGCGGCACGCTGGGCACGGAAGCCTGCGGCAAGGCCGTGGCCGCGTTGATCGGGAGCGCATGATGGCGGAGCCAGCGAAGAAGACCGGCCGCAAGGTCATCATCACCTGCGCCGTCACGGGCGCCATCCACACGCCGTCGATGTCGCCCTATCTTCCCGTGACGCCGCAGCAGATCGCGGACGCGGCGCTGGGCGCGGTCGAGGCGGGTGCCGCTATCGTCCATCTGCACGCGCGCGATCCCGAGACCGGCAAGCCCGACCAGTCGCCCGAGGCGTTCGCGCCCTTCCTCAAGATCATCAAGCAGGCGTCGAACTGCGTGGTGAACCTGACGACCGGCGGTTCGCCGACGATGCTGGTGGAAGAGCGGCTGAAGCCCGCCGCCACGTTCAAGCCGGAAGTCGCCTCGCTCAACATGGGCACGATGAACTTCGCGCTGTTCCCGATGCTGGAGCGCTTCAAGGACCTGAAGCACGACTGGGAGCGGCCCTATCTGGAAGGCTCGCGCACGGGCTTCTTCAAGAACACGTTCGCCGACATCGAGCTGATCCTGCGCACCTGCGCCGACAACGGCACGCGCTTCGAGATCGAGTGCTACGACATCGGGCACCTCTATACGCTCGCGCACTTCGTCGAGAAGGGCCTCGTGAAGCCGCCCTTCTTCGTGCAGTCGGTGTTCGGAATTCTCGGCGGCATCGGCACGCATCCCGAGGACGTGCTGCACATGAAGCGCACGGCCGACCGGCTGTTCGGCGATGCCTATCGCTGGTCGGTGCTGGGCGCAGGCCGCCACCAGCTGACGATCGCAGCACAGGCGGCCGCGATGGGCGGCAACGTGCGCGTGGGTCTCGAGGACTCGCTGTGGATCGGGCCGGGGCAGTTCGCGAAATCCAACGCCGAGCAGGTCGCGCGCGTACGTCAGATTCTCGAAGGGCTGGGGCTTTCCATCGCCACGCCCGACGAGGCGCGCGAGATCCTGGCGCTCAAGGGCGGCGACAAGGTGGCGTTCTGAGCATGACCGCGTTCCGCCCCTCGGCGCGCGTCGCCTGCGCGCAGTACGGGCAGGGCCCGGTCGCGAGCTATGCCGCGTTCGAGGAGCGGCTCGCCTTCTTCGTCGGCATCGCGGCGAGCTATCGCGCCGACTTCGTCGTGTTCCCCGAGATGTTCACGCTGCAGCTTCTCACGGCCGCGCACCGCGGCGTGCCGGCGGCTCTCGCGGTCGACGCGCTGGATGGTTACACTGTTAAGTTCCGCGCGAGCCTCGCCGAGCTTGCCCGCCGCCACCGCATCGCGATCTGCGGCGGCTCGCACTTCCTGCGCGACGGGGACGGCGTCCCGCGCAACGTCTCGTTCCTCGCCATGCCCGACGGTACGCTGCATGCGCAGCCCAAGATCCACGCCACGCCCAGCGAGCGCGACACCTGGGGCATCGTGGGCGGCGATGCGGCCGCCCCCGTGATGACCGATTTCGGTCCGGTCGCGACGACGATCTGCTACGACGTGGAATTCCCCGAGCTGCAGCGCCATCTCGCGGATCAGGGCGCGCGGCTCGTGCTCGTGCCCTTCTGCACCGACGACCGGCGCGGCTACATGCGCGTGCGCCATTGTGCGCAGGCCCGCGCGGTCGAGAACCAGTGCTACCTGGCGCTTGCGGGCAATGTGGGCAATCTGCCGTTCGTCGAGAACATGGATATCCAGTATGCCGAGAGCTGCTTGCTGACGCCGTGCGACGTGCCTTTCGCGCGCGACGGCGTTCTGGAAATCGCCCCGGCCGGCGTGGAGACCGTGATCTTCGCCGATTTCGATCTCGCCGCACTGGATGCCGCGCGCACCGGCGGCACCGTGCGCAACCTCGCCGACCGCCGCGGCGATCTGTATGGCGGCGGCTGGAAGAAATAAGGTCTACGAGACGACGAAGAGACGGCAGGCGACCGTCTCCTGCCTATCCCTTTGATCCGGCGCGGATCGAGCAAGAGACGGAGACGTAAAATCATTCCGTCTCGTCATTCTTGCGGTTGTTGACGGATGTTGACCGTCAACAGCCAACCCTTTGATCGGCCGCAAAATCCTTGTTGACCGTTGACGCAAACAAAACCGGTCAAGCAAGTCTTGCGGCCCCTATTCACATGTCAAACAGCACAGGACCGGATGGTCTCGATCCATGCGCGGATCATAAACCGTCAAAGGAATATATACAACTACAGATACTTATGTAGGTTATCTCTCATCGTCTGCCACAAGGAACACTTAAATTTCCGTCATGCCCCGCCTTGTGCCGGGCATGATGGAAAACAGAGATGAGGGTGAGGCGTGCGCTAGCCTTCGCCCCGGAAAGGGACGCGGACGCTTGCGACATGCGCCTTTCCCACGCCGGCCGGCGGGACGCGGGATGTCTTTGCCGCCGCTCCCTCTTCCTTCGCGGACGGGGGCGGGGTGGCGGCGGCCTGCTTCGCGGGTCCGGCCGTCGGCTTCAGCCGTTCGCGCTGGCGGGCGGTTTCTTCGTCTTCGGGCGGGGCGGGGAGGCGGCGCTTGGCCTCGACGAGGATCTGTTCGGCGACCATGTCGATGATCGGGTCGCCGGTCCGCACGAGCGCGACGGCGATATCGGAATCGAGCAGTGCGGCGATCTTCTGCTCGACGTCCAGAGGAGCGGCGCCGACGATGCGCTTGCCGTCGGCGTCGTGCAGCGGCACGCGGTCGACGAAGATGTGGAGGTTGCGCAGCGCGCGCATCAGCGGCGGGTCGATCTTCGCGAGCCGCGCGTTGTAGTCGCGCCGGTCGATCGCGTAGCACTCGCACCCCGTGGTGGTGTGGGCGCTGAGGAAGCGCGGCCGCGGCTCGACGAGGGCGCTGGCGCCGAACAGGCGGCCTTCCATCAGCTCGTCGAAAACGATCTCGCGCGCGCCCTTGAGCCGGAACAGGCGTACCTTGCCCGAGCGCAGGATGAAGGCATAGACGCCCGCTTCCCCCTCGCGGAAGACGTAGGTGCCTGCGATATATTTTCGAACGAGTTCTTGCATTGACCCCGGATCCAAGGGCAAGTGTCGCGCGAAACCGGTTTCCGAACTGTTAATGCCACCCCTTCTGATCCTCCAGGACATACGGGTTGCCTATGGCGACCCGCCCGTGCTCGACGGTGCCACCCTTTCGGTGTCGCCGGGCGAACGGCTGGCGTTGATCGGGCGCAACGGTTCGGGCAAGTCCACGCTGCTCAAGATCGCCGCCGGCATGATCGTGCCTGACGGCGGCACCCGCTTCCTGCAGCCCGGCACGACGCTGCGCTATCTGCCGCAAGAGCCGGATCTGACCGGATTCGCGAGCACGCTCGCCTATGTCGAGGCCGGCCTCGTGGGCGACCACGACGCCTATCGTGCCCAATATCTGCTCGAACAGCTTGGCCTGACAGGTACGGAAGATCCCGCCCATCTTTCCGGTGGCGAGGCGCGGCGCGCCGCACTGGCGCGCGTCCTCGCCCCGTCGCCCGATATCCTGCTGATGGACGAGCCGACCAACCATCTCGATCTGCCTGCGATCGCATGGCTGGAAAGCGAGCTTGCCGGCCAGCGCGGCGCCCTCGTGACGATCAGCCACGACAGGCGTTTTCTCCAGTCGCTGTCGCGCGCGATGGTGTGGCTCGACCGCGGCGCCACGCGGCGGCTTGAAAAAGGCTTCGCCGATTTCGAGGAATGGCGCGACGACATCCTGGCGCGCGAAGAGACCGAGGCGCACAAGCTCACGCGCAAGATCGCGCGCGAGGAAGACTGGCTGCGCTACGGCGTGACCGCCAGGCGCAAGCGCAACGTGAAGCGTCTGGGCGACCTGCAGAACCTGCGAAAGCAGCGACGCGAGCGCGTGGCCGCCGCCGGCAAGGCAACCATGTCGGCCTTCACTGCCGACGGCTCGGGCACGCTCGTCATCGCTGCCGACGCCATCACCAAGGAATATGGCGGTGTGGCCGTCGTGCGCGATTTCTCGATCCGCATCCTGCGCGGCGACCGCATCGGCATCGTCGGCCCGAACGGCGCGGGGAAGACGACGCTGCTCAACATGCTCGTGGGCAACCTTGCGCCCGATACGGGCGAGGCGCGCATCGGTACGGGTCTCGCGATGGTCACGCTCGACCAGCGGCGCGAATCGCTCGACCCCGAGGCCACGCTCGCCGACACGCTGACCGGCGGCCACGGCGAGACCGTGTCGGTCGGCGGCACCACGCGCCATGTCCACGCCTACATGAAGGACTTCCTCTTCCAGGCCCCGCAGGCGCGCACGAAGATGGCGGCATTGTCGGGCGGCGAGCGCGGCCGCGCGATGCTGGCGCGCGCGTTGGCGAAACCATCCAACCTGCTGGTGCTCGACGAGCCGACCAACGATCTCGACATCGAGACGCTGGACCTGCTGCAGGAACTGCTCGCCGACTATACGGGCACGGTGCTGGTCGTCAGCCACGACCGCGACTTCCTCGACCGCGTCGCGACCTCCACCATCGTCGCCGAAGGCGACGGCCTGTGGCGCGAATATGCCGGCGGCTACACCGACATGCTCGCCCAGCGCGGGCGCGG
Source organism: Tagaea sp. (assembly GCA_965229215.1). Classification (GTDB taxonomy): domain Bacteria; phylum Pseudomonadota; class Alphaproteobacteria; order CACIAM-22H2; family CACIAM-22H2; genus Tagaea. Next base: position 2,995,478 of record OZ245864.1, on the reverse strand, counting down.
CGTGGAGGCGAAGGTCGCGGCCAACGCCAGCCTGCCGCCCACGCGCGCCGCAGCACCGGCCGCGCCGCGCGCGTCGGCCGAGCCGAAAAAGCGTCTGGGCTTCAAGCAGAAGCACGCGCTGGAAACGCTGCCCGGCCGCATGGAGAAGATGCGCGCCGCCATCGCGGCAGCGAACGCGGCACTCGCCGATGCCGGCCTCTTCGCGCGCGACCGCGCCGCGTTCGACCGCCACACGGCAGCGCTCGCGAAAGCGCAGGCCGATCTGGCGGCCGCCGAAGACGAGTGGCTGGAACTGGAGATGCTGCGCGAGGAGATCGAGGGCGGTTGACTTGACTCAGGCCGTCATGCCCGGGCTTGACCCGGGCATCCACGACTTGATCGTCGAGCACCGGAAATTACAAAAGTCGTGGCTCAAGGCGATGCCTTGAGGGGTCAAGCCCGGGGGTGACGGTGTTTCAATTTAGAACTTCCCCGCCCGGTAATCCATCATCGCCTGGCGGATCTCCGCCTCGGTGTTCATGACGAACGGGCCGTATTTGGCGACCGGTTCGCCGATGGGCTTGCCCGCGACGAGGATCATGCGCGCGGGCTCGTCGCCGGTGCGCAGCGTCACGCGGTCGCCGTCGGCGAGCAGGCCGAGTTCGCCTGCCGCCAGCGGCGTCGCGCCGGCCACGGCCACGCCTTCATAGGCATAGACGAAGCCGCGATGGCCTTGCGCCACGGGAATCGCGACGCTCGCCTGCGGGGCGAGTTCGACGTCGAGATAGAGCGGCTCGGTGCTGCGCGCGGCGACCGGGCCCGTGGCGCCGGCATAGCGCCCGGCGATCACCTTCACGCGGGAGCCGTCGCCGATCTCGACGACCGGCATCGCGTCGGCGGGCAGGTCCTGATAGGCGGGCGCGCACATCTTCTCGGAAGCGGGCAGGTTGACCCACAGCTGGAAGCCGCGCATCAGCCCTTCCTGCTGTTCGGGCATTTCCGAATGCACGATGCCGCGGCCCGCGGTCATCCACTGCACCGAGCCGGGCCCGAGCAGGCCCACGTTGCCCTTGTTGTCGCCGTGGCGCATGCGCCCGTCGAGCATGTAGGTCACCGTCTCGAAGCCGCGATGCGGATGGTCGGGGAAGCCCGCGATGTAGGCGTCGGGATCGTCCGAGCCGAATTCGTCGAGCATCAGGAAGGGATCGAGATCGGGCAGCGCGCGCGTGCCGATCACGCGGTTGAGCTTCACGCCGGCCCCGTCGCTCGTCGGCTGGCCGCGCACGATGCGTTCGACCGCACGTTCGCCGGCGGCCTTGGCGAGGGCACGTTCGCGGGCACCGGGGGCGATATCGGTCATTCTGGAGTCCTCTTGCACGGTTTCACGCCTGCGATTTGGGCAGGATCAGCTTGTCTTTCCAGCCGTCCGGAGGGCAACGCAGCATTCGCATGGCAGCAATGATGCAGCATTCGCGTCACAATCCGGCTCGATTCTTGCGATAGAGTGCCTTCCAAGTTGGGGAGAGAAGCGCATCGCCCAAATCGTCCCCCCGGACGAAGGAGATGTGCAGATGGTTTATTACCGCAAGCTCAACCGCTTCGATGCGACCGATTTTGAAGCGCACTTGCTGACACTCGATGCCGCCGACCGGCGTGCCCGCTTTTCGGGCAACGCGACGGATGCGGTCGTGCGCGAATACGTGCGGAAGATCGACTGGACGACGGCCTGCCTGCTCGGCTGCTTCGAGGCGCGCAGGCTGTGCGCGGTGGGCGAGCTGCATGCCGATCTGGCCGGGCCCGCGCGCGGCGGCGAGTTCGCCGTGACGGTGGCGCCCGATCACCGCAACAAGGGCATCGGCAGCGAGCTCTTGCGCCGCACGATCCTGATGGCGCGCAACCGGATGATCGGCCGGCTGCACATGATCTGCCTGATCGACAACCAGCCGATGCGCCGCATGGCCGACAAGTTCCACGGCCAGCTCGATTTCGAGGACGGGCAGGTGTGGGCGAAGCTCGCCGTGCCCTATCCCGATCCGGTCTCGCTGTTCTCGGAAGCCTTCGCCGACGGGATGGGCTTCGCCGCCGCGATGGGGGCGGCGGCGCCGTCGCGCTAGACCGGCCGGACGCGCCAGCTCAAGGCTTGGCGCCCACGAGGCGCGCGGAGAATTCGGCGAACGGCATCGGCTTGGCGAAGAGCCACCCTTGCGCGAACTGCACGCCGTGTTCGTGCAGGAAGCGGGCCTGGGCCTCGGTCTCGACGCCCTCGGCGATCATCTGGAGGTCGAGCGACTTCGCCATCGCGATGATGTGCAGGACGACCTGGCTGGTCGCGGCGTCCCGTCCGATCGTGTCGACGAACGACTTGTCGATCTTCAGGTAGTCGAGCTCGAAGCTCTCGAGATAGGACAGGCTCGAATAGCCCGTGCCGAAATCGTCGATGGCGACCCGGATGCCGGACGCGCGCAGCCGCTTGATGACCGCGCCCGCAAGCTTGGGGTCGGAGAAGCCGCGCTCGGTCGCTTCGACCACGAGGTTGCCCGGCGACGCCGCCGTGCGCTCGACCAGCCCTTCGAGCAGCGCCACGGTAAGTTCCGAATGCAGGTCCTGCGACGAAAGGTTGATCGCGATGTGCAGCGCCGGATGCACGCCGAACAGGGTGGCGATGTCGCGCCCGACGAGGCCGACGACGCGCTCGGTCAGGCGCCGGATCAGCCCGGCGCCTTCGGCCACCGGGATGAAGACGTCGGGGCGGATGTTCTCGCCGCTGCGCCGGCACCACCGGACGAGCGCCTCCGCACCGACCCAGCGACCGGTGCCGAGTTCCACGATCGGCTGGTAGTTGATGTAGAACTCGTTGTTGCGGAGCGCCGAGCGGATGACGGCCGGCATGGCCATCTGCATCCGCGCGAGGAAAAAGACCGCCACCACGAGCAGGACCCCGGCGACCGCGCTCGTGGGCACCAGGACGGTCGCGGCCGTACGCACGCGCTCGTCCAGCCGCGCGCGCGGCAGGGCGGCGATCGCGCCGATCCGGTAGCGCTTCGACGCGACGACGGCCACGACGCGATCGCCGTCGATGAACGTGGTTTCGGACGCCTGGCCGAGCCGGTCGAACCACGCCAGATCGATCTGGCCACGCGAGGCGAGGACCCGGCGCGCGCTCGTCGAGATCGTCGCGAGCGAGAGTTCGGGTTCGGCGGCCGACACGTCGATGGGCAGGTCCTTGTGGATGATCGCGGCGAAACCGCGCTGTTCGACCACCATGAAACGGCGACCGGGGGCGAACGGCAGTTCGACCGCAGTGCGGATCGTCGCGCCGCTGGGCTGGAAGACGTCGACCTTGCCCAGCGCGATGCGCTCGCCGTCGTGTCCCACCGACGTGCACACCAGGTCGTCGCCGGAAGCGTATCCGACGGCCTGGATGTAGCTCGATTCGACATCGATCCGCTTCATCTGCCGGAGCATCGTGTCCGAGCACGGATCCACGTCGCCGATCGCCTCGAGCGCCGCGAATCCTTCCACGATCTGGTCGGTGGTGCTGTCGGAGCGCGACAGGGCGTCGCGCGCGTAGACGAGCACGCGCTCGGTCTCGGCGCGAAGCCCTTCGCTTCGCGAGAGCTTCAGCGCGAGAAGGACAGGCCCCGCGATCGCAGCGACGGCCACGACCAGCGTAAGGGTCAGTGCGATCCCTTTTTTCATGGTGTGCCCATCGCCGATCGAGGAAGAGACCCCGTCCGGCATCTTCGGGCCGGATCGGTCTTCAGAACCTGCAATCTGCGACCATCCTACAGCGCCTTGCGCCGGGCGGCACCACGCGGAATCGCCCGGCGCGTCGTCGTCGTCGCGGTAAATTCAGCTTGCCGAGCGGGTATGCGAACGGCTATCCCGCTGCAATCATGCCGACAACGACCGTCCACCTCATCCGCCACGGCCAGTCCGAATTCAACGCCGCGTTCGACAGCGTCAAGCGCATCGATCCGATGATCTTCGATCCGCGCCTGACGGCCCTCGGGCGCGCGCAGGCCGCCGGCCTCGCCGATCCCGCACGCTGGGCGAAGGTCGAGGCGGTCTTCGCCTCGCCGCTGACGCGCGCCATCGAGACGGCGCAGCTCGCCTTCGCCGGGCACGGTGCGCCGCTACGCATCGAGGCGCTGCACCGCGAGCGCGCCGAACATTCCGGCGATCTCGGCCGCTCGCCCGCACTTCTGAAGGCCGAATTCCCGCATCTCGATTTCGACCATCTCGACGATCCGTGGTGGCACCACGACCCCGCGCGCCCCGAAGCGATCGCGATCGAGAGCGAGGCGATCCTGCTCGGGCGCGTCAGCGCATTCCGCGACTGGCTCGCCGCCCGGTCCGAGCGCGAAATCGCGGTGGTGGGGCACGGCACGTTCCTGCGCCATCTTACCGGCGTGGTCCTGCAGAACTGCCAGGTTGTCACGCTCGACTTCTAGACAAACGCCACCTTGCAGGCGGATGATCGGTCTTCCTTCGAGGGAGGCGGACATGCGCGCGATACGGGTTTTGCTGGGCGCCACGGGCTTTCTCTTCGTCGTCGCGGCGCCGGCGTTCGCCGACGCGATCGACGGCGACTGGTGCTCCCCCAACGGCGCGCGCCATCTTTCCATCGACGGGCCGAAGATGACGACGCCGGGTGGTGCACGCATCGAGGGCAGCTACACGCGCCATACATTCGACTATGTGGCGCCGGCGCGCGAGGTCGAAGCAGGCAAGCGGGTGGAGATGCGCCTGATGGGCGAAACAGCCGTGCAGTTCAGGCCCGACGGCGAAAGCCAAGCGCAGATCTGGCGGCGCTGCGCGCGTCCGGTCAGCTGAGCGCACGCGCAAAAGCGCGGATTTCCTCGGTTTTTACAACCCGACCCTCGCGCGATGCCGATTCCATCGGCATTTTCACAATTTTCCTGCTTGCCAAGAATCCGGCGAAGCGGCATACCGAGTCCCAACCGCAACCCGATTCGCCATCGAGTCGCCGACAAGGCGCTTCGAACGGATCGGCAAGCGGCGACGCGAACGCCAACCGGGACGTCCCCGATAGCGCGCGCGACGTCCCCGCACACGAGGGTCTTCGCGCCCGCGACGCGAGGACCGTCGACAACCAAGAACCCTCAAGAGGAGGCCTATCCTCACATGGCCGAGAAGCAAGAAGTTGTGACGCTGAAGGCGATCGCTTACGAGCTCGCCGAGAAGCACGAAATCTCCAAGAAGCAGTCGGTCGAAGTGCTCGACGGCTTCGTGGCTGCCCTGACGAAGAGCCTGAAGAAGGGCGCCAAGATCCGCGTTCCGGGCCTCGGCATCTTCCAGGTCCGCAAGCGTCCGGCCCGCATGGGCCGCAACCCGGCAACGGGCGAAGCGATCAAGATCAAGGCGTCGAAGAAGGTTGCCTTCCGCGCCGCGAAGGATCTCAAGGAAGCCGTCTGAGCTTTCTTCCGATCTGATCTGACGACGTTCGAGGGGCGCCGGATTTCGATCCGGCGCCCTTCTTCGTTTCAGACGTGGCTTCGTTGGAGGAGATGAAAATGATCAGCTACGTGATGCAGGGCACCAACGATCCGCCGGCGGCACTCGCCTTCTACGACGCGGTGCTCGCCCCGCTCGGCTATGTGCGCGCACCCGGCAAGCGCGGCTTTGGCAAGCCCGGCGGTCCGCTCGAATTCTGGGTGGGCGTTCCCTTCGACGGCAAGCCGCACAATGTCGGCAACGGCTCGATGGTGTGCTTCGAAGCGCCCAGCCGCGAAGCGGTCGACGCTTTCTACGCCGCGTGCCTCGCGCATGGCGGCAGCGACGAAGGCCCGCCCGGAATCCGCGAGCGTTATGCGCCCGACTGGTACTGCGCCTACGCCCGCGACCGCGACGGCAACAAGCTGAGTGCCGTTTTTAGAGGCTGAAATAGGCCTGCAAAGGGCCCATCGCGGGGTTGAAGATTCCCCGCCATACCGACTACAGTCCGCCATCGCGATGCCGACCGGGACCAACCCGGCGGCATCGCGTCCCGATCCTGACCGTCAGTGGCAGGCGTGGAACCTGAGGGAGTGAAGCGTATGGCTGGAGTATCAATTCGAGGCGTGAAGAAGGCGTATGGCACCACGGCGGTGATCCATGGCGTCGATGTCGAGATCGCGGACGGCGAGTTCGTCGTGCTGGTCGGCCCGTCGGGCTGCGGCAAGTCCACCCTGCTGCGCATGATCGCAGGGCTGGAGGAAATTTCGGGCGGCGACATCGCGATCGGCAGCCGGGTCGTCAACGACCTGCCGCCCAAGGAACGCGACGTGGCGATGGTGTTCCAGAACTACGCGCTCTATCCGCACATGACCGTGTACGACAACATGGCGTTCTCGCTGCTGCTGCGGAAGGCCGACAAGGCCGAGATCGACAGCCGCGTGCAGCGTGCGGCCGACATCCTCAACCTCAAGCCCTACCTGCAGCGTTTCCCCAAGCAGCTCTCCGGCGGCCAGCGCCAGCGCGTGGCCATGGGCCGCGCCATCGTGCGCGATCCGCAGGTGTTCCTGTTCGACGAACCGCTGTCGAACCTCGACGCCAAGCTGCGCGTGGCGATGCGCGCCGAGATCAAGGCGCTGCACCAGCGCCTGAAGACCACCACCGTCTACGTCACGCACGACCAGATCGAGGCGATGACGATGGCCGACCGCATCGTCGTCATGCATGACGGCATCGTCGAGCAGATCGGCACGCCGCTGGAGCTCTACGACAATCCGGCGAACGTGTTCGTGGCGGGCTTCATCGGCTCGCCCGCGATGAACTTCGTCGACGGCAAGGCATCATCCGGCGGGATGATCGAGCTGCCCGGCGGCGTCAAGCTCGCGGCCAAGACCAAGGCGGCGGCCGGTGCGGCCGTGCGCGTGGGCATCCGTCCAGAGCACCTGGATCTCGCGGCCAACGGCCAGGGCCTGCCGGCCACGGTCAAGGTGATCGAGCCGACGGGTGCGGAAACGCTCGTGCTCGTCGATATCGGCGGGGTCGAGGCGACGGCGGTGTTCACCGAGCGCCACGACTTCAAGCCGGGCGAGAAGATCGCGCTGGCGCCCAAGGCCGGCCTGCTGCACGTCTTCGACCAAGCGACCGGCAAGCGCGTCTGATCCGATCCTGACTTCCTGATTGTCGGCGATTCTTCCGGGCGGCATCTGGCCGCCCGGGAGAAAGCCGCGCCCGATCAGCGGTTTGCCATGGCCGCCGCCGGAAGTCCGACAAACGGACGCCGAACGGGTGTATCCTTGCGCACGAGACCCGGAAAACGGGCCCCGCACCCGGATGCCGATACGCCGCGCCTGCGCCGGTCGTTGACGCCACGCCACGAAGACACGACCGCGTCGTCGGTACAGCCTGTCGGACTTTCCCAACGCGTTTCCGTCGAGGGAGGGACATCGCATGGCATCGCCGACATCGCTGCACATCCACCGCGAATGGGAAGACTGGGCCGGTATCGGCCTCGGGCTCGCGATCACGCTGTCGCCGTGGATCGCGCGCGAGGACGGCGACATCGATGTCGTCCTCACGACGGCCTGCATCGGGATCCTCGTGCTGCTGCTGGCGGAGATCGGGCTCGTCAGCCTGATCCGCCCGATCGAGCTCGGCGAGCTTCTCTGCGGGCTGGCGCTGGTCGCCTGGCCCTTCGCGCTCGACTATGCCGATGCGGGCGAACTGCGCTACTGGCATTTCTCGCTCGGCGGCCTTGTCGCGCTGCTGGCGGTCTTCGAGCTCTGGCAGGACTGGTCGGGAGGCAGTACGCAGCTGGCCGCGCATGCCGATTCCTGACCACCGCACCAAGCTTGCCTCGGCTTCCGGCTCGGACGCCGAAGACAAAGGCGTCATTCTCCAGCTGATCACGGTCACGCTGGTCTTCATCTCGGTCATGGGCGTGATTGGCTATGTCGTGACACGCTTTCCCGAGCTTCTCACGAGCGACAGCATCGCCGTGGTCGACGGCGTGGCCGTCAGCGTGCCGGACGAGCGCAATGCGGGCGAGCCGCAAACCTACCGCTGCCGGGTCAGCAAGGACTTCGTCATGGAGCCAAATTCCACGCGCGTGGCGACCACCGTCCAGCGCACGGCCTGCGGCTACGAGAACACGAGCGGGAAGCCCTAAGCGCCTGATCCGCAAAGGCGCCTTGCCGCCGCCGTACCGTTGCCGCATTCGCGTGTAGAATCCGCCCCATGACGAGTCGTCCGCAAGGCCCACGCGCGCGCCGCGAACCCCGCTTCGAGCGCGGCGCCGACGACGGGGCGACGCCCGGCGAAGCGCTGCGCGCCGATCCCGATGCGCGGGCGCGTCCCGCGCGCGCGGCCAAGGCGCCGAAGAAAGCCAGGGACGGATCGAAGCCGGGAGGGCGCGGCCCGGGCCTCGCGCGCAAGGCGGCCGTCTTCCTGTTCAAGTGGGGCATCGTCGCGGGCATCTGGGCAGGGGTCGCGGGTGCGGCGGTGCTGGCGCTCTTCTGGTTCACGCTGCCGCCCATCGAGGCGATCAACAAGTTCGAGCGCCGGCCGAGCCTCACCTTCGTGGGCAACGGCGGCGAGACGGTCGCGACCTACGGCGACCTTTATGGCGGGCTCGTGCGTCTCGAAGAGATGCCCCCCTGGCTGCCGATGGCCGTGCTCGCGACCGAGGACAGGCGCTTCTACACGCATTTCGGCATCGATCCGCAGGGGCTTGCGCGCGCGGCGCTCGCCAACTTCCGCGCCGGGCGCGTCGTGCAGGGCGGCTCGACGATCACCCAGCAGCTCGCCAAGAACGTGTTCCTCACGAACGACCGCAGCTTCAGGCGCAAGGTGCAGGAGATGCTGCTTGCCTTCCGGCTCGAGCGTGCCTTCACCAAGGACGAGATCCTGACGATCTATCTCAACCGCGTGTATCTGGGTGCGGGCACCTATGGCGTGGAAGCCGCCGCGCGGCGCTATTTCGGCAAGTCGGCGCGCGAGGTGAACGCACACGAGGCGGCGATCGTCGCGGGATTGCTGAAGGCGCCGTCGCGCCTGGCGCCGACCGCCAGCGTGGAGCGCGCGCGCGGCCGCGCGTCCGACGTGCTCGACAACATGGTCGAGGCGGGCTTCATGACGCCCGCCCAGCGCGCCGCCGCCGAGCGCCTGCCCATCGCCAGTGCCGGCGCCACGGTCGCCCAGCGCGGCAGCCGCTATTTCACCGACTGGCTTGCCGAGCAGGTGCAGAGCTATGTGGGCTACCAGGCGCAGGATCTCGTCGTCGTCACGACGATGGACGGGCGCCTGCAGCGCGTGGCGGAAGCGGCGCTCGAAGACATCCTCGCGCGCGAAGGCCCGAAGGTTGACGTGGAGCAGGGCGCGTTCGTGCTGATGAAGCCCGACGGCGCGGTGCAGGCGATGGTCGGCGGGCGCGACTACGCCAAGAGCGCGTTCAACCGCGCGACCGACGCGCGCCGTCAGCCGGGTTCGGCCTTCAAGGCGTTCGTCTATCTCGCCGCCGCCGAGCAGGGCCTGCGCCCGGAGGAAAGCGTCGCCGACACGCCGATCCAGCTTGCCACGTGGCGACCGCGCAATTTCGACAACAAGGTCTTCGGCGAGATCTCGGTCCGCGATGCCTTCGCGCGCTCGGTCAACACCGCCGCCGTGCGCGTCGCGCAGCGCGCGGGCGTGGACAGCATCGTGCGCGAGGCGCGGGCGCTGGGAATCGCCTCGCCGATCCAGCGCAACCTGTCGATCGCGCTTGGTACCTCGGAAGTGAGCCTGCTCGAACTGACGGGCGCCTATGCGGCCTTCGCCAACAGCGGCGACGGCGTGCTGCCCTACGCGATCCTCGAGATCCGCGACGCCGCCGGCAACCAGCTCTACCGGCGCGCCGGCTCCGGCCCCGGGCAGGTGATGACGCCCGCAGCACTCGCGACGATGACCGACCTCTTCCAGGCGGTGATGCAGCAGGGCACGGGTCGGGGGGCCAGTCTCGACCGGCCGGCCGGCGGCAAGACGGGCACGACCAACGACTATCGCGATGCCTGGTTCATCGGTTTCACGGCCGACTATGTCGGCGGGGCGTGGTTCGGCAACGACAACGGCGACGAGATGGAGCGCACGACCGGCGGATCGCTGCCCGCACGCCTGTGGAAGGCCGTGATGGTCGAGGCGCACAAGGGTCTGCCGGTGCGCGCGCTTCCCGGCACCACGGTGCCCGAGGCGCCGGGCTGGTTCGCGCGCCTGATCGGCAGCTTCCCGGCGAGCGTGCCTGCGCCCGCGCCCGCCGCGGTTCCCGCCAAAACACCGGCTGCAAATTCGACCTACGACTTCGCCAACGACCCGCTGCTGAACCGCAACCAGAACAGCCGGTAGAACGCACGCGCGCCGCGGTAGTCGGGGCAGGTCTGGTTGTCGTTTATAATTTGTGTAATTATCGAAGTTCCCGGCGACCGCCCGCTTTTGATTCCAGGTGGTGGGCCGCCGGCCGCTTCAGTCGCATATCCGCTTCAGACGACGCGCACGTCCTGGTGTCGAACCTTCCAAGGGGGCTGACCAATGAATGCGTTTTCCGATTTTCTCACGCGCCTTCGCATGCGGGGCAAGCTCGGCCTCATCTGCGCGATCGCCGTCGCCGGCTTCGCGACGATCGCGGCACTCCTCCTCGTGCAGGAGCGCACCCTCGCGGATATCCGCGACCAGGAGTCGCGCGCGGAAATCCGCAAGGAAGCGATCCTGCGCTTCGACAGCGAGCTCCTCCAGGTGCGGCGCAACGAGAAGGACTTCCTGCTGCGCAAGGACAAGCGCTATGTCGACATGCACGGACATTCGATGGAAGCGGCGGCAAAGCGCGTCGCCTTCCTGAAGGAAGGCATGACCGGCGAGTTGCAGGCCAAGTACGCGCAGATCGAACGCGAGTTCGCGAAATACCGGACGGCCTTCGCCGAGGTCGCGAAGGTCCAGACCGCGATCGGCCTTACGCAGAACGACGGTCTTTGGGGCGAGATGCGTACGCGCGCGCGGGAGACCGAGGAGGCGCTCGCCGCCGCTTCCGTCGATCTGCTGACGCTCGACCTGCTCCAGATGCGGCGCAACGAGAAGGACTTCATGCTGCGCGAGCAGCCGGCCGACTACGACCTTTTCGCGGCTTCGACGGCGAAGCTTGTCGCGGCGATCCAGCGCCTCGCGCCCTCCGCGCAGGCGGCGGCCCTCCAGGACGGCGTCAAGCGGTATGCCGACGCATTCGGGGCGCTCGCGCAGGGCATCCGCCATCGCGTACAGGTCGTGCCGCAGATGAGCCAGGCTTACGCCGAGCTCGACAAGATCATCGAAGAGGTCATCAAGCTCGAGCAGGCGCAGGCCGAAGCGCAGGCCGCGGCGATGGCGCAGCGCCTGTCCGGCCTTCGCACGATGATCGGCGCATCCATGGTGGCCGTCGTGATCGTCGTCGTCGCGCTGTCGATGCTGATCGCCGGCGCCATCGCGCGCCCGCTCGTGCGTATCACCGCCGCGATGACCCGCCTCAGTGGCGGCGATACCGACATCCAGGTCGCGTCGACCGGCAGGGACGAGGTGGCCGACATGGCGCGGGCACTGGTCGCGTTCCGCGACAATCTGGTGCGCCAGCGCGAGCTGGAAGCGCAGGCCCAGGCCCGCCAGAAGGCCGACCTGGAGCGCGCCGCCCGGATCGCCCAGCTGACGAAGGATTTCCGCAACGATGTCGAAGGCCTGATCGAGGCTTCCGGGCACTCCGCGACGAGTCTCCAGACGACAGCCGGCGATCTTACGAAGATATCTTCCGATGCGCTCGAGCTTGCCGTTGCGGCCTCGTCGGGCGCGAACGAGGCTTCGTCCAACGTCCAGACCGTCGCGTCGGCGACAGAGGAGCTGACCGCGTCCATCGCCGAAATCTCGCGCCAGCTGGCGAGTTCGACCGAAACCGCGGGGGAAACCGCCAAGCTCGCGCAGGACAGCGAGGAACGGGTGCGCGAGCTCAGCGAAGTTGCCAAGAAGATCGACAGCGTCGTCACGCTGATCCATTCGATCGCCTCGCAGACGAACCTGCTGGCCCTCAACGCCACGATCGAGGCCGCGCGTGCGGGCGACGCCGGCAAGGGCTTCGCCATCGTCGCCAACGAGGTGAAGACGCTCGCCTCGCAGACGGCCAAGGCGACCAGCGAGATCGCCTCGCAGGTGCAGACGATCCAGGAGCGCACCGACGGCGTGGTGGAGGCGATGACCGCCATCGGCGGCGCCGTGCGCAACATTTCGCAGATGACGTCCGCGATCTCGGCCGCCGTCGAGGAGCAGAGTGCCGCCACCAAGGAGATCGGCCGCAATGTCGAGCAGGCGGCAGCCGGCGTCGAAGAGACCAACCGCGCGATCAACGGCGTGAAGGATGCCGCCGAGCGCACGGGATCGAGTTCGGGCGCCGTGCTCGGCGCTTCGCGCCAGGTTTCCGACAAGAACGGCGAGTTGGCCCGCTCGGTCGCGACATTCCTCGACGCGGTGCAGGCGGCCTGAGGCCGCCCGCCTCAGATCGTCCGCGAGGCGATCGGCGGGAGGAACCTGTCGGTCCACAGTTCGGACACCGCGGGCTTGCGCGGCAGTTCCATGGCGCCCGCGACCTGGTCGATGCCGTTGGCGAATTTCGCGGTGTCGATCATGCCGAGACCCAGCCGCTTGCTGTGATCGTTGACGATCTGATGGTCGAGCAGCCATTTCAGCCGCTCGACTTCCAGCGGCTTGTCGACGAGCGCGTCGGCGGCGGCAAGTGCGTCTACCGTCGCGGCGGGATTGGCGATCGTCTCGCGCCACGCCTTGATGAAGGCGCCGACCACGCCCGGCATCAGGTTCGCGTGTTCGCGCATGAACTTGCGCGAGACGACGAGACCGTTCGAGTAGAAGTCGAGCTTGTAATCCGAGAAATAGAGGAACTTCACGTCGTCCTTCTTGATGCCGACGCGCACGAGGTTGAACAGCGTCGTCGAATCGAAGCCGGTGACGGCATCCACACGGCCCTGCGCCAGCGCCGCCTCGCGCAGCGAAAGGTCGATCGCGTCGATCTGGACCTTCTTGACGTCGAGCCCGGTCGTCTGCGCGAAGGCAGGCAGCAGCAGGAAGCCCGCGTCGGTCGGGGGCGCGCCCAGCCGCTTGCCCTCCAGATCCTTGGGCTTGGCGATGCCCGACTTGGCGAGGCTGATGATCGAGATGGGCGAGCGCGTGTACATCGCGGCGACCGCGATGGGGGCGTTGTCGGGGTTGCGCGCGGCGAACTGTACGAGGACGGTGAAGTCGCTGAATCCGAAATCGTAGGTCTCGCTCGCCACGCGCTGGATCGAATCGCCGGCTCCGCGCGAGGGATCGAGCGTCGCCTCGACGCCCGCTGCCGCGAAATAGCCCTTCGCAGCGGCGAGGAAAAAGGCGGCATTGGAGCCGTCGCGCGGCGCATTCAGCGTGATGCGGATCGGCAGCCTGGCCTGCGCGCGCAGCGCCGGAGCGGCGAGCAGCGTGGCGGCACCCGCACCTGCCGCCAGCAGAATGCTGCGGCGCGACAGGGGCTTGGCGGTCGCGGTACGCTTGTCTATCGTCATCGGAACTTCCTCCGGTCGGTGTTGCGGCGGCCCCCGCGCGGGGGTCCTTCGCGGAAGGTTCTGCAAGTTCCATGACAGTCCGCTCGCGTGTCGCCGCCGTCCGCTGCCTGCCATTGCCGCGGGTCGACGATCTTGCCGCCCTCGATGCCGCCCTTGCCGCCGGCAAACCGGCCGCGCGCGACGTGGTGGCCCTGCTCGCGAAGACCCACGGCGACGGCGGGCCGGACGACCGTTCGCGGGCGGTCTTCGTCGCGACCGCGCGACGCTGCCTTGCGCGCCATCTCGGGGTGCGCCCGGCCACGGTCGATGCGCGCGTGGCGTTCGTCGTTTCCGGCGGCATCGAAGGAGCGGCAGCACCGCACATGATCGTGCTGTCGCGCCGCGCGTCGCCGCGTACGGCGAAGGGCGAGGCGCTGGCGATCGGCCGGCACGTGTCGCCGCCGCTTGCCGCAAGCGCGATCGCGCGCGTGGACCAGATCGTCGAGTCGGCCGCGGCCGTGCGCGCGGCGCTGCGCGACGGCGGGTTGGCACCCAAGGACGCGCATCTGGTGCTGGTCAAGGGACCCGCGGGGGCGGGTGCCGGCGGGATCGCCGCCGCGCGTTCGGCAACGGCACTGGGTGCGGCCGTGGCGCTGGGCGAGATTCGCCTGGCGGCCGCGCGCGCCGCGTGGCGCTCATGCGATCTGGAGACATGGAGTGCGCGCGTTGCCGTCTCGTCGGCGGCGGAGTTCCCCTGCCACGAGGTCGTGGTGCTCGGCCACGCGGCAGGCTGGGGCGGGGATCTGCGCATCGCCCATCGCGCGATGGCGGACCTGATCGATCTCGGCGCCGTCGTGTCGGCACTGGCCGAACTCGGGCTCGACGCCGCGCCGCAGCTGTCGCGGAGCGCACGCGCGCATCTTGTCGCGTCGATCGCCAAGGGCGGGCCGCCACCGGGCGAAATGCTGCGCGGCGTGCCGATGGGGCTGGCGGCGGATGTCTCGCAGCCCGCCTTCCGCCGCGTGCGTGGTGCGCTGGCCGGCACCGTCGTCGCGGCGACGGGGAATCCCTTCGCGTTCGTGTCGGGCGGGGCGGAACATCAGGGTCCGCCGGGCGGCGGGCTGGTCGCGTTCGTCGCACGAACGCGCCGACGCTAGCGCGTCAGGCGCGGCCGCACGAGGAAGACGAGGCTCGCGGCCACCGCGAGCGCGCAGAACAGCACGAGCGACGCGAGCACGACCGGCGTGCCGTCGTGCAGCTGTCCGAACGCGATGCCCACGAGCGACGCGCACGACATCTGCGTGAAGCCCATCAGCGCCGAGGCCGATCCGGCCATGTGCGGATAGGGGCCGAGCGCGCCGCCTTGTCCGTTGGGCATCGATATCCCCATGCCGACCATATAGAGCGCCATCGGCGCCACGAGGATCGCGGCCCCCGCGATGCCCGGCACGGCGAGGCCTGCAAGCGCCACGCCCAGCATGCCGGCCCCGCCCGCGAGATGGATCGTCGCGCCCAGGATCAGCATGCGGTCGATGCCGAGGCGCAGCGTGAGATGTGCCGCGATCTGCGCGCCCGTGAAATAGCCCACGACGCAGGCGAGGAAGAACCAGCTGTAGACGTCGGGTGCGAGGCCCAGATCGTCGATCAGCACGAAGGACGAGCCCGAGATGAACGCGAACAGCCCGCCATAGCCGAACGACACGCACAGCCCGTAGCCGACATAGCGCCGGTCGCGCACCAGGGTGGCGTAGTTGCGCAGCATGCGCAGCGGGTCGAGGGCGGCCGCATCGCGCAGACGGTTGGTCTCGACCAGCCTCAATGCCAGCAGGGCCAGCAGCGCGAGCGCGAAGACGACGAGGATCGCGAAGTTCCAGCGCCAGCCGAAGCGGATCTCGACCAGACCGCCGATGACCGGGCCGATGGCAGGCGCGAAGGCCATCACCGAGCCGACCATCGCCAGCATGCGCGCGGCCCCCTCGCGCCCGTAGATGTCGCGCACGATGGCGCGGCCGAGCACGACGCCCGCGCAAGCACCTGCCGCCTGCAGGGCGCGCGCCGCGACAAGCTGGTCGATCGTCGCGGCGAAGGCGCAGGCGATCGAGGCCAGCGTGTAGATCGCGATGCCGCCAAGGACGATCGGCCGGCGACCGAACCGGTCCGACAGCGGGCCGTAGGCGAGCTGGGCGACCGCGAAGGCCACCATGTAGATCGACAGCGTCAGCTGCGTGCCGGCGACGTCAGCCGCGAGGTCGCGCCCGATGGCGGGAAGCGAGGGAAGGTACAGGTCCGTCGACAGCGGCCCCACCGCGACGAGCGCTATGATCAGCGCGAACATCAGTCGGCCGGCGGGCAGGGGCGCGTTCATGCGTGCGTCTCCGCCGGGCGCGCCACCACATAGAAGCCGAAGGCGGCGATGATCCCGCCCGCACACACGCCGATGGCGGTGGAGAGCGGCGTTCCGTCCGAAAGCGCCGCGACCGCGACGGTGCCGATGGCCGCGACCGTCATCTGCAGGAAGCCCTGCAACGCGGAGGCCGCCCCCGCGATGCGCGGGAAGGGCTGCAGGGCGTGTGCCATCGCGTTGGGCGTGAGGATGCCGAAACCCACCATGAAGACGACCATGGGCGCCACGACCGTGACGGGGCCGGCGAAACCGGCCAGCACGACCGCGACGAAGGCGATCCCGGCCAGCAGGCAGACAGCCGCGCCGGCCGCGACGAGGCGAATGCCGTGGCCGCGCGGCGCAAGCCGGCTCGCGACGAACGAACCCGTCACATAGCCGGCCACCGTGAAGGCCGGCACGAAGCCGAACATCGCGGGCGATACGCCGAACTGGTCGATGAACACGAAGGGGATGCCTGTCGTGTACGCCATCAGGCCGGTGAAGGCGCCGGCAATCGCCATCGAATAGCCGACATAGATGCGGCTGCGCATCAGCATGGCGAAACTGCCGAGCAGGCGGATGGGCGACGTCGCCTGCGGATCGGGGTGCCTGTTGGTCTCGTCGAGCTTCAGGTAGGTGGCGATGCCCATGCACACGCCGAAGACCGCGAGGGCGGCGAACGCCGCGCGCCAGCCGAACAGCGTCTGCAGTTGCCCGCCGAGGATCGGGGCAAGCGCGGGGCCCACGGCCATCGCCACGCCGATGAAGGCGAGCGTGCGCGCGGCCTCGTTGCGCTCGAACCGGTCGCGTGTGATCGCACGCGAGACGGTCGATCCCACGCAGGCGCCGATCCCCTGCAGCCCGCGCGCGAGGATCAGCGTCGTGATTCCCGGCGCGAACGCGCAGGCGATCGTGCCGACGAGATAGACCGCGATGCCGGCGAACAGGATCGGGCGGCGGCCGAAGCGGTCGGACAGCGGCCCCCAGAAGAGCTGCGCGACCGCGAAGCTGGCGAGATAGAGCGTCATCGTCAGCTTCACCTGCTCGGGCGGCGCCGCGAGCGATTCGGCAAGCGAGGGGAGCGACGGGATATAGAGCGAGATCGTCATCTGCCCGAGCATCACCATCGACGTGAGGAGCGCGATGGCGCCCGGCGTGGCGCGCGCCGTCGGCGGGGCGTCAGCCATGGCGCAGCAGCTTCGCCCCGTTGACCGCAAGCCAGGCGCGCGGTGCGGTCACGTCGCCCGCAAGCTCGTCCACCAGCGCCCAGAACTGGGGCCCGTGGTTCATGTGGCGCAGATGCGCCACCTCGTGCGCGACGACATAATCGAGCACCTCGACCGGGGCGAGCACGAGGCGCCAGGAGAAGGCGAGCGTGGCGTCGCTGGCGGCGCTTCCCCAGCGCGTGCGCGGATCGGCGATGCGCACGGCCTTCACCTTGCGCCCGACGCGCAGTGCCAGCGCATGCGCCTTCGCCGTCAGGATCGTGCGGGCCTGCGCCTTGAGCCAATCGCGCACGCGGCGCGACACGAATTCGGGTGCGCCGCCGACGAGCAGCGTGTCCCCCTCGTGCCGCGTCAGGCGCCCCTTCGCATGGCGGACATTGAGGGTGGCGCCGAGAAACGCGAATGCGGCCCCGTCGGCGAATTCGACGCGCGCGGGCACGGCCGCGAGCCTGGCGCGCAGCCAGTCGCCCTGCCGGCGGGCGAAGCGCAGGCCTTCCTCGACCGGGGTGTGCCACGGCACGGTCAGCGCGATGGCGCCGTCGGAAGCGTCGACGCGTACGCTGATGCGGCGCGCGCGCGGATTGCGGCGCACGCGCACGTCGGTCGTGATGCCGGGGGCAAGCAGGTCCGCGACGGCGACCGTCTTGGTGTGGCCGTTGGCCGTGCGCCGGCCGCGCGTTTTGGGAAACAGGATTCCGAGGAGACCCACGAATTTCGTTTTAGGGGCTTGCTCGTGACCGGCGCAAGCGCCGAAGATGCATATGAGGGAGAAACGAAATGCTCAAACCGAACCAGCTCAAGCGCCGGCTCGCCGGCGGTCGCAAGGCTTTCTGCGCCTGGCTGCACACCGCAAGCCCGATGGCCGTCGAAGCACTTTCCAATGTCGGCTACGACGCGCTCGTCATCGACAACGAACACGGTCCCGCCAGCCTCCAGGCCACGCAGGCCATGCTGCAGGCGAGCCTGCCCTACGACATGGGCATGTGCGTGCGCGTGCCGATCAGCGATCCGGTCTATTTCAAGCAGCTGCTCGATCTGGGTGCCGACAGCGTGATGGTGCCGATGATCCACACGGTCGAGCATGCGCGCGCCGTCGTCGATGCCTGCCGCTACCCGACCAAGGGCAGCCGCGGCGTGGGCCCGTGGCGCGCGATGGCCAACGGCGTGCCGATTGCGGATTACATGGCCCACATGGCCGAGAATCTCTTCGTCATGTGCCAGATCGAATCGGTCGAGGCGACGGCCAATGCCGAGGCGATCGCGCGCGTCGACGGCGTGGATGCGCTCGTCGTGGGCCCCAACGACCTCGCGGGCTCGATGGGCATTCCCGGCCAGTTCGAGAACCCCAAGCACCGCGCGGCGATGGACGCGATCCTCGCCGCCGGCAAGCGGGCCGGCAAGCCGGTCGCCACCGTCCCGCACGGCAGCCACGACACCGCTTCGCTGTTCGCGCGCGGCTTCGACTGCGTCATCGCGTCGACCGAATACACGCTGATGCGCCGCGCCGCCGCCGCCGAGATCTCCGACGCCCGCAAGGCGATGGGCAACGGTTAGCGCCGCGGGACCCGGGCCTTCTTCGGCTTGGTGAAGGTCGCGACCAGTTCGAGGTGGCCGGTCCACAGGAACTGGTCGATCGGTACCACGCGCGCCAGCGTGTAGCCGCCGTCGACGAGCACGCGCGCGTCGCGCGCGAAGCTCGCCGGATTGCACGAGACGGCGACGAGCGTGGGGATCGACGAGGCGGCCAGGTGCACGGCCTGTTCGCGCGCCCCTTCGCGCGGCGGATCGAAGATCGCGGCGTCGTATTCGTCGAGTTCCTCGACCAGCAGCGGGCGGCGCTCGAGATCGCGCGCCTCGCACGTCACGCGGCCCGCGCGGAAGCCTGCACGCGCGCCCGCCTGCATGGCCGCACTCGCGGCGGCATCCCCTTCGACCGCATGCACGCGTCCCGTGAGCGGGAACGAGAACGTGCCGAGCCCCGCATAGAGATCGACGATGCGCTTGGCGCGGCCGACGGATGCCGAGATTTCGGACGCGATGGCGAGCTCGGCGGGCTTTGCCGCCTGCAGGAACGCGCCGGGCGGCGGAACGACTTCGACCGTGCCGAACGCGATGCGCGGGCTTTCGTGCAGCGCCACGATCTCGGGCTCCTCGCCCGCC
Organism: Tagaea sp.; assembly: GCA_965229215.1. GTDB lineage: Bacteria > Pseudomonadota > Alphaproteobacteria > CACIAM-22H2 > CACIAM-22H2 > Tagaea. Next base: position 2,976,204 of record OZ245864.1, on the reverse strand, counting down.
TCGCGCCGCCATGCGATGCGCACGATGCCGTTGGCCTGCGCGAAATCGGCGAGCGATGCGCGCTTGCGCGCGTCGGGGCTGCGGCCGGTGAGCAGCAGGTCGATGCCGTTGTCGGCCGCCGTCACATGGATGTCGAAGCGTTCGGCCGGACGCAGGAAGTCGGCGAGGAACGCGCGCAGCGCGGGCAGCAGCGCCACGATCTTCGGCAGCAGGACGAGACAGCTTTCGATGTCGACGAGTTCGCTCGTTCCTTCCGCGTGGAAGCCGAGCGTTACGCCCGCTGGCGTTCGCGTCGCGGCGAACTCGGCGCGGCGGCGCGTGCCGGGCGCGATGCGCAGCATCGGTGCGGGCACGATGTCGAGCCCGCGTGCGGAAAGGGCCGCCGTCAGCAGGCCCGCCTTCCACGAAAGATACGCAGGCTCGGCGAGATGCTGGACCGCGCAGCCGCCGCACGATCCGAAATGCGGGCAAGGCGGTGCGACGCGATCGGGCGAGCGCTTGAGGATCTCGGTCGTGCGCGCGCGATCCTTGCCGAAGCGCCGTACGCGCACGCGTTCGCCGGGAAGTGCGCCGGCCACGAAGGTCGGGCCGTCGGCGATGCCGTCGCCGCTGGCGCCCAGCTTGCGGATGTCGAGTTCGAGGGTTTCGTCCATGGGGGGCGAGGTGTAGCCCGGCGGGCGGGCGCGGGCGAAGCGAAACCTCGGCGGGGCGAAGTCTTGACAGGTTTTAGCGCGGCGCCCGCGCACCCCGGACGCGGTTCCGTCGGGAATCGGTTCGAGTCCGGATTATTCAATAATATCAAAGGCCGACGCGATCAGGCTCACTTTCCGAATCGGGGCGCGACGCGGCACCCGAATCTCTGGTTAAAATAACCAAGTATCTGATTTTTATAGATGATTATAAAAATCCCAAAATCCGATTGGCGGGGGGGAGGGGGCGTGTTACGCAAATTTCGTCAGGAAAGCGAAGACTTCGACGCCTTCGCGCCGTTGTTGTCCGGGCGGGACATCAGGCTCCGACGTGCCGATGGGGTGCCGGCGGTTCCCGCGAGGGGGCCGTCGGCACCACCTCCGACCAAAACCCCAAAATTTAAGTATCCGAAATAGAAGAGGCGCCAGGGGCGATCTTGCGATCGGCCGTTGTCCGGGCGGGACAATGGGCTCCCTGACGCCTCGCGAGGACCGTCGAAGCGGGCGTGCACGCCCGACCCCAACACCACCGACACCCTGCTTGCGCAGGATACCGGCCGCCTCATGGCAGCCTAAAACTCGGGTTGTCCCCCGGTGGACCTTCTTCGCACGCCCGGTCAGGCCCTGGTCCGCCCGATTCCGTGCGCGTCCCACCGACGAGGGTTCCGATGGCCACGCGCGGCCCTCCGAAACCCGACCCCGAGACGTCCGACCCTTGCCTGCCGGCACGGTGCCAGACCTGACCGAAGCCTCGCGCGAGCCTCGCCCGACGGCGCTTGCGCACCTGCCTTGCGTCCCTCGCAACCGGCCCGTCGACCGCGGGTTCCTAGGCCCCTGAGGCCCGCCCCGCCGTCATCGCCGGACCCGTCGGTTCCTTGCGGAACCTTCGCGACCCCGACCGTCGGCCTGGACCCCCGCACTTGCGCGGATCCGTCGACGCCGTCCCCCCGCGCTGCGCCGGCGATTCCCCCAGGGGATCCCGCCGGCCGTCACGAAGGGCCTGGAGTTGCCGCCACCCGCCCGGTTTGCACCGGGCTTCCGGCGACCGCTCCGGAGATACTCCGCACCCTCGTCCTTCCCGCGCCGACACCCTTTCGGGGCCGGCTCCTGCCAGTGGATCATGTCCCAGCTATGGAACATTCCGGAGAAGGATCGCGACTGCTTCGTCTCTCCTCGCTTTCGCTTACCGAGGAGAAGGGTCTCAAAAGGGCCGCACGCCAACAATCGCAATCGGCGCGCGCGCGTCAGAATGTTGTTGATGAAAGCCCGGCTTGATCACAATCCACGCACAAGCCATCCACAGCTCTATCCACAGTTTCCACACGACGCTTTCTTAGCATCTGCGGTAAGCGCCTCGCCGGCCGAAGCAAACCCTCCAATTGACGATTCAGGGTGCAGGGTCTAAATCCTTAAGCCTGCCGGGGACACAAGCGACGGCCCCAAGACCGGCCGCGCTCAGGAACACCGAGGGGCCATGGCCGCAGATACAAAATCGACCGTCACATCCCATCCGCGGCCGCTGTCGCCGCATCTGCAGGTCTATCGCCTGCCGATGCTGGCGATCCTGTCGATCACGCACCGGGCCACCGGCGTTGCGCTCGCCGCAGGCACGTTCCTGCTGGTGTGCTGGCTCGTCGCCGCGGCGACAGGGGCCGACGCTTACGCGAAGGTCAACGCCTTCATCGGCTCGGGCTTCGGCATGCTGCTGCTGCTCGGCTGGTCGGCCTCGCTGTTCTTCCATCTCGCCAACGGCATCCGGCACCTGTTCTGGGACGCCGGCAAGGGTTTCGAAATCAAGGCGGCCGAGAATTCCGGCTGGGCGGTCCTCGCCTTCACGATCGCCGCGACGATGCTCGCCTGGTCGATCGGCCTCGGCCTGCTGGGAGGGAAGTGAACATGGCCGGCAACGGAAAATCGCTTCGCTCCGATCTCGGCCGCGTGCGGGGTCTCGGCTCCGCCAAGGACGGCACGCATCACTGGTGGGGCCAGCGCGTCACCGCCATCGCGCTCGTGCCGCTGACGATCTGGTTCGTCGTGTCGGTGATCGGCCTCGCCGGCGCACCGCTGCCCGCGCTCAAGGCGTGGGTCGCCTCGCCCGTCGTCGCCGTGCTGCTGATCGCGCTGATCGTCGCCACGTTCCAGCACGCGCGTCTGGGCGTGCAGGTCGTCATCGAGGACTACGTGCACAACGAAGCGGTGAAGATCGCATCGCTTCTCGCGGTCAACGGCGCGTGCGTGCTGTTCGGCGCGTTCGGCGTCGTCGCCGTTCTCAAGCTCGCTTTCGGAGGCTAGTTCAATGCCCGATGCTTCGTCCCCGTCGCTGGGCGGCCAGGCCTACAAGGTCGTCGACCACATCTACGACGTCGTCGTCGTGGGTGCGGGCGGCGCCGGCCTTCGCGCCACGTTCGGCATGGCGGCCAAGGGCCTGAAGACCGCGTGCATCTCGAAGGTGTTCCCCACCCGCAGCCACACGGTCGCGGCGCAGGGCGGCATCTCGGCGGCACTCGGCAACATGGGCGCCGACGACTGGCGCTGGCACATGTACGACACGGTCAAGGGTTCCGACTGGCTCGGCGACCAGGACTCGATCGAGTACATGTGCAAGGAAGCCATCCCGGCGATCATCGAGCTCGAGCATTACGGCGTGCCGTTCAGCCGCACGAACGAAGGCAAGATCTACCAGCGCCCGTTCGGCGGCATGACGACAGACTACGGCAAGGGCGTGGCGCAGCGCACCTGTGCCGCCGCCGACCGCACCGGCCACGCGATACTGCACACGCTCTACCAGCAGAGCCTCAAGAACAACGCCGAGTTCTTCATTGAATATTTCGCCCTCGACCTGATCATGGACGACGAGGGTCAGTGCCGCGGCGTGATGGCGTGGAACCTGCTCGACGGCACGCTGCACCGTTTCCATGCGCACCTCGTGGCGCTCGCCACCGGCGGCTACGGGCGCGCGTATTTCTCGGCGACCTCGGCGCACACCTGCACGGGCGACGGCAACGCGATGGCGCTGCGTGCCGGCCTGCCGCTGCAGGACATGGAGTTCATCCAGTTCCACCCGACGGGCATCTACGGCGCGGGCTGTCTGATCACCGAAGGCTCGCGCGGCGAGGGCGGCTATCTCACCAACTCCAACGGCGAGCGCTTCATGGAGCGCTACGCGCCGTCGGCCAAGGACCTCGCCTCGCGCGACGTCGTCAGCCGCGCGATGACGATGGAGATCCGCGAGAACCGGGGCGTGGGCCAGCACAAGGACCACATCCACCTGCATCTCGAGCATCTCGACGCCAAGCTGCTGCACGAGCGCCTGCCCGGCATTTCCGAGACGGCGAAGATCTTCGCCGGCGTGGACGTGACGAAGGAGCCGATCCCGGTGCTGCCGACCGTCCACTACAACATGGGCGGCATCCCGACGAACCACCGCTGCGAAGTCGTGACGATGAAGAACGGCACGGCCACCGTGGTGCCGGGGCTGATGGCCATCGGCGAGGCAGCGTGCGTTTCGGTGCACGGCGCCAACCGTCTCGGGTCGAACTCGCTGCTCGATCTCGTCGTGTTCGGGCGCGCGGCCGCGATCCGCGCCGCCGAGCTCGTCCAGCCCGGCACGCCGCACAAGCCGCTGCCCAAGGGTGCCGGCGACGCGTGCATCGCACGTCTCGACAAGATGCGCTACGCCAAGGGCCCCGCGCCGACCGCGGTTCTGCGCGCCGAGATGCAGCGCATCATGCAGAACAACTGCGCGGTCTACCGCACGGGCGACGTGCTCGCGGAAGGCTCCAAGCTCATCGCGCAGACCTTCGCCAAGAGCGGCGACATCGGCGTCTCCGACCGTTCGCTGGTTTGGAACTCCGACCTCGTCGAATCGCTCGAATACGACAACCTGATCGCGCAGGCGGTCGTCACGCTCGAGTCCGCGCTGAACCGCAAGGAAAGCCGCGGCGCGCATGCCCGCGAGGACTATCCCGACCGCGACGACAAGGAATGGATGAAGCACACGATCGCGTGGCTCGACGCCAAGGGGAAGGTCGACTTCGCTTACCGCCCCGTCGTGCTGACGTCGCTGACCAACGAAGTGCAGTCCTTCCCGCCCAAGGCGCGCGTTTACTGAAGTTTCCGAAAGGCTGAGCGATCACCATGGCCGAGTTCACGCTTCCCGCCAATTCGACGGTCCAGCCGGGCAAGTCCTGGCCCGCACCCACGGGTGCCAAGCGGACCAAGACGTTCAAGATCTACCGCTGGGACCCGGACACGGGCGCCAATCCGCGCGTCGACACCTACACGCTCGATCTCGACAAGACCGCGCCGATGGTTCTCGACGCGCTGATCAAGATCAAGAACGAGATGGACCCGACGCTGACGTTCCGCCGCTCGTGCCGCGAGGGCGTTTGCGGTTCGTGCGCGATGAACATCGACGGGACGAACACGCTGGCCTGCACCAAGGGCATCGACGAGTGCGCGGGCGACGTGAAGATCTATCCGCTGCCGCACATGCCGGTGATCAAGGATCTGGTGCCGGATCTCTCGCAGGCCTACGCGCAGCTGCGCTCGATCGAGCCGTGGCTGAAGAGCGAGACGCCGCCGCCCGACCGCGAGCGCCCGCAGAGCCCCGAAGAGCGCCAGAAGCTCGACGGCATGTGGGAATGCATCCTGTGCTTCTGCTGCTCGACGAGCTGCCCGAGTTACTGGTGGAACGGCGACCGCTATCTCGGCCCCGCCGTGCTGCTGCAGGCCTATCGCTGGATCGCCGACAGCCGCGACGAGGCGACAGGCGAACGGCTCGACAATCTCGAGGATCCGTTCCGGCTGTATCGCTGCCACACGATCATGAACTGCACGAAGACGTGCCCGAAGGGTCTCAACCCCGCGAAGGCGATCGCCGAGATCAAGAAGCTGATGGTCGCGCGCAAGTAATCCGCGCAACGCACGAAAGAAAACGGGCGGGACCGGTTTTGCCGATCCCGCCCGTTTTTCGTATCGGCGTCAGCCGTCTATTCGGCGGCGGTGGGTGCCGGCGCGTGGGCGCGGGCGGAACCGTCTTCGGCCATCATCTGGAGACCGGCAACGGCAAGCGTGAGCGCGAGAATCGCAATCGCAAGAAGGCGCATCGATGCAATTTCCGACTTAAGGATAACGGACGAGCTTCCAGACGCACGACTTCTTGTCGTAGGCCGGCATGCGCGTGCCCTTGGGGAACGAGGAGCGGCCCGAAGGCGTACCCTGGCTTTCCCAGATGCCGCTTTCCGGGCAGGTCTGGCCGGTCACGACGAGCGTGCCGAGCGGCATCTTGTTGGTCGGTGCTGCGGCTCCGGGCTTCCCCGGCATGCCTGGTCTCGGTGGTAGTGCCATCGCATTCCTCTGGCGGCCGAACATTGGCTGGCCTTTCTTTTTAGTCAGATAGGCTAGATTCTCGTCACGTACAACAAGCAAGCGAATTTCAAGAATATTATACCAGATTCGTTAATTGGTCAACTGACCAACTTGAGACAAGATATTGATAATTAAGTAGTTATTGCTCAGGCGCGGGGATTTCGGCGCTTCGGCACGGAATATTTGCGGGGCAAAAGCTCGCCGACGGGCACGCCGACGGGCCCGTCTTCGCCCGGCACGATGACCTGCGAGTCGGGTGCGAAATCGGCCAGCATCTCGCGGCAGATGCCGCACGGGCTGACGATCCGGATCGTGCGGTCGGGCTCGGCCGGGCGGGGGTGGCGCACCGAGACGATCGTGTCGATCTCGCTTTCGCCTTCCGCGATGGCGCGGCCCAGCGCCACGGCTTCCGCGCAGACCGACGCGCGTCCCACGTAGGTATCGAGATGCACGGCCGTGTAGATGCGCCCCGAACGCGTGCGCAGCGCCGAGCCGATATGGTGGCGGTTCTCGGTATAGAGCTTGGCGATGGCGCCGCGCGCCGCCTCGACCAGTTCGAGATCGGCCGCACTCGGCGGCCTGCCGCTGCCGTTCGTGGCGTCGTCGCTGTCCTTGCCCACGTCGTTCGCTCGCTTTCCTAGCTGGCCTGCGATTCGAGGAATTCCATGTCCTCGTCCGAGAAGCCGAAATGATGGCCGATCTCGTGGATCATCACGTGCCGCACGAGCCGGTAGAGATCCTCGCCCGTCTCGCACCAGTAGTCGAGCAACGGACGGCGGTAGAGGAAGATCATGTCGGGCTGCGTGCGCACGGCGGAACTCGAATCGCGGATCATGTCGATGCCGCGATAGAGCCCCATCAGCTCGTAGGGGCTGTCGAGATCCATTTCCTTCTCGGTCTCCTCGTCGCAGAATTCCTCGACGCGCAGGACGATGTTCTCGGTGTGCCTGCGCAATTCGGCAGGTATCGTCGCCAGCGCCTTTTCGGCGAGGCGCTCGATTTCGGCGAGATCGGGGGCTAGACGCGAAGGCTCCGGCATGATGGCCTCAACCCTAGCGCGGGCCCGTCGCCCGTGCCAAGCGACGCCAACGGAGGCAGTCATGCCCGCAAAACTCGCCGGACCCGCGCGCAACGAGGCGCTTGCCGCTCTCGAAGGCTGGAGCGAAGTGCCGGGGCGCGACGCGATCGCCCGGTCGTACAAATTCGCGGATTTCAGCGCCGCCTTCGCCTTCATGACGCGCGTGGCGCTGATGGCCGAGAAGCTGGACCACCATCCCGAGTGGTTCAACGTCTACAACAAGGTCGACATCGTGCTGACCACGCACAGCGCGGGCGGCCTCTCGATGCTGGACGTGAAGCTGGCGCAGTTCTGCGACGCGGCCGCCTAGAGTCCCGCCAGCCGCGCGCTCGGATGCACGAGCGGCTTGTAGCCGCCCCGCAGCACCTCGACCGTACCTTCGGGCGTCAGCGCCGCGACGTCGCCTTCGGGGATTTCGGCTGGCGTGTAGCCCGCGTGGCTCCAGCGCCACGCCTTGGCGTTCCATCTGAGGAACGCCTCGTCGTCGCGCGCATACATGGCGCCGTCGGGAAGTTCGGCGAAGCGCGCAGGCCAGGGACGGCGGCGCTCGCTCGCCAGCGCGTTGTCGAGCTTGGTGGCGTCGGCCTTCTTGCCCGGCCAGAGTTTCAGGAAACTGTCGTAGGCCGCGCGCCGGCATTCCGCACACGGGCGATGCCCGGCGGCCAGCGCGGTCGGCTCGTCGAGGAAGAACAACTCGGTATAGTGGCCGGGCTGCATGATGCGCCGCTTGCGGCCCTTGAATGTCAGCGAGCAGATCAGCCAGCGCTTCTCGCGCGTGTTCTCGACTTCGAGATTGCGCAACTCGCCATGCAGGCAGCCGCGATTGCCCATGAACAGGCCGCGCGCCGGGTTCGTCTCGATCGTCGAGAAGGGCGTCACGCGGTTGCGCAGCGTCATTTCGGCCCCATGCGGATGGCGCCGTCGAGGCGCACCGTCTCGCCGTTGAGCATGGTGTTGGACAGGAAATGCAGCACGAGCGAAGCGTACTCGTCCGCGCGGCCGAAGCGCGAGGGAAACGGCACCTGTGCCGCGAGGCTGTCCTGCACGGGCTGCGGCATGCCCAGCAGCATCGGCGTGCCGAACAGGCCCGGCGCGATCGTCATCACGCGGATGCCCGACTTCGCGAACTCGCGCGCGGCGGGCAGCGTCAGCGCCGCGACCCCGCCCTTCGAGGCCGCGTAGCCCGCCTGGCCGATCTGGCCTTCGAATGCGGCGACCGAGGCCGTCATCACGATCAGGCCACGCTCGCCCCCGGCGTTCGCCGGCAACGCCTGCATGTCGGCTGCGGCAAGACGCATCATGTTGAAGGTGCCGATCAGGTTGATCTCGATCGTGCGGCGGAACGCATCCAGCGCCATCGGCCCGTCCTTGCCGACGATGCGTGCGGCCGGCGCGATACCCGCGCAGTTCACCAGCACACGCGCCGCCCCGTGCGCCTCGCGCGCGGCCTTCACGGCCGCGACGGCCGCATCCGACGACGACACGTCGCAGGCAAGCGCCAGCCCGCCGATCTCGCCCGCCACGCGCTTTGCCGCATCGAGATTGACGTCGAGGACGGCGACCTTCGCCCCGGCCTTGGCCAGTGCCCGTGCCGTGCCTTCGCCCAGGCCCGAACCGCCGCCCGTCACGATTGCCGCTTCGCCCCTGATTTCCATGGCTTGATTCCCCGTCGTTCGCGGTCCAGTTTGCTTGGCTCTTCCTCTAGCGGATTCCCCGAAGGCCGCCAATGACCGCTTTCTCGCTTGCCGGCGTTCCGTCTGCCGCCCGGTGGCTCGGCCTCGCCGGGCTGTTGCCGTTCTATGCCGGTGCGCTTGCCTTGTGGGCGGGTCCGCCCGACGCGAGCGCGCTGTCGGCGCTGCTTTCCTATGCGGCCGTCATCCTGTCGTTCCTGGGCGCCGTCCATTGGGGCCGGGCGCTCGCCAGCCCCGATCAGCAGAACTGGACCGTGCTGGGCTGGAGCGTGGCACCCGCCCTGATGGGCTGGCTTGCCGCCGAATGGATGGACGCCGCGCCTGCCCTGCTGCTGCTGATCGTCGGCTTCTGGGCGGCGTTCGTCGTGGACCTGCGTGCGGTCGCCGATGGGCGTTTCCCGCGCTGGTATCTGGCGCTACGCAAGCTGCTGTCGGTGCTCGTCGTGCTGGCGCTGTCGCTCAGCCTGCTGGCGGTGTGGGCCTGACACCGAGCGCGGCTTCGCGCCGCGCGATATAGAGCGTGCTCGCGATGATGATCGCGGCACCTGCGACCGTGTAGATGTCGAGCGCCTCGTCGAACACGAACAGCCCGAACGCCGCCGCCATCACCATGCGGCCATAGTCGATGGGTTCCACCGCCGTCGCCTCGGCGAGACGGTAGGCGCGCATGATCGTGTATTGCCCGAGCGCGCCCAGCACGCCGAGTCCGGCGCTCGCGGCCCATTCCCAAGCCTGCGGCCAGTGCCACACGGCGATGGCGGGCCCCAGGGAGAACACGGTCGAGAACGCGCCGAACCAGAAAACGGTCGTCTCCGCGCTTTCCGTGCGGCTCAGTTTCTTGAGCGCGACGGTCACGCACGCGACGAGGAAGCCCGCGAGCAGCGCCACGAGCGCCACCGGATCGAACGTGCCGGCGCCGGGGCGCACCATCACGATCACGCCGACGAAGCCGAAAGCGGTGGCCGTCCAGCGCCGCCAGCGCACCTTCTCGCCGAGCAGGAAGACCGCGAGCACGACGAGGAACAGCGGGCGCACATAGCCCAGCGCCACCGCGTCGGCGATGGGCATGTGCGTGAGGGCGTAGAAACCCGTCGCCATCGCCGAGTAGCCCAGCATCGTGCGCACGAAATGGCCGCCGATGCGCTGCGTGGCGATCCGCGCGAAGCCGCCCATCGCCAGCACGACGGGGGCGACGAAGACGAACCCGAAAAAGCAGCGGAAGAAGGCGATCTGGAAGGGATGCATCGTCGATCCCATCGCCTTGATCGCGGCATCGAGCGCGCCGAAGACCGCTGTGGAGGCGACGGCCCACAGGCAGCCGCGCACGCCTGCCGGCAGCGCGTGCGCCCACCTGGAGATGTCCGCGCCCATCAGCCGGCGCCGTCGATCTTCGGCGCCATGCCGAGGCGGATCTCGCGATAGGCGATGTAGAGCGTGGCGCCGATCAGGATCGCGGAGCCGAGCAGCGTCCAGCGGTCCGGCGTCTCGGCGAAGAACAGCCAGCCGTAGAAGATCGCGAAGAGCAGGCGCAGATAGTCGAACGGCAAGACGGCCGAGGCATCCGCGATGCGGAAGGCCTTCAGCGTCATCCACTGGCCGCCGACGGCGATGATGCCGATGCCGGCCATCAGAGCCAGCTCCTGCCAGGTGGGCGTGATCCAGACGATGTAGGCGGGGACGGCGCTGGCGATCGAGGTGACGATGCCGAAATAGGCCATGATCGTGGCGTTCCGCTCGCTGCCCTGCAGCTTCTTCACCAGCACGATCACGTCCGCGACCAGGAAGGCGCCGAGCAGGGCCGCGACATGCGCGAAGTCGAACATTTCCGAGCCTGGCCGCACGATGATCACGACGCCCACGAAGCCTGCCGCCGTCGCCGACCAGCGCCGCCAGCCCACGGTCTCGCCCAGGAACGTCACGGCGAGCACGACCGCGAAGAGCGGCTTGGCGAAGGATATCGCCGTCGCGTCGGCCAGCGGCAGGTGCGTGATCGCGTACATGCCGCAGAACATGCCCGACACGCCGACAAGCCCGCGCATCAGGTGCAGGCCGGGCCGACCTGTCAGGAACAGGCCGGCTCCGCCGTGGAAGACGAAGGGCAGCACGGCGACGAGGCCGAAGACGCAGCGGAAGAACGCGATCTCGAAGGAGTCGAGCCGCGTGCCCAGCTGCTTGACGATGACGCCCTGGAACGAGAACACGATTCCCGAGGCGATCACCCACAGCGCACCTTCGAGATTCCGCCGAGCCGTCCCGCTCATGCCGGCGGGTCGGATTTTCGCACCGGCGCCGCGCGGCCGAGCTCGGCCGCCTTGCGCGCGAGATAGGCCTCGCGCCGCACGATGTAGAAGGTCGAGCCGATGATCACGCCGCCGCCCAGCACGGTCCATATGTCGGGCTGCTCGGCGAACAGGAAATAGGCCATCGTCGCCGACAGAGGCAGGCGCGCGAACTCGAAGGGCAGGACGTAGGAGGCTTCGCACACGGCGATCGCGCGCGTGAAGCACTGGTGGCCGAGCGTGGCGCACGCGCCGAGGATGCCCACGAGCATCAGCGCGTGCAGCGATGGCCATTGCCAGACGAACAGTGCAGGGACCAGCGCGCATGGCAGCATGTAGAGCGACATGTAGACGATGATCGCGTTGGGATTGTCGGTGCGCGTGAGCTGCTTGACCGTGATCGCGTTCCAGCCGCCCAGCGCCGCCGACACCAGCACGAGGACATGCGCGAACGTGATCGTCTCGAATCCCGGCCGGATTACGATCATGGCGCCCGACAGGCCGACGAGCGTCGCCGTCCAGCGCCGGGCGCGCACGACTTCGCCCAGCAGCAGGGCCGCGGCGGCCGTGGCGAAGAGCGGCGAGGTGAACGAGAGGGCGGTGGCTTCGGCGATCTGCAGCGAGGCGAGACCCGTGAACCAGCACAGCATCGACGCATAGCCGAGCAGCGAGCGGCTGAGATAGAGCTTGTGGCTGGCCGTGGCGAGGCCGCCGAGGCCCACGCGGAACAGCCACGGCATCATGAAGGCGATGCCGATCAGGATGCGGAAGAACGAAACCTGGAACGGGTGGAGTTCGAAGGTCAGCGCCCGGATGAGGATGTTCATGCCTGCGAAACCGGCCGCGGCAACGGTCATCAGGATGGCGCCTCGGACCGGGCCGGACAGGGCCTGGAACCGGGTGCGGGACACCTCGAACATACGGACTATTTCCTCTCCGCAGAGAGGTTAGCCCAGCACCGTGCAGCGTGTGCGATTTTTTGCAGGCAACGCAGGCCTACCGGCCACGCGGGGCTGCAACAATCCGAAACAACGCAAGCCGTCAGGCGACGAGTTTGGCCTCGGTAGCGGCCCTGAACTCGGCTTCGCTCACGCCGTCCGCCAGCTCGATCAGCTTGAGCCCACCCGTCACGACATCCATCACGCCGAGATTCGTGATGATCCGGTTGACCACGGCCTTGCCGGTGAGCGGCAGCGTGCACGTCTTGAGGACTTTCGACTCCCCGGCCTTGTTGGTGTGGTCCATCACCACGACCACGCGGCCGACGCCTGCGACGAGATCCATGGCGCCGCCCATGCCCTTCACGAGCTTGCCGGGAATCATCCAGTTGGCGAGATCGCCCTTCTCCGAGACTTCCATGGCGCCGAGGATGGCCATGGCGATCTTGCCGCCGCGGATCATCGCGAAGCTCGTCGCGGAATCGAAGAAGGATGTCTGCGGCAGTTCGGTGATCGTCTGCTTTCCCGCATTGATGAGATCGGGATCCTCCTCGCCCTCGAACGGGAACGGGCCCATGCCGAGCATGCCGTTCTCCGACTGCAGCGTGACCTCGATGCCTTCGGGGATATAGTTGGACACCAGCGTCGGGATGCCGATCCCGAGATTGACGTACCAGCCGTCCTGCAGTTCCTTGGCGGCGCGCGCCGCCATCTGATCGCGGTTCCAGGGCATTGGCTGTCTCCTCAGGCTGCGCGCTTGCGGGTGGTGCGCTGTTCGATGCGCTTTTCGTGCGTGCCCTGCACGATGCGATGCACGTAGATTCCCGGCAGATGGATATGGTCGGGGTCGAGCGAGCCCAGCTTCACGATCTCTTCCACTTCCGCGACGCAAACCTTGCCGCACATCGCGGCGGGCGGATTGAAATTGCGCGCCGCCTTGCGGAAGACGAGGTTGCCCGACGGATCGGCCTTCCACGCCTTGACGATCGCGAGATCGGCGACGTAGCCGCGCTCGAGGATGTAGGTCTGACCGTCGAATTCCTTGTGCTCCTTGCCTTCCGCGATCACGGTGCCCACGCCCGTGCGCGTGTAGAAGCCGGGGATGCCGGCGCCGCCTGCGCGCATGCGCTCGGCCAGCGTGCCCTGCGGATTGAATTCGAGCTCGAGTTCGCCGGAGAGATACTGGCGCATGAACTCCGCGTTCTCGCCCACATAGGATGAGATCATCTTCTTGATCTGGCGCGTGCCGAGCAGGATGCCGAGGCCGAACCCGTCGACGCCCGCGTTGTTGGAGGCGACCGTCAGGTTCTTCGTGCCGGCATCCTTGATCGCCGCGATCAGCAGCTCGGGAATGCCGCACAGGCCGAAGCCGCCCGCCGCGATCTTCATGCCGTCGAACAACAGGCCATCGAGCGCGTGCGCGGCGTTCTTATGTACCTTTTTCATGTGCCCCTCGATGCACTTGGTTCAGCCGGAGCGAGTACAACAAGACCCGCGTTCGGAATCAAGTCCCACAAATCTTCGCCCTAGGGCGCCACCGGTGTCGATGCGGGCAAAGGCCTGCCCTTTTCCGCCAGGATCGCGCGCAGCCGGTCGGGATAGTCGCTGATGATGCCGTCGACGCCGAGATCGACCAGCCGCGCCATGTCGGCGGGCTCGTTGACGGTCCACGGAATCACGGTCAGGCCCAGCGTGCGCGCCTCGGCATAGGCTGCGTCGGTCATGTCGCGGAAGAAGGGCGACCAGATCACGCCACCCGCCGCCTTGACGAGACGCGGTGTCGAGTTGCCGTGGGCGGCCGCATCGAGGCCCGTCCACGGACTGGTCCCCCGGCCTTTCCAGATATTGTCGGCGCCGCCCCGCTCGAGCGTCAGGTAGGTGCGCTCGAGATCGGGGGCGATGCGCGCGGCAACCGCCAGCGTGCGCCAGTCGAAAGACTGCAGGAACGTGCGCCTGCGCATTCCGTTGCGGTCGAGATTGGCGAGCACCGCGCGCACGAAATCTTCTGGCGACAGCGTTTCCTCGGGTGCCAGCGGCGAGATCTTCGTCTCGACATTGAAGCGCACGGAAGCATTGCCCGAGCGGCGAACGAGATCAAACACCGCATCGAGCGCCGGCATGCGCGTACCCGGAACGGACGCCTGCGTGGCGAAGGTCTTCGCATAGGCGGTGTCGGGTCTGATGGCGCCGACGTCGTAGCGTGCGATCTCGGCCAGCGTCAGGTCGCGCACGCGCGGGCCGGGGCTCGCGATCCAGTTGCCGTCGGGGTCGCGCGTGATGTCGGGGTTGAGATGACGGTCGTGCGCGACGACGACGGCCCCGTCGCGCGTGACGCCAAGATCGAACTCCAGCGTCGACACGCCCAGCGTCAGCGCCCGCGCGAAGGCGGGCAGCGTGTTTTCGGGCGCGAGGCCGCGTGCGCCGCGATGGCCCTGCAGGTCGAACGCGGCGGCGGGCGATGCGAGCAGGAAGGCGGCGAGGACGGACCGGACGAGCATGGAATTTCCTTTGCCGGGGAATCGGCGCATGATCAGGCCCGCCGATTGTCGCAGATGGGGACGAACCGATGAAGCCCGACCAGTTCCGCGTGCTCGCGCGCTACAATCAATGGGCCAACGCCCGGCTCTATGCCGCCTGCGGCAAGCTGCACGACAACGAGCTGTTCCAGCAGCGCCCGTCCTTCTTCGGCTCGATCCACGCCACGCTCAACCACCTGCTGGTCGCCGACCGGCTGTGGATGGGCCGTCTCGTCGGCCAGCCCGCGAAGATTTCGCGCCTGGACGAGATCCTCTACGGCGATTTCATCGGCCTGCACGTGGCGCGCGTGGCCGAGGACGCGCAGATCGTCACCTATTGCGACGCGCTCGACGAGCCAACCGTCAACACGACACTGCGCTACACGACGACCGAAGGCGTAACGGAATCCAAGCCGCTGCGCTGGGTGCTGATGCACATGTTCAATCACCAGACCCATCATCGCGGCCAGACCCACGGCCTGCTTTCGCAGACGAGCGTGGCCCCGCCTTCGCTCGACCTGATGCCGTATCTGCGCGAAGCGCCGCCGGCGTCTTAGTCGTGGCTTCGCGCAACTCTGCCGTCTCTTCGAGGATCCAGTCGCGGAAGGCCCGGATGGTCGGGCGCTCGGCATCCTGCTTGCGGCAGAGGAACCAGTAGGACCGGCCCGCGGGCACCACGATCGGCAGCGGACGGACGAGCCGGCCAGAGGCGATCTCGGCCGCAAACAGGAACGGGTCGCCCAGCGCGATCCCCATTCCCTCCATCGCCGCCTCGAGCGCGATTCGCGTCGAATCGAATGTCGCGGAGCGCTTGCGCGGCTGGCGCATTGTCACCCCGGCCGCCGCGAGCCACGCCCCCCATTCGTCGTAGGCGACGTGGTCGTCGAGCAGCGGGTGGGCAAGCACGTCCTCGGGCTTGCGGATCTGCTTGGCCAGCGACGGCGCGCAGAGCGGGGTGTAGCGGTCGTCGAACAGCTTGTCGGCGTGCAGGCCCGGATAGTTGCCGTTGCCGTAGCGGATCGCGGCATCCATCGGCTCGCGGTCGAAATCGACGAGGCGGGTCGACGTCTCTAGTCGCAGCTCGATCGCCGGATGCCGCGCCGAGAAGCGGCCGAGGCGCGGAACGAGGAAGGTCAGCGCGATCGTGGTCAGGAGGCTGAGGCGAATGGTGCCCTTGGCCTCGCGTTCGCGCGCGCGGTCGACGGCCGTCGCGATGCGCAGGAAGGCGGCGTTGAGTTCGGGGGCGAGAGCCGCCCCGGTGGACGTGAGCGCCAGCGCGCGCGTCAGGCGGCGGAACAGCTTGGTGCCGAGCGCGTCCTCCAGCCCCTTCACCTGGTGGCTGACGGCGGCCTGCGTGACGCCCAGTTCCTCGGCGGCCTTGGTCAGCGACAAGTGGCGGGCGGCCGCCTCGAAGGCGCGCAGGCCGTTGAGCGGCGGCAGGCGGGTCGTGGCCATGACTTAGGTTTCCTTATGCGTCGCCCCAGAGAAGATCGTTTGTCCAGCCGTTATTTTACGCGCATTTTGTCGATCAATCCAAGTTCTGGGCATGAAGGAGATTTGGTCATGGTCTGCATCACCGCAAATGGCGAAGTTGATTTCCGGGGTGCGTGGCGCGAGGCGTTCGTCGCCCTCGGCACGGCCTTCCAGGCAAGTCTGCTGGCGGTCGTCGTCTGGCAGGAACGCGCGCAGGCGCGCACGCGGCTCGAGCGGCTCGACGATGCCGCGCTGAAGGACATGGGTCTCGGCCGCGCGGACGTCTCGCGCGAGATCGAGAAGCCGGTCTGGCGCGCTTGAGCGACAAGCCGTTCAACGGGGGATGCCTTTGCGACGCCGTGCGCTATCGCGCGCACGGGCCGGTCTCACGCGTCAATCACTGCCATTGCAGCCAGTGCCGGCGTTCGACCGGCGCCGTCGCCGCGACTTGGGTGACGGTGCCGCTTGCCGGCTTCGCGGTGACCAAGGGCAAGCCCGCCGAATACCGCGCCTCGGATTTCGCCACGCGCACATTCTGCGCTTCGTGCGGTTCGACGCTGTTCTGGCTGCGCGACGGGGCTGAGCGGATCGACGTCTCGGTCGGCACGCTCGATTCGCCCGGCGACCTTCGCGCCGGCCGCCACGATGCGGCCGAAATGCGCCTTGCGGGCTTTGTGCTCGACCCGCATCTGCCGGAATTCACCGGCGATTCCTGACTAGCCGCGGGAAAGCGCCTCTTCCATCGCCTGCCACAGCGCCTCGACGGGCTCGCAGCCGACCGACAGCCGCACATAACCCGGCGCCACCGCATCGCCCCAGCGCGCGCGGCGTTCGGCGCTGGTATGCACGCTGCCGAAGCTCGTGCTTGGGCGGATGAACCTGCAGGCGATGAATTTCTCGGCGACCGCCTCGCTCTCGAACGTCACGCCGACAAGGCTGCCGAACTTCGTCATCTGCTTGCGCGCGATGGCGTGGGAGGGATCGTTGCCGAGGCCCGGATGGCGCACCGCGACGGTCGCCTTGTGCACGGCCAGCCGCCGCGCGATCTCGACGGCCGTTTCGCACATGCGCGCGAAGCGCAGCTCCAGCGTTTCCAACCCGCGATGGACGAGCCACGCTTCGAACGGGCCGGGGATGGCGCCGGCGAACTTCCGCCAGTCGCGCACCGCGTCGAGCAATGCCTTGTCGCGCGACGCCACATGGCCGAACAGCACGTCGGCATGCCCCGACGGCGCCTTCGTGTCGGCTGCGACGACGAAATCCGCGCCCAGATCGAGCGGGCGCTGGCCCAGCGGCGTCATCGTCGTGTTGTCGACGACGACACATGCACCGGCGGCATGCGCTGCCGCCGCGACGGCGGCGATGTCGCACACGTCGAGGCCGGGGTTGGACGGCGTTTCGATCCATACCAGTCGGTAGCCGGCAAATCCGCCGTCGAGAAAGCCGGCCGTCGCGCGCAGGTCGAACGAAACGCCGAGCGGCCCCAGGAATTTCTCGGCAAGCGCGCGCGTCGTGTAATAGCCGTCCGACGGCAGCAGCACGCGGTCGCCGGCGCGCAGCTGCGAATAGAGGATCGCCGCGATGGCCGCCATGCCCGACGGGAACGCGACAACGGGCGCGTCTTCCAGCAAAGCGAGCGCATGCTCGGCCGCATCCCAGCTCGGATTGTGGAAGCGGCCATACTGGAACGCCGCGTCGGCCGGGTTGCCGGGCAGGTGATAGGAGCTCGCCATCACGATGGGCGGGGCGATGGCCTCGCCCGGTGCCAGATCGCTGCGGGCATGCAGCAGGCGCGCGATGCGTTCGTCGTTCTTGTTGCTCATGGCGTCACCAGTTGGGGGCGTGGCGGATGTCGCCCACCGTGCGCCCGGCCGCGTTGGTGATCTTGGGATTGAGGAGCGCTTCGACTTCGGCGCGCGGCGTGTCGGTGAAACCGCCGAAGCGGTCGAGGAAGCGGGCCATCACCACTTCGGCCCCGCGCCCGTTGCCGTCCTCGATCTTCAGCGCGATGCCGATCTTCTTCGCCGGGATCGCGGCCATGTAAACGCCCTCGGCCCCCGTCTTCAGCACCGCATGGCCGCGCGCGGCAATCAGGGCGCGCGTGCAGAAGCGGCCCGTGCCCGCCAGCATGAACGGGTTGGCGCGGATCGCGTCGGCCATGCGCGTGCAGGCGGCCGCGCGCGTGGCCGGCAGTCTGTCGGGCGCGCCGACGCGCGCAATACCCAGTGCAAGGTTGCGCACCGGCACCGCGATCTGCGGCAGCGAGCAGCCGTCGAGCCCGGTGGCCGCACCCGCCAGCGACAGGCCCAGCATCTCCTCGTACGTCTTCACGATGCGCTGCTGCAGCGGATGCGAAGGGTCGATATAGCCCTTGGTCGGCCAGCCCATGTGCTTGCACACGGCCAGCATGCCGGTGTGCTTGCCCGAGCAGTTGTTATGCGTGGCGTCGGGTTCGGCGAAGGCGCGGATCAGTTCGTTGGCGCTGGGCGCGTGCGTGGGCAGATGTGCCCCGCATTCAAGATCGCCCACGTCGAGCCCCATGCGGTTGAGCCAGGCCGTCACGGTCTTCGTGTGCATCGGCTCGCCGCCGTGGCTGGCCGACGAGATCGCGATTTCCGCACCCGAGCAGCCGAAAGCGTCCGCGGCACCCGATTCGACGAGACCCAGCGACTGGATCGGCTTGATCGCCGAGCGCGGGAAGACCGCGTGCGACACGTCGCCATGCGCCTCGACCAGGGTTCCGTCGGCCGAAACGACGGCGACGATGGCGCGGTGACGGCTTTCGACCATTTCGCCGCGGGTGACTTCGACGATGAGGGGCTCGTTCATGCCTGTCTTTCTTCTCGTGTCGTCAAAACTTGCCTCTTGCGCGCGTCCAAGGCAAGTTCCGCCCCAAGATGCGCGGTTATTTCGGAATCGGTGCGGAGGGCATCTCCAAGCCCATGAATCTGGGGGCGCTGGCGCGCACGGCGCACGCCTTCGGCGCGTCGTTCGCGTTCACGCTGGCGGCCGCCTTCGACCGCACCGAGGCCAACCGCGCCGACACTTCGGATGCCTCGGACAGCATGCCGATCTACGACTGGGCCACGCTCGACGACATGCGACTGCCGGTGGGCTGCGTGCTGGTCGGGATCGAGCTCACGCCGGATGCGGTCGAGTTGCCGAGCTTCCGCCATCCGCGTTCGGCGGCCTACATCCTCGGGCCCGAGCGCGGTTCGCTGTCGCCCGAGACGACGGCGCGCTGCAAGCACGTCGTCAAGATCCCGACCAAGTTCTGCATCAACGTGTCGCTGGCCGGCGCGCTGGTCATGTACGACCGCGTGCTGTCGATGGGCCAACACGAGGCGCGCCCGATCCTGCCCGGCGGCCCGAAGCAGTCGACGCGCCGCCCGCATGTGTCGGGCGGCCCGGTTTTGCGGAAAAAGAGCTAGCGCCGCGCGAGGCGCAGCAGCGGATTGAGCAGGCGGCCCCAGCCGGTCGTGAGCTTCACCGGACCCGTCGTCACCGTCAGGCACAGACAATCCATCCCGCGATCGGCCTTGGGCGTGTGCTCGACGGTCTCGTCGGATGCGCACACCTCGCCGCGCGCATAGTGGCCGTGCCCGTCCTCGAAGCTGCCCTGCAGGACGAGCAGCAGTTCGTCGCCGTAATGCGTGTGCGCCGGGATCGCGCGTCCGCCGGCGATGCGCATCAGGCTCATCCGGTGCGTGGCGGGCCCGCCGGCGGGCAATGCCGCCTCATCCACGCCCTTGACGACCGTCTTCCAGTCGAGCGCTTCGATATCGCGCCCGACATAGGGGATCAGCGCGGCCGGCAGGACCGGGTGCGTTTCGGGCCCGGGTGCCGCCGCGCGTACCGGTTTCGGTGCGTCGAGGCGCGCCATCATCGCGTCGAGCGCGTTCGGCGAAAGCAGGGCGGGCTCGATGCGCTCCAGCATCGCGCCGCCGACCGCGTCGAGGCGGGCGAGCGTGGCGCGCGCTTGCGCGCACAGCGACAGGTGCGCTTCGAGCAGGACGGCGACCGGCTCGGGCGCCGCGCCGGCGGCGTAGTCGACGAGCCATTCGTCCGCGATCGGGCGGGGGGCGGTGGAGCGCATTTGTGTCATCGGTCGTTCTCGAACATGGTGCGCAGGCGCGCGACGGCAAGTCGCAGGCGCGATTTCACGGTGCCCAGCGGCAGGCGCAGGCTCTGCGCGATGTCGCCGTGCGAGCGGTCCTCATAGTAGGCGAGGCGCAGCATCTGCGCCTGTTCGGCCGGCAGTTCGTCGAGTGCGGCGCCAAGGCGACGCTCCCAGCGCGCGGCGTCGAGCGTGCGGTCGGGCAGCGCTTCGGGTTCGGGCAGCAGGCCCGGATCGTCGCGGTCGAGAAGCTGGCGCCTGTCGCGCCGCAGTTGGTCGATGCGCCGGTTGCGCGCGATCGTGAAGATCCAGGTCGCGGGGCCGGCGAGCTTGGCGTCGTAGGCCGGCGCCTTGCGCCAGACCGTCAGCATCACGTCCTGCGTCAGGTCTTCGGCCTGGGCCGGGCCTGCGCCCAGCCGCTGCAGATACGCCTTCACGCGCGGCCCGAAATGCGCGAACAGCCGCGCGAAGGCCGCGCGATCCTGGAAGCGCGCAATGGCGGCAAGGTCGCGGATCTGGGCGTCGAGGGCCGAAAGTTCGGATTCGGAACGCATCGCGCCTTTTATAGAGGCCCTCCACCGGGCTGCAAGCAAGCGGCGCGCGAGGAGGCCCGCCGGAAGGCTTGCGGCACTGGCGGCGGGAATGCGGCTGGTCTGTCTGGCGTTGACGTTCTGCATGTCCAATGCGATACGCAATCCCATCCACACCGGATCACGATTCGCCATGAAACCTCGATCCAGCATCGTTGTTGCCGCTTCGTTCCTTGCCGTCGCCTTTACGGGCGCTGCTGTGGCGCAGCAGCGGCCGGCGGCACCGGCAGCCAAGCCTGCGGCACCTGCCGCGGCCCAGCCGGCCCCGGCGCCCGCCGCCCCCGGCGCAGGCATGCCGCGCCAGCTCGGCGCCTATGACGGCTGGATCGCGGTCGAGGCTGGCACGGGCCCGAACCGCGTGTGCTATCTCGTCGGCCGGCCGACGCGCTCGGAAAGCAAGCCCGCCAACGCGCGCCGTGCCGAGATCTCGCTGACGGTCGCGCACTATCCCGCCGCCAACCGCACGAACGAAGTGACGTGGGCAGCCGGCTACCCGCTGCGCGACAACGGTCCGATGGAGATCGAGATCGCGCGGGTGAAAGTGCCGCTGTCGAACCTCAACCAGCCGAATTCGGAGAAGGCGTGGACGCGAGACGAGGTGGGCAACCGCCAGGCGATCGACGCGATGCGCAATGCGGCGGCCAACGTCAACGCCGTGGTGAAGGGCATTTCCGGCCGCGGCACCGAGACGACCGATTATTTCGCGCTGGCCGGCTTCGCAAGGGGCCTTGCAGACATCGACAAGGCCTGCGGCGTCCGCCGGTGACAGGCCGGGCCCGAGCGCCTATATAGGCGCCATGCTCGAGCCCATCGTCCCCAAGCCCGAACTTGCCTCGTTCAAGGAAGCCCTGCCGCTGCCGCAGAGCCCGGACGGGCGCGCCAATCTCGTGGGCGTCTCGCGCGAGGAACTGGCGCAGATCTTCGCCGACATGGGCGAGCCGGCCTTCCGGGCTCGCCAGCTCTGGGGCTGGATCTACTGCAAGGGGGCCCGCGACTTCTCGGACATGACCGACATGTCGAAGAAGCTGCGCGCCAAGCTCGAAGAGAAATACGCGATGCGCCGGCCCGAAGTCTCGCGCCTGCAGGAATCGGTCGACGGCACGAAGAAGTGGCTGCTGCGCTATCCTGACGGGCAGGAGATCGAGACCGTCCACATCCCCGAGGAAGACCGCGGGACGCTGTGCGTGTCGAGCCAGGTCGGCTGCACGCTGACCTGCAAGTTCTGCCATACCGGAACCCAGCGCCTTGTGCGCGACCTGACGGTCGAGGAGATCGTCGGGCAGGTGATGCTCGCCAAGGACACGTTCGGCGAATGGCCGGGCCCGGAGACGGGCCGCAAGTTCACCAATATCGTCATGATGGGAATGGGCGAGCCGCTGTTCAACTACGAGAACGTGGCCAAGGCGCTCAAGATCATCATGGACCCGGACGGCATCGCCGTCTCGCGGCGCAAGATCACGCTGTCGACCTCGGGCGTGGCGCCCATGATCAGGCGTTGCGGCGAAGAGCTGCGCGTGATGCTGGCGATCTCGCTGCACGCGGTGACCGACGAGCTTCGCGACGTGATCGTGCCGCTCAACAAGAAATATCCGATCGCCGAGCTTCTCGACGCGTGCCGCTCGTATCCCACGCTGTCGAACGCGCGGCGCATCACGTTCGAATACGTGATGCTGAAGGGCATCAACGACAGCCCGGCCGACGCACGTGCGCTCGTGAAACTCATCGCGGGCATCCCGGCCAAGATCAACCTGATCCCGTTCAACGCCTGGCCGGGCGCGCCCTTCGAATGCTCGACCGGCGAGGCGATCGAGAAATTTGCGCAGATCGTCAACGACGCGGGCTATCCCAGCCCCGTGCGCAAGCCACGCGGCAGCGACATCTTCGCGGCGTGCGGGCAGCTCAAGAGCGCCAGCGAGCGCGTGCGCAAGAGCGCGGCGGCGCCCGCTTCCGTTCAGACCGGGATCACGCCGAACGGATCGCTGTAGACATCAAGGATGTGGTGAAGCTCGGGCAGCTTGTCCTTCGGGGCGAGCACGCCGATGCCCGAGGCGGTGCGCGTCAGGATTCGCGGCTTGTGGCCGGGCAGCTTGGCCGCGATCTCCTTGAACGAGGGGAGCATCTGGCAAACCATCACGTCGTGGAAGATGAACACGGCGTCGGATGCGCAGAAGGGAAGGATACCGGCGAAGTCGGCCGACTGCGCCTCGTTCGTGTGGTCGGCGTCGATGAAGACCATGTCGACAGGTCCGTCGAAATGCGCCGCGACCGTCGCGGGAACGTCGGTCGGCGAAGCCCCGAGAACGCCGGTCACGTTGTGGCCATTTTCCCCGGCGATCCGGTTGGTGAGCGCGAGCCCTTCCTTGCCCATGCCGAGGCCGATATCGATCGCGACGATCTTCGCCTTGGGCATCGCCATGGCGAGGGCAAGCGTGCTCCAGCCGAACGAGCAGCCGATCGCGAAGATGCGCTCGGGCGAATAGACCTGCCCGATATCCTCCATCAGCGCCACTTCCGAGAGGCTGATGCCGCCGCCGGAATGCCCGATATTGATGCCGTCCTTGATCGCATAGGTGAAGGTGCCGTCCTCGGCCGGGCTGTTCGATATCTTCGACAGCAGGAAGGGCGACATGCTGGAGCGGATCTGGAATCCGTAACGGGCGTAGGTATCGACGAGTTTGACGAAAAGCACGACACGCCTCCGGTTTCGCGTGTCACCCGAATGTATGACCTCGGGACAGCGCGCCGAATTCTGAAGCATTGGCCTTAAGAAAGCGTTTCTCCGGTGCTTATCGCCGCTGGTACTGCGTCGCGCCGAACAGCACTTCTTTCTGCTTCTCGTCCATCGGACCGACGCGGCGGCGCTCTTCGAGCAGCTTGAGGCCCTTCACCACCGCCGGGCGCGCGTCGATGGCGTCGAACCAGCGCTTCACGTTCGGGAAATCTTCGAGCTTCTGGCCCTGGCGCTCGTAGCTGCGCGTCCAGGGGAAGACGGCCATGTCGGCGATCGAATACTCGCCGGCGAGATACGCGACTTCCTTGAGGCGCCGGTCGAGCACGCTGTAGAGGCGCGCGGTCTCGTTCGTGTAGCGGTCGACCGCGTACTTGATCGGCTCGGGCGCGTACTGGCGGAAATGATGGGCCTGCCCGAACATCGGCCCGATGCCGCCCATCTGGAACATCAGCCACTGGATGACGTCGTAGCGCCCGCGCATGTCGGTCGGCAGGAACCGCGCCCCGGCCGCCCCGCTGCGGTCGCACAGATACATGAGGATCGCGCCCGATTCGAACACCGAATAGGGCTTGCCGTCCGGCCCGTCGCTGTCGACGAGGGCGGGCATCTTGTTGTTGGGGCTGATCTTGAGGAAGTCGGGCTTGAACTGCTCGCCCTTGCCGATATCGACCGCATGGACGTTGTAAGCGAGGCCCAGCTCCTCGAGCAGGATCGAGACCTTGAAGGCGTTGGGTGTCGGCCAGACATAGAGATCGAGCATTCGGGGGCCTCCTCCGGGGGGGCAGGAGCGGATCGGCACCAGTCTAGCAGCGCTTGCAGGCGGCCGCGCAATCCTTATACTCCCGCGCGTTTTCAATGCCCCGGTCCGGACGGAAATCCAAATGGAAAAACCAGTAAAGAAGGTCGTGCTCGCCTATTCCGGCGGCCTCGACACCTCGATCATCCTGAAATGGCTTCAGGACACCTATCGCTGCGAGGTGGTCACCTTCACGGCCGATCTGGGGCAGGGCGAGGAGCTGGAGCCCGCGCGCAAGAAGGCGCAGATGATGGGGATCAAGGAAATCTTCATCGACGACCTGCGCGAGGAATTCGTGCGCGACTTCGTCATGCCGATGTTCCGCGCCAACGCGCTGTACGAGGGCCAGTACCTGCTGGGCACGTCGATCGCGCGCCCGTTGATCGCCAAGCGCCAGATCGAGATCGCCCGCCAGGTCGGCGCTGACGCCGTGTGCCACGGCGCCACCGGCAAGGGCAACGACCAGGTCCGCTTCGAGCTCACCTACTACGCGCTGGAGCCCGGCATCCGCGTGATCGCGCCCTGGCGCGAATGGAAGCTCGACAGCCGCACGAAGCTTCTCGAATACGCCGAGAAGAACCAGATTCCCATCGCCAAGGACAAGCGCGGCGAAGCGCCGTTCTCGGTCGACGCGAACCTCCTGCACATCTCGGCCGAGGGCAAGGTGCTGGAAGACCCCTGGCAGGAGCCCGAGGAATTCGTTTATTCGCGCTCCGTCGCGCCCGAAGCGGCTCCCGACAAGCCCGAATATGTCGAGGTCGAGTTCGAGAAGGGCGACCCCGTCGCCGTCAACGGCAAGAAGCTGTCGCCGGCGGCGATGCTGGCCGAGCTCAACGCCATCGGCGGGCGCAACGGCATCGGCCGTCTCGATCTCGTCGAGAACCGCTTCGTCGGCATGAAGAGCCGCGGCGTCTACGAGACGCCCGGCGGTACGATCTGGCAGGCCGCCCATCGCGGCATCGAATCGATCACGCTCGACCGCGGGGCCATGCACCTCAAGGATGAGCTGATGCCGCGTTATGCCGAGCTGGTCTATTACGGTTTCTGGTTCGCGCCCGAGCGCGAGATGCTGCAAGCCGCGATCGACAAGAGCCAGGAGAACGTCTCCGGCACCGTGCGCCTCAAATGCTACAAGGGCAGCGTGCGTGTCGTCGGGCGCAAGAGCCCGAAAAGCCTCTACAGCCTCGCGCATGTCACGTTCGAGGAGGATGCGGGCGCCTACAACCAGCGCGACGCCGAGGGCTTCATCAAGCTCAACGCGCTGCGTCTGCGCCTGTCGGCCGCGAAGCGCAAAGGGTGAGCGACCGCGTCGCCGACGACATCGACAGGTCGATCCTCGAGCTGACGGCGGCGCGGGGACCGCGCAGCTCGATCAGCCCGTCGGAAGTGGCGATAGCACTTCAGCCCGACGGCAAGTGGCAGTCGCTGCTGGGCAAGGTGCGCGTGCGCGCGATCGCGCTGATGCTCGACGGCAAGGTCGAGATCCTGCGCAAGGGCAAGCCGGTCGAGGATCCCGAAGACGTGCGCGGCGTGATCCGCCTGCGGGCGAAAGCCTAGACGATATTCCGCCGGGCCTTGGCCGCCTGCAGCGTGTTGGCGAGCAGGCAGGCGATGGTCATGGGACCCACGCCGCCGGGAACCGGCGTGATCGCACCCGCGACCTTCTCGGCACCCGCGAAATCGACATCGCCGACCAGCTTCCCCTTGCCGCCGTCCGCGCCGGGCAGGCGGTTGATGCCCACGTCGATCACCGTGGCGCCGGGCTTGATCCAGTCGCCCTTGATCATCTCGGGTCGGCCGACGGCCGCGATGACGATATCGGCCTGGCGCACGATCGAGGGCAGGTCGCGCGTCTTGGAATGCGCCACCGTCACCGTACAGTCGGCGGCGAGCAGGAGCTGGGCCATCGGCTTGCCGACGATGTTCGAGCGGCCGACGATCACGGCATGCAGGCCGGCGAGCTTCGGCACCGCGTGGCGGATCAGGCGCATCGAGCCGGCGGGCGTGCAGGGCACGAGGGCGGCGCGCCCCGTCGCCAGCAGGCCTGCGTTCATCGCGTGGAACCCGTCGACGTCCTTCTTCGGATCGATCGCGTCGAGCACCTTCATGGAATCGATGTGCGCGGGCAGCGGCAGCTGAACGAGAATGCCGTCCACGTCGTCCCGCGAATTGAGCTGCTGGATGAGTTCGAGCAGCTTCGCTTCGGGCGTGTCGGCCGGCAGCCTGTGCTCGAAGCTCTTCATGCCGACTTCGAGCGTCGCCTTGTGCTTGGCGCCGACATAGACCTGGCTCGCGGGATCTGCGCCCACCAGCACCACCGCGAGGCCCGGCGTGAAGCGGTGCTTCTCCTCGAGTTCGTCGACCCCGAGAGCGACGGAGGCGCGCAGGTCGGCGGCGATGGCCTTTCCGTCGATGCGTCTGGCGGTCATGGCAGTCGGGCCCTCATCGCGGCGAACAGGGTGGCGGGTGTGCCTTCGATCTTGAAACGCTTGCGTCGCGCGCTCGCCCCTTGCGTCAGCACGAAGGCGCGCTTGGGCAGGCCGAAATGTTCGGCGAGAAGCTCCACGGCGGCGGCCGTCGCTTTGCCGTCCTCGGGGGGCGCACTCACCGCGACGGCGAGCGCGCCGTCGGCCTCCATGCCGCCGATCCCCGGCCGGCGCGAGCGCGGTGTGACGCGCACCGCGAGATAGACGCCGTCGGGGCTCTGCGTCAGCGCGCTGGTCGCCGGTTCCGCCATTGAACCTAGAGCCAGTATTCGAAGATCAGGTTCTGGATGAAGATCAGCAGCAGGATCAGCACGACCGGCGAGATGTCGATGCCGCCGAGATTGGGCACGAAGCGGCGGATCGGGCGCAGGGCCGGCTCGGTCACGCGGTGGAGGAAATCGGCGATCGTGTAGACCACCTGATTGCGCGGATTGAGCACGTTGAAGGCCAGCAGCCACGACAGCAGCGCCGAGCCGACGAGCAGCCAGATATAGATCTGGATCACGGAGACGAGCAGCGAACCCAGCGCGTTCATGGCGGCACAAAGCTCCTGTTGCGATCAGCGGGGAACCGTACACGAAGGCTACAAGTCGCTGCAAGGTCTCGTGAATCCGTCGCTTGACAGGGCGGGACGCCAAACGCATTATCGCGCGCCTTTCGACGGGCGTGTGGGGCCGTAGCTCAGCTGGGAGAGCGCCTCGTTCGCAATGAGGAGGTCGTCGGTTCGATCCCGATCGGCTCCACCATCCCGCACCCCGTCGCAAATCCGACAGTTCCGGCCGCATTCCCGGCCCCCGCCGCCCCGCAAGTCGATTTTCTCCAAGGCAGGCGATGAGCGAAGAACTCCTGCGCACCATCGAACTGGACGTGCTCAAGCGGCTCTACCGCTTCTGGCTCGACCAGTCGCCGGCATCCGGCGGGCCGCCGCCCGCCAAGGGATTCCCGGTCGAGGGGCTGGCTGAATGGGCGCCCAACCTCGTCGTGATCGAGGTGAAAGCGCAGGCGCGCTTCCGCTACGGCTTCTACGGCACCACGTTCCGCAAGGCGTTCGGTGTCGACATGACGGGGACGGCCATCGAAGATCTGCCGAGCGAGCAGGCGAGCCTGCTGTCGGCCGAATACCGGCTCGTGCGGCGCACGCAGCGCCCGTACTGGCGCGTCTATGCCGGCTGGTTCGGCCCTGGCGAAGAACCCCAGACGTGGGAGCGCCTGTCGCTGCCGCTCGCCGGCACGAAAGGCGACATCGCCTTTATCCTCGCGGGCGCCTACCGGGTCGACAAGCGGGGCTAGTTCTTGCCCTTCAGCTTCGCGATGCGGGCGGCAAGATCGGCGCGCGCGGGATTGTCGGCCGGCAGCAGCGCAAGCAGTCGCTGCCACAGCGCCGTCGCCGCCAGATCGTTGCCCGCGAGCGCTTCGTCCTGGCCGAGCAGCCACAGAGCGCGGCCTTCGTTGGGTGCCTTCGTGACCAGCGCCGCCATCGCCGCGCGCGCGGGCGCATCGAGCGGCTTCTCCGGATCGTGCATCTCGATGAGGGCAGCGGCGTAGTCGAGCAGCACGTCCATGTTGTCGGGCGCGATCGCCGCCGCGCGTGCGTGCGCTGCCAGCGCCTTGTCGGCCTCGCCCAGCACCTGGCGCGAGCGCGCGAGGCGCCGCCAGCCTTCGAGATCGTCGGGCTGGGTTTCGAGGCGCGCGGCGAGGCCCTCGACCATGCTGCGGATCGCTTCGCTGTTCGTACCCGGCACGCCGGCGGCGGCGGCACCCACGCGCGGGCCGCCGAGCTTGACGGCCGCAGGCGGATTGTCTGCCGAGGCGCGCAGGCGGCGCGTGTCGATCTGCGCTTCACGCGCCGTCTTCTCCATTGCCTCGCGCACGGTGGCGAGCCACGGCGAGTTCGGCGGCGAGGCAGCTATCAGGTCGAACCAGATCCGCACGGCCGCGGCCCGGTCGCCGGCCTGCGCGCGCGCAAGCCCCGCGTAATAGCGCGCGCGCGGATCGCCGGGATCGGCGGAAAGCACGCGCTCGAATGCGGCTTCGGCCTCCGGCGTCACCTGGCCGCCAGCGACCGAGACGGCCGTCTCGCCATGCAGGCCGGAGATTTCCGGCTGGCCGCCCGAAAGATCGTCGGCGCGCCGCCAGGCATCGAGCGCCACCTCGGGCTGGCGCAGCGCGTTGGCGGCCTGCGCGATGCGCACCCATGCTTCCAGATCCTGCGGATCGCGCGCGACGCGCTCGCGCATCGCCGCCATGAAGGTCGCGAGCTGGCGGTCGGCGGTGACCGCGGCATCGCGCTCGGCAAACTGGCGCTCGGCGACGGGTGCGCCGGGCAGGGCAGGCGAGCCCTGCCGTTCGTAGATCGCAAGGGCCATCACCGGCACGGCTGCGGCAAGTGCTATGGCGGCGATGCGCGTCGCCCCGCGAGGCGCACTCGCCGGCGCTTCGCGTGCATCCGCCAGAGCGAGCATCCGCCGGCCGATTTCGGCGCGCGCAGCGCGCGCCTCGTCATGCGTGATCGTGCCGCGCTCGACGTCACGCGCGATCTCGGCGATCTGGTCGCGATGGATCTCCATGTCGAAATCCGTGCGCGACAGCTCGGGTTTGCGCGCGCGCAGCAGCGGCCAGACGAGTGCCGCGACGACGATCATGGTCAGGATGCCGAAAATCACGCCGATCATCGCGGTTGCCCGTCGTCGAGCAGGCCGGCGAGGCGCTTTTCCTCGTCGGGCGAAAGCGGCGCGGTCGCGGGCTGCGTCGCCGGCCGGCGACGGCGGATATAGACAAGCGCACCGATGGCCGCGAGGCCGAGGATCGCGAACGGCCCGTACCACAGCACGTAGGTGTCGAAGCGCATCGGCGGCTTCAGCAGCACGTAGTCGCCGTAACGCAGCGTGACATAGGCGAGGACGGCGTCGTCGCTGTCGCCCGCCTTCAGCCGTTCGCGCACGAGGCGGCGCAGGTCGGCGGCAAGCGGCGCGTTCGAATCGTCGATCGGCTGGTTCTGGCAGACGAGGCAGCGCAACTCCTGGCTGATCGCGCGGGCGCGCGCCTCAAGCGCCGGTTCGGCCAGCATCTCGTGCGGCAGCACCGCATGCGCGGGCCCGGCGAGCAGGACGGCAAGGAGGGCAAGGACGTATCTCACGGCCGGCTCCGCAATTCGCGGACGAGCGGCAGCAGCCTGTTGTCGAGCACGTCAGGCGTGATGGCGCCCACATGGCGGTAGCGGATCGTGCCGCTCTTGTCGACGACGAAGGTCTCGGGTGCGCCGTAGACGCCCCAGTCGACCGCGACGCGGTTCTCGAAATCCCAGCCGATCGCGCGATAGGGATTGCCGAGATCGCCCAGCCAGCGCCGCGCGTCCTCGGCCCTGTCCTTGTAGTTGATGCCGTAGATCGGCACATCGCCTTCGCGCGACAGGCGCATCAGGATCGGATGCTCGATCCGGCAGGGCGGGCACCATGAGGCGAACACGTTGACGAGCGAGACCTCGCCCTTGAGCGTGGCCGTCGCAAGGCCCGGGCGCGAAACGCCCGCTACTGCCGGCAGATCGAACGCCGGCACCGGCCGGTCGATCAGCGCGCTGGGGACCAGTTGCGGATCGCGCGTCAGGCCGTAGCCGAGATAGGCCGCCAGGATCGCGAACAGCGCCAGCGGCAGGAAGAACAGTGCCCGTTTCATTCGGCCGCCGTTGCTGCGCCCGCCGCTGCACCCGTCCGCCGCGGCGCGCCTACGCGATGGCGCCGGTCGGTCAGCGAGACGATGCCGCCGATCACCATCGTGCAGGCGCCCAGCCAGATCCACGGCACGAGCGGGTTGTGATAGATGCGCACGGTCCATGCCGTATCGGGCTGCGTGGGCATCAGGAAGGCGGGCGCGTTGCCGGGTGGTGCCGGAATCTCGGGATCGCCGATGGTGGCGTAGAGATCGGCCAGCAGATTCGTGCGGATCGAGGTTTCCGTCGTCGCCGATCCGGCCACGGGGAAATAGCGCCGCTCGGGCGTCATCACCGCATGGAGCCGTTCGCCGCGATAGACCTCGAACGTCGCGCGCACGGCGTGGAAGTTCGGCCCTTCGGTGCGTTCCACACCCTTGAAGACGAAGTTGTAGCCCGCGACGTCGAACGCATCGCCCGCGCGCGCAAGGCGGATCACTTCGGTCTGCCAGGCGGTGACGCCCGCGATGCCCATGACGATCAGGCCCATGCCCGCATGCGCGATGGTCATGCCCCAGCTCGCGCGCGGCAGGTTGAGCGCGCGCGACCAGACAGTTCCCGCATCGGCACGGAAGAGCTTCACGCGCTCGGCCCATTCGACCAGCGCGCCGACGATCAGCCACGCCGCCAATCCCATCGCGAGTGCGGCATAGACGCTGCGGCGCGAATCCGTCCAGTAGACCGCGCCCACGATGACGACCGACACCAGCATCGCCGCGCGCAGGCGCTGCAGGGCGCCGCCAAGATCCCCGCGCTTCCAGCCCAGCATGGGGCCGACGCTGAGGGCGAGCAGCAGCGGGATCATCAGCGGCACGAAGGTCGCATTGAAGAAGGGCGGGCCGACGGAAACCTTCGCCCCGCCCAGCGCTTCGAGGAACAGCGGATAGAGCGTGCCGATGAACACGGTGGCCGCGGCCGTGGCGAGGATCACGTTGTTGAGAACGAGGCCGCCTTCGCGGCTGATCGGCTGGAACAGCCCGCCGCCCTTCAGCAGGGGTGCACGCCACGCATACATGGCAAGCGACCCGCCGATGGCGACGACGAGGATCGCCAGGATGAAGACGCCGCGCGCGGGATCGACCGCGAAGGCGTGCACCGAGGTGAGCACGCCCGAGCGCACGAGGAACGTGCCGACCAGCGACAGCGCGAAGGCGAGGATGGCGAGAAGGATCGTCCAGGTCTTCAGCGCGTCGCGCTTCTCCGCGACGATGGCCGAATGGAGCAGCGCCGTTCCCACGAGCCAGGGCATGAAGCTCGCGTTCTCGACCGGGTCCCAATACCACCAGCCGCCCCAGCCCAGTTCGTAATAGGCCCACCAGGAACCAAGCGCGATGCCGCCGGTGAGCGCCGCCCACGCCGCCAGCGTCCACGGGCGCACCCAGCGCGCCCACGCGGCATCGACGCGCCCCTCGATGAGGGCGGCCATCGCGAAGGCGAAGACGATCGAGAAGCCGACATAGCCGAAATAGAGGAGCGGGGGATGGAAGGCGAGGCCGGGATCCTGCAGCAGCGGGTTGAGGTCGTTGCCGTCGGCGGGTGCGGGCACCACGCGCTCGAACGGGTTCGACGTGAAGACGATGAAGGCGAGGAACGCGACGCCGATCATGCCCTGGATGGCGAGCGTGCGCGCCTTCAGCCCCGGCGGCAGGTTGCGCCCGAAAGCCGCGACCATCGCGCCGAACAGGCCGAGGATCAGCGCCCACAGCACCATCGAGCCTTCGTGGTTCCCCCAGGCACCCGACACCTTGTAGAGCAGCGGCTTGGCCGAGTGCGAATTGGCCACGACGTTGCGCACCGTGAAGTCGGACACGACGAAGGAATAGACGAGGCAGCCGAAGGCAAGGGCGACGAGCGCGAACTGCACAAGGGCGGCGGGTTTCGCGATCGCGGTGAGTGCCGGATCGCGCGTCTGCGCGCCCACGAGCGGCAGGATCGACTGCACGAGCGCCACGCACAAGGCGAGCACCAGTGCGAAGTGGCCGAGTTCGGCGATCACTTCGCGTTGCCTTTCGTTTCCTGCCAGCGGCCCGTGCGCTTCAGCGCCTCGGCGACTTCGCCGGGCATGTAATTCTCGTCGTGCTTGGCCAGCACCTCGCCCGCGCGGAACGTGCCGTCGGCCGAAAGCCGGCCGTTGGCGACCACGCCCTGCCCCTCGCGGAACAGGTCAGGCAGCACGCCGACATAGGCGACGGGAACGGTGTGCTCGAGATCGGTCACCTTGAAGCGCACTTCGGCCGTGCCCGCCACGCGCACGAGCGAGCCGACCTCGACCAGCCCGCCGATGCGCATCTGCCGGTCGAGCGGCACCTTGTGCGCGGCGATGTCGCTGGGCGTGTGGAAGAAGACGAGATGGTCATCGAACGCGGTCAGCGTCAGTGCGGTCGCGGTGCCGAGGCCGAGGGCGGCGAGCAGCAGCACCATCAGCCGGCGGCGCCTGGCGGTGCGAGCCTTGGGCAGCTTCATGGCTGCGCGTCCCGTACGTCATCATGCGCGGCAAGTTCGCGTTCGGCGCTGCGCAGGCGGCACCAGCTGCCGATGCCCATCGCGCCGAGCAACACGGCCGTCAGGATGTAGGCCGGCCAGATGAAGGCGGCGTAGCCGCCCATGTCGAGGAACGCCGCCATCAGCAGATCTCCGCCGCCGCACCATCGGCCGCGCGCGCGTGCTCGAGGACCGCAAGCCGCCGCTCGATCAGGCCGGTGCGCATGCGCACGAGCGCCACCGCCGCAAAGAAAAGCGTGAAACCGGCCGCCATCGCCAGCAGCGGCAGCAGCATCGAAGGATGGATCGCGGGCGCATCGAGCCGCGAGATCGATGCGGGCTGGTGCAGCGTGTTCCACCAGTCGACCGAGAACTTGATGACCGGCAGGTTGACGGCACCCACCAGCGCCAGAACGGCGGAAGCGCGCGCACCCCGTTCGGGTTCGTCGAAAGCGGCGTTGAGCGCCATGTAGGCGAGATAGACGAAGAACAGGATCAGCACCGATGTCAGGCGCGCGTCCCACACCCACCATGTGCCCCACATCGGCTTTCCCCACAGCGAGCCGGTGACGAGGCACAGGAACGTGAAGGCTGCGCCCACGGGCGCGATGGCGCGACCGGCGACTTCGGCCAGCGGATGGCGCCAGACGAGCGTGGCCGCACCCGCCAGCGCGAGGTTCGCGTAGGCGAACATAGCCATCCATGCCGCGGGCACGTGCACGTACATGATGCGCACCGTCTCGCCCTGCTGGTAGTCGGCCGGCGACACGAACAGCGCCGTCCACAGCCCGATGGCCAGACACAGGGCCGCACCGCCGGCTACCCAGGGGAGCAGGCGGTCGGTCAGGCGCTTGAAGTTCGCGGGACTTGCGTAGCGATGCCAGTTCACAATCGTATGGCCCCTCCAGAGGCCCCGTTCGACGGCCGGGAGTATTGCCCTTCCATCCGGATTTTCCAACCCAAACGGGGCGACAAAACGGCGCGGCACCCTTCTATTCGCTGGCCTGGCGCAGCGCCGCGGCCATCGCAAACGGGGACAGGGTCAGCGCGAAGAACGCAAGCCCGCCGAGCAGGAACAGGTGCGGGCGTACGGGCAGGCCGGCGACCGAAGCCTCCACGGCCGCGACCGCGAAGATCAACACCGGCACATAGAGCGGCAGTACGATAAGTGCCAGCAGGGCCCCGCCCTTGCGTGCGCCCACCGCCAGCGCCGCGCCGATGCCGCCGAGCAGCGACAGGGTGGGCGTGCCGATCAGCAGCGTGACGAGCAGCGTCGCGTAGGCTTCACCCGGCAGATGCAGCATCGTGGCCACCAGCGGCGAGACGAGGATCAGCGGCACGAACGTCGTCAACCACTGGGCCGCGCACTTGGCGAGCGCGAGCAGTTCGAGCGGCGCAGGCGCCAGCACGAGGAGTTCGAGGCTGCCGTCGTCGGCTTCCGCCTGGAACAGCCGGTCGAGCGACAGCAGGCCCGCAAGCAGCGCCACGACCCACACGATGCCGACGGCCACGCGCGCGAGTACCTGCGGCTCCGGCCCGATGCCGAAGGCGAACAGCGTGGCGGCGATGACGAAGAAGGCGAGGATCGTCAGCGTTTCGGCCGGCGTGCGGAGCGCCAGCTTCACGTCGCGCGCGATCAGGGCAAGGGCGGCATTCATTGCGCGGTCCCCAGCGTCAGCGTGCGCGCGTCCATCCCCGGGAAATCGAGATGCGTGGCCGCCACGATCATGCCGCCGTCCGCACGATGGCGCCTCATGGCCTGCGCCAGCGCCTCGTTCGCCGCCGCATCGAGACCGTTGGTTGGCTCGTCCAGCAGCCACAGCAGGGCGGGTGCGACGAGCAGGCGCGCGAGCGCCGCGCGCCGTCGCTGGCCCTGGCTGAGGAACCGCGCGGGCTTGCGCGCGAGGCCTGCGAGGCCGAACGCATCGAGCGCCGCGACCGGATCGCACGCCCGCGCGCCGCGCAGGGCCGCGTGGAAGACGAGGTGTTCGGCGAGCGTCAGCGTCGGCTTCAGCGCGTCGGCATGGCCGACGAAGTGCAGACGCGCACGATGCGCGACGGGATCCGCATCGACATCCGCGCCGTCCCACGCGAGCGTTCCGTCGGCCCGGCCGAGAAGGCCGGCGATCAGGCGCAGCAGGCTCGACTTGCCGGCGCCGTTGGCGCCACGCAGGACCAGCAGGTCGCCCGGCGCCACGCGCAGGTCGACATGGCGGAACACCAGCCGGCCGCCGCGCCGGCAGGCGAGCGCGTGACCTGCGAGGCCGCCAGCGGTACCAACAGTCGAATCCGTGTTCATCGGGCGGAGATTAGCGGAAAAAAGTGGCGGATACGGACCGTACATCCGGGCCCGTATCCGCCGTCGCGCAAGTTCCCGGCAGGGGCTGGAGTCCGGGGAGCTCCGGCCGGGTGAATCGTCGGCAACTGCTTGCGTGCGCGATCGCTGTGGTCTTGCCGATGGTCCAATAAAACGCGACAGGCGCGGCTTTATTCGGGCCGCTTTGTGTCCGAACCGTGAAATCTGCCGGAGGTCGGTAACGGCCTGTAATCCGGTCAGTTATGCGAATTGATACGTATTTAGGCATGTGTCAATGCATTGAACGCATGGCTCGACTGTGTGCAATGCAGCGAGAAATTCAAGGTTTGGTCACTTTTGAGGTCCATATTCTCCCGCATCGGACGCCGGACATGACCGGTGCCGTTTGGAGATGAAAATGCTCGCGTTTGCAGCCCTTGCCGCCATTCCCGCCGTGATCGCCCTCCTCGCGATGGCGCACGACGTGGTCGACGAGACCTTCCTCGTCACCAACCCGGGTCTGATGTCGGCGGCCGCCGGCCGCTAAGCTGCCGGGCATCTAGTCGAACTTCCGAACGTCCTCGATCACCTTTCCGTCGTTCGGCAGGGTGCCGGGGGCGGCGAATTCGACGATGCCCTTCATCTTCGTGACGGACTGGAGCGTCTCGGCGAGTTTCGCCGCGAGGCCCGTGTCCGCCACCCCCTCGACCTTCAGCGTCATCATGTCGTTGTCGCCCTCGCGCGCCACGACAAGACGGTATTTCGCGATCCCGTGCCGCCTGGCCGCTTCGGCGACCTGGCCCGGATGCACGAACATGCCCTTGACCTTGGTGGTCTGGTCGGCGCGCCCCATCCAGCCGCGCAGGCGGCGGTTCGTGCGCCCGCAAGAACTGGTCCCGGCCACGAACATCGACAGGTCGCCCGTCCCGAAGCGGATCAGCGGATAGTCGGGGTTGAGCGTCGTCACGACGACCTCGCCCACTTCGCCGTCGGGCAGCGCTTCGCTTGTCCCCGGCCGCACGATCTCGGCCACCAGCCACTCGTCGAGGATCAGCCCCTCGTCGGGCACGCTCTCGTAGCCGATCAGGCCGAGATCGGCCGACGCATAGCACTGGCGCAGTTCGATGCCCTTGGCCAGAAGCTCGCCGCGCAACGCCTTGGGCACGGCCTCGCCCGAAACGAGCGCGAGTTTCAGGCTCGACAGGTCGGCCTGCATCTCCGCACCCTTTTCCAGGATGACCTTCAGGAACGACGGCGTGCCGACATAGCCCTTCGGACGGATGTCGGCGATCGCGCGCACCTGCTGCTCGGTATTGCCCGTGCCTGCCGGCACGACCGGGCAGCCGATGGCATGCGCACCCATTTCCAGCATCGAGCCCGCGGGCGTCAGGTGATAGCTGAAGCAGTTGT
Source organism: Tagaea sp. (assembly GCA_965229215.1). GTDB lineage: Bacteria > Pseudomonadota > Alphaproteobacteria > CACIAM-22H2 > CACIAM-22H2 > Tagaea. The sequence continues at coordinate 2,939,557 of OZ245864.1, read as the reverse complement.
GCACGATGTCGCCGCGCCGGAAGCCCGCCGCCCAGAGTGCGCGCGCCAGCCGCCAGTAATCGGGGCGCATCGCCTCGGGATCGTAGATCGGCCCCGGCGACATGAAGATGCGGCCCAGATGCTTCGTCTTCGTCGCGGTCAGCCCGCCGAACGGGTTGTACTTCTCGAAGCGCTTCTTCTGCAGTTCGATCAGCTCGCCCTTGCGCACGACCGGCAGCTTCGCCAGCGCCGCGCGGTCGGTGATGCGCGAGGGGTCCACGTCCTTCAGGGTCTCGGCGAAATAGGGCGCATCGGCCTTCGCGCTCTCGATCTGGCGGCGCAGCTCGATGAAATGGCGTTCCTCGCGGAACGAGGGATCGCGCGTTTCCAGATCGTCGAAGAATTCGGAATTCATGTGCCCGCCCTGCGATGTCGAATCGATCCGGCGAGCCTGTCCGACCCGGCCGCCGTCTTCAAGCGCCAAACGACGTCAGGCGAGCCACCGCTTGCGGCGCTTGTAATGCTTGATGTCGCGGAACGACTTGCGCCCGCCGGCGGCGATGCCGAGGTAGAATTCCTTCACGTCCTCGTTGCCGCGCAGCGTGTCGGCCGAGCCGTCGAGCACGACGCGGCCGTTCTCGAGGATGTAGCCGTAATGCGCGTGGCGCAGCGCGATCGAGGTGTTCTGCTCGGCCAGCAGGAACGACACGCCCTGCTCGCGGTTTAGCTTGACGACGATCTCGAAGATTTCCTCGACGAGCTGCGGGGCGAGGCCCATCGACGGCTCGTCGAGCAGGATCATGTCGGGCCGGCTCATCAGCGCGCGGCCGATGGCCGTCATCTGCTGCTCGCCGCCCGAGGTGTAGCCGGCCTGCGACTTGCGCCGTTCCTTCAGGCGCGGGAAATAGCCGTAGACCATCTCGAGATCGCGCGCGATGGCCGCGCGGCCCTCGGTGCGCGTGTAGGCGCCCGTCATCAGGTTTTCCTCGACGGTCAGGTGCCCGAAGCAGTGGCGCCCCTCCATCACCTGGATCACGCCGCGCTTCACGAGGTCGTTGGGCGTCATGCCGTCGATGCGCTCGCCCTTGTACTCGACCGAGCCCTTCGTCACTTCGCCGCGCTCGGCGCGCAGCAGGTTCGAGATGGATTTCAGCGTCGTGGATTTGCCCGCACCATTGGCGCCGAGCAGGGCGACGATGCCGCCCTTGGGCACTTCCAGGCTCACGCCCTTCAGCACGAGGATGACGTGGTCGTAGATGACCTCGACGTTCTTGACCTCCAGCAGCGGCTTCTCGCGCGGGGTCTTCAGCTTGCGTTCCAGTTCGGCGGCTTCGGTCGTCATGGGTTCGCTGTCCGGAAAATAAAAAGGGGCGGACCGCTTCCGGTCCGCCCCGTCAGGCTAGAATCCCTGGACCACTGACGGGTCCTTCAGGACTGCTTCGCGCAATCGCGCGGCTGCGCGTTCTTTTCCTTGGCGTACTGCGCGGAACCCGCTTCGTACATCTCGCGCAGCATCTTGCGGTTGGGCTCGATCCAGTCCGAGACCCAGTTCCATGTCTTGCCGTTCCACTGCTGGATGCGCACGACGCCGCCGCCCTCGTGGTCCTCGCACGAGGTGCGCAGCGGCGGCATGAAGCCCTCGAAGCCCATCGTGGCGAGCCGCTGCGGGTTGAGGTTCAGGTTCTCGAAGCCCCAGCGGACCTGCTCGCCCGTCATCGGCTTGTTGCCGTAGCGCTCCTGCGCGGTGCGCACCGCCTCGACCACCATCGCGGCGTTGATCGCCCCGCGGTTGTAGAGGACCGTGCCGACATGGCGCGCTTCGCCGGTGGCCTGGCCCGCCTTCAGCACGGTGTTCTCGATGTCGCGCATGAACTTGTAGTCTTTGCCCGTGCCGTGGAAGTTCGCGGCGAGATAGCCCTTGGCCGCGTCGCCGGGCGGCGTCACGTCCTGCTCGGAGCCGGCCCACCACACGCCGATGAACTTGTCGCGCGGGAAGCCCACGGCCGCCGCCTCGGTGATCGCGGTCGGGTTCATGACACCCCAGCCCCACATGATCACGTAGTTCGGGCGGATCTGGCGGCCGATGCGCAGCCAGATCGCCTTCTGCTCGACGCCCGGGTTCGGCACCGGGAATTCCGAAAGCTCGAAGCCCTGCTCCTTGGCGAGGCGCTGGATGACCGGCAGCGGTTCCTTGCCGAAGGCGCTGTCGTGGTAGATGTACGAGATCTTCTTGCCCTTGAGCGTGCCTTCCTTCGACTTGATGAACTGAAGGATGGCGTCCATCTGCGAATAGTAGGTGGCGGGCAGCGTGAACATCCACGGGAAGACCCGGCCGTCCGAACCGTCCGAGCGGCCGTAGCCCGAGGTCAGCAGCGGGATCTTGTCCTGCGCGGTGCGCTCGATGAGGGCGTAGGTAATGCCGGTCGACAGCGGAACGATCGCGGTCGCGCCCGTCGGGCCCTTGGCCTTCAGGCGCTCGTAGCACTCGACGCCGCGGTCGGTGTTGTAGGCCGTCTCGCACTCTTCATAGGTGATCTTGACGCCGTTGATGCCGCCGTCGCGCGCGTTGATCATCTTGAAATAGTCGATGAAGCCGTCGGCGAAGGGCGTGCCGTTCGGCCCGAACGGGCCGGTACGGTAGGACAGCGACGGAATGAACTGTTCGTTGGCTTGCGCCAGTGCCGGGGCCGGAAGTGCCATCGGTGCGGCCAGGATGGCGGCGCCGAGCATTGCGGACCCAAAGCGGATGAGGCTCATCGGGCGTTCTCCCTGTTGACGTAACGTCTGGTGCCGGGCGGTTGCCCGGCTGGCCGTTTGCGACCTTGGGCGTGACCTTACGCCAAGCCCGCCCTGCCGCCAAGACCCGGAAATATCGCGGCGATTGGCGGGCGACGGGGGCGGTGCCGTGGAATCAGATTGACACATTCAAATCTATCGATGTATAGATCGGCCATGATCGAAATCTGCAAGGCGCTCGCCGATCCGGCCCGGCTCAAGATCCTCGAATTCCTGCGGCGGCCGGATTCGCAGTGCTGCACGTTCGCAGACCGCGTCTGCGCGTGCGACATCGAGCCGCTGCTGGGCCTGTCGCAGCCGGCGACCAGCCATCACATGCGCATCCTCGTGCGCGCCGGCCTCGTCACGTCCGAGAAGGACGGGCGCTTCATCTATTACCGCCTCAACGGCCCGGCGTTCGCCGAGGCCGTCGAGTATCTCGGCCGCTTCGTGCGTTCGCCCAAGAAGGCGACGCGCGCGGCCTGAAATCGGAGAAGGAGAACGAAATGGAACAGCTTCCTGTCGCCGTGATCGGCGCCGGCCCCGTGGGCCTCGCCGCCGCCGCCCATCTTCTCGCGCGCGGCTTCGAGCCCGTCGTGCTCGAAGCCGGTCCCTCGGCCGGCCATGCCGTGACGCAGTGGGCGCATGTGCGCATGTTCTCGCCCTGGTCGTTCAACATCGACGCGGCCTCGCGCCGGCTCCTCGACAAGTCCGGATGGACGGCGCCCAAGTCCACATACACGCCGAACGGCGGCGAACTCGTCGCGCAGTACGTGAAGCCGCTGGCGGCAACCCCCGAGCTTGCCCCGCGCATCGTCTACGGCGCGAAGGTCGAAGCGGTCGCGCGCGCGACGCGCGACAAGCTGCGCGACGACCGCGACGGCGAGCCCTTCGTGCTGCGCTATCGCAAGGACGGCCGGTCCGTTTCGCTGCGCGCGCGAGCCGTCATTGATGCATCGGGCACATGGTCCTCGCCCAATCCGCTCGGTGCCAATGGCCTTGCGGTCGACGGCGAGGCGGAGACCGCGCGCCGGATCGCCTACGCCATTCCCGACATCCGCGGCGTCGATCTGCCGCTTTATGCCGGGCGGACCACGCTGGCGGTCGGCGGCGGGCATTCGGCGATCAACGCACTGCTTGACCTCGTCTCGCTGCGCAAGCGCGATCCCGGCACGCGCGTGCTGTGGGGCATCCGCCGCGCGGACCCCACGCGCGCCATCGGCGGGGGTGCGGCCGACGCGCTGGCCGAACGCGGCGCGCTCGGTACGCGGCTGGAAGCGGCCCTTGCCGCCGGCGACATCGAACTCATTCCCTCGTTCGCGATCGAAAGCCTGTCGCCGACCGGCGAGGGCGTCGCGGTCGTCGGGCGCACGGGCGCCAACCCGATCCGCTTCACGGTCGACCGCATCGTCGCCTCGACCGGCTTCCGGCCCGATCTCGGCATGCTGCGCGAAGTCCGCGTGGCGCTCGATCCCGCACTCGAATGCCCGCCGGCCCTGGCGCCGCTCATCGATCCCAACCTGCATTCCTGCGGCACGGTGCGCCCGCACGGGGCGATCCAGCTCGCCCATCCGGAGAAGGATTTCTACATCGCCGGCATGAAGAGCTACGGCCGCGCGCCGACCTTCCTTCTCGCCACCGGCTATGAGCAGGTGCGCTCGATCGCGGCCGCCCTTGCCGGCGACATGGAAGCCGCCGCGCGCGTCGAACTCGACCTGCCGCAGACGGGCGTCTGTTCGGTCACGGTGCGGGAAGCGTCGGTCGCCGAAGCCGCCGGCTGCTGCGGCGGACCTGCGCCGGCGGAAGTCGATGCCTGCTGCGTCAAGGACGCGGAGGCCAAGGCCGTCGGCAAGTCCGGCTGCGGCTGCAGCTAGCGCAGAAGGCGGCGGGCAAGGATAAAGGCCGCCAGCGCGCCCGCGCATTGCGCGACGACGAAGCCGGGCGCGTCGGCCGGCCGGATGCCGGCGAAGCTGTCGGTCATCGCACGCGCGAGCGTGACGGCCGGATTGGCGAAGCTTGTCGATGCGGTGAACCAGTAGGCGCCCGCGATATAGCCGGCGACGGCGGCGGGCACGCTTGCGCCGTTGCGCTTCGAGGCGAGCAGCACGATCAGCAGCAGCCCGAAGGTCGCGACCGCCTCGGCGAACCATTGCGGCAAGCCGGTGCGGACCTTCACGCCCGCCTGCAGCAGCGCCATGTCGAACATGCCGTGCGCGGCGAGTACGCCCGCGACGGCGCCCGCGACCTGCGCGATGAGATAAGGCAGCACGTCGCCGCGCGGCAGATCGCCGCGTGCCGCCAGCGCCAGCGTCACCAGCGGATTGAAATGCGCGCCCGACACCGGCCCCAGCGCCGCGATCAGCGCATAGAGCACGCCGGCCGTCGCGATCGCGTTGGCGAGCAGGGCGAGTCCCATGTTCCCGCCCGAAAGGCGTTCCGCCATGATGCCAGAGCCGACGACCGCGGCGAGCAGCAGGGCGCTTCCGGCCGCTTCGGCGGCGAGGCGGGCGGACCGGTCGGCAATCATGCGGGTTCGGGCGCCTTTCCCATGTCGTCGATCTTGCGCTTGATCTCGAGGCTGGAGAGCGAGTCGAGCGGCAGGCTTGCGAAGATGCGGATTCGCCGCTCGATCATGGCGAACACGTCGGCCGTGAAGGCGGCCTTCTCGGCATCGGTGCCGTCGAACGACGAGGGATCGGGAAAGCCCCAATGCGCGGTGATCGGCTGGCCCGGCCAGACGGGACACACCTCGCCGGCCGCGTCGTCGCAGACGGTGAAGACGAAGTGCATGACCGGCGCGCCGGGTGCGGCGAACTCGCTCCAGTCCTTCGAACGGAAGCCCGACGTATCGAAACCGAGCCGGTCGAGCAGCGACTTGACGAAGGGGTTGATGCGCCCGGACGGCTGGCTGCCCGCGCTGAAAGCGCGGAACCGCCCGGCGCCGTGGCGGTTCAGCAACGCCTCGGCCATCACCGAGCGCGCGGAATTGTGCGTGCAGAGGAAGAGGACGTTCTTCGGGGCTTCGGTCATGTCGCGGCCTGCGTTCTCGGGTCGGGACCGGAAATATGCGGCTTTTGCATTACAGCCACGTTACACCGCTGTCAGGCTCAGCACGGCCGCCGCGATGGCGCGCGGCCGTTCGCCCAGCCCCGTGACGACGGCATCGGGGCGCGGGTCGATCTCCAGCAGCTTCGTGCCGGCGACAACGGCGACATTGTCATGGACGAGCCCGCGGATGACCCCCGACATCGGCGCCACGATGGCGGTCCCGTCGACGGTTCCCGCCTCGGCGCCGGCCGTCACGGTGTCGCCGATTCCGGCGCGCGTGCGGAAAATTCCGTCCTGCGGGGAATAGACCAGCCGTTCGCGCCCGGCGCCGCCCAGCGCCTTGGGTTCGCCCGCCAGCGGCAGCGTCGCCCCGTCGCGCACGATGCGGCCGAGTGCCGTCCAGCTCGTCTCGACGGCGACATGGCAGTTCTTCCACGCATCGAACCCCGGCCCCAGGCCGATGGTCAGCGGCGCGTCCGCGCGCATGTCCTCGGGCTCGGCCCGCTTGCGCAGGCGCGCGTCGACGAGGATGTCGGGGCGGAAGGCGTCGCGCACGCCGGCGTAAGGTGCCGCCGTCGAGACGAGCCCGTCGCCCAGATGCGCCGCACCGTCCGCGCGCGTGCAGGTCAGCCCTTCGAGCGCCGCCGTGCCGTCGAACAGCGAGTCCGCGAAGCTCATCGCGCGCCGATGTACGGCGGGCCGCGCGACGTCGTGGATCGCGACGACATGGCCCGCCATGCGCAGCACGTGCGCCACGGCCGAGCCGACATCGCCGATGCCGCGCACGAGGACGCGCATCGTCAGTGCGGGAACGGCCAGAGCCGCAGCTTTTCCTTGCCGATCTGCCAGAGCCGCGCGAGGCCGTGCGGCTCGGCGATCAGGAAGAACACGATCAGCGCGCCGAAGATCATCAGCTCGAAATGCGCGATGGTGGAGGTGGAGAGCGGCACGCCCATCGCCGTGGGCACGACGTTGAGGAAGATCGGCAGCAGCACGATGAACGCGGCACCCAGGAACGAGCCGAGGATGGAGCCGAGCCCGCCGATGATGATCATGAACAGGATCTGGAACGAGCGGTTGATGTCGAAGGCGAGCGCCTCGACCGAGCTCGTGTAGATGAAGGCCCACAGGGCGCCCGCCACGCCGCAGTAGAACGACGAGACGGCGAAGGCGAGGAGCTTGGTGTGCAGCGGGCGGATGCCGATGATCTCGGCCGCGATGTCCATGTCGCGGATCGCCATCCAGGCGCGGCCGATGCGTCCGCGCACGAGATTCTTGGCGACGAGCGCCAGCAGCGCCACGAAGGAGAGGCAGAAGATGTATTTGGCGTGCGACGTCGCCTCGATGCCGGTGACGTAGAATCCGAACACCGCGCGCGGCGGCGCCGAGATGACGCCGGAGGCCGAATAGTTCACGAACCATGGCACCTTCGTGAACAGCCAGATCAGGAAGAACTGTGCGGCGAGCGTGGCGACCGCGAGATAGAAACCCTTGATGCGCAGGCTGGGGATGCCGAAGGCGACGCCCACCGCGGCGGTGACGCCGCCTGCCAGCAGGAACACGAACACGATGTTGAGTTCCGGGAACGCGGTCGCGAGCTTGTAGGCCGCGAACGCCCCGCAGGCCATGAAGCCGCCGGTACCGAGGCTGAGCTGCCCGCAATAGCCGGTCAGGATGTTGAGGCCGAGGGCGGCGACCGAGAAGACGAGGAACGGGATCAGGATCGTCGACAGGAAATAGTCGCTCGCCACCATCGGCGCGCCGACGAACGCGACCAGCAGCAGGATCGCCAGCGCGATCCGGTCCTGCAGGATCGGAAAGATCGCCTGGTCGGCGGCATAGCTCGTCTTGTACTGGCCGGCTTCGCGGTAGATCACGCTGCTACACCCTCTCGATGATGCGTTCGCCGAACAGGCCCTGCGGCCGGAACATCAGGAAGAACAGCGCGAGGATGTAGGCGAACCAGTCCTCGATGCCGCCGCCGATCTTGGCGGCCCAGAACACTTCGGCGACCTTCTCGCCTACGCCGATGATCAGGCCGCCGATGATGGCGCCGGGGATCGAGGTGAAGCCGCCGAGGATGAGGACGGGCAGGGCCTTCAGCGCCACCAGCGCCAGCGAGAACTGCACGCCGAGCTTCGAGCCCCACATGATGCCTGCGACCAACGCCACGATGCCGGCGACCGACCAGACGATCACCCAGATCGTCTGCAGCGGGATGCCGACGGACTGCGCCGCCTGATGGTCGTCGGCCACGGCGCGCAGCGCCCGCCCGATGCGGGTGGACTGGAAGAAGAAGGCGAGCGTGGCGACGAGCGTGCCGGCGACAAGCGCCGCGACGATGTCGAACGTGTTGATCAGCACGCCGCCGATCTCGACCGGGTCCTTCGGGATGCCGACGTCGAGGCGCTTCACGTCCTCGCCCCACAGCATCTGGAAGAAGCCGTCGATGAAGAACGTCACGCCGATTGTCGCCATGAACAGGATGATCGGCGCCTGGTTGACGAGCGGGCGCAGCACGATCCGCTCGATGGCGAAGGCGAGCGCGATCATGGTGGCGAGCGCCAGAAGCAGGGCGAGCCACTGCGGTGCGCCCAGCTCGTTGAAGCCGACGAACGAGAGGGCGGCGCTCAGCACCATCGCGCCCTGCGCGAAATTGAACACGCCCGAAGCCTTGAAGATCAGCACGAAGCCCAGCGCCACGAGGCTGTACATCACGCCGGTCAGCAGGCCGCCGACGAAGACTTCGACGAAGAAGATCGGGAATTCCCAGATCTCCTTGAGCGGACCGAAGAGGAAGTCGAGGAGGAAATCCATCTAGACCGTCCTCATGCGTGGCTCGTGCCGAGATAGGCGTCGATGACCTTCGGGTCCGCCTTGACCGCGTCGGGCGTGCCGTCGGCGATCTTGCGGCCGTATTCGAGCACGACCACGCGGTCGGAGATGTCCATGACCACGCCCATGTCGTGCTCGATCAGCGCGATCGTCGTGCCGAACTGCTCGTTGACGTCGAGGATGAAGCGGCACATGTCCTCTTTCTCCTCGAGATTCATGCCGGCCATCGGCTCGTCGAGAAGCAGCAGTTCGGGCTCGGCCGCCAGCGCCCGGCCCAGCTCGACGCGCTTCTGCAGGCCGTAGGGCAGCCGGCCGACGGGGACTTTCCGGATCGCCTGGATCTCGAGGAAGTCGATGACGCGCTCGACGACCTCGCGGTGCTCGATCTCCTCGGCCTGCGCAGGCCCCCAGTGCAGGCACTGCCAGAAGAAGCCGCGCTTCATCTTGAGCATGCGCCCGGTCATGATGTTGTCGAGCGTCGACATGCCGCGGAACAGCGCGATGTTCTGGAAGGTGCGCGCGATCCCGTTCTTGGCCGCCTCGTGCGGGCGCATGGCGCCGCGCACCAGCCCCTTGTAGGCGATGCGCCCCTGGCTCGGGTGGTAGAAGCCGTTGATACAGTTCAGCATCGACGACTTGCCCGCGCCGTTCGGGCCGATGATGGCGCGGATCTCGCCCTTGCGGATGTCGAAGGAGACCTCGCTCAGCGCGCGCACGCCGCCGAAGGCGAGACTGACATTCTCGACTTCCAGCAGCTTATCGCCGATGGCGCGCACGACGGCCGGTCGCGTCATCGCCTAGCTCGCCCGTCGCAGTTCGGGTTTTGCAGATACGGGCACGCGCGCGGCCTCGCGGATGGCGAGGTCGGCTTCGATCTTGCCCTTGCGGCCGTCCTCGAACGTCACGACGCTCGAGATGTGCGCGCGCTCGGCGCCCGAATAGAGCGCCTCGACGAGCGGGCCGTAGCGGTCGGCGATGAAGCCGCGGCGCACCTTGCGCGTGCGCGTCAGCTCGCCGTCGTCGGCGTCGAGTTCCTTGTGCAGCACGAGGAAGCGGCGGATCTGCGAGCCGGCCAGCGCCGGATCGTCGGCGAGATCGCGGTTCACCTTCTCGACGCAATCCTGCACGAGGGCGAGGATTTCGGGCTTCGCCGCAAGTTCCTGATAGGAGGCATACGCGATGCCGCGCCGCTCGGCCCAGTTGCCGGCCGCTTCCAGGTCGATATTGACGAAGCAGGCGACATGATCCTGCCCGTGGCCGAAGGCGACGGCCTCCTTGATGAAGCTGAAGAACTTCAGCTTGTTCTCGACGTATTTCGGCGCGAACAGCGTGCCGTCGCGCAGCTTGCCCACGTCTTTCGCACGGTCGATGATCTTGAGCTGGCCGTCCTTGTCGAAATAGCCGGCGTCGCCCGTGCGGTAATATCCGTCCGGCGTCTTGGCCGAGGCGGTCGCCGCGTCGTTCTTGTAGTAGCTCTGGAAGATGCCGGGCGATCGCACGAGCACTTCGCCGCTCTCCTCGATCTTGATCTCCACCTCGGGCGCCGGTACGCCGACCGTGTCGGAGCGGATCTCGCCGTCCTTCTGCATGCAGATGAAAACGGACGTTTCGGTGGCGCCGTAGAGCTGCTTCAGGTTCAGCCCGAGCGAGCGGTAGAAATCGAAGATGTCGGGCCCGATCGCCTCGCCGGCCGTATAGCCGATGCGCATCTTCGCGAAGCCCAGCGCGTTCTTGAGCGGCCCGTAGACCAGCCGTTCGCCCAGCGCGTAGAGGAAGCGGTCGGCGATCGAGACGGGCTCCTTGTCCATCAGCGCGATGCCCGTGCGTCGTGCGACATCCATGAAATAGCGGAACATGGCGCGCTTGACCGAGCCGGCATCCTCCATGCGGATGGCGACCTGCGTCAGGATGTTCTCGAAGATGCGCGGCGGGGCGAAGAAGAAGCTCGGCCCGATCTCCTTGAGGTCGGTCATCACGGTGGCGCCCGATTCCGGGCAGCTCACGCAGAAGCCGGCGACGTAGGCTTCCGCGTAGGAGAAGATGTGGTCGCCGACCCACGCCATCGGCAGATAGGCGAGGATCTCGTCGTCCTCGCGCAGGCCGTCGAAGGCGATGGCGTTCTCGGCCGTGCGGATGACGTTGTCGAAGCTCAGCAGCACGCCCTTGGGCTGGCCCGTGGTGCCCGACGTGTAGAGCATCACCGAGGCGTCCGCGCCGCGCCCCTTGGCGATCTCGGCGTCGAGGAAGCCGGGATTGGCGGCCGCGTGCGCGTCGCCCGCCTCGGCCAGCCGGTCGATGGCGAGCAGGCCTTCGTCGGGATAGGTGCGCATGCCGCGCGTGTCGTCATAGGCGATGATCTTCGGCAGGCCGGTCTTCGCGCGGATGCCCAGAAGCTTGTCGACCTGCTCCTGGTCCTCGGCGATGGCCATGCGCGCCTCGGCGTGGTCGATCACGTAGGCCATCTCGTCGGCCACCGCGTCCTGATAGACCGGGACGGGGACGGCGCCCAGGCACTGGGCCGCGCAGATCGACCAGTAGAGGCGCGGCCGGTTGTCGCCCACCAGCACCAGCTTGTCGCCGCGCTTCACGCCGAGGCTGGCGAGGCCGCTCGCGATGCGCCGGATTTCCGCCGCACTTTGGGTCCATGACCAGCTCTGCCAGATGCCCAGTTCCTTCTCGCGCATCGCCGGACGGTCCCCGCGGACGCGCACGTTGTGCGCCAGCAGCTTGGGGAACGTGTCGAGCGACGGATTGCGGGCGGGAACCTGGGTCATGGGCGGATACCGGTACGTCTCCCTGTATGATCGGACCTGTGCGATCCGGCAGGTTCCCCTTCCTGTGGCCGCGCCGACGGTTGTAGAACCCGTCATTCGCGGCAGGGTTTGTCTGCCTCGGTCCACTTAAGTCGAAAGGCCGAACTTGGTCAAGCAAAGCACGCCGTTCTTCGTGCCCGTGGGCGGGCGCAAGCTGCACGCGGTCCGCATCGACGGGCCGGCCGTGCCGCCGCTGGTCTTCCTCCACGAAGGACTCGGCTCGATCGCGCAGTGGCGCGACTTTCCCGCGTCCCTGTGCGCGGCCGCTTCGCGCCCCGGACTCGTCTACGAACGCTTCGGCCACGGCCGCTCCTCGCCGCTGCCGGGCCCGCGTACCGTCGCCTACCTGCACGACGAAGCCTCGACGCTGCTCGCCGTCCTCGACGCGCTGTCGATCCCCAGGGCCGACCTCGTCGGCCATTCCGACGGCGGATCGATCGCGCTCCTGGCGGCGGCGCGGGCGCCGTCGCGCATCGGGCGGCTGGCCACGATGGCGGCGCACGTGCTGGTCGAGGACGTCACGCTGGCCGGCATCCGGGCGGCCCAGCTCACCTATGCCGGCACCGACCTGCGCGCGCGCCTGATGCGCTATCACGGCGAGGGGACCGACGCGCTGTTCCGCGCATGGGCCGACACGTGGCTTTCGGCGCCGTTCCGCGGCTGGAACATCGAGGGGGAACTGCGCTTGTTGACCTCGCCGGTGCTGGCGCTGCAAGGCGAAGGCGACGAATACGGCACGCTCGACCAGCTTGCGCGCATCAAGGCCGCGGTCGGCGGCCCGTGCGTGACGTGGGCGGTGCCCAAGACCGCGCATCATCCGCACATGCAGGCGCGCGCCGAAGTGCTGGACCGGCTGGCGGCGTTCTTCCGCGTCTAGGCGCGCCCGGGCCTAAGCGCGCCCGGGCCTAAGCGCGCCCGGGCCTAAGCGCGAAGGGCCGCGCGCGTCTCGACGACGCGCTCGGCGGGCAGCCAGACGCGCACGGTCGTGCCCTTGCCGAGCGTGCTCTGGATGTCGAGTCGGCCCTGGTGCATCTCGATGAGCCGCTTGGTGATCGACAGGCCGAGGCCGGTGCCGCCGTACTGCGCGGCCGAACCCGGCGCCTGGCGGAACGGTTCGGTGACGTGCGGCAGGTCGGCCGCCGGAATGCCGACGCCGGTATCGGCGACCTCGATCATGATTCCGTCCGCGGCGTGCATGGCGCGCACGTCCATCCGGCCGCCCTGCGGCGTGAACTTGATCGCGTTTGAGAACAGGTTGAGCAGGACCTGGCGCAGCGCGCGCGCGTCGGCCTTCAGCACCGTACCGGCGAGATCGGCGGTGTCCTGCGTGATGCGCACGCCGCGCGCGGCCGCCTCGCCGCGCACGAGCGCCGCCGTGCTGTCGATCAGCTCGACCGGATCGATCTCGGCTTCCTCGAGATCGAGGCGGCCCGCCTCGATCTTCGACATGTCGAGCACGTCGCCGATCAGCGACACGAGATGGCGGCCGGAGGCCGCGATGTCGCGCGCGTACTCGACATAGCGCGGGCTGCCGGCGGGCCCGAAGAACTGCTTCTCGATGATCTCCGAGAATCCGATGATCGCGTTGAGCGGCGTGCGCAGCTCGTGGCTCATGTTGGCGAGGAACTGCGACTTGGCGCGGTTCGCCGCCTCGGCCTGGTCGCGCGCCTGGCGCAGCGCGGCCTCGGTCTCGACGAGGCTCGTCACGTCGGTGCGGATGCCCACGATGCCGATGCCGGGCACGCGCTGCTCGGCGACCGAAATCCAGCGCCCGCTGCCGGTCTGCATCAGATAGGGCTCGGCGTCGGGCGACTGGTGGCGGCGCACGCGCTCGGCGACCCATGCCTCGGTGTCGAAGCCTTCCTCGGGCGGCTCGCCGGCGGCGACGGCCTGGCGCACCAGGTCCTCGAACGTCTGGCCGCAGATGCGCGCCGGATCGCCGTGGCCGGTGAACATCAGCGCGTAGGGGCGGTTGGCGACGACCAGGCGGTCCTTCTCGTCGTAGATCGCGAAGCCTTCGGGGATCGCGTCGAGGGCCGCGCGCAGCTGCGCCTCGGCCGCGCGCGCCTTCTGCTCGACCGTTTTGAGCTCGGAGACGTCGGTCGCGACCGACACGATCTGGCGCGCGACGCCGTCGGGATCGACGAGCGGCACCTTGCTGGCCAGGAAGCTGCGCCGCCGGCCGTCGGCGAAGAACGAATCCTCCACGCCGTGCGAGGTCGTGCGGGTGCGCATCGCGATGCGCTCGCGCACCTCGACCTCGCGCGCGAAGCTTCGGTCGGTGAAATCCTCCAGCCGCTTGCCGATCGCTTCCTCGGGCGTGGTGCCGAACAGGCGCGCCTGGAAGACGTTCATCAGCGTGTAGCGGCCTTCCTCGTCCTTGGCATTGATGATGCTCGGGATCGCGTCGATGACGCCGCGCAGCTTGCGCTGCGACTGCGCGACCCGGTCGCGCTCGGCGCGGGCGAGGGCGGCCAGACGCGCCATGCGGCCGAGCTGGAGATAGACGAGCCCGGCCAGCGCCAGCACCAGCACGGCGCCGACGAATGCCGCGATCGACTGCTGGCGCACGGCGATGCGCAGCGTTTCGCGATAGTCTTCGGTTGCCAGGGCCACCGACACGAATATCGGCACGCCGGCGATCTGCCGCCACGTCAGGCGCCGCTCGATCCCGTCGAGCGGCGAGTTGATCAGCATCCGGCCTTCGCTTTCGCGCGCCTTCATGGCCGCGGTGAGCGGCCCGCCGAACACGTGCCCGATCAGGTCTTCGGCTGGCTGGCGCCACAGCAGCAGGCCGTCGTCGCGCCACAGCGAGATGCGGCCCTTCGGCCCGACATCGAGGGTGGAATGGAACTCGCGGAAATAGCCGAGATCGATGATCAGCGCCACGACGCCCGTCTCGCTGCGCGTCAGCCTGTCGACGAACCGGCGCGCCATGACGACGTGCCAGATGCCGTGCGCGCGGTTGAAGGCCGGCGGCATGATCAGCGTCGTCTCGACCGGCATGTCGCGGATCTTCGCGAAGAGTCCGGCCGCCAGCGGCGCGGCCGCCAGCTCGGTTCCCTCGGCGGTATCGAGATGCACCCGCCCGACATCGTCGAGCGCGAAGGCGGTGATGGCACCCGGCACGAACTCGCGGCTGTCGTAGAACAGGGCGCGCAGGCTCACGTCGTTGGCGGGCCATCCGCTGGCGATGCGCGCGGCCAGCACCGACAACATGCGGTCGGCGGCCCCGAAACTCTTGCCGGCATGCTCCTCGATCGCGCGGGTCAGCGTGGTCCCCTGGCGCAGCGCCGCGTCCTCGTTGCGGTCATAGGCCGTCCGTACGGCATACAAGAAGACGCTCGCGACGATGATCCCGATCAACGCCACGAGACCCAGCACCCAGCGCCGCAGCCGCAGCGGGTCGAGACCCGACATGTCGCTTTCGTCGAGCGCATCCGGCGAAACTGGGGATTGCGGGGGCGGTGCGGCGGTCAAATCCATATCCTTTCGGTGGGCAGACGCCCCCGATTTGGGCCCCAATATGGCCCGACGACAGTTAACAAGTGTTTGACGCGCAACCCCTTCCGCCGTCCGTGGCGGGGGCTGCCGCCGGATGCACCGGCCCCCGCAACACTTCAATGAATGGGGCGGGCATGCTATCCAAGAGGCCGCCTTTTCTTTTGCATCAGGGATATAGGGGAGATCTGCCCGTGCCCACCTTCGGTCATGACACGATGAAGACCCGCCGGACCCTCACGGTCGACGGCAAGAGCTACGCGTACTACAGCCTTGAAGCAGCGGCCGCTGCCGGCATGAAGGGCATCGAGCGTCTGCCGTTCTCGCTGAAGGTGCTGCTCGAGAACCTGCTGCGCTGGGAAGACGGGCGCACGGTCACGGTCGACGACGTGAAGGCGATGGCGGGCTGGCTGACCGAACGCAAGTCCTCGCGCGAGATCGCCTACCGTCCCGCGCGCGTGCTGATGCAGGACTTCACCGGCGTTCCTGCCGTGGTCGATCTCGCCGCGATGCGCGACGCGATGGTCGCCATGGGCGGCGATCCCAAGAAGATCAACCCGCTCTCGCCGGTCGATCTCGTCATCGACCATTCGGTCATGATCGACGAGTTCGGCAAGGCCGACAGCTTCGGCAAGAACGTGGCGCTGGAATACGAACGTAACGCCGAGCGCTACGCCTTCCTGCGCTGGGGCTCCGCGGCCTTCTCGAACTTCCGCGTCGTCCCGCCGGGCACGGGCATCTGCCACCAGGTCAATCTCGAATATCTCGCCCAGACGGTGTGGACGCAGGACGGCGACGGAACGACCTACGCCTATCCCGACACGCTGGTGGGCACCGACAGCCACACCACGATGGTCAACGGCATGGCCGTGCTGGGCTGGGGCGTGGGCGGCATCGAGGCGGAAGCCGCGATGCTCGGCCAGCCGGTGTCGATGCTGATCCCCGAGGTCGTCGGCTTCAAGCTGAACGGCAAGCTGCGCGAAGGCATGACGGCGACCGACCTCGTGCTCAACGTCACGCAGATGCTGCGCAAGAAGGGCGTGGTCAACAAGTTCGTCGAGTTCTACGGCCCCGGCCTCGACTCGCTGTCGCTCGCCGACCGCGCGACGATCGCCAACATGGCGCCGGAATACGGCGCCACGTGCGGCTTCTTCCCGATCGACAAGGAAACGATCAACTACCTGAACTTCACCAGCCGCGAACCGGCGCGCGTCAAGCTCGTCGAGGCCTACGCCAAGGCGCAGGGCATGTGGCGCGACGAGAAGACCCCCGATCCGGTCTTCACCGACACGCTCGAACTCGACATGTCGACCGTCGAACCGGCGCTCGCCGGACCCAAGCGCCCGCAGGACCGCGTGCTGCTCTCGGCCGCCAAGTCCGGCTTCGAGAAGGCGCTGCCCGAACTGGTCGGCCCGAAGAACGCCAAGGACGGCGTTCCCGTGAAGGCCGACGGCGGCTACACGCTGCGCAACGGCGACGTCGTCATCGCGGCGATCACGTCGTGCACGAACACGTCGAACCCCGCGGTGCTCGTCGCGGCCGGCCTGCTGGCGCGCAACGCGGTGGCCAAGGGCCTCAAGGTGAAGCCCTGGGTCAAGACGTCGTTCGCCCCCGGCAGCCAGGTCGTCACGGACTACATGGTGGCCGCCGACCTGCAGAAGCATCTCGACACGCTCGGCTTCACGCTCGCCGGCTACGGCTGCACGACCTGCATCGGCAATTCGGGCCCGCTGCCCGAAGCCGTCGCCGAGGCGATCGACGCGGGCGATCTCACGGTCACGGCCGTGCTTTCGGGCAACCGCAACTTCGAAGGCCGCGTCCACGCGCAGGTCAAGGCGAACTATCTCGCCTCGCCGCCGCTGGTCGTCGCCTACGCGCTTGCCGGTTCGCTGCTGCGCGACATCACGACCGAGCCGCTGGGCATGGGCAAGGACGGTCCGGTGTACCTGAAGGATGTCTGGCCCTCGAACCAGGAAATCACCGACACGATCCGCAAGACGCTGACGGCCAAGATGTTCAAGGACCGTTACGCCAACGTCTTCAAGGGCGACGCCAACTGGCAGCGCATGGGGACGAGCGCGGGCATGACGTACAAGTGGCAGCCCGGCTCGACCTACGTGAAGCTCGCCCCCTATTTCGAGGAACTGCCCAAGGAAGCGGGCACGTTCCACGACATCGCGGGCGCGCGTCCGCTGGCCATCCTCGGCGATTCGATCACGACCGACCACATCAGCCCGGCCGGTTCGATCAAGAAGGACGGGCCTGCGGGCAACTACCTGATCGAGCATCAGGTGCGCCCGAACGACTTCAACTCGTTCGGCGCACGCCGCGGCAACCACGAGATCATGATGCGCGGCACGTTCGCCAACATCCGTCTCAAGAACGAGGTCGCCACCGGAACCTCGGGCGGCATGACGCGCCTGATGCCGGAAGGCGAGGTCACGTCGATCTACGAGGCGGCGATGAAGTACAAGGCGCGCGGCACGCCGCTCGTCATCTTCGGCGGCAAGGAGTACGGCACGGGTTCGTCGCGCGACTGGGCGGCCAAGGGCACGATGCTGCTGGGCGTCAAGGCCGTGATCGTCGAGAGCTTCGAGCGCATCCACCGCTCGAACCTCGTGGGCATGGGCGTGCTGCCGCTGGTGTTCCCCGAAGGCACGACGCGCCAGACGCTGAAGCTCGACGGTTCGGAACTGATCGACATCTCGGGCATCGCGGGCGGTATCAAGCCGCGCATGACCGTCAAGATGACGATCAAGCGCGCCTCGGGCGCCACCGAGACGGTCGACCTGATCTGCCGCATCGATACGGTGGACGAGGTCGAGTACTATCGTCACGGCGGGATTCTGCCCTATGTCCTTCGCGGCCTGCTGAAGGCGGCGTAAGGAACCTTCCGGAACGGAAGAAGCCCCGCCCGTCTTCGGGCGGGGCTTTTCCTTTGCAAGGACCCCCGATGCAGCTCCAGATCGTCCCGTTCTATGCGGCCCTTCTCGGGCTTCTCTATTTCGCGCTCAGCCTGCGCGCCATCGATGCGCGCCGGATCGCGCGCAAGGGCATCGGAATGCTGGGCGAGGAAAGCCTCGACCGGCGGCTGCGCGTGCACGCGAATTTCGCCGAATACGCGCCGTTCGTCCTGCTGCTGCTGGCCTTCGCCGAACTGCGCGGGGCGCCGGCCGAGGGCGTGCATCTCGCCTGCGTGTTCCTCGCCATCGGGCGCTGCAGCCATGCGTGGGGCGTGTCGCGCATGCCCGAGACCTATCGCTGGCGGATGGGCGGCATGATCGCGACCTTCACGGCGCTCGCCTTCGGCATCGCGATGGTGCTGGGAAGCTACCTCTAGCCTAGAGCGTCACGCCGTCGTCCTTCGGACGCGGTACCTGCCCGGTGCTCTTGGGCGGGTTGAGGCGGCGGATCGTGATGTTGCCGTCGGCATCCATCTCGGGTGCGGCATATTGCGGCAGGTTCGCGATCATCCCCTGCAGCGCTTCGATCATCTTGCCGATCGCCTCGCGGGCCAGCGCGTCGGGCGGCGGGTTCTGCGTCTGGGCGGCGGCGGGGGCCGCGACGAGCAGGGCGGCGAGCGCCAAGGTCTTGATTCGCATGGAAGCCTCCATTGTCTGCCGCGACAACGGCCGCGCCCGCCTGCTTAGTCCCGTGCGTTACGTGACGCGCGCGCGGACCTGGAATTTCGGGTCCTCGTAGGCGCGCGTCTCGATCACGTCGACGAGGCTGGCGGCCGCGTCCCACACGTCGACATGGCGCACATAGAGCGGCGCGAAGCCGAAGCGCATTATGTCGGGTGCTCGGAAATCGCCCACGACGCGCCGCTCGATCAGCGCCTGCATGATTCCGTAGCCGTGCCTGTGGCGATAGCACATCTGGCTGCCGCGGAGCGCGAAGTCGCGCGGGCTGGCGCGCGTCAGTTCCAGCCTTTCGGCCAGCGAGTCGACAAGGATGCGGAAGATCTCGCCCAGCGCTTCGGATTTCGCGCGGATCGCCGCAATATCCCACTGGGCGAGCAGGTCCACGCCGCATTCGAGCGCGGCCAGCGCCAGGATCGACGGCGTGGAGACGATGGCGCGCGCGATCCCGTCGGCCGGCCGGTAGCCCGTCTCGAACGCGAACGGGGCCGCATGGCCGAACCAGCCCTGCAGGGCCGGCACGAAGCTCTTCTGCAGGCGTTCGGCGACATAAAGGAACGCGGGCGCGCCCGGCCCGCCATTGAGATACTTGTAGCCGCAGCCCACCGCATAGTCGGCCTCGCAGCCTGCAAGATCGACGGGCAGGGCGCCCGCCGAGTGCGCGAGATCCCAGATCACGAGCGTGCCTTTTTCGTGCGCGGCCCTGGTCACGGCCGCCATGTCGTGCAGCGCGCCGGTGCGATAGTCGACCTCAGTGAGCATCACGACGGCCGTGTCGTCGTCGATCGCCGCCGCGATGCCTTCGGGCCGGTCGACGAGATGCAGCCGGTGACCTTTCCCCAGCGTGCGGAACAGCCCTTCGGCGACATAGAGGTCGGTCGGGAAATTGCCGCGCTCGGAAATCACGGTGCGTCGCGCCGGGCGCTCGGCAAGGGCCGCGGCCAGCAGCTTGTAGAGATTGAGGCTCGTCGTGTCGCATGCCACGACCGTGCCCGGCGGGGCGCCGATCAGTTTCGCGATCTTGTCGCCGACGCGCAGCGGCATGTCGATCCAGCCATGCTTCGTCCAGCCGGCGATCAGGTTCTCGCCCCACTGCTCGCGCATCGTCGCGTGGAGGCGTGCAGTGGCGTTGCGCGGCAGCGCGCCCAGCGAGTTCCCGTCGAGATAGATCGTGTCGTGCGGCAGCGCGAAGCCGCCGCGCGCGGCCGCCAGCGGATCGCGCGCGTCCATCGCCTTCGCGTCGGCGCGGGTGGGAGCGGAATCGGGGAACGGCGAATGGCGGTCGAGCGAGGCCGTGTTCATGCCCGCCGATCAAGCCACGCGCGGTCGCCTGCGGTCAATGCGCGCCGAAACCCGCTGCCAGCGCGTCCGCCATGCGCTTGGCGAACGCGGCGGGATCGTCGAGCTTGTCGCCCTCGACCAGACGCGCCTGGTCGTAGAGCAGTTTCGCCACTTCGCTCACGCGCGCCTGCACGGCCTGGTTCTCGCCGCTTGCCTTCACCGTCGCGGCCAGCGCCTTCACCAGTGCGTGCGTCGGGTTCACTTCGAGGATGCGCTTGGCGGCCGATTTGAGCTGCTTGTGCTGGCGAAGCATCCGCTCGAGATGGATATCCATGTCGTTCTCGTCGGCGACGAGGCACACGGCACTCTCGGCAAGGCGTTCGCTCGCGCGCACGTCCTTGACCGTATCGCCGAGCGCGAGGCGGAACAGGGCCAGCAGCGGCGCCACGTCGGGCGCGTCTTGCCCCTTCGTCTCGTCCTTCTTGGCCTCGTCGGCGAACCTGGCGAGATCGGCCGCACCCCGCGTCACCGACTTGAACTTCTTGCCGTCGAATTCGTCGGTCTGCGCCACCCAGAACTCGTCGACAGGGTCGGACAGCAGCAGCACCTCGATCCCGCGCCGCGCGAAGCCTTCCAGATGCGGGCTGGCGACGACCGCCTTGGGATCGTCGCCGGCGATGTAATAGATCGCGTCCTGCTCCGGCTTCATGCGCGCGACATAGTCGGCGAGGCTGACCCACGCGTCGCCCTGCGTGGACGTGCGGAAGCGGGCGAGGCCCAGCACGCGCTTGCCGTGCTCGGCATCCTCGAAGATGCCTTCCTTCAAAACTTCGCCGAAATTGCCCCAGAACGCGGCGTAGCCTTCGGCATCGTCCCTGGCGCGCTTCTCGATCTCGCCCAGCACGCGGCCCGTCAGGCCGTGGCGGATCTTCGCGATGACTGGATTGTTCTGCAGCATCTCGCGGCTGACATTCAGCGGCAGGTCTTCGGAATCCACCACGCCGCGCAGGAAGCGCAGATAGCGCGGGACCAACCCCTCGGGCGCCTCGTTGACGAACACGCGCCGCACATAGAGTTTCACGCCGTGCTTGCGCTCGGGCGCGAACAGGTCGAAGGGCCGCATTCCCGGCACATAGAGAAGCGCCGCATATTCGATCGTGCCTTCCGCACGCCAGTGCAGGTTCGCCCAGGGCGTATCGAAGGCGTGCGCGATGTGGTGGTAGAATTCCGTATGCTGCTCCTCGGTCACTTCGCCCTTGGGCCGCATCCACAGGGCCGAGGCGCGGTTGAGCGTCTTGTCGCCGAGCGAGATCGGGATCGCGATGTGGTCGGAATAGCGCCGGACGATCTCGCCCAGCTTCGCCTCGTCGAGGAACTCGGCGGCATCCTCCTTGAGATGCAGCACGATGGCCGTGCCCCGCGCCGTGCGCCCGCAGGAAGCGACCGAATAGCTGCCCTTGCCGTCGGATTCCCAGCGCCAGGCGGCGTCGGTTCCCGCCTTGCGGCTTTCCACCGTCACGCGGTCGGCCACCATGAAGGCCGAATAGAAGCCGACGCCGAACTGCCCGATCAGCGGGTTGTCCTTGCGCTTGGCCTCTTCCATCGACTTCACGAACGCGGCCGTGCCCGAACGCGCGATGGTACCGAGATTGGCGACCAGCTCGTCCTTGTCCATGCCGATGCCGTTGTCGGCGACGGTGAGGGTGCGCGCGGCCTTGTCGACCGCCAGCACGATGCGGAACTCGGCCTCGTCGCCGATCAGGCCCGCATCCTGCTGGCCGAGGAAGCGCAGCTTGTCGCAGGCGTCCGATGCGTTGGAGATCAGTTCGCGCAGGAAGACCTGCCGCTCGCTGTAGAGCGAGTGGGCGACGATCTCGAGCAGGCGGCTGACTTCCGCCTGGAATTCGTGGGTTTCGGGCTTCGGCGTGTCGTTCATGGTCGGCTCCGGTCGGCTTTTCCGCGCTATCTAGGCGGCCGACCGTGCCTGTGCAAGCCCGGCGCTACCAGGGAAAATTGAATGGCTCGCCATAGTCGCCGATGGCCGCCGTGTGCGTGACGAGGCCGGCTTCCGGCGTCCAGTAGTGGAGCTGGTAGCCCGGCGGGTCCATCTTCATCGCGGCCGGCCCGTCGGCGCGCAGGTCGAGATTGATCTGGTGCGCGGTCGACGGGGCGACCGAGGCGATCGTGCCGGCGAAACGCGTCTGGATCGCGCGGTGGATGTGGCCGCACACGATGCGCTCGACATTCGGGTATTTCTTCACGACCGCCGCCATCGCGGGCACGTTCGTCAGGCCCGAGCGGTCCATGTGGCCGATGCCCGTGGTGAAAGGCGGGTGGTGCAGGAAGATCATCGTCGGCCTGTCGCCGCCGGCCTTGAGCGTGCGGTCGAGCCAGTCCGCCCGCGCGGCGCAGACCTCGCCGTGATGGTGCTTCGGCACCGTCGTGTCGTAGCCGACGAGGCGCACGGGGAAATCGTCGACCGCATAGTGGAAGAATTCCGAAGCACCGACGCGCCTGCCGCTCTCGGGGAACGCCTCGGCAAGCGTGGCGCGCGCGTCGTGGTTGCCCGGCACGACCAGCAGCGGCGCCTTCAGCGGCTTCAGGATCTCGCGCAGGATGCCGTATTCCTCGGCCGAGCCCCGCTCGACGAGATCGCCGGTCGCGAGCACCACGTCGGGCTGCGGGTCGAGCGCGTTGAGCGCCTCGACCGCGCGCCTGAGCATCGCAACCGTGTCGACGCGGCCATAGGCGGGCTTGCCGCCTTTCTGGATATGCAGGTCCGATATCTGGGCGATGAGCATGGCTTGAAATCTGCCGGAAGACGCCGGAGAGTCAAGCGTCATGGGCGAGTCGAAAATCACCGCGGTTCTCGGGCCCACCAATACCGGCAAGACGTTCCTCGCCGTCGAGCGGATGCTCGGCCACCGCACGGGCATGATCGGCTTCCCGCTGCGCCTGCTGGCGCGCGAGAACTACGAGCGCATCGCGGCCGCCAAGGGGGCGGGGCAGGTGGCTCTCGTCACGGGCGAGGAGCGCATCGTGCCGCCGCACGCACGCTGGTACGTCTGCACGGTCGAGGCGATGCCGATGGACCGCGAGGTCGGCTTCCTCGCCGTCGACGAGATCCAGATGGTCGCCGACCGCGAGCGCGGCCATGTCTTCACCGACCGCCTGCTGCACGCGCGCGGGCGCAACGAGACGATGTTCATGGGGGCCGAGACCGCGCGCCCGCTGATCCGCCGGCTGGTGCCCGACGCCGAGTTCGTCGTGCGGCCGCGCCTCTCCACGCTCACCTGGACGGGGCCGCGCAAGATCACGCGCCTGCCGCGCCGCTCGGCCGTCGTCGCGTTCTCGGGCGCGGAAGTCTACGAGATCGCCGAGCTCGTGCGCCGCCAGCGCGGCGGGGCGGCGTTGGTGTTCGGGGCGCTCAGCCCCCGCACCCGCAACGCGCAGGTCGCGATGTACCAGTCGGGCGACGTCGACTATCTCGTCGCGACCGACGCGATCGGCATGGGCCTCAACATGGACATCGACCATGTCGCCTTCGCCGCCACCGCCAAGTTCGACGGACGCGGCATGCGCCGGCTTGCCCCGCAGGAGCTCGGCCAGATCGCCGGGCGTGCGGGGCGCAACATGTCGAACGGCACGTTCGGCACGACGGCCGAGATCGGGCCGCTCGACAGCGACGTGATCACGGCGATCGAGGAACACCGTTTCCCGCCGCTGACGCACGCCTACTGGCGCAACAGCGATCTCGACATGCGCACGCTCGACGGACTGCTGGCGAGCCTCGATGCGCGGGCGCCATCGGGCGAGCTGGTGCGCGTGCGCGACGCCGACGACCATCTCGCCCTCCAGCATCTCAGCCGCGATGCCGAGCTGCGGGATCTCGCGCGTGGCCGCGTGGCGCTGCTGTGGGAGGTCGCGCGCATTCCCGATTTCCGCAAGCAGATGTCGGACATGCATGCGCGCCTGCTTGCGACCGTGTTCAAGCATCTCGCGGGGCCGGATGCGCGCCTGCCCGACGAATGGGTGGCGAAGTCGATCGCCCGGCTCGACAATGCCGAAGGCGACATCGACCAGCTTTTGCAGAAGATCGCGGCGATCCGCACCTGGACCTACGTGTCGCACCGCGCGGACTGGCTGGCCGACGCCGAGACGCACCAGGCCAAGGCGCGCGGCGTGGAAGACCGGCTGTCGGACGCGCTGCACGAGCGGCTGACGCAGCGCTTCGTCGACCGGCGCAACGCCGTCATCGTGCGCAAGCTCGCCGACGGCGAAGACCTGCTCGCCTCCGTCGCCGCCGACGGCGAGGTTCGCATCGAAGGCGTGCATGCGGGCCGTCTCGACGGGTTCGAGTTCCGCCCCGATCCCACGCTGGACATGGGCGCGCCCGCGGTGCGCGCGGCGGCGAACCGGGCGCTGCGCCGCGACATCGGGCTGCGCACCGCGCGGCTCGCATCCGATGCCGACACCGCGTTCGCGCTGACGGCCGACGGGCGCCTCGCCTGGCACGGCCAGCCGGTCGCGCGGCTGGCGGCGGGGCCCAATGCGCTTTCCCCCGAAATCGCGCTCGGCCGCAGCGACCTGCTGGAGCCAGCACACCGGCAGGCGGTGACGAAGCGGCTCGCCGACTGGCTCGCGGCCGAGCTCAAGGTCCGTCTTGCCCCGCTGGTGCGCGTGCGCGATGCCGAACTGCCCGCAGCCGCGCGCGGGCTCGCGTTCGAGATCGTCGCGGGGCTGGGCGCCGTTCCGGCGGCCTCGGCGACGATCGCGCTCGACACGCTCGACCGTGCGACGATGGGCGCCCTCGGCCGGGCGGGCGTGCGCGTGGGCACGTTCGGCGCCTTCATCCCGGCACTCAAGGACCACGCGTCGACGAAGCTGCGGGCGCTGCTGTGGTCGATCCATCGCGGGACCGAACCCCATGTGCCGCCGACGGGCCGCGTCAGCCTGCCGCGCGGCACGCTGCCGGCCGAGCTGATGGCGGCGTGCCTCTATCTGCCGGCGGGCCCGCTCTATGTGCGCGCCGACCGGCTGGAGAAGCTGGGCGGCGTGCTGGCCGAGGCGGCGAAGGCCGGGGCCTTCGCGCTCGATCCCGCCTGGGCGCGGCTCGTCGATTGCGAGGCGGCGATGCTGCCCGCGGTCGTCGCGTCGGTCGGCTACCGGATGCTGCGCGAGCCGGGCGAGCGGGCGCGCTTCGTGCCAAAGAAGATGCGCAGCGCGCGGGGTGCGCCGGCCGATGCGGACTCGCCGTTCGCGGCGCTGGCGCCGCTCGTGAAGCCTTGAGCGAGGAAACGGGAATCCGGCGCATGCGCGTCGATGCTTGGCTGTGGGCCGCGCGCTTCTTCCGCAAGCGCGCGCTTGCGCAAGCGTTCCTCGCCGACGGCCGCGTGCGCATGCGCGGGCGCGTGCTCGACAAGGGCGATTTCGTGAAGGTGGGCGACGTGCTGACCTTCGTGGCCGGCGACAGGCTTCGCACGATCGAACTGCTCGGCCTTTCCGAGCGGCGCGGCAATTCGGGTGCGGCAAAAGGTCTCTGGCGCGATCTCTACGATCCGGTTTGACCCCTGCCACCGTGGGGTTGCCCCTCCGGCGGGCCTATGCTACCCGACGGGCCGGTTTTCACCGTTCCGCCCGCGAGAGTCGTGCAATGACCTACGTCGTCACCGAAGCCTGCATCAAGTGCAAGTACACCGACTGCGTCGAGGTGTGCCCGGTCGACTGTTTCTATGAAGGCGAGAACATGCTCGTCATCAAGGCGGACGAGTGCATCGACTGCGGCGTGTGCGAGCCCGAGTGCCCGGCCGAGGCGATCGTGCCCGACACCGATCCCAAGGCGAGCAAGTGGGCGGAAATGAACAACGATTATGCCGCCAAGTGGCCGAACCTGACCCGCAAGAAGGACGCCCCGGCCGATGCCGACAGCTGGAAAGGCGTCGAGGGCAAGTTCGACAAGCATTTTTCTCCCAATGGTGGGACTGGAAACCCCTAAAGGGTATTCCGGGATCGCTTAAGAGACCGAAATCATTCGACAGGACGCGGAGCCGTGCGGAAAACGCGCGGGTAGCGCGTGCTTTTTGACCATTTTTGTGATAGCTTCTTTTTTGACGGGCTGTGGCAATTTCGCCGCAAGCCGCTGTACCCCGGCAGGGGTTTGACCGGGCCTGACGGCCCGCTTCAAGAAAGTCCGATCTTGCAGCTATTTCATATAGTTGCCTGATGCGGTCGCAGCGCCGACGGGTCATTTCGACCCTTCGGAACGGGAGATTTTTCTGTCCGCCGGGCCGGCACATCGGGCCAGGCGGAACGTGGTGACGGGTTTTCGGGGTTGGCAACCCGGCCGGCATCTGCCGGGCGGGTCTGAAAGGAGCAGCTTTTCCATGACGCTACGCAAGACGACGGTGCGCGAGACGGACGATCTGGGCTTCGCGGTTGGCGATCACGTCGTGTACCCCACGCACGGCGTGGGCAAGATCACCGGCCTCGAGACGCAGGAGATCGCCGGGACGAAGCTGCGCCTGTTCGTGATCCAGTTCGACAAGGACCGCATGACGCTGCGCGTGCCGACGATGAAGGCCAAGACGTCGGGCCTGCGTCGCCTGTGCACGAAGAAGGAAATGCAGAACGCCCTCGCCACGCTGAAGGCCCGCGCGCGCATCCGCCGCACGATGTGGAGCCGCCGCGCGCAGGAGTACGAGGCGAAGATCAACTCGGGCGATCCCAAGGCGATCGCGGAAGTCGTGCGCGACCTGCACCGCAATGCCGGCCAGCCCGACCAGTCGTTCTCCGAGCGCCAGATGTACCAGGCGGCGCTTGACCGTCTGGTGCGCGAGTTCGCCGCCGTCGAGAAGATCTCGGAAGAGACGGCGACCCAGCGCCTCGAGGCGATGCTCAAGGCCGCCTGACGGACACACCGTCGTTTCCGGAACGAAGAACCCCGCCGGGCGACCGGCGGGGTTTTTCGTTCGGCCCCCAATTTCGTTTGGGGCGACGCGGACGCGCGCGATAGCTTTCCGCACAGATGACGGCTTCCCCTGCATCCCTTCCGGCCAAGAACGAGCGCTTCTCGATCCTGCGCAAATGCCGGCGCGTGTGGGCGATCGCCTCGATCCACGGCAACGCCGAGGCGCTCGCGCGCATCCATGCGGGCATCGCCGAACGGCTGGAGACGGGCGACCGCATCGTCTATCTCGGCAACTGGCTGGGGCGGGGGCCCGCCACCATCGCCGCGCTGGACGAGATGGTGCGCTTCCGGCGCGAGGTGATCGCGGCCCCCGGCTTCTTCGCGTCCGACGTGGTGTTCCTGCGCGGCGCGCAGGAGGAGATGTGGCAGAAATGCCTGCAGCTCCATTTCGCCGTCAATCCGGGCGAGGTGCTGCGCTGGATGCTCGACCAGGGCCTCGCCGCCACGCTCGCGGGCTACGGCGCCGACCCCAAGACCGGCCTGTCGGTCAGCCGCGAAGGCGCGCAGGCGCTGGCGCGCTGGACGACCGGCTTGCGCAAGGCGCTCGACTCCCATCCCGGCCACCGCGAGGTCACGCTCGCCATGCGGCGCGCGGCCTACGACGACCGCGGGCGCATGCTGTTCGTCAGCGCCGGCCTCGATCTCGACCGGCCGCTGGCCGCGCAGGGCGACGCGCTGTGGTGGGGCGGGCGCGGCTTCGACAAGCTGGAGAAGCCGTTCGAGTCCTTCGCGCGCGTCGTGCGCGGCTACGCGCCCACGCATCCGGGTGCCGCCGAAGGCCCGCACACGCTGACGCTCGACGGCGGCAGCGGTTTCGGCGGCAGCCTCATGGCGGCAAGCCTCGGGCCCGACGGGGAAATCCTCGAGATCCTCGACGGCGGGTGATCCGCCCGGCGGCCGGCGGCGTAGAACGCGCATGGCCCATCTCGACGACACCGAGACGAAACGCGCCAACACGATCTATATCCGCCGCGCGATGAAGGCGCCGATGCTGGCGCGCGAGCACGAAATGGCGCTCGCAAGGCGCTGGCGCGACACCGGCGACCAGACGGCGCTGGGCGAGCTCGTCGGCGCCTATGGCCGCATGGTCGTTTCGATGGCGCTGCGCTTCCGCCACTACGGCCTGCCGGTCGGCGACCTGATCCAGGAAGGCAATATCGGGCTGCTTCAGGCGGCGCAGCGCTTCGAGCCGTCGCGCGACATCCGCTTCTCGACCTACGCGCAGTGGTGGATCCGTGCGGCGATCCAGGACTTCGTGCTGCGCAACTGGTCCATCGTGCGCACGGGCACCACGGCCGCGCACAAGTCGCTGTTCTTCAACCTGCGCCGCCTGCGCGCACGTCTCGACGACCCGTCGTCCGAGCGGATGAGCGACGACCAGCGCGAGGGCATCGCGCGCACGCTCGAGGTGAACGTCTCGGACGTGGCCGAGATGGAAGGCCGCCTTGCGGCCGGCGACCGTTCGCTCGACGCGCCCCTGGGCCCGGAGGGCGAGAGCGACTGGGGTTCCAGCCTCGTCGATGCGCGCCCGACGCCCGAGGACGCGACGATCGAGCTGCGCGGCGCGCATGCGCGCGTGCGGCTCGTGCATGCGGCGCTGGGCGAGCTCGACCCGCGCGAGCGCCGGGTGATCGAGGCGCGCCGCCTTTCCGAAGAAGGCATGACGCTCGAAGCGCTCGGCACGAAGCTCGGGATTTCCAAGGAACGCGTGCGCCAGATCGAGCATCGCGCGATGGGCAAGCTGAAGGCGGCGCTGGCCGCCCGCGTGAAGGACCCCGCGGACCTGTTCGCGGAAGCCTGAACTCCGTCAGATCGCTTCCAGATCGTTCCACGCCTGGTCGGCGAGGCCGCGCAGGCGCTGGCTGTCGATGCGGCCGGCGAAGGCGTAGGCATAGCCGCCGCGATGCCAGTGCACGACATTCACGCCCTGGCGCAGGTCGGCGCGCGGCGTCTGCTCGCGCCGCTCGGAGAAGGCGATGACGAGGCCGACGACTTCGTTCGCGCCGTTCTTGTAGAGGAGCTGCGCCGCGGGCCGGCCGCCGACGACCAGCATGCGCCCGCCCTGCAGCGCGAAGCCCTGCGCGGAAAGGTCGGGCAGCGCCAGATTGCGGTTGAGCTTGGCGCCGAACCACTTGCCGAGTTCGGGCATGTCCTCGGTCGTGAAGTCGACGAGCAGACGGCCTTCGCTGGCCTGCGTCGCTTCCGCGACGTTGTAGAAGCCCGCGACATTGTCGAGCCAGCGGTCGGTCGAGGCGAGTTCGAGCCCGCCGATCTGCGGCTGGATGCGGCCCGTGAACACGCCGCCGGCACCCAGCACGACGAAAAGCGCCACCGACGCCGCGACGGCCCAGACGAGCGGACGGCGCAGGTTGCCGGCCTTCGGCCTGAACGGGACGACGCTGCCTGCCTTCGCCTCGCGCACGGCCGCGACCAGGCGCGCAGGCACCGGCTCGTCGACGACGGGGGCGAGTGCCGCGCGCGCCAGCATGGCGGTGCGCCGGAAAATCTCGATGCGGGCGCGCACGCGGCGGTCGGCAAGGGCGGCGCGCGCCACGCGCGCGGCGAGCGCGCCGTCGAGCGCGCCGTCGGCATAGGCCATCAATGTCTCGTCGTCGAACGCGCGCGCGGGCGCGACCGGCGCCGACTTCACGGCATCGATCAGGCGCTGCGGGACGGGCTCGAGCAGCACTTCGTTCATCGCGGCGTGCGCCATCGCGGCCATGCGGCGGAACATCGTCACGCGCGCGGCGATATCGGCATCGTGCGCGAGGGCCGCTTCGACCGCGCGCAGTTCGCCCGGCTCGGCGGTGCCGTCGGCGTAGCGCATCAGGGTCTCGTCGTCGAAGCGGGGGGGCATTCCGTGAGGTCCTCTATCCTATTCGGCGGGCGACGCGAGCGAGGTGCCCGTTTCGCCCAGCATGCGTGCCAGGGCGGTCCGTGCCCGCGCGAGACGGCTCATCACCGTCCCGATCGGGATGTCCAAGGCGGCCGCGGCCTCCTTGTAGCTCTGCCCCTCGACGCACACGAGCGTCAGCACCGTGCGCTGCTCGTCGGGCAGTTTGGCCATCGCCGCGCGCACGGCCTCGTAGGTCATGTGCGCTTCGATGCCGCGCCCGCCGTCGAAGGCGAGCTCGTCTTCCACCATGTCCGCGTCGATCCGGCCTTCGCCGGTGCGGACCTTGTTGGCGCGCCGGTCGTCCAGATAGATCGTCTGGACGATGCGGAACATCCAGCTGTCGAGCCGCGTACCCGGCTGGTACTGGTCGATCCGGGTCAGCGCGCGTTCGCACGCGGCCTGCACCAGATCGTCGGCCTGGTCGGGTGCGCCTGCGAGTCCGCGCGCGAAGCGCCGCAGGCGCGGGAGCAGGGCCACCATCTCTTCGCGGATCTGGCGGATGGTGTCGTCGTTCACGACGCTCTCCGGGGCGATCCGGTCCGGCGACCTGCCGTCCGACACAAGCACAACGACGGCGTAACGGGATTATTCGGCACGGGTTTCGGCTTCCTCGGGACTGTGGCCATTCCGCCACAGCGACGCGGCCGTGCGGATGCGCAAATAAAGCCCAAGCCTCGCGAAAAGTCGAGGAAAGACGGGGTTTTAGCGCGGCGTTTCCGGTTCGCCCGGTGGAACGGAAGGGGCCGGCAGAAAAGCCTCCGGAATTTCCGGCGGGGATTCGGGTTCGCTGTCGCCGCGCCAGTAGACGACGAAGAAGCGCCCGTCCTCCTCGCGCAGATAGACCTGCCAGTCGTCCCAGCTCTCGCCTGCACAGCTTCCCTCGGCCGGGCAGCGCCGCGCCTTGGTCTCGGCCAGCAGGAAGCCCGCGCGGAACCAGGTCAGGTGGCGCGTGTCGTCGGTGATGTCCTCGGGGCGGATCGTGCTCGTGCGGTCGACGGCGAATTCCAGCACGTGCGGTTCGTCGACGAGCTTGGGAATTTCCGTAAGGCCGACGCGCGCGCACGCATCTTCGGTGAGGCGCGCCGCGCACGTGAAGAACAGGGCGATGGCGCAGCCCGCATCGCGCGCTTGTCCGCCGCAGGCAAGCTCGCCGTCGAGTGCCGTGCGCCCCGGCGCGTCGGTCGTCTGCGCGCGTGCGGCACCCGCACCCAGCAGCAGCACGGCGAGGAGGAGCCGCGCGATCATCGCTTGAGAATCGAGCCGAGCACGCCGCGCACGATCGCCGTGCCGATCTGGCGGCCGATGGAGCTCGTCACCGAGCGCGCGATCGATGTGGCGAGCTGCTCGCCCATCGATTTGGGTGGCACGCGGCCGCGGCCGCGCGCGGGCGGGGCGGACCCGCCGCCGAAGATCGTGCCGAGCGCGCCGGAGAGGCCGCCCTTCTCGGCCGGCTTCGCCTTGGCGGCCTGCAGCTTCTCGAACGCGGACTCGCGGTCCTGCGTGTCTTCGTACTTGCCGAACAGCGCGCTGCGCTCGACCAGCGCCTTGCGTTCGCCCGCATCCAGCGGCCCGAGGCGTGAGCGCGGCGGGCAGACCTTCGCACGCTCGACCGGCACGGGCGTTCCCTTCGCGTCGAGGAACGAGACGAGCGCCTCGCCCACGCCCAGCTCCATGATCGCGGCCTGCGTGTCGAGGCCGGGCTTCGCGCGGAAGGTGGAGGCGGCGGCCTTCACCGCCTTCTGGTCGCGCGGCGTGAAGGCGCGCAGCGCGTGCTGCACGCGGTTGCCGAGCTGGCCCAGCACGGTCTCCGGCAGGTCGAGCGGGTTCTGCGTGCAGAAATAGACGCCCACGCCCTTCGAGCGGATCAGGCGCACGACCTGCTCGACCTTCTCGACCAGCGATTTTGGCGCGTCGGCGAACAGCAGGTGTGCCTCGTCGAAGAAGAAGACGAGCTTGGGCCTGGCGATGTCGCCGACTTCCGGCAGCGCCTCGAACAGTTCCGACAGCAGCCACAGCAGGAACGTCGCGTAGAGCTTGGGGCGCTGGTAGAGCTTCTCGGCCGCCAGCACCGAGACGAGGCCGCGCCCCTTGTCGTCCACGCGCATCAGGTCGGCGATGGTGACGGCGGGCTCGCCGAAGAAACGGTCGCCGCCCTGCGTTTCGAGTGCGAGAAGCCCACGCTGGATGGCGCCCACCGACGAGGCGCCGACGTTGCCGTAGCGCGCGCCATAGTCGGCCGCGTTCTCGGACACGTGCGTCAGCAACGCACGAAGGTCTTTCAGGTCGATCAGCAGCAGGCCTTCGTCGTCGGCGACCTTGAAGACGATCTGCAGCACGCCGGTCTGGATCTCGTTGAGTTCGAGCAGGCGCGCCAGCAGCAGCGGACCCATTTCCGAGATCGTCGCGCGCAGCGGATGGCCCTGCTCGCCGAACACGTCCCACAGCAGCGCGGGGCACGCCTCGAAGGCGAAATCTTCCATACCCAGCTCAATCGCGCGCGCCGTGAATTTCGGATTGTCGGCACCCGGCTTCGCGATGCCGGAAAGATCGCCCTTCACGTCGGCCATGAAGACCGGCACGCCGGCGGCCGACAGGCCTTCTGCCAGCACGCGCAGCGTCACGGTCTTGCCCGTACCCGTCGCGCCCGCGATCAGGCCGTGGCGGTTGGCGAGCGCGAGGCGCAGTTCCAGCGGGATCTCGCCCTTGGCGACCAGCAGCGCGTCATCGGACATGGGCGGGGCAACTCCGGCGATGGTCAAAAGAAAGGGGCGCGGGACCGAAATCCCGCGCCCCGGAATGAAGCGGACGGCGTTCAGAAATGCAAGAAACTC
Source organism: Tagaea sp. (assembly GCA_965229215.1). Lineage (GTDB taxonomy): Bacteria > Pseudomonadota > Alphaproteobacteria > CACIAM-22H2 > CACIAM-22H2 > Tagaea. Next base: position 2,906,990 of record OZ245864.1, on the reverse strand, counting down.
AAGCCGCCTCGGTCTTCGGCTTCATCTTGACGTAGGCGATGGAGGCGTGCGCCGAGCAGTAGGGCTTGCTCTCCAGCGAACGCTCGCCGCAGAAGTGGAAGTCGGCGTCGCCCGGATCGCCGATCGGCCAGCGGCAGGTGCTGGCCGACAGCGCCATCATCGGCAGGCGCTTGGCCGAGGGCTGGTTGGCCAGCGCCTTGATGGCGGCGGCGCTCGTCTGCTGGGCGGCGGTGGCGACGCGCGGTTCGCGCGGGGCCTGCGGCAGGCGCGGGGCGCTGGGCTGCGACGGGCGCGAGGCCGCCGTCTGGCGGAAGATCTGCGGGCGCGGACCGGTGCGCTTGATCGGCGACGGCCGGGCCGGCAGATGCAGGCGATGGGCCTTGCCGACGACGGCGTTCTTCGAGATTCCGAGGCGCTTGCCGATCTCGGCGGTGGTGAGACCCTCGCCCCACAAGCGCGTGAGCTCCGTGATCTGCTCCGGTGTCCAATCCATTGCGCCATCCCCTTGAATTATCGAACGGTTTTTAATCTCGCTAGGGGTTGTGGATAACTTCACTCTCCCCACAACATATTGTGATATTCGGGCCCCGATGAGTCAAGCCCCGGCCACAAGGGGTTGTGGGTAACTGACTAGATGTTGAATCATTGTGCGGCTGCTGCGAAGAAGGGCGCGCTGACTGGAAGCGGGCTCCGCGCATGATCTTCGCCTATATCGCGCACGACGGAATCATCGAACGGCGGACCATCGGGCCGGACGACACGCTGCCGTCCGCGGCCCTGTGGATCGACCTGTTCGAGCCAACCGAAGCCGACCGCGCGCGCGTCGACGCGGCGCTCAATCTCGCGATCCCCACGCATGCCGAGATGCTGGAGATCGAACCCTCCTCGCGCCTCTATACCGAGAACGGCGCCACCTACATGACCGCGACGATCCTGGCGCGCGCGGACGAATCCAACCCCACGGCCGACGCCTTCACCTTCGTGCTCGCCAACCGCAGCCTCGTCACGGTGCGCTATCACGACCCGCGCCCGGTGCACACCTACGGCGCGCGCATCGTGCGCCAGCCGGCGAGCTGCACGTCGGGCGAGGACGCGCTGCTGGGCCTGCTCGAGACGTTCGTCGACCGCATCGCCGACATCCTCGAGAAGGCGGGCCTCGATCTCGACGCGATCTCGCGCGGCATCTTCGGCCGCTCCGCGACGATGACGCGCCAGACCGAGCAGGAGCAGGACATGCAGCAGGTGCTGCGCCAGCTCGGCCGCATCGAGGACCTGTGCTCGACCGCGCGCGAGAGCATGCTGGGGCTCGTGCGCCTCGTGCGCTTCCTCGACGTGTCGATCGATGCCGAGGTGAAGAAGCGCCAGAAGGAAATCGGCGCGCGGATGAAGACGCTCAACCGCGACCTGACCTCGCTGATGGAGCATGCGGATTTCGACAGCCGCAAGGTCAACTTCCTTCTCGATGCCACGCTCGGCCTCATCAACATCGAGCAGAACCGCATCATCAAGCTGTTCTCGGTCGTGTCGGTCGTGCTGATGCCGCCCACGCTGGTGGGCACGATCTACGGCATGAACTTCCGCTCGATGCCCGAGCTCGACTGGAGTTTCGGCTATCCGATGGCGATCGTGCTGATGCTCGCCTCGGCGATCCTGCCCTATTTCTATTTCAAGAAGCGCGGCTGGTTCTGACGCCTAGCGCCGCGGCGCCGGCGCCGCGGCGACCGCCTTCTTCGTGATCCAGCCGGCGATGTTGCTCGCCGGCACCGAGATCAGCATCCAGTCCCCGGCCTCTTCCGCGACGAGCGCGCGATAGCTGCCCGCCGGCAGCATGGCGCGCTGCTCGCACTGCGTGCCTGCGCATCGGCGCACGTTGGTGTTGCCGGCGATGCGCAGCGCGCGCAGCTCGGTCTCCTGCGCGGGCGGCGACAGCGGTGCGGGCGGGGCGAGCAGGTTGGGCCGCGGGCCGCCGGAGGGGCCGAGCTGCAGCGGACGGTCGCCCATCAGCGGCAGCGCGAAGCGTCCGTCGCCAAGCTGCGCCACCGCGCGCAGGCGCGGCTCCTCGCAGCGCGGCAGGTGTGCCACGGCCAGACGCGCGGTCCAGCCCGAGACGCCGAGATTCGGGTGTGCCGCGCGCGCCACGTCGGGGCGCGGCCGGTCGACCTTCACCGACGCGACGACCTCGCCGCACACCGCGATCGCCACGTTGCGCGCGCGCCAGCCCAGATCGCCGTCGCCCGCCCAGCCGGAAATCTCGATGACGTCGGCATCGTTCAGCAGCCGCTCGCCGGTACCCAGCGCGTCGATCCAGCCGCCGACCGCCTGGCCGATGCGCCAGTTCGCCAGCGGATAGCGGCGCTCCGCGCTGTCGACGACGCGCGCCGGTGCGGGCGGAACCGGCGCCGGTGCGGCAACGGGCGGCGGCGGCGGTGCGGGTGCCGCAGCGATCGGCGCGGGTGCTGGTGCAGGTGCGGGTGCAGGCGGTGCGGGCCTGGGTGCGGGCGGGGGAAGCGGCGCGGTCGCGGCGGGCATCGGGCCGGGATCGGTCGCGACGAGCCAGAAGCTTGCGCCGCCCGCGAGCCCGAGGATCGCGACGAAGACGACCAGCCAGATGCGGCCGAGCGCCTCCATCGCCTATCCCTTGAGGTAGGAGTCCGGATCGAGCTGCAGGCTGCGCGCGAGTTCGGCGAGTGCGGCCCAGTTGCCGGCATCGATCGGGATCATCGCTGCCCGCGCCTTGCGCGCGCGCAGTTCCGGCTCGCCCGGCAGCATCACGTCGCCGGGGCTGGATTTGAGCCAGGCTTCCAGCTTCTCGGCTTCGCCGGTGATGTACTCGGCCGTGCCGAGTGCGGCCGGATCGATCGCCACGGCGATCGCGTTGTTGGTGATGCGCCGCGTCGTCGGCGGGATGCTGGCGATGGTGCCGCCGCCGCCCAGCGCCCCGGTGAACAGCTCGATGAGCGCGGAGAGCGCATAGCCCTTGTGCGCGGCCATCGTCAGCAACGCGCCCGACGGGCGGTCCTCGCGGAACATCACGCCCGGATCGTTGGTGGGCTTGCCCTCATGGTCGATCAGGATGCCGTCGGCCACGGACACGCCCTTGTTGAAGGCGACACGCACCTTGCCGACCGCGATCTGGCTCGTCGCCATGTCGGCGACGATGGGCGGGCGGCCCTTGACCGGCAGGCCGATGCAGATCGGGTTGGTGCCGAGCCGGCCCTCGCGTCCGCCGGTGGGCGCGACCTTGGCGTCCACGCCCGCGACATCGACCACGAAGAACGAGGCGAGGCCGTGGCGCGCGGTCTGCTCGGCCCACGCGCCGATGCGCCCGATATGGTGCGTGTTGCGCAGCGCCATCACGGCGGCACCGGCGGTCTTCGCCTTGGCGCAGAGCAGCTCGGTCGCGTCATGCATGATCGTCTGGCCGTAGCCGCGGTTGCCGTCGACGACGAGCGTGGCGGCCGTCTGCGAGACGACCGTCAGCTTCATGCCGAGCGCCAGCACGCCGCGGCGCACCGCATCGATATAGATCGGCAGCATGCCCACGCCGTGCGAATCGTGGCCGGTGAGGTTCGCGTCGACGAGATTGTCGGCGACCGCCCTGGCCTCGTCGTCGGCCGAACCCGCCGCCTTGCAGATGGATGTGGCGAGGGCGCGCAGCCTGTCGGGCGTGATGGCGACGTCTTTAGCCATGATCACGCCACCCATTCGCTGACGGGGGCGTTCGCTTCGTGCAGCGGCTGGCAGATCACGTCGACCAGCGTGGGCCCGCCATGGGCGAACGCCTCGGCCAGCGTCGATTTCAGTTTCGCAGGGTCTTCCACGCGCCAGCTCCTGATGCCGAAGGCGGCCGCGACGGCCGCATGGTCGGTCCGGTTGAAATCGACCGAGAAATAACGCTGCCCGTAGCCGGTCTTCTGCCCGGCCTTGATCCAGCCATAGACGGCGTTCGACACGACGACGAGCGTGACCGGCAGGTCGAGCCGCGCGATCGTCTCCATCTCGCCGCACGCGAAGCCGAAGCTGCCGTCGCCCATGACGGCAACGCATTTCGATTGCGGGCGCGCGATGGCCGCTCCCACGACCGCTGGCAGCGAATAGCCGAGCGCGCCATGCGCGCGGTTCGTCACGAACCAGCGCCCGGTGCGGCGCTTGGGATAGAAGGCCGAGAAATAGGGGCAGGGCGTGCCCGGATCGGCGACGATGACGGCATCCTCGGGCAGCAGTGCCGCCATCTCGGCGACGAGCCGCTCGGGCTTGATCGGCGTGTCGTTGGATTGCGCAAGTGCAAGGAACGCCGTTTCGCGCGCGAGCCTTGCCGCCGCGACGCGCGCGGGCGCATCGGTTGAGGCCGCCTTCTTGCCGAGTGCGGCGACGATACCGGCCAGCGCCAGCTTCGCGTCGCCCACCACGCCCGCCTTGGTGGGATAGATCGCGCCGATCACGGCGGGGTCCACGTCCACATGCACGATGGTCGTGCCCTTGGCGGGGAAGCGCCAGCGCTCGGTCGTGACCGACCCGGCGCGGCAGCCGACGAACAGCACGAGATCGGCCGCCTGCACGAGGGCGCGCGTCGGCAGCGTGCCGCCGTTCGACCCCACCACGCCCGCCGACAGCGGATGCGAATCTTCGATCGAGCCCTGGCCCGAGATCGTCGTCAGCACGACGGCGCCCAGCCGTTCGGCGAGCGCGCGAAGCTCGGGCTCGGCGTTCGAGATCACCACGCCGCCGCCCACGACGATGACGGGCACCTTCGCTTCGGCCAGCACCTTCGCCGCGCGCGCGATGTCGGCCGGGTCCGGCGCCACGCGATGCGAAGGATACGTGCCGTGCGCGGGCTCGCCCCACATGTCGGATTCGTCCACCGGATCCTTCTGCACGTCGTAGGGAAGGCCGAGATGCACGGCACCGGGGCGCCCGCTCGTCGCCTCGCGGAAGGCGCGGCGCAGAACCGAGGGGATGTCGACGGCGCGGTCGATCACCGTGTTCCATTTGGTCACGGGCCTGAACAGCGCCTTCTGGTCGAGCTCCGTCAGCGTGTATTTGCCGCGCGAGGAGACCGAGATGTCGGTCGTCACGGCCAGCATCGCGACGGAGGATTCGTTCGCTTCCGCCACCGCCGGCAATATGTAGGTGGCCCCGCCGCCCGACGGGCCCTCGCACACGCCGACCTTGCCGGTCAGGCGCGCATAGGTGTCGGCCATGTAGCCGGCCGAGCGTTCGTCGCGCGTGAGGATGTGGCGGATGCCGTGGCCGCCCGCGCCGCCCAGGCGCGCCAGCGCGTCGTAGAGCGGCAGGCTGGTATCGCCGCACAGGCCGAAAACATGATCCACGCCATGCGCCGCCAGAAGCTTCACGAAAGCCTCGGCGCCGCCGAGCCTGTTGCCGGTTCCATCCATTTTGTGGCGAGTCCCCCGATTGGAAGGCCGCATCGGGCCATGCGCCGGGTGCAACTGTCAACCCGACGCTTTCCCGTTTGCGGCCGGGCGGTTACCGCCTATTCTGCCGCCCGCGCGCGCTGCAAGCAGACAAGGCGCGAAACGGAGTGGAAGCCCCATGAAGACCCTCGGCCATTTCATCGCCGGCAAGGCCACGGCAGGCATCTCGGGCCGCACGTCGCCCGTGTTCAATCCGGCGACCGGCGAGCAGCAGGCGGCCGTGTCGCTCGCCAGCGCCGATGAGGTGAACGCCGCAATCACCAATGCCGCCGAGGCGTATGTGGGCTGGTCGGCGACGCCGCCGCTGCTGCGCGCGCGCGTGCTGTTCAAGTTCAAGGAGCTGCTGGAAAAGCGCCGCGACGACATCGCGAAGCTCATCACCGCCGAACACGGCAAGACCTTCGACGACGCCAAGGGCGAGCTCGTGCGCGGGCTCGAAGTCGTCGAGTTCGCGTGCGGCATCCCGCATCTGCTGAAGGGCGAGTTCACCGACAATGTCGGCCGCAACATCGACTCGTTCTCGGTGCGCCAGTCGCTGGGCGTGGTCGCCGGCATCACGCCGTTCAACTTCCCCGTCATGGTGCCGATGTGGATGTTCCCCGTCGCCATCGCGTGCGGCAACACGTTTATCCTGAAGCCCTCGGAGAAGGACCCGAGCCCCGGCCTGCTGCTGGCCGAGATCGCGCTGGAGGCGGGCCTGCCGCCGGGCGTGCTCAACGTCGTCAACGGCGACAAGGAAGCGGTCGACACGATCCTCAACCACCCGAAGATCCAGGCGGTCAGCTTCGTCGGCTCCACGCCGATCGGCGAATATGTCTACAAGACGGGCGCCGCCGCCGGAAAGCGCGTGCAGGCGCTGTGCGGCGCCAAGAACCACATGGTCGTCATGCCCGACGCCGACATGGACCAGGCGGCGGATGCGCTGATGGGCGCAGGCTACGGTTCGGCCGGCGAACGCTGCATGGCGATCTCGGTCGCGGTCGCGGTCGGCAAGGCGGGCGACGCGCTGATGGAACGCCTCGTGCCCAAGGTGCAGGCGCTGAAGGTGGGCCCCGGCATGGACCCGGCCAGCGAGATGGGCCCGCTCGTCACCAAGGAACATCTCGCCAAGGTGAAGGGCTATGTCGATATCGGCGTGAAGGAGGGTGCCACGCTCGCGGTCGACGGGCGCGGCCTGAAGCTGCAGGGCTACGAGGGCGGCTACTTCATCGGCGGCACGCTGTTCGACAACGTCACGCCCGACATGCGCATCTACAAGGAAGAGATTTTCGGCCCCGTGCTGTCGGTCGTGCGCGCCAAGAACTTCGACGAGGCGATCAAGCTGGTCAACGACCACGAATACGGCAACGGCACCGCGATCTACACGCGCGACGGCGACTCTGCCCGCACCTTCCAGCAGAACGTGCAGGCCGGCATGGTCGGCATCAACGTGCCGATCCCCGTGCCGATGGCCTTCCACAGCTTCGGCGGCTGGAAGCGCTCGATCTTCGGCGACCGCAACGCGTATGGGCCGGAGGGCGTGGGCTTCTACACGAAGCTCAAGACCACGACGGCCCGCTGGCCGACGGGGCTTCGTGCAGGTGCCGAGTTCGTGATGCCGACGATGAAGTGAGGGTGATGTCAAACATACTCAATTGAGCTTGGAAATCGAGCTAAGGAGCCTTGCATATTTCTTTGACGAGAATTCGTGCGACCTTATTGTATTTTGAAATAGGTACGATTCCAGAATGGGGAGACAAGACGAATTTTCCCACCGAAACATTAATGCTTTGAGAGCCGTAGTATTTTTGAATCATACCTTTAAATGACCGCCTAGTGTCGGGAGTGCTATGTGCCACATGATTCCTGACTATGCGAATTTCCTCTAACTCATTCGTGTATCTATCGACTACTTTTAGTGCGTGTTCTGAGCCATCAATTAGGTGTTCAACATTCTTTCGAATGTCAGATGCATTTAGCCATTTAAGATTCAACTTATTTTTCCGTTTAAACCGCTTCATTAAAGTCAAAGCCGCGTCGGCAGTATTTGCAGTTTTCAGTACTGCGGCATTAGTGCCATCCATGTACGTCTCGCCGCACACTAGCCGAGAAAATACATTTGGTAGGGTCTCTTCCAAAATATGAGCGATCCGAATGATAAGAATGTCAGCCACCAGATTCTGATATCTCTCAGGAACCGCCGCCGCCAAGTCTAACAAATATTCATCAATGCGCTCGGATTGCGCCCTTGCAAACTTCGGCCATCGCTCAAGTGGGGCAGCCATTTTCTAGAGGAATGAAGAAATGTATTTGTCTCTTACTTTCCTCTGGGCGATCCTTTGCGTTGACGAAGTGGAGGCTAGATAAAAATCCGAATCTTTTTTTGGTCGGTCTGAAATTGGAACATCGGAATTGAAGCGCCTGTCAATTTCAACAACAGCCTTCTCAAGTTTGGCCGAGGTTATGCTACCAACTCGGTCAAGCACTAAGAAAAGACTTAAAAATAAAGGCGGGCGCTTAAAGATCGTGTCTTGAATCTTTACGTTGTTCATCGATCCAATAAATCCAAACACCTTATCGATTCTAGATGAAGTTTTTTTCCAATCAGGAAAATCCGAATCGTACTCTTCATAAATTCTATTTATCGCAGTAGCGCTTCCGTCAGACACGCCTTTAACTAGGTTCAAGGTGAGCTCTGATATAAATTTCACTTCCTCCATTCTTGAGATATCGGTCGCCGAGAACAGAGAAAACTCCTTTAGAGCCTCAATTCTCTTTGAAGATTCTGAGAGGCAAAACTGCTTAAAATCGCCACTGAATTGCGCATTCCGCTTTTCTTGATCATTCAGAGATTTAGAAACTGAATTGATTCGTCCGAATATATCGATGACATCCCCATCATTCGCGCCAATTAAGTAGCCGACGCTAAGCTTGGTCATTAAAAATCCAATTTGTTCCGCCTTAGTAAGATCAGAGTATTTGACCTTTTTCATTGTGCCTGGGTGCCGAAAACTAAATGCGTCATCCTTAAAATCTAAAACCGCACGAATCCGCTGCTGCCCATCGACGACTTCTTTAATGGTAGTTTCCCTAGCCAAATCGAGGATATGCCGCATGTAGACGCTCGGCACTGGCTTTCCGGAGAAAATTGTATTGATCAAATAGGACTTCTGAGGATCGCTCCAAACGGAGCGCCTTTGATACCATGGCGTCAAATTCAGCGAGTTCTGCCGATGAAGAGTCAGCAGATCTTGAATAACGAGTGATTCATAATCCACGCGATCCATTTACGCTCCTCGGCCGCTCAAAGTGGCACTTGTCCAGACCACTTAAACTATCATTTTGCCAACAATCCTAAAAGGATCTGATTGCAGCTAATGCCTGCCACCTGATTTGGTATGTTCATCAATCATAGCGATAGTTGCCCGCTTCGCCGCAATCGCCAGCCCCACGCCCCCCAGAATGAACGCGCTCGCGATCGCCAGCCGCAGCGTCATCGTCTCGTCGAGCAGCACGATCCCGCCGAAGGCGGCGAGCATGGGGACGGTGAGCTGGACGGCGGCGCCCTGCGTCGTCGTGAGGCCGGGCAAGGCGCGATACCAGATCACGTAGCCGAGGCCCGAGGTGATGGCGCCGGAGAAGATCGCGAGCGTGAGGCCGGATGCGTCCGCGTGGCCGCCCATCAACGGCATGGCGACGAACGGCAGGCACAGGAGGGCGGCGCGCACGAAGTTGCCCGCCGTCGCGTCGAGCGGGTTGCCGGCACCGCGCCCGCGCAGCGAGTAGATGCCCCAGCCGATCCCGGCGACGATCATCAGCACGCTTCCCGTAAGGTCCGGCGTGTCGAGGCCGGGCAGCAGCAGCCAGAGGAACGCGGCGAAGGCGATGGCGAGGCCGGCGAGTTCGCCCCGCGTGGGCCGGTCGGCGCGAAGGAATCCCCACAGCACCATCGTGCCTTGCACGGACGCGAACAGGATCACGGCGCCCGTCGCGGCCCCCAGCCGCCGGTAGGCGAGCGAGAAGGCGAGCGCATAGACGAGGATCGCGACACCCGAGGCCCAGCTTCCCGGCCGCTCGCGCACGATGTCGGTGCGCCGCTGGAACGCGAGCAGCAATGCTAGCGCCACGGCACCCGACAGGATGCGGATCGACGTGAAGCTCAGCGCGTCGATGGCCCCGCCCGCCATCGCCGCGCGTGCGAGCAGCGAGTTGGCGGCGAAGGCGAGCATGGCGATGCAGGTCGCAAGCAGCGTGGACAAAGTGGTTCCCCTCACCCTAGCCCTCTCCCCGGAGGGGAGAGGGGACAAGACAGGTGCATACCATTCCCTCTCCCGCAAGTGGGAGAGGCGCAACGTATACGTTGCGGGTGAGGGTGAGATGTGCGGCGAGCGCATTGGACTTGTGCGCCTGCCGGCGCTTCAATCGCTCCCGACACGTCTTCAGGAGGACTCCGCCCATGCCCACTTCCACCCCCGTCACGCTTGTCACCGGCGCATGCGGCGGCATCGGTTCGGCCATCGTCGAAAAGCTGGCGGCAAACGGGCACCGGCTGGTGCTCAACGGGCTCGATGCCGGAAAGCTCGATGCGCAGGTGAAGAAGCTGGCGGCGGCGGGCCACGGGTGCGTGGCGCTGCAAGGCGACGTGCGCGACCGCGCGTTGCCGGAGAAGCTGTGCGCGCTCGCGGTCGCAACGTTCGGCGGCATCGATGGCCTGGTCAGCGGGGCGGGCACCTCGCGCCCCGTCGCCTTCGTCGACATGGACGACGAGGAATGGGACCGGCTCGTCGACATCAATCTTTCGTCCGTCGCGCGTATCGCGCGGGCGGTGGCGAAGCAGATGCTGGCGCAAAAGCGCGGCGGCGCCATCGTCCACATCTCGTCGATCGCGCATGCCAATGGCGGGGCCAATCTCGCCTACGGCTCGGCCAAGGGCGCCGTCGCCACGCTGACCTACGGCATGGCGGCGCAGCTTGGGCCCCACGGCATCCGCGTCAACGCGGTCGCGCCCGGCGTAATCGACACGCCGCTGGTGCGCGGCGCGTTCGAGGCGAATTTCAACGCGCTTGTCGCAGGAGCCTCCGCGCGCACGCCGCTGCGGCGCATCGGGCGGCCGCAGGACGTGGCGGAAGTCGTGGCGTTCCTGCTGTCGGATGCCGCCGCGTTCGTCACCGGCGCGCTCGTGCCGATCACCGGCGGCATCGAGTTCCTCGCCCCCATCTCGGCGCTGCACGAGGGCGCGCGCTAGCCGATCAATAGGACGGCTTGGGGATGACGAGGCCGGCGAAGGACTGCATGACGATGTGGCCGCCGACGACGCGGAACGTGTCGGTCGCCAGCTCGTAGACATTGTCGGCCGTCTCGCCGTGCCACAGGATGAAGGCGTATTCGCCCACGACCGACACGTAATCGAGCGTGAAGCTCGCGCCCGCCTTGGCGAACTCCGCGATCATCGCCTGGAACATCGGGCGGATCATCGCGTGCCCGTGCAGGGTGCCGCGCGTCGTGAAGAGCACGGCATCGGGCGCATAGTCCGCGACGATCCCGTCGAGATCGCCGCGACCGAAGGCCGCGATGTGGTTGTCGAGAACTTCCCTGACTGTCGCCATGCGCGCTCCCCCTCCCGGAAGCGGGTTTAAGGCCGCTTGGCGTACCGTCGAATTGCCGTTCGTCCATTTGAAATGACCGTTCTTCCGAAACTGCGCGCGACATCCTATATTTGTAGTCATCGCCGCATTTCCGCAGCCCCCGGCAGAAAGTTTGCGCCATGACCGCTTCCGACACGATCGACCTCAAGACGCACCACACGCCCGGCGACATGTCGGACCGGGTCGCGCTGGCGATCACGAAGATCCTGCGGTTCTTCGCCGACACGTTCTTCGCCAAGCGCTATGGCCATCGCGCCATCGTGCTCGAGACGGTGGCGGCCGTGCCCGGCATGGTGGGGGCAGCACTCGTGCATCTCAAATGCCTGCGCCGCATGTCGGACGATCACGGCTGGATCCGCACGCTGCTCGACGAGGCCGAGAACGAGCGCATCCACCTGATGACCTTCATCGAGATCGCCCGGCCCAACCTGCTGGAACGCATCCTCGTCGTGCTCGTGCAGGGCGTGTTCTACAACGCGTTCTTCGTGCTCTATCTGCTGGCGCCCAAGACCGCGCACCGGGTCGTGGGCTATTTCGAGGAAGAGGCGGTGATCAGCTACACCGAATATCTCGCCGGCATCGATGCGGGCCAGCATGCCAACGTGCCCGCACCCGAGCGCGCGAAGGCCTACTGGAAGCTCGCCCCCGATGCCACGCTGCGCGACGTGGTGCTGGCGGTGCGCGCCGACGAGGCCGGGCACCGCGACGTCAATCACCGCTTCGCCGACACGCTCGCGCGCGGCGGCGATCCGGCGCAATAATTCCCGGTTGCAATTCCGGATTTACAGACTATATTCCTTGGCAGGGATTGGCGTGCGCCGGGCCTGTGCTGTTTGAAACGTGAAGAGATTAGGGGAAGCCGTCATCCGCGGAATAGGCCGATGTATGCGGAAATTCTCGCGGGTGTTACGGTTGCATCAAACACGGTCCACGTAACAGTCCAACAACTTCAAGGCCCTAAACCCGTTACCGTAACAGGTTGTAACGGGTTGTCGCGACTTTCGGCCTATTCGATCATCGGCGCTTGTGTAGGACAGTCGGACGGCCGGCTCGACAGGATCGAAACCTGCTTCGTCCGCACGATCGTGCAGTAGGGCAGGAAGCTCGGATCGGGCCGCAGGGCGGGCACGCGCCAGTTCTCCGTCACGACATAGACGGGTGCAAGCCGCGCGCGGTCGTCGAGTTCGCGCAAGCCGACGAAACGGGCGGCCGCCTCGGCGCGCCGGCGCGGGAAATGGAACTCGGGGTCGACGCTTTCCAGCATGTCGAACCGGCGGCCGACATAGAAGCCGAAGGACGAGATGTCGGAGAGCTTGCCGAACACGTAGATCGGCCGTCCGTCGTCCATCCCGGCGAAGTGCCGCACCAGCGTGCGCTGCGAGATCGCATTCTCGTTGTGGCGCAGCGCCTCGACGACGAGTCCGCGCAGCGGGATCGCGAAGGACGCGATGGCGAGCAGCGGGATGATCGGTCGCCAGACCTGGTGGCGCACGACGATGCCCGTCCCGGCCGCGACGAGCAGCAGCACGCCGAACGGCACGTACGAGGCGGGCTGGATTTCCTCGCAGAACGGATAGAGTTGGCCCAGCCGCGGCCCGCATTCGGCATCGACGACGACGAGGGCCGCGATCGACAGCGCGAGCATGGCGCCCGCGATCCCCCACAGATGGCGCGAGCGGCCGATCTCCAGCCACGCGGCGATGTGGCGGCCCAGCAGCAGGGCGAGCGGTGCGATGGCGGCGATCATGTAGTAGTTCGCCTTGTTGCCCGCGAGCGAGAACAGCGCGAGCGCACCCAGCAGCCACGCCCACAGGAACGCAGGGAAACGGTCCGCCCGTTCGCCGGCAAGACCGCGCCGGCGGAACACCAGCAGCGGCAGGATCAGCGTCCACGGGGCCGCATAGGCGAAGATTCGCGGCAGGTAGTACCAGACGGTGCCGCGATAGAAATCCGCCGGCTCGCGCGTGCCGAGCAGCCGGCCGACATGCTCGTTGAGGAAATAGAACCAGCCGAATTCCTCGTGGCGCAGCGCGGCGGCGACATGCCAGGGCGCCGCGAGTCCGAGGAAGACGAGGATGGCGACCGGATCGAGCAGGCGGCGCCAGTCGGCGAAGGGCGCGCGGGTGGCGACGAGGAAGCCCGCCAGCACGATCGCGGCGAGACCCACGCCGAGGAAGCCCTTGGTCAGCACCGCGAGCGCCAGCGCCGCCGCCGCCAGCCGGATCGCCGGCCTGCTTTTCTCCGACAGCCCGACGAAGGCGAGGGCGAGTGCCGCCGACACGAAGGCGGTGTGCAGCATGTCGAAATAGAGCGTGCGGCCGATGCCGATGGTCACGATGCTCGTCGCGACGATCAGGCCCGCGACCCAGCCCGCGGCCGCGCGGCCGGTGCGCCGGCCCAGCCACCAGACGAGCGCCACGATGCCGAGGCTGGCGAGGGCGGGTGCCGCGCGCGCGGCCGCTTCGGTCTCGCCGAAGAGCGCGAAGCTGGCGCCCGTCAGCCAGAACAGCATCGGCGGCTTCTCGATATAGGCGATGGCGTCGAGATGCGGGATGATCCAGTCGCCGCCCGCGCGCATCTCCGCGGCGATCGACGCGTAGAGACCTTCGTTGTTGTCGAGAATCGCGTAGCCGCCGAGGTCGAGGACGAAGGCGTTGAGCGCGAAACCGGCAAGGATCGCGAGGTGGAGAGGCGAGATTTTCATCGGCACGGCGGCCGTGTTTTACGCAAATTTTGCGTATAACGCGCCTCCGATCGCCTTCATTTCGGACCCATTTGCCGCCATCAGGCGCGCGCATCCTCCAGGATCATCGCGGCGGCCTTCTCGGCGATCATGATCGTCGGCGCGTTGGTGTTGCCCGACGTGATGGTCGGCATCACCGAGGCATCGGCTACGCGGCACCCCGCCAGTCCGCGAAGGCGCAGCCGCGCGTCGACGACGGCCGCATCGTCCGCACCCATGCGGCAGGTGCCGACGGGATGGAAAATAGTCGTTCCTATCCGCCCCGCGGCCTCGGCCAGTGCCGCGTCGCCGGTGATCTCGGGGCCGGGGCGGAACTCCTCGGGCCGGAAGCGCCGGAGCGCGGGCGCCGCGACGATCCGCCGCGTCAGCCTGATCGCCTCGGCCGCCACCTGCCGGTCGGCTTCGGTCGCGAGGTAGTTGGGCCGGATCGCAGGCGCCGCGTTCGCATCGGCGGACTTGATGCGGACATGACCGCGGCTTGTGGGGCGCAGATTGCAGACCGATGCGGTGAAGGCCGGGAAGGAATGCAGCGGCTCGCCGAAGCGATCGAGGCTCAGCGGCTGCACGTGATATTCGAGATCGGGCGTCGCCTTCACCGGATCGGACTTCGCGAAGGCGCCGAGCTGCGAGGGCGCCATCGTCAGCGGGCCGCGCTTGAACAGCGCATATTCCAGCGCCATGCCGATCTTGCCCGTCCAGCTGTGGACGCGCTCGTTGAGCGTCTTCGTGCCGCTGACCTTGTACGCGCAGCGGATCTGCAGATGGTCCTGCAGGTTCTCGCCCACGCCCGGCGCCGCGTGCGTCACGCCGATGCCGTGCCGCGCGAGCAGGGCCGGATCGCCGATGCCCGAAAGCTGGAGGATCTGCGGCGAGCCGATGGCGCCCGCCGCAAGCACCACTTCGCGCGCAGCGTCGGCCTTCGCGGGCTTTCCATTGAGCGTGAACTCGAGGCCCGTCACGCGGCCGTCGGCGACGGTCAGGCGGCTTGCCTGCGCCTGCGTCAGCACGCGCAGGTTCGGCCTTCCCATCGCCGGGCGCAGGAAGCCCTTGGCCGTCGTCCAGCGCACGCCTCTGTTCTGGTTCACCTGGAAATAGGCGCAGCCGTGATTGTCGCCGCGGTTGAAGTCGTCGATCTTCGGGATGCCGGTCTCGGCGGCCGCATCGCGGAACGCGTCGAGGATCTCCCATGACAGCCGCATCTCCTCGACGCGGAACTCGCCGCCCGCGCCGTGCAGCGCATCGCCCGCGAAGCGCACGTTGTCCTCGGACTTGCGGAAGAAGGGCAGCACGTCGTCCCACGCCCAGCCCGTCAGGCCGAGCTGGCGCCAGTGGTCGTAATCGGCCGCCTGGCCGCGCATGTAGATCATGCCGTTGATCGCGGTGCAGCCGCCCAGCACCTTGCCGCGCGGATAGCCGAGCGCGCGGTTGCCGAGGCCGGGCTCGATCTCCGTCCTGAAGCACCAGTCCACGCGCGGATTGCCGTGCGAGTAGATGTAGCCGATCGGGATGTCGATCCAGAAATAGTCGTCCTTGCCGCCCGCCTCGAGCAGCAGCACGCGGTTCGCGGGATCGGCCGACAGCCGGTTGGCGAGCACGCAGCCCGCCGAGCCGGCCCCCACGACGATATAGTCGTACGTCCCCAGATGTTCGCTCATGCGCCGGCCTTGAATCCCAGGAACACGGCACCGAGGCACAGCGCCACCGACAGCGCGACGTTCAATGCCGCGCCCGGCCAGTCGCCGCGCTGGGCGAGTTCCAGCGTCTGCAGCGAGAAGGCGGAGAAGGTCGTGTAGCCGCCGAGCACGCCGGTCATCAGGAACAGCCGCGTCTCGGGCGACACGTCGCTCGCGGCGACGAAGCCGATCGCGAAGCTGCCGGTGACGTTGACCAGGATGGTCCACCACGGCAGGCCTTTGGGATCGACATGGGCAAGGATCGTCTCCGACGCGAGGTGGCGCCCCACCCCGCCCAGCGCGCTTCCCGCGGCGACCAGCAGATAAATTCCCATGCGATTTCCGTCCCTTGGCGTCTCGACTGGCACGGATCGCCCGCGCCCGCTAAATTGGCCCAGCTTAACAGGCTTGGATTTGGCTTTGCGAGTTCGGGTTTTAGCAGCGTTCTTGCTGGTTCTGACGGCTCCGGGCGCGTTCGCCCAGGGAAGTTCGGCCGGCGGACCGGTCCATCCGGTGCCGGCGATGGGTGCTCCGACGGAGAGCGTGGCCGCGCGCTGCGACGTGCCGGCAGAGATGCTGCGCCTGCGCTTCCCGCTGCCGCGCGTCGCACGCCGCCTGATGGAAGGAAAGTCGCTCACCATCGTGGCCCTCGGCTCGTCCTCGACCGAAGGGGCGGGCGCCTCGAGTCCGGCGCTGACATATCCGGCACGGCTGGAGGCCGAGCTCTACGCGCTGTTCCCGCACATGGCGATCACCGTCATCAATCGCGGCGTCAGCGGCGAAGAGGCGGCCGCGATGTACGCGCGCATCGACCGCGACGTCGTCGCCGCCGAGCCCGATCTGATGATCTGGCAGGCCGGCGTCAATGCGGCGATCAAGGATTCGCCCCTCGACGAATTCGCCGAGACGATGACCGCGGGCATCGAGAAGGCGAAGGCGCACGGCATCGACGTGATGCTGCTGGGCCCGCAGAACGCGCCGCGCTACGTCAACGCGCCGCACCGGCGCGAATACTCCGACCATCTGATGCTGATCAGCCGCGCCAAGGAAGTGCCGATCTTCCCGCGCTTCCGCGTCATGAACCACTGGCAGGCGACGGGCCAGATCGCGGCGAAGGACGCGATCGCCGCAGACAGGCTGCATATGACCGACGCGAGCTATTACTGCATCGCCAACCTGCTCGCGCGCACGATCGCCTCGGCCCTGCCGCACGCCGCGGCACTGCGCTAGGCTTCACGCCTCGTCGAAATCGAGAACGACCTCGGCACTCGTCGGCCGCGACTGGCAGGCGAGCACGAAGCCCTTCTCCAGTTCCCACGCTTCCAGCGAATAGTTCGCCGCCATCGCGACGTCGCCCGCGCGCTTGAGGCAACGGCAGGTCGAGCAGACGCCACCCTTGCAGCTGAACGGCAGCTCGAGCCCGGCCGCGATGCCGGCGTCGAGAATGCTGGGGCCGTCGAAAGGAACCTCGACGACCTGCCGGATGCCGTCGCGCACGACCGTGACGCGCGCGCTGCCGCCCGAACGCGCGGGCGCGGCGGTCGCCGCCGGGGCTGGCATGCCGGGTGCGAGGAACAGTTCGCTGTGGATGCGCGCGGCCGGCACGCCCAGCCCGACGAGGGCGCCCTTCACCGTCTCGACCATCGCGAAGGGACCGCACAGATAGAAGCCGGCGACGCCTGCCGGATCGAACAGCGCCTTCGCCAGCGCCCCGATCTTCTCGGCGTCGATGCGGCCGTCGAGCAGGGCGGTGTCCTGGCGCTCGCGGCTGAGGACGTGGACGAGCGACAGCCGGGTCATGTGGCGGTTTTTGAGGTCTTCCAGCGCCTCGCGGAAGACGATCGAATCGATCGTGCGGTTGGCATAGACGAGGACGACCCGCGAGGCGGGCTCGCTCTCCAGCACCGCCCTGGCGATCGAGATCACCGGCGTGATGCCGCTGCCCGCCGCGACCAGGACGATGTCGCGCCGCGCCGCCGGATCGGGAACGAGGCCGAAGCGCCCCTCGGGCGTGCCGACCTCGATCCGGTCGCCGGGCCGCAGCCGTTCGTTGGCGAAGGACGAGAACGCGCCGCCCGCCACGCGCTTGATCGCCACGCGCAGCTCGCCGTCGTGCGGCGCGGCGCAGATCGAATAGGAGCGGCGCAGTTCCTGCCCGCCGAGCGTCGTCTTCAGCACCACATACTGGCCCGGCGCAAAGCGGTAGGCCGCCGCGAGGCCGGCCGGCAGGCGGAAGGCGACCGACACGCAGTCGGGCGTCTCGCGACGGACATCTTCGATCTCGAGCGTGTGGAAAGCCATCAGATGCACTTGAAGTATTCGAAGGGTTCCGCGCAGGCGTTGCAGGCATGGAGCGCCTTGCACGCGGTCGATCCGAATTCGCTGGTCCTGCGCGTGTCGGCGGAGCCGCAACGCGGACAGGCAAGGACGGGCGCGGGCGCGAACATCGCGGCGCGCAGGCCTGCCGCCTTGCCTGACGGCGGCGCGATTCCGTAGGCGCGCAGTTTCTCGCGCGCCGCAGGGCCGATCCAGTCGGTCGTCCAGGCGGGCGCGTTGACGAGCGCGATTTCCGGCCGGCCCAGACCCGCCGCCTCGATCGCCGACCCGACATCGATGCGGATCGCGGCGGTGGCGGGGCAGCCTGTATAGGTCGGCGTCAAATCGATCGCGAGGCGATCCGCTTCGATGCGTATGGCGCGCACGATGCCGAGATCGACGACCGACAGCACGGGGACTTCCGGGTCCATGACCGTGCCGAGCACGTCCCAGGCGCGCGCGACGCGCGGATCCTCGAGAGCGACCGCGCTCACCATTTCGCACCCGGATAGGCGCGGGGGAGGAACTGCATCGTCGCCAGCAGATGACCGAGTTCCTCGCCGTGATGGCCCTTGAAGCCGCCGGTCTGCATCCAGCCCGACGCGGGCTTCGTCAGCGTGGCCTCGGCGAGCACATCGTCCACCGTGCGCGTCCATGCGACGCGGACCGGCGCCATGTCGGGCGCGATGCGCGCATCGACGAGCCTGCGCACGGTCGCGTCCGTCTCGAACATCTCGCCGGTGAAGGGCCAGAACAGGTCGAGGGCTGCCTGCGCGCGCGCATGGCTCTCGTCCGTGCCGTCGCCGAGACGGATCACCCACTCGCCGGAATGGCGCAGATGATAGCGCGCCTCCTTCACGCCCTTGCCTGCGATGCCCGCGAGTTCGGCGTCGGCCGAATCCGCCAGACCGGCATAAAGCTCGGCCTGCCAGGCGTCGAACAGGAACTGGCGCACCAGCGTGCATGCGAAATCGCCGTTCGCACGCTCGCAGAGCAGCAGGTTGCGGTAGTCGAGCGCGTCGCGCAGGAAGGCGAGCGCGTCGGCGTCCCGCCCCTTGTTCTCGATCCGGGCGGCGTATTCCAGAAGCGCTTCGGCCTGCCCGGTCAGGTCGAGGGCGACATTGGCGAGCGCGATGTCGGATTCGAGTTCGGGCGCATGGCCGCACCATTCGGACACGCGATGACCGAGCACGAGGCAGGAGTCCCCGAGCCGCAGCAGGTACTCGAACAGCGCTTCGCGTTCCATGTCAGATGTTCTTCACGTCCGGCGGGATCTCGTAGAAGGTCGGATGGCGATAGACCTTCGAGACCATCGGCTCGAAGTTGCTGTCCTTCAGCGCGGGGTCGGAGGCGACGATGTCGCGCGAGGGAACCACCCACACGCTGACGCCCTCGGCGCGCCGGCAATAGACGTCGCGCGCCAGTTCGACCGCCATCGCGCCGTCGATCGCGTGCAGCGAGCCGACATGGCGATGGGCGAGCCCGTTGCGCGAACGCACGAAGATCTCGTAGAGCGGCCAGTCGGCCTTGTCCGGGGCTGTCATTTTTCTCACTCCGCAGCGCGGGATGCGTTTCGGGCGGCGCGCTTGCGCGCATGGGCCGTCGCCGCCTCGCGTACCCACGCGCCCTCCTCGTGCGCCTTGCGCCGGGCGGCGAGGCGCTCGCGGTTGCACGGGCCGTCGCCGGCGACGACGCGGTTGAACTCGGCCCAGTCGATGGGTCCGTGGTTCCAGTGCCCGCTCGCCGCGTCGAACTCCAGCGCCGGATCGGGGAAGGTGAGGCCGAGGAAATGGCCCTGCGGCACCGTCACGTCGACGAATTTCTGGCGCAGTTCGTCGTTCGACACGCGCTTGATCTTCCACGCCGCGTTCTGCGAGGAGTGGATCGAATCCTTGTCGGACGGCCCGAACATCATCAGGGCCGGCCACCACCAGCGGTCCAGCGCGGACTGCGCCATGCGCTTCTGCTCGGGCGTGCCCTGCGCCAGCTTCAGCATCAGCTCGTAGCCCTGGCGCTGGTGGAAGCTTTCCTCGCGGCAGATGCGGACCATCGCGCGCGCATAGGGGCCGTACGAGCAGCGGCACAGCGGCACCTGGTTCATGATCGCCGCCCCGTCGACCAGCCAGCCGATGGCGCCGATGTCGGCCCAGGTGAGGGTGGGATAGTTGAAGATCGACGAGTATTTGGCCTTGCCGGCGAGCAGCTGGTCGACCAGCTCGGCGCGCGGCACGCCCAGCGTCTCGGCCGCCGAATAGAGATAGAGGCCGTGGCCGCCCTCGTCCTGCACCTTGGCAAGCAGGATCATCTTGCGCCGCAGGCTGGGCGCGCGCGTGATCCAGTTTCCTTCGGGCAGCATGCCGACGATCTCGGAATGCGCGTGCTGCGAGATCTGGCGCACGAGCGTGCGCCGGTAGCCCTGCGGCATCCAGTCGTTCGGCTCGATCTTCTCTTCGCGGTCGATGCGCGCCTGGAAGCCGGCGAGGGCGGCCGGATCGTCCTGCGTCTGCGGTGCGCCGGAACGCTGGTCGAGGCCTTGCGTGTACATCGCTTCGTTCCTCCCGTCGGATCGCCCGAATATGTCACAGAATCTATCTCTTCGTAACCCGTTTCCGTGACATGTCGCCGGTAAAGCGCCGCCGCGCGGCGGCCGTCGGCTGCGGCAGTTTGCCTTCCGGATTCAGCAGATTGGCGCCGATCCACGCTTCCGCCGCCGGGGTCAGCTGGCGGTAGAGGGTGCCCGCGAACCGCCGCGCGGCCCCGCCGATCCAGTCGCGCGGCAGCAGCTCGGCCGGCAGGCCCGGATCGCGCAGCGCCAGCCGCCGGAAGGCGTGGATCAGCCGCACGCGCCCTTCGAGGGCGGCCTGCGGCGACGGGCCGCCGCGCGCGCCGCGCGCGAGACCCGCGAACGCGGTCATGAACTCGCGATAACCGCGCCCGAGCGCGTCGAGATCCCAGCCCTGCCGGACAAGCGCATGCGCCGCCTTGCCGGGCGAGCCGGGTCCTTCGACCAGCAGCGGGCGCAGGCCCGGTTCGAGATCGGCGAGGAGCGAGGAAAGCGCCGCGGGATCGGGGCAGGGATGCAGCAGCGTCTGCGGGCCGATCGCGCCGAACCCCAGCCACGACAGCGGCCGGCGCACGGCATCGCGCCCGGCCGCGTCGAGGTCGGGAAGCAGCGCAACGCACCATCTGCCGCTCCACGCGCCGTCCGTTCCGGCATAGATGCGCGCTTCGGCCTCGCGCGTGCGATGGAGGCCGGCTTTCGACAGAGAATAGAAGGCGCTCCGCCCGATGCGTTCGGAGACGAGCCAGTCTTCCGCGACGAGGCGCGAGAGCGCGGTACGCGCCCGGCTGTCGTTGATGCCGAACAGCGCGAGGATGCGCGCGAGGCCGGCATAGGCCACCGTTCCGCCGCGCGGCGCCACGACGTCGCCGAACACGGTGACGATCAGCGAGCCGGCCCGGATCGGGGCGGCGGCGGAGCGGACGGGCTTCATGCCGCAGAAGACTAGTCGAGCGCGATGCTTGGCGCGAGGGGCCGCTGCGTGCCATTTTTGCGGCAACGACAATCCGGGAGAAACGCATGTCCGATCCGCTCGCCGACCGCCTTGGCCGCTGCTACAGCTCGGCCGTCCACGACGTGCTGCGCGCCATGGGGCACGAGCGCTGCGTGCTGCCGCCGGCGATCAGGTCGCTTGCCCCGCGCGGCACGCTCGCCGGCCCGGTCTGGACGGTGAGCGGCCGGATCGACCGCACGAAGTCGAGCCACGAGACGCTGCTGGAATGGACGGGCGTGCTGTCGAAGGCTCCGCCGGGCACGGTCATCGTGTGCCAGCCCAACACGCACGAGATCGCGCTGATGGGCGAGCTTTCGGCCGCGGCCCTGAAGCTTAAGGGCGTGCGCGGCTACATCGTCGACGGCGGCACGCGCGACGTCGACATGATCCTCGAGCTCGGCTTCCCGGTCTTCTGCAGCTTCGCCACGCCCGCCGACATCGGTGCGCGCTGGGTGCCCGATTCGTTCGGCGCACCCGTCACGATCGGGGCCGTGACGATCTCGACCGGCGACTACGCGCTGGCCGATTCCGACGGCGTGGTCGTGATCCCGAGGGCGATGGCCGAAGAAGCGGTGACGAAGACCGAACAGGTCGTCGGAACCGAGAACGCCGTGCGCAAGGCGATCCTGGGCGGCATGGACCCGCAGGCGGCGTATCTCGAATACGGAAAGTTCTAGGACGCGTCGGCGCGCGCGTGGCCGATCCTGAAGTCGTTGCGGCCGGTGCGGTCGCTGCCCGACAGCAGCCATAGCGGGCGCGTGGCGAAATCGACCCGGTAGCCGCTGGCCGTCCCCGTTTCCATCAGCGAGCGGTCGAACAGCGACGTGCCCGGCATGTAGCGGATCGCCACGCCCGCACGCCGCTTGGGCGAGCGGTTCGGGTTCGACCCGTGGATCAGATAGACGTCGTGCATCGACATCTGGCCGGGCTCCAGCTCGATGTCGGCGGCGGCACCCTCGTCGAACGAACCGGGGATCGCGCGCTGGTTCAGCACGAGGTCGGTGCGGTCCTCGCGCATGTGGTCGAGCAGCGCGCGCGCGCGGTGCGAACCCGGGATCACGCGCAGGCAGCCGTTCTCGATCTTCGATTCGTCCAGCGCGATCCACACCGTGCAGGTTGCCAGCGGCCGGATGGGCCAGTAGTGCCCGTCCTGGTGCCAGGGCACTTCCATGCCGTCGCCGCCCGGCTTGCAGAAGATCTGGCAGCCCCAGAGGATCACGTCGGGCCCGATAAGCTGGGCGGCCGCCGCGACGATCTCGGGATCGCGCGCGAGGTCGAGGAAATCGGCGCTGCCGCGGATTCCTTCGGCGTTCTTTCCCTCGAGATGGGCGCTCACCAGCCGTTCGGGGCGTACGCCCGGATTGTCGGCGATGATCCTGTCGAGCGTGGTCCGCAGGGAAGCGACGCGCGCGGGTGCGAGTCGCAGCGACGGGATGACGTAGCCATCCTGCCGGTAGCGGGCGATCTCCGCATCCGAAAGCTTCATGTCTTGACGGAGCCCGATGTCAGGTCGGCCGCCATGTAGCGGCGGAAGGCGTAATAGATCGCCGCCGGCGGCAGCGCGTAGATGAAGCCGGCCGTCATCAGCAGCTCCCACGGCGAGTCGTCGGCCGACAGGAAGGCGCCCAGCGCCACCGCCAGCGTCGTGTCGACGTCGCGCGACAGCAGCAGGAAGGCGTAGAGATACTCGTTCCACGCCAGCAGCAGCGCATAAGTGCCGACCGCCATCATCGAAGGCGTCATCAGCGGCACGAAGATGTGGCGGAAGAGCTGCGGGGCGGTGGCGCCATCGATGATCGCTGCCTCGTCCAGTTCCAGCGGCAGCTTGTCGGCCGCCTGCTTGAGCACCCAGATCGCATAGGGTGTGGCGACCGTGACCATTGCGAGGATCAGCGCCCACTGGCTGTTGAGCAGCCCGTAGGTGCCCATCGCCTTGTACATCGGCAGTGCCAGGAACGCCGCCGGCACGAAATAGGTGAGGAGCGCCAGATTCATGATCGTGCGCCCGCCGCGCACGCGCAGGCGGCTGATCGCGAACGCGGCCATCGTCGCGACGAGCAGCGTGATGACGCCGACCGCGACCGCGATCAGCACCGAGTTCCACATCTGATGCCAGAAATTGATCAGGTAGTGGTGCTTCTGCTCGTAGACGAGGCGGAAATTTCGCAGGGTCGGCTCGTCCGGCCACAGGTTGCCCTTGAAGCCCGCCTCCTTGGGCGAGATCGCGAACAGGAGCAGATGGTAGATCGGAATCATCGTCCAGAGGAAAACAGGGATGCCGACCAGCAGCAGCCGCGCTTCGGTGAAGTATTTTCGCATCGGCGGCCTATTTCGACAGACGGCGCATCATGAAGAACATCAGCGGCAGCATCAGCGGCAACGCCACGATGATCGAGGCCATCGCGAGATCGACCCGGTCGAGGCGGATATACCGGATGCCGAGCGTGGCGAGCACGTGCGTGAGGTCGGCCGGCCCGCCGCCGGTGAGCAGGTATACGCTGTTGAAGTCGCCCAGCGTGAAGAACATCGAGAGGATCGTGCAGGTGAGATAGAGCTGGCGCATCGAGGGCCAGGTGATGTGCATGAAGCGCTGCACGCCCGAAGCGCCGTCGATCGCGGCGGCCTCGTACATCTCCTTCGAGATCGCGAGGCGCCCGGCGAGCAGGATCAGCGTCCAGAAGGGCAGCGACTTCCAGATATGCACCATGATCGCCAGCGACAGGCCGAGCGTGGGATCGTTGAGCCAGTTCGGCCCGTCCTCGTAGGTCAGGTTGTAGATGACCTGGTTGATGACGCCCCATTCGGGATTGAGCATGAAGCGCAGCGACAGGATCGTCGGGATCGACGGCACGGCCCAAGGAATGATGAAAAGCAGCCCGAGAGCGCGGATCCACCAGCGCGGGATCGCGAAAAATCCCGACAGCATCAGGGCGATCGCCATCTTGACGTTGATGCCGACCAGCAGGAAGACGGCGGTGTTGTAGACCGAGCTGAGGAAAATCGGATCCTCGAAAAGCTCGACATAACTTTCCGGATTGTGGCCGAGCCAGAATCCGTAGCTGACCGGATAGATCACGAAGGTCAGGAAGATCAGCAGGTAGGGGGTCACGAGGACCAGTCCCCACGCCTGCCAGGATGCCATGCGGCTCGCGGCGGCTGCGGCGACGGGAATGTCGCTGGCGTCGAGGGCGGCTGCGGTCTGGGACATTCGGTCGGTTTCCGTATCGGGAAGCTGCCGGCCGCGGGGGAGCCCCCCTGCGGCCGGCAAACCCGTCGCTTAGCCTGCGACCTGCTTGATGCGCGCGATCATCTCGTCGATCGCCTTTTCCGGGGCGACCTTCTCGTTGATTACGCGGTTGGCGGCCTTGGCCCAGACGTTCTCGTTGTTGAGGATCGTGAACTTCCAGTTCTTGGTGAACTCGAAGGGCACGGTGCCGTTGAAGAACTGGCTCTGCACCGCCTGGCGATGGCGGTCGGCCTTCCAGAACGCGCTGTTCTGCGCGTTCTTGGTGACCGGGAACCAGCGGCCCAGCGAACCTTCGACGTACGGCGTCAGGTTCTCTTCCTGCAGCAGGAACGCGACGAACTCCTTGGCGCGGTTCTTGTTCTTCGCTTCGGAGAAGACCACGCCCGTCTTGACGGCGGCGCGATAGACCATCGGCTTGCCGTCGGGACGGTTCGGGAAGCCGGCCGTCGCGATGTTCTTCTCGTAGTTCTCCTTGCCCTTGGCGCGTTCTTCGGCCGTGAGCGCCGCGTTGTTGGCGTCGTCGAGCCACTTCGCGGCGATCGAGATGGTCGCGTTGTGCGTCATCACGGTCGTGCGGTTGTGGAAGGCGACGTTGTTGTCCGGATCCTTCCAGCTGGTGGAGGACGGCGGCGTGCAGCCCTTGGCGTACGGAGCCGTATAGTCCTTGAGCGCGTTGACGAGCCCGGCCTTCACGGCCGGCTGGTCGACGAGCAGCTTGCCGTCGTCGGCGACGAGCTTGACGTTATAGGCATCCATGAACGTCAGGAACGAGTAGAACGAGTCCGACGAGTCGACGCCCAGGGGCTGGCCGATGCCGAAGCCGCGCGAGCCCGACGCCTTGCGGAAGCCCGGCTGCACCTTGTCGCACCAGAAGGCCCAGTAGCCCTTCCAGTCCTTCGGGATGTCGCTTTCCTTGAAGCCCGACTGGTTGAGCAGGTCGATCCAGTACTGGATGTGCATCGTCTGCTGCTTGAGCGGAAAGGCGTAATAGGCGCGCTTCTTGGCGACGTCGTTCCACAGCAGCGTGGTCTCGACGGTGTTGCCGGCGAAGGTCGGCAGCAGCGGCTGGATGACGCTCGAGATGTCCTCGAGGCGGCCTTCGAAGGCCCACTTGCCGGTGACCTGGAAGTCGTAGACGTCGGCATAGGCGACGTCGGGGACCGTCTTGGAGTCGAGTGCTGCAACCGTCTTCGGGATCATGTCCTGGATCGCGTACTGCGACAGGTCGACCTTGACGCCGGTCTTGGCTTCGAACTTCTTGATGGCCTCGTACAGCGCGTCGTCCTCGGCCTTGTAGAAGCCCTTGACCCACCAGACTTCGAGCTTTTCCTGTGCCTGGGCCGGAAGGCTCATGGCTGCAAGGCCTGCAATGACGGCGAAAGCGGCTAAGCGCTTCATATCGTATCCTCCCTCGTTTACCGCGGCCGACCTTCGGATCTGGTCGTTCTCGAGCCGCCAATGGGGCGTCTTATAGCGTGCCCCCCGACAGGTGTCGACACTCGCGGGAGGGTTCCGAAGGCTTTCGGAAACTCTGGATTGCGCGCGTAACCGCCGCGTAAACGACCGCATGTCCGGACGGGGTCGACGTCTGCCTAATCCGTTGGCATGATGCGTGCGACGGGGGCCTTGCATGGCATTCAGCGAACTGCGCAACGAGTACGAATCGCCCATGGTCGTGGCGAGCGCCGTCTATCGGAACGGCACGCGCATGCGCGACATCCCGCTCGAGGATGTCGGCCCCGCCGCCCTTGCGGAAGGCGAGTTCGTCTGGATCGGTCTGCACGAGCCTTCGATGGCGGTCCTCGAACACGTCCAGAAGCGCTTCGGCCTGCACCCGCTTGCCGTCGAGGACGCCAACCGGTCGCACCAGCGGCCGAAGATCGACCTCTATGGCGAGGCGATCTTCATGGTCCTGCGCACGGCGCAGGTGAAGGACGCCTGCATCGTCTTCGGCGAGACCCACATCTTCGCGGGGCGCGGCTACGTCATCGCGGTGCGCCACGGGCCGTCGACTTCCTACGGCGACGTGCGCGCGCGCTGCGAGCGCGAGAACGCGATGTTCGCGCGCGGCGCCGGCTACGTGATCTACGCGATCATGGATTTCGTCGCCGACAATTTCTTCCCGGTCATCGACACGATCGCCGACGAGGTCGCCGAGATCGAGGGCCACATCGTCGCCAAGACATTCACCTCGGACGAGGTCACCCGCCTCTACCAGCTGCGCCGCGAGCTGCTGGGGTTCCGCCGGTCGGTGTCGCCGATGCTGGAGGTCTGCGCGCGGCTGGAGCGGTACAACCTCCCGATCATCGACGCGGAAATGCGGCCCTACTATCACGACGTCTACGACCACGTGCTGCAGGTCAACGAATCGATCGACAACCTGCGCGAAGCGCTCGCCTCGGCCTTCGATGCGGCAATGATGCTTTCGGCAGCGAGCCAGAACGACGTCACGAAGAAGCTGGCGGCCTGGGCCGCCATCCTCGCCGTGCCCACGGCGATCGCCGGCGTCTACGGCATGAATTTCAAGAACATGCCCGAGCTCGAGTACGAGTACGGCTACTACGTCGTCGTCGTCGCCATCGTGGCGATCTGCGCCTATCTCTACCGGCGGTTCCGCAAGGCCGACTGGCTGTGACCGGCAGGGAACATGTCTGATTCCGACGAGGCGTTCGACGCGCTGCTTTCCGCCGCCAACGATGCCCGCAATGCCCGCGATTTCGCGACCGCCGGCATGCTCTACGACCGGGTCCTGCGGCTGCGCCCGGACGATCCGGACGTCATCTACAATTACGGCCACCATCTCGTCGAATGCGGCGAGGGCGAGCGCGCCTGCCTGATGCTCAACGCGGCCCTCGGCGCCAATCCGGGGAGCTTCCAGATCGCCGCCGCGCTCGGCGCGGCCCTGCGCGCGACGGGGCGCTATGCGTTCGCCGAGACTCTCTGGCGCTCGCTGATGACCGTGATGCCCGACCAGCCGCAGCCCTACTACGAGCTCGGGCAGGCGCTGCTGGGGCTGGCGCGGCCCGAGGAAGCCGTCGAGGCATTCCGTGCCGGGCTGCGCTACAGCGCGGGTGCCGCCGAGCGCGACCTGAACTGGAAGGCCTATCTTCTGGCGATGGCCTACGCCGACGGCATCGATCCGCTTCTGGTGCGCGACGAAAACCGCCGGCGCGCGGCGGAGCTGACGCCCGCGAAAATCGATCGCGTGTATCCGAACGAGCGCGATCCAGAGCGCCGCCTGCGCATCGGCTACGTGTCGTCCGATTTCCGCTCCCATTCGGTCGCGCGCACGATGGAACCGCTGTTCGCGCACCGCGACCGCGGCCGCTTCGAGGTGTTCGCCTATGCCGAGGACCGGCGGAGCGATTCGGTAACGCAGCGTTTCCGCGACATGGCCGATGCGTGGCGCTCGACCGCCGGGCAGGACGACGCGAGTGTGGCGCGCGCGATCCGGGCGGACGCGATCGACGTGCTGGTGCTGTCGGCGGCCCATTTCGACGAGAACCGCCTTGGCATCGCGCTGCACCGGCCGGCGCCCGTGCAGGTGTCGATCTACGATTCGGCGTCGACGGGCTCCGACGCGTTCGATGCCTTCGTCGTCGATCCGGCGATGGCCGGCGGCGGGAACGACCATCTGACGGAGCGCGCGTTCAAGCTGCGCAGCATGTACGTGCATCCGCCGCTCGATCTGGCACTGCCGCTCGGGGCTGCACCGGCCGCCGCGAACGGCTATGTCACGTTCGGTTCGGCCAACCACCCGTCGAAATTCTCGAAGCGGACCTTCGCGCTGTGGGCGGCGGCGCTGCATGCAGTGCCGTCGTCGCGCCTGCGCCTCAAGTCCGCGAAGCGCTACGAGGATCCAACGATGCGCGAGATCCTGTCGCGCCGCTTCGCCGAATTCGGCGTGCCGCCCGAACGCCTGATCTTCGATCGCGGCGATCTCGGCCTTGCCGCCCACCTGTCGTTCTACGGGCGCATCGACGTCTCGCTCGACACGACGCCGTTCAACGGCGCCACGACGACGTTCGAATCGCTGTGGATGGGCGTGCCGGTCGTGGCGCTCGCCGGCACGACGATCATGTCGCGCTGGGCCTTCGCCGTGCTCTCCCGGATCGGCCGGCAGGCATGGGCCGCGCCGGACGAAGCGGGCTTTGCGCGCATCGCAGCGGCGCTTGCCGCCGTGGCACCGGCACAGGATCGCGCCGCTCTGCGCGCTGCGGTGCAGCATTCGGCGCTCTGCGATCTGCCGCGCCATGCACGCGATTACGAGCGCCTCTATCGCACCCTTTGGCGACGCTGGTGCCGGCGGACCGCCTGATCCGACGGGATTTCCCGATGCTGCATTGCGGCATCGCTTGACGGAATCGGACGCCGCGCCAATCCTTGCTGCAAAGGAGATCCGCCATGGCCGACGGTGATGCCGTCCCGGTTGCAGGATCGGAAGAGCAGAAGAAACTCGAGATCCTCGCCGTCGAGGTGCTCTGCGGTTTCATAGAGGCCGTGCAGGCGCGCCAGAAGGGTGGAGATGCGCCGATCCAGCTCGGCGATCTCAACGCCGCGATGGCCGAGATGATCAACAACGGTCGCATCGCGAAGATCGCGCAGGTGGCGCTGGCCGGCATCGGCCAGGAACTGCGCCATCGCTGGGCGCGGCTGCTGCGCCGGGATGCGTTCGGCCGCGTGCTGTGCGAACCGCTGTCCGGGCTGTTCGAGGAGGGAAAGGTGCCGCGCAGCGTGCATCACGGCATACGCCACTTCGCGCGCATGGTGCTGGGCGAGGAGCTCGAAACGCTCCTCGTCAAGGAAGCGGCGGCGCTGATGGTGGTATGCACCGGGCCCGAGGGCGTGGACTGGAACCGCTTCTATCGCCTCGCGCAGCCGATCTGGTGGCAGTTCATCGTGCGCCTGCCGGCGGCGTTCCGCCATTTCGACGCCCGCCTCAACCATTTCCTCGGCATTCTCAACACGAACACCGGCCAGGTCAGCCTGTCGGCAAATGTCGTCGTGAAGACGGGCCGCGGTTTCGGCGCGGATATCGTCGGCCCGGCGCAGGTCCGCCTGATGCTGTCGGCATGGCTCGCGACGGTCGACGCGCTCAGCGATGCCGAGCGCGCGACGATGGCGAGCGCCACCGGCTTTTCGGTCTCCTTCGACGACCTGCGCGCCGAACTCGACCCGGACGGCTAGCGTCCGTCTGTCGGTCCGGGATTTCCGGGGGATGGACGGCTGGAGCGGGTGAAGGGAATCGAACCCTCGTATGCAGCTTGGGAAGCTGCCGTTCTACCATTGAACTACACCCGCGGACCGGCGCCGCGCGGCACTATATGAAGACTTGCCGGGACGGCGCAAGCCGTGCGCTTGACAGCCTCGGCCCGAGCGCCTAGTTTCCCGGCCCGTGGTGATTTGAGCCGGCCGGCTTGCGGACCACGTTAAAGAAACCGCTAAAAGGTCGGAGCGTTTCGCGAGCGCACGCCCGCCGAACAGCCCCGGACCCTCAGGCCGGGGCTTTTGCATTCGGGGTATCGCGATGGCGAAGAAGAACGAATTTTCGACCGACCCGGCCTGGCGGCCGCGCACGGCACTGGTGCATGGCGGCACCGAGCGTTCGCAGTGGTCGGAGACCGGCGAGGCGATGTTCCTGACATCGGGCTTCGTCTATGGCTCGGCCGACGAGGCCGAACGCGCCTTCGCCACGCCGACCAAGCTCGAGGACCAGCGCTTCGTCTATTCGCGCTTCGGCAATCCGACCGTCGCGATGTTCGAGGCGCGGCTTGCCGCACTCGAAGGGGCCGAAGCCTGCAAGGGAACCGCCAGCGGCATGGCCGCCGTGTTCGCGGCCCTCGCCTGCCAGCTCAAGTCCGGCATGCGCGTCGTCTCGGCCCGCGCGCTGTTCGGCTCGTGCCACTACATCATCACCGAGCTGCTGCCGCGCTGGGGCATCGAGACCGTCCTGGTCGACGGTCCGGATCTCGCGGCATGGAAGAAGGCACTGTCGGTCAAGACCGACGTCGTGTTCCTCGAATCGCCGTCCAACCCGATGCTCGATCTCGTCGACATAAGCGGCGTCGCGAAGCTCGCCAGGAAGGCGGGCGCCAAGGTCGTCGTCGACAACGTGTTCGCCACACCGCTGCTGCAGAAGCCGCTCGAGCTGGGAGCGGACGTCGTCGTCTATTCGGCGACCAAGCACATCGACGGGCAGGGGCGCGTGCTCGGCGGCGCCGTGCTGGGTTCGCGCGCGTGGATCGAGGGCACGTTCGTGCCGTTCATCCGCCACACGGGCCCGACGCTGTCGGCATTCAATGCGTGGGTGCTGCTGAAGGGGCTGGAGACGCTGCCGCTGCGCGTCGAGGCGCATTCGCGCAACGCCCTGGCCGTCGCGAAGCATCTCGAGAAGGCGGGTGCGGTCGCGCGCGTGCTCTATCCGGGGCTCAAGTCGCATCCCCAGCATGCGCTGGCGCGCCGCCAGATGAAGGACGGCGGCCCGCTCGTCGCCTTCGATCTCAAGGGCGGGAAGAAGGCGGCGTTCGCGTTCGTCGATGCGCTCAAGCTCATCCGCATCTCCAACAATCTCGGCGATGCCAAAAGCCTGATCTGCCATCCAGCGACGACGACCCATCAGCGCCTCCCGGCCGACGAGAAGGCGCGCCTGCGCATCGGGCCGGGCAGCCTGCGTCTGTCGGTGGGGATCGAGGATACGGCCGACCTGATCGCCGATCTGTCGCGCGGCCTCGCGGCGGTCGCGAAGGCCGTACGCTAGTGCGTCAGCCGGCCTCGCCGCTCTTCTGGACGCTGACGGCGCTCTGGGCGGCGGGGCTGGTGGCGAGCGGCGTCGCACCGTACGACCGCGCGACCTGGGTTCTCGAGGTCTTCCCCGCGCTCGTCGCGTGGCCGATCCTCCATGCGACGAAGGAGTCGTTCCGCTTCACCGGTCTTGCCTATGCGCTGACGGCGCTGCACGGCCTCATCCTGATGCTTGGTGCCACCTATACCTATGCGCGCGTTCCGCTCGGATTCATGCTGCAGGAGATCTTCGCGCTCGACCGGAACCCGTACGACAAGATCGGGCACTTCGCGCAAGGGTTCGTGCCGGCCATCATTGCGCGCGAATTGATGATCCGTTTGTTCCGGATGAACGGCCCGCGGCTTGTCGCCTTCCTGTCTATCTGTGTTTGTATGACGATAAGTTCGGTCTATGAACTGATCGAATGGGGTGTCGCGGTGGCGATCGGGATTGACGCGACCGCCTTCCTTGGGACGCAGGGCGATCCGTGGGATACGCAGTCCGACATGGCCTTTGCGCTACTGGGGGCATTCCTGGCCCAGCTGCTCCGGCCATGGCACGACCGTCAAATTGCCGGTCTGGCTACCAGAAATTGACGGACCGGGGGTTGGCCGGACCCGGCCTGCGCTCTATACTATAGGCCACGAAAGCGGCATCCCGCCGCTTGCCGATCCCTCCAGCGTGGCGCGATGTACAGCGAGACGACCCGCGAGATCAAAGTGACGGTCAAGCCGGTCTATCTCGAGGACCAGTCGTCGCCGGACGAGAACCGTTTCGTCTGGGCCTATCATGTCCGGATCGAGAATCTGGGCCGGCAGACGGTGCAGCTGCGTACCCGCCACTGGCGGATCACCGACGCGAACGGCCGCCACCAAGAAGTGCGCGGGGCGGGCGTGGTCGGCGAGCAGCCGGTGCTGAAGCCGGGCCAGTCGTTCGAGTACACGTCCGGCACCCCGCTGGGTACGCCCTCCGGTATCATGGTCGGCAGTTACCAGATGGAAAGCGGCAACGGCGAGAAGTTCGACATCAAGGTTCCGGCCTTCTCGCTCGACTCGCCCAGCCAGCCCGTCCGGCTGAATTGACCGATAGCCAAGGAAAGCATAGCGCGTGAAAGCCCCACTCAAGCCGATCATCGCAACCCCGTTCCGTCCCGACCGCAACGCCGCCGAAGAGGCCGTCCGCACGCTCATCCGCTGGGCCGGCGACGATCCGGACCGCGAAGGCCTGCTCGACACGCCCAAGCGCGTGACGCGCGCCTACGAGGAATGGTTCGCCGGCTACAAGGAAGATCCTGTCGACATCCTCGCGCGCACCTTCGAGGAGACCGAGGGCTACGACGAGATGGTCGTCCTTCGCGATGTCCGCTTCGAGAGCTTCTGCGAGCACCATCTCGCCCCGATCCTGGGCGCGGTCGATGTCGCCTACCTGCCGAACCGCCGCGTCGTCGGCATCTCGAAGATCGCGCGCGTCATCGACCTGTTCGCCAAGCGCATGCAGATCCAGGAAAAACTCACCGCGCAGATCGCCAACACGATCGAGCACGTGCTGCAGCCCAAGGGCGTGGCCGTGGTCGTGCGCGGCCAGCACCAGTGCATGAGCACGCGCGGCGTCCACAAGACGGGCGTCACGATGGTCACCTCGCGCATGCTGGGCGCGTTCAGGGACAACGAGGCGACGCGCCGCGAGTTCCTCTCGATCGTCGGCAATCCAGTCGTGCACCAGGGCTGACGGGCGCGTGGCGCAAGCTGCCGCCGACTCCGTCGCGCTGCTGGCGCGTCTCGTCGCGCACCGCACGGTCAGTTCGGATTCCAATCTCGCGCTGATCGACGACGTGCGCGGCTATCTCGCCGGGCACGGCGTCGAATGCCGTCTGGTTCCCAACGAGGACGGCACCAAGGCCAACCTCGTCGCGACGATCGGGCCGAACGTCGCGGGCGGTGCCATCCTGTCGGGCCACACGGACGTGGTGCCCGTCGAAGGCCAGCCCTGGTCGAGCGATCCTTTCGCGCTGACGGATCGCGACGGCCGGCTCTTCGGGCGCGGCTCGTCCGACATGAAGGGCTTCATTGCCTGCGCGCTGGCGGCCGTTCCGCGCCTCAAGGCTGCGAAGCTCGCCCGTCCGATCCATCTCTGTCTTTCCTACGACGAGGAGATCGGATGCTTCGGCGCGCCGCACGCCATCCGGCTGTTCGGCGCCGAACTGCCGCGACCGGCCCTGTGCATCGTGGGTGAGCCGACGATGATGCGCCCGGTCGTCGCGCACAAGGGCAGCTGGGTCAACGAGACGCGCATCGTCGGCCGCGAAGCGCATTCGAGCGCGCCGCATCTGGGCGCCAATGCCATCATCTATATGGGCCGTTTCCTCGTCTTCCTCGACGAGCTGCAGCGGAACCTGCGTGCGCGCGGCCAGCGCGACGCAGTACCCGGCGTGGATTTCGATCCGCCGTGGACCACGGTGGGCGTGGGCAAGATCGCCGGCGGCACAGCCGCCAACATCGTGCCGCGCGAGTGCCGGCTGACGTGGGAGTTCCGGGCCCTGCCAGGCGTGGACCGCGAGGCGATCCACGCGATGGCGGAGGCCAAGGCCGCCGAACTCGACGCCGCCATCAAGCGCGAGGCGCCAGAGGCAAGCGTATCCGTTCACCGCTACGCCAACATCCCGCCCCTGAAGCCGGAGCTCGACGGGCCGGCGGTGAAGCTCGCCATGGCGATCACCGGCGCCAATACGGCCGTCACCGTCGCGTTCGGCACCGAGGCGGGCCAGTTCCAGATGGCCGGAATATCGACTGTGATCTGCGGGCCCGGCGACATCGCCGTCGCGCACAAGACCGACGAGTACACGACGCGCGACCAGCTCGCGCAGTGCGACCGCTTCATCGACAAGATCGCCGAGTGGGCGTCGCGCGCGAATTGATCCAAGATAGAAATTGATGTTATCATATCTCCTTAGGTTACAAAGGTAACTTGAGGAGCCTCATGCGTTTCATTGCCGGTTGTGCCGTCCTGTTCGTGCTGTCTTTCGTGCCCGCCGCGCGGGCCGACGAAGCGAAGCTCGTGGCGGCTCTCGAACTCTTCGACGCGGCGGCCCTCTGGTCGGACGGCGGCAGCCCGCGCGGCGGATACGAAGTCGCCATCGGCGGCACGCGCCGCTGGACCCAGCCCATCAAGGCCTTCATCGGACCTTCATCGACGTCGAGCGTGCGCGGCGAAGCCGAACGGCGGCTGAACCAGATTTCGGAAATCACCGGCATCGCGGTCGAATTCGTCGACAGCGCCGAGAAGGCGTCGCTCAAGTTCGAATTTCTCCAGGAGTACCAGGTCGCCGCAAACCTGCCGCAGGCCGGATGCGTGACGCGTTACAATTCGCGCACGTCGGCCTACTCCGACAATACGATCTTCGTCCGCTTGAGGCAGTCCGACTGCATCGGTCACGAGCTGATGCACGCATTCGGCTTTCCGGGGCATCCGCACCAGCTCGATACCGTCCTCAGCTATATCCGACGCGGCAACAGGTCGGACGGCTATACCGACCTCGATCGCCTGGTCCTGCGCGCCATGTATCGCGGCCAGGTCGCACCCGGCGCTTACCATCTTCCCGCGCTTGTCGCGGTGCGGAAGTTTCTTGCCGAAGATCTCGGGCTCGCGCCGCCGGGCGGAGATGTCACGCCTTTCGGGCGCGCCTATCTCGACAAGGCGGTCGAGCGGCTGCGGGCGGAGGCCGACACGAAGAAGAACCCGTACATCCAGATGCAGCTTGGCAATGCCTATGCCTTCGGTGCGCACGTCACGATCGACCCGGCCGAAGCGGTGCGCTTCTGGACCCTCGCTGCCGACCAGCGGAACGCGGAGGCGATGTACCGTCTCGGGACCGCCGAGATCGCGGGGCGGGGAACCGGGGTGAATCCCGCATCCGGCCGCACCCGGCTGCAGGCCGCAAGCGCGCTCGGCCACGCGCAGGCCACGCTGTCGTATGCGAATGCCGCGCGCGACGGGGTCGGCGGGCCGGCCGATGCGGTCGAGGCATTCGCCTATTTCGATCTTGCGGCCCGACGCAAGGTATCGACGGCCGGTGCGGCGCGCGATTCGATCGCCGGCGCGCTGTCCGCCGAGCAGCGCGCGACAGCCGATACCCGGGCGCGCGAACTGCCGACGGACCCGCCGCGCTAGGCGCGGCCGTCAGCCGTCACACCTGCAGGAAGCGCGGCATGTTCTGGCGGATCTGGCGGTCGAGCTCGGCGTTGACGTCGTTCATCATCTGCTCGACCATCTCGTACCAGACGCGCTCGCGGTCGTTGAGCGAGATGTTCTCGGCGACCGAGCGCGAGCGTGTCGCGGCGGCGGTGGCGTAGCCGTCGCGGAAATTGCCGCGCAGCTGGCGCAGTTCCACGCCGACCTCGATGCGCCCGTCGTAGCGCTGCGCCTGCTCGTTGGTGAACGTCGCGCGCACGCCGGTCTCGCGCGGCAGCTGGGTCTCCGTCACGCGCGCGTCGATGATGACGAAGCGCGCGAAGCGCTCGCCGCGACCCGTTACCGCCAGCCGTTCGTTGGCCCAGCGCTTGAGCGTGTCGTCGGGACGCTGGGCGAACAGGTGCTCGACATTCGGCGGCGCGAGCGGCGCCTGGTATTCCTGCGCGATCTCCAGCCGCTCGGCCTCGAACGTGAAACGCCCGTAGGTCGCGTAGCTGATGGGCGCAAAACGCGGCGGCATCGGAGCGTCGGCGCAGCCTGCGAGCGCGGCAGCCGGCACGGCGGCGCCGGCAAGCTTCAGGAAATCGCGTCGGGAGGAAATCATCGGTTCGGCTCCACGCGGAAGGAACTGGGAAGGATGCTTCTAGTCGCGAATGACGGCCACAATGTGGCGCGGAAGAAGCGATGCATCAAGCCTCGCCGTAGATCGAATCGAGATCGGCGAAGGCGTGCGCGGTGTTGCAGAACTCGCAGGTGATGCGTACCGCGCCGTCGATCTCGCGCATCGTCTCGAGCTCGGCACGCGGGATCGTGCGCAGGACTTCGCGCATGCGTTCGGGCGCGCAGCGGCAGCGGTGGGTAAGCGCGATGGGCCTGTAGATCTCGACACCCTCCGCGAGGAAAAGCCGGTCGACCAGCTTCCACGGCGGCAGGGCGGGATCGACCAGTTCGCGGGCCTTGGCCGATCCCATCAGGATCATCGCGCGACGCCAGCCGTCTTCCTCGGCTTCGCGCGTGGCGGGGTCGCGCACGACCGGCTCGCGCCCTTCGGCCGAACCTTGCGCGTCTTCGGGCGGCAGGCGCTGGATCATGATGGCGCCGGCCCGCCAGTGGGTCCTTCCGTTCCTGTCCTTGGTGCCGGCGACGGCCACGTTGAGGCCTGCCTCGAACTGTTCGGACTGGTGGAAATAGTGGTGCGCGCACTCGGCGAGCGTGGCACCGGTCAGTTCCACGATGCCCTGATAGCGCTCCATGTCGGCGCCCTGGTCGACCGTGAAGGCGAGATAGCCAGCCCCGAACAGCCGCGGGACCGAAACCGGCCCGTCGCCGAGCGCCGCGATACGCGCTTCGTCGAACTGCGCGTAGCCGCGGATGGCGCCCGCCGACGTCACGTCGGCGACGAGCATGCGCAGGGGGCCGTCGCCCTTGGTCTGGATCGAGAAGACGCCTTCGTATTTCAGCGTGGCGGCCAGCGCCGCACTCATCGCGATCGCCTCGGCAAGCGCGCCGGCGACGAGATGCGGATAGTCGTGGCGATGCAGGATCGCGTCGAGTGCCGGCCCCAGCCGGACGAGCCGGCCGCGCAGTGCGAAGGGGGTCACGCGGAAAGGAAGGACGACGTCGTCGTCCGCGAACTCCGGCTTCAAGCCATGCACCAGGCAAGGATGCCCTTCTGCACGTGCAGGCGGTTCTCGGCCTCGTCCCACACGGCCGAGCGCGGACCGTCGATGACGCCTTCGGTCACTTCCTCGCCGCGATGCGCGGGCAGGCAGTGCAGGAAGATCGCGTCGGACTTGGCGCGGTCCATCAGCCGCTCGTCGACCCGGTAGGGCGCGAGCAGGTTGTGGCGTTTCTCGCGGCTTTCGCGGCTCCCGCTCTCCTGGTCCATCGAGACCCATGTATCGGTGACGACGGCGTCGGCGCCGGCGACGGCGATCTCGGGATCGGTCAGCAGCTGGATGCGCGCGCCCTCGCGCTTGGCCCAGGCGAGCACGTCGTGCGACGGGCGGAGATGTTCGGGGCAGGCGAGACGCAGTTCGAACGCGAAACGCTGGGCCGCGTGGATCCACGAGGCGGCGACGTTGTTGCCGTCACCCGTCCAGGCCACGACCTTGCCGGCGATCCCGCCCTTGCGTTCCTCGATCGTCATCACGTCGGCCATCACCTGGCAGGGATGCGAGCGGTCGGTCAGGCCGTTGATCACGGGCACGCTGGCGTGGCGCACGAGTTCGGCGAGATTGGCGATCTTGTTGGTGCGCAGCATGATCGCGTCGCAGTAGCGCGACAGCACGCGCGCCGTGTCGGCGATCGTCTCGCCGCGGCCCAGCTGCGTGTCGTGGTGCGTGAGGATGACGGCCTCGCCGCCGAGCTGGCGGATGCCCACCTCGAACGACACGCGCGTGCGCGTCGAGGGCTTCTCGAAGATCATCGCCAGCGTCTTGCCGGCGAGCGGCTTTTCCATGCCGCCGGGCGGGCGCTTGGCCTTGTAGGCGGCACCCAGGTCGAGGATGTCGCGCAGC
Source organism: Tagaea sp. (assembly GCA_965229215.1). Lineage (GTDB taxonomy): Bacteria > Pseudomonadota > Alphaproteobacteria > CACIAM-22H2 > CACIAM-22H2 > Tagaea. Next base: position 2,868,910 of record OZ245864.1, on the reverse strand, counting down.
GTGCCCGCTTCGAGCACGTCGAGATCGAGGAAATGGCGGAGTGTCGCTTTCATCGTCATCTCCGTCAGCCGGCCCTGCGGGCCGGCGCTTGCGCACGCAGGTCGGCGCAGGCGGCGTCGATCTTCTCGACCGCTTCGGCGACCTGCGCCGCCTCCGCGATCAGCGGGGGCAGGATGCGCATCACGTTGTCGCCGGCACCGGCCGTCAGCAGGCCCTGCTTGCGCACCGCGAGGATCATGTCCTGGTTCGGCCCCTTGCACTTGAGGCCGAGCAGCAGGCCGGAGCCGCGCGCTTCCTCGAACATGTCGGGATTGCGCTGGACGAGGCCGGCAAGCTGCTGCTTGAGATGCGCGCCGATGCGCTCGACATGCTCGAAGAAGCCGGGGGCGAGCATGACGTCGAGTACGGCGTTTCCGGCTGCCGTCGCCAGCGGGTTGCCGCCATAGGTCGATCCGTGCGTGCCGGCCGTCATGCCGACCGCGGCCTTTGCCGTGGCGAGGCACGCGCCCACGGGAAAGCCGTTGCCCAGCGCCTTGGCCACCGACATCACGTCGGGCTTCACGCCCGACCATTCGTAGGCGAAGAGCTTGCCGGTGCGGCCCATGCCGGTCTGGATCTCGTCGAAGAACAGCAGCAGGCCGTGCCTGTCGCACAGTTCGCGGATGAAGATCAGGTCCGCCTCGGGAACCTGACGGATGCCGCCTTCGCCCTGGATCGGCTCGATCATGATGCCGGCCGTCTGCGGGCCGATCGCGGCTTCCAGCGCCTTGCGGTCGCCGAAGGGCACCTGGTCGAAGCCTTCGACCTTGGGACCGAAGCCCTCGAGATATTTCTGCTGGCCGCCGGCCGCCAGCGTGGCGAGCGTGCGGCCGTGGAAGGCGCCCTCGAACGTGACGATGCGGAAGCGCTCGGGGTGGCCGTGAAACGCGTGATACTTCCGCACGAGCTTGATGCCGCACTCGTTGGCTTCCGCGCCCGAATTGCCGAAGAACACCGTGTCGGCGAATGTCGAGGCGACCAGCCGTTCGGCCAGCTTCTGCTGCTGCGGGATCGGGAAGATGTTCGAGGTATGCCACACCTTATGCATCTGCGCGCCGACCTCCTTGACGAGGTGCGGGTGCGCGTGGCCGAGGCCCGTCACCGCGATGCCGCAGGCGAAGTCGAGATAACGTCGGCCGTCGGTTCCCCACAGATACGGGCCTTCGCCGCGCTCGAAGCCCACTTCGGCGCGCGCATAGGTCGGCATCACGGCGGGAAATGCAGTCGACACGGCAACAACTCCCTCTTTCGGGCGGCCAGAATGGCCGCACGGGAAACGACCAGTATCCGGGGGGGGCTTGGAAAAGTCAAATACAGGCGGGAATCGCGCTTTTGTCGCAAAGGCTTAGGTCAGGCGAAGGCGCCGTCCGGCCGGTATATCTGGATCAGGACAAGCAGGTTTTCGACCCTGTCCTCCGTTCCCAGCGGCAGGATCACGCGCCACCAGCCGACATGTTCGTTGGTCTCGCCGTAGTGGCCGAGCGGATGGTGGAAGAAAAGCGGCTCCCGCCTGTCGACCGCGGCGCGATAGCTCGCCTCCCATATCCGCGCGAGCGGATCGGCGATTTCCGACAGCTTCATGCCCGTATATTCGCGCCGCATGACGCCCATCGTGGCGGTGCCGAAGATGGCGAAGCGGAAATCGCCGTCGAGCACGTCGACCAGATGCAGCCGGCCCATCCACGGAACCAGCTCCTCGAACAGGAGTTCGCGCCTGTTCGGCCATTTCCGTCCGGCGGTCTTGGTCTGCCAAAGATCGACCAGTGCGTGCATGTGCGCAGGCAGGTCGCCTTCGGCTATCTCCTCGTTCATGCGCGAAGCTTATAGCCGCGCCTGAACATCTGGAAGCAGAGCGCGCCGAGCGCCGAATTGGTCACGATCAGGATCGCGGCCCCGATCCAGGGATGCGCATCCGCGTGCCCGATGAAGCCGAAACGGAAGCCGTCGATCATGTAATAGAACGGGTTGACGAGCGCGATCAGGTGCCACGGCTCCGGCAGCCGGTCGACCGTATAGAAGGTGCCCGACAGGAAGGCGAGCGGGGTGACGATGAAATTCGTCACGGCCGCGATGTGGTCGAACTTCTCCGACCAGATGCCGCCGGCGATGCCGAGCAGCGACAGCAGCGCCGACGCCATCACGCCGTTGAAGAATATCCAGCCGAAACTGTGGATGTGCAGCGTCACGAAGGGGGCGAGGCATGCGGCCGTCACGGTGCCGACCACGATGCCCCGCACGATGCCGCCGGCCGCGAAGCCGACGACGAGTTCGGCCGGCGAAAGCGGCGGCATCAGCGAGTCGACGATGTTGCCCTGCACCTTGGCGATGACGAGCGAGCTCGACGTGTTGGCGAAGGCGTTCTGCGTCATCGCCATCATGATGAGGCCAGGAGCGAGGAACTCGGCGAACGAGATGCCGCCCTGGCCCGACGCGGCAGGCCCCAGCGCCAGTACGAAAACCGCGAGGAACAGCAGCGTCGTGACGACGGGAGCCGCGATCGTCTGGGTGTGGACCTTGGCGAAGCGGCGGATCTCGCGCATCACCAGCGTATGGAGGCCGAGCCAGTTGACGGCACCGTAGCGGCGCGGCGGCGAGGGGGCTTTTGCGAGTTCGTTCATGGGTGAGGCACCATAATGTGCCCGACGCGGCCTCGCAATTGCGCCCTCGGCATGGCAATTAGGCGTCCATGGCGCCCCGCAAACCGCCCAAACCGCCGACGCGCGAACGGCTCGAGAAATCGGCCTTGCACTATCTGGAGCGCTTTGCCGCGTCGGCAGAGGGCCTGCGCCGCGTGCTGATGCGCAAGGTCGAGCGCGCGGCACGCGAAGGGCTGGCAGACCGCGCGCAGGGCGCGCTCGACGTCGCCTTCGTCGTCGAAAAACTCGCGGCCAAGCATCTCCTCGACGATGCGCGCTTCGCCGAAGGGCGGGCGGCGAGTCTCGCGCGGCGGGGGCTGCCGCGCGGGCGCATCGCCCAGCGCCTGAAGATGGCCGGCGTTGGCGATCCCGACATCGCGCATGCGCTCGACGGTCTCGACGAAGCCGGGGAGAACGACCTGAAGGCCGCCCTGATCTTCGCGCGGCGCAAGCGGCTGGGCCCTTTTGCCGATCCGGCCCGGCGTGCCGCCGCCCGCATGAAGCATCTGGCCGCGATGGCGCGCGCCGGATTTTCGGGCGAGCTTGCCCGACGTATCGTCGATGCCGTCGATCCCGACGCCCTCGCCGAAGAGGAATAGACGCCGATGCTGAAGCCCATCCTGATCGCCCTTGCGGTTGTCCTTGCCGGCGTTCTCGGCTTTGCCGCCACGCAGCCCGACGAATTCCGCGTCGTGCGCGCAACGCGCGTAACCGCCTCGCCCGAAGCCGTACATGCCCTCATCGAGGATTTCCGCCGCTGGCCGCTCTGGTCGCCCTACGAGAAGCGCGACCCCGCGATGAAGCGCACACTCGGCGGATCCGCGAAGGGCAAAGGCGCCACTTACGCATGGGACGGCAACGGCGAGATCGGCGCCGGCAGCATGGAGATTCTCGACGACTCGCTCGCGAAGATCGTCATCAAGCTCGATTTCTCGCGACCCTTCGAAGGCCACAACATCGCCGAGTTCGCGATCCGGCCGGTCGGCGGCGAGGTCGAGGTCGCCTGGTCGATGTCGGGACCCGCGCCCTTCGTCACCAAGTTGATGGGGGTGTTCTTCAGCATGGACAAGATGATCGGGACGGATTTCGAAGCGGGTCTCGCCAGTCTCAAGACCGAAGCCGAGAAGAAATAGACCGGCATGACGGCCGTGCTAGTCTGCCGGAATCCCTCCTGGAACCGGGGTACGACGACGTGATCGAGCCGGCAATTCCACGAAACGAACTCAACCGTCTTGCCGCATTGCGCGCGCTCGGCCTGCTCGATTCCGCGCCCGAGCAGGCGTTCGATTCGATCGTCCAGCTCGCATGCCGGCTTCTCGACGTGCCGACGGCGCTCATCTCCCTCGTGGATTCCGACCGACAGTGGTTCAAGGCGGCGTGCGGCATCGGCGCGGCGCAGACTTCGCGTTCGGTCTCGTTCTGCGCGCACGCGATCCATCAACCGGATGTCTTCGTGGTGCCCGATGCCACGTTCGACCCGCGCTTCCACGACAATCCGCTCGTCGTGGGCGAGCCGCATATCCGGTTTTATGCGGGTGTTCCGCTTGAGTTGCCGAGCGGCTATCGCATCGGAACGCTCTGCGCGCTTTCGCCGGTCCCGCGCGAGGATCTCGACGAAGAGGGGAAATCCCGGCTGCGCCTGCTTGGTGCGCTTGCGCTCGACGCGATCGAGCTGCGCACGGCCCGCTCGGAGCTGGCGCGCGCCCGAACCCAGCTCGACCGGTACGCGGCGATCTGGCACTCGCTCGATCTGCCGCTCGCCTTCACCGATGCCACCGGGAAGATCGAGAGCTGCAACGCCGCTTTCGGGCTGCTGTGCGGCGCGGCCGATCCCGTCGGCCGGCCGCTGGCCGCGTCCCTTGGCCTTCCGGACGGATCATGGTCGGCCGGCGACATGGAGAGATCCGGCGAGCGGATGCGCCGCATCGAGACGGGTTCCGCAAGGACTGGACTCTCGATCTATCGCCATGCCGGCGGTTTCGCGCTGGTCGGAGAGACCGGTGCCGGCACATGATGACCGGCGCCCGCCGCATCTTCGACATCCATGTCGACGGGCTCGACGAGCCCATGCGGGTTGTCGCCAATCCGAACGATGACGACCTGATCGACGCGCGCGAGCGCGCCGCGCTGAAGGCCTGGCGCAAGGTGCGTTTCTCGCGGAATGCCGTGCCGCGGCGTCAGGAACTGAATTCCGATCTGCTCGGGCAGCTGTCGGCGAACCTGATGGAGCTCGACGTGCTGCCGGATGGGGATCTGGTCTACTCGCATTGCGGGAAGGCGGTCGCCGCCGCGTTCGGCGAGAACGTGACCGGCCGGCGGACGAGCGAACTGCCCACGCCGATCTCGAAGGTGTTCCTCAGCGTCTACCAGCTCGCGATCAAGCACCCGATGCCGTTCGCCACGCGGCACAGCTCTCCGCTCGACGAAGTGGGTTACTGGCACCGGCTGATCCTGCCGGTCGATGCGGCGGAATCGGGCCGTGCGCGCCGCTTCGTCGTGTGCAGCCTGCCGATCGGCGACTCGCCCGCTTCCTAGCTCTTGTCCCAGGCGATCTTGAGGCCGACGGCCGCGAAGTCGCGCCGGATACGCTCGTCGAAGGCGCGGCGCACGCGCCATTGCTTGCCCGGCAGCGTCTTCACGCGCGCCTTCAGCGTCTGGCCTACGTCCGAGAAAGCCGCAAGGCCCTGATCCTCGTAGTCGCCGATGACGAGCGCCGCGATCTCCGGCTCCGCGATCACGGCTTCGAACGATGCGCGCATCGCCTTGGCCGCCGCCGCCGGATCGGTTGCGTAGCCGACCGCAACCTCGAACGTGGCGTAGGCGAAATCCTTCGTCTGGTTCGAGATGATCGTCAGCGTGCCGAACGGGATCGTGTGGAGCGTGCCGTCGGACGAGCGCAGCTTGATCGCGCGCAGGCCGAGCGCTTCGACCGTCCCGGCCTTGTCGCCGAGCTGGACCACGTCGCCGACGGCCAGCACGTCCTCGAGGATCATCGACACGCCGGTGATCAGATCGCGCACCATGTTCTGCGCGCCGAGGCCGACGGCGAGACCGAGGACGCCGGCGCCGGCCAGCAGCGGCGTGACGTTGATGCCGATCTCGTTGAGCGTGACGAGGACGACGAAGATCGCCAGCAGCAGGAACAGCGCGCGCTGCATCAGCGGCAGCAGCGTGCGCACGCGCGCCGACGTGCGCTCTGTCGGCGCCTCGTTCTCGCCCTTGCGCATCAGATAGCGTTCGAGGCCCGCATTGGCGAATTCCCAGATCGCCAGCGCCGTCACCACCGCGAAGGCGATGGCAAACAGCCCGCCGGCCACGCGCTGGCCCGTGGGCGTGGCGGCATATTCGAGCGTGCTGATGCCCCAGGCCTGCATGATCGCGAGAAGCGCCAGCCCCGCGATCGCGCCGACGATCACGCGCCGTCCGGCATTGACGTAGCGGTTCGCGCGCTGCTCGAGGGCGGGGAAGCGCTCGCGGAATTCGGGCGCGATGACGAAGGCCTTGTCGATGCCGTAGGCCGTCAGCAGCACGGCCGCCCGCGCGATGCCCGCGATCACCAGCGTGAGCAGGCTCGCGCGCACGATGAAGGCGAACCCGTCGGGCCGGATCAGCCACGCGAACAGTGCCACGATCACGTAGGCGAGGGCCGCGACGTGCCAGTACTTGGCGAGGCCGGGCCCGAGGAATCCGGCCCGCCGGCGCGCGATCCAGCCTTCGCCGCTCGAGGCTCGCACCAGCGCTTCGGCGACCGACTGGCGGTTCTGCAGCACGACCGCGATCACCATCATCGCCACGACGACGCCGAGCAGCTTGACGATGAAATTGTGCGCCGGCGCCGGGATGCCGAGCAGCAGCGCCGCCTCGGCCGCGAAGAACCAGTAAATCGCGATGTTGGTGACGCGGCGGATCCACAGATAGATGTAGACCGATGTCTCGTCGTCGAGCGGCACGAGGCGCCGGCCGGGGTGGCGCGGGGCGAAGACGGTATTCGCCGCAAGCGCCACCGCGCGGGCCAGCACGTTGGCGTTGACGAACGAGATCGCGACGAGGCTTGCGGTGCGCGATGGTTGGGTCAGGCCCAGCGTGCCCACGGCCACCGCCGCGAAGGCCGCGATCGGCAACACGCCGACGGCGGCATCCGCGGCGATGGGGAAGATGCGGCGCCAGTCGCGGCCCACCGCGCGCGCTTCCAGCCGCCGGCGCAGCGGCGCCAGCAGGCGCAGCACAGCCCATTCGGCGATCCAGCCTGCGACGAGCACGGCGACCAGCTTCCACAGGATTTCGACCAGCCGGTCGCGGTTCTGCGTGCTGCCGATCTGGCTGTCGAACCAGGCGAGGAACTTCGGCGCGTCCGCGACGAAGGCGGCGGCCTGCAGCACGGCCTGCGTCACGTCCTCGATCTGGTCGGAAAGCTGCTCGGCGAACGTGCTGGCCACGCGCGCGATCTGTTCCGCGGGCTCGTCGGCCGGTGGTGCTATCGCCGGCACCTGGCCCGTCCGCTGGAGCTGGACGAGCGTCTTCAGCTGGCCGAGCAGGTCGGCGCGCGTCGACTCGTTCTCGATCGTCTGGATCAGCTTCTCGATCTCGTCGGGCGACGGCGTGCTCTGGGCAGCCGCCGGAAACGCGGCGAACAGCGAAGCGAGAAGGGCAAGGATGGGCAAGAGCTTCATGGTGCCTCGTGCGCCCGTTCCCAGGCGATATAGCCGTCGTCGCGATGACCGAAGTCGCAGATTTCTGGATGCAGGATTTCGGCGAGGATTTCCAGCGATTCGACCAGGCGCGGACCCGGCCGGTTGAAATAGCGGTTGCCGTCGGCGACGAAAATCCTGCCGCCGAGCGCCCGCCACCAATCCTTGTCCGAAAGGGCGTCGAGTTCCTTGCGGGTGCGCGCGATGCCGAACCCGCAAGGCACCACGAGCACGATGTCGGGCGCGGCCGCGACGAGCGCGTCCGGTTCGAGCCACGGCGAATGCGCGCCGGCCGCCCCAAAAAGATTCTCGCCTCCGGCCATGGCCACCATCTCAGGCATCCAGTTGCCGCCCGCCATCGGCGGATCGAGCCATTCGAGCGTCGCGACGCGCGGGCGGGCGTTTGCACCGGCACAGCGTTCCGCGATCGCCTCCATCTGGCCCCGCATCTGCGTGGCAAGCGAAGTCCCGGCGTCCGGCCGCCCGAGCGCCGCCGCAACGCGCCCGATGTCGCCCAGTATGTCGGCGATTGTGGCCGGATTGAGGGCGAGGACCTCCGGCTTCGCGCCGGTCCATTGCGCCAGCGCCGCCTCGACATCGGCCGGGCTCACGGCGCACACATCGCACAGCGTCTGCGTGACGATCAGGTCGGGTTTCAGTTCGCGAAGTGCCGCCGCATCGACCCGGTAGATCGACAGCGCGGCTTCCAGACAGGCGACGACGTCTGTCTGGATTGCGGCCGACGGGCGGGCCGGATCGATGCGCGGGGCGGAGATTGCCGGCAGGTCGCCGACGGCGGCCGGGAAATCGCATTCGTGGCTGCGTGCGACCAGTGCGCCCGTCGCCCCGAGCGCCGCGACGATCTCGGTCGCCGAGGGCAGCAGCGAAACGACGCGCCGTGCGGCTTGCGGCGGCCTCGTCATCGTTCGTCCTGCTCCCTTTGACAGCCGCGCGCTCTCCCGTTCATATACACCCACACTTCCCAAGGTGCCGCAAGGTGCCGCCCCGGCTTCTATCCAGAGGAACGCCCCCATGATCCGCCTTACGCGCCGAGCCGCCCTTGCGGGCGCCGCAATCGGAATCGCCGCCCCGTCGATCGTCCGCGCGCAGGCCCCGCTGAAGACCTCCGTCGGCGTGCTGCGGCTGTCCTCGTCCGGCCCGGTCTTCATCGCGGCCGAGCGCGGCTACTGGCGCGAGGCGGGGCTCGACGTCGAACTCAAATACTTCACGGCCGCGCAGCAGGTACCGGTCGCGGTCACGTCGGGCGACGCGGATTTCGGCGTCACGGGCCTGACGGCGGCGTTCTTCAATCTCGCGGGCAAGGGCGCGCTCAAGATCATCGCCGCGCAGAGCCGCGAGGAGAAGGGCTTCGAGCTCAACGCCTACATGGCAACCAATGCGGCGATCGAGAAGGGATTCCGGTCGGTAAGGGATTTTCCCGGCAAACGCCTCGGCATCACGACGGCGGGTTCGACCTTCCACTATTCGCTTGGCCTGATCGCGCGCAAATACGGCTTCGATCCGGCGAGCGTCACGCTGGTGCCGCTGCAGACGCTGCCGAACATGCAGGCCGCCTTCAAGGGCGCGCAGGTCGATGCCGTGATCGTGCCCGTCACGCTGGCGCGCGCGCTGGAGGCCGACAAGGCCGGCAAGATCCTCGCCTGGGTCGGCGACGAGACGCCCTGGCAGCTTGGCGCGCTCTTCACCAGTCCGCGCGCGATTTCCGAAAAGCGCGATCTGGTGGAGCGTTTCATCCGCGGCTATCTGCGCGGGGCGGCCGATTTCAACGCCGCCTTCAACCAGCGTGACGCCGCCGGCAAGGAAGTGCACGGCACGCGGTTTGCCGAGACGATCGGCGTGGTCGCGCGCGCCGTGCAGCAGCCGCCCGAACTCGTCACGATCGGGCTGCCTTATGTCGATGCCGGCGGGCGTCTCGACGTGGGTGACATCTACGGCCAGATCGCGTTCTGGCAGCAGGCCGGCCTCGTCGGCCGCGACGTGAACGGCAAGGACATCGTGGATCTTTCCTTCGTGCGCGGGCACATGAACGTGCCGCGGAACTGAGGTGGAACTCGTCTGCGAAGGAATCGCGCACCGCTACGGCGCGCTCGACGTTCTCGAAGGAATCGACCTGACCGTCCGCGCGGGCGAATGTCTCGCCCTGCTCGGGCCATCGGGCTGCGGCAAGTCGACGCTGCTCGGCATCATGGGCGGCATCCTCGAGCCGACGGCGGGCCGGGTTTCCGTCGTCGGCGCGCCGCCGCCGGGTTCGCTCAATCCGATCACCTATATCTTCCAGGATTTCGCGCTGCTGCCGTGGCGCACGGTCGAGGGCAACATCTCGCTCGCCCTCGAGCATCGCGCGCTGCCGCAGGACGAACTGGCCGCGCGCATCAACGACGCGCTCGCACGCACCGGCCTTGCCGAGTTCCGCAAGGCGTTTCCCAAGCAGTTGTCGGGCGGCATGCGCCAGCGCGTGGGGATCGCGCGCGCCCTCGCGGTCGAGCCGGCCATCCTGCTGATGGACGAGCCGCTGTCGGCACTCGACGCGCAGACGCGCGACCTGCTGATGGAGGATTTCCTCAGGCTGTGGCTCGCCATGCGCACGACCTCGGTCTACGTCACGCACAATCTGCACGAAGCGCTGCGGCTTGCCGACCGGATCTGCGTGCTGTCGCGCCGGCCCGGCCGCATCAAGGAGATCGTCGCGATCGATCTGCCGCAGGCCGAACGCGCGCGCCCCGAGGCGGCACGCGCGATGGCCGAACTGGGCGAGCGGCTGTGGGCCGCGATCCGCACCGAGGCGCAGGTCGCCGAACGCGAGGTCGCCGATGTCTGAGCGCCGGCCGGTCGCATTCCGCGGCGGCGGCTTCTCGCCCGTTCCCGTGCGTGGGGCGGCGGCCGTCGCGTTCGTCGTGCTGCTCGCGTTGTGGGAAGTGTCGGTACGCAGGGGGTGGGTCTCGCCGATCTTCCTGCCGGCCCCCAGTGCCGTGCTCGCGGCACTGGGCGAGCTCTGGCAGGCCGGCACGCTGTGGCGCCATATCTCGCAAAGTCTCGTGCGGCTTGCCGGCGGCTGGACGCTGGGCACGCTTGCCGGTCTCGCCGCAGGTTTTTCGATGGGCGTGTGGTCGCTAGGCCGGTCGGTCGGCGTGCCGTTCGTCTCGGCCCTTTTCCCGATCCCCAAGATCTCGCTGCTGCCGCTGCTGATCCTGTGGCTGGGGATCGGCGAGGCGTCCAAGATCACCACCATCGGCCTTGGCGTGTTCTTCCCCACCGCTATCGCCACCTATGCCGCGATCGACGCGGTACCGCGCAACCTGATCCGCATGGCCCAGAGCTTCGACATGCCGGCGGCCGACGTGCTGCGCAAGATCGTGCTGCCGGGGGCCCTGCCGGGGATCCTCGCGGGCTTCCGGATCAGCACGTCGATCGCGCTCATCCTGCTGGTTTCGGCCGAAATGATCGGCGCCGAGTACGGGATCGGCGCCTTCATCCTGCAGGCGGGTAACCTGATGCTCACCGACCAGCTGCTGGCCGGGGTGCTGATGATCTCGATCCTGGGGCTGGCCGTCGGCACCGGCCTGACCCGGCTGGAAAAGCGCCTGCTGCGCTGGCGTTGAAGCGCCTTCTTCTTGGCCCGATTTGGGCGTATTGAAGCGCCGTTTCCCTTCGCGACTCGAGGGGGTGAGAACTTGGAAATCGAGATCTATTGAAGATGCTTGAAGTTGGAATCGTCGGGGGTGGCCCCGGCGGCTTGATGGCAGCGCGGCACTTTCTGGCAAAATGTCCCGGTCGGGTCCGTCTCACGGTCATCGAGGCGTCGGATCGGCTCGGCGGCAAACTCGTGACGCGACGCTTTCCCGAAAGCGGGATTGCCTATGCCGCCGGCGTGGCGGAGATCTATGACTATCGCGCGCTCGGCGACGATCCGCTCGCCCACCTGATCGCCGATCTGGGGCTCGCCAGCACGCCGATGGGCTCGCGTACGGTCGTGCTCGGCAACCGCATCCTCGACAGCATGGAGACGGTCGAACGCGAGTTGGGCGCGGAAGCGCGCCGGCAGATCGACGCGTTCCACAAGTTCTGCGCGGACGCGATATCGCCCGCCGAATATTACGACAGCCGGACCGATACGCCGCAGAGCCAGGCGCTCGCCCGCTCGAACGGTCTCGACCTTCTGCACCGGCACGTCACGGATGACGGTGCGCGCCGCTATCTGCGTGCCGCAATGCATAGCGACATCGCCGCACCGCTGCATCTCACCAACGGCATCAACACCGTGCGCAACGTGCTGATGGATGTCGACGGCTATATCGAGCTGCGTTCGGTCGATGGCGGCGTGCAGCGCCTGACCGACGCGTTGGCGCAGGACCTGATCGCGAGGAACGGCGCCGAGTTCGTGATGGGCACGCGCGCGAAGCGGATCGGCCGCCTGCCCGGCGGACGTTATCGCGTGGAAACGCACGGGCCCGCCGGTGACGCCGCACGCGACTTCGACGTCCTCGTCGTGGCGCTGCCGCTCAGCGCGCTCTCGCAGGTCGAGTGGGTGGGCGAGAAGCTCGACGTCGCCATGGCGGGTCACATCCGGCATTTCGACCGGCCCGGCCACTATCTGCGCGTCTCCGTGCTGTTCGAGAAGCCGTTCTGGCGATCGCGCATCGCAGGCGACTGGTGGATCAGCGACGCGTTCGGCGGCTGCTGCGTCTACGACGAAAGCGCGCGCAGTGACTGCGGTCCTTACGGCGTGCTCGGCTGGCTGATCGCGGGCAATGCCGCGCTGGAAATGGCAAATCTCGACGACGCGCAGGCCGTCGCGCGTGTGCTCGAAAGCCTGCCGGCCGACCTCGGCGCCGGCGCGTCGCTCAAGCGCGAGGCGACGGTGCATCGCTGGCTTGCCTCGGTGAACGCGGTCCCCGGCGGCATGCCGGAACGCGACATCTTCACCAACCACGTGCCCGAGCCGTCGGGGCACCCGGGCCTCTACGTGGTGGGCGACTATCTTTTCGATTCGACGATAAATGCGGTCATCGACTCCGCGGACGCGTCGACGGATCTGGCGCTCGATGCGATCGTGCGCGCCCTGCCGCGCAAGAAGCCGCCGGCGCGCCGCGTCGGGCGCGCGTATTTCAAGAACTATCGCGGGCTCGGGCCCTACGAGCAGGTCTGGAACCGCTTCCTCGATGCGCGTACCTTCAAGACGCTGGCGCAGACGGCATGGGGCCTCGGCGACGGGTTCTCGGTGCTCGATGCGGGTTCGGCCTGCGGCCTGGGCGTGGACGCGCTGCGCGCGCAGGGGCTCGAGGCGTGGGGCATCGAGAGCGACCGCGACATGCATGCGCGCACGCCGGCCATCATCGCCGCGTTCAACCTGCACGCCGACGTTCGCGAGCTGCCGTTCCCCGACGGGCATTTCGACGTGGTGTACGAGACATGCCTCGCGCACGTGCCGGACTCCTCGCTGGAAGATGCCCTCGCCGAGCTGCACCGCGTGTCGCGCCGCGGCGTGTTCCTGGGATCGGCCACCGCCGAGCAGGCGCTCGATCTTGCCGCCAAGTACGACCTTGTCGACGGTGTGCCGCGGCTGCGCTCGTTCTGGGAGTGGTCGGAACTGTTCCGCGATGCGGGATTCGAGCTCGCAGTCGAAGATCCGGCACTGCTCGCCCGGCTATGGGAAACGGTCTCCGGCGCCGGCTTCGGGACCAATGCGTGGTTTGACGACGCCGAGAGCCTGCGCCATTGCTTCTACAGGCTGGCAGGCTAGCGGGGCGCAATGGAAAAGAAACCGGGCGTCATCGACGAAGATGATGACGACGACGACGGGGATCTGGACGACGACGAGCCCAGCGAAGCCGAGCGGCTGCGCGTCTCGCTGCGCGATGTCGTTCCGGCAATGCGGGATCTCGGGCGGTTCCTGAGGCCCTATCTCGCGCGGCAGCCCAAGGCGCTGTGGATGCTCGCCGGATGCCTTTCGGTCGAGACGGCGTTCAACGTCGCGTTCCCGCTCTGCCTTAAGTACCTGCTCGATTCCGTCCTCGACGAGGAGCGCTGGGAAACGCTCGTGCTGCTGCTCGGCCTGCTGGGCGCGCTGGGCGCCGTCGCGGCGGTCGCGATGATCGCCGGCGAATGGATCAACGCGCGCCTGGGCGCTTCGGCCATGTCGCGCGTGCGCCAGGATCTCTTCGAGCGGATCCAGCAGGTGAAGCTCGGCTTCATCGAGCGCACGCAGTCGGGCCGGATTCTGTCGCGCCTGTCCAATGACGTCTCCACGATCGACATGATCGTCATGCACGGCGCGGACTGGGGAATCCTGCCGCTGCTTGAGCTGCTTGGCGCCATCGCGCTGCTGTTCTGGCTGTCGCCCGAGATGGCCGTCATCGCGATGGCGATATTCCCGCTGACGCTGCTGGGGCCGCGCCTGATCGCGCCCCGCGCGGTCGAGGCAGGCTACCTGCACAAGCGCCAGATGGCCGACGCGATGTCGACGGCCGGCGAAAGCCTCGGCGCCCAGAAGCTGATCCGCGCCTTCGGGCTGCAGCGCCGCGTCGGAAGGTGGTATCGCGCCCGCAACGCGCGCGCGCGGCACGCGGCTTTCCGCGTACGGTTCTTCGAGGCGCTGATCGAGCGTTCGGCGTCGATCGCCGTCCTCGTGCTGCATCTTGCGATTTTCGGCATCGGGGCGGTGCTGACCTTCCAGGAAACGATCAGCGTCGGTACGTTCATCGCGTTCGAATCGGTTTTCTGGGAGCTCAGCTACAACATCGTGCATCTCACGCAATTCGTGCCCGAACTGGTCGCGGGTGCGGGCGCGCTCAGGCATCTCGACGAGTTCCGCAACGCGCCGGCCGCGCCCGAGGAAGCGAGGGGCAAGCCGCCGGCGGCCCCGTTCCGGCAGGAAATCCGTTTCGAGAATGTCGGCTTCGACTACGACGATTCCGAACGCGGCCTGCGCGGCGTTTCGCTCGCGATCCCCGCCGGCAGCCGCATCGGCATCGTGGGCGAAAGCGGATCTGGCAAGAGCACGCTGCTGATGCTGCTCCTGCGTCTGCACAATCCGGGCACGGGCCGCATCCTGATCGACGGCGTCGACATGGCTGAGCTGTCGGGCGACAGCGTGCGTGCCATGATGGGCATCGTGTTCCAGGACAACGTGCTGTTCGGCACCACGATCCGCGAGAACATCCGCCTCGGCCGGCCGGACGCATCTGACGCCGAAATCGTCGCGGCGGCCAAGCAGGCCGGTATCCACAGATTCATCCGTTCGCTGCCGGAGCGCTACGACACGGTGCTGGGCGAGCGCGGCGACACGCTTTCGCAGGGACAACGCCAGCGCATCGGCATCGCCCGCGCGATGGTCCGCAATCCGGCGATCCTGCTGCTCGACGAGGCGACTTCGGCGCTGGATTCCGCGACGCGCACCGAAATCCTCGCGACGCTCGCCAAGGTCGGCAAGGACCGCACGCTCGTCACCGTCACGCACGACCTGTCGGCCGTCGTCGGCTGCGACCGCATCCTCGTCCTTTCGGAGGGCCGGGTCGTCCAGCAGGGCAGCCACGAAGAGCTGGTCGCGGTTGAAGGTCCCTACCGGCAGCTCTGGCGCCAGACACCGTCGGGTGCAGGCCTTTGAAGAATGGTCACGCCGGTACCGCGGTGTTGCCCGCCGGCGGGGTGTAGAATCGATGTTTCGGATCAAGGAGACTCCAATGCACAGACGAACCCTGTTGCTCGGCCTTGCGCTCGCCGCGTCCATGTTCGGCATGCCGGCCGCAAATGCAGGCGAGAATGTCCGTGCCGACGGCCAATTCGCGATCTGGACGCCCGATCAATGGATCGTCGAATCAGGCGGCAAGAACTTCCGCGCACACAATCCGCAGAACACGATGACCGTCGTCGCGGCGCGCCTGCCGGGTGCCGCCGCCAATGCCGTGGCCGCAGCCAAGGCCTTCGTCGACGACGAACTGGACGAGGCCGATTTCGCCGGCGACACGCTTGCCGGCACGGCCGAGGACGAAGGCGACGATGTCGTCTTCGCGATGCGCACGGTCGTGGCCGGTGCGGACCTCCTCGTCGTGCTTACCTACGGCGACGAGCAGATCCTCGGCCAGCCCGGCCCACGTCAGGCGGTCGAGCGCATCCGCGCGAGCCTCAAGGCGCAGTAGGCCCGGCGCACTGATCCGGCCTATAGTCGGGCGCGTAGAAGCCTCGACGGAGTGGCGGATGGCGGGCGACGGCATTCTCGGCCAGATCAGGCAGAAGCTGGTCGACACGAAGCGCAAATGGGCGGATGAGGGGCGGCTGCTGACCGGCGAAGCCGCAGATCCGGCCGTGCGCCTTCCGCCCGGTCAGCGCGAGGTGAAGAACTGGCCCGTGCTCGATCTCGGAATCCAGCCGCCGGTGACGAAGAACGACTGGCGCCTGACCGTCGACGGGCTCGTCGAGAACCCGATCAACTGGGACTGGGCCGCGTTCGAGGCCGAACGCCATGAGGAATTCGTCAGCGACATGCATTGCGTGACCGCCTGGTCGCGCTTCGACAACCGCTGGCGCGGCGTTTCCACGAAACGCCTTCTCGAAATCGTTCGCCCGAAGCCGGAGGCGAAGTTCGTCGTCCAGTACGGCTACGACGGCTATACGACGAACGTGCCGCTTTCCTATTTCGCGGACAGCGACGTGCTTCTCGCGCACGGCTGGGAGGGCGGACCGATCAGTCGCGAGCATGGTGGACCCGTGCGCCTCGTGCTGCCCAAACTCTATCTCTGGAAGAGCGCCAAGTGGCTCTCGCGGATCGAATTCGTCGCCGAGGACCGCGCCGGCTTCTGGGAAGTGCGCGGCTATCACATGCGCGGCGATCCCTGGACGGAGGAACGTTATGGCTGATCGCAAGGCGGGCCCGCTGATGCGGATCTCGCGCCGGGTCTTCTCGGTCGCCGCATTCGCGGTGGCGATGGGCAGCTACTACGGCGACCGTCTCGTCGGCACAGCACGGGCCGGCAGCATTGCGGCGGCGAAGGGGAAGACCGGCATGACGGCATTCGATTTCGAGTTCGTGTCGATCGAGGGTACGCCGCTGAAACTCGCCGATTTCGCCGGCAGGCCGCTGCTTGTTGTCAACACCGCCTCGTTCTGCGGCTACACGCCGCAATACACGGCGCTCGAAGCGCTGTGGGATGCCTACAAGGACAGGGGCCTCGTCCTCGTCGGCGTGCCGTCCGACGATTTCGGACAGCAGGAGCCGGGCACCAACGCCGAGATAAAGGCCTTCTGCGAAGGCTTCGACGTGTCGTTCCCGCTCGCCGAGAAGCAGGTCGTCACGGGCGCCAGGGCGCATCCGTTCTACCGCTGGCTGGCGCAGGAACTGGGCGAAGGCTCGGTGCCGCGCTGGAACTTCTTCAAGTACCTGATCGGGCGCGACGGGTTGCCGCGCGCGACATGGCCCTCGCGGGTCGAGCCGATGTCGGCCGAGATCCGCAAAGCGATCGACGCGGCGCTGGCGGAAAAGCCGGATGCCTGATTTCGGCGCCGCCTGTCGCGGCGAGTTCCTTCTCGATCCGGCCGTCACGATCCTCAACCACGGCTCGTACGGCGCCACGCCGCTTGCGGTGATGGATGCGGCCGAAGTCTGGCGCCGGCGCATGGAAGCCGATCCCACCGGCTTCATCCGGCGCATCTGGTTCGGTGCCGTCGCCGATGCGCGCGCGAAACTGGCGAAGTTCCTGAAAGCCGATCCCGAAGGGCTCGTCTTCGTCGAGAACGCCACGCAGGGCGCCAACGCCGTGCTGCGCTCGCTCGATTTCGCGCCCGGCGACGAGATCGTCTTCACCGTGCACGGCTATCGCGCGGTGACGAAGACCATCGAGCATCTCTGTTCGCGCATCGGCGCCATCCCGCGGATCGTCACGCTGCCGTTCTCCGGGATCACACCCGATGCGGTCGTGGCCGGAGTTGCCGCCGCGATCGGACCGAAGACGAAACTTGTCGTCGTCGATCACATCACGTCGCCCACCGCGCTCGTCCTGCCGGCGGCACGGCTCGTCGCCGAGGCGCATGCGCGCGGCGTGCCGATCCTCGTCGACGGCGCCCACACGCCCGGCCAACTCGATCTCGACCTGTCGGCGCTGGGTGCTGATTTCTATGTCGGCAACGCGCACAAATGGCTGTTCGCATCCAAGGGTGCGGCGTTCCTGTCGGTGGCACCCGCCTGGCGCAGCCGCATCCATCCGGTGACGATCTCGCACGGGCTCGGCAAAGGACTTGCCGCCGAGTTCGACTGGATCGGCACGCGCGATGTGGGCGCGTGGCTGTCGATCCCCGACGGGATCGCGTTCGGCGAACGTTATGGCTGGGCGCGCATCCGGGCGCACAACGATGCGCTGCGCGCCGCCGCCGCACGGAAGATCGCCGAGTCCTACGGCACCGAGATCGGCGGGCCCGAGGGCATGCACGGCCATCTCGCCTCGATCCGGTTGCCGCTCGACGGGCCTGCCGACGAAGCCCGCGCCCTTGGCCTTCTCGGTGCGCTCTATGACCGCCACCGCATCCAGGCACCGGTGATGGCCTTCGCCGGCAGTCTCTGGGTGCGCGTCTCCGCGCAGATCTATAACGACATGGGCCAGTACGAACGGCTCGCCGCCGTCGACTGGCGCGCGCTCTAGGCGCGCTTCAACGAGGCGGTCAGCAGGCCCGCGCCGATCAGCATGGCGCCGCCGGCGCGGTCGAGCCTGCGCATCGTCGTGGCACTTGCGACGTTCCGACGTGCGGTGCCCAGCGCCAGGATATAGCTGCCCTGGATGGCGGTCGCGAGCGCCACGAAGGTCAGCGTCAGCACGACGACCTGCCCGAACATCGGACGCTCGAGATCGATGAATTGCGGCAGGAACGCCGCGAAGAACAGGATGCCCTTGGGGTTGAGCAGCGTGACCGTGAAGCTGCGCAGGATCGCGGTGCTTGCCCGCGTGCGCTCGCCCGCCGTGGCGGCAAGCTCGGCCGGCGGGGCGCGCCACAGGCCGATGCCGAGCCAGACGAGATAGGCGGCACCAATCCATTTGAGAATCTCGAAGGCGAGGGCGGATGCCGACAGGACGGCGCTGAAACCGAGTACCGACAAGCTGATCGCGCACACGTCGCCGAACGCGACGCCGATCAGGCTGATGAAGCCCATCGCCCGGCCGCCGGCCAGGGTGTTGCCGAGCACGACCAGCGTGGTCGGGCCGGGGATTGCGATAAGGATTGCGGCGGCTACGGCGAAGGCGAGCCAGAGATCGGGGCTGACGGGCATGCGACAGCGAGCCATACCAAGGCGTGCTCTGGCAAGTCCCGCTTGCCGACGGGCGCGGTCCTGGGCGATTGTCGCGCCAACGAAGAAGCCAAGGGAGCTCCGCCCGCATGTCCGGTCCGTATCTGCTTGCAATCGACCAGGGAACGACATCGACGCGCGCCATCGTGTTCGGTACCGACGGCAGCCCCGTCGCATCGGCGCAGGTCGAGCTCAAGCAGCATTATCCGCAACCCGGCTGGGTCGAGCACGACGCCGATGAAATCTGGACGGCGACCGTCTCGGTCGTGCGCCGCGCCCTTGCCAACGCGCGGCTGAAGGCGGCCGACATCGCGGCGCTCGGCATCACCAACCAGCGCGAGACGACCGTGCTGTGGGACCGCGCCACCGGCAAGCCGATCCACAAGGCGCTCGTCTGGCAGGACCGGCGCACCGCCGACTGGTGCCGGCGCATGCGCGAGGAAATCGGCGACGCCGAGCTTGGCAAGCGCACGGGCCTGCTGTTCGACGCCTATTTCTCCGGCTCGAAGATCGCATGGCTGCTGGATAACGTGTCCGGCGCACGCGCGGCCGCCGATGCCGGCAGGCTCGCCTTCGGCACGATCGACACGTTCCTGCTGTGGCGGCTGACCGGCGGCAAGGTTCACGCGACCGACGCGACCAACGCCGCGCGCACGATGATCTTCGATATCGGCAGCCAGAAATGGGATGCCGATCTGCTCAAGACCTTCGCCATCCCGGCATCTCTGCTGCCCGAGGTGCGCGACAGCGCGGCCGATTTCGGCACGACCGACGCCGAGCTTTTCGACGGGCCGATCGCGATCCGCGGGATCGCCGGCGACCAGCAGGCCGCGACGGTCGGGCAGGCCTGCTTCCAGCCCGGCATGGTCAAGAGCACCTACGGCACGGGCTGCTTCATGCTGCTCAATACCGGTTCCAAGTTCGTGCGCTCGAAGAACCGGCTGCTGTCGACGGTCGCCTATCGCCTCAAGGGCAAGGTCGCCTACGCGCTCGAAGGCTCGATCTTCATCTCGGGTGCCGTCATCCAATGGGTGCGCGACGGGCTCAAGGCCGTCGCGAAGGCGTCGGACAGCGAGGCGATCGCGCAGTCGATCCCGGACAATGGCGGCGTCTATCTCGTCCCGGCCTTCACCGGGCTGGGTGCGCCATGGTGGGATCCGGATGCGCGCGGCGCCATCTTCGGGCTGACGCGCGATTCAGGCCTGCCGCAGATCGTGCGTGCGGCGCTGGAATCGACCGCCTACCAGACGCGCGACCTGATGGGCGCGATGCGCGCCGACATGGGGCCGAAGGCCGAACTCAAGACGATTCGCGTCGATGGCGGCATGGTCGCCAACAACTGGGTCATGCAGTTCCTTTCCGACCAACTCGGGCTCGAGGTGGACCGTCCGCTCGTCACCGAGACGACGGCGTGGGGGGCGGCGGCCCTCGCGGGTCTGGGGGCGGGCGTCTATGCCTCGGTCGACGACATCGCCAAGGCGCGGCAGGCCGAACGGCTGTTCAAGCCGAAGGGTGACCGCGCGGCGAACGACAGGCTCTATGCCGGCTGGCAGGACGCGGTGGCGCGCACGCGCGCGGATTTCGGCGCTAGCGGGCGCCGGCGCGCAAAGCCGTAGCGAAGAACGCGACGGTCCGTGCGACCGAATCGGCCGTCGTCTCCGCGCTCGCCACGACACGTACCGTTCCGCCCGATCCGCGGTTGGCATACGGGTCGTAGAAGGTCGTGTTGCCGCGCGCCGAATCCCAGATGTGCGTCGCGTCGGGATAGACATGCACGGCCACTGTCCCGGGCAGCCTGGCGTTGAAGGCGGCCGCGACCTTCGGACAGTCGTCGGGCGCGTCGTAGTCGTCCTTTGCACCCGCCAGAATCAGGACAGGTCGTCCGGTCGGGGGGCCGACATTGTTTCCGGGCCGGGAATAGGCCGAGCAGGTCGGATAGATCGGGACATGTGCCGCGAATCGGTTCGGGCCGTGATCCCGATAGCCGCTCTCCTGCGCCATCGCGAGGCTGAGCGCGCCGCCCCACGAAAAACCCATGATGCCGATGCGGCTAGGATCGATCGCCGGATGGCCGGCCAGATAGTCGAGCGCGCCGAGCACATGGGGATAGGTCGCCGAAATCCGGCCGGGCCGGCGGCCGGGTGCGAACATCTCGACCTCCAGCACGGCGATGCCCGCCATGCGCAGTGCGGCGACGTAGACATTGGCTCTTCCGTCGATACCGCCGGACCCATGCGCCACGACGACCGCCGGGACGGGGCCGTTCGCGTCCGCCGGCGCGAAGACGCGGGCGCGGAAGCTCGTCTGGGACTGGCGGGGGAAGGGGATGTCGATCCACCCTTCCGGCAGCCTGGTATCGGCCAGGGCCTGGCCGCCCCAGATCGCCAGACAGAGGGCAAGTGCAGGAGTGCGGGTCCGCTTCATGGAACCTCCCGGAACGGCCGTCCGAAACTAGATCCGGCGCGGGGAGCCCGCAAGCCGGCCGCCTTTGTAGTCACCGCAGCGAAGCTCTTGGGCACCAAGCAGGCCCGTGCTAAAGCTAGGTCATAAAAGCTTCACGGAAGCGTCCCGCGTGGGACACGCCGGAAGCCTAAACGACGCGACATCGGTCCTGAGGACCGTTCTGCCGCGCGAAAATGGAGAGGACCTGATCCCATGACTTTTGGACGAAAGCATCTTTACGGCGCGCTGCTCGCGGGCACCGCCCTGACGCTCGCGGCCCCCGCCTCGGCGCAGACCGAGATCCAGTGGTGGCACGCGATGACCGGCGCCAACAACGACGTCGTCAACAAGCTGGCCGAGGATTTCAACGCCTCGCAGAAGGACTATAAGGTCGTCGTCGCCTACAAGGGTTCCTACCCCGACACGATGAACGCCGGCATCGCCGCGTTCCGCGCCGGCAACGCGCCCCACATCATGCAGGTGTTCGAAGTCGGCACCGCCACGATGATGGCCGCCAAGGGCGCCATCAAGCCGGTCGCCGACGTCATGAAGGACGCGGGCGAGAAGTTCGATCCGGCCTCGTATCTGCCGGCCGTCGCCGGCTACTACTCGACCGCGAAGGGCGAAATGCTGTCCTTCCCGTTCAACTCGTCGTCGACCGTGATGTGGTACAACAAGGACGCCTTCAAGAAGGCGGGCCTCAACCCCGACGCGCCGCCGAAGACCTGGCCCGAAGTGTTCGAGGCCGCCAAGAAGCTGAAGGCCGCCGCGACGCCGAACTGCGGCTTCTCGACCGCGTGGGTCACCTGGGTCAACATCGAGCAGTTCTCGGTGTGGCACAACATCCCGATCGGCACGAAGGCGAACGGGATCGACGGCTTCGATACCGAGTTGAAGATCAACTCGCCGCTGCACGTCAAGCACATCGCCAACCTCGCCGAGATGGCGAAGGACAAGACCTACGTCTACGGCGGCCGCACCAACACCGGCGAGGGCGCGTTCACGTCGGGCGAGTGCGGCATCCTCCTCACGTCGTCGGGCTTCTA
Organism: Tagaea sp.; assembly: GCA_965229215.1. Taxonomy (GTDB): domain Bacteria; phylum Pseudomonadota; class Alphaproteobacteria; order CACIAM-22H2; family CACIAM-22H2; genus Tagaea. The sequence continues at coordinate 2,846,769 of OZ245864.1, read as the reverse complement.
CGGCAACGTCAAGGCGAACGCCAAGTTCGACTGGGCGAACGCCGCGATGCCTTACTATCCGGACGCTGCGGGCGCCCCGCAGAACTCCACGCTGGGCGGCGCTTCGCTGTGGGTGATGGGCGGCAAGTCGGCCAACGAGTACAAGGGTGTCGCGAAGTTCTTCGCCTTCCTGTCGGATACAGATCGCCAGGCGAAGCTGCACACGGACTCGGGCTATCTGCCGATCACCAAGGCGGCGTACGAGAAGGTCAAGGGTTCGGGCTTCTACAACTCGAACCCGTATCTCGAAACGCCGCTGAAGGAACTCACCAACAAGCCGCCGACGGAGAACTCGAAGGGGCTGCGCTTCGGCAACCTCGTTCAGATCCGCGACGTCTGGTCGGAAGAGATCGAAGAAGCTCTCGCCGGCAAGAAGACGGCGCAGCAGGCGATGGACGCGGCGGTAAGCCGCGGCAACACGATGCTGCGTCAGTTCGAGCGCACCGTCACGCGCTGAACCTGGGGTGACGTACGGGCCGGGTCGTTCGCGACCCGGCCCGTCGCATTCCGATCCATCGGCAAGCGGGGACTTCACGACATGGAAAGACGCGCGCTATTCGGCGGCAAGGTGCTGCCTTACGCATTGCTGTTGCCGCAGTTCGCGATCGTCGTCGTCTTCTTCTACCTGCCGGCCTTCCAGGCGGTCTGGCAGTCGCTGCTGATGCAGGACGCATTCGGAATCTCGACCGAATTCGTCTGGTTCGAGAACTACACGATCCTTGCGGCCAATCCCGAATACTACAAGACGATGGGGACCACCGCGGTCTTCTCGGCACTTGTCGCCTTCCTGTCGCTCGGCATCGGCCTTCTGCTTGCCGTCATGGCCGACAAGCAGATCAAGGGCGCCACGATCTACAAGACGATGCTCATCTGGCCCTATGCGGTGGCTCCCGCCGTCGCGGGCGTTCTCTGGCTTTTCATGTTCCAGCCGTCGCTTGGCATGCTGGCGCAGGTGCTCCGCAGCTTGGGTATAGACTGGAATCCGCTTCTCAACGGCAACCACGCGATGACGCTCGTCGTCCTTGCCGCGACATGGAAGCAGATCTCCTACAACTTCCTGTTCTTCCTTGCCGGCCTGGCCGCGATCCCCAAGAGCGTGATCGAGGCGGCCGCGATCGACGGGGCCCGTCCGCTGCGGCGCTTCTGGACGATCGTCTTCCCGCTGCTGTCGCCGACGGCGTTCTTCCTGCTCGTCGTCAACATCGTCTACGTGTTCTTCGACACGTTCGGCATCATCGACTCGGTCACGGGCGGCGGTCCGGCCGGAAACACCATGACGATGGTCTTCAAGGTCTACGCCGACGGCAAGCTCGGCAGCGACCTGGGAGGCTCCGCAGCCCAGTCGGTCGTGCTGATGGTCATCGTGATCGCCCTTACCGCGATCCAGTTCAAGTTCGTCGAACGCAAGGTCCAGTACTGATGGTCGAGCGCCAGACATTCGTCAGCCGCTACCTGCCGCACCTTGTGCTGATCATCGGCGTGTGCATCGTGGCCTTCCCGGTCTACCTGGCGCTTCTCGCCTCGACCTATGATGCGGCGTCGGTGCAGAACGGGAAGATGACGCTGCTGCCGGGCGGGCAGATGATCGAGAACTACACGCGGGTCGTCTTCACGGGTACATCGTCGTCGACGCGCGAGCCGGTCGGCACGATGCTGCTCAACAGCTTCATCATGGCGATGGTCATTTCGCTGGGGAAGATCGCGATCTCGCTCATATCGGCCTACGCGATCGTGTTCTTCCGCTTCCCGTTCCGCATGGCGGCATTCTGGCTGATCTTCATCACGCTGATGCTGCCGGTGGAGGTTCGCATCTATCCGACCTACAAGATCGTCGCGGACCTCAGGCTGCTCGACACCTATACGGGCCTCACGCTGCCGCTGATCGCGTCGGCTACCGCTACGCTTCTATTCCGCCAGTTCTTCATGACCGTGCCCGAAGAGCTTGTCGAGGCGTCGAAGATCGACGGTGCGGGCCCTTACAAGTTCTTCGTCGACACGCTGCTGCCGTTGTCGGTCACCACGATCGCCGCGCTGTTCGTCATCCAGTTCATCTACGGCTGGAACCAGTATCTCTGGCCGCTGCTGATCACGACGCGCGACAACATGCAGACCATCGTCATCGGCATCAAGAAGATGATCGTCACGCAGGACGCGCTGACGGAATGGCAACTCGCGATGGCGACGGCCGTGCTCGCGCTGCTGCCGCCGGTCTTCGTCGTGGTCGTGATGCAGAAGCTGTTCGTGAAGGGTCTCGTCGAGACCGAGAAGTGAATTCGGCACTCAAGGGGTATCGGGTATGGCGAGCGTAATCCTCGACAAGGTGAAGAAGGTCTATGCCGGCGGCGTCGAGGCCGTGAAAGGCATCACGCTGACGATCCCGGACGGCTCGTTCACCGTGCTGCTGGGGCCATCGGGCTGCGGCAAGTCGACGCTGCTGCGCATGATCGCCGGGCTCGAGCACATCAGCAGCGGCACGATCGCGATCGGCGAACGCGTGGTCAACGAGGTCGAGCCGGCCGAGCGCGACATCGCGATGGTGTTTCAGAACTACGCGCTCTATCCGCACATGAGCGTCTACGACAACATGGCCTACGGGCTGCGCAACCGCGGCACGCCGCAGGCCGAGATCGACCGCCGCGTGGCCGAGGCCGCGCGCATGCTGGCGATCGAGCCCTATCTCCAGCGCAAGCCCCGCGCCCTGTCGGGTGGCCAGCGCCAGCGCGTGGCGATGGGCCGCGCCATCGTGCGCGAGCCGGCGGCGTTCCTGTTCGACGAGCCGCTGTCGAACCTCGACGCCAAGCTGCGCGTCCAGATGCGCCTCGAGATCCGCAAGCTGCACAACCGCCTGAAGGCGACGTCGATCTTCGTCACGCACGACCAGGTCGAGGCGATGACGCTCGCCGACCAGGTCGTCGTCATGAACGGCGGGCAGGTGGAGCAGCGCGGCACGCCGCTCGAGATCTACCGCCGCCCGGCCAGCAAGTTCGTCGCGACCTTCATCGGTTCGCCGGCGATGAACCTGTTCACCGGCACAGTCGCGTCGGCCGGAACGGTGGCGCTGTCCGACGGCACCGCATTCGCCTACGACGCGGCCGACTTCGACGTGAAGCCGGGCACGAAGGTCGACGTCGGTCTCCGGCCGGAAGACGCCAAGGCCGAAGCCGGTTCCGCAGGTGGGGTGCCGCGCCTCAAATGGGACGTGACCGAGGAGCTGGGTGCCACGCGCCTGCTGCACGGCACGATCTCGGGCGAGGCGTTCGTGCTGGCGATGCCGGCCGACGTGACGAGCCCCGCCAGGGAAATCGCCGTGGGCGCGGTTTCAGGCGCCGTGCACCTGTTCGACGCCGCGAGCGGCAAGAGCCTGCGGCGCGCCTGAGTTTCCTACAGATCCAACTCGGTCCAGATCGGCTGGTGGTCCGAGCCGACCGCGTCGTTGTCGACCCAGGCACGCTTGATCTTGGGCGCCAGCGCGGAACTGACGAAGCAGTAGTCGATGCGGCGCAGGGGCGTGGATTCGCTGCTGTCGCAGGTGATGCCGCTCTCCTCGGCATTGCCAGCGGCGACATAGGCATCGACGAGGCCGCCGATCGACCCCATCCGCCCGTATTTCGACTGCGGCCCGGCAAGCCTGTCATAGAGCGGCGAATCGACCTTCAGGTTGAAGTCACCCATGAACAGGGCCGGCTGCGGCATCGGCGGCGCCGGCAGGTCGAGTGTCCATTCCGATTTCGTGTGCTGCCCGCTCCACGCACCGCCCCCGGCGGGCGCGTCGCGATGCAGCGCCAGCAGCCGGTCGACCTGCGGGCCGCGGTCCGCGTCGCCGATATGCGACAGATGCACCGAATAGACGCGCACGGCCCCGGACTTCGGCGTATCGATCACGCCTTCGATGGTCGAACGCTGGACGCAATAATGGTTCGTGGCGCCGAATTTCGGCAGCAGGTGATGGCGCGAGCTGACGATCGGCGTCTTGCTCAGCAGCATGTTGCCGAACTGGCGGCGGCGATTGCCCGGCGCATCGCCGGGCGAATGCATGTCGTACCCCGCGCCATAGACCCAGTAGTAGCCGGGCAGCGCCTTGGCGAGCGCTTCGGGCTGGTCGACGTCACCCGTGCGCGGCCAGTGGCGGTCGACTTCCTGCAGCGCGATCACGTCGGCGCCCTTCACGGCGGAAGCGATCCGCGACAGGTCGACGTTTCCGTCCTTGCCTGTGCCGTATTGGATGTTATAGCTCGCGAACAACATGGCTGAGTCCTCTTCCCCGCTTCACGGTTCCCGCCTTGCCCTTGCGCTGGCCTACATGGTTGCCATGGGGCTTGTTTGGGGCCTGCAGTTTTCGACGGCCAAGATCGCCATGCAAGGGGGAATTCATCCGCTTGGCTTCACGCTGGCGACGTCGGTTTCGGCCGGAACGCTTCTGGCGCTCGTGGCGCGCCTGCGCGGTGCGGCGATTCCGCTGAAGCCCGGCTTCTTCGTCTACACGGTGCTGGCCGGTGCCGTCGCCATCGCGCTTCCCAACACGATCCTGTCCGTCGTCGTCGGCCACGTACCGGCGGGACTCGCGGCCGTGCTCAACACGCTCTCGCCGGTCATGACCTATGCGATGGCCTGGGCGATGGGCATGGAGCGGCGGCACAATCTGCGCCTGCTCGGCATTGCGTTCGGCTTCGCGGGCGCGCTGATGGTGCTGGGGCCGCGCGCAAGCCTACCCGACCCCGCGATGACGCCGTGGGTGGCGCTGTGTCTGCTCGTGCCGTTCTTCTATGCGCTGTCGAACGTCTATATCGCGCGTGCGCGCCCCGATGGCGTGGATTCGATCGCGCTCGCTGCCAGCATGCAACTGGGCGCGGCCGCCTGCATCCTGCCGCCGGCTCTTGCGCTCGGCGCGCCCCACATGCCGTTCCCGCCGCAGGATGCGGCCGACAAGGCGCTGCTCGTCCAGTGCGCACTGTCGGGCCTCGGCTCGCTTCTGTTCTTCGAGGTGATGCGGTTGGGCGGCCCGGTCTTCTTCAGCCAGACCGGCTTCCTCGTCACGCTAGCGGGCGTGTTCTGGGGCTGGCTGCTGTTCGGCGAGATGCACAGCGCCTGGGTCTGGGCGGCGATGGCGTCGATCTTCGCCGGGCTGGCGCTCGTCACGCGCGCGGGGCGCGGCTAGCGCAGGACGCTCAGCGGTTTTCGCGGATGAATCCGCGGACCTGCGGCAGGATCTCGTTGCGCCAGCGCTTGCCGTTGAAGATGCCGTAATGGCCGACATTCTTCTGCAGCCAGTGCCGGTGCTTGTCCGACGACAGGTTCGTGCACAGCGCATGCGCCGCGTAGGTCTGCCCTACGCCCGAGATGTCGTCGAGTTCGCCCTCTACCGTCATCAGCGCCGTGTTTCGGATGGCGCCCGGATCGACCGGCCGACCGCGCGAGACCCATGTTCCGGTCGGAAGCGCGTGATCCTGGAAGGCGATCTTGATCGTCTGCAGGTAGAAGCCCGCATCGAGATCCATGACCGAAAGATACTCGTCGTAGAACTCGCGATGGCCGTGCGCGCTCAGCCCGTCGCCGCGCACGAGGTGCTGGAACTGCTTCATCGCCGAACCGACATGCCTGTCGAGATTCATGCTCATGAAGCCGGAAAGCTGGATGAAGCCCGGATAGACGCGCCGCATGAACCCCGGATAGGACGGCGGCACGGCCGTGACGACCGACCGCTCGAACCATTCGATCGAACGTTCCTCGGCGAGCTTGTTGACCTTCGTCGGGTTGACGCGCGTGTCGACCGGCCCGCCCATCAGCGTCATCGAACGCGGGGCGGCTGCCGGATCGCCCGCAGAGATCAGCGAGACCGCCGCCATCACCGGGACCGAGGGCTGGCACACCGCGATCAGGTGCGTCTCGGGGCCGAGGAACTCCATGAACTCGATCAGGTAGTCGACATAGTCGTCGAGATCGAACGTCGCCGCCTCGATCACGGGAACCAGCGCCGCGTTGACCCAGTCGGTGACGTAGACGTCGTGGTCGGGCAGCAGCGCTTCGACCGTGCCGCGCAGCAGCGTGGCGTAGTGGCCCGACATCGGCGCCACGACCAGCACGACCGGGTCGTCGCGCTCGGTCAGCGTGTCGCGCCGGAAATGCAGCAGATCGCAGAACGGGTTGCTGTGGACGACTTCCTCGACGACCGGCGTCTCGACGCCGTCGATCACGACGGTGTCCAGGCGGAAGGCGGGTTTGCCGTAGCGGCGCGTCGCGCGCTCGACCATCTCGGCGCCTGCAGCCATCGCACGGCCGAAACGGGTGTACGACACCGGCATCATCGGATGGCTGAAGACGTTCTGCACGGTTTCGGCGGCGAGCCGTACGGGCGTGAGAAGGGTCTGCTGCATGTCGTAGAGGTGGTAGAGCATTCGCACTCCGGTTCGCCGCGAAAGGCCGGGGGCCCGACGCGCGGGTGAACTTAGCCTTATGCCGCCGAATGTCCAGCCCGGTCGATCAGGTGGACGAAGGATCCGGCGGCGCGCCCGACTCGACAACCCGCCGATCCTAGCCGATTGCCGCGCGCGTCGTGCATTTCGAATAGCGGCGCGCTGCCGCCCTCGCGCAGGATCGAGGCGTAGTGGAACTCGTGGCCGCGCAGGCGGAACCCGCGGGGCCCGAGCGCGCAGTCGCCGGCAAGCTCGACCGCGCGGTAGCCGAGATGCAGGCGGCGCGCGGCGAAGGAAGTCTCCAGCGGCAACAGCCCCAGCATTGCATGGCGTGTGCCAGCGGCATCGACAAGGCCGTCACCCAGCGTCATGTAACCGCCGCATTCCCCGTAGATCGCCCCGCGATGCGCCGCGATTCCGGCCCGGAACCGCGCGGCGGCGGCAAGCGTTCCGGCATGAAGTTCGGGATAGCCGCCGGGCAGATAGACCGCATCGCAAGACGGGTCGGGCGCTTCGTCGGCAAGCGGCGAGAAGAAGCTCAGCTCCGCACCCTGCGCGCGCCAGCCGGCAAGCGTGGCCGGATAGGCGAACGCGAAGGCGATGTCGCGCGCGACCGCGATGCGCTGGCCGAGCGGCGGCAGCGGGAGCGCAGCGGCATCGGAGGGCCGTGCCGTTGCGGGCATCGCCGCGGCGATCAGCGCCGCGATGTCGATTCCTGCCGCGCAGGCATCGGCCGCGCGGTCGAGGAATGCCGCAAGGCCGTCCGTCTCCCCCGCGGGCACGAGACCCAGATGACGCTCGGGCAGCTGCAGGTCGGCCGCGCGCGCGATGGCGCCAAAGCACGCGAGGCCGGGGCACGAAAGGGCGAGTGCTTCGCGCAGGAGCGCCACGTGCGAAGCGCCGCCGCAGCGGTTGAAGATCACGCCGGCGATGCGCAGGTCCTTGCGCGCGTTCGCGAAGCCCGCGACGAGCGGACCGGCCGACGCGGCCATCCCGCGCGCGTCGACCACGAGCACGACGGGCCAGCCGGTGCGCGCGGCGAGTTCGGCGGTGGAGCCGGTCCCGCGCGCGTCGATGCCGTCGAACAGGCCCATCACCCCTTCGCACAGCACGAGATCGGCGCCATCCGCGAGCGCCGCGACGAGCGCGTCGAGCGTCACGCCGCGCATCGCCCACGGATCGAGATTGAAGCTGGCGCGGCCGGCGGCGGCGGCGTGGAAGGTCGGATCGATGTAGTCGGGTCCGGTCTTGGCCGGCGCCACGCGACTGCCGCCGCGCGCCAGCGCGCGCAGCAATCCGAGGGTCAGCGTCGTCTTGCCGCTGCCCGATGCGGGCGCGGCCAGGATCAGGCCGCGTGCGCCGATCAATTGGTGCGCGGCGCGCCGGCGGGCTTTTCGGGCGCGCGTTCGCGCCGCCAGCCGCGCTTTTCCATGCAGCGGCGATATTCCTCGGCCGTCATCGACGATACGCCGGTGCGTCCGCTCTCGACGCCGTACTCGCCGCGGTCGGCATAGCCGTAGTCCGAGGCCGCGCGGCGGCACTCCAGCTGGTCGTATTCGAGCTGGCCCGCACCGGCGCTTTCCTTGATCCAAGTTGTGCGCGATTCGCACCCCGAGAGCGCGAATGCCGCAATCGCCGCCGCTAGTACCGTCAACCGACCCATCGTGAATTCCCCTTTCAAGCCGATTCCGCCGCATCCCGGCCGTCGAGGCCGAGCGGGTTGGAATCGAGTATCCGTCCTTGTGCCGCACCCAGCCAGTCGAGGCCCGCGCGCAGACGCACGACATCGCCGACGACGAACAGGGCGGGCGGTTCGAGCCGAGCCGCCGCCGCGTCCTTCGCGGCTTCGCCCAGCGTGGTTTCCAGCACGCGCTGGTCGGGCGCGCTCGCGCGCACGACGATCGCTGCGGGCGTGGCCGCATCGCGCCCGCCGCCGATCAGCAGGCCGGCAATCCGCTCGAGATGCTTGAGCGCCATGTAGAACACGATCGTCGGCGCACCGTGCGCCAGCGCCGTCCAGTTCAGCCCGTCGGGCACGTCGCCGGTCACGCCGTGGCCGGTGACGAAGGTGACGGACTGATTGGTGTTGCGATGCGTGACCGGGATGCCGGCATAGGCGAGCCCGCCGATGCCCGAAGTGATGCCCGGCACGATGCGGAAGGGGATGCGCGCGCCGGCGAGCGCCAGCGCCTCCTCGCCGCCGCGCCCGAAGACGAAGGGGTCGCCGCCCTTGAGGCGCAGCACGCGCTTTCCCTCGCGCGCCAGCTCGATCAGGCGCAGGGAGATGTCGCGCTGCTTGGGGCTGGGCCGGCCGCCGCGCTTGCCTGCATATTCGAGCGTGGCGCCGGTCCGGGCGAGCTTCAGGGCCCGGGCATCGACCAGCGCGTCGTAGACGACGATATCGGCCTGCCGCAGCGCGTGCAGGGCATGCAGCGACAGCAGCCCCGGATCGCCGGGACCGGCACCCACGAGCCAGACCGAGCCGGGCTCGAATTCCGGCATCTCAAAGCCGAATGACTCCATCCAGCCCAGTCTATCCGCACCGGGCGGTCGATGCTAGCCTACTGAAACCATGGCAGAAGACGAGCTTTTCCCTGAATCCGGAGGGCGGCCGCGCCTCCTCGTTCTCGGCGGCACGCAGGAAGCGCGCGAGCTGGCCGACGCGCTTGCGGCCGACGGCATCGATACGGTCCTGTCGTTCGCCGGACGCACCACGGCGCCCGCGGCAAGCGCCGCCCGCATGCGCAGTGGCGGCTTCGGCGGGGCGGCCGGGCTTGGCCGCTACCTGTGCGACGCGCGCATATCCGCCTGCATCGATGCCACGCACCCTTTCGCGGCGAACATGTCGCGCAATGCGGCCGAAGCGTGCGCAGCCGCCGGCGTGCCGCGGCTGGCGCTCGTCCGGCCGGAATGGGTCCCGGTCGACGGCGACCGATGGGTCTTCGTTGACGATGTGGCGCAGGCCGCCCGCCTGCTGCCGCCGATGGGAAAGCGCGTCTTCGTGGCGTTCGCCGAGGGGCTCGCCCCGCTTGCCGGGCTCGATCTCGAATTCCTCGTACGCCGGGCCGAGCCGATCCCCGTCGATCTGCCCGGCGCACGGGTCCTCGTCCAGCGCGGACCGTTCGTGCGCGCGGCCGAGCGCGATCTTCTCGCCGCCGAGCGGATCGATGTCGTTCTCGCCAAGGCGAGCGGCGGCGAGGGCGCGCGCGCCAAGCTCGATGCGGCGCGCAATCTCGGCCTGCCGGTCGTGATGGTCCGCCGTCCGCCGGCGCCGCCCGGCCCGCATGCGGCCGACGTGGCCGCCGCCCGGGCCTGGGCGCTCGCGCGGCTGGGGGCTTGACCCGCAACACCGTTCGTCTTTCTAATCGGGCCATGTATCTGCGTGTTCTCGCATTGATCCTGTTCCTGTTGCCGGGCCTCGCGCACGCGCAGCTCAAGATCGAGGTCCTGCATCGCCGCCCACTGGCCGAGGCGGCGCGCGACGGCAACATCGAGGCGCTGCGCGCGCAGATCGCCGCGAACATCTCGCCCAACCAGCAGGATCTCGAATTCCGACCGGCCATCGTCAACGCCGCGGCGAACGGCCACACCGAGGCGGTCCGTATCCTGCTCGAAGCGAAGGCCAATCCCGACTACCGCGACCGCACGAACCGGACGGCGCTGATGTGGGCGGCCGAACGTGGCCATGTCGCGTCCGTCCAGCTGCTCATCGCCGGGAAAGCGGGCATCAATCTCGACGAGCGCGGCACCGGCATGACGGCCCTGATGATTGCCGCACGCGAAGGGCACCTTCCCGTCGTCGAGGCGTTGGTGCGCGCTGGCGCGGACATGAAGGTCGCCGACGTCACCGGCCGTACGGCACTTGCCCTGGCCGAGGCGGGGAACCGCCGCCAGATCGTCGAATTCCTGCGTCGCAACAACGCGCCGCGCTGACGCCCGAACCGGAGATTTCCGCATGCCCGTGATCAACCGCGTTGCCGCGTTCCACGACGACATGAAGAGTTGGCGGCGCGAGATCCATGCGAACCCTGAGCTCTGCTTCGAGGAGAACCGTACCGCCGATCTCGTCGCCGCGCGCCTCGCCTCGTTCGGGATCGAGGTGCATCGCGGCCTCGCGACCACGGGCGTGGTCGGCACGCTGCGTTCGGGCACCTCGTCGCGCGCCATCGGCCTGCGTGCCGACATGGACGCGCTGCCGATGGGCGAGGACAACAAGTTCGCCTATCGCTCGCTCAATGCCGGCCGTATGCATGCCTGCGGCCACGACGGCCACACGGCAATGCTGCTGGGGGCGGCCAAGTATCTCTCCGAGACGAAGAATTTCGACGGCACCGTCCATTTCATCTTCCAGCCGGCCGAAGAAGGCGGCGGCGGCGGCAAGGTGATGGTCGAGGAAGGGCTGTTCGAGAAGTTCCCGGTCGAAGCGGTCTACGGCATGCACAACTGGCCAGGCCTCGAGGCCGGCAGCTTCTCGGTGCGGTCGGGCCCGATGATGGCCTCGGCCGACAAGTTCGACATCGTCGTGCGCGGCATGGGCACGCACGGCGCCATGCCGCATCGCGGCGTCGACCCGGTCGTGTGCGCGGCGCAGATCGTCACCGCGCTGCAGACGATCGCCTCGCGCGAGACGAACCCGCTCGACGCGGTCGTCGTCAGCGTGACGCAGATCCATGCGGGCGAGGCCTACAACGTCATCCCGAACGAATGCGTGCTGCGCGGCACGATCCGCGCCTTCGAACCGAAGGTGCGCGAGGGCCTGCCCGCCGCGATGCAGCGCATCGCGGGCGGGATCGCCGCGGCGATGGGCTGCGAGATGAGCCTGCATTACGACCACGGCTACCCGCCGCTGGTGAACACCGAGCGCGAGGTCGGGATCGCGGCGCAGGCGATGGCGGCCGTGGTGGGTGCGGACCGCACGACGACCGACGGCGTGATGACGATGGGCTCGGAGGATTTCGCCTTCATGCTCGAGGCGAGGCCGGGTGCATACGTGTTCGTGGGCAACGGCACGTCGGCCTCGTTGCACAATCCCAAATACGATTTCAACGACGACGTGCTGCCGATCGGTGCGTCCTATTGGGCGACGCTCGTCGAGCAGAATCTCGCGCGTGGGGCGGCAAAGGCGGCCTAAGTCCTGGCCGGCCGCCGCACGTGGCTGTGTTCGGCGGCATAGAGCCGGCTTTCGCCCGCGCCCGAATCCCCGGCGAGTCCGCGCCCGACCAGGATCAGGGCCGTGCGCCTGATGTCTTCCGCCTCCACCTTGTCTTGGATGTCGGCGAGCGTGCCGAGCACGAATTTCTCGTCGGGCCAGCTCACCCGCCAGCCCACGGCCACCGGGCAGTCGGCGCCGTAGAACGGCGAAAGCTCGGCCACGATCTTCGCGAGATGCGCGATCGACAGGTGGATGGCGAGCGTGGCGCCCGATTTCGCGAAGGTCGCCAGATCCTCGCCCGGCGGCATTGCCGAGGCGCGCGTCGACGTGCGCGTCAGCACGACGCTCTGCACCACGCCCGGCAGCGTGAGCTCGCGGCCCAGCGCCGCGGCCATCGCCGCGAAGGCCGGAACGCCCGGCACGATGTCGTAGGGGATGCCGAGCGCGTCGAGCCGGCGCATCTGCTCGGCGATGGCGCCATAGAGCGACGGGTCGCCCGAATGCACGCGCGCGACGTTCCAGCCCTTCGCGTGGGCCGCTTCCATTCGCGCGAGGATGGCGTCGAGATCCATCGGCGCGGTGTCGACCGCCTCGACGCCCGCGCGGCGTGCCGCCACGACCTCTTCGGGCACGAGCGAGCCCGCATAGAGCACGAGATCGGCCGTCTCGATGAGACGCAGGCCGCGCACGGTGATGAGGTCGGGAGCACCCGGCCCGGCGCCGATGAAATGGACGGTCATCGCAGTGTCCTCGCGATGGCGCAGGTGGCATGCGCCGATTTGCGCTTGGTCACGACGAGCGTGCCGCCCGGCCCCGCCGCGGCGAGGGCTGCGGCTTCGGCGACCGACGGCGTGCCGACGGCCTTTCGTGCACGCTCGGACACGTCCGACACGCGGGGTTCTTCCTTCGCCAGCGTGGCGGCGTCGAAGAAGCGGGCCGGCACGCCGAGCGACCGCGCGAGTTCCAGGATCGCCGCCTCATCGGATCTGAGATCGAGCGACACGACGCAGGCGACTGCCTGCGGCGCGAAGCCGCCTTCGGCGAGCGTGGCGGCGGCAAGCTGCGCCACTTCCGTAACGGACGTACCGCGCTCGACACCGACGCCAAGCGCCAGGGCCGGCGAGTCGGGGTTGCCGCTCACGGCTTGCGCACCGAAAGCTGGGTGACCGGCATCGCCGTGCGCCAGCCGCGATGCGGGCCGATCGGCTCGGCATGCGAGATGCCGATCCGGGCGAGTTCCCCGCCGTGCTTCGTGTGCCAGCCGGCCAGCACGGTTTCGCTTTCCAGCGTCACGGCATTGGCGACGAGCATGCCGCCTTGCTTCAAGGCCGCCCAGCATGTTTCGACAAGGCCGGGGATCGAGGCACCGCCACCGATGAAGACGGCATCGGGTGCTTCCAGCCCGTCGAGCGCCGCCGGCGCATCGCCCGCGACGATGACGACGTCCGGCACGCCCAGATTCTCGGCATTGCGCGCGATGCGCGCGCGGCGCGTGGCATCGCGTTCGATCGCGATCGCGCGCATGCGCGGGGCCGCGCGCAGCCATTCGACGGAGATCGAGCCGTTGCCCGCTCCCACATCCCACAAAAGCTGGCCGGGCAGGGGCGCAAGCGCGCCGAGCGTGGCAGCGCGCACGATACGCTTCGTCAACTGCCCGTCGTGCTCGAAGCAGTCGTCGGGCAGGCCGGCAAGACGCGAAAGCGGTCGCGCGCCCGGCCCGGCGATGCATTCGATGGCGAGCGTGTTGAGCTCGTCGACCCGGGCGTGCGGCCAGTCCTGCGCCGTGCCGGACAGGGCCCGCTCGGCCGGCCCGCCGAGACGCTCGAACGCGACGAGGCGCGACTTTCCGTAGCCCTGCGCCACCAGGAGCTTCGCAACCGCGGCGGGCGACGTGCCGTCATGCGTCAGCACGATCAGGCGCGTGCGATCCTGCAGATGAAGGGCAAGTGCCGCGAGCGGACGGCCGTGGATCGTCAGCTTGCCCACATCGCCCAGCGGCCAGGCGAGGCGCGCGGCGGCAAGCGCATAGGCCGAGACGTGCGGCAGGATGTCGAGCGCGTCGGTCCCGAAGCGCCGCGCAAGCGTGGCGCCCACGCCGAACCACATCGGATCGCCCGACGCGAGCACGACGACGCGCTTGCCGCGATGGGCCTCGAGCGCGTCGAGTGTGAGGGCAAGCGGGCTGTCCCATGCGATGCGCAGGGCCGCGGTTTGCGGAACGAAAGCGTGGTGGCGTTTGCCGCCGACCAGAACCTCGGCCGCCGTGACGGTCGCGCGCGCGGCCTGCGACAGGCCGGCAAGCCCGTCCTCGCCGATGCCGACGACGGAGAGCCACGCGTTCATGCGTGCATCTCCATTTCGGTGTTTCCGGCCGCTCGGCTCATCGCGGGTTCCTCATGCGTTGACCAAATATACGCCGCGCGGCACTCTGGCCGGCATGTCGATTTTTCCCGCCCCGCCGCCGTTCGAACCGCTGCTCGTGCTGCTTGCGGCCCTGCTGCTGGACGCCGTGCTGGGCGAAATGAACTTCCTGTTCGGCCGGATCGGCCATCCGGTGCAGTGGCTGGGCCGGATCATCTCGGCCTTCGAGACGCGGCTCAACCGGCCGCAGCGCAGCCCGCGCGCGCGTCGCGTGCGCGGCGCGCTGACGGTGGTGCTGGTGGCGGGCCTCGCCGGCTTCGTCGGCCTGCTGGTCGTCGGCTTTACGCGTACGCGCGGCTGGGGGTGGATGCTCGAGGCGATTGTTGTCTCGACACTGATCGCGCAGCGCTCGCTCTACGAACATGTCGCGGCGGTGGCCAACGCGCTCGACAAGGACGGACTCGCCGGCGGCCGGATCGCGGTCGCCCGGATCGTCGGGCGCGACCCCGAAAGTCTCGACGCGCATGGCGTGGCGCGTGCGGCCATCGAATCGCTGGCCGAGAATTTCTCGGATGCGGTGGTGGCGCCCGTCTTCTGGTTCGCGCTGTTCGGCCTGCCGGGGCTGATGGTGGCGAAGGCGGTCAACACGCTCGATTCGATGATCGCGCATCGCAACGAGCGCTATCTCGATTTTGGCCGCTTCGCCGCCCGCCTCGACACGGCGATGAACTTCTTGCCCGCACGCATCAGCGCCGCGATCGTCGCGCTTGCGGCCCTCGTGGCACCCGGCGGGCGTCCGGTGGCGGCGCTGCGCGTCGCCTGGAAGGACGCGCGCAAGCACAGATCGGTCAATGCCGGCTGGCCTGAAGGCGCTTTCGCGGGCTCGCTCGATGTCGTGCTCGCGGGCCCCCGCCGCTATGCCGGGACGGTCGTCGACGATCCGTGGATCGGCGAGGGCCGCGCGCGCATCACGGTGGCCGACATGCGCCGTGCGCTGTGGCTGTTCGTGGCCGCGTGCCTCGTGCAGGCGGCACTCGTGGCGCTGCTGGCGCTGGGCCGCCTGACGCTGCTCGCCTAGACGCATCGCGCGATCCCCAGCAGCCGGTCGAGATCGACGGCCGCCGCGATGTGCGCCGCCAGCGCGTCGAGTGTGGATTCAACCTGAGATTCATAGGCCGTGTCCGCGGACCGGCCGCCGCGCAGGCCCGCCAGCCAGTGCGCGCGATAGGAATCCGACGCGAACAGGCCGTGGATATAGCTGCCGATGATGCGGCCGTCAGCCGATGCCGCACCTTCCGCATGGCCGTCGAGCGACAGCAGCGGCGCGGCAGCCCCTCGCGTGCGGCCGAGATGGATTTCGTAGCCATGCACGTCGCAGCCCGAAAGCGAATCGTGCGCGCGTACCTCGCGCAGCGTCTTGGCCGCTTCGAGGACGGTATCGACGGGCAGCAGGCCCAGACCCGCAACCGTGGCGGCCGGGCCCTCTATCCCGCCGGGATCGGCGATGCTGCGCCCGAGCATCTGGTATCCGCCGCACAGGCCGACGACGGTACCGCCGCGCCGCACATGGGCGGCGATGTCGATGTCCCAGCCCTGCGCACGCAGGAAGGCGAGATCGGCGATGGTCGCCTTGGAGCCGGGCAGCAGCACGGCATCGCAATCGCCCGGCAGCGCCTCGCCCGGTTCGAGCAAGGCGAGTTCGACATCGGGTTCCGCCGCCAGCGGATCGAGATCGTCGGAATTGGCGATGCAGGGCAGGCGCGGCACGCGGATACTGATCGCGCCTGATTTCACCGCGCCGTAACGCGTGCCCAGCGCAGCGCTGTCCTCGGCCGGCAGAAGACGCGCATCGGCGAACCACGGCACGACGCCGAGGCAGGGGATGCCCGCATGCGCCTCGATCGCCATCCGTCCGGTGTCGAACAGCGCGATGTCGCCGCGGAACTTGTTGACGAGGCAGCCGGCCACACGCGCGCGCTCGTCGGATGCGAGCACCGCCATCGTGCCCGCGAACGAGGCGATGACGCCGCCGCGGTCGATGTCGCCCACGAGGATCACCGGCACGTCGGCCGCCGCGGCGAAGCCCATGTTCGCGATGTCGCCGCTGCGCAGGTTGATTTCCGCCGGCGAGCCCGCGCCCTCGACGAGGACGAGATCGGCCCCGGCCGCGAGGCGGCGGAAGCTTTCGAGCACGCGCGGCATCAGCTGCGGCTTGAGAGCGTGATAGTCCGCCGCGCGCGCCGTGCCGAAGACCTTGCCCTGCACGACGATCTGCGAGCCCGTTTCGGACTGCGGTTTCAGCAGCACCGGGTTCATGTCGGCGGCTGCAAGCACGCGCGCCGCGCGCGCCTGCAGGGCCTGTGCGCGCCCGATCTCGCCGCCGTCGGCGGTGACGGCGGCGTTGTTCGACATGTTCTGCGGCTTGAAGGGCCGCACGCGCAGGCCGCGATTTGCGAAGGCACGCGCGAGACCGGCAACGACCAGCGACTTGCCGACGTCCGATCCCGTCCCCTGGAACATGAGGGCGCGCGGCGCCATCGCGATCAGAACTCCACGCCCGCCTGGCCCTTGATGCCGTCGCGGAACGGATGCTTCACCAGCGTCATCTCGGTGACGAGATCGGCCGCGTCGATCAGCGCCTGCGGCGCGTTGCGTCCTGTGACCACGCAATGCTGCATCGGCGGGCGCGCTGCGATCGCTTCGAGAACGGGCTCGAGCGGGATCAGCTCGTAGCGCAGCGCGATGTTGAGCTCGTCGAGCACGACCATGCGGTAGCTCGCGTCGGCGAGCATACGCCTGGATTCTTCCCATGCGCGACCGGCGGCGGCGATGTCGCGGGTCTTGTCCTGCGTCTCCCACGTGAAGCCTTCGCCCAGCGTCTTGATCTCGCACAGCTCGGGGAAGCGCTTCAGCAGGCGCGCCTCGCCCGTGTCCCAGGCACCCTTCACGTACTGCACGACGCCCACCTTCATCTCGTGGCCGAGGCAGCGCATCACCATGCCGAAGGCCGAGGACGACTTGCCCTTGCCCTTGCCGGTATGGACGATCAGCAGGCCCTTCCCGCCGGTCTTGCCTTCCATCATGCGGTCGCGGGCTTCCTTGATGCGGCGCATCTTGGCGGCGTGGATGTCGTCGGTCATGTCGTTCCCCTGAGTTCGTCGAGAAGGGCGGGCACGTCGTTGGCGCCCGGAAGCCACAGGCCACGGTCGCGGGCCTCGGCGAAGCGTTCGGCCATCTCGCGCAGGGCCGGCGCGTTGGCCTTTGCCACGAATTCGCGCGTATCGGCGTCGCGCAGATAGGCATCGAACAGCATGTCGAACTGGCGGTTTTCCACGCAGGGCGTGGTGGCCGCGAAGGCGAAGAGATAGTCGACCGTCGCCGCCATCTCGAAAGCGCCTTTGTAGCCGTGGCGCTTGCAGCCTTCGATCCATTTCGGGTTCGCGGCGCGCGCGCGCACGACGCGGGCGATCTCCTCTTTCAGCGTGTGCACCTTGGGCGCTTCGGCGCGCGAATGGTCGTTGTGGTAGAGCGTCGGCGCACGGCCCGAGAGCGCCGTGACGGCCGCCGCGAGGCCGCCTTCGAACTGGTAGTAGTCGTCGCTGTCGAGCAGGTCGTGTTCGCGGTTGTCCTGGTTGTGCAGGACGGCCTCGACGCGCGCGAGCCGCTTCTCGAACAGCGTGTGCGCCGGCGAACCTTCCGCGCCCGCGCGATAGGCGTAGCCGCCCCAAGCGACATAGGCGCGCGCGAGGTCGCCCGCATCGCTCCAGCCGCCTTCTTCGATCAGCGCCTGCAGGCCCGCGCCGTAGGCGCCGGGCTTCGAGCCGAAGACGCGCGTCGCCGCGTCACGTCCGCCGCCTTCGGCGCGCACGCGCGCGGCGAGCGGATTGAGGTGCGCCGGCTCATCGAGACTCGCCACCTTGCGGACGGCCGCGTCGAACAGGTCGATCAGGCCTGCGAACGCATCACGGAAGAAGCCGGAAACGCGCAAGGTGATGTCGACGCGCGGCCGGTCGAGCAGGTCGACGGGCAGCACCTCGAAGCCGGTCACGCGCAGGCTCGACGGGTCCCATGTGGGCCGCACGCCCATCAGCGCGAGGGCCTGCGCGATGTCGTCGCCGCCGGTACGCATGTTGGCGGTGCCCCAGACCGACAGCGCCACGGCGCGCGGCCATTCGCCGTGATCCTGCAGGTGGCGCGTCACCAGCAGGCCCGCCGATTTCCAGCCCAGCGCCCAGGCCGACGGCGTAGGCACGGCACGCAGATCGACCGAATAGAAGTTCCGCCCGGTGGGCAGCACGTCGGGTCGCCCGCGCGAGGGCGCTCCCGACGGGCCGGGCGCCACGCGCCGCCCGGCAAGGCCGGCGAGCAGCGCTTCGATCTCGCGTACACCGCTTGCATCGAAGGCGGGCGCAAGCGTTTCCGCGATCCAGCCGCACACGGCGGCACTCGCGGGACCCGGCGGGCTTCCGCCTTCGACGAGACGCGCGGCATGTTCCTCGATCCGCTCGACGTCGTCGCCATGGATCGCCATGTCGCAATCGAGCGGGTCGAACCCGAGATCGAGATCGCGCGCGAGGGCGCGTTGCAGCGATTCGTCCTGCGCCCGGCCGCCGAGGCGCGGGCTGCGCGCGATGGCGACCAGCGTGTCGCGGCGCTGCGTCCCGCCCGGCGACGTGCCGAAGATATGCAGCCCGTCGCGGATCTGGTGCTCCTTCAGTTCGCACAGCAGCCCGTCGAGCTTCGGCAGCGCCATGCCGGGCGCATCGCCCTCCGCGATGCCGCATTCGGCCGCCAACCCGGTGCGCCGCGCGATGTCGAGGATCTCGGCGGCGAGCGGCGACATGCGCCGCGGGTCGAGGCGGCTCGCCTCGTCGTATTCGTCGATCAGGCGTTCGAGTGCCGCCTGCGGGCCATAGGCGCCCGCGCGCGTCAGCGGCGGCGTCAGGTGGTCGACCGTCACGGCCGCGGCGCGGCGCTTGGCTTGCGCGCCTTCGCCCGGATCGTTGACGATGAAGGGATAGAGATTGGGCAGCGGGCCCAGGGCCGCTTCCGGGAAGCATTCCTCGGAAAGGGCGATGCCCTTGCCCGGCAGCCATTCGAGATTGCCGTGCTTGCCTACATGCACGGCCGCGTCGCCCTCGCGCAGCCACGCATGGAAGGCGAGATAGCCGTGCGGCGGGACGAGGGCGGGATCGTGATAGCTGAGGGCAGGGTCGATCTCGTAGCCGCGCGCGGGCTGGATTGCGACCGCGATATTCCCAAAGCGGTGGACCGGCAGCACGAACGCATCGCCGTCCAGCCTCGGATCGCGTTCGGGCGCGCCCCAGCGCGCCTCGACGGCCGCGCGCACGGATTGCGGCAACGCATCGTGGAACGCGCGATAAGATGCCAGCGGATAGCGCACGCCGCCGGGTGCGGCCTTGCGCAGGTTCGTCGGCCCGTCGAGCAGCACGCGCATGAGGGCGGCCGAATCGCCGGGCGCGCCGTCGACCGCATAGCCCTCCGCCGCCATCGCGCGAAGGATCGCGCAGGCGGCGGCGGGCGTGTCGAGCCCCACGCCGTTGGCAAGCCGCCCGTCCTTGCCGGGATAATTGGCGAGCACGAGCGTCACGCGGCGTTCGCTCGCGGGCTTGCGGCGCAGCTTCGCCCAGTTGGCGGCAAGATCGGCGACGAAAGCGACGCGGCCCGGTTCCGGGACGAAACCGACGAGCTCGGTCTGGCACGCTTCGTCGCGCCCCAGTGGCCCCTTGAAGCCGATGGCGCGCGACAGGATGCGCCCGTCGAGCTCGGGCAGCGCCACGTTCATCGCGATGTCGCGGGGTGCAAGGCCGCGCGTATCGGCGCGCCATGCCTCGACCGATTGTGCTGCGAGCACGGCCTGCAGCACCGGCACGTCGAGGGCGGCAAGCGGATCGCCGTCGCCGACCGCGAAGCCGGTGAGGTTGATGGCGACATCCGGCTTCAGCGGCGCAAGTGCGGCCGCGAGGTATGCGACGACGGCATTGTCCTTGAGGCTCGCGACATAGAAGGCGTGCGGATCGAGCCCGCGCGCGGCCAGCGCCTCGATCAGCGCGTCGATCGCGGCGAGATCGCCCGCCTGATAATGCGCGCGGTAGAAGACGAGTGCGGCGACCGGCGCGCCGGGGCGCGCGTGCGCATGGACGTGGCGCCCGGCGCGCGCGACGGGGACAGGGGCGGGCGCCGTCGAGGTGCCCGACGCGAGATCATCGAGGAACGTAAGCGCCGCTTCGTAGTTCGCCGGCCCGCCATGCATGAAGTAGGCGTACAGCTGCGCCAGCACTTCGGGCGGGACGGTCGAAAGCTGCGCGAGCTCGGCATCCGGCCTCTCGTCGCCAGGCAGCAGGGCGAGCTTCGCGCCCGTCGCGCGCGCGGTCTCGACGAGCCGGTCCACGCCATAGGGCCAGTAGCTGCGCCCGCCGAGCAGGCGCGCCACGATCACCTTGGCGTTCGCCAGCGTGCGCTCGACATAGAGGTCGACCGAATAGGGATGCTTGAGGGCAAGCGCGTTGGCGAGCCGCAGGTCGGTGCCCGTCTTCCGGCGCGCGCGCGCAAGCCCCGCGATCTCGCTGTCGGCCATCGTCAGGAACACGATGCCGGCCGCCGACTGGGCGAGATCGACCGCCTGGTCGTCGTCGAGGACAAGCCCCGGCGTGGCGGCCAGCAGATGCATCAGGCGAGCGCCGTCCGGATCGCGTCCGCGTCGATGCCCTTCTTGCCGATCACGACGAGGCGACTGGCGCGCGGTTCGTCCGTCGCCCATGCGCGGTCGAAATAGCGCTCGACGCGCGGACCCACGGCCTGAAGCGCCAGACGCATCGGCTTGCCCGGCACGTCGAGGAAGCCCTTGGCGCGCAGCACGTCGTGCCGCTCGATCGTGGCAAGCAGGCGGCGCTCGAACGCGGCTGGGTCCTCGATGGTGCCGAGGTCGACGACGAAGCTGTCGAAATCGTCGTGGTCGTGCTCGCCTTCCGCGTCGGCATGGCTGGGCCGCGCGGCGAGATCGTCTTCGGCGCGCGCGTCGAGACCGAGCAGCACGTTGAGCGGCACGTCGCCGTGCGCCGCCATGACGAAGCGCACGCCCTTGCGCAGCTTGTCGGAAATCTGGCCTTCGACGAGGGCACGGTCGATGTCGCCCATCGTGTCGGCCTTGGTCAGCAGCACGAGATCGGCGCAGGCGAGCTGGTCGGTAAACACCTCGTCGAGCGGATTGTCGTGGTCGAACTCGGGGTTCTCCGCGCGCTGGGCCGCGAGCGCGGCCTCGTCGTCGGCGAAGCGCCCGGCGGCGAGTGCGGGGCCGTCGACAAGCGTGACCACGCCGTCGACCGTCGCGCGCGCCTTGACGGACGGCCAGTTGAACGCCTGCACGAGCGGCTTGGGCAGCGCCAGACCCGATGTTTCGATGACGATGTGGTCGAGCGCGGGTTCGCGCGCGAGCAGCTTTTCCAGCGTGGGCAGGAAATCGTCGGCGACCGTGCAGCAGATGCAGCCGTTGGCGAGCTCCACGACGTCGCCCGGCTCGCAGCCCTCTTTCGCGCAGCCCAGCAGCAGCTCGCGGTCCATGCCGAGTGCGCCGAATTCGTTGATGACGAACGCGATGCGCCGGCCGCCCGCGCGTTCGGCGATGCGGCGAAGCAGCGTCGTCTTGCCGGCGCCGAGGAAGCCGGTGACGACGGTTGCGGGGATGCGCTTCATTTCTTGGGCCCTTTCAGGAACAGCGGCAGACCGGCCGCCACGAAGATGACATGCGACGCGACGGCGCCGACCGCCTGATGCAGGCGGCCCGCGTCGTCGCGGAACTGGCGGGCAAGCTTGTTGTCGGGCACGATGCCGAGGCCCACTTCGTTCGACACGAGCACGACCGGGCCCTTGGCGCGGACGAGTGCCGCGCATAGCCGGTTTGTTTCCGCTGCGATGTCGGCGCCCGCACCCATCAGGTTGGAAAGCCACAGCGTGAGGCAGTCGACCAGCACGGGCGCGCCGGGCTTCGCGAGCTTGGCGATCGCGCCGGGCAGGTCGAGCGGCTCTTCGTGCGTGACCCACGCGCCGGCGCGGCGTGCGCGATGGATGGCGATGCGCTTGCGCATCTCGCCGTCGCCGGCCTCGGCCGTCGCGAGATAGCTCGCCTTTGCCGCACCTTTGCGCAGCGCAAGCGTGCGCGCCTCGGCATAGGCGCTCTTGCCCGAACGCGCACCGCCCAGCACCAGCAGAAGGGGATGTTTCTTGCGCGCCTTACGCGCGGACGGTCTTCCGGCCATTTCGCACCTGTTCCTCCCGCCGAGGACGGTTGTGGGTGTTCGAGCGTCGCGCGAGGGCGCGCGGGCTCGGCGGTCCGGGAGGTCTCCTGGCTCGGGATCGACGGCCTGCCGCTCGCTGCCTTCCCGGTGCCCGCGAGGGGTGCCAGTGGCGATCGAAATGGCGGCGGGCCTAGCCCTTACAGTTGCGGGGGCAGCGCCGGGTTGGCGTCATCAGTAAAAACTACACCGAATGACGCTTCACCGGACTTCCCTGTCCGGACGCAGGGATTTACTATCACGCCAATTTGGTGGAAACCAGCGGCCAGAAGGCGAAGTCCGATGCGATCGCGAATCGTTGGAATTCTTGGCGCAATCGCGGCGGTTTTCGCCGCGCTTCCGGCCGTGGCGCAGTCGCCCGGCCCACCGCAGGCGACCATCCTGCAGCGCGCGCAGGAGGTCATCCCTGACAAGCTGAAATTCGCCTTCCAGATCGGCGTCACCAACCGCGTGACGCGCGACGGCCGCCTGTTCGTGTCGACATGGTCGCCGGTGCCCACGCCCAAGGGCTGGATCGTCGTGCTGCCCGACGCCAAGGAATGGGCGCAGGAGCAGATCCAGCTGTGGCACGCCACGCTGGTGCGCCGCCAGATCGGCATCATCGCCGCGCAATGGTGGTACGGCACGGGCGACGGCGCCGCGAACTACGCGCAGGCCGACGTCATCTACCGCGAACTCGAGCAGGCGATGCGCACGATGGGCATGAAGCCGGGCTCGGTGCTGCTCTACGGCATCGGCCGCGGTGCCGAGACGGCGTTCGCCGTGCAGGCGCTCGACCGGCACGCGGGCAGCCGTTTCTTCGCCGCGACGGCCGTCAATTCGGGCGCGATGGCCGAAGACCTGCCGGCCAACCGCAAGGTGGCGCAGGGCCAGTTCGGCCTCGGCCCGTTCGACGACACGCACTGGATGTTCTTCTGCGGCGGCAAGGATGCCGAGCCCGAGCGCGCGGGCTGCGCCACGATGCGCGGCGCATTCAATTCGGTGAAGCGCTTCGGCGGCAAGAACGACCTCTTCATCGAGGATCCGGCCGCCAATCGCCTCGCGTTCCTGAAGACCGCAAAGCATGTGGACGCGGTATTGGACAAGTACCTGTCGCTGCCGCGCCCCTAGACCGGACGGCTACGCCGGCGGGCGGTTGACGAAGCCCACGCGCCACGCGTGCCCGATGCCGGCCCCTTCGAGCCGGTCGACGCGCGTGACCGACAGCGTGTCGATCGTCAGCGCCAATGCCGCTTCCGCTTCGAGATTCAGTGCATGCGCCACGCAGGCGCGGATCGTGCCGCCGTGGCAGACGACCGGCACGTCCTGGCCGCGGAACTTCTCGCCCAGTTCGTCGAGCGTGCGGCCGACGCGCGCGCGCACTTCCTTGAAGCTCTCGCCGTTGTCCGGCTTGATGTCGGCCATCGTCAGCCAGTGGCGGTGCGTCTTCTCCGGCGGGCCGAAGCCGTAGGCGCCGATCTCCACGTACGTCTTGCCCTGCCAGTCGCCGAAGCACTGCTCGATCATGCCTTGCGAGACCGTCATCTCCGGCTGCGGCGTGCCCTTGGCGGCCCAGATCGCCTTGGCCGTGCGCTGCGTGCGCGACAGCGGCGTCACGTGCCACGCACCCTTGTCGGGCACGATGCGCGCGAGGCCCTTGAAAGCGGCCTCGTTCGTCGTGTCGCATTCGACGTCCTTGGTGCCGTAGCAGCGGCCCTGCTGGCCGACGACGGGCGCATGCCGCACCAGCCAGAACCGTGTTTCGACGAGACCTTCGATCATGTGACCCTCTTTACCAGGATTGCGCGATGAGTGCGGCGAGCAGGATGGCGATTTCGCAGACCTGCTGCACGCTGCCGAGAACGTCGCCGGTCTGCCCGCCCAGCGTCGCGCGCGCGCGATGCACGACGGCCAGCGTGGCGAGTGCGGCAAGCGGTATGGCGAAGAGGGCGCCGAGTGCCCCCATCGGCAGCAGCAGCACGCCGCCGATGGCGAGCGCGTCGAACATGCGCGCCTGACCGGGCCGGCCGGCGCGATGCGCCATGCCGTCGTCGCGCGCGAAGGGCAGTGCATGCATCGCGTAGACGACGCAGGCGCGCGAACCGCACGACGCGGCGACGAGCACGCAGGCGACGTCGAGCGGATCGGCGAGATACGAAAGCGCGCCGGCGCGCAGCGAGACGGACAGGACGAGGGCGAGCACGCCGAACGCGCCGATGCGGCTGTCGCGCATGATCGCAAGGCGCCGGTCGGCATCGCGCCCGCCGCCGGCATCGGCGAAATCGGCAAGACCGTCTTCGTGCAGGGCGCCCGTCGTCCACATCATCGCGGCAAGGGCGAGCAGGCCGGCAAGCGCCGGGGCGATGCCCAGCGTCCAGGCGAGCGCGTAGACGAACGATCCGGCGAGCGCCACCGGAATGCCTGCAAGCGGGAAGGCGCGCGCGGCCGTCGCCAGCGGATGGTCGGCGACATGCGGCGGCAGGCGGACGGGGATCCGCGTCAGGAAGGCGAGGGCGAGGCGCATCTCGTTGCCGAAGCCTGGCCGGGCGCTGACATAGTCGGAATCGGGAGCGGCGGACATCTCGGGAATCGGCATTATATAAGTGCGGGCTTGCGGAGAAGAGCGCGGGAAGATAGGACGCCTCAGCCAGCAACGCCAGCCAAGAAAGCCCTCGGACCCATCATGGCCAAGCCCGTCGCCCGCTTTTCCGAGATTCTCGCCCTGCTGCCCGAACTGCCGGGACCGGAC
Source organism: Tagaea sp. (assembly GCA_965229215.1). Classification (GTDB taxonomy): domain Bacteria; phylum Pseudomonadota; class Alphaproteobacteria; order CACIAM-22H2; family CACIAM-22H2; genus Tagaea. The sequence continues at coordinate 2,821,767 of OZ245864.1, read as the reverse complement.
CTCGATTCGGCCACCAAGGCCGCCCTGCGCGAAGGCCAGTTGACCAAGCCCGCCGGGGCGCTGGGCCGGCTGGAGGAGCTGTCGGGCTGGATGTCGACCTGGCAGGGGGCCCATCCGCCGCGCCTCAACCGGCCGCGCGTCGCGGTCTTCGCGGCCAATCACGGCGTGGCCGCGCGCGGGGTCTCGGCCTTCCCGGCAGAAGTCACCGCGCAGATGGTGCAGAACTTCGTGGGCGGCGGGGCGGCCGTGAACCAGCTCTGCACCGCGTTCGATGCCGAACTGCGCGTCTACGAGATGGCGCTGGAACGGCCGACGGCGGACTTCACACAAGGCCCCGCGATGGACGAAGATGAGTGCGCGCGCGCCGTCGCCTACGGGATGATGGCGGTCGAGCCGGGCATCGACCTCCTCTGCCTCGGCGAGATGGGCATTGCCAACACGACATCCGCCTCGGCGCTGTGCGTCGGCCTGTTCGGTGGCAACGCGGCCGACTGGGTCGGGCCGGGCACCGGTGTCGCGGGTTCGGCACTGGCGCGCAAGATCGAAGCGGTGGAGATCGCCGCGAAGCTGCATTTCGCGCAACAGCGCACGCCGCTCGACATCCTCGCGCGCGTCGGCGGGTTCGAGCTGGCGGCCATCGTCGGCGCCATTCTCGCCGCGCGCCTCGCGCGCACGCCCGTCCTTCTCGACGGATTCGCCTGCACGGTCGCCGGTGCCATCGTGCGCGCTCTCGACCCGCGCGGGCTCGATCACTGCCAGATCGCGCACATGTCGGCCGAGCCCGGCCACAAGCGCCTGCTGGAAAAGATCGGTCGCACGCCCTTGCTCGATTTCGGCATGCGGCTGGGCGAGGCGTCTGGCGCGGCACTTGCCATCGCCATCGTGCGCGGCGCCATCGCCTGCCATACCGGCATGGCGACCTTCGCCGATGCGGGCGTGGCGGGAAAAGCCTAGCCCCTCAATCCTGCGGGGGTCCGGTCGCGGCATCGGACGGCTCCCGGGCGGGCCTGTCCGGGCTAGCTTCGCGAGCATGAAGTACGCGCCATTCATCGACCTTGGACTTGCCGCCCGCGGCCAGCGCCCGCCTCACATCGGGGAGGCGGCCATGCTGCCGCTGGCGAACCTCACTTCCCTCTGGATGCGGATTGCGCGACGATTGCGGCGATGACCGCAACCGACTGGGACGACATCCGCGCCTTCCTCGCCATCGCCCGCGCCGGCAGCCTGGCCAAGGCGGCGCGCGCGACGAAGCTGAGCGAGGCCACGCTGGGCCGGCATCTGAAGGCGCTCGAAGGGCGTCTCGGCGCGCCGCTGTTCGACCGCCTGCCCAATGCGCTGCGGCTCACCGCGCTCGGCCGCGAGGCGCTCGACGGCGCGGTCGCGATGGATGATGGTGCCACGACGCTTGCCCGGCGCGCACGCATCGCGCGCGAGCCCGCGCGCCGTCCGGTCGTCGTCAGCTCCGTGAATTCAATCGCCTGGTTCCTCGTTCGCCACTTCCCCGCGCTGAAGCGCGATCTGGGCGCCACGCTTGTCACGCTGACGGCGACGCGAAAGGCGGTCGATCTCGCTCGCCGCGAGGCGGACATAGCGCTGCGCATGCTCAACCTGCCGGACGCGCCCGATCTGGCAGGTCGCAAGGTCGCGTGCGTGGCAAACGCAATCTACGTGTCGCGAGAGTATCTTGCCGCGCACCGGCGCAAGGCCGGCGACGGGTTCGACGGGATCGACTTCATCGCGCGCGAGACGGGCTCGGAGAAATCGCCGCAGGCGAAATTCACCGAGGCGATCCAGCCGCGCATCCGCGTGACGATGCGCGTGTCCGAAACCGTGCTGCGCCACCAGGCGGCGATCGACGGGCTGGGGGCGACGATGCTTCCCTGCCATCTGGGCGATGCCGAGAAGCGCCTCGTGCGCCTCACGGGCCCCATCCCCGAGCTCGACGAGGACATGTACATGGTGATCCATCGCGACTTGCGCCGCGTGGCGGCGGTGCGCGAGACGGCCGAGGCGCTCGCGCGCCTGTTCAAGCGGCACGCGAAAGAACTCGCCGGGCGCTAGCAGCCTAGTCGCTGGACTGCAGCAGCTGGCCGCGCTGGCGCGCGCGGGCGAAAGCGTAGAGGAACGCGCCGAAGCCGAAGGCGATGTAGACGAGGTTGAGGGCAAAGGCCGAGGCGAGCAGGTCCCAGCGGAACGCACCGCCGATGACGAGGGCGCGCATGCCTTCGAACACGTGCGTCGTGGGCAGCGACCAGGCGAGCGGGCGCAGCCATACCGGCAGCGTGTCGACCGGGTACCACACGCCCGAGACCGGCTGGATGATGAAGATCGCCGCCCAGGCATAGGATTCCGCCGCCAGCCCGAAGCGGAACAGCAGCGCCGCGATCATCAGCCCGATCGACCAGCCCAGCATGATCAGCATCGACCAGAAGGCGATCAGCGGAAGCCCCATCTCGAACACCGAATAGTGGAAGAGCGGGATCGCCAGCAGGGCGGCGGGCACGACGCCGGCCAGCGAGCGCATCACGCCCATCATCATCAGCGACACGCCGAATTCCCACGGGCGCAGCGGCGAGACGAAGAGGTTGGCGAGGTTGCGTGACCACATCTCCTCGAGCAGCGAGAAGGTGAAGCCGAACTGGGCGCGCACCAGCACGTCCCACAGCAGGACCGAGCCGATCAGCAGGCCGGCGGCCTGCGCGAACCAGTTCGAATGCTGGTTGAGGAACAGCGTGATGAAACCCCAGATGACCACCTGCAGCAGCGGCCAGTACATGAGGTCGAAGACGCGCGTCCACGACCCGCGGAAGAGATAATAGTGGCGCGACAGCATCGCGCCGAGGCGACCCAGGCTCGCGGAAACGGCACTTGCGGCGACGGGGCCGGCGGTCATTGGGCGGCCTCGCTGTCGGCCGAACTCGTGCCGCGCGCGATGTCGAGGAAGACCTGTTCCATGTCCTCGCGCCCGTAGCGGCGGATCAGCGTGTCGGGCGACCCGCGGTCGACGATGCGGCCGCCCTTCATCATCAGCACGTCGGCGCACAGCCGCTCGACCTCGGCCATGTTGTGCGAGGCGAGCAGGATCGAGGCGTGCGCCTTGCGCGCGTAGCTTTCGAGGTGCGCGCGCACGCGGTCGGCCGTGTCGGGATCGAGGCTCGCGGTCGGCTCGTCGAGCAGCAGCAGCTCGGGCCGGTTGACCAGCGCCTTGGCCAGCGCCGCGCGCGTCTTCTGGCCCGAGGAGAGCGAGCCGGTCTTGCGGTCGAGGATGGCGCCGAGGTCGAGCTCGCCCGCCAGCTCGTCGATGCGCGCCTGCAGGTCGGCCACGCCGTAGAGACGCCCGAACACCGACAGGTTCTCGCGCACGGTGAGGCGGTTCGGCAGGTCCACGTAGGGCGAGGAGAAATTGAGCCGCGGCAGGGCGCGGAAGCGGTGCTTCAGCATGTCGTGGCCGAGGATCGTGACGCTTCCCGACGTCGGCACGAGGATGCCCAGCAGCATCGAGATGGTCGTCGTCTTGCCTGCCCCGTTGCCGCCCAGCAGCCCGACGATGGCCCCGCGCGGGACCGCGAACGAGATGGAATCGACGGCCGGCGGCGCACCTTCGCGGAAGCGCTTGGTCAGGCTTTCGACAGTGATCGCGTCTTGCGGCATGGGGTGATATATGGCGCGTTCCGGCCGCAGAAACCAGAGTGCCGTTCCGATGATTCCGCCGTCCGCCGCCCCGATTCCGAACGTCGCGCCGGCCACGCCGCCGGTCGGCCGCGTGCGCCTGCGCACGCTGGTCATGGTGCGCTGGGTGGCGGTCGCGGGCCAGGCGGCGGCGATCCTGTCCGTCTATTTCGGGCTCGGCCACGAATTCCCGCTGGGCGCCACGCTGGGCGCCGTCGCGGTGTCGGCCGTGCTCAACATCGTGCTGATGTTCGACCGCCCGCCGGCGGGACGGCTCGACGACCGTGCGGCGGGCGCCGTGCTCGGCTACGACATCCTGCAACTCGCGATCCTGCTCTATTTCACCGGCGGGCTTCACAACCCGTTTGCCGTGCTGCTCGTCGCACCCGTCGCGGTCGCCTCGTCGTCGCTTTCGCGCAACTCGATCGTGCTGCTGGGCAGCCTCGCCGTGGCTGTCGCGGGCGTGCTCGCCCTGTGGCGCCATCCGCTGCCGGGGGCGGGCGACCTGCCCGAGCTTTCGCCGGCCGTCGCGTTCGGCGTGTGGCTGGCGCTCGCCCTCACCATCGTCTTCGTCGCCGCCTATGTCGGGCGGCTCGCGGCCGAGGCGCGGCAGATGTCGGATGCGTTCGCGGCCGCGCAGGCGGCCCTCGCGCGCGAGAACCGCATGAGCGCGGTGGGCGGGCTTGCGGCCGCGGCCGCGCACGAGCTGGGCACGCCGCTCGCGACCATCGCCCTCGTCGCCAAGGAACTGGCGCGCGACGCGCCCGCAGGGCCCGTGCGCGAGGATGCCGAGCTGCTGCTGCACGAGGCGATGCGCTGCCGCGACATCCTCGCCCAGCTCGCCCACAAGCCCGAAGGCGGCGGGCCCGCGGGCGAGCCATTCCCGCGCCCGCCGCTGTCGGTGCTGCTGCGCGAGGTCGCGGCGCGCTATGCGCGCGGCAACGTGGTGCCGCAGGTGACGACCGCCTATGCCGACGATTCCGACCCGCCGACGGTCCGCTCGCCCGAGCTCATCCAGGCGATCGGGACGCTGATCGAGAATGCCTGCCAGTTCGCCCGCGAGCGCGTCGTCGTGCATGCCTGGAGCGACGCGGCCTCGGTCGGGGTCGAGATCGCCGACGACGGTCCGGGCTTCGCGCCCGAGGTGATCGGCCGGCTGGGCGAGCCCTATGTCTCGACGCGGCGGGGCGAGGCCGACCATATGGGTCTCGGCATCTTCATCGCTTCGACATTGATTTCCCGGTCCGGAGGTGCGGTATCCTGTGCGAATGCGCCCGACGCGGGCGCGCGGGTGACGGTCGTGTGGCCGCGCGCCGCTTTCCCGGGGGCCCCGAAATGACAGGCTGGAAACGATGACCGATCTCGACGCCGGACAGAAGCATCTGCTGATTGTCGAGGACGACGAGGCGTTCCGCCTGCGCCTCGCGCGCGCGATGGAGCGGCGCGGCTACGCGGTCTCGATCGCCGAATCGATCACCGCCGCCCAGGCCGCCATCGAGACGCATGCGCCCGAATATGCGGTCGTGGACCTGAAGCTCGGCGACGGTTCGGGTCTCGATCTCGTGCCCCGCATCCGCGAGCTGGCGCCCGATGCGCGCATCGTGATCCTGACGGGCTACGGCAACATCGCCACGTCGGTCGCCGCGATCAAGGCGGGCGCGGTCGACTATCTGCCCAAGCCGTCCGATGCCGACGCGATCGACGCGGCGCTGCAGGCGGGCGACCGCGCGCTGCCCGCACCGCCCGAGCATCCGATGTCGGCCGACCGCGTGCGCTGGGAGCATATCCAGCGCGTGTTCGAGCAGTGCGAGCGCAACGTCTCGGAAACCGCGCGGCGCCTCAACATGCATCGGCGCACGCTGCAGCGCATCCTCGCCAAGCACGCGCCGCGCGAGCACCAGTGAACGCGCGCGCGCTCGCGGCGGCCGGCGGCGTCCTCTGGCTGCTCTATCTGGCGCTGGCGCTGCGTGGCCAGGGCCCGCTGCTGGCGATGCCCATCGCCGAGGACGGCTGGTACGCGCTGAGCGTGGCGCGCAACGTGGCGCGCGGGCTCGGCGTCACCATCGACGGCACGGTGTGGACGAACGGCTTCCAGCCGCTCTTCACGTTCCTCGAGGCGGCTGCGTTCGCGCTTGCCGGCGGCGAGACGCTCGGCGGCGTGCGCGCGTTCTTCGTGCTGGCGGCCCTCGTGCACGGGGCGGGCGCGCTGCTTGTCGCGTCGCTTGCGTGCGACGCGTGGGACGGGGCGCGCGACGAACGCACGCTGGCGGGGGCGCTCGCGTTCGTGGGCTATCTCGCGTCGGTCAAGGCGTACAACGATTTCTACACGGGCCTCGAGACGGGCCTGCAACTCGCACTCTATGCCGGCGTGTGGCGGCTCTATACGCGCGACTGGCGCAACCTTCCCGGCGACCGCGTCGCGATGGGCGTGCTGCTGGGGATGCTCGTGCTCGCGCGCATCGATGCGGCCGTGTTCGTCGCGGCGTTCTGCGCGGCCGAACTCTGGTTCGGGCGGGCGGGCTTGCGCGCCGCGATCGGGCGTTGCTTCGTCGTCGGCGGAGTGGCCGTGCTCGTCTCCTCGCCGTGGTGGCTCTACAACTGGCTGATGTTCGGCCATCCGATGCCGATCTCCGGCTTCGCGCAGCAGGCGGTCGGCGTGTCGGTCGAGCGCACATGGACGGCGCTGTGGGCCCTGCGCATTGCCGCAATGCCGTGGATCTTCGCCGGTGCCTTCGAGGCATGGTGGGTCGACGCGCTGCGTGCGCTGGCGCTCGTCGGCATCCTCGCCGCCTTCGTCGTCGTGCGGCGCGGCCATCTGGTCGGCGCGCTCGAGCGCGAGAGCCGGAACTTCGCGTTGATGCTGCTGGCGGCCTATGCCGCACTCGTGGGCTATTACTGGCTCACCTTTTTCGCGGACTGGTTCTACATCCGCTATTTCGCGCCCCTGTCGCTGCTCGCATTCGTCTATGTGCCGGCCTTGCTGGCGCGTGCGATCCCGCGGATCGCCCCGGCACTGGCCGGCGCGTTCGCGTTGCTGCTGGCCGTCCTGCTTGTATTGGCGTGGCGCGGCGAGGGCGTGTTCGGCCGTTCCGCGCACGACGTGCAGGTCGCCCTCGTTGCCGCCAACGTGCCCGAAGGCGACGTCGTCGCGGCCGGCCAGTCGGGCACGCTCGGCTTCAAGCGCGCCAACGTCGTCAACGTCGACGGCAAGGTGAATGCCGAGGCGCTCAAGTGGCGCGGCCGCATGTGGGATTATCTCGACCAGCGCGGGATCGTCTGGTTCGTCGATTCCCAATGGTACGTGACGAACTATCTGGGCACAGACCCTGCCGCACACGGTTGGCGCAAGGTCGCCGAGGACGGCGAGTTCGCGCTCTACCGGCGCGCGCCCTAGTACGCGTTTTCCTTGCCCAGGATCGCGAAGGGCGTGAGCATCAGGATCTTCATGTCGAACAGCAGCGACCAGTTGTCGATGTAGTAGAGGTCGAACTGCACGCGCCGGCGCATCTTCTCGGGCGTGTCGGTCTCGCCGCGCAGGCCGTTGACCTGCGCCCAGCCGGTCATGCCGGGCTTGACGCGGTGGCGGGCGAGATAGTCGTCGATGATCTTGGCGTACTGCTCGTTGTGCGCGACCGCATGCGGGCGCGGGCCCACCAGCGACATGTCGCCGAACAGCACGTTGAGGAGCTGCGGGAACTCGTCGAGCGAGGACCGGCGCAGGAAGCGGCCCACGCGCGTCACGCGCGGATCGTTCTTCGTCGCCTGCGGCACCGAGGGTTCCTCGGCGCGCTGGTGGTACATCGTGCGGAACTTGTAGACGACGATCTCGTTGTTGGCGAAGCCGTAGCGCCGCTGGCGGAACAGGGCGGGGCCGGGGCTGTCGAGCTTCACGGCCGCGAACACCGCCAGCAGGACCGGCGACAGCACGACCAGCAGCACCGCCGCGAGGACGCGGTCTTCCAGCGCCTTCAGCACCAGGCTCCAGCCCGACAGCGGGCGCTCCAGCACCGACAGCATCGGGATGCCGGCGATGGCGTGGAAGCCGCGCGCGGGCAGGTAGGTGCCGATGTAATCCGGGCACAGCTTCACGTCGACGGGCACGACCTTCAGCTTCTTGATGAGTTCCTGCAGGTCGGCCGACGCCTGCCAGGGCAGCGCCACGACGATCTCGTCGACCGGGTGCTTGCGGCAATAGGCGATCAGGTCGTCGACCGTGCCCGACACGGGATGGCCCTCGATCGCCTCGGGCAGGCGGTCGCGCCGGTCGTCGAACACGCCGACGATCCGGTATTCCTGCGTGCGAACTTCGGCCAGGTGCTTGAGGAACGCGCGGCCCATCTCGCCGGCGCCGATCACCGCCACGTTCATGGCGAGGCGCCCCTGCGCGCGCCAGCGGTCGATCTGCATCAGCAGCAGCAGGCGCACGAGGATGAGCCCGCCGAAGCCCAGCGCCAGCCAGCCGATCGCGAAGGCGCGGCTGAAGGCGACGGAGGTCTGCGTGAAATAGGCGAGCGCGATCAGGCTCGCCATCACGCCCGTCCACGCCATCGCGATCTTGCCGAACTGGCTGGCGAGCCGCGACAGGTTCTCGAACACGTAGAGGCGCGCGATCTGCAGGTAGTTCGCGGCGAGGCCCATCGCGGCGAGAATGGCGATCAGATAGAGGTCGGGGATGGCCCAACTGTCGTGCCGGGCCCAATAGGCGACCCAGGCGGCGAGGGCGACGACCCCCACATCGATTACCCGCAGGGCCCCCAGCACCAAGGTCTGCAGATCGGCCGCGACGACGTTGTTTTTCCGTTTCATTTCAGTCTGTTGCCCAAGTCCTGCGGGCATTTGAAGGTGCGCGAGCATAAGCCACCCCGTCGTCGGAAGCAAAGTCGATCTCGGGACAAAACGGGCGAGGGGGGTGTACCATTTCAGGCCATGGAAGGATCGTTCATAGATCCCGATCTGATGGCGTGGGGCATGATCTTCGTTGCGGGGATCGCGCTGATCGCGCGCATCAGCGCGTCCTACCGGCGCCGGCAGGAAGCCGAGCGCCCGGACGAGGAATATGTCGTGCGCGTGGCGCGCCGCCCCGACAGGAAAGCGCCTGCCGGCATGCGTCCGGCCCCCCTGATCAACGTGCCTTTCGCGGCCAACGCTGCCGGGTTCGATCCCGAAGATGCCGTGCGCCGCATGGCGCGCACGCTGCTGGCCCTGGCCGACAAGCGCGACCCGGTGGGTGCCGCGCAGGCCCGCCGGACGGCCGCAAGAATCACGACGCTCGCCGCCAGCCGCGGCATCGGCGGCGACGACGTCGAGCGCGCGGCACTGGCCGGAATGCTGCTGAAACTCGGCCCCGGCGTGCTGCCGGCAAGCCTGCAGCCCAAGCCCGAACGCGAGTTTTCCAGCGTGCTGATGGATACCGCCCATCTCGACGGGCCGGTGCCGGCGATCGTGCGGGCCATCCGCGAGGGGACCCCCATCGAGGCGAAACTCGAACCGCTGGTGAGCCTCGTGCGTGACGCGGCCTGAGGCCGGGAATTCCCGGCCGTCGCGAACGTTGTATCAGGCGGAACAGCCTGATATTCCAACCCCCGGATTTCCGCCCGAAAAGGTCTCAAGCACATGTCGTTGCGCAAGCGCATCCTGATCACCGGCGGGGCCGGCTTCCTCGGCTCGCATCTGTCCGAGCGGCTCGTCGATGCCGGGCACGACGTGCTGGTCGTCGACAACTACTTCACGGGCACGAAGGACAACATCGCGCACCTGCTCGGCAAGTCGAACTTCGAGGTGCTGCGCCACGACGTGACGTTCCCGCTCTTTGTCGAGGTGGACGAGATCTACAACCTCGCCTGCCCGGCCTCGCCCATCCACTACCAGTTCGATCCCGTGCAGACGACCAAGACCTCCGTTCACGGCGCCATCAACATGCTGGGCCTCGCCAAGCGCGTGAAGGCGAAGATCTTCCAGTCGTCGACCTCGGAAGTGTACGGCGATCCCGAGATCCATCCGCAGCCCGAGGAATATCGCGGCAACGTCAACCCGATCGGCCCGCGCGCCTGCTACGACGAAGGCAAGCGCTGCGCCGAGACGCTGTTCTTCGACTATCACCGCCAGCACGGCGTGAAGATCAAGGTCGCGCGCATCTTCAACACCTACGGGCCGCGCATGCACCCCAACGACGGGCGCGTGGTGTCGAACTTCGTGGTGCAGGCGCTGAAGGGCCAGGACATCACGATCTACGGCGAAGGCACGCAGACGCGCAGCTTCTGCTACGTGGACGACCTGATCGAAGGCTTCATCCGCCTGATGGACAGCCCCGATGCGGTGACCGGCCCCATCAATCTCGGCAATCCGCACGAATTCACGATCCGCCAGCTCGCCGAGCGCGTGATCGATCTGACGGGCGCCAAGTCCAAGCTGGTGAAGCGGCCGCTGCCGGCCGACGACCCGATGCAGCGCAAGCCGAACATCGACAAGGCCAAGGCGATCCTGAACTGGGAACCGACGATCCAGCTCGACGCCGGCCTCAGGAAGACGATCGCCTATTTCGACGACCTGCTGAAGCGCAACATCGGGCCTGCCCCGGTGGGCGCGAAGGTCTGATTTTTCTGTTTCTCCGGCATCAAGCCTGGGCATGACGGCAAGATGTTGACGAAGCCGCTCCGCGCTGCGACCATAGATACGCAATAGTTGGCGCATGAACGCACAGGAGGCGGACTTGGCGCGGATGTTCTTTGCGTGCCTGTTCGTCCCGCTGCTGCTTGCCGGCTGCGCCCAGCCGACCACGCCCCCGCCCGGCCTGCCTGACGGATTCGTTCTCGGCGGCCGCCAGCGGATCGAATCGTCGATCCGCCCGCGCCAGTCGATGACGCTGCTGCGCGACGTCGAGATCGAGGTCGCGGCCAAGCTTCCACCCGGAACGCGCAGCGATGGCGTCGATGCGCTCGATCTCCGGATTTCGCACAAGTCGGAGCTGGCGCTGGTGCCGGGCACCGTCCTGCGCGCCACGCTTGCGATGTCCGACATGGATCTGCGGATCGCCCAGTTTGTGCTGACCGATGCCGAGCGCGCCGAGCTGAAATCGCAGAAGTTCGACTCGTCGATCGACTGGGATGCCGATTGCCGGAATCCGCGCGTGGCCAATCTGCAGGTGCGCGGCGGCATGTCGCTCGATATCTCGAAGTTCGAGAGTTACATCAAGGCGCAGGAGGCCGAATCGTCGATCGTCTGCTTCGCCAACGGGATCGAGGTGGACCGGATCGCCACGGTTCCGACACGCCAGTTTCTGGCGGGGGAGATGTTCAGGAGCCTTGGCGACAAGATCGAGGGGTCGACGCGCATACGCAGCGCCGGGATCGGCACGTTTCTCGGCCGGGAGGCATTCGTTCTGCTGATGAACGGAGACGTCCGCATCGTTGAAGGATCGGGCACCATTACCGGGCCGTACCGTGCGCATCTCGTGTTCGATGCCGCAAGCGGCGCGGTTCTCGACATGAACATGAGCTATGCGCTGGCCGGCAAGGACGGGCGTGGGCAGGCGTTCGGGCTTTCGGCCGCCGCCAGAGTCCGGACCCGCGAGATCCGCTAGTCCGCGCGCACCAGCCGCACGTCGACCTCGCGCGCCACGTATTCCCATTCCTTCGTCGCGCGCAGGCGTTTCAGCAGATCGTCGAATGCGGGCTCGTCGGCGGGTGCGAATTCGAACCACGTCACGAAATCGAACGGTTCGCCGAGATCGCGGCCGTGATGCAGGCGGCGCGCGATCGCGGGCAGATACTCCATGCCGATGCGCGTGTGGTGCGAGGTCTCCTCGAAGATCGCCCGGCGTTCGTCCTGCGGCAGCGCCCACCATTCCGGCGTCTTGCGGACCGGGATCAGCGCGGCATGCGTGGCTTGCGCGCGGCCGAGGGCGGGCTGGATCTTCGCGAGCCCGCCGGTCTCGGCGCGCGTGGCGTAGCGGATGTTGCTGACCGCGCCGCGCAGGCGCCAGACAGCACCGGCTGCCGGCGGCAGTTCGCCCGAGACGATTGCGACGTGGCTCGCGGGTGCGAGCGTTTCGCCGCGGACGACTTCGATGCTGCGGACGCGCCATCCGCCGTCCGGTCCGCCGGTGAAGTTCCAGAGGGTCATGGCGGATTCACAGCAAGCGCCATGCCCGGGGTATAAAATCCTTGAAATTGCACGCAATCCGGATATAATCTCCGGTGGTTGACGTGCTCTTTGACAAGTGAAGATTTTGCGGTAGTTGACGACGTGAAATTCCGTTGACCGTCAACCGGTCGCCGGATTTTCCGCCGATATCAGATGTTTGGCTTGTTGACGCAAAGTTTCGTCAACGAACCGTCAAGCATAAAATACGGTAATGGCTCAGGCGATTTTGCGGTTGGGATCGCGGAGCATGCTGTCGATATGGAAGCCCTGGAAGAGCCGCACGCCCGCGGCCTGGCCGAGTTCCAGCGCCTCGGCCGTCTCGCAATGGGCCATGATCAGGCGGCCCGCTTCGGCCGCGGCGATCTTCTCGGCCACACCCGCCTCGCGCCACTCGTTCGGGCGTTCGGGGCGGAACAGCACCTTGATGAAGTCGGCACCCATCTCCGGGCGCGCGAACATCGACAGCACGTCGAGCGTCACGCCGTCGAGCAGCACGCGGTAGCCGGCATTGCGCAGGAACTCGCATGCGGTGAGGTATTCCGCATAGTCCCAGAACACGTCGAAGCGCGGGATCTCGATGATGATCTGCGACTTCGGGATGAAGTTGGCGATGCGCGTGTCGAACTCGCGGAAGCTCGCGCTCATGATCGTCTGGATGTTCAGGTTGATCGACACGTTGCCGGACTGGCGCGTGACGAAGCCGTCGAACATCGCGCGCAGCACGCGCTGGTCCATCGTGCGGGTCAGCTGCTGGAACAGCGGCTTCACCATGCGCAGGTCGTTGCGCGGGGCCACCATCTGGCGCAGGTCGGAAACGCCGACGAACACCTCGCGGAAGAAGACGCGCATCTGCTCGCCCGGCGCCACGGCACAGCACATCTGGCTCTTGAGGAAGCCGGTGATGTCGGCCTTGCGCAGCAGGTCCTCGAGCTTGGCGAGCGAGGAGGCCGTCAGCGGCTGGCCCTGCGCCGTCGTCATCGCCGTGCCGGCCTTGTTCAGCAGGCGCGAGCGGCGTTCCTGGAACGACTTGTAGTCGTCGGCGATCTTTCCGACGATGGCTTCGAAGTCGGCGAAGCTGTCCTTGAAGGCGAAGAGCTCGTAGGCGTCCTGCGCCTGGCCTTCCTCGAGACCCGCGGCCGAGGCGTGCTGGCGCAGGATCGTCTTGAGGTCGGAGTCGAAATTCTCGAGGTGGTAGCGGTGGTCGCGGCGGAACAGCAGCACGATGTTGTAGTTGTGCATCGCGAACACGCCGCTGTCGGACGTGCCGAGAAGCTGGCGCAGCGCCTGGATGATCTGCTGGAAATTCTCGCGCCGACGGCTGAACCAGGCCGGCGAGTTCATGGCGACGATCACGCCATAGCGGAACTGGATGTCCTCGGATTTCTTGACCCGGGCCAGTTCGGCTAGGAGCGCATCCTCGTCGCTTGCTTCGCTCTTGTTGTCCATCTCTGGGCGGTGTTCTCGGTGGTTCGGCTGGTCGAGTCGCGTGAAATCGGAACGGGTCCTGAACTCTATCCGGGGGGGCTCGCAGGTTCAACACGCCGCGCCCAGGCGATATCGCGCCCGGCGGGCGGGGCGGGGGGCTTGGTACGCCAGCGCGTCATCACGTCGACCGCCTCGGGCAGGCCCAGCCGGTCGAAAAGGGCGACGGCCTCCAGCGGCGGACCCTGGTCGACGGTCGCGTCGGCCGGCATCAGGCGGCCCTCGCTGGCCGAGGTGCGCTTGATGAGATGGGCGAGCGCCAGATAGTGCGTGCGTTCCATGCCCAGCGCCCGGGCCGCGACCGCAAGCGCCCTTCCGTCGGCCTGGTAGAGGATGCGCCGTCCGACCTTCATCGGCAGTTCGGCGAAGCGCGCGAACAGGGCCTCGAACAGCGAGACATGGCCCTGGCGCAGCGTGCGCACGAGGATGGCGGGGTCGTTGAGGCGCTCGGCCTTGATCGTGTCGGCAAGGCGGTCGGCCGACGAGCCCCAGTCCATCGCCGCGCCGTGGTCGGCGGCGGCCGCACCCGCGGCGTCGTCGACCGCCCAGTCGACGGCGCCTTCCCAGCTCTGCGACCAGGCGGCGCTGTTCGCGTCGAAGGCGTAGCGGTCGCGGATCTGGCGCTTGAGGTCTGCGGCCACCCAGCCATAGAGGCGCGCGGCCACGTCGCCGGGCAGGTCGTCGCGCGCGACGAGCGGGGACTGCAGGCGCTCGCGCTCGCGCGAGAGGTCGGAAAGATAGGCGAACGTGGCTTCGGCAATGCGCGCAGAGCGGTTGGCCAGCAGTTCTTCCATCACGTCGTTCTCGCCCGTCTCGACGAGTGCGGCCGATACGGTGGCGCTGACGTCCGAGCGGTTGGCGATGGCGAGGCGGTGCGCGATGCCGCGGTTGCGGATGATCTCGATGAGGTCGGAATCGGCCAACGCCGCGCTCATCGTCAGCAGCGGGCGGGCGATCGAGATCTCGTCGTTGGCGAGCGCGAGCACCAGCTCGCGCGGGGCGTCGGGTGTCTCGGCCAGCCGCTCGGCGAGGCGCCGGCGGATCTCGGCCTCGGTCTCGCGGATCAGCTGGCGGACGATGTCGGCTGCGATCTCGAACTCGCCGCGGTCGAGCGAGGCGGGGGCGTCGGCGAGGATCTCGCCGAGCTGGTTCCCGATCTGGGCGCGCGCGGTTCCCCGGCTCGCCCGCGCGACCTGGAGCAGCTCTTCGATCTTGGACTGGACTGATTTTGCCATCGATGGGCCAAGTTAAGCGACGCGGCGACTCCCCGGCAAGCGATAGCCGGACCGTTCATGGTTTGTCCAGAGGCCGCAGGCAAGCTTGTTAGGGTAGTGTCCCGCCCGTCATGAACTACCGCCATGCCTTCCACGCCGGCGGCTTCGCCGATGTGGCCAAGCACGTGGCCCTCGCGCTGCTGATCGAGCGGCTTGCCGACAAGCCCAAGCCCTTCTGCGTAATCGACACGCATGCGGGGCTGGGCGAGTACGACCTGCTGGCCGATGCCGCGACGCGGACCGGCGAATGGCGCGACGGCATCGCGAAGATCTTCGACGCGCCCGGCGCCCCCGACGCGATGGCGGGCTATCTGCGCGTCGTGCACGCGCTCAACCCGGACGGCACGCTGCGCTGGTATCCCGGCAGCCCGCGGCTGGTGCGCGAACTGATCCGGCCGGGCGACCGGCTTGTCGCCAACGAGCTGCACCCGGAGGACGCCGAGACGCTGCGCCGCACTTTCGAAGGCGAGCCCGACATCGAGATCGTCGGGGGCGACGGCTACAACGCGCTGAAGGCCAAGCTGCCGCCGCGCGAGCGGCGGGGGCTCGCCTTCGTCGATCCGCCCTTCGAGCGCAAGGACGAGTTCGCGGCGCTCGCGCGCGCGCTCCGCCAGGGCCACCGGCGCTTCGCCACCGGCACGTTCGTCGCGTGGTATCCGGTCAAGGGTCGTGCGGCGGTCGACGCGTTCCTTGCCGAAATGGCCGACGGGCGCATCGCGCGCGTGAGCGTGGCCGAGTTCATGCGTTTCGCGCCCGATGACGACCGGCGGCTCAACGGCAGCGGCCTGCTGGTGATCAACGCGCCGTGGAAGTTCGACGAGGCGCTGCGCGCGGCGTGGGAATGGTGCGCGCCGGTCCTCGGCATTTCCGGCGGCGTGCGCATCGAGACGCTGGTCGGCGAGACGGCCCCCGCCAAAACAGGTACGCCCGAATGAAAACGGCGCGGACCGGTTTCCCGTTCCGCGCCGCTTCGATGGAACCTGGAAGGCTCAGGCCGGCGGTGCGCCGATCGGGCCGTTGAGTTCGACGGTGACCGCCTCGGGCCCCTTGCGGGCCGTGACGACCTTCATGCGCACGGGCTGGCCGGGTGCAAGGCTCTGGAGGCCGGCGTTGCGCAGCACGGTGATGTGGACGAACACGTCCTTGCCGCCACCGTCGGGCTGCACGAAGCCATAGCCCTTGAGGCCGGAGAACCACTTCACCACGCCGTCCATGGATTCGGCGTTCGAGAGATCGACCGGCGCCTGATAGCTGCTGGTACGGTCGCCCCCGCGGTCGCCGCCGCGATCGCCGCCGCCACCGCCCCAGCCGCTGCGATCGCCGCCACCACCGCCCCAGCCGCTGCGGTCGTTGCCGCCGCCGCCCCAACCGCCGCGGTCGCTGCCGCCGCGATCGCCGTAGGGTGCGCGCGGTGCGCGCGGCGCCGAGGGCTGTGCCGTCGAGCTGTCGACCTCGAGGACGCGCAGCACCTGGCGGCCTTTCGGGCTCGACCCGATCTCGACCGTGACGCTTGCGCCTTCGCCGACCGATTCATGGCCGGCCTGCTTGAGTGCCGAGAGATGGAGGAACGCTTCCGGCGAACCGTCGGAAGGCGTTACGAAACCGAAACCCTTGGCGCTGTTGAACCACTTCACGGTGGCCCGCATCGTGCCGTCACCCGAAGGCATATCCCTGTCCTCGCCTGCTCGCGTCTTGTCGACGTCGTTGTCCCTGACACCAACCAGCGGCAGGCGCCCGGATGCGGCCGCTCCGGGTTTCGCGATGTCTCCTCCGTCCGGAGAAGCATGCGTCATGCACCAAGGCTTCCGCGCGCGGGTCCTACCACGCCGAGTTAACTATAACAAACTCGCCGGAGACTCGCAAAGCGCCGAATCCCTTGGTGCGCAAGGCACTTGTCCTGCCGACGCGCTCAGGGCCGCGCGGCGAGCGCCAGGCGCACGGCAAGCCCGACGAACACGACGGCCGCAAGCCGGCGCAGGGTCGCGCGCCAGAAGGACGACAGCGTCAGCCGATCGCGCGCGCCTGCGGCGGCAACGGCGATCAGGCAATTGACGGCGGTGCCGCTGGCATTGAAGAGCAGACCCAGTGTGGCGAGCGACAAGGCCGGGCTCGCCGCATCGGCCGCGACGAACTGCGGCAGGAACGCGAGGAAGAACAGCGCGACCTTGGGATTGAGGATGTTGGTGAGCGCGCCTTCCGCGAAGATGCGCGCGGTCGGGCGCGGCGGCGGCGCGCCTTGTGCCGCCGCGTCGTGCGTGCCGGCGCGCAGCAGGCCCCATGCGACGACGACCAGATAGGCGGCTCCGGCATATTTCAGAAGTGCAAACGCGAATTCCGAATGCTGCAGGATCGCGCTGACGCCGATCGCGGCGAGCAGGGTGTGCATGAGCGACCCGGCCCCCACGCCGAAACTCGCGGCGATGCCGGCGGCGCGGCCCTGCGTCAGGCTGCGCATGGTGATGTAGGCCATGTCGGGCCCGGGCGTGAGATTGAGGGCGAGCGTGGCGGCGGCGAACGCGAGCAGCAGCGGCCAGTCGGGCAGCAGGTTCATTGCCTTCCCGCCTCGTAGACGAGCTCGGCCGCCGCGAGGTCTTCCAGTGCTGTGCCAACCGACTTGAACAGCGTGATCTGGTTGTGGAACGAGCGGCCGGCGGCACGGCCCTGCGTGAGCTCGGCAAGGTCGCCCGCGATCTGCTTTTCCAGCAAGGCACCGCTGGCGATCGGCTGCACGATGTCGCCTGCTTCCTTGAGCGCGCCGCCCCATGTGTCGACATAGACACGCGCGCGCGCGACCGCCGCATCGTCGGCCTCGCGCATGTCGGGCGTGAAGCCGCCGACGAGATCGATGTGCTGGCCGGGCCGCAGCCATTCGCCCTTCACGAGCGGCGCCTTCGACAGCGTGGCGCAGCTGATCGTGTCGGCCCACGTCACCGCCTGCGCAAGATCGGCCGTCGCGCGCGCCTTCAGGCGTCGCCCGTCGAAGTTCGATGCCAGCGTCTGCGCCTTCTTCGGATCGCGCCCCCACACGACGAGCTCGCGGATCGGCCGCACGCTGGCGTGCGCGAGAATCAGATGCGGGGCGAGCGAGCCCGTGCCCACCATCAGCAGCTTGTCGGAATCGGGGCGCGAGAGATATTTGGCCGCGAGTGCGGATGCCGCGGCCGTGCGCTTCAGCGTCAGCATGTGTCCGTCGATCACGGCGAGCGGCGCGCCGGTGCGCGCGGACATCAGGATGTAGTTGGCCATCACCGCCGCCAGCCCCTGCGCGCCGTTCGACGGGAAGACGGTGACGATCTTCACGCCGCAGTACTTGCCCGCCTGCCAGGCCGGCATCAGCAGCAGCGAGGCGGGCTCGCCGCCGGGAACCTCGATCGTGTGGCGGTGGCGCAGCGGGACTTCGGCGCCCTTGCGGAAGGCGGTGCGCAGCGCCTCGACCAGCGGGCCGGGCTCGAGGATGTTCTCGACCTCGCTGCCGCCGATGATGCGCATCGCGTTGCCCGGGGGCCCCCGCATCGCGTCAGACCGGCGGGCCGGGCGGCGCGACCGGCGTGAGTGCGGTGACGGATTTCGCAGCCGCCGCTTTCGCTTCGGCAAGTTCGCGCGCGAGCGCGTCGGCCCGGCGGTTGGCCTCGCGGGCGCGCTTGCGGGTGTGACCCTGCGCCAGCCAGGCGATGACGGCGCCCAGCGTGAAGCCCAGATAGAGCGCACCGACGAGCGCAACGAACACCGGCATCGCGACGGCGGGGCCGACGGGCCAGAAATCGACGGTGATGTCGCTGCGGTTGCCGAGGGCGAAAAGCCCGGCGAGGGCCGCAAGCAGGCCGGCGAGGATCCAGTAGAGAACGCGCATCGCCGCCGGCCTCAGCCGGACTTGCCGCCGTCGTTCAGCTTCTCGCGCAGTTCCTTGCCCGTCTTGAAGAACGGGATGAATTTTTCCGTAACGTCGACCGCAGCGCCGGTGCGCGGGTTGCGGCCCGTGCGTGCGCCGCGGCGCTTGACCGAGAAGGCCCCGAAGCCGCGCAGCTCGACGCGATGGCCGCGCGCGAGCGCGGCGGTGATCTCGTCGAATACGGTTGTGACGATGCGTTCAACGTCGCGCTGATAGAGATGCGGGTTGAGCTCGGCCAGCCGCAAGATAAGTTCGGACTTGGTCATCGGCCAAACACCCCTAGCGCTTGGAAATCGTTAGCGGAAACGCAAATCAGGGTGCCAGACCGCCACAAGGCCGTCAAGCGTAAGTCGTTCCGGCAGATAGCTTTTTCCCAGCGCCGCCGAAACGGCCGTCCGGACGAGCCCGCCGAGCAGCTGTTCCTCGCGCCAAACCTTGATTTCCCGCAGCGGAAGGCTTGATTTGACGCCCTTTTCCTCGAGCCAGTCGCGCGCCTCGCTGATCCCGCCCAGTTGGTCGATCAGGCCGTTCGCCTTGGCCTGCCGGCCGGTGAAGACCCGCCCGTCGGCCAGGGCGAGGGCCTGCGGCCGCTCCATTCCCCGTCGTTCGGCGACCATACCGACGAACATGTCGTACATGTCCTCGACCAGCGTGCGGGTCGCCGCGCGCCCGGCCTCGGTCAGCGGCTCCAGCGGGGAGGGCACGGCCTTCAGCGGAGCCGACTTGATCGCCTCCGCCTTCACGCCCAGCATGCCCATCAGGCCGGTCAGGTCCGTCGTCTGCAGGATCACGCCGATGGAGCCGGTGATCGTGCCCTCGCGCGCGACGATGTGGTCGGCGGCGATGGCCACCATGTAGCCGCCCGATGCCGCGACCTCGCCCAGCACGGCGACGACGGGCTTGGTCTCGGCGATCTTGCGGATCGTGCGGTAGAAGCTCTCCCCGCCCACGACCGTGCCGCCGGGGCTGTCGATGCGCAGGACCAGCGCCTTGGCGCTCGACTCGTCCATCGCGTCCTCGAGCGCCTCGATCAGGTCGGTGTCGTCGAAGATGATGCCCGACAGGCGCAGTTCGGCGACATAGGGCGTGTAGTGACGGACGAGTTCGCTGCGCCCGAACAGGAGGGCGAGCGATCCGGCCGCGACGAGCACGCAGGCCGCGCGCCAGAGGGTGCGCGAGCGCTTGAGCTTGCGGCGTTCGACGAGAAGTTCGGGTCCGTTCATGGGCTGCAATCTAGGGCCTTCGCCGCCAAAGAAAAAGGGCGGACCTTGCGGCCCGCCCCTTCGTTCTTTCCGGTGGGGAAAGGTGCAGGATCACTCCTGCTCCTTCTCCGCCTTGCGCTTGAGAGCGGCACCGAGGATGTCGCCGAGCGAGGCGCCCGAGTCCGAAGACCCGAACTGCTGCATGGCTTCCTTGTCTTCCTCGATTTCGCGCGCCTTGATCGACATCTGGATCTTGCGGCTGGCGCGATCCATCTGCGTGATCTTGGCGTCGACCTTTTCGCCGATCGCGTAGCGCTCGGGGCGCTGCTCGGCGCGGTCGCGGCTCAGGTCCGACTTGCGGATGAAGCCGGTCACGCCGTCGGCCAGCGTCAGTTCGACGCCGTTATCCTGCACGGCCGAGACCGTACCGGTGACCACGTCGCCCTTCTTGAAGCCCGAAGCGGCCGATTCGAACGGATCGGAGGTGAGCTGCTTGATGCCGAGCGAGATGCGTTCCTTCTCGACGTCGACGTCCAGCACCTTGACCTTGACCTTGTCGCCCTTCTTGTAGGCCTTGATGGCTTCCTCGCCGGACTTCTCCCAGTCGATGTCCGAGAGATGCACCATGCCGTCGATTTCGCCGGGCAGACCCACGAACAGGCCGAACTCGGTGATGTTCTTGACCTCGCCCTCGAGCTCCGTGCCGCCCTGGAACTTGACCTTGAACACGTCCCACGGGTTGTCCATGCACTGCTTGAGACCGAGCGAGATGCGGCGCTTCGAGCTGTCGACGTCGAGCACCATCACTTCGACTTCCTGCGAGGTCGAGACGATCTTGCCCGGATGGACGTTCTTCTTCGTCCAGCTCATTTCCGAGACGTGCACGAGGCCTTCGATGCCCGGCTCCAGCTCCACGAAGGCGCCGTAGTCGGTGATGTTCGTGACGCGGCCCTTGAAGCGCGCGTTCGCCGGATACTTGGCGGCGACGCCTTCCCACGGATCGGCCTCGAGCTGCTTCATGCCGAGCGAGATGCGCTGCGTCTCGGCGTTGAAGCGGATGACCTGCACCTTGACGTGCTGGCCGATCGAGAGCGCTTCCGACGGGTGGTTGATGCGCTTCCAGGCGATGTCGGTGACGTGCAGCAGGCCGTCCACGCCGCCGAGGTCGACGAACGCGCCGTAGTCGGTGATGTTCTTGACGACGCCCTCGAGCACCTGGCCTTCCTTCAGCGAGGCGACCAGTTCCGAGCGCTGCTCGGCGCGCGTCTCTTCGAGGACGGCGCGGCGCGAGACGACGATGTTGCCGCGCGAGCGGTCCATCTTGAGGATCTGGAAGGGCTGGGGCGTACCCATCAGCGGGGTGATGTCGCGCACGGGGCGGATATCGACCTGGCTGCCGGGAAGGAACGCGACGGCGCCGCCGAGATCGACCGTGAAGCCGCCCTTGACGCGGCCGAAGATGACGCCGGTGACGCGGGCGTTGTCCTTGAAGTTCTTGTCCAGCGCGCCCCAGGCTTCTTCGCGCTTGGCCTTGTCGCGGCTCAGCGAGGCTTCGCCGTGCTTGTCTTCCATGCGCTCGACGAACACGTCGACCGTGTCGCCGGCCTTGAGCTCGACGGGTGCGCCCGCCGTGCCGAATTCCTTGAGGGCCACGCGGCCTTCGGACTTGAGGCCCACGTCGATGATGGCGAAATCGCCTTCGATCGAGATGACCGTGCCCTTTACGACGCGACCGTCGAACGAGCCGCCCGCACCGAGCGATTCTTCAAGCAGGGCCGCGAAATTCTCTCCGCTCGCCGGCGCACTCACCGTGCGGGCCAGACTGGATGCCTTCGCCATTCAGATAGTTCCTCTCGCGTTCAACGCCGGACGTCCGTAAGGCGCATTGCCTTCGGCCGACGCCGGGGCTGGGGTTCGCAGGCCGGGGACTATCCCCGGGTGCGTGTCTTCGCCGAGATGAGGCCGAGAGCCGTGCGGAACGCTGCGTCGGGATCGAGATCTGACGTGTCGAGCACGTCGGCATCGGGAGCCGGCTTCAAGGGGGCGTGAGCGCGCTCGCTGTCCCGCTTGTCGCGTTCCGCCAGATCGGCGAAAACGGCCGCATATATAGGGGTTTCGCCCCGGCCAAGCAATTCATTATATCGCCGCCTGGCGCGCGCCTCGGGGCTGGCGGTGACGAAGATCTTCACCGTTTCGGGCCACGGGCAGACGACCGTGCCGATATCGCGCCCGTCGAGCACCGCCCCGCCGGGCGAACGGGCGAATTTCTGCTGGAATTCCAACAGCAAGGCGCGCACCGCCGGGATCACGGCGACCTTCGAGGCGTGCGCGCCCACGGCCCCGCTGCGCAGGTCTTCGGCGTCCATGTCGGCCAGGCGGAACGCGGCCGCGGCCGCCTCGGGCGTCTCGCCAGTGCGTAAAGCGCGCGACGCGACGGCCCGGTAGAGCGCGCCCGTGTCGAGATGCGGCAGCCCGAAATGCCCGGCCAGCCGCTTGGCGAGCGTGCCCTTGCCGGCCGCCGCCGGGCCGTCGAGGGCGATGATCATTTCGCCGGGACGACCTGGCCGCCCAGCCCGCGCACCAGATCGATGAAGCCGGGGAAGCTCGTGGCGATCGCGCCGATATCGTCGACCGTGACGGGCTTCGCCGCGGCAAGACCCATCACGAGGAAGCTCATCGCGATGCGGTGGTCGAGATGCGTCTTGATCGCGGGCGTGTCGGCCGCCATGCCCGGCGGCGGGCCGTCATTGCCCTCGACGATCAGGTCGTCGCCGTCGATCGTGGCGTTCACGCCGCACGCGGCAAGCCCGCGCGCGATGGCCGAGAGGCGGTCGCTTTCCTTGACGCGAAGCTCGTTGAGGCCACGCATCACCGTGCGGCCCTTTGCGCACGACGCCGCGACCGCGAGGATCGGATATTCGTCGATCATCGAGGGCGCGCGTGCGGCGGGCACGTCGACGCCCTTCAGCTTGGTGAAGCGCACCGAGATGTCGCCCACGGGCTCGCCGGCCTGCGTCGACGCATTGCCGATATCGAGCGTGGCGCCCATCTCGCGCAGCGTCTGGTAGAGGCCCGTGCGCCGTACGTTGAGGCCCACGTTGCGCACCGTCACTTCCGAGCCGGGCACGATCAGGCCAGCGACCAGCGCGAAGGCCGCCGACGACGGATCGCCGGGCACGCGCACTTCGCGGCCCGTCAGTTCCGGTTGGCCCTTGAGCGCGATGCGCGTGCCCTTGGGCGTCTCGCTGACGTCGATCTCGGCGCCGAAATGGCGGAACATCAGTTCGGTGTGGTCGCGCGTGGCTTCCTTCTCGATCACCACCGTGGTGCCCGGCGTGTTGAGGCCGGCGAGCAGCACCGCGCTCTTCACCTGCGCCGACGGGACGGGGACCGTGTATTCGATCGGCAGCGGATCGTTGGCGCCCACGACGGTGAGCGGCAGCAGCACCTTGTTCTCCGCCCGGCCGCGCGCGAGGAACTTCGCGCCCATCTTCTCCAGCGGCTGCGTCACGCGGCCCATCGGCCGGCGGCGCAGCGAGGCGTCGCCCGTGAACACGGCGAGGATCGGGTGGGCGGCGATCAGGCCCATCAGCAGGCGGGCTCCCGTGCCGGCATTGCCGAGGTCGAGCACGTCGGCGGGTTCCACCAGGGCACCCACGCCGCGCCCGCGCGCGCGCCACACGCCGGCCTTGTCGTCGCGGACGATCTCGGCGCCCATCAGGCGCATCGCGGCGGCCGTGCGCAGCACGTCCTCGCCCTCGAGCAGCCCGTGGACGACGGTCTCGCCGACCGCGAGGCCGCCCAGCATCAGGGACCGGTGGGAGATCGATTTGTCGCCCGGAACGCCGATCGTGCCCTTGAGCGGGGCGCCCGGCCGGCTGGTGGCGGGGTGGGGCGTATTTGCGCTCGACATGGGGCCTCGACAGGGGAATTGCGACGGCAGGGTCAGGGCTTGTACCAACGCTGCCCCGCAGGGGCAACCGCTCCCGGCGGGCGCCGGTTGACAGGGGGGCCGGGACATGGCATTCCCCCCGCCCGTTCGAATTTGGTGCCGTTTTTCCGACCTAAACGGGCGGTACCGCGAAGGAGCGATCGATGGCGAAGGCCGAATGGGGTTTGAAGCGCACGTGCCAGTCCTGTGGTGCGCGTTTCTATGACCTGTCCAAGGATCCGATCAGCTGCCCCAAGTGCGGCGCTGAATACGACCCCGAAGTGCTGCTGAAGTCGCGTCGCGGCAAGCCGGCACCCGCTCCCAAGCCCGTCGTCGCCGTGGTGGAGGAGGTCGAGGTTCCCGACGCCCCCGCCGAGGAAGGCGCCGAGGAAGAGGAAGATGCGGTGATCGAGGACACCTCGGAACTGGGCGAGGACGAGGAAGACGTCGCCGAGGTCATCGAGAACGTCGAAGACGAGGAACGTTGACCCCGTCGGGGTTTCGCCATAAATAACGCCGCAGGTCCGGGGCCCCAACCCCGGCCGCAGATTTCGGGGCCATAGCTCAGCTGGGAGAGCGCCGCAATGGCATTGCGGAGGTCAGCGGTTCGATCCCGCTTGGCTCCACCAAGACCAAACAAGGGCTTCGCCGGAAACGGCGGAGCCCTTATGTTTTGGGCCGCATCACAGGAGCGCACATGAAGATCGCGATCGTCGGGGCGGGGGCAATCGGCGGGACCATTGCCGGAATGCTGGCACGCAAGGGCGGGCACGAGGTTTCGGTGCTGGCGCGCGGGGCCCATCTCGCGGCCATACGCGAACGCGGGTTGAAGCTCGAGACCGAAGCCGCGACAAGCGTGCACCGGCTTGCGGCATCCGACCGTCCGGCCGATCTCGGTCCTCAGGATATCGTCATCCTCGCCGCGAAGGGTCATGGGCTGCCGGCGCTGGCACCTGCGCTGGCGCCGCTGCTCGGCAAGGACACCATCGTCGTGTGCGCGCAGAACGGCATCCCGTGGTGGTTCTTCGCCGGGCTCGACGTGCCCGAGCGCGACACGCCGCTCCCGGTGATCGATCCGGGCGGCGTCATCTGGAAGGCGCTGTCGGGCACGCGCGCGCTCGGCTGCATGATCCAGATGCCGGCAAGCGTGCCGGCACCCGGCCACGTGCACAATCCCGGCCTGCCGCGTACGCTGACCATGGGCACGCCGCGCAAGGGGGCCGATCCCGAGGCGCTGGCGACCGTCGCCGGCGTGCTGTCGGCCGCGGGCTTCGAGGCGAAGGCGACCGACGACATCCGCACGGTCGTGTGGAACAAGCTCGTGCAGAACGCGAGCTTCGGGCCCGTCAGCGCGCTCACGCAGAAACGCAACGGCCAGATCATCGGGGCGCCCGGCTTCGCCGAACTGCGTGCGCGCATCGTCGACGAGGGCGTGGCCGTGGCGGCCGCATGGGGCAGCTCGCTTGCCGATGCGGTCGCTTCGCTCAACTCGCCGGTCATCGGCAGTCCGCTTCACAAGACGTCGATGCTGCAGGATTTCGAGGCCGGCCGCCCGGTCGAGATCGGCCCGATCCTGGCAGCCCCCATCGATCTCGCGCGCCGGCGCAACGTGGCCGTGCCCACGCTGGAGACGCTGCATACATTGCTGGCGCTGCGCACGGCGGGCGACGCCTGAGAGTGGGCGCATCGCTGCGGTTCGGCTAGGATCGCGCCATGACCGGAACCGATCTCCCCTTCGGTTGGTGCGGCTCGCTCAACGAGGCGCTGGTCGTGCGCGATGCCGGCCTCGATTTCATCGAACTGCAACTCGTGCCGATGCGGCTGGAAGACCCGAACGCCTTCGCCGACGCCGAGGCGCGGATCCTCGACCTGCCCGTGCCGGCGCTGGCGATGAGCTATCTCTTCCCGCACGACTTGCGGCTCATCGGCCCGGCCGCCGACGAACGGCGGGCGCGCGCCTATTTCGCGCGCGTCGTGAAGATCCTCGCTTTGGCCAAGGCGCGCGTCGTCGTGATGGGCAGCGGCTGGTCGCGCGACATCCCCGAAGGCTGGACGCAGGCGCGGGCGGAATCGGAACTGCTGTCGGTGCTGGGCTGGATCGCCGATGCGCTGAAGGGCAGCGGCACGGTCTTCGCGCTCGAGCCGCTGAACCGGAAGGAGTCGAGCCTCGTCAACCGCCTCGCCGATGCCGTGCGCATTGTGCGCACGCTCGACCGGCCCGAGATCCGCGCGATGGCCGACTTCTATCACATGACACTCGAGAACGATCCGCCCGAGGCCTTACGCGAATTGGCACCTTGGCTCGCGCATGTGCAGATATCCGACACCGGCCGCCGCAATCCGGGAACCGGCAACCACGATTTCGCGACATGGTTCGGCCAGCTGAAGGCCGGCGGCTATCGCGGCCTGCTATGCGCCGAATGCGTGCCGCGCGGCGAACCTGTCGCCGCGATGCGCGCCAGCAAGGAATTCGTGCGCCGGATGTGGCGTACGGCCGACTAGCCCAGGCTCTCGCCGTGCAGGGATTCGTCGAGGCCCTGACGTTCCTCCTCGGGCGTCACGCGCAGGCCGACCAGCAGGTCGGTCACGTAAAGCAGCACGAGCGAACCGACGGCCGTGAAGACGATCGTCACGATGCTCGCGAAGAGCTGCACGCCGAAAAGGTGCAGGCCGCCGACATAGGCGCCTCCCGGCGCTGCGGCCGTCGCCGAGAGCGGGCCGAACGCGAACAGGCCCGTGAAGAGCATGCCGACGAACCCGCCCACACCGTGCACGCCGAAGGCGTCGAGGCTGTCGTCGTAGCGCAGGCGGAACTTGAGCGCCGTCGCCGACCACATGCAGAGGGCGCCCGCGGCGAGACCCAGCACGAGGGCGGGCCCCGGCAGCAGGAAGCCGGCTGCCGGCGTGACCGCGACGAGGCCTGCGACCGCGCCCGAAACGGCGCCCAGCACGGTCGGCTTGCCGCGCCAGGCCCATTCGACCGCAAGCCAGCCCAGCGTCGCGCCGGCCGCCGCCATCTGCGTGGCCAGCACGGCCATGCCTGCCCGTCCGCCGGCCGCGAGCGAGCCGCCGGCGTTGAAGCCGAACCAGCCGACCCACAGCAGGGCGGCACCCGTCACCGCGTAGGCGAGGTTGTAGGGCGCCATGTTGTCGCTGCCATAGCCCATGCGTCGGCCGATGACGATCGCGCAGACCAGTGCCGAAATGCCGGCATTGATCTCGACCACCGTACCGCCGGCGAAGTCGGCGACACCCATCGCGTTGAGCCAGCCCAGCGGGCTCCATACCCAGTGCGCAAGCGGCGCGTAGATGACGAGCGACCACATCGCGAAGAACACGAGGAGGGCCGAGAACTTCATGCGGTCGACGACGGCACCGGTCACCACGGCCGGCGTGATGATCGCGAAGGCGAGCTGGTAGAGCAGGAAGACCGATTCCGGGATCGTCGTCGGGACCGCCGCCTCGGTGCCCGCACCCAGCACGAAGGGCGCATCGAAATTGTCGCCCATGCCGGCAAGGAACAGGCGCGAGAAATCGCCGATCCACGCGTTGCCGGTTCCGAACGCGAGCGAATAGCCGGCGACGAACCACAGCACGGTCACCATCGCGCACATCGCGAAGGACTGCATCATCACGGCAAGGATGTTCTTCTTGCGCACCATGCCGCCGTAGAACAGCGCCAGGCCCGGGATCGTCATCAGGATGACGAGGAACGTGCACAGCAGCATCCACGCGGTGTCGCCGGAATCGATCTTCGCCGCATCGGCGGCGAAGGCGGGGGCGGATGCAAAAAGGACGGGAACGGACAGCAGATTGCGGATCCGCATCATGGCAGGCGACTCCCTTGATCGTTTCTTGGGCAGCAGCCTAGCCGCGCGCGCGCGAGTCGCGCAACGGCAGCCGGTCGGCCGGCATACGTTCGTCGGCTTACCGCAGGCCCGCGTTGATCTTCGCGATCTCGCTTGCACCCGGGCACAGCTCGGCGTCCGACAACGCGTTGAGCGGCTTGTCGGTCGTCTTCAGGGCCGCGTGCAGGTCGACGGGTTCCTCGTCGAGATAAAGCAGGCCGGTGACGATCTCGCCCGCTTCCTGCTTGCGCTGCAGATAGGTCATCGCGGCGATGCGGTCCGACGGATCGTAGTCCGGCGCCACCTTGCGCAGGCGGATCGTGCTGCCGTCGTGCTGCTTCACGTCGACGGCGGTGCCCGGCGCATAGTCGGTGACGATTTCGTCGCGCGCAGGGATCACGTCGAGACGGTTCACCGCCTCGTTGTGGGCGCGCACGTAGTCGAAGCTGCGCGTCGAGCCTTCATGGTTGTTGAAGGCGACGCATGGACTGATGCAGTCGATGAAGGCGGCCCCGCCATGCAGCAGGCCCGCCTTGATCAGCGGGACGAGCTGGGTCTTGTCGCCCGAGAAGCTGCGGCCCACGAACGTGGCGCCGAGCTGCAGGGCCATGCTCACCATGTCGATGGGCTCGTCGGTATTGACCACGCCCTTCTTGCTCTTCGAGCCGCGGTCGGACGTGGCCGAGAACTGGCCCTTGGTGAGGCCGTATACGCCGTTGTTCTCGACGATGTAGAGCATGTTGACGCCGCGCCGGATCGAATGCGCGAACTGGCCGAGGCCGATGGACGCCGAATCCCCGTCGCCCGACACGCCCAGATAGACGAGATCGCGGTTGGCGAGATTGGCGCCGGTCAGCACCGAGGGCATGCGCCCGTGGACGGAGTTGAAGCCGTGGCTTGCGCCGAGGAAATAGGTGGGCGTCTTCGACGAGCAGCCGATGCCCGAGAGCTTGGCGATGCGGTGCGGCGGCAGGTCGAGCTCGAAGCACGCCTGGATGATCGCCGCCGAGATCGAATCGTGGCCGCAGCCGGCGCAGAGCGTCGAGACCGCGCCCTCGTAGTCGCGCCGCGTGAAGCCGAGCGCGTTGGTCGGCAGGTCGGGGTGGCGGAACTTGGGCTTGGGCAGATAGGTCATGGCGCGGCCTTGCGCAGCTTGGTGACGTTGGCACCCGTCATGCGTTCGGCGATGGCCTGTACGATGAAGCGGGCCGTGATCGGATTGCCGTCGTAGTTGAGCACCGGCACGATCTTCGCGGGATCGATCCCGCATTCGGCGACCAGCAGCGTGCGCATCTGCGCGTCGCGGTTCTGCTCGACGAGGAACACGCTGTCGTGCGCGGCGACGAATTCCTCGACTTCCGCGCCGAACGGGAACGCGCGCACGCGCAGCGCATCGAGATGCACGTTCTGCTCCTGCAGCCGGTCGAGCGCTTCGTCCATCGCCGGGCTGGTCGAGCCGTAATAGACGACGCCGTGACGCGTGGGCTGGCGGGCCGCCTTGGCGATCGCCTGCGGGACGAGCTTCTTGGCGGTGCCGAACTTCTTCAGCAGCCGCTCCATGTTCTCGATGTAATCGGGGCCTTCTTCCGAATAGCGCGCCATGCGGTCCTTGGTGGTGCCGCGCGTGAAGAAGGATCCCTTGGTCGGATGCGTGCCGGGCAGCGTGCGGTAGGTAATGCCGTCGCCGTCGACGTCGAGATAGCGCCCGAACTGGCGCGCGGAATCGAGGTCGGCGGCGCTCATCACCTTGCCGCGGTCGAGTTTGCGCGAAGCGTCCCACGCGAGCGGCGCGCACAGCCGCTCGTTCATGCCGATCTCGAGTTCCAGCATGACGAAGATCGGCGTCTGCAGCCGGTCGGCGAGATCGAACGCCGCGGCACCGAATTCGAAGCATTCGCGCGGGTCTTCGGGGAACAGCAGCACGTGCTTGGTGTCGCCGTGGCTGGCATAGGCGCAGGACAGCACGTCGGACTGCTGGTTGCGCGTGGGCATGCCGGTCGACGGGCCGCCGCGCTGCACGTCGAAGATGACCGCGGGGATCTCGGCGAAATAGGCAAGCCCGAGGAACTCCTGCATCAGCGAGATGCCGGGGCCGGACGTGGCGGTGAACGAGCGCGCGCCGTTCCAGGCGGCGCCGATCACCATGCCGATGGAGGAGAGTTCGTCTTCCGCCTGGACGATCGCGTAGCGGCCCTTGCCGGTTTCCTTGTCGGTGCGGTAGCGCCGGCAATGCTTCTCGAACGCCTCGGCGAGCGAGGAGGACGGCGTGATCGGATACCAGGCGCACACGCTCGCCCCGCCATAGACGGCCCCGAGGGCCGCTGCGGAATTGCCTTCGAGGAAGATCTTGTCGCCGATCAGGTCGCGCCGTTGGAGCCTGATGCCGAGCGGGCATTCGAGATTCTCGAGCGCCCAGTCGCGGCCCATGTGGAACGCCTTGACGTTGGGCGCGATCAGCTTGTCCTTGCCCTTGAACTGTTCGGCGAGAAGCTGCTCGACGACGGCGGGCTCGATCTGCAGCAGGGCGGAGAGCGCGCCCACATAGACGATGTTCTTGAAAAGCTGGCGCTGGCGCGGATCGGAATAGGTGCGGTTGCACATCTCGGTCAGCGGCACGCCGACGACGTTGATGTCCTTGCGGAACTTGGAATCGGGCATCGGCTTCGAGCTGTCGTAGAAGAGATAGCCGCCGGGCTCGATCTCCTTCACGTCGCGGTCCCATGTCTGCGGGTTCATCGCGACGGCGAGATCCACGCCGCCGCGCGCCCCCAGATAGCCCTTTTCGGAGATCCGCATCTCGTACCAGGTCGGCAGGCCCTGGATGTTCGACGGGAAGATGTTGCGCGGCGTGACGGGCACGCCCATGCGCAGGATCGCCTTGGCGAAGAGCTGGTTGGCCGATGCGGAACCGGAACCGTTTACGTTCGCGAACTTGACGACAAAGTCGTTCGTCGCTTCTAGCCTCTGCGGCATGCGTGACCCGCCTGTGTGGTTTCGAGCAGGAACTTGCGCATGTCCCAGGCACCGGTGGGACAGCGTTCGGCGCACAGCCCGCAATGCAGGCAGACGTCCTCGTCCTTGGCCATGATGCGGCCGGTCTTGAGGCCGTGGGACACGTAGATGTCCTGCGTCAGGTTCGCGGCCGGCGCCGTCAGCCGCGTGCGCAGCTCGGCTTCGGGCCCGTCGGCCGTGAAGGTGATGCTGTCCATCGGGCAGATGTCGACGCATGCGTCGCATTCGATGCACAGCTGCGGCGTGAACACCGTCTGCACGTCGCAGTTCAGGCAGCGTTCGGCTTCCTTGTAGGCGAGCTTGTCGTCGTAGCCGAGCTCGACCTCGATGCGGATGTTCTTCAGCGTCTCGGCCGGATCGCGCTGGGGCACCTTGTGGCGCAGGTCGTTCGCGATGTCGTTGTCGTAGCTCCACTCGTGGATGCCCATCTTCTGGCTGACGAGCGAGGTGCCCGGCATCGGGCGCACCCTGGGGTCGAGCCCGTGGCACACCTTGTCGATCGACACGGCCGCATCGTGGCCGTGCGCCACCGCCCAGATGATGTTCTTGGGTCCGAAGGCGGCGTCGCCGCCGAAATAGACCTTCGGATGCGTCGAGCGCAGCGTGGCGGTGTCGACGACGGGCATGCCGTATTTGTCGAATTCCAGCCCGATGTCGCGCTCGATCCAGGGGAAGCTGTTCTCCTGCCCGATGGCGACGAGCACGTCGTCGCACGGGATTTCCACGTCCGGCTCGCCGGTGGGCACGAGATTGCGCCGCCCCTTGGCGTCGATCTCGGGCTTCACCTTGGTGAAGCGCATGCCGGTCAGCTTGCCCTTCTCGTGAAGCACTTCTTTGGGCACGAGGAAATTCCGGATCGGGATGCCTTCGTGCGTGGCGTCTTCCTTTTCCCAGGGCGAGGCCTTCATCTCCTCGAAGCCCGAGCGCACGACGACGGTGACTTCCTCGCCGCCGAGCCGGCGGGCCGAGCGGCAGCAGTCCATCGCCGTGTTGCCGCCGCCCAGCACGATCACGCGCTTGCCGATCGAGGTCGTGTGGCCGAACGAGACCGACGACAGCCAGTCGATGCCGACATGGATGCGTGAAGCCGCTTCCTTGCGCCCCGGCACGTCGAGATCGCGCCCGCGCGGCGCGCCGCAGCCCACGAACACGGCGTCGTAGCCTTCGTCGATGACGGCCTTCAGGCTTTCCACGCGCTTGCCCAGCCGCAGCTCCGGTTCGAGGGCGAGGATGAAACCCACTTCCTCGTCGATCACGGATTCGGGCAGGCGGAATTTGGGGATCTGCGTGCGGATCATGCCGCCGGCGAACGGATCCTGCTCGTAGATCGTGACGGCATAGCCCGCCGCCAGCAGGTCGCGCGCGACGGTGAGCGAGGCGGGGCCCGCGCCGATCACGGCGACGCGCTTGCCGTTGCGCTCGACGACCGGCGCGGGCATGCGCGCGGAGACGTCGCCCTTGTTGTCGGCGGCGACGCGCTTCAGCCGGCAGATCGCGACGGGTTCGTCCTCCACGCGGCCGCGCCGGCAGGCGGGCTCGCACGGCCGGTCGCACGTGCGCCCGAGGACGCCCGGAAACACGTTCGATTTCCAGTTGACCATGTAGGCGTCGGCAAAGCGCTTGCCGGCGATGAGGCGGATATATTCGGGGACCGGCGTGTGCGCCGGGCAGGCCCATTGGCAGTCGACGACCTTGTGGAAATAGTCAGGCGACGCGATGTCGGTCTGTTCCAAGTCGAACGCTCCTCCCGAAGCCACCGGACTCCCTTCGGGATGCTCCGGACATTGCCCCTGCCGAGACGAGTCCGCAGGAACGGCTACAGGCTAGGTCACGCTTCGGGCCCTTGCAAGACGGGTCCCGCAACGAAAGAGAGGCCGGACCCCCTTGGGGGAGCCCGGCCCGTCCGGGTCAGGTCTTCGGATTGCTCAGGATTTCGGCACAGGCGCGCGCGACGTCGGAGTCCGTCGTCTTGCTGCCGGGCATCGTCGCGAAGCCGCTTTTCTCGACCAGGCTGCCGCGCTCCCACGAGCTCGACTTCGTGAGTTCGGCGATCTTGGCCGTCGCGTCGCCCTGCGCCTGGAACTGCGTGACGCAGATCGGCGCCAGCGCGACGACCACGGCTTCACGCGATGCCGTCGTGACGCGCTTGTCGGCCGTACCGCCGGTGACCCAACCGCCCCAGTTGAACCCGACGATGGTGAGGGCGATGGCGCCGGCGACCGCGCCCCACGCGAACGGGGTGGTGTCGGCGGGCATGGTGAAGAGAGCTTTCATGGGATGTCCTTTGGAAGCCGCCGGGCGATGGCCCTTGGCGGCATGGATCTGCCCCGCCTCGCAGAATCGCAATCAAACGTATCGATCTCGCGCGGCCGGCGGGTAAGCCACGGCGATGGCATGGGGGAACGGCGTGCGGGCCGTCAGACGGGCGCGCGCAGAAGGGCGTAGGCCAGGATCAGCGCCGCCAGCAGGACGGGAACATAGACGGGCGGAACGAGATATTTCGACATGCGCATCTCCTCGCGAAAACGGGGGCGGGAGCGCTGGTCTCTCTCAGCCATCGAAGCCGGAATGGAGCCTTGTCGATGGTGCCGGACCCTACACTGCGTGCAACGCAGCGTCCATGCCGCGTTTGGCCGCCCTTTCGTCCCGGCTAGCGGACGGCGGCCGCGCGCCGCGCGAGATTGGCGGCCGTCCAGTATTTTTCGCGATCGTAATATTCGGGCACGGCCGGCATGCCGGGCGGCAGAACCACCCACGGCTGCTTGGACTGCGTGAAGATGTGGATGTCCGGCGGCATCGCGTCGGGATTGTCGAGCGTGCCCACGCGCACGAACGCGATCTTCGGGCCGGCGCCCGAATAGTGGCTCCACAGCGCGACGTGACACGAGGGGCAGCGCACGACCCGCTGGCCCTTGCCGCTGTTCGTGGGCGTATCCACCGTGACGGGCCTGCCGGTCAGGATCTCGACCCGGTCGGTCTCGACCATCGCGTTGAGGGCGAAGGCGGCGCCGCTCTCGCGCTGGCACCAGCGGCAGTGGCAGCAATTGACGAACATCGGCCGGACGGTAACCCGATAGCGTATGTCGCGGCAGGTGCAGCCGCCTTCGTAGGGCGGGGCGGGCGTTTCGGGCATGGGGTCTCCGGGCGCGGTGGACGTATCAATTACGAACAAGAACAACTCTTTAGGCGGCTATCAATTGAAAATTGCCCGGTTCGGCCATATCTTCGGAATCGAGGGAACAATGGAAAACACCGAGAACAGCAAAGTCATTCTCAACCTGCTGATGGTCACCGCGGTGTTTTGCAGCATCATGGGCGCCATCGGCTATGTCGTGACGCGCTATCCCGAACTGCTCGACGGTGCCTCGACGATGGTCAACGGCGTTGCCGTGGCCGTGCCCAACATCGTCAGCACCGAGCCGATGACCTATCGCTGCCGCGTGTCGAAGGAATACGTGATGGAGGGCAACTCCAGCCAGGTCCGCACGACCGCCCTCGTCACGAATTGCGGCAACGAACCGACCGCCAGCAAGAACTGACGCGGCCCCCTCCCGGAGTTTCCCCGATGCTTCAGACGACCGTCGCCGGCAGCCTGCCGAAACCTTCGTGGCTGGCCGCCCCCCAGACGCTGTGGGCGCCGTGGCGCCAGACCGGGGCTGCCCTCGCCGAGGCGCAGGCCGATGCCACGACGCTGGCCGTGCGCCTGCAGCGCCAGGCCGGCATCGACATTCCCAGCGACGGCGAACAGGCCCGCCAGCACTTCGTCCACGGTTTCCTTGCCGGCGTCACCGGCATCGATTTCGAGAACAAGGTGACGATGGGCATCCGCAACAACCGCTACGACGCGCAGGTCCCGCAGGTGATCGGCGCGCTGAAGCGCAAGGGCCCCGTCCATTCGATGGAAGCCCGATCCGCGCGCGCCGCGACCGACGGCAAGGTCAAGTTCACGCTGCCCGGCCCCATGACGATCGTCGACACGATCGCCGACCGCTTCTACGGCGACCGCGTGAAGATGGCGATGGCGTTCGCCGAACTCCTCAACGAGGAGGCGCGCGAGCTTGCCGCCATCGGCATCGACACGGTGCAGTTCGACGAGCCCGCTTTCAACGTCTTCACCGACGAGGTGCTCGACTGGGGCATCCCGGCGCTGCTGCGCGCGGCCGAAGGCCTCGAATGCACGACGGCCGTGCATGTCTGCTACGGCTACGGCATCAAGGCGAACATCGACTGGAAGAAGACGCTGGGCGACGAATGGCGCCAGTACGAGCGCATCTTCCCGGCGCTGGCGAAGAGCCGCATCGACCAGGTGAGCCTCGAGGTCGCCAATTCGAAGGTGCCGATCGAGTTCATCGGCCTGCTCAAGGGCAAGGACGTGCTCGTGGGCTGCATCGACGTGGCGAGCGAGACGGCCGAGACGCCAGAGGAAGTGGCATCGACGATCCGCCGGGCCGCGAAATACGTCGATCCCGCCAAGATGTTCCCCTGCACCAACTGCGGCATGGCGCCGATGGCACGCGACCTCGCCTACGCCAAGCTTTCGGCGCTGAGCGCCGGCGCGGCGCTGGTGCGCAAGTCGCTCTAGATCTGCGCATCGCCGCCGTTGAGCAAAACTTGACGGCAACCACAGTTTTTTTCGCGCTTGCCGGTGCGCGCGAAAGGACTAGGTTCCACCCATGCGTCGTCGCCTCCCGCCCCTGAATTCGCTGCGCGTCTTCGAGACCGTCGCCCGCCATCTTTCGGTGACGAAGGCGGCCGACGAGCTGTCGGTCACGCCCGCCGCCGTCAGCCACCAGATCAAGACGATCGAGGACCATCTCGGCATCCCCCTGTTCCAGCGCAACAAGGGCAACCTGCTGCTGACCGATGCCGGCCAGGCGATCCTGCCGGGCATCCGCGGCGCGTTCGAGCAGTTCGCCGCCGCGATCGAGGAGATCGACAATCTGGGCGATGCGGGCGTGCTGACGATCAGCGTGGCGCCATCGTTCGCGGCCAAGTGGCTGCTTCCGCGCCTCGACCGCTTCCAGGCGAAATATCCCGAGATCGACGTGCGCGTCGCGGCCTCCATGTCGCTGGCCGATTTCCACGGCGACGGCGTGGACCTCGCGATCCGCTACGGCGCCGGACGCTACCCCGACCTGCATGTGGAACGCCTGCTCGACGAGGCGGTGTTCCCGGTCTGCAGCCCCAGGCTGCTGAACGGACCCGTGCCGCTCGATACGCCCGCCGCGCTGAAGCACCTGACGCTGCTGCACGACGACAGCCCGGACGACGATCCCTCGTGCCCGACCTGGTCGATGTGGCTGAAGGCGGCAGGCGTGGAAGACGTGGACGGCACGCGAGGGCCCAAATTCAACCAGTCGAGCCTCGTCGTCGAGGCGGCGGTGCTGGGGCGCGGCGTGGCGCTGGGCAAGTCGCTGCTGGCCGCGGCCGATCTCGCCGAAGGGCGGCTGGTGAAGCCGTTCGGCGACGTGGTGTCGGTCGATTTCGCCTATTTCATCGTGTGCCCGGAAGCGAAGCTCGCGCTCCGCAAGGTATCGCTTTTCTGCGACTGGCTGCGCGCCGAGGCCGGTGCCGCGGCGCCGGCGCAGCGGGCTGCCGGCTAGAAGTCGACCCGGCCGCCTTCGAGGAAGATCGTCAGCAGCGCTTCGACTTCCTTGTCCGCCGGCGTGCGCAGGTCCCACGTTCCCGCGACATAGCCTTCGGTCGTGCGCACGATCGTGCCGCGTCCGCGTACCTCGACCGAACCCTTTTCCGAGCGGATGCCGAGGACGATGTCGAACGCCGTGCCCATCGGTGACCATGCCTTGGCCGCCTTCGCGCGCCAGCCGTTCCGGCTCCAGTCGACGATCTCGTAGCCTTCGCCGTCGACCAGCAGGGTGCCGCGCAGCACCCCGAAGCGGGTCTGGCGCCGTTTTTCTTCCGCGTTGTTGCCGTCGGTCATGCTCGGTCGTTTCCGTCGTCGGTCGGTTTGAAGTGGGCCAACCTAGCCGATCCGCGCGCCGGGGAAAAGCGGCGCCGCTATTCGGTCCGGATGTCGGCCAGCCGCGTCGTCACGAAATGGCGGAACGTGCCCAGCGGCCGCTCGCGATTGCCCAATTCGGGCAGGAGGCGCGCCAACGCGCCGAAAACTTCGCCATCGGTGTCGGGCACGCGGGTCAGGGCGATCTGGAACCGCGCCCCGCCGGCCGTGAAGATCACGCCGCCGTCGCCCGTGCTTTCGGCGCCTTCACCCAGCAGCTCGGCCGGATCGAACGACGGGGCGGCGATCCGCGCGCGGGCAAGGGCGGGCAGCAGCGGCTCCAGCACGGCCATCGGCATGCGGCGCGCGGACTCCGACGCGGCGTCGGCGGGGCGCATGTCCTCGGTACGGCCGGCGTTCTCGCCGATCAGCCGCACGCGGCAGACGGTTCGGCCGGGTGCCTGCGCGTCGCGCAGCACGATCAGGCGCGTCGTGGCGGGGGCGAAACCTTCCTCGCTTTCCGGTGCCGCGAACTCGACGAGATAGCGGCGCTGCGCGATCGTCGCGCGGCGCGGACGGCCGGGCCGGGCGGTCGCGATGGCCGCATCTGCGCCGCGCCAGGCCGGTCCGTCGGAAAGATGGGCATAGACGCGGTCGAGATCGGCGTCGGCCTCGAAGCTGCCGCGGATCGCGTCCGCCAGCACCTCGCACGGCCCCGCGGCGGCAGGGCCCGCGGATGCAAGGACGACGAACAGGATTGCGGCGGCGCGCGCGATCACTTCGGCCGGAACCCGCCGGTGATCGCATGGATCAGGATCGCGGCCGTCGCCGCGACATTGAGCGACTGGACCTTGCCCGCGCCCGGCAGCGTCACGACATGCTCGCACACGGCGAGCGTGGCGGGCGCGAGGCCCACTTCCTCGTTGCCCAGCACGAGGCACACGGGCTTGGAGCCGGTCGCCAGCTTCTGCATGGGCATCTGGGCGCCCGTGCCGATGGCCGTGCCGACGACCGTGTAGAACATGCCGAGCTTGCGCAGCACGTCGGGCAGGCGGTGGATGCGATAGACGTCGAGCCACACGAGCCCGCCTTCGGAGACGCGATACGCGGCCTCGGACGGGGCGGCCTGCCCCGGATGGTCGGTGATGGCCAGATGCGTAAGGCCGAAGAACGCGGCCGTGCGCGCGATGGCGCCCAGATTGTGCGGATTGCCGATGCCGTCGAGAACGACCAGCGGCTGCCAGCGCGAGGCCCACACGCGCGCTTCGCCCACGTCGAACTGCTTGGCCGGGCGCGGGCTGGTCTCGGCGACGATGCCCCCCGTGAGCGGGGTGCCGGCGATCTTGGCAAGCGCTTCGCCGGGCACGATGCGATGCGCGATCTTGCGTGCGTTCGCCTCGCGTAGCAGGGCGCTGGCGGCCTGCGCCATCTCGGGTGCCACGATCAGCCGTTCGACCGTTTCGGGCGCGCGCGTGAACAGCGCTTCGACCGCCGGCAATCCGGCGATGCGCAGGATGTCGCGCCGGTGGCGGCCGTCATGCGCGCGCGGATCGGGGCCGCGGCCGCGGTTCGGGCTTTCGCGGAGCTGGCCGTCGTCGCGGTTCGGCTGGTCGGCCCGGCGGTCGGGGCCCTTGGGATGGGCCGGGCGGCGGCCGGGGCGCTTGGGCCGGTGCGGGGGCGGGCGGTTCATGGAACGCTGCTTACCCCGGAAACCGACCCAAGCGCTACGGGCCTGTCGTTGCATTGCAGCAAGGATAGCCGTATTTTCCGCGTCCCTTGGCGCGAAGTCCGCGCCGGAACGGACGGAACGACGATTATGGACGCAAAACCGGGTCTCGACCTCGACCGCATGCGGCATTCCTGCTCGCACGTGCTCGCGGCTGCCGTACTGAAGCTTCATCCGCAGGCCAAGCTGGGCGTGGGCCCGGCGACGGACAGCGGCTTCTACTACGACATCGAGACGCCGACGCCGCTGACGACCGAGGACCTGCCCAAGATCGAAGCGGAGATGCGCAAGATCCGCGAGCGCAAGCTGCCGCTCGTGCGCACCGAAGTGCCGATCGCCGAGGCCGTCGCGTTCATGGAGAAGACGGGCCAGACCTACAAGGTCGAGCTGCTGAACCTGCTCGCCACGCGCGGCTCGACGGCGGCCAAGGGTCTCGAAGATCCCAATCTGGTCGATGCCGGATCGTCCGGCGTTTCCAGCGTGTCGTTCTATACGCTGGGCGACTTCACCGATCTTTGCCGCGGCCCGCATGTCGAGCACACGGGCCAGGTGGGTGCGTTCAAGCTCACGAAGCTGGCCGGCGCCTACTGGCGCGGCGATTCGCGCAATCCGCAGCTGACGCGCGTCTACGGCACCTGCTGGGCGAACGAGCAGGACCTGAAGGCATATCTGCACCGCCTCGAAGAGGCCGAAAAGCGCGACCACCGCAAGCTCGGCGCCGCGATGGGCCTGTTCCATCTGCAGGAGGAAGCGCCGGGCACGGTCTTCTGGCATCCCAAGGGCTGGTCGCTGTTCCGCACGGTCGAGCGCTACATGCGCTCGCGCCTGGAAGCCGACGGCTATGTCGAGGTCAAGACGCCCCAGCTCGTCGACCGCGTCTTCTGGGAGAAGTCGGGGCACTGGGAGAATTATCGCGACGCGATGTTCGTCGCCAAGCCCGGCAAGGAAGGCGAGGAGGAAGACCGTCTCTACGCCATCAAGCCGATGAACTGCCCCGGTGCGGTGCAGATCTTCCGGCAGGGCCAGCGCAGCTATCGCGAGCTGCCGCTGCGCATGGCGGAGTTCGGCGCGTGCCATCGCTACGAGCCGTCGGGTGCCTTGCACGGCATCATGCGCGTGCGCGCCTTCACGCAGGACGACGCGCACATCTTCTGCACCGAGGATCAGGTGCCGGCGGAATCGCAGAAGTTCTGCGACCTGCTGCGCGTCGTCTACAAGGATTTCGGCTTCGCCGACCTGCTGGTCAAGTTCTCCGACCGGCCCGAGAAGCGCGCGGGCTCGGACGAGACGTGGGATCGCGCGGAAACCGCCCTTGAAAAGGGGGCCGCGTCCGCGGGCCTGACGACGATCCGCAATCCGGGCGAGGGCGCGTTCTACGGGCCGAAGCTCGAGTTCGTTCTGCGCGACGCCATCGGCCGCGACTGGCAGTGTGGCACGCTGCAGGTCGATTTCGTGCTGCCCGAGCGGCTCGATGCCAGCTACATCGGCGAAGACGGCAACAAGCACCGCCCCGTGATGCTGCACCGCGCGATCCTGGGGTCGTTCGAACGCTTCATCGGCATCCTGATCGAGAACTATGCCGGCCGCCTGCCGACGTGGCTGTCGCCCGTGCAGGCGCGCATGGTGCCGATCGCCGATCGCCACGTCGCGTTCGCGACGGAAGTCGCGCGCCGGCTGACGGGCAGCGAACTGCCGCAGACGGACGGCGGCATCCGCGTCGATGTCGACGATTCGACCGAGCGCATGCAGAAGAAGATCCGCAACGCGCAGCTCGAACAGATCCCCTACATGCTCGTCGTCGGCGACAAGGAGGCCGAGCAGGGCCATGTCGCCGTGCGCCTGCGTTCGGGCCGCGATCTGGGTTCGATGCCGGTCGAGGACGTGATCGCGCGCATCCGGGCGGAAGTCGCGACGCGGGCCGACATCGTCGACCCGCCGGCCCCTCAGCAGGCGCCAACCCAGGCAAAGGCGCCGTAGCACGCGCCGAACAGTCCGTGCAGCACTGCGAAGACCGCAAGGTCGAGCAGCACGAGTGCCAGCAGGACGGGCAACGCCACGCGCCACAGCAGCATCGGCACGAGGCGCCATGTGGGGCGCGGGGCCGGGATGCGGTGGCCGTAGACGGGTTCCTCGCTCATAGATAGGTGCCTGCAAGCGTGAGGGGTGCGGCACCCGTGCCGAGCTTGAAGCGCGCGAGGCCGGGGCTGCGGTCGGTATCGACGGTGCCGAGATCGACGCGGCGTGCGCCTGCTTCCTTCAGCGCCATCAGCCCGCGCCACAGCACGAGATTGGCGGCGTTGGCCTTGCGGCCTTCGTCGGTCGCGGCGGCGACGTAATAGCTCGCATCCGGCCCGTGGCGCAGGAACAGGGCGCCCGCGACGGGCTCGTTGCCGGCAAGGGCGACGACCGCGAGCGTGGCGCGCGGCGCCTTCAGCTCCGCGATCTGCGCCACGAAATCGCGCGAGGGCCCGGCGAAGCCGGTGGCCGCATGCACGTCCTCGTAACGCTGGACGACCCAGTCGATCCATTTGCCGTGCGTAGCGGTCTCGATGCGTAAGGATCCGCGCTCGGCCTGCGCCAGGCGGTTGCGCCATTTCTGGTGCAGGCGCGCGCGCAGCGCCGCCTCGTCGCCGGCGGCAAGATCGAAGATCGCGCAGCTATGCCCGGTATAGATGCGCGCGCGCCCCTGCCAGCGCGCCGTGTTGGTCGCATCGCTTGCGATCTCGGGCGCCACGAAGGCGAGCTTCGCGAGGCCGCGTGGAATGTGCGCGAGCAGCGCCGACGCGGCGTCGGCATCGGCCGCGACGGGCCCGCGCAGGGCGAGCCACACTTGCGCGAAGCCGAACCATCTGCGGCCGACGATCTGGAGTGCACCGCACGTTTTGCCGTTGTCGGTGGCGAGCAGGCGCAGCACGTCGCGCTGCTGCCAGCGCACCGCAAGCCCGTAATCCCAATCCTGCTGAAGCGGCCAGAAGACCGATTGCCTTGCGGCATTCTCCCAAGTCCGGCGGTCGGGCTCGACGACGATCTGCATGCCGTCCTTTTTTCGGCCTGCGGACGGATGCGGTCAAGTCCGTATCACGATGGTATGCTATTAAAAATAGCGTACATTCCGTTAATTGCACGTAAAGATATGAAGCTTAGGCTCGCCTGCAACACCACG
Organism: Tagaea sp.; assembly: GCA_965229215.1. Lineage (GTDB taxonomy): Bacteria > Pseudomonadota > Alphaproteobacteria > CACIAM-22H2 > CACIAM-22H2 > Tagaea. Next base: position 2,780,470 of record OZ245864.1, on the reverse strand, counting down.
ACGGAGCCCGCCTTGGCCGACCCTGCCGAACCGCATACGAACCCGACAGGACAGGCGACGGCGAAGCTCGAAACGGGCGACCACTTGCCCGAGAACGCGCCGGTCGCGGCTCCCGTCACCAAATTCGATTTCGCGCACAAGGTCTTCCGCGTCGAGAACGGCGTCTTCCATCTCGACGAGTCGAGCGACGAGCCGGTCTATAGCGTCGATCTCGGCGACGTACGCGCGCAGCTGACGTTCGCCACGCTGCGCTCGTCGTTCGGCATCGAGCCCAAGAGTCCGGACGGACTCCTCCTCGAAAGCGTCCGCCAGGCGCTTGCCTTCGTGCGCAAGGTGCGTCCCGGCGACTCGTTCCCGAGCGAGCTGCTCGACGGGACGGCCTCGTGGACGGTCGACGACCGGCATCGCGAGATCGCGCGCGGGCGCGTCTGGGGCGGGTTGGTTATCTGGATGTCGGGCGGCAAGGCCGATGGCTCGATCCGCGTCGACGAATTTGCAAGGATCGCCCAGTCGCCCGAGACGCGCCTGCGCGTGCAGGCCGGGTTCGGCCAGCTCGCCGATACGCTGGGCTATCCGCCCGCCAAGCGCGGCGACGTGGTGGAGCAGATCGAGCGGCTGATCGACGAGCTCGCCTTCGTCGAGGCGCTGCGCGAGCGCGTGGCGCTGGCGCGCAGGGTCGTGTCGACGCTGCGCGCCTTCCGCGTGGTCTACAGGCGCGAGCGCACGCTGACCGAGGAGGTCGATCGCACGATCCTGCTGGCCGAGCGGCCGGTGGTCGAGCTGGAAAAGCGGCTGGCGGCCGTCGATGCGCGCTCGGCCGAGACGCTCGAGGCGCTGCGGCATGTGGGCGCGCACATCAAGCTGATCCGCGATACGCGCGACGCGGTCCATGCCCAGATGATGAAGTGGGATGCCGTGCTTGAGGCCTGGAGGGACGTTCCGCCGGTCCCCGGACCCGAAACACATCTTCTGGTCCGCAATACTTACCGTTTCGCGGCGCGTCATTTCCCGATCGGCACGACCTGGACCCGGTGACGCGGATACCTGATTGGCGATCCTCGCCTTTGCCCTGTAGAATGGAGAAATAGTGGAGAAACTTCTTCGCCACGCAACCGCGCCCGAGTGCGGAGCAGGATTTGAGCGAGTCGACCACAGAGCCCGGCGGCGGCGATACGCTGATGACCGAAGCACCGCGCGCGGCAGCACCCGCGCGCCGGTTCGAATTCGCGCACAAGGTGTTCCAGATCGAGGGCGGCCTGTTCCAGAGCGATCCGCAGACCGACGAGCCCGTCTACAGCGTGGATCTCGGCGACGTGCGCGCGAACCTGACCTTCGTGGCCCTGCGCTCGGCGTTCGGGATCGAGCCGGCGGACGCGGATTCCAGGCTTCTGGACGACGTGGCGCGTGCCCTCGCCTTCGTGCGCAAGATCCATCCCGGCGACACGATCCCGAGCGAGCTGCTCGACGGAACCGCCTCGTGGGCCGTCAGCGAGCAGCACCGCGCCATCGCGCGGGGCCGCATCTCGGTCGGCCTCGTCGCGTGGATGTCGGGCAGGAGCGGTACGCAGCAGATGAGCATGCTGGAACTCGCCAAGGTCGCCGAAGATCCGGAAACCAAGACGCGGGTGCAGGCGGCCTTCGGCAAGCTTGCCGAGGAACTGGGCTTCGCGCCCGACCGCAAGGGCGAAGTGGTCAACCAGATCGACCGGCTGGTCAACGAGCTTTCCTACATCGAAGCGCTGCGCGAGCGCGTCGCGCGCGCGCGACGGGTCGTCGAGACGCTGAAGCGGCTGCGCACGGCCTACAAGCGCGAGCGGGGCGTGCACGACGAGATCGACCGCACGATCGCGCTGGCCGAGCCGCCGGTGCTGAAGCTGGAGGCGCAGATCGGCGAAGTCGACGGGCAGACCGGCGAAACCGCCAACGCGCTGCGCACGCTGCCGCGCCAGATCGCGTTCATCCGCGAGACGCGCGACCGGCTGCATTCCCAGCTGATGAAATGGGAAGACGTGCTGGAAGCCTGGCAGGGCGTGACGGCCGAGCGGAGCGCCACCGCGCAACGCCTTGTGCGCAATACCTATCGTTTCGTGGCACGCTACTTCCCGGCCGAGTCGGAATGGACGCGGTGAATCCCCTGCACATGTACGCATCACCGGAGACGTCGCCTTGGCAGGCGTGAAGCCCATCGCACGCAAGAAGATCGGCAAGGAAGAGCTGGTCAAGCGCCTCGCGGCGCACGAGCGCTTCCTCAAGAAGCAGGCCGGCGGCGTGCGCCTGCAGGCGAATTTCTGCGTGCTGCCGCGCAGCGACATCTTCGACCGGGACCTGGCGGAGGCCGAGCTGGTCGGCGCCGACCTCACCGAATGCGATTTCAGCCGCTCCAACCTGTCGCGCGCCAACCTGTTCGGCGCGAACCTCACCAACGCCTGCCTCACCGACGCGAACATGACGCGCGTCGACCTGCGCGGGGCCGTGCTGAAGGGCGCCAATCTCGAAGGCGCCAACCTGATGCGCGCGGACATCCGCGACGGCTTCCTCGTCACCGCGAACGAGAACGGCGAATACGACTATTCGGTCGTGCTCACCCAGAAATCGACGATCGACAACGCCAAGTTCGCCGGCGCCAATCTGGGCGAGGCGAAGCTCGGGCGCGTGATGGGGCAGACGACAGACCTCACCAACTGCAACCTGCGCGGCGCGAACCTCGCGGGCGCGGACCTCTCGAACTCCAACCTGTCGGGCGTGGTGTTCACCGGGGCCGATCTTTCCGACGCGAACCTGTCGGGGTGCCGGCTCAACGGGGCGGTGCTGGTGGGGGCGGTGCTCGCGGGCGCCAATCTCGACGGGGCGGACCTGTGCGCCTGCCATTTCGTGATCGCGGAACTGGAGAAGTGCGACCTGTCGCGCGCCGTGCTGCCGCGCACGCTGGCCGACATCGGCATGTCGTTCGGCGACATGGTCGTTTCGCACAACGACTGGCTGCGCACCGGCGGCACGCAGGGGCTCCAGGTCGCGATCGACGGCGTCGATCTCGGGCCCATCGAATGGCCGGGCGTGACGCTGTCGGCCGCCAAGCTCCAGCGCGTCACGATGGTCGGCGCCAAGCTGCCTTCGGGCCGTTTCGACATGGCGAATCTCGAAGGCTCGATGCTGGCCGGGTGCGAGCTGTCGAACACCTCGATGCGCGGCGCCAATCTCGACAAGGCCGTCATCGACGGAGCGGTCCTGCGCGACGCGGATTTCTCGCCGCTGCCGCTGTCGGGCTCGGCCGGCACCAAGTGGCACGCGCGCCTGCGCGGCATCCGGGCCAACAAGACGGATTTCCGCGGCGCCAATCTGAAAGCGGTCGACATGACCGAATCCTCGCTGCGCGATGCCGATTTCCGCGGTGCGGATCTCTCCGGCGCACGCCTGGTCGATTGCGACCTGACGGGTGCCGACCTGCGCGAGACGACGATGACCGACGCCGACCTGCGCGGCGCGATCGGGATCAAATAGTCCGGAACGGAATCAGACGCGGCGGATCGACGGACCCAGGCGGCGTTTCTCGACCGTGAAGCTGCGTGTGGCCGAAGTCGGCCGGCTGACGATCGGCTGGCTGAGGCCGAGACGATCGGCATCGGGGCGCAGATGGGCGGGCAGCGGGCCGCTTTCCATGGCCGGGCGCGGGCGCGCGCGGCGCGGCCCGTTGGCGCGCGGCGGCTTCTTCGCCTTCACGTCGGCGAGGCGGACCTCGATCTTGCGTTCGCCGACGGTCGAGCCGTCGAGCGCGGCGATGGCGGCCTTGCAGTGCGCCTCGGTCGCCATCGTCACGAACGCATAGCCGATCGCCTTGCCGGTGGCGGGATCGGTCGGGATCTGGGCCTGGATGACGATGCCGTGCGCGTCGAAAAGGTCGGCGAGCTTCTCGGGGTCGATGCCGAACGGCACGTTGCCCACGAAAAGGCGCGTGTTGTAGCTCTTGGCGGGCACTGCAGCGGACTTCGGCATCTTCCTGTTCTCTGTTTTCCGGCTGCGGCGGGCATTTCGCCCGGCACCGGCGTTGCAAGCGACGAGTGTGATCCTTTCGCGCGGACCGGACTCACGGGAAACGCTCGTCCCTGATCTGCTTTTCCCGCATGGCCGAGGGCCGTGCGGGCAGGGCGGACCGGGGTCTGCGAGGCGTTGCAAAAGGCTCACCAGAGCGGATGTTCTTCGCAAACTGCGGCAACACGATGACATCGTTTGGCACTTGAAGCGCGATGGCCGCCAGGCTTAGTTTCGGCACGGGCACGCTTCCACGGATCGAAAATTGTTCAAGAAATTCCGCGCATTGGTGGTCGACGACGACGGTACGACCCGCCTCATGCTCCGCAGCATGCTGGAGACGCTCGAGTTCGCGTCCGTCGACACGGCCGCAGGGGCCGAAGGGGCGAAGCTCGCCTTCCAGACCTCGCCGGACCAGTGGCCGGATATCGTGCTGTGTGACGTCAACATGAAACCGACGAGCGGGCTCGAACTGGTCGCCTGGCTCAAGGCCCAACCCAAGATCGTCTCCCGGAGCATACCGGTCGTCATGGTAACGGCGCACTCCGACGCGCCGATCGTGCGCCGGGCGATGGAGCTGGGCGTTTCGGGCTACCTCGTCAAGCCGGTGCAGCCGATGGCGCTGCGCATGCGCATGGAAAAGGCGCTGCTGCCGCGCTCGTTCAGCTGAACGCGCCTACGCGAACAGGCGCACGAGCCAGAGGGCCAGGCCCGGCACGGCCACCACGAGACCGAGGCGGATCACGTCGGCCGCGATGAAGGGCAGCACGCGCCGGTAGGTCCGCTCGATCGGGATGTTGCGCGCGATCGCGGTGATGACGAACACGTTGAGCCCGATGGGCGGCGCCGTCAGCCCGATGCCGACGACGATCAGCACGAGGATGCCGAACCAGATGGCCACGTCGTCGGGCGACAGGCCGAAATCGAGCGCCTGGATGATCGGGAAGAACACCGGCAGCGTCAGCAGGATCATCGCCAGTTCGTCCATCACCGCGCCGAGCAGGATGTAGATCGCGAGCATCGCGATCAGGATCACGTAGGGCGACACGCCGATGCCGCCCACGAGATCGGCCACCGTCTGGGGCAGGTGGGCGAGGGCGAGAAACGCGCCGAACACTTCGGCGCCCAGCAGGATCATGAAGATCATGCCCGACGTCTCGGCCGTGGCGCGCACGGAATCGACGATCTCGCGCCAGCCGAGCGTGCGCTGGGCGATGCCAACGCAGAGCATCGAGACCGCGCCGACCGAAGCGCCCTCGGTCGGCGTGAAGACGCCGCCATAGATCCCGCCCACGACGACGACGGCCACCGTGATCGCCGGCAGCACGTCCGTGGCGACCGTTCCCACGATCGCCGCAACCGCGAGGATGACGCAGGCGAAGTCGCCGTCGATCGTCCCGCGCATCCACAGGATGCCGGCCAGCACCGCGATGGCGGCGCCCGCGAGCTTCTGCCAGAGCGGCTTCTTCTTGCGCACCGCGGCCGTCAGGTCGATCGCGGGAAGCGGGGCCAGTGCCGGCTCGCGCGCCACCATGATCGCGATCATGATGCAGTAGAAGGCCGCCGCCATCAGGCCGGGAATGAGCGCGGCCTGGAACAGCTTGGCGATGTTCTGCTCGGTCGTGATCGCGTAGATGACGAGGATGACCGACGGCGGAATGAGGATGCCGAGCGTGCCGCCGACCGCGATGGTCGCGGCCGAGAAGCCGCGGTCGTAGCCGTAGCGGTCGAGCTCGGGCAGGGCGGCGCGCCCGAACGTCGCGGTGGTGGCGACCGACGAGCCGCAGATGGCCCCGAAGGCGGTGCACGCGCCGATCACGGCCATCGCGAGGCCGCCGCGCCGCCGCCCGAACGCGCCTTCCGACGCGCGGAAGAGCGCCCGCGCGATGCCCGCGCGTTCGGCAAGCGCGCCCATCAGGATGAAGAGCGGGATGACCGAAAGCGTGTAGTTGGCGAACTGGTAGAACGTGTTCGTCTTCATGTAGCCGAAGAAGGCGTGCCAGCTGGAAAGCTGCACATAGCCGAACCCGCCTACCACCAGCATCGCGAGCCCGATGGGCGCACGCGCGGCGATGAGGCCGAGCATCGCGACGAAGCCGAGCGTGGCGAGAAGCGCGCCGCTCATCGCGGCCGCCGCAGCAGGAGGATCGCGGTGACGGAAGCGGTGGCGGCGAGGATCGCGCACAGCACCGCGCACACGCCGATGAAGGGCCACATCTGCAGCTGCAGTTCGCTCGTCGTCTCGTAGTTCTCGCGCGCGTCGATGGCGCCCAGATACAGCCCGTAGGCGCATGCACCCATCACGCCGGCATAGACGAGATCCCAGAAGGCGTCGGTCGCGTCGCGCGCGAAGGGCGACAGGCGCTGGGTGAAGCTGTCGACCATGATGTTGGCGCGCCGCGCCTGCGTATAGGGAAGATAGGCGAACACGGCGATGGCGGTGGCGATGCGCACGAATTCGAAGTCGCCGCGCACGGGCGTGTAGAACAGCCAGCGCCCGAGCACGCTGGTGCACACGAGCACGGCCACGACGAGCGCCAGCAGGCCGCCCAGTGCCGCCGACACGCCGAGCACGCGGTCGAGCAGCGGATTCGATGCTGGCGGGGCGCCAGCCGGCGCGTCGGAGTCCATCGGGTCGTTCCGTTCCTTGTACTGGGTCGCGATGGACGCCGACGCTTTTCCCGTCAGGTCGCGTTGGCGTGCTTGGCGAGGGCCGCCTTGAAGTCGGCGATCAGCTTGGCGCCGTCGATGTTGCGGCCCTTCATCTGGCCGATCCATTCGGCGGTCACCGGTTCGGTCGCCTTGATCCAGCGCGCCTTCTCGGCCTCCGAAATCGTGTTGATCGTGTTGCCGCGCGCCTTGACCTGTTCCGACACGGTCTTGGCCTGCGTGTCCCACATGTTGCCGGCAAGCCTTGCGAAGGCGGGGCCGGAATTGCGGTCGACGATCTGGCGCAGCTCGGCCGGCAGGCCGTCGTACTTGGCCCGGTTCATCGCCAGGAAGAAGCCGGCGGTGTACAGCGTGGGCGAACCCGGGATGGCGGTGTGGAACTTGACCAGCTCGTGGATGCGCACGGCCGGGACGACTTCCCAGGGAACGACCGCGCCGTCGATCACCTTCTGCGCCAGGCTTTCCGAGATCTGCGGGACGGGCATGCCCACGGGCGTGGCGCCGAGCGCGCGCAGCGCCTCGCCGGTCAACCGGGCCGGGTTGCGCAGCTTCAGGCCGCGCAGGTCTTCCATCGTCTTGATCTCTTTGGTCGAGTGGATCAGGCCCGCGTCGTGCGCCCAGAAGCAGAGCAGCTTGACGTCCTTGGTCTCCTCGCCGAGATGGGCGGTGCCGAATTCCTCGGCCGCCAGCGCGTTGCGCAGGCCCTTGTCCGAGGCGATGAAGGGCAGTTCGACCGTCTCGGTGATCGGGAAGCGGCCGGGCGTGTAGCCGGGCAGCGTCCACACGATGTCGACGACGCCGTCGCGCGCCTGGTTGTAGAGCTGCGGGGGCGTGCCGCCGAGCTGCATGCTGGGGAAGATCTCGATCTTGAGACGGCCCTGGCTGTCGGCGGCGATCTTGTCGGCCCACGGCGCCAGCATGTTCGCCTGGCCGTTGGACGTCGGCCCGAGGAAATGGTGCAGGCGCAGCGTGACGGCCTGGGCCGAAGCCGGGCGCACGAGGGCCGGGGCCGCGATGAGGGCGCCGGCGGCGGCACCCGTCTGAAGGAAGTTGCGACGGTTCATTGGGGTTTCCTCGCCTGTCGAACCGGCTTCGGTTCGGATTTTCCCGCGCCGGTCGTGGTTGTTGAATAGGGCGACCCTAGCACAGCGCAGGAGGGGTGCAAAAGGACCCGCCGCCCCATAAACTGCCGCAAAAAGAGGGGTTTCGTCCGATGACCGAGCATGAAGTCGCCCGCCGCGAACTTGCTGCCGCACTCCGCTGGGCCGCCCGCATGGGCCTCAACGAAGGCAACTGCAACCATTTCAGCCTGCAGGTCGCGCCCGACCGTTTCCTCGTCAATCCGTGGGGCCCGCACTGGCGCGAGATGAAGGCGAGCGACCTGCTGCTGATCGACGCGAAGGGCACGATCCTCGAAGGCAGGTGGCCCATCGAGGACACGGCGCTGCACATCCACACGCGCATCCATATCCGCCATCCCGACGCGCTCGCGGTGCTCCACACCCACATGCCCTATGCGACGGCGCTGTGCGCGGTCGACGGCGGGCGGCTGGAGCCCTGCATCCAGTCGGGTCTGCGCTTCTACGACCGGGTCGCCTACGACGACGATTACAACGGCTTCGCGCATGGGCCGGAGGAGGGCGACCGCATGGCCGCCTGCATGGGCGACAAGCCGGTGCTGTTCCTCGCCAACCACGGCGTCATCGTCACCGGGCCGACGCTCGCGCAGGCCTTCGACGATCTCTATTATCTCGAACGCGCCGCGACGATCCAGGTGCTCGCGATGTCGACCGGCAAACCGCTGCGTCTCGTTCCCGGCCAGATCGCCGCGCGCACCGCACGCGAGAAGGCGAAGGGCCGCAAGCCCTACGACGAATCGCACTTCGCCTCGATCCTGCGCATGCTCGACCGCGAGGAACCGGAATACGCGGAGTGAAGAGAGTCGCGACTTTTCATTGCAATATTAAATTCCTATGATAGGATACTCAGCAGTCGCCAGCCGATCGGCGATGTGCTGTTTGAAAATCGAATATGCAACCGTTGCAGCAATTCCGTTGCTGTAACAATGTAGCAAAATCAATGCTCTAAACCCGTTACCGTAACGGGTGGTAACAGGTGGGCAGAAACAAAACATACAATCATACGCTTGACACAGCGAATGAACGTTCATTTTATGCGGGCCATCATGCCCCGCCTTGCCGCCCATTCCGCCGCCGACCGGCGCACCCGCATCCTCGATGCCGCGAAGAGCTGTTTCGCGCGTCACGGATTCCACAACGCGTCCATGCAGCAGATCTGCGCGGCGGCGGAGATGAGTGCGGGCAACCTCTACCGCTACTTCCCTTCGAAGGACGCGATCATCATCGGGCTGTGCGAGCGCGACATGAACGAGGCGGCCGGCGGCTTCGCCGCCGTGCGCGCCGAACGCGACGTGCTCGCGGGCCTCGAGCGCATGATGACCGAATATCTGTGGAAGCGGCCGCGCCAGAACCTGTGCCTGTGGACCGAGATCTCGTCGGAAGCCACGCGCAGCGACGCGATCAACCAGCATTCGCGGCGCTTCTACGCCTTCATCCAGAAGCATCTCGCCGACACCCTCGCGCAGGGCATCGCCAACGGCTCGGTGCGCAAGGGCATCGACACCGCCTCGTTCACGGCCCTGATGAACGCCGTGTTCGAGGGGCTGATGGTGCGCCGCGCGATCATGTCGGAATTCGATCCGCGTCCGGCGATCCGCCTCTTCATGGCGACGGTGCGCAGCCGCGTCGCCCCGACCGTCATCCCCGCCCCCGTTCCGTCCAAACGCAAAGGAGCGCGCAAGTGATGCGCCGCAACGTACTGTCCGCCCTGTTCCTGATCGCGCTGGCCTCGCCCGCCGCGGCGCAGCCCGCGAAGGCCGAAGCCGCGCGCGGCAATCCGCCGCCGGCCGTGTCGGTCGTGGTCAGCGCCGCGCGCGAACTCGTCGACACCGTGCTCGTCACCGGCACGCTGGTGCCGCGCGAGGAGATCCTCGTGCTCGCCGAGAACGAAGGCGTGCGCATCGCCGAAGTGCTGGTCGACGAGGGCGAGACGGTGAAGCAGGGCCAGGTGCTGGCCCGCCTCGCGCGCGACCTGCTGGATACGCAGATCGCGCAGAATGCGGCGCAGCTTTCGCGCGCCGACGCGAGCATCGCGCAGGCGCGCGCCCAGATCGTGCAGGCCGACGCCGCGAACGTGGAAGCGCAGCAGGCGCTGGAGCGCGTGCGCGCGCTGCGCAATTCCGGCAACGCGACGGAAGCCAGCCTCGAGCAGCGCGTCTCCGTGGCGCGCTCGGCGCAGGGCCGCCTCGCGGCATCGCGCGACGGGCTCAATTTCTCGATCGCCGAAAAGGCCCAGGTCGAGGCACAGCGCCGCGAACTGCAGGTCCGCCTCGAGCGCAGCGAAGTGAAGGCGCCGCGCGGCGGTCTCGTCTCGCGCCGCACCGCGCGCATCGGCCAGATGACGGGGGCGGGCGGCGAGGCGCTGTTCCGCATCGTCGCGGATGCCGAGATCGAACTGGAAGCCGAACTGCTCGAAACGCGCATCGCGAGCCTTGTCGTCGGCCAGCCCGCGCGCATCTCGATCAGCGGACGCCCCGACATCGTCGGCAGCGTGCGTCTCGTTCCCGCCGAGATCGACCGCACGACGCGGCTGGGCAAGGTGCGCGTGGCGCTGCCGCGCGACGCAGGCCTTCGCATCGGCGCCTTCGCGCGCGGTTCGATCGAGGTCGCGCGCCGCACCGTGCTCGCGGTGCCGGTCGGCGCGGTCGTCTACGCGAACGACGGGCCGGCCGTGCAGGTCGTCGACGGCACGCGCATCCTCGTGAAGCCGGTCAAGATCGGCCTCGTCGCCGACGGCTACATCGAGATCCGCGAGGGCCTCACGCCCGACCTGCTGGTCGTGGCGCGCGCCGCGGGCTTCCTGCGCGACGGCGACCAGGTGCGCCCGCTTCTCGCCGACAAGGCGAACTGACCATGGCATTCCCGGTTTCCGCCTGGGCGATCCGCAAGCCCCTGCCGTCGATCGTCCTCTTCCTCGTGCTGACGATCCTGGGCCTGTTCGGTTTCGCCAACCTGCCGATCACGCGCTTTCCCAACATCGACGCGCCCTTCGTGTCGGTGACGGTGACCCAGTCGGGTGCCGCACCTTCCGAACTCGAGACGCAGGTCACCAAGAAGGTCGAGGACGCGGTCGCCGGCATCGCCGGCATCAAGCACATCACCTCGACCGTCAGCGAAGGCAACTCGACCACGACGGTCGAGTTCCGCCTGGAGACGCAGGTCGACCGCGCGCTCAACGACGTCAAGGACGCGCTCGCCCGCATCCGCCAGGACCTGCCGCGCACGATCGACGAGCCCATCGTCCAGCGCATCGACATCGCGGGCCTGCCCATCGTCACCTACGCCGCGCGCGCGCCGCAGATGTCGGTCGAGGAGCTGTCGTGGTTCGTCGACGACACGGTCGCGCGCGACCTGCAGGGCATCCGCGGCGTGTCGAAGATCGAGCGCGTGGGCGGCGTCGAACGCGAGATCCGCGTCACGCTCGATCCCGACCGGCTCGCCGCCTTCGGCGTGACGGCCGCCGAGGTGAACCGCCAGCTGCGCGCCACGCACGTGGATCTCGCCGGCGGGCGCGGCGAAGTGGGTGCGCGCGAACAGTCGATCCGCACGCTGGCGGGGACCGCGACGCTCGAAAGCCTCGCCGACACCTCGATCGCGCTTTCCGGCGGCCGCAAGGTGCGGCTGGAGGAGTTGGGCGAGGTCACCGACGGCCATGCCGAAATGCGCACCTTCGCACGCATCGACGGCGAGCCGGTCGTCGCCTTCGCGATCAGCCGTTCGAAAGGCGCCAGCGACGCGACGCTTGCCGAGCTGATCGACGCGCGCATCGCGCGCCTTCAGACGCGCTTTCCCGACGTGACGCTCACGGCCGTCGACAAGTACGTCACCTACACGCTGGGCAACTACCACTCGGCGATGGAATCGCTGTTCGAGGGTGCGGCGCTCGCCGTCGCCGTCGTGCTGCTGTTCCTGCGAAACTGGCGCGCCACGCTGATCACCGCGCTGACGCTGCCGCTCGCCGTCATTCCGACCTTCTGGGCGATGGACCTGATGGGTTTCTCGCTCAACCTCGTGTCGCTGCTCGCGATCACGCTGGTGACCGGTATCCTCGTCGACGACGCCATCGTCGAGATCGAGAACATCGCGCGCCACATGCAGATGGGCAAAACGCCGTGGCGCGCGGCGCTGGAAGCCGCCGACGAGATCGGTCTCGCCGTCGTCGCGATCACGCTCACCATCGTCGCGGTGTTCGCGCCCGTCAGCTTCATGGGCGGGATCGCGGGGCAGTACTTCAAGCAGTTCGGCCTCGTCGTCGCCGCCGCGGTGCTGTTCTCCCTGCTCGTGGCGCGCCTCATCACGCCGATGCTCGCGGCCTATTTCCTGCGGCCCATCCCGCACGAGCCGCAGGTCGACGGGCGCGTCATGCGGGCCTATGTGCGCCTCGTGAACTGGTCGGCGCACCACCGCTTCCGCACCGTGCTGATCGGCGTCGCCTTGTTCGCGGGCTCGATCGTGTCGACCGGGCTGCTTCCCTCCGGCTTCCTGCCGGGCGAGGACGTGGCGCGCACGCTGCTGGTCGTCGAGCTGCCGCCCGGTGCGCGCCTTGCCGATACCGACGCGGTGACGCGCGGCATCGTCGCGCGGCTGCACAACCGGCCCGAGATAAAGAGCATCTTCGTCGACGGCGGCCGTACGCCCAACGGCGGGCGCGAGGTGCGCCGCGCCACGCTGACGATCCAGTTCGTCCACAAGACGCAGCGCAGGAAGACGCAGAAGCTGCTCGAAGCCGAGATCCTGCAAGAGCTTGCTGACGTTCCCGACATCCGCTTCTGGCGGCTCAACGAGAACGGCCAGCGCGGCCTCACGCTGCTCGTCACCGGCGACGATCCCGTCGTGACGGCCGACATCTCGACCAGGCTGGCAAGCGAGATGCGCACGCTGCCTTTCCTGCAGGGCGTCATCTCGACGGCCGCCCTCGACCGGGCCGAAATCCGCATCCGGCCGCGCGCCGACCTCGCGGCGGACCTGGGCGTATCGACCGACACGATCGCCGAGACGCTGCGCGTGGCGACCATCGGCGACATCGGCGCCAATCTCGCCAAGTTCGACGTGGGCACGCGCCAGATCCCGATCCGCGTGCAGCTCGACGAACGCGCGCGCACGCAGGCCCAGACGCTGGAGACGCTGAAGGTGCCGACCGCGCGCGGCGGGCCGGTCCCGCTCGCGACCGTGGCCGAGATCTCGTTCGGTCAGGGGCCGACCGCCATCGAGCGCTTCGACCGCGTGCGGCGCATCGCGGTGGAAGCCGACATGCTGGGGACCGACGCGCTGGGCGAGGTGATCGAGCAGTCGATGCAGCTGCCTGCGGCGCGCAACCTGCCGCCGGGCGTGGAGATCAGGACCTCGGGCGACGCCGAAGTGATGGCCGAAGTGTTCCAGAGCTTCGCGACCGCCATGGGGGCGGGGCTGCTGATGGTGTTCGGCGTGCTCGTGCTGCTGTTCGGCTCGTTCCTGCAGCCGGTGACGATCCTGTTCTCGCTGCCGCTGTCCTTCGGCGGCGTCGTGCTCGCCCTGCTGGTCACGCAGCGGCCGATCTCGATGCCGGTCGTCATCGGCCTGCTGATGCTGATGGGCATCGTCACCAAGAACGCGATCATGCTGGTCGATTTCGCGATCGAGGAAATGGAGAAAGGCGTCGACCGCCTCGAGGCCATCGTCGATGCCGGGCGCAAGCGCGCGCGTCCCATCGTCATGACGACCATCGCGATGGCGGCGGGCATGCTGCCTTCGGCCTACGGCGTGGGCGACGGCGGCGAGTTCCGCTCGCCGATGGCCATCGCCGTGGTGGGCGGCCTCATCGTGTCGACCGGCCTGTCGCTGGTCTTCGTGCCGGCGGTCTTCCTCGTGATGGACGATCTGAGTCGCCTGGGCGCGCGCCTCTTCGCCCGCTATGTCGGCGCCACCGACGAGCCGCCGCCGCCGCACAAGGCCGGATAGGTATCCAGGTAAGGCGTTCCGCTTACGCCCCCGGCCGTTAACGGCGTTATCGGTTGTTGGAATAAGCGCTTGTCGTCTTTAATCGCTCGGGAAATTCGGGTTCGTACCGGGCGAAATGATCCGCAGAACGAGACACAACTGCCGCAGGGGTCGCGCAGGCGCATGGGCGCGTGCCGGCCTCTGCGTACTGGCCTTCGCCATGGCGGCGCCCGCGTCCGCGCCGGCGCAGGTCGCCGATCCGCGCTACGTCGCGGAAATGGATCAGGCTTTCGAACGGCTGATCCGTGATCCCGCCAATCTCGAGCTCACCTTCGCCTATGCCGGCATCGCCGCGCGGGCCGGCAACTACGAAGGCGCCATCGCCGCGCTTGAGCGGATGCTGCTCATCGACGGCGACCTGCCGCGCGTGCGGCTGGAGTTGGGCGTGCTCTACTATCGGCTCGAATCCTTCGATCTCGCGCGCAGCTATTTCGATTCCGCCGTCGCCGGCGACAACGTGCCGCCCGAAGTCCGCGCGCGGGTCGCGCAGTTCAGCGCCGAGATCGAGAAGCGCCAGTCGCGCCACAAGATCAGCGGTTCGGTCCTCTTCGGCGCGCGATTCCAGACCAATGCGACATCGGGTTACGGCAACACGCTCGTCCCCATTCCGGCGATCGCGGGCACCGATCCGGTCGACATCGGCAGCGGGCGGCGCAACGACTGGAACCTGTTCACGGCCGCAAGCGCCAACCACAGCTACGATCTCGGCGGGCAGACGGGCGACACGCTCGAGACGGGCATGACGTTCTACGGAACCCGGCAGAATCACGTCCATTCGCTCAACACCGCGCTCGTCGAGGTGAATAGCGGGCCGCGCTTGTCGCTGAAGGACTACGGGATCGACGACGCCTCGCTGCGGCCCTATGCGCTCGGCAGCCTCGTGACGCTGAAGGACAACCGCTATCTCCATTCGTTCGGCGGCGGCCTGCAGTTCCAGAAGCCGCTCGCTTCGGACCTCATGTGGACGCTCGGCTACGAGGCCCGCACCAAGAACTACCGGACCGATTCCACGCGCCGTACCGTGCGCCTGCAGAACGGGCAGGAGCACGGCGTCACGACGGGGCTCGTCTATCTCGTCACGGCGCTCGACTCCCTCTCGTTCGGCGCCGGCGTCTCGAGCGATCTCGCGCGCTCCGGCCAGAAGCGCATCGCGCGCCACAACGTATCGGCCGGCTATATGCGCAAGCAGCTACCCCCGGCGGCGCTCGGCAGCGAGCCCTGGACGCTCGGCCTCACGATGGGGCGATACATCGGTACCTACCGCTCGCCGGACGACACGATCGACCCGAACACGCGTCGCGGCGACTTCGAATGGCGCTACAGCATGCTGCTTGGCATCCCGCTCACGGACACGCTGTCCTTCGTCGCGGTCGCCCAGCGCCAGACCGTTTCATCGAGCTATCAGATCAATAAATACCGGAACGATTCCATGACGTTAGGTGTGTCGTGGCTATTTTAGCTAAAATTCTATGGAAGTGACCGCCGTCACTGATCGAAGAGGCAGCCGCGTGCAAGGATCGCCATCATCGACCTTTGGGAGAACCCCGATGCAACGTTTCGGCGTTTCGAGTTTCGCGACCGCCTGCGCGCTTCTGGCAGCCGGCATCGCGCATGCCCAGCAGCCGGCGACCGACGCGATCGGCGTCACGTCTGCGGTCAATCCGGATGCCAAGGGCGTGCGGCCCGACGGCAACCAGAACACGCTGATGGTCGGCAGCAACGTCATCTTCAAGGAGCGCATCGAGACCGGCCCGTCCGGCCAGGTGCAACTGCTGTTCAACGACCAGTCGGCGATCTCCGTCGGCCCGAACGCGCGCGTCGTCATCGACCAGTTCGTCTACAACCCCGCGACGGGAACCGGCCAGATGGCGGTGACGCTGGCGCGCGGCACGATGCGCTTCGTCGGCGGCAAGATCTCCAAGCAGAACGAAGTCTCGATCAACACGCCGTCGGCGACGATCGGCATCCGTGGCGGCGTGACGATGCCGACCGTGGCCGACGATGGCTCGACCCGCGTCGTGCATGTCTTCGGTACGACGACGGTGCGCACGCTCGACGGGCAGAACGCCACATTGACGCGCCCGGGCTTCATCGCCGAGGTGGCGGCCCCGCGCGTCCCGGCCGCGGGAGCGAACGCACCGCAGCCGCAGCCGGGTCAGGCGCCGGCGTTGCAACCCGGTCCGGTACCGCAGGCGAATGACGGCGGGGGAATATCCGTACGCCGCGCGAGCGAGGCCGAGATCGCAACGACGAAAAGCCAGCTTGAAGCCGGCTCCGGACAGGCAGTGCGCGGTGCCGGGCAGCCGACCGCGGCCGCGCCGGGCGTACAGCCGGGCAACCAGCCCGCGCAGTCCCAGCCGCAACAGGCCCAGACCGGCGGAAGCCAGCCGGGTGGAAATCCGCAGCAGGGCCCGCAGCAGCAGGCACAGGGCGGCCCGGCCGCGATCCCGCCGCCCGGCGGTTCCGCCATCGACGGTGCACTCGGCGGATCGGGCTTCACCGGGCAGAATTCGGGCGTGGCACCCGGACAGATCGCGACCGTCGGGAATGTCCAGCCGCCGCTCGGCGCAGGTCCGCCGCCGGCGCAGCAGGCCGCCCGGATCGGCGACCAGGCGGCGAGCGGTACGACCAGTGCCGCGCAGACGAACACGACGGCGACGATCCAGCAGAACCTTCAAGGGTTCTCGCTCGGCTACACGATGACGGGCCGCGTCCGCAACGGCGCGTGGTCGGTCGGCCCCGGAGTCATCGCGACGCGCCCCGATTTCGACAACTCGACGAAGACGCGCGGCTTCAGCGCCACGATCAACAACGGCAAGTTCCTCGCCTCGATGCCCGACGGGCAGACATTCGGCTTCGCCGTGCCCAACGACGCGCTTGGCCGCATGTTCGACGTCGGCAGCGGCAGCTCCTTCTCGCCGGCCGGTTCGTTCAACGGCAAGACGTTTATCAGCGCCGACGGAAACTTCTTCTACGGCAACTACAACTCGACCGGCGGCGACCACATCGCTGCGTTCGGCGGCAAGGCGGTTTCGGGAAGCGCGCTCGTCGCGACCGGCGCCCGCACCGTACGCCAGTACACGCTGCTGAGCGATCCGGCCACCTCGTCGAACATTCCGTTCAGCCTGCCGATGGAAGCGGGCGGGAATTTCGCCAGCCCCTTCGTCAGCAAATTCCTGACGATCAATTCGGCGGGAACCGGTTCGCCGGGGCGCGCCCTGCAGGTGAGCTTCGCGCTCGACGGAAGCGGGACGACGCAGCGCAGCCTGCTGTCGATCACGACCGCCGGCATCTTCACCGACGCCAGCGGCAAGCTGGCGATCAATGGCGGCGGCTATATCGAATACGACTATGCGGGCAACCAGCGTCCCGGCCGCGCCGGCTTCTCGGCGACGACCGAGGCGGACGGCAACGGAAACTCGTTCTTCGGCTCGATTGCGGCCGACGGCGCGCCGACAAATTTCGTGCTCGGCCAGAACAACTACGATTTCTCGAACAACCGGACCACGGGCGACGCCTATCGCGGCCTCGTCCTCAACGGCAGCAACACCGACCAGTACTATCGCCAAAGCACGGTTGCGACGCTCAGCGGTTCGCAGGCCGGGCAAAGCGTCACGTCGAACCTGTTCAACGGCTATGTCGCGGGCCTTGCCGAGCGCAACGGCGGCGTCAATACCGTACGGCAGAACGGCAACGACCCGACGCTCACGACGCTGCGTTTCGATGCGGCGACGAACACCGTCACGGCGCTTCTCGCCATCGAGCGCGTCGGCGCCGCGGAATCCTTCAAGCTGGCGCTCGGCGCGCGTCCGACCTCGATGGCCGGCGGCGCGACAGACGTGAATGCCGTGACCGGCGACATCGCGAATTCGGGTTTCACGACGTTCGCGAACGCAAACGCCCGCGCGACGCTGATCGACAACAAGATATGGGCCGCGCGCGAGATGACGAATCCCGGTGCGGGCGTGGACGCGCAGGGCAACCCGAATTTCAACGCGGCCCTCGTCACGTCCAACCTGACCAACAGCCCGACGTCGGTCACCGATCAGGGGCTGCAGGCGCGTCTGGCCATGATTCCCTCGACGGCGATCGACTCCGCCGCGTTGAACGCGGCGTTCCCCGGCGCCAATTTCCAGAGCTTCGAGAGCATGCAGTGGGGCTTCTGGACCGGCCAGGTCACGTTCCCCGATCCGCTCGTCACCGGCGGGCGCGTCGACCGCTATGCGCTCGCCACATGGGTCGCGGGCACGCTGCCCGTCGTCGGCACGATCCCGGGGTCGGGAACGGCGACGTACAACGGCCACGCGATCGGCACCGTGTACAACAACGGCGCGCGCTACCAGGCGGCCGGCACTTATACCCAGACGTGGAATTTCGGCACCGACAGCGGCAGTGCCACGATCACGAACTTCGACGGGCTCGGCACGATCACGGCATCCTCGCTGACCTCGGGCAACCGGCGCGAATTCTCCGGCACGTTGACCAACGGAGCGGGTGTCACCGGCAATCTCGCAGGCTCGTTCTTCCGCGGCACGTCCGACCCAGTCAAGAACGTGGGCGGAAACTTCAACCTGACGGGCACCAACTACCAGGCGGGCGGCATCGTCGCCGGCCAGCGGTAGAACCCGGCCGTGCGCAAGCGCCTGACGGCCCTGCTGCCGGCGCTGCTGCTGCTTGCGGCGCTGCTTGGGCTGCGGGCTGCGGATCCCGTGCTGCTGCAGGGGATCCGCGCCGTCGTTTTCGACGAGTACCAGCGGCTGGCGCCGCGCGCGTGGGAAGATGCGGGCGTGCGCATCGTCGATATCGACGAGGAAAGTCTCACGCGCTTCGGCCAGTGGCCGTGGCCGCGCACGACGGTCGCCCAACTGACCCAGCGCATGGCCGAAATGGGTGCCGCCGCGATCGCCTTCGACATCGTCTTTGCCGAGCCCG
Organism: Tagaea sp.; assembly: GCA_965229215.1. Classification (GTDB taxonomy): domain Bacteria; phylum Pseudomonadota; class Alphaproteobacteria; order CACIAM-22H2; family CACIAM-22H2; genus Tagaea. The sequence continues at coordinate 2,761,727 of OZ245864.1, read as the reverse complement.
ACCGCACCAGCCCACGCGCCATCGTGCCGTTGTGGGCCGAGAATACCGCCAATCCGGCCCTCCTCGATCTCGCGCGCGGGCTGCCCGACCACGACGAGGTGCTGGCCGCGACGCTGGCCGACACGCCGTCCGTGCTGGGCTTCGTCCTGTCGAGCGAACCCGGCGAACCGCGCACGATCGAGCCCAAATGGGGCATCGTGACGGCCGGTCCCGATCCGCGGCCGTATCTGCCGACCTACCGCGGCGTCACGGCGAACCTGTCCGTCCTCGAAAGGGCCGCGAAGGGGCTGGGGAGTTTCACGACCGGCTTCGACGTCGGCGGCATCGTGCGCGCGGTCCCGGTCATGCTGCGCCTCGGCGGTGCGGTGGATGGCGGCACGCGCGAGCTGTTCCCTTCGCTCGCGGCCGAAGCGCTGCGCGTCGCGCAGGATGCCTCCACCTATATCGTCCGGTCGGTGGGCGCTTCCGGGCAGGCGGGACTGGGCGCCGAGACAGGCATCGTCGACATCAAGATCGGCTCGTTCACGGCGAAGACCGATCCGGCCGGGCGCGTCCAGCTCTATGACACCGGCCCGGTGCCGCAGCGCATCGTGCCCGCCTGGCGCGTGTTGACCGGCGAACTGTCGGACGATTCGCTCGACGGACGCATCGCGTTCGTCGGCACGTCGGCGATCGGCCTCAAGGATCTGCGGGCGACGCCGCTCAACCCGGTCGCGGCCGGCGTGGAACTCCACGCGCAGATCGCCGAGCAGATCCTCACCGGCACGTTCCTCGACCGGCCGGACTGGGCGACGGGCGCGGAATTCGTCGGGCTCGCCGTCTTCGCGCTCGTGCTGATCTGGCTGCTGGCGCTGAACCGCGCCCTGCTGGGCGCAGTGGCGCTGGTGATCGGCATCGCGGGCGCGTTCGCGTGTTCGTGGTACCTGTTCCGCTACGAGCGCCTGCAGTTCGATCCGGTCTATCCGGCGCTCGCGGCAATCGCGCTCTATATGGTGCAGTCGCTGGCGGGCTTCCTGCGCAGCGAGGCCGAACGCCGGCAGGTGCGCGGCGCCTTCGGCCGCTATCTGGCGCCGGCCCTCGTCGAGCAGCTCGCGCGCGATCCCGGCAAGTTGGCGCTGGGCGGCGAGATGAAGACGATCACGCTGATGTTCATGGATATCCGCGGCTTCACGCCGATCTCCGAGCAGTTCGACGCGCACGGCCTCACGCGCTTCCTCAACCGCTTCCTTACGCGCATGACGGCGTGCGTGCTCGAGTCCGGCGGTACCGTCGACAAGTACATGGGCGACGCAATCATGGCGTTCTGGAACGCGCCGATGGACGTGCCGGACCATCCCAGGAAGGCGCTGTCGGCCGCCCTCGCGATGCTTGCCGGCGCCAGGGCCTTCGATGCCGAATGGCGCGCGGAGCGCGCGAGGGAGGGGTTGAAGCCCGTGCCCGTCAAGATCGGCATCGGCCTCAATACCGGGATCTGCTGCGTGGGCAACATGGGTGCCGAGCAGCGCTTCGACTATTCGGCCATCGGCGACGACGTGAACCTGTGTTCGCGTCTGGAAGGCCAGAGCAAGGCCTATGGCCTTACGCTTCTGATTGCCGAGGCGACGGCCGAAGCGTGCGCCGGCGAATTCGCGCTTCTCGAAATCGATCTGCTGCGCGTCAAGGGCAAGACCCGTCCGGCTCGCATCTTCACGGCCGTGCCCGGTGCGCCGGATGCCGCGTTCGCGGAATGGAAGACACGCCACGACGCCGCGGTCGCCGCCTACCGTGCACAGGACTGGCGCAGCGCGCGCACCGCCCTTGCGTCGCTGCGCGGGCAGGGCGAGGGCATCCTCGATGGATTCTATTCGATCCTCGAAGAGCGAATCGCGGCTTACGAAGCCGAACCGCCGCCCGCCGACTGGGACGGCGTGCATGTCGCGACCGAGAAATAGGCTGCCGGTCAGGCCTGCTTGAATTCGTGGACCATTTCCTTGAGCCGCTTGGGCTCGAGCACGGCGAGTTCGCCCTTCTCGCGCACGACGATCTTCTTGCGCGCGAGATCGGAGAAGACGCGGGCCACCGTCTCGCGCGTCGTGGAAACGCGCGCGGCGATGTCACCATGCGCCGGGATCGGATGGATGAGCGTGCGCCCGCCCGCAGCAGGCTTCGCCAGTCGCAGGATTTCGGCGTAGACGCGGTTGTGTGCGCCCAGCGTGGAGAGTTCCACGATACGCGACGTCGCATGGCGCACCATCTTGGCGAGATGGTTGAGGAGGGCGAGCTGCGCCGTCGGGCTTGCGAGGACGGCATCGAGGAAAGACTGGCGCGGCAGGACCGCGAGCAGGGAAGGGACCAGCGCCACGACGCTGGCCGAGCGTGGCCCCGCGTCGATGGCGGCAAGCTCGCCCACGCAGGCGCCGGCCTCGATCTCGTCGAAGCTGACCTCGCGGCCGGACTCGGAATAGACGACGACGCGTGCGCGCCCGGCGACGAGGAAATAGACGTCGCTGTCCTCGCTGTCGCGGTCGATGATCGGCTGGTCGGCATCGAAACTGCGCCAGCGGCACTTGGCTTCGATCGTCTGGCGGGGGCCGTCGGCCAGCGGCGCGAACAGGGCGACCCCCTTCAGCGTCCGGGCGGCCTGTGGCGGTGCCGCCTTTTTCGTGGTGCTCATCGCCGAATCTCCCCGTCGCGGACGGCACTTGGCTGAACATTGCCGTGTCGCATCCGCTTCCTCTATAGTCGCCCGGGATTTGTTGCGACGCAACACGAACGGCAGCACACCAAATCGGGGGCGCGCGGGGGCGGATGAATCAGTACGAGGAACTTCACGGTCTCTATTTCGAGGATCTGAAGGTCGGACAGACCGCGATTTTCGCGAAGACCGTCACCGAAGCCGACATCGTGCTGTTCGCAGGCCTTACCGGCGACAACAACCCGGTGCATATCAACGAAGTATTCGCGGCCGCCACCCCGTTCTCGGGGCGCATCGCGCATGGCATGCTGACCGCAAGCTTCGTGTCGACCGTGCTGGGCACGCGCCTGCCGGGTCCGGGTGCCATCTACCTGAGCCAGACGCTGCGCTTCAAGGCACCGGTGCGCGCGGGCGATACGGTGGTGGCGCGCGCCACGGTCAAGGAACTGGTGCCGGAAAAGCGGCGCTGCACGCTCGTGACGACGATCGTGGTCGACGACAAGACCGTTCTCGAAGGCGAAGCGGTCGTGCTCGTGTCGAGCCGCCCGACACCGGCTGCGGGCGACTGATCGGCTCCATGCGCCTCTATCGCGACCAGACGGGCGTGCCCAAGGATGCGAGGGGCGCGTACGCGGCCATCGGCAATTTCGACGGCGTGCATCGCGGCCACCAGGCCGTGATCGGCGAGGCGATCCGCCAGGCGCGCGCGACGGGCGTCCGATCCGCGGTCGTGACGTTCGAGCCGCATCCGCGCCGCTTCTTCAAGCCCGACCTGCCGCCGTTCCTGCTCGCGAGTCCGCGCATGAAGATCGCGGCCCTGCGCGATCTGGGCGTGGATCTGTGCTTCGCGCTCCGCTTCGATGCCCGTCTTGCCGGGCTGACCGCCGAGAGCTTCGTTGCCAAGGTACTCGTGGAAGGGCTGGGGCTCTCCGGCGTGGTCGCGGGCTACGATTTCGTCTTCGGCAAGGGGCGCGGCGGCAGCCCCGAGACGCTCGTGGCCGAGATGGCGAAAGCCGGGCGCACGGCGCGCATCGTCGCCCCGGCGCTCGACGCGGCGGCGGCGGGTTCGGCCGGCGCCGAAGCGGATCCCGAAGCGTTCGTCTATTCGTCGACCGGCGTGCGCGACGCGCTCAAGGCCGGCGACCCGCGCACGGCCGCGCGCATCCTCGGGCGGCCCTTCGCGATCGACGGCCGTGTGCGCCACGGCGATGCGCGCGGGCGCACGATCGGCTTCCCCACGGCCAATATCTCGATCGGGCCCTACCAGCCGCCGGCCCTGGGCGTCTATGCGGTGCGCGTCGATGGTGCGGTCGCGGGGCGCAGCCTTCCGGGCGTCGCAAATCTCGGCGTCCGGCCCACCGTGGGCGGCGATCCCGCGCCGCGGCTGGAGGTGCACCTGTTCGATTTCGCCGGCGATCTCTACGGCAGGCGGCTCAACGTGTCGCTGATCGGGTTCCTGCGGCCCGAGCGGAAGTTCGACGGGATCGACGCGCTGAAGGCGCAGATCGCCGCGGACGCGTCGGCGGCGCGCGCCCTTCTCTAGTGCGCCGGCGGGCGCGGCGACGGACCTTCGGGTTCGTCGCGCCGCCCGGTCAGCCGCTTCTTCAGGTTCATGACGTAGCTGATGACTTCGGCGACCGCCTTGTAGTGCTCGGGCGGGATCTCGTCGTCGATCTCGACGCTGGCATAGAGGGCGCGCGCCAGCGGCCGGTTCTCCACGATCGGGACCTCGTTGTCGGTCGCGATTTCGCGGATCTTCTGCGCGACGAGGTCGACGCCTTTCGCCACGCAGATCGGTGCTGCCGTCTTCTCGTCGTAGCGCAGCGCCACGGCGTAGTGGGTCGGGTTCGTGACGACGACGGTGGCCTGCGGGACGGCCGTCATCATGCGCCGGCGGGCGCGTTCCATGCGCAGCTGCTTGATGCGTCCCTTGACCACCGGGTCGCCTTCCGACTGCTTGTACTCGTCCTTGATCTCCTGCTTGGACATGCGCAGGCGCTTGAAATGTTGGAAGCGCTGGTAGAGATAGTCGAGCCCGGCGATGATCGTCATCACCGAGATCACCGCAACCATCACCTTCATCGCCAGTGCCAGCATGACGCGGCCGATATCGGCCATGTCGTACTCGACGAAGCGCGACAGGTCGTCGGCTTCGCCCTTCAGCGTGTACCAGCACACCGATCCGACGATCGTGATCTTGATCAGGCCCTTCAGGAACTCGAAGACCGAGTTGAACGAGAAGAGACGCTTGAAGCCGCTGGCGGGCGAGATCTTGCTGAATTTCGGGATCAGCGATTCGGCCGATACGAGGAAACCGTTCTGCAGCAACTGGGACGCGATTGCGGCGATCATCAGCACGGCGAGCAGCGGCAGCAGCGCCTTCATCGGCTCCATCAGCGCGAGGGCGATCACCTGCTGCAATCCGCCGCCTTCGACGGAAAATTCGTGCGGCCGCTCGATGAAGGGGCGCATCGTGGCGGTCAGATGGCTCCACATGAAGGAACCGAGGAACGAGAAGCCGAGCGTGGCCCCCATGAACATCATCCAGTGATTGAGCTCGCGCGTGGCCGCGACCTGGCCTTTTTCGCGCGCCTCGTCCAACCGTTTGCCGGTTGGCTCTTCTGTTTTGGATGCATCATCTTCGGCTTCTTCGGCCATCGTCTAGTCCTTCAGGGCGAAAGAAGCAGAGGTTCGAGCTTGTCCATGAAGCCGCGCTCGAACGCGCGCATGGCCGCCGCCGTGGTGAGGGCCAGCGCCATCATGCCGATGGCGATCTGGGCCGGCTGGGCGATGAAGAAGACCTGGATCGCGGGCTGCAGGCGCGCGATCAGTCCCATTGCGAGGTTGATCACCAGACCGAAGACGAGGAACGGGGCGGAAATCTGCACGCCGATCGCGAAGCTGTGGCCGGTCCATACCGTCAGTGCGTTCGCGAAGTCGGCCAGCGGCGGCAGGCGGCCCGGCGGAAAAAGCTGGTAGGAGTCGGCGATCGCGTGCAGCAGCAGGTGGTGCAGGTTCGTCACGAACAGGAAGACGATGGCGATCGCGACGAGCCAGGCCGAGATCGCCGCACCCTGCTGGCCGAAGCCCGGATCGAACAGCGTGGCCGCCGCGAGGCCCGTCTGCTGCGCGATGATGGCGCCCGCGACGACGAGCGCGGAAATGGCGAAGCGGCCGGCTAGCCCGATGAAGGCGCCGACCAGCGATTCGCCGAGCAGGATGCCGGCCATCGACAGCGAGGATTCGGGCAGCGGCGGGATCGTCGGGCCGACGACGGGCGTGAGGATCAGCGTGATGGCGAGCGCGAGGCCCAGGCGCATGCGCGCGGGGATCGACAACTCGCCGAGCCCCGGCATGCCGAGCATGGCGGCGCCGATGCGCGTGAACACGGCGAAATAGACGAAGATCTCGGCGGGCAGGGCGCGCGTCAGGCCGTCGACGAGGAGATTCATCCTCCACCGCCGACGCCGATGCCCACGGCCTTGGCCATGAGTTCGCGCGTGAACTCGATCAGCGTCGTCGACATGAACGGGATCGCCAGCACGAACACCCCGAACAGCACGAGGATCTTCGGGACGAAGGTGAGCGTCTGTTCCTGGATCTGCGTCAGCGCCTGGATGAGGCTGACGACGAGGCCGACGACGAGCGCCACCAGCATCAGCGGGGCGGATATCTTGAGCATGACCCAGATCGCCTCGCGCGATACTTCGAGCACGTCGGTGGCGTTCATGGATCCGTCCGATGAGAGGTCTGGTTCCGCCGCCGTCAGATCGGCATGCGGATGATTTCCTGATAGGCCTGCACGACGCGGTCGCGCACGGCGATGGTCGCCTGCAGCGTGGTTTCCGCGGCCGAGATAGCCTGGACGACCTGACCCACGTCCGCCTTGCCCGCAAGGGCGCGGAGGCTGGCCTGTTCGCCCGACTTCAGCGACTGCATCGTGTTCTGGGCGGCCTGCGCGAGGATCGCGCCGAAATTGGCGCCGCCGGGCGCGGACTCGTCCGTGCCTTCGGCGGCCGAACCCGGCTTGGAGATGCGCGCCGCGCCCTGGTAGGCGGCGGCTGCAAGCGAAGGCGAAGTGATGGCCATGTCCCGTCCTTCCGGCTGCTATCAGCCGCGCAGGATGTCGATCGTGCGCGTGATCATGCTCTTCGAGGTCTCGATGACGCTGATGTTCGCCTCGTAGGAACGCTGCGCCTGGCGCATGTCCATGACCTCGATGAGGTTGTTGACGTTCGGCGCCAGCACGTAGCCTTCGGCGTCGGCGGCCGGGTGTGCGGGCTCGTAGCGCCGCGTGAAGCTGCTCTTGTCCGTGCCGATCTTCGAGGCGCGCACCGTCTGCGTGCCGAGCTGGCGGTCGAGGATGTTGCGGAAACTGATCGTCTTGCGCCTGTAAGGTTCGGCACCCGGCGTCTCGCCCAGCGAGTCGGCGTTGGCGATGTTCTCGCCGATGACGCGCATGCGGGTCGACTGGGCGGCCATGCCGGCGGCCGAGACGTTCATCGCTTTCTGCAGGTCCATGACGAGGCTCCGTTACGAGTTGCGGCCGATCGCCGAGCGCAGCATGGCAAGCTGGCGGCGATAGATGTTGGTGGTCATCTGGTAGTCCATCGCCGTGTCGGCGACCTTCATGAGTTCGGCATCCATCTGCACCGAGTTGCCCGACAGCGTCGTCTCGCTCGGGCGCGGCTTGTCCTCGCGGTCGGGGCCCGCGATCATCCGGCTCGTCTGGTGCTGGGTCGATGTCGTCGCCGCCGTCAGGCGCGCGGTCTGCTTGCGCATCTCGGCCTTGAAGTCGATCGCCTTCAGGTCGCGTGGCTGGTAGTTCGGCGTGTCGGCATTCGCGACGTTCTGCGACAGCACCGTCTGGCGATGGCTGAGCCAGTCCATGCGGCGGGCGATCATCCCGAAAAGCGGCAGGCGGGTAATGTCCATGACCTTATACTGAGGCTTGAAAGGTTAATAATCGGTAAATTATCTATAATTTTAGAGAATTTGAAAAGCCTTTAATTTCACCCGTGATTCAATATCTTGTTAACCGAATCGGAGTCTCGAATTGAGGTGAATTTGGGGGCTAATCATCGGAAATGATGTACAAAATAGACTTTTAAGAAAGTTTTAGCGGGTTTGGAGTAACCCTTCCATTGTCAACGCATCCGCCCCGGTCCGCCGGGGTCCGTTCCCGAAGTACCGGAAGGTCGCTCCCTTTGGCCCGTCGTCCACCCCGTCCGCCGCGTGCACCGCTCGATCCGAACATGAAACGGGCGGTGGCGCTCCAGTATGCGCGCGAAAGCGATCCGGCCCCCCGCGTCACGGCGAAGGGCGAGGGCCTGCTTGCCGAGAAGATCGTCGAGATCGCACGCGCGCATGGCGTGACCGTGCGCGAGGATCGCGACCTCGTGCAGCTGCTGGGTGCGGTCGACGTCGATAGCCCGATCCCGGTCGAGGCATTCCAGGCGGTGGCCGAGATCCTTTCGTACATCTATCGCCGGCAGGGCAAGCTCGCCGCCGGCAAGACCGCACCGGGAACTGCACCATGAGGGCGGTCGAAGTGCTCCAGGCCATCGTCGACGTGACGCGCGAGATCGAGGAGACGCGCAACGCCCTCCACCGCGGCCACGACGTGGTGCTCGACGGTCTCGATGCGCGCGTGCGCGAGCTGTGCATGTCCACGACCGAACTTCCCAAGGCCGAAGGACTTGCCTGCGCCGGTGCCCTCGACGGCGTGGCGCAGGCGCTCGATCGCCTGCGCGGCACGCTTGCACTCGCCTCGCAGGTCGCGGGCTCCGCCGCGGCGGCCGCCTCGTACGGCCAGCAGGGCCGCGCGCGATGAGCGTCGATACGGAAAACCTGCTGCGATTCGTCGCAGCACTCGCCTTCGTTGTCGCCCTGATCGCCGGGATCGCGTGGCTGGCCCGCCGGTGGATGCCGGGCGGTGCTGCCGTCAACGCAAGCAAGCGCCGCCGCCTGCAGATCGTCGAGATGCTCGCCCTCGATCCCAAGACGCGCGCGATGATCGTGCGGCGCGACGAGGTCGAGCACCTGCTCGTCGTCGGCCCGACCGGCGCTGTCGCGATCGAGCGCATCGATCCGGCGCGCCCGGTTGCGGAGTCCGCATGAGCGGCCGCTGGAAGTACCTGATCGTCGGCCTGCTGCTGCTCGCCCCGCTTCCGGCGTTCGCGCAGAGCTTCAACCTCGATCTCGGCGACGGCACCTCGACCACGGGCCGCATCGTGCAGCTCCTGCTGCTGATGACGATCCTGACGCTCGCACCCTCCATCCTGATGATGGTGACGAGCTTCGTGCGCATCGTGGTCGTGCTGTCGCTGCTGCGCACGGCCCTCGGCACGCAGCAGGCGCCACCCAACGCGGTGCTCACGTCGCTGGCCCTGTTCCTCACCTTCTTCATCATGGCGCCGACCGGCGAGGTCGCCTGGCGCGACGGCATCTCGCCGCTGATCGACGGGCGGATCACGGAAGTCCAGGCGCTGGAGCGTGCGGCCAAGCCCTTCCACGATTTCATGATCCGCCACACGCGCGAGCAGGATCTGGGCCTGTTCATCGACATCGCGAAGATCGCGGCACCCGAAACGCCCGAGGCGACGCCGTTCCGCGTGCTGGTCCCGTCCTTCATGATCTCGGAACTGCGCCGTGCGTTCGAGATCGGCTTCCTGCTGTTCATTCCGTTCGTCATCATCGACATGGTGGTCGCTGCGGTACTGATGTCGATGGGCATGATGATGATGCCGCCCGCGATCGTGGCGCTGCCGTTCAAGCTGATTTTCTTCGTGCTTGTCGACGGCTGGTACCTGATCAGCGGATCGCTGGTCCAGTCATTCGGGTCGGGCTAGCGGATCGTCCGTCCGTCGCGGGGCGGCCACGTTCATGCCGGAAACCGTGCTTTGGCCGCCGCGCCCGATGGGCTATTAGGGGTGACGGTGCGGGCAGGGGAATCGGGACGATGGTCATGATCAACGGTGCGACGCGCGTCATCGCGCATCTCGGCTATCCGACCGAGAGCTTCAAGTCGCCGATGATCTACAATCCCTATTTCGAGAAGCGCGGGATCGACGCCGTCGTCGTGCCGATGGGCTGCAGGGCCGACGACTATCCGGAATTCCTGCGTCTCGTCTTCCGCCTGTCGAACATCGGCGGCGCGCTCGTGACGATGCCGCACAAGGTGACGACCGTGGGCCTGCTCGACGAAGCGAGCAAGGCCGTCGAGATCGCGGGTTCGTGCAATGCCGTCCGTCTCGGGCCGGACGGCCGGCTGGTCGGCGACATGTTCGACGGCGAGGGATTTGTGCGCGGTGTCCTGCGGCGCGGGCGGAAGCTCGCGGGGGCGCGGGCCCTCGTGGTCGGCTGCGGCGGCGTAGGCTCGGCGATCGCGGCGTCGCTTGCCAAAGCGGGTATCGCTGAGCTCGGCATCCACGATCCGCATGCGCCCGCGATGACCGGGCTTGCCTTGCGCCTGCACCGGCACTATCCGGCGATGAAGGTATCGACCGGCTCGAACGATCCGGCGGGTTGGGAATTCGTCGTCAATGCCACGCCGCTGGGCATGCGCGAAGGCGATCCGCTGCCCATGCAGGTCGAGCGCATCGCGCCCACCGCCTTCGTGGGCGAAGTCGTGATGTCGAAGACCTACACGCCGTTCCTGGCTGCGGCGCAGCGCCTTGGCTGCGAAACGCAGGTCGGGCTCGACATGCTCTACGAGCAGATCCCGGCCTATCTCGAATTTTTCGGATTCCCGGCCGCCACGCCGGACGAGCTTCGCGCCGTCGCCGGGCTCGAAGCCTGACCGGAGAACTAGCGCCGGGCGCGCTTGTCCATCCAGATCCCGACCGGGATCAGGATCAGCAGGCCCAGCAGCGGCAGTTCGGCGTATTCGGCGAAGCTCTTCATTTCGTGTCCGCCCATCCAGTCGCCGATCGGCACGCTTGTCCCGTAGCCGACGGCGAAGATCAGCAGGCCGAACGTGTTTCGCCAGCGGAAGATGTTCATTGGGGCGGCAACCTTTTCGGTTCGATGTCAATCGTCGGTCCCTGCGGCGTGACGTCCTTCATTTCGCGCACGCCGTAGTCTTCCGTCCGGATCGTCGTCATCCGGACCGTCGTGGCATTCGCCGCGAGGCGGCGCAGCACGATTCCGGCAAACGCGATCAGCACCGCGCCGGCAAGCCAGACCCAGGCGATCAGGGCGGTCCCGAAAGCCTCGATGAAGCGTAGGCCCGATGCGACCGTGTCGCTTGTGGCGGGCTGCAGGGCGGCCCCCGCGAGCCAGCGCAGCAGGTCGCCCCCGAGCGTGACCGCGCCCCACAGGCCGAGGCAAAGCACGCTCCAGAACAGGAATCCGGCCCATGCGAAGCCGGTAACGACGCGTCCGATCATGGGGCGAATATAGGGATGCGGCATGCCTGCGGGAAGGCCGGTCCCGGGGATTTTAGGCAAAGACGTTCAATCGCTTAACCACATGTTCAATTTTCGAGCGCATCTTCCGCAAATAATTTTTCAGCAAAACGGATCCCCCCGATGAATATCCTCGCTCGTTCGCTCGTCCTGCGCCTCGTACTCGCCATCAGCGCGATGGCATTGCTCGCCTGCGCCACGCTCTTCGCGATCGCCCTTTTCGACCGCGTGGCATCGGATGCCCGCGTCGTCGAAAGCGACGTGCGCACGAACTACGACGCCGTGCTGGACGAGATGCAGAGCGAGCTTGCCGTCGTGCGCGGCATCGCCGCGTCACTGGCGCCGGTCCCGGCGATCCGCGAGGCGGCCCTTTCGGGCGACCGCGAGCGCATGGCCGCCGTGCTGAACCCGATCCTTGCCAGCATCCGCGAGATCTCGGGCGTGCCGATCCTGTGGCTCTCGAAGGCGCCAGGCATCGCCCTCTACCGCGCGCATGCACCTGAAACCTTCGGTGACAACGTCACCGCGCGCCGGATGACGGTCGTCGAGGCCTATCGCGACGGCAAGATGTCGGCGGGCCTCGAACCCGGCCGCGACAATATCAGCCTGTTCGCGACCATCCCGCTGCTCGAAGGCGGCAAGGCCGTTGCCGCACTCGATGTCGGCGTATCGCTGGCGAAGCCCTTCGCCGACCGCATGAAGAAGAAGCTCGGCTCCGACATCGCGTTCCACGTCCTGGAAGGCGACAAGTGGGTCACGCTCGCCTCGACGCGCAGCGACGCGTCGCTGCTGTCGCCTGGCGAGATGAAGCGCGCCTTCGACGGCGAGGAAGTCACCAGCAATCTCATGGCGGGCTCGAGCTATGCCGTCGTCCACGCGCGCAAGCTCGTCAACAAGGCCGGCAAGACCTTCGGCCTGCTCGAAGTGTCGCGCGACATCAGCGGCCTTCATGCCGCTGCGGCGGCTGCCAAGCGCAACCTGATCCTGGGCGCGATCGCGTCCCTCGCCCTTGCGATCCTGATCGGCTTTTTCCTCGCGCGCAGCGTCACGCGCCCGATCCTCGCCCTTGCCGGAACGCTCGACACGATCGCTGCCGGCCGGACGGATGTCGAGGTGCCCGGCAGCGCGCGCGTCGACGAGATCGGCCGCATGGCCAAGTCGGTCGACGTACTGCGCGAAGGTCTCGTCGAGGTCGAGCGTCTGCGCACGCAGGCGGCGGAAAGCGAGCGTGCGGCGCAGGCCAAGCGCCGCGCCGACGCGCTGGCCCTCGCCGAGAAGTTCGAGCATTCGGTCGGCTCGGTCGTCGACGAACTCAACCAGTCCGCACGCGCCCTGCAGGGTTCGGCCCAGACGATGAGTGCGGCCGCCGAAGAGGCGAGCGCGCAGGCATCGACCGTCGGGGCCGCGTCCGAGCAGGCTTCCGCGAACGTCCAGACGGTCGCGGCGTCGACCGAGGAACTGTCGGCCTCGATCCAGGAGATCTCCCGGCGGGTGACGGAATCGGCGACGATGAGCCGCCAGGCGGTGGACGAAGCCGCGCGCACGAGCGAGACGGTCCAGAGCCTCGTCGCCGTCGCCGGCAAGATCGGCGACGTGACCAAGCTGATCAACCAGATCGCCAGCCAGACCAACCTTCTCGCCCTCAACGCGACGATCGAAGCGGCCCGCGCCGGCGATGCCGGCAAGGGCTTCGCGGTCGTGGCCTCGGAAGTGAAGGGGCTCGCCTCGCAGACGGCCAAGGCGACCGAAGAGATCGGCGCGCAGATCGAGGCGATCCAGGCGGCGTCCTCGAAGACCGTCAAGGCGATCGACGCGATCTCGGGCACCATCAAGGCGCTCGACGGCATTTCCGGCGCCATCGCCGCGGCGGTGGAAGAGCAGGGTGCCGCGACGCAGGAAATCGCGCGCAACGTCCAGCAGGCCGCGACGGGCACCACGCAGGTGACGACGACGATCGTCGGCGTCGCTGCGGCGGCCGACGAGACCGGCCGCGTATCGAGCGACGTCAAGGACCGCGCATCGGGAGTCGCCACGCAGGCCGACCGCCTGCGCGCCGACGTGCGGACGTTCCTCGACGGGGTGCGGGCGGCCTAGTTCCGCTCTAGCCCTTGTTCATGCGGTTGTTGACCAACTCGTCGACGACCGTGGGATCGGCAAGCGTCGACGTGTCGCCCAGCGCCGAATGCTCGTTCGCGGCGATCTTGCGCAGGATGCGGCGCATGATCTTGCCCGAACGGGTCTTCGGCAGGCCCGGCGCCCACTGGATCAGGTCGGGCGAGGCGATCGGGCCGATCTGCTTGCGCACCCAGCCGACGAGCTCCTTGCGCAGTTCCTCGCTGGTTGTCTGACCGGCCTTCAGCGTGACGTAGGCGTAGATGCCCTGGCCCTTGATGTCGTGCGGATAGCCGACGACGGCCGCTTCCGCGACCTTCGGATGGGCGACCAGCGCGCTTTCGATCTCGGCCGTGCCCATGCGGTGGCCCGACACGTTGATGACGTCGTCGACGCGGCCGGTGATCCAGTAATAGCCGTCCTCGTCGCGCCGGCAGCCGTCGCCGGTGAAGTAGTAGCCCTTGAAGGTCGAGAAATAAGTCTCGATGAAGCGCTTGTGGTCGCCGAACACGGTGCGCGCCTGGCCGGGCCAGCTGTCGGCGATGCACAGGTTCCCGTCGGTCGCCCCTTCCAGCAGCTTGCCCTCGTTGTCGACCAGCAGCGGCTGCACGCCGAAGAAGGGCTTCGTCGCCGAACCCGGCTTCGTCGCAATTGCGCCGGGCAGTGGCGTGATGAGAATGCCACCCGTCTCGGTCTGCCACCACGTGTCGACGATCGGGCAGCGCCCGTCGCCCACGACGTTGTGATACCAGAGCCAGGCTTCCGGATTGATCGGCTCGCCGACCGAGCCGAGGATGCGCAGGCTCTTGCGGCTCGTCTTCTTGACCGGCGCCTCGCCCTCGCGCATCAGCGCGCGGATGGCGGTCGGGGCGGTGTAGAAGATGTTGACCTTGTGCTTGTCGACGACCTGCCAGAAGCGCGAACTGTCGGGATAGTTCGGCACGCCCTCGAACATCAGCGTCGTGGCGCCGTTGGCCATCGGGCCGTAGACGATATAGCTGTGCCCCGTGACCCAGCCCACGTCGGCCGTGCACCAGTAGATGTCACCGTCCTTGTAGTCGAAGACGTACTGGTGCGTCATCGACGCGAAGACGAGGTAGCCGCCCGTCGTGTGCAGCACGCCCTTGGGCTTTCCGGTCGAGCCCGACGTGTAGAGGATGAAGAGCGGGTCCTCGGCCCCCATCTCGGTCGGCGGGCATTCGGCCGGAACGCTCGCGGCTTCCTCGTGGTACCAGACGTCGCGCTTGGGATCCCAGTCGACCTTGCCGCCGGTGCGCTTCACCACCAGCATCTTCTTGACCGACGGGCAGCTCTTCAGCGCCGCGTCGGCATTCACCTTCAACGGCACCTTGCGCCCGCCGCGCAGACCTTCGTCGGCGGTGATGACGAAATTGGAATCGCAGTCCTGGATGCGGTTGATGAGGCTGTCGGGCGAGAAGCCGCCGAAGACGATCGAGTGGACGGCGCCGATGCGCGCGCAGGCCAGCATCGCATAGGTCGCCTCGGGGATCATCGGCAGGTAGATCGTGACGCGGTCGCCCTTCTTCACGCCGTGCTTCTTCAGCACGTTGGCCATCCGGCATGTCGCCTCGTAGGCCTCGCGGTAGGTGATGTGCTTGCTCTCGTTCGGGTCGTCGCCTTCCCAGATGATGGCGGTCTGGTCACCGCGCTTGGCGAGGTGCCGGTCGAGGCAGTTGGCCGAGACGTTCAGCGTGCCGTCCTCGAACCATTTGATCGCGACGTCGCCCGTGAACGAGGTGTTCTTCACCTTGGTGAAGGGCTTGATCCAGTCGATGCGCTTGCCGTGCTCGGCCCAGAAGCCGGCCGGATCCTTGACCGATTTCTCGTACATCGCCTTGTACTTGGCGGCGTCGATCAGTGCGGACTTGGCGATGGCGTCGGGAACCGGGAATAGCTCGTTCGACATGGAAGGCGCCTCCGTTCGGGGCACGGCCATTGGCTGCCGCGCTCGTGCTCTTGCACCGGTTTTAGTCCGCCCGTGCGGCCTTAGGCAAGCCGGACGGGGTGCGGCGTCTCAGCGCGCCAGGACGGGTCCCGGGGGCGCGTCCGGCCACGTCACGGCCGGGCATTCGAGCGCGCTTTCCACGATCCGGACCGCGACCGGGGTTAGCCGCCGGCCGATGCAGGGTCCCGCGACGCAAAGCCCGTCTTCGATCCCGAATAGTGCGCCGTGGGCGCCGCA
The DNA here is from genome assembly GCA_965229215.1 of Tagaea sp. Classification (GTDB taxonomy): domain Bacteria; phylum Pseudomonadota; class Alphaproteobacteria; order CACIAM-22H2; family CACIAM-22H2; genus Tagaea. Next base: position 2,746,330 of record OZ245864.1, on the reverse strand, counting down.
GCACAACAGCCGGCCCTCTTCGTCAAGGAAGGTGCCCGGCATCCAGTCGAGCGGCGCGCCCGCATGAGGGCAGACATTGGCGTAGGCGTAGACGCGGCCCGCCTTGCGCACGACCAGGATCGAGCGCCGCGCCGTCCCCTCGCCGCAATCGAATCCGCGCGCACCGGGGTCGTCGAGTTCGTCGAGGCGGCAGAGCACGGTCATGCAGGCACGCCGATGCGCTTGCAGATGAACTTCCATTCCGCGGGCGTCACCGGCTGGACGGAGAGGCGCGAGTATTTGAGCAGCGCCATGCCCGCAAGCTCGGGCAGCGTCTTGGCGTCGGCCAGCGTCAGCGGCTTTGCCGCGGCCTTCAGCGGCGCCACATCGACCATGAACCACGCGCCCTTCTCGGCGGAAGTGTCGGGATAGGCCTCGCGGACGATCTCCATCGTGCCGACGATCTCCTTGCCGATATTGGAGTGATAGAAGAAGGCGCGGTCGCCCTTCTTCATCGCCTGCAGGTTGAGCTTGGCGGTGTGGTTGCGCACGCCGTCCCACTTGCCGCGCCCGTCGGCGACCAGCTTCGACCAGGAATAGACGTCGGGTTCGCTTTTCAGCAGCCAGTATTTCATGGGCTTCACTCGTCCTTGAGGGGTCTTGCCAGCAGTGCCGCGACCGCGTCGCCGACATTGGCATCTTCGTGCAGGATCCGCGCGACGGTCCGGCAGATCGGCATGTCGACGTCCAGCTTCCGGGCGAGCGCGCCGACCGAAAGCGCGCCCTCCACACCCTCGACCACCGCATGGTCGAGGCGCAGGGCGGGATCGGCGACGGCGCCCGCGCGCGTCATGCCGCGGCCCAGCGCGATCCCCAGGCGCATGTTGCGCGACTGCTCGTTGTTGCAGGTGAGGGCGAGATCGCCGAGCCCGGTGAGGCCCATCAGCGTTTCCGCCCGGCCGCCCTTGGCGGTGCCCAGGCGCACCATCTCGGCGAGCCCGCGCGTCATCAGGGCGGCGCGCGCATTGTCGCCCAGCCCGCGGCCCGCGACGATGCCGCAGGCAAGCGCCACTACGTTCTTGACCGCGCCGCCGATCTGGGCCCCCACGACGTCGTCGGACCGGTAGATGCGGAACGTGGGCGTGGCACAGGCGGCGGCGAGTGCTGCGGCAAGTTCCCCGTCGGCGCTGGCGAGCGTGACGGCGGTGGGCCGCCCCAGTGCCACTTCGTGCGCGAAGGTCGGGCCCGACAGGATCGCGACCGGATTTCCCGGTGCGACTTCGCCGGCAACCTCGCTCATCAGGCGGCAACTCTGCCCTTCGATGCCCTTGCTGGCGATGACGAGCGGCACGCCCTCGGGCAACGGGGCCAGCGACAGCGTGGCGCGCAGCGGCTGCGCGGGCGTCGCCCACAGCAGCATGTCCTTGCCGGCGAGCGCCGCGCGCATGTCGGACGTGGCGCGGATCGACGGGTCGAGCGGAATTTCGGGCAGGTAGACCGGGTTCGCGTGAAGCTCGTTGATGTCGCGTGCGGTCTCGGCGCGGTGCGCCCACAGCGTGGGCACGAGGCCCGCACGCGCCAGCGTCTGCGCGAGGGCGGTTCCCCACGCACCGGCGCCGACGACCGCGACCGTCCTGAATCCGCCCGACATGCGCCTGTTCTAGCGGATCGCGCCGCGCGCCGTCACGATGCGATTTTGACCGGTGCGGCCAGCGCCGCGTGCGTCTCGATCGTGCGCGCACACGCCCGCGCCGCTTCGGTTCCCTTGGCGACGAAATGGCGCATGAAAAACTCGCGGTGCGTCTCGTGCTCGTGGAAATGATGGGGTGTGAGCACGCAGGAGATGACCGGCACGCCCGTGTCGAGCTGCACGCGCATCAGCCCGTCGATGACGGCGTGTGCGACGAATTCGTGACGGTAGATGCCGCCGTCGACCACGAGACCCGAGGCGACGATGGCGGCATAGCGCCCGCTCTGGGCGAGGCGCTTGGCGAGCAGCGGAATCTCGAAGCTGCCCGGAACGCGGTGGATCTCGATGCTGCCTTCGGCGTGGCCGTGACGGGCGATCTCGGCGAGGAAGGCCTTGCGGCTCTGCGCGAGGATGTCGTCGTGCCAGCTGGCTTCGATGTAGGCGATGGCGTGCGTCGTCATGTCGGTCTCCACGTGAGTTCGGTTGGAGCGGACGCGCGGGCGCACGGGATCGCGAAGGCCGCACCCGGATTGTGCCGGATGCCCCTCGCAACTCGTCCCGTTCTCTTCCATCCGGACTGTGACCGTCGGCGCCGGGATTTCACCGGCTCTGCTGACCCCGTCGGCTTGTGGCCGTCGGGCGCTCGCGGGCTGATGCGCTTTCGCGCAATTACCGCCGGTGGGGATTTCCACCCCGCCCCGAGAACGCTGCCGCCCGGAAGGCCGGGCGACCTCGTGATTATGGCGGGGACGGGGGCGTGACGGAAGCCAGTTCCTCGAGCGGCCAGCGCGGCCGGCACGCGATGTCGAGCGGCGATGTAAGCCCGAGGGCAAAGCGCTCCACGCCAGCCCAAGCGATCATCGCCGCATTGTCCGTACACAATTTAATGGGCGGTGCGATCAGCGTGAGGCCGTTTGCTGCCGCGACCTTGGCAAGGCGCTGACGCAGCGCCTGGTTGGCGGCCACCCCGCCTGCGACGACGAGATGGGCCCCCTGCGGATGCGTCTGCGCAAACATGCGCGCGGCATTGCCGGTGCGGTCCGCCAGCGTGTCGGCGACGGCCATCTGGAACGAGGCGGCGATGTCCGCGCGCGCGCGGTCATCGAGCGTACCGGCCCTGTCGACGATCTGGCGCACGGCGGTCTTGAGGCCCGCGAACGAGAAGTCGCAGCCGGGCCTTCCGGCGAGCGGGCGCGGCAGGTCGAAGTGCTTCGGGTCGCCCTCGCGCGCCAGCTTCTCGATCGCCGGGCCGCCGGGATAGGAAAGGCCGAGCAGCTTCGCCACCTTGTCGAAGGCCTCGCCGACCGCATCGTCGAGCGTCGTGCCGAGGCGCCGGTAGCGGCCCACGCCCTCGACCGACAGCAGTTGGCAATGTCCGCCGGAAACAAGAAGCAGCAGATAGGGGAACGGCACGTCGTCGGAAAGGCGGGCCGACAGCGCGTGCCCCTCGAGATGGTTGATCGCGACGAACGGCAGGCCGCGCGCCAGCGCCACCGCCTTGGCGAAGGTGGCGCCCACGATGACGCCGCCGATCAGGCCGGGCCCGGTCGTCGCCGCGATCGCACCGATCCGCGACCAGTCGCTGCCGGCGTCGGCGAGCGTGCCGCGCACCATGTCTTCGAGATGCGCCAGATGCGATCGTGCGGCGATTTCCGGCACGATGCCGCCGAAGGGCGCGTGCTCGCGCGTCTGGGACAGCACGCGCTCGGCATGCACGCGCCGATCCGGCCCGACGAGTGCGGCGGCCGTTTCGTCGCAGCTGGTTTCGATGCCGAGAACGAGATGCATTGACGGGGTGTAACCCATTCGCAAGGCGGCCGAAAGCGCTCTTGCGGCGGCCCGTCCCGGCACGCGATAAAGGGCCCCGGAAAAGAGGCCAGATGACGAGTATTTTGCGGATCGGCACGCGCGGATCGCCGCTTGCCCTGTGGCAGGCGAACGAGACAAGGCGTCTGCTGGCTGCCGCCCACCCGGCGCTGGCCGCGGCCGGCGCGATCGAGATCCGCGTCATCAGGACGACCGGCGACCGCATCCAGGACCGCACGCTGGCCGAAGCCGGCGGCAAGGGGCTGTTCACCAAGGAAATCGAGGAAGCTCTGATCGCGGGCGAGATCGATCTTGCCGTCCATTCGATGAAGGACGTGCCGACCTGGCTGCCCGACGGGCTCGGCATCGTCACGATCCTGGAGCGCGAGGATCCGCGCGATGCGCTGATCGCCGCGCGCGGCGTGAAGCGGATCGCCGACCTGCCGCAGGGCGCGGTCGTCGGCACGGCGTCGCTGCGCCGCGGCGCGCAGCTTCTCGCACGCCGGCCCGACATCAGGCTCGTTCCGCTGCGCGGCAATGTCGAGACGCGGCTTGCCAAGGTCGAGCGCGGCGACGTGCAGGCGACGTTCCTCGCGATCGCCGGGCTGAAGCGCCTCGGCCGCGCGGATGCCGCGAGCGCCGTGCTGGAGCCTTCGGAAATGCTGCCGGCGGTCGCGCAAGGCGCCATCGGCATCGAATGCCGTCTGGACGATTCGCGTACGCGCGGCTTCCTCGCGGCGATCCATCATGCGGCCAGCGCCGTTGCCGTCGATGCCGAGCGCGGCCTGCTGGAACGGCTCGACGGTTCGTGCCGCACGCCGATCGGCGCGCTGGCCGCGCTTGCCGGCGACGGGCGGGTACGGCTCGACGGGCTCGTCGTGCGCCCCGACGGCACCGGCCTGCTGACGACGTCGCGCGAGGGCCCGGCTTCGCTCGCCGGCGAGATGGGCCGCGATGCGGGCGAGGAACTCAAGCGCCGCGCCGGCCCGGGCTATTTCCAGTGAAAGCGAAACCCCGCCGCCTGCGCATCCTCGTCACCCGTCCGCGCGGCGAGGCCGAGCTGTTTGCCGTGGCGCTCGCCATGCGCGGGCACGACGCGATCCTCGCCCCGCTGGTCGAGATCGTGCTGATCGACGGCGCCACCGTCGATCTTTCCGGCGCGCAGGCCATCCTGTTCACCTCGGCGAACGGCGTGCGCGCCTTCGCGCATGCCGAGAAGCGACGCGACCTGCCGGCCTTCTGCGTGGGCGACGCCACGGCCGCCGCCGCGCGCAGCGCCGGCTTCGCGCGGGTGGAAAGCGCGACCGGCGACGTCGCGGCGCTCGCGGGCCTCGTGCGCGCGAAGCTGAAGCCCGGCGACGGCGCGCTCGTCCATGCGGCGGGGACGGTCGTCGCGGGCGATCTTGCGGGCGATCTGGGCGCTTCCGCGTTCGAGGTGCGCCGCGTCCAGCTCTATCGCGCGGAACCGGCGGACGGGCTGCCGGACGAGACGGTCGGGGAACTGCGCGGCGGCCGGATCGACGTGGCGACGTTCTTCTCGCCGCGCACCGCGCAGACCTTCGCCCGGCTCGTCCAGGCGGCCGAGCTGGACGCGACGCTCGAATCCGTTTCCGTCCTTGCCCTCGCACCGGCTACGCTGGCGCTGCTGCGCGAGGAAGGCTGCAGGTTCCGCAGCGAAATCGCGGCCGAACGCCCGAACGAAGCCTCGCTTCTCGAAGCGCTCGACCGTCTTGCCGAGGAGACCAGCGTGCCGCCGGAAGCCGTCCCGCCCAAATTCGAACTGCCGCCGGGAACGGAAGCCAAGCCGTCGCGGGCGAAAGCGCCGTCGCCCAAGGCGTCGAAGCTGGTGCCGCTGGCGGTGGCGCTCGTCGTCGCCGTGATCGGCATTCTCGGCTGGGCCTACTGGCAGGCGACGCTGACCGGCGGAGCCGAGCCCGGCATGCGCGCGCTCGAACAGCGCGTCGCGGGCCTCGACCGGCGCATCGCGCAGATCGAGGCGCGCCCTGCCGCACCGCGCGCCGATCTCTCGCCGCTTGAGGCGCGGCTCGCGGCCCTCGAGGCGCGCGGGCCCGCCGACGCGCCGGTCGCATCCGACACCGGCGCGCTCGCCGATCGTCTGGCGGCGCTTGAAGCGCGTCCGCAGGTCGACGCGTCGATGCAGGCGACGATCGCTTCGCTGATGGCGGAGAACCGGCGCCTGGGCGACGAGATGGCGCGCCTGCAGGCGGAGATCGGGCGCATGCAGGGCGGCATCGTCGATCAGGCGAGCGACCGCGCCGGCGCGCGCCGCGCGGAATTCCGGCTGGCCGTTTCCCAGCTGCGCGAGGCGCTTGCCGCCGGCCGCGGCTATGCGGGCGAACTGTCGCTCGTGCGCGATCTCGCGAACGAAGTGCGCCCGGGTGCCGATCTTTCGGCGCTCGCGTCTTCCGCCGCCGAGGGCATCGAGACGCGCGCCAGTCTCAGGCACCGCTTCGCTGGCCTCGCCAATGCGGCCGTCGCGGCCGCACGCGTCGAGCAGGCGCCGGGCGTGCTCGGCCAGCTTGCCGAACGCGTGCAGAGGTTCCTGTCGATCCGCCGCGTGGGTGACATTCCCGGCGACAGTCCGACGGCGCGCGTCGCGCGCGCCGAGACGCGGCTTGGCGTTGACGATCTTGCCGGCGCGCTTGGCGCGCTCGAAGGCGTGGCGGAAACCGGCTGGGGCGCGCCTCTGCTTGCCTGGATCGATGTCGCGCGCCGCCGGATCGCGGCCGAGCGTGCGCTTGCCGTCCTTTCCGGCGTCGACGGCTAGGCCCGCGTCATGCGCCGGATCCTCGGCCTTCTCGTCTTTGCGGCACTCGCGATGCTGCTGGTCGCGTGGCTTGCCGACGTGCCGGGGCAGGCGACGCTCGAATTCGCGGGCTGGCGGATGGACACGTCGGCGGGCGCGCTCGGCGTGCTGGCGCTCGGGCTTGCCGTCGTCTTCGTTTTTCTCGACCGCATCTGGCGGCTGGTTGCCGGGGCGCCGCGGCGTTTCGCGGCGTGGCGCCGCGCGCGCCGCGAACGGCGCGGCCATGCGGCCCTCACGCGCGGGCTCGTCGCGGTCGCGGCGGGCGAAGCGGTCGAGGCGGGGCGGCAGGCGAGGCTCGCCGCCAAGGCGCTGGGCTCGCCCGCCCTCACGCTGCTGCTGTCGGCGCAGGCGGCGCAGCTTGCCGGCGACGAGGCGGGCGCGCGGGTCCATCTCGAAGCGATGCGCGGCCTGCCGGAGACGGAGTTCGTCGCGTTGCGCGGCCTCGTGGCGGGCGCGATGCGCGCGGGCGACGACCGGCGCGCGCTGGAACTTGCGCGCCGCGCGCGCGACCTGAAGCCGGCGGCCCCGTGGGTCACCGCGTCGCTCGTCGAGCTCGAGACGCGCACGGGCGACTGGGCGGCGGCGGCTGAAACGCTGGTGCGCGCGCGCCGCACCAGGATGCTGCCCGCCGAACAGGCCGACGCGAACGGAGCGGCCGCGTTGCACGAGCGCGCACGCGAGCTTGCGCGCGAAGGCCAGCGCCGCCCCGCGATCGCGGTGGCCGAGCGCGCCCAGCGCCTTGGCCCCGCGCGGCCCGAGATCGCCGCCACGCTCGCCACGCTCTATGCCGAGGACGGGCGCACCCGCGCGGCCGGCGCGCTGGTCGAGAAGGAATGGGCGCGCAATCCGCATCCGGTGCTGGTCGCCCCCTATCGCCTCGCGCGCCCGGTCGAAGGACCGCTGCAATGGGTCAAGCAGGCCGAGCGGCTGGCGCGCCTCGCGCCGACGCATCGCGAAAGCCATGTGGCATTGGCCGAGGCGGCGCTCGCCGCCGAGCTGTGGGGCGAGGCGCGCCGGCACGCCGAGGCGGCCATCGCGGCGTCGGGGAGCGAGCCGAGTGCCGGGCTCTGCCGCCTGCTCGCGCGCATCGCGCAGAGCCAGGGCGACGATCCGGATGCCGCGCGCAAGTGGCTCGCGCGTGCGGCCGACGCGCCCGCCGATTCCGCGTGGACGTGCCGTTCGTGCGGCCAGCCGCATGCGGACTGGCGCGCGCTGTGCGGCGGCTGCGGCGCGTTCGACAGGCTGGAATGGCGGCCGCCCGCGCGGCTTGCCGCGCCGATGACCGCGATCGAGGCGGGCGGAGCTGCGCTCTAGCCCTTGCTCTCGGCGATCTTCTCGTCGATCAGGTTGAGGCCTTCGACCAGCGTCTTCTCGGCGCGCTCGGCGCCCGCGACGAGTTCGAGCATGCGCACGCTCGAATAGAGGTCGGCTTCGGTCGCCTCGCGGTTCTCGACCTTGAGCCCGCGCGAGCGCAGGTCGAAGAACAGCTTGCCGGTGTGCCCGTCGATATGGCCCTCGACGCGCTTGAGCTCGTCCTTCAGTTCCTGCGACAGGCCGAGTTCGCCGGCGAATTTCGACGCGAGCTGCAGGGCGAGCAGGCGGTCCTCGACCTGCTGCATCTCGGTGATGTCGCCTTCGCCCGTCGCCATCGGCGCGAGGCGCTTCAGGTCCGCCAGAACGGCGGCGATGTCCTTGCCCGCGTTCTCGATGACGTTGGCGTTGATCATGTCCTTGAGCTTGACGCGCACGCGGTCGAGGCGGCGCGCGGCGGCGGCGCCCGACGTGCCCTTGAGCTGCTCCTTGCCCTTCTGGATGCCTTCCAGATGGTGGCCGATCTCCTTGGCGAGATCCTCGCGCACGGTGATCTTGCCGTCGTTGGCGCCCGACGCGATCTGGCGGCGCACTTCCTCGAAGCGCTGCTCCATGTCGGTGACCATGACCTCGGTCGTGATCGAGGCGAGCTCGCCGGTCGAGCCGGCCATGCCCTTTTCCGCGACGCGCACGAAGATCGACAGGATCTCGGTCGGCTGGTCGAGGCGCGCCACCAGCGCGTAGACGACGACGGGTGCGCGCACCTTCATCTTCTCGTCGACGGCCATCACCGTCTGGCCGATCGCGCCGATATCCTCGTCGGTCAGCGCCACGATCGGCTTGGGCGGCAGGTTGTCGCGCATCGTCTGGATCTCGAGGCCGATCTCCAGCACGTCGGTGACGTCCTGCAGGTCGAGCCACATCTCCGGCCCGCCGAGCTTCGGCACGATCTCGGCGCGGTAGCTGACGTTCTTCTCGCCGCGCGTGATGATCTCGCGCAGCGCCGACGCGCATTGCGGCCACAGGCGCTCGCCCAGGCTGAGCCAGCTCGCGTGCGCGCGGCCCACGTTCTTGATCTCGTTCTCGATCTGCTCGATCTCGGTGCGGCCGATCTTGTCGACCAGCAGGTCCCAGGCGGGGTTGATGACGGCGCGCGCGATCTTGCCGATGATCTTCGACTGCGTGGGCGGCGCGTTGGTCAGCATATCCTCGAACGGCAGCGCGAACAGCCGCTTGGCCGTCATTCGCCGGACGGGCCGCACGAGCTGCAGGCGCGGGCGGAACTGGTTCAGCAGCGTGACGGCCGTGACGTCGGTGTGGTTGCCCGCACGCTTGCCTTCGAGGCTCCAGACGAGCTCGACCAGCGTCGCTTCGGGGATCTGCGACAGGCGCTGCGACAGGTCGCCGAGTGATTTTCCGACGTCTGTCATGCGGCCTTCGACTTGTATCGCTCGAGGCGGGTGCGCAGGTCGGCGTCGATCGTGCCGCTGACCCAGTCTTCCATCGGCTTGACGAGCTTGCGCCGCTGCACGCCGATATCGCGCAGCTTGTCGCGCCGCACGCCGGTGACTTCCTCTTCCGGCACGATGGGAAGGATGCGCGCGAGTTCCTGCACCGTGGCCTGCTGCTCGTAGGCCGGCTTCAGCACCGCGTCTTCCCACATCGCCACGAGCATGTCCCAGCCGTCGAGCATCCAGGCGATGCGGCCGACATTGAGCTCGATCTCGGCCTGCGTCTTTTCCCAGTTGGTGATGGCGGCATCGACCTGCCCGATATGCGCGTCGATCACGGCGAAATGCTCGCCCGCAAGGGCCGAGGTCTCGCGCGCGACGAGGCTGGCGAGCGCGCCGAGCGGGCTTGCCTCCGACTTGTCGACTTCCGACCAGCTGCCGATGGAGTTGGCGAATTCCTCGATGCGGATGCGCATGCGGCGCAGGCGCGGCGGGCGCGGCAGCTTGGGCGAGCCGACCGAGCCGATCAGGTCGGCCCACGCCTCGAGCTGCGCGTAGAGTTCGTTGCCCTCGAGCTTCACCTTGTGCGCGACGCGCGCGAGGATGAGCTTGGCCTGCTGGCGGCCGGTGTCGCTCTGCACGTGCGCGAGCGTGATCTGCAGCTCGCCGCCCGAAAGCTGCGCCACCGTCTCGGCGAGCAGCGAGAACTGGATGAGGAGCTTGAAGTCGTCCTCGTCCTTCATCATCGCCTTGGCCTGCTTGGCGGCGGCGGGGCCGGCGAGGCCGGTCGAGGCGGTCTTCAGCGTGGCGCGACGCACGGTGTCGGGCGTCGAGGCGCCGGCTTCGCCGATGGCGCGATGGAGGACCCTGTCATGCACCGTAAGCGTGAACACGTCCGGCAGACTCTTCCATTGGAGGATATAGTTGCCCTTCGCACCCGACGGATTGGGAACCACCAGTTCGAGATCGCCGCCGCGGCCGCGCACGCGCGCCCCGACGATGATCGGCGTCGTGAACGGCACCGATGCCCCGCGCTCCGCGAACGACGGAGGCGCCCAGAAAGACTTCGATACCGCCCCGTCCATTCCTCGCCTAAAATCCGCTCCGGTTCGTCGTGCTTCGGCCGCGACCACGGTTCCGGGTTACCGGTCGTGCCGTCGTTCGAAGACCTTAGCAGAATGCATTGAAGCCAAGCCAGAGATAGACTTATTCCCCCGGGCGCCGGCACCAGGCCGGCGCGGTTTCGGAGATTTCCGGCCATGAGCGATTTCGATTCGGGGCGCGAGCGGCCGGCGGTCCTTTTCGCCAACGAGGCGTTCTACCGCGCCTTTGCGGACCGCGATTTCAAGGCGATGTCGGATCTCTGGGCGAGTGCGGCCCCGAGCATGTGCATCCATCCCGGCTGGCCGGCCCTGATCGGGCGGGCACGCATTCTCGGCAGCTGGGAACGAATTCTTGGCGGGCCGACCCCGCCGGTCGTCTGCCATCTGCCGGAGGTGCATTTCGTCGGCGAGACCGCCTTCGTCGTCTGCTACGAGGCGATCAAGGACGACTGGCTCGTCGCGACGAACGCCTTCGTGCGCGAGGGCGGACGCTGGCGCCTGGTCTTCCACCAGGCGGGCCCCACGCCGCCGATGACGGCCGAAGTCGCGCAAGAGGAAGCGGACGAAGACGGCGGCCCGCAGCTGCCGAACTGAACAGGGTGAACTATCGCCGCCCGAATGCGGCGAGGAACAGCAGCGCCCATCCCGCGAGGAAGGCGATGCCGCCCGCGGGCACCAGCGGCCCCGCGGATATCCCGTAGAACGCGCGCAGATAGAGCCCGCCGCTGAAGGCAAGGCAGCCGAGCGCGAAGGCGAGGCCCGCGAAGCCCAGGCGCAGCGTGCCGCGCCGCTCGGCCAAAGCCTCGACGCCGACCAGCGCCAGCGCGTGCAGGCACTGGTAGAGCGCCGCCGTCTTCACCAGCCCGATCGCGTCGGCATCGAGCATGCCGTCGAGCGCGTGGGCGGATGCGGCCCCCATCGCCACGCCGGCCAGTCCGTTCAGCGCCCCCAGTGCAAGCCAGATCCGCATGCCGACACTGTTGCACTATTGTCCGCCGCAGGGAATCGTTACGCCCCGCTGCACGACAGGAGAACGCAAGCATGGACGACGGGCTCGAAGGCAGGACGGCGCTGGTGACGGGCGCCTCGCGCGGCATCGGCCTTGCGGTGGCCGAGCGGCTGGGCGCCGCCGGCATGAAGGTGGCGCTCGTCGCGCGCTCGGCCGACGCGCTCGCCGCCCACGCCAGGCGCCTGCCGGGCGCGTTCGCGTTCCCGTGCGACCTGCGCGAGCCGGACGCGGCCGGCAAGGCGGTGGCCGCCACGCTCGCGCAATTCGGCGCCCTCGACGTGCTGGTGAACAACGCGGGCGCCACGAAGCGCGGCCCCTTCGCGGAACTGACCGACGCCGATTTCCACGACGGCTTCGCGCTCAAGTTCCACGGCTATGTGCGCATGACGCGCGCCGCGTGGCCGGCGCTGAAGGCGCGGGGGGGTTCGATCGTCAACATCATCGGGCGCGGCGGCAAGACCGCGTCGGCCGATTTCACGATCGGCGGCTCGGTCAACGCGGCGCTGTTCAACTTCACCAAGGCGATCGCGCAGCAGGGCCTGGCCGACGGCGTGCGCGTCAACGCGATCAATCCCGGCGACATCGAGACCGGGCGCCTCACCGGCCGGCTCGAGAAGATGGCGAAGGAAGAAGGCATCGCCATCGACGAGGCGCGCCGCCGCTCGCTCGACGCGATGAAGCTGCCGCGCTTCGGGAACCCTGCGGAAGTCGCCGAGGTCGCCGCGTTCCTCGCGGGCAAGCGGTCGAGCTACATGCAGGGCGCCATCGTCGAGGTCGATCTCGGCCAGACCCGCGCGATCTGAACGCGACCACCTGCAACAACCCGTTACGGTAACGGGTTTAGCGCGTTGATTCGGCTCGCATGTTACGCGGACGGATTTCGTGCAACCGGTAACACCGGGCTGCCCCATGCGGACGGCGGTTGAGCGTGCCCGGATATGCCAGATACAATCGTCGGCAAAATCCGGACGGATCGCCCCGCTTTTGTCCTTCGCCGAGTTCCTCGCGCGCATCGAAAATCCCGGCCTGCGCAATGTCGCCGCGCACTGGAACGCGGCGCGTGGCGCGCGGCGGATGCCGGGCTGGACGGACATCGATCCCGCGGCGATCGCCCGCCAGCTTCCGATCGTCTGGGCGTGGACCTACGACCGCGCGGCCGACCGCTTCACCGGCCGGCTTGCCGGCGAGGAGATCAACGCCGCGTTCGGCAAAAGCCTGCGCGGCGAAGACATGGCGACGTTCTTCCGCGAGTACGAATACGAGAAGATCTTCGCGCGCCACCGGCGCGTGGTGACCGAGCCGTGCTTCGTCCACGGCACCGGCCAGGTGTTCCGCCATGCGCAGCGCGTGGGCATCGGCGAGCGGATCATCCTGCCGCTGGCGGCCGACGGCGAAACCGGCGACGGGATCATCGGCGCGACGTTCTACCGGAACGGCCCGGCGGAGATGCCGGACACGACGCCGCGCGTGGGCGAGAACGTGACGTTCGTTGCGCTGGACTGACGCCCGGGCGATGCGGCGCGGGCGGCGGCAGGGCAGGGGCGAAAAAGGCGACGACAGGTTGCCGCAACCCCTTTAACCCGTTGATATGAAGGGGAGGCAACGTCTTTCGTGCGCCGGGCGACGCAACGTTTGCGGCCCGTCGTCGCGACATATTCACTTGTCAAAGAGCACGGCAACCCAAGTGCCGGGACTCTGGCAAAACGCCCTCCGGTTGTCAAGAAAAAAGACCTATATGGCGCATGCCGGACCTGCGCGGCCTGTCACTTGCGTGCCCGGCATCACTCCTGTAGTTTCCCGCGCGATTTGACGATTCGCCCCAAGTGCCGCAGTAGCTCAGGGGTAGAGCAGCGCATTCGTAATGCGCGGGTCGGGGGTTCAATTCCCTCCTGCGGCACCATTTGAATCGAAAGTTTGAAGTTTCGTCCGCGGCGGCAATCGTCGGGTCCGTGCTGCCCAATCAAAATTCGCCTGCGGCTCTTCCCCAGTCGCCGGATACCCCAGCCGGAAAGATAACGGTGCTAGCTTTGCCGCACCAAGATTCGGATTGATCCGGGCACGTCGGGGGAAATGTCGATGTTTCGCAGATCGTGGCAGGCCTTGGCCGTCATCGTTGCTTTCCTGGTCCTTGTCGAACTGCTCGGTCTCACCGTCTTCAGGCAGACAAGCTCGCTCGGTGCATCGGCCGCCTTCGTCATGGCGTGCGCTGCCTTCGCGATGTTTCGGCGCGGGATGGCGTCGTTGCACGAAATCTCGGCCGATCTGGATGCGGCACAGACGGGCGAAGCGGCGTCGGGTCCGTTCGAGGCGTTCCTTGCCGCAAGCCCCGCATCGTCCGTCGCGTCGGCGCGGGCGGGCCGCGCGCGGATCCTAGGCGAATTCGAATCGCGTCTTGCACGGGTGCGCGGATGGCGTACGACGACGCTTGTCGGGGCCGGCGTCTATGCGCTCTTGTCGTTGCGTCTGTTCGTGTTCGTCATCGACCAGCCGCTTCCCGTCGTCTTCCACGTCTTCGGCCAGTCGCTGCAGGGGGTGATCGTCGGGCTGCTCGTGGCGCATTTCCTGTTCGATCGGATCTGGGATGAACTTGCCGAATACTACGGTCGGCAGGTCGCGAGGTTCGATGCGCTGATCGCGGCCGGCGAGTGACGGGCATGTCCGGCAGGATCCCATATTTCGTCCGTCCGCGCATGGACGCCATCGAATGGCTGGCGATCAGCGTGCCGCTGGCCGCGACGCTGGCGGGAGCGTTGGTGATGGGCTGGTTATTTCTGATGTCCGGATGATCCGGGTGCCGAGGAGAAGGGTGCAGCCATGAATTCAATGATTCGCAGTGTCACGCTCGCGGCCCTCGTCGCAATCGCGGCGGCATTGCCGGGAATGGCGACGGCGCAGAGCACGCTCGTCGTGCCATTCCCGCCGGGTAGCCTCGCCGATACCGTCGCGCGCAGCCTTGCAGCCGAGTTGGGCAAAGCCTCGGGCAAAATTGTCGTGATCCAGAATCTTCCCGGCGGCGCGCAGGCGACGGCCCTGACCGTGGCACAGACGGTCGATACGCGCCGCGACGGGCAAACGATCTATGTCTTCCGCGGCGGCATGGCCAATACGCCGGCCGATGTCGAAAGAGGATTCCGCGCGCTCGTACCAGTGGCAATGATTTCCGAATCCGGGGGCGGCGATTGGCTGGGTGCGTTCCTGCCGCCCGGCACACGAGATGAATTCGTCAGGCAGGCCGAGGCCCGCGTCCTTCAGGCACTTGATTCGAGCGAGCTTCAGGAGCGGCTCCGTGCGCTGAACCAGCAGCGCGGTGGCGGGTCCAGACGTCTCTCGACGGCGCTCGACCAGTCGCCGGCAGTCGGCACCAAGGACCCTTCGCCAGGTACGGCTTCGACACCCGCAACCGGGACGGGTTCGCGGCCGCCGGTGCCGGGGCAAGGCGGTTCAAACACCGGTCAAACCGGCTCGTCACCAAGACCCGCTGCGTCAACGCAAGGCGGTTCCGGGTCCGGTGCGCAGGGAGGTTCAGCGACAGCGCAGCGCGGCACGACGACGGCGCAAGCCCAGGCGCCCGCCTCGCGGTCGGCAGCAGCACCGGTTGCCGGCAACACGCCGACGGCGGTCTGCCAGGCTGAAGACAAGGCCGACCCGCACGGTTATGTGGCGAAACTCGCCGCATTCGGACCCAACGACATCATCGGGCACCATCGCGGCATCGCGACCGCGATAAAGTGGCTGCTGACCGATGTCTATCCCAAGTGCGCCGACGATCCGCGCGTCCAGCAGCACATGGCGGGCCTGCGGCGCTCGCGCGATCAGGCGATCCAGAACTGCAGGCAACTGAGTTCGACCGACAACTGCGAGAAATCGCCCTGGCCTTGAGGGCACTGTCTGTATCTCAGCCCGCGCCGTTTCAAGTCCTTCCGGATCGCCGACTAAGACGCCACTTTGGCAAGCGACAAAGGGAATAAGCGCATGTGGTCACGTCTTGTCTTCGTACCGGCCGCCTTCTTCCTCTCGCTGACGTGGATGACCGCGGCACACGCCGACAGCTGCCTTTCCATGGACGATTCGCGAACCTTCAATCGCGGAATCAGCACCGAGACGACCATCATGGTGAATTCCTGTCCGGTGCGGGTGTGGATCTCCTGGTGTGTCGACAGCCCCACCGGTGGCGGCTCCTTTTCATGCAGGAGAGACAGCTTTGGCGGCAGCCATATCGCGGCGCGCAGCAGTGCCGCGATCAGCATAGCGGGTGCCGGAAATCCGTTCACGGTCTACTGGGGCGAGTGCCAGGCCGCGACCGAAGACGGATATCCGTCGTCGAGCTCACAGAGCTTCTCCGGAAGCTCCGTCGAGCTCACCTGCGACGAATGATTGATGGCACCATTTTTTCCGCGATACCGAGATCGACGCACTAGCGCTCCCATCCCGAGCTTCGGGACGGTTTGGTCGCGTTGCGCGTGATGTAGGCATCGGTCACGGCGTCGATCTCGGCCTTCCGGGCCGCGGCGATCCGATCGAGTTTCTTGAGATATGCGACAATCGCCTGCACTGCCGGATAGCCGGAGACAGCGCCCGGCACAGTGAGCGCTTGCGTCGGGATGCCTTTTTCCGCAGCCAGCGCTGCATTGCGCAGGAATGTTTCGAGTGTCGAGGCGTGCATCCCCAGGCTTTCGGCGGCGGTCGAAATGACGGCGTAGTCGGGCAGGGCGGTGTCAGACATATCGGCCTCACGGGTTATGGTTTCGACCCGAAGAAAACGGCACACACGCAAAGATATTCCATGTAATTTACATACACAAATTATACTTGTGTGCACGGTAAGGATCCATCGCAGTTCATCAGCGGCCTGACGTGAATCCGCGATGCGGTGGGGCGGGCGGCGTATTCGAAATCGACCGGGATGCTAGGGTCAAAAGTGATTCAAGGGTTCAACAGGCACACAATCGACAGACAGATGCGCGTCCACGATTGCGACCTGACGGGGGCGGACGAGGCGCACGACGTGTACACGGCCGCGCGCGTGTGGGAAAGCTGGCTGCCGGTGCTGCTCGTCGGCCCGCTGCCGTCGATGTACGGGGCGTGGTTCGGCCACATGGTCGGGCTCACGCAGCATGCGGGCCTCGCCGAGGACGTGCTCGACCATCGCCTCAATTCGCGCACCGTGCGGATGAATCCGCTGTTCCGCTTCCTGTACTGGAACATGAACTATCACGTCGAACACCACATGTTCGCCTCGGTGCCGTACCATGCGCTGCCGCGCCTGCATGCGCTGATCGCGGACCAGCTTCCGCCGCCCTACACGAGCACCTGGGCGGCCTATCGCGAGATCGTGCCCGCACTGCTGAAGCAGCGCGCCGATCCCGGCCATTTCGTGCGGCGCGAACTGCCCGCCGGCGGCACCGGTTCCGCCGTCTGACGGCCCGGCCCGGCCCGGTTGACGGCGCCGCCCGGCGCGGCCAAGTATGTCACACTGTTTATTGAGGCCTTCGCCCCCCGACGGTGACCCGCGCGTGTCCTTCGCCGAATTCCTGCAGCAGATCGAGAATCCGCGCCTGCGCGCGGTCGCCGGGCACTGGAACGACGTGCGCGGGGCGCGGCGGATGCCGGGCTGGTCCGACATCGATCCGGCGGCGATCGCCCGCCAGCTTCCGATCGTCTGGGCATGGATCTACGACCGCGCGGCGGACCGCTTCACCGGCCGTCTCGCCGGCGAGGAGATCAACGCCGCCTTCGGCCGGAGCATGCGCGGCGCCGACATGGCGGCGTTCTTCCACGGCTTCGGGTACGAGACGGTCGTCGAGCGCTACCGGCGCATCGTGAACGAGCCGTGTTTTTTCCACGGCCATGGCCAGGTGTTCCTCCATGCCGGACGCGTGGGCTACGGCGAGCGGGTGATCCTGCCGCTGGCCGCCGACGGCGAAACGGCCGACGGCCTCTTCGGGGCGACGCTCTACACGTACGGCGCCTCGGGCGGCGCCTCGGGTGGCGCCTCGGGGCGTCCCGATCCGGTGGCGCCGAAAGGCCAGGTCGTGACGTTCGTTCCGCTGGCGTGAACCGGCGCGGCGCGGGCCGGCGGCCGTTGCGGCCCCGAAAGCGGCCAGTGTAGAAACGACCCGGGCGGGCCGTTCGCGCCCGGTCCCGCGCGCCGCAAGGAAAAAGCATCGATGAATCGCCACGAGCGCCGGGCGCAGGGGAAGTCGGAACCGGCGCGGAGCCCCCGGCCGAATGTCCGGCAGGCCCTCGCGGCGGCGTTCGACGCGAATCGCGCGGGCCGTCCGGACGAGGCGGAGCGGCTCTGCCGCGAGGTGCTCGCCGCCGATCCGCGCAACGCCGACGCGCTGCATCTGCTGGGCACGCTCGCGCGCCAGTTCGGGCGCAGCGACATCGCCGTCGATCTCATCGGTCAGGCCATCGGAGTCGACCGGAAGGTCGCGCCGTATCATTCGAGCCTCGGCAACGCGCTCTGCGACCTGCGGCGGCCCGCGGATGCCGCCGCTTCCTACAGGGCCGCCTTGCGCCTCAAGCCCGACCTGATCGAGGCGCAGAACGGCCTCGGCAATGCACTCAAGGACATGGGCCGGCTCGACGAAGCGGCCGCTGCCTATGCCGCCGCCATCGGCATCAGGCCCGAGCTCGCCGCCCTCCATTACAATCTCGGCAACACGCTGCGCGATCTGGGACGGTTGGACGAGGCCGTCGCCGCACAGCGCGAAGCCATCCGCCTCAAACCCGATTTCGCCGAGGCGCACAGCAATCTCGGCAACGCGCTGCGCGACATGGGACGGTTGGACGAAGCGCTTGTCGCCTATGGCGCCGCACTCGGCTTCAAGCCCGACGCGGCCGAGATCCACAACAATCTCGGCGGCACGCTCAAGGACAGGGGGCGCTTCGACGATGCCGTCGCTTCCTACAAGGAAGCCATCCGCCTGCGTCCCGACTATGCCGAGGCGTACAACAATCTCGGGACCGCGCTGTATGAATCGGGAAATCCGCAGGACGGGCTTTCGTGCTGCGCCCAGTCGCTGAAGCTGAAGGAAACGCCGCAGGGAAAATCGAGCTTCGTCGAATGCCTGATGGCCCTCCAGCCGCCGGTCATTCCCGACGCGCATGCCGAAATGGCGTTGCGTGCGCTGTCGGAAAACTGGTCGCGGCCGGGCAAGCTGGCGCCGGTCGTCGTCGGGACGATCGCGAAGAACCTCGGATCGTCCGGGCTTCTCGACGGCGCCGTGCCCGACGACGGCGCGATCGCCCGCCTTGCCGGCGAGAAGCTGCTGGTGTGCCTGATGCGGCTGGTGCCGATCAACGATGCGGCACTCGAACGCCTGCTGACGGCGTGCCGTGCGGCGCTCGTGCGGCGTGCGGCCGGGGAACTCGCGCCGCCCGTCCTCGATTTCCTCTGCGCGCTGGCCGACCAGTGCTTCCTCAACCAGTACGTCTTCGCCGAAACGGACGACGAGCGGGCGCAGGCCGGGCGACTGCGCGCGACGGTCGAGGCCGCGCTGGCCGAAGACCGGCCCGTCGATGCGGCGTCGCTGATGGCGCTCGCCTGCCACGTGCCGCTGCACGCGCTGGCGGATGCGGCAAAGCTGCCGGCGCTGCAATGGCCCGCGCCCGTGCAGGCGACGCTCGCCGCGCAGGTGGCCGAGCCGCTGCACGAGCGGCAGCTCCAGGCCGGCATCGCGCGCCTGACGCCGATCGGCGAGGGCGTCTCCTCGGCGGTGCGCCGGCAGTACGAGGAGAACCCCTATCCGCGCTGGCTGAAGACCGAGCCGGTGGTGCCGTGCGCGTCCGTCGAGCTGCATGTCCGCCGCCAGATCCCGCGCGCACCCGTGGCCCCGCTGGACCGGCCGACCGCCGACATCCTGGTCGCGGGCTGCGGCACCGGGCTGCATCCGATCGAGACCGCGCTGACCTTCCCCGCGGCGCGCGTGCTCGCCGTCGATCTCAGCCTTGCGAGCCTCGGCTATGCCGCGCGCAAGGCGAAGGAGACCGGCGTCGCCAATCTCGAATTCGCGCAGGCCGACATAACGAAGCTGGGCGCGATCGACCGCCGGTTCGACGTCGTCGAATCGGTCGGCGTCCTCCATCATCTCGCCGAGCCCGAGGCGGGGCTTGCGGTGCTCGTGTCGCTGCTGCGGCCCCGCGGCCTGCTGAAGCTCGGCCTCTACAGCGATCACGCGCGGCGCAGCATCGTCGCCGTGCGCGACTTCATCGCCGAACGCGGCTTCGCTCCGGATGCGGCCGGCATCCGGCGCTGCCGGCAGGAGCTGCTGGCGCTGGATGCGGGCGACATCCGCCGCGCGGTCACGCATTGGCCGGATTTCGCCTCGGCCAGCGAATGCCGCGACCTGCTGTTCCATGT
The DNA here is from genome assembly GCA_965229215.1 of Tagaea sp. GTDB lineage: Bacteria > Pseudomonadota > Alphaproteobacteria > CACIAM-22H2 > CACIAM-22H2 > Tagaea. The sequence continues at coordinate 2,726,789 of OZ245864.1, read as the reverse complement.
GCAGGAGCATCGCCACACGCTGCCGGAAATCGGGCGCTGGCTTGCCGGCCACGGGCTTGCGTTCCTCGGCTTCGAGATCGCGCCCGACGTGAACAACGGCTTCCGGGGCAGCTATCCCGATGCGGGGGCCGAAACCGATCTGGGCCTGTGGGACGGATTCGAGCGCCGCAACCCGGAGATCTTCTCGGGCATGTACCAGTTCTGGGTCCAGAAGGCGCCGTAGCATCCGGTTCCCGGCCGGGGCGGCCCGGGGCTATGATGGACGGAGCGGGGCCGCCGGAATCCGGCGATGCGCCGCGCGACGAAAACACGGGAGAGAAACCATGCGCAGGATCCTCGCCATTGCCGGTGCCGTGCTGCTGCTTTCGGCCGGTGTCGTGTCCGCCCAGCAACCCGCCAAGCCCGAGCGTTCGAACAAGGCCGGCGAGGTGCGCGGCAAGGAGCGCGCCGATCAGGTCAAGGGCATGAAGACCGAAAAGGGCAAACCCGAAAAGGCGAAGGCCGACAAGGCCAAGAAGGGCTGACGCGCGCGGCGCCTACTGCGTCGGCCTGACGCCGTCCTTCGAGACCTGCACGCGCACGGCGGCTTGCCTGCCGCTCGCGTCGGGCCGCATGGCGACATAGACGGTCTCGCCGGGCTTGAGGTCGGTGCGCGAGCCCGGTGCCGCCTGCGACATCGCGGTGTTCGGCGTGACCAGCACCTTCACGCTGCCGGTCTTGTAGTTCATCGTCAGTTCCTGTCCGGCGGCGGATTCGACCAGCCCGTCGAGCGAGGCGTTCGTCATCGTCGAGCCGGGCTGCAGGTCGTAGGGCGACAGGCCCTGGTTGGCCGTGGCCGGGATCGGGCGCAGGTCGATCGCGATGATGCGCCCGTCGGCGCGCTGCATCGTCGTCGCGGCGAGCACCATGCCCGGCTTCACGTCGGCCATCGAGAACGCCTTGGTCGTCGCGACGGGCACGCTCTCCGGCAGGTCGATCTTCACCTCGTTGCCGTTGCGCTCGGCGACGGTCAGCACGTTGCCGTCGAACGACTTGATCGTGCCGCGCACGTTCACGTTCGCCTGCTGCGCGGACGCGCCGCCGGCGACCAGCATTGCGACGGCGAGGAACGCCGGAAATCTTGCGCGGGCCATGGGGCTTCTCCGGTTGATGCCGAATGTAGGCGCGACGGTAAGTGCCGCTCCCGCCACGGTCAATCGCGGCATGGCCGAGGCGCCTTGGAGAAGTGTAACAGCGGGCGTAAAATGGGGACATGAGCACCCCGGCCCTCAATTCGGCCCTCAGCGCGCTGATCGCCAACCGCGAGGCGGCGGGCGCGCACGCGAACAACGTCGCGAACGCGCAGACCGGCGGCTACAAGGCCGTCGAGGCGCGGCTGACGGGCTATGTCGCGCAAGGCGCCACCGGCGGCGTGGTCGCGAGCCCGGTCCTTTCCGGCGCCGTGCAGGGCGCGATCCTGCAGTCGGCGGGGGCCGCGTCGATCGCGGTGACGGGTTCGGGCTGGCTGCCGGTGCAGGACGGCGCGTCGGGCGGCGGCGAGACGCTCTATACCCGCCGCGGCGATTTCGCGCCCGATGCCGACGGCTTCATGCGCAACGGCGCGGGCAAGGTGCTCTATGCGCGCGCGGTCACGTTTGGAACTGGCGTCGGGGCGGGGCCGCTCGTGCCGGTGCGGATCGACCGCGCCAGCCTCGCCGCACAACCTACCGCGAACGCGAACTATGCCGCGAACCTGCCGGCCTCGGCGCCGCCGGGCACGGTCGTCGACGGCGGCACGATCTCGATCACGGACGCGCAGGGAAACGCGCGGAGCTTCGCCGTCACCTGGTACAACCGCACGACCGCGGGCGGCACGCTGCCTGGCGTGCCGGCGGGTGCGTCGACGGGTACGACGGCCATCGCGCCTTCCGCGGCGGGCGCCGTTCCGCAATGGCGCGCGGTGCTCACCGCCGCGACCGGCTCGGCGAACGGTGCGGAATCCCTGGCGCTCGATTTCTCGTTCGGCACGACGGCCGGAACCGATGCGGGCCTGCCGGTCGGCGTCAATGTCCAGTCGACCGATCCCGCCACGCTGTCGGCAGCGACCAGCGGCGGGCGCGTGACGCTCGGCTATGCGGCGCCCGGCGCATCGCCTGCGCCGTTGCAGACGATCGCGGTCGAGTTCGGCGCGCCTGCGTCCGCGGCCGGATCGCCCTCGCTGCTGGGGGCCCCCGGCGGCCTCACCGCGTTCGGCGCATCGGCGATTTCGATCTCGCGGATTTCCGCCGACGGCACGCCGTCGGCCGCGTTCGTCGGTGCGGGCATCGACGGCGACGGGCAGGTCCATGCGAGCTACGCCAACGGCCGGCGCGTCGCGCAGTACCAGCTCGTGCTGGCGAACTTCGCCGATGCGAACGCGCTCTCGCCGCTCGACGGCGAGGCGTTCCGCGCGGGCACGCAAGCCGGCAGCGCCGTGCTGGGCCCGGCGGGGCAGGGGTCGCTCGCGGGCAACGCGCTGGAGAGTTCCAATGTCGATCTCGGCGTCGAGATCACGCGCACGCTGGTGGCGCAGCGCGCCTATTCGGCGAGCGCGCGCCTGGTCGCGACCAGCGACCAGATGCTGCAGGAACTGATGAAACTGCGCCGCCGCTGAGGCGTCACGGGCACCACGGGCGCCGCCGTCCGTCCCAGACCCGCGCGAGCCCGGCGGCGACCAGCGCCTCGCCGAGATCGGCGCCGTCGATCCGCACCGTGGCGAGCGTGCGGCCGTAGCGGTCGCGCGGGCGGCGTGCGTCGCGGTGCAGTTCCACGCGTCCCGTCGTCAGCCGCGCGGCGGTGAACGCCTTGGCGCGCGCCGCAAGATCGGCTTCGCCCGCGCAGCGCGCGTGGCTTCCCAGTTCCGGCGTGTCGATGTTGGAAATGCGGATCGTCTCGCCCGCGCACACGATCGTGTCGCCGTCGACCGCCCGGCAGGCGGATGCGCCGGCAGGCAGGGGCAGGGCGGCAGCGAGCAGCAGATACAAGGCAGCGAAGGCGCGATACGGCATCCCACAAATGTAGGACAAATCGCTTTAGCGGTATCCCGCTCGCATCGAATTTGGGCACCGACCCCGGCGGGCGGCCGACGGATTGACCGGTTAAGGGTTGTCGCGATTGGGTTTCCGGGTTTCCGGCCGGGCTGCCCCCCGTTTATGCATGCTGCACGGAAGAATCCCTGCAAAAAGATCATTGCTGCATCGCAACATTAACGCCGCCAGCACCCGGATATCACTCGTATATTTACTTATCGCATCACAGCACAGGGTCCGATCGTCGGGCCCCGCCAGACAAACGAGGCCCCGATGTCCCTGAACCAGATCGCTTCCCTCACCCAGCTCCAGAGTTCCGCCGTGCGCTACTCGCCCGGCGAAATGGAGCTGATGGCCCGCCATTACCGCGCCGTCGCGCTGGGCAAGGCTCTCGCCAAGCTGCTTCTCGGCGTGGCCGCCGGCGTGCGCCAGCTCGCCCGCGCCTACAGCCGCTGGGACGAGCGCCAGCAGACGATCGCCGACCTCGAGCGCCTGGACGACCGCTGCCTCGCCGACATCGGCGTCGCGCGCGAAGAGATCGTCAGCTTCGCCGCCGGCCACCAGGCCCGCCACGACGCCGACGAGCACCTCTATCTCGCCGGTTCCGGCCCGGTCGCCGCGAACTCGCAGGGCGAGCGCCGCATCGCGGTCGTCGCCGCCTGATCGAAAGCACGCCGTGCCGCCCGCCTGCCTCGTGCGGGCGGCACGTCCGTCTGCCGGCGCGTCAGTCCGGAAAGAGGACGGCCTCCCGATAGCTGTGGAGCAGGCCGACCACGTTGGAGTGCTGCGGGCCCGCCCCGGACTTCACCATGTAGCCGGCCACGCCAAGCTCGTAGGCGCGCCGCCGGTCCGACAGCGAATTCGACGTCGTCAGCACGAACACGACCGTGCGGCGCAGTTCCGGATCGCCGCGCAGCGTCTCGATCAGCTCGAAGCCGTTCATGCGCGGCATGTTGAGATCGACGACGAGCGCGAACGGCTTGACGAGCGTGCGGTCGGGGCGATGCCCGCGCAGCACCTCGAGCGCCTCCACCCCGTCCTCCACGACGACGACATGCCAGTCGAGCCCGCGCTTGCGGATGCCGCGGATGATCGCCTCGGCGGCGACGTCGTCGTCCTCGACGACCAGCAGCGACAGGACGGGTTCAGACATTCTCGGCCACCTTTCGTCTCTGCACGTTCGGCCACAGCACCCTGAAATGCGCGCCGCCCAGCGCGCTGCGGCCCATGTAGTCGACCTCGCCGCCGTGGCGGGTGACGATGCGGCGCGTCACGGCCAGCCCGATCCCGTGACCCTCGGTCTTCGTCGTGGCGCGGTGGAACAGCCGGAAGATCTGGTTGCGCGCGGTTTCCGGCACGCCCTGGCCGTCGTCCTCGACATGGAAGGCGCAGTAGCGCCCTTCGTTGCGCACCGAGATGCGGATCGTCGCGTCGGTGCGCCCGGCATGCTTGATCGCATTCTCCAGCAGGTTGCGCAGGGCCGTCTGCAGCGGGACGTTCGCGGTGCTGAAGGGCAGCACGTCGCCGCCGGTCTCGATCTCGATGCGCGCGGCTTCCGGCGGGTTCACCAGCAGCTTCAGCGATTCGAGCATGTCGCGGGGCGCGACCGTGCTGATCTCGCTTTCCAGCGCGCCCGCGCGCGCGTAGGTGAGCAGGTCGTCGATCATCCGCTCGGTGCGCGCGACGCGCAGCTGGATGCGGTCGAAATTGCCGCGCGTCTGCTCCGACATGCCGGCCTCGCCCATGTCCTCGCGGATCCATTCGAGCAGGTCGGCGATGCCGCGCAGCGGCGAGCGCAGGTCGTGCGAGGCGACGTAGGTGAACTCCTCGAGATTGGCGTTCGCCTGGCGCAGGTTGTTCTCGAGATCCTTGCGCTGCGAGATGTCGGTGACGGCCGCGAGCGTCAGCCGGCCGCCGTCCTGCTCGAGCGGGGCGAGCGCGATCTCGACCGGGAACTCGGCGCCGCTGCTGTGCAGCGCCATCAGGTCGCGCCCCGTTCCCATCGCGCGGATGGTCGGGTTGGTCGCATAGTCGTTGCGGTAGCCGACATGCTGCTTGCGGATGCGCGCGGGGATCAGCACTTCCAGCGGCTTGCCCTTCAGGGCGCCGGGCGCGTGGCCGAACATCGTGTCGGTCCGGTCGTTGGTCATCACGATGATGCCGTTCCGGTCGACCAGCAGCAGGCCGAACGGCATCGCGCCGAACATCTGGGCGAACTGCGCTTCGAGGCGCTGGCGCGTCGTGAGATCGATGACGAAGGCCATCGCCTGCGCATCGCTGCCGGCGCCGATCACGCCCAGCCCGATCTCGATCGGGAAGAGATGGCCGTCGGCATGGCGCGCGCGCAGCTCGCGCCCGCTGCCCATGGCGCGCGGCGAAGGATCGCGCAGGAACGCGTTGCGCCAGCCGACATGCGCCCCGCGATTGGATTCCGGCAGCAGCATCTCGACCGGCTGCCCGATCATCGCGTCGGGCGCGTAGCCGAACATCTTCGCGAGGCTGTCGTTGGCGTAGGCGATCCGGCCGTCCTGCTTGACGACGAGGACGCCGATGGGGGCCGCATCGACGATGCTGGAAAGATTGATCTCGGTGTGTGCGTCGGACATGCCTGTCGCCCTATCCGGATACGATATGAGCGTAGCATTGTCCGGACGCTGCATGCGCAAATCTTATTCCAGATACAACCAAAAGACATATATTCGGTGTGGTTTATTCCGCGCGCGGGATTGCTGCATCGCCGCATCGTGAAGATGATTTACGGATCAAGGATATGCGGGCGCGAACGCGCCGTCGACGCGCTCAATAGATGAGATCGTCCTCGCCGCCGGCGCCGCCCTTCGACAGGACGATCTCGTCCTTCGCCGCGAGTTCCTTGGCGACGTTGACCATGGCGGTCTGCGCTTCGGCCACGTCCTTGCCGCGCACCGGGCCCAGCGCCTCGATCTCCTCGCGCAGCATCTTTCCCGCGCGCTCGGACATGTTCGAGAAGAAGAGATCGCGCACCTGTTCGTTGGCGCCCTTCATCGCGATGGCGAGCTTGCCCTTGTCGACCGCGCGCAGCAGCGTCTGCACGCCGCCGGGGTCGAGGCGCCCGAGATCCTCGAACTTGAACATCAGCGCCTTGATCTTCTCGGCGCTGTCGCGGTTGCGTTCTTCGAGCGCCGTCGTGAAGCGACTTTCGGTCTGCCGGTCGAGCGAGTTGAAGATCTCCGCCATCAGTTCGTGATTGTCCTTGCGGCTCGTCTTGGCGAGGTTCGACATGAACTCGTTGCGCAGCACGCGCTCCAGGTCGTCGAGCACTTCCTTCTGCACCGTTTCCATGCGCAGCATGCGCATGACGACTTCCATCGCGAAGGCCTCGGGCAGCGTGCCCATGACGCGCGCCCCGTGGTCGGAGCGGATCTTCGAGAGGACGACCGCGACGGTCTGCGGGTACTCGTTCTTGAGGTAGTTGGCGAGGACCGCCTCGTTGACGTTGCCGAGCTTGTCCCACATCGTGCGGCCGGCGGGGCCGCGGATGTCGTCCATGATGCCGGCGATGCGGTTCTTGTCGAGGACCTTGCCGAGCAGGCGTTCGGTCGAATCGAACGAGCCGACGAGCGAGCCGGTCGCCGAGATCTGGTCGGCGAACTCGATGATCAGCCGTTCGATGATCGAGGAATTGACGTTGCCCAGCCCCGCCATCGACTGGGAGATCTCCTTGATCTCCTCGTCGCTCATCATCGCGAACAGCTTGGTCGCGACGTTTTCGCCCAGCGAAAGCAACAGGATGGAGGCTTTGTCCTTGCCCGACAGGGTCCGGTAATCGTCGCGCACGCGCATGCGGGGTCCGATCGGCGACCGATGCGTCGGCGCGGAAGCGCGCTCCCGGAAGGGCGGCTACGATTGTATCAGGAATCGCGATTCGCGGGGGCCGAAATCCCGCGTCAGGGGCAGATATACCCCACGCCGCTCGGGCTCTTGAAGCAGCCGACCGACTCCGGCAGCACGTGCTTGGGCAGCCAGAGCACGATTTCGGGGAAGAACACCGTGAAGGCGATCGTCAGGAAGAAGACGATGTAGAGCGGCAGCGAGCGGAACATCGCGCGGTAGAACGGCACCCCGACGAACTTCGACGCGATCAGCAGCGACAGGCCGTAAGGCGGCGTGATCAGCCCGAAGACGAGCGTGGTGATGATGACCACGCCCATGTGGACCGGGTTGATGTCGCCCACCTGCGTCAGCTTGTTGATGATCGGCATGAAGATGATGATCGCGGGCACGGCATCGACGAAATCGCCCACGATCACGAACAGGCACACCAGCAGGAACAGGATCATCGTGGGATCCGTCCCGGCGTAGTGGCCGATATAGACCGCCACCGTGTCGGGGCCGCGCAGATAGGCAAGCATCCAGCCGAAGGCCGAGGCGCCCGCGACGGCCGCCAGCGGCAGCGAATAGAGCAGGCCGGTATACATGAAGTCGCCGGGCAGGTTGGTGACATGGGTCGGCCGCAGGAACGGGATCAGCACGACGAGGATGTAGACGGCCGCGACCATGCCGGCTTCGGTCGGCGTGAACCAGCCGGTCAGGATGCCGCCCATGATGATGACCGGGATGACCATCGGCAGGGCCGAGCCGCGCGCCGCGACGAAGATTTCCACCAGCTTGGCGCGCTTCTTCATCTGGCCCACGGGCCCGAAGAAATAGCTGTAGACCATCAGGCCGAGACCGATCAGCACGCCGGGCACGACGCCGCCCAGGAACAGCCCGCCGATCGAAACGTTGCCGGTCGCCCCGTAGACCACCGCCATGATCGAGGGCGGGATCAGGTTCGCCATCGTCGAAGCCGACGCGATGAGCGCGGCCGTGAAGGCACGGTCGTAGCCTTCCTTGTCCATTTCCGGCGCCACGGTGCGGCTCAGCACCGCCACGTCGGCGGCGGACGATCCCGAGATGCCCGCGAAGAACATGCTGAACAGCGTAACGACCTGCGCGAGGCCGCCGCGCAGATGCCCGACCAGGACCTGGGCGAGGCGGATCAGGCGCTGCGTGACGTCGGCCGACGCCATCAGCTCGCCGACCAGCAGGAAGAACGGGATCGCCATCAGCGTCTCGGAATCGATGCCGTGGAACATCTGGCCGATCATCGACTGCATGCTGACGGGCGTGAACATCGTGGCGACGAGCACGCCCGCCATGATCGCGAACGCGACCGGCACGCCCATGTAGCCGAACAGCAGGAAGAGCCCGGCCATCAGGCAGAGAACGCCTGTGCTGCTCATATCTTCGGCTCCAGGTCGAGTTCGTGGTCCTCGGGCCCTTCGTAGCCGGCCTGCAGTCCGTTGACGATCTGCTCGACCGCGAAAAGCATCACGAGCAGGCCGCTGATTGGGACGATGCAGGTATAGACCGTGAGCGGGATCAGCGACGGCATGCGGAAACTGCCGAGATCGAGGATCGCGTTCGCCGTGCCGAACCAGGCCATGCAGGCGGCGACCACGAACACGACGATCCGGTTCAGCGTCTCGATGACCTTGCGCTTCGTGCCGGTCATCGATTTTGTGATTTCGGCGAGATAGATGTGGTCGTTGCGCCTTGTGGCGGCCGCGATGCCGATGAACACGCCCCACGCGAAGAAGCCGGTCGTCACCTGCTGGAGCCAGAGCCACGGATGTCCGATCGTGCGGGTCAGCACGTCGAGGAAAACGCAAAGCGTAAAGCCGAAAATGCTTACGCCGCACAGGACCATCAGTGCGGCTTCAAGCCAGTCAAGCCATGGCCATTTGAGGTGCCGGTGGCGGTCGAGGACCAATGCGCGGTTCGCGGCGAATTCGGTGACGGCTGCCAAGGTTCTGCTCTCGCTTCGTGAAGAAGGCGGCGGTGCGCGGAGGCACCGCCGCCGGACTTGCGTGTCGCCTTACTTCACGTTCCGGACGAGCTCGAGGATCTTGACCGCGTGCGGCCCCAGTTCCTTGGCGAGCTGGTCCTGGATCGGGGCGGCGGCCTTCATGAAGCCGCTCTTGTCGACGCCCTCGACGACCTTGACGCCGATCGCCTTCAGTCGCGTCGCGGAATCCGCTTCCAGCTTGAGCGCGAGGGCCGGCTCCTTCTTCGAGACTTCGTCGGCGGCTGCCTGCACCCAGCCTTTTTCCTGCGCGCTGAGGCTGTTCCAGGTCTTTTCGCTGACCCAGATGCAGTTGTTGTTGGCTTCGTGCTCGGTCATCGAGAGGATCGGCGCGACCTCGTAGTGCTTGTTGGCGAGATAGACGTTGACGCCGTTCTCCGCGACGTTGACCACGCCCGTCTGCAGCGACGTGTAGACGTCGCCGAACGGCATATGGACGGTCTGCGCGTTGTAGGCCGGGAAGTGCGTGTCCTCGGTCTTGGTCGCCTGCACGCGCACCTTCTGGCCCTTGAGATCGTCGACGTTCTTGATCTCCTTCTTCGAATACATGTTGCGCATGCCCATCGTCAGCAGGCCGAGCACATGCGCGCCCTGCACGGACTCGCTCACCATTTCGCGGAAGGCCTTCGAGACGCCCGGATCGGCAAGCGTCTTGGCCAGATGCGCCTGGTCGCGGAAGATGAAGTGCAGCGAGAAGACGCCGGCCTGCGGCGCCACCGAAGAGGCGTTGGCGGTCGACGTGATGACGAAGTCGATGTCGCCCGCGCGCATCTTCTGCAGCATCTGCGGTTCCTGGCCGAGCTGCGCGCCGGGGAACTGGTTGATGCTGAAGCGGCCGCCGCTCAGTTCCTTGAGCTTGGCGTCGAAGATGTTGCCGGCGATGCCGTAGGCGGTGCTGGGCGGCTGGTCGTAGGCGAAGCTGAAAGCGCGGTTCTGGGCGACCGCACCGGCCGTCCAGCCGATGGTCGCCGCCGTCAGGGCGGCCGCAAGCGCATAGCGTCTGTTGAACAGATTCATCCCCAGTTCCCCCCTTTTTTGGGCCGGCGTGCGTGCGTTCGTGCGCGTCGCCAGCTCTCTACAGGGGCAACCGTAGCGGTAATTCCCGAGATTGACTATATCGTTTTAGCTGCCGGCGGATCAGCTCGCGATCTTCGCGCGGTCCGGCGCCACCGCCTCGCGCGGCATCTCGTTACCGTTGTCCGGCGGCACGAAACGCATCGTGAAGACGGTGCCGCCGCTTGCCGGTACATCCACCTTCATCGTGCCGTTCTGCTGCTCGACGAGGGCCTTGACGATCGCCAGGCCGAGGCCCGCGCCCGACTTGCTGGCCGTCATCGGGTCCCTGTTCTGGATGAAAGGCTGGCCGATCTGCGCGATCAGCTCGGCCGGCATGCCCGGCCCGTTGTCGGACACGCGGATCTCCACGGCCTTGCCGTCGCGCGCGATCTCGATGCCGACGAACCCGTCGATCGGCACGTAGCGCACCGCGTTCGACAGCAGGTTGAGCAGGATCTGCAGCAGGGCGCGGCGGTTGAAGGGGGCGGGCGTGCCGGTGGTCCCCTTCACGTCCAGCTCCACGCGGCGCTGCATGTACTGGTACGACATGCGCTTGGCCGCCGTTTCGGCGATCTCGCGCGCGTCGACCGGCTCGAGCTCGAGCTTGCGCGCGGCGATCTCGATCTGCGTCAGGTCGAGCAGGTCGTCGACGAGGCTCAGCAGATGCTGGCCGCTGTCGAGGATGTGGCCGGCGTACTCGCGGGTGCGCGGGCCGGCCTTCTCGATATAGCCGCCCTTGACCGTCTCGGCGAAGCCGATGATCGCGTTGAGCGGCGTGCGCAGCTCGTGGCTCATGTTGGCGAGGAAGCGGGTCTTGGCGCGGCTGGCGAGCTCGGCGCGCTCGTGCGCCTGCTGGGCGCGGCCGCGCGCCGTATCGGCCGAAATCCGCTCGATTTCGGCCAGCTTGCGCTGCACTTCGGCCTTCTGGCGCATGCGGTACAGCCGCCGCATGCCGAGCATGCCCACGATGCCGATGGCGAGGAGGGCGAGCGTGGCGCCGAACGCCGCCCGGTACGGCAGGCGCTCGATGTCGGCACGTCGGTCGGCGAGGTCCTTCTCGTCCAGCGTCACGGCGGCGATCAGCGGCAGGTTGCGCACCTTGCGGAACGCCACGATTCGGCTCGCGCCGTCGATCGTGCTGACGCGCACGCGGTAGACGCCGGCCTCCGCGTCCGGATAGTGGTACCAGAGATCGATGCCGGACGATGGGCGCCCGATCAGTTCCGTCTGCGTCGGCACGCGGGCGAAGAAGTATTTGTCGGTCCGGTGCAGGTGGACGGTGCCGTTGGGTCCCTGGCGCGCCCGGTGGAGCATTTCCTCGATGTATTCGTAACGCAACGTGACGGCGACGAGGCCCGCGAACGTGCCGTCCGGCGCGTCGAGGCGCCGGGAAACGGCGATGCGCCGGAGACCGCTCGCCCCGCCGGTGAAGGGCAGGCTCAGAAAGACGGCGTGCGACCGGCTGGCCCGGTGGTGCCGCAGCGATTCGGAATCCGCATCGGCATAGTCGCGCACGGACCCGGTCGTGGCGACCCGGCCCCTGCCGTCGGGATCGACGACCGCGACGGACGTGATCTCGGGGTGCGTCCATTCGATGTCGCGCAGGACGCGCTGGGCGTGCGCGTAGAAGTCGGGCGTTCCCAGCCCGTCGGCGGCCCGGTCGAGCGTGGCGACCGCGACGTCGAACGAGCGCGCGATCTCGCCTTCGAGAAGGCCGGCGATCTGCGTGGCGTTCTCGCGCCGGTTGGCTTCGTCGAGGTTCTGAAGCCGGCCGACATTGGCGACGACGAAGATCCAAAGCGTCGCGATCGCGCACGCCACCAGGAATGCCACGAGGAGCGACCCGAGGTCGCGGTTCTCGACGAACGAACGCAGGCGCAGAAATTTCATCGCGAGGACATTTCCGGTACCGGATCGGCGCCGGCCTTTAAGCGGTCGATGCGCCGGACTCTTGCATGCAGGTGCTTAACCGCCGATTAAACGAATTCGGCGGAACTCAATCTTAAATAAGACCCCGTTTGCGTCGCAGAATGCGATTCCGCAAGGCTTCTAGCCCGCTGCTGCCGTACGCCATTCGCCGCACCAGTCGCTGTCGAAGGACGAGGCGGTGACGCTGTTCACGCGGATGTTCGTCCAGACGGGGACGGGCGGGAAGCGGCGGCACAGGCCGAGGAAGCTTGTCCCGCCTTCGCCCGCAGGCTTCGGATTGGCCGGCGGCAGCCAGAAGGCGCAATTGGAGCAACGCTGCGTGGTCGCAGGTTTCATGGTGCCGATCCTCCCGATGCGTCGGCGCTATCCTATCACGGCGCGACGAAGGTGAGGACGTCGTTGACGTAGTCGCCCTGCAGATCGGGAAGGTTGCCCTCGGCCGGGTCGGCGCGCGCGCCGGCGATGCGCACCAGATAGGCCAGGATCTGAAGCACCGGGCCGTCGCCGAACGGCAGCAGCAGGCGCTCGAAGCCGACATTGTGGCCCTCGCGGCTGAAGCGGTGGCTTCTCGTATAGAGCGGCAGCCGGGTGGCGATCACGGCCGCATAGCAGCTGAGGATCAGGTTGGTGGATTCGGGCGGCAGGACCTCGTCGAGGAAGCGTCCCGTGAAATTGCCGCCGTCGGCGCGCACCGCGTTGTCGCCGTGCACGCGGAAGCGCAGGCGGCTGATGCCGCCGGAATTCTCGACGTCGTACAGGATCAGATCCGGCCACCAGGTGGCGAGTTCTTCGGCGAGGAAATCGCCGCGCACGGGCATCGGCTGCGCGCCGCGCTTGGCGGTCCACCAGTCGAACAGGGCGCGTGCGCGGATCGAAGAGATCGCCTCGCGGCTGGCTGTCGGTGCGAAATCGGACATGACCGGCTATCGTATCGCGTAACCGGGCCGATGCCCGGAGCGAAACAATCTGCCATACAAGAATTAACAAAACGGTACGACATCGGCCGGCCCGGATTTCCCGCCGGATTGGCTATAGGATTGCCCGATGGACCTGCCGAGCATCTCAGATTTTGCCGCCCACGGCGTCGATCCCGGCCACTATGCGCGTCTCGGCGACGATTGGTCGCTGGCGGTGGCCGATGTCGTCGGCAGCACGAAGCTGGCCGCCGCCGGGCGCGACCGCGACGTGAATTTCGTGGCGGGCGGTGCCGTGGCCGTACTCGGCGAGGCGGTCCGCCGGCCCGGCGACGTGGTGGCCTGCCAGTTCGGCGGCGACGGCGCCATCGCCGCCGTTCCGCCCGAACGGATGGACGCGACGAAGGCCGCACTCGGCGCGCTCGCCTGGTGGGCGAAGGCGGAATACGGGATCGACCTGCGCGTCGGGCTCGTGCCGGTTTCCGCGCTGCGTGCCGCCGGGTTCGACGTGTTCGCGGCGCTGCAGGATTTCGGCGACGACAACGCGTTCGGACTCTTCCTGGGCGACGGCGTCGTGGCGGCGGATGCGTGGGTCAAGGCCGAACCACGCTGGTCGATCGCGCCGCAAGAAGGCCCGCTGCCCGGCCTCGAAGGGCTTTCATGCCGGTGGCGGCCGGTGCCGCCGCATCGCGGCACCATCCTGTGCGTGATCGCCGATCCGATGGCCAAGGGCGAGGCCGGTCTCGTCACGCTCGGCCGGCTGCTCGCCGATCTGGACCGGATCGTTCCCACGCGCGACGCCGCACCGCTCGGCGACGGCAGCCGCCTGGAGCCCAAGGGACTGCCGTCGTTCCATTCGCTCTGGCTCGAGGCGAAGGCCCAGCCGCGCGGCCGGCGCATGCTGCGCGTCGTCACGGCCGTGGCGGGCGCGATGATCATCCGCCTCGGCCACCTGCTCGGCGGCAGGATCGGATCGGTCGACGTGGAACTCTACCGGCGCGGCATGGCCGAACGTTCGGACTACCGCAAGGCCGCCGGCGGCCCGCGCTTCGTGCTCGACGTGACGCCGGACGAGGCGGACAAGATCGAGGCGCTGCTCGCGCGCTACGAGGCGGCCGGCGAGATCCGCTTCGGCACCGCGCGCGCCGATGCCACGACGATCACGTGCCTGGTCGGCGATTTCATGGCCGACCGGCACGTGCATTTCGTCGACGGTGCGGGCCTCGGCTTCTGGCGCGCGTCCGAAGTGATGAAGGCGAAGATCCGCGCGGCTGCTTAACCGCGCCCGATGAACGGCATCTTGGTCGCCATGACCGTGACGAACTGGATGTTGGCGTCGAGCGGCAGGCTCGCCATCAGCGCCACCGTCTTGCCGACATTGTCGGCATGCATCGTCGGCTCCACGGCCATCGTGCCGTTGGCCTGCGGCACGCCCTTGGCCATGCGCGCGGTCATGTCGGTGGCGGCGTTGCCGATATCGACCTGACCGCAGGCGATGTCGTACTTGCGCCCGTCGAGCGACACGGTGCGCGTGAGGCCGGTGACCGCGTGCTTGGTCGCCGTGTAGGCGACCGAACCGGGCCGCGGGACGTGCGCCGAGATCGAGCCGTTGTTGACGATGCGCCCGCCCTGCGGCGACTGCTCCTTCATCATCCGGAAGGCCGCGCGCGTGCAGTAGAACATGCCGTTGAGATTGACGTCGACGATCGAGCGCCACTGCGCGGGCGTCACCTCGTCGATCGTCGTGGCGGGCAGGCCGGCGCCCGCGTTGTTGAACAGGAAATCGAGCCGGCCGAACTTCGCCTTCGTCGCGGCGAACAGCCTGTCGACGGCAGCATCGTCGCTGACGTCGGTGGGAACGCTGAGGGCGGGATTTTTCAGCATCGCCTTCGTGGCGTCGAGCGCGTCGGCGCGCCTTCCGACGAGCACGATGCTGAAGCCGTCGGCGTCCAGCGCCACCGCAACCGCGCGGCCCACGCCCGAACCCGCACCCGTCACCATCGCAATCCTGTTCTTGGAACCCGACATGCCGAAACTTCCTCCCGTTGATGCCGTCTAGCGCACTTCTTCGCTGCGGCTGAAATCGAGCTTCACGCTCGAGACGTTGGCGCCCCATTCCTCGACCAGGGCTTCCTGGCGTTCGGAAAGGCGGCGCTGCTCGCGTTCCTCTTCGAGGCGCGCGACGCGCCGGAGCAGGAACGGGACGCCGAAATAGAGCACGACCCCGACGATCGCGCCAAGATAGGCGTAGAAATAAGCCGTTCCCCACATCAGCGGATTGGTCTTGAGCCCGCCGCCTAGCGACAGCAGGGCGAACGGCAGGCTGCCGGCGAAATTGAGGGCGCCGACGCACAGCGTGCCGCGGCGCTCGGGGTCGTCGTCGACAAGCGCCATGGCGAGCGTCGGCAGGCCCGCGATGGCGAGATAGATCGCCGTCGTCGGCCACATCACCAGCAGCAGGATCGACGACAGGCCGCCGAGCAGCCAGGCCGCGGGCGCCAGCCGCTTGAACCAGCCGCGCGAGCGCTGCTGGGCGCGTTCCATGATGGCGGAGCCCGAACCGCGCTTCATGGCAGGTACGCCGCCAGAACGCCGAAGAACGTCGCCAGCGCCAGCGAGCCGGCCGCGAGCGTCGCCGTCTCGCGGCCGCGATAAGTGGCCTGCCGGCCGCGGTCGAGCATGATGAGATCGGCCTTGCCGAGCCGCTCGTTCGCCGCGGCATATTCGTTCTTGGCGGACTCGAAGCCCTTCTTGTCGGCTTCCAGCGCCACGCGGTCGTCGACGATGTTGAGCAGGTCCTTGAGGTCGCCCTGGCCGATCGCCACCTCGCTCTTGTGCGCGATCAGTTCCTTGGTCGAGATGCGCTGGAACTGCTCGAGCGTGGGCCGCACCAGCACCGCGCACTGCGCGGCGAGATTCGGCAGCGAGCCGACGAGATAGGTCTCCTGCAGGTGGGCGAGCAGCCGCAGCGACGCCATGCGCGCCTCCTCGTCGGCCGAGCCGCCCATCAGTCCCTTCAGCGCCGTCTCGTCGGCGGCACCGCGTGCGGCCATGAAGGCGGCGATATGGCGGTCGAAGCCCTTCTGGTCGCCATCGGCGATCGCGGAATCGATGGCCGGCAGCAGTTCGCCCGGCGTTTCCACCCACTGGTCGATGCACAGCGGCGACAGGCAGGGCAGGCGCTGGTCGAGTTCGTAGAGACAGCGTTCGAGGCCGGAGCCGGGAACCGGCTCCATCGCCCAGCGCGACAGCCGTTCGTAGGCCGAGAGCTTGCGCGTCGAGCGGCCGGACGTGGCCTGCGCGCCCTGCTGGAGGCTGACCCATTCGAGATGGATGCCCGCGCGGAAAAGCGAATCGTAGGCCGGCAGCGTGTCGCGCGCACTCGTGTAGGCGCGGGCCAGCGCCGGCGCCACGCCGTCGGGGCGCACCGAGATGCCGGAGATGTGGATCGGTCCCGCCGGATCGAGCGCCATGCAGATGCGCGCGACGAGGGCCGGGTCGCCGTCGCGTCCGGCCGAGCTTTCCGCGGCCGACATCGCCTGCACTTTCTTGGCGGCGAGGTCGTCGGGAAGGGCGCGGCGCGCCCAGTCGGCCAGCACGCCCGTGCGGATCGCGGCGGTCGCCTGCGGCGGGTTGCGCGAGAAGGCGAGCGCGATGTCGCGCCCGGTGCGGTAGAGCTTGCCTTCGAACAGGAACGGCTCGCGCGATTTGGCCACGCTGGCGAAGCGCGGCAGGATCGGCCGGCCGCCATCGAGCCATTTCGTCAGCGTGGGCAGCGTCCAGCGCTCGGCCGGATCGTCGGCGAGCGTGCCGCGGAAGAAATCGTAGAGATCGACCGGCGGATTGTACTTGCCCGCGAGCGCGTCCCAGTTGCCCACCTCGATGCGCCGCTCGATCACGGCCGGATCGTCGGAATCCGCCATCGGCCATCGGCCCATCGCGAGCGCCAGCGCGGTCGCGCCCAGCGAATAGACGTCGTCGGCCGCCGTACCCGGACCGCGGCCGTAGGGATCGCAGATCGCGAGCTCGAGCGGCTCGAACTGCGCGGGCTGGCGCGCACCGGGCGGACCGGCGGTGCACGGGCCGACGATCAGCTTCGACTGGCCGAAATCGTACCAGAACACGTTGTCGGGCCGGATCGCGCGGTGCGCCACGCCGCGGCGCACGTATTCGGCCAGCACATGCGTGACGGGAGCGATGAAATTGCGCACCAGCATGCGCGGGTCGAGCGGCTGCATCGACGCGTTGCGGCGCAGCAGCGCCGCGCCGGCCGGCGTTTCGTAGATCATCGCGTAGCGGCGCGTGCCGTCGGGCCATTCGACGGGCCCGTGCTCGAGAAGCTTGGCGGCCCCCACATGGCCCAGCCCCTTGATCTGCGCGCAGGCCGACGCGCGCGGGAGCTGCTCGGGCCGTGCGATGAGGGCGGCGCATGCCGTGTCGGGCTGGGTCTGGTCGACGGCGACGAACGCCTCGGCGGCCGGCGTGGCGAGATCCATCACCGTCTGGCCGGGACGGATCTTGAAGCGGTCCCCGAGCATGACGTCGCGCGACGACGATACCGGCGCGCGCGCGGTCGCGTTTTCCCCGCTTTCGGCCATTCGCTGGCCGGATGTGTCCAGTTCGGGTGTCATGTCGCGCGCACAATTTGCGCCGGACGGCGGCGCTTGTCAGGTGTGTTTCGCAGATTGTACCCCAATTCTTGTGTTAATTGGCAGCCGTCGCAGGGGGCGTGCCGCCCTCGGCGTCGCTTTCCTCGGCCTCGCTGTCGAGCGATATCGAAAGATCGAGCAGGGCCGGCGCGCGCTCGATGATCTCGTGCAGGATCTTTTCCGCCAGTTCGACGTCGTGGACGGTCTCGCCCTGCAGGCCGTCGGCATAGGGCGGTCCGGAAAGCGCGTTCTTGAGATTGTAGATTGCGCGCAGTTCGCGCAGGAATAGCTCCTTGGCGCCCAGCGGGAGCTCCTTGGCGACGGCCACCAGCCCCATCAGCTCGATCGACGTCTTGAGCTGGCGGGCCATCTGGCCGACGCGCGCGGAATGGAAATGTGCCTCCAGCGCCGTGCGCTCGTCGCCCGGCGGCACCTTCTTGATCCGGTATTCGATCAGGATGCAGAAGCTGTCGAAGTCGCTGACCGCGTCGGCGAAGCGCTTGTAGGCCGAGAAGCTCGACCGGGCGACGTCTTCCTTGGTGCGGGCAAGGACTTGCGCGATGCCTTCCGCCTTTTCGTCGAGTGCTTCGAGAAAGCGGCGCGCCTCGTCGGCGGGGTTGACAGTCCGTGCCATGAACAACGACTCTCGCCATTCTCGCCTGTCCGTCAAGCCTTTCCCGGCGGATGCGCGGATTTCCAGAAAGGACCGAAGATGACGGACGAGCTTTTCCGCGACGATTCCTACCTCAAGACCGCCGAGGCGGTCGTGCGCGGGATTTCGGCCGACGGTATCGTCCTCGACCGCACGATTTTCTATCCGACCGGCGGCGGCCAGCCCGGCGACACCGGCTTCATCGTGCGCGCCGACGGCACGCGCGTGGCGATCGCCGACACGCGCAAGGGCGTTGACGGCATCCTGCATGTGCCCGCACCCGACCAGCCGGCGCTCGCCGCGGGCGATGCGGTGACGCTCGAACTCGACTGGGAGCGGCGCCACCGCCACATGCGCATGCACACCTGCCTGCATCTGCTGTGCGCCGTGATCCCGGCCGGCGTCACGGGCGGGCAGATCGGCGCGGACCGCTCCCGCCTCGATTTCGATCCCGGCGAGGTCGTCTTCGACAAGGCGCGGATCGAAAGCGAGCTCAACCGCCTGATCGGCGAGGACCATGCGGTCGCCCCGCGCTGGGTGGACGAGAGCGAACTCGACGCCAAGCCGGAGCTTGTGCGCACGATGTCGGTCAAGCCGCCGCGCGGCACGGGCCGGCTGCGCCTGCTCGCGGTCGCCGATGTCGACCTGCAGCCCTGCGGCGGCACGCATGTCGCGCGAACGGCGGAGATCGGCCGTGTCGTCGTCGAGAAGATCGAGAACAAGGGCAAGCGCAACCGGCGCGTCGTCGTGGCTCTTGCCTGACGGCGGAATCCGCATATATCTGGGCCCGATCTGACAGTTTCGTGAAGGCTCGCGGCCCGTGGCGCACTGGACTCTCGACGACATCGACTGGAATGGCTTCCGCCCCGACCGGGTCGATCCGGAACTGGTGCGCGTGGCGAAGGCTGCTGCCCTGGTCGAGCACAACGGCGCCGACTATGCCGTCTATCTCAACAACGTCTTCGCGGGCGATACGGCGTTCGGCCCGGCGATCGACGTCTGGGCGAAGGAAGAGGTCCAGCACGGCAAGGCGCTGGCGCGCTGGGCGAAGCTTGCCGATCCCGGCTGGGATTTCGACGCGGCCTTCCGGCGCTTCACGGACGGCTACAAGCTGCCGCTCGACGCGACGGCCTCGGTGCGCGGTTCGCGCACGGCCGAGCTGATCGCGCGCTGCATCGTCGAGACGGGGACGAGTTCGTACTATGCCGCGCTCGCGGACTCGTCCGACGAACCGGTGTTCAGGCAGGTGTGCCGCCACATCGCGGCCGACGAGTTGCGCCACTACAAGCTTTTCTACGACCACATGCGCCGCTATCAGGGTGCCGAGAATCTCGGGCGCTGGGGCCGCCTGCGCGTGGGTCTCGGGCGCATCGCGGAATCGGAAGACGACGAGCTTTCCTACGCCTACTACGCGGCCAACCTGTGGCCGGCACCCTATGACCGCCGTACGAGTGCGCGCGCCTATGCGCGCCGTGCCTATTCGGTCTATCGGCGCACCCATATCGAACGCGGCATCGGCATGGCGCTGAAGGCGGTGGGGCTGAAGCCGCAGGGCAGGCTCCATCGCGTGCTCGCGGCGCTGGCGACGAAGCTGATGGACATGCGCGCGCGCAACCTCGCGCGCGCCGGCGCCTAGGGCTTCAGCTTCGCGCGCACGACGGGGCCAAGCTCGGCGACGACGGCTTCGTAGAGCCTGCGCTTGAAGGGAACGATCAGGCCGGGAAGCGTCTCGATCTCCACCCATTTCCAGGCATCGAACTCCGCCTCTTGCGCGTCGAGATCGATGTCGGCATCCGTCCCGAGGAAACGCGCCGCGTACCATTTCTGGCGCTGGCCGACATAGCGTCCGCCCCACAGGCGTGCGGCGAGTTCGGGCGGCTGTTCGTAGGCGATCCAGCCGGCCGTCTCGCCGACCAGCTCGGCCTTGCGCACGCCGGTCTCCTCGGCAAGTTCGCGCAAGGCCGCCGCGCGCGGTTCTTCGGCTTCGTCGATGCCGCCCTGCGGCATCTGCCAGGCGCCCGGCGTGTCGTTGCGCTGGCCGACGAAGGCGAGGCCGCGCGGATCGAAAAGGAGAATGCCCACGCCGGGGCGATAACGCCGCTCGTCGCCGGGCTGCATTACCGGCGCGGCGGCTGCGTGGCCGGTGCCGCGGCCGCCGGTGCCGCCGCCGGCGGCGCCGGGCCGACCGGTGGCGCCGGCTGGCGGTTGACGATGGCCGACACGGGCGCAAGCGCGATGCCCCGCGCGTCGAGCTGCGGCAGCCAGTTGATCAGCCGTTCGAACGTCACCGGATAGGTCTGCGCGATGCCCAGCGCCGCGCCGTTCTGGCGCGCGAGGCGCTCGAGATCGGCGAGTGCCCGGTCGATCGCGGGACGCGAGGCTTCCTGGTCGATCAGCCGGTCGGCAAAGGCGCGCGGCACGCCGACATCGTCGGCCACGCGCGTGGCGACGGACGCGTTGGTGGCGCGCGCGTCGACGAACAGGAAGCCGCGCTGGAACAGCCGGTCGATGACAGGGCGCATCGCGTCGGTCGAGGCGGTGAAGCGCGAGCCCTGCGCGTTCACGATGCCGACATAGCCTTGCGCGCGTTCCAGCACCCAGTTCAGCCGCTCCATGTTCTGGCGCGACGTCAGCGTGGTCAGCAGCGTCTGCGGGCCGGGATCGGTGTTGGGGAAATCGGTCGGCTCCATCGGCAGGCTCAGCAGCACCTCGTGCCCGGCCGCGCGCGCCAGCGCCACCCACTGCGCGAGGCCGTCGGCATAGGGCGTGAAGGCGAGCGTGATGCCACCGCCGAGATTCTGGATCGCCGCGTTGGTCGCCGCCTGGCTCTTGCCAAGATCGGCGATGATCAGCGCGATGCGCGGGCGCTTGTCTTCCGGGTCGAACGGGCGCGCGAAACGCACCCAGGTCGGCGCCTCCACGTCGCGCGGCGGCAAGGGCGGTGTGGCGACCCGCGGCGCTGCGGCGGGTGCCGCCGGTGCCGGACGTGCGGCCGCCTGTGGCGGCGCTGCCGCAGGCGGTGCGGGTTCGCTCTGCACGGGCGCCATCGGCGCGGGCGTGCCGGCCTGCTCGGGGCGTGCCGGCGCCGGGCGCGGCGGAGCGGGAGCCGGCGCAGGTGCGGGCGCAGCCGCGACGGGCGGCGGCGGTGCGGGTTCCGGCGCCGGTTCGGGCACGGGGTCGGGCGCGATTTCGGCGACGGGCGGCGGCTCGGGCACGGGAGCCGGCGGCACTTCGGGCGGGGCCGGCGGGATGGCAAGTTCGGCCGCGACCGGCGGGCCGAGATCGACCGTCTCGACGGGATTGAGATTGACCCAGATCGCGAAGCCGCCGACCGCACCGATCAGCAGCGCCCACGCGACCGTCAGCAGCGACGGGCCGCCGTGCGCAGCCGCCGCTTCCGGTTCAGCGGGGGCGTGAACCGGCGGCAGCTGCATCGCATCCAGCGGATCAGGCGTGTCCTTGGCGGCCATTCCGATCCGGCGTCCCTCTCGCGTCCGGCGCTCAGTTGCTGCGCTGGTTGTAGAGAGCGAGGCCGCGGATCAGGTCGAACGCGCGGCTCAGCTGATAGTCCTGCACGCTTTCCTGCTGGCGCTCCTCGTTCTCGCCCGCGGGTGCGTTGCCCTGCGGCGCGGGACGCGGCGCTGCCCCCCCCTGGGGCGCCGTCGGATTGCTCAGCGCGCCGCGCAGATCGGCTTCGCGCCGCTGCGTGCCGGGCTGGGCGAGCGCCTCGATGCGTGCGGCCTCGACCACGATGTCGGGATCGATGCCCTGCGCCTGGATCGAGCGGCCGGACGGCGTGAAGTAGCGCGCCGTCGTCAGGCGGATTGCGCCCTGGTTGCCGATCGGACGGATCGTCTGGACCGAGCCCTTGCCGAAGCTGCGCGTGCCGAGAAGGATCGCGCGGCGATGGTCCTGCAGGGCACCGGCGACGATTTCCGATGCCGAGGCCGAACCGCCGTTGATCAGCACGACGAGCGGCAGGCCGTTCAGCACGTCGCCGGGACGCGCGTTGTAGCGCTGCGCTTCTTCCGAGCGGCGCCCGCGCGTCGAGACGATCTCGCCGCGTTCGAGGAACGCGTCGGAGACCGCGATCGCCTGATCGAGCAGGCCGCCGGGATTGTTGCGCATGTCGAGCACGAGGCCCTGGAACTTGTTGCCGAGCTGCTCGCGGATCTTCGTGATCGCCGCGCGCATGCCGCTGTCGGTCTGCTCGGTGAACGAGGTGATGCGCACATAGCCGATGTCGCCCTCGACGCGCGAGCGAACCGACTGGATGCGGATGACCGCGCGGTTCAGCGTCACCTCGAACGGAGCCGCGTCGCCGCGCCGGATCATGATTTTGAGCGCGCTGTTGACGGGGCCGCGCATCTTCTCGACCGCTTCCTGAAGCGTGAGGCCGAGCACCGGCTCGCCGTCGAGCTGCACGATGAGGTCGTTGGGCTTGAGGCCCGCGCGCGCGGCCGGCGTGTCGTCGATGGGCGAGACGACCTTCACGAGGCCGTTCTCCATCGTGACTTCGATGCCGAGGCCGCCGAACTCGCCGCGCGTCTGCACCTGCATGTCGCGGAACGAGCGCGCGTTGAGGAAGGAGGAGTGCGGATCGAGCGCCGTCAGCATGCCGTTGATCGCGTCCTCGACCAGCTTGCGGTCGGTGACCTCCTCGACATAGTCCGAGCGCACGATCTCGAAGATCTCGCCGAAGAGATTGAGAAGGCGGTAGGTCTCCGAGGATCCGCCCGCGGCGGGCGCAGCCGGGGCCGGCTGGCCTTGCGCGAACGCGCCGGGCGACATGACTGCAGGCAGAACCGTCAATGCGGTCGCGAGTGTCGCGGCGGCAAGCTTACGGGCAAACATCCAGAGTCCCTTTCCGCGGCCGCGACCGTCGCGTCCGCACACGCAGTTCGCGCATCATCGACGCGCGCCGTTTTCGGCAGCTTGGAGCCAGGGCGACGGATCGACCGGCTGACCGTGGCGCCGAAGCTCGAGATAGAGCGTCGGCACGCCGCGTTCGTCGTTCCCAGCCCGGCCCACCGGTTCGCCCGCGGTCACGGCCTGTCCGACGACCGCGTCGATCCGGCTTAACTGCGCCAGAATCGAATGATAGCCCCCGCCGTGTTCGAGGATCAAGATTTGCCCGTACCCGCGGAAAGGGCCTGCAAAAGCGACGGTTCCATCGAGGGGGGCGATCACGCTCGCGGCCTCGCGCGGCTCGATCAGCAGGCCGCGGGCGGTCTGCCCGCCGGCCTGGGTCTGGCCCCAGGCTTCGGCAATCCGTCCCCGGGCGGGCCAGCGATAGCCCGAAAGCGCATCCGGATCGGCCGGGCGGACCGGTCCGGGGCGCCCGGCCGGGACGCGGGCCTGCGCCGGCGGGGCGGGGTCGAGCCGGCCGAGAAGCTCGCGCAGGTCGGCCGCCTCGCGTCCCAGCCGGGCCAGCCTTGCGGCGGTGGCGCGCCCTTCGTCCTGCAGCCGCGCGACGGCCGGGGCCCGGAGGGCGAGGGCGCCGTCGAGCCGTTCGCGCTCCGCCGTCAGTTGGGCAAGCGCTTCGGCGAGGGCGCCGCGCGCCCGCATCGCGCCCGCGCGCGCGGCGGCGAGCGCGTCGAGTTCCTCGCGCAGCAGGCGGGCCTCGCGCTCGAGATTTGTGACGATGCGCGAGACGAGGCTGCCCGTGCGCGCGGCGTCGAGCGGCGTGCCCGGCTCCAGCGCCAGCGCTTCGGGCGGCTGGCGCGCGAGGCGCTGGAGGGCGCCGGCGAGCGTGGCGATCTCGCTTTGCCGGCCGGCGACCCGCGTCTCGCGCACGATGCGCTCGTCGTCGAGTTCGGCAAGGCGCGCCTCGATGTCGCTCGCTTCCGCCTCGCGCTGCATCGTGGCGGCGGCCGCCTGGCGCGTCAGCGCCTGCAGGCGTTCGAGTTCGGCGGATTCGCTCTGCGTCTGCCGGGCGAGCGTTTCGGCGCGCTCGCGCTCCAGCTCCATCTGGCGTTCGATCTGGCGCAGCTGGCCGCTGCGGTCCTGGGCGTGGGCCGGCCCCATTTCCGGCAGAGGGGCCCACAGCAAGAGAAGCGTCGCGAGGGTCGCCGCCTTCATTCGGCCGCGGCCGGGACGCGCAGCAGCGAATGCCCGGTCATCTCGGCGGGCTGCGGCAGGCCCATCAGTTCCAGCAGCGTGGGCGCCACGTCGGCCAGCACGCCGTCGGCGAGCAGCACGGGCGCGTTGCGCCCCGGCTGCAGTCCGCCCACCAGATAGACCGGAACGGGATTGAGCGTGTGCGCCGTCATCGCCTGTCCCGAGACCGGATCGCGCATGCACTCGCAGTTGCCGTGGTCGGCGGTGATCAGCAGGGCGCCGCCCTTGGCCTCGACCGCGGCGGCCACGCGGCCCAGGCACGCATCCACCGTTTCCACCGCCTTGATCGTGGCGCGGAGGTTGCCGCTGTGGCCGACCATGTCGCAGTTGGCGTAGTTCACGACGATGAAATCGAACGTGCCCGCCTCGATCGCGGCGACGAGCCGGTCGGTCATCTCGGGTGCCGACATCTCGGGCTGCAGGTCGTAGGTCGCGACCTTGGGCGAGGGCACGAGGATGCGGCTTTCGCCGGCATACTCCTTCTCCTCGCCGCCGTTGAAGAAGAACGTGACGTGCGGATACTTCTCGGTCTCGGCGATGCGCAGCTGCTTCAGGCCCGCCTTGGCGACGACCTCGCCCATCATGTTGGCGAGCGATTGCGGCGCGAAGATCGCGGGCGCGTAGGGCGCCAGCTTCGCCGAATACTCGACCATGCCGAGCGCCGCCGCGAAGGCGGGGCGGCGCGGCCGCACGAAGCCGTCGAATTCCGGGATCAGCAGCGCTTCGAGGATCTCGCGCGCGCGGTCGGCGCGGTAGTTGCCCATCAGCACGCCGTCGCCGTCGCGCATGCCCGTGTAGTCGCCGACGGCGAAGGGCAGGACGAACTCGTCGCTCGTGTCGGCCGCATAGGCCGCATCGACGCCCGCGCGCCAGTCCGCGAAGCGAGGGCCCCCGGCGTCGACCATGGTGGCGTAGGCGAGCGCCACGCGCTCCCAGCGCTTGTCGCGGTCCATCGCGTAGAAGCGGCCCGAGACGCTGCCCAGCGTCACGCCCTTCAGCTTCGCGATGTCGGCCTCGAACTTCGTCAGGTATTCGATCGCGCTGCGCGGGGGCACGTCGCGCCCGTCGAGGAAGGCGTGGACGCGCACCTTCACGCCGTCGGCCGCGAGGGAAGCGGCGAGCGCCACGAAATGGTCCTGCATCGAATGCACGCCGCCGGGCGACAGGATGCCCATCAGGTGCGCCGTACCGCCGCTGGCGCGCAGCTTCGCGGCGAAACCGCGCAGCGCGGGCTGCCTGGCGAGCGAGCCGTCCTCGATCGCCGCATCGATGCGCACGAGGTCCTGCATGACGATGCGCCCGGCGCCCAGATTCATGTGGCCGACTTCGGAATTGCCCATCTGGCCCTTCGGCAGGCCGACATGGCGCTCGGACGCCTCGAGGAACGCGGGCGGGTGCAGGGTGCGGAAGCGCTCGAAGTTCGGCGTGCGCGCGAGCAGGACCGCGTTGTCGGCGCGCTCAGCGCGGTGGCCGAAACCGTCGAGGACGCACAGGACGACCGGGCGGCGGAGGGGGGCGGACATGCGTTCCTTCTATCGCGCCGGTGCCGCCTGCGGCAACCGGGCGAGCAGAAGCAGGCTGACCGCGTCGCGCATGGCGCCGCTGCGGGCCAGTTCGCCGGCGGCTTCGACGGTCATCGCTTCGGGCTGGCCGAGACCGATCTCGTCCTCGGCCGGCCGACGGCCCGCGATCGGCCGGCAGTTGCGGGCGACGAAGATCGCGGCGCTCGTGGCGAGTGCGGCAGGCTCGGAGAACACTTCGCCCAGCGGCACCAGGTCGTCGGGCTCGCAGGCCAGGCCGGTTTCCTCGGCGAGTTCGCGGCGCGCGGCGGCTTCCGGCCGCTCGCCGTCGTCGATGAAGCCCTTGGCCGCTTCCCAGCTCCAGCAATTCACCGCATGGCGCCAGTTGCGCAGCAGGACGACGCGCCCGTCCGTCAGGACGGGCAGGACCGCGACGCCGCCCGCCGTGCCGGCCGCGTGGCCGCGTGCCGACAGCACGAGATATTCCGGCACCTCGATGCCGGCCGTGTCGACGATGTGGTCGAGATCGACGCGCCAGACGCGGTTCTCGAGCGCGGTGCGCCGCGCGACGCGGCGGACGGGCGGGGCGTCGCCGCTCATGGCCTGCGTCCCGCGACGATCGGGGCCGCACCGGCCCAGCTTTCCGGCGTGCCGATATCGACGAAGCGCGCCTTGCGGTCGACGAAGGCGGCGAGCGTGCCCGGCGCCTGTTTCTCGAACACGTCGCGTTCGAGCGAGACGGCGCGGTCGCCCGGGATCGTCGCGAGCAAGGCGGCGGAGACCAGATAGATGCCCGCGTTGATCGCGGCGGCGCCGCTGAAGGCCGGGTCCTTCTCGCGGAAGGCGGCGATGCGCCCGTCCGCGACGTCGACGCGGCCGTAGCGCCCGGCATCGGGAACCTCGACGCACAGCATCGTCGCGGGTGCCGACGATTCGCGGTGTGCGCGCGCGAGCGCCGCAAGGTCGCCGTCGACGAACGTGTCGCCGTTGACGACGAGGACCGGATCGCTGGCGAAGTGCGGGCCCGCGAAGCCGAGCGCGCCGCCCGTTCCCAGCGGTGCCGGTTCGACCGACCACGCGAATGTCAGGTGCGGGCGCGGATGGGCCGCCATGTGCGCGCGGATCTGGTCCGCGCGATGGCCGAGCAGGAAGACGATGCGGCGCGCGCCGTGGCTTTCCAGCCAGTCGAGCAGGTGTTCGAGGAACGGCCGCCCGCCGACGGGTGCGAGCGCCTTGGGCAGGTCCGGCACGGCGCCGGCCAGCCGGGTGCCGAGGCCGCCGGCGAGGATCGCCACGTCGATGGATCGGAGCGTGCCCGTCATCCCCATCGGGTACGACGAAAGGGCGCGCCGCTCAAGCGATTCGCGGCAGGGTCAGGATCGCTTCGAGGCCGCGGATCGGCCGGTTGCGCAGGATCACGTCGCCGCCGTGCGCGCGTGCGATGTCGCGCACCACCGCAAGCCCCAGTCCCGCCCCGCCGGTCTCGCGCGAGCGCGAGGCCTCCAGCCGGACGAAAGGACGGAAGACGTCCTCGAGCCGGTCGGGCGGGATGCCGGGGCCTTCGTCGGCGACCGTTATCTCGATCCGCTCGCCGGAGACTTCCAGCCGCACTTCCGCATTGCCGCCGTAGCCGATCGCGTTGTCGACGAGATTGGCGAGCGCGCGCTTCATGGCGCCCGCGCGCCCTTCCGTCACGAAGCTCGCCGGGCCGGTATAGGCGACCGTGTTGCCCAGATCCGCGCGCTCGTCGACGACGGTCTCGACGAGGGCGGCGATGTCGAAGCGCTCGGGCTTCGCTTCGAGCGCGTCGGCGCGCGCGAACTCGAGCGTCTCGGAGATCATCTTCTCCATCTCCTCGAGATCGGCGAGCGCCTTCACCCGTTCGGATTCGTCGCCGATGCCCTCGGCGCGCAGCCGCAGTCGCGTCAGCGGCGTGCGCAGGTCGTGGCTGATCGCGGCGAGCAGGCGCGTGCGGTCCTCGACATGGCGCACGAGCTGGCCGCGCATGCGCGCGACCGCGTCGCCGATCGTGCGCACCTCGTTGGGCGCGCCGCGCATCGCGTCGAATCTGGCTTCGAGGCCGGCACCCGCGCGCGCGGCCTCGCCGGCCAGCGCCTCGAGCGGGCGGGCGAGGCGGTGCGCGGCCCACCAGGCGGCGAAGGCGCCCACGAGGGCTGCCCCGGTCAGCCATGCGCCGAAGGCGATCCAGCCCAGATCGATTTCCGAGCGGCGGGGCTTGGCCAGAAGCCAGCTTCCGTCGGGCCCGCGGATCGCGATGGCGAAGGTGCCCGGAACGGCGCCGCCGACCGACTCGCTCCACACGCCGTCGTCGGGCGGCACGCGGCGGATGTGCCGGTCGGGTGCCGAGAGCGATCCGCCGGGCGGGAACACGAAATCGACCTCGACGCGGAAGCCGAAAGGCAGGCGTTCCTGGATGCCGCGTTGCAGGCGGCCGCTGCCCGTGCGCCGCAGGCGCAGTTCGTCGGGATAGGCGAAGTCGCGCCGCCATTCGAGGACGAGGAACTCGGACTCGCCGCGCGCGCGCAGCATCGCTTCGCGCTGGGCGGGCGGGCGCGTGAAGGTCTCGGCGGAAACCTCGATGATCGTCTCGACCAGCCAGCGCGCCTGGAAGACCTGCAGCTCGGTCGGTCGCAGCAGCAGGGCGATGCCGACGGCCGCAAGCTGGGCGAGGATCAGGCCGACGATCGAGATCGCCGCGATGCGCGCCGCGATCCCGTCGAACCAGCGGCGCACGCCGGTCTTTGCGCCGGTCACGCCGCGGTCTCGACGTCGAGCGCGAACATGTATCCGCCGTTGCGCACCGTGCGGATGATCTCGGGCTTGGTGGGATCGGGCTCGATCTTGCGGCGCAGGCGCATCACCGCGACGTCGATCGAGCGGTCGAAGAGCTGGGCCTGGCGGCCGCGCGCGAGATCGAGAAGCTGCTCGCGGCTCAGCACGCGCTGCGGACGTTCGACGAAGGCGGCAAGCAGATCGAACTCGGCGTCGGTCGTGGGCACCAGCGCGCCGTCGGGGCGGCGCAGCTCGCGCTTCTGCACGTCGACGGCCCAGCCCGCGAAACGGAACAGCGGCGTCTTGGGCGCTTCCTGCACGCGTTCGCCGGTGCGCCGCAGGACGGCGCGGATGCGCGCCAGCAGTTCGCGCGGGCTGAACGGCTTGGTCAGATAGTCGTCCGCGCCGATCTCCAGGCCCACGATGCGGTCGGTCTCGGTGCCGCGCGCGGTCAGCATCAGGATCGGCATGTCGCCGGTCTTGCGCAGGCGGCGCGCGATCGAGATCCCGTCTTCGCCCGGCAGCATGAGATCGAGCACGATGAGATCGAACCGGCCGGCGGCGAGTGCGGCATCCGCTTCGGTGCCGTCGGCGGCGGCGGTGACTCGCAGGCCGTTCTCGGTCAGGAAACGCGCGACGAGCCGGCGGATCTCGCGATCGTCGTCGACGATGAGGATGTGGGGCGTTCGGCTGTTCATGACGCGCCGATAATAGCCCTGCGCACGGGCGTGCGGTACGCCCGAGGGTGTAACCGCGGGTTACACGAAGGAACACGCCGGACACAGGGCTGCCGCGTTGTGGAGCTAGAAGGGCGGGCATCGAACCGCAGCTTCGGGTTCGTCCAACACGGGAGATACAGATCATGAAAAGACAGATTTTCGCCGCAATGCTCCTGTCGCTTGCCGCCGTACCGGCGCTCGCCCAGCAGCCGCCTGCGACGCCGCACGGGACGCGCCCGCACCGGGAAGCGCCCGTCGCCGACCGCATGTGCGAGGACGTCGACGCGCGCATCGCCTCGCGCCTTGCGTTCATCGAGGCGAAGCTGAAGCCGAGCGTCGACCAGCGTTCCGCATGGGATGCCTTCGCGCGCGACAGCCGTGCGGCCAGCGAACCGATGAAGACGCTGTGCGCCAATCCTCCTTCGCGTGCGTCGGCGAGCGATCCTGCGGCCGGGCTCGCCATGCGCGAGAAGTTCGTCAACGCGATGTCGGCATCGCTCGCCATCCTGCGCCCGGCCGTGGAGCGGTTCCAGGCGGTGCTCGACGACGGGCAGAAGGCGATCCTCGCGAAGGTGCTCGACCCGCGCGGCCGCGGCCGACGCGACCATCATCGCTGACGCAGGGTGCTTTCTACATGGGGTGCGAGGCATGCGGCCCATGCCGCGTGTCTCGCGCCGGTGGGATGGCCCGTGCCGCCGACCCGCAATGCCGGATCGGACTCGAATTCGGGCTTCCGGCAATCGGCATAGGCGATCCTGCGCGCATCGAGCGCGGGCACCAGCCAGTCGGGTGCGTCGGCCAGCAGCAGGACGACGAACTTCGACCCGCTGCGCGCCGCCGTCGCCGCCATCTCGGCCAGCAGTAGGTCGAGCGCTTCCTTCGCCGCGTCGCGCCGGCCGCGGAATTCGAAACGCTGCCAGGCGCGGTGAAGTTCGGTGACGCTCGCCAGGTGCCGCTCGAGCGGCCAGACCGGTTCGCTCCGGCCCGCGTGCCGGACGAGCGCGCCGCCTTCGAGCGTCACGTGCGGCGGCACGACGTTGCGTCCCTCGGGATCGCGAAGTGCACGCACCCAAGAGAGGAACGCGACGTTGCGGTAGAGATGGTCGCCGTAGAAGCCGTAGACCGTCAGCCGCGGCGGATCGTCCGCGCGCATCTGCTGCACGAGCAGCGACTGGTAGGTGCCGTAGCCGCCGACGCCGAGATTTTCGAACGACACGCCGGGAAGCAGCGTCCCGAGCTGCCACACATATGTCTCGCGGTCCGTCACGCCGTACCCCTGCGTGATCGAATCGCCGACGATGTCGACGCGCGGGCCCGTCCCGGCGGGATCGGGCCGGCTGGCGCGCTGGCGGTTGGGCCAGAACGTCATCGGCGCGTTTCCGGCCTCGCTCGATGCGAACGTGCCGGGGCGGTTGCGCCAGCCGAGCGGGCCGCCGGGCTCGCTCCACGCACCGCCCGCCGGTGGCGTCGGATCGTTCGGCTGGTGGCCGAGGACGCGCAGTATCGATTCGCCCAACAGCAGCGACAGGAGCAGGACGATTGCCAGCAGCACCGCGTTCTTCAAGGCAACCCTATGTAAAAAATAGCTGATTTGCTCTGGCAAGTGTCCGGGCGCGCGCCTAGGATGCGCTCCGCCGCGTACGGCAAGTAGGATAATCGTTTTAGCATGAGCCAGCCGCAAGGTTTCCACGAGGATTTCACGCGCGACGAGGCGATCGAAGGGTCGTCGAACCGCGGCTTCGGCTTCGTGTTCGCGGGTTTCTGCGCGCTCGTGGGATCGATCAAGCTCTATGCGGGCACCGCCGGCGTCGAGTACTGGCTGGGCGCTTCGGCCGCGTTCCTGGCTGCGGCGCTGCTCGCACCCGGACTGCTGGCACCGCTCAACCGGCTTTGGACGCGTCTCGCGATGGTTCTCTACAAGATCATGAACCCGCTGACGATGGGCCTGCTGTTCTTCTTCGTCATCACGCCGATGGGCATCGTCATGCGGGCCTTCGGCAAGGATTTCCTGAAATGCCGGCTCGACGGCGCCCAGAAGAGCTACTGGGTCGTCCGCGATCCGCCGGGGCCGGCGCCCGACACCATGAAGCGCCAATTCTGAAGGACGTCCGACGATGCTGTCACTCGCGCGCGAACTCTGGGAATTCATGAAGGTTCGCAAGAAATTCTGGCTGCTGCCGATCCTGCTGATGATGGGGATCTTCGGCGGCCTGATCGTGCTGACCAAGGGCAGCGCCATCGCCCCTTTCATCTACACGATCTTCTGAGCCCGATGCGCATCCTGGGCCTCTCCGCCTATTATCACGATTCGGCCGCCGCGCTCGTCGTCGACGGCCGGATCGTCGCGGCCGCGCAGGAAGAGCGCTTCACCCGCAAGAAGCACGACAGCCGCTATCCCGAGCACGCGATCGCGTACTGCCTGGAAGCGGGCGGCATCACGGCGGACGAGGTCGACCACGTCGTCTTCTACGACAAGCCGTTCCTGAAATTCGAGCGTCTGCTCGAGACGTATCTCGCCTTCGCGCCGCGCGGCTTCAAGTCGTTCCGCATGGCGATCCCGGTCTGGCTCAAGGAGAAGCTGTTCCAGAAGCAGCTTCTCGGCGACGAACTGAAGAAGGCGGCACCCGAATTCGACTGGGAGAACCGCCTCCTTTTCGCCGAACACCACCAGAGCCATGCCGCGTCGGCGTTCTTCCCGTCGCCATTCGAGGAAGCGCTGGTGCTGACGATGGACGGCGTGGGCGAGTGGGCGACCACGTCGGTCGGCATCGGGCGCGGCAATTCGCTGGAGATGGTGCGCGAGATCCACTTTCCGCATTCGCTGGGGCTACTCTATTCGGCCTTCACCTATTACACCGGCTTCAAGGTCAATTCCGGCGAGTACAAGGTGATGGGGCTCGCACCCTACGGCGAGCCGAAATACGTCAAGACGATCTTCGAGCATCTGGTCGATCTGAAGCCCGACGGCTCGTTCCGCCTCAACATGGATTATTTCGACTACTGCACCGGCCTCACGATGACGAACGCGAAGTTCGACGCGCTGTTCGGCGGGCCGCCGCGCAAGGCCGAGCAGATGCTCGACCAGCGCCACATGGATCTCGCGGCCTCGGTGCAGGCCGCTCTCGAGGAAGTGGTGCTGCGCCTGACGCGCTCGCTGCAGGTCGAGACGGGCATGAAGAATCTCTGCCTCGCCGGCGGCGTCGCGCTCAACTGCGTCGCCAACGGCAAGGTGCTGCGCGACGGCAAGTGGGACGGGCTGTGGATCCAGCCGGCGTCGGGCGATGCGGGCGGCGCGCTGGGTGCCGCGCTCGCCGGCTATCACCTGTTCAAGGGCGGACCGCGCAAGGCCGACGGCAGGCGCGACACGATGGCGGGTTCCTATCTCGGCCCCGAATTCACGCAGGCCGAGATCGAGAAGCGCCTGACGGCGGCCGGCGCGAAGTTCGAGGTCATGACGGACGATGCGCTGACCGCGCGCGCCGCGGGCGACCTTGCCGATGGACTGGCGCTTGGCTGGTTCCAGGGGCGCATGGAGTTCGGCCCGCGCGCGCTCGGCGGCCGGTCGATCCTGGGCGACGCGCGCAGCCCGGCGATGCAGAGGATGCTAAATCTCAAGGTCAAGTACCGCGAGAGCTTCCGGCCCTTCGCGCCCTCGGTGCTGCGCGAGGACGTCGCCGACTGGTTCGAGATCGACGACGATTCGCCCTATATGCTGCTGGTCGCCGACGTGCAGAAGGCGCGCCGCCGCGCGATGACGCCGGCCGAGCAGGCGCTGTTCGGCATCGACAAGCTCAACGTGCCGCGCTCCGACATCCCGGCCGTCACGCACGTGGACTATTCGGCGCGCGTGCAGACCGTCCATGCCGACACCAATGCGCGCTATCACGCGCTGATCTCGGCCTTCAAGGCGAAGACCGGCTGCCCGGTCGTCGTCAACACCAGCTTCAACGTGCGCGGCGAGCCGATCGTGGGTTCGCCCGAAGACGCTTTCCGCTGCTTTATGGGTTCCGAGATCGAGCGGCTGGCCGTGGGCAACTGCTACCTCGTCAAGGACGTGCAGGACCCGGCGCTCAAGCTCGACTACAAGGATGCCTTCGAACTCGACTAGGCCGTTTGCCGGGCGGGCGTATACTTTCGCGGTCCCGAGTCGAACCGGATTCCGATGAAGAAGCCGCCGCCCGATCCCAAAGCCGAGATGTACATCGCCAAGGCCAAGCGCTTCCGCCAGCGCGCGCTGGGCTTCCGGCATACGCTTGCGCGCGACGACCTGATGCGCGCCCACCGGCTGGAACTCGAGCAGATGGTGACCAATCTCGAGGGGGCCGCCCGCCAGCTCGAACGCATGGCCGGCGGCGTGGATTTCGAGATGGAATCCGATCTCGCGCGCGTGCGCGCGATCCGGGACGGCAAACCCGTCACCAGCGACGAGGCGACCGAACGGTTCCTCGCCAATGCCCGGAAATACGCCGCCGCCAAGGCCGGCCCGGGCCGGCCGGCGACCACGCCGGCTCCCGGCCGGCAGAAACCGCGATCGGCAAAATATACCCGCCGGCCGGGGAGTTAGCCTCCCGGGACTTGATGCAGGGCCGGGTCGTGGCCATATTTATCGCGAAGGGACGTTGCCCGACTCCGGGGGCGTTCCGGACCGCAACCGGCATTGCTCGACAGGAGGGTGCCAACCGATGTCGCGACTTTCGATGTTCAACAATCCGCTGCTGCTCGGCTTCGACGAGTTCGAGCGCACGCTCGACCGCATCGCCAAGCATTCCGGCGAAGGCTATCCTCCGTACAATATCGAGCAGATCGGCGAGAACGGCCTGCGCATCACGCTGGCCGTCGCGGGCTTCTCGCTCGACGACCTGGCGATCGTCGTCGAGAACAACCAGCTCGCCGTGCGCGGCAAGCAGACGGACGAGCCGGGCCGCGTCTTCATCCATCGCGGCATCGCCGCACGCCAGTTCCAGCGCAGCTTCGTGCTTGCCGACGGCATCGAGGTCGTCGGCTCGACGCTCGACAACGGGCTCCTGCATATCGATCTCGTGCGCCCGAACGCCGAACCCAAGGCGCGCTCGATCCCGATCAAGAGCGGCGCCGGCGGCGCCGCGCGCACCAAGACGATCGACCATGGCACGGGAGAATCGCGATGATGGAAACAGATCCCGCCCGCCCGCGGGCCATGACGCCCGAGGCGTTCGCCTCGCTCGGCGTGCAGGGCGTCGCCTATGTCCGGCGCATCCTCGAAGAAGCCAAGGCCAAGGCCGGCAAGTCGGAGCTGATCGAGGTTTTCGCGATCCATGCGGCCGACGGCGAACGCATCGGCGGGGCGCCGTCGCGCGACCTCGCCTTCGCCGCGATCCGCCAGCACGGGCTGGAGCCCGTCGACGCCCACTGAGGGCCGTCAGGCGGCGTGGCTTGCCGCGTGTTCGCTGAGAAGCGCGAACAGCGCTTCCGCGCGATCCGAGCCGCGCAGCTTCTCGCAGACGCGCCGGTCGCGCAGCAGGCGCGAGACGCGCGCCAGCGCCTTCAGGTGGTCCGCGCCGGCCCCTTCGGGCGCCAGCAGCAGGAAGATGAGATCGACCGGCTGCTCGTCGATCGATTCGAAATCGATCGGCTTTTCCAGCCGCGCGAACACGCCCGACAGGCGCTTGAGGCCCGGCAGCTTGCCGTGCGGGATCGCGATGCCGTTGCCCACGCCCGTGGTGCCGAGACGTTCGCGTTCCATGACGACTTCCAGGATCTGGCGCTCGTCGACGCCCGAAATCTCGGCCGCCTTCTTCGCCAGTTCCTGCAGCGCCTGCTTCTTGGACGCGGCGCGCAGATTGGCGACCACGCACTCGGGCGTCATGAATTCGGTGAATTCCATATCGCTCTTTTCCGTCTTCAGCGCTTGGCGCCGTTGGCGTTGCCCGCGCCGGGATCGATCCAGCCGATCGCGGCATCGGCGCGCCGGTAGACCACGTTGAACTGGCCGTTGGCGCGGTTGCGGAACATCAGCACCTGCTTCTGTCCCAGATCGAGACGCGCGACCGCTTCGCCGACGCTGAGCGTGGCGATCTCGGTCGCCATCTCGGCGACGATGGGGGCCGCCGTCGGCTCGTTGCCCAGGCTCTCGGCCTCGGGCTCGATGACGGCATAGCGCGCGGGCTCGAACACCGCTTCTTCCGAAACGGCATGCTTGCCGCGCTTGCGGTCGGAGATGCGCCCCTTGTGGCGCTTCAGCCTGTGATCGAGACGCTCGACCGCACCGTCGAACGCGGCATAGGGATCGGCCGCCTCGTGGTGGCTCTGCAGCGTCATGCCGCGCCGGACATGCACCGAGATGTCCGCACGGAAAAGGTGGCGCTGGCGTTCGAACACGACCTTGCCTTCGATGGCGCGGCCGAAATAACGATCGACCGCACCGCCCAGGGCGGTTGCAACATGGCTTCTCAGCGAATCGCCCACGTCGAGGCGCTTGCCGCTCACGGACAGCTGCATGATCTCGATCTGCGTTGTTGAAGGAAAAGGGACGGGTTCAGGAACAAGGGCAGTTGAAGGGACGACGATCGGGACCGACCCGCGGCACATCCGCGTGCCCCACGAACCCCGGAATTGCCGGGAACATAGGGGCGCTTGCCGATCCTCGTCAAGCCGGACGAAATGCTGTTATTTCGCATCGTGGCCCTACCCGACAAAAGCGTGCGCCTGCGGCCGTCCGCGGTCAAGCGGTTTCGGGACGCATTGGAAACGCGGCATTTTCAGAAACCGGAACCCTTCTCGCGCCGCCGCTGGACGGACGAGGCGATTCCCATCGCCTCGCGATACTTGGCGACCGTGCGGCGCGCGATGTCGATGCCGCTGGCCTTCAGCAGCTCGACGATGCGGTCATCCGACAGCACGTCGCGCACCGTCTCTTCGTCGATGAGGCCCTTGATGCGGTCGCGCACCGCCTCGGCCGAATGCGCGTCGCCGCCGCCCGAAGCCGGGATCGACGACGTGAAGAAATACTTGAGCTCGAAGATGCCGTGCGGGGTGGCGATGAACTTGTTCGTCGTCACGCGGCTGACGGTTGATTCGTGCATGTCGATCGCCGCGGCGATGTCGCGCAGCACCAGCGGCTTCAGGTGCCGCACGCCGCTGCGGAAGAATCCGTCCTGCTGGCGCACGATTTCGACCGAAACCTTCAGGATCGTCTGCGCGCGCTGGTGGAGCGACTTCACCAGCCAGTTCGCCGCATGCAGGCGCTCGGCGACGAATTCCTTTTCCTGCTTGGTCTTGACCGACGTCTGCACGCGCGCGTGATAGCGCGTGTTGACCAATACGCGCGGCAGCGTGTCCTGGTTGAGCTCGACGATCCAGCTGCGGTCGGGCGCCAGGCGCATCAGCACGTCGGGCACGATGGGGCTGGCAAGCGCGCCGTCGAACGCGAGACCCGGCTTGGGGTCGAGCGTGCGGATCTCGGCCACCATGTCCTGGATGTCCTCGATGTCGACGCCGCAGATGCGCTGGAGCTGCGCCACGTCGCGCTTGGCGAGCAGGTCGAGATTGTCGAGAAGCTTGGCCATGCACGGGTCGAGCCGGTCGCGCTCGCGCAACTGGAGTGCAAGACATTCCTTGAGGCTGCGCGCGAAGATGCCGGGCGGATCGAAGCGCTGGCAGCGCAGCAGGATGCGCTCGACGTCGGCGACGGGAACGTCGAGCTTGTCGGCAAGATCGGCGATGTCGGTCGTGAGATACCCGCAGTCGTCGATCAGGTCGACGAGGCGCGCGGCGACCACACGCTCGACCGGGGTGGCGAAATCCACGCCGACCTGGCTCAGCAGGTGCTCGCGCAGCGAAAGCGGCCTGGCCAGCGTCTGCTCGAGGCCGAATTCGGAATCCTCGAAATCGGATCGCCCGCCCGTGCCCTTCCATTCGCCGAGGAACTCGCCTTCGCCGGCCGGCTCGTCGTTGCCGCGGCTGAAACTGTTGTCGTAGTCGATGTCGAGCGGGGCTTCCTTGCTCTCTGCGCCGCCGACCGCGTCGAGCAGGCGGTCCTCGCCGTTGACCGTGGCGCTCGCCGGCGCTTCGCCGGTTCCGGCATCGGGGACCTCGGGGTGCGCGCTTTCGGCACCCGGCTCGTCGCGCTCGAGCAGCGGGTTCTGGGCGAGCTCCTCCTCGACGAACTGCGAGACTTCCTGGTTCGAGAGCTGCAGCAGCTTGATCGCCTGCTGCAGCTGCGGCGTCATGACGAGCTGCTGGCTCTGCCGCAGGTCCAGGCGCGGTGCGAGGCGGTTCATGCCTGCCATGCCCCGCTCACAACGAGAATCTCTCGCCCAGATACACGCGCCGCACGTCGGCCGACGAGACGATCTGCTCGGGCGTGCCTTCCATCAGCACGTGGCCGTCGTGCAGGATGTACGCGCGGTCGACGATCTCGAGCGTCTCGCGCACGTTGTGGTCGGTGATCAGCACGCCGATGCCGCGATCCTTGAGATGGCTGACGAGATCGCGGATGTCGCCAACGGCAATGGGATCGATGCCGGCGAGCGGTTCGTCGAGCAGCACGAAGTGCGGTTGGGACGCCAGCGCACGCGCGATCTCCACGCGGCGGCGCTCGCCGCCGGAAAGGGCGAGGGCGGGCGCGCGGCGCAGATGCGTGATCGAGAATTCGGCGAGGAGTTCGTCGAGCACGGCCTCGCGCCGGTCGCGGTTGGGCTCGATCAGTTCGAGGACCGCACGCACGTTCTGCTCGACCGTGAGTCCGCGGAAGATCGACGTTTCCTGCGGCAGGTAGCCGATGCCCAGCCGCGCGCGGCGGTACATCGGCAGGTCGGTGATGTCGACGCCGTCGAGTTGTATCGAACCGAAGTCGGGCGTGACGAGCCCGGTGATCATGTAGAAGCAGGTCGTCTTGCCCGCACCGTTGGGGCCGAGCAGCCCGACCGCCTCGCCGCGCTGCACGGCGAGCGAGACCTCGCGTACGACGGGGCGGCCCTTGTAGCGCTTGCCGATCTTGTTCGCGACGAGACCGGGATTATCCGCGACGACGCGCAGCACGCTTTCCGCCGCCGGGGCGGGCGTGGCGGTGCGCACCGGATGCGGGCGGTCGTTCATCTGCGCGTCCCGCCCTGTTGGGCCTGCTGGGGAGAGAGCAGCCCGCGCACGCGCCCGTCGCCGCCTTCGGCCGGGCGCGCCAGCAGGCGCGAGATGCCGGTATTCGTGTTCACTTCCGCATAGTCGCCGGCCATCTGGTTGTCGCCGCGCGTAAGCTTCACGTTGCCGGCAAGCTGCGCGATCCCGGTCAGCAGGTTGTAGATGCCGCGGTCGCCGCGGGCGATCTCGGTGGGCGTGGAGACGTGCACGTTGCCGAAGGCTTCGATGCGCGACAGGCGCTGGTCGCCGCCCTGCGCGGGCTGTGCGGGTGCCGCGGCGCGCTGGCCGGGGCGCGCGTTGCGGGGCGGCGGCGCCGGGCGCGCCTGCTGCTGGGCGGCCGGGACGAAATGCGCGGTCATGACGTCGGCCGTCATCCGCCGCTCGCTGGAGACGATCATCGCGTTGCCGCGTGCCACGGCGATCTCGCGCGCGGCCCAGTATTCGAGCGTGTCGCGCGCGGTCAGCGTGTCGGTCGGCGTGGTCAGGCGCAGCGCCTTGCCGGTGACGACGACGACCTCGTTGGCCACGTCGTAGACGCCGCGGTCGCCCTCGACCGTCTGCGTGGGCGTGGTGAAACGCACGTTGCCGATCGATTCGTAGCGGAAGATCTCGGTGCCGCCGGCCGCGGCCGGCCGATACCAGGCGACGAGCCGGTCGCCATAGACGGTCGTGTCGCCCTGGCGCGCGACGGCGTTGCCGCTGGCGATGTAGCGCTGCGCGTCGCGGTCCCACTCGATGCCCTGGCTCGCCGTGATCTCGATGGGCGCGCCCGAACCGCCGCGGCCGATGTCGAGCGCCTGCGCGAGCAGCGGGGCAGGGGCGGCGAACGAAAGGAGGAGGGCGAGGGCGAAACGGTTCATCGGCGCGGGCTCATGGCCGGGGGCGGCGGCGGGGTCTGCTGGGCGGTCTGCGGCGCCGACGGCGCGTTGCGCGGCATGGGGAACAGCACGACGCGCGACTGCCCCGTCACCTCGACGCGCGCGCCGCGGTCGAGGATGCGGAAGCCGTTGCCGCTGAGCGTCGAATTCGGCCCCTGGCCGAGCACGGGCGATTCGCCCTGCGCCGTACCGCGGTCGAGATCGACGCGCGCGCGTTCGGTCGAGATCTCGTAGCCGCCGTCGTGGAAGAGATTGACGCCGCCCCACAGGTCGAGCGCCTTGTCCGGCTGGTGGTAAAGGCCGTGGTCGGCCGTCATCGCCAGCCACGTGCCCGTCGTCATCGTGAGATCGCCCTGCGGCAGGGAGAGGTCGGTCGTGTCGGACGAGCCCTTGGCCTGCGTGGCCTGGTCGGCGACGATCGAGAAAGGCTGGTTGTTCTCGTCCACGCCGACATAGCGCGGCTGCACCATGCGCAGGTTCTCGAGATCCTCGATCGACACCTGCACGGGGGCGAGGCGGAAGCGCGGGTCGAGCGGATTGAACTGCGGCCACAGCAGCACGAGGGCGGCGATGCCCAGCGCCGCCGCCGGCAGCATGAACTTCATCAGTCCGACGAGTTGGCTGTAGAACTGGTTGTGCGCGCGCGGCGTGCCGGGCGTGAGCACCGAAAGGCGGCCGCGGCGCGGGGCCGCTTCTTCCGCGCGCGGCTGCACCGCGGGCACGGGCCGAGGCGGCAGGTCTTCGCGAAGCGGATCGGCGGCCATCAGGCGATCCCGGCGCGCAGCAGATCGTGGATATGCACGATGCCCACCGGCTTGCGCTTCCCGCCCTGCGTCTCGCACGCGAACAGCGCCGTGATCTGGTGGGTGTTCATCAGGTTGAGTGCCTCGGCCGCAAGCGTTTCCGGCGCCACCGCGCGCGGATTGGCGGTCATGACGGTCTCGACCGGCCGATCGACAAGATCGGCCGACATATGGCGGCGAAGATCGCCGTCGGTGACGATGCCTTCGAGCCAGCCGTCGGCATCGACCACGGCCACGCAGCCGAACCGCTTCTCGGTCATGGCGATCAATACGTCGGCCATGCGCGTGCCCTTGCGGGCGAGCGGCAGGTCGGCATGCATGAGGTCGGCGACCTTGGCGAGGCGTGCGCCGAGACTGCCGCGCGGGTGGAAGGTGCTGAAATCCCCGGCCGTGAAGCCGCGCCGCTCCATCAGCGCCACGGCGATCGCGTCGCCCAGCGCCAGCTGCATCGTCGTCGATGTCGTGGGGGCAAGGCCGACCGGGCAGGCTTCCTCGGCCGGCGGCAGCAGCAGCACGACGTCGGCGGCCGTGCCGAGGGCCGATTTGCGCCCGGCAGTGATCGCGACGAGCGGGATGCGAAAGCGGCGGGTGTAGCCGACGAGATCGGAAAGCTCGGCCGTCTCGCCCGAATTCGACAAGGCGAGCACGGCGTCGGTCGATGTGATCATCCCGAGATCGCCGTGGCTCGCCTCGGCCGGATGGACGAACTGGGCGGGGGTGCCGGTCGAGGCGAGGGTAGCCACGATCTTGCGCGCGACATGGCCCGATTTGCCCATGCCCGAGACGACGACCCGGCCCGTGGCGCCGGCGAACAGGTCGAGGGCACGCGCGAATTCGCCGTCGAGGCTCGCCGCCAGGGCGGCAAGGCCGCGACCTTCGATTTCGATCGCCCGGCGCGCGGCCGCGAGATCGCGCGCGGCGCGGTCGGCATCGAATGCGACAAGCTTCGGCTTGGAGGCGGACATGCTTTTGATGAACCGGTCGTTCCGACGCAGTGGGTGCGGGGTGCGGCTCGACCGAGCCCCGCTTAAGGCAAAAATTATGCCTGTTCGAGGTGTCCGAAGTCAATTCTTCTAAATATATGAAATAACTTACTTATTTCCAGTCAAGCGACATAAGAGGCGGCCGATGCCGTTTTCTGCGCCAAGGTGTGGCCCGACCATCATGTTGCGATGCAGCATGAGCGGCCGCAATCAATGGGCGAAGATGTCCTCGTCGCCGTAGCCGAGCAGGTCGAGATCGGCGCGCGTGCCGAGGAAATCGAAGCACGCCTGGGCGAGATGCGTGCGGCCCTCGCGCACCAGCATCTCGTCGAGCCGGCCCTTGAGCGCGTGGAGATAGAGAACGTCGGACGCGGCGTAGTTGAGTTGCGACTGCGTGAGCTCGGCCGCCCCCCAGTCCGACGATTGCTGTTCCTTCGAAAGTTCCTTGCCGATCAGGTCGCGGCAGAGATCCTTCAGGCCGTGGCGGTCGGTGAAGGTGCGCACGAGGCGCGAGGCGATCTTGGTGCAGTAGACGGGCGCCACGCGTACGCCGAGATACCTGGCGCACATCGCGATGTCGAAGCGCGCGAAATGGAAGATCTTCAGCGTCTTGGGGTCGGCTAGCAGCTTCTTCAGGTTCGGCGCGTCGTAGGCGTTCTTGGCGAAGCGCACGCAATGCGCCGTGCCGTCGCCGGACGAAAGCTGCACCACGCACAGGCGGTCGCGCTCTGGCTTCAGGCCCATCGTCTCGGTGTCGATCGCGACGGAAGGGCCCAGGTCGAGGCCCGCGGGCAGGTCGCCCTGGTGGAGATGGACAGTTGCGGCCATGTGCTGCGTCAGCCCCGTCGCGCTTGTCCCGCGCGCCCCGGCGCGGGAGAGAAAGTTGGTGCCCGAGAGAAGACTCGAACTTCCACGACCTTACGGCCACTAGAACCTGAATCTAGCGCGTCTACCAATTCCGCCACCCGGGCACCGGGCCTCCGCGTCCGGAATGACGCAGGGGATATCGCTTCGCGCGCGAAGGGCGAACGTGTACGCCGAAGGGCCTCGCGAAGTCAACGGCCCGAAAAGGCCTTCCGGAACAAGGCCGAGCTTGACCTTGTATCGCCGCGGGACTATCGCGTTGAGCAGGGATTGCACCTGAGGATGGGGTCGAACATGGGTCCGGGGCGTCGCGTCACCGTATTCGGGGGATCTGGCTTTATCGGCCGTTACGTCGTTCGGCGTCTTGCCCAGCAGGGCTGGATCGTGCGCGCCTGCGTGCGCGATCCCGTCGCCGCCGCCTTCCTGAAGCCGATGGGCAATGTGGGCCAGGTCGTGCCGATGCGCACGAACCTCACCGACGACGATGCCGCACTCGCCGCCGCCGTACATGGCGCGGACGCCGTCATCAATCTCGTCGGCATCCTCGCCGAAAGCGGCACGCAGACGTTCGACGCCGTCCATGCCGACGGCGCCGCCCGCCTCGCGCGCGCCGCCAAGGCCGCCGGTGTCGCGTCGTTCGTGCATCTCTCCGCACTCGGCGCCGACGCGAATTCCAAGGCGAAATACGCGCGCAGCAAGGCCGCGGGCGAAGCGGGCGTGCGCGCCGCTTTTCCCGACGCCACCATCTTCCGCCCGTCGATCGTGATCGGCGCCGAGGACAGCTTTTTCAACCGCTTCGCGCAGATGGCGACGTGGCTTCCCGCCCTGCCGCTGATCGGCGGCGGCGAGACGAAGTTCCAGCCCGTGCATGTCGCCGATGTCGCCGAGGCGATCGTGCTCTCGCTCGACGACGCGGCCGCGAAGGGCAAGGTCTTCGAGGCCGTCGGCCCGCGCGTCTACACGTTCCGCGAACTGATGGAATACCTGCTCGTCACGACCGACCGGCATCGCGGGCTCATCCCCGTGCCATGGCCGATCGCCGAGATCCAGGGAACCATTCTCGGCCTGCTGCCGATCAAGCTGATGACGCGCGACCAGGTCGAGATGCTGAAGACCGACAATGTCGGCACCGGCGCGCCCGGTCTCGCCGCGTTCGGCATTTCGCCAAGCGCCATGGAAGCGGTGGTGCCGGTCTATCTCGCCGCCTATCGCCGCGGCGGGCGCTTCGGCAAGAAGGCGAGCGCCTAGCCTTTCGCGCGTTCCAGCCGCTCGACGTCTTCCGACAGGCGGCGGGCGACCAGCTTCAGCAGTTCGAATCCGAAGGCCGGGTTCTGCAACGCCGTCAGTTCCATGTCGCGCTTGGTCATGCGCGCGAGCGTGACCTGCGTCTTGGCGCGCGCGGTCGCCGAACGCTTGTGCGACGGCACCAGCAGCGCCACCTCGCCCAGCACCTGGCCCGCACCCATCGACTTGCCGAGTTCGACGATCTCCACCTCGCCCTCGACGACGAGATACATCTCGTCGCCCGGATCGCCGCGCTTGAACAGCACCTGACCGGGGGCGAGGGTCTCGCGGTTGACGAAAGCGAACAGCGCGGAGGCGGAAGGCTCGCCGTCGCCGGTCAGCCGGCGCACCGTCGCGCGCGATTCCATGTAGCGCCACCCGTTGATCGCAAGCGCCATGAGGCTGCCGATCCACAGCCACGCGATCTGGCCGAGCCCGCCGGCCAGGATGCCGAAGACGCACGCCGCCATCGCGAGGATGCGCAGGCTCGGCATCGTGCGCATGAAGCCGGCGAGAATGGCGCACAGGAGGGCCAGCGGCCCCACGTAGTTGATGATTTCCATGGCGACGATTTGTGGCGTGGAACCGGGCCCGGCGCAAGGATTTGCCGAGCGGATTCGGACGGTTCAGTCCCGCAGGCGAAGACCGCGCACGCGCGGCGTGCCGTCGGCGCCGACGGCGACATCCGACAGGCGCGTCGACTGGGCAAAGATCGCGGCGCGACGATGGAGGAAGATCGCCGGCAGGTCGGCCTGCAGGCGCGCCATCGCCGCGGCATAGAGCGCCTTGCGCGCCGGCATGTCGGCGGTCGCGCGCGCGGCATCGAGCGCGGCGTCGACATCCTTCGCGCAATAGCCGGAATCGTTCGCCGCACCCCGGCAGTGGAACCGCGCATGGGCAATGCCGTCGGGATCGAGGCCGGCGGGCCAGTCGACCAGCGCCATTTCGAAATCGCCGTTCTGCACGCGCTGGTGCGCGACGCCCGGCTCGAGCGCGCGCAGGCGGATCGAGATGCCGGCGGCTTGCGCCTGCAGACGGATCGCGGCCGCCATTGTCAGTGTCTCGCTCTCCGCCGGCAGCGTGAGTTCGATCGCGTATGTGCCGTTGACCCTCGCGTTCGCGGGAACCGGCAAGGCGTCGGCGAAATAGGGCGTGCCGGGCGCGACCCACTGGTCGCCCGGATAATGCAG
Source organism: Tagaea sp. (assembly GCA_965229215.1). Classification (GTDB taxonomy): domain Bacteria; phylum Pseudomonadota; class Alphaproteobacteria; order CACIAM-22H2; family CACIAM-22H2; genus Tagaea. Next base: position 2,682,387 of record OZ245864.1, on the reverse strand, counting down.
GCCTGCGGCCGCGGGCTGCAGGATCGCGGCGCGGTCGATGCCGCGCGCGAGCGCCCGGCGCAGATCCGGATCACTGCCCGGTCGTCCGGGCGCGAGGTTGAACAGGAGTGCGCGGATGCCGGGGCCCGCGACGCGCACGATGCGCACGCGCCGGTCGGCCGACAGTCCGGCCACGTCGTGCGGCTCGATGTCGGACACCAGATCGAGTGCGCCGCTGCGCAGGCGCGCAAGACGCAGGGCCGGATCGGCAACCGGCACGAACGCGATCCGCGCGAAGGCGAACGCGTCGCGCGCCCGATGCGCGTCGTCGCGCGCGAGCATCACCGTGCCGTCGGCTTCACGCGAAGCGATCCGGTAGGGGCCCGCGCAGGCCGTGTCGCCGTCATCGTCGGCAAAGGCGGTGACGATCATGCCCGCGCGTCCGGCGAGCACGGCCGCGAGCGGGACAAACGGCCGGTCGAGATCGAGGCGCACATGCGTGCCGTCGCGGACCTCGACGCCGACGACCGACCCGAGCTCGCCGCGCCGTGCGGAGTGCGGCAGGCGCCGCATGCGGTCGAGCGAGGATTTGGCCTGTGCCGCATCGAAACCCGCGTCCGCGCGCAGTTCGAGCGTCAGCGTCCGGCCGTCGGGCGAGAAGGTCCAGCTTCGCGCGGCGCCCGGAACGAGGTTTCCCGCGGAATCGGTCCCGATCAGCGTGTCGCACATGTTGGCGAGGATGGTGGCGCCGGCCGGCGTGCGGTCGGTTGCCGGATCGAGGATGCCCGGCGCTTCGGTCAGGCCGATGCGCAGCGTTTCGGCCGCAGGCTGGGCGCCGGCTGGTGCGGCATATGCCATGAAAGCGGCAGCGATGCCGTAAATCAGGCGACGGATATTTAATACCGTTTCGGTACTATCACTGATCATGATTTTGGCAGAATGGCCGTTCCGGCGGCGCAATCAAGAGCGTTTTCGATAATTAGTTACCATATACTGACATAAATGTCGTTTTTCGCTATTCCTGACCGGAACTGCACCCTTATATGGAATTTCCTTTCCTTTCCCGTTCAGGACTTTGCGCATGGCGACCACCGGCAAGATGCTGCACTTCGTCGATACCGACCAGAAGATGCCCGAGAAGCGCGCGGCCGCCCAGCGCAAGCGGGATTTCGACGAGATCTACGCCGAGTTCGACAAGGACGCCGCCGCCCAGCAGGCGGGCCGCTGCTCGCAGTGCGGCGTGCCGTTCTGCCAGGTCCATTGCCCGGTCTCGAACAACATCCCCGACTGGCTTAAGCTGACGGCCGAGGGCCGCCTCGAGGAAGCCTACGAGATCAGCCAGGCCACGAACACCTTCCCCGAGATCTGCGGGCGCATCTGTCCGCAGGACCGGCTGTGCGAGGGCAACTGCGTCATCGAGAAGGGCTTCGATTCCGTCACGATCGGCTCGGTCGAGAAGTACATCACCGACACCGCCTTCGAGAAGGGCTGGGTCAAGCCGATCAAGCCGCCGGTCGAACGCCAGCAGTCGGTCGGGATCATCGGCGCGGGGCCCGGCGGCATGGCCGCGGCCGACGCGTTGCGCCGCAAGGGCTATCAGGTGCACATCTACGACCGCTACGACCGCGCCGGCGGCCTGATGATCTACGGCATCCCGAACTTCAAGCTGGAGAAGGACGTCGTGCAGCGCCGCCAGAAGCTGTTCGAGGCGGGCGGCATCAAGTTCCATCTCAATTTCGAGATCGGCCGCGACGCAACGCTGGCAGAACTGCGCGCCAAGCACGACGCGATCCTCGTGGCGACGGGCGTCTACAAGCCGCGCGCGCTCGAAGCGCCGGGTGCGGGCCTCGCCAACATCATCCCGGCGATGACGTACCTGACGGCGTCCAACCGCAAGGGCCTCGGCGACAAGGTGCCGGCGTTCGACGACGGCACGCTGGATGCCGAGGGCAAGCACGTCGTCGTCATCGGCGGCGGCGACACGGCGATGGACTGCGTGCGCACGGCCGTGCGCCAGGGCGCCAAGTCGGTGAAGTGTCTCTACCGGCGCGACAAGAAGAACATGCCGGGCTCGCAGCGCGAGGTCTACAACGCCGAGGAAGAAGGCGTCGAGTTCGTCTGGCTCGCGGCACCCGAGGCGTTCGTCGCCAGGGCGACCAAGGGCAAGAAGAAGGGCGGGGCCGAGCCCGTGGGCAGCGTGCGTGCCTATCGCATGCGCCTCGGCATCGCCGACGCCACGGGGCGCCAGGTGCCCGAGAAGATCGAGGACAGCTCGTTCGACATGCCCTGCGATCTCGCGATCCAGGCGCTGGGCTTCGACCCCGAGGACGTGCCGCAGATGTTCGGCGCGCCCGAACTCGCCGTCACGCAGTGGGGCACGCTGAAGGTGAACCACCGCACGATGATGACGTCGCTCGACGGCGTGTTCGCAGCCGGCGACATCGTGCGCGGTGCCTCGCTCGTCGTCTGGGCGATCCGCGACGGGCGCGATGCCGCCGACGCCATGCACAAGTATCTCGCCGCCAAGGCCAGGCCCGCGACGCAAGTCGCGGCCGCAGAGTAAGGAAGGGCCCCGCCATGACCGATCCGATCGACGACGGCCTGCGCTATGTGCGCGAATACGAAGCCAACGCGGCGAAACTCATCGAGGGCAACGCCTACGATCCGCGCGACGAGCACGACGCCTGCGGCGTGGGCCTCGTCGCCGCCATCGACGGCAAGCCGCGGCGCGCCGTCGTCGAGGCGGGCATCGCCGCGCTGAAGGCCGTATGGCACCGCGGCGCCGTCGATGCCGACGGCAAGACCGGCGACGGGGCGGGCATCCACATCGAGATCCCGCAGGATTTCTTCAAGGCGCATATCGCGCGCCAGGGTGTGAAGCCTTCCGACGCGCGCGTCGCGGTCGGCCAGGTGTTCCTGCCGCGCAACGATCTCGACGGGCAGGAGCGCTGCCGCACCATCGTCGAGACCGAGATCCTGAAGATGGGCTACGCCGTCTATGGCTGGCGCCAGGTCCCGATCGACACGTCGGTGTGCGGGGAGAAGGCCAACGCCACGCGCCCCGAGATCGAGCAGATCATGGTGCACAACGCGCGCAACGTGCCCGAGGACCAGTTCGAACTCGACCTCTACGTCGTGCGCCGCCGCATCGAGAAGCAGGCGCTGGCCGAGAACATCGTCGATTTCTACATCTGCTCGCTGTCGTGCCGCTCGATCATCTACAAGGGCATGTTCCTGGCGGAAGCGCTGTCGGTCTTCTATCCCGACCTGACGGACGAGCGCTTCGTGTCGTCCTTCGCGATCTACCACCAGCGCTATTCGACCAACACGTTCCCGACGTGGAAGCTCGCCCAGCCGTTCCGCACGCTCGCCCACAACGGCGAGATCAACACCGTGCGCGGCAACGTCAACTGGATGAAGAGCCACGAGACGCGCATGGCGCACGAGCTGTTCGGCGCCAACGTGGACGATCTCAAGCCCGTCGTGCAGCCGGGCTCGGACTCCGCGCAGATGGACAACGTCTTCGAACTGCTGGTGCGCGGCGGCCGCGCGCTGCCGATGGTCAAGACGATGATGATGCCGCAGGCCTGGTCCTATGCGGACAGGACGCCGCAGCACATCCGCAACATGTACGCCTATTCGAACTCGGTCATGGAGCCGTGGGACGGCCCGGCCGCCATCGCGTGCACCGACGGCAAGTGGGTGCTCGCCGGCATGGACCGCAACGGCCTGCGCCCGTGCCGCTACACGATCACCGGCGACGGGCTGCTGATCGTGGGCTCCGAAGCCGGCATGGTGAAGGTCGACGAGCAGAACGTGGTCGAGAAGGGCCGCGTGGGTCCCGGCCAGATGGTCGCCGTCAATCTCGCGGAAGGAAAGTTCTTCCGCGACGGCGAGCTCAAGGAATGGCTCGCGAAGTCGCGCCCGTTCGGCGACTGGACGAAGAACATCACCGTCATCGACCAGATCGTGCGGGCCGACAGCGAGGCCAAGCAGGAACTGTCGCGCGACGAGCTGCGCCGGCGCATGCTCGCGGTCGGCTGGACGCTCGAGGATCTCGAACTGATCCTGCATCCGATGGTCGAGGACGCCAAGGAAGCTGTCGGCTCGATGGGCGACGACACGCCCATCGCGGTGCTGTCGGACAAGTTCCGCGGCCTGCACCATTTCTTCCGCCAGAATTTCAGCCAGGTCACCAACCCGCCGATCGACAGCTTGCGCGAGCGGCGCGTGATGACGCTGCGCACGCGCCTTGGCAATCTCGGCAACATCCTCGACGAGGACGAGAGCCAGTGCCGCATGCTGCAGCTCGAAAGCCCCGTCCTGCTGAACGAGGAGTTCGAGGCGATGCGCACCTATATGGGTGCCACCGCCGTCGAGGTCGACTGCACGTTCGATCCCGCACAGGGCGAGTTCGCGCTGCGCGACGCGCTGAAGCGCGTCCAGCGCGAAGCCGAGGACGGCGTGCGCGGCGGTGCCGTACACGTGATCCTCTCCGACAAGAACCAGGGCCCGACACGCGCGCCGATCCCGATGATCCTTGCGGCGGGCGGCGTGCACACGCATCTCGTGCGCCAGCAGCTGCGCACCTTCACCTCGCTCAACGTGCGCTCGGGCGAATGCCTCGACGTGCATTTCTTCGCCGTGCTGATCGGCGTGGGCGCCACGACCGTCAATGCCTACCTGGCGCAGGAAGCCATCGCCGACCGCCATCGCCGCAACCTGTTCCCCGGCCTGACGCTGAAGGAATCGGTCGACCGCTACCGCAAGGCGATCGACGAGGGCCTGCTGAAGACGATGTCGAAGATGGGCATCTCGATCATCTCGTCCTATCGCGGCGGCTACAATTTCGAGACGGTCGGCCTGTCGCGCACGCTGATCTCGGAATTCTTCCCCGGCATGACGAGCCGCATCTCCGGCATCGGTCTCGCCGGCATCCAGAAGAAGGCGGGCGAACTGCACGCGCGCGCGTTCCGCGAGGACGTGATCGCGCTGCCCGTCGGCGGCTTCTACCGCTTCCGCAAGTCGGGCGAGGCGCATTTCTGGGAAGGCGAGCTCATCCACGTGCTCCAGCGCGCGGTCGAGTCCGACTCCTACGCGACCTACCGCAAGTTCTCGGAAGGCTGCCGCAAGCTGCCGCCGATCAATCTGCGGGATCTCCTCGACTTCAAGCCCGGCCGCAAGGCGATCCCGGTCGACGACGTCGAGAGCATCACCGAGATCCGCAAGCGGCTCGTGGCACCCGGTATTTCGCTCGGTGCGTTGGGACCGGAAGCGCACGAGACGCTGACCATCGCGATGAACCGCATCGGCGCCAAGTCGGATTCGGGCGAGGGCGGGGAAGATCCCGCGCGCTACCGCCCGCGCCCCAACGGCGACAACGCGTCCTCGGCGATCAAGCAGGTCGCCTCGGGCCGCTTCGGCGTGACGGCGGAGTATCTCAACAACTGCCGCGAGCTCGAGATCAAGGTCGCGCAGGGCGCCAAGCCCGGCGAGGGCGGTCAGCTTCCGGGTGCCAAGGTCACCGACCTGATCGCGCGGCTGCGCCACTCCACGCCCGGCGTCACGCTCATCAGCCCGCCGCCGCACCACGACATCTACTCGATCGAGGATCTCGCCCAGCTCATCTACGACCTGAAGCAGATCAATCCCGAAGCGCAGGTGTGCGTGAAGCTCGTCGCGCGTTCGGGCATCGGCACCATCGCGGCGGGCGTGGCGAAGGCCAAGGCCGACGCGATCCTGATCTCCGGCCATGTCGGCGGGACGGGCGCCAGCCCGCAATCGTCGATCAAGTACGCGGGCCTTCCCTGGGAGATGGGCCTCAGCGAGACCAACCAGGTGCTGACGCTCAACCGCCTGCGCCACCGCGTGAAGCTGCGCGTGGACGGCGGCATCCGCACGGGCCGCGACGTCGTGATCGGCGCCATGCTGGGGGCCGACGAGTTCGGCATCGGCACGGCCAGCCTCGTGGCCATGGGCTGCATCATGGTGCGCCAGTGCCATTCGAACACCTGCCCGGTGGGCGTATGCACGCAGGACCCGAAGCTGCGCGCCAAGTTCGAGGGCACGCCCGAGAAGGTCGTCAACCTCTTCACGTTCGTGGCCGAGGAAGTGCGCGAGATCCTCGCCTCGCTCGGCTTCAGGTCGCTGCGCGACGTGATCGGCCGCTCGGACCTGCTCACGCAGGTGCTGCGCGGCGACGAGAGCCTCGACGACCTCGATCTCAACCCGCTGCTCGTGCAGGCGGACCCGGGCGAGTACCCGCGTTACTGCACGCTGGTCGGCCGTAACGAGGTCCCCGAGACGCTCGACGAGCAGATGATCGCCGACGCGGCCCCCGCGCTCGAGGGCGGCGAGAAGATGCAGCTTGCCTACAACATCCGGAACGTCTATCGCGCGATCGGCACGAAGCTCGCGTCCAAGATCACGCGCAAGTACGGCATGACCGGCCTCAAGCCCGGCCACATCACGATCCGCCTGCGCGGGTCGGCCGGCCAGTCGCTGGGCGCGTTCGCCGTGCAGGGCATCAAGCTCGAGGTGTTCGGCGACGCGAACGACTATGTCGGCAAGGGACTGTCGGGCGGCACGATCGTGGTGCGTCCCGTGACTTCGTCGCCGCTCGTCTCGCAGAACAACACGATCATCGGCAACACGGTGCTCTACGGCGCCACGGCGGGAAGGCTGTTCGCGGCCGGCCAGGCGGCCGAACGTTTCGGCGTGCGCAACTCCGGCGCCACGGCCGTGGTCGAGGGCTGCGGCTCGAACGGTCTCGAATACATGACCGGCGGCACGGTCGCGATCCTGGGTGCGGTCGGCGACAATTTCGGCGCCGGCATGACGGGTGGCATGGCCTTCGTCTACGACGCCGACGGCATGTTCGCCGACCGCGTCAATCTCGAGACGGTGCTCGTGCAGGGCGTGGAGACCGCGCACTGGGAAGGCGTGCTCAAGGAACTGATCGAGGAACATGTGCGCGAGACGCATTCCAAGCACGCGCGCGGCATCCTCGCCGACTGGGACCGCGAGATCGGCAAGTTCCGCCAGATCGTGCCCAAGGAGATGATGGCGCGCCTTGCCCACCCGGTGCGCCGCGCCGATCTCAAGCATTCGCGCCAGGCGGCCGGCGAAGACTGAGGCGCGATGCGCGCGATGCGCCCGCCGCTCTGGCTGCGGCTCGTTCCGGTCGGCCTCGTGCTGGCCGGGGCGATCGCGGCCTACGTGCGGCGCGACGCGCTGACGCCCGGCGCCATCGAGGCGGGGCTCGGCCTGCTGGGGCCGTGGATGGGGCCGGCCTTCGTGCTGGCGCATGTGGCGACGTCGCTTGTTTCCGTGCCGCGCTGGGCGATGGCCATCGTCGCGGGCCTGCTGTTCGGGCTGGTCGAAGGCACGCTCTGGTCGCTGGCCGGCACCTTCGCGGGAACGTCGGCCGCCTTCCTGCTCGCGCGCTTCGTCAATTCCGGCGCGATCGTTCCGCATGACCTGCCGCGTGTCGGCCCGTGGGTCGCGCGCGCGGAAGCCGGCGGCTGGCGCACGGTGGCGCTCGCGCGCCTGCTTCCCCTCCCGGGTGCTGCCGTCAACTACGCCAGCGGCCTGACCGCGCTTTCCTATCGCGACTATGCGCTCGGCACGATGCTGGGGGCGCTGCCGGCCGCGATCGTGTTCGCCAATCTGGGGGCGGCCGGCTGGTCGGACCCGACGGCCGCACGTATGGAACTGATCGGGGCCGTCGCCCTCGGCTTCGCGTTCGTGGCGCTGTCGGTCGTGCTGCCGCGCTTCCTGAAGCGCAAGCCATGAGGGAAGGCGGCATCGCGGACGCGCTGGCGCACGCGCTCGAAGGGCCGCCCGAGGCCCGCGTGACGCTGGGCGGCCTGATCGAAAGGCTGGAATCGCGCGGCTACGGCATGCTGCTGTTCCTGTTCTCCGCCCCCAATCTCACGCCGGGGCCGAGCATTCCCGGCTTCTCGACGATCTTCGCCGTCCCGCTCGCCGCGATCGCGCTGCAGATGGCGCTGGGCATCGAGCACCCGAAGCTGCCGGGCTTTCTCGCGCGGCTCGGGCTGGCGCGGCCCCGCGCGCTTGCGATCCTCGGAAATCTCCGCCCGATGCTCGCGCGCGTCGAGCGGCTCTTCGCCGCACGCTGGCCGACGCTGTGTGGGCCGACGGCGCGCCGCTGGATCGGGCTCGTCGCGATCCTCCAGTCGGCGCTGCTCCTGCTGCCGCTGCCCGTGCTGCCGCTGATCCCGTCGCTGGCGCTGATCGTGCTGTCGCTCGGCCTCGTCGCGAAGGACGGGCGCGCCGTGGCGATCGGCCTTGCGCTGTGCGCCGCGGCTTTTGCCGCGTTCGTTGCGGCACTGGTGCTGGGCGCCGCCGCCTTGGGTCTCGCCTAAGCGCGGGCAGGCTTGTAGAATCGCCCGCACAACCCGAGTCGCTATGCGCATCCTTCATCACCTTCCGCTTTCCCCGTTCTGCCGCAAAGTGCGTGTCGCGCTGGGCGAGAAGCATCTCGAATTCGAGATGAAGGTCGAGAAGACGTGGGAGCGCGCGCCCGCCTTCCTCGCGCTCAATCCGGCCGGCACCGTGCCCGTCCTGATCGAGGAAGATGGCGTGGCGATCTGCCATTCGCAGGCGATCTGCGAGCATCTCGAGCGCGAATACCCAGAGGTCAATCTCGTCGGCGAGACGCCGGCCGAGCGTGCCGAGGTGCGACGCATCGTCGCGTGGTTCGACGAGAAGTTCGCGCGCGAGGTGACCGACAATCTCTATCGCGAGAAGATGATGAAGCGCTTTCTCGCGACGGCCGAGCCGAGCTCGCAGGCGATCCGGGCGGGTTACCAGAACATCCGCTATCACCTCGACTACATCGGTTGGCTCGCCGAGCGCCGGAAGTTCCTCGCGGGCGAGCGCTTCAGCCTCGCCGACATCGCGGCGGCGGCGCACATCTCCACGCTCGACTATCTGGGCGACGTGCCGTGGGAAGCCTATCCGCGCGCCCACGAATGGTATGCGCCGATCAAGAGCCGGCCGTCCTTCCGCCCGTTGCTGGCCGATCATGTGCCCGGCTCGCCGCCGCCCGCGCACTACGCCGACCTCGATTTCTAGACCGTAAATAATATTTTCCAGTTTGGCCGGGCCCCAGTGCGTGGGGGTGGCTTTGCCCGCATCCACAAGCTGTTGTGGATAACACCAAAAGCATAAATTTTAGAATGGGTTGCTGAACTTGGCGGCTTTTGCACCCCTTGGTAAATAAGAAATCCAACTACTCGCGGATTGCATGAACGCCCCTGCACAGCAGCTCAGCCCCAGCGGCCGGAAACTGCCGCCGAAACTGACCCAGCCCCTGCTGGACCAGATGCTGGATGCGCATGTGCGCTGGCTCACCGGCAAGGCCGGCGGGCGGCGGCTGGTGCTGAAATTCTTCGAGGCGAGCCATCTCGACTTCAACGACCGCGACCTGACCGACGCCGAGTTCGTCGGCGGCAGCTTCGTGGAAAGCGATTTCTCGCGCGCCAAGCTGCACCGCGCCAGCTTCTACGGCGCCGACGTGCGCCGCGCCTATTTCATCGATGCCGACATGACGCGCGTCGACCTGCGCGCGGCGTGCCTTTCGGGTGCGGATCTCGAAGGCGCCGTCCTGCATCGCGCGGACCTGCGCGACGGCGTGATGATCTCGGCCGGCGACGACGGCCAGCTCGACTACGCCAAGGGCGCTGCGGCGACGACCAATGCGTCGGGCGCCAGCTTCGTCGGCGCGCAGATGACCGAGGCGCGCGTGGGCCGCGCGATCGGCAACAAGACCGATCTCACCAACTGCAATCTCGCGAACGCCAGCCTCGCGGGCGCCGACCTCACCGGGTCGGACCTCACCGGCGCGATCTTCCGCGGGGCCGATCTCACCGAGACGAACCTGTCGAACTGCATCCTCGGCGGTGCGACCTTCGCCGACGCGCGCATGATGCGAACGAACCTCGAAGGTGCCGATCTTGCGGCCGTGTCGCTCGAAGGCGCCTTCATGACAGAGGTGCGCCTCGCGCACGCCAAGTATCCGGTCGATCCGCTGCGCATCGGTTTCGATCTCGCCGAGGCGGTGGCAGGGCACGCCAGATGGATCGATACCGAAGGCCGCGAGGGCAAGCAGCTCGATCTCGAAGCCTACGACTTCACCGCCGCCGATCTTTCGGGCGCGCGCCTGTCGGCCGCGAAATTCGTGCGCTGCACGTTCCGCAAGGCCGACTTCAAGGGCGCGGACCTTTCCTTCGCCAACCTGACCGGCTGCCAGTTCGTCGGCGCCTATCTCAATGCGATCAAGGGGCGCGGCGCCAATTTCACGAAAGCCAACCTGATGGGGGCCGACCTGCGCGGCGCCGATTTCAGCGCGCTGCCGCTGGCACCCGGTTCGGCGCGCGCCTCGTGGCCCACGCGCCTTGCCGACATCCAGGCCACCGGCGCGATGATGTCGGGTGCCAAGCTCACCGAAGCGAACCTGCGGCGCGCGGTCCTGCGCGGCGCCGATCTCACCGATGCGGACGCGCGCGGCGCCGACCTGTCGCGCGCCGATCTCGCCAAGGCGACGACGACGAATTTCCGGCGTTAACGCCGCAGGGAATTTCCGCCGCTAGCGCCGCGGGCGTGCGGCGGGCGTCGGCGCGTCGCTACCCAGTTCCATGCGTTCGATGTTGGCGCGCGCGGTCTCGGCCGCCGGGCCGTCGGGTTCGAGCAGCAGCACCTCGCGCCAGTCGCGCCGCGCGCCGTCCTTGTCGCCCTTCAGCTGCTTGAGGATGCCGCGCTCGAGCCAGGCTTCCGGAAATTTCGGCACGAGCTGCACGGCACGGTCGGCGTCCTCGATGGCGAGATCGATCGCGTCGACCCGGCGGTAGGCCGCCGCGCGCAGCGCATAGGCATCGCCCCGGCGCGCGTCGAGATCGAGGGCCTTGTTGAGGTCGTCGATCGCCTCCCAGTATTTCTCGCGTCCGGCCTGCGCCTCGGCGCGGTCGATCCAGAAGGTCGGCGCTTCGGGCGCGATCTCGATGGCGGCGGAGAAGGCCTGGATGGCGCGCGCGGGTTCGTCGGCGGCGAGCCATGCCCGTCCGGCCTGCGCCACGAGGCTCGCGCGCAGCAGCGTGCGCGTGTCGCGGAAGCGCGCGGCAAGCTCGCTGAATGTGTCGGCCGCCTGCCGGTAGGCGCCGAGATTGAACAGCGCCACCGCCGCGCAGTGCAGGGCGGGCTCCGCCCCGCCGCGCGCACGCGCCCAGCCCATCGCGTCCTCGTAGGCCTGTTCGGGTTCGCGCTCGGTGCGGCGCATGCAGGTGTCGTATTCGCTGGCGGCCGCGGGCGAGGGCTCGAGGCGCGGCAGCGGGCGCGGCACGCCCGCACCCAGCGGCGCGCTCTGGGCCGGGGTCTGCGTGCGGCGCGGGGTCGGCTGCTGCTGGGCGGCGAGGGGGGCTGCCGCGAGCAGAAAGGCGAAGGCGAGGAACAGCGTCTTTTTCATGCGCGAGGGTGTAGCGCCGACCTGGCCGCAATGCCATAGACTTGGCGCCGTCATGCCCGTCGAACTTCCCAATGCCATTCCGCTGCATCCGGCGCGCGCCAACCGGCTTTTCTGTTTCGGGCTCGGCTATTCGGCGACGGCGCTCGCGCGCCGGCTGATCGCCGGGCGCTGGCGCGTCGCGGGCACCTGCCGCACGCATGAGAAGGCCGAGCTTCTGCGCGCGATGGGCATCGAGCCGTTCCTGTTCGATCGCGGCAAGCCGCTCGCCGATCCGGCCGCAGCACTGGCGGGGACGACGCATCTGCTGTCGTCGGTCCCGCCGGACGCGCAGGGCGATCCGGTGCTCGACCATCATTCGGCCGATCTCGTTCGCCTCGAAGGGCTGCGCTGGACGGGCTATCTCTCGACCACCGGCGTCTATGGCGACCGCGGCGGCGAATGGGTCGACGAGCGCGGCGCGCTGCATCCCGTGGGCCCGCGCGGTCGCGCGCGCGTGGCGGCCGAGGAAGGCTGGCTGAAATTCGGCCTTGTCGGGCAGAAGGTGCATCTGTTCCGCCTTGCGGGGATCTACGGTCCGGGGCGCAGCGCGCTCGACAGCGTGCGCGCGGGCACGGCAAGGCGCGTGATCAAGCCCGGCCAGGTCTTCAGCCGAATCCATGTCGAGGATATCGCGACCATCCTCGAAGCCTCGATCGCCGCACCCGAGGCGGGCGCGGTCTACAATTTGTGCGACGACGAACCGGCCCCGCCGCAGGATGTCATCGCCTATGCCGCCGCGTTGCTGGGCCGCGAGGCGCCGCCGGAAATCCCCTATGCGGTCGCGTCCAGAACGATGAGCGAGATGGCGCGCTCGTTCTATGCGGAATCCAAGCGCGTCTCGAACCGCCGGGTGAAGGAAGCGCTGGGCGTGAAGCTCGCCTATCCGGATTATCGCGCGGGGCTGCGCGCGCTGCTGGATTCCGAGCGCGCGTAGGCTAACCGCACAGTTCCGCCAGCGCGCCGGTCAGCAGGGCAAGATCCTGTTCGCGCGACAGGCGGTGGTCGCCATCCTTTACCAGCGTGACGCGCGCGTCGGCGCCGGCGAGCTTCTCGGCGATCTTCGGTGACCATTGCCATGGCACGTCGGGATCGAGCATGCCGTGCAGCAGGCGCACCTTTCCGGCGAACGCGATGGGTCCGCGCAGCAGCAGATGTTTGCGCCCGTCCTCGATCAGCGCGCGCGTGATCGTATAGGGCGTCTCGCCATAGGCGCTGGGTTCCTCGAAAAAGCCGTCGGTTTCGAGCTTCGCGCGCAGCGGCGGCGGCAGCTTCGACCAGATCAGGTCTTCGGTGAAATCGGGGGCGGCAGCGATGCCGACGAGGCCCGCCACGCGATCGGGCCGGGCCAGCGCCAGCAGCAGCGCGATCCAGCCGCCCATCGACGAGCCGACGACGATCTGCGGCCCCTCGGTCAAGGCGTCGAACACGCCCAGCGCATCGTCCTTCCACAGGCCGATCGTGCCGTCGGCGAAGTTTCCTTCCGACTCTCCGTGGCCGCGGTAATCGAAGCGCAGGCATGCCTGGCCGCGCCTGCGGGCCCATTCCTCGACCGCCAGCGCCTTCGATCCGGTCATGTCGGACATGAAGCCGGTGCAGAACACGATGCCGGGGGACTTGCCGGGAATCCGGCGATAGGCGATACGGGGTGCGTGCGGCTCGGGATGGCTGAAAAAGCTCGGGCGCGTTTGGTCGGACGACATGCAATCCATGACTGGCGAAGAGGCGGCGGCGAGCGACGGGTCCGGAACGGGCCTGCCTGTCGCCGCGCGCGTTCCGGTCATCATGCAGGTTTTGCCGGCTCTCGTCACGGGCGGGGTCGAGCGTGGCGCGGTCGACGTCGCCGCCGCGATCGTGAAGGCGGGCTGGCGCTCGATCGTCGTGTCCGAAGGCGGGCCGATGGTGCGCGAGCTCGAGCGCGCGGGTTCCACGCACATCGCGCTGCCCGTCGCCTCCAAGAACCCCTTCACGATGCGCCGCAACGTCCGGCGTCTGGCCGAGGCGATCCGCAGCACCGGCGCCGACATCGTGCATGCGCGCAGCCGCGCGCCCGCCTGGAGTGCGCGTGCCGCAGCAAGGCACGAGCGCGTGGCCTTCATGACCACGTTCCACGGCACCTACAATTTCGGCAACCCGATCAAGCGCTACTACAATTCGATCATGGCGCGGGGCGCGCGCGTCATCGCGATTTCCGAATTCATCGGCCGGCACCTGAGCCAGACGTATCACGTGCCCAGCACGCTGGTGCGCGTGATCCATCGCGGCATCGACATCGCGAAGTTCGATCCCGCGCGCGTCTCGGTCGAGCGGCAGGTGAAGCTCGCGTCCGACTGGCGCCTGCCCGACGGGCTGCCGGTCGTGATGCTGCCCGGCCGGCTGACGCGCTGGAAGGGCCAGACGCTGCTGATCGACGCCATCGCCAGGCTCGGGCGGCGCGACATCGTGCTGCTGTTCGTCGGCTCCGACCAGGGGCGCACCGCCTACCGCGCGGAACTGGAGAAGCGCGTGCGTTCGCGCGGGCTCGAAGGGATCGCGCGCATCGTCGACCACTGCGCCGACATGCCGGCGGCCTACATGCTGGCCGACGTCGTGGTTTCGGCCTCGACCGATCCCGAGGCGTTCGGGCGCGTGGTCGCGGAAGCGCAGGCGATGGGCCGCCCGGTCGTGGCACCCGCGCACGGGGCGGCGCCCGAGATCCTGATCGAGGGCAAGACCGGCTGGACCTTCGAGGCGAGCCGCGTCGACAGGCTTGCCGACGCGCTGCAGTCGGCGCTGGCGCTCGATTCGGGCGCGCGCAAGTCGCTGGCCGCGACGGCGATCGCGCATGTGCGCGCGAACTTCACCAAGGAACGGATGTGCCAGGCGACGCTCGACGTCTACGAGGAACTGCTGCGCGAGACCTATCCCGAGGTGTGGGGATGAACGCCGAAGGCCAGCAGCGCATCCTCGTCATCAAGCTCGGCGCGCTGGGCGACGTCGTCCAGGCGCTCGGGCCCATGGCGGCGATCCGCGCGCATCACCGGCAGGCGCATATCGTGCTGCTGACGGCCGCGCCCTTCGCCGATTTCCTGCGCGCGAGCCCGTATGCGGACGAGGTCTGGGTCGATCCGCGTCCGCACAAGCTGAATTTGCCCGGCCTGCTGGCGCTGCGCCGCCGCCTGCGCGGCGGCGGGTTCGCGCGCGTCTACGACCTGCAGACCTCCGACCGTTCCGGGCTCTATTTCCGCCTGATGGGGCCGGGCCGGCCGGCCTGGTCGGGGATCGCTGCGGGCTGCAGCCTGCCGCACGCCAATCCCGCGCGCGATTCCCTGCATACGGTCGACCGGCAGCGCGAGCAGCTCGCGAGTGCCGGGATCGCCGATGTGCCGGCAAGCTCGCTCGACTGGGTCGTGGCCGACCTCGCGCGCTTCAAGCTGCCGGACCCCTATGTGCTGCTCGTGCCCGGCGGTTCGGCCGGCCGGCCGGCCAAGCGCTGGCCGGTCGCCAAGTTCGCGGCACTGGCGACCGAGCTGCTGGCGCACGGCGCCGTTCCGGTGCTGGTCGGCGGGCCGGACGAGAAGGGGCTGGGCGAGACGATCCGGGCGGTCGCCCCGCGCGCGCGCGACCTGATCGGCCAGACGAGCTTTGCCGAAGTCGCCGCGATGGCCCGCGGTGCGGGAGCGGCGATCGGCAACGATACGGGGCCCATGCACCTGATCGCGGCGACGGGCTGCCCGTCGGTCGTGCTGTTTTCGTCCGAATCCGACCCCAAGCTCTGCGCGCCGCGCGGGGCGGAGGTCGCGGTCCTGCGCCGGGAGAGCCTGAAAGGCCTCGGCGTGGACGAGGTCATGCGCCTGCTGTTCGTGCGCGAGGGCAAGGCGCCGGGGCCGGCAAAGCCGAACCGGCCTTGACTTGGCGGCCCGCGCGCGTAAATTCGCCCGGTTTCCAACTGAAAAAAGAGAATTGCCATCGCCCGTCCGACCCAAGAATCCGCGCCCGCCAAGGATGGCCCGCGCATCAATGACGAGATCGAATCGGCCGACCTGCGCCTGATCGGCGCGGAAGGCGAAATGCTCGGAGTAGTGAATGTCTTCGACGCGCTGCAGCTCGGCTGGGATGCCGGACTGGACGTCGTCGAGGTCAGCCCGAACGCCGAACCGCCCGTCGCCAAGCTGCTCGATTTCGGCAAGTTCAAGTACGAGCAGCAGAAGAAGGCCAACGAGGCCCGCAAGAAGCAGAAGGTCATCGAGATCAAGGAGATCAAGATGCGCCCGGGCATCGACGACCACGATTACGACGTGAAGAAGCGCGCGATGATCCGCTTCATCGAGGAAGGCGACAAGGTCAAGGTGACGCTGCGTTTCCGGGGCCGCGAGATGGTCCACCAGGAACTCGGCCACCAGCTGCTCGACCGCCTGAAGGAAGACCTCGTCCAGCTCGTCAAGGTCGAAGCGCATCCCCGCATGGAAGGCCGCCAGATGACGATGGTCGTCGCGCCGAAGTAATCCGGGCCGCTGCGCCTGCGCACAAAAAAAGGGCCCCGCGAGGGGCCCTTTTCCGTCGTGCCTGGCAAAAGGCGCGGCCGGTCAACCGATCTTCAGGTTGCCCGCCGACGTCTTGCCGCGGTCGCGCACGAGGTCGAAGCTGAGCTCCTGACCTTCGTTGAGGGTCGTGAGACCCGCGCGCTCGACGGCGCTGATGTGGACGAACACGTCCTGCGTGCCGTCGGTCGGGACGATGAAGCCGAAGCCCTTCGTCGCGTTGAACCACTTAACTTTGCCCTGAGCCATCTCGGCCTCCATGGGTTTGCCTGCATCCGGCGGGGCCGGACGCAAACGTTTCGCGCCGCAGGCAGGAATGCATGCGGCTTTGGACGACCGGATTTCTGGGTGTGACCAGGGTGGACCCCCGGAGGGGCAAGCCGCCAAGAGGCAGGCCAGAGAAGGATCGTAGGGCGCAGGGACCATATTACCGACTGATCCGCAAGGATAATCGGCCCCGTCCGGGTCCGGCTTGCCAAGTTCCTGCCCCCCTTGTATAACCCGCGACCTCCAAACAGGAGCGGCCACGGCGCGGAATGCCGTTCGGGGACCTTCGGGACCCCGACCGGAGCGCATTCCAACAGGGCATGCCCAACCGCTCGGAACTTACGAAGGAGTTTCAAATGCCCAAGATGAAGACCAAGTCGGCCGCCAAGAAGCGGTTCAAAGTCACGGCCAGCGGCAAGGTTCTCGCAGCCGCCGTCGGCAGGCGCCACAATCTGCGCAAGCGTCCGCAGAAGGTGAAGCGTTCGGGGCGCGGTACGTCCGCGCTGACGCATGGCGAGGAAGTGCGCGTGAAGCGCTATTTCCTCCCCTACGCCTGATCCGACCGGAAGAGGAGAACACCCATGGCTCGTGTAAAACGTGGCGTGACCGGGCGTGCCCGTCACAAGAAAGTCGTCGATCTCGCTTCCGGCTATGTCGGCCGGAGCGGCACCACCTTCCGCGCTGCACTGCAGCGTCTCGAGAAGGGGCTGCAGTATGCCTACCGCGACCGTCGCAACAAGAAGCGCGAGTTCCGCGCCCTGTGGATCCAGCGCATCAACGCCGGCGCGCGCGAGCACGGCCTCACCTATTCGAACCTGATCGCGGGCCTCAAGAAGGCCTCGATCGAGATCGACCGCAAGGTGCTGGCCAACATCGCGATGACCGATCCGGCGGGTTTTGGCGCCTTGGTCGCGAAGGCCAAGGCCGCCCTCTAAGCCGTCTGTTCTTCTAGACGTCTTTCGACCCGACAGAGGGGGTCTGGCCTGACGGGCCGGGCCCCCTTTTTCCGTTCAAGACCGGTGACGCGCTGCATGGACGACCTGAACCAGATCGAAAACGAGATCGCCGCGAAGATCGACGCGGCCGCGAACCTCGAGGCGCTCGATGCCGTGCGCGTCGAGACGCTCGGCAAGAAGGGCCGCGTCACCGAGCTGATGAAGACGCTCGGCACGCTCGCACCCGACGAGCGCAAGGCGCGCGGCGCGGCATTCAACGTGCTGAAGGACGCGCTCGCCGCCCGCCTCGACGCGCGCAAGGCGGCACTCGAAAGCGAACAGCTCGACGCGCGCCTCGCCTTCGAGCGGGTCGACGTGTCGCTGCCGGTGCGCACGATCCCTGAGGGCCGCATCCACCCGATCAGCCAGACGATCGACGAACTCGTCACGCTGTTCGGCGAGATGGGCTTCGCGGTCGCCGAAGGCCCGGACATCGAGAGCGACGACTACAACTTCACGCGCCTCAACATCCCGCCTGAACATCCGGCGCGCCAGAGCCACGACACGTTCTATCTGGTCGGCGAGAACGGCCAGCAATACGGCAACGTGCTGCGCACGCACACCAGCCCCGTGCAGGTGCGCACGATGCTGGCGCAGAAGCCGCCGATCCGCATCGTGGCGCCGGGCCGCACGTACCGTTCGGATTCCGACGCCACGCACTCGCCGAACTTCCACCAGATCGAAGGGCTCGTCATCGACAAGGCGACCCACATGGGCCACCTCAAGGGCTGCCTCGTGGAATTCGTGCGCAGCTATTTCGAGATCCCGGACCTGCGCTACCGTTTCCGGCCCAGCTATTTCCCGTTCACCGAACCCTCGGCGGAGATGGACATCGCCTGCACGCGCGGCGGCGGCGAGCTGAAGCTCGGCGTGGGCGACGACTGGCTGGAGATCCTCGGCTGCGGGATGGTGAACCCCAAGGTGCTCGCGATGTGCGGCATCGATCCGGACGTGTACCAGGGCTTCGCCTTCGGCATGGGGATCGAGCGCGTCGCGATGCTGAAATACGGCATCCCGGACCTGCGCACGTTCTACGAAGCCGATCTGCGCTGGCTTCGCCACTACGGCTTCCTCGCCGTCGACGTTCCCACCCTCTCCGGCGGGCTTGCCCGATGAAATTCTCGCTCTCCTGGCTCAAGACGCATCTCGACACGGCCGCCTCGCTCGACGACATCGCGAAGGCGCTGACGGCGATCGGCCTCGAACTTGAAGGCATCGAGGACCGCGCGAAGGTGCTGGCCCCCTTCAAGGTCGCCTTCGTCGTGGAAGCCAAGCCTCATCCCGACGCCGACCGGCTGCGCGTCTGTACGGTCGACACGGGTGCGGGCATCGTGCAGGTCGTCTGCGGCGCGCCCAACGCGCGCACCGGCATGAAGGGCGTGTTCGCGCCCGTCGGCACGACGGTTCCGGGCACGGGCCTGCTGCTGAAAGCGGGCCAGATCCGCGGGCAGGCGTCCAACGGCATGCTCGTCTCGATGCGCGAGATGGGCCTCGGCGAGGACCATGACGGCATCATCGATCTTCCCGCCGACGCGCCCGTCGGCAAGCCCTTCGCCGAAATCCTCGGCTACGACGATCCGGTCATCGACATCGCGATCACGCCCAACCGCGCGGACTGCCTCGGCGTGCGCGGCATCGCGCGCGATCTGGCCGCCGCGGGCATCGGCACGTTGAAGCCGATGCCGGTCGCCAAGGTGGCGGGCACATACAAGTCCCCCGTCGGCGTGCGCTTCGAGCTGCCCGAGCCCGGCCATTGCCCGCTGTTCGTCGGCCGCCATTTCCGCGGCCTCAAGAACGGCCCGTCGCCCAAGTGGCTCGCCGACCGGCTGCTGTCGGTGGGCCTCAGGCCCATCTCCGCGCTCGTCGACATCACGAATTTCTTCACGCTCGACATCAACCGGCCGCTGCACGTGTTCGACGCGGGCAAGCTCAAGGGCGATCTCGTGCTGAAGCCCGCCATGGGCGGCGAGAATTTCGCGGCGCTCAACAACAAGCCCTACGTGATGGCCGGCGGCGAGACGATGATCTGCGACGATAGCGGCATGGTCTCGATGGGCGGCCTGATGGGGGGCTCGACGACGGGCTGCGACGCGAACACGACCGAGATGTTCCTCGAAGTCGCGCTGTTCGATCCGATCCGCGTGGCGATGACCGGCCGGCACCATCAGGTCCTGTCCGACGCACGCTACCGCTTCGAACGTGGCCTCGATCCCGCGGCCGTGATCGACGGCATGGAAGCGGCGACGAAGCTGATCCTGGAGCTGTGCGGCGGCGAGGCTTCGGAACCCGTCGTCGCGGGCGCAGTACCCGAATGGAAGCGCAGCTACACGCTGCGCCCCGAACGCTGCGCCACGCTGGGCGGGCTCGACGTGCCGAAGGGCGAACAGGCGCGCATCCTCACGGCACTCGGCTTCACGGTGACCGACAAGGGTGCGACTTCGGACGTGACGCCGCCGTCCTGGCGCGCGGACGTCCACGGCGAAGCCGATCTCGTCGAAGAAATCGTGCGCATCATCGGCTACGATTCGATCCCCGCGGCGCGCCTGCCGCGCGACACGGCGATGCCGCCGCTGGCCCTGACGCCGACCCAGCGCCGCGTGCGCGATGCCAAGCGGGTGCTCGCAGGCCTCGGCCTCGTCGAGGCGGTGACGTTCTCGTTCATGCAGACGAGCCACGCGGTGCCCTTCGGCGGCACGAATCCGAAGCTGGCGCTCGCCAACCCGATCAGCGCCGATCTCGACTATATGCGCCCCTCGATCGTGCCGAACCTCGCCAACGCCGCGCGGCGCAACGCCGACCGCGGCTGGCCGGACAGCGCGCTGTTCGAGGTGGGCCCGATCTTCCACGATCCGTCCGAGACCGGGCAGCGCATCGTCGCCACCTGCGTTCGCGCAGGGGCCGCCGTCGGCCGCCACTGGGGGCAGACCCGGCGCAATGTCGATGCGTTCGACGCCAAGGCCGACGCGCTCGCACTCCTCCAGCAGCTCGGTCTGTCGGTCGAGAACGTCGCCGTGGCGCTGGAAGCGCCGGGCTGGTTCCATCCGGGGCGCTCGGGCGCCCTCAAGCTCGGCCCCAAGACCGTGCTCGCCTGGTTTGGCGAGCTGCATCCTTCGGCGCTCAAGGCGCTCGACATCGATTTTCCGCTTGTCGCATGCGAGGTGTTCCTCGACGCGATCCCGGCGCCCAAGGCCAAGGGCGGGCGCCAGCGCGCGCCGCTGAAGCTCGCCACGCTGCAACCCGTGGAGCGCGACTTCGCCTTCGTCGTCGACGAGAACGTGGCGGCCGACGCGGTCCTGCGGGCGGCCAAGTCGGCCGACAAGGCGCTGGTCGCCGGGGCCAGCGTGTTCGACGTCTATCGCGGCAAGGGCGTGGCCGACGGCAAGAAGTCCGTCGCGATCGCCGTGCGCCTGCAGCCGGCCGAACGCACGCTGACCGACGACGATCTCGAAGCCGTCGCCGTCAAGATCGTCGCCGCAGTGGCGAAGGCGACCGGGGCTGCCCTTCGCGCCTGAAGGCGGGCGGTTGACGCGCGCGGGCCTGCGCGCGTCCGGGTCGTCATCGGCCCGGCACCGTCCAGCGGAAACCGCGCAGCACGCGGCGCAGCGTCGCGCGGTCGCGATTGAAGCGTTCGGGATCGGTGATGATTTCGGCGCTCAGGACATATTTGCCGAAACCGGGGTAGAGATCGTTCCCCTCCGGCGGCTCCGGACTTTGCGAATCGACGGAGATGACAATCCGTCCATCGTCATAGACGAACTGACACGCCATGGAACGTTGGCCGTCGATCGACCCGAAAAAACCGATCGCATTCGCTTTGTCGTAACCGCGCCAGCCAGCGCAGTAGTGTCGAAAATAGCTGTCCAGATCGAGATGGGACTCACCGAGATTGTACTCCACGGACACGCGGACTGCGCCGACCCGCAATCTGCCGTTCGGGGGGCATTCATGTTGCTTGTCGTTGACGAACGTGAAGCCGGTAAATCGCTGTTCGACGAAGCTCATTTCCTTGGTGACGACACGGTCGCAAACCTTGAGCCTTCGCGGAATGTCGATTTCGAATCCGCGGTCTTCGATTTTCAATGTCGGGCCGGTGAATTCGAAGACTTCCTCGAAATCGGAATCTTCCAGCGCGACGGCCGGCCTGCCCGAGAGCAACCAAGTCGCCGCGATTGCGACGGCGCAGAATTCCCGCTTTGTCATGACGCCCGCCGACTGCGCCAGTCGTCTTGGCGCCGAATGATCGTTTCGTATTGTTCGAAGAGCTTTTCTGCGTAGCTTTTTTTGGTCTTGGGGTCCGGCGGTTCCGAATTGTATTTGCCCAATCCGGAAGTCGGCGTTTGCAGCTTGGCAACAAACTCTTCCATCGATTTCACACCCTGCACACTTGGACCGCGCGTGCGCTTGAAATGATCGAAGGCATCCTCCAGTTTTTCGAAGCGCATCTTTTCTTGGTTCTTGACGAATCCGAACGGATTATTCTTCTCGCGCGATCCCTCGTCGCCCCAGCCGCCTTCAAGCGACATCAACGATAGGATGTATTTGGGATCGGTGTCGAGTTCCTTCGCAAGCTTCTCTGCCGCCGCCGTGTAGTCGTCGAAAAATTTGTCGATGTTGGGCGTATTCGGCGGGAAACGCTTTTCGCGCGCCTCCTGCGGATCGTTCGCCGCGCCGTCGCCTGTTTCGCCGTCGTCCGTGTCGTTCGCGGCTGCCAGCAGCATCATGCCGCCCTGTTCTTCGCCTTTGCGCAGGACGGGCTTGATCCGCGTTTCGGATTCCGGCGGCTCTTCGTCCGGGCGGTGGACCAGATCGCTGATCACGGGGGCGGGCCAGCGCATGCCGCCGATCCGCGTGCCGAAGGGCTGGCCTGCCGGGCGGGGCGCGCCGAGGAAGGCGGTCTGGCCGCCTTGACCCAGCCGGTCGAGGATGCCGTCGACGAGCGCGTCGCGTTCGCCCGGCCAGCGGCGTGCAAACTGCTGCACGAAGTCGCGCGCCTGCGCGATGCCCTGCGGCCCCAGTTCGACATAGCGCGCGAACTGCGCGGGGATCTCGCCGAGGCCGATCTGATGCGCGTCGAGCCAGTCGAGCTGGCTCGTGTTGGAATCGCGGTCGGCCTGGCCCAGCTTCGGCAAATCCGGGATCGGCGCCAGCGTCGCTTGCGGCGATGCGAACGCGATCAGCGGTGCGCTGCCCTCTGCGAGCGCGGCATGATGCGCGTCGATCTCGTCTGGCGTGGGCACGTCGAAGCCGGCGAGCGCATCGCCTTGGCGCGCGCGCAGCGCTTCGATCGTCGGCCCGCCGGGCCGCAGCCAGCCATCCACCTTCAGGGCGTTGCGCTTCTGGAAGCGGCGGATCGCGGCGTCGAGGCCGAGATTCCAGCGCCCGGCCGGCCCGTCGCCGCCGCGCAGATCGGCGTCGCCGTCATTGGCCAGCAGGCTTTCGACCCGGAACGTGTCTTCGCGAAGATTGGGCCGGTTGCGGCCCACATCGGCGGACAGGGCGAACCAGTCGGGACTCTCAGGGCGGGCAACGGGAAGCAGGGACAGCATGGCGGGGTTCTCCTTTCCCGCTTGATGTACCCTCTATGTTCTATATTGTCAATATTCCTATTATAGGATATATGAGGTCTTATGACACAGATGCTCGCAACCGGCCGGGACGACATGCAGTTGACGGGGAAAATCCCGTCAACTGGTCAACGCGATGTCATTATTTCAAGCCATATCAATGGAATAGAAATTTTCCTGTCAACTGCCGTCAACAACCCGTCAAGCAAGTTTTGCGGGGACGGGAAATTGCAAAAGGCGTGGATGCCCGCGACACGCGCGGGCAGGACGCGGTTGGCTGGCCGTGCCCGCGCTTGTCGCAGGGATCCGCGATTTCGCCTGACGAAGCGTGCCGTGCCCGTCCGGTTGACGGCCTTCGGGCACCGTCTATAGTGCCGGCCGATGACGCTGCATCGCTTCGCAATCGGCCCGCAGGGGCGAATTAACCGCCCGGTTCTCGCCGAGAACCGGGATGAGTCGATTCGTGCCTTCGTTGCCCCCGTGGAGTGCCTGCGTCATGTCACAATCCTTTCCTGCCGATAGCGTGCGTTTCTTCGCATTGGTCGCCCAGCCGAATGTCGGGCTGCCTGCCCGCGTGCTCGACCAGTTCGCCAAGCGCGACCTTCTCCCCGAACGGTTCCTCGCGCGCGTCGTCGACGGTTTGCTGATGATCGACGTCGAGTGCACCGGCCTCGACGATGTCGTCGCCGCGCACATGCGTGACGTCCTCCAGTCCCTCGTCTGTGTGGAACGGGTCGATCTCGACACGTACCGCCGTTCGCTCGCCGCCTGATCCGATCCGGAGCCGCCTCTTCGATGTCCGCACCCGCCAAACCAGCCGACTACAAGTCGACCGTCTTCCTGCCGCAGACCGCGTTCCCGATGCGCGGCGACCTGCCCAAGCGCGAGCCCGACACGCTCGCGCGCTGGGACGCACTCGGCCTCTACAGGCGCCAGCGCGCGGTCTCGAAGGGCCGCGCGAAGTTCGTGCTGCACGACGGCCCGCCCTACGCCAACGGGCACCTGCATATCGGCCATGCGCTCAACAAGATCCTCAAGGACGTCGTCGTGCGCACGCGGCAGATGTCGGGCCTCGATTCCGACTACGTGCCCGGCTGGGACTGCCACGGCCTGCCGATCGAATGGAAGATCGAGGAAGAGTACCGCGCCAAGGGCAAGGACAAGGACAAGGTCGACATCGTCGAGTTCCGCCGCGAGTGCCGCGAGTTCGCCGCCAAGTGGATCGAGATCCAGAAGGCGGAGTTCAAGCGCCTGGGCGTGATCGGCGACTGGGACAATCCCTATTCGACGATGTCGTATCCGGCCGAGGCGCAGATCGCGCGCGAGATCGCCAAGTTCGCGATGAACGGCGGGCTGTTCCGCGGCTCGAAGCCGGTGATGTGGTCGGTCGTCGAGAAGACGGCGCTGGCCGAGGCCGAGATCGAGTATCACGAGCACAAGTCGCAGACGATCCATCTCGCCTTCCCGGTCGTGAAGGCGGCGAAGCCTTCGCATGCCGGCGCCTCGATCGTCATCTGGACGACGACACCCTGGACCATCCCCGGCAACCGCGCGATCGCGGCGGGCGCCGAGATCGAATACGACCTGCTGACCGTCAAGTCCGTACACGACGATTCGCGCGCCAAGAAGGGCCAGCGCTATCTCGTCGCCAAGAATCTCGCGACCGAGTTCGTCGAGGCCGCGAAGATCGCCGAGGTCGACGTGCAGCTCGACGACCGCGCGACGGGCGCGGAGATCGCCGGCACCGTGTGCGCGCATCCGCTGCGCGGCATGGAAGGGGCGAACGGCTATTACGATTTCGACGTGAAGGTCTTCACCGGCGATTTCGTGACGACCGAGGCGGGCACGGGCTTCGTGCACATCGCGCCGGGCCACGGCGAGGACGACTACGAGCTGGGCCTCAAGCACGGCGTGGAAGTGCCGCAGACCGTGTCGGGCGACGGCACCTACTACGATCACGTCGCGCTGTTCGCGGGCAAACGCATCTACACGCCGCACGGCAAGCCGGGCGACGCCAACAAGGCGGTCGTCGCCACGCTCGATCCGACGGGCCATCTGCTGGCGATGGGCAGCCTCGTCCATTCCTATCCGCATTCGTGGCGCTCGAAGGCGCCGCTGCTGTTCCGCAACACGCCGCAATGGTTCATCTCGATGGCCACGAACGACCTGCGCGCCAAGGCGCTGGCCGCGATCGAGGCGACGCGCTGGGTTCCGGCCAGCGGGCAGAACCGCATCCGCTCGATGATCGAGACGCGGCCCGACTGGTGCATCTCGCGCCAGCGCGCCTGGGGCGTGCCGATCGCCGTGTTCGTGGACAAGAAGTCCGGCCAGCTGCTGCGCGACGAGGCGGTGTTCAAGCGCATCGCCGACGCCTTCGAGGCCGAAGGTGCCGATGCGTGGTACGCCTCGCCGCCGTCGCGCTTCCTCGGGCCCGGCTACGATCCGGAAGCCTACGAGCAGGTGAAGGACGTGATCGACGTGTGGTTCGACAGCGGATCGAGCCACGCCTACACGCTCGAGCCGCCGAAAGAGAAGACCGGCTGGGATCTCAAATGGCCGGCTTCGCTCTATCTCGAAGGCTCGGACCAGCATCGCGGCTGGTTCCATTCCTCGCTGCTGGAAGCCTGCGGCACGCGCGGCGTGGCGCCCTATGAAGCGGTGCTGACGCACGGCTTCGTGCTCGACGAGCAGGGCCGCAAGATGTCGAAGTCGCTGGGCAACGTCACCGCACCCCAGCAGGTCATCGAGCAGTACGGCGCCGACATCCTGCGCCTGTGGGTCGTCGCGTCCGACTATTCGGAAGACCTGCGCATCGGGCCGGAGATCCTGAAGCAGCAGGCGGAGTATTACCGCCGCCTGCGCAACACGCTGCGCTATCTGCTGGGCGCGCTCGACGGATACGATGCAGCCGAAGCGCTGCCCGAGAAGGAGATGCCGGAGCTGGAACGCTTCGTGCTCCATCGCCTGACCGAGCTCGACGCGGCGCTGAAGACGGCCGTGAACGATTTCGCCTTCACGGCCTTCTATACCGAGCTGCATAACTTCTGCGCGGTCGACCTGTCGGCGTTCTATTTCGACATCCGCAAGGACGCGCTCTATTGCGACGCGAAACCGTCGGCGCGCCGGCGCGCCGCGCGCACGGTGATGGCCGCACTCTACGAGCGGCTGGTGAAGTGGCTGGCCCCCGTCCTGTGCTTCACGGCCGAGGAAGCGTGGCGTTCGCGCAATCCGGGCGAGGCCGAGTCCGTCCATCTGCAGCTCTTCCCCGAAACGCCTTCCGCCTGGAAGGACGATGCGCTCGCCGCCAAGTGGGCGAAGCTGCGCGACCTGCGCCGCGTCGTGACCGGCGCGCTCGAAGTCGCGCGCGCGGAAAAGAAGATCGGCTCCTCGCTGCAGGCGGCCCCCGCCGTGCATGTCGAGAACACCGACGTGTCGGCCGGCATGTCGGCCGAGGCGTGGAACGAGATCTTCATCGTCTCTTCGCATGCCTTCAGCACGACGCCCGCGCCGGCCGACGCGTTCCGCATCGCCGAAGTGCCCGGCGTGGCCGTCGTCGTGGGCCTCGCCTCGGGCGCGAAGTGCGAGCGCTGCTGGAAGGTGCTGCCCGACGTCGGCGCGCGCGCGGCCCATCCGTCGCTGTGCACGCGCTGCGCGGATGTCGTGGGCGCATGAACGCCGAGACGAAGCTCCGGCAGGGACTGATGATCGCGGCCGGCGTGCTCGTCGTCGACCAGGCGGTCAAGTTCGCGATGCTGCGCTACCTGATCGAAGGTTTCCGCCCGCAGGTCGAACTGCTGCCGTTCTTCAATCTCGTCGTCGTGTGGAACTACGGCGTCAGCTTCGGGATGTTCAATACCGGCTCGTCGGCTGCCGCCCACCTGTTCGCGGCGCTGGCGATGGCCATCGTCGCCGGGCTCGTCTGGTGGCTGCGGAATGCGGAGAACGCCACGGTCGTTGTCGCCCTGGGCCTCGTCGTGGGCGGGGCGGTCGGCAACGTGGTCGACCGCCTGCGCTTCGGCGCGGTCTTCGATTTCGTCGATATCCACGCGTTCGGCTACCATTGGCCGGCATTTAACGTGGCGGATGCGGGCATTACGGTCGGTGTTGCATGTCTGTTCTTCGACTCTTTCTTCGGACCGCGAAGCGGACTAAAATAGGCCCATGAAGAATCGGATCTCCATGAAGCGTGCGGTCGGTGCGGTGCTGCTTCTGGCGGCTGCCGTCGCCATGAGCGGATGCGGCGAGACGCGCAAGGCGCTGGGCTGGGAGAAATCCCCGCCGGACGAGTTCCGCATCGTCAGCCGCGCGCCGCTGACGCTGCCGCCCGATTACGGCCTGCGCCCGCCGGCGCCCGGTGCGGCGCGCCCGAACGAGTCGAGCCCGCAGGACGCCGCGCGCACGGCCGTGTTCGGCGCCGATCGCGTGGCGAACGCGCCCGCGAACGCGAATGTCAGCCCCGGCGAGCAGCAGATCCTCGGCCGCGTCGGCGCGGACCGGGTCGATCCCGGCATCCGCGACCAGATCGACCGCGAGACGCAGAGCCTCGCGGACGCGGACCGCAGCTTCGTCGACCGCCTGCTGTTCTGGCGCACGACCGATCCGGGCGAAGGCCAGCGTCTCGACGCCTCGAAGGAAGCCCAGCGCCTGCGCGAGGCGTCGGCGTCCGGCAAGCCCGCGGGCGACGCCGAGGTGCCGACGATCCGCACGCGCAAGCGCGGCTGGCTCGAGGGCATTTTCTGATCGCCCTGCGCGGCCTCGCGCTGTCGCTCGGCCTGCTGGCGGCCCTTGCCGCCGGATCGCGCGCGAACGCGCAGGTCTTCTCGCCCAAGACGTTCGAACTCGCCAACGGCCTGCAGGTCGTCGTCATCGAGAACCGGCGCGCGCCGATCGTCACGCAGATGGTCTGGTACAAGGCCGGTGCGGCAGACGAGGTGCAGGGCAAGTCGGGCATCGCGCATTTCCTCGAACACCTGATGTTCAAGGGCACGCCGTCCGTGCCGCCGGGCGAGTTCAGCCGCATCGTCGCGGGCGTCGGCGGGCGGGACAACGCCTTCACCAGCTGGGACTACACAGGCTATTTCCAGAACGTCGCGCGCGACCGGCTCGAGACCGTGATGCGCATCGAGGCCGACCGGATGGCGAACCTGATCCTGTCCGACGCCGAAGTGCTGCCCGAGCGCGACGTGATCGTCGAGGAACGCCGCCAGGTCGTCGACCAGCGTCCCGGCTCGCGCCTGCGCGAGCAGACGATGGCGGCCCTGTTCCTCAACCATCCCTACGGCCGGCCGGTCATCGGCTGGGAGCACGAGATGAAGGCGCTGACGCGCCAGGACGCGCTCGACTGGTACGCCCGCTGGTATGCGCCCAACAACGCGATGCTGATCGTCGCAGGCGACGTGTCGGTCGAGGAAGTGCGCGTCCTCGCCGAACGCCACTACGGCCCGATCCCGCGCAAGGCGGTGCCCGCGCGCGTGCGCGCGCAGGAGCCGCCGCCGCTGACCGCACGCCGCGTCGAGCTCAAGGATTCGCGCGTGCGCCAGCCTTCCTGGTCGCGCGCGTGGCTCGCCCCCTCGCAGTCGCGCGGGCTGGGCACGCTGACGCCCGATGCGGTCGACGCGCTCGACGTCGCGGCGGAACTTCTCGGCGGCGGGCCGACCAGCCGGCTTTCCCGCGCGCTCGTGCACGACCAGCCGCTGGCGACGGGTGCGGGCGCTTCCTACGGTTCGGATTCGATCGATCTCAATTCCTTCTGGGTGTACGCGTCTCCGCGTCCCGGCGTCGATGTCGCGGCGCTGGAAGCGGCCGTCGAGAAGGTGCTGCGCGACACGCTTGCCGGCGGTTTCGACGACGACGAGGTGACGCGCGCCAAGACGCGCATGGCCGATGCCGCCGTCTTCGCGCGCGATTCCCTGCAGGCGGGGGCGCGCGCCATCGGCACGGCTTTCGCCACCGGGCGCGACGTGGCGTACGTGGAATCCTGGCCGCAGCGCCTTGCCGCCGTCACGACGGCGCAGGTGAACGCGGCGCTGCGCGCCGTCCTCGATCCCGAGGCGCACGTCACCTCGGTGCTGCTGCCCAAGCCCGGAAGCTGAGAATGCTCATGCGCGCCCTGCCTGTCCTGCTGGCCTTCCTCGTCGCGTTCGCGTCGCCCGCGCTTGCGCAGGGCAACCGCATCGAGCGCGTGACCAGCCCCGGCGGCATCGAGGTCTGGCTGATCCGCGACAATTCGCTGCCGCTGCTGGGCATCGAGTTCTCGTGGCGCGGCGGCTCGTCGATGGACCCCGACGGCAAGGAAGGACGCGCCGCGATGACGGCCGACCTGCTCGTGCAGGGCGCGGGGCCGCGCGACCAGCAGCAATTCACCGCGGCGATGGAAGACCGGTCGATCTCGCTCGGCTTCTCGGCCGGGCTCGACACGGTGCAGGGTTCGCTGCGCGTGCTGTCGCGCGACAAGGATCTCGGCATCGAGCTGCTGGCCGACGCGCTAGCAAGGCCCCGTTTCGACACCGCGCAGATCGAGCGCATCCGCGCCTCGATCCTCAGCGCCCTGTCGCGCGAGGAAGGCAGCCCCGAGACGATCGGCCGGCGCGCCTTCGCGCGCGCTGCCTTCGGCGTGCATCCCTATTCGCGGCCCACGCGCGGCACGCCTGACAGCGTGAAGGCGCTGACCGAGGCCGACCTGCGCGCCGAGCTCGCGTCGGTCTATGCGCGCGACAATCTCTATGTCGCAGCCGTGGGCGACACGAATCCCGAAGAGCTCGGCCGCCTCGTCGACCGCGCGTTCGCGAGCCTGCCCGCCCGCGCGCGCCTTGCAAGCGTGCCGCGTGCGGCGATCGGCGGGGCGGGGCGCACCATCGTGATCGACCGGCCGGGCAGCCAGACCTACGCGCTGTTCGGCCATGCCGGCATCGCGCGCGACGATCCCGACCTGTTCGCGGCCACGCTCGTCAACTACATCCTGGGCGGCGGCGGCTTCAACTCGCGCCTGATGCTGTCGGTGCGCGAGAAGGCAGGGCTCACCTACGGCATCGGGACGGGCCTCGCGATCTTCGAGCGCGCCAACTTCCTGCAGGGTTCGACCTCCAGCGAGAACGGCACGGTGGGCCGCGCGCTCGATCTCGTGCGTGCCGAATGGGAACGCATGGGCCGCGAAGGCCCGAGCGCCGAAGAGCTGCAGGGCGCCAAGGACTATGTGCTCGGCTCGTTCCCGCTGCAGTTCGAGGGCACCAACCGCATCGCCCGCCAGCTGGTGAACATGCGCCTCGACGGGCGCGGCACCGACTGGTTCGAGGAACGTCAGCGGCGCATCGCCGCCGTCACGCTCGCCGACGCGCGCCGCGTGGCGGCCCGGCTGTTCGATCCCGCCCGGCTGCTCGTGGTCGCGGTCGGCCAGCCCGCGGGCATCGCGTCGAGCAACTGATCGCGTCTATCATCGGCCTCCCAACAGACGAGTCGGCCATGCCCTTGCCCTATGCCCAGGATCTCCGCCATTGCTTCGAGCCCGCGATCGGATTCGACCGCGCGGCGCTCGACGCCCAGCTCGCCCGCACGGCGCCCGCCCTCGCGCGGCTGAAGGCCGCGAAAGGCAAGGGTACCTATGCCTTCCTCGACCAGCCCGACCGTGCCGACGACATCGCCGCGATCGCGGGTGCGGCGAAGGATCTGGGCCGGTTCGGCACGATCGTGCTGCTGGGCACCGGCGGGTCGAGCCTGGGGGCGCGCACGCTCGCGGCGCTTGCCGACGGCGGCGGCGGCTTCTGGCCCAAGGGCTGCCCGCGCCTGATCGTGGCCGAGAATGTCGATCCCTTCGGCTTCGACAAGCTGCTCGCCGCGATCGATCCGCGCGACACGGGCGTGCTGCTCGTCTCGAAATCCGGCGGCACGGCCGAAACGCTGGCGCAGGCGCACGCGATCCTGCCGCGCATCGCCGCCGTGGGCGCGCTCAAGGATCACGCGCGCGCGATCACCGAGCCGACCGACAACGCGCTGGCGCGGCTGGCCAAGCGCCTTGGTATCCCGATCCTCGAACATCCGGCCACACTGGGCGGGCGCTATTCGGTGCTCTCCGTGGTCGGCCTGCTGCCGGCCGCCCTGCTCGGCCTCAATATCGTGAAGCTGCGCGCCGGCGCGAGGGCCGCGCGCGACGCCGCCCTCGACGATCCGGCGACCTCGCTGCCTGCACAAGGTGCAGCGCTTGCCGCGGCCCTTGCCGCGCGCGGCAAGACGACGACGGTGCTCTGCCCCTATGTCGACGCGCTCGGGCCGTTCGGCCAGTGGTTCGCCCAGCTCTGGGCCGAAAGCCTCGGCAAGGGCGGGGCGGGGACCACGCCGGTGCGGGCACTCGGCACCGTCGACCAGCACAGCCAGCTGCAGCTGTGGCTCGACGGGCCGGCCGACAAGCTGGTGACGATCCTCACGCGCGACAGCCGCGATGCGGGAATGCGCTATGGCCGCGAAGCGGTGGGCGACGCCTCGCTCGACTGGCTGGAAGGCCGCACGATGGGCGACGTGCTCGACGTTTCGTGGCGCGCGACGGCCGAAACGCTGGCCCGCCGCGGCCGGCCGGTGCGCCTGATGGCGATCCCCACGCTCGACGAGACGACGCTGGGCGCGCTGCTGATGCATTTCATGCTGGAGACGGTGATCGCGGCCGAGCTGTTCGGCGTCGATCCGTTCGACCAGCCCGCGGTCGAGGACGGCAAGATCCTCGCACGCAAGTATCTCAAGGGCATGGGCGGATGACGATCCGCCGCCTGCCCGAGACGCTCGTCAATCGCATCGCCGCGGGCGAGGTGATCGAGCGGCCGGCTGCGGCCGTGAAGGAACTCGTCGAGAACGCGATCGACGCAGGCGCCGCGCGCATCGACGTGACGCTGGGCGAGGCGGGGCGCGCTTTGATCGCCGTCGCCGACGACGGCAAGGGCATGTCGCCCGCCGAACTCGATCTCGCGGTCGAGCGGCACGCGACGTCGAAGCTGCCTGACGACGACCTGCTGGCGATCCGCACGCTGGGGTTCCGCGGCGAGGCGCTGCCGTCCATCGGCGCGGTCGCGCGGGTCGCGATCGTCAGCCGCCCGCGGGGTGCGGCCGAAGCCTGGTCGATATCCGTCGAAGGCGGGGCGAAACATGCGCCGGTTCCGGCCGCGGCCCCGCCGGGCACGCGCGTGGAAGTGCGCGATCTTTTCTACGCCACGCCCGCGCGCCTCAAGTTCCTGAAGGGCGAGCGGGCGGAGCGCGAGGCGTGCGAGGATTCGATCGCGCGCCTTGCGATGGCGCATCCGGAAATCGCTTTCTCGCTGACGGCCGACGGGCGCGCGATCCTGAAGCTGCCGGCCGCCACGGGCGATGCCGAGACCGCGCGCCTGACGCGCGTCGCCGCCGTGATCGGCAAGGATTTCTTCGAAAATGCCAGCGCGCTCGACGCGCGGCGCGCCGACCCGGAAGGCGAGATCCGCCTGTCGGGCCATGCGGGCCTGCCGACCTATAACCGCGCGACCGCGCAGCACCAGTATCTCTTCGTCAATGGCCGCCCGGTGCGCGACAAGCTGCTGGCCGGCGCCGTGCGCGGCGCCTATGCCGATTTCCTCGCGCGCGACCGGCATCCGGCCGTGGCGCTGTTCCTCGACCTGCCCACCCACATGGTCGATGCCAACGTGCATCCGGCCAAGACCGAGGTGCGCTTCCGCGATCCGGCGCGCATCCGCGGCCTGATCGTCGCGAGCCTGAAGGAAGCGCTCGACCGCGCGGGCTTCCGCGCCTCGACGCGCGTGGCGGTGGAAGCGCTGGAACTCGCGCGCCCGCAGATGCAGCCGCCGCAGTACCAGTTCGCGGGCTCCTCCGCGCCGTCGGTGGGTGCCGCCGAACGGAACTTCGCCTACCATGCACCGCTGGCGGCACCCGTCGCTTCGTTCGGCGCTTCCGCACCTGCACCTGCACCCGTGACCGAGGCGTCGCCCGATCTTCCGTTGGGGATCGCGCGCGCGCAGCTGCACGAGACCTACATCGTCGCGCAGACGAAGGACGGCATCGTGCTGGTGGACCAGCATGCCGCGCACGAGCGGCTGGTCTACGAGCGCATGAAGGAAGACCTCGCCAATGGCGGCGTGAAACGCCAGACGCTGCTGATCCCCGAGATCGTCGAGCTCGACGAGGCGGATGCCGCGCGCCTCGTCGCCAAGGCCGACGAACTGGCCGAGCTGGGCCTCGCCATCGAATCCTTCGGGCCCGGCGCGGTGGCCGTGCGCGAGACGCCTGCACTTCTGGGCGAACTCGACGTGCGCGGCCTCGTGCGCGACCTTGCAGACGAACTCGCCGAGCACGGGGCGGCCCTGTCGCTGAAGGAACGGCTCGCCGACGTGTGCGGCACCATCGCGTGCCACGGCTCGGTGCGTGCGGGGCGTCGGCTGACCGGCCCGGAGATGGACGCGCTGCTGCGCCAGATGGAAGCCACGCCGCACAGCGGCCAGTGCAACCACGGCCGGCCGACCTACGTGGAACTGAAGCTCGCCGACATCGAGAAGCTTTTCGGGCGGCGTTAGAGCGGAACCAGCTAAAGAGATCAGGTTATAAAGCCGATAATAGGTAAATTATCATTGATCGGAATCCGTTTCCATGCCAGATTCCCTGCATGGAAACGGACCGATTCCAGTACCCGCCGATCCTGCCGCCCTGCGGCCACGACCGCCCGCGCGCATGCCGCCGCGTCCGGCACCGGGGTTGCTTCGCCGGTGGTGTCCGCCTATGTTCCGCGTCCTGTCCGGCCGCGCCCCGCTTGGGCGCGCTTTTTTTTCGAGTCCCCCCTGCAATGACCGACCTGTCGCGGATCCGCAATTTCTCGATCGTCGCCCATATCGACCACGGCAAGTCCACGCTCGCCGACCGGCTGATCCAGGCGTGCGGGGCGGTCGAGGCGCGCGACATGCAGGAGCAGATGCTCGATTCGATGGATATCGAGCGCGAGCGCGGCATCACGATCAAGGCGCAGACCGTCCGTCTGAACTACAAGGCCAAGGACGGGAAAGACTACGTCCTGAACCTGATGGACACGCCCGGCCATGTGGACTTCGCCTACGAGGTCAGCCGCTCCCTCGCCGCGTGCGAGGGCTCGATCCTCGTCGTCGATGCCAGCCAGGGCGTGGAGGCGCAGACGCTCGCCAACGTCTACCAGGCGCTCGACGCGGGCCACGAGATCGTGCCCGTGCTCAACAAGATCGACCTGCCCGCGGCCGATCCCGAGCGCATCAAGAAGCAGATCGAGGACACGATCGGCCTCGATGCGTCGGATGCCGTGCCCATCTCGGCCAAGACCGGCCTCAACATCGATCTCGTGCTCGAGGCGCTGGTGGCGCGCCTGCCCGCCCCCCAGGGCGACGCGGCGGCACCGCTGAAGGCGCTGCTCGTCGACGCGTGGTACGACCTCTATCTCGGCGTCGTGCTGCTGATCCGCGTCAAGGACGGGCGCATCGCCAAGGGCATGAAGATCCGCATGATGAATGCGGGCGCCACCTACGACGTCGAGCGCGTCGGCGTGTTCACGCCCAAGATCAAGGAAGTGGCCGAACTGGGTTCGGGCGAGATCGGCTTCATCACCGCCGGCATCAAGGCCGTGGCGGACGTGGCCATCGGCGAGACGATCACCGAGGAAAAGCGCCGCACGGCCGCGGCGCTACCGGGCTTCAAGCCCTCGCTGCCGGTGGTGTGGTGCGGCCTGTTCCCGGTCGATCCCGCACAGTTCGAGCATCTGCGCGAGAGCCTCGGCAAGCTGCGCCTCAACGACGCCAGCTTCGTCTACGAGCCGGAAAGCTCGGCAGCACTCGGTTTCGGCTTCCGCTGCGGCTTCCTGGGCCTGCTGCATCTCGAGATCGTGCAGGAGCGGCTGTCGCGCGAGTTCGATCTCGACCTGATCGCGACCGCACCCTCTGTCGTCTACAAGGTGCACATGAACGACGGCACGATCGTCGACATGCACAACCCCGCCGACATGCCCGATCCCACGTTCATCGACCATATCGAGGAGCCGCGCATCAAGGCGACGGTGCTCGTCCCCGACGAGTATCTCGGCGCGATCCTCAAGCTCTGCCAGGACCGGCGCGGCATCCAGCAGAACCTCACCTATGTCGGCAACCGCGCGATGGTCGTGTACGACCTGCCGCTCAACGAGGTCGTGTTCGATTTCTACGACCGGCTGAAGTCGGTCAGCCGCGGCTATGCCAGCTTCGACTACCAGATGACCGACTACCGCGAGGACGATCTCGTGCGCCTGTCGATCCTCGTGAACGCCGAGCCGGTCGACGCGCTCGCCATCATCGTCCACCGCACGCAGGCCGAGAGCCGCGGGCGCGCGCTGTGCGTGAAGCTCAAGGAACTGATCCCGCGCCAGCTCTTCGTCATCCCGATCCAGGCGGCGATCGGCGGCAAGATCGTCGCGCGCGAGACGATCTCGGCGCTGCGCAAGGACGTGCTCTCCAAGTGCTATGGCGGCGACATCAGCCGCAAGCGCAAGCTCCTCGACAAGCAGAAGGAGGGCAAGAAGCGCATGCGCCAGTTCGGGCAGGTCGAGATCCCGCAATCCGCCTTCCTCGCGGCGCTCAAGGCACGCGACGACTAGGCTTGGGCTAGCGCCATTCCGGCCGGCGGCGGCGACGCGGCGTGCGCGTGCGGGCGACCGCCGTCAGCAGCAGCGCGCCCAGCGCCGCCACCAGCGCGGCCGGCGCCTGCAGCAGCGGGAAGACGACGTCCTCCCACAAGGCGGGGCCCGCGAGGCCCGCGACGACCGGCTCGCTCTGCAGCATGGAATCGAGATGGATCGTCGCCCAGACCTTGCCGAGCGGGATCGGGGAATACTCGCCCGTCTCGAGGAACGACAGCCCGTCGAGCCCACCCGCGAAGACGGCTCCGGCAAGCAGCAGCCAGGCGATGATGCGCACGACGACCACGGACCCCAGGTTCCCTTTCCGGGCTTTTGTCGAACCATTCTAGCCACTTCGCCCGTCCGTGGCGAGTGCACCCGAAGCGCTTGGAAAGCGCCCGGTTTGGCTGTAAGAGGAGCCGCCCTACCCCGGCGGAGGGGTGGCCGAGTGGTTTAAGGCGCTCGCTTGGAAAGCGTGTATGGGGGAAACCCCATCGTGAGTTCGAATCTCATCCCCTCCGCCATATCTTGTTCATCGAAATTGCTGGGCAGATGAAACGCGGGGCGTCGATTTCAGCCAGTTCCAAGTGGCATAGCTCCTGATAATGACACGTGGCGCGTATGCCGATAGCCTGGCCTCATGTCCTCCGAAGCTTGGACAGATGACGAGAACGACCTGATCGTCGCGGATTATTTCGCGATGCTTGCCGATGACGTCGTTGGGCGTTTGTATAATAAGGCAGCGCACAATCGCGAACTTCAGGCGCAAATCGGACGCTCGCGCGCATCGCTCGAATACAAGCATCAGAACATAAGCGCAGTGCTCATGGGACTCGGGGAAACTTGGATTCCCGGCTACAAACCTGCCTTCAACTTCCAGATGACTTTGGTCGACGCGGTTGAACGCTGGCTGGTTCGCAATCCGACGTGGCTCAGCCGTTTGCCCAATAATCCGGCTGTAGGCCTGCAGGAAGCAGCAGCCTTCTGGATCTCGGGACCGCCAACACTAGCAACTCCGTCTCCGTCGCTGGAGTGGGAGCAGATAGGCCACATCGCCCGCAAGTTCGACGTAGCTGGGCGCGATGAGCGCAATCGCGCATTGGGAAGGGCTGGCGAGGCACGAGTGCTGGAACATGAGCGGACAGTGCTTACAAGTGCCGGCCGCCACGATCTAGCGGATCATGTTCGTTGGGTTTCACAGGAGGACGGTGATGGGGTCGGCTATGACATTGCCAGTTTCGCACCCGATGGACAGCGTCGGCTGATCGAGGTGAAGACGACGAACGGATGGGAGCGTACACCCTTCCATATTTCGCGTAATGAATTGGCCGTGGCCGAAGTGCGGCGTGCGGAATGGTGCCTCGTCCGACTTTGGGATTTCGCACGCGAACCGCGTGCATTCGAATTGCGCCCACCGCTCGATATGCATGTGTCGCTGACGGCGACGAGCTTCGAAGCTAGATTTGACTTGGCTTAGGTCCAGACGAGCGGCGGGAACGTGATCTGAAAACCAAGGACTCGAAACGGGCTTTTGATAAGACAAATTCGCACATTCTGGCCGTGGCGATCGTGGGCCAAGGGACCAATGATCCTTTGGTCATTCCAGAATTTCAAATCGCGGTCG
Organism: Tagaea sp.; assembly: GCA_965229215.1. Taxonomy (GTDB): domain Bacteria; phylum Pseudomonadota; class Alphaproteobacteria; order CACIAM-22H2; family CACIAM-22H2; genus Tagaea. The sequence goes on along the minus strand of OZ245864.1, from coordinate 2,645,289 downwards.
AAAATTTCTCGGCGATCATCAGCACTGGAATGTTGAGGTTCGCGCGCGGTGCTGTCGGCATCACCGACGCATCGACTACACGAAGTCCAAAAAGACCATGCACCCGCGCGTTGGTTGGATCGACGACGGCGTCTCGATCGACTGACGGTCCCATCCGGCAAGTTCCGCAGGCATGCCACTGTCCGAATGCCTTTGTCCGCACATAGGTTTCGAGGGCTTCGGGATCGGTGACTATTTCTGGAAGAGTCTTGCCGCCCGATACGAAATTATCGAACAGAAGTTTACGGATTGGCGGGAGCGCGTCGATCGCGAGGGCGGCGGGTGCGGTAATCAGCAAGTTGCGTAGGCTCTGCTTGCCGAGGGCGCGCGCGAAACCGGAATAGCTCGACGGCGACGGATGCTCGACCAGTTCGGCAAGCGGAGGTGCGCCCATCACGCGTGCCATGAAGCGTACACTGTCGATCAGGCGCGAAGCGTCGCGCGGATCGGCGAGGAAGTTGAACTCCGCGAGTGGTCCTACCGATGGATCGGGTGCGCGCAGCGTGACGACCCCACGCGAATGCACCTTGTTGAGCCACGAGACGAGCGATCCGATGCGCGGGCCGAGCGGATGCCAGGCGGATTTCGCGACGACCATCATGTACATATCCGAGTGCGGGCAGCCCGGATGGCCGGAGCTATAGCGCAGCGAAAGATGGATATGCCGGCGCGTGGCCTTCAGCCGCGCCTCCGGCTTGAGGTAGGCGGAAACGGATATGCCGGGATGCTCCTGCAGGTTCCGACCGATCCCGGGCAGGTCGGCGACAACCGGAATGCCCATTCGCATTGCCGCGTCGCCCGGACCGATGCCCGCGCGCAGGAGTATCGCCGGTGTATGGATCGCGCCGGCCGACAGGATCGTCTCGCCGGCTTCGATGCGCATCCTGCGGCCCTGCTTCAGAACCTCGATCCCGCGGATGTGCTGTCCATCCGCGATCAGCCCGACGACGGTTGCCTCGGAAAAAATCGCAAGATTCGGTCGCCTGCGGACGTCGGCACCGAGATATGCCATCGCCGCCGAGACGCGGTGCGTGCCGTCGTTCGAAAGCGTCTGGGCGAAGTACCCGTCGCCGAAGCTGCCGTTCTGGTCGCGGATGTCGGAATAGCCGAGCGTTTCGAATGCCTGCGCTGCGGCCGTCGAATAGAGCGGCCATTTTCCGCGCGGAATGCGGTGAATCGGGATCGGACCGTCCGTACCGTGCAGCGGACCTGCAAAATCGAGGTCGCGCTCCAGCTTCCGGAAATAGGGCAGCACGCCCTGCCAGTTCCAGCCCGCAGCACCCAGTCCGGCCCATTCGTCGTAGTCCTCGGGCGTTCCGCGGTTCGCGACCTGCCCGTTGATCGACGAACCGCCGCCGACCAGTTTCGCCTGTTCATAGTGACGCGGGGCAGGGCGCTCGGGCGCGTTGTGGCCGACCGGGACGAAGTGTGCGGCGACGTCGCGCCAGTGATTCGCCGGATCGAACGCGGCCCGGCCCGGATACATGTCGCGGATGGCAGAGCCTTCCAGACCCGGCGGAACGTCGCGGCCCGCCTCTACGAGAAGGACGCGGCGGGCAGGGCTTTCCGACAGCCTGCTTGCAAGTACGCATCCCGCACTGCCGCCGCCGACGATCACGAAATCCCAACGCCCGTTTTCGATTTCGTCCATTCCGCTATCCCTTGACGGCACCCTTGGTGAGGCCGGAAACGATGTGGCGCCCGAGGAACGCGAACGCGATCAGGATCGGCACGATCGCGAGCGTGGCCGAGGCCGTGAGCGGGCCCCATTCGCGCCCGAAGAACCCGATGAAGCTGTAGATCATCGGCTGCACGGGCTTCAGTTCGGGTGCATCGACCATCACCGAACCGGCGACGAACTCGTTCCACGTACCGACGAAGGCGAGCACGCCTGCGGCACCCAGGGCCGGGCGCGACAGCGGCAGCATGACGTGGCGCAGGATGTCGGCATGCGTGCCGCCGTCGACGATCGCCGCCTCGTCGAGCTCGCGCGGGATACCTTCGATCACGCCCTTGACGATCCAGATCGCCATCGGCAGCTGGTGGGCCGTGTAGATTAGTGGCAGCACGTACCATGTGTTCGTCAGGCCGATCTGGACGAAATAGACGTAGTTCGGGATCAGGAGGGCGGCCGCACCGAGCGACAGCGGGATGCTGGCGACGACGAGCATGAACAGCGTCTGTCGGAACGGAAACTCGAAGCGATCGAAGGCGTAGGCGGCAGGCAACGCCAGTGTCAGCGTCGCCGTGACAGTCACCGCGGCATAGAAGACGCTGGCGGCCATGCTGCCGAGGAACCCGCTGGCGATCACGCGCTCGTAGTGTTCGAAGGTCGGCGTGAAGTCGAAGAAAGTCGGTGGGAAACGGAACAGGTCGGCGTCGGCCTTGAACGACGTCAGGATGCCCCAGACCAGTGGCAGCAGGTTGGCGAGCACCAGCAGACACAGGAGGCCGGTGAGTGCTGCACGCGCGGTCCGGCCGATCTTCAGGCGGGAGACGGGCGCGGTCATGCGCGCCACCGTGACAGCTTCACATAGGCGAGCACGAGCAGGATGTTGCCCGCGAACATCACGAGTGCCAGTGCAGTCGCCGAACCGAGATCGAAGATCGCAAAGGCGCGCTCGTAGACGTCGATCGCAAGGACGCGCGTCGCGTCGCGCGGGCCGCCGCCGGTCAGGATCAATGGCGTTTCGACCGTATTGATGTTCGACAGTGTCAGTACGACGGCGGTCAGCAGCATTGGCGTTTTCAGGAGAGGCAGCGTGATGCGCCGGAAGACCTGCCAGCCGCTGGCACCGTCGATGCGCGCGGCCTCCTCAAGTTCACCGGGAATGCTCTTCAGGCCCGCGAGCAGCACGATGACCGCGTAGCCGATGCGCTTCCATACCGACACGACCACGAGCAGACCCATCGCACCGCCCGGCTCGGTCAACAGCCCGCTCACCTCGCCGGTGATGGTTCCGATCAAGTACGCGGCTATGCCGATGTCGTTGACGAACACCCAGCGGAACAGGAGCGTGGCGACGACCGTCGAGACGATCCACGGCACGATGACGATCGTCTGGACGATGAACCCGATGCGCGGCCGGAGCCTGTCGATCCACACTGCAAGCGCAAGCGCGATGACGATGGTCAGCACGACTGACAGGCCGGTGTGCAGGACCGTGCGGCCGAACGTGGCGGCGAGAGTCTCACCGTCGAAAAGGCGGCGGAAATTGTGGAGGCCGGCAAAGCCGGTCGGAGCACCGTACTCGATGCGCTGAAGGCTGAACCAGCCGGCATAGACGACCGGCGACAGCAGCACGAACCCCAGCAGCGCGAAGGCCGGGGCGAAAAGAAGGAAGGGCGTGCGCGTGTCCCGCATGCGTTTCTATCCGATGCGGTTGGCGCGCACGCCTTGCCTGCTAGCGGTTGTTCTGCTGGTTGAAGCGCTTCTCGGCCGCCACGAGGGCCGCCATCGGATCGACATTGCCGATGATGACGTCCTGTGCCGCCTTGTTCAGTGCCTGGCGATAGCCGCCCACGCCGTACTCGACCGATGGGATCCAGCCATACTTCGCCACGCCGAGTGCGGATGTCGTGAGGTACGCGTTGGCAGGCATGTCGGTGAACGCCTTCATGCTTGCGAGCGTCGACGGTGCCCCCGGCAGCTGGCCGCCGACCTCGACCCACAGCTTGTCGGATTCGCCCGTCGACATGTATTCGAGAAACTTGCCGGCCATCGCCTTGTTCTTGCCGCCCGACCACACACCGACCGCCCAGCCCGCCATCACGGCCGGCGAATGCGGCTTGCCGTCGATACCCGGCCAGATCATGAATCCCACGTTGTCGTTGCCAACCTTGGCCTGCATGGTCGAGATGCGCACGACGGCCCCGGTGAACATCGCGATGCGGCCTGCGGCGAACTGCTCGTAGAGGTCTTCGGCACTCCACGTCACGGCCTGGCGCGGCGTGACGCCGTGCACGGTGACCATGTCGGTCTGCAGCTTGAGCGCTTCGGCACCTGTCGCATTGGCCCACTTGGCGTTGCCCTTGGCGTCGAACAAATCGCCCTGCCGGGACAGCATCAGGGAGGTCATCATCTGCGAGTCCGCACGATCCTCGCTGAACTGCTGGCCGAAGCCCCAGCGCGTGACGTTGCCGGACGCGTCCTTGACCGTCAGCTTCTTGGCCGCCTCGATGAAAGCGGGCCACGTCGTCAGCTTGGCGGGATCGACGCCGGCTTCCTTGAGGAAGTCGGTGCGGTAGATGACGCCGTAATAGTTGCGCGAATGGAACAGGCAATGGACCTTGTTGCCCTGCGCGCAGCGCGACCAGTAGCCGTCCTTGCGCTCGTCGCGCGCGGCGGCCGGCCACTTGTTAACGAAAAGCTCGCCGAGATCGGCCAGCGAGCCGGTCTTCAGTGCGTCGCCGAGCAGGTCAGTCACGACCCAGACGATGTCGGGGGCATTGCCTGCACGGTGTGCCGCGAGAAACTTCGGCGTCATCTGGTCCCAGACCTGCGGTTCGACCGAGATCTTCACGCCCGGATTGGCGCTCTCGAACTTACGGATCATCTCGGCAAGCGCCTTCTCGCGCGGCGCGTTGCCGGCCGGGTTCAGGAACGTCCACATGCGGATTGTCTGCGCCTCGGCCGCAGTCGCGGCGAACCCGGCGACGAGGGTCGCAAGGCCGAGCAGGGCGCCTCTGAGCGTCTTCGAGAATTCCATGGTTTCCTCCCTTTGCCGGATTTTCCGGTCCTTCGGTTCAGGTCTTTGCGGCGGCGCGTTTGAATTCGAGGTCGGCAAGCGCGCCGCCGAGCGACCGGCCGACATGCTTTGCCAGCACCGTGCGGCACTTCTCGACGTCGCGCGATTTCAGCGCGTCCACGATGGCGTGGTGTTCGGCGGCATCTTCCGTCAGGCGCGCGCGCCACGAGTCGATCCCGCGCTGGACCCAGGCGGCGATCAGCTGTTGCTGGATCGAGCCGAAGACCGTGATCAGCAGGCGGTTGCCGCTGAGTTCGACGATCGTGCGGTGGAAGGCCGAATTCGTCTCGATATGCTCCTTTGTCGTCATGCGTGCGCCAAGCGTGTCGCGTCGGCGCTGCAGGGCTTCGAGCGGGGCGAGGTCGGCATCGTCGAGATCGCCGGCGACGAGCCGCGCGATGACGCGCTCGGCCGCCGTCGTTTCCAGTCCGCAGCGGACCTGCCAGAGATCCGTCACCTGGTCGGCCGTCGGCGTCTTGATATGGTAGCCGCGTCGCGGCGTGGCTTCGATCAGCCCTTCGCTGGAAAGCTGCATCAGCGCCTCGCGCACCGGTGTCTGGCTGACCCCGAAGCGTTCCGCGAGCTCATGCGGATAGAGGCGTGCCTCGTCGGCGAAATAGCCGAACAGGATCATCTCGAGGATCGTGCGCTTTAGCGTCGCGGTCAGCGTCTCGCCGGGCAGGCCGACGAGTTCGCCCAGCTCATCCAGCGCCTTGATCGCCGCGACGTCCATCTTCAGGCAGCACTCGAAGCGATGGAGATCGAAAGGCGGTAGCTGTCCATCACGTCGGGGCGCGGGTCGCCGCCGTGTCCGGGTCCGATCGGCGTGAGAAGCGCGCCGTCGACGAGGACGGGTTTCCGCTTGGGCATCTCGTCGCGCAGCGGGTTGAGCAGGCGGTTGGCCTCGTAGATGCCGAAGCCTTCCATCGCGCGGCAGGTATGCAGGGCCGCCGATACCGCTACGCAGGTGCCGACACCGTGCGGCCCGAGCTTGATGCCGTGTTTTGCGCAGAGCCTTCCCAGCGCCATCATCCCGCTGACGCCGCCGGCGCGCGAGATGTTCGGCATCAGCACGTCGACCGCCTTGGCCTCGGCCAGTGCCGCAAAATCGTGGAAAGCGAACTCGTTCTCGCCGGCCGCGATCTGCGCCGTGGATTTCGCGCGCACGCGCGCGAGTGCCGCCGGATCGCCGGGTGGGATCGGTTCTTCGAACCAGGTGACGGAATGGCGCGACAGCTGCTTGCCCACTTCGATCGCGGTCGCTTCGTCATAGCCGCAGTTGACGTCCAGCATCAGGCCGATGTCGGGGCCGATGGCGGCGCGCACCGCTTCGATATGATCGAGGTCGATGCCGGCACCGCGGCCGACCTTCAGCTTGATCGCCTTGTAGCCCTGCGCGATCAGCGCCTTCGCGGCGGCGGCCGACGCGTCGAGCGTGGGCAGGAAAGGGACGGGGCTGGCATAGAGACGCACGGGCCCTGGCGTGCCGCCGAGCAGTTCGCACAGCGGCTTGCCGGCGAGCTTCGCCTTCAGATCCCAGAGCGCCATGTCGATGGCGCTCATCGCCTCGGCCGGCATCCCGCGACCATGGCCCATCGCGGCGAAATACTCGCTGTACTCGGCGAGCATCTGCGTGGGATCGCCGATCGGCAGGCCGATCAGGCCGGGTGCTATGACCCGTTCGATCAGCATCGCGGTCGGGCCAGGGTGGGGCAGGCCGAATGCTTCGCCGACACCAGTCGTGCCGTCCTCGGCCCGGATGAAGGCCAATGTTGCGTACTGGCCGGCGCGCACGATTTTCTGGAAATGTGCAGCCGGACGAAGGAGTTGCGGGGGGACCTTGTCGAGCCCGCCATACTGGCGGGCGAAGGTGGCTTCCAGCGGGACGACGTCAATGTGGGCGATTTTCATAGGCATAAATTATTTTTTATAAAATATATAGTCAAGCGCCAATCGGAGTTGATCTGAGCCCATGAACTGAGCCGATTGAGGGTAGGTTCTGCTCCGTACTTGGCCCTGTCTGTAGGTGGTTGTTGCGACAGGGCCAGGCGCGAAGCCCCGTGGGTAGCTCAGCGTATCGCCTCGTTGCATCGCGAGGACGCTTTCCGACCAGGGCATTGTCTGTTCGTTTTTCCGGGCCGGCAACGTCCGGGAAAATGTGGCTGTCGGCAGCTTCTTCTCATCGATGAAAACCGAGCGCGTCCGCCGGAAGATCTATCGTACCCGCGACGAAGTACACGCTGACGTGTTCGACTATATCGAGCGCTTCTACAACCCGCATCGCAGACACTCGACGCTCGGCTACGAGAGCCGGACAGCCTTCGAGGCGAAAATGCGGGTAGCTTAAGTAAGTGTCCACGGAACTCGGAGCGGCCCAGACTATTGATCCCAAGTTCGGTAAGTCGACTACCTATAAGCCATCTGTACATAAGGTTCCGAAATGCCAACCGTTGGCGCTTCGAATGCAAATACACTGCCCGAGAGCGGCGCCTGCAATAGTTGAGCTGAGGTAAGGCGAATGCGTGCAGTTGAAACAAAGATGGTTTGGAGTTTCGAGCCACCGAACATGCACGACATCGGGCGCGGTACCGGCAATGTGATTACACGATCGATCTGACCATCAGGAGCGTACCGCGTCACGCACCAGCCATCCCAGTGCGCACTCCAGACATAGCCATCAGCATCGACCGTAAGCCCGCCGGGCATTCCACGATCCTCGGCGATATCGGCAAAGCGTCGCTTCCGGGAGATCGTTCCAGCTGCCTTGTTGAAGTCGTAGGCGTAGATGACGCGATGCAGGGAGTCGGTCACATAGATCGTCCGATCATCGGGGCTCCATCCGATGCCGTTGATCGTTCCGAAACCTTCTTCGATCAGCTTCGCCTGTCCGTCGGGATCGAGGCGGTAAAGAGCGCCAGCAGTCGCTTCGCCGATCATGCTCATCGTGCCAGCCCAGAACCGCCCGGCCCGATCGCATTTCCCATCGTTGAAGCGGACGCCGGCCTTGCGCACCTGAAGGTCGCCAATCTGCCTGAGCGATCCATCTTTCGTATCGAGATGTGCAAAGCCGGTTTCGGTGGCGGCAACAAGCCCGCCATCTGACGTGAGGGCGAGAGCGCTGACGAGACCAGTCAGGGGAAGGGACGTGCCGGTCCGCTTTGCCGGATCGAAGCGGTGCAACGTTGGTCCAAGAATGTCGACCCACCAGAGAACGGATCGGTCAGCATCCCAGAGCGGACTGTCACCAAGAAACGCGGTCGAGGGCTGGACGCAAGTAATGTCGGATCGACCGGACTCGCGCGGGGCTTTGGGCATCGATGGCCGGCTGGCATGAAGGCGTGCCTGTAGCCGTGCAGAAATCCTGCCCGCGGCAGCCATGAGTTCCGCGCCGATCTCGTGGCAGCGCTCGAGCGGCAGTCGGAATGCGGGCCCCGTGATCCCGATGGCCGACAGGACGTCGCCTCGGCCGTCGACGATCGGTGCGGCGACACAGCGGACGCCGGCTTCAAGCTCTTCATTGTCGATCGCATAGCCCCGGGCACGAATGAGGCTGACCTCAGACGTAAGTGTATCGGTGGTCGAGATCGTCGTTTTCGTGTACGGGGTCAAAGGCAGGCGGCCGATCAGATCGGCGGCTGTGCCCGGATCAAGGAACGCAAGGATCGCCTTGCCAACCGAAGAGCAATGGATGGGAACGCGTCTCTCAGAGGCGTAGTAGGTCCGGATCGCGTCCGAGGCACGGTGCTCGCTCGCATAGAGCACCTCCAGTCCATCGAGGAGAGCAAGATGTGCGGCCTCTCCGGTCGCCGTGCTGAGCTCGGTTAGGACGGGCTGGGCAGCAGTCCGCAGATCGTTGTCGGGGCGGAGATGGCGTGCGAGTTCGAGGACCTTCAGACCGATCGCATAGGTCTGGTCGGACGCCCGAAGCCTTACGTAGCCTGTGTCGAGCAGCGACTTAAGCATCCGGTGCAGCGTCGGTTTGGTCAGGCCACTTGCGACCGCAACATCCTTGAAGCGGAGCGGGGCCTCCGCAGCAGCAATGATGTCGAGCAGGGCAAGCGCCTTGAGAGCTGTGCCCGTGCTTCGCGTGTAGGCCGATCGCTTCTTGGTGGTATTCATTTCCGGTCGTGCTTTCGAGACTATCCGAACAATGCCGTCGGCAAGCCTTCGACGCCAGTCTGAATGCTTAGAATTGAACCCGAATCCACTTCCTGATCGAGATCAGCTTTGCTCAACCCATAGCGCGCCGTGGTCACGAAAAGCGTGCGCATGTCCGGGCCCCCGAAGGCACAACTTGCCGGACGACTGACCGGTAGCCTGATCTCGGCTTTGATCGCGCCAGTCGGGCTCAGACGCAGGATACGGCTGCTGCCCCAGATCGCGATCCAGAGATCCCCATCCTGGCTCACAGCGAGGCCGTCCGGCTTGCTGCCGCCGGAGTCGTCGAAAGAATGAATAATCGAGCCATTGGACAGCGCGGGTTGATCAAGATCACAGTCGAATGCCGTCAGTGTCCGGCGGTTGCTGTCGATATGGAAGAACCGCCGGCCATCAGGGCTCCAGCCCATACCGTTGCTGAGCGAAAGCCCTTCAAGGAGTTTCTGCGTCCGACCGCTTCTCGAGACAGCCCAGAGTTCACCATCCTTCGTGCCATCACGACGCATCGTTCCGATCCAGAATCTTCCCATCGGATCGATCTTGCCGTCGTTGAATCGGTAGGTCTCGTGGTCGCCGATCGGATCGGCGATGAATTCCGGGTTCTGTCGTTCGCCGCCGATCAGGACGATGCCGCGGCTCGTCGCGGCCACCAGGCCGCCGGCGCGCAGCAGCCCGATGCTCCCGAGCGGCGCTGGTACGACGTGCAACGGTGATTGGGGATCGGCCGAGTTGTGGATCAGCCCCTTGAAGACGTCGATCCACCAAAGTGACTGCGTGCGATGACACCAGATCGGGCACTCGCCGATCTCGGCCAAGGCAGCGAACGCCACATGCACTTCAGGGCAGATTGAACCGGACATTCTCGCGCTCGCTTGACTCGCGGTCGGCTGTTTGGCATCTTCAGATAATTCCAAATATCAGAATATATGTTTTGATATATGGAACAATAAATTTCTGGGAGTGAACGCCAATGTCCAAGGTCAACGGTGTGTGGGGCCGCGCACGCATGGTCCCGGCGGTGGTTGCCGCCATCCTTTCCCTGACGCCAGTCGTCTGGGCGCAGACGCCGCCGGCACGCGAAGTGCCCCGTGAGCGGACCCTGATCATCGCATCGCGCAGTGCCGGACCGGACCTGCAGGGTGTAGGGGTCGCGAACCCCTATATGACCGGCGAGTTCACGAACACCGGCCCCCATCTGATCAACGAGCCGCTGTTCTTCCTGAATACCAATGCGAACAAGGTCGTCCCCTGGCTCGGGACGGGTTTCACGTACTCGGCAGATTTCAAGAGCGTCGTCCTCAAGCTGAGGACAGATGCTACGTGGAGCGATGGCCGCCCATTCAGCGCCGACGATGTCGCGTACACCATCAACCTGCTGGCGGAGAACGGCCGCGGGAAGAAGGATCTCCAGCAGGCCGTCGCCGTCGCAAGTGTCGTCGAGAAGGCAACAGCCGACAGCGCAGACCAGGTCACGATCTCATTTTCGCAGCCAGCACCGCGCTTCGTTCTGGAATTCCTGGCGTGGCACTTTGGTCGCGGCCTCACGATGCTTCCGGCACATATTTTCCGGGGCGTTTCTGATCCGGCCACCTACACGTTTTTCGATATCGGGAAGGGCCTGCCAATCTCGACGGGCGCGTATCGGTTGTCACGTTGGTCGACAAGCGAGATCACCCTCGATCGGCGCGACGATTGGTGGGGTGCGAAGAGCGGCTTTGCAAAGCTTCCGCAGGTCGAGCGAGTCATCGTCGTTCCGTTCGTCAGCAATGATCGTTCGGCCCAACTCGTCGTTTCCGACCAGATCGACGTCAACCGTGGTCACACGACCGCACTGGTGAAGAAGCTTCTCGACGAGAATCCGCGACTGACGACCTACTCGGGCCGGAACTCGCCCTACGGCAACATCGACTGGTGGCCGACGTCGCTCTTCTTCAACAACAAGGCGGCACCCTTCGATGATGTCCGGGTTCGGAAGGCTGTCGGCCTTGCGATCAATCGGGCGCAGGTGATTGCAATCGCGCACGGTGGTGCCAGCCAGGCGACCGTCTCCCCCTTCCCCGACTTCGGAACGCTTCGGCCCTTCATTGCGGCTACGGCAGACCTGGCAACCAAGAATGAAGCCGGCACGTTCGATCTCAAGAAAAGTGCCGAGCTGATGGAGCAGGCCGGGTTCACGAAGGGGCGTGACGGGCTCTGGGCCCGACAGGGCCAGAAGCTCTCGGCGGAAATCCACTCGATCGCCGATATGGCATCGGTGGGGAATGTCGTCGCGGAACAGTTGCGTCGGGCCGGCTTCGATACGACGTTTGTCGCGGCCTCGGACTCGATTGCCCGGATCCGCGATGGACGTGCCCAGCTGATCCTCTGGGGCCATCACGGCTCCACATTCGACGCCTTTGCGACGCTCGACAGCTATACGTGCAAGCACGCGCGTCCGATCGGCGAGGCTGCATTTCCGTTCTTCTCGCGGTGGTGCAACCCGGCATATGACGAACTCGTCGCCCAGATTGGCCGTATGTCGCCTTCGGATCCGGCTGTCCTCACGACCGGCAGGCAGGCAATGGAAATCTGGTATCGCGAAACGCCCGAGATCCCGATCGCCGAGTGGTACCACCAGATCCCCCTCAACGGGACGTACTGGAAGAACTGGCCGAGTGCCGAGAATGCCTATGCGCAGCCAGCGCCCTGGCTGACCACCGGCCCGCTCATCCTGCACAATCTCCAGCCAGTGCGCTGAGTGGGTCTGGCGGATGTGGATCCTGCGTCGACTTGCCGTCTGGATCGTTACCGTCTGGGCTGCGGCGACGTTTACATTCCTGCTTCCGAAGCTGTCGCCTCGCGATCCCGTCCTCGAGCGTCTGAGTGACGCGATTGCGAACGGCGGCGCTTCGGTCGAAGGATTGCAGGATCTCGCCAATGCATACCGGGCCCGGTTCGGACTCGATCGGTCGCTGCTCGATCAATACTTCGACTACATCACGGGGCTTGCGCGGTTCGATCTTGGAATCTCGATCGCGGAGTTCCCGGCGCCTGTGACATCCCTGATCCTGAACGCGCTTCCGTGGACGATGGGGCTTCTGGTCGTCGCAACGCTGATCGCGTTCGTGCTCGGGAGCTTTCTCGGAGCTCTTTCGGGATGGGGTGCGACACCTCGCTGGATGCGAGGGATCGTTCCATCCCTGACCGTCATGAGTGCAGTGCCGTACTATCTGATCGGCCTCATTCTCATCTACTTCCTGAGCCATCGGGCAGGGCTATTCCCGACCGGTGGCGGCTACGGAATCGGCCGTCAACCGCAGCTGACGATGAGTTTCGTCACCGAGCTTCTCTATCACGCGATGCTGCCGGCGATCTCGATCGTCCTGGCTTCGACAGGTGCTTGGGCCGTTTCAATGCGCGGCATCATGGTGTCGATCCGCGGTGAAGACTACGTGACGTTTGCCGTCGCACGTGGCCTGAAGCCCTGGCGCATCTTCGCCCAGTATGGAATCCGCAATGCGCTCCTCCCGCAACTGACCGGGCTCGGTCTTGCTCTCGGCTACGTCGTGGCCGGCGCGATCCTTGTCGAGGTCGTATTTGCGTATCCAGGGATCGGTAGCCTGCTCCTGCGGGGTGTCAGCCAGAACGATTACTTCGTCATCTATGGCGTCGTTTTCACGATCATCCTTGCGATCGCAACGGCGACACTTGTGCTCGATCTTGTCTACCCGCTTCTCGACCCACGAATTCGCCGGGAAGGGAGGTAGGTCGTCACATGCGTAAAAATCCATCCCTTGCGATCGGTCTGATGCTGGTTGCCCTGCTCGTCCTGGTCGCGGTTGTCGGCCCCCACCTGATCCCTGCCGACAGTGCATTTCCGCTTGCGGCCATTCCTGGTCAAGCACCCTCACTGGAGTATCCGCTCGGTACCGACAGTGCCGGACGCGATCTTCTGGCGGTCATTGTCGTTGGTATCGGAAATACGCTGATCATTGGCCTGGTCGGCGGGGGTACCGGTGTAATGATCGGGACCCTGCTGGGACTGATGGCCGGATACCTCCGTGGCACGTTCGACGCAGTGGCGAGCGTTGCCATAGACGTCATGCTCACTGTCCCGCCGCTGCTGATTCTCGTGACGGTCGTCGCGACCCTCGATTCCCGCCTCTCCGTGGAAACGATGGCAGTGGCAATCGCGGCACTCTCCTGGATGAAGCCTGCCCGTCAGGTCCGTGCCCAGACACTTTCCCTGCGGGAAGCCCCGTATGTCGCGACCGCGAGGATATCCGGCTTGTCGCCGACCCGGATCATCCTGTTCGAAATCGCACCGAACCTGATCCCCTATATTGCGGCGACAGCGGTGACGACAGTTTCGGCAGCGATCCTTGCGTCGATCGGCCTCGAAGCGATCGGTCTGGGCCCACCGCGTGAGCCGACGCTTGGGATGACGATCTACTGGCTGATGTATCACTCGGCCTTCATGCAAGGCATGTGGTGGTGGATTGTTTCGCCGATCGCCGTCCTCATCTTCCTCTTTGTTGGCCTGTTCCTCGTTGCAAGTGGCCTTGACGTCGTTGCCAACCCGCGGCTGCGGCAGGAACAGCAATCGTGATCATGTCCGCAAAAGGACTTTCGGTCAGGAACCTGACTGTCGCTTTCCGATCTGGATCCGACGATCTGATGGCCTGCCGGAATCTCTCCTTCGACGTGTCGGCCGGCGTCAGGCTTGCGATTGTCGGAGAGTCCGGCTCGGGCAAGACAACAACGGCGCTCGCCCTGATGGGGATGCTGCCGACGGCTGGGAGAATCGTGTCGGGTGCTGCAGAGCTCGGTGGAGTCGATCTGCTGGATATGGCTCCAGACGACCGTCGTCGGATCCGCCTGAAGGTCGCGAGTTACATGCCGCAAGGTGCCATGAACTCGCTTAACCCGGTTCTGCGGATCCGAGACCAAATTCTGCATGGGCTGATCGATCACGATGCGGCGCCGGCCAATGACGAGAAAGATGCTCGCGTCTCCGGACTTCTGGAGAGTGTGGGCCTTTCGCCCCGAGTTGCCGGGATGTATCCGCATCAGCTCAGCGGAGGAATGAAGCAGCGTGTCTGCATTGCAATCGCTGCCTCCATGCGTCCCGCACTCCTGATTGCGGATGAGCCGACCAGCGCCCTCGACGTCATTACCCAACGCGAAGTCATGGAGACACTTGGGCGCACGCAGCGGGCGATCGGCAGTTCGCTGATCCTCATTGCGCATGACATGGCGCTTGTCGGACAGTTTGCCGATCGCGTCATGGTGATGAAGAGTGGCGAAGTCGTGGAAGAGGGGCCGGTTTCTGCCGTCTTCGCGTCACCCCGTCACCCCTATACCCGCGCGTTGATCGACGGCGTCGCGCCTCAGGCGCGTCGTGTTCGACCAGACATACTCCCATCAGGCCTGAAATCAGACACACCGCTGCTGGAACTCAAGGGAGTCTCGAAATCCTATCCGGACCGGCGCAGCGCCAGCGGAATGACCTTTGCGCTCGCCCCCTTGAGCTTTCGTCTGGCCCAGAAGCCCGCAAGTGTACTCGCCATTGTCGGCCAAAGCGGGAGCGGGAAAAGCACGCTTGGTTCAATGATTCTGGGATTAACCGCTCCGGATAGCGGCCATATCGAGTTCAACGGGACACCGATTGATAGCTTATCCGGTAAAGAGCGACTTCGGTTTCGCAAGGACGTGCAGGCGGTGTTCCAGGACCCGTATGCGTCGTTCAATCCCTTCTACCGGGTCGATCGCAGCATAACGCTGCCGATGCTCAGTCTTGGTGTGGCTTTGTCAAAGGCCGAGGCGCGATCCCTTGCCGAAAAGGCGTGTCGCGAAGTCGGTCTCGACCCAGACGCCGTGCTCGGACGCTATCCGCATCAGCTTTCGGGCGGACAGCGTCAAAGGCTCATGGTTGCCCGGGCGCTGGCATTGCGGCCGCGCCTCCTTGTGGCCGACGAACCCGTGTCGATGGTCGATGCCTCGATGCGTGCCGGCATTCTGAGATCACTCGCCGACCTGCGGGATCGTCATGGAATTTCGATTGTCTATATCACCCATGATCTCGAGACCGCCCGCATCTTTGCCGACGACGTGCTGGTGCTGAATCATGGGTTCGTGGTTGAAGCAGGGGCCGTGCGGGACGTGATCGAGGCACCTGCACATCCCTATACGCAGGCACTGATCGCAGCAACGCCCTCGACGGATCTTTCAAGGCGCTGGCTCGACCGATCCGAAATGGCGAACAAGGATGAAGGATATAGTTCGCCGCCTGCAATCCGGCCGACCACGTCCGCCCTCACTGAAATCGTGGTGGGTGGATGAGCGAGCTCCAGAAATGGCCGGGGATCTCGGGCCGTACCGCAATCGTCGTCGGGGGCGGTGGAGGTATTGGTGCGGCGATCGTTGGGACACTCGCCAAATCCGGGGCGACGGTCGCAGTTGTCGATCCGTCTTCAGGAGATGTCGCAGAAGCCCACGTCCGGATCCGGTCTCGAATCCAGAATGATGAGGCGGCGCGAGAGATCGTTCGGCAGGTCGTCGGGCAGCTTGGTCCAGTCGGTATTGTCGTGTTCGCAGCCGGCCGTGTCGGGACGGGACCTGCAGTATCGACGACATATGCCGAATGGTCCGAAGTCATTCACGACAACTTGACCGCAGCGCATCTCATTTGCAGTGCTGCTTATCCAGGACTGAAAACGACACGCGGCAATGTCGTGTTGCTCGGATCGATCCGGGGGCTCGATGGCGGCGCATCGACCTCGGGGCCGGCCTACGCAGCGGCGAAAGCCGGAATTCTCGGGCTCGGCCGCTATCTTGCGCGCGAATGGGCCCCTGACCGAATTCGCGTCAATGTCGTCATGCCCGGGGCCGTCGATACGCCAATGCTCCAGCGCCTGACGCCGGAACAGCATGAGCGCCTCAAGGGCCGGATTCCGCTTGGCCAATACGCGTCGTCAGCGGAGATCGCATCCGCTGTCGCATTCCTTGCGAGCGAGTATGGCGGCTCGATGACGGGTTCCTACATGAATATAAGCAACGGCGAATGGATTGGGTGATTGAAATGAAGCCTGTGGCACTGCAGCCCAAACAACGAAATGCGACCTCGCAGATCGCGGTCGATCCGATCGAGCGGATCGAGGCGGTGTGGCTGAGATGTCCGATCGAGCCGGAGTCCCAGGCGACGAGCGACTTCGGGGCGATGGAAACGTTCAGCACGGTCATCGTGCGGATAACGAGCCGGAGCGGCGTCGTCGGACATGGGGAAACCAAGGCGGCCGGCGGCAGCGTATCGCTGAACTATGCATTGACCGCACTGATCGAGCGCGAGCTCGGCCCTCTGTTGATCGGCAAGAACGCCTTCGACATCGCTGGTAATTGGGAGGAGCTCTACAATGGCATCCGTAGTGGCTATGCCCGCGCGAAAGGGAGGGCATTCCCGTCACTCGGTCGCCGCGGTCTGACCCTCTGTGCGATTGCCGGAATTGACATTGCGCTCTGGGATCTCGTCGGCCGTGCGGTCGGGCTCCCCGCCTCGCAGCTGATGGGGGGGCGCATTCGGCATTCGATCCCCCTTTATGCGTCCGGCGGCTGGGCTCCCTTGCCGAAGATCGGAGACGAAGTCCGCCGTTACGTCGATTCAGGCTTCAAGGCCATCAAGATGCGCGTTGGCTCGAAGGATGGACCGGTTGATGCGTCTGCGGCGCGCGTCGTGGCGGCACGTAACGCCATCGGACCATCGCTTGAGCTGATGGTCGATGCCCACGGAACCTTCAATGTGCCTGAAGCCAAGTGGTTTGCCAGGCTCGTGCAGGACGCAAACCTCAGATGGTTCGAAGAGCCGGTTACGGGTGAGGACAAGGAAGGGCTTGCGGAGATCCGCAGGTCAACGGACATCCCGATCGCCGCCGGCGAGAACGAGTTCACGCGATTCGACTTTCGCGAATATGCCGAGCGAAGGGCACTCGATGTCTGGCAGCCCGATCTCAGCATCTGCGGCGGACTGACTGAGGGACTTCGAATTTCGGCTTTGGCTGCGACCCACCAGGTGGAACTTGCACCCCACTACTGGGGTGGGCCGTTGACGATGGCCGCGAGCGCGCATCTGGCGAGCGTGTCGCCGGCGGTCGCGATCCTCGAGTACCCGGTCGGGGCCAATCCGATGATGCATCGCCTGAATGCGTCGCCATGGCCGGTCAAAGACGGCGTTCTCGAAATACCGAGCACGCCAGGACTTGGTATCGAACTTGACGAAGACTTCATGAAAAAGTGGCGCGTCGACGTCTAAAGGCGCCGATAAACGGGAGGACCGCATGCGATTAGCATTGTTCGCAGCTTCATTGCTTGGTGTAGGTCTGTTCCTATCCGGAACGGCCAATTCTGCGGACCAGCCGCGGAAAGGTGGGGAACTCGTATTCGCTGTTTCGTCTGAGCCGAACACTTACGACTGTCAGGCGTTGGGTTCCTCGGTCGCGATGCAGTCGCTTGCACCGCATTACTCGACCCTGCTCAAGTTCGATGCCGCACGCTATCCGGAGATCGTTGGCGATCTTGCGGATAGCTGGACGGTATCACCCGATCAGAAGACCTATCGCTTCAAGATCAGGACAGGGGTCAAGTTCCATGATGGCTCAATCCTGACTGCTGACGACATCAAGGCGACTTTCGAACGGCTCCGGAATCCGCCGTCAGGTGTCAGCTCGCTCCGCAAGGCGAGCTTCTCTGATATCGAGTTGATCGACGTGGTTGGCGATAGTGAAATCGTGTTCAAGCTTTCGCAACCGAACGGCGCAATGCTCTCGGTCTTCGCAAGTCCCTGGAACTGCGTCTATTCGAAGAAGCTTCTCGATGCCGACAAGGACTACCCCTCGAAGCGGGTTATGGGGACGGGTGCCTTCACGTTTGTCCGCCACGAGAACGGGACGCAATGGACTGGCCGTCGGTTCGACGGCTACTTCCGGGGCGATCGCCCATACCTCGACGGGTTCAAGGCGATTCTCTTTCCCGCTTCCGCGACAATGGCGAACGCCATGCAGGGTGGGCAGATCATGACGGATTTCCGCGGTCTGACTCCGGCCGACAAGACCCGCCTGACATCGGCGCTCGGCGACAAGGTCGTCGTCGACGAGATGCCCGAGATCACGCACGTCATGTTCACGTTCAACTCGACCGTGGCGCCCTTCAGCGACCCTCGTGTCCGCCGCGCTCTTTCACTTGCCGTCGATCGTTGGGGGGCCGAAGCCAGCTTCCGCCGGGGGACCCGTCTCGGATTTGTCGGTGGCCTTATGCGGCCAGGCGGCGAGTATGCGACACCACCGGAAGAGCTCGCGAAGTCGCCAGGATTCGGACGGGACATTGAAGCTTCGCGTACTGAGGCACGTCGATTGCTGCGTGAAGCTGGCGTACCGGATCTGAAGTTCGCGCTCAAGAACCGGAGTTTCTCACCCTTCACGGAGTCAGCGATCTATCTGATCGATCAATGGCGCCGCATCGGCGTAACCGTCGAGCATCAGGCACTGGATAACTCGACCTGGGCGAATGCGCTGGGCAGCGGGAACTTCGAGGCAATTCTTGATTTCTCCGCCGAGTTTGTTGACGAGCCAGCGTTCGGCTTCCTGAAGTACCTCTCCTATGACGTATCGCCGTCGAGTGCGGCCCGGTTCGAAGATCAGGCGCTCGATACCCTCTATCAGAAAGCTATTCGGAGCACCGAGAAGTCCGACCGCGTCCAGGCCGTTCGGGAGTTCGAGCGTCGGTTGCTGGAGCAATCCTATTCGGTGCCCTTCCTCTGGGCGCAGCGGATCATCGTGCGATTCGCATATATGCGCGGCTGGCACATAACCCCGAACGGTCCTCTTGGACAGGATCTGGTGGACGTATGGCTGGACCGCTGATCGTTGCTGTCGGTGATGTCGCGCGCCATCCGGATCCCCGGATGGCGCCGGACAAGATCCTGCACTCGGAATTCGGTGCAAACGTTTCCGTGGTCGACCGGGACAAGAGCAGTCCGGAAGAGTTCGCGGCGGCGTTGGCTCGAGCGGACGTCTATATCACCCGGAAGCACAAGGCCGGAGACCCACCCGTACCCCATTTGCGGCTCCTTCAGGTTCCGGCGACGGGCTTTGACGGCATCGAGAAGTCGACTCTTCCGGCAGGATGTGTCGTCTGCAATGTCTTCGGGCACGATGTCGGTATTGGCGAGTACGTTGTTGCTGCCATGCTTCAATGGGCCACGCGCCTTGACGAACAGCGGTCGACGTTTCGCGAAGGGAAATGGGTTTTTGGCCCCTCTGCGGGTGCGGGGCCTCATGGCGAGATATTCGGAACGACGCTCGGCATTCTCGGATATGGCCATATCGGCGCTGCGGTTGCTGCCCGAGCTCGTGCCTTCTCGGTACGCATCGTCACCTGCAGTCTGACGGGTGCGACCCATTCCGGCGTCGACCACAGCTATCGGCGTGACGAGCTTGATGCATTCCTTTCTGGTCTCGACTGGCTCCTGATCTCTTGCCCTCTCAATGACCAGACAAAGGGTCTTGTAGACGCCGAGTTTCTGCGGAAACTTCCGGCGCGCTGCGTCATCATTAACGTCGCTCGCGCCGCGATTACCGACGAGAAGGCTCTCTTCGAGGCTCTTTCGGAACGCCGGATCGGTGGCGCGATTCTCGATGTCTGGTGGAACTATCCGTCAGCTTCCAATCAGCATCCAACGCCGTCCAATTTGCCGTTTCTTGAGCTGCCGAATGTACTCGGAACGCCCCACGTCGCGGTCTGGTCGAGCGGTCTCATCCAACGCCGATGGAATGCGGTCGTCGAGAATATCAAACGACTGATCGGTGGGCAGGCCTTGGTCAATCGCGTCTGAGCGATAGAGCCAAGAATCAAAATCTCAGTCCCAGTATCAATGGCAGTCTATTTTTCCGACGTGCGTCAATCGCCGGGGTCGGGGGCATCAAATTCGACAATCAGACGATACGTCGCGATTTGACCGGGCGCGAGAATCTTCACGCCGGGTCTGCGAGAAAGCTCTCCATCTCCGCCTTCCAACTCAGCGAGACCTTGCCACGGTTCGATGCACAGGAATGGCGCGCCAGGCTTTGTCCAGATTCCGAGATGCGGGCTATCCGGGAATTTGACCACAATTCCCGACGAACCTCTTGGGCCGAACCATACGCTTCGGGAATTCAGTGTATCGAATAGTATCGCGCCTTCGACGAAGAGCGCATCTGTCAGGGGCAGCACTCGATCTCGCAGCGGCGAGGGAAATTGCGTCGACTTGATGAGTCCTGTCGTGAGGTTTGGCCGCTTTATGTACGGCGGTTCCACAGTCTCGAAACGACAAATGTAGGATTCCCGTGCATTGCGATCTTCGGACCAGACGAATGCCGGATGGTATCCAAAGCAGAATGGCATCGAAGCGGTGCCTGCATTCTCAATCGAAGCAGCCAATTGGAGTTGAGCGCCCGAAATTGTGGCGATCAGACGCATTTTGAATGGAAACGGAAACATCGTCCGGGATTCGAAATCGTCGGTCAGTTCAAATGTGAGTGAATCCTGACGCTCATCGATTAATTGAAATTGCCTATCGCGTGCAAATCCGTGACCAGGCATCGGGTAATATGCATCACCGATCCGTACTCGGTCCTCGGGGGAACGGCCAATCACTGGAAACAGAATCGGAGCGTGGAAGTTCCACCATTCGGGATTCCCGTTCCAGAGAAAATCCTTGCCGCGATGCTTCAGGCGGACAAGCTCCGCTCCGCGCGTGTCGAACGTAGCGGACGTTTCGTCTTTCGATATGGTCAGCATTCGGTGCATAGAGCGTCAATCACCTGACAGTTTTCGGAATTGTAGAATCACTTGAAGCAAGCACCTCTGAAACGTGCTTACGATGCTTTTATAGCGTTTGCCGTGGTTCCCGGATAAAGGTTCAGGCCTTCCGCCATTGCCCGAATCATCGCGTAGGTCATATCGATATTCTCGGTCGGCATGCCGGCCCGGCGGCCAATTTCAGAGATCGCCTGAACAATTGCATCAATCTCAAGCGCGCGGCCCTGCTCGACATCCTGAAGCGTTGATGGTCTGAACTCGGCGACCGGCCCGGACTGGTACTGTCCTATGCGCTTGTCGACATCGATCGTGAGGCGAACACCATACGCCTCAGCGATCGCAGCGGCCTCGCGCATGACCCGTTCGCCGAATTGCCGCAGGATTGGATCGTTGAAGACGCGCTTCACGGGGACTCGCAGCAGCGCGCAGAGCGGATTTGTTGCCACATTCCCCATGAACTTTGTTGCGACGTCGTCCCGAATTCTCGACGTGAGTGCGAGTTCGTAGCCTGGAACGGCAAGCGCTGCCTCGATCTCCTTGAGGCGAGCTGAAGTCGAGCCGTCTGGCTCTCCAAGAACGAGCTTTCCGCGTGTGGCCTGAGTAACGGCGCCAGGTTTGTCGAGTGCTGCGCCCAGATATACGGCGCACCCAATGGCACGCTCGGGCCGAACATGCTGTGTCAGCAATCCCTGTGGGTCGACGCTAATGACCTTGGCACCATCATGTGGGCCGCCGATCTTGTGAAAGAACCACCATGGCACGCCGTTGACGGCGAACACGGCCGCCGCTGTCGGCTTCATCGCGGCTGAGATTTCGGCGGCCATCGCCGGAAGCGAATGAGACTTCGCCGCACAGACCACCAGGTCGTGCTGTCCCGCTTCCGCAGCGTTGGCGGCGGTCCGGAGCTGGACCTGGTGCCGCTCACCACTTGTCTTGTCATGGAAGGCCAGTCCTGAAGCCCGCATGGCGGCTAAGTGGGCTCCTCTTGCCACGACAGTGACGTCACGGCCGGCCATCGCAAGGCGTGCCGCAATGGTTCCGCCGATCGCCCCGGCGCCATAGACGCAGATCTTCATCGTTTCTCTCCCCGCCGATCGAGCCGGCTAAGTCACAGGGCATCGTCGAGCCTTGCCAGCTTCGAGACCCCAGTCGCCTTATTGACACCTATCAAGCTGTCAGATAGCTTGGCAGTCAAGCTCAATAGTTCGGTGCTCAATGACGGCTGCAGCAAAGATCGTAGACCTCAAGATTGAGGCCATTCGCCCGCGGCGCCTCTATCAGCAGGTTTCTCAGCAGATCGAGCGACTGATCCTGGGAGGTGCGTTTGCAGTCGGCGATCGGCTGCCTCCCGAGCAGGAGCTCTCTCGCCAATTCCAGGTCAGCCGCCCCACGATCCGGGAGGCGTTGATTGCGCTCGAGGTCGCGGGCGTTGTCGAAGTCAGGAACGGGAACGGAAGCTTCGTGCTTGCGCTGCCGGCGCAGGCGCGCAGCAACGATCAGGGGCCGGGCCCGTTTGAGCAGTTTGAGGCGCGCGAACTGATCGAGTGTGAAGTCGCAGCGCGTGCCGCCCAGCTCATCACCCCTGAGACGATTGCTGAGCTTGAGGCGCTGGTCGCGGAGATGGAGCGCAACTACCCCCATGCGCGCCTGGCGGACAGCGAAGGATTTCGTTTCCACGTCACGCTCGCAAAGTCCTGCGGGAATAGCTATCTCGCGGCAGCGGTCGAAGAGCTATGGACGTTGCGTGGCGGCGAAATGTGGTCTGCCCTGCGTAACCGCCTGCTTCAGACAAGCCATCGCCAGCACGCCATTGAAAGTCGTCGAATGCTGATCGACGCGCTTCGGCGACGCGACAGCAAGGCTGCACGCGCGGCGATGACGCGAATGCTCGCGCGCGCAAAGGAACTCTACTTCGAGGAATGACCACCGAATCGAGTTGGACGGCAGGTTGAGCGCAAAAGCGCCGGCCTGAAAAAGGGGAGGGACGACATGATCAGATTGCTCCGCGACGTGACATTCGCCCTGCTGATCGCCATTGGAATTCTGGCGCCGCAGGCCCATGCGCAGGAAACCCGCATCCGGATGTGGAGTTTCATCAATCCGGATGGCGCCGATCCGCGCGGCAAGGTGCTCGCAAAGATCGTCAGCGAGTTCGAAGCCCGCAATCCTGGTATCAAGGTCACGATTGAGCTTCAGGTCTGGGACCAGATGTCGGCGAAGTTCATTGCGGCGCACGGTGCCGGTAATGCGCCCGACGTGACCTGGTTCCACAACGAACAGCTTGCCGCCGGAATCAAGGCAGGCGCCTTCGCCAACATCAACGAGCTCTTCGTGAATGGCTGGTCGCCGGCGGATCGTGAGGATCTGAACGACGCCTTCTGGAACTACGGCACGACGCCGACCCAGCGATACATGATCGCGCACTCAAGAAACTACTTCGGCATGCTCTACCGCCCGTCGATGCTGAAGGCCGCCGGGTTGACGCCGGAGGACCTTGGCACCTGGGATCGCCTTACCAACGCAGCGAAGAAGCTCACTGTCCGCGACGCGGCCGGCAATGTCTCGCGCTGGGGCTATGGGCAGGCCTTCTCTGCCGACAAGGCGACGCCCCAGATGGCGGCCAACATGATGCTCGCCCGTCAGGGGAGCCTGTTCGAGGAAGACGGTCGCGCAAAATGGTCGGGCGATGTCGGCGTCGCCGCAATGAACGCGCAGCTCGACATGATTCGCGTACATAAGGTTACGCCAGACAGCGCGATCTCTCTAAATTCGGAAGAGCTCTTCGAGCACTTCGCCGCCGGCCGATATGCCGTGATCTCGGCATCCTCTGTACGTATCCCTGTCCTGCAGAAGGCCATCGACCCGAACGACATCGCGTTCCTACCCTGGCCCGGCGACAAGGAAGGCACCAACTCACCGGGGTCGATCACCGGCTGGTGCACCTGCATCTGGTCGAAATCGAAGGTTCTCAAGGAATCCGCGAAGTTCGTCGAATTCATGGGCGGGCGCGAGGCCGATGTCTGGTGGACGCGTGAATCCGGTACGGTTCCGATCCGCCAGTCGACGATCGCGACCCTTAAGGACTATCTCGAGGAGCCGTCAAAGCAGTATCTCGCTGTCGCGGCCAAGGCGACCGTCAAGTACGGCTGGCTTGCACCTCTCGACTATACCATCGGTGGGTATCGCGAAGACCTCAACAAGGTCGCGCAGACGATTCTCACGCGCGGCACGGACACGCGTGAGGCCCTGCTCGCTGCAGAGCGTGAGTTCAATCGGCGGCATCGTCGCTAAGGCAGATGCGAATCTGAGCAATGAACCGGCACGCCGCCTACGCCTACATTGCACCTGCGCTTGGCTTGATGTTTGCGATTCTGTATCTGCCGTCGCTTTACGGATTCTACTACAGCCTCTTCGACGTGCAGTTCATGCTCCCGACCGACTTCGTGGGCCTGGATAACTATCGGCATCTGCTCGGCGATCCGGAGGTGCTGCATGTCGTCTGGATAAGCGTTGTCTTTACGACGGGTGCCCTCGTTGTGACGCTGGCGGTGGCGCTCGCACTCGCTTGCTGGATCAACAGTCTGTCCGGGTGGTTCGCGATGGCCGTGCAGATCTGCGTCATCATTCCATGGGTCGTCAGCCATGTCGTGCAGGCGCTGCTCTTCCGCTGGGTCTATGTCACAGAGATCGGGCTCGGCATCCACTTTCTCGAGACCATCGGATTTGGACGTATCAATCCGTTGGCCGACTCGACCACGGCGATGGCTCTGCTGATCGCTTTTGCGACTTGGCGTGCCCTTGGATTCTCCGTGATCATCCTTCTTGCCGGCCTCAAGAGCATTCCCAAGGACTATTTCGAGGCCGCAGCCGTGGACGGCGCATCGCGCTGGCAATCCTTCCGGTTCGTAACGATCCCGCAGCTTAAGACGCCGCTGCTCGTCACTTCGGTCATCCTGACGCTCAGCAACCTGAACAACGTCGAAACCCCCCTGATCGTCACCGGGGGCGGGCCCGCGGGGGCAACGAATATCCTTCCGCTCGATGTCTATACGCGCGCCTTTGCGTCATTCGACTTCAATACAGCGATCGCCATGGCCATAGGCATGTTCCTCGCCAATATCGTGCTTGTTGTCGCGTATGTCCGCCTCGCGAAGTGGAGGGTCTGAGATGCGCGTAAAGAACCTACTCATGCTTGTCGCTCTTCTCGGCCTCGTCGCGGTGAACCTGTTGCCCCTGATCTGGGGGATCATCACCTCGCTCAAGCCGACACCGCAGATCATGGTCTACCCGCCTCGCGTCTTCTCCTTCGATCTGACGCTGGAGCACTACGCGACGGTCCTTGGCAGCGACTTCCCGCTCTCCCTACGCAACACTTCGGTCTATGCGATCGCGACCGTCGTACTCGGTGTCTTTCTGGCTTCTCTTGCCGCGTTCGGATTCGACCGATTCCGGTTCAAGGGCCGGCAGGTGCTGTTTCTCGTCGTCGTTGCGAGCATTCCGCTATCGATCGGTGCCGCTGCCCTCCTGATCCCGAACTACCTGTATTTCACTTATTTCGGACTGACTAATCAGTGGTTCACGTTGGTGCTGATCTACACCGTCTACACGCTGCCGATGGCCATCTGGATCATCAAAGGCAGTATCGAATCGATCCCGCGCGAGCTCGATGAGGCCGCTTACGTTGACGGTGCATCCAGCTTCAAGGTCTATCGCCTGGTTATTCTGCCGCTGACCAAGCCGGCAATGGGTGCTGCGGGCTTGATGCTGTTCATGCATGCGTGGAACGAGTTCATTGCCGGCTCGATCATGGTCGAGTCTCCGCAATTCAGGCCATTGCAGGTCGCGATCTATCAGTTCATCGGATTCTTCGGCCGCGACTGGGGGCCGCTGACCGCGGCCGCGACGCTCGCGATCATTCCTGTCCTGTTCGTCTATCTGGTGCTCGGAAGCCTGATGGTTTCAGGGCTGACCCATGGCGCCGTAAAGCATTGAAGGAGTATCAGGCGATGCGCATCAAGGATCTGACCGTCACGATGTTCGAGTGGAATGACCTTCCGCCGGTTGTCTATGGCGCACACAATCCGAAGACCACGAACAAGAGCGAGCTGGGACTGGTCACCGTCACCACTGACGATGGGGTCGAAGGGCATGGCTTTCTTGGATCCTCCTTCCGCAGCGCAGCTCTCGATGCCCACTCACTCGTCGATCAGCTAAAGCCGCTGGTCATTGGCCAGGATCCTCTTGAACGGGAACGCCTTCACCGTTCGCTCTACAGGCGCTGGCGTGCCACTTCTTACCGCGCGATCGGTGCCGTCGATCTTGCTTTGTGGGACATCGCAGGCAAGGTCGCGGGAATGCCGATTCACAAGTTGCTTGGCGGCTATCGGCGCAAGGTCCGTGCCTATGCAAGTTCCTCTACGTTGCCAAACCATGCTGCATATCTGGCAGATGCCGAGCGCGTCCTCGGTCGTGGATTCAGGGCCTATAAGCTCCACCCGCCGCACGATCTCGACGAGTGCATCAAGGTCTGCCGGGACGTCCGAAAGCTCGTGGGGCCCGACATCCAGCTGATGATTGACCCGGCGGGCGCGTTCGATTTCCCGCAGGCGATGCGGCTTGGTCGAGTACTCGAGGAGCTCGACTTTCTCTGGTACGAAGACCCGCTCCACGAATGCGACATCTACAACTACTCGAAGCTCTGCGCGAAGCTCGATATCCCCATCATGGCGACGGAATACGCGCCGGGCGGTTACGAAGCCTACGCCGCATGGATCACGGCCAAGGCAACGGACTATCTGCGGGGTGACGTCGCGATCAAGGGCGGATTAACGCCAATGGTCAAGCTTGCCCATCTTGCCGAAGGGTTCCAGATGAACCTCGAAGTTCACCACGGCGGCAACTCGCTCGCCAACGTTGCCAACCTGCACCTGATTATGGCGATCAAAAACTCGGACTATTTTGAAGTTCTGTTGCCCGATGCTGCTCAGAAGTACGGTCTTGTCCAGGATATCGAAGTCGATAAGGAAGGATATGTCCACTGCTTCGACGCCCCTGGTCTTGGGGCACAAATTGATTTCGATCTGATCAAGCGGAAGAAGGTTGGCGTCCTAACGTGATGGCATTGTCGCCCTGAAGCTTGTGCAACGGACGGACCCGACTGTGGGAGTGCCGTTCCTCTGCTCAGACGACTAGTTGATACCGAGGTCGGGGAGCAAACAATCTACTGTCGGCATCCAGTTCGATCCTGGCCTTGTGAGTTGGCTGGTTCTTCAATCACTTCGGGAGGATTCGAACAGGACTTTTTGATAACGCAGATTCTCAAAATCTAATATCCCCTCTTTTCTAAATTAGAATTAGAAGGGCGACGACAAAGAGGTTTTCGAGCGGGAATGCCTGATTTGTGATGCAATTCCGATCGCAACCTTTTAGTCGCTTCCGATTCCCTTGCTCGCCAACCACTCCGGTGGCAGCCCATTGAAAGTTCCGGTGGACGCTGCGTCGATGCAGCCAGAAAGACTGGCGAAGCGAACTCGCTGCCCGGTGAGCCCAGGTCCATAGTGAACATATTTCCCGGAATTCGTCAGGAACCCGCCGGGACCGTGCGGGATGACCGGTTCCTCCAGCATGCACCAGCAGGTATCAACAATGAAACGGAAGCCGAATCTTTCGAGGGAAGCGACGATGCCGGCCTCCTGAGCCCGCATGTGCATGGCACGGCCTGTCGTGATTATGGCTTGCGTGCTGTCGTGTTTGGTCCGCCCGGAGCATAGTCGGGCCAACTTCTCCATTTCGTCGAAAGACGAATGCGGATTTCCGATCGCAATGCAGGAAACAGGCGACTCATCGGCTGCGTTAAGCTTTTCCCACGCGGAGATCAGTTCCCGGCGTCCGATCCGGATTTGCTCTGTGGTACTGCCGTCGATGGCCGCAGCGAGATCCGGAGCTTCGGGCGTTACGCCCACGATGTGGAACATTGGTGCCGCCGATGTCGTGGCGAAGGCGGCCGCAAATGCCTTCAGGTCGTCGCGTGTCGGTGTCGTCCTCTCAAGTCCCGTAAGTACCGGTATCTCGTGCGGCGAAAGTGTGCCGGTCAGGTAACCCAGCAGCGGGTAGAAAGCATCGTCGGCATTCGGCGGAGCGTCTACGTGGACATGCACGCGTGCCTTCCGGTTCCCGTCGATATGGCAATCGCTAAGGGGCGCTCTGCCCGTA
Organism: Tagaea sp.; assembly: GCA_965229215.1. Lineage (GTDB taxonomy): Bacteria > Pseudomonadota > Alphaproteobacteria > CACIAM-22H2 > CACIAM-22H2 > Tagaea. The sequence continues at coordinate 2,617,306 of OZ245864.1, read as the reverse complement.
AGCGCCACGCAAAGATCGAGATAGTCGGGGTACTTGGCCGTCTTCGCACCGAGAACGCTGTTCGCGAAAGCGACCGCATTGGACTCGGCCCATCCGATATGGTCGCCCATGCCCGGTGCGCCATCCAGAAGATAGGGCGCGCAGGTGAAGCTGGGCCGGGCGCCCATCGCGAGGTAGGCATCGGTCTGCCGTTCTACGGCTTCGGCACGTTGCTTGGGCACACCCAGCATGCGCCAGTTCCGGCGGTCCATCGAAATCGCGTTGAGTGTCGTCGGCACTCTAACCTCGGCGCCGAGGTCGCGCATTCGTTCGGCGATCGCGACGCTAACTGGACCCGTGTAGATGCAGCAGTCAAGATGGCACTGCCGGACGTCGATCAGTCGCTTGGCGCCCTGCAGCCTCGCAATAGCAAGAATGATGCGCATCGCGATCTGGCGTGCCGGACCTTGCTTGCCTTCCAGCATGTCGCGATCGACCTCCGCCAGTTCGACGTCGGGTTCTGGTGCCGGGCCGGGAGCGGCAATCTCTTCTCCGGCCGGATCATGTGCAGCCTCCACGTCCACCCGGCCATCAATCACCATTGCAGTCTTGCATTTCCGGAGTGCCCTGAATGCGCTTCGGTGAATGCGTACCATCGGGATGCTCTTGGCAAAGAGCTCCTCCGAGACGAGGGCGCCCAGTGGCAGGATGGTCTCGTTTTCGCAAAAGACAATGGCGGCCGGCGCCGTGCCATTTGCAATCAGTTCAAGAAGGATGGCGCTTCCCGTGCACGATCCCCGACCGCTCGGTATGGCCAAGACCTTACCCGCCACAGACTGCCCGTGGAGCGGATGATGGTTGTCGATGACGTTTCCGGTCTCCGGCGAGATTCCGCCCCAGAAGCTGAGTCCGACATCGGCGTGAAGCAGTGGGCCGCCTGCTTTGCCCAGAACAAGCGCTTTTCCGTGAAAGGACCGGCACGTCATGGATCATTCCTGTCTCAAAGCGGCAGGCTACCGGGCCTGATGGGTGCTGGCACGGTACATGCCACAAGCAGGCCTAGCCTATCGGACGAATTACTGGCTCTTGCTTGACGCTAACCGTCGGCGTGTACCTTCGCCATATAGCGTTCGGACGCAAGTTTTGTCTGCGGGCCAGGAATACCGCCGCCAATCTGCCGCCCGTCGATGCGTGTGACCGGAGTGACACCGCCCAGCGTGCCCGTAACGAAAGCTTCGTCGGCCGAATAGACCTGCGCCAGCGTAAAGTCGCATTCTCGGGTTGTGCCGCCGGAAGTACGCCACGCATCGAGGACAGATCTTTGCGTGATCCCTTTGAAATTCCAGGCGCCAGTCGATGTCCACAGCTCGCCGTTTCGTACGATGAAGAAGTTCGTCGAGTTGCAGCTCGCGACGAAACCGCGCGGATCGAGCATGAGCGCCTCGTCGGCGCCGGCCTTGATCGCCTGGATCAGGGCCTGGATGAGATTGAGTCGGCTGTGAGAGTTGAGCCTGAGATCGAAGACGTCGGGGCCGCTCGTCCGGAACGCCGAGGTAAACAGCGACAGCCCTTTCGACTTGGATTCGGGCCTCGGAGCCTTGTACTCGGCGACGACCACGATCGTCGCGTCGCCGATCACGAAGCGCGGATCCTGATTGGGCGTCTTCTTGACGCCACGCGTGACCATCAGGCGGATGTGAACGCCATCTTGCATTCCGTTGCGTGCGAGTGTCCGCGAGAGAACCGAGCGGATGCCGTCCCGATCCATTCCGATGTCGAGATCGATCGAATTCGCGCCCTCGAACAGCCTGTCGAGATGCGCGTCGAGACTGATCAGCCTGCCGCGTTCCAGCCGGAGCCCCTCCCAGACCCCGTCGCCCAATACGAAGCCGCTGTCGAATATCGAGATGCGCGCTTCGCTACGCGGCACGAAGTCTCCGTTGACGTAGACAAGCACGCCATCGTTGCGCGGGTCGTCAAGATAGCCTTGGGCGCTTTGCGATGCGTTCGTGCTCATTGTTGGACTCCTGGAGGCTAGAAATCGAATTCCCGGTGCCGCGCAATGAAGGTCTGCGTGCGCGGCTGACGGGGGTGCTTCAGCACTTCGTCGGGCGTTCCGGACTCGTGAATTAGACCGTCGGCAATGAATATCACGCGGCTTGAGACGTGGTAGGCGAAGCCGATTTCGTGCGTCACGAGCAGCATGGTGCGACCCTCTTCGGCAAGCGAGCGGATAACGCCGAGAACCTCGCCGACCAGTTCTGGATCGAGCGCCGAGGTTGGCTCGTCGAAAAGAAGCATCTCGGGATCCATTGAAAGCGCGCGGGCGATCGCCACGCGCTGCTTCTGGCCGCCGGAGAGCCGAGCGGGGTACTCGTCGGCCTTTTCCGCCAGCCCGACCCTGCTCAGCTCGGCGATCGCGCGTTCGCGTGCCGCTGCACGTCCCATGCCTTTTACAGTCCGAAGCCCCTCCATCACATTTCCGGCCGCAGTCATGTGGGGAAACAGGTTGAACTGCTGGAAGACCATGCCGACGCGCTGGCGGATGCCGATTAGCTCGCTTTCCGTATAGACTCGATCGGTCGACAACGGGTCGGATCCGCGCGCCTTCCCGATCGGCCGGCCTTCGAGCTCGATGCGGCCGCGATCCGGAAGTTCCATAAAATTTAGGCAACGCAGCAGCGTGCTCTTGCCCGAACCCGACGAGCCAAGGATAGCGATTCGCTCCCCCTTCGCGACGTCCAGATCGATCCCGCGGAGTACATCCTGGTTGCCGAAGCACTTGGACAGCCCGACGACGCGAAGCAGACTCACTCGTCCCTCCGTAACCGGCGTTCGAGCGCATAGCTTGCCTGGACGAGGGGCCATAGGATCACGAAGAAAATCACCGCGACGGCGGTATAGGCTTCAATCGGATTGAAGTTCAGCGACGCGATGAGCTTTCCCTGCTGAAGCAGTTCCACGTAAGCAACTGTCGAGGCAAGAGTCGACATCTTGAATATCTCGATCGCGCGGTTTGTAAGTGCCGGCACCATCCTCTTGATGGCCTGCGGAAGGATTATCCGCATCATTGCCTGCAACCAGTCCATTCCGAGGGCTTTCGCGCCATCCCATTGCCCCCGCTCGATCGACTGGATACCGGCCCTGTAGATTTCGGCGGAGAACGCCGCCGAATTGAGCGATATCCCGAGAGCTGCCGCGGCCAGCGGACTGACGGAAAACGGCATCAGGATGGGCAGCGCGAAATAGAACCAGAGGATCTGGACAAGAACCGGGGTATTCCGGAAGAACTCGACGAACGCGGTCGCCGGTACGTAGAGCCAGCGATTGCGAGCATATCGCCCGAAGCCAACGACAAGTCCCAGGCTGAGGCCGAGTATGAGACAGATCGCGAAGATACGGACGGTCCCGACGGCGCCGACGAGAAGCGCGTCCGAGTTCGACAGGATGGAGCCGAAATCCCAGCGCATCAGTGCACCGTGCTTTCGCCGCTTCTGGCTAGTCGCAGTTCGACCCGGCGTGCGACGAGGCTGGCGACGTAGATGATTGCAAAGTAGACGAGCGCAACAGCCGTGAAGGTTTCGAGAGGGCGGAAGCTTTTCTGCGAAACCTCGTTAGCGGCGAACAGCAGATCGGCGTAGGAAATCGTTGCGACGAGTGTCGTCGTTTTGGTCAGTTCGATCGCGCGCTCAACGAAGGCGGGGATCATGCGCTTGACCGCCTGTGGTAGCACGACGCGGCCGAGCGCCTGGTTTTGTGTCATGCCGATGGCTCGCGCGGCTTCCCACTGGCCGCGCTCGACCGACTGGATGCCCGCACGGAATACTTCGGCGAAGAACGCGGCCGACTGGATCGAGAATGTCGCGACGCAAGCCATGTAGGGCGTCATCTCGATGCCGACGAGCAGCGGCAAGGCGAAGTAGAACCAGAAAAGCTGGACGAGCGGCGGCGTCGTCCTGAAGATCTCGATGACGAAGCCTGCCGGCCACGACGCGACTGCCCGGGGCGACAGGCGAAGCAGGGCGAGGATGAGGCCGAGCGCGACACCCAGGACGAGGGCCGCGCTCGCCACTTTGAGCGTGTTCAGCAGACCGGCCGCGAGCAGATCGGCGTTGGCGATGACCGGCCAGAAGTCCCAGCGATACACGCGCGAATCTGACTATTTGAGCATTTCACGCATGATCGGCGGCGCTGTCTTTGGGTCGAGGCCAAAATCGGCAAGTGCTTGTTCGTACCACTTCTGGGTCTGGCCGCTCTGGTAATAGCTCTGGAACTGCCTGTCGACCCACGCGACGAAGGCGGTGTCACCCTTGCGTAGCGCGGCGCTGGAAGCTTGGGAATTGGCGGGGGTCGGCACGATGATGGCCCCCTTGCCGAGCCTCTGCCGTGCAGCAAGCAGTGGCGGGTGGAAAAGGCAGACTGCATCCGCACGCCCGGACTGGAATGCGGCGATCGCGGCGGCATTGTCGGGATAGCGCTGGATGTCCGCTTTCGGGGTGTGCTCGGTGATGAACCTGTCCATCGACGAGGCCTGGGGAACCGCAATCCGGGTGCCCGCGGCGTTCAGATCGGTCCATGCCTTAACGGGCAGGTCGTCGCGCGCGAGAACCGCAAGGGAATAGTAGAGGAGGGGCGCGTCGGGGAAATCGACGGCCTGCCGGCGTTCCGGCGTCGCGTCGATCGTGAACATGATGTCGATCTTGTCCGACTGAAGCGCGGCGATCGAAGTTCCCCACGTCACCTCGACCGTTTCCATTTTGGCGCTCAGAGTATTGGCCATCGCCTGCCCCATGAAAATGCCGAGGCCCGTGTTCCATTCGCCGCTCTTGGGATCCTTCGAGAACCAGGGCGGCGCCTGCGTCACCCCGACACGGAACGTACCGCGCTTCTTCACGTCGTCGAGGGTCGATTGGGCGCTTGCCGACCTGGACATGGCCAGAAGACCTGTTCCGGCCGCGAGGCCGGCGAGCATCGTGCGGCGTGTCGTCGTCATTTTATTCTCCCCATGGCATTGCCGGATTTTGAGGCGGATATCTCGCTCAGGAAACGTTCGGTGTTTGCTGCGCCACGCTTCATGTGCCTGGCGATCTCGGCCCGCATGGCGCCGATGTCGGGGCCGAGCGCGGCCGCGATATAGCTGTCGTGGCTGTCCCGCAGAGGGCCCTGTCGGCCGTGCGCGCGGTGATGCGCCGCCCAGTAGATCTGCAGTCGGCCGCGCAATCCGCTCCAGGCTCGCTGGAGCAGCATGTGGTTGCTCGACTCATAGACAAGAGAGTGAAGATCGAGCTCCCGCGAAATGCTCGCTCGATCGTCGCCGTCGTCTATGCTTGCCACGAGGGCATCGTTGCGACGCCTGATTTCGGCGGCGAATTTTTCGTTGCGCCGGTCCCAAATCTGCTCGAAGGCGAATATCTCGAGGGCGGTTCTTAGCGAATAGATCTCGTGGACATCGTCGACAGAGAGGGAGACGACACTTGTGCCCGTATATGGAACGGTAACCACGAGGCCTTCTTCGATGAGCTGGCGCAGGGCTTCGCGCAGGGGGCCGCGACTGACATTCAGGCGTGACGATAGCTCCGCCTCAACAAGAGACGCGCCGGGCGCGAAGTCGCCGTTCAGGATCGCGGAGCGGACGCGCTCGACGATTTTCGCACTGAGCGTCCTTTTGGTGATCTGTCTCAGGGCCGGCGACTTTCGCGTCGACGCAAGGTCGATGGACATCGATTGATCCCTTCTACCGTTGATGAACGGCCGATTTCGGTAGATTGTCAACAATCAATTCCGTCGAATTACCCGCATAGGGGTCGGGGTTACCGCGATTGCGGGTAAGCTGATGGCCGTCCATCCCGCTCGAGCTGTTGAACTCAAATGCCATCCCAGCAAGAGCGTCACCGCCTCTGGTTTTTCAGGCCGACCAGGGGTTCGAGCGTACGCACGAGGGCAGAAAGCGCTGCGCGCCCCGATTGAAGACATCCGTCGACGCCGTATTCGCGTTCCCGGACCGTGCCGGCGAGGAATTTCTTGTAAGGAAGTTCCAGCGTTACCGCAGGCATTCGGAAGCGGCGCATGATCTGCGGCGAGCAGAATGAAAGCGGGTTCGACAGTGTATGCGGCCGGGTACGGCCGGAGTTCGGAAGGAAATTGGGGTCGCACGCCGCAAGGTTCACCTGGAAGGCGTCGCACACGCTGGCGATTTCGTCCGGGATCGGCGATATGCGGTCGACATTGGCGACGAAGACGTAGGGGAGTTCTTCGTCGCCGTGGACGTCGAGGCAGAAGTCCACTCCTGTCGCGAGCATCCGCCCGAGCGTGGCGTGTACCGCCGGCGTCAGATCGGGCGAGGGCAGGTCCCACGAGGCGTTCAAGTTCCGGCCATGCCGGTTTGTCCGATGGTGGCCGCGACGGCTGCCGTCCGGATTCATGTTGGGAACAATGTGAAGGCGCGCGACGTCGAGCAGGCGACCCGCTTCGGCGTCGTCTCGATCCAGCAGCCGGCGGACGAATCCGTCGATCCACCAGCTTGCCTGGACTTCGCCAGGATGCTGGCGGCCAATCACCCAGATTTTCAGTGCCGCTTCGCGCTCGCTCCCGATGCTTGCCAGATCGAGCTTGTCGTCATCGCCGGACTGACAAAGGGTCTCGACGGACATGCGGGCATCGGCCTCGAAAAGCGCGTGCAGACGCTCGTAATTTTCAGGCTGATAGGGCGGAAAGTATGCGTAATAGGTCGTTCGGTGCGAAGGATCGTGGGAAAGGACGAGATGATCCGCCTCAAAGTGCGTCGCTGTTCTCTCCCAGGCACGGTTATCGTGAGATTTGAATGCTTGGTAGTCCGGCCATCCGGCGGGCACCAGGGCGCCGGCCATGTCGATCTCGATTGAACGGAGCGCCGATCCATCCGGCGCGTCGATGCGGAAATAGAACCATTGCCTGAACCCCAGAGTCGGATCGGGTACTAATCTCAGGCGAAGCGTCCCGCCCGAGGGCGGATGGACCATCTCGATGTTCCCGCCATAGAAGTCCGACGCTATTTCCACTGTCCCGTCTCCAGTTGCCCATCCAGGTTGCTCTCAGTTTCCGGTCGCGTCGAGCTTCCGGCGCCGGTGAGGTCTTCGCGGATCGGATTAGGAAGGCCGATTGTGCCTTTTTGGCTTGTACATCCCGCTATTTTGAATCGACTGGTATGCTCCAGATTGGCGGACAATCAGTTCAGGCAGGGGCTAGAGTTGGGCTTCTGACAAGACAAATTAAGCAGCGCGCCGGCTAATTTTCCCTATCCGTGTTGCCTTCTTGAATAGGCGCCGCTTTTTTAGATTCACAGGCTGGATCAGAATATCAGCCGAGATGCGAAGCCGGCTCTGAATCTTCCGGATCATGGTGATCGAGAGTGGCCGCTTCCGGCCAAGAATCTCGGCCACACGGGCGCGCGTGCCTATCATCGGCTCGAGATCCTTGCGGTCCAGTCCCTGCTGCTCCATCCGGAAAAGGATTGCGTCGATCGGGTCTGGTGGATCCATCGGATAGTGCGACTCTTCGTACTGCTCGATCAGCAGCGCCAGGACTTCCAGGCGGTTACCATCTGGCGTGCCAGTCTTCGCACCCCAAAGGTGCGCGACTTCCCGGAGAGCTGACTGATGCTCAGCTTCACTCCGGATAAGGGAAACTTCATTGGTCATGGCGCACCTTCCTCACATCGATCCTGTCGTAGTCCTTGTGCGTTCCGATCCAGATCGTCCAGACAATCGCTTTCGAGTAGTCGATCTCAACAACGAGCCGATGGTCATTTTTCTTGATATTGGAGAACACTCATGAGGCTGTGATAATGCTGGCAGCTGCATATCGCAGATTAGACGCTGGAGATCAACGCGCGCTGCTTTTCCCAATCGAGTGGCAAGTTGCCATCCAGCAGGCGGCCCAGTGTCAATCGAGGTGATTGCCGGCCGTCCAAAATCAACTCCATCAGATCTGGTGCCAAAAAGCCCAGAGGCAGGAGTCTGCGTATATGCGACTTCTCGACGCCAAACTGAGTAACGAGATCTGCAACTGATCGAGCCTCTCCAGATTCTAGTTTCCGACGCATCGCGTAGGCTTTGACCAAAGCACGGACTAACGGCTTGTCAATACGTGGAAGTTCTGGCTGAAACTTTGGATCTGTTGACGTCGCTATTATTTCGACGCCGGCGCGATCCAAGCGAATTGGAATTTCGATCAGATTGCTTGGTTCACTGCTAGATCTCTTTCGACATTGAATTGTCACTCGCTCACGATATAGCTCGACCCGTTCGATCTTCTCGAAGTACTTGGCACATGTCTCGTCATCAAGCTCGTGTATCGGCCGTAGCGAAATTCGAGCCAGAACCAAAGGTTCAATCATGTCGGCGGGAATTGATCGGACCTCGCCAGATAGATTCTTCTGGCCTTTGAGGATCGGGTGACTCATATATATCCGATATCTCGAAGCGCCGTTCCGATATGACGTCTTCGGCACCATGACGTAGCCCTTGCTATCAAAAAGTTTATTCCGAAGTGGGGCGGGATTCCGCGAATAGCGTTGTGCCTGGTAGTTCTTAGAATTCTCAAGGAGGAGCGTATTCGCTTTTTCCCAGAGTTCCTTGCTCACGATTGGTTCGTGCAGGCCGGAATAGAACTTCCCATTATTGTGCATGTCGCCGAGATAGATGCGGTTCTGAAGCATTGGCTTCAGTGCGCCGCGGGCCATGAAAACGCCACCGCGAATTCGGCCATTTGACAAAGTAGTGCGTCGGCTAGTGATGCCAAGGTCACGAAGTCTCGCAGCTAATTTAGCAACCGAGCCGAGCTCCACGAAGATCTGGAAGATCTTGCGGACCTTCACTGCCTCATCTGCATTGACTACTAGCTTCCGGTCGAGAACTTTGTAGCCGAGCGGCACTGGACCGCCCATCCAAATGCCCTTGCGCTTTGACGCCTCAATTTTGTCTCGGATTCTTTCGCTAGTAATTTCGCGCTCGAATTGAGCGAATGACAGGAGAACATTTAGTGTCAGTCGTCCCATTGAGCTTGTCGTATTGAACTGTTGCGTAACAGATACAAACGAGGCGCCATGCCGCTCGAACAGATCGACAATTCTGGCGAAGTCAGCGAGCGATCGAGTCAGGCGGTCAACTTTATATACAACGATGATGTCAACGAGAGCATTGGCAACATCATTGAGCAGATGCTGCAAGGCGGGACGCTCGATCGAGCCACCGGAGTATCCACCATCGTCATAGTTGCTTGGCAGCAGTCGCCAACCCAAGTGCTTCTGGCTCTGGATATAAGCCTCACAGGCCTCCCGCTGTGCCTGTAGCGAGTTGAACTCTTGCTCGAGCCCGTCTTCGGAAGACTTGCGCGTATAGATCGCGCACTTGATCGTGGTCGGGATCAGAGTGCAGTCCTCCGCTTGAGCTTGAAGAATGACGGACCTGACCAGATTGTCCCGGTGATCTCACGGGTCACCTTGGTAAGGCTTGTGTAGATCTGCCCATTCCAGAGATATCCATTTGGCAGAACCCAGACGCGATGAGCGATGCCTTTCCACACCCGGACCAGCTCGATTCCAGGCTTAAGCCTTAGCGTCGCCGCCGGCTCGTGTTCCGGGTCCTTCTGGAACGCCTGGATCAGTGCCTCAAAGCGACGCCGCAGGTTTCCATCGATCCTTCGATTCCTGGTTTCCTGTAAGCGAGTGGCAAGTAGGAGTCGAAACAGCTGTGGCTGAGAAGCGCATCCCGGGGGATCGCCAAATCTTTCTTGCCAGGCAGCCAGCATTTCGTGGACCGAAAGTCTCTCAATCTGCTCCAGCAGGAGCAGGTCTTGGACTGGGATACCGGCAATAAACACTACCTTTCGGGGCAATTGCTCACTGCTCACGGACAGAATCTATGATGATAGTGGCGAGAGGGTCAAATTCCTACTAAAGTATCCTCTACAAGGCATTTCCACCGCTCATTCCCTGTAAATTACGCTGATACGGCGGTTATGTCTCTGAAGGAAGGTACTCCTTCGACTACACTCACCGCCACTTGTTCCTCGAACCGCACGAACCGTTCGGAAACGGCGGATATCCTGTCCGGCGTCGGCGGCCGGATCAGCCGGCTCGCCGCCGCCACCCGTGCCCGGTCGGGGCGCGTGATATTCGTGCGGCACCGCGGCCCTCCGGGGGATACGCACGCGCCGGGCTCGCGCGGCCGGCAGTTTTTCCCGAGATCGGCCGTCGTCCGGAAGACATCGTCGTCGCCAAGACGCTCAACGATCCGCTCTGCGGAACGGACCTGAAGCCGATCCTCGACGGACTGACCTGCGACCGCGTCGTGGTATCCGGCTGGGCCACGGATTTCTGCGCCGATTCGACGGTGCGCGCTGCTGTTTCCGACGGCCGCTAGGTCGTCGTCGTTTCCGAACCGTCTCGGACCGCCCACATCTCGATGCGCCGCCGCTCATTCGCCACCACAATTGGGTCTGGCGCAATCTGATCGCGGCGACGCCCGTCGAGTTTGCGACCGCCGAAGAACAGTTCGCCGCATGCGCGAAGAGCGAGGCCAGCCGGGCGACGTCTGCCACTTTTTGTATCAAAGCGGAGATCGGCGTGGTCAAACCGGCCCACGAAATCCATATTCATATGGAAATCGGGCGATCGACCCGATAGAACCGCGGCCGCGAAAGCACGGGGGAGCGCGCGTGAACGAGGGCAGAACCGCAGGATCGGATGGTATCGCGCGCGTCGTGCGCGCGCCGCAGGATTTCGCCGCCGGCGCGTTCATGATCGCGCTGGGGCTCTTCGCGCTGTGGCAGAACGCGGGCTTGGATCTGGGTTCGCTGCGCGCCTTCGGGCCGGGCATGATGCCGGCCATCCTATCGGGCCTGTGCATCGTCTTCGGCCTCTTCGTCCTCGTCGGGTCGCTGCTCGCCGACGGCCCGCGGCTCGAGCGCTGGACGCTGCGCGGGCCGCTGTTCGTGCTCGGCGGTGCCGTCGCCTTCGGGCTGACGATCCGGCCGCTCGGCCTTTCGGCCGCCGCACCGCTTGCGATCGTCATCGCCGCTTTCGCCAGCGACGAGACGAAGCTCGGCGAGACGCTGGTCTTCGGCGTGCTGATCTCGGCCTTCTGCCTCGGCCTGTTCAAGTTCGCGCTCGGCCTGCCGATACCGGTGGCGCCGTGGCTGATCGGCTATTGAGGGCACGATGGGCGACCTGATCTCCAATCTCGGCCTCGGCTTCGCGACGGCGCTGACGTTCCAGAACCTTGCGCTGTGCTTCGCGGGCTGCCTGATCGGCACGCTGGTCGGCGTGCTGCCCGGCGTCGGGCCCATCGCGACGATCGCGATGCTGCTGCCGCTGACCTTCAAGCTCGACCCGACCGGCGCGCTGATCATGCTGGCCGGCATCTATTACGGCGCGCAGTACGGCGGCTCGACGACCGCCATCCTCGTCAACATCCCCGGTGAGGCGACGTCGGTGGTCACGACGCTCGACGGCCACCAGATGGCGCTGCAGGGCAGGGCGGGCGTGGCGCTTGGCGTCGCGGCCCTCGGCTCGTTCTTCGCGGGCACGGTATCGACGCTGGTCATCGCCGCGGTCGGCGTGCCGCTGACCAAGATCGCGCTGCTGTTCGGGCCGGCCGAATATTTCGCGCTGATGGTCATGGGCCTCGCCTTCGCGGTCGTGCTGGCGCGCGGTTCGCTGCTCAAGGCTGCGGGCATGATCTTCACCGGCCTGCTGCTGGCGACGATCGGCACCGATCTCGAGACCGGCGAGGAGCGCATGACGCTCGGCTTCGCCACACTCACCGACGGGCTCGATTTTGCGATCCTCGCGATGGGCCTGTTCGGTTTTGCCGAGATCCTGCGCAATCTCGAGAACCCGGAATCGCGCGACGTAGCGCGCACGACCATCGGTCGCCTGCTGCCCGACATGGACGACGTCCGGCGCTGCGTGGCGCCCGTCCTGCGCGGCACGGCTGTGGGCGCCATCCTCGGCATCCTGCCCGGCAACGGCGCGGTGCTCGGCCCCTTCGCGTCGTACACGCTGGAAAAGCGCATCGCGAAGGATCCCTCGCGCTTCGGGCGCGGCGCCATCGAGGGCGTCGCGGGCCCCGAATCGGCCAACAACGCCGGCGCGCAGACGGCCTTCATCCCGCTGCTGACGATGGGCATCCCGCCAAACGCCGTGATGGCGCTGATGGTCGGCGCCATGACGATCCATGGCATCATCCCCGGCCCGCTCGTGATGACGAAGAGCCCGACGCTCTTCTGGGGCATGATCGCCAGCATGTGGATCGGCAACCTGCTGCTGCTGGTCATCAACCTGCCGCTGATCGGACTGTGGGTGCGCCTCCTGAAGGTGCCCTACCGGCTGATGTTCCCGACGATCCTCGTCTTCTGCTGCATCGGCATCTATTCGATCAACAACAGCTCGCAGGACGTGCTGTTCACGGCGTTCTTCGGCTTCGTCGGCTACGGCCTGATCAAGCTCGGCTTCGAGCCGGCACCTCTGCTGCTGGGCTACGTGCTCGGCCGCCTGATGGAGGAGAAGCTGCGCCAGGCGATGATCCTGTCGCGCGGCAGCTTCGCGACTTTCATCGAGAACCCGATCGCTGCCGGCCTGCTGGTGATCGCCGTCGTCATCGTCGCGGTCGCCGTGCTGCCGTCGATCCGCAAGGGCCGCGAAGAAGTGTTCACCGAGTAAGCGTACGGGCGAGGGTCCCCCGGCTCCGCCTTCCGAAAGAAACCGACACGCAAGGAGTTCCCCCATGAAGAAGACTGCCATCCTCGCCGCCGCGTTCGCCCTGCTGGCGGGCGCCGCATCGGCCCAGCAGTATCCGACCCGGCCGATCACGGTCATCGTGCCGTTCGCGGCCGGCGGCCCGACCGACGTCGTCGCGCGCATCGTCGGCGAGAACATGTCGAAGACGCTGGGCCAGCAACTCGTCGTCGAGAACGTCGCGGGCGCCGGCGGCACGACCGGTATCGCGCGCGGCAAGGAAGCGGCACCCGACGGCTACACGATCATGATGGGCCACATGGGCACGCACGGCGCCGCGCCCGCGCTCTACCCGAACATCAAGTACGACCCGACCAAGGATTTCGAGCCGATCGGCATGGCCGCGGGCACGCCGATCCTGATCGTATCGCGCAAGGATTTCCCGGCCGCCGATCTCAAGGAGTTCGTCGCCAAGCTGAAGGCCGGACAGGACAAGCTCAACGAGGCCCATGCCGGCCTCGGTTCCGTCTCGCACACGACCTGCACGATGCTCAACGTGATGGTCGGCGTGAAGCCGACGCTGGTGCCCTACCAGGGTACGGGCCCGGTGCTCAACGACATGATCGCCGGCAAGGTCGACTATGCGTGCGACCAGATCGTCAATCTCGTCGAGCAGATCAAGGCCGGCACGATCCGGGCCTACGCTATCGCCACGCCGAAGCGCTCGCCGGCACTGCCCAACGTGCCGACGACGATCGAAGCGGGCCTTCCCGAGTATCAGGTCAGCGCGTGGAACGCGCTGTTCGCGCCCAAGGGCACGCCCAAGGCGATCGTCGACAAGCTGAACGACGCGCTCGTCAAGGCGCTGGATGACGCCAACACGAAGCAGCGCCTGCTCGACCTCGGCGGCGTGCTGCCGGAAGGCGAGGAGCGCACCGGCGCATGGCTGGGCAAGTTCGTCGTCTCGGAAGTCGACCGTTGGGGCAAGACGATCCGCGCGTCGAACGCGAAGTAACGCCGGTCTTTCCGGCATCCACCGGCGGCGCCGGGGCCATGCCTCGGCGCCGTTCTGCGTGCACCTAGCGGTGCAGCATGTCGTCGCCGATTTCCAGCATCTTGCGTTCGAGCAGGCCCTTCATCCGCGCGACTTCGCCCGCGAGGCGCGGTTCGCCGTAGGCATTGAACAACTCGAGCGGATCGGCCTCGCAGTCGAAGAATTCCCATTCCGGCGGCTCGCCGCCGGGCAGCGTGCCCGCAAGGCCGAGGCCCTGATTGTACCAGTAGATGAGCTTGAAGCGCCGGTCGCGGATGCCGTAATGGGCGTAGGCGTTGTGATACTCGTCGCGATGCATCCAGTAGCGATGATAGGCGATCGTCGGCCAGTCCGCCGGCGTGCGGCCTTGCAGCACGGGGCGCAGGCTGCGGCCTTGCATGTAGTTCGGCACCGGCAGTCCCGCGAGATCGAGGAAGGTGGGCGCGAAATCGACGTTCGAGGCGATGTCGTCGCACACCGCACCGGCCTTGATCTCGGCGGGGAAGCGCGCGAGGAACGGCATCTGGAACGACTCTTCGTACATGAAGCGCTTGTCGTACCAGCCGTGCTCGCCGAGGAAGAATCCCTGGTCCGACGTGTAGATGACGAGCGTGTTCTCGGCGATGCCTCGCGCGTCGAGATAGTCGAGGAGCCGGCCCACGCTTTCGTCGATCGACGCGATCGTGCGCAGGTAGCGCTTGATGTAGCGCTGGTACTTGAAGCGGTCGTAGGCCGCTTCCGAATCGAACGTGAAGACCTCCGCCGTGTCCTTGTCGATCAGGCGCAGGCCCGGCACGTCCGCCAGTTTGGGCAGCTTGCGCACCTGCATGCCGGGCAAGACCTGTTCGCCGACCTCGTCACCGCCTTCGGGCTGCACGAGCCCGAGATCGAGATAGGTCATGTCGTCGGCGATGCGCATCTTCGCGGCCTTAGCCGCGCGCGCGCGGTTCTTGTACTCGTCGTCGAACGAATCCGGCAGCGCGATGTCCTCGAGATAGTCGTTCCGGTATTTCGGGTGCGGCTCCCACGAGCGATGCGGCGCCTTGTGATGGCACATGAGGAAGAAGGGGCGGGCGCCATCGCGCGCCTCCAGCCACGCGAGGCTGCGGTCCGTGATGATGTCGGTGACGTAGCCGCGATGCTGCACCTCGCCTTGGGGCTCGTGGAAGACAGGGTCGAAATAGTCGCCCTGGCCCGGCAGCACCGACCATGCGTCGAAGCCCGTCGGCTCGTGCGGCCGGCCTTCGCCCAAGTGCCACTTGCCGAACAAGGCCGTCTGGTAGCCGCCCGCACGCAGATGCTTGGCGACGTTGGGCAGACGGTTGTCGATCGAGTCGGCCAGCGTCATCACGCCGTTCACGTGGTTGTAAGTACCCGTGAGAATCGCCGCGCGGCTGGGCGTGCAGATCGAGTTGCTGACATAGCAATGGCGCAGGCGCATGCCGTCGCGCGCAATCCGGTCGAGGTTCGGGGTGCGGTTGATGCCGTAGCCGTAGCAGCCGATCGCCTTCGCCGCGTGGTCGTCGGCCATGATGAACAGGATGTTGGGTTGCTTGCGCGTCGCCATGCCGTCTTCCGCCTATTCGGGCGGCCTCCCCGTCGAACGCTTGTTGACTTGAAAGCGAGATTAGCGATTTAATCCCCACCAGAAAAGAATTCGGTGGAGCGCGTATCCGCCGACCCCGGAGGAACCGTCCGTCGATGCATCGCGCCGCGCGTGCACCCGCCAAGACGACACCTGTCGAGATGCTCCGCGTGCGCCATCGCATGCAGGCGCTGGTCTGTCTGCGCGACAATGGCCCGCAGTCGCGTGTGGATCTGTGCCGACGACTGGGGCAATCGACGACGACGATGACCAAGGTGGTCGCCGATCTGCTGTCGCTGGGCTGGGTGGGTGAGGGCGAATCGCGTCCCACGCGCGAGCCCGGCCGGCCGGCGACGGCCCTGCACATCAAATCCGTGGCGCCAGCCGTGCTGGTCGCGGTGGTCGAGCACGCGCAGATCACGACCGCGCGCGTGGGTCTCGACCTTTCACCCGGCGAGCGGCGCACGATACGGCTGGCGGTGGCGGGACGTCCGGGGCCGGAGGCCGTCGCGGCGATCGCCGCGCATCTCGCGCGCGAGGCCCAGCGCCTTGCCGCCATCGGCCGGCCGGTCGCGGCCGCAGCTGTCGTGGCCCCGGGCACGACCGACATGCGTCTGCGCATCAGCCGCTACGCGCTGTTCTTCGGCTGGCGCAATCTCGACATCGCGGGCCCGGTCGAGGCCGCAACGGGCCTGCCTGCGCTTCTCGTCAACAACACGCGCGCGATGGGTCTCGCGGAGTTCCGGGATCTCGGCCCGCCGCCGGGCGAATCGATCCTGTTCGTGCAGGTGCGTCACGGCGTGGGAGCGGCCTTCATCGACGCACGCGCCGCCGAACTGGGTGCTCCCTTCGCGTTCAGCGAGCTCGGCCATCTGCCGGTGGGTCGCAATACGCTGGTTGCGGGGATGCCCGAGCGTACGCGGGCGGTCGATGTCCTTCGCGAATCCTATCTGCGCGGCGTGCTGGGTCTGGGTGCCGAAGCGCCTTCGGTCGTGCGTGCGATGGAGGAAGCCGCCGCGCGCGGCGATGCCAGGGCGCAGGCGCTGCGCGCGCAGACGGTCGACAATCTTGCCGCCGCGATCGGCGCGGCCGTCAACCTGCTGATGCCCGCACGCATCGTCGTCGGCGGTATGTACGCCGAGGCGTCCGACGGATTCCTCGCCGACGTGCAGGTGCGCCTGCCGGATCACGCGCAGGCCGAACTGCTCGAAGGTACCGAACTGCGCCGGACGGCCCTTGGCCCCGACGGCGCCATCGCGGGCGGCGCGCTTGTCGCCTTCGACAGGCTGCTGCGCGAGGCGTCGTCCTATCGACGACGGGCGGGGGCGCGATGAGCGGGGAAAGCGAAATCCGTCGCCGCACGCGCGAACGCGCGCGCAGTTCGCGCAACCGGATGCTGGTCCTGAACCTGCTGTCGGCCGCCGCCGGCCTGGCGATCTGGTGGCTTGCGGCGGAAGCGAAGCTCGCCGGCCTGCCCGGCCCCGGTGCCGTGCTGCGTCGCGGGATCGAGCTTGCCGCCAGCGGTGCGCTGTTCGTCGACGCGATCGCCTCGCTGCGCCGCGTGATGCTCGGTTTCGCGCTGGGCACGGCCCTTGCCGTGCCCGTCGGCTTCCTGATGGGCTGGTACTTGTGGGCGCGCGGCACGATCGAGCCCTACGTGCAGTTCTTCCGCACGATCCCGCCGCTGGCGCTGATCCCGCTCGCCAT
Organism: Tagaea sp.; assembly: GCA_965229215.1. Classification (GTDB taxonomy): domain Bacteria; phylum Pseudomonadota; class Alphaproteobacteria; order CACIAM-22H2; family CACIAM-22H2; genus Tagaea. The sequence goes on along the minus strand of OZ245864.1, from coordinate 2,600,287 downwards.
CGTGTTCCTCGGTATCGGCGAGGTGCCGAAGGTCTTCGTCATCACGCTGGCCGCCTTCCTCGTCAGCGTCATCGCGACGTTCCAGGGCGTTGTGAATGTCGACCGGGTGCTGATCAACGCCGCGCGCGTGCTGGGGGCGCGCGACGGCGCGGTGTTCCGCAAGGTCGTGATTCCGGCTTCGATGCCCTTCATCCTCGTCGGCATGCGCACGGGGCTGGGCGCCGCGTGGTCGACGCTGGTGGCGGCCGAACTGATCGCCGCGCAGGAAGGGCTCGGCCACCGCATGCAGCAGGCCCAGATCTATTACGATCTCGAGACGATCTTCGCCGCCCTCATCACCATCGGAGTCATGGGACTCGCGATGGACAGGTTCCTGCTGTGGCTCGACCGCCGGCTCACCTCGTGGCAGGAGCGGCGATGAGCACCCCCAAGATCGCGTTCGAGGACGTGTCGTGCTCGTTCCTCCTGAAGGACGAGGAGGTGCACGCGGTCGGGAACGTGGACCTCAACATCGCCGACGGCGAGATCGTCACGCTCGTGGGCCCGTCTGGCTGCGGCAAATCCACGCTGATGAACATGGTGGCGGGCCTGCAGGAGCCGACCGGCGGGCGCGTGCTCGTGGACGGCGCGCCGGTCGAAGGGCCGGGGCCCAAGCGCGGCGTCATCTTCCAGCAATACGCGCTGTTCCCGTGGCGCACGGTCGCCGAGAACGTGGCCTTCGGGCTCGAGATCGCGGGAGTACCGGCGGCGGAGCGCGCGGCGACCGTCGCGCGCTGCCTCGATCTCGTCGGGCTTTCGGCGTTCGCGGACGCGCTCCCGAAGAATCTTTCGGGTGGCATGAAGCAGCGCTGCGCGATCGCGCGCGCCTATGCGGTCAACCCGGCGGTGCTGCTGATGGACGAACCTTTCGGCGCGCTCGACGCGCTGACGCGCATCACGCTGCAGGACCAGCTTCTCGATACCTGGAAGCGCGACCGGCGCACGATCCTGTTCATCACGCACGACGTGGACGAGGCGGTCTATCTTGCGCACCGCGTGATCGTGATGGCGGCCCGGCCGGGCCGCATCCATGCCGAGATCAAGGTCGACCTGCCTTTCCCGCGCGACGAGGCGATGCGCCTGTCGCCCGAGTTCCGCGACCTGCGCAACCGCGTGTGGAACGCGGTCTTCCACCAACACTGAACCGGAAAACAACAGGAGGAACCCGCCATGACCGTCCAGAAGAAGCACGCCACCTCGCGCCGGAAATTCCTTCACCTCGCTGCCTCGGCGGCAGGCGCCGGAATCCTCGCGCACGCGACTCCGCTGCGCGCGCAGTCGCTCAAGGTGCGCGTGGGCTATATCGGCGATTTCCACGGCGCCTCGCTGACGGCGACGGCGAACAGGCTCGACCTGTGGAAGAAGCACAAGCTCGATGCCGACATCAAAGGCTTCACCAACGGACCGATCCAGATCCAGGCGCTGGGTGCCGGCGATCTCGATTTCGGCTATATCGGCCCCGGCGCCTTGTGGCTGCCGATGACCGGCAAAGCCAAGATCGTCGCAGTGAACGTCGTGGGCTTCTCCGACCGGGTCATCGGCCAGCCGAACATCAAGAAGATCGAGGATCTGCGCGGCAAGACCGTCGCTGTACCCGAAGGCACGTCGGGCGACATGCTGCTGCGCCTGGCACTCGCCAAGGCCGGCATGAAGATCGACGACGTCAAGCGCCTGACGATGGACCCCTCGACCGTCGTCACTGCCTTCGCGTCGGGTCAGGTCGACGGAGCCGGTATCTGGTATCCGCACGTGGAAACGATCCGCGCGCGCATCCCGAACCTGAACGAACTGTTCTCGAACGCGGACGCGCTGCCGGCGAACAGCTTCCCGAGCAGCTTCGTGATGCGCAACGAGCTGGAAGCGCCCGCGAGCGCCGCGCTGGTCGAAGCGTTCGTGCGCGTGATCAAGGAAGCGAACGACTACCGGCACGGCAACGTCGCGCAGGTCGTCGAGTGGACGGCCGCGATGCTCGGCGCGCCCAAGGCCAATCTCGAGGCGGAAGCAAAACTCGCGAAGTACTATACGAGTGCGGAACTGGCCGACCTGTCGCAGAACGGCACGGTCGGCGGCTGGTTCAAGGGCATGAACGAGATGTTCCAGACTTTCAACCGCGTGCCCGAGATCGCCGATCCGAAGAGCTACTATCTCGGCAGCCGCTACGCCGCCGTCCGCTGAGCGTCATCCGGCGGGTGCGGCGCACCGCATCCGCCGGTCTCACGCTTCGTCGCCCAGCACCGTGCAGCGGCGGATGACCCGCGGTTCGTTCGCCGTGTCGTAGGCGCCGGCCTTGTGCATCAGGCAGCGATTGTCCCAGACGATCAGGTCGCGCGGCCGCCAGCTGTGGAAATAGGTCCGGCAGTTCGCGACGATGCGCTCGTTGAGCGCGTCGATGAAGGCACGCCCTTCCTCGTATCCCATGCCGACGATGCTTTCCGCGTGGTCGCCGAGATACATCGCCTTGCGCCCCGTCTCCGGATGCACACGCACGACCGGCTGCTCGATCGGCGGCACAGCCTTGCGCTGTGCTTCGGTCATCGGGTCTTCGGCGTGCCGTCGATTGCGCGAGAAGTTGAGGTTGTGCATCGCGCGCATCGTTTCCATCTGCCGCTGGTCGTCCGGCGGCAGAGCGTCGTACGCGGAGTACATGTCGGCGAAGCCGGTGTCCCCGCCCGTGCGCGGCATGATCTCGGCGAAGAGCATCGTGCTCTTGGTGCGGCGCTTCTGCCACGAGCCATCGGTGTGCCAGGCCATCGTGCCGCGGTCGGGATGCTTGCCGCTCGGCTTTCCGTCCGGCCCGAGATTGGAGAGCGTGTAGAGCTCGGGATGCGCATTCGCGTGATACTGGTTCATCACATGGACCTGCACCTCGCCGAAGCGGCGCGCGAACGCGACCTGCGCGTCGGGCGGCAGGTCCTGATCGCGGAACAGCAGGAACTGGTGCTTCAGGAACGCGTCGTAGATCGCCGGAAAGGTCGCATCGTCGATGGCGGAGATCGCGAGGCCGTCGACGCGCGCGCCGAATCCGCCTTCGAGCGGGTGCAGGGTGAACGGATGCGGGATCGGACTCCGGCTGGCGGCGTTCGGCATGGCGGATCTCCCGATGTCTTCTTCGTTGACCTGAGGTTAGGCCGTTCTGCCGCCGGTGGCCAGAGGCGCGCGATGTGTGCATGATCGTCCGAAGACGAGTCCAAGAAGGAGAGAGACGGAATGCTGACCGCGGAGTTCCTGTGGCGTTCGCTGGCGATCGGTGCCGGGGCGACGGCCTTGATGGATGTCTGGGCCGTCCTGCTCAACAAGGTGTTCGGTAACCCGTTGCCGAACTGGGCGCTTGTCGGCCGCTGGTTCTGCCATCTGACGAACGGCAAGGTGTTCCATGACGACATCGCGGCCGCCGAAGCATGGCGCGACGAGCTCGCCGTCGGCTGGATCGCGCACTATGCGATCGGGATTCTCTATGCCGGCGTGCTGATCGCGCTCGCGCCGGGATGGACGGCGTCACCGACCTTCCTGCCTGCCTGGATTCTCGGGCTCGTGACGGTCGGGGCCGGGTGGTTCCTGCTGCAGCCGGGCATGGGGGCGGGCTGGGCCGCGTCGAAGAAGCCAAACGCGATGCAGATCCGCATGCTGAACATAGCCGCCCACACGGTGTTCGCGGCGGGGCTCTACGGCACGGCGTTGCTGATCGCCTGAAGCGCGCCTATCGGCGCCGTCGCTTCACACGCGGTCCGAGTACTTCAGGATCTTGCCACCAGTTCGCGTCGATCAGCTGGCGCACGTCGAGCCGGTTGAGCCCGATATCGCCCAGTTCCCGATCGGTCAGATGCAGGAGCTCGGCCCGCTCGATCCGCGCGTCGCGCCACCGGGCATGGAGCCCCGCGAACGGCCCGACGCCGATCGTCGCCGCGCCCGGCCACCTGCCGGGCAGCGAGACGAGCATCTTGCAAGCGAGGATGAACGCCGTCGTGACTGCGCCGAGCGTGCCGAGCGCGCCGATGCGGGGTGAGAATTTCTCATCAGGCCGATCCGGATAATTCATTTGGCGGCCCCGACGGCGTGCCCGAAGCTCGCGCGATGGCTTACAGCTTCCCGCCGCTCGATGCCCTGCTCGTGTTCGAAGCCGCCGGCCGGCATCTCAGTTTCAAGATGGCGGCGAACGAACTCGGCGTGACGCCGAGTGCGGTGAGCCACCGCATTCGGCTGCTGGAGACGCAGATCGGCGTCCGGCTTTTCGTGCGCACCCGCAACGCGCTGGCGCTTTCGAAGGCTGGTGCCGCCTATCTCCCGCGTGTGCGCGACGCGTTCGAGATCCTCTCGGGCGCCACCGGATCGCTGCCCGGCCGCCAGCCCACCGGCCGGCTTTCGGTAAGCGTGGCGCCGACCTTCGGTGCACGCTGGCTCGTGCCCAATCTCAGGCATTTCGGCGCGAAACACCCGGAGATCGAGGTTTCCATCGATACTACGTATCGGCAGGTCGAGTTCCTGCGCGAAGGCGTGGATGTCGGGATCCGCATGGGGCGCGGCGACTGGCCGGATCTCTACGCCGTGCGCCTCGCGCAGGAGGAACTCGTGCCGGTCTGCACGCCCGCACTCGCAGAATCGATCCGCAAGCCTTCGGATCTCGACAAGGCGACGCTGCTGCACGTCACCAATGTTTCGGATGATTGGCAGAGCTGGTTCGAGCTTGCCGGCATCCGCCCGGCTGGCGGATCGCGCGGCCTGCGGTTCGATACGATCCACATGGCCACGCAGGCCGCGGCACGCGGGCTCGGCGTCGCCATGGGGCGGCTGCCGCTCGTGGCCGACGAGCTCGCCGCCGGGACGCTCGTGCAGGTGCTCGGCCCGCCGCGCCGCTGCGCGACGGGCTACTGGTTCGTCGCGGGCCGGGAGTCGCTCGTCCGCCCCGAGGTCGTCGCTTTCCGCAACTGGTTGCGCGGCGCGTTTCGCGGCGTGGCCAGTCATGCGCCGGCGAAGACCGGCTGACGCCCGTCGATCCACGCGTCGAGCCCTTCGCGGATGTCGCGCGTGGGAACCATGCGCGCGAACTGCTCGCTTTCGGCCTGAAGGCCCTCGCCGATCGTCATGTTGAGCCCGCGGCACACGGCCGCGACGATGCTGGCGACGGCGAGCGGCGAATGGCGCATGATCCGCCGGGCGAGATCGCGCGCTGTCGCGAGCAGCGCGTCGTGCGGCACCACCATGTTGACGAGCCCCATCTCGAGCGCGCGGCCGGGCGAGAACGTGTCGCCCGTCAGCAGCAGTTCGAGCGCGCGCTTGCGGCCGGCAAGGCGCGACAGGCGCTGCGTGCCGCCGAATGTCGGCGGCATGCCGAGCTTGATCTCCGGCTTGGCGAAGACCGCTCGCTCGCTCGCGACGGCGAGGTGCACCGCCTCCGTCACCTCGCAGCCGCCGCCATAGGCAAGGCCGTTGACCGCCGCGATGATCGGCTTGGGGAAGGCTTCCATGCGTGCGGTCATGCCCTGTCCGCGGCGCACGAACTCGCGCACGGCGACCGAGGGCCCGAGCCGGACGCTCTCGGAGAATTCCGCGATGTCGCCACCCGCCGAAAAGGCGCGATCGCCGGCGCCCGTGATGATCACGGCGCCCACGCCTTCGTCGGATTCCAGCCGGTCGAGTGCGGCCATCAGCGCGTCGACCATCGCGTAATTGATCGCGTTGAGCTTTGCCGGACGGTTCAGGACGATCGTCGCGATGCCGTCCGAGATACCGCAGAGGATTTCGCTTGCCATCTTGTGCCCCGCGCCGGTTTCGATGCGGGTACTGTCGGCGGCGCCGTCGCATGCGGCAAACGATCAAAACGCGTTTCGAGGTGAGAGGGGCTCACCTCGCGCGCGGCATTCAGCGGCGGATCTCGGACCCGATCTGCGGCAGCGAGTAGATGGTCTCGACCCGCCCGCAGCTTCCGGCGAGCGGCACGAGCAGGATCTCGTATTCCCAGCGCCACAGGCTGACGGTGATGTCGCGCATCTCGCGCACCGGCGCACGCGTGTCGACGACCCGCTGCAGCGTGCAGCGGATCACTTCGCGGATTTTCGGATCGGGATAGTCCGCGAGCAGGCGACCGGACATGTCGTTGCCGAACAAGTGGGCCGTTTTCGGCGCGTCGACGCGGAACCGGAAGGTGCCGTCGGCGAGCACGTCATGGATGCTCAGGAACTCGGTTGCCCAGTTCAGCGCTACTGGTGGCAATTCGCCGGATTCCGGCATCGCGCGGCCGGCGGCGACTTCCTTCCATGCGTCGTGCATTCGCCGGAGCATCGGCGAAACGATCCCGGCCGGATCGAATTCGACCGGATCTCGGGGAACGCGGAACTCGGTGGTTGTCGATCTGGTATGGTTCATCGACCGGTGTGTCAGCGTGCTGCCTGTCGTTTCGGACGGGCGAATATTGTCACGAAGCCTGCCGGGCCAAAACCCTTTCCGCGCGAAACAGCCGTAATTCCGCAGCGATCGCCGGTTCCGGCGCGGTGCCGAGCGATTCGCAAATCCGGGGCCGGAGTCGTGTCTCGATCAGCGAAAGATGCGAAGTCATGGCCCGGACGGCGGCGGCAGAATCGCGTTTTGCGACGGCTTCGAGGACGAGGCCGTGCTCCTCGCAGGTGCAGGTTGCGGCGCTTTCGGGCTCGAAGAACGTCACGAGGGCTGTCGAACGCCCGATCAACTCCTGGAGCTGGCGCAGGATCATTTCGTTGCCGACCATTTGCGCCATAAGCAGGTGGAACTCGCCAGCCAGACGGACCGTCGCTGCCCGGTCATGCGCGCCCTTCAGGCGGATCTCCTCGGCAAGATGCCGGCGAAGTCGAGCGACATCGGCGGGCGCGATGCATTCGGTCAGCCGCATCACGATGCCGCTTTCGAGTATGCGCCGCGCCTCGTAGGTCGCGCGCGCGTCGCTGAGATCGACGGGAATGACGAAGGCACCGCGATTCTTTTCGATCTGGACCAAGCGGTCGTGGCTCAGGCGTTTCAGCACGCCACGCACGCGCTCGCGGCTGACGCCGAAGATCGCCGCCAGTTTCGTCTCGCCGAGCTTCGTGCCGGGGCTCAGACGCCCCGACAGCAGCACGCGACGCATCACTTCTTCGACTTCGCTTTCGTCCATTCGGTCTTCCAGATTTCCGTGGCCGTGGTGCGGGCCGGTTCTGCACAAATTCATGCCTATTGTGCACAATCTGTACCAATCGGCCTGCTCGCATCGAGGCATTCCGCTCGCGCGAGGCCAGATATTCCGCAATATAATCAACACTATAATCCCGTGGCATATGCGTTGCTGTTGGCATATCCGGCCCCGTCGGGCCGGGAGTGCCCATTTGATCGACAGCCTGATCAGCGCGCGCGTCGTGATTGCGATGGAGCCGGCGTGCCGTGCGCTCGACAACGGCGCGGTCGCGGTCGACCGCGGGCGGATCCTGGCGGTGGGTCCGCGCGAAAAGCTCGAAGCCGAGTTTCCCGATGTGCACCGGCGCCTCGGCGGCCCGGGCTTCGTCGCGATGCCGGGCTTCGTCGACGGGCATTCGCACGCCGGGCATGGGCTTGTCCGCGCACTCGGTGCCGACGACTTCCCCGCCTGGCGGCAGGCCTGCCGCGACATCTACATGGACGGCGCCACGGCCGATTTCTGGCAGGCCGAAGCGCAGCTTTCGGCCGTCGAGCGCCTGAAGGCCGGCGTCACGACGGCGGTCGCCTATCTCGGCGGCGGCGACGAGAACAACCGCTCCGACGGCACTGGCGTCGCGACGGCCTACGCTTCGGCGTTCGGTGCGATCGGCGCGCGGCTGATCCTCGGCGTCGGGCCCACGCGGCCGCCGTTCCCGAAACGCTATGCGCGATTCGACGGTGCGCAGCGCTCCAGCGTCGAGATCATGTTCGAAGACCAGATCGCGACCTGCCGCCGGCTCCTGCGCGAACTGCCGTCGGCGCGCATCGGCGTCGCGCTCACCGCGCCGACGGTCAATCCCGAAATCCATCGCGGCCCCCATTTCGCGGAGCTGTGCGACATCGCGCGCCGTATGAAGGCACTCGCGCGCGAATTCGGCGCGGTGCTGATGATGGACGGGCAGCGCGGTGGCACGGTCGCGTTCGCGACCGACGAACTCGGCATCGTCGACGAACGCACGCTACTCTCGCACGCGCTCGACCTTACGCCGGAAGAGGTGCGCATCGTCGCGCGCACCGGTGCCACGGTCGCCAACAATCCATTGTCCGGCAGCGCGGTCTGGGGCCGCTGCCCGGTGCCCGAGCTCCTCGAGGCGGGTGCGCGCGTCATCGTCAGCTCCGACGGGCTCGCGCCCGATTGCGGGGCCGACATGTTTCGCGTCATGCGCGCCTGCGCGCACTATCACCGCGCGATGATGCGCGATCCGCATCTACTGCCGCCTGGCCGCGTGCTGCGCATGGCGACCAGCGATCCGGCCGAATTCTTCGGCCTCGGCGGCGAGCTGGGCACGCTCGCTCCCGGCAAGCAGGCCGACATCGTTCTCGTCGATCTCGACAAGCCGCACCTGACGCCGGCGGCGATGCCGCTCTACCAGCTTGCCTACGGCGCCACGGGACAGGACGTCGATACGGTTCTGGTCGGCGGCGAGATCGTCATGGAAAAGCGCCACCTCGCGAACGTCGACGAGGCGGCGATCCTCGCGCGTGCGCGCCGCGAGGCGGACCGCATGCTCGAGCGCACCGGCCTTTCGCACCTGCTCGCCACGCCCGAAAGCTTCTGGGACGACCGCTATGCCCGGTCGCGCTACGCCGGCCCGCACCAGAAGCCGATTTCCGAAACCTTCGTTCCCGCGACCTGACCCAGGAGTCCGACCCATGGCCAAGACACTCGCCCACCGAATCGACCGCCGGCAGCTTCTCGTGCGCGCCGCCGGCCTTTCCGCCGCCGCGGCGCTTGCCGCACCTTCCATCGTGCGTGCGCAAGCCAAGGAACTGGTCGTTGGCGGTGCGTCAAGCCAGAAGAGTTGGACCGACGAGATCATGATCCCGGCCTTCGAGGCCAAGTACAATATCAAGGTCGTCTACGAAGGCACACGCAGCCTCGTGAATCTCGAGAAGATGCAGAAGAACAAGGGTTCGCAGTATCTCTCGGTCGTCCAGATGGACGATCCGGTGATGATCCTCGCGGTCAAGGAAGGCCTGCTCGATCCGATCACGGCGGCGAAGGTGCCGAGCTCGGCCTCGCTGAAGCCGGGCGTGACGCACATGGATGGGATGTGGGTGAACTATCTTCAGCCCTGGGTCGGCATCGCCTACAACAAGGACAAGATGCCGGTGGCGCCCACGAGCTGGGCCGAGCCGTACGATCCCAAATACAAGGGCCGCGTGATCCTGCCGTCGCTGCAGAACACCGAAGGCGTGATGACGCTGTTCCTCGCCTCGTACCTGAAGACCGGCAAGCCGATGGCCGAGGCGCAGAAGGACATGGACGCTGCCTTCGCCAAACTCAAGGAGATGAAGGCCAACGTCCTGATGGCCTATACGCAGGAAGGGCAGGCCTACAACCTGCTAGAACAGGGCGAAGCCTACATGATTGCGGGTTCGATATCGACGCTCGCCCTCGCGCGCAAGGCCAAGGGCGCGCCGATCGAGCTCGCGGCGCCCAAGGAAGGCACGTTCTCGATGCCGTCGGGCATCGCGCTCGTCAAGGACGGCCCGATGCCGGAAATGGCGAAGGCCTATATCGACCTGATGCTGAGCCCGGAGATCCAGGCGAAGCTCGCCGCCGCGACGTTCGCGCTGCCGACCAACGGCAAGGTGCCGGCGCCCGCCGGCCTCGACAGGCTGACGATCCATCCGGTCGACTGGGCGAACGTGTCGCAGTTCCGTGCCGAGTGGGTGGCGCGTTGGGACCGCGAGATGTCGCTCTAGGTCCGGCAGATGGACGGCGAAGCGTTTCTCGACGTCCGCGGCGCGGAGAAGGCGTTCGCCGGGAACACCGTTCTCGGCGGCGTCGACTTCGCCGTGCGGCAGGGCGAATTCGTCTCGCTGCTCGGGCCTTCGGGCTGCGGCAAGACGACGTTGCTGCGTATCGTCGCGGGTCTCCTCGCGGCCGATCGCGGCGCCATCCTGCTGGATGGTGCCGCAATCGACGGCCTGCCCACCCACAAGCGCGGCGTCGGCGTGGTTTTCCAGAACTACGCGCTGTTCCCGCATCTGTCCGTCGCCGACAACGTCGCGTTCGGCCTGCGCGCGCACAAGAAGCCGGCTGCCGAGATCCCGGGCACCGTCAAGCGCTTCCTCGATCTCGTGCATCTGGGTGCGATGGCCGACCGACCGGTGCGCGGCCTTTCGGGCGGACAGCAGCAGCGCGTGGCTGTCGCGCGCGCGCTCGCCGTATCGCCCAAGCTCCTGCTGCTCGACGAGCCGTTCTCGGCACTCGACCGCAAGCTGCGCGAAGGCATGCAGATCGACCTGAAGCGCCTGTTGCGCGAGGTAGGCATCACGGCCGTGCTGGTCACCCACGATCAGGAAGAGGCGCTGGTCATGTCCGACCGGGTCGCGGTGATGAACAAAGGCGCGATCGAGCAGTTCGCGCAGCCCGACGAGATCTATCTGCGCCCGCGCACGCCGTTCGCGCTGGGCTTCGTGGGTCATTCAGCGCGCTTCTCCGGCCATGCCGCGGGTGCCGATGGCGGACTTCTTGCGGTCGATACGGCCGTCGGCCGGCTGCGCGCGCGTACAAGCTTCATGACCGGCGCGCCGATCCTGCTCGCCGTGCGGCCAGAGCGTATCCGCATCGGCTCGGACGGCGACAACGCGGTCGACGCGACGCTGCGCGAGATCGTGTTCCAGGGTTCGAAAGTGCATCTGCATTTCGACTCCGCCGGCCAGCTGATCCTCGTCGAGGCGGGCCAGCTGCCGCAGAACCTCGCCGTCGGCGGGCGTACGCGCCTTTCGTGGTCGGTCGACGACACGCTTGTCTTTCCGGGCGACGCGGCGCCATGAAGCGCCTCGCGCGTATGGGCATCGACGGCGTGGCGCTTCTGGCCGTCCCGGCCGTCGCCTACATGCTCGTCGTGTTCGCGCTGCCGGTCGCGGTGCTGATGTGGCGGAGCTTCCAGGGCGGCGAGGGATTCACGCTGTCGGGCTATGCCGCCTTCCTGTCGGACGGCTTCAACTGGCGCGTCATCGGCAATACGCTGCGCATCGCGACGCTGACGACGCTGGTATGCCTCGTCATCGGCTATCCCACGGCAGTCGCGCTCGCCCGCGCACGCGGCTGGATGCAGTCGGCCCTGCTCGTGGCGATCATCCTGCCGCTGTCGGTCGGCGTCGTGGTGAAGGCTTTCGCCTGGCAGATCGTGTTGCGGCGGGACGGCATCGTCGCCAGCTTCCTGGTCGCGACCGGCGTGTGGGATGCCCCGCAACTGCTGCTCTTCACCGAGACGGGCCTCGTCATCGGCGCGGCGAACCTGTTCGTGCCGTTCATGATCCTGCCGATCTATTCGGTGCTGAAGCTCGTCGATCCGAACCTTCAGGACGCCGCAGCCACGCTGGGCGCTTCGCCCGTCTATCGCTTCTTCAAGGTGGCGTTGCCGCTGGCGATGCCGGGGATCATCAGCGGGGCGGCCATCGTCTTCTCGCTGGCAATGTCGATGTACGTGATCCCGAGCCTGCTGATCGGCGACCGGTTCCAGACGCTCGCCACGCTCACGGGGCGCGCGTTCCTGCTGATGCGCAACGAACAGCTCGGCTCGATCACGGCCGTCGTGCTGCTGGTACTTGCCGTGGGGATCGTCGCCGGCAGCAACTGGGCCGTGCGCCGAAATGGGGATTCGCGATGACGCCTATCGAGCGCGCCGCGAATGCCGCAATCTGGATCGTCGCCGCACTCGTCGCGACGTTCCTGATCGTGCCGCTCGCCGTCACCATCGTCGTCTCGTTCGGGTCCAGCGCGATCTTCACGTTGCCGCCGCCCGGCTGGTCGTTCCGCTGGTATGAGCGGCTTCTGACGCTGCGTGGCCTCACTTCCGCGCTGGGCGCATCGGCGCAGGTCGCGGGTCTGTCCACGCTGATTTCGATGCTGCTCGGCGGCATGGCGACGATCGCGATCGCGCGCGGCCGGTTTCCGGGTCGCGAGACGGTGATCGCGTTCCTCACGTCGCCGCTGATGCTGCCGGGGCTCGTGCTGGGTATTGCCCTGCTGCAGGGTCTGCGCTTTGTGGGCCTGCGCGACGTGTGGACGAGCCTCGTCGTCGCGCACGTGATCATCACGATGCCCTATGTGGTGCGCACGCTCTATTCCGCGCTGACGCTGTTCGATTTCTCGCTGATCGACGCGGCGCGCACGCTGGGCTGCTCGTATCCCGAAGCGATCCTGCGCGTGCTCCTGCCGAACCTGGCGCCGGCGTTCCTGACGTCGGGAATATTCGCTTTTCTGGCCTCGATGGACAATTATGCGATCTCGATCTTCTTCACCAACGCCTGGACCAAGACGCTGCCGATCCAGATGCTCAATTATGTCGAGGAGCAGCCCGATCCGACGATTGCTGCGGTCTCCTCGCTGCTGATCGTGCTGGTCCTCGTGCTGCTGCTGGCGTGCGAGCGGATGGTCGGGCTCCGGCGGATCGCCGAAATCTGAAGGAACGCGGATGCGCATCCCCGAACACGACCGTGATTTCCGGGGCCATGCCGGCTCGTCTCCGGTCGCAGCGTGGCCGGACGGCAGCCGGCTTGCCGTCTCCGTCGTGGTCAATGTCGAAGAAGGCGCCGAACTCGCCATCGGCATGGGCGACGAGGCCAACGAAGGCGTCTACGAGGCCGTCCATCGCGTGCAGGGTGCGCCCGACCCCTGCATGGAATCGCATTTCGAATACGGCACGCGCGCTGGCTGGCCGCGCATCCGCGCGATGCTGCGCCAATACGGCGTGCGCGCAACGCTCAGCTGCAACGGGCGGGCGGTGGCTCTCTCGTCGTGGCTGGCGAAGGAAGGCGTGGCCGACGGGCACGAGATCGCGGCACACGGCTGGCGCTGGGAATCGCATGCCGGCATGGAAGAGGGGCGCGAGCGGGCGATCATCGCCGGCACGGCGAAAGCGCTGGCCGATGCGGCCGGAATGCCGCCCGTGGGCTGGCACACGCGCTCGGCGACGTCCGTCAACACGCGCCGCCTGCTCGCCGAGCACGGCGGTTTCCTCTACGATTCGAACGCCTACAACGACGACCTGCCCTATGTCGTGCAGATGCTCGGTCGGCCGCATGTCGTGCTGCCCTATGCGTTCGACACGAACGACATGCGTTTCTACAACGGCGGCGGCTTCGTGCAGGCCGACGATTTCGCGGACTACTGCATCGGCGCATTCGACCGGCTCTATTCCGAAAGCGCCGCCGTTCCCCGCATGATGTCGGTGGGGCTGCATCTGCGCATCATCGGCCGGCCGGGACGGATCGGCGGGCTCGAACGGTTCCTTGCGCATGCCGTCGGCAAGCCGGGCGTGCGTTTCATGCGGCGGGACGAGATCGCGCACGGTTGGCGACAGGCGACCGGCTTGCCGCGCTGGACCCCGGCCTAGTCTTCCGGCGGGCTTGCCCGCGGCAGCCGGCTTCTCCAATATCCCGGCGCGGCTTCCGGCCGCACCGAACAGGAGAGCCGCTTGTCCAATCCAGCCCCGAACCTTCCCGAAGTCCGCGCCGAAGTCGCGCAGATCCTGCAGCGCCTCGGCGTCGATCCCAAGGCCGCGACGAGCGGCACGCTCGTCGTGCGCAGCCCGATCACCGGCACGGAAATCGGCCGGGTGCGCGAGACCGGCAAGGCCGAAGCCGGCGCCGCGATCGAGGCCGCCCACGCGGCCTTCGTCGAATGGCGCAAGCTGCCGGCCCCGCAGCGCGGCGAGTTCGTGCGCCTGCTGGGCGAGACGCTGCGCGCGACCAAGGCCGATCTCGGCCGCCTCGTCACGCTCGAAACCGGCAAGATCGCGTCCGAGGGTCTCGGCGAAGTGCAGGAGATGATCGACATCTGCGACTTCGCCGTCGGCCTGTCGCGCCAGTTGCACGGGCTGACGATCGCGACCGAGCGCCCGCACCACCGGATGATGGAAACCTGGCACCCCATGGGCGTGTGCGGGATCGTCACGGCCTTCAATTTCCCCGTCGCGGTCTGGGCGTGGAACGCGGCGCTCGCCCTCGTCTGCGGCAATTCGATCGTCTGGAAGCCGTCGGAGAAGACACCGCTGACCGCGCTCGCCGTCGCCGCGATCTTCGCGCAGACCGCCAAGCGCCACGGCGGCGTGCCGGCGGGTCTGCACCAGGTGTTGACCGGTGCGCGCGAGGCGGGCGAGGCGCTGGTCGCCAACCCGCTGGTTCCCATCCTGTCGGCGACCGGCTCGACCCGAATGGGCCGCGAGGTGGGCACCAAACTTGCCGCGCGCTTCGCGCGCGCGATCCTCGAACTCGGCGGCAACAACGCGGCCATCGTGGCGCCTTCGGCCAATCTCGATCTGGCGCTGCGCGCGATCGCTTTCGCCGCGATGGGCACGGCCGGCCAGCGCTGCACCAGCCTGCGCCGCCTGATCGTCCACGAGAGCGTCTACGACAAGCTCGTCCCGCAGCTCGTTCGCGCCTATGCCGGCGTTTCGATCGGCGATCCGCGCGCGGCGGGCACGCTCGTCGGCCCGCTGATCGACGCCGCGGCGTTCGACAACGCGACCAGGGCGCTGACCGAGACGAAGGCGCTGGGCGGCAAGGTGCATGGCGGCATGCGCGTGATGCGCGCGGACTTGCCGGAAGATGCCCGCTATTTCCAGCCTGCCATCGTCGAGATGCCAAAGCAGGCGGGTCCGATGCTGGTCGAGACCTTCGCCCCGATCCTCTATGTCGTGCGCTACCGCGATCTCGACGAGGCGATCGCGATCCAGAACGGCGTGGCGGCCGGGCTCTCCTCGTCGATCTTCTCGCAGGACATGCGCGAGGTGGAGCATTTCGTCTCCGACGTCGGTTCCGACTGCGGCATTGCCAACGTCAATATCGGCCCGTCCGGCGCCGAGATCGGCGGGGCCTTCGGCGGCGAGAAGGAAACGGGCGGCGGCCGCGAGGCCGGTTCGGATTCTTGGAAGGCGTATATGCGCCGTGCCACGAACACGATCAACTACGGCTCGACGCTCCCGCTCGCGCAGGGCGTCACGTTCGACATCGGCTGACGGTCAGGCGCCCGACAGCAGTTTCGGGCGCATCGGCAGGCCGGCAAGCCCGACCGGGACGACGCCGGCGAGCAGCCGGACGACGTCGTTGGCCGGCCCCGTGAAAGGGAGCACCAGTCGCTCCCAGCGGCTCGTCGTCTCTGCACCGAGGGGAATGCGCGTCGAGAGAAGAGGCAGGCGCCGCGCATAGACTGCGCGATACGTCGCCATCGCATGGTCGACGACATAGTCGCTTGCCGGCACTTCCGACAGGCATTTCCCGGTCAGGTCCTGGCCCGTCACTGCGGCGACGAACGTGCCGAAGATGCGGAAGCGGAAATCCCGCCCGTCGTCGACCGGTTCGAGCAGGTTGACATAGCCCAGCGCTGGACGCAGATCGGCTGGGTCGAGGATCGCCGCCTGCACGCTTTCGGTGCCGTGCGATTTCTCCTCGAAATAGCGGATCAGATGCCGGATCGGCAGCGTCTGCGCCTCGTCGATGCGCGGCGCCCACTGCGATTTCGGGCAGCATGCGCCGGCGGCATTGAAGGCGGTGTCGATCCGGTCGGCGCGGCTCTGAAGGATGTCGTCGAACCAGAGTTCGCGGCGGGTGTTCCGATCGTGGCAAAGTTCCGATGTCAATTCGATGTATCCGTTGCTGTATGGGCCGCGTGGAATACGGCCTGGACAGTTAACGAATGGTCACTGGTGCCGAAATCCGGCCTGCAAATATCCCATGGCAGGACCCCGAATATGCGGGCACCTGCGGCAACGCGCCGCGCCTAGGGCCGAACGGCGGGCGTTTCCAGGCGCATGCCGCTTGCCCGGCGCATCAGATGGACCTCGATCGCAAGCATCTCCGGCGCGCCATAGGCATAGGGTTCGGCGCGCGTGCCGATCATGCAGTTGCGCAGGCGGCGCTGCAGCGAACCCACGCCCTGCCATTCCGAGCGGTAGATCGGATAGCCTGTCGGATGCGCCTGCGGGATCGTCACGCCGGCAAGCTTCTCGCCCGCGCGTTCGTCGTGGCACTGCGCGCAGGAGAGATTGATCTGCCCCTGCCGCTGCCGGTAAAGCGCGGCGCCGATATCGGCGGCCGCGTCGAGTTCCGCGCCGGTCGCCGGCACGATCGGCAGACCGCGCGACTGGCGGGCGACGAAGAGTTCGAGCGCCAGCCTGTCGCGGCTTTCGCGGGCAGGCGAGGGGGCCTGCTGATATTCGGTGCGGCAATGCTCGATGCGCCGGTCGAGATCGGCGATCGCGCCGATCTTCGCATCGAAGGCGGGATAGCGCGCGGCCACGCCGCGCATCGTTTCTCCGGTGCCGTGGCAGTCCGCGCAGGATTTCGCGGCCTTTCCCGTCGGCGTGCTCCAGAGGCCTTCGCCTTGCACGAGCCACAGCATCGCGGGGTTCGCCATATCGTCGCGCTGGATCGCCTGCAAGGCGGGGCCCATGTCGTCGAAACCGGAGCGCCGCATGTCGGCCGGCTGCTGCCCCTGTGCCGCAAGCGCAAGGCCCGCGACGGCGCAAAATGCGGCGATGCGAGGGGCGAAGCGCTTCACTCGACCGTGACGGCGACGCTGTGGCTGGCCGCAAAGCCGTTGTCGCCGGTCCATTCGAGTTCGAGCTGCGCGCTGCGCGTCGCGCGCACATAGATCAGCACGTAGGGATTTGCCGCGATGGCCGGCGAGAGCGCCAGATCGATCACTTCCGCGCCGTCGTAGCGGCAGACGAGACGCTGGACGATGTCGCGCGGGATCAGCCTGCCGTTGAGGCCGGGGCGGAAACCCGTTTCCATCGGATGCGCCACCAGCGTCTTCACCTCGAAGATATCGCCGCGCTTCACGCGGGCCGGAAGGCTGACGAGCGGGGCGGCCATCACTCCAGCCCCTCGATGCAGGCGGCGATGGTGACGATCACGTCGATTCCGGCGCGCCAAAGCGAACCGTCCTGCATCTCGGCGATCGCGATCACCTTCTGCGTGTCGCCGAGCTTGATGCGCGTGGCGAGCTCCGCCTTGCCGGCGAGGGGACCGAACCGGACGCTGAGCACGTGCGGTTGCGGATTGCGCTCGTTGAACACGTGGATGGCGCGCACGCGGTCCGTATCGCTCATGGCGCTGTCGACGGAAACCCGCATGGGCACGGTGTTGCCGTTGTCGATCAACGGCTGAATGTCGAGCGTGACCTTGCCGTCGCGCAACGGCCGGCCGTGGACGACCGCGTCGATCGCGACCTGCATCGATTCCGGCGTCGCGAAGGCGGGCGCTAAAGGCACGGCCGCGAATCCGGCAGCGCCGCCGAGCAGGGCACGTCGCGTGATTTTCGATGCCGGATTCATCGGGGGGCTTTCTCGTCGCGCAGCGTGGCCAAGTATGCCACGACATCGTCGATCTGTGCGGCCGACAGGATCGGCTTGCCGGCAAAGGCGGATGCCACGCGCGTCAGCCCGTCGGTGCGGCCATAGGCCGGCATGATCGTGCCGGGTACGGTCTTGGACGGATCGACGATGCGGGCGCGCAGTTCGTCCGGCGTCCAGCGCGAACCGGCGCCGTCGAGCGGCGGAGCAAGCGTGCCCTGGAAGCGTTCCTCCGGGATCGGGCCGGAATGGCATAGCAGGCAGAGCCCGACCGAACGGTTCGCGACGATGGCCCGGCCGCGCGCCGCATCGCCGTCCGCCGCCGCGGCCGGAAAGGCCGCGAGCGCCGTCGCCAATCCGAGTGTCGCAAGCCGCCCGCTCACACCGTTCGCAGGTCGTGCTTCGACACCGGCAGCGAGCGGACGCGCTTGCCGGTGGCGGCGAAAATCGCGTTGAGCACCGCCGGCGCCGCCACGCCGATCGTCGGTTCGCCCACGCCGCCGAAGAAACCGCCGGACGGGACGAGGATCGTCTCGACCTTGGGCATCTCGTCCATGCGCAGCACGGGGTAGGTGTCGAAGTTCGTCTGCTCGATGACGCCGTCCTTGACGGTGCATTCGCCGTAGAGCGCCGCCGACAGGCCGTAAACGAACGAACCGGAGACCTGACGTTCGATCTGCGCGGGGTTGACGACCGTGCCCGGATCCGTTGCCGCGACGATGCGGTGGATCTTGAGCTTGCCGTCCTTGACCGACACCTCGGCGCAGGCCGCGACATAGCTGCCGAAGCCCATGATCTGCGCGAGGCCGTGATATACGCCCGGTGCGGCCTTGCCGTAGCCCGCACCGGCGGCGGCCGCGTCGAGCACGGCGCGGTGCTTGGGCTTCAAGTATTTGCGGCGGAACTCCAGCGGGTCTTGCCCTGCCGCGCGCGCCAGCTCGTCCATGAAGCATTCGACGTAGATGGCGTTGTGGTTGAGGTTCACGCCGCGCCAGAAACCGGCGAGCACGTGCGTATTGCGCATCGCATGATCGACCAGCAGGTTCGGGATGTTGTAGCCGAACTGGCCTTCGTTGCCGCCCGCGTTGAGGCCCTGGAACACGACCGGATCCATGCCGTTCTGCATGTTCTGCGGGGCGAGAGAGGCGAGGATCGACTGGCCGGAGATGCGCATGTGCAGGCCGGTGAGATTGCCCGCCGCATCGAACCCGCCGGTCAGCTTGCACTGCGTCACCGGATGGAAGGCGCAGTGCATCATGTCTTCTTCGCGCGACCAGACGAGCTTGACCGGCGTGCCGGGCATCTGCTTTGCGATCAGCACGGCCTGGCGGACATAGTCCGACCGGCCGCGCCGGCCGAAGCCGCCGCCGAGCATCATCTTGTTCACGTCGCACTTGGCGACCGGCAGTTCGGCGGCTTCCGCGGCGGCGGCAAGGGCCGATTCGCCGTTCTGCGTGGGCGCCCAGACTTCGCAGCGATCGGCCGTATAGAGCGCCGTGGCGTTCATCGGCTCCATCGTCGCGTGGTTCTGGTAAGGGTACGAGTAGACCGCCTCGACGGTCTTCGCGGCACCGGCAAGCGCCGCTTTCGCATCGCCCACGCGCGTGCCGATGAAGGAGTCCGCGGCGTTCAGGCCCTCGGCCAGCATCGCGTCGATGGTGGCCGACGACGTCTTGGCGCCCGGCCCCATATCCCATTCGACCGGAAGGGCTTCGAGCGCCTTGCGCGCCTGCCAGTAGCTGTCGGCGATCACGGCCACACCCGTGCCGTCGATCGCGACGACCTTGCGCACGCCGGGCATCTTCTCGACCTTGGCGGAATCGAAGCTCTTGAGCTTGCCGCCCTGCACCGGGCAGTCGCGGATCGTCGCCGTCAGCATGCCGGGCAGCTTGAGGTCGATGCCGTAGACGAGCGAGCCGTCGACCTTGGGGGCGGTGTCGAGGCGCTTCACGCCCTTGCCCGCGACCTTCCAGTCCTTGATGTCCTTGAGCTTGATCTCCTTGGGCGGTTCCAGCAGCGCCGCCTCTGCGGCGACCGCGCCGAACGTGACGCTGCGCCCGGAACCCGCATGCCGGATGACGCTGTCGGCGGCCTTGCATTCGCCGGCCGCGACGTTCCAGCGCTTGGCTGCCGCCGCGATCAGCATCTCGCGCGCGGCAGCACCACCTTCGCGGACATAGTCGTGCGATTCGCGGATGCCGCGGCTGCCGCCGGTCGAGAAATTGCGCCACACGCGGTTGCGCGCGACGTTCTGGCCGGGCGTGGGAAACTCGGTCGAGACTTTCGACCAGTCGCATTCCAGCTCTTCGGCGACGAGCTGGGCGAGGCCGGTGAGGGTGCCTTGCCCCATCTCGGAGCGCGCGATGCGGATCACCACGCGGTCGTCGGGATGGACGACGACCCAGGCGTTGACTTCGCGCACCGCGCCGCTCGCCTGCGCGTTCGCCTTGCCGGCGGGAAAGGTGAAGCCGAGCGAGAAGGCCCCGGCGGTGGTGCCGACGAGGAAGGCGCGGCGGTTCATCGAAGCGAGTTCTGTCATGACGCGTTCCTCCCTCAGGCCTTGGCGGCGGCGTGGATCGCCGCGCGCACTTGCTGGTAGGTGCCGCATCGACAGATGTTCGTCATCGCCGCGTCGATGTCTTCGTCGGTCGGCGTCGGCTTCTCGGCGAGAAGGGCGGCGGCGGCCATGATCATGCCGCTCTGGCAGTAGCCGCATTGCGGCACGTCGCTTTCCAGCCAGGCCTTCTGCACCTTGTGCAGCACGCCGTTGGCGGCGAGGCCTTCGATCGTCGTGATTTTCGCTTCGCCCACGGCGTCGAGCTGTACCGAGCACGAGCGCGTCGGCACGCCGTCGAGATGGACGGTGCATGCCCCGCATTGCGCGATGCCGCATCCGTATTTCGTGCCGGTCATGCCGAGCGAGTCACGCAAGACCCAGAGAAGCGGCGTTTCAGGATCGACGGTGGTTTCGTATTTTTTCCCGTTGATCGTCAGGACGGTCATCCGCGTTTCCTCCCCAGGCAATACGGAACGGCGTGAGGAACAGTAGCGCTCAAGGTGTCGAAAGGGGAGTCGCGGACCGTTACAGATGAGAAAGTGCCCGTTTGATAGCCATTTCAGGGACATATGGGCGAATCTTTTGGGATCTCCCAAAAACTGCCGCCGATTTCGGCAAATCTGCATTGACTTTGTCGACAATCGACATCAGCGTGACGGCACAAGGTATCAGGCCACCAAGGCCTCGAATCTGGGAGAGACGCCCGACATGCCCGCCCCGCAGGCCTCCGCGGCCCTGAAGCGCTTTACCGTCCTCGATCTCAGCCGCGTGCGTTCCGGCCCTACCTGTGTGCGCCAACTCGCCGACTGGGGTGCGAACGTCATCAAGGTCGAGATGCCCGAGCATCTCGAAGAAGCCGATCCGATGGGCGGCCCGCGCGAAGGCGCGGACTTCATGAATCTCCACCGCAACAAGCGATCACTGACGCTGAACCTCAAATCGCCCGAGGGCATTGCGGTCTTCAGGCGCCTCGTCGCGAAGGCCGACGTGGTCGTCGAGAATTTCCGGCCCGACGTGAAGGACCGACTGGGCATCGCTTACGCCGATCTGAAGAAGATCAATCCGCGCATCGTCCTCGGCAGCATCTCCGGCTTCGGCCAGGACGGGCCCTACGCCAAGCGGCCGGGCTTCGACCAGATTGCGCAGGGTATGGGCGGGCTGATGTCGGTGACGGGTCTGCCGGGCCAGGGCCCGGTGCGCGCCGGCATCCCGCTTGCGGATCTCACGGCCGGGCTCTTCTGCGCGATGGGCATCCTCACCGCACTTCTCGAGCGCGAAGTCTCGGGCGAAGGCCAGTGGGTGCAGACCTCGCTGCTGCAGGCGCAGGCCTTCATGCTCGACTTCCAGGCCGCGCGCTTCCTCGTCAAGGGCGAGGTCGCCAAGCAGGCCGGCAACAACCATCCCACCAGCATCCCGACCGGCGTGTTCCAGACGAAGGACGGCTATCTCAATCTTGCGACGACCGGGCAGGCGATCTGGGAGCGCTGCGCCAGGGCGCTGGGTGCCGACGAGCTGATCGCGCGGCCCGAATACGCCAAGATGTCGCTGCGCTCGCAGAACCGCGAAAAGCTCAATGCCGAACTCCAGGCGATCTTCGCCACGGAAACCTCGGCAACATGGGTCGAGAAGCTCAACGCGGCCGGCGTGCCGTGCGGGCCGATCTACGCCATCGACCAGATGTTCGCCGACCCGCAGGTCCAGCATCTGGGCGTGGCGCGCAAGGTCGAGGGAGCCGACCTCACGCTGATGGGCCAGCCCTTCGCGATGAGCCGCACGCCCAGCCGGCTTGCGAGCCCGCCGCCCGCGCGCGGCGCGCAGAACGACGAGATCCTGGCCGAATTCGGCCTTGCCGCAAACGAGATCGCGGCCCTCAGGGCCGCCGGAACGATCTGAAGGAGACGACGCTTATGGCCGACAAGATGCTCGCGCGCAAGGAAGGTCGGGTCGGTATCCTGACCTTCAACAACCCCGAGAAGCACAATGCCGTCTCGTTCGAGATGTGGGAAGCCGCCGAGAAGATCCTCGACGGGTTTCTCGCCGATCCGGACGTGCGCGTGATCGTGCTGACGGGCGCGGGCGGCAAGGCCTTCGTCTCGGGCGCCGACATCTCGAAATTCGAGAGCGAGCGCGCTTCCGAAGAGGCCGCGCAGAAATACAACGCGCTCGTCGAGAAGGTCTACATGCGCATCTACCAGATGCCCAAGCCGACCATCGCGATGATCCGCGGCTATTGCATCGGCGGCGGGCTCAATCTCGCGATCTGCTGCGACATGCGCTTCTCGACCGAAGGCTCGAAGTTCGCGCTGCCTGCGGCCAAGCTCGGGCTCGGCTACGGCTACAAGGGACTGCGCCGCTACATCGAGACGATCGGCCCGGTCGCGACCAAGGAGATCTTCTACACCGCGCGCCAGCTCAGCAGCGCCGAGGCGCTGCGCTGGAACATCGTCAACCGCGTGGTCGCCGACGACGCGCTGGAGACGACCGTGATGGAGATCGCCAACACGATCGCCGACAACGCGCCGATGACCATCGCGACGATCAAGCAGAGCACCATCGAAGTCCTCAAGGATGCCGACAAGCAGGACATCGCCAAGTGCGACGCGATGGTCGCCGCGTGCTTCGCCAGCAATGACTACAAGGAAGGCCGCAAGGCCTTCATGGAAAAGCGCAAGCCGCAGTTCACCGGAACCTGAGGTCCAGCATGGACGCCCCCGCCGCGATCGCCCTCGTCCGGACAACGTCGCTGTCGAGCCTTGTCGAGGCCGAAGTGATGCGGCTCATCCTTGCGGGCGAGCTCGATTCCGGCCAGCAGATCAAGGAAGTCGCGATCGCGGCGCGCCTTGGCGTCGGGCGCTCGTCGGTGCGCGAGGCGCTGCGCGCGCTCGAAGCGGCGGGCCTCGTGCGCATCGAGAAGAACCGGGGCGCGTTCGTGCGCGTTGTCAGCGAGACCGAAGCGCGCGAGATGTACGTCGTGCGCGAACAGCTCGAAGGGCTGGCGGGTGAGCTGCTCGCCACCCGCATCACCGATTCCGAGCTTGCGGAGCTGCGCGGCTATGTCGACGAGCTCGAGCACTATCTCGATCCGGCGGAGTTCCACCGCTATTTCCCGCTGAACCTCCGCTTCCACCGCCGCATCTTCGAAATGGCGGGCAACGGACGCCTGCTCGACATGTACCAGCGCCTGACGAACGAGCTGCACACCGTCCGCCGCAACGGGCTGCTGCGCGGCGGCGGCCTGGCGGTTTCGAACATCGAGCATCGCAACATCGTCGAGGCGCTTGCCGCGCGCGATCCGGGTGCCGCGAGTGCGGCCCTGCGCACGCACGTCGCCAAGGGCGACCGCCGACGGCGCGCGAAGGCACCGGGAAAATCCGGTTCGGAGGTCGCATGAGCCATCTCGTCCTCGCAGGTCTGACGAAGCGATACGGCAACCAGACGGTCCTCGATTCGATCGACCTGTCGGTCGCGCGCGGCGAGCTCGTCTGCCTGCTCGGTCCTTCCGGCTGCGGCAAGACGACGACGCTGCGGCTGGTCGCCGGCTTCATGGAACCGAGTGCAGGCACCGTGCGCGTCGGCGGGCGCGTCCTGTCCCAGCCTGGCGCCGCCCTGCCGCCCGAGCGGCGCGGAATGTCGATGATCTTCCAGTCCTACGCGCTGTGGCCGCACATGACGATCTTCGACAACGTCGCCTATGGGCTGGCGCTGCGGAAGATGGACAAGGCCGACATCGCCGCGCGGGTGGGACGCATGCTCGACGCCGTGAAGCTCGACAAGTTCGCCGACCGCTATCCGGGCGAGCTTTCCGGCGGCCAGCAGCAGCGCGTGGCGCTTGCCCGCGCACTGGTGGTCGAGCCGGAGATCCTGCTGCTCGACGAGCCGCTTTCCAATCTCGATGCCGCATTGCGCGAAGAGATGCGCTTCGAGGTGCGCCGCCTGCACGACGAGTTCCGCTACACGACGGTCTACGTGACGCACGATCAGGCCGAGGCGATGACCGCCGCCGACCTGATCGTGGTGATGAACCAGGGCCGCATCGAACAGGCCGGTTCGCCCGAGGAGATCTATTCGCGGCCGCGCTCGGGCTTCGTCGCGAACTTCCTGGGCGGGGCGAACATCCTTTCGGGGCGCGCGGTCGGCGCCGACCTGCTCGACATCGGCGCGGGCGTGGTGCGCTGTGCGGAGGCCACGTTCCGGCCGGGCGCGTCCGGCGCGCTTTCGATCCGCTTCCACGAAATCGGCGTCAGCGCGGCACGCTCGACCGACGCGCTGCCGGCGCGCGTCCTGCGCCAGACATTCCTCGGCTCGACGCGCGACCTGTCGCTTGCGCTCGCCGACGGCACCACATTGCGGGCGTCGGCACCCCCCGATCTCGCGATCCCGGCCGACGCCAACGTCTGGGTGGCGTTGCCGCCCGAACGCTGTCGACCGGTGCTGGTCTAGTTTCGGCGCCAAGTAAAAAAGAACGATCAAAAACGGAGGAACCCCATGATAGGCAGATTGCTGTCGTCGCTTGCGGCGCTCGTGCTGCTATCGACAGGAGCCGCGGCCCAGGGCCCGGTCTACAAGATCACGCCGGAACTCGAGGCCGCCGCACGCAAGGAAGGCGCCCTCGTCTACTACAGCTCGATCGACGTGAAGGTCGCCGAGGATCTCGCCAGGGCGTTCGAGAAGCGCTATCCCGGCATCAAGGTCACGGTCGAGCGCAACGGCGCGGAGCGCCAGTTCTCGAAGGTCGGCCAGGAATATTCGAGCAAGATCTACAACGTCGACACGATCAACAGCTCGGATGCCGCGCACTTCATCTACTGGAAGCGCGAAGGCTGGCTTGCCGCAGCACTGCCGGAAGAAGTCGTGCAGCGCTATCCGGCCGGCTCGTTCGATCCGGAAGGCTTTTATGCGCCGATGCGCGCAAGCCTCAGCGTCATCGCCTACAACACCACGCAGGTGTCGGCGGCCGACGCGCCCAGGAGCTTCAAGGACCTGCTCGACGCCAAGTGGAAGGGCAAGCTCGTCAAGGCGCATCCGGGTTACTCGGGTACGATCCTGACGGCGACGTTCCAGATCTCGCGCGACATCGGCTGGGATTTCATCGAGAAGCTCGCCTCCCAGCAGGTCATGCAGGTGCAGTCGTCGACCGATCCGCCGCGCAAGGTGATCGCCGGCGAGCGCGCCGTGATGGCCGACGGCAACGAGTACAACGTGTTCCTCGAACGCGAGAAGGGCGCACCCATCGACCTCGTCTATCCGACCGAGGGTACGCCGCTCGTCATCGGGCCTTCGGGCGTGATGAAGTTCGCCAAGAACCCGAACGCCGCCCGGCTGTTCCATGCGTGGAGCTTCTCGCGCGAAGCCCAGCAACTGGCGGTCGAGGCGGGCGGCCTGCGCTCGTTCCATCCCGACGTGGTCGAGCCCAAGGGCCGCAAGCCGCTGAAGGAGATCAAGCTGATGAAGGATGACCCGGCCGCCGTCGACCAGCAGGTCGAGGAAATCAAGAAGCGCTACCTGCGCTACTTCAAGACGTGACGAACGTCGCCGCAAGCATCGCGGTGCCGTCCCGGAACGCCGCGGGACCGGACCTTTCGGGTCCGGTTCTCGCGGCGACCGGGCTCTTTCTCGCCGGCCTCATCAGCCTGCCGATCGGCTGGCTCGTCGCCTATTCCTTCAGCGACCGGCGCGGCGCGTTCACGCTCGACAATTTCGGTGCGCTGATCGACGACCCGACCCTGTTCGAGCCGCTGATGACGACGCTGGGCCTCGCCATCCTCGTCGCCTTCTTCGCGGCCGTGGCGGCCGCACCGCTTGCATGGCTCGTCGCGCGGACCGACCTGCCGGGCCGGCGCGTCGTGCGCCTGCTGATGACGGCAAGTTTCGTGACCCCGCCCTTCCTCGGCGCCATCGCGTGGGAAATCCTCGCCGCACCCAACAGCGGCATCCTGAACAAGCTCTGGCGCGACGCGACCGGCTCGGGCGACGCGCTGTTCAACATCTACAGCTTTCCGGGCCTCGTCTTCGTCGTCGCCTGCTACACGGCCCCCTATGTCTTCGTCGTGCTGACGAACGCGCTCGACCGCATTCCGGCCGATCTCGAGGATGCCGCGGGCATCCTTGGTGCGGGCCGCTGGAAGGTCGTCACCGGCGTGACATTGCCGCTCGCCTTGCCGGCGCTGCTCGCGGGCGCGCTGGTCGCGTTCCTCCAGGCGATGACGCTGTTCGGCTCGCCCGCTATCCTCGCGATCCCGGCAGGTTTCCACACAGTCACGACCAAGATCTATTCGCTGTTCCAGTTCCCGCCCAAGCCGCAGATCGCCGCCGCCGCCGCCCTGCCGCTGCTGCTCGTGACGATCCTGCTGCTTTGGGTGCAGGGACGGATCCTCGGCCGGCGTAGTTTCTCCGTCCTCGGCGGCAAGAGCGGCGAGCCGCGCCTGATGGGGCTGGGTGTGTGGCGCTGGCCGGTCTTCGCGCTCGTCATGGGCGTGCTCGCTTTGCCGCTCTTCATGCCCTACGCGGCGCTCCTCAAGGCGGCCGTCTCGAAGATCCCGTCCGGGCCGTTCGATCCGGCGAACCTGACCTGGGGCAATTTCACGTTCGTGTTCGTCGAGTTCTCGCAGACGCGCGCGGCATTCGCGAACACGTTCGTGCTGGCGCTCGCCACCGCGACGGCGGGGACGGTCCTCGCCCTCGTCATCGCGTATCTTGCCGCGCGCCGCGGCTCGTTCGGCGGCCGGGCGCTCGAATTTCTCGCCACCGCGCCCATCGCGATACCCGGCATCGTGCTCGGCGTGGGGCTGTTCCTCGCCTACACGCGCGGACCGATCCTGCTCTACGGCACGCTGTGGATCCTCTTCTTCGCCTTCCTGACGATCGAACTGCCCGCCGCGTTCCAGCAGATGCGCGCCTCCTTCCGGTCGCTGCATCCGGAACTGGAGGAAGCCTCGCGCATCCTCGGCGCCGACCGGCTCGCCACGCTGCGCAAGATCACGGCGCCGCTGCTCAAGAGCGGGGTCATCGCCGGCTGGTGCCTGATCTTCATCGGTGTCGTGCGCGAGCTTTCGGCTGCCGTGATGCTCTCGTCGTCGAGCACCAAGGTGCTGTCGGTGGTCATCTTCGATCTCAACGAAAGCGGCAATCTCGGCGCCATCGCCGTCCTTGGCGTGACGATGCTGGTCGTCACGTTCGCGGTCGTCGGTTTCGCCAACTGGATTTCCGGCGTGGGAGCAGGCCCCCGTCTGCGCGCCGGCTAGCAAGCAAGGGAGGAAGAGCCATGAATCGTCCATTGCGGATCGTCGCGTCGGCGCTGGCACTGGCATTTGCCGCGTCGGGTGCGCTTCACGCGCAGACGAAGTATCCCGTCTCGCCGGTCAATCTCGTCACCCATTCGAGCCCCGGCGGCGGCAGCGACGTCTTCCTGCGCGAGCTCGTCAAGCATCTGACGCCTGTCATGGGCGCCAATTTCGCGATCGACAACGTGCGCGGCGGCAGCGGCGCCGCTGCCGTGGCGAAGGTCGCCAAGTCCGCGCCCAACGGCGGGACGTTCTATGCGACGACGCCGACCTACATCCAGACATCGCTGCTGTCCAAGCCGGAGATTGGCTACGACGGCCTCGATCCGATCGTCGTCGTCTTCCTCGATCCCGAAGTGATCTACACGCGCGCGGAAAGCCCGTTCAAGACGCTGGGCGAGGCGCTCGCCTATGCGAAGGCCAATCCGGGGCGCGGCAAGTGGGGTGCGGCCAATCCGGCCTCGCTGGAGCGCATCGCGCTCGAACGCCTCAAGAAGGCGACCGGCGTGCAGGCGGCCGTCGTCAGCCACGAAGGCGGCGGCGACCTGATGATCAACGTGCTCAACGGCACGCTCGATTTCGGCATCGGCGAGATCCAGGAGATCCGCGCCCAGCTCGATGCGGGCAAGGTCCGCCTGCTCGGCGTCATGACCGAGAAGCGTCTGCCGGATTTCCCGAACCTTGCCACCGCGCGCGAGCAGGGCTTCGACATCGTCGTGACCAAGTTCCGCGGCCTCGCGGGCCCGAAGGGCATCCCGGACGAGATCGCCGCCCAGTGGGAGCAGGCCGTGCGGCGCATCCTCGCGTCGGATGCCTTCAAGGCCGAGTACATGAAGGAAAGCCTCGTGCCGATGCCGATGGGTCGCGCCGAAGCGCGCGCCTTCACGGCGAAGTTCGCCGCGGAGGTCACGACGACCCTCAAGGAGCTCGGGGTCATCAAGTGAGGCTTTCAAGCGACGCAGTGCTCGGCATCGCGGCGGTCGGGCTGGCAGGCGCCTATTTCGCCGAGGCCGGCGCGATCCAGCAGAGTCTGCTGGCCGATGCCGTCGGCGCCGACGGCGTGCCGCGCCTGATCGCCTGCGGCATGGGTGCGACGGGGCTCGCCCTTGCCGGGCGCGGCATCGCCCGCCCCGCGGCAGGCAAGGACGATGCGCCGCCCGACGCCTATCGCCGGGCTTTGGGCCTGCTGGCGATCCTGGCCGCCTATCTCCTCGTCGTTCCGGTGGCCGGCTACGCGATCTCGATCGCCGTACTGATCGCCGCCGTCGCCTGGTACGCCGGCGCGAAGCCGGACGGCACGATGGTCGCCGCCGCGGTCGGCGGGGCGGCGCTCTTCTGGTTCATGTTCGGCTACCTGCTCGGCATCCCGATGCCGTCGGGGATCTTCTGATGGGTATCGGAACGCTGATCGCGTCGCTGGGCGGCGTGATCTGGGGAATTTTCGGCGGCGCGCTGCCGGGCATCTCGCCGTCGATCGCGATGGCGCTGCTGCTGCCTTTCACCTACGGCATGGAGCCGATCACCGCGATCGTGCTGCTCGCATCGGTCTATGTGGGTGCCGAATATGGCGGCTCGATCCCGGCGATCCTGATCCGCACGCCGGGAACGAACTCGGCCGCCGCGACCACGATCGACGGCTACGAGCTTGCCAGGCAGGGGCGGGCGGGCGAAGCGCTCGGCATCTCGCTGATGTGCGGGCTCGTCGGCGGCCTGTTCGGCCTCGTCGTGCTCGTGCTCGCGACCGAGCCGCTCGCCGCCGTGGCGCTCGCCTTCACGCCGCCCGCCTATTGCGCGCTCGGTATCCTCGGCCTCAGCGTCATCGCCAGCCTCGCGGGCGGATCGCTGCTGCGCGGCCTCGTCGCCGCGTTCCTCGGGCTGATGGTCGCCACGATCGGGACCGATCCCGTATCTGGCGTTCCGCGCTTCACCTTCGGCAGCCCGGAGCTTCTGGGCGGCATCCGCCCGATCCTCGTGATGGTCGGCCTGTTCGCGGTGGCGGAGATGCTCGAGCAGATTTCCGCCCCGGCGTGGGATCGCGCGGACGCGCGCGACACGCGCCTGAAGCTGCCGAATCTCGCGACATGGAAGCGGCTGTGGAAGAGCCAGGTCATCGGCTGTTCGATCGGCACGTTCGAGGGCGTGACACCCGGTGCCGGCGGCACCATCGCCGCCTTCATGGCGTATAACGAGGCACGCCGCTGGTCCGACCATCCCGAGGAATTCGGCAAGGGCTCGATCGAAGGCGTGGCTGCGCCCGAATGCGCCAACAACGTCGTCACGGCGACGGCGCTGGTGCCACTGCTCAGTCTCGGCATCCCCGGATCGAATTCGGCGGCCGTCCTTCTCGGCGGCTTCATGATCCATGGGCTGATGCCGGGGCCGCTGCTGTTCCAGAA
This sequence comes from Tagaea sp., assembly GCA_965229215.1. Lineage (GTDB taxonomy): Bacteria > Pseudomonadota > Alphaproteobacteria > CACIAM-22H2 > CACIAM-22H2 > Tagaea. The sequence goes on along the minus strand of OZ245864.1, from coordinate 2,570,526 downwards.
GGCGCCCGATGTCGTCTACGGGCTCTATGGCGGGCTGCTGGCGGCGAACATCTTCATGGTGCTCGTCGGGCTCGTGATCCTCACGCCCTGCATCTGGCTCGTGAACCGGCCCAAGCCGTACCTGATGGGCTACATCCTGGCGCTCGTCTGCACGGGCGTATACGCGATCGACCAGAGCCTGTTCGATCTGGGGCTCGTGCTCGGCTTCGGCGTCGTGGGCTATCTGCTGCGCCGCTTCGGCGTGCCGATCCTGCCGCTCGTGCTTGGCGTGGTGCTCGGCTTCCTCGTCGAATCCAATTACCGCCGCAGCCTCGTGCTGTCCGGCGGCGATCACGCGGTCTTCGCGCAGGATCCCGTCGCCGCCGGGCTGCTCGCGGCCGCGATCCTTCTGACCGGCTATTCGCTTTACCGGGAGTTCAAGCCGAAATGACCGTCGCCGAAACCCTCGTCGATTCCTGCCTTGCCGCGAAGCCCACGCCGGCTGTCGCGGCGATGGCGCAGAAGCTGCTGATCGATATCGCCGGCATCTGCGTCGCCGCGCGGGAGACCGATTTTCTCACGGCGGCGCGAGCCGGCGTGGACGAAGGCGGCGCGTGCACCGCCATCGGCCTGCCGGGCCGCTTCTCGGCCGCCGATGCCGCGATGCTGAACGGCGTCGCCGCGCACGGCGAGGATTTCGACGATACGTTCGAGGGCGGGCCGGTGCATGCCGGCGCGGTGATCCTGCCCGCCGTGCTGGCCACGGCCGAGCGCCACGGCGTGTCCGGGCGCACGGCCATGCGTGCGATCGTCATCGGCACCGAGATCACCTGCCGCCTGTCGGTCGTCGTGCCCAAGGCGACGCACAAGGCGGGCTTCCATCCGACGGCGATCTTCGGCGCCATCGGCGCTGCGGCTGCCGCGGGAACGGCGCTGGGTCTGAACCGCGCGCAGCTCATCGACGCGCTCGGCATCGCCGGCAGCATGGCTTCGGGCATCATCGAGTATCTCGCGGAAGGTACCTGGACAAAGCGCCTGCATCCGGGCTGGGCGGCGCAGAGCGGTTATCGTGCCGCGCGCCTCGCGGCCGGCGGATTCACGGGTCCGCGCACGCTGTTCGAGGGCACGCACGGCCTGTTCCACGGCTTCGCGCACAAGATCCCGACCGACTGGTCGGGCCTGCTCGACGGGTTCGGCAGCAAGTGGGTCAGCGAGACGATCGCGTTCAAGCCCTATGCCTGCGGCACGATGATCCATCCCTATATCGACTGCGCGCGGCGGCTTGCCGCCCGTGGTCTCGATCTTTCGAAGATCGTGGCGATCGAATGCGAGACGTCCGAGGGCATCCTCCATCGCCTGTGGGAACCCTTGGATGCCAAGCGCAACCCGCCCAACGGCTATGCCGCGAAGTTCAGCATCCCCTACGGCATCGCGGCCGGTCTTGTGCTCGACCAGGGGGGACTTGCCGCCTTCGCCGACAGGCAGGTCGCCGCGCCGCGCCTGCGCGAGATCGCAAGCAAGGTGAGCTACATCGTCGATCCGGACAATCCGTATCCGAAACAGTTCACCGGGCACGTCAAGATCACGCTCGCCGACGGCAGCGTCGTCGAGGAGCGCCAGCCGCATTTCCGCGGCGGCTCCAGCGAACCGCTCCTGATCGCCGAGATCGTCGAGAAGTTCCGGCTCAACTGCCGGCATGGCGGCTGGAACGATGCGCGTACCGCCCGCCTGCTCGCGTTTGCCGAGTCCGTCTTCGGCTCGGACGCACCCGTTTCCCTCGCCGAATTCGGAGGCTGAAGAATGGCTGAACTCAAGGGGCGCGTCGCGCTCGTCACCGGTGCCGGGCGCAATATCGGCCGTTCGATCGCGCTCGAGCTCGCGGCTGCGGGTGCAATGGTCGTCGTCAATGCGCGCTCGAACCGGGCGGAGGCCGAGGCGGTCGCTGCCGAGATCGGCCCCGACGCGATGGTGGTGATGGCCGACGTGACCGACCGCGCGGCGGTCGACGCGATGGTGGCCGCCACGCTGGCGCGCTTCGGCCGGCTCGACATCCTCGTCAACAACGCCGCCGTGCGCGGCGAGAAGCCGTTCGAGACGCTGGACTACGCGACATGGCGCAACGTGCTGGCGATCTGCCTCGACGGCGCGTTCAACTGTTCGCAGGCGGCGCTTGCCGCTCTGAAGGCCAGCGGGGCGGGCTGCATCGTCAATATCGGCGGCCTCACGGCGCACACGGGCGCCATGGACCGCGCGCATGTGGTGACGGCGAAGGCCGGGCTCGTCGGCCTCACGCGGGCGCTCGCGCATGACCTCGCCGGCTTCAACATCACCGTCAACAACGTGTCGCCGGGGATGATGGATACCGTGCGCGGCGCCTCGGCCGGCCACCAGCAGCCCAAGCACCACGCCACGCACAGCACGCTGCTCGGCCGCCGGGGCCAGCCCGGCGAGATCGGCAGCGCGGTGCGCTGGCTCGCGGGGCCGGGCGGGCGGTATGTCACCGGCCAGGTCATCCATCTCAACGGCGGAACCTATCTGGGCGGCTAGACACGGGCGCCCGTCCGGCGCTATCGCTTTCCCATGACCGCCCACTCCATGACTGGCCGCCTGCGCATCGCCCATTGCTCGGACATCCATCTCGGCACCAATGGCGCCGTCGCGGACGATCCGTGCCGCACGCGTTTTGCCCGCGCGCTTGCCGCCATCGCTGACCGGCGGCCGGACCTGATGCTCCTCGCCGGCGACCTGTTCGACACGAACGATGTTGCCGACGAAACGGTCGTCTGGGCGATGGAACGGCTCGGCGAGCTGCGCTTTCCCGTCGCGATGATCCCCGGCAACCATGACTGCATGGCCGACGGCGCCATCTTCCGGCGCCACGATTTCGCCCGGCTCGCGAACGTGCGGCTGCTTGGCGACGAGGCTGGAAGCCACGTCGAGTTTCCCGAACTCGGCGCCAGCGTCTGGGGCAAGGGCATGGTCGAGCACTCGCAGGATTTCCGCCCGCTCGCCGGCAGCCCGAAGCGAGCCGATCGCTTGCGCTGGCATCTCGGTATGGGTCACGGGCTGTTCGTGCCGCGCGGCGAGGCGAGCGAGCGTTCCTCGCCCATCCGCATGGAAGAGATCGAGGCGGCCGGGTTCGACTATCTCGCCCTCGGCCACCATCACGCCGCGATGGAGCTGGTCACGCCGCAGGCGGTTGCGGCGTATTCCGGGTCGCCGACCGACGATGTAGGGCGCGGGGCGACCTATGCGATCGTCGATCTTGCTGTCGGGCACGCGCCGGAACTGTCGATCCGTCTCGTCGACTGATCGGCATTTGTGTGCCGGCCGCGCGGTCGGACCGACATACGATTTGCGTCCTTAAATCATGCGGTGCGCGTTGCTAGTCTTGCGCGGGCGGAAGACGATCCGTCCCCATCGTCCGGAGAGACGCGCATGAAGGCCGCCCTTGCCCTGTTCACCGCATTGTCCGTCGTGTGCGGCAGTGCCTACGCGCAGGACGTCAACGTCCAGGGATCGACCGAAATCGCCTTCGCCCTGATGACGCCGCGCAAGGCCGACATCGAGCGCATGTCGGGCCAGACATTGCGGATCGTCTCCAGCAGCAGTTCGCGCGGCCTGTCGGCGCTGGTCGCGGGCAATGCCGACATCGCACTGCTCGCCGAGCCCCTGCGCGACGTCGTCGACAGCGCGCAGCGCGTGGCGCCGGGCTCGATCGACGCGAGCAAGCTCGAATCGTTCCATATCGCGAATGCCGAGACGCGGATCATCGTCAACGCGGCGAATCCGGTCGCGCGTCTCGACGACCGCCAGGTCGCGGGGCTGTTCAGCGGACGGATCGCCAACTGGCAGGACGTCGGCGGGCCCGACCTGCCGGTCCTCGTCGTGACCGAGCCGACCTGCTCGCCTCATCTGCTGCTGCAGAAGCATTTCGATTTCGCGATGTCGCCGCGCGCGCGCTCGGTCCAGAATGCCGCGCAGACCGTCCAGGTCGTCGCGCAGATGCCGGGGGCAATCAGCTATTTCAGCGCCGAAATCCCGATGACCGACCGCGAGCGGGTCCGTCCGCTTGAAACCCAGACGCGGATCCCGATGACGCTGCACATCGCGATCCGCAAGGATGCGCCGCCCGGCGTGCGCCGCGTCGTCGACGCCACCCGCCAGCTCGGTGGGCCGTTCTAGCGCCCGGCCGACCGCGCGATCAGCTCGCCCAGCGCCGTCTTCTGCCTGCCGGCGGCGTCGAAATTTCCGGGGGACAGCCACGTCTCGAAAGCCGCCTTGCGGGCGGGCCATTCGCCGTCGAGGATCGAGTACCAGGCCGTGTCGCGGTTGCGGCCCTTGACGATCATGTGCTGGCGGAAAAGCCCCTCGAACGAGAATCCCAGGCGCTGGGCCGTGCGCTTCGAAGGTTCGTTGAGGTCGTTGCACTTCCACTCGTAGCGGCGGTAGCCGAGCGTGTCGAACACGTGGCGCATCATCAGGAACTGCGCCTCGGTCGAGGCCGGCGTACGCTGCAGGGCGGGCGTGTGCAGGATCGAGCCCACCTCGATCACGCGGTGCGTGCGGTCGATGCGCATCAGCGACAGCCAGCCGACGGCGCGGTCGTTCAAGTCGGCGATCGCCCAATAGACCGGATCGGTCGTACCGGCCGCGATCCTGGCGACATGCGCGTCGAACTCGGCTTTCACCGGATAGGGCCCGGTGAAGAGATAAGCCCACTGCGATTCCGCCTCGGGTCCGTGGCTCAGCGCATAGAGCCCGTCGGTGTCGCGCGCCGGGTCGAGCGGGCGCAGGCGGCAGTGCTTGCCTTCGATGACGCAGTGGACGGGCTGCGGGGCGGCATGGGTCGCGACGGGCGGCCCGAAGGTCGGACTCATGGATCAGCGTTCCTTGCTGCGGAAGAAATCGTTGAGGGCGGCGAACGGCTCGGCGTCGCGGAACTGCTCGAAGCTGCCGCTCTCTTTCAGCGTGCGCGCCGCACGCAGGAAGCCGCCCCATGCCGCGCGCGCGAGACCCGAGCCGATGCTGATGCGCCGCACGCCGAGCGCGGCGACATCCGAAACCGCGAGGCCGATGGGCGAGGAGACGAGCAGGTTGACGGGCTTGCCGCCCGCCAGCGCCACGAACTCGGCGATTTCGGCCTTGGTCTTCAGGCCGGGCGCGTAGAGCACGTCGGCTCCGGCGGCGGCGAAGGCGGGCATGCGGCGCGCGATCTCGGCGCGGGCCTGCGGATGGCCGACAAGCAGCCCCTCGCAGCGCGCGGTCAGCAGCACGCCGGTTCCCTTCAGCGCCGCAGCCGCGGCGGCCACGCGCTCGACCGCGATTTCGAACGGATAGAGCGGGTCGGCCTTGTTGCCGGTGGCGTCCTCGATGGAAAGCCCGGCCACGCCGGTGTCGGCGCAGCGCCGGACGTTGCGCATCAGCCCGTCGATGTCGTGCGCGTAGCCGGATTCGAAGTCGGCATTCACGGGCAGCGACGTCGCGCCGACGATCTCGGCGATGTGCGCGAGTTCGCGCTCGACCGGCACGGCCCAGTCCATGTCGGGCAGCCCTTGCGAGAACGAGAAGCCCGACGAGGTGGTGGCGAGTGCGGAATAGCCCAGATGCGCCAGCATCATCGTCGAGCCGACATCCCACGGATTGGGCATGACGAAGCAGCCGGTCCGGTGCAGTTCGGCGAAGCGCGCGCGGCGGGCGGCGTATCCGCTATCGCTCATCGTGCGTCTCCGAAGGCCGCATAAGGACGGGGATCGAAGAAGCTCGTGCCGGCGACGTAGCCGTGGCCGGGTCGCATGTCGGGCGGCGGGCCTTTCTCGGCCGCGCCGTCGAAGGTGAGTTCGAGCTGCACGCCCGAGGGGTCGTAGACGAAGAGCTGCCAGAGTGTCGTGCCCGGTACGAGGAACTCGCGCCAGGGCAGGCCGTGGCGTTCGAAGGCCGCGCGGAAATCGTGATAGCCGTGCGCGGCGATCGACACGTGGTCGATGGCCGCCGTACCCGAAGGCGCCTTGCCCGCCGCGCCCAGCGCCGGGCCGCCGGCATAGATGTGCACGATGGCCGAGCCGGCGGGGCCCTGCGTCGCGAGCCATGCGCCGGGATAGCCGAAATCGGGCCGCGCCACCTTCCTGAGGCCGAGCAGCTCGGTATAGAAGCGCTCGGTCGCGGCGAGGTCGTTGGTCTTGATCGCGATGTGGAACAGGCCGGAGATCAGCATTTCCGCAGCTTGGCATGGCCCCCGGGCGATGGCAAAACGGGAACATGTACGCAGACATCGAGTCGGCCCGCGCCCGCCTGAAGGCCATTTTCGGTTTCGACGATTTCCGGCCGGGGCAGGGCGAGGTCATCGGCGCCGTCCTCGGCGGCGAGAACGTGCTCGCCGTGATGCCCACGGGATCGGGCAAGTCGCTGTGCTTCCAGCTTCCGGCACTGCTGCGCGGCGGCCTCACGGTCGTCGTCTCGCCGCTGATCGCGCTGATGCGCGACCAGGTCGGCCAGCTGCGCGAATACGGGATCGAGGCGGCGAGCCTCAATTCGTCGAACGACGCGGCCGCCAACGCCGCCGTGCGCCGCGCGATCCGCGACGAGAAGCTGCGCCTGCTCTATGTGGCGCCCGAGCGGCTCGTGCGCGAGGACACGCAGGAGCTGCTGGGCGAGGCGCACGTCACGCTGCTCGCGATCGACGAGGCGCACTGCGTCTCGCAGTGGGGCCACGATTTCCGCCCCGAATACCTGGCGCTGGGGCGCATCCGCCGGGATCTTGGCGACGTGCAGACGATAGCGCTCACGGCCACGGCCGATGCGCCCACGCGCAAGGACATCGAGGAGAAGCTGTTCTCGATCCCCCCGCGCGTCTTCGTGCGCTCGTTCGACCGGCCCAACCTGCGCCTCGCCATGCGGCCCAAGGCCGGCGCGCGCAAGCAGATCGAGCGGTTCCTCGAGACGCGCAAGGGCCAGAGCGGCATCGTCTATTGCAGCTCGCGCAAGCGCACCGAGGAGCTGGCCGAGGCGCTGCGCAAGGTGGGCGTGCGCGCGCTCGCGTATCATGCAGGGCTGGAGAGCGACGTGCGCAGCGCCAACCAGGACACGTTCCTGCAGGAAGACGGCGTGGTGATGTGCGCGACCGTCGCTTTCGGCATGGGCATCGACAAGCCCGACGTGCGCTTCGTCGTGCATGCCGACCTGCCCTCGAACGTCGAGAGCTACTACCAGGAGATCGGGCGCGCGGGCCGCGACGGGCTGCCGGCCGACACGCTGACGCTGTTCGGGCTCGACGACATGCGCCTGCGCCGGATGCAGATCGAGCAGGGCGAGGCGTCGGACGAGCGCAAGCGCATCGAGCGCCAGCGCTTCAACGCGCTGGTGTCGCTGTGCGAGGCGCCGCGCTGCCGCCGGCAGACGCTGCTCGCCTATTTCGGCGAGCAGTCGGCGCCGTGCGGCAACTGCGATCTCTGCCAGGACGGCGTCGACACGGTCGACGGCACGGTCGACGCGCAGAAGGCGATGTCGGCGATCCTGCGCACGGGCGAGCGCTTCGGAACCGAGCATCTCGTCGCGATCCTCACCGGGCAGACCGGCGACGCGATGAGCCGCTACGGTCACGACAGGCTGCCGACCTTCGGCGTCGGCAAGGACCGCACGCCGGGCGAGTGGCGCTCGATCTTCCGGCAGATGTACGCCTCGGGCCTGATCGCGCTCGACATCGTCGGGCATGGCTCGTGGTCGGTGACCGACGCGGGCCGCGAGGTGCTGCGCGGGCAGGCGAAGATCGAACTGCGCAAGGACGCGCTGTGGGCCGAGAAGGCGGAGAAGAAGACGGGGCGCGGCGGCCGCGCGGCCGTCGCGTCGGCGCCGGAGAATGCCGGGCTGCTGGCGGCGCTGAAGGCGCTGCGCACGCAGATCGCCAAGGGCATCCGCCAGCCCGCCTATGTCGTGTTCGCCGACCGCACGCTGATCGAGATGGCCGAGATCGGCCCGCGGAATCTCGACGACATGCGTCTCGTCCACGGCGTGGGTGCGGCGAAGCTGGAGCGGTACGGCAAGGCCTTCCTCGACGTGGTGCGCGCGCACCGGGCCTGAGGCGTCAGTTCAGCGCGCGTGCGCGCGCGTCGCCGCGCGGATTGTAAATACCATCAACCAATGCGCCGAACGCCTTCTTCACGTCCGGATGGTCGACCGGGCCGTTCTCGGCATCGGCCAGCAGGTTCTGCTCGCTGACATAGGCCTGGTAGGGGCCCTGCTCGGCGTTGACGGCGTAGAGATGGTAGAAGGGCTGGTCCTTGCGCGGGCGCACCGAAGGCGGGATCGAGCGGTACCATTCCTCGGTGTTCGCGAAGACCGGATCGACGTCGTAGACGACGCCGCGGAACTCGAAGATGCGGTGCCGCACGATCTCGCCGATCCGGAATTTCGCCTGGCGGATGGTCATGCGGCCCTCAGGCGAAATTCGCCTTGGCGAGATTCCGCAAGGCGAGGTTCACCGACGAGCGCATCGCGCTCTCGTCCGCCGGCGCGCACCACACGCGCACGGCAAGCGTGACGCTGTCGGCCGAATACTTGACGACCACCGCCTCGGCGGCGGGCGATTTCAGCGCGCGCGGATCGCCCGCGACGACGGAAACGACGCGCGCGCAGGCGGCCTCGGTCTCGACCGGGTCGGGGACCGTCACCTCGAAGTCGAGGCGCTTCATCTGGTACTTGGAATGGTTCGTCACCTTGTCGCCCCAGATCTTGCCGTTGGGGACGAGCACCTGGATGTTGTCGTCGGTGCGGATGTCGGTGACGAAGAGGTCGATCGCCTCGACCCTGCCGGCGGTACCGGCGGCGTCGATGCGGTCGCCCACGCGGTAGGGACGGAAGGCGAGCAGCATGACGCCCGCCGCGACGTTCGACAGCGTGCCCTGCAGGGCGAGGCCTACGGCGAGGCCGGCGGCGCCGAAGATCGCGATGAGGCTCGCGGTCTGCACGCCGAACTGCGAGAGCGCCGCAAGCACCACGACCGTCAGCACCATGTAGCGCGCGAGGCTGGCGAGGAAGCGGGCGAGCGTGAGTTCCACGCGGCCGACCTTTTCCAGCGTCGTGGCGACGGCGTGCTGGACGAAGCCCGCGAGCCACGACCCGATGAAGAGGATCGCGATGCCGGCCACGAAAGGCGGGCCGTAGAGCAGCAGCAGATCCTTGACTTGCTGGAGTATTTCCATGTCCTTCACGCTCCTCCGGATCGAATTCTCATCCCATGACGGGATTCGGCAAATCGGTTAGACTCATACCCATGGCAGCCCCCGCGAGATCCGCACCGCCGCCCAAGGGTGGCCCGCCGCCCAAGGGTACCGGCGGCAGGCCGCCCGCCGCCATGGGCAAGGGCAGGGTCGCTCCCGGCGCCAAGGGCAAGCAGGAGGCCGAAGAGGCGCCGGCCATCCCGCCGGTCAGCCCGCGTCTTGCGCGCATGCGCCTGATCGTCTTCGCGGCACTGGGTGTCGCGATGCTCGGCACGCTGGGCACGGCGAGCTGGGTGATGTTCTTCCAGGAACCCGAGCGTCCTTTCGTCGACATCCCGCCGCCGGAGCCCGCCCCGCCGCGGCCGACCGGCCCGGTCGTGCGCCAGGGCGATCTCAGCGACGAGCTGTGGCGCCGCATGGGCGTGCGTCCGCAGGGCGAATAGCGGCGCATTCATCGTGCTCGCCGGCATCGCGCTCACCGGAAGCTGCGCCAGAAGCCCAGCCCGAGCAGCCAGAAGGTCGAGGCGAGCCACGCGGCCATCATCCAGTCGGGCCGCACGGGCGACAGCCAGATCAGGCCGAACGACGCGAGCCCCCACACGACGGCGCTGGCGAGCGTGACCGCGCGGAAGTCGCGCACGCGCAGCGGATGGATCGCCTTGATCTTGGTGAAGCTGAGCGCGCCCAGAACGGCGACGGCGACGAGATTGACCGCCGGTTCGGTGTCGAGCACGTACATGTAGAGCGCCACGACGTTCCAGATCGCCGGGAAGCCGACGAAGTAGTTGTCGGGCGTCTTGAGATCGAGATTGGCGAAGATGTAGAGCGAGCTGAACAGGATCCAGCCGGCCGACGCCGCCGAAAGCCACCCGTTGCCCAGATAGCCGAACTGCCAGAGCAGCACGGCGGGCACGACGACATAGGTGAGATAGTCGACGACGAGATCGAGAAGCGCCCCGTCGAAGCGCGGCAGGCGGCTGGCGACGTCGAGCTTGCGCGCGAAGGGCCCGTCGATGCCGTCGACGACGAGGGCGAGCCCCAGCCACAGCAGCGCCTGGCGCGCGTCGCCCTCGATGACCGCGAAGAGCGCGAGCAGCCCGATCACCGCCCCCGAAGCCGTCAGCGCGTGGACGGCCCACGCCGCCCCCCTGACCGCCGTCTCCGGCGGATGCCTGACCGCATCGACGATTTTCAGGGGCACCTGTTTCACTGGGCGGTCCACCCGCCGTCGATCGAGAACGACGTGCCGCGGATCTGGTCGGCCGACGGCGAGCACAGGAAGACGGCAAGCCCGCCGATCTGCTCGGGCGTGGCGAATTCCTTCGAGGGCTGCTTCTCGGAGAGAAGCTCGATCTTCGCCGCCTCGCCCGAGATGCCCTTGCGCTGGGCCAGCGCGTCGATCTGCTTCTGCACGAGCGGCGTGAGCACCCAGCCCGGGCAGATCGAGTTGGCGGTCACGCCCGTCGTCGCGGTTTCCAGCGCCACCACCTTGGTGAGGCCCATCAGCCCGTGCTTGGAGGCGACATAGGCCGACTTCTCGACCGACGCGACGAGGCCGTGCGCCGAGGCGATGTTGATGATGCGGCCCCAGTTGCGCTTCTTCATGCCGGGCAGGGCGGCGCGGATCGCCTGGAAGCAGGAGGAGAGGTTGAGCTGGATGACCTTGTCCCACATCTCGAGCGGGAAGGCCTCGACCGGCGCCACATGCTGCATGCCGGCGTTGTTGACGAGGATGTCGACGGCGCCAAGCTCCGCCTCGCACGCGGCGACCATGCCGGCGACGGCCTCGGGCTTGGTGAGGTCGGCGCCCGAATAGGCGACCTTGACGCCGCCCGCGGCGATTTCCTTGCGCAGCGCGTCGATCGCGGCCGCCTCGCCGAAGCCGTTGAGCATGACGTTGGCGCCCTGCGCGGCCAATGCGCGCGCGATGCCGAGGCCGATGCCGCTGGTGGAGCCCGTCACGAGTGCCGATCTGCCCTTGAGTGTCATTTAACCCTCGCCCGCTGGAGTTCCGTCAGACTTTGTAGCGCTTGTGCGCCCGCTAGGCCAGAATGAGCGTCGCAATGACGCAGACCCAAGCCCTTTTCGTCGTCCTCGTCGGCTGGCTGCTGCCGCTGGCGCACGTGCTGTTCGCGCGCGGTGCCGGCGGCTGGCGTCCGCCGCCCGGTTCCGGCTGCCCGATCGGCCATCGCGTGGGCTGGATCGTGCTCGTGCTGCTGCTCGGCCCCGTGGGCTGGCTGATGTTCGTCACGCGCCGCCGCGCGAAGCGGATCAGCTCTTGAAGAAGGCGGATGCGGCCTGCTTGTGCTTTCCCTTGGCGTCGATGGCGGCCTGCGCGCGCGCGATTTCGCCCTGCAGCCTTTCGATATAGGCTTGCAGTTCGGCAATGCCCCAGGCCGACAGGTCCTTGGGCTTGACGAGCTTGTGCTTGGGTTCCAGGTCTTCGAATTCCATGTCCCGTCTCCGTCCCCGGTGAGGTTTGCGTGAGTCTCCCCCAAACGATGTCCGTCGTCGAGTTGCCCGTTCCGGGCCCCGCCGAAAATCTGGTCCTCGGCATACGCCCGCTGCCCGTGCTGAAGGCGGGCGAAGTGCTGATCGAGGTCGCGGCGGCCGGCATCAACCGGCCCGACGTGCTGCAGCGGCTGGGCAAGTATCCGCCGCCGCCCGGCGCGCCCGACACGCTGGGGCTGGAAGTGGCGGGCACCGTCGTCGCCACATCGCCCGACGTGCACTGGCCCAAAGCGGGCACGCGCGTCTGCGCGCTCGTCGCCGGCGGCGGCTACGCGCAGTACGCGGCGGCACCGGCCCTGCAATGCCTGCCGATCCCCGAGGGCTTCAGCGACGTGGAAGCGGCCGCCCTGCCCGAGACGTTCTTCACCGTGTGGACGAACGTGTTCGACCGCGGCGGCCTCAAGGCCGGCGAATTCTTCCTCGTGCATGGCGGGGCGTCGGGCATCGGCACGACGGCGATCCAGCTCGCGCGCGCGTCGGGCGCGCACGTGATCGCGACGGCGGGCACGGCCGAGAAGTGCGCGGCCTGCGTGCGCCTGGGGGCCGAGCGCGCGATCGACTACAAGAAGGAGGATTTCGTCGCCGCCACGAAGGAATTCACCGGCGGCCACGGCGCCGACCTGATCCTCGACATGGTCGGCGGCGACTATTTCATGCGCAACGTCGAGACGGCCGCGGTCGAGGGGCGCATCGTGCAGATCGCCTTCCTGCGCAGCCCGAAGGTGGAAGCCTCGCTCGACCAGATCATGCGCAAGCGCCTGACCTACACCGGCTCGACGCTGCGCCCGCGCACGGTCGAACAGAAGGGCGAGATCGCGCGCTCGCTGCTGGTGAAGGCGTGGCCGCTGCTCGAGGCGGGCAGCGTGCGCCCGCAGATCCACGCGACGTTCCCGCTCGCCGAGGCCGCCAAGGCGCACGCGATGATGGAAGCCGACACGCATATCGGCAAGATCGTGCTGACCGTCGGCCGGTAACATGTGACGTTGCGCGACGGTGTAGGACGTGCGTGCCCGCAAGCCGCTGGAAACGCGGGATTTCCACCCCGGCCAACATGTTACCACTTGCAACCGTAACATATTTAAGCCGTTGGAATCGTTGGCTTGTAACATGAAACGGCATTCGGCGTTACGCAACATTTCCGGTCACCTCCGACCGGAAGATACTATCCTAAACTAGGATTAATATCAAGAAAACTGTCACGCGGATCGTGCCGCCGCGATCGCCTCGCGCACGACGCCCATGTCGCCGACATGGTTGGCGAGCAGCAGCACGAGTTTGGCGTTGAGCTTCGCCGAGGCGGCTTCGTCGAGGTCGCGGTGCGCGTCGACGAGCAGCGTGTAGAGCGCGTCGGGATCGGGCACGTTGCTGTCGGTGCGCAGGGTATTCATCTTGTTTCCTCGCTGGCGGTCGCGCGGCGGACGGCGTTCGCGACCGCGCCGGGATCGAAGCGGCGCGCGCGGTAGCAGACATGCTGGTCGGGGCGGAAGAGGTAGACCGTGCCGGGGCGCGCGTCGTAGCGCGAATGCGCGAGACCGGCTTCGGCCGGAACGACGCAGCTGCGTACCGGCACCGGCAGGCGCGCCAGCCGCGCGGCGGCGACGGGGTCGATTTCGCCGAACGCCAGCAGCGTGAAGCCGTGCTTCAGCGTGTCGAGCAGCCAGCCGCTTCCCAAGGGCGCGTCGAGCGCGGGCGAACCGGGCGCGACGCCGCCCGCGAAATCGTCCGCGTCGGGCGTGGAGAGCGGCGATCCTGCGTGGCGCGTGGGCAGCGACAGCCGCCCGGAATTGACGAGGCGGCGCGCGAAGGGATGGCTCCGCGCCAGTTCGAGCGTCGCGTCGCGGAACAGCCGCGAGGCCGCGTTCTTGGGCGTGATGAAGTCGGTCGCGCGGGTCGAGTTCAGGATGTTCTCGTCGGCCGCTTCCGCGCGCTCGCTGTCGTAGCTGTCGAGCAGCTTCTCGGGGGCGGCACCGGCCGCGACGAGCGCGAGCTTCCAGCCGAGATTGTCGGCATCCTGCACGCCGGAATTGGCGCCGCGCGCGCCGAACGGGCTCACCTGGTGCGCGGCGTCGCCCGCGAACAGCACGCGGCCGTGGCGGAAGCGTTCGATGCGCCGGCACTGGAACGTGTAGATGCTGATCCACTCGATGTCGAACGCGACGCTCGTGCCCAGCATCGCGCGCACGCGGGCGGCGACGCGCGCAGGCTCCTTCTCCTTCTCGGGGTCCGCACCCCAGCCGAGCTGGAAATCGATGCGCCACAGGTCGTCGGGCTGCCTGTGCAGCAGCGTCGAACCGCCTTCGTGGAAGGGCGGCTCGAACCAGAACCAGCGCTCGGTCGGGAACTGCGCCTTCATGCGCACGTCGGCGATCAGGAAGCGGTCCTCGAACACGCGGCCGCGGAAATCGAGGCCGAGCGCCTTGCGCGCGGGGCTGCGCGCCCCGTCGCACGCGACGACCCAGTCGGCTTCGATGCCGTAGTTTCCTTCCGGCGTTTCCAGCGCCAGCGACACGCGGTCGCCGCGCGGCTCGATGCCGGTCACCTTCGTGCGGAAGCGCAGGTCGAGGCCGGGCATTTCCAGCGCGCGGTCGACGAGGAACTTCTCCAGCCAGTATTGCTGGAGATTGACGAAGGCCGGAAAGCGGTGGCCGCCCTCGGGCAGCAGGTCGAAGGAATAGACGAGGCCGTCGCCCGCGAACACCTTGCCGACCTGCCAGACGACGCCCTTGTCGACCATGGGGGCCGCGCAGCCCAGCCGGTCGAAGATCTCGAGCGTGCGCTTGGCGTAGCAGATGCCGCGCGAGCCCTGCGAGACCGTGCGGTCCTCGTCGAGAAGGACGACCTTCGTTCCGCGCTGCGCAAGGTCGATGGCAAGGGCGAGGCCCACCGGCCCCGCGCCGATCACCGCGACCGGGTGGCGCACGGGCGACGGGGCCGCGAGATCGGGCACGGCGCGGAACGGATAGTCCGGATAGTCGAAGCGCATCGCCCGAGGCTACGACTGCGGCGCGGCGATGCCAAACGGCGATTTGTCGCTGCGCGATTGACAGGGCAGGGGCCCGACCGTAAGGGGAAAGGGCGATGCAAATCCCGAAAATCCCGCCGGGCATGACGGCCGAGGGCCTCGTCGAGACCGGCCGGCAGTTCCGTGCGGCGGGCCGCCCGCTCGAGGCGCACGCCGCCTTCACCATCGCCGCGACGAACGTGCCGGAACTGGCCACCGCGTGGTCGGGCCTCGGGCTTGCCTGCTACGATCTCGCCCTCTATCCGCAGGCGGCGGATGCGCTCGCGCGCGCGGTGGCGCTGCTGCCCGGCGACGCGATCCTGTGGCGCAATCTCGGCAACGTGCGGATGCTCGGCGGCGGCACCTCGGCCGACGCGATCGCGGCGCTGGAGCGCGCCGTTTCGCTCGATCCGGCGATGGTCGCGGCGTGGGACGATCTCGGCATGGCCCGCCTCGGCGTGTGGGGACGGGTGGGCGAATCGGTCGCGGCCTACGACCGGGCGCTGGCCCTGGCGCCCGAGCGTATCGACATCGAATCGCGCCGGCTGCTGGCGCTCGCCTTCGACGAGGACGTGGCGGACGAGACGCTGTTCGACGCGCACCGGAAATTCGGGCGGCGCTACGACGGCCTGGCGGACCGCACGCCCTTCGCCAACGTGCCCGACCCGGACCGGCGCCTGCGCGTGGGCTACGTGTCGTCGAACGTGCACGCGCATATCGGCTCGGCGGTGCTGCGCCCGCTCTTCGCGCTGCACGACCGCGCCGAGGTCGAGGTGATCGTCTACGCGGCCTCGCCGGTCGAGGACCATGTCAGCGCGGAGCTGAAGCCGCTCGCCGACCTGTGGGTGCCCTCGGCCGCGCTCGACGAGGCGAGCCTTGCCGCGCGGATCCGCGCCGACCGCATCGACGTGGTGATCCATTCGATGGGCTCGTGGCCCGACCACCGGCTCGGCGTGCTCGCCCATCGCGCGGCCCCCGTGCAGGTCGAATGCATCTCGCAGTCGCCCGCGATCTGCATGGCCGAGTGCGACGCCAACATCGTCGATCCGTGGCTGGCGGCGGGCGGGCTGCTCGGCCGGCTGTCGGGCGACCGCATCGTCGAGCTGCCGTCGGGCTATTTCACCACCTCGATGCTGCCGGAAAAGCCGATCGCGCCCGCACCGCGCCATCGCGGCGGGCCGCGCGTGGTGCTCGGCAGCTTCAACCGGCTTGCCAAGATCTCGCCGGGCACGGTCCGGCGCTGGGCGCGCGTGATGGCGGAACTTCCCGATGCCCCGCTGATCGTCAAGGGGCCGGAAAAGCTGGACGACCGCGAGGTCGCGCGCATGCGCGCGGCGTGGCGCGATCTCGGCATCGACCCGTCGCGCGTCGAGTTCCGCGGCCATGCCGAGGGCGACGGCTACTGGGACAATTTCGCCGACGTCGACCTGCTGCTCGACAGCCTGCCCTTCAACGGCGGGCGCACGACGACGTGCGGGGCGTGGATGGGCGTGCCGACGATCAGCGAACGCGTCCGTCCGCCTTACGGGCGGCTCGGCGACTGCATCCTGTCGCGCCTGGGCTGCGGCGATCTCGTCGCCGACGACGCGGACGGCTATGTCGCCAAGGCGGTGGCGCTGGCGCGCGATCCCGCACGGCTCGACGGCTATCGCGCGAACCTGCGCGGGCGCTTCGCGCAATCGACGCTGCTCGAAAGCCCGCAATATGTGCGCGAACTGGAAGCCGCCCTGCGCGCGCTGTGGCGCGAATGGTGCGCTTCTAATCCTTCGGGCGCAGGTCGATGACGCGCTTGGCCTTGCCGATCGAGCGGGCGACCTTGCCCACCTCGGCGATGTGCACGCCCGCGCTGACGCCGATATAGGCCTTCACGTTCTGCACCAGCAGCGCGGCCGATTTGCCCAGCGCGTCGGCGTTGCCGGCATGCTCGGGCTTGGGTTCGACGACGATATCCAGCGTGTCGAGCCGCCCTTCGCGGCGCAGCTCCAGCACGTAATGCGGCGAGAGGTGCCTGTCCTTCAGGATCAGCTCCTCGATCTGCGTGGGGAACACGTTGACGCCGCGCACGATCATCATGTCGTCGCTGCGCCCGGTGATGCGCGCCATGCGGCGCATCGAACGCGCCGTGCCGGGCAGCAGCGTCGTCAGATCCCGCGTGCGGTAGCGCACGACCGGGAAGGCCTCCTTGGTCAGCGTCGTGAAGCACAATTCGCCCGACATCCCGTCGGCGAGCGGCCGCCCGTCGCCCGGATCGACGATCTCGGGGAAGAAATGGTCCTCCCAGATCGTCGGGCCGTCCTTGGTCTCGATGCATTCGTTGGCCACGCCCGGCCCCATCACTTCCGACAGGCCGTAGATGTCGACCGCATCCATCGCGAAGCGCGCCTCGATCTCCTTGCGCATGGAATCGGTCCACGGCTCGGCGCCGTGGATGCCGACCAGCAGCGAGGATTTGCGCGGGTCGAGACCCTGCTTCTCGAACTCGTCGGCGATGGCCAGCATGTAGCTGGGCGTCACCATGATCAGCTGCGGCCTGAAATCCGCGATGAGCTGCACCTGCTTCTCGGTCTGCCCGCCCGACATGGGGATGACCGTGCAGCCCAGCGCCTCGCCGCCGTAATGGGCACCCAGCCCCCCGGTGAACAGGCCGTAGCCGTAGGCGACGTGCAGCAGGTCGCCCGGCCGCCCGCCCGACGCGCGGATCGAGCGCGCGACCAGATGCGCCCAGTTCGCGATGTCGTTGCGGGAATAGCCCACGACCGTCGGCTTGCCGGTGGTGCCCGACGAGGCGTGGATGCGCACGCATTTCTCGCGCGGCATCGCGAACATGCCGAACGGATAGGCGTCGCGCAGGTCGGCCTTCGTCGTGAACGGGAACTTCGCGATGTCGTCGAGCCTGCGGAAGTCCGACGGGTGCACGCCCGCCTTGTCGAACTTCTTCCGGTAGAGCGGCACGTTCTTGTAGGCCAGCGCCAGCGTGGCCTTCAGGCGCTTGGTCTGCAGCGCGGCGATCTCGTCGCGGCTGGCGATCTCGATCGCGTCGAGCAGCTTGCGCGGACAGCCGTCGCGCAGCTGCTTGCCAGAAGTACCGGCAGGCCCGCGCGTCGTCAGTCTGAAGCGGAAGGGTGCTTTCTTCTTCTTTGCCGCCATGGCCGTTCCCTCACACGCGTTCGAGCGCGAGTGCGATTCCCTGCCCGACGCCGATGCACATCGTGGCGAGCGCGCGCTTCCTGTTCTTCTGATGGAGTTCGATCATCGCCGACATCGCCATGCGCGCCCCCGACATGCCCAGCGGATGGCCGAGCGCGATGGCCCCGCCATTGGGGTTCACATGCGCGGCATCGTCGGGCAGGCCCAGTTCGCGCAAGACCGGCAGCGCCTGCGCGGCGAACGCCTCGTTGAGCTCGATCACGTCGAGATCGGCGACCGTCCAGCCGAGCTTCGCCAGCAGCTTCTTGGTCGCGGGTGCGGGCCCCATGCCCATGATGCGCGGCGGCACGCCTGCGCTTGCCGCACCCACCACACGCGCGCGTGGCGTCAAGCCGTATCGCTTGATCGCCTCCTCGGAGGCCAGCAGCAGGGCGGCCGAACCGTCGTTCACGCCCGATGCGTTGCCGGCCGTCACGCTGCCGCCCGCGCGGAACGGGGCCTTCAGCTTCGCCAGCGCTTCGAGCGACGTGGCGCGCGGATGCTCGTCCTTGTCGACCAGCACCGTCTCCTTGCCCTTCTTCGTCTCGACCGCGACGATCTCCATCGCCAGGCGCCCGTTACCTTGCGCGGCGAGCGCCTTTGTCTGGCTGCGCAGCGCGAAGGCGTCCTGATCCTCGCGGCTGACCTTGTAGTCGGCCGCCACGTTCTCGGCCGTCTCGGGCATCGAATCGATGCCGTGCAGCTGCTTCATCAGCGGATTGACGAAGCGCCAGCCGATCGTCGTGTCGTAGATCGCCGCATCGCGGCTGAACGCGGTCTCGGCCTTGCCCATCACGAAGGGCGCGCGGCTCATGCTTTCCACGCCGCCCGCGACCATCAGGTCGGCCTCGCCCGTGCGGATCGCGCGCGCGGCCGTCGCCAGCGCGTCGAGGCCCGAGCCGCACAGCCGGTTGATCGTCGTGCCCGACACGCCAACGGGAAGCCCCGCCAGCAGCAGCGCCATGCGCGCGACGTTGCGGTTGTCCTCGCCCGCCTGGTTGGCGCAGCCATAGACCACGTCGTCGATCGCCGCCCAGTCGACGCCCGGATTGCGCTTCACCAGTTCGCGCAAGGGGACGGCGGCGAGATCGTCGGTGCGCACGCCCGAGAGCGCACCGCCATAGCGGCCGACCGGCGTGCGGATCGCGTCGACGATGAAGGCGTCTTTCATTTCTTTACGTCCTCGGGTGTGAGGCCCGGCACGAGCTCGCCCTTGATCTGGGTCGAGTGGCCGCGGAAAAGGGCGATGAGCTTGGCGTTCTGGTCGCGCACCTCGACCTCGGTCACGCCCGAGCGGCCGCCGCGATGCACCTCGACCGCGCTTGCGGTCAGCACGTCGCCTTCCTTCGCGGCCGCCACGAACGTGATCGCGCAGTTGTTCGCGACCGTGACCTTGTTGTGGCTGTTGCAGGCGAAGGCGAACGTGGAATCCGCCAGCGTGAAGATGAAGCCGCCATGGCAGATCGCATGGCCGTTGCAGAATTCGGCGCGCACCTTCATGCGCAAGGTCGCCTTGCCCGATGTGGCCGAGACGATCTCCATGCCCAGATGCTTCGACGCGCGGTCCTGCGCCCACATCGCGTCGGCGGCCTTGGCGGCGATCTCGTCCTTCGAGGGCGCGCTCATCGCTCCCTCGCGACCAGCCGGTTGAGGCGCGGGGAGGCGCGGTAGCGGTCCTCGCCGTAATGGCGGGCGAGATTGTCGAGCACGGTCTTGACCGTCGGCAGGCCGATCTCGCGGCCCCACGCGAAGGGGCCCTTGGGATAGTTGACGCCCTTGGTCATCGCGATGTCGACGCCCTCGGCGGTCACCACGCCCTGCTGCACGGCCTCCAGCGCCTCGTTGACCAGCATGGCGAGCGTGCGCATG
Organism: Tagaea sp.; assembly: GCA_965229215.1. Taxonomy (GTDB): domain Bacteria; phylum Pseudomonadota; class Alphaproteobacteria; order CACIAM-22H2; family CACIAM-22H2; genus Tagaea. The sequence goes on along the minus strand of OZ245864.1, from coordinate 2,550,765 downwards.
ACGACGAGGCCGGGCGCATCGTCGATCAGCGACACGGCGACGCCGCAGGCCTGGAAGAAGCCGGACGCGACGGCGCTCGCCTGGCCCGTCGCCTGGTCTGCCGCGGCGATGGCGATGCGTGCACAACTCGAATAGTCGAGCGCCAGATCGTGCAGCACCAGCTCGTGCTCGCCCGTCTCCTTCGCGCGCACCGTCGCCGTGCGCCCGTCGGTGAGGCGCAGCGCGACGCCGTCGACCAGCAAGGTGGGGCCGCGTGCGCCCGCCGGGCGGCGATGGACCGGGATATCCATGTCCTTGGCGCGCGCGATCATCGGTTCGAGGAAATCGAGATCGCCTTCCACGACGATCTGCGCGGGCCGCTGGCCCACCGGCTCGGTCGAGGGGTAGGGCTTGTCGGCCTGCGGGCCGTAGCCGAAGAAGCCGCGCCCGCTCTTGCGGCCCAGCCTTCCGGCCGCGACCATCTCGGCCTGCAGCACCGAAGGCAGGTAGCGCGGGTCCTTGAAATAGGCGTCGAACACCGAATTGGTCACGGCGAAGTTAACGTCGTGGCCGATCATGTCCATCAGCTCGCACGGGCCCATGCGGAAGCCGCCGGCATCGCGCATCACGGCATCGATGGTCGCGGGATCGGTCGCGCGCTCGGTCAGCAGGCGCAGCGCCTCGGCATAGAAGGGCCGTGCGCAGCGGTTGACGACGAAGCCCGGCGTCGACGTCGCGTGGACCGGCGACTTGCCCCACGCGGCGGCCGTCTCGAACAGCGTCTGCGCCACGTCCACCGAAGTCGTCAGGCCCGAGACGATCTCGACCAGCGCCATGACAGGTGCCGGATTGAAGAAATGGAAACCGGCGACGCGCTCGGGCTTCGATAGGCCGCGCGCGATGGCGGAGATCGACAGCGACGAGGTGTTGCTGGCGAGGATGCAGTCGTCGCCCACGATGCCTTCCAGCTCGGCGAAGAGCCTGCGCTTGGCGTCCATGTCTTCGGCGATCGCCTCGACGACCAGCGCGCAGACGTCGAAATCGCCGAGGCTTTCGGCGGGTTCGAGGCGGCCCTTGACGAGGTCGGCCTTGTCGGCGGCGAGCTTGCCCTTGGCGACGAGGGCGTCGAGCGTCCTGGCCAGATTCGCGATGGCCTGGTCGACGGCGCCTTCGCGCATGTCGAACAGGCGCACGCGATGGCCGGCACTGGCCGCGACCTGCGCGATGCCCGTGCCCATGGCGCCGGCACCCACGATGCCGATGGTGCGGTCCGGCGTGATCGCCTTCATGTCAGTTGCCCTCGAAGCGCGGCTTGCGCTTCTCGAAGAAGGCCGCGACGCCCTCGCGGTAATCCGCCGTGCGGCCGAGCTTGCCCTGGATGTCGCGCTCGTGGTCGAGCGCCTCGTCGAGCGTACGGTCGGCGGCACCCGCGATGGCCCGCTTGATCGCGACGAGCGCCTGCGTGGGCTGTGTGGCGAGATGGCGGGCGAGGCCGAGCGCCTCGTCCTTCAGGCGCTCGTCGTCGCACACTTTCCAGATCAGGCCCCAGTCGAGCGCCTGCTGGGCCGTGATCTTCTCGCCCAGCATCGCAAGGCCGCGCGCGCGCGCATTGCCCGCAAGGCGTGGCAGGAACCAGGTCGAGCCGCTGTCCGGCGCAAGCCCGATCTTGACGAAGGCCTGCAGGAAGCTGGCCGAGCGCGCGGCATAGACGATGTCGCAGGCGAGTGCGAGCGACATGCCGGCGCCGGCGGCCACGCCGTTGACGGCGCACACGACGGGCAGCGGCAGCGACGTGATGGTGCGGATCAGCGGGTTGTAGAGCCGCTCGAGCGTGTCGGAGAGGTCGGGCGTGTCGCCGTCTTTCCGCTGGCCGAGATCCTGGCCCGCACAGAAGCCGCGCCCTTCGCCGGTCAGGAACACGGCGCGAGCACCCGAACGCGCCGCGTCTTCGAGGGCGGCACGCAGCTCGGCATGCATTTCGGGCACGAAGGAATTGAGCTTGTCCGGGCGGTTCAGCGCGATCGACGCGACGCCGTCTTCCAGAGCGGTGCGGATCGTCCTGTTGGGCATCGGCGTCGGTTTCCCCCGTGGCCGATGACCATGCCAAGCCGCCGCCTGCCCTGCAACCCCGTTCTCTGACCGAGCGGTCAACGAATGGGGTTTCCGGTCCCGCGCGTTTCGCGCTAAGTCTGGCGGCCGGACCGGCAAGCCTGAGGAGCCACGGGGCATGTTTTTCGAACGCCATCGCGCCACGCTCGACGCCGCCTGCGCCGCCATCGACAAGCGGGGTTACTGGTCGGCCTATCCGGAAGCGCCGTCCGGCAAGATCTACGGCGAGACCGCCAACGAGGACGCCAAGCGCAAGTTCGAGGCGCAGATCGGCCAGCCCTTCGCACTCGACCAGACGGCCAGCGGCACGGTGGGGGCGGAGCGTTCGCCCTATGGCTTCGACCTGAAGATCGCCTATCCGCGTTCCGACGCCGATGTGGCGTTCGCGAATGCCGCCGCCGCGCGCACGAACCTGCGCAAGGCGGGCGTGGAGGCGCGCGTGGGCGCGTGCCTCGAGATCCTCCAGCGCCTCAACAAGGCGTCGTTCGAGATCGCGTATGCGGTGATGCACACGACCGGGCAGGGCTTCGTGATGGCCTTCCAGGCCGGCGGCCCGCACGCGCAGGACCGCGGGCTCGAAGCCGTGGCGACCGCCTGGCGGGAAATGTCGCGCGTGCCCGCGCACGCGCGCTGGGAAAAGCCGCAGGGCAAGAACCCGGCGCTCGTACTCGACAAGGATTACACGATCGTGCCCAAGGGCGTGGCGCTCGCCATCGGCTGCGCGACGTTTCCCACCTGGAACTCCTATCCGGCCCTGTTCGCCAATCTCGCGACCGGTAATCCCACGCTGGTGAAGCCGCATCCCAACGCGATCCTGCCGCTGGCGATGACGGTGCGCGTGGCGCGCGAGGTGCTGAAGGAAGCCGGGATCGATCCCGACGCCGTGCAACTGATGGCCGACGGGATCTATGCGCCGATCGCGCAGACGCTGGCCAAGCGCCCCGAGATCGCGATCATCGACTACACCGGCGGCCCGGAATTCGGCGACTGGCTGTCGAAGAATGCCGGCCACGCGACGATCTTCGCCGAGAAGGCGGGCACCAATGCCGTGATCGTCGAGAGCACGGGCGACGCGAAGGGCATGTTCCAGAACCTCGCCTTCTCGCTGTGCCTCTATTCGGGGCAGATGTGCACCACGCCGCAGAACATCGTCGTACCCGCCTCGGGCGTGAAGACACTCGAAGGCGTGCTGTCGCCCGCCGATTTCGGGGCAGGACTCGCCGCCGCCATCGACAAGCTGCTCGGCGATCCCGCGCGCGCGGCCGAGGTGCTGGGCGCGATCCAGAGCGAGCGCACGCTGGAACGCGTGGAGCTTGCCGGGCGCGCGCAGAAGGTGGTGCGCGCGAGCGCCGCACATGTGCACCCGAATTTCCCGAATGCCGCTGTCCGCTCGCCGCTGATCGTGGCGCTCGATGCCGCGCAGTCGGCGATCTACGGGCAGGAGATGTTCGGCCCCATCGCCTATCTGGTGACGGCGGCGGACGCGAACGCCGCACTCGACGCCGCGTTCGGCACCATCGCGAAGAAGGGCGCCATCACGGCCGCGGTCTATTCGACCGATGCCGCGTATCTGTCGGCGGCCGAAGAGCGCGCGGCCGATGTGGGCGTGGCGCTTTCGGAGAACCTCACGGGCGGCGTGTTCGTCAACCAGTCGGCCGCGTTCAGCGACTATCACGCCACGGGCTGCAACCCGGCGGCCAACGCCTCGCTGACCGACGCAGGCTTCGTCGCCCCGCGCTTCCACGTGGCGCAGGTGCGCCGCACCGCAGCCACGGTGCCGGCATGAAGCGCCCGCGCGTCTACGCCATCGACGGGATGGTGCCGGTCGTCGACCCGACCAGCTTCGTGCATCCCACGGCCGTGCTGATCGGCGACGTGATCGTCGGGCCCGGTTGCTATATCGGTGCGGGTGCCGCGATGCGCGGCGATTTCGGCCGGCTCGTCATGCATGAAGGCTCGAACCTGCAGGACAACTGCGTGGTGCACGGCTTCCCCGATACCGACACGGTGCTGGAGAAGGACGCGCATATCGGCCACGGCGCCATCCTGCATGGCTGCACGATCAAGCAGGACGCGCTCGTCGGCATGAACGCCACCGTCATGGACGGGGCCGTGGTCGGCGAATGCGCCATCGTCGCGGCGATGGCCTTCGTGAAGGCGGGCTTCGTCGTGCCGCCGCGCACGCTCGTGGCCGGCATCCCGGCCAAGGTGCTGCGCGAGGTCACCGACAAGGAAATCGCGTGGAAGCGCGGCGGCACGCAGGATTACAAGGACCTGACGAAACGCTGCCTCGCCACGTTCATGGAGTGCGACGCGCTCGCCGCCCCCGAGCCCGACCGCAAGCGGCTTTCGCTGAAGGGTGTTTCGGCGCCGCTCTACAAGACGAGGAGCTAGGCGCCGGACCGATTTGGTTGGCGACACGCCGCGCCACTTGCTAACGTCGCGGTCCGACGGCTTCAACTCGGGGATGTGTCGCGATGTCCGCACTTGCAATCACGACTGAGTATTTCTTTCTCGCCCTCCTGTGCCTGCTGGCGCTGATCGCGCTCAGCGGCATCAAGATCGTGCCGCAGTCGCAGGAATACGTCGTCGAGCAGTTCGGCAAGTACGTGACCACGCTGAAGCCCGGCCTCAATTTCATCGTGCCGATCCTCAACCGGGTCGCCCAGAAAGTGATCATCCTCGAACGCCAGCTCGAGCCGCAGCAGATCAGCGTCATCACCAAGGACAACGTGGAGATCCACCTGACGACGGCCGTGTTCTTCCGCGTCGTCGATGCGGCGAAATCGATCTACCGGATCACGAACGTCGACCAGGCGGTCAAGACGACGGTGACGAGCATCGTGCGCTCCACCGGCGGCCACATGGAATTCGACGAGGTGCAGGCCAAGCGCGACTTCATCAACGAGAAGATCAAGGATTCGCTGTCGGAAGCCTGCACGGTGTGGGGCATCGAGATCACGCGCACCGAGGTGCTGGACGTGTCGGTCGACGCCGCGACGCGTACGGCCATGCAGCAGCAGCTCAATGCCGAGCGCGAGCGGCGCGCGGCCGTCACGAAGGCCGAGGGCGACCGGCAGGCCCAGCAGCACAAGGCGGACGGCGAGTTCTACACCGCCCAGAAGCAGGCCGAGGCGCGCCGCGTGCTGGCCGACGCGGAAGCCTACGCGACGACCGCGGTCGGCAAGGCGATCGAGACGAACGGCCGCGCGGCCATCGATTTCGAGATCATGAAGCAGCAGATCCACTCGATCGCCGAGATCGCGCGCTCAGGCAATTCCAAGCTGATCGTGATCCCGACCGACATCACCAAGTCGCTGGGCAGCCTCGCGACGGTGCTCGAGGCGCTGAGGCCGAAATGAACCTGATCGAGACGATCCTGGCGGACTATCCGGTCATGGCGTGGGCGGCCGTCGGCGTCACTTTCCTCGTCATCGAGATCCTGCTGCCGAACGGGTTCTTCCTGCCGTTCGCGGCGGCCGGCGCGCTGATGGCGGCAGGCGCGTGGCTGGGCTTCTCGCCCGAGCCGGTGCTGCTCAAACTGGTCGTCTTCGCGGCGATCGGCGTGGCGCTGATCGTGCCGCTGCGCGCCCTGCTGCGGCGCTTTTCCGACAAGACCCCGGACATAAACACGTATTGAGCAATGATCGATATCGGCGACTTGATCTTCAATGGCGCGCTGCTCGTCGCAAATACGAAGAGCTGGCGCATTTTTGCGTCGCTCGCCGTTGCGACGGCGGTTCTGGTGGCCGGGGAACTCGCCGACTTCAACTCGGACAGCAACGCCGTGAACGCCGTCGTGTACTTCTCGATCGCCGGCGGATTTTACGCCGTTCTCAACCTGTTCGGCAGACGGGAACCGCCGGCCTAGCCCCGACTCGCCACCCGGCACGGAATATGCTTTGATTTCCGCCATGCGCAACAAACGCCGGCCCCCAGCGATCGATCCCCGCGGCTTCCTCGCCGCGTGTCTTGCCGCCGCACTCGCCTTCGCGGCCATCGCGGGCTGGGTCGGCACCGCGCGGGCCGCCTTTCAGGCAGGCTTTCCCCTGAACATCCCGGCGATCTTCGCGCACGCATAGCGCACGAACTTCGCCAGCATCCACAGCACGAACCCCATCACGACGATCAGCACGGCGATTGCGGCCAGGAACCACAGCGGGTTCGTGACGGCCGCATAGAGGCCGTAGACGACCGCGACATCCTCGGCGATCGACGCGAGCGCCGTGCCGACGAACGGCAGATGCGCGTTGACGAAGAGCCGCCCGCTCGCCTTCGTCGCGTGCGTGCCCAGCGACAAGGCACCGCCCGCAAGCGCCGCCGCCAGCTTCATCGCGGAATCCGCATCGCCCACGGCCGCCGCCGCGAGGAACGCGCCCGCCGGAATGCGGATGAAGGTGTGGATCGCGTCCCAGCCGAGATCGACGCCGGGGATCTTGTCGGCGACGAACTGGGCGAGATAGAGCCCGCCCGCCGCCGCCATCACCGGGATCGAGGCGACGAGCTGCATGTGTTCGGGCAGCGTGACGATGCCCAGATGATGCATCCCGCCGAGGGCGAGCACCGCCGCATAGAGATTGATCCCGCTCGCCCAGGCGACGGCCGAGGCGAGGGCGAGGATCTCGGACGTGCCGTCGGTCAAGGACCCCTCACCCTAACCCTCTCCCCGGAGGGGAGAGGGGATTACATCGGTGCGTCCCCTCTCCCGCTTGCGGGAGAGGGCTAGGGTGAGGGTGCTTATCAACGCCCGACCGCGTAGGCCTGCTGCAGGCGCGGCGTGGCGGCGGCCTTCATCAGCTTGCCTTCGCGCTTGGCGGCGGCGTTGCGGCCCAGCGACCATTCGCCGCCGACCTCGATGTCGTGGCCCTTGGCCTTGAGCGCGTCGATCGTTTCCTTCGGGAAACGCGATTCGAGCTGCACCTTGCCGGGACGCGCCTCGCGCGGGAAGAACGAGTTGGGCCAATGGTCGGTCTGCAGCATCGGCGCATCCATCGCCGCCTGCATGTTGAGCTTGTGGTCGACGTGGCGCAGGAAGAACTGCGCGATCCACTGGTCCTGGTTGTCGCCGCCGGGCGAGCCGAAAGCCATCCACGGCTTGCCGTCCTTCATGGCCAACGACGGCGTCAGCGTCGTGCGCGGGCGCATCTTCGGCGTGAGGCTCGAGGGCAGGCCTTCCTGCAGCCAGAACATCTGGCCGCGCGTGCCCAGGCAGAATCCCAGATCCGGGATCGTCGGCGAGCTCTGCAGCCAGCCGCCCGACGGCGTGCACGCCACCGTGTTGCCCCAGCGGTCGATCACGTCGAGATGGCAGGTGTCGCCCTCGGCGGGTCCGCGCGCGGCACGCGCACCGCGCGCCATCGCGGAGGCACCGCCGTCGCGGTAGCGTTCGGTCGCCAGCGCGTCGCTTTCAACGCGCGCGGGCTCGCCGAAGCCGCCCATGCCCGGGATCATCTTCTTGACGCCCGCCACGTTGAATTTCGGCAGCGACGGGTTGCGCCCGTCGGGCGTGCCGGGCCGCAGGTCGAAATTCGCGCTGTCGCCGATCAGCTTGCGGCGCGCGTCGTTGTACTTGGCCGACAGCATCGTCTTCATCGGCACGTCGGTGAAATCGGGGTCGGCGTACCACGCCTCGCGGTCGGCATAGGCGATCTTGGTCGCCTCGATCAGCAGATGGATGAATTCGGGGCCGGTCGTGTCCATCGACGCGATGTCGTAGCCCTGCAGGAGTGCGAGCACCTGCAGGAACACCGGCCCCTGGCTCCACGGGCCCGCCTTGCACACGGTGATGCCGCGATAGTCGAACGTGGTGGGGTCTTCGACGGGCGCACGCCATGCGGCCATGTCGTCGGCCGACAGCACGCCTTTGTGGCGCTTGCCCGACACGTCCATGATCTCGTTCGTGCGGCAGAACTTGTCGATCGCCTCGGCGACGAAGCCCTTGTAGTAGGCGTTGCGCGCCTTCTCGATCTGCGCCTCGCGGTCGGGGCCGGCGGACGCGCCCTCGGCGAGCAGGCGCTGAAACGTGTCGGCGAGCTTGGGGTTGGTGAACAGCGTGCCCGCTGTTGGCACGTTGCCGCCGGGCATCCAGTTGGCGGCCGAGCTCTTCCACTCGGTCTTGAAGATTTCGGAAACGGACGAGATCGCGCCGGCGACGCCGGACAGCAGCGGGTAGCCGTCCTTGGCATAGCCGATGGCGGGCGAGAGAACCTCGGCCAGCGTCATCGTGCCGTAGTCGCGCAGCATCGTGAGCCACGCGTCGTACGCGCCCGGCACCACGGCGGCGAGCAGGCCGGTGCCGGGGATCGTCTCGATGCCCTCGGCCTTGTAATGCGCGATGGTCGCCTTGGCGGGCGCCACGCCCTGCCCGCAGATGACCTTGGGCGTGCCGTCGGCGGTGCACACGATCAGCACGGCGTCGCCGCCCAGCCCGTTCATGTGCGGCTCGACGACCTGCAGCGTGAAGCCTGCGGCGACGGCGGCGTCGAACGCGTTGCCGCCCTTCTCGAGGATGCCCATGCCGACCTGGCTCGCGATCCAGTGCGTCGAGGAGACGACGCCGAACGTGCCGGCGATTTCGGGACGGGTCGTGAAGGTGGAGGGCGCGGCCATGGCGGATCGGCTCCGGATTTCAGTGAAGGGAAAGCGTGCGGACTATAGCGGGCGAGGGCGCAGGCGTCAGCCGAACACCTTGCGCAGCAGCTCTGTCGTGCGCGCGGCCGGGTTGGCGCGGATGTCGGCCTCTTCGGTCGCGATGTAATGGAAGATGCCGTCGAGCCCCTTGTCGCGCGTCCAGTCGGTGATGTTCGCCTTCAGGTCGGGCAGGCCCGGGATCTGCGCATAGCGGCCGAGCATCGAGTCGTAGGCCTTGACCGCGCCGGCCTGCTGCAGCGCGGTCTCGATCAGCGGGCGGATCTGCGCGCCGAGCTGGCTGCCCGTCGCCTTGCGCAAATACTGCGTGGCCGCATCGGCCGGGCCGTTGAGGATGCCTTGCGCGTCCTGCACGCTCATCCCGCGGATCGCGGACAGGAACAGCGCCTTGGCCTTGGGCGTGGCCGACTCGGCAGCGCGGTTCATGCGCGTTTCCAGATCGTCGGCAAGACCCGCGGCCCCCACCGCTTTCAGGGCCGACTGCACCTGCTTCAGCGTGTCGGGCAGCGGGATATGGACGGTCGGGTCGGAGAGGAACCCGCCGGCCTTGCCGAGCCGCGCGACCGTCTTGTCGCTGCCCTTGGCGAGCGCGTCCTTCAGGCCCTGCACGATCTCGCTCACCGACAGGCCCGCGCCCCTGGTGCCGCCGCCCGGAAGGGAAACGCCGCCTTGGTTGAGCAGGTTGCGGCCCTGGTCGAGCAGGCCCTGCGCGCGCGCGGCGGCGGGCAAAAGGCCAAGGCCGAGTGCGGCCAGCAACAGGTTCCGGCGCGGCGTCATGGAGCCTCCGTGTGCATCCGATCGAGTATAGGGCTTACGATAGTGCGTTCCGCCATCGCTGTAACGCCTTGATTTTCATGCCCGACTAAGGCATTCGTTGCGGGCTGGTCGAGATCGGGGGCGGGATGTTGTCGACCCATAGTGCCAAAGTTCAGCGCAAGAAACTGTCGCATTCCGAACTGGCGAACGTGATCGCACTTCACGAGCGCTTCCGCACGGGCAAGCCCGGCGGCGTGCGCGCGATGCTGGCCTTCGCCGATCTGGGCGGCATGGCGATGGCCGGTGCCAACCTGACCGAGGCCGACTGCACGGGCGCTTCGTTCCGCGGCGCGATGATGTCGGACTGCGTGCTCGACCGCGCGGCTCTCTTCGCCTGCGATTTCCGCGAGGCCGATCTGGAAGGCGCCAGCCTGATGCGCGCCGACCTGCGCGGCGCCTGCCTGCGTGGCGCGAACCTGACGCGCGCCAACCTCATCCAGGCCGATCTTCGCGAAGGCTCGATCACGCAGAAGGACAAGGCCGGCAACCTACATGCCCTCAAGCTCGGCGAAGTGGGCGCCACCGAACTCCAGGGCGCCAAGCTCTCGGCCGCAAACCTTTCCGAAGCGTCGATGGACGGCATGCTGGCGGGCCAGGCCGATTTCACCGACGCGATCATGCGCGACTGCAAGCTCGCGCGCGCCAACCTGCAGAAGGCCCAGCTCGTCGGCGCCAATCTCGCGGGCGCGGACCTCACCGGCGCCAACTGCTCGGGCGCCTCGCTCGACGGCGCGGTGATGACCGGCACCAAGCTCGCCAACGCCGTGATGGACGGGGCCACGCTCGTCGACGTGGTGAACGACAATCTCGCGGGCAAGTCGCTGTCCGAGCAGGGCATCGCGCCCGACGAGCTGCTGCGCCTGCACGCGCTCTGGGCCAAGACCGGCGGGGCCGAGGGCAAGGTCGCCGATCTTTCCGGCTACGACTGCCGCAAGCTGCCCTCGCTCGTCGGCCAGCTCCTCGTCGGCCTGCGCGCGGAAGGCGCCATCTTCGTGGGACTCGACCTGCGCGGCTGCCAGCTGCAGGGCGCGCGCCTTGCCGGTGCCGACCTGCGCGACTGCAAGTTCGCGGGCGCCGACATGCGCGGCGTCAACCTCGCGGGCGCCAAGCTCACGCGCGCGGACCTGCGCGACTGCGACTTCACGCCGCTGCCGCTGGCGGCGGGGCGTTCCTTCGCGGCCAAGCTCGACAAGGCGGTGCTGCGTGCGGCCGACCTGCGCGGCGCCAAATTCGCGGGCGCGGGCCTTTCGGGCATCGACATCCGCGACGTGACGGTGGACGAGGAACAGTTCGCGGGCATCGACCTCGCCGACGCCGTCATCGATCCGCGCCTGAAGGCGCGCCTCGGGATCAAGTAGTCAGGCCGTCGGGTCCGGCAGCTTGTAGGGAAGCGCCGTCGCCTCGAACTCGCCCAGATCCTCGGGCTTGAGCCCCGCTATGATCGGGTCGGTCTCCTCGCGCTGGACGAGCACGCGCGCATTGAAGAGATCGTGGTTGTAGCCGTGCTTGTCGACGATGCGGTGCATCACGACCGGCAGCGTCGCCCCGCCGATCTTGCCGCCGGTGATCTGGCTGCGCACGCGGCTGATCGCATAGCCGCCGATCGACAGGCCCTGGATCTTCTCCAGCAGCTTCTCTGCGCGCGCGAGGAACAGGATCGTGTCGAGATTGCGCACGACCGGCGGCTCGGTCGGCCGCACGAAGCTGCCGATGCAAAGCTGATGCGCCTGCGCCTTGCCGATCAGGCGCGCGAGCTGGATCGTCACCTCGCCCACGAGATATTCGAAGCCGCGGGGCCGCGTGCCTTCGATCTGGTGGTAGGCGTAGTGGCTGCCGATCGAGAAGCAGGTGCGCATGACGGGCACGAAGCGCGCCTCGCCGCGTGCGCGCGCGACCGCGTTGTCGGCCAGGATCAGCACGAGGGCGGCATAGGTGCGCATATCCGCCTCGAAGCCGCGCGCGCGGTTCCACACGTAGAACCCGTCGCCCACGGTCGAGCGCGCGAGCTCCACGTCGAGCCCGGCTTCCGACATCTTCTTGGCCGCGTTGTTGATCGAGAATTCGAGCGAGGCGAGCTGCGCCATCTGCGCCAGCGGATCGACCTTCGAGAAGCCCACGATGTCGAACAGCATCACCGCGCGGTGTTCGGTGCGCGACACGCCGTAGCGGCGCACGACCTGGTCGATCACCTGCGGGTCGATCTCGCCCTTGTTATCGCCCACGGTGAAGGGCAGTTCCACGCGGATGGGCCGCGCCTGCAGCGCCTTGCACACCTCGCCGAAGGTCGTGGCCCCCATGTGACGCCCGCCCGACAGGATGCGCGGCACGTTGGGCGCCTCGGCCAGCACGCGCCAGACGGGGGCCGCGCAGATCGACACGGCGTTCGCCTCGTGCGACCAGCCCGCGACCATGTGCTGGCCCAGTTTCCACGCCGCATGCAGCGCGAAATCCAGTTCGCGCAGGCCGTTGCGGATTTCCTCCTGAGTCGCCATGGCGGGATTCTAGACCACTTCCGAGACATAGTGGTGGTCCGACGTGTCGCACCGCGACTGGCGCCATTCGCACGGGCGGCCGTCGAGTGCATAGGCGATCCGGTCGATTTCCAGTACCGGCGCACCGCTGCGCAGGCCCAGATGCGCCGCGTCCTCGGGCCCGGCCAGCGCCGCCTTCAGCTTTTCCGCCGCGCGCGCGACCGATACGCCGTAGCGGTCCTGATAGAGCTTGTAGAGCTCGTTGGGCAGGCTCGCGCGGTCCAGCCGCTCGATCCCGTCATAGAGCGAGGCGGGCAGCACGATGCGCTCCACGATCGCCACGCGCCCGTCGAGCGTGCGCAGCCGGTGCAGCCGCACGATCTTCGCACCCGCACCCAGCGCGAGCCGGCGCGCCTCCTCGCGCGTGGCGGCACCCGCCTTCACGGCCAGCACGCGGCTGCCGGGCAGCGTGCGCTTGCCGCCGTCGCCGACCAGATGGAAGAAATGGAACAGCGCGCGTTCGCGCGTGTGCTCGGCCACGAACGTGCCCTTGCCCTGCCGGCGGACGACGAGATTGATCTGCGCGAGTTCGCCCAGCGCCCGGCGGACGGTGCCCTGGCTCACGGCCAGCTCGGCCGCGAGGGCGGGTTCGGCGGGCAGGACCTCGCCCGCGCGCCAGTGGCCGTCGACGAGGCGGCGCATCAGCGCTTCCTTGACCTGACGGTAGAGGGGTTGGCGTCGGAGCTCTTCCATATCCGCTATCTTATACAAGACCGAGTTGACGCTCGCCAGAGCCGCGCGTAGCGTTCGCGTCCGTTCGAGAAACCCTAAAAAACCGCGAGGGGGAAATGGCGACCCAATTCATCGTCCACGATAAGAAGGACACCGTCGGCGTCATCGTCGTCGAAGACGTCAAGCCCGGCTCGGCCCTCGAAGGCTGGCTCATGGAAGGCGACGGGACCGTGCGCGTCAAGGCGCTCAAGGCCATCCCGCTCGGCCACAAGATCGCGATGGTCGACCTCAAAAAGGGCGACACCGTGATCAAGTACGGCCACGACATCGGCAAGGTCGTCTCGGACACCAAGAAGGGCGACCACGTCCATATCCACAACATGAAAACCAAGCGCTGGTAAGGGAGAGATCGACATGGCCAAGGCCCCCGCGATCATCAAGAAGCGCTCGAAGAACACCGGCAAGCTGCCCTTCATGGGCTATCGCCGCGAAAACGGGCGCGTCGGCATCCGCAACCACGTCATCATCCTGCCGCTCGACGATTTGTCGAACGCGGCGGCGGAAGCCGTCGCCAACAACATCAAGGGCACGATGGCGCTGCCGCATGCCTACGGGCGCCTGCAGTTCGGCGAGGATCTGGCGCTGCATTTCCGCACGCTGATCGGCACCGGCTGCAACGCCAACGTCGCGGCCGTCGTCGTCATCGGCATCGAGCCGGGCTGGACGGGCCGCGTCGTCGAAGGCATCGCCAAGACGGGCAAGCCCGTGCAGGGCTTCGCCATCGAGGGCCACGGCGACCTCAAGACGATCGAGCGCGCGAGCCGCGTGGCGCAGCAGTTCGTCATGTGGGCGACCGAGAAGCAGCGCGAGCAGTGCACGATCGAGGAGCTGTGGGTCTCGACCAAGTGCGGCGAATCCGACACCACGTCGGGCCTCGCCTCGTGCCCGACGGTCGGCAACCTCATCGACAAGGTCGATCCGCTGGGCGCCACCACCTGCTTCGGCGAGACCTCCGAGCTGACCGGCGCCGAGAAGGAAATGGTCAAGCGCGCGATGGACAAGAAGGCGGCCGACAAGTTCATGGGCGTCTTCAACGCCTACCAGGACATGATCAACCGCCACAAGACGAGCGACCTGTCGGAATCCCAGCCGACCAAGGGCAACATCGCGGGCGGCCTGACGACGATCGAGGAAAAGGCCTTCGGCAATTTCCAGAAGATCGGCCACAAGACGAAGTACATCGACGTGCTGCAGCCGGCCGAAGCGCCCAAGAAGGGTGCGGGCCTCTACTTCATGGACACCTCCTCGGCCGCGGCCGAGTGCGTGACCCTGCAGGCGGCCGCCGGCTTCGTCGTGCACCTGTTCCCGACGGGCCAGGGCAACGTCATCGGCAACCCGATCGAACCGGTCATCAAGCTCACGGCCAATCCGAAGACGGCGCGCGAGATGCCCGAGCATATCGATCTCGACGTCTCCGGCATCCTGCGCCGCGAGATGGATCTCGACGAGGCGGGCGACCGCCTGATCGACGTGATGATCCGCGTGTGCAACGGCCGCTACACCTGCGCCGAGGCCCTGGGCCATCGCGAATTCGTGATGACCAAGCTCTACCCGAGCGCCTAGGCCCTTCGTGGGCGGGACGATTCTGGTACGGGTCTGGCGCGGCGGCGCGGACGGAAGGTTCGAGACCTTTTCCGTTCCGCGCCGGCCGAGCCAGACCGTCCTCGACATCGTCACCTATATACAGCGCAAGCTCGACGCCACGCTCTCCTACCGCTTCGCGTGCCGGGTGGGCATGTGCGGCTCGTGCGCGATGACGGTCAACGGCAAGCCGCGCTGGACGTGCCGCACGCACGCCGCGCGCCTCGAAGGCGACGTGCTGACGATCGAGCCGCTGCGCAACCTGCCGCACATCAAGGACCTCGCCGTCGACATGGCGCCGTTCTTCGACAAATGGGCGAAGGCGGGCGGAAGGTTCGTGCCCTCCGCGGACGCCGGCGCCGATTTCGCGACCGTCGAACCCGCGAGTGCGGAACGGCGCGCGGCGGATGCGGGCATCGAGTGCATCGGCTGCGCGGTCTGCTATTCGGCCTGCGATCTCGTATCGTGGAATCCGGACTATCTCGGTCCCGCCGCGCTCAACCGGGCGTGGACGCTGGTCAACGACGCGCGCGACGCGGGCAACGAAGCGCGGATCGAAGCGGTGGCGGGCGATGCGGGCTGCCATTCCTGCCATTCCCACCAGTCCTGCCGCGAGCACTGTCCCAAGTCGCTCAACCCCACGGCTTCGATCGCGGGCCTGAAGCGCGCCACGCTGGCGGCGGCGTGGAAGGGCGGGGCATGAAGTTCCGTGCGCGCGCCGGAACGCTGCTGTGGGGCGCGCAGCGCGCCAGTGCGGCCGTGCTCGGCGTGTGCGTGCTCGTGCATCTCGCCACGATCCTCTACGCCGTGCGCGGCGGGCTGACGGGGGCCGAGATCCTGTCGCGTACGCGGGGGTCATTCGGCCTCGCGCTGTTCTACGGCCTGTTCGTCGTCGCAGTCGCGATCCACGCGCCCATCGGGTTGCGCTCGATCCTGCGCGAGAACACCGGATGGCGCGGCGCGTCGCTCGATGCCGCGACGGCCGCGTTCGGCGCCTTCCTCGTCTGGTTCGGCTGGCGCGCGGTCGGCGGGCTGTTCGGATGAACCGGCCGCACCGGAATCACCCTGCCTGGTGGGCCTTCGCCGTGCATCGCGCGTCGGGGCTGGCGCTGACGCTGTTCGTGCCGCTGCATTTCTGGGCGCTGGGCACGGCCATCGCGGGCGAAGCGGCGCTCGACGGGTTCGTGCGCTGGACCGACAATCCGCTGGTAAAACTCGCCGAGACCGGGCTCGTCGTGCTGCTCGCAGCCCACCTCGCCGGCGGTCTTCGCCTGCTCGCCGTCGAGTTCCTGCCCTGGAGCCCGCGCCAGAAGACGGCCGTCGCGGCGAGTGCCGGCTTCGCGCTCGCGGCGGGGCTGCTGTTCCTCTTCAACGTGATGGCGGCATGAGCGGGATTCCGGGCGAAGTCTGGCTGGTGCTGGCATCTTTCGTGGCGGCCGTCGCGTCGGGGCTGGCGGGTTTCGCCTTCGCGCTGATCGCCTCGGCGGTCTATCTGCATCTGCGCCTGCCGGCGGATGCGACGCCGCTGGTGCTGGCGGCAAGCCTGCTGGCGCAGACCTTCTCGATCATGGGCGTGCGCGATGCGATCGACTGGCGCCGGCTCGCACCCTCCCTGATCGGCGGCGTGATCGGCATCCCGCTCGGCGTGCTGCTGCTGCAGAGCGTCTCGCCCGAACCGCTGAAGCGCGCGATCGGCATCTTCCTCGTCGTCTACGCCCTCTACATGCTGGCGCGCGGCGCGCCGCAGCCGATCCGCTTCGGCGGCAAGCCGCTGGACGGGGCGATCGGCTTCGTCGGCGGGGTGCTGGGCGGGCTCGGCGGCCTGTCGGGGGCGATCCCCACGCCGTGGACGGGCCTGCGCGGCTGGTCGAAAAGCGAGCAGCGCGGCGTCTACCAGCCCTACATCTTCGTCATGCAGGCGGTGGCGCTCGGCTATCTCTATCTCGACGGCGGGGTCGGGCCGCAGGCGGTGTCGGATTTCCTGTGGTGCCTGCCGGCCGTTGCGCTGGGCGTGTGGCTCGGCCTCAGGCTCTATGCGCGCGTCGACGACGCCACGTTCCGGCGCATCGTGCTCGTCCTGCTGCTGGCTTCGGGAGTCGTTCTGTTCCTCTGAACATGCTAAGGAATCCACGGGCCAGAGACGAAAAGTCCGGCCTCCCCCCAACCGTCGAGAACAGGGAGATATCGACCCATGCCGCTGATCCGCCCGACCCGCCGCGCGTTCCTTGCCGGAGCCGGCGCCGTCCTCGCGACGCCCGCACTCGTGAACGCGCAGAGCGAAATCCGCGAAGTGCGTATCGCCAAGCAGTTCGGCATCTCCTACCTGCCGCTGATGATCATGGAAGACCTCCAGCTGGTCGAGAAGCACGCGAAGGCGGCGGGCCTGGGCGACATCAAGACGAACTGGCTGCAGTTCGCGGGCGGTGCCCCCATCAACGACGCGCTGATTTCCGGCAGCCTCGAATTCGCGGGCGGCGGCGTGGGGCCCATGATCGTGCTGTGGGCGCGCACCAAGGGCTCGCTCAACGTCAAGGGCGTCGCCTCGATCAACTCGCTGCCGCTCTACCTCAACACCGTCAATCCCGCAGTCAAGACAATCGCCGATTTCACCGACAAGGACCGCATCGGCCTGCCGGCCGTGCGCGTGTCGATCCAGGCGATCACGCTGCAGATCGCGTGCGAGAAGATTTTCGGGATGGGCAAGCACGACAAGCTCGACAACATCACGGTGTCGATGTCGCACCCCGACGCGATGAACGCGATGATGTCGGGCAAGAGCGAGATCACCGCGCATTTCGGCTCGCCGCCCTTCCAGAACCAGCAGCTGCAGGACCCGAAAGTCCATCGCGTGCTTTCCAGCTAC
The DNA here is from genome assembly GCA_965229215.1 of Tagaea sp. Lineage (GTDB taxonomy): Bacteria > Pseudomonadota > Alphaproteobacteria > CACIAM-22H2 > CACIAM-22H2 > Tagaea. Next base: position 2,533,506 of record OZ245864.1, on the reverse strand, counting down.
GATGCGCTCGGCGGCCCGTCGTCGTTCAACTTCATGTGGACGACCGACAAGGTCCGCACGCAGAATCCGCGTACCTACGGCGCCTTCAAGGCCGCGCTCGAGGAATCGCTCGCGATCATAAATGCCGACAAGAACCGCGCGGCCGACATCTACATGCGCATGGAGAAGGGCGCGCCGTCGAAGGATTTCGTGATGTCGCTGCTGAACGATCCGGCACACGAATTCACGTCGGTGCCGAAAAACACGATGAAGTATGCCGAGTTCATGGCACGGACCGGCACGGTCAAGGAAAAGCCCGCCGACTGGAAGGACATGTTCTTCCCCGAGCTGCACGGCGTGCAGGGCTCGTGAACGGAGCGCACTGAACATGGCCGACGCTTCCGGAGCCGAGCCGCCGACCCTCAAGGTCGACGGCGTGACGCTCCAGTACAAGACGACCGAGCATCTCGTGACGGCGACTTACCGCGTCAGCTTCGAGGTGCATCGCGGCGACCGCTTCGTGCTGCTCGGGCCGTCGGGCTGCGGCAAGTCGACGCTGCTGAAGGGCGTGGCCGGCTTCATGACGCCGGTCGAGGGCACGATGGCGCTCAACGGGCGCACCATCGACCGGCCGGGCCCCGACCGCATGATGGTCTTCCAGGAGTTCGACCAGCTTCTCCCCTGGAAGACCGTCCTGCAGAACGTCATGTTCCCGATGCTCTGCGCGAAGAAGTGGAGCGAGAACGAGGCGCGCAGCCGCGCGCGCCACTTCATCGAGAAGGTGAACCTGACGAAGTTCACCGACGTCTATCCGCACATGCTGTCGGGCGGCATGAAGCAGCGCGTGGCGATCGCCCGCGCGATGGCGATGGAACCCGACATCCTGCTGATGGACGAGCCCTACGCCGCGCTCGACGCGCTGACCCGCCGCAAGATGCAGGAAGAGCTGCTGGAACTGTGGGACGACGTGCGCTTCACGGTGCTGTTCGTCACGCATTCCATCGAGGAGGCCATCGTCGTGGGCAGCCGCATCCTCGTGCTTTCGCCGCATCCCGGCCGCGTGAAGGCGGAGCTGAACTGCCACCAGTTCGACCACACCGCGCAGGGCGGGGTGGAATTCCAGGCATTGCAGAGGCGCATCCACGACATGCTGTTCGCCGAACGCATCGAGCAGGAAAAGGCGGCCGGTCATGGTTGAGGCGACCGCACCCGTGACCCCGCCCGTCCGCGCGGAGTTCGAGATCGGCGAAGTGGGCGCCGCCCAGTTCGGCGAGGTCCAGCGCCCGCTGTCCGCCTTCGAGCGCATCTGGAACCAGACATGGATCCGGCGCCTCGTCATCATCCTGGTGCTGGCCGTCGCGTGGGAAGTGTACGGGCGCTGGCTCGACAATCCGCTGATGTTCCCGCCCTTCCACGAAGTGGCGGAGGCGTTCTATCTCGCCTTCGTGAAGGGCCCGCTGCTCGGGCGCATGGCGACGACGCTGCAGGTGCTGTTCATGGGCTACGGCTCGGGCCTCGTGCTCGCGGCCATCTTCACCACGCTCGCCGTCTCCACGCGCTTCGGCAACGACCTGCTCTCGACGCTGACGGCGATGTTCAATCCGCTGCCGGCGATCGCGCTGCTGCCGCTGGCGCTGCTGTGGTTCGGCCTCGGCATCCCGTCGCTGGTGTTCGTCATCGTGCATTCGGTTCTGTGGGCGGTCGCGCTCAACACGCATACCGGCTTCAAGTCGGTGTCGGAGACGCTGCGCATGGCGGGCATGAATTACGGCCTGCGCGGCGTGCCGTTCGTCATGAAGATCCTGATCCCGGCGGCGTTCCCCTCGATCCTCGCCGGCCTGAAGATCGGCTGGGCCTTCGCATGGCGAACGCTGATCGCGGCGGAACTCGTCTTCGGCGTGTCGGCGCGCTCGGGCGGGCTCGGCTGGTACATCTTCGAGAACCGCAACCTGCTGGAAACGGCGAACGTGTTCGCGGGCCTGCTCACCGTGATCGTCATCGGCCTGTTCGTCGAAGGCGTCATCTTCCGCGCCATCGAGGCGCGCACCGTCCGCCGCTGGGGGATGCAGCGTTGACCATGCGCATCGTCCGCGCCGAAGCGCTGCTCCATCTCTATCCGCTGGCCACGCCCATCCGCACGGCGTTCGGTGCGATGCGCGCGCGCACCATGCTGCTGGTGCGCCTCGTCGATGCCGACGGCGTCACGGGGTGGGGCGAGATCTGGTGCAACTTCCCGCCAGGTGCCGGTGCCGCGCGCAAGCGGCTGTTCGACGACATCTTCGCGCCGCAGCTGAAGGGCGCGGAATTCGCCGATCCGCGCGCGGCCTTCGCGACGCTGGAGGGCAAGACACGCATCCTGTCGCTGCAATGCGGCGAGCCCGGCACGTTCGCGCAGGTGCTCGCCGGCATCGATCAGGCGATGTGGGACATTTCCGCGCGCAAGGCAGGGCTGCCGCTGTGGAAGCATCTGGGCGGCGAGAAGGGCGACGTCGCGGTCTATGCCTCCGGCCTCGGCCCCGATCAGCCGGTCCAGCAGGCGCTGGTGCGCCGCGCGCAGAGCTACGACGGCTACAAGCTGAAGATCGGCTTTTCCTACGAGACCGATCACGCGAACCTCGTGGCGCTGCGCGAGGCACTCGGCCCCGACGCCTTCATCGCGGTCGACGCCAACCAGGGCTGGGACGCCGAGACCGCCGCGCGCCGCGTGCGCGAGTTCGCAAAGTTCGGGCTCGCCTGGATCGAGGAGCCGCTGGCGGTCGATGCGCCCGAAGGCGAATGGCAGCTTGTCGCGGGCCTGTCGGCCTCGAAGATCGCGGGCGGCGAGAACATGCGCGGGGCAGCGCAATTCCGCGCGGCCATCGCCTCCAACGCCTTCGGCGTCATCCAGCCCGACATCGCCAAGTGGGGCGGCTTCACCGGCTGCGTGGCGCTGGGGCGCGACGTGCGCGAGGCGGGGCTGATGTTCTGCCCGCATTATCTTGGCGGCGGCGTGGGCCTCGCGGCCAGCGCGCACCTGCTGGCGGCCGTCGGCGGCGACGGGCGGCTGGAAGTGGACGCGCAGGACAATCCGCTGCGCGACGCGGTGTTCGACGATTTCCCGCATATCCGCGCGGGCCGCCTGCATCTGCCCGACCGGCCCGGTCTCGGCTTCGATCCCGATCCCGATCTCCTCAAGCGCTACGGCGAGGCGGCATGAGCGCCAAGCTGCATGTCGACATCGCGGCGGTCGAGGAGGCGGCGAAGCTTCTCTATATCCGCGCGCTGAAGCTGCTGCCCGACGACATCAAGCGCGGCTTCAGGCGCCTCGACGCTGCCGAGACGGACGGCACCGCGCGCACGATTCTCGCCACGATGATCGAGAACATCGCGGTCGCCGAGAAGACCGACAACCTGCTGTGCCAGGACACCGGCATCCCGATCTTCAACGTCGAGATCGGCAGCGACGTGGACGTCGATGGCGTGGCCCTGAAAGAAGCGATCCGCCGCGGCACCGCGCGCGCGACGAAGGAATACCCGCTGCGCTCGTCGGTCGTGCATCCGCTGACGCGAAAAAACGAGCACACCTCGTCGGGCATCCGCGTGCCGGTCATCAACATCGATTTCGTCGATCGGCCGCGCACCCTGCGCATCGAGATGATCCCGAAGGGTTCGGGCTCGGAGAACGGTTCGTTCCTGAAGATGCTGATCCCGGCCGACGGGATCGACGGCATCAAGACCTTCGTCATCGACCGCGTGATGGAAGCCGGCGGCAAGGTCTGCCCCCCGACCATCGTGGGCGTGGGCATCGGCGGCACGTCCGATCTGTGCATGCACCTCGCCAAGGTCGCGGCGACAAGGCTGCTGGGCAGCGTGTGCAGCGACGAAGAGGGCGCCAAGCTCGAGAAGCTGCTGTCGGGCGCCGTCAATTCGCTGGGCATCGGCCCGCAGGGGCTGGGCGGCGACGGCACGGCGTTCGCCGTGCATGTCGAGACGGCCGCCACGCACATCACGATGAATCCCGTGGCCGTCAACATCCAGTGCCATTCGGCGCGCCGCGCCAGCGCCACCTTCACGCCCACCGGCGTCGAGATCGGGTTCTGACATGGCCCATCACGAATTCCGCATGCCGGTCGACGAGGCGCAGGTGCGAAGCTTGCGCACCGGCGACACGGTCACGCTGACGGGCTCGCTGTTCGGCATCCGCGACGCCACGCAGATCCACATGTTCGACCGCGGTCGCACGACGCGCTTCGACATGAAGGGCCACGCGGTGATCCACACCGCGCCCAACGTGCGCAAGGTGCCGATCAGCAACGAATCCCCGGTCGGCTACCAGCCGGTGTGCGTGGGCACGACCACGTCGGACCGCATGGAGCGTTTCTCGAAGCCGCTGATGGCGCAATACGGCGTGCGCCTGATCATCGGCAAGGGCGGGTTGCGCGAGGCTTCGCAGGAAGCCTTCGGAGAAATCGGCGGCGCCTATCTCGCCATCATCGGCGGGACGGCGGCGCTGGAGACGACATGGATCGAGCGCATCCTCGATGTCGATCTCGACGACCTCAATCCCGAGAGCCTGTGGCACTTCGCGGTGAAGGGCTTCGGCCCGCTGCTGGTGGCGATGGACAGCCACGGTGGCTCGATCTACGACAAGGTGCGCGCGACGGCGCAGGACCGCCGCGCGGCGGCACTTGCCGCCGTGGGGGTCAAGGCATGAGGCAGGCCGAGACCGACATCTTGATCCTCGGTGCGGGCGGGGCTGGCCTGTTCGCGGCCCTGCACGCGCACAAGGCGGACCCTGCGCTCAGGATCACGATCGCCGTGAAGGGCCTGCTCGGCAAATGCGGCTGCACGCGCATGGTGCAGGGCGGCTACAACGTGGCGCTTGCCGCGGGCGACAGCGCCGAACGCCATTTCATGGACACGATCGAGGGCGGCAAGTGGCTCAACGACCAGGACCTCGCCTGGAAGCTGGTCACCGAGGCGCAGGTGCGCATCCGCGAGCTGGAAAACGATCTGGGCTGCTTCTTCGACCGCAACCCCGACGGCACCGTCCACCAGAAGGCGTTCGCGGGCCAGACCTTCGACCGCACGGTCCACAAGGGCGATCTCACGGGCATCGAGATCGTCAACCGCCTCGCCGAACAGGTGTGGGCGCGGGGCATCGCGCGGCTTGAAGAGCATCGCGCGGTCGAGCTGATCCGCACTGCCGACGGTTCGGCGCTGGCGGGCGTGCTGATGGTCGACATGCGCGACGGCGAATTCGTGTTCGTGCGCGCCAAGGCCGTGCTGCTGGCCACCGGCGGCGGGCCGACCATGTACCGCTATCACACGCCCTCGGGCGACAAGGCGTGCGACGGCATGGCGATGGCGCTGCGCGCGGGCCTTCCCTTGCGCGACATGGAGATGGTGCAGTTCCACCCGACCGGCCTGCTCGCCGGGCCCGACACGCGCATGACCGGCACCGTGCTGGAAGAAGGCCTGCGCGGGGCGGGCGGCTGGCTGCTCGACGGCGCGGGCAACCGCTTCATGGCCGAGTACGACGACAAGGGCGAGCGTGCGACGCGCGACGTGGTCAGCCGCGCGGTGTTCGACATCGTGCGCAAGGGCCGCGGCACGCCGTTGGGCGGCGTGTTCCTGCAGATGCACCATCTGGGCGAGGCGATGGTGCGCAAGACCTTCAAGGGCATGGTCGAGCGCTGCGCCGATTGCGGCTTCGATCTTGCCGGCGGGCGCGTCGAGGTGGTGCCGACCGCACACTACATGATGGGTGGCGTGCCCTTCCGGCTCGACTGCACGACGGACCTCACCGGCCTGTTCGCGGCGGGCGAGGATACCGGCGGCGTGCACGGTGCCAACCGCCTCGGCGGCAACGGTGTGGCCAACTCCACCGTGTTCGGCGGGCTGGCGGGCGACAGCATGGCGAAATGGGTGGCCGGGCATGGCGAGCTGCGTGCGCCCGATGTGGCCTCCATCGCCGCGGCGACGGCCCGCGCGCTCGCGCCCTTCACCCGCAAGCCGCGCGATCTCGAGCCGATCCGCGAGAAGCTGCACGACACGATGTGGGAAGATGTCGGCATCGTGCGCGATGCGCAGAGCCTCGCGCGTGCCGAAACGGTGCTCGACGCCCTGGATGCCGAACTCGACGAAGCAGGCGTGGCGGAATCCACGCGCGCCTTCAATCTCACCTGGCACGACTGGCTGAACCTGAAGAACCTCGTCGCGGTGTCGAAAGCCGTCCGGGCAGCGGCTGTCGCGCGCACGGACAGCCGGGGCGCGCATTTCCGCGCCGATCATCCCGAAACCGGCGACCTGCCGACGTCGCGCTATACGCTGGTCCGCGGTACCGGCGACGCGCTCGGCGTGACGATGGAGCCGGTCGCCTTCACGCGCGTGCGGCCGGGCGAAAGCCTGCTGGACCGCGCCGCCGAATAAACAGGAGTTTCCGTCTTGAAAGTCGCCGACGCTCTCGCCCGGACCTTGCGCAACTGGGGCGCTTCCTTTGCCTTCGGCATCCCCGGCAACGACGTGCTGGAAACCGTGCGCGCGTGCGAGGAGGCGGGCATCCGCTTCGTGCTCGCGAAGTCCGAACCCGCCGCGGCCTTCATGGCCGACGCGGTGTGCCAGATCACCGGCAGGCCGCAGGTCCTGATTCCCGCATTGGGCCCCGGCATCGCCAACGCGACGGCCGGAATCGCGGGCGCGCTGATGGAGCGTTCGCCGCTGGCCGTGCTGACCGGCGAGATGGCCGGGGCCAACGCGCAGATCTACAACCATCAGGTCTTCGACCATGTGGCGCTGGCCACGCCCGTCACGAAATACGCGGCGCAGCTCAACGCGACGCGGCCCGCCCAGCAGATGGGCCGCGCACTCGACATCGCGATGGCCTATCCGGCCGGGCCCGTGATGCTGAACGTGCCGGCCGATCTGGGCCGCGCGGATTCGACCGAGAAGTTCGAGGCGCATCCCGCCGGGATCGCGCGCACGACGCTGGCGCAGGATGCGGCGGTCGCGGCACGCCTGACGATCGCACGCGCGAAGCGGCCGCTGGCGCTGGTCGGGCGCGGCGCCGTGCATGATGGCGTGCCCGAGGCGCTGCGCGGTTTCCTCGAATCGTGGCGCATGCCGTTCTTCGCGACCTACAAGGGCAAGGGCACGGTCGACGAGGCGCATGCGCTGTGCCTGGGCGCCGTCGGCCTTTCGCCGATCGTCGACGCCGCCAACATGAAGATCGTGCGCGAGGCCGACCTGATCGTGTGCGTCGGGTTTGACCCGATCGAGCTTCGCGACGCATGGCTCGATGCCTGGCCGCAGGACCGTGCGGTCGTCACGCTCGACTGGGGCCCGCTGCATCACCGCATCTTCCCGCTGGGCCGCGAATGCTACGGCCATCTGCCCGCCATGCTCGGCCAGCTTTCCTCGTCGGGCGAGGCGGGGGCGGCGGCGTGGCCGGAAGCAGCACTCAAGGCGTGCCGCGACGAGGTCGCGCATATCGTGCGTCCGCGCAGCCCCGCCAAAGGCATCTCGCCCGCCGGTCTGTTCAAGGCGGTATCGGACAGGATCGCGCCCGACTGGAAGCTGACGGTGGATGTGGGCGCGCACCGTATCCTCGCCAACCACGCGGTCAAGTGCCGCACGCCGGGCCAGCTGCTGCAGTCCAACGGCCTGTGCTGCATGGGCTACGCCGTGCCGGCGGCCATCGGCGCGCAGCTTGCCTGCCCGGATGCGCCGGTGGTGGCGCTGGTCGGCGACGGCTGCATGCTGATGACGGCGGGCGAACTGCCGCTGGCGGCGGAACTGGGCCTGCCCATCGTCGTCGTCGTGCTGAACGACGGGGCGCTGTCGCTGATCAAGCTGAAGCAGGCCAAGATGCAGATGGCGCCGCGTGCGGTGGATTTCAAAGGCCCGCGCTTCGACCTGATGGGGCAGGCCTGCGGGGCGGTCGGCGTAAGGGTGGAAACGCAGGGGCAGTTCGAAAAGGCTTTCGCCGAGGCGCTGGTTTCGCGCAAATTCACGGTCATCGACGCGCTCGTCGATCCGGCCGAGTACATGGAGCAGATGTGAGATGAACGATATCGTCGTGACGGAATTCATCGACCAGTGGGCGGTCGACGATCTGGCGAAGGACTACAAGGTCCATTACGACCGCACGCTGGTAACGAAGCCCGACGAGATCGCGAAGCTCGCGGCCGACAGCCCCGCGATCATCGTGCGGAATCTCACGCAGATCCGCGGCCCCGTGCTGGCCGCGATGAAGAACCTGAAAGTCATCGGGCGGCTGGGCGTCGGGCTCGACAATATCGACATGGAGGAATGCGCAAGGCGCGGCATCCAGGTCTTTCCGGCGACGGGCGCCAACACCGTGTCGGTTGCCGAATACGTGATCGCGGCGACGCTCGTGTGCCTTCGCGACGTGTGGAAGGCGAATGCCGACGTGCTCGCCGGCAAGTGGCCGCGCAACGACCTGATGCTGGGCGAGGCGATGGGCAAGCGTCTGGGCTTCGTCGGCTTCGGCGGCATCGCGCGCGCGGTCGCGACGCGCGCTAGCGCGCTGGAAATGGAACTCGTCGCGTACGATCCGATGCTGAAGGCGGACGATCCGGCGTGGAAGCAGTACGGCGTCGCGCGCATCGCCACCATCGAGGAACTGTGCGCCGCGTCCGACGTGATCTCGCTGCACGTGCCGCTGACGCCGCAGACACGCAACCTGATCGATGCCGCGCGTCTTTCGAAGATGAAGCGCAACACGATCCTCATCAACACCTCGCGCGGCGGCATCATCGACGAGGCGGCGCTGGCCGCGGCACTCAAGGCCGGGACCATCGGCGGGGCCGCCATCGACGTCTACGACCAGGAACCGCTGAAGGCGGGTTCGGTGCTGGAAGGGGCACCCCGCCTGTGGCTCACCCCGCACATCGCGGGCGTGACGGCCGAAGGCAATCTGCGTGTCTCGTCCGTGACGGTTGCCAACGTGCGCGGCGCGCTCGCGAAGCTCGGCATCAAGGGGTCGAAATGAGCGAGACGATCTCGCTGGCCGATGCGCACGCGCTGACGCTGAAGGCGCTGGTCGCGGCGGGCACGTCGCAGGCCAACGCGCGCGCGGTTGCCGACGCGCTGGTCGCCGCCGAAGCCGACGGGCTCGCCAGCCACGGGCTCAGCCGCGTGGCCGCCTATGCCGACCAGGCGAAGGCCGGAAAGGTCGCGGGGTCCGCCGTGCCCGTGCTGAACGCCACGGCACCGGGCGCGCTGTCCGTCGACGCGAAGGACGGCTTCGCCTATCCGGCCATTGCGCAAGGCATCGCCAAGGGCATCGAGATGGCGAAGGCCGCCGGCGTCGTCGGCATCGGCATCGGCAACTCGCATCATTTCGGGGCGGCGGGCTATCACGTCGAGGCGGCGGCGAAGGCGGGGCTCGTGGCGCTCGCGTTCGGCAATTCGCCGTCGGCCATCGCGCCCTGGGGCGGATCGAAGGCACTGTTCGGCACCAATCCCATCGCGTTCGCCGCCCCGCGTGCGGGCAAGGAGCCGCTGGTCATCGACCTGTCGCTGTCGAAGGTCGCGCGCGGCAAGATCATGGTCGCGGCGCAGAAGGGCGAGGCGATCCCGGAAGGCTGGGCGCTCGATCCCGACGGCAAGCCCACGACCGATCCCAAGCAGGCGATGGCGGGCACCATGCTGCCGCTGGGCGACGCCAAGGGCGCGGCGCTGGTGCTGATGGTCGAGATCCTCGCGGCCGCCCTCACCGCATCGAATTTCGGCTACGAGGCCAGCTCGTTCTTCGACGACAAGGGCGGTCCGCCGCGCGTGGGCCAGTTCTTCCTGCTGATCGATCCCGCGCGTTTCGCCGGGCCCGCGTTCGCCGCACGGCTGGAAACACTGATCGGCGCGATCCTCGGCCAGACGGGCACGCGCCTGCCGGGCGCGCGGCGGTTGAAGCTGCGTGCGGCATCTTCGGTCGATGGAATAAAGGTGCCGGCGGCACTGCTCGCCGACCTGCGCAAGCGGGCCGGATAGCGCGATGGAATCCCACCCGGAAATCCGCGAGTCGGTCCGCGCACTCTGCGCCAAATATCCGGGTGAATACTGGCGTGCCCTCGACCGCAAGCGCGCCTATCCCAAAGCCTTCGTCGACGAGCTGACGAAGGCGGGCATGCTCGCTGTGCTCATCCCCGAGGAATTTGGCGGCTCGGGCCTCGGCCTGTCGGCCGCCGCCGCGATCCTCGAGGAGATCCATGCCTCGGGCGGCAATGGCGGGGCGTGCCATGCGCAGATGTACACGATGGGCACGATCCTGCGGCACGGCAGCCCGGAACAGAAGCGGCGCTTCCTGCCCGAGATCGCATCGGGCGCGCTGCGCCTGCAGGCCTTCGGCGTGACGGAGCCCGGTGCGGGCACCGACACGACCGCGATCCGCACGACCGCCGAACGGCGGGGCGACAAGTACGTCATCAACGGCCAGAAGGTGTGGACGAGCCGCGCCGAGCATTCCGACCTGATGCTGCTGCTCGCGCGCACGACGCCCAGGGACAAGGTCGCGAAGAAGGCGGATGGATTGTCGGTGTTCGTCGTCGACATGCGCAAGGCCCGGGGCCTGACGGTCAAGCCGCTGCGCGCGATGATGAACCACGCGACGACCGAAGTGTTCTTCGACGATCTGGAAGTGCCGGCGGAAAACCGCATCGGCGAGGAGGGCAAGGGCTTCCGCTACATCCTCGACGGCATGAATGCCGAGCGCATCCTGATCGCGGCCGAGTGCGTGGGCGACACGCGCTGGTTCGTCGAGAAGGCCAGCGCCTATGCCCGCGAGCGCGTCGTCTTCGGCCGGCCGATCGGCCAGAACCAGGGCATCCAGTTCCCGATCGCGCGCGCCTACGCGGAGGGCCAAGCGGCTGCCCTGATGGTGCGCGAGGCGCTCGATCTCTACGAGGCGGGCGAGGCGTGCGGGCCGCAGGCCAACATGGCCAAGATGCTGGCGGCCGACGCGTCGTGGAAAGCCGCTGAAGCATGCCTGCAGACGCATGGCGGCTTTGGCTTCGCCGAGGAATACGACGTCGAGCGCAAGTTCCGCGAGGCGCGGCTCTATCAGGTGGCGCCGATCTCGACGAACCTGATCCTCGCCTATCTTGCCGAGCACGTGCTCGACCTGCCGAGATCCTACTGATGGCCGGCGCGCTCGACGGCATCCTCGTCCTCAGTCTCGAACAGGCGGTCGCGGCACCCTATTGCACGTCGCGGCTGGCCGATGCCGGCGCGCGCGTCGTCAAGCTCGAACGCCCGGAAGGCGATTTCGCGCGCGGCTACGATGCCGTGGCGAAGGGGCAGGCAAGCTATTTCGTCTGGCTCAACCGCGGCAAGCAGTCGCTCGTCGCCGACATCAAGGATGCAGGCGATGCGGCGTTGATGCATCGCATCCTCGCGAAGGCCGACGTGTTCGTGCAGAACCTGATGCCGGGGGCGGCCGCGCGCGCGGGCTTCGGCACCGAGGATCTGCGCAGGAAATATCCCAAGCTCATCGTCGTCGACATCTCGGGCTACGGCGACGAAGGCCCCTACGCCGCGATGAAGAGCTACGACATGCTCGTGCAGGCCGAGACGGGCCTCGCTTCGATCACCGGCGGGCCGGACGCGCCGGGGCGCGTCGGCGTTTCGGTGTGCGACATTGCGGCCGGCATGTACGCGCATCAGGCGATCCTCGAAGCGCTGATCGCGCGCGGGCGGACGGGCGAGGGGCGCTCGATCAAGGTCTCGCTGTTCGACGGCATGGCCGACTGGATGGCCGTCCCGCTGCTGCATCACGATTACGCCGGCAAGGCGCCCGCGCGCGTGGGCCTCGCCCATCCGTCGGTCGCCCCGTACAGCGCGTTTATCTCTTCGGATGGCATCCCCATCGTCATCTCGGTACAGAACGACCGCGAATGGGGCGATTTCTGCGCGCATGTGCTGGGCGAGGCCGGCAGGCCGGAATTCGCCACGAACGTGCTGCGCGTGAAGAACCGCGCGGCGCTCGACGCGCACATCGCCGCGATTTTCGCGCAGCATCCGCGCGAAGCCCTCGTGGAGCGCCTGCGCAAGGGCAAGATCGCCTATGGCGAACTCAACGACGTCGCACGCTTTTCCAGGCACCCGCAGCTGCGCCGCGTCGAGATCGACACGCCGAACGGCCCCGTCGCCATTCCCGCCCCGCCGCCGGTGATCGACGGCGTGCGCGCACCCGCACTCGGACCCGTTCCGTCGGTCGGCCAGCATTCCAAAGCGATCCGCGCGGAGTTCGCATGAATCTCGCGGACTGGATCGGGTGCACCGAGACGGCGAGCGAGACCATCGAGGCGGGACGCATCGCGGCGCTGGCCGCCACGTTCGACCGCGATCCGCCGATTGAGGCGGTGCCGCCGGGCTGGCACTGGGCGTTTTTCAACACGGTCGCCAAGGCGCGCGATCTGGGGCGCGACGGGCACCCCAAGCGCGGCGGTTTCCTGCCGCCGGTCGCGCTGCCGCGCCGCATGTGGGCGGGCGGGCGGCTCGCCTATCATGCACCGCTGCCGGTGGGCGCCGTTGCCACGCGCGTCTCGCGCATCGCGAAGGTGGAGGAGAAGCACGGCAGGAGCGGCCCGCTCGTCTTCGTCACGGTGCATCACGCGATCTCGGCGGACGGCACGCTGCGGCTGGAGGAAGAGCACGACATCGTCTACCGCGCCGATCCCGATCCGGCACATCCGGCGCCGAAGCCGCCGCAGGCCCCCAGCGGCGAGGACTGGTCGCGCCGCGTGGTGGCGGATGCGACGCTGCTGTTCCGCTATTCGGCGCTGACGTTCAACGGCCACCGCATCCATTACGACCGCACCTATGCGCGCGAGGTCGAAGGCTACGAAGGCCTCGTCGTGCACGGGCCGATGATCGCCACGATGCTGCAGGATCTCGCCGTGGAGCGTGCAGGGCGCGCGCTGAAACATTTCGAGTTCCGCGCGATGTCGCCGCTGTTCGACATGCAGGCGTTCGAGCTGTGCGGCAGGCGGGAAGGAGACGGCGCGCGGATGTGGGCACGCGGCCCGCACGGCATCCTCGCCATGCAGGCGAACGCGACGTTCGGCTAGGCCGCTTCGGTCGCGACCATCTTGCCGGTGTATTCGACGGCGATGGAGGCTTCGGCCGGCGTGCCCTTGATGCGGATCAGGAAGCACAGCCGGTCGGCGACGAGGCGCATTTCCTTGGCGGACTTGGCGGGCAGCGGGATCTTGCGGTCGCGGCAGAAGACGATGAGCGCCGCGGCGACGGAGGCGGTGTCGAACGTCACCTTGTCCATGTCGCCCGAATCCTTGTCGATCTGGATCGTGACGCTCAGCCGGTCGCGGTCGATGACGACCTTCTTGAGGTTGCCCGGCGGAAACGGCGTGCGGCGCTGACGGTTATATTCGATCAGTGCGCGGCACAGCTCGTTCTGGTCGAAGAAGATCAGACGGTACTCGCTCGCCATCGCCTGTTCCTCTGGCACCCCGAGATGCGGCACCGGCCGCGGATGGTGCTTCAAGCCTAGTGGTTTGGGTGATTTCCCGCCACAGGACGCCCGATCCCCGATAAATCTACAATTTTAGAAAACTTCTGTAAACAGATAGGCCGCTCATATTCCTGTCGGAATGTTGTTCCGGCGACGAACCTCGCCCATACTCGGTCACTATGGCCCGCGTCCGCGCCCGTCCCTACGATCGACCCCAGGTCGATCCCCGTGCCGCCCCCAAACGCTGCGACCACGCCGGCTGCCCGGCGCAGGGCGAGTTCAAGGCGCCGCGCGACCGTAAAAAGCTCAATGATTACTATTGGTTCTGCCTCCAGCATGTCCGCGAATACAATGCGTCGTGGGACTTCTACAAGGGCATGGGTGCCGACGCGCTGGAACAGGAAAAGCGCGCCGACGTGATCGGCCGCCGCCCGACCTGGCCGATGGGAGTCGGCAGGCGCGGGCGCAACCGCGGCGGGGCGGAAGCGGTCGAGGAGGCGATGCGGCGCTGGTTCGCCCAGTCCGACATCCCCGGATTCGAAAGCGGCCCCAAGGCCGAAGCCCCGCCCAAGCACCGCCGCCCGGCCACCCAGGTGGAGGAGGCGCTGGCGGTCCTGGAACTCGACTGGACGGCGACGCCCGAGGAAGTAAAGTCTCGATACAAGTCTCTGGTAAAACGCCATCATCCCGACGCGAACGGGGGCGACAAGGCGGCCGAAGAACGTCTAAAATCGATCAATCAGGCCTATACGTACCTGAAGGCGCAACAAGCCAAGCCGACGGACGGACCCTAGGGTCCGGGACCGGCGGGTCCTTGCGTCGGTCCATCCTGACGTTCCGGTAGCGGAGTTTCCCCGATCATGGCCCTAATGACTGCGACCGCCGACAGCTACGCGCGCGTGCCCGACATCAAGGTGAAGGTCCGCCAGACTTTCGGCATCGATTCCGACCTCGAGGTTCCCGCCTTCTCGAAGGCGCCGACCGAGCACGTCCCCGATCTCGACGAGAACTACCGCTTCGACAAGGAGACGACGCTCGCCATCATCGCGGGCTTCGCGTTCAACCGCCGCGTCATGGTCCAGGGCTACCACGGCACGGGCAAGTCGACGCATATCGAGCAGGTCGCCGCGCGCCTCAACTGGCCGTGCATCCGCATCAATCTCGACAGCCACATCAGCCGCATCGATCTCGTCGGCCGCGACGCCATCGTCGTGCGCGACGGCAAGCAGGTGACCGAATTCCGCGAGGGCCTGCTTCCCTGGGCGCTGCAGAATCCCTGCGCGCTCGTGTTCGACGAGTACGACGCCGGCCGCGCCGACGTGATGTTCGTGATCCAGCGCGTTCTGGAAGTCGACGGCAAGCTGACGCTGCTCGACCAGAACCGCGTGCTGCACCCGCATCCGGCCTTCCGGCTCTTTGCGACAGCCAATACGGTCGGTCTCGGCGACACGACGGGCCTCTATCACGGCACGCAGCAGATCAACCAGGGCCAGATGGACCGCTGGAACGTCGTCACCACGCTCAACTACCTCCCGCACGAGGAAGAGACGAAGATCGTGCTGGCGAAGGCGAGCGGCTACGAAACCAAGGAAGGCCGCGAGATCGTCTCGGCGATGGTGGCGCTGGCCGATCTCACGCGCGCCGGCTTCATGGCGGGCGACATCTCCACCGTCATGAGCCCGCGCACCGTCATCACGTGGGCCGAGAACGCCAAGATCTTCGGCGATGTCGGCTTCGCGTTCCGCCTGACGTTCCTCAACAAGTGCGACGAGGTCGAGCGCACGACGGTCGCCGAATACTACCAGCGCTGCTTCGGCACCGAGCTGCAGGGCGGCGCCAACCTGAGCGTCCGCAAGGCGGGCTGATCCTCGTTCCATGCCGCCGCGCAACAACGACGGACCGGTCGAGCAGTTCCGCCAGGTGACGGCCGCGGCGATGCGCGCGGTCGCGCGCGAGGTCGAGCTGACGGTCGCCTTCGTGCCCGAGCAGCCGGGCCTTCGCGGCAACGAGGCGCGCCTGCCTGTACCCGCGCGCGACCTGCCGGCGGGCGAAGTCGCCATCGTGCGCGGCGAGGCGGATTCGATCGCCTTGAAGCTGCGCCACCACGATGCGGCCGTGCACGCCAGGCGTTCGCCCCACGGCACGATGGGCAAGGCGATCTATGACGCCGTCGAGCAGGCGCGCTGCGAAGCGCTGGGGTCGAACCTGATGGCGGGCGTTTCGGACAATCTTTCCGCGGCCCTCGAAGAACGCTGCCGGCAGGCGGGTTACGCGCGCATCGCCGACCGCGAGGCGGCCCCCATCGTCGAGGCGGTGGCGCTGCTGGCGCGCGAGACCTTCACCGGCCAGAAGCCGCCGGAATCCGCGCGCCGAATGGTCGATCTGTGGCGTCCGTGGGTGGAAGCGCGCGCCGGCCAGGATCTCACGCAGCTCGGCCGCGCGCTCGAAGACCAGTCGGCCTTCGCCGAGGTCGCGCGCAAGCTGATCGCCGATCTGGAGCTGGGCGAGGAAGAAGGCCAGGCCACCGAGTCCGAGGACCAGGACGGCGAGGGCGACAACGAGGAAGAGGGCCAGAAGTCGGGCGAGGCGGAAGAATCGGGCGACCAGTCCGACGCCGAGGCGATGATGGGTTCCGAGACGCGCGACGCCGCCGGCGAAGACGGCGGCGAAGGCGAGGGCGAGGAACGCGAAGGCGACGATTCCGACGGCATGGGCGAGGACGGGCCCGAGCGGCCCGGCAAGCGCTGGCGCCCGCCCAACGACATGCGCAACTCGACCGACGCGCCGATGTACCGCGCCTATACGTCCGAGTTCGACGAGACGGTCGAGGCCGACGCGCTGTGCGATGCCGACGAGCTGACGCGCCTGCGCGCCCATCTCGACCAGCAGCTCAGCCATCTGCAAGGCGTCATCGCGCGCCTTGCCAACCGCCTGCAGCGCCGCCTGCTCGCGCGCCAGAACCGCGCGTGGGAGTTCGATCTCGAGGAAGGCACGCTCGATGCCGCGCGTCTCGCGCGCGTCGTCGCCAACCCGGCCTTCCCGCTTTCCTACAAGCGCGAGCTCGACACCAAGTTCCGCGACACGGTCGTCTCGCTGCTGATCGACAATTCGGGCTCGATGCGCGGCCGGCCGATCACGGTCGCCGCGATGTCGGCCGACATCCTCGCGCGCACGCTGGAACGCTGCGCGGTCAAGGTCGAGATCCTCGGCTTCACGACGCGCGCCTGGAAGGGCGGGCAGAGCCGCGAGCGCTGGCTCGCCGCCGGCAAGCCCGCCAATCCGGGCCGCCTCAACGACCTGCGCCACATCATCTACAAGGGCGCCGACGCGCCCTGGCGCCGGGCGCGCAAGTCGCTGGGCCTGATGCTGCGCGAAGGCCTGCTGAAGGAGAACATCGACGGCGAGGCGCTGATGTGGGCGCATGCGCGCCTGATCGCGCGGCCCGAGCAGCGCAAGATCCTGATGGTCATCTCGGACGGCGCGCCCGTCGACGATTCGACGCTTTCGGTCAATCCGGGGAACTACCTGGAACGCCACCTGCGCGAATCGATCGAATACATCGAGACGCGCTCGCCGGTCGAGCTGCTGGCCATCGGCATCGGCCACGACGTCACGCGCTATTACCGGCGCGCGGTGACGATCGTGGATGCCGAGCAGCTCGGCGGCACGGTGATGGAAAAGCTCGCGGAACTGTTCGAGGAAGACACCGGCGGCGCCGGAGCGCGTCGCCGCGCCTGAAATACGTCCACAACGGAGCCCAGCCATGAAGCGCCCCGCCTTGAAGCGTCTCCGCCCCCTCTGCCTGATTGCAGCCGCCGCCCTCGTCATTCTCGCGGCCTGCACGGCGGCGCCGCCCGCACCGCTCAAGCTGACGATCCTCCACACCAACGATTTCCATTCGCGCCTGCAGCCGGTCAACGTGCAGGGCAGCACCTGCTCGGCGCAGGACGCGGCGCAGAACCGCTGCCTGGGCGGGGCCGCGCGCATCGCCACGCTGATCGAAGCGCAGAAGCGCGAGGCGCAGGCCGCGGGGCGGCAGGTGCTGGTGCTCAACGGCGGCGACCAGTTCCAGGGCTCGCTGTTCTATTCGCACTACAAGGGCGCGGCCGAGCTGGAAGTGATGAACGCCACCGGCTTCGACGCCGTGGCCATCGGCAACCACGAATTCGACGACGGCCCGGCGAACCTCGCGCGCTTCCTTGCGGGCGCCAAGTTCCCGATCCTGTCGGCGAACATCGATTCGTCCGCCGAGCCGACGATCCGCGGCATGTTCAAGGACCACATCGTGCTGGAGCGCGGCGGCGTCAAGATCGGCATCATCGGCGCCACGACCGAGGATACGCCCGAGATATCGTCGCCCGGCGCCAACCTGCGCTTCGTGCGCGCCGAGACGGTGGTGGGCCCCCTCGTCGCCAAGCTGCGCGCGCAAGGCGTCAACCACATCATCATGGTCACGCATCTGGGCCTGTCGCGCGACGAGGAGGTCGCCAAGGCGATCGACGGCATCGACGTGATCGTCGGCGGCCATTCGCACACGCTGCTGGGCAACGGCCTGCCGGGTGCGGAAGGCCCGTATCCCACGAACGCGCGCGGCCCCTCGGGCCGCAACGTGCCGATCGTGCAGGCGGGCTCGTTCTCGCGCCATGTCGGTCGCATCGACGTCGATTTCGACGCCGCCGGCAACGTCGTCTCGGCCGCCGGCAACACGATTCCGGTCGTCCAGACCATCGCGCCCAACGCGGCGATACAGGCGATCGTCGACCGGCTCGACGTGCCGCTGGCGCAGGTGCGCACGCAGGTGGTCGGCTCGGGCGCCGTCACCTACGCGCTGGAAGGCTGCCGCGCGCGCGAGTGCGCGCTGGGCAACCTCGTCGCCGAATCCATGCTCGCCGCCACGCGCGCCGCCGGCACCACCATCGCCGTGCAGAACGGCGGCGGCCTGCGCGCGGGCATCGTCGAAGGCCAGATCACGCTGGGCGCGGTGCTCACCACGCTGCCCTTCCAGAACAACATCGCCACGCTGAAGCTGCGCGGGGCGGATCTGGTCGCGGCGCTGGAAAACGGCCTGTCGCAGGTCGCCGAGACCGGCGGGCGCTTCCCGCAGATCGCGGGCGCGCGCCTGACCTGGTCGCTGGCGCGGCCCGTCGGCAGCCGGGTGATCTCGCTGGAGGTGAAGCAGCCCGACGGCCGCTTCTTGCCGATCGATCCGGCCGCCCTATATTCGATCGCGACGAACGACTTCATGCGCCGCGGCGGCGACGGCTATGTCGTGTTCCGCGACAAGGCCATCGACGCCTACGATTTCGGCCCCGGGCTCGACGACGCCCTGGCCAGCTACATCCGCGCCAACAGCCCGGTGCGGATCTCGACCGACGGACGTATAGTCGCCCGCTAACCAGAAACCCCGAGGAGCCCCCATGCCCGACGATATCCGGACGACCGACCTGCAGGAGTCGCAGAAGAAGTCGCTTCAGCCCGAGGCCCTGCCGGTCGGAAGGCGCGGGTTCCTCGCCGGCGCCGGCATCGCCACAGGCTTCGCGCTCGCCGCGCACCCGCTGCAGGCGCAGTCGATCGTCGCCACCGACACCAACGGCCTCGCCGCCGGCATGGCGAAGATCCCGGTGGCCGACGGCAAGCGCATGGACGTCTATTACGCGCGCCCGGCCGAAGGAAAGAACTTCGCGACCGTGATCGTCTCGCAGGAAATCTTCGGCGTGCACGAGCACATCAAGGACGTGTGCCGCCGCCTCGCCAAGATCGGCTATCTGGCCGTGGCGCCCGACTTCTTCTTCCGCGCGGGCAACCCGGCGACGCTGCCCGACGTGCCGACGATCCTGCGCGAGGTCGTCAACAAGACGCCGGACGCCTCGATCATGTCCGACATCGATTCGACCGTGAAGTGGGCCGGCGGCAGCGTCGGCAAGGGCGACACGCGCAAGCTCGGCATCACCGGCTTCTGCTTCGGCGGCCGCGTGACGTGGCTCTACGCGGCGCACAATCCGGGCGTGAAGGCGGGCGTGGCGTGGTACGGCCCGCTCGAGGGCGAGAACAGCGCCCTGCGTCCGCAGCACCCCAGCCAGCTCGTCGCGCGCATCAACGCGCCGATCCTGGGCCTCTACGGCGGCGCCGACGGCGGCATCCCGAACGAAGGCGTGGACCGCATGCGTGCGGCCCTGCGCGCGGCGGGCAAGAACTGCGAGATCATCACGTACCCCGACACGCCGCACGCCTTCCACGCGGACTACCGGCCGACCTATCGCGAAGGTCCGGCCAAGGACGGCTGGAAGCGTCTGGAAGTCTGGTTCTCGCGCAACATCGCTTGATCGATACGGCGGTCTCGCGGCGCGGCGCGCTTGCCCTTGGGGGCGGCGCGTTCGCGGCGTGGGCCGCCGGTCCTTCCTCTGCCCGGGCCGCGGGCGTCGAGGAAATTCCCCTTTTCGCGGCCCCGATTCCCCTCGACGAACAGGATGCTTCCCGCACGCGGGCCGGCGCGCTCGAATGGCGCGGCGGGCTGCTGCTGGGCTCGGCCGACCGGCGCTTCGGCGGCTGGTCGGACCTGTGGGTCGCCCCCGGCCATCAACGCCTCGTCGCAATCTCCGACAATGGCTGGACGCTGGATGCGCGCGTCGCGTTCGACGGATATTTGCGCGGGCTCGGGCGCGCGAGGCTCGGCCGGCTGATCGAGCCCGACGGCAATGTCGTCGACGGGCAGGGCAGCGACGCGGAGGGCCTCGTCCGGCTGCCCGACGGCGGCTTTGCCGTCAGCTTCGAGCGGCGCCACCGCGTGCTCGTCTATCCGCCGTCCGATCCGCCCTTCGCGCGGCGTCCGCGCGCGTTGCCGATGCCTGCCGCCCTTGCGGCGGCGCCCCGCAACGGCGGCGTGGAAGCGCTGGCGGCGCTGCCCGACGGCCGCTTCCTGATGCTGGTCGAGGATCTGACGGAGGGCGACGCCCATGTCGGCTTCGTCGGCGGCGCTTCCGGCTGGGCGAAGTTCCTCTACCGCGCGGCGCCCGGCTTCAAGCCGGTCGGCGCGTGCGTGCTCGCGGGCGGCGACACGGCGGTGCTGGAACGGTCCTTCTCGATCTTCGGCGGGTTCGGGGCGCGGATCGTGCGCGTGGCGCAGGGTGCATGGCAGGAAGGCGGAACCGTCGAAGGCCGCGAGCTCGCGCGGCTGCGCCCGCCGCTGGCGGTCGACAACTACGAAGGTATTGCCGCGACACGCGCGGCCGATGGTGCGGACCTGCTGTGGCTTGTGTCGGACGACAACTACACTTTCCTGCAGCGTACGCTGCTGGCCGTGTTCGAAATCCGGCCGGACGCAACGTGACGTCATACAATTTAAGATAAGGTTTCGTTTACCGTCGGCACCTAAACTGCGCGCCGATGAACGGACAGAAAATGCACCCGGAAGCACATTCCGGCCAACCGGCGGCGCCCGCCTTTTCGTGGCGGTCAAGCATCCGCCTGCGCATCTTCCTTGCGATGGGCGCCATCGGAGCGGGATCGGGGATCGCGGCACTCGTCGCGGCGTTCCTGCTCGCAAACGTGGGCGACACGATCGGCACGATGACCGAACGGCGGATGCCCGTGCTTGCCGCTTCGCTGCGCATGGCGCAGGTCGCCTCCGAGATCGCGGCCGCAGCCCCGGTGCTTGCCGTTGTGTCGGATGCCGATGCGCGCGACGAGCTGCTCGCAAGGCTCGCCGCCAGCAAGACCGCACTCGAAGGCCTTTTCGGCGAACTCGAGAAGGGCGGGGCCGAAAAGGCCGCGGGCGAGCTGGGCGGGCTCGCCGGTGCCGTCTGGCAGAGCATCGCGGACGTCGACAAGACCGCCGAGCGGCGCGTGGCGAGCCATCGCGAGCGCGCCACGCTCGAAGCCCAGCTCGTCGCCGCCAAGGAGCGCTTCATCGGCCTTGCCGTGCCGTTCGTCGAGCAGCGTGCGGCCGGCCTCACGACCCGCATCAACGGCCTTGCGTCGCTCGATCCCGCGGCGATGGGCAAGGATGCCAGGGCCATCGCCGAGGTGGACCTCACGGTCTACGACCAGGCGATGAAGGCGCTTGCCAGCATCAACCAGTCGGTCGCGATCCTCAACGAGGCGGTGGCGGCCGAGACGCTCGCCGATCTCGAGAAGATCCGCGAGCGCTTCCTTGCGACGGCGGACTCGGTTTTCAAGGGGCTGAAGACCGCCGGCCTCTCTGGCAGCGATCTCAGCAATGCCGCGGGCACCGTCGTCGATTTCGGCGACGGGTACCGCAACCTCTTCGAGCTGCGCGAGCAGGAAATCGAGATGGATGCGCAGGCGCGCGCGGCTCTCGAACGCGGACGCGCGGTCTCGGCCGAACTCGTCGCCCGGGTCGACGCGATCGCGGCCGAGGCGCAGTCGGCCAGCCGTGCGGCGGCCGCCGACGCCGACGCGGCGATCGACGGCGGCATGCGGTTCGTGGCCGCCCTCGTCGTGGCGAGCCTGGCGCTCGCCGCGGGCATTGCGTGGTTCTATGTCGGCCGGCGCGTGCTCTCGCGGCTCGACGCGTTCGCCGCCAGCATGCGCGCCATCGCCGGCGGCGACCTCGCCGCCGCGATCCCGCAAGCACGCCCCGACGAGATCGGCACGCTGACGGTGGCGCTCGAGTCCTTCCGCTCGGCCGCCCTTCTGGCGCGCGATGCGGCAAGGCGCGAGGCGGAAACGAAGGAAGCCGCGGAGGCCGAGCGGCGCGCGGCGATGGCGCGCCTTGCCGGCGAGTTCGAGGCGAGCATCGGCCTGGTCGTGCGCGACATCGGCACCTCGTCCGAGGGGCTGCGCGGCGCGGCCGCCTCGATGAGCGCCACGGCCGAGGATACGCGCCGGCAGACCGCTTCGGCCGCCGACGCGGTGGGGCAGGCGGCGACGAGCGTGCAGTCGGTCGCCTCCGCAACCACGCAGCTCGCCGGCTCGACCGAGGAGATCGCAAGGCGCGTTGGCGAGAGCGCGCGCATCGCCGACGAGGCCAGCGCGCAGGCCGAGCGCACGGATGCGTGCGTGAAGGCGCTGGAGGCGGCGGCGCAGAAGGTCGGCGACGTCGTGAAGCTCATCAACGCGATCGCCGGGCAGACGAACCTGCTGGCCCTCAACGCCACGATCGAGGCCGCGCGTGCAGGCGATGCGGGCAAGGGCTTCGCGGTCGTGGCATCCGAGGTGAAGGCGCTCGCCACGCAGACCGCCAAGGCGACCGAGGAGATCGCCCAGCAGATCGACAGCATAAGGGGTGCGACCGGCGACACGGCCAGCGCCATCGGCGCGATCGCCGGGACGATCGCCCGGCTGCGCGAGATCTCGGCGGCCGTCTCGGCGGCCGTCGAGGAGCAGACGGCCGCCACGCACGGGATCGGGCGCGACCTGTCGGTCGCGAGCGACGGGGCGGCGCGCGTCACGACGATGATCGGGGGCGTGAACGAAGCGGCCGCGCGCACGGGCGATGCGGCATCGGGCGTGTCGGAGGCGGCGGCATCCTTCGGCAGGCTCGGCGAGCAGCTTGCGCGCGAGGCCGACAGGTTCCTGGCTTCCGTGCGCCAGCCCTAGATCCGGTGCGGCCTAAATGAAGCGGGCCCGCCGTTGCCGGCGGGCCCGAAGGTCTTGTATCGGAAACAAGGAGTACGAAGGCTTCTGGTTAATCGCGCCTCTGCCCGCTCAGGCAGCGCGCTTCTCGAGAGCCGTCTCGACCTGTTCCTTGAGACGGCGCATCTGCTTGTCGAGCTTCACGGCCGGGGTCTTGGACAGCCAGGCGTCGAGGCCGCCGGCGTGTTCGACGGTCTTCAGACCGTTGGTGGAGATGCGAACGCGCACCGAGCGGCCCAGCACGTCGGACAGCAGCGTGGCGTCCTGCAGGTTGGGCAGGAAGCGACGCTTCGTCTTGTTGTTCGCGTGCGAAACGTTATTGCCGATCATCGGGCCCTTGCCCGTAACCATGCAGCGGCGCGCCATTGTACTGATCCCCGTGGAAATGGCCCCTTTGGGGGGCGAAAAGCGAAGAGGGGCGGTTTTTACGGGCTTCGGGGGGCGGCGTCAACCGCTGCCTTCGCGCAGGGCCGCCACGACCCGCCCTGCCGCCCCGTAGGGGCTCTCAAGTCCTTGGGAAACCTTGATTTCCAGCGACTCGACCAGGGTTTTCAGGGCCGGCTCCCGGGCCAGCGTATCGCGCACCAGATCGCCGATTTCCCGCCACAGCGTGGCCCTGGCCTGGGCCTGCCGCCGGGCGGCGATCCGGGCGGGCCCCAGCGCCTTGCGGTGGGCCTCGATGGCCGTCCAGACCGTGTCGATCTTCTGGCGCAGCAGGGCGGAGATCTGGAGCACCGGAGGGTGCCAGGCGGCGCTGGCGGGGCGCAGCATGTGCAAGGCGGCCGTATAGTCCGACGCGGTGCGCCCGGCGGCCGCGAGCAGGTCGCCGTCCGCCTTGTTGATGACGACGAGATCGGCCAGCTCGACGATGCCCTTCTTGATCCCCTGCAGCTCGTCGCCGCCTGCGGGCGGCAGCAGCAGCATGAAGAGATCGACCATCTCGGCCACGGCCGTCTCCGACTGGCCGACGCCGACCGTCTCGATCAGGATCGTGTCGAAGCCGGCCGCCTCGCACACGAACGAGGCCTCGCGCGTGCGGCGTGCCACGCCGCCCAGCGTGCCGCCGGACGGCGAGGGGCGGATGAAGGCGCGTTCGTCGCGCGCCAGCAGTTCCATGCGCGTCTTGTCGCCGAGGATCGAGCCGCCGGAAACCGGCGACGACGGATCGACCGCGAGCACCGCGGGCTTTCGCCCCAGTTCGAGCAGATGGAGGCCGAACGCCTCGATGAAGGTGGATTTTCCCGCACCCGGCGGGCCGGAGATGCCCACGCGCACCGCGTCGCCCGAATCCGGACGCAGCTCGGCCAGCAACGCGTCGGCCTGAAGGCGGTGTTCGGGCAGCGTGGATTCGACCGTGGTGATCGCGCGGGCCAGCGCACGCCGGTCGCCGGCGCGGATCGCCGCGGCCAGCGCCGACGGGGCGCTCGGCGGGCTCACAGCCCCTTGCGGCCCATGTCGAGGAACTTCTCGCGCCGGCGCGCGCGCAGCACGCCGCCGTCCGTGCCCTTCATCTCGGCCAGCGCGCGGCCCAGCGCATCGCCAAGTGCGGCGATCGTCTCGGCCTTGCCGCGATGCCCGCCGCCCAGCGGCTCCGACACGATGCCGTCGATGACGCCGAGCTTGTAGAGATCCTGCGCCGTCAGCTTCAGCGCCTCGGCCGCCGTCTGCGCCTGGTCGCCCGCGCGCCACAGGATCGAGGCGCAGCCTTCCGGCGAGATGACCGAATAGATCGAGTGCTCGAGCATCAGCACCTTGTTGGCCGACGCGATGGCGATGGCGCCGCCCGAGCCGCCTTCGCCCACGATGGCCGCGACGAACGGCACGCGGATGCGGAGCGAGACCTCGATCGTGCGCGCGATGGCTTCGGCCTGACCGCGCGCCTCGGCATCGATGCCGGGATAGGCGCCCGCCGTGTCGACGAGTGCCACGACCGGCAGCCTGAAGCGGTCGGCGAGCTCGAACAGGCGCTGCGCCTTGCGGTAGCCCTCGGGGCGCGCCATGCCGAAATTGTGCCTGATGCGCGAGTCGGTGTCCGAGCCCTTCTCGTTGCCGATCACGACGACCGACTGGCCGCGGAAACGCCCGATGCCGCCGGTGATCGCCTTGTCGTCGGCGAACAGCCGGTCGCCGGCGAGCGGCGTGAATTCCTCGATCAGGCCGGCGACATAGTCGCTGCAATGCGGCCGCTCGGGGTGGCGGGCGACCTGCACCTTCTGCCACGCCGTCAGCTTGCCGTAGACCGCGCGGATCTGCCGGTCGACCTTGCCCTGCAGCTTCGCGACCTCGTCGGCGATGTTGAGGCTGCCGTCGCCGGTAAGGCGTTTCAGCTCCTCGATCTTGCCTTCGAGCTCGGCGATCGGCTTCTCGAATTCCAGATAGTGCGCCATGGCGGGGGTCTATAGCACAAGGGACGGGGGCGTCACGAGTTTTTGCCCCCTACATGCCGGAGCGGATCCGGGCCGCCTTGGCGACCAGCGCCTCGGCCTGCCGGATCGACGCGATGTCGATCAGCCGGCCCTCGAAGGCGGCCGCACCCTGTCCCTTGGCGGCGGCTTCTTCCATCGCCAGCAGGATGGCGCGGGCACGCTCGATCTCCATCGGGTCGGGCGTGAAGACCTCGTTCACCTCGTCGATCTGCGAAGGATGGATCACCATCTTGCCCTCGCACCCGAGTGCGGCGGCGCGCAGCGCCGATTCCTTCATGCCGATCGAATCGTTGAAGTCGGCATAGGGCCCGTCGATGGGCCGCTTGCCGGCCGCGCGCGCGGCGACGACGAGGCGTGCCAGCGCATAGTGCCAGATGTCGGCCATGCGGCCCTCGACCGTGTACTGGCGCGACAGCCCGCCGATATTCGTGGTGCGCATGCCGGTGGAGGCCGCGAAATCGCCCACGCCGAACACCAGCGATTCGGTGCGCGCACTCGCCGACGCGATCGCTTCGGCATTCGCGATGCCCTGCGCGGATTCGACGAGCAGTTCGAGCCCGATGCGGCGCTTCAGTTTCTT
Organism: Tagaea sp.; assembly: GCA_965229215.1. Classification (GTDB taxonomy): domain Bacteria; phylum Pseudomonadota; class Alphaproteobacteria; order CACIAM-22H2; family CACIAM-22H2; genus Tagaea. Next base: position 2,507,459 of record OZ245864.1, on the reverse strand, counting down.
CGCGCGCTCGATCTGCGAGATCCACAGATCGACCGCGATGACCTCTTCGGGGCGCGTGACCTTGGGCAACATGATCATGTGCAGCCGGTCGCCCGCCTTCTCGACCAGATCGACGAGGTCGCGGTAGAGCCATTCGCTGTCGAAGCCGTTGACGCGCACCGACACGGTCTTGCCGACCGATTCCCAGTCGATGTCGTTGAGCCCCTCGACCGCGTTCTTGCGCGCCTTGGCCTTGTCGCCGGGGGCGACGGCGTCTTCCAGATCGAGGAACACGACGTCGGCGGCCGAGCGCGCGGCCTTGGCGAACAGCTCGGGCCGGCTGGCGGGAACGGCAAGCTCGGTGCGGTTGAGGCGGCTGGGGATGGGGTGCGTCATGCGGCCCGATATTCGCCTCATTTTCCGGGGATATTCAAAGGGAATCGCCCGTAACCGTGCGGGCAAGGCGCGCGAACCGGAAGCCATGAACACATATATCGTTGCGGCCCTTGCGGGCCTCCTGGCCCTGGGCATTTCCAACCGCGCCACCGCCGCCGAGCGGCCGGTGGTGGTCGAGCTTTTCACGTCGCAGGGCTGCTCGTCCTGCCCGCCGGCGGACGTGCTGCTGGGCGAACTTGCCAAGCGCGACGACGTGCTCGCACTCGCCTTTCATGTCGATTACTGGGACCGGCTCGGGTGGAAAGACCCGTTTTCCTCGCCGATGGCCACCGCCCGCCAGCGCGCCTACGCGAAGCTGCTGGGCCTGCGCACCGTCTATACGCCGCAGCTCGTCGTCGACGGCAGGGACGAGATGGTGGGCTCCGACCGCCGCCGTGTCGCGCAGGCGATCGCGGCCGCGAAGAAGGCGCAGCGCAGCGAGGTGACGCTGGTGCGCGACGGCGGCGAACTCGTCGTGCGCGTCCCGGCACTCGCGGATGCGGGCCGCACCAGCGTGCAACTCGTCGCCTACGCGCCCGGCGAAGTCACGCGCGTGCGCGCGGGCGAGAACGAGGGCCGCACGCTTTCCAACGCCAACATCGTGCGCTCGGTCGAGACACTGGGCCTCGCCGGCCCGCAAGCCGCCGAATGGCGCGTGCCCGCCGAAAAGGGCCCCGGCTTCGCCGTGCTGGTCCACGCCGCCGACGGCCATGTGCTGGGGGCCGCGACGATCCGGCCGGGTGGGTGATCTCGGTATCGATTCTATATGCCTCGTTGAGCGCTCACGACGGGACGAGAAGGTGCCCGCGCTCTTCCTTGGACGGCCGGACGCGGACTTCGACATCCTGGCCGAGTGCGGTCAGGATCGAGACGAGCTTGTCCGTCGAGAACAGCGAGATCTTGCCGTTCAGAAGCGCCGATACGCGGGGCTGATCCATGCCGATCAGCTTGCCGATGCGGGCTTGCGAAACACCCATTTTCCGGATCGTGGCGCCCGCTTTCTTCAGCAGCGCAGAGCGCAGGACAAGGTCATCGGCGTCGGGCAGGCCGAGCGCATGGAAAGCGGACCCAGTCGTGACGGTCACTTTTCCCGCTTTTGCCATGATCTGAAATCCTCCTGTGCTGCCTTCAGGCGTGAAATGATCTTGTCGATTTCGATTTTGGGCGTTTTGGCGCCCGACTTCGATTTCTTCTGGAAGGCGTGGAGCACATAAACCCGGTCTTCAAATTTGACGGTGTAAACGGCCCTGTAGGTATTTCCGTCGAAGTCGTCGACGACTTCCAGAACACCGGCACCCGTAAAACCCTTCAGCGGCTTTGCGGCCGGCGATTTCTCGCCTTGCTGGGCGAGAAGAAGCGCGTGGCCGATGTCCTTCTTCACCGCACCGGGAAACCCGGAGAGGTCGCTCTTCGACGAGCCGACCCAATGAATGGGCTTCAGCATCGAAGCGGTCCGTATATATCAAATTTGACATATATGCTCAACGCGAAAATCCGCTTTCAGGAACCGCACGAGAGTCGGACATGACAGGTATCATAGGCTATTATTCTTGACAACCGGAAGATGCTCTGCCAGAGTCACGCCCGTTGGACGTGCTCTTTGACAAGTGAATAGGACCGCAGGATTTGCGTGACGGAATTTTCCGCCGTCGCCGGCGCCTCGAAATTTCCGCGGAAATCAGAGGGCTGGCGATGTGACGGTAACCTTGCGTCGCGTAAAGTTTCCGGCAGCAAGAGTTGCTTGACGGATTTTACATCCGTCAACGTCAACGGCGTTTCTTGCGCGATATCAGGCGGTTGGCCTGTTGACGGTCAACGACCGTCAACAGGCGTCAACGCCGTGCGTCAGCCGATCTTCGACTCGTTCGCCATCACCCAGTCGTAGGCCGGGAGCGTCAGGAAGTCGGGGAAGCGGTCGGCCTCGCAGAGTTCGATGAACATCTTCGCGGCTTCCTTGTAGCGCCCCTTGCCGTAGCGTTCGGCGCCGACGGACTTGCGGATCTTCTCCAGCTCTTCCTCGACGGTCTTGCGCATCATCGCCTTGTCGACCGTGCGGCCGTCTTCCAGCGTGGCGGCATGGCGCAGCTGCTGCCAGACCTGCGCGCGGCTGATCTCGGCGGTGGCGGCGTCTTCCATCAGGTTGTAGAGCGGCACGCAGCCCAGGCCCCGCAGCCACGCCTCGATGTAGCCGATGCCCACGGCGCAGTTCTGCCGCAGGCCCGCTTCGGTCATCGTGCCGGCCGGCACCTGGATCAGGTCGGCCGCCACGACATGCACGTCCTGGCGCTTGCGCGCGATCTGGTTGGCGTCCTTCATCTTCTCGTCGAACACCGCCTTGGCGATGGGGACGAGGCCGGGATGCGCCACCCACGTGCCGTCGTGGCCGTCGGTCGCCTCGCGGTCCTTGTCGGCGCGCACCTTGGCCATGGCGGCGTCGTTGGCGGCCGGATCGTCCTTGATCGGGATCTGCGCGGCCATGCCGCCCATCGCGTGGACGTTGCGGCGATGGCACGTCTTGATCAGCAGCTGGCTGTACGAGCGCATGAAGTGCGAGGTCATCGTCACCTGGCCGCGGTCGGGCATCAGGTAGTTGGGCTGCTCGGCGAACTTCTTGATGAAGCTGAAGATGTAGTCCCAGCGTCCGCAATTGAGGCCGGCCGAGTGCTCGCGCAGCTCGTACAGGATCTCGTCCATCTCGAAGGAGGCGAGGATCGTTTCGATCAACACTGTTGCCTTGATCGTGCCGCGCTTGATTCCGAGCTTCTCCTGCGCGTGGACGAACACGTCGTTCCACAGGCGCGCTTCCAGATGGCTCTCCATCTTCGGCAGGTAGAAATAGGGCGCGGTGCCCTTCTTCACCATCTGCTTCACGTTATGGAAGAAGTAGAGGCCGAAATCGAACAGCGCGCCCGACATCGGCCGGCCGTCGACGATCAGGTGCTTCTCGGGCAGCGCCCAGCCGCGCGGGCGCACGAACAGCACCGCGTGCCTGGGGTTGAGCTTGTAGCTCTTGCCCGACTTGGGATCGCTGAACGCGATCGTGCCCGCGTTGGCGTCGCGCAGGTTGACGTGGCCTTCGATCAGGTTGTTCCAGGTCGGCGTCGAGGCATCCTCGAAATCCGCCATGAACACGTTGGCGCCGGAGTTGAGCGCGTTGATGACCATCTTGCGGTCGACCGGCCCGGTGATCTCGACGCGGCGGTCGAGGATGTCCTTGGGCAGCGGGGCGACCGTCCATTCGCTCTCGCGGATCTGGCGCGTCTGCGGCAGGAAGTCGGGACGCTCGCCCGCATCGAGGCGTTTCTGGCGCTCGACGCGCGCGGCAAGCAGGTCGATGCGGCGCTGGCCGAACTTGCGTTCGAGCTCGACGACGAAGGCGAGCGCCTCGGGCGTGAGGATCTGGAGCTGTTCGGGCGCGACCTTCGCTTCGAGCTTCACGCCGTCGTCGGGCAGCACGGTGCCGCCGGGGCCCTTCACGGGCGGCTTCACCACGGGCTTGGGCGGCGGCGGCGGGGCGACGGGCTTCGCCGCGACGACCGGCTTGGCGGGAACGGGCTTCGCGGCCACGACGGGCTTGGCGGCCGGCAGGGGCTTCGCGGCGGCCTTCGCCGGAACCGCCTTGGCGACCGGCTTCACGGCGATCTTCGGCGCGGTCTTGGGCGCGGGCTTCTTGGCAACCGGCTTGGGCGCGACCTTCTTGGGTGCCACCTTCTTCGCCGCCGCCTTGGGCGCCGCCTTCTTCGCGACCGGCTTCCTGGCTGCCGCCTTCTTGGGCGCTGCCTTCGCGGGCTTCTTGGCAGGGGCTTTCTTGACGGGCTTCTTCTTCGCGGCCATGAGCGGATTTCCTCAAAAAGAGCAGGTTCGGAACGTAGCCTCTAGGGGCGCCGGCGGGCAAGCGGATGGTGCGTGGAAACGAGCTTCTTCAGCCGCTCGCCGCCGACATGCGTGTAGATCTGCGTCGTCGCGATGTCGGCGTGGCCCAGCATCTGCTGGACGGCCCGCAGGTCCGCCCCCCGGTCGACGAGGTGGCTGGCAAACGCGTGGCGCAGCACGTGCGGGCTGAGGCGCCGCGGATCGATCCCGGCCGCCGGGGCCAGCGCCTTCAAAAGCTGGGCGATGCGCGCGGGCGTGAGATGGCCGCTCGCCGCGCGGGTCGGGAACAGGAAGCGCGACCTGGCCGCGAGCGGGAATTCGCGCACGCGGGCTTCCATCCAGGCGCGTAAGGCCGCGAGCGCGGGGGCGGAAAGCGGCACCAGCCGCTCCTTGTCGCCCTTGCCGCGCACGACGAGGAAACGCCCGTCGCGCGACAGCGAGGCGAGCTTGAGGCCCGCAAGCTCCGACACGCGCAGGCCGCTCGAATAGAGGATCTCGAGGATGCACACGAGCCGCGTGCCGTCGATGCCTTCCGTCGCGCGCGCGGCATCGAGCAGGGCGCGCACCTCGTCTTCCGACAGGATCTTGGGCAGCGCACGCCCCACGCGCGGCGCATCCAGCGTGGCGAGCGGATCGTCGGCGCGGAAACCTTCGGACACGAAGAAACGGTGCATCTGGCGCAGCGCCGAGAGGCGGCGCGCCGAACTGCGCGGGGCGAGGCCCGCATTCGCGATCTGCTTCAGGTACGCGCGGGCGTCGTCGGCGCTCGCCTTCATCGGGCTGCCGCCGCGCTGGCCGAGGAAGCGTTCGTAATCCTCGATGTCGGCGCGGTAGGCGCGCTCGGTATTGGCCGACGCGTTGCGCTCGGCGCGCAGCATCTCGATGAAGGTCTCGGCCTGCGCCGAAAGGCCCGCCTTCGCGCGTGCCGGGCGGCCGCGCGCCATGCCGGGGCTAGAGCCCCGACGCGATCGCCGCCTCGAGGGCGAACCGCCGCGCGGCCTCCTCGAAACCGACGGCGCGCAGGCCGTCGAGCACGGCAAGCAGCGTGTAGGGGCTCGCACCGGCGGCACCCTCGGGGCCCAGCAGGTGCACGGCGAGCAATGCCGCTTCCGCCGGGCGGCCCGCGATCGCGGCCTCGTGCAGGCCCGCCCACAGCACGGGGCTCGGCATCGGCACGCTCAGTTTCTCGAACGGATTCTGCGTGAGCGCGATCACGGCGCCGCCCGGCGGCAGGTGGCCGAGGCCGCTCAGCAGCGCGATCGCGAGTGCGGCCCGCGCCGGCGCGGTGCCGGCATTGGTGCGTTCCTGCGTCTGGCGCCAGGCGTCGAGCCTTGCGGGATCGCGCGGGCCGTCCCACGGCATGCCGCCCAGCGTGGCGAGCAGCCAGAAGCCGGCGACCTGCGCTTCGGCATCGGCATCGCCGCCCGCGAGCGCGGCGCGCGCGAAGCGCATCCATCCCAGCGCGTCTTCCTCGCGACCCGCCATCAGATAGGCGCGCGCGGCATCGCCCGCAAAGGCCGAATATTCGGGCGCGGCGGGCACCTCGCCGAGCAGGCCGAGGCTGACGCGCACCAGAGTCGCGTAGCCGCCGCGCTCGCGCCCGTGGCGCCACAGGCGCTGCAGGGCGGCAAGGCGCGCGGCCGGCTCGATCGCGGCCTGCGCGGCCTTGAACAAGGCGGCGCGTCCCTTGGGCCCGCCGTCCTGGCGCGCATAGGCGGCGGCGTCGGCGAGCTGGTTGGGCGTGAGTTCGATCGCGGCATAGAGCGCCGCGAGCGCGTCGGGGGCGAGCGCGCCGAACGCTTCCGCGCGTTCGCCCGCCGCGAGGCGGAATTCCGGGCTGCCGAGATTGCCCTTGGCGAGGCTCGCCAGCACGGCCGGATCGCTCGTCAGCGCGGTGTCGGCGGGCGGGGCGACCTTGGCCGCGCGCAGCATCGCCAGCAGCATCGGGCTCGCGTTGCGCAAGCTGTCGAGCTTCACGCCCTTGCCGTCGCCGCCGGTGGCGAGCAGCAGCGTGATGAAGGCCGGATCTTCCGGGATGCCCTGGTCGCGCAGCATCGCGAGGCCCAGCTGCGCGCGGTTGGAATCGCCCGCGAGCGCCTGGCAGAACATCAGCGCCTTCTGGAAGTCGCCGTGGCGCGAGACGGCGAGCGCCTCGCGCACATGGCCGCAGGCGCGCTCGTCCGCACCCGACAGCCACGCCTCGTCGATCAGGATGCGCAGCAGGTTCTCGTCGGTGGTGCGCTGGGGGATGCGTCCGGCGAGATCGGCCGCGCCCGCGATGTCGCCGAGCTGGCGCAGCTTGAGCGCGCGGAGCGCCGCGAAGTTCGTGCCCTTGCCGCCGGCGGGCGCCGCGGCCGCGGAGGCGAGCGTGCGGATCGCAAGCGCGCGCACCGGCGTGGACGCGATGGGGGCGGGCAGGTCGCGCACCAGCCGTTCGGCCATCGTGCGGTTGCTGGCGCTCCACGCGTCGGAAGCGAGGCCGCCGTTGGGCGCGTCGATCAGGCCGATGCTCTCGGTGTCGAGCGGGCGGGCATTCTCGATCTCGATGCCGGCCGGTCCGCGCAGCGGTGCGGCCGGCTCCGGTGCCGCCGCCGGGGTGGGCGCGGCCGGGCGAGGGGCGTCCCGGCCGGGCGGGATCAGCAGGGGCGTGGGCGCCTGCGACCACGCGGGTGCGGCAATCCCCGCCGCCATCAGCAGGCCGAGGCCCCAGGCGCTAGCGCGGCAGGCGGTCATTGGGGATCGTCTTTTCGATGCGCGCCGTCGGCGCGGGGATGTCCCAGGTGGCGAGGAAGGCGGCGAGGCCGGCGAGAATGACCAGGAGGCCGACCAGAACCACCGCGAGGAGGCGACGCATATCAGCACAAGTCCTTGTTTTTAATACATAACACGGGTTCGAGCGGCGAGCCGTGCGAGTCGCGCCGTGCTTTGCTACACTCCGAGTTATGACGCGCCCGCGCAAGAGGAAAGGCGAAGCCCAGACCCGGTCCACGACACCGGCGCGGCGATTCGCGTTCCCGGTCTAGCCCCGATGATCGACGCGACCCCAAACGAACTGCCGGCGACCCCGGCGGTGCGCCCCGGACTGACGCCGGTCGACCGTTCGATCGTCATGGTCGGCCTGATGGGTGCAGGCAAGACCGCGATCGGCAAGCGCCTCGCCGCGCGCCTCGACCTGCCCTTCGTCGATACCGATCGCGAGATCGAAACGGCGGCGGGCTGCACCATCCCCGAGATCTTCGCGCGCTTCGGCGAGCCGGCCTTCCGCGACGGCGAGCGGCGCGTCATCGCGCGCCTGCTGGCGGGCCCGCGCTGCGTGCTGGCGACGGGCGGCGGCGCCTTCATGGACCCGGACACGCGCGCGACGGTCAAGGCCAACGGCCTGTCGGTGTGGCTCAAGGCCGATCTCGACACGCTCGTGCGCCGCACGGCGCGGCGCACCAACCGTCCGCTGCTCCATCGCGGCGATCCGCGCGATGTGCTCGCGGGCCTGATGGCGACGCGCTACCCGATCTACGCGGAGGCCGACATCCACGTGCAGTCGCTCGAGACCCCGCCCGACGAGACGACCGCGCGCGTGCTCGACGCGATCCAGCGCCACCACGAGACGGCGGTCCGCGCATGAGCGAGGCGGGCGAACGGGTGCGCGTCGATCTCGGCGAGCGCAGCTACGACATCCTGATCGGCAACGGCCTGCTGGAGAACGCGGGCGAGAAGATCCGCGCGGTGCGCGCGGTGCGCCGCGTGTTCGTCGTCAGCGACACGAGCGTGGCGGCCGCGCACATGCCGCGCCTGGAAGCGGGCCTCGCGAAGGCCGGCATCGCGCACGAGACGTTCCTGCAGGCGCCCGGCGAGACGACGAAGGATTTCGCGCATCTGGGCGTGCTGCTCGACCGCATCCTCGAACGCCGTCCCGAGCGCGGCGACATCCTGCTGGCGCTGGGCGGCGGGGTCGTGGGCGACATGACGGGCGTGGCGGCGTCGCTGCTGCTGCGCGGCGTGGATTTCGTCCAGTGCCCGACGACGCTGCTGGCGCAGGTCGACAGCTCGGTCGGCGGCAAGACGGGCGTGAACACGCGCCACGGCAAGAACCTGATCGGCGCCTTCCACCAGCCGCGCCTGGTGCTGTGCGACCTCGGCACGCTGAACACGCTGCCGCGGCGCGAGCTGCTCGCGGGCTACGCCGAGGCGGTGAAGTACGGCCTCATCGACGAGCCGGCTTTCTTCGACTGGTGCGAGGCGAATGCGGCGGCGCTGCTGGCGGGCGACGCGGCGCTGCGCGCGCATGCGGTCGCGGTGTCGTGCCGTGCCAAGGCGCGCATCGTCGCGGCCGACGAGCGCGAGAACAACGACGTGCGCGCGCTCCTCAATCTCGGACACACCTTCGGCCACGCGCTGGAGGCCGAGACCGGTTTCGGCGCCGAGCTGCTGCACGGCGAGGCCGTGGCGATCGGCATGCGCATGGCGTTCGACCTGTCGGTGCGCCTCGGGCTCTGCCCGTCGTCCGACGCGATGCGCGTGCGCCGGCACCTCGATGCGGTCGGCCTGCCCGCGGGCCTGCCCGGCCAGCGCCGGTGGCGCGCCGAGGATCTCGTCGCGCACATGGGCCACGACAAGAAGGTGCGCGACGGCAAGGTGACCTTCATCCTCGCGCGCGGCATCGGCAAGTCGTTCGTCGCGACCGGCATCGACATCGCGCGCGTGCGCGACATGCTCGCCGACGAGGCCGCCGCATGAGCTTCGAAGGCCTCAGTTTCGAATTCCCGAACCTGCCCGCGTGGGTGACGATCGTTTCCGTCGTCTGCCTGCTGCTGATCGCGGCCCTGCTTTCGGCGGTCGAGACCTCGATCACGTCGGCCTCGCGCCCGCGCCTGATCGAGATGGAGCGGCGCGGCTCGCGCCGGGCGGGTCTCGTCAACCGCCTGCGCGAACAGCAGGACAAGTTCATCAGCGCGGTGCTGCTGGGCAACAATCTCGTCAACATCCTCGGCTCGGCGCTGACGACCAGCGCGCTGATCGCGCTGTTCGGCGACGCGGGCGTGATCTACGCGACGATCATCATGACCGTGCTCGTCGTCGTCTTCGGCGAGGTGATGCCCAAGCTCTGGGCCTTCGCGCATGCCGACCGCGTGGCGCTGATCCTGGCGCCCTTCGCGCGCGGCATGATCGCCGTGCTGTCGCCGCTGGCGGCCGCGACCGGCGGCGCGGCAAGGGGCATGCTGAAGCTGCTCGGCGTGCGCGTGCGCGCGGGCGAAGCGGCCGAGGCCGCGGCCGAGGAGCTGCGCGGCGCCATCGAGCTGCACGGTGCGACGCATCGCGACGCGACCGTGCGCAAGGAACGCCAGATGCTGCGTTCGGTTCTGGATCTCGCCGACGTCGCCGTGTCCGACATCATGGTCCATCGCCGTCTGGTCGTGGCGATCGACGCCGACCAGAAGCCCGAGACGATCCTCGAGCAGGCGCTGTCGAGCCCGCACACGCGCATCCCGCTGTGGCGCGGCACGTCGGACAACGTCGTGGGCGTGCTGCACGCCAAGGCGCTGCTGTCGGCGCTGCGCGCCAACGGCGGCGATCCTTCGACGATCGACATCGCGCAGATCGCCACGCGCCCGTGGTTCATCCCGGATTCGACGAGCCTGCTCGACCAGCTCGAGGCGTTCCGCCGGCGGCGCGAGCATTTCGCGCTCGTCGTCGACGAATACGGCGGCCTGATGGGCGTCGTCACGCTCGAGGACATCCTCGAGGAGATCGTCGGCGACATCGACGAGAAGCACGAGTTCCGCGTGCCTGGCGTGCGCCCGCAATCCGACGGCAGTTTCGTCGTCGACGGCAGCGTGACGATCCGCGATCTCAACCGCCAGTTCGACTGGCGACTCCCCGACGAGGATGCCGCCACGATCGCGGGACTCGTCCTCTACGAGGCCCGCCGCATCCCGGAAGTCGGCCAGGCGTTCCTCTTTCACGGCCTCCGGTTCGAGATATTGCGGCGCAAAAGAAACCAGGTCGCCACGTTGCGCATCAGCGTCATTGCGGATGCGGCAGCGCAAAAGCACGCCGCTACCGCCGATGCGAAGAGTCCGCCGGCCGCAACCGCCGCCTGACGCCGCGCTTGCCAACCGGGCGTGATCGGGCGCTATCATTGCCCGCAACGACGGCGCTCGACCGTCTTCCCGACCGAACGGCGCCGGACCGACGAAGGGAGAAACCGATGATGCGCAAGATCGTGCCTGACGTGATTTCAGGGACCCAGGATCTGGCCACGGCCAGCGCGCACATGACCGTCCGCGATGCCGCACAATCGATGGCCAAACGGCGCATCGGCGCAGTGATGGTTATCGACGGCGCGCGCCTGATCGGCATCTTCACCGAACGCGACCTGCTGTCGAAGGTCGTCGCGACGAAGCGCGATCCCGACACGGTCCGCCTCTCCGAAGTGATGACCCGCGATCCCGACACGATCGGGCCCGACGAGTCCGCCTTCGCGGCGCTCGACATGATGCGCAAGCGCGGTTACCGGCATCTTCCGGTCATGGACGGCGCGCGGCTCGTCGGCATGGTGTCGGTGCGCGATCTCTATGCGACCGCGATGGGCGAGCTCGAGGAAGGCCTCAAGGAACGCGACGCGTTCATCTCGGGTTCGGCGGGTTACGGCCTGACCTGACGCGCTTTGCGTTTGGCGCGCGGAAGCGCGATCATCGGGCGGTCCAGCCGTCCGGAGATCGCGCCCGCATGCCGCTTCCCCCGCCAACCGCCCCGCGCAAGCCCGTCCACACCCGCAAGATCGTCTGCGAGGGTTATCGCCGCGACGACGGGCTGTGGGACGTCGAGGGCCATCTCGTCGATACCAAAGCCTACCCGTTCGACAACGCGTGGCGCGGCACGCTGCAGCCGGGCGACGCGCTGCATGAGATGTGGCTGCGGCTGACGCTCGACGACGCGCTGCTCGTCCACGACGTCGCCGCCGCGACCGACAACAGCCCGTTCGAGATCTGTCCGGCGATTGTCCCGCAGTTCCGCAAGCTCGTGGGCCGGCGCATCGGCAAAGGCTGGTACGGCGAGGTCAAGGCGCTGCTCGGCGGCACGAACGGATGCACGCACCTGGTGGAACTGGCGCTCGGCGCCATGGCGACCGCGGCCATCCAGACGATCTTCCCGCTGCGCGGCAAGGGCAAGGCGGATCCGGACCGGCGGCCCGGCCATCTCGACACATGTCACGCGCTCGCCAGCGACGGGCCCGTCGTGCGCCAGCATTATCCGCGGCACTATACCGGCTCCTAGATCTGCGCCGGCCAGTCGGCGCGCGCGCCCTTGTGCGCATCCTTCCGCTTGCGGCGGCGCGTGCGCGCCTTGCGGAACCATTCGAGCACGAAGACGCGGATCGCCGATGTCCGGTTGCCGCGATGCGCGCTGCGCAGGATGCGTTCGCACAGGGCCGGGATCGAAACGCCGGTGGAGACCGCGATCTCGGCAAGCGCCGACCAGAACCTGCCCTCCAGGCGCATGCTGGTGCGCTGGCCCTGGATGCGGACGTTGCGGGGTGAATCGAAATCCATCGCGGACACCGATTATTCTCGGTTTAACTTCTTGTAAATCATATATCACAGAAGTAGCAAAATCGCCTAGCACGATTTCCCGGCGCCGCCCGGATCAGCCGGCTTCGGCGGGCGTGCGCAGGACCAGGGCCAGCGCGTGCACGGGGCCCGCGAGTTCGGCGGCGAGGGCCGAATGCACGAGGCGCTGGCGGTCGACGCGGCTCTTGCCGGCGAAAGCATCCGACACGATCGTCACCGTGAAGTGCGTCTCGCCTTCCGGCCGCGCCCCGGCATGGCCGGCATGCTTGTGCGAATCGTCGACGATCTTGAGGGTGGCGGGCGCGAAGGCGGTTTCGAGCTTCGTGCGCATGCGTTCGGCGACGGTCGTCATTCGGGTCTCCGCTGGCGTCGGGATGCGCCACGTTCGCGCGTTCGCCCCGCACGACGCAAGTGCGGCTTGACGAAAGCGGTACGCTCGGGCTCCCTTGCCGGCATGGAACGTTCGCCACTGATCCGCGCCGCCGAAGCCGGCGATCTCCCCGCAATCACCCGACTGCTCGACGACAGCGCCGCCGGCGGCCCCGACCTGCCGGGCCCAGGCGGCCTGACCGCGCTGATGCGCGCCTCGGCGCGCGGCAATGCCGATGCGGTCGAACTGCTGCTGTCGCGGGGGGCCGCGGTCGACGCGGCCGACGCGTTCGGCAATACGGCGCTGATGTATGCCTGCGCGCGCGGGCATGCAGGTACGGCCAAGCGGCTGCTGGCAGCCGGTGCCGCCTCCGATCACGCCAACAAATACGGACTTCGTGCCGCCGACTGGGCCAAATGGCCCAAGGACGGCGAAGCGGTCGCGGCCCTGCTGGCCGGCTGAACCGGCTTTCAGGTGCGCGGTCGCGCCACGCCCGTGCGCAGCGTCCATTCCGCGACGCGCCGCAGGACGGAGCCGAGCGCGTCGTCGAAGGCCTCGACGACCTTCTCGATCGCCGGGCTTGCCGCCTGTTCGATCCCCTCGTGCGAGAAGCTCGCGACGACATTGCGCTCGGGCAGGCGCACGAGCCGGACCGACAGGCGCACGCGCGCGACGGGCGCGGGGCCGCCGCGGAACTCGGCCTGGAACTCGCGCAGGTCGACCTTCAGGAGGTAGTCGGGGCGCAGGCTCGAGGATTCGCGCCCCACCGCCACGAGCTTGCCGGTGTTCTCGAAGCTTTCCAGCAGCAGCGTCTGCACCATGCGCGGCGCCGTGTCGGTCCACGCCGCCCGCGCGAAATATTCGAGCGTCAGCGGCGAGCGCTGGACGGCGATCTTCGTCGTGTCGATGCCGCCGGGCGCCACCGGCGCCTCGATGGCGAGCTGCCAGTCGCCGCGCGGCAGGTCGGGCGCGAACGTGGATTTCGGCGTCAGCGTGAACAGCTTGGGCGGCTCGCCCGTCCCCGGAAGCGAGCAGGCGGCAAGCGCCCCCGCACCGAATCCCAGAAAGCCGCGCCGCGCGATCGCGTTTGCAAGGCGGGTCATTTCGCTTCAAGTCCCTTCTGCTGGTCGCCGAACAGGAAGCGCGCCGGATCGCGCTCGAAATTCGTCACCACGCGATTGAGCGTCGTCATCAGCGCCCGGCCTTCGAGCATGAACTGCTGCAGTTCGTAGAGTCCGGACTGGCCGAAATCCTGGACGCCGGGCCGCGTCGCGGCGGCGATCTTCTCGAGCTCGTCGGCGACGCGCCCGAAGCTGCCGGCGGTGCGGCGGACTTCGTCGACCATCGTGCCCGCCTGCGCCGGCAGCCTGCCGGCCTCCTGGGCGAGCCGCGATACGTCCGCCACGAGGACGCGCGCGTCGATGGCCAGCCGGTCGGCACTGGCGAGCGTGCGGTCGATCCCCTTGAGCGTGCCGTCCGCATTCGCCAGCGCCTTCTCCGCCGCCAGCATCACGCGCGCGAGGCCGGCGGCCGCATCGGCCGAATTGTCGATCAGGCGGTCGAGGTTCTGTACGTTCTCTTCGTTGAGCACGGCGGTGATCCGCTCGGCAAGCTCGGCCACGCGTGCCACGACCAGCGGCGCGTCGTTCATGATCTTGTCGAGCGGCGACGGCACGGAAGGGATCACGGCGCGGCGGCGGCCGGGGCGCGGGCGCAGCGGCTCTGCCCCCTGCGTGCCGCCGGTCAGCTGGATGAAGGAAAGGCCGGTGATGCCCTGCGGCTGCAGCCCCGCGACCGTATCGGTCCGCACGGGCGTATCGGGCCGCAGCGCCAGGGTGACCTGGATGAGCTCGAGATTCTGGTCGTCGATCGCGATGTCCGACACCGTGCCGACGGGCACGCCGCGATAGCGCACGGTCGAGCCGGTCGACAGGCCCGTCACGGCGCCCCGGAAGTAGGTGTAGTAGTAGGTGCTCTCCTCGGCGAGGTTGGCACGCGCGAACCACGCGCCGGCCATGAACACGCCCGCGAGCAGCGCCAGCACGAAGCAGCCGACGAGAAAGTGATTGGCGCGCGTTTCCAACTCTAGGCGTCCTTCCTGTCGGTCGACCCGGCCGGCGGTTCGTAGCGGCCGGTCTGGGCTGCCCGTCCGCGCGGGCCGGAGAAGTATTCGCGGACCCAAGGATGGGGGTAGGCGCGGATTTCGTCCAGCGTTCCGACGACGATCTTCTTGTCCAGCAATACCGCGATGCGGTCGGCGATCGCGCACAGCGTGTCGACGTCGTGGGTGATCATCACGACGCTGAGCGAGAGGGCGCGCTGCAGGTCGCGGATCAGCTTGTCGAACTTGGCGGCGCCGATCGGATCGAGGCCGGCGGTCGGCTCGTCGAGGAAAAGCACGTCGGGATCGAGAGCGATGGCGCGGGCAAGGCCGGCGCGCTTGCGCATGCCGCCGGAAAGCTCGGCCGGGATCTTGGCGCCCGCCTCCTGCGGCAGGCCGACCATCGCGAGCTTGACGCGGATCAGCTGCGTGACGAGGCGGTGGTCGAGGTCGGTGTGCTCGGCGAAGGGCAGGCGGATGTTCTGCGCGACGGTGCGCGCGCTGAACAGGGCACCGTCCTGGAACAGCACGCCCATGCGCTTGAGCACCGGCCGGCGCGCATCGTCGCCGAGCGCGGCCAGGTTCTGGCCCAGCACCTCGATCGTGCCGCCGTCGGGATGCTTGAGGCCGAGGATCGTGCGCAGCAGGACCGATTTTCCGGTGCCCGAACCGCCGACGATGGCGAGGATCTCGCCGCGCCGGACCTCGAGATTGACACCGTCGTGGATCGTCTGCGCGCCGAAGCGCGTGACGAGGTTGCGCACGCGGATGACGGGCTCGTTCATAGGCCGATCCGCGAGAAGAAGACCGAGAAGCCGGCGTCGAACACGATCACCAGGAAGATCGACTTGACGACCGAGCGCGTCGTGTGGATGCCCACGCTTTCGGCCGATCCGGAGACCTTCAGCCCTTCGTAGCAGGCGACCATGCCGATCAGGACCGCGAAGACCGGCGCCTTGATGAGGCCGATGGTGAAGGTGCTGAAGGTGACTGCGCCCGCAAGCTGCTCGAAGAACTGGGCGAGCGAGAGATCGAGCCCGACGATCACCATCGTGGCGCCGCCCGCCATCGCCATCGCGTTGGCGTAGAAGACGAGCAGCGGCAGCGCGATCGCGAGCGCCACGAGGCGCGGCATGACGAGCGTCTCCATCGGGTCGAGCCCGATGGTGCGCATCGCGTCGACTTCCTGGTTGACCTTCATCGTGCCGATCTCGGCGGCGATGGCGCTGCCGGTGCGCCCGGCCACCATGATCGCCGTGATGAGCACGCCGATCTCGCGCAGGATGGACACGCCGAGGAGGTTGATCGTGAAGACTTCCGCGCCGTACTGGCGCAGCTGGTCGGCACCCTGGAAGGCGAGCACGACGCCGATCAGGAAAGCGAGGAGCCCCATGATCGGCAGCGCGTCGATGCCGATGCGCTCGATGTGGAAGACCGTGCTGGTCAGCCGGATGCGGCCGGGGCGGCGGAGCGCGCGCCCCCACGCCGTGAACACCGCGCCCACGAACGAGAGCAGCGCATAGGCCTCGCGGCCGAACTCGACGGTCGCCTTGCCGGTGCGGATGACCAGTTCGCGCACCGCGCCTTCGCTGGGGCGCGCGAGCGACTGGCGCACCTCGTTCTCGATCCCCATCCGGTCGAGCAGGGCGGACTGCGCGTGGCTTGCGCGCAGGAGCTCGACGTCGCCGCCGCCTTCCTGCCAGCGCAGGATCTGCCGGTGCAGCAGCCAGGCGCCGCAGCTGTCGATCGCGGCGACGTCGCCGAAATCGACGCGCAGCTGCCGGGCGCCGCCGGTATCGAGCCGGCCGAGCGCGGTCTCGAGCGAACGGGCATTGGCGAGCGTCCAGCGGCCGCCCAGCGTCAGCACGCAAGCCGTACCGTCGAAGCGGCTGCGCGCCCAGCCGGCGTCGCCGCGTTGCGTGCGGTCCCCATTCATACTTTCGACTCCATGCCCCGGACCATTCTCGGGGCGTGGCACGGGAAAGGGCAAGGCGCGCTTTCGAGGGGGCTTTACACTCTACATGCGTATTTTTGTATGCTGCATTGCGGCATTTGAGGGGGAGGCGGAGTGAAAATTATTTTACTTTAAATTCAAACAGATAGTATTCAGGTGCCGAAGTTTCGATGGGATTTCAGTCAGTTTGGATCGAAAATCACTTGATCTTTTGCGCCGCAACATCTAATTTGTGCACTGCGACATTGATTGTCGCATCTCGAAATGGCCTCCGGGCCGTTTCGTGGGCGTTTCCTCCCTAAACTTGGGCCGTGCCTTCGGGCGCGGCCCTTTCTTTTTTCCGGGCCGCGCGATCTAGCGTCGGTCGCGATGCAGGGAAGCGTCGACCTCGATCCGCTGCGTTCCCACGAGGACGTGCGTGACCTTGTCGGCGACACCGATCGGCAGGATCAGCCGGATGTAGCTGTAGGGCTTTCCGTCGGTCTCTCCTTCGATCTGATGGCAGGTCGGCGACGCGAGACGGACAGCCTCGCCGATATGCGTCGTCACCAGGCTGGCGAAATCCTTGTCGAGATAGTCGAGCGTCGTCCGGCCGGCCATGTCCAGCCGGTCCGGATTCGTGACGCCCGATCCGTAGATCTTGTATCGGAATAGACCGGGGCCCTCGACTTCGAGCAGATGCATGCGCGGAAGATGCTGCTGCACTTCGGCCGGATTGATCGCGCCGAGGCGCGGCAGGTGCTCGCTGCCCCGCTTGCGCTGCCAGAATCCGTAAAGATCCTTGAGCTTCTCGTTCGCGATTTCGTCGGGCGGGATCGCGGATGCTTTTCGAAGGACAAACATCGCGTGCCTCCGCAAGCCGGCTATGTGCGTTTGGCTTCGTCGAGCTTCGCGCGGGCATCCGCATATTCGGGATCGAGGGCCAGCGCCTTTTCCAGCGCGGCCACGGCGTCGGCCTTCCGGCCCAGAGCCAGCAGGGCTGCGCCGCGTCCGAAATGCGCGCGCTTGTCCTTGGGCGACGCCTCGACGAGCACGTCGAGTTCCTTCAGCGCGGCCGTGAAGTCGCCCAGCGTCATGTAGGCGATGGAAAGATTGATGACGACTTCCGGCTGGCCGGGAAGCAGCGTGCGGGCCTGCGCGAAACGGCCGATCGCCTCGAAGACCGAGCCCTGCGCCAGCCGCACGAGACCCAGATTGTTCGCCGCGAAGCCGTGCGCGGGATCGATTTCGATCGCGCGCGCGAAGCATGCGGCGGCCTCGTCGAGACGGTCTTCGGTGCGGTGGACGGCGCCGAGATTGGCGTGCGCGTCGGCGAATTCCGGAACCAGCTTGATCGCGCGCGCGAAACGCTCTGCCGCCTGCGCGCGCTTGCCCAGCGCATGGAGCGCGAGCCCGCCCAGATTGAGCGCGTCGGGATCGTCGGGGTTGTCCTTGAGGATCGCGGCGTAGACGGTCTCGGCGGCGGCGAGCTTGCCGTTCTTGTGGAGCTCGAGCGCTTCTTCGAGACGTGTCGGTGTCTTGCTCATCTGCCCCTCGGCGGGTCGCTTGTGTCGCCGTCGCCCAGGGCCAGCTGCATCATCACGCTGTCGACCCAGCGTCCGTGCTTGAACCCGATCGAACGGAACATTCCCACCATGCGGAAACCGAGGCTCTCATGCAAGCCGATCGATCCGGCATTGGCGCTGTCGCCGATCACCGCGATCATCTGGCGTGCGCCCCATACCGTGGTACGTGCGATCAGCGCCTGAAGGAGTACGCGGCCGATGCCGCGGCCGGCGAGGCCGGGCGCCACATAGATCGAATCCTCGACCGAGAAGCGATAGGCCGAGCGCGGGCGGAACGGCCCCGCATAGGCATAGCCCGCCAGCTTTCCGTCGAGATCGACCGCAAGATAGGGAAGGCCCTTGTCGAGGATCGCCTTGCGCCGCTGGAAGAGTTCTGCCGCCGCAGGCGGGATCTCCTCGAAGCTGCCGAGGCCGTGGGCGACATGGTGCGCGTAGATCTCCCTGATCGCGGGCAGGTCCGCGTCGGTGCTGTCGCGCGCCGCGGGCAGGGGAAGGGTGGCGCTCATTTCCGGGCTCCGGGCAGGGCGGGTGCGAGGCCTGCAAGCTCGGCCACGAGCTTCGACAGGGCCGCGCGGAGCGGCTGGAATCCGGATGATTTCGCGATCGCCGTTTCGTCCATGTAAAGCTGCCGGTTTATCTCGATCTGGATTGCGTGGCGACCGCGCCGGGGCTGGCCGTAGTGGCGGGTGATGAAGCCGCCGGCATAGGGATCGTTGCGCCCGACCGCATAGCCCATCCGCCGGAGGCAGGCTTCCGTCTTTTCCATCGCGACGGGCGCGCAGGCTGCGCCGAAGCAATCGCCGAGGACGAAATCGAGACGCCGCCGGCCGGGATCGCGGTCCATCGGCCCGCCGACCGACGGCATCGAATGGCAGTCGACCAGCAGGCAGCGCCCGTCGCGCGCGACCGCGTCGGCGACGAGCCCTTCGAGGGCGGCATGATAGGGCATGTAGAGGCTTTCGATGCGCGTGCGCGCGGCCTCGAACGTCAGCTTGTCGCGGTAGATCTCGGAGCCGCTCGCCACGACACGCGCGAGCGTGCCCAGGCCCGCGCCCACGCGCGGCGACGTGACGTTGACATAGGCCGGAAGCGGCCCGTCGAACATCGCCGGGTCGAGTTCCCAGGCCTCGCGGTTGACGTCGACATAGGCGCGCGGGAACAGCGCCTTGATCAGCGGCGCGCCGTGTTCGGGGGCGGCATCGAACAGCTCGTCGACGAAGGCGTCCTCCGACTTGCGCAGGGCGAGCGGGTCGAGGCGTGCGCCGGCCACGAACGCGGCCGGGTAGTCGCATCCCGAATGCGGCGAGGAAAAGACCAGCGGGACGGGTGCGGCAAGGGGGGCGAGGATCCGGAAAGGCGGCTCCGGATCGGGGCGGACGGCAAGCGAGGCGGTCATTCTCGGAAATATCTGCTTCGTGGGCTTGCCAAACGGGGACGGATGGGTATATTCCGCGCCTTCCCGGGTCGGATGGGCGCTTAGCTCAGCGGGAGAGCACTACCTTGACATGGTAGGGGTCACAGGTTCAATCCCTGTAGCGCCCACCATCCGGCCCGCTGAAATCACTGACATTTTCCGATGCGCGGCGGGAACGCGCTGCGAACGCGAAACCCGCAAATGTGCGGTCAGATGCGCGTCCGAAGCAGGAACACGCGGTCGGACTCGTGCAATGGGCGTGCAGTCGGAAATGGGCGGTTGCCGGGGTGTTCCGGCTACTTCTTCATTCCCTTCAGGGCGAAGGTGACGCGCTCGCCGAACAGGTAGAACCACACCGACTGGGCTGCGGCGGCGACCGTGGCCTTGGTGAAATCGTCATAGGTCTGCGGGGCGAGATTGACGACCACCCATGCCAGCGTGACCATCGCCACGATGGCCGGGCGCTGAAGCTGCCGGACCGCCACCACCCATTTGTAGGTCTCGCCGGTGCCTTCCATCTGCGCCAGCGTGCTCAAGCGACGACCCTCGGCGTCCATGAGCTGGATGACCTCGCCGACGTTCTGCGGCTGGCCGCCGGCCGATCCTGTGATCTTCGCGAAGATGCCGCGAGCCCCGTCGATCAGGGCTGGCGCGAAGGCCGTCAGCATGGTCGTCAGGGTGATCGGGTCCATGTCAGCTCCTCACCATCTCGAAGTGCGGAAGGTCGACGAACTTTTCGTCCATGTCGCCGTCGGAGCGGGTCCTGCCGTCGCCGTCCCAGTCACCGCCCCAGCGAAGATCCACGCCCCTCGCCTTCGCGGTCGCGAGGATCAGCCGGGCCATCGCGCCGAACAGTGCGGTGTCGCTCCAGTCGATAGCGCCGTTCTTGAGCGGTGCCAGATCGACGGCGACGGACGGCAGCGTGTTGTGCCTGCTCGTCGGCCACGGGGTTTTCGAGCGGCCGAGGCGGCAGGCTTCGTCCTGCTCGGCCCGCGTCCTGTGGCCGCACACGACGACTAGGGGCATTTCGGCGGCGACATCGCGCACCAGGTCGCGGAGTGGCTGGGCCACGGTGGCGAGACGGCGCAGGGATGTCTCGGAAAGCATCACCCACCCCGCAGCATGGCGAACACGACGCCGATCAGCGAGCCGGTCGCGCCGAGCAGCACGACGATCAGCTTCGTGATCCCGGCCCGGATGTCGCCCTTCACGCCCTTGATGTCATCGCCGAGCTCTTTCATCTTCTCGGACCCGGCGACGAACGATTTCTGGATGCCCGCGTACCGTTCGGCGCACACGGCTTCGTGCGTCGCCAGCTTTGCCAGCGCGTCCCCGGCCTCGTCTCGGGCTTGCTGATCGACGCCGGACATCAGACCGCACTCTCGCGCTGGGCGCGGATCGGTGCTAATTTCGCGGCCATGTCGGACACAAAACCGTTCTGGCTCCGGGCCGCGTTTATCGTCGTCACGGTATTCGTGCTGACCATTGCTGGCGTCGCGCTAACCCTGCGCCTGCTGGATGCGAGGGCCATCTTCATTGGGGTACCGAGCTAGGCGGAGCCGCTCGGCTGGCCGCGAACGCCGCGACAACCTCGGGCGTCCAGAGCGCCGTGCAGACCTTGATGACAAGCGGGTCTTGGCCCGTCAGGTCGTCGCCGGGGCTGAGCGGGCCACGCCAGATTTGCGGCTGCCCGAAGGGCTCCCCATCGCGCAAGACGGTCGTCACTTTCTTGACGAACACCACGCAGTTGGGCTCTATGCCCGCAACGCTGCTGGTGGTGATTTCTGTGTACTCGGGCATGCGGGGGCTCCTTATGCGCTGGCGCGATAGGCGACGACGCCGCGGAACAGCTTCCCGCTGGCGTTGGAATTAAGGATGAATCCGGCAGCGCCGGACATATTTCCGAGATAGATGCGCGTGTCATTGGTGTTGACGACGAGCGTCAGCGCGGAGCCGTAGCTGCTTACGGTGAGCGCACCGCCCCATTGCGGAGCCGAATTGTTTTGCGATGTGTACGGGAGCCCGCCAATCGCCGCGAACGTCGCGTCCGCCGTGGCCGGATAGGTCACGTTGAAGCACGCGATGACGATCTGCCCGATCTTGATGTACTGAGCGCCCGCAACGCTCGTCAGGGTAAGCCCCGCGCCGCTCTGGTCGCTGGGCGACCACGTCCCGATTTCCAGGTCGAAAGTTGCCGCCGTACCTAGCCCTGCAAGCGTGCGCAGTGCGGCAGCGTCGGCTTGCGTCAGTACGCCGCGCCCGAACGCAGTCGTGACAAGTGCCGCGATTGCCGTCAGATCGCTGTCGAGCGGCTGGCTTGCGGCCTGCGCTGCTGCCGCAGACCCCGCCGCGTCGAACGCAGTGGTGTCCTCGACCGCGGCCGTGCCCAGTTCCAGCGCCGTCCGCCCCGCCGCCGCATTTGCCAGCCCGGCGAGCGTCCGGCCGAATGCGGTGAACGTCGCCAGCGCCATCGCGCCTGCCGTCCCGGTGAAATAGGCGATCTTGTCGGCGGCGGACGCGAGGCCCGCAAAGCCCGTCAGGTTCTCGTTGACGGTGTAGCCCGTCGCCGGATCGACAGGCTCGGGATCACCGTTCGCATCGAAGCCGAGCAACATCAACGCCCGGTCCGCCTTCGCCGGGATGTCCGCGATCTCGTCGGTGTCCGTGACGGGCTGGCGCAGCGCGCGGGTCAGCTTGCGGCGGAACTGCTGAAGGATCGCGTAGATGCGGTCGAGCGCCGTGTTCAGCGCGCGGATGTTGAACGTCGACGACGGATAGGGAAAATCCTCGGTGCGGGCGAGCGACACTTCGCGCTCGATGACCACCGTCACGTCCGAGACCGGCGTGTCCAGCGTCACCGTACCCGACGAATACCCGCCGTCCACAGCCGAGCCGGTCCCGGTGACCGTGAAATCTTGCGTCGCCTCGCCGTCGATGTAGACCGTGATGTCGGCGGAATCGAAATACGGGAACGTGAAATTGAACTCGTCCTGCGGCGTGCCGCCGACGACGGTCTCGGACCGGCCGTTGCTCGGATCTTCGGGGACCGTGATATGCGCCATGTCCTAGCCCGCCCGCTGGGGTCGTTGAGGCCCCCAAGGTGCGCGTGACCGGAAAGGCCCTCAACGCACGGCGGGAGCGCCTAGCGGAAGGCTTCGCGGTCCACCACGTAGCGCTGGCCGAAATCCTTGAAGCGGCGCTGCTCCTGCCGGGCGAGGAAGCCGGGCGACACCGACTCCCGGAGCGAGTTCAAGAACAGGTAGTCCATCGCCGGGCGGACGTAGAAGAGGTTGACGAACGGCGTGTTCTGCAGCGCGATATTCAGCGCGTCGCCCGCCTTCGCCTCGCCGTCGCGGGCACGCAGCGCGAGGTTCGCGACCGATCCGACGACGCCGAGTCCCGGCCCGGCCACCGTCTCGAGGAAGCCGTTGCCGAAGCGGTTGGCCTCGCCGAACAGGAAGTCGCCGTAGATCCCGAGCCCGCCCGAGGTCTTGAGCGCCGCGAGGATCGTTTTCGGGCTCGACGGGTCGCGCGGCTCAAGGCCGTTCAGCGCGTCCTTCGCCGTCATCGAGGCATAGCCCGCGACGAACAGGCCCGCCATCAGGTGGGCGACGTGGCCCGAATTGTTCGCCAGCCGCTCGCCCGGCGTCTCGCCCGCACCCCCGAGGAACGCGCGGCCCAGCACGCGGTTCGTGAAGGCGACCGGATAGCCCTTGAACTGCATCACGAAGCGCATCGCCTCGCCGACGATCGTACCGGGCCGCGTGCCCTGCAGCGTCAGCCGGCGGGCGGTCGCGTCGGTCTCGATGACGCCGAAGCCGGTCTCGTCGGCGAAGTAGGCGCCGACCTTGAGTTCGAGCGCGTCGCGTGCGGCGGCGATCTTGGCGGGCGTGGCCTTGCCTTCGACAAGCGGAGCGACAGCGGCATCCGGCAAGTCGCGGATGCGGTCGGGCGTGACGTAGGTGTTCCCGTTGTCGGCGCGGAACTTCGCCTGCCGGATGGCCTCCCACTCGGCCGGGCCGATCCCGTGCGTACCCAGCACCGCGCGGAAGCCCTCGTCGAGCCGGGCGTGCGCCTTGCCGACGTTGAGACCGACGTGCGCCGAGAGCATGCGTGCGTGACTGGCCTTCATCGTGTCGGTCCACCAGGTCAGGCCGTTCCACTTGAAGAACGTGGACATGGCCCGATGGATGGCGCCCGGCGTCGTGTCGCCCGCGACGTAGGGGCTGACGATGTGATCGATTATCCCGTCGAAGCCCTCGCCGAGGAGAAAGCTGATTTCCCGCGTCTGGCCGGTCCCGCGCCCCTTGAGGAACTCGCCGATCTGGTCGGCGTAGGCCTTGCCCAGCGGTACGCCGTTGAACCGCAGGTTCGAGGTCGAGGTGATGACGTCGGCCGCCGAGGCGATGACGGCGCCGCCCAGCTTCGCCATCGACTGCACCGACCGGATGCCCGAGGCGATCTTCGCGCCGCCGTACGAGACGGGCGTGAGCGTGAGGCCCATCGCTTCGTCCATCGAGGCTTTCAGCGAACCGGCCTCGGTGTTGAGCGATGCGATTTCCGTCCGGCGCTTGGCAGCATCGAGCGCCGTGTCGTTGCGCACCGTGCGCTGCATCGAATCGACCAGCGAGCCGAGCATGATCTGCGGGTTCGGGCCGTAGACCTCCATCAGAGCGGCCTTCCGGGCGGCGGCCATCTGATGTTGCACGATACCGTCGAAGACGTGGCCCGATCCGAAATCGGCGTTGTAGGCGAGCCACGCATCGGCATCGCGGAAGTGCAGCACGCGGCTTTCGCCGAGCGACTTGGCGAGGTTAGCGGGCCCGGAGAATTCGCCCTTGCCCGCCGCCGTCAGGCCCCGGTCGCGGCCGGTGACGATGGTCGTCCAGACCTCGCGCAGGATGTTCGGCACGTCCTCGGGGGCGGCGTCCGGGAAGGTGCGCTGCAGGTCCAGCTTGCCCATGACGGCCGTCACCCACGCTTCCTGCCCGGCCTTTCGCAGCTTGGCGTCGTCGTGGACCTGCGGGCCCGCCCAGCCGTCCAGCTTGCCGATCAGCGCGCCGCGCGTGTTGAGCGCCTGCCGGGACGATTCGGCGGCATCGGCCAGCACCTTCGCGGTGAATTGCGCGTCCGTGTTGCGCGTCTTGCCGGGTGTGCCGCCGTCGCGCAGCTCGGCCATTTCCCGAACCACGTCATCGAGGAACGCGCGGTCCTGCAGCATCTTCTCGACGTGGGGCCGCTCGGCCGCGATCTTGGCCATCGGCTCGCCGACGAACCGGCGCTCGAAGGCCAGCTTGATCGCCTGCACCGAATGCCGCCCGCCTTCGACCAGGCGCGTCGTGCCCTCGTTGAGCGCGAGCAGGGCCTTGCGGTAGCCGGTCTTCGGGGCGAGTGTGGCGACCTGCCGCTCGAGATCGACCCGCTTGATGACGTTGATCGCGGCGTGCTTGGCGGCAAGGGCGCGCTCGATGGCCGCCTCGTCGGCAGCGTCCGCCGCCGCCTTCGCCAGCCGCTCGTCCAGCCCGTCGATGGCCCCGGCGGCTTCCAGCGCCTTCAGCTTGCGCTCGGTACGTTCCAGCAGGTCGATGGCTTCGGCCTCCGACAGCTTGCCGCCCGACGCCTCCCGCACGCTCGCGATGCACCCCTTGTCGGCGGCCATGTCTATCCCCTGAAGCAGAAGGCGGCGGCGGGTGCGGCCCGGTCGTACGCCTCGGCGCGGGCCAGCTCGGCGCGGGCTGCCTTCAGCGTCGCGGCGTCGGCCTCGGCGAGGCGGCCGGCAGCGACCAGCGCGTCGGCCGTGTCGAGGTGGGCCGCCGCGTCGTCGAAACGTTCGACGCGCTCGGGGCTCGGTTTCGATGCTGGCGCGGGCTCGGCATTCGCGGGTATCGCGCGCTCGAATGCCCTGTCGATCAGGGCGACGGCCGCCTCCTGCCGCTTGGCCGGCGACTTGATGGCCGATAGCCGCGACCATTCCGGCGAGGCGAGCGCGCCGGTCAGCGCCGCGTCCCGGTCGAACTTGAGGCCGACCTTTTCGGCGGCATCTCGCACGGCCGCGACGCGCGCGTCCGAGGCCGCCGACAGGACCGAAGTATCGCGGGCGGACTCGGATGTTCGGACGGCTTCGTACTGCCGCGCTGCCGTGAGTATCGCGTCGGCAAGCTCCGCCTTGGCTTTGGCAGGCGTGGAGCGCCATGCCTCAGCCTCAGCGGCGCGGGGCGCACCGCCAGGCTCCGGGGTGGCGGCGCGCGCTGCCGGGGCAGGGCGCTCGGGGACCGGAATCGGCGCGGGCTCGGTGGCGCGCGAGAAGTCGACGGGCCGCTGCTCCACACCCGCCGCGATCCGGATATTTGCCTCGGCGTCGTTTGCGGCGCGCACGATGCGTAGCCCCGCCAGCTCCGTCGCCACGCGCGGGTCGATGTCGATCGCGCGGCCGGCCGCTAGGTCACGCGCCGCACCGTCCAGCGTGTAGAGCGCCGCGTTCTGCCGGGGCACGTCGGGCACGGGATCGGCCGCCGTGTCGCGCGGCGTGACCTTCAGGTCGTCGGGTGCCGCCGTCTCGCCGCGGAACCGCTTCCAGACCCCGTGCGCGCCGCCGATGGCAGCACCCGCGAACGCGCCAAACGCGATGTCGGTCACCACGTCCGCGAAGCCCACGTCGTCGCCGAACTGGTTGCGCGAGGTCACGAGGAAGGGCTGCGCGACGGCGGCACCGACCGCGCCCTCGACAGCACCCGCGACCGCCCGGCCACCGATCTGGCCGAACCGGGCGATGCGCGCGGCGCGGAAAGCGGGACCGACCCACGGGATGAAGTTGACGGGATCGGGTGCCGAACCGGCGATCCCGGCGATGAAGCCGAGCGTGCCGTCGAGCGCGCCGGCCTTGCGCTGTTCGATCAGCCAGCGGTTATAGGCGTTCTCGTCGAACGTCTCGGCCGTCGCGCGCGCCCGGCTCGGCGTCATCTTCTCGTCGAACGGGATCGTCGGACGGAAGCTCGGGGACTGGCGCCACTCCTCGGCCGTCAGCGGCGTCTCGCCTTCGACAGTGGCGTTCGCGCGGTTGATCTGCGCGCCGATCTGGCCGGGGATCGACGCCCAGAAACCCTCGCGGGCCTGTGCGCCAAGATACTCGCCCAGCGGCGTCTTGAAGGCTTTCATGCCGGCGAGGATTCCGGCGTCGTCGGCGCCGCGCCCCCAGTCGGGCTCGGGGTTGAGGCTCACTTGCGGCGCTCCCGGTCGCGCTTGGACGCGGCCGACAGGGCGGCGAGCGGGTCGTCGGCCGTCACCACGCCGCCGATGCCTTCCTTGGCCTTCGCCGCTTCGTCCGCCTGCTGCTGCACCACGCCGCGCCCGGCACTCGTGATCTGCTCGAGCGTCCAGCGCATCGGCCGGCCGTCGGGTCCGGGGACCGGTGCGCCCGAGCCGGGGACCGTCAGCGTGTAGCCGTCGCCGATATTGATCCAGACCGCATCGCGCGCCACGCGCTCGAACTGCCGGCGGGCGAGCGGGTCGGTGATCCGGGATGCGAAATCGGCCGCCAGTGTCGAGCGGATCGTCCGCAGGCCCTCTTCCATTTCGTGCATGTTCGTCGCGGCCGGGAAGGTGATCGCCGCGAAGCCGCGCTCGGCAATGCCGCGCGTGTCGCCGAACAGGTCGGCCCCGGCGCCGTTGTCCGTCCGGGTGTCGCCGGAGCCAGCCGCACGCACGCGGGCGACCTTCGTCATGGCGCCCTGCTCGGCATTGAACCGCTCGATGAACCGGGTGTCGCCCGTCACCTGCGCCTGCATCGCGCGCACGGCGCCACGGCCGGCCGAATAGTCGGACGAGGCGCGCGTCTCGACCGCCTTGTTCGCGTCGCCCGCGAGCGGGATGTCCTTGTCGGGGATCGCCAGCTCGCCCCACAGGCGGCGCGCGCGAACCCGGTCGCCGGTCGCATAGATTTCGAGGGCGACGCGAAGGTGCTCGGACTGGCCCTTGAAGCCGTTCTTTTCGAGGGACGACAGGACCGCGTTCGCGGCATCGTCGTTCTTCAGGTCAACGGTCGTGCGCGCGAGGAAGTCGAGCTGTTCAGCGGGCGATGCCTGCGCCTGCGCCACGCCCGCGATCTGGACGAGTTCGGGTTTCGTGAAGGGGGCGACCGGCACGCCCTCGCGGTCGGCGATGATGCGCGCCTGCCGCATGCGGCTATCGACGGCTGCCGCCAGCGCGTCTGGCTTGTTGAAATCGAGCGGGGCGGGGGCGCCGATCAGCTCGCGGTGCGCGTCGAGGCCGTAGGCGAACGCGTCTTCCTTCAGCGCCTTGGCCTTCGTCTCGCGGATGCGGAATAGCTGGATCGCGGCCTCGCCCTCGGCTGCCGTCGCCGTGCCGTCGCGGCGCTTGGCGTCGAGTTCGCCGATCCGCGCGTCGATCGTACCGAGCGGTTGCTGGGCGAACGAGCGGACCTCGCCCGCGACCGTCATCATCTGGCCGATCTTCTTGGCGGCTTCCGGTTCGCCGAGCGCGATCATCTTCGTGCGGTGCGCATCGAGCTTCGTCAGATCGACATTGATGCCGAGTCGCAGCCGGTCCATGTCGGCATCGGCCTTCGCGGCGGCGTCCTGCACGTCCACCTTGCGCTGCGCTTCCAGATCCCGGATGCGGCCCATCGCGATATTCGTCAGCGTCGTTTTCTGGCCGGGCTCGAGTGACGAGTCGGGGTGGACGATGCTGTCCTGCACGAACTTCTCGGCCGCCAGCACGCCCGCCGTCCCGCGCCCCGCCTTCTCGTAGGCCTTCTGCGCGACCGCCGCGACGCCCAGCCCCTCGGCCTTGTCGGCGAGCTGGCGGGAGAACAGCGACGCCTTCTCCTGGGTGATGAACTGGTTGTCCACGCCGCGCATCAGCACGTCGGCGTGGCGCGCGAACCGGACGAGGTATTCGGGATCGGAATGGCGACCGGCCTGCGCCAGCGACAGCGCGTCGTTCTCGGCGGAATCGAGCTCGGACTGGAACGCGCTCGCCGCCTGCGCCTTGGCCGTGTTCGCCTGCTGGACCGCGATGCTGTTGCGGTGCGTGACGCCAAGTTCGGTCAGCTTGCGGCGCGCGTCCTCGCGGAAGGCCTCGGGAACCCGCGGCAGCGTGCCGTCGACGAAGCCCTTCCACGACGACTCGAACGCCGTCGGATCGCTGCCGGCCGCGATGTGGAAGTCCTGCGCCTTGACCTTGGCGTCGTTCGACAGCTCGTCGAAATACTTGCTCGCCTGTTGGCGGGCGAAGATCGCGCGGGCGCGGTCGTCTCGAAACGGATTTTCCTTGATGACGATCTTATTGTTCGCGTCGCGCGTGACGACCTCCGGGTCGCCGTCTTGGGCCTTTCGAATCTGAGACTGTGCGTCGGCTTCGCTGATGCCGCTAACGAAGTCGCCGATGCCGCGTGCGAGCGCGGCGAAGCCCTGCCCCACCGCGGCCCCGCCTCCTATAATTCCGATAGATTCGAGGGCCACGCGGCGGCGGCTTCCGGTCGATATTGAGGGAGGCATGCTGGGCTCCTTACTTGATCTTCGCGGCGGCTTCGGCGAACTTCCCGATGCCACCAAGGGCGCCGCCATAGCCCGCCAGCTTCGCGCTTTCGCCTTGCGCCTCCGCCTGCGCGACGCCGAGTCCGTAGCGCCTCTGTCGGTTAAGGGCGTTAAGCTGGATCATGTCGATGTCGGACTCGGCGTCGCGCACCGCCACGTCCTGAATGTTGTTGAACGTGTCGGAATAAAGCTCGATCCCGCGCCCGGCGCGGACGGCGCGGTTCGTCGCGAGCAGGCTGTCGAGCTCCTTGCGCCGCTCTACCTCGTCGATTTTGGCTTGTGTGGCCGCGTTCTTTGCTTCCTCTTCGTACTGCGCCGCCTGCGCCTTGGCCGCATCTTGGCCGGCCTTGCCGCCCGCTAGGGACGTCACGACGGACACCGCCGATGCGGCGGCACTGATGTACGGAAGGGCTGCGACGATTGCTTCGCTCATGGTCTTACCCCGTCGAAATCTGGAGTTCGCGCGTCAGCGAAAGCACCGTGACCTTGACCGGATCGGTGATCACGATGTCCTTCTGCCCTTCGCGGTCGTAGCCGAGGTGCCGGACCTCGATGGTCCCGGTCTTCGTCGGCGCGTCGGACGCATAGTCGTCGCCCTGAAAGTCGAGCAGGATCGATTCGTCTTCGACGCGGAACGGGGCCGTGCGATCGACCTGGATGAGCGTGCGGATGACGCCCATGATCAGGCCGCGCGCCGAGCCGTCGCCAAGATCGACGTGCGCGGGCATCGGGCGGATGCGCTGCTCGAACGGCAGGCCCGCCTCGATTTCCGTTACCTCGGGCGCGAGGTCGTCGAGCGTGATCGAGCCGCCGGAGCCGACCGTGTAGAGGCCGAGCGGGTGGCCCTTCGACGAGACGGCGACTTCGAGGCCCTGAAGCTGCGGGACAGCGGTCGCGAACGTCTTGGTCGCGGACATGGCGGTGGCGCGACGCTGGCAATCGAGGGCAGCGCGGTCCTCGTCGAACCTTTCGAGGCAGTATTTCGTGCCGCCGTAGATGGCCCGCTCGACGACGACGTAGACCGTATCGATGACCGTGCACACCGACTTGAACGAACCGTCCGTCGTCCACGGCAGCCACGCGGCAACGCTGTCGGAGCGGATCGAATGGAACACCGCCATCGTGCCGTCGCCGTTGACGACGAGCGCCATCTGCTCGGGCCGCGTCTCGGAGCCGTAGAGAACGGCCATCGAAACGGGTGCGTTGATCAGGTGCGAGGCCAGCTTCGAGACCATCGAGGTCTGAAACTTCTGGTTCGTGTCGGTGTAGAGCGCCTCGCGGATCGCCGAGCCGGATGCTTGCGCGAACAGGCTGGCCTCGTCGAATTCGACCGGCCGCACGCCGTCGCGCACGCCGAACGGGGCCTGCTTCACGAAATCGACGTTCGCCGGCGTCAGCGGGTTCGCCGGGGTCGAGATGCAGGCGAACAGCGAGGCATCCGAGAACACGAGGAGCGCGTCGGCCGAGACAACCGCGCGGATCTCGGCGACCTTCTCGTCCTTGACCGATTCCCACATGGCTTCGTCCGCCAGCGCGGTGCCGAGGTCGAAATTGAAATAGGCGCCGATCTTGGAGAGATAGATGCCCGAGGAGCGCGACTTCGCGCCCGCCAGCACGCCCCGGTCCCGGTGGAACGTGCCGCAGCGCGCCCAGCCCCGGCCCGGCGAGAACACCGCTTCGTCCCAGTCGGCCGTCGCCGTCGTCGAGACAAGCGCGTTGCGCACGGTGCCCGTCACGACCGTCGGCGACGTGTAGGCCGTGATCAGGATTTCCTTTTCTTCCTTCCGGATGATCCCGCCGACATGCGCCGACGCGAACACGGCGGCCGAGGCGGTGCAGGTCACGCCCGTTCCGGTCGTGGCGCTCGTCGCCAGCGTCACCGCCGGTTCGGCGAACTTGTAGTAGGGCTGGTACATGATCGTGCCGGCCGAGTTCTCCTCGAACGCGTAGTCCGACCGCGCGAAGGTCGAAGCACCCGTGCGCTTGATGACCTGCGTGCGCATGTCCGGATGGAACACGAGCATCGTGTCGTCGGCCTGCGAGAAGTTCAGCGTGGCGATCATCGCCGAGGTCCACGGCACGCCCGACGTGATCGTTGCCGTGGGCGATGCGCCTGCCGCGACCGGGTGCGCGAAGATGTCGAGACGGCCATCCGTGAAGACGAAGACGTAGGCCTGCGAACCCGAAAACACGAACTCGACGACCTTCTGCGGCGAGTTCGACGCGACCGTGAGATTGGCGCAATGGAGCAGGCCCGGCCGCGTGCGCGTGCCGCCTTCCGTCAGCGGCGCGCGGTTCGTCAGCTTCTCAGCGCCGTTCCGGTAGAGCTTCGTGTCGCCACGGCCGGCCATGTAGGGCGACAGCTCGCCCATGATCATGCTCGTCGTGGCGTCGCGGAACTTCGGCATGTCAGCCGCGCACCGACACGAGCCCGCCGCGGCGCAGGCGCTTGGTCGTCTGCTGCTGGCTGTCGAGGCGCTTGGCGTCCTTGAAGTCGCCCATCGCTTCCTTGCCGAACGCCTCGGCCATCGACTCGTTGCGCGCGATCCCCATCGCGAACGACTGCGCGAGCTTCTTCGTGACGAACTTGCGGAAGTAGGGCGGCCAGAGCGATTCGGCGACGCGCCAGGTGAAGTCCACGACGATCTGCGTGGTCTCGTCGCAGGCGATGCGGTTCTGCACCCGGCCGTACTTGATCGGCGTCTCGCCGTCCTGCGCGTAGCAGCCGCGGACGAGAAGGTTGCTGCCGGGCAGCTCGTAGAACTTGGCCCATTTCCCCTTGGGCAGCGTCGCCATCGGGCTCAGGACGGCCATTTCCGATGCGAACTCCCACCGGTGGTCGGACAGGCATTCCTCGACGAGCTGCTCGTAGACCTGACCGGCGGCGATGGATTCGGCCGAGCCGCCCTCGAAATCTTCGATGGGTCGCGCACCGACGAGCACGAAGGCGCGCGAGCAGAGATCGTAGGGGGTGACTTGCGCCATGCGGCCTTCTCCCGGGGTGTCGCGGCCAAGGTGCGGCCAATCGCCGACCCCCTCAACGCACGGCGGGCGGACAGGGTTTCCCCCGCCCGCCCATCGCCACCGATCCGGTCGCCCGGACCGATACCCTGCCGCCCGACAGAGGTCTTACGGAGCTGCGTCGATCAGGATCGTGACATGCGCCGTGCGGGAGCCGCCGGGCGTGCCCGAAACCGTGAAGCAGACGAAATCGCCTGCAACCACCGCGTTCGCCGCGGTGGGGGTGCAGGTATCGACATCGCCGATCGCGGAGCCCGAAGCCGTCACCGTAATGACGCCGTTCGTGATCGCCGTAGAGCCGATCTTGCCGGTCACGACCGCATCGTTCGTGGCGACCGCGCCGCCCGTCAGGACCGACTTGATCGAGCTGATCGTGCCGGCGAACGGGATGGGGACATGCCCGGTCGTACCGTCCGTCAGCGCGACTTCGGTCGTGAGCGCATAGCGCGCGTTGAAGGTCTGCGTCAGGCCGGAGAACAGGGCCGTCGTGACCGTGGCCGCGCCCGTTTCCGAGTTGACGACCGCGCAGTTCACCGCCGGCGTGCCGTCGACATCGCCGGAGATGATGATCAGGTCGCCCTTGGTGAGCAGGTCCGTCGCGTCGTTGAAGTAGCCGCTGTCGTCGATCGCCGTGAGGAGATCGTTCGAAGCGTAGTGCCACACCGAGCGGACCGAGCCCTCGCCGGAGCCGATGGCGCCGCCGGAGGCGATTTTCTGGAGGTTTGCGAGAATGAATGCCATGGGACTGTTCCCTTATTCGAGAAATGGGGTGGCGTCGGGTGGCCCGGATCAGGCCACCCGCTCGCAGCGATCAGGAGTAGGCGGTGTCGTCGTCGAGCCGCAGCTTGAAGACGCCCGTGCTGTCGATGACCTTCGCGCCCATCGACATGAACTGGTTGATGAACCAGGCGACCTCAGGGCCGTTCCAGGTGATGTCCGCCTTCACGTCCTCGCCGATGGCGTGGCCGACGGCCGACGAGTGCCATGCGAGATTGTCGCGGTCGTCCGAGTTCGCCAGCGGAAGGTCGCTGTACTCGAACCAGTTGATCGTCAGCCACTTCTTGACCGTCATCGGGGTCTTGAAGGGCAGGCTTTCGGCGCCGACGAACTCGGAACGCGAGAACTCGTCGACGCGAAGCAGTTCGCCCCACGCGTGGGACGACAGCGCGCACCAGCGGTTCCCGTCGTCGGGGATGTCGCGGCTGTTGAACGCCTCGAGCAGATCGAGGGCAACCTTGCGCGACATGCCCGTGTCGTAGTTCGCGATGTTCGTGCCGGCGCTGGCGGCCATTTCGGCGACGATCGCGTCGTCGGTCTTGCGGCCGAGCGCGTAGGCACCCGTGTTGACGATGACCTGGCGCTCGTCGTGCTTGACCTTGTTGAGGTCGAGCAGATCGCACCATTCGCCCGCGTAGTAGTCATCGAGCGTGCATTCGACGCTCGAACGGTCGGCGTTCATCGGGGTGACGCGACCGTGACGTGGCTTGCCCTTCTGAGCAGCACCGCGGCCGGCCTTCTGGAAGGTCGTCGAAGAACCGACGATGCCGGTCTTGGTGCGCACGCAGTTGCGGAACTTCGAGCCCATGCGCTGGTAGGCGAGATGGACATCGGTCTCGTACTGCTTGACGAAGGACTGCTCGATCAGCTGGGTCATGGCGGACTCCTGGTCAAAAACGGGGATGGGTTCCCGCTTCCGCTTCCGGGTTGTCCGTCTGCTGGGCCGTCCGATTGTCCGTTGCCGGGTCGGTGGCGTGCGCGTCGGGGCCGCTTGAGCTTCGGCGTATGGCGGCAAGAATGATGGCGGTCGCGCGGACGCTCAACGCACGGCGACCAATAGAAAATGCCGGACCCCTCGCGGAGCCCGGCGTTATCGGCAAAATATTCAGATCAGACGCGTTTTTCCGGATACAGCCGCTTGTAGCCGTCCGCGACCTTTTTGAGGGTGGCCGGATCGCCGCGACGGTACTCGTCCGAATCCTGCAGCTTCACGAGCTCGTCGCGCGTCAGGCTGTCGCCCGTCACCGCAGCTTCCTGCGAGAACTTCACGCCGCCGGCCTTTTCGAGGACTTTCTCGATCGTCGCGACGGCGGACGCCGGCAGGAAGTCGAAGTCGAGCGCCTGCAGGCCTTCCTCGCCGACGATGGCCTGCAACTGGCCCTTGACGTGCTCGACGCGCTTGACGCCGTGCTCGCCCAGCGTGTCGTAGGACTTCGCGACGGCCGCCTTCATCTGGTCGTCGCTGGGAATGCCCTTGCCGCGCGCCATCGTGGACGCGGCGAACTGCGCGACGCCGGCCGAGAACTCGTCGGGGCTCAACCCGTTCTTGTGCGCGTGTTCGCGCCAGAACGCCATCAGCGGGTCTTTCTGGTCGATCACGAGGTACGACTTGCCCGGCTCGGGCTTCTCGGGCGCCTTGTCGACGACGATCATGCCTTCGAAGGACTTGGCGAGCGGGCCTTCCTTCGGCGGCGTGAACGCGTATTCCTCGGGCTTCGCGGGACGGTTCTTGAAGCGCTCGGCTTCGATCGTCGCCTTGTAGGCCTCGACGCCCTTGCCGAACTTGGTTTCCAGTTCAGTGTAGGACTTGGCCAGACCTTCGACATTCGGTGCGCCCTTCGTGGCATCCCAGAATTTCTCCGGGACGAAATCAGGGCGCGGCGGGGGCGGGCTTGCGGACTCTCGATTGCCGCCTTCCGGCGGGGGCGGGGGTGGCGTTTCTTCGGCCATGTTCGATCCTCTGTTGGAGTAGGGCGACAATGAAGCGCTGGCCTTCGACGTGGCGCAGCGTGCTATCCGGGGCGGCGGGCCCCTGAATGTTGTTGATCGTGATCCGCTTCAGCCAGCCGAACAGCAGCTCGCCGGCGGGCGTGGCGAACAGTGAGGCGGCGGCGGCGTTGAGGTCTTTCTCCGCCTGTGTCGCGCGCTGCACGCCATCGAGGCCGATGCACTCCTCGCCGTTCGCGATGCGCTTGAGCCGGTCGAGTTCGGCCTGATCGGCAGGCGTCATGCAGCTGCACCCATCGCCTGCGCGGGGTCGATACCGGCCTGCTGGGCGGCACCGGCGAGCTGGGCGACCTGTGCTGCCAGCGCCTTCATTTCAACCGACGTGCGCACGAGGTTCGGATCGACGCCGAACTTGCGGGCGAACCAGCGCGCGGCGTCTTCCTGCTTGATGACCATCGCGGCGATCTGCGGGCCGAACGCGGCGTTCGTCGTCTCGTAGAACCGGACGTGTCGCAGGATTTCGTCCTGCGCCATCGAGCGGGTCAGCGGGGCGAGGGCGCGCAGCGAGACGACACGCCCGTCGATCGGCGGCAGCTTGAACCGGCCTTGGATCTTCCCGCGGATGTAGGCGACGCGCTGGACCGTCTGGCCGAGAAGCTCGATGATCAGGCGCGAATAGGCACCGGCCTTGCGGCTCGCGCGGCGGGCCGAGCGTTCCATGACTTCGGTTGCCGACATCGGCGAGTTCTTCACCGGACCAAGGTCGTCGTCGTCGATCGTGCGGCGGATCGACTGTTCCAACCCCTTGATCAGCCACTCGGCCGAGCGCAGGTCCGGCGTGTCGTCGATCCGCTGCATGCCCTTGCCCGACACGGGGATGATCGTGCGCGGGGCAATCTCGATCGTATCGACGTTGACCGTGCCGTCGTCCTCGACCTGGTACATGCCAGATAGCGCCATATCGAGCGCTTCGAGGCCCATTTCCTTGGCGAGGTTCAGCGTCTTGATGTCGGGGAGCGCCGTCTGCACGGGGCCGCGACCGAGGACGTGGCCGGGGATGCGGGTGTAATCGAAGTCGATGAACGGCTTCGATCCCGCACCCTTCTCGGTCGCCTCGAAGATCGTCTTCTTGCCGTCGTCGGTGACGACCCGCATGCACCACGTCTCGTCGCCCTTCTGCGACCAGTCGCGCCATGCGCCCTCGATGAACTTCAATTCCTGATCGGGCTTCTCCCTCGCGATGCGATCGAGCTCGGCGTCGAGCTTGGCGCCCGGCCAGCGATAGAGGATGTCAGCCGCGCGGACGTTCGCGATCTCGCGGAACAGGCAGTCGATGGAATTGCGCGGGCCGAGGTCGACCATCGCCTCGGTCAGCGGGATGCAGCGGCAGTCGATCGGGTTGACCGCATCGCCGGGATCGATCGTGATGACGCCGCGCGCGATCGTCCAGTCCATCAGGGCTTCGTGGGCCGCACCCCGGAAGTTCGAGTTCGCCAGCGTCTCGACCAGATCCTCGGTGATCGGGGCGAGCTTGCGGTTCGCCTCTTCGCGCGCACCCTCGTCGAATTCCTTGAACATCGAGCCGGCCGTCAGCTCGAACGGCTTCGAATCCGTCGGGAACACGTCGTCGAGCATGCGGGAAGCGGCCGACATGACCGCATCGAGCGCCGTGCTGTCGAACAGCTTTTCGGTGCGCGCGCGGTAGTCCTGCCCAGTCGAATAGGTCCGCTCGCGAAGGGGCAGCGCGTATTCGTAGCACTCGTCGATGACCGGCGCGACCTTATCCCGGTTCGCCTTCGCGCGCTTGAACCGCGCCATGAACGCGGCGTTGTCGGCGGCAGGCGGCGGCTTGTCGGGACGCTTGGCCGACATCAGCCGGCCCCGAGCTGCGAGGCGTAACCGAGCTCGCCGCCCGCACCCTGCAGCGCGCGCCGGCCGCGCAGGCCGCGGCGCAGGGCGCTTGCCTCCTCGTCCTTCTTGGCCTGCAGGGCCGCGTTGTCGGCGGCAGCCTTCGCCTCCGCTTCCTGACGGCGGCGCTCGGCTTCCTGGTCGATTTGCGGCTGCTGGGACTGTCCGCCGCCAAAGATATCGCCCATTTATTTCTCCATCACCGGAACAGCGCCGTGGGCGATCAAGGTCCGATAGAGGCCGTAGGGGGTCAACGCACGGCGGGACGGCAGGCCGAGAAGCATCTCGACCGCGCCGACACACGTCGTCAGGAATTTCGGGCGAAACGGCGTGTGATCCATCGTCTTCGCCAGCACGACGGTTGCTCCGTCGGCCTGCACGCGCGCGAGGAAGGCAGCGAACCATTCGTGCGGCATGGCGCGCACCACGATGCCGTCCCAGCCGAGCATGAACAGCAACCAGACCCCGGCCGCCTCGTCCCAGCCGAACGCGAAGACGTGGCCGAAGCCGGGCCTGAGAAAGCGCTGCCACCAGCGGTTCCGGCCGGGCGTGAAGACGACATACCAGGCGGGCAGCCGGAATTCGTCGGCCGTCATCCATGCCGCCGCTGGAAGATCGAGCCGCGGGGGCGACGCGCCTGCGTCGGCCGGGTGTTCGAATCTGGCGAACGGCCGAGGACAGCCCTGCCTTCACCGGCACCCATGACCAGGTACTGCGCAGCGTCGGCCGGGTGGCTGTAGGAGTTTTTCTCGGGGATGTCCGAATAGCGATCGTCGCCGCCGCTGCGGCCGATTTTGCGGAAGTGATACCCGCCCTCCATTGCGGCAATCAGCGAAAGGCAGTTCGGTGAGGCGAGGAAGCGGGGCTTGCCGCCGTCGATGACCTGCAGAAGCAGCTCGCGCACGGCCTCGGTCCTGACGAGGGGATCGTTCGTCGGTGCGCGCACCACGTGCAACCCCTCGGCCTTGAACATCGAGAACGGGCTGATGTCGTCCGCCTCAGCCATGTGCTCGCCGGCAGGATCTCCCCACAGCGCGAATGAATGCCCGGGGAAGCGGGTCGCCAGTTCGGACTTCAACAGGCGCGCGAAAGCGCGTGCGCCCGTGTTGTGGCCGATCAACTCGCCAAGGATCAGCCAGCGATTGAGAACACGCTGCCCCATGATCGCCGCCGGCGTGCGGCCGAAATCGAGGCCCACCATGATCGGAAGGCCCGGCACCGGCCTCAGGATCTCCTTGGCGACATGAAAATCCCGGCGGAACTGCGGCCAAACTGCTTTGCCCTGCTGGTCGGACCCCGGCTTGTTCAGCACGTTGACGGCGATGAATGCGGCCGTCTTCGAATGGATCATGTTCTCGTAGTAGCCGGACGGCAGCCACTTCAGGTTCTCGGCCTTCGGATTCAGCACATAGCCCGTCGTCTTGCCTTCGGGATCAACCACCGGAAGCATTGCCGGCGGCTGGATGAAGATTTCCCATGTCGGCGGCTTTTCGAGCGTCGCCCGGACCTCGACCGGCGTTTCCGGCGGGATCGGCACCTGGCCGGAGAGCATCGACCACCAGTGCGTCTCGTTGGGCGGGTTCGTGTCCATGATGACCATCGGCCGGGCGCAGCCGACGTTCGGGACCATCTTCTTCGTCGGATACCGCCCGATGATCGTGTCGAGCTCGTCGACCAGCTTGCGCGGCAGCTCGCGGAATTCGTTCAGGTAGACCCCCGAACAATCCACCGACAGCAACTTGCGAAGGTCCGCCTCCTCGTCGATCGACACGAAGATCAACTCGATAAGCATGTTCCCGATGCGCAGCGTGCGCGTGATCGGGCGGCTCCCGGCGAACGGCCCGAAGTCCTTCTCCGAGAAAACCGTCGCGCAGGTCGTCTTCGTCGTGCGCACCAGTTCGTCGTACGTGTTCCGGATGACGTAGTAGCGAACCCGAACCCACCCGTCCTCGCACGGCGGCTGCGTCATTGCCGCCTGCGCCAGCGCCATGAAGCACGTCGTCGACTTGCCGCCGCCGCGCGGACCCTGAATGGCGCGAACCCGAGCAGGCGAAACAAGGAACCGCTCGAGGGTTTCGCCGTCCGGCTCTAGCTCAAGCGCCACTTTCGGCCCCAGAATTTTCCGGCAGGCGTCGTTTGGAGAATTCGCGCGCGACGAACACCCCTGTGAACTTCAACGCGTTGATTTTTCGACCCCCCGGTCTTCGCGTGGTCGCGCGCATTACGAGCCCCCCGGGGCCGGAAGCACGCCGACAGGCTCGCCCGCTTCCTTCACGAGGTAGTGGGCAGGCTCTGAAACGCGCGCAATCTCAGTCGCTTGCGATTCCAGCGCCGGAGAATGCACGCCCGCTGCACCGATCTGAGGCGCGGCGACGTGCTTGAGAATGAAGACGATCGCCGGTCCGCCAGCGCCTGGCGGCAGATGGTTGTGCGCCTCGCGCGAGACAAGCACGCCTCCCGCCTCGGCAATGCGCGTGCTGATGTCGGCTGCCACGCTCTCGGACTTGGCGTCGATCAGCTTGGCGATGCGGGCTGTGGCGCGAATGAGGGTGACGCCGGCGATGGAGCGGGTGCATCGGTCGCGCAGATAGGCTTGGACGTTCGGCCGGCGGATGGCGCGAGAGAACGCGGACTTGTCCATGCCGACCTTGGCGCATGCGTCGGACTGCGAGAGTTCGGTGTCCTCGAGGAGAAGCTCGATGACCTCGCGGCACTTGCGGGTGACGTGGGGGTTCGAACCGGAGCCGTCTTCGTTGCGGGGCACTGTCGCGTCCTTCGGGCGGGGGAGCGGGAGCCGCGCGAGAGTGGGCCTGCTGAATTTAGTCGGCAACGCACGGCGGGGCCGATCCAGCGTTTATGGGCGTCTAGGAATTCATGATTGTACCGGGATGTTCCCTATCTCGACATCAAAGGCCCGGTTTCATTGGGGTTGTCTCGGCTCGATCTTGATGTCGAAGCCGAGTGCGTAGGCCCACAGGAGCAGCATGTCGCCGCGGGCGAGGCGCTCCTTGCGTTCGAGCTTTTCGATGTGGCCCTTGGCAAGGCCGATACGCGCTTCGAGCTGTTCCTGGGTGAGGCCGGCCTTGTTTCGTTCGGCGCGCAGCGTGGCGACGATCGCGTCGTACTGGTGGGCGAGGGACGCCTCGATGCTGGGCGGCATCATCGCGAAGAAGATGCGCTCGATGGAATACGGGCGGGCGGAGAACGGCCGCCTGAGCTTACGATGCCGCCGCTTCTTCGATGCTTTCACGGCGACGCTCCTCGGCTGCGGAATGGACGACGGGCCTGCGGGTGGCGGCGATCGCCCGGAAGCCCTGCGGCTGCGTGAAGTCGAAGGCGCCCGGGTCATCGCGTTTGATCTCGGCGTAGCGGCGTGCGCTGTTCCAGTCGTCGGCGGTAAGGTGGATGAAATCGACGAGCGGCTCACGGCGGAACACGTGGGCGTGGGCCGCATCGAACGATCGCGTCCCCTTCTGCGCGCAGAGCCCGGGCCAGCCGATCTCGGTCTTGAGCCGGTAGCGCATGTCCTCGACGCTCACTCCGATGCGGCCGGCGGCATCCTCGATGGCGGCGCCGTAGTGCTCGAAGGTGGCCCTGCAGATCGCCTTGGCGAGGCTGTCGCGGCGGGTATGGGATTCCATCAGCGCGCGGTTGCGCTTGCCGTTGGCGATGTCCTGCGGGTTCGTCGGCGCCTCGGGTTTCGCGTCGGAACCGAGCTTGGCCTTGAAGTCGGCCGGCTTGGGCGGTTCGCGGTAGGCCCATTCGTCGATGACGGCGAACCAGACTTCCTCGAGCCGGGCGGGCTGCAGGTGGCCGAGCGTGCGCCGGTACGATCCCGACCACGCCTCGATCGTGACGTGGTGCTTCGGAAAGCGCAGCATCAGCGCCATCAGCAGATCGGCGACCGTGTGGACGGTGGTGGGCGTCGGCGCGAGGGTCATGTGCGCGATTCCGCCAGGCGCTCGGCCTTCGCGCGCAGGGCATCCATGTCGGCCACTGCCGCCTGCTGCCCGGACGAGCCATGGCGCACGGCGAGCGATTTCGTGATCCACGCGACGGGCTCGGCGATCCCGAGTTTCTCGGCGTCGGCGATGCGTTCGAACACCTCGCGGTGGTCCTGCTGGGCGGTTCGAAGCCACGTTCCGATGACCCCGCGTGCGGCTTTGTCGGCGAGTTTGCCGTGGTCCTTCAGCCAATCGAGGGCCTGTCGGAACAGCAGGATCTTCCAGTCGCCGTTGGGCGGCTTGAGCATCCAGAGTTGGAGATCCGGCATGTCGTCGGGGGGTGGTTCGGCGAGTGGCAATTCCGGACCTGTCGAATCCACAGGCCCAGCGGGAGGCGACGGGGGCGGCGGAGCCGTGCCCGTCGGTTCCGAAGGAACCGGATTCTTAGAATCTCCTCTCCTGTCCTCTCCTGTCCTCTCCTGTCTACCGGGACGGGCGCGTCTCGGAGACGGGGACGGAACCGTCGCAGTGGGGGTTGAGTGACCCCCCTCGTCCGCGTCAACGGCACCGTCTGTCCCCGTCCTCTTGGCGCGCCATGACGCCTTGCGGGCGCGTTCCGTGACGCGCCTGTCCCACGCCTCATTGGCAAGTTTCGCAAGGAAAACAGAGTAGAGCCTGCCGTCGGCGTGCTTACGGAAGCCGTGCAGGGCCTCCGACTTGATCCGACGCCATGTGCGCATGTCGCGCCCGAGGTCCGCGAGGCGGCAAAGTAGAATGTCGTCGTCGGGAAGTGATCCGGCGGGCACCTGATTCCACGCGGCCCACCACAAAGTCAGCCCGGCGCGCCATCCGGTGTCCGAGGCGCGGGCGCTGAACTCGCTGTCGAGAAGCTGGTGTCCATAGAGCGGCATGAAGCCGTAGCCGCGCAGGTCGGCATCGGCGGGAACGGGCGGTTCGGGCAGCGTGTCGGTCATTTCAGGGCCCCTGCGGCATAGAGGATGGCGATGGCGTCGGCGGCGTTGTGGTCGGTGACGTCGTGGCCACGCGCGCGGATGGCGGCGATCATGACGCCCTTGTCGGCGGCCTTCGAACCGGTCAGCCGGAACTTGATCTGCTGCGGCGTGAAGGCTGGATACGGAATGCGGTGATGCTCGGCCCACGACTGGAAGACAGCGCGGAAACCGAACGAGACCTCGAGCGCGGCCGCGCTGAGCCACTTCCCGCCGGCCACCCGCTCGTAGGGAATGGTGGTCAGCGGATCGCCGCGGTTGTCGGCCGCCCGCTTGGTCTCGTGGAGCCAGTTGCGGAACGCCTGGAAGCGCAGGCCTTCGCGCCCCCGTTCCGACGGGAAGGTCTCGCCCCCGAAATCGAGACGGCCGTCGGCGCGGGCGAGCGCCCAGCCGAGATGCGTCCCGAGATCGAGGGCGAGAATGGCCATCAGGCGGCCGTCCGGTTGGCGCGGTCGTTCTCGCGGTGCCAGCCCTCGGCCCACCAGCGCTGCGGGCCGGTGCCCTCGCCGTAGGGGTTGGCGGTGATCTTCGCGCCGTCGAGGGCCGCCTGCGCGCCCTGGTGGAACGCGGCAGCATCCGGCCCACCCGCCTTGGGCTCACCGGTGACGCGCTCGGCGGCATCGACCGAAGCCGCGTTCGCCTCGTTCGCCTCGGCCTGCGCGCCCTGCTCGAAGGCGTCGAACACGCCGCGTTCGGCGAGGATCAGCGTCACGTCGTTGATGATGCCGACGGCGACGTTCGGGTCTTCGCGTTCGAGCTGGCGCGCGATCGACAGCGCCTTACCGTGGATGCCGTTGTCCTTGAGCAGCTGCTTGATGCGCGCGCGCTCCTTGCCGCCCAGCGTCGATTTCTGGTCGGCGATCCTGCCGATCTCGTCGAGCGCCTCGTTGAGACCGGCCGCCCGGTTGTTTCCGGCGACGCGCACGCGAACGGCGATTTCGCCCTCGGCCGGCCGCTCGAACAGCGGGATCGGCGGCGAGGCGGGCAGGACGCGGGGCTCTTCGGGTTTCTTCTTTGCCATGTGGGCGGTCTCCTTTGCGGGTTGCGGGCGGCTCAGGCGGCCTTGGCGGCGTGCTCGGCGATGAGCTTCAGCGCGTCGGCCTTGTTGACGGTCTTCGGAGCGCCGAGCTTGATCGCCTGGTCGCGGATCTGCGGCCACGTCGGCTCGGCGGGCTTGGCGGCGGCCACCGTCGCCTTGATGGTCGCAACGTCGGGCGCGGCAAGCTGCGTCGGCGACTTGCCGGGTAGTGCCGCACCCGAAACGACGCCGCGCGCGAACGAGAACGCTTCGTTCGTCTCGGCGATCTCGAACTCGCGCGTCTCGCCGGGCATCAGGCGGAACTGATCGACGCGGATGCCGCCCTTGCGGTGCGTGACGGCGGCCTCGGTGGTCTTGTCGTGGTTGGTGACGGTGATCTTCACGGCGTGGGCTCCTTCTTCGTGGTGGGGGTTCTTTCGATGCGACGAAGTGCGGGCGGGGCGCCGACGGGATGCGAGTGATCCCAGACGAACCATGCGAACGCGACTGCGCCGCCTTTCGCCGGAATTTCCGATCCGCCGGGCGGCATCGAGACGCGCGACGCGAAGGGATGCACGGCGGCAAGCGGCGTCGTGTCGTAGACCCAGCGGCGCGCGCGACCCTCGAGCCACGACAGCCGGAGCAGGAACGCGACCTTGTGCCGCGCGACCGTCAGCGCTTTGCGCAGGAATGCCTCGGCAAGATCGAACGGCGGGTTCGTGATGATGTTGTCGACCACATCGACCACGGCGCGTTGCTCAAGGAAATTTGCGCCGCTGAAACGGCCGACCCGGTTGACCAGATCACTGCCGACCGCATCCATGTCGCGGTCGGCCAGCACGTCGACGATGTTGCCGCCGCCGCAAGCTGGGTCGAGCGTCAGGCCGGAGAAGCGCTGCACGTCGAGCAAGCCGAGCACGGCCCATTCCGGCTCGACGTACCAGTCGTTCGCCTCACGCTGCCGAGGCTGCGCGCGTGCCGAGCTGTCGACGGTGGCGAGGCTCATTGCCCCCCCCGTGGACGCCGATAGTCGATGCCGCGCGTTGCGGTCACCGCGTCACCCTGCGCGCCGCCTTCGTCGAGAACCGGTCGTGATGCGAGGGCTTGCCCGGCGGCAGATGCGCGAAGCCATCGGGCGGCGTGGCCCCGTGCGGCACGCGGACGATCTCGATCACGTCGCCCGGCTTCATCGTACGGAAGTCCGGCAGATCGCCCGCGAACTTGTCCGCGCGCTTGGCCGCGTCGTAGCGGATTGTGCGGCGCAACTCCGCGTCGATCCCGCGTTTGCCGCCTTTCCGGTCAAGCTGCATGGCGAATATCCCGCACCGCAACACGCGCGAACCGGTCGCATGCAGGGTTAACCATCTGGCCGAAATATTTGCGGTGCGCCACCCCGGGCTGTACGATCCCCGCGCGTATCGTCAACACTGCTTGCACCCTCGAAGCCGTGCCGTGTACCGCCTCCTGCTCATCCGGATGGCCTGCGACCTCGCCGCACAAAGCGCCATGCTCGTGCTGGCGGCGCGGAATCTCAGCTATCAGGCGGACGAGTTGAACGAGCGGGCGGCGTTGCTCCGGGCGAATGCCGACGCGCTCCGGCTGGCTGCCGGGGATCGCGAGCGGTGTGCTGCGAACGAGCCGTAGCGGCATCATGCCGCGCGCTCCGGTTGCGGGGTGGCGCTGGGATAGAAGTCGACAAAGGTGACTTTGCCGCCGGTCTCGCGCTCAAGTGAGGCGAGTTGGGCTCGGCGCGGCATGCGAGTGCCAGCTTCCCACCGCAGTACGGCAGCGTGGCTGACACCAATCCTACGGCCGAATTCGGCTGCCGAGATGTTCTCGTTCTGTCGCCATTCCTTGAGCTTCATTGCTAGATGTACCGTTTTGGCTCGGGTTGACCACAAGATGCAGTGGATTGCGTTTTGGGCCAGTTCGGTTCAAAATGCAAGCGTGAATTTACAAGCTACTGTGCCTG
This sequence comes from Tagaea sp., assembly GCA_965229215.1. Classification (GTDB taxonomy): domain Bacteria; phylum Pseudomonadota; class Alphaproteobacteria; order CACIAM-22H2; family CACIAM-22H2; genus Tagaea. The sequence continues at coordinate 2,463,049 of OZ245864.1, read as the reverse complement.
AAAGGTTCTGGGCGCGGCGAACCGTACCGGCACATCGTCCGGATATGCGTGGCCGCCCCCCGACTCGACCGATTGAACCGCCCCCGAATCGAATTCTGGAGCTGCGCAAGGCGCGTGGGCTCGGGCAGGAGAAGCTGGCTGCGCTGATCGGCGCTTCGCACACGGACATCGGCCGGTGGGAGCGCGGCGACAGGCCGCTCAAGGCCGACACGATGCGCCGGCTCGCGTCGGCGCTCGAAGTTGAGCCGGCCGAGCTGCTGTCAATGGATCCGCGCGCGGTGCCGATCGTCGGTTATGTCGGCGCAGGCCAGTTCGTGGCGTTCGACGATCACGCGAAGGGGCAGGGGATCGGCGAGGTCGAATGCCCGCGCGGCCTAGATCCCAAGGCCATCGTCGCCGTGCGCGTCAAGGGCGACAGCATGGCCCCGCTGATCCAAGACGGCTGGCTGCTGTTCTACTCGCGGAACCCCGAGCCGGACATCGGCGTGGTGCTCGGCAAGACGTGCGTGGTCAAGCTGGCCGGCAACCACGGGCAGGACGGCGACACGATGGTGCGCCAGGTGCGGCGCGGCCCGACGCCCGGCAAGTTCAACCTGATGCCGATGAACGGCTCGATGATCGAGGATGTCGAGCTGGAATGGGCCGCGCCCGTGCTCGACATGAAGGCGCCGCTTTAGCCTACGGAACGCAGTCGTAGGTAATCCAGCGACCGCCGCCACCGCTGACGAATGCCTCGCGGACGGCTTGCTGGCGCGCGTTCCGTCCGAATTTCTCGCAATGCGCTTGCGCCATCGTCAGCAACTCCGACGCAGGCGTGACGTAGGACGCTCCCACCTCGATGAACGCTGGCGACGCCTGATTGACGACGGGCGCGCACGAGGCGACCGACAATCCCAGCGCCGCAGCGACCAGCGCGCGCATCAGCGTCTCCAATTCTCGTGGTTGGGCCCGTAGTTCGGCCGAAGTCGCCATGCAGCCGGGTCGCCAGAGAAATAGCCCTTGGCAATCGCAGCGAGATTCAACGCTGCGCATGCGGCGAAAAACAGCCGGGTTGTTCCCTCGGTCTTGACCGCAGCCGCCGCGAGGCCGGCGGCAAAAATCAGAAACAGGAAGCCCACGCCATATCTCCCGGTGGTTGCACCGTTGAATTTCAGAATGCCGCGCCGAGTCGCTCAATCCCAGAACCGTTCCGGCCCAAGAAATTGTCCTGCGTTATCAATTTTGTGCCTGATCGGTTCAAATAAACCTTGACGAGTTTGAACCGTTCTGGCCCACTACACCTCGCCAACCACGCGAGGAACCCACGATGAGCCAGAATTCCCAGAAGCGGGCCACCAAGGCCAATCCGAAGTCGACCGACTGGTTTTTCATCCAGAACGAGCACGACGGCACATGCGCTATCGGCGACCCGAGCGAGCGGATGCCGGTCGCCCGTGCCGCGAGCGCCGAAGTCGCCACGCGCATCTGCAAGGCGGTCAACGACCACACCGACCTCCTCGCCTTCGCCACCTACACCCGCAACGCCCTGTCCGGCTCGCTGACGCCGGAGCAGCACCGCGATCTGCGCGAGCGCGCGATTGCCGTCCTCGCCAAGGCAGGTGCGGCATGAGCAAGGCCGCATGGTTCGCCGCCTACGAACGCGCGCTGAACGACGGGCTCGACGAGGCTGCGGCGATCAAGGCCGCCGAACAGGGCCATCGCGCATCGGCCGAACGAGACGCCGACCGCGCGGACGATCGTCGCAACGAACGGAGGGAAAGAGCATGACCGGCTTTCTGGTTTTCGAGAACGCCGGGGAAATGGACCCTCGCGTCATCAGCACGTTCGGCGTGAACGTCAAGGAAGGCGAGGGCGCAATCGGGTTCTTCGGGACCGGCCTCAAGTACGCGCTGGCGATCCTGCTGCGCACGGGCCACGCGGTTCGCATTCAGGCCGGCCTTCGGGAGTTCGACTTCCATCTGGCAACGCAGACGATCCGCGGCAAGCCCTTTGAGTTCGTGATGATGGCGGAAATCGGTGCCGGCGAACCGGTGGCGCTGGGCTTCACGACCGAGCTCGGCAAGACGTGGGAGCCGTGGATGGCCTACCGCGAAATTCGATGCAACTGCACCGACGAGCGCGGCGAGATACGAACCGAAGGGCACGTACCGTCGCCCGTGGCGGGCCTGACGCGGGTCGTGATTTCGGGCCCGAAGATCATCGCCCTGCATGAGGGGAGCCACCGCTACTTCATTGCCGGCGAGCCCACGCACCGTCTCAAGTGCGTCGAGGTCCACGCGCGCGCGACCGACTCCCTGTTCTATCGCGGGATCAAAGTTGCGGACCTGCCGACGCCGTCGATGCATCTCTACAACGTCACCGAGGATCTGGAGCTCACCGAGGACCGCACCGCGAAGAGCGTGCACATGGCGCTCTACGCGATCGCTCGGTCGATCCTTGCGTGCGACGACCCCGACCTTATCCGGGGCGTTGTCTCGGCACACAAAGACTATCTCGAGCACACGCTTGACCTCGACTGGAACGGCGTCAAGCCCGGCAGGACATTCATGGAGGTGGTCGGCGCCCTGGTGCGGGATCGCTCGCTCTCGATCAACCAGTCCGCGCGCGCCGCATACGAGAAGCACGCGCGCAACGTGATCCAGCCCGACGAGGTCGTGCTCACGCCCGTCGAGCGCAAGATGCTCGACCGCGCGTCGGCGTTCTGCGGCGAGATGGGCTTCCCGATTTCCTACCCCGTGCTGGTCGTCGAAAGCCTCGGGCCCGGCTATCTCGGCTTGGCGCGCGACGGCAAGATCTACATCGCCCATCGCGTGTTCATGCAGGGCACGAAGCAGGTCGCCTCGACGCTGATCGAGGAATACGTGCATCTGAAGCACTCGCTGCGGGACTGCACGCGGGAGCTTCAGACCTTCCTCTTCGACCGGGTCGTCAGTCTCGGCGAAGAGCTTCGCGGTGACCCGCTGTGAGCCGCCACACCTTCGATGCCTGCCTGACCTACGGCGACAACGGCGAGCGCGAGTTCAGCCTCACGGCCGAATACGCCTACAGCCCGGCCTACAACGGGCGCGGCGAGACACCGGACGAACCGGCGCATGTCGAGGTCCATCGCGTCACCGGCCGTCGCTGGGAGCACGACAAGGCGCGCGACCGGCACGTCGAGGTCGGCCCGGTGATCGACTTCACGGAACTCGTGGATCTCGAAACCCTCGCCCGCGAGCTCGTCGCCGAGCACGAGGGCCAGATCGAGCACGCCCGCGAACAGGCTGCCGAGGCACGCGCGGAAGATCGCCGACTCGCACACCTCTAGACCGGACGCGGCGACCGGCCCTTCGCCGCAGGACACAGAGGAGACCATGAAAAAGAAGATCAGCTACCTCGCCGCGCTTGCCGTTCTGGGCGTCGGACTCGCCGCCTGCGAAGGCGTCTACGGGCCGAACGACCCGCGTGGGCTGTACGCCGCCCACCCCGGCTGCTCGGCCCACGGCTACGGCAAGTACGACGAGAACGCCTACCCCGACTGCAAGCTGCCGCCCGGCACCAAGGTCGTCGGCGGTCTCGTCGTCAAGAAGGAGTAGCCGCCATGTGGGCCCGCTTCATCGAATGCCTCGGAAAGGTCTGGCGCGCATCCGGCATCCCCGCCGCCGCGCGCCGCTTGGAACGTCGGATGGCGATGGCCGTCCGCAGGGAATTCGGTGGGGCGGGCTACTGCGCCTGGTGCGGCGAGCAGCGCACCGACTGCGACGTCTGCCGCAAATGACCGACGAGCCGCTCCGCATCGGCGACACCGTTCGCCAGAAGGATCGCCCGACGTTCGTGGGCACGCTGATCCGGCTGAGCGACGGCGCGGCGATGATCCAGCGGCCCGATGGAACTCTCTACGCCGACACACCCTGCAACCTGGAGCGCGCGCGATGAATGTCTGCATCTGGCCCCGGAAGAAATGGATCAAGCCCGCCGTGCGCGACCTCGCCTACGCGCTGGCCCGCGCCGCCGAGACGCACCCCCGCCGGTCGGCCTTCGGGGCGCACGAGCTCCACATCGATTTCGCCGGTCCGCTGCCGGCCACGGCGGCCCGCATGCTGAAGCATCGCTCGGTCGAGCTGCAGCGCTGCGTGCGCGGGCTCGGCCTCGAGCTGCGCGACGCCACGGCCGGCGTGTTCGCCATCGTCCGCACCCCTGCCACCGCCGAGGAAAGGATCGCCGCATGAACATGTCGCCGGAAGACGCCTTCCGTCAGCTCACCACGGCATCGCTCGTCGTGCGCGACCGCTCGCCGATCGAGGTCAGCGTGCCGTGCATCGAGGCGGCATTCGGGCTGCTCGATTGGGGCATGCGAGAAGCGCCGACGACAAGCCTGCGCGAGTTCGCGCGCTCGACGCTGGCGAGGGCCGTGCTGCCGAGGCCGGGCTTCAATCCGGGCGTGCTGCCCGCGTTCCTGGTGCCGCCCGAGCCGCCGCGTCCGGGTGCCGCATGATCGCCCGCATCCTCGCCCTCTTCCGCCGACCCGCCCCCGCGCCGCTCTGGCTGCGCGTCGTGGCCGTCGGCATCGCAAACACCACAGGGAGCCGCCGATGAAGATCACAAAACCCGGCATCTATTTCGACGTGCCCGAGCGCGACTACCACGCTGACCCGCTGCCAGAGCCGTCGCTCAGCAACTCGGTCGCCGTCGCGATCCTGCACCAGTCCCCGGCGCACGCGCACGCGATGCACCCGAGGCTGGGCGGCGAGAACGAGTTCGACAGCGCCAGCAATCTCGACATCGGCTCGGCCATCCACGCGGGCGTCACTCGCACCGAGGCAGCGCTGCACGTCATCAACGCGGACAGCTACCGGACCAAGGACGCGCAGACCCAGCGCCAGCAGGCGTGGGAGGCCGGGAAGATCCCGCTGCTGATCGGCCAGTTCGAGGGTGTCAAGCGTGCGATCGATGCCGCACGCCGCCAGATCGTCGTTCACGAGATTGCGCCCGACTGGCGCGCAGGACGCGGTGAGGTCACCGTGGCGTGGCAGGAGAATGTCGGCGGAGTCGAGTTCTGGTGTCGCGCGCGGGTGGACTGGCTGCCGGAATCCGGCGAGGCCGTGTACGACCTCAAGACGACAGCCGGTACCGCCGACCCCGACACCTGGACGCGCCGCCTGTTCGACGGCGGCTACGACATGCAGGCGGCGTTCTACGCGCGCGGCCTGCGGGCCGTAGGCGCACGCAAGCGGCCGGAGTTCCGTTACGCCGTGCTCGAGCAGAAACGCCCGCACGCCCTGTCCGTCGCAGCACTCGACCCGCAGGCCGTCCACATGGCCGGGGAGAAGGTCGAGATGGCGCTGCACCTGTGGGCCGAGTGCATCAAGGCCGACCGCTGGCCCGGCTATCCGAACCGCATCTGCTACGCCGAAGCCCCGCCGTGGGAGGCGACGAAGCACGAGATGCGCAAGGAGCGCGCCCGCCACGCCCGCGAGATCGACGGTAGCCTGATCAAGCAGATGATCCACTGGCAGTCGCCGACGAAGGTTGCGGCGGAATAGCCATGCCGATCCGCCCCGAAAACCGCGCGCGCTACCCGAAGGACTGGAAGGCCATCAGCCTGTCCATCCGGGAGCGCGCGCGGTGGCGGTGCGAGTGGTGCCCCGCCGAGCAGGGCAAGCGGCATCCGGTGACCGGCTCGGTCGTGATCCTGACGGTCGCGCACCTCAATCATCAGCCCGAGGACTGCCGGCCCGAGAACCTCAAGGCCCTCTGCCAGAAATGCCACAACGCCTACGACGCCAAGATGCGCGCGGCAGGCATCAAGTCCCGCGCGCACGCCCAGCGAGCCGCTGGCGATCTTTTCAAGGAGTGACCATGTACACCTTCCGCCCCGCCAACACGTTCACCGACCGCCACGGCCTGTTCGTCGGGCTGGTCGGCTCAACGAATTCCGGCAAGACCTACAGCGCGCTCCGTCTGGCGCGCGGCATCGCCGGGCCCAAGGGCAAGATCGCCGTCGCCGACACCGAGGCCGGCCGCACGCTGCACCTGAAGAAAGACTTCGCGTTCGACGTCCTGCTGATCGACCCGCCGCACCGGCCGTCGAAGTACGCCGAGGTCGCACGCGCCGCCGAGGAAGCCGGATACGACGTGCTCGTGATCGACAGCTTTTCCGCCGAGTGGGCAGGCGTCGGCGGCGTCCTCGAGTGGCGCGAGGAAGAGGCCCAGCGCATGGCGAAGGGCGACGAAAGCAAGCTGGAGCGCGTGCGCGGGGCGGCATGGATCAAGCCGAAGTCCGAGCACAAGCTGATGGTGCAGTCGTTCCTCGGCCGCCGCATCCCGATCATCTTCTCGATCCGGGGCGAGGAATCGTTCAAGCCGCCGAACGAGAAGTTCTTCAAGGCGATCTGCAATCAGGGCTTCCTGTTCGAGGTCACCGTCTCGTTCCGTCTCGCCGCCGACCGCAAGGGCGTCATCGACCTGTCGGACGAGAAGACGTTCAAGATGGAAGGCGCACACCGCGCGATCTTCCGCGACGGCGAGCAGCTCGCGGAGAAGCACGGCGAGGCGCTGGCAGCGTGGTCGCGCGGGGGCGGGGCATCGAAGGCGGCCCCAGTCGCCCTCGCCACCGAGCCGCCGACGAAGATCCCGCTCGATGCCGACGCGCCCGATTGGAAGGCGTGGGCGCTTGCCGCAGACGCCGCGATCGCGTCGGCCCCGGACATCGCGTGGCTGGCCGAGTGGCACGTCCTCAACGTCGAGAACCTCAACGGCCTGCTGAACGCCGCACCCAAGTCCGGGCAGAAGCGCGTCGATGCGATCAGCGCGCGCCGCGAAGCCCTCGAACTCGAACCCGCTGCCGGTGCCGCCCGCACCGCGGCGACCGGCTGACGGCCAGCCAGGCGGCCCGCGTGGTTGGCACCCGTGGGATTCCCGCCGAAGCCGCGATGGCGCCCTTGAGCGGAGCGCACGAGCGGCAGCCGCACTTTTGAAAGGACCAGACAGTGAGCACGACCAAGCATCCGATCCCCGACGACGCTACGAAGAACGTCATCGCGATTGTCGGAAAGACCGGCAGCGGCAAGACCTACACGGCAAAGGGTGCGCTCGAACGCATCCTTGCGACCGGGGCGCGCGTCTGCGTGCTCGATCCGACCGGCGCATGGTGGGGCCTTCGCAGCTCGGCGGACGGCTCGCACGCGGGCTTTCCGGTCGTGGTGTTCGGCGGCGACCATGCCGACGTGGCGCTCGAAGAGACGACCGGCGGGGCGCTGGGCGACCTGATCGCCGCCGAGGTGATGCAGTGCGTGGTCGACGTTTCCGGCATGACGATGGGCGGGCGGGTCCGGTTCGTCACGGCGTTTCTCGAGCAGGTCTACGCCAAGAATCGCTCGCCGCTCTATCTCGTGCTCGACGAGGCCGACCTCTTCGCGCCGCAGCGCCCGCTCCCCGACCAGATGGTGATGCTCAACCGCGTCGAGCAGATCATCCGCCGGGGTCGTATCAAGGGTTTCCGCCCGTGGGTCATCACGCAGCGCCCTGCCGAGCTGCACAAGTCCGTGCTCAGTCAGGCGGGCACGCTCGTGGCGATGAAGCTGACGGCGCCGCAGGACCGGGATGCCATCGGCGCGTGGATCGAAGGGCAGGCCGACCGCGACCAGGGCAAGAAGCTGCTGGCCGACCTGCCGAAGCTGAAAACCGGAGAAGGCTACATCTGGTCACCGGCAACCGACCTTCTGCAAAAGGTCCGCTTCCCGGCCATCAAGACGTTCGACAGCTCGCGCACGCCCGAGGATGGCGAGGAGCTGACCGAGCCCACGCGGTTGGCCGACGTCGATCTGACGGCCATCCGCAAGCGGCTCGTCGTCGAGACGAAGGCCGCCACCGATGCGGACCCGAAGGCGCTGCGCAAGCGGATCGCGGATCTCGAAGGCCAGCTCGCAGCCCGACCGGCTGGCGCGTCCTCGGCCGACCTACAAGCCGCTCACGCTGATGGTGTATCGCAGGGTCGGATCGAAATGGCTGGCGAAATGGGCAGCGCCGTGATGGCGGCAGTCGAGCGGTTTCGGGCAGCGACCCCAGCTGCCCACAGAGACTTGCCCCCGCCTCCGTCGCCGATGCCGGTGAGCGTGCGGGGTGTGGCGTCCGACAAAAGCGGTGGAGGCGCTGAGCTGCGCGTCCTGCGCGTGCTGGCCCAGCGTCACCCCGCGCGCTTCTCGATGGCGCAATGGGCGACGCTCGCCGGAATGAAGCGCACGGGCGGGACGTGGCAGACCTACGTGAGCCGCCTGCGCACGGCCGGCTACCTCGACCAGCGCGACGGCACGGTCGGCGTGACGGCGGCAGGACTGTCCGCAGCCGGTGGCGCAGCTTCGCAGCCGCAGACCGCAGCCCAGGTGCAAGCGATGTGGCGCGAGGCACTCGGCGGTGGTGCCGCCAAAATGCTCGACGTGCTGATCGAGGTCTACCCCACCGGGATCGATCGCGCGAACCTCGCCGACCGCCTCCGCATGACGGCTACCGGCGGCACGTTCCAGACCTACCTGTCTCGCCTCAAGTCGAACGGCCTGATCGTGGTCGAGGGCCGCAAGGTTCTCGCCACCGACATCATCGCACTCGGGAGGTCGGCATGACCGAGCCGACGAACGAGGCGCTGATCGACGACCTGATCGGAGCAGTCGGAGTTGCATCCGTCGCAGCTTCCGTGCCCACCGACACCACACCGTACCGAGCGCGCATAGCGCTTGTTGTCGAAGCCCTCCGCACCCGCCTCGCGACGCTGACCGAGCGGGCCGAGAAAGCGGAGGCCAAAGTCGAGGAGTTAGAGGCGGACTTGTTACACTCTCAAGCAGCGCACCAGATCACAAAGGTAATGCTCGACGACCTTATCCCACGGCATGAAGCCGCCGAGGCCGAGCTTGCCCGCACGCGGGAGGCGCTGACACGGACGAAAGCCGATCCCTATTTCGATCAACTCGACGCGGAAACGCAATTCGCTGTGGAAGCAGCCCTCGCCAAGCCGGAACCCGCACCGCAGGAGATGAAGTGATGGCGACAGATAACCCGCTCGACAAGCTGCCGCCGGGTCTGCGTCAAAGGTTGATGGCCGCACAGTTCGAATACCTGCGAGCGCAAAAGCGGCTTGCGGACGTTCACGACCAAGCTTGGAAATATCTCAAGCCCGCAGGAGGATGACATGACCCCCACCCCACCGCCGACCCCGGACGACAAGCTGCTGCCGTGCCCGTTTTGCGGCGGCAAAGCGAGCATCGAACGCTACGGCGACCATCGCCAGAGCACCATCTATAAATGCGACGATTGTTCCTGCTCGCTCGAAACCGGCGAGGAATGGTCGCACGGCAAACGCTGGAACACCCGCGCCGCGCTCGCGCCGACACAGCCGACAGTGTGGCACGACGGAGCACCGCCGAAGCCATGGCGCGACGAATGGTTCATCGCTGTGACGACATATGGCGACCGCGTTGTGCTGACATCATTGCCGGAAGAATACGCCTACGATTTCAAAACGGCTGACGAGACTTATATCAAGGCCGACAAAATCAAGAAATGGATGCAGTTTCCCGATAGCGAATACATCGCGCCATCGCCCACCCCCTCGCCCGACGACGCGGCGGTGCTGGATGCCTACTTTTGGGCTCGCTATAACGATGGCAGGAACGAACGAGGCGGAGATAAGAACGCCCCCACGCTCGGGCAAGCCCGCGCCGCCGTCCTCGCCCGCATGGACCGCCGGGCCAAACCGCTGACGTGGGACACGCTGATCTGCACTGGCTGCCTTCACGTCGGAGATAAGCCGCCACCGCCGGCGCTGTCGTGCTGCCCGGAGCGCAAGCCGGTCAAACTCGCGCAGCTTTGCGAGGACCGCCGGGCCGTCATCGAGGCGTGCGCGGAGATTGCGGATGCCGAACTTCCGCGCACGCTAGCAACGCCAAGCCTGATCGGCCAAGACGCGGCGTGTCGGGCAATCGCCGCCGCCATCCGCGCCTTAAAGGGGGGCGAAAATGTCTGAACCTATCGACTACACGACGATGGAACCCGCCGCGATGATTGGCGAGCTTGGTGACAATGCAGCCAAGTGGGCCGCTGCGTTCTGCCAGCATGCGAAGAAACTCGACGGGTATGCGCCGGACGAAGGCTGGATGATCGGCTGGTTTGCCAATGCTATCGAGCACAGCCATAGCATCCGCACCAGAGCCGCCCTATCCCCCGCGCCCACGGTGCCGCCCGGTTTCAAGCTGGTGCCGGTCGAGCCGACGCAGGCGATGCTTGGGCCATTGACGATGACGCACGACACCGCACGCAAGCTGTGGGCGGTCATGCTCGCCGCATCCCCGCAGCCGCCCGTTGTGGAGGGGTGGCGGGACATTGCGAGCGCGCCGAAGGATGGGACGTTCGTGCTAATCCGAGACAGCGAGGTCCGCGCTTTGGCGTCGTGGCAGCGCGATCGCTGGTTCGGCATCGACGAACTCGGGCTTGCCTACGACAGCCGCCAGTATCACCAGCCCGGACCGCAACCGTCGCACTGGCAGCCCCTCCCCGCACCCCCGGCAGCACCGGAGGCCACACATGGCAATCCTTAACTTCGCCGCTGACGTTGACGAGCGCGGCAATCACTCGATCACGCTGGCTGGCTACGAGGTCACGTATCGAGCAAGCGGCTGTGGCATTCATCTAGACAAGCCAGGATTCACCGTGCGCGGCATTAACCCGTCATTCCAGCAAGTGAAGCGCGCGATATTCGAGGCTCGGCAGAAATGGTGGGCGGACGGGGGCAACGGTGACGAGGGGGACCGCATGGCGGCGGCCGTCATGGAAGTGCTCGACCGCCAACTTGACGCGGCAGCACCGGAGGCGGGGCGATGACCAGGCTGTCGACCGACGAGCTGATGCGCACACCGCTTGACGCGCTGCCGTGGCCGCTCACGGTCGACGAGGTTGCCGCCCGACTCCACGCATCCCGCCGGACCCTGCTCGCCCTGCTGCCGACGCACCCCCACTTCCGCAAACTCGGCAAGGCGTATATCTTCACCCGAGCCGACTTCACCGCCCTGTTGGAGGCCCTATGCCCCTCGTCACATTCCAGCGCCGCGGGATCTGGTACGTCCGCGGTTCCTTCCAAGGTATCGCCGTCTACAAGTCGGCCGACACGCGCGATCGCCGGATCGCCGAACAGCTCCGTGCGGTCGAAGAGGCGAAAATACTTGCGGCCATCGTCGATCCGGAAGCAGCAAAGCGGGCGGGTGTTCGCATTTCCTTCGCCGCCGGCGCCGACCACTACCTGACGCACGGCAAGAACGCGCCGCATTCCGAGGCAACGAAGTTCTATGTCGACCGCCTCAAGCTCCATTTCCTCACGACACCCATCGACCAGATCAACCAGGCGGCGCTCGACGAGGCGATCTCGACCATCGTGGGCGACGACGCGGCCCCGGCGACGAAGCGGCGAGGGGTGGCCGGTCCGCTGTCCGCCATCCTCCGGCACAACGCCCGGCGCGGGAAGTGTGGCGTCCCCGACTTCGAGCTGCCGACCGTCGGCAAGTCGGCCACGCCGTTCTTCGAGCCGCGCGAGGCGCTGGCGCTGATCGAGGCGGCGGCCGGCCACCTGAAGCCGCTGTTCGTGTTCCTGTTCGGCACGGGCGCCCGCCTGTCCGAGGCGCTCTATCTCGACTGGTCGCGCGTGGACCTGCAGGCCGGGATCGCCCGGTTCGGCGACGACACGGACGGGACGAAGAACGGGGACGTCCGCGTGGCCGCCCTGCCGCCGGCCGTCGTGGCGGCGCTGGCGAGCCTGCCTGCAGAGGCGGACGGCAGCCGGCGCGGCATGGTGTTCCGCAGCGACGACGGCGAGCCCTACACGCTGCGGGACGGGCAGGGCGGGCAGATCAAGACCGGCTGGGCGACGGCCTGCCGGCGAGCCGGACTGGTCGAGGCGGCACTCAACCCGGACGGCACCCCGGCGCTGGACGCCGACGGCGAGCCGGTCCTCGTCTCGCGCTTCACGCCGCATGCCTGCCGCCATTCGTGGGCGACGTGGTTCTACGCCCTGTCGCGGAACCTGCTGCTGCTCAAGGACGAGGGCGGCTGGAAGACCGACAGCATGGTGACGCGCTACGCCAAGCTGATGCGCACCGAGCTCGAAGGCGACATTGCGCGGGTCTGGGGCGGGGCGCATCCGAGGATCGGCCAGCAGCCCGGCCAGCCTGTTCGCGCGGTGCAGACGGCGTGAGCGGGGCATGGGCCGAGATGCGTCGGCTTATCTCAATGCATCTGCTTGGGTTGGCCATGTCGGTTCGCCCAAAGACGACCGCGAGTGATCGAGTGTTTTTGGCCGGAGTGCTGGCGATTGCTACGGCCGAGGCCTGCGATCTTCACGACAAAATCCGTGCAGCAGGCGTGCAGATGCCTCCGGCAAAATCCAATCGTCAAAACAACTCAGGCGCTTAACCAGCACGCCCGCGTCCTTGACATGGTAGGGGTCACAGGTTCAATCCCTGTAGCGCCCACCATCCGATCCCGGTTCCAAATCAGCATCTTAGTCGGTGAGACGCGCGGCGTTCGCGGAAGCGGCATTGTGCCCGTTCTTGCCCGTTTGTTCCCGCTGATTCCCGCTGTTTCCCGCAGGCTGCGGGAAACGAACGGCGTTCGGCGGCGGCGCGGTCCGCATGCGTTCACGCCTGACGGAGCCGCGCGGAGATCGCGGCACCCGTCTCTTTCATATAGTCGGGATGGTGGTGCGCGTAGATCTCGATAGTGCGCTGCATCGTAAGCCCCATCGCGCCGGCGATCTTGTGCATGTCGACGCCACCCTGCGCCGCCCAGGTCGCGAAGGTGTGGCGCAGCACGTGCGGGGTCACCGCGTCTCGGCCCTTGCCGGGCAACACCGCCAAACGAACCGCCGCCGCGAATCCGGTCCGCACGCTCTTCACCTTTGAGCTCGCCCAGTTGACAACGTGAATGCCGTTCGTCTTCTTCTGCGCCTCCGTCAGAGCGGCGAGCAGATCCGCATTGATCGACACCACCGGCCGGCGCTTTCGCGTCTGCCTGCCGCCGGGCTTGTTGAAGTTTATCCGGCCTGCGACGAGGTCGACCTGCGGCCATGTGAGATCGAGGATCGCACCGCGCCTAGCACCGGTGTGAAGCGCGATCGTCACGAACAGCTTCAGGTGCTTCATCTTGCACGCGTCGAGCAGGGCATTCGCCTCCGCGGTCGTCAGCCAGCGATCGCGCGAGCGGGGCGAGGCCGGCATGGCGACAGCAGGTGCCGTCGTCAGCCGGCCGTCTGCAACGGCGAGCTTGAGGGCTGCCTGCAGCGTGGCGAGCTCGCGGCGCAGCGTGCCGTCGGCGATCGCGACTTCCTTCTGCGGCTTGCGGTCGGGATCGGGCTTGCGGTGCCGCTCGAGGCGTTGCGCGTTCGCTTCCGCGCGCCATTTGGGGTAGCCGACCTTGCAGGCCGCCTTCGTCACCGCGTCGACCGTCGTCGTTCCGAAATAGCCGGTCAGGTGCTCGACATGCACGGCCGCCGTCGCGGCGCTGGGATCCTCGGGCGGGAAAGCCTCGAGATAGGCAGCCAGGCACGCGGCGATCGACAGCGTCGCCGGCGTGCCGAGCACGGCCGACGACGGTGACGTCAGCGCGCCGTCGTCGCCTTGGGCCGGGCGGCCGCGCTTTGCGAGGAAGTCCGCGAACTGCGCTTCAGCCGCGCCGCGATCTCGCGTGCGTGTCGAAGCGCGTCGGTCGCGGCGTCCGTCGTTCCAGAAGATATACCAGGCGCCACCGGGCTCGAGCTGGTCGAGGCGGGCAGGTTTGCGGGGGCGGGGCATAGCATCCTCTCGAGCTCGGAGACGGGGATCCGGATCGTGCGACCGATCGGGACACGTTTCAAGCTCCCGTCCGCGATCGCCGCGCGCACGGCTTTCGTCGATACGCCAAGTTTTGCGGCGAAGGTTGGTACGTCGAACGTCTCTGGCGTCTGGCGGTCCACGCTTCGATGCCCCGCTATCCGAGCCTGGCGAGGATCGTATCGAGGCCGAGATAGAGCAGTGCTCCAGCCGCGATCGCGATGGCCGCGATGCAAAGGATCGCGCGCACGCAATGCGCGTCGCTGTCGAGCTTCGCCCAGGTCTCTGGCCAGTCGGGATCTATCATTGCCCCGCCGTGAACAAGTCTGATGCCGCCCGCTTCGCAGGCATCGTCGCTTCCTTGGTCATCCATCGTGCCGGCGGGGTCGGTTGCCCGCCTTCGACGGGGGACCACTTGAAGAAGCCGAGAGCACCGACCGCCGGGATGAAGGGCACGGGCCTGGCGTCGGCGATCACGAGACCGACCGGTCCGAAGAACCACGGGCTTGGATCCTCGCGCACAACGTTGATGATGCGACCGACGCCGATGATGCCACCGCGCAGCAGCTCGGCCGCCGGCGGGCACTTGCACCCGCGGCTCGCGAAGAAGTCGGCGGTGTCTTCGTATTCCTCGCGCGTCATGCCGCTGCTGGCATGGATCGCAAACTCGCCGCGGAAGTGGAGGCCCGGATTGGGCTGGCGCCAGCCGCGGTTCTCGATGTCCTTCCAGCGGAGCGCAACGGCATGGGCCCACGGCTGGCGGATAGACAGGGCAAGGCGGGGGAGCGCGTCGGTCATCGCGGATACTCCCGATGCTCGCGGCCGTCGAGCGTGGCACCGGCGTTGTGCTTGCCGACGCAGAGCATTACGCGGCTGTCGGGCCCAGTCTGTTCGTTGAGGAAGCAGTGAACTGTGCCATTGCCTGCGACGATGAATGCGGGCGGCTTGTTCAGTCGGCCCTTGCTTGTGTCGAACTCGTCTCCCGGAACGGCCTCGCGCCACTCGCCCCACTGCTTGAAGAAGAACAGCACGGCGCGCGTGGCGCATTGGTCGCGCACGGACCGGATCCAGTCCGGGTGCATAGGCCTCGCGTCGGGACCGCTTTCGCCGCCGGCGACGATCCAGTCGAGTGGCAGGTGCCAGCGATTGCCGGTTCCAGCCACCTTGTGGTGATCGAGCCACTGGCTCACGTCGAGCGGTCCCAGCAACGGTTCGGCCGAGATCCAGCGCAGCGCGGCCGGCGTGTCGAGCAGGATCGGGATGCGCTGGTCCGCCGTCGCCTGGTCCTCGACGCTCACGCCAAGCCAGATATTCGGCTGATACCAGTCCTGGCCGGGATCGTCTGGCGTGCCCTTGCGGAAATAGTAGTCGCGCATCCGGTCCGGCCGCTTCGTCAGTATCTGGAACACGTGCCGCTCGCACTGGCGCATCACGTCGAACACCCTGTCGATCGTCTCGTCGGCAACGCTCTCGTGGAACAGGTCGGACATCGAGTTGACGAAGATCCGGCGCGGCTTCGTCCAGCGCAGCGGCTGGTCGAAGCCCTTGCCGGCGACGGCGATCTTGCCGGTCCAGACCGGCTTGCCGTTCACGGTCTTCGTCAGGCCCGCGTATTTCGCCTGGCCCATCGCCTCGAGGCGTGCTGCCTGCTTCATCGCGTAGCAATTCGTGCAGCCCTTCGACACGATCGAGCACCCGGCGATCGGGTTCCAAGTCGCGTCGGTCCATTCGATGCCGGTCTTGTCAGCCATGGCCCAGTACCTCCTTGCAGACAGTGGCGATTGCGCTTGCCTCTGCCTTTCGGGCGTTCACGAGCTCATCGAGCACGATCTCGAGCCCGTCGTCCCATGGGCTTGAGGCGTGATACATCGCCTCAGCCTTGATCACGCGCTGGCGAGCCGCGAAGCACTCGACCAGCCCGGCGATGACCGGTTCGACCTTTCCGAACCGCTTTCCAAAAACGTCCTTCGGATCAGCCAGGCTGGCTTGCAGAAGTTCAACCGCCTTTGCGGCCTCGGTCTTGTCTGCCATAGCCGTCAGCCCTTCTTCTTCGGTGCCGCCGCGGCCTTCGCCGGCGGCGCCTTGAGGCGCTTGGCAATCTCGTCGCTCGTCTCGAGCACCAGCCAAGGCGGCATGTATTTGCGGTTGGCGGCGACGTTCTTCGCGATCGTCGCGCGCATCGCCTTGACGTCGGCCCCCTTGGCGAACTCGATGCCGAGATCCTGCGCGACGCGCTCAAGCTGCTTGGGGCCGCAGGCCTCGAGGAACGCATCGGCCTGCTTGCCGTAGAAGGTCCACAGCTTGGTCACGTCGGCCTTTGCCTCGGCCGCGATCGCCGCGACGATGGGATCAACGCCCGGCGGCTTGTCTCCGCTGCGGTTGTCGACGAGATTGTTCTCCGTCAGCCGCATGAGGGTTGACGTCGTGACGATCTCCGTCAGCGTCTTCGTGTCGACCTTCGACAGTGCCTTCCACTGCGCGAGTTTGTCGCGCGACACAATCTTGCCGGTCAGGGTCTTCCATCGGTCCAGTACCGCGTCGGGCGCCGGTTCGCCGTAGTACTCGTCGTCGATTGCCTGCCATGCCGCGACCCGCAGGGACAGTGCCGGATTGCCGGCAATCGCGGCGAGCAGCGCATCCGTCGCCAGGCCGTCGTAGAAGTTGATGAAGTCGTGCCCATATGGATTGACCTTCACCGGGCTGCTGCTGGTCTGGGTGCGCGGTGCGGGCTTCCGGACGGGGGCGTGGACCTCGATCTCGGCCGTGCCGGGGCACCAGACGATCAGCGCGCCGGTCGTCGTGGTCGGCTTGTCCGCCTTGTCCCAGTCCCACGGCCTGCTGGTGCCGTGTTCGGATTTCTTGACCTCGACGAAAGCGTGCTTGCCTTCGAGTTTTGCGCGCTTCTCACCTATCGCGGCCTTGATGAGCTTCTGCACCTGGGCCGTGTCCTTGAACCAGCGCTGGGGCGACCGGCCGGAGACCTCGTCGTCGATGACGAACTCGCCTTTGTAGGCCTCGAGCGGGAAACCCTGCTTGCCGACGGGCACGAGCTGCTCGGTTGCGAGGTCCTTGAGCTGCTCGGTATCGCCGACGTTGCCGTTGGCAATCTCGTTCACCAGCTCCTGGTGCTTTTCCTTCGGCACCATCGCCAGCACGTTCGCCTGCTCGACAGAGATCGTGCCGTCCTTGAGCGCCACGACGGCGACGTCGTCGAGATCCGCGACGAGCCGGATGCGCTTCTGCACGAACCGCTCGGTCTTGCCGATGGCGCGGCCGATGTCCTTGGGCAACATGCCGTTCTTCTTGAGGCCGGCAAACGCCTCGGCCTCTTCCATCGGCGTCAGATCGTTGCGCTCGACATTCTCAAGGAGCGCGATCAGGCTCGCCTCGCGATCGTCGAGCTTGCGGACCTGCACCGGCAGCTGGTCTTCGCGCTTCGCCTTGCCGGCCTTTATCAGCAGCTCGTAGGCGCGGTGGCGGCGCTCGCCAGCGATCAGCTCGTACTCGCCCGTCTTCGTGGCGTGCGGGCGCACGACGAGGTTCTGCAGCAGGCCCTGCGCCTGGATGCTGTCGGCCAGTTCCTGCAGCGGTACGATCTCGAAGTGCTTGCGCGGGTTCAGCGGCGAGCGGTGGATGTCCTTCCAAGACGCGCGCAGCATCGCGGGCGGCGACGGCATTGCGGGTGCGGCGAGCGCCTTGAGGGCGTCGAGCGGCTTGGCGGCGGGCGGCGGCAGGGTCGAGGCTTCGGGCATGGGTGGTCCTTTCTTGGCGGGGAGGGGTGTCGCCGAACGGCGTTCGGCGGGGAGGTCAGGTCGGTTGAGGGCGTGGCTCGGCGTTGCAGACGGACTCGTGCAGCCAGACCCCGTTAACGCCGCCGAAGCGGTAGTGGTGGTCGCGCAGCCAGTCGGCCGCGTCATGCAGCGAACGCGCGGCGATCGGCTCGCGGGTTGCGGCGTCCTCGAGCAGCACGCCCAGACGGGGCTGTCGGGTCTCGGGGTCTATCGCGTGCCGATCGAAGGTCAGCACGACGACGGGTGGATCCTCGGCGCGCGCGGCGACGACAGCAGGGCGCTCGGGCTTGCGACGGCCAAACCACATGGTCAGCCTCCGATCTTCGTGAAGACCGCACGGGCGACGGTCTGCTGGGCAACAGCGAGCTGGCGCGTGCGCGCGATCTCGGTGCCGTCGCGCTCGATGATCCAGCGGGGCTCATAGGCCGTCCCGCCGGGCTCGAGGCGCCATTCGCTGCCGTCGATCGTGACGGTGCGCGCCATCCGCGTGTCGCTGGCCCAGCCCCGCTCGGTGCGGCGCGGTACGGACCACCAGAGGATCTTCTGGCGCCGGGTGCGGAAGGTCTCGGCCAGCGCCACGGCGAGCGTGCGGTGCCCCATGAAGGGGAAGGCGACGGGGGCGCTCATCGTGTGGCTGCCTTCGCCGCAGCGATGCGTTCGCGGCGTGGCTTCTCGAGCGGCAGGCGGAGGCGCAGCACCGCGTAGGGCGGCTTGCCGGATTTCAGCAGGCGGGCGGCGAGGGCACGGGCCAGCTCGCCGTGGCGATCGAGTTCCGCCGGCGTGAAGCCCTCGTCGAGCAGCTGGTCCTTGTGTGCGCGGCCGCCGCGGCAGGCGAGCTGGGCCATGAAGCCGGCCAGTTCCACCGCGCGCGGGTGGGGTGGGCGGGTGGGCGTGTCAGGCTGGAACATCGATTCGCCTCCTGTCCGTTACGGGCAG
Source organism: Tagaea sp. (assembly GCA_965229215.1). Classification (GTDB taxonomy): domain Bacteria; phylum Pseudomonadota; class Alphaproteobacteria; order CACIAM-22H2; family CACIAM-22H2; genus Tagaea. Next base: position 2,444,499 of record OZ245864.1, on the reverse strand, counting down.
GAGGAGCGTTACAATATGTGGCGCTACATTTCAAGCACAAAACGTGGCGGTCTGTGGCATACACCCAGCGAACGGCGTTCGGCGGACAGGCGTCGTTCCGAAGTCGGTCGCCGACAGGCCTAAATGCCTGCCGAAATATTGTTACGCGACTACTGCGTTTTTCATTCGAATTGTTTGGAGCCAGCCCGGCACCCGCGGGTGCCATTCACAGTTCAGCCCCATCCTGCAGGTGCTTAATCGCGCAATTTTCTTACAATCCCAGTGTTGCAGGAGGGGCGCATCAGCCCCGCGAATGTGAGTCGGATCAAAGGATTGCCACCGAGGGCAAGGCAAACCAATTGACGGGCATGGGCTGGTGCGGTCAAGTATGCCCGTCTCCCACGACCATGGCGCCAGAACGGCATCCCCCCGAAGCCTGCGTGAAGACCCCAATATGGAGCCCCGCGAAGTGCCGGGCCTCAACCGGAGCGTAAAATGTCACACCCTGTTCCACGGTCCCTTGTCGGCGCGAAGTCCAGCGGTCGCAAGGTGCCTCCCGCCGTCGACTATCGCGACGAGGTAACGGCCGGACAGCGCGAGCAGCTCAAGGAGCTCGAGACCACGCTTGGCCTCAACGACGCTTGCTGGAAGCAAGACGGAGAGGCTGCCTGGTAAGCGACGGAGCGACGCCACAACCCGCACCCCCCATCTTTTACGATCCCGACGTCGATCCGCCGCCCAGCGCGTTCGACGTGGTGTGGTGCATCTGGCCCCTCGGTTCCACCGGGGGGTTCAAGCCCCGTCCCGTGCTGGTTCGCAAACGGCTGCGCGACGAGACCAATCCACGGCATTTCGCGATCGAGGTCTGTTACGGCACCTCGAAGATCCAGAAGCACTACAAGGGCAGCTTCTACGTCGAAAACGACGCGAAGATGAATCTGTTGAGCCTGCCGCAGGCGACCCGCTTCGAACTGGGACAAACCCGACGAATGCCCTGGGGTCCGCAGTTTTTTCCCAAGCGCGCCGAGGACGGTGCTGGCCCGATACTTGGCCGTCTCGACACCGTCCAGATCGAGCGCGTGAAGCGCATCGCATGGGAAATGCAGTCGAAGCGCTGACGGCGAACGGCGTTCGGCGAAATCAATTCCTCGGCTTGGGGAGCGTGTCGAGCCAGCCGGCGAGATCCGCAGCCGACTCGAAACTCGTCGTTTCGCCGCCCTGTTTGGCCAGCCAGGCGCCCATGAGCCCCGGCGAAATGTTGATTCCGTTGTGGGTCGCGATCGGCTGCCGGGCGACCAGGATGTTCGGCCAGCGCGGCCCGTCGCCGCCGCGTGGCGGGGCGATACTGGCCGGGACATATTGCCGGTACTGGTCTTCGGGGTGCGTGTCCGCCCACATCCTGGCGAGCTGCTGCAGGATTTCGGCGTTCTCCCTGCGGATGTCGGCCAGCTGGTCGAAGACCGCGGCGCCGGCGCCCCACAGGTGTGCGGTGAAAAAGCCGGATGCGATCGCGACGACGCCCCACAGCGGCAGGCCAACATAGAGCCAGTAACTGCCGGCAATGAGCCCGGCCGCGAAAGTGACGCAGGCGATGACCCTGAACAGCTTCGCGTAGTTCATCGCATCACCGCCTGTTGTATTTTCCGACAATACGATAGGCCAGCGGGAAGTTGGCCCGCGGTTCGTCGAAATCCTTCTTTGGCGTGAACTGCTGGAGCTTCCAGACCTTGTCCGACCAGCCGAGCACGCGTTTGACGATGGCGTTCCAGTCGCCGCCGGCCTCCGGTCTGCTGACGAGCAGCGCGTCGTCGCCGCGGTTGACGGGCAGGCCGGGGTGCACGAACACCATGTCGCCCTGTTCGTAGGCCGGGCTCATGCTGTCGCCGACGACGTAGACGGCGAAGCCCTTCGTCACCGCCATCAGCGGCGCCGGGCGCTTCACCCACTCGAGCGGGTGGGGATCGACCGTCATGCCCTTGCCACCCTGGGCGGAGCCGTAGACGGGCAGGTCGCGTTCGCCGACAACCGCCTGGACAGGCTCCGCCGGCACGACCTCGCCGCGGCGTCTTGCGTCCGCCCCGGCGGCCGACGGCACCATAGATGCGATCGTCCGCATCGGATAGGTGCTGGCTTTACTGCTCAAGCGAGCGTGAACGGGGGCATCCGAGCGCGATCCTGGCACGCGGTTCTCGGGCGATAGGTCCCCGCCGTGCGAGAGCGGCACGCGGTGAACGGTGGTGCGGCCGGTGAGCAGCCAGTCGACGGAGACGCCGAGAAATTCGGCATATCGGACCGCGGCGTCGCGCGGCAGGTTCGGGCGGGCGAGCTGCTGGCGAAGGGTACCCGGCCGCACGCCGACGGCCGTCGCGAACGCCTCGGCGCTGCGAAACCCTTTTTCCTGCCAAGCGTCCCTCAGGCGCTCCGCTGTCGTCGGTATCGTCTCGTCCGAGGCCGCCTCGGGGTGGTTCGTACCGCCGGTCATTCCTTGCTCCGATCGCTCGGTCATGTGCGCAAGCCCTTGCGAATCACGACCAAATCAGAATGTAGCGGCATTCGCGCCACAGTTGGTGACACGTAACGCTTGATTTTGTGGCGCCACATCATGTAACGATCTGGGCCATGATCGATTCGTTCCGCGCCGTCATCGCCCTCTGGCCCAGCCATGCCGCCTTCGCGGCCGACATCGGCCGGCGGCCCGGCACGGTGCGCATGTGGTCCGTGCGCGACATGATCCCTTCGGAGTGCTGGGCCGAGGTCATCGGCGCTTCGAAGGTTCGCGGCATCGCGGGCGTGACGCCGGACCTGTTCGTCGATCTCGCCAGTCGCCGGAAGACCGCAGCCGGCGGCGATGAGATCGGCGCGGCATCGGAAGGAGCCCCGGCCAATGCGTAAGCCAGGCCGCCCCGAACCCGGCTTCCGCGACCTTCTCGCCGCGAGCGGGCTTCAGTCCACGCAAGGCGGTCCCGTTGTCTTCGTTCCGCCGGGGGTCGCTGGGCTTGTCCATTTCGAGACATTGAGGCCGGGCGAGCCGCCCGTCCTCTGCATCTTGCGGGTACTCCCACAGAGGGCCGAGCGATGAACCCGGTCAAGTCGCGCCATCCGGTGACGATCAAGGGCGCGTGCGCGCGCATCCGCGGCCATCTCGGGCTGGCGGCGGCCGAGGCCGTCGGCAAGTCCGACAGCCTGGTCTCGAAATGGGGCGATCCGGACCGGGACGAGATCCCGAACGGCGAACAGATGTTCCAGCTCGACGCGGCCTATCTGCGTGCGGGCAACAGGGTGGCACCGCTCAAGGCGGTCTACGACCATCGCATCGCGGAAGTGCTCGCCGAACAGCCGGAGACACCGCTCGCGCCGCGTCGCGGGCTGTCGGCGGTTGTGTCGGAGCTCGGCGAGGTTGCGACCGGTCTCGAGAAGGCGCTCGACGACAACAGCATGTCGCTCGACGAGAAGTGCCGCGTGCTCAAGGACTGCGTCGATCTCAAGGAAAAGGTCGACGAGCTGATCCGGGCTATCGAGACGCACGGCACCGGCAAAGTTTCGGAAGGGGGCGCGGAATGAAACGCCGCCGCCCCGCACGCGACCTGCGGCAGCGTGAGCTGCTGCTGCCGATCGTCGGCACGGTGCCGTCGGTCGACGCATGGGCGGAAGGCTCGTGGCAGCGCCAGCTGGTCGCCGTCATCGCCGTCGCCGCGCGCGCCTACGGCAAGGCGCAGATCGCCGTGTGGGCCGGGTGTGACCAGCGCACGGTCGAGAACTGGATCGGCGGGCGCAACCTGCCATCGATCGAGGCGGCCGTGAGCCTGGCGCGCAATCTCGACCCGGCCCGCCGCGTGATCGAGATCGCGATGAACGAAGGCCGGGCGCAGCGGGTGGTCGCATGATGCTTTTCGCTGACACCGAGACGACCGGGCTGCGGCCGTCCGAAGGGGCGCGCCTGGTCGAGGTCGCTGCCGTCGATGAGGGGGGGGCGTCGCGGGTCGACACGCTGGTCGATCCGGGCGTGCCGATCCCGGCGAAGGCGACCGAAATCCACGGGATCGGCGATGCCGATGTGGCCGGGAAGGCGAAGCTGACGGATATGCCGTGGATCGGCGAGCTGTTCGGCATCGCCGAGCGGGTCGTGTTCTACAACGCCGAGTTCGACGTGCAGTTCTTCCCGGCCGGCTGGCTGGTTCCATCGCGCACACACTGCGCGATGCTGCGCTTCTCGGCCTGGCGCCAGACGAACGGGCAGGGCTCCCGCTGGGTGCGGCTCGCCGATGCCGCGCAGATCGCCGGCCATGTGTGGACGGGTGCCGCGCATCGCGCGATGGCCGATGCACTGGCGGCGCGCTCGGTCTGGACATTCCTGTCGCGCGAGTTCCCTTGCTGGCCCGGCTTTCCGGCGACGATCGAGGGCTATCGCGCGGCGCATGCCGAATGGAAGGCCCGGCAGGCATGACCGGAATCATCGCCGCCGACTGGTACGACATCGTCGTGCACGCCAAGGCGTGTGCGGCCAACAAGGTTCCGGCCGGGACTCCGCCTTCATCGGCGCGGTCTCCGTCCGGAACGAACAGGGGCGATCACCATCTCCCTGTGGGCGTTTCCTCCCTAAACTCGCCGGACGCATCGCAAGGTGCGTCCGGCCTTTCGGGGGTGGACGCGTGAGCGCCGTTGTCACGCGCGAACGGCCGCCAGCGCGTCGGCGTTCGCTGACCGACAAATTTTATTGGTATCCGAAGGGCACGGCTCCGGACGCTCCGGAGTTCGGGTTTCACGTCTCGGTCGGCTTCTATGCCGACATGCGGCCTTGCGAGGTCTTCGCCAAGCCGTGCCGGTCGTCGGGGCAGGGTGGGTCTCAGCTCTACGCGCGCTGCGATGCTGCCTGCATGGACCTGTCGTGGGTGCTTCAGGATGGCGTGTCGCTGTACACGATCCTGACGCAGCTCACTTCGGAAATCGTTATCGAGCCGCGCATCGCGCGCGATGCGGAACTGAAGGCTTTCCTCGTGCGCTCGGCGATCGACCTTGTCGCCGACAGGCCCTCCTTTCGCCGCGGTGGCGTCGCATGACGCAGGCTGTTTCCCGAGAAACGGTCTGTGAACAACCCGCGCGGATCGGCGTGCGCCGGCGCATGGGAGGCGAGGCGACCATCAACAAGCGCCTGTTCGCCGAACGCTGGATCGCCGGTACCACGGTGGCCGCCATCATGGCGGAGTTCGACATGACACGTCGGCACGTCTACTCGCTGCGCCACCAGTTGATGCTGCCGGTGCGCCAGCGTGGTCCGGCCGGGTTCGCGAGCCGACTGCCGATCGACCTTGCGCTGTTCCGTCAGCTGGTCGATGCCGGGACCTCGACCAAAGAAATCGCCGCGGCCTGCGGGCTGACGGACCGGCAGGTCAATAACCTGCGTGCACGCATGCTCGATCGCGATCTGGCCGCTTCGGAGGCGGCCGAGCATGCATAAGCGGCAGGTCGAGGCACTCCGGCGGATCTCGGTTCGGGTCGGGCAACTGCCCGGCGGTACGGATCTCGCGGGCCTGATCTGCCGGACGCTCACGGCGGAGTTCGAGGCGATCCGCGACGACATGGAACATGTGCGTCTCGGCGGCTCGCTGGATGCGCTGGACGATCTCGTCCCCAACGGCGCACCGAAATTGCCGATTCCCGGCGCGCATCGCCTGCATGCGCCCGGCCCGGGCCGGGTCGAACTTTCCCAACCGGCGAGAGACCGCGATTGAGCGACACGCTGTTCCCCGTCGAACCACCAAAGCCGCGCGGCGCCAAGCGCGAGGTGATCGCGTCGTGGGCCGACTGGCCGTTCGGCGACCTGCAGGCGGGCGCCTATGGCCTGATCGAAGCCGATCCGCCGTGGGCCTACGAAATGCGCGGGGAGGGCGGCTACGAGAAGAGCCCGCAAGCGCATTACGACTGCCTCGATCTCGCGTCGATCATGGCGATGCCGGTCGCAAAACTTGCCGCACCCGACTGCCTGCTGTGGCTATGGACGACGTGGCCGTTCCTCGCCAACGGTTCTGCCGACAAGGTCGTGCGCGCGTGGGGCTTCGAGGGGCGCACCGGCTTTCCCTGGGAGAAGCTCACGTCGAGCGGGAAGACGGTGATGGGGCCGGGCTACATCGTGCGCGGCTGCACCGAGCCGGTAATCCTGGCAGCGCGGGGTGCGCCTGCCTACGACAAGGAATTCTGCGCGCGCACGCGCGGCATTATCAAGGCTGCGGCACGCGAGCACAGCCGCAAGCCCGAGGAAGCCTACACGATGGCCGAGAAGATGGTGCCGCAGGCGCGTCGCTGCCAGCTGTTCGCGCGCGCGCCGCGCGAGGGCTGGGACGTGTGGGGCAACGAGACGGGGAAGTTCGGGGGTGCGGCATGATCGTCATCCGCGTCGAGCTTCATAGCGCCATCACGCGGCAGGTGACCGAGCTCGCGCGGATGCATATCTGCAACACCGGCACGGGCACGAATCGTCTGCGCGACTACGTCGTGAAGACGCTGCGCGGGCGATCGACGCCGGATCTGGACAAGGGAACGGCGCAGCGCGAAGGCGAAGTCAAGGCGTGGCCTGCGCTCGACAAGCATGTCTGGAACCTCGTCGCCGCGGCCCTGAAGACGATGGGGTATGGCCGATGAATGCCGCCCGTCGCATCTCGTGGCCTGAGCGCAAAGCGTCGGTGCTGTCGGCCGTGAACCTGCAGAGCCTTGTCGAGACAGCGGGCGCGCGCCTTGTGAAGACGGCCTCCGAGCTCAAGGGCAATTGCCCGGTGTGCGGCGGCGGCGCCTTCACGATCTATGCCGACGGCGCGCGCTGGCATTGCTTCTCGGCCTGCAACACCGGCGGGACCGCGATCGACTTCGTCATGCGTTACGACGATATCGAGTTCCTGCCCGCACTCGAGAAGCTCGAGGATATTGCCGGGCTCGGCGATCGCAGCGTGTCGCCGACGTGGGATCCGGAGCGCTCGCGTGTCGCGCGCGAAGCCGAAGCCGCGCGCAAGACGGCGGACGAACGGCAGCGCCTGCAGCAGCAGGGCAAGATGCTTCTGCGTGCGGCCGCCATCTGGGACCAGAGCCGGTCGCTGCGCCCCTTCGACTGCGCGTGGCAGTACCTTGCCGATCGCGGCCTGCCGATGGCGGATCTCGCGGCGCGGCTGTCGCCCGATACGCTGCGTTTCCATCCGGGGCTCGGGCACCGGCAGGAATGGAGCGAGGAATCGCGCACCTTCGCGCGGCTCTGGCCGGCCCTGATCGTGCGCGTCACCGATCTGACGGGTGCCATCCGCGCCGTGCAAACCATCTGGATTGATCCGACGACGCAGGCAGCACCGCCCGAGATCCGCGACGCGCTCGGCAAGGAACGCCGGATCTGGCGGCCGCGTCATCTCGACCCGGCGAAGCGGGCCCTCGGGCCTTGGAGCGGTGCGGTGTGCCGCCTGTTCCCGATCGTGCCGGGCCGGCCGCTGGCGCTTGCCGAGGGTGTGGAGAAGGCGATGGCATATACGGCGCTCTATGACGTGCCGTGCTGGGCGGTGATGTTCGCGGCGAACTTCAACGAGCTGTCGAAGTCGCTGCTGACGCTGCCGCAGGGTGCACCGTCGGAGATCATCTACGCCGTCGACATCAACAAGCCGCTCGTCAACAAGAACACGGGCAAGGTCGTGGCACCCGACGGACTGTCGATCAAGTGCGCGCGCGACGGGATTGCCCGCCTGCTTGCGCAGGGTCGCGCCGCTCGGATCGTCAAGCCGCCGGCCGGCTCCGACTGGTCGGACGTGCTGGTCGCGCACCTCGCAGCCCAGCGCCTGGCGGTGGCGCAATGAGCACCGTCGTTCCCTTCCAGCCGAAGGACCTGCCGCCGGAACCGGTCGAGGTGTCGCCGACCGATCCGCCGGCGGTTGCCGCGGCTGAAGTTCCGCCGCCGTCCGACGACGGCGAACATGGCGGCGGGGGCGGCGGTGGTTCGCCGCCGGATCGCATCAAGGCGGCGGGCCCGTGTCCGGTCAAGGCGCTGGGCTGTGCCGGCGGCGTCTATCGCTTCGTCGATTTCCGCGGCGAGCTGCACGAGCTCAGCGAGTCCAAGCTGTTTGGCCGCGGCGGCCTTGCGCGCCTGTTCGGCGGCGACATGGAATGGCTGCGCAAGGCGTTCCCGCGCACCGAAACGTCGAAGGACGAAGACGGCAACGTCAAGGAAGTGACGAAGGGCATCAATGAACGCGCGGCGTGCCTGCACCTGGTGCGGCTGTGCAACGACGAGCCGATGTGGGACGCCGGCGTGCCGGTCAAGGGCATCGGCGTATGGCCCGCGACGCGCGCGGCCGAGGCCGGGTGTCTCGTACATCTCGGCGACAAAGTCGGGTTCGTGGGATGTGAGCCGCCCAAGCGTGCGATGCCGATGGCGCTCGCCGACGATACGGGTTCGCCTGTCGGCCTCGAAATTCCATGGCGGCAACCCGGGTTCAAGATCGGCCGCGGCTGGTTCCTTGCCAAGGCGCCGCTCGACGAGATCCCGGCGCGCCAGCCGGCAACTGTCGCCATCGGCAAATCGATCGTCGAGCTCTTCGGCTATTGGAACTGGGACGAGGCGACGGCACCCGAAGTGCTGTTGGGCCTGTGCGCACAGGGCATGCTGGGTGCCGCTTCGCCCTGGCGTGGGCACGCCGTGCTGGTGGGCATCGAAGGCTGCGGCAAGTCGAGCCTGATCGCGGTGATCGCCGAGATGGCAGTCATGGCGAAGGTGTTCGACGAGTTCTCCGAGGCCGGCGTGCGAAACGCGTTCGAGAACGAAGCGCGCCAGGTGATCCTCGACGAAAGCGAAGGCGAGGCCGACGTGGGCCGCAGCGCCGGCGCCGTCGAGCGCACGATCCGATTTATCCGCCGCCTCTCCGGCGAAAGCGGGGCGCGCAGCGTGCGCGGCACACAGGACGGCGGTGCACGTACGGCGAACGCCAGCGGTGCCGCGATCCTCGGCGCCATCCGCCCGCCGCCGATGGATGCGCAGGACATCACGCGCTTCACGGTGCTCAACCTGCGACCGCTCGGCCTTGCATCGTCGGCGCGCCTCGAGGCGGTGACGGCCCTGCGCGCGAAGCTGTCGGGGCAGGGGCCTGCGCTGCTGGCCCGCATGCTTGTCGGGCGCGCGCGCTACCTCGAAAGCTTCCATGTCGCGAAGGCGATGCTCGTTCAGGCACAGGCCCTCGAGCCACGCCAGGCGGACCAGATCGCCTGCGCGATGGCGGGCTATTGGACGATGATCTCGGATTCCCCCCTGGCCCCCGGTGTGGCGCTCGAAGCGCTGGCCACGCAGACCTTCGGCTTCGCGATCGCGCGCGTGCGCGAGAACGCGGAAACCGAAAGCACACCGATGCAGTGCTGGCGCGACCTGCTGTCGCTGCAGCCCGACGTGTGGGGCGGCGGCACGCGGCACAGCGTTGCCGCGCTGCTCACCGAGGCCCTGCTGTCCGAGGGCACGGAGTATCGCAAGAAGCTGCTCGATCTCGGCATCCGTGTCGCGATCGACCACAGCACGCGCGGCCGGAAGGCCGGGATCTACATCGCCAACCAGTGCGAGCCGCTGGCCAAGCTGTTCGCCTCGGGCGTGCGCGGCCGTCGCTGGGCCTCGGGCTGGGGCGATGCGCTCAAGGACATGCCGGACGCGGAAGCGTGCCGGCTGAATTTCGGACGGGGCGGTTCCGACCGCGCCACGTACCTGCCTCTCGCGGCCGCCTACATGCCGCGGAACGTCGAGAGCGGTGACGACGAGCTGGTCGAGTTCCGTCCGAGACCCCCCGTGCCCCCCGAAGGGGACGCTTAGCGCGGGGGGTGTCCCCTCAATCGTCCCCTCGCAACGCCTTGGGAACACAGGCGAGGGGACGCAGGGGACGCAGGGGACGGTGTTTGGTGACTCACGTGCGAGCGCGCGCGAGGGATGGCTTGGACTTCTACGCGTGCGCGCGTGCGTCCCCTCCGTCCCCTGCGTCCCTAAAGGAGAATATATATGTCAGTACAGAAGCTTGCGCAGGGGACGGTCGAGGGGACGCTTGGCGTGGTGCGTCCCCTTGCTGGTGACCGCAACCGATCGGCCTCCAACTTCGCCAAGGCGACGCTGGCCGTGGCCGATGTCGAGCTGCAGCTGATCGAAGCGTTCGGTGCGCTGCGACGTTGCGGCTTCCGTTCGGGTGATCGGCCGAGTGGGCTACGGGCAACCTGGCCTGACTATGCTCGCGAGCTCGGCCTGATCGATCAGCTCGATCTGCACACGACGGTTCGGCCTGCACCACCGCAGAAGCACGAGTACGATCGGATGGTCGAGGCGCTCGGCTGGCTGCTGCTGCTCGACGATGGCCTGACGCGCAAGATCGTCATGGCGCGTGCGAGCGGCATCGGCTGGCTGAAGATCCGTAGCTTCGCCCGGATGTCGGAGCCGACTATGCGGAAGGCCTACAGGTTGGGCCTTGTCGCCCTGGCTGCTCGGGTAAACGCCAAGGGATAGAAATTCCGCTTTCGCCCTTTTCGAAAATCAGGCATATTCCTGCCCACACTGCACGAAGCGCGCCCGCCCGGTCACCGACCGCGGCGGGCGCTTTCGTTTCCGCCCCTCCGAACGCCGTTCGTCCTGCCCCACCCCCGGCCTTGGGTCCTCCCCCGGCCGAAAACGTATACGGGCGGCTTGCGCGCGGGACTTCGCCAGTAGCCGGTGAAAATTCAGAGTTAAACGAGGTGAAGCCGGTTAATCCGGTTCAAAGCCATGCCCGAAACGATCGTGAACAAGTCGGGGTATGCGGCGCACCGCAAGTGCTCGCCGGCTTACATCTCGAAACTGATCGGGCAGGGCCGCCTGACGGCACCGGCGTTGCGTGCCGATGGCAAGATCGTCGTCGAGCTGGCGGACGCGATGCTGTCCGGCGATGTGGTCCAGGGCGAACTGGTGACAGCCCCGACGGCAACTGGACCGCGGTTGGAAACCCGCTCGGAAGCCGAAGCGCGAAAGTTTCGCGAAGAGGCCGACGCCAAGGCGATGGCGAACGCCGAGACACGCAAGGCCCTTTGCGACTCGGCGAGTACGCGGGACCACGGCATGGGTGTCGGGGCGTTTCTGCAGCAGGAACTGCTGGCTCGTCGACGCGACCTGGCGGCGGCTCTGACTGCAGAGACCGACTTCAACAAGATACTGATCCTCATCGAGCAGGCCGACTTGGCGCTGCTGACGGAGTTCTGTGCGAATGTCCAACGCTGCATCGACAGCCTCAAGTCCGACGAAGCCGGCGATGCCGCAGCTGCGTAGGCTTCTGGGCTGCCAGCTTGGCCTTGCGGTCTTCCTGCAGGGCGTCGTGGCAGGTGCCACGCCGCCCGAGCGCGTGACCGTCTCGCAGTGGGCCGAGAAGAACCGCATCGTCTCGGCCGAGTCCGGCTCGCCCTATCCCGGCAAGTGGTCGAACGCGCGGGCACCGTACCTGGTCGAGCCGATGGACTGCATGGGCTTCGACGATCCGAGCCGGACGGTCACGCTGCTGGCCGCGGCGCAGACCGGCAAGTCGGAGACGTTCGTCAATTTTCTCGGCTATGTGATCGACCAGCACCCGTCGCCGTTCCTGGTCGTGCTGCCGTCGATCGAGGAAGGGCAGAAGTACAACAAGACGAAGTTCCAGCCGACGGCTGACGCGACCCCGGTCCTGCGCCAGAAGCTGCGCGATCAGAACAGCCGCGACGAAAGCAGCTCGACCGCCACGTTCAAGCGCTTTGCCGGCGGCTTTGGCGTGATCACCGGGGCCAATTCTTCGAAGGGCCTGCAGATGATCTCGGCGCGCGCGCGCGTCTATGAAGAGATCGCCGAGTACCCGGCCGACGTCGACGGCCGCGGTGACGCAATCGAGCAGGGCGAAACGCGCGGCCTGACCTGGGACAAGCGCGGCCCGAAGACGGGCTACGGCTCGACGCCGGGTGTGCGTACCGAGAAGGATGGCCAGAAGATCGGCTGCCGGATCTCCGACAAGTACGACGAAAGCGACCAGCGCCGATTCCATGTGTCGTGCCCGCAGTGCAACGCGTTCCAGGTCCTGGCGCCGAAAGCGCTGACGATCTTGCACGAGGCGAAGCCGTACGGCGCGTACTTCACGTGCGTGGCCCATGGATGCGTGATCGAGGAGAAGCATCAGGCTGCCATGGTCGCGGCCGGTGTGTGGATCAAGACCTACGACGGCGGCGCCGAAAATCCTCCGCCACCTCTGGCTATCGAGCCAGCGGATATGGATCGCTGGCGCGCGCGCGGTTCAGCCGGCCGGGATCCGGGATTCCATATCTGGCAAGCCTATTCGCTGTTCGTGACCTGGGACACCTGGGCCGAGCGCATCGTTAAGGCCAAGGGTCGCCCGACGCTATGGAAGGCGGTGGTCCAGCAGATCTTCGGCGAAGCCTACGAGGAGTCCGGCGAAGCGCCCGACCACGAGCGGCTCTTCGACCGTCGCGAGAAGTATCCGGCCGCACGCCTGCTGCCGGGTGTCCTGTTTGCCGCCGGCGCGACCGACGTCCAGGGCGACCGCCTCGAGTGGGCGATTTATGGCTTCGACCGCGACATGGGGCAGTGGCTGCTCGACTTCGGCCGCATTGACGGTGATCCCGCCCTTGACGAGGTGTGGGTCAAGCACGACGAGATGATGCGCGTGCGCCTCGAGGATGCGTGGGGCCGGCGCTGGCCGGTCGAGGCATGGGGCGTCGACACTGGCCACCTCACGCAGCGCGTCTATCGCTACGTGCGCCGCCACGCCATGGCCGGGAAGATCTTCGCGCTCGACGGCCGGTCCGGCTGGCGGCTTCCGTCGATCGGTACGCCGCGCACAGTCGATGTCGATCACGAAGGCCGCAAGGTCGGCGAAGTGGCGCTCTGGCCCGTCGGCACGTGGGATCTGAAGTCGGAAGTTTACTCGGGTCTGCGTCTGACGCTCGATGGCGTGGACGCGGACGGGCTTTGGAAGTGCGGCGCGCTGCATTTCAATGACCGCTGCGATCGCGAATTCTTCAAGCAGCTGACCGCCGAGCATATTGACGTCGCAAAAAGTGGCGCGCGCAGCTGGAAGAAACACTACGAGCGCAACGAGCAGCTCGACATGGCGGTCTATTCGCGCGCCCTCGCGCGGCACCTGACGGATCGGCTGAGCGAGGCTGACTGGACGGCGCTGTCGGCGGAGCGCGTCGGCGCCGCGGCGGCGCAGGCGGACCTGTCTGCCTTCTGGTCTCCTGGCCTGCTGAGCGGTGCACACCGGGCCGCGGGCGAATTGGATCCGGGATCAGTCCCCGAAGACGCCGTCAACCCGCCCCAACTGGCCGCCACCGAACGGCGTTCGGCCGACGGCGCGCAGGCGACCTGGCTGCCCGACGCGGCGAACTGGCTGGAGCGCTGACGATGGCTCTGTCTCAGACCGACATCGACAATCTCGAGCGCGCCCTCGTTTCCGGCGAGCTGCGCGTGGAGGTCGAGGGCCGTGCAGTGACCTACCGGTCGATCGACGAACTGCGCAGGGCTCTGGCTTACGTGCGTGAGCAGATCGCGAGCGGCACCGCGGCCGGTGTCGCGACGACAAGTGACGCGAGCTTCTCGAGGGAATGATCGTGGCAAACTGGATCGACAAGGCGATCGAGACGGTCGCACCGAGTTGGGCGGTCGAGCGCGCATATGCACGCTGGACGCTCGATCAGGCGCGTGCGTATGACGCCGGCAAGGTCGGTCGGCGGACCGAAGGCTGGCGTGCGCCGAGCACGTCCGCCAATGCCGAGATCGGGCCGGCGAACACCCGGATACGGGCGCGCGTCCACGACCTGGTGCGCAACAATCCGTACGCGGCGCAGGCTGTCCGCAAGATGTCGGCGAAGGCGATCGGGTCCGGCATCGTTCCGCGCCTGCGCGCGAGCGGCGACGAGGTCGAGCGCAAGCAGGCTGCCGCCGACTATTGGCGCGCGTTCGTCGACAACTGCGATCCCGAAGGTCGCCTCGATTTCTATGGCCAGCAGGAGCTGGCGATGCGGACAGTCTTCGAATCGGGCGAAGCGCTGGTGCGCCTGATCCCGCGGCCGTCATCATGGAAGCTGCGCGTTCCCCTGCAGATCCAGGTGCTCGAGCCGGACTATCTCGACGGATCCCGGACTGAATCTCTCGCGAACGGCGGCGCCATCATCCAGGGCGTTGAGTATGACGCGGATGGGCGTCGCGTTGCCTACTGGCTGTTCGACGAACATCCCGGCGATGCGTTGATGAGTTTCGCGCGTCGTGGCTTTCAGAGCCGCCGCACGCCGGCGTCCGAGATACTCCACATCTTCCGCCCGCTGCGGCCCGGCCAGGTCCGGGGCGTCTCGATGTTCACGCCGTCGGTGATGCGCCTGCGCGATACCGACGACTATGCCGACGCCGAACTGATGCGCAAGAAGATCGCGGCGTGCTTCGTCGCGTTCGTGAAGCGCACGGCCGGCCCGGCGGCGTCGACGCTCGCCGGCAAGAACCAGACGACGGAATCGTCGACAACCGGCAAGCGGCTCGAGGCGCTGCGCCCCGGCCTCATCAACTACATGGAAGCCGGCGATGACGTGACGTTCGGCAAGCCGCCGGAATCGGAAGGCTATGTCGAGTACATGCGCTTCGAGCTGCACGCGATCGCGGCCGGCATCGGCGTGACGTACGAGCAGCTGACGGGTGACCTGAGCCAGGTCAACTACTCGTCGATCCGGGCCGGGCTCGTCGATTTCTGGGACGTGCTCGACCAGTGGCAGTTCTTTGTCGCCATCCCGCAGCTTTGCCAGCCGATCTGGAATCGGGTCGGCCAGCTGCAGGCGGCAATGGGAAGGCGCAACGCGGCCGATTCGTTCGACGCGATCTGGACGCCGCCCGTCCGTCGCTGGGTCGATCCGGCGAAGGAGATCGACGCGAAGCGCAAGGAAATCCGGTCGGGCCTGGTGACATTGCCTGACGCGATTGCCGAGCGCGGCTACGACCCGGCAGACGTCCTGGCCGAGATCGCCGCGACCAACAAGACACTCGATGGTCTCGGAATCGTTCTCGACACCGATCCACGCAAGGTCAGCGCTGCTGGCCTCACACAGACTCCGGTGCCTGGCGATGCCGGGACCGATGACGCCCAAAGCCCGAACAAGGAGTAACCGACATGTCCGACAAGGCAAAGACGCCGGCGAAGGCCTCGCTGGCGGAGGGAACGCGCGTCCGCATCAAGTCCTGCGGCCTTGAAGCGGTCGTCGTGGGACACGTGACCGAGAAGGTTGTCGGCTTCGTCGAGTACGAAGTCGAGGGCACCTTCGCGAACGGCAGCAAGTTCCTCAACCGTGTGGCCGAAGCCGAGGTCGAGCGCGTCCTCAGCGAAGCCGATATCGCCGAAGCGATCGCGGCGGCGAAAGAGGCTTCGCTGACTGAGGTGGCAGCCGCCGTGAGTGCGGGGGTCAGCGCCGGCATCGTCGCCAAGATGGCGACCTTCACCGCTGCGGTTACCTCAGCGCTCGACGAGTGGGATGCCACGCCGGCACTGCGCAAGAAGTTCGGCGACAAGATCGGGATCTACATCGCCGAAGTGGCGAAGGCGGCCCTCGATGCCTGACGGCAAGCCCCAGGTGATGCCGGCGCAGACCCGCGCCGCCACCTTCGTTCCGGCGTCCTTCAGTGCCGAGAACCGTACCGTCGATCTCGTCTGGTCCGCCGGCGCGGCCGTGCCGCGCATCGACTGGTGGTCGGGCAAACGCTACGTCGAGACCCTGTCAATGGATCCGGCGCACGTTGATCTTTCCCGCCTCAACAGCGGCGCGCCGCTGCTGGTCGATCACCGGATGTACGAGACGGAAGCCGTGATCGGCGTCGTCGAGCGCGCCTGGATCGAGAACGGGGAGGGCAAGGCCACGGTCCGCTTCTCCGAGGACGTCGATGCCCAGCGCGTCGCGGCGAAAGTGCGCGAAGGCGTGCTGCGCAACGTCTCGATCACGTACTCCGTTCGCAAGTACGAGATCACGGAGGAGGAGGGCAAGTCGCCGATCTGGCTCGCCGTCGACTACCAGCCGATGGAAATCAGCCTCGTGCCTGTCGGTGCGGACGCGGTCGCCGGGACCCGCAGTGCGCCGCGCGAGGAATCCTACCCGGTCGAATTCACCACCCGGGGGCAGCCCGCTCCCGTCACCCAGGAGAAACGGAACATGGAAGACCCCAACAAGACGACGGCGGGCCAGCCTGGCGCGACCGAACAGAGCCGGGCCGCACCGGCCACCGCACCCGGCGGTCCGGCTCCGGCGACGGCGCCGGCGACAGTCGATGTCGCGGCCGAGCGCCGCGCGGCGGCGGAAGTCGAGCGCAAGCGCGCAGCCGACATCCGTCTGCGCGTCCGGTCGGTCCAGCTGGACGAGACGGTCGCTGACGACCTGATCGCCCGCGGCGTCGACGGTGATGCGGTCGCGGCCGCGATCGTCGACGAGATCGCCAAGCGCGGCGGCAAGGCCGCGCGTCCGGGTGTCTCGATCGGCTACGACGCGGCAGATCTGGCGAACGTTCGCGGTGCGCTCGAGGAAGCCCTCATCGCCCGTGCCGGTCGCCACATGCCGACGGCGAAGTTCGAGCCGACCGAGCGTTCGCGCGGCTTCATCAACATGCCGGTCCTCGAGATGTTCGCGGAACTCGCGCGCGCCCACGGCCACAAGATCGACCGCCACGCGCGCGGCGCGGCTCTGTGGGACAGCCTCGTGCAGCTGCGGGCGCTTTCGACCAGCGACTTCCCGCTGCTGCTCGCGAACACGGGCAACAAGATCCTCGTGAAGGCCTACGAACTCGCGGGTTCCACCTACGAGCTGATCGGCGCGCGCAAGCTGATGAACGACTTCAAGCCACATTCGTTCATCCGCGGCGGCGATTTCCCCAACCTGCTGCTGAAGGGCGAGACCGGCGAGTTCAAATACGGCTCGATGAGCGAGGCGCAGAACCAGCTGACGCTGGCGACGTACGGCCGTGTCCTCGGGATCTCGCGGCGCATGATCGTCAACGACGATCTCGGCGCCTTCGTCGACCTGCCGGCGAAGGCCGGTCGTCGCGTCGCCGATTTCAACAACGCGACGTTCTGGGCCCAGCTGGCGCTGAACTCCGGCGCCGGCCCGACGATCTTCGAAAAGAACATGCCGACGGGTCGTCCGCTGTTCCATTCGGATCACGCAAACTACGCGTCGTCGGGAACGATCATCGATGTGACGAACGTCGGTGTCGGTCGCGCGGCGATGATGAACCAGCAGTCGCTCGACAGCCTGAAGCTCAACGTCATGCCGAAGTATCTCTTCGTCAGCCCCGACAAGATGACGCAGGCCGAGCAGTTCTGCGCGGTCAACATCGTGGCCGCGAAGGATTCGGACAGCAACCCGTTCAAGGGCCGCCTCACGCCCGTCGGCGACGCGAACGTGACGGGCAACGCCTGGTACCTGTTCGCCGATCCGGCAGTGCTCGAGACGATGGTCTACGGCTTCCTCAACGGCGCCGAGGGTCCGCAGATCCGCAGCGAGGAAGGCTTCAAGACCGACGGCGTCGAGATGCTGGTCTACGAGGACTTCGTCGCCGGCGCGATCGACTACCGCGGCGCCTACAAGAACGCCGGCGCGTAAGCCCCGGCCGCCCCGCTCCCCGAAACCGGCCCGCCGAACGCCGTTCGGCGGGCCTTCTGATTTCCAAGAAAGGGTATCGACATGAAGACCTTGATTCAGGAGGGCAAGATCCTCCGCCTTACCGCACCGGCGTCGCTGGCATCCGGCATTGCTGTGTTGATCGGTGCAATCTTCGGCATCGCCATGATGGATATCGCCAGTGGCGAGGTCGGCGACTTCCTGGTGGAAGGCGTTGCCGACATCGCGAAGGCGACGGGCGTAACGTTCGCGGTCGGCGACCGTGTTTACTGGGACGCCTCGGCCAGCAAGGTCACGAGCGTGGCGACTGGGAATACGCTGATCGGCTACGCAACGGCTATCGGCCTTACCGGTGACACGACCCTGAGCGTCTCGATCGGCCGGTACCAGAGCCCGGTCCTGACAAAGACTGCGACGCTCGACTTCGCATCGATTGCCACGACCGCGTCGGAGGACCTGACGATCGCGGTTGCCGGCGCTGCCGTCGGCGATCCGGTGTCGCTGGGCCTGCCCGCCGCACCTGCTGCGGGCCTCGTGTTTTTCGCGTTCGTGTCGGCGGCCGATGTGGTTACCGTGCGCGCGATGAACATCACCGGCACGGGCGTCAATGCTGCGTCGGCGAGCTACAAGGTCGCGGTCCACAAGGCCTGATCGGACCGACGGCACCGTCATGACGGCGTTCGACGCCATGCACGACGTCCTGTTCGCGAATGCGAACCTGGCGTTGGACGCCGTCTATGCGGCCCCGGCGACGACGCCTGATGCCGATCCAAACTGCCGGGTCATGTATTGGGAGGTCGACCGGAAGATCGATCTTGGCGTTTCGGGTGCGGTCAAGCCGGGCCCGGTTGCCGAAATGCGTGCTTCAGACGTGCCGCTGCCGGTGGCTGGCGGCACGCTGGCAATCCGGTTTGGCACGGGTGCGAGGAACTTCGAAATCAAGAAGGTGGTTGCCGACGACTCGCTGCGCTCCATCTGGCGCCTGGCGCTGCGCGAGGTCTGAGCCATGCCGGCCCCCGTCGCCGTCGTCGAGCGGATCGTCGCGGACTTCAAGACCGCCGTCGCCGGCGTCGCCGGCCTGACGGTCGAGCGAAACCGCGACGAAGACGTCACGAGTTTCCCGACCGCGATCGTGTTCGACGGCGACCTGAAGAGCGACGAGCGGAACCAGGGCCGTGTCGACCACACGCTCGATCTCGACGTCGAGATCTGGGCGCAGGCGGCCGACGGCGCCGCACTGGGTACGGCCATCAACGACCTGTTCGCCAAGGTCGTCGCGGCCGCGATCGCCGACCGCACGCGCGGCGGGATCGCGATCGACACGGCCGAGCAGGGCCGCACGTTCCGCATCGACCGCGGCGAGGGCGGCAAGCCGCTCGGCCTCGCGGTCGTCGCATTCCGCATCGAATTCGCCACGGCTTCCGGCGATCCGTACACGCCCGCTTCCTGAAACAACCCGCACCCGTCGCGGTGCCGAAAGAGGAGATACGCAATGTCGTCACTGCGCGAACGGAACAAGGCCCTGCTGGCCAAGATCGAGACCACGCTCGGAACCGACGCTTCGCCGGTTGCGGCCGATGCCGTGGCGATCGAAGACCTGCGCTTCGAGCCGAACGTCAACCAGGTCCAGACGAACGAGTCGACCGGCTCGCTCGACACGTCGCCGCCGATCGTCGGCGGAATGAAGGGCCGCATGACGTTCACGACGCTGGTTCGCGGTTCGGGCGTGCCCGAGACCGCACCGCCGTTCGGCAAACTGCTGACGGCCTGCTCGCTCAAGGAGCTGCTGACGTCCTCGGCCGTGCCGGCTTCGCCGGAAGCCTGCGCCGCCGGCAGCACGACGTCCGCGACCCTCGCCGCGGGCGCGTCCGCTACGGCTCAGGCCTATCGCGGCATGCCGGTCGAGATCTCGGGTGCCAGCGGCGCGCCGGACGGGATCTATCCGATCTCGAACTACACGACGGGCAAGGTCGCGACTCTCGCGGCCGCGACCGGTGCGGCGGTCAGCGCGTCGGCGGATTACCAGATCCTCAAGAATTCCCTCTACAAGCCGACGAGCGACCCGGCCGACGCGGAGTCGCTGACGCTCTACGCCTACAAGGACGGCAAGCTGATCAAGATGGTCGGCTGCCGCGGCACAGCGTCGCTCGAGCTCGCCGCCGGCGGCCTGGGTCGCCTCAAGTTCGAATTCATGGGCCTGTTCGTGTCCGAGACGGACGCGGCGGTTCCGTCCGGCATCGCGACGCCGTCGGTCGTGCCGCCGACCTGGAAGGGCGGCAAGTTCCAGATCGACCGGTCGCCGTTCGCACTCAACACGCTGCAGCTCGGGTTCGGCGTGCAGCTGACGATGCCGGGCAACCCGAACACGTCGGAAGGCTTCGACTATGCGGTCGGCGTCTCGCGCGATATGTCCGGCTCGATCGATCCGCTCGACACGCTCGTCGCGACGGCCGACACGATGAACGATTTCCGCAACGGCACGCGGCGCATCATCCTCGCGCAGTGGGGAACCGTCGCCGGCAACCGCTTCATGCTCACGGTGCCGACCGGGCAGTACACGCAGCTCGGCGACCAGGAGCGTGAGGGCCTCGCGGTCCGCCAGTTGGGATTCAAGGCCGTCGGCGACGACGCCGGCGCCTTCCTCTGCCAGTTCTGAGGAGCCGCCCGAATGACACTGCCCCTGTCCGCGCGCCGCACGGTGCGCTTCGTCCCGTCCGGTTTCGACGCGGACGATCCGAAGGCTCCGGCCTATCTGCTGGCCGTGGCCTCGCACCTGCTGCGCGCGGAGTTCCGCCAGGCCTGTACGGCCGCCGGCATGCAGTATCCGTCCGACGGGCAGCTGTTCGCCGCGCTGCGTGTGGCGATCAAGGCGTCGGGTGTTTCGAACGGCGACGACCTGCTCGCGCTCGTCGACGCCGGCGAAGCAAAGGGGGGCGATCCCTCCCTCGAACTGCCGGAAGGCACGCTCGATCGGCTGCGTGAGCTACAGCGAGTGGTGGCCGAACAGGACGAGGCGTTCGCGCGGCTGCTGGCCAGCCGCGTGCGCTTCGGCAACCTGATGCCGCTGGTTGCCGCCCGGATGTGTCTGCGGGGTTGGGAAAACGTGTTCGATGACGACGGCAAGCCGGTGCCGTTCCGGCGCGGTCCCCAGGGTGTGCCGGACGACGATCTCGAATTCATTCCCGAGGCGCATCTGCACGAACTCGGGAACAAGGCCGTGTCGATGATGACCGTCACGGAGACGCAATCAAAAAACTCCGCCTCGCCGTCGCGATCGCCCGAGAGCCAGGGGCATTCGCAGGCGGCGAACGTCCAACCGACGGCGGAGCCGGCTGGCGGATCTTCGGCGACTTCTACGAACTGAACCCCGCGCTCGATCTCGATCCCGGCTACCGGGAAGTCGTCAACCTGCAGCGGCTCTTCCTGCCGGGCATGGGTGTCGGCTTCCTGCCGGATCGCGGCGGGCTCAACGACCAGAGTGCCTGGCTCATCGACGCCTTCGCCATCGTGGCGGCGGCGGATGCCGAACTCGACAGGAACCGGAAGAGATGAGCGGCTACCGCATCCGCGACGCGCTGCTGGTGGGCGAGATCGGCGGGAACCTGTCCGCCTACCTCAAGGAATTCGCCGGCGAGGGACGCGATCTCGCGATCGCGATCACGAAGGCGACCCACGCGCGCGGCCGCGAGCTGCGCGACGCGCTGCGCGCCCAGGTGCGTGCGAATTTCTCGCGGACCCCGACCTCCTGGCGGATGGGCTCGGCGCGCGGACAGAACCTCGAAAAGGCGGTCCGCCACCGCACCTATCCGTCGAGCCGCGCGACGCTCGGTCCGGCCAGCCTCGTCTATATCCCGTGGCGGCTTGCCGAGATGTTCACCGGCGCCACGACGATCAGCGCCGCCGGGGGAAAGTGGCTGGCGATCCCGACGCAGGAAGCGGTCAAGCGCGGCTTCGCGGCGGCCGAGGAGAACCGCGGTGCGCGCGGCAAGTTCGATGTCGGCAGCCGCTCGCGCATGTCGCGGATCGACAAGGCTATCCGGTGGTTCGGCGAGGACGGCGTGCGCCTGCATTTCGTGCGGACGGGCCCGAACAGGGCGATCATCGGCATCGACGCCGACGATGCGGCGACGCTCAACGTCAAGGGTGCGCGCAAGCGCGTGGGGCCCAAGGGCGCTCGGCGGCGCACGCGCCTGGTGCCGCTGTTCATCCTGGTGCGCCAGGTGACGCTGCGCCAGCGCCTCGACATCGACGCCCTCGCGGAAGCGGCGATGGGCAACCTCCATTCCGACATCGCGGCGATCGAAAATGGCTGACAAAAGCCTCGCCATCCGGCTGAGCGTCAATTCGGCCGAAGCCAAGGCGAACCTCGAGGCGCTGTCGCAGTCGGGCGGGCAGTCGCTCGACCGGCTGGCGGACAAGCTGCGCGCGCTCGGCGTGGCGGGCTCGGCTGGTGCCGCCGGTCTGGAGAAGGCCGCAAACCAGAACGTGCGCGGTTTCGCGAGTCTGGGTGAGGCAGCCGACCGCTTCGAAGGTCGGGTCAAGGGCATCAACCGCGGCGTCAACGACGTGCGCGGCGCGCTCGAGCTGATGGGCGGTCCGCTCGCGGGCGTGGCAGCCGGCATGGGCACGCTCACGACGACGATCGGCAACGTGTCCGACGTGTTTGGCGTGCTGTCGAACGCCTTCCTCCGGAACCCGATCGGCCTCGTCGCGACAGGCATCGCCGCGGCCGCGGCTGCGTTCGTCCTGTTTCGCGACAAGACGGTCGACGCGACCAAGGCACAAGCGGACTACGCCAAGGCGCTGGAGAAGTCGAACGAGCTGCTCGAGACGCAGGCCGAGCGCGGCGCGCGCGTTGCCGAGCAGAAGCGCACCGAGGCGGTCAACGAGGTCACGGCCGCGCTGGACCAGCAAAAGGCGCTTCTCGCTCGCGCCGAGAAGGACGTGGCGGATGCCGAGCGCCGCATCGCCGACCGCCGCGCCTATGCCGCGCGGCGCGGCGGTTCGTCGGCTGGCGCCGAAGAGGGGCTCACCGGCGAGCTTGATGCCGCAAAACAGAAGGCCGACGCGCTGCGCACAGCCGTCGAGGCCGCTCAGGCGACACTCGACCGGCTCAATGATCCGTCCAAGCTCGGCGCCAACCGCGAGGCGGCGCAGCGCGCCGCCGACGATCAGGCCAAGGCCTACGAGGCGCTGCGCCAGCGCCTCGACGGGGTCTATGCAGCGAACGCGCGCTATGCCGAAGGACTGGCAATCCTCAATTCGCGGTTCCCCGAAGGCGCGCGCAGCGTCGCGGAGTACCGGGATGTCCTGGCCCAGCTCGGCAAGGTCCGAGACGAGGAGATCGCCAAGGCCGACGGCACGGCCGATCGGCTGAAAGCCGAGACCGACGCGCGCGCGAAGGCCGCGCAGGATCTCGCCCGGCTCAACGAGGCGACGCTGCGCGACGTCGCGGCCTATGTGAAGGAGCACGAGAAACGCGAATCCGGTCTGACCCGGTTCATCGAGAAGATGGAGCAGGAGGCCCGTCTCGCCGGCGAAACGAACGCCGTTCGGGCGGAAGGTGCCGCGATCCTCGAGGCGCAGTCCAAGCTGTACGACGAGCAGGGGCGCAAGGTCCGCGACCTGACCGACGCCGAGAAGGCGCGCGTTTCCGCCGCCGTCCGGCAGAAGGAGGCAATCGAGGCGCAGCGCAAGGCGGCCGAGAAATTCGCCGCCGACTACGAGCGCGTCGTCAACCGCGCGACCGACCGCGTGACCGACTTCGCCGGCGATGCGATCTACAAGGCGCTGACCGGCAAGATGGAGTCCGCCTGGGAGTTCTTCAAGGATCTCGGCCTGCGCACGATCGCGCAGGTCGCGGCCGAGATGGTCTTCCGGCCGATCATCGCGCCGATCGTGTCGGCCGGCGTGGGCGCGGTCGCCAGTGCCGGCTTCGGTTCCGCGCTCGGCCTCGGCGGCGCGGCCGGCGGCGCCGCGACTTCGGCCGGGTCCGGCATCGGTCTCGGCACCGTCGCGAGCGCGGCGGGCGTCGGCTACCAGGTCAACAATGCCGGCGGCTTCTGGAACGCGATCGGCAACCCGTTCGGCATCGGCGCCGCGCCCGCGGCGAGTGCCGCGGCACTGCCCGCGGGCGCGCTGTCGTCCTACACGGTCGGCGGCGTGCCGCTGACGGCATCGGAAGCCGCGCAGGAAGCCGTCGCCGCCGGCGTGCCCGCGGGCGCCGGGGGCACCTCCGCGCTCGGCGCGGCCCTCGCGGCCGTGGCGCCGTACCTGACGATCGCCGGCGGCGCGTTCGGCATCTACAACGCGATCAAGGACCCGACCCCGACCAACGTCATCGCGGGCCTCGGCGGCGCCTACGCCGGCGTGTCGGCCGGCATGGGTCTCGCGGGGCTCGGCGTGCTGCCTTTCGCCGGACCGATCGGCCTGGCCGCCGCGGCGATCGACATCATCGGCTCGTTCTTCGGCGGCAAGAAGGGTTCCCCCGTCATCCACGCCGACCAGACGTCGCGCGACGTCGTGTTCGGTGCCGACGGCTCGATCGTCGATCGCAAGGGGCCGACGGGCTATTACGGCGCATCGCCGGAGCGCTACGACTGGTTCCTCGACATGGGCAAGTCGCTGCGCGACGCGGTCGACACGCTCGGCGGCACGGCCGCGCGCTTCAACATCCAGGGCATCTACGACACGGTCCGCTTCGGCGGTGCCGGCGAGCTCGAGGGCGCCGTCGAGCAGCAGGACGGGTCGGTCAAGCTGTTCACGCAGTCGGGTGCGGACCCGGAAGGCTTCGGCGTCCGGCTGCTGAAGAACCTGTTGCAGGCCTCGGACGGTATTGACGCGATATACAAGTCCGTCGCCGACAATTCGAAGGCCGGCAACCTGAAGGATTTCGCGGCCGATCTCGATTTCGCGAAGAACCTCCAGGATTCGATCGCCGCGATCGGTGACCTCGGCAACTCGCTCGACGCGCTGACGTCGAAGGCGAAGGCTTCGGCTGTCTCGATGGTCGAGGCGCTCGGCGGGATCGAGGATCGTGCCGACGCGCTGGGCATCGGCGACACGGCCCGCACGGGCATCGCCGCGCAGATCCGCGCATGGATGGGCAATCAGGGTCCGCAGACGGCCCCCACGGCCACGCAGCAGGCACTGGCGCAGATCTCGGGCGCGTTCGCCGGTCTCGGCGAAGCGGGTGCCAAGTACGGCATTTCGGCCGGCGAGATCCAGGCGGCGAACGACAACGCGGTCGCGCGCGTGCGCGGCCAGTTCGAGGACCAGATCGCGGCGATCCTCGATCCGGGCGCGGCCGCGCTGCGGAACTTCGACAAGGCGGCCGACCAGATGCGCCAGGACGCGCGCGATCTGGGCGCCGACCTCGTCGAGACCGAGCGCGCGATCGCCAAGCAGCGCCAGGCGATCCTCGACCAGCAGCTCGGCGGCCTCGCCACGAACCTGCGGTCCTTCCTCGACACGCAGCCATTCGACGCGACGTCGAGCCTGTCGCCCGAGGCGCGCCTGGCGGCCGCGCAGGGCCAGTTCGACGCCGCGCTGACGGGTGCGCGCGGCGGCGACGCCTACCAGGCCTCGCGCCTCGTCGGCACGGCGCAGGAGCTGCTGGCGCAGGGCCGGGCCTTCTACGGCTCGACCACGGACTTCGCGACGCTGGAGACCTGGCTGCGCGCGACGCTGTCGCAGTTCGGCCAGCAGCAGGGCTTCGACGGCTTCGGCCCGGCGATCCAGTCGCAGACCTCGGCGCTGATCACGGCGCAACAGTTCTCGACGCAGGCGATCGTGGACGGCCTGACGGCCGTGCGCAACGAAGTGGCGCGCCTGCAGAACGAACTGTCCCGCGTCACCCGGCTGAGCCTCGTCGCATGACGATCGGCGCCGAAACCCTCGCGAACGGGCCGCTCGCGTTCGACGCCTTCGTGGCGCCGCCGGCCGTGGTGCCGCCCGCGTTCCTGCCGGCGGCCGGTCTGGTCGACGACTGCTACCTGCTCGAGGTCGAGGCCTATTCGGGGTCCGGCGCTTCGGTGGCGTTCGCGCCGGACGACGCGATCGGCGCCGATCTGGTCGGCGCGTCGCTGCGCGCGACCGTGCCCAGCCAGACGATCGGCCTCTACTGGTCCGACAAGGGCTACACGACGACGCCGACCGACAGCCTGCCGAACGTGCATTTCGACGCGCGCGCGCGCGAGCCGCTGCAGATCGACCGCGTGATCCCGGTCACGCCGGAGTCCGAGCGGCGCGCGACGCTGCAGATCGGCGCGGCCGTCATCGACAATGCCGACGGCACGCAGGACGCGACGGCCGATCTCGCCGTCGACGCCCGCCCGGTGACCGTCCGCTACGGCGACCGGACGGCCGCCTATGCGACGTTCGTCACGCTGTTCGCGGGCAGCGGCCTGCTGTGGGAGCGCACGGCGGACGCGCTGCGCCTGACCGTGCGCGGCCGCGACTACCTGCTCGACGTGCCGCTGCAGCCGACGCTCTACGGCGGCACCGGCGGTGCGGACGGCGGTGCCGAACTCAAGGGCAAGCCGCTGCCGCAGCTCTACGGGATCTGCCGCGACGTGACGCCCGTGGCGCTCGTACCGTCCCTGCTGATCTACCAGGTGCACGACCGGGCCGTGTTCGCGATCGATGCGGTCTATGACCGCGCCCAGGCGCTGACCTTCGCCGCCGATTATGCGAGCTATGCGGCGCTGGCGGCCGCGAGCGTGTCGGCCGGCTACTACGCGACGTGCAAGGCACTGGGCCTGATCCGGCTCGGCGGCACGCCGGTCGGGATCGTGACCGCCGACGTGCGCGGGGACGCCGCCGGCAGCTACGTCTCGAGCGCGCCGCAGATCGCGCGCCGGCTGTTCCTCGACCGCGCCGGCCTGACGACGGCCGATCTCGACGAGGACGGCATCGACGACACGGCCTTCGACGTGCCGGGGGCGGCCGGCTACTACTTCACCGAGCCGACGACGGTCGCGGACGCCGTATCGGCCGTCTGTGCAGGCGCCTTCCTGTGGTGGAGCCCGATGCGCGACGGGTCGTTCACCGTGCGGCGCTTCCAGCCGCCCGGCACGGCGCGCTACCAGATCGAGGCGGCGGATCTCGTCGCCCCGCTCGAGGCGATCGCCCTGCCGGCCTCGGTCGATCCCTGCAACTGGCGCCGGCGCGTCGGCTACCAGCGCTGCTGGACGCCGCAGGCCGGGACGGAAATCGACAATGCGAGCCTGTCGGCCGCCCGCCGCGCGTTCGTCTCGCAGCCTCAGCGAACGGCGTTCGGCGTCGACGTTTCCCGGCGCCTGCGCAATCTGCTGGCGACCGATCCGCCGGAGCTCGCCTCGGCACTCGACCAGGCGAACGACGCCGCCGCCCTTGCCGAAAATCTGCTGACGCTGTTCGCGGCCGGGCGGCGGATGTTCAAGGTGTCGATCCGCCTCGGCGGCCACGATCTCGATCTCGACGACACGATCCGCCTCGTCAACCCCCGCTTCGGGCTGCCGAGCGGCCGTGATTTCCGCATTTTCGCGATGGACGAGCGTCATGCCGACCGTCGCGTCGACCTTCTGGTGTTCGGCTGATGGCAAACTTCCTGCTTTCCTACAAGAACTGGTCCGACCAGGCCGGCGTGGTGCTGTCCGCCTCGCATGAGGTTTCGACGCTGCCGGTCGCGAACCTGCAGTCGCCGGACATCCTGAAGATCTGGCGGGCACCGGCGACCACGGTCTGGGCGCGCGCCTCTCTGGGTGCCACGCGCGCGATCCGCGTGCTGGGGCTGTTCGGCCTCAAGGCGCTGGCCGACACCGACACGATCCGCTGGCGCCTGGGGACCACGCCCGGCGGCGCCGAGATCTACGATTCGGGTGTCGTCGCATGCAACCGCGTGCGGCGCTTCGCGCGCTCGATCCATTGCCTGCCGGCGAGCGTGAACGCCAGCCACGTGCAGGTCGACCTGGTGGGCACCTCGCAAAGCCCGACGCCGGGCTATCTCGATGTCGGCCGGCTGTGGGTCGGGGATGCATGGCAGGGCACGCGCAACTTCAGCTACGGCATCACGCATGCGATCGACGACGGCAAGTCGCGGCAGGTCGCCTCCGACGGCGCGCCGAACAGCTCGATCTATGTCGATCCGCGCGCGGCCGGACAGGTCGTCGGCTTCCAGCTCGAAGCCGTCACCGAGGCCGAGGCGTGGGATCAGGTCACCGAGGCGATGCTCGAGGCCGGCAGCAAGCGTCAGGTCCTGTTCGTGCCGGATCCCGACAGCGCCTACCTCAATCGTGCGGCCGTGCTGGGCCTGATCGAGAAGAGCGATCCGATCAAGCACATGGCCTTCCCGGTCCGCAGCGCGGGTTTCGAGATCCGCGGCCCCCTTCTCGAGGAGTAGACGAACATGCTGGCAAACCGCGTCCAGGAATACACGAGCACGGCCGGCACGGGCACGCTCGACCTCTCCGGAGCCACGGGCACGGACAAGCGCACCTTCGTCACCGGCTTCGGCAATGGTGGCACGGCGCGATACAAGATCGAGAACGCCGACGGGACAGCTTGGGAGATCGGCATCGGCGTCGTCACGCAGGGCACGCCGGATACCCTGACCCGTGCCACGGTGATCGCGTCGACGAACTCGAACGCGGCCGTCAACTTCGGGGTCGGCACGAAGACGGTCACGGTCTCGACGGATGCCGATGCGCTGCGCTTCGGTCCGGGTGTGCTGCCCGTCGCCGGTGGCTCGGCGAACGCCCGCACGATCGCGCACGCCCCGGCGAAGACGGCGCTCGTGGATGGTGAGAAGTTCTGGTTCATCAACGGTGCGGCCCCGAATGTCGGCGCCGCAACCCTCAATGTCGACAGCACCGGCGCCAAGTCGGTGTTGCGGCCGAACGGCGGTGCGCTTCAGGACAGCGACATGCCGGCAACGACGCTCATTGGCGTCGTGAGGCGTACGGCCGGCGACTGCTTCTGGCTGCTGGACATCCCGGTCGTCGCGGCCACGTCATCTGGTGCCGGCATCGTCGAACTCGCGACCGATGCTGAGGCTCAGACGGGCACCGATGCGGATCGTGCAGTCACCCCGCATGCCCTTGCTGCGGCGGCGGCCTATCAGGGCCGCCAGGCGATCCCGATCCAAGGCACGTCGATCTTGCCGCGCGCGACCAACGGAGCGGCTTTCGGATCGACGGAGACTTCATCGAGCAAGGTCATGCTGGCCGGGCTGGATTTCGACGCTTCGACGATCGAGTACGGGCAGTTCGCCTGCCGCATGCCGAAATCGTGGAACGAAGGAACGGTCACGGCCGTGTTCGTCTGGGAGCACGGTTCGACGACGACGAACTTCAAGGTCTCGTGGGGCCTGCAGGCAGTGGCGCTGTCCGACGGCGACGCGGGCGACACGGCGTTCGGGACGGCGCAGTACGCCAATGATACCGGCGGCACGACGGGCACTATCTACATCTCGCCGGAAACCTCGGCGATCACGATCGCTGGCTCTCCGGCGGCCGAGGACTGGGTCGTGTTCCAGGTGCTGCGCAAGGCCGACGACGGCACGAACGACACGCTGGCGATCGACGCCCGCCTGCTCGGCGTGACGCTCTACATCGTCACCGACGCGAAGAACGACCTCTGATGCTCTGGATCGCCCGCTTCCTCGCGTTCGCCGGTCGCCGCTCGCAGCCGGCGAGCGTCTCGAACACGGCGAACGCGGTCTCGTCTTCGGACCTGACGACGTACACGTTCGCGGCGCAGGCGCTGGGCGCGGCCGACGGCACGCGCCAGATCCTCGTGTGCGTCGCAGGCCAGCGGCTCAGCAGCCCGTCGGCGGTATCGAGCGTCACGGTCGGCGGGATCACGGCGACGAAGCTGGTCGAGCAGACGACGGGTAACGCGAACGACCATTCCTGCTCGATCTGGATCGCGCCCGTGCCGACCGGAACGACCGGCGATGTCGTCGTGACGTTCAACACGGGTCATCTGCGTTGCGCCGTCTCGGTGTGGCGGGCCGTCAATTCGGCTGCGACCGCCGCTGCGACGGCGAGCGCCACGAACAGCTCGACGGCAGTCTCGACGACGATCGATGTTCCCGCCGGCGGCTTTGCCGTCGCCGTGGCATTCGACAACGGCAACACGACCTACACGTGGTCGGGCCTGACCGAAGCCTATGACGCGACGGCCGACGGAAATGCCTTCTCGTCGGCCGGCGACAATTTCGCCGCGGCGCAATCTGGAATGACCGTCACCGCGACACAGGCATCGAACAACGCCCCGCAGGCGCTGTGCGTCGCGAGCGTCGCGCCCGGCTGAGCGGAATCGGAAGAGGAGAAGACCATGCACGCACTCGTTCTCGACGGGGCGATCCTGAAGACGCACGATTTCGGCGAGACCGAAGTGCCCGAGCTGGCGCCCAACAAGGGTGCTTGGCTTGAGATCGTCGAGGCCTCGCAGCCGGCCTACGACCCCGACAGCGAGGATCTGACGCCCGGCCTGATGATGATCGTCGGCGTGCCGACGCGCACCTGGACGAAGGTCGACAAGGCGGTTCCCGAAAGCATCGATCGCTGGGATGGCCTTACGGTCCTGCTGGGTGCCGGCGTCACCGAGGAGGCCATCCTCGCGGCGATCGGCGGTATTACGGATCCGACGGTCCGCGCGCAGGCGCGGATCGATTTCAGCCGCCCGCGCTGGCGCCGCGACTTCCCGCTGATCGGCATGCTCGCCGTCGCGATCGGCCTGTCCGAAGCCCAGATCGACACCCTGTACCGGCAGGCGGCGGCGCTGTGATTGTGCTCCTGATCCTCTGGGGCGGGGTGTGCTGGGTGCTGCGCGGCGGCAAGTTCGGCGCGATCTGCCGCCGGCTGATCGGCGTCGAGCCTGGCACGACGATCACGCGCGTGGCGACGATGGGCCTGCTCGCGTTCCCGTTCGGGCTCGTCCTTTCGCCCGCACTCGCGATCGCGCTGTGGGCGTCCTGCTATCTCGCCTCGACGATCGGCTACTTCGGCGGATCGATGGGTCTCGAGCGGCCGGGGCGGGATCATCTGCTGATGGCGCTGTGGGGCTCGACAGTCGCGGCCGTGGCGGCACTTCCGCTGTGGATCGACGGGATCCGGCTCGGGGCCGACGCCGTGCTGCCCCCGGCGCTGCTGGCCGCCCTGACCGGCTTGCTCGCGGCCCCGGCCTACACGTTCAACAAGCTGTTCGGCCGGCGGTTCGGAACCGATTGGACCGAACGCGCGGAATTCACGGAGGGGATGGTGCTGAGCCTGAGCCTCATCCTGGCGGCGGAGGTCTTCAAATGGTCGAACTGATCGCGTGGTTCTCGGCGGCCAATGCCGCCGCGAAGGGCTTCCTGCTGACGCTGTTCGCGTCGACGGTGGGGCGCCTGATGTTCCACGCGCGCCAGGTGCAGGCCGGCGAGCGGCATTTCTGGTCGTGGCAGCTGCTGCGCGAGCTGCCCGTCGCGATCGGCATGGGCCTGATCGCCGACGGCGGCGCCTCGTATCTCGAGCTGGCCGACGGGCAGCGCACGGCCTTCATCGCGATCGTCGCGTATCTCGGGCCGCCGCTTCTCGACGAGACGGTGAAGATCGTGCTCGACGTGGCGCGCTCGAAATTCGGCGTCGGGCCGGGGGGCTGATCGCATGGCCGAACCGATCTCGCTTCGCGCGGCCGCCGTGGCGCGCGAAGTCGGCAAGGTGCGCCCCGAGTTCGTCGATGCGATGGATCGCGCGATGGCTGCAACGGGTGCGAACGACGTCGAGGCTGCACGCCTGCTCGGGCCGCTGTCGATCGCGGCGAAGCGCTTCGACATCACGACCCCACAGCGCCTCGCGCATTTCATTTCGCAGTTGAGCCACGAAAGCGGCGGGTTCGGCCGGCTCGAGGAGAACCTCAATTACTCGGCCGATCGCCTGCGGGCCGTGTTTCCGAATCGCTTCGGCACGAACGGGACCGCAGATCTCTATGCAGGCAAGCCCGAGGATCTCGCGAACCTTCTCTATTCGGGCCTCAACGGCAACGCCGGCGTCGCGTCCGGCGACGGCTGGAAATACCGGGGCAGGGGCCTGATCCAGCTCACCGGCCGCGCGAACTATCGGAGCGCGGGCCGCGGGATCGAGCAGCCGCTCGAGGACGAACCGGATCGCGCGGCGCAGCCGTGGACCGCGGCGCTGGTCGCCGGCTGGTACTGGAAACAGCGCGGTCTCAATCTCGATGCCGACAAGGGCCCCGCCGGCGTGGACGCCGTGACGCTCGCGATCAACGGCAAGTTCATGAAGGGCAAGGAAGACCGCCGGAAGCTCTACGAGCGCGCAATCGCAGCGCTGGCCACGTTCCCCGACACGCTGGAGGCCTGACATGCCCATCGTCACCCTGCTGGGCGGCTGGCGGAACGTGGCGATCGCCGCGGCCGCCGCCGTCGCGCTGCTCTATGTCGGCTGGCTCAAATGGACGATCTCGGATCTCGAGGCGGATCTCGCCACCGTACAGGCATCGCTCGCCATATCGGAATCGAACGTCGAGATCGCCCGGAACGTCAATGTAGGGAACCTCGCGGCGCTCGACCATCTCGAGGCCGACCGCGATGCCGCCGACCGCGCGTCGGCCGGCGCCCTTGTCGACGCCAACCGGCGCTGCTCGCTTTCCGTTCGCATCCAGAAAGAGGTGACCCGTGTCGCAACCGAACAACCGGCGACGTGCGGCGTCGCTCCTAGCGTGCGTGCTGCTCTTGACGAGCTGCGCGCCACGGCCGCCAGCGCCGATCGTGACGGAGATCGAGCGCGTGGTGGTGGTCCCGCCGGCGTCCCTGCTGACGTGCCCCGATGAGCCGCCGATCCCAGAGGTCGTCGTCGACCAGGACCTGCACCTGGCGCCGCTGATAGGCCCGCTCGCGATCGCTGGCCGAGGCTGCCGGGAACAGCTCGGCCGTGTGCGCGAATTCGTCGAGGACGCGAAGAACCGCAAACCCTGAAGAGGAGAGTGCGATGCACGACCCGTTCGCCGATTTCCTGTTCTACGTCCATCTGGCGGGCGCCATCCTCGCCGTGGCCGCCTTGGCCGTCGCATGTTACGCGGCCTCGCGGCGCGTACGGATCGCGGCGATGGTCGTCCTGGCGATCGGCGTGGCGCTCGTGTCGACCGCCTTCGCTGCCCCGCCGCCTGGCGGACCGGGGCCGTTCTCCGACTGGTATCGATCGTTGCAGACGCCGAGCGGCGGATCCTGCTGCGACGAAGGCGACTGCCGACCGGTCGAGGCCTACCGCTCGGTGCGCGTCGTCGACGAGGATGGCCCCGTGCGCTTCGCCTACGAGGTCCTTGTCACGCCGGCGAGCCACGGCGCGGCCGTTCCCATGTGGGTGCCTGTACCGCCGGGCCGCGTGCTGGCGCGCGAAAACCCGACCGGAAAGGCGGTGGCGTGCTGGCTGCCGTCGGCCGGTGTCATGTGTTTCGTGCGGCCGGCGGAGATCTGAAAATGGAAGTCGTCAGTTCGGCCTCGATTTCGATGTCGGTTCGGCTGCCGAGACCATGGAGCGAAGCGACTCAAGCGTGCCAAGTAAGTTGGATAGTTCGACCGAAAACACTAGGTCAACGGTTCCAATCTTGGCTACGAGCAGCGCTTCGTCGGCTCGCCGGCCTTTAGCGATCCCCAGCGCCATGGTGGGAATCGGTGCGACTTGAAGCGCTGTGCCAGCCGGTGGGATATGTCCGGCGTTGCGGGTGCCGGCGATCTGGGCCGCTCGGGCCAACTCTGCGATGGTGGCACCTATGCTGCCGGTAGGGATTGCCACCGGCAGCGGCTTCCCGCCGACGGCGAATACGAGGGCCACATTGCGCCCATCTTCCGCAACCCGGCACTCCATGCCTGCGGCGATCGGTACGTTGTGTTTCTGCATCATCGATCTCCGTTTAGTCCGTCGCGATGATCCGCGGCGCAGCATCTGTCGTACCTGTCCTTCAGCCGAGTTCCGTGATTATTTCGTCGAGTCCTTGACGGTTGAAATCGCCGGAAGGCAGATCGTTGCGCATCTTGATCAGGGTGCCGCGGTTCTTCAAGGCGGCATCGTAGACGCGCAACGGCCGGGATGCAGAGACGATCTCCTCCTGCACGAGAACGCGCATGTCGGCGTGATCTTTCGTGGATTTCGCGCCTTGGATTCGCGGCGACAACTCGTTGGCCCAGATCAGTGCCATCTCGTCGTGGTGCTGGTTTGCGAACGCCCTCGCGTAGCGTCGTGCTGCATTTTCGAAGCGTTCGCGCGCAGTGCCTTCCTCAGCGCGTCGCCGGGTCGCCAGCGCCTCGATCGCCAGTGTGACGGTGATCGGAATCGGCGCGCGGCCACTCTCGTAGCTCTGGATCGTGCTTTCGCCGATGCCAAGTTCGAGCGCGACGGACTTCTGGGATCCGAGTTCCTCGCGCCTGGCCTTGAAGATCAGAGCCTCCATGCCGCTGCCGGAAACTTGAGCTTGCATCACAATTCTCCTATATTACCGGTCTCGAGGTTGGCCCCGGTGCCTTGCAGGGCACCGGGGCCTCCCCTTAGCTTCGGGTGACGGTCAGGGTTACAAACCAGCGCCAGACCTTCACTTTCAGCCAGAGGATTGGACGACGTTTCATCCTTTCCTCCTTTGCCCCGAGGGGACCAACCCCCTCGAAACAAAGATACGATACCCCTTGTTTCAAAGGCATACAAGCCTTTTAGGCAAGGGGATTGTATTTTCTTTCAGCCAATTTCAATGACTTAATAAATCACGGCTCGACTCCGGTTCGGCAGTTATGTTCTCTGCACGTTCTCATGGGCGAGAACGGCACCTTTACCGAGCGCGACCGAATCCTCCTGCACCTCCGGATGGGGCTGGGGAAGCTGTCTCTGCGCCGCCGCCAGAACCCGAGGGACGACGAGGCCGCACTGATGTTCTCGGCCCGGCAGCTCCTTGAATTCCTCGAGCTGGGCAACTGGAAGATCGTGGCGGCCGGGCCGGGCATCACGCGAGGACACAGCCCGCCGGATCCAAAGCCGTGACGCGCGCCAAGACCTCAGACCAGGTTACGACGCTGAACGAGGCGGCCGAGGCCGAGGTGATGGTATGGGCGCTCTGCCGGAATTGCGGCCACGTGAAACGGATGAATCCGCTGCGCATGATGTTCAAGATCAGCTACGACGTGCCCTTGGCCGATCTCGGCGAGCGACTCGTGTGCAGGCAGTGCAGCTACAAGAAGTGCGTCGTCGTGCCGGCGACGTTCGACATCAGGTTCAGCGGCCGCGGCATGTACGAACGACGCGAATAGCGCCGGCTCTTCACGGGCACCACGGCCGCCGGCGGCCGTCCCAGCGCCGCGCCAGGCCTGCGGCGATCAGCTGTTCGCCGAGATCCTGCCCGTCGACCACGACCCACGCCAGCGTGCGGCCGTAGCGATCGCGGGGGCGCTTGGGATCGGGGCGCACGTCGACCGGTCCGCCGGCGAGGGCGGCCGCCGTGAACAGCCTGGCGCGCTCGGCCGCGTCGGCCTCGAGCGGGCAGTGGGCCTTCGCACCGAGCTCGGGCGTGTCGATGTTGAGGATGCGGACGTGCTGTCGGCCGCAGACGATCGTGTCGCCGTCGATCGCGCGGCACATCGCGTCGAACGCGGTCGCCGGCGAGGCTGCAACAATGCTGAAAAGTAGGACGAGAACGCGCGCGAACATGGCTCGATTGTAGTGCAGAACAAATCGAGATGCGCCGATCAAGGTGTGCACGTCTGGTGCACGGACGTTCGCGGATCGTTGCGGCTTCTGGCGGACGTCGATCGTCGTCGAGCCGGTGAGGCTCGATCGACGAAGAGCGTTGTAAATCAAGGAAGAGAACCGGTGGGCGCTGTAGGGATTGAACCTACGACCCCGGCCGTGTGAAGGCCGTGCTTCCTCGGCGGTCGTCGCCATATCCCGCAGAATTTCGGCAGGCTGCGGGAAACCCCATAACCAACCTATTGATATTGCGAAGGGCGCACCCGTCTTGACATGGTAGGGGTCACAGGTTCAATCCCTGTAGCGCCCACCATCCGATCCAATGGGTTAGCGCGCATTCGGTTTTCGCATTTTGAATCCCTCGCTTTAATCGCGGCTGTTTCGGGCGATTGAAGCCGAGGCAGGCCAGGCGCTCATTTTATCGTCAAGGTGGTCGGCTCGATCGTCTTGAAGAAACCCGACACCCGCTCGCCGTCGGCCGCCAGCGGCAGGATCAGGCGCGTGTAGCTGTAGCTGCGCCCCTCGATCGACACATAGTCGCGCCGTGCGAGGCTCGGCTCGCGCGCATCGGCGATCCGAACGAGACTGTCGTAGACGACCGTCGCGTCGGTCTCGCTGAAGAAGCCGCGCAGGCCCTGGCCGGACTCCCCGAAATGCGCGCGCTCGCCGACGTAATTTCCGGCGATGCGCACCCGTACGTCGCCGCGCACGGGCAGATAGTCGAGAAGCATCGTGTAGGGAAGCGCTTCGGCCGGGACGAGCGCCATGTCGACCGAGGCGGGTAACCGGCCGTCGAGACGCCCCGTATTCCACGCGGCAAAGCATTTCGACAGCACCGGGTATTCGCGAATGTCGGCGAGCGGCAGTTCCTCGTAACGGGCCAGTTTCAGGTTCGGCGGATCATTCTGCATCGTCGTCCATTCCCCACGGCAAGGCGTTTCCCTCGGCGGCTCCCGGCAGGCCCACCCGGATTTTGTCGAGATCGAACATCGTCGGATCGAAGTCGGCCCAGCGCACCGAAACGAGGCGCAGTAGCGAATCGAAGTCCTGGACCGAAGGCCCGCCGCGCCGCGCGCGCGCAACTTCCCACTGGACCATGAGCGGCTCGATATCGAGCGCGAACGCGCGAAGCGACGCGATCAGCGGCCACAGGCGGGCGCGAAAGCCGACGACGTCGCGGAACGCCGTTACCGGATCGGCGGCGATCTGGTCCGCCGCCATGGCGCGCGACGAGGCCCACACGATCGCATCGCGCAGGCCCCGTGCAGTCGCGCGAGCCGCGTCGGCCTGATGCGGGTTCTGGCGCGTGGCTGCCGTCCGGGCGAGGACGCCGAGGCACTGCTGGACCGCGATGACGGCGCGACACAGCCAGTCGACGCGTGCCGTGTCGGACGCGATCTGGGCGATATCGTCGGCGTCGAGCCGCGCGTCGCCCAGAAAGCCGCGGCTGCGGATGACGCGCGCGAGAACCTCGAATCCTGCCGAAAGGCCGGATGCGTCGGCCTCCGGTGCCGTCGGTGCGCCGATCGCAGCACCCAGGCGCCGTACGGCGCGCGCGAGCCGGTGCGGCTTGGGCGACCAGGAGGGCCGACCGTCGAAAAGCTCGTCCGGCAATTCGTCGCCGTTGCGCAGCGTCCGACGGAAGCGCATCGCGGCCGTCACGAAGCGCAGCATGCGCCGATCCGCCGCTCCTGCCTCGAGCCCGAGCGCGGCGGGAACCTGATCGAGCTTGATGCCCGTGCTCAGTTCTCCCAGCGTCTGTCGCAGCACGATTTCGCGGTCCATGCCGGCAGCAAAATGCGAATCACCACGTCCGAATTCGGGGTGCTTGAAGTCCAGTCGCATAGTCTGAACGCTAGAGGGTATTGATCGGCGTTAATAGGACTTAGGCCTTGCGCGCTGGATTTCAAGTTTTTGCCGGGAAAAGCCGATCAATCGGGGCGTAGGGATGAATCCCATACAACGAATTAGTAAAATGGGATCTAGGCCGATTTTGGCGTGGTAGGATTCACAGATTCAATCCCTGTCGTTCCCGCCATCCGATCCAGGCTTCCGGCAATGCGTTCAATGCGACACGCGATCCTGCAGGCAGTCCTCGTCCGCGCGGTGGCCGGGCTTGCCGCGCTCGCGACGTCCGCCACGCCGGCCGTTGCCCAGATCGCGCTTTCCGACGGCTTCGACGTGCCGGAAATCCGCTCCGATCTCTGGGAGCTCAAGGATATCCGCCGCGACCAGTACGGATTTGTGGCGCCGGGCCGTTGCGGCAACGACCGTGCGGTCGCCGTGCGGATCGACGAGACGACCGGCGGGTCGAACTGCGGCGCCGGCGAACTCTGCCAGCGCGCGGAATTCCGCGAAAACCCGAAGCGCTGGATCCGGTTCGGCGACGAGGCGTGGTACGGCTTCAGCATCCGGGTGCGCGGCGAATATCCCGATGACGGCCTGAGCACGCGCTGGATCCTGGCCCAGTTCAAGGAGCAGACCGACGAGAGCCCGTTTCTTGCCCTGCGGTTCGACGACGGCGTGTTCCACATCACCGTGCAGGACGACGAGCAGCGTTTCACCGTCGCATCGGCGCAGCACACGGCCGAGCAGATCAAGTTCTTTCGCGCCGAGCTTGGCGGGCTTTCGCAGGTCGAGGTCGATCTGGCACGCCAGGTCGTCGAGGCGGGTCGCCGGCTGGAGCTGACGCTGGCGCAGATCGGCCGCCAGCTGCGCGCGCGCTCGGAGCTGTTCCGCCGGCTTGCCGGCGCGCCGACGGTGGAACGCTTCCTCGAATACGGATATGTGGCCGACCGGCCGGTGGGGAATGCGGATGCGCTGCGCATCGTGCCGGGGACCGCTCCGGTCCTGCCCGATCCCAAGCGCGACTGGGTCGATGTCACGCTGCATGTCCGTGCCGGCCGCGAAGGGGCGGGATTCGTCCAAGTCTGGGCGAACGGCAAGGATGTCGTGACGGTCGAGGGAAATATCGGTCACCGCGTGCGGGCCGGCGACCGGCAGTATTTCAAGTTCGGCCAGTATCGCGCGCATACACGCCAATCGACCGAGCTGCTCTTCGACCAGTTCCGGCGCGGCGCGCGCCGCGAGCAGGTCTATCCCGTCTGCCGCTAGCGGCAGCGGCTGGTGATCGCGTTCTAGGCGAGCTCGAACACGATGTCCTGTGCGCCTTCCCACAGGACCTTCTTGCCGAGCGCGGGCAGGTTCTCGAGCCCTTCGGTGATCGTGATGAAATGATTGCCGGCAAGCTGGCCCATCTTGCTGGCGAAATGGACCGAGCCGTAGGCGAGCAGGATCTCGGTTTCACTGA
Source organism: Tagaea sp. (assembly GCA_965229215.1). Lineage (GTDB taxonomy): Bacteria > Pseudomonadota > Alphaproteobacteria > CACIAM-22H2 > CACIAM-22H2 > Tagaea. Next base: position 2,405,859 of record OZ245864.1, on the reverse strand, counting down.
TGCCGCCGGGATAGACGATGATCTGGCCGGGGGCCGGATAGCTCGTGTGATTCTCGTATTTGAGGCCGAGATCGAGTTCGCCCAGCGGCACCCAGCAGCCTTCGCCGCTCCAGCGCACATGGATGATGCGCTGCCGGTAGGGCATCAGGCTGCGGAACTTGGCGCAGGTCGCCGGGGCGGCCCTGGTCTCGAAGCGCGCGCCGAAGACGAACGGGCCGGCAGTGATGCGAAGCTTGTCCATGCGCGGGGGCAGTCCTTCTTCTGGGGAAACCGGTCCCCAGCCTAGCATTCTTCGTGCCGTCAGTGTCCGCCGCCGCCCGCGCGCTGCGGACGCTGCATGAACGGCGTGAGCAGGACGAGAAGAAGGAAAAGCCACGTCAGTGCGTAGAAGACGTCGCCCATCGACATGACGAACGCCTGCTGGCGCACGATCCCCGACATCTTGCGCAAGGCCGCGAGACCGGCATCGCTGCCCAGTCGCGCGAGCCCCAGCGTCAGCGTGTCGAGCGTTTCCTGCGCCGCGACGCCGCCCCAGCGCACCTGCTCGTGCAGGCGCTGCAGGTGCAGGTCGAAGCGATGGTTGAGCAGCGTGTTGATCAGCGCGAGCCCGACCGCGCCGCCGAGGTTGCGCGTGAGGTTGTAGAGACCGGCCGCGTTCTTGAGCCGGTCGGGCGTGAGCGTGCCGAGCGCCAGGTTGTTGATCGGCACCATGCACATCATGATGCCGACGCCGCGCAGGATCTGGGGCACCAGCAACTCCCGGAAATCCCAGACGGAAGTGATGTCGGACGCGAGCAGCGTGCCGATCGAGAACAGCGTGAAGCCGAAGGCGATCATCGCGCGCGGATCGACCTTGCCCATCAGGCGGCCGGTGACGGGCGCGGTGAAGAACATGCACAGGCCCGTGACGAACATCGCCTCGCCGATCTGCAGCGCCGAGAAGCCGCGCACGCGCGCGAGATAGACCGGATAGAGATAGGTGAGGCCGTAAAGCCCGATTCCCATGACGAAGGAACAGACGGAGCCCGTCCAGAAATTGCGGTCGGTGAAGGCGGTGAGATCGACGATCGGCCGTCGCGCCGTGAGCGTGCGCCAGAAGAAGACGACGCCCGCGACCAGCGCGACCGAACCCGATGCCACGATCAGTTCGCTCTCGAACCAGTCCTTGGCCGGGCCTTCCTCGAGGAAATACTCGGTCGAGCCGAGGAACACCGCCATCGACAGCAGCCCGGTCCAGTCGAAGCCTTCGAGCAGCGACAGGTCGGGCTCGTCGAAATCGACGAGGATCCACACGGCCGTCGTCACGGCGATCCCCGGCACGATGTTGACGAGGAACAGCCAGTGCCACGAGAAGAGGTCGGTGAGATAGCCGCCGACGGTCGGGCCCGCCGTGGGCGCGAGCGTGGCGACGAGGCCGATCACCGGGGCGATCAGGGCCTGCCGGCTGCGCGGAAAGATCGTGTAGGCGGCCGCGAAGACGGTCGGGATCATGCCGCCGCCGATGAAGCCCTGCAGCGTGCGCCAGACGATCATCTCGTTGAGGCTGGTGGCGTTGGCGCACAGGAAGCTCATCAGCGTGAAGCCGCCGGCGGACAGTGTGAAGACGTAGCGTGTAGAGAAAGCGCGGCTGAGAAACCCCGACAGCGGGATCATGATGACTTCCGCGATCAGGTAGCTCGTCTGGACCCAGGAGATCTCTTCCGCGCTGGCCGAAAGTCCCGCCTGGATCTCGGCAAGCGATGCCGAGACGATCTGGATGTCCAGGATCGCCATGAACATGCCGAAGACCATCGCGACGAACGCGACGACGCGCTTGGGATCGAGCTGGTCGGAGGCCGGCGGGGCCATGGCGACGGCTTTCAGTTGGCGGCCGGAACCGGGTCGCGCGTGCGTACGCCGACGACGACCGACATGCCCGGACGCAGCGCGCCTTCGCGTGCGACGTCGGCCGGGATCGCGATGCGGACGGCCACGCGCTGGACGATCTTGGTGAAGTTCCCCGTCGCGTTCTCGGGCGGCAGCAGCGAGAACTCGGCGCCTGATGCGGGGGCTACGCTTTCGACCGTGCCGCGGATGGTGCGGTCGGCGAAGGCGTCGACGGTGATGCTGGCCGTCTGGCCGGGTTTCAGTTCCGCGAGTTGCGTTTCCTTGAAGTTCGCCTGGACATAGATTGCGCCGAGCGGAACGACGGCCATCATGCGCGTGCCCGGCTGCACGTACTGGCCGGGTTGTGCCGCGCGATTGCCGACCACGCCGTCGAAGGGTGCGCGGATGATCGTGAATTCCAGATCGCGCTCGGCGCGCTGGAGGGCGGTCGCGAGCTCCACGCGCACGCTTTCGGCTTCGGCCTGCTGCGAGCGGAGGATTTCGAGATTGGCCTGCGCCACGTCGATGCCGGCGCGCGCACTGGCCGAGCCTGCGGCGGCGCGGTCGCGGTCGGCGCGGGCCTGATCGAACGCCGCAATCGACCCGTTGCCCGAGCGGGCGAGGGAGTCGGCGCGCGTGTAGGCGAGGGCGGCGCGCGCGACTTCGGCCTGCGCGGAGGCGAACTGCGCGTTCGCCTGATCGATCGCTGCCCGCTGGGCGAGGATCTGCTTGGCGAAGCGCGCGATCGCGGTGTCCTGCGTGGCGATGCGGTTGCGTGCGGCGGTGACGGCCAGCGCGTAGTCGCCATCGTCGATCGTGGCGAGCACGTCGCCGGCCTTGACCGGCGTGTTCTCGGCGACCGCGACGCGCGCGACAAGCCCGGCGACCTTCGCCGCGACGATCGTCTGGTCCGCCTTCACGTAGGCGTCGTCGGTCGATACGACGAAGCGGCCGTCGGTGAACCACATGTAACCCTTCCAGCCGCCGAAGCCGAGGGCAGCGGCCAGCACGAGCGGGAGCACGAGGCGCCGCCTCGATTTCGTCGCAGCGGGTGCCGTCGCGGCCTGGCCGGGCGGGGTGCCGGCGTCATTGTTCGCGCGCGCTTCCGGCGCGCGTGCGAGAGCGACCGGCGCTGCGGCGCTCCGCTTCTTCGCGAGATTGTCTTCCATCCTGGATGCCACCGAGTTCGTGGCCTGTCGGGCCGAGCGGCGAGGCGCCGTGGGTGCCTTGACAAGCGGTATGGTTTGTATTCAAATCGAACTGAACGGTTCGGTCAATATGAATCTCGGAGATTTTGTAACGGATGCCCGCTCTACCCGTCCCAGACCTGCTTGAAGAGTCGGCAAAGCGGCGCCAAATCATTGAAGGCGCACGTGAAATATTCCTGCGTGATGGCTTCGACGGCGCCAGCATGAACGAAATAACGCGTGCGGCCGGCGTCTCGAAGGGTACCGTCTATGCCTATTTCCCGTCGAAGGAAGCGCTGTTCGAGGCACTGATCCGGGAAGACCGGCGCGCCCAGGCCGAGCGGATCTGCGCGTTCGACGTCGAGGACCGCGATGTCCGCAAGGTGCTGCGGACGTTCGGCACCAACCTGATGGAGGCGATGCTGCGCCCGGGTGCGATGGCGCATCTGCGCACCGTCATCGCGGCGTCGGCGAAGTTCCCGGCCCTCGGGCGCGCCTTCTACGAAGCCGGCCCCCAATACGGCATCGGCCGCCTCGCGCAGTATCTCGCGCGCCAGGTCGAGGCGGGCGAACTGAAGATCGCCGACACGCAGCGCGCCGCGTTCCATTTCATCGAACTCTGCCAGTCCAAGCACATGAAGCAGATGCTGTTCGGCATCGTCGACCGGCCGGATCCGGCGGAACTGAAAGAGTCGATTGCAGCGGCACTCGACGTCTTCATGGCTGCGTACGGCAACCCCGCGAAATAGACGTTCCCGCGCATGAACGGCGCTCGGGCATGCATGAGCCCGGCTTGCGTGTTCTCGAACGCATGGCAGGTTTCTTGCGTGCACTGCTAACATCTTCTGTCTTTTCGGAGCAGGCGTCGCCGCCTAGGCTGAAACGGTCGATGAACGGAACGCGATGAACGCAGCCGACCTCACCCAAGCCCCTCCGAAGGTGCCGTTCGCCTGGCGCCGCCTGTCGGACATCGTGCAGTTCGGCCTGTTCGCCGGCCTGGTCGCATATGCCGTCGTCTATGGCGCCGGGCGCATGGGCTATAACTGGCAGTGGTACCGCGTGCCGGCCTTCTTCGTCCGTTCGATCCAGGGCGAGTTCTATCCGGGTCCGCTCGCGAAGGGCCTTCTCGTCACGCTCGAGATCAGCGCGCTGGCGCTTGTGCTCACCGTCCTGTTCGGCCTTGCGGCCGCCGTGCTGCGCCAGTCGGGATCGATCGTCGGCGGCGGGCTCGTGCGCGTCTATGTCGAGGCAATCCGCAATACGCCGCTGCTCGTGCAGCTCTACCTCTTCTATTTCGTGCTCTCGCCGATCCTCGGCATCGACCGCTACTGGACCGGCATCCTGTGCCTTGCTGTCTTCGAGGGCGCCTTTGCCGCCGAGATCTTCCGCGCCGGCATCGAGGCCGTACCGAAAGGCCAGTGGGAAGCGGGGCGCAGCCTCGGCCTTTCGAGCGCGCGCCTCTACCGCCATATCGTGCTGCCGCAGGCGCTGCGCCTCGTGCTGCCGCCGCTGACGGGGCTTTCCGTCTCGCTTGTCAAGCATTCCTCGATCGTCAGCGTCATCGCCGTCTTCGACCTGACGAACGAGGGCCGCAACGTCATCGCCGACACGTTCCTTACATTCGAAATCTGGATCGCCGTCGCCGCCGTCTATCTGGTCGTCACCGGATCGATGTCGGCAGCCGTCGGCGTTCTCGAACGACGACTCAAGACCTGAACCAACACAAAGAAGGAGGCTCCATGTTCACGCTCAAGAAACTCGCCGTCGCGGCGCTCGCCGCAACGGCCCTGATGGCACCGCTCGCGGCCAAGGCACAAGACGCGCGCGCGGCCCTCTCGGCGACCAGCGCCATCGAGGAAATCAAGAAGCGCGGCACGCTGCGCGTCGGCCTGGCGACTTTCGTGCCGTGGGCGTTCCGCAGCAAGTCGGGTGCGCTGATGGGCTACGAGGTCGACGTCGCCACGAAGCTTGCCGAAGACATGAACGTGAAGGTCGAACTGGTTCCGACCGCATGGGACGGCATCATTCCCGCCCTCCTGGCCGGACAGTTCGACTTCATCATCGGCGGCATGACGATCACGCCGGCGCGCAATCTCACCGTCAACTTCACGGCGCCGTACTCGGCAACGGGCGTGGACGTCGTCGCCAGCAAGAAACTCGCCGGCGGTTTCAAGACCATCGAGGACTTCAACAAGCCGTCGGTCACGCTTGTCGCGCGCCGCGGTTCCTCGGCCGCGACGACGGCCCAGAAGTTCTTCCCGAACGCCACGCTGCGCCAGTTCGACGATGATGCACCGGCCCTGCTCGAGGTCTCGAACGACCGCGCGCACGCCTGGGTCAGCACGGTGCCGAAGCCGGCCTTCGCCGCCCTCGACAACCCGGGCTCGATGTTCCGTCCGTTCGACAAGGTGCTCGTCGGCCAGGCGGACGCGATGGCCGTGCGCAAGGGCGATCCGGACGCGCTCAACTTCCTCAACAACTGGATCCAGAACAAGCAGATCGACGGTTTCCTCGCCGAACGTCAGGCCTACTGGTTCCAGAACCGCACGTGGCGCGACCAGCTGGCGCAGTGACGTCGGCGTCCGAAACGATGGCTCCGCCGCCTGCCCCCGGCAGGCGGCGGCTCGGGCTTGTCGACATCCTGGTCCTCGCCGTCCTGGCGGCGGTGGTCGTCTATGTCGGATGGCGGGCCCAGACGGTTCTCCGCTACAACTGGAATTGGGCGCCGGTCTGGAATTTCGTGGTGCGCTACGATCCGGAAGTCGGGTCGTGGGTTCCCAACATCATCCTCAAGGGTCTGTGGACCACGATCCGCATCTCGATCTGGGCGGCGCTGCTGGCCGCCCTGTTCGGCGGCGCAATGGGCATCGCGCGCGTTTCGAATTCCCTGTTCCTGCGCCTCGTCGCGCGCAGCTATGTCGAGATGATCCGCAACGTCCCGCCGCTCGTCTTCATCTTCGTCTTCTACTTCTTCCTGACAAGCCAGCTCGTTCCGGCGCTCGGCCTCGATTCATGGGTGCGCACGGCTTCGCCGGGTGCGCGAGCAACCATCGATCTGCTGCTGGGCCCGCCGCAGTTCCTGCCGGCACTTCTGTCGGCCGTGCTCTGTCTCGCGCTGTTCGAAGGCGCGTACGTGACCGAGATCGTCCGCGGCGGAATCGAATCGATCGACCGCGGCCAGTGGGAGGCTGCGCGCTCGCTGGGCCTGACGCGCGCGCGAACGCTGCGCCTGATCGTACTGCCCCAGGCGATCCAGCGCACGATCCCGCCGCTCGCCGGCCAGTTCATCTCGCTGATCAAGGATTCCTCGATCGTGTCGCTGATCTCGATCCAGGACCTCACGTTCCTCGGCAACGAAGTGGCGGCGACCACGACACGCGTATTCGAGGCGTGGACCATCGTGGCCGTCCTCTATTTCGCGCTTTGCTTCGCGCTGTCGCGCCAGTTCGCGCGGCTCGAGCTGCGGATGGGCCGCTTCCGGTGAGCCTGCGGCCGCTCGACGTCGCCGTGCTCGGCGGCGGGGCCGTCGGCCTTGCTGCGGCTTTCGCATTGGCCGAAGCGGGCCGCGAAGTCGTCGTTTTCGATCCCGCACCGGGCCGCGGTGCTTCGTTCGGCAATGCCGGCGGCATCACGCCCGGCTGGGTGGCGCCGACGGCGACGCCGGCCACGCTGCGCGCCGTGCCGCGCATGCTCGCCGATCCGCTCTCGCCGCTCTCGATCCGGCCGGCCTATCTGCCCAAGCTGCTGCCGTGGCTCGCCGGCTTCGCGCTTGCGGCCTTGCCGCACCGGGTGGAGGCGATCTCGAAGGCGCTCGCGGCACTGACGCTCGATTCCTACGAGGTCTGGGAGGATTTCGCCGCGCGTTCGGGCGTGGCGAATCTGCTGCGCCAGCAGGGGATCCTCTATGCCTATGCCAGTGCGGACAGTCGGGTAGGTGCCGAAGCGGCACACGCCCTGCGCCGCAAGCGCGGCGTGGCGATGGAGGAAGTTGACGCGGCGTGGCTGCGCAGCTTTGCGCCGATGCTGTCGCCTGAGTACAAGTTCGGCGTGTTCGCGCCGGGTGCGGGGCATGTCGTCGATCCCGGCGCGCTGTGCGACGGTCTTGCCGCAGCACTTGAGGCGAAGGGTGGGCGCATCGCGCGCGAGGCGGTGGAGGATCTGGCCGCCAACGAAGGCGGTGTCACCTTTCGGACTGCGACGGGCAACTGGCGGGCCGAGCATTTCGTTCTGGCAGCCGGTGCGCATTCGCGCCCCTTCGCGGCGAAGCTGGGTGCGCGCGTGCCGCTCGATGTCGAGCGCGGCTACCACGCGATGCTGCCTACGCCGGGGCTCGAACTGCCCGCCCAGATGATCGATGGCGAAGGCAAGTACGCGCTGACGTCGATGACGCGCGGGCTGCGCCTTGCTGGCACGGTCGAGTTCGGCGGCCTCGATCTGCCACCGAATTACGCGCGGGCCGAACAGCTGATCGCGAACGCGCGCCGCCTGCTACCCGGGCTCGACGCAAGCGATCCAACGTTCTGGATGGGCTTCCGGCCGTCGCTGCCCGACGGCCTGCCGGTGATCGGGCACGCACCGGCAAGCCGGCGCGCTATCCTCGCCTTCGGGCACGCGCATCTCGGCATCACACTTGCCGCGACGACGGCCGGGCTCGTCGTCGATCTCGCTGCCGGGCGCCCGGACCGGATCGATCTCGCGCCCTATTCGCCGACCCGCTATTCCCGCTGGCCCTGAGCCGGCACGCCAAGGAGACACGAAAGATGACGGCCTGGATCAAGATGCTGCAGTACGACGAATCGGAAGGCTATCTGCGTCAGCTCTACGACCGCGTGAAGGGGCCGGGCGGTGCCATCGACAACGTCATGAAGATCCATTCGCTGCGGCCGCACACGATGGAAGGGCACAGTGCGCTCTACAAGAGCGTGCTGCACCATGTCGGCAACACGATGCCCGTCTGGTTTCTCGAATGTCTCGGCATCTATACGAGCCTTTCGAACAAGTGCGAGTATTCGGTCTCGCACCACTATGCCGGCCTCACGCGCCTGCTGAAGGATGACGCGAAGGCGCGCTCGATCTATCAGGCGCTGGTCTTCGCGGCACCCGAGAAGGTGTTCGACGGCAAGGAGCTCGGCCTGCTGCGCTATGTGCGCAAGCTGACGCTCGAGCCGCAGAAGATGGAGGAAGGCGACGTGGAGGCCGCGCGCAAGAGCGGTGCGAGCGATGCCGAGATCTTCGAGGCGAACCAGGTGTGCGCTTATTTCAACTATTCCAACCGGCTGCTCAACGGTCTCGGCGTGACGACGCAGGGCGACGTGCTCGGCTATTCCCCGCCGAATTCCGACAAGCTCGACGACTGGGAGCACGTGTGAAACCGATGCGCGGCTACTCCATCTGGAGTTTGGCGCGCAACGCGCTGTCTGCGCACGCGAATTGGCCGCGCGCATGGCGCAGCCCGGCACCACGCGCGAGCTACGACGTCGTCGTCGTCGGGGCGGGCGGTCACGGGCTCGCCACCGCCTATTATCTCGCGCGTCGGCACGGGCTTCGGAACGTGCTTGTTCTCGACAAGGGTTGGGTCGGCGGCGGCAACACCGGCCGCAATACGGTGACGATCCGCGCGAACTATCTGCGCGAATCCTCGATCCGTTTCCACGCCGAGGGGCTGAAGCTGTGGCGCGAGATGTCGGGCGAGCTCGGCTTCAACGTCATGTTCTCCGAACGCGGCCAGATCGACCTGATCCAGACATGGGCGAAGCTGCGCGACGTGAAACGCCGCCAGTCGACGATGCGGCTCGCGGGCGTACCGTTCGAGATCATCACGCCGGAGGAAGCCAAAGCCCGCGTGCCGATCCTCGATCTTGCGGGGACCAAGCGCCTGCCGGTCCTCGCGGCGACCTGGCATCCGACGGCCGGAGTGGCGCGCCACGATGCGGTCGCCTGGGGCTATGCGCGCGCGGCCGACGCGCTGGGCGTGGACATCGTCCAGAACTGCGAGGTGCTGTCGATCCGCCGCGAAGGCGGGCGCGTCGTTGGCGTGGAGACGCCGCAGGGATTCATCGCGGCGCGCAAGGTCGCTCTCGCGGTCTCGGCGCACGCGGGGCATCTCGCCGCGACCGTCGGTTTGCGACTGCCGATCGAGACGGTGCCGCTGCAGGCCTTCGTGTCCGAACCGCTGAAGCCTATGCTGTCCTGCGTGGTCAATTGTCCGGGGCTCGTCTATCTCAGCCAGTCGGACAAGGGCGAACTCGTGATCGGCGGCGGCTCCGATCCGGTGCCGTCCTATGTCCAGCGCGGCGAGTTCGCGACGATCGAGCGCGTCGTCTCCGGCCTCGTCGAGATGTTCCCGATCCTCGGTGGCGTGCGGCTGATGCGCCAATGGGCCGGCGCGATCGATATCTGCCACGACACGTCACCGATCATTTCGAAGACACCGGTCGACGGACTCTATCTGGATGTCGGCTGGGGTTCGGGCGGCTTCAAGGCGATCCCGGCAGGCGGTGCCGCCTTTGCCGATCTGATCGCTAACGATGCACCCAACCCGCTGATCGCGGATTTCACGCTTGATCGTTTCACCCGCGGCCGGCCGTTGTTCGAGACCGCCGGCGCGTCCAACCGGGATTGAGGATCGCCATGCGCCTTGTCCCCTGTCCGGAATGCGGTCCGCGCGAGCAGAGTGAATTCGTCTGCGTCGGTGAGCCGGCATCGCACCCCGTTTCACCCGACAATCTTGCCGAAGCCCTCTATGCGCGCGTCAACGCCAAGGGTCCGGCCGAAGAGCTCTGGTGGCACAAATTCGGTTGCCGGCGCTGGCTGCGCCTGCGCCGTGACACCGCGACAAACGAGTTCCTGCGGTGAGCGGCTATCGCCTGACCGCCATTCCCGACGGCGAAGCCGTCGAGGTCGCGTTCGACGGCAAGCCGCTCGTCGGGCGTGCGGGCGAATCGTTTGCGGCGACGCTGTTTGCGAACGGTGTGCGCACGGTCGGGCGCAGCTTCAAATATCACCGGCCGCGCGGAATTGTCGGTTTCGGCTGGGAAGAACCCAACGCGCTGCTGCAGCTTCCCGAGGGTACGGCGTTGGCCACACGCTTGACGGTGCGCGACGGGCTGGCCGCACGCGCGGCGAATTGCTGGCCGTCGGCAAGCTTTGACGTCACTTCTGCACTCGGTGCATTCGGCACGCTGATGCCGGCCGGCTTCTATTACAAGACATTCCGCGGCCCCCGTGGTCGCGCATGGCACCTGTTCGAGCCGGTGATCCGCGCGCTTGCGGGGACCGGCCGGCTTCCCGATGTCGCCGGCATGCGGCCGGGCGAGAAACGCTTCGCGCATTGCGACGTGCTGGTTGTCGGCGCGGGCGCAGCCGGTCTTGCCGCGGCGCGGGCGGCCTCGATGGCGAAAGGTGCACGCGTCTGGCTTGTCGATGGCGACGCGCATGCCGGCGGGGCCCTGGCGGATCGGCCTCTCGCCGAGATCGACGGGCGCGTCTCGGCGCGCTGGATATCGGAGACGATGCAGGACCTGCGTACACGCGGCGTACGTCTCCTGCCGCGAACGATGGTCCTCGGCCGCTATGACGGCGGCCTGGTCGTCGCGCACGAAGAAGGCTCGCCGGGGCGCCTCTGGAAGATCCGGGGGAAATCCGTCGTGCTGGCGACGGGCGCGTTCGAGCGCCCGTTCGTCTTTATCGACAACGACCGGCCCGGCGTCATGCTTCTTTCCGCCGTGCTTTCCTATGCGTCGCGCAATGGCGTGGCCTGCGGGCGGAATGTCGCCATCATCGCCAATCACGACGCGGCGTACGACGACGCCATGTCGCTCGTCGCGGCGGGCGTTCGCGTATCGGCGCTCGTCGACTTGCGGGCATCGCCGGACCCTTCACGCATGAACGCGGCAATCGCGGCCGGCATCGCGATCCATGCCGGCCATGCGGCGGTTGCGACCCTCGGCACGCCGGTGCACGGATTGCGCATCGCGCCCGGCGACGGATCAGGACGCGCGACAGATCTATCCTGCGACACCATCGCGATGGCCGGTGGCTGGACGCCCGCCGTGCATCTGCACTCGCATGCCGGCGGCCGGCTTGCCTTCGATATGGCCTCGGCCGCCTTCCTGCCGACGGCGCCGCATGACGGCGCATTCAGCGCCGGTGCGTGCAACGGGCGGGGCGCTCTCGCCGAGGCGCTTGCCGACGGACATCGTGCCGGTCTTGCCGCCGCCGCGGCATCCGGATTCGCGTGCCCGGATGAAGGTGCTCCGAGGGCACCGGTAACGCGCCCTGCAAATCTCCTCGCGCGATGGGAGACGCCCGGCAATGGAAAGGCGTTCGTCGACGTCGCATCCGATGTGACGGCTGCCGATCTCCGGCTCGCAGTCCGCGAAGGCTATGAATCGGTCGAGCTCCTGAAGCGCTACACGACGACCGGCATGTCGGCCGATCAAGGCCGCTTCGGCAACATGAACGCGATCGATGTCGCGGCGCGCGCCCGCGACATCGCGCCGGCCGGTGTCGGGACGACGACGTACCGCCCGCCCTTCGTACCCGTACCTTTCGCGGCAATGGCCGAGCCCGGCGGCATGCTGCTGCGCCCGTCACGCGCGACGACGCTGACCGCGTGGCACGAAAAGGCTGGCGCCACGATGTACGAAGCAGGCGCCAACTGGCGGCGGCCGGGATTTTATCCCCGCGACGGCGAGACGCTGGAGCACGCGACGCGACGCGAATGCAGAGCGGTACGCGCTGCCGTCGGGATCTACGACTCCTCGCCGCTCGGAAAGTTCGAAGTGGCGGGGCGCGATGCGGCGGCCCTTCTCGATTTCGTCTACGCCACGCGCCTGTCGAACCTGAAGGTCGGGCGTGGCCGCTATGCGTTGCAGCTCCACGAGGACGGCAGGCTGTTCGACGACGGGATCGTGTTCCGGACGGCCGAGGACCGCTTCTTCGTGACCACGACGACGGGCAATGCCGACGCCTGCCTGCAGCGGTTCGAGTACTGCCGCCAGGTCCTGCAACCGGCGCTGTCGGTCCTCGTGCTGCCTGTCACCGAAAAATGGGCCGACATCGTGGTCTGCGGCCCGCAGGCGCGCGCCGTTCTCGCGGACGCCGGCGCCAGGCTTCCCGGCGATCTGCAGTTCATGGGGATCGCCGAGGCGCGGATCGGGGCGCAGGCTGTCCGGGTCGCGCGCGCGGGCTTCACCGGCGAGCTCTCGTTCGAGATTTTCGTCCCTGCGCTTGCCGCGCCTGAATTGTGGGAACGCCTGCTCGCTGCCGGTGCACCGTATGGAATCGTGCCGGTCGGGTCAGAAGCCAATCACGTGCTGCGGATCGAGAAGGGCTTCATTTCGGTCGGCCATGAAGGTGACGGGATCGCCGATCCGGACGATCTCGGGCTGGCTTTCGCCGTCGACACCGGGAAAGCCGATTTCGTGGGCCGCCAGGCCGTTCTGCGCAATCGCGCGGATGCGGCCGGGCGTCCGCAGCTTGTCGGGCTCCTCGCGCGCGATCCGGATTTCGTGCTGCCAGAAGGGGCGGCAATCCTCCGCGCCGCTGCGGCGCGCGGGCGCGGCTTCGTGACCGCAAGTTGCCGGAGCGATGCGCTGGGCCGTTCGCTCGCCCTCGCTCTTGTCGAGGATGGCCGCGCATTGACCGGTTCGGAAGTGACCGTGTCGCTGCCCGATGGCGCCATCGGCGCGCGTGTTGTGGCGCCGGCATTTTACGACCCTACGGGAGCACGCCAGCGTGGCTGATCGATCTCCCTCGATCCGGAATATCGCATCGGAACGCCTGACGGCCTGGCTGTCGCGACAGGCACCGCCGCGACCCGCTGTCCGGATCGAGCCGCAGCTATGGCTTGTCTTCGGGGCCTGCGACGTGCCGCCGGAAGACGGCTTCGCCGAGGATGTCTCGGATGCCTATGCGGCGTTCGCGGTGGAGGGCGGAGGTGCAGCCGACCTGCTTGCCCAGGGCATCGCGCTCGATCTCGAAAATTTCACCATCGGCATCGGGTCCCGGACGCGCCTGGGCGACATCGCGGTCGTCGTGATGCGTACGCCGGACGGGTTCGTCCTGCGCTGCGAGCGGTCCTACGCCGAATGGCTCGGCGCGTGGCTTGCCCGCGCACGGGGGTTCATGGCTTCTGCCGGCGGTACTTGAAGGCCTTGTCGAACCGCTGGACGATGTATTCGCCGCAGGTGATCGGCGGATACTTGGCCTCCGACGGATCATCGAGCAGGTCGCGCGGATCGACACGCGTATCGGGATGCGGATCGAAAAACACGGCGATCGAGTAGCGCTCGCGGCCTGATGAATTGACGACGCGGTGCGGATTCGAGTTGAAGCGCGAATTCGTCCAGCGATGCATCAGGTCGCCGACATTTATGACGAGCGTGTCGGGGATCGGGTGCGCGGTCACCCATTGTCCCGATTTCGCGAGCACCTGCAGTCCGCCGACCTGATCCTGCGACAGCAGCGTGAGGCCGCCGTAATCCGTATGAGGCGCCACGCCGAACTGCGTCTCGCCGAGATCGGGCGGCTGGGGCGGGTAGTAGATCGCAGAGCCGCGCGCAAGCGGCTTGGCGAAAGCGGCGGCAAAGAAGGAGGGATCGCGTCCGAGGCTGGCGGCGAGCCCTGTCAGCAGCCGCTGACCGCATTCGCAGATCGCGAGATAATAGGCGTAGAATGCCGCCTGCGTTTCCGGCAGCGCGGTCGGCCAGTTGTTCGGGCCCATCAGCGGCTTGCCTGCCGCGACATCGGGATCGTCGGGACCGAGCTCGAGACCCCAGAGATAGCTCTCCTTCAGGTCGATCTTGGCCCCGCTATACATCTTGGCCTGTCCGAGCGACAGGAAGCCGCGATGCTTCTCGTTGATCGAGACGGCGCGCTTCGTCGCCTCCGGCGCGGCAAAGAAAGCCCGGCTTGCCGCATAGGCGCGCTCGACGAGCGCGCGATCCACGCCATGGTTGCGCACGTAGAAGAAGCCGATCCGCTCGGCCGCCTCGCGCATCTCGCTTCCGACGGCGGTGATCTTCGCGCGATCGCCCGAAGCGAGGCCACCGACATCGATGACGGGGATTTCATCGACGGTGATCGTCGTTGCGCTCGCGTAAGCCATCGTCGGGACTTCCATCTGTTTCGTTCATGTGAGAATATCAATAAACAGCATTCTGCGTCGTAATTCATAAGTCCTCAAGTGAGCCTAATTCATGGCAACCTCCCCCCTTCGTCATTTGCCGCCGATTTCGGCGCTGCGTGCTTTCGAGGCGGCGGCCCGGCTCAAGAGCTTTACGATGGCGGCCGATGAACTCGGCCTGACGCAAAGCGCCATCAGCCACCAGATCCATGGTCTCGAGGACCAACTCGGTTTCGAGCTGTTCCATCGCGAGCCGCGGCGGATCTCGCTGACCGTCAAGGGCGAGAAGCTGGCGACCGCGGTCCGCGAAGGGTTAGGGGTCGTCGCGGACGCGATCCGCGATCTGACAAGGACGGATACGGGGCCGCACCTGACCGTTTCCACGCTACCCGGCTTCGCGGTCAAATGGCTGTTCCCGCGCCTGATCCGCTTCGACGAGCGCCATCCGCATATCGAGCTTTCGATCGCCACGACCGGCCAGCTTGCCGATTTCTCGATAGGCGAGGCGGATGTCGCGATCCGCTATGGAACCGGGCGCTATCCTGGCCTGCATGTGGAGAAGATCCTCGACGAAGAGATGTTCCCCGTCTGCGCGCCACGCCTGATGAAGGGGCCGAAGGCACTTCGGGTTCCGGCCGACCTTGCGAACTTGCCGCTGCTGCATGACGACATCCTGACACTCGACGGGCACACGCCTGGCTGGAAGAGCTGGCTTGATGCGGCGAAGACGACCGGCATCGACCTCACGAAGGGGCGGCGTTTCGGCCAGTCGAACATGTCGATCCAGGCGGCGATCGAAGGGCTTGGCGTGGCGCTCGGCCGCACGCCACTCGTGACGGACGATCTGGCGGCCGGCCGCCTCGTGCGACCCTTCGACATCGCGATCCCGAGTGGATACGCACACTATTTCGTATGCCCGCCTCGTTCGCTCACGGCACCGAAAATCGCTGCCTTCCGCACCTGGTTGATCTCCGAGGCGGGAACTGTATCCTAGGGGCCTGCGAACGCCGCCTTGAAGCGGCGACGTGTTTCGGCGCCATGGATATAGGCATAATCCTGCGGGCTGGGGGATCCGGCTTCCACGCACAGCGCCCGGAAGATCGGGCCTTCGCCCGACATGATTTCGGGTAGCGCCGCCTCGAACGCGCCGAGGGTCTCGATCTTACCGGTATTCGCAATCCCCGCTCCCTGAGCGATCGCCGCGAAATCGAGCCGTTCGCTTGCGGGCAACGGATGGCTTCCATTCGCCTCGTAGACGCCGTTCACGCACACGAGATGCACGAAATTGCGCGGGGCGGCCGCCGCAACCGTCGCAAGGCTTCCGAGATTCATCAGAAGACTGCCGTCGCCGTCGAGCACGATGACGCGCCGGTCCGGCCGGCCAAGCGCAAGGCCCAGCCCGTGCGACGAGGCGATACCCATCGCGCCAATCGAGAGATAGTTGAGATCGCGCGGAGCGATGGCCATCCAGTCGAATGCCGCCTGGTAGGTGGCGACGATCACCTCGTCGCGCACGCGGGCGGCGAGCAGGCGCAGACACGCGTCGCGTTTCATCATATGCGCATCCCCGATGCTGCGGGCGGGCGGCCGATCAGCAGGCAGACCGGCCGCGAGTTCGCGTAGGCCGCATCGATGGCGGGGCCGATGGTGGATTCGTCATTCTCGGTCTCGATCCAGCGATGGGCGACGCCCATCGCGTCGAGAATCGGCTCGATGATCTGCACCGACACTTTCGCGGACCGCGACGGTGCCACGCCCGGCTCCTTGCCCTGCAGGCCGACGAGCATGACGACCGGCTGCTCGTATTCGACACCGACCGCGCGTAGCGCATTGATCGAATCGAGGAGGCCCGTCTGCTGGATCATCAGCACGGAGCGCTTGCCGGCGAAGGCGAGCCCGGTACAGATCGCGATACCTTCGTCTTCCTTGCAGATGCGGACGAGGCGGATGTCGGGATCGCGCGACAGCGGCCACAGAAGCCCGTCGCTGGTGACGATATCGGGAAGCGCCACGACGAAGCCGACGCCCGACCGCTTCAGGGTCGCGATGATCCGTTCGCCGCTGGGTGCACCGGCGCTCATGCCTCGCCCCGAAGATAGTCGCCAAGGGCTGCAAGCGTGGCGCCGGTATCGTCGGGCGTGCCGACGCCGATCCGCAACTCCGAAAGATGCTCGGGATCGCGCCAATCGCGCACGAAAATTCCTTTCTTCTCCAGCGCGGCCATCGCAGGTGCGGCAGGGCCAGGCAGGATGCACGACACGAAATTCGCCGCGGTGGGAAGTACGCGCAGTCCGAGCTGGGCGAGGCCCTTGGAGAGGCGGTCGCGTTCCGACGATATCTTGTCGAGCAGTGTGGCGAGATGGGCCTGGTCGGCGAAGGCTGCGGTGGCGCCGGCCTGGCTCAGCGTCGGTACATTGAATTGCAGCTTGGCCCGGCGCAGCGCTTCGGCGACCGATGCATCGCAGATCGCGTATCCCACACGGAGCGCCGCAAGCGCATAAGCCTTCGAGAAGGTCCGTGTCGACAGCCACGGGCCCTTGCGTGTCTTCAGGATCGCGAGCGCGTCGGGTCCGCCGGCATGTCGTCCGAACTCATAGTAGGCCTCGTCCATGAGCAGGAGCACGTTATCCGGCACGCCGTGCACGACGGCCGCAATCGCCTCCTTCGTCATCATGCCGCCCGACGGCGGATTCGGCGTGCAGCAGAACACCAGCCGCGTGCGAGGCCCGATCGCACGGAGGATCGCATCGGGATCGCAGGCGCCACCCGCATCGAGCTTCACCCGCTTGACGGTAGCGCCGGCGAGCTTTGTCGATAGCGCGTAGCGCGGAAA
This sequence comes from Tagaea sp., assembly GCA_965229215.1. Lineage (GTDB taxonomy): Bacteria > Pseudomonadota > Alphaproteobacteria > CACIAM-22H2 > CACIAM-22H2 > Tagaea. The sequence continues at coordinate 2,388,845 of OZ245864.1, read as the reverse complement.
ACTCGGCGCCGGGATGACGGCCTCGTCACCGGGGCCTAGCGTGATCACGGTCGCAAAATGGATAAGTTCGTCGCTGCCGCAGCCCAGAACGATGAACTCGGCCGACAGGCCAAGCGAAGCGCCAAGTGCCGAACTCAACCGGCGACCCATGATGTCCGGATAACGGTTGAGATCGTGCACCGCCGAAGCGATGGCCTCGGCGACGCGCGGCGACGGCGGGTAGGGGGATTCGTTGAGATGGATGAGGCGCGGCCGGGTGGTGGGATCCGGAAAATCCGCGAAGGTCGCCGGCGCCCGATAGGCCGGAAGGGCCCGGATCGGCGTTGCGACCCAATCGAGATTTGGCGGATCTGCCCGCTTGGTGTTGCTGTCGGTCATCGGTACGCCAATGCGATAATCGAAGTCGCGGTCACGGTAGGGTCCGCCCTCTGGCTTGTCGAATGAGTTTCGGTTGTGCGCCGACGCATGGAATTCATGCACTTGCGAGGCGATCGCGTCGTGCGACCGCCGTGCGAAGCAGGCGGCCCAGTGTCGCCAGAACCGGTGTCGCAATGCCCGTCAGGCGGCCCATCTCGCAGGGCGCGTCGATCAGGGCCGCCGTCTCGAGCGGCCGGCCGGCCTCGAAATCCTGAAGGGTCGATGTGCGGAAAGCACCAAGCCGCCGTCCCATTTCGAGGCGCGCCTCGATCGGCACGTCGAGATTGATCCCGACAGAAGCGGCTACGGCCAGGAGTTCCCGGATCGTGTCGCCGCACACGGCGCGTAGATCCGGATCGTCGAGAATCTCAACGACAGTCGTCAGCGTCAGAGCCGAAATGGAGTTGAAGCCGGCATTCCCGAGAAGCTTCATCCAGACGTCGCGGCGGATGTCGGTGCTTTCGTCGATGTCCATTCCGGCCGTGCGGAGCGCTGCCGCCAGGTCGGCGACGCGCGTGCCGCCGCCGGGGCCGATCTCGCCGAGGACAAGACGCTTGCCCGTCGGCCATTCGATCATCCCCGGTGCAGGTCGCGTCGCGGCCATGTAGACGACGCCGCCGACAATCCGCTCCGGCGCGAAGCCGGCCGAAAGCGCGCCGTCCGGATCGAGCGTCTGCAGTCGTGTCCCGTCACGAGTGCCGCCGGCGCACTGGAAGTACCACCATGGGATGCCATTGACGGCCGGAACGAGGCAGGTCGAAGGGCCGATGAGAGGCGCCATCAGGGAGGCGGCTGCCGCCCAGTCCTGCGCCTTGAGAGTTCCGATTACCGCATCGAAGGGCCCGAGTCCGTGCGTGCAGGATACGACGCGCGGATGCGAAACCTCGCCAACACCCGCACGCTTAACGCGCAATCCGTCGCGTGCGATGGCTTGCACGGACTCGCCGCGTGCGACAAGAACAGGGTCGAATCCCGCCTGCGCCAGCACGTGTACGATGGACCCGCCGATGGCGCCGGCGCCGACAACTGCAATCCGCATCATGCGGAGTGGATTAGCTCTTGCTTACGGCGCGTGTCCAGCGCTGCGTCGCGTCGTCCAGATTGAACACGTTGAAGTCCACCGACATCATGTTGCCGACATCGGCATCGCTGAGCAGGAACATCTCCTTCAGGATCGGATCGTCGGCGAGCCTGGCGCGCGCCTTGCCGTTGACCGGCACGACGCCGCGTTCGACCGCCAGCCCGTGCTGCGTCGATTCCGAGACGTACTCGTTGATGAAGAACTCGGCCGCGCGCGTCACGGGCGTTCCCTTGACGACGCCGAGCCACCCCTCTTTGAGAAGGCCGCGCTTCGCGGGACCGACTTTCGGATGCGTGAAGGCCACCGGCAGGCCCGCCTTGCGCATCTGGACCGCGAAGCCCGCGTGCATCGTCGAGGCCCAGATGTCGCCCGAGTTCATCAGCGTGACGGCCTGCGCACCCACCTTCCAGAACTGGAACGGGTTGGCATCCTTGACGAACTTCAGGCCCGGCTCGATGTCCTTCATGCCGCCGCCGTTGTCCGTCGAAACGCCGACGAGGAACTGCGCTGCGCCGGCCTGCGTGATGTCAATCAGGCACAGCTTTCCGGCGAGCTTGGGGTTGAGAAGGTCGGTGTAGCGGTCCGGTTTCGGGATGCCGGCGGCCGCGAACTTCTCGGCGTTGTAGACGATGCCTTCCTGCGTGACCCAGCTCGCGACCTTCCATTCGTCGGACTGGGTCGGCAGCAGGTCCTTGCGATTGGGCACGTTGGCGAGGTCGATCTTCTGCAGGAAGCCGGCGTCGTAGGTATCTACCCACGTAAGATCGCCCATCTCAACGACGTCGAATGGCGCGGGGCGCCCCTTCGCGGCGATCAGTTTCGCGAGATTGTCGCGCGGCGGAGCGGTCACGTACTCGACTTTTGCGCCAAGCTCTTCGAGCTTCACGCCGGCGTATTTGTGGACTGCGCGATCCCAGCCTCCGCCGAAAGTGGCCACACGCAGCGTCACGCCGTCGAAGCGGGTTGTCTGGGCGCGCACGGCGGGAGCCGCGAGCGCGCCGATGCCGGTCGCCGCAATTCCGGTCAGGATCTGCCGTCTGTCGAGATTGGTCATGGGGGATCTCCTGGGAGAAGGGTGGGGGAAATCATCCGCCGCCGGAGCGGCTGAGTGCTTCGAGGCCGACGGCGCGCTGCAGCAGGTAGATCGCAATGACGGAGCCGAAGATGATGAAGGTCGAGATCGCCAGAAGCGTGGGGTCGAAATCGAATTCCATCAGGTGGAAGATCTTCGCAGCAAAGGGCTGCATGCCGCTGCCGCCGAGGAAGAGCGCCACCGGCACGTCGCCGAACGAGACAAGGAAGGCGTACATTGCGCCGGCATAGACGCCGGGCATGATCACCGGCAACGTGACGCGCCGGAACGTGCGCAGGCGCGATGCGCCGAGACTGAGGGCCGCTTCCTCGAGTCGCATATTGAAACGCTGCAGCACGGCCGAGACCGTCCCGATTACGTAAGGCGTCGCAAGGAAGCTGTGGGCGATCACAAGGCCCGGCAGGGTGCCCACGACGTAGACGCCGGTCACGTCGCCGATCAGGTAGAAGAGCTTGAGGAACGAGACGCCGATCACGACGGCGGGAATCTGCAACGGTGCCCGGAACGCGGCGGCGACGAGTGCCTTGCCGGGGAACTCTGCGCGCACGAGGCCGAGTGCGGCGGGCACCCCGACGAGGCAGGCGACCGCCGCTGTCACGAGGCCCAGCACGATGCTGAGGCCGAGCGATTCGAAAAGCTCTGGGCTTATGCGGCCGTACCAACGCAGCGACAGCTCGCGTGGCGGGAAATTCAGGAAAGTCCGCTCGCCGCCGTCGAACGAAGCGCCGATCACGACGACAAGCGGCGCGAACAGGAAAACGAACACGCCGAGAAGCCAAAGGCCGGAAGCGATCTTGCGCGCGGCGGACATGGCACGATGGCGTATCACGCGATCACGCCTTTCCGCCGGTCGAAGCGCGACATCACGAATACCGACAGCGCGTTGATCAGGAGTGTGACAAGCATCAGGACCGCGGAGACGGTCGCTCCCATCGCATAGCGGGTCTGCATAATGACGGTCTGCTGGATCAGGACGGGCAGCGTGAAGACCTTGCCGCCGCCGATCAGCGCAGCCGACGTGAAGGCACCCATGCAAAGGTTGAACACGATCAGGGTCGTTACGACGATGCCGGGCAGGCTCAGCGGCACCACGACTCGCAGGAAGACGCGCCAGCGCGCCGCCCCGTGGATCTCGGCCGCCTCTTCGAGCGAGCGCGGGATCGTGCGGATCACGCCATAGAGAAGCAGGACTGCGAAACCCATCGTGAAATGCATCAGGCCGACGACGACGCCGGCAGGCTCTCCCATGATCGTCAGCGGCCGTTCGAGCAGGCCCGAACCCAGCAGCAGGCGGTTCAGCGTGCCGCCGCTTGAGAAGATTATGATGAGACCGAGCACCTTGATGACGATCGTGATGAACGAAGCTGCGATGATCGCGGCGAGCAGCACGAGCGACCAGCGCGAGCGCATGCGCGCGAGTATGTAGGCGACCGGATAGCCGATCAGCAGTGTCAGCAGCGCCACCGTCGCCGACAGGCGGATCGTCAACAGCAGAGAGTCGAGATAGAGGCTGTCGGTGAAGAAGCGGACGTAGTTTTCGGCCGTCAGCTCGGTCCCAAGGCGGCCGAGACGCAGGTCCTTGAAGAAGCTGCCGCGCAGGAACGCGATCTGCGAGCTGAGCAGCAGGAACAGCGATAGAAGCAGCGACGGCACAAGTATCAGGTGCCACCGCGCCTTCATCGCGAACTCCGCAGGGTCCGGCTGCTCATGGGCTTCGGCTTCCATAGGGTTCGGGGAGGACGGACGTACGGTCGATGATGAGCAAATCGCAGGCCACCCGCACGGAAATTCGATTTGGACCCGGGACAAAATCGCAAATGGTGATGGTCCGCATTTGGCATAGTATCGGGGAGGCAGGGAGGTCACCCGATGACGCTCGCAGGACCGACGGTAGCGGACATTCTGGGAAGCGAGGCGATATCCGCCTTGCGCAAGCCGATTTCGGAAGCATGCGGCCTACCCGGCGTCGCATATACGAGCGAAAGCTTCTTCAAGCTCGAGCAGAAGCAGCTCTTTGCGCGGACGTGGATGTGCCTGGCCTTCACCAGCGATGTTCCGGAATCGGGCGATGCAATTCCGCTCATGGCGGCAGGACTGCCGCTCATCCTCGTGCGCGACCGCACCGGCCAGATCCGGGTCTTTCACAATGTCTGCCGCCATCGCGCTGCATTGATGGTGACCGAGCCCTGCACCAAATTGAAGCAGTTTGCCTGCCCTTATCATGCATGGGCCTACGATCTCGATGGTCGTCTCAAGTCGACGCCGTATTTCGACGGAACGAAGGGGGGCAACGAACATGCGAATCTCGATCTTGCATCGCTTGGCCTGATTCCGGTGCGGACCGCAGTCTGGCACCATTGGGTCTTCATCAATCTCGACGGCAATGCAGCACCCTTTGCCGAACATGTCCGCCCGCTCGACGATCTCATCCAGGGAGCCGATCTTTCCGCAACGCGCATCGCGCATCGCGAAGATTGGGAGTGGCGCGGAAACTGGAAGATGCAGAACGACAACTGGGAGACCTACCACCACGTCTGGGTCCACAAGAACGTCTTCACGAAGATCACGGACGATCTCGATCTCGCGACGGGTCAGCCGATCGCCGAGCCGATCCCGCTCGGTACCGTCGTCACGTTGAAGCGGCGTGGTGACCAGGATTTCTATCCGGCTGCAGGCGACCTTCCCTTGATCCCGTTTCCGGAAGGCAGAAAGCGCGTGCGCTGCACAAGCGTCGTCTTCCCGAACATGACGCTGACGCTGCAGTCCGACCATCTCGCTTCCGTCATCGCCGATCCCGTGGCGGCGGACCGCACCGTGTCGAAGATGGGCTTTTTTTTCGTCGGCGAGGCGGCAACGGATCTGGCCCATGCCGCGCAGCGCAGGAAGACCCTGTCGCGCTGGCTCGGCGAGACGGGCAAGCTGCGCGACTATGGCGGCATCCGCAGCCAGGACATGAAGATCTGGGAGCAGCAGCAGATCGCGCGTCAGTCGCCGGTGGCCGACAAGGTCGTCTTCTCGCCGGTCTGGGAGAAGAATGTGCACCATTTCCAGCGCATGCTGGTCGACACGATGCTCGGTACGAACGCGGGCTGAAGGGACATTTTGCGATGGCAGGCGAAATCAAGACGGCGTCCGGCAAGATCGTGAAGATGAACACTCGTGCGGGCGCCGTTCTCCCCGATGTCGATACCTATCAGGATCGCCTCTGGACGGATGCGCAGGTCCAAATCGAAAAACTAGGCAGGCGCGAGATCACGCCGGACGAATACATAGACCGGATCCGCGATCTCCATCGCAGCATCGACCTGCCGGTCGAGCTCGCGCCTTGGATCGAGCGCGCGCTTGCCGAGCGCAAGGACCAGGTTCTGAACCAGAAGACCACGCCCGAACGGTCGTGGACGATGCAGCTTCTGTATCTCGAGCCGAACGAGGTCCATCCACCGCACTGCCATCACAACCTGATCTCGACACAGGTCGTTCTCACGGGTCGCGTCTATGCGCGCGAGTGGGATCGCGTGGCGCGCCTGGGTCCCGACACGATCCTGCTGCGCACGCGCACCGACCGCTGGTTCGGGATCGGCGACCGGTTCGAGACGACCGAGGTTTCGCGCAACGCGCACTGGTTCTGCGCCGACGGCAGGCCGGCCGTGATGCTTAACTTCTATATCCTCGGCTTCCAGGAATGGACGTTCGATCCGCCCGGTACGAAGGGCAGGCGGATGCTCGACCCGACGCACGGCGTGAACGGCGACGGGATGATCGTCGCGCGCGAGATGCCGCTGGCCGAAGGCTATGCGCGCTTCGGCGACGTGCCGATCGACAGCATTCCGCTGCCGCGTCGCGTCGTCGCGTAGCAACACGGTGCCGCTTACGTCGACGCACTGGGGGATCTACCGTGTGCGGACGGACGGTGGCGTGCTTGCGGCGCTCGATCCGTTCGAGCGCGACAGGCAGCCATCGCCGATCGGCCGCTCGATGGTAGCCGCCGTCGACGGGCCGGCCCGCGTGCGCCGTCCGGCGATCCGCAAAGGCTATCTAGCGCGAGGCGCAGCCAGTCGCGAAGCGCGCGGATGCGAACCGTTTGTCGAAGTGCCGTGGGACGAGGCGCTCGATATCGTCGCGGACGCTTTACGCAGCGCGATCTCGGCGCATGGCAATTCCGCGATCTTCGGCGGCTCCTACGGTTGGGCGAGTGCTGGCCGCTTTCACCACGCGCAGAGCCAGATCCACCGCTTCCTGAACTGCATCGGAGGCTATGTCCGCCACGTGGACAGCTATAGCCTCGGGGCGGCCCGCGTCCTGCTGCCGCGCATTCTTGCCCCAATCGAAACGCTCAATCGCGATGCCTCGGCCTGGGACGGTCTGGAAAGATACTGTCAGACCTTCATTGCGTTCGGTGGCCTGCCGATCAAGAACGCGCAGATGAATGCGGGCGGGGTCGGCGATCACGAGGTGCGCGACCGCATTTCGCGCCTCGCGGCGACCGGCGTGGATCTCGTCAACATCTCGCCAGCACGCGCCGATCTCGGCGAGGCATCGGCAGAGTGGATTCCGATCCGGCCGAATACCGATGCCTGCGTGATGCTGGCGCTCGCGCACGAAGTCGTCTCGAGCGGACTGCACGACGCGGCGTTTCTTGCGACGCATTGCATCGGTGCCGACCGCGTGCTGGCTTACATCCTCGGGAAGTCTGACGACTTGCCGAAGGACGCCGAATGGGCGGCCGCCATTTCAGGCATTCCGGCGGAGACGATCCGCTCGCTGGCTCATCGCATGGCGACGACGCGGACGATGATCTCGCTCAGCTGGTCGCTGCAGCGTGCGCGCCACGGCGAACAGCCCTACTGGGCGGCGGTGACGCTGGCGGCGATTCTCGGCCAGATCGGAATTCCCGGTGGCGGGATCGGCTTCGGGTATGCGGCGATAAACGGCGTGGGCGCGCGCACGACCGGATTTGTCGGGCCGCGACTGCCGCAGGGTGACAATCCGGTCGAAGCCTTCATTCCGGTCGCGCGCATCGCCGACATGCTGCTGAAGCCCGGAGAATCCTTTGATTACAATGGCAAGCGGCGGTCTCATCCGGATATCCGCCTTATCTACTGGGCGGGTGGCAACGTCTTCCATCATCATCAGGACGTCAATCGCCTGATCGATGCGTGGCGACGGCCGGAAACGACGATCGTTCACGAGCAGTTCTGGACCGCGCAGGCGAAATTCTCGGATATCGTGCTGCCGGCGACGACCTCGCTCGAACGCGACGATATCGGCTCGGCCGGCGACGATGCCTTTCTCGTCGCGATGAAGGCCGCGATATCGCCGGTGGGCGAAGCGCGCGACGACTATTCGATCTTCGGCGGTCTGGCTGCGCATCTGGGCGTCGAACACGCCTTCACGCAGGGCCGGCTGCCCCGCGATTGGCTGACGGTTCTGTATGAGGAAGCGCGGGCAGCCGCGCGGTCGAAATCGATCGATCTTCCCGATTTCGAGAGTTTCTGGTCCTCCGATTATTTCGAGCTGCCGCCCGGTCAAGCCGAACGCACGCTGTTCGCCGCGTTCCGTGCCGATCCTGCCAAAGCGCCTCTCGACACGCCGTCTGGACGCATCGAATTGCACTCGGAGACGATCGCCGGCTTCGGCTATGACGATTGTCCGGGCCATGCGGTGTGGCGTCCGGCGGAGGAATGGCTGGGTTCCCCGACGGCGGCGCGCTTCCCGCTCCATCTCCTGTCGAACCAGCCATCGACGCGGTTGCACAGCCAGTACGATCACGGCACCATCAGCCGCGCGTCGAAGACGAAGGGTCGCGAGCCGATTTTCCTCAGTTCTGCCGATGCGGCCGCGCGCGGCATCCAAAGCGACGATATCGTCCGCGTCTACAATGACCGGGGGGCGTTCCTTGCGGCGGCGCGTGTCACCGGTGGCCTTCGGCCTGGCGTGGTGCAGATCGCGACCGGTGCCTGGTACGATCCCGCCGAACCGGGCCGGATCGGCACGCTCGACATGCACGGAAACCCCAATCTCGTGACCGAAGACCGGCCGTCTTCGAAGCTGTCGCAGGGCTGTGCCGCACAATCCGCGCTCGTCGAGATCGAACGCTACGAGGGCAATCTGCCGCCGATCCGGGCGTTCGATCCGCCGTCCTTTGCGACGCGTGACTAGCTCGCTGAGTCCGGAAATCTCGCCTTGAGGTCGGCCTTGATTCGGGCCGTCCGCTCCTCCCCGGTCAGGCCGTCGGCCGCAAAATAGATTTCGGCGACCTCGTTCTGGAGCGTACGCATCAGAGCCTCGTCGTCGTTGGATTTCACGACGCGCAGGACCGTGTCGCCGCCATAGGTGGGGTACGGCTTCTTCTCGTCGCCGACGATATGCGGGATCTTCTCGCCCTTCGCGACGGCGCGGATCTCGCGCCGCAGACGCCGACGCAGCATCGCGATTCCCTCGTCGGTACGGCCGAGATACTCGCGCGAATGGACGGCGATTGGACCCTGGCTCACCCAGACATCCCAGTCACCGGGGTTGGACTGGCGCTCCGTGTAGGGGCGGTGTGCCGTCTGGCCGTAGAAATCGACGGTTTCCCAGCCGACCTCGTCGCGCTTGCCTTGACGCAGGACCTCGTCCTTGTCGTTGAAATGCCGCCAGCCGAACTTGCGGCTGTTCGTGCTGTCGATCGGCACGACCCATTTCGTCAGGCTCGTGCGGCCGAAGAAGGTCGGCTTCTCCAGCCGCTGGAACATGCCGCCGTTCTGCGCGAGATTCGGCATCAGATAGTCGTGGAAGCGCAGCATCACGAGATCGCCCACGCGCCGCGCATGGCTGTAGACGATGCCCGCGTCGCGGCGGTGATAGGAGACGACCGGCAGTTCCACGAAATGCTCGAGGCCGGGGAACTGGGGGCCGTTGACGCGGCCGTGCAGGAACACGGAATGGAACGGATCGATCGCGTTCTCCGTTTCCTGCAGCCAGTTGCACGGCGAATGGATCGAATAGGGGATGAGCTCGTGGTCGGGCAGGTCGATCGAGTCGAGATACGGGAAGGACGGCATCTCGTCCGGCGGACCCATATAGGCGAAAACGAGGCCCTTCATCTCGCGCACGGGATAGGCCGGCTGGCAGATCGATTTGCAGATCGAACTCGTCGCAGGCTCGCCCGGCGTTTCCAGGATCGTGCCGTCGACGTCGAAATGCCAGCCGTGATAGCAGCAGCGGATTCCGCGTGCCTCGATCCGGCCGAACTCGAGCGATGCGCGGCGATGCGCGCAATGGCGATGCAGCAGGCCGATGCTGCCGCTGCCGTCGCGGAAGATCACGAGATCCTCGCCGAGGATGCGGATCGGCACCGGCTTGTCGCCGAGCTGCGAGGTCATCGCGACGGGCGTCCAGAAGCGCCGGAGATACTCGCCTGCCGGGGTGCCGGCTTCGACATGAGTCAGTTCGACATCCTCCGTCGCGGGAAGGCGGAGATCGTAACCGCGAAGGGGGGCGCGGGCCCAGCGAACGTCGTCGGTCATGTCGTCCTCGTCGGGGTTTGACGGATCATGCGATCCGGCAGGGATGGTTGGCGATCCAGTGATTCGCGATGTCGATGCGGCGACATATCCACACGCCCTCGTGGCGGCGCACATAGTCGAGGAACCGGCGGAATGCCTCCGCGCGCCCCGGCCGGCCAGCCAGCCGCATATGCAGCCCGACCGACATCATTCCGGGTTGCCGCGCGCCTTCGCGGTAGAGACAGTCGAAGCTGTCTTTCAGATACGAGAAGAATTCGTCGCCATTGCCGAATCCGGCCGGGTTGGCGAACTTCGTGTCGTTCGTATCGACCGAGTAAGGGATGACCAGATGCGGCCGCCCATGCCGCGTGTCCCAATAGGGCAATTCGTCGGCGTATGAATCGCTGTCGTAGAGAAAGCCGCCTTCCTCGACGATGAGGCGGCGCGTGTTCACGCTGGGGCCAGTGCGGCAGTACCAGCCGACGGGACGTGTGCCGAAGCTGCGCTGCAGCGAGGCGACGGCGCGCTTGATGTGTTCCGCTTCTTCGGCGGGGCTCAGCAGCCAGTGCTTGATCCAGCGCCAGCCGTGGCTACACACGTCGTAGCCGGCCTCGCGGATCGCCACGACGACTTCGGGATTCCGTTCGAGCGCCAGCGCGCAGCCGAACACGGTGGCCGGCATCTTGTATTCCTCGAGCAGGCCGATGAGCCGCCATACGCCGACGCGGCTGCCGTACTCGTAGATCGATTCCGAATTGAGGTCGCGTGTCCCCGCCGGCATCGAGGGTGTCGCTTCCAGAAGCTGGGTCTCGGAGTTTCCGTCGCCGTCCGGAATCGAGTACTCGGAACCTTCTTCATAGTTGAGGACGAAGTTCAGCGCGAGGCGGGCCCCGCCTGGCCATCTGGGATCGGGGCGCTTGCGGCCATAGCCGACAAGGTCGCGCGGGTAGGGTGTCTGGCTCATGTCCAGTCGACCTCGATGGTTTCTGCGAGCAGGCGTTCGTCGACGTCGTCCGGCGTGCCGTCACGGCTGAGAAGAGAAGCAACTTGTGCCGGGGCATCCAGTGCAGCCACGCCCGCGTGCCATGTGCCCGGATGGTAGCCGAACGCATGCCCGGGTGCCGCTACGAACGCACGCGCTGCACCGATATCCGGCGCCCCGTCGTCCTTCGCCGGGAAGACGACAAGCGACAGCGATCCACCGGACAGATGCAGGAAGAACTGCGCGGAATTGAGATGCCGCTCGATCTGCCGTATTGGCCGTGGCGACGTCTGTGCGAGGAGGTCGATCAGCGTGGCCGTGACCTTGGCCGTCGGTCGCGGATCGGCGATCACGGGGAGCGGGCCGGTGCGGTTTCCGTCCTTCGGTGTTTCCATCACGAGACCGAAAGGCCGGAAGGCGCCCACCGTCAGGGGTTCGGCGCGGATCCGCAAGGCGGTCATCGGACGATCCCCGGAATGGTCGTCGCGGCGGCGAGTGCGCCGAGGCTTTCGAACTTCTCGACATGAAGGATCAGGTCGACGAGGCGGTCGCGCGCGTCTGGCGTCAGCACCGATCCCGCGGTTGCCGCGAATTTCTCGACGACGCGCGCCTCGCTGAGACGACGTGTCCCGGTCCCGTCGGCTTCGGCGATGAATGTCTTAAACTCGGAACCGCCGTCGAGCCGGATCGTCACACCGCCGGAGAACAGGATTTTCCCGCTCGTCGGTACGATGTTTGCGGTTATACGCTGCGCCATCGTCAGAAGATCGGGACGGCAGAAGGCATCGCCCTCGTAGTGCGCGGCCGTCACTTCGCCATCCACGAGCGCGGCGGCGACTGCATAGAACAGGCTGGCCCGCGCATGCGTCGACGTGCGCGGAGCGAGCTTGGCAGCGCGCGGTTCGGCGATCTGGCCGACGAACTCTTCAGGCACGGCAAGCTCGACCGAAGCGATGCGCTCTGCCGACAGCTTGTGTAAAGCACGGAGCTGGAGCGCACCTTCGATGAAGGCATGGATCGCATGCGCATTCGGGAAGAGCTTGAAGGCGGTGCCGAGGCAGACCCAATCGCACCCGAGATCACGCGTCGCGGCATCGAGGTCGAGCGCCGTGCCCGCCGGCAGCAACGCCCTGTAGATGCCATAACGTCCTTCGAACGCTGTCGCGGGGCCGGTGAAGCCGGCCTGCGCCAGCCGTCCGGCGACGATCGCCGCGTGCGCGGCCCAACCCGGATGCAGGGTTTTCGACCATGTCCCGTCGGCATAGGCTTCGAGCACACCAGACGCCTGACTCGCCGAAATCCCAAACGCGGCGGCTATCTGCGCGCCTGTAAGATGCCAGAGCCGTCCGACCGCGGCGGTCGCAGCGGGCGCGCCCAGCACGCTTGTCGGGTGCAGGCCCACGCCGTGGAAGGCGCCCGGCGTCACGAGGCCGAGTCGGCAGCCGAGTTCGTTGCCGATCGCAATCGCGACGAGCAGTTCCCGGCCGCCGGCCTTGGCTGCTTCCGCCGCCGCCAGCGCGGCCGCCACGGTCGGCGCACTCGGATGCATGACGGACTCGTTGTGCGTGTCGTCAAAATCCATCGCATGGGCAAGCGTGCCATTCACGAGCGCGGCGATTGCGGCGGAACTGGATATGCCTTCGCCGAGGATCGTCGCTTCGTTACCGCCGCCGAGTGCGTGGCCGGCTTTGCGCACCGCAGCACCGATGGGGAGCGGAACCGCGGCCAATGCGACCCCCAGCGTGTCGAGCAGGCGCAGCCGGCAATCGGCAACGAGCTCGGCCGGCATGTCCGCATAGCGCAGGCCGGCTGCCCATTCGGCAAGCTGGGGTCCGAGCGTCATAGGCGCTTGACCATCTTCATCCGCATGTGTTCGCCCGCCAGGATCGGCGGATAGAGCGGCGGTTTGCCGGGCCCGGTGCAGCTTTCGATGCAGCGGATTTCCGTGTCGTAGTTGGGATGGCAGAAGAACGCGATCGACTGGCGCCGGCTCATCGCGGCTGCGGATTCTGGCGGATTGGCGACGCGATGCAGCGTCGAGCGCCAGCGATCGTTCGTCCAGCGCGCCATCATGTCGCCGAGATTGATGATCAGCGCGCCGGGAATCGGCTGCACGTCGGTCCAGCTGCCGTCGGCGAGCCGCACCTGCAGGCCACCGGGACCGGCAGTCGGCAAGAGGATCGTCAGGCTGCCGAAATCGGTGTGCTCGCCCGTGCGGAGCTGGCCCGGCTGTGGCGGATGGGCAAGCGGCGGGTAGTGGTTGGATCCCAGCACGCTGAAATGATGATCGATCTTGTCGGCGAAATATTCCTCCGGCAGCTTGAGACCGAGCGCGAAGATGCGCATCAGCGTTCCCGCCAGCGATTCGAACGCGCGATACAGCTCGGTGAAGACGGGCCGATAGTCGGCCGGCGTTTCGGGCCAGACATTCGGCGCATAGCAGCCGGCAGCTTCCGGAACATCTTTCAGAGCGGGAACGATGGGCTCGAGCGTGCCCATCATGAACTGCTCGCGCAGATCCTTCGGCACGTTCTGGCCAAGCGTGGCGCCGAGACCTTTCGTTTCCATGGCCGCATAGCCGCGAGGCGCCACTTCGCCTGCCGGCCTGGAGCGCATCTTCACGTCGGTCGGCTGATCGAAGAAATCACGCGAGATCGCGAAAGCGCGGTCGGTCAGCGCCGGGTCGACGCCGTGGCCGGAAATGCAGAAGAATCCGACATCTTCGCAGGCGCGCGCGACGGAAGCCGCTACGCCGGCTTTGTCCGCTCCGTTGCGGAAAGCGGCTATGTCAATGACCGGAATGCCGACCGATGGCGCCATGCTGTGCTTCCTCTAGCTTGCCAGGACGACGGCATTGCGGGCGTCCCATGCGATCCGGACGTGTTGGCCGATCGCGACGGAAGGTGCGTTCGGATGATTCTCGACGACAATCGGCTGGCCCGTGCCGGCATCGATCTCGACCTTGACCATATGGCCCGCGAACATCGTGCTGCGTACGATGCCGGGCAGGGTGTTGGTACCGTGTGGCGATTCCGCACCCTCGGCCATGATCGCCAGCTGCTCGGGACGGATTCCAAGGCTCACGCGCCCTTTCGGGGCGCCGGCGGTCATCGCGCGCAGATGCGCGGTGCCGGCCGAGAGGACCGTCCAGGATGCCTCGCGCCCTACGACCTCGCACTCGACGAGATTGATCTGGCCGACGAAGCCGGCGACGAACTTCGAGGCAGGGCGGTTGTAGATCTCGCTGGCAGAGCCGAGCTGCTCGATGACGCCGTCGTTCATGACCGCGATCCGGTCCGACATGCTCATCGCTTCGGACTGGTCGTGCGTCACATAGACCGTCGTGATCTTCAATTCGCGCTGGATGGCGCTGATCTCTGTCTGCATCGTCTCGCGCAGCTTGAGGTCGAGTGCGCCGAGCGGCTCGTCCATCAGCAGGACGCGCGGCGAATGCGCTACCGCGCGCGCCACGGCGACGCGCTGCTGCTGGCCGCCGCTCAGCTCGGCCGGAAAGCGGTTCTCGATGCCGGGAAGGCGGATGAGGTGAACGAGTTCGTTGACCTTTGCGCGTATCTCCGCCGGCATGCGGCCGCGTTCGACGAGGCCGAAGCCGATATTGTCGGCGATGGTCATGTGCGGGAACAGCGCGTAATCCTGGAACACCATGCCGATCTCGCGCTTCTGCGCAGGCAGGTCGGTGACATCATCGCCGCCGAACAGGATGCGGCCGGTCGAAGGCTCGATGAAGCCGGCCACGAGGCGCAGCGTCGTCGTCTTGCCGCATCCCGAAGGCCCCAGCAGCGTCAGGAACTCGCCCTGGGCGATCGTGAGATCCATTGTGCGCAGGGCGGTCACCGCTCCGTACGACTTGCTTACGCCCTGAAGCGTCACGCTAGACATCGGCAGTCTCCGCTACGGGTTGGGCCGCGCGGGCCGTTTCGATCGCCGTCCAGACGCGCTGCGGCGTCGCCGGCATGTCGAGATCGCGCACGCCCAGCGGAGCGAGCGCATCGAGCAATGCATTGATTACGGCCGGCGGCGCACAGACGGCGCCGGCCTCTGCGCAACCTTTCAGGCCCAGCGGATTGTTCTTGCAGGGATCCGGGTTGCGGGCGAGGTGGATGTCGGGAATCTCTGCGGCACGCGGCATCGCATAGTCCATGAAGGATCCCGTCAGGAGCTGCCCGTGTGGGTCATAGACGACATGCTCGAGCAGTGCCTGGCCTATGCCCTGTGCGATGCCGCCATGCAGCTGGCCATCGACGAGCATCGGGTTTATCTCGTTGCCGAAATCGTCGACCGCACTGTAGCGCAGCAGGCGTGTCGCGCCCGATTCCGGATCGACCTCGACCTCGCAGGCGTGGCAGCCGTTCGGGAAGGTCGGCTCGACAGGCTGGAACGTCCCTTGCGCGGACAGATCGATCCCCAGACTCCCGGGCAGGCATTCGGTCGGCGCTCTCCTGGAGTGGATGTAGCGGGCGAGCGTCGCCACATCGACCCGGCGATCGGTGCCGGCGATGACGAAATGGGCATTGCGGAATTCGATGTCGCCGATGGTGGCTTCAAGCAGATCGGATGCGTGGGGCCGCAAGATCTCGACGAGACGGTCGATGGCATGATGCAGTGCCGATCCGCCGACCGGCAAGGACCGCGATCCAAAAGTACCGACGCCGCGTGTCACGACATCGGTATCGCCCTGGCGGATGCGAATCTGCGCCGGATCGAGACCGAGCCGATCTGCAACGATCTGGGTGTACGCGGTGGCATGGCCCTGGCCTGCGGTCATCGTCCCGAGCATGACGTCGGCACCGCCATCGGCGTCGAGAACGATGCGCGCCGCTTCTTCGGCGCCGCCCGCGGCCCGTTCGATGTAGTAGGCGAGACCGAGGCCGCGCAGCATGCCTTCGCGCCGTGATGCCGTGCGCCGCGCCGGGAATCCGGCAATATCCGCGAGCCTGGCAATGCCGTCGATCGAACCGGCAAAGTTGCCGCTGTCGTAGAGCGTGCCGACGGGCGTGCGATAGGGAAGTGCGGAATGCGGGATGACGTTGCGCCGCCGGAACTCGTCCTGAGTGATGCCTGTCTCGCGTGCGGCCCTGTCGACTGCCCGTTCGATCGCATAGATCGCCTCCGGTCGGCCGGCACCGCGATAGGCATCCACCGGAACGGTGTTCGTAAACCAGGTGCGCGACACGATATCGACGACCGGTATCGCATAGGGGCCGACGAGTGCGGCAAGGCCGATATTCGCCGGCACGCCACCGAAGAAAGAAAGATATGCGCCGAGATTTGCGTCCACCCGCGCACGCAGAGCGCCGATCCGGCCGTCTGCGGCAAGCGCAAGTTCGACGCGCGTGCGCATGTCGCGCCCGGCGGTGTCGGCCTGGAAGGACTCGCTCCTGCTGGAAAGCCAACGCACGGTGCGCCCCGTCCGGAGGGCCGCCCACACGACGAGCGCCTGTTCGCGATAGACCGGGGCCTTGGTGCCGAAGCCACCGCCCGTATCCGGCGTAACGACGCGCAGACGCTCTTCCGGCCAGCCGAAAACGTCCTTGGCGAGCACGCGGCGGATCAGATGCGGTGCCTGCGTGCCGGTCGTCAGGATGATCCGCCCGCCGTCGGGTTCGGCCTGCGCGCCACGCGCCTCGAGCGGAACGGCCGCGACGCGCTGGTTGACGACTTCCACATTCACGACGCGATGGGCAGCCGCAAAGGCGGCATCGGTGGCAGTACGGTCACCGAGCGTCACCTCGAACGCGAGCTTGGCACCCTCGTCGCCGGGGGCGAGGGCGGGCGGCAACGGATCCCAATCGATCTCGATGGCTTCGGCGGCGAGCAACGCATTCGCTTCGCTATCGGCAACGACGAAGGCAACGGGATCACCGACATGACGGACCGTTGTCCGCGCGAGGACTTCGTATTGCGGCGCGTTCGGCGAGATCGGCGTTCCGGCAAGCGATGCAAGCGGCATCGCCGGGAGTGGCTTCAGGCCGTCGCTCGCGACGTCTTCGCCGGTTAGGATCAGCGCCACGCCGTCCATTGCGCGCGCGGCTTCGGTCGAGAGGCGGGCGATCCGCGCATGCGCATGCGGCGAGCGCAGGACAACGCCGTGGAGAATTCCGTCGGCGGGCAGATCGGCGAGATACGTGCCTTCGCCCCGCAGTAGGCGCGCGTCTTCGATCCGTCTCTGGCTGCGGCCGACGCCCAGGAACCGGGCTGGGGCAGGGTGGCTGGGCGACATCCGCGCTTCCTCGCTTGACCGATCAGACGATTGGGAAATTCGGAGTCATCTGCAGTTTTCGCGGTGCAGGCTTCGTGCCAGAAGGCGTCGCCTGCCTTGCAAATATACGAGCCCAATCGCGCGTGCATGCAAGGCAAATATCCTTGATGCTTCAAAGATATCGCTGCTCATAAGCGGATGAGGCCTTCTCATGGAATGAGCGGCGCGCCGCTGCGAGCGGAATGCGTGTATCGTTGCCCGAAATCGGCCGGAGAGCTTGCGATGACATCGACGCGGACGCGAATCACGACTGACATCGACTACGACAGGCCGGGCCGTCAGCTCGGTCATCTGCGGCTGATCCATTCCGACAACCGGCATGCTTTCAGCGTTATCCCCGTTCCCATCGCGGTCATTGCGAACGGCAAGGGCCCGACGATCCTTCTCACCGCTGGCAATCACGGCGACGAATACGAAGGGCAGGTGCTCCTGCACGGGTTGATCCGCACGCTCGACGTCGGGCAGCTACGTGGCCGCCTCATCATTCTTCCGGCGCTGAACTATCCCGCCGTGCTCGCGGCAGCGCGCGTATCGCCGCTCGACGACGGGAATCTCAATCGGGCATTCCCCGGCGATGCCGACGGATCACCGACGACGGCCATCGCGCACTATGTCGAGAGCGTCCTGCTGCCGATGGCGCAGGGTGCGGCCGACATCCACTCCGGCGGCACGGCCACCGCGTATGCGCCGAGTGTCTATCTCCATTGTGGCGGCGGAAAAGAGCTCCTGCGGCGCAAGATCGATGGCGCCAAGGCATTCGGTGCACCGTATACGGTCTGCGCGACGGCAACGTCAGACAGCCGTTCGATGTCTGCCGCTTGCGACCGCCTCGGCGTACCGATGATCTCGACCGAACTTGCCGGCGGTGCGTCCATCGACCGCCGGGCATTGGCGATCGGGCGTGCGGGTCTCGCACGACTGCTGCATTTCTTCGGCGTGTTCGCGGAAGCCGGGCCGCGCGAGCATTTCCATGCGACGCGGCTTGTCTCTCCGACCGGAGCGGCATCGTCGGTGATGTCGCCGATCGACGGTGTCTTCGAGCCGCTTCATGATCTGGAGGCGGTCGTGCGCAAGGGCGATCTGGCCGGCTATGTCCATCCGATCGGCGAGCTCGAGCGTCCGTCGGTACCCGTCACGTTCGCGCATGACGGCATGATCCTGGTACGGCGTATCCCCGTGCTCGTCCGGCGCGGCGACTATCTCTTCCGGCTTGCCGTCGATGTCGACGAGGCGAAACTGTTCGCCTAGCTCACTCGGGCAGGAAATTGTCGGCGAGAGTCGCCTCGTCGCGACGGGGCAGATAGCGGATTCCGCGCCGCGAACCCCAGACATTCACCTGATAATGGGTCGGGACGATCGCCACATCCGAGATCGCGAGGCGCGTCACGTCGGCGATCATCTGGCCGCGGCGCGCAAGATCGAGCTCGGTATCCGCCGCGTCGAGCAACCGGTCGGCGATCTGGTTCGCCCAGTTGCCGTAGTTGTTGGCCGCGGCCGAATGGAACGTCTCACGCATTACGAGCAGCGGATCAGTCGAGTTGTGGCCCCAGCCGACCTGCAGGAACGAGAACTCACGGTTGCGTGCCTGCGTGAAATAGGTCGCGAGCTGGACGGGCTGGACGGTCACTTCGATATCCAGCCGGGCAAGCATCTGCGCCACGGACTGCGCGAGGCGGACGTCGTTGACGTAGCGGCCATTCGTCGTGTGGATCGTCATCTTGAAGCCCGTGCCGAAGCCGGCATCGGCCATCAAGGTCCGTGCGCGCGCGACATCGACGGCGGGCGTGGGCAGGTCGCCGATGTAGCCGTTATGCCCTTCGAGCGGAAGCTGGTTCGCGACGACTGCGATTCCTTCCATGATCCGGTCGGCAAGACCACGCCGGTCGATGACCAGAGAAATCGCTTCGCGCACACGCTTGTCGCGCAACGGGTTCGCGATCGGTGCGCCGCTCTTCGCCGTGACGAACGGGCTTGTTTCGCGCGCCACATCCATCGCCCAGAACATGACGCGGTTCGAGATGCCGCGCGACAGGACGACCCGGTTCTCGCGCACGAGCTTCTCGACATCCGCGGTCGGAACCTCGCTGATTGCATCCACGTCGCCGCTCAGCAGGGCGGCGAGCCGGGTGGCGGGCGTGCGCATCGGCCGGATGATGACGCGGTCCCATTTGGGCGCATCGCCCCAATAGCGCTTGTTGGCTTCGAGGACCAGCCGGTCACCCGGAACGAACTCGACGAAGCGGTAGGGCCCTGTGCCGTTGGCGGATACGCCGGATGCGAAGCTCGCCGTCGTCGCGTCGGGTCCGATCCGCCGGTCGACGATCGCGATATGGGCAAGGCTCGCCGGCAGCAGCGGCCCCGGCGCTTTCGTGCGGATGCGCAGCGTGCGCTCGTCCACGACGGTCACGCCGTCGAGATTGCGCAGGTGGCGACTGTAGGTGGAAGGCGCGCCCGGCACGCTGGGCGCACGCGCGATCGAAAAGGCGACGTCGGCAGCGGTCACTGGCGTGCCGTCGTGGAAGATGGCGCCCGCCCGCAGGCGAAATTCCCATGTCAGCGGCGGCTCGACCAGCCGCCAGGACTCCGCAAGACCCGGCGTCAGCTCCTCGCGCGGCCCGATCCGCACGAGCGTGTCGAAGATATGCATGCGCACGTCGACATTGGGGCCGATCTCCTGCGCATGCGGATCGATATAGGTGGCTTCGGCGGCGATGCCGATGCGCAGGTCGGCGGCGGCCGCGGCCGTCGTGGAAATTGCCGCAAGGGCGGCGAGGACCAGCCGGATGATCATGGGGGCGCCCCGGGGTTGGTTGTCTGAATTTACGAACCCGAGAGTGCGGTGCCGTCCGGCGCTTGGCAAGACCGGTTATCCGGTCGCCGTCATTTCAGGAACGGCAGCACCAGTTGCTTTTCGCGCGCACAGGCGATGGCTTCGGGGTAGCCCGCATCGGCATGGCGCATGACACCGGTCGCCGGATCGTTCCACAGCACGCGCTCCAGGCGTCGCGCGGCTTCCGCCGTGCCGTCGCACACGACGACCATGCCGGAATGCTGCGAGAAGCCCATGCCCACGCCGCCGCCATGATGCAGCGATACCCATGTGGCGCCGCTTGCGCAGTTCAGCAGCGCGTTCAGCAGCGGCCAGTCCGATACGGCGTCCGAGCCGTCCCGCATTGCTTCGGTTTCGCGGTTCGGGCTCGCGACAGATCCGGAATCGAGATGGTCGCGCCCGATGACGAGCGGTGCCTTCAACTCGCCGCTCCGGACCATCTCGTTGAAGGCGAGGCCGAGCCGGTGGCGGTCGCCGAGACCGACCCAGCAGATCCTCGCCGGCAGGCCCTGGAATTTGATCCGCGCCCGCGCCATGTCGAGCCAGTTGTGGAGGTGCTTGTTGTCTGGCAGCAGCTCCTTCACCTTGGCGTCGGTGCGGTAGATGTCCTCCGGATCTCCCGAAAGGGCGGCCCAGCGGAACGGCCCGATGCCGCGGCAGAACAGCGGCCGGATATAGGCCGGAACGAAGCCCGGAAAGGCGAAGGCGTCCGCGACACCCTCTTCCTTGGCGACCTGCCGGATGTTGTTGCCGTAATCGAGCGTCGGTACGCCGAGGCGATGGAATTCCAGCATCGCGCGCACGTGCTCGGCCATCGACCGGCGCGAGGCCGTTTCGACGGATTTCGGATCGTTCTGGCGTGCGGCTTCCCACTGCGCAAGCGTCCAGCCGCGCGGCAGGTAGCCGTTGACGGGGTCGTGCGCCGAAGTCTGGTCGGTCACGACATCGGGCCGGATATTCCGGCGCAGCATTTCGGGCAGGATATCGGCCGCATTGCCGAGCAGACCGATCGAGACCGGCTTCTTCGTGCGCACGCTCTCGGCGATCATCGCCATTGCTTCGTCGAGTGTCTCGGCCTTCCGGTCGAGGTAACCGGTCTTCAGGCGCATCTCGATGCGGCTCGGCTGGCATTCGATCGCGAGGCACGAAGCCCCCGCCATCGTTGCGGCGAGCGGTTGGGCACCGCCCATGCCGCCGAGGCCTGCCGTCAGGATCCATCGCCCCGAGAGATCGCCGCCGTAATGGCGACGGCCCACTTCGACGAACGTCTCGTAGGTGCCCTGGACGATGCCCTGCGTGCCGATATAGATCCAGGAGCCGGCCGTCATCTGGCCGTACATCATCAGGCCCTTGCGGTCGAGTTCGTGGAAATGGTCCCACGTCGCCCAATGCGGAACGAGATTGGAATTGGCGATGAGTACGCGTGGCGCGTCGCTGTGCGTGCGGAATACGCCGACCGGCTTGCCCGACTGGACGAGCAGCGTCTGGTCGTCGTCGAGAATCTTGAGGGCCGCGACGATCGCGTCGAATGCTTCCCAGTTGCGCGCCGCGCGGCCAATGCCGCCATAGACGACGAGCTCGCCCGGACGCTCGGCGACCTCGGCGTCGAGATTGTTCATCAGCATGCGCAGGGCGGCTTCGGTCTGCCAGCTCTTCGCGGTGCGCTCGGGGCCGCGCGGGGCGCGGATACGGCGTTCATTGTCGATGCGGGTCATGTTGCCCCTCCGGAGTCCGGTCTGCTGACTGTTCAGGCGCCCCGCCATACGCGCGCGTGCAGCGGATTGAAGCCGAGACGGTAGACGAGTTCGGCAGGTCGTTCGATGTCCCAGATCGCGAGATCGCACCACTTGCCCGCTTCGAGGGTGCCGGTCTCATGACTGAGGCCGAGTGCATGCGCCGCCTCGCGGGTGATTCCCGCAAGGCATTCCTCGACCGTCAGGCCGAACAGCGTGGCCGCCATGTTGGCCGAAAGCAGGAGCGAAGTGAGCGGCGATGTTCCGGGGTTGCAGTCCGTCGCCACCGCCATGCGTACGCCGGCTCGCCGGAGGGCCACAACCGGCGGCAGACGCGTCTCGCGCAGCACATAGAAGGCGCCCGGCAGCAGCACCGCAACGGTGCCGGCGGCGGCAAGCGCTCTGCATCCTTCCTCGTTGGTCCATTCGAGATGGTCGGCCGAAAGGCCGGAGTGACGTGCTGCGAGAGCGGCTCCGCCGAGATCGGAAAGCTGATCGGCGTGCAGTTTGACCCGCAGGCCGAGTTTCGCGGCCGCATCGAAGACGCGGCCGATCTGGTCGGGCGAGAAGGCGATCCCTTCGCAGAAGCCGTCGACGGCATCGACAAGCCCTTCCCTTGCGGCAGCGGGCAGCGTCTCGCGGCACAGCAGATCGACGTAGGCATCCTTGTCACCATTCGCTTCGGGCGGAAGCGCGTGTGCGCCAAGGAATGTCGTGCGGATCGTCACCTGGCGTCCCTGCCCGAGCCGGCGCGCGACACGCAACATGCGCAGTTCGGTTCCGGTATCGAGGCCATAGCCGGATTTGACCTCGACGGTCGTGGCCCCTTCGGCAATGAGCCGGTCGAGCCGAGCGAGGGCGGAGGCGGCGAGCGAATCGTCACTGGCCGCGCGCGTCGCCCGGACCGTCGAGACGATGCCGCCACCGGCTTTCGCGATCTCCTGGTAGGTGGCGCCTTCGAGGCGCATTTCGAATTCGGCGGCACGATTGCCGCCATAGACGAGATGCGTATGGCAATCGATCAGGCCGGGCGTGATACAGCGGCCGGCGCAGTCGATGCGCTCGGCGGCGTCCAATTCCGGTGCGTCAGCGGTGGGTCCGGCGTAGACGATGCGGCCGGCCTCGCAGGCGATCATCCCGTTCTCGACGGGATGCTTCGCTCCGTCCGGCCCGGCCATGGTCAGAAGCCGGGCGTTGGTCCAGAGCCGTGCGACCCGTCGGGCCATCTTCCGTTCCTCGCTGCGACGGCATCCACTCGAATGTCGTCGACAATCTCTGTCATACCCGACGGACGGGATTCAAGGCAGCGCATGGGAAAGGCATGCAGGATAGCCGGATCGGCCCGGGCGCCGTCCGTTATCGTAAATCCTGAATTCAGGCCGGAAATGAAAAGCCACGCACATTTCTGCGCGCGACCATACAGAAACGCGCCCCGACCCGCCTTAGCGGGAAGGGGTGCGTTTGATTCTCGCCCGTGATCGGAAAGCGGGCGCGGCGGACGAACCGCCAGCGCCTGGGTTCCGCGAGAGGAACCGCTTAGATGACCTTGAGGTTGTCCGCCGAGGTCTTGCCCTTCTTGGGATCGGGCTTCTCCTCGTACGACACCTTCTGGCCTTCGTTCAGCCCGCGAAGCCCGGCGCGCTCGACCGCCGAGATGTGCACGAACACGTCAGCACCGCCGTTTTCCGGCTGGATGAAGCCGTAACCTTTGGTGCCGTTGAACCACTTAACCGTACCGACGGGCATTTATCGCTCCTGGAAATAGAACTAGAGAGCTCGTGTTTATAGATTTGCAGGTCCGCATGCAACTAATGCGAATCGGGTAGTTTCTGGCGCCTGCTTCGGAGGCGTCCGGAAGGATGTCGGTATGGAGCAGGAAAATCACATAATATCTTTTATTATCAGACTGTTATGCTCGAATTCGCGGCGGCTGGAATTGCGTCCGGATGGGTGCCGGATATCGCTGCCGGCAGCCGGATTGTGACCGTCGTTCCAATGCCGACCTGCGAACTAATGCGCAGATTGCCACCCATTCCGGCAGCAAATGTCCGGCTGATCGCCAGTCCGAGGCCGGTCCCTTTCACCTCGGAACGGTAGGCATCTCCGACCTGTACGAACGGACGGCCGACGCGATCCAGATCCTCCGGCGAGATTCCGCGACCGGTATCGCGTACGCCGAACTCGACGAAGGCGCCATCGGCTGCTTGACCGGCGACCAGCGTCACGAGTCCGCCGGCGTCTGTAAACTTGATCGAGTTCGACAGGAGATTGACGACGATCTGGCGCGTGGCTCGCGGGTCGGCCCGTACGAGCAGAAAGCCCGGCAGATCTTGCTTGAAGGCGAGCGCCTTTGTCGTCATGAGCGGCATCAACTGGCGAGCGGTGGTCGAGAGCAGATCGCAGAGGTCGAACGTCTCGGGTTCGAATTTGTAGGCGCCGACTTCCACTTTCGAAAGATCGAGCACGTCGTTGATGATCGAAAGAAGGTCTTCGCCGCTGCGTTTGATGTTGGCGAGATAGTCCTTGTAGCGGGGATTGCCGATCGGCCCGAATATCTCGCGCACGGCGATTTCGGAAAAGCCGATGATCGCGTTGAGCGGGGTACGCAGCTCATGGCTCATTGTCGCCAGAAACATTGTCTTCGCTTGGTTGGCCGATTCGGCGCGTTCCGCCTGCTTGGCACGTTCCTCGGCGAGCGAGACCAACTCGTCGTTGATCCGCTCGATGTCGGTCATGTCGCGAAGGATGGCGGTCATGAGCAGCTCGCCCTCGAATTCCGACTTGGCGAGCTGGACCATGACCGGGAAGTCCTCGCCGCTGGCGCGCACGCCGCGGATCGTCCGCCAATCCCCCATCGACCGGTCCGTCGCGGATTCATCGCTGAAGCGCCGTATGTGGCCCGGATGCGCCATGCGTGCGGCCTGCGGAAGCAGCAGGTCGAGAGGCTGGCCGATCATGCTGACGGCGTTGCGCTGGAACATGCGCTCGGCCGCCGGCGTGAAGACCCGGATACGGCCGGAATCGTCGATCGAGATGATCGCGTCCGGAGCAGCTTTCAGTATCGTCGAAAGCATGGCTTCGTTGCGTGCGCCCGAGTAGCGCGCGTTCATGCCGACATAGAGGAGGAAGGCGCAGGCGGCCGAAAGCCCGAAGCCCAGCGCCAGTTCGCCGACGAGTGTCCCGATCCGCGGGCCTGATTCCGGCGCGAAAATGTCGACGGTGATCGTCCGGTCGAGGATCGGCAACCCGTATCGACGGATATCCGGGTTCGTCGACGGCGCAATCTCGGCACCGTCGGCAAACCGGAGCGCATACTGCAGGGCATTCGGCGCCTTCAGGAGTTGCTCGACTGCCTCGATCCGGAAGACGCCGACCACGTATCCCTCGAAGCGGCCGTCGTGCCAGACGGGGAAGCACGTCGCGATTCCTTTTCCGCCCTGGAACAGGTCGATGATACCGGTACTGCGCGGCGTATCGGTGTCGCGGGCAAGGGCCAGCAGTTCGCGGATTTCGGGCGTATCGCCGACGGTGCGACCGATCGCCGTCTCGTTTCCGCGATTTGGCCAGACGCGCACGATACGTCTGTCGGAATCGACGAGATTGATCGCGAGGAACTCGCGCGCGAACTCGTGCAGCGTCGCCGCCACATAGTCGAAGATCGCCGGATCGTCGAAAGTGCCTTCGCGCGCGAGCTTCTGGATGTAGCCGAGTCCGTTCAGACGATTGACGATGCGCTGCGCGATCGTGCTCGTCACCGTGTCGGCGACATCGACGAACTCCTGCTGTCGGACGGCATTCCGCGTGTTGTGGACGTTGATGGCGACGTACGACCATCCGAGGGCAAGCAGCACGCCGAGCATGCCGGCCGGTACGAAGTTCCGGGCACGGGCGCCAAGTCCGGCATTGGCTCGCTCCAGCAGTTTGATCACGGGAGTCCCGCTCGATCCACGGACACTGGATTGGCCTTCTCGACTCAAGGGAGCTTTCCATTGAGCCGTGTCCATAGTGAAAAAGTAGTTAATTCAAAAGCCGGTAGACGCCGCGCGGGCGGGCGCTACCGGGCGGGGTCGGGGCACTTCGTCAGCCACGTCCCGACGGCGCGCTTGGCGGCATTCTCGATCTCGGGAATGCTCGATTCCACGCTGGCGATCGACATGCGCCCGGGCTCCGGGCCGAGCCGGAAGACCTGCGCAAGCTTGATGCCGCCCTCCGCGTACTCGACCCGCATCGACGTCTCCGAGGATTGCGAATAGGCGGCCGCGAACCGCTGGCGGTTTCCGCTGACGACGGCTTCGTAGCGGCGGGCGGCGAACTCGACATAGTTGGTTTCGCAATTTGCATTCGTCTGTCCGAGGGCCCAGCGGCCGGCAACACCCGGCGGGGGTGCCGAGAGAATCTCCTCCGCCGCGCGTTCGGGATCCAGGATGGGCGGAACGAAGCGGTAGACGACGAAGACCAGTCCGACGAAGGCCGCGACGCCGGCAATGCCGCCGAACTTGCGCAGGACCGAAGCGCGTTTCGATTTGCGCCGCTCGGCCGCCTGGGCGTGCAGGCGCGGAATCGTCTCGCTCTCGAAATGGCGGATCTGGCCGGCAAGCTTCTCGGTTGCCTCGGCGAGCGTACCGGCGAACACGACGCTCGAGCGTGCGTCCGGATCGTCGGCAAGCCGGCCCTCGATCACGATGCCGAGCGCCAATTCGACCTGTCCGTACGCCCCGCGTCCGAGCGCGTCCTTCAGGCGCGCCGCCGTCGTGAGGGCCCAGTCGCCGGCCGCGTCGACGGCGGCGAAGCTTCGCGATGCGAGCCGTTCGCGACCCTCGTTGGCCGTCAGCGTCGCGGTGCAGGCAAACAGGAAATCGCGGCTTTCCATCGTACCCACAGGCTGGAGTCAGGCGACATTAGACACACTTCTGGACCAACGCGAGACTTCTGAGAGATGCCAAGAATCCGGTTTCGTGGTAGGAGTTACAACTAGATATGAACAAGGTGGTGGCCGCGTGGCCAGCGAATATCGCGTCATCTTCTTCGAAAACATCGACCTCGTCGCGGCCGCTTTCGACTGGAAGCGGACCCAGGGCGAGCCGCCGCCCAATGGGCGCGCGACGAAGCTGAAGATCGACCGGGACACGCTTTCCTTCAAGATCGAGGTCAAGAAGAAGGACGGCACGAGCGTCGAGTTCGCCGTTCAGGACGCGCAGATGACGGCCGCCCTCATCATGCTGTGCCGCAAGCGCAAGATCCCGTTGCCGATGAAATCGAAGAAGAACCTCGTGAATGTCGGCGGCCAGATCGCCTTCATGATCTCGATGCCGTCCGAAGGCATTGCCGCCGGCGTGCCGATCGAATACATCACCGGCACCGTCGCGGACATCGAGAAGGGCCAGAACCGGCTGGTCATGTCGACCCAGACAGGACCGGCAGGCTAGCGTTCGGCGCACCAGGCGCCGACGGGAAACCTTGCTTGACGGCAGTTGACCGTTGTTGACCGTCAACGGTTCAACCCTTTGATCCGCCATGGAATACCGTGTTGACGTTGACGCCAACGCGATCGGTCAAGCAAATCTTGCTGCCGCAAGAATGACGAGACGGAAGGAGACCGTCTCTCTTCAAGCCCTTGAATTCGCACCGATGTGACGGAGACAGCGAAACCTGTCTCGTAAATTTTCGTCACGCAAATCCTGCGGACGCGCGAGGCAGGGATCCATATTCACATGTCAAACAGCGCACGACCGGATGGGCTCGGCCGATGCGCAAGACGATAATCCGCGCTAGGACAATATACAACTATAAATACTTATGTATGAATCCGTCAGCCGCGTTCGCGCGTCGTGCGGAAGGTGAGGTTCGGCCAGTCCTGGGTCGTCCGGTTCAGCTCCCAGGCATTGCGTGCCATGAAGACGGGCGCGTCGTCGCGATCCTCGGCAAGGCTGCCGCGGTTGGCCTCGACGAACCGCTTCAGTTCCGCCGGATCCTCGCTCGATACCCAGCGCGCCGTCTCGAACGGCGCGGGCTCGAAGCCCACCTTGACGTCGTATTCGGCGGCGATGCGCGAGGCGAGAACCTCGATCTGGAGCGGCCCGACGACCCCGACGATCCATTGGGAGCCGAGGACCGGCCGGAAGACCTGGGTTACGCCTTCCTCGGCGAGGTCCTCGAGCGCGCGGCGCATCTGCTTGGCCTTGATCGGATCGTCGAGACGTACGCGGCGAAGGATTTCGGGTGCGAAATTCGGGATGCCGGTGAAGCGCAGCGCTTCGCCCTCGGTCAGCGTGTCGCCGACGCGCAGCGTGCCGTGGTTCGGAATGCCGATGATGTCGCCGGGCAGGGCCTCTTCGGCGAGTTCGCGCTCCTGCGCGAAGAAGAAGATCGGGCTGTGGATCGCGATGGCCTTGCCGGTGCGGACCTGCGTGAGCTTCATGCCGCGCTTGAAACGGCCCGAGCACAGCCGGAGGAACGCGATGCGGTCGCGGTGGTTCGGATCCATGTTCGCCTGGACCTTGAACACGAAGCCGGTGACGCGCTCTTCCTCGGGATCGACGGTGCGCGGTTGCGCAGGCTGCGGACGCGGCGGAGGCGCGAACTCGGCGAGGCCCTGGATCAGCGTTTCCACCGAATAATCCTTGAGCGCGCTGCCGAAGAAGACCGGCGTTTGGTTGCCGGCCCGGTAAGCTTCGAGATCGAGCGTGGGATAGGCCGACAGCGCCAGCGACGCTGCCTCGCGGAACTCGCGCAGCGGGCGCTCGGCGACGAGCGCGTCGAGGGCCGGATCGTCGGGGCCGGACATCTGGATGGCACGCTCGTAGCCGCCGCCGGGTTTGCCGGTGAGGAAGCGGTTCGAGCGCAGGTCGAAGCAGCCGTGGAAGTCCGAGCCCATCCCCACGGGCCACACGAACGGGCTGACGTCGAGCTGCAACGTTTTCTCGATCTCGTCGAGCAGGTCGAACGGATCGCGGCCTTCGCGGTCGACCTTGTTGACGAAGACGCAGATCGGGATGTCGCGCAGACGGCAGACCTCGAACAGCTTGCGCGTCTGGATCTCGATGCCCTTGGCGGCGTCGATCACCATGACGGCGGAGTCCACGGCCGTCAGCGTGCGGTAGGTGTCTTCGCTGAAATCCTCGTGGCCGGGCGTATCGAGCAGGTTGAAGGTAACGCCGGAATAATCGAACGTCATGACCGAGCTGGTCACCGAGATCCCGCGCGCCTGTTCGATCGCCATCCAGTCCGAACGCGCGCGCCGGCGCTCGCCGCGCGCCTTGACCTGTCCGGCCAGACGGATGGCGCCGCCAAACAGCAGCAGCTTTTCGGTCAGAGTCGTCTTGCCGGCGTCCGGGTGCGAGATGATCGCGAAGGTTCGGCGGGTAGCGGCGCTTTGCGGCAGGACGGGCGACATCGAGCGTGAAGATTCCTGAAGATAGGGACGCGACGACATACGCCCGCCGGGCGGAAGCGGCAAGCGCCAATATGGGAAGGAGCCTGGGTGAAATTGGACCGCCCCGGCGGCGATCGCCGGCCGGGGCGGTTTTGCCAGCAGCGCCATCACCGGAGGAGGATCCGCGCGCGTCGTTGCCGACGTCCTGAACGGTAGAGAACCCCGGTTAACAGATCGCTAAATAGGTCGCGACCTACAATGGAAGTCGGATGCGGGCGCGAGCACCACCCAGCGGCGATTCGTCGATGCGCACGTCGCCGCCATGCCCGCGGATCACGTCGCGCGCGATGGTAAGGCCAAGGCCCACGCCGCCCGTCTCGACATTGCGTGCGGGATCGAGGCGGAAGAACGGCTTGAAGACGTCTTCGCGCGATTCGGGCGGAATGCCCGGACCGTCGTCGTCGATGACGATCTCGATTTCGCCGGACTGCCGGGTCGCGCGGACCTGCACTTGTGCCGCATGGCGCACGGCATTCGCGATCAGGTTCTCGAGGCTGCGCTTGATTGCGTGCGGGCGCAGTGCCGTATGCATGTCGCCGACGACCGTCAGCGCGACCGAGTGGCCGCCGCGCTGCGTCGCAGCGACGATTTCCTCGAGCAGAAGGCCGAGATCGGCTTCTTCGATCTTCTCTTCTCCCTCGCCGCGCACGAAGGCGAGATAGGAGTCGACCATGCGCTCCATGTCGCCGACGTCGGTCTTGAGGCCGGGGGACGAAGGATGATCGCCGAGCATCGCAAGCTCGAGTTTCATGCGCGTCAACGGCGTGCGCAGGTCGTGGCTGATTCCGGCGAGCATCTCGGTCCGCTGGGCCATGTGGCGGCGGATGCGCTCGCGCATCGTCACGAAGGCGGTTGCCGCCTGGCGGACTTCCGAGGCGCCGTAGGGGCGGAATTCGGCGTCCTCGCGCCCCTTGCCGAAGGCCTCGGCGGCGTCCGCCAGCCGCTTTATGGGACGCACCTGATTGTTCATGAAGGCCGACGCGACCGCGATCAGGATCAGCGACGTGCCGATCATGAACAGCAGGAAGACATAGACATTCGTCGTGAAGACGCGCTGGCGCGAGGTTTCAAGCCGCAGCACGCCATCCGGCATCTGGATGGCGAGGTGGAGATCGTCGGGATGGCTCCACACGTCGAGCAGGAACGGGCGGCGCACCCGCTCTTCGAGGCCGGCGACGAGATAGTGCTCGAGGATCGTGCCCGGCTTGGCCGGACCGGTGCGCTCGAGGATGGCGTCAGGCTCAAACCGGTAGACCGAGCCGTAGGCAAGCTGCATCGTCTCCATCAGCCAGGCGCGCTCTTCGGGCTGTGCATGGCGGCCCATCGCCTGCACGACGCTGGCGACCTCCCCGGCGAGTGCGTTCGAGAGGCGGCGCGAGACGGTATCCCAGACCCGATCGTAGAAGACGAAGCCGGCGACGATCTGGACCAGCACCATCGGCGTCACGAGGATGATCAGCGCGCGCGCGAACAGCGAGCGCGGCATCCAGCGTCTGGCGAGGTTGGTGAGCGCGTCCATCGCCATCGTCAGTCCGTCCGCAACAGGTAGCCCGCGCCGCGGACGGTCTGCAGGTAGCGCGGATTGCGCGGATCGTCCTCGATCTTGGGACGCAGGCGCGTGACGGTGACGTCGACGGTCCGCACGTTTCCGGAAAGGCGCGAGCGGCGCAGAAGCTCTTCGCGGCTGACCGGTGCGTTGGCCGAGCTTGCGAGCACTTTCAGCAGCGAAAGTTCCGCCGAAGTAAGTTTCACGTGGTTGGCGCCGCGGACAAGCTCCTCGCGCGTCAGATCGAAGCGGAACGCCCCGAAATTCACCTCGTCAGGCGCTTCGGACGGCGGCGGGGGGGCGCGGCGCAAGATATTGCGCACACGCAGCAGCAGTTCTTCGGGCTCGAACGGCTTGGGCAGATAGTCGTCCGCGCCCGACGAAAGGCCGGAGATGCGGTCGGCGGTTTCGCCGCGTGCGGTCAGCAGCACGATGGGCACGTCGCGTTTGCCGGCACGCAGGCGGCGCGTGAATTCCATGCCGTCCTCGCCGGGGAGCATCACGTCGAGTACGACCAGATCGAAGGCGATCGCGTCAAGCTGGGATTCGGCTTCCTTGGCGTCGGCTGCCGTCGCCACGCGGTAGCCGCGCTCGGCAAGGAACCGGCGCAGCAGTTCGCGCGTGCGCGTATCGTCGTCGACGACGAGAAGGTGGGCTGCCTCATCCATGGGACTGAATGTAGGTGCGACCGGCGAGCCTGCCAACAGCGGCGTTCGATATTCGCGATCCGGCGCCGGGATTTATGCCGGTCGGGTTCGCCCGGCGCCGAGAGGCTGGGGTTTCGTGCCGTCACCGGCGACCTTGCCGCGGTCGCGCTCGTCGATCAGGCCCAGCATGACGCGTCGGAACCCTTCGACCGCGTTCGGGCCCGCGGCGCGATAGGCAGCCGCGAATCGCCGGCGCTGATTCTCGGAAAGCTTGCGCTCGAGGGTGGCGCCCAACTCGGTCAGTTCGAGGCGCCGCTGGCGCCGGTCGACCGCGCCGGGGCGCTGCGCGATGTAGCCCTTGCGCACGAGCTCGCCCAGGACGCGCGACAGGCTCTGCTTGGTGATCCGCAGGATCGCCAGGAGCTCGCCGACATTGATGCCGGGATACCGGCCCACGAAATAGATCGCGCGATGATGTGCGCGGCCGAGGCCGATCTCGTCGAGCATCCGGTCGGGCTCGGCGGTGAAATCGCGATAGGCATAGAAAAGGAGCTCGATGCCGAGGCGCAGGTCCTCGTCGCGCAGATAGAGATGCTGGAGGCCGGGCCGCAAATCAGACATGTGAGTGCTTCATAACCAAAATACGTCAGTGATATTGACATATATGCCGCAAGAGTGTTTCTTGCTGCAAGCCCAAATCGGGTGAAAATTGCGCCAAACTCGGTTTTGGCGAAAGGAACGACCTAAAGACGAAGGGAACGGCCATGGCTCTGGTGCCTTTTGACGATCGCGACGGCGTTATCTGGTGGAACGGTTCACTCGTGCCGTGGCGCGACGCGAAGCTGCATGTCCTCTCCCACGGCCTGCACTATGCATCGGCCGTCTTCGAGGGCGAGCGCGCTTATGGCGGCAAGGTCTTCCACCTGCGCGCCCATTCGCAGCGCCTGATCGATTCGGCGCGCCTCCTCGGATTCGAGATCCCCTATACGGTCGAGCAGATCGAGGCGGCGACCAACGAAGTCGTCGCGGCCAACGGCCAGCCCGACTGCTACATCCGCCCGATCGCCTGGCGCGGCTCGGAGATGATGGGCGTGTCGGCGCAGCAGTCGAAGATCAATGTCGCGATCGCGACCTGGGCCTGGGGCAGCTATTTCCAGGACAAGGAAAACGGCATCCGCATGGCGTGGGCCAAGTGGTCGCGCCCGGCGCCGAACACGGCACCGACGGCATCGAAGGCGGCCGGCCTCTACATGATCTGCACGATGTCCAAGCATGCGGCCGAGAAGGACGGCTATGCCGATGCCCTGATGCTCGACTGGCGCGGCCAGATCGCCGAGGCGACGGGCGCCAACATCTTCATGGCCATCGACGGCGTGCTGCACACGCCCAAGCCCGACTGCTTCCTCGACGGCATCACGCGCCGCTCGGTGATCGCGATGGCGAAGTCGCGCCAGATCCAGGTCGTCGAACGCGCGATCTGGCCCGATGAACTCGCCCGTGCGCAGGAGGTGTTCCTCACCGGCACGGCCGCCGAGATCACGCCGGTGGGCGAAATCGGCGATTACAAGTTCAAGCCGGGCGCCATCACCAAGGCGCTGCTCGAGGATTTCGGCCGCGCGACGCGCGGCGAGGTCGACTTCCCGATCCAGTGACACCGGACGAACTCGTCTCCGCCTACGACGAAGCTCTGGCCCGGCTCGCGGCGCAAAGCCCCGAGCCGGGACCGGCGCACCGCCTGATCGATCCGCTGCTGCGCCTGTTCGGCCGGGATTCGCGGACTTATGCGATGCGCGAACGCGCCGATCTTCTCGATCGTGCCGCACGCGACGAGATCGCCGGCGGAAATGCGGAACGCCGGCGCGTCCTCGACGAGGCGCTCGCGCGCCGCGTGCCTTAGCCGTTCAGGTCCGTTTCCATTTTTCGGCGGCGCGGTCGTCGTCGGCCTTTGCCTCGACCCAGCGCTGGCCCTGCGGCGTTTCCTCGAGCTTCCAGAACGGCGCCTTCGTTTTCAGCCAGTCGATCAGGAAATTGCACGCCTCGAACGCGGCCTGCCGGTGCGGCGAGGCGGCCGCGCACAGCACGATCCGGTCGCCCGGCTCGAGCCGTCCGTAGCGATGGACGATCAGCGTCGCCGAGAGTTCCCAGCGCGCATTCGCCTCGCGTTCGACGGCGGCGAGTTCCTTCTCGGTCATGCCGGGATAATGTTCGAGCGTCATCGCCCCGGTGCCCGGTCCGCCCATCTCGCGCACGAGACCCACGAAGCTCGTCAGTGCGCCGATGTCGGTGCGGCCGTCGGTGAGCGCCGCAAGTTCCGCGCCGATGTCGAAATCCTCGCGTTGCACGCGGACCGCCATGTCAGCCTCCCGTCACGGGCGGGAAGATCGCGATCTCGTCGCCGGCTTTCACGGGATGCTCGCCCTTTACGTATTCCTGGTTCACCGCGACGCGCACGACCTCGCGCTTGGCCAGCGCCTCGGCATGGCCCGGCGAACGTGTGGCGAGCCAGTCGAGCAGCCCGGCGACATCCTTGACCTCTGCCGGCGGTTCGACCGTCTCGGCGGCGGTGCCCACGCGCGTGCGAAGCCAGGCGAACCAGAGGATCTTCATGATGCGAGTTCCGAATAGGGCAGGAAATCCACCATCGTTCCGGCGGACACGGAAGTCACGTCTTCGGCAAGCTCGACGAGGCCGTCGGATTCGACCAGCGACGTCAGGATGCCTGCGCCGTCGCGGGGGAAGCGCCGCGCGACAGGAGTTCCGTCAGCGCCGGCGATCAGACGCGCGCGCAGCCACTCGCGCCGCCCTTCCTTCTTCCGGATGTCGAAATCGGCGCGTACCCGGAACTTCAGCGGTTCTATGTCGGCGGCGCCGGCGAGGCGCAGCAGCACCGGCCGCGCGAAGCGCATGAACGTCACCATCATCGCGACCGGATTTCCGGGAAGGCCGATGAAAGCCTTGCCGAGAACGGTCCCGAAAGCGACCGGCCGCCCCGGCCGGATGGCAAGGCGCCAGAAATGGATCTCGCCGTTGGCGGAGACGGCCGCGCGGACATGATCCTCGTCGCCGGTCGACATTCCGCCCGATGTGACGATCGCATCGTGTGCCGCCGCTGCCGAGGCAAGGGCGGTCGCGACGGTCTCGCGCCTGTCGGCAAGAATGCCGAGATCGGTGACGTCGCAGCCGAGCCCTTCGAGGAGCGCCATCAGTGCGAAGCGGTTCGCGTCGTAGACCGCACCCGCCGATGCGGTCTCGCCGGGCTCGCGCAGTTCGTCGCCGGTTGAGAAAACCGCAACACGCAACCGCGTACGTACGGAAATCTCGGTGCGGCCGAGCGATGCGATCAGCCCGATGTCCTGTGCACGCAGGCGTGTGCCGGCACCGAGAATCGTCTTCCCGGCTTCGATGTCCTCGCCGGCCTTCCGGCGGTTGGCGCCACGCTTCTGGCCGGGTGGCAGGACGACGAATTCGCCGTCGGGACGGACGTCTTCCTGCATGAAGACCGTATCCGGGCCGTCCGGCATCCGGGCGCCGGTGAAGATTCGCGCCGTGAAACCGCGCGGCAGGGCCTCGGCCATCGGGTGGCCGGCCGCCGCGCGCCCGCGGACCGCAAGGCGCGTCTCGCCGTCGGTCGCCAGATCGTCGAAATATACGGCGTAGCCGTCGACGGCCGCATTGTCGTGCGGCGGCACGCTGCGCGTGGCCACGATCGCTTCGGCAAGGATGCGGCCGGCCGAGCGGCGCACCGTGCAGGTCTCGATGCCGGCGACGGGGATCGCGCGCGCGGCGAGGAGAGACAGCGCCTCGTCGGCCCGCATCAGTTCGCCGCCGAACGCGAAGCAGTCGTTCGACAGCTGCGCCATCAGGCGGCTCCCGGCTGGCGCATCCGCGCAAGCACGAGATCGGCGATCGCGCCGACATCGTCGAGCGGCAGGAGCGGGACGCGCAGTCCCGCGACGGGCGCATCGCTTGCGACGGCGACGATGTGCGGATCGTCCGGCGCCAGCAGCGGCTTGCCGAGCGAAGGGCGATGCACTTCGAGTTTTTCGTGCCGGTCGCGCTTGAAGCCTTCGACGAGCACGAGATCGACCGGTGCCAGACGCGAGATAAGGGCCTCGAGCGCCGGTTCCGGCGTGCCGCGATGTTCGCGCATCAGCGCGAAGCGGTTCGCCGAGGCAACGAGGACTTCGCTCGCACCGGCGCGACGATGCTCGTAGCTGTCCTTGCCGGGCTGGTCGACGTCGAATTCATGATGCGCGTGCTTGATCGTCGAGACGCTGATGCCGCGCCGTACGAGTTCGGGGATGAGTTTCACCACCAGCGTCGTCTTGCCGCTGCCGCTCCAGCCCGCCAGCCCGAAGACGCGCATCGCCGTCAGGCCGAGCGGCGGGCCGCGTCGGCCGGGCGCGGCGACGGAGCGACATCCGGGGCAGGAGCGGGCACGTCCTCGTCGACATGCTTGAGTCCGGTCGCGAGATAGTCATAGCCGGTATAGAGCGTCAGCGCCGCCGCGATCCAGAGACCGAGTTCGCCGACGAGCGTGACGGGAAGGAACGCCGTCGGAGCCGCGTCGCCGACGATCAGGAATCCGAGTGTGGTCATCTGGATTCCGGTCTTCCATTTCGCGAGCTTCGAGACCGGAAGCCCGACCCGGATCTCCGCGAGGAACTCGCGCAGGCCCGAAACGAGAACTTCGCGCAGCAGGATCACGAGCGCGGCGAGCACCGACACGCCGGCGACCCGGCCGAACGCGACGAGCAGCAGGATCGTCGCGGCGACGAGCAGCTTGTCGGCGATCGGATCGAAGATGCGGCCGAGCTTCGACTGCTGCGCCCAGGCGCGCGCGAGGTAACCGTCGAGCCAGTCGGTGGCGGCGGCGATCCCGTAGACCGCGCATGCGACGTAGCGCCATTCGTCGCCCTGGAACCAGAAGAGGGCGACGATGACCGGAATTGCGACAATGCGGCTGAGCGTGAGCCACATCGGAAGGGAAAAGCCCATTGGAGACCGGTTTCGGTTTGCGAAGGTTGCAGGGGAGATTCTACCCGTCGCCATGGAAGTGGTCATAGATTTTTTTGGCCGCAGCTTTTCCCACGCCTGCAACGGCCTCCAGATCGGTGAGTCCGGCCTGTTTTACCAAGGTGGCCGAGCCGAAATGCAGCAAAAGTGCCTTCTTGCGGCGCGGCCCGATGCCCGGCACCTCGTCGAGAGCCGACCGTTCGAGCCCCTTGCTGCGCCGCGCACGATGGCCGCCGATGGCAAAGCGATGCGCTTCGTCGCGCAGGCGCTGCAGGTAATAGAGCACGGGATCGCGTGGTTCGAGCTGGAATGGCTCGCGACCGGGCATGAAGAAGCGCTCGCGGCCGGCGTCGCGGTCGGGCCCTTTGGCGATCGCGACGATGTTGAGGTCTTCGATGCCGAGTTCGGTCAGCACGCCCATGACCGAGCTGAGCTGGCCCGGTCCGCCATCGACGAGGACGAGATCGGGCCATGTGCCGCCCTCGCGGCCGGCATCCTCGCGCAGGGCGCGCGAGAAACGCCGCTCGAACACCTCGCGCATCATCGCGTAGTCGTCGCCACCCGCACCGACGTCCGACTTGCCTGCCCCGCGGATGTTGAACTTCCGGTACTGGCCTTTCACGAAGCCCTCCGGGCCCGCGACGATCATGCCGCCGATCGCGTTGGTGCCCTGGATGTGGCTGTTGTCGTAGACCTCGATGCGCTTGGGCGGCGCCTCGAGTCCGAAGACGGTCGCCACGCCGTCCAGAAGCTTTGCCTGCGCACCGCTTTCGGCCATGCGCCTTGCCAGTGCCTCGCGCGCGTTGGCGAGTGCGTGATCGACCGGCTTGCGCTTGTCGCCTCTTTCGGGAACGAGGATGCGCACGCGCGTGTCGGTGCGTGCACCCAGCGCCTGTTCGAGCAGTTCGCGCTCCGGCACGTCTTCCGACAGCGCCACTTTGGGCGGCGGCGGCTTGTCAGAATAGAACTGGCCGAGGAAAGACGCGAGTACCTCGCCGGTGGGAAGGTTGCGGTCGTGACGCGGGAAATAGGCGCGGTTGCCGTAGTTCCGGCCGCCCCGGAAAAAGAAGACCTGGATGCAGGTCTGGCCGCCTTCGGCGTGGATCGCGACGACGTCGCTGTCGCCCAGCCCTTCGACGTTGATGTCCTGGCGCGCCTGGACGGCGGTCAGCGCCCGGATGCGGTCGCGATACATCGCGGCCGTCTCGTAATCCATCGCGTCGGCCGAGCGCTGCATCTTGGCGGCAAGCTCGCCTTGGGCGTCGTGTGTGCGGCCTTCGAGGAAATCGACGGCCTCGTCGACGAGCTTTGCGTAGTCGTCCTTCGAGATGCGGCCCACGCACGGGGCCGAGCAGCGCTTGATCTGGTAGAGCAGGCAGGGCCGCGTCCGCGCGGCGAAGATCGCGTCCGAGCACGAGCGGAGCAGGAACGCGCGCTGCATGGCCGTCAGCGTCTGGTTCACGGCACCGGCCGACGCGAAAGGCCCGAAATAGCGGCCCTTGCGATCGCGGCTGCCGCGGTGCTTGGCGACCTGCACGAACTCGTGATCTTCGATGAGCGCGATGTAGGGGAACGACTTGTCGTCGCGCAGCAGTACGTTGTAGCGCGGCATCAGCCGCTTGATGAGATTGCTCTCGAGCAGCAGCGCTTCGACCTCGGTATGGGTCGTGACGATTTCCAGCCGGCGCGTCTCCGACACCATGCGCAGCAGCCGGTTGGGCATCCGGTCGAACTGGAGGTACTGGGCGACGCGTTTGCGCAGCGCGCGGGCCTTGCCGACATAGAGCGCGTCGCCTTTCGCATCGAGCATCCGGTAAACGCCCGGCGTTAGCGGAAGCGTCGGCAGGGCAGCGCGCAGCACGCCTGCACCCTCCGCTGCCAGCGCAGGCGGCGTTTCGAGATCGAAGTTTGTGTCGTCTGCGGCCGTACTCATTGCTGAAATTGCGTAAAGCTTCCGGTGCGGTACTGGCAAGAACTACAAATCCGTCGAGACTCTGTGGCGCTTCTGCCACCCTCATGCCCGACACGAGGCAAAGGGCGAAAACGGGCCATCGTCTATCCACGATTTATGTGGATAACTTTGTGGAGAACGAGGTCCCGATCCTGTTGAAACCGACATTAACTGCGTTCTTGTCCAGCTTGCCTGCGATTTAGGCAGAGTTTTTCAAGTCATTGATTTTTATATATTTTGGTATCTTCTAATGTAATCACCGCTTCATATTCCCTTAAGAAACCGCAGAATTCCGCCATTTTCATGACAGCCGATGGGGTGTGTGCACAACTGCACCGAATTGGCACCGATCAGGCACTGGCCCGGCGACGCTCGATTTCAACGCCAACGGCGGCGGCATCCTTGTAGATGTCGAGTTTCTCCACGCGGATACGCACATAGAGCGCCGACGGAACGGCCAGGCAAAGGGCCGCCGCACGCTCGGCGAGCGTCTCGACGAGATTCACATGCCCTTCGGCGACCAGTGCGCGAAGGCCGGTGACAATACGATCGTAGCAAACGATCTCTGCCCGGCGGTCCTGACGCGGTGGCCGGTCCACGACGCCGAGCTCGATATTGAAACGCACGCGCTGGCGCTTTCCCTTTTCGCGACGGAACACGCCGATCTCGGTCTTCAGCACCAGATCGCCGATCAGGATCTTGCGGACCGGCAGGCCGGCCGGAGCGAGCGGTACGATGGTGCCCGCCTGCAGGGGTTTCGGCGCCATGCTCATTCCTCGGGCTGGTTCCGGCCGGGGGCACCCCAATTGAGGTGTTGCCCGCCATCAAGCGCGATCATCTGGCCGGTCATCGAACGCGCCGAAAGGATGAAGCGCAGGGTCGCCGCGACCTCGTCGAGGTCAGGCCCCCGCTTCAGCGGCACGCTGGCGACCTGCCGGGCGAACTGCGCGGGGTCCTGCCGCACGCTGGCGAGCGTCGGGCCGGGACCGATGGCGTTGACGCGGATGCGCGGCGCCAATGCCATCGCCATCGTCTGCGTCAGAGTCCAAAGGCCGGCCTTGGCCACCGTGTAGCTGGTGAAGTGCGGCGTCAGGTTCCACACGCGCTGATCGATGAGGTTGACGATGACGCCCTCGGCACCGGGCGGCAGGCCGCGCGCCAGCGCCTGCGACAGCACGAAGGGCGCGCGCAGGTTCGCTTCGATATGCGCATCCCAGCTCGCGCGCGTCGTGCTCGCGAATTCGTCGCGCTCGAAGACCGACGCGTTGTTGACCAGCACGCCAAGCGGGCCGAGTGCGGCCTGTGCCACCGCGGCGAGTTCGACGACCGATGCCTCGATAGCGAGATCGGCCTGGAGAGCGACGGCCCGCCCGCCAGCCGCGGTTATCTCGGCGGCGAGTGCTGCGGCCTGCGTGCCGCTCTCGCGAAAGTGGATCGCGACAGCGAACCCGTCGGCCGCCAGT
Organism: Tagaea sp.; assembly: GCA_965229215.1. Lineage (GTDB taxonomy): Bacteria > Pseudomonadota > Alphaproteobacteria > CACIAM-22H2 > CACIAM-22H2 > Tagaea. The sequence goes on along the minus strand of OZ245864.1, from coordinate 2,348,887 downwards.
GCGCGCACGAAAGTGGCGCCCAGACGCTTGGCGCCGCCGGTGACGAGAGCCGTACGCAGGAGGGCGGGGGATGACGTCATCGTCCGGATATGCCCGCTTGCGCGCCGCGGCGCAACAGCGCCATGGCGGCGAATGCCGGGAGTGCGGCGACGCAGAGATAGGCCGCGGTATAGCTGCCGGTCGCAAGCACGACCGTCGTGAAGACGCTCGGCATGATGGCGACCCCGCCGAACGTGAAGAGACCGGTCGCCCCGGTCGCCTCCGCTTCCCGGCCCGGTGCGGCCAGCCGGGCGACTTCGGCAAGATAGACCCCGTTCCACGCCATTGCCGTCCCGCCGAAGGCCGTGCAGGCGACGATCAGCAGCGGATACGGCATTCCGGCGGCGCAGAGCGCCACGACCGCCGCAAAGCCCGCCATTGCAAGGCCGAGAGACGCGAACACGACATCCGGCCGGCCGAGCCTGTCGGCAACGATCCCCCAGACGATGCGCCCGACAACGCCCGCACTCTGCGCGACGGCGAGGACGGCGGCCGCGGCGACGAGCTCGATCGAAGCGTCGTGCAGCAGGAACACGATCAGGAAGCCGGCCAGCGAGCCCTGCAGGCCCGAATAGGCGAACGACGCCATCGCGATGCCGCGCAGTTCGACGTTTCGCCACGCCCGCAGCATCGGCTCGACGAGTTGCGCGCGCGGGGAGAAGCGGACGGTACTCGGTTCGACCGTCCCGAACCTGTTCTTGAGCAGCGAGATCGCGACGGCCGCGCAGGCAAGGGCTGCCGCGACCGCCATGCACGCACCCCGCCATCCGAATGCAAGTCCGAGCTGCGGCAGCGTGAGCGCGGCCAGCGTGAATCCGGCCGGAACACCCGTCTGCTTGAGCGAGAAGACGAGATTGCGGTTCGAGGTATCGGTCGCGCGCGACAGGATCGCCGAGGAGGCGGGCGTCGTCGGGCCGAGGCTGAAGCCGCCGATCAGGGCGGCAAGGATCGCGAACGGGATCGTCGCTTGGGCCAGTGACAACGCCGCGATCGCCCCGCAGACGAGACCGCTCTGCATCGTGCGCAATGGACCAAAGCGCGCGATGATGCCGCCGCTGGCCACGCCCGAAACCGCGGCCGAAGCATAGAGCAGCGCCACGAAATAGCCGACCGACGAGGCGGGGATGCCGAAATCGACGCTCCAGAGCGGGGCGAGGACCGCGGCCGCCAGGCTGGCGCCGCTGACCAGGATCTGGACGGTCAGCGTCGTCGCAAGCGGCAGGAGGATCGATCTCACTTCCGCGCGCCGCCCTGCTGCGGCCGCCGCGCGCGCCCTTTGCGCGAATTGACGGAGCCGCCCGTCGAGCGGGGGCGTGCGGCCCCGTCGGCTGCCTTGTAGCCGCTGCCGGTTTCGGCCACGCCGGGCATATCCATCTCGATCGCCTCGAGGCGCTTGATCTCGTCGCGCAGGCGCGCGGCTTCCTCGAATTCGAGATTGGAGGCCGAGTCGCGCATTCGCTTTTCGAGATCGTTGATATGGGCGCGCAGATTGTGGCCGACCAGATGCTTCGTGCCGTCGTCGCCGGTGCCCACCGTCACGCGGTCGCGCTCGTAGACGCTGCCGAGGATGTCCCCGATCTGCTTGCGGATCGATTCCGGCGTGATGCCGTGTTCCTTGTTGTAGGCGACCTGCTTGGTGCGCCGCCGGTCGGTCTCGGCGAGGGCGGCCTTCAGCGAATCGGTCATCTTGTCGGCATAGAGGATCACGCGGCCGTCGACGTTGCGCGCCGCACGCCCGATCGTCTGGATCAGCGACGTGCGCGAACGAAGGTAGCCTTCCTTGTCGGCGTCGAGGATCGCGACGAGGCCGCATTCGGGAATGTCGAGACCCTCGCGCAGCAGGTTGATGCCGATCAGCGCATCGAAGGCGCCGAGCCGCAGGTCGCGGATGATTTCGATGCGCTCCAGCGTCTCCACGTCCGAATGCATATAGCGCACGCGTACGCCGTTTTCGTGCAGGTACTCGGTCAGGTCCTCCGCCATGCGCTTGGTCAGCGTCGTGACGAGGGCGCGCATGCCCTTCTTGGCGAGCGCCTTGAGTTCTCCCAGCAGGTCGTCGACCTGCCGCTCGGTCGGGCGGATCTCGCAGGGCGGATCGACAAGGCCGGTGGGACGGATGACCTGTTCGACGAACACGCCCTTGGTGCGCTCGAGTTCCCACGGGCCGGGCGTCGCCGAGACGAACACGGTCTGCGGACGCATCGCGTCCCATTCCTCGAACTTGAGAGGGCGGTTGTCGATGCAGGACGGCAGGCGGAAACCGTATTCCGACAGCGTCGATTTGCGCGCGTAGTCGCCCTTGTACATGCCGCCGATCTGCGGAACCATCACGTGGCTCTCGTCGCAGATCAGGACGGCATTCTTGGGCAGGTATTCGAACAGCGTGGGCGGCGGTTCGCCCGGCTTGCGGCCGGTCAGGAAGCGCGAATAGTTCTCGATGCCGGCACAGCTGCCCGTCGCAGCCATCATCTCGATGTCGAAGGTGGTGCGCTGTTCCAGACGCTGCGCTTCCACCAGCTTGCCCGCCGCGTTGAGCTCGGCCAGCCGCGACTTGAGCTCGATCTTGATCTGCGAGATCGCCTGCTCCAGCGTGGGCTGCGGCGTGACGTAGTGCGAGTTGGCGTAGAGCTTGGCCGATTCCAGCGTGGCCTTCTTCTCGCCGGTCAGCGGATCGAACTCCCAGATCGCTTCGATCTCGTCGCCGAACATCGACACGCGCCACGCCCGGTCCTCGCAGTGTGCCGGGAATATCTCGACCGCGTCGCCGCGCGCGCGGAAGGTGCCGCGCTGGAAGGACGCCTCGTTGCGCTTGTAGTGGAGCTTGACCAGCTCGCGCAGCAACTCGTTGCGGTCCATGCGCTGGCCGGTCTTCATCGTCAGCGTCATCGACGAATAGGTCTCGACCGAACCGATGCCGTAGATGCAGCTCACCGAGGCGACGATGATCGTGTCCTGCCGCTCCAGCAGGGCGCGCGTTGCCGAATGGCGCATGCGGTCGATCTGCTCGTTCACCGAGCTTTCCTTCTCGATGTACGTGTCCGAGCGCGGCACATATGCCTCGGGCTGGTAATAGTCGTAATAGCTGACGAAATACTCGACCGCGTTGTTCGGGAAGAACAGCTTCATCTCGCCATAGAGCTGGGCGGCGAGCGTCTTGTTGGGGGCGAGGATCAGGGCAGGGCGCTGCAGGTTCTGGATCGCGTGCGCCATCGTGAAGGTCTTGCCCGAGCCGGTGACGCCCAGCAGCACCTGATCCTTTTCGCCGCGCAGCAGGCCCTGCGTGATTTCCGCAATGGCCGCCGGTTGGTCGCCGGCCGGCTTGAATTCAGACACGACCTCGAGCCGCTGCGGCGGCGCCGCATCGGCGTCGCCGCTCAGCGGCGGGGCCGGGTTCATGTGCGCATCGGAAAGCGGCGCGGAAATTCGGGGAAGAGCCATGAGACGGCCAGCTTAGCCCGCGGCCGCGCGCCGCTCAACGCGGCTCGTCAGATGTCGAGAACGACGTTGCCCGTGGCCTTGCCGCTTTCGACGGCCGCATGCGCCGCGGCGATGTCGGCGAGCGGGAAGCGGGCGGCGATGCGCGTCTTGAGATGCCCCATCGCGAGGCGCGAATTGATCCACGCGCTTCCTTCGCGCCGTTGTGCGGGCGAAAGCTCGTAGACCATGAAGAACGCCGCCGTGATGTTCTTGGCGATCATCGGCATGAAGGGCAGGGTGAATTCCCCCTTGTTCGAGCCGTAGACGGCGAGCAGTCCGCCGGGCTTCAGCGTTTCGACGTCGGCGGCTCCGTTGCCGGCGATGTCGAGTTCGACGATCCGGTCCACGCCCTCGCCGTCGGTCAGATCCTTCACGCGCGCACCGACATTCTCTGTGCGGTAGTCGATCGTCGCGTCCGCGCCGGCCTCGCGGGCGATGGCTGCTTTTTCGGGGGAGGAGACGGTCGCGAAGACTTTCGCCCCTTCGTATTTCGCCATCTGGATCGCGTAGTGGCCGACGGCGCCGGCACCGCCGGTAACGAGGACGGCGCGTCGCGAAACGCCGCCATTCATCGAGACAGCCCGCCACGCGGTGAGTGCGGGAATGCCGAGGCACGCACCGACCGCGAAATCGACGTTGGACGGCAGCGCCACGGCGAACTCGACCGGCACGCAGACATACTCGGCCGCCGTCCCGTCGGCGCGCTTCCATTGCGCGTTGAAAACCCAGACGCGCGCGCCGATACGCCCGGAATCGACGCCTTCGCCGACGGCATCGATCGTTCCCGCACCGTCCGAATGCGGAACGATGCGCTTGTAGACCGCGTTGCGCGTCGCGGCCGCGCGGGCCTTCACGTCCGACGGGTTGACGCCGGATGTCGCCAGCTTCACCCGCACCTCGCCGCGAGCCGGTTCGGGCAGCGGAAGGTCGGCGATCGACAGGACATCGGCGGCAGGCCCGAAGACGGAGTAGACGGCGGCGCGCATGGAATCCTCGGCAGGCGGAGTCGCGGGATGCCGACTTTAGCGCGCCTGCCAGGCGCGCATCTGCGCGATTTCCTTCTCCTGCTCGCGGATCACACCCTCGGCGAGCGCACGGATCTCCGGATCGGTACCGTATTGCAGGACGACGCGCGCCATCTCGACCGCACCCTGGTGATGCGGGATCATGCCGGCGACGAAGTCGCGGTCGACATTGCCGCTATACTTGATGTCCATGTCCCTGTGCATCTTGGCATTGGCCGCCTTGAAGGCGCGCGTGGCCGGCGAATCGGCACTGCTTGCCGGTGCGCCATGCCCGGAATGGCCGCCGGCGACCGGCGGCATGGACATCTGGCCGGGCGACATGCCCTGCATCCCGGGCATGTTCTGCATGTTCGGCATGTTCTGGGCCAGTGCCAGCCCGCCGGCGAAAGCCGCGCCAATGGCGGCGACAAGGGCGATTTTCTTCAGCATCTCGATATCTCCTTTGGACGGGATTGTTCGCTGACAATCCGTGTACTGCTTGCCCCCGATGGAAGGTCAAGGGCGTTGCGCGGCCCCTCGTCCGGGGCTAGTTTTCAACGGCTTTTTCCCCGACTCCCGATTGAAGGAATCCGACTGCCATGTCGATCGTCGCCGAGCGTTTGCAGCGTGTGAAGCCGTCGCCCACCATTGCGGTTACGATGAAGGCGGCCGAACTCAAAGCGGCGGGCAAGAACGTCATCGGCCTGGGTGCGGGCGAGCCGGATTTCGACACGCCGCAGAACATCAAGGACGCCGCCAAGAAGGCGATCGATGCGGGCGAAACCAAGTACACCGCCGTTGACGGTACGCCGGCGCTGAAGAAGGCGATTTCGGCGAAGTTCGAGCGCGAGAATGGCCTGAAGTACGCGCCCAACCAGATCACGGTCGGCACGGGCGGCAAGCAGGTGCTCTACAACGCGCTGATGGCGACGGTGAATCCGGGCGACGAAGTGATCGTTCCGGCACCCTACTGGGTGAGCTATCCCGACATGGTGATCCTCGCCGAAGGCAAGCCGGTCGAGGTCGCCTGCTCGGAGAACCAGGGTTTCAAGCTGACGCCCGAAGCGCTCGAAGCGGCGATCACGCCCAAGACGAAGTGGCTGATCCTCAACTCGCCGTCGAACCCGACGGGTGCGGCTTATTCGGAAGCCGACCTCAAGGCGCTCGCCGCGGTGCTGCTGAAGCATCCGCATGTCTGGATCATGACGGACGACATGTACGAGCACCTGCTCTATGACGGCTTCAAGTTCGCGACGATCGCACAGGTCGAGCCGAAGCTCTATGACCGCACGCTGACGGTCAACGGCGTGTCGAAGGCCTACTGCATGACCGGCTGGCGCATCGGCTATGCCGGCGGCCCGGCCCCGCTCATCAAGGCGATGCAGGCGATCCAGTCGCAGTCGACGTCGAACCCCAGCTCGATCAGCCAGGCGGCGGCCGTCGAGGCGCTCAACGGCCCGAACGGCTTCATCGCCGAACACAACAAGGTGTTCGCCGAGCGGCGCGATCTCGTCGTCAAGATGCTCAACGAGGCGAAGGGCTTGCGCTGCCCGAAGCCGGAAGGCGCGTTCTACGTCTTCCCGTCGTGCGCGGGCACGATCGGCAAGAAGACCCCCGAGGGCAAGGTCCTCCAGACCGACACCGACTTCGTCACCTACCTGCTGGAAAGCGTGGGTGTGGCGGTGGTGCAGGGCTCGGCCTTCGGCCTGGCGCCTTACTTCCGCATCTCCTACGCGACGTCGACAGATGCCTTGCGCGACGCCTGTACGCGAATCCAGAAAGCCTGCGCGGCGCTGACGTGAAGATCGTCTTCGTCGGGGCCGGCGGCGTCGGGGGCTATTTCGGCGCGCGCCTTGCCGCCTCGGGCGCCGATGTCGCACTGATCGCACGCGGACCTCATCTTGCCGCGATCCGCGCCAACGGGATCCGGATCGAGTCTCCGCTTGGCAATCTCGTCCAGAAGATCCGGGCGGAATCCGATCCCGCCGCGATCGGCGTCGCCGACATCGTCTTCCTCGCGGTGAAGCTCTGGGACGTTGCAGCAACGGCCAAGCAGATCGAGCCGCTGGTCGGGCCTGCGACCAATGTCGTGTCGCTGCAGAACGGCGTCGAGGCGCCCGAAATCCTGCGCGAGGTCTATGGAGCCGAGCGCGTGCTCGGCGGCGTGGCCCACATCGCCACGACGATCGCCGAGCCCGGTACGATCCGCCATTCGGGCCAGCTTGCCCGCATCACGGCCGGCGCCTTTGACCGGCCCGACCATCCGCGCGTCGCCGAGTTCGTCGCCATCGCCAAGCGCGCGGGCGTGGATGCCGTCGCCAGCCCCGATATTTCGAAGTCGATCTGGGAAAAGTTCGTCTTCCTGTCGGTTCTGTCCGCGATCACCGCCTCGACGCGCCTGCCCAAGGGCGCGCTCTGGCGCTCGGAAGTCACGCGCGCCACGGTGCGGAAGCTCGTCGAGGAATCGGTCGCCGTCGCGCGCGCGGAAGGCGTGGCGCTGGCTGCGGACCAGACCGACAAGACCTATGCGTTCATCGAGGCGGTGCCGGACGGCATGAAGGCTTCGATGCTGCACGACCTAGAGCGCGGCGCGAAGCTGGAACTGCCGTGGCTTTCGGGGGCGGTCGTGCGTCTTTCGCAGAAGCACGGGCTTGCGGCTCCGACCCATGCGGCGATTGTCGGCGTGCTGTCGCCCTTCGCCGAGGGGCGGCCGAATGTTCATACGTGAAATCGACACGCTGCTGAAGCGGCACGATCCGCGCTGGCGGATCGGCATCCTCGTCATCTTCCTGATCGCGTGCGTGCAGTCGATCGCGGTCGTCGTGCGGCCGCTACCGATCAACGCGTTGATCGCGGGCGCCAAGCCCGATACGTGGTGGGGCGGCATCGAAGCCGTGCTGCTGCGCGACTTCGATCGCATCTGGCTCTATGTCGGCCTGATCTTCGTGATCGAAGTGATCGTGTTGATCTTCTTCCTGCTGTCCGAGTACCGGACGTCCGCGCTTTCCGAGCGCATCATCCGTTCGATCCGCGGGTCGATCGCGCTCAACCTGCTGCGCGGACCCTATGCGAAGCTCTCGAAGATGGGGGCCGGCGGCGTGCTTGCCGCGGCTTCGGGCGATCTCGAGGCCGTGCAGCGACTGCTGCGCGAGGCGCTTGTCCATGCGGGCGTGGCCGTGCTCCAGCTCGTGCTGATGCTGTGCGTCATCTTCTTCGTCGAAAAGTGGCTGTTCTACATCCTGCTCGCCGAGATCGGCGTGCTGATCTGCGCCATCGCCTACTACGCGCACTGGCGCAAGAAGCAATACATCGCGAAGATGGCGCTCGATCAGGGCTATCTCGGCTATCTCGCCGCCCTCTACCAGAAGAACCTCGATCTGCGCTTCACGGGCCTTGGTGCGGCCTTCATCGTCCGCCTGCTCGCCGGCGCGCGCCGCCTGTCGGCGATGAACAAGCTGCTGTGGCGCCGGCACGGCGCCTATTACGGGATCGTCGAATTCGTCATCGGCATGTCGTCGGCCGTGTGCCTCGTGCTGCTTTTTGTTACGACCGACGGGCCGCCTCAGATCGGCAAATTCCTGATCTTCGCCTACTACACGATGCTCATCTTCCCGAATCTCAGCCGCATCGGCGAGGCGTGGCCGATGATCAACGACGCGCGCCTGGCGCTGAAGCGCATCTCGGCCTCGACCGATGGGCTGGACGGTGTGCTGGCCGAGAAGGGCGCGCGTCCGCCCGCATCCTTCGGCGAGATCCGCTTCGAAAACGTCACGCTCGTCTCCGACCGGGGCGAGACGCTGCTCAACCCGTTCTCGTTCGTGATCCGGCCGGGTGACAAGATCGGCCTCTTCGGCGATTCGGGTGCAGGCAAGACCACGCTGATCTTCATGCTGCTTGGCATGCACCGGCCGTCTTCGGGTCGCATCACCGTCGATGGCCGCGACGTGACGAGCCTCAGCCTCACGGATCGCAAGCGCCTGTTCTTCTTCGGGCGTGCCGCGACCGCCTTCATCCCGGGAACGGTCGAGGACAACGTCGCGATCCACCGCAAGCTTGCCGACGATCTGTGGCAGCACACGCTCGAGCGCGTGAAGATGGACCGTCGCGTGGCTGCCGAGCCCGACGGCCTCAAGGCATCCGTCGGCGACAAGGGCGAGCCGTTCTCGGGCGGCGAGCAGCAGCGTCTGGCATTCGCGCGCGCGCTGCTCACCGACGCACCCTGCCTGATTCTCGACGAGACGCTCGCCTCGCTCGACGAGGACACCGAGATGTACATGCTTGGCCGCCTGATCGAGGATTTTCCGGACAAGACGCTGATCTGCGTATCGCACCGCAAGCAGGTGGGCACGCTGTTCGGCCGCCGGATCATGGTCAGGCGCGGCGGGCACGTGAGCATGAGCGACGAGCCGATCGGAGATCTCAAATGAGCGATAGCTGCGACGTCGAAGCCTGTGCCGCCGCGATGATGGCCGCCCGCCGTGCCGTGCGTGTCCTTCCCGAGTGGCCCTCGCGCCCGCCGGGCGCGTTCTGGGAAGCTTTCGCGATTCATGCCGCTGCCGCCCGCCTGCCCGAGCACAAGGTCACCGGTTGGAAGGTCGGGAATGTCGACGCGGGCCAGCAGGCGAAGTCCGGCATCCCGGTCGTCACGAACGCGCCGCTCCTGTCGCCGTGGACGAAAGCGTCGTCCGCGTCGTTCGCGCTCTCGGGTTTCCTGGCCCCGAAGATCGAATGCGAATTCGCCTTCGCGCTCGGCCGGGATCTACCGGCGCGCAAGACTCCCTATTCGCGCGAGGAAGTCGCCGATGCGGTTGCGGCGTTCCACCCGGCGATCGAACTCGTCGATACGCGCCGGCCGGGTGCGCCGCCGATCGAAGCGCTGGCCGACTGCATGGCGAGCGGCGGCTTCGTCTATGGGACCGGCGTGCGCGACTGGCGCGGCCACGAGTTCGGCAGGCATCCGCTGACGCTGTCGAAGGACGGCAAGCAGGTCACGACGGGCAGCGGGGCGATGATCCTCGGTGATCCGTTCGCGGCGCTCGTGCTGCTCGCAAACAACCCGCCGCCCTGGACGACGCTGGCTGCTGGCCAGATCGTCACGACCGGCTCGTGCATCGTGCCCTATCTCGTCGAAACGCCGGGTGCATTCGTGGCGGATTTCGGCGTACTCGGAACGGTTTCGCTGACTTTTGCCTGACGGATACTTGTATTCTTCCTGAATCCTTCCAGATTGCAGGGATATAGCGAGGAGGTGCGAACATGGCATCCAGGAAACCGAAGGCGCCGGCCATCGATATCGGCATCGACAAGGCGACGCGCGCGAAGATCGTGAAGGGCCTTTCGGCACTGCTTGCCGACAGCTACACGCTCTATCTGATGACCCACAATTTCCATTGGAACGTCACGGGGCCGCAGTTCAACAGCCTGCACCTGATGTTCATGGGGCAGTATACCGAGCAGTGGAATGCGCTCGATCTGATCGCCGAACGAATCCGCGCGCTCGGTCATCCGTCGCCGGGCACCTACCGCGAGTTCGCGAAGCTCGCTTCGATCAAGGAAGTCGACGGCGTGCCGAAGGCCGACGACATGGTCCGCCATCTCGTCTCGGCGCAGGAAGCGACAGCGCGCACGGCGCGCAAGCTGCTGCCGGTCGTGGCCAAGGCCGACGACCAGCCGACGATGGACCTGCTCACGCAGCGTCTCGACATCCACGAAAAGACCGCGTGGATGCTGCGCAGCGTACTGGAAGATTGATCGCGCCCTAGCTGATCCAGGCGATCCGCAGGATGTTCGTCGCCCCCGGCGTGCCGAAAGGCACGCCGGCGGTGATCGCGATCGTCTCGCCGGGATCGGCGAAGCCCTGCGCCTTCGCCACCTCGCACGCCTTGTCGACCATTTTGGTGAACGAGGCGAACTCCTCCGACACCATGGTGTGCGTGCCCCAGCACAGCACGAGCCGACGCGCAGTCCGGCGGTTTTGCGTCAGGCACAGGATAGGCGCTTCCGGCCGTTCGCGGGCAGCGCGCAGTGTCGTCGAACCCGATGTGGTGAAAGTCACGATGGCCGCTGCCTTGATCGTCCGGGCCACTTGGGCTGCCGCGGCCGTGATCGCGTCGGAAGCGGTCGGTTCGGGTGCCGCGTGGTCGGCGTCCATGATCGGCCGGTAGAGCGGATCGCGCTCCACGCGGCTGATGATGCGCTCCATGATCGTGACGGCTTCGGTCGGGAAGCTACCCGACGCCGTTTCTGCCGACAGCATCACGGCATCCGCTCCGTCATAGACTGCCGTCGCCACGTCGGAAGCTTCCGCGCGCGTCGGTGTGGGCGAATGGATCATCGATTCCAGCATCTGCGTGGCGACGATCACCGGGCGGCCGAGTTTGCGGCAGGTGCGCACGATACGCTTCTGCATGGCCGGCACGTCCTCGGGCTGCATCTCGACGCCGAGATCGCCGCGCGCCACCATGACGGCGTCCGACATCTCGACGATCTCGTCGAGCCGGTCGATCGCCGCCGGTTTTTCGAGCTTGGCGCACACGCCCGCACGGCCCTGGACGAGTTTCTTGGCTTCAGCGATGTCGTCGGGCCGCTGGACGAAGGAAAGGGCGATCCAGTCGACGCCGATCTCCAGCGCGAAGGCGAGATCGCGACGGTCCTTCTCGGTCAGGGCGGAGATCGGCAGGACCGTACCCGGCACGTTGACGCCCTTGCGGTCGGAGATCGGCCCGCCGACAAGCACCCTGCACAGCGCATGCGCGGGCGACGTCTCGATCACCTGAAGGCGCAACTTGCCGTCGTCGACCAGCAGGTGCTGGTCGGGCGAGAGGGCGGCGAAGATCTCGGGATGGAGCAGGGGCGCACGCGTCTCGTCGCCGGGCGTCTTGTCCATGTCGAAGCGGAACGTGGCGCCGTTCTTGAGAACGACCGGGCCCGCCTTGAAGGTGCCGACACGCAGCTTCGGTCCCTGGAGATCGGCCAGGATCGCGATCGGCCGGCCGGTCTTCTCCTCCAGCGCGCGCAGCGTGTCGTAGCGCGCGCGGTGGTCTTCGTGCGAGCCGTGACTGAAATTGAGCCGGAACACGTCGACGCCCGCGCGGAAGATCCGCTCGATGACCGCCGGATCGCTGGTGGCCGGCCCCAGCGTGGCGACGATTTTGGTGGCACAGATGCGGCGCACGGCGGCGGTCTCCCCGGTCTTGTTCGTTGCTTCAGCAGACGACTATAGCGCGAAAATCGTTGACGTTGGTGTGCGTCGGGCCGGTGACCACAAGATCGCCGGTGGCGGCGAAGAACCCGTAGCCGTCATTGTCGGCAAGCCGGGCAAGCGCGTCGAGGCCGGTGGCCCGGGCCCGGGCAAGCGTATCGGGCGCCACGCGCGCGCCGGCATTGTCCTCGGTTCCGTCGATCCCGTCGGTATCGCCGGCGATCGCCCAGACCCCGTCGATTCCGTCGAGGGCGACGGCCAGGGCAAGCGCGAATTCGGCGTTCCGTCCGCCGCGACCCTTGCCGCGCACCGTCACGGTCGTCTCGCCGCCCGACAGCACCACGCAGGGCGCACGCACCGGCCCGCGCCCGGCCTTGATCTCTCGCGCGAGCTTTGCGTGCGCCGCCGCGACGTCGCGGCTCTCGCCCTCGAGGTCGGGCCCGAGCGAATGGACCGCATAGCCGGCCTTGCGGGCAAGTTCGGCGGCCGCATCGAGCGACTGGATGGGCGCCGCGATCAGCCGGTAGTCGGTATTGGAAAGCGTCTTGGGCGTTTCGGCGGCCGGATCAGCAAGGCGTGCGGCGACCGATGGCGAAGATGCAATGCCGTACTTCGCGAGAACGGCGCGCGCGTCGGCAAGTGTCGTGGGATCCGGGACGGTCGGACCCGAGCCGATGGTCGAAGGATCGTCGCCGGGCACGTCGGATATCGCCAGCGTAAGCACGCGGGCAGGGGCCGCCGCCTGCGCGAGCCTGCCGCCGGCGATGGTCGACAGGTGCTTTCGCACGGCATTCATCTCGACGATGTTGGCGCCTGATTTGAGTAGGGCCGAAGTGAGCGCCCGGAATTCGTCGAGCGCGATGGGCGGGGCGGGGCGGCTGAGGACGGCCGAACCACCGCCCGACATCAGCGCCACGACCAGATCGTCCGGCCCCAGATCCCGTACGCGCTCGAGCATGCGACCGGCGGCTTCGAGCCCGGCGGCATCGGGAACAGGGTGGGAGGCCTCGACGATCTCGATGTGGCGGCACGGCACGCCGTGGCCGTAGCGTGTGACGACCAGCCCTTCGAGCGGACCGGTCCACGCATCTTCGAACGCACGCGCCATCGCGGCCGATGCCTTGCCGGCTCCTACGACGACCACGCGCCCCTTGGGCGCGGCCGGCAAGAAATCCCGGATCCGCAGGGTCGGCTGGGCGGCGGCGACCGCAGCGTCGAAGAGCGAACGAAGAAAGGCGTGCATATCCATTGTCGCGGGAGCCTAGCAGGGCCCTCGCGCGGCGCGCTATAGTCGCGCAAACGCGTATGGCCGATCTTCCAGCCCTTCTTGCCCTCGACGAAGCCCCGCCGGTCCTGACCATTCCGGCGGCGGGCGACACGCCGCTCGTGGTGATCTGCGACCATGCCGGGCGTGCGGTGCCGCGCAGCCTCGGCGATCTCGGCGTGCCGCGCGCCGAATGGGACAGGCACATCGCATGGGATATCGGCGCTCTCGAAGTCTCGAAGCGGCTTGCCGCCCGGTTCGGCTGCGCGGTCGTCGCAAGCGTCTATTCGCGTCTCGTGATCGATTGCAATCGGCGCCTCGACGATCCGGGCTTGTGCCCGGAGGTATCTGACGGCACGCCGGTTCCAGGCAATTTTGCGCTTGATGCCGCGAAGCGGCGCGCGCGGATCGATGCCCTTCACGCGCCTTACCACGCCGCGGTGCGGGAGACGCTCGCGCGCAGGTCGGCACGAGGCCGTGCACCGGTCGTCGTGTCGATGCATTCCTGCACGCCGGTCTTCAAGGGGTTCGAGCGGCCGTGGCACATCGGCATCCTGTGGAGATCCGATCCGCGCCTGCCGGCACCGCTGATGGCGAATCTGCGCGCGCAGGCGGGAATCGTCGTGGGCGACAACGAGCCCTACGACGCGCGCGACGGTCACGGCTACACGATGCGCGTGCACTGCGAGGAGGCGGGCCTGCCGCATGCGCTGATCGAGATCCGGCAGGACCTGATCGACACGCGCGCGGGCTGCGACAAATGGGCCGCGTTGTTCGGCGACGCGCTGTCCCCGCTGATCGACCGGCCCGAGCTTGGCGTCGCGAAGGTCCATCCGTGAAGGATCCCGAATTCACCATCGGCGTGGAAGAGGAATACCTGCTCGTCGACAGGGTGACGCGCGATCTCGCGCGCGATCCACCGGCCGATCTGGTCGCGCTGGTCGAGGCGAAGCTGGCGGCGCAGGGGCAGGCCGGTCAGGCAAGCCCGGAATTCCTGCGCGCGCAGATCGAGGTGCAGACGCGCGTGTGCCGGACCGCGCGCGAGGCACGCGCCGACCTTGCGCGTCTGCGTCGGGCGGTCGCCGATGTCGTGGGCGGCTTCGGCCTTGCGCCCGTCGCTGCGTCGACGCATCCCTTCGCGCTTTGGCGCGGCGTGGGTGCAACCGACAAGGACCGCTACCGCGCGCTGGAGCGCGACTTGCAGGGCGTGGGGCGCCGGCTGGTGATCTGCGGGCTGCACGTGCATGTCGGCATCGCCGACGACGAGCTGCGCATCGATCTGATGAACCAGATCGGCTATTTCCTGCCGCATCTGCTCGCGCTTTCGACCTCCTCGCCCTTCTGGCAGGGCGAGGATTCGGGGCTGGCGAGCTATCGCGTGGCGATCTTCAACGAGCTGCCGCGCACCGGCCCGCCCGACCATTTCGAAAGCTACGGCGAGTACCGCCGCCAGCTCGACCGGTTGATCGCGGCGGGCCTGATCGACGATGCCTCCAAGCTCTGGTGGGACGTACGGCCGTCGGCACGCTTCCCCACGCTCGAGATGCGGATCACCGACATGTGCCCGTATCTCGACGATGCGATCGCGATCGCCGCCCTCTATCAATGCATGATCTCGATGCTTTGGCGGCTGAAGCGGCAGAATCAGCGCTGGCGCATCTATCCGCATATGCTGATCAAGGAAAATCGCTGGCGTGCGCAGCGCTACGGCCTCGAAGGCGGTCTCGTCGATTTCGGCAAGGGCGAGATCGTGCCCTATGCCGCCCTGCTCGACGAGTTGATCGAACTCGTCCGGCCGGATGCCGAGCGGCTCGACTGCATCGCAGAGATCGCGCATGCGCGCACCATTCTGGCGCGAGGCACCTCGGCCCATCGCCAGCGTGCGGCATACGCCAAGGCGCTCGCAGGCGGGGCAGATCGGCAGGCCGCGCTGGCCGCGGTCGTCGACGGGCTGGTCGCCGAGACCGTGCAAGGTTTGTAAGTGCTCCGCTGGAGGCCTATATCTTTGCGAGGACCGCAAGCCGGGAGACCGTCATGGCCGCCGAACTCGACGAAAAGACGCGCACCGAACTCGAAGCCGCCGCCTTCCGCCGGCTGGTGACCCATCTGCGTGAGCGAACCGACGTGCAGAACATCGACATGATGAATCTCGCCGGTTTCTGCCGCAATTGCCTGTCGAAATGGTATCTCGCCGCGGCCCAGGAAAAGGGCGTGGGCCTCACCGATCCGCAGGCGCGCGAGATCGTCTACGGCATGCCCTACGACGAGTGGAAGGCCAAGCACCAGAAGGAAACCACGGGCGACCAGAAGGCGAAATTCGCGGCTTCCCACAAGCATTAATCCCGCTATGCACCTTATCCACAGACGGCGTCGATTTCGTCTGGTCGCGGAGGCCGTGCACCGCTAGCTTCCGGCTCCTTCATTGCGATTCTCGGAGACTGACAGATGGCGGACGGCGGCGACACGGGTGGCATTGCGGCAGCGAAACTCAAGTCGTTCGTCGAGCGTATCGAGCGTCTGGAAACCGAGAAGGCCGATCTGGCTGCGGATATCCGCGAGGTCTATGCCGAAGCCAAGGGTAACGGCTTCGACACGAAGATCATGCGTCAGGTGATCAAGCTGCGGAAGATGGAAGAGCCCGATCGCAAGGAGCAGGACGAGCTTCTCGACCTCTACCGCGCGGCGCTCGAAGTCTGAAGTTTCAGGACTTCTTCGAAAGATCCGAAAGGCGGGACTGCATCGCTTCGAGCTGCTTGCGCAGTTCGTCGAGCGATTCCGTGCCTTGCACGTTGGCGCCCGGCTCGGCCGAAGCCGCCGGTGCGGCCGGCGCCTTGCCGCCCTCGAAACCGAACGGCGCCCACATCTTCATCGCGTTCTGAAGCAGCGCCATGTTCTGCTTGCCGATCTCCTCGATCGTGCCGCCCATGGGCGCGCTGAACGGGAACATGCCGCCAAATGCCTGCTGCATGGCCGTGCGCATCTGCTCCTGGTTGCGCGAGAAGGCGGACATCGAATTTTCGAGATAGCGCGGTACCAGCGCCTGCAGGTTGTCGCCGTAGAACGAGATGAGCTGGCGCAGGAACGCGACCGGCAGCATGTTCTGGCCGCCCTTGCCTTCTTCCTCGACGATGATCTGCGTGAGTACGCTGCGCGTGATGTCCTCGCCCGTCTTCGCGTCGTGGACGACGAAGTCGGTGCCCTGCTTGACCATTGTGCAAAGGTGATCGAGCGTCACG
The DNA here is from genome assembly GCA_965229215.1 of Tagaea sp. Classification (GTDB taxonomy): domain Bacteria; phylum Pseudomonadota; class Alphaproteobacteria; order CACIAM-22H2; family CACIAM-22H2; genus Tagaea. The sequence goes on along the minus strand of OZ245864.1, from coordinate 2,332,666 downwards.
TAGCTCGACGTCGCCGTGTTGTAGAGACGGCGGTTTGCATATTTCTTGATCTTCACCGGCTCCTTGCCGGTTTCGCCGGAGGCGGGGGCATCGGCGGCGGGCGGAGCGTTGGACGTGTCTGTCATGGGTTTAAACTGGCACGAGGAAGGGATATCTCGCAAGCGCACACTAAATTGGCAAACGGTATCTTATTACCCTCATACGAACAGGCGATTTCGGATACGCTGGCGACCGCATGACCGCCGATCCGCCCAATCTGGACGAACTCGCAAAGCGCTATCTCGATCTCTGGCAGGACCAGATCGCGGCCGTGTCGGCCGATCCGGAAGTGGCGCGTACGCTGGGGCGCTACGCGCAGCTCTGGGCGACGCTCGGGCCGGCTGGGTTCGCGGGCATCTGGGCGGCTGCCGCCGAAGGGTTGAAGGGGGCGGGGCCGGATGCGAATGTGTTCGCCGATGGCCCCTTCGCAGACTTCTTCCGTAACGCCGCCGCGCACGGGCCCGCGCCCGCTGGCCCTGCACGTGGCGATCGCGGCGACGACCTGGCTGAGCTGCGCCGCCGCCTTGCCGTTCTCGAAGAAAGGCTTGCCGGCGGCGCCGGTGCGCCTGCCGGGGCTGGCGTGGCACCCAAGCCTGAAGGACCGCGCGGCAAGCCTCGAAAGCGAGCTCGCAAGCCATCCGGAAGCGGCGTTCCGTGAGGCGCTGGGGCGCGAGATCAAGCGCCGCCTCGCCGATTTTCACGAAGGGTTGACGCGCTATCGCAAGCATCCTTGGCGCCGTCCGTTCACCTGGCCCGCGACGATCTGGCAGGACGGCACGACGCGCGTCTACGACTACGCGCCCGACGCCCGCTCATCCGCGCGCCCGCTGCTGCTGATCCCCTCGCTGATCAATCGTGCTTACGTGCTCGATCTCGACGAAGGCAACTCGCTCGCGCGTTTCCTCGCCGCGCGCGGCTTCCGGCCTTTCCTCGTCGACTGGGATGCGCCGGGCGATGTCGAACGCGGCTTCGGCCTTTCGGCCTATATCGACCGGCGGCTCACCGACGCGCTCGGCGCGGTCGAGCGCGCAGGCGGCACGCGGCCTGTGGCATTGGGCTACTGCATGGGCGGACTGCTCGCGCTCGGCCTTGCTGCAAAGCAGCAGCACCGGCTGTCGGCGCTCGCGCTGCTCGCGACGCCCTGGGACTTCCATACCGAGCGCCCCGACCTGTCGCTCGGCATCGGCGACGCGCTGCGCCCGTGGTGGCCATGGATCGACGCGGCGGGCGAGTTGCCGGTCGACATCCTGCAGGGGCTGTTCGCCGCCCTCGATCCGTTCCTAGCCGCACGCAAGTTCCGCGGCCTCGCCGGCATTCCCGACGACAGTCCGCGCCTGCGCGCGTTCGTGGCGCTCGAGGACTGGCTCAACGACGGCGTGCCGCTATCCGCACCCGTCGCGCGCGAGACGCTCGTCGGGTGGTACGGCGAGAACCTGCCCGCGCTCGGCAGATGGACGCTGTCTGGCCGTGCCGTTTTGCCGCACATGCTGGACCTGCCGGCCTTGTGCGTCGTTCCCGCGCAGGACCGCATCGTGCCGCCGGCGAGCGCGCGCGCACTTGCAGCAAAGCTCAAGCGCGTCGACACGCTCGAGCCGCCGCTCGGCCATATCGGCATGGTCGTCGGCGGACGCGGCAAGACCGAGCTCTGGGAACCGCTGACCGCATGGCTGGGGCGCTTGCCCGCGTGATGCGCGGGCGCGTAGACTGACCGCAATTCTTCAGAATTCCAAAACGGGAGATACCCAATGACCGATATCGTCATCGCCGCCGCGGCGCGTACACCCGTGGGCAGCTTCAACGGCGCGCTCTCGAGCGTGCCGGCCCACTATCTCGGTCAGGTCGCGATCCTCGAGGCGATGAAGCGCGCGAACGTGACACCCGGCGACGTCGACGAGGCGATCCTCGGCCAGATCCTCACGGCCGGACAGGGCCAGAACCCGGCGCGCCAGGCCGCGATCGGCGCGGGCATCCCGGTCGAGAAGACCGCCTATGGCATCAACCAGCTCTGCGGCTCCGGCCTGCGCGCGGTGGCGCTCGGCTTCCAGGCGATCCGCAACGGCGACAGCAATATCGTCGTCGCGGGCGGTCAAGAGAGTATGAGCCAGGCGCCGCATGCGATGTATCTGCGCGGCGGCACCAAGATGGGCAATGCCGAGATGGTCGACACGATGATCAAGGACGGTCTGTGGGACGCCTTCCATGGCTATCACATGGGCACGACGGCCGAGAACGTCGCCCAGAAATGGCAGATCACGCGCGAAGAGCAGGACAAGTTCGCGATGGCCTCGCAGAACAAGGCCGAGGCCGCGCAGAAGGCCGGCAGGTTCAAGGACGAGATCGCGCCCGTCACGATCAAGGGTCGCAAGGGCGACGTCGTCGTTTCCGACGACGAATACCCCAAGCACGGCACGACGCTGGAGACGTTGACGAAGCTGCGTCCGGCGTTCGACAAGAACGGCACGGTCACGGCCGGCAACGCCTCGGGCATCAACGACGGGGCCGCAGCCCTGATCCTGATGACGGCCAAGGAGGCCGAGAAGCGCGGCGTGAAGGCGCTTGCACGCATTGTCTCGTGGGCGACGGCGGGCGTCGACCCGGCGATCATGGGTTCGGGCCCGATCCCGGCATCGAAGGCGGCACTTGCCAAGGCGGGCTGGAAGGCCGAAGACCTCGATCTCGTCGAGGCGAACGAGGCGTTCGCCGCGCAGGCCTGCGCCGTCAACAAGACGCTCGGCTGGGATCCGGCCAAGGTCAACGTCAATGGCGGCGCCATCGCCATCGGCCACCCGGTGGGTGCGTCGGGTGCGCGCGTCCTGACGACGCTGCTTTACGAGATGGGCCGGCGCAACGCGAAGAAGGGCCTTGCCACGCTGTGCATCGGCGGCGGCATGGGCATCGCGATGTGCGTCGAACGCTGAACGAAACGACAAGAAGCAGATAAAACGCGAACGGGGAGAAAACGCATGTCGGGACGGGTTGCGATCGTAACGGGCGGGACACGCGGCATCGGTGAAGCGATCAGCGTGGGTCTGCGCGACGCGGGCTACAAGGTCGCGGCGAACTACGGCGGCAACGATTCGGCCGCACAGGAGTTCACCAAGCGCACCGGCATCCCGGCCTTCAAGTGGGACGTCTCGAAATACGAGGCGTGCGTCGCGGGCGTGAAGGAGGTCGAAGCTAAGCTTGGCCCCGTCGACGTGCTCGTCAACAACGCGGGAATCACGCGCGACGGCACGATGCACAAGATGACGTTCGACCAGTGGGATGCCGTCATCCAGACCAATCTCGGCTCGTGCTTCAACATGAGCCGCGCGACGATCGAGGGCATGCGCGCCCGCAAGTTCGGCCGCATCGTCAATATCGGTTCGGTCAACGGACAGGCCGGCCAGTACGGGCAGGTCAATTACGCGGCGGCGAAGTCGGGCATCCACGGCTTCACCAAGGCGCTGGCCCAGGAAGGTGCCGCCGCCGGAATCACGGTCAACGCGATCGCGCCCGGCTACATCGACACCGACATGGTACGCGCGGTTCCGCCCAACGTGCTGGAAAAGATCGTCGCACGCATCCCGGTCGGCCGCCTCGGAAAGGCCTCGGAAATCGCGCGTGGCGTGCTGTTCCTCGTTTCCGACGACGGCGGCTTCGTCACCGGCTCGACGATGTCGATCAATGGCGGCCAGCACATGTATTGAAGCGGCTGCGGCAAACCGCTAGAGGAAGGCCCCCGCTCGCAAGGCGGGGGCCTTTTTCGTTCCGGGAGAGCTTCGCGTGTCGGTCCGGTCGGCGACATTCATCGGTCTTGGTGCCATCGCGCTGTGGGCAACGCTTGCGGTGCTGACATCGATCGCCGCACCGCCGCCGTTTTTCGGGTGCGCGGTCGCCTTCGGCATCGCCGCCGTGCTGGGGCTTGCCAAGCGCGCCTTTCGTCGCGAACCGCTTTTCGCCGCCTGGCGCCAGCGGCCTGCCGTGTGGGCGCTCGGGCTCTACGGCCTGTTCGGCTATCATGCCTGCTATTTCGCGGCCATCGCGCTCGCCCCACCGGTCGAAGCGAACCTGCTCAACTATCTCTGGCCGCTGCTGATCGTCGTCTTCGCGGGCTTCCTGCCTGGCGAACGGCTGCGCTGGTTCCATATTGCCGGTGCCGCCGCCGGGCTTGCCGGCTGCGTGCTGATTGTCGGTGCCGGCGCTGGTGCGGGCGGTTTCACGCCGTCGCAGATCCTCGGCTATGGCTGCGCGCTCGCGGCGGCGGTGCTGTGGTCGAGCTATTCGGTGCTATCGCGCCGCTTCGGCGACGTTCCGACCGATGCGGTCACCGGCTTCTGCGCCGGCACGTCCGTGCTGGCAGCGGTCTGTCACGTTCTCTTCGAGGATGCCTATTCCGGCACGCAAGGCCAATGGGCGGCGCTCGTGGCGCTGGGTTTCGGGCCGGTCGGCCTCGCTTTCTTCCTGTGGGACATCGGCATGAAGAAGGGTGACATCAAGGCGCTGGGGGCGGCCTCGTATCTCACGCCGCTGATGTCGACATGCCTTCTGCTGCTTGCGGGTACTGGAAGTGCAAGCCTGTCGCTGCTCGCGGCCTGCGTGCTGATCGTCGGCGGAGCGGTTCTTGCGTCGAAGGACGTACTATTTCGACAGAAATCCGAAGATTGAATTATTGAAATTTTACAATTCTAAAAGTAGCATGATTCCGCACAAGTTTAGGCGGAGGAATGCATATTATGCGTCTTAGGGTGTTCGCGATGCTCGGTCTGCTCGCGCTTCTTGCCGGTTGCCGTGGCGGCGATTCGACCGGCGCATCTCTCCCAGATCCGCAGACGCGCATCGTTGGCGTCTCGCAGTCGAACGTCATGGATGTCTTTGATGTTGCGATCCGTCAGCTTGGGTCTGTCCGCAACAGGGGTGCAGAGTTCGACCACAGCATCGCGCGCCGCGAGCCGAACCGGATCGTCATGTTGATGAAGAACCGTGGATTCGGCGGGGCGGACGATCTTCTCGGTTATTTCGAATTCGAGCAGAGCAGGAACGACACGCTGGTGACGCTGCGGTTCAACGTCCTTCAGAGTGGGAGCCGCGAGGTGCCGATTCGCGATGCGGCCGGCTGGTTCGTCGACAACCTTTTCGGCTGGGGGCAGCGCTATATCGATGCCGTTGCCGGTGCGATCGAACGCGCGCGCGTGGCACAAGCCGGCGGAAACGGGTCGGTCGCGGCGACGTCGGCAAGTCTCTACGGCGTGCCGGCACCCGAAGCGCCCTTCGACATCCTTCCCGCCCGACCGGCGGCGCGCGATGCGGCGGAACGGCTATATGTCCAAGGCAAGATCGCAGATGCCCGCGCGGCGATCCTCGTGCTCGCGAACGCCGGCGAGCCTTCGGCGCTGCGGCCGGCGGCCATGGCGCTTTATCAGGGGGTCGGCGGGCCGACCGACGTGCCGGCGGCCGACGTCCTGCTGCGCAAGGCGATTGCCGCCGGAGATCGGGTTGCCGAAGCCTATGGACACCTGGCCCGGCGGTTAGATCTGCAGAACCCTGCCCGCGGGCTGGAGATCCTGCGCGAAGAGGCGGGGAAGGGGAACTCCGATGCGCTTGGCATGCTTGGCGAGTATGCAGAAGCCGGGATCGGTACGGCGCGCTCCGACGTCGAGCGGGCCGCCCGGCTTTATGCCGCCGCCGCCGCGCTTGGCGGGATCATCGCGGAAACAAGGCTTGCGGCGATCCGCCCGAGGCTTTCACCAGAGCAGATTGCGGACATGAACGAGTATGTCGACAAATGGCGGCGGAATGCCCGCCGCTGAAGGCGCGGTCGGTCGTTAGCCCGCCGCCGCCTGCGGGCGGATGGTCGTGGGTACGGGGCTTTCGCAGATCTTCTCGATCTCCGCCGCGGGGAGCGGGCGGTGGAAGAAATAACCCTGTCCGTGCGCGCAGCCGAGGCTGCGCAGCAGGCGCAGCTGGCTTTCGCGTTCGATCCCCTCGGCAACCGTGCGTATGCCCAGCGCCTGCGCGAGACTGACGATGACGCGCACGATCTCGAAACTTTCGGACTCCACGTCCATGCGCGCGACGAAGGCGCGGTCGATCTTCAGCTTGGCCAGCGGCAGTCGCGGCAGCAGCGAAAGCGCCGACTGGCCGGTTCCGAAATCGTCGATGGCGAGGGAAACGCCGAGCGCCACGACTTCCTGCAGGATGCGCTGGCCGACTTCCGGGTTCTCGACGACGGTCGATTCGGTGAGTTCCAGTTCGAGATGGCGCGCGTCGAGCCCTGTGTCGGCGAGCACGCGACGTACGAGTGCCGGAACGTCGTCGCGGTCGATCTGACGTGCCGAGAGGTTCACCGCCACGAATTCGGGCGCGGCCGACCCGTAGCGGTCGCGCCACACCTTCATCTGGGCGCAGGCGCGGCGCAGCACCCATTCGCCGATCTGCACGATCAGGCCCGATTGCTCGGCGATCGGGATGAAGACGGATGGCGGTACGGTGGCCGTGCCATCGCGGTTCCAGCGTAGCAATGCCTCGACGCCGCGCAGGCTCCCACGCTGCAGATCGACGATGGGCTGGTAGACAAGCTCGAACTCGCCGCGCTGCAGGGCTTCGCGCAGGGCCATCTCGATTTCCAGCAGGCCGAGCGCCTCGCCATGCTTGGTCGGCTCGAACAGTTCGATTCGGCCGCCGCCGATGCGCTTGGCGCGGTGCATGGTCACGTCGGCGTTCGACAGCAGCATCTGGGCTGCGCCGTCATCCTTCGCCTCGGAGAAGGCGAGGCCCAGGGAAGCTTCGATCAGAAGCGACCTGCCGGTCAACGAGAAGGCGGTCGCGAAGGCGCCAAGCGCGCGCTCGGCGACGACGACGGCCTCTGCCTTGCGCACGGCATCGTCGACAAGAATGCCGAACTCATCGCCCCCGAGGCGCGCCACCGGCACGCCGGGGCCGAGTTCGTCGGAAAGCCGCGCGGCAACCGCCGCCAGGAGCTCGTCGCCCGCCGGATAGCCGAGCGAGTCGTTGACGAGCTTGAAGCGATCGAGGCCGACGCAAATGACGGCGATCTCGCCGGTCGCGGATCCCGCGCGTCGGCGCGCGAGCGCATGTTCGACCTGTTCGAGGAACAGTGCGCGCGTCGGCAGCCCGGTGAGGCTGTCGCGCAGCGTGCGGTCGACGAGCTGGCGTTCGGCGCGCGTCTCGTCGGTGACATCGCGGATCGACACGACATGGCAGCCGTCGCCGACACCGGCGATCGGACTGACCGAAAGCGTGGCCGGGAAGGCGCGGCCGTCAAGCGTCAGCGCATGTACCTGCGCGGTGTGGGAGAAATCCAGATCCGACCAGAGATCGGCGATCGTGCCGGCGTTCGGGACGATGCGTGCAAGATCGACGGCTTCCAGATCGCCCGGTATGCAGCCGAGCATCCGGCCGGCGGCAGGATTCGCACGCAGGATGCAGTGTGCGCCGTCCACGATCAGTATCGCGTCGGCCAACGCATCGATCACCGCGCATTCCGCCGGCGACCAGCGATCGCTCGATTTCGGCTTTCCAGACTCGTTACGGGCGCGATTCATGCGCCCTTTATCCGGCCACCGGCGTTTATGAACGGTTAAAGATAAAATTGAATACGATCAGGTGGCGCCGCGGATCGCCGAATAGCCGGTCTGCACGATAAGCCGGCCAAGTGCCGGATCGTCCAGTGAAACCGGACGCTTCACCAGTCCCTGGACCGCGACTAGCGGACCTTGCGGTCCGCAGATGACGGCATGAACGCTAATTCTTGCGGGATCTCTTTCGAAGCGCGGTGGCTTTCCGGCACAGACGGCGAAGAAATCCGGCTGCCGGACGGTCCGCGCGTCGAACAGGAAAACCATGCGGTAGCCGCCGCTCGCCTGCGTGCGGTCGGCTTCGAACTTGAGCCATGGATCGGACGTGCTGGCGCGCATGATCTCGGCCATACGGGGTGCGAGTGTTGCGGCATCCTGCCCGAACGCGTCGCCCATGACCTCGACCGCAAGCGGTCCGTCGACGGATGTGGCTTGGAGGAGATGCGTGACATTGGCACCGGTCGAATAGACGACCCGGCTCGTCACCAGATTGTCACACCCGATCAGCGCCATCAGGCTTGCGAAAAGTCCCATGAGCGCAACTCGCTTTCCGGGCATCCGCCTAACCCAGCTTCACGGCGGTGCCGTTGGCGGCGACCATCAGCAGCATCTTGGAGTCGCCGCCGATCGTCTGGTAGTCGAGGTCAATGCCCACGATCGCGTCCGCGCCCAGTTCCTTGGCGCGCGCCTGCAGATCCTCGAGCGCCATGCGCTTGCCGTCGGCGAAGACCTTCTCGTAGCTGCCGACACGCCCGCCGACCCAGTCGCGGATCGAGGCGAAGAAATCCTTGAAGACGTTGGAGCCGAGGACGACATCGGACGAAACCACGCCCAGATAGGTCGCGATGCGCTTTCCGTCGATGGAATCGGTGGTCGAGAGGATCATGGGGCGGCTCCGGCTGCTCTTGGCACAAGAAGAGAAAACCTAGCAGCCGGACCGGGCGCTGCCTACCTTTGTGCGATGCTGGAGGCTTGGGTCGATACGTTCCGGGTGATTACTTCGAGAAGGGCCGCCTTGCGGTAGGGCTTGGGCAGGAAATCGTCCATGCCGGCCGCGCGGCAATCGTCCGCATGGCTCTGAAAGGCGTTAGCGGTTACCGCAACGATCGGTACACGGCCGCGCTCGCCCTCCATCGCGCGGATCGCGCGGGCGGCGGCTAGCCCGTCCATTTCGGGCATGTGGATGTCCATCAGCACGATGTCGTAGTGCTGCGTGCGCGCCGCGGCGAGCGCGGCGGCGCCGTCGGATGCCACGTCAGCCTGGAGTCCGACGCTTTCGAGCATCGACATGGCGACGAGCTGGTTGGTCGCGTTGTCCTCGACCAGCAGGATGCGCAACGCCTCGCCGTCGGCCCGGCGCAGCGGCGCTCCGTCCGTGCCTGCCTCGTTGTGCGCCGTCGCGGCAAGTTCCGCCGGTTCGGCGGGGTGTAGCGGCAGCCGGACTTCGAAGACGCTGCCTTCGCCCGGCACACTTCGGACGTCGATCGTTCCTTCCATGCGGGCGACGAGTCGCCGGCAGATTGCGAGGCCGAGACCGGTGCCGCCGTAGCGGCGCGTGATCGAGCTGTCGAGCTGGTTGAACTCGCGGAACAGGTCCTTGAGGCGGTCCTGCGGAATGCCGATGCCGGTGTCGTGGACCGAGAAGAGGATCCACACGCGCCCATCCGCACCGTCCTTCACCCTGTCGATCTCGATGCGGACCGAACCGCGCTCGGTGAACTTCACGGCGTTGCCGGCGAGATTGATCAGGACCTGGCGCACGCGCACGCCGTCGCCCACCAGCACCCCCGGCACGCCCGGACGCACCGAAAGCGTGACCGGCAGGTTCTTTCCGGCCGCGCGCGGCGCCACGATATCGATGACACCCTGCGCCAATGCGCCCGGATCAAAGGGGATCGAATCGAACGCCATCTTGCCGGCCTCGAGCTTCGACAGGTCGAGGATGTCGTTGATGATCTGCAGCAGGATCTCGCCGGAATCGCGGATCGTCTCGGCGACGCGCCGCTGTTCGGGCCGAAGCTCCCCGTCGATCAGCACATGCGCCATGCCGATGACGCCGTTCATCGGCGTGCGGATTTCATGGCTCATCGAGGCAAGGAACTCCGACTTGGCGCGGTTCGCCTTTTCGGCGATCTCGCGGGCGGCTTCGGCCTCGTCGCGCGCGGTGGCAAGGCGGGCCTCGCTGTTGTGCCGTTCCGAAACGTCGCGCTCGATCGCGACATAGTGCGTGAGCCGGCCGTTCTCGAAGATCGGATCGAGACGGATATCGACCCAGCCGGGCGTGCCGTCCTTGCGCGCGAGCAGTAATTCGCCGCGATAGGGCACGCCGTCGCGGATCGCGGCCCACAGGCCGGCCGCGGTCTGGCGGTCGTCGTCGGTGCCGAGCAGGCGGCGCGGCGGCTGGCCGACGACTTCGGCTGTCGAATACCCGGTGAGGCGTTCGAACGCGCGATTGACGAAGGCGATCTCGACGCGCCGCTCGCGGTGGCCGCTCGCCTCGAGCACCGTGACCGCGTCGTTCGCGTTGTCGATGGCGCTCTGCAGGAGTTCCAGGCTGCGGCGCGCGCGGACCTGTTCGGTGACGAGCCGCCCGGCGCCGCGATAGCCCACGAACGTGCCGGAATCGTCGAACAGCGGAATCCCCGAGACGTTGACCCACTGGAGCGTCCCGATCCCGAGGCGCAGCGGATAGATGAAGTCGCGGAAAGGCTGGCGCGCGTCGAGCGCCGCGCGATGCGCCGCGATTTCCGATCCGGGGAACCCGTCGACCGGCTCCATGAGATCGATCCGCGTCCTGCCGAGCGTGGATGGCAGGTCGAGGGCAAGCACCCCGCGCGGATCCGACACGAAGGTGAAGCGGTGCTCTGAATCTGTTTCCCAGAACCAGTCCGAGGTGACCTGCGCGAAATCGCGCAGGCGGATCTCGCTGTCGGCGAGCTGCTTGAGCGTACGCCGCGCTTCAGTGACGTCGCGATAGATCGTGACCCGGCCGCCGTCGGCGGTCTGCCGCTGCAGGCCCTCGATGACCTGGCCCGTACGCATCCGGAGCTCGTAAGGGGTGCCCGGCCGCGCGCGGCGCAGGCGCGCGGCCTGCTGCATCTCCTCGGCATCCGTTTCGGCGAGATAGATGTTCGCCTCGGCATCGAGCCGGATGATATCCTCGTGCGTCATGCCGGCGTAGAGGCGGCCGGTCAGATGCGGGAACAGTTCGACGAAGCGGTGGTTCCACACCGTCAGCCGCTGCTCGGAATCGTAGAGCGTGAAGCCTTCCGTCATCGCGGCCAGCGCGTCGCGGAAATGCTGGTCGCTGAGCGCGAGGGCGCGCAATGCCGCACGTTCGGCCGTGATGTCGCGCGCGATGACGACGAGCCCGCCGTCGGCCGTGCGCCGCTCGATCAGCTCGACGGTCTTCTGGCCGGGCAATTCCAGCGTGAAGGGAACGCCCGTCACCGCACGGCCGCCGCGGCTGGCCTGCAGGAAGCGGGCAAGTTCGGCTTCGTGCCCGATCCATGTCGGGTCCTTCACGATCACGTCCAGCAGTTCGCCGAACGTCATGCCGATGCGGATATGGCCGCGCGCTTCGGAGAAGAATACGACATAAAGCGCGTTCCACGCGACGAGCCGGTCGTTCGCGTCGTAGAGGGCGAAGCCTTCGCCCAGCGCATCGAGACCCTCGCGGAAGCGCGTTTCGGCGGTGGCGGCCGCGGCCAACGCGGCCCGGCCGTCCCGCAACCGGGCGAGATAGCGCCCGAGCCGGGCGAACGGCGCGACGAGGCGTCCCACAACGCTGGGAACCGGGGCCGTCGACGGGAGCGGGGCGGGGTCGGGGATCGGCATCGCCTCGGACAGGTGAAGAGTCCGGCAGACCTTAGCCCAAGCTCCGCGATCAGGCGATTCCGGCGTCGCGTTGACCGGTTGCCGAACCCGCCCTATCGTGCCGACGATACCCGATACCCTTGCCGAAAGCCGGAATCATGGCCAGTCAACGCCGAACCATGCGCGAGATCCTCGCACGCGGCCCCGTCATGCCGATCTTGACGATCGCCGATGCCGCGGTGGCCGGCGACCTTGCGCGCGCGCTGGTGCGCGGCGGGGTGATGACCTTCGAGATCGTGCTGCGCACGCCGGCGGCGATCGATGCCCTGAAGGCGATGATCGCCGCGGCACCCGAAGCCAGCATCGGTCTCGGCACAATCCTCAATGGCGACGACGTGGCGCGCGCGCGTGCGGCAGGTGCCGCCTTCGGCGTTTCGCCCGGCCTCACGCCCGCCCTTGGCAAGGCCGTGCGCGACGCGGGCCTGCCGTTCCTCCCCGGCGTGTCATCGGCGAGCGAGATCATGCTGGCGCGCGAATACGGCTTCACCGAGTTGAAACTGTTCCCGGCCAACGGGGCGGTCGGCATCGCCTGGCTGCAGGCGCAGGGGCCGGTCTTCCCGGAAATCGCCTTCTGCCCGACCGGCGGCATCCGTCCGCCGGATATTCCGGACTATCTCGCATTGCCCAACTGCGTGACGGTCGGCGGCTCGTGGATCGTGCCGAAGGATGCGCTCGCCGCGCGCGACTGGGGTACGATCGAGGCGCTCGCCCGCCAGGCTTCAGCTTTCGCGAAGCGCTGAATTCAACCGCCGGCGGCGAGGACCTCTTCGCGCGTCGGACAGCCGAGCCGGCCGCCGAACCGCGTGCACTTGATCGATGCCGCCACGCAGGCAAAGCGCGCGGCCGCATCCATCGGCCGCCCTTCGGCCAGCGCCAGCGCCAGCGCCCCGTGGAACACGTCGCCGGCCGACAGCGTGTCGACCACCTCTACCTTCGGTGCCGGGATGCGACGCAGTATGCCGTCCTCGAGCCAGGCATAGCCGTCCGGTCCGCAACTGGCGCCAACATGGCCCGTATGGTTCGCCGCCACGCGCCGCAGGGCCGTCTCCAGATCGCCTGTTCCGGCGAAGGCATAGATGCCCTGGTCGGAAAACACGGCATGCGTGGCGAGCGGAACGAGTCGGTGCAGCGTGTCGAGGGGGGCGATCTCGGCATCGAGCATCGCGCGAACGCCCATGCGCCGGGCCGCTGCGAGGCCGGCTTCCGCGCCTTCGACCCAGCGGACCTCGGCATGCAGGAAATCGGCCCCCTTCAGGCGCTCGACCGGGAGCCAGTCGGCGGAAAGATCGAGGCTCGGATCGTGATAGGGCACGACGAGCCGGTCGCCGCGCGCATCGACGATGACGGCCGAGTGCGAGGACTTGCCGCCCGCGATCGCCCGGAACTGGCTGACATCCACGCCGGTGGCCGCAAGTTCCGAGCGCATGACCGCACCCTGCGGGTCGTCGCCGACGCGCGCCCAGATCTCCGCATCGCCGCCGAGTTTCTTGAACGCGCAGGCAGCCGAGATCGCCATTCCGTCGACGACGCGGCAGGCTTCGGGCGAGACGACCTTGGCCGGGACGGGGGGGATCGCGCCGACGCGGTAGATGCTCGTGTAGCAGGTGGCGCCGACGGCGATCAGGCGCTTGTTCGGAGGCGAATTCATGACGGGGCGAGCATATCCGATCCGTGAAGGCGCGCGAAAAAGATAGAAACCGGCGCGCGAATGCGCGAAATTATGTGCCGTGAAACAGGAACGCAAGCAGCCTGCGACGCGCCGGACATCGATTCGCCCGCCGATCGCTTCCGCCCCCCGTCCGCCGAATATCGCGGATGCGCTGCGGCGCGTGCTGACCCTTTGCGCGCGGCCGCCGCCGGCTGGCCTGCCCAAGCGCCTCGACGCGCTTTTCCGCGAACTCCAGCGCGAAAAGCCGCCGCGCGGGGCGGAAGAAACAGGCGATCTTATCTGGGCGCTGTGGACCGACCATAGCGAGCCAGCGGCCGTCGACGCGATGCATGCCGCGATCGGCCAGATCGTCGCCAAGGAAAGCGACAAGGCGCGCGACACGCTCGACGAACTGTGCGCGCGCTATCCGGAATGGGCCGAGGCCTGGAACAAGCGCGCCACGCTGGCCTTCATGGAAACGCGAGACGCCGATGCCGTGGCCGACATCGTCGAGACGCTGGCGCGCGAGCCGCGCCATTACGGGGCGCTGGCGGGTTTTGGGCAGATCGCCATGCGCCAAGGCCATCCGGCGGCTGCGCTTGCGGCCTACGAGCGCGCGTTGGCGCTCAATCCGCATCTCAACGAACTTTCGAACGCGGCCGAAAGCCTGCGCGAGCTCTACGCGGCCCGCCCGAACTGATCCGGCAGCGGTCTTTCAGCGCGGCTCGGCCGATCGGACCCGTCCGGCGGGCAGATGAAGCGTCGCGCGCGTGCCGCGGTCGGGCTCGCTCTCGACCGTCAGTCGGCCGCCATGCAGTTCGGCAAGACCGCGCGCGATGGCGAGGCCGAGGCCCGTGCCTTGTACGTCGCGCGCGCTGCCGTCGCGTACGCGCTCGAACGGCGTGAAGATGCGCCCGAGCGCCGCGGGATCGATTCCGATCCCGTCATCCCGCACCGATATGGCGACCTCGCCGTCCGGTTCGCGGACGATCGTCACGTCGACATTGCCGCCCTCGGGCGTGAACTTGATCGCGTTCGAGAGAAGGTTCAGCAGGATCTGCAGCAGCGCCTTGCGGTCGGCCGTCGCGCCAAGCTTCGAGACTTCGCCGACGGCAAGTTTCACCTCGCGCTTGCGCGCCTGTGCCGTCACGAAGCCGATCGACGACTGCACCAGCTCGTCGAGATCGACGAGCGTTTCGCGCAGGTCGAAGCGCCCGGCCTCGATCTTGGAAAGATCCAGCAGGTCGTCGATGAGGGCGAGAAGATGTTCGCCGCTGCGTTCGATGTCGCGCGCAAAACCAGCCACCTTCTCGGGCGTCTGGGGCCGGCTTTCGCCCAGCAGCGAGGACAGGCCGATGATGGTGTTGAGCGGCGTGCGCAACTCGTGGCTGGCGGTGGCAAGGAACATCGATTTGACCTTGCTTGCGGTCTCGGCGTTGCGCCGCTCGGCGACGAGGGCGACGATCGTCAGCACCGTCATCGCAAGAAGGACGACGAGCACACCCACGAGCTGGAGCGAGTTCCCGGCCCCGGTCTGGAATGGCCCGACGCCGGCGACGGTGCCCCCGCTTGCGACGATCGCAACGAGGGAGACGAGCGTGAGGGCCGCGCGCAGCGACATGCGCAGCGCGATCCAGGCGATCGGCACCACAAGCAGGAACGGGAATGCCCACTTGATCGCCGCACCCGGCGTCTCGCGGGTGAGGAACAGCGCGACGGCGAGGGCTGCAACCGCCGACCAGACGGCGAGTTCGCGCGGAGCAAGCGGTTCGGCCGGGCCGCGCTGCCCTTTTTCGAGGCCGAGCCACAGGATCGCGGCGGCGAGCAGGAAGAGTGTGCCGCCGCTATCGGACAGCCACCAGCCCAGCCATATCTCGTAGAAGACGTATATGTCGAACGGCTTGTCGATGGTGAGGGCCGTAGCTCCGCCCAGCGCCGTGATCGCGGGCGCCACGAGCGTCGTCGAGACGAGGAACGCCACCACGCCCGCGAAGCTGTCGAACAGGCCCTTGTGCGGATGCCAGCGGCGGAGCAAGGCGGCCCCCAGAAGCGGGCCGGCGGTATTCGTGGCGGCAATCGCCACGGCTTCGGCAAGCGGCGGATGGAACAGGACGAAGTTGGAGAGGAAGGCGCCGGCATAGATGCCCGGCGCCACGCCCAGGCCGCCGGCCATCGCCGCGACCATCGCTACGCTCGCCGGTAGCCAGATTGGTGCCGGAAAAAGGCCGTAGGCGGCAAAGAACTGCGAGACGATCGTTGCGAGGGCGAAATAGCTCGCCGTCACCGCGAAATTTCCGAGCAGCCAGACCGAATTGCCGCCCGTCTCGAACGTGCGCGGCAGCCAAGGGTTGGCGGATTGCGGAAGCGAACGAGTCATCGCAGAACGACTATTAGCGGTAGTCCAAGGTGTCTGTCGAGGCGGAAATGCGGCTTGCGGTCAGCCCGGGCCGAACATCCAGCGCGGCACGTCGGTCGCCATCCATGGGAAATGGATCAGCAGTGCCGTCATCAGGACCATCGCGGCAACGAACGGGACCGTTCCGGCGAACACGTCGCGGATATTGCCTTCGCGGCGGACCGCCTGGATGACGTAGAGCGTCATGCCCACCGGTGGCGACAGCAGCGACAGTTCGCACATCAGCACCATGAACACGCCGAACCAGACCGGGTCGATGCCCGCCGCGACGATGATCGGAAAGACGATCGGCACCGTGCCGACCATCATCGGCAGCGTTTCGAAGAAGATGCCGAGCAGTACGTAGAACACCGCAAGAATCCACATCAGTTCCGTCGGCGAGCGGCCGGCGCCGGCGACGAATGCACTCAGCGTCTGCGTCACGTTGAGGCTGCCGAGCGCGAAATTGAGGAAGAATGCGACGGCGAGGATCAGCATAGTGATCGCGGTCAGGTTCGCGGTGGCGACGAAACTCTCGTGCAGCATGCGGATGGTGAGCGTGCGGTTGGCGGCGGCGATGGCCAGCGCCACGAGCACCGACAGGGCCGCCGATTCCGTCACGGTGGCCCAGCCGGTGTAGATCGAACCCATAATGACGATGAAGACGATGACCGGCCCGGTGAGATCGGCAAGCCCCCGGATGCGCTCGGCATAGCTGCGCAGGGGCTCCTTCGGGCCCGTCAGGTCGGGCCGTACGAGGGCGATGCCGACGATCGTCGCCATGAACAGGACCGTCATCAGCACGCTGGGGATGATGGCGCCGGCATAAAGCTGACCGACCGAGGCGTTGGTCAGGGCTGCGTAGACGATGAAGGCGATGCCCGGCGGGATCAGGTTGCCGAGCGAGGCGCCGGCCGCGATCGAGCCGAGCACGAGCCGGTCGTCGTAGCCGCGCTGGCGGAAGGACGGCAGCGCCACCGTCGCGATCGTCGCCGCGGTCGACACCGACGAACCCGAGACGGCGGAGAACAGCGCCGAGGCGCCGACATTCGTGTGGAGCAACCCGCCCGGCAGACGGCCAAGCCACAGCGCCAGCGCCCCGTACATCTTGTCGGTCGCACCGCATCTGACGAGAATCTCGCCGAGCAGGATGTAGAGCGGGATCGACAGGAGGATGTAGTCCTCCATGGCGCTCCACAGCTGCGTGCCGTAGATCGCCATAAGCGTGCCGTCGAAATAGATCTCGATGGCGATGCCGGCCGTCAGGAACAGCACGGTCGCCACGTGCAGCCCGAGGAACAGGAGCAGGATCATCGCGACGAAGCCGATCGAGACGGCGGCGATGGTGATCGTCATGGCTTTCCGCCCGCCGGAACCGGCGGCAGCGTTCCTTGTGTCTCCACCTCGATCTGCCCTTCGAGCGAGAGCGGGCCGTAGAGCCTGTCGAGCCGCTCGCGGTCGCGCACGAACAGGATCGCGGCATGGACGGCGCAGGCGAACGTGACGCCGGCGAACACGGCGAGGCCGGTGAACCACAGGCCCTGCGGGATCCACATCGGCGTCTGCAGCGGCGTGGCTGCGCGGCTGTCGAAGAGCAGGCTTTCTTCGAGCACGTGCCAGCTCTGCCAGACGGAGATTACGGCAAGGGCGAACAGCGATACCGCGGTCGCGAGGTTGAGGATCGAGACGAGCATCCGGGGCATGTAAGGGAAGAGGAAATCGACCCGCGAATGCGCCTTCTGCAGCAGCGCCGACGAAAAGCCGAAGGCCGAGACGATGGCGAGCAGATACGCACCGATCTCGTTGACGCCCTGCACCGAATGGCCGAACAGGCGCCGCGCAACGATGTCGTAGAGCGTGGCGAAGCAGATCGCCATCAACGCCCAGCCGCACGCGATCTGCAGCCAACGGACGAACGGCCCGAGCGCGCGCGCGACCGGGTTCTCGTTGTCGTAGGGTCCGGCTCCGGACATCTCAGGGAATTGCGAGTCCGCGGGCGCGGCCGATGCTGCCGTTCCAGGCCTGCTTGCAGCCGGAGTACACGCGCTCGCAGCGCTCGGCCCATTCGGGGAGGACCTGCTCTGTCGAGATCTTGCGCACGCGCGCGAGGTCGGCGGGCGCCACGTCGACCAGCGTCATCTTGTAGGCGACGTGCGGTGGCAGGCACGGCTCCTTGCCGATGCTGCAGTCGGTCGCCATCTGGTTGGTGTGGCGCGCGAGGTTCCACAGCTCGGATTCCATGCGCTTCAGCTCGACCGTCAGCGCATCCTTCTGGTTCGGCTTCAGCTTGGCGAACCACGCAGCGTTGACGAGGTGCGCCTGTACCGAGCCCGATACCGACAGCGGCAGCAGGTGCGAGGTCACCTCCGGCCAGCGGCCGGTGTTGGCCGAGGTCGGCGATGTCACGCCGCAGTTGGCCACGCCGCGCTGCAGCGAGGGATAGACTTCAGGGAACGAGATCGAGACCGGCGTCGCACCCAGCTGTTCGAGCAGCTTCGACATCGACGGCGTGAATGAGCGCACGCGTTGGCTCTTGAGGTCGTCGAGCGTCTTGATCGCCTGGTTGCAGAAGAACACCTGCGGGCCGAACGGCCAGATCGCCAGCGTGCGGGCGCCGAAGCGCTGTTCGACGCGCTTGTCGAACAGCGGGCGGTAGGCGCCGGCCGCCGCTTCGAGCTCGTCCATGCTGGTCGACACGCCGATCAGGTCGATGCCTTCCAGGAACGGGTCATCGCGCGAGGCGAGGCCGACCTGCGTCGACACGATGTCATAGCTGCCGCTGCGCACGAGCCGCAGCGCGTCGCCGAGATTGAGGCCGAGCGCCATGAATTCCTGCCTGTCGACGCGCAGATCGACGCCGGCGGCGGTAATCCGCGCCATCGCGGCGGTCTCGATCGGGTATTGGGTCTGCACGCTCGGCGTCTGGCTCAGCCAGCGGACCGGCGTCTGGGCCACGGCGCCCGAGACTGCGAGAACGGCCGTGAAGGCCCCGAGAACGATTGAACGCATGCCGCAATACTCCTGACGCGATTGCCGATTCCGGCCCAAGGCCGGAAAGGAGCAAAGGCTATGCCAGAAGGGCCGGCTACTGTTGCCCGTTACCGGCCCAATGGGCCGCGATCGCATCCGTCGTCGTCAGCCAGACATCGTCGTGGCGCTGCGCGATGTGCTTCAGAGCCGCCCGCAGCTTGCGCAGCCGGAACGGCTGCCCGGCGACATAGGCGTGCAGCGCGATGCCCATGACCAGCGGCTGCCCGGTGGCCTGTTCGCGCATCTCGTCGAACTGGTCGACGATCATGTCCGCGAAATCCGCCGCGCTGTGACGGCGCGCGACAATCGCGTTCGAATCGTTGATCTCCTGCGGGTAGGGCACGCTGAGCAGGCGGCCATCCTGCGTCTTCATCCACACAGGCTGATCGTCCATGCACCAGTCGAGCACGTAGGTGAATCCCGCCGCCTGCAGCAGATCCGGCGTGCGTTCGGTCTCCGCGATCCACGGGCCGAGCCAGCCCTTCGGGGTTGATCCCGCATGGTGCTTGATGACGTCGCGCGCTTCCTCGATCAGCCGTCGCTCGACCCCTTCGTCGAGGGCCGCCTGGCTTTCCGAATTGCTGCGCCCGTGCGCGACGATCGCGGCACCATTGCTGCGGAAGGCCTCGGCGAGTTCTGCGTGCCGCGAATAGATCGCCGCGTTGACGAGCAGCGAAGGGGGGATGCCGGTGCGCTTCATTTCCGCCAGCAGCCGCCACGCGCCGACGCGGTTGCCGTACTCGCGCCACGACCAGTTCAGCACGTCGGGCGTGCCCGATCCCGGCACGATGTCCTCGGCGAGCCCTTCGCCGAACGCATAGGATTCGAGGTTCAGTGCCACATAGACCGCGAGCCGCTTGCCGCCGGGCCATGCACCCGCGGGCCTGCGGACGATCGGGGTGTCGTCGAAACGGCCGGGATGCCTGAGTTCCATCGCGTGCGCGCCCTAGCCCTTGAGACGAGTGGCGAGGGAAGGCGAAAGCCCGATGCTTTCGCGCGCCGACGGTGCTTCGTAGCTGCCGGTGCGCGGCTTGGCAGGCTTCATCCTGACCAGCGCTTCGAGCAGCGGCACGCCGGTCGTGATGCCGTCGAAAATCGGCACGGCGATCCGGCTTTGCAGGCGTGCGGGAACGCCGGCCATCACCGCGCCGGTCAGCACGATCGCCTCGACCGTGTCGCGCTCGACGAGATCGGCTGCCGTGGCGACGATCATCTCGTCGACTTCGCTCTGGTCGCCGGGCGCATAGGGCTTGGCGCTCTCGAGTGCCCGCCATGCGGCCACGCAGTTCCCGAGCCCCGATGCCGCGACGACATCGCGGTAGAGGCCGAGCACGCGCTTGCCGAAGACGATGATGCCGACGCGTCGCCCCACCAGCGTGGCGACATGCAGGGCCGCTTCGGTCATGCCGAGGACCGGGACGGGCAGGAACTCGCGTACGGCGTCCACGGCCGTGTCGTAGGAAACGGCGATCAGCACGCCGTCGCAGCCGGGGGCATGCTCGGCGACCAGCGCCATCATCGCGTGGCCGGCGATGGCGTTCTCGCTGCGCGAGGCGATGACGCGCGCGCCGAATTCTCCGGTGACGGCGCGGATCTCGGTGCCGGACGCCGCGACCGCGCGCGCCGCCTCGGCCACGCGGCCGGTGACGAATTCGGATGTGTTGGAATTCACGACAAGAAGGCGCATGGCGGGTACTCGAAGGTTGGGTGCCTCAATTTTCGACTATTGCCTCTTTTGCGGGCGTGGCACGTTCCATGCTGCGCCGCGCGCGTCGAACCAGCACGAGCCTAGCGCCGAAAACGCGGCGCTGCGAACAGATTTACATCCCGACAGCAGAGAGAACATGTCCGATCCGTCCGAAACCTATGCGCGTCCGCTGAAGTATCTGGCGATTGTCACGCCGTCGGGAAACAGGGTTGTCGAGCGCGTGACGCTGGAGATCCTTTCGCAGGTTCCCGGCGTGTCGCCGCACTTCTCGCGCAGCGCCGTGTTCGGCGCGCGCGACCCGTTTCCGGACAGCTACGACTGGGACTCGATGCTGGGTGCGGCGAAGCTGCTTGGCCATGCACAGCCGGACCTGATCGTGTGGAATGGCTCGAAAGGCGGATCGGTCGGCCTCGAGGTCGAACGCGAACTGGTCGCCCGCATGGCGCAGGCCGCCGGCTGCCCGGCGACGACATCGCTGTTCGCCACGCTTGACGTGCTGGAGCGCACCAAGGTCAGGCATCTGGGTTTCGTGACGCCCTATGTCGACGCCTATCAGGCGAAAGTCGAGAAGAACTTCGCCGCGATGGGTTACGAGACCGTCGTACGCGAAAACGCGCGCATCGCCGACAATCTCGCCTATGCCAGCGTGCCGATGGAAACGATACTCGATATGGCGCGCCGCGCGGCCGATGCGCGGCCCGACGCGATTCTCGGCTGGTGCACGAATTTTCCGACCGCGTGCGTGGCCTCGCGCATCGAGGCGGAGACGGGCATCCCGTTCTACGACGCCACGTCGATCATCGTGTGGAAGGCGCTGCGGCTGATGGGCATCGACACGGCGCCCGTCAAGGGTTGGGGCCGCGTGTTCGGGCTCGACTAGCCTTCGCCGCCGCGCCGCTCGAGGCCCACGTCGCGGCCCATCGCACGCAGATAGAGTTCCCGGTAATAGGGTTCGAGTTCGGCCGCATCGCGGCGGAGCGCCGCCATTTCCGCCGCCAGCTTCGGCGCCATGTCGGCGATTTCGGCAAGGATCGCCTTCTCGTCAAGCGTCAGCAATTTGCCGTCGGCGACAACCGGCCTGCCGCCGACGATCACGTCGCGCACCGAGGAGCCCGTCTCGCAGAAGACGAGCTGGCGTTCGACATCGTTGAGCGGCGTGAAGGCCACCGTCGCGAGATCGATCAGCGTCACGTCGCCGGCCGCACCCGGCGCGATTTTTCCCAGCGGGACAGGCCGCCGGGCGGCGCGCGCGCCGCCGGCATAGACGAGATCGAGGATTTCCGGCGCCTTGGGCCAGTCGCGATAATCGGTGCGCGTCAGCGAATGGACGAGACCCGCGGTCTTCGCCGCAATCCAGAGATTGTGTGTGTCGTCGACCGTCGCCTCGTCGGTGCCCAGCGCCAGCGGAATGCCCGCATCGCGCAGGCGCCGGAACGGCATGATGCCGCTGCCCAGTCGCAGGTTGCACACCGGATTGTGTGCGATCGTGCAGCCTGATCCGGCAAGCAGTGCGATGTCGGTATCGTCGATCCAGATCGCGTGGATGACGAGCATGCGCTCGTCGAGCAGGCCCAGATCGTGGACATAGCGCACGAGCGACTTGCCGAGCTTCTCTTCGCCGAATACGCGCTGCGTCTTCGTCTCGAGGATGTGGACGAAGAAGGGCAGGTCGCGGCTCCGCGACAGTTCCGACAGACGCGCGAAATAATCCTTCGTCACGCGATGCGGCGCCGAGCACGACACGGCGGCGGCAAGCCGCCCGTCGGCCGCGCCGTGCCACGTGTCGACCAGATGTGCGTAGCATTCCATCAGTTCGTCGGCCGACTGGCGCGGGGCGGCGTCCATGCGCTTGCGCATTTCCGGCGTGATCAGTTCGGCGAGGAAAGGCTGCTTCTCGTATTCGACGACGTTGGGCTGGTCGAGAGCCAGTGTGGCGCGCATGCCGCTGTCGCGGTAGGCCGACATCACCGCGTCGATGGCGTCCGGCGACACGCCGGGCACGAAGAAGGCGTCGTCGAGAACGGTCGTGATGCCGAGCTTCAGCATCTCGATCGCGCCCAGCGCCGTCCGCAGATAGGCAAGGCGCGCGGCCTGCCCGGCCTCGGCGAGCGGCGGCACCTCGTAAAGCATGAAGATCTCGAGCGGATAGCCGTCGAGACAGCCGCGCATCAGATTGCCCGGCGAATGGATATGCGCGTTGATTAGGCCTGGTACGGCAAGCCGGCCCTTTGCGTCGATTACAGGCACGCCGCGCGGGACGGCGTCGGCGGCTATTTCGCCGACCGCTTGGACGATTCCGTCGCGTATCAGGATGTCGCCCGCCGCGATATGACGCGGAGCGTCCATCGTGAGGATGCGGGCCTGTCGAATCAGGAGATCGCCGGACATGTCCGCAAACTATCGGGTCGTGGACGCTTCGGGTACGGAATTTGCGTATCCTGCCGCGACAATCGTACGAGGACGCAGGTCACATGCAGATCAAGCCGGAAGACCGCCGCCGCATCGGCATGCTGACGCCTTCGTCCAACACGGTGCTCGAGCCGGTCACGGCGGCGATGTTGGCGGGCCTGCCCGAGGTGACGGCGCATTTCGGCCGCTTCCGCGTGACGGAGATATCGTTGGGCAGCGGCGCGCTCGCGCAGTTCGAGGAAGCGCCGATCATCGAGGCCGCCCGCCTGCTGGCGGATGCCAAGGTCGGCGCCATCGTCTGGAACGGCACGTCGTCGGGTTGGCTCGGTCTCGGGAAAGACCGGGCGTTGTGCGCCTCGATCGAGGCGGCGACGGGTATCAAGGCGGGCACCTCGGTGTTGGCGCTGGCCGAGATCCTGCGGACGACGAAGGCGACGAAGCTGGGTCTCGTCAGCCCGTATCTCGACGAGGTGCAGGCAAGGATCGTCACGAATTTCGCGACCGAAGGCTTCGAGGTCGTCGCCGAGCGGCACCTGCGCGACCGGGGCAATTTCTCGTTCTCGGAGTATACGGAAGAACGCATAGCGGGGCTGGTCCGCGAAGTGGCGGCCGCGAAGCCCGACGCCATCGCGGTCTTCTGCACCAACATGCGCGGCGGCCCAGTCGTCGAGGCACTGGAGCGCGAGATCGGCATTCCGGTCTACGATACGGTCGCGACGGCCGTGTGGGACGGATTGCGCAAGGTCGGCGTGGCCCCGTCGCGCGTGCAGGGCTGGGGCCGCCTGTTCCGCGAAGTCCCCTGAAGGAGAGACGCATGGGCCAGCTCGACGGCAGGAAGGCACTGGTGACAGGCGCCAACAGCGGGATCGGACGCGAAGTGGCGATCGCCTTCGCGCGCGAGGGGGCCGACGTGACGGTGGCGTGGCTCGCCGATCCGGCGGCAGCCGAGCGGACCGTGCGCGCCATCGTGAAGCTGGGCCGCTCCGGCATCGCCGTGCGCGCCGACGTGACGGACGAGAAGCAGGTCGCCTCCCTGTTCGCCGCGCACCGCAGGCGCTTCGGGCGTCTCGACATCCTCGTCAACAATGCCGGCATCCAGAAATCCCAACCCATCGACAAGACCCCGCTGGCCGACTGGGAGCGGATGATGGCCGTTCATCTGCGCGGCGCGTTCCTGTGTTCGCGTGCGGCCGCAAAGGCGATGAAGCCGCGCAAGGCAGGACGCATCATCAACGTGTGCTCGCAACTCGGCTATATCGGCCGGGCCGACTACACGGCCTACAGCGCGGCGAAGGCCGGGCTGATCGGCTTCACGCGCGCGCTTGCCAGGGAACTCGCCCCGTCCGGCATCCTTGTCAACGGCGTGTCGCCGGGGCTCGTGGACACCGGCTTCGATCCGCTGTCGGCCGCGGCGAAGAAGACGCACGCCGCATCGCTGCCGCTCAAGCGGCTCGGTCGGCCCGTCGACATGACATCGAGCTTCGTGTTCCTCGCCTCCGATGCGTCGGCCTATTTCTGCGGCCAGCTGCTGCATCCCAACGGCGGCGAGATCATGCCCTGAACAAGGCAGGATACTGGCGTCCGATTGGGCAGCAGGAACCGCGCCGCATGTTGTAACGTAGCCGTCGGAGGTCCCGATGCGGATCCGCCTTGGTTACGACATCGCCTATCAATGCCCGCAGCCCACGCCGATGCTGCTGCTGTTGCGCGTCCATCCGTCGCGGGCGAACGATCTGGAGTCGCCGGATCTCATCGGCGTGTCGCCGGACGTTCCCGTGTCGACCTATATCGACGGATTCGGGAATCTCTGCAGCCGGCTCACGGCACCGCCGGGCCTGCTGCGGCTGAGGGGCGACGCGATCATCGCCGATCCGCGGATGCCCGACGCCGTTACGCCCACCGCGCACCAGATCGACGCGCGCAACCTGCCGGCCGAGCATCTCGTCTATCTGCTCGGCAGCCGCTACTGCGAAACCGACAAGCTTTCGGAGACCGCATGGGACCTGTTCGGCGGCACGCCACTCGGCTGGGCGCGCGTACAGGCGATCTGCGACTTCGTCCACAACCATATCCGTTTCGACTACATGCAGGCGCGTTCGACCAAATCGGCCTGGGACGTCTACATGGAGCGCACCGGCGTGTGTCGCGACTTCGCGCATCTTGCCGTCACGTTCTGTCGCTGCATGAACATTCCGGCGCGCTACTGCACGGGCTATCTGGGCGACATCGGCGTACCGGCCGATCCGGCACCGATGGATTTCAGCGCGTGGTTCGAGGCGTATCTCGATCATCGCTGGTACACGTTCGACGCGCGGCACAACCATCCGCGCATCGGCCGCGTGCTGATCGGGCACGGGCGCGATGCGGCGGACGTGGCGCTGTCGAACAGTTTCGGGATGACGACGCTGGCGTCGTTCCGCGTGTGGACGGACGAGCTGGCCGCTTAACCCTTCAGCTTCGCGATCCACGCGGCGAAGGCGTCGAGCGTCCTGGCAAGCGCCGCGCGGGCCTTCTCGTCGACGAGATTGCCTTCCGAATCGAACGCATTGCCCGCACCCGGCACGGCCGTGTCGGGGCCGGCAAGCTGCATCATGCCCATGCCCGCGAGCACCGGGCGCATGACGACCTGCACGCGCAGCGTGCCGCCCATGCCAGGCGAGGTGCCCATTACGGCGACGGGCTTGCCCGCGCTGGTCGCCTTGCCCGGCGGGCGCGACATCCAGTCGAGCGCATTCTTGAGAACGCCCGGAATGCCGGAATTGTACTCCGGCGTTGCGATCAGCACGCCGTCGGCGGCGCCGACATCCGCCTGCAGCTTCGCCACCGCCTCGGGATAGCCCTTCGCCTCGACGTCCTGGTCGAAGAGCGGCACGCCCGCGAGATCGAAGATGTCGATCGCCAGCGTGGCGGGCGCGTTCTTCTTCGCCGCCGCCAGCAGCGCCTTGTTGAAGGACTTGGCGCGCAGGCTGCCGGCGATGCCGAGGACGCGGAAGGGGGCTGTCATGCGAGGCTCCGTTGTTGCGTGTTCAGGCCGGGTCGGCAGGTGCGGTCGCAGGCTTGCGTTCGTCGAGGCTCCACGCACCCGCACCGGCCGCTGCAATGTAGAGGAAAATGAAGCAATAGAGGATCGCCGCGTCGCCGCCGTTCTGGATCGGGAAGAAGGCGCGCGGGAAGTGCCCGATGAAATAGGCGAAAGCCATCTCGCCCGAGCACACGAAGGCCGCCAGACGCGTCTTGAACCCGACGGCGAGCATGACCCCGCCGACCACCTCGATCAGGGCCGCGGCCAGCGCCAGCGTGCTCAGCGCGCCGCCCGCATTCGCCGATGCCGGGAAACCGAAGAGCTTCTGCGTGCCGTGCTCGAGAAAGAGCAGCGCGGCCACGATGCGCAGTACGCCGAGAAGGCGAGGGGTCCAGACGCGCTGCAGTTCGGCGTAATCCATGTCGTTGCTCCTGATCGGCGGCTCCTGCCGCAAATGCGACAGGCGGCCGACCGTCTAGATCGGGTGTCGGCACGATGCAACCGGGATGCCGGAGTTCGATGGGAAATTGGCTGGGGCGCTAGGATTCGAACCTAGGAATGCCGGTACCAAAAACCGGTGCCTTACCGCTTGGCGACGCCCCAGCAGGCGTCCGGGCGTCTATCTAGAACGGCGCGCGCGGCTTGTCGAGACCGGCTGCGGCGGTGCAGGCCCGTCGGCATCACGCCGCCTTCGACGCCACGTTCTCGACGTACCAGCGATAGGCGTCGGCGAGGCCGGGTTCGAGTTCGAATTTCGGGCGCCAGCCCAGTGCCATCAGGCGCGAGGGATCGGTGAGCTTGCGTGGTGCGCCGTTGGGCTTCGTGGTGTCGAATTCGAGCGTGCCGGCGAAGCCGGCCACCTTGCACACGGTGCGCACGAACTCGGCGATCGACACTTCCTTGCCCGTTCCCACGTTGAAGGCGTCGAGACCCGAATAGTTCTTCATCAGGAAGACGCACGCGTCGGCCAGATCGTCCACATGCATGAATTCGCGCAGCGCCGAGCCGTCGCCCCATACCGGCACGCTCGCAGCGCCCGCGAGCTTCGCGCGATGGACCTTGGCGATGGTGGCGGCAGGCACGTGGCCCATCTCGAGATCGTAATTGTCGTTCGGGCCGTAGAGGTTCGTGGGCATGCAGGCGATGAAATCGACGCCGTACTGCTTCTTGTACGCCTGGCACATCTTGAGGCCGGCGATCTTGGCGATCGCGTACCACTCGTTGGTCGGCTCCAGCGGCCCGGTCAGCAGCGCGTCCTCGCGCATCGGTTGCGGGGCGAGACGCGGATAGATGCAGGTCGAGCCGAGGAACAGCAGTTTGCGCACGCCCGCCTTCCATGAACCGTGGATGACGGCGTTCTGGATCGCGAGATTCTCGTAGAGGAACTCGGCCGGGCGGGAATTGTTGGCGTGAATGCCGCCCACGCGCGCGGCCGCGAGGAACACGGCGTCGGGCTTCTTGGCCGCAAGCCAGTCCTCGACGACGTTCTGGCGCGTGAGATCGAGCTCGGCCTTGGGCGCCGTGAGCACCGTGCAGCCTTCCGACGCGAGGCGCCGCACGAGGGCAGCCCCCACCATGCCGCGGTTGCCCGCGACGAAGACGCGCTTGCCCTTGAGATCGAACTCAGCCGGAGCGGTCATGGCGGTGACGCTCGCGTTCGACGAGGCGCAGATCGGAATCGACCATCTCGTTCACCAGCTCGAGGAAGCTGATCTTGTGCTTCCAGCCGAGCTTGGTGCGCGCCTTGGTCGGATCGCCGAGCAGGTAGTCGACTTCCGTCGGGCGGAAATAGCGCGGATCGATCTCGATGAGGGTCTCGCCGGTCTTGGCGTCGAGACCCTTCTCGTCCACGCCCTTGCCCTTCCATTCGATGGGCCGGCCGATGCGCGCGAAGGCGATGTCGACGAACTTGCGCACGGTCTGCGTCTCGCCGGTGGCGAGCACGTAGTCGTCGCCCTGCGGCTGCTGCAGCATCATCCACATGCCTTCCACGTAGTCGCGCGCGTGGCCCCAGTCGCGGAAGCTGTCGATGTTGCCCAGATACAGCTTCTTCTGCAGGCCGAGCTTGATGGCGGCGGCGGCGCGGCTGATCTTGCGCGTGACGAACGTCTCGCCGCGCGTCGGGCCTTCGTGATTGAACAGGATGCCGTTCGAGGCGTGGATGCCGTAGGCCTCGCGGTAGTTCACCGTGATCCAGTAGCCGTAGAGCTTGGCGACCGCATAGGGGCTGCGCGGATAGAAGGGCGTCTTCTCGCTCTGCGGGCGTTCCTGGACCAGGCCGTACAGTTCCGACGTCGACGCCTGGTAGAAGCGTGCCGTCTTTTCCATGCCGAGGATGCGGATGGCTTCGAGCAGGCGCAGCGTGCCGATGCCGTCGGCGTTGGCGGTGTATTCCGGCGTCTCGAAGCTGACCGCGACGTGGCTCTGGGCGGCGAGATTGTAGATCTCGGTCGGCTGGGTCTGCTGGACGAGGCGGATGAGGTTGGTGGCGTCCGTGAGGTCGCCGTGATGCATGAAGAAGCGCACGCCGTGCTCGTGCCGGTCGGCATAGAGATGGTCGATGCGCGCGGTGTTGAACGACGACGAGCGACGCTTCACCCCGTGGACGATGTAGCCCTTCTGCAGCAGCAGTTCGGCGAGATAGGCGCCGTCCTGGCCCGTGATGCCGGTGATGAGTGCGACTTTCTGCGACATGAGACTTCCGGAAAAGAGGCGGTCGGAGAGGGGGTTTAGCACCCCCCGCGAAGGCCGACAACGGCGGCCTCGGGGGCTTTATGCCACCCCCCTTCGGCGACCCACCAGCCCGGCGGGGCACCCGCGCGCAGGCGCCGGGCGGCCGCTGCGGCCGTCACCCGGTCGGCGAACAGTGCAAAGCAGGTCGCCCCGCTGCCCGACATGCGTGCGAGCAGGGCGTCGGGCAGCTTTTCCAGCGCCGCCAGCACCGTACCGATGGCCGGGGCGAGGCCCAGTGCGGGGGCGGTCAGATCGTTCGACGTGGCCGCGAGCGCGTCGACAAGGCCGGCCACGTCGGCCGGAATCGCGAATCGCGTGGTCTTCGAGAAAGGCCCGCCGCGTGCGCGGAACACCGAAGGCGTGGGCACCTCCACTCCCGGATTGCACAGTACAAGGCCCGCCTCGGGCAGGGCACCCACCGGCTCGAGGATCTCGCCCGTCCCCGACATCCAGGTGGGGACCGAGCCTAGGCACGCGATCGTGTCGGCCCCGAGGCCATAGGCAAGCTCGGCGAGCCGGTCGGGCGGCGGCAGGAGTCCCCATAGCCGGCCAAGGGCGCGCAGCGTGGCGGCCGCATCGGCCGAGCCGCCGCCGATGCCGCTCGCGACGGGGAGATTCTTGGTGAGTCGGATCTTCGCGCCCTCGCTTGTCCCGGTCGCCGCCGCCAGCGCGCGTGCGGCGCGCAGCACGAGATTGTCGGGTGTTTCGAGGAGGGGGCGGGCGAACGGCCCGTCGATCGACAGCGTGATCAGCCCGTCGGGCACCACGCTGACCGTGTCGCCGATGTCGGCGAAAGCGACGAGCGAATCGAGCAGGTGATAGCCGTCGATCCGCTTGCCCACGACCTGCAGCGACAGGTTCAGCTTGGCGGGCGCCGTCTCGACGATCATCGAAGATGCACGAGGCCCGGTGCCGCCACGCGGGCACGCAGGCGCGCACGCACGGGCGTGGGCGCATAGAGCGTCTTGCTCGCCTCGACCATCGCCACGCCGGCAAGAGCGGGGAAGGCGCGTGCGCCGGCGGCTTCCCATGCGTCGGCCGACGACAGCCACAGCCGCCCGCCGAAGGGCGGCAGGAACAGGCCGCTGCGCGTCTGCTGGGGCACGAACAGGTTGTCGCGCAGCAGGTGCTTGAGCTGGCCCACCGTATAGGGGTGGCCGTGGCCGAAGGGCGTGCGGTCGAGCCGGGCCCAGATGCCGCGCCGGTTGGGCACCACGATCAGCAGGCGTCCGTTGCCGGTGAGCACGCGCCACACTTCGCGCAGGAAAGGGCGCAGCGCCTCGGCATGCTCGACCGCATGGACGAGCAGCACGCGGTCGACCGACATGTCGGGCAGCGGCAGCGCCTCTTCCTCGACCAGCGCGGTCGCGTTGGGCCCCTCGGGCGGCCAGTGCAGCACGCCCTGCGGAGCGGGCATCATCGCGAAACAGCGCTGGGCCTGTTCGCGGAAGGGCCGCAGATAGGGCACGGCATAGCCGAGACCGAGCACGGCCAGCCCCTTCGTGTCGGGCCACATCTCGCCGATATTGCGTGCGATCAGACGGCGCGCGGTCTGGCCCAGCGGGCTCGCGTAAAAATCGCGGAGATCGACGACATCGGTCCACATGAAGGCGGAGTTTCCGACGGCGCGGGATTTTGCGCAACTTCGCTCCCCATTTGCGCCGCATTGCTGGCTAGTATGACCGGCAATGGAGCAGATCAACCACCTCATCCTGCTGGGCGGCTTCCTCATCGTCGTCAGTATCCTCGCGGGCATGTTCTCCTCGCGGCTCGGGGCACCCCTGCTGCTCGTCTTCCTCGGCCTCGGCATGCTGGCGGGCGAGGACGGGCCGGGCGGGATCAGGTTCGACGATTTCCACCTGACGTATCTGGTCGGCTCCGTGGCGCTGGCGATCGTGCTGTTCGACGGCGCGCTGCGCACGCCGAGCCAGGCGATCCGGCTCGCTTGGCGCCCCGCGCTCGGTCTCGCCACGATCGGCGTGCTGATCACGGCGGGCCTGATCGGCGCGCTCGCGCACTACACGCTCGACCTGCCGCCGGTGGCGGCCTTCCTCGTGGGCGCCGTCGTCGCGTCGACCGACGCGGCGGCGGTGTTCCTGCTGCTCAACACCGGCGGCACCGAACTCAACAAGCGCGTCACCGCCACGCTGGAGGTGGAGAGCGGCATCAACGATCCGATGGCCGTGTTCCTCTCCATCGCGTGCGTGGAATACCTGCTGCATCCCGGCGGCACGTCGGGCCTGCACATGGCCATGTTCTTCGCGATCCAGATGGCGGGCGGGGCGGCGATCGGCTTTGCCGGCGGCTTCGCGCTCGTCTGGCTCGTCAACCGCGCCGACCTCGCGGGTGGGCTCTATCCCGTGCTGTGCGCGGCGTTCGCGGTGACGATCTTCGCGGCGGCGCAATCGGTCGAGGCGTCGGGCTTTTTGGCCGTCTATCTCGCCGGTCTCGTGCTCGGCAACCGGCGCCACCGTGCGCAGGCGACGATCCTGCGTTTCCACGACGGGCTCGCCTGGATCGCGCAGATCGTCATGTTCCTGCTGCTCGGCATGCTCGCCACGCCCTCGAAGCTGGTGCAGAACGTGTGGGGCCCGCTCGCCATCGCGCTCGTCCTCATCTTCGTTGCGCGCCCGCTCGCGGTGTTCGCGTGCCTCGCCTTCACCCGCTTCGGCAAGCGCGAGAAGGCGTTCATCGCCTGGGTCGGCCTGCGGGGTGCGGTCCCGATCTTCCTCGCTTCGATCCCGGTCATCGCGGGCGTGCCGGGCGGGCTCGCCTATTTCAACGTCGCTTTCGTCGTCGTGCTCGCCTCGCTGGTGATCCAGGGCTGGACGGTGGGCCCGGTGGCGCGCTTCCTCGGTCTCGCCTTGCCGCCGCAGACCGAACAGGTCGGCCGCAGCGAGATTGACCTGCCCGTCGTCGCCGACCGCGACGCGGCGAGCTGGCGCGTGGCGCCGGGCAGCCCCGCGCTCGAGCGCGATTTCGCCGACCTGCATCTGCCGCGGCGCGCGCGCGTCATCGCGGTCATCCGCGACAGCGCGCTGATGAACCGGCAGGAGCTGACGCGCCTCATGGCCGACGACCAGGTCATCGCGCTGGTTCCGCCCGAGCATTCGATGTCGCTCGACAAGCTGTTCTCGCCGCGCCCGGTGCAGCGCAAGAACGTCGATACCGGCGGCGAGTTCGTGTTCTCGGGCGATCTCAAGCTCGACTCGCTCTGCGCCCAGTACGGCCTGCCCTTCGACCCGGCCGACGGCGAGGTGACGCTCGCGGAATATCTTTCCAGCCGCCTCGGCCCCGTCGCCGTCGTCGGCGATCACGTCAAGATGGGCGTGGTCGAACTCGTCGTTCAGGAAACGTCGAAGGGCCGCGCCGTGAAGGTCGGCCTCGAACTGGAGGCGCCGGACGAGCGCCTGCCGGTCCTGCGCGTCCTCCACCGCATCCGCGACGCCTTGCGCGCATTGGTGCGTTGAAGCCGCAGGCCTGTCCCTCTAGTCTGTGCCTCCCCAAGAACAGAAACCGCTCCGGAGCGCCCCGATGAAGCTCGCCTATGGTTCCGTCAGTCCCTATGTCCGCAAGGTCATGATCGTCGCGCACGAAGCCGGTCTCGTCGACCGAATAGAGAAGGTGCCGACCGCCGTGCGCCCCGATCAGCCCAACGCGACCCTCGCGCCCGACAATCCGCTGATGAAGGTGCCGACCCTCACGACCGACGGCGGCGAGGTGCTGTTCGACAGCCGCGTGATCTGCGCCTATCTCGACTCGCTGCATTCCGGCCGCAAGCTGATTCCCGAGGCGGGCGGTGCGCGCTGGAAGGCGCTGCGGATCGAGGCGCTGGGCGACGGCATCACCGACGCCGGCATCCTCGTGCGCTACGAGACGACGTTGCGCCCCGAGGCGATGCGCTGGAAGGAATGGATCGCCGGCCAGACGCTGAAGGCGACGCAGGGTCTCGACGCGCTGGAGCGCGAGCCCGAGATGCTGGCGGGCGATCTGCATATCGGCCAGATCGCCGTCGCGTGCAGCATCGGGTGGCTGCAGTTCCGCGCCGTGTTCGGCGACTGCCTCGCCGGCCGGCCGAAGCTCGCCGCATGGCTCGCGAAGATATCCGAGCGTCCCTCGTTCAAGGCGACCGTCCCGGTCGCATGAACGCCGACGCGGTCATCGCCGCCCTCGGCCTGCAGCCGCATCCCGAGGGCGGCCATTACCGCGAGACTTTCCGCCACGCCGACCCCGCCGGCGGACGTGGTGCGATGACGGCGATCTACTATCTTCTGAAGGCGGGCGAACGCTCGCACTGGCACCGCGTGGACGCGGCCGAGATCTGGCACTGGTACGCCGGATCTCCGCTCGCCCTCTTCATGCCCGAACGCCGTGTGCTCGGGCCCGATCTCGCGGCGGGCGAACGGCCGCAGATCACGGTTCCCGAAGGCGTGTGGCAGAGTGCCGAAAGCCTCGGCGCCTGGACGCTGGCGGGCTGTACGGTGGGCCCGGCCTTCGAGTTCAAGGGATTCGAGATGGCGCCGCCGGGGTGGAGCCCGACTTAGGCGCTACCTTCCCTCCTGCCGCCAGGCCACGAACAGCAGGCCGAGGCAGAGCAGGAAGGTGAGGATGCCGGGCATCAGCGGCATCTGGGCCACGCCCGTCACGACATAGTCGCCGTTGATCTTGAAGCCGATCCAGCCGCGCCCGCCGGGGATCGTGCCGCCCATCTCGCGGCCCGCGCGCACGCGGCGGATTTCGGGATTGCCGTCGGCGAGCCAGGCGACCACGCCGCCCGTCGCGTCGGTCGCGGGCTTCAGCAGTGTCTCGCTCGCACGCACGTCGGCGCTTTCGGTCGGGTTCACGGCACCTACGGCCGCCAGCGTGCTGCGCTCGCCGTCCGAGAGGCGGTAGAGGCCGGGCTTGTCGGGCGCGAAGATGCCGGTCTGCCGGCCGCCGCGCGCCTCGACCAAGCGGATCTCGGTGCGCGTACCGTCGGGTGCGACGACCGTGACGGGCGTCGTCACCGGATCGAGTGCACGCCGTTCGATCTCCACGCGGTTGCCGCGCACGCGGGTCTTCAGGTCGTTCTCCTCGAGCTCCGGCTCCTTCATCAGCCAGTGCGCGATGCGCCGCAGCAGTTCGGCATGCGGCCCGCCGCCGTCGAAGCCGCGTGCCCACAGCCAGATATGGTCGCTCATCATCTGCGCCACGCGGCCTTCGCCCACGCGGTCGAGCAGCAGCAGCGGCCGGTCGGCTGCACCGTTCATCAGCACCTGGCCGCGGCGCGGCTCGGTGTCGATATGGCGGAACCAGCGGCCCCATTCGGGCGACGTGCCTTCGCCGCCGGGAAGATCGGCCGTCACCGGATGGCGCCGCCCGACGGGCGAGAGGCTGGGCACGTAGCCCTGCTCGAAGCTCTGGCCGGTGGGAACGCCCGGCATGAGCTGGCCCAGCGGTGAATTGAAGAGGGAATTCGGCGCCGAGAAATTCGGCCCCACCGAGATCAGCAGCGCGCCGCCGCCGCGCACGTAGCGCTGGATGTTGTCGAGATAGACCGGCGCCAGCACGTCGCGCCGGCGGTAGCGGTCGAAGATGACGAGGTCGAACTCGCCCAGCTTCACCTCGAACAGCTCGCGGATTGGGAAGGCGATCAGCGACAGCTCGTTGACCGGCGTGAAGTCCTGCGCCTCGGGCGGGCGCAGGATCGTGAAATGCACGAGGTCGACCGCGGGGTCGGACTTCAGCAGGTTGCGCCACGTGCGCTCGCCCGCGTGCGGCTCGCCCGTGACCAGCAGCACGCGCAGCCGGTCGCGCACGCCGTTGACGACGACGACCTGCCGGTTGTTGTCGAGCGTGAGCTCGCGCGGGCCCGCCTCGACCTCGATCTCGAAGATGGTCTGCCCGGCCTTGTCCAGCTGGAATTCGATCGGCACCGACGTGCCGACCGGCACGCGCTGGCTGCGGAAGGGCTGGCCGTCGCGCTTGATGTCGATGCGCGCGTCGCCGCGCGGCGGCGCGGCACCCCGCGGCGGCGTGCCTTCGTCGATGCGGATCGTCATCGTCTGCGGCTTGGCGACGATGGCGAAGCCCGGCGCCTGCTCCAGCACCAGCCGCCGGTCGATCTCGTTGCGGTTGCCCGCGATCAGCCCGTGCACGGGGCCGGGCAGGTTGAGGCGCTGGATCTCCTCCAGCGTGCCCTTGGGCGCGTCGTGGACCTGCCCGTCGGTGAGCAGCGCCACGCCGGCGATGCGGTTGCGCGGCACGTCCGACAGGGCGCGTTCCAGCGCGTCGAACAGGCGCGTGCCTTCCGTACCGGTGCCGCCGGCACCCGCGCGCACGATGCGCAGCTCGAAATCCTTCTCCCGCGCGAGGCGCTCGCGCAGCGCCGTCGCCGCGCGGTCGACGCGCTGGGAACGCTCGCCGATCTTCATGCTGGCGCTGTCGTCGATGACGACGAGGCCGATGTCGGTGAGCGGCCGGCGTTCCTCGACGACCGCCAGCGGATTGGCGATGGCGAGCAGCAGGCCCGCGACGGCGGCCGTGCGCCAGACGGCGCCCCGCGCGCGCACGTAGAACGAGAAGGCGAGCAGGAATGCGGCCATCGCCGCAAGCACGGCGAACCACGTCCAGCCGACCATCGGCGCGAAGGCGAGCGAATATTCCGTCATCGCTTCAGCCTCTCGAGGATCGCATCGACATGCACCTGGTCGCCCTTGTAGTTGCCGGTCAGCGCGTACATCACGAGATTGACGCCGAAGCGGATCGCCATCTCGCGCTGGCCTTCGCCGCCGGGCACGGCGGCGAACATCGCGCGGCCGTTGGCATCGAGCGCCCAGGCTGCCGCCCAGTCGTTCGCCCCGATCAGCACGGAGGTGACGCCGTCGTTTTCGCGCGCGTCCGGCTGCTCGATCCACAGCGGCGCGCCGGCCAGACGGCCGGGGAAGTCCTGCAGCAGGTAGAAGGTCTTCGTCAGCACATGCTCGGCCGGCACGCGCGCGAGGCGCGGCAGGTTGAGCGGCTTTAGGATGTCGCGCAGGCGCTGTGCGGCGGCTCCGCCGCCGGCGGGGCCGATGGAACCGGCCTCGCGCGTGTCGAACAGGATCATGCCGCCGTCGACGAGATACTGCTTCACGCGCGCCATCGCGTTGGCGCTGGGCCGGTTGCCAGTCGGCGCGATGGGCCAGTAGATCACCGGATAAAACGCGAGTTCGTCGCGTTCCACGTCGACGGCGACGGGCGCGCCGGGGTCGACCGCCGTGCGGCGCGCGAGCACCACGCCGAGGCCCGAGAGCCCCGCGCGGCTCACGTCGTCGATCTCCTTCTGGCCGGAGACGACATAGGCGAAGCGCGTCTGCATCGAATTGCTCATCGCCGTCGCTTCGTCGACCGGCGGGGGGTTCTGCGCGTGCGCGTCGCCCGCGGCAAGCATCGCGAGCAGCAGCACGGCCACGCCACCGCCCATGCGCTTGCGCAATCCGGCCGGCACCGCAAGGCCCCGCAGGACCAGCGCCACGATCAGGTCGGCGAACAGCAGCAGCAGCGCGGTGACGAACAGGGCCGGCTTGAAATCGACTTCGCGCGGCTGGGCATAGGTCGCGCGGTCGACGCCGCCGGGCAGGTCGCGCAGTGCACGCGGCGGCTCGACGCTCTGGCCGACATTGAGCGCGCGGCGCGCGATCTCGCTGCCGTAGTGGCCGGGCGGGCTGCGCGGGCCGATGGCCTGCGTGGCGAGCGACTTGGCGGCGATGCCGGTCGCGGCCGGGAAGGGCGCCTGCAGGCGGCCGAACGCATCGAGCGTGGCGATGGGGGCAAGCACGGCGTCGCCGCCCGCGTCGCCCGCGATGCCCTGCGCGAGGCCGATCAGCCGGCGCAGCATGTCGAGATAGAGTCCCGACAGCGGCAGGTCCGACCATTCGGGCGAGGCGGTGACGTGGACGAGCACGAGCCAGCCTTCGCCGCGCTTGTCGGCCGTCACCAGCGGCGTGCCGTCGACGAGCCGTGCCCATGTCTTCTGCGCCAGGTCCAGCGTCGGCTCGGCCAGCACCTGCCGGCGCACGCGCACGTCGGCGGGCACCTCGAGGCCCGAGAAGGCCGAGCCCGCGTCGAACGGGGCGAGCGCGAGCGGCTGCTCCCAGCTCATCGCGCCGCCGAACGCGCGGCCGCCGAGACGCAAGGGGGCGGGCACGAAATCGTCGTCGGCCTCGGCAAGGCGGGGTCCGGCGAAGCGCACGACCACGCCGCCGCGCTTGATCCAGTTGTCGAGTGCCGCGCGCTCGCCTTCGGCAAGCTGGCCCACGTCGGCGAGGATCAGCACGGCGATCTCGCGCTGGAGAAGATGCGCGATGTCGCCGAAGCGCACTTCGCTGAAAGGCTGGAGCGCGCGCTCCAGATAGAACGTGTCCGCGAGCAGCGGCTGGTTGTTGCGCTCGACCGTCGCGCCCGAGACGATGCCGACCGGGCGGCGGCGCCAGCGTTCGTCGATCAGCGCGGTGGCGCCGGCCGACGCCTCGCCCTCGATCTCGATGCGCGCCACGCGGTTGCGCAGTTCGCTCGGCAGCGTGACGCGCGCCACACCCGTGCTGTTGCCGTCCTCGAAATGCAGGATCTCGCGCGCCAGCGGACGGCCGTCCTCGCCGCGCGCGACGAGCATGGCGTCCTGCGCAGGGCTATTGAGCGGGCGCGCGACCGTCACGGCGATGGCGGCGGCCTCGGAAACCGGCGGCAGCACGAGGCGCGCGAGCTTGTCGGCGGGATCGGCGAAATACGTCACCGGCCCGATGCGCTGCAGGCGTTCGAGCAGCGGGGCGAGATGCGGATCCTCGAGCCCGTCGCCCATATAATGGATCGCGGCGGCCTGCTCGGGTGCCGCCGCTTCGAGCGTCGCGAGGGCCGCCTGCCGGTCGACCGGCCAGGGCTTGGGCTCCAGCGCGCCGATCAGGTTGCGCGCCTCTGCCGCCGTCATCAGGCGCGAGGGGCGCGGCGGATCGCCCGCCAGCGAAGGCGCGGTGGGCAGCACGATCACCGCGCGCGCGTCGCGCTCGGCCCGGTCGATCAACTGGTCGATCGCGTCGCGCCGCGCGCGCCAGTTCGCGGCCGATGCCCAGCCGTCGTCGACGACGATGATCGCGGGCCCGCCGCCCGAAAGGCGCGCGGCGGGATTGAGCACGGGCTGGGCGAGCGCCAGGATGATCAGGAACGCGATCAGCAGGCGCAGCAGCAGCAGCCACCACGGAGTCTGCGCGGGCGTTTCCTCCGCGGGCTTCAGGCGCGCGAGAAGTGCGATCGCCGGGAAGGACGCGCGGCGCGGGGCGGGCGGCGTGACGCGCAGCAGCCACCACAGCAGCGGCAGGCTTGCGAGCGCGAAGAGCCAGGCGGGCGTGAGGAACGCGAAGGTGGAAAGGAAGCTCATCGGCGCGTGCCCTCGGAGAGGGCGAGCCAAAGCGCAAGCAGCGCCATTTCGGGCGCGCGGTCGGTGCGATGCTCGACATAGCCCCAGCCATAGGCGCGCGCGATGTCGCGCAGGCCCGCGACATGGCTCTGGAAGACCTTGCGATAATCCGAACGCACGTTCTCCACGCGGCTTACCAGCAGCGAATCCTCTTTCTCCAGCCCGTCGAAGCGCGTGCGCCCGGCATAGGGCAGGCCTTCCTCCGCCGGATCGACGAGATGCACGAGATGCCCGCGCGCACCGCCCGCGGAAAGGGCGCGCAGGCTGGCGTCGGTGTCTTCGAGCGTGCCGAGGAAATCGCCCAGCAGCACGACGCTGGAATGGCGCGCGATGCGCACGGCGGGCGGCAGGCCGGTCGCCGGGTCGTCGCGCGCGAAGATCGCGTCGGCGAGCTTGCCCACCGCGAAGCGCCCGTGCAGCGGGCGCGCGGCACCGCCGAGAAGGCCGACGCGCTCGCCGCCGCGCGCGAGCAGCGAGGCCAGCGCCACGAGCAGCAGTTCCGCGCGGTCGAGCTTCTGCGCCAGCTGCGCCGACGATGCCCACGCCATCGAGGGCGAGCGGTCGCGCCACAGCCACACGGTCTGCGCGGATTCCCATTCGGTCTCGCGCACGAAGACGTGATCGGTCTTGGCCGTCTGGCGCCAGTCGATGCGGTCGACCGTGTCGCCGGGCATGTAGCGGCGGAACTGCCAGAAGGTCTCGCCGGGCCCCGAGCGCCGCCGCCCGTGCACGCCCTGCGCGACCGTGTTCGCCACGCGCTCGGCCGCGATCAGCAATGCAGGCAGGCGGCTCGCCGCACCTTCCGCCGCAAGACGGCGTGCGGCCGCATCGCGCGGCGGTTCGGCGAAGGCGGTCCTGGCTGTTGTGAAGATCGACACCGCTCGGGTGCGTCCTTATTGCGTCAGGCCAGCGGCGCGCAGAGCTGGGCGACGATGTCGTCGAGCGTCACGCCGTCGGCGCGCGCGGTGAACGACAGCGCCATGCGGTGGCCGAGAATGGGCTTGGCCAGCGCCACGACGTCGTCGACCGAGGGCGCAAGCCTTCCGTCGAGCACGGCGCGCGCGCGTGCGGCCAGCATCAGCGCCTGGCTGGCGCGCGGGCCGGGGCCCCACACGACATGCTTGTTGACGGCCGCGATGGAGCTGTCGCCGGGCCGTCCCGAGCGCACGAGCTTCAGGATCGCCTCGACGACGCTCTCGCCCACCGGCACGCGGCGGATCAACGTCTGCGCGCGCTGCAGTTCGGCCGACGTCATCGCCTGCACGGGCTTTTCCGACGCCGCGCCGGTCGTCGCGAGCAGCATCTGGCGTTCGGCATCGAGATCGGGATAGCCCACGTCGATCTGCAGCAGGAAGCGGTCGAGCTGCGCTTCGGGCAGCGGATAGGTGCCTTCCTGTTCGAGCGGGTTCTGCGTGGCGAGCACGTGGAAGGGTTCCGGCAGGTCGTGATAGGCGCCGGCGACCGAAACGCGGTGCTCCTGCATGGCCTGCAGCAGCGCCGACTGCGTGCGCGGGCTGGCGCGGTTGATTTCGTCGGCCATCAGCAGCTGCGCGAAGACCGGGCCCTTGATGAAGCGGAACTGGCGCTGGCCGGCCGCACCGTCTTCCAGCACTTCGGAGCCGAGGATGTCGGCGGGCATCAGGTCGGGCGTGCACTGGATGCGCTTGGCGTCGAGGCCGAGCACGGTGCCGAGCGTCTCGACCAGCTTGGTCTTGGCGAGGCCCGGCACGCCGATCAGCAGCAGGTGGCCGCCGGCAAGGAGCGTGATCAGCGTCTGCTCGACGACGTCGGTCTGGCCGAAGATCACGCGGCCGATGCCCGCGCGCACCGATTGGAGCTTCTCGCCGAGGGCCTCGATCTCGCCCAGCAGGGCCGGCGTCTGGATGGGAGCAGGGGGCGCGTTCACTGGTTCCTCGCTTTCCGGCGTCCAATAGCGTGTCCGTATGGATATGGACCGCCCGTTTTTCGGGCCAAGTGTGCGATGCCCGAGGGTGCGGCGTCCAGCGCGTGCATGTTACGTCGATCAAGGTGTAAACTCCGGCAGATCCGATGTCCGACGCGCATTCCGCCAGCCCCGTCAATCTGCACCTCGACCGCCTTGCACGCGCCATACCGCCGTCGCAGCCGGGGCCGGAGAAGGCTGTGGACCGTTTGGGCGAACCCACCGAAATCTGTGGCGATTTCGACCTGCGCATCGGCCGCGACGGCACCTGGTTCTATCGCGGTTCGCCGATTGGACGGATCGCACTCGTAAAACTCTTCGCCCGCGTTTTGCGCCGCGACATCGACGGCAGCTACTGGCTGGTGACGCCGGTCGAGAAGGGCCGCGTGACGGTCGACGACGTGCCGTTCGTGGCCGTCGACTTCGACTCGGAAGGGTCCGGCCCCGGCCAGCGCCTCACCTTCCGCACCAGTCTCGACGAGACGGTCGACGCGGGGCCCGAGCGGCCGATCCGCGTCGTCGAATCCGAGGTGGGCGAACCTGCCCCCTACGTGCTCGTGCGGCCGGGGCTGGAGGCGCGCATCGCGCGCGCGGCGTTCTACCGCCTCGTCGAACGCGGCGAGGTCCGCGACGGCACGCTGGGCGTGTGGAGCGGCGGCGTTTTCTTCGCGCTCGGGCGCGCCGCATGAGCGGAACCCTGCCCACGGCCGACGACGTGCGCGCGTTGCTGGCGCAGGCGACGCCGGGCCTGCGCCGCTCGGCGGTGATCGGGCGCGTGCGCGGCGACCACGACGGCAATCCCGGCATGGTGCCGACCGGCGAGATGCGCGCGGCGGCCGTGCTCGTGCCGCTGGTCGAACGGCCCGGCGGCCTGTCGGTGCTGCTCACGCAGCGCACCGCGCATCTGCACGACCATGCCGGGCAGATCAGCTTCCCCGGCGGGCGCATCGAGGCCGACGATTCCGATCCGGTTGCCGCCGCGTTGCGCGAGACGGAAGAGGAGATCGGCCTCGCGCGCCGGCATGTCGAGATCGTCGGACGGCTCGACACCTACCAGACACGCACGGCCTACGAGGTGACGCCCGTCGTCGGCCTCGTGCGCCCGCCGTTCGATCTGGTGCCCGACACGTTCGAAGTCGCCGACATCTTCGAGGTGCCGCTCGCCTTCGTGCTCGATCCGCGCAACCGCGAGCGCCGCTCGCGCGAATTCCAGGGCAGCGAACGCCATTTCTGGGTACTGCCCTATGGCGAGCGTTTTATCTGGGGCGCCACCGCCGGTATGCTCGTCAATCTCGCCGAAGTGCTCGCCGGGGAAGACCCGTCATGATCCGCATCCTGTTCGAGATCCTCGTACCGCTCGTCCTTCCCGTCTTCCTTTACGGCGCGTGGATGGCGATGGAAAAGCGCCGCGCCGAGAAGATCGGCCACGGCGAGGCGCCGACCTGGCGCGAAGCGCCGTGGGTGTGGCTGTCGCTCGCGGGCCTGGCGCTTGTCGGCGTCGTCACGGTGGGCGCGGTGCTGATCCAGGAAACCGGCGGCCCGCGCGGCACATATGTCGCGCCGCGCATGGGCGAAGGCGGCAGCGTCGTGCCGGGGCGCGTGAACCCCTCACCCTAACCCTCTCCCGCAAGCGGGAGAGGGAATTCCACCGTTGGTATGGACATGTGGTGCCCGCGTCACAAAGACTGCAGTCCCCTCTCCCGCTTGCGGGAGAGGGTTAGGGTGAGGGGTAGCTGAATGGACGGCGAACGCGACGAACGGGGGGAAGGCGGCGGGCCGCGCGGAGCGAAGAACGTGCTGGGGTTGCCGCTGGCCGAATGCAGCCGCAAGCCGCTGACCGGGTTTTTCCGCGACGGGTGCTGCAATACCGGGCCGCAGGATTTCGGGCGGCACACCGTATGCATTATCGCGACGGCCGCGTTCCTCGAATTCTCGAAGGCGCGCGGCAACGACCTGTCGACCCCGATGCCGGCCTACGGCTTCGCCGGGTTGAAGCCCGGCGACAAATGGTGCCTGTGCGCGGCGCGCTGGCAGGAAGCGCTGGAGGCCGACAGCGCCCCCAAGGTCGTCCTTGCGGCGACGCATGTGGCGACCCTCGACATATGCGCGCTCGACGACCTAAAGGCGCACGCGATCGACCGGAATTGACGAGGTCCGGCTTGACTCGCCGCAGGCGGGCGCGTGAAATGCGCCCTTCGCATTCAACCCCTTGGAAGGGATTTCCACTCATGCGCATGAATTTCCGCTTTGCAGCCGCCGCCTCGCTGGCGCTGGCGCTCGGCCTCGGCGGCGCCGCCCTGGCGCAGACGCCGCGCGACACGATCGTGATGGCCAAGCAGATCGACGACATCATCTCGATGGACCCGGCCGAGTCGTTCGAGTTCTCGGGCTCGGAAGTCGTCGCCAACCTCTATGACCGCCTGATCGGCTACGACCTCAACGACGTGACCAAGCTGAACAGCGAGCTCGCCGCGAGTTGGTCGGTCGCCGCCGACGGCATGACCTACACCTTCAAGATCCGTCCGGGCGTCAAGTTCCACTCGGGCAACCCGGTGACGGCGGCGGATGCCGCCTATTCGCTGCAGCGCGCGGTCGTCCTCAACAAGTCGCCCGGCTTCATCCTGACGCAGTTCGGCCTCAACAAGGACAACGTCACACAGAAGGTCCGCGCGGTCGATGCCGACACGCTCGTCATCGTCACCGACAAGGCCTACGCGCCGACGTTCTTCTACTACTGCCTCACGGCCCCGGTCGCGGCGGTCGTCGACAGCAAGCTCGTCATGGCCAACGCCAAGGACAACGATTTCGGCAACGCCTGGCTCAAGCAGAACTCGGCCGGCTCGGGCGCCTACAGGCTGCGCGTCTGGCGCGCGTCCGACCAGTACACGCTGGAAGCCAACAAGAACTGGTTCCGCGGCGCGCCGAAGAACAACCGCGTCATCGTCCGCCACATCCCGGAGACGGCCACGCAGCGCCTGCTCCTCGAGAAGGGCGACGTCGACTACGCGCGCGATCTCCTGAAGGACGATCTCGCCACGCTGCGCACCAACAAGGCCTATTCGATCGTCACCGGCAACAAGGGCGCGATCCTCTATCTGGGCCTCAACCAGAAGAACCCCAACCTCGCCAAGCCGGAAGTGCGCGAAGCCCTCAAGTGGCTCACGGACTACGACTCGATCGAGCGCAACCTGACGGCCGGCAAGTTCAAGACGCACCAGGCCTTCCTGCCGATCGGCTTCCTCGGCGCCATCGACGACAAGCCGTACAAGTTCGATCTCGCCAAGGGCAAGGAACTGCTCGCCAAGGCGGGGCTGCCCAACGGCTTCTCGCTGACGATGGACGTGCGTACGGTCTCGCCGATCCAGGACGTGGCGCAGGCGATCCA
Source organism: Tagaea sp. (assembly GCA_965229215.1). Taxonomy (GTDB): domain Bacteria; phylum Pseudomonadota; class Alphaproteobacteria; order CACIAM-22H2; family CACIAM-22H2; genus Tagaea. The sequence continues at coordinate 2,289,472 of OZ245864.1, read as the reverse complement.
GGCGCAGTGGGCGCAGGCGGGCATCAAGCTGGAACTGATCCCCGGCGACGGCCGCCAGACCCTGACCAAGTACCGTGCCCGCAACCACGACATCTATATCGGCCAGTGGGGCCCGGACTATCAGGATCCGCACACGAACGCGGAAACCTTCGCGATCAACGTCGACAACACGGACGACGCGCGTTCCAAGACGCTCGCCTGGCGCAACGCCTGGGACATCCCCGCCATGAGCAAGACGGTGCTCGCCGCGGTGCTCGAGAAGGACTCGGCCAAGCGCAAGATCACCTACGAGGCGGTCCAGCGCGAACACCAGAAGGTCTCGCCCTTCGTGATCATGTCGCAGCAGATCGAGACGGCCGTCAGCAAGACGAACGTTTCGGGCTTCATCATCGGGCCGTCGTTCGACAACAACTACTATCACGAGATCTCGAAGAAGTAGGGTGACGACAGCAACCGAGCCGGCCAAGAAGCGCTGGACCCGCGCGGGTTCCGCTTCCGCCGGCCTCGCCCGCGACGTCGCCGCGACCGCAACCATGGTCGCGGCGACGCTCCTCGGGCTCCTCCTGATCACGTTCTTCATCGGCCGCGTCGTGCCGATCGACCCGGTCCTCGCGGCCGTCGGCGATCGCGCTCCGGCGGACGTGTACGAGCGCGTGCGCCTCGAACTCGGCCTCGACCTGCCGCTCTGGCAGCAGTTCTGGATCTACCTGCAGAAGGCCGCGACGGGCGATTTCGGCCGCTCGGTGCTGACGGCCAACAGCGTCATCGACGACATCATCCGCGTCGTCCCGGCGACCGTGGAACTCGCCACGCTCGGCACGCTGATCGGCGTCGTGTTCGGCATCCCGATGGGCGTGGCCGCCGCCGTCTACCGCGACCGCTGGCCCGACCAGCTCGTGCGCGTGTTCGGCCTCGTGGGCTATTCGGTCCCGGTCTTCTGGCTGGGCCTCATGGGCCTGCTCGTGTTCTACGCGCGCTTCGGTCTCGTCGCGGGGCCGGGACGGCTTTCCACCGGCTTCGAGGACATCGTCGATCCGGTCACCGGCATCGTGCTGCTCGATTCCGCGATGGCCGGCGAATGGGACGTGTTCCACGACGCCATCCGCCATCTGACGCTGCCGGCCTGCCTGCTCGGCTATTTCAGCCTCGCCTATATCAGCCGCATGACGCGCAGCTTCATGCTGGAACAGCTGCGCCAGGAATACGTCATCGCGGCGCGCGTGAAGGGCCTGTCGGAATTCCGCGTCGTCTGGCGCCATGCGCTGGGCAACGCGATGGTACCGCTCGTCACGGTCATCGCGCTCTCCTACGCGAACCTGCTCGAAGGTTCGGTGCTGACCGAGACGGTGTTCGCCTGGCCGGGACTCGGCCTCTACATCACGCAGTCGCTGCTGGCGGCCGACATGAATGCCGTGCTCGGCGGAACGGTCGTCGTGGGCACGGTGTTCGTCGGCCTCAACCTTCTCTCCGACATCCTCTACCGGATCGTCGATCCGCGGGCGCGCCGATGAGCGTCACCTTGCGCGCCTGGCTGCTCGACGAATCGCCTGCCAGCCGCGGGCAGGCGCGCGCGGGCGCGTTCTACCGCAACTGGCTCGCCTTCCGGCAGAACGGCCTGGCGATGGTCGGCCTCGCGATCGTGCTGGGTCTCGTGCTCGTGGCACTCTTCGCGCCGCTGCTCGCCCCCTACGGGCCGAGCACGCAGGATCTCGATTTCCGCCTCAATCCGCCGTCGGCGCGGCACTGGCTCGGTACCGACGAACTGGGGCGCGACATCCTCAGCCGCATCATCTACGGCTCGCGCATCACGCTGGGGATCGTGCTGCTCGTCGTCGTGACGGTCGCCCCGGTCGGCCTCGCGGTCGGTACGCTCGCGGGCTATTTCGGCGGCTGGGTCGATGCGGTGCTGATGCGCGTCACCGACGTGTTCCTCGCCTTCCCGCGCCTGATCCTGGCGCTGGCGCTCGTCGCGGCGCTGAAGCCCGGCATCGAGAACGCGGTGCTGGCGATCGCGCTGACGACATGGCCGCCCTATGCGCGCCTCGCGCGCGCCGAGACGCTCGTCGTGCGCAAGGCCGACTACATCGCCGCCGTGCAGGCGCAGGGCGCCTCGGGCCTGCGCATCGTGCTGCGGCACGTGGCGCCGATGTGCGTGTCGTCCACCATCGTGCGCATGACGCTGGACATGGCCGGCATCATCCTGACGGCCGCGGGCCTCGGCTTCCTCGGTCTCGGTGCGCAACCGCCGAGCCCCGAATGGGGTGCCATGATCTCGTCGGGGCGGCGCTTCCTGCTCGACCAGTGGTGGGTCGCCACAATGCCGGGCATCGCCATCTTCGTCGTGTCGCTGGGCTTCAACCTGCTGGGCGACGGCCTGCGCGACGTTCTCGACCCGAAGCGCGAATGATGGAAAAGCCGCTCGTCGCCATCGAGGACCTGCACGTCACGTTCCGCACCCGCACGCGCACGGTCGATGCCGTGCGCGGCGTGTCGCTGACGATGGGCAAGGAGAAGATCGGCATCGTGGGCGAGTCCGGCTCGGGCAAGTCCGTCACGGGCCGCGCGCTCCTCGGCCTCACGCCGCCGACGGGCATCGTGCGCGCCAAGCGCCTGGAATTCAACGGGCAGGACCTGCGCGGGCTCGATCTGGCGGGCTGGCGCAAGCTGCGCGGCCGGCGCATGGCGATGGTCATGCAGGACCCGAAATTCTCGCTCAATCCGGTGATGACGGTGGGTGCGCAGATCGCCGAAGCCTACGTCACGCACGTCCGTGCGACGCAGGCCGAGGCGCGCGGGAAGGCGCTCGACGTGCTGGCGGCGGTGCGCATCAACGATCCCGCGCGCGTCTACGATCTCTACCCGCATGAAGTGTCGGGCGGCATGGGCCAGCGCGCGATGATCGCGATGATGCTGGTGGCCGAGCCCGACCTGCTGATCGCCGACGAGCCGACCTCCGCCCTCGACGTCACCGTGCAGATGCAGGTGCTGGCGATCCTCGACGATCTCGTCTCGCGTCGCGGCATGGGCCTGATCTTCGTCAGCCACGATCTCGACCTCGTCGCCGCCTTCTGCGACCGCGTGCTCGTCATGTATGGCGGGCGCGTCGTCGAGACGCTGAAGGCGTCCGAACTCGCCTCGGCGCAGCATCCCTACACGCGCGGCCTGCTCGACTGCGTGCCGCGCCTCGACCGTGCGCAGGCGGCGCTGCCGGTGCTGAAGCGCGACGCGGCGTGGCTGGAGGGGCGATGATCCTCACGGCCGAGAATCTCTGCGTGTCGTTCGGCGACATGCGCGCAGTCGACGGCGCGGCCTTCCGTATCGCCCGCGGCGAGAGCTACGGCCTCGTCGGCGAGTCCGGCTCGGGCAAGTCGACCGTGCTGCGCGCCATCGCAGGATTGATCGGGGACTGGACGGGCACCGTGCGGTTCGACGGCAAGGCGCTTTCGCGAAAGCGCGACCGCGCCTTCTACAGCCGCGTGCAGATGGTCTTCCAGGATCCCTACGGCTCGCTGCATCCGCGCCAGACGATCGACCGCGCGCTCGCCGAGCCGCTGGCGATCCACGACATGGACAAGCGCGAGGCGCGCATCGAGAAGGCGCTGGAGGAGGTGGGCCTCGGCCACGGCTTCCGCTTCCGCTATCCTCACCAGCTTTCGGGCGGCCAGCGCCAGCGCGTGGCGATCGCGCGCGCGCTGATCGTGGAGCCCGAGGTGCTGCTGCTCGACGAGCCCACCTCGGCGCTCGACGTGTCGATCCAGGCCGAGGTGCTGAACCTGCTCGACGCGCTGCGTCGCCGGCACAACCTCACCTTCGTGATGGTCAGCCACAATCTCGCGGTCGTGGCGCATATGTGCGCGCGCCTCGCCGTGATGAACCGCGGGAAGATCGTCGAGGAAATGGATACCGCTTCCTTGCGCGCCGGGGCCGCGCGCGATCCCTATACCCAGCGCCTGATGACCGCCTCGCGCGGCTACGACCGCAAGCTCGCCGAAAGCTTCCGCGCGTTCGACTGAACCCGGCCCGTGATAGGCTCGGGTTCCCGATGGATTCGCCCGCAACCCGCCTCGAGACGCTGCCCGAATGGGCCACGATGGACGCCACGCGCGACGTGCTGGCGGCCCTTGGCGGCGACGCGCGCTTCGCGGGCGGCTGCGTGCGCGACGCGATCCTCGGCCGGCCTCCGACCGACATCGATATCGCGACGCCGATCGAGCCCGCCGTCGTCACAACGAAGCTGGAAGCGGCGGGCTTCAAGGCCGTGCCCACGGGCATCGCGCACGGCACGGTCACGGCGATCGCGCGCGGGCGGAAATTCGAGATCACGACGCTGCGCCGCGACGTTTCCACCGACGGGCGCCACGCGGTCGTCGCCTTCACGACCGACTGGCGCGACGATGCCGCCCGGCGCGACTTCACGATCAACGCGATGTCGATGGCGGCCGACGGCGCGGTTTTCGACTATTTCGGCGGGCTCGAAGATCTTGCCGAGGGACGCGTGCGTTTCGTGGGCGATGCGCCGACGCGCATCCGCGAGGACGTGCTGCGGCTGCTGCGCTTCTTCCGCTTCCATGCGCGCTACGCCAAAGGCGATTACGACTCCGAGGGGCTTGCGGCGTGCCGCGCGCTTGCCGACCTGCTGCCCGGCCTGTCGGCCGAGCGCGTGGCGGGCGAGTTCTACCGCATTCTCGAAGGGCCGCGCGCCGCCGCCACGCTGGAGGCGATGCGCAACGCGGGCGCGCTGGCGCACTGGCTGCCGGAGATGGGTGACACGGCGCGCCTTGCGCGACTCGAACGGATCGTGGCGGCGCAGGGGGCGGCCCCGTCGGCGGTGCGCGCCCTGGCGGCCTTGCTGCCGGCCGACAGCGTGCGCCGGGTTACCGCGCGCCTGAAGCTGTCGAACGCCGATGCCGGCCGGCTCGAAGAGCTCGCGGCGCCGGCTACCGTAATAAATCCGGCGGCGAGCGCGCCGGTGCGTCGCGCGGCCCTCTACAACCTTGGCGCCGACCCGACCGACGGCGTGCTGCTAGCCTGGGCAAATTCGGCGTCGGAAGCCGGATTCGAGGCACTGCTTGCCGAAGCAAGAGGCTGGGTGCGGCCGCGCTTTCCGCTCAACGGCGAGGATGCACGCGCTGCGGGCATTGAGCCGGGACCGGCGATGGGCGCATGGCTCAAGCGGCACGAGGAGGCCTGGGTCGCATTCGGTGCGGTCGAGACCCGCGACGCGCTGCTGGCCCGCCTGCGGCGGCTTTCGCGCGCCTGATTAGACGACGTGATACACACAATTTTTGAATTTGATGTCGGGGTCCTGCACCTGTATGGAGCTTGCCCAGAAAGTCGCCGACACAAGAATGCGACGATCAAAAGGGTGCGGAGTCGATGCTGGGCGAGTTCTTCCACGGGACCGGGTTCCGTTTCGCATCGCGCCCTCTCGCCGAGGACGAAGCGCCGCCGCGCCTGGCCCGCCTGCTTGCCGCCTGGCGCGCCCAATGCGACGGCCACGCGATGCCGCCGCCCGAATGCGCCGGCTTCGATCCCTTCGTCTTCGCGGTCGGCTATCTCCACCTGATCGAGGTGCGCGCCGACGGCACGTTCTTCTACCGGATCTTCGGAACGGCCGGCTATTACCCGCTCGACTACCACAAGCGCGACACCTCGGTGATCGTGCCGCCGGCGTTCCGCAGCCTCGTCGAGGCCGACTATCGCACCTGCGTCGCGGCCGCCGCACCGGTGCTGCACGAAGTCGAACTCGCGGGGCCGATGCGCACCGGGCGCTATCGCCGCCTGCTGCTGCCCTACGGGCCGGCGGGCGGGCAGCCGACGCTGCTTGTCGCGGGATGCGAGGAGGAGCCGGGCCTCGGCGAGGTCGTGCGCGACGCGGTGTTCCGTCCGCAGCCGGTCGAACTGGCGCTCGAAGCGCGCTAGTTCCGGCAGGTTCCGGTCGCGCCGCACAATCTGAAATTCACCGGCACGACGAGTTCGAGCACGGCGCCCGGCACGTCGTCCGGCGGGCGCGGCAGCGGATCGGCGCGCTGCACGAGGTCCACGGCTTCCGCGTCGAGATCGCGGTCGCCGGACGCCTGATGCAGCGATGCCGACAGCACGTGCCCGTTGCGGTCGATCGAGAAGCGGACCTGCGGCACGCCTTCGCGGCGACGGATCGCGGCCTCGCGCGGATAGCGCTTGTAGCGTTCGAGACGCGCGAGCACGCGGCTCTGCCAGTCGGGCATGGCCGTGCCTTGCGGCGCGCGCGCGGCGGGCGGGGCTGCCGCAGCCTGCGGCGGCTGCATGGCCGCGACCGGCGCGGATGCCGATGCGGGCGGCGGCTCGGGCGCGGCCACGGCATCGGGCGTCGGCGGCGGTTCGGGTGCAGGTGCCGCCCGGCGGGCGACGGGCCGGGGCTCGACGCGCTTCACCGGCTCCGGCGGCGGCGGGACGCGCTCGACCTGCCTGGGCGGTTCGGGCGGCTTGATTTCGGGCGGCGGCGGGGCCGGGGGTGTCACGACCGGAACGGGCGCCGGGGGCAGCGGTTCGAGATCGATCATCGCGATCGCCGCCTGCGGTTCGGGCAGGACGACCGGCTTGGCGCGCAGTTCGGCGACGAACCAGAGCCCGCCGGCATGCGCCGCCGCGATCAGCGCGAAGCAGGCCGCCCAGCGGAGCGCGTTGCGACGCTGCCGCGCGACCGCGGTCACGGCGCGGCGCCCGCCTCGAGCGCCACCAGTGCCACCTTCAGGTAGCCGGCGGCGCGCAGCGCATCCATCACCTGCATCAGGTGCCCGTAATCGACGCTCGTGTCGGCGCGCAGGAAGACGCGCTCGGTGCGGTCGGCCCCCGTCGCCCGGTCGAGCGCCATGCCGAGCGCCTCGCGCGCGACGGGCGCTTCGCCCAGCACGAGCCGGTTGTCGGCCTTGAGCGTGAGATAGAGCGGCTTCGCCGGGCGCGGCTGCGGAGCCGCGGTCGAGGAGGGCAGGTCGACGGGCGTATCCACCGTCGCCAGCGGCGCCGCGACCATGAAGATGATCAGCAGCACGAGGATCACGTCGATGAACGGCGTGACGTTGATCTCGTGGGTCTCCTCGAGGCCCGGACCGTCGGACTTGATCCCGATCGCCATGGCCGGTCAGTCCGTCACGACGCGCAGCGCCTTGAGATCGTCCTTGCCGCGCTCCTGCAGCTCGCCGCGCCCGTGGCTGAGATCGCGCGACACCAGGCGCAGGATCGCGGCCGCCATGTCGGCGACCTCGGCGCGGTAGGCCGTGACCTGGCGCGCGAAGTGGTTGTAGACGATGACCGCCGGAATCGCCGCGACGAGGCCGCACGCGGTCGCCAGCAGCGCCTCGGCGATGCCGGGGGCGACGACCGCGAGGTTCGTGGTCCTGGACTGCGCGATGCCGATGAAGCTGTTCATGATGCCCCAGACCGTGCCGAACAGCCCGACGAACGGGGCGGTGGCGCCGATCGTGGCGAGCACGCCGGTGCCGCGCGCCATGCGCCGTCCGGCATCCGCCGCGATGCGTTCGAGATGCGAGGCGATGCGCTCCTTGAGGCCGTCGCGGTCGGCCAGCGCCGCGGCCGAGCGCCGCCATTCCTCGCCGGACGCGCGCAGCATGCTGCCGGCGACGCCGTCTTCGGGACGCCGCCTTGCGACGGCCGCGCCCAGCGTGGTCGCGTCGCACGCGGCGGCGAATGCCTGCGCGAGACGGCGGCGGGCGAGGCGCAGTTCGATTTCCTTCGCCAGCCAGACCGTCCATGTCGCGACCGATGCGACGGCGAGTCCGATCATGACCGCCTTAACGACCGCATCGGCGGCGAGGAACATCGACAGCAGGGTGGTTGATTCGCCGGACATGGAGTTCCTTGCGCAGGCTGGGATTTCAACGCGGGATCGATATTTTGCGAATGACTTTCATTCTTGATCTGGCCTGTCTTATGAGATTTGGCTTCTGCAGGCAATAATAATCAGAATCATTCTCATTATTTATATAACAAGCCGAGGCACTTGCCAGATTGCGGTGAAAATATGGCTTGTTAAATGATAATGACTCTTATTATCATATCAACGGTATCTAAATACACGCCCCCAGCGCGGCTGCAGCCCACCCGCCGGCAAGCTGCCCACAAGCGCGCATCGGGGACACGCAAAACCTTTTTCTATCAGGGAGTTAGAATGACCCGGTCTACGAACGGCGCGGCACCCACGGTCGGACATCTGCCACTTGCGCGGCTTTCGCGCGGCAACCTGGTTTCAAGGCGCGTCCTGGCATCTGCCGTGGCGCTCACGGCGGCGGCCCTGCCGAATTCCTTGCTGGCCCAGACCGCGCCCATCGTCCTGCCGCCGGTCTCGGTCGAGCAGGCCGCACCCGTGCCCGGCGCGCCGGCGGCGAGCGAGGGCTACAAGGTCGACAAGTCCGCGTCGGACAAGTTCACCGCCCCGATCCTCGACACGCCGAAAACGATCTCGGTCATCCCCAAGGAAGTGATCGAGGAGCAGGGGGCGAAGTCGCTCGTCGACGTGCTGCGCACGCAGCCGGGCATCAGCCTCGGCGCGCCGGAAAGCGGCAATCCGCTGGGCGACCGCTTCTATATCCGCGGATTCGACGCGCGCAACGACATCTTCATCGACGGCATGCGCAACGCGGGCTCCACCACGCGCGAGACCTTCAACGTCGAGCAGATCGAGATCGTCAAGGGACCGGGATCGGCCTATGTCGGCCGCGGCTCCACCGGCGGCGCAGTCAACATCGTCACCAAGCAGGCGCGCCTGGGCGAATTCTCGCAGGGCGCCGTCACGCTCGGCACCGACATGACGAAGCGCTTCACGGTCGACACAAACCAGATGGTCGGCACCACGACGGCGTTCCGCATGAACGGCCTGTGGCAGAGCGCCGACGTCGCCGGCCGCGATTCGGTCTACACCGACAACTGGGGCATCGCGCCGTCGCTGTCGCTGGGCATCGGCAAGCCGACCCGGATCAACATGAGCTACTACCATCTTTCGCAGAAGAACATGCCGGACTACGGCGTGCCGCTCGACGAGCGGACCGGCCGGCCGGCGACCGTGCCGCGCAGCAACTTCTATGGTTTCGGCAACCGCGATTTCCGCAAGGTCGAGGCCGACAACGGCACGCTCGACGTCTCGCACGACTTCAACGACCACATCACGCTGCGCAACGTGACGCGCTTCGCCCTCGACGGGCAGGACTACATCGCCTCGGGCCCCAACGCGCGCAACTGGAACACCAACCTGCTGACGATGCAGAATCTCAGCCGGAACACCAAGACCAAGTCGTTCCTCAACCAGACCGACATCACGACCAATTTCGACACGGGGCCTTTCGGGCACGTTCTCAATGCCGGCTTCGAATACGGCAACGAGACGTCGCGCAACCGCGGCTACGCCTTCGAGCCGTCGGCCGGCTTCACCCAGAACATCTACAACCCGATCACGTCGTGGGTCGGCACCTACGGGCCCTCGAACGCGTGGTTCAAGCTCGATACCGTCACGCAGGCGGTCTACGTGTTCGACACCATGAAGATCGACGAGCAGTGGGAGCTCAATGGCGGCCTGCGCTTCGACATGTACAACTCGCAGAGCTACAACGTGAGCACCGCGAACGTCGCGACGAAGCTGGGCAAGGGGTCGGAGTTCCTCAACTACCAGGCGGGAATCGTCTACAAGCCGGTCCCGATCGGCAGCATCTATCTGGCCTACGCCACGTCGTCGAACCCCTCGGGCGAAGTCATCGACGCGACGGCCTCCGACTATGGCGGCCTGGTGACGACCAACGCGGCCATGGAGCCCGAAACCTCGCAGACCTACGAGGTCGGCACGAAGTGGGACTTGCGGAACAAGCGGCTCCAGATCACGAGTTCGATCTTCTCGACCAACAAGTCGAACATGCGCGTCGCGGCACCCGGCGGCGGGCTCGTGCAGACCGGCGAAGTGCAGGTCGACGGGTTCGAACTGGGCATGACGGGTTACGTGACGCGCGGCTGGTCGGTCTTCGCCGGCTTCACGCACCTCATCCCCATCGTCAAGAACGCGGGCCCGAACAACGCCGCCAACAACGGCAAGCAGATGGCCAACGTCTCGCGCGACGCCTTCAGTCTCTGGACGAACTACGAGCTGACGAAGCAGTTCTCGTTCGGCGGCGGCGCCTACTACCAGTCCTACCGCTACGGCACCGATGCCAACCAGTTCGCCATCCCGTCCTATTGGCGGTTCGACCTGCAGGCAGGATACAAATACTCGGACAATGTCGCGTTCCGCGCGAACGTGCAGAACCTCACCGACAAGATCTATTTCGACAGCATCTACCGGAGTGCGACGTCGTATGCGATCATGGCGCCGGGTCGTTCGGCGTCGCTGACCGCGACGGTCAAGTTCTAGACCGGCGGCCATCCGGATAGGGAAGGGCCCCGCCTGGGTTCCGCAGGCGGGGCCCTTCCGCGCTCGTGCCGGTTCCTGGAGACGTTGCGATGATGTTGCGGATTCCCTCGGTCCTGACCAAGGCGCAGGTCGCGCATTGCCGCGAAGTGATGGGCCGCGCGGAATGGATCGACGGGCGCGCCACGTCGGGCGAACAGTCGGCGCTGGCGAAGAAGAACGAGCAGCTGCCGGAGAATTCGCCCGCGGCCGGCGAACTGGGCGACCTCGTGATGGACGCGCTGTCGAACTGCCCGCTCTTCATCTCGGCGGCGCTGCCGCTGAAGGTGTTCCCGCCGCTCTTCAACCGCTACGCCGGCGGCCAGAGCTTCGGCGACCATATCGACGGCGCCGTCCGGCCGATCCTCGGCACGCCGCATCGCGTGCGGACCGATCTTTCCGCGACGCTGTTCCTGGCGGAGCCCGAGGAATACGACGGCGGCGAGCTGGTCGTGCAGGACCTGTTCGGCGAGCACCGCGCGAAGCTGCCGGCGGGCGACATGATCCTCTATCCGGGCAGCAGCCTGCACCGGGTCGGCGAGGTGACGCGCGGCGTGCGCTTCGCGTCGTTCTTCTGGGTGCAGAGCATGGTCCGCCTCGACGTGGACCGCACGCTGCTGTTCGATCTCGACAACGCGATCCAGCGCCTCGCCGCGGAGAAGACGCACAAGGACGAGTCCGTCATCACGCTGACGGGCGTCTACCACAACCTGCTGCGCAGGCTCGCCGACAGCTAGGCGGCGGCCGATGCCCGCGGATCAGGCCGCGTCGATCGTCTTCATCCCCGCCGTGCGCCCGGAAAGCCACGTCGCATAGGCCGACGTCGCAGCACCCGGCGGGAACTCGACATGGATGGAGCCCGGTTCGCGGTAGCGCACGACGAAGGGCAGCGCCTGGCCGAGACCTTCGAAGCGCATCTGGCCCCGTTCGCCCTGCTGCATCGCGGCATCGCACTTGAAATGCGCGCCGCCGTCGGATGCGTCGAGCAGCGTGGCCTGGAGCTTGCGGTTGGCCCCGTCCATCACCTCGATGCCCGCCTTGACCGCATAGCGCGGATGCCTGCGCCGGTCGGCATCGGCGGTCGAGGTGCGCACGACGCGCACGAGGATGCGCTTGAGCCCGTCGAGGCTCTTGCCCACGCCCGCGACCGCCTCGCGCACTTCGGCGGCGCGTGTGCCGACCGAGTCCGCCTCGCGGCTGACATTCTGGATCTTGGCCGAGACCTCGCGCGCCGCCTCGGCCGTCTGGCCCACGTTGCGCGCGATCTCCTGCGTGGCCGCCCCCTGTTCTTCCATCGCCGCGGCGATGGCGCCGGCCACCTCGTCGACCTCGCGGATGCGCTCGCCGATTTCCGCGACGGCCGCGACGGCGGCTGCCGTCGCGGTCTGGATCTCGCTGACCTGCCGGTCGATATCCTCGGTCGAGCGGCCGGTCTGGTTGGCGAGGTTCTTCACCTCGCTCGCCACGACGGCGAAACCCTTGCCCGCATCGCCCGCGCGCGCCGCCTCGATGGTGGCGTTCAGCGCCAGCAGGTTCGTCTGCCCGGCGATCTGGCCGATCAGCTTCGTCACTTCCGAGATTTTCGCGACGGCGTCCGACAGCGAGCGGATCGTCGTCTGCGCCTTCTCGCCGCTTTCGACCGCGTGGCGCGTGACCGCCGAGGCGCGCGCGACCTGGCCCGAGATCTCGCGGATCGAGGCGGAAAGCTCCTCGGCCGCCGACGAAACCGTCTGCACGTTGACCAGCGCTTCCTCCGATGCGGCCGCGACGGCCTGCGAGTCGGCCGACACCTCGATCGCGAGCTTCGACATGCCCTGCGCCGCGCCGTCGACCTGGTGCGTGTTCGCCGCGATCGCCTCGACGGCGCTCGCCGTCTCGCGCTCGACCGTTTCGGCCATGTCCTGCAGCGCCTTTTTCTTCTGCTGCTCGGCTTCGACCGAAAGGCGCGCCTGCTCGCCGCGCAGCCGTTCGGCTTCGATCGCGTTGTCCTTGAAGACCTGCATGGCCGCGGCCATGCGGCCCAGCTCGTCCTTGCGCGTCCCGCCGGGAATGGCCGTGGCGAGGTCGCCGCCGGCAAGCTGGTTCATCGCCGCCGTCAGCGCGTTGAGCGGCTTGACCGCCAGCGTGCCGATACCGAGGCCCGCAAGCAGGATCGCGGGCAGCGCGATGGCGAAGACGATCAGCAGCGTCGTCTCGATCTGGTTGAGATGGAGGAACGCCTCGTCGACGGGGACACGCACCAGCACCGACCAGTCGAGGCCGGGGAAATCGTAGGCGCCGACACTATGCGCGAAACCGGATGCCTGCTGGATCTTCTTGCGTGCGTGCGTCGACACGCCCATGCCGTTCTGCCTGGCGACCGCCTTGACCGCGCTCTCGACACCCGCCGTCGCGAGGTTGAGCTTGCCGACGACCGCCGGGTCGCGCGCGTATTCCTTCTGGTTGCGGGTCTTGATGTCGAAATCGACCAGCACGACGCCCTTGGGGTCGAGCACCGTGATCTCGGCCGTCTGCATGCCGTTGGCGGCGAGGCCCTTGTAGCTCGCCGCGACGATCTGCTCGACGAGTTCGAATTCGGCGAAGTTCGCCCAGACGGCGGCGACCTTGCCGTCCTTGTCCTTGAGCGGCGCGGCGAACACGATCGACCAGCCGTCGCTGCCGTAGGCCTGTGCGACGACCGGGCTCGGTCCCGGCGCGTCGACGACCGTGCCGGTGAAATTGTTCGGGCCTTTCAGATAGTCTTCGGCGAGCGCGCGCTTGAGCCAGCTCGCATCGGCGAAATTCTGGCCGTACAGCTTTTCGGTCGCGACCGGCTTGCCGTTGGCGCCGACCGAATTGACGGCGAGCACGTCGCCCTTGGCATCGACCAGCAGCATGACCTTGTAGAGGCCGTAGAGCTGCGTGTAGCCGTCCATCGCCTCGACCAGCGCGTTGGCCGCACCGGGCTTGCGCCAGTTGTCGCGGTTCGCGACGGCCGGATTGAGCAGGAAGGCCTGCACGTCGCCGTAGCGCTCGAACAGGTTGCGGTCGATCACGTCGGCGATGCCGCGCGCGGCATCCTCCAGCCGGTCGGTGACGATCTCTTCGAGTTCTCCGCGCTGCGCCTTGAAGAAGGCGCCGACGACCATGACGGGCAGCAGCCCGAAGACGAGCAGCAGCAGCACGAGCTTGGCGCGGATGCCGGAGAGGATCGACATTTGTTGGGCTCCATCGGGGAGCCGTCCATGTATATTTTACATTGACGGCGTGGGAAATCGAGGCACGACAATACAGCCGAAGTAGTATCCGAACCTTGATCTGAAATAAGTAAAATTTAATCCAAATTGGAGCTGTGCGGCATGCGCGCCCGGTCGGGACCCGGCCGGGACATTGACGCCGGCCGGCAAATATCCAGTGCTTCCAGTTCTGCCGGCTGCGGCCGCTCTAGGGCCAGCTCACGTCCGGCGGCAGGCTCATCAGGATCGCCTCGACATTGCCGCCGGTCTTGAGGCCGAAGGTCGTGCCGCGGTCGTAGAGCAGGTTGAACTCGACATAGCGCCCGCGGCGCATGCGCTGGTGCTCGCGCTCGGCGGCCGTCCAGGGCTCGTGCATGTGGGCCGCGACGATCTTCGGATAGGCGTCGAGGAACGCGGTGCCGACATCCTTGGTGAACGCGAAGTCCTTCGCCCAGTCGCCGGTGTCGAGATTGTCGAAGAAGATGCCGCCCACGCCGCGCGGCTCGTTGCGGTGGGGCAGGAAGAAATATTCGTCGCACCATTTCCTGAAGCGCGGGTAATAGGCCGGATCGTGCCGGTCGCACGCCGCCTTGAACGCGGCGTGGAAGGCCTGCGTGTCGGGCTCATGCGGCACCATGGGCGTGAGGTCCCCGCCGCCGCCGAACCAGCCCTTCGTCGTCCGGATGTGGCGCGTATTCATGTGCACGGCCGGCACCTTGGGCGAGCGCATGTGCGCGACGAGGGAAATGCCCGATGCCCAGAAGCGCGGATCGTCGGCGGCACCCGGCATGTTCCTGGCGAACTCGGGCGCGAACGTGCCGTGCACGGTCGAGACGTTGACGCCGACCTTCTCGAACACGCGCCCGTGCATCACCGCCATCGTGCCGCCGCCGCCGGGCGCGCCCGAATGGTCGGTGCGCTGCCACGCCTTGCGCTCGAAGCGGCCGGCGGGCAGGGAAGCATGCGGGCCGGACGCGAGCGCGTCTTCCAATGCCTCGAACGCGGCGCAGATGCGGTCGCGCAGTCCATGGAACCAGGTTTCGGCGGTCTTCTTGCGGTCGTCGACGTTCAAGTCGCATCCCCCGGATAGGCATCGAGCTGGCGCAAGGCTTCGCCCAAGGCGAGGGCGGCGGCAAGCGCCACGTTGAGCGAGCGTTCACCCGCGGCGAGCGGGATGCGCACGGCCGTATCCGCCGCGTCGCGCACCGCGTCGGGCACTCCCGCACTCTCCCGGCCCAGCAGCAGCGTGTCGCCGGTTTGGAAGCGGAAATCCGGCAGCCGGACGGAAGCCTTGGTCGACAGCAGGACCAGCCGGCCTGCGCGGGGCGCCTGCTGGTATCGGGCCCAGCTGGCGTGGCGCGCCAGGTCGACCCGGTCGAGATAGTCCATTCCGGCCCGGCGGAGCTTGGGTTCCGACCAGACGAACCCGCACGGCTCGATCACGTCCACGCCGGTGCCAAAGCAGGCCGCCAGGCGCAGGATCGTGCCGGTATTCGCCGCGATATCCGGCTCGTAGAGGGCAAGGCGCAGGGGGCCGGACGGGGCAGGGGTGGGGGGTGTCATGGTGCGCGTACCCTAGCCCCGGCACCCTCCGGCGTGCGAGCCTTTGCATCGGAAGCGCGGCCGGGCTATACCCGCAACTTGGCTGCGGGGATTCCCTGCCAAGCCGCTCTAATCCTGCGACAACCCGTCGCAGGCAAGCGGTCCGCGGCGATGTCAGTTTCTGCTACGAAAAGCGGCCTGCCAGCCTCACGAGCCGGCCGCAACCAAGAGGGTCCATCGCGATGGCTCAGTCCGGCACTTCCACAATTTCGGCTCCCGATGGCGGGCGCCAGCATCCCGACGGCACGACGCGCCGCGATTTCCTCTACCTCTCGACCGTGGCCTTCGGCGCCACCGGTGCGGCGCTTTCGGGCTGGGCCTTCGTCCACTCGATGAACCCGTCGGCCGACGTGCTGGCGCTGGCCTCGACCGAGGTCAATCTCGCCGCCGTGCAGCCGGGCCAGGCGATCACCGTCACGTGGCGCGGCAAGCCGGTCTTCGTGCGCAACCGCACGCCCGAGGAAATCGCCAAGGCCAAGGCCGACGACAAGGCCGACCTGCGCGATCCCGAGACCGACGCCGCGCGCGTCCAGAAGGAAAACTGGCTGATCCTGCTCGGCGTGTGCACCCATCTGGGCTGCGTGCCGCTGGGCCAGAAGCCCGTCGACTCCAAGGGCGATTTCGGCGGCTGGTTCTGCCCCTGCCACGGCTCGCACTACGACACGTCGGGCCGCATCCGCCGCGGACCGGCGCCCAAGAATCTCGAAGTGCCGAAATACACGTTCACCAACGACACCACCGTCCGGATCGGTTGAGGCAACAGCCATGGCCAAATACGACTACGTTCCCTCGCCCTTCATGGCGAACCCGATCGTCAAGTGGGTGGACCATCGCCTGCCGATCTTCGAGCTGATCGACCAGCAGCTGATCAAGTATCCGGCACCCCGCAACCTGAACTACTGGTGGAACTTCGGCTCGCTCGCCGGCGTGATGCTCGTCATCATGATCGTCTCGGGCATCTTCCTCGCGATGAACTACCAGCCCTCGACGCTGACGGCGTTCGACTCGGTCGAGCGCATCATGCGCGACGTGAACTACGGCTGGCTGATGCGCTACATCCATATGAACGGCGCGTCGATGTTCTTCGTCGTCGTCTACATCCACATCGCGCGCGGCCTCTATTACGGCTCGTACAAGGCGCCGCGCGAGATCCTGTGGTGGCTGGGCCTGCTCATCTTCCTCGCGATGATGGCGACCGCGTTCATGGGCTACGTGCTTCCCTGGGGCCAGATGAGCTTCTGGGGCGCCACCGTCATCACCAACCTGTTCTCGGCGCTGCCCGTCGTCGGCAAGGCGGTGGTCACGTGGCTGTGGGGCG
This sequence comes from Tagaea sp., assembly GCA_965229215.1. GTDB lineage: Bacteria > Pseudomonadota > Alphaproteobacteria > CACIAM-22H2 > CACIAM-22H2 > Tagaea. The sequence continues at coordinate 2,272,911 of OZ245864.1, read as the reverse complement.
GCTTCTCGGTCGACAACCCGACCCTCAACCGCTTCTTCGCGCTCCACTACCTGCTGCCCTTCGTCATCGTCGGGCTGGTGGTGCTGCATCTGTGGGCGCTGCATGTCCACGGCTCGAACAACCCGCTCGGCATCGACGCGAAGGGCCCGCAGGACAAGATCCCGTTCCATCCCTACTACACGGCGAAGGACGCGTTCGGTCTCGGCGTGTTCATGATCGTCTATTGCTACTTCATCTTCTTCAATCCCTACATGCTCGGCGATCCCGACAACTGGATCCCGGCGAACCCGCTGGTCACCCCGCCGCACATCGTCCCCGAATGGTACTTCCTGCCGTTCTACGCGATCCTGCGCGCGGTGCCGGACAAGCTGGGCGGCGTGCTGCTGATGTTCGGCGCCATCGCCATCCTGTTCGCGCTGCCGTGGCTCGACACCAGCCGCGTGCGCTCGGGCCGCTTCCGCCCGGCGTTCCGCGTGTTCTTCTGGATCTTCATGGCCGTGACGGTGCTGCTGGGCTGGTGCGGTTCGCAGCCCGCCGAAGGCCTGCCGCTGGTGCTGGGGCAGATCGCCACGGTGCTCTACTTCCTGCACTTCCTGGTGTTCCTGCCGCTGCTGGGCTGGTTCGAACGGCCGCGTCCGCTGCCCGCCTCGATCTCCGAGCCCGTGCTGAAGTCCGCCAAGTCGATGGAGAAGGCCTGATGCGTTTCGCGAAACTCCTTCTCGCAGCCGCCGGCGCGCTCGCGCTTTCGGCCGGCGCGGCGTCGGCCGCGGAAGGCCCGAAGATCCCGGCCCAGCACTGGTCGCATGACGGCTTCTTCGGCACGTTCGACCGCGCGTCGCTGCAGCGCGGCTATCTCGTCTACAAGGAAGTCTGCGCGGCCTGCCACGGGCTGAAGCAGATGCGCTTCCGCAACCTCGACGGCATCGGCCTCGGCGAGGCCGAGATCCGCACGATCGCTTCCGAGTACGAGGTGACCGACGGTCCGAACGACGACGGCGAGATGTTCCAGCGTCCGGCCCGCCCGTCCGACCGCTTCAAGGCGCCCTTCGCCAACGACAACGCGGCCCGCGCGGTCAACAACGGCGCGCTGCCGCCCGACCTGTCGCTGATCGCCAAGAACCGCAAGGGCGGCGAGAACTATGTCTACGCGCTGCTCACCGGCTATGCCAACGCGCCGGCCGACGTGAAGATCGCCGAAGGCATGCACTACAACACCTGGTTCCCCGGCCACCAGATCGCGATGGCCCAGCCGATCCAGCCCGACAGCGTCACCTATCCCGACGGCACGAAGGCGACGGTCGAGCAGATGGCCAAGGACGTCGCGACGTTCCTCGCCTACACGGCCTCGCCGCATCTGGAAGCGCGCAACGGCCTCGGCGTGAAGGTGATGCTCTTCCTGTTCATTTTCACGGGCCTGCTCTACGCGACCAAGCGCAAGATCTGGAAGGGCCTGCACTAAGCCCCTTCCGGTCTTGGCCGAACCGACAGGGCCCGCGCCGCAAGGCGCGGGCCTTTTCTTTTGCGGGCAATTTGGTGTACATCATATTTCAACCTTAAAGAGTACTATTGTATGAGCGCCCTCTACATCATGCGCTACGTGGGAACGGCCGGGGTGGCGTCCGGCACCATCTATATCGGCCGGCAGAAGGTCCTGGGCATCGACGCGGGCGGGGCGCGCTATGTCGGCACGTACACCGAATCGCGCGACCGCATGCTGGTCGACATGACGCTGCTGATGCCCAAGGGCGGCGTGCTGATCACCGGCGCGCAGGCGCTGGCCGGCTCGAAATACAAGCTCACCGGCGACTGGCCGGTCGAGCCGGCGGACGGAATGGTCCACCGGCTCTATTTCGACGGCAAGGCGATGAAGGTCGGCTTCGAGCGGATCGGCTTCATTCCATAAAGCCTGCGACAAACCGCCCGTTTGACAGGGCAGGGGGCGGGCGCTACATCACGCCCGTCTTTGGGGAGTAGCTGGCGTTCGTTCTTCGAACGCGCCTTCGTCAACATACTTGGCCGGCATGGCCATGGCGCAGGGCAGCCCGCAAGGGTTCGGCAAGACCACGGACGATGCAGGACACCGGGAAGGCCGGCGGGGTCCGCGTCGTCGCGTGTCCCTCCCGGCCGGAGACGCCTTCCGATGGAATCCCTGCTCGTTTCGACCGGTGTGGTCGCCCTCGCTGAGATCGGCGACAAGACGCAGCTTCTCGCCTTCCTGCTCGCCGCGCGCTTCAAGCGGCCGGTGCCCATCGTGCTCGGCATCTTCGTGGCGACGATCCTCAACCACGCGCTCGCCGGCGCGCTGGGCGCCTGGATCACGACCGCCGCGGGGCCCGACGTGCTGCGCTGGATGCTGGGCGTCTCGTTCCTCGGCATGGCCGTCTGGACGCTGATCCCCGACAGGATCGAGGACGACGAGGCGCGGATCTCCACGCGCCTGGGCGTGTTCGGCGCCACGCTCCTCACGTTCTTCCTCGCCGAGATGGGCGACAAGACGCAGCTCGCCACCGTGGCGCTCGCCGCGCACTATGCCGAAGCCGCGCTCGTCGTCGCGGGCACCACGCTCGGCATGCTGCTCGCCGACGTGCCCGCCGTGTTCCTGGGCGAACGGCTCGCCGGACGCATCCCGCTGAAATTCGTCCATGCGATCGCCGCCGTCATTTTTGCGGCACTCGGCATCGCGACGCTGCTGGGCTTCGACCGGCTGTTCTGAGGCCGCCGGCGGCCTGATGATAAACACGGGCAACCTGTAGAAGAGCCGGCCGGGAACCGAGACGCTGCAGGACGCGCGCGGTATGCTGCCGGCTGTCGCCGTGAAGGCGGGGCCCCGTATGAATGCAGCGCACGCATCGGCCGTGTCACGCATGAAGCAGTCGGCGCACCGGCACCTGCTGACGACGCTGGCTGCCCTCGCCATCGCGCTCTGTGGCTTCGCGGTCGCCGGCTGGACGATGCAGTGGCTCGATGCGGAAGCCACGTCCGAATCAAACGAGCAGTTCGACCGGGTCGCCGGCCGGATCCGCAGCACGATCGAGCAGCGCTTCCGCACGCCGGTCTACGGCCTGCGCGGGCTGCGCAGCACGTTCGCGGCCGCGGGCGACCTGACGCGCGACCAGTTCCACGACTGGGTTTCGGCGCGCGACCTGCCGGGCGAATTCCCCGGCGTGCGCGCCTTCGGCTATGCCGAGCACGTCTATCGCTGGGCGACGGTGCGCTTCCTCGAGCGCACGCGGCGCGACGGCGCGCCCGATTTCGCGATCCGCTCGCAGGGCGACGCGCCCGACCTCTACGTCGTCAAATACATCGAGCCGTTCAACAGCTTCGCCCCGATCCTCGGCGTCGACATCGGCGCCGAGATCATACGGCGCACGGCGATCGATGCCGCGATCGAGACCGGCGAGGCGGCACTTACGGCGCCCATCGGGCTGATGGGAATGGGCGGGGTACAGGTGCCGGGATTCCTGATCGTGCTGGCCGTCTACGAAGGCGGGCGCGTGCCCGCGACGGTCGCCGCGCGGCGCGCGTCCGTGCGCGGCGTGTTCTACGCGCCGCTCATCATCGAGGAACTCGTCGGCGAGGCGGCGTCGGCCGGCGGCGGCCTGATCGAGTTCGACCTGTTCGACGGCCTGCCCGACGGCGCGACCGTGCCGTTCTTCAGCTTCCGCGCGCCGGATTCGATCGTGCCGGTCCAGGCGGGGGAGCCGCCGGTCCGGCCGGCCGTGTTCCTGCCCGTCGTCATCGCCAACCGGCTGATCGCGGTGCGCGCGTGGCCCTCGCAGCGCTGGCTTGCCGACATCGACCATTCCACGCCGATTTCCGCGGGTGCCGGCATCGCGGCCTTCTCGGTGGCGCTCGCCTTCGCGATCTGGCTGCTGGCGACCGGGCGCACGCGCGCGGTGGAAATGGCGCGGAGCATGACGGTCGAGCTCGACCGGCTTGCCAAGGTCGCCCGGCACACGACAAACGGCGTCATCATCGCCGATCCCGCCCGGCGCATCGTCTGGGTGAACGAGGGCTTCACGCGCCTCACCGGCTTCAGCGCGGCCGAGGCGATCGGCCGCAAGCCGCGCGAACTCGTGCAGTTCGAGGGCACCTCGACCGAAGGGGACGCGGAGATGCGCCGCTGCCTGGAGGAACGCCGCCCGTTCCGCGGCGAGATCCGCAACCGCGCGAAGGACGGGCGGATCTACTGGGTCGATCTCGAGATCCGCCCGATGTTCGATTCCGCCGGCGCGCATGTCGGCTTCATGGCCATCCAGGCCGACGTGACCGAGCGCCGGGAGGTGCTGAAGCGCCTGGAGGACCAGCAGACGGAACTGAAATGGGCGCTGCTCAACGCCGAGGAGGCGCGCGGGCGGATCGAGCTGCAGGCGAGCGAGATGGCGGCCCTCGCCGAGCAGCTTGCGGGGGAGCGCCAGAAATCCGAGCTCGCGCACAGCCGTCTCAAGGAAGCGGTCGAGGCCCTGCCCGACGCGTTCTGCCTCTACGATCCCGACGAGCGCGTCGTCATGTTCAATTCGCACTATGCCGCGGGCCTCGGCCCCTTCGCCGAAACGCTTTCGCCGGGCGCCAGCTACGAGCTGATCGTGCGCCTGGGTGTGGCGCACGGCTTCTATGCGGGCGCGGCGGGGCGCGAGGAGGCGTTCGTGCGCGAGCATCTGGAAGCGTTCCGCAATCCCCCGCCGCCCTACGAGGCGCGGGGGAGCGACGGGCGGTGGTTCCGCCTCGCGCGGCTCAAGACCCCGACCGGGCACACGGTGAGCTTCCGCACCGACATCACCGAGCTCAAGGAAAAGGAAGCGGCGCTGGCGAAGCTCAACGTGGAGCTGGAGCGGCTGGCGACGACCGACGCGCTGACGGGCGTGCCCAACCGCCGCTCGCTGATGGAACGCGGCCAGGCCGAACTCCAGCGCCTGAAACGCTACGATGGCGCGACGGCGTTCCTCGCCCTCGACATCGACCATTTCAAGCGCGTGAACGACGTGCACGGCCACGCGGCGGGCGACGCGGTGCTGGTCGAGTTCGCGCGCCGCGTGCGCGCGTGCCTGCGCGAGACCGACATGTTCGGGCGCGTCGGCGGCGAGGAGTTCGCCGTCGTCGCCCCGAATACCGAAATCGCCGGGGCGAAACTGCTGGCCGACCGGCTTCTCGAATTCGTGCGCGCCATGCCGGTGCCGCACGACGGCAAGGAAATCGCCGTGACGACCAGCGTGGGCATCGCGATGCTCGCGCGCGCCGACAACGACCTCTCCGACGTCCAGCGCCGCGCCGACGACGCGCTCTACCGCGCCAAGCGCGCCGGGCGGAACCGGTACGAGGTGGGGTGATGCGGGGGCGGGGCCGGAATGGAACCGCCGACGCCCGCTTCGGTCAGGCCACTTCCTTGATCAGCGCGCGCGCGCCCCGCACGAGGAAGCCCGAGCGTGTCGTGCCGAGCCTTTCGGAGACGCGGTCGATCGCGTCCAGGATGTCTTCGGGCATCGTGATGTTGACGCGCACCGTCTTCGGCGCGTTCGCCGGCCCTTCGATCAGGACGGCGACGGCATCCTTGTTCGCGCGTTCGGCCATGATCGCGCCGAGATCGGACGGCGCCGGGATCTCGTCGCCGTCCTCGACCAGACCTTCGATGTGCATTCCCAGGGCTTCGACGGCGTGCGCGCGCGCTTCGTCGATCGTGGCGCCGGCGGTCACGCAGCCGGGCAGATCGGGAAAGGAAACGCCGAAATCGCTGTCGGCATCCTTGTGGATGAGGGCGATGTAGTCGGCCATGCGGGGCTCTCCGTGGTCTTCGGGTTCGTTGCGTCCTTCACCGGAACTTCACGCCCGCCTGCTTCTCGATGCTGCGCAACGTGCCGATGGGTATGTCCTTGCGGGGCGACGGGAGGGTCACGCGGCCCGGCTTCGTCGGGTGCTTGAGCTGCATGTGGCTGCCCTTGCGGGCAACCTCGAACCACCCGTCCGCGACCAGCCGCTTGAGGACTTCCCGGCCATCCATGTGTGTATTGATGCGCATTCTTGAAGGAGTGTCAACTAATACACACAAAGTATGTCTTGCTCCAGCGGCTTGACTGGGCGGTTCCATTATAGGATAATAAGCGCCTAACATAAGATAAAAGGTGCGTAAATGGAAAATTTACCGATGCCGCGTGGTCCCAAGAGTCCCTTCAACTGGCGCCTTGCGGCCCAGCTTCTGGCGGAAGGCCGTTCGACCGGCGAAATCGCGACCGTCCTCGGCTGCTCGCGCCAGACGGTCTGGCGTGTCCTGCGCCGTTCGCCTTCGTTGCGGGCACGCGTCGCCGAACTGCGGCGGCGCGACCGGGCGGAGACGGGTGCGCGCCTGCTCGGCCTTCGCGAGATGGTCGTCGATACGATCCATCAGGCGATCGCGGACGGCGACAAGCGCATGACGCGCTGGCTGGCCGACCGGCTGGGCATCTATCGCTTCGGTCTCCAGGAGGAGGTGGCCGAGCTTGCCGCGGCGGGTGCGGACCAGCTTGAAAGCGAAGCCGTGATCGACAGCGCGACGGCTTCGCACATCGTCGCGGCGGCGGACGACGATGCAACGGTTGCATCGAATCCGGTCCACGTAACAGACGAGGCGGATCAATGGGATAAACCCGTTACCGTAACGGGTGGTAACACGTTGTCTCGGTCGGCTGCGCTCGCTACAAGAAACGCCGCCTATCCGTACCCGAAATCCGGAGTCTTCGACCGATGACCTATGCCGCCGCCAAACCCGGTACCCCGCCCAAGCTCGGCATCATCGGCGGGTCGGGGGTCTACGACATTCCGGGCCTGGCCGACGTGCGCTGGCAGGCGGTGGAAACGCCGTGGGGCAAGCCGTCGGACGAACTGATGTCCGGCACCCTCGACGGGCAGGAGATCGTCTTCCTGCCGCGCCACGGCCGCGGCCACAGGATCTCGCCCACGGGTCTGAATTTCCGCGCCAACATCGACGCGCTGAAGCGCGTCGGCGTCACCGAGATCGTTTCGGTCTCGGCCGTCGGCTCGCTGAAGGCCGAGCTGCCGCCGGGCCATTTCGTCATCGTCGACCAGTTCATCGACCGCACCTTCGCGCGCGAGAAGAGCTTCTTCGGCACCGGCTGCGTGGCGCACGTCTCCATGGCGCATCCCGTCTGCTCGCGCCTGGGCGACCATCTGGAAGCCTCGGCCAAGGCCATCGGCGTGCCCCATACGCGCGGCGGCACCTACATGGTCATGGAAGGTCCGCAATTCTCGTCCAAGGCCGAGAGCGAGCTCTACAGGTCTTGGGGCTGTTCGGTGATCGGCATGACGAACATGCCCGAGGCCAAGCTCGCCCGCGAGGCGGAGCTCTGCTACGCCACCGTCGCGATGGTGACGGATTACGATTGCTGGCATCCCGACCACGACGCCGTCACCGTCGACGCCGTCATCAAGGTGCTGCTCGCCAACGCCGACAAGGCGCGGGCGCTGGTGAAGGCCGTCGCGCCGCGCCTCAAGGGCCGCGACGCGAGCTGCCATGCCGGCTGCCACACGGCGCTGGAAGCGGCCCTGATCACGGCGCCGGCGGCGCGCGATCCGGCGATGGTTTCCAAACTCGATGCGGTTGCGGGGCGCGTGTTGCGATGAAGAATCTCTGGTCGGATACCGAGGCGAAGGCGGCGGTCGCGAAGTATGTCGCGCAAGGGCACAACGAGGATCTGGCGATCCGGACGTATAGCTGCCGCCTGCTCGGCGGCGTGCCGGAGCTGGTGCTGCACGGGGGCGGCAACGTCTCGGTCAAGACGCGCATGAAGGACACGCTGGGCGACGAGCTCGACGTGCTGTGCGTCAAGGGTTCGGGCTGGGACATGGGCTCGATCGAGCCGCCGGGCCTGCCGGCCGTGCGCCTGGAACCGCTTGGCCGCCTTCGCAAGCTCACCGTCCTCAGCGACGAGGACATGGTCAATGTCCAGCGCCTGAACCTGCTCGACGCGTCGGCGCCAAACCCGTCGGTGGAAACACTGTTCCACGCCTTCCTGCCGGCGAAGTTCGTCGACCACACCCATGCCAACGCGGTGCTGTCGGTCTCCGACCATGCCAACGGCATGGACCTGCTGCGCGAGGTCTATGGCGACCGCGCGCCCGTCGTCGATTACGTGATGCCGGGCTTCCTGCTCGCCAAGAAGGCGGGCGAGGTGGCGGCCCGGCACCCGAAGGCCGAAGGGCTGGTGCTGCACAAGCACGGCATCTTCGCGTGGGGCGCCACCGCGCGCGAAAGCTACGACCGGATGATCGAATTGGTCACGCTGTGCGAGACGCGCATCGCGAAGGCGGGGCGCAAGGTGTTCGCCGGCGTTTCGCTGCCGGGCAAGCTCGCCACGGCGGCGCAGGTCGCCCCCGTCGTGCGCGGCGCGCTGGCACTTCCCGGCGCGCAAGGCAGCTTCAGGCGCTTCGTCATGGAGCTGCGCGATTCGCCCGCCGTGATGAACTATGTGAACGGCACGGAAGCCGCGCGCTATGCCCGGTCCGGCGTCATCACGCCCGACCACGTGATCCGCACCAAGAACAAGCCGATGCTCGTACCCGCGCCCAGGGCCGACGATCTCGCGGGCTTCGCGGCCGCCGTGAAGCAGGCGCGCGCCGACTACGACGCCGAGTACACGGCCTATTTCACGCGCAACAACGCGCGCGTCGGCGGCATCAAGAAGATCCTGGACACGAGCCCGCGCGTGGTGCTCGTCCCCGGCCTCGGCGCGTTCTGCGCGGGCATCACGGCCAAGGACGCGCGCATCGCGGGCGACCTCATCGAGAACGCGGCGTGCGCCATCGCCGACGCCGAGCCGATGGGCGCCTTCCAGAGCGTGTCGGAAGCCGACATGTTCGACGTCGAATACTGGTCGCTCGAGCAGGCCAAGCTCGGCAAGTCGGCCGAGAAGCGCCTGCAGCGCCATGTCGTGCTCGTCACCGGCGGGGCGTCGGGCATCGGGGCGGCGACGGCCGCCGCCTTCGCGGCCGAGGGCTGCGAGGTGGTGATCCTCGACCGCGACGGCGCCTCCGCGCAGGCGGCGGCGAAGAAGTTCGGCGGGCTGGGCCTGGCGTGCGACGTCACGCAGGCCAACGACGTGCGCGCGGCGTTCGATGCGGCCGCGGTGCGCTTCGGCGGCGTGGACATCGTCGTCTCCAACGCGGGCGCGGCCTGGCAGGGCAAGATCGGCGAGGTGGACGAGAAGACGCTGCGCGAGAGCTTCGAGCTCAATTTCTTCGCGCACCAGAACGTCGCGCAGAGCGCCGTGCGCGTGATGAAGGCGCAGGGGACGGGCGGCTGCCTGCTGTTCAACGTCTCCAAGCAGGCGGTCAATCCGGGCCCCGATTTCGGGCCCTACGGCCTGCCCAAGGCGTCGACGCTGTTCCTGATGCGCCAGTACGCGGTCGATTACGGGGCGCTCGGCATCCGCTCGAACGGCATCAATGCCGACCGCATCCGCACGGGCCTGCTGACCGACGCGATGATCGCCAGCCGCTCGAAGGCGCGCGGCCTGTCGGAGCTCGAATACATGGGCGGCAACCTGCTGGGACGCGAAGTGACGGCCGGCGACGTGGCTGAGGGCTTCGTGTCGCTGGCACTCGCGCGCGCGACGACGGGCGCGATCCTCACGGTCGACGGCGGAAACATCGCCGCCGCCTTGCGATGATCGGCCCGCTCAAGGGCATCGACCACGCGATCCTGGGGACCGGCGATCTCGAAGGGGCGCGGGCGCAGTGGGCGAAGCTCGGCTTCACGCTCACCCCGCGCGGCCGCCACAAGGGCTGGGGTACCGGCAACTACTGCATCATGTTCGAGCGCGACTATCTCGAACTGCTCGGCATGGTCGATCCCGCCGGCTTCGACAACGGCCTCGGCGCGATGCTGGCCGAACGCGGCGACGGGCTGCTGGGCTTCGCGCTCGCCGCCGACGACGCCGATGCCGCCGCCGCGTGGCTGGCGGGCCGCGGCCGGCCGCACGAGCGGCGCGATCTGGGGCGCCTGCTCGAACTTCCCGAGGGCACGATCGAGCTCGAGTTCGCGCTGGCGATGCCGCAGGCGCCGTGGCCCGGCGGCATCAGGCCCTTCGTCACGCAGCACCTGATGCGAGACGCCGTCTGGCGGCCGGAATGGACGGCGCATGCCAATACTGTTTACGCGATCCAGAGCCTCACCTGCATCGTCGGGGACCCGCTGTCGCTCGCCGAACCCTACGAGCGCGTGTTCGGTCTGGGGTCGTGCGTGCCGACCGACGACACGCTCGCGGTGCGCTGGGGCAGCGGGGCGGGGCTCGTCTTCTTCGCCAAGCCTTCCGACATGACCTTCCTGCATCCGGCCGTGGGGCCGGACGAGGCGGTGCGCGACGGGCTCGCGGGCATGACGCTCAAGGTGCGTTCGCTCAAAGCGTGCGCGGCGTCGCTGAAGGCGGGCGGCATCGCGTTCGACCGCGATGTCGGCGGATCGCTGCATCTGCCGCCGGAAGCCGCCGGCGGGGTGGCGCTGGATTTCGTCGAAGGCTAGCCCGCGTGGCGGCGCAGGAACTCGCGCGTGCGCTCGCGCGCCTTGTCGGCCGATTGCTTGTCGTACGAGGCGCGCGCGTCGCACGCGAAACCGTGGCCGGCCGGGTAGACGAACAGGTCGGTGTCCGGCTGGTAGCGGCCGATCTTCTCGACGTCGCTCATCGGGATCGAGGCGTCGGTCTCGCCGAAATGGAACAGCACCGGGCAGCGCGCCGGCTCTTCCACATGCTGGGCGACGCCGCCGCCGTAATAGCAGATCGCGGCATTCAGGCCGGTGACGCGCGTCGCCGACAGCCACGCGAGCGTGCCGCCCCAGCAATAGCCCACGACCGCGATCTTGATGCAGCCCGCGCGCTGAAGTGCAAGCGCGCAGGCCGCGATGTCGGCCAGCGCCTTGTGCTCGGGCACCTTGGCGCGCAGCTCGCGGCCCTGCTTGATGTCGTCTTCGGTATAGCCAAGCTCGATGCCCGGCTTCACCCGGTCGAAGATGGCGGGCGCGATCGCGAGGTACCCGTCATAGCCGAAGCCTTCGGTCATCTTCCGCATATGGTCGTTGAGGCCGAAAATCTCCTGGACCACGACGATTCCGGCCTTCGGCTTGCCCGGCGGGTCCGCCCGCCATGCCTGGAACGTGTGTCCGTCACTCGCCGTCAACTCGATGGGGTGGCCCATTCGTTCCCCTGCCGTTCTTTTCGAAGCGCGGCCAACTATGCAAGCCGGACCCCGAGTCGGGCAAGTGTCCTAACGGGTTACGGACGGGCCGGCCGGTCCCATCCGGATACCCAGACGTTCGAGCGCATCGCCGATCGGGATGAAGAAATTGGTGCCGGAGTTCATTTCACCGATGCCGGAAACGCATACGGCGACCACGTTCCCTGCAGCATCGAGAAGCGGCCCGCCGCTGTTGCCGCCCTGGATGACGACGTCGCTCTGGATTATCGGGAGCGAAGCGGTTCCGCCGGCCAACGGTTCGACGCGCATTGCGCTGACGATGCCGCGAGTCACGGTCTGCGCCAGTCGAGCATGGAGCGGGGTGCCGACGGCATAGACTTCCTCGCCGACCTCGACGGGCGTCCGCCGCATGGGCAATGCGGCGGTTCGGGCGATGGGAACCTTGACAAGCGCGATGTCGCGGACCTGGTCCGCGCGGATCACTTCGCCGATAAGTTCCGTGCCGTTCGGAAGGCGGACCGTGACCTGCTTGCGGTCTTTAACGACATGGTCGTTCGTGAGCAGGTATCCGTCCTCGGTGACGAAAAATCCGGATCCGTGACCACCGCCCAGATCGATCGTCGGCACGGCCGCGCGGACCTGATTCATCCGGGTGGATATCGGTCCGCGCACTTCCGGCAATGCCGCAAGTTCGAGCGACGGCCTATCCGATTTGGCTTCCGCAGCCTGCATATCAGGCGTACCCGAGGCGATCGCGTGGAACTGGGCCAGCCCCGCGAGGTTGCGCGTCGCAGCGGCGAACGCCTCCTGCCCCATGATGATCATGCCGTCATGGGTCGGTTCTTCGACGATTCCTGTCCCTTCTGTTTCGGTCTCGAGAACGACGCGACGGGTCAACGAAGAGTAAACCTGCCAACGCACCTTGACCCATGCCTTGCCTTTGAGGCCGAGCGGCAGGCCGGTCCAAAAGCTGTACATCTCGCAAGCTCCGTACTCGGCTTTGATGATCTGCGCCGAAACCTGATAGACCGCGCGCGCCAGGTCGCGTTCCTGCTCGAAAGGCCGCGCCGGATCGCCGACGACAGGGTACCCAAGGCCGTTCAACTCTTCGAAGAACCGGTCGTGCCATTCGCGGCCTCCGGCGAGGCGCCCTCGATCCCAGGTAAGGCGGCCGGCCCGCATCAAGCAGGCAGTACTGCCGATGTCCTGGCCTCGTCGCATCGAGAACTCGATCCCCTTCAATGCGAACGGCTTTGCGCGATCAATCGCTTCGATGCTGATCGGCGCAAGGTTCGGCGCTTCCCGTACTTGGGGTTGACAGGCCGCGACGAGAAGGGTGGCGACAAGGGCGCAGAGTCTCTGCATTTTGATGTCTCCGGATACGTTCTTAGATGGCATCAACCACTACGAACAACCGAAGAACATTTCAACACTACAATAGGATTATACGTTGAACCGGAATAGGAACACGTCGCCGTCGGCGACTTTGTAGTCGCGCCCTTCGGTGCGGGCCTTGCCGGCTTCCTTGGCGCCCGCTTCGCCGCCCAGCGCCACATAGTCGGCAAAGGCGATCGTCTCGGCGGCGATGAAGCCGCGCTCGAAATCGGTGTGGATCACGCCGGCGGCTTCCGGCGCCTTGGCGCCCGCATGCACGGTCCAGGCGCGCGCTTCCTTCGGGCCCACTGTGAAGAACGTCATCAGGCCGAGCAACTCGTAGCCCGCGCGGATCACGCGCGCGAGGCCGGTTTCCTTGAGCCCCAGCGATTCGAGGAAGCCCGCGCGCTCTTCGGCGGAAGAAAGCTGCGAGATTTCCGCCTCGATCGCGGCGGAAATCACGACCGAGCGTGCGCCCTGGCGCTTGGCCATCTCGGCGACCTTGGCCGAGAGGGAGTTGCCCTTGTCGGCGCTCTCTTCCTCGACGTTGCACACATAGAGGACGGGCTTGGCGGTGAGGAGCTGGAGCTGGCGCAGCGTCTCGCGCTGCTCGGCCGACGGCACGAAGGTGCGCGCGGGCTTGCCTTCGCGCAGCGCGGCCAGCACGGGCTCGATCACCTCGATCTGGGCCTTGGCTTCCTTGTCGCCGGTCTTGGCCTTCTTCTGCAGGTTCGGCAGGCGCTTCTCGAGGCTGTCCATGTCGGCGAGCATCAGCTCGGTCTCGACCGTCTCGGCATCGCGGATCGGGTCGATCGAGCCTTCGACATGCACGATGTCGCCATTCTCGAAGCAGCGCAGCACGTGCGCGATCGCGTCGACCTCGCGGATATGGCCGAGGAACTGGTTGCCGAGCCCTTCGCCCTTCGAGGCGCCCCGCACGAGGCCGGCGATGTCGACGAACTCGAGCTGCGTGGGCACCGTGCGCTGCGACTTGCCGAGTTCGGAGAGCTTGTCGAGGCGCGGATCGGGCACCGGCACGCGGCCCACATTGGGCTCGATCGTGCAGAACGGATAGTTGGCCGCGGCCGCGGCGGCCGTCGCCGTCAGCGCGTTGAACAGGGTCGACTTGCCGACATTCGGCAGCCCGACGATACCGCAGCGGAAACCCATGGCGTCTGTCCTTCAGTCCTTCGCGGGCGGCGGCGTGGTCAGCCGCACGACCTTGTTCATGAAACCCGCCTCGTTGCCGTCGAGGAAGGTGGGCAGCGATTCGGCGATTGCGTCGAGGAGCGGGGCCAGCCACAGCCGGTCGCCCTTGCCGAAATCGTGCAGCACGTAATCCGACACGAGATCCTTGTCGCCCGGATGGCCGATGCCGATGCGCAGGCGCCGGTAATCCTTCGTGCCGAGATGCGCGTCGATCGAGCGCAGCCCGTTATGGCCGCCGTGGCCGCCGCCGGTCTTGGTGCGGATCTTCGCGGGCGGCAGGTCGAGTTCGTCGTGCAGCACGTAGACGTCGTCCGGCACGATCTTCAGGAAGCGGCTGGCTTCGCCGACCGAGCGGCCGGACTCGTTCATGTAGGTGAGCGGCTTCAGTGCGACGACACGGTGGCCGACGATGTCGCCTTCCGCCGTGATGCCGCCGAGCCGCTTCTTCCACGGCCCGAACCGCCAGCGCTCGGCGATCCGGTCGAGCGCGTGGAAACCCACATTGTGACGATTGCCCGCATATTCGGGGCCCGGATTGCCAAGCCCGACGAGGAGCTTCAGCTTCATGGCCCGGACCCCGAAATGCGGTCGTTCGCGTCCGCCTTACTTCTTGGCGGCCGGCTTGGCAGGCGCCTTGGCACCAGCCGCGGCCGGAGCCGCCGCCGCACCCTTGGCATCGCCAGCCTTGGCACCGGCGGCAGGTGCTGCACCCGCTGCCGCACCCGGAGCCGCCTTGGCGTCGCCCGCGGCGGGAGCCGCTGCGGCTGCCGCGTCTGCTGCGGGCTTCTCTTCCTCGGCCTTCGAGACCGACGGAGCGCGCAGCGCCACGACGGTGAAGTTGCGCGCGATGGTCGGCTTGACGCCTTCCGGAAGCTTGATCGCGTTGATGTGGACCGAATCGCCGATGTCCAGGCCCGCCATGTCGATGACGATGCGGGGCGGGATGGTCGTCGGATTGGACCACACTTCGATCGCGTGGCGCACGAGGTTGACGACGCCGCCGCGCTTCACGCCCGGCGCCTTGTCGAGGTTCTCGAGCTTGATCGGCACTTCGACGCGCACGCGGGTGGAGGCACCCACGCGCTGGAAGTCGATGTGCTCCGGCTTGTCGTTCACCGGATGGAACTGCACGTCGCGCGGGAGCACGCGGTGCGTCTTGCCGCTGACCTCGATGTCGTAGAGGCGGGTGAAGAACCCGGCCTTCGAGGCTTCGCGCATGATGTCGCGCGGGTCGAGCGAGATCAGGGTGGGTGCGCTCTTGTCGCCATAGATCACGCCCGGCACGCGGCCGTCGCGACGTGTGGCGCGGGCGGCCCCTTTCCCAGCCCGCTCTCTCGCGGTCGCCGCGAGCTTGTTGGAAGTCGACATTACTCTTTCTCCTCTATCGTGGGTTCCGCCGCCGGCCTCCAGGGGTGCCGCGCGCCGGTCTTTCCGGTTCCGCCCGTTCAGTCGAACAGGCTGGAAACCGAACGGTCTTCGCTGATGCGCCGCATCGCCTCGGCCAGAAGGGGGGCGATGGGCACCTGGCGGATATTCGGGGCGGCCTTCATCGCGTCGGTCGCCAGAATGGTGTCGGTGAGCACGAGTTCCTTGAGCGGCGAGGCCGCCACGCGCTGCACGGCGCCGCCCGAAAGCACGCCGTGGACGACATAGGCCCACACTTCCTTGGCACCCTCGTCCATCAGCGCCTGCGCGGCGTTGCACAGCGTGCCGGCGCTGTCGACGATGTCGTCGATCAGCACGCAGGTGCGGCCCTTGACGTCGCCGATGATGTTCATGACTTCCGACACGCCCGCACGCTCGCGCCGCTTGTCGATGATCGCGAGGTCGGCTTCCAGACGCTTGGCGATCGCGCGTGCGCGCAGCACGCCGCCGACGTCGGGGCTGACCATCACGAGATCGGCGCCGTCGAAGCGCTCGCGCATATCCTTCACGAAGGCGGGGGCCGTGAACAGGTTGTCGAGCGGGATGTCGAAGAAGCCCTGGATCTGGCCCGCGTGCAGGTCGATCGTGACGACGCGGTCGGCACCGGCCTGCGTGATCAGGTTGGCGACGAGCTTGGCCGAGATCGGCGTGCGCGGGCCCGACTTGCGGTCCTGACGCGCGTACCCGTAATACGGAAGCACGGCCGTGATGCGCCGTGCCGAGCTGCGGCGGAGTGCATCGATCGACACGAGCAGTTCCATCAGGTGGTCGTTCGCGGGAAAGCTCGTCGACTGCAGGACGAACATGTCCTCGCCGCGCACGTTCTCGAGTATCTCGACGAAGACTTCCTGGTCGGCGAAGCGGCGGATGTTCGCCTTGGTCAACGGCTGGTCGAGATAGACCCCCACCGCCTCGGCGAGCGTGCGGTTCGAATTGCAGGCGAGGATCTTCATCTGTCTTTTCCGCCGTCGCCTGCCCGTCGCGTTGGGCCTGCTCAAGGTGCTGAAAGAGCTTCTAAAAACGCAATTCCTGCGACCGCCGGGCGGGACCCGGAGCGCAGGAAGGCGCGGAAAATAACAGCGTCGGGAGGGTCTGTCTACCCGCTAGGAGGCCAGCTCGCGCGAGCGTTTTGCCGCGGCTTCGACGGCCTTGTCCAGCAGCGGGCCGAACCCGTCGGCTGCCATCAGAACTTCGAGGGCGGCGGCGGTCGTACCCTTCGGGGAAGTCACGTTTTTCCGCAATTGTTCGGCCGATTCCGGGGCCTGGCGGAGCAGCTCGCCCGCTCCCGAAACGGTCGCCCGGGCGAGCCGCATGGCGAGGTCCGCCGGCAGGCCCGCCTTGGCGCCGGCTGCGGCCATCGCCTCTGCCAGCAGGAACACATAGGCAGGACCCGAGCCGGACACGGCCGTGACCGCGTCGATCAGCCCTTCGTCCACGACCCATTCGACGGCACCCACGCTGCGCAGCAGCGTGTCGGCGATCGCGCGTTGGGCCGGCGTCACTTCGGGCGTGGGGCAGCCGACGGTGATGCCGCGGCCCACGGAAGCGGGCGTATTGGGCATCGCGCGCACGATGGCGGCCTTGGCGCCCAGACTCTGGCGGAAGAACGCGACGGTCTTGCCCGCGGCGATCGACACGAACAGCGCCGAGTCCGCGAAGCGCGCATAGGCGGGCACGACCTGGTCCATGACCTGCGGCTTCGTCGCGAAGACGACGACCTGCGGGGTGAACCCGGCGGGGAGGGCGGAAAGTTCTCGGACGACGGTGACGCCGGATGCGCCGTCGAATTCCGGCGCGCCGCCCGGCTCGACCGCGACGAAGGGGCCGAGGGCAGGATCGCGCCGCCAGCCCTGCAGCATGGCGCCACCCATCTTCCCGCAACCGACAAGCAGGATGGAGACCTTCGATGCAGGCATTTCAGGCTTCTTTTACGCTTCGCCCATCGGCTCGAGGCAGGCTGCCGCGACCGCTTCGGCCGGGTCCTTGCCGCCCCACACGACGTACTGGAACGCGGGGTAGAAGCGTTCGCACTCCGTCAGCGCCACGTCGACGAGATCCTCGATCTGCTCGACCGTCGCCCCGCGCGCACCGCGCAGCGGCACCGCATGGCGGAAGGTCGGCAGGCCGTCGTCGCCCGACAGGTCGAAATGGCCGAGCCACAGCTTCTCGTTGGCGAGCATCAGCAACTCGGTGACGACCTGGCGGCGGTGGCGGGGGAGCTTGAGGTCCAGCGCGCAGGAGAAGTGCAGCGCGCTCATGTCCTCGTTCCACGCGAAATAGACCCTGTAATCGCACCAGCGGCCGGGAACCTGGGCCACCAGTTCTTCTTCCGCCGACCGGTCGAACGGCCATTCGTTGGCGGTGACGATTTCTTCGATGATGTCGAGGGGATTCGCGGCGGCTTCGGAAGTCTGATGTACCGAGACGTCGGCCATACCGTGGGGCCTCCCTACTGACGCGAATTCGTCCTGTGGGCTCCCCGCCAGCACACCCCATCAGGGCCGATGCTGGGTGCGACTCGACGCGGAACCACTAGGTATAGGGTGCCAAAGGAGAGTCAAGCGGGCAACGAAATTTCGCAACTACCCCCAAGATAATGCGTTTGGTATCCTCGAAGCAGCCAGCGGACCGCGAAATGCGGGGTTCAGACTCCGGTCGACGGGCTCTTCAACATCTTGAGTTCGGATTCGAGCACCGCAAGACGTTCGGCGAGTCGTTCGTTCTCGGCCCGCGCGTTGGCCGCCATCTCGCGCACGATCTCGAATTCCTCGCGCGCGACGAGGTTCTGGGTCTGCAGCCAGCGCTCCAGCACGAGACGCACCTGCGCCTCGACTTCCTGCCGGATCGCGCCGAATGCGGAGAGCGCGCCGGTCGCGGCGCGGGAAAGATCGTCGAGGATGCGGTTGTCGGTCTGCATGGAAACATTATGACGGCTGGGCCCCCCGAGTTGCAAGTTGCGAAGGCCCGCGCCTATAACCCAGCGACACTTCGCGAACGGATCGTTCCATGATCGTGGTCACCGGCGGAGCCGGATTCATCGGCTCCAATCTTCTGGCGGGACTGGAGGCGCAGGGTTCGGGCGATCTCGTCTGCGTCGACTGGCTGGGCAACGGCGACAAGTGGCGCAACATCGCCAAGCGCCGGCTTGCCGATGTCGTGCGGCCGGAAGACCTGCCGGCCTTCCTCGCCGGCAGGTCCGGCAAGGTCGAGGCGGTGTTCCACATGGGCGCGATCTCCTCGACGACGGAAACCGACGTCGACGCGATCGTGAAGAACAACGTCCGCCTGACGCTCGACCTGTGGGACTGGTGCGCTGCGGCCGGCGTGCCGTTCATCTACGCCTCGTCTGCGGCGACCTACGGCGGCGGCGACAACGGCTTCGTCGACGATCCGGCGGCCGATGCGCTCGCGAAGCTCCAGCCGCTCAATCCCTATGGCTGGTCCAAGCATTTCGTCGACCGGCGCATCGCCGCGATGCTGAAGGACCGCAAGGCCAAGCGCCCGCGCCAGCATGTCGGCCTCAAGTTCTTCAACGTCTACGGCCCCAACGAGTACCACAAGGGCGCGCAGCGTTCGGTCGTGCACCAGATCTTCCCGGTCGCGGAGAAGGGCGACGCGTTCCCGCTCTTCCGCTCGCACCGCAAGGACGTGCCCGACGGCGGGCAGAGCCGCGACTTCATCTGGGTCGGCGACGTCGTCGACACGATGCTGTGGTTCCGCGCCAATCCGCAGGTCTCGGGCCTGTTCAATCTCGGCACGGGCAAGGCGCGCTCGTTCCTCGATCTCGCGACGGCCGTCTATTCCACGCTTGGGCGCAACGCCAACATCGCCTGGCGCGATACGCCCGAGGCGATGCGCGACAAGTACCAGTACTTCACGCAGGCCGACACCGGTCGCCTGCGCGCGGCGGGCTACGCCAAGCCCTTCACCGATGTCGAGGAAGGCGTGCGCCGCTACGTGCGCGACTTCCTCGCCACCGAAGACCCCTACGTCTAGATGGCTCTCGTCTTCCCCGACATCGATCCGATAGCGATCCAGATCGGGCCCGTCGCGATCCGCTGGTACGCGCTCGCCTACATCGCGGGCATCGTCGGCGGCTGGCAGTACGCGTCCAGGCTGAATGCAGGGCGCCTGCGCGTCATGTCGCGCGAGCAGCTCGACGATTTCATCGTCTGGGTGACGGTCGGCATCATCCTCGGCGGGCGCCTCGGCTACGTGCTGTTCTACAAGCCCGGCTACTACCTTTCCGAGCCGCTCGAGGCGCTGATGCTGTGGCGCGGCGGCATGAGCTTCCATGGCGGCCTGCTCGGCGTGGTCACCGCGATCGTGCTGTTCGCCAGGCGCAACGATCTCGGGCTCTTCCGTCTCGGCGATCTCGTCACCTGCGTGGTGCCGATCGGCCTGTTCTTCGGGCGCGTGGCGAATTTCATCAACGGCGAGCTGTTCGGGCGCGTGGCGCCCGACGTGCCGTGGGCGATGGTCTTCCCGCATGGCGGGCCCGAGCCGCGCCACCCGAGCCAGATCTACCAGGCGAGCCTCGAAGGGCTTGCGCTGTTCGCGCTGCTGTTCGTGTTGGCGCGCAATCCGCGGGTCTGCGACCGGCCGGGTATGCTCGCCGGAATGTTCCTCGCGGGCTACGGCGTGGCGCGCATCGCGGGCGAGACGTTCCGCGAGCCCGACGCCTTCCTGGGCTTCCTGTGGGGACCGCTGACGATGGGCATGCTGCTGTCGCTGCCGATGATCGCGGCGGGGGCCTGGCTCGTCGCCACGTCGCGCGGGCGCGCGTGAGCGAGCTCGGGCGGCGCCTTGCGGCGCGCATCGGATCGGCCGGACCGATGACGGTCCACGATTTCATGGCCGCCTGCCTCGCCGATCCCGAGTACGGCTACTACCGCGAAGGCAACCGGCTGGGCGCGGCCGGCGATTTCACGACGGCGCCTGAAATCTCGCAGGCGTTCGGCGAGATGATCGGGCTTTGGCTCGCCGAGCGCTGGCAGGCGGCGGGATCGCCCCCGAACGCCGCCCTCGTCGAGTTCGGGCCGGGGCGCGGCGTGCTGATGGACGATGCGCTGCGCGCGATCGGCAAGGCGCTGCCGGATTTCGCGGCGGCCGCCACGCTCCATCTGGTCGAGATCTCGCGCACGCTGCGCGACGTGCAGGCGCGGCGCCTCGCGCGTACGGCACCCGTCTTCCACGATGCGCTCGACACGGTGCCGGACGACATGCCGCTGTTCGCGATCGGCAACGAGTTCTTCGACGCGTTGCCCGTGCGCCAGCTCGTGCGCAAGGGCGCGCGATGGCACGAGCGCGTCGTGGCGCTGGAATCCGGCGCCTTCGTCTTCGCCGAGGGAACCGAGATCGCATGTCCGCCGCTGTCGGACGCGCAGATCTCCGAAACGCCCGACGGCGCCGTCGTCGAAATCTGTCCGGCTGCGCTGGACATCGCGGCGCGCCTTGCCGTGCGCATCCAGCGCGGCGGCGGTGCCGCGCTGTTCGTCGACTACGGGACGGCGCGCTCGGGCTGGGGCGACACGTTGCAGGCCGTGCGTCGGCACGAGAAGGTGCCGGTGTTCGAAGAACCAGGCGAAAGCGACCTGACGGCGCATGTGGATTTCCCGCGTCTGGTCGATGCCGCGCGCAGGGCGGGCGCCGCCGCGTTCGGACCGGTCGGGCAGGGGGATTTCCTGCGACGCATCGGTATCCACGCACGGCTCGCAACGCTGGCGCGCGGCGCCGATCCGGAAACCGCGCGTAACCTTTCCCTCGCGTCCCGGCGCTTGCTCGCGGACGACGAAATGGGCACGTTGTTCAAGGTCGTCGCATTCCAGCCGATGGCCGCCGGCGCACCGCCCGGCTTCGAAGGTTGATCCGGATGTCTCTCGTCACGCTCGGCCCGCTCAACGATCTCGACGGCATGCGCCACGCGTTCTTCACGCGCCAGGGCGGCGTCAGCACGGGTCTCTATTCGTCGCTCAATTGCGGCCTCGGTTCGGGCGACGATGCCGAGGCCGTGCGTACCAATCGCGCGCGCGCGATGGACGCGCTCGAACTCGCACCCGACCGCCTTTCCACCGCCTATCAGGTGCACGGGCGCGACGTGATCGCGCTCGACGCCCCGCTGCCCGACGGCGAGCGGCCGAAGGCGGATGCCTTCGTCACCGCAAAGCCGGGCGTGGCGCTCGGCATCCTGACGGCCGACTGCGTGCCGGTGCTTTTCTGCGATCCCAAGGCGCGCGTGATCGGCGCCGCGCACGCGGGCTGGAAGGGTGCGATCGGCGGCGTGCTCGAAGCCACGCTGGAAGCGATGACGAAGCTGGGCGCTTCCGCGGCCGGGATCTATGCCGGCATCGGCCCGTGCATCGCGCAGCGTTCCTACGAGGTGGGCCCGGAATTCCCGGCGCCGTTCCTCGCCGAGGACGGGAACAATGCGCGCTTCTTCACGCCCTCGCGCAACGAAGGGCGCTGGATGTTCGACCTGCGCGGCTATGCGGCCGGGCGCCTGCGCGCGGCGGGGCTGCGCCAGATCCACTCGCTTCCCAACGACACCTGCGCCGAGGCCGACCGGTTCTTCAGCTACCGGCGCAGCTGCCTGCGCGGCGAACCGGATTACGGGCGCGGCCTGTCGGCCATCGTGCTGGACGGCTGACATGCCCTACCTTCTCATCTTCCTGCTGATCCTGATCGCGGGCCTCGTCGTGTCGTGCTTCGTCTAGCGCTCGCCCTTATCGCGGCGCTGGCGCTCGCCGCGTGCGGACCGTTGCCGCGTCCGTTCCAGCCCGACGACAAGGACGCCGAGAACCCGCTGCTGCGCCTGCCGGACTCCGGCGGGATCGTGGTGCCGCCCGCCTTCGGCCTTGCGGACGAGCCGGCGCGGGCGCTCGCCGAGGCCGTCGCCAAGGCGCTGCGCGATCTCGACGTGCCGGCCAACGTGCGTGCGGGCAATCCGCTGAGCCTGATCCTCGACCTGCAGGCCGAGACCGCGCAGGGGCGCGTGAAGCTCGCCAGCAACCTCGTCGATCCGCAGGGCAACTCGCTTGCCGATCCGAACGGCGAGGGCCTGCTGCCCGCGAATCCCGACGATCCGGCCGCATGGGCGATCCTCGCCAAGCCGCTGGCGCAGGCGCTCGTCGCCCGGATCAAGCCCGAAGCCGTCGCCTCGCGCACCGTGCCGGCGGTGCACGTGACCGATGTCGCCGGCGCGCCGGGCGACGGCGGGCGTGCCCTGTCGCGCGCCCTCGCTTTCCATCTCGAACGCGCGGGCCTGCGCATCGCCGACGTCGCCGGGCCCGACGTGCTCGCCGTCGTCGGCACCGTCGCGATCGCCGACATGGGACCGGACAACCGGCGCGTCGCCGTGAACTGGCGCGTGCGCGACAACGACGGCGCGGAGCTCGGCCGCGTCGACATGCAGAACCCGGTGCCGACGAAGATCGTCGAGCGACAGTGGGCCGAGCTCGCCTACGAGATTGCCGGGGCGTCGGCCGGCGGGATCCGCGACATCGCCGAGCGCTTCCGCGTCCGCCCGCGCTGATTGACGCGGGCTGGCCCGCGACCTAACTCTATCGGGTCGGGCAAGGAATGGAGGCGGCGATGGCCACCAGACGTTCGAAGGCGAAAGCCGCGAAGGAACAGGCCCCGGCCGATCCGGCCGAGGCGGCCGTGGACGCGATGCTGCGCCTCGCCGCGACCCGCCCCTGGCGCGACGTGACGCTGCCCGACATCGCCACCGAAGCGGGCCTGACGATGGCCGACCTGCGGCGCCTCGCACCCTCGAAGGGGGCCCTTCTTGGCGCCTTCGGCCGGCGGATCGACGAGGCGGTGCTGGCCGAACCGGTCGACGAAAGCGTCTCGATCAAGGACCGGCTGTTCGACCTGATCATGCGGCGCTTCGACGCGCTCGCCCCTCACAGGGAAGCGGTGCGCGCGATCGCTGCCGGGCTCGGCCGCGACCCGCTGGCGGCGCTGTGCCTTGTTCCCGGCGGCATGCGGGCGATTAAGGGGCTGGCCGAGGCGGCCGGGGTCGATACGCGTCTGCCGTTTGGTCCCTTGAAGATCAAAGCCTTAGCTGCCACCTATTTGGGCACGTTCCGGATATGGCTCGGCGACGACAGCGCAGATGCAGCAAAAACAATGGCGACCCTGGATCGTTCGCTGGGCCGATTGGAAGCAGTAGCATCGAATTTTCCGGTATTTTTCAAAGGTTCGAGGGTATCTGAGCACGCCTAAAAATCCTTGCTGCACCGCACAATTTTCCTTGACCAATTACGCGGCAGTGATCACTATTCGCGCAGTTTTTAGCGTGCCCTCGCGCGCTGGACCGAGAACCTCGCTTCGCGAAAAGGGGCAGCCATGACGAAAGGAAACAAGATGCCGTTCGGCGATTTCGATTTTGCCAAGATGTTCGAGATGCCCAAGCAGATGGGCGACTTCAAGTTCGCGCCGGTCGACATGGAAGGCGTGGTCGCCACGCAGCGCAAGAACATCGAGGCGCTCGCCCAGGCCAACCAGCTCGCCGTCGAGAGCATGCAGGCGATCGCCCGCCGCCAGAGCGAGATCTTCCGTTCGATGATGGAAGAAGCCTCCAGCGCGATGCGCGAAGTGATGGCTGCCGGCAGCCCCGAAGAGAAGGCCGCCCGCCAGACCGAGATCGTCAAGGACGCCTTCCAGCGCGCCGTGCAGAACATGCGCGAGCTGGCCGAACTCGTCGCCAAGTCGCAGACGGAAGCCATGGACGTCGTCCAGAAGCGCGTCGCCGACAGCCTGGACGAGATCAAGACGGTCATCGCCAAGAAGAAGTAAGCGTCTCGCGGGTCCGCCCCGCTTTCGCTATAGAGAAGGCCCCGGTTTCCCCGGGGCCTTTTTCTTTTGGCGGGACCGGACATGGCCGAGATCACGTTTTCCGACTTCGAGCGCGTCGACATCCGCGTGGGCACGGTGGTGGGCGTGGAGCCCTTCCCCGAGGCGCGCAAGCCCGCCTTCAAGCTGCGCATCGATTTCGGCCCCGCGATCGGCATCAAGAAGAGCTCGGCCCAGATCACCGTCCATTACACGCCCGAGACACTGCTCGGCCGGCAGGTCGCCGCAGTCGTCAATTTCCCGCCGCGCCAGATCGGCCCCTTCATGAGCGAGGTGCTGACGCTCGGCTTCCCCGACCCGAACGGAGCCGTCGTGCTGGTCGGACCGTCGCTTTCCGTGCCCAACGGCGGCAAGCTCTTTTAGCCCGCGCAAAGCTGCTAGAGTGCGCGCCATGCGGTTCCTCGCGCTCGCACTGCTGGTCCTTGTCCCGTCGCCCGCCGTGGCGGACGAGACGTCCGACTTCGTCGCCTCGTTCGGCCGGCCGGGCCTGCCGGCGGGCGTGGTCGAATTCGTGCGCACGCATCCGGCCCTTGCCGAAATCCCGGCGCCCGTGTTCCGCACGATCCGCTACGACCGGATCGGCGGCAGCGAGAATGCCCTGTCGGTCGTCTCGCACGACGGCGGGGTAACGCGCGTGCGCCTGTCGCTCGCCGCCGCCGCAGGCGAGGCCGAGCGCACCTTCGCGGTCGGGCTGGGCGGCCTGCTGTTCCTCGCGCGCACCGACGATGCGCGCCTGCCCGGCCTCAGCGACCGTTCCACCTGGATCGCGCGGATCGAGACGGCCGAGGGAAGCCTCTTCCCGCTCGCCGCCGGCAACCGGCTGACGCTCGCGTACGTGCTGCAGGAGGGCTGGTACTTCCCCGGCGGACGGGTCAACGCGGCCCAGCGCTTCGGCCGCTGGCAGGTGCGCGAGACGTTCGAGGTGCTCGGCGCCGCGCACGAATGCCCGGAGACCGGTGCCGCCGCCGTCTGCGAAGGCTTCACGATCGCGCAGAGCTGCGAAGCCCAGGGCAGGATGGTGCAGGACGGGCGCCCGATCGCGCCGCCACCGCTGTGGTTCTGCCAGGCGCGCGCCGAACGGCGCTATTCCGCCGCTCTCGGCTGGTCGTGGCATCCGGCCGTCGGCTCGCCGCGCACGCTCGACGCGATCGAACGCTAGAGCCGCTTTTTCGGCCAGGCCCAGCAGCGCAGGTCGCGGTCCATGAACTGGAACGCGGCGATCTCGTTTTCGTACTGGAGCGTGCGGTCGATCGGATCGAGGCCGTGCATCAGCGCGTGCCGGTCGGCGGGCGCGATGTCGAACGCCTGCACGCGGCCGTCGGGCAGGCGGACGGTCTGGGCCTCGAGATCGATCGTCATCTCGGCGGACCCCTCGGCCAGCGTCGCGTGCAGGGACGCGACGGTCCCGGCCGGCAGTTCGACCGGCAGCAGGCCGTTCTTGATCGCGTTCGCGCGGAAGATGCCGGCGAAGGATGCGGCGATCACGGCGCGGAAACCGAACTCCAGATGCGCCCAGACGGTCATCTCGCGCGACGAGCCGCAGCCGTAATTGGCCCCCGCCACGAGGATGCGCGCACCGCCCGCCCGGTTGAGCGGGAAGTCCGGCGCCTTGCGCCAGTCGGCGTAGAAGGCGTCCATGAAGCCGCTGCGCAGCAGCGTGGCGCTGAAGCGCACCGGCACGATCGTGTCGGAATCGACATTGTCGCGCGGCAGCGATACGGCGGGCGCCTCGATGCGGATGACGGGTTCCATCGCTCAGGCTTCCATCCGGCGCGGATCGGCGATGGCGCCCGCGATCGCCGAGGCCGCCGCGGTGACGGGCGAGGCGAGATGCGTGCGCGTTCCCGGCCCCTGCCGCCCCTCGAAATTCCGGTTCGACGTGGCGACGCACCGCTCGCCCGGCGCAAGCCCGTCGCCGTTGAGGCCGGCGCACATCGAGCAGCCCGGCTCGCGCCAGTCGAAACCCGCGGCCTCGAACACGCGGTGCAGGCCCAGCGCCTCGGCATCGCGCTTGACCGTGCCGGAGCCGGGCACGACCGTCGCGCGCACATGCGGCGCGATCCGGCGCCCCTCGACGAGGGAAGCCGCCGCGCGCAGGTCGGACAGGCGCGCGTTGGTGCACGAGCCGATGAAGACGCGGTCGATCCGCGTGCCTGCGAGCGGCGTGCCGGGGACGAGCCCCTGGTATCTCAGCGCCAGCTGGTGGGCGGCACTCGTCGGATGCGGGACGACGCCGTCGATGGCGACGGCGTGCTCGGGGCTGGTGCCCCAGGTGATCATGGGCGCGAGGTTCGTGACGTCGAGCGTCATCTCGCGGTCGTAGGCGCTGGAGGCATCCGACGGCAGGCCGAACCAGGCGGCGAGGGCGGTGTCGAAATCCTCGTCCTGCGGGGCGAAGGGGCGGCTGGCGATGTAGTCGAAGGTCGTGAAGTCGGGCGCGATCAGGGCGGTCTGGGCGCTCGCCTCCACGGCCATGTTGCACAGCGTGAAGCGCGCCTCCATCGGCAGCGCGTGCACCGCATCGCCGGCAAACTCGATCGCGTGGCCCAGCGCCCCGCCCACGCCGATGCGGGCGATCAGCGACAGGATCATGTCCTTGGCGCCCACATGCGGGCGCAGCGTGCCGCCGAAGGTGACGCGCGCGGTCTTCGGGCGCTGCACGACCAGCGTCTGCGTGGCCAGCACGTGGGCCACGTCCGACGTGCCGATGCCCCACGCCCACGCCCCCATGGCGCCCACCGTGCAGGCATGGCTGTCGCCGCACGCGAGCGTCAGGCCGGGCAGGGCGATGCCCAGCTCGGGCGCGATCACGTGGACGATGCCCTGCGCGGGATCGCCGATGTCGAAATGGCGGATGCCGTGCAGCTTCGCGGCCGCGCGCAGGGCCCGCACCAGTTCGGCGCCGCCTTTCACGCTTTCGTCGCCACGGCCCTTCGCGGTCGACACGATGTGGTCGGCAGTGGCGAAGGTCAGTTCGGGGTTGCGCACCGGCCGGCCGGCGGCGGCGAGCGCTGCGAAAGCCTGCGGGCTGGTGACGTCGTGCAGGATGTGCCGGTCGACATGGACGAGCGCCCGCCCGTCTCCGAGATCGCGGACGAGATGGGTATCCCAGAGTTTCTCGAAGAGCGTGCGCGGACGCATCTCTATTCGGTGGCGAAACGCTTCTCGCGGTCCCAGTAGTCCGGAAAGCCGACGGCTTCCTGGAGCTCGGGGAACGTGAGATGTGCGGGCTGCGGGACGTTCTTGCCGGGCTCGATCGACGCGAAGGCCTGCCGCAGCGCCGAGATGATCGCCGTGAGCCCGATCACCGGATAGACCGCCAGCCGGTAGCCGATCGCCTGCAACTCGGCCGCCGGCAGCACCGGCGTCTTGCCCTCGTAGACCATGTTGGCAAGGCACGGGCGCGGGATCGTCTTGCAGAAGCGTTTCATCTCGTCGACGTTTTCGGGCGCTTCGAGGAAGATGATGTCGGCGCCCTCGTCGACGAAATCCTTGCAGCGCTGGAGCGCGTCGTCGAAGCCGTGGACGGCGCGCGCATCCGTGCGCGCGAGAACCAGGATGTCGCCCTGGCCCGACGCCCGCAGCGCGTCGCGCGCTTCGCAGGCCGCTCGGATCTTGATGCGCGCCTCGGTGCGGCTGACGACCTGCTTGCCGCGCGTGTGGCCGCATTTCTTGGGGCTGGCCTGGTCTTCCAGCATGATGGCGGCGGCACCCGCGCGCGCGAACTCGCCCACCGTGCGCTGCACGTTGAGGGCATTGCCCCAGCCCGTGTCGCCGTCGGCAAGCACCGGCACGCCGCCCGCGGCCGACACGCAGCCGCGCACCGTATCCAGCATCTCGCCCATCGAGACGAGGCCGGTGTCGGGCAGGCCGAGGCGGACGGCCGAGATGGCAAAACCGCTCGTGAACATCAGCGGATGGCCCGCTTCGCGCGCGAGCTTGGCCGAAAGCGCGTCGAAAACGCCGGGCATGACGCGCAGGGTCGGTTCGGCAAGCAGCGTGCGCAGGCGGTCGGCGGCAGTCATCGTCGGCATCTCCCGGAGACTCGTTTTTGGCGGAGCGGACGGCGACGTTACCCCGCCCGGCCGGGGCCGCCAAGGCCGCTTGACCCGTGCCGGAGGAGGCCCTACCTAACCGCTTATGGCAGTCCGAGAAGTCATCGTCGCCCCCGATCCGCGCCTCAAGGTGAAGGCCGAAAAGGTCCGCCGGGTGGACGACAAGATCCGCGCCCTGATGGACGACATGGTCGAGACCATGTACGCCGCCAAGGGCATCGGCCTGGCCGCGCCCCAGATCGGCGTGGCCAAGCGCGTCATCGTCATGGACCTCGCGCGCGACGGCGAGCCCGCCAGCCCCCGCAAGTTCGTCGACCCGGAGATCGTCTGGGCGTCGGACGAGACGGCGCCGTGCGAGGAGGGCTGCCTTTCGGTCCCCGACCAGTATGCCGAGGTCGAGCGGCCAAAGCAGGTCCGCGTGCGCTATCGCGACGAGACCGACACGGTGAAGGAAATCGACTGCGACGGGCTGCTCGCCGTGTGCATCCAGCACGAGATGGACCATCTCGACGGCGTGCTGTTCGTCGACCACCTGACGGCCCTCAAGCGCGGCATGATCCTTCGCAAGGTGCAGAAGGCCAAGCGGCTGAAGGCCGCCGAGTAGCGCGGCGATGCGGCTTGCCTTCATGGGGACGCCGGCCTTCGCGGTCGCGGCACTCGATGCGCTCGCCGCCGCCGGCCACGCGGTCGCCTGCGTCTATACCCAGCCGCCGCGCCCGGCCGGCCGCGGCCAGCACGAGGTGCGGAGCCCCGTGCATGCGCGCGCCCTCGAACTCGGCCTCAGCGTGCGCCATCCCGCGAGCTTCAAGCCGCCCGAAGTGCGGGCCGATTTCGCGGACCTGAAGCTCGACGTCGCCATCGTCGCGGCCTACGGGCTGCTGCTGCCGCAGGCCGTGCTCGACGCACCCAGGCACGGCTGCCTGAACATCCACGCTTCGCTGCTGCCGCGCTGGCGCGGGGCGGCGCCCATCCAGCGCGCCATCGAGGCGGGCGACGCCGAGACCGGCATCACGATCATGCAGATGGAAGCCGGTCTCGATACCGGCCCGATGCTGCTGAAGAAGCGCCTTGCAATCGCGCCCGACATGACGGGCGGTTCGCTGCACGACGCGCTCGCCCCGCTGGGCGCCGCTTCCATCGTCGAGGCGCTGGCGAAGCTGGAATCGCTCGTGCCCGAGAAGCAGGGCGACGGGGCGACCTACGCGCGCAAGCTCGACAAGGACGAGGCGCGCCTCGACTGGTCCCAGCCGGCCGACAGCCTCGAGCGGCGCATCCGCGCCTTCGATCCGTTTCCCGGCGCGTGGTTCGCGCAGGGCGGCGAGCGCTTCAAGGTGCTGGGCGCGCGTGCGGCGAAGGCATCGGGTGCGCCGGGCACGGTCGTGGCGCCGCCGCTGGTCGTCGCGTGCGGCACGGGTGCGTTGGAACTGACGCGCGTGCAGCGCGCGGGCCGCGCGCCCATGGATGCCGAAGCGCTGCTGCGCGGCTATGCGCTTCCCGTCGGCACGGTGCTGGGCACATGAAGCGCTACAAGATCGTGCTCGAATATGACGGCGGCGGCTTCGTGGGCTGGCAGCGCCAGATCAGCGGCTTCAGCGTGCAGGAAGCCGTCGAAGGCGCGTTCGCCAAGTTCTGCGGGCATGAGGTCGCCGTCGTCGCGGCCGGACGCACGGACTCGGGCGTGCATGCGATGGGGCAGGTGATCCATGTCGATCTCGACAAGGACTGGGACGCCCGGAAGATCCGCGAGGCGCTGAACTGGCACCTCAAGCCGTTCGGCGCGCAGGCGCTGACGGTCGAGCCCGCCGCGCCCGATTTCCATGCGCGCTTCTCGGCGATCCACCGCGTCTATCTCTTCCGGATCTGCGACCGGCGCGCGCGGCCCGTGCTCGACAAGGGGCGCGTGTGGCATGTCGGCAAGCGACTCAACGTGGAAGCGATGCAGGCGGGTGCCGCCATCCTGCTCGGGCATCACGATTTCACGAGCTTCCGCGCGAGCCACTGCCAGGCGCCGAGTCCGGTCAAGACGATCAAGCGCTTCGACGTGCGGCGCGAGGGCGACGAGATCACGGCCTGGATCGAGGCCCGTTCGTTCCTGCACCACCAGGTGCGCAACATGATGGGCTCGCTGAAGCTGGTCGGCGAAGGGCGCTGGACGCCGGGCGACATCGCCGACGCGCTCGCCGCGCGCGACCGGCGCGCGGCCGGCCCGACCGCGCCGCCCGAAGGTCTATATCTCGTGCGCGTGGATTATCCGCCGACGGTCTAGATCCCGTGGATCCGGTCGACGAGCCGGGCAATCAGCTGGCCGACGGCAAGGTCGGTCGCCACGAGCATCAGCGCCTGCGTCGTGGCGATCCCCAGTGCCACGCGCGCCACGCGGAAATGGATCGTGATGGCGGCCGCGACGGCGGCGACATTGACGAGGAAGAGCATCGGCGAGGGGACGTCCTCGATCGTTCCGAGCAGGGCGGCGGGCAGGTAGAAGGCGATCTGCAGCACGTTGGCCCAGTTATAGGCCGCGATGTAGCCGTACCAGGAGCGTCCCTTGCCCATGCGCTCGCAGATTGCGTGCGAGAGGACCGGGAAGGCCGTCCAGCCGACGACGTAGCCGATCGCCTCGACGGGGAAGGCCATGTCGAGGTCGGGTGCCGCGTCGAGATCGGTGAAGCGCCGCACCGTCATCCACGCATAGGCGGGCGCGATGAGGATCGCCGGGATCAGGAACGAGGCGATCCAGCCCGCATCGCTGCTGGCGCCGATCGTGTCGAGTGCGGTCCGGTCGCCGCGCAGCAGGCGTATCAGGCCTTGCAGCGGGACGGCGACGAGGTGCCGGAGGGCCATCCGGCCGGGCCTAGGTCCGGCCGGGGGCGGGGGTCGCGAAGAACCCGTCGAGCATGTGGCCGTAAATGTCGGTGAGCGCGGTCAGGTCGGCGACGGGCACGCGCTCGTCGGTCTTGTGCATCGTGCGCCCGACGAGGCCGAATTCCACCGTCTTGCAGTGGCGCGAGATGAAACGCGCGTCCGACGTGCCGCCGGTCGTCGACAGGGCGGGCCTGCGCTTCAGCACCTTCTCGACGGCATTCGAGACGAGGTCCGACAGCGCGCCCGGATGCGTGATGAAGGATTCGCCCGACACGCGGCTCTTGATCTCGACCTTGCCGCCCAGCGCCTCGGCCCGCGCGGCGATCCAGTCGAGCAGCGACTTCGACGTGTGCATGTCGTTGAAGCGGATGTTGAGGCGCGCCGATGCCTCGGCCGGGATCACGTTCTCGGTCGGGTTGCCGACATCGATCGTCGTCACCTGCAGCGAGGAAGGCTGGAAATGCGCGTTGCCCTCGTCGAGCGGCCCGGCCGTGAGGTCGGAGAGCAGCTTGATGAGGCGATGCGTCGGGTTGTCGGCCAGATGCGGGTAGGCGACGTGGCCCTGCACGCCCTTGGCGACGAGCGTGGCGTTGACCGAGCCGCGCCGGCCGATCTTCGCCATGTCGCCTAGCATCGTCTCGTTCGTCGGTTCGCCGACGACGCAGGCGTCGAGCTTCTCGCCGCGCTTCGTCATCCAGTCGAGCACCTTGATCGTGCCGTTGATCGACGGGCCTTCCTCGTCGCCGGTGATCAGCAGCGAGATCGAACCGGGCAGGTCGCCCTTGCGCGTCGCAAGGAAGCGCGCCGCCGCTGCGACGAACGCGGCGATGGAGCCTTTCATGTCGACGGCACCGCGGCCGTAGAGGAAGCCGTCGTGGATCTCCGCCGCGAAGGGATCGACCGTCCAGCCCGCGAGATTGCCCGGCGGCACCACGTCGGTGTGGCCGGCGAAGCAGAAATGCGGCGCGCCGGTGCCGATGCGCGCGTAGAGATTGTCGACGTCCGGCGTATCGACGTCGGAGAATTTCAGCCGGTGGCAGACGAAGCCGAGGGAGGCAAGCCGCTTTTCGAGCTTGCCGAGCGCGCCGTCGTCGGCCGGGGTGACCGACTTGCAGCGGATCAGGTCGCGGGCGAACTCGAGCGCGTCGACCACGCCTAGGCCCGCAGCAGGTCGTTGATCGAGGTCTTCGAGCGCGTCTTCTCGTCCACGCGCTTGATGATCACGGCGCAATAGGTCGACGGGCCCGGCGTGCCGTCGGGCAGCGGCTTGCCCGGCAGGTTGCCCGGAACCACGACCGAATAGGCGGGTACGCGGCCGATATGGATCTCGCCCGTCGTGCGGTCGACGATCTTGGTCGAGATGCCGATGAACACGCCCATCGACAGGACCGAGCCGGTCTCGACGATGACGCCCTCGACGACTTCGGAACGCGCGCCGATGAAGCAGTTGTCTTCGATGATGACGGGTTCGGCCTGCAGGGGCTCGAGCACGCCGCCGATGCCCACGCCGCCCGAAAGATGGCAGTTCTTCCCGATTTGCGCGCAGCTGCCGACGGTCGCCCAGGTGTCGACCATCGTGCCGCTATCGACATAGGCGCCGACATTGACGAACGACGGCATCAGGATCGCGTTGGGCGCGATATGGGCCGAGTGGCGCACGACGCTGCCTGGCACGGCGCGAAAGCCCGCCTTGCGGTAGCGTTCGGCCGTCCAGCCGACGAACTTCGACGGGACCTTGTCCCACCACGAAGCGCCGCCGGGCGCGTCGGAGATGAGCATGTTGTCGTTGAGGCGGAACGAGAGCAGCACCGCCTTCTTGAGCCATTGGTTGACGATCCACTTGCCGTCCTTGCGCTCGGCGACGCGCGCCTCGCCCGAATCGAGCGCGGCAAGCGCGGCATCGACCGCCTCGCGCACGGCACCCTTGGTGCCGGTTCCGAGCTCGGCGCGGCCTTCCCAGGCCTGGTCGATCGTGGTTTGCAAATTGCCAAGGCTCATCGTCGAATTTCCGGTGTTTCGGGGTGGGGGAACGTGTCGGGCGGGACGGGAAAATGGGCCGTGCGGCTGCCGCTGTCAATCTCGCGCTGACTCCGGGATTTCCGGCATCCGCGCACCTTGGCAGTGCGCGCCGCAACGGGCTATTCTCGCGCCCTTCGACGAAAGGCCCGCACCCCTGACCGCCACGCCCAAAGACACCAAGACGAGATTGCGGTCGGCACCGGTTCCCGACGGCGGCACGGACGGCTACGACCGTCTCGTGGCCGACTGGCCGGGCCCCGCCGCACGCATCGCGCCCGACGGTTCGGTGCTCAGCGCCAATTCCGCCGCACGCGCGATGCTGGCGGAATTCGCCGCACGCACCGGCGATCTTGCGGCCCTTGCGGGCGAGATCTCGCAGCGCGGGGCCGCGCGTCTCGATACAGTCGTCGTGCCGGGCAGTGCCGCGCCCGTGACGCTGGATGTCGGCCTCGTGCCGGCGGGCGAAAGCGTGATGATCCTCGCGCGCGACGTCAGTCTCGCCGCCAACATGCGCAACGCGCTGGCGGACTCGCGCCGCCGCTACAAGGACATCGTCGAGATCTCCAGCGACTTCGCGTGGGAAACCGACGCGGAAGGAAATTTCGCGTTCGTCTCGCCGCAGGGCGCGCTGGGCTGGCGCGCCGACGACCTGCTTGGCCGGCGGCCCGACGTGTTCGCGATCGACCCGTCGGACCTGTCGGTCGCCGATCCGTTCCTGACGCGCAAGCCCATCGAGCAGACCGAGCAGTGGGTCCGCCGCGCCGACGGCAAGGATGCCTGCGTGCAGATTTCCGCCGTGCCGCTGTTCGCCGCCGACGGTGCCTGGAAGGGCGCGCGCGGTCTCGCGCGCGACGTCACCGACACGCGCGAGCGCGAGGCGGAGCTGGCGGAAGCGCGCAACCGCGAACGCCTGATCGCGCATATCGTGCGCGCCGTGCGCGACGAGATGGAAGCCGCTGCCATGCTGCGCGCGGCGGCGAGCGAGACGGCGAACGCGCTGGGCGCGGGCTGCGCCATCTGGCGCGTGGGCAACGATGGCGACGGCATTCCCGATTTCGAGGCGGGCGCCACGCATGGCGGGCCGATCCCCGCCGGCCTCGACATCGAGCGGCGCTTCGAGGCGAAGCTGCGCCTCGACCGGCCGGAGGCCGAAGGCGCGGACGCGCTGGTCGAGCTGCGCAGCGCCGACGGGATCGCGCTCGTGATTCCCACGGCGTTCCGCCACAAGATCAACGGGCTCGTCGCCCTGTTCCGTGGGGCCGACGGCGAGACGTGGAGCGACGGCGAACGCGCGGTCCTTTCCGAAGTGGCGGCGCAGCTGGGCATCGCGCACGCGCAGCTCGACGTGCTGGAGGCGCTCGACCGGCAGGCCTCGACCGACGCGCTCACGGGCCTGCTCAACCGGCGGCGCTTCGTGGCCGAGCTGGGTGCCAGGCTCGCGGGCTCGCGCCGCTCCGGCACGCCCGGCGCGCTCGTCTATGTCGATCTCGACAATTTCAAGGCGGTCAACGACATCCTCGGCCACCAGGCGGGCGACACGGCACTGAAGGCCGTCGCGCGCACGCTGCGCAAGGCGACGCGCGCCAACGATCTGGTCGCGCGCCTGGGCGGCGACGAGTTCGCGCTCTGGCTCGACATGACGGACGAGGACGGCGCGGTCGCCAAGGCCAGGCACATCCTCGAACTGCGCACCGACCTGGTTCCCGTTTCAGCGAGTCCGGAGAAGCCGCTGGGCTTCTCCGTGGGCGTCGCCGTCCACGATCCGGCGCGCCCCGAATCCGTCGACGAGCTGCTGCAGCGCGGCGACGAGTCCATGTACGAAGTGAAGCGGCGCGGCAAGGGCAACTACGCACTCGCGCCCGCACCTGCCCGCAAAGACACCTCCGACCTGAAGCCGAACGACAGATCATGACGCCCCAGACCGAAGAAGAATACGAATCCGCCAAGCGCCTGCTGCAGGACCCGGACGTCTTCGTGCGCACGAATCTCGCCCGGCGCACCGACGTGCGACCGGAGATCCTCTATTACCTGACCGAGGACATCGACCCGACGGTGCGCGAGGCCGTGGCGGCGAATGCCGCATCGCCCTTCCACGCCAACCTGAAGCTTGCCCGCGACCAGAGCGAAGAGGTCCGCGCGGGCATCGCCAGCAAGGTCCAGCAGCTGCTGCCGGACCTGAAGCCCGGCGACCAGGATGCCGCGCGCACGCGCGTCATGCAGACGCTGGAGGTCCTCGCCAAGGACACCGCGACACGCATCCGCGCCGTCGTCGCCGACACGCTGAAGGACGTCGCGGACGCGCCGGCGGACCTCATCAAGCAGCTTGCACGCGATACCGAGCTTGCGGTCGCCAGCCCCGTCCTGCAGTTCTCGCCGCTGCTCACCGACGAGGATCTGCTCGAGATCATCCGCGGCAAGCATCCGGAAGGCGCGCTCTCGGCCGTCGCGCGCCGCAGCCACGTCACCGAGGCGATCTCCGACGCCATCGTCGCCGTCGACGACATCGACGCGGTGACGACGCTGCTGGGCAATTCCTCGGCGCAGATCCGCGAGGAGACGCTCGACCTGATCGTCGACCGCGCGCCTTCGCGCCCGCAATGGCACGTTGGCCTCGTCGACCGGCCGTATCTGCCGAGCAGCGCCGCGATCAAGATCGCCGCCTTCGTCGCCGATGCGCTTTCCCAGCGCCTCGCGAACCGCCCCGATCTCGATGCCTCGACCCGCGAGGCGGTGACGCGCGAGGTGCGCAAGCGCCTGGCCGATGCCGCGAACGAGCGCGGCGGCGGCGACGCGCGCAAGCGCACCGTTGCCGATCCGAACTGGGCCGACGGGCCCGGCGGGGAAGGCGAGACGGTGGGCGACAAGGTCAAGCGCCTGCGCCGCGAGAAGA
This sequence comes from Tagaea sp., assembly GCA_965229215.1. Classification (GTDB taxonomy): domain Bacteria; phylum Pseudomonadota; class Alphaproteobacteria; order CACIAM-22H2; family CACIAM-22H2; genus Tagaea. The sequence goes on along the minus strand of OZ245864.1, from coordinate 2,237,043 downwards.
AGCTCGACGACGCGGCCGTCACGGCCGCAGCACAGAACGGCGAGAAGCTGTTCGTGAAGCTGGCGCTCGCCGAACTCGGCGGCACGCGCGCCGAGGCGATCGACAAGATCCTCACCGCGCGCTCGGCCAAGGGCATCATCGCGGCGTGCTGGAAGGCCAAGCTGAAGATGGCGACCGCAATCGTCATCCAGCAGAAGACGCTGTCGCTGCCGCCCAAGAGCGTGCTGCTGGGCACCAAGTGGGAAGGCTGGCCGCTGACCGAGGAAGAGCTCAAGTGGCAGCTCGAGTTCTTCGGGGCGTGATCGTCGGCGTCGATCTGGGCGGCACCAAGCTGCGCGTCGTCGCGGACGGGCGGGTACTTCTCGACGCGCCAACTGGCAGTACCGTGACGCCCGCCCGCCTCGAAGCGCAGATCGCATCCGTCCTGCCGGCCGATGCGTCGGCCATCGGCGTGGCCATCCCCGGCCTTGTCGCGGGCGATACGGTCGTGCGCTCGGACGTGCTGACGAACATCGCGGGCTGGAAGCCGCTCGCCGCCTTCGGCCTGCCGGGTGCCGTCCTCAACGACGTGCGCGCTGCGCTGGCGGCCGACGCGGCCGACCTTCCCGAGCGCGCCACTGCCGGCGTCGTCATGATCGGGACGGGGATCGGCGCCTCGTTCCGTATCGAAGGCCGCACGCTTGCCGGCGTGGGCGGCTATGCGGGCGAGTTCGGTTCCATTCCGGCGGATGTCGACGGCTCCACGCTCGACCAGCTTGCATCGGGGGCCGCGATCCTGCGCGCCTTCGGCGGCACGGCGGCCGAGCTTCACCGCCGTCTTGCCGGAGATGACGCGGCGGCGGTCCGGCTCGTCGCCGATGCGGGCGCGGCGCTGGGGCGCGGGCTTGCCACGCTCGTCAACCTGTTCAATCCGGCACGGCTTACGCTGGGAGGCGGTGCGCTGCGCTATCGCGGCTATGTCGCGGCGGCACGTGCGGCGGCCGAGAAGGCCTCGCTTGCCGAGCTCTGGCAGGGTTGCGATCTGCGCGAGGCCGCCGATCCCGACACGCTCGTGGCGCGCGGGGCCGCGATCAGCGCAGGATCAGCCAGGCGATGAGGGCGGCGAGGGCCGCGACGGCCGTCCAGCCGATCTGCATGCCGTAGCGGCGCATGATCCTGTCGATGCGCCCGCCCTGGTGCTTGAGCAGCCAGGCGATTCCGTAGAAATTCAGGCCGCGCGCGATGATGCTCGCCACCGTGAAGGGCAGCAGCGCGTAGTCCGCCACGCCCGCGCCGATCGTGACGATCTTGAACGGGATGGGCGTCAGGCCCTTGCCGACGATCAGCCAGAAGCCCCATTCGGCGAACATCGCCTGGAACTTCTCCATGTGGGCTTCGTAGTGCATCGCCTGCACCAGCCACAGCCCGACCGTCTCGTAGAGCAGATGCCCGATCGCGTAGCCCAGATAGGCGCCGAGAACCGACGTGACGGTGCACAGCGTCGCATACCAGTAGGCCTTCTCGGGACGCGCCATCACGATCATCGCCAGCAGCGGGTGCGGCATGATCGGCAGGAACGAGGAATCCGCGAAAGAGACCGCCGCCATCACCGCCGGGGCATGGCGGGTGCGCGAAAGCCGGAGCGTCCAGTCGTAGAGGCGCTGGAGCACTTCAGCCGCGGATCAGGGTGCCCACACCCTTGTCGGTGAAGACCTCGAGCAGCAGCGAGTGGCGCACGCGACCGTCGAGGATGATGGCACCCTCCACGCCGCCGTCGACCGCGAGCAGGCAGGTCTCGACCTTCGGGATCATGCCGCCGGCGATCGTGCCGTCGGCGATCAGGTTGCGCACCTGGCGCGCGGTCAGCTCGACCAGCAGCTCCTTGCGCTTGTCGAGCACGCCCTTGACGTCGGTGAGCAGCAGCAGGCGCGTGGCCTTCATCGCCGCGGCGATGGCGCCCGCGACCGTGTCGGCGTTGATGTTGAACGTCTCGCCGTTCTCGCCCACGCCGATGGGGGCGACGACCGGGATGATGTCGGATTTCGCGAAGCCTTCGAGGAAGGTCGGGTCGATCTTCCACGGTTCGCCCACGAAACCCAGGTCGAGCACGCGCTCGATGTTGGAATCCGGATCCTTCTTCGTACGCGCGACCTTGCGCGCGATCAGGAAGTTGGCGTCCTTGCCCGACAGGCCGACGGCGCGGCCGCCCGCCTGGTTGATCGCGGCGACGATCGTCTTGTTGATGGCGCCCGACAGGACCATCTCGACGATCTCGACGGTCGCGGCGTCTGTCACGCGCAGGCCGTCGATGAACTCGCTCTTGATCTTCAGCCGTTCGAGCATGCTGCCGATCTGCGGGCCGCCGCCGTGCACGACGACGGGGTTCATGCCCACCTGCTTCATCAGCACGATGTCGCGCGCGAAGTCGCCCGCCACCTTCTCGTCGCCCATCGCGTGGCCGCCGTACTTGACCACCACCGTGCGCCCGGCATAGCGGCGCATATAGGGCAGGGCCTCGGACAGGACGCGGGCGGTGATCTGGGGGTCGTTGATCGGGTCCATGGGCTGTTCCGCTGGAATCGGCGTGTCGGCGGTTTATAGCGGGTTCAGACCGGCCGCGCGAGGGTCGCTAGTTCGGCACGCAGTTCGGGAATTCCGGAGTCCTTCTCGGCCGAGGTCGCCATGACCACGGGATGCGCCGCCACATGGCCCGCGATTTCGGCGCCCACTTCGGCGATGCGCTTGGCGAGGCCCGCGGCCCCCAGCGCGTCGCATTTCGTCAGGATCAGCTGGTAGGAGACGGCCGCCTCGTCGAGCAGCTTGAACAGCGCGCGGTCGCTGTCCTTGATGCCGTGGCGCGAATCGACCAGCACGAGGGCGCGGCGCAGCGTGGGCCGGCCCTTGAGATAGCCCACGATCAGGTCGCTCCACGTCGCCTTGGTCTGCTTGGAGACGGCCGCATAGCCGTAGCCGGGCATGTCGACCAGCGACAGCCGCCACGACAGCGCGAAGAAATTGATCTGCTGCGTGCGGCCGGGATGGCGCGAGACGCGCGCCGTGCGTCCGCGTCCGACCAGCGCGTTGATCAGGCTCGACTTGCCGACGTTCGAGCGGCCCGCCAGCGCGATTTCCGGCATGTCCGCCTTCGGGATCGCTTCCAGCTTTGCGGCCCCGGCGATGAAATCGCAGGGGCCGACGAAGATCTTGCGCGCCGCCTCGATCGCCTCGGGCGTGTAGGCGGGCGCTTCGCTCACGCCTTGGCCTTCGTCGGTGGCTGCGGCTTGGTGTGGCCGACCTGCTTCATGATGAACCACTGCTGCGCGATCGACAGCGTGTTGTTGACCGCCCAGTAGATGACGAGCCCTGCCGGGAACGACGCCAGCATGAACGTGAACACGAAGGGCAGGGCCAGGAACATCTTGGCCTGCACCGGATCGACCGGCTGCGGGTTCAGCTTCTGCTGGAGATACATCGTCACGCCCATGATGATCGGCCACACGCCGAGGGCGGGCAGGAAGGCCGGCACGTGCCAGGGGATCAGGCCGAACAGCGTGAAGATCGTCGTGGGATCGTGCGCCGAAAGATCGTGGATCCAGCCGAAGAAGGGGGCGTGGCGCATCTCGATGGTGACGAACAGCACCTTGTAGAGCGAGAAGAAGACCGGGATCTGGATGACGATCGGCAGGCAGCCCGACAGCGGGTTGGCCCCCGAACGCTTGTAGAGCTGCATCATCTCCTGCGACATGCGCTGGCGGTCTTCGCCGTACTTGGCCTTCAGCGCCTCCATCTCGGGCTGCAGCAGCTTCATCTTCGCCATCGACTTGTACGACTTGTTGGCGAGCGGGAAGAACAGCAGCTTGACGATGACCGTCAGCATGATGATGGCCACGCCGAAATTGCCGAGCTTGGCGTAGAGCCACTCGAGCACGAGGAACATCGGCTTGGTCAGGAAGTAGAACCAGCCGAAATCGATCGCGCGGTCGAACAGCGGGATCGCGTGGCGTTCGGCATAGGCGTCGAGCAGGCGCACTTCCTTGGCGCCCGCGAAGATGCGCGTGGTCTGCGCGGCGCTGGCACCGGGCGCGATCGTCTGGGCGGCGCCAAGATAGTCGACCTGGTAGCGGTCGCTGCCGCCGACGGCCGCGTGCATGAATCGCGCGGTCGTGTCGCGCGTCTGGTCGGGCACGAGGGCCACGAGCCAGTACTTGTCGACGAAGCCGAGCCAGCCGCCCTTCGTTGCGTCCTTGATTTCGCGTTTCTCGCGCAGGTCCTGGTAGGCCGGTTCCTTGAGAACGTCCTTCACGACGCCGATCGGGCCTTCATGCAGGATGTAATAGCCGCCGAGCGCGGGCGTGCCCACGCGGCTGGCGAGCGCGTAGGCGTGCAGCGAAACCGGCTCGTTGCCGGAATTCGCGACGCTTTCCTCGACGCGGAAGAAATAGTCGTCCTCGATCGCGATGCGGCGCTGGAAGCGCAGGCCCTGGCCGTTGTCCCAGCTGAGCGTGACGGGGTTCTCGCGCGTCAGCGTCGTGCGGTCGGCCGTCCACAGCGTGTCGGCCGTGGGCAGCACGGGCGCGCCCGATGCTGCGACCCAGCCGAACTCGGCCAGATAGGGCGACGTCGTGCCGAGCGGCGACAGCAGCACGACCGGCGGGGAGTCCTTCTCGACCGTCTCGCGGTACTTCGTGAGGCTGAGATCGTCGAGGCGCGCGCCCTTCAGCGTGATCGAACCGGCGACGGTGGGCGTGTCGATCGTCACGCGCGGTTCGCGCGCGAGGACGACGCCACGGTCGGGATTGGGCTGAGCCGCGAGGCTCGCGGCGATGCTGCCGGGGGCGGGCGGGGTATTGGCCGCCGTGCTGCCGGGGGCCGCGGGCGCGGGAAGCGCGCTGCCGGGCGGGGCGGCGACCTGTTCGCTCGCCGCGCGGCGCTCGGCCTCGGCGCGCTGCTGGGCCACGCGGGGCTGGTTCCAGAGGAACTCGAAGCCGAGGACCATGACGATGGCGATGACGATCGCGAGGATGAGGTTCTTCTGGTCGAAATTCTGCATGGCTGTTCGGGATCTCAAAAGCGCGGGAGGTCGCCGGTACGCGGCGGGACGGGATCGAATCCGAAGCCGCCCCACGGGTGGCATCGGCAGATGCGACGCGCGGCAAGGACGCTGCCCGCCAGCGCGCCGTGTTCGCGCAGCGCGTCGCGGGCATATTCCGAGCAGCTCGGCATGTAGCGGCAGTTGGCGCCGAGTATCGGGCGCAGCGTCCACTGGTAGGCGACGACCGCCGCATCGAGAAGGCGGGCGATCATGGCTTGGGCGCGACCTTGGCGGCGGCCGTCTCGAAATCGGCGACGAGGCGGGCGAAGGGCAGGTCTGGCGTGGCGGCGCGGGCGACCGCGACATAGTCCCAGCCGGCGGTGCCGCAGCGGGCAAGCGTCAGGCGCGCGGCTTCCTTCAGGCGGCGGCGCGCGCGGTTGCGCACCACGGCGTTGCCGATCTTCTTGGTGGCTGTGAAGCCGATGCCGATATGCGGGCTGCCGTCGGCGCGCAGGCGGGCCTGGAGGACGAGCCCCTCGGCCGCCCATTTGCGGCGCGTCGCCGCAACCGCGAGGAACTGGCTTCGCGTCTTGAGGCGCTCGAGCGCGATCGACATCCCGATTCCTTTCCGGCGCCCCTCGTCGCGACGCCCGAAACCGGGCCGCCGGCGCCGGGGTGGCGCTACGCCGAGAGGCGCTTGCGGCCCTTGGCGCGACGACGCTGCAGGACCTTGCGGCCGCCGACGGTCGCCATGCGCGAGCGGAAGCCGTGCCGACGCTTGCGGACGAGCTTGCTGGGCTGATAAGTGCGCTTCACGACGTGATCTCCAAATCCGTATTTCCGGCAAAACGAGCGGCGGTTATACAGACCCCGTACCCTTGCGTCAATCGACCCAATTTTCGTTTAAGTCCAGCGGGTTGATTGCATTTTCCGCGGTACGGCGCATAACCTTGCCGGCAACACCCTCCAAACGGCCCCAACCAGCGGGACTCCTGCCATGCCGCCGCCGCCCGGGATAGCACGTCTCGACGTCGATCTCTGCGTGATCGGGGCAGGCATGGCCGGCCTGTCGGTTGCGGCGGGCGCCTCGCAACTCGGCCTCAAGGTCGTGCTGTGCGAGCAGGGCAAGACGGGCGGCAGCCATCTCCACGATGCGGACGTGCCGTCGAAGGCGCTGATCGCCGCCGCGGCCGCAGCGCAGGCCGCGCGCGAAGCCGGACGCTTCGGCGTGCAGATGCAAGGGCCGCCCGTCGTCGACTATGCCGCCGTGCGCGCGCATGTGCGCCGCACGATCGCCGCGATCGCGCCCGACCATTCGATGGCGCGCCTCGACGGCCTCGGCGTGCGGGTGATCGCGGCGCCGGCCCGCTTCGTGTCGCCGGCCCGCGTGGAGGCCGGCGGCTTCGAGATCGCGGCGCGCCGGTTCGTGATCGCCACCGGCAGCCGGCCGGCGCTGCCGCCGGTCCCCGGCCTCGACCGGATTTCCTGCCTTACGAACGAGACGCTATTCGATCTCGATACGCGGCCCGAACACCTGCTGGTGATCGGCGGCGGCGCGACGGGCTGCGAGCTTGCGCAGGCGCATGCGCGCCTCGGCACGAAGGTGACGCTCGTCGAGACGGCGACGCTGCTGTCCGGGGAGGACGCCGAAGCCGTCGCCGTCGTGCGCAGGGCGCTGAAGCGCGACGGCGTGGAACTGCACGAGGGCACGCGCGTGCTGCGCATCGAGCGGCACGCCGTCGCGAATGTCGCGGTCCTCGGCGATGCGGCAGGCAACGAGACGCCGCTCGCCTGCTCGCACATCCTGCTCGCCGCCGGCCGATTGGCGAACATCGACGCGCTGGGCCTCGACGTCGCGAAGATTGAGGCGGGCCCAAACGGCATCGTCGTGGATGAGCGGCTCTTCACGACGAACCGCGCCGTCCTGGCGCTGGGCGACTGCGCGGGCGGCCCGAAATCCACCCATGTCGCGGGCTGGCATGCGGGCATCGCGATCCGCAATCTGTGCTTCCGGATGCGCGCGAAGGCCGATGCGTCGGCGATTCCGCGCGTCACCTTCACGGCGCCGGAACTGGCGCAGGTCGGGCTGACCGAGGCGCAGGCGCATGCGGCCGGGATCGGTCTGCGCCTCGCGCGCTGGCCGTTCTTCGGCAACGACCGCGCGCAGGCGACCGGCGAGGGCGAAGGCTTCGTCAAGATCGTCGCGGACGCGAAAGGCCGCGTACGCGGGGCCACGCTCGTCGGCGCCCGCGCGGGCGAGCTGCTGGCCCCGTGGATCGCCGCAGTGGCGCAGCGCCGGAAGCTGTCGGCGATATCCGGCGACGTAATGCCCTATCCCACGCTGTCGGAAACCGGCAGGCGGGCGGCGGGGGCGTCCTTCGCGGCGAAGCTGTTCTCGCCGGGCACGCGACGGCTCGTCCGCTTCCTGTTCCGGCTGCCCTTCTAGGGATCAGTCGAGCGCGAAGAGCAGGGCCTTCAGATAGGCGCTCTCGGGCAGATGCGGATGCAGCGGATGGTCGCCCGCCGCACCGGCCGAACGCACGATGCGCCCGCTGCGCCCGGCATCCGCGAGCCCGCGCGCCGTTTCCTCGAGGAAATTCTCGGGCGTCACGTTGTGCGAGCACGAGGCCGCCAGCAGGAAGCCGCCCGGCGCCACGAGTTCGGCCGACATGCGCGCGACCTTGCGGTAGCCCTTCAGCGCCGTCGGCACGTCCTTGCGCGACTTTGCGAAGGCGGGCGGGTCGGCGACGACGACGTCGTAGCGCTCGCCCGACCCGGCGAGCTTCTCCAGATGCGCGAAGGCCTCGGCCTTCTCGAAGCGGCACTTGGGGGCCACGCCGTTGGCTTCGGCCGCCTGCCGGGCAAGGCCGAGGGCCGTCTCCGAGCGGTCGATCATCGTGACCTGCGCGGCGCCGGCCAACGCCGCGAGCACGCCGAACCCGCCGGCATAGGTGTAGAGATCGAGCACGCGCGCCCCGGCCGAGACGGAAGCGACCGCGCGGCGGTTGTCGCGCTGGTCGTAGAACCAGCCGGTCTTCTGGCCGCCGGTCGCGTCGGCGAGGAACTTCGCACCGTTCTCCAGCAGCGGGATCGCGCCGCCGACATCGCCGCGCAGCGTCTCGACCTTCTCGGGCAGGCCTTCGAAGCCGCGGGCGGACGAATCGTCGCGCAGCACGATCGCCTTTGGTGCGAGCACGGCATCGAGCGCTTCGAGCAGCTGCGGCCAGATCGTCTCGATGCCGGCGGCATTGCGCTGGACGACCAGCGTATCGCCGTAGCGGTCGACGACGAGGCCCGGCAGGCCGTCGGCCTCGGCATGGATCAGGCGGTAGAAGCCGCCCGGATAGAGCCGCTCGCGCAGCGCAAGCGCCGCCTGAAGGCGCGCGGTGCACCACGCCGCGTCGATCGCTTTTCCTGCATCGCGCTCGACCAGGCGCGCGGCGATGAGCGTGTGGGCGTTGAAGAACGCGGTTCCCAGCGGCTCGCCGTGGCTGGCGCACAGGCGCACGAGCGCGCCCTTGGGCAGCGCCTTGGCGGCGTTGTCCATCTGGATCTCGTTGGAGAAAGCCCAGGGATGGCCGGCGCGCAGGCGCTTGTGGCGCTGGGGCTGGAGGAGGATCGTCGGGATGTCGGTTTTCATGGCGGGCGGGAAACTGCGCGTGCGGGGCCGCGAAAGCAAGCCCCGCCTTGGCGCCCCCGGCGGTCAGTCGCCGAGCGCTTCGCCTTCGCGGCGCGGATCGGCGCCGCCGACGAGCTGCGTGCGGCCCTGCCGGCGCACCAGCTGGATGCCGTGCAGGCCGCTGGTCTGCGCGTTCAGGATCACTTCGTGGCCCAGCGCCTTCAGCTCCGGCGCCAGCGCCGCCAGCGGCGTGTCGCGCTCGAGCTCCGTGACCCCGTTCATGTTGGCGACATGGGGAAGCGCGAACGCCTTCTGCAGGTCGAGGTTCCAGTCGAGCGCCGCGACAATCGCCTGCGCCACGTAGGGGATGATGCGCGGGCCGCCGGGCGAGCCCAGCGTCATGACCAGCCGCCCTTCGCGGTCGACGACGATGGTGGGCGACATCGAGCTGCGCGGCCGCTTGCCCGGTTCGATCCGGTTGATGTTCGGAACCTCGCCGTCGCGCGGCTTCAGCGCGAAATCCGTCATGTGGTTGTTGAGCAGGAACCCGCGCACCATCACGCGGCTGCCGAATGCCTGCTCGATCGACGAGGTCATCGCGACGGCGTTGCCGGCACCGTCGACGACCGAGAAATGCGTCGTCGCGGGCAGCTCGCTCGTGCTGTCGGGCGCGCGCAGGGCGGCGCGCTGGAAGCGGCCCGCTTCCGCCTTGCCCATGCTGTGGTCCGGGTTGATCAGCTTCGAGCGTGCGGCGAGATACTTCCTGTCGACGAGCTTGGCGAGCGGGGCCGGCTCGAAATCGCCGTCGGCGATATAGCGCGCGCGGTCGGCGAAGGCGAGGCGCTCGGCTTCCGTCAGCGTGTGGACCGCGGCGAGCGAGTTGGGGCCCATCTGTCGCAGGTCGAAACGCTCGATCATGCCGAGGATCTGCGCGATGGCCACGCCCCCCGACGACGGCGGCCCCATGCCGCAGACCCTGTACTGGCGGTAGGGCGCGCAGATCGGCTCGCGCTTGACCGCCTTGTAGTTCTTGAGATCCTCGACCGTCAGCGGGCCGGGCGTGCCGTTTGCGACGACCGCGCGCACCATCGCGCGGGCGAGCCCGCCCGTGTAGAAGGCCGGCGCGCTTCCGTTGGCGATGATGCGCAGCGTCTCGGCCAGCGCCGGGTTCGCGAGCTGCGTGCCGACCGCCTTGGGATTGCCCCCGGCATCGAAGAAGTATTCGCGCGTCGCCGGGAATTCCTTGAGCTGGGGCGTGTCCGACACGAGCTGGTGCAGGCGCGGCGAGATCGCGAAGCCGTCGATGGCAAGGCGCATTGCCGGCTCGAACAGGCGCGCCCACGGCAGGCGCCCGTGATCGTCGTGCGCGAGGGAGAGCATGCCGACGAGGCCGGGCACGCCGACCGCGTGGCCGCCCTTCGCGGCGATCGCGAAGGGAAGCGCCTTGCCGTCGGCGTCGAGGAACATCTCGGCGCGTGCGCCTGCCGGCGCCGTCTCGCGTCCGTCGTAGGTCTCGATCTTCTTCGTCTCGGCGTTGTAGTGGACGAGGAACGCACCGCCGCCCACGCCCGAGCTCTGCGGCTCGACCAGCGTGAGGACCATCTGCATGGCGATCGCCGCGTCGACCGCGCTGCCGCCCTGGCGCAGGATCTGGCGGCCGACATCGGCGGCGACCGGATTGGCGGCGGCGACCATCTGGCGTTCGGCGACGACGGCGGGACGCGGCGCGGCCGTGCCCGACGGGCCTTCGGGCTGGGGGCGCGGGGTCTGCGCGAACGCGGAAACGGAAACGGAAATAGTGACCAGTATCGCCGCGAGGCGGGCGGGCCATCCGTTGCGCGAGGCTGCCGAGGAGCCGGTTTTCACGCGGGCGCTGTCCTGGTCGGGGGGCGGCCGGAACGCTGTGTCCCTGCCGCCACGCAAGGCCCGAAATCTAGGCGCTTCGAGCCCGGCAGGGCAAGACTCGAGTCGCCCCCGTGGGCGGAAATCCGGTCCGACTGGGGCCGGGTACCGTAGGGCGGGGGCCATTTCGCGGTCGCAACGGGGCGTGCGGACCTCTCGGCAGAGGATGGACGTTCCCGTTCAGCCCGGCGCGCGGCGGACATAGGCGATGCGTGCCCCGCGCGCCTCGAAGGCGAGCGTGGCCCAGCTGCCGTCGTCCGCATAGCCGACCTCGGCGGAGAGTTCGCCGTCGATGCGGAAGATCTCGACCCGCCGTGCGGTCCCGTCGACCGCCATGTCGAACACGCCCCGCCCGGTATTGCGCACCGAGACGAGCTTGCCGCTCTGGGTGTCGAGAAGCTGCGTGCGATGGACCTTGTCGCGCCGCCAGTAGCTTGTGGGGTAGGTGTCGGCCGGTGCGGTGTAGCGCCCGGCGCTGCCGTCGACGGCCATGCCGTCCAACGTGGCGCGGGCCGCGACATTGGTGCGCGTGCCGTTGTCGTCGGTCGACGCCTCGAGCGCCACCAGCCGGTCGGCGTCCCACGTCTCGCGTGCGCGGTGCGTGTAGCGGTAGAGCGTCAGGAAGGCGAAACGGACCTCGAGATCGATCTCGATCGACACCTCGGTGCGCGGGCCATCGGTACGGATCGACACGCGATGCGTGCCGATGGATGCCCCCTTGCGCAGCACGTCGAAGTCGAGCGTGCGACTGTCTGCCGCGGCCGGGGCCGCGACGAAAAGGCAGAGGGCGGCCAGCAGGCGCGCGGACACGGGAGATGGCTTCATGCCGGTCTTACGTCGCGGGCGGCCGAACGGTTCACCGCCCTGCCGTCGGGTCCGGCGCGCCGAAGACGGCCGGGCTATTTCGCCGCCGCGATGGGCCGCGCGAACTGCGGCTCGGTGTCCCACGGGAACATGATCCAGGTGTCCTGGCTCGTTTCGGTCACGTAGGTGTCGACCAGCGGCTTGCCGGCGGGCTTCGCATAGACCGTGGCGAAATGGGCGCCCGGCAGCATCGCGCGCACGATCTTGGCGGTGGCGCCGGTGTCGACGAGATCGTCGATGATGAGCCAGCGCGGGCCGGGCGCGTCGACCGTGGAGGCCGCGAGCGGCTTCAGCACGTTCGAGCGGTCGCCGATCTGCTTGTCCTGGTAGGTGGCGACGGAAACGGTGTCGATGATCCTGAGCTCCAGCTCGCGCGCGATGATGCCCGCGGGGATGAGCCCGCCGCGCGTCACCGCCACGATGCCGCGCCACGGCCCGCCGGCGACGAGCTTCCAGGCCAGCGCCTTGCAGTCGCGGTGCAGCTCCTGCCAGGAGACGGTGAACATCTTGCGATAGGTGTCGTCGGCGGTGCTCATGCGGGCTTCTCCGGCGGAAATGGTGGCCCGTTCTAGACGCCGGGACGGCGTGCGCGCAACAGATAGACGCCCGCGATGCGGAACCCGCCGCCTTCCTGCCGGCGCATGACATAGACGGCCGCGGCCGACGTGCCGTCGAGCCCGTCGAACTCCACGATCTGCGCGATGTCGTCGCCCTGCGGCGCCGCTTCCGCGAAGGCGTAGCTGCGCGGGCGATAGATCATCGCGTAGCCCTGCCTGACCATCGCCATGAAGGCGGGCGCGTCGCCGAACATCGCGCGGATCGTGTCGTCGGCGAACGAGAAGGCGCGCTCGCCGTCGTCGGCGCGGAAGGCCTCGATCTGGCGTTCGATGGTGCCGCGGATCGCGATCCCGTCGGCGGCGGCGATGCCCTGCGCGTGGGCACTCGCCGCCCAGAAAGACGCCAGCAGGAACGCGAGAAACACTTTGCGCACGGCCATGCCCCCCGATAAGAAAAGCCTAGTCCTCTTCGCAGCAAAGGCAAGCCCATGCTCAGCACGCCGCGCGGCTATCGCGGAATGGCGACCGCCCCCCACCACCTCGCGTCGCAGGCCGGGCTCGACGTGCTGCGCGAAGGCGGCAACGCGATCGAGGCGATGATCGCGATGGCGGCGACGATCCCGGTCGTCTATCCGCACATGAACGCGATCGGCGGCGACGGTTTCTGGCTGGTCGACGGCGGCGACGGCAGGCCCGTGGGCATCGACGCGTGCGGGGCGGCCGCATCCGCGATCTCGCCCGCCTGGTACGCGAAGCAGGGCCACAAGACGATCCCCTCGCGCGGGCCCCTTGCCGCCAACACCGTTGCCGGAACGGTCTCGGGCTGGGGGGCGGCGTTCGATCTGTCGCGCCGGCTTGGCGGCACGCTGCCGCTGTCGCGCCTGATGGAACCCGGCGTGTTCCACGCGACGAACGGCTTCCCGGTCACGCAGAGCCAGCAGCGCTTCACCGCCGAGAAGCGCGCCGAGTGCGAAGCGGCACCCGGCTTCGCCGGAGCCTTCCTGCGCGAAGGCAAGGTGCCGGCACCCGGCACGCGCTTCGCGCAGGCGGCGCTGGGCGAGACGCTGAAGCGCATCGGGCGCGAAGGCACCGAGAGCTTCTATCGCGGCACCCTCGGCGAAGCGATCGCCGCCGACCTCGCGCGCGCGGGCAGCCCCGTGACGCTCGACGACTACCGCCGCCATAAGGCGAAGATGGTAACACCATTGACCGTCGGCGTGCCGGGCGCGCGCCTCTGGAACATGACGCCGCCCACGCAGGGGCTGGCGGCGCTGCTGATCCTCGCCCTCTTCGCGCGCTTCCGCCCCGATGCGTGCGACGGCCCCGAATACGTGCATGCGCTGGTGGAGGCGACGAAGCTCGCCTTCCGCGTGCGCGACCGGCACGTCAAGGACCCGGCCTTCATGGACGTTGACCCGCAGGGCCTGCTTTCCGAGGCGCGCATCGCCAGGCTCGCGGCCGAGTTCGATCCGCATCTTGCCGCCCCGTGGCCGCAGCCGCCCAAGAAGGGCGACACGATCTGGATGGGCTGCATCGATGCGCAAGGGCGCATGGCGAGCTTCATCCAGTCGATCTACTGGGAGTTCGGCTCGGCCGTCGTCGGGCGCGATACCGGCATCCTGTTCCAGAACCGCGGCACGTCCTTCTCGCTGGAAAAGGGGGCCGCACAGGAACTCAGCCCCGGCCGCAAGCCGTTCCACACGCTGAACCCCGCGATGGCGCGCTTCGAGGACGGGCGCGGCATGGTCTACGGCACGATGGGCGGCGACGGCCAGCCGCAGACGCAGGCGATGGTGTTCTCGCGCTATGCGTATTACGGCAGGACGCCGCAGGAAGCGGTGACGGCGCCGCGCTGGCTGCTGGGCCGCACCTGGGGCACGGCGACGACGAAGCTGCGCCTCGAAAGCCGCTTCGCGCCCGGCACCATCGCCGCGTTGCGCGGCATGGGCCACGATCTGGAGATGGCACCGGACTACACCGACCTGATGGGCCATGCCGGCATGATCGTGCGCACGCCCGCGACCGACGGCGGGCCCGCCCTGCTCGAAGGCGCCACCGACCCGCGCAGCGACGGCCAGGTCGCCACGTTCTAGCCAGTCGCGACTTTCCTGCCGGGAAGAGGTTACGCATGGACTCCGGCGCCGCAAATATATCCGTGCAGGCGCGACAACCTGTTACAACCTGCAACGGTAACGGGTTTATCCCGTTGAATTTGAACGGATGTTACGTGGACGGGTTTTGGCGTTACGGTTGCACGCCCGTCGGCACGATCCGATCCTTATTCACCTGTCAAACAGCGCATCCGGCCGCGAAGCCGGAATAGGAATTTATATAGCATTTCCGACGCGCAATTTCAAGCTGTACATCCCTCCAAACAAAAACCCCGGACCTTGCGGACCGGGGTTTTCGTTTCTCTTCGGATGCCGGGAAGGATCAGCGGACGTAGACGTGGACCTCGTTCGCCTGCGTCTGGCCCGACGTGGTCGACGACAGCGTCATGCGCTGCGCGGGCAGGCCCATGTCGCCGAGGCTGCGCATCACGCTCTCGGCCTGACGGCGGGCCGAAGTGGCCGCGAGGGCCGCCTGGCTCTGCCCGCCGCGCGTGGGCGCCACGGCGACGAGGTCGAAGCTGGCGCCGGGGCTGCGCTCGAGCGCGCGGCTGACGGCCGTGTAGAGCGCCTGCTCGTACTGCGGATTGGCGCGATCGAAGCGGATGACGACGAGCGGCCGGCGGCCGGCGGCGGCCTGCGCGGGGTTCTGCGCCTGCGGCGCGGCGCCCGGTGCCACGCCCAGCACGGCGGGGCTGCCGTCGGCGGGAGCGACGTTGGTGAAGGCGCGGTTGTTGAGGCCCGAGCCGAAGAGTTCGCCGTTGCGGATGGCGAGCGACAGCGCGTTGAGGTTCGAACGCTCGCGGCTCGCGTAGGTCGACTGGCGGCCGATGTCCTCGTTGAGCTCGTTCAGCAGGCGGTCGATCGAGACGACCGTGCGGTTCACCTCGTCCTCGACCGCGGCCAGCGCGCGATGGTCGTCCTCGACCGCGCCCGACAGCGAGTAGGCGGCGCGCGTGGAGTCGAGCAGGAAGGCGGCGGTGGCGGCGTCGGAAGCGACCTGGCTGGAGAGCTGCGACAGGCGGCCGATCTCGGCCGACAGGCGGTCGAGCTCGGATGCGGCCTGCGACCACTGCGCCTGCAGGATCGGGTTGCCCGGCGTCGTGCCGACCTGGAGGCGGGCATTGATGCCGGCGACGAGATTGAAATAGCGCTGGGCGGTCGCGACCGTGTCGCCGCGCATCTGCTGGATGGCGCCCGAGCGCTGCTGGACCGCGCCCTGGAGATTGCCGAGATCGGCGCGCATCTGGCCGGCGCGCACGCCCACGGCCGTCTGCTGGCCGCCGGGCAGGCGGCCCGTGTCGGGCGCGCCGATGGCGCCGGACGTGCGCGACGGCACGACGACGGTGCCGCCCTGCTGCGACTGCGCCTGCACTTCGGCGGCGCTGGCGGGGATTTCCTGGCGTTCGGCCGGACCCGACGCCTTGCTGCTGCTGCCGCCAAGCGAGGGCCACAGCGCTTCCGACATGTAGTTGCAGCCGGAGAGCGACAGCGCGAGAACCGCGGCGACCCCCGCTGTGCGCCACGGCCGGAATCGCGGCGGGCTCTGGAGCGGCTGGATCGGGTGCTGGACTGCAGTCGTTTCGATCATGTCGTGTCGTATCGTCGGCTAGGCGGTCGCAACGTTGGGCCTGGGCGGATAGGCTTCAGGGCCGGATCGGACTCGCACGGTTTCAAGGCAACGGCTCCGGTACCTGCGTCTTCGGGCAGATGTGCCGGACCCGTTGTGGAAATACGGCGGCGGATCGTAACCAAGCCAACCCCCCGGCACAAGGCGGAAATCATCCCGGTTTTCCACAGGCTTGGGAACGCGTTTCGCGCCTGCGGCGAAGGCCCGCGAAGGGGCGTCGCCGGCGCGCCTTTAGCGCTTGCACCCGCGGGATCGATCAACTAGTGTCCGCGACCGTTTCCCGGGGGTTGACCCGGCCGAAACGAAAATGCGCGCCCGTAGCTCAACTGGATAGAGCATCAGACTACGGATCTGAGGGTTAGGAGTTCGAATCTCTTCGGGCGCGCCATTTCCTTCCCTGCCTGTCTTTTTCCTTTCTCCTGAAAATCAGTACGCGCGGTTGATGCAGTCGTATCTCTGCTGGCCGGTGTAGCGGCTCGTGCAGTAGGCGAAGCGGCCGTCCTTGGCGCCGCCGCGCTGTTTCGACGCCGCATAGACGAGACCGCCGACGACGATCGTGCCGATCGCGACGCCGACCGTCTTCCACCAGTCGATCTCGCCGGCGGCCGTCGTGCATCCGCTGAGCGCGAGCATGCAGGCGAGTCCGGTCGCGACGATTTTCCTCCGCATGCGTCCACCCCCTCCGCCCGCACTTCCTCTGGTTGCAGGAAGAACGCGCGGCCCTGTGGAATAATCCGTCGCCGATCGGACTCCACTCGCATCGCGTTTTGTGCTAGCGTCCGTGCTGTCGCGTGCATGGCCGATCCATCTGCATTCGACACCGGATGCCGAGCGTATCCGGGCGCTCCGCTGCCGTACGCTCCGCCAACGAGGTCGCGGTAACGGGACGCAAAATCGGATCGGCAACCCGAGCGGGGAGGTGTCCGAAAACGACATGACTCCACCGAAGCACAGCTGAGCACCGGTCCGACGCGGATTCGATCTGCGCCCGATTCCCGTCTCGGCGGTCCTTGTCTTCAGTGACGGGGGGCGTCGGCGATGGTCCGGGGCGGAGGATCGCCAGGCCGGCATGTGAAGCAGAACCCGAGTGCTGCCGACGCTTGCCATCGCGGCGGAACCGGGTGTCTGGCCGCAGTTGCGACTGACCGGGACACGGGATCGCGATGCCGAACCCCCCGGAACCGCCCTTGCGGCAAGGCCCCGCCTTCTGCGGATGGTGAAATTTCGGCACGAAACGCCCGAGCATTGATGCCGCGGGCGGGCCTGCCGGTTCTCGACCGTCGCGGTCGATCCGCAAGGCCACAGACCAAAGTGGGCCCCGCCAAGGCCCGTCTTCGCCCCGAGGGCGGACGGGCGGCGGGGCCCTTCATTTTTGCAGACAATTTTAGATGATTTCTTCATAGGCGCACATTTTGCGCAACTCTGACGCCTGTGCTAAAACTGCTCCGTGCTACATATGCATTGCCGACGAGAAACGTCGGCATGTCGCCACACGGAGCAGAAGTGCCATGGCAAATTCGATCTCGTCGCCGTCTTCGATCGGCGGCGGTCCCACCGCAGGCGTCACGACCGATCCCGCCTATCAGGCCGGATGCGTCGCCGCTGCTTTCAACACGAATACTTGGACGTCGCATTCCTTCTTCGATCCGCCGCGCATCCAGGCGCCGGAGATCGTCGTGTTCGGCCAGGGCAAGACGTACGACTTCTTCGCCTGACGGCGAGGGGCGCCGCCTTCAAAAAATCACGATGTTTTCGGGAATAACGTCGTCCGGAATAGCAAGGCCGCGCCGCGCTTTGTCCGGGTAAGCGACGGCATGGTGCCGCCGCTCCAGAAAACCCGGAGACTGTCGATGAAGAAGTTCGCCGCCCTCGCACTGGCCCTTTCGCTTGCCGCTCCCGCCGTCGCGTTCGCGCAGGCGACCCCGGCCACGCCGGCCACGCCGGCCACCCCGGCGAAGCCCGCGCTGACCGCGCAGGCGCCCGCCAAGACGGCGACCGGCAAGGTCGACGAGAAGGCCCACGCCACGACGGTCAAGAAGGCCGGCGAGACGAAGGCCGAGCCGAAGAAGAACTAAATTTCCGGAACCGGCGAGCGCCCGGTGCGGGAATCCCGCACCGGGCGTTTTCGTGTTCCGTTTCAACCGGATGATGGGGGCTTCCGGATTGCGCCGCCGTGCATGGCGTGCAGGGCCGTCTTGCGCCAGATCAAGGCAGGGGGGACTTGAGTTTGCCTAGGCGGCATCCCTATTATCCCCCCAATGTTGCACTGCGAAATTCTCCCGGCGCAGTGGCACGCTATATCGCACGACAGATCGGGGGATCGTTCGGGGTCCCAAATGTCAGTCCGGCACGTTCTCGCGATGGCGCTCTTCGGCGCCGCGGCAGTGATCGCATCGCCTCTTTCCATCGGAACGGCGAACGCGCAGGGCGGCCCGCCGCCCGTGACGGTCGCCAGGCCGGTGGTCAAGGACATCATCGAGCAGGACGAGTTCACCGGCCGCTTCGAGGCGACGGACTCGGTCGACCTGCGCGCGCGCGTCTCGGGCTATCTCGAATCGGTGAAGTTCCGCGACGGCCAGATCGTCAAGGAAGGCGACCTGCTCTTCGTCATCGACAAGCGCCCCTACCAGGCGACGTTCCAGCGCGCGCAGGCCGCCGTGACGGCCGCCCAGACGCGCGTCGATTTCGGCAAGCTCGACCTCGACCGCTACGAGCGCCTCGCGCGCACGGGCTCGGCGCCCGAGCGCCAGCTCGAACAGGCGCGCCAGACCTACCAGCAGGCGCAGGCCGACATCGCGGCGCTGCGCGCCGATCTGGAATCCGCCCGCCTCAATCTCTCCTTCACCGAGATCCGCAGCCCGATCAACGGGCGCATCGGGCGCAAGCTCGTCTCGGAAGGCAACCTCGTGGCGGCCGACCAGTCGCTGCTCGCCTCGGTCGTGTCGACCGATCCGATCCATTTCTATTTCGACATCGACGAGCGTTCCTTCATCGCCTACACGCGCATGACGGCCGACGGCAACCGCCCGTCGGGGCGCGACGTGGGCGGCTTCGAGGTGTTCGCGGGCCTGCTCGACGAGCGCGACCTGCCGCGCAGGGGCCGCATGGAGTTCCTCGACAACCGCATCGACCCGGCCTCGGGCACGATGCGCGCGCGCGCGACCTTCGAGAACAGGGACGGGCTGCTCACCCCCGGCCTGTTCGGCCGCATCCGCGTGCCGGGCTCGAACGCCTACAAGGGCATCCTCGTGCCGGACGAGGCGATCTCGGCCGACCAGGACCGCCGCCTCGTGTGGGTCGTCGCCGAAGACGGCGGCGTCGCCGCGCGCCTCGTGCGGCCGGGCCCGCGCATCGACGGCTACCGCGTCATCCGCAGCGGGCTCGACGGCAGCGAGACGATCGTCGTCGCCGGCCTCCAGCGCGTGCGCCCCGGCGGCAAGGTGACGCCGCAGCGCGTCGACCTTCCGGCCTCGCGCTAAGGGAGCGGAACCCACATGCGTTTCGCGCACTTCTTCGTCGATCACCCGATCTTCGCGTCGGTGATCTCGATCATCATGGTCATCCTCGGCGGCATCGCGTTCACGCAGCTGCCGGTTTCCGAGTATCCCGAGATCGCGCCGCCGACGATCGTCGTGCGCGCGAGCTATCCGGGTGCCGACGCCGCGACGGTCGCCGCGACCGTGTCGACGCCGCTCGAACAGGAGATCAACGGCGTCGAGGACATGCTCTACATGTCGTCCTATGCCACGGCCGACGGCTCGATGTCGCTCACCATCACGTTCAAGGCGGGCACGAATCTCGACAACGCGCAGGTGCTCGTCCAGAACCGCGTGCAGATCGCCTCCGCGCGTCTGCCCGAGGAAGTGCGGCGCCTGGGCATCACCACGCAGAAGAGCTCGCCCGACCTGATGCTGGTCGTGCACATGCTCTCGCCCGACGACAGCTACGACCAGCTCTACATCTCCAACTACGCGCTGCTGCGCGTGCGCGACCAGCTGCTGCGCATCGACGGCGTGGGCGACCTCATCGTCTTCGGCGCGCGCGAATACGCCGTGCGCGTGTGGATGGACCCCGACAAGCTCGCCAGCTACAGCCTGTCCGCGGGCGACGTGGTGCGGGCCCTTCGCGAGCAGAACGTGCAGGTCTCGGGCGGCGCGCTCGGCACGCCGCCGTCGGAAGGCGCCTCGTTCCAGATCGCCGTGACCACGCAGGGCCGCTTCGACGACCTGCGCCAGTTCCGCGACGTGATCGTGCGCTCGGGTGCGGGCGGGCGTCTCGTGCGCGTGGGCGACGTCGCGCGCCTCGAACTCGGCGCCAAGGAATACGTCACCAATTCCTACCTCAACGGCAAGCCGGCCGTGGCGCTGGCGGTGTTCCAGCGTCCGGGCTCCAACGCGCTCGCCACCGCCGACGCGATCCTCAAGCGGATGGCGGAGCTCAAGCAGAACTTCCCGGTCGGCGTCGACTACCAGGTCGTCTACAACCCGACGAGCTTCATCCAGGAATCGATCACGGCGGTCTACACCACGCTGATCGAGGCGATCCTGCTCGTGGCGCTCGTCGTGCTCGTCTTCCTGCAGAGCTGGCGCGCGGCGCTGATCCCGATCCTCGCGATCCCGGTCTCGCTGATCGGCACCTTCGCGGTGCTGCTCGAATTCCACTTCTCGCTCAACGTGCTGACGCTGTTCGGCATGGTGCTGGCGATCGGCATCGTCGTCGACGATGCGATCGTCGTGGTCGAGAACGTGGAGCGCAACATCGCCGAAGGCATGAGTCCGCGCGACGCCGCGCACACCACGATGGACGAGGTCGGCACCGCCGTCATCGCCATCGCGGTCGTGCTCTCGGCCGTGTTCATTCCCTCCGCCTTCGTGCCGGGGCTGCAGGGCCAGTTCTACCGGCAGTTCGCCGCGACCATCGCGGTGGCGACGGTCCTGTCGGCGTTCAACTCGCTGACCCTGTCGCCGGCGCTCGCGGCGCTGCTGCTGAAGAAGCACGACCCGCACCACGCGCCGACGAACGGAATCGCGCGCGCGGGCAGCCGCTTCGCGTCGATCTTCAATTCCGGCTTCGACCGGATGGGCAACGCCTATGCCCGTTCGGCGGGCATGCTCGTGAAGCGCAAGCTGCTGATGCTCGGCGTCTATGCGGGCCTGGGTGCCGCGACGTGGTGGATCGGCACGGCCGTGCCGACGGGCTTCATCCCGCCGCTCGACCGCGGCTACGCCATCGTCGCCATCCAGTTGCCCGACGGCGCCTCGCTCGAACGCACCGACGCGGTTGTCCGCCGCGCCAGCGAGATCATGCAGGCCACGCCCGGCGTCAAGGACGCCGTCGCGTTCGCCGGTTTCTCGGGCGCCACCTTCACGAACTCGCCCAACGCCGCCGTCATCTTCGCCGGCTTCACGCCGTTCGCCGAGCGCGTGCGCAACCACCTGCCGTCGAACGCCATCGTCGGCCAGCTGTTCGGGCGGCTCCAGCAGATCCAGGAAGCGTTCATCATCGCGATCCCGCCGCCGTCGGTGCCGGGCATCGGTTCGCTGGGCGGCGTGAAGCTGCAGCTGCAGGAGCGCACGGGTAACGAAGTGGGCCGCGTGCTCGCCGCCTCGCAGGACCTGATCGGGCGCCTGCGCCAGACTCCGGGTCTCGTGGGCGTCTTCACGACCTTCTCGTCGAGCACGCCGCAGATCTATCTCGAGATCGACCGCACGAAGGCGCAGATCCTGAACGTGCCGATCGGCAACATCTTCGAGACGCTGCAGTTCAATCTCGGCACGGCCTACGTGAACGACTTCAACGCGTTCGGCCGCGTCTACCAGGTGCGCGCGCAGGCCGACAACGGCTTCCGTCTCGACCGCGACAACATCGCGCGCCTGCGCGTGCGCTCGGCGACGGGCGCGCTCGTCCCGCTCGGCACGCTCGCCGAGATCAAGGACACGACCGGTCCCGATCTCGTGCAGCGCTACAACGCCTACATCTCGGTGCCGATCCAGGCGGCCGCGGCCCCCGGCATCACGTCGAGCCAGGCGATCGCGACGATCGAGAAGGTTGCGAACGAGACGCTGCCGCAGGGCATCGGCTACGAATGGACCGAGCTCGCCTACCAGGAGAAGCTGACGGGCAACACCGCCACGTACATCTTCATCCTCGCGGTCGTGTTCGTGTTCCTCGCACTCGCCGCGCAGTACGAAAGCTGGGGCCTGCCCTTCGCGATCGTGCTGATCGTGCCGATGAGCGTGCTGTCGGCCCTCGCCGGCGTCATGATCCGCGGGCTCGACAACAACATCCTCGTGCAGGTCGGCCTCATCGTGCTGGTCGGCCTCGCGGCCAAGAACGCCATCCTGATCGTGGAGTTCGCGCGCCAGCTCGAGGACGAGGACAAGGACGCGGTCGCCGCGGTCGTCGAGGCGTGCCGCCTGCGCCTGCGTCCCATCCTGATGACGGCCTTCGCCTTCATCCTGGGCGTGGTGCCGCTGGTCACCGCGACGGGTCCGGGCGCGGAAATGCGGCAGTCTCTGGGTACCGCCGTGTTCTCGGGCATGCTCGGCGTGACGCTGTTCGGCCTGTTCCTGACGCCGGTGTTCTACGTGGTCGTGCGCGGCTTCGTGCGCAAGCGCAAGGTGCTGCCGGCGCCGGCCCGTCCGGCCGAGTAATCCGTCTTCGTTGCATCCGCCGGATTTCCGGGGTACGCAGGGAAAATAGGCCCTGACGACCCCCCGGACCCGGCGCGATGGCGAGCGAATACAGGTGCATCCTCTTCACGTGGCGCGACGTGCGCGAGGCGCTGGTGAGCTACCAGCGCAAGCGCGGCGTGGCCGTGCCGGTGCGGGCACCCGACGAATTCAAGATCGATCCCGAATCCCTGAACTGCGAGCTGATCTTCGAGGGCAAGGCCGGCGCGCGCCCGGATCGCTACCGCTTCGACCGCGAGTCCGTCTCGGCGGCGATGATCCTGATGTGCAAGGACAAGGGCATCCGCCTGCCGCTCAAATCGACGAAGCAGACCTACCTGCTCGACAGCCGGCTCGCCCTCGTCGTGCACATCGCCGGGCCCGAGGCGCCGGAGTTCCTGGCGCTCGAACTCGCCAAGCGGGCCGCGTGAGCAAGGCCGCAGGCCTTCCGCCCGGCGTGTGGGAATACCGGCTGATCTTCTTCCGGGAGAGCGAACTGGTGCGCGCCATCGGCGGCTTCGCGCGGCTGCGCAAGAAGCCGCTGCCGGTGGGCCAGATCACGCGCCTCGTGCTCGATCCCGAGGCGGTGACGCTGTCGATCCATCTGGAAAAGGACAATGGCGGCACGGTCTCGCGCACCTACGGCGCCAACGAGATCGCCGCCGCGCTGATCGCCTACTGCAAGGATGCCCGCATCCCGCTGCCGCGCAAGGCGGTCAAGGAACTGCGCGTCATCTCCAACCGCCCGGCCTTCCTGATCCGCGAACGCGGCAACGAGCAGGACGGCGCGGAACAGGAAATCGAGATCCTGCGCCGGCGCGGGGCGATCCCGGGGGCGTGAGGGGGCGGCCGGCCCGAAAGCCGGCCGCACAAGCCCGCCCTATTCGGCGTGCTGGATGAGCCAATCGCCGATCAGCTGCGGCACCGTCTTGATTTTCGTCGGGCAGTACCGGAACCCGACCAGATTGCGATATGCGACCTCGAAGGTGGCGCGCTGGGCGATGTATCCGACCGTCCCTTCGATCATCTTTTTCAGGGTTTCGTTGTCGCCGATCGAGAACTTGCCGAGCGCGACCGGCAGGCCGAGATTCCCGCCGCCGAAGAAGCCCACGACCACGCTCGACCTGTCGCCGGCCCAGGTCCCGGCCTTGGACGAAAGATAGGTTATCGCCTCGGCCTTCAGCAGCGTCATCCCGTCCTTCGTGAACGCATCGGCATCGGCGATCATGTCCTTCACGACCGGAGGCGACGGCGGCGTGCCCGCGGGCTTCTGGCCTTCCTTGAACTCGAAATACTCGACGAAAGTTGGCTTCGCCGTCGAGGCGCCCGGGTAGTAGGCCTCTCCGGCCGCAGCCGCAATGCCGGCCGCAGCGGCCGGCTTCTTCCAGGCATGCGTGTTCTCGAATATCTGGTCGGCGATGCTCTCCCAGAAGACGAGCAGCCCGCTCACGATCGTCGAAGTGCCGAGCGATTTCGCGACATCCGGTTTGGCAAGCTTGGTCCCGAAGCGGTTGACGTACTCGCCGTTGGCATATTTCGATTCATAGAAGACCGCTCTCCATTCGCCGGCAGCGGCAATCTGGCCGCTGATCAGCGTTTTGTGGAAATCCGAGAAGTCGGTTGCATCGACGGATATTTTCGGGAGCCTGGCCAGGGCGTCGCTCGCAGTCTTCGCCTGGCTCTCGAGTTGGGTCTTGAGGACGGAAATGTTGGATAGGACCGCGGCGGTCAGCTGGGTCTGTGCCTGGGCTTTGACCGAGACTTCGTATTGCGACAAGGCCGCCGACTGGCGCTCGGTCGATTCCTTCACTGCAGCGAAGAACCGGGCCTTGATGATCCGCGTCGCCATCGCGGTAACCGGGGATCTGATTGCCTCTGCCGAGACGACCGGCGTCGGCTGTGGCTGGGCATCGGCGATCTTTTGAAGCTCTGCCTTCTCGAAGAGGCCGAATGCCAGATTCTCCGCGCCCTCCACTTTCGGCGGAACGCTCAAGATTCCGAACGGACTGGCTTGCGAGGCCAGTTGCGCGGCCGTGAACCCTGCCGGAGCGCAAGTCGCCGCGTCCTTTTCCGCCATGAACGTGTTCAGGTTCGTCGTCGCCGGCGGCAGGGTCACCTTCGGGACCATGCTGTCCACGTTCAGCGCGCATCCTCCGAGGATCGTCCCCAGAACTACCGCAAGCATAGATGGTGCTATCCTTTTCATCTCGGCCTCCTCTTGGTTGGGTTCGTCTTATTTGGCGGTGGCGATGCCATCGTAGGTTTGCAATGAATAATTTCAATGAAAAATAGAATAACTATTACATATATTACTTTTGACTGTATCTGCGCCGGCTTTCTGGTGAGGCAAAGGCGGGGATATTGCCGTGCGATCAAACGCTTCGCGCTCACACGGCGCGGCTGGCGACCAGGTGCCGGGCGAAATGCTCAAAAAGGCGGTTCACGAGGGGCGGTAACAAGATGCCGGTGCTGCGGCCGTCGCAGGTTGCTCCATCATCCTGCCAGCGTGAACACCCGCAGCGTCTCGGTCTTTCCGCGCAACTCGACTTCGCCGACCAGCATGAATTCATGTCCGCCGCCGGCGGCTTCGCGGGTGGCGTCGCTCAGCAGGATGCGCGTGCCGTGGATCTTGTTCAGGGCTTCGAGGCGCGCCGCCGCGTTCACGGCATCGCCCAGCAGCGTATAGCTGAGCCGTTCGCCCGCGCCGATCGTGCCGCCCACGACGGGCCCCGTGTTGATGCCGATGCGCGTGACGAGCGCGTGGCCGTCCTGCGTGCGGAAATCGGAGAGCGCCTCCTGGATGTCGCGCGCGGCGGCGATCGCGCGCGCGGCATGGCCTTCGGCGGCGAGCGGCATGTTGAAGCTGGCGAACAGCCCGTCGCCGATGAAACCGTTGACCACGCCGCCGTGGCGCTGGATCGGCTCGACGACGCGCGGCAGATACTCGTTGAGCAGGCGGATCACGTCGGAAGGGGCGAGCCGTTCGGACAGCGTCGTGAAGCCTTCGATGTCGGTGAACATCAGCGTGGCTTCGGCCGTGCGGCCTTCGAGACGGCCGTCGGGGGCGTCGCGCAGCATCTCGCTCGCCACGCTCTCGCTCACGTACTTGCCGAACGTCTCGCGCAGCCGCTCGCGCTCGCGCAGGCCTTCGACCATCGTGTTGAACCGCGCGGTCAGCGCGCCGATCTCCTCGTTCGACGTCACCGGCAGGCGCACGCCGAGATTCCCTTCCGCCGCACGCCGCATGCCTTCGTCGAGGCGCAGCAGCGGCCGGCGGAGCGAACGCACCGCCCAGAACAGCAGCGCGACGAGCCCGTAGACCGAGACCGACAGGTCGATGACGATCTCGTTCATCATCCGCGTGCCGGTATAGGACGCGAGGTCGCCCGCGATCAGGACCAGCGGGGCCACGGCCGCGAACGCCATCGCCACGCCGATCTTGAGCCCGAAGCTGCCGTAGAAGAGCCCGAGATTGGCGCCGGTCGCCGCGAAGACGCGCATGCAGAGCCGTTCGAGGAAATCGGAAACGCGGAAATAGATCACGACGAACATGAAGCCGCCGGAAACCGCCGTGGTCAGCAGCGCGTCGAGCCAGGTCGGCATGTTCGCCGGATCGACATGGCCGAGCAGGGCCCGGCCGTCGAACAGCAAAGGCGGGACGATCCGCAGGCCGATGGTGAGCAGGTAGGCGCCGCCAGCGCAAAGCGCCGAGACGAGCGGAAGCTGGGTGAGCGCCACTTCCATCCGCTTCACGTCGGCGCCCTCGGCCAGCACCTGCGCGATCGGGCGGAAGTTCCGGCGCGCGAGCAGCTGCAGGCCCACGAGCAGCACGCCGACGGAGGTAAGCAGGTTGCGTTCGAAGATGCCGGGATAGTCGATGATCGCGAGGATGATGAGCGTGATGGACCAGTCGAGGACGAAGGGGATCGCCATCGTAAGGCGATAGCGCCGTTCGAGCGCCTTCCATTCGGCCTGCCGGTCCTGCATTTCCATGCCCCGACTGTACCAGCCGGCGCGCGTGCGGGTCGACGGACTCCGGCCGAATCTGCTTTAAGGGACTCCATGCACGCGCGCATCACGCTCGAAGACACCGCCCTGTTCGCCGATCCGGCGGGCGCGCTGTTCTGGCCGGCCCGCAAGACGCTGGTCGTGGCAGACCTGCAGCTGGCCAAGAGCACGGCGCGCGCCGCACTGCTGCGCCTCCAGAGCCTGATCCGCAAATACACGCCCGCGCGGATCGTGTGCCTGGGCGCCTTGCCCCCGAAGATCGCCCCCGCGGATCTCGAGTTCCTCGCCCGGCTGGTGAAGCTGCAGGACTGGGTCTGGGTCGGCGGCGGGGAAGCGGCCGGCATGGGCGGTACGCACGCCTCCGAAATCGTCGAGGACAGGCTGGTGCTGCGCCACCGGCCCGCCGGTACCGTGCTGGGTTTCGGCGAGATCGTCGGCCATTTCCAGCCCGTCGCGGCGGTCTCCACGGCCGCCGGCCGGCTTGTCGCCCCGTGCTTCCTGCTCGACGGGCGGCGGCTGGTGATGCCGGCCTTCGGGATGGAGGCGGGCGGGCGCGACGTGCTGGAGCCCGCGATTTCACGGCTTTTCGGCCGGGTGCGCGTGCGGGCACTGCTGCTGGGTCGCGACCGGCTGCAGCTCTTTCCCGGTCACCGGCTGGAGCCCGTCGCTGCCGGAATCCGGGCCCCGCAGTGATCCGCCGGGGGCGGCCTTGCGTAGACTGCCCATGGACTTAACGCCACTGCTCGTCTGGTTCCGCCAGGACCTCCGCCTTGTCGACAACCCGGCCCTCGTCGAGGCCGCCGCCGCGGGCCGTCCGCTCGTGCCGGTCTTCATTTTCGACGAGGCGGGCGAGGGGGCGTGGGCGCCGGGCGGCGCCTCGCGCTGGTGGCTGCATCATTCGCTGGCCTCGCTTGCGGTCGACCTTGCCGCGCGCGGCAGCCGCCTGATCCTGCGCCGCGGGCCGAGTGCCAAGGTCCTCGACGCGCTGCTCGCCGAGACGGGGGCGGCGGGCGTGCACTGGAACCGGCGTTACGAGCCTGCGAGCGTGGCGCGCGATGCCGGCATCAAGAAATCGCTGGAAGCACGCGGCCTCGTCGCCAAGAGCTTCAACGCGAGCCTGCTGTTCGAGCCATGGACGATCCGCAACAAGGCGGGTGCGCCCTACCGCGTCTTCACGCAGTTCTGGAAGACGTGCCTTGCCGCAGGCGAACCGCCGCTGCCCGCGAAGGCGCCCGACGCGCTTGCGCCACCGAGCGCATGGCCCAAGTCGGATGCGCTCGAAAGCTGGAAGCTGCTGCCCGTGAAGCCCGACTGGGCCAAGGGCTTCGGCATCTGGACGCCGGGCGAGGCGGGTGCGAATGCGCGTCTCGACCGATTCCTCGATGGCGTCGTCGACAACTACAAGACCGACCGCAACCGGCCCGACATGGAAGCGACCTCGCGCCTGTCGGCGCATCTGCATTTCGGCGAGATCGGGCCGCGCCAGTGCTTCCATGCCGCGCGGGCGCGGGCGGGCGGCACGGTCGGGGCCGAGCATTTCCTGTCCGAACTCGGCTGGCGGGAATTCAGCGCGCATCTGCTGTTCGAGAATCCCGATCTGCCCGAGCAGGCGCTGCGCGCCGATTTCCGCGGCTTCCCGTGGCAGGACGACGCAGGGGCGCTGCGCGCCTGGCAGAAGGGCCGTACCGGCTATCCCATCGTCGATGCCGGCATGCGCGAACTCTGGCAGACCGGCTGGATGCACAACCGCGTGCGGATGATCGTCGCCTCGTTCCTCGTCAAGCATCTGCTGCTGCCGTGGCAGCGCGGGCAGGAATGGTTCTGGGACACGCTGGTCGATGCCGATCTCGCCAACAACGCGGCGAGCTGGCAGTGGGTCGCGGGCTGCGGCGCCGACGCCGCCCCCTATTTCCGCATCTTCAATCCGATCCTGCAGGGCGCGAAGTTCGATCCCCGCGGCGACTACGTGCGGAAATTCGTGCCGGAGCTGGCGAAGCTGCCGAACGAATATCTGTTCGCGCCCTGGGAAGCGCCCGACGCCGTGCTGCGCGCGGCGGGCGTGAAGCTTGGCGGGAACTATCCCGAACCGATGGTCGATCATGGCGCGGCGCGCGCGCGTGCACTTGCCGCGTTCCAGTCGCTGCGGTCGGCGGCATGAGCCCCCGGCTCGACATCGCGGTCGTGGGCTCCGGCGTGGCGGGCCTCGGTGCCGCATGGCTGCTGGCCGGACGCCACAACGTGACGCTCTACGAGAAGCAGGCGCGTTTCGGCGGCCACACCAATACCGTGACGGTGGCGGCGCGCGGCCTCGACGGAAGCACATGCGAACTGCCCGTCGACACCGGCTTCATCGTCTACAACGACGCGACCTATCCCGACCTGATCGCGCTGTTCGCCCATCTGGGCGTCGCGAGCGAGACGTCGAACATGTCGTTCTCCGCCTCGATCGACCGCGGGCGCGTGGAATATTCCGGCGGATCGTGGACGGGGCTGTTCGCGCAGAAGCGCAATCTGGTGCGCCTCGACCACTGGCGGATGCTGGGCGACTGCGTGCGCTTCTTCCGCGACGCGCGCACGCTGTGCGAAAGCGAAGGGTCGGACCCCGATCTCGGCACGTTCCTGCGGCACGGCGGCTACAGCCGCGCCTTCGTCGACAACCACCTGCTGCCGATGGCGGCCGCGATCTGGTCGTGCCCGGTCTCGGCGATGATGGCGTTCCCGGCTCCCAGCCTCGCGCGCTTCTTCAACAATCACGGACTGCTGCAGCTGTTCGACCGGCCCTTGTGGCGCACGGTCAAGGGCGGCAGCCGCGTCTATCGCGAGCGGCTGCTGGCCGATATCGGCGCGGCTGCGCATGCGGCGCTGGGCGTGGTGCGCGTGGTCCCCGGTGCCGACGGCGTGACCGTCCACGACACGGCCGGACGTGCGCGCCGCTTCGACCGCGTCGTGATGGCGGCGCATGCCGACGAGACGCTGGCGCTTATCGAGGACGCGACACCGGCCGAGCGCGACGTGCTGGGCGCCTTCGCCTTCCAGCCCAACCGCGCCGTGCTGCATCAGGACCCGGCCCTGATGCCGGTGCGCCGGCGCGCCTGGGCGAGCTGGAACTATCTGGCCGAGCGCGGGCAGGGCGAACCCGACGTGTCGGTCACCTACTGGATGAACCGC
The DNA here is from genome assembly GCA_965229215.1 of Tagaea sp. GTDB lineage: Bacteria > Pseudomonadota > Alphaproteobacteria > CACIAM-22H2 > CACIAM-22H2 > Tagaea. Next base: position 2,207,505 of record OZ245864.1, on the reverse strand, counting down.
CTGCAGAACCTGCCGGCTTCCCATCCGCTGTTCGTGTCGCTGAACCCGATCCGTGCGCCGCGCGCGGGATCGGTGCTCGCCGAGTTCGATTACATGCACCCGGTGTTCGACGCGGCGGCGATCGCGGCGCAGCGCCGCCTGCCGGAAATCCAGGGCCGGCGCGGGCTCTATTTCTGCGGCGCGTGGACCGGGCACGGCTTCCATGAGGACGGGCTGCGCTCGGGCCTCGATGTCGCCGAGATGATGGGCGTGCGCCGGCCGTGGCTGGCCGAAGCCGGTCTCGACGCCAAGTTCGCGGCCGACTGACGCCCATGCCGCAGAGCTGCCTCTATTTCGGCAAGGTGATGCACGCGCGGCTGCGGCCCTTCCGCCACCGCTTCGTCTACGGCGTCTTCTCGATGCTGGTCGATCTGGGCGAACTCGCCGCGCTCGACCGCAATTCGCGGCTGTTCGGCCACAACCGTGCGCGGCTCTTTTCGTTCCACGATGCCGACCACGGCGCGCGCGACGGATCGCCGGCGCTGGACTGGGTGCGCGCGCGCCTCGACGAGGCGGGGCTGGCGGCGGCGGGTGCGCGGGTCTTCGCGCTCTGCTTCCCGCGGATCCTCGGCTACGTGTTCAATCCGCTGACGGTCTATTTCGCCTACGACGATGCCGGGCGGCTCGGCGCGATCCTCTACGAGGTCAAGAACACCTTCGGCGAGCAGCACGGGTACCTCATTCCGGTGGCGGCCGGGCGCGATCCGGCAAGCCCGGTCTTCCAGCGCGCGGCCAAGCGCTTCCACGTCTCGCCCTTCATCGACATGCGCGCGGACTACCGCTTCCGCGTCGACGAGCCGGAGGAACGCCTCGCTCTGCTGATCCGCGAGGACGCGCCCGGCGGCACGCTTCTGGTGGCGAGCCAGGCCGCAGGCCGGGTCGCGTGGTCGGACAGGGCCCTGCTCGCCGCCTTCTTCCGTTACCCCCTGATGACGGCTAAAGTAATGGGTGCAATCCACTGGGAAGCCCTCAGGTTGTGGATCAAGGGCGCGAAATATCATCCGCGCCCGGCACCGCCCGCCGAAGCGGTGGAAGCCATCGGGCCTGGGGAGACACGAGCGACCGGAGAAGATCTCCATGCGCGAGTCTGACACCACCGTCCTGCCGCAGGACGACATCCGTCACGAAAGTTTCGCCCTCCGCGCCATTCTGGCCGCCGCCGCGCGCATCGAGCTCGGCCAGCTCACGGTGCTTACGCCGGGCGGACAGCGACACGTCTTCGCCGGCACCCGGCCTGGCCCGGTCGCGACGCTGTCGCTGCGCACGCGGCGCGCGGCGCGCCGCATCCTGTTCGGCGGCAATGTCGGTTTCGCCGAAGCCTACATGGACGGCGATCTCGACACGCCCGACCTTCCCGCCCTGCTGGAACTGGCCGCGCGCAACGAGGCGGCGATCAACGACATCCATTACGGAAAGGTCTCGCGGCTGGGCACGGTCGTGGGTCTCGCACGCCGGTTCTGGCATGCGCTGCGCGCCAACACGCGCAGCGGCTCGGCGCGCAACATCGCCTATCACTACGATCTCGGGAACGAGTTCTACCGGCGCTGGCTCGACCCTTCGATGGCCTATTCCTCGGCCGTCTTCGCCGACGGCGCCCGCGATCTCGAAGCCGCCCAGCAGGCGAAGTTCGCGCGGATGGCGGCGCTGCTCGACGTGAAGCCCGGCGAGAAGGTGCTGGAGATCGGCTGCGGCTGGGGTTCGTTCGCGGCGTATCTGGCGCGCGAGTTCCGCGCGAAGGTCACCGCGATCACGCTCTCGCGCGAGCAGCTCGCGCACACGCGGGAAAAGGTGCAGCGCGAGGGGCTGGGCGATCTGGTCGAGGCGCGCTTCGTCGATTATCGCGACGTCGAAGGACGCTTCGACCGCATCGCGTCGATCGAGATGTTCGAGGCGGTGGGCGAGAAATACTGGCCGGCCTATTTCGGCAAGCTGCGCGACAGCCTCGCTCCCGGCGGGCGCGCCGCGCTCCAGATCATCACCATCGCCGACCGCTTCTTCGAGAGCTACCGCACCGGCGTCGATTTCATCCAGCGCTACATTTTCCCCGGCGGCATGCTGCCTTCGGACGCGGCCCTCAAGGCGCAGATCGCGCGCGCGGGCCTCGCGGTGGACAGGCAGAGCTACTTCGGCCTCGACTATGCCGAGACGCTGGCCGAATGGAACCGCCGCTTCCAGCGCGCATGGCCGGAGATCCAGGGCCTCGGCTTCGATACGCGCTTCAAGCGGATGTGGGAGTTCTATCTCGCCTATTGCGAGGCGGGATTCCGCGCAGGCTCGATCGACGTGACACAGGTCGCCCTTGTCCGATCCTGAGCGCGCGGCGCTGTCCGCGCGGGTTCTGGCCGCTTATGCGCTGCCGGCGTTTCCGGCGGCCATGCTCGGCCTGCCGCTGCTGGTCTATCTGCCCACCTACTTCGCGAGCGTAACGGGCCTGGGCCTTGCGGCCATCGGCGGCGTGCTGCTCTTGGCGCGCGCATGGGACGTGGGCATCGATCCGGTCATCGGCTGGTTCGGCGACCGCACACGCACGCGCTGGGGCCGCCGCCGGCCCTGGATGGTCGCGGCTTTGCCGATCGTGCTCCTGGGCAGCTACATGCTGTTCGTGCCGCCGCGCGATGCGGGGGCGGGATATCTGCTTGTCTGGACGATGGTCGCGTATCTGGGCTGGTCGATGCTGCAGATCCCGCATCAGGCGCTGGGCGCCGAACTTTCGCGCGACTATGCCGAGCGCAGCCGCGTCGCCGCGTGGCGCGAGTGCCTGACGGTCGCGGGCGTGGCGTTTGCCGCAGCTCTCCCGGCCGTCGCCGCGTGGCTCGGCTGGAACGAGCCGGGTGCGCCGCCCGAAGGTGCGGCCCTGTCGATCCTGTTCTGGACGAACCTGATCGTGTTGCCGCTGGCGGGCGTGCTGCTGCTGCGTTTCGTGCCGGAGCCGACGCCGGTTCCGGCCGCACCGGGCTTCGGCCTTGTCGAAGGCTGGGCTCTGCTCAAGCACAACATGCCGTTTCGCCGGCTGGTCGGCGGCTTCGCGCTCAACGGGGTCGCCAACGCGTTGCCGGCCACGCTGTTCCTGCTCTTTGCAGGCGACGTGCTGGGTGCGGGCGGAATGGAAGGGGCATTGCTGCTCGTCTATCTGCTTGCCGGGATCGCCTCGGTGCCGATGTGGCTGCGCGCGTCGCGCCTGTGGGGCAAGCACCGCACATGGTGCGCCGCGATGCTGGCGAACTGCGTGTGCTTCGTACCCGTTCCCCTGCTGGGGCAGGGCGATGCGTCCGCCTTCCTGATCGTGTGCCTTGCGACGGGCCTGTGCTACGGCGCCGATCTCGCTTTGCCCGCCTCGATGCAAGCCGACGTGGTCGACATCGACACCGCCGGCGGCGGAGGCCAGCGCACGGGGCTTTATTTTGCGATCTGGGCGGTGGCGGGGAAGCTGGCGCTGGCCGCGGCACCGGCGATCGCCTTCCCGCTGCTCGATGTCGCGGGCTATGTGCGCGGTGCTGCCGGGACAGGTGGGCACATGGCGCTTGGCGCCCTATATGCCTGGGTGCCGGTCGCGTTCAAGGCGGGTGCGGTGGCGCTCATGTGGCGTTTTCCGCTTGATGCCGTGCGCCAGAGCCGGCTGCGCACGCAGATCGAACAGGGAATGGGCGACACATGATCCGCAGATGGTTTCCGGTCGTATTCATGGCACTGGCGCTCGTGGGGTGCGGAGACATGAAGATCGACGATTTTGCCGGCCGCGCACCCGAACTGCGTCTCGAGAGCTATTTCGCGGGCCGCACGCGCGCGTGGGGAATCTTCGAGGATCGATTCGCCAACCTGCGCCGCGAGTTCACGGTCGACATCGACGGGACATGGGACGGGCGCGAACTCGTGCTGGACGAGCGCTTCGACTATTCCGACGGCGAGAAGGACCGGCGCGTGTGGCGCCTGACGCAGACCGCGCCTGGCGTCTGGGAGGGTCGCACGGACGAGGCGATCGGCACGGCCGCAGGCCGGTCGGCCGGCAACGCGTTCAATTTCCGCTACGACATCAATCTGAAGATGGGCGGCGGCCGCATGGCCGTGCATTTCGACGACTGGATGTACCTGCAGCCTGAAGGCGTGCTGATCAACCGCGCCTACGTGACCAAATGGGGCATCGACGTCGGCTCGGTGACGCTCACCTTCCGCCGCCAACCCTGAGCCGGCGGCGCACCAGGCCGATCAGCCAGCCCAGCACCGGGATGCGCGAATAGAACTGCGAGCCGGAATCCCAATGGTCGATATGCTCCGCGATGCGGCCGTCGGGCGCAAATCGGATCTCGCTCATCCCCTCGATCACGAAGCCCGTGCCGAGCGCATAGCGCCACAGCAGGTAGGCCGCGTGGCTGCTGCGCGCGCGGTCGATCACCTCGAAGCGCGGCGTGCCGTGGTCGAAGGCCATCGCCATCGCCCTGCGCATGTCGGCCACCCCGCGCAGGTCGTTGAACGGGTCCTTGAAGCGCACGTCGGGCGTCACGAGCGCGTCGAGTTCGCCCAGCGTTTCCGGGCTGAGGCGTTCGAAATACGCGACATAGGCATCGAGCATGTCCATCACGACCCCGTCATCCGCCGCACGACGCCGAAATAGGCCGGGTAGGGCAGCATGTTGAGCAACTTCAGCAGCCACGCGAAACGGCGCGGAAAGACGATCTCGAACCGGTCGGAGGCGAGGCCGGCGACGAACGCGTCGACCGCGGCTTCGAGCTCCATCAGGAACGGCATCGGGAAAGGGTTCTTGTCGGTGAGCGGTGTGCGCACGAAGCCCGGATCGACGAGCTGCAGTTTCACACCCAGCGCGTCGCATTCGGGTTTCAGCGCCTCGCACATATTGATGAGCGCGGCCTTCGTGGCGCCGTAGGCCGAAGCCGTCGGCAGCCCGCCATAGCCCGCGATCGATGCGACCACGGCGATATGCCCGGCCTTGCGCGCGCGCATGCGGGCGAGCACGGGGGCAAGCGCGTTGACGGTACCCATCAGGTTCGTCTCGACGAGGCGACGGAACGGGGCGACGGCGAACGCGGCGGCGGGCGTCGGCAGGTGCGTGCCGGCATTGAGCACGGCGAGGCCGATCGGTCCGATCTCCGCCTCGATCCGGGCGATGGCCGCCTCGCAGGCGGCCGCGTCGGTCGTGTCCAGCGGCAGGGCGGAGAGGTTCGCCCCCGCTTCCGCCGCCAGCGCCTCGAGCGCCGCCGTGTTGCGCGCGGACGCGACCACGCGTCGTCCGCCCTGCGCCAGGCGCAGGGCAAGGGCCCGCCCGATGCCCGACGAGGCCCCCGTGATCCAGACGATGCCGTCCATGCCGTCTTGTCCCATGATCAGGATACGCCGGCGGCGGCGCCATGGATTTGCCCGATTTGCGGCTTTATACTCCGCGCATGGCAAACGACCGGCGGACCCTCCTGCAACTCGGCGCCTTCACGCTCGCGGCGGCGCTCGCGCCGGGCAGCGCCCGGGCGCTGCGCGTCGAGGAACTGGACGTGCCGCGCCAGCGCCTGCTGATGGCGGCGTGCGAGACGCGTAGCGCACACCAGAAGGTCGTGGCCGATCTGATGCGCCAGATCGAGGGAACGGGTGCCGACGAGGAGCAGGCGCGCATGCGAGTCGCCGCGATGAGCTGCCCGTTCTGCGGATGCAACCTCGCGGCCGTCACCGCGCCGATCGGCGACGAAGAACCGAAATTCTGAGATCAGTACTCGCGCTTGCGCGCCGGGTACGAAGCCGATTGCGGCCAGATCATCTCGAGGCCGATGGGCTGGTCTGTCGGCAGCTTGCGCAGGATGGCCTTGAGGCCGATCGCGTCCGCGTAGCGCTCGGCTTCCGCTTCCGCGTGGCCGCGGATGCGCCGGCGCGTAGCGCCGGGCAGGCGGTCGAACGCTGTGCGGGCGAGTTCGAAGTTGAACGGGTTCTCGTCGTCGGCGGCATTGCGCACCGCGCGCGCGACGTGATGGTCGGGGCCGAGCAGTTCCGAGACCGACTTCGACAGGATGAAGATCGACCGCACGCGCTGGGACTGGCGTGCCGCACCGGCGGCCTGGGTGCGGGGGGAAAACTGCGGTTCGGCCATCGGTGTTCTCGCTCTCGTTTCCGGGTCGGCGACCCGGAAGGGCGCGCCCGATCAGTTCAGTTCCGCGCGGAGCTTCTGGCGGAGCAGGTCGATCGGCACGCGCCGACCGTCCATGTTGGTGCACCAGAACGTCCACCCGTTGCACGCCGGAGCCCCCATCACCGCGGCACCGACCTGATGGATCGAACCGCGATGATCGCCCGTTGCTGACGAAGCAACCAGCGTGCCGTCGGCACGGACTCGTGCCGTCCAGCGGCCTGTAGCATCGCTCAGCACCTCGCCCGACCGCAAGAGCCCTCGCTCGACCAGCCAGCCGAACGGGATGCGCGGTTCCTCGCGCTTGGCGCGGACGGTCAGGAAGTCCGGGTCGTCGGGAAGCGTGTCGCGGATGCGCTGGCTGGCGACATCCACGTAGCCGCGATCCCGCTCGAATCCCACGAATTTCCGGCCCAGACGCTTGGCGACGGCCCCGGTGGTGCCCGAGCCGAAGAACGGGTCGAGGACCGTCTCGCCGGGGCGGGAGGACGATAGCACCGCGCGGTAGACCAGCGATTCCGGCTTCTGGGTCGGGTGCGCCTTCTTGCCGTCGGCGCCTTTGATGCGCTCCGGGCCGCCGCAGACCGGGATCAGCCAGTCCGAGCGCATCTGGAGCTCCTCGTTGAGCGCCTTCATGGCCTCGTAGTTGAACGTGTACTTGGATTTCTCCGACTTCGCGGCCCAGATCATCGTCTCGTGCGCGTTGGTGAAACGCCGGCCGCGGAAATTCGGCATCGGGTTGGTTTTGCGCCAGACGATGTCGTTGAGGATCCAGAAGCCCAGATCCTGCAGCATCGCGCCGACGCGGAAGATGTTGTGGTAGCTGCCGATGACCCAGATCGCCCCGTCGGGCTTCAGCGCGCGGCGCGCGGCGGTGAGCCAGGCGCGGCTGAACTTGTCGTAGGCGGCGAAGTCGCCGATCTGGTCCCATGCGTCGTCGACCGCATCGACCTTGGAATTGTTCGGACGATGCAGATCGCCCTTCAGCATCAGGTTATAGGGCGGGTCGGCGAACACCATGTCGATCGACCCTTCGGGCAATTGGCCCATCAGGTCGACGCAGTCGCCGATTGAAATGGTCCCTTCCGGGAACTCGATGCGGGGCTGGTGCTTTGTCATGGCCGCATCCTGAGTCAGCGGCGATTCTTCGGTCAACAGATAAACGAATCAAAGGCTTAATCGGCCTTGGGCCAAGGGTGCGAAACTCAATCTGTGGTGGGGCGTGGGGCCGTGGACCGCAATGGATTCGATGTGCGTCGCCGCGCCGTACCCCTTGTTCGAACCCCAACCATAGACCGGATAGAGAACGTCCAGCCGCTTCATGATCCGGTCGCGCATCACCTTGGCGAAGATCGAGGCTGCCGCGATGGAGAGCGACTTCGCGTCGCCGCCGACCAGACCTTCCGCGCGGCAGGGCAGGTCGCGCGGCAACTGGTTGCCGTCGATCAACGCCGTGTCGGGAACGAGGGGCAGGTGCGCGAGCGCGCGGCGCATCGCCAGGTGCGTCGCGCGCAGGATGTTGATCCGGTCGATCTCGCCCACGCTTGCCGCCGCGATGGCGTAGACGAGCGTACCGGTCTTGGCGTGCGCGCGCAGTTCGTCGAACGCGGCCTCGCGTCTCGCCTCGGTCAGCTTCTTGGAATCGTCGATGGCGCCGGTGAGCGAACGCGGCAGCTTGGGCACGAGAAAGACGACCGCGGCCGCGACGACGGGGCCGGCCAGCGGCCCACGGCCCGCCTCGTCGATGCCGGCGACGGTGCCGCCGAGGCGTTTCTCGTGCTTGAAGTCGGGCAGGGCCGGATGCTCCGTCGGTTAAGGGCCGTCAGGCTAGCATTTCGCGCGGGATCGCGCGCAGGGCGAGATCGACGCGCATGTGGCGGCTTTCGTTGGCGCGCGGATTCCCGTAGCCCCAGCGCGTCGCGCGGCGGAAGCCGCGGAACTGCTCGATGTCGAGGGGTGCATGGAATACGGCACTGCGCGTCTCGTCGAACGTCACGCGCCGGCCGGCGAGGAACTCGGAAAGCTTTTCCGTGCTGCCGGTGCCGAACTGGTGCAGATGGCAGCCGATCTCGATCTGGCCGCGCAGGCTGTTCGCGAAATCCGCGGCGCCCGGCGCCACGCCGGCGATCAGCCGGCGCACCGCAAGCCCGACGCGTACCGCCATCGCGCGTTCGTGCCGTGCAAGCCACGCGGCCCCGTCGGGGCGTTCGAGCAGGCGCTCGAGCAGGCGGCGTGCGCTCTCGCGGTCGGCAGGCGTCATCAGGCGCACGCGCTTGGCGAGCAGCCCTTCGACATCGCCCGGCACGAGCGCGCGCCTTGCCGTCTGCGCCAGATCGCGGCGCAAGGGCCCCTGCTGCGACAGGTCCATCTGCAGGCGGCCCAGCGACGCTCCGCTTTCGCCGTTCGCCGGCAGCGCCACCAGCCCGGGCCGGGCGCCCTCGGCGGCTTCCAGCGCGCGCTCCAGCCAGCGCACGAACAGCGGGTGGAGTGTGGGAGTTATGGCCATAAATTTTCCTTTCTACAGTAATATTACCTTTAATTAAGCTAATTATCCTTTTTCAGGACATGAGTCAATCTTCGCCGGAACGTTTTGACCCGGCCCCGGCACGCCTATATAAGACGGGCCATTCTTACATTCCGGGTTGGATCGACTTGTCCCCTTACCGGGACGAAAGGTAAGGCGTTTGCCTTGCCGGCCGGTTCCGCCCCCGCCAGGAGGACCGAACATGACGCTTCCGCTGATGCCCAAGGCGACTGCCGTGTGGCTGGTCGAGAACACCGCGCTGACCTTCGAACAGGTCGCGGCGTTCTGCGGCATGCACCCGCTGGAAGTGCAGGGGATCGCCGACGGCGAAGTCGCCATCGGCATCGTCGGCCTCGACCCGGTCGCCAACAACCAGATCACGCGCGAGGAACTGGCGCGCTGCGAGGCGGACAAGACCGCCACGCTGACGCTGCTGAAGGTCGACCTGCCGATGCCCGTGCAGCGCCCGAAGGGTGCCCGCTATACGCCGGTGTCCAAGCGCCAGGATCGCCCGGCCGCGATCGCCTGGCTGCTGCGCCACCATTCGGAGCTGACCGACGCGCAGATCGGCAAGATGGTCGGCACGACGAAGCCGACGATCCAGAAGATCCGCGACCGCAGCCATTTCGACATGGCGAACATCAAGCCGACGAACCCGGTCGTGCTCGGCCTGTGCACGCAGGACCAGCTCGATGAGGCGATCAACAAGGCCGCCCGTGCGGCCGAGCGCGCGCGCAAGGAACAGGAACGCGCCGCCCGCAAGGCCGCGAAGGCCGCAGAAGCCGCGCGCGCGGCGACCGCCGCCGCCAAGGAAGCCGCTGCCGCCGTCGCGGCGGCGGACGCGGCGCAGAAGGAAAACGCGTAAATCCAGCCCGTCATGGCCGGGCTGAACATCAAGCCCGGGCATGACAGCTGTGCTGTGGCCGTCAGGCCGGGGTCTTCGCATATCCCGCGGGCACCAGCGTCTCGCGGATCTCGTCCAGAATCAGCGGATCGTCGATCGTCGCGGGCGGCTTGAAGGCCTGCCCGTCGGCGATCTTCTGCATCGTGCCGCGCAGGATCTTGCCCGAGCGCGTCTTGGGCAGGCGCTTGACGATCACGGCCTGCTTGAAGAACGCGACGGGGCCGATCTTCTCGCGCACCAGCGCCACGATCTCGGCGACGATCTCGGCATCGGGCCGGTTGACGCCGGCCTTCAGGACGACGAAGCCCAGCGGCACCTGGCCCTTCATCTCGTCGGCCACGCCCACGACCGCGCATTCGGCGACGTCCTTGTGGCTCGCGAGGATCTCTTCCATCTGCCCGGTGGACAGGCGATGGCCCGCGACGTTGATGACGTCGTCCACGCGCGTCATCACGTAGATATAGCCGTCGGCGTCGATGTAACCCGCGTCGCCCGTCTTGTAATAGCCGGGATACTCCGCGAGATACGCGTCGACATAGCGCTGCTCGGCGTTCCACAGCGTGGGGAAGGTGCCGGGCGGCAGCGGCAGCTTGCACACGATGGCGCCGATGTCGCCGGCGGGAACCGGGTGGCCGTCCGTGCCCAGCACCTGCACGTCCCAGCCGGGCACGGGCTTGGTCGGCGAGCCCGGCTTGATCGGGAAGGGCTTGCCGGTACCCGTCGGGATGCCGAGCGCGTTGGCGGCGATGGGCCAGCCCGTCTCGGTCTGCCACCAGTGATCGACGACCGGGCGCTTGAGATGCGCCATCGCCCATTCGAGCGTCGCCGGATCGCAGCGCTCGCCCGCGAGGAACAAGGCGCGGAATTTCGAGAGATCCGTCTTCGCGATGAATTTTCCCTCGGGGTCCTCCTTGCGGATCGCGCGGAAGGCGGTGGGCGCGGTGAAAAACGTCTTCACGCCGTGCTCGGCGATCACGCGCCAGAACACGCCCGCGTCCGGCGTGCCGACGGGCTTGCCCTCGAACAGCACGCTCGTGCAGCCGGCGAGCAGCGGCGCATAGCAGATGTACGAATGGCCGACGACCCAGCCCACGTCCGACGCCGCCCAGAACACTTCGCCGGGCCCGGTATCGAAGATCGCGCGCATCGAATAGGCCAGCGCCACCGCGTGCCCGCCATTGTCGCGCACCACGCCCTTGGGCTGGCCCGTGGTGCCCGACGTGTAGAGCACGTAGAGCGGATCGGTCGCCTTGACGGGAACGCAGTCGGCCGGCTTCGCGGATGCCGCACCGCTCGCCCAGTCGATGTCGCGTCCGGCGACGAGATCGCAGGCCAGCTGCGGGCGCTGCAGGATCACGCAGAAATCAGGCTTGTGGCGCGCGATGGCGATGGCGCCGTCGAGCAGCGGCTTGTAGGCGAGCGTCTTGGCGCCTTCGATGCCGCACGAGGCCGAGACGATGGCCTTGGGCGTGCAGTCGTCGATGCGCACGGCAAGCTCGTTGGCGGCGAAGCCGCCGAACACGACGGAGTGGACCGCGCCCAGCCGCGCGCAGGCCAGCATCGCGACCAGCGCTTCGGGCACCATCGGCATGTAGATGATGACGCGGTCGCCCTTGACCACGCCCTTCGACGCAAGAAGCCCGGCGAAGGCGGCGATCCTGTCCCGCATCTGCGCATAGGTGAATTTCGCGATCGTGCCCGTCACGGGGCTGTCGTAGATGACCGCGACGCGTTCCCCGTTGCCCGCGGCGACGTGCCGGTCGATCGCGTTCCAGCAGGTGTTGAGTTCGCCGCCCACGAACCAGCGCGCGGCGGGTTTGGCATCCGTGTCGAGGACTTTGTCCCACGGCCGGATCCAGTCGATGCCCTGCGCCATCTCGGCCCAGAAGCCTTCCGGGTCGCGGCGGGATCGGGCGTGGATCTCGGCATAGGTCGACATGACGTTTTCTCTCCCCGTTCTTGAACCGAATTTGCAGCAGCGCCTCTGGTTTGGGAAGGGGCGCCGTGGCATGAATGCCCGCGTCAGATTGTCCACTTTTTGGGTATTCGCAGCCATGGCCGCCAAGCAGAAAGCCCGCAAGTCACCCGCCCGGACCGGCAAGTGGGAGCGCGATCTCGGCCGCAACGCGGCCAATTACGAGCCCTTGTCGCCGGTCGGCTTCCTCGCGCGCGCCGCATCGGTATGGCCGAAAAAGACGGCCATCGTGCATGGCCGGATTTCGCGGACCTGGGCGCAGACGCACGCCCGCTGCCGGCGCCTCGCCTCGGCGCTTGTGCGCGCGGGCGTGCGGCGCGGCGATACCGTGGCGCTGCTGGCACCCAACATCCCGGCGGCCTACGAATGCGCCTTCGGCGTGCCGATGGCGGGCGCCGTGCTCAACGCGATGAATGTCCGTCTCGATGCCGACACGATCGCCTTCCAGATCGACCACGGCGAGACGAAGCTGATCTTCGCCGACACCGAATTCGCCCCCGTCGTCGCGGCGGCGCTGGCCAAAGCCAGGCGCAAGCCGATCGTGATCGACATCGCGGATCCGGAAGGCCCCGGCGGCAGGCTTCTGGGCAAGGTGGAGTACGAGGCCTTCGTCGCGGGCGGCGATCCGGATTTCGTGCCGCTGAAGGTGCGCGACGAATGGGATCCGCTGGCGCTCAACTACACGTCGGGCACCACCGGGAATCCCAAGGGCGTCGTCTATCACCATCGCGGCGCCTACCTGAACGCGGTCGGCAACACGATGGTCTGGGATCTCGGCCACCACCCGGTCTATCTGTGGACGCTGCCGATGTTCCACTGCAACGGCTGGTGCTTCCCGTGGACAATCGCGGCGATGGCCGGCACCAACGTGTGCCTGCGCCGCGTCGAGGCGCCGGCGATCTTCGCGGCGATCAAGGAGCGGGGCGTCACGCACATGTGCGGGGCCCCCATCGTCATGAACATGCTGATCAACGCGCCCGAGACGCTGCGCCAGGACCCCAGCCACGTCGTCGAGATCATGACGGCCGCCGCCCCGCCGCCCGCCGCCGTGATCGAGAAGATGGAGCGCATGGGCTTCCACATCACGCATGTCTACGGCCTCACGGAAGTCTACGGGCCCGCGGTCGTGTGCGAATGGCATTCGGAATGGGACAGCCTGCCGCCGTCGGAATCGGCCGTGCTCAAGGCGCGCCAGGGCGTGCGCTACCCGGTGCTGGAAGGATTGATGGTCGCCGACGAGCGGACGCTGAAGCCCGTGCCGTCGGACGGCAAGACGATGGGCGAGGTCTTCATGCGCGGCAACATCGTCATGAAGGGCTACCTGAAGAACCCCGAGGCGACCGCCAAGGCCTTCAAGGGCGGCTGGTTCCATACCGGCGATCTCGGCGTCATGCACGCCAACGGCTATGTCGAGCTCAAGGACCGCTCGAAGGACATTATCATCTCGGGCGGCGAGAACATCTCGACCATCGAGGTCGAGAGCGCGCTCTACCGCCACCCGGCCGTGCTCGAGGCCGCCGTCGTGGCGCGCGAGGACGAGAAGTGGGGCGAGACGCCCTGCGCGTTCGTCACGCTCAAGGACGGCGCTTCGGCAAGTGCCGAGGAACTGATCGCTTTCGCGCGCCAGAATCTCGCGGGTTACAAGGTACCGCGCACGATCGTGTTCGGGCCGCTGCCGAAGACCTCGACCGGAAAGATCCAGAAATTCGTGCTGCGCGAGCGGACGAAATCGCTCTAAAATTGCCGGGCGATGGCCGACCAGACCCGTAAATACCGTCCCGGCATGATCGTCTTCCGCGAGGGCGAAAGCGGCGACTACGCCTGCCTGGTGAAGAGCGGGGAAGTCGAGCTGGTGAAACTTGCCAAGCCGGACGCGCCGCCGATCGCCACCGTCAATCCCGGCATGATGTTCGGCGAACTGGCCTTGCTCGACAACGCGCCGCGCATGGCGACGGCGCGCACGAAGAGCGAGACCGAGCTCGTCATCGTCGACCGGGCGCGCTTCCTGTTGAAACTCAAGGGTCTGTCGGGCAGCCAGCGCGAGATCTTCGAGCTGTTCGCGGCCTTCGTGCGCGAAACGCCGGTGTGGACCGCGCCGATCGCCAACGAGGTGCGCCCGCCGCTCGGCGAAAAGGGCGGCCGCGTGCAGGCGCTGATGGGAACCGTGACGATGTCCGGTCTGCTGAAGACCGGCGATCCGTTCCTCGACGTGCTCGGGAACATGCTGGTGAATTACGCCAAGAGGCGTCTGCCGCCGCCGGCCTGAGGCCCTCGCATCCGTGCGGGGCCCGCCAAGGCCGGCGGGGCGAGGACGTCCGCTAGCCCGACATTCGGGCGAGTTCGTCCTTGATCTTCAATTTCTCGCGCTTGAGGGTGGCGACCACCGGGGCGCTGGGCGCGGGCCGGGCTTCTTCGTGGCTGAGGTCGCGTTCGAGCTTGGCGTGCTTTGCTTGCAGAGACCTGACGCGATCGGATTTTGGCATTGCCGAAACCTCCTACGTTCTGGTTCTTGCGTGAACGTGAAAAGCCTATGCCCGTCGCCGGACCTCCGCAAGGCGGCGCGTGCGCCTGCGCGCAGCCGGAGGTCGAAATTAATCTCCGCGTTTGCGTGCAGGGCGTTGATTCCACGCCCTTGGCGCGAGTGCTGAAAAAATTTTCGTTAACGCACGCGCATCACGAACGAAAATTGCCGCATTTGCATGCGCATCCGCGTACCGGCTGCGCGATTGTGTCGCATGCGCCGGTGCGGCAAGGGCAGAAAGATCGCGCAGCAGCAGGCGTTCGGCCGCAAGCTCTGCGGCAAGGATCGCGCGGCGCAGCCGCCTGATCGCGGGATCTTCCAGCGCTGCCGTGCGGATCGTGTCGCGTGCGGCGCGCAGGGGCGCGATGACCGCGCCACGCCAGTTCTTCGCGGCCGCGCGCCAGAGCCGCAGGCGGGCCGCGTCGAGTCGCCCGCGCCCGTCGCAGCCGTGCCAGATCGCGGCGAGCAGCAGCGGTATATCGACCCCGTGGCGCTTCTGCAGGGCGAGGCAGGCATCCGCCACGCCCGGTTTTGCGTAGAGTTTCAACGCGAAGGGCCACAAGGCCAGGTTCCGCCCGCCGGGCTTTGCTGCTAGACTGCGTCCCATTCAGCCCGCCTTCCGCATTTGGACAGATCCGGCGTCGATGGACGATCCTGTTTTCGAAACGATCCGCCGCCAGATCGCGGAACTGCAGAGCGAGCACCGCGATCTCGACGACGTCATCGCGCGCCTGGTCGAGGCGGGGACGGTCGACATGCTGCAGGTCCAGCGCATGAAGAAGCGGAAACTTTCGCTGAAAGACCAGATCGCCCGGCTCGAGAGCCAGCTGCTGCCCGACATCATCGCCTGAGGCCCGTTCAGGGCGGCGTCCCGCGGGCGTTCTTCTTGCGCTCGTACATCTCGCGGTCGGCGCTTTCCAGCAGCCGCGCGATGTCGTCGCCGCCGCGGAACGTGTAGACGCCCCACGCGACCGACGGCTTGATCGACACGCCGCGCCAGTCGAGCTGGCTTTCCTGGATACGCTGCGCGAGCAGGGCGGCCTTCTCGTCGGCCACCGGCTTGTCGGTATAGGTGAGGATCACGCCGAACTCGTCGCCGCCCAGCCGCGCGACGACGTCGGTGTCGCGCACGTTCTGCACGATCACCCGCGCGATATGCGCCAGCAGCGCGTCGCCCGCCGCGTGGCCGTGCGTGTCGTTGACCTGCTTGAGGCCGTTGGCGTCGAAATAGGCGAGGCTCGACGGCTGGTCGTAGCGCTCGGCGAAGGCCTGCATGCGCCCCAGCTCGCGCACGAAGGCACGGCGGTTGAAGACGGGCACGAGGCTGTCCTGGTCGGCGAGGCGTTCGAGATGTGCGGCGCGCGACTGCGCCTGCGCCGCCTCGCGCCGCGCCTTGTCGACCTCCGACATCAGCCGCATGATCGCGTCGCGGACCTTGGGCGTGAACTCGGCCTCGGGGATGCCCATCACCTGGGCGATGTCCTTGGGCGTACGCATGCCGCCCGACATGGGTGCGGCACCCTGCGCGCGGCCGGACGCATCCGTCCGCTTGACGGGCGTGCTCGTGGTGGGGCCGATGATGCGGTTCGTGTCGCCGATCTTCATCCGGTACCGGGACGGGATTGGAATTCGCAACGAGCCATAGCACAGACGGACCCGGGTTTGGGGGGCCGAATGCGTGCCGTCGCGCCCCTTCCCGGCCGGCGAGGGGCTCGCCTATACTCCGCCCCTTTCCGGCCCCGGCCGGTCCATCTGGAGTGCACGGCAAATGGCGAAGAAGCCCCTCGTCGGGATCATCATGGGAAGCCAGTCGGACTGGGAGACCATGCGTCATGCCGCCGACATCCTGCATGATCTCGGCGTGCCCTACGAAACGCGCATCGTCTCGGCCCACCGCACGCCGGACCGGCTTTACCAATATGCGACAGGCGCCGTCCGGCGCGGCCTCGCCTGCATCGTCGCGGGCGCCGGCGGGGCCGCCCACCTGCCGGGCATGGCGGCGGCGATGACGCGCCTGCCGGTTTTCGGCGTGCCGGTCGAATCGCGCACGCTCAAGGGTCTCGACTCGCTGCTGTCGATCGTCCAGATGCCCGCCGGCATCCCGGTCGGCACGCTCGCCATCGGCAAGGCAGGCGCCACGAACGCGGGCCTTCTCGCCGCCGCCGTCGTGGCGCTGGCCGACGCGAAGGTCGCCCGCGCGCTCGACGCGTTCCGCGCCGGCCAGACGGCCAAGATCGCGCAGAAACCGGTGGATGCGCCCGTACCCGTCGCGAAGAACAAGAAGAAGACCCGCCGGTGAACGTGCGCCGCCTCCCGCCCGGTTCCACCATCGGCATCCTCGGCAACGGCCAACTCGGCCGGATGACCGCGCTCGCCGCTGCGCGCCTCGGCTTCCGCACGCACTGCTTCGGGCCGGAGAAGGATTCGCCCGCCGGGCAGGTCTGCACGCAGGCGACCGTCGCCGACTATCGCGACGTCCGGGCGCTGACCAGGTTCTTCAAGGCGTGCGACGTCGTCACCTACGAATTCGAGAACATTCCGGTGGAAGGTGTCGCCGCCGTCGCGAAGGCCAAGCACGCGCCGCTCTATCCGTCGGCCAAGGTGCTGGCGATCTGCCAGGACCGGCTGCTCGAAAAGGCATTCCTCAACCGCATCGGCATCGCGACCGCCCCGTGGATGAAAGTCGCCAAGCCGCGCGATCTCGTGCGCGCGCTCGAAATACTCGGCCGCCCCTCGGTGCTGAAGACGGCGCGCATGGGCTACGACGGCAAGGGCCAGGTCAAGATCGGCCCGCGCACCTCGCCTGACGCGGCCTTCGCCGTGCTGAAGGGCATCGACGGCATCCTCGAAGGCTTCGTCGATTTCCGCTGCGAGATTTCGGTCGTCGTGGCGCGCGGCGTTTCGGGTGCCGCCTGCTACGTGCCGGTCGAGAACCGCCACAAGCACCACATCCTCGACGTGACGCTCGCCCCCGCCGGGATATCGGCGGCGCTGAAGCGCGAGGCGGAGGCGATGGCGCTGCATATCGCCGGCAAGCTCGATCTGATCGGCGTGCTGGCGGTGGAGATGTTCGTCGCGCGCGATGGGCGCCTGCTCGTCA
Organism: Tagaea sp.; assembly: GCA_965229215.1. Taxonomy (GTDB): domain Bacteria; phylum Pseudomonadota; class Alphaproteobacteria; order CACIAM-22H2; family CACIAM-22H2; genus Tagaea. Next base: position 2,190,321 of record OZ245864.1, on the reverse strand, counting down.
ACGAGCTGGCCCCGCGGCCGCACAATTCCGGCCACTGGACGATCGATGCGTGCCCGGCCAGCCAGTTCGACCAGCTCGCGCGTGCCGTCGCGGGCCTGCCGCTGGGCGATCCTTCGCGCCATTCGGACGCGACGATGAAGAACCTGATCGGCGACGACGTCGATGCGGTGCCGGAAATCCTCGCCGACAGGCGCGCGATCCTGCATCTCTACGGCAAGGCGCAAGCGCGCCCCGGCCGCAAGATGGGGCATGTCACGTATCTGAAGAAGAAGCGCTAGGCGTCAGCCCGCGCGCTTGAATTTCGCCATCAGCCCGGCGAACGGGTTGGGCAGCTTCTCGAACTGCGCCTTCACGCCGGCCATCGCCTTGGGCACCGCCATCACGTTGGCGATGCGCCGGTCGAGGAATTCCCACGTGTCGGCCTGGCCTTCGGAATTGTCCTCGAGCCAGAAGAGCAGCGTCGACGAATAGACGCCCGCCGCGAGGCCGCGCTTGGAGTAGTAGTTGAAGTCCGTGGCCCGGTCGCCGGCGAGATGCCAGATCGCGTCGACCGTCGCCCACAGCGTGCGCATCGACAGCGGCAGGCCGCTGGGCATCGCCATCAGCGCAAGGCCGCGGCGCACCGCCTCGCGGTGCGGGACGAGCGGGACGAGGCGCAGGCGGATCGCGCGGGCGATCTTCTCGCGGATCTTGAGGGTCGCGAATTCGGGATCGGCTTCGCAGGCGCCAAGCATCGCGCGGTCGGCCATCGCGCACCAGTGGCCGAGCGCCTCAATCGGGCCGCCGGGAAACACGCGCAACGCCGTGACCGCCGGATATCCCGCATCCTCGGCCGCGCGCGCGAGCACGGGCTGGCTCCAGCCGTCGAACGGGACATGGGGGAGGGCCGCCTCGACGATGCGGTCGCGGGCGGCCATGCGGTCGAAACTCATTCCTGCTTCTCCATGCGCCGGCGGATCTCCTCGACGAAGCCGAGCTTCGACAAGTCTTGCATGCGCTGGGGGTAGAGGACACCGTCCAGATGGTCGCACTCATGCTGCACGACGCGGGCATGGAAGCCCGAGACGGTGCGCTCGATCAGCTTCCCGTCGAGCCCGTAGCCGCGATAGCGCAGATGCGTGTAGCGCGGCACCACGCCGGTGAGGCCGGGAACCGACAGGCAGCCCTCGAACGCCTCGTTCGCTTCCTCGCCGATCGGCTCGAGCACCGGGTTGATGAGGGTGGTGAGATCGACGGGCGTATCGCCCGCGATCCCGGTCGTCCGTTCGGCCCGCACGAGGAAGACGACGATCCGCAGCGGGAAATGGACCTGGGGGGCGGCGAGGCCCGTACCGGGGGCATCCGCCATCGTGTCGACCATGTCCTCGACGAGGGCGGCGATCTCGGGGGCGGTGGGGTCCGCGACCGGTTCGGCGACCTGGGCGAGGACCGGGTGGCCCATGCGGGCGATCTTGAGAATGGCCATGATCCGGGCAGGATAGGGGATGCGTGGCCCCCCCGGAAAGGGCCGGATTCGACGCTTTGCAAGCCTTTGGGGCGTATGATATAAGCCGCCCTCCGGTGGAGATTCGGGTGCGGCGGAAACGCTGTCGCGAGTCGCTGCCAACGAGATCAACCCTTTGATTTAGTTCGGGAAAGGAGCACGGTCCCCGTGCAAGTCATCGTCCGCGACAACAACGTCGATCAGGCCCTGCGCGCGCTCAAGAAGAAGATGCAGCGCGAGGGAATCTTCCGCGAAATGAAGCTGCGCCGCCATTTCGAGAAGCCCTCGGAGAAGAAGGCGCGCGAGAAGGCCGAAGGCGTGCGTCGCCTGCGCAAGCTGCAGCGCAAGCGTCTGGAGCGCGAAGGCTACTAGTCCTTATCCGGCTCCGGCCGGACACGAAAAAGCCGCCGGGGGCGACCCCGGCGGCTTTTGTCGTTTCTCGGGTTCTGTCCGGCCGGGCTCAGTGGCCGCCGGACATCGCCTTGCAGATGTCCTCGACGACCTTCTTGGCGTCCCCGAACAGCATCATCGTGTTGTCGCGGAAGAACAGCTCGTTGTCGACGCCGGCATAGCCCGACGCCATCGAGCGCTTGATGAACAGCACGGTCTTGGCCTTCTCCACATCGAGGATCGGCATGCCGTAGATCGGGCTCTTGGGATCGGTCTTGGCGGCGGGGTTCGTCACGTCGTTGGCGCCGATGACGAAGGCGACGTCCGCCTGCGCGAAGTCGCGGTTGATGTCGTCGAGCTCGAACACCTCGTCGTAGGGCACGTTGGCTTCGGCGAGCAGCACGTTCATGTGGCCGGGCATGCGGCCGGCGACCGGGTGGATGGCGTAGCGGACCGACACGCCTTCCTTCTTCAGCATGTCGCCCATTTCGCGCAGCGCATGCTGCGCCTGGGCGACCGCCATGCCGTAACCCGGAACGATGATGACCGACGAGGCGTTCTTCATGATGAAGAGCGCGTCTTCGGCCGAGCCCTGCTTCACCGGGCGCGCTTCCTTGGCGGCACCCGCGGCGGCACCCGCGGCATCGGTGCCGAAGCCGCCGAGGATGACGTTGAAGATCGAGCGGTTCATGCCCTTGCACATGACATAGGACAGGATCGCGCCGGACGAGCCGACGAGCGCGCCCGTGACGATCAGCAGCGAGTTCTGCAGCGTGAAGCCGATGCCGCACGCGGCCCACCCCGAATAGGAGTTGAGCATCGACACGACGACGGGCATGTCGGCGCCGCCAATCGGCAGGATCAGCAGGAAGCCCAGGGCCAGCGACAGGATCACCAGCGTCCAGAAGGCGAAGGGCGTGCCGGTCGTCGACAGCCACACGATGTTCGCCACGATCAGCACGCCGAGCACGGCGTTGAGCGGATGCTGCAGCGGGAACTGGAGCGGGGCGCCCGAGACGAGGCCCTGCAGCTTGGCGAAGGCGACGATCGAGCCCGTGAACGTGATGGCGCCGATGGCGGTACCCAGCGCCAGTTCCACCAGCGAGGCGGCCTTGATGGCGCCGGGAATGCCGATGCCGAAGCTCTGCGGCGAATAGAGCGTGGCGGCGGCCACGAACACCGCCGCGAGGCCGACCAGCGAGTGGAAGGCCGCGACGAGCTGGGGCAGGGCCGTCATCTCGATGCGCAGGGCCACGAAGGTCCCGATGGCGCCGCCGATCAGGATGCCCGCGGCGATCAGGCCGAAGGAGCTGGTCTGCGGCAGCATCAGCGTCGTGGCGATGGCGATGGCCATGCCGGCCATGCCGTAGAAGTTGCCGCCGCGGGCCGTTTCGGGGCTCGAAAGCCCGCGCAGGCTCATGATGAAGCAGATTGACGCGACGAGATAGAGAAGCGAAGCGGTGTTGGCACTCATGGCTGCGGATCCCTTCGCTTACTTCTGCTTCTTCTTGAACTTGCCCAGCATGCGCTGGGTGACGACGAACCCGCCGAAGATGTTGACCGAGGCCAGCACCACCGCGAGGAAGCCCATCGCCTGGCTGAAGCCGATGGCGGAGGCGCCCGCGGCCAGCAGCGCGCCCACGATGATCACCGAGCTGATCGCGTTGGTGACGGCCATCAGCGGCGAGTGCAGGGCGGGTGTCACGCGCCAGACGACGTAGTAGCCCACGAACGTCGCCAGCACGAGGACGGTCAGGCCCATCGTGAGCGCGTCGGGGCCGGCGCCGGCCGCGACGTCGGGCGACAATGCCGCCTGGGCGGCGAGTTCGCGCGCCTTGGACGCGAGATTGGAGGCGTCGGTCGCGAGCTGTGCGGCCTTGTCGAGAAGTGCGCTGTCGGACATTGCGTTCGCGTCCTTCGTTCGTTTCTGGCGTTACTGCGCGGCCGCGGCGGGTGCGGGCGCGAAATTGGGATGCACGACCTGGCCGTCGCGGGTGAGCAGCGAGCCCTTGATGATCTCGTCCGCCGGATCGATGCCGAGGCTGCCGTCCTTGGCGACGATCAGCTTCATGAATTCGGCGAGATTGCGCGAATAGAGCGCCGAGGCGTCCACCGCGAGCCGCGAGGGCACGTTGGCGTAGCCGACGATCTTGACGCCGTGGCGCTGCACGATCTGGCCCACGGCGCTGCCTTCGCAGTTGCCGCCGGCCTCGACCGCGAGGTCGACGACGATGGAGCCCGGCTTCATCGAGGCGACCATCGCGTCGGTGACGAGGCGGGGCGCCGGGCGGCCGGGGATCAGCGCCGTGCAGATCACGACGTCCATCTTGCGGACCGTGTCGGCGATCAGGGCCGCCTGCTTGGCCTTGTAGGCGTCGGACATTTCCTTGGCGTAGCCGCCGGACGTCTCGGCCTGGCGGGCCTCCTCGTCGTCCACATAGACGAACGTGGCGCCCAGCGATTCGACCTGTTCCTTGGCGACGAGACGCACGTCGGTCGCCGAGACGACGGCGCCGAGGCGTCGCGCGGTCGCGATGGCCTGCAGGCCGGCGACGCCGGCGCCCATGACCATGACCTTGGCCGGGGCGACCGTGCCCGCGGCCGTCATCATCATCGGGAAGGCGCGGCCGAACTGCTCGGCGGCGTCGATCACGGCCTTGTAGCCGGCGAGATTGGCCTGGCTCGACAGCACGTCCATCGACTGGGCGCGCGTAATGCGCGGCACCAGTTCCATCGCGAAGGCGACGATACCGCGCCGGGCGAGGTCGGCGACCTGTTCCTTGTTGCGGTAGGGGTCGAGCTGGGAAACCAGCACGGCGCCCGACTTCAGGGCGGCGAGCTCGTCCCCGCCTTCGCTGGCCGTCAGCGGGCGGCCGACCTTCAGCACGATGTCGGCTTGTGCAAGCAGGCTGGCGGCGTCGGCGACGATTTCCGCGCCGGCATCGACATAGGCCTGGTCGGGGATGGCGGCGGCGACGCCTGCCCCGGTCTCGACCAGGAAGCTCACGCCCAGCGCCTTCATGCGCTTGATCGAATCAGGCGTGGCGGCGACGCGCGCTTCGTAGGCACGGCGCTCTTTGGGGATCGCGACCTTCATACTCGTCTCCCGGCAGGCGATAGGGCCAAAATGTGGGGGGACAATGCCAACCGACCGGGGTTTTGCCAAGCGCCGAATCGGCGGCGAATTGCCACGTCGAGTTAAATTAATTGCCGCTTTGGATTAATTTATTTGTCCTAGGCGGTCGTCGCCTCGACCGGGAATGCCGACGGCATGAACAGCGTGACCGTCGTACCCGTGCCCGGCGTGCTTGCCAGCGTCAGGCGGCCGCCCATCCGGTGCGCAAGCGCCGTCGAAATCGACAGGCCGAGTCCGGTGCCCGGAACCGCGCCGTCGCGCGAGGCGCGCGTCCGGTAGAAGGGCCGTCCGATCGAGGCGAGCTCCTCCGGCGCGATCCCCGGCCCGCGGTCGGAAACCGAGAGGGCGACATGCCCCGTGGCGGGATCGGGCGCGCAGGCAAGCTCGACGGCCGATCCTGCCGGCGCGAACTTGACCGCGTTGGAGACGAGGTTCATCAGGATCTGCCGCACCGAGACGGCATCGCCGCACACCCACAGCGGCTGGCCCTTGGCGCGCAGTTCGATCCCGCGTTCGCCGGCCACCGGGCGCAGCAGGCGGACGAGTTCGCCGATCGTCTCGCCGGCGTCGAGGGGTACGCGCTCCAGCGTGCGGCTGCCGACGTCGATCGACGAGAAGTCGATGATGTCGCCGATCAGCATCAGCAGATGCTGGCCGCTGCCCGCGATGTCGCAGGCATATTCGCGGTATTTGGGATGGCCGAGCGGCCCGAACAGGCCGTCCGCGAGGATCTGCGCAAAGCCGACGATGGCGTTGAGCGGCGTGCGCAGCTCGTGGTTCATCTTCGCGATGAAGATGGCGCGCCCTTCGGCCTCGAGCTTGAGCCCGCCCTGCGCGCGGGCGAGCTCGGCGTTGGAACGGTGCAGGGCCGCGGCATACCGCGTCGACATCCGCCCGTAGCCGATCGCGGCGGCGAACAGCACGAGCATGATCACCAGGATCGGCCAGTCGGCGAGCAGGGCTCCCCAGGCGATCGCCGGCCATTCGACCGTATAGGTTATGATGAGCGGCAGTGGATCGAGGCGGCAGAAGACCGTCAGCATGGGCGTGGTGCCGCGCTTGATGCGCCATTCGAACCGGCCGACCTCCCTGTCCCTGGGCATGCGGCGCCACAGCGCTTCGTCGATCCCCTCGTCGGACGGGAATTGGGCGAGGCGCACGCGGTCGGCCCGGTAGAGCGCGATGCGGTCGCCGTCGCGGTCCAGCAGCGCTGCGTAGATGTCGGTGAAACTGGCGACCGGGACGCCGACGCTGACGACACCCTGCGGGGTGCCGTCCGGCCCGAGGACGGGACGCGACAGGTGGATCCGCATTTCGTGCGTGCGGGGGTCGTTGATGGGCGCCGCCACGAAGATCTGCCGGTTCGGATCGATCATCGATGCGCGCTCCGGCGCTTCGCGTTCCGGACCGATCTGGTAGCGGAATTCCTCGCGCTCCGGCCCGCGTATGTCGGGGGCCGAAACCGGGCTCTCGCCGTCGGGTCGCCAGATATCCAGCGTGAAGGGGCCCGGCGCGGCCTCGAGCGATGTGAGGCGGATCGCCGCGAGCTGCTCGATGGACATCGTCGCCAGAACCCGGCCGTCGAGCCCCCACAGGGCTGTCAGCATCACGGCATCGGCAAGCGTCACCAGACGCACGGCATGCGCGTCGGCGGCAAGCAGGGTGCGCTGGATCGCCGCGAGGCGGGAAACGGCCTCGCGCTCGATGATCCAGATGCAGGTCGCCAGCGCCGCGATCGCGCCGAGCGCGCACAGCAGGGTCGCCCCGCACTGGAGCCGGCGCGACGGCGCTTCGGGCACGCTGATCGCGGCGGCCTCGATATGCCCGAGCGGATTTGAGGGAAGGTCGACGGCCACGTTCATCCTTGTCGGGTAAGTGCGATGAGCGTTCTAACCATCGACGATTAAGGGTGTGTAAACTCTGATCTATACTATCGTAAGTAATAAGGCCGGTTCATTCGCCGGCGGCTTCCAGCGGCAACAGCAGCGTGACAGTCGTCCCGTTACCCGGCACGCTCGCGAGCGTCAGCCGCCCGCCCATCTGGTTGGCGAGCGCCACCGAGATCGACAGCCCCAGCCCGGTGCCCGACACCGCGCCGAGGCGCGCCGCGCGCGTGCGAAAGAACGGCCGGCCGATCGACGCCATCTCCGACGGCGGGATGCCGAGGCCATGGTCGATGACCGAAATCGCGACGAATCCCGGCTGGGCCCGGTCGCGGCATTCGATCTCGACGATGCCGCCGGGGGCGGAGAACTTGATCGCGTTGGTGACGAGATTGATCAGGATCTGGCGCACCGCGACGGCGTCGCCGAAGGCCGGGATGTTCGGGCAGGAAGCGACCAGCGTGATGCTCCGCTCGCTCGCCACCGGACGCAGGAGCCGGACCGTCTCGATCACCGATTCGGCGATGTCGAGGGCGACGATGTCGAGCTTGCGCCGTCCCTGGTCGATGGCGGAGAAATCGATGATCTCGCCGATCAGCGTCTGCAGATGCTGGCCGCTGCGCGCGATGTCGCGCGCGTATTCGCTGTATTTCGGGTGCGCCGGGCCGAACGTGTTGTCGGCCAGGATCTGCGCGAAGCCGACGATGGCGTTGAGCGGGGTGCGCAGCTCGTGGTTCATGTTCGCGATGAAGATGCCGCGCTCGTCCGACTCGAACTGCAGGTGTTCCTTGGCCTGGGCGAGTTGCCCGTTCGCCTGGGCCAGCGCGTTGGCGTAGCGGATCGAGACCAGCGCATAGAAGATCGCGGCCGTCAGCGTGGCCACCGCGATGGCGAGGATCGGCCAGTAGACGCTCAGCGCCTCGCGCGACAGCGGCCGCCATTCGAACGTGTAGGCGACGACGAGCGGCATCGGGCGCAGTCCGGCAAAGACGCTGAGCGTGCCGTCGCTGCCGTCGCCGGGCGACTGCTCGAACCGTCCGAACGCCGTCGCCGGATAGAGGCGCCACAGCGTGTCGACCGGCGTTTCGGAAATGCCGACGGCCGACTCGGCCGGGTACTGGGCGATCAGCTTGCGGTCGTCGCGATAGAGAGCGATGCGGTCGCTCGCACGTTCGCGATGGCCGAACAGCATGTCGACGATCGCCGACAGCGGAACGCCGACGCTGATCACGCCGTGCGGATTGCCGCCGCCGTCGACGATGGCGCGCGAGAACAGGATCGTGGGCGCCCCCGTCACGGGATCGGCGACCGGCGTGGAGACGAAAATGCCGCGGTTCGAATGCACCATCTGCGCGCGCTCGGGCGCATTCAGGCCCGGCAGCGTCTGGTAGCGGTAGAAGTCCTGGCCGAGCGCGCGCGGCCCGTCGGCCCACAGCGCGTTGGCGCCGTCTCCGGTCCAGAAATCCAGCGTGAAGCGGCCCGGCACGACATCGAGGGCCACGCGCCGCAGCATGGCCAGCTGGTCGAACGCGATCTCCGCCGGGTCGCGGCCGTCGATCGCGAGCAGCGCCGGCATCATGATCGCGTCGACCTGCGTGAAGATCTGCCCGAGCTGCGCGTCGGCCGCCAGGAGGCTGCGCTCGGCCGAAGCGGTGCGGAACTCGACGAAGGAACTGCGGAAACCGGCCTCGCGCCCCTGTATCCACCACGCGGTGGCGCCGATCGCGGCGATCAGGAACGTGCACAGGACCGCGGCCCAGATGTTGTGTAGCCGCGCGGGCGCGTGCGTTGCGACCAGCTCCGCGGTATCCGGCCGAATTGCGGGTGATGCCGAAAGTTCCAAGCCGCCGGCTCCGTTCCGGTGAGGCGTTGCAGTAAATCCTATTGCCAGATTATCGCATAGGATGCAACGTGCTACAGTTGCAACTATACAACTGTATATGTAGCCACCCCCGTTCCGGGGTTAGTCGGCCCAACGCGGCAATTGACGGCGGCCCCAATGGCTCGGTAGGGTCGCGACAAGCTGCGAGTTGAACAGGGACGCGCCGCTTATCAAAGGAACCGCCCGAAGCTCGCCAAAGACGCGCTCGGGCGGTTCTGCATTCCGGAGGTCGCATGACCGCTAAGTTCCCTCGTTTCGATACACTTTCTCTCCACGCAGGCCAGCAACCGGACACGACCACGGGCGCGCGGGCCGTGCCCATCTACCAGACGACTTCGTATGTCTTTCCGGATGTCGACGCGGCGGCCTCGCTGTTCAATCTCGAGCGCGCGGGGCACATCTACAGCCGCATTTCCAATCCCACCGTCGCGGTCCTCGAAGAACGTATTGCGGCGCTCGAAGGCGGTGTGGGCGCCGTCGCCACGGCGTCGGGACAGGCCGCCCTCCATCTTGCGATCGTCACGCTGATGGGGGCGGGCGGGCACATCGTCAGCTCGTCGTCGATATATGGCGGCTCGCACAACATGTTCACCCATACGCTGCCGCGGTTCGGCATCGCGACCAGCTTCGTCGATCCGCGCGACCCGGCCGCCTTCGCCGCGGCGATCCGGCCCGAGACGCGACTTGTCTTCGGCGAGGTGCTGGGCAATCCCGGACTCGAGGTGCTCGACGTGCCGGCCGTCGCGAAGGCGGCGCACGCTGCCGGGCTGCCGCTGATGCTCGACTGCACGTTCTGCACACCCTATCTGTTCCGTGCGTTCGAGCACGGGGCCGACCTCGTCATGCACTCGACGACCAAGTGGATCGGCGGACACGGGATCGCGATCGGCGGCGTGCTGGTCGATGCCGGCACGTTCGACTGGGAAAAGTCCGGAAAGTTCCCGACGCTGACCGAGCCCTATGCCGGCTATCACGGGCTCGACTTCGCCGAAGAGTTCGGGCCGGCCGCCTTCATCATGCGCGCACGCGCCGAGGGACTGCGCGATTTCGGCGCGTGCCTGTCGCCGACCAACGCCTTCTATCTGCTGCAGGGACTGGAGACGCTGCCGCTGCGCATGGCACGCCATGTCGAGAACGCGCGCAAGATCGCGGCATTCCTGGCGGCCGCACCCGAGGTCGCATGGGTCAACCATCCCGACCTGCCGAGCCATCCGGATCATGCGCTTGCACAGCGTCTGCTGCCCAAGGGGGCAGGGTCGATGATCAGCTTCGGCATCAAGGGCGGGCGCGCGGCCGGCCGGCGCTTCATCGAGGCGCTGAAGCTGTTCAGCCATCTCGCGAACGTGGGCGATGCCAAGTCGCTCGTTATCCATCCGGCCTCGACAACTCACCAGCAGATGGATGCCGCCGCCCTCAAGGCCGCAGGCGTGGGCGAGGAGATGGTGCGCCTGTCGATCGGTCTCGAGGATCCGGCCGACCTCACCGACGATCTGGCCGCCGCCCTGCGCGCGGCGGCGAAGGGCTAGGGTGATGGAACTCGTCGTCGAGGGTCGCCCCGTCTTTGTCGCGATCGGCGGGCAGAAATTCGATCCGGCCCGGCCGAGCGTGCTGTTCGTGCACGGGGCCGGCATGGACCACACGGTCTGGAACATGCAGACGCGCTGGTTCGCCCATCATGGCCGCAACGCCCTGGCGATCGACCTGCCGGGGCACGGCCGTTCGGCCGGGCCGGCGCTGGCGTCGGTTGAGGCGATGGCCGATTTCGTGCCGAAGCTGCTCGACGCGGCGGGCGCCTCGAGCGCCGCGATCGTCGGCCATTCGATGGGCGCCCTTGTGGCGCTCTCCGCCGCCGCGCGTCATCCCGCGCGCGTGCGGGCACTCGGGCTGATCGGTGCGGCGGCATTGATGCCGGTCCATCCCAAGCTGCTCGAAGCGGCGGCAAAGGACGATCCGGCGGCGGTTGCGATGATCGCGGACTGGGCGTTCGGCCGGCGCGCGCAACTCGGCGGCGCACGCGCACCCGGCGCGTGGATGGTCGGCGGCGGCGTGCGTCTGCTCGAGCGGGCCGCACCGGGCGTCCTGTCGCGCGATCTCCTCGCCTGCGACTCGTACAAGAATGCGCTCGATTCCGCCCGGGCGGTGCGCTGCCCGGCGATGTTCGTGCTGGGAACCGTCGACCGCATGACGCCGGCCGCCGGCGCGCGCGCGCTGATCGAGGCGGTCGCGGACGCCCGCGTGCGCGAGCTTGCCGGTGCGGGGCACATGGCGATGATCGAGGCGCCGGACGCCACTCTCGCCGCGCTTGCGGAGGTATGCTGAACCGATGCCGGACGCGAGGAATCCACCCCAGCGCCGCGCGGCCTATCACCACTTCCGCGCCATCCCGACGCGCTGGATGGACAACGACCTCTATGGGCACGTCAACAACGTCGTGTACTACAGCTACTTCGACACGATCATCAATTCGTACCTGATCGAAGCGGGCGGTCTCGACATACATCGTGCAGAGGTGATCGGCATCGCCGTCGAGACGATGTGCCGCTTCCGCACGTCGCTTGCCTTTCCGAGACGATCGATGCGGGCTTGCGTGTCGGGCATCTCGGCAGCAGTTCGGTGCGCTACGAAATCGGCCTGTTCAAACAGGGTGGCGACGAAGCTGCGGCGGAAGGGCATTTTGTGCACGTGTTCGTGCGGCGCGACACGCAGAAACCGACCGCCATACCACTGCATGTAAAGGATGCATTACACAAAATATCTACCTGAAATTTTGCTGTACAGAATTGTCTATTTATTTACGCTGCAACCGTTAAATTCCCGCCCGCGAAATTATGCGGAGAGCGGGAATGTTCTGTGTCAATTCATTCGAGGCCTTGGAACTCGCGGCGCGCGAGACGCTGTTCCGCGTCGCGCAGCCGCATCTCGAGCATGCGCGGATCACGGCGACTGAACTGGCTTTCGATGCGCGCGAGCAGCGCAAGCTGCTGAATGCCGGCCTGCGTTTCCAGGAGTTCGTGCAGCGCGTCGCGATCCTGCAGGGCCAGCAGATGAAGAACCCGGTCACCGAGCGCGTCCGCCAGCTGATCGAACTCGTCGACGGCGCGATGCGCGAGGTGGAGCAGGCCGCGCGCGAGCTCCCCGAACTGCAGGCGATCGATGCCGCCGCCCTCGACCGGCTCGCGGCAAGCGATCCGGTCCGCGGACCGGTCCGCGCAGGCGTGGCGCTCGCCGCGGCGCTGGGGACCGTTCCGGCAGGCGACTGGATCGGCAAGGCGAACCGCTGCCTGACCTTTCTCGACAAGGCGGTCGATCCGATCGTCCTGTCGCTGCTCGACCAGACGCTCGCCGAACTCCTGCGCCTGAAGCCGTCGTCGACCGTGCTCGTCGGGGCGGCCGAGAACCTGACGCTCGTCATCCGCGCCTGCCTTGCGATCGCGGGCGACGCCGAGGCGATCGCGGCCTCCAACAATTCCTCCTTCGTGCAGGCGCTCGTGGCGCGCCAGAAGGGCCGCGAGCTGCCGCGCATCTTCCGCGCGGTCCTCGAGATCCTCAAGACGGTGCTCGCGAGCCCCACGACGCTCGCCAAGCGCGACCCGGTGCAGGAGATCAAGTCGACGCGCAGCGTGCGCGAGCGCATCACCAAGCTGCCGCAACTCGTCGCCGACAAGGAACTGCAGGAAATCCTCGCCCGCCGGATGTCGCGTCTCGTGGCTCCCGAACTTCTGGAGCCGCTGGTCGCGCGCGAGATCGGGGCCGGCCGCAAGGCGATCCTGCTGCTGGGCCTGCATTGCGAGATCGGCGACGAGGGCGCGCGCAAGCATCTGGTCACGCATCTCGACCAGCTCGTCGACTCGCGCGAGTTCAAGGACGAATTCTTCGTGCCGGGCATGAGCCACGACGAGAAGCGCGCCCTGGTGACGCAGGTCAGCCAGTCGATCAATGCCGCCGACCTGATGGAGATCAAGCGCCAGCGCTATCTGGCGATCGTCACCACGACCTTCGCATCCCTCGGCGAGACGCAGGACAGGCGCGTGTCGCCGCGCACGATCGCAGGCCCCGAGGACCGCGTGCAGCTTGGCGGCGTGCGCGTGCCGCTGCGCAACTGGAGCGAGACCGGCATCATGTTCGGGCCCTATAACGGCCTGATCGCGCCTGGCCAGCGGATGCGCGCGACCATCATGCTGCGCAACGCCTATATCTCGATGGGCTTCGAGGCCGAACTCGAGATCGTCCGCCAGACCGACGGGCTGGTCGGCGCGCGGTACAACTGCGCGGACCCGCAGGCCCGCCAGCGGATCAAGGCCCATTTCCGGGCCTGAGGCCCGGCAGGCCGCAAACCCGCGGATGCACATGATTTATTTACGATAGGGAGCTATTTTGCCGTCACGGTTGTATGACTGAGACGGAAAATGTTCTGCATCACGCCAGAAGAGGCACTTGGGCCGGCCGCGCGCGAAACGCTGTTTCGCGTCGCTGCGCCCTATCTCGAGCAGGTCCGGATCACCGCGACCGAGCTTGCGTTCGATCCGCGCGAGCACCGCAAGATACTGAATTCAGGAACGAAATTCCAAGAATACGTACAGCGAATCGCGATCCTGCAGGGCCAGCAGCTGAAGAACCCGGTGGCCGAGCGCATGCGCCAGACCCTCGAACTCGTCGATGGTGCCATGCGCATGGTCGAGACGGAGGCGGCGCGTCTGCCCGACGCCCATGTCGCCGACGCGACGGCCCTCGAGCGGCTCTTCGACTCCGATCCGAAGCTTGGCCCGGTCCGCGCCGGCGTGGCGCTGGCAGCAAATCTTGCGGCTGGCGGTCCGGGGAATTGGGCGGCGCGCGGCACGCGCTGCCTCGAACTGCTCGACGGTGTGCGCAATCCGGGCTGCGTGGCGCTCCTCGACCAGACGATCGCCGAACTCCTGCGCATGAAGCTTTCGGCCGCGGCACTGATCGGCCCGGCCGACAACATGGCGCTCACGGTGCGCGCGTGCCTGGCGCTTGCCGGCGACATCGCGTCGGGGGGAACCGGCAATTCGAATTTCGTCGCGGGCCTCGTCCAGCGCGTGCCCACGCGCGAGCTGCCCTGCGTGGGCAGTGCCGTCGTCGAGATCCTGAACGCCGCGATGACCAGCCCGGCCTCGCTCGCCAAGCGCGATCCCACGATCGAGCTCAAATCGACGCGCGACCTGCGCCGCAAGATCGCGGCGCTGCCGCTGCTCGCGGCCAGCAAGGAACTCGCCGAAAACCTGTCGCGCCGCCTCACGCGCCTGACCGCGCCCGAAAGCCTCGACCCGCTGATCTCGCGCGAGGTCGGCATCGGGCGCAAGCTCCTGGTCCTGCTCGGCCTGCATGCCGACATCGAGGACACGAACGCGCGCAAGTACCTCGTCGCGATGATCGACAACCTCGTCGAGAACCCGGAGTTCAAGAGCGACTTCTATGTCCCCGGCATGGCGCACGACGAGAAGCGCGCGATCGCATCGCAGGTCTCGCAGGCCTATGCCGCCTCGCAGCTGCCCGACGCCAAGCGCCAGCGCTTCCGCGAGATCGCGGCGACGGCCTTTGCCGAACTTTCTTCGTCCGGCGACCGGCGCATCTCGCCGCGCATGGTGGCGGGGCCCGAGGATCGCGTGCTGCTCGGCGGGCAGCGCGTGCCGCTGCGCAACTGGAGCGAGACCGGCCTGATGTTCGGGCCTTTCGTGGGCATCGCCCAGCCGGGCCAGCGCATGAAGGCGACGGTCATGCTGCGCAACGGCTACATCTCGATGGGGTTCGAGGCGGATCTCGAGATCGTGCGTTTCGTCGACGGTCTCGTCGGCGCCAAATACGCCGTCGCCGACCAGCATGTCCGCCAGCGCATCAAGGCGCATTTCCGCGCCTGAAACGCATCCGCCCGCCGCCGGCTTTCGGCCGGCGGCGGGCGTCACGTCGCTTCAAGTCACGACCGGCGCCGGTTCAGGCGGCCTTCGCCTCGAGACGCTGCGGGGCCGCGCCGGTCTCGATCGCGATGCGCCGCGGCTTCATCGCCTCGGGGACTTCGCGCACGAGATCGACATAGAGCAGGCCGTTCTCGATCCGCGCCGCGGCGACCCGGATGAAGTCGGCGAGCTGGAAGCGGCGCTCGAAGCTGCGCGCGGCAAGGCCGCGATGCAGGTACGAGCCGGGTGCGTCGGCATCCTTCTTCTGGCCGGAGATCACGAGCGTGTTCTCCTGCTGGACGAGCGAAAGCTCGTCGGCGCCGAAGCCGGCGACGGCCATCGCGATGCGATAGTCGTTCTCACCGGTCTTCTCGATGTTGTACGGCGGATAGCCGCCCTGCTCGGCGCCGCGAAGCGACTCGTCGATGAGGCGCGACAGGCGGTCGAAACCGATGCTGGAACGGAAAAGGGGCGAAAAATCAAAGTGATTCATGATCCAATCCTCCTTTGAGCGATGGACGTCGGTTGATGCCGCCGGCCCCGGATGGGCACCGTCGGACACAGCGGATTTAGGCATCGCGCGGGCCGGTTCAAGCCCCCCGCCGCCCACAAAAATCGTGTTTGCGTTTTGGCCGATTCGCCCCGAGACTCAAGGACCGAAGGAGATCCTTCCGTGACCCTGAGCGAGACAGGTGGCGGTTCGTTCGACCGGATCGCTCCGTTTTTCGGCCGGACCTACGACGAGACGATGGGGCTGCTCCTGTCGGCGCGCCATTACGTGGCGAACGTCCAGCCGGGCGAATCCTTCCAGACCGATCCCGACGAGCGGCTCCAGATGAATTGCGAGGCGATGCGCTTGACTACGCGCCTGGCGCAGATCATGGCGTGGCTGCTGGCGCAGAAGGCGGTCGCCGCGGGCGAGATCACGCGCGAGGAAGTGCGCGCGGAGAAATTCCGCCTCGGCGCGCATGAACTGTGCCTTGCCGATACCGACGCGCGCGTCGCGCGTTCGAGCCAGAAGCTCGGCGACCTGATGGGCCAGAGCCGCCGCCTGTTCGAGCGCGTGGCGCGCCTCGACAGCCAGCTCAGCGCCTGAATCCGCTTCCCGGAACGAAAACGGGCGCCCCCTTGCGGGAGCGCCCGTCGATGCGCAGCCTTTCGGTGCGCTTATTTCTTGGCGGCGGCCTTGGCAGGCGCTGCCTTGGCGGGTTCCGCCTCGGTGGCCTTCGTCGCCGGCTTGCCTTCGCCCGTCGGGGCGGCCTTGATGCCGAGACCGGCGAAGCGCTTGTTGAACTTGGCGACCTGGCCGCCGGTGTCCATCATGCGCTGCTGGCCCGTCCAGGCCGGGTGCGTCTTCGGATCGATGTCGAGGCGCAGCGTGTCGCCGGCCTTGCCCATCGTCGAGCGGGTCTTGAACTGCGTGCCGTCGGTCATCACGACGGTGATCTCGTGGTAGTCGGGGTGGATCTGGGGCTTCATGACGCGCGCTCCGGGAATTTCCCAATCTGGTCAGCCGGGCCGCCGCCGAAATGGCACCCAGACAAGAGCGCGGCTTATACAGGCTTGTGCCGCCCCTTGCAAGCCGACGGGGACCAGCCTCTCGACCTTTGGGGCCGCCCGTGCTAAATCGCCGAACACATTGAATTTTCCCGGAGTTTTGCCCCCGATGGACGACAGCGAATTCGCCGCCCGGGCCGACCGGACCCTGCAGGCCCTGCAGGACGGGATCGAGCGCGCGCTGGCGGATGCCGATCCGGAGATCGAGCTTCGCGGCGGGATCCTCACCGTCGAGCTGGCCGATGGCGGCCAGTTCGTCGTGAACCGGCACGGGCCGACCCGCCAGATCTGGCTATCTTCGCCGGTTTCCGGGGCGAGCCATTTCGCGTGGGACGCGGCGGCCGGGCACTGGCGCTCGACGCGCGGCCCCGACATTCTCGAAACGCGTCTGGCCGCCGATCTTGCGCAGGCAACCGGCCTTGCCGTGACGTTCGGCTGACGGTTCGGGAAAGGCACAGCATGGCCGAGCAAGGCGTCAAGACGGGCGACAGCGCCGCGCGCGCAGGCAGCCGGAACTTCCGGGTGCTGCGGCGCCTTGGCGGCTTCCTCGCGCCCTATCGCCTGCGCATGCTTGGTGCGGCCGTAGCCCTCACGCTCGCCGCGGGCTCGGTGCTGGGTCTGGGCAGCGCGCTGCGCTGGCTGATCGACGCGGGCTTCGCGAGCGGCGATCCGGCCCTTCTCGATTCCGCCCTCTGGGGCCTGATCGGCTTCGTGCTGATGCTCGCGGCCGCCACCTATTCGCGCTCGTATCTCGTGACGTGGCTGGGCGAGCGGGTGACGGCCGACCTGCGCAAGGCCGTCTTCGCGAGCACGCTGCGCCTGTCGCCCGCGTTCTTCGAGACGACGCGCACCGGCGAGGTGCTCTCGCGCCTGACGGCCGACACCACCGCGATCCAGACCATCGTCGGTTCGACCGCGTCGATGGCGCTGCGCAACGTGCTGCTGATGCTCGGCGGTGCCGCGATGATGGCGATTACGGCACCCGGCCTCGCCGCGATGACGCTGGCGGTCGTGCCTTTCGTCGTCGCCCCCATCGTGCTGTTCGGCCGGCGCGTGCGCGCCCTTTCGCGCGAGAGCCAGGACAGGCTGGGCGACGTGGGCGCCGACATCGACGAGACGCTGAACGCGGTGCGCACCGTCCAGGCCTTCAACCGCGAGGCGGCCGACGGCGCGCGTTTCGACCGGCGCGTGGAAGACGCCTTCGATGCCAACGCGCGGCGAGCGGCCGCGCGTTCGGCTCTGATCGCGCTGGTGATGCTGCTGGTGTTCGGGGCCGTGGGCTTCGTGCTGTGGGTCGGCGGGCACGGCGCCATGCGCGGCGAGATCACGGTCGGCCAGCTCAGCGCCTTCGTGTTCTACGCGGTCGTGGTCGCAAGCTCGATCGGCGCCATCAGCGAGTTCATGGCCGATCTCCAGCGCGCGGCAGGCGCGTCCGAGCGCCTTTTCGAGCTGCTCGACGCCGTCCCCGACATCAAGGCGCCCGCGGCGCCCGCCGTGTTCCCGACGCCGGCGCGCGGCGCGGTCGAGTTCGACAAGGTCTCGTTCCGCTACCCGAGCGCGCCGGACCGGTCGGCGATCGAGGATCTTTCGTTCTCGGTGGCGCCGGGCGAGACGGTCGCCGTCGTCGGCCCGTCGGGAGCGGGCAAGACGACCGTCTTCCAGCTGCTGCTGCGCTTCTACGATCCGCAAGGCGGCGCGATCCGGCTCGACGGCGTGGACCTGCGCGCGGCCGATCCCGCGCATGTGCGCGCGCGCATCGGGCTGGTCTCGCAGGAGCCGACGATATTCGCCGCCGACGTGCTCGAGAACATCCGCTACGGCCGAGCCGACGCGACCGACGCCGAAGTGCGCGAGGCGGCGCGCGTGGCCTATGTCGACGAATTCGCCGAGCGCCTGCCGCAGGGATGGAACACGTTCCTGGGCGAGCGCGGGGTGCGCCTTTCCGGCGGCCAGCGCCAGCGCATCGCCATCGCGCGCGCCCTCGTGCGCGATCCGGCATTGCTGCTGCTCGACGAGGCGACGAGCGCGCTCGACGCCGAAAGCGAACGCTACGTGCAGGCGGCGCTCGAGAAGCTCGGCCAGGGCCGTACGGTGCTGGCCATCGCGCACCGTCTTGCCACGGTCGTGCGCGCCGACCGGTTGATCGTGCTCGACCGCGGCCGCAAACTGGCCGAAGGTCCGCATGCGCGGCTGGTGGCGCAGGGCGGGCTCTATGCGCGGCTCGCCGCGTTGCAGTTCGATACGGGCGGAGCCGATGCCGGCCCGAGACTCGAAGGAGTGGGGCGATGAGACGACGCGATGCGGCAATGCTGGCCCTTCTTGCCGGCCTCCTTTCGGCATGCAGTTCCGATCAGCCGGTGCGCGGCTTCAGCACCCAGATGCTGCGCGCGGTCGAACGCATGTCGGATCAGGATTTCGCCGTGCCCGTCGACGGCGGACAGACCGCGCTGCTGCCGGTCTTTTCCGAAAAGAAGCTGACCGAGCCGCATCCGGGGCTGAAGCGCGCGGTGATCGGCATCCAGGATCCGCTGCGCAACGCGGGCATCATCTTCGACGCGCTGAAGCTCGCGGTCGGCGAAGGCGGGGAGTCGATGATCCTCGTGCCGCAGTTCCTGGCCGCGCAGGACGTCGAGCGCCACGGGCTGGGGCCGGACTTCGCGCGCTGGACCATCGAAGGCTGGCGCGACGGCGGCAACTCGCGCCCGTCGGGCCTGCGCGATACGGGCGCGCTCGTCTCCAGTTTCGGCGTGCTCGACGCGATGCTGCTCTATCTCGCCGATCGCACGCTCTTTCCCGACCTGACCGAAATCGTCATCACCGGCTACGGCTTCAGCGGGCGGATGGTCCAGCTCTATGCCGCGAGCGGCAAGGGGTTCGGCGCGCCTGCGGCGGCCGGGATCAACCTGCGCTTCGTCGTGGCGGCATCCGACACGTACGTCTATTTCGACGAACAGCGGCCGGGGCGCGGCGAAACCGGCTTCGCGCCGTTCGAGCGCGAGACCTGCCAGGGCTTCAACCAGTGGCCCTACGGCGCCGTGCTGCCGGTCGTGTACGCCTACGGGCAGAGCGGCCTGCAGATGGCCCGGATCTATGCCGGGCTGGACGTCACCTACCTGATCGGCGAGCGCGACAACGATCCGGTCGACCGCAGCTGCGAGGCGCGCGCGCAGGGGCGCAGCCGGATCGAGCGGGCGGAGATGTATCTGAAGCACGTCGGGTTGGTCGCCGGAACGCCGCCCGCCAGGCAGCGCATCGCGGTCGCGCGCGGCGCGGATGCATCGGCAGCCGGGCTGTTCGCCAGCACCTGCGGCCGTGCGGTGCTGACCGGCGGAAGCTGCTAGGTCCGCTCGAGCAACGCCTGTTTCCGGCGTGCTAGCGGTTGGTCAGGCGCAGCTCGATGCGCCGGTTGCGGCGCCAGCCGACTTCGTCGTCGCGCTCGTCGATCGGCTGGAACTCGGCCATGCCGGCGGCCTGCAGACGTGCGGCGGGCAGGCCGTTGGTCATCAGGAACCGCACGACCGAGATGGCGCGCGCCGAGGAGAGTTCCCAGTTCGACGGGAACTCGCGCGTGGCGATGGGGCGTCGGTCGGTGTGGCCGGTCACCTGCAGCACCCAGTCGATATCCTTGGGGATCTTCGCGGTCACGTCGCGCAGCACGTCGGCAAGGCGCTGCAGCTGCTGGCCGCCGCCGATCTCGATGGTCGCCGAACCGGAAGCGAACAGCACCTCGGACTGGAAAACGAAACGGTCGCCGACGATGCGCACTTCCGCGCGGTCGCCGAGCGCGGCGCGCAGGCGGCCGAAGAATTCCGAGCGGAAGCGCGACAGCTCCTCGACGCGGCCGGCGAGGGCGAGATTGAGCCGGCGGCCGAGATCGGCGATCTGCGCCTGCGATTCGGCCGACTTCTTTTCGGACTCGGCGAGCAGCGCCTCGATCCGGCGCAGCTGCTCGCGCAGCTCGGCGGTCTGGCGGTTCAGCAGGGCGACCTGCGCCTGCGCCTGGGTCGAGAGCTGGCGCTCGTTCTTCGCCGTGTCTTCGGCCGTCGCGAGACGTTTTTCCATCTCGAGGCGCATCGCGGCGAGCGCTTCGAGTTCGCGCAGCTGCACCTCGAACTTCGCGCGGTCGGTCTCGATGGTCTTGTTGGCGTCTTCCAGTTCCTTGGCGCGCTGGGCCGAAAGGGCGCTGGCTGCCTCCGCCTCGCCGCGCAGGCGCTCGCGGTCGGCGAGCGTGGCCTGCATCTCGGCGATCAGCGACTGGAAGCGTTCGTTGAGGTCGCGCGATTCGCGTCGTTCCATCGCCAGCGTGCTGGCGAGTTCGGCGAGCTGCGAGCTCGCGCGCGCGAGCTGGTCGTCGCGGCCGGCGATGATGTCCTTGAGGTAGAACTGGAAGACCGCGAACACCATCATCACGAAGACGACGGCGATGACGAGCGTGGCGAGCGCGTCGACGAAGCCCGGCCACACGTCGATCGTGCGGACATGGCGCCGGTTGCCGCCGCGCAAGCGACTAGCTCCGCGGTTCTTCGGCGAGGTTGGCGATGGTGCGCGCCAACAGCCGGATCTCGTTGCGGATGTCCTGGGTCATCTGCAGGCGGCCGGAACCGGCCTCCTCGACCATGCGCGAGAGGGCCGCATCCATGTTGCGGATATGCATGCGCGTCGCCTCGTCCATGCCGCCGCCGGCGCCGCGGGGCGCGTCGGCGAGCTTGGAGAGCACGTTGCGCAGTTCGACCTGGCCTTCCGCGAGCTTCAGCAGCAGCTGTTGTTCGGCCTTCATCTGGTCGGCGAGCGAGCCGAGCTTCTCGGTGAGCGCCAGGTTCGCCTGGCTGGCCGCCGCGCGCCCGTCCTCGCCGCGCGCCATCGTGCGCTGGAGGTTCTCCAGATTGTCGGCCGTCGTCTCGAGCAGCGCCTGGATATAGGCCGGCACCGTCTCGCCGCCGCCGTCGCCGCCGATGGCGCCCGACGACAGGCGCGTCTGCGCGGAGAGCCATTCCTCGAGATCGTTGTAGAAGCGGTTCTGCGCCTGGCCTGCCTGCAGGTCGCAGAAGCCGAGCACGATGGAGCTGGCGAGGCCGAACAGCGAAGTGCCGAAGGCCGTTCCCATGCCTGCGAGCGGCGCCTTGAGGCCGTTCTGCAGGTCGGCGAAGAGCGAGGCCGTGTCGGTCGAGGCCGAGAGCGTGGCGATCACGCCGCCGACGGCCGCGACCGTCTGCAGCAGGCCCCAGAACGTGCCGAGCAGGCCGAGGAAGATCAGCAGGCCGACGAGATAGCGCGACAGGTCGCGGCTTTCGTCCATGCGGCTGCCGATCGAATCCAGCAGCGAGCGCATCGACACCGGCGACAGGCTGAAGCGGCCCGTGCGCTCGCCCAGCATCTTGACCATGGGTGCGAGCAGGCGCGGCGGCTTCTCGTTCGACAGCGACGGGCGGTTGGCGCGGAACTTGTCGATCCACGCGATCTCGGCGTTGAGCGAGAGGATCTGGCGCGCGTTGAAGCCGATGCCCAGAAGCAGCACGCCGACGATCAGGCCGTTGAGCGCCATGTGGTGCTCGAACGCCGCCACGATGCCGTCGAACAGGAAATAGATGACGCCGCCGACGGCCGCGAGGAACAGGATGGTGCGGACCAGGAATCGGGTCGGGCGTGCGATCGTCGCGTCCATCCGGTCCGGTCCTTTCGGCCGAGAAATGCTAGCGGCGCACGAGGACGATATCCACGCGGTCCGCGGGTCCGTCGGCGGTGCGGCCCAGCGCGCGCACGTCCATGCGGGTGGACGCGATCCCCTGTTCGATCAGCTGGCCGCGCACGGCGAGCGCGCGCGACAGCGACAGGCGGCGCGCCTGGCCGCCCTGATCGTCGCCGCCGCTGGCATAGGCCTGCAGCTGGAGGCGGGCGGACGGATCCTTCTGGAGTTCGGCGACGACTGGTGCAAGCGCCGCCTTGCCGGCATCGCCGAGATCGGCCGATCCGGCGTTGAAGGGCAGGCGCGCGAGCGGGCCGTCTGCGGCGCGCGCGGCGGGCGGCGCCGCGGCGACTTGCGGAGCCGGGGCGGGTGCCGCCTGGGGCGCCGGTGCGGGTGCTGCGGCAACGACCGGGGGCGGTGGCGGCGGTGCGACGGCCGAGGGCGCGGCCGGTGCGGGCAGCGGCTGCGGCGCCTGCATGACCGACGGCGGCGGCGGCGGCGGCGGGGCGCCCGCCATCTGCGTCGGGGCTGGCGGCGGCGTCACCGCGCGCGGCGGGGCGACGGGCGTGACCGGTGCTGACGCGACGGGCGGCGGCGGCGGGGGCAGCGTCGCCGAAGGCGCCGGTGCAGGAGCGGCCGGCGCGGCGGCGAAGCTCGGCGGGGGCGGCGGTGGGGTGAAGCTCGGCGAGGCGGCCGGGGCCTGCGCCGCGGGCGGCACGAGCGGCGCGCGATGCACGGCGGGCGAGGAGTTCGAGGCGAGCGGCGTGGCCTGCGTGCGCGGGCCGGCGTTGGTCGCCATGCCGCGCGGCGGGCGCAGGGCGGGCGCGCCGGCGGGCGGCTGGTTGATCTCGTCGAGAACCGACCAGTCGACCTCGACGCTGGCGCGCGGCTGGCGCAGCTGCTGCTGGGCCGCGGCGTCGCCGGCGACGGCTGCAAGGACGGTGAGGGCGGTGGCCGCGAGAAGCGTTTTCTTCATGACGGCCCGACATTAGCGCGATGCGGAGGCGTCGAACAACCGCCTTTCGCGCGACATTCAGGCGACTCGGGGGAGCGCTATTTCCCGGACCCGCCGGCCGCGACCAGCAATTTGCCGAGCGGCTCGAAAAGCTTGGCGTTGCCCGCCACAATGTTGCCGCTTTCCATCGGGTCCGGGCCGCCGTCGATCTCGCCCACGAAACCGCCGGCCTCGCGGATCAGCAGGATCCCGGCGGCGATGTCCCACTTGTTGAGGCCGAGTTCGAAGAACCCGTCGAGTCGCCCGGCCGCGACATAGGCGAGGTCGAGGGCGGCCGCACCCGCGCGCCGGATGCCGGCGACCTTTTCCATCGTGGCGCCGAGAAGCTTCAGGTAATGCGCATGGTCGCCGCGGCCGCGGAACGGGATGCCCGTGCCGATCAGCGCCTCGCCCATGTCGCGCCGGCCCGACACGCGCAGGCGGCGGTTGTTGAGGAACGCGCCCTTGCCCTTCTCGGCCCAGTAGAGCTCGTCGAGGACGGGGTTGTAGATGAGGCCCGCGACCAGCTCGCCCTTGCTGGCGAGCGCCATCGAGATGGCGAAGTGCGGGTCGGAGTGCAGGAAGTTCGTCGTGCCGTCGAGCGGATCGATGATCCAGACATTGTCCGGATCCTTGCCCGTGACGACGCCGCCTTCTTCCATCAGGAAGGAGAAGCCGGGGCGCGCGCGCTCGAGTTCGGCGCGGATCGTGCGCTCCGAGGCGAGGTCGGCGGTCGACACGAAGTCGCTCGGGCTCTTGACCGAGACCTGCAGGTTCTCGACCTCGCCGAAGTCGCGCGCGAGCTGGCGCCCCGCCTTGCGGGCGGCGCGTTCCATGACGGTGAAGAGGGCGGAGTGGGAGGTGGCGCGCATCGCTCGGGCCTGGACCGTTCAGTCCTTGGCCCGCTCGACATAGGCGCGTTCGGCGATGTTGACGACGATGCGCTCGCCCGCGGCGACGAAGGGCGGCACGCCGACCTTGACGCCGTTGTCGAGCAAAGCGGGCTTGTACGAGGAAGCCGCCGTCTGGCCCTTCACGACCGCGTCGGCCTCGACGATCGTGCAGATCGTCGTCGTCGGCAGTTCGACGCCCACCGGGATGCCTTCGATGAACTGCACCGAGACGACCATGTTGTCGGTGAGGAACGCGGCCGGTTCGCCGATCATCTCCTCGGAGATGCTGATCTGCTCGTAGGACTGGTTGTCCATGAAGGTGTACTGCTCGCCGTCCTTGAAGAGGAACTGCAGCTCCTTCTCCTCGACGCGCAGCAGCTCGCACGTCTCGTCCGAGCGGAACTTCATGTTCGACTTGGTGCCGGTCTTGACGTCGCGGATCTCGATCTGGTTGAAGGCGCCGCCCTTGCCGGGGCTGACGATGTTGTGCTTCACGACGCGCCACATCTTGCCGTCGACTTCGATGACGTTGCCCGCGCGGATCGCACTGCCGATGATCTTCATTTTAAATCCCGAATCCCGTTGGAAGGCGGCCCGGACGAGCCCCCGAAAGCGGCCGGGAAGCTAGCCCGGGGGGCATCGAAAGTAAACCCGTAACGAGATCGGGAAGCGGGCCCGGATTACTCTGCCGCGGCAGACATTTGCGGCAGTTCGTCCCATGTCCGTCCGTCGAGCCTGCGGCCGGCCCGCTTTTTGTTGATTCCGCCCCATTGCTTGAAATGGAAAGCGACGTCGGCCTCGCGGCACTGGTCGCGGATCGAGCGGACCCATTCCTTCTTCACCGGACGGCAGCCCGGACCACTTTCGCCACCTGCGATGACCCAATGGATGCCGCGCAGGTTCAGACCTTCGAGCGGCCCGAGCAGGGGTTCGAGGCTCAGGAACTTGACCTTGGCGCCGCTCTTCCGGAGCAGGTCGATGCGGCCGGTATAAGCCGCACTCTCGACGCTGACGCCCATCCAGACATGGGAAGGCCACGGCAGATCGGCGGAAAGCTCGACAAGACGCTCGGGGCGCTTGGTGAGGACCTGAAACGTGTGCTGCGGCGCCTCGGCCATCGCCTTGAACACGCGCGCGACATACTCGGCCGGCACGTCCTTGTGGAACAGGTCGGACATGCTGTTGACGAAAATCAGGCGCCCGCGCTTCCACTTCTTCGGAAGTTCCAGCGAGGCCGGATCAAGCTTGATCTTGCCGGTCCACTTCGCGCGACCGCCGGACTTGCGCGTGGTGCCCTTGTACTTCTCCATGCCCATTGCATCGAGGCGCGCGGCCATCCGCATCGCGTAGCAATTCGTGCAGCCGGGCGAGAGCACGGAACAACCCGCGACGGGGTTCCATGTTGCTTCGGTCCATTCGATGCGTGATGCGTCAGCCATTTAAGCGGGGTGCACTTTCTTTGCGAAGGATGTCGTTCGCGACCTTTAGAGCAGTCTCATTCTGACTCACGAATATAAGATGATAAATGATTGCGTTCGTGCTGTTTCTCATCGGAAGCGCTTTGGACACGAATTTGAAATTTGCTGTTTCCTTGAGACGCTTTCGGAATGCGTCCAAGAAATGGTCATAGTCGGCTTTCTCATCTTTCGGCCCAAAGAGGTCGCGCGTTTCACGACGAGCCGCCAATCGCCACGATTCATCGCCCCACATTTCAGTCATCCGCTGTGCGGATTCAGCCGTGACGGTTGAAGGGTCATTTCGCAGAACATTTCGCCAGACATCACCGGTCGGGAAATGAATGAACGCTTCGATAGTTCGCTGCAGAGATGCGGCGAGCAAAACCTTCCAAGACAGCAAAATCTTGTATGGATCGAGGAAGCAGAGGCCTCGTTCGTATCTGTCGTACCGAATGTTGGGGAAGATAGTCGTTGGAAGCACTTGGTTCGCGTCACCAAGATATGCATGAGCGTTTCTGTGTTGGGCACAGACCTTTTCCATCGCAGCCACCTTGTCCCGATCGGCATCAACAAAATGATACGCGGAAAAGGACGGCTTGATTTCCAGTACCCGCCTTGCGGTGCTTAACACCTGTTCTTTGGTATCTTTACGAAGGTGAACTCCTCCGCCTGAGAATCCATCAATATAGTGGGGCTTCAGCTTATTTGCGGAGACGATGGTCGAATATGCCTGCGCATAACTGGCGACGATGCGGATCTTTCGCTCTGTCCATTCACCGATCTCGTCCGGTTCATAACCCAAGGCATCAGTCATAAATCGCCTCATGGAGAAATCTGATTCTAGATTGCAACTATAGCATATTGGACCAAATCATGAACATAAATCACAAAGAAGCGCAGATTGTCTCAACGCTGCAAACTACTGCGGCTTGTGCGCCGAAATCGCGTCGATGAAGGCTTTTACCGCGGCCGCAGGGCCTTGGGCATGGTTCCAGACGGCTCCGGAGACGGCGAGGAAGTCGGCCCCGGCTTCGACCAATGGGCCGCAGTTGGCGGGCGTGATGCCGCCGATGGCGACGCATGGCACGGTCACGTGGCTGGTCCAGTCGGCGACGAGGTCGAAGCTGGCCTCGCCCTTGGGATCGGGCTTGGTGGATGAAGGGAAGAACGCGCCGAAGGCGACATAGTCGGCGCCGCCTTCCGCCGCCTCGAAGCCGAGGTCGCGCGAATCATGGCACGTCACGCCGACGATGCGCTCCTTGCCCAGCAGCGCGCGGGCTTCGGCGAGCGTGCCGTCTTCCTGCCCGATATGCACGCCGTCGCAGTCGAGCGCCTTGGCGAGATCGGCGCGGTCGTTCATCAGGAAGGCGACGTTGTGCTGGTGCGCGATCGGCATCAGCACGGATGTGGCCGCGCGGATCGCGTCGTCGGAGGCGCCC
This sequence comes from Tagaea sp., assembly GCA_965229215.1. Classification (GTDB taxonomy): domain Bacteria; phylum Pseudomonadota; class Alphaproteobacteria; order CACIAM-22H2; family CACIAM-22H2; genus Tagaea. Next base: position 2,163,612 of record OZ245864.1, on the reverse strand, counting down.
TTGAGGCGCAGCTGCAGGCACGCGACGTCGCCCGCACCCAATGCCGCGTCGAGCAGAGGCGAAAACGCCGCCGGATCGAGTTCCGGCGGCGTGATCAGATAGAGGCGCGTCTTGTGCAGCGCCACGTCGCTCAGCTCTTGTAGATGTCGATGATCTTGCCGAGCAGCGCGATCGCGTCCTCGCGCTTGCGCTGGAAGGCGTTGCGCCCGACGATCGAGCCCGAGGCCCCGCCGTCGCGCAGCGCCCTGATCTCGGTCAACAGTGTTGCCTCGTCCTTGGCTTCCCCGCCCGAGAACACCACGATGCGCCGCCCCGCGAAGGACGACTGCATGACATGCGCGATGCGCTTGTCGAGGGTGGAGATGTCGAGGCCGGCCTTCTCGTAGGCGGCCTTGGCTTCGGGCTGCCACAGCACGGCGGTGGGCGGCTTCACCTTGATGATGTGCGCGCCGAGCAGGGCCGCGAGGTGCGCGGCATAGGCCGTGACGTCCAGCGCCGTCTCGCCCGCCTTGTCGAGCTTGCCGCCGCGCGGATACGACCACATGACGACGGCGAGGCCGACCGACTTCGCCTCTTCGGCGAGTTCGCGGATCTCTTCCATCATCTCGAACTGGTCTTCGGCGCCCGGATAGATCGTGAAGCCGATGGCCGAGCAGCCCAGACGAAGTGCATCGCCGATGGAGGCCGTCACCGCCTGGTCCTTGATCGTCGCGATCGAGTTCGACGAGTTCATCTTGAGGATCGTCGGGATCGCGCCCGCGAACGTGTCGGCGCCGGCTTCGAGCGGGCCCAGCGGGGCGGCGTAGGCGTTGCAGCCGGCGTCGATGGCGAGCTGGTAGTGATAGTGCGGGTCGTAGGCGTCGGGGTTGGGCGCGAACGAGCGGGCCGGGCCGTGCTCGAAGCCCTGGTCGACGGGCAGGATCACCAGCTTGCCCGTGCCGGCGAGCTTGCCGGTCATCAGGATGCGGGCAAGGTTGGACTTCGTGCCGGGATTGTCGCTCTCGTAATTGGCGAGGATCTTCCGGACCTTCTGGGTGACTTTCAAGGGACGCTCCTCAAGGGGAATCGCACCGCCGGGGGTGCCGAATGACGCTGGGCTTCTAGCCCGACATACGGCCCTTGTCGAGAGGCCGGAAGGGCGCGATCATCCGCCCCCCAAGTTCCTCGGATTGCGGAAGGATTCGACGCGCGATGCTGCTCCACATGCAGACCTGGCAAGAGGTCGAGGCGTATCTGAAGAAATCGACCGCGATCATCATCCCGATCGGCTCGACCGAACAGCACGGGCCCAACGGCCTGATCGGCACCGACGCGATCTGCGGCGAGGCGGTGGGCCGCAGGCTCGGCGAGAAGACCGGCACGCTGGTGGCGCCCACCATCGCGGTCGGCATGGCGCAGCACCATCTCGCCTTCGCGGGCTCGATGACGCTGCGGCCCTCCACGCTGATCGCGGTCGTGAAGGACAACGTGGAAAGCCTCGCGCGCCACGGCTTCACGCATTTCTTCTTCGTCAACGGCCACGGCGGCAACGTGGCGCCGTTCAGCGCCGCGTTCTCCGAGATCTATGCCGAGGCTTCGCTGATGCGCGCCTCGAACCGGCCGGCGGTGCGCTGCCGCCTGCGCAACTGGTACGACAGCGGCAAGGTCAAGGCGATCAGCCGCGAACTCTACGGCGACCAGGAAGGCAGCCATGCCACGCCGTCGGAAGTCTCGCTCACCTGGGCGGTGTATCCCGAAGCCGTGCGCCACATGAAGATGACGCCCGAGGTCGCCCCGCGCGGCGAGTTCACCGACGCGAACGACTATCGCCGCAACTTCCCCGACGGGCGCATCGGCTCCAACCCGAGCCTGTCGTCGATCGAGGCGGGCAAGCGGCTGTGGGATGCGGCCGTAACGGATCTCACCGACGATCTTGCGGCCTTCGTGAAAATGGTGGCCTGAGGGGCCGCAAAAATCGCGAAACGGGCAGGAGACGGAAAATAAATCCGTCACGTCATTCTTGCGGGTGTTGACGGCTGTTGACCGTCAACTGGCAACCCGTTGATCGGACGCGATATCCTTGTTGACGTTGACGCAATCGAAATCCGTCAAGCAAGTCTTGCGGCAACCCTTCGCGCAAAGCTTCCCGTTCCGGCCTCGACCTGCCGGCATGGAAAGGATCCGATTCACGATGTCAAAGAGCGCGTCGAACGTGCGCCATCCTGAATAATCGCGCTCCGGTTGTCAAGAATATAAACCCATAATTTTTACCGTCACGCCCCCACGTCAAGCCCGGGCATGACGGCGGAGTTTTCTACCGCACCAGCCGCGTGGCGGCGGGGCGGTAGCCGCCGGGGGTGCCGCCGAGGAAGCGTTCGCGGCTGGCGCTGTCGGGCAAGGCGCGCAGCACCGAATAGACGAGCACGTCGAGCCCGTGCGGATTGCGTACCGAATACTGCGCGACGAAGTCGCGCGCCTGCGCGAGGCCGATATCGCCGCGCCGCACGATGTAATGCGCGAGCTGTGCGGGCACGCCGCCGAGCCCGGTCCAGTTCCGCAGCATCCAGTCGATCTGGGCGGAATTGGCGGCTTGGTCGCCGGCGCCGATGGCGGGCAGGCCGGGGATCGGCGTCAGTTCGATCTGCGGCACGATGGCGATGCGCGGCGGCGCGCCTTCGCGGATCGCCGCATGGTGGCGGTCGATCTCGTCGGGCGTGGGCACGCCGAAATTTTCCAGCACGCGCGCCATCGTCGCGTACATCAGCGCCAGCGTCGGCCCGCCGGGCCGCAAGCAGCCGTCGACCGTCAGGCGATGGCGCTTCTGGTAGCGGCGCAGCGCGCGGTTGTGCGCGGTTCCCCAGTAGCCGGTCGGCCCGTCCGACGCGACGAGATCGAGATCGCCGCTGTTGGCAAGGATGCCTTCCAGCCGGATCGCGTCCTCGCGCGACGTGGCGTGCCCGAGCCCGACCGGTCCGTCGAAATCGAACCAGCCGCGCGCGAGTGCCGCAGCCGCCTGCGCGGCCTGCTTTTTCTGTGCGAATCGAATCGGCAATTCCTCCGGCGTGACGGGAGGGGAATGCCGCCGGGCATAAGATTCGTCAATACCCTAAGATTGTATGTTGACGACGGATGTAGGTCGCACGTCGCCAGGCATGTGCGTTCTCGCATCCGATGCCGGGTTGGCAATACAATCCCGGCAAGCGCGACCGGCGCGCATTTCGCGCGCGGCAGTAGGACAAGGATTGCAGATGGCGTTGTTGGGCAAGGGGGCCGTGGCGATGTGGTGGGACATCGCGGCGGAACATCGCGCGGAGTTCGAGGACTGGCACACGCACGAACATTTCCCCGAGCGCATGGGGATTCCGGGATTCCTGCGCGGCGCGCGCTGGGGCGATGCGGCCGGCGGCGACGGCTTCTTCGTGATGTACGAACTGGAAGCGTACGAGACGCTGACCTCGCCCGGCTATCTCGCGCGTCTCAATGCGCCCACGCCGTGGTCGGCGAAGATGATGCCGCATCATCGCAACATGGTGCGCAGCCAGTGCCGCGTGCTGGAAAGCTTCGGCGGCGCCATCTCGCGCCACGCGCTGACGGTGCGCCTGTCGCCCGCCGACGGGACGGATGAAAAGCTGCGCGGATACCTGCGCGACCTTGCCCGCACGGTGGCCGGACGCAAGGGAACGGCCGCCGGGCACCTGCTGCACACGCAGACGCCGAAGATCGCCGCGACGACCGAACAGAAGATCCGCGGCGGCGCCGACGCGGCCGCCGACTGGATCTTCGTCGCCAACGGCTATGACCGCGCCGCGCTTGAGGCGCTGGCGAAGGCGGAGCTTGGCGATGCGGCGCTGGCGGCGGCGGGTGCAAGGCCGGGTGCCGTGCGTGGGCTCTACAGCCTGTCGCAGACAAACACGGCGGGCGACGTTGGCGCGTGAAGTCGTGGATGCCCGGCTTTGCCGGGCATGACGGGGTGGTTCTGGATTGTCATGCCCGGCACAGCCGGGCATCCACGACTTGGCAAGTGCATCGCGCGAAGCGCGTCTGCTATTTCCGCGGATAGATGTGCGAACCGCCGCGCGGGTCCGTGACCGTGCCGTCCTCGCCCAGATAGTTCGGGCCGACCGGCACCTTGCCGGCACCGCCGGGGATATCGAGCACGTAGACGGGCTGTGCGAGGCCCGAGAGGCGCGCGCGCAGTTCGCGCATCAGGCCCTGGCCGTGCGCGATCGTGGTGCGGAAATGCGCCGTGCCGGGGGCGAGGTCGGCGTGATGCAGGTAATAGGGCTTGATGCGGTTCTTCACGAGCGTGCGGAACAGCGCATCCAGCGTATCGGCATCGTCGTTGACGCCCTTCAGCAGCACGGTCTGCCCGATCAGCGGGATGCCGGCATCGACGAGCTTGGCCGTGGCGGCGACGGCCTCATCCGACATCTCGTTCGCGTGATTGACGTGGACGGCGACCCACACGGCCTTGGTCGTCTTCAGGGCCGCGACCAGTTCGTCGGTGATGCGGCTTGGCTCGGCGACGGGCACGCGGCTGTGGATGCGGATCCAGTCGACATGCGCAATCGCGGCAAGCTCGCCGAGCAATGCGGCGAGACGGCGCGCGCTGAGGATGAGCGGATCGCCGCCGGTGAGAATCACTTCGCGGATCGCGGGATTGTCGCGGATATGGGCGACGGCCGCGGCAAGCTCGTCGGCGTCCAGCGCCGCCCCGCCGGGCCCGACCATCTCGCGCCGGAAGCAGAAGCGGCAATAGACGGCGCAGGCATGCGTGGGCTTCAGGAGTGCACGGTCCGCATAGCGGTGGACGATGCCCTTCACGGGGCTGTGCGCCGCGTCGCCGATGGGATCGGCAAGCTCGTCCGGCGTGCCGTGCAGTTCGGCGTCGCTGGGCACGTATTGCGCGGCGATCGGGTCGGCCGGATCGGCGCGGTCGATGAGGTCGAGCACATGCGGCGTGACCGCGATCGCGTAGCGTGCGGCGACGGCCTCGATCCCGGGCGACGTCGCCAGCCCCTCGCGCGCGAGATCGCCTGCGTTGCGCAGCGTGCGGCGCTGGTTGCCGTCCATCAGCGCGCCCCCGGATCGTCGAAGCCCGCGAGCGCCACCGGCGCCCAGATCGTGTCCTCGATATGGCTTGCCCCGGTCGCCAGCATCACCAGCCGGTCGAAGCCCAGTGCGATGCCCGCCGATTGCGGCAGGCCGTGGGCGAGGGCGGCGAGGAAATCCTCGTCGAGCGGGTAGCGCTCGCGATAGAGCTTCGCCTTCAGCGCCTGGTCGTGCTCGAAGCGGCGGCGCTGCTCGGCGGCGTCGGTCAGTTCGCCGAACGCGTTGGCGAGTTCGACGCCGCAGACATAGAGCTCGAAACGCTCCGCCACGCGCGGATCGCTGGGCTTGGCGCGCGCAAGGGCCGCCATCGTGATGGGCCAGTCATAGAGGATCGTCGGGCGCACCATGCCGAGCCGACCCTCGATATGCTCGAAGAACAGGCGGAAGAAGAAATCGTCCCAGCGGTCGCCCGCATGCGGGACCATGTTGAGCGGGCGCGCGGCGGCGGCCAGCCGGTCGAGTGCCGCCACGTCGTCGCCCTCGCGCGCGGGATCGGGCGCGTTGGGCAGCAGGTCGATGCCGCAATAGCGACCGAAGGCCTCGGAAACGCTCAGCCGCTCGAACGGGCCGAACGGGTTCGAGGCGTTGGTGCCGCGCTCGAACCGCTCGATGCCGAGGGCGCGTGCGGCCGCGCGCAGCAGACCCTCGCAGTCTTCCATCAGCGCGGTGTAGTCCGCGTCCGCGCGGTACCATTCCAGCATCGCGAATTCGGGATGGTGCGTGGCCGAACGCTCGGCGTTGCGAAAGCAGCGCGCGAGCTGCCAGATCTTCGTCATGCCCGCCGCGAGCAGCTTCTTCATCGCGAATTCGGGGCTGGTGTGCAGATAGAGCCGGCGGGTGAGCCGTTCACCCGGATCGCGCAGCACGGTCTGGAACGCCATCAGATGCGGCTCCAGGCCGGGCGAGACCTGCAGGGCGGGCGTCTCCACTTCGTCGAAGCCGGCACCTTCGAAGAAGGCGCGCGTGGCGCGCAGCACCAGCTGGCGTTTGGCGAGATTCTCGCGGCGCATGGCGAAACGGTCGGGCCGCCACCACGGGGCGGGGCCGAGCCTGGCGACGGGATCAGCCATCGATGAGCCTCGCGCCCTGCGCCTCGACCAGTTCGCGCATGCGCGCGCGGTCGGGGCCGTCATAGCGGATCGCGAGGATGCCGCTGCGCAAGGCACCAAGGGCGGCACCCGGGCTGTCGCCGCAATCGAGGATCGCGTCGGCGAGCGTGCCGGGAAATTCCTTCGCGAGTTCGGCGGCGACGGCCGCGAACCACTGCGCGCCCGACGAAATCGCCCCGTCGGGAATGCTGGAAACGGAAAGCGAGGCGCCACGCGCCTTCGCCGCGGCAAGGGCCGCCCGCCCGTCCTCAAGCCCGCGAATGCGCACGATCTCCATGGGCCGGGAAACTACGCCGGGCTTGGCGTCGCTGCAAACCCGTTCTGGCGCCCTAGGAACGGCGCGGCAGCATCCGGCGCAGCGTGTCGTCCTTCAGGAAATAGTGGTGGGCGAGCGATGCCGCCGCATGGCCCAGCGCCACGAACAGCATGGCGTTGCTGAGGAATTCGTGGACCTCCTTGACCGAGCGGGAGAAGGCGCGGTCGCGCACCCACGGCGAGGCGATCTCGTAGAGGCCGAACAGCGGCAGGCCCGATCCGCGCGCGAAGTTGAGCACGATGCCCGAAAGCGGGATCGCGACCAGCAGCGCGTAGAGCAGCCAGTGCCCGGCCGTGGCCGCGCGGGCCATCCACGGATCGAACGGCGAGGGGACATGCGCCGGCGGCGGATCGATCAGGCGCCAGCCGAGACGCAGCGCGACGAGGACGACGATCGCCAGGCCGAGCGTGACGTGCATGTAGACGATCGCCGGTTCGAGTTCGCGCCCGAACGCGTCGACGGTCTGGCCGAGCAGCCAGCTTGCGAGCACGCAGATCGCCGTCAGCCAGTGCAGGCCGATGGCCGCGATGCCGTAGCCGTTCGCGTCGTTGCGGAATGCGGTGGTCATGTCGATCCCCTCCATCGCTTCCGATTTGGGCCTCCATTGCGGCCAGCGCAAGGCGGCGAAATGCCGCGCAACGAAAAAGGGCCGGGAAATCCCGGCCCTTTTCCACGAGTGCGATGCGTTCGCGCGATCAGCCGAGCTTGGCCATCGCGGCGGCCGTGTCCGACATGCGGTTGGAGAAGCCCCACTCGTTGTCGTACCAGCTCAGCACGCGCACGAAGTTGCCTTCGATCACCTGCGTCTGCGTCAGGTCGAAGGTCGAACTCGCCGGGTTGTGGTTGAAGTCCGACGACACGAGTTCCTCGTTCGTCGTCTCGAGGATGCCCTTGAAGCGGCCCTGCGAGGCGGCGATGGCGGCCTTGTTCACTTCCTCGACCGTCACGTCGCGCTTGGCGACGAACTTGAAGTCGATCATCGACACGTTGGGCGTGGGCACGCGCACCGACGTGCCGTCGAGCTTGCCCTTGAGTTCCGGCATCACGAGGCCCACGGCCTTGGCCGCACCCGTCGAGGTCGGGATCATGTTGAGCGCGGCGGCGCGTGCACGGCGCAGGTCCTTGTGCAGCGTGTCGACCGTGCTCTGGTCGCCCGTGTAGGAGTGGATCGTCGTCATGTAGCCCTTCTCGATCCCGAAGGCCTCGTTCATGACGAAGGCGACGGGGGCGAGGCAGTTGGTCGTGCAGCTCGCGTTCGAGACGATCGTGTGCTCGCGCTTCAGCTTGTCGTGGTTGACGCCGTAGACGACCGTGAGGTCGACGCCGTCGGCCGGGGCCGAGACCAGCACCTTCCGGGCGCCCGCCTCGATGTGCTTGGCCGCCTGCTCGCGCTTGGTGAAGATGCCCGTGCATTCCATCACGAGGTCGACGCCCAGTTCCTTCCACGGCAGCTTGACCGGGTCGCGCTCGGCGGTGACCTTGATCCTGCCGCGGCCCACATCCATCCAGTCGTCGCCGCTCGTCACGGCCTGCGCCAGCGTGCCGTGCACGGTGTCGTATTTCAGCAGGTGCGCGTTCGACTTCACGGGGCCGAGATCGTTGATGCCCACGACCTGCAGGTCGGTACGGCCCGATTCCACCAGTGCGCGCAGCACGAGGCGACCGATGCGCCCGAACCCGTTGATTGCGACCTTGACCGCCATGTCCGTCACTCCCTCTCGATACGCTGTCAGACCAGTTTCTTGGCCGCGGCGGCAACCGCCTCGGCCGTGATGCCGAAATGCCTGTAGAGATCCGGGGCCGGCGCCGAAGCGCCGAAGCCGGTCATGCCGACGAAAGCGCCCTTGCCGTCGATATAGCGTTCCCACCCGGCTTCGAGGCCGGCCTCGCACACGATGCGCGGCGTGCGCGACGGGCCCAGCACTTCCTTGCGGTACTTGGCCGTCTGCCGGTCGAAGGCCTGCGTGCAGGGCATCGACACGACGGCGGCCTTGATGCCTTCGGCCGCCAGCAGCTTGCGCGCGTCCATCGCGATGGCGACTTCCGAGCCCGTCGCGATCAGCGTGGCCTGGCGTTCGCCGTCGGCCTCGGCCAGCACGTAGCCGCCCTTGGCCGAAAGGTTCTCGGCCGTGGGTGCTGTGCGCAGCGTGGGCAGGTTCTGGCGCGTGAGGCAGAGCAGGCTCGGCCCGTCGGCGCGCGCGATGGCGATCTGCCAGGCTTCGAGCGCCTCGACCGCATCGGCCGGGCGGATCGTCCAGAGATTGGGCATCACGCGCATGGCGGCGAGATGCTCGACCGGCTGGTGCGTCGGGCCGTCCTCGCCGAGGCCGATGGAATCGTGCGTCATCACGTAGATCACGCGCTGGTTCATCAGCGCGGAAAGGCGGATCGACGGGCGGCAATAGTCGGTGAACACGAAGAACGTGCCGCCGTAGGGGATGAGGCCGCCGTGCAGCGCGATGCCGTTCATCGCCGCGGCCATGCCGTGCTCGCGCACGCCGTAATGGATGTAGCTGCCCGCGAAACTGCCGGGCTTCACCACGCCCTGCGCCTTGGCCTTCGTGTTGTTCGAGCCCGTCAGGTCGGCCGAGCCGCCGACGAGTTCGGGCACCAGCGCCGTCAGCACGTCGAGCGCGTTCTGCGAGGAGACGCGCGTGGCGATGTTCGGCCTGTCGGCGGCGAGCTTTTCCTTGTACGCCGCGCACGCCTCGACCCAGCCCTTGGGCAGCTTGCCGTCGAGCACGCGGCGGAATTCGGCGCGCAGGGTTCCGTCGAGCTTGCCCACGCGGCGTTCCCACGCCGCGCGCTTGGCCGCACCGGCGGCGCCGAAGCCGCGCCATTCGGTGAGGATGTCGGCCGGGATCTGGAAGGGCGCGGCCGTCCAGCCCAGGCGCTTGCGTGTACCCTCGATCTCGGGCCCGCCGAGCGCCGCACCGTGGCTGCCGGCCGTGCCGGCCTTGGTGGGCGCGCCATAGCCGATGGTCGTCTTGCAGGCGATCATCGTGGGGCGGTCGCTGCCCTTCGCGGCCGTGAGCGCCGCGTCGATCGCGGCCGGATCGTGGCCGTCGATGGCGACGGCGTTCCAGCCGCACGCCTTGAAGCGCGCCACCTGGTCGTCCGACACGGTCAGGTCGGTCGGCCCGTCGATCGAGATCGAGTTGTCGTCGAACAGCACGATCAGCTTCGACAGGCGCAGATGGCCCGCGAGCGAGATCGCCTCGTGGCTGATGCCTTCCATCAGGCAGCCGTCGCCGGCGATGACGTAGGTGTGATGGTCGACGACCGTGTCGCCGTAGCGCGCGGCGAGCAGGCGTTCGGCGAGCGCCATGCCCACGGCGTTTCCGAGACCCTGGCCGAGCGGGCCGGTCGTCGTCTCGATGCCGGCGGCGTGGCCGAACTCGGGATGGCCGGCGGTCTTGGCGCCGAGCTGACGGAAACGCTCGATCTCCGCCATCGTCATGTCGGCGTAGCCGGTGAGATGGAGCAGCGAATAGAGCAGCATCGAGCCGTGGCCGGCCGACAGCACGAAGCGGTCGCGGTCGGCCCAGTCGGGCGCTGTGGGATCGAACTTCAGGTGCTTGCCCCACAGCACGGTCGCGACGTCGGCCATGCCCATCGGCATGCCGGGATGGCCCGACTTGGCCTTCTCGACCGCATCCATCGAGAGCGCGCGGATCGCGTTGGCCAGGCGCGAATGCGCCGGGCTCTGCTTGTCGCTGAGAGGAAGGGGGGCGGTCGTGGGAACGGTCTGGGGTGCGGCGCTCATCGGCTCACTTCTTGGGGTGTGTTGGAGACCCGAAAACGCCGCGGAACATGCCGCCCGGGGGGTGCCCCGTCAACCCTGCCGGGGATCGCGCTTCGACCCTGCGGGTGCGGGGGCTTCCATAAGGTCGTTGTGGCGACTCGAATCGTGCCCTTAAGGTGCCGCAATCGCAATGCAACTTGGTTTTTGACGAAAGTCCGCCGCACCCATGACGACGCCGCCCCTCGATCGCCTGAATGCCGCCATCCAGCGTCTCGAAGCCGCCCTCGAGGCGCGCATCAAATCCGAGTCGGGCCTGCGCGCCCGCGCCGAGGCGGCCGAGGCCGAGCTCGCGAAGATGAAGACCGACTACGCCGCCTTGTCCGGCCTTGCCGACCAGGTCGAATCGCGGCTCGACAAGGCGATCGAGAAACTGAAATCCGGTACCTGATTGCGGGAGTGAGCCGATGAGCCAGATCGTCCTGCGCGTCAACAACCGCGACTACCCCATCGTCTGCGACGACGGGCGCGAAGAACGCGTGCGCGGCATCGGCACCTATGTCGACGAGAAGGTGCGCGAGATCGTCGCGCAGGTCGGACAGGCGGGCGACGCGCGCCTGATGCTGCTGGCCGCGCTCAATCTCGGCGATGAGCTTGCGGGTGCCTACGACGAGCTGGAAGAGCTGCGCAACGCGCCGCCGCGCACGATCGTCGACCCCGCCCTCGTCCAGGCGGCGGAGGAGGCGAAGGCCTCGCGCGCGACGGCCGAGGCGCTGTTCGCGCGCGAGCGCGAAGCGGCCGAGACCGCGCGCCAGGAAACGAAGGCGGCGGAAGATTCGCGCGCGCGCGCGGAAGCCGCCACGCAGAGCTGGATCGCCAAGGCCGAGGACATGGGCCGGCGCCTTGCGGACTACGAGGCGCGCATGGCGCGCGCGCAGACCGAGGCGGGCGCGCAGGCCGCGCGGCTTGCAGCACTGGAAGCCGAACTTGCCGACGCGCAGGGGCGCGCCGACGACGCCGAGAGCCGCGCGGTCGACGCGCATGCCCGCGCGGGCCAGATCGAGGGCGATATCGCGGCGCTGGATGCGCGCAACAGGGAACTCGCCGCGAAGCTCGCGGCCGCCGAAGCCGAGGCGGCGGCGAACGCCGCGAAGCTCGCCGAGGCGCGCACGCGCGCCGAAGCGGCCGAGGCCCAGATCGCCGAGGCGCAGTCGCGCTTCGAGGCGGCCGCTGCACACGCCGTAGAGAAGGAGCGGGCGCTCGCCGAGAGCACCGTGACGCTCGCGGCCCTGCAGGCCGCCAACGCGGAAGTCGAGGCGGAGCTTGATCATTTCGTGCCTCTGCTCGACCGGATCGAGAGCCTCGCGGCCGCCGCCGAAAAGAGCGCGGCCGCCTAACAATTCGTTAATGAGTCGGGTGCCAACCTTGCGGCCAGCCGGGCGGCACGGGCGTTTCCGTGGCGTCGCGCCAGCGCCGACGAGAGTTCGCCCTTGGACGCCATTTCACCGCCCGACGTCCCGTTCCCGCCCGATCGCGACTGGAAGGTCGCGGCGCTCTGGGACTATTGGATCGGCGTCTGGCTGCGCTGCGGGCGCATGCCGCGGCGCGCCGACATCGACCCGATCGACATCCCCAAGCTGCTGCCCAACGTATGGATGGTCGACTACGAGCCGGAAGGCGGGCGCTACCGCTACCGGCTGATCGGCACGGCCGTGACGCGCGCGTGGGACGGCGACATCACCGGGCGCTATCTCGACGACGAGATCCCGAACCTGGCGGAGACGGCATTGGGCCGCGAACTCGCCACGGTCGTGAACGCCGGGCGCCCGGTCTGGCGGCGCGCCGAGCCGACCTGGACGCCGGCCCCGCAGGATGTGGTCGGGATCGAGCGGCTCGCCCTGCCGCTGGCCGCGGCCAACGGCTCGATCACGATGGTGCTGTGCGTCTCGGTCTATCGCCGGCGCAACGGCGACATGTTCTGAAAGCCGGCCGCCCCAAACGAAAACGGCGGCCCGCTTGCGCGGACCGCCGTTCATCGGAAACGTCGGAAAGGCCGTTACGCTGCCTTCGCGGCGGCAACCTGCGCGTTGGCGGGCTGCGCCGGCTTGGCGACGTGCTTGAAGCCGGCTTCGCCGCGCACGTAGTGGCCGGCGGCAACCTGGGCGATCTCGCCGCGCGACAGGCCGATGTCGGCCAGCGTGCGGTCGTCGAGACCTTCGAGTTCCAGGAACGTGCTGCGACGCTCGTTCCAGCTCTGGATGCGACCGAACAGGGCCTTGAGGCCCGTCCCGATCGCGCCAACACCGTCGGCGACGACGGCGGCGAACATCTGCGCACGTGCGCGTCGCGCTTCCAGGGCCGTCTCCACCTGAGCGGCCGACACGCGGCCATAGAGGGTGGGGGAAAGCTGGGTGGCGGACATAATTCTCTTCTCCATCTGTGTTCGGCACCGGGACCCGCCAATCGGGTCGTTTGATCGTGCACGAACGAACGATGTGAACTTAGGCGCTCCGGCCCCGCTTGAAACGGGACAATATTGCGCCGCAGCAATGCATTCTATGCATGCGATCGACACTATTTCGCCCAAATTCGCATGCCTGGCCTGCGCCAGCCGCCCGATATTGTGCCCCGAATGACCCTTTCCTCTCCCTCCAAGTCCGTGTGCCGAATGACCTATCAGGGCGACGAAGCGTTGGCGAAGCTGCTGGCGAAGAACGATGCGACCGCCAACGTGGCCGCCGTACGCGGGATCGTGACCGGGGTGCTGTCGGCACCCCCCGCCCTCGACGCGAAAGCATGGCACGCGATGGTCTGCGCCCGGCCGAGCGACGCGCTCGCGGCCCAGCTCGACGCGCTGCATGCCGAGATGGCGAAGCATCTCGATCCGGGCCTCGGCGAAGGCCAATGGCGGCGCTCGCGCCTCGACGATCTGCGCGGCGAACTGGTGAAGCAGAAGCTCGACGGTTTCGTGCTGCCGCGCGGCGACGAACATCAGGGCGAGTATGTGAGTCCGCGCGCGGAGCGCCTGATGTGGCTGACCGGCTTCACCGGATCAGCGGGTGCCTGCATCGTGCTTGCCGGGCGCGCGGCGATTTTCATCGACGGGCGCTACACGCTGCAGGTCCGCACGCAGGTCGACGGGTCCGCGTTCGAATACCGCCATCTGGTCGACGAGCCGCCGTCGGAGTGGCTTGCCGAGCATGCGCCGAAAGACGGCCGCATCGGCTACGATCCATGGCTCCATTCCAGCGATTCGATCGACCGGCTGCGTCTCGCGTGCGAGCGCGCGGGTGCTTCGCTCGTACCCGTCGCTCGCAACCCCATCGATGCGGTGTGGCCGGGCCGGCCATCGGCGCCGCTTTCGCCCGCCGTGCCGCATCCGATCGAATTCGCCGGCAAGGCATCGGAAGAAAAGCGCGCCGAGCTTGCCGCGAAACTGCGCAAGGACGGGCTCGCCGCGGCGGTGGTGAGCGCGCCCGACAGCCTCGCGTGGCTGCTCAACATCCGCGGCGCGGACGTGCCGCACACGCCGCTGGCGCTGGGTTTTGCGATCCTGCACGCCGACGAGAACAGGCCGCTCGAACTCTTCATGGATGCGCGCAAGCTGCTGCCCGCGACGCGCGCCCATCTCGGCAACCGCGTGCGGATCTCGCCGCCCGAGGCGCTGGGCGGCTCGCTCGAAGCGCTGGGTGCGGCCAAGGCGAAGGTGCTGACCGACCGGCTGACGGCCTCGGCCTGGATCGACCAGCTGCTCGCGGCATCCGGTGCGGTTCTCGTGCGCGACGCATGCGTGTGCGCGATGCCCAAGGCCTGCAAGAACCCGCAGGAACTGGCGGGCAGCCGCGCCGCGCATGTGCGCGACGGGGCCTCGCTCGTACGGTTCCTCGCGTGGCTTTCGCGCGAGGCACCGACGGGCAAGTGGGACGAGGTCGCCGTCGCCGACAAGCTGCTGGCGTTCCGCCGCGAAGGCGGCGACCTGCGCGACACGAGCTTCGACACGATCTCGGGTGCGGGCCCCAACGGCGCCATCGTCCATTACCGGGCCACGCCCAAGACCGCGCGCCGGCTGGAACCCGACATGCTGTTTCTCGTCGATTCCGGCGGCCAGTATCCCGACGGCACGACCGACGTGACGCGCACCGTCGCCGTCGGCAGGCCCACGCCCGAGCAGAAGGATCGCTTCACGCGCGTGCTCAAGGGCCATATTGCGCTTGCCCGCGCGCGCTTCCCCAAGGGCACGTCGGGCTCGCAGCTCGATGCACTCGCGCGCAAGGCGCTGTGGGACATCGGCCTCGATTACGACCACGGCACGGGCCACGGCGTGGGCTCATATCTGTCGGTCCACGAGGGGCCGCACCGCATCTCGAAGATGCCCAACAGCGTGGCGTTGCAGCCGGGGATGATCGTCTCGAACGAACCCGGCTACTACAAGACCGGCGCCTACGGCATCCGCATCGAGAATCTCGTCGCGGTCGCCGAACTCGACAAGGCGGAAGGGGCGGAGCGCCCGATGCTCGGCTTCGAGACGCTAACGCTCGCGCCCATCGACCGCGCGCTGGTCGCACGCGAACTGCTGGACGCCGACGAGGCCGCGTGGCTCGACGCCTATCACGCGCGCGTGGCGGCCACGATCGGCCCGCTGGTCGATCCGCAGACGCAAGGCTGGCTCGAAGCGGCGACGGCGAAGCTCTGAAATGACCGGCCTCGCGCTCTTTCTCGCTGCAGCTCTCGTCGTGGCGCTCACGCCGGGTCCGGGCATCTTCTACGTCGCCGCGCGCACCGTGGCAGGCGGCCGGAGCGAGGGGTTCGCCTCCACGCTGGGCACGGGACTGGGCGGGCTCGTCCATGTCGCGGCGGGTGCGGCCGGCGTGTCGGCGCTGGTGATGGCGAGCGCGGAAGCCTTCGCGGTGCTGAAATTCGCGGGCGCCATCTATCTCGTCTGGCTCGGCCTGCGCACGATGCGCGCCGCCGATGTCGCGGCGCCCGACGTGGCGGCAACCGGTGCCGCGCGGGCGTTGCGCGAGGGCGTGCTGGTCGAAGCCCTCAATCCCAAGACGGCGGCCTTCTTCCTCGCCTTCCTGCCGCAGTTCGTCGATGCGGCGGCGGGCGATGTCGCGCGCCAGTTCGCGCTGCTGGGGATCGTGTCGGTGGCGCTCAACACCGCCGTGGATTTTGCCGTCGTTCTCGCCGCCGACCGGGCGCGAACGGCTGTTTCGGGCAGGACGGCGCTGTTGCGCCGCGTGCGGCAGGCATCGGGCGCGGCGATCTGCGGCCTCGGCGCGCTGCTGGCTTTCGCGCGCCGGCCCTGACGGTTCAGAAATCCGCCTCGAAACGCAGGCTTTCGCCGGGCAGGGAAGCGGCGGCGCGCACGATGTCGAGGCACATCTCGACGAAACCTTCCGGGTAGTCGAACGAGAAGCCGTGCGCGAGCGTTTCCAGTTCGCGCATCTGGCGCCGCTCGATGACCAGCGCATCGCCGTCCATGCGGCCGAGCGCGAAGTTCGTCACGATGTCGGACAGCGCGTAATCCTCGCCGAGCTCCTCGCCCGCATATTCGTGGACCGTCACCGCGCGGCCGTCCGGCGCCTTGGCCGTGACCGACGCCATCAGGGATCGAGGCCGGCGAGCTTGCGCCACGCCGCTTCGTCGATCACTTCCACGCCGTGCTTCTCGGCCTCGGCGAGTTTGGAGCCCGCGCCGGGCCCCGCGACGACGAGGTCCGTCTTCTTCGAGACCGAGCCTGCGACCTTCGCGCCCAGCGAGAGTGCTCCGGCCTTCGCCTCGTCCCGGCTCATCGTGGTGAGGGTGCCGGTAAACACGATGGTCTTGCCCGCGACGGCGGCGTTGAGGTTCTTGGGCTTCTCGAAATCCGCGACGTCGATCTCGGCGAGAAGGTCGTCGAGCGCCTCGCGGTTGTGCGCTTCGGCGAAGAAGCCGGCGATGTCGATGGCCATCGCGTCGCCGATCTGGTCGATGGCGACGAGTTCGCGCCACGAATCGCCGACCAGTTCGGGCTTGCGCTTCTCGCCCGTGAACGCCGCAAGCTCGGCCTGCGCATTTTCCATCGCCTTGCGCCAGACCTTGGCCGAACCGTAATGCACGGCGAGCAGGCGCGCGGTCGCTTCGCCGACCTGCCTTATGCCCAGCGCGAAGATGAAGCGGTCGAGCGCCACCTTGCGGCGCGCCTCGATCGCGGCGAGCAGCCGTTCGACCGACTTGTCGCCCCAGCCTTCGCGCTTGGAAAGCTCGCCCGCGCGCGCAGCGAGGCGGAACAGGTCGCCCGGCTTTTTCACCCAGCCGAGGCTGAACAGCTCCTCGATGTTCTTTTCGCCCAGCCCTTCGATGTCGAAGGCGCCGCGCGACACGAAATGGCGCAGCCGTTCCACCGCCTGCGCGGCACAGGTGAGGCCGCCGGTGCAGCGCCGAATCGCCTCGCCCTCCGGGCGGGTGGCGATGGAACCACAGACCGGGCAGCGGGTCGGGAACGCGAACTTGCGCGCGCCGGCCGGACGCCTGTCGGGCACGTGCGACACGATCTGCGGGATCACGTCGCCCGCGCGCTGGACGATCACGGTGTCGCCCTTGCGCACGTCCTTGCGCTCGATCTCGTCCTCGTTGTGCAGCGTGGCGCGCGCGACCATGACGCCGCCGACGTTCACCGGCTCCAGTTCGGCGACCGGCGTGAGCGCGCCCGTGCGGCCGACCTGGATCACGATATCGAGCAGCTTCGTCTGCGCCTGTTCGGCGGCGAATTTGTGCGCGATCGCCCAGCGCGGGCTGCGCGCGACGAAGCCGAGGCGCTTCTGCAGGTCGAACCGGTCGACCTTGTAGACCACGCCGTCGATGTCGTAGGGCAGTTCCGGCCGGTCGCGGCCGATCTCGGCCTGGAATTCGAGCAGCGCGTCGGCGTCCCTGCAGCGGCGCGCGCGGGGGTTGGTCACGAAGCCCCAGCCCTTGAGCTTCTTCAGCAGGTCGCTTTGTGTCTCGATCGCGGGGCCCTCGTACACGCCCAGCGCATAGGCGAAGAAGCGCAAGGGGCGTTTGGCCGTGATCGTCCAGTCGAGCTGGCGCAGCGAGCCGGCTGCCGCGTTGCGCGGGTTGGCGAAGACCTTGTCGCCTTCGGCTTCCTGCGCCCTGTTCATCGCGAGGAAATCGGCGCGCGTCATGTAGATCTCGCCGCGCACCTCGATGCGGGCGGGCGGCGTGCCGGAAAGCTTCTGCGGGATTTCCCGGATCGTCTTCAGGTTGGCGGTGACGTCCTCGCCTTCCTCGCCGTCGCCGCGCGTGGCGCCGCGCACGAAGACGCCGTTCTCGTAGAGCAGCGAGATCGACAGCCCGTCGATCTTCGGCTCGGCCGAGAAGGCGATCTCGCCGTCTTCCATGTCGAGGAAGCGGCGGATGCGGGCGCCGAACTCGCGCACGTCGGCTTCCTCGAACGCGTTGTCGAGCGAGAGCATCGGCAGTTCGTGCCGGATCTTGCCGAAGCCGGCGGCGGCGGGCGCGCCCACCTTGTCCGACGGCGAATCCCCGCGCTTGAGCAGCGGGAAGCGCTTCTCGATCGCCGAATTGCGCTTCTTGAGCGCGTCGTAGGCGGAATCCGCGACGAGCGGGGCGTCCTTGGCATGG
Source organism: Tagaea sp. (assembly GCA_965229215.1). GTDB lineage: Bacteria > Pseudomonadota > Alphaproteobacteria > CACIAM-22H2 > CACIAM-22H2 > Tagaea. Next base: position 2,145,728 of record OZ245864.1, on the reverse strand, counting down.
TAGGCGAGATCGTGGCGGACGATCTCCTTGGCCAGCCGTTCGAGCTCGGCCGCCGCCTGCCCGGAGGTGAGATCGTCGATTTCGACGGCGGCGTAATCGGGTTTCTTCGCCGCCTTCTTCTTCGCGCTCATGCGGCCGGACTCGCGAGAAGCGCGTCGGCGGCGGCACGGGCCGCATCGGTGATCGTGGCGCCCGACAGCATGCGGGCGATCTCCTCGCGCCGGGCGCGCGCGTCGAGCGGTTCGACGCGCGTGGCGGCGGTCTTGGCGGTGGCGGTCTTGGCGACGCGCAGGTGCGTGTCGGCGCGCGCGGCGACCTGCGGGCTGTGGGTGACGACCAGCACCTGGGCCTCGCGCGCGAGGCGGGCAAGGCGTTCGCCGACGGCCGCGGCGACCGCCCCGCCGATGCCGGCGTCGACCTCGTCGAACACCAGGGCGGGTGCCACGCCGCGGCGCGCGTCGGCACGCGCGAGCACGACCTTCAGCGCCAGCATGAAGCGCGCGAGTTCGCCGCCCGAGGCGATCTTGGCGAGCGGCCCCGGCTCGCTGCCGGGATTGGTCGCGACCTCGAAGGCGACGGCATCGAGGCCCTGCGCGTTCCACTCGGCCTCGGGAAGGGCCGAAAGACGCGTGCGGAACTTCGCCTTGTCGAGCTTCAGCGGCGGCAGTTCTTTCGCCAGCGCCTTGTCGAGCTTGCCGGCGGCCGCGTTGCGTGCGGTCGACAGCGCCTTGGCGGCATTCATGTAGGCCGCCTTGGCGGATGCTGCCGCCTGTGCGAGCTTCTTGAGGCCCGCCTCGCCGTCGTCGAGGGCGGAAAGCTTGCCCGCCATTTCGGCGCGCAGGGCCGCAAGCCCGTCGACGTCGGTACGGTGCTTGCGGGCAAGGGCGCGCAGCGCGAACAGCCGCTCCTCGGTCTTCTCGAGGTCGCTGCCGCCTTCGCTGAGCGCTTCGCCCGCCGCCTCGATCTCGGCGGCGGCGTCCATCGCTTCCGACGAGGCGCGGTCGAGGGCGGCGATCGCCTTGTCGAACCGGCCGCCGGCATGCGGGGCCACGCGCTCGAGCGCGCGCTGGGCGGCGCGCAGCGCACCTTCGGCGCCCTTGTGCTGGCCGATCTCGCCGGCCGCCTCTTCCAGTGCGGCGGCAAGCTTCTCGCGGCCCTGCAGGATGGCGCGCTGCTCGGCGAGGCTCTTCTCCTCGCCTTCCTTGGGCTCCAGCTCGTCGAGTTCGCCGAGCGCATGGCGCAGGTAGTCTTCCTCGGCGCGCGCGCGTGCGACAGCCTCGTTCGCCGCGTCGACGGCATTGCGGCACTTGCGCCAGTCGGCATGCAGGCGGGCAAGCTCGGCGGCGTCGCGGCCGAGATCGGCCCAGGCGTCGAGCAGGCCGCAATGGGTGGAACTGTCGAACAGGCCGTGCGTGTCGAACTGGCCGTGCACCTCGACGAGCGTCTCGCCCAGTTCGCGCAGCAGGCCGACCGAGCAGGCCTGGTCGTTGGCGAAGGCGCGGCTGCGTCCGTCGGCCGACAGAACGCGGCGCAGGATCAGCGGCGCGCCCGCCTCGGGTGCTTCCAGCCCCTGTTCGGCGAGGCGCGCGAGTGCGGGATGCCCGGCCTCGACATCGAAGCTGGCGGCGACGCTTGCCTGCGCGGCGCCCTTGCGCACGAAGCCCGCTTCGGCCCGGCCGCCCAGCGCGAGGCCGAGCGCGTCGAGCAGGATCGATTTGCCGGCACCCGTCTCGCCGGTCAGCGCGGACAGGCCGCTCTCGAAGGCGAGGTCGAGCCGGTCGATCAGGACGAAATCGCGGATGGCGAGCGAGGCGAGCATCGCCTTCGATGTAGCGGGAGAATCGGCCGCAGGGAAGGCGGGCGGCACCAGCTTCAGGTGCGGGCGTTCCGGGGACCGGTTTCGCGGGTTCGTCACGGGGCGGCCTCGCAGGGATCGGGAGGGGAATCGTGCCTGCAAAGGCTACGGGCAGCACCCGGATGTTGTCAATATGTTCTCGTTATTTATTCCTAGAAACCGGAGCCGGCTTCTAGAACAGATTAAGCGGATTGATCGCGTTGAGCGTGCGCGACACGAGGCCGGGGCGTTCGTCCTTGGGCAGTTCGCCCGTGCCGACGAGCGCGAAGGAGTCCCGGTACCATTCGCTGCCCGGATAGTTGTGCCCCAGCACGGCGGCCGAGCGGCGCGCCTCGTCGACGAGACCCAGCGCCATGTAGCCTTCGACGAGGCGGTGCAGCGCCTCGGGCACGTGGCTGGTCGTCTGGTACTTGTCGACCACCGTGCGGAAGCGGTTGATCGCCGCGAGCCACTGGCCGCGCGACAGATAGAAGCGGCCGACCTCCATCTCCTTGCCCGCGAGATGGTCGTAGGTGAGGTCGATCTTCACGCGCGCGTCGCGCGCGAACGAGGATTCGGGGAAGCGGCGCACCACTTCCTGCAGCGACTGCAGCGACAGTTCCGTCATGCGCGCGTCGCGCGCCACGTCGGTGATCTGCTCGTAGTTGCACAGCGCCTTGAGATAGTAGGCGTAGCCGACGTCGCGGTTGGACGGGTTCAACTGGATGAAGCGGTCCAGCGCCACGATCGCGTCGTCGTACTTGTTGGCCTGGTAGTGCGCGTAGGCCGCCTGGAGGAGGGCGCGCGTCGCCCAGACCGAATAGGGGTGCTGGCGCTCGACCTCGTCGAACAGGCGGGCGGCGCGCTTGTAGTTGCCCGTCGACATCGCGTTGACGGCGTTGTTGTAGAGCTCCTCGACCGGCTTCTCGACATACGCCTCCTCCTTCTCGCCCGAGCAGGCCGCAAGGGCGCCGAGGCTGAGGACGAGAGCGGCGGCAAGGCGAATCGGTCGGGCGGCGCGTGTCGCGGTCATGGGGCCAATATAGGCGGTTTCGCGGGGAATTTCAGCCCTGCGCGGAGGCGGGCCGGATCAGTCCGAGGCGAGGCTCGCCCGGGCCGCCGGGCGGGCGTAGGTCTCGATATTGACCTCCGTCCAGCGCCAGGCGCGGGGGGTGGCGAACAGCGCGTGCAGCAGCGCGTTGTTGTGCCGGTGGCCGGTGCGCCGGGCACGGGCATGGCCCAGGATCGGGGCGCCGGCCAGATAGAGGTCGCCGACCAGATCGAGCACCTTGTGGCGCACGAACTCGTCGTCGAAGCGCAGGCCGTCCTCGTTGAGGATGTTTTCGCCAGAAATGACGACCGCGTTGTCGAGCGAGCCGCCGCGGGCAAGGCCCATGGCGCGCAGCGAGGCGACCTCGTGCTCGAAGCCGAAGGTGCGCGCGCGGGCGATCTCCTGGCGGAAGCCGGCCGGCTCCAGCGCCACGTGGATGGCCTGCCGGCCGATCGCTTCGTTGGCGAAATCGATCTCGAAATCGGCCGAGAAGCCGGGGCCGGGGGAAAGCTCGAGATGCGCGTCGCCCTCCTCGAAGGCGATCGTCTCGAGGATCTGGATGGCGCGACGCGGGGCGGCCTGCTCGATCGTGCCCGCACAGTCGACCAGGAACAGGAACGGGGCGGCCGAGCCGTCCATCACGGGAACCTCGTCGGCATCGAGCTCGACGATCAGGTTGTCGACCTGGGCACCGTATAGGGCGGCCATCAGGTGCTCGATCGTGCCGATCTTCGTCCCGGCGTCGTTGGCGAGCATGGAGCACAGGCGCGTGTCGCGCACCGCGCGGAAATCGGCCTTCAGGACTCCGGCGTCGCCGGGAATGTCGCGGCGGCGGAAGACGATCCCGTGATTGGGCGGAGCCGGCAGCAGTTGCATGGCTACCTTGCGGCCCGAATGCAGGCCGGTGCCCGTGCAGGCGATCGGGCCCTTGAGGGTCCGCTGCACGACAGGTCGGGCCTTGATGCTGCGCTTGCCGAGCAATTCAAACTCCGGTGGGTGAGTCCCGCTTACACATCGACAACGCGGGACGCGCCGCCTTGCTTCCCCGAAAAAACCTTGAGGCTCCGAGGGTTGGTACAGGACCGCCCCCGGAGCCTCAAGTCACCTTTTGTTGCGAACTATTGCAGGCATGGTCACCTGCAGCGTCCGCCCTTTAGTTTGCCTGGCGACGCAGGAACGCCGGGATTTCCAGCAGATCGTCTTCCGACTTCGGCTGGATGCGGTCCGTCGGGTCGAGCCCGCCCAGACGCGGCTGGGCAGCGGCCTGCGGGGCTGGCGTCGGCGCCGGCGCGGGTGCCGGGGTTGCGGTAACCGGAGCCGCTGCCGTCGGCATGATGCCGCCGACCGGCGGGACCAGCGTGGGCTGGCTGCGGGAGGCTTCCGCCTCGACGCGCGCCATGCCCGTGCGGGTCATCCGCTCGAACAGCGTCGAGCGCCGGGCCGGCTTGGCAGCCGTCGTCTTGGCGGCATTGACCATCTCCGCTTCGGCGAACGGGTTGGCCGGCTGGGCCGGAGCGGCCGCCGTCGGGGCAACCTCGACCGGCCGGGGCGGGATGAACGCCTCGGCGGCCGGGGCGGCTGCGACAGGGGCCGGCATCGGTGCGGCTTCGACGACCGTCTCGATCGCGGCGGGCGCCGGGACCGGCTCGGGCATCGGGGCCGGCTCGATCTTCAGGGCGGCTGAGCCCTGCTGGATCTGGGTGGCCTGCGCCACCGTCGGGGCGTAGGCCGGCATCGGCGGGATCGCGGTCGCCGCGGCGACGGCGGCGGGCGCCGTCGTCGTCATCGGGGCCGGACGCGGGGCCGTCGCGCGGATGTTGACGACCTTCTTGTCGGGAAGCGGCATCGCGGCGGCGGCGGCCTCGATGCCGGTCGCCACGACCGACACGCGCATGCGGCCGTTGAGGCTCTCGTCGAAGGTCGAGCCGAAGATGATGTTCGCTTCCGGATCGACCTCGTCGCGGATGCGGTTGGCGGCCTCGTCGACCTCGAACAGCGTCATGTCCATGCCGCCGGTGATGTTGATGAGCACGCCCTTGGCGCCCTTCATCGACACGTCGTCGAGCAGCGGGTTCGAGATCGCCTTCTGGGCGGCGTCGATGGCGCGGTTGTCGCCCTCGGCCTCGCCCGTGCCCATCATCGCCTTGCCCATCTCGCCCATCACCGAGCGGATGTCGGCGAAGTCGAGATTGATGAGGCCCGGCATCACCATCAGGTCGGTGACGCCGCGCACGCCCGAGTACAGCACGTCGTCGGCCATCTTGAAGGCGTCGGCGAAGGTCGTGCGCTCGTTCGCCACCCGGAACAGGTTCTGGTTCGGGATGATGATCAGCGTGTCGACCGTCTGCTGGAGCTCCTCGATGCCCGCTTCGGCGAGGCGCATGCGGTTCTGCCCTTCGAAGTGGAAGGGCTTGGTCACCACGCCGACCGTGAGGATGCCGTGCTCGCGGCACGCGCGCGCGATGACGGGTGCCGCACCCGTGCCGGTGCCGCCGCCCATGCCGGCGGCGACGAATACCATGTGCGAGCCCTGGATGTGCTCGAGCAGGTCGCCCATCGATTCCTCGGCCGCCACGCGGCCGATGTCGGGACGCGAACCCGCACCCAGGCCCTGCGTCACGCCGACGCCGAGCTGGAGCTTGCGTTCCGCGATCGACTGGCCGAGCGCCTGCGCGTCGGTGTTCGCGACGACGAATTCGACGCCTTCGAGCTTGGCGCGGATCATGTTGTTGACGGCGTTGCCGCCGGCTCCGCCCACACCGACGACGGTGATGCGCGGCTTCAGTTCGTTGGGCTGGATACCGAGAGTGATGGCCATGGTCGTTACCTCCGATGCGCTTGGATTGGATGAATGGGGTGCTGGGTTGCTTGGAAGGGGTCGCGTGGATGGGGGGTGGACGGGTTTTCCGGTCACAGGTTCTCCTTCAGCCAGAGCCCGAAGCGTCCGAACATGCCGCCGCCCGTCGCGGGTGCGGATTCCGGCCGCAGGGATTCGACGCCCTTGGCGAGGGCGAAAGCGACGAGGCCGGCGCACGCCGCGAAGGCGGGGCCGCCGGTCTGGTCGGCGAGACCTTGCAGGCGGATGGGCTTGCCCATGCGCACCTGCTTGTCGAGAACCATGGCGGCGAGTTCGCGCACGCCCTGGAGCTGCGAAGCGCCGCCCGTGAGCACGACCCGGCGGCCCGCGATGCGGTCGAAGCCCGAGGCCTCGAGGCGCTGGCGCACCATCTCGAACGTCTCTTCAAGGCGCGGCGCGATGATCCCCGTGAGGATCGATTTCGGCACGTGGTTGGCCTGCGCGTGTTCCTCTTCGCCCACGAGCGGCACGTCGATGATCTCGCGTTCGTCCGCGGCCGACGGGATGCAGCTGCCGTGCAGCGTCTTCATCCGCTCGGCGTAGGCGAGCGGCGTCGAGAGCCCGCGCGCGATGTCGTTGGTGACATGCGCGCCGCCGACCGAGATCGTGTCGGCATAGACGCAGTGCCCGTCGAAGAACACGGCGAACGACGTGGTGCCGCCGCCCATGTCGACGACGCAGGTGCCCAGATCCATCTCGTCCTCGACGAGGCAGGCGAGACCCGCGGCGTAGGCCGGGACGACGACGTCCTCGACCTCGAGATGGCAGCGCGCGACCACGCTTTCGAGATTGCGCACGGCGGCCGCACCGGCCGTCAGCATGTGCATGTTGACGCCGAGCCGGTCGCCGCACATGCCGCGCGGATCGCGGATGCCGCGGCTGCCGTCGATCGTGAATCCGACGGGGATCTGGTGGATGAGGCGGCGGTCGGCCGCCTGCTGCGTCTGGCGCGCCTGGTCGAGAACCTTGCGCAGGTCGTGCTCGGCGATCTCGTGGCCGGCGATGGCGACCTCGACCGGCACGGTGCGCGACTGCGGATGGCCGCCGATCAGGTTGACGACGACGGTCTTCAGCGTCTCGCCCGCCATCTGCTCGGCCGCCGAGACGGCCGAGAGGATCGAGTTCTCGGCATCCTCGAGGTCGATGATCGCCCCGCCCTTCACGCCGTGGCTGATCTGGTGGCCGATGCCAACGACGCGGGCCGAACCGTCGGCTTCGGCTTTCGCGACGAAGCATGCCACCTTGGTCGAGCCCAGGTCGAGGGCGGCGATCAGGCCGTTGCGCGATTTGCGTTTGCGCTTGCTCACCTTGTGGGTCGCTCCTCAGGTCGGCTTGTTGGTACGGCGCAGGGAATTGGGCGCCGTCACGGGTTGCACGCTTGCCGGCTGATCTTTGCCGACGCGAAGGATCAGCCGGTCCGGCAGGCGCAGGTCGACCGCGACGAGATTGCGGTCGATCAGGCCGTTGTCGCGCGCGAGCTGGGCAAGCCGCTCGTACGCCGCACCGTGGTTGCTCTCGGGCAGGTTCACGTCCACGCCGTTATCGAGGCGCAGGTTCCAGCGCCGCCCGCCCACGCGCACGGCGGCGGCGATGCGCGCCATCAACTGCGGCTCGGTCTCGAGCAGCGCGATCAGTGCGGCCGCGTGCTCGGGCGCGTCGTCGCCCACGACGATGGGGCGGTCGGCGAATTTCGCGGGATCGGTGCCGACGATTTCCTTGCCTTCGGAGTCGATCAGCGTGAAGCGGCCCTGGCGCTGCCATAGCGCCAGCGGGATGCGCTCGTCGAGGCGCACGAGGATCGTGTCGGGCAGGCGGCGTTCGACCGTGGCGCTGCGCACCCAGGAAAGCCGTTCGAGTTCCGCCTTCGCAGCGTAGGGGTCGAACGAGAGGATGGGCGCGCCTCGGCGCGCGTCGAGTACGGCGCGCACGTCGCGCGGATCGGTCTCCACGCGGCCGTCGATACGGATGTCGCGCACGGCGAGGCCCATGCGTGCGCTCGCGGCAAGCGCCGCGCGGCCCGCGTCCACGCGCAGGTCGTCGAACTGGTCGGCAGCGCCGTGCGTCCATGCCCACCAGCCGCCGCCCGCGAGCGCCGCCACGACGATGCAGGCGGCCGTCAGCTTCGCGGCACCCGCCGACGGACGCGCGAAGACGAGACGGCGCCAGCCGAAGCGGCGGACGGGCTTCTTGGTCTTGGAACGGCGCAGATTCATTCGGACACCTTGGGGGACGGCCCGTCATGGCGCGCATGCTCGACGAGCCACGCGCACAGGTCGGGGAAGTTCATGCCGGTTGCCGCGGCGATCTCGGGCACGAGCGAGAGCGGCGTCATGCCGGGCTGGGTGTTCACTTCCAGCAGGCACAGTTCGCCCGGTTCGCCGCGCGTGTCGTCGTAGCGGATGTCGGCGCGGCTCACGCCGCGGCAGCCGAGCGCCCGGTGCGCTTCCAGCGCCATTTCCATCGCACGGGCATAGGCGCGCGCGTCGATGGGGGCCGGGCACAGATGGATCGCCTTGCCGTCGGTGTATTTCGCCGCATAGTCGTAAAAGCCGTTGTTCGGGCGGATCTCCAGCACGCCGAGCGCCTTGGCCGAGCCGTTGGCGCCGAGCACGGCGACCGTCAGCTCGCGCCCGGGCACGTAGCGTTCGACCAGTACCTCGTCGTCGAATTCCCAGGGTTCGGCCGCGAGTGCTTCGAGGTCGGCCTTCTCCAGCACGATCTTCACGCCGACCGACGAGCCTTCGTTCGTCGGCTTCATGACGAACGGGACGTCCATCGCGCGCCCCGCGAGCACGTCGTCGCGATGGAAGACGCCGCCCTGCGCGACGGTGAGGCCGTGCGCGGCGAAGAGCTTGCGCGCGATGGGCTTGTCCATCGCCATCGCCGAGGCGAGCAGCCCCGAATGCGTATAGGGGACGCGCGCGAGATCGAGCACGCCCTGGATCGTGCCGTCCTCGGCATAGCGGCCGTGCAGCGCGTTGAAGACGGCGTCGGGCCGGCTGCTCAGCGCCGCGACGAGCCCTTCGAGCGAGCGGAAATCGTGCTCGGTCACGTCGTAGCCTTTGGTCCGCAACGCGGCCGCGCATTCGCGGCCCGAGACGAGGCTCACCTCGCGCTCGGCGGAAAGCCCGCCCATGAGGACGAGAATGCGGGTCATCGGGCTGCCTCCAGTCGCGTTCCGATGCGCTTGATCTCCCAGTGGAGATCGACGCCGAATTTCGCGAACACGCGCGCGCGCACGTCCTCGCCCAGATCCTCGAGATCGGCGGCGGTCGCCTCGCCCGTGTTGATCAGGAAGTTGCAGTGCTTCGCCGAGACCATCGCGCCGCCGCGCGTCAGGCCGCGGCAGCCGGCCGCGTCGATCAACTCCCACGCCTTGGCGCCGTCGGGATTGGCGAAGGTCGAGCCGCCGGTGCGCGCACGCACGGGCTGGGCCGTCTCGCGCTTCGTCTGGATTTCCATCATGCGCGCGGCGATGGCTTCGGGCGCATCGCTCGACGTTTTCAGTTCGGCGGCGACGAAGATCCAGTCGGAAGGCATGCCGGTGTGGCGGTAGCCGAAGCACAGCGCGCCGTTCGTCACGTACTGGCGTTCGCCCTTCGCGTCGATCGCTTCGGCGGCGAGCGTCACTTCCTTCATTTCGCGTCCGTAGGCGCCCGCGTTCATGCGCAGCGCCCCGCCGATCGTCCCCGGAATGCCGGACAGGAATTCGAGACCCGTGAAGCCCCAGTCGCGCGCCTGGAGCGCCACGTTGAGGTCGAGACAGGCGGCACCCGCACGCAGGATGTTGCCGTCATGCGTGATGCCGGCGAAGCCCTTGCCGAGCCGGATCGTCACACCCGGCACGCCGCCGTCGCGCACGAGCAGGTTCGAGCCCACGCCCATCACCGTCACCGGCACGTCGGCGGGCTTGCCCGCGATGAAGGCGGCAAGGTCGGCCTCGTCGGCCGGGCGGAAAAGCACTTCGGCCGGGCCGCCGACGCGGAACCAGGTGTACTGGCCGAGATTGGCATTCGCCCGATAGGTCCCGCGGACTTTCGGCAGCCTGTCGACGAGGCGCAGGGACTGGGTCGCGACCATCATGCCTTGCTCCGTTGCGCGTCGAGTTCGGCGGGCAGCGCGTAGGCCCACTGCGTGATGTTGCCCGCACCCAGACACACGACCATGTCGCCGGGCTTGGCGTGGGCGAGCACCGTTTCGGCAAGCTTGTCGGGTGCTTCGAGGCCGAACACGCGGCGATGCCCGTGGTCGCGCAGGCCTTCGACGAGCGCTTCCTTGGAAGCGCCCTCGACCGGCTGCTCGCCCGCGGCATAGACGTCGGCGACGATCACGGCGTCGGCGTCGTTGAAGCAGGTGCAGAATTCCTCGAACAACGACTTGAGGCGCGTGTATCTATGTGGTTGTACTATGGCAATGACGCCGGCGGACGTGGCGCTGCGCGCGGCCTTCAGCACTGCGGCGATCTCGACCGGATGGTGGCCGTAATCGTCGATGACGGTGAGGCCGGCGCCCACGCCGGTCTTGGTGAAGCGGCGCTTAACGCCCTTGATGCCGGCGAGCGCCTTGCGGATCGTCGCGTCGTCGAGGCCCATCTCGACCGCGACCGCGACGGCCGCCAGCGCGTTCTGCACGTTGTGCTGGCCGACGAGCGGCAGGCTCAGCCCGTTGATCTTGCGCTCGGCGCCCGCGCGGCCCGAGAGCTGCACGTCGAAATGGCCGCCGGCGGCGTCGAGACGCATGTTGACGCCGCGCACGTCGGCCTGCGCGGAGAAGCCGTAGGCGAGGATCTTGCGGTCGAGCGTCGAGGCGATCAGCGCCTGCACTTCCGGATGGTCGATGCACAGTGCGGCGAAGCCGTAGAACGGGATGTTCGACACGAAGGTCTGGTAGCCCTTGCGCGCGGCGTCGAACGTGCCCCAGTAGTCGAGATGCTCGGGGTCCATGTTCGTGACGACCGCGATGGTCGCGGGCAGCTTGATGAAGGTGCCGTCGCTTTCGTCGGCCTCGACGACCATCCAGTCGCCCTTGCCCAGGCGCGCGTTGGTGCCGTAGGCGTTGAGGATGCCGCCGTTGATGATCGTGGGATCCATCGCTGCGGCTTCGAGCATGCCCGCGACGAGGCCGGTGGTTGTCGTCTTGCCGTGCGTGCCGGCGATGGCGATGGCCCATTTGAGGCGCATCAGTTCGGCCAGCATTTCGGCGCGGCGCACGACGGGGATGAGGCGCTGGCGTGCGGCCTGCACTTCCGGATTGTCGGTCTTCACCGCGGTCGACACGACGACGACTTCGGCTTCGCCGACATTCTCGCCGCGATGGCCGATCGCGACGGGGATGCCGAGGCCGACGAGCCGCTTCACGTTGGCGCTGTCGGACTGGTCGGAGCCCTGCACCTTGTAACCGAGATTGTGCAGGATCTCGGCGATGCCGGACATGCCGATGCCGCCGATGCCGACGAAGTGGATGCGGCCGATGTCGAGGGGGAGGGCTCTCATGCTTTGCCCTCTGCAAGGCGCTGGACGAGGTCTGCAAGGCGGTCGCCCGCATCCGGGCGGCCGAAGGAATGGGCGCCGGCCGCGAGGCCCGCGAGCGGACGCGGATCTTCGAGCAGCGCCGACAGGCGCGCGGCGAGATCGGCCGGCGTGAATTCGGGTTCGGGCACCAGCCACGTGCCGCCGGCGTCGGCAAGTGCACGCGCGTTGGCGGTCTGGTGGTCGTCGGTGGCGCTCGGCAGCGGGACGAGCAGCGAAGGCCGTCCGATGCAGGCAAGCTCGGCGACGGTCGACGCACCCGCACGCGCGATCACCAGATGCGCGTTCGCGATGCGCCGGGGCAGGTCGGCGAAGAAGGGTTCGACCTCGGCCGCGTAGCCGAGCGTGCGATAGCTGGTGCGCACCGTCTCGGCGTCTTCCTGGCGCGACTGCTGGGTGATCGCGACGCGCGCGCGCTGGGCGGGCGAAAGCAGGGCGATGGCGGCCGGCAGGACGCGCCCGAAGACGGCCGCACCCTGGCTGCCGCCGGTGACGAGGATGCGCAGCGTTTCGCCGGCAGCGGGTGCGACGAAGGCTTCGGCGCGAAGGGCCGCGACTTCCGCACGCACCGGATTGCCGACGAGCGTGGCCTTCGAATCTGCCCCGCGCGTGTCGGCGAACGAGGTGGCGATCGCGTCGACCTGTGCCGCGACCAGCCGGTTGACGCGACCGAGGACGGCGTTCTGTTCGTGGATCGCGGTGCGGAAATGCTTCCGTGCGGCGGCGATGGTCGGCAGGCTCGGATAGCCGCCGAAGCCGACGACGGCGGCGGGCGCGAGGCGTGCGAGCAGCCCGCGCGCGGCGAGATAGCCGGGGATAAGGCTGAGCGCGCCGACGAAGCGGCGCACGAAGCTGCCCGTCATCTTTCGGATCGGCAGGCGGTGCGTGTCCAACGTGCCGAGGCGGCCGCCATAGCGCGTGCCGCGGTCGTCGGTGACGAGCGCAAGGCGGAAGCCGCGCGCGGCAAGCGCGCCCGCCAGCGCTTCGGCCGGGAACACGTGGCCGCCGGTGCCGCCGGCGGCGAGGACGACGAGCGGGGCGCTCATAGCGTCTCCCCCGCGCCGAAGCGCTTGCGGCTGAGCGCGAGCACGAAGCCCATGCCCAGCGCGATCGCCAGCAGCGACGAGCCGCCGTAGCTGACGAAGGGCAGCGTCATGCCCTTGGTCGGGATCAGGTGCAGCGTCGAACCCATGTTGACCAGCGCCTGCACGCCGAACTGCACGCACAGGCCCGAGATCGCGAGCAGCGAGAACAGGTCGGTCTCCTGAAGTGCACGCGCGAAGCCGCGCAGCACGACGAAGGCGTAGAGCGCGACCACGATCAGGCACAGGATCAGGCCGAATTCCTCTGCCGCCACCGCGAAGATGAAATCCGAATGCGCGTCGGGCAGCGAGGCCTTGACCGTGCCTTCGCCCGGGCCGCGGCCGAGCAGCCCGCCGTTCATGAAGGCTTCCATCGCGGTGTTGATCTGGTAGGTGTCGCCCGAAGCGGGATCGAGGAAGCGGTTCACGCGGCTGGCGAAGTGCGGGAACGTGAAATAGAGCAGCACGGCCGCCCCGCCGCCGCCCGCACCCAGCACGACGACCCACAGCACGCGCAGGCCCGCGAGGAAGTACTGCGAGAACCACACGACCGACACGACGAAGGCCATGCCGATGTCGGGCTGCAGCAGCAGCAGCGCCATCGTGCAGCCGTAGAGCAGGATGGCGATGAGGTCGCCGGGGAAGCCTTCCTTCTTGCGCGCGAGCGCGAAGAGCCACGCAGAAACGATGGCGAGCGTGGGCTTCACGAATTCCGAGGGCTGCAGCGACATGCCGGGCAGGCTGATCCAGCGCTTGGCGCCCTTGATTTCGGTGCCGGCGACGAAGGTGAGGCAGAGCAGCGCGATCGCCGCGATGAAGCCGAACAGCGCCAGCCCGCGCACCTGGCGCGGTTCGAGCAGCGACACGCCGATCAGGATCAGCGCCGCGACGGGCAGGATCTGCAGCTGCTTGCGCACGAAGTGGAACGAGTCGAGGCCCACGCGCGAGGCGACGGCGGGCGAGGCGGCCATGATCAGCACAGCACCCATCGCGATGAGCAAAGCGAGTGTGACCAGCAGCCACTTGTCGACCGTCCACCACCAGCGGGCGATGACCGAATTGTCGGCGCGCGCGAAGTTCATGCGGCGAGGCCCTCCGTTCCGGAGAGCTCGGCCACGAGGTTGCGGAACGCATCGCCGCGATGCTCGAAGCTCTTGAACTGGTCCCACGAGGCGCAGGCGGGCGAGAGCAGCACGACCGTGCCGGGCTTCGCCGCGTTGCGCGCGGCGGCGAAGGCGCCGCGCACGGCCGTCGAAAGATCGCCCGCCATCGTGTGGGGCACGTCGGTCAGCGTGCGCGCGAACTCGGGCGCGGCCGCGCCGATCAGCCAGGCATGCACGATGCGCGGGAAGTAGGGGCGCAGCGGTTCGATGCCGCCTTCCTTGCTCTGGCCGCCGGCGATCCAGTGGATCGCTTCGTAGCAGCCGAGCGCGCGCGCCGCGGCGTCGGCGTTCGTCGCCTTGCTGTCGTTGACGAACAGCACGCCGTCGAGCGTGGCGATGCGTTCCTGCCGGTGCGCGAGGCCGGGATACGTGGCCAGCGCCTCGGCGATGATATCCGGTGCGATGCCGATCTGCAGGGCGACGGCCGCGGCAGCCGCCGCGTTCTGGTGATTGTGCGCGCCGGGAAGCGTCAGGCAATCGGCGAGATCTCGGATCAGGACGGGCTTGCCGTCGCGCGCGTCGTAGAGCGCGCCGTCGGCAACATAGACGCCGCGCGCCAGGCGCCTGCTGCCCGAGACCGCGATGACGATCTGGTCGTCGGCCTTCGCGAGCTCCGCGTGGATCTTCGCCGAGATCTCGTCGTCCACGCCGACGACTGCCGTGCGCGGGCGCGTCTGGCGCTGGAAGATGCGGCACTTGGCCGCGACATAGCCGTCCATGCCGCCGTGCCGGTCGAGATGGTCGGGCGAGACGTTGAGCAGCACCGCCACGTCCCACACGGCGGTGGGGGCGAGTTCGAGCTGGTAGCTCGACATCTCGACGACATAGTTACCGCTTGTCGAGAGCGGTTCGAGCGAAAGCGCGGCCGTGCCGATATTGCCGCCGATCTCGACCGTGCGGCGCGCGTGCTTCAGCACGTGGCCGATCAGCGCCGTCGTCGTCGACTTGCCGTTGGTGCCCGTGATGCCGATATACGAGGCTTCGCGCTGGCTGCGGAACAGCAGGTCTACGTCGCAGACGATCTCGAGGCCGGCGTCGCGTGCACGCACGACCACGGGATGCGGCGCCGGGTGCGTGTGCGGGATGCCGGGCGAGAGCACCAGCGTGGTCAGTTCGCGCAGGTCGGAAGCCGCGAGGTCGACGAGATTGATGCCGGCCGCGCGCGCTTCCGCGCGGCGGTCTTCGCTGTCGTCCCACGCCCACACCTCGGCGCCCGACTGCGCGAGCGCTTGCGCCGTCGGCAGGCCGGACCTGCCGAGGCCGAGCACCGCGACCGGGAAACCGTGGAAGGGGAAGACGTCGATCATCGCGTCACCGGAGCTTCAGCGTCGCGAGACCCGCGAGCGCGAGGATGGAGGCGATGATCCAGAAGCGGATCACGATGGTCGGTTCGGCCCAGCCCATCTTTTCGAAATGATGGTGCAGCGGCGCCATAAGGAAGATGCGCTTGCCGGTGAGCTTGAAGGACGCGACCTGGACGATCACCGATACGGCCTCGACGACGAACAGGCCGCCGACGATGGCGAGGGTGAACTCGTTCTTGGTGACGACGGCGATCGCGCCCAGCGCCCCGCCCATCGACAGCGAGCCCGTGTCGCCCATGAACACCATCGCGGGCGGCGCGTTGAACCACAGGAAGCCGAGCGAGGCGCCCACGATGGCCGCGCACAGCACGGCAAGTTCGCCCGCACCCGGCACGTGGTGGATCAGCAGGTAGTTGGCGAAGATCGCATTGCCCGCGACATAGGCGAAGGCGGCAAAGCAGCCCGCCGCGATCATCACCGGCACGATGGCCAGGCCGTCGAGCCCGTCGGTGAGGTTCACGGCGTTCGACGCCCCCACCATCACGAAGATCGCAAAGGGGAAGAAGAAGATGCCGAAGTCGACCAGCAGGTCCTTGAAAAAAGGGACCGCGAGCGACGTGGAGAGCGGCTCGCGCGTCAGATACACGATCCACGAGGTCGCGAGGATCGAGATCAGCACCTGGAAGACGAGCTTCCAGCGCCCGGCGAGACCCTTCGAGTTCTTCTTCGTGAGCTTCAGGTAGTCGTCGTAGAAGCCGATCAGCCCGAAGCCGAGCGTCACCGTGAGCACCGACCAGACATAGCCGTTGCGCAGGTCCGCCCACAGCAGCGTCGAGACGCCCAGCGAAAGCAGGATCAGCACGCCGCCCATCGTGGGCGTGCCTTTCTTGGTGAGCGCGTGGCGCTCCGGGGTGTCTTCGCGGATCGGCGGTTCGGGCTGCTTGGACCTGAGCCAGCCGATGACGCTTTCGCCGAACAGGAACGCGATCAGCAGGGCCGTCATCACCGCACCGCCAGAGCGGAACGTGATGTAGCGGAACACGTTGAAGGGCGCGAAGCTGTCGGCCAGCGGAACGAGGAGGTTGTAGAGCATCTTCAGCCTTGCCTTCCGCCGGCGGCCTTGCGGCCCTGTGCATTCGAAACATCGAGCGCGAGCAGCGCGTCGACGATGCGTCCCATCTTGCTGCCGAGCGAACCCTTGACGCTGACGGCGTCGCCCGCGCGTACGTCGGCGCGCACGATGGCTTCGAGTTCGGCGGAATCCTTCGCGTGCGCGCCGCGCATCGCGACCGGCAGGCGTTCGTGGAGACGGCGCATGTTCGGGCCGCAGCAGAAGACGCGGTCGATCCGGTTCGCGGCGAGCGGTTCGGCGAGCGATTCGTGCATCGCGACCGATTGCGGCCCGAGTTCGAGCATGTCGCCGAGAACGGCGATGCGCCGCCCGCCGGGCGCGACGGCCGCACTCGCCAGCACGGCGAAGGCCGCGCGCATCGACGGCGGCGAGGCGTTGTAGCTGTCGTCGAGCAGCAGGAACGATCCGCCGGGCAATGCGATCGAATGGCGCTGGCCGCGGCCCTTGGGCGCCGCGATGGAAGCGAACGAGGCGGCAGCCTTCTCGGCGTCGGCGCCGAGCGATGCGATCGCGAGGAGCGCGCCCGTCAGGTTCATCGCCCAGTGGCGGCCCGGCGCACCGATGGCGAAATCGATGGTCTTGCCGAAGAGTTCGACGCGCGCCCGCCCGCCCGTCGCATCGCCCGACCAGTCGACGAGGCGCGCATCGGCTTTGGCATCCGCGCCGAACGACACCGAACGGCCCCAGCCGGCGGCGCGCGCGCGGGCGCTGAGGAAATCGTGGAACGCGCTGTCGGCCGGCAGCACGGCCGTGCCCGGATTGCCGTGCGCGAACGGGCCCCCGGCGGCAAAGACCTCGGCCTTCGCGGCGGCCACGCCGGCGATGCCGTCGGCGAAATTCTCGGTGTGGACGGCCTCGACCGTCGTGATCAGCGCGACCTCGGGCCGGATCATCTGCGCCAGCGGCGCGATCTCGCCCGCATGGTTCATGCCGACCTCGAACACGCCATAGACCGCGTCGCGCGGCATGCGCGCGAGCGTGACCGGCACGCCGATATGGTTGTTGAACGAAGCTTTGGCTGCGTGCGTGGGGGCCTGCTGCGACAGCGCGTGGGCGAGCGCTTCCTTGGTGCTCGTTTTGCCGATCGAACCGGTGACGGCTAGGGCGCGCACGTCGGCGCGCGCGCGTGCGGCACGCCCGAGGTCGGCGACGCCCTTGAGCGTGTCGGGCACGACGAGGCACGGGCCCGTCGCGGCTTCGGCGACGAGAGCAGCCGCGGCCCCCTTCTCGAACGCCGTGCCCACATGCGCGTGGCCGTCGTTCGTTTCGCCTTTCAGCGCCACGAACAGGTCGCCGGGGACGAGCGTGCGCGTGTCGATGGAAATGCCTGTGGCGGTCCACGATGCGGTACCGGCCAGACGGCCGGATGTCGCGCTTGCGGCTTCGCCCGCAGTCCACAGGGCTGCCGTCATGCGGCACCTCCGCCGAGCGCGCGGCGGGCCTGCTCGAAATCGTCGAACGGCAGAACGGTGTTGCCGACGATCTGGCCGCGCTCGTGGCCTTTGCCCGCGATCACCAGCACGTCGCCGGCCTCGAGACCGGCGACGGCATCGCGGATCGCGTCTTCGCGCCGGGCGCGTTCGATCGCGCCCGGCGCCGCGGCGAGGATCTGCGCGCGGATCGCGGTCGGATCTTCCGAGCGTGGATTGTCGTCCGTGACGATGACGCGGTCGGCAAGATCGGTCGCGATCTTGCCCATGATCGGGCGCTTGCCCGCATCCCGGTCGCCGCCGCAGCCGAACACGACGACGAGCCTGCCTTCGACATGCGGCTTCAGCGCCTTCAGCACCGTGGCCAGCGCGTCGGGCTTGTGCGCGTAGTCGACATAGACGGATGCGCCGTTGGCCTTCGTGCCCGCAAGCTGCAGCCGGCCGGGCACGCCTTCGAGGGTAGCGAGCGCGTCGAGGGCGGCGTGCGGCGAAAGCCCGGTACCCACCGCGAGACCCACCGCGGCGAGGACGTTCATCGTCTGGAAGGAACCCGCGAGCGGCAGCGTGATGCGGCGTGCGCTACCGAACGCGACGATCTCGATTTTCTGACCCTGCGGCACGGGCGTGGCCGAGACGAGGCGCAGGTCCGTACCTTCGCGGCCATAGGCGATGACGCGCTGGCGGCGCGCAAGACATGCCTCGCGCAGGGTCGCGTATTCCGGCACGTCGGCGTTGAGCACGGCGACGGCGCCCTGCGGCAGCAGCGTGTCGAATAGGCGGCGTTTGGCCGCGAAATAGGCTTCCATGGTCGGGTGGTAGTCGAGATGGTCGCGGCTGAGATTGGTGAAAGCGGCGGCCGTCAGCGACACGCCGTCGAGCCGGCACTGGTCGAGTCCGTGGCTCGAGGCTTCCATCGCGACATTGTCCACGCCCGCGGCGGCGAGTTCCGCGAGATCGCGATGCAGCGAGACCGGATCGGCCGTCGTCAGCGCGCCGTAGCGCGACATGTGGGGTGCCACGAGGCCGAGCGTGCCGATGCTCGCGGCCTTGCGGCCGGAATGCATCCAGATCTGGCGCGTGAAACTGGCGACCGACGTCTTGCCGCTGGTTCCGGTCACTGCGACGATCGTGCGCGGCTGGGGACCGGCGAAACGGGCGGCCGCACGCGCGAAGGCGCGACGCGGGTTCGCCGCCTCGACATACGGAACGCCGGCGGGAAGATCGAGGCCGGGAGCCGCGAGCACGACCGAAGCGCCCCGGCGCAGTGCCTCGCCCACGAACGCGCGGCCATCGTGCCTGGCGCCCGGCAGAGCGGCGAACAGGAAGCCGCGTTCGACCGCGCGCGAGTCGGCGGTCACGCCGGCGATTTCCGGATCGCGCCCGGCGGCGTTTCGCAAGCTGGTCTCGTGGTCGAGGAGCAGGCCCAATTTCATCTGCCCCCTACCGCACGATTGCCGCGGCCAGCAGCGGCCGCGTGATGTCGGGTGGGGCGTCGATCATCGGCGGCACGCCGAGGATCGGGGCGACGCGCGCGATGATGCGGCCGGCCGCGGGTGCGGCGACGACGCCGCCGGTCGCGTAGCCGCCGGTCTCGCGCTTGCCCTGCGGCTCGTCGATCATGACGAGCAGCACGTAGCTGGGCGCGTGCGCGGGGAACGAGGCGAGGAACGAGGAGATGCGCGCGTTCTTCTTGTAGCCGCCGTGCACGATCTTCTCGGCCGTGCCCGTCTTGCCGCCGACGAAATAGCCCGCGACCTCGGCCGTCTTGCCCGAGCCGCGCTCGACATTGAGGCGCATCAGCTGGTTGAGCTGGGATGAGGCCTGCGCGCTCATCACGCGCTCGCCGGGAACCCTTGCGCCGGGAGCGCGGGCGAGGATCGTGGGCGCGCGCGCGATGCCGCCATCGACGACCGTCGCGGCGGCTGCCGCCAGCTGCATGGGCGAGACCGTGATGCCGTGCCCGAAGGCGATGGTCATCGCGTTGATCTCGCGCCACGGCTTGGGGATCAGCGGATGCGAGATCTCGGGCAGCTCGATGGGCGAGGGCTTGAGGAAGCCGACGCGGTCGAGGAAATCGCGCTGGCGGTTCACGCCGATCTGCAGCGCCATGCGCAGCGCGCCGAGGTTCGAGGAGTAGATGAACACTTCCGGCGTCGTCAGCCAGCGGTTCTTGCCGTGGAAATCCGAGATCGTGAAGCGGCCGATATTGTACGGGCGGCTCGCGTCCCAGCTGTCCTGCATGCGCACCGCGCCCGAGTCGAAACCCATCGCGGCGGTGAACATCTTGAACGTCGAACCCATCTCGTACGTGCCGAGCGTGTTGCGGTTGAACCGGCTCTCGGGGTCGGCGAGACCGGGCGCGTTGGAATCGAAATCCGGCAGCGAGACCATCGACAGCGCTTCGCCGGTATTGACGTCGAGCAGCACGCCCATGCCGCCGATCGCCCTGAATTCGTCGATCGAACGCTGGATCTCCTCGCGTACCGCGTGCTGGATACGCACGTCGACGGCGAGCCTCAGCGGCTCGGGATCGGTCTTCAGCCGCTCGTCGAACGACTGCTCGACGCCCGCAAGCCCCCGGTTATCGACGTCGGAGAAGCCCACGACGTGACTCATCAGCGTGCCGTGGGGATAGACGCGGCGTTCCTCGCGCTGGAAGAATAGGCCCGGCACGCCGAGGCGGTTGACCTCGTATTGCTGGCGCGGCGTGAGGTTGCGGCGGATCCACACGAAGCTGCGGCTTTCGGAAGCCAGACGGTCGCGCACCGTCTTCTCCTCGAGGCCCGGCAGTACCGAGGCGAGACGGCGCGCCGTCGCGTCGGGATCGCCGATCAGCTTGGGATTGGCGTAGAGCGATTGCGTGACGAGGGATGTCGCGAGCAGCACGCCATTGCGGTCGACGATGTCGGCGCGCGCGAGATCGAGAGGGCCCGTGTTCGGCACCCGCGCGGCGCGCGGTTCGTGCGCTTCGGCCAGCAGCGTCACGTCGACGAGGCGGATCGCGACGACCCCGAAGCAGACGGAGAAGAGGAGCCCGGCGACGACGAGGCGGTGGCGCGCGGTTTCCATCGAGCGTGCGGCGCTGCCCTGCAGGCGCAGGCGGGCGGGGATGGCGCGGACGATGTCGGAAAGGCGCGTCGCCATTCAGCGCGTCTCCGTGCGGCGCGCGGACGAAACCGTCGCGGCGGTCTGAAGCTGCGGGGGCAGGGCGGGCAACGCTTCGAGGCGGCCGATCTGGCGCGGCGCCATCGGCTGCAGGTCGAGATGGCGCAGGGCGAGGGCCTGCAGGCGCGCGGGCTGGTTGATGTAGCTCCACTCCGCCTTCAGCACGTGGATGTTCTGCTGCTCCTGGACGATCTGCCGGTTGAGACGGAACAGGTCGTTCTCGAGCGCGATCACCTCGTGCTTGAGCTGGTAGAGCCCGTAGCCCATCGCGCCCGCGATGGCGACCCACAGCCATGTCGCGATGCGGATCATGCCGCTTCCTCCGCGTCCCAAGCGGGGGCGGCCGTGCGTTCGGCCACGCGCAGCGTCGCGGAGCGCGCGCGCGGATTGATGTCGGACTCGGCTGCACCCGGGCGGATGCCCTTGCGCGAGACGAGGCGGAAGCTGGGAGCGGCACCGGCCGCGCGCATCGGCATGTGGCGCGAGCCGCGATCGGTCTCGCCGGCGCGCGCCTTCAGGAAGCGCTTGACCGCGCGGTCCTCGAGCGAATGGAACGACACGACCGCAAGGCGTCCGCCGGGAACGAGCGCGCGCTCGGCGGCGGCAAGGCCGCGCGCGAGTTCGCCCAGCTCGTCGTTGGTCGCGATGCGCAGCGCCTGGAAGGTGCGCGTGGAGGGATCGATGCCGTCTTTCGACCGCGGAACGGCCGAACGCACGATGCGCGCGAGCTCGGACGTGCGCTCGATGCGCTTTTCCTTGCGCGCGGCGACGATGGCGCGCGCCACGCGGCGCGAGTGGCGTTCGTCGCCCAGCTGGAAGATCGTGTCGGCGAGTTCCGTCTCGCCCCAGGAATTCACGATGTCGGCGGCACTCGTGCCGCTCTTTTCCATGCGCATGTCGAGCGGGCCGTCGAAGCGGAACGAGAAGCCGCGTGCCGGCTCGTCGATCTGCGGCGAGGAAACGCCGAGATCGAGTGCGATGCCGTCGAGTTCGGGGAACCCTGCGTCGCGCGCCGCGGTGTCGAGCGCGCCGAAACGTCCCTCGACGAGCGTGAGGCGCGCGCCGTACTTCGTCTTCAGCGCTTCGCCGCGCGCGAGCGCGTCGGGGTCGCGGTCGATCGCGACGACGCGGCAGTCGGCCGCCTCGAGGATCGCGCGCGTATAGCCGCCGGAGCCGAACGTGCCGTCGAGATATCGGCCGCCGTCGCGCACCGCGAGGGCGGCGAGCGTTTCGGCGAGCAGGACCGGGACATGTGCCGCAGCGTGCGTGGAAGCTTCGGGTGCCGCCGGTCGCGTCATTCCGCTCAGCTCCCCTGGCCGGCGCGGCGCGCGGCCTGATAGGCGTCGAGCGCCTCGGGATTCCAGATCTCGAAGAACGTGTTGCGGCCGGCGAAGGCCGCGAACTCGCCGAGCTTGCAGTGCGCGACGAGTTCGTCGGGCAGCGAGACGCGGCCCTCCGCGTCGAGCGACAGCGGAATGAGATCGGCGGCGAGGATCGCGGCGTTGTCGAGCGGGGCCGGATTGAAGGCGGCGAGGGGATCGGCGGAAGCGGCGATCTTGGCGAGCACGTCGTTGCCGATTGCGCGCACGGCCGGGCCGGCCCAGGGCAGCACGTTCAGCCCGTCCTCGCCCTTGGCGACGAGCACGGCACGGAAGTCGGCCGGAACGGAGACGCGCCCCTTCCGGTCGATCCTGAAACGGTATGTGCCGATGAACGCGGTCTTGGCCACGTTGTTCCCGGTCCCGTCCCCCACCTACGCAACGCCTTGAAAAACGGGAGAAATTCGTCTTTCCGCGCGGTCTCACGGCACCCACCTTCGCGAAGGTCGGAGGTCGTGGGACAATATGGGATAGCATGGGTGTATATGGGCGTCAATGGGCTAAGCCTCTGTTTCCCCACGAACACGTTCCGTTCTCTTGGTCGCAAATAGACCCTCATTAACCAAATTTAACGGAGAACCGCACTTGTCTACTCGGGTATTGAGGCACGCGCATGGCGCCGTCGTGGCGCCGGCGGGGCGCAGGATGTCGTTTTGAAGGTGAATGCCAGACGGTCTGTAAGCCGGGTTCTGTTCCGGCACCTCGCGGCGCCGGCGATGACCATTCCTCTGGGATGCCTGTCGCCAGGCACCTCACGCGACCGACCCGGACGGCGATCCGGAAACAGACTGCTGCACCCGAAGATGCCGCGTGCCGTCCCTATTTGGTCTTGCTCCAGGTGGGGTTTGCCGTGCCAGCCGCGTTGCCGCGTCTGCGGTGGGCTCTTACCCCACCCTTTCACCCTTGCCGCGGGCCGAAGCCCGGTTGGCGGTATGCTTTCTGTTGCACTGTCCCTGGGGTTGCCCCCGCCGGGCGTTACCCGGCACCTTTATTTCCGTGGAGCCCGGACTTTCCTCGAAGGCTTGCGCCCCCGCGGCCATCCGACCGTCTGGCGCCGCCTAGATGCGCCGATCCGGCCGGGCCGTCAACAAGCGGACTAGCGGCGCGCGCGATTGACGCGGGCGAGATCGGCGCGGATCAGCGAGGCGATATAGCCCGATCGCGTCATGCCCTGATGACCGGCACGGCGATCGGCAAGTGATACAATCCCCTCGTCGAGGCTGATGTTGAGGCGCAGCACGCGGCCCGTCACGTCGGCCTTCAGAAGCAGGCGCGCGATCTCGTGGGCTCCACGCTCGGCCGGCAGCCTGTCGAGCGGTGTGGGTTCGGGCGGTTCCTCGCCGGAAGCCGCTTTCTTTTCAATCCATAGCGTCAGTGCCGACAGGCCGTTGCACACGGCGTCGTCCTGCGTGCTGCCGACCGCGCGGCAGCCGGGCAGATCCGGAAAAGTCAGCACGTATTCCGGGCTGTTGAATTCGAGGATCGCGGGATAGAGTGCCACTACCATGGTAACCTCTATACTATTGTAATTATTGGGTTATAGTGAGTTTTTATAGCTCAACTGCGTAAATTGTCTAGCGGAAAATGAGGGCGAGCAGCGCGCGCAGCCGCGCCTGCGTCTCGCCGTCGAGACGGCCGTCGAAGCGCCAGGCGCGGAAGCGGCGCTGGAACGCGATGAGCACGGCGTGTGTCGCCGGATCGAGCACGCCGGTGACCGGGCAGGCATAGCCGAAGCGCACGAGATCATTCTGCGCCTCCATCACCGCTTCGTCGCGCTCGCCCGGCCCGAAATCGCGCACGATGCGTCGGCGCGGCGCCACTTCGGCCGGATAGAGGCCGACGCCCGCTTGCGCCAGTCGCGCCCACGGGAACAGTTCGCCGGGATCGCGCTTGCGCGCGGGCGCCACGTCCGAATGGCCGACCACGTCGCGCGGCGCGATCTCGTTGCGCGCGATGATCGCGCGCGCCAGCTCGATCACGGTGTCGATCTGCGCGTCGGGGAACGCGCGGTAGCCGCAGCGATGGCCGGGGTTCTGGATCTCGATGCCGATCGAGCGGGCGTTGATGTCGGCATGGCCGCGCCACGACGCCACGCCCGCGTGCCACGCGCGTGCCGCCTCGTCGACGAGCGCGTGGATCGTGCCGTCTTCGCCGACGGCATAGTGCGCGCTCACCGCGCGCGCCGGATCGCGCAGGATCGCCAGCGTCTCGTCCAGGCTCTCGGTGTCGGTGTAGTGGAGGACGAGCATCTCCGCCCGCACGCCCGCCGGGCGCGCATCGAAATTCGGCGAGGGCGTGCGGACGATCTTCATGCCGATTTCGAGCGCGTTTCCGGATCGGCCTGGCCGGGCCGGCGGATCGTGATGATGCCCACGCCCGCGACCGTCAGCGCGCAGCCCGCGACCGTGCGCCAGCCCAGCGGATCGCCCGACATCGTCACGCCCGCGAGCACGCCGAACACCGGGATCAGCAGCGTATAGGGCATTACGAGATTGACCTCGTAGCGGCGGATCAGGCGATACCAGATCCAGTAGGTGCACACCGAGATGACGACCGCCATGAACACCACGCCGAACCATGCGCGCATGCTTGCGTTCTGCACCTTCTCCCAGTGCCCGCTTTCGAGCGTGAAGGAAACCGCGAGCTGCATGGGCACGGCGAACAGCGCCATGTAGGCGTTGAGCGCGAAGCCGTCGACGCGGCTCAGCCCCTTGATCTGGAAATTCGCGATGGCCCATGCGAGCGAGCCTGCAAGGCACAGCCCGATATAGAACCAGTCGCCGCCCACGCGCGGCTCGCCGGCCGCAAGCCAGATGCCGGCGAACGCGAGGATCATGCCCATCCAGCGCCGCCAGCCCGGATAGTCCTTGTAGAGGATCGCCCCCAGGATCGTGGCGAAGGGCACCTGGCTCTGCGCGATGATCGCGCCCAGGCCCGCATCGATGCCGGACACGCCGGTGAAGAAGACGCTGAAATGGATGCAGCCCAGCGTCAGCGACAGCAGCGCGATGCGCCCGAGATCCTCGCGCGGCACCTTCACGAACGGCAGCAGCAGGGCCGCGACCAGCGAGAAGCGCAGCGCGATCGCGAAGATCGGCGGCAGTTCCGCCACGGCCCATTTTCCGATGACGAAATTCAGGCCCCACAGCACCATCACGCCGAGGACGAGGGCGACGTCGGTCGATTTCATGTCCAGCCCTTCAGCTTGCGGATCCGGTCGTAGGCCGCATTGATCGTCGCGAGGCGCTCGTTGGCGAGCGCCACGAACTCGGCCGGCATGCCCTGGCCGGTCAGGATGTCCGGGTGGTGCGTGCGCACGAGCTCGCGCCATGTCCGGCGCACGTCTTCCTCGCCAGCGTCGCGCGTCACGCCGAGCACGCGCCAAGGATCGGCGGCATCCCCGCCGCGCTGGGCTTCACGCAGCGATTCGAAGCCGGCCGCGTCGATGCCGAAAATGCGCGCGACTTGCGCCAGATACTCGATTTCCGAATCCGTCACCACGCCGTTGGCCTCGGCGATGTGGAACAGGCAGTCGAGAAGTTCCTCGAGCGCCGGCGCGCCCCTGGGGAAGAGCCCGGCGACCTGGCGCGCATAGGCTTCGTAGCCGGCGGTCGATTTGGTGGCGAGATCGAAGACGCGCTCGACGTTGCGCCGCTCGGTCTCGTCGAACCGGAACAGGCGCGCGAAGGCCGCCTTCTCGCGCGCGCAGACCTCACCGTCGGCCTTCGCCATCTTCGCAGCGAGCGCCACGGTCGCGATCGTGAAGGCGACCTGCTTCTCGGCCGCCGCGTCGTCCGGGTTGCGGAAGGCCGCGCGCGCGATGGCATGGCCCGCGGCCGCGCCGATCAGCGCCCCGAGCGGGCCGCCGAGCGCGTAACCGGCCGTTCCGCCGAGCAGACTTCCCCAAATCGACATTCCGCGCCCGTCCCTCCGATCCCTACCGATTGCCGCCGATTTCGTATATCAGAGTCCGCCATCGCCGCGACATCGCAAGAAGAGGCATCTCCCATGAAACGTCATCGCATCGCCGCGATCCCGGGCGACGGAATCGGCAAGGAAGTCGTCCCGGCGGGCTTGCGCGTTCTCGAGGCACTCGCCGCGCGCGAGGGTTTCGCGCTCGACGTGTCGAGCTTTGACTGGGGCAGCGACTATTACAAGCGCACCGGCCGGATGATGCCCGAAGACGGTCTCGCGCAGCTGAAGCCGTTCGACGCGATCCTGTTCGGTGCGGTCGGCATGCCCGATGTGCCCGACCACGTGACGCTGTGGGGCCTGCGCCTGGCGATCTGCCAGCCTTTCGACCAGTACGCGAACGTGCGCCCGACGCGCATCCTGCCCGGCATCGCCTCGCCGCTCGCGGGCGTGACGGCCAGGGATCTCGACTGGATCATCGTGCGCGAGAATTCCGAGGGCGAATATGCCGGGCAGGGCGGGCGCACGCATCGCGGCCTTCCCGAGGAGATCGCGACCGAGACATCGATCTTCACGCGCGCGGGCGTGTCGCGCATCATGCGTTTCGCCTTCGCGCTCGCACGTTCGCGCACGCGCAAGAAGCTGACCGTCGTGACGAAATCGAACGCGCAGCGCCACGGCATGGTCATGTGGGACGAGATTGCCGCCGAGACCGCGCGCGAATTCCCCGACGTCGAATGGGACAAGGAACTGGTCGACGCGATGACGGTGCGCATGGTCCGCAGGCCGATCACGCTCGACACGATCGTCGCGACGAACCTGCACGCCGACATTCTTTCGGATCTTGCGGCGGCTCTCGCGGGTTCCATCGGCATCGCGCCCACCGCCAACCTCAATCCCGAGCGGAAATTTCCCTCGATGTTCGAGCCGATCCACGGCTCGGCCTTCGACATCATGGGCAAGGGGATCGCCAATCCGGTGGGCACGTTCTGGTCGGCCGTGATGATGCTGGAGCATCTGGGCGAGCCTGCCGCGGCCGGGCGCCTGATGGCGGCGGTCGAGCGCGTGACGGCCGATCCGCGCTTCCGGACCGCCGATCTGGGCGGCAATGCCGACACGAAGGCGGTTACCGACGCGGTCGTCGATGCCGTCCGCGCGAGCAACGCCTGAACTCTGGAAACAATATGAAACACGTGATAGGCAAGAACCTGATCTAAAAGAGAGGTGCGGGGCATCGTTCCCGCGCACCCGCGACAGGACAGGCCCACGTTCAGCGAGCTCGACGAGGTTTTTCTTTGCAGCCCAGCACTCCCGCCCCGACGCCGCCCCTGCTTTCGGTCGAGGATCTGCACGTCCATTTCGTGACGTCGCGAGGCGTGGTGCGCGCGGTCGAAGGCGTGTCCTACGAAGTCCGGCCTGGCGAAGTGCTGGCGATCGTTGGCGAGTCCGGCTGCGGAAAGTCGGTCTCCTCGCTCGCGGTCATGCGCCTGCTGACCAAGCCCGCGGGCCGGGTCGTGCACGGCAGGATCATGTTCGACGGCGTGAACCTGCTCGATCTCTCCGACGAGGAGATGCGCGAGCGTCGCGGCCGCGACATGTCGATGATCTTCCAGGAGCCGATGACCTCGCTCAACCCGGTCCTGCCGATCGGGCTGCAGATCAAGGAGCCGCTCTTCATCCACCTGAAGATGACGGAGGAGCAGGCGCACGCGCGCGCGATCGAGCTCTTGAAGATGGTCGGCATCACCGATCCCGAGCGCCGTCTTGACCAGTATCCGCACCAGTTCTCCGGCGGCATGCGCCAGCGCGTGATGATCGCGATCGGGCTTGCCTGCAACCCGAAACTCATCATCGCCGACGAGCCGACGACCGCGCTCGACGTGACGATCCAGGCGCAGATCCTCGAGCTGATGAAGGATCTGTCGCGCCGCCTCAACATCGCGCTGATCATCATCACGCACAATCTGGGCGTGGTCGCGCGCTATGCCGACCGCGTCAACGTGATGTACGCCGCGCGCGTGGTCGAGCAGGGCAGTGCCGACGACGTGTTCCTGCGCCCGCGCCATCCCTACGCGATGGGCCTGATGCGTTCGGTGCCGCGCCTCGACCGGCCGCGCGGCCAGAAGCTGGAAACCATCGAGGGCCTGCCGCCCAATCTGCTCGATCCGCCCAAGGGCTGTCGCTTCGCCGCACGCTGCGCCTTCAAGGCCGACATCTGCGCGCAGGATCCGCCGCTGGTCGAGGTCGAGAAGGGCCATTTCTCCGCCTGCCTGCGCGCGCGAGAGCTCGCGGCCGGCACGCTGAAGCCCGCGGAGGCCGTGCGCGTCGATGCCGGTGCGCGCATTGCCAAGGACGCCAAGCCGCTGCTGTCGGTCCGGGGGCTGAAGAAGTTCTTCACCGTCGCGCGCAAGGGTGGCGTGTGGTCGACGGCCACCAGCGAGGTGCGCGCGGTCAACGACGTGTCGTTCGACATCGCACCGGGCGAAACGCTGGGTCTCGTGGGCGAATCCGGCTGCGGCAAGACGACGATCGGTCGTCTCGTGCTGCGCCTCGACAATCCGACGGCCGGCGAGATCCGCTTCAAGGGCGAGGATATCGCGCACAAGGATTTGAACGAGCTGCGCCAGATCCGGCGCAAGATCCAGGTCATCTTCCAGGACCCGTTCAGCTCGCTCAATCCGCGCATGACGATCGGCCAGATCATCGCGGAGCCGCTGACGGTCTACAAGCTCGTGCCCAACGCCAAGGCGGCGTCCGCGCGCGTCGCCGAGCTGCTGACGCAGGTGGGGCTTTTTCCCTACATGGCCGAGCGCTATCCGCACGAGATGTCGGGCGGCCAGCGCCAGCGCATCGGCATCGCGCGCGCCCTCGCAATGGAGCCCGAATTCATCGTCTGCGACGAACCGGTCTCGGCGCTCGACGTGTCGATCCAGGGACAGATCATCAACCTGCTGGAGAATCTCCAGCACAAGCTGAATCTCACCTACCTGTTCATCGCGCACGACCTCGCGGTGGTGCGCCATATCTCCGACCGTGTCGTGGTCATGTATCTCGGCCGCCTGATGGAGATGGCCGACGGCGACACGCTCTATGCCGAGCCGCTGCATCCCTATACCAAGGCGCTGCTCGACGCGGCACCGGTTCCCGATCCGACGATCGAGAAAAGCCGTGCGGCGCGCGCCCTGTCGGGCGAACTGCCGAGTCCGCTCAATCCGCCTTCGGGCTGCGTGTTCCACACGCGCTGCCCGCTCGCCACCCGCGAATGCAAGGAAACCGTACCGGAGCCACGCGAGGTAAAGCCCGGACATTTTGTCGCCTGCATCAAGGTTTGACGCGAATCTTGACGCAGGCCGGTGCCGCGTAGTCCATTGATGTCGACCCCGGTTGTCCCCCGGCCGCCGGGTACCCCCAACATAACCTGCCGCGAACGCGAACAATGCGGGCGGACGGGACCAAACAGGAGGAATAGCCGATGCGCTCCAACCGTCGCGATTTCATGAAAGCCGCCGCCTTCACCGCCGCGGGCCTTGGTCTGCTTGATGCATTGCCCGCGCGTGCGCAAGGCGCCCCCAAGCGCGGCGGCACGATGACCTTCGCCATTTCGGCCGAGACGCCGCACTACGACGCGCATGGCTCCGACACCTTCGCCACGCTGCATTTCGGCTCGCCGTACTATTCGACGCTCCTCCAGTTCGATCTCGCCAACTATCCCAAGGTGAAGGCCGATCTCGCCGCGTCGTGGCAGGTCGCTCCCGACCTGATGACCTATACCTTCAAGCTCGTGCCCAACGCCTTCTTCCATGACGGTTCGCAGCTCACCTCGGCCGACGTCAAGGCGACCTACGAGCGTCTGCGCAATCCGCCCGCGGGCGTGGTCTCCGCGCGCAAGGCAACGTTCGAGGACATCGACACGATCGAGACGCCGGATGCCGCGACGGTCATCTTCAAGATGAAGGCGGCCAACCCCTCGATGCTCGAGAATTTCGCAAGCCCGTGGAACTGGATCTACAAAGCCTCTGTCCTGGCCGCCGACCCGAACGGGCCGAAGACGACGATCATGGGAACCGGCCCGTTCCGCTTCGGCGAGCACGTCAAGGGCAGCCACGTCTCCGGCACGCGCTTCGACAAGTACTTCAAGGCGGGCCAGCCCTATCTCGACGGGTTCCGCGGCGTGTTCATGACGCAGCCCGCCGCGATGCTGAACGCGCTGCAGGGCGGCCAGGTGCTGGCCGAGTTCCGCGGCATCAGCCCGGCCGAGCGCGACCGCCTGACGCAGGTCATGGGCGACAAGGTCCGCATCGAGGAGTCGAGCTGGACGCTCAACCTGATGGTCGTCTTCAACACGGAGAAGAAACCGTTCGACGATCCGCGCGTGCGCCGCGCCCTGCACATCTGCATCGACCGGCGCGCGGGGGCCGCGGGTCTGGCCCGCACCGCGACGCTGCGCGACGCCGGCGGCCTGGTCCGTCCGGGTTCGCCCTTCGCGATCAAGGACGAGGATCTGTCGAAGATGGCGGGCTTCGGGCGCGACATCAACGCCGCGCGCGCCGAAGCGCGCAAGCTGCTGCGCGAAGCGGGCGTGCCCAACCTGACCTTCGTCCTCCACAATCGCAATCTCTCGCAGCCCTACACGCCTGCCGGCATCTTCGTGGTCGACCAGTGGCGCCAGATCGGCGTCAATGTCGAACACCGGCAGCTCGAGACGTCGCCCTATCTTGCGGGCATGTCGAGCGGCAATTTCGACGTCGCGATCGACTTCTCGAACCTGTTCATGGACGAACCGTCGCTGGCGCTCGCCAAGTACCTGTCGTTCAACCGGGCGCCGGAAAACCGCTCGCGCGCGATCGACGCGGAGCTCGACCGCCTCTACGTCGCCCAGTCACGCGAGCGCGACGACAAGAAGCGGTACGAGCTGATCCGCGCGTTCGAGAAGCGCGCGCTCGACCAGGCCTACCAGGTGCCGCTGCTGTGGTGGTACCGCATCGTGCCGACCCACAAGATCGTCATGGGCTGGCAGATGTCGCCCAGCCATAATCTTGGCCAGGATCTGGCCGGGGTGTGGCTCAACACCTGATCCTGCGAAAGGCCGGCGCTGCCGATGCTCGGGTATCTCGCCAACCGCACGCTGCTGATGATCCCCACGCTCGCCGGGGTCGCGATCCTCATTTTCTTCATGTTGAGGGTCGTGCCCGGCGACATCGTGGAGGTGAAGCTGCGCGGCGACGGCGGCAGCGTGACGCAGGAAACGATCGAGATGGAGCGCAAGCGCCTGGGTCTCGACAAGCCGCTGCACGTCCAGTTCGGCCAGTGGATGGTGGGACTGGCCACGCTCGATCTCGGGATGTCGATGTGGACGGACCGCCCGGTTTCCGAGGAAATCGGCATCCGGCTGGAACTCACGCTCCAGGTCGCGATCATGGCGACGATCATCGCCGTGCTGGTGGCGATCCCGCTGGGGACGATATCCGCGCTCTTCAAGGATTCGTGGATCGACTACACGGTGCGCCTGGTGACCATCGCCGGGCTTGCCGTGCCCAGTTTCTGGCTCGGCATGCTCATCATCCTTGCGCTGCTCTACTGGTTCAACTGGCTGCCGCCGATAACGTACACGCCCATCTATGTCGATCCGGTCGCCAACATCAGCCAGCTGATCTGGCCGGCCCTCGCGGTCGGCTACCGCTATTCGGCCGTCGTCGCGCGAATGGTGCGTTCCTCGATCATCGAGGTGATGAAGGAAGACTATATCCGTACCGCACGCGCCAAGGGGGTGTTCGAGAAAGTCGTCGTCTCGCGCCACGCCATGCGCAACGCGATGCTTCCCGCGATCACCGTGATCGGTCTCGAGTTCGCGTTCCTGATCGGCGGCCTCGTCGTGACCGAGCAGGTCTTCAACCTCAACGGCGTGGGGCGTCTGTTCGTGCAGGCGGTCAGCCGCAACGACTTCACGCTGATCCAGTCGATCGTGATGCTGATCGCGTTCGTGTTCATGCTGTCGAACTTGGTGGTCGACATCCTCTATGCGTGGCTCGATCCGCGCATCCGCTTCGGGGGACGCTGAGATGGCCGGCGGCGCCGTTTCCCAACCTAACGTGACCTATGCGGTGCGCAAGCGCCGCTCGCCGCTCGTTGATTTCTGCATGGCCCAGCCGCTGGGCGCAATCTCGGGCGTGGCGATCCTCATCATGCTGTTCGCCGGCCTGTTCGCCGAACTCGTCGCGCCCTACGACCCGCTGTCGATCGATTTCGCCGCGATGCTCGCGGCTCCCGGCATCGAGCACTGGATGGGCACCGACGCCTTCGGGCGCGACATCTTCAGCCGCGTGATCTACGGCGCACGCACGGCGCTCACCATCGGGTTCTTCTCCTCGCTGTTCGGCTGCACGCTGGGCGCCACCATCGGCGTCGCGTCGGCCTATTTCGGCGGGCGCATCGACATGATCGTGCAGCGCTTCATCGACGTGATCCTGTCGTTCCCGATCATCGTGCTCGCCCTTGTCGTCGTCGCGATGCTGGGGCGCAACCAGATCGCGGGCGTGGACATCAACCTCATCTTCGCCATCGCGATCCCGATCGTGCCGAAGGTCGCGCGCGTCGTGCGCGCCGCCTCGCTGTCGATCCGCGAGATGCCCTATATCGACGCCGCGCGCGCCGCGGGCTTCAGCCATTCGCGCATCATCTTCCGCCACATGGTGCCCAACGTGGCAGCACCTTTCCTGATCATGTTCACGGCCTTCATCGCGCAGGCGATCCTGCTGGAAGCGTCGCTCTCGTTCCTCGGTCTCGGCGTGACCGAGCCCACGCCCGCCTGGGGCCTGATGCTGTCGGGCAACGCTTCGGACTTCTACCGCGAGGCGCCGTGGATGATCCTGTTCCCCGGCCTCGCCATCTCGGTGGCCGTCTTCGCCTTCAACCTGTTCGGCGACAGCTTGCGCGACTGGCTCGACCCGAAATTCAAGGTATGACGTTGACGAATCGCGCCAACGTCCTGTAGAAAACATTCATGGTTTTCGGAACGATCATGTGTGCGCGACGACGAACGCTGGGCCTTCGCCCAAGCGTGCGCTGATTCGCGTTCGGACCGCCGGAACCAACTCCTTACAATTCCTGGCATTTTCCCGCGAAAGCGCGCGTCCCTCCGACGCCGATCCCCCTTTCGCGAGTAAAGCCCATGTTCCACCTGACCACCGAGCGGCCCGATGACGGGCCTGTCATCGAAACACTGCTCGACCGGGCTTTCGGACCCGGCCGGCAGACGAAGACCTCGTACCGCTACCGGCAGGGCGCGGCACCGGTCGCAGCCCTTTCGCGCGTGGCGCGGGCCGACGACGACGGGCGGCTGCTCGGCTCGATCCGTTATTGGGATGTGGCAATCGGCGATCACGACGCGTTGCTGCTCGGCCCGCTTGCGGTCGAACCGGCCCTGAAGGGCCGGGGCATCGGCGTGGCGCTGATGCGTGAGACGATCGACGCGGCCGTCTGGATGAACGCCAGGCGGATCGTGCTGGTCGGCGACATCGGCTACTACGCGCGTTTCGGCTTCGTGCCGGCGGCCCCGTTCGGCCTCGTCATGCCGGGCGAGAAGCCGGGGCGGCTGCTCGCCTGCGCCCTGTCGCGCGACGCCTTCGCGGGCGTGAGCGGCGCAATCCAGCCCCGGAGGATGCTTCGCGGCGGCGGATTGATCGCGGCGTGAGGGACGGCTAGCCTCCCTTCATGACCGGCTGGCAGTTCTGGATCGATCGCGGCGGCACCTTCACCGACATCGTCGCGCGCAAGCCCGACGGCGGGCTGCTGACGCACAAGCTACTGTCGGAAAATCCCGAGCGCTATGAGGATGCCGCATTGCAGGGCATCCGCGACCTGCTGGGGCTTGCCCCCGGCGCCTCGCTGAACGGGGCGCCCATCGATGCCGTGAAGATGGGCACGACGGTGGCGACCAACGCGCTGCTGGAACGCAAGGGCGAGCGCGTGGCACTGGCCATCACGCGCGGTTTCAAGGACCAGCTGCGCATCGCCTACCAGAACCGGCCCAAGCTGTTCTCGCGCCGGATCGTGCTGCCCGAGCTTCTCTACGAGAGCGTCGTCGAGATCGACGAGCGCGTGGATGCGCAGGGCAACGTGCTTGAGGCGCTCGACGAAGATGCCGCCGAAGCGGCCCTGCGTGCGGTCCATGCGACCGGCATCCAGGCACTCGCCATCGTGCTGATGCATGGCTACCGGTATCCCGCGCACGAGAAGGCGCTGGGTGCGATCGCGCGGCGCATCGGCTTCACGCAGGTGTCGATCGGCCATGAGGTCTCGCCCTTGATGAAGATCGTCGGGCGCGGCGACACGACGGTGGTCGATGCCTATGTCTCGCCGATCCTGCGCCGCTATGTCGACCGCGTGGCCGGGGAGCTGGGCGATACGCGCCTGATGTTCATGCAGTCGAACGGCGGGCTGGTCGACGCGCATTTCTTCCAGGGCAAGGACGCGATCCTGTCGGGCCCGGCGGGCGGCATCGTCGGCGCCGCGCGCACCGGCACCATCGCCGGGTTCCCGCGCATCATCGGTTTCGACATGGGCGGGACGTCGACCGACGTCACGCTCTACAACGGCGAGTTCGAGCGCGCCTTCGAGACGATCGTCGCGGGCGTGCGCATGCGCGCACCCATGATGAAGATTCACACGGTGGCGGCCGGCGGTGGCTCGATCCTGTTCTTCGACGGCGCGCGCTTCCGCGTGGGTCCGCAGAGTGCGGGCGCCAATCCGGGCCCGGCCTGCTACCGGCGCGGCGGGCCGCTGGCGGTGACGGACGCCAACGTCATGGTGGGAAAGCTCGTGCCCGCCTTCTTCCCCAAGGTGTTCGGGCCGGGCGGGAACGAGGCGCTGGACGCCGAGATCGTGCGAGCGAAATTCGCGGCCCTCGCCTCGGAAGTCTCGAAGGCGACGGGTACCGCGCGCAGTCCCGAGGAAGTGGCGGACGGCTTCCTCACCATCGCGGTCGAGAACATGGCGAACGCGATCAAGCAGGTCTCGATCCAGCGCGGCTACGACGTGACGGGATATGCGCTCAACTGCTTCGGCGGGGCGGGCGGGCAGCATGCCTGCAAGATCGCCGACACGCTCGGCATGACGACGGTGTTCGTCCATCCGCTCGCGGGCGTGCTGTCAGCCTACGGCATGGGCCTCGCCGATTTGCGCGTGATGCGCGAGCGGGCGGTCGAGGCGCGCCTGGGTGCTGACCTGCGCCCCGCGTTGACGGCTGCGCTCGATGCGCTCGCTGTCGACGGGCTGGCCGAGATGCGCCGGCAGGGCGTGCCGGACGAGCGCATCGAATCCCTGCACAAGCTGCATCTCAAATACGAAGGCACGGATTCCACGCTCGTCGTCGATGACGGGCCGGTCGAGGCGGTGG
The DNA here is from genome assembly GCA_965229215.1 of Tagaea sp. GTDB lineage: Bacteria > Pseudomonadota > Alphaproteobacteria > CACIAM-22H2 > CACIAM-22H2 > Tagaea. Next base: position 2,110,497 of record OZ245864.1, on the reverse strand, counting down.
AGGCGGCGTTTGCGGCCGCGCACCGCCAGCGCTACGGCTTCCTGATGCCGGGCCGCGCGGTCGTCGTCGAGGCCGTGGCGGTCGAGATCGTCGGCCACACGGAAACGGCCGGCGACGCGACATTCCCGTTGAGCGACGCACCCGCACCTTCGCCCGACGCGCGCACGAAGATGTATTCGGACGGCGCCACGCACGACACGCCGGTGTACCGACGCGAACGGCTGAAGCCGGGGATGCGCGTGCCGGGCCCGGCCATCATCGCCGACGCGAACGCGACGACGGTGGTCGAGCCGGGCTGGCGTGCGGAAGTGACGCCGCGCGACCATCTGGTGCTGCGCCGCGTGGCCGTCCTCGCGCGCGCCAATGCGGTGGGCACCAAGGTCGATCCGGTGATGCTGGAGGTGTTCAACAATCTCTTCATGTCGATCGCCGAGCAGATGGGTGTGGCGCTGCAGAACACCGCCTATTCGGTCAACATCAAGGAGCGGCTCGATTTCTCCTGCGCGCTGTTCGACCGGCAGGGAAACCTGATCGCCAACGCGCCGCACATGCCCGTGCATCTGGGCTCGATGGGCGAGAGCGTCGCCGCCGTCACCCGCGCGCGCGGCGACACGATGCGGCCCGGCGACGTGTTCGTCCTCAACGCGCCCTATAACGGCGGCACGCATCTGCCCGACGTGACCGTCGTCATGCCGGTCTATGACGAGGCGAAGGCCCAGATCCTGTTCTTCGTCGCCAGCCGCGGCCATCAGGCCGACATCGGCGGCCTGACGCCCGGCTCGATGCCGCCGGATTCCACGACGGTGGAAGAAGAGGGCGTGCTGATCGACGATTTCCTGCTGGTCGAGCAGGGACGGTTCCGCGAGGCGGAGATGGTGGCGCTGCTGCGGTCGGGGAAATACCCGGCGCGCAACCCGGCGCAGAACATCGGCGATCTCAAGGCGCAGGTCGCCGCGTGCGAGAAGGGCGCGCAGGAACTGCGTAAGATGGTGCGCGATTTCGGGCTCGATACCGTGCGCGCCTATATGGGCCATGTGCAGGACAATGCCGAGGAGCAGGTACGCCGCGTCCTCGACGTGCTGAAGGATGGCGAATTCACCTATCCGATGGACGACGGTTCGGTCGTGCGTGTGAAAGTTTCGATCGACCATGCCAAGCGCACCGGCATCCTCGATTTCGCCGGCACCTCGCCGCAACGGCCGACCAACTTCAACGCACCTTCGGCCGTGTGCATGGCGGCGGTGCTCTATGTCTTCCGCACGCTGGTCGAGGACGAGATCCCGATGAATGCGGGCGTGCTGAAGCCGCTGGAGGTGCGCATTCCCGAGGGCTCGATGCTGCGCCCGCGCTATCCGGCGGCGGTCGTGGCCGGCAATGTCGAGACCTCGCAGACCGTGACCGACGCGATCTACGGCGCGCTGGGCGCCATGGCGGGCGCGCAGGGCACGATGAACAACTTCACCTTCGGCAACGAGCGCCACCAGTATTACGAGACGGTCGCAGGCGGCTCGGGCGGCGGGCCCGGCTATGACGGCTGCGATGCGGTGCAAACGCACATGACGAATTCGCGCCTGACCGATCCCGAAGTGCTCGAATGGCGCTTCCCGGTGCGCGTCGAAAGCTTCGAGATCCGGCGCGGCTCGGGCGGTGCCGGGCAATATCGCGGCGGCGACGGCGTGATCCGCAAGATCCGGTTCCTCGAAAAGATGACCTGCGCGATCCTCGCCAACCGCCGCAAGGTGGCGCCCTTCGGGCTTGAAGGCGGGGCGCCGGGCGCTCTTGGCCGCAACTGGGTCGTGCGTGCCGACGGCACCGTCGAAGAGAAGGGGGCCACTGCCCGCTGGGATGTCGGCCCCGGTGACCTGTTCGTCATCGAAACGCCGGGCGGCGGCGGCTTCGGGAAGAAGCGCTAGATCGTCTTGCACCCATGAAACCCGTTCCCGACGACCGGCGACATTTCGTTGCGGGCCGCGCCGACCGGCCGCTCGCCGGTATCGCGTTCATGGCGGCCGGCGTCTTCACGATTGCGGCGATGGATGCGGCGGCGAAATTCGCGCTCGGCCTGCTGCCGACCTTTCAGCTTCTCGGCCTGCATGCGGCCCTTACCTTCGCGGGCCTGCTGGCGTTTCTCGCGGCCACAGGCCGTCTTGCCGAACTGCGAACGCGCCGGCCCTTCGCGCATTTCGCGCGCGCAGCAATGCCGGTCGTCTCGATGCTCTGCTTCTTCGAGAGCCTGCGCTTCCTGCCGCTTGCCACGGTCATTGCGATCGGCTTCTGCACGCCGTTGCTGATGACGGCCTTCTCGGTGCCGATGCTGCGCGAGCACGTAGGGGTGCATCGCTGGGCGGCGGTGGGTGTGGGCTTTGCGGGCGTATCCGTGATCGTGGGGCCGGAGGCGGGTGACGGCCTGCTCTCGGCAGGTGCCGTGCTGGCGTTGGGAGCGGCCGTCTTCTACGCGCTCGGCATGACTGCGGTGCGCTGGCTTGCCGCGACCGAAAGCGAAGCCTCGATGGTGGCGACGCAAAGTCTCGTGCAGGCGTTCGTGGGCTTTGCGGGCGTCCTGCTGCTGCCCGACGCGGCCGTGTCCGTGCCGGGCGTCGCATGGGTGGCGCTCGCCGCGATGGCCGTGCTGCTGATCGCGGGCCAGTTCCTGGCGTTCCGGGCCTTCCGCCTCGCACCCGTGGGGGCGGTCGCGCCGTTCCAGTACACCGAACTCATCTGGGCGGCGCTGTTCGGCTGGGTCTTCTGGGACGAGCTTCCCCCCGCCAACGTGTGGACGGGGGCGGCCATCGTCGTCATGGCCGGACTGTACGTCATCTGGCGCGAACGCGTGCGCGCCCGCATGGCGCGCTAGCGGGCCTCGCGGTCGGCCCGGCAAACGGCTATACCCACCTGCGTCATGGCACACCCCCCGAACGATTCGTCAGCGCCCGTCCGCACCAACCGCCCGCTCGCCGGCATCGCCTACATGATCGCTGGCGTCGTCGTGATGTCGGTGATGGACGCGATCGCGAAATTCGCGGTCGGCCATTTCTCGTCGATCCAGATCATGGGCATCCGCTCGGCCATCGTCCTCGCGTTCCTGGTCGTGTATCTGGCGGCGACCGGTCAGGTCGCGCTGATGCGCACGCGCCGGCCTTACGCGCACCTCGTGCGCGGACTTGCCGCCGCCGGTTCGATGTGGTGTTTCTTCGAAAGCCTGCGCGAGCTGCCGCTGGCCACCGCGATCGCCATCTGTTTCGTGGCGCCACTGTTGATGACGGCCTATTCGGTCGTGCTGCTGCGCGAAAAGGTCGGCATCCACCGCTGGACGGCCGTGGTCGTCGGCTTTGCAGGCGTGGGCGTCATCATCGGGCCGGACGCGGCCGACGGGCTCATCTCGACGGGTGCGCTCCTGGCGCTGAGTGCCGCCGCGCTCTACGCGCTGGGCATGACGATGGTGCGCTGGCTGTCGCCCACCGAAAGCGACATGACGATGATCTTCATGCAGTGCATCGTGCAGATGATCTGCGGTCTTGCCGGCATGGCGCTGCTTCCCGGCACGCTCGGTCCGGTGGCCGATTCCGCGTGGATCGCCATCGTCGCGATGGCCGTGCTGGTGATCGTCGGCCAGTTCCTGAGCTATCGCGCCTTCCGCCTGGCGCCGGTGGGTGCGATCGCGCCCTTCAACTACACCGAACTCGTCTGGGCCGCGATCATCGGCTGGTTCATCTGGAGCGAATGGCCGACCGACAATGTCTGGTACGGTGCGGCAATCGTCGTGGCGGCAGGGCTTTACGTGATCTGGCGCGAGCGGGTTCGGGCGCGCGCGGCCGCTTGAGCGTTGCGGGCACCCGGCCGCAGGACTAACATTCCGCATCTTTTCCCGGAGCGTGGATCATGGCCAGCATCGCCGAAATCAGACAATCCGAGCCCGTGGCGCGCGCCAACGCGATCGCGGAAATCCGCACGCTGCTGGGTGAACGCCTGTCGACCGCCAGCGCCGTGCGCGACCAGCACGGGCGCGGCGAGGCCTACCACCACGCGGTTCCGCCCGATGCGGTCGCGTTCGTCGAATCGACCGCCGAGGCGGCCGCCGTCGTGAAGATCTGCGCGCGCCACAAGCTGGCGGTCGTCCCCTTCGGCACGGGCACCTCGCTGGAAGGCCACACGGCCGCCCTGCATGGCGGGATCTGCATCGACGTATCGCGCATGAACAGGATCCTCGAGGTCAACAAGGACGATCTCGACGTGCGCGTCCAGCCGGGCGTGACGCGCAAGCAGCTCAACGAGCATCTGCGCGACACCGGCCTGTTCTTCCCCATCGATCCGGGCGCCGACGCCTCGCTCGGCGGCATGGCGGCCACGCGGGCCTCGGGCACCAACGCGGTGCGCTACGGCACGATGCGCGAGAATGTGCTGTCGCTCGAAGTGGTGCTGGCAGACGGCCGCATCATCCGCACCGGCAAGCGCGCGCGCAAATCCTCGGCCGGCTACGACCTCACGCGCCTGTTCGTGGGTTCCGAGGGCACGCTCGGCGTCATCACCGAAGTGACACTGCGCCTCTACGGCATTCCCGAGGCGACGAGCGTGGCCATGTGCGGTTTCCCGTCGGTCAAGCAGGCGGTCGACACGACCATCGCCACGATCCAGGCGGGCGTGCCGGTCGCGCGCATCGAGCTTGCCGATGCCCTGCAGATGGAAGCGATCGCGAAATACTCGAAGCTCAACGTGACGGCCATGCCCACGCTGTGGCTCGAGTTCCACGGTTCGGAGGCGTCGGTCGCGGAGCAGGCCGAGATGGTCCAGGCTATCGCGGCCGAAAATGGCGGCACGGATTTCCGTTGGACGACCGATCCGGCCGAACGCCGGAAGATCTGGCAGGCGCGCCACGACGCGGCCTACGCCGCCAAGGGCCTGCGGCCGGGCTGCCAGATATGGGCGACCGACGTGTGCGTGCCGATCTCGCGCCTGACGGACTGTATCGTGGAAACCCAGAAGGATCTCGCGGGTTCGAAACTGCCCGCGCCCATCGTCGGCCATGTCGGCGACGGGAACTTCCACGTCTCGTTCGTGCTCGACACGGGCAAGCCCGAGGAGGTCGCCGAAGCCAACCGCCTCAACGACCGTCTCGTGGCGCGCGCGCTTTCGATGGACGGGACCTGCACGGGCGAACACGGCGTGGGCTACGGCAAGATCGATTTCCTCGATGCCGAGCACGGCGAGGCCGTATCGGTCATGCGCACGATCAAAAAGTCGCTCGATCCCGACAACATCATGAACCCGGGCAAGGTCGTCCGGGCCTAGCCCCGCCGCCACAGCACCGGGAACAGGTCGGCCCGCGCGTCGAGCCGGTCGCCGGTCTTCAGGCGCGCTTTCGCCAGGGCATTGAAGGTCGGCACGCCCTCGCGCCAGCGCACGTCGTCGCCGGCGAAGCGCAGGGCGAGCGTGCGCCGACGACGATTGGCGCTCCCGTTTCCGCCCGCCCCGTGAACGAGCTTGCCGTGGAACACGACGCCGTCGCCGGGTGAGAGGTCGAAGCTGCGCATGTCGAGCGTGCCGCGCATCGCCTCGATATCCGGTGCGGGCGCAAGTTCGCCTTCGCGGTAGCGCCCCGCGTCTTCGGCGCCTGCACGGAACGCGGCGGGCCGGTAGTCGTCGCCCCAGCGATGGGAGCCTGCAACGTATTCGACGGCGCCGTTCGCCGCATCGATCGGGTCGAGCGCGAGATAGACCGTGCAGAACATGTCGCCGGTCGCCGGCCAGTAGGGGAAATCCTGATGCCAGGGCGTGCGGCGCGGCGTTCCCGGCTCTTTGGCGAAGATCTGGTCGTAGAACAGGTTGACCTGCGTGGCCGCCATCGCATTCCCGGCAAGGGCGGCGCATGGCGTATCGAAGAACGCGGCGCGGAAATCGGGGTCGCGGCGCCACATGAACATGTCGCCGAAGAAGCGGCCCGGCTCGTCGTCGGCGGCGAATTCGACCGCGCGCCGGGCCGGTTTGGCCATCGAGCGGTCGATCGCGGTGGAAAGCCGCGCGATCCAGCCGGAATCAAGGATTCCGGGGACATGCACGACCCCGTCCCGGGCATAGCGCACGGCAAGCGGCAGGGCAGGTTCAGGCGATACAGGCATCGCGACCGGCCTTAGCACGGGGCGGCGGCTGCCGACAAATTTCACCGCGGATTTGCCCACAGATCGGACACGAAGACCCCTTGGTATGGATCACCGAATAGGTAATATTCACATCAACGCGAGCATAATTCGCGGCTCACCGAGGGAGAGAGACGATGAAAAAATCAGCTACCCCCACGTCCGCACGCCGAAGCTTCCTGAAGGGCTCGTTCGCCCTTGCTGCCGCCGCCACGGTCGCCACCCCCAGCGTCGTCAAGGCGCAGGGCCCGATCAGCATGCGCTGGCAGAGCACCTGGCCGTCGAAGGACATTTTCCACGAATACGCGCTCGACTTTGCCAAGAAGGTCAATGACATGACCGGCGGCGACCTGCGCATCGAAGTGCTGCCGGCGGGTGCGGTCGTACCGGCCTTCGGCCTGCTCGAAGCGGTGTCGAGCGGCACGCTCGACGGCGGCCATGGCGTGATGGTCTATCACTATGGCAAGCAGACGGCGCTGGCGCTGTGGGGTTCGGGCCCCGGCTACGCGATGGACGCCAACATGCTGCTGTCCTGGCACAAGTACGGCGGCGGCAAGGAACTCGCGGCCAAGCTCTACGCCTCGATCGGCGCCAACGTCGTGTCTTATGCCTACGGCCCGATGCCCACCCAGCCGCTCGGCTGGTTCAAGAAGCCGATCACCAAGGTCGAGGACTTCCAGGGCCTCAAGTACCGCACCGTCGGCATCTCGATCGACGTGTTCACGGGGCTCGGTGCGGCCGTCAACGCGCTGCCGGGCGGCGAAATCGTTTCGGCGATGGATCGCGGCCTGCTCGACGCGGCGGAGTTCAACAACGCCTCGTCCGACAAGGCGCTGGGCTTCGCCGACGTCTCGAAGGTCTGCATGCTGCAGAGCTACCACCAGAACGCCGAACAGTTCGAAATCACCTTCAACAAGACCAAGTTCGACGCACTTCCAACCAAGATGAAGGCGATCATCGACAACGCGGTGGAAGCCGCCTCGCAGGACATGTCGCTCAAGGCGATCGACCGCTACTCGAAGGACTACGACGAGCTGCGCACCAAGGACCGCGTGCGTTTCTACAAGACGCCGGACGCGATCCTCAAGCGCCAGCTCGAAATCTACGACGACGTCGTGGCGAAGAAGTCCGGCGAGAATCCGCTCTTCAAGGAGATCCTGGAGTCCCAGATCGCCTTCGCGCGCCGCGTCACGCGCTGGGAGCAGGATACGGTGGTCAGCCGAAAGATGGTCTACGACCACTATTTCGGTCCAAAGGGTGTGAAGCGCACGTGAGTTGAACGAAACAGAGGCGGGAAGGGTCCACCTGCGGAAACGCAGGTGGACTTTTTCTTAGCTTGAGCCATCTTATCGACGGCGGAAACGGTCCAATGAGCGTCCAGAAGTTCCTTCATACGGTCGACGGGATCAGCACCTGGGTGGGCAAGGCGGCGGCATGGCTGGTCGTCGGCCTGATGCTTCTCGTCTGTGCCGAGGTCTTCAAGCGCTACATCCTGAACATGCCGACCGCGTGGATCTTCGACGCGAGCAACATGCTCTACGGCTCGGCCTTCATGCTGTGCGGTGCCTATACGCTCGCGCAGAACGCGCATGTGCGCGGCGATTTTCTCTATAGCTCGATGCGACCGCGCACGCAGGCGACGCTCGACATCATCCTCTACGTCGCCTTCTTCCTGCCGGGCATTGCGGCCCTGTGCTACGCGGGCTGGCACTATGCCGGCGATTCATGGCGCATTGCCGAGCATTCGAACGTCACCGCCGACGGGCCGCCGGTCTACCATTTCAAGACCGTGATCCCCATTGCCGGTTTTCTCGTGATGCTGCAGGGCGTGGCCGAGATCGTGCGCTGCGTGGTGTGCCTGAAAACCGGCGAATGGCCGAGCCGTCTCAAGGACGTCGCCGAGATCGACGTCGTGGAAGAGCAGCTTGCCGGCAGCGAACATGTCGACGACGAGGTCCGCAGGATGGCGATCGAGAAGGTTCTGGATATCGACGAGACGGCCCGCCAGCGCGGACGTGGCGGGGAGAACGCGTGATGAGCGATCCCGCACTCGGCCTGCTGATGCTGTGCCTCATCGTGGTCGTCATCATGATGGGGTTCCCGACGGCTTTCACGCTGATGGGCCTCGGCATCGTTTTCGGCTTCGTCGCCTATTTCAAGTCGGGGCAGGCGTTCTCCGACAACCTCGTCTTCAGCCTGATGGTCCAGCGCACCTACGGCGCGATGACCAACGACGTGCTGATCTCGATCCCGCTGTTCGTATTGATGGGATACGTGATGGAGCGCGGTGCGCTGGTCGACAAGATGTTCTATTCGATCCAGCTCGCCTTCCGGAACGTGCCGGCCTCGCTCGCGGTGGCCACGCTGATCGTGTGCACCTTCTGGGGCATTGCCAGCGGCCTGGTGGGGGCCGTCGTCGTGCTGATGGGCGTCATCGCCTTCAACCCGATGCTGCGCGCGGGCTACGATGTGAAGCTCGCATCCGGCGTCATCACGGCCGGCGGCACGCTCGGCATCCTGATCCCGCCGTCGGTCATGATCATCGTCTATGCGGCCGTCGCCGGGCAGTCGGTGGTCAAGCTTTACGCGTCGGCGATGTTCCCGGGCTTCTTCCTGGCGCTGCTCTATCTCGTCTACATCGTCGGCTGGGCGATGCTGAACCCGCGAATCGCGCCCAAGCTGCCGGAATCCGAGACGAAGGTGCCGGTTCCCGCCTGGCTCGACGCGCTTTCGGCGTCGGTCTCGCGCAATATGGTCGTGGCGCTGGTCCTGTCGCTGATTGTGCCGGCCAAGGCGCGCGGCATCGAGCGCGGCACGCTCGTCTGGTATCTCGTCTACGCCTTCGTGCCGATCGTGCTCGTCGCGGGCACGTTCTGGCTGATCTGGTGGTACGTGATGATCCACCAGCAGGGCGACGCCTTCGAGATTCCCGATGGGCTCGAAGCGCTCGGCGGCGACGAACTCGAGGAAGCCGCACCCTACGCGCCGCCCGAAGGCTTCGTGCCGTGGTTCCTCGCCATCGCGGGGCTCTCGGCGATCGGCATGGCACGCTATTACCTGCGGATGACCGCCGACCGCCTGGAGGTCATCAAGCTGCTGACCACTTCGATCATGCCGCTGGGCATCCTGACGGTCGTCGTGCTCGTCGTGATCCTGTTCGGCATCACGACGGCGACGGAATCGGCGGCGGTGGGCGCGGCGGGCGCGTTCCTTCTCGCATTCCACGCGCGCACGCTCGACATGAAGCGCACGAAGGAAGCCGTGTTCCTCACGGCCAAGACGACCGCGATGGTGTGCTGGCTCTTCGTGGGTTCGGCGCTGTTCTCGGGCGTCTTCGCGATCCTCGGCGGGCAGGCGCTGCTCGAGCAATGGGTACTGTCGCTGAACATGTCGCCGATCCAGTTCATGCTGCTGTCGCAGGCGATCATCTTCGTGCTCGGCTGGCCGCTGGAATGGACCGAGATCATCGTGATCTTCGTGCCGATCTTCCTGCCGATGCTGAAGCACTTCGAGATCGACCCGATCCTCTGGGGCACGCTGGTGTTCGTGAACCTGCAGGCGGCGTTCCTGTCGCCGCCGGTCGCCATGTCCGCCTTCTACCTGAAGGGCGTGGCGCCCAAGCACGTGACGCTGAACCAGATCTTTGCGGGCATGATGCCCTACATGCTGATCGTGATCCTCTGCATGGCGATCATGTATGTGTGGCCGGGCATGACGCTGTGGCTGCCGAACTTCCTCTATGGCGGCGGGGCAGGCTGATGGCGGCGAAGCGAACGAAGCCGTCGGTGGCGCAGGCGGTGGCGTATCTGGTCGACGCCTTCTCGATCGGGAACCCGCTGCCGGAACTGCCGGAAGCCTGCCGGCCGCGCACCGTCGCGGAAGGCTATGTCGTGCAGGCGGCCCTGGTCGAATCGCTCGGCATCCAGACGGCGGGCTGGAAGATCGGCTGCACCAGCGAAGCGGCGCGCAAGATCCTGAAGTCCGACGGGCCGTTCGCGGGGCGGGTCTTCCTGCCGCGCTGCTTCGTCTCGGGCTCGCGGATTCCGGGAGGCGCCTATCCGATGCGGGCGCTGGAGGGCGAGTTCGCCTTCTTCCTGGGCAAGAACCTGAAGCCGCGCAAGAAGCCCTATTCGCGCGCGGAGGTACTGGCCGCCGTCGATGACCTGCACCTGGCGATCGAGATCATCGACAGCCGCTATGTCGACTGGCTGAAGGTCACGCTGCCCGAGATCGTCGCCGATCTCGGCGCGAACGGGGCGCTGATCGTGGGGCCGCCGGTCAAGGGCTGGCGGCGACGCGATCTCGGCGCCGTTCCCGTCACCATGCGCGCGGGCGGCAGGGTCGTGGGCAAGGGCAGGGGTGCCGACGCGCTTGGCCATCCGCTCGAGGCATTGCGCTGGCTTGCGAACAATCCGGCCACGAAAGACGGTCTCAGCGCCGGCGAGATCGTGACGACGGGAACCTGCACGGGCCTGCACCGGGCTGGTGCGGGCGACAAGGTGTCGTGCGATTTCGGCCCGCTGGGGAAGGTCGGGTTCGCTTTCGTCTAGGCGGGAACGGCGTCTAGGCTACGTTCAGCAGCGCCAGGATGTCCTTGCCGCCCTTCCAGCACATGTCGGCGGCGACATAGACGATCAGCGCCAGCCCGACCCACGCGATCCAGCGATAGCGCTCGAGCAGCTTGGCGATCGCCGTTGCGGCCATGCCCATCAGCAGCACCGAGACGATCAGGCCGATCAGCAGGATCGTCGGCTCGGCCTGTGCGGCACCGGCAACGGCGAGCACGTTGTCGAGCGACATCGAGACGTCCGCGACGAGGATCTGCCAGATCGCTTCCGAGAAGGTCTTGGTCGCGACCGGCTCGGCGATGGAAACGACTTCGGCGATCGCGATGGCTTCGGCGGCGACGACGACCTCCGCCGCCTGCGCGACTTCGGCCGTCTCGGCCGCATTGGCCGCGTTGATTTCCTTCCAAAGGCCCCAGGCCACCCAGACAAGCAGCAGGCCGCCCGCGAACATCAGGCCGGGGATCTGGAGGAGGTTGACCGCGACGATGGCGAAGACGATGCGCAGGATCGTCGCGGCGACGATGCCGAACCACAGCGCCTGCGTGCGCTGCTTGGCCGGCAGGCCCGCTGCGGCCATGCCGACGACGACCGCGTTGTCGCCCGACAGGACGAAGTTGATCATGATGACCTGGCCCAGCAGGGCCAGCTGCGCCGCGGAAAATCCGAAGACCAATGACTCGACGCCCATATTCCCCCCTGAAAAGCGGTCCACCCTACCGGCCGGGCGTGCCCGGCGGTAGCCGGAATTTCCGGCTCTTTACATGAGGCCGGCCATCGCCACGGCTTCGCGGATCTCGTGCCCGCCGTCCCACATCATCTTGATCGCGACATAGAGGATCAGGATCAGCCCCACATAGGCGATCCATCGGTGCTTCTGCAGCGCCTTGGCGATCACGACGGCCGCGGCGCCCATCAGCACGACCGAAATGGCGAGGCCGAAGACGAGGACGTAGGGGTGGTCGCGCGAGGCGCCGGCGACGGCAAGCACGTTGTCGAGTGACATCGAGATGTCGGCGACGATGATCTGGATGATCGCCTGGCGCAGCGTCTTGCGCGGCATGTCGACTTCGCCGGCACCGCCTTCGAGCACCTTTTCGCCTTCGGCCGCGTCGTGGCGGCCCTGCGCGCGGATCTCGCGCCACAGCTTCCACGACACCCAGAGCAGCAGCACGCCGCCGGCAAAAAGCAGTCCGACGATCTCGAGCAGCTGCGTGGTGACGCCCGCGAACACGATGCGCAGCCCCGTCGCGGCCACGATGCCGATCAGCAGCACCCGGTTGCGCTGCTCGGCGGGCAACCCCGCCGCCGCCATGCCGATCACCACCGCGTTGTCCCCGGCAAGCACCAGATCGATCATGATCACGGTGCCAAGCGCCACGAGGGCGTCGGTGGTGATGGAGGCAAGGATCTCGGCGAACATCGGGGGGATGCCTTTCGGGGGTAGGGTAAGTCGGTCCGGAATACGATTTGTCCCGGAATTTCCTTAAATAGGGATTGCGACCGGCTGGCGCTAGATGCCGCAATGCGGCAAAGATCGATTTATGCGACTGAAAAACCGAGCAATCGCAGGGGTTGGGCTGGCTATAGCCTTGTTGGCAGGCGGTTTTCTGTTCCGCCCGGATGCCGATTCGGCCGCCCGGTCGCTGGCGGCCGGGATTTCGCAGCGCACGGGGTTGCCCGCCCGGATCGAGGGGGCGGCCCGCCATGCCTGGGCCTGGCCGCTGCGTCTGGAGATTCCGGGCATCGCGATCGACGGGCTCGGGCGGATCGAGAATGTCGTGCTTGTCGATGGTGCCTTCGACGCGCAGGCGCGCTTCCTCGGCCGTGCGGGTGTTCTGACGCTTCGCGCCGGCACGTTCCGGTTTGCGGCCGAAGGCCTTTCGGCTTCGCTCGCCGCCGCCGATGGCCGGCTCGTCGTCGAGACGAAGTTCGCCGGCCGCGATCTGCGCGTCGCCGGCAAGCCGACATCCGCCGGATTCGACACGCTCGAAATCGGCTGGGACGGCCATCTGCTGAAAGGGCAGGCGCGCCGTTCGGCCGACGGTGCGATGCTGGACGTGACGGCGGCCGGCGGCGGCATCGAGCTTTCCGGCCGCGCGCTGCCCGCCGATGGCATCCTCGAAGGCACGCTTGCCGCTGCATCGCCCGGTCTCGTGCGGGCCGAGTTCCGCGCCGGCGACGACGTGTTCGACGTGGCGGCCTTCGAGCTGCGTGCGGCGGACTATTCCGCAACCGGATCGTTGCGCCGCGATTCCCAGCGCCTGTCGATCGACGCGCGCATCGGCGAGATCGGGCTCAGCGCGCTCGCGGACCTGGTGCGGCACCATCTGGGCGATGCGGCGGAAGATATCGACCTGCGCCTGCGCATCGGGCGTCTCGCGTGGGCCGCGGGCGAGGCGCAGGGCGTGATCCTGGTTGCCGCGCGCGAGGCCGGCCGCCTCGTCGTCGACGAACTTGCGGTCCGCTCGCTTGCCGAGGCGAGCCTGCGCGTGCGTGCGGGCATGCTCGACCTGCAGGTGCCTGACGCCAGCCGTTTCCTTGCGGCCCTCGGTGCGCCGGTCGAACGGCATCTCGGCGCGCTGTCGCTGCGCGGGCCGTTGGCGTTCGAGCCCCGCGGACCGGCCCTGCGCCTCGCCCCACTGGAGATCGCGCTCGCCGGGCAGCAGGCGAAAGGCGAGGCCGTCTGGCACGCCGGCCGCCTTTCCCTTTCGCTGGCGGGCGACCGGGTGATGCTCGATCCGTTCTTCGGGCGGCCGCTTGTCGCGCCGCCGGTGCGCGGGCCGCTGCTGACGCGCAGCCAGACCGCGCGTGCGGCCGCCGCTGCGGCGCCGCCTGCGCCGGGGCCGGGCGGCTGGTCGCGCGTGGCGATCCGGCCCGACCTTCTCGGCGGCATGCCGCTCGATCTGCGGCTTGGCGTGCGCGAGCTCGTCCTCGGCGGACTGGCGCTAGGCGACGCGCAGTTCGCGGCGGCCTATGACGCCGACGGGTTCGACGTGGCGGAACTCTCGGGCAGCCTTTTCGGCGGCACGCTGGCGGCGTCGGGCCGGGTCGATGCGACCCGGCCGCAGGTCGCGCTCAAATTCGCGATTGCCGGTGCCGAGTGGGCGCGCGTGCTGGGTGCGATGGGAGCGGCGCCCGTGCTGCGGGGCCCGGTGACGTTCACTGGCAGCGTCGCGACGTCCGGCGCCAATGTCAGCGCCATGATGGCGGCACTCGCCGGATCGCTGCGGCTCGAGTCGCCGGGCGGGACGCTCGACGGGTTCGACCTTGCCGGGCTGCTTGCCTATGCGGCCGCTTCGCGCACGCCCGATCTCGCCGAACTCGGGCGGCGCTTCGCGCGCGGAGGCCGCGGCACGTTCGGCACCGCTTCCGGCACGTGGCGGATCGACGGCGGCCGTGCGTCGAGCACTGACACGCGCTTCGCGGCATCGGGCGGCGCGCTCGAGCTTTCCGGCCTGTTCGATCTGTCGAACTGGAATGTCGATCTGGTGGCGGTCGTGGCGGTGGACAACGCGCAGACCGTGCCGCGCGTGACGGTGGCCGGTCCGCCCGACCGGGCGAAGATCACTCTTTCGGCGGTACCGGTCCGCGCGGCGGGGCCGCCGGCGGGTTCGGGCGCGCGGCCGAGCGCGCCGGCTGTGCGGCGTTGAGCGGATCGGCAAGCGGCTTTCCGGTCCCGGCGGCGAGCGCGTCGAGCCGTTCGAGCGCGCTGCGCGCCGGCTCCATGCCCTGGGCGGCCGCGCGCATGTACCAGGCGCGGGCCTCCACCGGATCGGCCGGCACGCCGTCGCCGCGTTCCCACAGCACGCCGAGCTGGAACTGGGCGGGCGCATAGCCGCGTTCGGCGGCGCGCTCGTACCAGCGGCGCGCCTGCACCACGTCGCGCTGGATGCCGCGGCCCAGCCGGTAGAGCTGGGCGAGATTGAACTGGGATTCGGGGTCGCCGGCGCGCGCGAGCCCCCAGAAACGGAACCAGGCGGCGTCGTAATCCTCGGCGCGGAAGGCCGCGACGCCCCGCTCGAATTCCTCGTCGCGGTCGAACGCCGCGACCGGCGGTGCCCCCAACACCGCCAGCAGCAGCCCGACCGAAGCGAGGCGCCGGATCAGATCGGTTTGAGCCCCGCCGGCGCGGCCGCTGCCGACGGGCCCGTGCCGGTCAGCGCCTGCAGCACGTAGACGCGCAGCGCGCTCGACAGGTTGCCGGATTCGTCCTTGGCCGCGCGGATCTTGTCGATCTCGGTCACGAGATCGTTGATCGACGCGTTGCGCTTGCGCGCGATGTCCTTCAGGGCGGTCCAGAATTCGGGCTCCAGCGAGATGCTCGTGCGGTGGCCTGCGATTACGACCGAACGCTTGCGAATCGATCCTGTCATGACTTCCCCCCGGTGTTAATGGCGTGCTTCTCGTGGACCCAGCATCTCGATCGGCTGCACCCAGCGGTCGAAGTCGGCCGCGGACACGAGTCCGAGGTCGGTCGCCGCCTGTTTCAGCGTGATGTCGTGTGCGTGGGCGTGCTTTGCGATGCGCGCGGCGACGTCGTAACCCACGTGCGGGTTGAGCGCCGTCACGAGCATCAGCGACCGCTCGAGGTTTCGGGCGATTTGGGCGGCATGGGGGGCGATGCCGCTTGCGCAGTTGTCCGCAAAGCTCGTCGCCGCGTCCCCCAGCAGCCGGATCGACTGCAGGATGTTGTACGCGATGACGGGCTTGAAGACGTTGAGCTGGAGGTGGCCGGAAGCGCCGGCGAACGTGATGGTCGTGTGGTTTCCGAAGACCTGGGCGCAGACCATCGTGAGCGCTTCGGACTGGGTCGGGTTGGTCTTGCCCGGCATGATCGAGGAACCCGGCTCGTTCTCCGGGATCGTGATCTCGCCGATGCCCGCGCGCGGGCCCGAGGCGAGCAGGCGCACGTCGTTGGCGATCTTGTTGAGGGAGGTGGCCAGCGTGCAGAGCACGCCCGAGCACTCGACCAGCGCGTCGTGGGCGGCGAGCGCCTCGAACTTGTCTTCGGCCGGCATGAAGGGGAGGTTGGCCAGACGTGCCAGCTCCTGCGCGAACTTGGCGGCGAAACCCTTGTGCGCGTTGAGCCCGGTGCCGACGGCCGTGCCGCCCTGCGCCACGCGATAGAGCCGCGGCAGGATCTGCTCGACCCGCGCGATGCCCAGTTCCACCTGCCGGGCCCAGGCGCCGATCTCCTGGCCGAGCGTCATCGGGACGGCGTCCTGGAGATGGGTCCGGCCGAGCTTGATCACGCCGGCGAACTCGGTCGCCTTGGCCTGCAGCACTTCCTGCAGGCGCGCGAGCCCCGGCAGCAGCGTGTCGTGCAGTTCGGCGACCGTCGCAATATGCATCGCAGTCGGGAAACTGTCGTTCGACGACTGGCCGCGATTGACGTGGTCGTTGGGGTGGACGGGCTTGCGTGTGCCCAACGCCTCGCCGAGCAGCTCGTTCGCCCGGTTGGCGATCACCTCGTTGGCGTTCATGTTGGTCTGGGTGCCGGAACCGGTCTGCCAGACCAGCAGCGGGAAATGTCCGGAAAGCTTGCCCGAAACGACCTCGTCGCACGCCCGCACGATGGTGGCGCCGAGCTTGGGATCGAGTTCACCCAGCGCCATGTTGGCAAGGGCGGCCGCCTTCTTCTGGACGCCGAAGGCGCGCACGAGCGGCTCGGGCATGCGTTCGTCGCCGATTCGGAAGAGCTCGATGCTGCGCTGGGTCTGGGCACCCCAATAGCGGTCGGCGGGCACCTCGATGGGCCCGAAACTGTCGCGCTCAATTCGTGTGGACGCGCGCTCGCCCATTCGTTCCCTGTTTCCGGTCGGGCTTCCACACCTGAAAGGCCGGACGGGGTTTACCCCCAAATCCGATGTGAAATCCCCGACGCCCCTGCGGAATTAGGCACCGCGACATCAAAATATTCAAGAGCCACGCTTATCTTGTCACGCGCGACCGGACTCCTTATTAGTCCACTCACGCTGTCAATATGGTGCCAAGGCGCAATGGCCGAAAAGATCGACTTCAGCAAGGTCCGGTTCCTGATCGTCGATCCGAACCCGCTTGCCCTCCAGATGCTCAACGACATCCTGTCGATGCTGGGTGCGACGTTCGTGCGTCGCGTGACCGACTACGACAAGGCGATGGACGTGCTGAAGGAGGGGAACATCGACATCCTCATCACCGAGCGCGAGATCACGCCCAAGAACGGCATCGAGCTTGTGGATTTCATCCGCAACGATCCGAGCTCGCGCGACCGTCTGCTGCCGGTGATCGTGCTGACGGCGCGCTCGGAAGAACCTTTCGTCGTCGAAGCGCGCGACCACGGCGCCAACGAATTCGTCGCCAAGCCCTACACGGTCGATTCGCTCTACAAGCGGCTGTCGGCGGTCATCGCCTATCCGCGCTCCTACGTGAACGCGCCGGGCTATTTCGGACCCGAGCGCCGGCGCAAGCAGCTCCCCTTCAACGGGCCCGAGCGTCGCGGCGTCGATCCCAACGCGCCGCCGCCGAGGCCGCCCGTCGACACCAATGCGGCGGCGAAGCCGGCAGTCGACCAGCGCGCGCCGAAGGCTTAGTGTTGGCGTCCGCCATCCGGGGAGACGCGACACGTGGCCAGCAAGGGTAAAGTCCAGATAATCCAGCCGCCGAGCGACCTGCGCAAACGCGCGGTCAATTTCAAGACGGGCTTCGGCGTCATCCTGTCGCCCCAGGAAACCCAGAAGCTGCAGATGGTCGTCGAGAAATCGACCGACCAGTTCACGCGCCAGATCGGCGAGAAGCTGAAGGCGCTGCGCGAGGATCTGGCGACGATCGAGGACGGCGTGGCGCCGCCGATGCGCATGATCGAGCGCGTCGTGGCCGACGCGCTGGAGATCAAGGGGCTGGGCGGCACGTTCAAGTTCCCGCTGCTCACGCAGATTTCCAAGTCGCTGCACGACTACGCCACGCAGATCCGCGAACCCAATTCGTGGAACACGGTGATCATCGGGCACCATATCGACGCACTCTATGTCGTGCTCGCGCAGCACATCACCGGTCTCGGCGGGCGCATCGAAGCCGAGTTGTTGAAGGCGCTGCGCGCCGCGTCGACCAAGTTCAAGTGAACCGACGCCATGACGTCAGCGCGGGTCGGCGTTGACGAGTCATGCATCCTCGCGTGCGATTTACTCTTGCGCGCTGGGACAATTATGATATTACGCGTTTCAGACGCCAATCGCACGTGCCCCAGGCCCACGAGGCAAGCGCTAAGAGGTAGGGCGGAGAGCTCGCGAAGAGCACTCACGCCTCTCGACCACCAAGCGCTCGAGGTCAAGCAACGACGTAGACGCGTCCTTTTCGGTACGAACCGGTCGCCAGTGGGCCGGTGTTCCTCGAGGGATGTGGACATGGTTGCGACCGGGATCGGGGCTTCGAGCCTCCCGACCAAGCAAGGATGACCGCCGTCTGACGGTGCCCCGCTTTATGGCACCGTCGGCGATCGGGCGCGCTCAACCGGTCTTCGGACCGGCCAGCGTCCGCTAGCGGCTCTTCGTTGCGGCTCGTCTCAGTTCCGCACAGTTCGTTCATCCGGTTTCGTGTCGTGCTGGCCCAAGGATCGGGCCCCGCTCAAACCGGCTTGGCTCCGCCGAAAAGGTGATCAGACACCATTAGGCGGGGCTTACGGGAGTTCAGGTACGTGGGTTTGTACGACAAGAAGCATGTGGCGTTTTCGGGACGACTGGTGATCCTGGGCTTCGGCTCGATCGGCCAGGGCGTGCTGCCGCTCATCCTGCGCCACATCGACATGCCGGCCAGCCGCATTTCCATCGTGACCGCCGAACCGCGCGGGCGCGAGGTCGCAGCCGAATACGGGATCGAATTCGTCGAGAAGGCGCTGACCCGCGCCAACTACCGCGCGGAGCTGGAAAAGCGCCTGTCGGCCGGCGATTTCCTGCTCAACCTGTCCGTCGACGTCTCGTCGGTGGCGCTGATCGAGCTCGCCAACGAAAAGGGCGCCTTCTATCTCGACACCTGCATCGAGCCCTGGATCGGCGGTTACACAGATCCTTCGCTGACCCCCTCGCAGCGTTCGAACTATGCGCTGCGCGAGTCCGCGCGGGCGCTGCGCGCCAAGTTCGCCGGCGGCCCGACGGCCGTGCTCACGCACGGCGCCAATCCGGGCCTCGTCTCGCACCTCGTCAAGGAAGCGCTGCTCGACATCGCGCGCGACACAGGGGCGGTGCCCGCCAAGGCGCCGGCCGGCCGCGAGGCGTGGGCGGGGCTTGCACGCGACCTCGGCATCAAGGTCATCCACATCGCCGAGCGCGACACGCAGGTTGCCAGCTACCCCAAGAAGGTCGCCGAGTTCGTCAACACCTGGTCGATCGACGGTTTCGTGGGCGAAGGATCGCAGCCGGCCGAGCTCGGCTGGGGCAGCCACGAGAAGACCTTCCCGGCCGACGGAAAGCGCCACGAATTCGGCTGCGACGCGGCGATCTACCTGATGCGTCCGGGTGCGGGCACGCGCGTGCGTTCCTGGACGCCGCTCGAGGGGGCCTACCAGGGCTTCCTCGTGACGCACAACGAGTCGATCTCGATCGCGGACTACTACACGGTCAAGGCGGGCGACAAGGTCGTCTACCGTCCGACCGTCCACTACGCCTATCACCCGTGCGACGACGCCGTGCTGTCGCTGCACGAGCTGGCGGGCAAGAACTGGATCATGCAGCCGTCCAAGCGGCTGATGATGGACGAGATCACCGCCGGCATGGACGAGCTGGGCGTGCTCCTCATGGGACACAAAAAGGGTGCGTACTGGTACGGCTCGCGCCTGACGATCGAGGAATCGCGCAAGCTTGCGCCCCACAACAACGCGACGTCGCTGCAGGTGACCGTTGCGGTGCTCGCCGGCATCGTGTGGGCGATCGAGAACCCGAAGGCGGGTCCGGTCGAAGCCGACGAGATGGATCACGTGCGCTGCATGGAGGTGTGCCGTCCCTATCTCGGCACCGTCGTCGGCGCGTATTCGGACTGGAATCCGCTGAAAGATCGGGAGAGACTCTTTCCCGAGCGACTCGTGCGGGACGATCCGTGGCAATTCGACAACTTCCGCGTCACCTGACGCTACCTCTGGAGAACTGGAGTACTTCGGGATGACCACCAAGAAGATCCGCGACTTCCTCGCCGAGCGACGACCGACCCCCTATCTGGTCGTCGATCTCGACGTTGTCGCCGACAACTACAAGAAGCTCAAGGACGCGGTACCGCAGGCCGGCATCTACTACGCCATCAAGGCCAACCCGGCGCCGGAGATCCTCGACGTGCTGACGAAGCTCGGCTCGTCGTTCGACACCGCCTCGGTCAACGAGATCGACATGGCGCTGCGTGCCGGCGTCTCGGCCGACCGCATCTCGTACGGCAACACGATCAAGAAGAAGGACGACATCGCCGCCGCCTACGCGCGCGGCGTGCGCCTTTTCGCGTTCGACTCGGAAGCCGAACTTGCGAAGCTCTCGGCCGCGGCGCCGGGCGCCAAGGTCTTCTGCCGCATCCTCACCTCGGGCGAAGGCGCCGACTGGCCGCTGTCGCGCAAGTTCGGCTGCGACGTCGAGATGGCGCGCGAGCTGCTGATCATGGCCGCCTCGAAGGGCGTCGTGCCGCACGGCGTGTCGTTCCATGTCGGCTCGCAGATGAAGGACCCGAACGCCTGGGAATCGGCGGTCGAGCAGGCGGCGTGGCTGTTCCGCGAATGCGAGGACGCCGGCGTGCAGCTCAACATGCTCAATCTCGGCGGCGGCTTCCCGACCAAGTACCGCAAGGACATCCCCGCGATGGGGACCTACGGCGAGGCGATCCATGCCGCGCTGGCGAAGTATTTCGGCAACCGCGTGCCCGAGATCATCGTCGAGCCGGGCCGACAGATGGTCGGCAATGCCGGCCTGATCGACACCGAGGTGGTGCTCGTCTCGCGCAAGTCCAAGCGCGACGCGCGCCGCTGGGTCTATCTCGACATCGGCAAGTTCGGCGGTCTCGCCGAGACGATGGACGAGGCGATCCAGTACCCGATCGTGTCGTCGAAGAAGGGTGCGAAGGTCGAGCGCGTGGTGCTCGCGGGCCCGACCTGCGATTCGGCCGACGTGCTCTACGAGAAGGCCGACTACCGCCTGCCGATCGACCTGGAAGCGGGCGACCGTCTCGAGATCCGCGCCACGGGTGCGTACACGACGACCTACTCGGCCGTCGCCTTCAACGGTCTCGAACCGCTGAAGTGCTACTGCATCTGACCGGTCACTTCACCGCCGCATAGACCTTGAACGCCGCGTCCTCGTCGAGGCGCGCGACATGGGAAAAGCGTGTCCGCAGCTCGGCCTCGTAGGCGAGGTGCCGGTTGGCGACCAGCAGCAGCCGGCCGCCCGGCTTCAGCGCGTCGGCTGCGACCGCGACGAAACGCAGGCCCAGCGCCCGGTCCTCGCCGCGCGCGTCGTGGAAAGGCGGGTTGACGAGCACGGCATCGTAGACGGCCTTGCCCACGCCCGCCGCCACGTCGTGCCAGCGACAGCTGGCGCGTGCACCCGACGCGGCAAGATTCCGCTTCGCGCAATCGACGGCGCGCGCGTCGGCCTCGAAAGCGTCGAGCCGTACGATGCCGGGGCAGGCGCCGAGTGCCGTGTGCGCCAGATAGCCCCAGCCTGCCCCCAGATCGGCGACGGTCCCGGCGAGATCGGCGGGCAGGTGGCGGACCAGCCTCTCCGAGCCCGCATCGATCCGGTTCCAAGCGAAGATTCCGGGGGCCGAGACGAACGGCGTGCCGGGAATCGGGCGCGGGTCGGCGAGGCCGCGCCAGACCGTCGGATCGGCCTTGCCCTTCGTCGCGACGAAGACGCGCGCCTTGCCCTTGCTCGCGCCGGCGACGTCGAGACCCAGGCCACGCAGGTCCTTGCCGTAGTTCGCGGCACCCAGACTGTTGGGCCCGGCGACGTGCAGCGTGCCTTCGGGGGGGATCGCATCGAGGGCGGCGGCCAGGGCCGCGCGGTTCGCCTCGCGCTGGCGGCCCAGCCGCACGAAGGCGGCATCGTAGGTTCCGTCGATTTCGCCGACCGCAAGGCCCGCACGGGCAAGCGCGTCGGCCTCCGGCTTCCAGCGTTGCACGCAGGTCAGCCGGTCTTTCGCGGCGGCAAGGGCAGCGTGCGGCGCGGCGTTGAGGAAAAGCAGGCGCCCGGCCGGCAGGGGTCGTGCGAACATCAGGTCGAGATCGGCGTCCATATTGCGTCCTGCGGCATCCTTGCAATCCGCGTCAACAGGCCCAAACTAGCCCGGCATGACGACGAACGCGATCCAGCAATTCGCCATCGACCACGTCCCCGCCGAGGACCGGCTGCTGCTGCGCCTCAACGCGGCCGGGCAGGCGACGAGCGTGAAGCTCTTCATCACGCGGCGGTTCCTGCGCATGTTCTGGGTGGCCCTCACCGGCGAACTGCGCAAGGCGATGGCCGACACGAAGAATCCGATGGCGCGCGACTTCCTGCTCGACATGGCCGAGACGCGCGCGACCTCGAAGGCCGATTTCAAGACGCCGTTCCGCGAACCCGGCGCTGCTCCTGCCGCCGCCGGCACCGTCCCGGCCGAGATACCGGCGCAGGGCCGCCTGCTGTGGGGCTTCAATATCGCGCGCAATGCCGAAGGCATGAACACGATCGTGCTGATCGCGACCGACAACACGCGCGTCGAGCTGGGCCTGGTCGACGAAGGCGTCTACGGCCTGATGAAGATCCTGCGCGATGCCGCGCGCAAGGCGGAATGGGATCTGCCGATGGAATGGGGCACGGCTGCGGCCAGCACCGCGGACCCGGCAAAGTCGGTCGCGCGCCTGCTCAATTAGGGAACGCGTCCGTCACTTCGGGAAATGTTCGACATGTGTCGCGCCATCGCGGCCGAAATAGACCGCGCGCCGGCCGGAGAACGACACGATATATCCCGCGCACCCGGCCGCCCGGACCTTCCTGCAGAATCCGAGATAGGTGTAGCCCGGCACGAGTTGCTGGGCTTCGCGGATCGCGTCGCGGACGGGCCCGGCATCCAACGTTGCCGCGATCGGCGTATCGGCCGGATGTGTAGGTAGCGTGATGCTGTCGCCGTCGGTCGTGTAGTAGGCGGCGCTGGTGCGGCGGAAATCGACCATGTAGCTCTCGAAGCCCGCCTGAACGAGCGTGCCGACAATCTGCGGGAAGGTCATCGTGTTTCCCTCTGCACCGGCAAGGCTGCGCCTCGCGGCTTCGATACGGGCATCTTCCATCGTCTTCACTCCGGGCTGGATTTGGATCAATCGATCGGGACGGCCGAAAGGCCGAGATGCACGGCGGTCGCCCTCAGGATGCGTTCGAGCGTCCGCCGGTCGGCGTCGGACAGGTGGCCGAAGCACTCGGCCTCGTTGCGCCCGGCGAGTTCGGCAAGCTCGGGCACGAGCCGGGCCCCTTTGCGCGTCAGGGCCAGTGTCTGGGCGCGGCCGTCGTCGGGGCTCGCCTCGCGGACGGCGAGGGACTTGGCGAGGAGGCGGTCGGCCAGCTTCGAGACGGCGCCGCGGGTCAGGCCCATTTCATCCGCGATCCGGCTGGGTGCCGTCGGCGCGCGGCCGTGGAGAACGCGCAGCAGCGCCCACTCGGCGACCGTTACGCCCTTCGCCATGACCTTGCGCGCGAACGCCTGCGACACATGGTTGGAGACGGCGCGCATCCAGTAGCCCAGATGCGCCGTCAGTTCAGGGACGGGTTCGGGCACGGCGGCTCCATTCAGCTGGCAGGGAAACTGCCGGCAAATAGTTTCCAAGTCAACTATATTCGAAGCAGTCGCCCGGCCGGAGCTTGCGCCCTACAGCACCCGGTCGTCGCGGCCATAGAAGATCGACGCGCACAGCAGGATGTCGACGTTCCTCCCGTCGCCGGCCAGCGGCATCATCGCGTTTTCCACCGTGTGCCAGTGCGGGTCGGCGTGCATCTTCGCAGGCCCCCGGCGCCAGGTCGCGCGGCCGGTCTCGACCATGAAGCGGTATCGGTCGAAATAGTGCGGGTCCTTGAGGACGTTCGGGCGTGCCTCGTCGAGCCAGTGCCCGGTCAAGTCCTCGCCCAGCGTGCGCACCACGTTCGTGCCCACGAGGCGGTAGCGGAAGCGCATCGGCTCGCGCTGCACGTCGAGCAGCCAGATCGAGGCAAGCGCCTTGGGCACGTCGACCGGATCGAAGTGCTGCCGGCCGGGCAGGCCGCCGGCCGGCCGGATCCGGCGCCAGTACGCATAGAGGCCGGCCAGCCTTTCATGCCAGCCGGCCGTGTCGAAGGGCGAAGCGTCGGGTTCGCCGATCCATTTGCCGTCGGCGCGGTCGAGGCGGCTCACAGGACGTTCCCGTCGTGGCTGTAATAGACGGAGCCGCACATCAGCATGTCGACGCTGCGTCCGTCGGCCGCCAGCGGCATGATCACGTTCTCGGTCGACTTCCAGTAGGGATCGAGCGCCAGCAGCGGCGCTCCCCTGCGCCAGGTCGCGCGGCCGGTCTCGACCATCAGGCGGTAGCGGACGAGCTTCGGCATGACCTTGCCGAGGGCGGGGCGCGCCTCGTCGAACCATTGCCCGGTGAAGTCACCGCCGATCATCCGCACGACATTGCTGCCGATAAGCCGGTATCTGAAACGCAGCGGTTCGCGCTGCACGTCGAGCAGCCAGATCGAGGCGAGGGCCCCGGGCACGTCGATCGGATCGAAATGCCGCCGGCCCGGAAGCAGGTCCGGCGCCGGCCGGATGCGCCGCCAATGGGCATAGAGCGCCGCGAGGCGCGGGTTCCAGCCTGCGGTGTCGAACGGACCGTCGGCAGGCTCCGCCTGCCAGTCGTCCGGATCGGGCGGGAGCTTCACCCCATCCATTTGGCGAAGAAGTCGTTGCCCTTGTCGTCGACGACGATGAACGAGGGGAAGTCCACGACCTCGATGCGCCAGATCGCTTCCATGCCCATCTCCGGATAGGCGATGCACTCGACCTTCTTGATGCACTGCTCGGCCAGCAGCGCGCCTTCGCCGCCGATCGAGCACAGGTAGAAGCCGCCGTGCTTCTTGCAGGCATCGGTCACGACGCGGCTGCGGTTGCCCTTGGCGACCATCACCATGCTGCCGCCGGCGGCCTGGAACTGGTCGACGAAGCTGTCCATCCGGCCGGCCGTCGTCGGGCCGAAGGCGCCCGAGGCGTAGCCCGCGGGCGTCTTGGCGGGGCCGGCATAGTAGATCGGGTGGTTCTTGAAATAGTCGGGCAGCGGCTTGCCCGCTTCCAGTTCGCTGCGCAGCTTGGCGTGGGCGAGGTCGCGCGCGACGATCAGGGTGCCGGTCAGCATCACGCGCGTCGTCACCGGGAAGCGCGACAGCGTGGCGCGGATCTCCGACATCGGCTGGTTGAGGTCGATCTTGACCGGCGTGCCGGCGAGTTTCGAGACGTCGATGTCGGGCAGGTACTTCGCGGGATCGGTTTCGAGCTGCTCGAGGAACACGCCGTCGCGGGTGATCTTGCCCAGCGCCTGCCGGTCGGCCGAGCACGACACGCCGACCGCGATGGGAAGGCTGGCGCCGTGGCGCGGCAGGCGCACGACGCGCACGTCGTGGCAGAAATACTTGCCGCCGAACTGCGCGCCGATGCCGTTGGCCTGCGTCAGCTTGTGGATCTTGGCTTCGAGATCCCGGTCGCGGAACGCCTGGCCGAACTTGTTGCCCTGCGCGGGCAGCCCGTCGAGATACTTGGTCGTGGCGAGCTTCAGCGTCTTCATCGTCATCTCGGCCGACGTGCCGCCGATGACGACCGCAAGGTGGTAGGGCGGGCAGGCGGCCGTGCCCAGCGTCTTGATCTTCTCGTCGAGGAACTTGAGCATCCCCGCTTCGGTCAGGCGCGAAGGCGTGTCCTGGAACAGGAACTGCTTGTTGGCCGAGCCGCCGCCCTTGGCGACGAACAGGAACTCGTATTCGTCGCCTTCCTTCGAATAGAGGTCGATCTGGGCGGGCAGGTTGTCGCCTGTGTTGGCTTCCTTGAAGGTCTCGAGCGGGGCGACCATCGAATAGCGCAGGTTCGTCTCGCCGTAGCTGCGCCACACGCCGCGCGCGATCGCCTCGGCATCGTCGTAGCCGGTCCACACCTGCTGGCCCTTCTTGCCCATGACGATGGCGTTGCCGGTGTCCTGGCACATCGGCAGCACGCCGCCCGAGGCGATGCAGGCGTTCTTGAGCAGGTCATACACGACGAACTTGTCGTTGGGGGAGGCTTCCGGGTCCTCGATGATCGCGCGCATCGAGGCGAGATGCGCCGGGCGCAGCAGGTGCGCGATGTCGACGAAGGCCTGGCGCGTCAGCGTGGTGAGCGCCTCGGCCCCGATCTTGAGGATTTCCTTGCCCTCGAACTTCGTCGTGGAGACGTGATCGCCGGTCAGCTTCTTGAACGGCACGTCGTCGTGGGCAACCTCGATCATCTCGCGGAAGGCGAACTCGGCCATGTCGGTCTCTCGTCGGAAGGGGGGTGTCTATTTCTTGCGGAAGGCGTCGAGCGCCACGACGCGCCCCGAAGGATCGGCCGTCTCGGCCGGGGCGTCACCCGCGGCCGGATCGGCGGCGGCCGCTGCGGGTGCGGCTTCCTTCTTTTCAGGCGCCTTGGCGGGTTCGCCGCCTGTCGTGCCGGGAAACTGGAGGCCGAACTGCACCGAGGGATCGACGAACGCCGTGATCGCGGCGTAGGGAATCGTCAGGCGCTCGTGCACGCGGTCGAAGGAAAGGGTGACCGAGAACTTTTCCTCGCCGACCTCGAGCCCCCAGAACTGGTGCTGGAGGACGATCGTCATCTCGTCGGGATGGCGCGCATGCAGGCGCGGCGGGATCTCGACGCCCGGATCTTCGGTGCGGAAGGTGAGATAGAAATGATGCTCGGCCGGAAGCCCGGTCGTGGCGGCGATGGACAGCGCCTCGCGGATCACGCCGCGCAGGGCGTTCTCCATCATCCGTTCGTAATGCAGTTTGTCGTTCGGCGTGTCGGCCACGGAACTCCCCGTCGTTGCTGCAAGCTTACGCCGGTTCGGGACGCGCCTGCCGCCAAAAAGTGGGGGGGCTTCTGTTGCCCGGTGCCCCCCCGAACCGCGCTACAGGTTACTTATCAAGCGACCGTTAGGCCGCGAGACGAGCTTCCGAAGCGAGAGCCATGTTGTCATTGGCATCTCTAGAATGGCCCGATAACGGCGGAACCATGCCGAGCGAAAGTCATGCCTTTACCCGCGCGTCGATCCTGGTTCGCCCCCATCGGGAAGGATGGTGGAGGCGCCGGGCACTGCCCCCGGGTCCGCATCGGCTATTACGCAAGCCGTTTATCGCCATAGTCGGTTGCCCGACCCCTTAAATATAGGATTTATCGGGGTTCGGGGGAAGGGGCCTTGGGAGCAGGGCTGCCCGGCGCTAAACTCGCCATCCCCTTCGATTCGTGCCTGAAAGCTGCCGCAATGCCTTCTTCGCTGTCCGCCGAACAACTCGCCGAGATCGACGCCGCCCGCGCCCAGCAGGCCGGCACGCGCCGCCCGACGGTGCCCGCCCTCGAAGAGATCCTCTATTCGGCGCTCCCGGTGCTCGATCACGGCTTCGTGCGCGTGGTCGACTATTTCGGCGACGACGCGGCGATCGTGCAGGCCGCGCGCGTCTCCTACGGCAAGGGCACCAAGAAGGTCTCGGACGACCGCAATCTCGTGCGCTACCTGATGCGCCACCGCCACTCGACGCCCTTCGAGATGTGCGAGATCAAGCTGCACGTGAAGCTGCCGATCTTCGTGGCGCGCCAGTGGATCCGCCACCGCACGGCGAACGTCAACGAATACTCGGCGCGCTACTCGATCCTGGACCGCGAGTTCTACGTGCCCGCCCCCGACCAGCTCGCCGCCCAGTCGACGAGCAACCGGCAGGGCCGCGGCGACCTGCTCGAAGGCAGTGCGGCCGAGCGCACGCTCAATGCCATCGAGAAGCTGTCGTCCGACGCCTACGCCGCCTACACCGACCTGCTGAACGAGGGCGAGGGCGCGGACGCGAGCCGCCCCGGCCTCGCGCGCGAGCTCGCCCGCATGGTGCTGCCGACCAACTGGTACACGCAGTGGTACTGGAAGATCGACCTCAACAATCTCTTCCACTTCCTCAGCCTGCGCGCCGACAGCCACGCGCAGTACGAGATCCGCGTCTATGCCGACGCGATCCGCGACGTGGTGAAGCGCTGGTGCCCGATGGCCTACGAGGCGTTCGAGGATTACCGCATGTCGGGCGTGGCCGTGTCGGGCCCCGGCATGGAGGTGATCAAGCGCCTGCTCGCCGGCGAGAACGTCACGCAGGAGAAGTCGGGCCTGTCGAAGCGCGAATGGTCCGAACTGATGGAAACGCTGGGGCGCTGATTGCTGCGACAGCAGCAACGGAATTCAAAGAGTATCGCTTTGCCTTCCGGCGCCCGCACGAAAAAGGAATATAGTCATAGAAATTGCGCTCATGGCCGGAAATACCATAAAGCAGACGATTGGACCGAGGCTGTCTGCTGCCATCCCACTCGCGAGGATCGCGAACGATCCGACTAGTTCCACCGACATTCGCCAGATTGAATAGCAACGCCCTAGGATGCCGGTGGGCATGAGAGATTGGATGAACGTGTCGAGGGACACGCGTTGCAGTGACATGGCTAGGCCTGATGCAGCGACAGAAGCGAACATTGCTGCAGGATAGCCGCCAAAGACCGGTACAACCGCGATCGCGAAGAGCCCAAAGATTTCGGCCCAGTAGATCAGTACAAGTCGATCGATCTTTCCCGTAAAGACGCCCAGCAACCCGCCCAACAGCGCTCCGCTCGACAATGCAGTCACGGCTATAGGATAGGTTAGCCAAGCGTTTGGCATTTCCGTCAGAAGCTTTGGCAGAGCAACCCAATAGATTGCTTGATGGCCAAAAGTGAATGCGACGTCGATGAGCAATGCGAAAAACAGCACTCGATTTTCCCGGAGTTCTGCCAGTGCCAAGAAGAGGTCGGCGGCGCCAATTCGTCGACGCAATGGAGCGGGCGATCTAACCGAGGCATAAAATCGGGCGCTTGTCAGGAGCGCGGCAACGGCGAGAATGCTGATCTGAATAAAGACCCCGGCAATTCCAAATTGAATTTGCGACAGTCCTATCAGGAGCGGCGCAACAATCCGAGATCCTCGCTTGGAAACTTCGATGCCTGCGTTCAGCCACTGAAGCTTCTCTGACGGCACATTTTCCGACATCTGCGCAAACAAGGCGGGCCCTTCGAACGCACGAGCGGATGAAATCGTAGCTGAGCAAATTGCGATCAGAAAAAGGGAGACTTGGTCGGCCAGCATAGCGGCGCCTACACCTGCACTGGCGACGGCCACAATTGCATTGGCGGCATAAACAATTGATCGAGACGAAATGGAATCGGTAACGAAGCCGCCAACAAGCGGCCAGATCCATGCGGGAACCCGGACGCAGAGCGATATGAGTGCGGTCGTCGTTGCGCTATCTGTGATTTCGAGGGTTACAACGATGAGCCCGACATCTAGAAGGCTTTCGGCGAGAAAGTTGCAGGTGCGAGATGATAGAAGCCATGCGGGCGTTGATCGCGCGAATACTCCGGACATTCCGTTGGGATCCTTTTGCAATTGTGCGCGATAGAGTGTTGCCGCCGTGCCGTGTCAGGCGGTGATGTTCGAATGCCGGGCGCCAAGGGCCTCCGATAATTCATCGAAGGTGACAATTGCCGTGCCATTTTTCATCACGGCGAGTCCGGCAGAAACCCCGGCAATCTGTGCCGACATCTTGCAGGAGATTCCGGAGGCTAAGCATGCCGCGAGAGTCGATATGACAGTGTCGCCGGCGCCGACCACGTCTACCGGGTCAGACTTAACGGTTGCAGGTAGGTGGAGTTCGTCTTGATGCGCAAATAGTGACATCCCATTTTGCGCACGAGTGACGAGTAGCCATCTCACTCCCAATCGCCGGCGAAGTTCTTCAGCAGAGCTCCGAAAGCGTGCCGGATTCAGTCCGAGTTGTCGGGCGCTCAAGCCAAATTCCGCTTCGTTCAACTTCACAAGCGTTGAATTTGAAAATCCATTTAGGCACGCCTTTTTTGAGTCGACGAGGATTGGGGTGCCAAACTTGCGGCACTCAGATACGATTTTCTCGGGGCTGCGAAGAACACCCTTCTCGTAGTCGGACAGGACAATGGCGTCGAAATCGACATCCAACTCCGCTAGCACAGCAAGGAGATGCGGTTCGGCCTGTACGGGCAGTTCGGTCTCGGAATCGATCCGAACTATGTGATGTTGCCGCGCAATGATTCTCGACTTCCGCGTGGTCGGAGTACCCGGTGCCGTGAAAGGCAGCGTTTCGACGTTGGCGCAATCAAGCAGTGCTCTAACGTCGCCACCGGCCACGTCATCACCTATATGGCCAAGCAGTACTGGCCGGGCCCCAAGCGCAGCTATATTTGCAGCCACGTTGGCAGCGCCGCCTAATCTGCATTCGCTTCCAGTTTGTCGAAGGACTGGGACAGGCGCTTCAGGTGAAATCCGGCTTACGGTGCCAAAGACGTACTCGTCGATCATAATGTCACCGACCACGAGAATTTTCGGCTTCCGTTGCAAGACCTGAGAGAGACCAGAAAATTGATTCATGTTGAAGGGTCCTGAACTGCTAGGCCACTGAGCCATGGCGGCAATGTTCGGATACGCAGGTCCCTAGTTTCGTGTGGTTGAACCTTCGGATATGCCGTCAACTTGCCAGTGCCGGAATTGAGAACTGCGGCGACCTGCTCGGCGAGAAGTGGAGCGCAAGCAAGCTTGTTGGGCCACGCGAAATGGATGTTGCCGGCCGTACGAAGAAGGGGGCCACGATTCCGCAATCCAAGTCGCCACTCGAGCCCGCCCATTCCCGCCTCGGTATGCCGTACCCGATGAATAGTTGGGTGGCACGCCGGCCAATTGATATCGAATCCGGCCATTTCAAGCTCTCTGCCGACATGGGCGTGCAATTCAGTCGACGAGAGTAGTTCCAATGGCTGTTCGGCAAGTCGCCCGCCGACATACCAGACATTTCCGCCCCGGTTCGGAGCGTGGTGGGACGTGACCACTATCGTCGGCAAGCCACGGCTCGAAACCGCGACGCCGAAAAACTCTGGCAAGTTTCCACTGATGACTAGTTGGCAGAATGTCCGTGTTCGCAGTTCGACGTCGTCGATTCTTGCATGGTGGAGAAACTTTGAATTCCCGTGCCCCATCGCGCAGACGTGCGCTCCCGCGTCGACTTTGCGCAAGCGTCCATTAATTTCGACAATGGAGCGCCACGCGCTAGGCTTCTCCGTATCAGTGAAGCCCAGAAGCCTTCCCGGGATGATTTTCCCGGCTACGGGGCGACTGAGTTCCCGAACTAGGCTAACGGCACATATCGTCCTTTCCGAAACGCGCACGACCCCGAAGTCTGATCGACAGGGCAATCGCGCTAGTTCCGAGGCGTCCATCGGCGTTGCTAGCTCGATGCCTCGCCGGCGCAAGAATACTTCCATAATTCGTCG
Source organism: Tagaea sp. (assembly GCA_965229215.1). GTDB lineage: Bacteria > Pseudomonadota > Alphaproteobacteria > CACIAM-22H2 > CACIAM-22H2 > Tagaea. The sequence goes on along the minus strand of OZ245864.1, from coordinate 2,079,227 downwards.
ACGCAGTCCGAATGGCCCGCTTTGGGTCAGGATGTGTTGGTATTCGCTTAAGACAGTTACCGCACGAAGATCGACGCTGGACTGGCCTACGAATGCGCGCTTCCAGAGTTGGCCTGCAGCCGCAAATTGTTTGCCGCCCGGTTGGAGGTATTTTGCTCCCGTATGGATGACGCCTTGAGAGTTGATCGTCTGCCCGCCGCCGATCGACGCCTCTTCGAAAATCAGTATGCGCGCGCCAACAGATTGGAGGCGATTTGCGATCCATAAGCCGGCCGCACCGGTTCCGTATATTGCGACGTCGCATTGCATGGCGGCGGCGTTCTATACTCTTTAGTAGAGTATGCAAGTAAAATAAACTTATAGATGGTATTTCGTATTGCTATTTCAGGAAGCACATTTATTGAGGAATAATTTTTAGATAAATCTCCACCCGAGAAATCCAACCTGCGCGAAGCGCGAATGGCCCGAGTTGATGGAACCGCTGAAGCGTTCCTAAGAAATCTCTTTCATCATCTTGCTGAAGATCGCGTAGGCGAAATCGCTGCGGTTACGGGCGGTCGCGACGAATGCGCCGGGGCCGCCGATGACGTTGTCCTCGTAGCTTGCCTTGAGGCGCTCGATCCCCATCGCCGGGCCCGATCCTTCGGCCGCGATGGCGAGCGCGTTGATCGTGATGCCGGCGGCGACGGCGCGGTCGCGCGCGACGGTTGCCGGCACGAGGCTGCGCATGTCGGGTCCGTCGCCGGCGATGTCGATCTTGGCGCGCGTCGCGCGGAAGGGTGCATCGCGGATCATGTCGGTCGCCACCGTCAGCGCGTCGCCGATGGCGTTGTAGCTCTGGTAGCGGCGCGGAGCGGCGACAAGTTCGTCGGCGAAGCGCTCGGCCCCCGCCGGATCGGAGATGCGCGTCCAGGGCAGGATGATCTGCGGTTCGCCCGGCGAACCCCATTCGCCGTAGGCGACCGCGATCGCGCGTGTGGGCATTCGGGCGATCGCCTGCAGGATCTGCGGGTGTTCGAGGGCGGCGGCCGTGCCTTCGCGCTGCAGCCGGTATTCGTCCGCGTCTATCGAGCCCGAGCCATCATTCAGCAGGACGAGCAGCAGGTCGACGTCGGTGGATTGCGCAAACGCGCGGGAGGCAAGCGCCGCACCGGCCAGTGCGCCGAGCATTCCGTGTCCGAAGCGTCGTCGGGAAATTTCCATGGGCCTCGCGCAAGCATAGCGCGGGCCGCAGGACAGTGCCTATTGCGGCAGGGCGGGCTGGCTCGCCTGCCGGCGGGGCGGCAGCGGCGGGGCCAGCGGCTGGGGCGGCTGCAGGGCGGGATTGGCCGCCTGCATCGGTGGCGGCGCGACGGCGGCGGGCGCTGCCTGCATCGGCGGCGGCGGGGCCGCCGCGGGTTGTGCCGGCATCATCAGCGATTGCCCGCCGGGTGCGGCCGGTGCGGGCTGCGGCGTGCCGCGCGGCTGGCGCGGCGTGCGCGGGGCGGCGGCCGAGGGCGGCATCGCCTGGCTGGCGCCGGAAATCGGCATCGGCGCGCAATAGAGGCGCTGTGCCTTCGCCCAGTTGCAGAAGCGGTTCACTTCCTCGGTATTCGGGAAGTCGCCGGCGAGGACGCGGACCCATTGCTGGCCGTTGATCGTGGCCGGGATGAAATAGGGCTTGAGCGTCTGCAGGGCGGGTTGCGCACGCACGAGTTGCTGCCAGCCTGCCTGTGCGGCTTCGTTCGTGTGGTACGAGGCAAGGTGGCCGGCAAGCGCACCGCTTGCCGCGCGCGGTGCGGGTGCGGCCGGTGCCGGGGCCGCCTGCATCGGCGCCATCTGTTGCTGCTGCATCTGCTGCTGCTGGGCCATCTGCTGCTGGGCCATCTGCTGCTGCTGGGCGGCCGACAGCGAGGGCGGCGGGGGCGGGGGCGGCAGGACCATGACGGCCTGGCGATTGACCGGCGCGTCGTCGCAGGCCGCCAGCGTGGCGAGGCCGGCAAGGGCGATGGCGAACCTGAAGGAACGTCGCAGCATCATTGGCAGAAAACCCCGACTCGACACGATAGCGAGGAGTCTACCCAAGCGCGGCCCGTTCGTCGAACTACTGGATGACGATCCGCGGGCCGGTCGGGGTGCCGAGCCCCTTCTCGACCTTCGCCCAAATCTTTGCGGCGATGGCGCGGTAGGCCTTGGCGTGTTCGCCATCGGGCTGGCTCGCCACGATGGGCGTACCGGAATCCGACGTTTCGCGGATCGCGATGTGCAGCGGCACCTCGCCCAGGAACTCCACGCCCAGCTTCTCGGCCTCGCGCCTTGCGCCGCCATGGCCGAAGATCTCCTCGCGGTGACCGCAGTTCGAGCAGATGTGATAGCTCATGTTCTCGATGATGCCGAGCACCGGCACGTCGACCTTGCGGAACATGTTGAGGCCCTTGCGCGCGTCGAGCAACGCGATGTCCTGCGGCGTCGAGACGATGACGGCGCCGGCCAGCGGCACGCGCTGCGACATCGTCAGCTGCGCGTCGCCCGTGCCCGGCGGCATGTCGACGACGAGCACGTCGAGCTCGCCCCACGCCACGTCGCGCAGCATCTGTTCCAGCGCCCCCATCACCATCGGCCCGCGCCAGATCATCGGCGTGTCCTCGGGCACGAGGAAGCCCATCGACATGCACTTCACGCCGTAGTTCGACATCGGCGTCAGCGTCTTGCCGTCGGGCGAGTTCGGGCGGCCGGAAATGCCCATCATGCGCGGCTGCGAGGGGCCGTAGATGTCGGCATCCATCATGCCGACCTTCAGCCCCTGCACGGCGAAGGCGAGAGCGAGGTTCGTGGCCGTCGTCGATTTGCCAACGCCCCCCTTGCCCGAGGCGACCGCGACGATCGCGCGCACGCCGGGGACGAGCATCTTGCCGCCGGGCGCGTTCGGCCCGCCGGCGGGGCCGGTCCCGGCCTGGCGCGCGGGTGCGGCCTTGGGATCGGCCTTCTGCGCGGTCAGCACGGCCGTGACGCTGAGCACGCCCGGCAGCGCTTCGACCGCCTTCTCGGCGGCCTTGCGCACCGGCTCCATGTGCGGGCCGCGCCTGGCGTCGACTTCGATCGAAAAGCCGACATGCCCGTCCTTCACCACGAGCCCTTGCACCATGCCGAGGGCGACGATGTCCTTCTGCCGGTCGGGGTCGGGAATTGCCTTGAGGGCTTCGAGAATCTGGGCCTGGGTCGGTGCTGCGGCGCTGTTCACGAGATTTCCTGTCTTGATTTGGGGTAATTACACCCCAAATCCCCTGTGGCTGGAAGGCTGCGGGCTTGGCCCGGTCGCGGACGCCGCTTATATAGGCGTGCGGGCTCGGTTGGCCAACACGACATAGACGTCGGTACATAGACGTCGGTACGGACAAGAGGAACGGAAAAAACGATGCCGTGGAATCAAGGTGGTGGTGGCGGTCCCTGGGGTGGCGGCGGTGGCCAGAAGCCCAATCCGTGGGGCGGCCGACCCGGCGGCGGCGGTCCGTTCGGCGGCAAGGGCCCCGATTTCGAGGACATCATCCGGCAGGGCCAGGAGCGCCTGCGCCAGATCCTGCCCGGCGGCGTGGGTGCGGGGCGCGGGCTGTTGCTCGGCCTCATCGCGCTCGTGGCGCTCTGGCTCGCGACCGGCTTCTACACCGTGCGACCCGACCAGCAGGGCGTGATCCTGCGCTTCGGCGAATGGGTGCGCTCGGCGCAGCCCGGCCTCAACTATCACATCCCCTGGCCCGTCGAATCCGTGATGACGCCGTCGGTCACGGCCGTGAACACGCTCAATGTCGGCTTCCGCGACGCGCCCGACGGGCGCGGCCGCGAACGCCCGGTTCCCGAGGAAGCGCTGCTGCTGACGGGCGACGCCAACATCATCGACGTGCGCTACACCGTCTTCTGGCGCATCCGCGACGCAGGCCTGTTCCTGTTCAACATCGCTTCGCAGGAAGCGACCGTGAAGGCCGTCGCCGAGAGCGCGATGCGCGAAGCGGCCAGCCAGATGACTGCGCAGGACATGCTCACCGAAGGCCGCGCCAAGCTGGAAGAGAAGGGCACGCAGCTTATGCAGGCGATGCTCGACAGCTACCAGTCGGGCGTGCAGATCAGCCGCATCGAGCTGCGCGCGGTCGATCCGCCGGCGCAGGTCGTCGACGCGTTCCGCGACGTGCAGCGCGCGCGCGCCGACCGCGAGCGCACGCAGAACGAGGCGGAATCCTACCGCAACGACATCGTGCCGCGCGCCCGCGGCGAGCAGCAGCGCCTTCTGCAGGAAGCCGAAGGCTACCGCCAGCAGGTGGTGGCGCGTGCACAGGGCGACGTGGCGGGCTATCTCGCCCTTCTCGAAGCCTATCGCATCGCGCCGGAAGTCACGCGCCAGCGCCTCTATCTCGAGACGATGGAAGCCGTGCTGCGCGGCAACCAGAAGGTCATTCTCGACCAGAATGGCGGGGCTGCCCAGCAGGGCGTCGTCCCGCTGCTGCCGCTCAACGAGTTGATCCGGAGGCCCGCACCCGCCGGCGCCCCGGGCGCTCCGGCACAAGGAGCCGTGCGATGAACCGTTTCCTCATCATCTCCGGCGCCGTCCTCGTGGCGCTCGCGTTCCTCAGCACGTCTCTGTTCTTCACCGTGGGCCAGTCGCAGCAGGCGATGGTCCTCCAGTTCGGTGCGCCCGTGCGCGTCGTGCAGGAGCCCGGCCTGAAGATGAAGGTGCCGTTCCTCCAGAACGTGCTGCTGTTCGACAAGCGCCTGCTCGATTTCGACGCCGAGCCGACCGAAGTGGTGCTCGGCGACCGCACGCGCATCGTCATGGACAGCTTCGCGCGCTACCGCATCGTCGATCCGCTGCTGTTCTTCCAGTCGGTTCGCACCGAACTGGGCATGCGCCAGCGCCTGTCGTCGATCGTGCAGTCGGCCACGCGCGACGCGTTCGGCCAGGTCAGCTTCGAGACCGTGCTGTCGCCGCGGCGCAGCGAGCTGATGCGCGACGTCACCGCCCGCGTCGTGGGTGCGGGTCGCAATTTCGGCATCGAGGTCGTCGACGTGCGCATCATGCGTGCCGATCTTCACCCCGACAACGCACCGGCGATCTTCGCGCGCATGCAGACCGAGCGCGTGCGCGAGGCGACGCAGCTGCGTGCCGAAGGTGCGGAAGCCGCCCAGCGCATCCGGGGCGAGGCCGACCGCGAGCGCACCGTGCTGCTTGCCGACGCCAACCGGCGTGCGGCCGAGCTGCGCGCGCAGGGCGACAACGAGGCCGCCCAGATCGCCGCCAACGCCTACGGCGCCAACCAGGAGTTCTATGCCTTCTGGCGCTCGCTCGAGGCCTACCGGAAGATCCTGGCGGACTCGAACTCGACCATCGTGCTGTCGCCCGACAGCGAGTTTTTCCGCTACTTCCGCGAGATGCGCCCCGGCACGCCGGTGCGTCCGCAGGCCCGCTGAGCTGCCCATGACGGCCCGGCCGGGGAGGGACGTGTTACACGTCGTTACCCGCCGGGCCGGAATTTTGCGCGGTTGCCGGGGCCTTCGTCGCCATTTCGCCGCAATCGGACCTATATGTAGCTCTGTCCCGATCCGGGCCGGCAGGCGCATAATCGCGTCTTCCGTCCCGGCAAGATCCAACGGCCAAGGAGCCCACCCGTGATCGCCCGCGCATTTGCGACCGTCGCCCTGTCGACCCTCCTCGTGGTGCCCGCCCTCGCGCAGACGCCGCAGGCGGCCAGCCCGCCGCGCCCCGTCGCCACGACGCTCGCACCCAGCACCTTCGCCGACCTCGCCGAGCGCCTGCTGCCGGCCGTCGTCAACATCCAGGTCGTCACGTCGCAGGCCGCTGCCGCGCCCGGCGCGCCGGGCCAGCGCGCGCCGCAGGGCCAGCAGCCCCAGCAGCGCCGCCCCGACATGCCGCAGTTCCCGCCCGGCTCGCCGTTCGAGGAATTCTTCAAGGACTTCTTCGACCGTCAGGGCCGCAGCCCCGACCAGCCCACGCAGCGCCGCGGCCAGTCGCTGGGCTCGGGCTTCGTCATCGATCCCACGGGCTATGTCGTCACCAACAACCACGTGATCGACGGCGCCGAGGAAATCCGCGTCATCTTCCACGACAACCAGAGCCTGGTCGCCAAGCTGATCGGCAAGGACCAGCGCACCGATCTGGCGCTGCTGAAGGTCGAGAGCAAGACGCCGCTGGCGTCGGTCAGGTTCGGCGACAGCGACAAGGCGCGCGTCGGCGACTGGGTCGTGGCGATCGGCAATCCGTTCGGCCTCGGCGGCTCGGTCACGCAGGGCATCATCTCGGCCCGCCAGCGCGACATCAACGCCGGCCCCTACGACGATTTCATCCAGACCGATGCCTCGATCAACCGCGGCAACTCGGGCGGCCCGCTGTTCAACCTCTCGGGCGACGTGGTCGGCGTGAACACGGCGATCTATTCGCCCACCGGCGGCTCGGTCGGCATCGGCTTCTCGATCCCGTCCACGATCGTGCGCCATGTGGTCGAGCAGCTGCGCAAGGACGGCCGCGTGCGCCGCGGCTGGCTCGGCGTCAACATCCAGTCGGTCACCGACGAGATCGCCGAGGGCGTGGGCCTCGACAAGGCGCGCGGCGCGCTCGTCGCGCGCGTGCCCGACAACGGCCCGGCCGCCAAGGCGCAGATCAAGTCGGGCGACGTCATCGTCAAGTTCGACGGCAAGGACGTGACCGACATGCGCCGCCTGCCGCGCCTCGTCGCCGAAACGCCGGTCGACAAGTCGGTGAAGATCGAGGTGTGGCGCAACCGCTCCACCGTCACGCTCGACGTGAAGCTCGGCGAGCTGGAAGACGAGCAGCAGGCGAGTGCACCCGGTGCACCCAAGGCGCCCGGCTCGGCCCCGGCCCAGCCGCAGGGCCAGGCCGAAGTGCTCGGCATGACGCTGGCACCCATCTCGCCCGACCTGCGCCAGCGCTTCCAGCTGCCCGAGAAGCAGAAGGGCGTCGTCGTCACCGACGTCGTCGACGGCTCGGTCGCGCAGGAACGCGGCATCCGTCCCGGCGACGTGATCGTGGAAGTCGCGCAGACCGAGATCGCGCAGCCCGCGCAGGTGCAGGAGAAGGTGCGCGAACAGCGCACCGCCGGGCGCAAGTCGGTGCTGATCATGGTCGAGCGCGCGGGCGAACAGCGCTTCGTCGGCCTGCCGGTCGAACCGCGCGGCTAACGCTTCTTTGCGGGCCTCTTGGGGCGCGGGGTTTCCCCCCAGCGCTTCACGAGGCCCGTTTCGATTCCGAACAGGTCGAGGGCACGGCCCACCGTGTGGTTGACGATGTCGTCGATCGTCTCGGGCCTTGAATAGAACGCCGGGACGGGCGGCAGGATCACAGCGCCGATCTCGGCAGCCTGCGTGAGGGCGCGCAGATGCCCCAGATGCAACGGCGCCTCGCGCGCCAGCAGCACGACGCGGCGTCGCTCTTTGAGCTGCACGTCGGCCGCGCGCGTCAGCAGGCCGGTCGTGTTGCCGTAGGCGATCTCGGAGACCGAGCGCATCGAGCACGGGGCGACGATCATGCCCAGCGTGCGGAACGAACCCGACGAGATGGCGGCGCCCAGATCCTCGGGCGAATGGACGACATCGGCGAGATCCTGCACGCGCTTGACCGTCCAGTCGGTCTCGTAGGCGAGCGTCATCGCGGCCGTCTTGGTCAGCACCAGATGCGTCTCCACGCCGGCCTTCTTCGCGGCCTGCAGCGTGCGCACGCCGTAGATCGCGCCCGAAGCGCCCGAGATGCCGACGATGAGACGTCTGGTTGCGGCCATGGGTGCGAGCCTAGCCCACGAACCGGTCGCGCGAATAGCCCTGCAGGTAGAGAAGGCCCGTGAGGTCGCAATGGTCGATGCGCAGGCGGGCCTGTGCGGCCACCGTCGGCTTGGCGCGGAAGGCGACGCCGAAGCCCGCCTGGCCCAGCATCGCGAGGTCGTTGGCCCCGTCGCCGACGGCGAGCGTGGCGGCGATCGGCAGGTCGCGTTCGGCGGCGAGGCGCTCGAGCGTGGCGAGCTTCGCCTCGCGGCCGAGGATGGGCTCCGCGACCGTGCCCGCGAGATGCTCGCCCGCGATCTCCAGCAGGTTCGAGTAATCGACGTCGAAGCCGAGAGCGGCGCGCACGCGCGCGGTGAAGAACGTGAAGCCACCCGAGACGATGGCGGTGTAGGCGCCGTTCGCCTTCATCGTCGCGGCGAGCGTGGCACCGCCCGGGATCGCCTTGATGCCCGTCGCCGCGCGTTCGAGGATCGAGACGTGCTGGCCCTTCAGCAGGCCCACGCGCTCGGCGAGTGCCGCGCGGAAATCGAGTTCGCCGTTCATCGCGCGGCGCGTGATTTCCGACACGCGCGCGCCGATACCCAGCAGATGCGCGATGTCGTCGAGCATCTCGTTCTCGATCAGCGTGGATTCCATGTCGGCGACGAGCAGGCGCTTGGCGCGCCCTTCGGCCGGCACGAGATTGACGTCGACGGGCAGGGCGTCCAGCGCCGCGCGGGCGAATTCGGCGATGCGCGCCGGCTCGCCGCCCTTCGGGTGGAACTCGGCGGCGATGCCGGGGGCGAGCACGATGGGCGCGCGTGCCTCGCCGAATTCGGGCACGAGGCTCGCACGCAGTTGCGCAAGCTTGCTATCGTCGAGGTTGGCAGCGGCGGGGTTCGCCGTCAGCACGAGGATCTGGGTCATGGGACGGCGAATATGGTGACGGGCCGCCGGGAAGGCAAGCCGCGCGCGGTCATCGTCGCGGGGCCGACGGCGTCGGGCAAGTCGGCCGCGGCGATCGCCATCGCGCGCGAGTTCGACGGCGTCGTCATCAATGCCGATTCCATGCAGGTCTACGCGGAGCTGCGCGTGCTGACCGCGCGCCCGTCGGCGCAAGACGAGGCTTCCGTCCCGCACCGGCTCTACGGCATCTGGAAGGCGGCCGAGCACGGAACCGTCGGGCGCTGGCGTGAAGCCGCGTTGGCCGAAATCGCGGCGGCGAACGATGCGGGGAAGCTCGCGGTTCTGTGCGGCGGGACGGGCATGTATCTGAAGCTGCTGGTGGAGGGTTTGTCGGCCGTGCCGCCGATCCCGGCCGAGGTGCGCGAAGCCTCGCGCGCATTGCTCGCGAAGCTCGGCCCTGCGGAATTCTTCGCCGATCTTGCGCGCCGCGATCCGGTCGCGGGCGCGAAGCTGAGCGCGGCCGACACCCAGCGCATGCTGCGCGCGTGGGAGGTCGTCGTCGCGACCGGCACGACGCTGTCGGCGCATCAGGCGGCCGATCCGCTGCGCACCGAGGCGTGGCCGACGCTGCTGTTCCTCCCTCCGCGCGCAGCGCAGGTCGCCGCGATCGATGCCCGCGCGGCACGCATGGTCGAAGAGGGAGCGCTCGACGAGGTCCGCGACCTGCTGGCGCAGGAGCTTTCGGACGAACTTCCGGCGATGCGGGCGCTCGGCGTGCGCGAACTTGCCGCCCATATCCGCGGCGAGACGGATTTACCAAGCGCGATCAAGGAATTGCAGACAGCGACCCGACAGTTCGCCAAGCGGCAGGCGACCTGGTTCAGGGGGCAGGGGCGGGGCGGCAAAGTTGTCGCTGCGCAATTTTCGGAAAGTCTGATACCGGATATTCGCACGTTTATTAAAGAAATCCGTTGACGCACTGCGGCACCGCTTTTATGTTCCGCGCCCCAACGCAATCCGTTCCCGAAAGGACAGGACAATGTCGACCGCGCCCGCCCCGACCCAGACCCAGGACACCGCCGCCCAGATGACGGGCTCGGAAATCGTCCTCAAGGCGCTGGTCGACCAGGGCGTCGAGGTCATTTTCGGCTATCCGGGCGGCGCCGTCCTTCCGATCTACGACGCGATCTTCCAGCAGAACGCGCTGCGCCACATCCTCGTGCGCGCCGAAGCCGGTGCGGTGCACGCGGCCGAAGGCTATGCGCGCTCGACCGGCAAGGTCGGCGTCGTGCTCGTCACGTCCGGCCCCGGCGCCACGAACGCCGTGACCGGTCTCGTCGACGCGCTGATGGATTCGATCCCGCTCGTGTGCCTCACGGGCCAGGTGCCCACGCACCTGATCGGCAACGACGCGTTTCAAGAGGCCGACACGACGGGCATCACGCGCCCGGCGACGAAGCACAACTATCTCGTGAAGGACATCAAGAACCTCGCGAAGGTGATGCACGAGGCCTTCCATGTCGCGCGCAGCGGCCGCCCCGGCCCGGTCGTGATCGACCTGCCCAAGGACATCCTGATGGGCAAGGGCACCTACGCGCCGGCCCCGGCCGTGGCGCACCCGAGCTACAAGCCCAAGACCGAGCCCGATCCCCGCGCGATCGCGCAGGCCGTCGACCTGATGATCAACGCCAAGAAGCCGATCCTCTATACCGGCGGCGGCATCATCAATTCGGGCCCCGAGGCTTCGAAGGCGCTGATCGAGCTTGCCCACATGACGGGCTTCCCGGTGACGAACACGCTGATGGGCCTCGGCGCCATGCCGGCCGCCGATCCGCTGTTCCTGGGCATGCTCGGCATGCACGGCACGTACGAGGCCAACCTCGCCATGCATGGCTGCGACGTAATGGTGAATGTCGGCGCGCGCTTCGACGACCGCGTGACCGGGCGCCTCAACGCGTTTTCGCCGGGCTCGAAGAAGATCCACGCCGACATCGACCCCTCGTCGATCAACAAGAACGTGCGCGTCGACGTGCCCGTCGTGGGTGATGCCGGCAACGTCCTGCGCGCGATGATCGCGGAATGGAAGAAGCGCGTGGCCGCCGGTGCGGCCCCGCAGAAGAAGGCGCTGGCCGACTGGTGGGCGCAGATCGCCGAATGGCGCAAGCGCGACTGCCTCGCCTACCGCAAGTCGACCGCCGACAACATCAAGCCGCAATACGCGCTGGAACGCCTGCAGGCGATCACCTCGGGCCGCGACGACGTGTTCATCACGACCGAAGTGGGCCAGCATCAGATGTGGGCCGCCCAGTTCATGAAGTTCCAGAAGCCCAACCGCTGGATGACGTCGGGCGGCCTCGGCACGATGGGCTACGGCCTGCCGGCGGCGATGGGCGTGCAGATCGCGCATCCGGAATCGCTGGTCATCGACGTGGCGGGCGAAGCCTCGATCCTGATGAACATCCAGGAGCTGAGCACCATCGTGCAGTACCGCCTGCCGGTGAAGACCTTCATCCTGAACAACCAGTACATGGGCATGGTCCGCCAGTGGCAGGAGCTGCTGCACGGCTCGCGCTATTCGGAAAGCTACATGGACTCGCTGCCTGACTTCGTGAAGCTCGCCGAGGCCTTCGGCTGCGTGGGCCTGCGCGCGAGCAAGCTTTCGGAAGTCGACGACGTGATCAAGGAAATGATCAAGGTGAAGCGCCCCGTCGTGGTCGACATGTGCGTCGACCAGAAGGAGAACTGCTTCCCCATGATCCCGTCGGGCGCCGCGCACAACGAGATGATCCTCGGGCCGACCGACAAATCGGCGGGCACGAGCGGCGGCAAGACCGGCCCGATCTCGGAAGAGGGAATGGTCCTCGTCTAGACGGTTTTTCACCCGCCTGACGACGATCTTCCGCCACTCCTTCCAAGAACGGACATTCCCGTGACAACCGCACCCGCACCGACCGAACGCCACACCATCGCCGTGCTCGTCGACAACGAACCGGGCATTCTTGCCCGCGTCGTCGGCCTGTTCTCCGGCCGCGGCTACAACATCGAGAGCCTGACCGTCGCCGAGACCGACGCGGCCGCGCACCTGTCGCGCATCACCGTCGTCACGTCCGGCACGGCCATGGTGATCGAGCAGATCAAGGCGCAGCTCGACCGGCTCGTGCCCGTCCACCGCGTCTCCGACCTCACGCAGGAAGGCCCGCACGTCGCGCGCGAGCTGGCGCTGGTCAAGGTCATCTCGAAGGGCAACGACCGGATCGAGGCGCTTCGCATCGCCGACATCTTCCGCGCCAAGACGATCGACAGCACGGTCGGTTCCTTCGTTTTCGAAATCACGGGCTCGGGCGAGAAGATCGACGCGTTCGTGAACCTGATGGCGCCTCTCGGCCTCGCGGAAGTGAGCCGGACGGGCATCGTCGCCATTGCCCGCGGCGAGCGGCGCATGTGATAACGCGGCCTTCCGGCTGCGCCAGCAACACCAGACCGATTTTCGGGAATTAGAGGAGAAGACCGATGCGCGTTTACTACGACCGCGACGCGGACGTGAACCTGATCAAGGGCAAGAAGGTGGCCGTCGTCGGCTACGGCAGCCAGGGCCATGCCCACGCGCTGAACATGCGCGACAGCGGCGTCAAGGACGTCGTCATCGCGCTTCGCGCCGGCTCCGCGACGATCAAGAAGGCCGAGGGTGCGGGCTTCAAGGTCATGACGCCGGCCGATGCCGCCAAGTGGGCCGACGTGATGATGATCGTCACGCCCGACGAGCTGCAGGCGAAGCTGTGGAACGACGACCTCAAGGCCAACATGAAGCAGGGTGCGGCCATCGCCTTCGCGCACGGCCTCAACGTCCATTTCGGGCTGATCGAACCGCGCCCCGACCTCGACGTGTTCATGATCGCGCCCAAGGGCCCCGGCCACACGGTGCGTTCGGAATACCAGAAGGGCGGCGGCGTGCCGTGCCTCGTGGCCGTGCACCAGAACGCCTCGGGCAACGCGCTCGAGATCGCGCTTTCGTACGCTTCCGCCGTCGGCGGCGGGCGCGCGGGCGTCATCGAGACGAGCTTCAAGGAAGAGTGCGAGACCGACCTGTTCGGCGAGCAGGCCGTGCTGTGCGGCGGCCTGTGCGCGCTGATCGTGGCGGGCTACGAGACGCTGACCGAAGCCGGCTACGCGCCCGAGATGGCGTATTTCGAGTGCCTGCACGAAGTGAAGCTGATCGTCGACCTCATCTATGAGGGCGGCATGGCCAACATGCGCTACTCGATCTCCAACACGGCCGAGTACGGCGACTATACGCGGGGCCCCCGCATCGTCACCGACGAGACGAAGAAGGAGATGAAGCGCATCCTCGACGACATCCAGTCGGGCCGCTTCGCGCGCGACTGGGTGCTCGAGAACGCCGCCGGCCAGGCGAGCTTCAAGGCGATGCGCAAGCGCAACGCCGCGCACGACATCGAAAAGGTCGGCGAGAAGCTGCGCGCCATGATGCCGTGGATCGCCAAGAACAAGCTGGTCGACAAGGCGAAGAACTGAGTTCGACCTAGGTCGAACTCATCCCCGGGCTTGACCCAGGGATCCACGACCGAACACGAAACCCCGCCGGGCGACCGGCGGGGTTTTTCGTTCAGGAGCTGCCGAGCGTGGTTAGTTGCCCGGACAGGGATCCCAGTCTGCAGGTGTATCGTCGTCATAAATATCGACGGCGAAGTATATGCCGCAACGCCGCATGTAGTTGATGTCGTCTGGCCCGTTGTCGATTCGACGCCACCCGAAATCGGACTCTGGCAGTATCGAGAGGACCTGACGGCGCCCGGTTATGTCGGCAAATCGGACCCAACGCCCGCCGTTGAGCCGGAATATGGTCAGCGAGCAACCTTTGCTGCCACATGTTTCGGTATGCTCGATCATGATGAGCCGTTCTGGAACACCGTCGTCGTTGAGATCGACGTCCGCCCAGAAAATGTTGCGCCGGAGCAAGGCTTCACTTGCAAGACGGCTTCTCCACTGGGGGAAAGGCGAAGTGCGAACAAATGAGCGCTCGCCTGCGGTCAACTGGTTACGGAACTGAACGATGCTTCCCGGACGTTCAAACAGCGCACCATCCAGTGCAATGGCGAGATTTAGCATTGCGATCTCCTGGCGAGAATCGCCCGCTTCCTCGTAGAAAAAGAGTCGTCGTGCGTATGTTTGGCCATCCTTGCCTGATAGCAGTCGCCATCCGAAATTGGATTGGAGCAGGACCCGCAATGATTTGTGATCCGCATCGATTTGCGACGCGAACAACCAGCCTTGCGGCTCGCGTTTAAAGATCACCGTCGTGCAACTATACCCATCGCATAGCTCGTCGTGCTCCAAGGCGACGATACGCTCCGGAACACCATCGCCATCCAGATCGAATTCTCCCCAGTAGGCCTGCTTCGCCAGGATTGCCTTGCTGATGCTTCTGCGCGCGTACTGAAGCTCCGGAACATTCCGGATGAAGTCGCGCTGCTCTGGCGTCAGCCGGTTCGTGAACTCGACACGTGTGCCGGGTGCGGGCGGGTCTTGTGCAAGCGCGGGAAGCGTGGCCAGCAGCCAGAAGGCGCCGGCAACGGCCTTATAGCTTGGGAACGGCATAGGGGACCTTTTCGAACAGGCGCATGCGCGTGATTGCGGCTTTTTCTTTGGGGTCGAAGCTCGGTGAGTTTCCGGCCGCTTTGCTGGCCAGCTTTTCAAGCACCTTCCCTGTTCTTGGTGCCCCGGCTCGGTGTGCAGCTGCCGCAACGCCAGCTTCGGAGACGACAAAGCTTTTGCCGTTTGGGCTGACAAATCTGCGCCCAACAAAATTCATGCTGCGATTTTTGATGAGAATCTTGTGATTGCGATCGGTGTAGGCCCTCATCGCGGCTTCTTGTGCGTCGGGGTTTTCGAGGAATGCTTCGTCCGAATCGATGCCTTGCTCGCGTGCGATCTGCGTCCACGTTCCATCGGCATCTTTCCAGCCGATGCTCCTGAACGCATCCAGTAGCATCTGATACTGGCCAAGCGCGTTGGTCTTCGGATTGCGTTCGCGCGCGCCGCCGTGTGGCTTGCCTTTACTGCCTTCGGCTTCCTTGATGGCATCGAGATAACCGCGATACGCCTGTTCAGGTGACAGCTTCTCGCCGCCGCCTACCGGCGCGCCCCGCTCGTAATCCGCGACATCCACCAGCAGGCCGTGCCGTCGTTGCTGGTAACCGCTCACATGAACCAATCCGGGCATGGTAACCCTCCTAACAATCTCTACATGTAAAGAACGTATCAGGAACATATGCCCGGATCAAGAATCTTCAGCGGACCGGTCGGGATTCCGGGCGGCAGGGGCGTGCTCCGTGACGTCGATCCGGCCCGTCACAACAGCCGGATGCGGCCGGGACGAGGGGTGGCGCGGTGACCCTTGCATCAGTCCTATACCTGCAATATAATCCTATCAATGGAGTGCAGAGGACAGGAGGCGGTTGCATCAATGCGCGTTGCAGTAACAACGGTGGAAATTCAAGAGCTTAAACTAGTTACGGTAACAGGTGGTAACACCTGGGCGCCGTTTCGGCCCATTCGGCTATCTGACTGTAATAAATACGGTTTTGGCCGAACTATGCAGGTTGCGCGGGGTTCTGGTAACTTAACGCGAATGCACCAACCCGTTACGTGGTTATCCACAGACAGGCGGGCCGCGAAACACGACGACGACGAGACACGCAACCGGTTCGTCCATCGCTTCTTACGCCGCGCGCGGCGGCAATGTGTGCGCCGCACGCAGATGTGTCGACAAGGGGTGCCGTTTCGGCTTAATTCCGCCCGACTTCTGGTTCATTTGACGGACTCGCCTCCGCCATCCTGAAAGGTACGAACGCTTCGATGTTTTCACGTCTTCTCGGAATGCTCTCCGCCGACATGGCGATCGATCTCGGCACGGCCAACACGCTGGTCTACGTGAAGGGCCGCGGCATCGTGCTCAACGAGCCGTCGGTCGTCGCGATCGCGGAAATCAAGGGCAAGAAACAGGTCCTCGCCGTGGGCGACGAAGCCAAGCTGATGCTCGGCCGCACGCCCGGCAACATCACCGCCATCCGCCCGCTGCGCGACGGCGTGATCGCCGACTTCGAAGTCGCCGAGGAGATGATCAAGCACTTCATCCGCAAGGTTCACAACCGCCGCTCGTTTGCCTCGCCGCAGGTCATCGTGTGCGTGCCGTCGGGTTCGACGGCCGTCGAGCGCCGCGCGATTCAGGAATCGGCCGAGAGCGCTGGCGCGCGCCGCGTGTTCCTGATCGAGGAACCGATGGCTGCCGCGATCGGCGCGGGCCTTCCCGTCACCGAGCCGACCGGCTCGATGGTCGTCGACATCGGCGGCGGCACCACCGAGGTCGCCGTGCTGTCGCTGGGCGGCATCGTCTATTCGCGCTCCGTGCGGGTGGGCGGCGACAAGATGGACGAGGCGATCATCGCCTATATCCGCCGCAACCATAACCTTCTCGTCGGCGAGTCCTCGTCCGAGCGCATCAAGAAGGAAATCGGTTCGGCCTGCGCGCCCGACGAGGGCGAAGGCCGCATGATGGAGATCAAGGGCCGCGACCTGATGAACGGCGTGCCCAAGGAACTCATCATCTCCGAACGCCAGATCGCCGAGAGCCTCGCCGAGCCCGTGAGCGCCATCATCGAGGCGGTCAAGGTGGCGCTGGAACACACGGCCCCCGAACTCGCGGCCGACATCGTCGACAAGGGCATCGTGCTCACCGGCGGCGGCGCGCTGCTCGGCAATCTCGACTACGTGCTGCGCCACGCCACCGGCCTGCCGGTGTCGGTGGCCGACGATCCGCTCTCGTGCGTGGCGCTGGGAACCGGCCGCTGCCTCGAAGAGATGAAGACGCTGCGCAACGTCCTGATCACGATGTACTGAGGCTGTCCGGACCGCCATGAAGCGCCAGGGCCCACTGCTGAAGATGGCCGCACCCATGCGGGTGCTGGCCCAGCGTGCGGCCTTCCTGGGGCTGCTGGGCGGTGCGGTGGGCCTCATGGTGCTCGGCAAGGCGGAAGCGCCCTTCATCGAGCGCGCGCGCATGGCGGTGGCCGATGCGGTCGTCCCCGTGCTCGACGGAATCGCGCGGCCCGTGCAGACGGCCACGCAGATCGCCGACAATTTCCGCGCCCTGCTCGACGTCAACGCCGAGAACGCGCGCCTGCGCGAGCAGAACGCGATGCTGCTGCACTGGCAGCAGGTCGCGCGCAATCTCGAAGCCGAGAACCGCTCGCTGCGCGAGACGACGCACACCAGCACCGAGGCGAGCTTCACCTACGTCACCGCGCGCGTCGTGGCCGACGCCGGCGGCTCGTTCGTGCGTTCGGTGCTGATCGCCGCGGGCGGGCGCGACGGCATCTCCAAGGGCCACACCGCGATGAGCCCCGCCGGCCTCGCCGGCCGCGTGGGCGAGGTGGGCGAGCGCGCCGCGCGCGTGCTGCTGCTCACCGACCTCAACAGCCACGTGCCGGTGATGATCGAAGGCACGCGCGACCGCGCGATCCTCGACGGCGACAACACGGACCTGCCGCGCATGGTGTTCCTCTCCTCGGGCGCGCGCCCGCAGCTGGGCGACCGCATCGTGACCTCGGGCCATGGCGGCGTCTTCCCGCCGGGCCTGCCGGTGGGCGTGGTCGTGCAGAACGGCGAGCAGGGCGTGCGCGTGAAGCCCTTCGTCGATTTCCACCGTCTCGACTATCTTCGCGTCGTCGACTACGGCACCGGCGGCACGCTGCCGCTCGTCGCCCCGCCGCCGCAGTCGCGGCGTCTGCGCTAGGCCGCCGGCAATGGTGGTCGCAGCCCTCGCCCAGCTCGACCGCGCCCTCAAGCTCGGCCTGCCGCTCGGCCTCACCTTCCTGATCGTGCTGCTGTCGGTCGTCCCGCTGCCCGTGCCCGAATATTCGGTGCTGGCCCCCTCGTTCGCGCTGATGTCGGTCTTCTACTGGACCGTCCACCGCCCCGACCTGTTCCCCGCGTGGGGTGCCTTCGCCGTGGGCCTGTTCGACGACGTGCTGTCCGGCTCGCCGCTGGGCGTCAACGCCTTCGTGCTGCTGCTGGCGCACTTCACCATCGTGGCGCAGCACAAGGTCTTCCGCGGCAAGGCCTTCTGGCTCGTCTGGGCGGCCTTCGCCTTCATCGCATTCGGCGCGCAGGTCCTCACGCTGTTCATCGGGCTGCTGCTCAAGGGCGCGTTCCCAGATCCGATGATCGCGCTGACGCAGTTCGGCCTCACGGTGGCGCTCTATCCCGCGGCGACTGCGCTGCTGGGGCGCGTGCAGCGCCATTTCCTGGCGGGCGGCTGACATGCAGATCCGCGACACCGGCCGCCAGCGCAGCTTCAGCCGACGCCTCGTCCTTCTCGCCGCGGGCAAGCTTGCGCTGCTCGGCGTGCTCGGCGGGCGCATGTACTATCTGCAGGTCGTCGAGGCGGACAAGTACCGCACGATGGCGGACGACAACCGCATCAACCTGCGCCTGCTCGCCCCGCCGCGCGGGCGCATCGTCGACCGCAACGGCACCGTTCTCGCCGACAACCAGCTCAACTACCGCGTCGTGCTGGTGGCCGAGCAGACCGGCTCGATCGCCGCCACGCTCGATGCGATCTCCGAGATCGTGCCGATCTCCGAAGCCGAGCGCCGGCGCGTGATGCGCGAGGTGGCGCGCAAGCGCAAGTTCCTGCCCACGACGGTCAAGGAGAACCTTTCCTGGGACGACGTCAGCCGCATCGCCGTCAACGCGCCGGACCTGCCGGGCGTCACGATCGACGTGGGCTCGACGCGCCTCTATCCCTACGGCGACAAGATGGCCCACACGATCGGCTACGTGGCCCCGCCGGCGGAATCGGACCTCACCGGCGACCCGCTGCTCGAGCTTCCCGATTTCCGCGTGGGCCGCAACGGGGTGGAGCGCGTCTACGACCTCGCCATGCGCGGGCGCGCGGGAAATACCCAGATCGAGGTCAACGCGCTGGGCCGCCCCATCCGCGAGCTTTCGCGAAACGAAGGCGAACCGGGCCAGGACCTGCGCCTGACGATCGACGCCAGCCTCCAGAACGCCGCGGCCACGCGTCTGGCGAAGGAGGAGAGCGCCGCGGCCGTCATGATGGACGTGACGAACGGCGAGGTGCTCGTCCTCGCCTCGCATCCCAGCTACGACCCGCACGAGTTCGCGCGCGGCATTTCGGGCGCCTCGTGGCGTGCGCTCCTCAACAACCACCGTGCCCCGCTCACCAACAAGGCGGTTTCGGGGCAGTACTCGCCGGGCTCGACCTTCAAGATGATGGTGGCGCTGGCGGCGCTCGAGATGGGCATCCTGCCCGAGATGCGCGTGAGCTGCCCCGGCCACATGGATCTCGGCGACAACCGCTTCCATTGCTACAAGAAGGGCGGGCACGGTTCGGTCGACATGATCGAGGCGCTGATGCAGTCGTGCGACGTCTATTTCTACGAACTGGGCAAGCGCCTCGGCCCGGACCGCATCGCCGACATGTCCCGGCGCTTCGGCCTCGGCCAGACCCTGTCGCTCGACCTGCCGGGCGAACGCGGCGGCCTCATCCCGACGCGCGCCTGGAAGATGGCGCGTACCGGCAAGGGCTGGGCGCAGGGCGAGTCGCTGGTCGCGGCGATCGGGCAGGGCTTCGTGCTGGCAACGCCCCTGCAACTCGCCACGATGACGGCGCGCATCGTCAATGGCGGGACCGCCGTGGTGCCGCACCTCACGCGCGACTTCGTGCAGGGAAGGCGCATCGGCGATCGCACGGCCGGGGTCTTCGCGCCCGTCGGCGTGCCGCAGGCGCATCTGGCGCTGGTGCTGCGCGGCATGCGCGCCGTGGTCAACGATCCGCGCGGCACCGCTTTCCGCGCGCGCATCACCGAGGCGGGCTATGCCTATGGCGGCAAGAGCGGCACCTCGCAGGTGCGCCGCATCACCGAGGAGGAACGCCGCGTCGGCCTGCGCAAGATCGACCAGGTGCCGTGGCGCGAACGCGACCATGCGCTGTTCGTCGGCTACGGCCCGGTGGACGCCCCCCGATTCGCCTGCGCCGTCATCGTCGAGCATGGCGGCGGCGGCTCGGGCGTGGCCGCCCCGATCGTGCGTGACCTGCTGCTGGATGCCATGAAAATCGACAACCAGCGCAGCCCCGGCGGCCCCGCCCGCGTGGCCCAGGGGCCCGTCGGATAGGCCTTTTTCCTGTGGATGGAATCGCTATCGACAAGCCCGGATCGCTTTGCTATATGGCGCGTCCGTCGCGAGAACGGCGGGCGCTTAGCTCAGTTGGTAGAGCAGCTGACTCTTAATCAGCGGGTCGTAGGTTCGAGCCCTACAGCGCCCACCACTTCCCCGGGGCGCAATCTCCATACAGACCAAGACCATCCGCGCGTTCCGGTTTGTTCCGCCGGGCGGGAAAATCGATTTTTCCGGCGCTGCGCACCGCTCGTAGCCGCTTTCATTCCAGACTCCAGGACGACCAAGAAAGCCTGATCAAACTTGGCTTTCAAGCAGACTATCGAAACGCTCTACTCGGCTCCTAGCACCGAGGAAGCTTCATTTCCCGAGCGACGACGCTTAATTGTCTCAAGGGACGAGGTGCGAGGGCCGGCTGTCGAGCTTCTCTGGACGAGTGTCGAAAGGAGCATGACCTTGCATGGTGAATTGCCGCTGCGATACGAATCGCCGACCTTGCGGAACAAGTGGTCGGTCGTCGCAAGCGCAAGATCGCGAACCGGAAGCGAAATGGTAGTAATGCCTTGGCCGCACCACTTTAGCATTGGCCCATCGCTGAAGCCGACAAACGACATTTCGCCAGGTATGTCGACGCCGCGCTGACGGATGCAGTCATATGCTCCGGCGCAAATGCGCGCCCCGGCAGTGACGACAGCCGTCGGTCGCATCGCGGATGTGAGGAGTGACTCCATCGCGGTATAACCGAATTCGGCATCACAACTCCCCGCACGGACGAGCGATTCGTTGACGGCAATGCCGGCATCCTCAAGCGCACGCCGGAATCCGCCGAGACGGGCACGACCGGTCGAGATCTCGAGAGTCGAGCCGACATATGCGATATCGCGATGGCCAAGGCCGATAAGGTGTTCGGCGGCAAGACGCATCGCTTGGGCATCGTCGATGCCGAACCAATCGGAGTCGACGGCCGGATCGTTCCGCACGAACTGGATGTGTGGCGTGGACCGCATCAGGCGTCGCGTTTCCGGCGACGGTAAAATCGTCGGGATCATAATCACGCCGAGTGCGCGTGCGGAACGAAGATTGCGTAAATGGTGGAGTTCAAGATCGGCATTGTCGCCGGTAACTGCGAGAACAAGCTGTGCCCCGCGTTCTTGGCAGCAATCCGCGATGGCTTTTGCGGCTGTGGAGTAGAAGTCGTTCTCGATGTCCGGCAGCAGAAGACCGACGATCGAACTGGTGCCGCTGCGCATCGTGCGGGCTGCCAGATCGACGATATAGCCATGGCGTTCTGCTGCAGCGCGAACCCGCGCCTGTGTCTTCTGGCTGATGCGCGACGAGCCAGCGAGGGCACGCGACACCGTTGCGACCGATAGACCGAGCGCGACGGCAAGGTCCTTCATCTTCATCTGCGGTGCCATGCGTATCGCTTCTCGGTTCGATGGTTCCCAATCTCAAGTA
Source organism: Tagaea sp. (assembly GCA_965229215.1). Classification (GTDB taxonomy): domain Bacteria; phylum Pseudomonadota; class Alphaproteobacteria; order CACIAM-22H2; family CACIAM-22H2; genus Tagaea. Next base: position 2,057,888 of record OZ245864.1, on the reverse strand, counting down.
CTGCCGACGAAGTGCCGTTGTAAAGGAGCTTGTGCAATCGTTTGCGCAAATCGGCTGGAGTCAAGGGTGCTGGTGCGAGCATCGTTCGGGGTTATCGGGAGGCTTAATCACTGTATTTGTGAACATTATCGATACTTCACTTACGGTCGGCTATGATCTGAAAATCTAAGCTAGTTGGTTTTTTGTAAGAGACTGATTTATATATGTTTATACAGAATTTTGCCTTATCGTGCAAACGATTGCCATCTATAATCATTTGAAATACCTAAAAAATTTAGAAACATGAAATTATCTTGACGGCAATCGATTGCGCATTCATCGTTTTCGAGTTGAAAAAATGGGCCACCGTCAAAACGACCCGGAGCGGCTCGAAAAATGGGGAGAGAAGCATGCGGAGTATGAGAATTTCGCGCCGTTCGTTGTTGGCGGCAGGCGCTGCCGGCATTGGGCTTGCGGCCGTCGCGGCGCCCTCCGTTCGCGCACAGCAGAAGTTTGTCTGCCGGATGGGGCATTCCGAAGCAGTCGGTTCGCCGCTTACCGATGCTTTTGAGACTTGGGCGAAGCTCCTGACGGAAAAGAGCGGCGGTCGTATCGACGCACAGCATTTTCCGGCAAGCCAGCTCGGCAGCTACACTCAGCTAATCGAGCAGAACCGCCTCGGCACCCTGCAGGTGACGACGGGCGGCCCCGATACGGAGGAGGCAGTTGCGCCCGAGATCGCAGCGACCGGCGGCGCACCGGGCTTTATCTTCAAGGATGAGGCGCATGTCGACAAGGTTCTGCAGGGTGACATCGGCAAGGAAGTTTCGCGCATCGCACGCCAGAAGACAGGCGTCGAATTCGTCGATTTCGGCGAGGTCGGCTTTCGCCACGTGCTGTCGAAGCGGCCGGTGACGAGCCTCGGTGACCTCAAGGGGCTGAAGATCCGCGTGCCGGAACTGAAGATCTGGGTCGATTTCTGGAAGCTTCTCGGCGCCAATCCCACGCCGCTGGCTTACGCCGAACAGTACAGCGCGCTGTCGACCGGCCTCATCGATGCGCTCGAAGCCGACGTATTCTCGATCAAGGGCTTCAAGTGGGGCGAGCAAGCCAAGAACATGACGCTGACAAACCACTGGTTCCTGCCCAAGGCGACGCGTGTCAATGCAAGGTGGATCGACTCGCTGCCGACCGACCTCCAGGCGCTCGTGCGCGAGAGCGCCAAGACCGTGTTTGCCGCGCAGCGTCGCGTGAATCGCGCGAATACGGCAGCGACACTCGCGGAACTCAAGGCCTCGGGCATCACCGTTCTTCAGCCGACCGACCTGCCTGGCTGGTCGAAAGCGACGGAGTCGCTGTTCGCCGAGTTCGGCAACAAGAGCCCGGCTACCAAGGCGATGATCGACAATATCCGCGCTCTCGCCTGACCATCGGACAGCCGGCGGGGCGGCCGATGTCGCCCCGCCGCCCCAGCGAAAGCCGGACGATCATGACACACGATGCGAATGCCGGAGCCGTGTCCATCGGCGGTACGGCAAATGCGATGCGACGCGTATCCGAGGCTCTCGATACTTCCGTCGAGACAATTGCTGCCACATTGCTGGTGGGCACGAACCTGGTGGCGTTGCTGCAGGTATTTTGCCGCTATGTCCTCAACAGCGCATTGAGCTGGCCCGAAGAGATGGCGCGCTTCGCCTTCGTCTGGTTCGTCTTCCTCGGCACGGCGCTTGTCACGCGGCGCGCGCGCCACATCACGATCGACATGGTACCTCGCGCGCTTGGGCCTGATCAGCTGCGAGTGCATGCTTTCATCGTGCGCATGATCTCGGCCTCCTGCGCGATATTCCTGCTGACCTGCGGCGGCAGCCTTGTATCCCAGGCAAGCTATGTCTCGCCCGCTCTGGAATGGTCGTATGCCTATCTCTATCTTGCCGTTCCTGTCGGCGCATTGCTGACACTTGCCTTCCACACCCTTGAACCGGTCGCCGGCATGAGGGGCAACTGGTCCGGTGCCGTCGCGACAGGGGCGGGCATCGTTCTCTACTACGCGATGGAAAGCACGCTCGGCTCGACTTTCATCGGCACGTTCGGCGTTGTCCTGCCGTTGATCGTGATTGCGATCGGCATGATGATGCTCGGTATTCCGATCTTCGACTCGCTGGTCTTCGGTACCTTTGTCGCGTTCCTGCCGCAGGGGCCATTGGCGCTGCTGCCGGTGCCGCAGGGCCTGACGAGCTCGATGGATTACCTGCTTCTGTCGATCCCGTTCTTCATGCTCGCCGGCGGCTTGATGAATGTCGGCGGCATTACCGAGCGACTGATCGCACTCGCTGCTTCGCTCGTCGGCCATTTTCGCGGCGGTCTTGCGCATGTCAACGTGCTGACCAACACGCTGATGGGTGGCGTATCGGGCTCGTCGACCGCGGATGCCGCAGCCATCGCCAAGACGATGGTGCCCGCGATGGCCCGGCGTGGCTATCCAAAGCCGTTCGGCGTGGCGCTGACCAGTGCAGGCTCGATTCTCGCAAACATGATTCCGCCCAGTCTCGGTCTCATCATCTACGGCGCAATGGCCAGCGTCTCGGTCGGCGCGCTGTTCACCGCGACGATCGTGCCGGGCCTGTTGATGGCGGTAACGCTGTCGGTTGTCGTGCACTTCGAATGCGTTCGTCTGAAGGTCGGCGACCACAGCACGCGTTCTACGTGGGGCGAGCGCGGCTCGGCGCTGCGGCAGGCGCTTCCCGCACTTGTGCTGCCGCTGCTGATTGTTGGCGGTATCCGCTATGGCGTTTTCTCGGCGACCGAGGCCGGGGCTGTCGCCGTCCTGTACGGGCTGGTCTGCGGACTATGGATCTACCGCACGGCAAAAGTCGCTTCGCTGCTGCTGGCGCTGCGCGAGTCCCTGATCGAGACGACGACCGTGCTTTCCGTGATCGCTGCCTCCGCGCCCTTCGCCTATGCGCTGATCATCGAGCAGGTTCCGCAGAAAATGACGCTTGCTCTCGGTGCATTGTCGTCGAGTTGGGTTCTGCTGGTACTTGCGATAAACCTCTTTCTTCTCTTCGTCGGCCTAGCGATGGAGATGATCGCATCGATGGTCATACTCGTTCCGCTCCTCGTCCCGGTGCTAAAGGCGGCGAACATCGATCTCGTGCATTTTGGCGTGGTGATGGTTGCCAATCTTTGCATCGGCGCACTCACGCCGCCGCTCGCGGTTCTCGTCTTTACGGCCGCACAGGTGACCGGAACGCCGATCCACCTTGCCTACCGCGCGTGCTGGCCTTTCATGATCGGTCTCCTGCTGTGGCTGGCCCTGATTTCTTTCGTTCCTGCGCTGAGCCTGGTCCCCTTGACGATATTCGGTACATAGGCCTTCCGACGATGAGTGGCGATTTCACACTGACCAGCGACGCACTGGCGCTGCCGCCGGGCGCCATCGCACGCACGCACCGGCAGATATTGCGTCATCGTGGCCGACCGGTGCTCGGCCTCACGCAGGGGCGCATGCGGCCTTATGTCTATCCGCTGCTTACGCCTGCCGGCCATGCCGTCAGTTCCGAAAGTCCCGCCGATCATCCACACCATAATTCGCTGTGGATCGCGTCGGATCACGTACATGCGAGAATGCCCCTTGGCGGCAACCACTACGAAGAATACACGTACAATTTCTACGTCGACGAGACGTTCCAGGGCCGCGCGCCAGGAATGCTTGTCGTGCAGTCGACACAGATGGCGATTGACCCGGATGGCTCCGCCGTCATCACGCAGGCAATCGAATGGCGCGGACCGGTCGAATGGGGGGCTGCGGGCGGACGGCGCGTTGCGCGCGAGGAACGCCGCCTGACGGTCCGCATCGGCGAAGCCGGCAATGCGGTAGACATCGACTCCACGCTCCACACCGACGAGTGGGACATCGCTATCGGCCCTACACGGCATGCCTACTTCAATGTCCGTGTCGCCGACACGATGGTTGCTTCTCTCGGCGGAACCGTCCGTGATGATCGCGGCCGGACCAGCGGCGAAGCGATCAGTGGTTCGGGTGCCACTTGGGTCGATTTCTCGGGTCCGGTCGGCGGTGGGCATGTCGCGGGTATGGCCGTCTTCCCCCATCCGCATGATCATCCCGAAGCTTCATGGTTTGTCGCCGACTGGGGCGTGGTCAGTGTCGGTGCGTTTCGTCAACGCCAGCATCTCATTCGCAAGGATGCGCCGATTCGTGCTCGCTACCGTGTGATTGCACATGATGGGATTGCGTCCGATTCCGAGATCGCCCGCTGGTACGCTGCTTTCGTGGCAGGCGAATGATGGGGCTTGTCGCGTGAATCATTGTCTGCAATCCGGCGCGCTTGTTGCCGGCGCTGCTGCTCGCGCGCTTAAACCGGATGTGGATCGGGAACTCGTGTATGCGGAAGTACTTCCACCGGTTGCCCATCCCCCATATCTGACAGAATCGGTCAAATGAAAATCATCCGATATGCCGATCCCGAAATTCGCCATGGCATCCTTGATCCCGACGGCACGATCAGGCCGCTTGCAGGTTCGCCCTACGAGAGTCTTGCGACCACCGGACCGTCAACGCATATCGACCAGGTCCGGCTTCTGGCGCCGGCGGCCCCGCGCAACATCTACGGTGCCGGGCTCAACTACGTCGCGCATGCACGCGAAATGAATCTGCCCCTGCCTGCAGTGCCAATGCTCTTCATGAAACCTCCATCCGCAGTCATAGGGCCGGGCGATGCGATCATCTATCCGAGAGAAGGGCAGAACGTGCATTTCGAGGCCGAGGTTGCGGTTGTAATCGGCCGAGGCGGGCGCCGCATTCCGGAGGCACGGGCGCGCGAGCATATCCTCGGCTATACCTGCGGAAACGATGTCAGCGAACGTGTGATCCAGGCAAATGAGATGAAGCAGGGGTGCCTCGTGGTCGGCAAGGCGTTCGACAGTTTCAATCCGCTCGGTCCGACGATCGAGACCGATCTCGATCCGACTGATATCGGAATCCTGGGGCGGGTCAATGGCGTCGAACGCCAACGAAGCAATACGTCGGATCTCGTCTATTCAGTGACGCGGCTCATCGCCTATCTCAGCAATGCGATCACGCTGCTGCCCGGCGATGTCATCATGACCGGTACACCGTCGGGTGTCGGCCCCATATGTCCGGGCGATAGCATTGAAATCGAAATTCCCGGCGTCGGGGTTCTCCGAAATCCGGTTGTCGCCGAAAAATCATCCTGAGGATCGTGCCGATGGGTACTGGTAAAGACAGAGATAGGTTACGCGTAGGTATTCTCGGAATCGACCATCGTCACATCTATGGGATGCTGCAAGGCATGCTCGATGTCGGCTGCGAAGCCGTCGCGTGGTGGACGGAGGGGGAGCCAGGTCCCGTTGCCGGCTTCAAGGAGCGCTTCCCGTCCGTACCACGCGTCGCAGACAAGCGAGCAATTCTTGAGGACGCGACGATTGACCTCGTGCTGATCGCGTCAGTTCCGGTGAAACGTGCTGATCTCGCTATTGCGGCCATGTCGCATGGCAAGGACGTGATGGTCGACAAGCCGGGCTGTACCACATTCGATCAGCTAAGCGCGATCCGACACTCCGTGGCCGCAACAGGCTGCATCTGGTCGGTGAACTTTTCCGAACGTTTCGAGGTGCCGGCGGTCACGAAGGCCGTCGAGCTTGTAAAGGCCGGCGCCATCGGCCGTGTCGTGCAGACCGTGGGCCTCGGCCCACACCGCCACAATTCGCACTTGCGGCCGCCGTGGTTCTACGATCGCACCCAGACCGGAGGCATACTTTGCGATATTGGCTCCCATCAGATCGACCAGTTCCTATTCTTCACGGGCTCATCTACGGCGGAGATCGTCTCCGCAGCGTCTGAAAATTTCGCGAATCCGAATCATCCGGAGTTTGAGGATTTCGGAGAGATACTTCTTCGAAGCGAGCAGGGCAGGGGTTATATCCGCGTCGACTGGTATACGCCCGATGCGTTGCCTACTTGGGGCGATGGCCGGCTCGTACTTTTGGGTACTGAAGGAACAATCGAACTTCGCAAGTACGTTGATATCGGTGGCGTGCTTGGTACCGATCATCTTTTTCTTGTCAATGGAAGTCGCTGCGAACGTATCGACGCTTCAGGTGCAGGTACGCCCTATTTCAGACTTCTGGCGGATGACGTCCGGGCACGGACCCATACCGCTATGCCGCAAACGCATGCGTTTGTGGTTTGTGATTTGGCACTCAAAGCCCAGAAAATTGCCCAAAAGTCGGCTGGAAGGATGGGCTAGAGCACATCCTCTCCGAATCATATTAAGTATCGCTACCAACGATGCGGAGTACGACAATCGGCATATCTTTGCTATTTCGCCGTTCGAGTACCGTTGTGCCGAGTCATCGCTGTCAGTTTCGCCTGATTGCAATAGGCTGTACGGCCACCTCCAACAGGATTGGCAATCTTCCGTCAATTGTCGAAATTCCTTTGCGGCTCATCCCTGACGCGTACCTATCGCCCGCACCATCGCTATTGCAAGCCATCGACGCCCGCGAAGTCCCTTAGTCGGCCTATATCTTCGATCTCGATACGTCGGCCGACAACGCGGACCCCGACCGTCTCCAGCTGCCTGATCGAACGCGACCAGGATTCCGGAGTCATCCCGAGCTTCGCCGCGATGGAGCGGAACTCTTCGTCCAGATTCAGGATTGCCGGACCGCTGCCGGTCTCGCGACACATCGTGCTGAAATGCGCCGCGACACGCTCGTGCGCCGATCGCAGTTTCAGATCCTTGATCTGCTGGACCAGAACCCGCCAGTAGCGGGCAAGATCGATGGCCGCGGCCCGCATGAGAAGCGGCTCATGTTCGAGGGCGCGTCGTAAAGGGCCCGCCGGGATCATGGCGATCCGCGACGTTTCGAAGACCCGAGCGGACATGAGATACGGCGCTTCAAGCAGAATCGCCGGAAGGATGAAGGCGGCGCCGGCGTGCATGATCTCTACCACGCACTCTTCGCCGTCCGATCTCGCTCCCACAAGGCCGCAACGACCTTCGAGCAGCACATGGAGGAACTCCGCCTCGCCTCCTTGCTCGAACAGGAGCGCCCCTTTCGGAAGGATCTGCACGAAGGCGCCGATGGCAAGCCGGTCACAGATTTCGGGTGGGACGTCGCGGAACATGGGAGTCCGGCCCAGTATCGCTCGATCTGAAGCTTTCATCTGGCGCTCCTTGCGATCGGTTGACGGCCATCACCCGGTGAATTGACTGCGATCAGGTCGCCAGCCGGCAGATGTCAAGATGATGTGAAGCTATTTCACCGCGGCCCCATCGACCTTGACCTAGATCAACCGGGCGGTGAATCCGCCAATGCATCGTCGCCGCATTCCGTCTCGTGGGAGTGGCGATATGTGCACAGGCCGTCGGCGCGGAATTGCGATGGAAAAGCTCCTCGCGGGTTACCGCAGCTTCCGCGACGACTATTTCGAGACCAATCACACGCTTTTTGAAGAGCTTGCGATCAACGGCCAATCCCCGCGGGTGCTGGTCATCGCCTGCTCGGATTCCCGATCGGACCCGGCGATCGTTACCGAATCGGCCCCCGGCGACCTGTTCGTGATCCGGAACGTCGCGGCGCTTGTTCCACCCTACGAAACCGACGGTCGCGCCCATGGAACGGCCGCGGCGCTCGAGTTCGCGGTCCTCGGCCTGTCGGTCGAGCATATCGTCGTGCTTGGTCATCGGCTGTGCGGTGGCATCCGCGCGCTGATCCAGGGTCCTTATCGCGACGGCAGGCGCTTCGATTTTCTTGCCGACTGGGTCGAGATCGCCGCCGAAGCGCGCGATTCGGCGTTCGGCGGCGTGACCGAAGCACCGATCGAGGTGCGCGAGCGGCTCGTCGAGCAGCGCGGAATCTGCATCTCGGTGCGCAACCTTGCGACCTACCCCTGGATTGCCGAGCGGATCGCTTCGGGCCGCATCTCGGTCCATGGCTGGCATTTCGACATCGCGAGCGGAAACATCGACACGCTTGATCCGGTGACGGGCCTTTTTTCCCCTCTCGATTCCGCTGTCGAGTCCGTACGTGCAGGGCGCGTCACTTGACATTCGTCAATGCCGCGGTTGACGGCGATCGGGCGCGGCCGGTGCCGCGGTCAAGAAACGAGCGAATAGTTTGGCGTCTGAGTCGGCAGATTGACCTGAATCAACATGCCGGCCCCGGCATCGCGTGCATCGTTTCTGCAGGCAATGGAACCTGATTTGAAGGAGCGGCAAACGTGAGCGACATGAAGCCGGCAGGCCAACAGGCGGCCTTGTGGATGAGCACAATCGCCTTCACCGCGTGCTTCGCGGTCTGGACCATCTTCGCGATCATCGGAATCCAGATCAAAAAGGATCTGGGCCTGTCGGACACGCAGTTCGGTCTTCTCGTCGGCACGCCGATCCTCACGGGCTCGTTGATCCGGTTGATTCTCGGCATCTGGTCGGATCAGTACGGTGGCCGGGTGGTCTACACGCTGACGATGCTGAGCGCGGCCGCAATGACCGCATTGCTCGTGTATGCATACGACTACCCGACATTCCTCCTGGCGGCACTCGGCGTCGGCATCGCCGGCGGCTCGTTCTCCGTCGGTGTCGCCTATGTCGCCAAATGGTATCCGAAGTCGCAGCAGGGAACGGCGCTCGGGATCTTCGGGGCGGGCAATGTCGGTGCCGCGGTGACGAAGTTTGTCGCACCCACGATTATGGTCGCCTACGGATGGAAGACCGTGGCGCTCGTCTGGGCGATCGGGCTCGCGGTCATTGCGATCACGTTCTTTGCGACGACGAAGGACGATCCGGATCTCGCGCGTCGGCGCCAGTCGGGCCAGAAGCCCGAGCCGCTTTCCGCGATGCTCGAACCGCTCAAGAACATCCAAGTCTGGCGGTTCTCCGTCTACTATTTCTTCGTCTTCGGCGCATTCGTGGCGCTGGCGCTTTGGCTGCCGCGCTACCTGATTGGCGTCTACGGTCTCGACATCACGACGGCGGGCATGATCGGGGCCGCCTACTCGATCCCGGCATCGGTCTTCCGGGCCTATGGCGGCCATCTGTCGGACAAGTACGGCGCACGTCGCATCATGTACTGGACGTTCCTCGTCTCCGTCGTCTGCACGTTCGTCCTGTCCTATCCGCCGACCCAGTACGTGGTCGAGGGAATTTCCGGACCTGTCGCGTTCTCGACGCGCATGGGGCTCGTCGGTTTCATTGTCGTCGCCTTCGTGCTCGGCTTCTTCATGAGCCTGGGCAAGGCCGCGGTCTACAAGCACATCCCGGTCTACTATCCCGACCGGGTGGGGGCCGTAGGTGGCGTCGTCGGCCTCGTTGGCGGGCTCGGCGGCTTCGTCCTGCCGATCGCCTTCGGCGCGCTCAACGACCTGACCGGCGTCTGGCAGAGCTGCTTCTGGCTGCTATTTGCCATCGTCTCGGTGTCGCTGGTCTGGATGCATGTCGCTATTCGCCAGATGGAGCGTGAGGCACATATCAAGGGTGTTGCGATCGCATCGCTGCCGGAACTGCCCGAAATGCAGCCCATCCACGGCAAGGCGCAGGAAGGCGCGCTTTCGGGAACAGGTGCGATCAAGGACTGGCGCCCGGAAGACCGCATGTTCTGGGAGGACAAGGGCCGGGCCATCGCGCGCCGGAATCTCTGGATCTCGATCCCCGCCCTACTGCTGTCCTTTGCGGTGTGGATGGTCTGGTCGGTCGTCGTCGCAAAGCTGCCGAGTGTCGGATTTAAGTTCAACAACGAGCAACTCTTCTGGCTGGCGGCCCTTCCGGGGCTATCGGGGGCCACGTTGCGGATATTCTACAGCTTCATGCCGGCGATATTCGGCGGGCGGCTGTGGACCACGCTATCGACCTGGTCGCTGCTACTGCCGGCAGTCGGCATCGGCATGCTCGTGCAGAATCAGGCCACACCCTACTGGGTCTTCCTCGGCCTCGCTCTGTTGTGCGGCTTCGGCGGCGGGAACTTCGCCTCGTCAATGGCGAACATCTCGTTCTTCTTTCCGAAATCCGAGAAGGGAAGTGCGCTCGCGCTTAACGCTGGATTGGGCAATCTGGGCGTCAGCGTCGTGCAGTTCGTCGTTCCGTTCGCGATCACGGCGGGGGTGTTCGGGGCACTCGGCGGCGATCCGCAGAATTCGGTGCAGGGTGGCGTGACGACGCCGCTTTGGCTGCAGAACGCCGGCTACGTCTTCGTGCCGTTCATTGTCGCCAGCGCCTTCGCGGCATGGTTCGGCATGAGCGACATCGCGGCGATGAAGGCCTCCTTCGCGGATCAGGCGGTCATATTCCGCCGTCGGCACAACTGGATCATGTGCTGGCTCTACACGGGCACGTTCGGCTCGTTCATCGGGTTCTCGGCGGCGTTTCCGCTGCTGTCGAAAATCCTGTTCCCGGACATTAATACGCTCAAATATGCGTTCCTTGGCCCACTTGTCGGTGCCCTTGCGCGGGCAGCGGCCGGAACGCCAAGCGACCGGCTCGGCGGCGGCCGCGTGACGCTCTGGGTCTTCACGGCGATGAGCTTGGGCGTGCTCGGCGTGCTCTATGCGATCGGCATGAAGGACGAGGCGATGGGGTTCCCGGTATTCATGGGAAGCTTCCTGTTTCTGTTTGCCGCGTCGGGTGTCGGCAACGCGTCGACGTTCCAGATGATCCCGGCGATCATGCGTCGGGAAGTGCCGAGGCTCGAGCCGGGCCTTTCTGCGGCCGACAGCATCCGTCAGTCGGACAAGGAAGCCGCCGCAATCATCGGCTTTACCTCGGCCATCGCCGCGTACGGCGCCTTCTTCATCCCGAAGAGTTTCGGCACGTCGATCGCTATGACGGGCGGGGCGGAAATGGCGCTCGTCGGCTTCCTCGTCTTCTACCTGAGTTGCATCGCCATCACCTGGAGCGTCTACACGCGCCGCGGCGGACTGCTCTACGACGTCGAGCACGCACCCCGATCCGCCACGGCAGCGACCGCCCGATAACCTAAGCAAACCCATCCGAGGGCACGATCATGAGCCAGTTCCTAGACCGCCTCAACTTCCTTGCCCGGAATGTCGAGAGCTTTTCCGGCGGGCACGGCACCGTCACCAACGAAAAACGCGACTGGGAGGAGGGGTATCGCAGTCGCTGGGCTCACGACAAGATCGTGCGCTCGACGCACGGCGTGAACTGCACGGGCTCCTGCTCGTGGAAGATCTACGTAAAGGGGGGCATCGTCACCTGGGAGACGCAGCAGACGGACTATCCGCGCACGCGTCCCGACATGCCCAACCACGAGCCGCGCGGCTGTGCGCGAGGCGCGTCCTACTCCTGGTACCTCTACAGCGCCAATCGCGTGAAGTATCCGCTGATCCGCGGCCGGCTGGTCCGCATGTGGCGTGAGGCCAAGGCCCTGCACAAGGACCCGGTGCTGGCGTGGAAATCGATCGTTGACGATCCGGCGAAGCGCGATGCGATTCACAAGGCGCGCGGCAAGGGCGGCTTTGTCCGCGCGAGCTGGTCAGAGGCAAACGAGATCGTCGCGGCAGCGAACGTCCACACGATCAAGCAGCACGGTCCTGACCGCATCATCGGATTCTCGCCGATCCCGGCGATGTCGATGGTCTCCTACGCGGCTGGATCACGCTATCTCTCGCTGCTTGGCGGCGTCTGCATGAGCTTCTACGACTGGTATTGCGATCTGCCGCCCGCTTCGCCGCAGACCTGGGGCGAGCAGACCGACGTGCCGGAAAGCGCCGACTGGTACAATTCCGGATACATCATCCTGTGGGGCTCGAACGTGCCCCAGACGCGAACGCCGGACGCCCACTTCTTCACCGAGGCCCGCTACAAGGGGGCCAAGGCCGTCGTCATCACGCCGGACTACAGCGAGGCATCGAAGTTCGCCGACATCTGGCTGCATCCCAAGCAGGGTACGGATGCGGCGCTCGGCATGGCGTTCGGCCACGTCATCCTCAAGGAATTCCACCTCGACCGGAAGGTTCCGTACTTCGAGGACTATGTTCGCCGCTATTCCGACATGCCGATGCTTGTCCGGCTGGTCGAGCAGGACGGCAAGCTCGTCGCCGACCGATTCGTGCGTTCTTCCGACTTCGCCGACGGCCTCGGTGAGACCAACAATCCGGACTGGAAGCCTGTGGCCCTCGACGAGGCGACGGGCATACCATATGCGCCGACCGGAACGATCGGGTTCCGTTGGGGCGAGAAGGGCAAGTGGAATCTCGAGGGCCGCAATGCGGCGACCGGTAAGGAGACATCGCCCGCGCTTAGTCTGATCGGGTCGCGGGACACGGTTGCCGGCGTCTCGTTCCCGTTCTTTGCCGCCGAAGATGCGCCGCGCTCGGCGCACTTCAAGGGTTCGGCCCACGCGCGCACGATCGTACGCAACGTGCCGGCGCGGAAGCTCCGCCTGAAGGACGGCGAGGCGACGGTCGCAACCGTCTACGACCTGTTCATGGCAAACTACGGCATCGATCGTGGACTTGGCGGCGATGCGGCCAGGAGCTACGACGACGATCATCCCTATACGCCGGCGTGGGCGGAGAAGATCTCCGGCGTGCCCCGCGACCGGATCATCGCGGTCGCGCGCGGCTTTGCCGACAATGCCGAGAAGACGAAGGGCCGGTCGATGGTCATCGTCGGCGCGGCGATGAACCACTGGTATCACGCCGACATGAACTACCGCTCGCTCATCAACATGCTGGTGATGTGCGGGTGCGTCGGGCAGCCCGGCGGGGGTTGGTCGCACTATGTCGGACAGGAGAAGTTGCGTCCGCAATCGGGCTGGACGCCACTGGCGTTCGCGCTGGACTGGCACCGTCCGCCGCGCCACATGAACTCGACTTCATTCTTCTACGCGCACACAGATCAATGGCGTTACGAGAAGCTGCGGCTGGACGAGATCCTCTCGCCGCTGGCGCCCAAAGGCTACGAAGGTTCCCTGATCGATTTCAACGTACGTGCCGAACGCATGGGTTGGCTGCCGTCCGCACCGCAGATCAAGCAGAATCCGCTCGACGTCGCCAAGGATGCGTCCGCTGCCGGATCGGAAATCCCGGCTCACATCGTGGACGGCCTCAAGAAAGGCAGCCTCGCGATGTCGTGCGAGGACCCGGACGATCCGGCAAACTGGCCGCGAAACATGTTCGTGTGGCGCTCGAACATACTCGGATCCAGCGGCAAGGGGCACGAGTACTTCCTCAAGCACCTTCTCGGCACGCAGCATGGCGTGCTCGGCAGGGATCTTGGCGAGGAAGGCGAGGCCAAGCCGCAGGACGTCGTGTGGCACGACAAGGCGCCTGAAGGAAAGCTGGATCTCCTCGTCACGCTCGATTTCCGGATGTCGACGACATGCGTCTATTCCGACATCGTGCTGCCGACCGCCACCTGGTACGAAAAGCACGATCTCAACACCTCGGACATGCACCCGTTCATCCACCCGCTGTCGGCGGCGGTCGATCCGGCGTGGGAGTCGCGCAGCGATTGGGACATCTTCAAGGGGTTCGCAAAGCGCTTCTCGGAACTGGCCGTCGGCCATCTCGGCATCGAGAAGGATGTCGTGCTTCTCCCGCTGCTGCACGACGCGCCGGCGGAACTTGGCCAGGCCTTCGATCCGAAGGAATGGAAAAAGGGTGAAGTCGAGCCGGTTCCCGGAAAGACGATGCCGTCCATCGTCGTCGTCGAGCGGGACTATCCGAATATCTACAAGAAGTTCACGTCGCTCGGGCCGCTGATGGACAAGCTCGGCAATGGCGGCAAGGGAATGGCGTGGAAGACCGGCACCGAGGTCGAGTATCTCAAGTGTCTCAACGGCGTCGTCACCGAAGAGGGCGTGTCGAAAGGGCTTGCCCGGATCGATACCGACATCGACGCGGCGGAGATGCTGCTTTCGCTGGCGCCGGAGACCAACGGTCACGTCGCGGTTAAGGCCTGGGAGTCGCTCGGGACGTTCACCGGGCGCGACCACACGCATCTTGCCAAGGCGCGCGAGGACGAGAAGATCCGCTTCCGCGACGTGCAGGCGCAGCCGCGCAAGATCATCTCGTCGCCCATCTGGTCGGGTATCGAGAGCGAGCATATCACCTACAACGCGGGCTGGACGAACGTCCACGAATTGATCCCTTGGCGCACGCTGACGGGGCGCCAGCAGCTCTATCAGGATCATCCGTGGATGAGGGCGTTCGGCGAGGCGCTGTGCGTCTACAAGCCGCCGATCGATACCAAGACGATCGAGCCGCTGCTGGCCAAACGCTCGAACGGCAACCGTGAGATCGCGCTCAACTTCATCACGCCGCACCAGAAATGGGGAATCCACTCCACCTATACGGACAATCTGCTGATGCTGACGCTGTCGCGTGGCGGCCCGTGTGTCTGGATCTCGGAGACCGACGCAAAAACGATCGGCGTGGAGGACAACGACTGGATCGAGGCGTTCAACACGAACGGCGCGCTAGTCGCGCGCGCGGTCGTCTCGCAGCGCGTTGCTCCAGGAATGGTCCTGATGTACCACGCGCAGGAGAAGATCGTGAACGTGCCGGGGTCGGAACTGACGCATGCGCGCGGGGGCATCCACAACTCGGTGACGCGCATCTGCATCAAGCCCACGCACATGATCGGCGGCTATGCCCAGCAGGCCTACGGCTTCAACTACCACGGCACGATCGGTACCAATCGCGACGAGTTCGTCGTCGTGCGGAAGATGGCGACCGTCGACTGGCTGGACAAGCCGGCCGCGGCTGAATGAGCACCCCCCGAACGAAGAGGACATGAATATGAAAGTCCGCGCGCAGATCGCGATGGTCCTGAACCTCGACAAGTGCATCGGGTGCCACACGTGCTCGGTCACCTGCAAGAACGTCTGGACGTCCCGCGAGGGCGTCGAATACGCCTGGTTCAACAATGTCGAGACCAAACCCGGCATCGGTTATCCGAAGGACTGGGAGAACCAGGACAAGTGGAAGGGCGGCTGGGTCAGGCAGGCCAATGGCCGCATCCGGCCCAAGCTGGGCGGCAAGTGGCGCATCCTCGCGCAGCTCTTCGCCAATCCGCATCTGCCGGAGATCGACGACTATTACGAACCGTTCACGTTCGACTACGACCATCTACAGTCGGCGCCGGAGATGGCGAATTTCCCAACCGCCCGCCCGCGCTCGCTGCTCGACGGCCGCCGGATGGAGAAGATCGAGTGGGGTCCGAACTGGGAGGAGATCCTCGGTACCGAGTTCGCCAAGCGATCGAAGGACCGGAATTTCGAAGGTATCCAGAAAGAGATTCACGGGCAGTTCGAGAACACGTTCATGTTCTATCTGCCGCGCCTGTGCGAGCACTGTCTCAATCCGGCCTGCGTGGCGGCGTGCCCGTCCGGTTCGATCTACAAGCGCGAGGAGGACGGGATCGTCCTTGTCGATCAGGACAAGTGCCGCGGTTGGCGCATGTGCGTGTCGGCGTGCCCCTACAAGAAGATCTACTACAACTGGCAGAGCGGAAAGGCGGAGAAGTGCATCCTCTGCTATCCGCGCCTAGAGGTCGGCGAGCCGACCGTCTGCTCGGAAACCTGCGTCGGACGAATCCGCTATCTTGGCGTAATGCTTTACGATGCCGACAAGATCGAGGCGGCAGCAAGCGTCGAGGATGAAAAGGGTCTCTATCCGGCCCAGCTTTCCGTCTTTCTCGACCCCAACGATCCGAAAGTGATCGAGGCGGCACGCACGGAGGGGATTCCCGAGGCATGGATGGAATCGGCCCGGAATTCACCCGTCTATCGGATGGCGATCGACTGGAAGATCGCCTTTCCGCTGCATCCGGAATACCGCACGCTGCCGATGGTCTGGTACGTGCCGCCGCTTTCGCCCATCCAGGCGGCGGCGGATGCAGGCAAGATCGAGCAGGACGGCGGCATTCCGGACGTCCGTTCGCTGCGCATCCCGCTGAGATACCTCGCGAACCTGCTGACGGCGGGTGACGAGGCGCCGGTGGCGTTGGCGCTGGAACGCATGCTCGCGATGCGTGCCTTCATGCGTGCGCGTCATGTCGAATCGCGGGAAAACCTTGAGGTGCTCGCGCGGGTCGGCCTCGACAAGGCAAAGGTCGAGGACATGTACAGCACGCTGGCCATCGCCAACTACGAGGATCGCTTCGTCATTCCAACGACGCATCGCGAATACGCCGAAAATGCCTACGATCTCAAGAACTCGTGCGGCTTCACGTTCGGCAACGGCTGCTCCGACGGGCCCAACGAAGCCTCCCTGTTCGGTCCGCGCAAGCGGGTGGGCGCGCCCGGCAAGGTGGAGGTCTGATGATGAAAACCTTCAAGGCGCTGAGCGCGATGCTCGACTACCCGAGTGCCGACATGCAGGCTGCCTTGCCGGAGATCCGGCAGGCGATCCGCGCGGACGGCCTCCTCGGGCCTTTGGCGTTGGCTCGGGTCGAGGCGGCTGCGGAGATGCTGGGCGCACACGACCTGCTGACGATCCAGGAACGTTGGGTCGGGTTGTTCGATCGTGTGCGTTCGCTGTCCCTGCACCTGTTCGAGCATGTGCACGGTGATTCGCGTGAGCGGGGTCCGGCGATGGTCGACCTGCTCGCGCACTACCGCAAAAACGGCTTCGAGGTGACGGCGTCGCAGCTGCCCGACTATCTGCCGGTGATCCTCGAGTTTCTCGCGCAGATACCCGTCACCGACGCCCGCGCGATGCTGCGCGAAGTCGCTCCGCTTCTGGCCCCCATCCAGCTGCGGCTTGCCAAGCGGGGCAGCCCTTATGCAGGGCTTCTTGCGGCGGTACGCGAGTTGGCGGGCGAGAACTCGGTTCCCGTCGATAACGGACTTCCCGAGCGCGATCCGACGCTCGAGGAGATCGACCGGGATTGGGCCGAGGCCGAAGTCCGTTTCGGACCGGGCGATGCCGGGACAGAAGAGGCGGCGGGCGCAACCTGTGGCAAAGCGGCCGATTGGGTTGCCCGAATGAATGCCGGCTGAAACGGAGGAAGTGTCATGCGCATGATCGAGAAATTCCTGTTCGAGATCTACCCTTATGTCTGCTTCACGGTCTTCCTCGTCGGCAGCCTCGTGCGGTTTGACCGCGAACAGTATTCGTGGCGTTCCGGCTCGAGCCAGATGCTGCGCACCCGCAGCCTGCGATGGGGCTCCAACCTGTTCCATATCGGGATCCTGGCGATCTTCGCGGGACATTTCGTCGGTTTGCTGACGCCGCACGAGCTCTACACGTCGCTCGGGCTTGGCGTGGAGCTCAAGCAGATGATTGCCATCGCCGCGGGGGGTGTCTTCGGCGTCGTGTGCTGGATCGGATTGACGATCCTGATGCACCGGCGACTGACCGACAGCCGGATCCGTGCCACGAGTTCGACGATGGACATCGTCGTGCTGTTCCTGCTCTGGGTCCAGCTTACGCTCGGCCTCGTGACGATTCCGTATTCTCTCCAGCATCCGGATGGTTCCGTCATGCTGGTTCTCTCCGAGTGGGTGCAGCACGTCGTCACGTTGCGCGGCGGCGATGCGGGGCTCCTTGCGGACGTGACTTGGCCCTACCGGTTGCATCTCGTGCTTGGAATGACGCTCTTCCTTGTGTTTCCGTTCTCACGCCTGGTTCATATCTGGAGCGCTCCGGTCGGCTACGTGTTCCGCAGCTATCAAGTCGTCCGCCGTCGTGGAGGTGCCCGCCATGTCTGATCAGCTCCGCCCCGATCCGATCCGGATAGACGGGCGCGTGTTGCCCGAATCCGCCATCGCCGCCGAGATGCAGTACCGGCCGGCAAAGTCGCTCGACGAATCGCGCCTTGCGGCCGCTCGTGCGGTCGCCGTGCGCGAAATTCTGTGTCGACGCGCGATCGAGTTGGACCTGCTCGCCGCCGATGCGACGGCCGAACCGGCTATCGTGCAGGCAATCGAGGATGTCCTCGAACAGGAGGTCTATGTCCCGCAGGCCGACGAAGCGGAATGCAAGGCCTGGTTCGAAGCCAAAGGCAGCGAGTTGCGCAGTCCCGATCTGCTTGAGGCCCAGCACATCCTTTTCGCTGCTGCTCCCGATGATCCGGTGGGCCGAGCGACTGCACTTGCCGCCGCAACTGCGACGCTTGCAGAGGTCGAAAGGGCACCTGACCGATTCGAAGTCCTCGCCAAGGCGCATTCAGCCTGCCCATCGGCCAATCAGGGTGGCTGGCTCGGACAGATCGTCCGGGGAACGACGGTTCCGGAGTTCGAGACATATCTGTTCAGCCTCGAGGAAGGTGAAACCTGTGCGGCCCCGGTCCCGACGCGCTACGGCTATCACATCGTCCGCCTGTTGCGTCGAGCCAACGGTCGGCCGTTGCCCTATCCGGCCGTCCGGGATCAGGTCGCTCGTCAGTTGGAGGACCGGGCGTATCTCAAGGCGCTCAGGACGTACATCAAAGGGCTTGCTACTCGCTATCGCGTCGAAGGGCTTGATGTGACTGAACATTGAGATGGTGAAAGCCGATATGGCGCACGCGCGCGTGAGGGCCGGAGGAACTGGAAGAGCCTTGGCTATCGGGACCGTCGATCCGCGTCTTCTGGATGAACCGATCGAGTATCTCGAGGCCGAGAATTATCGGGTGCGTGCCGTCCTTTCCCTGCTGGAACGGCTCGGATCGGAGGCAAGATCGGACATTCGTGCGGCCACGGCGCAGCTTGTCGTCGATTTTATCCGTTCGGATATTGCCCTTCATGTAGCGGACGAGGAGGAAGGCCTCTTCCCATTGCTGCGAACGCGTTGCGAGACCTCCGACGGGCTGGACCGGATTCTCGAGAGGGTTGCAGATGAACCGGCGCGGAGTTCTGTTACGCGCGCAACGGTTGCCCGCAAGTTGGAAGCCGCACGCCGTGATCGAGCGATTGATAACGGCCTTCGCATTGCCATCGAAAAATTCATCGAATCTCAGCGTCGCCTGCTGGCCTTGGAAGACACCTCCGTGCTGCCGCTGGCCCGGCAGCGACTGACGGATGCCGACAAGCGCTGGCTGTCGCGCCATATGAGTGAGCGCCGCCAATGAAGTTTTCTGCACGCTTTGCGCTATTTGCATACGGATTTCGGCCGTTCTTTCTCGGTGCGGCCTTATATGCGGCCTGGGGAGCGGTCGGCTGGATTCTCGTCTGGGCGGGGTACATCAATTTCCATCCAGCCATGCCGGCCATGCTGTGGCACGCACACGAGATGGTTTTTGGTTTCCTCGCGGCCGCGCTTGCAGGATTTCTGCTGACCGCCGTACCGAACTGGACTGGCGTGGCGCCCCTGCGCGGATTCCGGCTTGCGTCGCTGTTTGCCCTATGGGTCGCAGGCCGGATCGGCGCCTGGGCTGTCGCAGGCGACGCCCCAACGATCTTCGCCATCCTTGATATCGGCTTCCTGCCGGCGCTCGCAGTATGGGCAGGACGAGCGATTCTGGAAAAGCGCCTCATGCGGAATCTCCCGCTTGCCGGACTCCTTGTCGTGCTGTCCGGAACCAATCTGGCGATACATCTTGATGCCATTGGTATGTGGCAGGGAGCGGCGCATCCGGCCCTGTATCTTGCGATCGGCATCGTCGCAGTGCTTGTCACGATAATCGGCGGCCGGATCATTCCGGCTTTTACCCAGAACGCCCTGCGCAGTGCCGGCCTGCAGATCGAACTTGACCGCAATCCCGTCCTCGACAAAGGGGCCATTCTCTCGACGCTGCTTTGCTTCCTCGCGATTGGCGCCAGTCTTCCGGAGTTGTTGATCGCCGGGCTGGCCGCGGCGGCGGCCGTCTTGAACTTCGTCCGGCTGCTGGGCTGGAGACCGCTGGCGACGATCGGCATGCCGATCGTCTGGGTGCTTCATCTCGGCTATGCGTGGCTCGTTGCCGGGCTCGCGTTATGGGCGATATCGGCGGGGCTTGGAATCGGCACGCGGAGCATGGCGCTGCATGCGGTCACGCTCGGCGCATTCGGAACGATGATCCTCGGGGTGATGTCGCGCGCTTCTCTCGGTCACACGGGGCGTCCGATTCTTGCCGATGGATGGCTTGTTCTCGTGTATGTCCTCATCAGTATCGCGACGGCAGGGCGGGCGGTCGTCGGTCCCGTCGTCGGCGGCGATCTTGGGCTGGAACTGACGGGCTTGTCAGGCATGCTCTGGGCAACGGGCTTCGCGGTGTTTTTTGTGCGCTTCCTGCCAATCTTGATGCTTGGCCGACCTGACGGCCGGCCGGGATAGCCGATTGCCACCTGCTACCACTCGCGACGGAGACTCGTCGTCGGTTCGGTCCTAGCTGGCTGGCAGGCATTTCTTCCACTAACCAAGGGGCTGCAGGTCCCGACGATTCCGGGGCAGAATGCCCGGCTTGGCCACATGGTCGAATCGAAGGTCTAAGTCCGGAGTGGACGATGCAGGATGAAGCCTGTGGATGGAGCCATTGCGGGATCGTACTTGCGATCACGACTGTGCTCGCCCTTACCGGAGGCGCCTTCGCGCAGGATTTCAATTCGGCGGCACCCAATGCAAAGGGGCAGCAGCCGGCTTTCGTCGATCAGACCCGTGCACCGGTGATCGCCGATCGGATCGAACTCCGGCGGACGGTCATTGCCGACGGGCTTATCAATCCATGGGGTATGGCCCAGTTGCCGGACGGCACCTGGCTGGTGACGGAGCGTCCCGGCCGCCTGCGGCTGATCGGGACGAATGGCCGGGTCTCGCAACCGGTCCGGGGGTTGCCGGAAGTCGACGCGCGGGGGCAGGGCGGCTTGCTGGGCGTGGCGATCCGCGACGATTTCGCCGGTTCCCGCCGCATCTGGTGGAGCTATGCCGAGCCCCGCGGCGACGGGGTGAACACGACCGCTGTGGCCACAGGCGTCCTGTCCGCGGACGGTGCTGCGCTCTCCGATGTGCGTGTCATCTTCCGGCAGGAGCCGGCCTGGCGCTCGACCCTTCACTTCGGCTCGCGCCTCGTCTTCGACCGTAGCGGCGCCCTCTTCGTAACGACCGGCGAACGATCCAGCGCCGAGCCCCGGCAACTGGCGCAGGATGTCGGCACGCATCTCGGCAAGGTCCTGCGCATCAATCCGGACGGCGGCGCCGCTGCAGGCAACCCGAGAATCCAGGGCGGGCTGCCCGAGATATGGTCCTTTGGGCACAGGAACATTCAGTCCGCCGCTATCGGGCCCGATGGGGCGCTGTGGACCGTCGAGCACGGTCCACGCGGCGGCGACGAACTGAATCGCTCCGAACCCGGTCGGAACTACGGCTGGCCGGTCATCACCTATGGCGAAGAGTATAGCGGCAGCCCGATCGGTGCGGGGTTGACCGCGCAAGCTGGCATGGAGCAGCCCGTCTATTACTGGGATCCTGTCATCGCGCCGAGCGGAATGGCCTTCTATGATGGCAACATGTTTCCGGATTGGCGCGGAAGCGTGCTGGTCGGCGGGCTGGCCGGCCAGGCGCTGGTGCGCCTGACGCTGAAGGACAATCGAGTGACCGGTGAAGCCCGCTACCTTCAGGGCGTTGCCCGCATTCGGGATGTCGCGGTCGCGCGGGACGGTGCCGTCATGATCCTGACGGATGCACAGAATGGCGCGCTGATCCGGATCACTCCAGCGAGATAGTGGGGCGGAAAACGACGCGTCGGCGGCGCGGCACTATGCTAGAGCTTGCACATGAGACCAGCTCTTGTTCCTGAATTGATCGTTACCGATCTTGAGAGAAGCCTCGGTTTGTATTGTGGCCTCTTGGGTTTCAGGGTCCTTTATGCGCGCCCGAATGAGCGTTTCGCGTGCATGGATCGCAACGGCGCGGAGTTGATGCTCGGGCAGCCGCACGCTCGCGACCGCCTTTGGCCTGGGACAGAGTTGGTCCCGCCGTTCGGGCGGGGCGTGAATTTCGAGATTCATGTCGACGATGTCGGGGCATCGCATAGGGCTGTTTGCGATGCCGGAGTCGCGCCGTTCTTGCCCCTTGAAGAGAAGTGGTACGGACGGGAAACCGCTGAAATCGGCGTGCGGCAATTCGCGGTTCAGGATCCGGATGGTTACCTGATCCGCCTGTCGCAGGCGATCGGAACGCGGCCGGTCGCTTGACGCACCCTGACCCTTCTCCGGCGCGCCGTTTCGTGATGGCGATCCTGCGCCCCATCGGGCTGACGCTCGCCTTCCTCGTGCTGCTGTCTGAGGATCTTGTCCGCCTCGCGATCACGCCGATCCTCGAACTCGGCCGGCATCTGGCGATCCTGCGTCGCATGGAGGAGGCGATCGCCCGCCTGCCGCCCTATGGCGCGCTGGCGTTTCTTGCGATTCCGGTCGTCGTGCTCGAGCCGGTGCAGTGGATCGGGCTCTACTGGATGGCCTCAGGCGCCTTCCTGGCCGGCCTTGTCCTGCATTTCGCGGCCAAGATACTCGCCATGGCCGTGATCCTGCGCCTGCACGAGGTGGCGCTGCCCAAGCTGCTCGCCATCCGCTGGTACGCGCGGCTCTATCACTGGATCCTCGACATGCGCGACTGGCTCTATGGCGCGGTCCTGGCAGTTCCCGGCGTGGCGCTGGCGTTGACGGTTTCGCGCGCCTCCATCGATTCCGGTCGGCGGACCATCCGCGAACTCTACGAGCGGTACTGGCCCTCGCGCTGACGGCCGCCCTAGAGGACGGGATGGAAGCGCCGGGTCGCGCGAAAGCCGAGAAACGCGAACGCCACGAGCACGACGAGTTGGGCGATCTGGAACGGCGGCTCGTTCTGCGTCGGCGCCAGTGCCTGTAGGAATTCGATTTTCTGGAACGACTGCACGACGAAGACGAAAACGTTGAGATAGAGCGCGAAAACCGCGCACCCGACATAGATCGGCCGCCAGATTCCGGCAAGGCGGCGGCCGTAGAGCGCGAACAGTGCTGTCACGAGCACGACGAGCGAAATTGCGCCGAAGAGATACGCCGGCGTGAATCCGGCGAACTCGAACATGAATCCGGTCACGCTCGTCAGCACCGTCGTCGCGAGGAACAGGGCCGTCATTGTCGGGTCTATCCGGTTCGCGACCGTGCCTGCGAGCGCCACGAGGCCGGTGGCGATGGCGATTAGGCTGATGATCACATGGAGGGCCGTGAAGGCCGTCAGGGAGAGTCCGAGCATCATGGGGAGGATCTTTCGAAGGAGAGGGATCAGCTTGCTTGCGCCGCACGCATCGCCTCGACGCGGATTTCCTCGGTGAGGCGCGCTTTCAGGGCCGAAAATTCCGGGCTTGTCTTGATCGTATAATGGCGCGGATGGGGCAGGTCGACCGGGATGTCGGCTTTCACACGGCCCGGGCGCGCGGTCATCACCAGCACGCGCGAGGCCATGAAGATCGCCTCCTCGATGTCGTGCGTGACGAAGATCACCGTCTTGCGCTCGCTTTCCCAGATGCCGAGCAGGAGTTCCTGCATCAGGCCGCGCGTCTGGTTGTCGAGCGCGCCGAACGGCTCGTCGAGCAGCAGAATTTCGGGATCGTTGGCGAGCGCGCGCGCAATCGCCGTGCGCTGCTGCATGCCGCCCGATAGCTGCTTGGGCAGATGCTTCTCGAACCCCGTCAGGCCGACCTTGTCGAGATAGGCCGCCACGGTGCCGGCAATCTCCCGCTCGGGAACATTGCGCTCGCGCAAACCGAAAGCCACATTGTCGGCGACGGTGAGCCAGGGGAACAGCGTATAGGACTGGAACACCATGCCGCGGTCCGGT
Organism: Tagaea sp.; assembly: GCA_965229215.1. Lineage (GTDB taxonomy): Bacteria > Pseudomonadota > Alphaproteobacteria > CACIAM-22H2 > CACIAM-22H2 > Tagaea. The sequence goes on along the minus strand of OZ245864.1, from coordinate 2,034,190 downwards.
CCAGGTCCTTCGATGGCGCTGCCGTCGAGCAGCACGCGGCCCGTGCTCGGTCGGTCAAGCCCGGCAATGATGCGAAGCAGCGTTGATTTCCCGCAACCTGAGGGGCCAAGTACGGTGATGAAATCGTTCTTGGCGATTGCAAGGTCGGTCGGTTCGAGCGCACGCAAGGCCGGCCGTCCGGCCACGCCGGGAAAGGTCCGAGAAACGTTTTCGATGCGCAGCTTGGCGCCGTTGGTCATGCCAGCCGCCAGCCAAAGAAGATGCGGTTGACCATCTTGAACGCGAAATCGGATACCAGTCCGATTACCCCGATGACGATGATGCCGAAAACGATCTGACCCGTCGCCATCAACGCCTGGCTTTCGATGATCATGTGCCCGATGCCGGATGAGGAGCCGATCAGTTCGGCGACGATGACATAGGTCCATGCCCAGCCGAGGACGAGGCGCAGGGTTTCCGCGATCTCCGGTGCATTTGCCGGGATCAGTACGCGGCGCACTACGCTGGATGAACCCGCACCCAGCGTATAGGCGGCCTCGACGAGATCGCGCCGCGTGTTGCCGACCGCGACGGCGACCATGAGCACGATCTGGAAGACCGAGCCGATGAAGATGACGAGCAGCTTCTGGGTTTCCCCGATCCCCGCCCACAGGATCAGCAGCGGCACGAACGCCGACGCGGGCAGATAGCGGGCAAACGAGACGAATGGCTCGAAGAACGCCTCGATCGGCTTGTAGGCCCCCATCAGCACGCCGAGCGGGACGGCGACGAGTGCCGCCAGCACGAAGCCGCCGACAACCCGCCAGACCGTGACGCCGATATCGTGCGCGAAGCCAAACTTGCTGAGCAGCAGCCAGCCGTCCTGCACCATCGTGATCGGGTCGGCGAGAAAGATGATTGGCACGATGCCGCTCAGCGTTGCCGCCGCCCAGGCCGCGAAAAACACGACGAAGAAGGCGATGCCGAGCACGATGCGCGCGGTGCGACCTACCGGTTCGAGCGGTCGGAGGGATTTCATGCCGGATCCGGAGTGCAGCGGCGCTGGGAGCCCGATGGACCCCAGCGCCGGCCGATCACTGGATGAAGCGCGTGTCGACGAGTGTGGCGATGTCCGGCTTCGCCTTGATGATGCCGATCTCAAGCAGCAGATCGGCAGCCTCGGCCGAGAAGGTCTTGAAATCGGATTCGAAGAACTTCTTGTTCGAAGCCTTGTCCTGCCAGCGCAGGTACTTGGAGGATTCCGCGAACTGGGAGCCGGTCTGCTTGACGTCGGCTCCCATGATCTCGTTCGACTTTGCCGGGTCCTTGGCGATCATCTCGAGCGTTTCGAAGTAGCTGTCGGCGAGCGCCTTGGCGGCACCGGCATTCTCCGCAAGGAACTTCGGCGTGCAGCCGACCGTGTCCATGATCATCGGGTAGTCGAGCGTCGTGGCGATGATCTTGCCGGCCTGCGGGGCCGCACGGACGGAGGAAAGGTAAGGTTCATACGTCATCGCGGCATCGTTCTGACCTGCGATGAAGACCTGAGCTGCCGGGCCCGGTTCGAGATTGACGACCGTGACGTCCTTCACCGAAAGCCCGTTCTTCTTGAGGAACCAGGCAAGCGTGAAATAGGGGGCCGTACCGGGTGCCGAGGCGGCTACCGTCTTGCCCTTGAGATCCTTGATCGAGCCGATCGTGTTGCGCACGACCATGCCGTCGGCGCCGTAGCTCTTGTCGAGCTGGAAGATCTGCTTGGTGGCCACGCCCGCAGCATTCCAGACCACCCAGGTCTCGACGGTCGTCGCGGCGCAGGCGATGTCGCCCGACTGGATCGCGAGGTGACGGCTTGCCTGCGGGATCTTCGTCAGCGTGACGTCGAGCCCGTTCTTCTTGAAGATGCCGGCTTCCTTGGCAAGCGTGAGCGGGGCGAAGCCCGTCCAGCCGCTGTACCCGATTGCAACTTTCGTCTGCGCCGAAGCGGGCGAAACAGTCGCAAGCGCTCCCAGCGAGAGAGCGACGATCCATGCCTTCATGATAGCCTCCTTGCAAAATCGGCGGGCCTTCAGGCCCCGTTGGCGCAATGTTATGCGGGCCGGCCGGCCCTTGTATAGGTCCGGATTTGCAAGTTCGGGGCCGCTATTCGTAGATCGCCACGCTGGCCGGACGGCTTGCGGTGACCGAGCCGCGATACATGCCTTCGGTGTTGAACGGCATGGCGATATTGCCGTTCCGGTCGACCGCGACGAGCCCGGCGCCCGACTTCCATTCGGGCAGTTCGATCATCACGATGTCGTTCGTCGCGCGCTCCAGGCTCTGCCCCAGATAGGCGATGCGTGCCGAAATCTCGTGCGCCAGCACCTTGCGGATGAAGAATTCGCCCTTGCCGGTCGCCGAGATCGCGCAGGTCGCGTTGTTTGCATAGGTGCCGGCGCCGACGATCGGGGAATCGCCGATCCGGCCGACTGGCTTGTTCGTATAGCCGCCGGTCGAGGTGGCGGCAGCGAGATTGCCGTGCCTGTCGCGCGCGACGGCGCCGACCGTGCCGTGCTTCTGGGCTTCGTTCGCGCGTTCGGCCTGGCCTTTGGCGGCGAGCGCCCTCATCTCCGCCAGCATCTGCCGGCGCTGGTCGGTGCCGAAATAGCTTTGTGGGACGATCTCGTAGCCGTTTGCCTTGGCGAAGGCGTCGGCACCGTCTCCCTGCAGCAGGACGAAATCGCCCGAGGTCATCACGCCGCGTGCCACGCGGATCGGGTTGCGGATCTTGGTGACGCCGGCAACGGCACCGGCTTCGAGCGTGCGGCCGTCCATGATCGCGGCATCGAGCTCGTGCCCGCCCGCGGCGTTGAAAGCGGCACCGTGCCCGGCATTGAAAACGGCCGCGTCCTCCATGACGAAGACGGCCGCCTCGACGGCGTCCAGCGCCGAACCCCCGTCGCGCAGGATCGAGGCACCTGCAGCGAGCGAGGCATGCAGCGCCAGCCGTACGTCGGCTGCGAACTTCTCGGGGATCGTGGCACGCGGCAGCACGCCGCAGCCGCCGTGGATGGCGAGCGAGAAATCGGAAGTCGTCATGCGGGTGTCTCCGTAGCGAGGTCCAGCTCGTGGGCGCGCAGGCAGGCGACCTGCCGGTCGCCCAGCACGCGCAGTTCGGGCCGCTCGATCCCGCAGCGATTCTGCACGTGCGGGCAGCGAAGATGGAAATGGCAGCCGGCCGGTGGGTCGAGCGGCGAGGGAAGTTCGCCCTGGATCGGCCGGAACGCGATGGCCGCATCCGGATCGAGCCGCAACTTGGGCATGCTGTCGAGAAGGGCGCGCGTATAGGGGTGGCGCGGAGCGGCGAAGATCGCCTGCGTATCGCCCGTCTCGACGATGCGGCCCAGATACATGATCGCGATGCGGTCCGATATGTGCCGCACGAGCCCGAGATCGTGGCTGATGAACAGCATCGTGAGCCCGAGCTCGCGGCGCAGCTTCAGGAACAGGTTGATGATCTGCGCCTGGATCGAAACGTCGAGCGAGGCGACAGGTTCGTCGCACACGAGCACGTCAGGCCGCATCGCCAATGCCCGCGCGATGGCGATGCGCTGGCGCTGCCCGCCGGAGAACTGGTGCGGGTAGCGCTCGGCGACCGCCGGATCGAGCCCGACGACCGACAGCCATCGAGCGACATCGGCCCGTGCGTCCGCGGTTGTGACAATGCCGTTGGCGACTGGCCCTTCGGAAACGATGTCGCCGATGCGCATGCGCGGATCGAGCGAGGCGAACGGATCCTGGAAGACCATCTGCACGCGCGTCGTCGTCTTGACCGGGCGTCCGGCACCGGCGAGCGGAGGCACGCCGTCGAGCAGCGCCTCGCCGCGGCTGGGCTCGAGGATGCCGGCGATCATGCGGCCGAGTGTCGACTTGCCGCAGCCGGACTCGCCGACGAGGCCGAGTACCTCGCCCTTGCGGATCTCAAGCGAAACGGCATCGACCGCGTGCACGGCGCGCTCGGGCTTGCCCGTGCCGGTCAGGCGCGCGAGCCGCTCGGTGAAGGTCGGCGTCTGGCGGAACTCTTTCGACGCGGCGGTGACGGATATGAGCGCCGTCATGCGATACCGCCCAGCGGCTTGTGGCAGCGCACGCCGCGCGTGGAATCCCGGCGGAGTGCCGGCATGACCGCGCAGCCGGAATCGGCGATCGTACAGCGCGGCGCGAACGCGCAACCCGGCGGCAGGTCGACGAGGGAGGGCATGGCGCCGGGGATCTGGCGCAGTTCGGCGCCCGGCTTCGCGATCGACGGAAGCGAGTCGAGCAGGCCGCGCGTATAGGGATGTCGAGGATTCCGCAGGACGTCCGCGGTCGGCCCTTCCTCGACGACGCGGCCGGCGTACATGACGAGGATGCGGCTCGCCAGGACCGAAACGGTTGCAAGATCGTGGCTGATCCAGATCAGTGCCGTGCCGGAATCCGTTGCCAGCGCCTTCATCTCCGTCAGAATCTGCGCCTGGATCGAAACGTCGAGGGCCGTCGTCGGTTCGTCGCAGATGATCAGTGCCGGCCGATTGAGAAGTGCTATCGCGATCGCGACGCGCTGGCGCATGCCGCCCGAAAGCTGATGCGGGTACGCATCGAGACGGCTGGCAGGAGCGGGGATGCCGACGCGTGTGAGAATTTCGATCGCGCGGGCACGCGCGGCCGTCGCGCCGACACGCTCGTGTGCTTCGAGCGCAAGGCGCATCTGGACCGCGATCGTAAGGACAGGGTTCAGGGTCGTCGACGGATCCTGGAAGACCATCGCCATCCGTCGGCCGCGCAGCGTGCGAAGTTCACCTGCGGGCAGGCCGACAAGCTCGCGTCCATCGAGCTTCACCGATCCGCCAACGATCCGGCCCGGCGGATCGACGAGACCGAGGATCGAGAAGCCGGTGACGGACTTGCCAGATCCGGATTCGCCGACCAGCCCGACGATCTCGCCCGGCGCGATCGCGAAGCTGACACCGTCGACAGCCTTCAGCAGGCCCGCGCGCGTGGCAAAATGCGTGGCAAGTTCGCGGACCTCGAGGAGGGCGGTCATCGCCGGAGCCTCGGATTGAGCTGGTCGCGGATCTGGTCGCCGACAAGATTGATCGCGACGATCAGCACAATCAGCGCCACACCCGGGTAGATCGAGATCCAGTACCGACCCGACAGCATGTACTGGAAGCCGTTGGCGATCAGCATGCCCAGCGACGGCTCGGTGACCGGCAGGCCGAGGCCGAGAAACGAGAGTGTGGCTTCCAGCGCGATCGAATTCGCCACCTGTACCGTTGCCACGACGATCAGCGGCGGCAGGCAGTTAGGCAGGATGTGGCGGAAGACGACCCGCTTGGCCGAAAGCGGCGTCGACAGGGCCGCGACGACATAGTCCTTCGCGCGCTCGGCTGCCGCTGCACCATGTGCCGTGCGGGCGAAGTAAGCATATTGCGCGGTGACAAGGGCGGCGATCAACTGCCACTTGCCTGGCCCGAGGACGGCAACCAGTACCAGGGCGAGCAGGATCGCCGGGAATGAGAGCTGCAGGTCGATGAAGCGCATGATCAGCGTCTCGACACGCCCGCCGACGAATGCCGCGGCAGCGCCCAGCGAAGCACCGACGACGAATGCGAAGCTCCCGGCCGCGAGCCCGACCTGCAGCGAGACGCGCAGGCCATAGAGGATTGCCGACAGGAGGTCGCGTCCTTGCGCGTCCGTTCCCAGCCAGTGGACGAAGCCGCCAGCGCCCTCGTAACCCGGTGGGCGCCGGGCATCGGCGAGAACGAGTCGGGCGAGATCGTAAGGGTCCTGAGGCGCGACGACCGGTGCGAGCACCGCCACGCCGACAATTGCCAGCACGACGCCGAGCGACGCAACCGCGACACTGCTTTCGCGGAACTCCGACCAGAAGCGGGCGAGAGGACTCGAATGTTTCATCACGTACGCCCCGCACGCAACCGCGGATCGAGGGCGGCATAGGCGATATCGACGAGGAAATTTATGAAGATGAAAAGGAAGGCGACGAGCATCAGGTAGGCGACCATCACCGGCCGGTCGAGCGAGGAGATGCTGTCGATGATGAGCTTGCCCACGCCTGGCCACGAGAAGATCGTCTCGGTGACGACGGCGAAGGCGAGCGTGGAGCCGAATTCGAGGCCGAAAACGGTGACGATAGGGATCGAGATCAGGCGCAAAACATGGCGGCACAAGATCGTCGCCTCGCTCTCGCCCGCCGCGCGCGCGAACTTGACGGTATCGCCCAACATCGCCTCGCGCGTGCCGGCGCGGGCAAGGCGCACCATCATCGCGAACTTGAACAGCGAAAGGTTCAGGGCCGGAAGCAGCAGATAGGTCCAGCCATCCAATGTAAGGAAGCTCCACGCGACGCCGAACAGCATTCCAGTTTCGCCGCGGCCGCCCGCCGGTAGCCAACCGAGCGTGACGGCGAAAGTCAGGATCAGGACAAGCCCGATCCAGAATGTCGGCACCGAGAAGCCGAGTACCGAAAGCCCCATGATCGTGCGCGCGGCGAAACCGTCGGGCCGGTAGCCCGCGTACATGCCGAGCGGCACGCCGATCAGCGTGGCGCCGGCGACGGCAATCACCGTTAGTTCCAGCGTCGCCGGAAGGCGCGACAGGATCAGATCGAGTACCGGCACGTTGAAGACGAGCGATTTCCCGAAATCGCCGGTCGCGAGGCGGCGGAGGAAGTCGCCGTACTGGACCCACAGCGGCTGGTCGAGCCCGTAGGCGCGGATCGTCGCTTCGCGGATCGCCTGTGTGGCGTCGGGGGACAGCAGCACGTCGATCGGATTTCCGATGCCGTATACGCCGGCAAAGACGAGTGCCGAAATGATGAGCATGACGACCAAAGCCTGCCCGAGGCGGCTGATGAAATAGCCTATCATTTCGTCATTGGACCGTTGCCCGGTGCGCGCCCGCCTGCATGCGCAGAATTGGTTCCATCTAGAACCGACATCTTGACAGCCCGTTCGCACTTGCGTCAAGGTTTCGCCGGCTTCGGAGGGGCGGGGTGACGGCAAAGCGCGGACGCACTGTCGGAAAGGCGCAGGCCCGGCGAGGCAAGTCGATGCCCGATCCGCATCCCATGATCGGCGTGAAGCTGTGGAACAATCCGTGCCGCCTTTCTTTCCGCGTCAATTTCATCGCGCACCACTTCAATCAACCGCTCTATGACTGGATCTGGCGCGAATTCCGCCTGACCATGCCCGAGCACATCGTCCTCTATGCGCTGGCGCTGAAGGACGGGATTACCGCGGACGACATTGCCGCGTCGACCGCACGTCCGAAGAATACCCTGTCGCGCGGCGTGAACGCCGTGCTGCGCAAGAAGCTCATCGAGCGTCGCGCCGACCCGTGCGACCGCCGCCGCCTGATCCTGACGCTGACCGCGCGTGGACGCCGGATCGTCGCAAGGACCGTGCCGGTCTTCGTGGCGCACGAGAACGGCATGGCAAGTGCACTGAAGGCTTCCGAAATGCGGACGCTGGAATCGCTTCTCGAAAAGATCATTCTCGACAAACCGAACTGGCCAACTCAGATCCAAGGGAGATCGTGACATGACCCATTTCTCGAACTGGACGCGTGGGGCGTTGGCGGGAAGCGCCATGGCGCTCGTGCTGGCCGCCGGCGCTTCGGCGCAGACTCTGACGATCGGCGTGCGCGGCGGACCGGACTCCATCGATCCGCACTTCACGGCGACCGGAAGCCACGCCGAATCGCTCAAGCAGATATTCGATACGCTGACGTGGTCGGGCGACGGGCTGGAGATTGAGCCGCGCCTCGCGGAAAGCTGGAAGGTCCTCAACCCGACGACGTGGGAATTCAAGCTGCGCAAGGGCGTGAAATTCCACGACGGATCGGAATTCACTGCCGAGGACGTGAAATTCTCGATCGAGCGCATCCCCGTCGTCGCGGGCCCGAACCCGACGACGATCTATGTGCGTCGCGTCAAGGAAACGCGCATCGTCGATCCCTATACGATCCAGGTGATTACCGACGGGCCGGCGCCGATCCTGCCCAACGACTTCATCCGCCTGTTCATCGTATCGCACAAGGCGGCCGTCGGCCTGACGAAGGAAACGGCCAATGCGGCGTTCAATTCGGGCAAGGCCGCGGTCGGAACCGGGCCGTACAAGTTCGTCTCGTGGACGCCGAAGGGCGATCTGGTGGTCGACCGCAACGACGCCTACTGGGGGCCGAAGGAACCTTGGACGCGCCATGTGCGCCGCGAGATCCCGAACGATGCCGCGCGCGTCGCACAGCTGAAGGCGGGCCAGCTCGACCTGATCACGCGCGTGCCCGCGACCGACGTCGCCTCGCTGAAGCGCGATCCCAAGCTCAGCGTCTCGACGATCGACACGGTTTACGTGTTCAACGCCGAGCTCGACATGCGCGAGACGCCGCCTGCCGGGCAGATCACGGCCAAGGACGGTTCGCCACTGAAGACGAATCCATTGCTGGACCTTCGCGTGCGCGAGGCGATCGACTTGGCGATCGACCGCAAGACGCTAGCGGAAATCTCGATGGAAGGTCTCGGGAGGCCGGTCAACCAGCTCGTAACGCCGTCGATCTTTGGCTTCAACAAGAGTCTCCCGCCGCGCAAGTACGACGTCGCGGCGGCCAAGAAGCTGCTGGCCGACGCCGGTTATCCGAACGGCTTCCGCATCCGCTTCGCGTTCACGTCCGACCGCCTGCCCGGCGACGCGCAGGTCGGGACCTCGATCGCCCAGATGCTTGCGGCGATCGGGATCGATGCGGTTGCAGCCGCCACGCCGGCGGCCGTCTTCTTCCCGGCGCGCACGCGCGGCGAGTTCTCGATGTCGATGTCGGGCTGGGGCACGCTGACCGGCGAAGCGCACTATACGCTCTCGTCGCTTGCGCACTCGAACGACCCGGTCGCCAAGATGGGCGCCTTCAACGTGCTCGGCTACAAGAACGTGACGATGGACAAGCTGCTGCAGGATGCCGCCGTCGAACTCGACGACGCCAAGCGCCGCGGCTTTCTCGAGCAGGCCAACGCTCTTGTGCTGGCGGATCGCCAGCGCCTGCCGATCGTCGCGGTCGGATCGGCCTGGGCCATGCAGAAGGGCAAGGTCACGATCAAGGCCCGCGTTGACGAAGACACGCTGGCGATGAACATCAAGCCGGCGCGCTAGGTCCCGGTGATCCAGCCCGCAGGCGGCATCGGCGCCGCCTGCGGGTTGTCCTCTTTTCAGGCGGTTTCCCATGCGTCTCACCGAAATGAACTGGATGCAGCTCGAGGCCCATCTCAAGGGCGACGACCGCTGCATCCTGCCCATCGGCAGCATCGAGCAGCACTCCCATCTCAGTCTTGGGGTCGACGCGATCCTGGCGGAGAAAGTATCGCTCGACGCTGCCCAGCCCGCCGGCGTCCCGGTCTTTCCGGTGCTTTCCTACGGGATCACGCCCTATTTCAAGGCTTTCCCAGGGACGGTCACCCTGCGGATTTCGACGGCCGTCGCGGTCATGCGCGACGTCCTGGATTCGATAAAGCGGAGCGGCTTCCGGCGCGTGCTGATCGTCAACGGCCACGGCGGCAACAATCCGGTCGGCGCTTATGCGCTCGAGTGGATGTCCGAGAATGCCGGTGTGGCAATCAAGTTCCATAACTGGTGGTGTGCGCCGAAAACTTGGGCGAAGGTCAAGGCGATTGATCCGGTCGCGAGCCATGCATCGTGGATGGAGAACTTCCCTTGGACGCGTGTGGCGAACGTCGCCTATCCGGATACGCAGAAGCCGATGGTCGACATCGAGAAACTGAAGATGCTCGGACCGGCCGAGGCACGCCGGATGCTCGGTGATGGAAACTACGGCGGCCGCTATATCCGCGACGATGCCGAGATGCTGGCGCTCTGGGATGTCGCCGTCGCCGAGACGCGCGCCCTTCTCGATGGCCCGTGGCCGCAATGAGCACCGCGACGATCGTCTGGGGTGCCGGTGCCGTCGGCGGAACGATCGGCGCCTATCTCGCGCGCTCCGGCGCAGACATCCTGTTCGTCGACAACGTCCCGGAGCATGTCGCGGCAATCAACCGCGACGGATTGACGATCGAAGGGCCCATCGACAATTTCACGGTGCGCGCGCAGGCGTGCCTTCCGGCGGAACTGTCCGGCCGGTTCGGCCGGATCGTGCTCGCGGTCAAGGCGCAGCATACCGAAGCTGCCGTGGCGAGCCTGGCACCTTTCCTCGCTGCGGATGGATACGTCGTGTCGGCGCAGAACGGCCTGAACGAACTTGCGATCGCAAGGCAAGTCGGCTCGTCGCGGACGATGGGCTGTTTCGTCAATTTCGGGGCCGACTATCTGGCGCCGGGCCGCATCACATATGGCGGCTATGGTGCTGTGGTCCTGGGGGAACTCGACGGCCGTCCGACGGCGCGGCTGTCCGAAACGCTCGCGCTCTTCCAGCGCTTCGAGCCGAAGGCGATCCAGACCGACAATATATGGGGCTATCTGTGGGGGAAACTCGGCTACGGCGCCCTGCTCTTCGCGACTGCACTGACCAACAGGTCGATCGCCGATGCGCTGGCCGAGAAGCGCTGGCACGCGCTCTACCGGCAGATCGGCATCGAAGCGATGCAGGCGGCGCGAAAGCGCAGCGTACGGGCCGAGAGTTTCAATGGCTTCGACGTGGCGGCGTTTGCGCCCGAAGCACCGGATTCGGCTTTCCGGGCTTCGATCGACGCGATGGTCGTCCATAACGCGAAGTCGTCGAAGACCCACAGTGGCATATGGCGCGATCTCGCCGTGCGCAAGCGCAAAACCGAGGTCGATGCGCAGATCGCCATCATTGCCGATCTTGCCGAGGAAGTCGGCATGCCGACACCGGCGATTCGAGCCCTCGTCGCGATGGTCCACGACGTCGAGGACGGTCGCCGGCCGCTCGACGACGCCACGCTCGACGCGCTTGCCGCTGCGGTCGCGAAATGAAGATCGCGTTCGACGGTCGCACGGCGCTGGTGACGGGCGCCGGTCACGGGATCGGGCGCGCGATCGCACGCGCCTTCGCGGATCTCGGAGCGAACGTTTTCGCCTGCGATCTCGACGCAGCCGAACTCGACGAGACATCCGGCGGGCGCATGCGCACGATGGCCTTCGACATCGCCGATCGTGCGGCCGTTGCGGCCTTCGTCGCGGACGCCGCGAAGACCGGCCGGATCGACGTGCTGGTCAACAACGCGGGCGGCGTGCGCGGGCAGGTCAAGCAACCGGTCGAAGACGTGACGTTCGGGCAGTGGCGTGCGCTGTTCGAGGTCAATGTCGACGGCGCGTTCGCGCTCGCGCAAGCCTGCGCGCCGCACATGAAAGCGGCCGGCAAAGGCCGGATCGTCAGTATCGCGTCGGGCGCGGGGCTCGGCGTCAGTCTCACCGGCATCCAGGCTTACGCCGCTTCGAAACACGCCCTCGTCGGATTGACGCGACAGCTCGGTCATGAACTCGGCCAGTTCGGCATCACGGTCAATGCGGTCGCGCCCGGTTTCGTGCGCTCGAATCCGGCGAGCGAGCGCCAGTGGCAGAGCTATGGCCCCGACGGGCAGAAGGCGCTTCTCGAACGGATCGCGATGCGCCGGCTCGGCCGGTCGGAAGACATCGCGGATGCGGTGCTGTTCCTTGCTTCAGACCATGCCTCGTGGATCACGGGGCAGGTGCTGCCGGTCGACGGCGGGAAATAGGCGTCAGCGCTTCAGACCGCCCTGTTCGGCGCAATAGGCCGCGATTTCGGCGTGTGTGGCGATCCAGGTGCCGGGTAGGGCCTTCGCGAGCCGGATGATCTCCTCGAGAATCCAGATGCGCGAACGATGCCCGATCACATGCGGATGCATCGTCAGCACATAGAGCCCGCCCTCCTCGTACGCGAGTTCGAGCTCGCGACGGAAGATGTCGAAGACCGTTTCGGGACCGGTATGCGGGCGCAGGCTCGCCATCCGGTCCATGCTGAAATAGACGGCATCGTCGCGGATCCATTCGACCGGCAGCTCGACGACGCCGGTCGGTTGGCCGTCCTCAAGCAGTTCGTAGGGGTCGTCGTCGGCCATCAGCGAGGAATCGTAGAGCAATCCCATCTCGCGGATGATGCCGAGCGTATAAGGGCTGAAATCCCACGAGGCCGTGCGCATGCCGACGGCACGTTTTCCGGAGATCTTCTCGAGCACGTCGGCGGCGCGGAAATTGAGATCGCGCTCCGCCTCGTAACCAAGCGTGCTGTTGAATTCGTGGATCCAGCTGTGGATCGCCAACTCGTGCCCCGCCGCGACGACCGAACGGACTTCCTCGGGGTGGAGCATGGCCGACACGGCTGGCTGGAAGAAGCTTGCCGGGATCGCATGGCGCTCGAGAATCTTCAGGATGCGCTTGATGCCCGAACGCGCCCCGTACTCCCCCTGGCTCATCTTGCCGAAGGACTTTCCGCCATACCGCAGTTCGCCGGTCTCGTGATCGGAATCGAACGACAATGTCACGGCGCACCGGGCGCCGCCCTTCCACTTGGCCGGAAGAAGCGATTTTCCGCCCCGCACCTTGTTGACGATACCGCGCCAGGTCGCCTCGTCCCACTGCCAGGGCTTCAGTTCGCTGTCGTTCGGCATCTTGCTATCCTCGTGTCGGGTCCGGATTGCGACTATAAGCCAAGCGCCGGGCTGTTGCAGCGATGGCGAAAGCGGGTAACGTCGGAGTGAAGGGGACCGGAATCCAATGTCGCGCATCGTCGTCGTCGGCAGCTACAACCGCGATCTGAGCTTCGTGCTGCGGCGCATGCCGGCCGGGGGAGAGACGGTGATCGGCGCAAGCCTCGTCGAAGGGCCGGGCGGCAAAGGCAGCAATCAGGCGATCCAGGCGGCGCTCGCCGGCGCGCACGTGACCATGCTGGCTGCCGTCGGATCCGACGGGGCCGGGCGAGACGCGGTTGCCTTGTGGCGGAAGGCGGGCATCGCGACAAATGCAGTCGCATCCAAGCCTGCGACCGCGACCGGATCGGCCGCGATCCTCGTGGAAGAGGGCGGAGAAAACCGCATCGTCGTCGCATCGGGTGCCAATGCACGCCTTTCCGGTGCGGATGTACGGCGCGCTGTACCTGCAATCCGGTCGGCGGCTCTCGTCGTCGGACAGCTTGAAGTTCCCATCAAGGCATCCAAAGCGGTGTTCGTACTGGCACAAGCGGCAGGTGCCGCAACGCTGCTCAACACGGCCCCGGTGGCGGGCCGCTTGCCGGCGAGCCTGTTGAGACTGGTCGATATTCTTGTCGCAAACGAGATCGAGGCGCGTGTCCTGACCGGGTTGTCGGCCAAGGCGCGCCCGGCGGCGCTTGCCGGCGCATTGCGAAAGCTCGCGCGGCGTGCCGCCATCGTGACGGTTGGGGCCAGTGGCGCATGGATCGCCGTGGATGACGTGGCGCCCAAGCACTTCCCGGCACCGAAAACGAACGTCGTCGATACGACGGGTGCCGGCGATGCGTTCGTCGGCGCGTTTGCCGCCCGGCTTGCGCGCGATGGCGATCTGGCCACCGCGATGCGCTGGGGCATCGCGGCGGGCTCACTCGCCTGCCGCAAACGCGGCGCCGCAGCTTCCTATGCCGCAGCCGCGGCAATCGCCAAGCTTGCCCGGCGATGACCAACATCCTCGCTTTCGATCTTGGCGGAACAAGCCTGCGGGCCGCATTGATCGACCCGGCGGGCGTCACCTTGGTTGCGCGCTCGGTCGCTTCCACGGCAGGGCGGGCGCCGGCGGCAGACCCCGAGGCGTGGTGGTGCGATCTTGTGAGCCTGTGCGAGACGCTTGCGTCCGCAGAGCCCGCCGCGTTCGCGGCAACCGGCGCCATTGCGATCTCCGCTTTCACGCGCACGCAGGTCTTCGTCGATGCGGCCGGCCATGTCGCGCATCCGGCACTGCTTTGGCACGACACGCGCGCCGAGGCAGTCGTCGACGAACTCAAGGCAAAGTGCCCACCCGGGCATCCGGAGGCAGCGCGGTTGAATGCGTTCCATCCGGCTGCCCGGCTGCTCTGGCTCGCGTGCACCGCACCGGAAGCGCTGGCGCGAACGGCGAAGATCGTCGAGCCGAAGGATTGGCTCAATTTCAAGCTGACCGGCGTGCTGGCCAGCGATGGGGTGTCGCTCGCGCGTCTTTCGTCCGCTGCGGCGGCAGGCCCCGACGGTCGCTCGATCCTCTCGGCCGTTGGGTTGCCAGCGGCATTGTTGCCCGCTTTGAACGATCCGGTCTCGATCATGGGGCGTGTCGTTGCCGGATTGCCGGGTGCTTTGGGCAAGCTAACCGGCGTTCGCGTCGTAACGATGGCGAACGATACGTGGGCAGCCGTCGTCGGGCTCGGCGCGCTGCGGCCGGGTTATGGCTACAACATCTCGGGGACGACCGAAGTCCTCGGCCTCGTTGCCGACAAGCCGGCGGTCGCAGAAGGCCTTCTGGACGTCGAATGGGGGCCTGCACTCCATCAACTCGGCGGTCCGGGGCAGAACGGGGCAGATGCGCTCACCTGGGTTCTTGATCTGCTCGGCCGTCGCGATGGCGCGGTCGGCGATGAACTTGCCGCGCTTCTCGCGCAGCCGCGTATCTCCGACCCGCTGCTGTTCCTGCCTTATCTCCAGGGTGAACGGACGCCCTGGTGGGATGCGAACCTGCGGGGCGCCCTGATCGGCCTCAACCGCCAGCATCGGGCGGCCGATATCGCCTGGGCGATCATGGAGGGGGTTGGCTTTCTCAATCGCATCGTGCTGGAGCGTGCGGAGGCCGGAGCGAGGTTGCGCACACGGGAACTGCGGTTTGGCGGCGGGGGGGCGGCAAACGAAGCCTGGTGCCAGATCAAGGCAGATATCCTTGCCCGGCCGGTTGCCGTACCGGCCGTCGAGGAGCCGGGCCTACTGGGGGCGGCGATCGTTGCGAGAACGGCCAGTAGTGCCTATCCGACGCTGGCGGCCGCACAAGAGGCTCTCGTGCCGCCGGGCCGCGTCTTCCACCCGGATCCGGCGCGGGCCGCGTATTACGACGACCTTTACGGCACGTTTCGGCAGACCCACGAGGCGCTGGCGCCGGCTTCCCGCCGTCTTGCCACATGGGTGCGGGATCGGCGATAACTTGCCGGTCCTTTCGTTAACACCCAGCACTGTTGGTCGATGCCCCCCTCCAGCAACGTCCCTGCGACCGTGGATCGCCGCGTGCGCGACGCGATCGAACGCTACGGCACGGCAATGGCGGGGCTGGCGCTGATCATCTATTTCCTGATTTTCGCACCGAATTTCGCGAGTCCGGCGAACCTGCTCAATGTCGCCAAGGACACGAGTTTCCTCGCGATCCTGGCGATCGGCTTTGCCCTCGCGCTTACCATCGCCGAACTCGATCTTTCAGTCGCCGAGATTGCCAGCCTTGCGGCCGTCGTGTCGGGCTGGTTCGTGCAGGCGAAATACGATCCGGCCCTTGCATTTGCCGCCGCGATTGCTGTCGGCCTCGGGCTGGGTCTGTTCAACGGTTTCGGCGTGACGGTGCTGCGCGTACCGTCGTTGATCGTCACGCTGGGAACGGCGGCGATCGCCCGCGGACTCGCCTTCATGATTACCCAGGGTGTGGCCTTCGTCGGGCGCTGGCCGACCGATTTCACGGGGCTTGCCCGCGGGACGAGTTGGGGCATTTCCAACCTGATATTCTGGATGGCCGGCGTCGCCGGCTGCGCCTTCGTGCTCGTGAAGTGGACTCGCGTCGGTGCCCACATGACCGCGACCGGCGAGGCGGACGAGGCGGCGCGGCTGGCCGGAATCGCGACCGCGCGCATGAAGCGGATCGGCCTTGCGCTCTCGGGCGCGTGCGCGGGCCTGGCGGCCGTACTGTTGGCGGCGAACCTTTCCTCCGCGGCACCCGGCATGGCGGGCGACTATTTCCTTTACGCCATCGCAGCCGTGCTGCTGGGCATGACGATGTTCGAGCCGGGCCGGCCGAACGTGCCGGGCACGCTGTTCGCCGCACTCGTTCTGAAGGTTCTTGGAAACGGCCTCGTACTGAAGGGGGCCGCTTACTACGTGCAGGACATTGTCCTTGGTGGCATCATCATCGGGTCGGTCGCATTCTCGGCGATGGTCACGAAGAAGCCTGCTTTCAAGGTTTGACGACCGAACGGATCGCATAGAGGGGGAAATGAAATGACGAAGCTCAAGTCACTGTTAGCAGCGGCAGCGATGCTGCTTGCTGGGGGAACGGCCGCGCAGGCGGTCGAGATCGGCGTGATCGGATTCCAGTTCTCGTCCGAGACGCACGCGCGCGTCGCCAATGCCGCCGCCGAAGCCGCCAAGAAGAAGGGCTGGGGCGTGACGCTGCTCAACTCCGAGGGGGCGCTCCCCAAGCACGCCGAGCAGTTCGAGGCGCTGGTTGCCAAGAAGGTCGATGCCATCATCATCGCGATGGGCAAGCCCGTCGAGGCCGATGCGCAGTTCAAGCTCGCCAAGGATCGCGGCATTCCGGTCATCACTGTGCAGTCGGGTGCAGGTCCGCACGCGCTATTCGACATCCAGACGAACGAGTTCAAGGTCGGGGCCGATGCCGCCCTCTACCTGCTCGGCCAGATGGCCTACACGGGCAACCTGCTCGAAGTCCGCTTCGAGGGCAACATCGCCTCGCGCATCCGCGGCAAGGTGCTCGATGCCGTCGTGTCCGAGAACACGGCGGTCAACGTCGTCGGCAAGCACGCGATGGCGCGTACGCAAAGTTGGCGCGATGACGTGCGTGCGGGCGTGCAGGCGCTGCTGCTGCAGAACCAGGGCAAGGTCAACGGTATCTGGGCATCGTTCGACGGGCAGGCCTACATCATCGACGATCTGCTGAAGGCGCAGGGCGTCAAGAAGGGCCAGATTCCGCTCGTGTCAGTCGATGGCGGCGAGGAGAGCTATCGCCGCATCGCCGATCCGGACAGCACGTTCCTGGCCACCGTCACGATCCCGTTCGAGGAGATGGGCGTGAAGGCCGTGGACGCGGTCGAGACGATCGTCGTCAAGAAGCAGCCAGCGACGTCGATCGTCAGCGGCCCGTACCTGTTCATGGATGCGGTCGTCGTCGACAAGAACAACGTCAAGGACTACCTGAAGAAGTGACCGGTTCCGGACGGGCCTCCGAGCTCGTCCGGCCTACCGTGGACGAGGGCGAAGCGGCGATGACGGACGGCGGAAATTCGGGCACGGCACTCTTCTCGCTGCGCGGCATCTCGAAGGATTACGGCGCTGTCCGTGCGCTTGCCGGGGTCGATCTCGACGTCTTTGCCGGCGATGTTCTGGCGATCTGCGGCGACAATGGCGCCGGGAAATCGACCCTGATCAAGATCATGTCCGGCGCGCAGGTGCCGACCGCGGGCACGATGTCGCTGCGCGGCGTCGACGTGCACTTCGGCTCGCCCCACGACGCACTCGCGCAAGGCGTCGCAACGATTTACCAGGATCTGGCGCTTGCGCCGCGGCTTTCGATCGCGGCGAATATCTTCATGGGCTCCGAGCATACCCGGGCACTCGGCCTGCCGTTCCTGCGCATTCTCGACAAGAAGCGCATGGCGCAGGAATCGCACGACTATCTTGCGCGCCTGTCCGTCGATATCGCTGACACGAACCGGCCCGTCGACCGCCTCTCGGGCGGCCAGCGACAGGCGGTCGCGATCTCGCGTGCCCTGCGCTGGAATGCCGAAATCATCATCATGGATGAGCCGACAGCGGCCCTCGGCGTCAAGGAGACCGCACAGGTTCTCGGCTTGGTGCGGGTACTGAAGGCGCAAGGCCACACGATCATCCTGATCAGTCATAACATGCGCGACGTGACGGCGTTGGCCACGCGCGTGGCGATCCTGAAGGGTGGCCGCAAGGTCGCCGACCGGCCGCTCGATGGGCTTTCGGCTGACGATCTCAGCCACATGATCATGTCGGGCGCGCAGGAGGCGGCATGACCGCGCGCACGCTCGTCATCGATACCGATCCGGGGCAGGACGACGCCGTCGCCCTGCTGCTTGCGTTCGCGCATCCCGAAGCGTTCGACATCAAGCTCGTCGCATCGGTTGCCGGCAATGTCGATCTCGGGAAGACGACGGCGAACGCGTTGCGCGTACGCGATCTTGCCGGACGCGGCGACGTGCCGATCCATGCGGGCATGGCGGCGCCGATGGTCGTTCCGCTCGAGACGGCCGAATTCATCAGCGGGCCGGACGGGCTCGCCGGTTCCGGACTGCCGGCGCCTGTATCACGTGCGGCCGAGGGACATGCGGTCGACGCACTTATCCGGATCGTGCGTGCCGAACCGGCAGGGAGCGTAACGATTTGCGCGCTTGGCCCGCTAACCAACATCGCGATGGCACTGCGGCTGGCACCCGATATCAAGCCGCGTATCGGACAGCTGTCGATTATGGGCGGCGCCTTGTCGCTAGGTAACATGACGCCGTCGGCTGAGTTCAATTTCTTTGTCGATCCGCACGCGGCGGCTGTCGTGCTCGGTGCCGGCATCAAGACGGCGTTGTTCGGTCTTGATCTCACCCATCAGGCGCTTGCGTCGCCGTCGCATGTCGAACGACTTGCCGCGATCGGCACGCGGACGGCACGCAGCATACACGGAATGCTGGTGCGGCCTCGCGCGGGCGGCATGGCGACCAAGGCACATCCGATGCATGACCCGTGCACGGTCGCTTGGCTGCTGTGGCCTGAGCTGTTCGAAGGGCGTGACTGTGCAATCGAGATGGAGACCGAAGGCCGCCAACGCGGCCGTTCGATCATCGACTGGAACGGGCGCACGAAGTGCCCGCCGGCGGCCTTCGTTGCCTCCAAGGTCGATGCCGGAAAGCTGTTCGACCGGATGATCGATTCGATTTCCCGGCTTCCCTGAGGCGATGGAACGATGACGCACCCGGTTGACGCCCATCTGGAAGAAGCCGAGCGCGCGATCGTCGCGATGCGTGAAACCGCGCTGGCTGCGCGAAACCTGCATGCGCGCGCGGAACTGCTGCGCCACATGCGCACGACGGCGGCGAAGATGCGCGGACTGCCGGTCGACGAGGCTGCCGCGCGCGTCTGCACCGAATGGATGAAGGCCTGGAGCCTCGACGGCGTGGCTTATCCGGCTTTGACCGACGATATCCGTGCGTTCGCTGCGGCTTTCTGCCGTGACGCGGGTGACTCGACTGCGGCGACGCAGGCGGAGATCGAAACGGCTCTGGCCCGGCTCGAGAAGGGTTTCATCGCGACGGGGACGACCCTTTCCGACCAGATGGCGTTCCGTTCGGAATGTGCGCACGGCTGGTGGGAACTCGTGGTGGCGAAGCCCGGCAATGCTGCCGGCAGGGCATTCTGGACGCACGGTTGTGCGCCCCATTGCCGGCAGGGATAGAAAGCAGGGGAGAGACGGAATGTACGATCTGGTTCTGACGGGCGGCCGGGTGATCGATCCCGCGCAAGGGCTCGACAAGGTATGCGACGTGGCGTTTCTCGGCGGGAAGGTCGCCGCAGTAGGCCCGAAGCTGGGGCCGGCGAAGGCGACGCGGGACGTGACCGGCAAAATCGTGACGCCGGGTCTTATCGACCTGCACACGCATGTCTACTGGGGTGGAACTTCGATCGGCGTCGATCCCGATGCATACGCGAAGCGAGCCGGCTGCACCACGCTGATCGATGCGGGCACGGCCGGACCCGGCAACATGCCCGGCTTCCGCAAGCACATCGTCGAGGCAAGCAAGGTGCGTATCCTGCCCTTCATGAACATCTCGTATCCGGGCATCTTCGCCTTTGGCTCGTACGTGATGGTCGGCGAGTGCGAGGATCTGCGCATGCTGAGCCCGCGCGCCTGCCGCGACATCGGCCGCGAGCACGCGGACCTGATCGTCGGCATCAAGGTGCGCGTGGGCAAGAGCGCGTCGGGTGAATCGGGTGTGGCCCCGCTCGACATGGCGATCGAGGTTTCCGAGCATCTCGGCATCCCCGTCATGGCGCATCTCGACCACCCGCCGCCTTACCGCAGCGAAGTGATGCCGCGCCTGCGTAAGGGCGACATCCTGACGCACTGCTATCGGCCGTTCCCCAATGCGCCGATTACCGGAGACGGGCGCGTGCAGGATGACGTGCGCGCGGCGCGCGCGCGCGGCGTGATCTTCGATATCGGCCACGGCGGCGGATCGTTCGGATACGAGACGGCGCTGCCGATGATGAAGGCCGGCTTCCTTCCAGACGTCATCTCATCGGACGTGCACGTGTTGTCGGAGAACGGACCCGCCTTCGACCAGCTCGTCACGATGTCGAAATTCCTCGCCATCGGGATGCCGCTGGTCGAGGTGATCCGCTGTTCGACGATCAATCCGGCGCTTGCGGTTCGCAAGACCGATCGCGGCACGCTGACGCCGGGAACGTTGGGTGACGCGACGATTCTGGAGATCGAGAAGGGCAAGTTCAGCTTCGCAGATGTGCTAGGTGAAATACGCGAGGGGAGCGAGCATCTGCGCTGCCGGGGCATCGTCCTCGGCGGCGAATGGTGGCACGGCTAGCCGAGCGCGCGGCGCAACGCCTCGACCAGCAATCCGTCGTCCGCCGGCCGGACTGCCTGCAGGTCGATCGTCAGGATGCCGCGCGCAAGGTCGCGCTCGCCGACATGCACGGGCGGATCGCCCGCCAAAAGGCGCGCCGCCGCCGCAGGACCGTCGGCCGCCTCGATCTGGAGCAAGGGTATCCGGCCCTTGGAGATATGCGTCTTGCGCGGCCCTAGCATTGCCACGATGGCATCGAGGCGCTTGCCGAATGCGGCGATCGCAGCCTCTTCGTCGCGCGCGGCGAATCGCTCGAGCGCGACGATCAGGCCGACGATCTCTTCCTTTCCGACCTTGAAGGCGCGGCCGATCCCGTGATGCGGCGGGACGGGTACCCGCGCCCGGTCGACGAAGTCCGGGGCTGTCCAGCGGGACGGATCCACGTCCATATCGAGTTGCTGGAGCAGGGCGGAGGCCACGAGATCGCGCCGGCCGGCCAAGATTCCGCTCGCCTGGGGCCCGCCGATGGCCTTGCCGCCCGAGAAGACGACGATGTCCGCGCCGGCCGCAACGAACGCGTGCAGGTTCGAGGCGGGCGGCAATTGTGCCGCGCCATCGACGATCACCGGGATGCCATGCTTGCGGCAGGTCGCGACGACAGCCGGAAGGCCGTCCACCGTGTCCGGCGTCGCCGAAAAGGCGAACGCGGCGGTCGCCGGGCCGATCGCGGCCTCGATCTCCCAGGCTTCGAGCCCGCGAATGCCGGCACCCGTCCCCCGGTCGTTGTGGCCGATATCGACCAGCACCGCACCCGCCGCACGCAGCGCATGGTCGTAGGCATTGCGATGCGTACGCGCGATCAGGATCTCGTTTGGAAATCCGCGTGCATCCGGCAACCGGGCCATCCGGGCGATATCGTAGCCCGCAAGACAGGCGGCAGCCGCCAGCGTGAGGCCGGCCGCTGCACCCGACGTCACGAGACCGGCTTGTGCGCCGGTCGCCTGCGCGATGACACGGCTTGCGGCCGACTGCAACTCGCCGATATCGACGGAATCCTCGGCGGCCTCGCGCATCGCATCGACGACGGCTTCGTCCATCAGGCTGCCGCCCAGCCGGGTCAGCGTACCCGCCGCGTTGATTCGGCGCTTGACGCCGAGCCGCGCGTAGATTCCGTTCACTGCGGACCCCGGAGATGGCATGCCACGAAGCGGCGGGGCGCGATCTCGCGCAGGGCCGGGATCTCGCTGCGGCAGCGCTCGACCGCGTAGGGGCAGCGCGTGTGGAAATGGCAGCCGGACGGTGGATTCATCGGGCTCGGAACCTCGCCCTCGATCGTCTTGCTTTCGCGCTTGGCGCGCGGGTCGGGGATCGGAGCGGCGGCTATCAGTGCTTCGGTGTAGGGATGCTGCGGATCGGCAAAGAGGTCGTCGCGGCTCGCAAGTTCGACGATCTTGCCCAGATACATGACCGCGATGCGGTGGCCGATATGCTCGACCACGCCTAGGTCGTGCGAGACGAACAGATAGGCGAGCCCGTACTCCTCCTGCAGGTCCATGAGCAGGTTGAGGACCTGCGCTTGGACCGAAACGTCGAGCGCCGAAACCGGCTCATCCGCGACGATCAGCGAGGGATTGAGGGCGAGCGCGCGCGCGATGCCGAGGCGCTGGCGCTGCCCGCCCGAGAATTCGAACGGAAATCGGTGCATCGCGTCCGCACGCAGGCCTACGCGAGTCAGCAGCTTCGCTGCACGCGCCTCGCGCTCGGATGCGGCCATCGCCTCGTAGTTCTCCAGCGGCTCGGTCACGATGACGCCGGCCTTGAGGCGGGGATTGAGCGAGGCGTAGGGGTCCTGGAAAACCATCTGCACGTGGCGGCGATGGGCGCGCATGCCCGCTTCGTCGAGCTTGGTCACGTCGGTTCCACCAAGCGAGACCTTGCCGCCGCTCGGCTCGATCAGCCGCAGGATCAGTTTGGCGACCGTGGACTTGCCGCAGCCCGACTCGCCCACGAGGCACAGCGTCTCGCCCGCCGCGATGTCGAACGACACGCCGTCGACCGCGCGAACCTTCGCGACCACCTTCCGCAGCAGGCCGCGCGTGACATCGAAATGCTTGGTGAGGTTTTCGACCTCGAGGACGGTTTTGGCATCGCTCATGAGGCGAGCACCTTCTCGGCTTCCCAGCAGGCGACGAGGTGGCTGCCCTCAAGCGTGCGGATCGGTGGCGCTTCGCTGTGGCAACGATCGGTCGCGTGCTGGCATCGCGGTGCGAATGCGCAGCCGGCGATGGGGTCGCGCAGATTGGGGACGATGCCGGGAATCTCCGAAAGGCGCCGCTTGCGGTTCACGCCGGAATTCCGGCGCGGGATCGAAGCCATCAGGCCGCGCGTGTAGGGGTGGGCGGGCCGGTCGAACAGATCGAGCACGTCGGCCTCCTCCACCTTTCGGCCGGCATACATCACCACGACGCGACGGCACGTCTCCGCGACCACGCCGAGATCGTGCGTGATCAGCATGACGGCCGCGCCGATCGATTCCTTGAGGTCGAGCATCAGGCGAAGGATCTGCGCCTGGATCGTCACGTCGAGCGCCGTCGTCGGCTCGTCTGCGATCAGGAGCTTCGGGTTGCAGGCGAGCGCCATCGCGATCATCGCGCGCTGGCGCATGCCGCCCGAGAATTGGTGTGGGTAGTCGTGTACGCGCCGGTCGGCATCCGGAATTCGCACGAAGCGCAGCATTTCCGCCGCGCGCGCATAGCCGGCTTCGCGGCTCATGTTCTGGTGGATCATCGCCGCCTCGGCGATCTGGTCGCCGATCGAGAAGACGGGATTGAGGCTCGTCATCGGCTCCTGGAAGATCATCGCGATGCGGTTGCCGCGGATCTTGCGCATCTCCGCCTCGTCGAGCCCGACGAGTTCGCGACCGTCGAACTTGATCGATCCGCCGACGATGCGGCCGATCTTCGGCGGCAGCAGGCCGAGGATCGAAAGCGCGGTCACGCTCTTGCCGCACCCGGATTCGCCGACGACGCCGAGAGTCTCGCCCGGCCGCACGTCGAACGAGACGCCGCCGACGGCGCGCGTCACGCCGTCACGCGTGAAGAAGTGCGTCTGCAGATCCTGGATGGCGAGAACGGGTGTCTGGCTCATCGTTCCCCCTACATCCGCCGCGAGAGGCGCGGATCGAGCCGGTCGCGCAGCCCGTCGCCCAGCAGGTTGACCGCGAGCACGACGAGGGCAAGGCACAGGCCGGGGAAGAAGATCGTCCACGGCGCACGTGCGAGCAGCAGGCGGCTCGACGCGATCATGTTGCCCCAGGTCGGCGTCTCGGGCGGCACGCCGGCGCCCAGGAATGACAATCCGGCCTCGATCAGGATCGCCGAGGCGGTCACATAGGTCGCCTGGACGATCAAAGGCGGGATCGTGCTGGGCAAGATGTGACGCAGCACGATCTTTAGCGTCCGGCTGCCGCCGCTGACGGCGGCCTCGATATAGGGCTGCTCGCGCGTGGTGAGAACGACCGAACGCACGAGGCGCACGACGCGCGGCACTTCCGGGATGACGATGGCGACGATGATGATGCCTACGCTCGCACGGTTGAGCGAAACCATCGCGATGGCGAGAAGGATGGCTGGGATCGCCATCAGTCCGTCCATCATGCGCATGACGACATTGTCGAGTGCGCGGATATAGCCGGCCGCAAGCCCGATCGCGAGACCGACGACGATCGAGACGAGCGCGACCGCAAGGCCCACGATCAGGGAGATGCGAGCGCCGAATACGCACCGCGCGAATATGTCCCGGCCAAGGCCGTCGGTGCCGAACCAGAATTCCGCCGACGGCGGTTGCAGGCGGTTGACCGGGTTCATCATGCGCGGATCGCCGGCGATAAGCGGCGCGATGATTGCGACGAACGCCATGAAGATCAGGATCGCGGCTCCCGCGACGATCGTCGGATTGCGGCGGGCGAAAGCGGGAAAATCGCTCGCGGCCATGTCAGTACCGGATCCGCGGGTCGAAGAGCGTGTAGGAAAGATCGACCAGCAGATTCACGAGCACGTAGATGCCCGCGAACAGCATGATCACGCCCTGCACGATCGGGTAGTCGCGGCGCGAGATGGCGTCGACGACGAGCCTGCCGATCCCGGGAATGTTGAAGACGGTCTCCGTGATGACCACGCCACCGATCAGCAGCGCCACGCCGATGCCCACGACCGTGACGATCGGCACGGCCGCGTTCTTCAGCGCATGGCGCAGCAGCAGCGGACGGTTGGCGACGCCTTTGGCCTTGCCGGTGCGGATATAGTCTTCCGCCAGAACTTCGAGCATCGCCGTGCGCGTGATGCGCGCGATCAGCGCCACGTAGGCCATGCCGAGGGCGAGCGACGGCAGCACCAGATTGCGCAGCCAGGGCACGAACCCTTCGGCGAAGCGCGTATAGCCCTGCACGGGCAGCCATTTCAGGTCGATGGCGAACAGGAAGATCAGCATGTAACCGACGACGAACACGGGCAGCGAGAAGCCCATCACCGCGAAGCCCATCACGCCGCGGTCGATCCACGTGCCCGGATTGGCCGCCGCGACGACGCCCAACGTGATCGCGACGGCAACCGCGAAGGAAATCGTCGTGAGGGCGAGCGACACTGTCGGTTCGGCGCGCTGGCCGATCAGCACGGTGACCGGATCGCCCCAGAACAGAGACTGTCCGAGATCGCCGCTGAGAAGCGCGATCACCCAAAGGCCGAACTGCTTCCACAGCGGTTCGTCGAGGCCAAGCTTCGTGCGGATCTGGGCGATGCTTTCGGCCGTCGCGTTGTCGCCCGCCATGATCGCGGCGGGATCGCCGGGGGAGAGATGCAGCAGCAAAAAGACGAATACCGCCACCAGCGCCATGACGGGCACAGTCAGGAAAAGGCGGCGGACGATGTAAGACAGCATCGATGGACCCGTGGCGGCCGGTGCGCCCGCATCGGGCGCACCGGCCGGTCATGCGAAAAAGGTGCCGATCAGACCTTTTCGACGTTCCACCACGGGATGATTTCCGCAACCGGCAGGAGGCCGCGGATGTTGGTGCGCATCGCGGCCGGCTGGATCCACTGGCCGTAATAGAGCTGCGGCACGAAGTTCCAGGCGTTTTCCTGGATGTCGCGGGCGATCTTCTGGCGATCCGCCAGCGTCTCGCCGACCGCCCACTGCGCGCGCAGCTGCTCGTGCTTGGCATCCTCTGGCCAGCCGAACCAGCCTTTTTCGCCGGTCGCCGCGTGTGCGGCCAGCAGGATCGGGTGCCCGACCGCGGAGCCGCCCGCCGAGGTGATGAAGATGTTCCAACCGCCGGCGGAGGGGGCCGCCTTCACCGAACGACGCTGGACGACGTTCGACCAGTCCATCGCCTCGACTCGGACATTGAAGCCGCCCTGGCGGAGTTCCTGCGCGAGCAGCTGGGCCGAGTTGCTCATGTAGGGGATGTTGGTCGCCTGCATCAGCAGGATCTCTTCGCCCTTGTAGCCGGCCTCGGCGAGGAGGGCCTTCGACTTCGCGAAGTTCTGGCCGCCCTTGTACCAGCCCGTGTTCGCGTCGTTCTCCATCGACGTGCCCATGGCGAAATAGGACGGCGTATCCTTGGCGTACTTCGAATTGCCGAAGGTCGCCTTCATGTGGTCCGATTGCTTGACGCAGTAGAGCATCGCCTGCCGGACCTTCACATTGTTGAAGGGCGGATGCAGGAAGTTCGGGCGGATCAGGCCGACCTGTCCGAGGGAGTTGAGGATCTGGATCTTGATGTTCTTGTCGGATTCGAGCTGCGGCATGAAGTCGGGTTGCGGAATCTCGTAGAAGTCGATTTCGCCCGCCTGTAGCGCCGCGACCGCCGTCTGCCCGTCGGGCATGTTGACGTAGACGACGCGGTCGAGCTTGACGTTCTTGCCGCCGGAAATGCCGCTCGGAGCTTCGCTGCGCGGGACGTAGTTGGGATTGCGGTCGTAGACATATTGCGTGCCGGGGCGCGTCTCGGCCATGTTCATCATGAACGGACCGGAGCCGACGACCGTCTCGATCTTCTGCATCGGGTCGGTTTCGGCTTCCTTCTTGCGCATCATGAAGCCGATCGGCGTCGTCGTCTTCGCGAGCACGTCGAGAACGAGTCCGTACTTCTCCTTGAGCTGGATCGTGAACGTCTTCTCGTCCTTCGCCTCGACGCCCTTGACGCGTTCCATCATGTGCTGGCCGCCGCCGTCGCGGGCTGCCCAGCGCTTGATCGACGGGATGATGTCGGCCGTCGTCACATCGGTGCCGTCGTGCCATTTCAGGCCGGGACGCAGTTCGAAAGTCCAGGTCATGTTGCCGGCGTCGTAGCCGTACTTGCCGACCATCTGGGGCTTCGCGTCGCCTTTCTCGTCGATGCCGAAGAGCGTGTCGTACACCATGCCGCCGTGGTAGGCGGACATGTTGGCCGTCGTCCAGATCGGATCGTAAGTGGGCACGTCACCGTGGAATACGGCGCGGACCGTGCGTGCGGCCGACGGGCGCGTCTGCGCGCGTGCGAGCGAAGGCGCACCGGCGATCGCCGCTGCTGCGGCCGTGGATTTCAGGACTGTACGTCGCGCGATCTTCGTCATCTTCTTTGTCCTCCGTGTCCGTTGATCCGGCGCGTCGCGAGCGGCGCGTCCACTTTTTTTATGGAGAGTTTTTATTCGGCCGGAAGCTTGTCATACACCCCCGGAGGCCCGCAAGGCCCTCAAACGATGAGGGCCGGTGAGGTGTTTTCGTCCAGCGGCCAGATGGGCCGCTGGATGCGTGTAAACGGGATTTTCCGGTAGTCCCGGCTCAGCGGACCGTCGGAATCGATGTAGATCACCTTCTTGGCGATCGGGCCGAAGGCGGCCATGAAATGGTTCGTCGACTTGACGACGACCATCTTCCGGGTCCGGGGGTCGATCCCGACGTTCTCGAACAGTTCGAGGCCCAGGGCCTGGGTCCGGTTCGTGATCAGGACGATCTCGACCCCACCCACCTTGATCGCCGCACAGTCGCCGAGCGGCACCTGCGTGGGGCCAAAGCTCTGATGGCAGTCCCGCTTCAGGCCCACGACCTTGACCTTCGCGTCGACCGGCTGGCCCGAAGTGGGGCCGATCTTGCCGCCGAAACGCAAGTTGAACTCGGCCCCAAGGCCGGCATCGAAGCACAGGCGCACGGCAATCGGGTCCCAGATCGGGCCAATGATGGCTTCCTGCGCGTTGCGCTCGATGAGGCGGCGCAGGATGGAAGTGTTGTCGGACGGAGCGCCGCCGCCCGCGTTGTCGGCCGGATCGGCCATGACGACCGGTGCCGCGTTGAATTCCATCGCGGCGGTGATGCCGGCATCGACATCAAAATATTCGGGCATCGTCTTGCCGCGCATTGACACGAATTCCTCGCCGATCTGTGTGGCGAGCTTGTCGCCTTTGGCCTTGTCCTTGTCCATGACGACGAGGATGCGGCCCGTAAGCTCCGGCACGTCGGCGTAGGGAAAGCAATGACCGATCGAGATCGAAAGGATGCCGTCCTTGCCTTCCATTGCGATCATGCGATCGACGAAGGCGCGCATCAGCGGCAGCGTCGTGGGGTAGCTCTGGATCTGTCTGCAATCATAGACCGACATGACCGGCCTCACCTCGCCGCGCAGCGTGCGCAGCACGATATCGAGCACGTCTTCGGCGCGCTCGACGACGTCGGTGTGGGGGAATTCCTTGTAGAGGACGATCACGTCGGCGAGCTTCACGCGCTTGATCGTGAGGTGGCAGTGCGGATCGAGTTCGACGCCGATGACCGTCTTCGGGCCGACGATTGCACGGACCTTTTCGATGATGTCGCCTTCCACGTCGTCATAGCCATGTGCGACCATGGCCCCGTGCAGGCCGAGCAGCACGCCGTCCACTGGCATCGCCGCGCGCAACTGGCCGAGGATCTCATCGCGCATAAATTCGTAGTCCTGCCGGTTCGTCGTGCCGGCCGGACTTGCCGCAAAGCAGCTTCCCTCGATCAGCGTGAAGCCCTCCTTCTTCGCCCGACGGCGCGCGACCCACAGCGGGGCCGTACACATCAGCGGAGTTTCCTCGGGGTGTTCGCCGGGGCGCAGGAAGACACACTCCTTGTAGGCTTCGATACTGGTCGGAAGCGGCGAGAATGTGTTTGTTTCGGTCGCAATCGTCGCGGCGAACAGACGCATCTTTTTCCCCTCTGGATTTGATGGCGGCGCCAGCATAGCGTCATACAATGGTTTGATGAAAGGGGAGGGACCGGCGGCGATGGCGAAACCTACGCGGATCGAATGCGACGTCGATTTCGACAGGGACGGCAAGCAGGTGAGCTGGCTCGGCCTGCCGCACTCCGTAACGCGTTCGGCCTATGGCCGGATCATGATCCCGATCGCCTGCATCAAGAACGGCAAGGGGCCGACGGCCTTCTTCATGGCCGGGAACCATGGCGACGAATATGAAGGGCAGATCGCGCTTACCAAGATAATCCGCGCGCTCGAGCCTGGCGAGATCCGGGGGCGCGTAATCATCCTGCCGGCCGCGAATTTCCCGGCTGCGATGGATAGTGCACGCGTCTCGCCGATCGACGGTGGGAACCTCAACCGCTTGTTTCCCGGCGATCCCGACGGCACGGTGACGCAGCAGATCGCCTACTTCATCGACAGCGAGCTTTTTCCGCGCGCTGACCTGTTCCACGACCTGCATTCCGGTGGCGGATCGCTCGACTACGTGCCGTTTGCCTCGATGCACGAAGGCAGCGACGCGGATCTCAATCGGCGCTGCAGCGAGGCGTTGCGGGCCTTTGCGCCGGACGTGGCACTGGTCTGGAAGCTTGGGCAGGACACGCGCTATTCGCCGGCCGCCGCCATGAAGCGCGGTCTGCCTGCACTCGGCGGCGAATTCGGCGGCAAGGGCTCGGTCAACCGGACGGCATTGGCGATGGTCGAACGGGGTCTGCGCCGCCATCTCGTGCATTTGGGCATGGTCGAGAAGCCGAAGGACTGGGCTGCCGCGCCGCTGCCGCGCCGCATGAGCGTGCCGGGGCAGGGATGGTTCGTCTACGCGCCCGAACCCGGCCTGTTCGAACCGGCGGTCGAACTCGGCGACACCGTGAAGAAGGGACAGCTCTGCGGGCACGTCCACTTCTTGGACAATCCGGCACGCACCCCGATCCCCTGCCATTTCCGCGAAGCGGGGACCGTCATCTGCAAGCGTCATTTCGCGCGCGTCGAGCGTGGCGACTGCGTGGCGCATCTGGCCGTCGATGAGTCCTGGTGAGATCCATTCCCTGACGGCGACACGCGCCCGGCGCGCGATCGTCGCGGAAGACCTGACGCCCGCAGCGCTGCTTGCTGCGTGCCGGGCCCGTATCGCCGCGCGCGACGACGAGATCGGTGCGTTCGCGCGGCTGGAAGATGCGAAGACGCTGCCCGTGCTCGGCGCACTCGCCGGCATTCCAGTGGCGATCAAGGACATCGTCGATACGGCCGGGCTCGGCACCGAGTATGGCTCGCCGCTTTTCGTCGGCAACGTGCCGACGGCGGACGCCGACTGCGTGCGCCGCCTGAAAGAGGCTGGTGCCATCATTCTTGGCAAGACCGTGACGACCGAGTTTGCGCACATCACACCAAAGGGGACGCGCAATCCGCGCGACCCCGCGCGTACGCCGGGGGGCTCGTCGAGCGGTTCGGCCGCGGCGGTCGCGGATTTCATGGTGCCGTTGACCATCGGCACGCAAACGGGAGGTTCCGTCATCCGCCCGGCCTCTTTCTGCGGCACGTTCGGCTTCAAGTCGTCGATCGGGCGTACAAACACCACGGGCATCCACGAACTCGCGCGTTCGCTCGATACGGTCGGTTGGTTCGCGCGGTCGGCAAGCGATCTCAGGCTGATGGGCGCGGTCCTGCTCGATCCGCCTCGCACGCCGGCCCCGCGTCGCGCCCGCCCGCGACTTGCCTGTCTGACCACGCCTTACGATACCGAGGCGCTGTCCTCCGCACGCGAGGCGCGCGACAAGGTCTGTCGCCAGCTCTCCGGCGTTGCCGATGTCGTGCCGGTCAAGCTTCCGGCTTCGTACGGTATACTGAACGCGCTGCATCGGCGCCTCGTCTCGGTCGAGGCGTCCCGCGCCTTCGCCCCGTACGAGAAGCGCGATGCATCGAAGCTCTCGCCGCTGCTGCGCGAGTTCATCGCCCTCGGCCGGACGAACGAGGCCGGATACGCGGACGCGCAGGCGGAAGCCGATGTCGCGCGCCGCGCCTATGATGCCGACATCGAGCATTTTGACGCGTTCGTGCTGCCGGCGGCTCTCGGCGAGGCGCCGATCGGCCTCGGTTCGACGGGCGAGGCGACTTACAGCCTGTTCCTGTCGCTGCTCGGTCCGCCATGCGCCACGTTGCCGGCGGCAACCGGCCCCGCTGGCATGCCGATCGGCGTACAGTTCGTCGGGGCACGCGGCCGGGATGAGGAACTGCTCGAACTCGTCGGCTGGGCGGCCGAAAACCTGGGCTTGGCGACGGACTAGAAGTAGGTCCGGATCGCGTCGACGACGTTGTAGTCGTGGTCCGTCAGGACGATCAGCTGCCATTTGTCGAATGTCAGGCAGGGGTGCGAGATCCCGAAGCCGACCATGTCGCCCACCTGTAGCGGCGAATCCGCCGGCACATCGAGGAAGCCGTGCTGATCATTGAGATTGACGCATTTGTGGCCAACCAGCTTCGCGGGCTGGCGTGGGTTCGACCCCGGCCGGAACCACAGGTGCGGCACCGGCAGCAGCGGATCGTACGAGACGTCGCGCTTGCCCATCGTGACCAGCACGCGTGTCGGTTCGGGGCGCGACTGCACATAGGCCCAGACCTCCAGCGCCGGTTCTGGCCGGCCGAGTTCGGCAAGCATCTTGGAGCGTTCGGCGATGCCGTCGAAATGCGCCTCGTACATCGCCGAATCGTGCGTGATGTAGCAGCCCGAGCGCGTCAGGATCGATTTTGGCCGTTTCAGATTGAGGCCGCGGAACTTGTCGACGACGAGGTCATAGAAGGCCGAGCCGCCGGCCGTCAGGATCAGCGGCCCCTCCGCGCAGAGGTCTTCGGCATCGACCATCTTGGCGATGTCGCCGAGGAAATCGAGGAAATGCGTGACGCGCAGTGCCGCGTCGGCGCCTGACAGAAGCCCCTCGAACCCCTCGACACCGCGCAGCGAGACGTATGGATGCGCTGCCTGCGCCGCCTTCGCGACGGCGCGTGCCTCATCGATCGTGCGTACGCCCGTGCGCCCGCCCTTGAGGCCGCCTTCGAGGAACACGCCGATCCGGCCGCGCAGGTTCTTCGCCTTCGCCGCCGCAGCGAGCGCTTCGACACCGGCAACCGAGTCCACGAGGCAGAAGAATTCGAACTGCGGATCGCGCGCCAGTTCGTCGGTCACGTAGCGCATGCCCTGTTTTCCGACCAGCTGGTTGGCCAGCACGATGCGCGGACTGCCGAAATGGCGCGCGACTTGGATCTGGTGGACGGTTCCGACCGTGATCGCCCAGGCGCCGGCTTTCGCCTGCCTGTCGAACAGCTGCGGGCTCATCGTCGTCTTCCCGTGCGGCGAATGGATGGCGCCCGTCCGCTCGAGGAAGGTGCGCATCAGCGTCTCGTTGCGGCGCACCGCGTCGGACTTGAGGATACAAACGGGCAGCGGCAGGTCTTCGGCAAGCAGGTTCCATCCCTGCTTGCCGATGTCGCGCAGCTTCAGCGGCGAGATCCCGCCCGGCATCCCCTTGAATGTCTCGTCGATGGTTCCGTCGGTGATTTCGTCGAGACGCATCCCGTTCCCCTTCGCTTGTCGCATGTTCCTGCGCTAGCTTCAGGATAGACCATTTCAGGGGGAGACAAATAGTTTGAACGACGCGTCGAGATCCGTATCCGGTTGGGCCGACTTTCCCGTTGCTCATTGCGCGAACCCGAAAGTCCGCTCGGGCCCCTATGGCGCACGTCAGAAGGCGGTGCTCGATGCCGATGCCTTCGCGGCCGCGCGTACCGAGATCGCAGGCTGGTCGGGCTATGCGCCCACGCGCCTTGTCGAACTCGACGCCGTCGCAAGGCTCGCCGGTGTCGCGCGGGTCTCGTACAAGGACGAGAGTACGCGCTTCGGGCTCGGCAGTTTCAAGGCGCTGGGCGGGGCCTATGCCGTGCTGCGCCAGTTGCGTGCGGCCGGCAAGCCGCCGGCGGATATCGTGGTGACCTGCGCCACCGACGGCAACCATGGCCGTTCGGTCGCGTGGGGCGCCCAGCGCTTCGGCTGCAAATGCGTCATCTATATCCACGCGACCGTCAGCGATGCGCGCGCCAGGGCGATCGCGGCCTATGGAGCCGAAATCCGCCGCGTGCCGGGCACCTATGACGATGCCGTGCGACAGGTGGCGGCCGACGCGGACGCGAACGGCTGGATCGTGGTCTCCGACACGTCCTATCCGGGCTACACCGAGATTCCGCGCGACGTGATGCAGGGCTATGCCGTGATGGTCGACGAGGCGCTCGGCCAGTTCGGCGAACCGCCCACGCACGTCTTCATCCAGGCCGGCGTCGGCGGGTTGGCGGCTGCGGTTTGCGGCCATCTGTGGGAAGCGCTTGGCGACAGGCGTCCGCGCATGATCGTCGTCGAGCCGGATCGCGCAGCCTGTCTGTTCGAAAGCGCGCGGGTCGGGAAGGCCGCGAATATCGGCGGGGCGCTCGATACCGCGATGGCAGGGCTTGCCTGCGGCGAAACGTCACTGCTTGCCTGGGAAATCCTGGAGGAGGGGGCGGGGGACTTCATGACCGTGACGGACGAAGCCGCCTTCGCCTGCATGCGGCTGCTGGCGCCGCAGGTCGTTGCGGGCGAGTCCGCGGTTGCCGGGCTTGCGGGATTGCTCGCCGCTGCCGCACGGCCCGATCTGGCACGCGTGCTCGGTCTCGATGCGAAGTCGCGCGTGCTGCTGTTCGGCAGCGAAGGCGATACCGATCCCGAACTCTATCGCCGGATCATCGCCGCCTAGCGCGTGGCCGGCCAGAGGTTGCCGTCGGCAAGGCGGGCCGCCAGTTCGCCGGCTGCAAGATCCAGAAGCTTCTCGCCCTTCGCTGCCGTCGCGCGTGCGGGATTGCCGATCGTGCCGTTGGGCGTGAGATCGGCAAAAGAATGCCAGCGTTTGGGCTGGCGGCTGAAGACGCTCTCGTCGAGATTGGCGGGACCTGCTGCGGCGGCAAGATTCGTCGCGTCGACCAGTTCGGGTGCGATCGCCAGCATCATCGAGGTTTCGGCCTCGCAGGCATGCAGAACGGTCGACTGGTCCTCGAGGATCGCGGCAATCTGCGGCCCCAGCGACGGCCAGTAGCTGCCGACGGCAACCGGTACGCCGAGATCGCGCGTCAGTTCCGTCGCGACCGTGTCGAGCCCGGCGATATTGCCGCCATGGCCATTGAATAGGACGATGCGGCGAAAGCCCTGCCGCTTGAGCGACGAGACGAGATCGCGCAGCACGGCGAGGTAAGTGGGGAAGGTGAACGAGAACGTGCCGCCGAACGCCAGATGGTGCTCGGCAAGGCCGCACCATAAGGTCGGGGCCACGACGACGGGCAGATGTGTCGCGATTCTGCGTGCCGCACGCCGGGCGACCTCGCCGACGAGCATCGTATCGACGCTGGTCGGCAGATGCGGCCCATGTTGTTCGGTGGATGCAACGGGGACGATCACGATGGCGTCGCGTGCGGCAAGTGCGCGCAGGTCCGCCGATTTGAGCCGCGCCCATTCGATCTCGATGTCGCCCTGTGCCATTGCAATCCTCCGGTCTTTCTTCGATTGTAGTGGTGCCCTTTGCGCCTTGCCCAGCGGAGTTTCATGGCCGTCGAAATCGATAGCGCCGCACTGCTTGACCGGCTCGCCCGTCTTGGGGCGGTGGGTGGAATACCCGGCGGCGGCAATGCGCGCCTTGCACTGACTGACGAAGACAAGGCCGGCCGCGACCTCGTCGTCGGCTGGATGCGCGAGCTCGGGCTTTCGGTTGCTGTCGACGCGGTCGGCAATGTGGTCGCGATTCGCGCCGGTACGCAGGACATCGAGCCGGTGATGATCGGCTCGCACATCGATACCGTAAGGACTGGCGGACGCTATGACGGGAATCTCGGCGTGCTTGCGGGTCTCGAGCTCTGCGCGGCGCTCGATCGTGCGGGGATGCGCACGCGCCGTCCCATAGCGGTCGCCTTCTTCACGAACGAGGAGGGGGCCCGCTTCCAGCCGGACATGCTCGGAAGTCTCGTCTATGTCGGAGGAATGGATGTCGCCGAAGCGCATGCAGCGCGCGCCATCGACGGTAGGCTGCTGGGCGAGGAGTTGACACGCATCGGCTATCTCGGCGACCGTGCGCCCGGCTTCATTCGGCCGCACGCATTCGTCGAACTCCATATCGAACAGGGCCCGATTCTCGAAACCGAGGGCCTTACCATCGGCGCGGTCGATGGCGTCCAGGGTATCTCGTGGGCGGAGTACACGCTGTCGGGCGTTTCCAACCATGCAGGCACTACGCCCATGCATCTTCGCAAGGATGCCGGCTATGCCGCGATGGCCATCGCCAGCGGCATTCGCGATCTCGTGCACCGCTTCGGCGGCAACCAGGTCGGCACGGTCGGGCGGATCGAGCTTGTGCCCAACCTGATAAATGTCGTCGCCGCGCGCGCCACATTCACGGTCGATCTGCGCAACACGGACGAGACGATCCTCAAGCGGGCCGAAGCCGAAGCGACGGCCCTGATCGAGCGCATCTGCGAGGCCGAGAACGTCGGCGTCGAGAAGCGCGTGCTGGCACGGTTCGAGCCCGTGTCGTTCGACCTTGCCGTGATCGAGCGCGTCGCAGCAAGCGCCACCCGCCGCGGCTTTTCGTGTCGGCGCATGCCGTCGGGCGCCGGGCACGATGCGCAGATGTTCGCGCGTATCTGTCCGACCGGCATGATCTTCGTGCCCAGCGTCAAGGGGCTGTCGCACAATGTCGCCGAATTTACCGAACCGGACGATATCGACGCCGGCGCGAAGGTGCTGCTCGATGTTGTCCTCGAACTAGCCACCTGAACCGCAACGCAGGAATTGCCATGTCCCGTCACCTGACCGTCGCTGCCGCCCAGCTCGGACCCATTGCCCGCGCGGAGACGCGCACGCAGGTCGTCGAGCGCCTGATCGCCCATCTGCGCGAGGCCAAGCGCATGGGTTCGGATCTGGTCGTATTCCCGGAACTGGCACTGACGACGTTTTTTCCGCGCTGGTTCTTTGCCGATCAGGCCGAGATCGACTTCTTCTTCGAAACCGAGATGCCCGGTATCGCAACGAAGCCGCTGTTCGACGAAGCGAAGCGCCTCGATCTGGGCTTCAGTCTCGGTTATGCGGAGCGGGTGCAGGAAGAGGGCGTAACGAAGCGCTACAACGCCGCGATCCTCGTGGAAAGATCGGGAGAGATCGTCGGCAAGTACCGGAAGGTGCATCTGCCCGGCCATGACGCGCACGAGCCTTGGCGTCGATTCCAGCATCTCGAGAAGCGCTATTTCGATGTCGGTAACTACGGCTTCCGCGTCTTCCGTGCATTCGGAACGACGATCGGGCTTTGCATCTGCAACGACCGGCGCTGGCCCGAAACCTACCGTTCGCTTGCCCTGCAAGGGGCCGAGATGGTGCTGCTCGGCTACAATACGCCTGTTCACAATCCGCCGGCGCCGGACCACGACGACCTGGCACTGTTCCACAACACGCTGGTGATGCAATCGGGCGCCTACCAGAACGGCATGTGGGTCGTCGGCGTGGCCAAGGGCGGTACCGAGGAAGGCGTGCCGTCGATCGCGGGCAGCCAGATCGTGGCGCCCAGCGGGGTGACGGTCGCGGCCTGCCGCAGCGACGGCGACGAACTGGCCGTCGCGCGCTGCGATCTCGATGCAGGCACTAGCTACCGGCGCACGACGTTCAACTTCGAACGCCATCGCCAGCCCTGGGCCTACGATCTCGTCACCGCGCGCAAGGGGATCGGCGACCCGGTCGTACGGATCTACGACCCGCCTAAGACTTGACGGCGAGGATTGCTTCGATCTCGACCGTCATGTTGTGGGGCAGGCTGCCCATGCCGACGGCCGATCGGGCATGCCGGCCGGCATCGCCGAACACCTCGACGAACAGGTCAGAACAGCCGTTAATGACCTTGGGCTGGTCGCGGAATCCCGGTGCGCCGTTGACCATGCCAAGCAGCTTCACCACGTAGTCGACCTTGTCGAGGCTGCCGAGCGCGCGCCGTGCGACGGCGAGCAGCCCGAGCCCGACGATGCGCGCATGCTGGTAGGCGGCCGCGACATCGAAATCCTTGCCGACCAGACCGTCGGGATACTTGCCATCGGGCAAGCGTGGACCCTGGCCTGAAAGATAGAGCGTGTTCGCATGCAGGCGGAACGGCACGTAGTTGGCCACCGGCGCCGGAACTTCCGGCAGCACCATCCCGAGTTCCTTCAGCTTTGCTTCCGCCGACATCGATCTCTCCTCTATCGCAGGTGTGGAATGGTCCGTCAGTTCGGGCGCGGCGGCACGCGGATCTGCGAGCCGCGCACCGCGTTGCGCCGCAGCGTGTAGAGCGCGGCGCCGACAATGAGGGCCGCGCCGAGCGTCGTCGCGATGCTCGGCGTTTCGTCGTAGAGCCAGTAGCCGACGGCTGCCATCATCAGCAGGCGAAGATACTGAAGCGGCGCGATGGACGAAGCGCTTCCCCGTCGGAAGGCATTCGTGAAGAAGAGATTGCCGACGGCGAACGACACACTCATCAGCGCGATGACCGCCAGTACGCCCGGCGTTACCGGGACCCACACCCAGAATGCAAACGGTGCCGTGCAGATGAGGACGATGAGGCTCTGGAAAAAAATCACCGTTTCCGCCGAGTCGAGGCGCGAGCCGAACCGGAGCGTCACGACAGAGATCGCACCGAAGACGGATCCGAACAGTGCCACAAGCGCGAATATCTCGACTGCTCCGGAGAATGGGCGGATCATGACGACGACGCCGGTGAATCCGACGGCCGTCGCCGTCCATCGGCGCCAGCCGACCTTCTCGCCGAGAAACATCGCGGCAAGTGCCGTGATGAAAAGGACCTCCGACATCTGGATCGCCGTCACGTCGGCGAAGGGGATGTAGATGGTGGCGGCATTGCCGCAGACCATCGCCACGACCCCGGCGGTGCCGCGGATTGCGTGCAGGCGGAAGCCTTCGGGGTGGAGGATCTGGTTGCGATGGCGCCAAAACAGCGGCGCCATCATCGCCAGCGCGATGAGCTGGCGCAGAAACAGGATCTGGAGGAGTGGCAAGGACTGGGCAACGTAGCGGACCATGACGCCGGTTGCCGTGAATGTCATGAGAGCCAGGATCATCAGCAGCGAGGCTGCGAAATCGACCGGCAGGCGGTTGAAGCTGGCCCTAAACCGTTCGATCAGGATTGACGGCGATTGCGGCACGACGGCTCCACAGCGCGGCGGGTCTGACGCCCGGCCTGACCCGCACAATGCGCCCGGATACCACAGCCGACAAGTCCGCGTTATCGGGCCTCACCTATGCGCCTTGCGAGCGCCTCGCCGAGACCGACGGATTCGACCGGCGGCGGCGGCGTGGTTGCGTCCGCAGGCTGGCGCGCCAGTTCGACGAGATGTGCCACCGCGCATTCGAGCGAGTCGAGCAGCGGGACGCCGACGCGGGACTGGAGTGCGGGGACGAGGCCGGTTAGGCCCGCACCGCCGAGGATCACGATCTCGGCGCCGTCCTCGCGCGCCGCCGCGTTCGCCTGTGCGGCAAGTTCGGCATAAGCGGACTCCGGATCGGCGGCGATTTGCGCGCCGGTCGCGGAGACGGCGCGTACGCTGGCGAGCCGGTCCGATAGCCCGAGGTCCGCCACGAATTCCTTCAGCATCGGAACCCAGCGCTCGCCGCCGGTCAGGATGCCAACACGACGGGCCTTTGCGGCGGCAACTCGCATGGATGCGGCCGCCATGCCCGTGACGGGAACGGGCGAGATTTCGGCGAGTGCATCGAGGCCAGGATCGCCGAAGCAGGCAAGCAGCACGCCTGCATGCGTCGGCCGGTAGGCAGTCGCGAATGCATCGAGTGCCGCATGCGCGGCAATCGCCGCGGAGATGCGCGACCCGATATAGCGCGCACCGAAACGCGCGGTCACGACATCGAAGACCGTGCCGGTCGGCGCGACTTCGCGCGCGCGCCGCGCGACCAGTTCGGTGATCGAGTCCGACGTGTTCGGATTGATCAGCAGCAGACGCAAGGCCGGACTGCCAGCCGTCACAGGCCGAAGGCGGCGGCCTGCGCGCGCAGATAGTCGTTGCCCATCTTCGCGTAGGTCAGCGGATGGGCCTTGGCCGGGTCCTGCTCGGCCTCGACGACCAGCCAGCCCGAATATTTGAGACGCTTGAGCTCGGCGAAGATCGGCGGATAGTCGACCGACCCGTCGCCGGGCACGGTGAACACGCCGCTCAGCACGGAGTCGAGGAAGCTCAGGTCCTTGGCTCTGGCTTCGGCCAGCAGGGGCGCCCGGATGTCCTTGCAGTGGACATGTGCGATGCGCTTGCCGTGGCGCTTGGCGACCGCGAGCGGATCGCCGCCGGCATAGGTCAGATGTCCGGTGTCGAGCAGCAGCCCGACCGACGGTCCGGTCGCGGCCATCAGCGCGTCGATCTCCGCCTCGGTCTCGATCACCGTACCCATGTGGTGGTGATAGGCGAGCTTCACTCCGCGCGCCTCCATCAGCGTGCCGAGTTCGGTCATGCGCTCGCCCAGCGTCCGGATCTCGGCATCCGAAAGCCTGCGGCGTGTGGCGAGTTTCGCCTTCTTGTCGCCGTGGACGCAGCCGGTCGTCTCGGCGAACACCATCGCCTTGCTGCCCATCGCGAGCAGCAGTTCCAGATGCGGACGCATCGCCGCCATCTCGGCATCGACATCGCGGGTCAGCAGGTTTCCGCTGTACCAGCCCGACGCGATGCGCAGGCCGTGGGCGGCCATGATCGGGGCGAGTTTCGCAGGCTCGCGCGGAAACTTGTTGCCGAGTTCGACGCCGTCATAGCCGGCGCGCTTGGCTTCCGAAAGGCAGGTCGCCAGCGGCGTTTCGCCGCCGAGTTCCGGCATGTCGTCGTTCGTCCAGGTCAGCGGATTGATGCCGATCGGGCAGGGCATTTCTCAGGCTCCTCGCGTCTGACGCGCACGTGCGCGTTCGTAATTCTGTCGGATCTTCCGGCCGGTACCGCCGCGCGGCGCGTCGGAAACGGGCACGTCCCACCACGCCCCGCCTTCGCCGGTCGAACTGCGGCCGTCGGTGTCGATGACGACGACGGCCGTGCGCTTGGCCGCGCGCGCGCGGGCGAGGGCGGGTTCGAGTTCGGCGAGCGAGCCGACCTTCTCGGCCTGCGCGCCCAGCGATGCGGCATGCGCCGCAAAATCGACGGGCGGATGGTCGCTCGCGAGGCGGTTGTTGAACGAGGCACCACCGGTCGCGCGCTGAAGCCGCTCGATGCAGCCGAAGCCGCGATTGTCGAGAAGCACGATGACGATCTTGATGCCGAGCGCCACGGATGTCGCGATCTCGGAATTCATCATCAGGTACGAGCCGTCGCCGACCATGACGAATACGTCGCGGCGCGGCGCGGCGAGTTTGGCGCCGAGACCGCCGGCGATCTCGTAACCCATGCACGAATAGCCGTATTCGAGATGGTAGGAAGTACCGTCCGTCGGCTGCCAGAGCTTGTGGAGTTCGCCCGGCAGGCCGCCTGCCGCGCAGAGCAGGATATGCGGACGCTGCCTGGCGAAGCGGTTGACGACGCCGAGAACCTGTGCGTCGTTCGGTCGGCCGGGGCGCGGCGCCGTGATGCGCGCGACGTCGCGCGCCCAGGCCCGCGCGCCCCGCACGCCGGCAGCGGTCCATCCCGAAGGTGCGCGCCAGCGACCCAGTGCCGCACCGAGGGCGCGAAGCCCGTCGCGCGCGTCCGCGACGAGCGGTAGCGCACCGTGTTTATGCGCATCGAAAGCCCCCACGTTCAGCTGCACGATGCGCACCTTGGGATCGGCGAAGATCGTGCGCGAGGCGGTCGGAAAGTCCGCCAGGCGCGTGCCGACGGCCAGCACGAGGTCGGCGCGCTTGGCGGCGTCGTTCGCGGCTTTCGTGCCGGTCGTGCCGATGGCGCCAAGATTCACCGGATTGTTCCAGGCAAGCGCGCCCTTGCCGGCCTGCGTCTCGCCACAGGGGATGCCTCGTGACTCCGCAAAGCCGGCCAGTTCGCGCTCGGCCAGCGAATACTTTGCGCCGCCACCGACCACGATCATCGGCCGCTTGCTTGTCTTCAGCAGCGCCGCGACCTCGCGCACTGCCGACGCTTCAGCCGGCGGTCGGCGGATCGCGTGGACGCGAGGGGCGAAGAATTCGGCCGGGAAATCCATGCTCATCGTCTGCACATCCTGCGGCAGGGCAAGCGTGACCGGGCCGCAATCGACCGGATCGAGCAGGACGCGCAACGCGGCCGGCAGGCTGATCAGCAGCTGCTCGGGCCGTGTGAGCCGGTCCCAATAGCGCGAGACGGGGCGGAAGCAGTCGTTGGCGGTGATCGTCGGATCGCCGAAATTCTCGACCTGCTGGAGGACGGGGTCCGGGCGGCGGTCGGCGAAGACGTCGCCGGGCAGGAACAGCACGGGCAGCCGGTTCACGTGGGCGAGGGCGGCGGCGGTAACCATGTTGGTGGCGCCCGGGCCGATCGACGTCGTGCAGGCCATCATGCGGCGGCGGGCATGCGTCTTGGCGAAGGCGATTGCGGCCAGAGCCATCGCCTGTTCGTTGTGGGCGCGGAAGGTCGGCAGCTCGGCCCGGTGGGCATGCAGCGCCGGCCCCATGCCGGCGACATTCCCGTGACCGAAGATCGCGAAGACGCCGGCAAAGAGCTTTTCCCGCCGTCCGTCGGTCTCGATGGACTGCGCGGCGAGGAAGCGCACGAGCGCCTCTGCCATTGTAAGCCGTATGCCCATTGTTTGGTTTTTCCCTTACGAATTTTTTGTTAGATAGCGGCGACAATACGGGCTTATGTTGCCGCCAACAAGTCGTCCAAGAGGAAATCCCATGATCGAGATCGCACAGTTCGGAGCTGGCCGCATCGGCCGCATTCATGCCGCAAACTTGGCCGCCAGCGGAAGTGCGAAACTCCGTTACGTCATCGATACCCACATGGAATCGGCCGAGGATCTCGCGGGCCGTTACGGCGCAAAGGTTGTCGACACGAAGACGGCGCTGGCCGATCCCAAGGTCAAGGCCGTCGTCATCGCCTCGTCGACCGATACCCATGCCGACCTGTGCATCCGCGCCGCCAAGGCGGGCAAGGCGATCTTCTGCGAAAAGCCGATTGACCTGTCGATCGCGCGCGTCGACGCTTGCCTGAAGGTCGTCAATGCGGCCAAGGTACCGATGTTCGTGGGCTTCAACCGCCGTTTCGACCCGTCCTTCTCGTCGCTGCAAGCGCGCCTGCGCGCGGGCGAGATCGGCGACGTCGAGCAGGTGATCGTCTCCAGCCGCGACCCCGGCCTGCCGCCGATGTCGTATCTGAAGGTCTCCGGCGGCCAGTTCCGCGACATGACGATCCACGATTTCGACATGGTGCGCTGGCTGCTCGGCGAAGAGCCGGTCGAGGTCTACGCGATGGGCTCCGCCCTCGTCGATCCGGCGGTCGCCAAGGTCGGCGACTGCGACAGCGTCATGGTGCTGCTGCGCACCAAGAGCGGGAAGATGGCGCACATCAACAACAGCCGCCGCGCCAGCTACGGCTACGACCAGCGCATCGAGGTGCATGGGTCGAAGGGCCGCTTGATGGCCGGCAACCTGACGCCGACGACGGTCGAGAAGGCCGACGCGGCAAGCGTGACGACCGACAAGCCGCTCTATTTCTTCCTCGAGCGCTATGCCGAAGCCTATCGCCACGAGCTCGCCGCCTTCCTCGGCGCGTTGACGGGCAAGAAGAAGATGCCGGTCGGCGCGACCGACGGGCGCATGGCGCTGGTTCTTGCCGAAGCGGCGCTCAAATCCTACAAGACCGGCAAGGCCGTGAAGGTGTCGCCGTGAAGAGCACGCGCATCGACGGCAAGGTCGTCATCGTCACAGGCGCTTCGCAGGGGCTCGGCGAGCAGATCGCGCGCGACGCCGCGGCGATGGGCGCCAAAGGCGTGTGCCTTACCGGGCGCAATGCCGTGCGCGGCGACAAGGTTGCCGCGTCGATCTCGGCATCGGGTTGCCCGGCGATCTTCGTGGCCGCGGAGCTTGGCGACGAGGCGCAGGTGCGCGGCGTGTTCGCCAAGGCGCTGGCCAAGTTCGGCCGCGTCGACGGGCTGGTCAATTCGGGTGCGCTCACCGACCGCGGCACGATCGAGAACACGTCGGTCGAGCTGTGGGACAGGCTGTTCGCCGTCAACGCGCGCGCACCCTTCATCCTGATCCAGGAATTCGTGCGCCACGCCAAGAAGCGCGGCGGCGGGGGCAGCGTCGTGAACATCATCACGCGCTCTTCGCACGGCGGTCAGCCGTTCCTGACAGCCTATTCGGCCTCGAAGGGCGCTCTCGCGATCCTGACCAAGAATGTGGCACACGCGGTCCGCGCCGACCGGATCCGGGTCAACGGCATCAATATCGGCTGGATGGAAACGCCCGGCGAACACGCGATCCAGGCGCGCGACGGGCGCCCGGCAGACTGGCTGGAGAAGGCGGAACCCAACCAGCCGTTCGGCCGGATCCTGAAGCCGGACGAGGTTTCCACGCTGGTCATCCATCTGCTGTCGGATGCCGGCGAGATGATGACCGGATCGGTCATCGACTACGATCAGCACGTCATGGGGGCCTATGACTGAACCCGACCCGCAAGGGTCCGGAACGGTTGACTTTGGGCCATCCCCGTCATCAAAATGCAATAAATCCAGACAAGACGGCAGCACTTCCCCCGCGCGCCGCCAATAACCGGGAGGTAACGACATGAATACACGCAATTTGCTCAGCCTGACTGCTGCGATCGCCTCACTGGCCTTCGCCCAGCAGGCGTCCGCTCAGGGCCAGCTTTCGCTCTACTGCTCGGTGCAGGAAGAGTGGTGCCGTCCGATGGCGTCCGAGTTCGAACGCCAGACCGGCATCAAGGTCAACATGACCCGCAAGTCGTCGGGCGAGACCTATGCGCAGATCAAGGCCGAGCGTCAGAATCCGCGCGGCGACGTGTGGTGGGGCGGGACCGGCGATCCGCATCTGCAGGCGGCGGAAGAAGGCCTCACGGCCGAATACAAGTCGCCGATGCTGAAGGATCTCTATGACTGGGCGAACCGTCAGGCCGAACTGTCGAAGTTCCGTACCGTCGGCATCTATTCGGGCGCGCTCGGCTATTCGTTCAACACGAAGACGCTCGCGCAGAAGGGCCTGCCGGAGCCCAAGTGCTGGCGCGACCTCAGCAACCCGGCCTACAAGGGCGAAGTCCAGGTCGCCGATCCGAACTCGTCGGGCACGTCCTATACGATGCTCGCGACGTTCGTGCAGCTGTTCGGCGAAGAGCAGGCCTTCGATTTCATGAAGGCGATGCACAAGAACATCAACCAGTACACCCGTTCGGGCGCGGCACCGGCCCGTGCCGCCGCGACCGGCGAATCGCTGGTCGGCATCACGTTCCTGCACGATGCGGTCACGCAGGTCCTTGCCGGTGCGCCGGTCAAGATCGTGGCGCCTTGCGAAGGCACGGGATACGAGATCGGCTCGATGTCGATCATCAAGGGCACGCGCAACATGGCGAACGCCAAGAAGTTCTACGACTGGGCGCTGACGCCGGCCGTGCAGGCGCTGGGCGAAAAGGCGAATTCGTTCCAGATCCCGTCGAACAAGAACTCGCGCATTCCGGATGCAGCACCCAAGATGAAGGACATCACGCTGATCCAGTACGACTTCCAGCGTTTCGGCGGTTCGGTCGAGCGCGAGCGTCTGCTGCAGCGTTGGGGCAAGGAAGTCCGCAGCGGCTCCTGAGCCGCCGCGGACCGCAAACTTAGCGAGGTTGATCGGGTATGCGACGGCTTGTCGGTGCGTGGTTCTTGCTGGCGGCCGTCGCCTTCCTTTTCCTCCCCTGGCAGCTCCAGGAGGAGGGATTTTTCGCGTTCGAATGGCTTGCGAGCTATCCCGATGAGCGTACCGCATCGGGCCTCTTCTACGCGCTTTCCGACCGGCCCTGGCTTTGGGGCATGGTCGTACCGATCCTGCTGGGTGGGGCATCTCTCTTCTTCGACCGGGCGGATACGCGCTTCGGCCGGGCGCTGATCGCGGCCGGCACGATCGGTATCGTCTACTGCTTCGCGCAGGGTTTCG
This sequence comes from Tagaea sp., assembly GCA_965229215.1. Taxonomy (GTDB): domain Bacteria; phylum Pseudomonadota; class Alphaproteobacteria; order CACIAM-22H2; family CACIAM-22H2; genus Tagaea. The sequence continues at coordinate 1,989,301 of OZ245864.1, read as the reverse complement.
CGATCGGTATCCAGGGCCTCGCCTGGGGTTGGGTGGAGGCCGTTGTCGGCCCCGTCGACACGCAGCAGTTCGGTTTCGGCTGGGGTGCGACGATCGTGCTCGCGGCCTTCGTCGTGTGGATCGCGCTCGGCATCGCCGCTCTCGGCCATTTCCGCGGGGATGCGTTCGTCGCCGGCGGCGTGGTGATTTCCAGCGTGCTGATCATCGCCTTCGTCTTCTTCCCGATCATGACGATGCTTGCCGGCGCCGTCACCGACGAGGACGGGCATCTCGCGATCGGCCTGTTCCTGAGCCGGCTGCTCGCCGACGACATCTGGGAACTGCGCTGCCTCTACGGCGGCACGCGCTGCGGCGTGATGTTCAACACGATCCTGATGGGTACGCTCACCGGCGTGCTCTCCACGCTGATGGGGCTCGCCTTCGCGCTCGTCGTCGTGCGCACGCAGCTCCCGTACCGCAAGATGATGCGGGCCTTGACCATCCTGCCGATCATCACGCCGCCTTTCGTTATCTCGCTCGCCATCGTCGTGCTGTTCGGACGCACGGGCATCGTCACATGGTTCCTCGAGTACGCCTTCGGCATCCCGCCGTCGCGCTGGATATACGGCCTTCCCGGCGTGCTGCTCTCGCAGCTGCTGGCGCAGATCCCGGTCGCCTTCCTCGTCATGATCGGCGTCGTCGAGGGCATCAGCCCGTCGCTGGAGGAAGCCTCGCAGACGCTCGGCGCCTCGCGCTGGCAGACCTTCCGCACCGTGACCTGGCCACTGCTGCGTCCGGGCCTTGCGGCCGCGTTCCTCCTCGGCTTCGTCGAAAGCCTCGCCGATTTCGGCAATCCGCTCGTACTCGGCGGCAATTTCGATGTGCTGTCGACCAAGATCTTCTTTGCCATCGTCGGCGCGCAGCACGATCCGGGCCGTGCGGCAATGCTCGCGATCCTGCTGTTGTCGCTGACGCTCGGCGCCTTCTGGATACAGATGCGCTGGCTTGGCAAGCAGAGCTACGTGACCGTGACTGGCAAGGGGGATGCGGGCCTTGCGGCCGAACTGCCCTCGACGCTGCGCCGTGTCCTCTACTGGACGACGATCCCGTGGGCTGTCTTCACGCTGGTCACCTACGCCATCGTCATCGTGGGTGGTTTCGTGCACGACATCGGCCGCTTCGACATGACGTTCACGTGGCGCCACTACATCGACGCTTTCCGGATCGAGAAGATCGAGCGCGGCCTGTTCTTCTCGGGCTCGGCGTGGGACTCGCTGTCGACGACCATCCAGGTCTCTGCGATGTCGGCCCCGCTCACGGCGGCCCTCGGCCTGCTTGTCGCCTACCTGCTCGCGCGCCAGCGATTCGCCGGCCAGCGCACGTTCGAATTCATGACGATGCTGTCCTTCGCGATTCCGGGCACCGTCGTCGGCGTTTCCTACATCCTGGCCTTCAACATTCCGCCGATCGAGATGACGGGTACGGGCCTGATCCTCGTCATCTGCTTCGTCTTCCGCAACATGCCGGTCGGCGTGCGCGCGGGCATGGCGGCGCTCGCCCAGATCGACAAGAGCCTCGACGAGGCGTCGCTGACGCTGGGTGCCCGCACCGGGCAGACAGTCTGGCGCGTCGTGATGCCGCTGCTGCGACCTGCGATCGTGGCCACGCTCGTCTTCAGCTTCGTCCACGCGATGACGGCGGTCTCCGCCGTCATCTTCCTGACCAGTGCGCGCCACAATATGGCGACGGCCTATATCGTCGGGCGCGTCGAAGCGGGCGAGTTCGCACTGGCGATCGCCTATTCCAGCGTACTCATTCTCGTGATGGCACTCGCCATCGTTCTGATCCAGCTCGTCGTCGGCAAACGCCAGCTTGGCCGCCGCGGCCAGCAGGTCGCCGCATTCGGCGGGCATTGAGGGCACCATGACGCAGGGTTTCAAAAAGGGGCCGGCATCGGTCGAGTTCCGCAACGTGGTCAAGCGCTACGGTTCGGTCGCGGCGGTGGACGACGTTTCGTTCACGGTCGAGCCGGGCACGCTCGTCACGCTGCTTGGACCCTCGGGCTGCGGCAAGACGACCACGCTGCGCCTCGTCGCGGGCCTCGAGATCGCGACCGAAGGCCAGATCCTGATCGGCGGCACGGACGTCACCCGCCTGTCGGCGGCTGATCGCGACGTGTCGATGGTGTTCCAGTCCTACGCGCTGTTCCCGCACATGAACGTGATCGACAACGTCGCCTACGGGCCGACGGTGCAGGGCCAGCCCAAGGAGAAGGCCCGCCAGATGGCGCGCGAGAAGCTGGAGCTGGTCGGCCTCAAGGACTACGACGAGCGCCTGCCGTCCGAGCTGTCGGGCGGCCAGCAGCAGCGCGTCGCCGTCGCACGCGCGCTGACGCTGGAGCCGCAGGTCCTGCTGTTCGACGAGCCGCTGTCGAATCTCGACGCCAAGCTGCGTCGGCGCGTGCGCGAGGATATCCGCGACCTCCAGCGCGATCTCAACCTCACCGTCGTCTATGTGACGCATGACCAGCAGGAAGCGCTCGCCGTTTCCGACCGCGTCATCGTCATGTCGAACGCGAAGATCGCGCAGGCCGGTTCGCCGCGCGAACTCTACGAGTCTCCGGTCAGCCTGTTCGTGGCGGATTTCATGGGCGATTCGAATATCGTCGAGGCGACGGTCGAGAAAGTAAGCGACGGGGTCGCGACCGCGCGCGTGGGCGACGTGTCGCTGCAGCTTCCCGCGCGTTCCCTCACGCCGGGCTCCGCCAAGGTGGCGATCCGCCCGGAGGCGCTGGCCCTGGCGCTTGCGCCCACCGGCGGGCCGGCGCTTGCCGGAAAGATTGCCAAGGCCGCCTATCTGGGCACGCATATGGAATATACGGTGACGACGGCGGTCGGCGAGCTGTTCGTGGTCGACAAGAACGTCTCCGAGCCCAAGGCACCGGGTTCCGACGTCTGGCTGGGCCTGACCCGGATCGGCGTTTCGCTCGTCCCGCGCGCCTGACGCTACCCTTCCGCCTGCCGATGCGGGTAAGCTCTGGGTCCCATGGGCTTTTCCCCACTCGACTCGAAGCTTAACGGCGCGCTTTTCGCGACACGCGAGATGGCAGCGATCTTTTCCGATCGCGCGACGGTCGCTGCGATGCTGCGTGTGGAAGCAGCGCTCGCCCGCGCCGAGGAGAAGCACGGGCTTGTACCATCCGGTCTTGCGGCGGCCATCGAGGCAGTCGGGGCCGACACGTTCGATCTCGACGCGCTTGGAGCCGCAACGGCCGTCTCCGGCGTGCTGCCGATCCCGTTCGTCAAGGCGCTGCAGGCGAAGCTCCCCAAGGAGCTCGAATCCGGCGTGCATTTCGGCGCCACGACGCAGGATGTCGCCGACAGCGCGCTTGCCCTGCAGATGCACGCGGCTCTTGGCCTGCTTGCGGGCGAACTGGCGGCGATCCTCAACGGCTTCGCCGCGCTCGCGGAGAAGCATGCTGCGACCCCGTGCATCGGCCGCACCTATGGCCAGCATGCGGCCCCGATCTCGTTCGGATTCAAGGCCTCCGTCTGGTCGGCAGGCATCGCCGAGGCCGCGATGCGCCTGCCGGCCCTGCGCGCGGGCGCCTGTCAGGCGCAGCTCGGCGGGCCCGTCGGGACGCTTTCGGCCCTTGGCGACAAAGCCGATATTGTCCTGTCCGATTTCGCGGCGATCCTCGGGCTCGCCAGGCCGGTGATCGCCTGGCATACGCGGCGTGGCGCCGTCGTCGCAATCGGCCAGTGGCTTACGCTCGTGACCGGCGCTCTCGCCAAAATGGCAACGGATGTCGCACATCTCGCCTCGACCGAGATCGGCGAGGTCGCCGAACCGCACATTCCAGGCCGCGGCGGTTCCTCGGCCATGCCGCACAAGCGAAACCCGGTCGCTGCAACCGTGATCCTCGCCAACGCGCAGGCGGCGCAAGGCCATGCCGCTGCGCTTGCGGGCAGTCTCGTCGCCGCGCACGAGCGGCCGGCCGGCGCCTGGCATGCGGAATCGCATGCGGTGGCCTCGCTGTTCGGCCTTGCTGCCGGTGCCTGCGCGCAGGCACGGCTTCTCGCCGAAGGTCTCGTCGTCGACCCGGCCGCGATGTCGCGCAATATCGGCGTCACGCGGGGTCTCGTCTTCGCCGATGCGGCCGCGGCCGCGCTCGCTCCGAGCCTGGGCCGTGCGAACGCGCATGCGGCAGTCGAGGCGGCCGCGAACCGCGTGCGCGAGGCCGGCGGCACGCTTCGCGAGGCGCTCGTGGTTTCCGGGATGCTCGATGCCAAGGCACTTGATGCGATCTTCGATCCTTCGGCCGCCGTGGCCGCCGCCGCCGCGCGCGTGCGCCCGGCAGTCGCCTTCGCGCGCGACGTCGCGGCCAAGCTCGCTTCACCGTCCTGACGGAACATCCCATGCCCCTGATCGACGCCAACGGCACCAAGCTCTTCTATGACATGACCGGCCCGGCAGACGGTCCGGCTATCGTGTTTTCCAATTCGCTCGGCACGACGCTGGAGATGTGGGAGCAGGTCATCCGGCCGCTTGCCGGCACGTTCCGCTGCCTGCGCTACGACACGTGCGGGCACGGACGTTCGCCGGCGCGCGCGGACCCTGTCAGCATCCGCATGCTTGCCGACGATCTCGCCGGGCTTCTCGATGCGCTCGGGATCGGCAAGGCCCATGTTGTCGGCCTGTCGCTGGGCGGCATGACCGCACAGGCGATGGCGATCCACCATCCGGACAAGGTCGCGAGCCTCTGTCTGATGGCGACTTCAGCACATCTGCCGCCGCCCGAAGGCTGGCGCGACCGGGCGGCGCTCGTGCGCGACAAGGGTGTGGGTGCGATCGCCGACGCGACGATGGGGCGCTGGTTCACGCCGGCCGTCGATCCGGCCCGCCGTGCGTTCTTCCGCGCGCTTCTGGTCGGGCTAGATCCGACGGGCTATGCCGCCGCCTGCCTTGCCATCGCCGACATGGATCTGCGCCCGGAGCTGAAGCGCATCGCGGTGCCCACGCTCGTCGTTGCCGGTTCGGAAGATCCGGTCACCGATGTGGCCATGTCGCGCGGGCTTGCCGCCGGCATCGCGGGTGCGCAGCTCGCGGTGGTCGAGCGTGCCTCGCATCTGCTGGCAATCGAACGGCCGGAGGAGACGGCCGCGATCCTGCTCGGCTTCCTGCCGAAGACGGCGCCGGGTCCGGACGCGGCCTTTGCGGCCGGGATCGCCAACCGCAAGGCGGTGCTGGGCGTCGAGCATGTCCAGCGGTCGCTTGCCGGGGCCGGGCCGTTCTCGATGCCGTGGCAGGATTTCATCACGCGCGCGGCGTGGAACGAGACATGGGGCAACCCGACGCTACCGTGGAAGACGCGCTCGCTCGTCACCCTCGCGATGATGGTGGCGCTGGGCCGTGAGGCGGAATTCAAGCTGCATATCAAGCCTGCGCTGAAGAACGGGGTGTCGGCGGCCGAATTGCAGGCGTTGCTGCTGCACGCCGCGATATATGCCGGCGTGCCGGCGGTCAACGGCGCCTTCGGGATGGTGCGCGAGGTGCTGGGCGACCAGCCGGACAAGGAGATTCCGACGTGATGTCACGCGAGCGCACGCAGGTCGGGATCGTGGGGGCCGGCCCCGCCGGCCTGCTGCTTTCGCACCTGCTGCATCTGGAAGGGATCGAATCGGTCATCCTCGAGGACCGCACGCGCAAGCATGTCGAGGAACGCATCCGCGCCGGCGTGATCGAACAGGGTGCCGCCGATCTCCTGATCGAGGCGGGGCTCGGCGAGCGGATGAAGCGCGAGGGGCTGCGCCACACCGGTATCGAGCTGCGCTTCCGCGGTGCAGGCCACCGCATCGATCTTGCAGCACACACCGGCGGCAAGGCCGTGACGGTCTATGGCCAGCACGAGGTGGTCAAGGACATGATCGCCGCGCGGATCGCCGCTAAAGGGCGCATCGTCTTCGAGGCGAAGGATGTCTCGGTCCACGACTTCAAGGTCGGGCCACCGACGATCCGGTATGTGGCGGACGGGAAGCCGCACGAGCTTTCCTGCGATTTCATCGCCGGCTGCGACGGATTCCACGGCGTATGCCGTCCGACGGTGGCGCCCGGCGAGCTTTCGTTCTTCGACCGGAGCTATCCGTTCGGCTGGCTCGGCATCCTCGCCAAGGCGCCACCGTCCTCGCACGAGCTTATCTATGCACGGCACGAGACCGGCTTCGCGCTGCTCTCGATGCGCTCGTCCGAAATCAGCCGGCTCTATATCCAGTGCGATCCGGCCGACGACATCGCCAACTGGTCCGATGCGGCCGTGTGGGCCGAGTTGCAGCGCCGTCTTGCCGGCGGGCCGGGCTGGAAGCTGACGGAAGGGCCGGTGCTGCAGAAGGGCATCACGGCAATGCGCAGCTTCGTGACCGAGCCGATGCAGAGCGGCCGGCTGTTCCTTGCGGGCGATTCCGCGCACATCGTACCGCCGACCGGGGCCAAGGGCATGAATCTGGCGATTTCCGACGTGCGGCTGCTCGCCCGCGCGCTCGACGCGCATTTCAAGCGCAACGACGACACGCGCCTCGCGACCTATTCGGCGACGGCGCTGCGGCGCATCTGGAAGGCGCAGCGCTTTTCCTGGTGGATGACCTCGCTGCTGCACAAGTTCGGCGACGAGACGCCGTTCGACGAACGCCGGCAGTTCGCGGATCTCGACTACATCGTCTCCTCTGAGGCTGCGCGCACGTCGCTCGCCGAGAATTATGTCGGACTGCCGTTCGATGACTGACGCACGCCGGTTCCTGTCGGCTGCCATTGTGGCGCTCGCGCTCGTATCGCCGGCGCATGCCGGCGAAGTCGAGCCGTCGCTGCGCATGACGAGTACGGCCTTGGGCCGGCCGCTCGAGTTCGCGCTCTACCGGCCGGACGGGTCGACGAAGGGCCTGCCGGTCGTCTATCTGCTGCATGGCCGCGCCAGCAATCCGCAGGAATGGCTGCGCATGGGCATGGTCCGCCAGACCGCCGACCGGCTGATCGCCGAGGGTCGCATCCCGCGCATGCTGATCGTGCTGCCGGATGCCGGAAACTCCTGGTACGTCGATACGCCGCCCGGTGCGGCCGGCGCCGTCGAAACCGCGATCGCCGGTGAACTTCCCAAGGCGATCGAGAAAGCGTACGGCACCAATGCGAATCGCGTCGGGCGCGCGGTCGCGGGCAATTCGATGGGCGGCTTCGGGGCGCTGCGCTTCGCGTTCGGCCATCCGGAACGCTATGTCGCGGCTGCATCGATGAGCGGGGCGTTCTGGACGCGCATCAAGCCCGATACCAGGGTCGATCCCGAGATGGCGGAGCGGCTGGCGCGCGTCTTTTCCGGAGCCTTCGGCACGCCGTTCGAAGTTCCGCGGTTCCTCGAACGCAGCCCGATGACGCTTGCCGCGCGCCTGCCGGCGGGTGCCCCGCACCCCGCGATCTTCCTGACCGCAAGCCGCGGCGACCGGTTTCGTCTCGCCGAAGAGCAGGACACTGTCGAGACGACGCTGCGCGGCCTGCGCTACGACGTGACGTCGCAGGTCACCGAAGGCGACCATGACTGGGGCACGTGGGAAGCCGCCCTGCCGGAGGTGCTGCTCTTCCTTGGCCGGCACCTGCGCGCGGACTGAGATCTTCAGAGAACCGGCTGGACGACGCTTGCCGGCTTGAACGAAAGGGCCGGTGCGGCTTCAGCGACAGGCAGGGAAGCCGGGGTCGGCGCGCGGACCGGCATTGCCTTCCACGGGGCAACCTTGACCCAGGCGGAAATGCGCGCGACGCCGTAGAGCGCGCCGATGCCCGCGACATTCACCAGCACCTGCATGGCGAGCCCGTCGCCGCCGACGGCGAGCGCGATGCCGCCTGCATGTGCGAGCGCCATTCCGGAGAAGAAAACCGGCAGCGCCTGCCGCCCGACCTGCACGAAGGGACGGGCGTATTTCGAGCCGAGCAGTTCCAGCCGCCCGTCGAGCGCCCACAGGACGACGGCCGCGAGCGCCAGGAAATGCGCGTACTGGCGCAGATCGAGATTGGGCTTGTGGGCGTGGCTGTAGGCCCAGCCATGCAGGTCCCCCAGCAGCGGATGCAGCGAATAGACCGCCGGATGGATCGCGATGAATCCGAAGACGAGATAGGCCATGCAGGCCGCGATGAAATAGGGATGGAAGCGCGGCACCTCCACCCAGCCGCGCGACAGCGCGAAGCCGGTGAAGAACAGCAGCTGCCAGGCGAGCGGATTGAAGCCCCAGCCGCGCCCGGCCGACACGCCGGAATCGAAATTGAAGCCGGTCGCCTGAACGAACGACCAGAGCGCCACGGAGATCGCGATGACGAGGCCCGGATGTACGCGCGCGAGCAGCATGACGAGCGGCACGCAGGCAAGGACCAGCAAGTAGAGCGGCAGGATGTCGAAATAGGTCGGCACGTAGCGCAACGCGAAGAGGCCGAGCAGCGTGCGCCCCGGATCGGCGAAGAAATCCGAGATCCCGAGATAGGCCGCGTAGTCGATGCCCTGTGTCGCCGCGAAGGCGCAGACGGCCACCCCTAGGATGAACAGCGCCATGTGCACCGTATAAAGCTGCGCGCAGCGCCAGGCGATCCGCGCCGCGCCAACCAGGAAACCCTGTCGCACGAACGTACCGCCGAACGCCATGGCCGCGGCATAGCCCGAGATGAAGACGAAGACGTGCGCCGCATCCGAAAGGCCGAAACGCGCCCAGATGATTTCGGCAAGCCAGTCGCCGGGAACGTGCGCCGTGAAGATCGCGACCAGCGACAGCCCGCGGAAGAAATCGAGCCGGACGTCGCGCGGCTTCTTGGCAGGGGCGGCGCTCATCTCGGTGCGCCTGCCTGCTTCAGACTGTGCGCGAAGCCGCCGATCCACGGCAGCCCGGCCGCGATCGCGAGCGCTTCGTCGCGGCGGATATAGAGGAGCGCCAGGCCCGCAAGCCACACCGTCACCGCCTCGGCGAACAGCACGCCGCCGTCCTCGTACGGGTCGATGCCGAGCGGGGAGACGAGATGGAAGAAGATGGCGCCCGTCATGATGCCTGCACCCAAGGCGCCGCCGATCGACTGGGTTGGCCGGTAGAGGCACAGCAGGCCCGCCGCCAGTTCGGTCGAACCGACGCCGATGCGCATTACCTTCTCGTAGCCCGGCACGCCGAGCCAGTCGGTCAGGACGGTGAACAGCCAGATGCTGCCCTCGTGACCGAGGAACTTGTACTGGAGGTACCAGATGAAGATGTAGGCGATCCAGATCGCCAGTGCCCAAGGCAGGGCCTGTCGGAGGAGATTTCGCAGGGATTCCATCGGACTAACCTTCGGCTCGGGGCGCCGTACGCAGGGGCGCGCTCTGGTGAACCGTTCGTCAGAAACCGGGCGGATGTTACGCCGCCCGTTCCGGAAATCCCGTCCGATCGTGTTACAGCCGATATCGGCCGTCAAAGGCCCGTGCGCGCAATGGAGACGAGGCACAATTCGGCGAACAGAACCTGCGCCGCATTCTGTGCGGTGATCGTCGTCGGATCGTATTGCGGGGCGACTTCGACCACGTCGGCCCCGATCACGTCGATCCCCGCAAGGCCGCGCAGGATGGCGAGCGCCTCGCGCATCGTGAGGCCGCCGGATTCCGGCGTGCCGGTTCCCGGCGCGAACGAGGGATCGAGCCCGTCCACGTCGAAACTGACATAGACCGGTCCATCGCCGACGACCGCACGCGCCTTGGCGATGACGGCATCGACGCCGATCTTGTCGACGTCCTCGGCATGGATCACGGTCATGCCGCTGTCGTAGGAGAATTCCCAGAGGTACTCCGCGCCGCCGCGGATGCCGATCTGGATGGTGCGCTCGGGATCGAGCACGCCGTCCAGCACCGCCATGCGGAACGGTGCGCCGTGATGGAACTTGGCCCCTTCGTAGGGGCCGCTCGTGTCGCAGTGTGCGTCGAAATGCACCATGCCGACCGGCTTGCCGCGGCCCAGCGCCTTCAGGATCGGCCACGAGATCGAATGGTCGCCGCCGACCGACAGCGGGATGACGCCGGCCGCGGCAAGGCGCGTATAGAACGCCTCGATGTCGGCGTGGCAGTCGGCCAGCGAGAAGCGGCTGCGCATCGGCACGTCGCCGATGTCGGCGACCTTGAGCTCGCTGAGCGGTGCGCGCCGCAGGACATGCTCGTAGGGGCCGATGCGCTCGACCGCGCGTACCGCGCGGGGTCCGAGCCGCGCGCCCGCGCGGTTCGTGACGCCCAGATCCATCGGTACGCCGACAAGGGCGACGTCGAGCCCCGCGAAATCGGCGTCCGACTGGATCGGGCGGAACGTCGCGTCCAGCAGCGTGGCCGGATCGGCGAAGGGCCATTTGCGCCGGTCGGGAGACGTGAACACGGCTGCCGCGACTTTCGCGAAGTGCGGGTCGTGGATGTCGCCGCCCTGCGCGTCGCCGTAGCGGGCGCGCAGGGCTTCAAGCTTGGCCTTGTCCATGTCTTCGTCCCCGTCCGTCGGGCCTTACTGGCCCATGTTCTCGCTGACCTTGCCGATGTTGTTGGCCTGCAGGCCGTGCGCGGCGGCGATCTTGTCGTAGATCCCCTTGGCGATCATGCGGTCGAGCGCACCCTTCACGGCCGCGCGAAGCTGGGCGCCTTCGGCCGTCTTGGGGAAGGGCATGCCCGACAGCGACTGCGTGAAGGCCGCACCGAGGATCGTGTAGGTGTTGGGCTCAAGCTGCTGGAAATAGGGCAGCGTCTCGTTGCCCTGCACGGCCGCCTGGATGCGCTGGGTCTTGAGCTGCGTGCGCGCGTCGACCGAGCCCTCGGTACCGACGGCGGTGATCGCCGGCTTGCCCTTGGCGACGCAGTTGGCGGCGCTCCATTCCTCGATCTGCTTGGGCCAGTTGGTCGAGCGGCTGGCGCCCACCGACTTGCCGCACAGGTCTTCCGGCGTCTTGATCGAACCGGCAAGCGAGGTCAGCGTGAAGAACTGCGCGCCCGATTTCATGTAGTCGATGAAATCGGCGGTCTCGCGGCGCGCGGGCAGGTCGCTCATGCCGGCAAGCACGGTATCGACGCGCCCGGTCTGCAGCGAGGGCAGCATCTGCGCGAAGGCGATTTCCTGCCATTCGACCGCAAGGCCCAGTTCCTTGCCGATCGCCTCGCCGATATCGATGTCGAAGCCCATCAGCTTGTTGTTGGCCGGATCCTTGTAGGTGATCGGCGCATAGTTCGGCATCGTCGCGATGACGATCTTGCCCGCCTGCTTGACGCGCGCGGGCACGTCCTGGGCGATGGCGGGGGCGGCGACGGCGGCGATGCCGGCGGCAAGGGCGATGGTGAGCAGACGACGCATGGTTTTCCTCCTGTTGGGTTCCGCCATCCTAGCGCAAGTGGCCTAGCGCAGCACGGCGGCGACGAAATCGCGGGTTCTGGGGTGAGACGGGCGGAGCAGCACCTCTTCGGCGGTGCCCAGTTCGACGAGGCGGCCCTTGTCGAGGAAGGCGACACGGCCGGCGACTTCGCGCGCGAAGCCCAGCTCGTGCGTGACGACGATCATCGTCATGCCGCCGGCGGCAAGGTCGCGCATGACGGCGAGCACCTCGCCGACAAGCTCGGGGTCGAGCGCCGAGGTCGGCTCGTCGAACAGCATCAGCTTCGGGCGCATGGCAAGTGCCCGCGCAATGGCCACGCGCTGCTGCTGGCCGCCGGAAAGTTCGGACGGGTAGGCGTCGCGCTTGTCGGCGAGGCCGACGCGCTCCAGCAGGGCATGTGCTTCGTCGGTCGCCTCGGCGCGCGTGCGCTTGAGCACCGTCACCGGGCCTTCGACGATGTTCTGTACGGCCGTCAGGTGCTGGAACAGGTTGAAGCGCTGGAAGACCATCCCACAGGCAAGCCGCTGGCGCGCGATCTCGGAATCCGACAACTCGTGAAGCGCATCGCCCTGACGGCGGAAGCCCGCCAACTCGCCGTCGACGAGGATCGCCCCGCCGTCGATCCGCTCGAGCTGGTTGATGCAGCGCAGGAACGTGGACTTGCCCGAACCCGACGGGCCGATGGCGCAGACGACCTCGCCCGGCATCACGTCGAGGGAAATGCCGTCGACGGCCGCCAGCGGCCCGAAATTCTTGCGCACCTCGCGCGCGACGAGCATCGGCTGGATCGTGCTCATCGCACGTCTCCTTCCGGCGCTGCCGGGCGTTCGGCGCGCCGCGCATGCCCGCGCGAATAGTGCTTTTCGAGGAAATGCTGGCCGACTTGCAGCACGGTGACGACCGCAAGGTACCAGATCGCGGCGACGATCAGCAGCTCGATCGTGCGCGCATTGGCGTAGTAGATCGTCTGCGCGTTGCGCAGGATCTCGGCGTACTGGATGACGCTGGCGACCGAGGTGAGCTTCACCATCGAGACCGCCTCGTTGCCCACGGGCGGGATGATCACCCGCATCGCCTGCGGCAGCACGATGCGGCGCAGCGTGGTGAGGCGCGTCATGCCGATGGCCTGTGCGGCTTCCACCTGGCCGCGGTCGACCGACAGGATGCCCGCGCGCACGACTTCGGCCGTATAGGCGCCCTGGTTCATGCCGAGGCCGAGCAGCGTCGCGACGAACGGCGTGATGATGTCGACGGTGCGGAATTCGAACAGGCCGGGAATGCCCAGCGTGGGAAACACGAGGGCAAGGTTGAACCAGATCAGCAGCTGGAGCAGCAGCGGCGTGCCACGGAAGAACCAGATGTAGAAGAGGGCGGTGCCCTGCATCACCGGATTGGGCGAGAGATACATGACGGCGAAGACGGTGCCGAGAACCACGCCCACGATCATCGCCCAGAACGCCATCAGGATCGTGTTGGCGAGGCCGCTGAGGATGGCCGGTGCCGTGAAGAAGCGGCCGACCGTCGGCCAGTGGATCTGGCCGTTGGCGAAGGACCAGCCGATCCAGACGAGAATGGCGACGAGCAGCCCTGCGGCGAACCAGCGCCCCCAGCGCGGCCGGCGCACGATACGCAGGCCCCCCAGCGCCAGTTCGGCCGGCTCGCGCGTCATCTTGCGGGCGCCGGCAGGCGATTGGCGAGGCGGGCAAGCGTCTCGTGTAGCCGCGCGATCTGTTCGCGCACCCGGCCGGGCGCCGTGCCGCCGAACACGTCGCGGCTGGCGATGGCGGCCTTCACGTCGAGCATCGGCATGACGTCGGCGGTGAGGCGCTTGTCGAGCCCGGAAAGGTCGGCGGCCGTGAGATCGCCGAGCGCGACACCCTTGTCTTCGGCAAGGCGTACCGCTGCGCCCGCGACCTCGTGCGCCTCGCTGAACGGCACGCCATTGCGGGCGAGGAAATCCGCGATCTCGGTCGCCAGCGTGAAGCCTTCGCCTGCGTCCTTCGCAACGCGCTCGGTGCGCACGCGCATCGTGGCGATGAGGCCCGCCATCGCCGGAAGCACCTGTCCCAGCACGTCGACCGCGTCGAACGCGGCGCGCTTGTCTTCGGCAAGATCGCGGTTGTAGGCGAGCGGCAGGCCCTTCAGGGCGCCGAGCATGGTGGCAACGTCGCCGATCAGGCGGGCGGCGCGCCCGCGCGACAACTCGGCGATATCGGGGTTCTTCTTCTGCGGCATGATCGACGAGCCGGTCGAGAAGGCGTCGTCGAGATCGATCCAGCCGAACTGGCGCGTCGACCAGATCGTCACTTCCTCGGCGAGGCGCGAAACGTCGACTGCGATCATCGCCGCGACGAACAGGAACTCGGCGACATGGTCGCGTGCGCCCACCGCATCGATGGAGTTCTCGCAGGCACCCGCATAGCCGAGTTCGAGGGCCGAAAGATCCGGCCGCTTGGCCAGTGCCGAGCCCGCCAGCGCCGCCGACCCCAGCGGCGAAAGCGAGGCGCGTTCGCGCCAGTCCGCGATGCGCCCGAGATCGCGCGCGAGGGCCTGCGCGTGGGCGAGCAGGTGATGGCCGAACGTGACCGGCTGCGCGGGCTGCAGATGCGTGAAGCCGGGGGCAGGCAGATCGGCATGCTTCTCTGCCTGCGCGATCAGGGCGGCTTCGAGCGCGCGCAGGTCGGTCGCGATGTCGATCGCGACGGCGCGCAGATAGAGTTTCAGGTCGTTGGCGGCCTGGTCGTTGCGTGAGCGGCCGGCGCGCAGTTTGCCGCCGAGCGGCCCGAGGCGCTGGGTGAGCTCGCGTTCGAGGAGGGTGTGGATATCCTCGTCGCCGGCGCCGAACTGCGTGTGCCCGGAAGCGACGTCGGCCTGGAGCCTGTCGAGCGCCTTGAGGATCGTGGCGAGTTCCGCCGTATCGAGGATGCCGGAGCGGTTGAGCTCGCGCGCATGCGCGCGGCTGCCCGCGATGTCGTAGGGGACGAGGCGGATATGGGAGAGGTCGCTGCGCGACAGGCGCATGAGGCGTGCATCGGGCGCCTTGCGAAAACGTCCGCCCCACAATGTGCCGCGTTCTTCCAAGGTAAGCCTCCGTCGCGCGGGAATGCGCCACAAGCCAGCGTGACCAAGAGGCACGCGCCATGCCAACGAAAAGATTTCGCATGATATTCCAAAACGGACTATCGTCATGCAATGACGTCCGACCGGCATCTTCCGACGACCGCCGCCCTCCAGCTTCTGCTCGCCGTCGCCGAACGCGGCTCGACGGCCGCTGCCGCACGCGCCAGCAATCTCACGCAGAGCGCCGTCTCCAAGCGTCTCAAGGCGCTGGAGAGGGCGGTGGGCATGCCGCTCTTCCGCCGGACCGGACGGGGGCTGGCGCTGACGCATGCGGGCGAGGTGTATCTGCCCTATGCGCGCGCGGCGCTGGAGCAGATGGCGATCGGCAAGGTGCGGGTGCGCGAGAGCGCGGCGTCCAAACGCCCCATCCGCCTGCACATGCAGGCGATCCTCGGCGAGCGCTGGCTGCTCGACCGCTTCCCCGTCTTCGTGGCGCGCCATCCGGAAACGGACGTGCAGTTCACGAATTTCGTGTCGGAGGACGCGGCCGAAGCGCCGGACATCGACCTGCGCTACGGCAATGGCGACTGGGCCGACCAGCGCGTCGACTACCTGATGGGAAGGCGCGTGGCGCTGGTGGCTTCGCCCGGCTATCTCGAACGCATCGGCGGGATCGCAGCCGCGCGCGACGTGCAGAAGGCAACCCTGCTGCAGCATTTCCAGATGCCCGGCCTGTGGGCGGAGTTCACCGAGGCGCACGGTCTGCGCGGCGCGGTGCCGGCGCACACGGTGCGCTACGGCTACATGTCGCTGATCGTGCGCTCGGCCTGCGCGGGTCTCGGCGTGGGGCTCGTCGCGCGCTGCTTCGTGCGCGAAGAACTCGCCAAGGGCAGCCTCGCCGTCGTGGCGGGGCTGGAGCTCGACAGCGCGTCGGCCTACTACATCGTACGCGCGAAGGAAGCGGCTTCGGGCGTAGAGACGCTGTGCCGGTGGATCGTTGCCGAGGCGCGCAGTTTCGAGCGTGCGGCCTAGGCCGCGCGGACTTCGCGCAGGAACGAGTCGACCTGCTGGCGCAGCGCTTCGCTGTTCTTGCTGAGTTCATCCGACGATTCGAGGACCTGACCTGCGGCCGTTCCAGTCTGGCTTGCCGCCTCGTTGACGCCGGCGATGTTGCGCGAGACTTCCTGGGTGCCTTGTGCTGCCTGCGCCACATTGCGGGCGATTTCCTGCGTGGCGGCACCCTGTTCCTCGACCGCGGAGGAAATCGCGGTCGCCGTCTCGTTCACCCTGTCGATCGTCGTCGTGATTCCCTGGATCGACTGCACCGAGTTCTGGGTGGCTTCCTGGATGGCGCGGATCTGGGCGGCGATCTCGTCGGTCGCCTTGGCGGTCTGGTTGGCCAGCGCCTTGACCTCGGATGCCACGACCGCGAAGCCCTTGCCGGCCTCGCCCGCGCGGGCGGCCTCGATCGTCGCGTTGAGCGCCAGCAGGTTGGTCTGGCCGGCGATGTCGTTGATGATCTTCACGACGTCGCCGATTTTCTGGGCGGCGGCATCGAGGCTCAGGACCTGCTCGTTGCTGGCGCGCGCCTGCGCCGCGGCATCGGCGGTCATGCGGTTGGATTCGCTGACCTGCTGGCTGATCTCGCGGATGGAGGCGCTGAGTTCCTCGGTCGCCGAGGCGACGGTCTGCACGTTCTGCGTCGCCTGCTCGGAGGCGGCCGCCACGGCCGTCGCTTGGCGCGTCGTTTCCTCGGCCGTGCCCGCCATCGCCTGGGCAGTCGCCTGCAGCTCTGTCGAGGCAGCCGCGACCGTCTTGACGACGTCGCCGACCGCGCTTTCGAAACGCCCGACGCTGCTCTCGATCCGCTTGGCGCGGTCGAGCTGGCGCTGCTGCTCGGCCGCCTGTTCGGCGCGCAGGCGTTCGGTCTCGATCATGCTGTCCTTGAAGACCTGCACGGCCTTCGCCATCTCGCCGATCTCGTCGGTTTTCGTACGGCCCGGAATTTCGATCGTCAGGTCGCCCTTGGCGAGCGTGGTCATTGCGTCGGTCATTGAACGCAATGGCGCACTGACGCCACGGATCACGGTGAGGAGGGCAAAGGCGATCACGCCGACGGCCGCCAGGATCACGACGGCCATCACGATGCGCGACACGTCGAAGGCCGCGATCGTCTGGTCGAAAACGGATTTCGCTTCTTCCTGCTGCAGTACGACCAGCTTGTCGATGGCCGCGGAGACGGGGTCGATCGCCTTGTAGAGCTGCGTCTTGACGATCTCGTCGAGCTTCGCCGAATCCTTCGCCGTGAAGGCGGCGGCGAGTGCCACGACGATGCCGTCGGCCTCGTCCATCGCGCGGCGGGCGACGGTGGCGGACTGGCGCTCGCGCTGGTCCATCGAGGTTTCGGCGTAGGCCTTCCAGGTATTGGCGATCGTCTTGCGGGCTTCCTCGACGTTCTTCACGCCGGCTGCCCAGTCGATGTTCCCGTTGCGCACCTTGTGCGCCGTATCGACGATATCGACCGCATAGGAATCGGCGATGGTCTTGAGATCGCGCAGCGGGACGACGCGGTCGAGATAGACCGTACGCATGCCGGCGCCTGCGATGCTGCCCGAGATCCAGCCGCTGGCCGAGGCGGCCGCGATGGCGGCGGCAAGCAGGACCATTGCGGCGATAAGGCGCGTACGGATCGTCATCTGGCATCCCCCCGAAAGCATTGAATTCGCGTTGCCGGGAAGATGCACGCTACACACTTAATGTTAGGTTAAAGCCCGCAGGGGCTACATCGTGGCGCCGATCTGCCAGGGCACGAACTCGTTGTCGCCATAGCCGAGTTGCTCGGATTTCGAGCGCTCGCCCGATGCGATGCGCAGGATGTGCTCGAAGATCTCCTTGCCCTTCGCCTCGACCGAAACGCCATCGACGATATCGCCGCAGTTGATGTCCATGTCCTCGATCATGCGCTGGTAAATGTCGGTGTTGGTTGCGAGCTTGATCGAGGGCGTGGGCTTGCAGCCATAGGCCGAGCCGCGGCCCGTGGTGAAGCACAGCACGTTGGCCCCGCCCGCGACCTGGCCCGTGGCCGAGGTCGGGTCGTAGCCGGGCGTATCCATGAACACGAAGCCCTTGGTGTCGACGCGCTCGGCATAGCGGTAGACGCCGCGCAGCGTCGTCGTGCCGCCCTTGGCGGCCGCGCCCAGCGACTTCTCGAGGATCGTCGTGAGGCCGCCCGCCTTGTTGCCGGGCGAGGGGTTGTTGTCCATCGAGCCGTCGTTGCGCTTGGTGTATTCCTCCCACCAGCGGATGATCTCGATCAGCTTCTCGCCCACTTCGCGCGTCGCCGCGCGCCGCGTAAGCAGATGCTCCGCGCCGTAGATCTCCGGCGTTTCCGAGAGGATCGCCGTGCCGCCGTGGCGCACGAGCAGGTCGACGGCCGAGCCGAGTGCGGGGTTCGCGGTGATGCCCGAATAGCCGTCCGAGCCGCCGCACTGGAGGGCGAGCGTCAGCTCGCTCGCCGGGATCGTCTCGCGCCTGGCGCGGTTGACGATGGGGAGCATCGCCTTGATGCGCTCGACGCCCTGTTCGATCGTCTTGCGCGTGCCGCCGCTCTCCTGGATCGTCATCGACTGGAACAGGTCGTTGTCGACGATGTTGTAGGCGCGCTTCATCTCGTCGATCTGGAACACCTCGCAGCCCAGCCCCACGAGCAGCACGCCGCCCACGTTCGGGTTGGTCGCGTAGCCCCACTGCGTGCGCTTCAGCACGTCGAAGCCCTCGCCCTTGGAGGCCATGCCGCAGCCCGTGCCGTGGACGAACGACACGACGCCGTCGACGTTGGGATAGTCGGCAAGGATGCCCGAGCGCGTCACCGCCTCGGCCATGAAGCGCGCGGCCGAGGCCGAGCAGTTCACCGAGGTGAGGATGCCGATATAGTTGCGCGTGCCCGACCGCCCGTCGGCGCGCCGGTAGCCCTGGAAGGTCGCGCGCTCGCGCTCGGGCAGCGGGTTCCACGGCCTGGCGTCTTCGGCGAAATGGTAGTCGCGCGCGAACTGCTTGAAGTCGCAGTTGTGCGTGTGGATGTGCTCGCCGGGCGCGATCGCGCCGTGCGCGAAACCGATCGTCTGGCCGAACTTGCGCACCGCCTCGCCCTCGGCGATCGGGGCGATGGCCATCTTGTGGCCCTTCATGATGCGCGCCGCCGCCTTGACGCCGTGGATGTCGGTCCCGGGCGGGATCGTATCGACGGCGACGACGAGATTGTCGCTCGCATTGAGGCGGATGGTCCGGGGGATGGCAGTCATGGCGTTTCCTTCGGCGGCGCCGGTTCCCGTGGGAACGCGGTCTTGTCCAAAAATTCTCCCTAGCCCCGGGAAACTAGCACGTGGCGGGGGGGAAACGAAGCCGGTCGGGCCGGTCACCCCTTGCCAGCGGCGGGGGTTATGACACACATTTTGCGCACAGGGATGCCGGCAGGCCCGCCCAGACGGGCCGCGCGCGCAGAAAAAGAACGAAGACGCGAAGGAGTGCAATCCATGATCACCCGTTCCCTCCGGATGGCCGCCATGGCCGCGATCGCCGCCGCGGCGATTGCCGTGCTGGCGCCGGCCGGCGCCTCGGCCCAGCAGTTCCGCTACGGCTCGGCCAACGACATCCTCGGACTCGATCCGCACGCCAACAACCACGGCGTGACGAACGCGATGAAGTCGAACATGTACGAGCCGCTGGTACGCCGCCGCTTCGACGGCTCGCTCGAGCCGGGTCTCGCGGTGCGCTGGGAGAACACGACGCCGACGACGTGGAAATTCGAGCTGCGCCGCGGGGTCAAGTTCCACGGCGGCGAACCGTTCACGGCCGACGACGTCGTCGCCTCGTTCGAGCGCGTGCGCCAGGCGTCCTCCGACATGAATTACACGGTCGTGTCGATCGAGCGGGTCGAGAAGGTCGACGACAACACCGTCACCATCGTCACCAAGGGTCCGAACCCGGTGCTTCTGCAGGATCTCACGCTGTTCTTCATCATGAGCAAGCCGTGGATCGAGAAGAACAACGCGATGACGATCATCCGCACCGGCCAGCCGGGTGCGAACACGAATTTCGGCAACATCAACGTCAACGGCACGGGCCCGTTCCGGCTGATCGAGCGCGTCGCCGACGAACGGACCGTCCTGGAGCCGAATCCCGGCTGGTGGGGCGAGGCGACGCACGGGATCACGCGCGCCATCTGGCGTCCGGTCGCCAACCCCGCGACGCGCGTCGCGGCCCTGCTGTCGCGCGAACTCGACCTGATCTATCCCGTGCCGCTGCAGGACGTGGGACGCCTGCAGAGCCAGGCGGGCCTGAAAGTGGTGCAGGGGCCGACCGCGCGCACGACCTATTTCGCGATGGATACGGCGCGCGAGGAAGTGCTCGACCAGCCCGGCATGAAGAACCCGCTGCGCGACGTGCGCGTGCGCAGGGCGATCTACCAGGCGATCGACATGGTCGGCATCAACCGCGTGGTGATGCGCGGTTTCGGGCAGATCACCGGCCTGCCGCTCGCCCCGCAGGTGACGGGATTCGACGCCGAGCTCAACAAGCGTCTCCCCTTCGATCCCGACGCTTCCAAGAAGCTGCTGGCCGAAGCCGGATATCCCAACGGCTTCACCTTCACGCTGCACTGCCCGAACAACCGCTACATCAACGACGGCGACATCTGCACCGCCATCGTCCCGATGCTGGCGCGCGTGGGCATCACGGCCCGTCTCAACGCGATGAACTTCTCGCAGTTCATTCCGGCGGGGCAGAACGGCCAGTTCCAGTTCTACATGCTGGGCTGGACCCCGGGCAATTTCGACATCTCGAACCCGCTGCGCGAACTGCTGACGATGACGAGCGGTGCCGGCACTTTCAACTGGGGCCGCTACTCGAACCCGCAGGTCGAGGCGCTGCGCGACAGGATCGCGGTCGAGACGAACCCGCAGACGCGCATGGGTCTCGCCAGGCAGGCGCTGCAGCTGATCGTCAACGACGTGCCGATGGTGCCCATCCACCAGGAGCCGCAGGTGATGGGCGTGCTCGACACGGTCGCGGAGTTCAACATGCGCGTCCAGGAAGACGTCGAGCTGCGCTTCATCAAGATGAAGAAGTAGGCCGGAACGTCAGACGACGTTCTTCTCGATGACCGGGCGGTTCGCCTCGAGCCGCCCGGGCTCGAGCTCGCCGAGATCGAGCGTGCGGAAACGCCCGTCGGCGATCAGTTCGGCGACATAGCGCCCGACGGCCGGGCTCTGCTGCAGTCCGTGCCCGGAGAATCCGTTGGCGAGATAGACATTGGCGGTGCCCGGCACGCGGCCGACCAGCGCGTTGTGGTCGAACATGTTCATGTCGTAATGCCCGGCCCAGGCGCGACCCGGCCGGATCGCCTCGAAGGCGGGAATGCGTGCGGCGAGCGTGGGCCACACGACATCGTCGAAGAACGCATGCTCGACGTCGAAATCGGTCGCGTCGGGATCGGCATCGGGCGGCGGGGCCGAGCCGCCGAGGAAGCCCGTTCCTTCCGGCCGGCAATAGACGCCCGTGGGATCGATCAGCAGCGGGAAGCCGTCGAGCTTCTCGCGGCATTCGAACGTGAAGATCATCCGCTTCTTGGCATGCACGGGAATGTCGAAGCCGGTCTGCCGTACCAGCTCGCGCGCCGACGTGCCCGCCGCGATCGCCAGCGAGCCGCAGGCGATGCGGCTGCCGTCGTCCAGCGTCAGTCCGGCCGCGCGCCCGGCCTTCATGTCGATGCCGGCAAGGCCTGCCTTGCGGTACTCGACCCCCAGCGAACGCGCCTTCTTGCGGAACGCCTGCAGCAGGCCATAGCCGTCGAACCAGCCTTCGCCGGTCCGCCCCCAGCAGCCGCCGGCAAGATCGTCGACCGCGAGCCAGGGAAACTGCCGCTTCAGGCCGGCCGCATCGAAATGCGCGATATCGGCACCCAGCTGCGTCTGCAGCGCATGGTTCTCGGCGAGGATGCTGGCCCCTGCGGATGTGGCGAGGAACAGATAGCCGCCTTCGCGCAGGCCGATCTCCGGCCGCTCGCCGTCGACGGCCAGCGTTTCGCCGATCGCGCGCAGGAAGGCGATGCCGAACAGCGAGATGCGGATATTCACCGCACTGGAGAATTGCTGGCGGATCGACGCGGCCGAAAGCGCGCTCGCCGCGCGCGCATAGGTCGGGTCCGGCTCGAGGACGAGCACCGAGCCCCTGAAGCCCGGATCGGCAGCAAGATGGTAGGCGATCGACCCGCCGACGGCGGCACCGCCGGCAATCACCACGTCGTAGGATTCGGTCATTGGCGCGAAATGTCGACCATCTGGAAGAGCATGTCGACGGTCTTCCCGTCGGACGAAAGCGGCAGGATGAGCATGGCGTAATCCCAACTCCGGCTCTTGTCGAGGAAACGCCGGCGATGGAAGGTCGGCCCGGCAAGCCGGACGGCTTCGGCGAAATAGCCGCGCAGGTTGCCCGCGTATTCGGGATAGCCGTAGTCGCGCGTCGTCTTCCCGGTCATTTCGCAATGGAAGAACTCGACGAGATTCGTGCCGTCGAGCCGCCAGCGGAATTCGCCGTCCGGTTCGGCATCGATGAGCGACACGTCGCCCAGCGCCCACGGGAATTCCACGGGATCGATGTCGCGGCGCGCCGGCATCGTGCGGCTGCCGCGCTTGGCGTTCCAGTATTCGTAGAGACGGCGCAGGCGCGCGCTGTCGATCGTCGCCGGGTCGAACACGGTTGATCCTTCTGCCACCGCGAGCAGTATCGGTCGGCACCTGGCAACGCGCAATATGGCGTCCACATCGCAATTTGATACGCTGCACGGGACAGGGGAGGGGTGAAGATGATCGTTGGGTTCTGGCGCGCCTGCATGATCCTTGCGGCGATGTCCGCACCGGCCTTCGCGCATGGCGAGCAGGGCCATGCGCCGCCGGCCGGCGCCCAGCGCAAGAAGGCGTTGTCGATCCTCTCGAAGGCCGAAGCCGCCGCGCGCATCGAGATCGACGCGGCGAACGGCGTGCGCTTCATCCGGGCCGACGGCCTGCCCGACCACGAGCCGGGCCGCTTTCCCAACGCCAACAACCCGAATTCGATCCGCGCGCAGGGCTATACGCTGCGCGTCCCGCTTGCTCCGAAGCGCAACGCCGAGTTCCGCCCCTCGCGCGTGCAGCCCTTCGGCGTGGCGCTCAACGGCGTGCTGTTCGATCCCGGAACGGCGGAGTTCTGGAACAACGATCCGCGCTCCGGCTGGATCCTGGAGGCCATCGGCGGTCCGCGGAATCTCGGGCTCGACCGCAACAACGCGCATGTGCAGCCGGACGGGACCTATCACTATCACGGCATCCCGGTGGGGCTGGTCGAGCGGCTGGGCCGGCGCGATGCGCCCGCCTTGCTCGGCTATGCCGCCGACGGTTTCCCGATCTACGGACCGTTCGGCCATGCCGACGCGAAGGATCCCAAGAGCGCCCTGCGCAAGCTCGAGCCCGGTTGGCGCCTGCGGCCCGGATCGCGGCCGGCGGGTGCACCATCCGGCCGTTACGATGGCAGCTACGCGCAGGATTTCGAGTTCGCCGCCGGCGGCGATCTCGACGAATGCAACGGGCGCGAGGGCGTCACGCCGGAATATCCGCAAGGCACCTATCACTACGTGCTGACCGAGCGCTTCCCGTTCATCCCGCGCTGCTTCGCCGGATCGCCGGACGCGAGCTTCTCGATCAAGGGCCCGCCCGGCGGCGGTCCCGGTGGCCGGGGTGGTCCGCCGCCGCCCGGCGGTCCGGGTGGCCGTCCGCCGCCGCCCCGGCTTTAGTCCTTTGCCCGCCCGCCGCGGCTGGGGTATCAAGCGGCCACAATTGGGACGGGAACAGGCACCGTGATCGAGAAGCAGAAACTCAAGGCCATCAGCGGCTTTCCGGAATGGCTGCCGGAACTGCGAATCGTCGAGCTGCAATGGCTCGACAGGATCCGCGCGATCTTCGAGAGCTACGGCTACGCGCCCATCGAGACGCGCTCGATCGAGCCGGTCGAGGTGCTGCTGAAGCAGGGCGACACCGACAAGGAGATCTACGCGATCCGCCGCCTGCTCGCCGAGCCGGGCGAAGACGCCGTGCCCGAGCATGCGCTGCACTACGACATGACCGTGCCGATGGCGCGCTACGTGGCGGCGAACCTCAACGAGCTGGTGTTCCCCTTCAAGCGCTACCAGATGCAGAAGGCCTGGCGCGGCGAGCGTCCGCAGGACGGGCGCTTCCGCGAGTTCTACCAGTGCGACATCGACGTGATCGACACGCGCGAGATCCCGCTGCATTTCGACGCGGAGATGCCGGCCATCGTGTTCGAGACGCTGGATGCGCTGGGCGTGGGGCCGAGCGTCACCAAGCTCAACAACCGCAAGATCCTGCAGGGCTACTACGAGGGTCTCGGCATCGCCGACCAGGCCAACGCCATCCGCATCGTCGACAAGCTCGACAAGATCGGCGCCAAGGGCGTGGCCGAAATGCTGGCGAAGGAACTGTCGCTGGGCGCCGACGCCATTGGAAAGATCCTCGCACTCACCGAGATCCGCGGCACCGATGCCGCCATCCTCGGCCAGGTCGAGAAGCTGGGCGTGAAGTCCGAGCTGCTGGGGCAGGGGCTGCACGAACTCGGCTTCGTGATGAAGGAGCTCGAGCGCTTCCCCAAGGGCAGCTTCGTGGCGGACCTGTCGATCGCGCGCGGGCTCGCCTACTACACGGGCTCGGTCTACGAGACGCGGCTCGCGGAGTTCCCGGACTTTCCGACCGTGTGCGGCGGCGGGCGCTACGACAATCTCGTCGGCTCGCTGATCAACCGGCGCCTGCCGGGCATCGGCATCTCGATCGGTCTCACGCGCATCTTCTGGAAGCTGCAGAAGGAAGGCCGCCTGAAGCCGACGCGCAAGACGCCGACCGACGTGCTCGTCCTTTTCCCGCGCGACGGCGACTACACGCAAGTCGCCACGACGGCCCGCACGCTGCGCGCCCGCGGCCTCAAGGTCGAGATGTACCACGAGGACCGCAAGTTCGACGCCCAGCTCAAATATGCCAACGACAAGGGCATCCCGTTCGTGTGGTTCCTGCCCGAAGCACCCGGCGGCGCGCACCGCGTGCGGGACATGAAGAGCGGGGTGCAGGTCGAGACGACGCCGGAGAGTTGGGCGGCCTGAGCCGGGCTTCAGGCGATATTCGAAATCGCCGTTTCCCAGCGCCGATCGCGCCACATCGCGGCAGCTGCAGAAACCGGATTTGAGAATTCGGCGAAGATGCCGCCGCCGAGGATGAAATCGCAGGCCGCCTGCGCGTTTGCCGCGTTGAAGCCGTCGGACACGCGATCTGGCGTTGGCTCGCAGAGTACGTAAGTCGCGATGAACCAGAGGCGGCCGGGTTCGAGCGTGAACGGGCGGACATGCAGGGCATCGCGCGTGACGATACCCAGATAACCGCGACCATGCGCGGGTTCGACGATCGCTGCGATGCGCGGCGTATTGTGGGCATCGTGCTCGAAGTCCATCGCGATCAATGTCTGCGACAGGGCATCGCGCATGCCGATTCCGTCCGACAGCTTGTTCGCGATGATGTCGGTATGTGTGCCGTTCGACACGACGGCGTGGTGATGCGTCGCGCGAAGGCCGGTATACGAGATATACGGGCTGGCAAGGGCGTCGGCTTCGTATCCGGGGCGCGGGACGATGGCGACGCCGCCCGCAATGGCCACAGCCTGCCGGTTCGCGAACGACCGGCTGGAGACGCGATAGCAGACCGTCGGGTTCCCGGAAGGCGTTGCGCCAAGTGCGACGATGCGGCCGATATACATGGATGCGCTCCGAGGCTCTGAGATCATTTTCCTTGATCGAGCTCGATATATCTATAAGATGCAAATCTTGAATCTGCATCCGGAGATCATCCTTCCGGAAGCACGATTTCCGGCAGTTGTTTTGCCGATGTTACGGTAACGCCCAAGTACGTTGCATGTAACAATCCTTGAATATCAAGGCACTAAACTAGTTACCGTAACAGGTAGTAACATGTTGCATCCGCAATCTTTGCGGGTCTACTCCGCAGCTTTTGCGGGCTTTGCAAATTTTGCCAGACAATCATCCGGCAGCAATTCGATCGGCGCGAAGTCGCGGTTGGCGATCCACGCCGGGCGCTTGAATCGCCGGATCGCGTTGTCGCAGCGGTTGATCGACAGATAGACGATCCAGCGCGACCACGGCGTCAGGTTCGAGCCCGACGCGTGCACGAGGCACGAATTGAACAGCAGCACGCTGCCCGCCGGGCCCTTGGGCGCCACGATGCCGCCGCGCTCGACGAGCTTGGTTACCGTGTCGTTGTCGATGGTCCATAGTGGATACGACGTGGTCGTGGTGTCCCAGCTCGACTGGATCGCGCCGCGCCTGTGGCTGCCGGGGATGAACATCAGCGGGCCGTTGAACTCGTTGGCGTCGGCGAGGAACAGCGCGATGTTGAAGGCGTTGGGCTCGGGCATGTCGTCGTCGGCCTTCCAGGTCGCATAGTCCTGGTGCCACTGCCACACCGCGCCGTCGAACGCCGCCTTTGCGTTCACCTTGAACTGGTGCATGTACAGCTTGTCCGAGCCCAGCAGCTGCATGCCCGGCTTCAGCAGGCGCGGATGGCGCGCCAGCGCCTCGTAGACCGGGTTCCAGGTCTGCAGGAAGAAGGCCGAGCGCGGGGCCTCGGAGCCTTTCTCGCGCACGACTTCCTCGCGCTTCTGCGCGAACGCCTCGGGCAGTTCGCCGGTCAGCGTGTCGATCTCGGTCTTGGAGAAAACGTCCGGAATGAAGACGTAGCCGTCGCGCTGGAAGGCTTCGACCTGGGCCGGTGTCAGCTGCATGGTGTCTCTCCCTAGGCGCGTTCTTTCGTTGCCGCTAGACTAGCGCGCATGACCGATATCGTCGACCGCCTCATCGCCGTCTTCGACCGGCCCGCCGGCCACGCGGGCTATGGCGAAGGCATCAGCCAGCGCGAGCATGCGCTGCAGGCCGCGTGGCTTGCCGAGAAGGAAGGGGCGAGCCCCGCCCTCGTCGCGGCGGCGCTGCTGCACGACGTGGGGCACCTGCTGCACGATCTGGGCGAAGACATCGCGCAGAAGGGCGTCGACAGCCGGCACGAGGCTGTGGGGGCCGCGTTCCTGCTGCGCCATTTCGGCGAGGACGTGGTGGGGCCGGTGGCGCTGCATGTCGATGCCAAGCGCTATCTCGTCGCGGCGGAGCCCGGCTATGCCGAGAGGCTGTCGGATGCCTCGGTGCTGTCGCTGAAGCTGCAGGGCGGGCCCATGACGAAGGAAGAAGCAGACCGTTTCGCGTCCAAGCGCTTTGCCAAGGATGCGCTGCGCCTGCGCCGCTGGGACGAGGAAGCCAAGCTCGTCGGCTACACGACGCCCGAGCCCGTCCATTTCCGCAAATACGTCGAGGCCGCCTTGCGGCGTTAGGCCGTGGTGCGGCGCGCGAGTTCGTAGAGCGCGATCGCCGCGGCGTTCGACACGTTGAGGCTTTCCACACCCTTTTCCATCGGGATGCGGACGAGCAGGTCGCAGCGCTCGCGTGTCAGGCGACGCAGGCCTTCGCCTTCGGCGCCCACGACCAGCGCGATCTTGCCGGTGAGGTCGGCCTGGTTGATCGGCGTCTGCGCTTCGCCGGCAAGGCCCACGCACCAGAAGCCGGCGGCCTTCAGCCGGTCCAGCGCACGCGCGAGGTTGACGACGCGCACGAAGGGCACGCGCTCCAGCGCACCCGATGCGGCCTTGGCCATCACGGCGGTGGCGGCGGGCGAATGGCGTTCGGGCAGGATCACGCCCGCCACGCCGAAGCCGGCGCAGCTGCGCAGGATCGCGCCGATATTGTGCGGGTCGGTGACCTGGTCGAGCACGACGACGCGCGCGATGTCGTGACCTTCGGTCGCGCGCACGATGTCTTCGAGGTCGGGATCCTCGAGCCCTTCGACAAGGGCGCCGAGCCCCTGGTGGACGGCCGCGCGCGGCAGCAGCCGGTCGAGCGTCTCGCGGCTCAGGATCTCGATGTCGGGCAGGCCGTTGGGCAGTGCTTCGGCCAGCGTGGCGATGCGCGGGCCGACCGTCGGCTCGATCTCGCCGAGCAGTGCGATGCGCAGGATCTTGCGGTTGGGATTGGCGAGGGCGGCCAGCACGGGGTGGATGCCGTAGAGCCACACGCGGTTGCCGCCCGCCTCGGGGCGGCCGGAATCGGTCGGGCCGCCGGCCGTGCGGTCGCTGTGCCGGGGCGAATGCGGCCGGGGCGGCCGAATGTCGCGGGCCGGGCGTTCGGGCCGGAAGGGCCGATCGGACTTGCCGAAACGGTCCGGCTTTCCGAATCGCTCGGGCTTTCCGAAGCGTTCGGGGCGGGCGGGGCGCTCAGGCTTGCCGATCCGCTCGGTCCGTTCGGGCTTGGCGAAGCGCTCGGCGCGCGGGCCGCGCGCGGGCTTGGAACCGAATCCGCCTTTGGAACCGGGCTTTTGACCCGAATGGGGGCCGCGACCGCTGCCGGGCTTGTCGCCCCGCCCGCCGTCCCGACCGCCGCTTGATCCGCCGTAACCGCCGCGTCCGGACTGGTGCTTGCCTTTGCTCATCGCGGCGCTTAATATGCTGTATTGTAGAGTTATTCAAGTCGCGCGCGCCGGCTCATCCCGTTTCGGGAGGGCTGGGGGGCACGGCTTGTTTTGTCGTGAGGTTTAGGCATTGACTTCCAACCCCCATACTCTTTAAACCCCGGGTCCGCGTCGACTGCCCTTCGGAGACTAAGAATCCCGGGGTGGGTCGGTGCTCCGCAAAGGCCAATACCAGCCAACCGGCTGTCCTCTCGGGGATGCACGGCGGGTTGTCGTTAGCCCGAAGCGGACTGGACGGATGGAGGGGTGGCCGAGCGGTCAATGGCAGCAGACTGTAAATCTGCCCTCTTCGGAGTTCGAAGGTTCAAATCCTTCCCCCTCCACCACCGGCCGGGGCCGGACGACGCGAACGAGTTTTGAGCGAGGTGCGAACGCAAGGACGAGAGACGAAGGCAAGAAACAGGCGGGTGTAGCTCAATGGTAGAGCTCCAGCCTTCCAAGCTGGCTACGTGGGTTCGATTCCCATCACCCGCTCCACTCGCCCGCCGATCCTCACTTCTGCGACAGCATCCCTCCAGTACGCCTTGAACACACGTCTTGGACTGCGCCTAGCCAACCCAACCGCCAAACCAACGGACGATCGGAAGCCCAAATGTCGAAAGCGAAATTCGAGCGGAACAAGCCGCACTGCAATATCGGAACGATCGGCCACGTCGACCACGGGAAGACGTCGCTGACGGCGGCGATCACGAAGGTCCTGGCGGAGACGGGCGGTGCGACGTTCATGGCGTACGACATGATCGACAAGGCGCCGGAAGAGAAGGCGCGCGGGATCACGATCAACACGGCGCATGTCGAGTACGAGACGAAGAACCGCCACTACGCGCACGTGGATTGCCCGGGCCACGCGGACTACGTGAAGAACATGATCACGGGCGCGGCGCAGATGGACGGCGCGATCCTGGTGGTGTCGGCGGCCGACGGCCCGATGCCGCAGACGCGCGAGCACATCCTGCTGGCGCGCCAGGTTGGCGTGCCTGCGCTGGTGGTGTTCCTGAACAAGGTCGATATGGTGGAAGATCCGGAGCTTCTGGAGCTGGTCGAGCTCGAGGTCCGCGAGCTCCTGTCGAAGTACAACTTCCCGGGCGACACGATCCCGATCATCAAGGGCTCGGCGCTGTGCGCGCTGGAGAACAAGGACCCGAAGCTGGGCCACGACGCGATCCTGGAGCTGATGAAGCAGGTGGACGCGTACATCCCGCAGCCGACGCGTCCGAAGGACAAGCCGTTCCTGATGCCGATCGAGGACGTGTTCACGATCTCGGGCCGCGGCACGGTGGTGACGGGCCGCGTGGAGCGCGGGATCGTGAAGGTGAACGACGAAATCGAGATCGTGGGCCTGCGCGCGACGCAGAAGACGATCTGCACGGGCGTCGAGATGTTCCGCAAGCTGCTGGATTCGGGCGAGGCGGGCGACAACATCGGCGCGCTGCTGCGCGGGACGAAGCGCGAGGAAGTGGAGCGCGGCCAGGTTCTGGCGGCGCCGGGCTCGATCACGCCGCACACGAAGTTCATGGCGGAAGCCTACATCCTGACGAAGGAAGAGGGCGGCCGTCACACGCCGTTCTTCACCAACTACCGTCCGCAGTTCTATTTCCGCACGACGGACGTGACGGGGATGGTGAAGCTGAAGGAAGGCACGGAGATGGTCATGCCGGGCGACAACATCTCGATGGAGGTCACCTTGATCGCCCCCATCGCGATGGACGAGGGCCTGCGCTTCGCCATCCGAGAGGGCGGCCGTACCGTCGGTGCGGGCGTCGTCGCCAAGATCGTCGAGTAAACGGAAGACTTAGGAGTGTAGCTCAATTGGTAGAGCACCGGTCTCCAAAACCGGGGGCTGTGGGTTCGAGTCCCCCCACTCCTGCCAGATAACAGTCGAAACGAAGTACGACGGATAGGAACGACGGCATGACGCCGCCCGCAACGCCAAAGACCAGCCCCGGGGAATTCGCCCGGCAGGTCCGCCAGGAGGCCCACAAGGTCTCGTGGCCGTCCCGCAAGGAGACGCTCGTTACGACCGCCATGGTGTTCGTGATGTCGGTGCTCGCGGCGATTTTCTTCTTCGTCGCCGACCACGCGATCGCGTGGGGAATGCGCCTCATTCTGGGCCTGGGAGGCTGAGCGACATGGCGATGCGTTGGTACGTGCTGCACGTCTATTCGGGTTTCGAGAAGAAGGTCGCTTCGTCGATCAAGGAACAGGCCGTCCAGAAGGGCCTGGATCCGCTGGTCGAGGAAGTGATGGTGCCGGTCGACAGCGTCGTCGAGGTCCGCAAGGGCAACAAGAAGGTCTCGGCGGAGCGCAAGTTCTTCCCGGGCTACGTTCTGGCCCGCATGGACCTGACGGACGAGACCTGGCACCTCGTCAAGAACACGCCGAAGGTCACCGGCTTCCTGGGATCGGGCGGCAAGCCGCAGCCGATCTCGGACGCCGAGGCCGACCGCCTGCTGCGCCAGATGAAGGAGGGCATCGACAAGCCGAAGCCCGCCATCACCTACGAGATCGGCGAACAGGTGCGCGTGACGGACGGGCCGTTCCAGTCGTTCAACGGCCTCGTCGAGGAAATCGACGAGGAGAAGTCGCGCCTGAAGGTTTCGGTGTCGATCTTCGGCCGGCCCACGCCGGTCGAGCTCGAGTACGGACAGGTCGAGAAGGTCTGAGTTTACGCGTTTGCAACGGGCGCTAACCGGCAGGGTCCTCGCTATCGGACAGTCCGGGAGCCCAAAGGAGTGGTGAGATGGCAAAGAAGATCGTCGGGTACATCAAACTGCAGGTGCCGGCCGGAAAGGCGAATCCCTCGCCGCCGATCGGCCCCGCGTTGGGCCAGCGCGGCCTGAACATCATGGAGTTCTGCAAGCAGTTCAATGCGCAGACCCAGAAGATCGAAGCCGGGATCCCGATCCCGGTCGTGATCACGGCCTACGGCGACCGCACGTTCACCTTCATCATGAAGACGCCGCCGGTGTCGTACTTCCTCAAGCAGGCCGCCAAGATCGAGTCCGGCTCGAAGACGCCGGGCATCGCCAAGGTGGGCAAGGTGACGAAGTCGCAGGTCCGCGAAATCGCCGAGAAGAAGATGGTCGACCTGAATGCGAACGACGTCGAAGCGGCGATGATGATGATCGCCGGCTCGGCCCGTTCGATGGGTCTCGACGTGGTGGAGGGCTGATCATGGCTCGCATGGGAAAGCGCATCAAGAAGGCCTATGACGGCCTCGACGTCGAAGCGTTCTACACGATCGCCGACGCGGTGAAGTCGATCAAGGCGCGCGCGACGGCGAAGTTCGACGAGACCATCGAGGTCTCGCTGAACCTCAACATCGATCCGCGCCAGGCGGACCAGCAGGTCCGCGGCATGGTCGCGCTGCCGAACGGCACGGGCAAGACCGTGCGCGTGGCGGTGTTCGCCAAGGGTGCGAAGGTCGCCGAGGCGCAGGCCGCGGGCGCAGACCTCGTCGGCGGCGACGATCTGGCCGAGAAAGTGCTCGCGGGCGAGATCAACTTCGATCGCGTCATCGCGGCGCCGGACATGATGGCCGTCGTCGGCAAGCTCGGCAAGGTGCTGGGCCCGCGCGGCCTGATGCCGAACCCGAAGCTCGGCACGGTCACGCCGAACGTCGGTCAGGCCGTCAAGGACGCCAAGGGCGGTCAGGTCGAGTTCCGCGCCGACAAGACCGGCAACATCAACGCCGGTGTCGGCAAGGCCAGCTTCGACGAAGCCAAGCTCGCGCAGAACCTGAAGGCGTTCCTCGACGCCATCGTGCGCGCGCGTCCGTCGGGCGTGAAGGGCAACTACATCAAGAAGGCGACGGTCTCATCGACGATGGGCCCCGGCTTCAAGCTCGACATCGCGGCGTTCGGCGGCATGACCGTCGCGCAGCAGGCCGCGTAAGCGGCCTTCGGGCGAACCAATTCCGTTGCGCCCGCATCTGCAGGCGTAACGGGGAACAGGCGGACGGAAGAAGGCCCCTCGGGGCAAGAACCCGTCCGCTCCTGTCCGAGACTGCAGGTGCCCGAAGGCCATCCGGCCCGACGGCATAAACGGTCTCCCTTCGGGGAGAACGGCCTGCATAGACAGAGGTGGCAAATCGGCGCGTGCGGTTCTCCCGCCCGCGTCCGACTTGGACTTCTGGGACAGGTCGAGCCGGGTCTCGGCCGTTCCGGCGATCTCCCTACCGGGGGATCGGTGGGTGGCACGAGGCTCGTGTGAAACGGTCCCGCCGGCATGGTGCCGACGGGGCAAACCAGGAGACGATCGTGGACCGTTCGCAAAAGAAGGAACTGGTCGATTCTCTTCACGGCAAGCTCAAGGACGCCAGTGTGGTCATCGTGACCAAGCAGGCGGGTCTGACTGTCGCTGAAGTGACCGATCTGCGTCGCAGGATGCGCGCAGCCGGGGCCAGTTTCAAAGTCGCGAAGAACCGGCTCGCGCGTCGTGCTCTGGACGGCACGAAGTACCAGCATCTCGGCGCCTCGCTGAAGGGCCCGACCGCAATCGCCTACTCCACGGATCCCGTGGCGGCGGCGAAGATCGCGGTCGAGTACGCGGCGAAGAACGACAAGCTGACCATCGTTGCCGGCGGCCTCGGCGAGCGCGTGCTCGACGTGGCAGCGGTCAAGGCGCTTGCAACCCTGCCCTCCCTTCCGGAGATGCGGGCCAAGTTCCTGGGCCTCCTCGTCGCTCCGGCGACCCGTCTCGCGACCGTCATCGGTGCCCCCGCGGCACAGGTGGCTCGCGTCATCGGCGCCTACGCGAAGAAGCAGGACGCGGCCTGAAGCCGATCCGAACCAACCCGAAGATCCAAGTCCAAACAGGAGAACATTCAAATGGCCGATCTCGCTAAGCTGGTCGACGAACTGTCGACCCTCACGGTTCTCGAAGCCGCTGAGCTGACCAAGATGCTCGAAGAGAAGTGGGGCGTTTCCGCCGCCGCTCCGGTTGCCGTCGCCGCCGCCGGCGGTGGTGCAGCCGCTGCCGCTCCGGCCGCCGAGCAGACCGAATTCACGGTGACCCTTGCCGCCGCCGGCGACAAGAAGATCAACGTGATCAAGGTCGTCCGCGAACTCACGGGCCTGGGCCTCAAGGAAGCCAAGGACCTCGTCGAGGGCGCGCCGAAGGTCGTCAAGGAAGGCGTCAACAAGGACGACGCCGCCAAGATGAAGAAGTCGCTCGAAGAGCAGGGCGCCAAGGTCGAAGTCAAGTAAGACCGAAATCCGGACACGGTTCCGTCGCGCATGCGCGACGGAACCGGCGTTCGGTCGGGTGCGGGTTCCCCGAATAGGCCCGCAACGATTTTTTGGGGCATCGCCGTTCCCGGCGTTGCCTGGTCCCTAAGCGGACGGATGAGGTCGAGATGTTGCAGACGGTGATGGGTCGCAAGCGCATTCGCAAGACGTTCGGGCGTATCCCCGAGGTCGCTCCGATGCCGAACCTCATCGAGGTGCAGATGAGCTCCTACGCGTCGTTCCTGCAGATGGACGTCACCCCGTCCGAGCGCAAGAACGTCGGCCTGCAGGAGGTCTTCCGCACGGTCTTCCCGATCAAGGATTTCTCCGAGCGCGCCCAGCTCGAGTTCGTCCGCTACGAACTCGAAGAGCCGAAGTACGACGTCGAGGAGTGCCAGCAGCGCGGCATGACCTTCGCCGCTCCGCTCAAGGTGACGCTGCGCCTCGTCGTTTGGGACGTGGACGAGGATACGGGCTCGCGCTCGATCCGCGACATCAAGGAGCAGGACGTCTACATGGGCGACATGCCGCTCATGACGGACAAGGGCACTTTCATCATCAACGGCACCGAGCGCGTCATCGTCTCGCAGATGCACCGTTCGCCGGGCGTGTTCTTCGACCACGACAAGGGCAAGACGCATGCGTCGGGCAAGTACCTGTTCGCCGCCCGCGTGATCCCCTATCGCGGCTCGTGGCTCGATTTCGAATTCGATGCCAAGGACCTCGTGTATGTGCGCATCGACCGTCGCCGCAAGCTGCCGGTGACGACGTTCCTGATGGCGCTCGACGGCCTGAACTCGGAGAAGCTGCGCGAAGACCGCCAGGCGATCGGCAAGGATCTCGAGCTCGGCGAAGCCGTCGGCATGACGGCCGAGGAGATCCTCGCCCAGTTCTACGGCACCGTCGTCTACAAGAAGGGCAAGCAGGGCTGGCAGACGGCCTTCGACGCCGAGCGCATGCGCGGCGTGAAGCTGGTCTCCGACCTGATCGACGCGAAGACCGGCAAGGTGCTGGCCGAGAAGGACACGAAGGTGTCCCCGCGTCTGGCCAAGAAGCTCAAGGAAGAGGGCGTCAAGGACGTCCTCGCCACGGTCGAGGACATCAAGAGCCGCTACGTCGCCGTCGACATCATCAACGAGCAGACGGGCGAGATCTATGTCGAGGCCGGCGACGAGCTGACCGCGCAGAGCCTGAAGATGCTCGAGGAGGCCGGCGTCAAGGAGATCCCGACCCTCTACATCGATCACATCAATTTCGGTCCCTACATCCGCAATACGCTGAAGGCGGACAAGAACAGCAGCCGCGAAGAAGCGCTGATCGAGATGTACCGCGTCATGCGTCCGGGCGAGCCGCCGACGCTCGAGACGGCCGAAGCGCTCTACAAGGGCCTGTTCTTCGACTCCGAACGCTACGACCTTTCGGCCGTCGGCCGCGTGAAGATGAACGCGCGCCTGCAGCTGAACTGCCCGGACACCGTGCGCATCCTGCGCAAGGCGGACATCCTCTCCATCGTCAAGACGCTGACCGAACTCAAGGACGGCCGCGGCGAGATCGACGACATCGACCATCTCGGCAACCGCCGTGTGCGCTCGGTCGGCGAGCTGATGGAGAACCAGTACCGCGTCGGCCTGCTGCGCATGGAGCGCGCGATCCGCGAGCGCATGTCCACGGTCGAGATCGACTCGGTCATGCCGCACGACCTGATCAACGCCAAGCCGGCGGCGGCCGCGGTCCGCGAGTTCTTCGGTTCCTCGCAGCTCTCGCAGTTCATGGACCAGACGAACCCGCTGTCGGAAATCACGCACAAGCGCCGCCTCTCGGCTCTCGGGCCGGGCGGCCTGACGCGCGAGCGCGCGGGCTTCGAAGTGCGCGACGTCCACCCGACGCACTACGGCCGCATCTGCCCGATCGAAACGCCGGAAGGCCCGAACATCGGCCTGATCAACTCGCTGGCGACCTATGCGCGCGTCAACCAGTACGGTTTCATCGAGAGCCCGTACCGCAAGGTTAAGGACGGCAAGGTCACCGACGAGACGGTCTATCTCTCGGCGATGGAAGAAGGGCGCTACTACGTCGCCCAGGCGAACACGGAAGTCGACGGCAAGGGCCGCCTGACGGCCGAGCTGATCAACTGCCGCAAGGCGGGCGACCACTTCCTCGTGAAGCCCGACCAGGTCGACCTGATGGACGTGAGCCCCAAGCAGCTCGTGTCGGTCGCCGCCGCCCTGATCCCGTTCCTCGAGAACGACGACGCCAACCGCGCGCTGATGGGCTCGAACATGCAGCGCCAGGCCGTGCCGCTGATCCGCGCGGAAGCGCCGATCGTGGGCACCGGCATGGAAGGCGTGGTCGCGCGTGACTCCGGGGCAGCGATCGCCGCCAAGCGCGCGGGCATCGTCGACCAGGTCGATGCAACCCGCATCGTCGTGCGCGCCACCGAGGAAACCTCGGCTGCCGCGTCGGGCGTCGACATCTACCGCCTGCTCAAGTTCCAGCGCTCGAACCAGAATACCTGCATCACGCAGCGTCCGCTGGTCAGCAAGGGCGACACGGTGCGCGCCGGCGAGATCATCGCCGACGGCCCATCGACGGAACTCGGCGAACTGGCGCTTGGCCGGAACGTGCTCGTCGCGTTCATGCCGTGGAATGGCTACAACTTCGAAGACTCGATCCTGATCTCGGAACGCATCGTCTCCGACGACGTGTTCACCTCGATCCACATCGAGGAGTTCGAGGTCATGGCCCGCGACACGAAGCTGGGCCAGGAAGAAATCACGCGCGACATCCCGAATGTCGGCGAGGAAGCGCTCAAGAACCTCGACGAAGCGGGCATCACCTATATCGGCGCGGAAGTGAAGCCGGGCGACATCCTCGTCGGCAAGGTCACGCCGAAGGGCGAAAGCCCGATGACGCCGGAAGAGAAGCTGCTGCGCGCGATCTTCGGCGAAAAGGCCTCCGACGTGCGCGACACGTCGCTGCGCCTGCCGCCGGGCGTCGCCGGCACGGTCGTCGAGGTGCGGGTGTTCTCGCGCCGCGGCGTCGACAAGGACGAGCGCGCGCTCCAGATCGAGCGCATGGAGATCGAGCGTCTCGCCAAGGACCGCGACGACGAGCGCGCGATCCTCGAGCGTTCGATGTCCCAGCGTCTCAAGGAACGTCTGATCGACCAGGTCGTCGCGGGCGGCCTCAAGGGCGCCAAGCCGGGCGCCAAGATCGACGAGGCGCTGTGGAGCGAGTTCACGCCGGGCCAGTGGCGCCAGGTCGTGATCAAGAACGACAAGGTGATGCAGGATGTCGAGGCGCTGAAGAAGCAGTTCGACGAGTCCGTCAAGGCGCTGGAAAAGCGCTTCGAGGACAAGGTCGAGAAGCTGCAGCGCGGCGACGAACTGCCCCCGGGCGTGATGAAGATGGTCAAGGTGTTCGTCGCGGTGAAGCGCAAGCTGCAGCCGGGCGACAAGATGGCCGGCCGTCACGGCAACAAGGGCGTCATCAGCCGCATCATGCCGGCCGAAGACATGCCCTATCTCGAGGACGGCTCGCCGGTCGACATCGTGCTGAACCCGCTGGGCGTGCCCAGCCGCATGAACGTCGGGCAGATTCTCGAGACGCATCTCGGCTGGGCTTCGGCCGCACTGGGTCGCGAGATCGGCGAGATCGTCGACAGGGTCCGCAAGACGGGCAAGGTCGGCGAACTGCGCAAGAAGCTCGAGAAGATCTACCGCAAGGAAGAGCTCATGGAAGGCGGGCGCGAGCTCACCGATCCGGAGATCGCGGATCTCGGCGCCAACCTGCGCCGCGGCGTTCCGATCGCAACCCCGGTGTTCGACGGCGCGCGCGAGGACGACATCAACACGATGCTGGAGCAGGCGGGTCTCGCCCGCACGGGCCAGGTGTGGCTGACGGACGGACGCACGGGTGAGCGTTTCGAACGCCCGGTGACCGTGGGCTACATCTACATGCTCAAGCTCCACCACCTCGTCGACGACAAGATCCACGCGCGTTCGATCGGTCCCTACAGCCTCGTCACCCAGCAGCCGCTGGGCGGCAAGGCGCAGTTCGGCGGCCAGCGCTTCGGCGAAATGGAAGTCTGGGCGCTCGAGGCCTACGGGGCGGCGTACACGCTTCAGGAAATCCTCACCGTCAAGTCGGACGACGTGGCGGGCCGTACGAAGGTCTACGAGGCCATCGTGCGCGGCGAGGACAACTTCGAGGCGGGCATCCCTGAGTCCTTCAACGTGCTGGTCAAGGAGCTTCGCTCCCTCGGCCTGAACGTCGAGCTCAACCAGCGCGGCTTCTGAGAAATGGCGGATGCGGCCGGGGTCGGTCGCATCCGCAAGACTTTATCTGACGACCCGACACGGGTCCGATAGCGGACCCAACGGAGAGCGGAATGCAGAACGAGATCGCGAACGTCTTCGGGGCACCGGCCAAGCCCCTCCAGTTCGACCAGATCAAGATCACGATCGCCAGCCCGGACCAGATCCGGGCGTGGTCGCACGGCGAGATCAAGAAGCCCGAAACGATCAACTACCGCACGTTCAAGCCCGAGCGTGACGGCCTGTTCTGCGCGCGCATCTTCGGCCCGATCAAGGACTACGAGTGCCTGTGCGGCAAATACAAGCGCATGAAGTACAAGGGCATCGTCTGCGAGAAGTGCGGCGTCGAGGTCACGCTCTCGAAGGTCCGCCGCGAGCGCATGGGCCACATCGAGCTCGCTTCGCCCGTCGCGCACATCTGGTTCCTGAAGTCGCTTCCCAGCCGCATCGGCCTGCTCGTCGACATGACGCTGCGGGACCTGGAGCGCGTGCTCTATTTCGAAAACTACGTCGTCGTCGAACCGGGCCTGACCCCGCTCAAGATGCACCAGCTGCTGTCCGAAGACGCCTTCATGAAGGCCCAGGACGAATACGGCGAGGACAGCTTCCAGGCGATGATCGGCGCGGAAGCGCTGAAGCGCATGCTCGGCGAGATCAATCTCGAGACCGAGCGCGACCGCGTGCGCGAGGAACTGCGCGAGACGACGTCGGATGCCAAGCGCAAGAAGCTCGTCAAGCGCCTGAAGATCGTCGAGGCGTTCGTCGATTCCGGCAACAAGCCGGAGTGGATGGTGCTCGACGTGATCCCGGTAATCCCGCCGGAACTGCGCCCGCTCGTCCCGCTCGACGGCGGCCGTTTTGCGACGTCGGATCTCAACGATCTCTATCGCCGCGTCATCAACCGCAACAACCGCCTGAAGCGCCTGATGGAACTGCGCGCGCCCGACATCATCGTGCGCAACGAGAAGCGCATGCTGCAGGAGGCCGTCGACGCGTTGTTCGACAACGGCCGTCGCGGCCGCGTCATCACCGGTGCCAACAAGCGCCCGCTCAAGTCGCTCAGCGACATGCTGAAGGGCAAGCAGGGCCGCTTCCGCCAGAACCTGCTCGGCAAGCGCGTCGACTACTCGGGCCGTTCGGTCATCGTCGTGGGTCCGGAACTCAAGCTGCACCAGTGCGGCCTGCCCAAGAAGATGGCGCTCGAGCTGTTCAAGCCGTTCATCTACTCGAAGCTCGAA
Organism: Tagaea sp.; assembly: GCA_965229215.1. Taxonomy (GTDB): domain Bacteria; phylum Pseudomonadota; class Alphaproteobacteria; order CACIAM-22H2; family CACIAM-22H2; genus Tagaea. The sequence continues at coordinate 1,950,425 of OZ245864.1, read as the reverse complement.
CTCTACGGCATGGCGACCACGATCAAGGCCGCCAAGCGCATGGTCGAGAAGGAGCGTCCCGAAGTGTGGGACATCCTCGAAGAGGTCATCCGCGAGCATCCGGTGCTGCTGAACCGCGCCCCGACGCTGCACCGCCTCGGCATCCAGGCCTTCGAGCCCGTGCTGATCGAGGGCAAGGCGATCCAGCTGCACCCGCTCGTCTGCACGGCGTTCAACGCCGACTTCGACGGCGACCAGATGGCCGTCCACGTGCCGCTGAGCCTCGAGGCCCAGCTTGAAGCGCGCGTGCTGATGATGTCGACCAACAACATCCTGTCGCCTGCCAACGGCAAGCCGATCATCGTGCCGTCGCAGGACGTCGTCCTCGGCCTCTACTTCATGTCGCTCGAGCGCGACGGCGAGCCGGGCGAGGGTCTGACCTTCGGCGACGTCGCCGAGGTCGAGCAGGCGCTCTACCACAAGAAGGTGACGCTGCAGACGAAGATCCGCTGCCGCTACCGCGGCGTGGACAAGGACGGCAACCTGAAGATCGAGGTCGTCAAGACCACGCCGGGCCGCATGCTGCTTTCGCAGATCCTGCCGCGCCACCCGAACGTGCCGTTCGCGCTGATCAACAGCCTCCTGACGAAGAAGGACGTGCAGAACGTCATCGACGTCGTCTACCGCCATTGCGGCCAGAAGGAGACCGTGATCTTCGCCGACCGGCTGATGTCGATGGGCTTTGCGGCCGCCTGCCGCGCGGGCATCTCGTTCGGCAAGGATGACCTGATCATCCCGGCCGCCAAGAAGCAGCTGGTCGAGCAGACCAAGACGAAGGTCGCCGAGTTCGAGCAGCAGTACCAGGACGGCCTTATCACGCAGGGCGAAAAGTACAACAAGGTCGTCGACGCCTGGTCGATGTGCACCGACAACGTCGCCACGGCGATGATGAAGGAGATCTCCAAGACCGAGAAGGGCAAGCCCATCAACTCGGTCTGGATGATGGCCCATTCTCAGGCGCGCGGTTCTCCGGCGCAGATCAAGCAGCTCGCCGGCATGCGCGGCCTCATGGCCAAGCCGTCGGGCGAGATCATCGAGACGCCGATCATCTCGAACTTCAAGGAAGGCCTCACCGTTCTCGAGTACTTCAACTCGACGCACGGCGCGCGCAAGGGTCTTGCCGACACCGCGCTCAAGACGGCGAACTCGGGCTACCTCACGCGCCGTCTGGTCGACGTCGCGCAGGACGCCATCATCATCGAGCCGGATTGCGGCACGACCGAGGGCCTGTCGATGAAGGCGATCGTTGAGGGTGGCGAAGTCATCGCCACGCTGGGCGAGCGCATCCTCGGCCGTACGGTGGCGGAAGCCATCCTCGATCCGATCTCGGGCGACACGGTCCTGCCGGCGGGCGAGCTCATCGTCGAAGAGATGGTCGAGCGCGTCGAGAAGGCGGGCGTGGACCGGGTGAAGATCCGCTCGGTGCTGACCTGCACCTCGAAGGGCGGCGTCTGCGCCGCCTGCTACGGGCGCGATCTGGCGCGCGGTACGGTCGTCAACTCGGGCGAGGCGGTGGGCATCATCGCCGCGCAGTCGATCGGCGAACCGGGCACGCAGCTCACGATGCGTACGTTCCACATCGGCGGCGCCGTCCAGCGCGGCGCCGAGCAGTCGTCGGTCGAGGCTGCCTACGAAGCCAAGGTCGAAGTCCGCAACCGCAACGTCGTGCTCAACAGCTCGGGCGTGCCGGTCGTCATGGGCCGCAACACGGAAATCGTGCTGATGGACGAGCAGAAGCGCGAACGCGCACGCCACCGCGTGCCGTATGGCGCCAAGCTGCTCGCCGACGAGGGCGCGATGGTCGCCAAGGGCCAGAAGCTCGCCGAATGGGATCCCTACACGCTTCCGATCATCACCGAGAAGGAAGGCACGGCCCACTACGTCGATCTCGTCGAGGGCGTGTCGATCCGCGAAGTGATGGACGAAGCGACGGGCATCTCGTCGAAGGTCGTCGTCGACTGGCGCCAGCAGCCGCGCGGGGCGGATCTCAAGCCGCAGATCCAGCTTCGCAACAAGAAGGGTGAGGTCATCAAGCTCGCGAACGGGCTCGAGGCGCGCTACTTCCTGTCGGTCGACGCCGTGCTCTCGGTCGAAAACGGCCAGGACATCCATGCCGGCGACATCATCGCGCGCATCCCGCGCGAATCGTCGAAGACCCGCGACATCACGGGCGGTCTGCCGCGCGTGGCCGAGCTGTTCGAGGCGCGTCGTCCGAAGGACTACGCGATCATTTCGGAAGGCGAGGGCCGGGTCGAGTTCGGGAAGGACTACAAGACCAAGCGCCGCATCGTGGTTCGTCCGTCGGACGAATCGCAGGCACCGGTCGAGTACATGATCCCGAAGGGCAAGCATATCTCCGTGCAGGAAGGCGATTACGTCCAGCGCGGCGACCTGCTGATGGACGGCAACCCCGTCCCGCACGACATCCTGCGCGTCATGGGTGTCGAGGCGCTGGCAACGTATCTGGTCAACGAGATCCAGGACGTCTACCGGTTGCAGGGCGTGAAGATCAACGACAAGCACATCGAGGTGATCGTCCGCCAGATGCTGCAGAAGGTCGAAATCGACGATCCGGGCGAGTCGGTCTATCTGGCCGGCGAGCAGATCGACAAGGTCGACCTCGACGCGGCGAACGAGAAGCTCGCCAAGGAGAACCTGCGTCTGGCCACCTACAAGCCGGTGCTCCAAGGCATCACCAAGGCCTCGCTGCAGACCCAATCGTTCATCTCGGCCGCCTCGTTCCAGGAGACCACCCGCGTCCTCACGGAAGCGGCGGTCAACGGCAAGGTCGACAATCTGGGCGGCCTCAAGGAGAACGTGATCGTCGGGCGTCTGATCCCGGCCGGTACGGGTGCGGTGATGAACCGCATGCGTCAGGTCGCGGCCGACCGCGATCGCGAGCTGCTTGCAGCCCAGCAGGACCAGCATGCCGCCAACGACGCGACGCCCGAGTCCGAAGGCGAAGCGCCCAAGCGCGCAATCGGCGGTCGCCGGCGTGCCAAATAGGCCTGCCGAAGACCGTTTCCAGGGCTTGACGGCCGCTCCGCAGGGAGCGGCCGTTTTGCTTTCCGATCAATGGTTTCGGGCTTTTGCGGCGGTGCGACAAAAGGCGAGGAAAGATTCTTCCTTTTCCATTTGACTTGGAGTGGTCCGAATCCTATGTTCCGCGCGCCTTTCAAGAGGGGCCGGAACGTCGGGCGCGAAGCCGTCCGAAACTCGGGTACCCGGGCGAAATGCAGGTTTGTCGCGGCCAGACGTTAAATGGCCGGAAAAGTTCGAAGTTCCTCGCCTGACGTAAGGCTCTGCCCCACGTCTTGGGGGACTTTTTGTCACGCCGCCTCCGGCGGCTTCCGTTCTGTGCGTTCGCACGGGGCGGGAGAGGTCGGAGGCGAAATCGAGTTCGAGAGCGAGCACAAGGATACGATCGGATGCCTACGATCAACCAGCTCATCCGCCAGGGTCGCACGGACAAGCCGTCGCGCAACAAGGTGCCGGCCCTCGAGGCCAGCCCCCAGAAGCGTGGCGTATGCACGCGCGTCTACACGACGACGCCGAAGAAGCCGAACTCAGCGCTGCGCAAGGTCGCGCGCGTGCGGCTGACCAACGGCTTCGAAGTGACGAGCTACATTCCCGGCGAAGGTCACAATCTTCAGGAACACTCGGTCGTCATGATCCGCGGTGGTCGCGTGAAGGATCTTCCCGGTGTGCGCTACCACATCATTCGCGGCACCCTCGACACGCAGGGCGTCAAGGACCGCAAGCAGCGTCGTTCGAAGTACGGCGCCAAGCGTCCTAAGTAAGCCAGGGAGAAGCCGACCATGTCGCGTCGCCATCGCGCCGAGCGCCGGGAAGTCCTGCCGGACCCCAAGTTCGGAGACCTCGTTATCTCGCGTTTCACCAACAGCCTCATGTACGACGGCAAGCGTTCCGTCGCTGAGTCGATCGTCTACGGGGCGATCGACATCGTCGCGAAGAAGATGAATTCCGAAGGCCTGAAGGTTTTCCATCAGGCCCTCGACAACGTGAAGCCGAGCCTGGAAGTGCGTTCGCGCCGCGTCGGCGGTGCGACCTACCAGGTTCCCGTCGAAGTCCGCCCCGAGCGCTCGCAGGCGCTCGCCATCCGCTGGCTGATCATCGCCGCGCGGGACCGGTCGGAGCACACGATGACCGAGCGTCTTTCGGTCGAGCTGATGGACGCCGCGAACAATCGCGGTGCGGCCATCAAGAAGCGCGAAGACACGCACCGCATGGCGGACGCGAACCGCGCCTTCTCGCACTATCGCTGGTAATCCGGAATAACCGCGCAATCTCTTCGAGGCACGCACCATGTCGAAAGCGAAATTCGAGCGGAACAAGCCGCACTGCAATATCGGAACGATCGGCCACGTTGACCACGGGAAGACGTCGCTGACGGCGGCGATCACGAAGGTCCTGGCGGAGACGGGCGGTGCGACGTTCATGGCGTATGACATGATCGACAAGGCGCCGGAAGAGAAGGCGCGCGGGATCACGATCAACACGGCGCATGTCGAGTACGAGACGAAGAACCGCCACTACGCGCACGTGGATTGCCCGGGCCACGCGGACTACGTGAAGAACATGATCACGGGCGCGGCGCAGATGGACGGCGCGATCCTGGTGGTGTCGGCGGCCGACGGCCCGATGCCGCAGACGCGCGAGCACATCCTGCTGGCGCGCCAGGTTGGCGTGCCTGCGCTGGTGGTGTTCCTGAACAAGGTCGATATGGTGGAAGATCCGGAGCTTCTGGAGCTGGTCGAGCTCGAGGTCCGCGAGCTCCTGTCGAAGTACAACTTCCCGGGCGACACGATCCCGATCATCAAGGGCTCGGCGCTGTGCGCGCTGGAGAACAAGGACCCGAAGCTGGGCCACGACGCGATCCTGGAGCTGATGAAGCAGGTGGACGCGTACATCCCGCAGCCGACGCGTCCGAAGGACAAGCCGTTCCTGATGCCGATCGAGGACGTGTTCACGATCTCGGGCCGCGGCACGGTGGTGACGGGCCGCGTGGAGCGCGGGATCGTGAAGGTGAACGACGAAATCGAGATCGTGGGCCTGCGCGCGACGCAGAAGACGATCTGCACGGGCGTCGAGATGTTCCGCAAGCTGCTGGATTCGGGCGAGGCGGGCGACAACATCGGCGCGCTGCTGCGCGGGACGAAGCGCGAGGAAGTGGAGCGCGGCCAGGTTCTGGCGGCGCCGGGCTCGATCACGCCGCACACGAAGTTCATGGCGGAAGCCTACATCCTGACGAAGGAAGAGGGCGGCCGTCACACGCCGTTCTTCACCAACTACCGTCCGCAGTTCTATTTCCGCACGACGGACGTGACGGGGATGGTGAAGCTGAAGGAAGGCACGGAGATGGTCATGCCGGGCGACAACATCTCGATGGAGGTGACGTTGATCGCCCCCATCGCGATGGACGAAGGCCTGCGCTTCGCCATCCGCGAGGGCGGCCGTACCGTCGGTGCGGGCGTCGTCGCCAAGATCGTCGAGTAAGACAACAGGCGCGTGCCGTTTCCGGCGCGCGACGGGAAAGCAAAATGGTCAGTCAAAGCATCCGCATCCGGCTGAAGGCGTTCGACCATCGCGTCCTCGATCAATCGACGGGCGAGATCGTCAGCACGGCCAAGCGCACGGGCGCACAGGTTCGTGGGCCGATCCCGCTGCCGACGCGCATCGAGCGTTTCACGGTCAACCGCAGCCCGCACATCGACAAGGAAAGCCGCGAGCAGTTCGAAATCCGGACGCATCGCCGCCTCCTCGACATCGTCGATCCGACGCCCCAGACGGTGGACGCGCTGATGAAGCTCGACCTCGCCGCCGGCGTCGACGTCGAAATCAAGCTGTAAGCCGGGAGCACGGAGAGAACCATGCGGACCGGAGTTATCGCACGCAAGATCGGCATGACCCGCCTCTTCTCGGAGGAGGGCAGCCACGTCCCCGTGACGGTGCTGAAGCTCGATCATTGCCAGGTCGTCGCCGTGCGCACGCAGGAGAAGGACGGCTACACGGCCCTCCAGCTCGGCGTGGGCAAGGCAAAGGTCAAGAACGTCGGCAAGCCGATGCGCGGCCACTTCGCCAAGGCGAAGGTCGAACCCAAGCGCAAGCTCGCGGAATTCCGCGTGCCGGCGAACAAGCTGCTCGAAGTGGGCGCGGAAGTCACCGCCGACCATTTCATCGCCGGCCAGTTCGTCGACGTCGCCGGTTCCACGACGGGCAAGGGTTTCCAGGGCGTCATGAAGCGCTGGAACTTCGCAGGTCTCGAAGCCTCGCACGGCGTGTCGGTGGCGCATCGTAGCCACGGCTCGACCGGCCAGCGCCAGGATCCCGGCCGCACGTTCAAGGGCAAGAAGATGGCCGGTCACATGGGGACCGCCAACATCACGGTGCAGAATCTCAAGGTCGTAGCGACCGACGCGGACAAGGGCCTGATCATGGTGCGGGGCGCTGTCCCGGGCCAGGCCGGCTCTTTCGTGCTCGTCAGCGATGCGGTCAAGCGCAAGCTGCCCAAGGAGGCGCCGCAGCCCGCGGCTCTCCGTAAAGCGGCTGCGGCCTGAAACGAGGAACGCGGATAATGAAGATCGCGGTCAAGACGCTGGATAACGGGTCGGCAGGAGAGATCGATCTCCCCGAGGAGATCTTCGGTCTCCCCGCGCGCCCGGACATCCTCGCGCGCATGGTGCGCTACCAGCTCGCCAAGCGCCGTGCCGGTACGCACGACACCAAGGAAATCGGCGAAGTCTCGGGGCGCGGCCAGCGCCCGTGGGCACAGAAGGGCTCGGGGCGCGCGCGCCAGGGTTCGACCCGTTCGCCGCAGTGGCGCCACGGCGCCATCATTTTCGGCCCGACGCCGCGCAGCCACGCGCACGATCTTCCCAAGAAGGTCCGCAAGCTGGCGCTGAAGTCGGCCCTCTCGGCCAAGCAGGCCGAAGGCAAGCTGATCGTGCTCGACACGACCAAGCTCAAGGCGCCGAAGACCAAGGACCTCGCGCAGCGCTTCAAGAAGATGGGCATCGAATCCGCCCTGTTCGTCGACGGCCCGGCCGTGGACGAGAACTTCGCCAAGGCCGCGCGCAACATCCCGCACATCGACGTCCTGCCGCAGCAGGGCGCCAACGTGTACGACATCCTCCGCCGCGAGACGCTCGTTCTCACGCGCGAGGCGGTCGCCGCCCTGCAGGAGCGCCTGAAGTGAGCAAGGCCGTGAAATATCCGAAGGAGACGCTCTACGGCGTCATCCTCGCCCCCGTGATCACCGAAAAGGCGACGCGCGGGTCCGAGCACAACCAGGTGACCTTCAAGGTCCGCGAAGACGCCACGAAGCCGCTGATCAAGGCGGCTGTCGAGACGCTGTTCTCGGTCAAGGTGAAGGCCGTCAACACGCTGGTCGTGCAGGGCAAGACGAAGCGCTTCAAGGGCATTCCCGGCAAGCGCTCCGACTGGAAGAAGGCGATCGTGACGCTGGCAGCCGGCCAGACCATCGACGTCACAGCGACGCTCTAACGGAGAGATCGGGCAATGGCTCTCAAGAGTTTCAAACCCAAGACCCCCGGCCTGCGCCAGCTGGTGCTCGTCGACCGTACGGGTCTGTGGAAGGGCGAGCCGCACAAGCCGCTCGTCGAAGGCAGTGCGAAGACCGGCGGGCGCAACAATCTCGGCCGCATCACGACCCGCCATCACGGCGGCGGTGCGCGCAAGAAGTACCGCATCGTCGACTTCAAGCGTAAGAAGCACGACGTCGAGGCGACGGTCGAGCGCATCGAGTACGATCCGAACCGTTCGGCGTACATCGCGCTCGTGACCTACGCCGACGGCGAGAAGGCCTACATCCTGGCGCCGCAGCGTCTTGCTGCGGGCGACAAGGTCGTCTCGGGCGAGAAGGCGGACATCAAGCCGGGCAACGCGCTTCCGCTGCGCGGCATCCCGGTCGGCACGATCGTCCACAATGTCGAGCTGAAGACCGGTCGCGGCGGCCAGATGGCCCGCGCGGCAGGCACGTACGTCCAACTCGTCGGCAAGGACGCCGGCTACGCCGTCCTGCGCCTGTCTTCGGGCGAGCTGCGCAAGGTCTCGGCCGAGTGCTGGGCCTCGATCGGCGCGGTGTCGAATCCGGACCAGCAGAACGTCAAGATCGGCAAGGCCGGCCGCACCCGCTGGATGGGCATCCGCCCGACGGTGCGCGGCACGGCAATGAACCCGATCGACCATCCGCACGGCGGCGGCGAAGGCCGCACCAAGGGCGGCCGTCACCCGGTGACCCCGTGGGGCCAGCCGACCAAGGGTTTCAAGACCCGCCACAACAAGTCGACGGACAAGATGATTGTCCGCCGGCGCAACGCGAAATAGCGGAGGCAACCGGTGTCTCGCTCAGTCTGGAAGGGCCCGTTCGTCGACGGCTACCTCCTCAAGAAGGCAGAAAAGTCCCGTGCGTCGGGTCGCAACGAGATCATCAAGATCTGGGCGCGCCGCTCGACCATCCTGCCGCAGTTCGTGGGTCTCACGTTCGGCGTCTACAACGGGCACAAGTTCCTCCCCGTGCTGGTGACCGAGAACATGGTCGGCCACAAGTTCGGCGAGTTCTCGCCCACGCGCACCTTCGCGGGTCACACCGCCACGGGCGGCGGTGGCGGCGACAAGACCGCTGAGAGGAAGTGACATGAGCAAGCCCGCTCATCCCCGTTCGCTGAAGGACACCGAAGCGCGCGCCATCCTGCGCTCGATCCGCATCAGCCCGCGCAAGCTCAACCTCGTCGCGGAATCGATCCGCGGCAAGTCGGCGCAGACGGCGCTGGCCGAGCTCAGCTTCTCGAAGATCCGCATCGCCGGCACCGTCAAGAAGGTGCTCGAGTCCGCGATCGCGAACGCCGAGAACAACCACCAGCTCGACGTCGACCGCCTGGTCGTCGCCGAAGCGCACGTGGGCAAGTCGTTCCAGCTGAAGCGCTTCCATGCGCGTGGCCGCGGCCGGTCTTCGTCGATCACGAAGCCGTACGCCCATCTCACCGTCGTCGTGCGCGAGCGCGAGGACAAGAAGGCCGCCAAGGCCGACGCGAAGAAAGCGGCCTGAGGAGCAATCGATGGGTCAGAAAATCAATCCGATCGGGCTTCGCCTCGGCATCAACCGCACGTGGGACTCGCGCTGGTTCGCCGACGTCGCCTACTCGCGGCTGCTGCACGAAGACCTGCGCCTGCGCGCCTGGCTGCAGGACAAGCTGCTGCAGGCGGGCCTCTCGCGCGTCGTCATCGAGCGTCCGGCCAAGAAGGCCCGCATCACGCTGCACACCGCCCGTCCGGGCGTGGTGATCGGCAAGAAGGGTGCGGACATCGAGAAGCTGCGCCTCGAAGTGGCCAAGCTCACGAAGGCCGAGGTCTCGCTGAACATCGTCGAGATCCGCAAGCCCGAGATCGATGCCAAGCTGATCGCCGAGAACATCGCCCAGCAGCTCGAGCGCCGCGTGGCGTTCCGCCGCGCGATGAAGCGCTCGGTCCAGTCGGCCATGCGTCTCGGCGCGCTCGGCATCCGGATCAACTGCTCGGGCCGTCTCGGTGGCGCTGAAATCGCGCGCGTCGAATGGTACCGCGAGGGTCGCGTTCCCCTGCACACGCTGCGCGCCGAGATCGATTTCGGCACGGCGACCGCCAAGACCAACTACGGCACTTGCGGCGTCAAGGTGTGGGTGTTCAAGGGCGAGATCCTGGCGCACGACCCGATGGCGCAGGACAAGCGCGCCATGGAACAGCAGCCGGCCCGCTGAGATCAGAAAGACGGATAACGCACCATGCTTTCCCCGAAGCGCACCAAATACCGCAAGGCGCACAAGGGCCGTATCCACGGCAACGCGAAGGGCGGCTTCACGCTGAACTTCGGCGCCTACGGCCTGAAGGCTCTCGAGCCCGAGCGCGTCACCGCGCGCCAGATCGAGGCGGCCCGCCGCACGATCACGCGCCACCTGAAGCGCGCCGGCCGCGTGTGGATCCGCGTGTTCCCCGACGTGCCGGTGTCGAAGAAGCCGGCCGAAGTGCGCATGGGCTCGGGCAAGGGTAGCCCCGAGTTCTGGGTCGTGCGCGTCAATCCGGGCCGCATCCTGTTTGAAATCGACGGCGTGCCGAAGCAGATCGCCAGCGAGGCGTTCGAGCTGGCCGCCGCCAAGCTTCCCATCAAGACGCGCATGGTTTCGCGTCTGGGCGAGGAGGGTTGATCGCCATGACCAAGCCGACCGAAGTCCGCGCGAAGACCGACGACCAGCTGAAGGACCAGCTGGGCGACCTGCGCAAGGAACAGTTCAACCTGCGTTTCCAGAAGGCTTCGGGACAGCTCGAGAACGTCGCGCGCGTGCGCGTCGTGCGTCGCGACATCGCGCGCATCGAGACCGTCCTGGGCGAGCGCCGGCGCAAGTCCGCGCCCGCCGCCAAAGCCTGACCGCATCCGGAGGACGAGAAATGCCCCGCCGCGTACTACAAGGGATCGTCACCAGCGACGCCATGGACAAGACCGTCACGGTCAAGGTCGAGCGCCGCGTGATGCATCCGATCTACAAGAAGTTCATCGTTCGCTCGAAGAAGTATCTGGCGCACGACGAGACCAACCGCTCGAAGGTGGGCGACAACGTCAAGATCCGCGAATGCCGGCCGATTTCCAAGCGCAAGTGCTGGGAAATCTTGGCCGACGAAGCGGCTGCTTGAACAGCGCCCGGAGGACGTAAACCATGATCCAGATGCGCACCAATCTGGAAGTCGCGGACAACTCTGGCGCCCGTCGGGTCCAGTGCATCAAGGTCCTCGGCGGTTCCATGCGCAAGACGGCGACGATCGGCGACGTGATCGTCGTGTCGATCAAAGAGGCGATCCCGCGCGGCCGCGTCAAGAAGGGCGACGTGCACAAGGCGGTGATCGTGCGGACCTCGAAGGAGATCCGCCGCGCCGACGGTTCGTCGGTCCGCTTCGACCGCAACGCCGCCGTCCTGATCAACAAGGAAGGCGAGCCCATCGGCACGCGCATCTTCGGGCCGGTCACGCGCGAACTGCGTGGCAAGGGCTACATGAAGATCATCTCGCTCGCCCCGGAGGTGCTGTGATGACGACGAAGCTCAAGGTCCGCAAGGACGACGAGGTCGTGGTGATTACCGGCCGCGACAAGGGCAAGTCGGGCAAGGTGATCCGCGTGATCCCCGACGAGCTGCGCGTCGTGGTGCAGGGCGTCAACATGGTCAAGCGCCACACGCGTCCCGCCCAGGGCCGCCAGGGTGGGATCGTGGAGAAGGAAGCCCCGATCCACGTCTCGAACGTGTCGCATCTCGACCCCAAGGACCGTACGCCGACCAAGGTCGGCTACAAAACCGTCGACGGCAGCAAAGTCCGCTTTGCGCGCAAGTCCGGCGAAATGATTGATCGGTGATCGCCATGGCAACCCGCCTTCAAGACAACTACGACAAGACGATCAAGCCGGCGCTGATGAAGCAGTTCGGGTACAAGAGCCCGATGCAGGTCCCGCGCCTGGAGAAGATCGTCGTGAATATGGGCGTGGGCGAAGCCGCGCACGACGCCAAGAAGCTCGAGGCGGCCGTGTCCGAACTCTCCGCAATCACCGGACAGAAGCCGTCCGTGATCAAGGCGAAGAAGGCGATCGCGAACTTCAAGCTGCGTCGCGGCCTGCCGATCGGCGCCAAGGTGACGCTGCGCGGCGCGCGCATGTACGAGTTTCTCGACCGTCTCGTGACGATCGCCCTGCCGCGCGTGCGCGACTTCCGCGGTCTCTCGGGCAAGTCCTTCGACGGCCGCGGCAACTACTCGCTCGGCATCAAGGAGCAGATCGTGTTTCCGGAGATCAACTACGATCGCATCGATCAGGTCCGGGGCATGGACATCATCATCGTGACGACGGCCAAGTCGAACGAGGAGGCCAAAGCCCTCCTGAAGTCGTTCGACATGCCGTTCTATAACTGACGCGCCGGGAAGGACCAGATGGCCAAGAAAAGCGCAGTCGAGAAGAACAAGCGCCGCGAGCGCATGGCGAAGCAGTTCGCCGGCAAGCGCGCGCGCCTGAAGCAGACGGCGAACGACGAATCGCTGTCGGCCGAGGAGCGCTTCGAAGCGCGCCTCAAGCTTGCCGCGTTGCCCCGCAACTCGGCACCCACCCGCGTTCGTCTGCGCTGCGAGCTCACGGGCCGTTCGCGCGGAAACTATCGGAAATTCAAGCTGTGCCGCATCAAGCTGCGCGAGCTCGCCTCCGTGGGTCAGATCCCCGGAATGGTCAAGGCGAGCTGGTAACGGCGAAACGGCAAAGGAAGGATTACGGACATGGCGATGAGCGATCCCCTTGGCGATATGCTTTCGCGCATCCGCAACGCCCAGTCGCAGGGCCGGACGGCAGTTGACGTCCCGGCTTCGAAGTTGCGCAAGAGCGTGCTGGATGTGCTGGAGCGTGAGGGTTATATCCGCGGCTACGCGAGCGTAGACCGCAAGACGGCGATCCCCGAGCTGGTGGTCGAACTCAAGTATCATGAGGGCGAACCCGTCATTAAGGAGATCGCGCGCGTGTCGAAGCCCGGCCGCCGCGTCTATGCGAAGATCCGCGACCTGCCGAAGTTCTACGGCGGTCTCGGCATCTCCATCCTGTCGACGCCGCGTGGCGTCATGTCGGACAGCGAGGCCCGCGCCCAGAACGTGGGCGGCGAAGTCCTCTGCACCGTATTCTGATCGGAAGGCAGGAAAAGCCATGTCACGTATCGGAAAGAATCCGGTGACCGTTCCGCAGGGCGTGACCGTCGAGGTCAAGGGCCAGGACGTCATCGTTGCGGGCAAGCTCGGGCGCAAGGCGCTCACGCTTCACCGCGAAGTCACCGCCGCCGTCAAGGACGGCAAGGTCGTCTTCACGCCGCGCAGCCAGTCCAAGCTGGCGCGTTCGGCCTGGGGCACTTCGCGCGCCCTCGTCGCCAACATGGTCAAGGGCGCCTTGACCGGTTTCTCGCGCGATCTTGAGATCAACGGCGTCGGCTTCCGCGCCGACGTGCAGGGCAAGAACCTGCTGCTCAAGATCGGCTTCAGCCACGAGATCGTCTTCCCGATTCCGGAAGGCATCACGATCAAGGTTGGCGAAAAGAACGTGGCCCTGACCGTCAGCGGCGCGGACCGCCAGCAGGTCGGCCAGGTCGCCGCGGAGATCCGCCAGTTGCGCAAGCCGGAGCCCTACAAGGGCAAGGGCATCAAGTATGCCGACGAGACGATCCGTCGCAAAGAAGGCAAGAAGAAGTAAGGAACCCGACCCATGGACAAGGCAAAGCTCTTGCACGACCGCCGCACGGCGCGGGTGCGGCACTCGCTTCGCCGGAAGTCAGGCGGCCGGGTTCGGCTGTCGATCTTCCGCTCGTCGAAGCACATCTACGCGCAGGTCATCGACGACACGCAGGGCGTCACCATCGCCGCCGCGTCGAGCGTCGAGAAGGAACTGAAGGGCGCCCTGACGAAGGGCGGCGGAGATCTGGGGGCCGCGAAGGCTGTCGGTCTGCTCGTCGCCAAGCGCGCCATCGCCGCGGGCATCAAGGAAGTCGCGTTCGACCGCGGCGGCTACCGCTATCACGGTCGCGTTCGTGCGCTGGCGGATGCCGCGCGCGAAGGCGGACTGTCGTTCTGATTTCGAATTCGAGGAAGGTATAGCCCATGGCACGCAAGGGTGGTGAAGGCGAACGCGGTCGCGGCCGTCGCGACCAGAACGATCGTCCGCGCGAGCGCGACGAGGCGGAACTGGTCGAGAAGCTCGTCGCCATCAATCGCGTCGCGAAGGTGGTGAAGGGCGGCAAGCGCTTCGGCTTCGCGGCGATCGTCGTCGTGGGCGACGCCAAGGGCAAGGTCGGCTACGGCACGGGCAAGGCCCGCGAAGTTCCCGAAGCGATCCGCAAGGCGACCGAGTACGCCAAGCGCGCGATGGTCCGCGTGCCGCTGCGCGAAGGCCGCACGCTGCATCACGACGTCCGGGGCCATTTTGGTGCCGGCTTCGTGGTCCTGCGCGCCGCCGAGCCGGGTACCGGCATCATCGCCGGCGGCCCGATGCGCGCGATCTTCGAAAGCCTCGGGATCCAGGACATCGTCGCCAAGTCGACGGGCACGTCCAACCCGCACAACATGATCAAGGCGACGTTCGACGCGTTCACCCGCATGTCGAGCCCGCGCAACGTCGCCGCCAAGCGCGGCAAGAAGATCGGCGACATCGTCGGCCGTCGCGAGACGGACGGCACCGCGCCGGCCACCGCCTGATACCAGCACACCGGAGAACGACGATGGCCGCCAAGAAGACCCTGAAGGTCAAGCAGATCGCGAGCGTTGCCGGGCGCCAGCCCGGGCAGAAGGAGACCCTCGTGGGTCTCGGCCTGCGCCGCGTGGGCAACGAGCGAGTCCTCGAAGACACGCCGTCGGTCCGCGGCATGATCCGCAAAGTCCAGCATCTGGTGCGCGTGGAAGCCTGACGCGAATTCGCGCGTCTCGTCCCTCCGCACCCATTATCCGAACGGAACGTCACATGAAGCTCAATCAGATTCGCGACAACGCCGGTGCGCGCAAGACCCGCAAGCTCCTCGGGCGCGGCATCGGTTCGGGCCTCGGCAAGACGTCGGGCCGCGGCGGCAAGGGCCAGACCGCGCGTTCGGGCGTGGCGCTCAACGGCTTCGAAGGCGGCCAGACCCCGATCTACCGCCGCATGCCCAAGCGCGGCTTCACGAACATCTTCCGCCTCGAATACCAGGAGATCAACCTGGGCAAGCTGCAGTGGGCGATCGACGAGAAGCGTATCGACGCTTCCAAGCCGATCGACATGGACACGCTGGTCAAGGGCGGCGTCCTGCGCCGCGCGTTCGACGGCCTGCGCGTCCTGGGTGACGGCGGCGCCGATTTCAAGGCGAAGGTCAGCATCGTCGCGCACGGCGCCACGAAGAGCGCGATCGCCGCGGTCGAGAAGGCCGGCGGCAAGATCGAGATCATCGTGACGGCGCGCGAAAAGGTCGAGGCGGACGCGCAGAAGAAGCGCGACCGCCAGGCCAAGCGCAAGGCGAAGGACGCCAAGAAGGGCGGAGCCGCCAAGACGGCCGCTTGAACGCTCGTCTGAATCGACCCAACCTCTTTAGTCGGGACCGGATCGGAGAGACGTAGAGCGGATGGCATCGGCGGCAGAACAACTCGCGCAGTCCCTCAACTGGGGCGCGTTCTCCAAGGCGACCGAGCTCAAGAACCGGCTCTGGTTCACGCTGGGCGCGCTCGTCGTGTACCGGATCGGGACCTACATCCCGATTCCCGGCATCGATCCGGGCATCCTGCGCGAGATCTTCGAGCAGCAGCGCGGCGGCATCCTGGGCATGTTCGACATGTTCTCTGGCGGCGCGCTCAGCCGCATGACGCTGTTCGCGCTCAACATCATGCCGTACATCACGGCCTCCATCATCATCCAGCTGATGTCGGCCGTCTCGCCAGCCCTCGAAGCCCTGAAGAAGGAAGGCGAGGCGGGCCGCAAGACGCTCAACCAGTATACGCGCTATCTCACGCTGTTCCTGGCGATCTTCCAGTCCTTCGGCATCGCCGTCGGGCTCGAAGGCATGCGCGGATCTGTGGGCGCAGCCGTCATCGATCCGGGCCTCGCGTTCCGCTTCACCTGCGTGGTCACGCTCAGCGGCGGCACGATGTTCCTGATGTGGCTGGGCGAGCAGATCACCCAGCGCGGCGTCGGCAACGGCACGTCGCTCATCATCTTCGCGGGCATCATCGCGAACCTGCCGCTGGCGCTGGGCAACACGCTGGAGATGGGCCGCACGGGCGCGCTCTCCACCTTCGTCATCCTGATCCTGCTCGTCATGTCGGTGCTGGTCGTCATGGCGATCGTGTTCATCGAACGCGCGCAGCGCCGCATCATCGTCCAGTACCCGAAGCGCCAGGTCGGCAACAAGATGTTCGGCGGCGAGTCCTCGCACCTGCCGCTGAAGATGAACACGTCGGGCGTCATCCCGCCGATCTTCGCCTCGTCGCTGCTGCTGCTGCCGCTGACATTCGCGAACTTCAACCAGAACAACGAAATCCCGGCGCTTACCTGGCTGACGACGCATCTCGGCCACGGCCAGCCGCTCTATATCCTTCTCTACATCGCGCTGATCGTGTTCTTCGCGTTCTTCTACACGGCCGTCGTCTTCAATCCGGTCGAGACGGCCGACAATCTGAAGAAGCATGGCGGCTTCGTGCCGGGCATCCGTCCGGGCAAGAACACGGCCGACTATCTCGATTACGTGCTCACGCGCCTTACGGTTCTGGGTGCCGGCTATCTCGCGGTGATCTGTGTGCTGCCGGAAATCCTGATCAGCCAGTATTCGGTGCCGTTCTATTTCGGCGGCACGTCGCTGCTGATCGTCGTGTCGGTGACCATGGATACGGTCGCGCAGGTCCACTCGCACCTGCTCGCCCATCAGTACGAGGGCCTCATCAAGAAGTCCAAGCTGCGCGGCGCGCGGCGCTGAATCAAAAAAAGACGGGAGCCGGAGCCATGAACATCGTTCTTTTGGGACCGCCGGGCGCCGGCAAGGGTACCCAGGCAAAGCGAATCGAAAAGGCTCTCGGTCTCGTCCAGCTTTCGACGGGCGACATGCTGCGCGCGGCGGTCGCCGCGGGAACGGATGTCGGCAAGAAGGCGAAGGCGGTCATGGAGGCGGGCAAGCTCGTTTCCGACGACATCCTGATCGCCATGATCTCGGAGCGCATCGGCGAGCCGGACTGCAAGAACGGTTTCATTCTCGACGGCTTCCCGCGCACGGTCGCGCAGGCCGAAGCGCTCGACAAGATGCTCGCCGCCCGCGGCCTCAAGCTCGACCATGTGATCGAGATGCAGGTCGACGACGCGGCCCTGGTCGCGCGCATTTCCGGCCGCTACAGCTGCAAGGAATGCGGCGCCGTCTATCACGACAAGACCAAGCCGACGAAGGTCTCCGGCAAGTGCGACGCCTGTGGCTCGACCAACATCGTCCGCCGGCCCGACGACAATGCCGAAACGGTCGGCGCCCGGTTGAAGGCCTATCACGACCAGACCGCGCCGATCATACCTTATTACCGCGCCAAGGGCTCCCTGAAGGTCGTCGACGGGATGGCCGACATGGATGTGGTGACGGGGCTGATCGCCAAGGTTCTCGGCAAGCCGATCCCGGCAATCTGAGGAGCAAGAATGTTGTTAACGCCGGTTGACTCGAAGGGGGCGGACCCTATAATGCGCGCCTCTCGGTGGCCGGCCGGTCATGGCGAGGCGCACGGTTATTGCCGTTGCGCCGCGCTCGCATGGGCACCGAAAACTGGGTTGGAACAAGGATTTTAGGCATTCGGGCCGCCAGCCCCGAACCCCAAAGGGTGGGGGTCGCGGCGGCCTCGAACGGAACCGTGGAAACAGGGCGGCTCGCCGCCCATACGAGAGACGAAGGAGAACGACGTGGCACGTATTGCTGGCGTCAACATTCCCACTGCCAAGCGTGTCGTTATTGCGCTTCGCTATATTTACGGTATCGGTCCGGCGCTTGCCGTCGATATCTGCAAGAAGGTCGGAATCCCCGATGCGAAGCGCGTGAACCAGCTTTCCGACGAGGAAGTGCTGAAGATCCGCGAATGCATCGATCGCGAATTCCGCGTCGAGGGCGACCTGCGGCGCGAGATCGCGCTGAACATCAAGCGCCTGATGGACATGGGTGCGTATCGCGGCCTGCGTCATCGCAAGGGCCTGCCGGTGCGCGGCCAGCGCACGCACACGAACGCGCGTACCCGCAAGGGCAAGGCGCGTCCGATCGCTGGCAAGAAGATCGCCACCCGCAAGTAATTCGATACAGCCGAGGATAGATCGATGGCCGAGAAGAAAGCAGCTGCCGCCGCTGGCGCGGGACGCCCCCGCCGCCGCGAACGCAAGAACATTACGTCCGGTGTCGCGCATGTGAATGCGTCGTTCAACAACACCATGATCACGATCACCGACGCGCAGGGCAACACGATCTCGTGGTCGTCTTCCGGCACGCAGGGCTTCAAGGGAAGCCGCAAGTCGACGCCGTACGCCGCCCAGATGGCGGCCGAAGACGCCGGCAAGAAGGCGATGGAGCACGGCATGCGCACGCTCGAGGTCGAGGTCAAAGGCCCGGGTGCCGGCCGCGAGTCGGCGCTGCGCGCCCTCCAGGCCGTCGGGTTCCAGATCACGTCGATCCGCGACGTGACGCCGATCCCGCACAACGGCTGCCGCCCGCCCAAGCGCCGGCGCGTCTGACGCGATCCTTCACGCCGCGGCGCCGGTGCGTCTCCCGACGCGAACCGACGCCGCCCTTCGCGACATCCGCTTGCGGCGCGCGGGCCCGGTTCCCCAAGGAGCCGTCCGCCGCCGCCCACCTCGAAAGGTGACCCCGTGCTGCAGAAGAACTGGAAAGAACTGATCAAGCCCCAGAAGCTCGATGTCGAGCCCGGCGACGACGCCAAGCGCGAAGCGACGGTCGTCGCCGAACCGCTGGAGCGCGGCTTCGGCCTGACGCTGGGCAACGCGCTGCGCCGCGTGCTGCTCTCCTCGCTGCAGGGTGCGGCCATCACCTCGATCAAGATCGAGGGCGTGCTGCACGAGTTCTCGTCGATTCCGGGCGTACGCGAAGACGTCACCGACGTTGTCCTCAACGTCAAGGCGATCGGCCTGCGCATGCACGGCGACGGCCCCAAGCGCATCATGCTGAAGGCCAACGGCCCCGGCGAAGTGCGCGCGGGCCAGATCGAAGCCGGCCACGACATCGAGGTGATGAACCCCGATCACGTGATCTGCACGCTCGATGACGGCGCAAAGCTCGTCATGGAAATGACGGTCGAGACCGGCAAGGGCTACGTTCCGGGCGCCACGTCGCGTCCGGCCGACGCGCCCATCGGGATCATCCCGGTTGACGCGCTGTTCAGCCCGGTCCGCAAGGTCTCGTACAAGATCGAGAACACCCGCGTCGGCCAGGTCACGGACTACGACAAGCTCTCGATGAAGATCGAGACGAACGGCGCAGTCACGCCGGAAGACGCCGTGGCGCTCGCCGCGCGCATCCTGCAGGACCAGCTCCAGCTCTTCATCAACTTCGAAGAGCCGAGCATCGAACGCGTCGAGGAGAAGGTCGGCGACCTGCCGTTCAACAAGAACCTGCTCCTCAAGGTCGACGAGCTCGAGCTGTCGGTCCGTTCGGCCAACTGCCTCAAGAACGACAACATCATCTACATCGGCGACCTCGTGCAGAAGACGGAAGCGGAGATGCTCCGCACCCCGAACTTCGGCCGCAAGTCGCTCAACGAGATCAAGGAAGTCCTGTCGCAGATGGGCCTCCATCTCGGCATGCAGATCCCCGGCTGGCCGCCCGAGAACATCGAAGAGCTGGCCAAGAAACTCGAAGAGCCGTACTGAACGGCGTCTTCGCTCAAGGAGTAAGAAGTCATGCGTCACGGAATGGCCGGCCGGAAGATGGGCCGCACCTCCCCCCACCGTCAGGCGACCCTCGCCAACATGGCGGTGTCGCTGATCGTGCACGAGCAGATCAAGACGACGGTGTCCAAGGCGAAGGAACTTCGCCCGTACGTCGAGCAGCTGATCACGCTCGGCAAGAAGGGCGGTCTCGCCAACCGGCGTCGCGCCCTGTCGATGCTGCAGGACACGACGGTCGCCCAGAAGCTGTTCGGCCCGATCGCCGAGCGCTACAAGGCCCGTAACGGCGGCTACACGCGCGTCCTGCGCGCGGGCATGCGTCACGGTGACGCCGCCTCGCTGGCGGTGATCGAACTCGTCGACCGCGATCCCGCCGCCAAGGGCAAGGCCGACAAGGCCCGCGTCGCCGCCGAGCGCGAAGCGGCCGACAAGACCGAGAAGGAAGGCGCGGCGGCCTGATCCGGCCCCGACTTTCGGAGCAGACATGAAGCGGCGCCGGTACCCCCGGCGCCGCTTCTGCTTTCGGGGCATGGAGGTTAAAATCAGGCCATGCGCCCGCTCGCGATCTTCCTCCTGACGCTCTTCGCCTGGACGGCCCCTGCCGTCGCCCAGACGCGTGCCGTGCCCGAGACGCGCGAACAGGTGCTGCTGTCGTTCGCGCCCGTGGTGAAGCGCGCGGCGCCCGCCGTCGTCAACGTCACGACCAAGCGCGTGCAGCGCGCGTCGCCGTCGCCCTTCGCCAACGATCCGGTCTTCCGCCGCTTCTTCGGCGACCAGTTCCCCGGCATGGGCGAGAAGGTGCAGAACTCGCTGGGTTCCGGCGTGATCGTCGATGCCGGCGGCATCATCGTCACGAACTTCCACGTCATCCGCGGGGCGGAAGAGATCGTCGTTGGCCTCGCAGACCGGCGCGAATTCGAGGCGAGCGTGCTGCGTGCGGACGAGCGCACCGACCTTGCCGTGCTGCGCATCGAGACGAACGGCGAGCGGCTGCCCTTCCTCGAGATGAAGGATTCCGACGACATCGAGGTCGGCGACATCGTTCTCGCCATCGGCAATCCGTTCGGCGTGGGCCAGACGGTGACGCAGGGCATCGTCTCGGCCGTCGCGCGCACGATGGGCGGCATTTCCGATTTCCGCTTCTTCATCCAGACCGACGCGGCCATCAATCCGGGTAATTCGGGCGGCGCGCTCGTCACGCTCGACGGAAGGCTCGTCGGCATCAACTCGGCGATCTTCTCGCGCGACGGCGGCTCCAACGGCATCGGCTTTGCGATCCCGTCGAACATGGTGCAGACGGTCGTCGCGGGCGTGGGCTCCGGCGGCCGGCTCGTGCGTGCATGGCTGGGTGCGTCGGGCCAGACCGTGACGAACGAGCTTGCGCCCAGCCTGGGCCTGCCGCGGCCCGTCGGCGTGGCGCTTACCGACGTGTTCCCGGGTGGCCCCGCCGAGCGGGCGGGCCTGCGGCGCGGCGACGTGGTGCTGCGGGTCGAGGGGCGCGAGGTCACCGACAACGAGGCGCTGCGCTTCCGCATCGCAACCCAGCCCGTCGGCCAGACCGTTCATCTGACGGTCTGGCGCGCCGGGCAGGAGGGCGTACTGCCGGTGACGCTGACCGGCCCCATCGAGAACCCGCCGCGCGACGTGACGCCAATGCGCGGGCAGCATCCGTTCTCCGGCGCCACGCTCGCCAACCTGTCGCCTGCCTTCGTCGAGGAACTCGGCCTCAACCTGCCGGCGCGCGGCGTCATCGTCACCGAAGTGCGCCGCGGCAGCCCGGCCGATGTCCTGCGCCTGCAGCCGGGCGATCTCGTCCTTCGCGTCAACGATCGGGTTATCGCGACGGTCGAGGACGCGCGCAAGGCCGCCGGCATGCCGTTGCCGTGGCGCCTGCAGATACGCCGCGGCGACCGGACGCTGACGACCACGGTGGGCGGATGAAGAGCCCGCGCACCGGAGCATCTCCCGGCCTGTTCGCGGCCCCTGCGGAAGCGCGCCCGCTGGCCGAGCGGCTGCGCCCGGCCAAGCTCGACGAGGTCGCGGGCCAGGACCATCTGCTGAAGGGCGACGGGCCGCTCGCGCGCATGCTCGCGAACCGCAAGCTTGCTTCCATCGTGCTGTGGGGCCCGCCGGGCTGCGGCAAGACGACGATTGCGCGCCTGCTGGCCGACGCGGTCGGGCTCGAATTCGTGCCGCTGTCGGCCGTGTTCTCGGGCGTGGCCGATCTGCGCAAGGCCTTCGCCGAGGCGGCCGAGCGCCGTGCGATGGGCAAGGGCACGCTGCTGTTCGTCGACGAGATCCACCGCTTCAACCGCGGCCAGCAGGACGGCTTCCTGCCCTATGTCGAGGATGGCACCGTCACGCTTGTGGGCGCCACGACCGAGAACCCGTCCTTCGAGATCAACGCCGCGTTGCTGTCGCGCTGCCAGGTACTGGTGCTGAAGCGCCTCGACGAGCCGACCTTGATCGCGCTGCTCGCCAAGGCCGAAGCGGCGGAAGGCCGCAGGCTGCCGCTGACCGAGGATGCGCGCGGCGCGCTCATCGCGATGGCCGACGGCGACGGGCGCTATCTCTACAACCTCGCCGAACAGGTGTTCCAGCACCGCGGCGATCCGCTCGATACCGAAGGCCTCGCGCGTGCCGTGCAGCGCCGCGCCCCGCTCTACGACAAGGCGCAGGAGGGGCATTACAACCTCATCTCCGCGCTGCACAAATCGATGCGCGGCTCCGACGTGGACGCCTCCCTCTACTGGCTCGCGCGCATGCTGGCGGGCGGGGAAGAGCCGCTCTATCTGGTGCGCCGGCTCGTGCGCTTCGCGGTCGAGGATATCGGCCTTGCCGATCCCGAGGCGGTGCACCAGGCGCTCGCGGCCAAGGATACCTACGACTTTCTCGGCTCGCCCGAGGGCGAGCTTGCGATCGCGCAGGCGGTCGTCTATCTGGCGACCGCGCCCAAGTCGAACGCGGCCTATCTCGCCTTCGGCCGGGCGCAGCGCGCGGCCAAGTCGACCGGCTCGCTGATGCCGCCAGCCCATATCCTGAACGCGCCGACGAGGCTCATGCAGGAGCTGGGCTACGGCAAGGGCTATGCCTACGACCACGACGCGCCGGACGGCTTCTCGGGGCAGAACTATTTTCCCGACGGCCTGGCGCGCGAAACCTTCTACGATCCGCCCGAACGCGGATTCGAGCGCGAGATCCGCAAGCGTCTCGACTATTGGGCCAAGCTGCGCGAGCGGCGGGCGAGGGAAGAATGACCGGCGTCGTGACCATTCTCGTGAAGATCGACGACGCGGACCAGCGGCTCGACCGCTGGCTCAAGCGTAAATATCCCGCACTCGGGCAGGGCCGCATCGAGAAGCTGCTGCGCACGGGCCAGATCCGCGTCGACGGCAAGCGCGCCAAGTCGAGCCAGCGGCTGGAGCCCGAACAGGCGATCCGCCTGCCGCCGAATATCGAGATGCCACCGCCCGACGAACTTGCCGCGCCCGGCGTGGTGCGCGAGCGCCCGAAGGTCTCGAAGGCGGATGCCGAGATGATCCAGGGCTGCGTCATCTACAAGGATGACGACGTCATCGTGCTGAACAAGCCGCCGGGCATCGCCGTGCAGGGCGGGACGGGGACCGAGCGGCATATCGACGGCATGCTCGACGCACTCCAGTTCGAGATCGAAGGGCGGCCCAAGCTCGTCCACCGGCTCGACCGCGACACCTCGGGCGTGCTTGTGCTGGCGCGCGGCGCCAAGAACGCGCAGCGTCTGGGCGATTCGTTCCGGCACCGCAACGCGCGCAAGCTCTATTGGGCGCTCGTCGCAGGCGTGCCGAAGCCGGCGCAGGGCAAGATCGACATGGCGCTGGCCAAGGAAGCCGGCGCCAGCGGCCACGAGCACATGGCCGCCAACGAGGAAGACGGCAAGCGCGCCCTCACGCTCTATTCCACCGTCGACGTCGCGGGCGACCGTGCGGCGTGGCTCGTGATGTGGCCGCGCACGGGACGCACGCACCAGTTGCGCGTCCATTGCGCCGATGCGCTCGGCACGCCGATCGTCGGCGACGGCAAGTACGGCGCCTCCAAGGCGCGGCTGGTCGGCGACGGGCTGTCGGCGAAGCTGCATCTGCATGCCCGTTCGATCGAGCTGCCGCATCCCTCGGGCGAGGGCATGCTGAAAGTCCGTGCTCCGCTGCCCTTCCACATGCGCAAGACGTGGGAGTTCTTCGGCTTCGATCCCGACGCGCGCGACGATCCGTTCCCGCGCGACTGACCGGCGGTATCCTGAACATGAGCAAGAATCAGGCGCCGCGGCTGGCGCTCTTCGACTTCGACGGCACGCTGGTCGACAGCCAGCACGCGATCCAGGCCTGCATGGAAAGCGCCTTCGCCGGCCTCGGCCTGCCGGCCCCGACGCTCGCGCAGACGCACCGGGTGATCGGCCTGCCGCTGGAACGCTGCATGGCGCTTCTGGCGCCAGCGAGCAGCGTCGAAATCCACGCCCGCCTCGTCGACGGCTACAAGGAGGCGTTCTTCGCGCTGCGCACCGACGGCGGAATGGTCGAACCGCTGTTTCCCGGCGCGCTCGCCGCCCTCGACGCGCTGCAGGCGGCGGGCTGGCAACTCGGGATCGCCACCGGCAAGGCGCGGCGCGGGCTCGATGCGGTGCTGGGCAGCCACAAGCTCCACCATCTTTTTGTCACGTTGCAGACGGCCGACCGCGCGCCCGGCAAGCCGGACCCGACGATGGTCCACTGGGCGATGGCCGAGGCGGGCGCGCAACCCGCGGATACCGTCATGATCGGCGATACCAGCTTCGACATGACGATGGCCAAGGCCGCCAAGGTGGGAGCGCTGGGCGTCGTTTGGGGCTATCATTCCCCCGACGACCTGACGCAGGCCGGCGCGGACCGGCTCGCGCGCGACTATTCGGAACTGCCCGGCCTTGTCCGGGAAATCTGGGAGAAGCAGACATGCGCATCGTGAAATGGCTCGCCATCGGCCTCGTCGGCCTGATCGTCGTCGCGGTCGGCGCCGTGTTCGTGATCGCCTCGTCGATCGATCCCAACCAGTACAAGCCGCAGATCGTCGAGGCGGCGAAGAAGGCCACGGGCCGCGATCTCGTCCTCAAGGGCGACATCAAGCTGTCGCTGGGCCTGTCGCCAAGCTTCGGCATTTCCGATGTATCGTTCAGCAACGCGGCATGGGGCTCGCGTCCCGAGATGGTCAAGGTCGGCCGGTTCGAGGTGCAGGTGGCGCTGCTGCCGCTGCTGTCCAAGCAGGTCGAGGTGAAGCGCCTCGTGCTTCTCGATACCGACATCCTTCTCGAGACCGACCGCGCCGGCAAGGGCAACTGGGAATTCGACGCGGCTTCGCCGGCGCCGGCCGCAGCGCAGCCGCAGGCGGCCCAGCCCGCGGCGCAATCGTCGGGCGGCGGCGCGCTGCCGGTCGTGCGCGAGGTCGAACTGCGCAACGCGCGCTTCGCACTACGCGACGGCGTGACGCGCGAAACGAAGGAAGTGAAGCTCGAGCGCGTGCTGCTGAACGCTGATTCCGCGTCCTCGCCGCTGCGCCTCGACATCGCCGGTTCGGCCAACGTGCCGGAACTGTCGGGCGAGCTCAAATTCACCGCCAAGGGCGAGGTGGGTTCGGTCGAACGCCTGCTCCAGTCGAGCGGTTCGCCGTGGCCGGTCAACGTCGCCCTCACGCTGGGCGACAACGCGCTGTCGGCCAAGGTCGTCGGCGGCATCGTGGCGCCCGCACAGGGCAAGGGCTACAACATCGAGCTTTCGGCCGACGTGCCCGACCTGCAGAAGCTCGCCGCGCTCGCCAAGCAGGAGATCCCCGCGATCGGACCGCTGAAGCTGTCGGTGAAGGCCGCGGACAACGGCCCGCAGGGCCGCCCGACGCTGCCCGACATCAAGATCGATCTCGGCAAGGCCGAGACCATCCGGCTCGAAGTCGCGGGCTCGTTCCAGGACCCGACGCAGCAGCGCGGCCTGAAGCTCGCGATCAAGGCGACCTCGCAGGATCTCGCGGCCCCATTCAAGGCCGCGAAGATGGAGCCGCCGGTCACCGGCCCGCTCGACCTGCAGATGCAGGTCGCCGATACGGCGGCCGCGCGCTACCAGATTTCAGGCCTCGCCGTGAAGGTCGGGCCGGGGGGGGCGGTTGACATCTCGGGCGAGGCGACCATCGCCGTCCCGCCGGGCGCCAAGCCGTCGGTGCAGGCGAACCTCAAGTCCCAGACGGTCGATCTCGTGAAGCTGCTCCCGCCCAAGCCGGCGGCTTCGGCGCCCGCACGCCCGGCGTCGGGCGGCGGCGGGGCCGCCGCTCCGGCGGACGGTCGCGTGATCCCGAACGAGAAGGTGCCGTTCGATCAGCTCAATGCCGCGAATGCCGACATCAAGTATACGGCCGGCAGTATCGTGACCGACGGCGCCACGCTCCGGAACCTCAACCTGCAGGCCGTGATCGCGAACGGCGCGCTGACGCTGCGCCCGCTGACGTTCGAGATGGATGGCGGGAAGTTCTCGCTCGACGCGACGGCGAACGCCGCGCAGAAGAACTTCACGCACAAGATCGAGATGCGCCAGCTCGAGGTCGGCCGCGTGCTGAACGAGCGCAAGCTCAACGACTGGTTCAAGGGCGGCCTCACCACGCTTGACGTGAACCTGCGCGGCTCGGGTGACACCGCCCGCCAGCTTGCCGCCAGCCTCGCGGGCGACGTGTATCTCAACATGGGGCAGGGCGAACTCGGCCAGGCGGCCACCAAGGTGATCGGCGAATGGCTCGGCTCGGTCTTCCCGCCGCTCGCCAAGGTCACGATCGGCACGTCGGTCCGCTGCGCGATCCACAAGATCGATTTCCAGAACGGCATCGGCGTCTACAAGGCGGGCCTGATCGACACCGGCGTGATGTCGGCCCGGACCACCGGCACGATCAACCTTGCGACCGAGCAGCTCGCGCTCAACCAGGTCGCGGGGCCCGTCGCGTTCAACATCGGCGGCACGCTGGCGAAGCCTTCCTATACGCCCGATGCGGCCGGCACGGCGCAGGCGCTGGCGCAGGGCACGCTCGGCACGGTCACGGGCATCGCGCAGGGCGGGGCGGGTGCGATCACCGGCCTGTTCGGCGGCAGTCAGCAGCAGCGCCCGGCGGCAGCCGCGAACACCGACGCCTGCGGCCAGGCCCTCGCGGCCGCGACCGGCCGCCCGGCACCCGCGGCGACACCGGCCCAGCAGCGCACGGCTCCCGCGCCGGCACCGGCAGCACCGCCCGCTTCGTCGGGCGGCATTCGCGGACTCTTCGGCCGTTGAGCGAGGCATCCAAGGCCGCCGGCTACGCGCAGCCGGCGGTCGTTGCCGGTGCGGATGGCCGTTTTACGGTCACCCTCGACACGAAGCCACTGAAAAGCCCGGCCGGGATCGAGATCCACACCGACCGACGCGCCTTCGCCGACGCCATCGCCGCAGAATGGTCCGACGTGCTGCCGCGGTCGAAATCGCCGAAGATCGATTTGAGCCGCGTGCCGCTCACCTGCATCGTCGGCACGGCGCTCGACCGCATCCCAGCAAAGCGCGATGCCGTCATCGACGAGCTGATCGCGCATGCCGAGACGGAACTCCTCTGCTATCGCAGCGAGATGCCGCGCGATCTCGCGGCCCGGCAGGCACAGGTCTGGCAGCCGTTGCTCGACTGGCTGGCGCTCAGCTACGACGCGCGGCTTGAGACGCACACCACGCTCGTCCCGCCGGAGCAGCCGGCGGCGAGCCTCGATGCGCTGCGCAAGGCGCTCGCCGGATTCGACGACCTGAAGCTTGCGGGGCTTGGCGTGGTCGTCGCGGCGACGGGCTCGCTGACGATCGGGCTGGCGCTTGCCGACGGGCATATCGACGCGGACGCGGCATTCGCGGCCGCGGAGCTCGACACGCTCTTCCAGATCGAGCGATGGGGCGAAGACCCCGTGCATGCCGCCAAACATGCAACGATTCGCAAGGATCTTACTGATACGCAAAGGTTTTTCAGACTGGCGCTGGGGTGACGGCTTTGTTATGCGTCTGGGACAGGCGCGTGACGGGCGAGCGAGGCGGGGGCAATGCAGGAAATCCTGAAGGAACTGGAGGCCCGCCGCGCGGGCGCACGGGCCGGCGGCGGCGGCCGCCGCGTCGAAGCGCAGCATTCCAAAGGCAAGCTTACCGCGCGCGAACGGCTCGACGTGCTGCTCGACGAAGGTTCCTTCGAAGAGTGGGACATGTTCGTCGAGCACCGCTCGGTCGAATTCGGCATGGGCGAGCAGAAGGTCTCCGGCGACGGCGTCGTCACCGGCTGGGGCACCATCAACGGCCGCCTCGTCTTCGTCTATTCGCAGGACTTCACCGTCTTCGGCGGCTCCCTCTCCGAGGCGCATGCCGAGAAGATCTGCAAGATCATGGATCAGGCGATGAAGGTGGGCGCGCCCGTCATCGGCCTCAACGATTCGGGCGGCGCACGCATCCAGGAAGGTGTCGCAAGCCTTGCGGGCTATGCCGAGGTGTTCCAGCGCAACGTGCTCGCCTCGGGCGTCATCCCGCAGATTTCCGTCATCATGGGGCCGTGCGCGGGCGGCGCCGTCTATTCGCCCGCGATGACCGACTTCATCTTCATGGTGAAGGACAGCGCCTACATGTTCGTGACCGGTCCCGATGTGGTGAAGACCGTCACGCACGAGATCGTCACGGCCGAGGATCTGGGCGGGGCGGCGACGCACACGCAGAAATCCGGCGTCGCCGATCTCGCCTTCGACAACGACGTGGAAGCGCTGCTGCAGACGCGCCGCTTCTTCGATTTCCTGCCCGAGAACAACAAGGCGAGCGTGCCGCTGCGCCCGACGACCGACAGCCCTGAAAGGCAGGAGCCGTCGCTCGACACGCTAATACCGGCGAACCCGAACAAGCCCTACGACATGAAGGAGGCGATCCTCAAGATCGCCGACGACGCCGATTTTTTCGAGGTGCAGCCGGATTATGCCAAGAACATCATCGTCGGTTTCGGGCGGATCGAGGGGGCGACCGTCGGCTTCGTCGCCAACCAGCCGATGGTGCTGGCCGGCTGCCTCGACATCGCCGCCTCGACCAAGGCCGCGCGCTTCGTGCGCTTCTGCGACTGCTTCGGCATCCCGATCGTGACGCTCGTGGACGTGCCCGGCTTCATGCCGGGCACGGCGCAAGAATATGGCGGCATCATCAAGCACGGCGCCAAGCTGCTCTACGCCTATGCCGAGGCGACGGTGCCGAAGGTCACGCTGATCACGCGCAAGGCCTATGGCGGCGCCTACGACGTGATGGCGTCCAAGCATCTGCGCGGCGACCTCAACTATGCCTGGCCGTCGGCCGAGATCGCCGTGATGGGTCCCAAGGGTGCGGTCGAGATCATCTTCCGCGCCGACATGGGCGACGCCGGAAAGATCGAGGCGCGCACCGAGGAGTACCGCCGCCGCTTCGCCAACCCGTTCGTCGCCGCCTCGCGCGGCTTCCTCGACGACGTGATCAGCCCGGCCGCCACGCGGCCCCGGCTGGCGCGCGCGCTCGCCATGCTGCGCACCAAGAAGCTCGAAAATCCCTGGAAGAAGCACGGCAACATTCCGCTGTGAGCGCTCCCGAGAAAGTGACGACGATGGCCGCGAAGAAGTCCAAGCCCGCTTCAGGCAAGCTGTTCGACAAGATCCTGATCGCCAATCGCGGCGAGATCGCCTGCCGGGTGATCCGTACGGCGAAGCGCCTCGGCATCAAGACGGTTGCGGTGCATTCGGATGCCGATGCCGAAGCGCTGCATGTGCGCGAGGCCGACGAGGCCGTGCGCATCGGCCCGGCACCCACGGCCGAGAGCTATCTGAAGATCGATGCGATCCTTGCCGCCTGCAAGGCGACGGGCGCGCAGGCCGTCCATCCCGGCTACGGATTCCTGTCCGAGAATGCGGCATTTGCCGCAGCCCTCGCCAAGGCGGGCATCGTCTTCATCGGGCCGTCGATGAAGGCGGTCGCCGCGATGGGCGACAAGATCGAATCCAAGATCCTCGCGCAGAAGGCCGGCGTGTCGACCGTGCCGGGGTATCTGAAGCCCATCAAGGATGCCGAGGAGTGCGTCGTCGTCTCGCGCAAGATCGGCTATCCGGTGATGATCAAGGCCTCGGCCGGCGGCGGCGGCAAGGGCATGCGCATCGCGTTCAACGACGCCGAGGCGCGCGAGGGCTTCCGTTCGGCGACGAACGAGGCCAAGAGCTCGTTCGGCGACGACCGCGTCTTCGCCGAGAAGTTCGTCGAGGAGCCGCGGCACATCGAGATCCAGGTGATCGGCGACAGCCACGGCAACGTCATCCATCTCAACGAGCGCGAATGCTCGATCCAGCGCCGCCACCAGAAGGTGATCGAGGAGGCGCCGTCGCCGTTCCTCGATCCCAAGACGCGCGCGGCCATGGGCGCGCAGGCGGTGGCGCTCGCCAAGGCCGTCGATTACAGCTCGGCCGGCACCGTCGAGTTCATCGTCGACAGGAACAAGAAGTTCTATTTCCTCGAGATGAACACGCGCCTGCAGGTCGAGCATCCGGTGACCGAGGCGATCACCGGTCTCGATCTCGTCGAGATGATGATCCGCGTGGCGGCCGGCGAGAAGCTCCCCATCGCCCAGAAGGACGTGAAGATCGACGGCTGGGCGATCGAAGCTCGCCTCTATGCCGAAGACCCGCTGCGCAACTTCATGCCGTCGATCGGGCGGCTGACGCAGGTCGCGACTCCGGCGGGGCGTCCCGGCATCCGGGTGGATACCGGCGTCTACGAGGGCGCCGAGATCTCGATGTATTACGACCCGATGATCGCCAAGCTGATCGCGCACGGCAAATCACGCGCGATCGCGACCGAGCGCATGGCGGCGGCCCTCGACGCCTATGTCGTGCGCGGCGTGAACCACAACATCTCGTTCCTCGCCGCGATCATGCATCACAAGCGCTTCCAGTCGGGGAAGCTTACGACCGGCTTCATCGCCGAAGAGTTCAAGGGCGGCTATGTGGGCCGCGCGCTCGACGCGACGACGCGCCCGCTGCTGGTCGCGGTCGCCGCTACCGCGCATCGCCGTCTGCGCGAGCGCGAGATCGGCGTGTCGGGCCAGTTGCCGGGGCACGAGGCGCATATCGAGGATTCCTATGTGGTGCGGCTTTCCGGCTCCGAGCAGGCCGTCCGCATCGTGCATGTGGGTGAGGTCTATCGCGTCGAGGCCGACGGCGAGACCGTCGAGATCACGACCGACTGGCGGCCCGGCCAGCCGCTGTTCGAGGGGCATGCTGACGGCAAACCGTTCTGCGTGCAGCTTGCGCGCGTCGGCTCGGGCTACACCCTGTTCCATGCAGGCTGTCTTTCCGACGCCATCGTCCTGCCGCCGCGCGTGGCCGAGCTCAACCGTCTGATGCCCGCGCGCCGCGTCAGCGACACGTCGCGCTTCCTGCTGTCGCCGATGCCGGGCCTGCTCAAGAGCCTGTCCGTACGCGTCGGGCAGGAGATCAAGGCGGGCGAGGAGCTCTGCACGGTCGAGGCAATGAAGATGGAGAACGTGCTGCGCGCCGAACGCGACGGGACGATTTCCAGGCTGCATGCGGCCGTCGGCGAATCGCTTTCCGTCGACCAGAAGATTGTCGAGTTCGTGTGAGCGACGACGCGCGACAGGCGGAAGCGCGGGCCGCGTGGTTCGCGCGTGCGCATGCCGCAAACGCGCCGCCGCAGGCCGGCGAACTGCCCGACGGATGGGCAGCCGCACTGGACGAAATGCGGCGGGCCTACATTGCAGGCGTTTTTGCGGCTACGATCGTACTCGCTTTCGCACTTTCCGAAGCGGCCCATCGCCGGGCGGGCGGCGAGGATTCCGAGTTCGACTGGCTGCGCGAGCGGCGCAACCGCGTGGCGCATCTGGACGGCGCAAACTATCCGGATAATCAAGAGTTAGAGAAGTTCGCGCAGGCTTCCGTGCGGATCGCACTAAGGCTGGCGTATGCCGCCGCATGGCGATGACCTGCCGGTAGCCCGGTATCTTCCCCAATTGTTATTCGGTAATACAATTGACGTTTAGATTGCGGGACGCCCCTCCGTCGTGCAGCTTTTTCTGCGGTCCTGCGGGAATCCTGCGGATGCAGAGGAGGGAATGCCGATGGTGCGCGCACGCAGTATTTCAGTTGTCGCCTCGTTCGTCGCGGCGCTCGTCCTTGGCGGCATCGCCGTTGCCATCGCCATCGGCGCGGTCGCGCTGGGCGAACTCAAGGTTGGCGGGCGGGTCTACCGGCAGATCGTGCTCGGCAAGGACATGGTCGCCGACATCCTGCCGCCGCCCGAATACATCATCGAGTCCTACCTCGAAGCGACGCTCGCGCTGCAGGAACCGGCGAACGCGCAGGCGCATCGCGAGCGGCTGAAGAAGCTGCGCGCAGAATACGACGAGCGGCGCGAATACTGGCTGAAAGAGCCCGAGTTCGACGAGGGCATCAAGCGCACGCTGACCGAGAAGTCGTACGCGCCGGTGGCGGAATTCTGGAAGGTGCTCGACGGCGAGTTCTTCCCGGCGATCGCGCGCGGCGACATGCCGGCGGCCGGTAAGGCGTATGGCGCCCTGTCGGCGGCCTATCAGGCGCATCGCAGCGTGATCGACGAGATCGTCGCGCGCTCCGTCGCGGCGAACGAGGCGACGGAATCCGTCGCCGCGCGCAACGAGTTCGTCTACGCGGTCGCGCTATGGGCCGCCGCCGGCGCGGTGCTTCTCCTGGTGCTCGGCAGCGCCGCGGGGGTCATTCTCGGTCTGGTCCGCCCGATCGTCGCGATGACCGGCGCGATGCGCGGGATCGCCGACGGGGCCCTCGATACCGCCATCCCCAGCGCCGGACGGCGCGACGAGATCGGCGGGATGGCGCAATCGGTCGAAGTCTTCCGCAGCGGCCTGGTCGAAGCCGGGCGGCTTGCGGCGGCGCAGGCCGAGGCACAGGCGGCCAAGCAGAAGCGTTCGGCTGCCGTCGACGCGCTGCTCCAGGAGTTCGACGGCGTGGCGGCCGACGCGGTCCGGGCCGTTTCGGTGGCGGCCGCGCAGCTCGACGCTTCGGCCAAGGCGATGGTGGCGATGGCGCGCGAGACGAACGATCATGCCGCAGGCGTCGCGTCCGCCGCGGAAGAGACGAGCAGCAACGTGCAGACGGTGGCCTCCGCGACCGAGGAGATGACGACGTCGGTGCGCGAGATTTCGGTGCAGGTGGCGAACTCGACCGAGATCGCGGGGAAGGCGGTCGAGGAGGCCGAGCACACCTCGCAGGCGGTCCAGCGCCTTTCCTCGGCCGTGCAGAAGATCGGCGAGGTCGTCGGCCTCATCACCAGCATCGCCAGCCAGACGAATCTCCTCGCCCTCAATGCGACGATCGAGGCCGCGCGCGCCGGCGAGGCGGGCAAGGGCTTCGCGGTGGTCGCGTCGGAGGTGAAGAACCTCGCCGGCCAGACCGCCAAGGCGACCGACGAGATTTCCGCGCAGATCGGCGCGATCCAGGAGACGACGGGCTCGGTCGTTGCGGCGATCGGCGGCATCGGCGGCACGATCGGGCGCATCAGCGAGATCTCGACGGCCATCGCCGCCGCGATCGAGGAGCAGAGTGCGGCGACGAACGAGATCTCGCGCAGCATCCAGCAGGCGGCCGGCGGCACGAACGACGTCAGCGGCGGGATCGCCAAGGTGACGGCGACGATCGGACAGACCGGTGCGACATCCGAGCAGGTCCTCCACGCGGCCATGAGCCTGTCGCAGCAGGCCGAGGCGCTGCGCGGGCGCATCGACACGTTCCTCGCCGCGATCAAGGCGACCTAGGAAGTCGAGCTGCTGCTTCCCGCGGGCGGCGTATGGCGCTAGATTCTGCCCTATGGGGGGAAGCGAGCGAATAGCCCGGCGCGTGAGCGTCGCGGGCCGGGTCCAGGGCGTCTGGTTCCGTGGCTGGACGGTGGAGAACGCGCAGAGCCGCGGCCTGCACGGCTGGGTACGCAACCGCCTCGACGGCAGCGTCGAAGCCTGCTTCGCCGGCCCCGCCAGTCTCGTCGAGGACATGATCGAGGCCTGCCGCAAGGGGCCGCCGACGGCGCGCGTCGACGCGCTCGTGGCCGAATCCGCCGTCGATGAAGGCTGGGCAGGCTTCAGCCAGCTGCCGACGACCGAATAGGCGGTCCGGATATTGGAACAGGCCGCCTTCCATCTTGCCGATATCGACCCGGCAACCCTCGCGTTCGTGGCGTTCGCGGCTTTCGCGTCCTCGATCGTCGGCGGCGTCTCGGGCTACGGGGTGGGTCTCATCCTGCCCATCGTCATCGCGCCCGTCGTCGGCGTGACCGAGATCATTCCGATCATGGCCGTCTCGATGGCGATCACGAATTTCAGCCGGGTGGTCGCCTTCTGGCGCGAGATCGACTGGCGGCGCGGGCGGCTGGCGCTGCTGGGCGCGGTTCCGTGCTGCGTGCTGTCGGCCTACGTCTATACGCTGCTGCCCGCGACGGCGATCGCGGCTGTCCTCGGCGGATGCCTCATCGGCAGCGTGCCGATGCGCCGCGCACTGGAGCGCAGCGGCTGGCGCATCGGGGATCCGGGGATCGTCGCAGGCGGCGCCACCTACGGCATCCTGATCGGCGGGATGAGTGGCCTCGGCGCCATCGTCATCGCGACCTTCATGGCTGCCGGCGTGGAAGGAGCCGCCCTGATCGGGACCGATGCGCTCGTCTCGCTCTTCACCAATCTGGTCAAGGTCGCTGTCTTCGGTTCGCGGACGAACCTGGATCTCGAACTCGCCTTCGCCGGCGGGCTGATGGGGATCTGCACGATCCCCGGCGCCTTCGTCGGGCGCTGGCTGCTCGAACGCTTCCCGATGACGATCCACACGGCGATGATGGACGCGCTCGTGCTGGTCGGCGGGCTCAGCTTCCTGTGGCGCGCTTGGACGGGGGCAGCGTAGCGGTTTCCCCGAACGTCTCGCGGAATGCCGCTTCCAGCGCCATGTCGACCTCGGCCATCGACACGATCAGGCCCAGATCGGCGAGGGACGTCACGCCGTAGCTCGGCGCGGAAATCCCGCATGGCACGATGCCGGCGAAGTGCGAGAGATCGCAATCCACGTTGAGCGAAATGCCGTGGAACGTGACCCCGCGCCGCACGCGCACGCCCAGCGCGCCGATCTTGTCCTCGCGCCGTCCGCCGCGCCCATCCGGCCCGCGATCGACCCAGATGCCGATGCGCCCCTCGCGCCGTTCGCCCTTCACGTTGAAGCGCGCGAGCGTGCGGATGATCCATTCTTCGAGATTCCGCACATAGGCGCGCACGTCGCCGCCGCGCGCGTGCAGGTCGAGCATCACGTAGCCGACCCGCTGGCCGGGCCCGTGATAGGTGTACTGGCCGCCGCGCCCGGCGTCGTAGACGGGGAAACGGCCTGGGGAAACGAGGTCGTCGGGCCGGGCCGACGTGCCCGATGTGTAGAGGGGCGGATGCTCGACCAGCCAGACCGTCTCGGGGGCCGTTCCGGCGCGGATTTCGGCCGCGCGCGCCTCCATGAAGGCGAGCGCCTCCGGGTAGGCGGTCAGGCCGTCCGCCACGATCCAGGCGAGGCCGTCCAAGGGACTGTTTTTCCAAGTCATTGGGCATCCGGCAGGGGGTCTTGCATATGCCCCCCCGATTTGGTATCCCCGCCTCCCCGTGCTTGGCAAGCTTTGCCGAAGCACTCACGCGATGTGCGGTCGTGGCGGAACGGTAGACGCGCCAGCTTGAGGTGCTGGTGGCCGAAAGGTCGTGGAAGTTCGAGTCTTCTCGACCGCACCATTGCTCCTATTTGAACAGAAACCGGGCGTGCGCGATGGCCGACGACAAGTTGCGCGATAGCGCGCTCGAGTATCATCGCCTTCCCACCCCTGGGAAACTCGCGATCGTCGCCACGAAGCCGCTGGCCAACCAGCGCGACCTGGCGCTCGCCTATTCGCCGGGCGTGGCGGCCGCCTGCGAGGCGATCGTCGCCGACCCGGCCGAGGCGGCGACCGTCACCAGCCGCGCCAATCTCGTCGCCGTCATCACCAACGGCACGGCCGTGCTGGGCCTCGGCGCCATCGGCGCGCTCGCCAGCAAGCCGGTGATGGAGGGCAAGGCCGTCCTCTTCAAGAAGTTCGCCGGCATCGACGTCTTCGATCTCGAGATCGAGGAGCGCGACCCAGACAAGCTGGTCGAGATCATCGCATCGCTCGAGCCGACCTTCGGCGGCATCAATCTCGAGGACATCAAGGCACCCGAGTGCTTCGAGATCGAAGCCAAGCTCAGGAAGCGCCTGAACATCCCTGTCTTCCACGACGACCAGCACGGCACGGCGATCATCGTGGGCGCCGCGATCCTCAACGGGCTGCGCGTCGTCGGCAAGTCGCTCGACAAGGTGAAGCTGGTGACGTCCGGGGCAGGGGCGGCGGCGCTCGCGTGCCTCGACCTGCTCGTCGATCTGGGCGTGAAGCAGGAGAACATCTGGGTCACCGACATTGCGGGCGTCGTCTACAAAGGCCGCGCCGAGCAGATGGACCCGCGCAAGTCGCGCTACGCGCGCGAGACCAACGCGCGCACGCTCGACGACGTGATCGGCGATGCCGACGTGTTCCTCGGCCTTTCGGCTCCGCGCGTGCTGAAGCCCGCGATGGTCGCCAAGATGGGCAAGTCGCCGCTGATCCTGGCGCTCGCCAACCCGACGCCCGAAATCCTGCCCGAAGAAGTGAAGGCCGTGCGCCCGGATGCCATCGTGGCGACCGGCCGGTCGGACTACCCGAACCAGGTCAACAACGTCCTGTGCTTCCCGTTCATCTTCCGCGGCGCCCTCGACGTGGGCGCCAGGACGATCAACGAGGCGATGAAGGTCGCCGCTGTGCGCGCGATCGCCGATCTCGCCACGCAGGAGCCGTCCGACATCGTCGTGGCCGCCTATGGCGGCGAGCCGCCGGCTTTCGGCCCGGAAAACCTGATCCCGAAGCCCTTCGATCCGCGCCTGATCACCGAGATCGCGCCCGCCGTCGCCAAGGCGGCGATGGATTCGGGCGTGGCGACGCGGCCGATCCTCGATTTCGACGCCTATCGCGACCGGCTGTCGCAGTTCGTCTATCGCTCGGGCTTCGTCATGAAGCCGATCTTCGAGCGCGCGCGCGCCAACCCCAAGCGCATTGTGTTCGCCGACGGCGAGGACGAGCGCGTGCTGCGCGCCGCCCAGACGCTGATCGACGAGGAAATCTGCCTGCCGATCCTGATCGGACGGCGCGAGACGATCCGCAAGCGTATCGAGAAGCTGGGCCTGCGCATCGAGATCGATACGGATTTCAAGCTCCTCAATCCCGAGGACGTGCCGAACTACGCGCGCGACTGGCAGCTCTACCACCAGATCATGGGCCGTCGCGGCGTCTCGCCTGACACCGCGCGCACGACCGTGCGCACGCGCAACGCGGTGCTCGGTGCGCTCGCCGTGCGCCAGGGCGAGGCCGACGGCCTCATCTGCGGGCTTGTGGGCCGCTATTCGCGCATCCTCAACGACATCATCGACGTGATCGGCCTGCGCCCCGGCGTCGAGGTGCCCGCGGCGCTCTCGGTGCTCGTGCATGCGCGCGGAACAGTCTTCATCTGCGACACGCACGTGACGCCCGATCCCACACCCGTGCAGATCGCCGAAATGACCGTGCGCGCGGCCGACGTGATCAAGCATTTCGGCCTGAAGCCGAAGGCGGCGCTGCTGTCGCATTCCAATTTCGGGTCGGCCGATACCAAGAGTGCCCGCAAGATGCGCGCTGCGCTGGAACGCATCCAGGCGATGGCGCCCTATCTCGAGGTCGACGGCGAAATGACCGCCGAGGCGGCCCTGTCGGAGGAGATCCGCGGCCAGCGCATCCTCGAAGGCCGCCTCGAAGGGGCCGCCAACCTGCTGGTGATGCCCACGCTGGACGCCGCGAATATCTCGTTCAGCCTGCTGAAGGAGATGGGCGACGCGCAGAAGATCGGCCCGATCCTGCTTGGCGTGAACAGGCCGGCCCATGTCCTCGACAGCAGCGTCACGGTGCGCGGCATCGTCAACATCGCCGCGTTCTGCGTCGTCGACGCGCAGGTCGAGAACCCGGCCTAGGCATTCCGGTATCCGGGGACGTTCGGCGCCTCTGCCGCCGCCGACCGCGCGGTTCAAGTTCCGCGCGGCTTCATGCTAGACTGATGTCGCATCGAGGGCTCAGCGGCGGATCTTGCGTCTCCTCGCAAGCGAACGAGCCGACGAACCCGACGGAGGCGATTGCCATGATCGGTTCCGGCAGGGACGGCGCGGGCCATACCCCGAAAGGCGCGGACTTCGACAAGCTTCATCCCTGGTTCACGTGGGTGAAGCAGTATCTGGACGGTTGCGCGGGCGGAAGGATGCTCGCCGGGCGCAAGGACATCGATCCCGGCTGCTTCGGCCCGAACCTGCATCTGCTCAATCTCGCCGACGTCGTGCGCGACGGCGACGGGATGCGGTTCCGGTTCCGTCTCGTCGGATCGACGCAATCCGAAATGGCAGGGCGTGAAATCACCGGCCGCTTCGTCGAGGATGCGGTGCTTCCAAAATTCGTCAATCGGATCAATGCGAACATGCGCGCCGTCGTCGATACATGTCGTCCGGTCTACGACAGGTTTCCGATGCCGCATCCCGAACGCGACTTCCTCGACAGCGAGCGCGTCTATTTCCCGCTGGCCTCCGACGGCGAAGTCGTCGACATGATCCTGATCGCCTGCAGCTATCCCGGCGTCAGGGAAATGATGCCGAAGCTGCCGGCCGGCTGGAAAGCGGCGCCCGTCTGACGCCGCCGGCAGGTTCCTTCACCTGCGCTTCCCTTTGGACTTCAGATGCGGCGCGACGACGGCCTGGGTCTCTTTGCTCGGAACGACCGGCACGATCTCGAACGTGATGCCCGCACCGCGCCAGCCGAGGATCCATTCCTGCAGCAGGCGCAGATCGTCGCATTCCATGAGCTGGAAGCAGCGGTCGAAATTCGGCTCGATCCAGCTGCCGACATAGGCGAGCCCCTCGGGCAACTGGCGCCCCTTGTCCCGTACCCGCTGGTAGACCGGGATGGCATCCTGATCCTTGAAGCGTTCGACGATCATGAAAAGCATGGCGTTGGTCCTCTTTGCTTGCGGCTAGGGTTCCGATGCCGGCGCATGCCTGTCAAGCCTGCGGGCGAGGTGACAAGCGCGCGCCGTTTGCCTAAAAGCAGGCATGTCTTCTGCCGTCGCACCCGCGATCGGCCGCCGCGCGGCCATGATCCTGTTCTTCGCGGTTCCGCTTTTCTTCGCCTGCAACATGCTCGTCGCGCGCTGGAATGCGGGCGCGATCCCGTCGGTGGCACTCGCCTTCTGGCGCTGGACGATCACGCTGGCGATCCTGCTGCCCTTCGTCGCCGAACGGCTGTGGCGCGGGCGCGACGAGATCCGCCTGCACTGGCGCACCTATCTGTGGCTCGGCTTCCTCGGCATGGGCGTGTGCGGCGCGCCGGTCTATGCGGCCGGCATCACGACGACTGCGATGAATATCGGCCTGATCTACGCCGCCTCGCCGGTGCTGATCGTCCTGATCGCGTGGCTGCGCCACGGCGAACCCGTCACGTCCCGCCAGATGCTGGGCATCGCGGCATGCCTTGCCGGCATGCTGTGGATCGTGCTGCGCGGCGATCCGGCCAACGTGCTGCGACTCGAATTCGTACCGGGCGACCTGATGATCGTCGCGGCGATGGTCGCATGGTCGATCTATTCGGTGGCGCTGCGCCACACGCCGACGCGCTTCGATGCGACGGCGCGGCTGGCGGCGATCTGCGCGGGTGGTGTGCTGATCAATCTGCCGTTCTATATCGGCGAAATCGCGTTCGTTGCGGCCACGCCGCTCGAATGGACGACGGCCGGGATCGTGCTGTTCCTCGCACTCGTGCCGGGCATCGGCTCGTACCTGTCCTATTCGCTGATTGTTGCCGCACTGGGTCCCGCGACCGCGAGCCTGATCATGTATCTGACGCCGCTCTATGGGGCGGGTCTTGCCTGGGCGCTGCTCGGCGAGCGGCTTGCGGACTTCCATCTGATCGGGCTGGCGCTGCTGCTGCCGGGCCTGTGGCTCGGCACGCGCAAGGCCTAGATCGCCAGCACCATGCGCGCGGCTTCGGCGATCTTCGCCGTCTGCCGCTTGCCGCCCAGCAGGCTCTGCCCGAACAGGAAAGCGTAGAACAGCAGCGCGCGCGCCTGCGCCTGCTCGGGTGGCAATCCCGCGCGCGCGAACAGCTCCGCCACGCGCGCCAGCCGTTCGGCATCGACGGCTGCCACGGCTTCGGCCGCCGCTTCGTCGTTGCGGGCCAGCGCCCGGATCGCGAGTTCCAACGCCAACCCCTTGGGGTTGGGGGCGCGGGCATAGATGTCGATCATCGCGGCGAGGGCGGCCTTGGGATCGGTCGCCGCCTCGGCCTGCTCGCGGATCGCGGCGATGCGCGCGTCCTGCCACTGCAGCAGGGCGCGGTTGCTGAGGTCTTCGCGGTCGCGGAAATGCCAGTAGAACGAGCCCTTGGTGACCCCGAGGCGCTGGGCCAGCGGCTCCACGCGGATGGCCCCCTGGCCCTCGGCCGCAAGGGCGTCGAGGGCGGCGGCGATCCAGGCGACGGCGTCGAGCCGGGGCTTCGTTGACAGGCGGCTTGCCATACCATACGGTAGCGTATGTTTCCGGGGAGGGAAAGCCCGATGAACGCCGTCTTCACGTCCCCCGATCCCGATTGGGAGGCCAAGGTGCGCGACAGTTTCGCGCGCCAGGGCGCGATGGCCACGATCGGCGCGCGGCTCGTCCATCTCGAGGCGGGCCACGTCCATGTCGCGGTCGATCATGCCGACGCCATCGCCCAGCAGCACGGCTACGTGCATGGCGGCGTGGTCGGCATGATCGCGGACTCGGCCGGCGGCTATGCCGGCTTCTCGCTGATGCCGGCAGGGGCGAGCGTGCTTACGGTCGAGTACAAGATGAACTTGCTTGCCCCGGCCGACGGGCAGACGATCCTCGCCAAGGGTCGGGTTCTGAAGCCGGGCCGCACGCTTGTGGTCACGCAGACCGACGTTTTCGCGCACAAGAACGGGCAGGCCCGCCTGTGCGCGACGATGCTCCAGACCTTGATGGTCATGACCGGAAAGACCGACAGCCGCACCGTCGGCGCCTAGAGGGAGAGAACGATGGCCGGCAATGCGCTTCCCCAGTTCGATTTCGGTCTCGGCGACGACATTGACATGCTGCGCACGCAGGTCGCGCGCTTCGCCGCCGACGAGATCGCGCCGCGCGCGGCGGAAATCGACCGCAGCAACGAATTCCCGATGGATCTCTGGCGCAAGTTCGGCGATCTCGGCCTGCTCGGCATCACCGTGGACGAGAAATACGGCGGTGCGGCGATGGGCTATCTCGCCCACTGCGTGGCGGTGGAGGAGATCAGCCGTGCCTCGGCCTCGGTCGGGCTTTCCTACGGCGCGCACTCGAATCTCTGCGTCAACCAGATCGCGCGCAACGGCAACGAGGCGCAGAAGCGCAGGTACCTGCCCAAGCTCATCTCGGGTGAACATGTGGGCGCGCTCGCGATGTCGGAGCCGGGGGCGGGGTCGGATGTTGTCGGCATGAAACTGCGCGCCGAGAAGAAGGGCGACCGCTACGTCCTCAACGGCAACAAGATGTGGATCACCAATGGCCCCGATGCCGACACGCTCGTCGTCTATGCCAAGACGGACCCGGCCGCCGCGTCGAAAGGCATCACGGCCTTCCTGATCGAGAAGGCGATGAAGGGGTTCACCAAGGCGCAGAAGCTCGACAAGCTGGGCATGCGCGGCTCCAACACCTGCGAGCTCGTCTTCCAGGACTGCGAGGTGCCCGAAGAGAATGTGCTCGGCGCCGTCGGCAAGGGCGTCAACGTGCTGATGAGTGGGCTCGACTACGAGCGCTCGGTCCTCGCCGCCGGCCCGTGCGGGATCATGCAGGCGGCCCTCGACGTGGTCGTGCCCTATGTCCACGAGCGCCGGCAGTTCGGCCAGGCGATCGGGGAATTCCAGCTCGTGCAGGGCAAGCTTGCCGACATGTACACGACGACGAACGCCTGCAAGAGCTACGTCTATGCCGTCGCCAAGGCCTGCGATGCGGGGCGGACGACCCGCAAGGACGCGGCCGGGGCGATCCTCTATGCGGCCGAGAAGGCCACGCAGGTGGCGCTGGACGCGATCCAGCTCCTCGGCGGCAACGGCTATATCAACGACTATCCGACCGGACGGCTGCTGCGCGATGCCAAGCTCTACGAGATCGGGGCCGGAACGTCGGAGATCCGCCGCTGGCTGATCGGGCGCGAGCTGTTTGCCGAAACCGCCTGATTCCGGGCTAGACTGGCCGGGAAATCCGGGGGAGACGATGGCGAAACGCAGGCTGATTTCATCGGGTTCGAGCTTCGAGAAGCTTGCGGGCTATTCGCGCGCCGTGGTGGATGGCGAGTGGATCTTCGTCTCCGGCACGACCGGGTTCGACTATTCGAAGATGGCGATCCCGCGCGGCGTGGTGGCGCAGACCGAGCAATGTTTCAAGAACATCGCGGCGGCGCTGGCGAAGGCAGGCGGCAGCCTTGCCGATGTCGTGCGCGTGCGGATCTTTCTCGGCAACCGCAAGGATTTCGCGGCCGTGGCGCCGATCGTGGGCAAGTATTTCGCCAAGATCCGCCCGGCCAACACCACGCTGGTCACCGGCTTCGTCGATCCGCGCATGAAGATCGAGATCGAAGTGACCGCGAAACGGAGCAAGCGCTGACATGCCTACCATCCTGATCGTGGGCGCCTCGCGCGGCATCGGCCTCGAATATGTGCGCCAGTTCGCGGCCGCCGGCTGGCGGACCATCGGCACGGTGCGCGACATGGCCAAGGGCGCGGACGTGTCGAAGGCCGGCGGCGAGGTGCATCTGTGCGATATCGGCGACGCGGCTTCCGTCGCGCGGCTGGGCAAGGGGCTCGCGAAGGAAGCGATCGACGTGCTCGTGGTGAATGCGGGCGTCTATCTCGGGCGCGACTGGAAGGTCGGTGCCACCGACTTCGCCGAGTTCGAGCAGATCCTGCGCACCAACACGGTTGCGCCCCTGCGGGTTGCCGAGGCGTTGATCGAGCCCGTCGCGCGCAGCGCGCGCAAGACGATCGTCTTCACTTCCTCGCGCATGGGATCGAACGCGCAGACCACGGGCGGCAGCATGCTCTACCGGGTGTCGAAGGCGGCGCTCAATTCGGTCGCGAAGAACCTGTCGGTCGATCTTGCACCCCGCGGCATCACGACGATCACGACCCATCCCGGCTGGGTGCGCACCGACATGGGTGGTGCGGGGGCGGCCATCGACGTGTCGGATTCGGTCGCGGGCCTGAAAAAAGTGATCGAAGGCCTGACGCCCG
This sequence comes from Tagaea sp., assembly GCA_965229215.1. Classification (GTDB taxonomy): domain Bacteria; phylum Pseudomonadota; class Alphaproteobacteria; order CACIAM-22H2; family CACIAM-22H2; genus Tagaea. Next base: position 1,907,461 of record OZ245864.1, on the reverse strand, counting down.
CCGACAACGGCAAGTTCTTCAACTACGACGGCTCCGAGCTTCCCTGGTAGGCACGCAGATGGAACTCACCGAAACCCAGACGATGATCCGCGATGCCGCGCGCGACTACGCGCGCGAGCGGCTCTGGCCTACGGCGGCGGCGCGCGAGAAGGAGCGCCTGTTCCCGCGCAACCTCGTGCGCGAGATGGGCGAGCTCGGCTTCATGGGCATGCTGGTGCCCGAGGAGTTCGACGGGGCGGGCGTGGACCACGTCGCCTACGCGCTCGCCATCGAGGAGATCGCCGCCGGCGACGGTGCGGTCTCCACGGTCATGAGCGTGCACAACTCGGTCGGCTGCATGCCGATCCTGAAATTCGGCACCGACTGGCAGAAGCAGACCTTCCTGCGCCCGCTCGCCAAGGGGGCGAAGCTTGGCGCCTTCGCGCTGACCGAGCCGTCGGCGGGCTCGGATGCCTCGGCCATCAAGACGCGCGCCCGGCGCGACGGGAACCACTGGGTCGTCGACGGCGCCAAGCAGTTCATCACGTCGGGCGGCACGGCCGACGTCGCGATAGTTTTCGCGATCACCGATCCGGCCGCCGGCAAGAAGGGGATCAGCGCCTTCATCGTGCCGACCGACACGGCCGGCTGGAAGGTGGCGCGGCTGGAGGAGAAGCTCGGGCAGAAATGCTCCGACACCGCGCAGATCGTCATGGAGAACATGCGCCTCACGCCCGACCTGATGCTGGGCGCGGAAGGCGACGGCTACCGGATCGCGCTCGCAAATCTCGAAGGCGGGCGCATCGGCATCGGCGCGCAGGCCGTCGGCATGGCGCGCTCGGCCTATCAGGCGGCGCTGGAATACGCGCTGCAGCGCGAGACGTTCGGCCAGAAGATCTTCGACCATCAGGCCGTCCAGTTCCGTCTCGCTGACATGGCGACCGAGATCGAGGCCGCGCGCCTGCTCGTGCTCAACGCGGCGAGCCTGCGCGACCGCGGCCTTCCGTGCCTGAAGGAAGCGGCGATGGCGAAGCTCTTCGCGTCGGAGATGGCCGAGCGGGTGTGTTCGGCGGCCATCCAGACGCACGGCGGCTACGGCTACCTCGCCGATTTTCCGGTCGAGCGGATCTGGCGCGACGTGCGCGTCTGCCAGATCTACGAAGGAACCAGCGATATCCAGCGGCTCGTGATCGCGCGCGCGCTGAAAGCGGAGGCCTGAGAGCATGGCGGCACCCATCGATTTCTATTTCGACTTCTCCAGCCCCTACGGCTTCTTCGCTTCCACGCGCATCGACGATCTCGCCGGGCATTACGGGCGGACGGTGAAGTGGCGGCCCATCCTGCTGGGCGCCGCTTTCAAGGTTTCCGGCCAGAAGGCGCTGCTCGAAATCCCGTTGAAGGGAGAATACTGCCGCCACGACTTCGTACGATTCGGCCGCCTCCTCGGCGTGAAGTTCCGCCTTCCCGATCCGTTCCCGTTCGCGGCGATCGCCCCCTCGCGGGCCTTCTACTGGCTCGACGCACGCGATCCCGCACTTGCCAAGCGCTTCGCCAAGGCCGTCTTCCGGCAGGCCTATGTCGCGGGCGTGGACGTCACAGGCATCGATTTCGTCTGCGATCTCGCCGCCGGCATGGGCGTGCCGCGCGAGGAGCTGAAGGCCGCGCTCGCCTCGCCCGAGGCGAAGGAGACGCTGCGCAAGGAAGTGGAGGCCGCCGTCGCCAAGGGCGTGTTCGGCTCGCCCTATATCGTCATCGACGGCGAACCCTTCTGGGGCGCCGACCGCCTCGCGCAGGTCGAGGAATGGCTCGTGACAGGCGGCTGGTGACATGAGCGCGTTCGCATCCCGCATCGACACGCACGCGGATGCCTTCCGCGCCAACGATGCCGCGATGCGCGGCCTCGTCGCCGACCTGCGTGCGACCTGCGACAGGATCCGCGAAGGCGGTGGACCGGCGGCGCGCGACAAGCATGTGGGGCGCGGCAAGCTGCTGCCGCGCGAACGCATCCGCACGCTGCTCGATCCGGGCGCGCCGTTCCTTGAATTCTCGCAGCTCGCCGCGTGGGGCATGTATGGCGGCGAGGTGGCGGCCGCGGGCATCGTCACGGGCATCGGCCGCGTGTCGGGCCGCGAATGCGTGATCGTGTGCAACGACGCCACCGTCAAGGGCGGCACGTATTTCCCGACGACCGTGAAGAAGCACCTGCGCGCGCAGGAGATCGCGCGCGAGAACCGGCTGCCCTGCATCTATCTCGTCGATTCTGGCGGCGCGAACCTGCCCAACCAGGACGACGTGTTCCCCGACCGCGAGCATTTCGGGCGTATCTTCTACAATCAGGCGACGCTCTCGGCCGCCGGCATCCCGCAGATCGCCGTCGTGATGGGAAGCTGCACGGCGGGCGGCGCCTACGTGCCCGCGATGTCGGACGAATCGATCATCGTGAAGAACCAGGGCACGATCTTCCTCGGCGGGCCGCCGCTGGTGAAGGCCGCCATCGGCGAGGTGGTGACGGCCGAGGAACTCGGCGGCGCCGACGTACATGCCCGCGTCTCGGGCGTCGTCGACCATTATGCGCAGAACGACGCGCACGCGCTGGGGATCGCGCGGCGAATCGTGGGCAACCTCAACGCCTCGAAGCCCGCGCGCCCCGACCTGCATGCACCCGTGGCGCCCGCTTACGACCCGGCGGAACTCTACGGCATCGTGCCGCAGGACCTGCGCCAGCCCTACGACGTGCGCGAGGTGATCGCGCGCACGGTCGACGGCTCGGCGTTCGACGAGTTCAAGGCGCTCTACGGCACGACGCTGGTCTGCGGCTTCGCACGGATCTGGGGCCATCCGGTCGGCATCGTCGCGAACAACGGCATCCTGTTTTCGGAAAGCGCGCTGAAGGGCGCGCATTTCATCGAGCTGTGCTGCCAGCGCGGCGTGCCGCTGGTGTTCCTGCAGAACATCTCGGGCTTCATGGTCGGCAAGAAGTACGAAGCGGGCGGGATCGCGCGCGACGGGGCCAAGCTCGTCACGGCCGTCAGCTGCGCGCGCGTGCCCAAGTTCACCGTCATCATCGGCGGCTCGTTCGGCGCGGGAAACTACGGCATGTGCGGGCGCGCCTTCGGCCCGCGCTTCCTGTGGATGTGGCCCAACGCGCGCATCTCGGTGATGGGCGGCGAGCAGGCCGCTTCGGTGCTGGCTACTGTCAAGCGCGACAATCTCGAGGCCGCAGGCAAGACGTGGAGCGGGGCCGAGGAAGAGGCCTTCAAGAAGCCGATCCGCGACCAGTACGAGACGCAGGGCCATCCCTACTATGCCTCCGCCCGCCTGTGGGACGACGGCATCATCGATCCGGCCGAGACGCGCGACGTGCTCGGGCTCGGCCTTTCTGCGGCCGCCAACGCGCCCGTCGAGGAGACACGCTTCGGCGTGTTCCGGATGTGAGCGCCGCTTTCCAGACGACGACGGACGCGCGCGGGGTCGCCACGCTCCGGCTTGACCGGTCGGAAATGCACAACGCATTCGACGACGCGCTGATCGCGGCACTTGCGGCCGAGCTCGGGCGGCTGGCCGCGGACGCGGGCGTGCGCATCCTCGTCCTCGCGGCAAATGGCAAGAGCTTCTCGGCCGGCGCCGACCTCAACTGGATGAAGCGGATGGCCGGCTACTCCGAGGCCGAGAACCGCCGCGATGCCGACGCGCTTGCCGGACTGATGCGCGCCCTCGACACGTTCCCCAAGCCGACCATCGCGCGCGTCCAGGGGGCGGCCTATGGCGGCGGGGTGGGCCTGGTCGCGTGCTGCGACATCGCCGTCGCCGCGCAGGGGGCCGTCTTCGGCCTGTCGGAAGCAAAACTCGGCCTGATCCCGGCCGTGATCTCGCCCTATGTCGTCGCGGCGATGGGTGCGCGCGCCGCGCGCTGCTATTTCCTGACGGCCGAGACATTCGATGCCGCGACGGCGCACCGCCTCGGCCTCGTCCATGAGGTGACGTCGGCCGAAGCGCTGGATGCCGCCGTGGAGGGCATCCTGGCCAAGCTGCTGGCGGCGGGCCCCGTCGCGCAACGCGAGTGCAAGACGCTGATCGCGCGCGTCGCGAGCGGGCCGGTCGACGCCGCGATGGTCGACGACACGGCCGCGCGCATCACGCGCATCCGCGTGTCGCCGGAGGGGCGCGAAGGGATCGCCGCCTTTCTCGAGAAGCGCAAGCCGGGCTGGACCGGCGCATGACCGGCCGCCGGGGCAATTTCGCTTTCGGCATCGCCGCGACCGGCACGCTGCTGCTGCTGATCGCGGTCGCCGTCTCGGGCGACGTGGGCATCTCGCTTGCCGCGACGATGGTGGGTTCCGCACTCGCCGCGGTCGCATTCTTCAACCTGCTTTTCCCAGGCTCGATGTTTTTCTCGCTCGCGCTGGCGAATTCGATCGCGCTTTATGCCTCGGTCTTCGTCTTCCTGCTGGAATCCAATTTCCGGGCCGCGTCGTCCGGGGTCCAGCATGCCGGCTTCCTGATGCCGCTCGCCGGATTCGTCGTCGGGGCCTATCTCCGGCGCGACACCATCCGCGTCATCGTCACCGAGCAGCGCGTGCGCTCGCCCGCCGATCTGCGGCAGTCGGCATGGTGGCTCGTCCCGACTGCCGGCGTGTGCGCACTGACCTTCGCGATCCCCGTTCTCGAGCCGACCGTTCAGGTGATCGACATCGCGTTCGTCGCTGCGATGCTGGCCGTATCCGTGCTGGTTCTTGCGGCAGCGCAGAACGTCGCGATCTTCCTGATCGACGCCGGGCTGCTGTTCGAGGAGTTCTTCCGGCGTCTCGAGCGGCTGGTCCTGCCGGTCTATGCTTTCCTGACCTTCTATTCGCTGATCGTGGTCGCGTTCGCCGCCATCTACAAGATCGTCGACCGGGTCGTTCCAGGCCCGCATTTCCGGATTCTCGGCGTCGACCGTGCCGTCAACTTTTCCGACGCGGTCTATTTTTCGGTCATCACGCTGTCGACGGTCGGTTACGGCGATGTCCTGCCGATCAGCGAGCCGATCAAGCTGCTCGCGATCCTCGAGGTCATCTTCGGCGTCACGCTGCTGCTGGTGGGGCTGTCGGAGATCATGACCTATTCGCGCGAGGTCCAGGCACGCCGCCACGGCGAGACAAGGGGAAAGGGCGGGTCCGATGCTTGAGCGCCTGCTGATCGCCAATCGCGGCGAGATCGCCGTGCGCGTCGCGCGCACCGCGCGGCGCATGGGCGTGCGAACGGTCGCGGTCTATTCCGAGGCCGATGCAAGCGCGATGCATGTCGCCGCGTGCGACGAGGCGCTGCCGATCGGTGGCCCCGCGCCCAAGGACAGCTACCTGCGCGCCGATGCGATCGTCGCGGCCGCGAAGAAGGCGGGCGCGGATTCGGTTCATCCGGGCTACGGCTTCCTTTCCGAGAATGCCGCGTTCGCGCAGGCCTGCGTCGATGCCGGGCTCGTCTTCGTCGGCCCGCCGTCTTCGGCGATCCGCGCGATGGGCGGCAAGAGCGAGGCGAAGGCCTTGATGGTCAAGGCCGGGGTGCCGGTCGTGCCGGGCTTTCACGGGGCGGCACAGGATGTCGCGACGCTTACCAAGGAAGCCACCGAGGTCGGCTACCCCGTCCTCATCAAGGCGTCGGCGGGCGGCGGCGGCAAGGGCATGCGCGTCGTCGCGCGCGCCGGGGATCTCGCCGAGGCGCTCGCGGGTGCCGCGCGCGAGGCGCAGTCGGCCTTCGGCGATCCGCGGGTGCTGATCGAACGCTATCTCGACCGGCCGCGGCATATCGAGGTGCAGGTCTTCTGCGACGGCCACGGCAACGGCGTCTACCTGTTCGAACGCGACTGTTCGCTGCAGCGCCGCCACCAGAAGGTGATCGAGGAAGCGCCCGCACCGGGCATGACGGCCGCACGCCGCACGGCGATGGGCGAGGCGGCGGTACGCGCGGCCAAGGCCGTGGGCTATGTGGGTGCGGGCACGGTCGAGTTCATCGCCGACCAGGCGGGCGAATTCTTCTTCATGGAGATGAACACGCGCCTGCAGGTCGAGCATCCGGTGACGGAAGCGATCACCGGCCTCGATCTCGTCGAATGGCAGCTGCGCGTGGCGGCGGGCGAGAAGCTGCCGCTGGCGCAGGCGGACCTGCGCATCCACGGACACGCCTTCGAGGCGCGCATCTACGCCGAGGATCCGGCGCGCGACTTCCTGCCCGCGACGGGGAAGCTGCACCGGCTCGATTTTCCGCCCGCGGAAAACGGCGTGCGAATCGATACCGGCGTGCGCGCGGGCGACGAGGTGACGATCCATTACGACCCGATGATCGCCAAGCTGATCGCGCACGGCCCGGACCGCGCGGCCGCCCTGCGCAAGCTTGCCGACGCGCTCGATGCCGTGCGCGTCGTCGGTCCTGCGAACAACGTCGCCTTTCTTGCCCACGTCGCGCGCCACAAGGCGTTCGCGGCCGGCGAGATCGACACCGGCTTCATCCAGCGCCACCGCACCGGACTTCTGCCCGCGCCGACGCCGGCCGACGGCACGACTCTGGCGCTGGCCGCACTCGGCGTTCTGCTGACGCGCGCGCGCGAGGCGCGTGCGAAGGCGGCGGCGACCAGCGATCCGCATTCGCCGTGGAGCCGGTCGGACGGCTGGCGCCTCAACGGCGATTCGCACGACACGCTGCTGTTCGCCGACGGACCCGCGCAGATCGCCGTGACGGCGCATTTCCGCAAGGCCGGCTACATCCTCGACCTGCCGACGGGCACGGTCGCGGCATCCGGCGTGCTGGCGGCGGACGGCCATCTTGCGGCCGACATCGCGGGCCATCGCGTGCAGGCCCATGTGGACCGTCGGGCGAACGAATGGACCGTGTTCCGCGACGGCGAAAGCCGCATGCTGGCGCTGGTCGATCCGCTGGCGGCGGCCGACGCCGGTGCCGCGTCGGATTCCAGACTGGTGGCGCCGATGCCGGGCAAGATCGTCGCCGTCCACGTCAAGGCGGGCGAGAGCGTCGTGCGCGGCCAGAAGCTGGTCGTGCTCGAAGCGATGAAGATGGAGCACACGATCCTCGCGCCCGTCGACGGCACGGTCGAGCGCGTGCGCTTCCAGCCCGGCGAGCAGACATCCGAAGGCGAAGAGCTGGTCGTCTTCGTCGCGAAGGCGGAGTAGGGACCATGCGCGTTCCCGGCCGCGTCAAGATGGTCGAGGTGGGTCCGCGCGACGGCCTCCAGAACGAGGCGAAGCCGGTCGATGTCGCCACCAAGGTCGCGCTGATCGACAGGCTCGCTGGCTGCGGCCTGACGGTGGTGGAGAGCGGCAGCTTCGTTTCGCCCAAGTGGGTCCCGCAGATGGCGGACACCGACAAGGTGATGGCCGCCATCGCGCGCCGGCCGGGCGTGTCGTACCCCGTGCTCGTCCCGAACCTGAAGGGGCTGGAGGGCGCCATTGCCGCGCGAGCGGAAGAGATCGCGATCTTCGGTGCTGCGTCCGAGAGCTTCTCGAAACGGAACATCAACTGCTCGATCGCCGAAAGCCTCGAACGCTTCGCGCCCGTCGTGGCCGAGGCGAAGGCAAAGGGCATCAAGGTGCGCGGCTATGTCAGCTGCGTGCTGGGCTGCCCGTACGAGGGCGAGATCGCGCCTGCCGCGGTGGCCGAGGTGTCCGCCCGGCTGCATGCGATGGGCTGCTACGAAGTGTCGCTCGGCGACACGATCGGCACGGGCACGCCGGTGCGCGCGCAGGCGATGATCGATGCGGTCGCCGCCCGCGTGCCGCTGGCGCAGCTGGCCGTCCATTTCCACGACACCTACGGGCAGGCGCTGGCGAATATCCTGGCCTGCCTGGAGCGCGGGGTCGGCGTCGTGGACAGCGCCGTGGCCGGGCTGGGGGGCTGTCCCTACGCCAAGGGGGCCTCGGGCAACGTGGGCTCGGAGGATGTCCGCTACATGCTGGGGGGCATGGGGATCGAGACGGGTGTCGACCTCGACGCGCTGGCTGCCGCCGGGCGCTTCATCTGCGCGGCGCTGGGTCGCGCGCCGACCAGCCGGGTAGCGCAGGCGTTGGCCGCCAAGGCTGCTGAAAATTAGCAGTTCTTATGGATGGCCTTGCCAAGGCCGGTCGACCGGCCTAGTGTTACCGGATCGCACGGCCGTCGCCGTGCCGCGGACAGGTTTCGCGCCTCAAGGCTCGCATGCCGTACCAATTGTCGAAGATCAAGGTCCTCGTCCTCGAGGACAACAGCCACATGCGCAAGCTCCTGAAAGGGCTGCTCGACGCTATCGGCGTGCGCGAAGTGGTCGAGGCGAGCGAGGGTGCGGCCGCCTACCAGGCGATCAAGGTGAACCCCGTCGATTTCGCGCTGGTGGACTGGGAGACCTATCCGGTCAGCGGTCTCGAGTTCACGCGCAAGGTGCGCACCGAGCCCGACTCGCCCAACCCGTTCCTGCCGATCATCATGGTAACCGGCCACACCGAGCGCGAGCGCGTGACCAAGGCGCGCGATCTCGGCGTCACCGAATTCCTCGCCAAGCCCATCAGCGCGCAGTCGCTGGCCCAGCGCATCGAGGAAATCGTCGACCGCCCGCGCCCCTATATCCGCACCAAGTCCTATTTCGGTCCTTGCCGCCGCCGCAAGCGCGGTGGCATCTATATCGGCACCGAACGGCGAGTCCAGCTCTGACCGTCTCGGCAACGATGGAATCGAGATGAGCCAGGGCTCGGGCAGCGGTCGCAGCTTTCAGGTCATCAATCCGCCCAATCTTCTCAAGCAGAAGGTCGGCAGCGGCGGCCTTGAGCCGAACGTCATCAAGCGCGCCGAGAAGGTGTTCGACGGCCTGCGCGGCGAGTTCGAGGAGATCGCGAGGGGCGATGTCGCCAAGCTCGTCGATGCCGCCAATTTTCTGCTGAAGGCACCCAACGACATCAAGAAGCGGCAGGAAGTCTACATGCTGGCGCACGAGCTGCGCGGGCAGGGCGGCTCCTACGGCTATCCGCTGGTCACGCGCTTCGGCGACCAGCTCTGCCGCTATCTCGACGCGACCGACATGCTCGACGCCAAGAGCCTGATCATCGTCAAGGCGGCTTCCGACGCGATCGCCGTCGTCATCAATTCCAAGGTCGTCGGCGACGGCGGCGATACCGGCCGCCAGCTTGTCGGCATGCTCGACAAGGCGCTGGCGATGGCCAAGGGCGAAGGCTGAACGAAACCGGGATGACCCTGCATATCGTGAAACTGTGCGTCGGCTGCGATTCGGTCGAGGACCTCGCCGGCTGGCAGAAGAAGCGCATGAAGGACATGAAGGCGCGCGGCCAGAAGGTGCAGCTCAAGCACGTCACGCGCAACACGCCCAAGCGGGGCGACGAGATCGCGGGTATCGGCTCGCTCTTCTGGGTGATCAAGGGCACGATCCGCGTGCGCCAGAAGATCGTCCGCTTCGTCAGCCGCAAGGACAAGGCGGGCAAGCCTGCCTGCGAGATCCATCTCGATCCCAAGCTCGTGCGCACCTATCCCAAGCCGATGCGCGCCTTTCAAGGCTGGCGCTATTTCGAAGCGTCGAGCGCGCCCAAGGATCTCGATGCGAAGGCCGCCGCGGAGCTGGGCAAGATTCCGGCCGAGATGGCCGAGGAACTGCGGGCGCTGGGGCTGCTGTAAGGGCCTGGCCGGCGCGCGCGCCCGATACAGACCTCTATCGGGGCAATAATAGGCGCGAAGAAACAGTCTGGCAACTTCCCGCGCGTCGTAATAGATGACGTTCCCTTCGTGCTTTTGGGGAACGGAAATGATCGCCTGCGGACTGGATTTTGGGACCTCTAACTCGGCGATCGGCGTCGTTCGCGACCGCGAGGCGGAGCTGGCACCGCTCGAAGCCGGCAACACGCTGATGCCGAGCGCCGTGTTTTTCGACGATGAGGCCAAGGGCCGGGTGCTGTTCGGCAACGAGGCTGTCGCGGCCTATGTGGGGCAGACCGAAGGCCGGCTGATGCGCGCGCTCAAGTCGATTCTGGGTTCGCCCCTGATCGACGAAGAAACCAGCCTGAACGGCCGCAAGATGCCGCTCGCGACGGTCGTCGAGATCTTCGTCCGGCACCTGAAGCGCAAGGCCGAGGCCTTCGCAGGCCGCGAGATCACGGCCGTCGTGCATGGCCGCCCGGTCCGCTTTGTCGACGGCGACGACGATGCGGATGCGCGCGCGCAGGCGACGCTGGAAGCCATCGCGAAGCGGGTTGGGTTCCGCGACGTCGCGTTCGTGTACGAGCCTATCGCGGCAGCCCATCATTACGAGCAGACGATCGCGCGCGAGGAACTGGTGCTCATCGCCGATATCGGCGGCGGCACGAGCGACTTTTCCGTGATCCGTCTTGGCCCGCAGCATCGCGGGCGCGCCGACCGCGGCCGGGACGTGCTCGCGAACGCCGGCGTGCGCGTGGGCGGCACCGATTTCGACACCGCGCTCAATCTCGCCTCGGTGATGCCGCTGCTGGGTCTCGGCACGCATCTGGTCGAGAAGAACCTGCCGATGCCGAGCGCGCTCTATCACGAGCTCGCCACATGGTCGACGATCAACTTCGCCTACACCTACAGGAACGAACGCGAGCTCGTCGAACTGGTCTCGCTGGCGCGCGAGCCGGAAAAGGTGGCGCGCCTGCTGAACCTGGTGCGCCAGCGGCTCGGCCATCGTCTCGCCTTCTCGATGGAAGACGCCAAGATCGCGCTGAGCGCCGCCGACAATGTGGACGTGCCGCTCGGCTTTCTCGAAGCGGGCCTCGTGGTCCCGGCGACGCGTGCCGATTTCGACCGCGCCATCGATTCCCGGATGGACCGGCTCTACAAGGCGGCGGGCGATTGCATCGCGGCGGCGGGAATAAGCGCTGCCGCCATCGACACGATCTTCCTCACCGGCGGGTCGAGCCGGGTACCGGCCGTGCGCGCGGCGGTTGGTCAGGCCGCACCGTCGGCGCGTCTGGCCGGCGGGTCGGACCTGCTGTCGGTGGCACTCGGCCTGACGCAGATGGCCGGGAACCGCGCCTAGGAAGCCGCCAGCGCCCGCTCGAGGAAGTCGAGCCGGTCCTGCCCCCAGAAGAGTTCGTCGCGATAGACATAGGTGGGCGCGCCGAACACCTGCCGGTCCATCGCCTCCTGCGTATAGGCCTCGTAGGTCGCCTTGGTTTCCGGCGATTGCGCGGCTTCCCACAGAAGCTTGGCGTTGCGCCCATGCTCGGCGGCGATGGCCTTCAGCGTCTCGGCGTCGGAGATGTCGCGCTCTTCCTCCCACACCGCCTTGCCGATGAAGCCGGTGAGTGCGAGCGCGTTCAGGTCCTTCTTGTCGGCCGCGATGATCAGGCGTGCCGCCATTTCGACGGGAACGCGGAAGAACTTCGGCTCGAGGTTGATCGGGATGCCCAGATGGTCGCGCCAGCGCTTCAGCTCCATCATCCGGTAGGCCTGGCGTTGCTTGGGCCGCTGGGGCAGCGGCAGGCCGCCGGAGGCCGGGAACACCTTCGAGGTATCCATCGGCTTCACGTTCACGTGGGCGCCCGCCTTGCGCGCGATCGCGACGAACCGCTCGTGCCCGAGATACATCCATGGACTGTTCGCCGAGAAATAATAGTCGATCGTCTTCGTCATGGCGTTCTCCCCTCGCGTTTTTCCGTCTCTAGTCGCCGCAGTTCGCGGCGCACGATTTTTCCCGTGGCGGTCATCGGCAGTTCGGTAACGAATTCGATCTCGCGCGGATATTCGTGCGCGGCAAGGCGCGTCTTCACGTGGTTCTGCAGGTCGAGGCGCAGCGCGTCGCTGGGGTGCGTGCCCGTCGCCAGCACGACGAAGGCCTTGATCGCCTCGGTACGCAGGGCATCGGGCACGCCGATCACGGCGGCGAGCGCCACGGCCTTGTGCTTCAGCAGGCACTCCTCGATCTCCGCCGGGCCGATGCGGTAGCCCGCCGACGTGATCACGTCGTCGCCACGCCCGACATAGCGAAGATAGCCGTCGGCATCGCGCTTGCCGCGGTCGCCGGTGCGCATCCAGTCGCCCGCGAATTTCGCCGCCGTGTCGGCCGGTCGGTTCCAGTAGCGCAGGAACATGACCGGATCGGGCCGGCGCACCGCGATCTCGCCGACCTCACCGTCGGGCAGCTTCTCGCCGTCGTCGTCGATGATGGCCAGCGTGTGGCCCGGAACGGCACGGCCCATGGCGCCGGGGCGCACGGCGAACAGCGAGGCGCAGTTCGAGACGACGAGATTGCATTCGGTCTGGCCGTAGAACTCGTTGATCGTCACGCCGAAGGTGGCGCGGCCCCAGTCGAGCAGTTCCTCGCCCAGCGATTCCCCGCCCGAACCGATCGAGCGGAGCTTGACGCCCGCATTCGGGCGCATGCCGGACTGGCGCATCAGCTTCAAGGCCGTCGGCGGGAAGAAGACGTTGCGCACGTTGTGGCGCGCCATCAGTTCCTGCGCGCGGTCGGGTTCGAACTTGCGGAAGCGATGGGCGAGCACGGGCACGCCGTGATGCAGCGAGGGCAGCAACACGTCGAACAGCCCGCCGATCCACGCCCAGTCGGCCGGCGTCCAGAACAGGTCGCCCGGCTTGGGGAACATCTCCTGCGGCAGTTCCACGCCGGGCAGGTGGCCGAGCAGCACGCGATGCGCGTGCAGGGCACCCTTCGGGCTGCCGGTGGTGCCCGAGGTGTAGATGATGACGGCCGGATCGTCGGCCGCCGTATCGACCGCACGGAAGGCGTTGGACGCGCGTTCGAGCGCGGCGTCGAAATCGATCGTGCCGTCCTGTCCGCGCCCGCCGACCACCAAGATGGCACGCAGGGAAGGCAGCCGCGCGCGGATCGCGAGGATCTTGGGCAATTGGCCCGGGTCGGTGACGATGCAGGCGGCCCCGCAATCGCCGAGCCGGTATTCGAGCGCGTCCTCGCCGAACAGCACGAACAGGGGCACGGCGATCATTCCGGCCTTGTAGGCGCCGACATGCGCCACCGCCGCCTCGGGCGACTGCTGGAGGAGCACGGCCACGCGGTCACCCGGCACGATGCCGTACGCGGCCAGCGCATTGGCGAAGCGGTCGCTCTGCGCCTTCAGCCGGGCGAAGCTCCAGGTCGCGACGCGGCCGTCCTCGTCCTCGAAGATCAGGGCCGGGGCATCGGGCTTCGCTGCCGCATGGCGGTCGCACACGTCGACGCCGATGTTGTAGCGCGCGGGCACGTTCCACGCGAAACGCCGGATCAGGTCTTCGTAGCTGTCGGCCGAAGGCAGCAAGGGCAAGGCTCCGCTTCGTTCGGCGGTTGAAGCGCGCTTTAGCGGCGCGTCCCGGTCAGGTCGGCGTTGGCGAGGAAGGCGCCCGCGAGGTTGGCCCCGCGCAGGTCGGCCCCGGTGAAGATCGCGCTGCGCAGATCCGCCGCGCGGAGGTCCGCGCCGACCAGCGAGGCGTTGGCGAAGCTCGTCGCGGTGCGCTTGCCCGCGGGCGTGCCGTCGCTGCGGCGGATTTCCATCGGCCGGGCGATTGCGCCGACCAGAGAGGCGCCTTCGAGCCGCGCCCCCAGCATCATGGCGCCCGAAAGATCGGTATCCGAGAAGTCGCAGCGCTCGGCGCGCACGGAAAGCAGGCTTGCCAGCCGCAGCGAGGCGGCGACGAAGCGCGCGCGGCTCAGCACCGCGCCGTCGAAGCGCGCGCCCGAAAGATCGCAGCCGCCGAAATCCGTGCCCGTCAGGTCGCGCCCGGCGAAGTCGGCGCGGATGCCCTCGCGTCCACCGGTGTCGGCCCACTGCTTATGCGCGTCGACGATGGGCTTGAGATCGTCGGGCAGCTTCTCCCCCGGCGGCGGGTTCGCGTAGATCGTGCCTTCGAGCTTGGCGCCGCCCATCTGCACGTTGTTCATGTCGACGCCGCGCAGGTCGACGCCCGAAAGATCCGCGTTACGGAACGACGCCCCGTTGAGCTTGGCGCCGGCGAGCTGCGCGCCCTTGAGCTTGGCGCCGTCGAACTTGGCGCCGATCAGGTCGGCGCCGCGCAGGTTGGCCGCGAACAGCGTGGCGCCGGCCATCTGCGCGCCCTTCAGCGACGCGTTCTCGAAATTCGCGAATGAAAGGTCGGAAGCGCCCATGCGGGCGTTCTCGAGATCGGCCGATTCGAAGCTCGCCGTCACTTCCTTCGTCTCGGAATTGAGGCTCGCCCAGTCGACGATCTGGCCGGGGCGCAGGTCGCAGCCCGACAGGTCGCAGCCGCGCAGCTTGGCGTGGATGAAGCTCGCCGCGCGCAGGTCCGCCTTGCGGAAGGAAGTGCGCGACAGGTCGGCACCCGAGAAGTCGGCGGCGAACAGGTCGGCCATCGACAGGTCGCAGTCGAGCAGTTTCGCTTCGGCGAAAATGCTGCCCGAGAGGATCGCCGACGACAGGTTCCCGCCTTCGAGAACGGCGCCGCGATAATTCTGCTTGCGCGAATCGGCGCGCTGGCCGCCGGGCCTGCCGAACAGGAAGGCGCTGTGGCGGTCGGCCAGCCATTTCAGCTTCATGGCGCCCGCAGAAAGGGGGCTGCTCGCGGTGGGTTCCTGGTCGCTCATTTATGCCGGCAAGATTAAACCCCCCGGAACGCGGTAGACTAGGGTTATGACTGCCGATTCGGGCTCCATGCTTGATTTTTTCGCGGATTCCCCGCCGCCGCCGCGCCGCCGCGCCCGCGTGATCGTGCTCGGCAACGAAAAGGGCGGCTCGGGCAAATCCACGGTCGCGATGCATGTGGTGGTGGGCCTGCTGCGCGAGGGGCTGAGCGTCGGCACGATCGACGTCGACTCCCGCCAGGCGACGCTGACGCGCTATCTCGAGAACCGCGCGCAGACGATGGAGAAGCTGAAGCTGCCGCTGCCGATGCCCGACCACCGGCTCGTGCCGCGCTCGAAGTCGCTGGGCGAGGACGGCATCGCCGACGAGACGACGCGCCTGGAAGCGGCCATCGGCGAGCTGTCCGGCAAGTGCGATGCCATCGTCATCGATACGCCCGGTTCCGACCAGACGCTGAGCCGCGTTGCGCATTCCTGGGCCGACACGCTGGTGACGCCGATGAACGACAGCTTCGTCGATCTCGACCTTGTCGCGAAGGTCGAGCCGGTGACGCTGAAGATCATCTGCCCGTCGGCCTACAGCGCGATGGTCTGGGACCAGCGCAAGGTGCGCGCCAAGCGCAACGGCGAGTCCATCGACTGGATCGTCGTGCGCAACCGCCTGCACGCGGTCGATGCACGCAACAAGCGCAACATGGGGGCCGCCATCGAGGCGCTGTCGCGCCGCTTCGGCTTCCGCCAGGCGATCGGTCTCGGCGACCGCGTGGTGTTCCGCGAGCTGTTCCTCTCCGGCCTCACGCTGCTCGACCTGCGCGAGCGCGGCATCAAGACGCCGCTGACGATGAGCCACGTCGCCGGCCGGCAGGAAGTGCGCAGCCTGCTCGCGTCCATCGGCGTGCGCGAGGCGCCGGCCCCCGTGGCCGTGCCCACGGCAATTCCCGCCAGCCCCTAGCGCCCGGCTTCCGGCTCGCCTATCTCTAGGGCATGTCCGACCGGCAGCTTCCCGCCAGATCCGCACGATCCGATGTCGCGGCCTTCCTTGCGAAGGCAAAGTCGCTGCCCGTGCCTGCGGCCGGTGCGGCACCGCGCGGCCGCCTGATCTTCGCGATGGACGCCACCGCCAGCCGCGGCCCGAGCTGGGAGCGGGCGGCGAAGATCCAGGGCGAGATGTTCCTTGCCACGCGCGATCTGGGCGGGCTCGAGATCCAGCTCGTGCATTACGGCGGCCTCGTCGATTTCGTCGCCTCGCCGTGGGTGTCGAGTGCCGCCGAACTCGTCGCGCGCATGGGGCAGGTGCGCTGCGCTTCGGGCGAGACGCAGATCGCCAACGTGCTGCGCCACGCGGCTGCCGAGACGAAGCGGCGCAAGGTGAATGCCGTCGTGTTCGTCGGCGACGCGGTCGAGGAGAGTGCGGACACGCTTGCCGCGCTCGCGGGCCAGCTCGGCCTTGCGGGCGTGCCGGTGTTCGTCTTCCACGAGGGCGGCGAGCCGGTCGCGCGCGCAGCACTCGAAGCCGTCGCGCGCCTGTCGGGCGGCGCCTATTGCCCGTTCGATGCCGCATCGCCCGACATGCTGAAGGAACTGCTGGCCGCCGCCGCCGCCTTTGCCGCCGGCGGGCGCGCCGCACTCGCCAATTTCACGAAGCTGCGCGGGGCCGCTTCGGCGAAGCTGCTCGCGCAGGTGAAATAGCGCGATGTTCATCCTCTATCTCATCGCCGGTCTCGTCCTTGCTTTCGTGCTGTGGAACCTGCTGCGCGTTTTCGCCAACACGCCGCCCGGCAAGATCGTCGCGGGCGCGAAGATCGCGGGTGCGGGGCTCGGCGCGCTGGGCGCCTTGTGGCTGATGGTGACGGGGCGCATCTGGGGCGTGCTCGCCTTCGGCTCGTATTTCGCGCCGGCGCTCGCGCGCCTGTTCAATTCCTGGCGCATCGGGCGCAAGGCGAACGCGGAGCCGGGCGAACAGGGATCGGATGTCGAGACCGCCTGGCTGCACATGCGCCTCGACCACGCGACGGGCGCGATGGACGGGCTGGTGCGCGAAGGGACCTATCGCGGCCGGCGCCTTTCCGAGCTCGACGCCGCCGCCCTGCTGTCGCTGCTGGCCGAATGCCGCCTTGCCGACGCCGACGCGGCCCAGCTTCTGGAAGCCTATCTCGACCGCAACCATCCCGATTGGCGGCAGGCCTCCGCCGGGGCGGGTGCCGGACCCACGCCGTCGGCGGGCCCGATGGACCGGGCGGAAGCCGCCCGCCTGCTGGGCGTGCCCGAGACGGCCGACACCGAAGCCGTGAAGGCCGCCCACCGCCGCCTGATGATGAAGGTGCATCCCGACCATGGCGGCTCGGACTATCTCGCCGCCAAGATCAACGAGGCGAAGCGGGTCCTGCTGGGCGAGTGAGGCCCTGAACTTGCGGGTCCCGGCCGCCTATGGCATTAGCCCCTAGGTTCGCGCGTTATGGAGGCGAACCCCAGACCCCCATTCGGGACCAGGAATCATGATGCGACGCGTACGCAAGGCCATCTTCCCCGTCGGCGGCCTCGGCACCCGTTTCCTTCCCGCCACCAAGGCGATGCCCAAGGAGATGCTGCCGGTCGTCGACAAGCCGCTGATCCAGTACGCGGTGGAAGAGGCGCGTGCGGCGGGCATCGAGGAATTCATCTTCGTCACCGGGCGCGGCAAGACGACGATCGAGGACCATTTCGACCATTCCTACGAACTCGAGCACACGCTGGAAAGCCGCGGCAAGACCGCCGAGCTGGAAGCGCTGCGCGCCTGGCTGCCGCCCGCGGGCGACGTCGCGTATACGCGCCAGCAGGTGCCGCTGGGCCTCGGCCATGCGGTGTGGTGCGCGCGCGATCTCGTCGGCGACGAGCCGTTCGCCGTCCTTCTTGCCGACGATCTCATCCTCGCCAAGACGCCGGCGCTGAAGCAGATGTGCGACCTCTATCAGGAAGTGCGCGGCAACATGGTCGCGGTGATGGACGTCGCGAAGGAGCACACCGCGCGCTACGGCATCCTGTCGCCGGGCCGCGACGACGGGCGGCTGGTGCAGGTGAAGGGCCTCGTCGAGAAGCCCAAGCCCGCCGAAGCGCCCTCCACGCTCGCCGTCATCGGCCGCTATATCCTGGAGCCGGCCGTGTTCGGCTTCCTCGACAAGAAGACCAAGGGTGCCGGCGGCGAGATCCAGCTGACGGACTCGCTGATCCCGCTGATCGGCACGAGCCCGTTCCACGGCTACCGCTTCGAGGGCCAGCGTTTCGACTGCGGCGACAAGATCGGCTTTTTCGAAGCCCAGATCGCCTTCGCCCTCGACCGCGCCGACCTCGGCGCCGCCGCCAAGGCGGTGGTGAAGCGGTACGCCTGAGCGGCCCTTCGCCATCGATTTGACATATTTGAGATATCAATAGGTTAGCCGGTTCCGGGCGTCGTATCTCTCGACTTCCGGGCGCTGTCTTGGTACCCACCCGCGCGCACCGTTCCCAATGGAATGGGGCTGGCCGGCGCGGCGTTGTGCGCGGCGGGTTTGAACGTAACGAGGGTCGTCAAAATGCGTATCGTGATGGTCGGCACCGGCTATGTGGGTCTGGTGACCGGCGCCTGTTTCTCGGAGTTCGGCGTCGATGTCGTGTGCGTCGACAAGGATGAAGCCAAGATCGCGCGCCTGAAGGCGGGCGGCATCCCGATCTTCGAGCCGGGCCTCGACAAGCTGGTCGAGACCAACGTCAAGGCCGGGCGCCTCAGCTTCACGACGAAACTTGCCGAAGCCGTTCCGGGTGCGGACGCGGTGTTCATCGCCGTGGGCACGCCGTCGCGCCGCGGTGACGGGCACGCCGACCTTTCCTATGTCTACGCCGCCGCCGAGGAAATCGGCCGCGCGCTGACGGGCTATGCCGTCGTCGTGACGAAGTCGACCGTGCCGGTGGGCACGGGCCGCGAAGTCGCGCGCCGCATCCGCGCCGTGCGCCCCGACGCGCAGTTCGACGTCGCCTCCAACCCGGAATTCCTGCGCGAAGGTGCCGCCATCGGCGACTTCATGCGCCCCGACCGCGTCGTCATCGGCTGCGAGAGCGAGCGCGCGCGCGAAACGATGCGCCAGCTCTACCGTCCGCTCTATCTGATCGAGACGCCGATCGTCTTCACGTCGCTGGAGACGTCCGAGCTGATCAAGTACGCCGCCAACACGTTCCTTGCCGCCAAGATCACGTTCATCAACGAGATCGCCGATCTGTGCGAGAAGGTGGGCGCGGACGTGCACGACGTCGCCAAGGGCATCGGCCTCGACGGGCGCATCGGCAAGAAGTTCCTGCATCCCGGCCCCGGCTACGGCGGCTCGTGCTTCCCCAAGGACACGCTGGCGCTGGTCAAGACCGCGCAGGATTACGGCGCGCCGCTGCGCATCATCGAAACGGTCGTGGACATCAACGACAAGCGCAAGAAGAGCATGGCCGACAAGGTCGTTGCCGCGTGCGGCGGGTCGGTCAAGGGCAAGACGGTGGCCGTCCTCGGCCTCACCTTCAAGCCGAACACCGACGACATGCGCGACAGCCCCTCGCTCGACATCCTGCCCGCATTGCAGGCCAAGGGTGCGCGCATCGTCGCCTACGATCCCGAAGGCATGCACGAGGCCAAGCACATGCTGCCCGGCGTCGAACTGGCGGCCGACGCCTATGCCACGATGGCGGGCGCGGACGCGCTGGTCATCGTCACCGAGTGGAACCAGTTCCGCTCGCTGCAGCTCGACCGCGTGAAGAAGCTGATGAAGGCGCCGGTCGTCGTCGACCTGCGCAACGTCTATTCGCCGGCCGACATGGCGGCCGCGGGTTTCGACTATCACTCGATCGGCCGCCCGCGCACCGCGAAGGGGACGGGGACCGCCGAATGAGCTTCCGCCACGCATTCGAGCCGACGATCCTGCGCGAATACGACGTGCGCGGCATCGTGGGAAAGACCGTGAACGAGGCCGACGCCTATGCGATCGGCCGCGGCTTCGGCTCGGCCCTCGTCGACAAGGGCGGCAAGCGCGTCGCGGTGGGCTGGGACGGGCGGCTGTCGTCGCCGGGTCTCGCAGCCAAGGTCGTGGCCGGGCTCGCCGATTGCGGGCTCGACGTGCTGCGCAGCGGCCTCGGGCCGACGCCGCAGCTCTATTACACCGTGCGCGAGAACCATCTCGACGGCGGCGTGATGATCACCGGCTCGCACAATCCGGCCGACTATAACGGCTTCAAGATGATGCTGGCGAAGGCGTCGTTCTGGGGCACCGACATCCAGGCGATGGGCAAGCGCACGGCCGAGGGCAAGGTCGCCACCGGCACGGGCAAGGTCGCCGACATCGACGTCGTCGCCGCCTATATCGCGCGCCTGCTGCGCGACTATCCCAAGGACGCGCGCCCGCTCACCGTCGTGTGGGATGCGGGCAACGGCTCGATGGGCGACGTGCTGGTCGAGGTCGTCAAGCGCCTGCCGGGCCGCCATGTGCTGCTCAACGAGAAGATCGACGGCACGTTCCCCGCGCATCATCCCGATCCCACGGTCGCCAAGAATCTCGTCCAGCTTCAGGAAGCCGTGCTGCGCGAGAAGGCCGATCTCGGCATCGCGTTCGACGGCGACGGCGACCGCATCGGCGTGGTGGATGGCCAGGCCCGCATCCTGTGGGGCGACCAGCTGATCGCCGTGCTCGCCTCCGAAATCCTCGCGCGCCTGCCGGGCTCCACGATCATCGCCGACGTCAAGGCGAGCCAGGTGCTGTTCGACGAGATCGCGCGCATGGGCGGCAAGCCGCTGATGTGGAAGACCGGCCATTCGATCATCAAGACCAAGATGGTCGAGACGGTCGCCCCGCTCGCGGGCGAGATGTCGGGCCACATCTTCTTCGCCGACGGCTGGTACGGCTTCGACGACGCGATGTACGCAGCACTCCGCCTGCTCAAGATCCTGTCGACGGGCCCCACGACGCTCGCCCAGTTCCGCGACCGCATGCCGGCCGTGGTCAACACGCCCGAACTGCGCTTCCCCTGCGCCGACACGCGCAAGCGCGGCGTGGTGGAAGAGGTGGCCGCGCGCCTCAAGGCGGCGGGCGCCACCTACAGCGACGTGGACGGCGTGCGCGTCAGCACGGCCGACGGCTGGTGGCTGCTGCGCGCCTCGAACACGCAGGACGTGCTCGTCGCGCGCTGCGAGGCGAAGAGCGACGCGGCACTTGGCCGCCTGCGCCACGATCTGGAAGCGCAGCTCGGCAAGTCGGGCGTGGCACTGCCCGAAGACGCCGCCGCGGGCCACTGAGCAAGCGGGGGCAGGGCGTGCGGTTTTTCTTCTACGGCACGCTGATCGACCCCGATGTGCGCAAGGCCGTGCTGGGCAAACTCACGCCCGCAAGCGTCGAGCCCGCCGTGCTGCCCGGCTGGCGAAGGTTCCGTGCCAAGGGCGTTTCCTTCCCCATCGCGCGCCCCGATCCGAAGGCCGAAATCGAAGGCGTGCTCGCGCGCGGCCTCACGCCCGAAGCGGGCCGCAAGCTCGATGCCTACGAAGGCGACGGCTACCGGCGCGTGACGGTCGAAGCGCTTGCCGGTGGCAAGCCGGTCGCGGCCTTCTTCTATGTCGACGACGGCAGCGGCACGCTCGTGGCCGAACCCGGCACGTGGAGCTATGCGACCTGGGTCAAGCGCGACAAGCGCGCGTTCCTCGCGCTGCTCAAGACGCAGGTTTTTGCGCCGCGGTGACCCCTCACCCTCCGCCCTCTCCCGTAAACGGGAGAGGGGACTCCACCGTGCCTGCCGCCCCCTCTCCCGCTTGCGGGAGAGGGACGGGGTGAGGGTATGGGCTAATATTCTTGACAATCGGAACGAGCTTCTTAAAATATATGCAGTCTCGCCGTGCTCTTTGACAACGTGAATAGGCCTGCACGACAACGCACCGAAGCTGCGCTGCCGTCGTCTGCACGAATGTCCGCAGCAAGATTTA
This sequence comes from Tagaea sp., assembly GCA_965229215.1. Lineage (GTDB taxonomy): Bacteria > Pseudomonadota > Alphaproteobacteria > CACIAM-22H2 > CACIAM-22H2 > Tagaea. The sequence goes on along the minus strand of OZ245864.1, from coordinate 1,885,967 downwards.
CGCGACGGAAATTAAATTCGTCTCCGTCTCCTGATTTTCTCCTCGAAAATCATAGGGATGACGATGTGACGGTAACCTTCCGTCACCTTCCGCAAGACTTGCTTGACGGATTTTTCTGCCGTCAACGTCAACAAGGGATTCCGTTGTGCATCAATACGTTGCCTGTTGACGGTCAACGACCGTCAACTAGCCCGCCTTGCGCATCCCTGTTCCCAGCATCCCGGCCGCACGAAGGATTGCGGCGATCTCCTTGCGGTCGGCATCGTCAACGCCGAGCTGCGGTTCGCGGCAGGCGGCCGACGGGAAGATGCCCTGCAGCTTGAGGGCTTCCTTCATGCGCGGGCGGAAGTCGCGGATCGGCGGGCGCCAGCACCAGCGGGCGAGCGGGCCGAGCCTGTCCCAGATCGCCTTGCCGGCCGAGATGTCGCCGCGCTTCACGGCCGCGTGCATGGCGACGAGTTCGGCCGTGGCCGTGCCGCCGAAACCGATGAGCGCGCCGTCGCAGCCCATCACCATCGCCTCGAAGATGAAGGTGTCGCTGCCGGTGAGCACGCCGATGGGTTTGGCAAGTTTTGCAGCACCGTGAATTGTCGATAGTGTTTGCGCCACGTCGAACGAGGATTCCTTGATCGCGACGAGCTGCGGGATCTCGGCGATCGCCTTCAGGATCTCGGGCGTGTAATCCGGTCCCCAATTCTTCGGGAACTGGAAGCAGATGATCGGCAGGCCCGAGGCCTCGGCGATGGCGCGGTGATAGCGCACGATCATCTCTTCGGGTACGGGCGCGCCGCTGAACGTGGGGAAGGGCGGGAAGATCGCGAAGCCCTCCACGCCCGCATCGCGCAGCTTCACGGCCTTGGCGGCCGCCGCTTTCGTCGAGCCCGCGACGATGCCCGAGAGGAACGGCACGCGCCCCTTGATGCCGGCGCGGCAGACGCGCACGACCTCGAACTGCTCCTCCTCGGTGAGCGAGATCACCTCCGAAGCATCCATGTTCATCGCGATGGCGGCCGGGTTCTGCCCGGCGATCCAGTCCATGTAGCTTTCCAGTGTTACCCAATCGACCGACTGGTCGTCGTGCATGGGCAGCAGGGGTGCTGCGATGACGCCGGTGAACGGACGCTTCAGCATGGATGCGGCTTCCTTCAGTAGCGGATCACGCCGTGGCGCATGAAGCGCTCGGTGATCTCCTCGACATATTCCGAGAACTTCTTGCTCGCGATCACGTCCTTGTCGCGCGGGCGCGGCAGGTCGATGGGAACGATGCGGTCGATCCTGCCGGGGCGCGGCGTCATGACGACGACGCGGTCGGCGAGCGCCACGGCCTCGCCGATGGAATGCGTGACGAACACCATCGTCTGGCGGCGGTGGAGCCACAGCTTCTCGAGATCGATGCGCATCTGCTCGCGCGTCAGCGCGTCGAGCGCGCCGAACGGCTCGTCCATCATGACGAGCGGCGGATCGTGGATGAGGGCGCGCACGATGGCCGCGCGCTGGCGCATGCCGCCGGAAAGCTCGCGCGGCATCCGGTCGAAGAAGTCGCCGAGGCCCACGTCGCGCAGCAGCTGTTCGGCCTTCTCGCGGTAGGGCTTGGGGTCGATGTCGCGCAGCTCGAGCTGCACGAGAACGTTGTCGATGACGTTGCGCCATTCCAGCAGCACCGGGCTCTGGAAGACGATGCCGAGGCGCGTCTGGGGGCCGCGCACCTCCCAGCCCTCGAAGCGCACGCGCCCTTCGCTGTGCGGCAGCAGGCCCGCGACGATCTTCAGCAGCGTGCTCTTGCCGCAGCCCGAGGCGCCGACGATGGCGACGAACTCGCCGCGCGGCACGGCGAGGTCGACGCGCTCGATCGCGTGCGTCACGCGGCCTTCGCGGTTGAAGGTGTGGCGCAGGCCCTCGATCTCGATATGCGCTTCCGCTGCCCCGGCTTGCGCCGGGGCAGACGGGGCGGCCGTGGTTGTTCCGCCGTGGATCACTTCGGCAGGAACTCGTTCGTGTGGAACGCGGCCCAGGTTTCCTTGGTGTCCAGCTCGCGGTACTTCTTCAGCAGGTCGATCGTCTGGTCCCAGTCCGCCTGCACGCCATAGCCCAGGCGTCCCTTGTTGTTGGGGGAGTCGAGCAGGTCGAAATCGACCAGCATCTGGTCCTTGGTCGACTGGCGGTTGAGGTCGGGCTTGACCTTCATCGCGACGTCGACGGCGGCATCCGGGTTCTTGCGCGCCTCCTCCCACGACTTGATCGAGGCGCGCACGAAGCGGCGGACCATGTCGGGCTTCGCCTTGATGGTGGCGTTGCCCGCCACGATCGTCATGCCGACGATGTTGGCGCCGTGGTCGGCATAGCGCAGCGCCGCGGGCTCCTGCCCGCGGTACTTGATCAGGAAGTACTGGTCGTCGGCGCCGCCGAGCAGGGCGTCGGCGCGCTTCTCCAGCACCGTCACGACCTTGGCGGCCGGATCGACCTGGACGAAGCGGATCTTGTCCATGTCCAGCTTGTTGTGCGCGGCCAGCGCGCGGAAGAGCTGCCCGAGCGGATCGCCCGGCGAGACGGCCAGCGACTTGCCTTCGAGATCCTTGGGCGTCTTGATGCCGGTGGACGCGAGCGAGACGACCGCGAAGCCGGTCGAGTTCAGCAGCGACATGACCGACTTGATCTCGACGCCCTTGGTGATCGCGGTGACCACGCTGGAGGAGTCCGCCATGCCGAACGTGTCGGAGCCGGCACCCACGACCTGCACCGTATTGGCCGAGCCGCGGCCCTCGTTGATCGTGAGGTCGATGCCCTCGGCCTTGAAGAAGCCGCGCTCGACGCCGTAGTAGTAGGGCACGTGCAGGCCGCCCAGATACCAGTTGAGCCGCAGCGAGGCCGCATCCTGCGCTGCCGCGGGGCCCGCCGCGGCCGCGAGCGTCGCGGCCAAAGCGAGGATCAGGTTTCGCAACTTCATGGGGTTCCTCCGGTTGGTTTCTCGTTTTCTTGTTTTCAGTGCGCGGTGCGGCCCGAATCGCTCTGCGAGACGTGCCACGGGATCGTCAGTTTCTCGATGAGTTCGACTGTGTAGTAGAGGATGAGGCCGATGGCGCTCAGCACCACGATGATCGCGAACACCATGGGCGTGTCGAGATTGCCGTTGTACTGGAGCAGCAGGTAGCCGAGCCCGCGGTCGGACGCGACGAACTCGGCGACGAGGGCGGCTGTCGCGGAAAGGGCCGCACCCACCTTCAGGCCCGTGAAGATCTCGGGCAGCGCCTGCGGCAGGCGGATGCGCGCGAACATCTTCCAGCCGCCCGCACCCGTCGTTCGCGCGAAATCCATGATCTCCGGATCGACCGACTTGAAGCCCGCGATGCTGGAGACGACGATCGGGAAGAACGAAAGCAGGAAGACGATCAGCAGCTTCGGGAAATAGCCGAACCCGAACCAGATGATGAACAGCGGCGCGATCGCGATCTTCGGGATGATCTGCAGGAAGACGACGACCGGATAGACCGACGATTCGAGGAAGCGCGAATAGGCGACCGCCAGCGCCATCGGGATGCTGACGGCGACGGCGAGGAAATAGCCGCCGAGGATCTCGTAGGTGGTGACGATGGTGGCGGCGCCCACCGTGTCGGCGCGCTTGATGAAATCGGCCCAGATGCGGCTGGGGGCGGGCAGCAGGTAGGGCTTGATGCCGAGCAGCGCCACGCCGAATTCCCAAACGAGGAACAGCAGCACGAACATCGCGATGGCGCCCGTGCGCCGGCGCAGCCAGCCGGTCGCGCCGGTCATTTCGGCTCCCGCTCCAGGTCGCGCGTGCCGAACTCGGCCGGCATGTTGATCTCGATCAGCTCGAGATCGTCCGAGCGGTCGATCACGTTGTGCGCGACGCCGCCGGGCTGCGAGAGGCAGTCGCCCTTGCGCACGATCACCTCGTCGGGGGCACCCGCGTAGCGGAACTTGATCCAGCCGCGGAGCACGAACACGAAGTGGCCGGTCATGTCGTGCCAGTGCCAGCCGGTTTCCTTCTCGAAGGGACGGACCGCGCGGATATGCTTGGCGCCGATGCGCCCGCCGGTGGCGGCCGCAAGGCCGAGGTCGCGGTACTCGACATCGGCGCGCGGCCCGTCGCGGGTGAAGGCGTCTTCGGAATATTCGGCGAGGGCAAGGAGCGACTTCGCCTGCCCGAGCGGCAGGGGGCCGGCAAAGCGCGGTTCCGCCGGCGCGGACGTATCCAATTCGGCCTCCCTTGTCGCGTCAGGCGCCGTCGTTGCGGCGCCGCGCGGGATTTGACGAATGCGTGGTCGTGGCGTTCTTCCCGCCGCCGATCCTAGCTTACATTTGTCTTGTCGCCAGCCCCTTTTACCGCAGGGGCGCCGGGCGGCGGCGTCAGCCGGCGCTTGCCACGCTGCGGGCGGCGCGCTTGTCGCTGGCCGGGCCGACGATCATGCAATCCATGTCGCGCGCGTCGAGAACGCGGCACGCGGCGCGCGCCTGGCTCTGCGTGAGGCCGGTCAGGCGCGCCCGGTGCGCTGCCGAGCTGCGCGCGGAATTCGCGGGCCCGAGGATCTGGATCTCGGCATCGGCGACGTGGCGCTGCGCGACGCGCACGGCTTCCTCGGCCGCCTTGCGCGCGAGGACGCGCTGGTTGAACGCACCGACCTGGATCGACCATCCGGCCGCTTCCGTCTTGTGGATGGCCTGGCCGGTCTCGCGCTTGACGGCGGGGGCGGGCTTGGCTTCCGCGACATGCTTCTTGGCGGCAGGCGCCTTCGCGGCCGACGCGACCTGGCGCGGCGCGGCGGCGGTCTGCGGCTGCTGCACGTTCGGCAGCGTGCCGGCGCGCCCGAAGCTCGCGTCGAGCAGCTTGCCCATGTACTGGTCGCGCTCGGTCGGGTTCGGGCCGCCGATGACGGCGCCGACGATGCGCCTTCCGTCGCGCACGGCCGAGGCGACGAGGTTGAAGCCCGACGCGCGGATGAAGCCGGTCTTGATGCCGTCGGCGCCCTCGTACCAGCGCATCAGGCGGTTGTGGTTGGCGAAGGTGCGGCCCTCGTAGACGAACTCGGTCGTCGAAAAATAGTGGTAGTGGTGCGGGAAGCGCTTGATGAGCTGCTGGCCGAGCTTGGCCATGTCGCGCGCGGTCGTGATCTGCGCGTCGTTGGGCAGGCCCGAGGCGTTGGCGAACGTCGTCGAGGCCATGCCGATCTGGCGCGCGCGGCGCGTCATCAGTTCGGCGAAACGGGTCTCGCTGCCGGCGATGCCTTCGGCGGCGACGGCGGCAGCGTCGTTTGCCGAGCGCGTGACGAGGCCGAGGATCACGTCGCGCACCTTGATGCGGTCGCCTTCCTCGAGGCCGAGCTTGGTCGGCGCCTGGCCGGCGGCGTGCGCGCTGACGTTCCAGCGCGTGTCGAGATCGATCTGCTTCTGGTCGAGGGCTTCGAAGATGAGATAGAGCGTCATCATCTTGGTCAGCGACGCCGGGTGGCGGCGCTCGTCGGCCCCCTGTTCCTGCAGGACGCGGCCGGTCTCGAAGTCGACGACGATGGAGGCGTAGCGCGCCTGGGCGGCGGGGGCGGCGAGTGTCAGGAACGCGGCGGCGGCAAGGCCGGCGAGTGTCCGGAATAGCGAGGCGGGACGGGGCGTTGGGCTTTCGATCCGGCGGAAAAGTGTCACGATAGCGCGGCCCCTTATTACGAAATGTTTCAACGAATCGAGAGTAAACGACGCGGATTCCCGGTGTCCAGAAAAAACCGCGATTCCATGGTATTGGATAGGTGAGTTCGACTCGAATCGAGGAGCCTTGCGAATGCCCGTCCGTCCGCTTGCCGCCGTTGCAGCCCTGCTGGTCGTCGCGGCGTGCAGCGATGTCAGCCGCATCGACACGCCGGTGGTCGGGAAGGTTTCGTGGTTCGCCTATCTGGGCGGCGAGGATATCCGGGCTGCCTGCGTGCCGGGCGCGCCCGCGCGCTACCGCTTCGTCTACAACGCCGTCATCGACGAGCAGGTGCGCAGCTACGACATGACGCAGACGGCCGACGGCGCTTCGTTCGATGCCCGCGTGCCGACCTCCGCCCCGACCCTGTTCGAGTTCCGGCCGGGTGCGGCCAATGCGTGGAACCCGCGCCGTGCCGATACGCGATCGATCGACCGGGCGACGTATCTTGCCATCGCGCGCCAGCTTGAAGCCGACGGCTTCGGCGCACCCCCCGATACGAAGCACAACCTGTCGGCCTGGGATTTCTACTGGCTCGTGACGGCGTGCGCGGACGGCAAGTTTCACATCAACGCCTGGCGCAACGAGACGCCGGAGTTCACCGCCCTGCGGTTTCCGGCCCTGCTGTTCGCACAGGACCGCACCGAGATCCCGGTCAATCCGCCGCGACACTATCCATATGCGGACTATCGCACGCGGATCGGGCAGGGGATGCCGGACCGGAACTTCGAAGTCCGGCTCACGCCGACCGGGCTGGAGAATTCGTGGCGACCGTTCTGAATAATATGTGTTGTTTTATAAGTAGATAGCAAAAATATTGCAGTTGCTATGTTGCGGCGCACAAAAACCCCTTGACCCTGAGGGCCGGCAGCCCATATTGTGATCATGTTGCGTTGCAGCATTCACAGCCGGAGACGGTGTCAGCATGGGTAAAGCGAAGGACAAGGCGAAGGGGAACAAGCCGGCGGCTCAAAAGGCCGCGACGGCTTCCGTTGCCCCGGCCAAGGCCGACGCGGCCAAGCCGACGGAAGTCGCGGCCACCACGCCGACCAAGACCGCCGTTTCAACTCCGGCATCGACCCCACAGACCCAACCCAAGACGGCGATCCAAGCGGTCGCCCTCCCGATCGTGAAAGGATCCACCACCATGACCGACCAGTTCCAGCAGTTCACCCAGATGTTCAACCCGAAGGGTCTCGAGCAGTTCTTTGGCCCCGCCAAGGAGCAGGTCGAGAAGGCCCAGGCGCAGAGCACGAAGGCCCTCGAGGACATCACGAAGTTCTCGAAGGAAAACCTCGACGCCGTCGTCAGCGCCTCGACCGTCTACGCCAAGGGCTTCGAGACGTTCGGCAAGGCCTGGTACGCCTTCTCGCAGGAGACGGTCGAGGCTTCGGCCGCCGTCGCCAAGCAGCTCCTCGGCGTCAAGACGCTGAAGGAAGCCGTCGACCTGCAGACCGACTTCGCCAAGACGACGTTCGACAAGTTCGTCGCCGAAGGCACGAAGCTGTCCGAGATGTCGATCAAGGTCGCCAACGAGGCGCTCGAGCCGATCAACGCCCGCGTCAACGTGGCCGTCGAGAAGCTCCTGAAGCCGTCGGTCGCGGCCTGAGCCTTCGCTCCCGCCCGCCCCCCGGCGGGAAGCGAATCGAACCGAGGAAAGCCCGGCGCCCGCAAGGTCGCCGGGCTTTCTGCGTCCCGGGACAGTATTCTCGTTGACGGAACAAGGCTTTCGCATCGGATCGGCGGCACCCCTTTATTCGGTCGCGGCGAATGCCATATCATTGGCGTGAAAGGGTAGTTTTGGCGTGAAGCGACTGACGAAGATGAGCGACGAGAAGGATCCCGACCGGGGCAACGGCCAGAACGGGCAGGGCGACGACGGCAACGGCTCGGGCGTCGCGCTGCAGACGCGCACGCGCACCAAGCGCCCGGCCATGTACAAGGTGCTGATGCTGAACGACGACTACACGCCGATGGAGTTCGTCGTCCACGTCCTCGAGAAGTACTTCTCCAAATCCCGTCAGGAAGCGACCGACATCATGCTGCAGGTGCATCGCCGCGGTGTGGGCGTATGCGGCGTGTTCACCTACGAGGTAGCGGAAACGAAGGTCAACCAGGTCACCGAATTCGCGCGCCGCAGCCAGCATCCGCTGCGCTGCACACTCGAAAAGGAGTGAGCGCGGATGGGTGTTCCGGCGCACCACTCGTATTTCGCGGCGGATACACCTAAATTGTTAACGACCGAGTGCGAATCTGGGATGGTCGTGGAGTTGGCATCGCGCCGATTGGCTCGTACGCTCTTTCCCGACAGGTCGCGGCCTAACGCTTGCACCAGTACGGATGACCGGCCCCGCCGGCCGTCACGGGAAGAGGGGAGTTGAACAGCGCATGTTGTCCCGCAATCTCGAGCAGAGCCTGCACCGTGCCCTCGCACACGCCAACGAACGCCGGCACGAATACGCCACGCTTGAACATCTGCTCCTTGCGCTGACCGAGGACCAGGACGCCATCGCCGTCCTGCGCGCCTGCGGCGTCGACATCGACAAGCTGCGCCGCGACCTCGGCCAGTATCTCGACAACGAACTCGCCGGCCTCGTCACGTCGCGCGGCGGCGAAGCGAAGCCCACCGCCGGCTTCCAGCGCGTGCTGCAGCGCGCGGCGATCCATGTCCAGTCGTCGGGTCGCGAGGAAGTGACGGGCGCCAACGTCCTCGTCGCGATGTTCTCCGAGCGCGAGAGCCACGCCGTGTACTTCCTGCAGGAGCAGGACATGTCGCGTCTCGACGCGGTCAACTACATCTCGCACGGTGTCGCGAAGGTGCCGGGCCGTTCGGAGCCGCGCCGCGTGCGCGGCGCTTCCGAAGAGGAATCGACCGGCCAGTCGAACGAGCGCGGGGCCGAACGCGGGCCCGAGCGCGGTGCCGAGAAGCCTGCCGGCAAGGCCAAGGAAGGCGCGCTGGCGGCCTATTGCGTCAACCTCAACAAGAAGGCGGCCCAGGGCAAGATCGACCCGCTGATCGGCCGCGAGCCGGAAGTCGAGCGCACGATCCAGATCCTGTGCCGCCGCTTCAAGAACAACCCGCTCTATGTTGGCGATCCGGGCGTGGGCAAGACCGCCATCGCCGAGGGCCTCGCGCGCAAGATCGTCAAGGGCGAGGTGCCCGAGGTGCTGCTCAACGCGGTCATCTACGCGATCGACATGGGCACGCTGCTCGCGGGCACGCGCTATCGCGGCGATTTCGAAGAGCGCCTGAAGGCCGTGCTCGCCGAACTGGAAGCGCAAGAGAACGCGATCCTGTTCATCGACGAGATCCACACCGTGATCGGCGCAGGCGCCACTTCCGGCGGCTCGATGGACGCCTCGAACCTGCTGAAGCCCGCACTCGCCTCGGGGCAGCTGCGCTGCATCGGCTCGACGACGTACAAGGAATACCGCGGCTATTTCGAGAAGGACCGCGCGCTCGTGCGCCGCTTCCAGAAGATCGACGTCAACGAACCGTCGGTCGAGGACGCGATCAAGATCGTCGAGGGCATCAAGCCCTACTACGAGGAGCACCACAAGGTGCGCTACACGCGCGACGCGGTGAAGGCCGCGGTCGACCTGTCGGCGCGCTACATCAACGACCGCAAGCTGCCCGACAAGGCGATCGACGTGATCGACGAAGTGGGCGCGGCGCAGATGCTGCTGCCCGTCGGCAAGCGCAAGAAGACCATCACCGTGAAGGATGTCGAGGCGACGGTCGCGAAGATCGCGCGCATTCCCCCCAAGTCGGTCTCGACCGACGACAAGGAAGTGCTGCAGAATCTCGACCGCCAGCTCAAGGGCGTGGTCTACGGCCAGGACAAGGCGATCGAGGCGCTGTGCGCGTCGATCAAGCTCGCGCGCGCGGGCCTTCGCGAACCGGAGAAGCCGATCGGCTCCTACCTGTTCTCGGGCCCCACGGGCGTGGGCAAGACCGAGGTCGCGCGCCAGCTCGCGCTTTCGCTGGGCGTGGAGCTCAAGCGCTTCGACATGTCGGAATACATGGAGCGCCACACGGTCTCGCGCCTGATCGGCGCCCCGCCAGGCTATGTCGGCTTCGACCAGGGCGGCCTGCTCACCGATGCGATCGACCAGCATCCGCACTGCGTGCTGCTGCTCGACGAGATCGAGAAGGCGCATCCCGATCTCTACAACATCCTTCTCCAGGTCATGGACCACGGGAAGCTGACGGATCACAACGGCAAGAACGTCGATTTCCGCAACGTGATCCTGATCATGACGACGAACGCCGGTGCGGCCGAACAGGCCAAGCCCGCGATCGGCTTCGGCGCAGAGATGCGCACGGGCGAGGACGAGGAAGCGATCAAGCGGATGTTCACGCCGGAATTCCGCAACCGCCTCGACGCCACGATCGGCTTCGCACGCCTGTCGCAGGAAGTGATCCACAAGGTCGTCGACAAGTTCGTCGGCCAGCTGGAGCGCCAGCTCGCCGACCGCCAGGTCGTGCTGTCGGTCTCCGACGAGGCGCGCACGTGGCTCGCCGAGAAGGGCTACGACGAGCTCTACGGCGCGCGTCCGCTGGGCCGCGTGATCCAGGAGAACATCAAGAAGCCGCTCGCCGACGAACTGCTGTTCGGCAAGCTCGCCAAGGGCGGCAAGGTCCGGGTCAAGGTCGAGAACGGCAAGCTCGCCTTCGACTATCCGCCGCCGGCCACGCCCGAGAAGGACGTGCCGAAGGTGCCGGCCCACGTGATCTGAGCGGCGCCGCGTCCCGTCGGCATGTTCCTCGCCGGGACGCGCGTCCTCGATCTCTCGCAGTACATCCCGGGCCCTTATGCGGCCCAGCTGCTCGCCGATCTCGGTGCCGAGGTGCTCAAGATCGAGCCGCCCGGCGGCGATCCAATGCGCGGCCTCGGGCCAAGCGATCCCGACGGCATTTCGCCGCTGTGGAAGGGGATGAATGCCGGCAAGACGGTTCTCGAACTCGACCTCAAATCGCAGGACGGCAAGGCGCTGCTGGGTGATCTGCTCGCGCGCGCCGACGTGCTGATCGAATCCTACCGGCCGGGTACGCTCGAGCGGCTCGGCTTCGGGCGCCGGGATCTCGAGGCGCTCAATCCGCGGCTGGTGCATGTGGCGCTGTCGGGCTACGGGCAGACCGGCCCGTGGCGCCTGCGCACCGGCCACGACCTCAACTACATGGCGACGGCCGGCGGGCTGTGGGCGTCGGGCACGCACGCTTCGCCGCAGATCGCCCATCCGCCGACGGCCGACTATGCGAGCGCGCAGTTTGCCGCACTGTCGGCCTGCGCGGCCCTTGTGGGGCGTGCGGCGAGCGGCAGGGGCACATATATCGACGCGAGCCTCGCCGACACCGTGGCGGGCTGGCAGGGGCCGCTCCTGGCCCAGCATGCGCGCCCCGGTTTCGCGCAGGGCCGAGAGCGTGCACTGCTCAACGGCGGGGCGGCGTTCTACCGGATCTATGCCTGCACCGACGGCCATGTGACTCTCGGCGCCATCGAGCCGAAATTCTGGGTGAATTTCTGCAATGCCGTCGGCCGCCCCGACTGGATCGCCCGGCAGGACGACGCGCTGCCGCAGACCGGCCTGTCCGGGGAACTCGCTGCCCTTTTTGCGACCCGCAGCCGGGCTGAATGGGAAGCACTGTTGGGGTCGGTCGATTGCTGCTTTGCCGTCGTCGTGACGCCCGGCGAGATGCCGGACCACCCCCAGATCGCCGCACGCGGCCTGCTCGGCCGGTTTCCGGCCCGGATCGACGACGCGGCCCCGCCGGAACGCCCGCCCGTCGCATTTTGCACTGCGGCATCAGTTCGTGCGCGGTGGGGCCTATGTTAGATTCGTCGTATGTCGGGACAGATTCTCCCTCGCAAGCTCATCCGCGCCGGCCGTTCGATCTTCAAGAAGGGCGATCCGGGTGACGCTGCTTACGTCATCCAGAGCGGCACGGTCGAGATCGTCCGCCCGGTCGTCGACCAGCGGCGCGTGATCGCCTCGCTCGCGGCGGGCGAGATCTTCGGCGAGATGGCGCTGATCGACGGCAAGCCGCGCATGGCCGATGCGGTCGCGCTGACCGACGTGACGGTGCTTACCGTCTCGGTCGAGCAGTTCCAGGAGAAGCTGCGCGAAGCCGATCCGTTCGTGCGTGCCCTGCTGCGCATGTTCGTCAAGAACCTGCGCGTGATGACCGAGAAGGCCATCGCGGCGGAGATGCGCAGCGAATTCATGCGCAACAACCAGAACGAAAAAGCCGCTGCGGCGGCCGAACCGGTCAAGCCGCCGGTGTCTTGAACGGCCCTTCGGCGGCGAGCGCCGTCATGTGTCCGTCCATCGCCTCGCCCTCGTGTCGGCAGAAATCCGCGACCGCCTTGTGGAAACCCGGATCGCGCATCGCGTGCGCGCTCCACGTCGGCACGGGCATGTAGCCGCGCTGCAGCTTGTGCTCGCCCTGCGCGCCGGCCTCGACGCAGGCAAGGCCGCGCTCGATGGCGAAATCGAGCGCCTGATAGTAGCAGGTCTCGAAATGCAGGAACTTGAAGTCGCCGCTGCAGCCCCAGTTGCGGCCATAGAGCGTGTCGGCGCCGATCAGGTTGAGGGCGCCCGCGACCCATTCGCCGGACCGGCGCGCCATCACGAGCAGCACCCTGTCGGCCATCGTGGCGCCCAGCCGGTCGAAGAAGTCGCGCGTGAGATACGGGCTGCCCCATTTGCGGTCGGACGTGGAGATGTAGAAATCGAAGAAGGCGTCCCAGTGTTCGCGGCCGATCTCGCCGCCGGTGAGGCGCACGAGTTCCACGTTCTGGTCGGCGACTTCGCGCCGTTCCTTGCGGATCGATTTGCGCCGGCTGTGCGACAGCTCCGCGAGGAACGCCTCGAAGTTCGCATAACCGCGATTGCGCCAGTGGAACTGGTAGCCACGGCGGATGACGCAGCCCGCATCCTCCATCAGCTCGGCCTCGTCCTTGGTGCAGAAGGTCAGATGTAGCGACGAGACGCCCAGCCGTTTGGGCAGGCCCGTCAGCGTGCTCGCCAGCGCCTCGCGTACGCGTTCGGCAAGCGGGCCGGGACGCGCGAGCAGGCGCGGCCCCGGAACCGGCGTGAAGGGCACGCAGGCCTGCAGCTTCGGGTAATAGCGCCCGCCCGCGCGGCGATAGCCTTCGGCCCAGCTGTGGTCGAACACGTATTCACCGTAGGAATGGCCCTTGAGATACATCGGCACCGCACCCACGAGTGTACCCGCCGCATCCCGTGCGATCAGATGCTGCGGGCCCCAGCCGGTCTCGGCCGTGGCCGAACCCGACTCCTCGATCGCCAGCAGGAAGGCATGGCTGACGAAGGGATTGCCGGCGCCCGCGCAGGCATCCCAGTCCGCCGCCGCGATCCCGGCGAGACTGTCGACGGTCTCCAGCGTCAGCGTGGGATCGCCGTCCGGCATGGGCTTCAGGCGATCTCGACGACCGCGTCGATCTCGACCGCCACGCCCAGCGGCAGCGAGGACGAACCCACGGCCGCGCGCGCGTGCTTGCCCGCCTCGCCGAAGATCTGGACGATCAGGTCGGATGCCCCGTTGATGACCTTGGGCTGGTCGGTGAATTCGGGCATGCAGTTGACGAAGCCGCCGAGCTTGACGATCCGCACGACGCGGTCGAGATCGCCGCCGCACGCGGCCTTGAGCTGCGAGACGATGTTGATCGCGCAAAGGCGCGCAGCCGCCTGGCCGTCCTCGATGCCGAACTCGCGCCCGAGCTTGCCGAGGAACTGCGGCTTGCCGTCCTTCAGCGTGATCTGCCCCGCGACGAAGACCGTCTTGCCGGAAACGACATAGGGCACGTAGTTGCCAGCGGGCGCCGCCGCGGCGGGAAGGTCGATTCCGAGTTCCTTGAGGCGCGCGTCGATCTTGCCGGGCATGGGTCACCTGAGTTTTCTGAGGTAGCGGGCGGGAAATTCTAACCGACCCGGCGGTGTCGAGCCACCGCGTTCCGGGTCTTGCTCGCCAGGCGGACAATTGCTACCTAAGGGGCATGAGGATCCGCCAGTTCTGTTTCGTCCTGTCCCTTGGATTGTTCGTCTGCGCGTGCGTCGCAGAAACTCCGACATCACCGGCTGGCCGTGCGCCGACCGTTGCGATGCCGGCCGAGCCATTGAAGTCGACGGTGCAAAGCGACGCGATGCGACGTCTCGGCACCATGCGAGTCGAAATATCGGGTCCAGAGCGCGACGTGCCTGGTGGCATTGCCCTGATTCGCCGTGCGGCGGCTCTCGGTGAGCCGTCTGCATATTTCTGGCTCGGCTTTTACAGCTATCAAGGACGGGTGGTGCCGCTCGACTATGCAGAGGCATACCGGAATTTCCGGATTGCATGGGCCGGCGACGTGACGCGCGCAGCCCTTTACATCGGAAGGCTTTACGCAAACGGCAACTACCTCAAGCGCGACATTTCCGAGGCGCGCGCCTGGTATGAGCTTGCGGCACGTCGTGATGATCGCGAGTCCCAGTTCGCACTCGGCTATAGCCTGATTTACAATGGCAACGGCGCGAATGCGAAAGAACTGGCGAGCGGGATCGAGTGGATGCAGCGTGCGGCCACCGCGAAGTATCCGGCGGCGATCGGTGTCATGGCCCGCTTGCATGACGTCGGGCAGGGCATGCCGGCCGACGTCACGAAGGCAGCAGCGCTCTATCAGGAAGCCGCGGAGCTGAAGGATCCCTACAGCATATCGGAATTGGGAACCCTGCATATCCGGGGGCGCGGTGTTGCGCAGGATGACGCTCGGGCGATTGCGCTCTTCCGGCAGGCCATTGCGCTTGGTTATGTTCCTGCCAAAAGCAAGCTGGCATGGATGTATGAATTCGGCAGGGGGGTGCCGCGAGATCCTGCCGAAGCGGCTCGTCTCTATTCCGAAGCGGCGGGTGTGCCCCTGAACGCCAATGCGCCGATGAACTGACGCCTCTCGCCCTGCTTGCGCCACGATCTTGTTCTATAAGGACAGGATGGATCGCCGCGGATTCCTCGCTTCTCTGATCGCACTCTCGGCCACGCCCGCCTTCGGGCAGGGGCGGGTGGCTTCGCCATTCGCGCCGCAGGTGGAGTACGCGATCGACGGCGTGTTCGGCCGGCCGTCGGACGGCAAGCCGCCGGAGAAGGCGCGCATCTGGCGCACGCGCAACGCGATCCGCTACGAGGTGCGCGAGGGGATCGAGCGGACGGTCGTGGCGCGGCTCGATCTCGACAAGGCGTGGCTATCGCTGCCCGGCCTTGGCGTCAATTTCGAGACGGACCTTTCCGGCTTCGGCCTGTCGCCCGGCGCCCTGCGCGGCGACGGCTTCAAGCTCCAGCACGTCGGCGACGAGCGCATGGAAGGGCAGGCGACGACCAAGCTGCGCATGACGCGCACGGCCGTGGACCCCAGCTTCGACGGTTTCGGCTGGGTCGATGCGCGCGGCATCCTGTGGCGGCTGCAGGGGGCGGGCGAGGCGCTGGGCCAGCCCGGCACGCTCGACTG
This sequence comes from Tagaea sp., assembly GCA_965229215.1. Taxonomy (GTDB): domain Bacteria; phylum Pseudomonadota; class Alphaproteobacteria; order CACIAM-22H2; family CACIAM-22H2; genus Tagaea. The sequence goes on along the minus strand of OZ245864.1, from coordinate 1,870,772 downwards.
GCGCTTTTCCAATGCTGCGGTCGGTCCGGTCGCGCCTGCGCTTCTCGAAGCCCCGCCGGGCCGGATCGTGCCGGTGGCGGGCGAAGCGCTGGTGGCGATGCTGCGCCGTTTCGGGCTGGTGCGCTGAAGCCTAGCCCGCGACCGCGCGCGGGACCGGGATCTTCATTATTTCCTTGATCACGGGAAGCTGCGGCTTGATCGCGTCCATCGCCATCTTGATCGAGCCCATCTTCGGCACGCGGCCCGGGATTGCCGCCCAGTCGGCGACGTGGACGAACATCTCCTCGACCGTCGTGCGCGCGTCGCGCACATAGATGATCGCCGGCATCGCTTCCACGTAGAAATCCTCGCCGCGGATCGCGCGGTCGTAGAGCGCCTCGCCGTTGGCGGCATAGTTGCCCACGATCTTGCCCGCGCGCTTGATCGCCTCTTCGAGATCGCGCACCCATTTGCTGAGATCCTGGTCGAGCAGGATCGCCTGCACCGTGCGCAGCTCGCCGATCTTCAGCGCCGTGTCGATCGTCCAGCGCCACAGCTTGCGCCAGATCTCCACCTTCACCATCGCGCGCAGCGTTTCCTCGAGGATCGTGGCCTGCAGCCGGTCGGGCGTCATGCGGCTCGCCTCGATGCCCGAGCGGAACATCCGGTCGACGAGCTTGATGTAGGTCGCGTCGAACATCTTCTTGTCGCGGATCGCCTGCGGCTTGTAGCGCTTCAGTGCGCCGAGAATTCCGTCGACGAAGCGATCGCAGGAATCCTCCGGGTTGGGCAGCGGGCGCAGATAGAGCAGGGCACTGGGCGGCAGCGGCTGGCCGAACGTCACCTCGTCGACGATGCCGAGACCCAGCACCTGCGAGACGATCTCCACGAGGCGGCGGTTATATTCCGAGCCCGGATCGTTGTCCTTCATCAGGGCCATCTCGTTGCCCGAGCGGACGATCTGCACGCCGGCGCCGTCCTTGCCGGCGGGGATGTTCGTCGCCACGTCGAGCCGGCCCATGCGCGCGTCGAAGGTGATCGGCTCGTTGGCGAACGCGCCGGTCGGATCCTTGAAGCGGAAGCAGCTGGTCGCCTCGATATCGGCGAAGATCTCGCGGTCGAGCGCGGTTTCCTTCGCCGGAACCTGGCGCATCAGCAGGCCTTCGACGCCTTCGGCGGCAAGGCGCAGCATTTCGCGGAACGCGCGGTCGTCGCCCTTGACCACGCTCGACCAGGGATTGACCGCCGTCACGCCGCGAGCCGCCTGCGCAGGTCGGCGACGGCGGCATCGGGTGTGGTCAGCACCGGACAGGCGACGCTCTGCGCGACCGACGCGTGCGCGCGCGCCATCGAGAACTGGCCGAGCACGATGGCGTCGCACGCCGGCAGGCCGGCCGCGTCGGCCGCGATCGCGCTGTCGTGCGTGCCGGTGTCGCCGGCCTGGAGCGCGGCGAGCGCGCCGGGCACGAGGCGGGCGTGCACGTCGAGCCGGCGACCATCGGCCATCGCGTGCAACTCGGCTTGCAGGGCCGGCAGCGAGCCGACGAACGTGACCAGCACGCCGATGCGCGGGCCCGCGACAAGTGCTGCGGCGAACGCGCTCTCGTTGGGTTTCAGCACCGGCACGCGGACGGCGGCGCGGGCGGCCTCGATAGCCGGCCCGAAGGCTGAGCAGGTGAAGAGGATCCCGTCGGCGCCCGTCTCGACCGCATAGCGGGCCAGCGCCACGAATCGGTCGGTCATCGCCGGGGTGAGCTGGCCGTCGCGCGCGAGGTCGCTCGACAGCGAATCGTCGAGCAGGTTCGCCGCCTTCGCCTGCGGCCAGCCGCGCGTCATGGCATCCATGGCAGGGCCGACGGAATCGCGCAGCGCGTGGATCAGGGCGATCCGGGGTGTGGAATTTGTCATTACGCCCGGACTTTAGCGGGCGTCCGCCCAAACGAAAAGGGCCGGTCTTGCGACCGGCCCTTGGCGTCTTCGCGGGTCTTCCGGCTTACGAGCAGCCGCTCGTCGAACCGCAGTCGATGCACTTGGTGCATGTGCCGTTGCGCACCATCGCCATCGAGCCGCAGCCTTCGCAGGCGTCGCCCGTGTAGCCCTTCATGCGGGCCTCGCGGATCTTCTCGCCCTTGCCGACGGTCGGCGCCGGGGCGGAGAGGGCCGCGTTCATCGCCGAGGCGACGGCCTCTATCGCGAAACCGATCGGCTGCTTGCCGGCTTCGGTCGTCGCGGCTTCGGCTTCGATCGACACGCTGGTTTCGCCGACCGCGACCGTCGCGACCGCGACGTCGGTCTCGACTTCCGGTTCGAGCAGCGCCACGTCGCCGGCGAAGGCGCTGGCCACGGGGCGGGGCGAACCGCCCGGCAGCACCTTGAAGCGCTGGCGCACGAAGCCGGTCGAGGCGACGCGCTTGACCGCGTCGAGGGCCGCGGCCGCCGCGGCCGAGCCTTCGCCCGGCATCGTCGAGCGCTCGCCCTTGCCCATCGCGTCGGGCTCCAGGTCTTCCTTGACCACGTGCGCGAGGTCGTCGCGGCCGAGATACGAGATCGCCAGTTCCCGGAAGATGTAGTCCAGGATCGACGTCGCGTTCTTGATCGTCTCGTTGCCCTGCACGATGCCGTTGGGCTCGAAGCGCGTGAAGGTGAATGCCTCCACGTATTCGTCGAGCGGCACGCCGTACTGCAGGCCGATCGAGACCGCGATCGCGAAGTTGTTCATCAGGCTGCGGAAGGCGGCGCCTTCCTTGTGCATGTCGATGAACAGCTCGCCGATCTGGCCGCTCTCGTACTCGCCGGTGCGCAGATAGACCTTGTGGCCGCCGACCATCGCCTTCTGGGTGTAGCCCTTGCGGCGGTTGGGCAGGCGGTCGCGCTTGGCGGCCGCCGAGACACGCTCGACGATCCGCTCCACGACGCGCTCGACCTTCGCCTGGGCCGGGGCCGCGGCGATTTCCTCGACCTCGTCGTGCAGGTCGATGTCCTCGCCCACGATGGACGCCAGCGGCTGCGAGAGCTTCGAGCCGTCGCGGTAGAGGGCGTTCGCCTTGAGGCACAGGCGCCAGGACAGGAGATAGGCGTCCTTGCAATCCTCGACCGTGGCGTGGTTCGGCATGTTGATGGTCTTGGAGATCGCCCCCGAGATGAAGGGCTGGGCCGCCGCCATCATGCGGATGTGGCTGTCGACCGAGAGGTAGCGCTTGCCGAGGCGGCCGCACGGATTGGCGCAGTCGAACACCGGCAGGTGCTCCACCTTCAGGTGCGGCGCACCCTCCAGCATCATCGAGCCCGAGCAGTAGGTGTTCGCGGCGTCGATCTCGCCCTTCGAGAAGCCGATGGCCGCCAGAAGGTCGAGCGCCGGATCGTCGAGCTGCTCTTTGGTGAGCTTGAGCGTGTTGAGGCAGAACTCCTCGCCCAGCGTCCACTTGTTGAAGGCGAACTTGACGTCGAAGGCCGTCTTGAGGGCGCCTTCGAGCGCTTCGAGCTGGGCCGGGCCGAAGCCCTTGGCCTTGAGCGCCTCATGGCTGATGGCGTTCGAGCCCTTCAACGTGCCGTGGCCGACGGCGTACAGGATGATCTCGTCGATCTGTTCCTGCGTGTAGCCGAGGGTCTCGAGACCGACCGGAACGACGCGGTTGATGATCTTGAAGTAGCCGCCGCCGGCCAGCTTCTTGAACTTCACCAGCGCGAAGTCGGGTTCGATGCCCGTCGTGTCGCAGTCCATGACGAGGCCGATCGTGCCGGTGGGCGCGATGACGGTGGACTGCGCGTTGCGGTAGCCGTGCGCCACGCCCAGTTCGAGGGCCTGGTCCCACACGCGCTTGGCGGCGGCGACCAGTTCCTTGTCGGCGACCGACTTGTGGTCGAGCGGCACCGGCGGGATCGTCAGGTTCTCGTAGCCCTGGCTCTCGCCGTAGGCGGCGCGGCGGTGGTTGCGGATGACGCGCAGCATGTGCTCGCGGTTCGGCTCGTAGCCGGGGAACGGCCCGAGTTCGGACGCCATCTCGGCCGACGTGGCGTAGCTGACGCCCGTCATCACGGCGGAGATCGCGCCGCAGATCGCGCGGCCTTCGTCGCTGTCGTACGACAGGCCCATCGCCATCAGCAGGCCGCCGATGTTCGCGAAGCCGAGGCCCAGCGTGCGGAACTCGTACGAGAGCTCGGCGATGCGCTTGGAGGGGAACTGCGCCATCAGCACCGAGATCTCGAGCGTCACCGTCCACAGGCGGCAGGCGTGCTCGAACGCCGGCGTGTCGAACGAACCGTCGGCACGGCGGAAGGCGAGCAGGTTGATCGAGGCGAGGTTGCACGCCGTGTCGTCGAGGAACATGTATTCCGAGCACGGGTTCGAGGCGTTGATGCGCCCCGAGGCCGGGCAGGTATGCCACTCGTTGATCGTCGTGTCGTATTGCAGGCCCGGATCGGCCGAGGCCCACGCGGCGTAGGCGATCTGGTCCCACAGCGCCTTGGCTTCGATTTCCTTGTGCGTCTTGCCGTCGGTGCGGCGCACGAGCGTCCACTTGCCGCCGTCGAGGACGGCCTGCAGGAACTCGTTGGTCAGGCGGACCGAGTTGTTCGAGTTCTGGCCCGAGACCGTCAGGTAGGCTTCCGAATCCCAATCCGTATCGTAGGTCGGGAAGTTGATGCTGTCGAAGCCCTGCTTGGCGAACTGGATGACGCGCTGGATGTAGTTTTCCGGAATCAGCGACTTGCGCGCGGCCTTGATGGCGTCGCGCAGCTTCTTGTTCGCCTTGGGATCGAACGTGGCGTCGCCGTCCTTGCGGACGATCGACGCCATGATGTCGTTGAGGTGCTTGGCGCACAGGCGCGAGCCCGCGACGAGGGCGGCGACCTTCTGCTCCTCGACGACCTTCCAGTTGATGTAGTTCTCGATGTCCGGATGGTCGACATCGACGGTGACCATCTTGGCCGCGCGGCGCGTGGTGCCGCCCGACTTGATGGCGCCCGCCGCGCGGTCGCCGATCTTGAGGAAGCTCATCAGGCCCGACGACTTGCCGCCGCCCGACAGCTTCTCGCTCTCGCCGCGCAGCTTGGAGAAGTTCGAGCCGGTGCCCGAGCCGTACTTGAACAGGCGCGCCTCGCGCACCCACAGGTCCATGATGCCGCCCTCGTTGACGAGGTCGTCCTCGACGGACTGGATGAAGCAGGCGTGCGGCTGCGGATGCTCGTAGGCCGAGCTCGACGAGGTCAGCTTGCCCGTGCGGTAGTCGACATAGAAGTGGCCCTGGCCGGGCCCGTCGATGCCGTAGGCCCAGTGCAGGCCGGTGTTGAACCACTGCGGCGAGTTGGGCGCGGCAAGCTGGGCGGCGAGTGCGAAGCGCATCTCGTCGAAATAGGCGCGCGCGTCGTCTTCGCCGTCGAAATAGCCGCCCTTCCAGCCCCAGTAGGTCCAGGTGCCGGCGAGGCGGTCGAACACTTCCTTGGCCGACTGCTCGCCGCGGATGCGCTGGTTCTCGGGCAGCTTGGCAAGCGCCACGTCGTCGGGCTTCTTGCGCCACAGCCACGACGGCACGTCGTTCTCTTCCACAGCCTTCAGCGCGGCGGGCACGCCGCGCTTGCGGAAGTACTTCTGCGCAAGCACGTCGCATGCGACTTGCGACCACGCGGCGGGCACTTCGATATCCTTGGCCTGGAAGACGACCGAGCCATCCGGATTCTTGATCTCGCTGTTCGTCGTGGTGAACGCGAGCGACGCGTACGCGTCCTCCCCTGCCTTCGTGAATCGCCGTTCGATACGCATGCTGGCCTCCGGCCTGTTTCTTATCTCGTCGTCCGCTTCGCCGACTCCTGTCCCGTCCCCTGGGTGGAGGTTGGGCCGCCTCACAAGATGTCGTGGTGGAGGGCGAAGCTCGTTACCAAATGTTGAACAGAGGCCGGAATCGCCCGCAACTGGATTTTGACCGAATTGTGCTCACCGGCACAATATCTAGATCTGACAACAGGATATGGGGTATCCGAGCTGCGGGAACCGCAAAATACCGAGGAGAAATCGGTCAAGAGTTAATTTTTCGTTGTACCAGTTGAAGTTAACCCCCTTGTCAAAAGTTACAAATCGTATTGCTGCACCGCACAATCGAGCCTTTTCAATCTGCCAAGTATCAAAATTTTTCAATATTTATCATATAGATAATACTACACCGGGAAAAGTGTATAATCCGGAAACCAGCGGAAAATCGCATCCCGTGGCCGACGCGGGCCCGCGTCGCGGTATTCGCCCGGCCCGGTCAGGCACGCGCGGCCAGCGGAAGGTTGACGAGCAGGTTCTGCGGCTTCAGGCGCAGGCGCTTGTTCGCGTCCATGCCGAGCCCGAGATAGACCGGCCGGCCCGCGATATCCGCCCGCATCACGCGCGAATCCGCGAATTCCAGACGGAACAGCGCGACGATGTTCGCCAGGCGCGATTCGTCCACCGTCTGTCCGCGATAGAGGTCGTTCATGATGGCGCTCGCCTCGGCGTCGAGGCCCACATGCCAGACCCAGCGCTCGTCGTCGATGCGCACCATCGGCTGGATCGACACCTCGATGCCGAGGAAATGCGCGATCCACGTCTCGAGCACGCGCGCGAGCGCATCGAGGCCCGCGCGCCCGAACGTGAGGTCGAGCACGAAGTCGTGCGCTTCGTCGCGCCCGCGATAGAGTGCTGCGTTCGTCTCCGTCATCACGTCGAGCTCGATCGAGCGCACCGGCAGCTTGGCTTCTTTGAGAAGTTCGCCGATGGCCCCGAGGCCGACATCGCCGGCCGCCTGGCGGGCCGCATGCATTTCGACCGTCTCCTCGTCGGCGACCATCGTGGCACCGTCGCTGAGAGTCACACGCTGGCTGCGGAACAGCAGCTCGGCCGCGCGCAGGCGCATGGGGTCCTGCGCGTCGGCGAGCGCGTGGCGCAGGATCGCGTGCGCGAGCTGGTCGAGGAACAGCGGCGGAACCGGCGGCTCGCCCTTTTTGGGCGGCGCCACGAAATGGCCAAGATAGGCGTCCTCGAGCGTGCCGGCCGCGGCCAGCCGCGCGAGAAAGGCCACGAGGATGGTGTAGTTGTCGCGCATGTCGGCGTCGGCGAGCCGGGCGATTTCGGCCGCCGGGACCGCCAAGCGCGGGGATTCGAGAAGGCGGGCGTGGAGTGCCCGCTCGGCGGTGCAGGATTCCTCGACCGGGCGTATTTCCGGGCGCATCAGGTAGGCGCGCAGGAAGGCATCCGTCACCGTCAGCCGCGGTGGCGGCCCCGGCCGCGCGTCGAGCAGGTGAAAGCCGGAATTGCGCCAGAAATCGGTCATTTGCGGGTGCCGGGAACGGCTGGAGGCAGGGCCCCGCAATCTGGACGAGGGCAGGGGGGGCGTGCAATAGTCACGCGGCGTCGAATACGGGATTCGACATGGGAAATCAGCAATGACGATCGGGACTCGCCTTTATACGTGGCTGCGCGGCCAGGAAGTCGGCCGCGACGAATTCGGCAATCGCTACTACCGCGACAAGACCGGCGAACTTCGCGCGCGCCGCGAGAAGCGCTGGGTCATCTACGAAGGCGAAGCCGAAGCCACGAAGGTGCCGCCCGACTGGCATGCATGGCTCCACCACATCATCGTCGCCCCGCCGCCGGCCGGCGGCCTGCCGACGCGCAAGCCCTGGCAGCTGCCGCACCAACCCAACCAGACCGGCACGGCCAACGCCTACCGGCCGCCCGGCCACGAATATCAAGGCGGCCAGCGCGCGAAGGCGACCGGCGACTACGAACCCTGGACGCCGGGCTGACGCCCGTCACCTGACAGAAAAGCGGAGCTCCCGATAGATGGGTAAGAATCTGGTCGAGACGCTGATGGGCGCGGTCGTGCTCGTCGTCGCGGGCATGTTCCTCATGTTCGCGTACACGACGGCAGACATCCGGCCCGTGCGCGGCTATTCGCTGACGGCAAAGTTCGAGCGGATCGACGGCGTGCGCCTGGGCACCGACGTCAAGCTGTCGGGCATCAAGGTCGGCTCGATCGTCGGCCAGTCGCTCGATCCGGAGACCTATCAGGCCGTCCTCACGCTGACGGTGGAATCGGGCATCAAGCTGCCCATCGACACGGTCGCGCAGATTTCCAGCGAAGGACTGCTCGGCGGGAACTTCGTCCAGCTCGTGCCGGGTGCGGAAGACAAGATGCTCGCTGCCGGCGGCCAGATCAAATATACGCAGGCCCCGGTCAACCTCGTGCAGATGCTCGGCAAGTTCATGTTCAATTCCGCCGAGGCCGCACAGGGCAGCGCACCGAAGAACTGAGCCTCCGGGAAAAGCCCCCATGCGCGCGCAGCGCGAGGCCGGGCGCGATCTGCGGCTCGATTTCTTCCGCGGGCTCGGGCTGCTTTTCATCTTCATCGATCACATCCCCAACAACACGTTCTCGTACCTGACGCTGGCGAACTTCGTCTTCTGCGACGCGGCCGAGATCTTCGTCTTCCTTTCGGGATACTCCGCCGCCCTCGTGTTCGGACGCGTGGGCCAGCGCTCGGGGAACGCCTACGCGACCGCGCAGGTGCTCAAGCGCTGCTGGACGCTCTACGTCGCGCACATCTTCCTGTTCGTCATCTACACGGCGCAGGTCAGCTGGACGGCGCAGCGTTTCGAAAACGCGCTCTTCATCGAGGAAATGCAGGTTGCCTCGTTCCTGGACGAGCCGCACGTCGCGATCATCCAGGCGCTGCTGCTCGCGCACCAGCCGCTGTTCATGAACATCCTGCCGCTCTACATCGTGCTGCTGACCGGATTCGCGCTGGCGCTGCCGCTGCTGCGCGTCGGCGGCCGGGCGATGGTCGCGGTCTCGGTCGTCGTCTACGCGGCCGTGCCGTTCGTGGCGATGAACCTGCACGCCTATCCCGACGGCGTGTGGTTCTTCAATCCGTTCGCGTGGCAGTTCCTGTTCGTGCTGGGCGCCGCGTGCGGCTGGCGTGCCGGCGTTGCCGGCGAGCCGATCCGCCTGCCCAAGGGCGCGTTCCGCGTCGCGGTCCTGTTCCTCTGCGTGCTGGTGCCCGTGCGCTCGTGGATCAGTATCGGGTATTTCTTCGACGGCGTGCCGCCGAGCTTCGCCGAACTCGCCTACCAGTTCGCCAGCAAGACAGACTTGGGCCCGCTGCGGCTGGCGAGTTTCGTGGCGCTGGCGATCGTGATCGTCGAAATCGTTCCGCGTGCGGCCGTATGGCTCGAGTCCGCTTGGGCACGCCAGGTCGTGCTGTGCGGGCAGAACTCGCTTCCGGTCTTCTGTTTCGGCATCTTCCTGTCGGTCTCCGCGCACTCGCTGCTGCTGGAGTTCGGATACAGTATAGCGATGCAGGCCGCGGTGACGTTCGGCGGATGTCTCTTGCTCATGTCCGGCGCGCGGGTATTGTCTTGGAGCAAGGAACGCAAGGACTCCGGCGCCGCGACGGCGCGGGATCGGGGTGGGAAGTGACGATGCGGTTGGGGAGCGCGATCTTCACGTTCGTCGCGGTGGCGCTGGTTCTGGCGGCCGTGGCCCCCGCACGCGCCCAGATGCCGGCCGGCGGCGAAGTCCCGGAAGCCTGCCGCGTGCCGCGAGCCGTTTTCGTCGACGATTCCAAGCTCGCAGCTGCGGCAAAGAGCCTCGCGAAGAACCGCCGCCTGACGCTCGTGGCGCTCGGTTCGACCTCCACGCTCGGCGCCAGCGCCAGCGTTCCGGGCGCGACCTGGCCCGCGCGTCTGGAGAGCGACCTGCGCCGCCGCCTGCCGAACGTGGAGATCACGGTCCATAACCGCGGCAAGGCGCGCGACGATGCCGAGCACATGCTGCAGCGTCTCGATACCGATGTCCTCGCGCTCAAGCCCGACCTGGTGATCTGGGAGACCGGCACCGCCGAGGCCGTCCGCCAGATGGAGGTCGAGGCATTCTCGGTCCATCTGCAGGCTGGGATCGAGCGGATCGCGAAGACCGGTGCCGACGTGCTGCTCGTCACGCCGCAATATTCGCGCGAGATGGCGCGGCTGATCGCCTACCAGCCCTATATCGATGCGATGAATAGCATCGGGATGCGGCGCGACGTGCTGCTGTTCCCGCGCTTCGAGGTGATGCGCCACTGGGTGGAATCGGGCCAGATGCAACTCGACAACCTGACGCCCGCGCAGGCCGCTGGAACCGCCGACAAGCTTTACGACTGCATCGGCCGGCAGCTGGCGCGGGTCATCGTGCGGGCCACGGGCGCCACGCCGACCCGTTAGAACGCATTTTCGCAAAATTTGCGGCTTGTGATGCCCGTCACTGCATGCGGCCGCAGGCCGCGTCATTCTCCCATCGTCGGCTGGACCCGAATCGGTCCGACGGCCCAAACCGGGAGACGGAAAATGACGCGCGGACAGAATCTTTCATCCCTGCAGGCGGTCCTGAAGATGACCCGTCAGGCGATGTTCGGCCTCGGCGTGGCGGTCTTCGTCGGCATCCTCGGCCAGGCGGCGGCGATCTACATCGCCGGGCAGGGTCCCGAAGCGGCGACGGCGACCCCGATCAGCCGCCCGCATTTGCGCGAGGCCGGCCTGCGCACGCCGCAGCATTCGGGCTTCGCCAACGCGGCACGCCGGTTCGAGGCGGTCTATGGCCGTGACGGCGACGAGACCGACGCCGCGCGCTGAGCCTACTTGCCCCGGCGGGGGCGACGCGCTACGGCTAGCGCCGCCATGCGCCTTCCCGCCGTTCTCGTCGCCCTGATCCTGCCGTCGGCCGCCCTCGCGCAGGCACAAGCCCCGGCGACCGACATCGCGATCCTCCAGACCCTCGACAAGGTGACCGGCCGCGTACGCGGGCTCGAAGCGCCGGTCGGTCAGGCGGTCGAATTCGGTCCCCTCACGATCCTCGCACGCGCCTGCCGCAAGCGCCCGCCCGAAGAGCCGCCCGAGAGTTCGGCCTTCCTCGAGATTTCCGAACGCAAGTCGGCCGACACGGTCAACGAGCTGTTCAAGGGCTGGATGTTCGCGTCGAGCCCGGCGGTCTCGGCGCTCGAGCACCCGGTCTACGACGTCTGGGTGATCGATTGCAGGGCCTCGCGGACTTCCGCACCCGCCTCGCGATAGAAGACGGCGTCGCGCGCGAGCGCATCCGAGAGCCTCCGGCGGTATTCCTCCCGGCCGATCTCGACGGCGCCGAAGCGCAACATGTGGTCGGTTGCCATCTGCGTATCCAGCAGCGCGAAGCCGCCCGCCCGCAGGCGCGCCACCAGATGCACCAGCGCGATCTTCGAGGCGTCCGTCGCGCGCGCGAACATGCTTTCGCCGAAGAACGCGGCCTTCAGGTGCACGCCGTAGAGCCCGCCGACCAGCTCGCCGTCCCGCCAGCATTCGACCGAGTGGGCGAGGCCAGCCTCGTGCATCTCGCAATAGGCGCGCTTGATATCGGCGTTGATCCAAGTCGATCCGCGCGCGGCGCAGCCGTCCATCGTACCGGCGAAATCGGCATCCACGCGCACCTCGTAGGGTGGGTTGCGCAGCGTCTTGCGCAGCGAACGGGGTACGTGGAACGCCTCGAGCGGCAGCACGCCGCGCGGATCGGGATCGAACCAGTCGATGTTTTTCGATGTCGCCGAGCGCGCCATCGGGAAGATGCCGTTGGCATAGGCCCAGACGAGATTGCGGACATTGAGCCGGCTTTGCGTCACGGCCGTTCCCTCGCGGTCGCGCTCAGGATCCGTCCTTGGACGGCCGCGCGGGCAGGATGGCCGAACCGCGCGGATCGATGCCGAGGCGGGCGTTCATCGCGAAGATGTCGGAGAACGACAGCGGCGCCTGGTCCATCGGTACAGCACCGATAAGCATGCGCACGACCTTACCGCCCGGAACGTCGGCCAGCGGCAGGGCAAGACGCGCCCACGTGACGGCCCGCTCGCGCGCCTGCGTCGTGTGCAGCGTGAACAGCGGTTTGCGCCGCTCCACGGCCGCGAGATTGGCCGCCCGATAGAAGGTGCCGACCGGCAGGCCCGTGCGCGCGGCCATCTCCGCGCCCGTGTGTCCGGTCCAGTCGACCCCGCCGGCGTGCGCGACCTTCTCTCCGAACAGGCGGTAGCGGAAATCGAGGCCGTCGCGCTCGACATCGGCCAGGATCGCGAAACCGATCGCGCTTCCCAGCCCTTCGGGCCGCACCGCATCGGCGGCGGGCAGGTCGTGTTCGGCGCGCAGCCCGTCCCAGTGGCGGCGCAGCTGCGGCAGCTGTTCGGTGGGCAGCGTTTCGGCGGGCGGGTTCCAGATGATGACGGGCTGGGCGAGGTTTCCCTCGCGCAGCAGCGCCTTCACCGCTTCGCGGCGCGTCGCGGCGATTTCGGCAGCGACCGCACGCACGCGCGTGTCGTCGTCCGCCGGATCGCTCATTTCTTGAGACCCATCCAGCGCTCGAGCCAGTGGATGTCGTAGCGTCCGTCGATGAATTCGGGCGTCTGCACCAGCTTGCGGTGCAGCGGCAGCGTCGTCTTGATGCCGCCGATGACGTACTCTCCGAGCGCGCGCCGCAGGCGCATCAGGCACTCGTTGCGGTTGGTCCCATGAACGATCAGCTTGGCGACCATGCTGTCGTAGTTGGACGGCACCTTGTAACCCGAATAGAGCGCGCTATCGACGCGCACGCCGAGGCCGCCTGGCGGATGGTATTCGGCGATCCGGCCGGGTGCGGGCGTGAAGGTCTCGGGATCCTCGGCGTTGATGCGGCATTCGATCGCGTGGCCCTGGAGGCGCACGTCCGACTGCTCGAACGCGAGCGGGGCACCCGAGGCGATGCGGATCTGTTCGCGCACCAGATCGAGCCCGCAGATCATCTCCGTCACCGGATGCTCGACCTGCAGGCGCGTGTTCATCTCGATGAAATAGAAACGGCCGTCCTGGTAGAGGAACTCGAGCGTGCCGGCATTGCGGTACCCGAGCTTCTTCAGCGCCGACGTCACGACCTCGCCCATCTCGTTGCGCTGGTCGGCGTTGAGGGCGGGCGAAGGGCTTTCCTCGAGCACCTTCTGGTGCGAGCGCTGGAGCGAGCAGTCGCGCTCGCCCAGATGCACGACGTTGCCGTGCGCGTCGGCGAGGATCTGGAATTCAATGTGGCGGGGATGGTCGAGATACTTCTCGATGTAGACGACGTCGTTGCCGAAATTGGCGCCGGCCTCGGCGCGCGCGCTGCGATAGGCCTCCGCCAGCTGGTCGGCGTCGTGGGCGACCCGCATGCCCTTGCCGCCGCCGCCGCCGGCCGCCTTGATCAGCACGGGATAGCCGATCTCGGCTCCCAGCCTGATGGCCGTTTCCAGATCGGCGACCGGGCCGTCGGAGCCCGGTACGCACGGCACGCCGAGCGAGACCATCGCGCGCTTGGCCTCGATCTTGTCGCCCATCATCGTGATGTGGTCGGCGCTCGGCCCGATGAACGCGATGCCGTGCTCGTCGACCATGCGCGCGAAGTCGGCGTTCTCGGAAAGGAAGCCGTAGCCGGGATGGATCGCGTCCGCTCCGGTGATGACGGCGGCCGAGATGATCGCGGCCTTGTTGAGATAGCTGTCGCGCGCGGGCGGCGGGCCGATGCACACGGCCTCGTCGGCGAGGCGCACATGCATGGCGTCGGCGTCGGCGGTGGAGTGCACGGCGACCGTCTGGATGCCGAGCTCCTTGCATGCGCGGTGGATGCGCAGTGCGATCTCGCCGCGGTTCGCGATGAGGACCTTCTCGAACACGGTTATTCGAGAACCAGCAGGACTTCGCCGTACTCGACCGGCGCGCCGTTCTCGACCGCGATGCTGGCGACCGTGCCGGCGCGCGGGCTGCGGATCGGGTTCATGACCTTCATCGCCTCGACGATGACGAGGGTCTGGCCCTCGCGCACCTTGTCGCCGACCTTTACGAAGGCGGGGGCACCCGGCTCGGCGGCGAGATAGCACGTGCCAACCATCGGCGAGGTGACGGCGCCGGCCGGCGGGCCGTCGCTGGCGGCGACCGGTGCGGCGGCCACCTTGGCGGCGGGCGCGCTGGCGGCGACCGGTGCGGCGGCGACCATCGTACCGCCGCGGCCGAGCTTCAGGCGGGTCGTGCCCTCCTGGTACTCGATCTCGGTCAGGCCGGTCTCTTCCATCAGCTTGGCGAGGCGACGCAGCGTCGCGGGGGCGGGTCCGAATTCGGCTTTGGTGTTTGCGGGCATGGCTCGATCGGGCTTGGAGGTTTTCATTCGAGATCGGGGTCGACGATGCGGGCAAGCGCTTCGAGGCCGAACAGGTAACCCTGCGGCCCGAGGCCCGCGATCACGCCCTTGGCGATCCCGCTGACGTAGGAGTGGTGGCGGAACGGTTCGCGCGCGTGGATGTTCGAGATGTGCACCTCGATCACCGGCAGGTCGCTGGCGATCAGCGCGTCGCGCAACGCGACCGAACTGTGCGTGAGGCCGCCCGGATTGATCACGATGCCCTCGGCCGTCTGGCGGGCTTCCTGGATCCAGTCGATCAACTGGCCTTCGTGGTTGGATTGCCGGAACTCGAGCGCGAAGCCGAGATCCTCGGCGAGCGCCCGGCACTCGGCCTCGATGTCGGCAAGGCTCGTCCGCCCGTAGATCTCGGGCTGGCGCACGCCGAGCATGTTCAGGTTGGGACCATTCAGGACAAGAAGGATGGGCTTGGCGTCCAAGGGAATCTCCACGCGGGAACGGGCCGTTATAGCACGGACGTGTGCTTGTGCAACGCACCCGACCGGGCCGCGGAAACTCCCCCAAGTCCCTTCAAATACTCTGGAATTCGCCGTTTTTCCGGTAGCGCAGATAGGCCTCGATCGAGGCCTGCATGACCGGCAGCATCGCCGGCAGCGCGTCGGGTGCCGCCCACGCGTGGGCGTGCGCTTCGCTCGTGTCGGTGGCGAGCGTGCCCGACCAGTGCGTCACCTCGAACATCGCGACGAAGGCCTGGATCTTGTCGCCGTTGGCGAAGCAGTGCGTTTCGAGTGCGGGGTCCGAAGAATTCCCGAAGGGCCGCATCGCCTGGACGACGAGGCCGGTCTCTTCGGCGAGCTCGCGCCTCGCTCCGGTCTCGAAGCTCTCGCCCGGCTCGACCATGCCGCCGGGTAGGCCCCAGACATCGAAGTCGCGCCGGTGCTCGATCAGGATGCGCCCCTCGGCGTCGGCCAGAACGAGGCGTGTGCCGGGCACCAGCATCAGCCGGTTGCCGACGAGCCGGCGCAATTGGCCGAAATGGGATCGGGCGAAATCGGGCATCCGTCACTCCTGCGTGCGGCGCATGGGTGTGCAGCGCGCGCCGAGCCTAGCGCATCGCGCGCATGTCGGGCCAAACTCGTCGCCGACGATGCGGAATTTCCTGCCCCTGCCGGTGATCGCGGCGGCCGTCTCGAGTTCGCTCGGCGGCACGGCGATGGTTGCCATCCGCATGCTCGTGGGCGTGTCCGACGCGATGTCGGTCGCGTTCCTGCGCTGCGCGGGATCGGCCCTCGTGCTCGGCTTCTTCGTCTTCGCCTTCCGGCGCGCGCGCTTCGCACCCGCCGACCTCCTGCGCATCGCGGGCCTGGGCATCCTCATGTTCGGCGCGTTCAGCTGGCTGTTCGCGGCGGGGCTCGGTTACGTGCCGGCCGCGCGCGGGGCCGTCATCATGTCGACGATGCCGATCCTCACGCTGACGATCGCGACGATGCTCGGGCGCGAGAAGATGACCTGGCCCAAGGTGGCGGGGGCGTTCCTCGTGCTCGGTGGCGTGGCGATCGCTCTCGCCGACAAGGCGGTCGCGGGGCCGGATGCCTGGCGCGGCGACCTCTACATGGGGGCGGCCGCACTGCTCGGTTCACTGCATGCGGTGCTGTCGGCCGCGACGCTGCGCCGCTACGCCACGATCTCGGTGATGGCCGTGCAGGTGATGTCCGGCACGCTGCTGCTCGGCGGCATCCTCGTGGCGCAGGGGAATTTCGAGGGGTTGACCGGCTTCGCGGGCGTGCAATGGGTCGCCGTCTTCTGGCTGACGATGGTCACCGGCCTGTTCTCGCATCTGCTGTGGTTCTGGGCGCTGGAGAAGGCGCCGGCTTCCGCCGTGGCGCTGACGGTCTCGCTCAATCCGATTTCCGCCGCGGTCTTCGGTGCCGTCGTGCTCGCCGAGCCTGTCACGACGCGGATACTGATGGGCCTTGTCGCCGTCATCGCCGGCATCGTGCTGGCTAACCGCAGGACCGGGGTGGCGGCGTGATGCGCGCGCTTGCCGGGGCCGGCCTCTATTTCGCGGCGACGTTCGCGGCCGGATTTGCGCTCGGCGCCGTCCGCACGCTGCTGGTGGCGCCTACGCTGGGCGAGATGGCGGCTGTCCTCGCCGAGATCCCCGTCATGCTGGCGATCGCGTGGCTTGTCTGCGGCCGGGTGACCCGCCTGTGCGGCGTCGGGCCCGGCTACGAGCAGCGCGCGGCGATGGGGCTTGCCGCGTTCGGCCTTCTGGTCGCCGCCGAGTTCGCGCTGGGATCGTTCGGCTTCGGCAAGACGCTTGGCGAGCAGTTGCAGCGCTACGAGACACCGGAAGGCGCCTTCGGGCTTGCCGCCCAGATGGCCTTCGGGGCCTTTCCGCTGTTCCGCCGCTAGTCGCCGGGGCGCTATCATCGCCGGCAAACACCGGGAGGCGACATGCGGCGCAAGGCGGCATTCTTCTACAACTATCCCAGCAGCGACGGCGACGTGTACGGGCAGGGGCGGCGCGAGCGCATCGCCGCGATCGCGGATGTCTATCCGCATGTGGTCCATGCGGGGAATTTCGACGCGCATGCCGCGGATCTTGCCGACGTCGAGGCGATCTTCGCGACTTGGGGCATGATCCGCTTCGAGCCGCGGCATTTCGCGGCGATGCCGAAGCTGAAAGCCGTCTTCTATGCCGCGGGCAACGTGCGCGCCTTCGCCGATCCGCTGGTGGCGCACGGCACGATCCTCACCAGCGCCTGGGCAGTCAACGCGATCCCGGTCGCGGAGATGTGCCTGTCGCAGATCCTGCTGTCGCTGCGCGGCTATTTCCGCGCCGTGCGCGGCTATCGCGCGGCGAAGAGTTTTGCGGGCAAGGCGTTCCCGCGTTCGGGCGTCAACGGCGAGACGGTGGGCATGATCGGCATGGGCAAGATCGGCTCGCTGCTGCGCAAGAAGCTCGCCGACTATCCGCTGCGCGTCATCGCGCACGACCCGATGCTGTCGGCGCAGCGCGCGGCCGAGCTGGGCGTCGAGCCTGTTTCGCTCGACGAGGTCTTCAGGCGCTCGCTCGTGCTGTGCAACCACATCCCCGACCTGCCGTCGACGCGCGGCACGCTGAACGCGGGCCATTTCCGCTCGATGCGCGAAGGCGCGACGTTCGTGAATACCGGCCGCGGCGCGCAGGTCGTCGAGGTGGACCTGATCGCCACGCTGAAGGCGCGGCCCGACATGACGGCGCTGCTTGACGTGACGTGGCCCGAACCGCCGGCGGCCGATTCCGAGTTGTGGGCGCTGCCCAACGTCGTGATCAGCCCGCATATCGGCGGAACCATCGGTGACGAGGTCGTGCGCCTGGCCGACTGCGCCGTCGCCGAGTTCGAGGCATGGAGTGCCGGCAAGAAGCTGCAATATCAGGTGACGGCGGAAATCCTGGAGACGATGGGCTAGGCGAGCGTCGCCGCCTGCCGTTCCAGTTTCGCGAAGAGCCGGTCGAGCTGCGCGCGTTCGGCAGGGGCGAGCCCGTCGAGCAGGCGCGCTTCGGTTGCGCGGGCAAGCGGGATGATCTCGTCGTGCATGCGCTTGCCGGCGGCGGATAGCGCAAGCTTCGCGCGCCGCCGGTCGCTGCGGTCGGTCGCCTGCAGGGCAAGGCCCTTGGCGACGAGGGCGGCGACGGCGCGGCTCACCTGCACCTTGTCCATTGCCGCGCGCGCCGCCACGTCGCCCGCCGACAGCGGGGCATAGCGGAACAGCACGGCCAGGCAGCGCCATTCCGGGATCGTCAGGTCGAAGCGGTCGCGATAGAGCGTGGCGATGGCGCCGGATACCGTGTTGGTGAGGACCGAAAGCCGGTAGGGCACGAAATTCTCGAGCGCGAAATCCGGTTCCGGGTCGGGGCTTGCAATTGGTTTCATATGAAACTAATAATGCCGGCAGATCGCGCGGCCGTCAAGCCGCGCTCCTGCTCCGGGAGGGCCGCATGCCCCGCGCGAAGAAGCCGAAGGCCGAACCATCCGTCTCGAAGACGAATCCGATGGGCACGGACGGCTTCGAATTCGTCGAGTACACCGCGCCGGACGTGAAGGGGCTCGAGAAGCTGTTCGTGTCGCTCGGCTTCGCGGCGGTCGCCCGGCATCGCTCGAAGAACGTCACGCTCTACCGGCAGGGCGACGTCAATTTCATCGTCAATGCCGAGCCCGACAGTTTCGCGCAGGCCTTCGCACGCGTGCACGGACCGTCGGCCTGCGCGATGGCGTTCCGCGTGGCCGATGCCGCCGCCGCGTTCAGGCGCGCGGTCGCGCTGGGGGCCAAGCCCTTCGCGGGCAAGGTCGGGCCGATGGAGCTCAACATCCCGGCCATCGAGGGGATCGGCGGCTCGCTGATCTACTTCGTCGACCGGTATGGTCCGAACGGGTCGATCTACGACGTCGATTTCAAGCCGATCAAGGGTGCGGCTGCGGATCCGAAAGGCGCCGGGCTCACCTATATCGACCATCTGACGCACAACGTGCATCGCGGCCGGATGGACCTGTGGGCGGATTTCTACACCAGGCTCTTCAATTTCCGCGAGATCCGCTATTTCGACATCGAGGGCAAGCTCACCGGCCTCAAATCGAAGGCGATGACCAGCCCGTGCGGCAAGATCCGCATCCCGATCAACGAATCCTCGGACGACAAGTCGCAGATCGCCGAATATCTCGCGGCCTACAAGGGCGAGGGGATACAGCATATCGCGCTGGGCAGTTCCGACATCTACGCGACCGTCGAGGCGCTGCGGAAGCGCAAGGTGAAGTTCCTGAATGCGCCCGCGACCTACTACGAGCTGCTCGGCAAACGCATGCCCGGTCACGGCGAGAACGTCGCGCGGCTGAAAAAGAACCACATCCTGCTCGACGGCGCCCCCACGAAGGACGGCGGGCGCCTGCTGCAGATCTTTACCGAAACGGCCATCGGCCCGATCTTCTTCGAGATCATCCAGCGCAAGGGCGACGAGGGTTTCGGCGAAGGCAATTTCAAGGCATTGTTCGAATCGATGGAACTCGACCAGATCCGCCGCGGCGCGTTGAAGACCGCGTAAGGGAGAACGCCATGAAGAACTGGATCGGATTTCCGCTGTCCGAGGGCAAGGCCTCGCGCCAGGCGCATTGCGACCTGCCCGAGGGCACCTATGAACGCGAGCTGGGCAAGGAAGGGTTCTTCGGGCCGGCCGCGCACATGTATCACGCACATCCGCCCACCGGGTGGAGCGACTGGGAAGGCGATCTCAAGCCCCGCGCGTTCGATCTGCGCAAGGCCAACACGCTGTCGGCAAGCCCGTGGGACGCCACGCCCGTCATGCACAACGCGGCGATGAAGTTCCGCCACTGGCGCGTGGCCGGCAAGATGACCGATCTCGTGCGCAACGCCGACGGCGACGAGCTGCTGTTCGTCCACGAGGGTGCGGGCGATCTCTATTGCGACTGGGGCCATCTGACGTATTCCGAAGGCGACTACATCATGCTGCCGCGCTCGACGATGTGGCGGCTGGAGCCGAAGGAAGCCACGACGCTGCTGCTGATCGAGGCGACGAACGATTCCTACCGCCTCCCCGACAAGGGCCTCGTCGGGCGTCATGCGATCTTCGATCCGGGCTGCCTTGCCTACCCGAAGCTCGACGCGGCGTTCGAGGCGCAGAAATCCGAGAAGACGACGCGCGTGTCGATCAAGCGCGGCGGGCGCATCGCGACGATGACCTTCCCGTACAACCCGCTCGACGCGGTGGGCTGGCACGGCGATCTCGTTCCGGTGAAGATCAACTGGCGCGATTTCCGCCCGCTGATGAGCCACCGCTACCACCTGCCGCCGTCGGCGCACACGACATTCGTCGCGAACCGCTTCGTGGTGTGCACGTTCGTGCCTCGTCCGGCGGAGAGCGATCCCGGCGCCCTCAAGGTCCCGTTCTTCCATTCCAACGACGACTACGACGAGATCATCTTCTACCACCGCGGCAAGTTCTTCAGCCGCGACAACATCCATCCGGGCATGGCGACGCTGCATCCCAGCGGCTTCGCGCACGGGCCGCATCCCAAGGCCTTCCAGCTCGCGGCCAAGAACCCGCAGGGCGGCCACATGCTCGACGAGGTGGCGGTGATGATCGACACGCGCGACGCGGTCGAGATCGCCCCGCTGCAGGAAGGCGTGGAGTGGACGGGTTACGTCGACTCCTGGAGACCCAAGACCCAGGCGGCGGAGTGAAGACGTGAAGCTCGCGACCCTCAAGGAAGGCGGGCGCGACGGCACGCTCGTCGTCGTCTCGCGCGATCTCAGGCGCTGCGTGAAGGCGCCGCGCATCGCGGCCACGCTGCGCATGGCGCTGGACGACTGGGAGCGCCGGTCGGGCGATCTGGGGCTGGTCTCCGAATTGCTGGACAAGGGCGTCGACAACATCAACGACGCCGCCGTCGTGCCGTTCGATCCGGCCGCGTGCCACGCACCCTTGCCGCGTGCCGCGCAATGGTGCGACGGTTCGGCCTATCTCAACCATGTCGAGCTCGTGCGCAAGGCGCGCAAGGCCGAGATGCCGCCGGAGTTCTACGTCGATCCGCTGATGTACCAGGGCGGTTCCGACGCGATGATTGGCCCGTGCGACGACGTCGAGGCGGTGGACGAGGCGCACGGCATCGATTTCGAGGGCGAAGTGGCCGTCGTCACCGACGACGTGCCGATGGGCGTCGATCCGCTCGCCGCGCGCCGGCACATCCAGCTCGTCATGCTCGTCAACGACGTCAGCTTGCGCAACCTTATCCCGGCCGAACTCGCCAAGGGCTTCGGCTTCTTCCAGTCAAAGCCTTCGACGTCGTTCTCGCCCGTCGCCGTCACGCTCGACGAGCTCGACGGTGCGTGGGACGGCGGCAGGCTCAACCTGCCGCTGATCGCGGAGCTGAACGGCAAGCCCTTCGGCCGCCCGAATGCCGGACAGGACATGAATTTCGATTTCGGGCAGCTCGTCGCGCATGCCGCGCGCACGCGGCGCCTCACGCCCGGCACCATCGTCGGCTCGGGAACCGTGTCGAACCGCGATCCGTCGGTCGGCTCGTGCTGCCTTGCCGAGGTCCGTATGATCGAGACCATCGCCGAGGGCAAGCCGAAGACGCCCTTCATGAAGTTCGGCGACCGCATCCGCATCGAGATGAAGGACGCGAAGGGAACGTCCATCTTCGGCGCCATCGACCAGAAGATCGTCAAGTATCCGGGAGCGAAGCCGTGAAGGTCTGGGGTTATTTCCGTTCGTCGGCCGCGTTCCGCGTCCGCATCGCGCTGGCGCTCAAGGGCCTCGAGCCCGAGCAGGCCTTCGTGCATCTGCGCAAGGCCGAGCAGCGCGCGCCCGAATATCTGGCGAAGAACCCGCTCGGCCTCGTGCCCACGCTGGAGGACGGACCCGCGACGATCACCCAGTCGCTGGCGATCTGCGAATATCTCGACGAGACGCGACCGGCGGTGCCTCTGCTGCCGGCCGATCCGCTGGGGCGTGCGCGCGTGCGTTCGATCGCCTATGCGATCGCCTGCGACATCCACCCGATCAACAACCTGCGCGTCCTGCTCTATCTGCTGAAGGTGCTGAAGATCGAGAAGGCGGCGCACGACGCCTGGTACCGCCACTGGATCGCGGTCGGCTTCGAGGCGCTGGAGAAGATGCTGGCCGACGGCAAGGCCGGACGCTTCTGCCACGGCGACGTGCCGACGCTGGCCGACATCTGCCTCGTGCCGCAGGTGTTCAACGCCAGGCGCTTCTACAAGGACGAGGAGCTGGCGGCCTATCCGCGGCTGATGAAGATCTTCGCGAACTGCCTCGAGCACCCGGCCTTCCGCAAGGCACTGCCGGAGAACCAGCCGGATTTCGATCCGGCCCCCTAGCGCTTCGCGCGCGCCTCGGCCACCAGCTTCTTCATCGTCTCGGCATCGATGGCGCCGGGGGCGAGCGCGTCGCCGATCACGAAGGCAGGCGTCCCGGTGATCGCCAGCGCCTGCGCGAGCGCCACGTTGCGCTGCAGGAGGCCCCGCACGGCGGGCGCGTCCATGTCGCGGCGCAGGCGTGCCACGTCGAGGCCTGTCTCGGCCGCGATGCGGAACACGCCGGCCTCGTCGAGCTGGCCGCGGAATTCCATCAGCGCGTCGTGGAATGCGGGATACTTGCCCTGCACGCGCGCGGCCAGCGCCGCGTGCGAGGCGACGACGGAAGCGGGCCCGAGGATTGGCAGGTCCTTGCGCACGACGCGAAGCTGGCCGTCGGCCGCCAGCAACGCCTTCATCGGCGCATGCATCTGCTTGCAGTAGGGGCAGCGGTAGTCGAAGAACTCGACGATCGTCAGATCGCCCTTGGGATTGCCCGCGACCGGCGCTTCGGCGTCGTCGTAGAGCTCGCGCTTGCGTTCCGTCAGCGCGGCGGACGAGCGTGCGCGCGCCTCGGTCTCGCGCCTGGCTTCGATCGCCTCGAGCGCTTCCAGCACCAGCTCGGGCTTCGCGCGCAGCGTCTCGATCACCAGGCGCTGGATCGCCTCGCGTTGCGCGGGCGTGAAGGCGTCCTGCGCGTGGGCAGGGGCGGCGAGCCCCGCCAGCAGGGCCAGCACGGGGAGGAGGCGATGCGTCATGGCTGCCGTCAGCGCGACAGCGTGATTTCGGCGATATAGCCGATGGGCGGCGGCACGGCTTCCGGCGCGCGCGCGCCGAGGCCGCCGAACGAAATCAGCGTCACCTGCACGGTGGACGGGTCTTCGCCGGGCCAGAAATGCTTGTGCACTTCGGTGAGGTCGACCGCCTCGACATGCCAGTTGCCGGCCTGCCCGGTGCGCGGATCGCGCAGGTTGAGCTTGCGGCCCTGGTCGTCGGTCACCCACTTGGCGAGGCGCGCCTCCTCGGGGCGCCCGGCGCCGAAGCCGCCGAACGCGATCTCGACCCAGCGGTCCCATTCGGCCGTCGGCATGCCGACCCAGCTTCCATAGCGCTCCAGCGTGGGGCGCTGCGGACTGCGAAAATAGATCGTCATCCGCATGCCGCGTTCGTTGCCGTCGCCGGGGCCGCCGGCGAACTGCGTGGGCTCGAGATACCAGCTCCAGCGCAGATACGGCGTGGCGCCGATCGTGGTGGCGATGCGCCGCCCCATCGTGGCGCCGCCGGGCGAGTTCGCGCGCACGACGACCGAGCCCTGCAGGTCCATCAGGTTGATCTCGCCCTCGTCGAAGCCGCGCGAGACCTGCCACTCCTCGACATTGGCGCCGGGATGCATGCCCGGCACGCCGCGTTCGAGCAGGCGCAGCGACCCGCCGATGACGACGGCCCTGGGTGCCGGGTCCGCGCAGGCCGTCACGAGCAGGGCAGCGAGGATCGCGAGCAGGCGCAGCTTCATGTTCATCTACTTTCGGGTCGGAGCCGGTCGGTGGACGACTTGATGTCCTGGGCACGAAGGATATGCGGGGAACCCGGCGGCAGCAATCTTTCGGCGCGGTCCGCGAACGCGCGGGCATCCGCCCGCCGGCCGACCAGCATTGCTTGCTCTGCCTGCGCGAGCGAAGACATGCCGAGCTGGCCGTCGCGGCCGTATGCCACGGAGAGCTGGCGCCAGATCTCCGAGCTGTCCGGCTCCAGTTTGGCGGCCGACTCGAGATGGCCGATGGCCGTGGCGTTGAGGGTCTTGTCGCCAGTGGCGATCTGGGCGGAGGCGAGTCCGAGCCGGATCAGCGCGCTGTCGGGCATCGCGGCGACGGCCTTCTCGTAGCTGGGCAGCGAGCCGAGCGGGTTGCCGCTCTCGTAGATGAACTGGCCGCGCGTCTCGTTGTAGAACGGATCGTCCGGTTTGTCGGCGAGCAGCGACTCGATCAGCGGCAGGGCGCGCGGGATGTCGCCGCGCCGGTAGAACGCGAAGGCGCGCGCGTAGCGGGCCTCGGGCGTCGTGTCGCCTTCCTTGTACTGCTGGAGCGCGCGCGAAGGATCGGAATAGCCCAGCAGCTTGGCGCGCATGCGCCGGTGCATCTCGACGAGTTCCGGACGGACCGGCATGTTGGAATAGCGCGACGTCTCGACCCAGTTGCGCACGAACGCGACGCGCTCGGTCGTCACGGGGTGCGTGCGCATGTAGGGGTCCTGCCGGTCGACCGACATCAGTTCCTGATCGGCGAGGATCTGCAGGAACTCGAGCAGGCCGCGCGAGGATTGCTGCGTGCGGTCGAGGAAATTGACGCCCGCCTGGTCGGCCGAGGCTTCGAGCGTGCGGGTGTAGCGCAGCAGCTGGCGCTCGGCGATGTGCTGGCCGGCCATGACCGAAGCCATCGCTCCTTCGCCCGACTTCGCGGCCGCGGCGGCGACCGCGCCGAGCAGCGAGT
Organism: Tagaea sp.; assembly: GCA_965229215.1. Classification (GTDB taxonomy): domain Bacteria; phylum Pseudomonadota; class Alphaproteobacteria; order CACIAM-22H2; family CACIAM-22H2; genus Tagaea. Next base: position 1,846,279 of record OZ245864.1, on the reverse strand, counting down.
ACATCATCGTCTGCCACGAATTCTGCATCGCTTCGGGCAGGCGCGCGAGGTGCCCGCCGGAAATATGCCCGGTCTCGTGCGCGATCACGCCGATGATCTGGCTCGGGCTGTCGGCGCGCAGCAGCAGGCCGGTGTGGAAGAACATGTTGAGGCCGGCCGCGACGAACGCGTTGAGCGAGCGGTCGACGATCAGGTGGACGGCGATGTCGGACGGGTTGAGGCCCGCAGCCCGGAAAACTGGCGTGGCATAGATGCGGATGATATGTTCGGTTTCGGCGTCGCGGATGAAGCTGATGCGCTGCTGCTGGGCGGCAGCGGGTTCGATCGCCGCGGACAGGATGACCGCCGCCGCAAGAAGGGCGCGGATTTCCCGCCGGCCGACGACCGCCAACCGGGTGAACAGAGTGACGAATGCTTCGCGGATGAATTTCTTCAAAATCTCCGCCTTTTCCACGAGACAGGCTATGACGCCCCACCCCCGAAATCAATCGCAGGGCCGTGGCACAATTAAGGCCGTGGCGACGCTGCTGGTCGCCGCGACCGCATTGTCCGGTTGCGGCAGCCTTTTCGGAAGCAAGGATGCCGGCACGCCCGGCGTCGTCGGCTCGGTGCGCGGCTTCCTGGGCGGCGCCACGGCGGACGAGCCGCGCGCGGCGCTCGTCGCACGCGACATCCTTTCGGCCGGCGGGAATGCGGTGGACGCGGCCGTCGCGGCGGCGTTCACCCTGACGGTCGCCTATCCCAGCCAGGTTCCGCTGGGCGGCGGCGGCATGTGCCTCGTCGCGTCGGGCCCGGCCAAGACGCGCGCGATGGAGCTGCTCTCGTTCCCCGCGGTCGCCGCGCGGCCGGACTCCACGGTGGCCACGCCCGGCATCCCGCGCGGCCTTTTCGCGCTCCATGGCCGCTTCGGCACGCTGCGCTGGGAGCAGATCCTTTCGCCGGCCGAAATCCTCGCGCGCAACACCACGCCGGTGACGCGCGCGCTTGCCAACGAACTCGTGCGCAACTGGGATGTCATCCGCGCCGACGAAGGGCTCACGGCCGCGTTCGCGCGCGGCGGCCTTCCGGCGGGCGAGGGCGTGCCGCTGTCGCAGCCCGATCTTGCCGTGGCGCTCGGCGCGTTGCGCCAGCGCGGGCCCGGCGACCTGCATTTCGGCATCTATGGCCGCCGGCTCGTCGCCTCGCTGGCCGCCGCCGGCATCGATCTGCGCATGGACGATCTTGCCGCCGGCGCGCCGCAGTTCGGCCCGTCGATCCGCGTCGGCGACCGCTACGACATGTATGTCGGCGCCACGCCGGCGATCGGCGGGCTCGCCGCGGGGCAGATCTACGGCGCGCTCGAAGGGCGCTGGAAATCGGTGGCGCCGGTCGAGCGCAACGCCCTGGTCCAGTCGACGGCGGCGGCGGCCTCGCGCAACCGCACGACATGGATTGGCAGCGATCTCGCCAACACGCGCCCGCTTACCGAAATGCTGGCGGGCAACGCGCTGCGTCCGCTGGCCGGTGCCGGCGGCGCCTTCGCGAGCGAGCCGGACTCGCCCGCAGGCTCCGGCCTCGCGGTCGTCGACCGCAACGGCATGGCCGTGGCGTGCAGCTTCACCGGCTATCGTCCGTTCGGGATCGGCCGTCTGCCGGCGGGCGTGGGCCTGCTGCTGGCGCCCGCACCCGACGGCGCCGAGAAATCCGTGCGCTGGCTGACGGCGGCGATCGGCATGCGCGACAGGCAGGACGTCGTGTTCGCGGGCGCTGCGTCGGGCGGTGCCGCGGCGCCGATGGCGCTGGCGCAGGTGGCGCTCGATACGCTGATCGACGGGCGCGAACTCGGCCAGGCGCTGGCGGCCGTCCGCACGTCGCCCGACGGGCCGCTTTCGCTCAACAACGACCGTACGCGCGTGCAGGCGATCGTCTGTCCCGGCGGGCTCATCGAATCGCCCGGGACGTGCCGGATCGATGCCGATCCGCGCGGCGCGGGTCTCGGCATCGGTTCGCAGTAAGAAGCCGCCGCAGATGGCCCTGAAGACCGCCCGGCGCGCGGGCATCGCCCCCTTCATCGTGATGGACGTGATGCGCGCCGCGCGCGTGCGTGACGAATCCTGCGCGGACCCTGCCGACCGCACCGTCCATATGGAAGTGGGCCAGCCGGGCACGCCCGCGCCCACGACCGTCCGCGCGGCGGCGAAGGCCGCACTCGATTCCGACAAGCTCGGCTACACCGACGCGATGGGCGTGCCGCAGCTGCGTGCGCGCATCGCGCGGCATTATGCGGAAACCTACGGCGTCGAACTCGATCCGGCTCGCGTGTGCGTGACGACGGGCTCGTCGGGCGGCTTCCTGCTCGCCTTCCTGTCGGCCTTCGATACGGGCGACCGCGTGGCGCTGGCCGATCCCGGCTATCCCGCCTACCGCAACATCCTGAAGGCGATCGACTGCGTGCCGGTCGGCCTGCCCGCGACGACGGCGAGCCGCTTCCAGCCGACGCCAGAACTGCTCGACGCGGCGGGCGGCGATCTTGCCGGCCTCATCGTCGCGAGCCCGGCGAACCCCACGGGCTCGATGCTGTCGTCGGCGGAGCTGAAGGCGCTCGTCGAATGGTGCCGGCGCAAGGGAACGCGCTTCGTCTCCGACGAGATCTATCACGGCATCGTCTATGGCGAGCCCGCGACGACCGCGCTCGCCTTCGGCGACGACGCGTTCGTCGTAAACAGCTTCTCGAAGTATTTCTCGATGACCGGCTGGCGTCTGGGCTGGCTGATCGTGCCGCCCGATCTGGTGCGCGCGGTCGAGCGGCTGGCGCAGAACCTGTTCATCTCGCCGCCGACGCTCGCCCAGGTCGCGGCCGTCGCAGCGTTCGACGCGCGCGCCGAGATGGACGGGCACGTGCGCACCTATCGCGCGAACCGCGACTATCTGCTGGCCGAACTGCCCAAGGCGGGCTTCCGCGATTTCGCGCCGCCGGATGGCGCCTTCTATCTCTATGCCGACGTCGCGCACCTGACGAACGACAGCACCGAGTTCTGCCGGCGCATGCTCGCCGAAGCGGGCGTGGCGGCGACGCCGGGCGTGGATTTCGATCCGCCGCGCGGCAACCGCTTCGTGCGCTTCTCGTTCGCCGGCACGATGGCCGACATGATCGAGGCCGCGCGCCGCCTGAAGGACTGGCGCAAGGGCTGAACGAAAAACGGCGCGTTCCGAAGAACGCGCCGCTTTCCTTCTCTTGCCTTCCCGACGATCAGCCGGTCAGGCGATTCCACCAGCCGCGCTTCTTCGGACGGTTCGGATCGTCCTCGGGCGGCGGCACGCTCGTGTCGGCAGCGGCAGCCGGAGCGGCCGGTGCGGGTTCGCTGACACGGATCGGTTCGCCTGAAGGTGCGCCGGCAGCCGACTTGTTCCAGGGCCAGTCGTGCGCGTCGCCGGGACCGGCCACGCGTTCTGGCGGTGGGAAGCGGTCGTCGCCGGGACCGGGCACGCGGACGCGCTGCGGCTCGGGTGCATAGGTCGGCTGGACATAGACCGGATCGGGATTGGCGGGCGTCGCCATCGGCACAGGTGCGCCTTCGTCGGCATGCGGCGCGCCGTCCTGCGCGCCGTTCACCGGCGCTTCGCCGTCCTCCGGACGACGGCCGCGACGGCGACCGCCGCGACGGCCGCGACGGCGACGACGACGCGCCCCGTCTTCGCCCGCTTCGCCGCCCTGCGCGTCGTTCGGGATCTCGCCGCCCTGCGGGGCGCCGTCTGCCGCAGCCGGCATCGCCTGATCATCGATCGGGGCCGCCTGCGTCTGGTTCTGGCTCTCGCCATCGGCATTCTGCGGACGCTCGCCGCGTTCGCTCCGGTCGCCGCGTCCGCGCCGCCGACGCCGACGGCGCGAACCGTCCTCGCCGCCGCGTTCGCCGCCACCGCCGCGCTCGCCGTCGCGGGCCTGACGCCCGTCGCCGCCGCGCGGTGCCGCGAATTCTTCCTCGCCCGCATCGTCGCGCTCGCGCACGTCGCTCGGGTCGGTCGATGTGCCGGTCGAAGGCGTGAAGTCCTCGACGCTGCGGATCGGCGAAGCGCCCTGATGGTGGTCGACCGCCTTGGTCTTCGCACGCTCGATGCGGAAGGCCGGCGGGATCAGCGTGTCGTCCGAATGGAAGTTCACGCGCAGGCCTGCACGGCTCTCGATGCCGGCGAGTGCCGCACGCTTGTTGTTGAAGAGATAGAGGGCGACCGACGTCGCGACATAGACCGAGATCTCGGACGCGCGCATCTTGCCCGCTTCCTCCTCGATCCCGCGCAGTACGTGAAGTGCGGCGGACTCGGTCGAGCGCAGGCGGCCCGTGCCGCTGCAGTGCGGGCAGACCTCGAAGCTGATTTCCGAGATCGACGGACGCAGGCGCTGGCGCGAAAGCTCCAGCAGGCCGAAGGCCGAGATGCGCCCGATCTGGATGCGCGCGCGGTCGGACTTCATCGCGTCCTTCAGGCGACGCTCGACGTTCGTCTGGTGGCGGTGGTCGTCCATGTCGATGAAGTCGATGACGATCAGGCCCGCGAGATCGCGCAGGCGCAGCTGGCGGGCGACCTCGTCGGCCGCTTCCAGATTCGTCTTGTACGCCGTCTCGTCGATGTTGCGCTCGCGCGTCGAGCGGCCCGAGTTGACGTCGATGGCGACGAGCGCTTCGGTCGAGTTGATGACGATGTAGCCGCCCGACTTCAGGCGCACCGTCGGCAGGTGCATCTCGTCGAGCTCGTTCTCGACCTGGAAGCGCTGGAACAGCGGCACCTGCGTGTCGTCGTAGCGGCGGATGCGGCCGATGTCGCTGGGCATCAGCATGCCCATGAAGTGGCGCGACGCCTCGTAACCGCCGTCGCCCTCGACGAGGATCTCGTCGATGTCGGACGAGTACATGTCGCGGATGGCGCGCTTGATGAGGCTGCCTTCCTCGTAGATCAGCGACGGCGCGGAGGAGCGCAGCGTCAGATCGCGGATCTCCTCCCACAGGCGCATCAGGTACTCGTAGTCGCGGCGGATGTCGGCGGTCTCGCGCTCCATGCCGGCGGTGCGCAGGATCACGGCCATGCCGTCGGGCAGGTCGAGCTCCTCGATCAGGTTCTTGAGGCGCTTGCGGTCCTGCTGCGAGGTGATGCGGCGCGAGATGCCGCCGCCCCGGTCGGTGTTGGGCATCAGCACGCAATAGCGGCCCGCGAGCGACAGGTACGTGGTGAGGGCCGCGCCCTTGGTGCCGCGCTCTTCCTTGACGACCTGGACGAGCAGCACCTGGCGGCGTTTCAGCACTTCCTGGATCTTGTAGTGGCGCTGCGGACGGGCGCGGCGGCGCGTCTCGTGCGCGTCGTCGACCGTGTCGCCGCCGAGGGATTCGACGTGATGCAGGCGGGGTTCGCCGGCCTCTTCGCCGCCCGGTGCGTCCATCGGGGCCGCTTCGCCGGGAACGGGTTCGCCGGCGGGGCCTTCCGGCGGCAGGATTTCGCCCGCGAACGCGTCGGTCGAGACCGGCGGTGCAGCTTCGGTCGGCGCGACGGGCGTCGCTTCGGCGGCCGGCGTTTCGCTCGGGGCGACCGGGAAGGCAAGCTGTTCGCCCGCGACCGGCTCGGCCGGGACCGCCGGCGGGATGATGTCGACGGGGCCCGAACCGGCTTCGCCCGAACCTTCGAGCGGGATGCTCGGGACCGGATCGGCGTGCGATGCCAGGGCGTCGTGGTCGCGCTCCTCGCGGCGCGGACGACGCGGGCGCTCGAAGCGCACCGTCTCCTCGTCGTCGTCGGCCATCAGCGCCTGCCGGTCGGCGACCGGGATGCGGTAATAGTCCGGGTGGATTTCGTTGAAGGCGAGGAACCCGTGGCGGTTGCCGCCGAATTCCACGAACGCCGCCTGCAGCGACGGCTCCACGCGCGTGACGCGCGCGAGATAGATGTTGCCCTTCAACTGCTTCTTGCTGGCCGTTTCGAAATCGAACTCGTCCAGCTTGTTTCCGTCGAGCACGACCACGCGGGTTTCTTCCGGGTGGGTCGAGTCGATCAACATACGCTTAGCCATCGTGATGCACTTCTCCAATTGCGGCGCCGTCCGCCCGGAGCGCGTTACGGCCGGGCGGCAAAATGCCGAGCCCGTCCGCGCGCAGGAGCGCGGCGCCATGAAAATCTTGACCGGATCGGTTGGGCGCACGGTGCCATCGGGGGGTGAGCCGTCTGGCGTCGCGGTCGCGCGCGGGTTCCTTGGGCCCGCGCCGCGGTCTTGACCGTCGCGGAATGTTCCGTCCCTGAAGTGCGCTCCGACCCTTGTGAAAAGGGGAGCGGGGAAGGGACCCTTCCGCGGGGTCCATACTCTTGGGCGTGCGCCGTCGATCGGCCGCCCTGGCGCGTTCGCCGCGAGCCTCACCCCGGGCCTTGCCGCCGCACGGACCGAGGTCCGGAGCGGTTGCGGCACGCGATGGGTGACCCACACGGACGCGGCGCTCCGGTCAGGGGCGCGTCGACATCCAGCGAACGTCCGGAGAATACAGGCCGAATTCAAGGGTCACAATCGGTAATTTCCGGTGCCGTTATCGGCGTTTAGTTTCAAGGGCCAGAAGCTCCGGCCTTGCTGCGGATTCGTGTCGCAGGATATATGTCGACTCGATGCGGCCCGATTCACGCAATATGTTGTGGTCTTTCAGGCTCCTGTGGGTGCTGGCGGCGCTTCTGATCGCCCCGGCCGCGGGCGCCCAGTCACCGGCGCGCCCGGCGCTGGGGGCCGAAACGGTCGTCACCGGGGTCTGGCTGACCGAGACGGCGGGGGCGACCCGGCTGATCCTCCAGCTCTCGCGGCGGCTCGAGCACCGGGTGTTCTTCCTCAACGAGCCGATGCGCGCGGTCGTCGACCTGCCGGCGGTGCAGTGGAAGATCACCGGCGGCGAGGTGGCGCCCGGCGGGGTGGTCGCGGGGCTGCGCTACGGGGCGTTCGACGCGCAGACCGGGCGGATCGTGCTCGACCTCGCCCAGCCGGCCAAGCTGCGCGAGGCGCGCTACGACCTGCCGAGCGGCACGCGGCCCGGCCAGCGCCTGATCCTCGATTTCGAACGCACGACGCCCGAGAGCTTCGTGCAGGGCGTGCAGCCCTGGTCGGTCTCCGGCGTGCTGCGCGCCATGCAGGCGAGCGCGCCCGCCGCCGAGCCGCCGCCGCGCGCGGCACCCGCGCCGCCGCCGCCCGCCCAGCAGCAGGCTTTCGTCGCGGCGCCGCGCCCGGCGGTGCCCACGGTGCAGGCCGTCGCCCCGCCGCCGGCGATCGCGGCGCCGCGCGCGCCGCAGAACCCGCCGAGCGGCCGCCAGCAGGCCGTGCGGCCGACGGTCGTGCTCGATCCGGGGCACGGCGGCGTCGATCCCGGCGCCATCGGCACGACCGGCACGCACGAGAAGGACATCACGCTCGCGATGGCGCGCGAGGTGCGCCGCCAGCTCGAGCAGAGCGGGCGCTTCCGCGTGCATCTGACGCGCGACGACGACGTGTTCATCCGCCTGCGCGACCGCATCGCCATCGCGCGCCAGCACGCGGCCGACCTCTTCATCTCGATCCACGCGGATTCGATGGGCAGCGGCAATTCCGCGACGCGGGGCGCTTCGATCTACACGCTGTCGGAAAACGCGTCGGACGCGGAAGCCGCGGGCCTCGCCGCACGCGAGAACCGCGCCGACATCATCGCGGGCGTGGACCTCACGCGCGAGAACCGCGACGTCACATCGATCCTGATCGACCTCGCCCAGCGCGAGACGATGAACCATTCGATCGTCTTCGCGCGCAGGCTGGTGTCGGAGATGGGCCGCGAGGTGCAACTCCTGCCGCAGAACCCGCACCGCTTCGCCGGCTTCGCCGTGCTGCGCGCGCCCGACGTGCCCTCGGTGCTGATCGAGCTCGGCTATCTTTCCAACCGCGACGACGAGCAGCTGCTCAACCGGCCGGTCCACCGCACCAAGGTCGCCGGCGGAATCGTCCGCGCGATCGACGCCTATTTCGCGGCGAATCCGGTCAAAAGGCCCTGATTTCGCCGCATTCCGGGCCGCATCGCCCGCGACAGCGCGGGCCTGCCGGCGTATAGTCCGCCCCGCACCGAAGCCTGACGGACCGCCCCCATGCGTCGTGGAATAATCGCGCTCGTGATCCTGCTCATCCTCGCCCTCGCGGGCGGGAGTGCGGCCACGCTCGGCGGTCTCTGGTATTTCGGCCGCGGCCTGCCCGACCACAAGACGCTCGCCGAATACCAGCCCTCGGTCACCACGCGCGTCCACGCGGCCGACGGGCGCATCCTCGCCGAGTTCGCGATCGAGCGGCGCACGTTCGTTCCCTACGACGCGATCCCCAAGCGCGTGGTCAACGCCTTCCTCGCGGCCGAGGACAAGACGTTCTTCACCCATCCCGGCGTGAGCCTGCCCGACATCGCGCGTGCGGCGCTGCAGAACGTCGCCAATCTGGGCGCGCGCCGCCCGGTGGGCGCCTCCACGATCACGCAGCAGGTCGCCAAGAACATGCTGCTGACGAACGAGGTGTCGCTCGAGCGCAAGGCGAAGGAAGCGATCCTGGCGCTGCGCATCGAGGAGACGCTGTCGAAGCGCCGCATCCTCGAGCTCTATCTCAACGAGATCTATCTGGGCTTCGGCAGCTACGGCGTCGCGTCCGCTGCGACGAACTATTTCGACCGTTCGCTCGACGAACTCACGCTGGCCGAGGCCGCGTTCCTCGCCGTGCTGCCCAAGGCGCCCAACAACTACGACCCGCGCCGCTACATGGATCGCGCGCGCGAGCGGCGCGACTGGGTGCTGGGCCGCATGCTGGAAGACGGCCACATCTCGCAGGGTGCCTACGAGGAGGCGCGCGCCACGCCCATCGTGACGCGCCAGCGCGGCCCCGAGGATACGGTGCGCGCCGACTATTTCGCCGAGGAGGTGCGCCGCGAACTCGCCGCGCGCTTCGGCGAGCGCGAACTGTTCCGCGGCGGCCTCAACGTGCGCACGACGATGGACCCGAAGATCCAGGCGGCGGCCGAGACGGCGCTTCGCCGCGGGCTGATGGCCTACGACCGGCGCCACGGCTGGCGCGGGCCGGTGGGGAAGATAGATAATAGTGTTGCCGACTGGCGCCGCCTGCTCGTGGCGTATCCGCGGCCCAACGGTGCGGCACCCGAATGGCAGGTCGCCGTCGTGCGGAGCCTTGCGAACGATGGCGCCGAACTCGGCTTCGTCGACGGATCGGCCGGCACGCTGCCGATCGAGGAGATGCGCTGGGCGCGGCGCACCGAGAAGGACCAGCGCGTGGGCGCTGCCGTACGCGTGCCTGCCGATGTCGTCGCCGTGGGCGACGTGATCCTCGTCGAACCGCTGGCGGCCGCGCGCCGCTTCGCGCTGCGCCAGATCCCCAATGTGGGCGGCGCGGTCGTCGCGATGGACCCGCATACGGGCCGCGTCAAGGCGCTGGTCGGCGGGTGGAGCTACGAGCTCAGCCAGTTCAACCGCGCGATCCAGGCGCAGCGCCAGCCGGGCTCGTCGTTCAAGCCGTTCGTCTATCTGCCGGCACTCGACAGCAACTTTTCGCCCGCGAGCCTGATCCTCGACGCGCCCATCGTCGTCGACCAGGGGCCGGGCCAGCCGCCGTGGCGTCCGGCGAACTACTCGCGCAACTTCTACGGGCCCTCGCCGATGCGCGTGGGCATCGAGCAGTCGCGCAACCTGATGACGATCCGCCTCGCGCAGGCCGTGGGCATGGACAAGGTGGCCGAGACGGCCGAGCGCCTCGGCGTGGTCGACAAGCTGCCGCCGAGCCTCGCGATGGCGCTGGGGGCGGGCGAGACGACGCTGATGCGCCAGACGACGGCCTACGCGATGTTCGTCAATGGCGGGCGGCGCATCGAGCCCACGCTGATCGACCGCGTGCAGGACCGCAACGGCAAGACCGTCTTCCGCCACGACACGCGCGCCTGCGAGAACTGCCGCAGCGACCTGTGGCTGCCCGACATGTCGCCGCCCGAGCTGCCCGACACGCGCACGCAGGCGATCGATCCGCTCAGCGCCTACCAGATGGTGTCGATGCTGCAGGGCGTGGTCGAGCGCGGCACCGCGCGGCGCCTGCGCGAACTCAACCGTCCGCTCGGCGGCAAGACCGGCACGACGAACGATTCGTTCGACGCGTGGTTCCTGGGCTTCTCGCCCGACCTTGCCGTCGGCGTGTGGGTGGGGTTCGACGCGCCGCGCACGCTCGGCCCCAACGAGACGGGTTCGTCGGTGGCCGTGCCCATCTTCCGCGACGTGATGGCCGACGTGCTGCAGGGCACGCCCGTGGTTCCCTTCCGCACGCCGCCGGGCATCCGCCTCGTGCGCATCAACCCGCAGACCGGCGCGCCCGCGCGCCCCGGCGAGCGCGACGCGATCTGGGAAGCCTTCAAGCCCGGCACCGAAGTGCGCGCCGACCAGCAGGTGCTCGACGGGGCCGGCCAGTTCACGTCGCCGTTGCAGGGAATCTCGATCCCCAGCGGCGAGACGAGCGACGGGATTTATTGAGGCCCGCGGAGACGGGGAGGTGACGCAAGGTTACCGTCACCTGCCTTCATCCCTGATTTTCCACGCAAAAAGCAGGCGACAGTGACGGCGAAAAAATCCGTCACGTCATTCTTGCGGTTGTTGACGGAAGATGACGGATGTTGACCGTCAACTGGTCATGTCTTTGATTTTCGCGGACAAAGCCTGTTGACGTTGACGGAAACGCCGTCCGTCAAGCAAACCTTGCGGCCGCTTCCGTATTCTTATTCACAGCTTCAAACAGCACATGGCCGGATGGTCTCGACCACTGCCGGAACTATATCCTGGTTGAGGATTATATACAACTATAGATACTTATGTAGGATAGTCACAAAAGTCGTGGATGCCCGGGACAAACCCGGGCAAGACGGCGGACTTTAAGGCGTCGCTACCCGAACGCCTTGAACGTGATCAGCGTGAAGGTGTCCTTCACGCCGGGGATCTTCTGGATGCCCATCACGAAATGGCCGATGTCGGCATCGTCGGGCAGGTAGCATTTGAGGTGCAGGTCGTACTGGCCCGAGATCGAGAAGACTTCGGAGACCTGTTCGGTCTCCATCGCCGCCTCGGCCACGTCGTAGGCGCGGCCGAGTTCGCATTTGACCATGATGAAGATCGTCTGCATCGCGGCGGTCTCCCCGAATCCGGTTCGTCTTCGGCCAGTTAACCGGCCGCGCGCTTGCCGCGCAACAGGAAGGCGGGCACGCCGTCGTCGTCGAAGCCGCGGCCGGCGGGATTGCCCGCACCGGCAAGCTGCGGCTCGCGTTCCGCGCGCTGTTCGCGCCCGTGATTGCGTTCCTGGCGTGGCTCGCGATGGGCCGGGCGTTCGCGATGTTCGCGGGGCTCCCGGTGTTCGCGCGGCGCGACGGGGGCCGGGGCGGGTGCCGCCGCGGCCGGGATGAAGGTCTCGACCGAAGCCGCGACCGGCGCGGGTGCCGCTTCGCCGACGGGCGCTTCGGTGGCGCGCACTTCGGTGGAAGGGCCCCAGCCGGAATTCGCCGGAAGCGGGGCGCTGTCGTTGGCGTGATCGGCGTGGTGCGAGCGGCGCGGGCCGCGTTCGCCGCCGCCGCTGCGTCCGCCGCGCGAACCGCCACGACCGCCGCCGCGACCGCCACGGCCGCCGCGCTCTTCGCGCACCGGTTCCGGGCTGCCGTCGCCGACGGGGGCGACGAAGCCCTCGACCGACAGGGGCGGGATCTTCTTGCCGATCAGGCGTTCGATCGCGGAGATGAACTTGAAATCGTCCGACGTCGCGATGGTGTAGGCGACGCCCGAGCGTCCCGCGCGGCCGGTGCGGCCGATGCGGTGGACGTAATCCTCGGCGTTGATCGGCACGTCGAAATTGAAGACGTGCGACAGGCCGCCGATGTCGAGGCCGCGGGCGGCGACGTCCGAGCAGCACAGGATCTGCACGTCGCCCTTCTTGAAGCCTTCGAGCGTTTCGGTGCGCGTGCCCTGGTCCATGTCGCCGTGGAGGGCGCCGACCGAGAAGCCGTGGCGCTTGAGCGACTTCCACAGGATGTCGACGTCGCGCTTGCGGTTGCAGAACACGAGCGCGTTCTTGATCTGCTCGGCCTGGATGAGGCGGCGCAGCGCCTCGCGCTTCTCGCGCTCGGGCACGGTGACGATGCCCTGCAGGACGGTGTCGGCGGTCGCGGCCGGGGCCGAGACGGCGACTTCCTTGGGATTGGTGAGGAAGCGGTCCGCGAGCTTGCGGATTTCCGGCGCCATGGTGGCGGAGAAGAACAGCGTCTGGCGCAGCGGCGGCAGCAGGCCCACGATGCGTTCGACGTCGGGGATGAAACCCATGTCGAGCATGCGGTCGGCTTCGTCGATGACCAGGATCTTCACGTCGTGCAGCAGGATGCGGCCGCGGTCGAAGAGATCCATCAGGCGGCCGGGAGTGGCGATCAGCACGTCCACGCCGCGGTCGAGCGCCTTCTCCTGCTCGTCCATCGACACGCCGCCGATCAGCAGCGCCTTGGTGAGCTTGAGATACTTGCCGTACTTGTCGAAATTCTCGGCGACCTGTGCGGCGAGTTCGCGCGTCGGCTCGAGGATCAGCGAGCGCGGCATGCGCGCCTTGGCGCGGCCCTGGCTGAGGGCGTCGATCATCGGCAGCGTGAAGCCGGCGGTCTTGCCGGTTCCGGTCTGGGCGCAGCCGAGAACGTCGCGGCCCATCTGTACGTAGGGAATTGCCTTTTCCTGGATCGGCGTGGGGGTCGTATAGCCCGCGTCCGCGATGGCCTGGAGCACCGGCTCCGACAGGCCCAAATCTTTGAATTCCATTTCTTTGCGACTTCTTTCGGTTTTTAAGGCGCCGCTTTCCGCTTCGGCGGCGCGTCGCGTGCATCGTGCCCGCGACTGGCGCCCGACGTCCTGACGAGGATCGGCGGGGACCACAGACAGAACGCGGGATGCGGCGTTCCTTCGCAGTCGCACAAAAACCCTTGGCGACGGTCGGAAAATAGGGTTTTTCGCGCAAAAGTCAAGGTTTGCGGGAGTCCGGCCGGTTCCACATGGCATGGAATGCCTCGGTCAACGCAAGGCCGAACCGCTTGGTATCGCCCAATAAACTCGTTTCGAGCCGGCCGCGCAGGCCCGCACGCAGGGCAGCCAGACCGGCCACGTCGTTCGCCGCTGCGAGGGCGCGCGCGACATAGGCGGACTCGTCGTCCACCACCCAGTCGCCAAGGCCGGCCGCCCCCAGGATCGAATCGCCGAACCGGCCCAGCGCGATGCGGTCGCGCTTCGAGACGACCGGCACGCCGAGCCAGAGTGCTTCGAACGTGGTGGCGCCCGCATTGTGCGGGAACGGATCGAGCGCCACGTCCACCTGCGCATAGGCATCCCACACGCGCGGCTGCGGGGAAGTGGCGGCGAGCGAGACCTGCCGGCTGCGCGCGCCGAAGCGCACGAGCCGGTTCGTGAAATCGGCGCGCGTGACCGGGCAGGCGAACGGGAACGAGTCGAGCATCAGGCGGCTGTCGGGCAGGCGGCGCAGGATCTCGCCCCAGACCGCGAGCGTGCGGTCGTTGAGCCGGATCGTGCGCGAGAAGCAGCCGAACGTGATCGCGCCGTCGCGCGTGGCGGACAGCGGCGCCACCGGCGGCAGGTTCTCCGGCGGCGCATAGCAATAGGCGGCGGGCAGGCGCCACACGCCTTCGGTGAAATACTTCTCGCCGCCCGGCGGCACGAAACGTTCGTCGGCGAGGAACCAGTCGATCGCCTCGACGCCCGTCGTCGTGCCGTAGGCGAGCCACGTGACCTGCACGGGCGCGGGCTTGCGCGCGAACAGCGTCAGCCGGTTGCCCGCGGTGTGGCCCGAGACGTCGACCAGCACGTCGATGCCGTCGGCCGCGATCCGGACGGCGGCGGCGGCGTCGTCCATCCCGTCGATGCGGGTGAAGGCCGCCGCGATCGCCCGGTAGCGCTGGGTCACCGCATCGTCCTTCTCGCAGTTCGAATAGAGATGCAGTTCGACGCGCGCCGGATCGAGGTGCGCGAGGGCGGGCAGCAGGAAGTGGGTCATCGAATGGCGCCGCATGTCGTACGACACGACGCCGACGCGAAGGCGCGCCTTCGCCGGGCGCGGCGAGGGGTGCGCGGGCCAGGTGGCGCGCAGGGGGTCCGCATTCCGCGTTCCCCAGGCCCTGTAGGCGTCGGTCAGCAGTTCGGCCGTGACGTCGGGGTGGTAGTTCAGCGTGAACAGCCAGCCATGCTCGGCATGTGCGGCGGCGAAATATTCCAGCGCCTCGCCGTGGCGCGCCTGGTCGGCGCGCAGGAGGCCGAGATTGTTGCACACGCCCGGATCGCCGGGGCGCAGCTCCAGCGCGCGCTTGAAACCGCGCTCGGCCTCGTCGATCCGGCCGGCATTCTGCAGGGCGTTCGCGCGATCGAACGTCGCGGGGAAGCTGCCGGGATCGCGCGCCAGCACGCGGTCGTAGGCCGCGATGGCGCCGTCCAGTTCGCCCAGGATGCGCAGCGCCGAACCGAGGCCAAGAGCTGCCACCGCATGCATCGGGTCGATCGCCAGCGCGCGCTCGTACCAGACCTTCGCTTCCGCCATGCGCAGCAGGTTGGCGCACGCGGCCCCGCAATTCGCCGCCGCAGCGGCTGATCCAGGCAGTTGCGCCGCGACGCGTTCGAACAGGGGCAGCGCCTCGGCGAACCGCCCGGCCGCCGCATGCGCCAGTCCGGCCGCTTCGAGCGCCCCGATATCCTCGCGCGGCGTCCCCTTCGATTCCATGCGCGCATAGTGCAGGCCGAGCGAAGGGGTTGGCAATGCCGCGCGGCATGGATAGTTTGATTCGTATGCTTCTCGTCGCGCCCCAATCCGCCCTTCTGGTCATCGACGTGCAGGTCCGCCTGCTGCCCGCGATGGCGGCGGGCGAACCCGTCGTCGCCAATTCCGCGAAGCTCATGCGGGCCGCCGCGCGCCTCGGCGTGCCGATGCTGGTGTCCGAGCAGTATCCCAAGGGGCTGGGCCCCACGGTGCCCGAACTGGCGGCGCATGCGCCGGCCGGGGTCACGCTCGAGAAGAACGCGTTCTCCTGCGCCAACGACAACGCGATCGTCTCGCGGATCATGGATCTCGACCGCCGCCAGCTCGTGCTGTGCGGCATCGAGAGCCATGTGTGCGTGCTGCAGACGGCGATCGGTTTCCGCGAGCGCGGCTACCAGATCGCGGTCGCGTGGGATGCGACGAGTTCGCGCCGCGAGGCCGACCGGGCGCTCGCCGCCGAACGGCTGCGCCAGGAAGGCATCGTCCTCGTCGGCACCGAGATGGTGCTGTTCGAATGGCTCGGCAAGGCGGGGACGTCCGAGTTCAAGGAAATCTCGGCGCTTATCAAATGACGCGCGTCCCGCTCGTCCTGCTGCCCGGCCTGATCTGCGACCGCGAACTGTGGAAGGCGCAGATCGAAGGGCTTTCCGACATCGCCGACATCACGGTGGCCGACCTCACCAAGGCCGACAGCTTCGCCGAGATGGCGCAGGGCGTGCTGGAACGCGCGCCCGCGCGCTTCGCGCTCGCGGGCCTGTCGATGGGCGGCTATCTGTCGTTCGAGATCCTGCGCCAGGCGCACACGCGCGTCGAACGTCTGGCGCTGATCGACACGTCCGCGCGCGCCGACACGCCCGAGCAGACGCGCAAGCGCAAGATGTTCGTGGCGCATGCCAGGCGCGGCAAGTTCAAGGGCGTGACGCCCGCCCTGCTGCCCAACTGGGTCAGCCCCAAATCGATCGCGCGCGATCCGGACATCGCGCAGCGCGTGCTCGACATGACGAACCGCGTGGGTCCCGACGCGTTCTGCCGGCAGGTCGCCGCGATCATGGGCCGGCCCGACAGCCGCCCGATGCTGGCCGGGATCGTTTGCCCCACCCTGGTGATGTGCGGGCGCGAGGACGAGGCGACGCCGCTCGCCCACAGCCAGGAAATGGCCGCCGACATTCCGGCCGCGCAGTTGTGCGTCATCGAGGATTGCGGCCATCTCTCGACGATGGAAAAACCGAAAGAGACGAACGAAGCGCTGCGCCGCTGGCTGACGGCCGAGGGCGCCTAGACCAGCTTCTGCATCACGATCCTGGCGTAGGCCGGGCGGGCCTGCAGGCGTTTGTACCAGGCTTCGAGATTGGCGTGCGCGGGGCGGTCGGGGACGAGGCTTGCGTAGCGCCACATCCACTGGCCGACGGCAAGGTCGCCCATCGTCAGCGCGCTGCCGGCGAGGAAGTCGCGGCCCGCGAGTGCGGCGTCGAGCACGCCGGCCTTTTCGCGCAATGTCCTGAACGCCGCCTCGGCCGCCGCGTTGTCGCGCTTTTCCGGCGGCGTTCGCACGATCTGGTTCAGCACCACGGCCGTCGGCGGGGCGAGCACGGTCGCCTGCCAGTCCATCCAGCGGTCGCTGTCCGCGCGCACGCGCAGGTCGGTCGGGAAGATCGTGCCGGCGGCGTGCTTCGCCGCGAGATAGCGCACGATCGCGTTCGACTCCCACAGCACGAATCCGTCCTCGTCGATCGTCGGGATCAGGCCGTTGGGATTCATCTTCGTGTAGTCCGCGCTCTCCTTCGCCTTGCCGGGCGGCACGACATGCGCGGCGGTATAGGGAAGGCCGATCTCCTCGCACAGCCAGAGAACCTTCTGGACGTTGGACGAGCTGGAACGGCCGTAGACGACGAGCATGGGAAGGCTTCCTCTAGGCCGCGACGCGGCCGGTGACGGGGTTGAAGGCGCGCACGTCGACGCGGCCGTTCTCGACGACGAGCATCATGCTCTCGCCCACGGGCGTCCAGTGCTGGAGGTCGGTGTCGAGCGGTTCGGAAAGGACGAGCAGCGAATCCTCGCCGCCCGCGCCGTCCGAACAGCCGCCGCCGTCGGCGGCGCGGATGCCCGTGCCGCAGCCGTAGAACAGCGTGGGCGACTTGCCGTCCGAGGAGAAGCGCGCGGCATAGATGCGCCGCCCGTCGGTGAAGGCGGCGGTGAAGCGGAACGGCTCGGCGACGCCCGCCTTCTGCGTGGCCTCGACGACCTTGCCCAGCGTGCGCGCGAGCGCGTGCTCGGGATCGCGGTCCAGCCCGTAGGTGAGCATCAGCAGGAAGATCGTCTCGCTGTCGGTCGTGCCCCTGCGCACGCGGTAGTATTCCGGATCGATCGCGAAATCGAGTTCGCGCGCCACGCGGTCGAACCCGCCGATCTGGCCGTTGTGCATGAACATCCAGCGCCCGTGCTGGAACGGGTGGCAGTTGGCGCGGCTGATCGACGTGCCGGTCGAGGCGCGCACATGCGCGAAGAAATGGCCGGTGCGGATCTGCTCGGCGATGGAGCGCAGGTTCTCGTCGTTCCAGGCGGGGCGGATGTCGCGGAACAGGCCCGGTTCGGAGCGGTCGCCGTACCAGCCCACGCCGAACCCGTCGCCGTTGGTGGCCACGTGCCCCTTGCGCGCGTGCAGGGACTGGTTGATCAGCGAATTCTCGGGCTTGAAGAGGAAGTCTTCGAGATAGAGCGGACGGCCCGAATAGGCCAACCAGCGACACATTGCGCGATCCCCCCGGAATGGAAAGCTTGCTAGGCTCAGTCTGCCGCAAGCCAACGATTCTGTCCGCACCCGAATTCCGGACGAATTCGCCGGCGGCGGCGAAACATTCCCGGCGGCGGCGGCGAACCATCCGGGGCGGGAGGCTGAATGCGGCGGATTTCCAAGGTTTTTGCGGCTTGCGGGCTGGCGGCCCTGCTGCTTTCGGCCTGTGCGCCGGTTTCCCCCCCCGAAGTCTCGGCCGAAGGCGACAAGTGCCGCATCCGCCGGATGGCCGAAGCGGCCGCCGCCGGCCGGCCGGTCGAGATGGACCTGCTGGGCGGGCTCGGCAATCCGCCGATGCTCGTGACGCCCGGCGAGATCGCGGCGACCGTCGCGTGCCTCGGCCCCGCGCTCGACGGCGCGCTCGCCCGCGCGCAGGACGCCACGATCCGCGCCACGCGCGGCTGGCAGCCGATGTCGACCGGCTACATGGCATCCGAGCACGGCATGTTCCTGCAGGTCTTCGCCAACGCCGCGGCGAAGGACTATGCGCGCGCCGAAGGCGCGGGCCGCCTGCCGCAGGGTGCGGCGATCCTGAAGCGCAGTTTCCGCGTGGCCGCCGACGGTACCGCCGCGCCGGGTCCGGTTTTCGTGATGGAACGCATGGCGCCGGGCTATGACGGTGCGACGAACGACTGGCGCTTCGCCGTCACGCTGCCCGACGGCGCGCGCGTGGGCGAGTCCGGCGGACAGGATGCCGCGAAGGTCGCCTACTGCGCGGGCTGCCACCAGGCCGCGCGCGTGCAGGATTTCCTGTTCTTCGTGCCGCCGCGCCACCGGCTGGCGAACTAGCGGCGCGTCCGCCGCAGCATCATCGTGCAGGCGAGGATGCCGGCAAGCCCCGTCATCGCCGCGATCGCCAGCAGCACCGGCCGCAGCCCGAAGCCGGCCGAGAACAGCGCCACGATCAGCCCGGCCGCCGGCTGCGAAAGGTTGTTGAGCATCACGACCAGCCCGGTCGTCTTGCCGAAATCGCGCAGCGGGATGATCCGCTGGCGCAGCGTGCGCATGAAAACGCTGAACATCTTGTCGAAGCCGGTCACGAACAGGTAGGCGGCGGCGTAGACCGCAACCCCGGCGTCAATGCCCGACATCGCGCCGCCCGACAGGATCAGCAGGAACGCCGCGACGCCGAGAACGCCGATGCGGATCGGCGCGTGCGCCACGAAGAGCAGGATCGCGACCGACGCGACGGCGCTTGCGGCCTGCAGCAGCGCATAGTCGTAAGCCGTCTGGCCGAGCAGGCCGACGACCATCGCGGCCGCCGTCGCCATCGCCGCGCCGTAGACGAGATTGACGCCGGCCGCGAGGACGACGACCTCGGCAAGACCCGGCAGATGCCAGATGTGCCGCGCCGCGACCATCAGCGGCGCGAACCAGTTCACGCGGTGCGTCTCGGGGGGCGCCAGAACGGGCACCATCGCGCGCTGCCAGAGATGGATCGCCGCGTCGGCGGCGAGGAACAGGCCGCCGGTGAACAGGACGACGAATTCCCACGACCAGAGATCGAGCAGGACGGCGCCTGCGAGCGGGCCGAGGATCGAGCCGAGCTGGTCGGCGATCTGGGTGTAGGAGAGAACCTTCTCGAAGCGCTGCCCGCGCAGCATCTGCGGCAGGATCACCTCGCGCGCCATGACGCCCTGCGTGGTCAGCACGCCGCACAGCGCAGAGACCGCGATGAGCCAGCCTATACCGCCGAAGGCCGCATGGCCGGCGACGCCGACGACGACGGTGGCCGCGCGCAGCACCTGGCTGAGATGCATGAGGCGCAGCGGCGATACGCGGTCGCACAGGATGCCGCAGAACGGGAACGACACGTAGCGCGGCAGCGTCTCGATGAAGAAGGCGGCACCCGACCACGCGACGCTGCCGGTCGTGCTGTAGACGACCAGCGGAACGAGGAACAGCAGGATCTGGTCGGCCAGCCGCGACAGGAACAGGCTGGTCAGGAAGGAGATGTTCATGGCGCACCGCGCGTTTAGCACGCGCGGAGGGGGCGGGCTATACTGGCGCAACCTCGCGCAACGGAGTGCCGCCATGACCGCCACGAAGCTCGACCCGACCGACCTGCACCTGCTCCACGAACTGCGCGGCCATCGCCGCATCCACCGCAGGACGAAGCCGGCGCCGGCGGCGCAGGCGGCGGACATGTCGCTGGGCGCGCGCGCGGCCGACTGGATCACGGCGCGGGTCGGCTCGTGGCGCTTCATCCTGTGGCAGAGCGCGATGCTGGTCGCGTGGCTGTCGGCCAACATCTTCGCCTGGGTGCAGGCGTGGGACCCGTACCCGTTCATCCTGCTCAACCTCGTGCTGTCGTTCCAGGCGGCCTATACCGCGCCGATCATCATGATGAGCCAGAACCGCATGGGCGACATCGACCGCGCGCGGGCCGAGGACGACTACAACATCAACCTCAAGGCCGAGCTGGAGATCGAGACGCTGCACCAGAAGGTCGACCTGCTGCGCGAGACCGAAATCGCGCGCCTGATCATGCTGCTGGAGAAACTGGAGACGCGCCTCGACGCGATGCGCGGCGGTTCTACGGCCTAAGGGTGCCGCGCGCCGACAGCGCCAAGGCCGCGATCCCGAACAGCGTCGCCGCGAGTGACGCCGCGGCGACGTCTTCGTGCGGGAAAAGCGCCACACCGGCGGCCAGCACGCCCGCCACGACCTGCTGCAGGCAGCTGCACAGCGCCGTCGCGTAGGACCCGCGCGTGCCGACGTCGCTGGTGGCAAGCGTCATGCTGGTCGGGAAGATGACGGCCTGTCCGAACGAGATCGCGCAGTAGACGGCGACGAACAGCTCCAGCCCGACCGTGCGGCCAAGGGCGAGTGCGAGGATGACGGCGCCCGCGCCGCCGATGACGATCGCGCCCGCGCGCATCAGCCACGGCAGGCCCGTGCGCGCCACCAGCCGGTTGACTGCAAGCGCGCCCGCGAAATACGCGATCGCGGTCATCAGGCCGATATTGCCGAGCGCCGTGGCGCCGGCCGCGAAATAGCCTTCGAGCAGGAACGGGCTCGCCTGCTGGAACGTCAGCAATGCTGCGTAGCTGAAGCCGCCGGCCAGCGTGGGATAGAGGAACTGCGGCTCCTTCATCAGGCCGACATAGGTGCCGAACATCTCGCCCAGCGGCCGGATCGAGCGGCCCGAGGCGATGGCCACGCTGCGCGACACGACCGCCGAGACGCTCGCGAGTGCCGCCAGCAGCACGAAGCCCATCCGCCATGAGCCGTACTGCTCCAGCAGCGCGCCCACGAACTGCCCGCCGCCGATGGCGACGATGAACGAGACCGACAGGATCGCGACGCGGCGCGCGAGATCCTCGCCGCTCCATGCGTCGCGCACGATGATGCGCCCGAGGATCGAACAGCCGCCGCCGCCGAAACCCTGCACGAAGCGCAGGGCCACGAACGTGCCGGGATCGTCGGCGAAAGCGAGCAGCAGGCTCGAGGCGACGAACAGGACGAGCGCGACGTTGAGCGTGGCGCGCCGCCCGAACCGGTCGGCCGCGACGCCCCACAGCAGGATGGGGACGGCCACGCCCACGACATAGGCCGACACCGACAGTTCCATCATGCGCTGCGAGGCATCCATCTCGCGCGCGATCGTCGCCAGCGACGGCAGGTCGAGCGCGATGCCCAGCTGCGTTGCGAAGACCAGACAGGTCGCGAGCACGAAGATCCGGGCGGAGGAGGGCGGCGGCGTGTCGGTCAATTCGGGAATCCGGCTGCTTCGTGTTCGACGCAAGCCTAGCCGCCGGGCCTTGCCTCGACTAATAAGTGTTGACTTATTGATTAGTGCGTACTAACTAATCCCCATGACCCAGACAGTCGCCATCGATACCGTCATGCGCACGCTTGCCGATTCAACGCGGCGCGCGGTGTTCGAGCGGATCATGCGCTCGCCGGAGATCAGCGTCGTCGAACTGACGCGCGGCAGCGGCGTCTCGCAGTCGGCCGTCTCGCAGCATCTGCGCACGCTGAAGCAGGCGGGGCTGGTCGTCGACCG
This sequence comes from Tagaea sp., assembly GCA_965229215.1. Taxonomy (GTDB): domain Bacteria; phylum Pseudomonadota; class Alphaproteobacteria; order CACIAM-22H2; family CACIAM-22H2; genus Tagaea. The sequence continues at coordinate 1,824,658 of OZ245864.1, read as the reverse complement.
TGCGCAGGGCCGCAACGTCTTCTATCGCGCCGAACCCAAGGGCCTCGCCCCGCTGTTCGACTGGATGAACCACTACAGCGTCTTCTGGCGCGATCGGCTCGCTGATCTCGAATCCCTTCTCAAGGAAATGGACACATGAACGACGTCGCAACGAAGACGGTCCCGCGCGAGATCGTGATCGACACGGTCTTCCCGCACGCGCCCGAGAAGGTCTGGAAGACGTTGACGGACGCCGAACTGGTCGCGCGCTGGGTGAAGATGCCGATGACCGGCTTCGCGGCCGTGAAGGGTACGCGCTTCACCTACAAGACGACGCCCGCCGGCGAATGGGACGGCATCATCCACTGCGAGGTGCTGGAGGTCGTCCCGAACGAACGCCTCGTCTATTCGTGGAAGGGCGGGCACGAAGGCAATGTCGGCTACGGCTCGCGGCTGGAAACGAAAGTGACGTGGACGCTGACCCGCACGGCAGCGGGCACGCGCGTGCGCCTGGTCCATTCGGGCTTCGTGCTGCCGCACAACGAGACCGCCTACACCAACATGAGCAACGGCTGGCAGAAGGTCGTCGCCAGCGTCGACACCCTTTCCGGAGAACAGTTCCAATGACCAAGCCCTGGACCGGCGGCTGCGCCTGCGGCGCCGTGCGCTACGAGATCGCGGCCGAACCGCGCGCGATGTTCAACTGCCAGTGCCGCCAATGCCAGCGCGACAGCGGCACCGGCCACGGCGCGCATCTGGCCTTTCCGCGCGAGGGCGCGAAGATCGAGGGTGCCGACAAGGTGAAGATGTGGCGCATGATCGGCGACGGCGGCATGGAGAAGCTGCGCGCGTTCTGCACGAACTGCGGCTCGCCCGTCTACATGACCTTCCCGAAGGCGCCCGACAGCATCGGCGTGAGTGCGGCAAGCCTCGACGAGCCGGCCCGTTTCAAGCCCGCCTTCGTGTGCTGGACGGCCGCCGGCTTCGCCTGGGACACGATGGATCCCGCCCTGCCGAAATTCGACAAGATGCCGCCGCGCGGTTGAAGGAGCAGGGCGCAGATGACGAACTCTTCGTATCGCTGGGTGATCGTCGCGGCGGGTGCGGTCATCACCTGCATGGCCGTCGGCGCGATGTTCTCGCTGCCGGTCTTCCTCGTCGCCATGTCGCACGACACCGGCTGGTCGGTCACCGGCATCTCGGCCGCCATGACGGTCGGGTTCCTCGCCATGTCGTTCGCGAGCATGGCGTGGGGAAACCTGTCGGACCGCATCGGTGCACGCCCGGTCGTGCTGGCCGGCACGCTCCTGCTGACGGGAAGCCTCGCGCTCGCGAGCTTTTCCACATCGCTGATCGAATTCCAGTTCGTTTTCGGCCTGCTGGTCGGAAGCGGCATCGCGGCGATCTTTGCACCCATGATGGCCTGTGTGACCGGCTGGTTCGACACGAACCGCAGCCTCGCGGTCTCGCTCGTCTCCGCCGGCATGGGCATGGCGCCGCTGACGATGTCGCCGCTGGCCGCCCAGCTCATCGGCGTCTACGACTGGCGCACCTCGATGCAGATCGTCGCCGCCATCGCCGCCGCCGCGATGATCCCGGCTGCATTGCTGGTCCGCCGACCGCCGGCACTCGACCGCGAAGCCGCCGCGATGCCGGCCGACGGCGGGCAGGGGCCGCAATCGGGCATGACCGTGCGCGAGGCCGTGCGCTCGCCGCAGTTCGTCATCCTGACGCTGACGAGCTTCTTCTGCTGCGCCACGCATTCGGGCCCGATCTTCCACACGATCGGCTACGCCGTCAGCTGCGGCATCCCGCTGGTCGCGGCCGTGTCGATCTACAGCCTCGAAGGGTTCGCAGGCCTGGGCGGGCGTCTCGCCTTCGGCCTGATGGGCGACAAGTTCGGCGCCAAGCGCGTGCTGGTGCTGGGGCTGCTCGTGCAGTCGTTCGCCGCACTCGCCTATTCCTTCGCGCGCGACCTCAATACGTTCTATGCGGTGGCCGCCCTGTTCGGCTTCGTCTATGCGGGCGTGATGCCGCTCTATGCCGTTCTCGCGCGCGAGAACTTCCCGCTGCGGATGATGGGCACGATCATCGGCGGCACGTCGACGGCCGGCAGCCTCGGCATGGCCTCGGGCCCGCTCGCGGGCGGCCTCATCTACGACGCGTTCGCCGACTATACGTGGCTCTATGTGGGTGCTTGGGCGCTGGGCATCGGCGCGGTGCTGATCGCGATGACCTTCCGGCCGTTCCCCAAGGCGAAGGAAGTGGTGCTGCCGGTGACGGCCTGACGGCTTGTCCCCATGCGAGTGGCGAATATTGCTGTGCAGTCGTGCAAATTTCTGCGATTGCGGGGTTGGGTTAGTGCGCTACTTCGCTATTGTACTTTCAGTGCCATTTTTGGGAAATACGAAGTGCGGAAGTACAGCGAAGTGGCCGTGATCTTTCCGCCATTTCGCAGCGAAATGCAAATACGCAGCAAGTATTTTGATCGTCGCTGTAAACTGATTTCGCTCAGGTGATTCTCCGTGTTTGTCGAACATCTCGTCATCCTGCACAGGCAAATGCTGTAGGTGAGATTTGATCGACTTGCTCGTGAAGCTAAACGGTGTGCCCACATGAGCAGCATCGTTTCTTATTTTCTTTATTCTTTGAAAGTCGTTCCGCGTATCAGCGTGGAGAATTCCCATGGCGGTAGCCACGTCAATGAGAGCCGAAAACGAAGCAAGCGGGCCATATCCCTTAAACAGGCGCTCGAACATTGTATTCGACATTGGAGGCCACTGTTTAACAATCGTGTTGCGCAGCATTTGCTCCAAAAAAACAATACCAGTTATCGCAGCACCTCGATCGTTTTGCGTGTGCATTTCAACAATGACGGGGTCAATTCCAGAAGGAGTTTTTAAGATCTGATGGAGATCTGTCATTTCTTGACCGCCTTGATCTGCCCCCGACATTTCTCACCTCCCATAAAGCGGAAGACTCCTTGCATGCGTGCAATAAAACTATACAGCCCCAACCATGGCTTCCAGTCGATAGCGGGGCTTTCGATTCCCGTTAGCACTAGGCGACATCTGACATCGCGCGGCCGCGGATGCGCGAGGAGCCTAGTTCATCCACATCTAGGTTTATTTTCGTGACAACCGGAGGGCGTTCAGATAGAGTCATGCGACTTGTGCGGAACGCTCTTTGACACGTGAATATCGGCAAAACGTGCGTAACATCGGTTGCATGCAACGGATGTTACGGCGAAGGGATTGATGTTGCTCGCGAAGGGCCGCGGAAGTCCTACAAAACGACCGAAAACGCAGGTTGCATGTTACCTGCCTGCGTTTTCAACGGGATAAATACGTTACGGTAACGAGTGGTAACACGTGGTCGCCTGTTCGGCTAAGCGACCGTCTGTCCGCCCTTGTATTTGCCGAGCGCGTAGACCGACCAGATCGCGGCCGGGATCCAGCCGATGATCGTCAGTTGCAGGATCAGGCAGATGATCCCGGCGACGGGCCGTCCGATCGTGAAGAACTGCAGCCACGGCACGAGCACGGCGAGAATGAAGCGAAGCATGTCGGTCCTCCGGTAAGGGCCCTCAGACGTCGAGATCGCGCACGCTCGTCGCGTGTTCCTGGATGAAGGCGAGGCGCAGTTCGGGCTTGCGGCCCATCAGGCTCTCGACGAGGGATTCGGTTTCCTCGAACGCCTCGCGGTGGTCGCGGTCGGGGACCACGACGCGCAGCAGCGTGCGCTTGCGCGGGTCCATCGTCGTTTCCTTGAGCTGTGCCGGCGGCATTTCGCCGAGGCCCTTGAAGCGGCTGATCTCCACCTTGCGGTTCTTGAAGCGCGTCTTGATCAGCTCGTCCTTGTGCGCGTCGTCGCGCCCGTAGGCGACGTCGCCGCCCGCCGCGATGCGGTAGAGCGGCGGCAACGCGAGGAACAGGTGCCCGGTCTCGATCAGCTTGGGCATCTCGCGATAGAAGAACGTGATCAGCAATGACGCGATGTGCGCGCCGTCCACGTCGGCGTCGGTCATGATGATGACGCGCTCGTAGCGCAGCTTGCCTTCGTCCCAGTTCTCGCCGGTGCCGCAGCCCAGCGCCTGCGTGAGGTCGGCGAGCTCCTGGTTGCCGCGCAGCTTGTCGGCCGAGGCGCTCGCGACGTTGAGGATCTTGCCGCGCAGCGGGAGGATCGCCTGCTTCTCGCGCGAGCGGGCCTGCTTGGCCGAGCCGCCGGCGGAATCGCCTTCGACGAGGAAGATCTCGGTATCGTCGGAATTGCTGGCCGAGCAGTCGGCGAGCTTGCCGGGCAGGCGCAGGCGGCGCGTGGCGGATTTGCGGTCCTGCTCCTTCTGCATGCGGCGGCGCGCGCGGTCTTCCGCACGCTCGACCGCGCGTTCGAGGAGCTGCTTGGCGGCGGCCGGGTCGTCGGCGAGCCAATGGTCGAACTGGTCCTTCAGCGCGTTGTCGACCATGCGCTGGGCCTCGGGCATGCCGAGGCGGTCCTTCGTCTGGCCCTGGAACTGCGGGTCGCGCACGAACAGCGACAGGAACACGACCGCGCCGTCGCACACGTCTTCCGAGGCGATGTTCGGCGCCTTCTTGTTGCCGGTCATGTCGCCGTAGGCGCGAAGCGCGCGCGTGAGTGCGGCGCGCAGGCCCAGCTCGTGGCTGCCACCCTGCGGCGTCGGCACCGTGTTCACATACGAGTGGACTTCCGCGTCTTCGTCGCCGGGCCACGCCACGGCCCATTCGAGGCGGCCGCCCTGCGCGTCCAGCTTCACGTCGCCCGCGAAGGGCTTGGGCGTGTAGCAGGGCCGCTTGCCGATCGCCTCGGCCAGCGAGTCCGCAAGGCCGCCGGGAAAGCGCATCGACTGCTCGGGCGGGATGCCCCATTCGGGCTTCAGCAGGGCCGGATCGCATTTCCAGCGGATCTCGACGCCCTTGAACAGGAAGGCCTTCGCGCGCGCCATCTTGTAGACGGTCTGCGGCTTGAAATGCATCGTCTTGCCGAAGATCTGCGCGTCGGGGTGGAAGCGCACGGTGGTGCCGCGCCGGTTGTTCGTCGCGCCGATTTTCTTCAGCGGGCCCTGCGGCACGCCGCGCGAGTATTTCTGCGCGAACAGCGCCTTGTCGCGCGCGACTTCCACTTCGAACTCGTCCGACAGCGCGTTGACGACGGACACGCCCACGCCGTGCAGGCCGCCCGACGTGGAATACGCCTTGTTCGCGAACTTGCCGCCCGAGTGCAGCGTGGTGAGGATCACTTCCAGCGCCGACTTCTTGGGGAAGCGCGGATGCGGATCGACCGGGATGCCGCGGCCGTTGTCGCGGATCGTCATCCAGTCGTCGGCGGCGAGTTCGACCTCGATCCAGTCGGCGTGGCCGGCGACGGCTTCGTCCATCGAGTTGTCGAGCACCTCGGCGATCAGGTGGTGCAGCGCACGCTCGTCGGTGCCGCCGATATACATGCCCGGCCGCCGGCGGACGGGTTCGAGCCCCTCGAGGACCTCGATGTCCTTGGCGGTGTAGCTGTCGTTCTTCTTCGCGGCGTTGGAAAACAGGTCGGCCATGGGGCAGGGATGCTCGGGATTTCGGGGCTGGGCGGGGTCGCCGGAGACTAAGGGGCGGCTTCGATTCGGCGCAAACCCCGTCGGGGGCGGCACGGTAACTATATTACAATTGCATGGTTCGATAAATTCAGTAGTTTATTTATGTTAAATTTTATTCAAATCCATCATTTAGAAAGGAACGCATATGTCTTCCTCGATTTCCTCGGCCGGAAGCAGCCAGGCCGCGCTTCAGACCAACCCGTTCCGCCAGCGGGCCAACGACATGCAGGCCCTCGGCAAGGCGCTGGAATCCGGCGACCTCGATGCCGCCAAGGAAGCCTTCGCTTCCCTGCAGGCCAATGCGCCGAAGGGCCCGCCGCCGGGCGGCGGCTCGGGCGACGGCAAGATCAAGGCGGACTTCGAGACCCTCGCCAAGGCGCTGGCCGACGGCGATACGGATGCCGCCAAGACCGCCTTCGAGACGCTGCAGAAGGACATGAAGGCCGCCCGCGCCGCGCACGGCCATCGCCACAAGCCCAGCGGCGACCAGGCGGACGCGACGGCAGCCCTCTCGCTTTTCTCGGGCTCTTCGTCCACGTCCGCCACGGCGAGCACGGGCATCAGCATCACCGCCTGACGCGCCGCCCGGATGCGCTATCTTCGGGGGTGACGCAACACCCCCGGAGAAGCGCTTCATGCCGACTGCCACCGAAATCCCGACAAGCGAACCCGTCTTGCGGGCCATCGCCATGCCCGCCGACACGAACCCCAACGGCGACATCTTCGGCGGCTGGCTGCTGGCGCAGATGGATCTCGCGGGCGGCAGCTTTGCCAGCCAGCGCGCGAAGGGGCGCGTGGCGACCGTCGCGGTCGAGGCGATGACGTTCCATCTGCCCGTGCATGTCGGCGACGAGGTGAGCTGCTATTGCGAGATGCAGCGCGTGGGCCGCACCTCGATGACGATCAAGGTCGACACCTGGACGCGCAAGCGCGAAGCCTCCGAGCGCGTGAAGGTCACGCAGGGCGTGTTCACCTATGTCGCGATCGGCCTCGACCGCCGCCCGCGCCCCGTCGACGGCGGAGACGCGGCATGAACGCCGATTTCGACGATGCCGACCGCGCGTATATCACGCAGCTCGGCCTTGGTGGCCCAGCCGTCGATTTCGCCGCGATGCGCGGCGAAGACCGGATCGCGGCGGCGGAAGCCAAGGCCGCGCTCGCGTGGAGCTCGGATGCCACGCGCAAGGGCGTCGAGCTGGCGCAGGCAGCGCTGGCCGAAAGCCTCTACTGCGCGTCGGCCTTCACGATGCTCTCGCTGTTCGTCGCGCGCGACCTTGCCGAGCGCGTGCGCCTGCTGAACCTGGCACTCCGCGCGGGCGAAGTGGCGCTGGGTACAAAGCTCGAAAGCGAGGCCGGCAAGCTGGGCGCAAGCCCGCGCGGCCTTGCCTATCTCGAAGCGCGCCAGCACCTCGCCAGCGCGCTTGCCGTGTCGACCGACCGCGACACCGCCTTCGGCCATTGGCGCGAGGTGATGCGCCTTGATCCCGCCGATCCCTCGCGCGCGCGTTTCGATTTCGCCGATGCGCTGATCGATGCAGGCGCCGACGGCGAGGCGAGCGAACTCCTCGACCGCTTTCCGCAGGATGCCGACGCGCGCGTCTCCTATTCGCGTGCGCTGCTCGCGTTCCGCAAGCACAAGGCGGGCGATGCGGCCGGGGCGGCGCTCGACACGGCGCTGACGGCCAACGGCTACGTGCCGGCCTATCTGCTCGGCGACCGCAAGCCGCCGAAGATGGCCCCGCTCACCGTCGAACCCGGCAGCCGCGACGAGGCGGTGGTGATCGCCGTCAACGGCATGCGCGCCTGGACCACCACGCCGGGCGCGCTCGCCTGGCTCAAGGAAAAACGCCGCCGCATGACGATGTGATCGCGGGGTCTTGCAACGTCCGGCGGTCCCTGCCACCGTAAGGGGCATGAGCGGACTGAACGGACTTACCCTGCGCGACCTGCCGCACCTGCGCTCGGCGATCGCACTTGCAGTCATCGCGCGCAAGGCGGGCGACGAGCCCTATGGCGCGGTCGTCGTCGCGGCGGACGGTGCCCGGCTCGCCGACGCGCGCAACACGCAGAACACCACGCGCGACCCCACGGCGCATGCCGAAGCCAACGCGCTGCGCCTGCTCAAGCTGTCGGTTCCGCCCGAGCGGCTCGAAGGTGCCACGATCTACGCGAGCGGCGAGCCGTGCGCGATGTGCGCGGCGGCCATCGCCGCCTCGCGCGTGCGGCGCGTCGTGTTCGGCGCACCGGCGGCGGAGCTGCCGGGCAACGATCCGCAGTCGGCCTATACGTGCCGCGCGGTGCTGGAACCGGTGGGCGTGGAAATCTACGGCCCCGTGCTCGGCGACGAGGCGGCTGCACCGCTTGCCGGCTGGAAGGCCGGCAGCGGCGGCTAGTCGCCGGCCGCGGCGGGTGCGCCCGAGGGCTGCGCGGCGAGCCAGAACCCGCAGGCGGCGAGCGCGATCGCGGCGCCGAATGCGGCGGCCGTGCCCAGCACGGTGGGGAAGCCGCCGACCCCGTGCAGATACGCGATCAGCGGCACGGCCAGCCCGCTTGTCGTGAAGCCGAGGAAATAGCGGATGCTGAACGCCTTGGCGCGATAGCGCGGCGGCACGTAGCGCGCGACCATCGCGTCGTTGACCACGACCTGGCCATAGATCGCGGCCATCACGAATACGAGGCCGACCAGCATCGGCACGCCGGTCACCACGGCCGCGAGCGCCAGGCCGATGGGCTGGAACACCGCGAGGCCCACGAAGATCGACGGCAGCGTGAAACGGTCGACGAGCTGGCCGATCAGCAGCTGCGTGAGTGCCCCGAACACGAACACGGCGGTGGCGAGCGAGCCGGTGAGGGCGAGCGGCAGGTCGAGGCCGATGCGCTCGTCGATCACCTTGGGCAACGCGATCGTCGTGATGTTGAAGGTCATGCCGCCGGCCACGATCGCCAGCGCGAACACCGCAAGCATGACGAGCGGGCGCGAGACGGCGATCTCCGCGTTCTGCTTCTTCTGCTTCTCGCCCGCTTCGCCGTCGCCCGGCACCATCGCCAGGAACACGGCACCGGCCGCAAGCGCCGCGATGCCCGGCACCACGAACGCCATCCGCCAGCCGAACCATGCGGCGATGAGGGCGGTGATGCCCGAGGCGAAGGCCGCCCCGAGATTGCCCCACACGCCGTTCCACCCCAGATCGCGGCCCAGCGCGCGCGCATGCGTCACCAGCATCGCCGAGCCGATGGGATGGTAGACGGCCGTGAACATGCCGAGGATCAGCAGCAGGGCCGCGAACTGGAACGGCGTCTGCGCCATCGACAGGCCGATGCACGAAGCGCCGATGCCCGCGAAGAACAGCGCGAAGAGATTGCGCCGCCCCATGCGTTCGGCGATCCAGCCCATCGGCAGCGAGAACAGCCCGAAGGCCACGAACGCGCCCGTCGCCAGACCGATGAGCGAGGTGTAGGTCGCACCCGTGTCCGCCGCAATCGCGATGACGGCGGTGGGGTAGATCAGCAGGACGAAATGGTCGAGCGCGTGGCCGATATTGACGAACAGCACCGTGCGTCGCGACAGCGTCTCGGGCGTCATGCGATTCCCCCTGGGTCCCGGATTCTTCTTGTCCGGATAATCACACGACACTGAGGCGGACGTCGAGACTGCCCTTCGTCGCGTGGCTGTACGGGCACACGACATGCGCCTGCTTGACGAGATCTTCGACCGTCGCACGGTCCACGCCCGGCACGCTGATGGCGAGCGCCACGTCGATGCCGAAGCCGCCGCCGTCGTCGCGCGGGCCGATGCCCACGGTCGCGGTGACCTTCGCATCCTCGGGGATCTTCACCTTGGCCTTGCCGGCGACGAACTTGAGCGCGCCCAGGAAGCAGGCCGAATAGCCGCACGCGAAGAGCTGTTCGGGATTGGTGCCGACGGCGCCGTCGCCGCCCAGCGCCTTGGGCGTGGTGAGCGTGACCTGCAGCACGCCGTCTTCGCTCGCGGCCTTGCCCGAGCGGCCGCCGGTCGCGGAACCCTTGGTCGTGTACAGGATGTTCATGGGGGGGCCTCCTTGAAAGGGACCCGAACTATATCAGGCCCCGAGATCGGCGAGCAGGGGGTCGCCGTGGACGTGCCGCAGGAAGCGCAGCAGGTCTTCCGAACGGATGTTGGTCGTGGCGGAATTGACCAGCGGATGGCAGTTCAGCGTCTCCGACTTCATCATCTCGGCATCGAGCACGACGCGCACGCGTCGCGCGGTGTCGTTCACCGGCGCGAAGGGCGTGACGGCGCCGGGGATCACGCCGAGGACTTCCATCAGCAGGGCGGGCGAGCCGAACGACACGCGCTTGCTGCCGATGCGCAGGGGCAGGGCCTTGAGATCGATCTGGCGTTCCCACGGCGCGCTCACCAGCCACAGCGCGTCCTTGGCGTCCTTCAGGAACAGGTTCTTGACGTTGGCGCCGGGGCGCAGCGTGCCGTGCAGGCGCCGCCCTTCCTCGACCGTGAAGATCGGCTCGTGCTCGACCGTCGTCGTGACGATGCCGAGTTCGCCGAGAAGCGCCAGAAGACTCGCCTGGGTGTGCGCCACGTCCGCAGTTCCGTTCAGCTCAGCTTGCGCACGCCGTAGAGGTCGATGCCCTCGACCAGCGCGTCGACGAAACTGGCGCGCGTGATGTCGGCGCCGCGCAGCACCGCCCCGCGCAGGTCGGCGCCGTCGAGCTTGGCGTGCGCGAGGATCGCGTTGGAAAGATTGGTCGGGAACTTGCGGCCCGACGGCTTGCCCTGGGCGTCCTTCAGGTCGATCGGCGTCAGCTTCGCCTTGGTGAGGTTCACGCGGCGCAGCGTGGCGCCGACCATTACGGCGCCGGACAGATCGGCCTCTGACATGTCGGCGTCGGTGAGGTTCGCCTGCATGAGGCTCGCGAGGCGCATCTGCGCGCGGCCCAGATCGGCGCGCGCGAGATTGGCGCGGTTGAACGAGGCCGCGCTTAGATCGAGGCCGCGCAGGTCCATGCCCGAGAGATCCCTTTCGTCGAAGATGGCGCGCGAGCCGGCCGCACCGCCCGTCTCGACCCAGCGCTTGTGCTCGTCGAGCAGCAGGCGGACGTTCGGCTTCTCTTCCGGCGGCTTGTCGGGCGGATCGAACTGGGCGCCGTCCATCTGCACGGTCTTGAGGTCGAGCCCGTCGAGATCGACGCCGCGCATGCGGGCACCCCGCATGTCGCAGCCCCGGATCGAGGCTCCGCGCAGCTTCGCGCCGTCGAGGACCGCGTCCTTGAGCTTGGCGCCTTCGAGATTGGCGCCCGAAAGATCGACGTTCTTGAGGTTGGCGGCGCCCAGTTCCACGCCTTCCATGCCTGCCCCGCGCAGCGACGCGCCGGCGAGGTCGGCCTTTTCGAGATTGGCGCCCTTGAGCTGCACCTTGTCGAGATTGGCGTCGCGGAAGCTGGCGCTCTGCTCGCTGCCCTTCTTGCTGCCGTCGGCGAACGCCATCGTCTGGCCGGGACGGAAATCGGCTTCGCGCAGATCGCATTCGCGCATGCGCGCGCCGTCGAAATTGACGCCGCGCGCGTCGATGCGGCGCAGGTTGGCCCCCGACAGGTCGGCGTTGCGGAAATCGGCGGTGAAGACGTCGGCCATCGACAGGTCGCAGTCCTGCAGCACGGCGCCGACGAAATTGGTCGCGGCCAGGATCGCGCACGACAGGTTGCGCCCGCGCCCATCGACCGAGCCGAACTCGTACCCGCGCATGTCCATCCGCTTGCCGCCGGCCCGGCCCATCAGGTAGCCGAGATGCATGCTGAGGGCGGCGTCGAACTCAGGTTGTCTTGATGCCGTTTCCATTCTGGTCCGGACCATCTCCCATTCGGGATAGACCATACAATTTCAGCGGGATCGCTGCCAGCACGAGATTTATTGCCCGAACGCGAAACGGCCCCGGATTTCTCCGGGGCCGTTATTTTTAGTAAACTTGGACCGATCCGGACCGGATCAGACCGAGTAGTACATCTCGAACTCGATCGGGTGCGGGGTGTGCTCGAACGCGTACACCTCTTCCCACTTGAGTTCCATGTAGCTGTCGATGAAGTCGTCGGTGAACACGCCGCCGGCCTTCAGGAAGTTGCGGTTCTTGTCGAGGGCGCCGAGCGCCTCGCGCAGCGAGCCGCACACGGTGGGAACCTTCTTGAGCTCTGCCGGCGGCAGGTCATAGAGGTTCTTGTCCATGGCTTCGCCCGGATGGATCTTGTTCTTGATGCCATCGAGACCGGCCATCAGCATCGCGGCGAAGCCGAGATACGGGTTGGCGGTCGGGTCGGGGAAGCGCACTTCGACGCGCTTTGCCTTCGGGCCCGCACCGAACGGGATGCGGCACGAGGCCGAGCGGTTGCGCGCCGAGTAGGCGAGCAGCACGGGGGCTTCGAAGCCGGGGATCAGGCGCTTGTACGAGTTGGTCGACGCGTTGGTGAACGCGTTGATCGCCTTGGCGTGCTTGATGATGCCGCCGATGTAGAACAGCGCCGTTTCCGAGAGGTCCGCGTAGCCGTTGCCGGCGAAGAGCGGCTTGCCCTTCTTCCAGATCGACTGGTGCACGTGCATGCCCGAACCGTTGTCGCCCTTGATGGGCTTGGGCATGAACGTCGCGGTCTTGCCGTACTGGGCGGCGACGTTGTGGACGACGTACTTGTAGATCTGGCACTGGTCGGCGGCCTTGACCATCGTCGAGAACTTGGAGCCGAGCTCGTGCTGCGAGGGCGCCACTTCGTGGTGGTGCTTCTCGATGTCGAGGCCCATGTCCTTCATGACGGTGAGCATCTCGGCGCGCAGGTCGGCGCACTGGTCGACCGGCGGGACGGGGAAGTAGCCGCCCTTGATCTTCGGACGGTGGCCAAGATTGCCGTCAGGATACTTCTTGTCGGTGACGTAGGGGCCTTCCTCGCTGTCGATCTCGACCGAGGTCTTGTTCATCGACACCTTGAAGCGGACGTCGTCGAACACGAAGAATTCGATCTCGGGGCCGAAGAACGCCGTGTCGCCGATGCCGGTTTCCTTGACGTAGGCTTCGGCCTTCTTGGCGATGCCGCGCGGGTCGCGGTTATAGGGCTGGCCCGTGCCCGGCTCGTAGATGTCGCACATGATCGTCAGCGAAGGCTGGGCGGCGAACGGATCCATCACGGCCGTGGCCGGATCGGGGATCAGCGTCATGTCGGACTCGTTGATCGCCTTCCAGCCCGCGATCGACGAACCGTCGAACATCAGGCCTTCCTCGAAGGTCTCTTCCGAGATCGTCTCGACCGCATGGGCCAGGTGCTGCAGCTTGCCGCGCGGGTCCGTGAACCGCAGGTCGACATACTTGCAGCCGTTTTCCTTGATCATCTTCATTACGGTCTTGGGATCCGACATAGCCTTTTTCCTGTGGTTGCCCCGCTGACTGACGGGTGGGTTGAATCCTGAATTCTCGGGTTTTCGCGGGTCAGACCGCTTCGGCACCGCGCTCGCCGGTCCGGATGCGGATCACTTCTTCGACGGTGGAGACGAAGATCTTGCCGTCGCCGATGCGCCCCGTGTGGGCGGCGCGCTGGATCGCCTCGATCGCGCGCTCCAGCAGCGTGTCCTCGATCACGACCTCGAGCTTCACCTTCGGCAGGAAATCGACGACGTATTCGGCGCCGCGATAGAGCTCGGTGTGACCCTTCTGGCGGCCGAAGCCCTTGGCCTCGACGACCGTGATTCCCTTGAGGCCGATTTCGTTGAGTGCGTCCTTCACCTCGTCGAGCTTGAAGGGCTTGATGATCGCTTCGATCTTTTTCATGTGCGCGTCACAATTGCGAACGGGGTGCGGGCGTCGGAATCTCGGGCGGAGGACCCTCCCGAGAAGCACGGGCCATGCCAGATTGCCCGTCGCGCGGCATCTGGATTCGCCCGTCTCTCAGGCAGATTTTTGCACATATTCCGTGCAATGTGATTAATCATTGTGCGGCTTTCGGCGCGGGATTGGCCGCCAGCGTCTTGCGGATGCGGTCCATCGCCAGGCGGATGTTCTCGACCGAATTGGCATAGGAGAAGCGCAGATAGCCGTCGCCGTGCTTGCCGAAGGCCGTCCCGGAGAGGACCGCGACGCCCGCCTGCTCGAGCAGCAGCGTCTCGAGCTGGCGGCTCGTGTAGCCGGTCCCTTCGATGTTCGGGAAGGCGTAGAACGCGCCGCCCGGCTCCACGCAGCGGAAGCCGGCGATCTGGTTGAGCTCGCCCACGATCACGCGCCGGCGCTCGTCGAACGCCTTCATCATCCTGGCGACCGCGTCCTGCGGTCCTTCGAGGGCGGCAATGCCGGCGAACTGCGCCGAGGCGTTGACGCAGGAATGGCAGTTGATCGCCAGACGCTCGGCGTCGGCGAAGATCGATTTCGGCCACACCGAATAGCCCAGCCGCCAGCCGGTCATCGCGTAGGTCTTCGACCAGCCGTCGAGCAGGATCAGGCGGTCGGCGATCTCGGGATAGTTCATCAGCGAGACGTGCGGCCGGCCGTCGTAGGTCATCTGGCCGTAGATCTCGTCCGACATGATCGCGGCCTTGGGGAAGCGCAGCAGGCCCTTCACCAGCTTGTCGACCTGCTCCTTGGGCGTCACGCCGCCGGTCGGGTTGGCGGGCGAGTTGAGGATGATCAGGCGCGTGCGGTCGGTGACGCGGCTCAGCACGTCGTCGGCGTCGAACGCGAAGCCGTTCTTCTCGAGCAGCGGCAGCGGCACTTCCTTGGCGCCGGAGAACCTGATGACGCTCTCGTAGATCGGAAAGCCGGGGTTCGGATAGATGATCTCGGCGCCGGGCTCGCCGAACATCATGATGGCGAAGAACATCGTGACCTTGCCGCCGGGCACCACGAGCACCTGGCCGGGATCGATCTGGACGCCGAGGCGGCGGTGGATGTCCTTCGCGACCGCCTCGCGCAGCGGCAGGATGCCGTTGGCCGGCGTATAGCCGTGATGGCCGTCGCGCAGTGCCTTGATGCCGGCTTCGACGATGTGCTCGGGGGTCCGGAAATCGGGCTGGCCGATGCTGAGGCTGACGATCGACTTGCCCTTGGCTTCCAGCGCTTTGGCGCGGGCAAGGACCTCGAAAGCGGTTTCGGTGCCGAGGCGGCTCATCCGCTCGGCCAGTGCCAGATTCATGGGCGTGCTCCCCTGTGCCGCGGGCGCAATTCCGGCTGCGACCGCGGCGAGGGAGTTAGCATGTGTACCCCCCGTCCGCAACGCGCCAAGTCCGCTTGCCCGGGGGCGCGGGGGCGTGTAAAACCCGCCCCGGCTGTGGCGGCCGTAGCTCAGCTGGTAGAGCACCCGGTTGTGGTCCGGGTTGTCGCGGGTTCGAGCCCCGTCGGTCGCCCCAGCCCCCTGCATTTGTCGCGTGCATTTGTCGGGGGGCCCCGCGTTTGCGTAAACTGGGCCGATGCCGCCGCCAAAAGCGCCCACCTACCCGAAAGTCGCACAGCTCGACCTCGACAAGGCCATCGCCGCGCATGGCCGGATGATGGCCAAGCAGCAGAACGGCAAGCGCCTGACGATGCCGTTCCACACGCTCGAGCGGCTGGTCTTCGGCGCCAACATCCTCAGCGAGGCCGAGTTCGTCGGCTCGAAGCTGGCCGAGGCGAACTTCGCCGGCGCCAAGCTGGAGCGCGCCAACTTCTTCGGCGCCGATCTCACGCGCGCCAACCTCAAGGGCTGCGACCTGACGCGCGCGGACCTGCGCGGCGTGTCGATGCGCGGCGCCAATCTCGAGAGCGCGATGCTCAAGCAGGCCGACATGCGCGACGGCTTCATCATCGTGCCCGACGAGAACGGCAATTTCGATTTCGCCAAGGCCACGCAGCGCTCGGCCGAGATCGACGACGCGTCCTTCTCGCGCGCGAACCTGACCGAGGCGAAGGTCGCGCGCGCTTTCGGCCGGCGCACGGACCTGACGAACTGCATCATGCGCAACGCCAACCTCGCGGGCGCCGATCTTTCCTACTCGGACCTGTCGGGCGTGGTGCTGAGCGGTGCCGACCTCACCGAGACGAACCTGTCGCACTGCCTGCTGCAGGGCGCCGTGCTTGCGGGGGCGTTCCTCTACAACACGAATCTCGAGGGCGCGGACCTGACGGCCGCCCAGTTCACGAAAAAGGATTTCGAGAAGGTCGACATCACCAAGGCGATCATGCCCAAGTCGATCGAATCCCTCGATGTCGAGATCGGCGAGATCTTCAAGCGTCATTTCATGTGGCTGCAGAGCGCGGGCCAGCAGGGCGCGCAGGCCACGCTCGACGCGGTCGACCTCACCGCCCTCGATGCGCCCGCGGTCAATCTGTCCGCCGCGCGCATGAAGCGCGCCACGCTGATCAACGCGAAATTCGCCGACGCCAAGTTCCAGATGACCGACATGACCGGCGCCAACATGGCCGAGGCGGACCTGAGCGGGGCCGACATGCGCGGGGCCACGCTCGACAAATGCATCCTCAACGGGGCGGATTTCTCGAACGCCGATCTATCGCCCATGCCGCTGCCCACGACCGCGACGGGCCGCTGGCCCGCGCGCATGCGCGGCGCGCAACTGCACCGGGCCGACATGCGCGGCGCCAAGCTCATCGAGGCGGACCTGTCGGAATCGATGCTGCGCGGGGCCGACCTGCGCGGGGCCGACCTGACCGACGCCAAATTCACCGATGCCGACCTGAGCGGCGCCGATCTGCGCGATGCGATCATCGAGGGCGCGGATTTCCGCGGGGCGATCGGCCGCTAGGCGACGAGACGGATCTCGCGCACCAGCTTGTCGCGGATCGCGTCGCGGAAATCGCGATAGTCGCGCGCCGGCACGCAGAAGGCGCCGGGCCCGCCGATCACGGAACTCCGGAAATAGGCTTCGAGGTCCGGCTCCTCGTTGAGGATCGGCAGGCCGTTGATCGTGATGCCCTGCAGCAGCGCGTCCGCGCGCGCGGCGCCCACGGCGCGTCCCGCGTTGGAAGCGCCGTCGCCCGAGATGTCGATGACGCGCCGCATCGCCGCGTAGGGGCACTTGTCGAGCGCGTCGTGCCCGAAATCGATTGCGTCGCCGATCGCCGTCGTGCCGCCGACGACGAGGCGCGGTGCGATTTCCAGTTCGCGCGCGTACGCCTGGAGATCCTCGCCCGACGCGAGCCGCCGCCATTCGAGATTGACGACATGCGTCTTGGCGTCGGCGAATTCGAAGAAGAGCACGCCGACGGCCCCGGTCCGCCCGCTGCCGATCGCCTCGGCAAGGGCAGGGTGGCGCATCGCGGCGGCGTAGCCTTCCATCTGCAGGTAGAACTCGTCCATGTCGACCGACGTGGAGGAGTCGACTGCCAGCACGAGGGCGACGTCCACCGGCTCGGCCGCCCGGGCAGGGCAGGCCGCGAGTGCGGCGGCGGTCGCGAGGAATTTGCGGCGGTCGATCATCGCCTCCCGGTTTGCAGGCGCAATGTGGCATGATTGCGGACATGCCGGTATGGGACGAAGCACTTCTGACCTGCGCCGAGATGGCGGCGGCCGACGCGGGCGCGGCCCGCGCGGGCGTGCCGGGCCTTCGCCTGATGGAAGCGGCAGGCGCGGCCGTCGCGCGCGAAATCGTCGCCCGCTTCGCGCGCGGGCCGGTCGTCGTGCTGTGCGGTCCCGGCAACAACGGCGGCGACGGCTTCGTCGTCGCCCGCCATCTGCAGGATGCGGGCTGGCCTGTGCGCGTCGGCCTGCTGGGAAAAGCCGAAACGCTTGCGGGCGACGCCGCCGCCATGGCGCGCAAATGCAAGGGCGCGGTCGCGACCGCTTCGCCCTCGCTGATCGGCGCCGACGATCTCGTCATCGACGCCCTGTTCGGCGCCGGCCTGTCGCGCCCGCTCGACGGCATGGCCGCACAACTCGTCGCGGCGATGGCCGGCCGTCGCGTGGTCGCGATCGACGTGCCCAGCGGCGTCGCCGGCGACAGCGGGGCGGTTCTGGGATGCGCGCCGCAGGCGGCCCTTACCGTCACGTTTTTCCGGCGCAAGCCCGGCCATCTACTGTTTCCCGGCCGCGCCCTTTGCGGGCCGACGGTCGTGGCCGACATCGGAATTCCGCAAGCCGTGCTGCCCGCGATCGGGCCCGCCTGTTTTTCCAATGCGCCGCGCCTGTGGCTCGACCGCTATCCGTTTCCCGACGCCGAAGGGCACAAATACGTGCGCGGCCATGTGCTCGTCGTCGGCGGCGCCGCGCTGACCGGGGCGGCGCGTCTCGCTGCGCGGGCGGCCGCGCGTGTCGGGGCGGGGCTCGTCACGGTCGCGGCCGATCCGGCTGCGGTGCCGGTCTACTCGGCCGACCGGGCGAGCCTGATGGTGCGCCCGATGGCGACGCTCGCGGACTTTGCCGCCCTCGTCGACGATCCGCGCCGCAACGTCGTGCTGCTGGGGCCGGGCAACGGCGCGGATGCGGCATGCGCTTCGCGCGTGCGCGCCGCGCGGGCCGCGCGCAAGGCCTGCGTGCTCGACGCCGACGCGCTGTCGGTCTTCGCGGGCGATCCGTCCGACCTGTTCGCGCGTCTCGACGCCAGTTGCGTGCTCACGCCGCACGATGGCGAGTTCAAGCGCCTGTTCCCCGACATCGAAGGCGACCGGCTGTCGCGCGCGCGTGCGGCGGCAAGGCGCGCGAATGCGGTCGTGCTTCTCAAGGGTGCGGACACGGTCGTTGCGCACCCCGACGGGCGCGCCGCGATCAACGCCAACGCGCCGCCGTGGCTTGCGACCGCCGGTGCGGGCGATGTCCTCGCCGGCCTGATCGCGGGCCTGCTCGCGCAGGCGATGCCGCCGTTCGAAGCGGCGTGCGCGGCCGCGTGGACGCATGGCGATGCCGCCGCGCGCTTCGGGCCGGGCCTCGTCGCCGACGATCTGCCCGAGATGTTGCCGCAGGTCCTGTCGGGAGTTTTTGCCGCAGGCGGGCGGCTTCCGTCCCAAGATACCGCCGGACGGTAAACAGACGCCGCGAACGGCGTCGCATGCATCGCTGCATCACTTATATTACGGGTCGATTGCGCTTGTGCGCCGCGCGCGCGGAGGCCAGATTTACGGCTGTCGGATATCCGATGTCCGATCCGGGCGCCAATGCACCCCCCGCATTTGACGGCACCCGCGCCCCCACGAGGAACACGAATTGGAACATCCCCTGCTTCGGGCTGCGCAGACGGTTCTCGGCGGCCGACACAGCGCCTGCCGCGCGCTTGCGCGCGCGGTCAAGTCGGGCGACGATTTCGACTGGCTTGCGGCGAAGGAACAATTGTCGGATCTGCCCGACCGTGAATGGGACGCGATCAAGGACGTCCTGCGCTCCAGCGCGGAAATTCCGTCGCCCGGCCGCCTGAACTGACGGTCCGGGCTGGGGGCTTGCCCCCCACGCCCGTGCGCGCGAAGATCGGTCCGTTATGGCGGAAACAAAATCCGGACACCGGTTCGTCGCGCGCCTGAAAGAGGCGTGGCGCGGCCTTTCGAGCGGGGCGCTTGCCGCCGTCGGCACGCCCAGGGGCACCGGCCCCGATCTCGCGGACGCCGATCTTCCCGGCCTGCGCGCGCGGCTGGCCGATTGCCTCGAGGGCCGCGGCGGCGAGGCGCGCGCGCGCGCGCGCGCTGCCGAACTGGGCCGACTCTATCTCGGGCTCTCGGTCGACGGCCGCAAGCGCTTCATGCGCCTGCTCGCCGGCGAGATCGACATCGACCGCACGGCCGCGATCGCGGCCGCGAAGGCGGCCGTCGCGGCATGGGAAGCAGGCGACGCCAAGGCCGTGGGCAAGGCCGAGAAGACGTTGCGCCAGGCGCTCGATTCACCGCGCGGCCGGCTGCTCGCGCAGTTCACGGCGCTCGGCGACGGGGTCAAGTTCCTGATCGACCGGCGCGGCGAACTGATGGACTGGTCGCGGGAAGACCCGGTCTTCGCGGCACTCGCCGAAGACCTGCGCGAGCTCTTCGTCGCGTGGTTCGACCTCGGGTTTCTCGAACTCGAGCGGATCACGTGGGAAAGCCCGGCCGCGCTGCTCGAACGGCTCGCGGCCTACGAGGCCGTGCATGCCGTGCGCGACTGGGCCGACCTCAAGAACCGGCTCGACAGCGACCGCCGCTATTTCGCGTTCTTCCATCCGCGCATGCCGCTGGAGCCGCTGATCTTCGTCGAAGTGGCACTGGTCAACGGCCTTGCCGACAACGTGCACGACCTGCTCGACGACAAGGCGCCGCTCGGCGATCCGCGCGCGGCCGACACGGCGATCTTCTATTCGATCACCAACGCGCAGCGCGGGCTCGCCGGCATCAGCTTCGGCGGCTTCCTCATCAAGCGCGTGGCCGAGACGCTGGGCGCGGAGTTTCCGAACCTCAAGACCTTCGCCACGCTGTCGCCGATCCCGGGCTTCCGCGGCTGGCTCGACGCGCGCATCGCCGAAGGGATGCCGCGCCTGCTGCTGGCGGGCGAGCGCAAGCTGCTTGCGGCGGCCCTGGCCAAGCGCGGCGGCAAGTCGGTCGCGGCGAACAAGGGCGAGCTCAAGCGCGCGCTCGCCAGCGGCGCATGGCTCACCGAACCCGCCCTCGCCGACGCGCTGAAGGGCCCGCTGTCGCGCCTGTGCGCGCGCTACCTGACCGAAGCGAAGCGCCCCGACGGGCGCGCGCTCGATCCGGTTGCGCATTTCCATCTTTCCAACGGGGCGCGGATCGAACGGATCAACTGGCGCGCCGATACGTCGGCCAAGGGCGTCAAACAGTCCGCCGGGCTGATGGTCAACTACCTCTATCGCCTGGGCGACATCGAAGCGAACCACGAAGCCTATGCCGAAGACGGGACGCTTGCCGTCTCTTCGGCCGTCCGCACGCTGCTCTGATCCGCGGCCATGGACCTGCTTCTCGCGCTGCTCGCCGCTGCCGCCGGGGGAACAGCCGGCTTTCTTGCGGCCCGGCGGCGACGCCCGGCGGCGGCACCCGGACCTGCGCCCGAAGGCGAGGCGCTCGTCGAAGCGGCGGTGGCCACGTCCGGCGACGCGCTCGTCGTCCTCGATGTCGGCGGGACGGACGAGCAGGGGCCGGTGATCGTCCACGCAAGCCCGGCCTTCGAGCGGATGAGCGGCTATACGGCGGCCGAATGCGTCGGGCGGAGTACCAGCTTCCTGCAAGGGCCGCAGAGCGACCGGACGGTCCTCGACAGGATCCGCAAGGCGATGGCGGCCGGGCGGCCGATCCGCGAACGTCTCGTTCACTACCGCAAGGACGGGACGGTCTTCTGGATCGAAGCCGAGATGTCGCTGATGCCGGCCGGCGGCGGGCGACGGCTCTATGCCGCCATGTGCCGCGACGTCACGCACGAGCGCGAGATCGACGATGTGGTCGCGCGCAGCGAGCGGCGCCTGCTCGAAACGCTCAATGCCGTCGATATCGGCTTCCTCGTCTGGGATTCCGGCGACCGCCTCGTCTTCTGGAACGCGCGCTATCTCGAGATCTTCCCGCACATGAAAGGCGTGCTCGTGCGCGGCATGAGCTTTCCCGCCTATATCGACGCGACGGCCGGCCAGCTGCGCGCGATGGGGCTCGACGAGCGCGCGAACTGGATCGTCTCCGAGCGCGCGTCGCGCCATCGCCGCTTCGGCGAGACGTTCCGCCAGCGCGTCAGTTTCAACCGCGAGATCGAGACGTCCGAATATCCCTCCGCCGACGGCGGGGCGGTCGCCGTCTATCGCGACATCACCCAGCTTGCCGCCGCCCAGCGCCAGGTCAGGGAAAGCCAGCAGCGCCTGCTCGATTCCATCGAAGCGATCGGCGACGGCATCATGATCTTCGACCGCGACGACCGCGCGATGGTCTGGAACCGGCGCTATGTCGAGATATTCCCCGAGCTGGCGACTCTGCTGGCGCCGGGCCTGCGGATCGAGGAACTGCGTGCCCGCGCGATCGACCAGGCCCAGCGTCTGACGACGTCGCGCGACGCCCTGTCGGCGATCGAACGCCGGACGCGCCCGCACCGGCGTTTCGGCGAGCCCTATATCCAGAAGCTTGCCGGCGGGCGGAGCCTGCAGATCGTCGAGTACGCGACGGCCGAAGGGGGCTGCGTCGCGGTCTATCGCGACGTGACCGAACAGCTCGCCATCGAGCAGGCGCTGCGCGAGAGCGAGCTCCAGCTCATCGATTCCATCGAGGCGATCGGCGACGGCTTCCTCATCCTCGATGCCCAGGACCGCATCCGCTTCTGGAACCGGCGCTATGTCGAGATCTTCGCGCACATGGACGGCCTGCTCGAGAAGGGCAAGCCGATCTTCGAAGTCTACGCCGGTGCCCGCGAGCGGCTGGTCGCGCGCGACGGCACGACGATCAAGGGGGTTGCCACGCTCGACGACCGGATGCGCCGCCACCGGCGCTTCGGCGAGACGTTCAACCAGGTCCTCACCGACGGCCGGGTCGTCGAGACCGTCCAGTTCGCGGCCGCGGATGGCGGTGTGGTGTCGATCTATCGCGACGTGTCGGCCAAGATCGCGGCCGAGGCCGCGCGCGCGGAGAGCGAGGCCCGCTTCCAGTCGCTCGTCGCCAATGTCGACGGCGTCGTCTACCGCCGGCGCATCGATGCCGCCTGGACGATGGATTTCGCGAGCTCCGGCATTTCCGGGCTTACGGGCTACGCCGCGGCGGATTTCACGGGCCCCGCTCCGCGCGGCTTCGGCGACCTGATCGTGCCGGAGGACAGGGCGGCGGCTGCGGCGACGGTCGCCGGCGCCGTGGCGCAGCGCCGGGAATTCGAGGTCGAGTACCGTCTCGTGCGCCGCGACGGGCAGATCGTCTGGCTGCTGGAGAAGGGGCGCGCTTCCTACGACTACTACGGGGCGCCGCTGCATATCGACGGGATCATCGTCGACCAGACCGAGCGCAAGCGCCGCGAGGATGAACTCGACCGCTCGCGCCTCGCCGTCACGCTTCGCGACCGGCGGTTCCGCGACGCGATCGAGAGCATGGACGACGGCTTCGTCCTCTACGACGCCGACGACAATCTGGTGGCCTGGAACGAGCGCTATCTCCAGTTCTTCCCCGCCATGCGCGCGACCATCCATGTGGGCATGCCGGCGCTGGAGGTCGTGCGCACCCATGCCCGCCTGCGCCTGCCCCATCTGGCGGAGACCGAACTCGACGCCCATGTGCGCGCGCGGCTGCGCGACATCCGCCGCCCCGGCATACCGCCGGAGGATATGGCCGCCGGCGACCGGATCCTCCAGATTTCCCGGCAGCGCACGTCTGACGGCGGCCTCGTGGCGATCCTGCGCGACGTGACCGAAGAGCGTTCGACCAGCCGCAGCGTGCGTGCCTCGGAAGCCCGCTTCCGCGACGCGATCGCGAGCCTCGTCGACGGGTTCCTCCAGATCGACGCCGAAATGCGCATCGTCGCGTGGAACGAACGCTATCTCGATTTCTATCCTGCCCTGCGCACGCGCATCCACGAAGGCATGAAGCTGCATGCCGCGCTGCGCGCGGTTGCCGATCCCGCACTCGAGGGGGCCGCGCTCGAAAGCTGGATCGGCGCGCGTCTGGCCGGCGTGTGGCAGGAAAGCCTCGTCGCGAGCGAGGCGCTTGCCGTGGGCGGACGCGAACTGCGGATCACGCGCACGCGCATGTCGGACGGCGGCGTGGTGGCGATCCTGCGCGACGTGACGAACGACGTGGCCGCGGCACGCGAGCTTGAGCGCGCGAAAAACGCCGCCGAGATCGCCAGCCGCGCCAAGACCGAGTTCCTCGCCAACATGAGCCACGAGCTGCGCACGCCGCTCAACGGCGTGGTCGGCATGCTCGACGTGATGCTCGCCGCCGATTTGGCGCCCGGACCGCGCGAGCAGGCGCGGATGGCGCGCATGTCGGCCGAGCGGCTGCTGCAGGTGATCGGCGACATCCTCGACATCTCCAAGCTCGAAGCGGGCGCCCTCCAGACCGAACGCGCGCCCTTCCACGTGGGGCAGGCCGTGCGGATGGCCGTGCAGACCTTCGCGACGGCCGCCGACGCCAAGGGACTGGCGCTCGACGTCGAGATCGCGCCGGACATCGACGGCATCGCGCTCGGCGATTCCGCGCGGCTGGAGCAGGTCATTCTCAATCTCGTCGGCAACGCCATCAAGTTCACCGAGCGCGGGTCGGTGCGCGTCGCGGCATCGCGTGCCGGAGGTTCGAGCGACATGGCCGTCTTCTCGGTGCGCGACAGCGGGCCGGGCATCGACGCGCACACCAAGGCACGGCTCTTCGCGAAGTTCTTCCAGGCCGACAGTTCGGTCACGCGGCGCTTCGGCGGGACGGGTCTCGGCCTTGCGATCAGCCGCGAACTGGCGCTGGCGATGGGGGGCGACATCGCCGTGCGCGACGCGCCCGGCGGCGGCAGCATCTTCGAACTGACGCTACCGCTGCCGCGCAGCGATGCGGCCGTCGGCGACGCGCCCGTCGCGGCGCAAGCGGAGCCGCCGGGGAAATGGACCGGCCGGCGCGTGCTGCTGGTCGAGGACAACGACGTGAACCGCTATGCGGCATGCAAGATGCTCGAGACGCTGGGCGTGGCGATCGACGAGGCGCGCGACGGCGAGGAAGCCGTCCGGCACGCGGGCCGTCAGCGCTACGACCTGATCCTGATGGACGTGCAGATGCCGCGAATGGACGGGCTCGAGGCGACGCGCCGGATCCGCGCGGGCAGCGGGCCGAACCGGGCGACGCCGATCGTCGCGTTGACCGCGAACGCCTTCGTCGAGGATGTCGAACGCTGCCGGAGCGCCGGCATGGACGCGCATCTGGCGAAGCCGATCCGCGCCGCCACGCTGCGCGCCGCGGTCGACGGCGTCCTGAGCGGAGCGGAAGCCGGCGCGCCGGCGGTAATCTCCGACGAGGCGATCTCGGCGCTCGAAGCCGACATGCCGATGCAGGCCGTGCGCGGCCTCGTGCGGACCTTCCGCGACGAGCAGGGGCGGCATGTTGCCGCACTGCCTGGCCTGCTCGCGCAGGGCGACCTCGAACATGTCGTGCGCGCCGCGCACTCGGTCAAGGGTGCGGCGAAGCTGTTCGGTGCGGAAGCCCTTGCCGAGCGGGCATTTGCGGTGGAGCGCACGGCGCGCGCGGGCGCAAGCCCGAAGCTCGCCGAAGAAATCGCGGCACTCGACGGATCGTTCCGCGCCGTCGACAAGGCGCTTCACGCCCGCTTCGGCAGCGTGTAGCTTTCGCGCCGCAAATGACCGACACGCCGCCAAATCCTTCCGCGACCGTGCTGCGCATCGTGCGCTGGCTCGCATTCGGCGCCGTCCTCGGCCTCGGCG
Organism: Tagaea sp.; assembly: GCA_965229215.1. GTDB lineage: Bacteria > Pseudomonadota > Alphaproteobacteria > CACIAM-22H2 > CACIAM-22H2 > Tagaea. The sequence continues at coordinate 1,799,783 of OZ245864.1, read as the reverse complement.
CCGCGTGGGGCGTGAAGTTCTGGTCCGACGATCGCGCACAGTCGACACTGGTCTCCGGCACCGCGATCGGCGGGCCATTCGAGCTCGTCGACCAGAACGGCCGGACGCGCACGCAGGACGACCTGCTCGGCCGCTTCGCGCTGATCTATTTCGGGTTCACCTATTGCCCCGACGCATGCCCGACGGCGCTGGTCGCGATGGCCGAGGCGCTCGACCGGCTGGGGCCGGCGGCATCGCGCATCCAGCCGGTCTTCGTCTCGGTCGATCCCGAGCGCGACACGGTCGCGCAGATGGCCGCCTATGTGGCGGCCGTCGACGAGCGGCTGATGGGCCTGACCGGCACGCCCGAGCAGGTGGCGCGCGCGGCGCGCGCGTATCGCGTGTTCTACCGCAAGGCCACGCCGACGGGTTCGGCCGAGTACCTCGTCGACCACACGTCGCTGATCTATCTGATGGATCCGCAGGGCAAATACGTCGCGCATTTCTCGCACGAGACGCCGGTCGAACGGATCGAGGAAGTGCTGCGCCGCGCGGTCGGCGGCTAGCGCGGATCAGACGTAGACGTCGACCCGGCTGCCGCGCGGCTGCACGGCGAGATGCGCCGTATCGGCATCGAGCGCGTTGGCGGTCGTGTCGCTCGCGGCACCCGTATCGGTATTGGTGCGCGCCTCGCGCGAGGCTTCCGAACGGCCGGTGGCTTGCGGGGCCTGCGCGATCTGCGTCTGCTGGGCGGGGGCCGTGCGCTGGGCGGCGACGGCGCTGGCGAGTGCGGGCTGCGACTGGGCGTTCTGCGCGGCCTGCGACTGGTTGGCCGCGATCTGCGCCTGCAGATACGGATTGCGCCCGACGCCGAATGTCTGCGTGTAGAGCCCGACTTCCATAGTGCAAATATAGACCTAAAGCGGTGGCTGTTCAAGGCAATGGGGCCGACCGCGCAATGCGTTCAACCTGTTCGAGAAACGGGGCTTTTCCGGCCGCGATCTCGTCGAGCGAGAACCACGCGGCTTCGTGCGCGTCGTCCGCCGCGACCGCTTCGCCCGCAAGCCAGCGGCACGCCACGGCCACCAGCACGAAGTGGTAGCCGGGCTTGATCACGTCCACGCAGTCGAAGGCGCGGACGGCCTCGCCCCGCACGCCCGTCTCCTCGGCAAGCTCGCGTACGGCGGCCTCGGCCACCGTCTCGCCGGGCTCGACCTTGCCGCCGGGGAAGCCCCAGCGGCCGGGATCGGGCGGATTGGCGCGGCGCACGAGCAGGAACCGGCCGTCGCGGCGGACGACGGCGATGGCGGCGGGGCGGGGCGGGACGGGCTCCATGACCCTTCTGGTAGTGGGGATGCGGGCGGCCGTCCAGCCGGAAGGGGTGGCAACCGGGGGCCGGCTTCGCTAAATGAAGGACACACCACGTCCCGGAGCTCCCTTCATGTCGCAGATCCCCGTTACCGTGCTGACCGGCTATCTCGGCGCCGGCAAGACAACGCTGCTGAACCGCATCCTCAGCGAGAACCACGGCCGCAAGTACGCCGTGATCATCAACGAGTTCGGCGAGGTGGGGATCGACAACGAGCTCGTCGTCGGCACCGACGAGGAGATCTTCGAGATGAACAACGGGTGCATCTGCTGCACCGTGCGCGGCGACCTGATCCGCACGATCGGCGGCCTGATGAAGCGCGCGGACAAGCTCGACGGCATCATCGTCGAGACGACGGGCCTCGCGGACCCGGCACCCGTCGCGCAGACCTTCTTCACCGACGACGAGGTGAAGGCCAAGACGCGCCTCGATGCGGTGGTCACGCTCGTGGACGCCAAGCACTTCCCGCTGCGTCTCGAAGACAGCCGCGAGGCGGAAGACCAGGTCGCCTTCGCCGACGTGATCCTGCTCAACAAGACGGACCTCGTGACGCCGGCCGAGCTCGCCAGGGTCGAGGCGCGCATCCGCCAGATCAATCCCTTCGCCGTCATCCACCGCACGTCGAAGAGCGCCATCGCCATCGACAAGGTGCTCGACAAGGGCGCGTTCGACCTGCAGCGCATCCTGACGCTCGACCCGCATTTCCTCGAAGGCGGGCACCATCACCACGACCACGATCACGCGACCTGCACCGACCCGACGCACGACCATAGTCACGATCATCATGGGCACGACCATCACGGGCATGACCACGATCACGACCCCGCGACGTGCACGGACCCGACGCACGATCACGGCCACCATCGCCACGATGCGCCCAACCCCAAGCATGCCGACGACATCTTCTCGGTGTCGGTGACGCTCGCCGAGCCGGTCGATCCCGACAAGTTCCAGACCTGGATCACCGAGACGCTGCGCACGCAGGGCCAGGACATCCTGCGCTCGAAGGGCATCCTCGTCGTGGACAAGGCCGTGCAGCGCTACGTCTTCCAGGCCGTGCACATGATCGCGGACTCCTCCTGGGGCCAGAAATGGCGCGACGGCGAGAAGCGCGTGTCGAAGCTCGTCTTCATCGGCCGCCATCTCGATGCCGCCAAGCTCAAGGCGGGTTTCGAAAGCTGCCGCGCGTGAGCATGGCCGACGTCAAGCAGCCGCGCATCCGCAGCTTCGCGCTCGGCGCCTATATCGGCGGCATCGCCTTCACGAAGGACGGCGAGACGCTTGCCATGGCGACGGGTGCCGGCGAGGTGCATCTGCAGTCCGTCACGGGCGATGCGAAGATCGTCGCGAAGGCGCACAAGGGCGCGGTGCTTTCCTTCGCCGCGCATCCCGATGGCGAATCGTTCCTCTCGGGCGGCGACGACGGGCGCCTCGTGCGCACCGCGCGCGACGGCACCGTCACCGAGATCGCGAAGTTCCAGGGCCGCTGGATCGACGTGCTCGCCGTCCACGCCACGGGGTCGTTCGCGTGCGGCATCGGCAAGGACGCGATGCTGTGGACCAAGGGTGCGGCCGAGCCGCACAAGCTTGGCCCGCATCCCAGCACGGTCGCGGCGCTCGATTTCAGCCCCGACGGCAGCCGCGTGACGGCCGCGCACTATGGCGGCGTGTCGGTGTGGCAGGTGGCCAAGCCCAAGGACAAGGCGCGCAATCTGAACTGGAAGGGCAGCCACGTCCACGTGCGCTATTCGCCCAACGGCCGCTTCCTCGCGACGACCACGCAGGACAACGCGATCCATGTCTGGCGTCTTTCCAGCGGGCAGGACATGCAGATGGCGGGGTATCGCACGAAGGTGCGCCAGCTGGTGTGGACGCCGGACTCGCGCTGGCTGCTGTCCGATGCGGCCGACTGCTTCGTCGCTTGGGACTTCTCGGGCAAGGGCCCGGAAGGCCAGCCGCCGCTGGAGTTCGGCTTCGGCGACGGCACGGTGATGACCGGCATCGCGGGCCATCCGGCGGCACCCTTCCTCGTCGGCGGGTTCGAGCAGGGCGGCGTGCGCCTGGGCGATCTCGAAGGCAAGCGCGAGCTGGTCTTGCGCGAGTCCGACGAGGACAACGGCAAGCCGCTGCGCGTCGTCGCCTTCTCGCCCGACGGCTGGCGCGTCGCCGCCGGCGGCGAGGACGGCACGGTCGTGACGTTCGATCTGAAGACGACGGTCTAGCGCTACTCGGCGGCCTTCGTATTCGGCCGCGCGAACGCTGCTTCCATCTCGCGGCGCACGCGCACGGCGGCGTCGGTCGCGTCGTAGTCGACGTCTTCCCAGCGCACGAGGCCGCCTTCGGGAATGTCGCGCTTCAGCGTGACGTGGCTTGCAAGGCCGAGCGGCAGATAGCCCTTGGCGAGCGAGGTATGGGCCTGCACCTGCTTGCCCCACACGCAATAGCCGCCTTCGCCGTCGAGCACTTCGCCCGACTTGAGCGGTCGCTTGGCGGTGGCCGCGACGTCGGAATGGAAGGCGAGCGGCTGGCCCGTCGCCTCGTTGCGAAGGGCAGCACTGGCAACCGATATGCCGATCTCGAGCCCGATCATGTGGATCGGGCGGTAGAGCGCCATGTGCTCGCAAGTCTCGTCGGGCAGCATGCAGTACTCGGCCGCACAGCGGCGCACGTATTCGTGATCGGCCGCGACGACCACGTAGGTGCCCCATTGCAGATGGTTGGGCACCGGCGTCATGTCGCGGTTGAGGGACGAGACCACCTCGACCGTGCCGCGCTTCTCCAGCACGCCGCCCATGTCGCGCGGCTTGCAGATCTTCGCGAGGTCGGGCGCCGGGCAGGGCGGGAAGGCGAGGCCGTCGCTCTGCGCCAGCAGGCCCGTCGCGTTCGACACGGCCGTCATCTCGATGCCGGATTTCGAGCCGTCGATGAAGCTGTTGAACATCTTCGGGTTCATGCCGCCCTTGGCGACCATCTCTTCCGAGAACCCGAAATTGGTCCACACTGTTTCCGGTGTGGAGCGGTGGAAATCGGGGTGGTAGCGCGTGCCCTTGCCGGCCGAGACGACCTCGAAGCCGCAGGCGCGCGCCCAGTCGACCTGTTCGCAGATGAGTGCCGGCTGGTCGCCGTAGGCAAGGGAGTAGACCACGCCCTGCGCGCGCGCCTTGGCCGCCAGCAGGGGCCCCGCGACCACGTCGGCCTCCACGTTCACCATCACGATGTGCTTGCCCGCCTCGATGGACCGAAGACAGAAGCGGATGCCCGCGCGCGGATCGCCGGTCGCCTCCACGATCACCTCGATGCCGGGATGGGCGATCAGGCCGTCGGCATCGTCGGTGACGAACGTGCGCTTCGTGTCGATCGCGTCGCCGAAGGACCCGGCCGATACCCGTTCGGCCTCCCAGCCGCAGCTCGCAAGCGCCGCGCGGGCCCGCGGCGGCGACAGGTCGGCGATGCCCACGACGTGCAGGCCCGCGGTCTTGCGCGCTTGCGCCAGGAACATCGTGCCGAACTTGCCGGCGCCGATCAGGCCGACGGTGACGGGGCGGCCCTCGGCCGCGCGGGCGGCGAGCTTGCTGGCGAGATTCATGGCGCGTTTCCTCTTCCTTTGCCGGCAAGGGAACCACAGCGCACCCAATCCTGCCAAGCGGGGGTCTTGCCAAGCGGGCCGGTCCTTCGTATAGCCACGTCCACGAATTGCCGGAGTCCACGCCCATGCGCGCCGAAATCGCTGCCGTTGCCGAAGAAATCAAGCAGTCGCTGGTACTGCTGAGGAGGTTTCTTTGACTGGGATCGCGCGCTGAGGCGTCTGGAAGAGCTCAACACGCTCTCGGAAGACCCGTCGCTCTGGAACGACCCCAAGAAGGCGCAGGGCCTGCTGCGCGAGCGCAAGCAGCTCGAGACGGCCATCGGCGCCGTCAAGGACATGACCGCCAAGCTCGACGATGCCATCGGCCTGATCGAGATGGCCGAGGCCGAGAACGACGCGGGCGTGCTGGCCGACGCCGAGAAGCAGCTCGTCGACCTGAAGGCCGAGGCGGAGAAGCGCGGGCTTGAGGCGCTGCTGTCGGGCGAGGCGGATGCCAACGACGCCTTCCTGCAGATCAATGCCGGTGCCGGCGGCACGGAAGCGCAGGACTGGGCCGAGATGCTTGCGCGCATGTACATGCGCTGGGCGGAAAAGCGCGGCTTCAAGACCGAGTACCAGGAAGAGAGCCCCGGCGAGGAAGCGGGCATCAAGTCGGCGACGATCCGCATCTCCGGCGAGAATGCCTATGGCTGGCTGAAGACCGAGACGGGCGTGCACCGGCTCGTGCGTATCTCGCCCTACGATTCCAACGCGCGCCGCCAGACGAGCTTCGCGTCGGCCTGGGTGTATCCGGCGATCGAGGACGACATCCAGATCGACATCAACGAGTCGGACGTGCGCGTCGACGTCTATCGCGCTTCGGGTGCGGGCGGCCAGCACGTCAACAAGACCGAGAGCGCCGTGCGCCTCACGCACATCCCGACGAACACGGTCGTCGCCTGCCAGACCGAACGCTCGCAGCACAAGAACCGCGACCGCGCGTGGAAGATGCTGCGCGCACGCATGTATGAAGCCGAGCTGCGCAAGCGCGAGGCGGCGGCACTCGCCACGCACGAAGCCAAGAGCGAGATCGGCTGGGGTCACCAGATCCGGTCCTACGTTCTCCAGCCCTACCAGATGATCAAGGACCTGCGCACGGGTGCGGAAACGTCCGACACCAAGGGCGTGCTCGACGGCGACATCGACCGCTTCCTCGAAGCCTCGCTCGCCTCGCGCCTGAAGGGCGGCACGAGCAAGGTCGAGGATCTCGACTAGGCCGCAGACTTTGCTTGACGGTTGTTGACCGATGTTGACCGTCAACAAGGCAACGCATTGATTCCGAACGGAATGGCCTGTTGACGTTGACGGAAGAAAAATCCGTCAAGCAAGTCTTGCGGCCGGAAGATTTACGCGACGCAATGTTACCGTCACATGGCCATCCCTTTGATTTCCGCGGAAGGTTTGAGGAGACGGTGACGTCCCGAAAACCTGTCGCGCAAATCTTGTCGTCCTATTCACTTGTCAAAGAGCACGTCGAACGGGCGTGACTCTGACAGGACATCTTCCGGTTGTCAAGAAAATAGACCTATAGCTATTTCTCCGTCGTGCCCGACGAAAGTTGGATCTGGAATCGCTGCACTTGCGCATAAAAGCGATAGGCAGGCTGTTGATGTGTCGACTAACAATGATGAATCGAAACTTGTCGAAGTGTTGTGCCGCCAGATTTCAGGTGGCTGGCGAAGACTCTCCTGAAATAGTCTTATAGGGTTGTGGTGGGGTGACTAAAACATCTTCTCGTCTGCGCACTATCGGCCTCTTTGATCGGATCTTTTGTCATGGCTGGATCTCAAGGATTTTGGGGTGGAGAGGAAATCACGGTATCGAAGTTAGACGCCGCCGCGCGACAATTGGACACGGCTATTGTTCTCTGGTTTGACGGCGCGGACATCATTTCTATTCACACGCTGGCAGCGGCGTCGCACCAGATTATACACGACATCAACAAGAAGCGGGGTGGTCGCGACTTAATCTATGATTCTCTAGTGATAAAAGATGAGTATCAAAAAGAGTGGGTGAATAAACTTAAATCACCGATGAACTTCTTTAAGCATGCTGACAAGGACCCCGATCCAGAGGCGACAATTGAAGTTCATTCAGCAACCGCCAACTTGTACTTTTTCTTTTCCATTCAGGGGCTGCGGCAAATCGGGTTCACTCAATCTACAATCCCCCAAGACGCATTCATAAGTTGGACCATGCTCCATCAACCCAATTTGGTGAGGGCCGAGTATAGATTGGAGAATCGTTTTCCAGCCGAAATGCTCGAAGGGGTTAGGGGGGTCGGAAAGGCTGATTTTTTTCAAGCTTTCAAGAACAGCTGGAAGAAAGCCTAAAGATAAAGACGCGCTATCAGCACATCCTTTGAGTGGATGCCCGGCGAATGCCGCGCATCCACGACTTCAGGCCCGCTCGATCCTCGCCGAATAGCACCCGAACTTCGCGTAATGCGCGTGGATGTAGGACACGCGCGCATCCCCGAGCAGCCGCGCGATCAGCGTTTCCACCGACTTGCCGTCGACGAGGTCGGCATCGACGATCATGCCGGCGGCGTCGAAGCCCCGCAGGGCCAGCATGCGCGGGCGCATCACCGGCGGCACTTCGTTGATCCGGTCGAACGCCTCGCTCGCCCCCTCGCGCACGAAGATCGCGTGGGAGGAACGATAAGGCGAGTTCGCCGGCTGGTGCTCGTAGTTGAGGAGCAGCACGCTCTGTCCCGGTTCCACGTCGCGCAGTTCCACGCGGTCGGGATAGCCGGGGCTGGCATCGGAAACCATCCGCTTGATGCCGCGCGCGGCAAGCGCGGCGTCCGGCACGCCGAACAGCGGGCGGAATTGGTCGGGCGAAAGTCCCTTGATGCGGAAATCCATGGCGCGTCTCCGGTTGCGATGACGCGAAGATGGCGCGGCGCGGTAACCGGAGCCACCCGGTTCTTGCGGCGGATTGCGCGGTGCCGCGTGCTACACTTTCCGCATGAACGGACTCCGCGCGCTCGCTCTTGCCCTCTTCGTGCTGGCCGCCCCGGCCGCACTGGGCGAACCCTGGCCGAAGGCCGACCCCGCGCAGGCGGGCTGGCGCAAGGACGGCCTCAAGGCCGCGGATGCCCATTTCGCGGCGCGCAAGCCGACGGCCCTCATGGTCGTGCAGGATGGCCGCATCGTCGGGCAGTGGGGCGACATCGCGCACAAGGTCAATGTCGCTTCGGTGCGCAAGAGCCTGATCAGCGCGCTCTACGGCATCGCGGTCGCGGAAGGGAAGATCGATCTCGACGCCACGCTCGCGAAGCTGGGCATCGACGACAAGCCGCCGTCGCTGACCGTCGCGGAAAAGACGGCGACCGTGCGCAACCTGCTGATGGCGCGCTCGGGTGTCTATCGCGAGGCGGCGTACGAGACGAACGACATGCGCGACAAGCGCCCGGAGCGCGGTTCGCATGCGCCGGACACCTACTGGTACTACAACAACTGGGACTTCAACGCGCTCGGCACGATCTATCGCGAGCGCACCGGCGAGGACATCTTCGAAAGCTTCGCGCGCCGCATCGCCGGGCCCGTGGGAATGGAGGACTTTGCCGCTGCCGACGGCAAGCTCCATTTCGAGAAGCAGTCGCAGCATCCCGCCTATCTGTTCCAGCTCAGCGCACGCGATGCCGCGCGCGTGGCCCAGCTCTATCTCCAGCGCGGGCGCTGGAACGGGAAGCAGGTCGTACCCGAAGCGTGGGTCGATCTCACGACCGCGCTCCATTCCAAGACCGGCCGCAAGGATCTCGGCTACGGCTATCTCTGGTGGGCGCTTCCCGGCGAGGGCTTCGGACGCGGGGCGGCGCTGATGTCGGGCTTCGGCGGGCAGACCATCGCGTTCGTTCCTTCCAAGCGGCTGGTCGTCGCGCAGATCGTCGACCGCCGCCTGACCCAGGACGTGAAGCTCAGCGAATTCGTGCGCCTGCTGCAGAAGGTCGTCGCGGCGGCGCCGTAAACATTCCGCGTTGACAGGTCCGGCCGATCCCGCTAGTTATGTTATATTATAACATAATGGAGTGCCGGGATGCGTCGCCTGATCGTCGGTCTGCTTGCCCTGACCTTTTCCGTCCCCGCCTTCGCGCAGCACGCGCACGACCATGGCGACGGCGCGCATGTCGATGCCGACGGCACGTTCAAGCTCGGCTTCGACCGGAATTTCCGGTCGAGCAACGCGCGCTCGGCGCTGACCGACATCTATGGCGAGTTCGAGGGCGTGGCGAAGCTTTTCGTCACGCAGCAATTCGCGCTGCAGACCAAGCTGCACTGGGAGCGCGTGAAGTTCCCGACCGAAAGCCGCGTGTTCGGCGGGCACGGGCTCTATCTGGAGAACCTGTTCGCGAGCTATGGCGGCGAGGATGCGCGCGTGCTGGCGGGCAAGTTCAACCCGAATTTCGGCATGGGCTGGGACGATGCGAAGCTGCCCGGTTTCTACGCCAACGAATTTGCCAAGGACTACCAGACGAAGGAAGCGATCGGCGCGGGCGGCACCTATGGCGCCGACCTCGCGAAGCTCGGCAGGCACAAGGTGGATGTCGCCGCGTTCTTTCTCGACAACACGTCGCTGAGCCGTTCGGCCTTCAACTTCCCGGCCTACGGGCCGGGGCAGGGGCCGCTCTCGACAACGCAGCGTCTCGGCCAGAACCGCCTCGCCTATGGCGGGCCCGGCAACACGAGCGCGCCGCAATCTTTCACCGTGCAGTACGAACTCGCCGATCCGGCGGGCCTCGAAGGGCTGACGGTGGGGGCCGGCTACCGCTTCCTGAAGGCGGGCGGCCGCCAGCCTGCCGGGCTGCAGGCCGCAAGCGGCGCCGTCGCCAGCCGGGATTCCAACGGCTATGTCGCGGGGGCCCGCTACGAGATCGGCCTGCCGCTCGAAATGGTGATGACGCCCTTCGTCGAATGGGCGCGTTTCACGGACGTGTTCAACGCCGACCCGCAGATCGGCGTGAACCAGTTCAAGGACCGCACGTATCTGACGACCGCGGCGATCTTCACGTGGCGCGACTTCACGCTCGTGGCGAGCCGCATGACGCGCACTTTCGCCAGGCCCGACAACGAATCCGTCAACGGCGCGTTCTTCAACCAGGAAGACCGGCAGATCGCCGGCAACCTGCTCTACAAGGTGCTGGACAGCCTCACCGTCGGCATCGGCTACAGGCGGACGCGCGCCGTGCCCGCCTTTGGCGACGTCAACCGCCAGGCGGTGACGAGCAGCTTCGGCACGCAGGCGGTCTATACGCTGGAGTTCTAGAGCGCCTTCACCGCCGCCAGCACCTCTTCGACATGGCCGGTGACGGAGACCGGGCGCCAGATCGCGCGGATGACGCCGGTCTTGTCGACGAGATAGGTCGAGCGTTCGAGGCCCATGTATTTGCGGCCGTACATGCTCTTCTCGATCCAGGTGTCGTAGGCGGTCGACGCCTTGCCGTCCTCGTCGGACGCGAGATGGAACTTGAGGCCGTACTTCACCGCGAACCTGTCGTGGCTCTTCATCGGATCGCGCGAGATGCCGACGATCTCGGCATCCACCTTGCGGAACTGCGCGAGCATTTCGTTGAAGCCGCAGGCTTCCTTCGTGCAGCCGGGCGTGTCGTCCTTGGGATAGAAATAGACGACGACGTTCTTGCCCTTGAGCCTGGAGAGCTGCACCGAACCGCCGCCGGCCGTCGGCATGCTGAAATCGGGCGCCTTGGCGCCGAGCTTGGGACCGCGCATGGCGGCGGGGGCGGCGGCTTTCTTCGGAGCGGTCTTCTTCGGTGCGGTCTTCTTCTTGGCGGCCATGTTCGTGCTCCTCGTGTTTGCTACAGCGCGCCGGGCAGGCGCTTTTCGAGCAGTGCCCGGACGGAATCGGCGGATGCAGTCAACTTGGCTTCCAGCGCGGAAAAGTCAACGGTGCCCGTCGCGCGCACGAGCAGCGCCTTCAGCGCGTCGGGGGCGTTCGCGGCGTCGAACGCCTCGTCGACCGTGAGGCGCAGCAGCGCCTGGATCGCCGAATAGAGCGCGTGCGCCTCGCGCAGCGTGGCGGCTTCGGCCTTGGCGAAGACCTTGGCCTTCTCCAGCCGGTCGACGGCGTCGCGCGTGTTGGCCGCGATCACCTCGGGCGATTTCGCGGCCGAGGCGAGGATCGCGTGCTGGACGAGGAACTCGACGTCGACGAGCCCGCCGCGCCAGTCCTTGATCTGCCAGACCGACGTGGCCCTGCGCTCCGCCGCCATCCGCATGCGCATGTCGGCGATCTCGGCCGCAAGCCTGGCGGGGTCGCGCTTGCGCGCCGCCGCCCCGGCGATGGCCGCCATCGCCTGCGCCGAGACCTTGCCGCCGCCGCACACGACGCGCGCGCGCGTCAGCGCCATGTGCTCCCACGTCCACGCCTCGCCGGCGACGTAGGATTCGAACCCGGCGATCTCGGAGGCGAGCGGTCCCTTGGCGCCCTGCGGGCGCAGGCGCAGATCCACCTCGTAGAGCGAGCCTTCGGCCGTTGCCGCGCTCATCGCCGTCATGAACCGGCTCGCCATGCGCGCGTAATAGTGCGACGGCGACAGCGGCTTGGGCCCGTCGGAGAATTCCAGCTTCGGCGGCACGGAATAGACCATCACGATGTCGAGATCGGACGTGACGGTCAGCTCCTGCCCGCCGAGCTTGCCGAGCGCGATCACCGCAAGCTCCGAGCCCGGCAGGCGGCCGTGCGTGCGCGCGAACTCGTCGTGGCAGGAATCGAGCAGGCTCGCGAGCGTGCAGTCGGCGATGTCGGAGAGCGCCCGGCCGGCGGCGGGCGTGTCGAGCGCCTGGCGCAGCAGCTGCACGGCAATCTGGAAGCTGTGCTCGTGGCGCCAGCGCCGCGCGATGTCGAGCCTGTCCTGGAAGTCGCGCGCCTGCGCGTTGGCGCGCGCGAGATCGGCGATCAGCGTGGGCTTGGCGGGCGGGGGCGCGAAGAAGCCGGGGCTGAGGACCGCATCGAGCAGATGCACGCGCGTGGCGATGGATTCGGCGACGCGCGGGGCCGTGCCCATGATCTCGGCCGCGAGATCCACGAGCTCGGGGTTCGCCTGGAAGAGCGAGAAGAGCTGCACGCCCGCCGGCAGCGCTTCGAGAAAGCGGTCGAAGCGCACGAAGCCGGCGTCGGGCTGCGAGGTGCGCGCGAACGCCTCGACGATGCGCGGCGCCAGTTCCCCCAGCAGTTCGCGCGCGCGCGGCGAGCGCGTGCAGCGATAGCGCCCGGCATGCCAGCCGCGCACCGCCGCGGCGATGGTCGAACCTTCGCGGAAGCCGAGGCGGGCGAGGGCCGCGAGCGTGCCCGGATCGTCCTCGAGCCCCGCGAACACGAGCGTGCTGGCGCCGGGCTTGCGCGGCGCGTCCTCGAACAGGCGGCCATAATGCGCGGCGACCGTCTCGAACACGCCGCGCAGCCTTGTGCCGAATGCCTTGCCGTCCGCGAAGCCCATGAAGGCCGCGAGCCGTTCCCACTCGTCCGCGTCCTCGGGCAGCGTCTGGGTCTGCTCGTCGGCGATCATCTGCAGGCGGTGCTCGACCGTGCGCAGGAAGGCGTAGGCGGGTTCGAGATCGGCGACCGCCTCGGCCGCAGCACGTCCCGCGGCGGCGAGCGCCTTCAGCGCCGGGATCGTCGCGGGCACGCGCAGTTCCGGATCGCGCCCGCCCCAGATCAGCTGCTGGGTCTGCGCGTAGAATTCGATCTCGCGGATGCCGCCGCGCCCGACCTTCACGTTGTGGCCGTGCAGCGCGATCTCCCCGCCGCCGCGATGCGCCTGGATCTGGCGCTTGATCGCGTGGATGTCGGCGATGGCCGCGAAATCGAGATGCCGGCGCCACACGAAGGGCCGCAGGGCCGCGAGGAACTTCTCGCCCGCCTCCCGGTCGCCTGCCACCGCGCGCGCCTTGATCATCGCGGCGCGTTCCCAGTTCTGGCCGATGCTCTCGTAATAGGTCTCGGCCGCGAGCGTGGAGAGCGCCATGGGCGTGGCCGCCGGATCGGGGCGCAGGCGCAGGTCGGTGCGGAACACGTAGCCGTCCTGGTCGCGCGCTTCCATGATCCTGACGAGGTTGCGCACGAGCTTGACGAAGATCGCCTGCAGATCGTCCGGATCGGGGCCGCGCACGCGCTCGGTGTCGTAGAGGACGATGAGGTCGACGTCGGAGGAATAGTTGAGTTCGCCCGCCCCCAGCTTGCCCATGCCGAGCACGACGAGCCCCGAGCCCTTCTCGGGTGCGGCCTTGTCGGCAAGGACCAGGCCGTCGCGCCGCGCCGCCTCGCGCAGCAGGTGGCGGCAGGCGAGGTCGAGGGCGGTCTCGGCCGTGCGCGAGATCGCGGCCGTCACCTGCGGCACGTCCCACAGGCACGATATGTCGGCCAGCGCGATCGCCAGCGACGCGCGCTTTTTCATCTGGCGCAGGCCCTTCATCAGGGCGAGGGTCTCGACCGGCCTGCCGAGCTGCTTGCGCGCCTCGGCGAGCGTCGCCTCGAAGCACTTGTCCGGGCCCTCGCACAGCAGGCGCGCGGCATATTCCGGATCGCCCAGCACGAGCGCCGTGAGGTGCGGGGAATTGCCGAAGACCGCGCCGAAGGCGGCGGGGGCGGTCTTGCCGGCCGCGAATTTCCGGGCGAATAGGGCGAGGGGCCTGGCCGTTATGTCCGGAGCCGCTTCCAGCCAGCGTTCCAGTTCGCGTGTTACCGCCGCCGGATCGTGCGCCCTTGGCCAAGCCGCGCGTGCGAATCCGGGGTACAATGCCGCCATGCTGCGATTCCGTCCGTTTCCGTGCCGTCCGTCTCCCGCCAACTTGGCCCTGCGCGGGACCGAGGGTCAAGCCGCGCGATGAGCCACCCGATCCGTCTGTTTTTCGAGATCCTGGGTTCGCTGACGGCGCTGCTGCTCGTCGGTTTCGGGCTGCTGCTGTGGCGCCTGACGGCCGGCCCGATCCTCGTGCCGTTCGTCACGCCGGTGATCGAGGCGGCCCTCGGCGACAGCGCCAGCGGCCTCGGCATCGATGTCGGCGAGACATGGATCGACTGGTCGGACCGCAGCCGCTCGATCCAGCTGCGCATCAACGACGTGCGCGTGCGCGCATCCGACGGGCGCGAGGTCGCGCGCATCCCGCAGGCGTGGATGTCGATCGTGGCCCGCCGCCTTCTCATGGGCGAGGTCCAGCCCGAGGAGCTGCGCGTCGACGGGCTGCGCGTCTCGCTGACGCGCGACGAGCACGGCAGCATCAGCATCGTCGAGGCGGCGGCCGATCCCAACGCGGTCGACGACGCCTCTTCGGGCATCGCCGCCTTCGTCCTGAACGAGCTGGCGGGGCCACCCGACCCCGGCCGCCCGCTCGGCCTTCTTTCCAGCGCCACGTTCGCAGACGCGACCGTCACCATCGACGACGCGGTGACGGGCCTGCGCGTGGCGGCCGAGCGCGCCAGCGTGCGCTTCCGGCGCGACGAGCGGGGCGTGGCGCTCGACAGCGTGCTGCCGATCCGCATGGGCGACCAGCAGGTGCGCGCGGAGATCGAGGCGCTCTACGTGCCGCAGAACGAGGCGACCGACGTCGAGGTGCGCCTGCGCGGCATCTCGGTGCACGGGCTCGGCACGCTCGATCCGCGCCTGGCCTTCCTGCGCGGCATCGAGGCGGTCGCCGACATCCAGGCCTGGACGCGCATCCTGGCGGACGGCCATGCCGAGGGCACGCACATCACGCTCGATGCCGGCAACGGGCGCATCGCCAATCCGGCCGTCTTCGCCAAGCCCGCCGATTTCCGCACGATCTCGGTGCGCGCGCGCCTGGCGGACGAACTGGCGCGCGTCGACATCGACGAGGCGCTGTTCGATTTCGGCGGCCCGCGCATCAAGGTCGTCGCGGCGATCGACAACGTGCTGCGCAAGCCGCATCTGACCGCGCGCGCCGACCTCACGGGCGTGACGACCGACGACGTGAAGCGGCTGTGGCCGGTCGCGGTATCGCCCAACACGCGCGACTGGATCGTCCAGAACCTGTCCGAAGGCCGCGTGCCGTCGGCGCTCGCCGAGGTGGCGCTGCGCGCGGACGACGCCGAATGGTCGAACATCGTGCTGGAGCAGGCCCGGCTCGACTTCACGGTCGAGGGCATCACCGTTCGCTATATCGACGGGCTGCCGCCGGTGCGCAACGTGGCCGGCACGGCGAAGCTCGACGCCAAGCGGCTGGAGATCAAGGCGCGCGGCGGTGCAGTGGGCACGCTCAGGGTCGACGAAGGCACGATCCTGATCACCGATCTCGACAAGGCCGACCAGAACGCGGCCATCGACCTGCGGATAACGGGCCCCGCGCTCGATGCGCTGAAACTCGTCGACATGAAGCCGCTCGGCTTCCTCGCGCGCATCGGCGAGGTGCCGGAGAGTTTCGGCGGTGCCGCCGACATCCGCGTGGCGCTCAAGTTTCCGCTGCTCGTGAAGCTGAAGCTCGATCAGCTCGGCGTGCTGGCAACTGGCAGGATCGCAGGCTTCACCCAGCAGCGCGCGGTGCTGGGCCAGCCCATCGAGGACGGCAGTGTGGACATCCGCGTGGACGACCGCGGGCTCGACGTGCGCGGGGCGGTGCGCCTTGCCGGCGCGGATGCCGACATCGTCTACCGGCGCGAATTTTCCGACAAGGCCGAGATCGTCGAGCGCGCGAGCGCGCGCGGCCGGGCCGACACGGCCGCGCAGAACCGCCTCGGCTTCGATTTCGCGCCCTATGCCGTCGGCACGACGGGCGTGGATCTCGCGACGCAGTCGTTCCGCGACGGGCGGCGCGACATCACGATGGATCTCGATCTCGCCGACGTGAAGCTCGCGGCGCCCGAGATCGACTGGACGCGCGAACCCGGCACGCCGACGCGCGCGCGCCTGCAGATGGCGCTGCGCAACGAGGTGCTGCGCACGCTCGACGTCGTCGATTTCTCGGGCGAGGGCGTGGGCATCCGCGGGCGGATCGAATTCGCCCCTGACGGCAAGCTGTGGCGCGACGTGGACCTGAAGCGCCTCGTGCTGAAGGACCGCATCGATCTTGCCGAGTTCCGCGCGCGGCGCGAGCCGCCGGCCGCGGGCGCCAGGCCGCGCGAGACGATCGATGCGCGCGGCGCCTTCCTCGACGTGTCGCCGTTCCTTGCCGACAAGTCCAAGCCCGATCCCGCGCGCGCGGACCTGAGCGTGAAGCTCGACGTCGCCCGCTTCAAGATGGGCGAGGAGCGCGAGCTTTCCGGCGTGAAGTCGGTGGCGCGCCGCGGGGCCAAGCGCTGGGAGCGCGTGCAGCTTTCCGCGACGACGATGCCGACGGCGAGCCACGCCGGGGGCGGGGCGCTCGACGTCGATCTCGACGTGGAGGAGGGCGGATCGGGCAAGCTCGAAGCGAACGCGCAGGATGCGGGTGCGCTTCTCAACCTGCTGGAAATCTCGCCCAACGTGGTGGGCGGCACGTTCCGCATTGCCGGCACGCTCGATCCTGCGCGCAGCGACCGCGCGGTCGTCGGCAAGATGTCGATCGAGAGTTTCCGCGTGGTCAACGCGCCGACCTTCGCGCGGCTGCTGTCGGTGGCGCTGCTGACCGGCATCCTCGACAGCCTTCGCGGCGAAGGCATCGGCTTCCAGCGCTTCGACGCCGATTTCGCATGGGCCGATCCGAAGATCGAGATCCGCGAGGGCCGCATGTACGGCTCGGCCCTCGGCATCACGGCGCGCGGCGTGATGGATCTCGACGAGGACACGATCGACATCGACGGCACGCTCGTGCCCGCCTATGCGGTCAACTCGATCCTCGGCAACATCCCGCTGCTGGGGCAGCTCCTTGTCGGCGAGCGCGGTTCGGGCGTGTTCGCGGCGACCTACCGCGCGAGCGGCTCGCTCGTCGATCCGGTGATCGGGATGAACCCGCTTTCCACGCTGGCGCCGGGATTCCTGCGCCGCCTGTTCGGCGTGTTCTCGGGCGGCAGCGCCACGCTACCCGGCGACGCCGTGCCCGAACCGCAGCCGGAACCGAATCGTTGAATCTCAGCCCGCCCTGACGAGCGCGTGGCGCTTCTTGCCGGCGGAAAGCTTCAGCGAACCGTCGCCGGCGAGGCTGCCGGAATCGACGACCAGCGTGTCGCTTTCCACGGCCGCGTCGTTGAGGCGGATGCCCTTGCCCTGCACGAGGCGGCGCGCCTCGCCCTTCGAGGCCGCGAGCCCTGCCAGCACGAGCAGGTCGAGCAGCGGAACGCCGCGCGCGAGGTCGCTGCCCGGCACCGTGAAGGTCGGCAGGCCTTCGGCGGCGATGCCCTGCTCGAACGTCTTGCGCGCGGTGTCGGCGGCAAGTGCGGCGGCGTCCGCGCCGTGGCACAGCTTCGTCGCCTCGAAGGCGAGAACCTTCTTGGCCTCGTTGATCTCCGAGCCGGCGAGCTTCTCGAGCTTCGCGATCTCGTCGAGCGGCAGGTCGGTGAACAGCTTGAGGAAGCGCACCACGTCGGCGTCCTCGGTGTTCCGCCAGTACTGGAAGTAGTCGTACGGGCTGAGGCGCTCGGCGTTGAGCCACACCGCGCCCGCGGCCGTCTTGCCCATCTTGGCACCCGACGACGTGGCGAGCAGCGGCGTGGTGACGCCGAACAGCTCGGCGTTCGCGAGCCGACGGCCGAGATCGACGCCCATCACGATGTTGCCCCACTGGTCCGAGCCGCCCATCTGCGCGATGCAGGAATGGCGCTTGGCCAGCTCGACGAAATCGTAGCTCTGCAGGACCATGTAGTTGAATTCGAGGAACGACAGCGGCTGGTCGCGCTCGAGGCGCAGCTTGACCGAGTCCATCGTCAGCATGCGGTTGACCGAGAAATGCTTCCCGACCTCGCGAAGCAGCGGGATGTACTTCAGCCCGTCGAGCCATTCGGCGTTGTCGACCGACAGCGCCTTGCCGGGGCCGAAATCGATGTACTTGTCGAAGATGCTGCGGATGCCGCGGATGTTGGCCGCGATGTCGGCGTCGGACAGCATCTTGCGCACGTCGTCCTTGCCGGACGGATCGCCGATCTTGGTCGTGCCGCCGCCCATCAGCACCATCGGGCGATGCCCTGTGCGCTGGAACAGGCGCAGCAGCATGATCTGCACGAGGCTGCCCGCGTGCAGCGAGTCCGCCGTCGCGTCGAACCCGATATAGGCGATCTGCGGCGTGCCGGACGCGAGCCTGGCGTCCAGCGCCGCCTCGTCGGTGATCTGGTGGATGAAGCCGCGGGCCTTCGCCTCGCGCAGGAATTCGGATTTCGGGCTCGTCATGGGCTGCGGCATAGCACGGCGTTCCGCCGGCCTCAATTCCCTGCGAAGGTGCGGGCGTTCAGCGCTTGGTGGATTTGCGCGCGGTCGGCGCCTGCTTCTTGGGAAGCTTGGCGACGGGCTTGGCCGGTGCGGCCTTCGCGGCGGCGACGGCGGCAGGCTTGGCGGCCGCGCGTGCGGCCGTGCGCGCCGAGACCTGCGTGGGCGGCAGCGGCGAGGGCTGCTTCTTGTCGACCACGACGGGCTGCGGCGGCGGCGGCGGCGGCGGCGGGGCCATCGGCACCGGCACGCCCGCATATTCGCCGACCATCGCTTCCAGCTTGTCGAGCTTGTCGGCGAAGAAGTGGTTGGCCCCCTTCATCACGCGGTAATCGACCTTGATGTCGCGCTGCTTGGCGAGCTTCTCGGACAGCTTGTGCACGGACTCTTCCGGCACGACCTCGTCCTTGTCGCCTTGCACGATCAGGCCCGAGGACGGGCACGGGGCGAGGAACGTGAAATCGAACACGTTGGCGGGCGGAGCGATGGAGACGAAGCGGTCGATCTCCGGCCGGCGCATCAGCAGCTGCATGCCGATCCACGCGCCGAACGAGAAGCCGGCGATCCAGCAGCTGGCGGCGTTCGGATTGGTCTGCTGCAGCCAGTCGAGCGAGGAGGCGGCATCCTGCAATTCGCCTTCGCCCCGGCCGTAGCTGCCCTGGCTGCGGCCCACGCCGCGGAAATTGAAGCGCAAGGTGGCGAAACCGCACTTCAGGAAGGCCTGATTGAGCGTATAGACGACCTTGTTGTGCATGGTCCCGCCATGCTGCGGGTGCGGATGGAGCAGCAGCGCGATCGGCGCTCGCTCGCTGGGGCCCGGCATGTAACGGCCCTCCAGGCGACCTTCCGCCCCATTTATTACGACGTCAGGCATGCGTCCTCCGGGACCGTCGGAAAATCCAATTATACCAGTAGGATAATCTCGGCTTGCTGAACCAGAAACTGGAAAAAGATACTTGATCCCAGCAGTCGGGTAACCTAAGTTCCTTAGCGCTCAACTGGGGCTTTCCCTGCGGCAACTCCCGCGGAAATCCCGATCGGCCGGAGATTAGGCGGTTAAACCGATGACTTTCAAGGCAATTCGATCCGACCTCGATGCCGTTCTGGCGCGCGACCCAGCTGCCCGGTCGCTGCTGGAGGTCGTCCTCTGCTATCCGGGCTTCCACGCGGTCATGCTGCACCGCATCGCGAACGCCGCCTGGCACCGGGGCCTCAAGCTGATCGGCCGCCTCGTTTCAGTCTTCGCCCGCTTCCTCACCGGGATCGAGATCCATCCCGGCGCCACGGTCGGCCAGCGCTTCTTCATCGACCATGGCATGGGCGTGGTCATCGGCGAGACGGCCGAGATCGGCGACGACGTGACGCTCTATCAGGGGGTCACGCTCGGCGGCACGACGCTCGACCACGGCAAGCGCCACCCCACGCTGGGCGACGGCGTGATCGTGGGGGCGGGCGCCAAGATCCTGGGCCCCTTCACGGTGGGCAAGGGGGCGCGTGTCGGTTCCAACGCCGTCGTGCTCGAAGCGGTTCCCGCCGGGGCGACGGTCGTGGGCATTCCCGCGCGCGTCGTCAACCGGCCGAAGAACGACGATTTCTGCGCCTACGGTGCCACCGACACGACCGATCCGGTCGCGCGCGCGATGGAGCGCATGGACGCCGACATGGGCGCGCTGCGCGCGCGCATCGCCGAACTCGAAGGGCGCGTCGCCGCCCAGCGCGACGAACTCGACGCCCGCGTGGCCGACCTGCAGGCGGTCGGCTCGCGCGGCCACGCCAATTGACGGGAAGGAACGCGACATGAAGCTCAGCACCAAGGGCCGGTATGCGGTGATGGCGATGGTCGATCTCGCCAGCACCAGCAAGGGAAGCCCCGTGGCACTGGCCGACATCGCCGAGCGCCAGGAAATCTCGCTCTCCTATCTCGAGCAGCTCTTCGCCAAGCTGCGCCGGGGCGGGCTCGTCCGCTCGGTGCGCGGGCCGGGCGGCGGCTACCTGCTGGCGCACGCGGTCGACCAGACGCGCGTGTCCGACATCATCGTCGCGGTCGACGAGCCGATCCGCGCCACGCGCTGCGCGCCCGGCTCGCCCACGGGCTGCCGCATCAACAAGAGCCGCTGTCTCACGCATGACCTGTGGGAAGAGCTCGGCAACCAGATCCATCTCTATCTTTCCAGCGTAACGCTCGCAGACGTGTGCGCGCGCCGCGTGCTGGGCACGTCGGGCGTGATCGAGCACGAGAACGGCGAGGCGGCGGTCGCCGAACCGTCGAATCCGATGGTTGCGGCGGAATAGGAGAAGCGGGACGATGACGACGCCGGTCTATCTCGACTGGAATGCGAGCGCACCGCTGGGCGAAGGCGCCCGGGCGGCGATGGCGCACGCCTTCACGGTCGCCGGCAATCCGTCGTCGGTGCATGCGGCCGGACGGGCCGCGCGGAAGATCGTCGAGGATTCGCGCGCGGCCATCGCCGCCGCCAGCGGCGCCGGATCGGCGCGCATCGTCTTCACCGGCGGCGGCACGGAAGCCAACGCGCTCGCCCTCAACGGGTTCGCGCCCGAAGCCTGCTTCGTCGCGGCGACCGAGCATGACAGCGTGTTCGCGCCCCTTTGCGGCGCTTGCGTCGTTCCCGTCGACGCGAACGGCGTCGTAGATCTTGGCGCGCTCGAGCGGATGCTGGAGGCGACGCGACCCACGCTCGTCGCCGTGATGCTCGCCAACAACGAGACGGGCGCCATCCAGCCGATCGCCGAGATCGCGCGCCTGACGCGTGCGGCCGGCGTTCGCCTGCACTGCGACGGTGTGCAGGCCTTCGGCAAGATCGCGGTCGATTTCGAGGCGCTGGGCTGCGATACGCTTTCCCTGTCGGCGCACAAGATCGGCGGCCCGCAGGGCGTGGGCGCCCTGATCGTGCGCGACACGGTGCAGGTCAATCCGCTGCTGACGGGCGGCGGGCAGGAACTTTCCTTGCGCGCCGGCACGCAGAATGTCGCGGGCATCGCCGGGTTCGCCGCGGCCGCAAAGGCCGTGTCGCCGATGAATGCGGCCTTGCGCGAGCGGCTGGAAACGGCGATCCGCACATCCTATGTGCAAGCGACGATCCATTCGGCGACGGCCCCGCGGCTGCCCAACACGAGCTGCATCGGCCTGCCGGGCGTGGACGCGCAGACGCAGGTGATGGCGCTCGACCTCGCGGGTTTCGCCGTGTCGGCGGGCGCGGCGTGCTCGTCGGGCAAGGTCAAGGCGAGCCGCACGCTCGCCGCGATGGGGGCGGGCTCGGGCGCAGGCGAGGCGATCCGCGTCTCGCTGGGGCCTACGACGACGGCCGAAGAGATCGACAGTTTCGCGCGCGCGTGGATTTCCCTCGCGCGGCGCCTGGCACCGGACGGGGCGAAAGTCCCGGCCGCGGCCTGAACGACGACATTGCAGTTCCGGAGCACGAGATGAGCACGACGATCACCAAGGCCAAGACCGACGACCGCGCCAACGCGCCGCGCCGCCCCGTCTATCTCGACTATCAGGCGACGACGCCGATGGACCCGCGCGTGCTCGAGGCGATGATGCCGTACTTCACCGAGAAGTTCGGCAATCCGCACAGCCGCAACCACGAATACGGCTGGGAAGCCGAAGAGGGCGTCGAGAAGGCGCGCGCGCAGATCGCCGACCTGATCGCGGCGGACGAGCGCGAGATCGTCTTCACGTCGGGCGCCACGGAATCCAACAACCTCGCGATCGCCGGCGTCGCGCGCTTCTACAAGGACCAGCGCGACCACATCGTCACGCTGGTGACCGAGCACAAATGCGTGCTCGACACGTGCCGCCACCTGGAACAGGAAGGCTTCAAGGTCACGTACCTTCCCGTGAAGCAGGACGGCCTCGTCGACCTCGCCGAACTCGACAGGGCGATCACCGACAAGACCGTGATCGTCTCGATCATGGCCGCCAATAACGAGATCGGCGTGATCCAGCCGCTCGCCGAGATCGGCGCGCTGTGCCGCAAGAAGGGCGCGTTCTTCCACACCGACTGCGCGCAGGCCTACGGCAAGATCCCGCTCGACGTCGACGCGATGAAGATCGACCTGATGTCGATTTCCGGTCACAAGATCTACGGACCCAAGGGCATCGGCGCGCTCTATGTGCGCCGCAAGCCGCGCGTGCGCCTGCAGGCGCTGATCCACGGCGGCGGGCAGGAGCGCGGCATGCGTTCGGGCACGCTGCCGACGCCCTTGTGCGTCGGCCTCGGCCGTGCGGCTGAGATCGCCAAGAACGAGATGGCGGCCGAGAGCGCGCGCCTGCTGAAGCTGCGCGAGCGGTTCCTCAAGACCATCCACGAGAAACTGCCGGAGGTGTTTCTCAACGGCGACCTTTCGCACCGCCTGCCGGGCAATCTCAACCTCTCCTTCGCGTATGTGGAGGGCGAGGGTCTGATGATGGGCATCAAGGACCTGTGCGTCTCGTCGGGCTCGGCCTGCACGTCGGCGTCCCTCGAGCCCAGCTACGTGCTGCGGGCGCTGGGCGTGGAAGAGGAACTCGCGCACACGTCGCTGCGCATCGGTTTCGGCCGCTTCACGACGGAAGCGGAAGTCGACTATGCGGCCGAGCGCATCATCCAGGCCGTTTCCAAGCTGCGCTCGATGAGCCCGCTGTGGGAAATGGCGCAGGAAGGCATCGACATCAAATCCATCCAGTGGGCGGCGCACTGACGCCACAGTCCACCGGAACATCGAGGAGCACGTACATATGGCCTACAGCGAAAAACTGATCGACCATTTCGAGAACCCCCGCAACGTGGGCGCGTTCGACAAGGCCGATCCAGGCGTCGGCACTGGCCTGGTCGGGGCACCCGCCTGCGGCGACGTCATGAAGCTGCAGATCAAGGTGAATGCCGAGGGCATCATCGAGGACGCCAAGTTCAAGACCTTCGGCTGCGGCTCCGCGATCGCGT
This sequence comes from Tagaea sp., assembly GCA_965229215.1. Lineage (GTDB taxonomy): Bacteria > Pseudomonadota > Alphaproteobacteria > CACIAM-22H2 > CACIAM-22H2 > Tagaea. Next base: position 1,776,558 of record OZ245864.1, on the reverse strand, counting down.
CGTCCTCGCTCGTGACCGAATGGGTCAAGGGCAAGACCGTCGACGAGGCCGCGACGATCAAGAACACCGACATCGCCAAGCATCTCGCATTGCCGCCGGTGAAGATCCACTGCTCGGTCCTCGCCGAGGATGCGATCAAGGCGGCGATCGACGACTACCGCAAGAAGCGCGTCTGAAGGAGACAAGCGACGTGACCGAAGCATCCGCTTCCACACCCGTAGCCCCGCCTGCAAAGCGGCCGCCCCGCGTGCGGCCGCCGCCGATCACCGTGACGCCCGCGGCGGTCAAGCGCGTCAAGGTGCTGCTCGACAAGCGCGGCAAGCCGTCCGCGGGCGTGCGCGTGGGCGTGCGCACGCGCGGCTGCTCGGGCATGACCTATACGCTCGAATATGCCGACGCCAAGGGGCCGGGCGACGAGGTCGTGGAGCCCACGCCGGGAATCGCGATCTTCATCGACCCGAAGGCCTCGATGTTCGTGTTCGGGACGGAGATGGATTTCGTCGAGGAAAAGCTGCAGTCCGGCTTCGTTTTCCGCAATCCGAACGAAAAGGGACGCTGCGGCTGCGGCGAGAGTTTCCACATCTAGCGGCTCGCCCTTTTTGACGCTTTCCCCGACGGTCGGCCCGCGCTAGAAGGCCGACCGTCGAACGTTTCGAGCCTTGGCCGTTCCCATGCACCAGACGCCACGCCCTGCCGGTCCGGACCCGGCCGCCGCCCCCGCGGCGGCGCTGGCGGCGTGCTGGTCGTGCCGCGGGCCGGTCGACCCGGCGTCCCTGTTCTGCGGCACGTGCAAGGCAGTGCAGCCGCCGTCGCCCATCGATCATTTCGCGCGCCTCGGCCTGCCGCGCGCCTTCGATCTCAAGGTTCCGGTGCTCGACCAGCTCTATTTCGGCTTCCAGCGCCAGCTCCATCCCGACCGTTTCGCGGGCGCCACGCCCAAGGCGCGGCAGATCTCGCAGAGCCAGGCCGTTGCCTTCAACGAAGCCTACGAGACGCTGAAGGACCCGCTGACGCGCGCGACCTACCTGCTGAAGATCGGCGGCATGGCGATCGAAGGCGAGGGCGCCCACACGATCCACGACGCCGGTCTGCTCGACGAGCAGATGGAGCGCCGCGAGGCGCTGTTCGAGGCGGCCGATCCGGCCGCCGTCGAGGCGCTCGCGGCCAAGGCGCGCGCGGATGCGAACGCGAGCATCGCCGATATCGCCGCCGCCTTCGCCAGGGGCGATCTCGCGGCCGCGCGCATCGGCACGCTGCGTCTCAAGTATCTCGTGAAGCTCGGCGAAGAGGCGCGTTCGCGCCGCGCGCGCCTTGCCGCGGCGGGGACGGCCTGATGCTGCTCCAGATCCACGAGCCCGGCGAGACGCCGCTGCCGCACGAGAACGAGAAGGGCCTCGCCGTCGGCATCGATCTCGGCACCACCAATTCCGTCATCGCCATCTCGCGCGACCAGAAGGTCGAGGTCGTGCGCGACGCGCGCGGCTCGGGCCTCGTTCCCTCGGTCGTCGCCTATCTCGACAGCGGCGAAGCGCTGGTGGGCGAGATCGCGCGCCGCCAGCTGTTCGACCGCCCGGAAATCGTCGTCTCGTCGATCAAGCGCCTGATGGGGCGCGGCGTGGCCGATCTCGAGAAGCTCGGCGGCCGGCTTCCCTACGAACTGGGGCCTGCGGCCGAAGGCGGCATGGCGCGCCTGAAGATCGGCGAGCGGCTGATCACGCCGGTGGAAATCAGCGCCGACATCCTGCGCGCCGTCAAGGAACGCGCGGAACTGGCGCTGGGCCGCAATGTCGACCGCGCGGTCGTCACCGTGCCCGCCTATTTCGACGACGCGGCGCGCACCGCCACGCGCGATGCCGCGCGCCTCGCCGGGCTCGACGTGCTGCGCCTCGTGGCCGAGCCGACGGCTGCGGCGCTTGCCTACGGGCTCGACAGCAAGTCGGAAGGCATCTTCGCGGTGTTCGATCTGGGCGGCGGCACGTTCGATTTCTCGCTGCTGCGCCTCGAGAAGGGCGTGTTCCAGGTTCTCGCCACCGGCGGCGACGCCGCGCTGGGCGGCGACGATTTCGACCATGCTGTGGCCGGACGCTTCCTCGCGGAACGCGGGGGCGAAGTCTCGCGCGACGAGGTCAAGCAGGCGCTGGCGACCGCGCGCGAGGCCAAGGAAGCGCTGACCGACGACGAGACGTGGGAAGGTATCCTGTCGCTCGATTCCGGCGACAGCGAGCACCGCCTCGACCGGGTGACGTTCGAACAGCTGATCGACGCGAAGGTCGCCCGCACGATCGCGATTGCCGCGTCGGTGCTGGAAGACGCGGGCATCGGTCCCAAGGCGCTCGACGGCATCGTGCTTGTCGGCGGCTCGACGCGCGTGCCGCTGGTGCGCGCGAAGGTCGCAGCGTTCTTCGGCCGGGCGCCGCTGGCCGACATCGATCCCGACGAGGTCGTCGCGGTGGGTGCGGCCCTGCAGGCGGAATCGCTGACCGTCGGGTCCGACACGCTGCTGCTCGACGTGCTGCCGCTGTCGCTCGGCATCGAGACGATGGGCGGCATCGTCGAGAAGATCGTCGAGCGCAACACGCCGATCCCCGTGGCGCGCGCGCAGGAATTCACGACCTATCAGGACGGGCAGGGCGCGATGGCGTTCCATGTCGTGCAGGGCGAGCGCGAAATGGTCGACCAGTGCCGCAGCCTCGCGCGTTTCGAGCTCGACGGCATCCCGCCGATGGTGGCGGGTGCAGCGCGCATCCGCGTCAGCTTCTCGGTCGATGCCGACGGCCTGCTTTCGGTGAGTGCCCGTGAGAGCACCACCGGCCGCGAGGCGCGCGTCGAGGTGAAGCCGTCCTACGGGCTTACGGAAGACGAGATGGCCGCGATGCTGCGCGCCTCCATCGACAACGCGGCCGACGACATGGAGCGCCGCCTGCTGACCGAGGCGCGCGTGGAAGCGCGCCGCGCGATCAACGCGCTCCAGGCCGCCCTCGGCGTCGATGCCGACCTGCTGAACGAAGCCGAACGCGCGGCGATCGACGGGACCGTCGATTCCGTGGAACAGGCGATGTCCGGCAGCGACCGGCACGCGATCCAGGGTGCGGCCGAGGAACTGGAACACAAGACGAAGGTTTTCGCCGAACGGCGCATGGACCGCGGCATCCGCAAGGCGCTCGCGGGCCGTAATGTGGCCGAAATCGGCGGCTAGACGAAACGAGATAGACGAAGAGAGAGAAGAAGATGCCGAAAATGACGTTCGTGCTGCCCGACGGCACCAAGAAGGAAGTCGAAGCGCCGGTTGGCCTTTCGGTCCTCGAGATCGCGCACCGCAACGACGTGCCGCTCGAAGGCGCGTGCGAAGGTTCGCTCGCCTGCTCGACCTGCCACGTGGTCGTCGACAAGGACGATTACGAGCGCCTGCCCGAGGCGACCGAGGACGAGGAAGACATGCTCGATCTCGCCTTCGGCCTGACGCACACCTCGCGGCTGGGTTGCCAGATCACGATCACCGACGAGCTCGACGGCCTCAAGGTCTCGCTGCCGACGGCGACGCGCAACATGATGGTCGACAAGGTCTGACGATGAAGAAGCTGCGCTGGACAGACGTCGCGGATATCGCGATCGAACTGGAAGAAGCGCATCCGGACGCCGACGTCGTGAACCTGCGCTTCACCGACCTTTGGAAGTGGGTCCAGGCGCTGCCGGGATTCGCCGACGATCCGGCCAAGTCGAACGAGAAGATCCTCGAGGCGATCCAGATGGCCTGGCTCGGGGAACGCGAGTGACGACGGCGCTTTGGGCCCGGGGTGGGCTGGCCGAACGGCTGGTCGCCGCGTGCGGGTCGTCGTGGAACGTCTATGTCGACCACGAGTTCGTGCGCCGTCTCGGCGCCGGCACGCTGAAGGTCGAATCGTTCCGCCACTATCTCAAGCAGGATTACCTGTTCCTGATGCACTACGCGCGCGCCTGGTCGCTCGCGGTCTTCAAGTCGTCCACGCTTGCCGAGATGCGCAAGGCCAACGGCACGGTCAAGGCGATCCTCGACAAGGAGACAAGCCTGCATGTCGAGTTCTGCCATGGCTGGGGTCTTTCCGAGGCCGACATGGAAGCCACGCCCGAAGACGATGCGACGATGAGCTATACGCGCTACGTGCTCGACAAGGGCTTCCAGGGCGACCTGCTCGACCTCGTCGTGGCGCTGGCGCCTTGCGCGCTGGGCTATGCGGCCATCGGCCAGCGCCTGATCCGCGCCGACATTTCCGCCAATCCGTACAAAGCGTGGATCGAGACTTACGGCAGCACGGATTTCGCCAGGGTCGCGCGCGCGAACAGCGATGAAATCGACCGGCTGTGGAAGGTGCGCGCCAACGAGGGGCGTTTCGACGACCTGGTGAAGACTTTCGACAAGGCCTGCCGCCTGGAAGCCGCCTTCTGGCAGATGGGGCTCGACGCTTGAGCGGGCTTGCCGACATGGACGTGCCTGCCGGATCGCGCATCGTCGTCGCGATGTCGGGCGGCGTGGATTCGTCGGTGACGGCCGCCCTGCTGAAGGAAGCGGGCTATGACGTCGTCGGCGTCACGCTGCAGCTCTACGATCACGGGGTGGCGGCGAGGAAGAAGGGAGCCTGCTGTGCGGGGCAGGACATCCACGACGCGCGCAACGTCGCCGACCGGATCGGCATCGCGCATTACGTTCTCGACTACGAGAGCCGCTTCAAGGATGCAGTGATCGCCGATTTCGTCGACAGCTACGCGCGCGGCGAAACGCCGATCCCGTGCGTCCAGTGCAATCGCACGGTCAAGTTCCGCGACCTGCTGGCCGTGGCGCGCGATCTCGGCGCCGCTGCGCTTGCCACCGGCCACTATGCGCGCCGCGTGGGCGCGGCCGGCGGGGCGCAGCTTCATGCCGCGGTCGATCCGGCGCGCGACCAGAGCTATTTCCTGTTCGCGACCACGCAGGAGCAGCTCGATTTCGTGCGCTTCCCGCTCGGCGGCATGCCCAAGAGCGACGTGCGCGGCCATGCGGCGCGTTTCGACCTGCCGGTCGCAACGAAGCCCGACAGCCAGGACATTTGCTTCGTGCCCGACGGGAAATATCGCGACCTCGTCGAGCGGCTGAAGCCGGAAGCGGCCAAGCCCGGCGACATCGTCGACGGTGCGGGCAACGTGCTGGGCCGGCACGAAGGCACGATCGGCTTCACGGTCGGCCAGCGGCGCGGTCTCAATATCGGCGCGCGCGACGCGGATGCCGAGCCGCTCTACGTGCTGCGCGTCGAGCCGGAGACCGCTCGTGTCGTCGTCGGCCCGCGCGCGGCCCTCGCCGGGCGCACGTTGCGGCTCAAGGACACGAACTGGCTGGGCGCACGCCCGTCGGCCAGTGCGGCCGCCGCGCGCATCCGCTCGACGACCGAACCCAAGCCCGCGCGCTTCGAGCGCCACGCAGACGGTTCGGCGTCGGTTGAACTCGACGCTCCCGAGTATGGAATCGCGGCCGGGCAGGCTTGCGTTCTCTATGACGGCAGCCGTGTGCTGGGTGGCGGCTGGATCGTCCGCGAAGTGCGCGCGCAGATGGCTTGACTTGGGGGGGCCAGCCCCTTAAACGACCACGACTTCGGCGGCGTAGCTCAGTGGTAGAGCAGGGGAATCATAATCCCTTGGTCGGGGGTTCAAATCCCTCCGCCGCTACCAATTTTCTCCACAAGGACCGGCCCTTGGGCTGCTCCTGTGGGGGACATTAAGCTACTGATATTGATTGTAATTTTAAAAGCCGGATGGTTCTCCCGGCGGCGTTGCCGTGGCCTCCGGCAATCGGGGTCAGGGCGACAGCGCCAGCCGGCTCCGTGACACCCATCTCCGGAATCGACAGGAAAGCCCAAGGACGGCGTTTGTCGCAATGAAGGGGCGTCGGCCGGCGCTAGCCGGGCTTGGCGCGCCATTCGCGCCAGAACGGCCACACGAAGCATGCGACCGCGACCAGCAACAGTGCCAGCGAGACCGGCCGCGTGACGAGCGGCAGCATCGAGCCGTCCGAGATCATCAGCGCCGAGCGCAACTTGCCCTCGGCCATCGGCTCCAGCACGAAGCCGATCACGAACGGGGCGAGGGGGAAGCGCGCATATTCCATGCCGAGGCCCACAAGGCCGAACAGCAGCATGATCCACACGTCGGAGATCTGCCCGTCCATCGCGTAGGTACCGACCACGCAGAAGACGATGACGATCGGGAACAGGATCGCGCGCGGCACCAGCATCATGCGCGCGAACAGGATCGTGCCCGCCGTCATCAGGATGAACATGGCGACGTGCGCGACAAGGTGCGTCGCCATGATCGTATTGACGATCTCGGGGTTCGTGGAGAACAGCAGCGGGCCGGGGCGTAGGTTGTGCATTACGAGCGCCGCCAGCAGGATCGCGTCGGCGACGCCGCCGGGAATGCCGAGCGCCAGCAGCGGGATCAGCGTGCCGCCGGTCGTCGCATTGTTGGCGCTCTCGGAGGCGACGATCGCCTCCTCGCTGCCCGTGCCGAATTCCTCGGGTGTCTTCGAGACGTTCTTGGCGACCGTATAGGCGACGATCGACGAGACGGTGGCACCGACGCCCGGATGGATGCCGATCCAGATCCCGATCAGCGAAGAGCGCAGCATGTTCCAGCCATGCGTGACGTAGTCGCGCAGCGAGATCAGCAGGCCCTTCATGCTCGCCTTGATGTGGTCGGTGCCCTGCTCGACATGCATCGTGTCGGCGACGAGCTGCGACATCGCGAACAGGCCCATGATGACCGGCAGGAGTTGGAAGCCGTTGGTCATCGCGTCGACGCCGAAGGTGAGGCGCACGAGCCCCGACGTCTCGTCCACGCCGGGCATCGCCAGCAGCACGCCGAGCAGGGCCGAGATCATGCCTTTGAGGAACGAGCCGCGGCTCAGCGACGAGACGAGCACGAGCGCCGTCAGCACGAGCGCGAAGTTCTCCCATGGTCCCAGATGGATCGCGATTTCGGCGAGCGGCCGGGTGAGGAGGACAAGCGCCACCCACGACATCGCCCCGCCGACGATCGACGCGGCGTTGCCGAGGCCCAGCGCGCGGCCCGGAAAGCCCTTCTTGGCGAGCGGATAGCCGTCGAGCGTCGTCATGATCGCGTTGGGTTCGCCCGGGATGCGCATCAGCGTCGCCGTCACGAGGCCGCCCGACACGCCGCCCACGAACATCGAGATCAGCAGGATGATCGCGTCGACCGGCGCCATCGCGTAGGTGAAGGGCAGAGTCAGCGCCATCAGCATGCCGGCGGTGATGCCGGGCATGACGCCGACGGCGATGCCGACGATCACGCCAACGATCATGATGAAGAACGGGCCGGGCAGGAACAGGTGCAGGAAGGCGTCGGCGAGCGTCATGGCAGCGACACCAGCAGGACGGTGCCGAACAGGTACTTGACGACGAACGCGCCGACGATGCCGACGCCGACGACCCAGAGCGTGCGTTTGCGCCGGAAATCGGCCATCGCCGCACCCAGCCCGATCAGGAAGACGACGGTGGCCGCATAGAACGGCACGCCGAAGCCCAGTGCCGCCGCGTAGGCCGCCGTCGCCGCGTAGCACAGCAGCGCTAGCCCCGGTCGCAGGCGGTAATCTGCCGGCGTCTCGCCGTCGAGGCCGAGGATCATGCTCTGCGTCGCCTGGCCGGTCCGCAGACCCGACCAGGCGCGCACGAGCAGCACGATGCCGAGCACGAGCAGCAGCAGCGCCACGACCGTCGGCGCCGTTCCGGGCCCCAGCGGGTCGTAATGCGCGGGCGGTTCCTTGCGCGCGACGAACAGCGCGAACGCGGCGATCGCGATGACGACGATCGCCCCGACGAAGTCGAGCCTGCGCTCGCGCGGATTGACGGCTTCGGCCACGCGCTTTTCCCCTTACTTCGGCGCGGGTGCCGCGAGCTTGGCGACGGGTTCGATCATCTTGAACACGTCGTCGAGCCGCTTGGCGTAGGCCGGGCCGCGCATGAACTGGCCCGTTTGCGCCTGCTTCTCGAAGAAATCCTTGAGATCAGGCGTGCCGTTCGCCTTCTCGAGCGCGTCGGCCATTCCTTCGATCGCCTCACGCGGCGTTCCCTTGGGCGCGAACCAGAAATTCTCGGCGCAATAGTCGAAGCCGAGGCCAAGTTCGCGGGCGGTCGGGATTTCGGGTTCGAGCTTCAGGCGTTCGGGACCCGAATAGGCGAGGGCGCGGATACCGTTGGCCTTGTAGGTCTGGTACTCCGAACTCGATAGCACGGTGAGCTGTGTGTGGCCGCCCATGATAGCCGCGAAATTCTCGCCGCCGCCGCCGATCTGCGCGTAGCGGAACTTGGCGCCGGGGAAGCCCTGTTCCATGAACAGCGCCATCATGTGGTTGAGCGCGCCGATATTCACGCCAGCGACGATCGTGTTCGGTTTGGCCTTCGCCTCGTCGAGCAGGTTCTTGAGCGTCTTGAACGGTGAATCCCCGCGCACGATCGGGTGGAAGCAGAAGCCGCCGGTGAGCGCCACCGGCTCGAAGTTGCGGTACGAAACGCCGCGCGCGGGATCGACGACCTCGCCCGACAGCAGGGCCAGATGGATGGCGAGGAACGTGTAGCCGTCGGGCTGCGCCGTCATCACCTGACGCGCGCCGACCGAGAAATGGCCGCCGACATTCTGCACGACGATGGGCTGCGGGATGATCTTGCGCTCGTCGAGCACCTTCTGGAGCGTGCGCGCGAGGATATCGGTCGTGCCGCCCGGCCCGAACGGAACGACGATGCGAACCGGCTTCTCGGGCCACGCCGCCATCGCGGGCGACGCGGCGATCGTCGCCGCGACCAGTGCTGCTGCCATTCTTGCGAACATCGTCGTTCCTCCCGGTTTTCTATTTGTGTCGAGTATTGAGTGTGCTCGAAGGCCGGTCAAGCGAGCGCGCGCACCCGGCCGATCGCGTCGAGCTTCGCATCCGCGAGATATCCGTAGCGGTTGACCCATAGCCTGCCGCCCGACGCGCGCCAGGCGATGGCGCAGCGCGCCTCGAAATCGTCGACGGGGCCGTAGCCGTGGGCGAGCGCGTAGACCGGCACGCTGCCGGCGGCCGCGCGCGCCGCACGGATCTTGGCTTCCTGCGTCTTCGCGCCCACCGGATGGGGCTCTTCCGGCTCCGGATAGCGCCAGTCTTCGAGCCGTGTGGGCCCCGGATCGTCGTTGGTCGCGAACAGGCGCGCGATGCCGCGGCCGAGATTGGGATCAGCCGCGATCGAGGGGTTCGCGGCGGCGAGCGCGTCGGCCCACGCGCGGACCATCATCGGCCAGTGCATCGTGTAGAGCTTGACCGAGACGCCCTGGCAGCGCCCGGCCAGATCGGCGAAGGGCATGCCGCTCAATGCCGTCCACGGCGGCGGGAAGGCGTTGGGCACGAGCTTCATGTGCTTCGCGCCCGAGGCGTCGAGCGCCTCGCGGAAGACCTGGATGATCTCGGACGACAGCTTCGCCTTGAAGCGCAGCCATTCGGCCAGTGCGGGCGTGCCGCCGAACAGCCGTTCGACGGGTTCCACGCCGCTCGTCCAGCCGGCGAGATCGCCGGCGGTGAGGCCGCCGAGAAGGCGCGAACGCAGCGTGCCCGCGGCGCCGCGCATCGCCTCGAAATCGAAACCCAGCCGCTTGGACGCATCGCGCGCATGGGGCCCGAAATCGAAGAAGGCGCCGTCGAGCGAGTAGGGCGGATACTCCGGCCAGTCGATGCGCAGCCCGTCGATCTGCGGATAGGCCTGCACGAGATCCCGCACCATCGCACGCGCATAGTCGCGGATATGCGGGCTTGCGAGCGAGGCGTTGTTGTCGACGCGCACGGCGGGCGAACCGCCGTCGGGCAGGCGCGGCCGGTCGTCTTCCTGCGGGCCGCCGAACTGCACGCGGTAGCCGGGCGGGATGACCGCCTGCACCTGCAGATACACTTCGAGGCCGCGCGCCTTGGCGGCCTTGATCGCGTCGGCGATGACATGGCCGTCGCTATGCGTCAGCGCGTCGGCCTGCGCGGGCGGATAGCGCAGACCCTTATAGAGCGACAGGTCGGGCGCGAAGCTGGGCGCGGTGCGCACGAACAACTCGCGCCGGCCCCATAGCGGCCGGTCGAGCAGACGCACCTTGCCTGCACCCGCATCGGCCGGCGGTTCGCGCGAACCCTGGCCGTCCGGCGCGGGTGCCATCACATAGGGCGACGTGGCGATCGCCGTTGCGCCCGCGCGGCGCACCAGATTGTCGAGCGCGCCTTCGACGCCCTCGTTCTGGAAGAACTCTGGAAAGATCGTGATGCCGATGAATCCGTTCACCGATTGCCTCCGGGTAGATGTGCGCCGGCCGTGACCATCAGGTCGGTTCCCGCGATATAGCTCGCGGCCTCCGAGCACAGCAGGATTGCCGCGCCGACCATTTCCTCGGGCCGCGCGGCGCGGCCGATCGTGGGGGCGGATTTTTCCTGTATCTGGCGCCATTCGTCGGCATCCTTGCGGCGCCAGCGGTTGCGCTCGGTCTCGACGATGCCGGGCGACAGGTTGTTGACCATCACGTTGTCGCGCGCGCACTGCGCGGCGAGATTGATCGCGAGATTCGCCTGCGCGCTCTTCAGCGCCGCATAGACCGCAAGCTGCGGATCGGGCGAGACCTGGTTGATGCTGCCGATGGTCAGCACGCGGCCCCAGCGCCGCGCGCGCATCGGCGGCACGGCAAGCTTGAGCAGTTCGATCGTCGCGACGAAATTGATCTGCGTCTGGCGCTCGATCTGCTCGGACGAGATCTCGGCGAATTCCTCGCGCTGTTGGACCGAGGCGCAGACGACGAGCACGTCGATCCGGCCGAGGGCGGCGACGGCGCCCTCGAACGCGCGGCGTGCACCCTGCGGATCGGCAAGGTCTGCCTCGACCGCGTGGCCTGCCACGCCGAACGCGCGGATCGCGGCAACCGTGTCGCGCGCCGCATCGGGCACGCCGAAGGCGACGTCGGCGGCGGCCGAATGGTGGATCGCGACGCTGGCGCCGTGCTCGGCGAAACCAAGCGCGATCGCCCGGCCGATCGAGACGCTGCCGCCGGTGACAAGGCAGTTGCGGCCTTTCATGGAGAATATTCCGGGCATCAGATTCCTGTCAGCAGGGGTTGGCGGGCCGTTCCCGGCACGCGGACGGCAAGAAGGTCGCCGGCCAGCGGCTCGGCGATAAGCGCCTCGCGCGTAAGGAAGCGGCGCTGCGAGGTGATGAACATCGTGCGGCCATCCGCCCCGCCAAGCATCGGCATCGTCGGACGCGATACCGGCAGATCGACGACGCAGTCGAGCGATCCGTCCGGGCGCCGTCGTTCGATCTTGCCTGCGCCGATCAACGCAATCCAGAGGCAGCCTTCGGCGTCGATGCAACTCCCGTCCGGCACGGCACCCTCGGGATAGCGCATGAAGGTGCGCGCGTCGCTGTAGGTGCCGGAAGCCGCGTCGTACGCCATCACTTCGATCGTGCGCGTACGCGAATCCGCGAAATAGAAGCGCTTGCCGTCGGGGGAGAACTCGATCCCGTTCGGAACACGGACATCCGAGCGCACCTTGTCGACCTTGCCGTCGAGATCCATGCGGTAGAGCGCGCCGATCGGCTCGCCCGACCCGGTCTTTTCCATCGTGCCGAACCACAGCCGCCCGGCCGGATCGGCGCGCCCGTCATTGATGCGGGTGCGCGGATCGTCGGCTTCGATCGCGGCGATCCGCGCGCCGAGCCCGATTGCTGGATCGTAAGGGTAGATCCCGTCCTCGAGCCCGAGCACGAGGCCGCCGCTCCGCCGTCCGGTGACGAAGCCGGGCATCGACGGCAGCGCCACATCCAGGGTGCGTCCGCTCTGCGGCAGATAGCCGAGCAGGCGCTGGCCCTGGATGTCGATCCACCACAACGTGCCCCTCGCCGCATCCCAGAACGGCGTCTCGCCGGTCATCGCGTTCGCGTGGTGGATCGCGATGAGCGATTCGCGGCCGATCGTCTGGACCATCAGATTTTCCAGTTTGCGGATTCCCACACCGGGAGGCCGCGTGTGTCGGGAGCGTTCTTGTCGACCAGTACGTCGGGCGAAGGATCCTTGCCGACCCGCTCCCACGCGTCGCGCGACAGGGCGGCACCCTGCGCCAGCGTCTTCTTGACGAGATCGCCGGTCAGCTCGGTCTGGAAGATGGTCTTGACCTTCGACATCTCGATCAGCGAGCGTGCGTCGCCCTCGGTGATCCACGACCAGCCACGCTTGCGGTAGAGGATGTTTTCCACGTAGGGCCGCTGGGCGGCGCGGTCGCTGAACCATTCGGCACTGGCGAGGTCGATGACTTGGTCGGCGCTCATAGCCGCGGTCAGCTTGACCGCGCGCGCGTTGGCGACGAGCAGGGCGGTCACGGCCTTCGGGTTCTCGCGCATGAAGGCCTCGCGTGCCACCCACCAGATGCGGTGCGGATAGTAAGCCTCGGGGAAGAAGCCGGTCTTGGCGAAGCTCGCCACGCGAAGGCCTTCGCCTTTGCCTTCCGGTCCGTCATAGGCGGGACCGGTCGAACCGTCATTGCGCACTAGGGCCACGAGTTCGCCGGCATTCTCCGCGCCGCGCGCCGCGGGATCGACATTCAGGACGGCATCGATGCCGGGCTGGGCGCGCGTCAGTTCGGTGAAGGCCTGGATGTTCTTCACCGTAATGTTGAGCTCTTTGACGTCGTCGGTGCCGAAATGCGCCTTCAGCATCAGCATCAGCACGAGATGCAGGTCCGAGCCGACGATCGTGAGGATCGTCTTGCCGCGCAGGTCGTTGAGGTTCTTGATCGACGAGCCTTTGGGCACCTGCAGCGGGAATTTGATGCCGCCGCCGCCGATCGCGATTGGCACGGCCGGGTTGGGCTGGGCAAGATTGCGGATCGTCGGCGTCGAGCCGAGCATGCCGATGTCGAGCTGGCCGGCGGCGAGTCCCTGCAGCATGCGCAGCAGGACAGGGAAATTGAGGTACTCGGACTCGATCCGGATGCCGAGCTCTTCAGCCGCCTTCTCGAGCAGCTTGTCGCGCTGCATGGCAAACACGAGCGGGGCGCCGTCGTTCGTCAGGCCCACGCCCATCGTCATCTTGAGAGCCTGGGCGAGCGACGGGCTGGCGCGGAACAGCGGCAGGCTGGCGATGGCGGCGGCTCCGCCCATGCGGAGAATGGAGCGGCGCGGAAAGTTCGAGGTGACGGTCATGATTTCCTCCGGGTTTGGTTCTTATGGTTCTTCGACGATGGCGCGCGCCGCTTCGGCGCGGATCAGGTTCCAGATGTAGTCGACGTAGCGCGCGGCCTCGGGCGAACTGCGGGCGCGGGTACGCGGGCGGGGCAGGTCGATCTCGACGATTTCCTTGATCTGCCCGGGACGGCGGCCGAGGACCACGACCCGGTCAGAGAGATAGACCGCTTCGTCGATGCCGTGCGTGACGAACATGACCGAGCGCCGTTTCGCCTTGTCGTCGCTGTCACCCCACAGGCGAAGCAGTTCATCCTGCAGGATGACGCGCGTCTGCAGGTCGACGGCGGCGAGCGGCTCGTCCATCAGCCAGACCTCGGGACGGTTGGCGAGCAGGCGCGCGAGCGCGCAGCGCTGGCGCATGCCGCCGGAGAGCTCGTGCGGGTAGCGATCCTCGAAGCCGGCGAGGCCGACCATTTCGACATGCGTGCGGACGATTTCGGCGCGCGCCTTGGCATCGAGGCCACGGGCGAGCGGGCCGAACTCGACATTCCCCTTGACCGTGCGCCACGGAAACAGCGCGTAGTCCTGGAACATGACGCCGCGTTCCGGGCCGGGGCCGATGACTGGCGTGCCGTCGAACAGAACCGTACCGGCCGATGGCACGGCGAAGCCGGCGACGAGCGACAACAATGTGGATTTCCCGCAGCCCGAAGGGCCGACGATCGACACGAACTCGTTCGGCATGACGCGAAACGATACGTCGCGCAGGGCTTCGACCTGCGTGCCGGTTCGTGCCGATACGTAGGTCTTCGAGAGACCGCGCGCCTCGATCTTGGCATCGCTCACCGGTGCCACGGGGTCACCATCTGCTGGAGGGAACGCATGCCGTAGTCGATCGCCAGGCTGACGATGCCGATGCTTGCCATGTAGAGGACCAATCCGTTGATGTCGCGCTTGATGTAGAGCGTATTGACCATGAGCTGCCCCAGCCCGACGGTCGCGGCTCCGCCGGGATTGACCTTGATGCCGATCGCCATCTCCGCCGCGATGATCGAGCCCCACGCGAAAGCCATTGCGATGCGTCCTCCCGTCATGACGACCGGCACGACGCCGGGTACGATGACAGCACGCAGCAGTAGCCAGCGGCTGGCGCCCAGCGCACGGCCCGCATCGACGAGCCGCCGGTCGACAAGGCGAACCGCCTGGATCGTGTTGAGCACGAACGGGAAGAAGGCGGCGTAGGCGACGATGAACAAGGCGGCGTTGCCGCGGATCCCGAGCCACAGCAGCGCCATCGGTATCCACGCGATGGGCGCAATCGCGCGCAGCGAGTCGACGATCGGGTCGAGAGCGCGGCGGAAAGGTTCGGCCAGGCCCATCGTCAGACCGAGCGGGATGCCGAATAGGGCGCCAAGCGCGAAGCCGGTGAGCACGCGTTGCAGGCTGCTGGCGACGGCGGACGGCAGCGTGCCGTCGCCGATCGTTCGCACCGCCGCGTCGAAGATTCCGGTCGGGTAGGGAATGACCGCGAGCGCGCCGGCGGCACGTGCGGCGGCTTCCCATCCGGCGAGCAGCAGGACAAGGAACGCGAGCGGGGCAAGGCGGCGCTGGCTGACGGTCATGTGTCCTCCGCGCGCGTATCGTGGCTCCAGCGTGTCAGAATCGCCTGCAGGCGGCGCAAGGCGAGATCGAGCATGTAGCCGAGCACGCCGATGGTCAGGATCACGGCCATGACCTTGTCCATGGCGAAGAATTCCTGATACCAGAAGATCCGCCAGCCAAGTCCGGCATCGGCCCCCGTCAGTTCCGCAGCGACCATCGCGGCCCAGGCGACGCCGAGGCTCAGCCGCGCGCCGGCCAGCACCAGCGGCAACGCGGCCGGCAGCACGACATGCGTGACGACCATGCGCGGGGGCGCGCCGAGCGATCGCGCGGCGTGCAGAAGGCTGCTGTCGACCTGGCGGATGCCGGCAAGCGTGTTGACGAAGATCGGGAACAGGGCGGCGTAGAAGATGAGGAAGATCGGCACGCCGCGGCCGATGCCGAAGAGGATGATGGCGATCGGGATCCATGCGATGGCGCCGATCGGACGCAGCAGTTCCATCACCGGATCGGCGATCGCGTCGACGATTTCGAAGCGTGCGCATAGCACGGCGAGCGCCAGTCCGAGCGCCGCGCCCGCGCCGTATCCGGTTCCCAGATGCACGAGGCTCGCCGCGATGTCGACCGGCAGGTCGCTATGCAGCAGCTCCATCCAGGCGCCGGCGACCTTGAGCGGGGCGGGAACGAGCGTGGCGTTGGCCACCCGTAGCGCCACGAGATGCCACAGCAGGCCGACGACGCCGAGCGCCAGCGCGAATTCGCCGAGGCGACGCAGGCGGATCAGCGCATTCACCGTGCATCTCCTGCGACGGGTGCGGGAAGTTCGGCGAGCGGAACGAGCTGCTCGGTATCGAGCGCCACGCCCAGTCCCGGGCCGGTCGGAAGCCTGCTCTCGCCGTCCTTGGGGCGTGGCATCGCGTCGGCAACGATGCTGAAGAATCTCTCGGTCTCGTCGTACTGGTGTTCGAGGCTGAGAAAGCCGGGAAGGACGGCACCGAGATGCAGGCTGGCGACATGGCTGATCGGGCCGCTGGGATTGTGAGGCGCGACCTTGATGCCGCGTGCAGCGGCGAGATCGGCGATGCGGCCGAACTCGGCGAGACCGCCGGCATATTTCACGTCCGGCATGATGACGTCGTAGACCTCGCGCTCGATGAACGGGCGGAAGCCGGCTACTCCTGTTTCCATCTCGCAGCCGGCGAGCAGCGCGCCGATGTCGTTGGCGGCGCGCCGCAGCCGGCGAAGCGCGTCGTAGTTCCCCGGCGTTTCGGCGATCGGGCACTCGAACCAGTGGAGGTCGAGCTGCCCAAGCTCGGCGAGCGCGATCCCGGCGGTTCTTTCGTCGAAACGCCAGTGGCAGTCGATCATCAGCTTGCGCTCCGGCCCGATCGCCGCACGCACGGCTGCGGCACAGGCGATGCCATGCGCGATCCCGTCGGTGCTGCCGGGCTTCGCACCGTCGAAGGGCGCGATCTTGAACGCGGAATACCCGTCACCCAGCGCCTTGCGTGCGCTCGCCGCGAACCCAGCGGGCGTACGGTCGGTCGTGCGCCGGTTCACGTTCGCGTAGACGCCGACGGAGGGAAGGGGTGTCCCGCCAAGCAGCGCGTGCATCGGCCTTGCGCGACGCTTTCCCTCGATGTCCCACAGGGCTTGGTCGACCGCGCTGACGATTGCCGCAGCGGGTTTGTCGGCGTTCGATACGCCCAGTTCGGTCATCAGGTCGCGGCGCATATCGGCTCGCGTTCCGGCGAGCGTGACGGCGATCCTTCCATGCGCGACGGCGAGTGCCGCCTCCTGTCCGGTGAGCGTCGCTTCGCCCCAGCCTTCGAATCCGTCACCGTCGACCACGCGCAGGAAAGTCCAGACCGTCTTGCCGGTCGGACGCAGTGCAAAGGCATCGATCCGGCGGAACGGTGCAGTCACGCGACGCGCCCTTCCTTGGGTTGGTTCTGGAAGCGGCGAAGCATCTCCTGCTTCGCCTTTGCGGCATGCGCGGTCGCGAGGATGGCCGATCCCTCGGCATCGCGTTCGGAGAGGGCGACGATGATCTGGCGATGGTCGGAGATCACGCCGGCGGCGCGTTCGGCGCCGTAGCCGTGCTTGCCCCACAGCGCGATGATGATGTTCCAGTGACGTTCGAGCATGCGGATCGCCTCGACATTGCCGGCCGCGTCATTGATCGTCGCGTGGAAGGCCTGGTTGGCGGCGAGAACGCCCGCATAGTCGGCGCGCGCGGCGTGCGCCTCGAGTTCCTCTTCGATGCGGGCGAGTGCGTCGAGTTGCGCGGGCGTGATCCGCTCGGCAGCCCGGCGCGCGAGCATGGCTTCGAGCGCGATGCGCAGGTCGAACATGTCGCGCACGAACTCGACGTCGACGGCACGCACGCGCGCGCCCCGGTTCGGCTCGACGATGACGAGTCCTTCGCCTTGCAGCTGGCGTAGCGCTTCGCGGATCGGCATGTGGCTGGTGGCGTAGCGTGCGGACAGCTCGTCGATCTTCAGTCGGCCGCCGAACGGGAAGGTGCCTGCCAGGATGTCCTGGCGCAGGCGGTCGCAGACCGATATGGCGGCCACTACGAACGACAATGTGTCCTCCCGATATTGACCAAATTTGATTATTTTTGATCAAATATTTTATATATAGTGTGTTTTTGATCGCACATTTAAAAAATGGAGTCAATATTTGATCAAATTAGAAGAACCCGCCATTGACCGGAATTACCGCGCCACTGACATAGGCGGCCTTATCCGACAGCAGCCAGACAATCATCTCGGCGACGTCGCTGCCGGCCCCGACCCGACCGACCGGGATGAGCGGCTTGAGACGCACGTTGCGGCCTTCGTTGTCGAAATCGTCGTTGAAATTGGTGTCGATGACGCCCGGCATGACTCCGTTGACGCGGATTCCCTTGCTGCCGGACTGCTTTGCAAGACCGAATGTGAACGTACGGCGCGCACCGTTCGTCGTCGCGTAATGGATGCGCGGACCGATGCCGCCGCTTTCGGCCGACATCGACGAGACGTTGACGATGGCCCCGCCTTTACCGCCGCGCTTCGTCGACATGCGGCGGACCGCCTCGCGCGCGCAGACGAAATACGCGACGACATTGACGTCCCAGAGCATGCGCATGGCGGCAGAATCGAAATCCTCGATGTCGCTTTCACCACCGAGATAGCCGGCATTGTTGACGAGCCCGCCGAGCGGGGCGAGTTCCCGGTCGCAGCGTTCGAACATCGCGACGAGGGCGGCTTCGTCGCCGACATCGGCCTTGACCGCGATGCCGACCGCGCCTTCCTTGCGTATCGCGCGCAGGGTTTCCTCGGCTTCGTCGGCGTGGCTGCGATAGTTGACGCAGACCTGCCAGCCGTCGCGCGCGGCGAGAACGGCGGTTGCGGCTCCGATGCCGCGGCTGGCTCCGGTGACGATCAGGGATTTGGGCACGGCTTCACTCCCCCTTCAGGCGCTTTCGCGCAGGATCAGTTCGAACCCGATATCGTGGATGTCGTTCTTCGGCCGCTGGCCGGTCAGGCTCAGATGCATGAAACGCGCGGTCTGCCGGCCGATCTCGTAGCGCGGGACGCGCACGGTCGTCAGCGAAGGGACGAGCTCGCCTGCAATCTCGAGATCGTCGTAGCCGGCGATCGCGATGTCGTCCGGCACGCGCACGCCGCGCCGCGTGCATTCGAGGACCGCGCCTGCAGCGATCACGTCGGTGGCGCAGAACACTGCGCGCGGCGGGGCGGGAAGTCCGAGCAGCTGCGTGATCGCGCGCCGGCCGCTTTCCATCGCGATCGGGGCCTCGATCATGGCCTCCTGCACCACGCGCGCGCCGGCCTTGCGCAGGGCCTGCTCGTAACCGAGCCGCCGGTCGCGCATGCGGTCATTGTCGACCGGCGAGCCGCCGACAAATCCCATGCGCTTGCCGTATTTGCGGATGAGATATGTCACTACACAGGCAGCTGCATCGACGTTCGAGGTGCCGACGACGAAATCGATCGGCGTCTGGGGGATGTTGCCGCCCTCCACCACCGGCAGGCCGGCGGCGTGCAGCAGCTTCACCGTTTCGTCGGTATGGCTTGTACCGGTCAGGTATAGCGCGTCGACGCGGCGGGACAGGAAGCTGCGCACGAGCGCTTCTTCGCGCGGTGCCGAAAAGCCGGACGCGCCGATCATCAACTGGCGGTCGTGCAGCGCGAGCTCGTCCGACATGCCCTGGACGATATCGGCGATCAGCGAATTCGACAGCGTCGGCACGATCGCGCCAATCATACCGGTCCGGCGCGAGACGAGCGAGCGCGCGACCAGATCGGGCGTATATTGGGTCTTGTCGAGCGCCGCAGTCACGCGCGCACGCGTGGCAGGCGCCACCTTGTGGGGTTCGCGCAGGACGCGGACCACCGTCATCGTCGAGACGCCGGCGTGCTGCGCCACGTCTTCGAGACGGGAACGTCTGGGTGTGCGGTTGCGTCTGGTTGGCATGTCGTCTGGACCGCCTCCCCGAATATTTTTCTTGCCTGTTCAAATGTATGCGTTAACATCGGGCAAATTTCAAGAAAAGTGTTGCGCTGCACTGCACTCGGCCGACACGAAATTGGGGGAAACGTTGCCGCTGGACGGCTCTGCCACGTTCATGGGATTTGCGCGCGCCGACGGGTCCTTTGGCGTGCGGAATCATGTGCTTGTGATCTCGATCCTTGGCCTCGTCAATCGCGTGGCTGAGCGGATCGTGCAATGCGTCAACGGCACGCTGTTGGTCACGACACCTTATGGGCGCGGCCAGTACGGCGCCGACAAGCTGTCGCACCGCAGCCAGCTCGTCGGCCTGTGTCTCAATCCAAACGTCGCCGCGGTGCTCGTCGTCGGCGCGGACCGCAAGGCAATCGACGAGATCGTCGCGATCGTCGAAACGACCGGTAAGCCGGTCCGCGTCACCGCCCTCGACGATACGCACGAGAACGCCGTCGAGGCGAGTGCGCGCGGCATCCGCATGGCGGCCGAGCTTGTCCATGCCGCTTCTAGGCTCATCCGCGCCAAGGTTCCGGCATCGGCACTGTTTCTCGGCGTGGAATGCGGACATTCCGACGCGACATCGGGCCTCGTCGCCAATCCGGTCGCGGGAAACTGCGTCGACCGGATGGTCGATGCCGGCGGCACGGCCGTTGTGGGTGAAACCGTCGAATGGCTCGGAGCCGAGCATATCGTCGCAAAGCGCGCGGCGGACGCGCAGGTCGCCAAGGCAATCGTCGACGCGGTGCTCCGGCGCGAGGCCGAGCTTGCCGCCAGCGGGCACGATCTCACCGGCAACAATCCGGGGACCGAGAACATCCGCGGCGGCCTGTCCTCGATCGAAGAGAAGTCCCTCGGCGCCATCGCCAAGACGGGTACGCGGCCGATCCGTGGCGTTCTCCAGGTCGCCGAGCGCCCGCGTGCCAAGGGGCTCTATCTGATGGACGGCCCAAGCTTCTCGCCCGAATCTTTGACCGGCTTTGCCGCTTCGGGTGCGCAGCTGATGCTGTTCACGACGGGCGCGGGCAACAGCTTCTGCAACTCGATTTCCCCGACGATCAAGATTACCGGCCGACCCGATACGGCGCGCCGGCTGCCTGACCAGATCGATTTCGACGCAAGCCCCGTCTTCGAAGGGCGCGAGGATATCGGCGAGGCGGGTGCGCGGCTTTTCAGTCTCGTGCTCGACGTCGCATCCGGAGCGTCGACCTGGGGCGAGATTCACGGCGAAGGCGCGGAAGCCTTCGTGCGCGTCGGCGCATCAATGTAAGCGGGGAAGCAAGATGGCGAATGTCGGATTCATCGGATTGGGAATCATGGGCGGGCCGATGGCCGCCAACGTGCTGAAGAAGGGCAATGCCCTGACCGTGTTCGATATCGATCCCAAGGCGGTCGAAAAGCTCGTCGGGCAGGGTGCGAAGGCCGCCGCTTCGCCGGCGGCGGTTGCCGCGGCGAGCGACGTGATAATCACGATGCTGCCCGACGCGCCGGATGTCGAGCGCGCCGCACTCGGACCCGAAGGCATCGTCGCGGGCATCCGCAAGGGCTCGACGATGATCGACATGAGCACGAGCGCCCCCGATACGACGCGCAAGATCGGCGCCGCACTTGCCGCCAAGGGCTGCCACATGGTCGACAGCCCTGTCGGCAAGACCGCCGAGCATGCCGTTACCGGCACGCTGACGCTGATGGTCGGCGGTGCGCCCGAAGCGATCGAGAGGGTCCGTCCGGTACTCGACTGCATGGGGACCGACTTCTTCAACTGCGGCGGGCTGGGCAACGGCCATGCGATGAAGGCGACCAACAACCTGCTGGCGACGACGCTGGTGGCGCTCAATGCCGAGATACTCGCAGCCGGCATCAAGGCCGGCCTGACTCTCGAAACGATGACGAGCGTCATGCAGAAGACGATGGCCTGGAACAACCAGCTTGCCGTTGCATTTCCGGCGCGCCCCCTGAAGGGCGATTTCGCACCCGGCTTCATGCTGCGCCTCGCCCACAAGGACTGCCGCATCGCGCTGCAGATGATCGACTCGATGGGGCTCGACGCCCCCATCGGAAAGGCGACGCTCAAGGCCTGTCAGGACGGCCTCGACCAGGGGCTGGGCGGCAACGACGTCGGCGTTCTCGTCAAGATGCGCGAGGAGAAGGCCGGCGTGAAGATCCGGTCGGCGAAATGACCGTATCGGCGACCTGGAATGCCATCGCCATCGATCCACGCGACAGCGTGGCAGTCGTGCTGCGCGACATCGCGGCCGGCGAAACCGTCACGGTACGCGTCGACGGACGCAACGAGACGCTTGTCGCGGTCGATGCCGTGGCGCTCGGCCACAAGATCGCGCGCGGCGCCACCGGCAAGGGTGCGCCGGTGCTGAAATACGGAGAGACCTTTGCCTCCGCGACACGCGACATCGCCGTCGGGCAGCACGTGCATGTCCATAATGTCACCAGCAATCGGGCACGGAAGGCAAAGGCATGAGCCGCGACCCTTCCCAGCGCCGCAAGATCGGCCGTACCTCGCTCGCCGTTTCGCAGCTCGGCTTCGGCGCCGCTCCGTTCGGCAACCTCCTGGCTGACGTGCCCGATGCCGCGACGCGCGCGGCCGTCGACGCGGCGTTCGAGGCCGGCATCAATTATTTCGACACGGCGCCGTTCTATGGCCATGGCCTGTCCGAGCATCGGCTCGGCGAGGCGTTGCGCGGAAGGCCGCGCGACAGCTTCGTGCTGTCGACCAAGGTCGGCCGGCTGCTGAAGCCGCGGAAGGCGCAAGAGCGCTCGACCGGCCCGTTCGCGACGACACTGCCATTCGACATCGAGTACGATTACTCGCACGACGGCGCGATGCGCTCGATCGAGGACAGCCTGCAGCGGCTGGGCATGGCGCGCATCGACATCGTGCTGATCCATGACGTCACGCCGCGCTGGCGCGGCGACAGGCTGGAGGAGAGTTACCGCCAGTCGATGGAAGGCGCCTACAAGGCGTTGGACAGGCTCCGCTCGGCGGGCACGATCGGCGCCATTGGCGTGGGTATCAACGAGGTCGATATCCTAGCGCGCTATGCGAGGGACGGCGATTTCGACTGCTTCATGCTCGCCGGACGCTACACGCTGCTGGATACGAGCGCGTTGCCTGCGCTTCTGCCGATCTGCGAGCGCAAGGAGATTTCCGTCCTGCTCGCTGCACCCTACAACTCAGGCATCCTTGCGACCGGTGCGGTCCCCGGCGCGAAATTCTGGTACGCCGATGCGCCGGCGGAGGTGCTCGAGCGCGTGCGCCGCATGGAAGATCTGTGCGCGCACCACGGAATTTCCCTGCAGGCGGCTGCCACGCAGTTCCCGCTTTCCCATCCCGCACTCGCCAGCGTGGCGGCCGGCTATCGGTCGCCGGGTGAGGTGCAGATCGCGGCGGCATCCTGCCGGGCACGCATTCCGGACGCGTTCTGGAGCGAGATGAAGGTGTCGGGTCTTGTCGACCGAAACGCGCCGGTCGGGTAGCGCATGGGAATCCGGACGATGAGCCGCTTCGTCTCCCTGTTCATCTATCTCCGAACGATGACGGCCTTTGCGCTGCTCTGGTGGGGCGTCGCGGTGCTCACGGCCAACCCGATGCTGCTGCCCGATCCGTCGCGCGTGTTCTGGGCACTCGTCGCGGTCGCCGGCGAAGGTGACCTTTTCTTCCATGCGGCGCTCAGCCTGTCACGGCTGTTCGTGAGTCTCGTCATCGCCGCGGCGATCGCTATCCCGCTCGGTCTGGCGATGGGAACTTCGCGCACGCTGGAACATATCGTCGATCCGCTGGTCGAGATCCTGCGGCCCATCTCGGGCATCGCGTGGATCCCGCTGGCGCTGTTCATCTTCGGCATCGGCCATGGCCTGCCGATCTTCATCATGGCCTATACGGCGATCTTCCCGATCCTGGTTGGAACCATCGCCGGCGCCAAGTTCGTTGACCGGAATCTCGTCAACGCCGCACGGGTCATGGGGCTCGACAGGGCCGCGATTCTCCGGCGGGTCGTGGTGCCGGCGGCGCTGCCCTCGATTCTCGTCTCGATGCGTTTGGGCGTCGCGTCGGGCTGGACGGCGGTCATTGCCGCCGAACTGGTCGGCGCTCCCAACGGGCTTGGCTACGCGATCTCGTGGTATCGCGAAATGCTGGTTACGCCGAAGGTGATTGCTTTCATCGCGATGGTCGGCGTGGCGGGCTATCTGTGCGATCTGGCGCTTCGACGTCTGACGCTTCGCCTGACCCCTTGGGCGCCGCGCGAGGTGGCGGTGAGATGATTTCCTCGTTCCACCGTCCGGCGCTGGCCCTGGTCCTGCCGGCATCTCTCCTCGTGCTCTGGCAGGCGAGCGGAACGCTATTCGGCGGTGTACGCATGCCGCTGCCCAGCCGCATCGCGGTCGAGGCGCTTGCGCTGACGGCAAGCGGCGACTTGCCGTTCGCGATGCTGCAGAGCCTCAGCCGCGTCTTCACCGGCTTTGTCATCGCTTTCGCGATCGCGATGCCGCTCGGGCTCCTGATGGGAACAGTGCGCGGCATAGAGCGCAATCTCGACCCGCTGGTCGAAAGCTTCCGCCCGATTGCGGCGATCGCGCTGCTGCCGATGGCCATCCTCTGGTTCGGGACCGGTACACCGGCTGCGGTGATGCTCGTCGCCTACGCGGCCTTTTTCCCGATCCTCATCAACACGATCGCCGGTGCAAAGCAGGTCGACCGGCCGCTCGTCCTTGCCGCCCAGACGATGGGTCTTTCGAACGACGCGATCCTGCGCACCGTGATCGTGCCGGCGGCGATGCCGCAGATCGCGGTAGGCCTGCGGATCGGACTGGGCGTGGCATGGACGGCGATCGTCGCGGCGGAACTTGCCGTCGGCGCCAAGGCCGGCGGCGGCGGATCGGGCGGGATCGGCCAGATGATGTTCGTGTTCTACGCCTATTCCATCGAGCTCAACCGCATCGTGGTTTGCATGATTGGTGTCGGGCTCGTATCGCTCGCGCTCGACTGGTTCGTCCGGACGGGCTCCGCTCGCGTGATGCCCTGGAGGCAGAGTTGACGATAGAGCTCGAGAACGTACGCAAGGAGTTCCCTGCTCCCGGCGGCGGTACCGCCGTCGCCGTCGCCGATACCTCGTTCTCGATCGCCGAAGGCGAGTTCGTCGTCATCGTCGGGCCGTCGGGTTGCGGCAAGACGACGCTCCTCAACATGATCGCCGGACTTGCTACTCCGACCGCCGGAATGATTCGGCTGGATGGACAGGAGGTGACGGGCCCGGGCGTCGATCGTGGCATCATGTTCCAGGATTACGCGCTGTTTCCCTGGCAGACCGTCGAAGGCAATGTCGGGTTCGCGCTTCGCTATGGCCCGGCGGGCGGCGGGATCGGCGAGGCCGATCGCGCCCGCCGTGTCGCCGAGACGATCGCACTCGTCGGGCTGAAGGGGGCGGAGCACAAGTATCCGCACCAGCTTTCGGGCGGCATGCGCCAGCGCGTGGCGCTGGCCCGGCTCCTCGCCTACGAGCCGAAGGTGCTCCTTATGGATGAGCCGCTTGCCGCCCTCGACGCGCAGACCCGCACGATCCTGCAGGATGAGCTGCTGCGTGTCTGGGGCCAGGACCGGCCGCGTTCGCAGCGGCGCACGGTCATCTTCATTACGCACGCGATCGATGAGGCAGTGTTCCTGGCCGACCGGGTCGTCGTCATGGGGAACAGTCCGGGGCACGTGCGCGATATCGTGACGGTCGACCTGAAGCGGCCACGCGACGACACGACAAGGACCGAGGCGCGCTTCCAGGCGCTGTCTCAGCAGATATGGAACCAGATCAAATCGGAGGCCTACCGGGCCGCCACGACGTAACAATCCAACAATCAAAAATGGGAGGTAGCCATGCGTGACCTGATCGGAAATCCCGGACGCCGTTCCGTTGTCATCGGCCTGGCCGGCATTCTCGCCGCACCGTCGATCGTTGGCGCTCAGTCTCGCCGAAGCGTCAAGGTTTCGGTCGGTCGACAGCCCTTCGCGGCCGGCAACTCGCCGGTCACGCAGTACATGATGGACAACAAGGTCTTTGAGAAAGCCGCCGCCGGGATGGGCGTCGACCTGACCGTCGACTGGCGCGACTATCCGTCAGCCATCCCGATGGTCGAGGCGTTCGTCGGGGGCAGCCTCGATTTCGGCATGTGGGGCAACACGCCGATCGTGCGCATGATCGCGCAGCAGCAGCCGATCGTGCTGCTCAGCGTGGGTGAGGGGCGTCTGCGCTTCGTCGTCGGTGTCCGGCCGGGCTCGCCGATCCGCAACCTCGCCGATCTCAAGGGCAAGACGGTCGGGGCCCTGCTCGGCGGCGATCCCTACAACGCATTCACGCAGATGCTGCAGTTCGAACTCGGCAGCGGCAATCCGCAGGCACATGGCATCACGATGGTCAACACCCCAACACAAGCGCAGGCGGCGACGATCCCGTCGGGCATGGATGCGGCCATCGTCATCCACCCGGCCTATCTGCAGGCGAACGCGGCGATCGGCACCACGGCAATCATGAACTCGTTCGGCTACACCGAGCCGCACTACGACGGTCCGGCCGGCAAGGGCGCCGGCATTCTGCTCGATTCGGTCAAGAAGGCGCCCTTCTATCCGGACGGCTACTATTTGCACCGCTCGTTCTGGATCTCGAGCCAGAATCTCGTACGCAACAACCGCGATGTCGCGGTCGCCTTCCTCATCGCCCAGCAGCAGGCGATCGAAGCGCTTGGCAAGATGGAGAGGGGTGCGGTCTCAGATCTGGTGAAGAAATACTGGGATCTGCCGCCGGCATCGGGCGCCAAGGTCGTCGACGACGAGGTGCTGTTCAAGCGCGGCTGGTGCTGGCCGACCGAAGGCGATGCCGCAGCCGTGCTCGAGATCTCGAAGTACATGGTCGCTGGCAAGATTATCGAAAAGCCGCTGGCCTGGGCACAGGTGAAGGGTGCCTTCGAACCGACGCAGGCCCTGCTGAAGGAGGCTTACGACAAGACCGGCGCCAAGCCGGCCGCCGCTGCATTCGAAGCGCCGGACGCCGCCGATCTGCGCGGCAAGCCGGCCTGGGATCTCGGCCGCTGGAAGGATCGTACCTGACGGAAGTGCAGAAAACGGCAAATCGGGAGGAACCCATGACCAGAAAAATCGCCCGGCGCGAATTCGTTGCCGGCAGTGCCGTCGCCGCAGGCCTGTTCGCGGCTCCAGCCGTGCGCGCACAAGCGCCGGTAACGATCAGCTTCCGCTTCAACGATCCCGAAGCACCGCAGATGCGAGCCGCCCTCGACGCGTTCGAGCGGGCCAATCCGGCGGTCAAGGTAAATATGCAGCGGATCAGCTGGGCCGATATGCAGCAGCAGTATCTGCGCGAGGCGGCGACGGGCACCGCGCCCGATGTCGTACATATCTCGTTCGTACAGCCGCGTTCGTTCGGCGGCGGCGGGGCACTGCGTCCGCTCGACGACCTGATCCGGCGCGACGGAGCGAAGCTTGGCGTCAAGGGCTGGGACGATTTCTTCGCGCGCGACCTCGCCGAGGGGCCGGATGGCAAGCTCTATGCGGTGCCGTGGACGACTGACACCTTCACGATGATGTACAATACAGATCTATTCGCTCAGGCAGGCCTGAAGGACTTTCCCACGACGTGGACCGGGCTGCGCGAGGCTAGCCGAACGATCAACCAGAAGACCGGCAAGGCAGGTTGGGGGTTTCCGGCGGGAAGCTGCGCCACGCCGTCGATCTGGTTCTACATGAATTATTATTTCTGGTCGAACGGGCCCGGCTGGATGGACCGGGCGGCGGACGGAAAATACGTGATGGGTGTCACGCCCGAACTCGCCCAGGAAGCGCTCGAATATTACAAGAGCTATCTCGACGAAGGACACAATCCGCGCAGCAGCCTATCGGTCTGTCTGTGGGGCGCGCCGGAGCTCGTCGAAGGAATGCTAAACGGTACGATCGGGATCTCCAGCGTGCCTGACACGGTGGCGATGGAAATCCTGATGAAGTGGGAGCAGCGCAACCCCGGCAAGAAGCCGCCCTTCGCCACTGCGCCGCACCCTGGTGGCAAGAACGGTTCGGTGACCAATTTCGGCGGCCGTATGCTCGGCATCAGCCCGAACTGCAAGAACGTCGAGCAGGCATGGAGCCTGATCCGCTTCCTCGTGACGCCGGATCCGACCTTCACGAAGCACTATACGAACTACACGCCGGCGCAGCGCTCGGCGCTGGAAAGCCGTGCCTGGGGGCCGGAACTGGCGGGATACCCCAAGCAGCTTTCGAATTCGCGCAGCTGGGGACCTTATGCCACCGGTCCTGTGCCGATCCCGTTCATGTGGAACGCAGTCGGCCGGGCTGCGGGCTCGGTCTTCATCGGCGAGAAGACGCCGGCGGTCGCAGCGCGCGAACTTCACGAGCTCATCTCACGGGAGCTCGCGAAAAACCAGCGCTGAGAGGGATAATCTACGCGTGCGCGGCCGCCTCGATGCACGCTCTGAGGCGTGCCGTGCACGCCGGTTCGTCTGCAGCGATATTGCGCGTCTCGCCGGGATCGCTGGCGAGGTCATAGAGCCGCACATGCGGCGAGCTTGGATCGAAGGGGCCCAGTGTCATCTGCTTGCGCGAAAGAGTTCCGTCGTAACCGACAATCAGCTTGAAGCGCCCGTCGAATGCTGCGCGCCAGCAGCCGAGACCGGATATGGCGACGCGACTCTCGTCGCCAGGAACGAGCGGCACGCCGTCGGCACCGTCTTGCCCCGCAGCGCCCGCGACCGACCGGATCGTTGCCGTCAAGTCGATGAGCGAAGCGGCGTGATCGTCGCGAAAGCCACCACCGAATCCAGGCCCGGCGACAACGAGCGGGACATGCACCGACGGATGCCATGGGACGTGCTTTTCCCAAAGGCCGTGTTCTCCAAGCATCTCGCCGTGATCGCTGGTGTAGACGACGATGGTATCGTCCAGCATTCCGCCGGCCGCGAGAAACTCGACATAACGCCCGACCCATTCGTCGATGTTCTCGATCATAGCCGCATAGTTCTGCCGGATGCTCCGATGGTGCGACGGAGTGATGCCGCTGCTTTCTCCGGGTACGGGAAAATCGACGCCGCTCCAGCGATCCTTCATCGACCTCGTCACGTCCATCGGCTCGTGCGGCCCGCAGAAATTGACCTGCAAGAACCACGGCCTGTCCGGCGGTGCCTGTCGGACGAGTTCGATGCCGCTGCGCCCGATCCAGTTGTCGCAATAAGCGTCGTCGGGAAGCGCGGTGGGGTCCGTATCCAGAAAATGAACGGAATGACCGGTGACGGTTCCGCCGGTCGCCTTTCCCCGGCGCGCGTAGTCATCGGCGTGGGTCTCAGCCAACCCGCGGCTGGCGAGATAGAGCGTATAGGGTTCCGCGCGTCCTTCCCGGTAAGCGACGACCGCGTCGTGCTTCCCCCCGTTGTCGCAGCCGGCTGTAAAACCCATCGCAGCGAGCTTGGAATCCGCGCCGCTGCCGTGTCGCCCGTCGGCCCCCCAACTGCCGGACATCTTGAGGAGATCGAGTTTTCCGCAGGTAGCCACGTGATAGCCCGCCTGCCGGATATCCTGATAGAATGTTCGCGTACCTGCCGGAAGGTCCTCGCCATTGTGCTTGACCGGGCACCGGTCATAAGCGAGCCCGGTCGCGAACGCAGCACGCGAAGGGGCGCAGAGCGGTGAAGGGCAGATCGCCTGAGCGAACAAGCCGCCGCGTCGGGCGAGCGCATCGATGTTCGGCGTCCGGACCGGCAGCCTGCCGTACAGGCCAAGCCAGTCACCGCGATGCTGGTCGGGCATCAGTAACAGTATGTTCGGGCGGCGCTTCATCGAGGCTTTCCCCGCGTTCCCCGGCTTCGTGCGGGGACATTCGTTGTCCTTGTATATCGATTTGTATGCGATAACATATGAGAAATATCAAGAAGCCGAAACTCAACGGGAGGAAGCGATGGCGATCAAGATCGCAAGACGCACGTTCGTTGCGGGAGCCGCCCTGACGTTGGGCGCGCTGAGTTCGCCGTCCGTCCGTTCGCAGACGCCGGTGACGATCAGTTTCCGTTTCAATGATCCCGAAGCGCCGCAGATGCGTGCCGCCCTCGACGAATTCGAACGTCAGAACCCGGCGATCAAGGTGACCTTGCAGCGCATCAGCTGGGCGGACATGCAGGCGCAGTATCTGCGCGAGGCGGCGACCGGCGGTGGCCCTGATGTCCTTCAGATCGCGCTTGTCCAGCCGCGGCCGTTCGGTGCAGGCGGCGCGTTGTACCCGCTGAACGACCTTATCAAGCGCGACGGCGCCATGCTCGGCGCCAAAGGGTGGGACGACTTCTTCTTGCGCGATCTTGCCGAGGGTGCCGACGGAAATATCTATGGCGTGCCGTTCACGACCGACACGTTTACGATGATGTACAACACCGAATTGTTCGCGCAAGCCGGTATCACCGAGTTTCCGACGACGTGGACGGGTCTGCGCGACGCAAGCCGTACGATCTTCCAGAAGACGGGCAAGGCGGGCTGGGCCTTTCCGGCAGGCAGCTGCGCCACGCCGTCGATCTGGTTCTTCACAAATTTTTATCTGTGGTCCGACGGACCGGGCTGGATCGACAAGGGTGCCGACGGCAAGTACGTCATGGGTGTCACGCCGGAAAAGGCGCAGGAGGCGCTGGACTACTTCAAGAGCTACCTCGATGAGGGGCATAATCCGCGCAGCAACCTTTCGATCTGCCTGTGGGGCGCGCCCGAGACTGCGGAAGGCCTTCTGAATGGAAATATCGCGATCGCGAGCGCGCCGGACGCCGTCTCGTCCGAAGTACTGGCGACCTGGGACCAGCGCAATCCGGGCAAGAAGCCACCCTTTGCGACAGCGCCGCATCCCGGTGGCCGCAACGGCTCGGTCACGCATGCGGGCGGCCGGATGCTCGGCATCAATCCGAACTGCAAGAACATCGAGCAGGCGTGGAAGCTGCTCCGCTTCCTTGTGACGCCGGATCCGACCTTCACAAAGCACATCTCGAATTACACGCCATCGCAGCGGTCGGCCGTGTCTGCACGCAACTGGCGGCCGGAATTGCTGGGATATCCCAAGCAGCTGGCGACCGCGCGTAGCTGGGGAGCCTATGCGACGGGCCCCGTGCCGATCCCGTTCATGTGGAATGCAGTCGGCCGGGCAGCCGGTTCGGTTTTCATCGGGGAGAAGACGAGTGCTGTAGCAGCGCGAGAGTTGCACGATTTGATTTCGCGCGAACTGGCGAAGAACCAGCGTTGAACTTGGCACGAGGACGGGCGGGCGACGATGATCACGGTTCCACGGGCATTTCTCGTCTTCGCGCTCACGCCTGCGTTCTTCTTTCTTGCGGCATTCTACGTCTACCCGACGGTCTTCAATCTCGAGACCAGCCTCACCGACCTCGGCATCTTCACGTTGCGCCGGGGCGGTTCGTGGATCGGAACGGAGAATTATCTCGAGCTGCTGACCAGCCCCGACTTCCGGCGAGTTCTGTTCAATACCGTCGTTTGGCTGACACTGACCGGAGTCACCGTGCGGATTCTGCTGGGGCTTTCGCTGGCATTTCTGCTCAACAGCCGAACGCTGCAACGCTGGCGCCTGACGACGGTCGCGCGTCTGCTACTGATCGTTCCGTGGGCCACCCCGCCGGTCGTCGCGATCATTGTCTGGCGCTGGATGCTCGATCCGCGCGTCGGCTCGATCAACCATGCGCTCGTCTGGCTCGGCATCGTCGATCAGCCGATCCCGTTCCTGTCCGATGCAAATTGGGTGTGGCCGGCAATCATCACGATCATCACATGGAACACGCTGCCGCTTGTCACATTGACGTTCCTCGCAAGCCTGCAGTCGCTTTCGTCCGAACTCGTCGAGGCGGCCGAGATCGACGGGGCGAGCCGTTTCCAGGTGCTGCGCTACATCTATTTGCCGCATCTCAAGCCGGCGATCATCGTCATGATCCTGATGTCGACTTTCTGGACGTTCAACAATTTCATCTATGTCTGGTTGACGACAGGGGCCGGGCCGGGCCTCTTCACCAACGTCATGGCGACCGAGGTCTACATCAAGGGATTCATCGACGGGCGACTGGGCTACAGCGCCGCTGCCGGTGTCGTGATGGCGACGATCATGACGCTGTTCGGGCTCGTCTATTTGCGCGTCGTCGCCTCGCGTGAGCTCGTCGAGGACTCGAACCGATGATCTTTCGGCGCCAAATTCTTGCCGAGTTCGGAATCGTTGCCGTGACGGTCGCTGCGTTGTCATTCCTCGTGTATCCGACACTCTGGGTCTTCGTTGCTTCCTTGAAGACACCCGAAACGATGTTCTCGGCGGCGCGCTGGGACTGGACATTCCAGAACTATATCCGGCTTTTTGGCGCCGGATTCGGACGCAACATCGTGAACAGTGCGACCCTGTGCGTATCGGCGGTGTTCCTGTCGACGATCGTGTCGGTCAACGCGGCGTACGCATTTTCGCGGCTCCGATTCCGCGGGCGCGATCTGCTGTTCAGCGGCGTGCTGCTCGGCCAGACCTTCCCGTGGATCATCCTTGTTACGCCCGTGTTCATCCTGTTTGCGCGTACCGGCATGCTGAACAACTGGATCAGCATGATCTTCGTCTATATTGCGGTGTCGGTGCCGTTCTCGGTCTATCTGCTTGTGGGCTATCTGCGTTCGGTACCGCGCAGCCTCGACGAGGCGGCAATCATGGATGGGGCGAGCTATTTCCAGGTCGTCTGGCGGATCATCTTCCCGATCATGTTTCCGGGAATCGTCGCGACGGCGACCTATGCGTTCCTGCTATGCTGGTCGGAATACCTGTTCTCTGTTGCGATCCTGACGCAGGAGGACATGAAGACGATGCCGCTCGCCCTCTACATCTATTTCGGCGAGAACGTCACTGATTGGGGCAACGTCATGGCTGGTTCGGCACTGACGACGCTGCCGACGCTGCTGCTGTTCCTGCCGCTCCAGAAATATATGGTGTCCGGTCTTGCGGCCGGCTCGGTCAAGCAGTAGCGCTCAGCGTCGCTCGGCCTCGGCGCGAAGCAGATCGATGAGCACGTTGATCGGAGCGACATTCACCAATGTGCGCGCGAACATGGCGCCGGCCTTGAACCGGGCAGTATCGACGGGTAAAGGAATTTCGACCAGCCCTTCGCCCATCAACGTGCTCGTCAAGCCGCGCGCGACAAAGCCCAGATAGGGACCTGCACGCAATAGCTGGAAAATTGCCGTCAGCGATGTCGATTCGACGAGGATCCGCGGCGGCGGGCTGCCCATCCGCTTAAAGGTCGTCTCACGACCAGCGATCGTCTCGTCGTCATCCTGATAGACGACCCAGGGATGGTCGGCGAGATCCTTGCCCGTGATTTTCTTCTGGCCGGCGAGCTTGTGGTCTGCCGAGGCGAGGACGCACATCCGTACGTCCGCTATCCGCCGTGTTTCGATGAAGTCAGGCAGGGGCGCGCCCGGCAGTCGGCCGACAACAATATCGAGATCGCCGCTGAGAAGGCTCGGCACTGTCCGCGGGTTGGCGGCGATCTGGAGATCGACACGCAGATGGGGGAAGCGCGCGTGGAGCTGTGCGATCGCCGACGGCAGCAAGGCCGCGCCGAAATAGAGGCCGGCCCCTAACCGGAGATGACCGGTCCGGCCGCTTCTGACGGCACCGAGCTCCGACTGCGCGAAGTTCCATTCCGTCTCGATCAGCTTGGCGTGCCGCAGGAGGGTTTCGCCGAAGCGTGTCAGCACGACCCCGCGGGCTCGCCGCGCGAATAGCGAGACGCCGAGTTCCTGCTCGAGCCGGTGGATCGCCTTGCTTGCTGCCGGCTGGCTGATCGCCAGCGCCTGGGCACCCGCACTTATGCTGCCGCCTTTGGTCACGGCGAGGAACTGACGGAGGAGAGCGATGTTCTGAAGCATGCCATTCTCTAAAGTTATGGAAAGCGTCCTTAATGGAACTTTACGGACTGCCTCGTCCGATGGGAAGCTTCGCGTCAACGGTGTCCAAGACACCATCAAGCGGGGGAAATCGCCGACATGCGGGCCGTCTTCGTCCTGTTCGATTCACTGACGCGTTCGGCGATGAGCGCTTATGCCGATACGCATGTCCACACGCCGAACTTCAAGCGCTTCTCCGAGCGCGCGGTGACCTTCGACAGCCATTTCGTCGGGAGCCTGCCGTGCATGCCGGCCCGCCGCGACATCCATACCGGCCGTCTCAATTTCCTTCACCGCAGTTGGGGCCCACTTGAGCCTTACGACAACTCGTTTCCCGAGATGCTGCGCGATGCCAACATCCATTCGCATCTGGTCACCGACCACATGCATTATTTCGAGGATGGCGGGGCGACGTATCACGGACGCTTCCGCACCTGGGACTTCATTCGAGGTCAGGAGTACGACCCGTGGAAGGCGATGGTGCAGCCGCCGCTGGAGCGCTTGCGGGAGAAATACAGCGCGAAGCACTACGACTTCCGGAACCATAGAAAGAACTGGAAGCGGCTGCAGAACGCCGTGAATCGCGAATACATGATCGAAGAGAAGGACTTTTGTCTTCCTCGCTGCTTCGACAGCGCCTTCGACTTTCTCGACACGAACCGGACGGCGGACAACTGGTTCATGCTGCTAGAATGCTTCGATCCGCACGAGCCGTTCCATGCGCCCGACCGGTTCAAGGACCGCTATCGCACCGGTTATAACGGCGGAATCCTCGACTGGCCGCACTATGAGAAGGTGACGGACAGCAAGGAGGAGATCGACGAGATCCGCGCGAACTATGCTGCCCTGATGAGCGCGTGCGACCACTATTTCGGCAAGCTGATCGATTATTTCGACAAGCATGACATGTGGAAGGACACCGCCGTCATACTTTCGACGGATCACGGTTTCCTGCTTGCCGAGCATGACTGGTGGGGCAAGAACCTGATGCCCTATTACACCGACATTTCGCACATTCCGATGATCATGCATCATCCGGCGCACGCGAAGCAGGCCGGCCAGCGCCGCAAGTCGGTGACCCAGACAATGGACTTGATGCCGACGATCCTCGACATTTTCGGCCTACCGACGCCGCCGGAAGTGCAGGGGCGTTCGCTCCTCAAGCTGATGGATGGCGACGCCAAGATCCGCGATATCGGCATCTTCGGCATGTTCGGCGGCCCGATCGGCGCCACGGACGGCCGTTACACCTATTATCTCTATCCGGGCGATCTCTACGGACCAGGTCTATACGAGTACACACTGATGCCCATGCATCTCCATTCGCTGTTCAGCGCTGCGGAGATGCGTACGGCAAAGCTTCGCGATCCGTTCGACTTTACCAAAGGCATGCCGATCCTGAAGATCGACGCGTTGATGGACGCGCGCCGTATCCCCATCCACGACGGCAAGCTGTTCGATCCGGGTGTCGGCACGACGCTCTACGACATCCACGCCGACCCCAAACAGTTGAAGCCGTTCCGGGACGTCGCGATCGAGCGGCGGTTTTTGGCCGGCATTGCCGAACAGATGCGTCTGCACGACGCACCTGCCGAGCTCTACGCACGTTATGGAATCGGTCCGAAACTGGCCGCATAAGCGGTCGACGGAAACCAGGGAGGAAACGATGATGTTCCAGAATTTGACCGTCCTTGCGACTGCGGGTGCCGTGACGCTTGCCGTCTCGGGGCCTGCGGTCGCACAAGCGCAGTTTGCCGACGTCGGCAAGCAGGTCGAAATGTCGATCCTGATCAACTCGTCGCCATGGTTCAGCGGCTTCGAGAAAGCCGTCGATCTCTACGAGAAGCAGACCGGAAACAAGGTGAAACTCGACGTCACGCCATATGGCGGCATGCTGGAGAAGGCACGCAATGCCGTACGCACCTCGTCGAGTCCGTACGATATTCTCAATCTCGATGCGCTGTGGACGATCGAGTTCTACGAAGGCAACTTTCTGAAGCCGTTCGCCGAGATCGACGCGGGTTTCGCACTGCCGGCCGAGGTTCTGACTTTCGAAGACTCGAATTACTGGAGTACCCAGAAGCGCTGGCGTACGCGTGATGGCGGCCAGCTGATGGGCTATTCGCCTAACGGGAACATCCACGTTCTCTATTATCGTGCGGACCTGCTTCAGCAGGCCGGCCTCCAGCCACCCAAGACGTGGGACGACGTGGGGGCCATCTGCCAGAAGCTGGGCGCCCCACCCGGCATGTACGGTTTCATCACGCGTGGCGAGAAGGGGAACCCGATCCGTTACGACTGGACGCCATTCATGCAGGGAGCTGGCGGGTCCATCGTGCGCGCCCCGCAAGATGGCGATTACACTGTCACTATCAACTCCCCGCAGGCCAAGCAGGCGCTCGACAAGTTCATTGACCTGCAAAGGAAGTGTGCACCGCCGAATGTCGGTGTGCTCGGCCAGGGCGACGTGATTCAGCTGCTCGCTACTGGTCGCGCCGCACAGGGGCTCGCGGTCATTGCCGCGTGGCCGACTTTCGACGACAAGCAGAAATCGGCCGTGGTCGGCAAGATCAACACGGCAGTCGTGCCTGGCTTCCCCGGCCGCAATCCGGGCGTGGCGATCGGAAACTGGGTATTCACCGTGCCGAAGAATATCCCGGCCGAGCGCCAGAAGGCCGCGATGGCCTTCTCTAAGTGGTTTCTCACAGCCGGGGCGCAACGCGCTTACGCCGAAGGTGGCGGCATCCCGGTGCGCTCCGATACATTCGCGTCCGACCTTGCTTCGAGGCCCGAGTTCCGCTGGATGAAGGCCTATCTCGACAGTCAACCCTTTGCCAGGCAGGAGCTGGGGTACGCCGAAGGCGCGCAGGTCGAGGCGGTTCTCGGGCTCCGACTCAATCAGGCGCTGATCGGCGAGATGTCGGCAGGGAAAGCGCTCAATACAGCGGCGCGCGAGATCGAGGATATCTTCCAGCGCAGCGGCCGGCGCACCGGCCATCTCGACCCACTAGCCGAGTGAGTACGGAGCATCTCGAAGCCCGTGAGCGCCGGACGGACCGGCGCTCGCGGTCGGAGTGCAGCGCGTGAGCCGTGACGATTTCCTGAACCGGACGTTCCGGCATTGGAGCATGTGGCCGTGTCTCGGCTTCCTGCTGGCCTTATCGGTGTATCCGGTATTGCAACTCGTGCCGATGGCGGTGTCGACGATCAAGCTTTCCAGCGACGGAGCGTCGTGGGCCTTCACTCCACGACGCAACCTTGACCTTCTGCTCGGCGACGAGGTGCTGCGCGACGCAATCTTCAACACCCTGGTTTTCGTCGTGCTGTCGGTTACAGTCGAGATGGTACTCGGATTCTTCTCGGCGCTGTTCATCGCCTGCATGCCGCGCGGACGAATTTTCGCGCGTACGATCATGATTCTGCCCATCCTGCTGCCGGCGGTTGCGATCGGCAGCATGTGGAAGCTCATGTACAATTTCGACTTCGGGCTTTTCAACCAGATGGCCGCGCTCGTCGGTATCGGCCCGATCAATTGGCTGGGCGACAAGCGGCTGGCATTGCTTTCTGTCGTCATTGTCGACATTTGGCACTGGACGCCGTTCGTGTTCCTGATCCTGTTTGCTGCGATCGAAACACTGCCGCAGGACGTGCTGGAGGCCGGCCGCGTCGATGGTGCCACCTCATGGCAGACGATCCGGCTGATCATCCTGCCGCTTCTGGGGCCCGCACTGGCGGTTGCAGCACTTTTCCGTGCCATCGCCGCGTTCAAGGCGTTCGATCAGGTGTTCCTTCTGACCTCCGGCGGGCCGGGCACGGCGACCGAGTTACTTAGCCTGCATTTGAACCGTGTGTTTTTCGAGCAAAACCAACTCGGGTACGGCTCGATGCTTTCGCTTGCCATCATCGGCGTGATCGCGGGCTCGCTCGGCGTTGGCCGCTGGTCGGCAGCGCGCATGGAACGCCGCGATCGGCAGGAGGCTGCGAGATGATGCCGTTTTCAGGCCGCGTCGCATGGATCGGCTATGCCATCGTGGCGCTCGCGATCCTGTTCATTCTCGGTCCGACGGCGTGGATTTTCATAAACTCGATCAAGTACCAGATCGCGATCTACACTGGTGCCTGGGTGTTCGAACCGACACTCGACAACTATGTCGACGTGCTGTTTAGCCGGCGTTCCGATCTTGTCCACAATCTCGCCAACAGCTTCGTCGTCGCCGCAGTCAGCACCTTTGTGGTGCTGGTCGTTGGCTCGCTTGGGGCGTACGGGCTTCATCGCTGGTATAAGGGGCGGCTGTTCGCGCGCATCCTGCTGGGCTGGGTGCTCGTGTTCCACATGATCCCGGTGATAACGCTCGTCGGTCCATGGTACCTGCTGTTCCAGTCTCTCGGTATGTACAACTCTCTGTCTGCGCTTGTCTTGACGCACATCACGATCAATTTGCCGATGACGATCTGGATCATGCTCACCTACTTCAACGAGGTACCCGTGGAACTGCGTGAGGCCGCGACGATCGACGGCTGTGGAGATTTCACGACGTTCCGGCGCATCATCCTGCCGTTGGTGGGCCCTGGGTTGGTCTCGGCCGGAATCCTCTCCTTCGTTTTCAGTTGGAATGAGTTTGCCGTCGCGCTCAATCTGACCGCTCGCGATACGGCGACCGTTCCGGTCGCCATCGCACGATTTGCCCAGCAGTTCGAGATTCAGCACGCCCAGATGGCGGCGTCCTCAATGATCGCGATCGTGCCGGCCATTATTCTAATGCTTTACGGGCAACGG
Source organism: Tagaea sp. (assembly GCA_965229215.1). Classification (GTDB taxonomy): domain Bacteria; phylum Pseudomonadota; class Alphaproteobacteria; order CACIAM-22H2; family CACIAM-22H2; genus Tagaea. Next base: position 1,738,493 of record OZ245864.1, on the reverse strand, counting down.
TTTATCATTCGTGGACTGACGACCGGCGCCGTCAAATAGGCGGCCACTCTAATCGGGCCGGATCGTCGACTTCGGAAGGCGATAGAATCTTCGTGCCGTGCCCTCCAGCATCATCGCCCGGTCTTCTGCCGATATGCCCAGATCATCGCAGATGTCCAAGAAGGCTGCGACCCAGCCGCCATAGGTTCCGCCGATCTCGAGAACCGGCCAGTTGGTCGCGAACATCACGCGCGAAGGCCCGAATGCATCGATTACCGTGGCGACGTACGGCGACAGCGATGCCTTCGTCCATTCGATGCCGGCTCGCTCAATCAGGCCCGAACACTTCACCGCCGCGTCGGTCGATCGTGCGAAGGCGCGCAGGTCGCTCGCCCATGGCTCGAGTTGGCCGGTCATCGTATCGGGTCTGCCGCAATGGTTGAGCACGACAGGCAGGCCGGGAATGCGCTCGATCATGGCTGTCGCCGTACGCAGGAGCGGCCATTTCACGAGTATGTCGGTGACGATATTCGCGTCTCGCAATGCGGCAAGCCCGGTGTAAGTACGCGGGTCGCTGAGCCAGTCGCCGCTGAATGTGCCCGGAGGCAGGGGGCGGATGCCGAGGAATTTTCCGAACTTGCAAAATCGCGCGACGTCGACGACAAGCTCCGGCGAATGCAGGTCGGCCCAAGCGACTACGCCGAGAAGGCGGGGGAGCTTGTCGGCAGCAGTAAGCCACCGCAGCGATTCACCGATGCCGTGCGCCGCCTGCACGAGGATTGCTTCGGAAACGCCGCTCGCGTCGGCGTGGTGTACCCAATCGCGCTCGGTGAAGTCACGCGCGAGCCCTCCGATCTTGCTCGGCAGCCAGATGTCGTCACCATCTGAACGACGCCAGAGATGGATGTGGGAGTCGATCGTCACGCTCAGGATTTTATATTGTAGCGATAGGCCACGCGTGCGGTGAGCAGGCGCAATGCCCAGTTCGCCGCGAAGCCCATCAATCCGAGCGTGATAATCCCGACAAATACGAAGTCGGTTTGTGCGAAGAGCCGCGAATTCCAGATGAGATGACCTACGCCGCTCTGGGCCGCCACCAACTCGGCGGCGACGACGGTCATGAACGCATTGCCTAGCGCGAGCCGGACACCCGTGACGATATGCGGCACCGTTGCCGGCACGACGACATGCACGAAGCACTGACGCTGTGTGGCACCCATGCACTGGGCAGCTCGGATCTTCTCGATATCGACAGACATTGCGCCGGCCAGCGTGTTGATGAAGGCAACGAACAGCGAAGTGTAGACGATCAGCAGGATCTTCGACATCTCGCCGAGACCGAACCAGATCAGGAACAGCGTGATGAAGGCAATGGGCGGGATGAAACGGAAGAACTCGATATAGGGTTCGATCACGGTGCGTACGCCGCGCGAACGCCCGGCCAGCAGGCCAAGAGGGATGGCAAGCGCGCAGCCGGCCGCCCATCCCACGAGGATCCGGTAGTAACTCATCAATATGTGCTCGACCAACGAGCCGTCGGCGAGGCTCGACCAGAACGCGCGCATGACGTCCTCGGGCGGCGGGAAGAAGATCGGCATCGACGCTGCGGCGATCGCCTCCCACACCAGCCATGTGGCTAGCGCCAGTACCGGATAGAAGAGCAATGGCTCCGCCAGCAGCATCCGGCTGAAGCTGCGACGCCCGCTACTCATGGAGCATTGCCTCTGCCTCGGCCTGGATCGAGGCGCTAAGCGTGTTGTAGAGTTCAATATATTCTGGCGTCATCGTATGCCGCGGACGCGCCAGCGGCACGTTGACGATTTCCTTGACCCGCGCACCGGGTCCACGCGTCATGATCCCGATGCGGTCGGCCAGCCAGATCGCCTCGCCGATGTCGTGCGTGATAAAGACGACGGTTTTGCCGGTTCCATTCCAGATTCGTGCGACCTCTTCCTGCATGCGCCGACGCGTCTGGGCATCGAGTGCGCCGAACGGCTCGTCCATCAGCAGGATATCGGGATCGTTGGCGAGTGCGCGGGCGATCTGCACGCGCTGCTTCATGCCGCCGGACAACTCGCGCGGAAACTTGCCGCTGTGGCGGGAAAGCCCGACAAGTTCAAGATTTCGCGCGAGGATCGCGTCGCGCTCGGCTGCGGATGCCGATCGCATGTGCAGCCCGAACGATACGTTTTCGGCAACGGTCAGCCACGGAAACAGCGCCAATTCGGTCTGAAAGACGACGCCTCTGTCCGCCCCCGGACCTGTGACCTGCCGTCCGTCGACCGTTACGTTGCCCCGGCTCGGCCGATCGAAGCCCGCGATCAGGTGCAGGACTGTCGACTTGCCGCAACCGGTGGGGCCGAGCAGGCAGAAAAACTCGCCAGGCTGGACCGACAGGTCGAATCCGTCGAGTGCCAGATAAGTGCTACCTGCCGTACCATCGCCGTCGAACGACTTTACGACACCTTCAAGCCGGATCGCCGACACGCGCCTCAGAATCCCTTGACCAGCGATGGATCGACCTGCCGCAGATACTGCGGCACGAGGACCTTCGACATGTCGGGAGCGGCCCCCGTCAGGCGGTTCTGGCCGCGCATCCAGTCGGCCACTCCATCGAAGACTTTGACCAAGTCGGCATCAAGATAGGGCTTGAAGTCGAAGCCGACCTGCTTGAGCAGTGTCTGCGCCTGATCGGCCGGAATATTGAGTTTCTTCCCGGCAATTTCGGCGGTGCGGCGAGGATCTGCACGGATGAACGCGTCCGCTTCTACGAAGCCCCTCAGCAGATTCACCGTCGCTTCTTGATTCTTGTCGACCCAGGCTCGCGACATCTCCAAATAGGTACGCGTCTTGTAGGCGACTTCGATACCGGGCGACATCACATGAGCGCGCCCGCGCATCACTTCGAGGCCGCGCGTGACCATCGGCTCAAGCCAGACGAAGGCGTCGATGTCGCCGCGCGCCATCACGGCCGGCTGTTCGGCAGCCGGCACATTGACGTGGATGACCTTGTCGCGCGGGATGCCGAAATGCGCAAGATAGCGGTCAAACGCATAGTGTGCGGACGAACCAGAAATGTAGCCGACCTTCTTGCCGGCAAAGTCCTCCGGCTTGGTGATCGAGGTGAGGGCCACGATCTTTAGGTCGTCGGCCGTGATTATCACGGCCGGCACGACGAGATCGGCGCCCTTTGAGAGGAGCGACATCAGCGGGAACTCGACGGTGCCCGCCGTTTCCGCCTGACCCGCGACGACTGCCTCGGTGCCGAGGAAGCCGACATCGAACAGGATGACACTGGCATCGATCCCGTACTTGCGGAAAATGCCCGCCGCTTCGCCGACATATTGATGCGAATAGCCGATGTTGGCGCCGGCCGTCAGGCGCACCTTGGTAAGCGCCTGGGCCAATGCCAGTTTGATGTCGAGGGCGACTGTCAAGCCAGCGGCAGCACTCGATGCGAGAAGTTCCCGACGTGTCGGTAGCATGTGTTTCTCCCTGATCGCGGCCGTTTTGGCCTTCGCTCCGGCAGTCTGGCCGGATTCAAGAAGTGAACACTGGCAGCATCTTCATGCGGCGACAACAACCATGCGGTCCCCATTCAATAACTAAATGTTATATCTCCTGTCAGCGGGCGAACCTTGCTCGGCATTCGGCGCGATCATACGAGACCGTGATGGTCGGCGACCTTTCCGAGCGAAGTGCGACCTGCCTTGAGAACGGTCGGCGTCCGCTGGATCGGAAAGCGTTCGGCGCACACCTTTTGGAGTTCGCCGATTAGTCGGCGGCAGGCTGGAGACAAGACGCCGCTGCGTCGCAGTGTGAGGCCTACCGGTCGATCCCAGTTGAGCCATGCGATCGAGGCGGGAACGGTGCCCGCGCATTCGCGGCCCGCCTCCATCGTGACGGACGGCAGGTAGCCTAGGCAGTCGGTCTCTAGGATCATCGCCCTCATAAAGGCGAGAGCGTTAGTCTCGACCGCGACCTTGGGGGCGGAAAGACCGTGCGACTTGAGCGCGATTTCGAGATGCTGACGCGTGACGATCGCGGTGGAGGGTAGCACCCAACGATAGCGTTCGAGTTCCGTGCGAGGCTGGTTAGGCTTCTCGAGCAGCGGATGGCCGGGGCGACAGGCGACAACGACCCGATCGACGAACAGCGTTTCCTGCACGAGATCGGAATCGTCGGGTTGGTCAACGAGGTTGGAGATCACCACGTCGATCTCGCCCGCACGCAGCCATTCGAACAGGCGGTCATGCAAGCCGCCGATCACCGTCAGCTTGAGGTCGTTGCGTCCCTTGAGCAGGCGCGCGGTCGCGATGGGCAGGACGCTGGCGATCACGCTGGGGGCCGAGCCGATCACGATGCGGCCCTCGCGCCCGTCGCGGATGGCGCCGACGGCGCGTTCGGCCTCGCTGACCTCGACCGCGATGGCGCGTGCGTGCTGCGCAAATTCGCGGCCGAATTCGGTCGCGAGCACGCCGCGTGGCGTGCGCTCGAACAGTTTGACGCCGAGATACGCCTCAAGCCGGCGCAGGCTCTTGCTGAGTGCGGGCTGCGAGATGCCCAGCGCCTTGGCCGCGCGCACGAGACTGCGGTGGTCGACGAGCGCCACGACGTGCCGCATCTGCTGGAGCTGCATTGGCTATATCCTCTGGCTATGGATCCGGGCCCAGATGGTAGTTGTTCCTTCCCGGCGGAAGTGTCAAGTTTTTGGACAAGCCGGACCGCCCGCACATGGATGCGCGGCGGCCGGAGGAGGGAACGAAAGCGTGACGAACCAATCCGATAGCTCTGCCGGAGCGCTCCGCCGATGAGCGATGGCCCGGACGACTCGCCGAGCACGGCCCGAAGCGACGCCGGCTTCGCCGCCGTGATGATTGCGGTCGCGCTATTTACGATGTGGGGTGTTCGCAACCAGCCCAAGGCGCACTACGACCCGGTCGGTGCCGCCGCCGTCCCCTTCTGGACCGCTGCCGCCGTTTTCGTCCTCGCCGCGGTGCTGCTCGCGCGTGTGCTGCTCCGGCACTCGACGCGCGGCAATTCGTTGTCGCTGTTCACTTCATCCGATGCCATCGACGACAGCTATTCGGTGGTGCCGCGGCTCTCGATCTACTCGATCTTCGCGTCGATCCTTTATGTCGCGGCGATCCCCGTGATCGGCTTCATGGCGGCTTCGGTCGTCTATATGTGCGTGCTCGGCTGGCTGCTCGGCGACCGCACGCCGCGCTCGTTCGCCATCGTCCTCGCCGTCGCCGTCGTCTGCGGCGTCGGACTCGACCTGGGCTTCCGCGCCCTTCTCATCGACCTGCCTTAGGAGCGCGGCGTGGATCTCCTGCAGGGCTTTCTCCACCTCCTGACGGCCGGGCCGTTCGCGCTCCTGCTGATCGGGACGCTGCTTGGCATCATCGTGGGCGCGTTGCCCGGCCTCACCGGTGGCGCACTGCTGGCGCTCTCGCTGCCCTTCACCTACCGGATGAGCAGCGTGGACGGCGTCATCCTCATGACGTCGATGTACGTGGGCGGCATCTCCGGCGGCCTCATCACGGCGACGCTGATGCGAATTCCCGGCGAGCCATCGTCGGTCGTCACCACGCTCGACGGATTTCCGATGGCGCGCGGTGGCCGGCCGGGGCGCGCACTCGGGCTCGGCATTTCGGCTTCCCTGATCGGCGGTGCGCTCTCGTGGGTGGCGCTGGTCACGCTGTCGCCGATGATGGCTCGCCTGGCGCTCGTCTTCGGCCCGTTCGAGAATTTCGCGCTTGTTCTGATGGCGCTGGTGCTGATCGCGGCGCTCAGCCAGGGCTCGGTCGTGAAGGGGCTGCTGTCGGGCCTCCTCGGGATGCTCGTCTCGTATCCCGGCATCGACGAGACATCGGGGCAGAAGCGGCTGACCTTCGGGTTCGAGAATCTCGACGGCGGCTTCAGCAACCTCGCGGTCATCCTCGGCATCTTCGCGATCAGCCAGGTGCTCGCCGACGCGATGCACGCCCGCCAGCGCTTCGATCGCCTCGACCCCAGCGTGAAGGGCATTTTCCTTTCGCCCGCCGACTACGCGAAGCAGTCGTTCAACATCGTGCGGTCGGCGATCATCGGGATCTGGATCGGAATCCTGCCCGGCGTGGGGGCGAGCATCAGTTCGATCGTCGCCTATTCGGCCGCGAAGAACATGTCGAAAACGCCCGAGAAGTTCGGCACGGGCTTCGAAGACGGTATCGTGGCTTCCGAAACCGCCAACAACGCGAACACCGGCGGCGCGCTCATCCCGATGATCACGCTCGGCATTCCCGGCAGCCCGGCCGCCTCGATCCTGCTAGCGGGCCTACTCATGCACAACATCCAGCCCGGTCCGACGCTGTTCACGAACTCGCCCGAAGTGGTGAATGCGCTGATGGCCACGCATCTCGCCGCGCACATCGTGATGTTCGTGATGATGGTCGCGGGCTGCATGATGATCGCGCGCCTCATGTACGTGCAACGCGCCTTCGTGCTGCCGACGATCTTCGTCCTGTGCGTCATCGGCAGCCTTGCGGAGAACGGGCGGATGTTCGACGTCTGGACGATGCTGGGCTTCGGCGTCGTCGGGTTCGCGCTCGAACTTGCATCCGTTCCGCTCGGGCCGTTCGTCATCGGGCTGATCCTGGCGCCTCTCGCCGAGGTGCAGCTACGCGCGGGCCTGATGGGATCGAACGGCTCGATGTTGCCGTTGATCGAGCGCCCGATCACCCTCTTTTTCCTGATCGTTTCCGTACTGATGTTTGCATGGCCGCTCTTTCGCGACTGGCGCCGTAAGCGCCGCCTCGCTCTCGCCTGATTTCACCTCGAACCGGAGGACTCCCCAGATGCTTCGCAGAGAATTCATCGCCGGTACTGCAGCCGCGACAGCAGCACTCGCAGCACCCGCGTTCGCGCAGTCCTATCCCGACAAGCCGATCCGGATCGTCGTGCCGAACCCGCCGGGCGGCAGCGCCGATTACATCGCACGCTTCTTCCAGGCGCCGCTCCAGCGCGTGCTCGGCCAGCCGCTCGCGGTGGCGAACGTGGTGGGTGCCGGCACGGCCGTCGGCAACCGGCAGGTCCGCGACGCCGCGCCCGACGGGCACACGGTGCTCGCGGTCCATCAGGCGCTGCTGACGGCCGCGACGCTGAAGGTGATGGATTTCGGCCCCGAAGCGTTTGCACCCGTGGCGCAGGTCGCGACCGAATACGTCGCCGTCATCGTCAACCGGAAGGCGCCCTATCAGGACCTTCCGTCGTTCCTCGCGGCCGCCAAGAGCGGCGAGCTGAAGGCCGGGGTGCAGATCGGCGCCATCAACCACTTCCTGTTCCTGTCGTTGGGCGATGCGACGGGCGTCAAGTTCCGCTACGTCAACACCGGCGGCGGCGGGCCGACGCGCACCGCACTCGCGGGTGGTCATGTCGATTGCGCGTTCCTCACCGTCAACGAGGCGAAACCGCTTGTCGACTCCGGCGACCTCACGATCGCGGGCATCTTCGCGCCGCAGCGCCTGCCGAGCTGGCCGAACCTGAAGACCGCGCGCGAACAGGGAACGAACCTGCTGCTCAACCTGAATTACTGGTGGTGGATGCCGAAGGCCACGCCGCACGACCGCGTCGACCGCTTCGCCGAGGCGCTCCGAACTTCGATGTCGGATCCCGAGGTCGTGCAGAAGTTCGCCGAGTTCAACATGAGCCCGGCCTTCACGAAGGGGGCGGAGCTCGAAGCCGAGATCAACCGCCAGTACGATGCGATGAAGAAACTTGCCGAACGCAACAACGTGACGGCCGGCTAGTCCGCCGGACCGGAAACTCGAAACGGGAGGAACACATGTCCAAGGGACCAGGCCGCCGCGACGTACTTGCCGGTGCCACCGCGCTCGGCGCATTCGGCGCGATGACCGCCTGGGCGCCGCGCGCACGCGCGCAGACGCCCAAGGCCGCGCCGTTCACGATCGTCATCAACAACTCGCCGTGGTTCGACGGGTTCCGCGGGGCCGTCGAAGCCTACGAGAAGGAGTCCGGCAACAAGGTCAATCTGGACGTCAACCCGTTCGGCGGCAGCCTCGAGAAGCAGCGCGCGTCGGTCCGCGCGAAAGACGGCCTGTTCGACCTGCTGATCATGAACGGCCTCTATTATCAGGAGATGTACCACGGCGGGTTCCTCACCCCGATCAACGAGATCGATCCGGGATTCAAGCTCGATCCGCAGATGATCCGCTACGACAATACGGTCTACTGGAACGAGGCGACCAAGACGCACGATCCGAACGGCAAACTGATGAGCGTGCCGGTCAACGGCAACATCCCGCTGCTGCTCTATCGCGCCGACCTCTACGAGCAGAACAAGCTGAAGGTCCCCGAGACGTGGGACGAGCTGCTCGCCAACGCCAAGAAGCTGCACAATCCGCCGCGCATCTACGGCATCGTCCAGCGCGGTGCACGCGGTTCCCCCAACGACATCTCGTACGACTGGTGGCCCTATCTCTACAGCTTCGGCGGCAAGCTCTTCCGCGACGAGCCGAAGGGCGACTACACGATCACGATCAACAGCCCGGAAGCCAAGTCGGCACTCGACTTCTACATCCGCATGGCGAAGGAAGCCGGCCACCCGCAGACCGGCGGCCTCGCGCAGGCGCAGATCATCCAAAATCTCGCGACGGGGCGCGCGGCGCACGCGCTGCTCGTCATCGCCGCGTGGTCGCAGATGGACGATCCGACCAAGTCGGCCGTCGTCGGCAAGCTCAACGCCGCGCGCGTTCCGGGTTCGGCGAAGGGCCGGCCTGCGCCCGTGCTCGGCCACTGGCTTGCCGGCGTGCCGAAGAACGTGCCTAAGGAGCGCCAGTCGGCCGCCCTCACGTTCCTCAACTGGTTCCAGACCCGCGACGCGCAGATGAAGTACATGGCGGCGGGTGCGCCGCCGGTGCGTCAGGACGTTCTCTCGGACCAGAATCTCTGGAAGGACCCGAAGAACCGCTGGATGCCGGCGATGGCGCAGAGCTCGGAGTTCGTGCAGCTGATGTGGAGCGTTCCGGAAGGATCGCAGATCGGCGACGTGCTCGAGCTGCGTCTCAACCAGGCGGTCATCGGCGAACTGACGACGGACAAGGCGCTCAACATGATCGCGGAAGAGACGCTCGCGATCATGCAGCGTGCCGGATACAAGACCGGCAAGATCGCGCCGCTCTGAAACCGGCGACGAAGACCGGCCGGCCCGCGCGGATGCGGGCCGGCCGATCGCCTCTACTGCAGGGATCGAGATGAACCGGGCCGGAGCGAAGATCGACACGAAATGGCGCGCGATCGCCCTTTCGCCCGCAATCGCGATCTTCATCCTCATGTCGATCCTGCCGGTCCTGAACCTGCTGGCGATGAGCGTCCACGAGATCACGTGGGTTTCCGGACACTCGGTCTGGACCTATGTCGGGCAAGCCCACTACCGCCGCCTGGCCGACGACACGCTGCTGCGGACGGGCGCCTGGAACACGATCGTCTTCGCGATCGGCGGCGTCGCGATCCAGGTCGTGCTCGGCTTCCTCCTCGCCTGGGCGGTCAGCCGAATGCAGCGCAGCCGGCTCGTCTACCGCACGATCTTCATCCTCCCGATCCTGGTGCCCGGCATCCTGATCGGCGCCATCTGGAAGCTGATGCTCAACTACGATTTCGGACTGGTGAACGGCGCACTGGAAGTGTTCGGCATAGATCCGCTCGACTGGCTCGGCACGCCCGCACTGGCATTGCCGTCGGTCATCGCCGTCGACATCTGGCACTGGACGCCGTTCTGCTTCCTGCTGCTGCTCGCCGGCTTCGAATCCCTGCCGCAGGACGTGCAGGAGGCCGCGCGCGTGGACGGCGCCAGCACATGGAACGAGCTGCGCTTCGTGCTCATCCCGATGATGATGCCGGTCATCGTCGTGACGTTCCTGTTCCGGTTCGTGACGTCGCTGAAGGTGTTCGACGAGATCTACCTGCTGACCGCCGGCGGTCCCGGCTCGGCGACCGAGGTGCTGAGCTACACGATCTATCGCACGTTCTTCGCGCAGGACCGCATGGGCTACGGCTCGGCGATGTCCGTCACGGTCCTTTTCGGCATCGCGCTGCTGATCGTCGCCGCACTCGCGGCCGGTCGCCGCCAGGGAGGCCCGGCATGATCCCGCTGTCGCGCGGCACGAACACCGTGTTCCACATTTTCCTCCTGTGCGTGGCGCTCTTCGTCCTCGTGCCGTTCGTCTGGATCATCGCGGCGGGCTTCAAGACGCAGATATCGCTGCTGCAGGGCGAGATCTTCTTCACGCCGACATTGACGAGCTTCCGGGAAGTCCTCTTCTCGAAGACGACCGAGTTCCTGAACAACACGACGAACAGCTTCATCGTGGCGACCGCCAGCACGCTGGTGATCCTCGTCGCGGCCACACTGGGCGGCTATGCGATCGAACGGCTGGGAACGCCGCGCTGGGTCGTCCACACGCTGCTGGGGTGGGCGGTCGTCTTCCACATGGTCCCGCCGATCACGCTGGTCGCCGCCTGGTTCCCGATCTACCGCGAACTCGGTCTCGACAACACGTATCTGGGGCTCGTGCTCGGGCATGTCGCGGTCCACCTGCCGATGGCGCTCTGGCTGATGACGAATTTCGTGCGCGACGTGCCCGTCGAACTCGAAGAGGCCGCGCGGATCGATGGCTGCACCACGCCGTACCTGATCTGGCGGATCATCGTGCCGCTCGTGGCGCCGGGGCTCGCCGCGACGGCGATCCTGATGTTCATCTTCAGCTGGAACGAGTTCGCCGTGGCGCTGAACCTGACGGCGAAGCAGACCGCGACCATCCCCGTCGCGATCGCCAAGTTCGCGCAGGGCTACGAGATCAAGTACGGCGAGATGGCGGCGACGGCGGCACTGGCGCTGATCCCAGCACTGGCGTTCCTGCTGTTCGGGCAGCGCTACATCGTCAAGGGACTTACGACAGGAGCCGTGAAGTAGGCATGCCGACGATCTACGGACAGAAACTGACGCGTCTCGAATTCGAACGACGGGTCGGCGCCACGCGCCAGATCGCCGGGATCGAGCTGGCCACCCTCGACGACGGCGCGCAGCGCGGCGTGCGCACGCTCGAGTTCCGCACGGGCGGGGGGCTCGACTTCCAGGTCCTCGTCGACCGCACGATGGACATCGGCCGCTTCGACTATCGCGGCGTGCCGTTCGCATGGCAGTCGGCGACCGGGTTCCGCAATCCCGCCCTGATCGACCAGGAGGGCGAGGGCGGAACGGGTTTCATGCGCGGCTTCTCCGGCCTTTTCTGCACCTGCGGCTTCGACCATGTCCGCCAGCCCGACAAGGGTGCGGCCGGCCATTTCGACCTGCCGCTGCGCAAGGAGATTTCATATCCCATGCACGGACGCGGGTCGTTCCAGCCCGCACGTCTCGACGGCTACGGCGAGGAATGGCGCGGCGACGAGTGCACGCTCTGGTGCCAGGGAACGGTCGGCCAGGTGCAGGTGATGGGCGAGGCGCTCGAATTCGTCCGGCGCATCGAGGTCGATGTCGGGTCGGTGGATGTCCGCGTCGTCGATATGGTCACCAATCGCGGCTTCTCGCGCACGCCGCACATGCTGCTGTACCACATCAATGTCGGCTGGCCGCTGCTGGAAGCAGGCGCGCGCTTCTGCGCGCCGGTCAAGGGCACCTATGCGGCGAACGTGCCACGCGAAAGCCAACAGGCGGGATGGCGCACGCAGGCCGACCCGATGCAGCGCTTCGTCCAGCAGGTGTTCGACCACGAAGCCGTCGCCGATCCGGGCGGGCGCATACCCGTGGCGCTGGTCAACGACCGCATCGGGCTCGGTTTCCTCGTCGACTACGATGCGCGCCAGTTCATCTGCTTACAGCAATGGCAGGCGTTCGGCGAAGGCGTCTACGGATTCGGGATCGAGCCCGCGACCACGCGCTGGGGCAACCGCGCGGACGCCGAACGGCGCGACGAGATAGTCTGGCTGGAGCACGGGGAGTCGCGGACGTACTCTACGACCCTTTCCGTCCTGCACGGCGCCGCCGACATCGCCGCTCTCGATGCGCGCATCGAGGCGATCCACCCGATTTCCAGGGACGAGTTCCCCGTGCGGAGCGATCAGTCGCCTGGCGGCCCATTCGTCACAACGCTTCCGAGGGTCCGATGACCGACAAGCCTTCGAACGTCCTGTTCATCCTTTCCGACGAGCACACGCGCGACGTCTCCGGGTGCTACGGGCACAAGATCGTAAAGACGCCCAACATCGACAGGCTTGCCGCACGCGGCACGAAGTTCACGGCCGCCTACACCAACTGCCCGATCTGCGTGCCGGCGCGCGCCAGCCTGCACACCGGAACATACGTCGCCGAGAACGCCTGCTGGGACAACGCGCACCCCTATGACGGCTCCATCCGCAGCTGGGCGCACCGGATGAAGGCGGCCGGACACGAAGCGATGTCGATCGGCAAGCTGCATTTCCGCGCGGCCACGGACGACAACGGATTTACCGAAGAGGTGATTCCGCTCCATGTCGTGGACGGGCAGGGCGATCTTCTCGGCCTGATCCGCCGGCCGAAGGCCGCCAAGCGCGGCGGCATGCCCGATCTCGCCAAGGCGGCGGGGCCGGGCGAATCCACCTACGCGAAGTACGACCGCAACATCCGCGACGGCGCGATCGAATGGCTGACGACGCGCGCGAAATCGCTCGACAAGCCGTGGTGCCTGTTCGTCTCGTTCGTCAAGCCGCACTTCCCGCTGATCGCGCCGCCCGAGTTCTACGCGATGTATCCACCCGAGAGCCTGCCCATGCCGCGGCTCTACGGGCCGGACGACTATCCCAAGCATCCGTCGGTCGCGGCGTTGCGAAACTGCATGGACTACGACGACTATTTCACGCCCGAGAAGGTCCGCATCGCGCTCGCGGCCTATTACGGGATGGTGAGTTTCCTCGACGACAATATCGGCCGCGTCATCGGGGCGCTCGAGGCGGCAGGCCTGTCGTCGTCGACGCGCATCGTCTATTCGACCGATCACGGCGACAATCTCGGCACGCGCCACATGTGGGGCAAGTCGATCCACTACGAAGAGTCGGCCGCCATCCCGATGATCGTCGCGGGTCCCGGCGTGCCTGCCGGCAAGACATGCCCGACGCCGGTCACGCTCGTCGACGTCTATCCGACGATCCTCGAAAGCGTGGGCATCGCGCCGGATGCCGTCGAGAAAAAGCTGCCGGGCCGCTCGCTCGTCGATCTCGCGAATTCGCCGCCGGTCGACCGCGTCGCGTTCGGCGAGTACCACGCCGCGGGTTCCATCACCGCCATGTATCTCGTTCGCAAGGGGCGCTGGAAGTACATCCATCACGTCGGGTACCGCGCGGAGCTGTTCGATCTCGAAGCCGATCCGGGCGAGACGAAGGATCTGGGTGAAAGCCCGGCGCACCGCGATACACTCGCGATGATGGAGGCGGAGTTGCGCAAGATCGTCGATCCCGAGGTGGTCAACGCGCGCGCCTTCGCCGACCAGGAAGCGAAGATCGCGAAATTCGGCGGCGTCGAGGCGCTGATCAAGCGCGGCGACTTCGGCTATTCGCCCGCACCCGGCCAGAAACCCGTCTTCGCGACCCGCATCGAGGCCTGATCGAATGACACGCAAGCCGAATATCCTCCTGATCACGTCGGACCAGCAGCGCGGCGACTGCTACGGCTTCGAGGGGCGAAAGGTCCGCACGCCGCATCTCGACATGATGGCGGGCGAGGGGACGCGCTTCTCGGCCTGCATCACGCCCAACGTGGTCTGCCAGCCGTCGCGCGCGTCGATCCTCACCGGGCTGCTGCCGCGCACGCACGGCGTCTGGGACAACGGCATCGATCTCGACGAGGATGTCGGCAATGCCGGTTTCGCCGGCACCTTCGCGAAGGCTGGATATAAAACCGGGTTCATCGGCAAGGCACATTTCTCGACCTTCCACACCTTCAAGCCCACCGGCCGCCCCGAATGCCGGTCGAGCTCGCAGGATTACGGCGCGGACTGGAGCGGCCCCTACATGGGCTTCCAGCATGTCGACATGATGATCGCCGGCCACAATATGTTCCTGCCGCAGAAGCCGCCGGAGGGCCTGCAGTACGAAGCCTGGTACCACAAGGACGGCCGCGGCGAGATGCTGAACAAGCTGTTCTCGACCAAGCTCGCTCCCGACGTGGGTGCCGCGCAGACCTGGAACTCGGCGCTCCCGCCGGCCTTCCACAACTCGACATGGATCGGCGACCGGACGATCGATTTCGTTCGCGACAACAAGGACAATCCATGGATCGCATGGGCCTCGTTCCCCGATCCGCATCATCCCTTCGACGCGCCCGCTCCCTGGTCGTATCTACACCATCCGGACGACGTGGATCTGCCCGAGCACCGCACGCTCGATCTCGACCGGCGCCCCTGGTGGCACAAGGCGAGTCTCGAAGGCATTCCCAAGCTCGATGATCCCGAGTTGCAGGCGTTCCGCGCCAAGCAGTCGCGCACACCGGCGCAGACAGATATCCAGCTGCGTCACCTGATCGCCAACTATTACGGCATGATTTCGCTGATCGATCATAATGTCGGCCGCATCCTTCTGGCGCTCGAACGCTATGGCCTCGACCGCGACACGCTCGTCATCTACACGACCGATCACGGCGATTGGCTGGGCGACCACGGGCTGCTGCTCAAGGGGCCGATTCACTATGAGGGCCTGCTGCGCGTCGGCTTCATCGTGCGCGGGCCGGGCGTGCCCAAGGGCAAGGTCGTACCGCATCCGATTTCGACTCTCGATCTCTCGTCGACCTTCTACGACTACGCGTCGATCTCGCCGGGCCGCGATATCCACTCGCGCAGCCTGCGTCCCCTGATCGAGGGCGAGGGGACGCGCGACTTCGCCTACAACGAATGGGATCTGCATCCCTCGCGCTGTGGTGTGGCGCTGAAGCTGCGTACGGTGCGCACGCGCACGCACAAGCTGACGCTCGAACTCGATTCCGGAGCTGGCGAGCTCTACGATCTCGCGAGCGACCCGAAGGAAATGGACAACCGGTTCGGCGATCCCGGTGCAGCGAAAGTGCAGCGTGAGCTCACCGACATGATCCGCAGCCGGCCCGCCGACGTGCGCGATCCGGCACCGCAGCCGGTGGGCATGGCCTGACATCTTCCGCCGAAAGTCTTTGACGTCCTGTTTAAATGTTTATACATTTGAACAGACATTGGCGGAGAACCCGATGAGCGACGCGACCGGAACCATCCGGCAGACCGAAGGGATGAAGATGGCGGAAGGGCCAGGCGGGCCTGCGCCGGTGGTGCTTTCGCCCTTCGCGCGCGTGGCGCGCATCCCGCTGCATCACCAGATCCGCGAGGATCTGGTCCTCAACCTCAATTCCGGCCGCTTTCAGCCGGGTGCGGAACTGCCGGGCGAAGCGGCGCTCTGCGAGCACTATGGCGCCAGCCGCGGCACGATCCGCCATGCGCTCGCCGACCTCGCGCGCGACGGGCTGATCGACCGGCAGGCAGGCCGCGGCTCGTTCCTGCGCCACCCGAAGATCGAAGGCAACGTCGTCGGCTCCTATCGCCAGTTCCGTGTCGAAGGGCCGCCGCTCGATGCAGGCGGCAGCGTGCTTTCGCTGACCCGCCGCAAGGCCGACGCGAACGTGGCGGAGATCCTCGGGCTCGGCGCCGACCGCGCGATCTATTTCCTGCGGCGCCTGCGTTTCGCGGCCGGCGTGCCGGTGACACTGCAGACGAGCTATCTGCCCGTGGCGCTGTGCCCGGACCTGCAGAAGCACAATCTCGACGAACGGCACCTGATCGACATCCTGCTGCAGGAATACGGCGTGGCAATGGCGCGGGCCGAAGAACTGATCGAACCGGCAATCGCCGACGAGCACGACGCGAAGCATCTCGGCATCAAGGCCGGCTCGCCGGTCTTCCAGATCGAACGGCGGACCTATCTGCCCGACGGCCGGATCGGTGAGTTCCGCCGCGCGGTGATGCGCGGCGACGTCTATCGCTATCGACTGGATCTGAGGTAGGCGCAGCATGAGCGGGCACGACATCCGGACCGAGACGGGCGGTTCCGCCGGCACGGTATCGATCGAGGGGCCGAACCCGGTCGTTGCCGGGATGACCGGCACCTGGACGGTGAAGTTCCGCACCGGGCCCGCCGGCCTGCCGGCCGGCAGCGCGCTCGCCCTCGTGCGCCGCTGGCCGAGCGACTGGGACATCCTGCAGTGCCATTCGCCCGCACAGCCCGGCTATGCCGTGCTCGAGATCGACCGGCCTTGCCGCCATCGCTGGCGCACCTACCGGTCGATCGAATGGCATCCGTTCGATCACGTGTTCGAGATCGCCACGCTCGATCCGCTGCCGGCGGATTGCGGCATCTCGGTCCGCTTCCAGTCGCGTGCGCAGACCTTCATCGAAGAGGCCTCGCCGCTAGCCGTGCGCGTGCGCGCCGGTTCGGGCGAATGGGTCGAGATCGGGCAGCCCGTCGTCGAAGTCGTCGGTGCGCCGGCGCATCGCGGCGTCCTGGTCGCACCCAGCGACGTCGTCCGGGGCGAAACATTTGAGCTCGCCTACCGCGTCGAAGACGAGTGGGGGAACCCGGCGGCGTTGCCCGCGCGCCCGGCGATCGAGGGCGCTATAGTCGAGCCGCTGCCCGACCTTCCGGGCGTGTCGCGCTGGAAGGCACGTATCGCTGCCATCGGGACCGTGCGCCTGACCGCAAAGGGCTCGCTGCCTGCCGCGCAATCCAATCCGGTCCGCGTGCATGAAGCGGCACCCGAACGTCGCATCCATTGGGGCGATATCCATGCCCAGTGCGTCATCGGCTGCGGGGCGCGCTCCATCGATGCGTTCTTCCACCACGCCCGCGATTTCGCGCGCCTCGATTTCGCCAGCCATCAGGCGAACTGCTTCCTCGTCTCCGGCCCGGAATGGCAGGAAACCGAAGAAGTCACCGCGCGCCATGACGAGAACGGGCGCTTCGCGGCCCTGCTCGGCCTTGAATGGTCGGCCGACACCGCCAAGGGCGGCGACCGGAACCTCTATTTCCCCGGTGACACCGCGCCGATCACGCGCTGCAGCCACGAATATGTCGACGACAAGTCCGACCTCGCGAGCGATCTGCCGCAGGCGGAAGACCTGCACGCCAAGTATCGCGGTACCCGCACGCTGATCGGGCTGCATGTTGGCGGCCGGACGACCGATCTGAAACGGCACGAACCGTCGCTCGAACGCCTGATCGAGGTGCATTCGACGCACGCCACCTCCGAATGGTTCATGTTCGAGGCGCTGGAGCGCGGTTACCGGATGGGCGTGACGGCCGGCAGCGACGGCGTGGACGGCCGTCCGGGCGCAAGCCACCCCGGCCATCAGGCGGTGCGCAACGTGCGCGGCGGCCTTGTCGCGGCACCGCTGAAGCAGCTCAGCCGCGACGGGCTGTGGGAAGCGCTGCTGGCGCGCAACTGCTACGCCACCAATGGCGAGCGCATCCGCCTTGAATTCTCCGCCGAAGGGCGGGCGATGGGCAGCGAATTCGATGCCGCCGCACCGCCGCTGCTGTCGGTGGCCATCGAAGGGACCGGGCCGCTCGAGACGGTCGAGATCTTCCGCGGTACGAAGCCGATTCATTCCGTGGCGCTGCGTTCCGACAATGCGCTGCTGTCCGACCGCGTGCGCATCGCCTGGAAGGGTGCGACGGCGCCGGGCAATTTCGCGCGGGCCCGCATGCGCTGGGACGGCAGCGCCACGCTCTCCGCTGGAACCTTCGCCGACGCCGAAGGCTATGCCTTCGATACGCCGGACGAGGGGCTGACGGCGACGGAAAGCCGGCGACTGGAATGGCGCTCGATGACCGGCGGCGACTGGGATGGCGTGATCGTGCGTGTCGACGCGCCAGCCGATGCGATCCTCACCGTTCAGACCGCGCAGATTTCCGCGACACTGCCCGTCGGCTCGCTTGCGGCGGGCCCGACGCGCCTCGCCGACGACGTGCCGCTGCGCGAGCTCGATATCCGACGCCTGCCGCGCGATCCCGGTGCATCTTCATGGAGCGGCACGTTCCGCGATCCGGCCGGCGTTCCAGGCTGGAACGCCTACTGGGTGCGCGTGCGCCAGTGGAACGGCGCCTTCGCCTGGTCGAGCCCGATCTTCGTCCGCCTGCCGGGGGAGGAGGGCCGTTGATCGAGGCGAATGTCGATATCCGCACGCCGGACGGTGCGATGCCGACCTTCGTCGTGCATCCCGACGAAGGCGGGCCGCATCCGGTCGTGCTCCTTTATATGGATGCGCTCGGCATCCGCGAAGAGCTGCGCGACATGGCGCGGCGCTTCGCCTCTGCCGGCTACTATGCGATGCTGCCCAATCTCTTCTACCGCTGGGGCGGGCTCAGCTTCGACCCCGCCCCGCTTGCGCAGGGAATCCTCGATCCGAGGATGATCGAGCTCAACGACGTGCTGTCGATGGCGATGACCGCCACGGATACGGCGGCCCTGCTTGCGCATGCGGCAAGCGATCCGTCGGCGCGCCGTCCGGCGGCCGCGGTCGGCTATTGCATGGGCGGGCGGCATGCGTTGGGCGCGGCCGCATCGCATCCTGGGACCGGAAGTGTAGCCGCCTATGCCTCGCTGCATGGCGGCCGGCTCGTCAGCGACAGGCCGGATTCCCCGCATCTGGTGATCGCGAAGACGTCCGCCGAAGCCTACTACGGCTGGGCCGACAACGATCCGGTGGCGCCGCCCGCGCACATGCACGCGGTCGAGGCGGCACTTGCCGCGCACGGCGGCAAATGGCGCGTCGAGCTTCACACCGGCGCGCAGCACGGGTTCACGTTTCCGGAACGCTATTGCTACCACAAGCCAGCGGCCGAACGGGTCTGGGCACGGCTCTTTGCACTGTTCGGCCGCAATCTCGCTGCCTGAGGAAAGGTACACAGGAATGACGATACGTTTCGCGATGATCGGGTGCGGCGGATTCTCGCGCCGTTATCATGTGCCGACACTTCTGGCGGATTCTGCCGTCAAGCTCGTCGGCATCTTCGACCCGATGGCTGCACCGGTGGTTCACGATCTTGCCGGGTCGACGGGAGCGAAACTCGTCAAGAATCTCGACGACCTGCCGGAAGCCGATGCGGTCCTGATCACTACGCCGCACACGCTGCATGCCGGACACGGCGACTTCGCCCTGTCGCGTGGCCTTGCCACGCTCGTCGACAAGCCGTTCGTGATGAAGAGCGCGGATGCGCGCCGCCTGATCGCGACGGCTGCGTCGAAGAAACTGCTGAACGCCGTTGCGTTCAACCGCCGCCTCGATGCGGGATGCCTACGAGCGCGCGAGATCATCCGCGCAGGTGGGATAGGTGCCGTGCGCTTCGTCCAGTCGATTCAGCTCGGTTACGAGAAGGCTGGCTGGTTCCTCGACCCGGCCCTTGGCGGCGGCGGTGCCTACACCGGACGTGGCACGCACATGGCCGATATCGTTCCGTGGCTGATCGACAGCCGACCCACGCAGGTGCGCAGCCGTCTGCGTCCGGGTCCGGTGGGGCGTGCCGATCTCGGCGGCTTCATCGAGGTCACTTTCCCCGGAATCGAATGCCAGCTGTCCTGCATCGAAGAGGGTTGGCACATGTGGGACGAGGTCCGCATCTTTGGCGAGGACGGCCTGATCGAGCTTCGCCGTCCGCTCAATATGCCCACCGGCTGGGCGCTGAACTGGCAGAGTAAGCGCGGCGCCACACGCGAGGAACAGGCGCCGTCGCCCAACGAAGGCATGATCACGACCGAGTTCCTGCAGGCAGTTCGAACCGGGTCGCCGGTCTCGTGCAGTTTCCAGGATGCGCTGCTGTCGGTACAGATCGTCGAGGCGGCATTCGAATCGGGTGCCGCCGGTTCCAAGACCATCGCAATCACCTGATCCGGCGGAGCGATGGCGGCGGTAATCGAAATCAACGGGCTGGTGAAGAACTTCGAGAACGATTCCGGTCCGCCGGTGCTCGGCGCCGTCGACCTGCGCATCGAGGAGAACGAGTTCGTCGTGCTCCTCGGACGCAGCGGCTGCGGCAAGACCACACTACTCAACATCGTCGCGGGGCTCGAAAAGCCGACGGCTGGCGGCGTGCGCGTCGACGGTACGCTGGTGACCGGACCGGGCGCCGGGAAGGGCATGGTCTTCCAGCAGGGCGCGCTGTTTCCCTGGCTGACCGCACGCCGCAACATCGAGTTCGCGGCGACGAACCGCGGGATGTCGCAAACAGACGCGGCAAATCTCGCCGTGGAACTGCTGGCACTCGTCGGGCTGGCGAATTCGGCCGACAAGTATCCGTTCGAGCTTTCGGGCGGCATGCAGCAGCGCGTGGCGATCGCGCGTGCACTCGCCCTTGATCCCAAGATCCTGCTGATGGACGAGCCCTTCGGCGCGCTCGACGAGATCACGCGCAATGAGATGCAGGATGAGCTGCTTCGCGTCTGGGCGCAGCGGCGCAAGACAGTGGTCTTCGTCACGCACTCGATCTGGGAAGGGCTCATCCTCGCCGACCGCGTGCTGGTGATGGCGCCGCGGCCGGGGCGCTTCGTGCTGGAGCGGCGAATCAACCTGCCGCGCCCGCGTCGACGCAGCGATCCGACTCTTGTGGCGCTCTACGACGAGATCTGGACATGCCTGCGGGGCGAGCCATGAAGTTGCGCGCCGCCGAATGGTTTGTGCCGCTCGGCGCCCTCGCGCTTTTCCTTGGGCTATGGGAATTCGCTGCCGCGGCGGGTTGGCTGCGGCCGATCCAGCTTCCGCCGCCGAGCAAGCTCGCATCAAGCTTCGTCGATCTCGCCTTCACGGGCTTCCCGCAGGGGATCACGCTGTGGGTCCATGCGGGCATCACGATCCAGCGCATTCTTGCCGGACACATCCTAGCCGTACTGCTGGCGGTTCCGCTCGGCATCCTGATCGGCGGCAATCCGCTGCTCGATCGCATGACCGCCCCGGTTGTGGCGTTCTGCCGCTCGGTCGCCACGCTGAGCCTGCTGCCGCTCGCCATCGTGTGGTTCGGTACCGGCGAGGGGGCCAAGATCTTCCTGATCGGCTATGGCTGCTTCTGGGTGATGCTGTCGGCCGCGATTGCGGCGGTGAAGCTCGTCGATCCCGTCCTGATCCGGGCGGCCCGCACGATGGATGCCGATGCGCGGACGATCTTCTGGCGCATCGTCTTGCCGGCCTCGCTGCCGCGACTGCTCGCCGGTGCGCGTGTGGCGCTCGGCGTCGGGTTCATGGTCATTGTCGGGGCGGAGATGATCGGTACGATCCGCGGCCTCGGATCGCTGATCATGGAGGCGCGCACGTTCTATCGCACCGACATCACGATGGTCGGAATGCTCTGCATCGGCGCTTTCGGCCTCGCGGTGACGTTCATCCTCGCGCGGATCGAGGCGTGGATTGTCCCCTGGCAGGCACGCCAGGAGGCACAGCAGCAATGAACCGGATCGAGCGCCATGCCGGCACGATCGGCGTCGTTTTCTTCCTCGGTCTCTGGGAGCTGGCCGCACGCTTCGGCTGGCAGAATCCGGCGATCATGCCGGCACCCAGCCAGGC
The DNA here is from genome assembly GCA_965229215.1 of Tagaea sp. Classification (GTDB taxonomy): domain Bacteria; phylum Pseudomonadota; class Alphaproteobacteria; order CACIAM-22H2; family CACIAM-22H2; genus Tagaea. The sequence goes on along the minus strand of OZ245864.1, from coordinate 1,716,921 downwards.
GATCTGGGTGGCACTCGCGACCATCCCGCCGCTGACGCTGGCTGAGCATGTCGCGATCAGCCTGTGGCGTATTTTCGCCGGCTTCGCGCTGGGGGCCTTTGCCGGCGTGGCACTGGGCATCGGTGCCGGCTGGTACCGCCCGGTCGCGCTGATCAGCCGGCCGTTCGTCGAGATCCTGCGGCCGATCCCCCCGCTGGCGTGGATTCCCATCGCGATTGTGTGGTTCGGCCTGGGTGAACCCTCGAAGATCTTCGTCATATTCCTCGGCACGTTCTTCCCGGTCTTCACGAGCGCGGCCCGCGGCATGGCGTCGATCCAGCCCGCGATCCTGCGCGCGGCCCGAACGATGGACGTGGACGGAATCCGGCTTCTGGCGAAGGTCGCCGTTCCGGCCGCGATGCCGGACATCGCGACCGGGCTGCGTATCGGCTTCGGACTCGGCTTCGGCGTTCTCGTCGCTGCCGAGCTGATCGCTGCCGAGCGTGGCATGGGCCATCTCGTCATGGAAGCGCGCCAGCTCGGGCAGCTCGGCATTTCCGTGTTCGGCATCTTCCTCATCGGGCTCGTCAATCTCGTCGCCGACCAGCAGCTCGCCGCGGCCATAAGCCGGACCGTCGGGCGCTGGCACAAATTCTGAAAATTCTGAAAACAGGAAAAGAGGAGGCAATCATGCGTCGTCGTACGTTCCTCACCGCCACTGCCGTTGCAGCGCTCGCACCTTCCATCGTCCGGGCACAGGCAAAGCCGGAGATCTCGAAGCTCGGCATCGGCTTCGGCCTCGATCCGGTGTTCGCGCCGCACATCGTCGCGATGCAGAAGGGTTGGCTGCGCGACGCCGGCTTCACGGAGATCGCCACGCCGAGCTTCACCAGCGGCGCCCTTGCGGGCGAGGCGTTGATCGCCGGCCAGATCCATCTCTGGACGCCGGGAAATCTGCCGCCGATCTCGATGGCGAATTCGGGTGTGCCGGCGGTGGTGTTGGGTACCAACTGCATCGCCACGAAGGCCGAGCAGCTGATCGTGCGCAACGACGCGAACGTGGCGAAGCCGGAAGACCTTTATCGTATCAAGATCGGCCTGCTTGCCGGTTCCACGGCCAGCGCCACGCTTCACAATCTCGCCAAGCACTACAATCTCGACGAGGCGAAGCTCCAGGTCGTCAACATGCCGCCGCCCGAACAGCTGGCCGGCCTCACCAGCAACAACATCCAGGCGCTGCTGTGCTGGCAGCCCTGGGCGCACAACGCACTGAAGCTTGGCAACACCACGATGCTGCATTCGGGCACGAACAGCGGCTTCGCGGCCAACAAGGGGGCGGCGGTCGGCGTTTCGGCCACGCGCTCGATCTTTGTGGCGAGCGAGGAGTTCGTCCGCAAGAACCCGGTCGCGACGCGCGTGCTGATGGCAACGCTCGTGCGCGGCCAGAAGTTCGTCGCCGATCCGGCCAACCGGACCGAAGTTCTCGGTCTCGTCGCGCGCGAGACCAAGCAGGATCGCGCGCTCGTCGAGGCCATCTGGGGCGACTATTCGTTCAACCCGGCCTTCGACCAGGCCTATGTCGACGACATGACGTCGATGAGCGCCTATCTCGTCGCGTCAGGCCGTCTCAAGTCGCCCAAGAGCCCGCTCGACTACACCTACAGCGACCCGGTTGCGGCGGCCGATCCGGCTCTCGTGAAGCTGCCGGGCCGCTGGAAGGCCTGACGGTGGATCGCGTCGGGATCGCATTCGTCGGCACCGGCTTCATTGCCGACTACCATCTGGCCGGGCTGAATGCGGTCCCGCGCGCCGAAGTCCGTGCTGTCGTCGGGCGCGACGAAGGCAAGACAGCGGCGCTTGCCAAGCGCTTCGGGGTAGCGGGTTCGAGCGTCGATCTCGCCGCCACGCTCGCGCGCCGCGACATCGACGCCGTCGTGATCGCCACGCCCGACGACACGCACGAGGCGATGGCCGCACAGGCCGCCGCCGCCGGCAAGGCGATCCTGCTGCAAAAGCCGATGGCGGCGAACAGCGCCACCTGCCGACGCATCGTCGCGGCTGCTGCTGCGGCGAAGGTCGATCTGCAGGTCAGCTTCATGCACCGCTATTTCGAAGAATTCCGGATGGCGAAGATGCTTGTTGCCGCCGGCGAGATCGGTGGCGTGACGAGCGTGCGTATCCGCAACGCCACACCGGGGCCGGACTGGGCCGACTGGTTCTTCAAGAAATCCCGCGTGGCCGGCGGTGTGGTGCTGCAGCTCGGCGTGCACGGAATCGACCTGCTGCTGCAGATGTGCGGGCCGGTCGCCGCCGTGTCGGCAACGACGTCGATCCTGCGCCCGACCCGCAGGCTCGCCGACGGGCGCGTCGTCACGGTCGAGAACCCGGACAGTGCTTGGGCGACCTATTCTTTGGCGAACGGCGCGGCTGCCTCGCACGAGATGTCGATGATCGAGGCGGCGGGATGCGACAGATTCCGCTTCGAGATTTACGGGACCAAGGGCACGATCTGGCTGCGCAGCGAGCGCGGCCCGCTGGCGATCGCCCGCGCCGGAAGACCGGGCTGGGAGACACCGGCGGTTCCCGCATCTCCGTTCGGCCAGTTTCAGCACCAGCGCTGGATCGACGGCATCGTCGGGGCCGCGCCGCGCGAGGAGACGGCCGCGGATGCGCTGGCCGGCATATTGATCGCGGAGGCGATCGAGCGGTCGAGCGCCGGTGGCGGTGCGCGCGTTGCTGTGGAGGCCGCATGATCCGCGTCGCAATCCTAAGTTTCGCGCACTACCACGCGAATTTCTGGGCTGAAGCGTTCATGGCGATGCCTGACGTCGAGGTTATCGCGATCTGGGACAATAATGCCGTACGTGGCAGTGAAGCTGCCGGACGCTTCAAGGTACGGTTCGAGTCTGATCTCGGCCGCGCAATTGCGGCCGCAGATGCCGTCGCGATATGCAGCGAAACGATCTCCCATGCTCCCTTGATCGAGCGAGCGGTGGCTGCCAGACGTGCCATTTTGTGCGAGAAGCCGATAGCCGCCAGCCTTGCCGAAGCGGCGCGCATCGAGAAGGCAGTGCGTGCAAGCGGTGTGCCGTTCATGCAGAGCTTTCCCAAGCGCTTTGATCCGGTTTCGCACGAATTGAAGCGCCTGGTCATCGCGGGCGAACTTGGGCGGATCCGTCTTGTCCGGATCCGACATGGCCATTTCTATGGTCTTGACGAGGACTTCCGTGAGCGTTGGTACGTGGATCCGGCACTCTCGGGCGGTGGAGCTCTGCTCGACGAAGGCGTGCATGCTGCTGACCTACTATGCTGGCTGTTCGGCCTGCCCGCAGGCGTAACGGCTAATGCATCGTCGTCGCTAGGGCTTGCGGTCGAAGATCAGGCGATCGCCATTTTTGACTATCCGGACGGGATGCTCGCCGAGATAACGGCAAGCTTTACTTTCTCTGCTGCCGACATTTCGATCGAGATCTACGGTTCGGAAGGTACGGTGCTCGTTAGCGGCGTCGATCTTGCCTCACGCGACATTACGCCATCTGGCTTCCTGAAGATATTTAAGCGTAACCAGCCTGATCGCAGGTGGAACGTCTCGCCCCTCGTCCCCCAGTTCAAGAGCAGCCAGTTTCATCATCAGAACGCAATTGCGTTCGCCGATGCTTTACGGCGGAATGTTCTGCCTCCAGTCACGCTCGACGATGGACTGCGTTCGGTCACGATGATCTTCCGAGCCTACGAAGCGATCCGGAGTGCGACCAGAGTCCGCATCTGAATTTGACGCTCGACGCGCTTCGCCCCCTTGGGCTCCACCCATTTCCTCAATTTTCTAGAAGCTGCTTCACCCGACCAAGTAAATTGGGATTACGGGTATTTATGTGTGGGTTACTTTGCCGCTTGCAGATGGGGCAGGACATCGTCGATCCAGAGGCTCGCGAAACTGCCCCCCTCCAGATAAGTCCGTGACCTGATCGCCGGCCGGCCGGAAGCGAGGGTGGAACGGCACGCACTTGACATCGAGCGTCCATAGAATGGCCGGAAAACGAAGCCCAATAGATTACAAATTTTTTTGCGACGTCATTGACACAGAAAACGCGCATTTGCCGTCCATGTTCAGTGCCCACGGGCCGATGGAGGGGTTAATGCCTAGGTCGATCATGTCGGTATTTTTAGCGGGCCTACTTCTTTCGACGACTGCCCTCGCTGATCCGCCTGGGCGCGCCACGGGGCGGCCCGGGCGTGGCGAGGATGCTTCGATCAGTATTCGCATTGGCACGTCGGATCGGGACATCATCCAAGAGTATTATGGAAATGAGTTCAGGAGTGGAAGATGCCCGCCCGGACTCGCTAAGAAGAATAACGGCTGCCAGCCGCCCGGGCAGGCGAAGAAATGGGCGACCGGCAAACGCCTGCCGGGCGACGTGATCTATCACGCACTGCCGCCTGAGTTGAACGTCCGGCTCAGTATCCCGATCGGCTCGAAGTATGTGCGGGTCGGTGCCGACATCCTTCTCATCGCGGCCGGTACCGGCATGGTCCTCGACGCGATCGAGGATCTGAGCCGGCTCTAGCGGTTTTCAAGCTGCCGTCGCGCTAGCGCGGAATCGAAATCCAGTTTCCCGTCCGGGTGCTCTCGGCGATCGCCGCAAGTGCGGCCGCGATGTCGAGGGATTCGGCCTGCGAAGCACCGTTCCAGCCGCCGCCGGTGCGGATCTGCTGAGCGAAGCTTTCGGCCTCGAGCCGGAAGCCGTCGCCACCGGGCATCTCTTCGGTCTCGAAGGGGATTGTGTTCGGCACGCCCCGCTTGATCCGCAACGCCAGCGTGCCGGAGGCCGGCGCATGGTTTGAATAGCCGGTCTCGATCACGCCCTTGCTGCCGACTATCAATGCCTGGCGATGGACGGATGTCGACATCGAGGTGGAGACCTGCGCGACGACGCCGGAGGGGAATTCGAGCAATGCGGTGACCGTCTGATCGACGCCTGCCTTCGTCCAGCGTGCCGTCGCAAAGGCGCGCAGTGGCCGTTCGCCGGCGGCGATCCGCGTCAGCGACACCGCATAGGTGCCGGCATCGAGCAGGGCGCCGCCCGCCCGCTCCGGCCGGAGGCGGATATTCGCCGGATCGACCAGCGGATCGCCGTCGGGCGAGACCATCCCGAACCCGAACGCCGCCGAGACGGTCTGGATCTTGCCGATTTCGCCGCCGGCGAGCAGGGCGCGCAGGCGCAGCGTCTGCGGTTGCGACATGTAGGGATAAGCCTCGGCGAGATGGACGCCGTGCGTGCGTGCGGCGGCGAACATCGCGCGGGCATCGGCTTCGCCGACCGCGATCGGCTTCTCGCACAGGACGTGCTTGCCTGCGGCGGCGGCCTTGATCGCCCATTGCGCGTGCAGGTCGTTGGGCAGCGGGATGTAGACGGCCTCGATCTGCGGATCGGCCAGCATCGCCTCGTAACTCGCATGATGGCGCGGGATGCCGACTTCCTTGGCGAAGGCCGCACCCTTGGCGGCGTCGCGCGAGGCCACGGCCGCCACTGTCGCCAGCGTCGAGCCGGCCACGCCCTTGGTGAACATGCGCGCGATATTCGCCGCGCCGAGGATGCCGTAGCGGACCGGTTCAGTAGACGTCATTCGTCGCCTCGTCGGTTGGAAAGCCTGCGCCCAGAGGGAGAGGGCAATGCGGGCATCCTATCAACTTCAGGCGCCTTCGGAAGCGCTTCGCATCTGGCCCGCGCCGGCAAGCGCGGGCAGCATCCGCTGGAGATTGGATGCGCTGGCCCTGCGCAGCGGCATGAAGTTGCGCCCCATGCGCCGGCACACGGCCTTTATCCGCAGGCAGGCGCCGTGCGATATGCAGTCGATCGCGCAGACGACGGTGTCGGCCTGCGAGACAAGCCCGTCGAGCGTGGCGAGGCTCTGCTCGATCCCGCCGTCGTGATGCAGGAACGCCCCGTGATGATGCTCGACCGCCGCGCGAAGATGCGCGCGCTGGTTCGGCCGGCCGCCGACATAGAGCACCGTGACGCCGGCGAGATCGACGGAATCGGTCCGGATCGGCTCGTCGGTCGGTTCCATCCGGACCGGTGCCGGTTCCGGCATCGCGTCGAGGCGGGCTTCCGCCGCGCGGGCCCGGGCGCGTTCGCTCGCAAGCTTGCGGCGCAGGACGACGATCAGCCGGTCGGCCTTGTCGTCGCGGCGCGACGGCTGCATCTGCAGTGCCGGTTGGGCGGCGATCGATGCCTGCGCCTGCAGCTTGCGGGAAAGCGCGTCGATCGTCGTATCGCGGCGCGCAAGCGATTCCTGCATGTCGGTGCGCGTGCGGGCGAGGCGGGCTTCGGTATCGCGCAGTTTCTGCGTGAGCGAGTCGAGACGCGAAAGGTCGGCGATGCGCGCATAGCCGTTGAGGTGCGACATCATGTGGACGTCGCCATAGATTTCGCCGATCGTCGGGCCGTCGGCGGCCGGGTGCGTCATCAGGGCCCAGAAGGCGGGTGCGATCCGGCCCTTCGCGCGGCATGCCTTCCAGTGCGCGATCAGACCGGCCGGACTCTCCATCCCCCGCACGCGGGCGATCTCGCCGGCAAAGAGCTTGTCGAGCAGCTTGTGCAGATGGCGGGACAGGGGGCCCTGCTGCCCGCAGGCCGTCACGCAATGGACATGGATCGAATAGTCGTCGGCTTCGGGCGCGATCGTCATGCCCGCCTTGCGGACGACGCGGCGCAGATCTTCGATGTTGAGACAGGTGCCGACGACGGCGCAATGCTGGCCCGGTCCGAGATTCCACAGCTTCCGGCGTACGGCCGGTTCGGACGGCGACGGTTCGCCGTCGCCCGGTCGCCAGGCGCTACCCATGGGTCGGACGCCCGACGCGGCGGCGCTTGCAGCCGGTCTCGCGGTCGCAATCCAGGATGCTGCCGCCCAGCGCCAGCATCACGAGAACGGCAAGCCCGGCAACCAGACCGAATTCCCGGCGGCCCGCCGCTTCGCGCGACGTGCCGACGATGCCGGCCAGGAGCAGGGAACCGAGTATCGCAATGATCGACAGCATTGGACCGAGGTGGATGTGGCAGGGGCGATCACTGTGCAGATCGGAATTCAATGAGTCAATGCAAATAATAATCATTCTCATATAAAGCCCACCACAATCGGGGCGCAAGGCTGCGGGGCTGTCGCTGGCGGCATCGATCCCGACCGTATAGGTTCCCCCGTCCAAAACGCGGGTGCCCATGATTCGTCTCGACAACATCAGCAAGCAGAACGGCCAGCAGATCCTTTTCATCGAGGCGTCGGCCTCCCTCCTGAAGGGGGAGAAAGTGGGCCTCGTGGGTCCCAACGGTGCCGGCAAGACGACGATCTTCCGGATGATCGCCGGGCAGGAACAGCCCGACGAAGGCCAGGTCGCGGTCGAGCGCGGCATCAGCATCGGCTATTTCAGCCAGGATGTCGGCGAGATGTCGGGCCGCAGCGCGGTCGCCGAGGTGATGGCCGGCGCGGGTGCAGTCAGCGACGTGGCGGCCGAGCTCAAGGATCTGGAAGCCCGCATGGGCGATCCCGACCAGGCCGCCGATTTCGAGACGGTCCTCGAACGGTTCGGCGAGGTGCAGGCGCGCTTCGAGGAGCTGGGCGGCTATGCGCTGGAGAGCCGTGCGCGCGAGACGCTGGCGGGCCTCAGCTTCAGCCAGGAGATGATGGACGGCGACGTGGGCGCCCTGTCGGGCGGCTGGAAGATGCGCGTGGCGCTTGCCCGCATCCTGCTGATGCGGCCCGACGCGATGCTGCTCGACGAGCCGAGCAACCATCTCGATCTCGAAAGCCTCATCTGGCTCGAATCTTTCCTGAAGGGCTACGACGGCGCGCTGCTGATGACCTCGCACGACCGCGAGTTCATGAACCGCATCGTCACCAAGGTGATCGAGATCGACGGCGGCACGCTGACGAGCTTCTCGGGCGACTACGAGTTCTACGAGCTGCAGCGCGCGCAGAACGAGAAGCAGCAGCAAGCGCAGTTCGAGCGCCAACAGGCGATGCTCGCCAAGGAGATCAAGTTCATCGAGCGCTTCAAGGCGCGCGCCTCGCATGCCGCGCAGGTGCAGAGCCGGGTGAAGAAGCTCGAGAAGATCGACCGTGTCGAACCGCCCCGGCGCCGGCAGAGCGTGGCGTTCGAGTTCATGCCGGCACCGCGCTCGGGCGACGACGTGGCGATCCTGCGCGGCGTCCACAAGCGTTATGGCAGCCGCCCGATCTACGAAGGGCTCGATTTCACGATCCGGCGCAAGGAACGCTGCTGCGTGCTGGGCGTGAACGGGGCAGGCAAGTCGACGCTGCTGAAGCTCATCGCCGGCGCGACGCAGCCCGACGAAGGGACCGTGGCGCTCGGCGGCAGCGTCAAGATGGGCTATTTCGCTCAGCATGCGATGGACCTGCTCGACGGCGACCGCACCGTTTTCGAATCGCTGGAGTACTCGTTCCCGCGTTCGGGGCAGGGGGCGCTGCGCACGCTCGCCGGCTGCTTCGGGTTTTCGGGCGACGACGTCGAAAAGAAGTGCCGCGTGCTGTCGGGCGGCGAGAAAGCCCGGCTAGTGATGGCCAAGATGCTCTACGACCCGCCCAACTTCCTCGTGCTCGACGAGCCGACGAACCATCTCGACATGGGCACGAAGGAGATGCTGGTCGCGGCGCTGGCCGATTACGAGGGAACGATGCTGTTCGTCTCGCACGACCGGCGGTTCCTGGCGGCGCTGTCGAACCGGGTGCTCGAGCTGACGCCTGAGGGCATCCATCGCTACGACGGCGGCTATACGGAATACGTGGCGCGCACCGGGCAGGAAGCTCCCGGCCTGCACGCCTGAGCCACTAGCCGATCATCGAACTCAGGTCGATGCCGAGGCCCGGACGTTCCGGGGCCGTGATCATGCCTACGTTCAATTCGAACGTGCCGGGCGGCGCGCGCTCGAACAGCGGCTGGTGGAACACATGCAGTTCCACCGAGTCCGCGTTCGGGATCGCCGCCGCGAGATGGACATTCGCGAGCATCGAGACGACCGAGTTGGAGTGGTGCAGCGTCACGGGCTTGAAGAATGCTTCGGCAAGCCCCGCGATCTTGCGGCCATAGGTGATGCCGCCGGAGATGATCGGGTCGAACTGGACGAAATGCACCGCGTTGCGCTCGAGCAGGCGGCGGTAGTTCGGCAGCCCGTAGTCGTTCTCGATGCCGCAGAGCGGAATGCCGCCGCGCTCGTGCACGCGAACCATGCCGTCGACGTCGTCGATCGGCAGCGGCTGCTCGAACCAGTAGATGTCGTGCGGTGCCACCGCACGCGCGAAGGCGATCGCGCGCGGCTCGTCATAGGCCGACACCGCATCGATCATCAGACGCGCGTCCGGGCCCATCGCCTTCTTGAGCTTGACGACGCGCTCGACGTCGTCGGCATGGCTCGCCCCGCCGACCTTGATCTTCACCGCCTTGTAGCCCTGCCGGACATAGGCGGCGTATTCCTCGGCGAACTCGTCGGCCGTCTGCCCGACCTTGTAGAGGCCGGCGCTCGCATAGGGCATCACGCGCGGATCGTTGCCGCCGAGCATCCGCCAGAGCGGCATCCCGGCGCGCTGGGCCTTCAGGTCCCACAGCGCGATGTCGATGGCGCTCATGCACACCCAGGTCTGGCTGCGCCGGGTCGTCACGGCCGTCATGTCGATGGCGCGGCGGAAATGGCGTTCGGGCAGGTCGCTGTCCTGGCCGACGAGAACGGGCTTGAGGTCGTCCTCGATGAAAGAGGTTAGGGAACCGGGCGTACCGCCGTCGACCCAGCATTCGCCGACGCCGGTGCGGCCGTCCGCCGTCTCGACGAAGACGAGCAGGCTGCGCTTCACGGTCCAGCGGTAGCGCGGATTGCGGATCGTGCCGTCGAGCGGCTTTTCCAGCGCGCGGACATGGATGTTCCGGATCGTCGACATAAGGCCTCCCGATTTTGCGGGACGATGGCACGAAGGAGCTTGAGTGCAAACTGAAATCTCAGTTAGATTTCACGGATGCCGCAAGCCATGCTCCGCCACAAGGCCTACGACCGCTTCAAGGAACGCCTCTTCGCCGAGGACTTGAAGCCGGGGCAGTTCGTGACCCAGCGCGAGCTCTGCGAGATGATGAAGGTGCCGATCGGCCCGCTGCGCGAGGCGCTGAAGCGGCTGGAAGCGGAGGCGTTCGTCCGCCTCATTCCGCAGCGCGGGATCCAGATTGCCGATCTCAACGTGTCGATGCTGAACGAATCGTTCGGACTCCGGCGCATCCTCGAACTGGCGGCCGCACGGCATTTCGCCGCCGAGGCGCCGATGAGCCTGATCCGCCAGATCGAGGCGCAGACGGTCAAGGTGCTGCGGCGGGTGCGCGCGGAACCGGATCGCGAGATGCTCGACGAGGCGCTGCGCGTCGACTGGATGATGCACGACCTCATCATCGACCAGATGGGGAACCGGACCTTGACCGACGTGCACCGCATCAATTTCGACAAGATCCGGCTTGCGCGCCTGCATCGCCGCTTCACACCCGAGCGCGTCCGGCCGGCGCTGGAAGAACACATGGCGGTGATCGCCGGCTTCAGGGCGCGTGATCCGGATGCCGCCGCCGCCGCTCTCGACCGGCATCTGACGGTTGCGCATCACCGCGCCGTGGGGCTTGCGCCGTGAGCGGGAAGCCCAATCTGCTGTTCCTGTTCTCCGACCAGCATGCCTTTCATGTCACCGGCTGCTACGGCGACAAGATCGTCCAGACGCCGAATCTCGACCGTCTTGCCGCCGACGGTGTCACGTTCGACTCGGCCTACTGCCCTTCGCCGATCTGCGTGCCCTCGCGCATGTCGATGCTGACCGCGCGCCACCCTTCCGCGCAGGAATGCTGGACGAACGACGACTTCCTCGTATCGGACCGCGCGACGTGGCCGCATGCGCTGGGGGCCGCCGGCTACCGGCCGATCCTCGTCGGGCGCCTGCATGCGATGGGTCCCGACCAGCTGCACGGCTATGCCGAGCGCGAGATCGGCGACCACAGTCCGAACTGGGGCGGGGTCAAGCGGCACGATATGGGCGTGCTCAACGAGACGAACGATCCGCACCGCACGAGTTTGACGCGGAGCGGGCCGGGCGAGAGCGTCTACGAGGTCAAGGACCGCGACGTGACGCGTGCGGCGGTCGCCTGCCTCGACCGGCTGGGGGCCGAACGCAAGGCCGGCAGCAAGGATCCGTTCGCGCTGACGGTCGGTTTCATGCTGCCGCATCCGCCCTATGTCGCCACGAAGGCCGATTTTGCGCGGTTCGCCGGGCAAGTGAAGCCGCCGCGCCTGCCGCGCGCTGCATCCGGTGCCGAGCATCCGTGGCTCGCCTGGTGGCGGCAGAACCGCAGCATCGAGACCGTCGATCCGGCCGACGTGCTGCGCGCCCGCACGGCCTATTACGCGCTTACCTACCGGCTCGACGCGATGATCGGCGAAGTGCTCGACGCGCTGAAGCGCAACGGGCTCGCCGACAACACGCTCATCGTCTATTCGACCGATCATGGCGACCAGATCGGCGAGCGCGGTCTGTGGTGGAAACATACCTTCTACGAGGAATCCGTCCGCGTTCCCCTGATCCTGTCGTGGCCCGGAAGCCTGCCGAAGGGCGAGCGCCGCAAGCAGATCGTCAATCTCGTCGATCTCACAGCGACGATGCTCGAAGCGCTCGGTGCGCCCGCCTTGCCGCACGCGCAGGGGCGAAGCTTCCTGGATGTGGCGCGCGACGCGAAGGCGCCGTGGGTCGACGAGACGGTCTCGGAATACTGTACCGACGAGATCCCGGTCTGGACCGGCGGCATGGCGGTACGCCAGCGCATGCTGCGCAGCGGCGACTGGAAGCTCGTCTACTATCACGGCTACCGGCCGCAGCTTTTCAATCTTGCCGAAGATCCCGACGAACTGCGCGATCTGGGCGACGATCCGGCCCATGCATCGGTCCGCGAAAAGATGCTCGTGCGCCTGCTTTCCGACTGGTCGCCCGACGCGATCGACGACCGGATGAAGGCGCGGCGACGCGACAAGGACATCATCGGCGCATGGGCACGCGAAACGAACCCGGCCAACAGCCATATCTGGCCGACACGACCCGACCAGAACCGTCTCGACACCTGAAGCGGCCGCAACAGAGCCGCATAAAATCGGAGGAACGCACACATGCTTAAGTTCAGACACATCGTCGCGGCACTCGCACTTCTGGGTGCGGGAGCCGCATCGGCGCAGCAGCCGCTGGAAATCAAAATCGGCGCCGCCTATGCGACCGATCACGCCGCCGCCTTCATCGGAATCGAGCGCGGCATCTTCGCCAAGCACGGGCTCGACGCGAAGCTGGTGCTCTACCAGACAGGCGTCGAGATGATCAACGGCCTGCTCGCCAACGCGCAGGAAGTGAACATCATGGGCTCGGTGCCGTTCCTGGCCGGCGTCTCGCGCGGCCAGCCGCTGGTGCTGATCGGCCATCTCCATGGCGACGCGCTGTCGGACAACTATTCGCAGAACAACGCGATCATCACCGTTCCGGCGGGCGGCGTGCGTGCCGACGACCTGCAGTCGTTGCGCGGCAAGAAGATCGGACTCGCGCGCGGGACGGGGGCGGAAGGCTATCTGCTCGGCATCCTCGCGCAGGCCGGCCTCAAGGATTCCGACCTGACGCTCGTCAACATTCCGCCGGCCAATACCGCGACGGCCCTGCGTCAGGGCGATGTCCAGGCGGTCGCCGCGTGGGAGCCGTGGGCGACGGTGACCAGTCTGCGCGTCCCGCAGGCGATCGAGGTCATCCGCGGCAAGTGCGCCGGCTGCTACGATCCGGGGTCGATCCTGACGACCCGCGCGGTCATCGCCCAGAAGTCCGAGCAGCTCCGCCGCTTCATGGTCGCCTTCGCCGAAGCGCACCAGTGGCTGCGCCAGAACTACGACGAAGCGGCCGCGATCGACATGCGCTGGATTCCCGGTCTCGAACTCGACGTCGCCAAGGTCGCGATCCGCAACTCGCTCTACGACCTGCGCGTGACGCGCAACACGATCGACGGCTACAACAAGAAGGCGATCCCGGCGCTCGTCGCCGACAAGCGGATGGCCAAGACGCTGGACGCTGCCACCGTCGTCGATGCGCGCTTCTACAAGCATGTGGAGGCGACGGCACCGCAGTTCTTCTCCGACCTGAAGCCGATCCCGGCCAACCGTCGTCTGTAGGCCCGGATGGACAAGCCTGCAGTCCGCATTGCCGCGCGCGATCTCCGTCTCGAGTACCGGGACGAGACGCGCGGCGAGCGCCATGTCGCGGTCGACCGGCTCTCGCTGGAAGTCCTGGCCGACGAGTTCCTGTGCGTCGTCGGCCCCAGCGGCTGCGGAAAATCGACCCTGATCTCGGCGATCGCCGGGTTCCTGAAACCGGCGGCGGGAACGCTCACCCTCGACGGCCGGATCATCGAAGGACCTGGCGCCGACCGCGGCGTGGTGTTCCAGGAATATGCCCTGCTGCCGTGGATGACGGTGCTCGACAACGTGGCGCTCGGCCCGAAGCTGAAGGGCGTGGCGAAGGCCGAGCGGCACGCGCGTGCCGCGCACTATCTCGAGATGGCGAACCTGTCGGCGGCGGCGGCGAAGTATCCGCACGAGCTTTCGGGCGGCATGAAGCAGCGCACGGCGGTCGCCCGCACGCTCGCCAACGAACCCGAAGTTATGCTGATGGACGAACCGTTCGCCGCCATCGACGCGCAGACCCGCATGACGCTTCAGGAAGAGCTCCTGCGCATCTGGGCGAAGGCGCGGATCACGGTTCTGTTCGTGACCCACAGCGTCGAAGAGGCCTGCTTCCTCGGCGACCGGGTGGCCGTGCTGACGCCGGGACCGGGCCATGTGAAAGAGATCGTCGACGTGCCGATCGCGCGCGACCGGCGCAACTGGTCGACGCTCGGCGCCGATCCGGCCTTCATGCGGATCAAGGATTACGTGCTCGCCTCGGTCCGCGGCGTCGACGGAAAGGCGGCATGAACCGGTACGGACCCCTGCTGCGGCCGCTCGGCGCGACGATGGCGCTTTGTGCCGTCGCGCTCGCCTGGACGGTCTGGGGCGGGATGCATGCGCGCGGGCTGATGGATGGGTTGGCGCTGAACGCCAAGCGCAACCATTTCGCCGTCACGCTCGATTTCGCACCCGAGGGATTCCATGTGACCCGCCTGCAGGCGATCGGCCGGGTCATCGAGGTGCGCGAGCGGACCGTCTACATGATGGATGTCGACACGGTGGCGATGCGCGACATCGCCGAGAATTTCTGGGTCCGCGAGGTGACGACATGGCCGGGGCGCTAGCCGACGCCTCGTCGCGCGGACGCGGCTTGCAGGGCTTCGCGCGTCCGGCCAAGGGCGCGCTCGGTATCCTGCTGTTCCTCGCGGCATGGCAACTGTCGGTTCCGCTCGTCGGGCTCGAAGCCTATTTCTATCCCGCACCCGCGGATGTGTGGACCGCCTTCGTCGATCTGGTGCGCAAGGGCATCCTGCCGGTCTATATCGTCGACAGCCTGCTGCGCTACGGGGCGGGTGTGGCGATCGGCATCACGGTCGGCATCGTCGTCGGCGTGCTGATCGGGCTCAACGCCTTTGCTTCGCGCCTGCTATCGCCGATGATCAACTTCATGTTCGCGATCGTCGAGGTCGCGTGGATCCCGATTTTCGTGATCTGGTGGGGCTACGGCTACAAGACGATCCTCGTGGCGCTTTCCTACGTCGTTTTTTTTCCGGTTCTCTACAACACGCTGGTCGGCGTGCGCACCGTGCCGCAGGTCCTGATCAACGCCGTGCGGGCGCTGGGCGGCGGACGCATCCAGGTGCTGGCGAACGTCATCCTGCCGGCGGCGATGCCGGGGATCATCACGGGCCTGCGCGTGGGCGCCGGCTTCGCGTTCCGCGGACTGATCTTCGCCGAGATCGTCGCCGCCAAGACAGGCCTCGGCTACCTGATCTTCGAAGGCGCGCAAACCCATCAGACCGCCCGGACGATCGTGGGCATGATCGCCGTCGGCCTGATCTGGCTGTTCATCGACCAGTTCTACCTGAAGCCGGTGGAGCGGGCGACGATCGAGCGCTGGGGCCTGGTCACGCAGGCGGAGGAGCGCGCATGAAGCGGCTCGATGTCATCGGACTCGTGCCGTTCGTGCTGGCGCTGGCGGGCTGGGCCGTGCTGCCGGAACTCGTCGAGTATCCTTCCTACATGATGCCGCCGTTGCCCGACGTCTGGACGCATCTGGTCGAGATCGTCGAAGACGGGACGCTGCTGCGCCACGTCTTCGCGTCGCTGGAACGTCTGGCGCTGGGGTTCGCGGCAGGGACGGGGATCGCGGTTCCGCTCGGGATCGCGATCGCGCTCAACCGGCACGTCGCCGACACGCTGAAGCCGCTGCTGACGTTCCTCCAGTCGATCGCCGGCATCGCATGGGTCCCGCTCGCCATCATCTGGTTCGGGATCGGCATGGGATCGGTCGTGTTCGTGATCGCGAACACGATTTTCTTCGCCACGCTCTACAACACCGTCGTCGGCGTGCAGGCGATCCCGCAGGCGCTTCACCGGGCGGTGCGCTCGCTCGGCGGGCGCGGCTGGAAGCTCGCAGGCGTGCTGATCCTGCCGGGGGCGCTCGTGCAACTCATCGTCGGGTTCCGCACCGCGATGGCCTATGGCTGGCGCGCGCTGGTCGCGGGCGAGATGATCGCGGGCACGAACGGCCTCGGCTACATGACCATCGAAGCCGTCCAGTGGTATCGCACGGAAAGCGTGCTCGTCGGCATGATCGCCATCGGCCTGATCTGGCTTGCGATGGACAGGTTCGTCTTCGTGCCCATCGAGAACGCCACGGTGCGCCGCTGGGGGATCGTCCAGCGATGAAGATTCCGGCGAACCGGCTGGGGCTTGGCGGAGCGGCACTCGGCGTCCTTTTCGATCCGATCGCGGATGAAGCGGCGCTCGCCGTCGTCGCGGGCGCCTGGGATGCCGGCATCCGCGCCTTCGATACCTCGCCGCTCTATGGCGGGGGCCTTTCCGAGGAGCGTTTCGGCGCGGGCCTCGGCGGACGGTCGCGCGACGACTATTTCCTTTCGACCAAGACCGGCGTCAGCCGCCCCTATGCGCAGGCGGCCGCCCCGCCGGGCGGCGCGCGCCGGGCTGCGGACGTGTGGGACTATTCGCCGGAAGGCACGCGCCGCTCGATCGAGCGCAGCCTTGCGCGCCTGAAGACCGGCCGGCTCGATCTCGTGCATCTGCACGACATCGAGAACCGCACCGATGCCGCGATGGCGGCCTATCCGGCACTCGAAGAACTTCGTACGCGGGGCGTCGTCGGCGCGATCGGGATCGGCGCGAACACGGTCGAAGCGCCGCTCGATCTGATGACGCGCGCGCATTTCGACGCCATTCTTGTCGCCGGCCGCTACAGCCTGCTCGACCAGACGATGCTCAAGATGGTGCCGGCAGCACGGGTGGCGGGTACGCGCCTCATCGTCGGCGGCGTGTTCAATTCGGGTATCCTCGCGACCGGGGCGGTGGCGAACGCCACGTTCCACTATGATCCGGCCCCGCCGGCCATTCTCGAACGTACGCGCGCGATCGAAGCGCTGTGCGGGAAGCACGGCGTTCCGTTGCGTGCGGCTTCCCTCCAGTTCCCGCTGGCGCATCCGGACGTTTCGATGCTGCTGTTGGGGCCGCGCAATGCCGGCGAGTTTTCCGACAATCTCGCGATGCTGGCCCATCCGATTTCGCCTGCTTTCTGGCGCGCGTTGCAGGGTGCAGGACTGATCGACCGGGCCTGTCCGTTGCCATGATCGACGCGCATGTCCATTTCTGGGACCAGACGCGCAGGGACGACATTCTTATCGTCCAGCGCGAGCCGTCGCTCGACAAGCGAGCGATGCCGGACGACCTGCTGCCGCTGCTGGCGGCGGCGGGCGTGCATGAGGCCGTCGCGATCCAGTCTGCCCCCAATCTGTCGGAAACCGAGCATCTGCTGGCGGTCAGCGCGCCGGTGACGGCAGTGCGTGCGGTCGTGGGCTGGGTGGATCTTGCGGCACCCGATTGTGCGGTACGGCTCGCCGACCTTGCGCGCCGCCCGAAGCTTGCCGGCGTGCGCGCGATGCTGAACCGCGCGGACGGTGTCGGCTGGCTTGCGTCGCCGGGTGTACGGCCGGGGCTTGCGGCACTGGCGGAATCCGGCCTGTCGCTAGATCTGATAACGCGCACCGAGCATGTCCCGGCGGTCCTCGAAGTCGCGGCGGCCTTTCCGGATCTGACGCTGATCATCGACCATGGCGCGAGCGCGCCGACGGGGCAGGAAGGCTATGCCGCCTGGATGGTCGCCGTGGCCGAACTGGGCAGCAAGACCCTTGCCTTCACGAAGTTCTCCGGCCTCGCCGAAGAAGCCTCGGCAGGCTGGACCGCGAAGACTCTTGAGCCCGCGTTCCGCCACCTGCTGTCGTGCTTCGGGCCGGACCGGATCATGTGGGCCAGCAACTGGCCGGTGATCGACCTGCGCGGCGGCTATGCGCGCTGGGTCGAGGCAAGCCGGGAACTGCTCGATCGCGCGAACCTTTCCGTGGCGGCGCGAAGCGCGATCGAAGAAGGCACGGCGCGCCGTGCGTACCGGATTTCAGCTCCCGCAGGAGACCGTTGAATGGATGTATCGAACGCGATTGGCCCCCTGCCGGCGGCGGAGAGTTTCGCCTTCTGCCTGCGGCTTCGCCCCGGTACCGAGGACGAATACCGCCGCCGCCACGACGAGATCTGGCCGGAGATGCGCGCGATGATGCAGGAAGCCGGCATCCTGCATTACGAGATCCACCTGCGCCGGGACGACGGCACCCTGTTCGCGTTCATCGTGCGCAAGCCGGGTAGCTCGATGGCCGCGTTCCCATCCAATCCCGTCTGGCAACGCTGGCAGAAGCACATGGCCGACATCCTGATCCAGGACGCCGGCGGCGGCCCGCTGCGCACGCCGCTGGAGCGCGTCTTCCGACTCTAGCGCTTCAGATGTCCTGGCCGAACGGATCGTCCACCGAGTGCGCCGGCTGGGTGAACCAGTTGGCGCCCGTCTTCGTGATGTACATGTGGTCTTCGAGACGGATGCCGAACTCGCCGTAGATGCAGATCGTCGGCTCGTTCGAGAACGTCATGCCGGGCTGCAGGATCGTCTTGTCGCCCTTCACGAGATAGGGCCATTCGTGCACATCGAGGCCGATGCCGTGACCCGTGCGGTGCGGCAGGCCCGGCGTCGCGTAACCGGGGCCGAAGCCCGCACCGTTGATGACGCTGCGCGCCGCATTGTCGACATCCTCGCAGCGATTGCCGGGCTTGGCGACCGCAAAGGCGGCGGCCTGTGCCGCCTTTTCGAGGTTCCAGATGTCGCGCTGGCGCTTCGTCGGCGTGCCGAACACGTACGAGCGCGTGATGTCGGAGAAATACCCGTCGATCGGCGCACCCGTGTCGATCAGGATCATGTCGCCATCCTTGAGCGTCTGCGGGTAGGGCACGCCGTGCGGATAGGCGGTCGCCTCGCCGAACAGGACGGCGTTGAACGGCGGGGCCGCTTCCGAGCCCAGCTTGCGGTGCGCCTGGACGATGAAGGCCTGCACCTCGGTCGTCGTGATGCCTTCGCGCATGATACGCGCGGCCGCCTTGTGCGCGGCGAGGGTGATGTTCTTGGCCGTCTGCATCAGCGCCAACTCGTGATCTGACTTCGCCATGCGGCAGCCGGCCGTAATTTCCGACCCGTTCGAGAAGGTGAAGGCGTTGCCTGCGCGCCGCAGCCCGTCGAAGGTGAAGAACGGGGTCGCCTCGTCGACGCCGATCGTGCCCTTGGAGATGCCGAGCGAGCGGACCGTGTCGATGATCAGCGCGGTCGGGTCCTCGTCCTCCTCCCATTGCGCGATCTTGTCGCCGAAGGTCATCATGGTGCGCAGCTTCTCGACCTCGAAGGCCGGGGAGAGATAGACGATCTCGCCCTTGGCTGTGAGGATCGCGCCGTGCGCGCGCTCGGTGCGGCGCATCTTGAGGCCCGTGAAATAGGTAAGGCTCGACGAGACGTCGAGCCACAGAGCGTCCACGCCCTTCTCGCGCATCAGGCGCGTGGCCTTGTCGACCCGGCGCAAACGCTCTTCGAGGCCGATCGCAGGCACGTCGCCGCGCATGTTCTTCAGGGCCGCGAGTTCCTTCTCGGCGGTCGAACCGCCAACACCGATGGTCATCCCGTTCTCTCCGCCGTTTCAGCGCCGATAGCGCCGTTGCACCACGATATTGGCCGTCGCCGTCAGGATCAGGGTCGCCGCCATCAGCACGAAGGCGGTCGCGGCCCCGAACGGCCAGTTGTTGAGCTGGAACTGCCCGAAGACGAGCGGCCCCATCATCTTGAATTTCGGCCCGCCGAGAAGCACCGGCGTGGCATAGGCGTTCATCCCGAGGATGAAGGTCAGGATCGTTCCGGCCAGCAGGCCCGGCAGGGCCAGCGGCAGCAGCACGCGCTTCGTCATCTCGTAGGGGCCCGCACCCAGGCTGAAGGCAGCCTCCTCGAGCGCACGGTTGATGCCTTCGATGACGCTCTGCAGCGTCAGCACCATATAGGGGAGGTTCACCGCGATGATGCCCGCGATGACGGCGCCTTCGGTGTACATCATCTGGAGGGGCGCATCGACGATGCCCAGATCCATCAGCATGACGTTCAGGAAGCCCTTGTTGCCGAGGACCGTCATCCAGCCGGCGGCGCGCACCGCATTGCCGACGAAAAGCGGCAGCACGACGAGGATGATCAGGATGTTCTTGAAGCGCGTCTGCGTGCGTGCGAGCACGTAGGCGAGCGGCAGGCCCATGACGAGACATGCCATCGTGCAGATGCCGGCCACCTTCACCGTCGTCCAGAAGACGCTGATGTAGAACGGATCGGAGAAGAATTTGAGGTAGTTCTCGGCCGAGAAGGCCTCGACCATCATCCGGCGTGGCTCGAAGCGATTGAGGCTGTAGCGGAACAGGATCATCAACGGCACCAGCAGGCCGACGGCGACGAACACCGTCGCCGGACCCACGAGGGTCGCGGCCGAGAGGAACGACGTTCGGGCGGCTTCGTCGCGATGGGTGGCCGTGTTCGCCAAATTCGGCATCCGGTTCGAAGGGAAGGGGCCGGCGGATCGACGATCCGCCGGCCGGCATCAGGTGCGGGGCTTCCTCAGCTCTTGAGTTCCTTGTCCCACCATTCCTTCAGCGCCACGTCCTGCTTGTTCATGTAGTCGTAGTCGAGATCGACGAGCTTCTTGATCTCTTCGGGCGTGAACCCGATGCGCTTATTGAGGTCCGGCGCCACGACCGCGTTCGTGACCGTGGGGTTGTAGCCCATGTCGATCGCGAAATTGTCCTGCGCTTCCTTGGCGAGCATCGCGTCGAGATAGGCGTGCGCGCCCTCCTTGTTCGGCGCGTTCTTCGGGATCACGAAGCCGGAGATGTAGGCGAGCGTGCCTTCGCTCGGCGCCACGGCCTGGACGCTGATGCCCGCGTTCTGCCACTGGACGACGCGCGCCTTCCACATGATGCCGATGCCGAACTCCTCGGACTGGAGCCCCTGCGCGAACGCCTCGTTGGTCGGGTAGATGCGCATCCCGGCCTTCTTGCAATCGAGCAGCAGCTTCTTGCCGGGCTCGAAGTTGGTGATCGATCCGCCGGCGGCGAGGGCGGCCGCGGCGATCGTGTACTGGTACTGGATGTCGATGATGCCGAGCTTGTTGCCGTGCCTGGTATCGAACACGTCCTTGTAGCTCTTCGGCGCGGCGGGAACGATCTTGGGATTGTAGACCGCGACCTTGCCGGAATAGATGTGCCCGATGCCGTAGCTGTATTTCATCGAGGGGAGGATGTTGGCCGCGTTCTTCAGCTTGGAATAATCGACCGGCATGACGGTGCCGGCATCGTGCATCTGGAACATGTTGATCGACGACAGGGCCTGCAGGTCGGCCGTGCCGCGCGGCAGGCGCTGTTCGGCCAGCATCTTCGATCGGCGCTGCGGATCGCCCGCCTGGTCCTGGATCACTTCCCAGCCCTGCTTGATCAGGATCGGCTGCTCGATGTTCTTGTTGAGCAGGCGCGCATAGTCGCCGCCCCAGGTGCCGACGACGATCTTGCCTTTCGACTGCGCGCGGGCGCCGACGGGAAGCCCGAGGATGCCGGCGCCGGTCGCGATCGCGGCGCCGGCGAGAACGCCGCGCCGGGAAACCTTCTTCGAGATTGCCATTTTCCGCTTTCTCCTTCTGTTGGGGGAATCGATCTCAATTTCCGAATACGCGTGCCGTATCCCGGTTCCAGCCCAGCTTGACGACGTCGCCGATCGCCGGCGGTGCCTTCTCTGGATGGTTGGGCATCTGCACGACGATCCGTTCCGCCGGCGAGAGGCGGACATGCAGGTCGACCGCCGCGCCCAGGTAAGAGAGGAATTCGACCGTGCCTTCGAAATGGTTGTCCGTCCGCGCGGCATCCGGGCCGGCAAGGATGACGCGCTCGGGGCGCAACGCAAGCGTCGCCGCACCGGCTGGGCCTTCGCCGCACGCGATCGCGAGACCGCCCGCCGACACGAAACGTCCTGATGCCTCGATCCGGCCCTCGATGAAATTGGACCGGCCGACGAAGTCCGCGACGAACCGGCTTGCCGGGCGTTCGTAGAGGTCGTGCTGCGTGCCGACCTGGCAGATGCGGCCCTCGCTCATGACGACCAGCCGGTCGGCCATCGTCAGCGCCTCTTCCTGGTCGTGCGTGACCATGACCGTCGTCAGGCCGAGCTTGCGCTGCAATTCGCGGATCTCGACCCGGACCTCGTGGCGCAGCTTCGCATCGAGATTGGAGAGCGGCTCGTCGAGCAGTAGGATGTCAGGGTGAAACACGAGCGCGCGGGCGAGGGCAACGCGCTGCTGCTGCCCGCCGGAAAGCTGGCGCGGCAGGCGGTCGCCGAGATGTTCGAGCCGCACGAGGCGCAGGGCCTCGGCGATCTTCGCCGGCATCTCGTCTTTTGGCGTCTTGCGCATTTCGAGGCCGAACGCGACATTCTGGTTGACGGTCATGTGCGGAAACAGCGCATAGCTCTGGAAGACGAGCCCGGCATTGCGTTTCCAAGGCGGCAACGTCGTCACGTCCTTTCCGTCAAGGCGGACGGATCCGGTTGTCGCCTCGATGAACCCAGCGACGATGCGCAGAGTCGTCGTCTTGCCGCAGCCGGATGGGCCGAGCAGGACAAGGAACTCTCCGTCCGCGACGTCAAGCGACACGTCGTCGAGCGCCGTCATGTCCCCGTAGCGCTTCGTCACGCCTTCGATCTGGAGCCGGGCCATGATCAGACCACCCTGCTGATCTTGACGAAGCGGTCTGTCAGCAGCATGGCACTCGCGATAAGGATGATCTGCAGCACGGAAACGGCGGCGATCGTCGGGTCGATTTTCCATTCGAGGTACTGGAGGATCGCGATCGGCAAGGTAGTGCGGCCAGGCCCGACGAGGAAGAGGCTCATCTCGAGATTCCCGAACGACGAGATGAAGCCGAACATGGCGGCCGCGACCATGCCGGGAAGGATGGAGGGCAGGGTGATGCGCCGGAAGGTCGTGAACCGATCGGCGCCCAGACTCTGCGCAGCCTCTTCGATCGAGCGGTCCATTCCCACAAGCGTCGCCGTGACGAGGCGGACGGTCCACGGAATGACGATCAGGACGTGCCCGGCGATCAGCCCGCCGAGCGAGCCGAGGATCGGAAGGTCGGTGAGGATCTCCGTTTCGACATGGAAGACATAGAGCGCGATCCCGAGCACGATGCCGGGCACGACGAGCGGCAGCAGCAGCGTGTTGCTGATGGCTTCTCTGCCCGAGAAGCGGGAGCGTACGAGGCAGACGGCTGCCGGAACGCCGAGCGCGATCCCGATGATCGTGGCGACGACCGCGACCTGCAGGCTGAGGATGAAGCCGGAGACGAAGCGCTCGTTTCCGGGAATCGCCTTGAACCAGCGCAGCGAATAGCCCTGCGGCGGGAAAGACGGAATCTCCTGCGCGAAGAACGCAAGCCACGTGACGAACACTAGCGGCAGCAGCAGGTACGCCATCGAGAGGCCGGCCATCCCTTTCAGGGCCACCCGGCCGATCTTCTGAAATCCGATCCGTTCCGCGATACTGCTCACGCCATCAACCCCGTCGTGTTCCTAGTTCAGCCGGTTCTTGTGCATGCGGCCGCCCTTCATGATCATCGCTAGATACTTGCCCTGTTCAGTCAACAGACCGAGATTCTTGAGCGGATTTCCGTCGACGAGGATCATGTCGGCATAGGCGCCGGGCTTCAGCGTGCCGACCTTGCCCGGCAGGCGCAGGATGTCGGCGCCGATCAGCGTCGCTGACTTGATGATCTCCATCGGCGAAAGCACGGCCTGGCGGATCGTGAACTCGCGCGACTGGTCCCAGTGCAGTTCGCCCAGCAGGTCGGTTCCGTAGGCCACGGGCACGCCGTTGCGCTTGCAGATTTCGAGCGACTTGAGCCCGCCTTCGAGCACGATATCGTTCTTCTCCAGGCTTTCGGCCGACATGCCCCACTTCGCCGCCCGTTCCTTCATCGCGTAGTAGGTGACGAGGTTGGCAACGAGGAACATGTCCTTCTTCGCCATCAGCTTGGCCGAGGCGTCGTCGATGAGATTGCCGTGCTCGATCGTGCGGACGCCGAATTTGGCCGCGCGCGTGATCGCCTTGGCCGAATAGGCGTGCGCGCAGACATAGCGGCCGAACGCTTCGGCCTCCTCGACCGCCGCCTTCACTTCGCCGTCGGAGAACTGGAGGCTGTCGAGCGGATCGTAGGGCGAGGCCACACCGCCGGACATCATGATCTTCACGTGATCGGCGCCCTGACGCATCTGTTCGCGCACGGCCTTGCGCACGCCGTCGATGCCGTCGGCGACGGCCGACTTGAACATCAGGCCGTTGCAGCACACGCAGGCACCATCGGTGAATGTGCGGCGGCGCGAGTCCGAGTGCCCGCCCGTCGGCCCGATCGACTGGCCCGCAATGTAGAGGCGCGGGCCCACGATGTGTCCGGTTTCGATGGCAGTCTTGATGCCCCAGTCGGCGCCGCCCGTGTCGCGCACGGTCGTAAATCCGCGGTTGAGCATGGCCGTCAGCCGCGTGGCGGCGCGTGCCGTTACGAGCGTCATCGGTAGGTTTTCCATGAAGCGGATATTCACTTCCGAATGCAGGGCATGGACATGACTGTCGATCAGGCCCGGCATCAGTGTCTTGCCGCCACAATCGATTTTCACCGCATCCTTCGCCTTGATTGGCTTATCGGAGAGCGCCTTGACCCTGTCGTCCTCGACGAGGATCTGATAGCCGCGGCGGATCTCCCCGAATGTCGGTTCGAGAAGCGCGAAGTTGGTAAGCAGGAGTTGTTCGCTCATGACGGCCGTATCCTAGCGCAGCGTGTTCTTGTGGAATTGGCCGCCTTTCACGATGGTGGACAGGTGGCGCCCTTGGTGCTGGAGCAGGGCGAGGTTCTTGATCGGGTTCCCGTCGACGAGAATCATGTCGGCGAAGGCACCGGGCTTGAGGCAGCCTAGCTTGCCTTCCAAGCGCAGTACCTTGGCGCCGATGGTCGTGGCCGATCGGATGACCTCGATCGGCGAGACGACCTGCGCGCGGATCGTGAATTCCTGCGACTGCTCATCTTGCAACTGACCCAGCAGATCGGTGCCGTACGCGACGTCCACACCGTGGCGCTTGCAGATCTCGAGCGAGCGCAGCGCGCCTTCGATCACGACGTCGTTCTTGGCGAGCATCTCGGCGCTCATGCCGAATTCGGCCGCGCGCTTCTTCATTTCGAAATAGGTCACGAGATTGGCGACGAGAAACATGCCCTTCGAGGCCATCAGCTTGGCCGACGCATCGTCGACGAGATTGCCGTGCTCGATCGTGCGCACACCGGCCTTGGCCGCGCGCGTGATCGCCTGCGGCGTATAGGCATGCGCGCAGACATAACGCCCGAAGGCATGGGCTTCCTCGACGGCCGCGTGGACTTCGTCCATCGAGAACTGAAGGCTATCGAGCGGATCGTACGGCGAGGCAACGCCACCCGACATCATGATCTTGATGTGGTCGGCACCCTGCCGCATTTCTTCGCGAACGGCTCGGCGGACCTCGGTGACGCCGTCGGCCACGCCCATCGAGAAGGCGAGCGCGTTGCAGCAGTGACAGCGCGAGCCGGGATCGGTGCGGCGACGGCCGTCGCTGTGCCCGCCCGTAGGGCCGATGGCCTTTCCTGCGATGAAGATGCGGGGGCTGGCGATATGACCCTTCTCGGCGGCTTCCTTGAGGCCCCAATCGGCGCCACCGGTATCGCGCACGGTCGTGAACCCGCGGTCGAGCATCTTGCGCAGCTGGTTGGCCGCACGCGCCGTCATCAGCGTCAGCGGCACGTTCTCCATGTTTCGGATCACAACTTCGGAGAGGACCGCGTGGACGTGGCTGTCGATCAGGCCCGGCATCAGTGTGCGCTTGCCGCAATCGACGACCGTGGCGTCCTTCGACTTGATCGGCTTGGCGGAGACCTCACGGATCTTGTCGCCTTCGACAAGGATCTCGTATCCACCCTTGAGGCCACTTGCCTCGGGGTCGAGCATCTCGAAGTTACGGAACAGATACTGTGCCATCACCGTCTTGCTCCCCGTCATGTCCGTTCACCGTCAAATGTTGACTTTTCGGTCTTCGCCGTCAATGTCCGCAATTGCGGTCAACCTTTAACTTCCTGCAGGAGGCTGGGCACGAGCAGTCCGGCGAGGATCTTCGCGTTGCGGATCTCGGTCGGGCCGTACATGCCTTCCTCGCCACAGAAATTGAGCGTGCCCAATCGCTGGCCGGCGTGGCGGATCGGCGAGTTCATGATCGCCGTGATGCCGAGCGAGAAGATGAGCTCGTAGTCGAAGAACGTTTCCTTCACCTCGGCGCGCGTCGGCGCGATGAATACCTCGCCGGAGACCATCTGCTCATGGCTCTTCTTGATCTTCGAAAGCGGCTTGCTGCCACCGATGGGGTAGGCCTGCTCGTTGCTGGAATGCACACGCACGACGGCCTGGGCGGCCTCGTCGTACTTCAGCGTCGTCAGCAGCACCCAGCCGCAGGTCTCGAGCGCGACCTTCTCGACAGCCTTGTAGATTTTCTGCCGGTCGGCATGCTCGCCGGTCAGGGCGATGATCTCGACGATATCGGCATATTCGAGGGCTCGGGACTTCTTCGGCATTTCGCGTTCTTTCAGGGCTTGAGGGGGGAAGCGGCCTGCGGCCGTTCGGGCAGGCGAATATCGGGGATCCGTTCGGGCACGAGGCCGCGGGCGCGAACGCGCAGCACGAGCAGCAGCGCCACGGCGATGAAGATTTCCCGCAGGGCCGCCCCCTGAACGGCGGATATCTCCGGGATGTACGGGATGATGAAGCGGGTGGATTCGAGGAAGAACACGACGACCACGGCGCCGACGACGGCGCCGATATTGTTGCCGAGACCGCCGGCGAGAAGCGAGAGCTTGATATAAAGCGTGAGCAGCGGCGCGAAAAGATCGGGTGCGATGTAGCTGGTAAAGTGCCCGTAGAGCGCACCCGCGAGGCCAAGCGCGGCGGATCCGACGGCGAAGGCCTTCACCTTGAACATCACGACGTTCTTGCCGGCGACCTGGACGACCTGTTCGTCCTCCCGGATGCCGCGCAGCACGCGACCGAACGGCGAGCGATTCAACCGTTCAAACAGGAAGAACAGAATCACGACCGCGGCGACGACGATCGCAAGGAAGAGCATGTTGAAGGTGTGCGGGTCGAGCGTGCCGCGCAGAGGGCCGGGAATGCCGGAGAGCCCGTCCGTACCGTTCGCGAGCCAGATCTCATTCGACATGACGATACGCATCGTCTCGGCGAAACCGAGTGTGACGATAGCAAGGTAATCGCCCCGCAGCCGGACCGTGATCAGCGAGACGAAGACGCCGACGAGCGAGGCTCCCGCCGCGCCGGCGACGATCCCGGCCGCGATCGGCCACCCGAACTTGAGCGTCAGCAGCGCCGAGGTATAGGCGCCGACGGCGAAGAAACCCACGAGGCCGAGATTGATGAGGCCGGCCATGCCCCAGATCACGTTCATGCCCAGCGCCATCAGCGCATAGAGGCCGGCGGTGATGCCCATCGCGATGAGGTAATGTTCCATGCAATGCGCCTCAGTAGGCCCGTTGGCCGAGGATGCCGCGCGGCCGGAGCGTCAGCACCAGCAGGATGGCTATGAAGCCGACCGCCGTGCGATAGGCGGGCGAGAGGACAAGCAGGCTCAGTTCCTCGCCCACGCCGATGACGAGTGCGCCGACGACGGCACCGGGAATGCTGCCGAGGCCGCCGACGACCGCTGCCGCGAAGACGGACAGGATCGTCCGGAAGCCGACGAGCGGATCGATGGTCGTGTCGAGGCCGCTCAGCATGCCGCCGAGGCCGGCAAGCCCCATCGCGATGAACGAGACGAGGCGCGCGACCATTTCGGAATTGATGCCCTTGATGGCCGCAAGCATCGGATTGTCGGCGACGGCGCGCATGGCCTTGCCGGTACGCGTCAGGGCAAGGAACGCGAAGAGCAGGCCCATCGCGACCACGGCGATCAGCAGGTTCTCGACCTGTTGCGGGCTGATCCGCAGACCGGAGATCACCCAGTCGCGGCGCAGCGGAAGGTCGTAGCCGCGCATCTGGTTGCCGAAGCCGAAGCGGACGACGTTTTCGAGCGCGATGGTCAGCGCGATCGACCCGATCGCCGTCGTCACGAAGCCGGACGCGCGCAGGGGGCGAAGGACGAGTTCGTCGGAAAGCCAGCCGATCAGCCCCGCCGCGATGAACGCCGCGACGAGCGAGGGGACGACCGGCAGGCCGAACGTGGTGTTCGCGACGAAGCCTGCGAAGGCGCCGATCGTCATGTGCGAAGCGAGCGCGAAATTGGTGAAGCGCAGGACGGCGAAGATCGCGGTGAGTCCGATGGCTGGCACGGCAAGCACCGTTCCCGCCATCAGCCCGTTCAGGATCAACTGGAGCACTTCCATCTGCGATCGGTGCCTTGTGCGCGAAATAGGCGGAACGGCGGCCGCGATGGCCGCCGTTCCTTTGGAATCAGACGAGTTTGAGGAACTCCAGCTTGCCCTTTGCGACCTTCATGTAGCGGAAGCGGCAGCCGGTGATGTCGCCGATCTCCGTGAACTCGCAGGGACCGGAAGCGCCGTCGTAGTTGATCTCCTTGCCGGCCGTGAGCGCCTTCAGGCCTTCGACGGCCGTATAGACCTTCTCGCCGCCGCCCTGGCTGATCTTGCGGACATTGTCCTTGAGGGCGACGCCGTTCGTGTCCTTCGCCTTCGCCATCGCGAGGACGGCCATCGACGCCCAGTCGGTCGCCTGCGCGACGTAGCCGTCGATTTCCTTGAGGCCCAGACGGTCGCAGGCCTGCTTGTAGGCCGTGCTTTCGATGTCGGCCGAAGGCTGGCCGGTCATGACGCCTTCCGAAACCTCCGCCGGCATCGTGTCGAGCGTGGCCTGCGGCACGGCGTAAGACTGGCAGAAGCGCCCAAGATTGATGTTCGCGCGATAGAGATCGCGCAGGACCACCACGGTGTCCGGCGCATATCCGTTGAGATAGAGGAAGTCCGGCTTCTCTTTCATCGCCTGGTCGATCTCGGAGCGGTAGGTGGCCTTGTCCTTCTCGTAGACGATGTGGGAGACGACCGAGCCGCCCTTGCTCTTCATCAGGGCTTCCAGATGTTCCTTCGTCGGCTGGGCGAACGGCGCCTGGATACCGATGATCGCCAGCCGCTTGTGGCCCATGCTGGTGACGAACTCGCCGTGCGACGTCGCCTGCAGCTTGCTGTTCGGTTGGGTACGGATGATGAAGCCCTGATGGGGCAGCAGCGTGATTGTGTCGGCGCCCGACACGGTCATGAGCAGGGTCTTCGACTCCCAGCACACCGGCGCCACGGCCGCGGTGACGGCCGATGCCCAGGTGCCCATGATGACGGACACCTTGTTGACCTCGATCAGTTTGCGGGCGGCACGCACGGCGGCTTCGGGGTTGGTCTGGTCGTCCTCGACGACCGCGTCGATCCGGCGGCCGAGAACGCCGCCGGCCTTGTTCACCTCTTCGAAGACGGCCTGCATGGCCTTCAGCATGCGCGGGCCATCGTTGCCGCCGGCGCCGGTCAGCGGCGTGAGGATGCCGACCCGGATCGGCTCGGCCTGCGCCTGAACCTGGAAGGGCAGGGCACCGGCCGCCGCGGTCGCGGCGGTCATCTTCAGGATCGATCTGCGGTTCAGCTTCTTCATCGCTCTCCCCCATGCGTTCGGATGTCGTTCGGAATCATCATCCACCAAGGAATATCCGGCGGATCTCGGGGTTCGCGGCGAGCGCCGCAGCTTCCCCGGTCCGACTGTTCTTGCCGTCGACAAGAATGTACGCCTTGTCGGAAATCGCCAAGGCCTCGCTCGCATTCTGCTCGACCATGCCGATCGAAAGCCCCTCGCGGTTGATCTCGACGATGGCGTCGAAAAGCTTCTCGGCCGCGAGCGGCGACAGGCCTGCCGAAGGCTCGTCGAGCACGAGCACGCTCGGTTCGACCATGAGTGCCATCGCCATCGCGAGGATTTGACGCTCGCCGCCCGAAAGGGTGCGCGCGGCGTGGCGCTGCTTGGTACCAAGAACGGGAAAACGCTCCATCGCCCGGACGATCCGACCCGCAACCGCACCGGGGTCGATGTAGCCTCCCATCTCGAGGTTCTCGCGCACGCTCAGCGACGGGAAGATGTTGTGCTCCTGCGGGACGTAGGCGAGCCCGGCGCGCGCGATGTCGCGCGGCAGTCGTCCGGTGATGTCCCGGCCGTCGAGCGTGACGCGACCGCTTTTGGGTTTGAGCAGGCCGGCGATGGTCTTGAGCAGGGTCGACTTTCCGGCGCCGTTCGGGCCGATGATGCAGACGATCTCGCCCTTGCCGACCGCGAAGTCGACGCCCTTGAGGATCTCGTCCGCGGCACCGTAGCCGGCAACGATCCCGTGTGCGGAAAGCTCGGCCACTAGCCCGCACTTCGCCAGCGTCGGCCCATATAGGCCTCCTGGACCCGACCGTCGTTGGCGATTTCCTCGAACGAACCGCTTGCGAGATGGCGCCCTTCGGCCATCACGACCACGCGGTCGCACAGGCGCGCAATCATGTCCATGTGGTGCTCGATGAGCAGGATCGGCAGGCCGTCGCGCGCGAGGCGCTGCAGATGCTCGCCGATCTCGCGCGCCAGCGTCGGATTGACGCCGGCGACCGGCTCGTCGAGCAGCAGCATCTTCGGTTCTGCCATCAGCGCCCGGCCGATCTCGAGGAGCTTCTTCTGTCCGCCCGAGAGGGCGGATGCCGGATTGCGGATGACGCGCATGAGATTGAGGCGTTCGGCGATCGCGATCGCCCGGTGCAGCAGCGCTTCCTCGCGCTCGATGCTTGCGCGCGTGCGCCCGAACGCGTGCCAGATGCCTTCGCCGGGCTGGTTCGCGCCGTAGAGCATCAAGTTGTCGAGGACGGAAAGGCGCTGGAGCCCACGCGCAATCTGGAACGTGCGCAGGAGGCCGACATTCGTGATCTGGTCCGGCCGCAGCCCTGCGATCTCGACGCCGTCGAACGAGATCCGGCCGCCGTCCGGCGGAATCACGCCGGAAATGCAATTGAAAAGGGTCGTCTTGCCCGCACCGTTCGGTCCGATGAGACCGGTGATTCCGGCACCGGGCACGCCGAACGTCACACCGTTCAGCGCATTGACGCCGTAGAAACTGCGCGTGACATCACTGATCTCAAGCACCGTCACACCCCGTCTGCGCATCGGTGCGGCGATCTGCGAGTTCGACGAAACGTCGGTTCATCTGCTGCGTCCCTGTTCGGCCCGACGGAGTGGCGAGTTATTGCCAAGACTATGCCAACCCGCCGGAGGGCATTATTGTCACAATTCTTATCGATAAGTGAGAAATCGGCACAGCAGGTCTTTGACGTCAGCCCCCTTTTTCCGCAGTTTCGCAGCCGATGACCCAGAACATCTACGACAACCCCGATTTCTTCGCCGGTTATGCCCGCCTTCCGCGCTCCGTAAGCGGTCTCGATGGTGCCGCCGAATGGCCCCGGCTGCGCGCGATGCTGCCGGCGATGGCGGGGCTGCGCGTCCTCGATCTGGGCTGCGGCTATGGCTGGTTTGCGCGCTGGGCGAGGGCGGCCGGCGCCGCATCCATCCTCGGGCTCGATGTTTCGGAAATGATGCTCGCCCGTGCGGCTGCCGATACGAAGGACGATGCGGTCGTCTACCTGCGTGCGGATCTTGAATCCCTGACCTTGCCGGAAGCGGCCTGGGATCTCGTCTACAGCTCGCTTGCCTTCCACTATATCGTTGCGCTGGAGGCGCTTTTCGCGCAGGTCTACAAGACACTGGCGCCGGGCGGCCGTTTTGTTTTCTCGGTCGAGCATCCGCTCTACACCGCCCCGCGCGTGCCGCAATGGAACAAGGACGATGCCGGCCGTTCCACCTGGAACCTTGACGGCTATCTCGAGGAAGGCCCGCGCCGGACGGACTGGATCGCCAAGGACGTAATCAAGCAGCACCGCAGCATCGGCACCTACCTGACGCTGCTCCTGCGGCAGGGCTTCCTGCTGACCGATATCGAGGAATGGGGGCCGACCGACGTCCAGCTCGCCGAGCATCCGGAGTGGACGCTGGAGCGCCAGCGCCCGCCGTTCCTGCTCGTTGGCGCGAACCGGGGCTAGGCCATTCCTTCAGATTAATGCCGGAATCGTGCCGGACATTGCAGTGCGGCATGGTTCAGGCGCCTGAATCGGGCGCCAAAAGTTCGGCCGGAAGCATCAAATCGGTTAGCATTTGCACCCCGATTTTCGCTAACATCCCGTGGAATCAAATTCGGGAGGAATTCATGATCAATAAAATAACGGCCTTGTCGATCGGCGCCCTCATGCTGGTTGGTGGCCAGGCGATGGCCCAGGTCCCGGCGGGTTACCCGGCGGACTACGCCAAGCTGATCGAAGAAGGCAAGAAAGAGCGCACGCTCACGATCTATTCGACGACCGACGCGAAGGCCGCGGCCCCGCTCGTCAAGGGCTTCGAGAGCGCGTACGGCATCAAAGTCGAGTTCAACGACCTCAACTCGACCGAGCTCTACAACCGCCTGATCGCGGAATCGGCTGCCGGAACGGGTACGGGCGACATTGCCTGGTCGTCGGCTCCCGACCTGCAGATCAAGCTGGCCGCTGACGGTTTGGCAGCGAAGTACGCTTCGCCCGAGATCAAGGCGCTACCGGCGTGGGCGGTGTACGAGAGCATGGCCTACGGCACGACCTACGAGCCGATGGCGATCGTCTACAACAAGTCGCTCGTTCCGGCCGATGACGTGCCGAAGAGCCACGGCGACCTCACGAAGCTCCTGACGACGAAGACCGCGGCCTATAAGGGCAAGGTCACGGCCTACGATCCTGAGCGTTCGGGCGTCGGCTTCCTGATGATGAACCGCGACGTGATCGCGCAGCCGGCGAGCTGGGATCTCTTCAAGGCGATGGGTGCCGCCGACGCGAAGTTCTATACGAGCGCCGGCGCCATGATCGAGAAGGTTGGTTCGGGCGAGCACACGATCGCCTACAACATCTTCGCCTCCTACGCGCTCCTGTCGGCCAAGAAGAACCCGAACCTCGCCATGGTCTGGCCGTCGGACTATACGCTGATCGCCACGCGCGTCGCGTTCGTGCCGGCCAAGGCCAAGCACCCGGCGGCCGGCAAGCTGTTTCTTGACTACCTTCTGTCGAAGGCGGGACAGGAAGTGATCGCCAAGGCCGAGCTCTACTCGATCCGCGCCGACGTCGCGGGCTCCGAGACGGCGAAGGGAGTCAACGAGAAGCTCGGCGACCGCGCGCGCCCGATTCCGGTCAGCGGCGAGCTGCTCGAGACGCTCAAGCAGGACAAGCGGCTCGACTTCATGAACAAGTGGCAGGCAGCGATCAAGAAGTGATCCGGGTCGCATCCAGCGAGGGGGCGCGCCGTGCCGTCGTTGCGGTCATGGCCGTGTGCGTCCTCTCGCCGATCCTGCTGATCGCTTATCAGAGTTTTCTCGACGCGCCTTTCTTCGATCCCCGTGCCCGCCTGTCGCTGTGGGCCTACGGGTTCGTCTTCGGCGAAGCGGATTTCTGGCGGGCGCTTGCTACGACGGCGGGCCTCGCCGTCGGCATGACGGCGATCTCGGTGCCGCTCGGCGCCCTGCTTGCCTTCCTGACGACGCGTACCGACATGCCGGGGCGCAGCGTCGTGGAGCCGCTGCTGCTTGTTCCGATCTTCCTGTCGCCCCTCGTGCTGGCGTTCGGTTACGTCGTCTCGATGGGCCCGGTCGGCTTCGTGACGATCTGGTGGCGGACCCGGTTCGGCGAGCCGCCGTGGGACATCTACTCGTTCGCGTCGCTTGTCGTCATCGCGGGCCTGACGCACGCGCCGCACGTCTATCTCTACGCCTCATCGGCGCTGAAGGCGCTGCCGGGCGATCTTGAGGAGGCCGCGCGCATCACGGGCGCGAATTCGGGTCGCATCGCGCTCGACGTCTCGATCCCGATGATCACGCCAGCGCTGCTTTTCTCGGGTGTGCTGATCTTCTTCCTCGGCTTCGAGGTGTTCGGCCTTCCGCTGATTCTTGGCGATCCGCAGGGCCTGCTCGTGCTGTCGACCTATCTCTACAAGCTCACCAACAAGCTCGGTGTGCCGTCTTACCAGTTGATGGCCGTCGTCGTGATGGTCATCCTCCTCGTGGCGCTGCCGCTCGTGTTCCTGCAGCGTCGCCTGCTGCGCACTGCCCAGCGCTTCGTCGCGGTGAAGGGCAAGGCCGTCCGCACGAACCTCATCGCGCTGCGCGCTTGGCGCTATCCAGCACTCTTCCTGATCCTGCTCTGGTTCTTCGTGACGGTCCTCCTGCCGATGGCGGGGCTGGTCCTGCGGTCGTTCGTTTCCAGCTGGGGGATCGGCATCAACGTCCTCGACGTCCTGACGCTCGACAACTACGCCGAGCTGTTCGAGGACTCGGAGGTCGTCCACGCGATCACCAATACCGTGCTGATCGCGACGATCGGCGGCGCGCTTTCGGTCGCCTGCTATACGGTGCTGGCGCTCGCCCAGCATCGCTGGCCGTCGGCCTGGGCCCGGTTCGCGGACTATATCGTCATGCTGCCGCGCGCGATGCCGGGCATCGTCGCAGGCCTCGCGATCTTCTGGGTGTTCCTGTTCACCACGCCCCTCACGCCGCTGCGCACGACGCTCTTCGCGGTCTGGGCCGCCTATTCGCTGGTCTGGCTCGCATACGGCCTGCGTCTCGTGCAGAGCGCGCTGTTGCAGGTGGCGCCCGAACTGGAAGAGGCCGCGCGGGTCGGTGGTGCCGGGACGGGGCGCGCGATGCGCGACGTGACGGTGCCCCTCATCAAGAACGGCATGCTCGCGGCATGGCTGCTGATCCTGCTGATCTTCGTGCGTGAGTACTCGACGGCCGTCTATCTGCTGGGGCCGGGGACGGAAGTCATCGGCTCGCTCGTGGTCTCGCGGTGGGCGGGCGGCGCGGTCGACATCGTCACCTGCCTTTCCTGTGTCAATGTTGCCCTCATCTCGGTCGGCCTGCTGATCGCGACGCGGTTGGGAGTGAAGCTCCATGGTTGATCTGGTTGTCGAAGATCTCCGCATCAAGCTGGGCGGAAACGAGATCCTGAAAGGGGTCTCGCTGGAGCTCAGGCGCGGCGAGGTCGCGGCTCTTCTCGGACCTTCGGGGTCGGGCAAGACGACGCTGCTGCGTGCGGTCGCGGGCCTCGAACAACCCTATATGGGCCGCATCAGCGTGGCGGGTACACCGGTATTCGACGGGGCGACCGGTCTGGTCGTGCCGACCGAAGCGCGCGGGCTCGGCTTCGTGTTCCAGTCCTATGCGCTGTGGCCGCACCGCACCGTCGAGGAGAATGTCGCGTACAGTCTGAAACTGCGCGGCATGGAGAACGAAGCGCGGCGCGGTGCTGTCCAGCGCGCGCTCGACAGTCTTGGGTTGGGAAAGCTCGGCCATCGCTATCCGCACGAGCTTTCCGGCGGCCAACAGCAGCGCGTCGCGATCGCGCGCGCGCTCGTCTACGGGCCGTCCGTCGTCCTGCTCGACGAACCGCTGTCCAATCTGGACGCCAAGCTGCGCGAGGAAGCGCGCGCATTTCTGAAAGAGCTGATCGAGCGCGAGAATCTAGCCGCCCTGATGGTCACGCACGACCAGAGCGAGGCGCTGGCGATCGCGAACCGCATCCTGCTGCTCAATCGCGGCGTGGTCGAGCAGTCGGGAACCCCGCAGGAGATGTACGGTTCGCCGAAGACTTTATTCGTCGCAGAGTTCATGGGCTCAAACAACCGCATCGACGGAACGATCGTGTCGGTGAACGGGGGGCGTGCGAGCCTGCGCATCGGCGAGGTGACGTTCGAGGGCGTGGCGCGCTGCGGCGCCGATCGGACCGGCCAAGCCGGGACGGCGATCGCGAGGGTCGAAGCGGGGCGTATCGTCGGGGAAGGCGGACCCAATCGCGTGCGTCTCGATCGCGTCACGTCGATGTATCTGGGAAACCTGTGGGAGCACGTCTTCCGCGGCGGCGGCGTCGCCGTACGCGTGCAGCATTCGGGACCCGTGCCCAAGCCGGTCGAGTGGATCGAGCTTCCGGCAGACCAGCTCTGGATCTTCTAGGCAGTACCGCCAGTGCGCGAGATCGGCGTCGGCGTCATCGGCACGGGCTTCATGGGCAAGGCGCATGCGCTTGCCTATAACGCCGTCGCGGCGACATTCCCGGGATCCCTCCGGCCGGTGCTCGTCGCCGTCGCCGACAACGTGGCTGCCGCGGCAGAAGCAACAGGCGCGCAGTTCGGCTTCCGGAAATGGCATGCGGACTGGCGCGCCGTGATCGCCGATCCGGGTATCGGCATCGTTTCGATCACGACACCGAACATCCTGCATGCCGAGATGGCGATCGCTGCGGCGAAGGCCGGCAAGCACATCCACTGCGAGAAGCCGCTCGCACCCGATGCCGCCACGGCCGAGACGATGGTGCGCGCGGCCGAATCCGCGGGCGTGGTCACGCAGGCCGGGTTCAACTATCTCAAGAATCCCGTGATCAAGCTCGCCAAGGAAATGGTCGAATCCGGCGAACTCGGCGAGATCACCGGCTTTCGCGGCATCCACGCGGAAGATTACATGTCCGATCCCGATGCTCCCTATAGCTGGCGCCTCGACCGGAGCGGCGGGCCTGGGGTCGTCGCCGATCTCGGCAGTCACATCATCGCGATGGCGCGCTACCTGCTGGGCCCCATCGAGCGGCTGACAGCCGATCTGGAGACGGTCGTGAAGTCGCGGCCCGTCGCACGTGGGAGCGCCGAGCGGCGCAAGGTCGAGGTCGACGACATCGCGCGGCTGACCGTGCGTTTCGCACGCGGTTGCGGCGGCACGCTCGAGGCGAACTGGATGGCGACCGGCCGGAAGATGCAACTCGACTTCGAACTTAGCGGCACGAAAGGCGGCCTGGTCTTCTCGCAAGAACGCTTCAACGAGCTGGCGTTCTATCGCGCCGGCAGCGATCCGCGTCTGGCGGGTTTCACGCGGATCGAGGCGGGCCCATCCCATTCGCCCTATGTGAACTTCTGCGTGGCGCCCGGCCATCAGCTCGGTTTCAACGACCTGAAGACGATCGAGGTGGCGGAGTTCCTGGCCGCGATCGCGGGCGGCCCGCGGCCGGGCCCAGATTTCCGCGAGGCATGGGAGATCCAGAAGATCATCGACGCGGCCGTCGCGTCGTCCGAACTGCGGCAGTGGCTTCCGGTGAATTGAGGCAGTGTTTCAATAGGGCCGGATCGTGCTATCGAACAGCCCGCTACCCCGAATTCCGATCCAGAAAGAAGAGAGAACCATGAAGCGCGTATTGCTCACCGGTGCGGCCGGCGATGTCGGCCGGCGGATCACCCCGCTGCTGAAGGCGATCTACCCGGAAGTCGTGCTGTCGGACATCAAGGAGCCTGCCGACACCAAGGGGCTGCGCTTCGTGCGCGCCGACATCTCCAATTTCGCCGAGACGGCAGCGGCTGTCGCCGGTATCGACGGGATCGTCCATCTCGGCGGCTATTCGGTCGAAGGTCCGTGGGAGTCGATCCTCAACGCCAACATCATCGGCTGCTACAACGTCTTCGAAGCGGCACGTCTGGCGGGCGTGAGGCGGATCATCTTCGCCTCGTCGAACCATGCGGTCGGCTTCTATCCGCGCACGACGAAGATTTCGCACGACGTGACGGTGCTGCCCGACGGGCGCTACGGCGTTTCCAAGGCGTTCGGCGAAGCGCTCGGTGCGCTCTATGCAATGAAGCATGGTATAGGAGTCACTTCGCTGCGCATCGGCAACGTCAACGAGACCCCGCTCGATCTGCGCCGCATGGCGATCATGCTGCATCCCGAAGACCTCGTGCAACTCATCCGCATCGGCCTCGAGCATCCGGAAATCGTGTACGAGGTTTTCTACGGCGCGTCCGGCAACACCCGTGCATGGTGGGACAATTCGCGCGCCGAAGCGCTCGGCTACAAGTCCAAGCACAATTCGGAAGGCCAGTTGGCCGCCGCACAGGCCGGACAGGCGGTCGCACCGGCCGATCCGATCGGCGACTTCTACCAAGGCGGGACGTTCACGTCGGCCGAGTACACGGCTAATTTCGCTAAGCAGCGTACCTGGAAGGCGCCGATCCGGCCGTGATGGCCTAGGCGCGCGCACGCGTGCCAGCGGCGTCGAACAACGGATCGATCTGGAGGCGGGCGCGCCTGCGCTCGCCAAGGATCTCGATCTCCCATGTCGCCGTCGCGGAATCCTTGCCAAGCGTTTCGCTCGGCACATAGCCGGTCGCGTATGAGCAGGTGACATGGTGGCAGTAGCCGCCCGACGTGATCCACCCGACGACCTTGCCATCCTTCCAGACCGCTTCATCGCCGATCGCGTCGGCGTCGTCCGCTTCGACGACGAAGCCGACGCGCTGGCGTGCGGGGCCTTTCGCCTTTTCCTCGGCGGCCGCTGTCCGGCCGACGAAATCGTTCTTCGAGAGGTCGACGAAACGCCCCAAGCCGGCTTCGTACGGTCCGTAGATCGGACGGAATTCGCGGGCCCACGTGCCGAAGCCCTTTTCGCGCGCGAGCGCGAGGAGGGCGCGGCTCCCGAACGGGCGGATGCCGAATTCCTGGCCGGTGCGCCAGATATCCTCGAACAGCGCGACCTGATGCTCGGGCTTCACCCAGATCTCATAGCCGAGGTCGCCGGTGAAGCTGACGCGGCCGACCATCGCGTTCACGAGGCCGACTTCCATGCTCGGGCGGAAGTCGAGGAAACGGAAGGCACCCGTCGAGACGTCGTCGTCGGTCAGGTTGGCGAGCAGGTCGCGTGCGCGCGGTCCTGCGATCGTCAGGCCGACGAGGCCGAGGCCCAGCGCCTTGACCGTCACGCTGCCGTCGGCCGGCAGGTGCTTCTCGAACCAGCGCATGTGGTACTTCTCGGCCGTGCCCGTGCCGAACACGTAGAGCCGGTCATCGGCGGCCTTCGCGACCGTGAAATCGCCGATCAGCTTGCCGCGCTCGTTGAGCATCGGCGACAGCGTCATCCGGCCGGTGCGGGGCATCTTGTTGGCCAGCATGTGCGAGAGCCATGTCTCTGCACCCCGGCCGGCAATCTCGTACTTGGCGAAAGTCGACGTGTCGGAGACGCCTACGCCCGAGCGGACGGCCTTGCACTCGGCCTTCACATGCTCGAAGTCGGTCGAGCGATGGAACGAGAACTCGTCCTTGACGCCGGCGGGCGCGAACCACAGCGGTGCCTCGAGGCCCCAATTGTCGCCCATGACCGCACCCAGCTCGAGCCAGCGCCGGTACATCGGGTTGGTGCGAAGCGGCCGGCCGGCCGGCAGTTCCTCGTTCGGGAAGCGCACGCGGAACCGGCGGCCGTAATTCTCGACGACCTTGGCACGCGTATAGGCGCGCGTGGCCCAGTCGCCATAGCGCGCGACATCCATCGCCCACACGTCGAAGCCCGGATCGCCGTCGACCATCCAGTTGGATAGCGCCAGACCCACGCCGCCGCCCTGGCTGAAGCCCGCCATCACGCCGCACGCGACCCAGTAATTGCGCAGGCCGTTGATCGGGCCGACGAGCGGATTGCCGTCGGGCGCAAAGGTGAAGGGGCCGTTGACGATCTTCTTGATGCCGGTGCGCTGGAAGGCCGGGAAATGGCGGAAGCCGACTTCGAGATTGTCGGACATCCGGTCGAGCGCGTCGGGCAGCAGGTTGGGGCCGAAGTCCCACGGCGTTTCCTTCGGGCTCCACGGCACGCCGTGGCGCTCGTAGGTGCCAAGCAGCATCCCGTTGCGCTCCTGGCGCATGTAGATCTCGCCGTCGAAATCGACGACGTGCATCACCATCTTGCCCGTCTTCTTGTTGATCTCGACGACTTCGGGCATGTCCTCTGTGATCAGGTACTGGTGCTCCATCGCCAGGATCGGCAGCTCCAGCCCGACCAAGCGGCCAACTTCGCGCGCCCACAGCCCGCCGCAATTGACGACGTGCTCGGCGACAATCGTGCCCTTGTCGGTGATCACGTCCCAGCCGCCGTCCGTGCGCGGCTTGGTGTCGAGCACGCGCGTGTGGGTGTGGACTTCCGCACCCGCCTTGCGCGCGGCGCCTGCGAACGCATGCGTCGTGCCGTTGGGATCGACATGGCCCTGGATCGGGTCGTACATCGCGCCGACGAACTGCGTCTTGTCCATGAGGGGCAGCAGGCGCTCGGCCTCGTCGAGCGAGACGAGCTCGAGTTGCATGCCCATATAGCGGCCCTTGGAGTGGATGTTCTTCAGCCACTCCCAGCGCGGCTTCGTCGCGGCCAGCATCAGGCCTTCGGTCATGTGCAGGCCGACCGATTGGCCCGAGATCTCCTCGATCTCCTTGTAGAGGTTGATCGAGTATTGCTGCAGCTTGGCGACGTTCGGATCGCCGTTGACCGTGTGCATGCCACCGGCTGCGTGCCAGGTCGACCCGGCCGTGAGTTCCAGCCGTTCCAGCAGGGCGACGTCCTTCCAGCCCTTCTTGGTCAGGTGGTAGAGCACGCTGGCGCCCACGACACCGCCGCCGATGACGACCACCCTGTAGTGCGATTTCATGCGAGGCATTTCCTTCAGTCGCGGAAAACGACGGTCTTGGATCCGTTCAGCAGGACACGCCCGTCGAGATGCCAGGCGATCGCGCGCGCGAGCACGCGCCGCTCGATGTCACGGCCTTTGCGGACGAGATCGTCGGGCGTGTCGTGATGGCTGATGCGCTCGACGTCCTGCTCGATGATCGGACCTTCGTCGAGGTCGCCGGTCACGTAGTGGGCGGTGGCGCCGATCAGCTTCACCCCGCGCAGGTGCGCCTGATGATAGGGCTTGGCGCCCTTGAAGCCGGGCAGGAACGAGTGGTGGATGTTGATGCACTTGCCGGCGAGCTTGGCCGTCAGCGCGTCGGACAGCACCTGCATGTAGCGGGCGAGCACGGTCAGGTCGACGTTCGAATCCCGGACGAGCTGCCAGAGCTGGTTTTCCTGCTCCATCTTCGTCTCGCGCGTGATCTTCAGATGATGGAACGGAACGTCGCCGAAATCGTGGTGCGCGAAGTTCTCGCGCCCGTGGTTCGAGACGATGCCGACCAGATCCATCCGCAGTTCGCCGATGCGCCAGCGATAGAGTAGATCGGAAAGGCAATGGTCGAACTTCGAGACGAGCAGCAGAACGCGCTGGCGCTCGCCGCGCGCGCGCATCGCGAACTCCATGGCATAGCGGGCGGCGATGGGTTCGAACGTCCGCCGGATATTCGCGATCGGGGCGTTTCCCTCGACCGGATTGAAGACGACGCGCATGAAGAATCGGCCGCTATCGGTGTCGTCGAACTGGTTCGCGTCGAGGATGTTGCAGCCGCTCTCGAACAGGTGGGTCGAGACGGCGGCGACGATCCCGGCGCGGTTCGGGCAGGAGAGCGTCAGGACGTAGGATTCGGCCATCATGTGGTCCTTGGCGGCGGCTTGCCGCGGGGCGTCAATTGCGGTCGTCGAGCAGGTGCAGGCCGTACTCGCCGGCCGATTCCTCCAGCCAATGCCACAGGTCGGCGGCGAAGGCCCGCGAGATAACGACATCGAATGTCGGTGTTTCGTCCTGCTGGATGATCTGGATGGAAAGATGTGAAAGCTGGGTTAGCGCCGTGCGGCCCGAAGCGAACGAGCGCGGGTGCAGGTCGATCGTCAGGCCCTTTTCGAGGACGGCCCGGGCTTTGGGCCCGGCAATGCGGAAGACGACCCGCCCGCCGGACTGGTCGATTACGGCTGCGGCGTCGCCGAGGGCGGCTTCGAGCGCCGCCGATCGGCCGGGTGCCGGCGAAACTGCCAGCAGCGCGTTCGGCCCGGCCCATGCGAGTGTTGTGCCACCTGTCATGCGCGCAGTGCCCGTATCCGGCAGGTCGAGGCCGAGCGTTGCCTTGAGCGGAGCGGCGCAATCCACTCGTCGCCCGGCGAAAGGCTGGATCAGGCATATCGACAAGCCGTCGAGCACGCGGACGCGCACGCCCGGTTCGCCGTCGGTACGCCCGAAGCGGCCCGGCGAAGGCACGCCGAAGGGGGCGGCCGGAAGTAGCCTGATTTCAGCCACGCAGCCGCACTCCTTCGGGATCGTAGAAGACCGGATTGCACACTTCGACCGGCACGCTGCGCCCGCGCAGCGGATCGTGGGCAATGACGGTGCCGCCGATGCGCTCGAGGCCACGCGACAGCAGACCCAGCCCGATCGAATGGCCGAGGACCGGCGATACGGTCACGGAGGTCATGTGGCCAAGATCGTTTTCGATCTTCGGTGCAGCGCCCATCTCGATGAAGTGCGCGCCGGCGGCAAGACGTTCGCGGCGATCCACGGGCTTGAAGCCGACGAGGATCGGCCTGTCCGGATCGATCAAAGCCGGGCGCTTGGCAAGCATGCGGCCGATGAAGTCCTTCTTGGTCGAGACCATGCGGCTGAGGCCGAGATCGCGGGCCGTCGTCTGGCCGTTGAGTTCGCTGCCGGCAGGATGGCCTTTCTCGATGCGCAGCATCGCGAGGGCTTCCGTGCCGTAGGGAAGGGCGCCCATGTCGGTGCCGGCCGCTCCGATCGCCGCGATCAGCGCCTCGCCGTAGCCGGCCGCGACCGCGATCTCGTAGGCAAGCTCGCCGGAGAACGAGATCCGGTAGAGGCGCGCGGGCAGGCCGCCGACGGTAACTTCCTTCCATCCCATATAGGGAAGGGCGCCATTCGAGATGTCGCAGGCGGGATCGACGATCTGGCGCAGCAGGTCGCGCGATTTGGGTCCCGCCACGGCGATCTGCGCCCACTGGTCGGTGACCGATGCGAACTGGACGTCGAGATCGGGCCACAGGACCTGCGCGCAGAATTCCATATGCTGCATCACGCGCGCGGCATTGGCCGTCGTCGTGGTCATCAGCCATTTGGTCTCGGCAAGGCGCGCGACCGTGCCGTCGTCGAGCACGAAACCGTCCTCGCGCAGCATCACGCCGTAGCGGACCTTGCCGACGGCAAGCGTCGACAGCGTATTGGCATAGAGCCGGTCGAGGAAGCGGGCGGAATCCTTGCCCTGCACGTCGATCTTCCCGAGCGTCGAGACGTCGCAGAAACCGGCGTTCGTGCGCACAGCCTTCGCTTCGCGCGTCGCGGCGGCAAACCAGTCGTCGCCGGGTTCAGGGAAATACTGCGCGCGCAGCCAGGCGCCGGCCTCGACGAACACGGCCTTGCGCGCCATCGCCCAGCGATGGGTCGGGGAGTGGCGCGTCGGACGATAATGCTTGCCGCGCGAATGTCCGCCGAGCGCACCGATGGCGACGGGCGTGAAGGGGGGGCGGAACGTGGTCGTGCCGATCTTGGCAATGTCGCTGCCGGTGATCTCTGCCATCAGGGCAAGGCCGCTCACGTTCGCGGTCTTGCCCTGGTCGGTCGCCATGCCGAGCGTGGTGTAGCGCTTCAGATGCTCGACCGTGCGGAAGCCTTCGCGCTCGGCGAGCGCCACGTCGTCGGCTGTCACGTCGTGCTGGAAGTCGACGAAGCTCTTGCCCTTCGCGCCCTTGACGCGCCAGAGCGGCGTTGCGGCGGAGGGCTCCGGCGGCACCGACGGGATCGTGGGCCGCCGCGCGGTGAAGCCGGTGGCTTCGGCCGCTTCGGCGCCACTCGCCACGCCCGTCGCGAGCGCCTGCTCGAGCGAGAATTGCGCGAGGGCGGCCCCGGCGACGCGCATGCCGTCGGGCAGCGTCTGCGGCACGAACGCCGACAATTGCGGGTTCCAGACCGGCTTGTGCCCGAGATGGGATGCGATGTGCAGCGTGGGGTTCCACCCGCTCGACATCGCGACGAGGTCGCAGTCGATCGTGCGCACGCCGGCAATGCCTTCGACTTCGACGGCCTGCACGCCGTGGCGGTTGCCGAGCGCGCGACGCACGACGCTGCCGGCCAGAAGCTCGGCGCCGCTCGCCGCCGCCTGCGTCTGCATGGCAGCGGAGGATTCCGGCCGCGGATCGACGATCGCCGCGACGGCGATGCCGGCCGCCGTGAGATCGGCTGCCGTACGTGCGGCATCGTCGTTGCCGGCGAACACGACGGCGCGGTTGCCGGGCAGCACGGCGTAGCGGTTGATGTAGCTGCGTACGGCGCCTGCAAGCATCACGCCCGGGCGATCGTTGTCGCCGAACACGATG
The DNA here is from genome assembly GCA_965229215.1 of Tagaea sp. GTDB lineage: Bacteria > Pseudomonadota > Alphaproteobacteria > CACIAM-22H2 > CACIAM-22H2 > Tagaea. Next base: position 1,673,032 of record OZ245864.1, on the reverse strand, counting down.
GGGCGCTCGATGCTGCCTGCGGCCAGCACGGTCCGCTTTGCGAAGACGCGCCAGGCGCGCTGGCGCGGCAGGAGGGGCGGCGGTTCGGGATAGTGGTCGGCCACGCGCTCGACCGCGACGAAGGCCTTCTGGTCGTAGCTGCCGAACAGTGTCGTGCGGCGGAGGATGCGGACGTCCGGCAGGCTTTCGAGCTCTGCCTCGACCGATGCGAGCCATTGCAGCGCGCTCTTGCCGTCGATCTCCTGCCTGTCATCGAGCAGGCGGCCGCCGAGGCGGAAATCCTGCTCGATCAGCAGCACGCGCGAGCCGGCACGTCCGGCGGTCAACGCCGCCATCAGGCCGGCGGGACCGGAGCCGATCACCAGCACGTCGCAATGGACGGAGGCCTTCTCGTAGCGGTCCGGATCTTCGACTCCCGACGCGCGACCAAGCCCGGCTGCGCGCCGGATCATCGGTTCATAGAGCTTTTCCCAGAAGGAAGCCGGCCACATGAAGGTCTTGTAGTAGAAGCCCGCCGCGATCAGCGGGCCGGCCACGCCGTTGATCGCCATCAGGTCGAATGCCAGCGACGGCCAGCGGTTCTGGCTCGCGGCGACGAGGCCGTCATAGAGTTCGACCTGCGTCGCGCGCGTGTTGGGCTCGCGGCGCGCACCCGTGCGCAGTTCGACAAGCGCGTTGGGTTCTTCCGCGCCCGCCGAAAGGACGCCGCGCGGCCGGTGATACTTGAACGAGCGCCCCACGAGCCGCACGCCGTTGGCAAGCAGGGCGGAGGCGAGCGTGTCGCCCGGATGGCCCGCATATTCGGTGCCGTCGAAGCTGAAGCGGAGCGTGCGGCTGCGGTCGATGAGGCCACCGGTGGCGTTGCGCGAAGGCTGGCGGGTCATCGCGTGCTCCCGCCGGGCGCCGCGCGTACGCCGACGATCTCGTGCGTGCGCGTATCGCGCGTCACCTCGAGCCAGGCGCGGCAGCCCGAGACGTGATGGAACCATTCGCGGTGACGGCCCGCCGGATTGTCGCGGATATAGACATAGTCGATCCAGTCGGCGAGCACGTCGGAGCTTTCCGGACGTACCGGATCGGCCGATCCGGTTGTCGTGAACTCGTCGACCGAGCGTTCGCCGCAGTGCGGGCAGGGGATGCGCATCTTGCTTGGATGTCCGTCAGTGGAGGTTCGGCGTAGCGCCGGCGCCCTTTTCGTCGATGAGATGGCCGGTGGCGAAGCGGTCGAGGCGCAGCGCCGCATTGAGCGCGTGGGGTTCATCGCGCGCGATCGTGTGCGCGAAGCACCAGCCCGATGCCGGCGTGGCCTTGAATCCGCCATAGCACCAGCCGCAGTTGAGATAGAGCCCGTCGACCGGGGTGCGGTCGATGATCGGCGAGCCGTCCATCGACATGTCCATCACCCCGCCCCAACTGCGGACGATGCGCAGGCGGCCGAGCATGGGCATCAATCCCATGCCTTCTTCCATCACGTGCTCGACCAGCGGCAGAGAGCCGCGCTGGGCATAGGAGTTGTAGCCGTCGAGATCGCCGCCGAAGACGAGGCCGCCCTTGTCGGACTGGCTGATGTAGAAATGCCCGGCGCCGAAGGTGATGACGTTGTCGATCAGCGGCTTGATCGCCTCGCTGACGAAGGCTGTCAGCACGTGCGTCTCGATGGGCAGGCGCAGCCCTGCCATCGCGGCGACGCGCGAGGAGTTGCCGGCGGCGGCGAGCGCCACTTTCTTGGCGCGCACGAAGCCCTTGGTCGTCTCGACGCCGCGTACGCGGCCCGCCTCGATGCGGATGCCCGTCACTTCGCAGTGCTGGCAGATATCGACGCCGCGGCTGTCGGCGGCCCGCGCATAGCCCCACGCGACCGCGTCGTGCCGCACCGTGCCGCCACGCCGCTGCAGCAGGCCGCCCTGGATCGGGAAGCGCGCATTCTCGAAATCGAGATAGGGGACCATCGCGCGGACTTGGGCGGCATCCAGCAGTTCGGCATCGACGCCGTTCATGCGCATCGCGTTGCCGCGCCGCGCGTAGGCGTCGCGCTGCGCGTCCGAATGGCAGAGATTGAGCACGCCGCGCTGGCTGACCATCGCGTTGTAGTTGATGTCCTGCTCGAGCCCTTCCCACAGCTTCAGCGACCATTCGTAGAAGGGCGTGTTGCCGGGAAGCAGGTAGTTGGAGCGGATGATCGTCGTGTTGCGGCCGATATTGCCCGAGCCGACATAGCCCTTCTCGATCACCGCGACGTTGGTGATGCCGTGCACCTTCGCGAGATAATGCGCCGTGGAGAGGCCATGCCCGCCGCCGCCGACAATGACGACATCGTATTCGTGATCGGGGCGCGGGCTCATGTCGCGCCATGCCGGCTTCCAACTGCTGTTGCCGGAGAACGCGTTGCGCAGGAGCGAGAAGACCGAATACTTCATCGGAAACCCGAGCCGGATGTTGGCGCGCCCCGAGGGGCAAGAAGATCGTGTAGCAATTTCGCAGACGGGGCGATAGCGTTATGCCCCAATACGACATGAAATTGCTCCAGAGAGACACCCGCCTCAAAGCTTGGCCGCCGCGCCCGATCCGTACGATCGGCGTGCTGCTTCTGCCCGGCTATTCGCTGATGTCCTATGCCTGCGCGCTCGAGCCATTGCGCGCGGCGAACGTGCTCTCGGGGAAAAAGCTCTACGAATGGAAGCACATCTCGATCGACGGGCGGCCGGCGCCGGCGTCGAACGGCGTGCAGATCCTGCCCGACAACGCGGTCGGCGACACGATCCGCCCCGACCTGCTGCTCGTGTGCGCGGGCGGCAATCCGGCGGCGTTCGAGGATGCGCGCACGTTCGGCTGGCTGCGCCGCATCGCGCGCGGAGGGACGATCATCGGCGGGGTATCGGGCGGTACCTACGTCATCGCGCGGGCGGGGCTGCTGCGCGGCAAGCGCTGCACGATCCACTGGGAGCACGTGCCGGCATTCATCGAGGAGTTTCCCGACGCCGATCTGACGCGCAGCCTTTTCGAGATCGACGGCGACCGTATCTCGTGCTCCGGCGGCATCGCCGCACTGGACATGCTGCACGCGATCATCGAGGCCGAGCACGGCCACGAGCTAGCGAGCGACGTCGTCGAGTGGTTCCTGCATACCCATGTCCGCTCCGGCGACGGGCCGCAGCGCATGGCGGTGCGCGAGCGGCTGGCGGTGGGCGATCCCAAGCTCGTCCGCGTCCTCGAGAAGATGGAGGCCTCGCTCGAGGATATCAGCTCGCGCCAGAGCCTCGCGCGACTTGCGGGCGTCTCGGTCCGCCAGCTCGAGCGGCTCTTCAAGGCGCATCTGGGTCGCACTGTTTCCGAACATTACATGGAGCTGCGGTTGCGCCGGGCCCGCCTGCTGATCCGGCAGAGCGCCCTGTCGGTCCTGGAGGCGGCAGTGGCCTGCGGTTTCGTCAGCGCGAGCCACTTCTCGCGCGCGTACCGCGCCCGGTTCGGGCATCCCCCGCGGGCCGAACTGCGGGCGCATACGCGCCCGAAGATCCGTCCGGCAGCCTGAATGCGTCACATCCGGGCAAAAAAGCGTCGCTCCAGGTAAAGTCTCTGGCATACTTGTTTCGAAGATGGATGATCGGTTTTCCGAGGGAGGGTGATATGAAACGCTTGATGAAATTCGCGCTTTCGACCGCCGTGGCGGCGCTGGGGCTTGCCGCTATGCATACGGCGCCGGCTGCGGCACAGGACACGATCGCCCAGATCAAGCAGAAGGGCACGATCGTCGTCGGCGTGAAGAACGATTACAAGCCGTGGGGCTTCCTCGATCCGTCGGGCAAGATCATCGGCCTCGAGATCGATCTCATCGACGACGTTGCCAAGAAGCTCGGCGGCGTGAAGGTCGAGATGATCCCGGTCACGGCGGCCAACCGCATGGAGTTCCTCCAGCAGGGCCGCATCGACATGATCGTCGCCACGATGGGCGACACCGAGGCGCGCCGCAAGGTCGTGGGCATGATCGAGCCCAACTACTACGCGGGCGCCACGAACGTGCTGGCGCCGAAGTCGGCCAACCTCAAGCAGTGGTCCGATCTCAAGGGACGCAAGGTCTGCGCGGTGCAGGGCGCCTACTATAACCGCCGCGTCAGCGAGATGTACTCGCCCGACATGGTCGTCTTCCCGGCCGTGCCCGACGCGCTGAACGCGCTGCAGGGCGGCAACTGCATCGCCTTCCTGTTCGACGACACGCTGATCGTCTCGACGCTCTCGGGCGGCGATCCGAAATGGGCGAGCTACGAGATGCCGCTCGTCTCCGAAGACCCGCAGCTGTGGGCCATCGGCGTGCGCCTCGGCGATCTCGACGCGCCCTTCGGCAAGCTGCTGAAGGAGATGTCGGTCGACTGGCACAAGTCCGGCCGCCTGCTGGAGCTCGAGCGCAAGTGGGGCATCAAGCAGAGCCCCTACCTGATCGAGCAGAACCGCAAGCTCAAGAGCAGCTGAGGAACCGGAGGGAGACGGCGATGCCGTCTCCCTCCGTCTTCGCCACGGAAAGCGGACGATGCAAGCGGTTGCCGACTGGTTCAAGTGGCTGGCGAACGCCCACGGAATCAATATCTCCATTGCCTATGATGCGTTCGACCGGTCGCGCTTCCTGACCGGACTTTCGACGACCGTCTGGCTCTCGATCACCTGCATCGTCCTCAGCGTCGTCGTCGGGGTCGTCGGCGCGTGGCTGCAGGGCGCGCGGTCGCCCGTTGTGCGCGCAGCCGTTTCCGCCTTCGTCCAGTTCTTCCGCAATACCCCGCCGCTGGTCCAACTCGCCTTTTTCTATTTCGCGGTGAGCGCCGCCCTGCCCACGGTCACCGACCGGTTCGGTGCGCAGGTCCCGCTCGTCGACAACGTGGGCTGGGCGATCATCTCGTTCTCGCTGTTCGCCGGCGCCTTCAACATCGAGATATTCCGCTCGGGCATCGAGGCGGTGCCGCACGCGACGACCGAGGCGGCCGAATCGCTCGGCTATACGCGCATGCAGAGCTACGTCTATGTCGTGCTGCCGCTCGCGTTCCGCATCTGCCTGCCGGCGCTCGGCAACAATCTCGTCAATCTCGTGAAGACGACCACGCTCGCCTACGCGATCGGCGTGCCGGAGCTTCTCTACGCGGCCGCGCAGGTCTGGTCGGAAGTGCTGAACGTGCGCGAGATGATGTTCGTGCTGCTCGTCACCTACGTGGCGATCGTCGCCGTGCTCGTATGGATGATGCAGCGCTGGGAGCGGGCGTTGCGCATTCCGGGCTACAACGCATGAAGGGTATCCCGGACGCCAGCGACCTGCCGGTCCTGCTGCCGCTGCGTCCCGTCGCCGTCGCGGGCGAGTGGGGCCTGCCGGATGCCACCGCGATCCTCGGCTCGAAGCGCGTGCTTGCGGCACTGGTGCTGTTCGCGGCGCTGTCTGTCGCGGCGGCCGAAGCGGCCGACGCGGCGGCACGGCCGGGCATCTTCGTCACCGTCCTCAAATGGACGCCGCTGATCGCGACGGGGTTCGCGTTCAACCTCGCGATCAGCGTGGCCTCGATGACCGTGGGCACGCTCGCCGGGCTCGTGCTCGGCCTCGGCCAGATATCGATCCATCGCCCGGTGCGCGGCGTCTCGTGGGCGGCCACGCAGTTCTTCCGCAACTCGCCGTGGCTGGTGCTGCTGTTCTTCGCGATGTTCCTGCTGCCCTTCGAGATGCGCGTGGCGGGCTTCGTCATTTCGCTGCCGGCCTGGTTCAAGGCGATCATCGGGCTTTCGCTTCCCGTGATGGCCAACGTCGCCGAGATCGTTCGCGGCGGTGTGAAGTCGATCCCGCTCGGCCAGTGGGAGTCGGCCGAAAGCCTCGCCTTCTCGAGGACGCAGACGCTGTGGCGCATCATCCTGCCGCAGGCGGTCAAGCGCATGATGCCGCCCTGGATGAATCTCTATGCGATCCTGACGATGGCCACGACGCTGATCTCCGTCGTCGGCATCCAGGACTCCATGACGCTGACGCGCGGCGCGCTGGTCGCGGAGGCGCGCACCGATCTCTACCTGCCGCTCTACGCGCTGCTGCTGCTGCTCTTCTTCCTCTACTGCTACCCGATCGCGCGGCTCACGCAGCGGCTCGAGCGGCGTTTCGCGGTCAAGATCTGAGGTTCCATGTCGCACGAACTCGGCCCTCCAATCGTCGTCATCGACGGCATCGAGAAGCGCTTCGGCAGCCTCGTCGTGCTGCGCGACATCTCGATGACCGTGCGGCGCGGCGAATGCGTGTGCGTGATCGGGCCGTCGGGGTCCGGCAAGTCGACGATGCTGCGCGCGATCAACGCGCTGGTTCCCGTCTCGAAGGGTTCGATCAAGGTCGACGGCATCGAGGTCAACGATCCTGATCTCGACAAGCTGGCGCTGCGCCGCAAGGTCGGAATCGTCTTCCAGCAGTACAACCTGTTTCCGCACAAGACCGCGCTGGAGAACGTGATGATGGCGCCGCTGCACGTGCTCGGGCAGCCGAGGGAAGAGGTCGAGGCGCGCGCGCGCCGGCTGCTCGCGAAGGTGCGCCTGTCCGACAAGGAGCGCAGCTATCCCGGCGAGCTTTCGGGCGGACAGCAGCAGCGCGTGGCGATCGCCCGCTCGCTCGCGATGAACCCGACCGTGATGCTGTTCGACGAGGTGACGGCCGCCCTCGATCCCGAGACCAAAAAGGAAGTACTCGTGACGATCCGCGAGCTGGCGGCCGAGGGCATGACCTGCATGCTGGTCACGCACGAGATGGGTTTTGCCGCCGAAGTCGCCGACCAGATCTATTTCACCGACGGCGGCACCGTCGTCGAGCACGGACCGCCGGTCGAGTTCTTCAAAAGCGCCCGGCACGAGCGCACGCGCGCCTTCCTCGACCAGGTTCTCTGAGCCCAGCACCGGCTGGCGCCGCCGGTCCCGATGTCATACATTCGTTGCAGGAATCTCGGTTCCCGGGGGGCCTCTCAGCGATGGCGACGATCCTCGCCTGCATCAGGGACGAACATGACGGGCGGCTGGTCGCGCTGGCCGTGCTGGTGTGCGCGGTAACTTGCTACACGAGCATGGCGCTGCTGTGGCGTGCCCAGCGCGCGGAAGGCCGGCCGGCGCTGTGGCTGCTCGCGGCGAGCTTCGCGCTCGGCGGCGGCACGTGGGCGACGCATTTCGTGGCGATGCTGGCCTTCCAGGCCGGCCTGCCGGTCGGCTACGATGTGCCCACGACGATCGTCTCGATCCTGATCGCGTTCGCCGGATGCGTCGCCGGCCTGTCGCTGTTCCTGCGCCCGGAGCGGACTTGGCGCGACGTGCTCGGTGCCGGCGGGATCGTGGGCAGCGCCATCAGCGCCATGCATTTCATCGGCATGACCGGCGTGCGCGTCGCCGGAACGCTCGCTTACGATCCCGCTTATGTGGTGCTGGCGATCGCCTTCTCGATTGCCTTCGCGTCCGCGAGCTGCATGGCGCACCGGACGCAAAGCACGCTGCTGAGCCGCACCGCGAGCGGCACGCTGCTCGCCCTTGCGATCTTCACGCTGCACTTTACCGCGATGACAGCCCTCACGATCACGCCGGACGGGACGGTCGGCCTGCCCGATGACCTGCTGGCGACGGGGCCGATGGCGATCGCGGTCGCGAGCGTGACCATGGCGATCCTCGGTTTTGGCCTGCTGGGCGCGATGGTCGACCAGCATCTGGAATCGCGCACCCGGCAGGAGCTGCGCCGCATCCGGCAGCTCACCGAGGCGTCCCTCGAAGGAATCTGCGTGTGCCGCAGGGGCAAGATCGTCGATACGAATACGGCGATGTGCGCCTTCCTCGGCCGTACGCCGTCCGAGCTGATCGGCACCCGGATCGAGACCCTCGTCGAGCCGGCCTCGCTGGAGGCGTTCCGCCGCGCGACCAAGGCCGAAGCGCGGGAACCCGAACGAATCGCGTTCGCGACCGCCGCCGGCGCCATGCGCGTTGCCGAACTGCTCGCCCGGCGCATCGACTATGACGGCGAGATCGCCCAGGTCGTCGTGATCCGCGACGTGACCGAGCGGGCGCGCAGCGAACTGCTGCGCGACGTCGAATACCGCGTCCTGCGCGGGATCACGGAAGATCTGCCTGTCGCCCAGCTTCTCGAACTCGTCTGCCGCGCGGTCGAGCAGGTGATGGAAGGGACCATGTGTTCCATCCTGCTCGTCTCGCCCGACGGCAAGACGCTGCGCCATGCCGCGGCGCCCAGCCTGCCCGCCGAATTCTGCGCCGCGATCAACGGGGCACCGGTCGGCCCGGCCGTCGGCTCGTGCGGCACGGCCGTCTACCGGGCGGCGCCGGTCATCGTCACCGACATCGCGACGGATCCGCTGTGGGCCGGCTGGCGGGATGTTGCGCTGGCGGTCGGCCTGCGCGCCTGCTGGTCGACGCCGCTCCTTTCGCGCACGGGCACCGTCATCGGCGCCTTCGCGGTCTATCGTCGCATGCCCTATACGCCAAGCGACGCCGACCGCAGCATCGTCGCGCGCCTCTCCGCCTCGGCCGCCGTCGCGATCCAGCGCAGCCTGCTGGTCGACGCGCTGGTCACCGAGAAGGAACGTGCGCAGGAGGCCAGCCGCGCCAAGTCGGAATTCCTCGCCAACATGAGCCACGAGCTGCGCACGCCGCTCAACGCCATCCTCGGCTTCAGCGAGATGATCGAGTACCAGATGTTCGGCGCGCACGGCGTGACGCGCGCGGTCGACTATGCGCGCGACATCAATCGCAGCGGCCAGCACCTGCTCTCGCTGATCAACGACCTTCTCGACGTCACGCGGATCGAGGCCAAGAGCCTGACGATCGAGAAGGAGCGCTGCAACGTGGCGCTCGCGGTGGCCGAGCAATGCGCGCTCGTGCGCAGGGCCGTTCCGGATACGGCCGCCATCACCGTCGTGCCGATGGACAACTGCCCGGACCTGCTGGCGGGCACGCGCGCCTTTGCGCAGATGCTGCTCAACCTTATCGGCAACGCCGCCAAGTTCACGCCGCCCGAGGGCCGGATCACCATCCGCGCGGACTGGGCGCCGCCGGGCCTGCGCATCTGGGTCGAGGATACCGGCCCCGGCATTCCGGCCGATGCGCTCAAGGAACTGGCCACGCCGTTCCGCCAGGTCTCGAACGCCTACAGCCGCGGGCATGGCGGCACGGGGCTGGGGCTCTACATCACGCGCTCGCTGATGGAGGCGCATGGCGGCAGCCTCGAGATTTCCAGCACCGTCGGGGTCGGCACGCAGGTCCGCCTCGCCTTCCCGGAAGACGCCGTGCTGCGCGCGATCCTGCCGGCGGACATCCTTCCGGCCCGCACCGGGACTTGACGCTTGTTGACGAAACTTTGCGTCAACATGTCATGTCGTTGAAATCGCGGGCTTTCCGTAGTTGACGTTGACGGGAAATTCTTTTCGTTGACGAAACTTTGCGGACCCCGGGCAGGCGCAGGATCGCACCGCGCCTTGTCCGCGCGGTGCCGTGCCGTCCTATTCACGATATCAAAGAGCACGTTCAACCTGCGCCAAGGATGGCGAAGCATCCGAAGATTGTCAAGAAAATAGACCTAGATTATGCCTTGATTTTCCTGCCCAAGACACCCGGGATCGATGCCTGAAAATAGTAAAACACCCATATCCGGCAATATGTTAATGGAGTGCGCCAAGACGGGGTGGCACCGGCGGCCCGACCATCGTATGTAGCGGCAGCGCCAGCCGGACCATCACGTACACAAAAAGGGGCAGCGAGGGATGAAACCGATCGATTTTTCCAAGACATTGCCGGTGGATGCGGCGAAGGCGACGCTCGTCGGACGCGTCTGGCGTCCGGATGTCGATGGTCCCAGCGTCGTCGCGATCCGCAACGGCGACGTCGTCGACGTGACCGCGACCTTCGCGACCGTGCGCGACCTCTGCGAACAGGCCGATCCGGCTGCCGCCCTCGCCAAGGCGACGGGTGCCTCGATCGGCACCGTCGAGGCGATCCTCGCCAACGGCGACGAGGCCAGGCGCGATACGACGCGCCCGTGGTTCATCGCCCCCATCGACCTGCAGGCCGTGAAGGCCGCCGGCGTCACCTTCGTCACCTCGATGCTCGAGCGCGTGATCGAGGAGCGCACGCGCGGCGCACCGGAACTGGCGGCCGCCGCGCGCAAGGAAGTGCTCGACCTGATCGGCGGCGATCTCCAGCGCCTGAAGCCGGGATCGGAAGAGGCCGCGAAGCTGAAGGAATGGCTGATCGCCAAGAAGGCGTGGAGCCAGTATCTGGAAGTCGGCATCGGCCCCGACGCCGAGATCTTCACCAAGTCGCAGCCGATGTCGTCGGTGGGCACGGGTGCCACGGCGGGCATCCATCCGGCGTCGAGCTGGAACAACCCGGAGCCCGAAGTGGTGCTGGTCGTCCAGTCGACAGGCCGCATCGTGGGCGCCACGCTCGGCAACGACGTCAACCTGCGCGACGTCGAGGGCCGCTCCGCCCTGCTGCTCGGCAAGGCCAAGGACAACAACGCGAGCTGCGCCGTCGGCCCGTTCGTGCGCCTTTTCGATGCGGGTTTCACGCTCGACGACGTGCGGCAGACGGACGTGGAGCTGGTGGTCGCCGGCGAGGACAATTTCCGGATGGAAGGCATGTCGTCGCTGAAGCTCATCAGCCGCGACCCGGCCGATATCGCCGGGCAGGCGATCGGCGCCAACCACCAGTACCCGGACGGCCTCGTGCTGTTCCTCGGCACGATGTTCGCGCCCGTGCAGGACCGCGGCGCACCGGGGCAGGGCTTCACCCACAAGGTCGGCGACATCGTGACGATCGCGGCGCCCAAGCTGGGCTCGCTCGTCAACCGCATCGCGACGACCGACAAGGCGCCCCCGTGGACATTCGGGGTCAGCCACCTCTATCGCAACCTGGCCAAGCGCGGCCTACTCAAACAGTAACGGCGGAGATTTCTATGACCGAGATGCTCAAGAACCTGATCGGCGGGGAATGGAAGGCGGGCGGCAACGCCTCCAAGGACGTGAACCCGTCGAACACGAACGACGTCGTGAACGAGTACGCGCAAGGTTCGGTCGCCGACCTCAACGCCGCCGTCGCCGCCGCCAAGGCCGCGTTCCCGGCCTGGAGCCGCACGACGGGCCAGGAGCGCTACGAGATCCTGAAGAAGGCGTCGGACGAAGTGCTCGCGCGCCGCGAGGAACTCGGCAGGCTGCTGTCGCGCGAGGAAGGCAAGACGCTGCCTGAGGGCATCGGCGAAGCCACGCGCGCGGGTCAGGTGCTCGCCTTCTTCGCAGGCGAGTGCGTGCGCCTCGGCGGCGAGTCGATCCCGTCGGTGCGTCCGGGCGTGGGCGTGGAGATCACGCGCGAGCCCATCGGCGTCGTCGGCCTGATCACGCCGTGGAACTTCCCCATCGCCATCCCGGCGTGGAAGGCGGCCCCGGCGCTCGCCTACGGCAACTGCGTCGTCATGAAGCCTGCCGACCTCACGCCGGCCTGCGCCTGGGCGCTGGTCGACATCCTCAACCGCGCGGGCCTGCCCAAGGGCGTGCTCAACCTCGTCATGGGCCGCGGTTCGGTCGTGGGACAGGCGCTGCTCGAGCACAAGGACGTGGCCGCGATCAGCTTCACGGGCTCGGTCGGCACCGGCCGCAAGGTGGCGGCCGCGTGCATCGCGTCGAACCCGATGAAGAAGGTGCAGCTCGAGATGGGCGGCAAGAACCCGCTCATCGTGCTCGACGACGCCGATCTCGCCACGGCCGTCGAATGCGCCGTGCAGGGCGCCTATTTCTCGACCGGCCAGCGTTGCACGGCCTCCTCGCGCCTGATCGTGCAGGCGGGCATCCACGACAAGTTCGTGGCCGCGACGGTCGAGCGCCTCAAGGGCCTCGTCATCGACGACGCGCTGAAGGCGGGCACGCATATCGGTCCGGTCGTCGACAAGTCGCAGCTCGACACCGATCTCGAATACATCAAGGTCGCGCAGTCGGAAGGCGCCAAGCTGATGTGGGGCGGGGAACTTCTCAACCGCTCGACGCCGGGCTTCTATCTCCAGCCCGCTTTGTTCACCGAGACGACGAACGCCATGCGCATATCGCGCGAGGAAGTGTTCGGGCCCGTCGCCAACGTCATCCGCGTCAAGGACTACGACGAGGCGCTGGCTGTGGCGAACGACACCGAGTTCGGCCTGTCGGCCGGCATCTGCACGTCGAGCCTGAAGCACGCCACGCATTACAAGCGCAACAGCGAGGCGGGCATGGTGATGGTCAATCTGCCGACCGCGGGCGTGGACTTCCACGTCCCGTTCGGCGGCCGCAAGGGCTCCAGCTACGGCCCGCGCGAGCAGGGCGCGTACGCGCGCGAGTTCTACACGACTGTCAAGACCGCCTACACGTTCGCCAAGTAAGTGCCGGGCGGGAAGTAAGTCTCAGGGAAAGGTGATCGCCCGGCCGGTATCGGCCGAGGCGATCATCGCGTCGAGAACGGCCATGGCGGCGACGCCATCGCCGATCTCGGGCGCAGTGCTGGGCTTGCCCTGCACGCGTGCGACGAAGTCGCCCAGCAGCGCGTGGTAGCCCTTGTGGTCCTCGTTCGCGGCGACCGTCAGGTTCGGTTCCCACACCAGCGTGTCCACGTCGTCGGCGAGCGTGGCGCCGAGATCGTCGACCTTGAATTTCGGCGCCCGGAAATAGCGCACCTCGTGGACGTTGCGCACTTCCACGCGCTTGTGGTCGGCCATCACCTGCCACCATTCCATCGGCGTGGCGCGCGACTGGTTGGTGCCCATCACCAGCGTGGCGAGGGCACCGCTCGCGAAACGGAAATCGACATGCAGCAGCAGCTTGCCGGGCGCCAGCACGTGCCGGCGCGCGTGCAGTTCGACGGGCTTGCCCATCAGGCGCGGCACGAGGTCCATGTAGTGGACGCAGTGATGCAGGTAGAAGCCCGTATAGTCCGGATCGCCGGTGAAATAGGTCGGTGCGGTCATGTACTGGCCGAGGAAGCTCGCGGGCGCCCCGAACTCGGCGCTGCGCACGATGTTCAGCGCGATGCGGTTCGCGGTCGAATAGCGCTTCATGAAGCCGAGGACGAGCGGCTTGCCGGATTTGAGCGACGCCGCTTCGAGCCTGCGCGCGTCGGCGGCGTTGGCGCCCGGCGGCTTCTCCATGAACACCGGCAGGCCGCGTTCCAGCGCCGCAATGCCCAGTTCCAGATGCTGCCTGGGCCCGATGGCCATGCCGACCGCGTCGATGTCCTTGCGCGCGACCAGCGACATCGCGTCGCTGTGGCAGTCGGCGGCTGCCACGCCGTGCCGGCCGGCGATGAGGGCGAGCCTCTCGGAATTCACGTCGGCAAGTGCGGCGATCTTCACGCCGAGGCGCGCGAGCTGCGGCAGCAGCATCTCGCCGGCATGCGTGCCGCAGCCGATCCAGCCGATCCTCATGCCGCCCTCCGTGCCGAAGCGAGCGTCGCCTCGAGGAAGGCGCGGCTCGCCGCCAGTTCCCTGTCCTCGTTGCGGTGCGGGGCGCGCCACTGCGCCACGCAGATGCCGGGCGCCACGTCGTCGCGCCGGAACGGCTCCAGCGTGATCGGCCCGTCGTAACCGACGGCGACGATCGCGCGCGCGACCGCCGGCCAGTCGATATGGCCGTCGCCGACGAAGCCGCGATGGTTCTCGTTCGCCTGGAAATGGATCATGCGCTTGCCGGCCTTGCGGATCGCGGCGGCGATGTCGCGGTCTTCCATGTTCATGTGGAACGTGTCGAGCATGGCGCCGAGGGCGGGCGAGCCGACCGCATCGACGAGGGCGAGCGCGTGCTCGGTCGTGTTCGCGATGTCGGTCTCGAAGCGGTTGAGCGGTTCGAGGCCGAACACGATGCCGTTGTCGGCCGCGCGCTTCGCGGCCTTCGTCAGGCCGTCGACCACCCAGCCGATGCGCCGTTCGCGCGCGGCCGCATCGACGGGGGCGGGCGGGCGCCCGGCGAAGACGAGCGGCGCCCCGTAGAGCGGGCCGCCGACGATCTTCGCGCCGAACGCCTTGGCCGTGTCGACGCAGCTCAGCAGATAGTCGAGCCCGGCCTTGCGCGCACCCTCGTCGGGGCTGGAAAGATCGCGCTGCAGGTTCACGCGTGCGGCGAACACGACGCCGAGGCCGGAATCCGCAAGCGCCGCCTTCGTCTCGGCCGGGTCGAGTTCGCCCGGTTCCGGCACCAGCAGCTCGACGAATTCCATGCCCGCGTCACGCGCGCGCTTGAACGTGCCGAAATGCGCCTTCTCGAAGGGGCGCGCATAGAACATCGAGATGACGCCGATGGGATTGGTGCTCATGCTTTCACGGCTCCTGCCGTCAGACCGCCAACAAGGTGCCGTTGGACGAAAAGGAAAAGGATGGTGACCGGCAGCGCCACGATGGTGCCGCCCGCCGTCAGCAGACCCCACTGGATCGTGTACTCGCCGATGAAGAGCTGCAGGGCGACCGTGACGGTGCGCACGTTCTGGCCCGACAGCATCATCGCGAACAGGTACTCGTTCCACGAGGCGACGAAGATGTAGATGCCGGTCGATACGATGCCGGGAGCCGCGAGCGGCAGCAGGATCAGCCGGATCGTCGCCAGGCGGCTCGCGCCGTCGACCATCGCGGCCTCGTCGAGTTCCTTTGGGATGCCGTTGAGGTAGCTCGTCAGCATCCAGATCGCGAAGGGGATCGCGAAGGTCGCGTGCCCGAGCACCACGCCCAGCACCGTGTCGAGCAGGCCGAGCGCGCGGAACGCGACGAACAGCGGAATGATCATCAGCACGATGGGGAACATGTTGATGGTCAGGAACTGCGTCATCAGGAAGCGCCGTCCGGCGAAGCCGAAGCGCGAGAAGGCGTAGGCCGCCGGCACGCTGAGGCCGAGGCCGAGCACGCAGGCCGATACGGCCACGATCAGGCTGTCGGCGAGATTCTGCGGGAAGGTCGTGCGCCGGAACAGGTCGGCATAGTGGGCGAGCGTGGGCATGTCCGGCCAGTAGACGACCGGGAACTTGGCGATCTCGACCGTCGGCTTGATCGAGGTCAGCACCATCCACGCATAGGGTGCGAGCGCCACGATCACGAGCAGGGCCGCCGGGATCTCGACTTCGGCGAAGCGGCGGATGGCGGAGCGGCGGTCGATCATCGGAACGCCTCGCGCATCGTGCGGCGGACGTAGACCGCGGCGACCGCCATCAGGAACAGCGTGAGGATCACGGCAAGCGCCGAGCCGTAGCCGAACTCCATGCCGCTATAGGCGCGCAGGAAGGCGTAGAGCGGCAGCGTGTGCGTGGCGTAGCCGGGCCCGCCGCCGGTCATCACCAGGATGACGTCGAGCGAGTTGGCGACCCAGATCGTGCGCAGCAGCAGCGCGGTGAGGATCACGCCCGCGAGCCCCGGCCACACGACATGGCGGAAGCGCTGCATGCGCGAGGCGCCATCGATCTCGGCCGCTTCGTGCAGGTCGGCCGGGATCGCCTGGAGGCCCGCGAGGATCACGACGGCGAAGAACGGGAAGCCCTGCCAGACGAGGGCGGCGACGACGGCGAGCAGCGCCGTGTCGGGGCGCGCGAGCCACGCGACGGGTCCGTCGATGAAGCCGAGGCGCAGCAGCAGGTCGTTGAGGACGCCGAGGTTGTAGTCGTAGACCCAGGTGAACATGAGCCCGATGATCACCGAAGGCAGCGCCCAGGGAATCACGATCGCGGCGCGCGCGAGGCTGCGCCAGTAGAAGCTTTCGTTGAGCAGTAGCGCCGCGCCGAGGCCGAGCGCGAACTGCAGGCCGACGGCAAGCCCGATCCACACCAGCGAGTTGCCGAGCGAAATCCAGAACACCTCGTCGGCGAGCAGACGCGCGAAATTGCCGAAACCGACGAAGCGGATGTCGTGCGGGCGGAACAGGACGTAGTCGTGCACGCTCATCCAGACCGTCGAGGCGACCGGATAGAGCACGATCGCCGCCGTCGCGAGGAGAGCGGGCGCAAGGAAGAGATAGGGCGTGGCGGGGCGTACGATCATGACGCGCATCCTGCCCGGCGGATCTCTCCGCCGGGCGCGGACGCATTTCTCAGCCGTGATAGTGCTTTTCGATGGCCCGCATCATCTCGTCCGGCTGGATCTGGCCGAGAAGGGCGCGCTGCATGTTCGTCGGCCACACCGTGCGCACGAAGTCGGCCGTCGCCGTCACGTTCGGCAGGGCCGCCGCGAAGGGAACCGATTCGAAAGTCGCGTCGACGAAACGCTTGGGATGCAGCGTCCATCCGGCCGCACCCGACTTCGTCACCGTCAGCTGCCCGGTGAACTTGTTGAACTCGACGTTGTTGGCCCCCGTCGAGAGGAACGAGATCCACTTGAACGCCGCCGCCTTGTTGCGGCTCGCCGCGAAGACCGCGTTCGACTCGTCGCCGAACGACGTCCAGCCCTTGCCGTCCGGTCCGCGCGGGACGGGAACGGCCGAGACCTTGTCGCCGAGCGCCTCGACCATCTCGTTGGCCGAACCGATATGGTGGATCGTCATCGCCGTGCGGCCGGCCTTGAAGTTGTCGACGATCTGGCGGAAGCCGTCGCCGGGCGCTGAGGCCGGGAACACCTTGTGCTCGCGGCCCAGCGCCACGAACCAGCGGTTCGCGGCGAGCGCCTTGGGGCTGACCATGCCGCCCTTGTCGAATGTCGCCCCGCCGCCGAGCACGAACGTGCCCCAATGGTCGTGGCCGCCGCCGCCGCCGCGCATGCCGAAGCCCGCGACGTCGCCCTTCGTCGTCGCCTTGGCGGCGGCGAGGAATTCCTCGAAGGTCTTGGGCGCCTGCACGCCGGCCTGCTGGAACAGGTCGGTGCGGTAGTAGAGATAGAGCACGACGTACTGGAGCGGCAGGTAGTAGCTCTTGCGGTCGGGCGCGCTGTGCAGGTTCCACACGCTGTCGGGAATGTCGCCGGTCCCGGCCCAGCCGGCGAGCATCGCGTCGAGCGGCTCGAGTGCGCGCATTTCCAGCAGGCGCGACATGTTGGCGAGCTTCACCATCCCGCAGTCGGGCGCGTTGCCTGCCACGATCGCGGCGTAGAGGCGCGTGTAATAGTCGTTGCCGCCGCCCCAGGGGATGCTCTCGGCCTGGATCTTGATGCCGGGATTCTCGCGCTCGAACCGGGCGACGAGGTCGGCCGGCGAATGCTGCGGGTTGTCGAAATGGTACCACCAGCGCACCGTCGCGGGCGCCTGAGCCTCGGCGCTGCGGATCGAAGGCGCGGCTAGCGCGGCGGCACCCAGTGCAACGAATGTCCGTCTCTTCATGGTCGTTCTCCCTTTTGGATTCTTATTGGAGGTTGGCGGCGAGGAATTGCGCCCCGGCACGGTGCGCGCGCCGGGCGGCGGGAAGCTGGGATGCCATCTGCATGAAGCCGTGGCACACGCCCGCGAAGACGTCGACGCGGCAGTCGTTGCCCGCTTCGGCGAGGCGCTTGGCGAGATCGAGCGTTTCGTCGCGCAGCGGGTCGAGCCCGGCGGCGTTCAGATAGATCGGCGGCAGATCCGAAAGATCGCCGCGCGAGGGCGTGGCCGCCGAGACGCCGTCTTCCGGCGCGGACCCCAGCCAGTTGCGCCAGTACCAGCGCATGCGTGCCGTCGTCAGCTGGAAGTCGCCGCCGCCGAAGGCCAGGTGACTCGGCGTGTCGAACTCGGGCGCGTAGCAGCCATAGAAGAGGGCGGCGGCCGAGATGCGTTCGCGGATCGAGGGCACGAGAAGCGCGGCCAGCGAAATGCCGGCCCCGGCGGAATCGCCCGAGATGCCGAGGCGCGAGACATCGACGTCGCCGCCCAGCAGGTCCTTGTCGAGCGCCGCGAGCGTGTCGGCGACATCCTCGATCGCAGCGGGGCAGGGATGCTCGGGCGCCAGTCGATAGTCGATGCCGAGCACGGCGAAGTCGCCTTCGAGGGCGAGATGCGCCATCGCGCGGTCGTGCGTGCGGATCGAACCGAAGGTCCAGCCGCCGCCATGGACATAGAGCACGAGCGGCAGGTCCGCGGTCTGGCTCGGGCGATAGAGACGTCCCGCCATGCGGCCCCAGCGCGTCGGGATCTCGATGTCGCGCCGCTCGGCAAGGACGGGCGGATCCTGGTTCCAGCCGGCGGCGAACCGCTCGAACGTCGTACGGCCGTCGGCAAGCGGGATCTTCGTATAGTCCGGTGCGGGATTGGCGCGGCCCTTCTCGAGGATCGCGGCCATCGCGGGGTCGATATAGGCCTTGGTCATGCCGCCCGCCCGCGGCGCGCGGCCGGCTTCTCGACATCGACGATCGTGTCGAGATGATGCTCGATCTCGCGCGCCAGGCGCGGGCCGTCGCGCGCTTCCAGCGCCGCCATCAGGGTGCCGTGCCGGTCGGCGGTCTTGCCGAGCGAGCGGCGATTGCCAGGCGCCCACAGCTTCTGCCGGTGCGAATGCAGCATGCAGCGGATCAGGATCTGCTCCAGCACCGCGGGGCTGGCGATGCGGAAGAGCGTGGCGTGGAAGCGCATGTCGAGCTCGATCAGGCCGTATTCGTCGCCGCGCTGGGCGGCCTTGGCCATCGCCTTGCGGATCGCGTCCAGCTCCACGCGATGCGCGTCGGTATACGCGGCGACGGCACGCAGTGCCCCGCGCGTTTCCAGCCGCTTGCGCAGTTCCAGGATCTCGGTCGCCGCGTCGGGGTCCAGTTCGGTGACGCTGGTGCCGCGATGGCCGCCGCGCGACACGAGTCCGTCTTCCTGGAGGCGCATCAGCACCTCGCGCACCGTGCCTTGGCTGCAGCCCAGCTCGCGCGCGAGGCCAAGCTCGGTCAGCGAATCGCCGGGCGCGATCTCGTTGAGCACGATGCGGCGCTTGAGCGCCGAATAGGCGAGGTCGCGCGGGCGGCGCGGGGCGGGCATGCGGTTCCTCCGATTCTTGGCAGGCACATTATCAATATCGATAATTGACCGCAAGCACCCATCACCCGCCGCACGGACGATTGACGAAGGCAGGCGTATCGGGCGACGCTCGGCACCGCGGGAGGACGCCTATTGCGCGCCATCGAAGACCTGAAGATCGGCTGCACCGGCGGCGGTGCCACGCACAGCGACACCGCCATTCCCGACATCGCCACCAAGGTGAAGATGATCAAGGAAGCGGGCGTGTTCGACTATATCGACCGCTCGCCGCCTGACGAGGAGTTCCGCGACCTGCTGAAGGCATCCGAGCGGCACGACCTGCCGGTGCTCGCCAGCGGCTGGTTCTACACGGCCGGTCGCGACGAGCCGCTTTTCGAGCAGAACATCGTCAAGGCACGCCTGCTGGGCAGCCGCGTGCACAACGTGCAGCTCCTGACCGCGCACGCCGACAGCCATGTCCTGAGCGACGAGGAAGTGGCCGAGTTCTACCTGCGTGCCCACGATTTCGGCATGCGTCACGGCGTGGTTCCGTGCTTCGAGATTCACGTCAACATGTGGTCCGAGCATTTCGGCCGCGTCGAAAAGGTAGCCGCGCTGGTCGCCGCGCGCGGCGTACCGTTCCGCATGACGCTCGATCACAGCCACGTGATCTTCAAGATCGACAATCCGTCCGAGCAGGACGTGCAGGCCATGCGCGCCGACGTCGAGGCCGGGCGCGTCGTGCTCGATCCGGCGAAGCCGGGCAACGTGTGCAGCCGGTGGATCGCGGCGGGCCATGTGCATCATGCCCACGCGCGCGCGGCCGTGCCTGCCAACCCGGTCAATAGCCGCGCGCATCATCCCGACGGCAGCGTGGGGCGCGGCATCCAGTATCCCTTCATCCGCCCGGAACCCGGCCAGTATCACGCCGAATGGGACGAAAGCCGTCTCGAGCCCTGGAAGCGCGTAATCCGCGAGCTTTTCGCCTTCCATGCGCGCAATCCGGCCAGCCCGCTCGGCCAGATCTCGTGCGAGCACATCCCGAATGTGGACTATGGGGCCGGTGCGGGTTATTCGATCTTCGAACAGAATGTGGCGTGCGCGCGCTGGCTGCGGGCCGAGTGGGCCGCCGCGACCCGCGCGAACTGAGGAGACGACAGGATGAAGGTACGTGCCGCCGTTGCCTACAAGGCGAAGTCGCCGCTGGTGATCGAGACGATCGACCTCGAAGGCCCCAAGGAAGGCGAGGTGCTGGTCGAGATCAAGGCGACGGGCATCTGCCACACCGACGAATACACGCTGTCGGGTTCCGATCCGGAAGGCATGTTCCCGGTCGTGCTCGGGCACGAAGGGGCGGGCATCGTCGTCGACGTGGGCAAGGGCGTGACGACCCTCAAGAAGGGCGATCACGTGATCCCGCTCTATACGCCCGAATGCCGCCAGTGCAAGACGTGCCTCAGCCGCAAGTCGAACCTGTGCACCTCGATCCGCGCCACGCAAGGGCGGGGCGTGATGCCGGACGGCTCCAGCCGGTTCAGCTGCAAGGGCGCGCCTGTGCTGCATTATATGGGCTGCTCCACCTTCGCGAACTTCACGGTGCTGCCCGAGATCGCGCTCGCCAAGATCCGCGAGGACGCGCCGTTCGAAAAGGTCTGCTACATCGGCTGCGGCGTGACGACCGGGATCGGCGCCGTCATCAATACGGCGAAGGTCGAGCCGGGCGCCAACGTCGTCGTGTTCGGCCTCGGCGGCATCGGCCTCAACGTGATCCAGGGTGCCCGCATGGCGGGTGCCGACATGATCATCGGCGTCGACATCAATCCCGCCCGCGAGGCGATCGCGCGCAAGTTCGGCATGACGCATTTCGTCAACCCGAAGGAACTGAAGGGCGACGTCGTCGGCCATCTGGTCGAACTGACCAAGGGCGGCGCGGATTACAGTTTCGAATGCGTGGGCAACACCACGCTGATGCGTCAGGCGCTGGAATGCTGCCATCGCGGCTGGGGCGTGTCGGTCATCGTGGGTGTGGCCGGGGCGGGGCAGGAGATCGCGACGCGTCCTTTCCAGCTGGTGACGGGGCGCACGTGGAAGGGCACTGCCTTCGGCGGCGTGCGCGGGCGCACGGAAGTACCGCGCATCGTCGACTGGTACATGGACGGCAAGATCAACATCGACGACCTGATTACGCACGTGATCCCGCACGCACAGATCAACGAAGGCTTCGACCTGATGCGCCGGGGCGAGTCCATCCGCACCGTGCTGACCTATTGAATCGGTGGGGCTGATGTCGATCGAAACGCTCGCCGAACATGCGTGCTGGGGCGGCACGCAGGGCTTCTACCGGCATGCCTCGGCAAGCTGTGCCGGTCCTATGCGCTTTTCGGTGTTCCTGCCGCCGCAGGCGAAATCGAAGCCCGTGCCGGCGGTGTTTGCACTTGCCGGGCTCACCTGCACCGAGGAGACATTCGCGATCAAGGCGGGCGCGCAGCGCGCGGCCGCCGAACTCGGCCTTGCCCTCGTGATGCCGGACACGAGCCCGCGCGAACCCGCGCTGCCCGGCGATCGCGACGCCTGGGATTTCGGGCAGGGGGCGGGCTTCTATGTCGACGCGACGCAAAGCCCGTGGAACGCCAACTACCGCATGTTCGGCTACGTGACGGACGAGCTTCCTTCCCTCGTCGCCGAGCGCTTCCCGGTCGACGCCGCGCGCATCGGCGTTATGGGTCATTCGATGGGCGGGCACGGGGCACTGGTCGCGGCCCTGCGCCGGCCGGACAGGTTCCGCTCGTGCTCGGCCTTCGCGCCGATCTCGGCGCCGTCCGACTGCCCGTGGGGCATGAAGGCCTTCACGAACTATCTGGGCCCCGACCGCGCCGCATGGGCCGCGTACGACGCGAGCGCGCTCATGCGCCGCAAGCCGTTCGCAGGCGAGATCCTTGTCGATCAGGGACTGGCCGACAAGTTCCTCGTCGAGCAGCTGATGCCTGAAAAACTGGAGGCGGCTGCAAAGGCCGGCGGCCAGAAGCTTACGCTGCGCCGGCAGGCCGGCTACGACCACGGCTACTTCTTCATCCAGAGCTTCGTCGCCGACCATCTGGCGCATCACGCGCGCCAGATGGGGCTCCGCTGAACGCTACTGGTCAAGCCAGACGTCGACCATGTCCTGGTTGACATAGTGGGTGGGCAGCAGCTTCCAGCCCTTGATCGCGGGTGAACGCGCCACGATCCGGTGCCACCAGATCAGCGGCACGTTGTAGGCCTGGTCGAACAGCCGCGCTTCGAGCTGGCGCAGATAGCCGATCCGCTCCTCCTTCGAGCGGGCCCGCTTCTGCTTCTCGTACAGTTCGTCGATGACCGGGTCGCTGTGCTGCGACTGGTTGATCGGCGAGCGGTCCTTCGAGAGATACATCAGCAGCTCGTTGTTCGGTTCGTCGGTGTCGTAGCAGTTGGCGTCGATGCCGGCCTCGAAATTGCCGGACAGGATCGCGGCCTTCTGCTGGGCGAGCTCGCGCGGGGCGTGTTCGACCGTGACGCCGATCTGGCGCCACTGGTCGATGACGAACAGCGCCACCGGCCCGAAGGGCTGCGGAACCGTGCGGTTGAGCAGCGAGAATTTCAGGTTCGCGGCTCCGGCATCGCTCAGCAGCTTTCTCGCCTCCGCGCGCCGCGCGACGATGTCCTTGCCGAAGCCGGGCACCTTTTCCAGATCCTGCGGCGGAATCGCCAGTTCGTCGCCCGGACGAAGGACGGAACCGACGTCGCGCACGAAGGTGACGCGCGACAGGTTCGCCGCACCGCCCTGCCGGTCGATCGCCATGCTGAGCGCGCGCCGCACGCGCGCGTCGTTGTAGGGCGGCTTGGTCGTGTTGAAGAACAGGTCGATCCGGCAGATCCAGGGCACTTCCTCGATCAGGATCTTGTCGCCGAGTGCCGCCTTCAGGCGCTCGCGGTCGGCCGGCGTGATGCCGCGGAACTCGGCCATGATCTGGCCGCCCTGCAGCGCGTTGATCATCGGTGCACCGGTGATGAACTGGATGCGGATGCCGTCCAGATAGGGGCGGTTGGGGACGAAATAGTCGGCGAAGCGCGTGCCGACCCAGTGCGAACCGGCGACGTGTTCGCGGAACACGAACGGGCCCGTTCCCATGATGTTGCGCTTGGGCCATTCGGGATCCGCCGCGATGCGCTTGGCGCTGTAGAGGCAATAGGTGGGGGCGGCGAACGTGTTCATGATCGAGGCGTTCGGCTTCGTCAGCTTGAAGACGACCGTAGCGGCATCCGGCGTCTCGATCCGCTCGATGTCCTCGAAGCTCGCCTGACGCACCGAGACGACGTTCGCCGGCGGCTTGCGCAGCCGCTCGAAGGTCGCCTTGACGTCCTCGGAGGTGAGCACCGTGCCGTCGTGGAACTTCACGCCCTGGCGCAGCTTGAACGTGACGGTCAGCTGGTCGGCCGAGATCGCGTAGGACTCGGCGACATCCGGTTTGAATTTCGGATAGTTGTCGGGATCGAACTTCAGAAGCTGCGAATAATGCAGCCCGAGCGTCTGCTGCATCACGTAGGAAGTGGAGGCCGTGCAGTCGTAATTCGGCGGCTCGGCGTTGACGGCATAGATAAGGGTGCCGCCCGGCTTTGGCGTCTGGGCCTGGGATTGCGGAATACAGACGACGGCGGCAAACGACAGCGCAGCGGCGATGAAAACGCGCATCTGGGGGGATCCTCCGGTAATGTTCGGCTTCTTTCCGGTGCCGATTTCGCCTGTAAGATTGGCGGTATTTCCGGCAGCATACAATACGAAACAGCAAATTCCCGATCGGACACGAAATGACAAAGACCACCGGGCCCACCGGCCTCGACAACGGCCTGACGAACTACGGCGATCGCGATTTCGCGCGGTTCCTGCGCCGCTCCTTTGCCCGTTCGATGGGCATTTCCAAGGAATTGCTCGCACGTCCCATCGTCGGCATCGCGATGACCCCGTCGGGCTTCAACAACTGCCACCGGACGATGGACGAGCTGGTCGAGGCCGTGTCGCGCGGCGTGCTGGCGGCCGGCGGCCTGCCGCGCGCCTTCCCGACCGTATCGCTGGGCGAGGTGTTCCTCAATCCGACGAGCCTCGTCTACCGCAACCTCATGTCGATGGACACCGAGGAGATGCTGCGCGCGCAGCCGATGGACTCGGTCGTGCTGATCGGTGGCTGCGACAAGACCGTCCCGGCCCAGCTGATGGGCGCTGCATCGGCAGACATTCCCGCGGTGCAGCTCGTAACAGGGCCGATGTCGACGGGCCGCCATCGCGGCCAGCGTCTGGGCGCATGCACCGACTGCCGCGGCTACTGGGCGAAGTACCGGGCAGGGACGGTCGACAAGGAGGAGATCGACATCGTCGAGGGCCGCCTTTCGGTGACGGCGGGAACCTGTGCCGTGATGGGAACGGCGAGCACGATGGCGTGCATCGCGGAGACGCTGGGCATGTCGTTGCCGGGTACTGCCGCCATCCCGGCAGTCCATGCCGCGCGCCTCGTCGCGGCGGAGGAGAGCGGCCGCGTGGCCGTCAACCTGATCGCGAACCCGATCCGCCCGTCGCAGGTGATCACGCTGAAGTCGGTCGAGAATGGCTTCCGCATCATCATGGCGCTGGGTGGTTCGACGAACGCGATCGTGCATCTCGCCGCCATCGCCGGGCGGCGCGGCATCGCGGTTTCGATGGACCGGCTCAACGCGATTTCGGACGAGACGCCCGTGCTGGTCGACCTCAAGCCCGTCGGCGACGGCTACATGGAGGATTTCTACGCGGCCGGCGGCGTGGGTGCCGTCTTGCGCGAGCTCAAGCCGCTGCTGCATCTCGACACGATCGACATCGAGGGCCGCACGCTGGGCGAGCGGCTGGAAGAACCGCTGGAATGGGTCGATCGCAAGGTGATCCGGCCTTTCGCCGATCCGATCTCGCCGGTGGGCGGGCTGATCGCGCTTCGCGGATCGCTCGCGCCGGACGGTGCGATTTTCAAGCGCGCGGCGGCCACACCTGCCCTGTTCGAGACCGAAGGGCGCGCGGTCGTGTTCGAGGGTCTGGAGGATCTCTCCAAGCGCGTCGACGATCCCGATCTCGACGTGACGCCCAACGACATTCTCGTGCTGAAGCATGCGGGCCCGCATGCCGCCGGGATGCCCGAAGCGGGTTATCTGCCGATCCCCAAGAAGCTCGCGCGCGCGGGCGTGAAGGACATGGTGCGCATTTCCGACGCGCGCATGTCGGGCACCGCGTTCGGCACGATCGTGCTGCACGTGGCACCGGAGGCCGCGATCGGCGGACCGCTGGGGGCCGTGCGCAACGGCGACCGCATCCGCCTGTCGGTCGCCGAAAAGCGCATCGATCTGCTTGTTCCGCCCGACGAGATCGCGCGGCGGCTCGAAGGTTTCAAGACGCCGCCGGTACCCAAGCGCGGCTACCGCGCCCTCTATCGCCGTACCGTCCTGCAGGCGCCGCAGGGCTGCGACTTCGATTTCCTGACCGGTACGGAAGACTGAAATGGGCAATACACGCATTCCCGCCGATCGCCTGCTGCGTTTCGCGGCGGCGATCTATCGCAAATGCGGCATGCCGGAGGCGGACGCGCATGTCGCAGCCGATACGCTCGTGTGCGCCGACATGTGGGGCCACCAGTCGCACGGCTTCATGCGCCTGTCGTGGTACGAGGCACGGCTGAAGGCCGGAACGGCCAATCCGCAGGGCCGGCCGGAAACGGTCGTCGATGCCGGAGCTATCGCCGTGCTCGACGGGCAGGAGGCGATGGGGCAGGTCGTCGCGAAGGTTGCGATGGACATGGCCGTCGCGCGCGCCAAGGCGCACGGGATCGGTGCCGTCTCGGTGCGCAACACGAACCATTTCGGCACGGCGATGTATTTCACGCGCCTTGCTGCGGATGCCGGCTGCATCGGCTTCCTGTCGACGAATGCCAGCCCCGCGATGGCGCCGTGGGGCGGCAGGCGCAAGATGGTCGGCACCAATCCGTGGTCGTGGGCGGCCCCGGCGGGCAAGCATCCGCACATGGTTCTCGACATCGCGAATACGGCCGTCGCGCGCGGCAAGATCTATCTCGCGCGCCAGAAGGGCGTGGCGATCCCGCCCGACTGGGCGCTGACGGCCGACGGCGAGCCGACGATCGATCCGGTCAAGGCGATCGACGGGATCATCCAGCCGATGGCAGGCCACAAGGGCTACGCCATCGCGTTCGTGATGGACATGCTGTCGGGCGTGCTGAGCGGCAGCGAGTTCGGCGCGAAGATCAACGGGCCGTACCAGGCGAGCAAGCGCAGCGGGGCGGGGCATCTTGCCATCGCGCTCGACATCGCGAAGTTCCAGCCGCTCGCGCAGTTCGGGGCGCGGATGGAAACGCTGATCGCCGAACTGAAAGCCACGCCGCGCGCAGCGGATGTGGCCGAGATCTTCTATCCGGGCGAGATGGAGGCCCGCAGCGAGGCGGCGAACCGCCGCGAAGGCATCGATCTGCCGGAGAATACGCGCGCAGATCTCGACAGGCTCGCGGACGCGCATGGAATCGAACGGCTTGGCAAGGCCTGACGGAGGGGAACGATGGAGTACCGCAAACTTGGAAATTCCGGCCTGAAGGTGTCGCCGCTGTGTCTGGGCGCCATGATGTTCGGCGACCGGACGGACGAGAAGGATTCGGCCGCCATCGTCGCGCACGCGCGCGATGCCGGCGTCAATTTCCTCGACACGGCCGATGTCTACGCGCAGGGCCGGTCGGAGGAGATTTCCGGGCGCGCTATCGCGAAGGAACGCTCGCGCTGGGTGCTCGCCACGAAGCTCGCCAATCCCGGCAGCAGTGAGCCCAACGATCGCGGCACCTCGCGCCGCTGGATGATCATGGCGTGCGAGGCGAGCCTTAAGCGCCTCGGCACCGACTGGATCGATCTCTACTACCTGCACAAGGACGATGCCGACACGCCGATGGAGGAGACGATCGCCACGCTTGGCGACCTGATCCGGGCGGGCAAGATCCGCTACTACGCGCTGTCGAACTATCGCGGCTGGCGCCTGGCGACGTTCGCGTCGACCGCGCGCGCGATGGGCGTGCCGGGCCCCATCGCCCTCCAGCCCTGCTACAACCTGATGGAACGCTCGCCGGAGCTGGAACTGCTGCCGGCTTGCGCGCATCACGGTCTCGGTGTGGTTCCCTACAGCCCGCTGGCGCGCGGCGTGCTGACGGGCAAGTACGCGCCGGGTGCCGCACCGCCGCCCGAGACGCGTGCGGGCCGCAACGACAAGCGGATCATGGAGACCGAGTTCCGCCCGGAATCGCTGAAGATCGCGCAGGCGGTCGCTGCCCACGCGGCGAAACGCGGGACGAACTCGACCGCGATGGCGCTGGGCTGGGTGCTGAACAACGCACTGGTCACCAGCGCCATCGCCGGTCCGCGCACGATGGCGCAGTGGCAGGATTACGTGACCGCCCTGAGCTACCGGTTCGATGCGACGGACGAGGCTGCCTTGTCGGCACTGGTTCCCGCCGGGCATCCATCGACGCCGGGCTATGTCGATCCGGCCTATCCGGTGACCGGCCGCAAGCCGCTCAGCGGATCCCCGCGCGCATGAAGCTCTGGATGAACTGACGCTGGAACAGCAGGAAGGCGATCAGCAGCGGCCCGCAGCTCAGCAGCGTGGCCGCCGTGATCGTCGACCAGTCCACGCCCTGCTCGATGGCCGCGAAGACGCGCAAGCCCACCGTGATCGGGCGCGTGCCGACCGAGTTCGTCACGATCAGCGGCCAGAGGAAGTTGTTCCAGTGGTAGCTGACCGACACCAGCGCGAAGGCGATATAGGTGGGCCGGGCCAGCGGCACGTAGATGCGCCAGAGCGTCGTCAGGATGCCCGCACCTTCCACGCGTGCGGCGTCGTCGAGTTCCTTGGGCATGCTCTTGAAGGTCTGGCGCAGCAGGAAAATTCCGAACGCCGACGCCATGTAAGGCAGCGCCATCGCGAATACCGTATCGACGAGGCCGAGCGAGGCCATCGTCAGGTAGTTCTCGACCAGCAGCACGTCGGGCATGATCATCAGCTGCACGAGGACCAGCGCGAAGGCGACGTCGCGCCCGGCGAACTCGAAGCGCGCGAAGGCATAGGCCGCGAGCGTGACGAGCACGAGCTGGCCGCCGAGAACGAGCGAGACGAGCGCGAAGGTATTGAGGAAATACTGCGCGAACGGGGCCGCTTCCCACGCGTGCCGGAAATTGGCGAGCGTGAGCGGTGCCGTCAGCGCGAAGCGCGAGGCGTATTCCGGCGGATGGAACGCCGTCCACACGCAATAGACGAGCGGCGCGATCCACACGATCGCCAGCACCCAAGCGCCGAGCGTCTCGAGGGAGCGGGGGATTCCGCGCGCGGCGATCATCGGTAGTGTACCCGCTTCTCGAGGACGAGGAACTGGAACAGCGCCAGTCCGCCGAGAATCGCCAGCAGAACGACGGTGAGCGCCGCGCCGTACGCCGTGTCCCAGTAGCGGAACGCGACGTCGAAGATGTACGAGAGCAGCAGGTGGCTCGCGTTGTTGGGACCTCCGCCGGTCAGCGCCACAACGTGATCGACGAGGCGGAACGCGCCGATCACCGCATTCACGAGCACGAACAGCGTGGTGGGCATCAGCAGCGGCAGCGTGACGCGGCGGAAAAACGTCCAGCGGCTGCAGCCCTCGATGGAAGCCGCCTCGGCGAGGTTGGGCGACATCTGCTGGAGGGCGGCGAGATAGAAGATCATGAAGAAGCCCGCCTCTTTCCAGATGGTCATGACCATCAGGCAGTAGAGGACGGTATCGGGATTGCCGAGCCAGTTGGTGGCGCCGAAGCCGAAGGCGCGTACGATCTGGTCGATCAGGCCGTAGTCCGGCGTGTAGAAGAAAAGCCAGATGTTCGCGACCGCGATCATCGGCAGCACCGTCGGCGTGAAATAGGCGAGCCGCAGCCAGGTCTGGCCGACCAGCTTCTCGTTCACCCACAGCGCCATCAGCATGGCCAGCGCCACCGACAGCGGAATCGTGCCGAGCGCGTAGATCAGGTTGTTGTGCATCGCCTGCCAGAAGACCGGGTCCTCGATCATGCCTTCGAAATTGTCGAGGCCGACGAAGACCGAGGGGCGATTGCGCTTGGGCGTGGAATAGAAACTGGCGTGGATCGTCGCGACCGCCGGCCAGTGCGTGAACGCGACGAGCAGCAGGAAGGCGGGCAGCAGCAGGAGCCAGCCGTAGATCGTCGCTTTCGCGCGTGTCATATGGGGCGAAGCCGGGCGGGTGCCGGAGCACCCGCCCTTTTTCCGTTTCAGCGCTGGAAGGGCCGCAGGATGCGGGTCGCTTCGCGCTGCGCTTCTTCCATGGCCGCCTTGGCGGTCTTGGTGCCCACGATGGCCGCCTGCAGGCCGTCGTTGAGCGCCTTGGTGACGCGCTGGTTGTCGTGGGTCGAGAATTCGGCCCACGCGAACTTGAGCTGGTCGCGCGCGACCGCCGCCGGCGGGAACTTCACGACGTACTCCTTCATGCGCGCGGTCTCGAACGCGTCGGGGCGGACGGCGACGTAACCCGTATCGATGCCCCACTGCGCCGCACGCTCCGGCTCGGTCGCGAAACGGATGAACTTCATCGCCGCTTCGCGTTCCGCCGCCGTCGTCTTCTTGAAGATGTAGAAGTTGCCGCCGCCCGTCGGCGAGCCGAACTGCTTGCCGGCGGGAAGCATCGCCACGCCGAAGGGGAACTTGGCATTGTCGCGCACGTTGGTGAGGTTGCCCGTCGTCGTCCACATCATCGCGATCTTCTTCTCGAAGAAGTCGCGCGGCGTGGTGCCCCACTCGGTGACGCCCGGCGGGTGGACCTTATGCTTGCCCGCGAGGTCCAGATAGTACTGCAGCGCCTCGATTACCTTCGGATCGTCGAAGAAGGTCTTGTTGCCGTCGGCGTTCATCAGGCGGACGTCGTTCTGCGTCGTCAGTCCCTGGAACAGCCAGTAGGGGAAGCCCGAGGAGGGGATCTGGATGCCCCACTGGGTCGTGTTGCCGGCCGCGTCGCGTTTGGTCAGCTTCTGCGCGAAGGCGACCTGCTCGGCCCAGTTCTTCGGCGGCGTTTCCGGATCGAGGCCGGCTTCCTTGAAGAGGTCCTTGTTGTAGTAGAGCACGATCGTCGAGCGCTGGAACGGCACGCCCCAGGTCTTGCCGCCGGTCTGGCTGTTTTCCATGAAGGCCTTGTAGAAGCCGTCGAGCCACTTCTTGTCGTCGGCCGTGCGCAGCATGTCGTCGACCGGAACGATGGCGTCCTCGTCGATCAGCGTGAACATGTCGGTCGACAGCAGGATGGCGAAGTGCGGCGCCTCGTTGCTCTTCAACGCCGTCAGCGTCTTGGCGATCGTATCCTGATACGAGCCGGTATAGACCGGCTCGATCTTGACCGTCGGATTGGCCTTCTCGAAGTCGGCGGCCATCGTGTCGATCAGCTTGGTGATCGGGCCGCCCACGGCGACCGGGAAGTAGAACGTGAGCTTCGTCTGCTGGGCCTGCGCGCCGGCGCCTGCGAGGCAGGTCGCCAGTGCGAGTGCCCCGCACATCAGGAGTCTTCTCATCGGGTTCATCTGGTCTCTCCCTTTTTTATCGAACGTGCTGTCTGTCGGCGGCACCATGGAGGCGGTTGCCATCGGAAAGATCGAACAAATGCTGGCGGTCGGTGTTCCATGTCATGAAGACCGTGTCGCCGATGGCGTTGTTCACGCGGCCGGGCAGGCGGGCGACGATCGTCTCGCCGCCGGCGCGTCCCGCCACCAGCGTGTCGGCGCCGAGATATTCGATCGATTCGATGCGCGCGGGCACGCCTTCGCCGGAAAGGCGGATGTCTTCGGGGCGGATGCCGACGGCGAAGCCTTCGCCCGCAGATGCGACGGGCCGGCCGGCAACGCGCCCGCCCGCTTCGAGTGCCACGACGTTCATCGGCGGCGTGCCGAGGAAGCGTGCGGCGAATGTCGTCGCGGGGCGCGAATAGAGCGTGTCGGGCGTGCCGTCCTGCTCGATGCGGCCGTTGCGCAGCAGGATCACCTGATCGGCCATCGTCATCGCCTCGACCTGATCGTGCGTGACGTAGAGCATCGTGATCTTGAGGCGGCGCTGGAGTTCGCGGATCTCGAGGCGCATTTCCTGGCGAAGCTGCGCGTCGAGATTGGAGAGCGGCTCGTCCATCAGACACACGGGCGCCTGCGCCACGATCGCGCGGCCCAGCGCCACGCGCTGCTGCTGACCGCCGGACAGTTGCGAGGGCTTGCGCTGGAGCAGGGCCGACAGGCCGAGAAGTTCGCTTGCCTTTTCGAGCCGCAACGCGCGTTCGGCGGGCGCCACGTTGCGCACCTCGAGTCCGAAACAGATGTTTTGCGCGACTGTCAGATGCGGGAACAGCGCGTAGGACTGGAAGACCATCGAAATGCCGCGCCGGGCGGGCGCAAGGCCGGTCACATCCTTGCCGGCGATGTGGATGCGACCTTCGCTGGGCTGGTCGAGGCCGGCAATGATCCGCAGCAGAGTGGATTTGCCGCAGCCCGAAGGGCCGAGAAGGACGGCGAACTTGCCGGATTCGACGCGGAAGGTAACCCGGTCGAGCGCGCGCGCCTGTCCCCACAGCCGACTGACGGATTCGATAACGATGTCTGACATTTCCCCGTCCGCCGGGTGCCGGAATCTGGCCCCGAATTTCTTGTATCTGAGCGCGTTGACGGTTTTATGACAAGGGGATTCGCGTTCGGAGAACGCCTAGTCGCGGCAGATGCGGGCATGCGCCACACGCCCGATGGAACCTTCCGGTTCGACGCCGAACCGGGTCTCGCGTTCTTCGCGCGCCAGCGCCAGCTTCTGGCCTTCCTCGTCCTCGAACAGCATCACGCGCAGGCCGGCATTCTCGCCCGATACGCAGTCGAAATGGGCGAGCGCTTCCATACTGGCGGCGCGGACATTGCCGGCCTGAATCGGCTGCCGGTAGACGACACGGATCCAAGCCGTGCGGACGTTCCCGCCCGTGCGCATGCTCGACAGATCGACATAGACGGGGTTCCCGCCGGCGGTCTCGCCGGCCTCCTCCCACTGTGCTGCGCGGGCAGGGAGGGCGAGGCCGAAAAGTGCGGCGAGCCCGAGAATGGCCGCGCGGCTGCGCAAATTTCCCTCCCGAACCGGTTACCGGATAGCCCTAGCACAGACGGGCGTCGGGCGAATAGTCGTGTGAAGTCGTGGCAAAATTCGGGCAAACCGGGTTATGGTCGCTGACATCATGGCCGACGCAGCAACCCCGCCTTTCTATACCAACCCCGTGCCGCTCGACCGCGTTCGCCACGCCGACATGGGCTTCGTCCGGCCGCGCAATTCTGCGTTCGCGCGCAAGGTCAATTCCGTGCCGCTCGCGGCGATCGAGTTCAACTCGGCCGCACGCAACTATCCCATCGTATTCACGGCGGGCGATCCGATCGGTGCGGTGGCCGTGCTCGGCTTCGAGGGTTCGCAGAACCTGTTCATCGGCGAGAACCTGCAATGGGCCGAGGACGTCTATGTCCCGGCCTATGTGCGCCGCTTCCCGTTCGTCTTCACGCGCACGCCCGAGGGCGAGTTCATCCTGTGCATCGAGGAGGACGGCGGCACTATCGTGGCGAAAGGCGGCGAGCCGCTGTTCGTCGACGGCAAGCCTTCCAAGATCGTCGAGGAGGCGCTGCGCTTTGCGGGCGACTTCCAGATCCAGATCGACGCCACGCACGCCTTCACGAAGGCATGCCAGGCGGCGGGCCTGTTCGTCGACAACCGCGCATCGATCCAGATGCCCGACGGCCGCGCGATCACGCTGCAGGGGTTCCGCACGATCGACGCCAAGAAATTCGAGACGCTGCCCGACGCCACGGTCGTCGACTGGTGGCGCAAGGGCTGGATGATGATCGCCTATGCGCACATGATGTCGCTGGGCAACTGGCAGCTGCTGGCGAACCGCGCCTCGCGCCTGAAGCCCGCGAAGGCCGCCGTCTAGGCGAGCGCTTGCGCGATCACGCGGGCGACGTGGATCGCCTCGCGCCCCGAACCGTCGGCGATCTGGTGGCGGCAACTCGTGCCGTCGGCGACGATAATCGTATCTGCGCCGGCCTTCGCGACCGCAGGCAGCAGCGACAGTTCCGCCATCTTGCGCGAGGCGTCGAGGTTGGCGGGCTCGTAGCCGAACGCGCCGGCCATGCCGCAGCAGCTGCTCTCGATCAGGCTCGCTTCGAGACCCGGAACCAGCTTCAGCAGTGCCAGCGTCGGCTTGACCGCGTCGAAAGCCTTCTGATGGCAGTGGCCGTGCAGCAGCGCCTTTCCTTGCGCAAGCGGCTTCAGCTTCAGCGCGAGGCGGCCTTCGGCCTGCTCGCGGGCGAGGAATTCCTCGAACAGCATCGCCGACGCGCCGATCGTCTTCGCGTCCGCGCCGGGCAGCAGGGTCGCGATCTCGTCCTTCAGCGCGAACAGGCAGGAAGGTTCCAGCCCGATGATGGGCACGCCGCGCGCGGCATAGGGCAGCATCGCCTCGATCAGGCGTGTTGCTTCCGCACGGCCCTCCTCGACCATGCCGGTCGAAAGGAAGGTGCGGCCGCAGCACAGCGGCCGGCCGCCGTCCTGCGCCGTCGGCACGACGACGCGATAACCGGCGGCTTCCAGAACACGGATCGCGGCGCGCGCGTTCTCCGGCTCGAACCAGGTATTGAACGTGTCGACGAACAGCGCCACTTCGCGGCCCGAATTGCCGGCGGCGGCTTCGTCGGCGCGGAAAGGTGCACTCGACCAGCGCGGCAGGCTGCGTGCGGCGGCAAAGCCGGCGACGGCTTCCGACAGTTTCGCCATGCCGGGGATCCGGTCGCGCAGGTTGAGAAGCCAGCCCAGCTTCGAGACGAACGGGGCATAGCGCGGCAGATAGCCGACGAGCCTGTCGAACAGGCGGTGCCCGTGGCGGCGCTTGTAATGGTGGAGGAACTCGACCTTCATCTTCGCCATGTCGACGCCGGTCGGGCATTCGCGCTTGCAGCCCTTGCAGCCGACGCACAGGCGCATCGTCTCGGCCATCTCGTCGGAGACGAGCGCATCGGCGCCAAGCTGGCCGGATATGGCCAGGCGCAGCGTGTTCGCGCGCCCGCGCGTGAGATGCTTCTCCTCGCCGGTGATGCGGTACGACGGGCACATCGTGCCGGCATCGAACTTGCGGCAGTGGCCGTTGTTGTTGCACATCTCGACCGCACCGGTGAAACCGCCCCAGTCCGACCAGTCGAGCGCCGTCTCGATCTTCGCGGGGGCATAACCGGGCTTGAAACGGAAGAGCGAGCGGTCGTCCTGCTTCGACGGACGGACGATCTTGCCGGGATTCATAAGGCCGGCAGGATCGAACAGGTCCTTGATCTCCTCGAACGCGCCGGTCAGGTGCGGCCCGAAGAAGGGCGCGATCCATTCCGAGCGCACAAGCCCGTCGCCGTGCTCGCCCGAATAGGCGCCCTTGTACTCCTTGACGAGTGCGGCAGCTTCCTCGGCAATGGCACGCATCTTTTTCGCGCCATCCTCCTTCATGTTGAGGATCGGGCGGACATGCAGGCAGCCGACCGAAGCGTGCGCATACCAGGTGCCCTTGGTGCCGTGCGCCTCGAACACGCGCGTCAGGCGCGCCGTGTACTCGGCCAGATGTTCGAGCGGGACGGCGCAATCCTCGATGAATGAGACGGGTTTCCCGTCGCCCTTCATCGACATCATGATGTTGAGGCCGGCCTTGCGGACTTCCCAGACATCCTTCTGGAAATCCTGTTCGACGATCTCGACGACCGAACCGGGCAGACCGAGATCGCCCATAAGCGCCACAAGATCCTTGAGCTTGCGCTGCTGGGTTTCGAGATCGGCGCCCGCGAACTCGACAAGCAGGATCGCGTCGGGCTCGCCCTTGAGGAAGCGCTTTACGATCCCAGCATAGGCGGGGATCGCACGCGAGAGATCGATCATCGTGCGGTCGACGAGTTCGACCGCGACCGGGCCCAGCGCCACGATGTGCCGCGTCATGTCCATCGCCTGATAGAAGGTCGGGAAATGGACGACGCCGAGTGTCTTGTATTTGGGCAGCGGCGAAAGCTTCAGGTGCACGGCCGTCGAGTAGGCGAGCGTGCCTTCCGAGCCGACGAGAAGATGCGCGAGGTTGTGCGGGGACGTGGGCTTGACGCTGTCGAGATTGTAGCCGCCGACGCGCCGCAGCAGTTTGGGGTAGCGTGCCTCGATCTCGTCGGCTTCTCGCGCTGCGATGTCGCGCACCTTGTGCACGAGATCGACGAAACGCGACGGGCCGGACAGCCCCTCTAGATTGCCGCCCACCGGGCCGAAATGCGCTTTCGTGCCGTCGGCCAGCAAAGCGTCGACGCCGATGACGTTGTGGACCATGTTGCCGTAGAACAGCGAGCGCGAACCGCACGAGTTGTTGCCCGTCATTCCGCCGATGGTCGCCTGCGCGGAGGTCGATACATCGACCGGGAACCATAGCCCATGCGGCTTCAGGGCGGCGTTGAGGTGATCGAGCACGATGCCCGGCTCGACGACGGCCGTCTGCTTTGCCGCATCGACGGAGATCATCTTCTTGAGATGGCGCGCGTTGTCGATGACGAGGGCGGCCCCCACCGTCTGGCCGCACTGCGAGGTGCCGCCGCCGCGGGGGAGGACCGGCACGCGGGCATCGGCCGCGATCTGGATCGCGATGCGCGCGTCTTCGGCATCCTGCGGGATCACCACGCCGACGGGCTCGATCTGATAGATCGACGCATCGGTCGCGTAGCGGCCGCGGTCGAACTTGCCGAACATCACGTCGCCCTTGATCTCGCGGCGCAGGCGCGCTTCGAGGTCCGAGCGGGCAGGGGGCTGGGCGAGCGGCATGGTTCGTCTCCGGTCAGTCGTAGGCTTCGGCGCGCGCGTCGGCGGCGAAGGCGGCAAGGACGGACTCGCGCTTGCCGGCAAGATGCGCTTCGAGGATGGCGCGCAGCGCCGCACCGTCGCGCGCTTCGAGGGCAGCGATCATCCGCTCGTGCTCGTCGATGGCTTTGTCCCAGCGCTGGCGCGAGAGGTTGGCGGCATAGCGCACGCGCTTGACGCGCGCGTTGAGCCGCTCGAACGTCTCGCCGAGAACGTCGTTGCCGCCTGCCCGCGCGATGCGCGCATGGATCGCCTGGTTGGCGGCGAAGTAGGCGGCACGGTCGCCGCGCGCGTGATGCGCGCGCATCTCGAAATGCAACGCCTTGATCTCGGCCAACTCGTGCGTGGCGATGCGGGTGGCGGCGAGTTCGCCGGCCAGTCCTTCGAGTGCGGCGAGCACTTCGAAGGTATTCTCGATGTCCTTGCGGTCGAGCGGGGCGACGATGGCGCCGCGATTGGGTTCGGCGCGCACCAGGCCTTCGGCTGCCAGGATGCGCAGTGCCTCGCGCAGCGGCGTGCGCGAAATCCCCAGGCGTTCGCACAGCACGCGCTCGTTAAGACGCTCGGACGGGGCGAGATCGCCTTCGAGAATCATTTGGCGCAAGCGTTCGGCCGCGTTTTGCGGCAAAGTCGTGCGCTCGGCAGGCCTTGAATCATCCGGCATGTCAGTATGGTATACAAATAAAATCAAGTTGTCACGCATATTGACGTGCATAAAATAAAATTGTATACCAGATTTCCAAATCAAGGAGCGCCCCATGCTGAAGCTGAGCTTCGCCCCCAGCGGCCGTCACTTCCTCCAGATCCCGGGCCCGACGAACGTGCCCGACCGTGTGCTGCGCGCGATCGACAACCCGACGATCGACCATCGCGGGCCGGAGTTCGGCGAGCTCGGGAAGAAGGTGCTCGCGGGCATGAAGGCGATCTTCAAGACGAAGAGCCATGTCATCATCTTTCCGGCCTCCGGCACGGGCGCGTGGGAAGCGGCCATCGTGAATACGCTGTCGCCCGGCGACAAGGTGCTGATGTTCGAGACCGGCCATTTCGCCACGCTGTGGCGCAAGATGGCCGAGAAGCTGGGTCTGTCGGTCGAGTTCGTCGAAGGCGACTGGCGCCACGGCGTCGATCCGGCTGCCGTCGAGGCGAAGCTCGCCGCCGACAAGGGCCATCAGGTGAAGGCCGTGCTCGTCGTCCATAACGAGACGTCGACAGGCTGCACGACGCGCGTGGGCGAGGTGCGCGCCGCGATGGACCGCGCGAAGCATCCCGCGCTGCTGATGGTCGACACGATCTCCTCGCTCGGTTCGATCGACTACCGCCACGACGAATGGGGCGTGGACGTGACGGTCGCGGGTTCGCAGAAGGGGCTGATGCTGCCGCCGGGCCTGTCGTTCAACGCCGTTTCGGCCAAGGCCATCGAAGCATCGAAGAGCGCGAAGCTGACCCGCTCGTTCTGGGGCTGGGACGAGATGATCGCGGCCAACGCCACCGGATATTTCCCCTATACGCCGGCGACGAACCTGCTCTACGGACTGTCCGAAGCGCTCGACATGATGGCCGAGGAAGGGCTCGACAACGTCTTCCGCCGCCACGACCGCCATGCGGAGGCCACACGCCGGGCCGCGCGCGCTTGGGGTCTCGAGATCCTGTGCCTCGAGCCCAAGGAATATTCGAGCGCGCTGACGGCCCTGCTGATGCCCGCCGGCCACGATGCCGACAAGTTCCGCAAGACCGTGCTGAACGCGTTCGACATGTCGCTGGGGGCGGGCCTCACCAAGGTCGCGGGCAAGGTCTTCCGCATCGGCCATCTCGGCAGCTTCAACGACCTGATGCTGATGGGCACGCTGAGCGGCGTCGAGATGGGCCTGTCGCTCGCCGGCGTGCCGCACCGCAAGGGTGGGGCGCAGGCCGCGATGGATTATCTCGTCGAGTGCGCGGCCAAGCCGGTATCGGCAGCCGCGCAGTAGGAAGCCGACGATGGCGACCGAAATCCCGATCGACTGGTCGAGCCTCGACCAGCTGACCGAGGAGATCGGCGCTTCGGTGCTGCCGCGCCTGCTCAAGACATTCTTTGGCGAGGCCGAGGCGCGGCTCGGCGCCTTCTCGCGCCTGTCGCAGGAAGCAGCCGCGATGGGCGAGGGCAGCCCGCTCCATCGCGAGATCCATTCGCTGAAGAGTGCGGCGGCAAGCTTTGGCGCGCGCGCGCTGGCCGCGCGCGCGGGCGAGATCGAGGACATGGTCGAGGCCGGCAGCTACCGGCACGATCCGGCCGCGATCGCCGCACTTGCCGGCCTGTTTTCCGAATTCCGCGACGCCGTCGCGCGCCGGGGCATCGTCGTCGGCTAAGGGGGCAGCAAGGATCGGGTGGGCGCGCGGGCTCCCGGCCGGTAACATCCGGCAATGAACGCTGTCGCCTCGAAGCTCGATGCCGCCGCCTGGACGATGCTCCTCGTCCTTTCCGTCCTGTGGGGCGGCTCGTTCCTCTACGTCAAGGTGGCGCTCGCCGAACTGCCGCCGGTGACGGTCGTGGCGCTGCGCGCGATCTTCGGCGGGGCGTTGCTCCTGCTTCTGGCGCGCCTTCGCGGGCTGTCGATGCCGTGCGACGCGCGGACATGGCGTGCCTTCGCGGTTCTGGCGCTTCTCAATACGGTCGTCCCGTTCATGCTCATCGCGTGGGGCCAGCAATCGATGACCATCGGGCTCGCCGCGATCCTCAATGCCGCCACACCGCTGTCGACGCTCGTGCTCGCCCATTTCATGACCGACGACGAGCCGCTGAGCGGCCGACGCGCCTTGGGCGTGCTGATCGGCTTTGCCGGCGTGATCCTGCTCGTGGGACCGGAAGCGCTTTCGGGCCTCGGTACGGCGCTCTGGGCGCAGCTGGCCTGCGTGGTCGCCACGGTCAGCTACGGCTTCGCGCTGATCTGGGCGCGGCGGCTGCGCGGGCTCGACGGCGTCGTCGCGGCCAGCGGCCAGTTCATCTGCGCGGCACCCATCTCGTTCGCGCTCGCCTGCGTCGTCGACCAGCCCTGGAACCTGCCGATGCCGGGGCTTGCCGCGATCGCGTCGGTCGCGGGGCTGGCGCTGCTGTCGACCGCGGCGGCCTATGTCGTCTATTTCCGCATCATGCAGCGTTACGGCGCCGGCAATGCATCGCTGGTGACGATGCTGATTCCGCCGAGCGCCATGGCGCTCGGCGCAATTTTCCTCGGCGAGCGGCCGGACATGCTTTCGCTTGCCGGTTTCGCGACGATCGTCGCGGGCCTCGCGATCGTCGACGGGCGCCTGTTCGCGCGCCGGGCGCGCTAGTCGACCGCCGCGAGATCGGGCAGCCCGCGCCATTGCTGGGCGTGGTCGAGCCCGTAGCCGACGACGAAACGGTCGGGAATCGTGAAAGCGACAAAATCTGCCTTGATCGGCACGACACGCCGCGATGGCTTGTCGGCGAACACGGCGATCTTCACTGGTGTGCCGCCGAGACCCTCCAGCAGCGATTTGGCAAAGCTCAGCGTGCGACCCGAATCGAGGATGTCGTCGATCAGCAGGACGGCCTGTCCGCGCAGGTTCTCAGGCAGCGTCCCGATGACGCGGACCTGACCCGAGCTGGTCGTCGCGTCGCCGTAGCTCTTCAGGTTGACGAACTCGACGCGCGGATGGACGTTGCGCTTGGCCAGCGCCCGCATCAGATCGGCCGTGAACACAAAAGCGCCATTAAGTACCGAGATGATCGTAAACTCTTGGGGCAGGGCGACCGCGATCTCGCCCGCCAGCGCTTCAACGCGGGCGGCGATTTCGGCGGCGGAGTGGAGGATTTCCTTGGGTTCGAGAGCCATGGGCAGCGTGCACCGATCGCAGAAAACGGTTGAAGCGCGGGGTGGGGGCGTTTAAACGCCCTTTGACCCCATGCTTTTCGCCCATCCCACCGACCCGGCGCAAGCACGTGCCGTCTGGATCCGCGACTTGGCGGTCCTGGCGCTCGTCATCGGCGGATTCCTGCTGCTGTTCCTCGGCCACCGGCCGCTCGCGGTCCCGAGCGAAGCCCGCTACGCGGAACTCGCGCGCGAGATGATCACGACGGGCGACTGGATCACCCCGCGGATCAATGGGACTAAGTATTTCGAGAAGCCGCCGCTGTTCTACTGGATCGAGGCGGCGGCGGTCGGGCTGCTCGGCCTTTCCGAATTCGCGCTGCGCCTGACCACCGCGCTCTTCTCGCTCGCCGGCTGCCTTCTCGCCTATGTCGCCGGGCACAAGCTCTTCGACCGCACGACCGGAATCCTCGCCGCGACGATCCTCGCCTCGACGCTGCTCTGGTTCGCGCTTTCGCGTGTCATCCTGCTCGATGTGCCTGTCGGCATCTTCCTGTCGCTCAGCGTGCTCGCGTTCATCTTCGCCGTGCGCGAAGAGCCAAACAGTCGGGCGCGATCGGTCTGGCTCTATACGATGTATGTGGCCGCGGCGGCTGCGACGCTGACCAAGGGGCTGATCGGCATCGTGCTGCCGGGCCTCGTGATCGGCGCGTGGATCGTTTTCACGTGGAACTGGCGGCTGCTGCTGGAAGTGCGGCTGCTGTCGGGGCTTGCGGTCTTCCTGATCGTCGCCGTGCCGTGGCATCTCGCCGTCGGCATCCGGACACCCGAATTCTTCCATTTCTATTTCATCCACGAGCACTGGGAACGCTTCACGACGACCGTTCATGGCCGCGCGCAGCCCTGGTGGTTCTTCCTGGCGATCCTCACGGCCGGCGTGTTCCCGTGGATCGGCTTGCTGTTCCAGTCGCTGTGGCGGAACATCGCGTGCGCTTTCACCCGCGATGCCGAAGGGCGGGCCGAGCTGTTCCTCGCGCTGTGGTTCTGGCTGATCCTGCTTTTCTTCTCGGCTTCCGATTCGAAGCTCATCCCCTACGTCACGACGATCATGATTCCGCTCGCCCTGTTCGTCGGGCGCTATCTGGCGGTGGCCTTCGCCGCGCCGGTGGAGCGGCCGGGGCTGCGGATCGGCCTGTGGATCGTCGCCGGGGTGGCCGCGGCGATATCCGTCGCGGCTCTCGCGGTCGGTGTCGCCGGTCCGCTTCTGGTACCGGCCGACATTGCCGACGATATCGAGCGCGCCCGCCCGTTGATGGGTTGGCTGTGTGCCGGCGCGCTCGTTTCCGCGTTGGCGATCGCGTGGGCGCTGCGTCGGCGCGGCCCGGTGCTTGCGTTCGTCTTCTCGCTCTTTGCCGCCGGCGTGTTCTTCCACGGCGTCGACACGTCGATGGCGCAGTTCCAGCCCCGGTCGATCAAGCCGCTTGCCGTGGAAATCCTCGCACGCGCGGCACCCGGCGACGAGGTGATCGCCTACCGCACCTATCCGCAGGATCTTCCAGTCTATCTCAACCGGCGTATCTCCGTGATGGGCTGGTCGGGCGAGCTGGATTTCGGCCGCGCGATCGAGCCGGCCACACAAGCGTGGATGTTCGACGACGAGGCCGAGCTCTGGCGACGCTGGAACGGCGAGGGGACGGTCTATATGATCGTGCCGACCCATTTCGAGGCGACCGTCCGCCCGACGGCGGGGCCACGCTACCGCGAACTCGCGCGCACCCCCCGCCATATCCTGGCCGTGAACCGGGCGGACTAGCCCGGAGGAAAGATGCTCCAGTACCTGCCGATCATCCTTTTTGGCGTGTTGCTCAATGCGGTGGCGCAGCTTGCGCTGAAGCAGGGCATGCGGCAGATCGGAGAATTCGAGTTCGTCCTCGCCAACGCGCTGCCGGTCGGCTGGCAGGTCGGCACCAATCCGTTCGTAGCGCTGGGGCTTCTCTGCTACGTCGTCAGCGTCGGCATCTGGATCCTCGTGCTCTCGCGAGTCGAGGTCAGCCTCGCCTATCCGATGCTGTCGATCGGCTACGTCGTCAACGCGCTTGCGGCCTGGTGGCTATTCGGCGAAAACCTGACGCCGACCCGGATCGCCGGGATCGTCGTGATCTGTTTCGGTGTCTGGCTCCTTTCGCGAACCTGAGGCCCATGTCTACAACGCTTCCCGTCGTTTCCATCGTCGTCCCGGTCTACAACGAAGAAGCCAACCTGCGGCCGCTGTTCGAGCGGCTCTCGGCCGTGCTCGACGGTCTCGGTCGCCCCTGGGAAGTGATCTTCACCGACGACGGTAGCCGCGACGGTTCGATGGCGATCCTGCGCGCGTTCCATGCCGCGCGCCCCGACGTGGTCCGCGTCATCGAATTCGAGCGCAATGCCGGCCAGCACATGGCGATCATGGCGGCGTTCGAGCGCGCGCGCGGCGAGACGGTAATCACGATCGACGCCGACCTGCAGAACCCGCCCGAGGAAATCCCGAAGCTTCTCGTCGCGATCGACGCGGGGCATGACGTCGTCGGCTCGATCCGCAAGAACCGGCAGGACGTGGGTTGGCGGGTCTATGCCTCGCGCACGATGAATTTCGTGCGCGAGCGCATCACCGGCATCCGGATGACCGATCAGGGCTGCATGCTGCGCGCGTACCGGCGCGGCATCGTCCAGCAGATCGTCTCGACCGGCGAACAGACGACCTTCATCCCGGCGCTCGGCCAGTATTTCGCAGCCAATCCGGCCGAGGTCGAGGTCGAGCACGCGGCGCGCGCCGCGGGCGAAAGCAAGTACGACCTCTACAAGCTAGTGCGGCTCAATTTTGACCTGATGACGGGTTTCTCGGTCGTCCCGCTGCAGCTCTTCACCATCGTCGGAATGCTGATCACTGCACTGTCGTTCCTGCTCGTGATCTACATGCTGCTGCGCCGCGTGATCGTCGGGCCCGAGGCCGAAGGCCTCTTCACGCTGTTCGCGATCCTCTTCTTCCTCGTCGGCGTAGTCATCACCGGCCTCGGCCTCGTGGGCGAGTATGTCGGGCGCATCTACAGCGAGGTGCGCAAGCGGCCCCGCTTCCAGATCCGCGCGA
This sequence comes from Tagaea sp., assembly GCA_965229215.1. Lineage (GTDB taxonomy): Bacteria > Pseudomonadota > Alphaproteobacteria > CACIAM-22H2 > CACIAM-22H2 > Tagaea. Next base: position 1,630,255 of record OZ245864.1, on the reverse strand, counting down.
TCCACGAAAAGATCGAGCCGTAACCCGCATGTCCGGGATCGTCCTGTTCGGATATTCGGACGTCGGATACGTGTGCCTCGACCTGCTGCTGGCGAAGGGGCACGACGTGCGCCTCGTCGTGACGCACGAGGACGATCCGGGCGAGGCGAAATGGTTCCGCTCGGTCGCCCAGCGCGCACGTTCGGCCGGCATCGAGACGCTGACCGCCGAGATCAAGGACGGGCCGGCGATCGAACGGCGCATCGCGGCGATCGAGCCCGACCTGATCCTCTCCTGCTACTATCGCCGCATGATTCCGTCGTGCATCCTCGGGCTCGCCAAACGCGGGGCGGTCAACATGCACGGCTCGCTGCTGCCCCGCTATCGCGGGCGCGCACCGGTCAACTGGGCGGTGCTGAACGGCGAGACGCAGGTCGGCGTCACGCTCCACCACATGGTCAAGCGTGCCGACGCGGGCGATATCGTGGATGCCGAGGCCGTTCCGGTCGGCCCCGATGAGACCGCGTACGAGGCGATGACCAAGGTCGTGGAGGCCGCGCGGATCGTGCTCGCCCGCCAGATCGACGGGCTGCTCGCCGGGACGGCGCCGCGCACCGTGCAGGACGAAAGCAAGGCTACCTATTTCGGCGGTCGCAAGCCCGAGGACGGGCGGATCGACTGGAACTGGCCGGCCGCGCGGATCGTGAACTTGGTGCGTGCCGTTGCCGAGCCCTTTCCCGGCGCCTTCAGCGATGGCGGCGGCCGGCGCCTGTTCGTCTGGCGCGCACGCGCGGTCGACGGAACGGGAACCCCCGGAACGGTGCTTTCCGCCGGTCCGCGGCCTGTCGTCGCGGCCGGTGAAGGGGCCGTGGAACTGCAGCGCTGGAGCTTCGACGACGGCCCCCGGATCGAGACCGGCGTGCTGGGGCTGGCGGCCGGAGCCCGGATCGGCTAGAACCGCCCGCGTCTTTTCCAGCGTCGCGGGAGTCGGTCCCCTTGAGCCTCAAAGTCCTCATTCTCGGCGTCAACGGCTTCGTCGGGTCGAACCTGTCCGAGCGCATCCTGAAGACGACCGACTGGTCCGTCTACGGCATGGACATCCAGAAGGACAAGATCGAGGACTGCCTTGGCAATCCGCGCTTCAGCTTCGTCGAAGGCGACATCACGATCAATCGCGAGTGGGTGCAGTACCACGTCAAGAAATGCGACGTGGTTCTCCCGCTGGTCGCGATCGCGACGCCGATCACCTATGTTCAGCAGCCCCTCAAGGTCTTCGAACTCGACTTCGAGGCGAACCTTGCCATCGTGCGCGACTGCGTGAAGTACGGAAAGCGCGTGCTCTTCCCGTCGACATCCGAGGTCTACGGCATGTCGACCGACACGCCGTTCGACGAGGAAGCCTCGAATTTCGTCCTTGGCCCCATCCACAAGCAGCGCTGGATCTATTCGTGCTCGAAGCAGCTGCTCGACCGGGTCATCTATGCCTACGGCTCCAAGAACGAGCTGCGCTATACGCTCTTCCGGCCGTTCAACTGGATCGGCCCGAAGCTCGACAACATATTTGCGGCCAAGGAAGGTTCCTCGCGCGTCCTCACGCAGTTCGTCGGCAATATCGTGCGTGGCGAGAACATCAGTCTCGTCGCGGGTGGGGCGCAGCGCCGTTGCTTCCTCTATATCGACGACGCAATGGACGCGCTGATGAAGATCATCGCGAACAAGGACGGCTGCGCCGACAACCGCATCTTCAACATCGGCGAACCGAAGAACGACTATTCGATGCGCGGCCTCGCCGAATTGCTGCTCGACGTTATCAAGGACTACGACGGCTACAAGGATGTGAAGTCGCGCGTGAAGCTTGTTGACGTCGATCCGGACGGCTATTACGGCAAGGGCTACGAGGATATCCAGGTCCGCGTGCCGGCGATCGAGAACGCGAGAAAGTATCTCGGCTGGACGCCGACGACCGACCTGCGCACGGCGCTCAAGAAGACGCTCGACTACTACCTGCTGGGCCGCCAGAAAGACACGGGCGACCTGACGGGGACGCCCGTCTAGGGCAAGCCTGCGATGGCCGAACCCGCGCGGCTCGCGATCAAGATCGATGTCGATACCGATCGCGGCACGCGCGAGGGCCTCGCCCCGCTCGCAAGGGCGCTAGATCGCCACAATATCCGCGGCACCTTCCTCTTCTCGCTCGGCCCCGACAATACCGGGCGCGCGATCCGGCGCGTCTTCCGCCCCGGTTTCTTCGCCAAGGTCAGCCGCACGAGCGTGCTCAGGATCTACGGGCTGCGCACGCTGATGAACGGCGTGCTGCTGCCGGGGCCCGACATCGGCCGACGCAACGCCGACGCGATGCGCGCGATCGCGAATGCCGGCCACGAGGCCGGGATCCATTGCTGGGACCATGTCCGCTGGCAGGACGGTCTCGCCGGGATGAGCGTCGAGGCCGTCCGCGCCGATTTTTCCAAGGCGCGGGCCGCGTTCGAGCGGATCTTCGGCCATCCCGCCCGCACGGCCGGGGCCGCCGGCTGGCAGGCGGACGCCAAGAGCCTGGCGGTATACGACGAGGCGGGGCTCGACTACGCCTCCGACGCGCGCGGAACCGCGCCGTTCATCCCGCGGGCGGGCGGGCACACGTTCCGCACGCTGCAGATGCCCACGACGTTGCCCACGCTCGACGAACTGGTCGGCCGGCCGGAGTTTCCCGAGGATCGTCTGATCGACGCCTATCTCGACCGGCTCGTGCCCGGAGCCCTCAATGCCTTCACCGGCCATGCCGAGCTGGAAGGCATGCACTACGCTGAATGGTTTGCCCAATTCCTCGACGCTGCCGCCGCGCGCGGGGTGCGGTTCGTCAATCTGGCCGACGAAGCAAAGGCGCTTGCCGGACAGGCCGTTCCGGTGGCCGAACTGGTGCAGGGCGAGATCGACGGAAGGTCCGGGACGATGGCGGTTCAGGGGCCCAAGGCGATTTAACCATATCAATGATTTAGCGTTTGGACTTCCGAGTTGCCGTTAAATGCGGCATACTCGTTTTTTAGGAAGTCGGAGATCTTCGCATGCCTTCCCCGGACACGTCCGCGACAAGGGTCGCGGTCGAGCCGCCCAAATCGTCCAAGCACATCGTCCTGACTTCGCACCCGTCCAAGAGCGGGCCGCAGCCCCTCAAGATCGAATGGGGAGCCGGCGGCGCGCAGGCGCGCGGGCCGGTCATCGGGACCGTGGGCAATCCGCAGCACCGCAACGTGATCGGCACCCACTCGGGCAGCTACATGCTCTACCGTGCGCTCGCGGTGGCGGCGGGTGCGCTTTCGCCGCTCCACAAGCCCGACCTGACGAACACGGCGCCGGCCGAACCCATCGGTCCGTTCGCGCAATGGGCGGACCCCGAGAAGATCGTCAGCCTCGATCCCTATGGCCACATGGTGGGCGAAGTGTTCGCCGGCCTGCTGTCGCAGGGCTACGACATCCGCCCGACCATCGCGGTCACGCGCGCGCACATCAACATGCCCGAGATGCAGGACGCCATCGCCGCCGGCCGCATCAAGCCCGACGGCCGGATCGTCGAGGCGAACGGCGACGTGCGCACGACCAAGGTCGCGCTCGAACCGGTCTGGTACCTGCCGGGCATCGCCAAGCGTTTCGGCATTGCCGAGACCGAGCTGCGCAGCGGCCTGTTCGAATATACCGGCGGCATGTTCCCCGAGCTCGTCACGCGCTCGGACATGAAGGTTTTTCTCCCGCCGATCGGCGGCACCACCGTCTATCTCTTCGGCGACGTGTCGAAGCTCGGCGATCCGAAGACGAAGATCGGCGGTCGCGTGCACGACGAATGCAACGGCTCGGACGTGTTCGGTTCCGACATCTGCACATGCCGCCCGTATCTGGCGCACGGCATCGAGGTCGCGGTCGAGACCGCCCAGCAGGGTGGCGTCGGCTTCATCGTCTATAACCGCAAGGAAGGCCGGGCGCTGGGCGAAGTCACCAAGTTCCTCGTCTACAACGCGCGCAAGCGCCAGGAGGGCGGCGATCAGGCCGCCACGTATTTCAAGCGTACCGAGTGCGTCGCCGGCGTACAGGACATGCGTTTTCAGGAGTTGATGCCCGACGTGATCCATTGGCTGGGAATTTCGCGGATCGACCGCTTTGCGTCGATGAGCAACATGAAGTCCGAGGCGCTGACGCGCAGCGGAATCGAAATCGTCGAGCAGGTCGAGATACCTGCGGGCCTGATACCGGCCGATGCGGACGTCGAGATGGAAGCGAAGAAGGCGGCCGGCTATTTCACCGGCGGCCTGGCTCCCGACGCACGCAAGCTTGCCGATACCAAGGGCCGCGGGCTCGATAGCTGACATGCCGCTAGATCGTCCAGAAATCGGCGGGCCGAGCGCCCGCGTGCGCGCACTTCGCGACCCCGCGACCATCCGCAAGCGGTCGGGCGAGATATTCGCCGCCGCCCTCAAGGGGAAGTCGTCGCACTTCACCGTCGATCTCGCACGGCTCGACCGCGCGGCCGAGCTGACCGTCGGCGCCATCCGGCGCGACTATCCCTCGCTCGACATTCCCTACCATTCGCGCTGGCGGCATTTCGGTGTCGGCGGCATCGACCGCTGGAAGCGGCTCGTGGCGAACCTGCCCGACGACAAGCTGGAGCGTACGCGTGTCGCGGTCGACCTCGCGGTGACGAGCGTCCTGCTCGATGCGGGCGCCGGTCCGGACTGGAAGTATCGCACGAAGGACGGTGTCTTCGCGCGTTCGGAAGGGCTCGCGGTCGCGAGCTTCGACATGTTCGCGTCGGGGGCTTTCTCCGCGTCGTTCGACAATCCCTACCGGGCGGACGCCGCGGGCCTGCGCCGGTTCGACGGCGAGCGTCTCGCCAAGGGCTTCAAGGTCGGCGAGAGCAACAAGCTCGTCGGGCTCGAAGGACGCGCCGCCCTGATGCGCAATCTCGGCACGGCGATCGCCAAGCGACCCGACATCTTCGGCGCGCAGGCGCGCATCGGCAATCTCGTCGACCGTCTGCTGGCGGAGGCACGCGACGGCCGCCTGCCGGCAGGTGGCATTCTCGCTGTCCTGCTCGACGGGTTTGCCGACGCCTGGCCCGCGCGTGTCGTCGTCGACGACGTCAATGTCGGCGACGTCGGCGAGCATCCGGCCGCGAGCGAAGGGCTTGTGCCGTTCCACAAGCTCAGCCAGTGGCTTACCTATTCGCTGCTCGAACCGTTCGAATGGCTCGGACTCGAGGTCGTCGAACTCGACACGCTCACGGGCCTGCCGGAGTATCGCAATGGCGGCCTGTTCCTCGATACCGGCACCATCGCGCTGCGCGATCCGACAGCCGCTGGGCAAGCCTATGCGGCGAACAGCGAACTGATCGTCGAATGGCGCGCCCTTACGGTCGTGCTGCTCGACAAGGTGGCCGAGATCGTGCGCGACAAGCTGGGCGTGACGGCGGAGGAGTTCCCGCTCGCCAAGGTCCTGCAGGGTGGAACGTGGACGGCGGGGCGGCGGCTGGCGGCCGAGCGCCGGGCGGGCGGAAAGTCGCCGCTGGCGGTCGAAAGCGACGGGACGATCTTCTAGGAGAGACGGAGGAGCAATGTCGGGTTCGCTGAATGTAGTCGGGCATCCGCTGATCCAGCACAAGCTCACGCAGCTTCGACGAAAGGAGACCGAGACGCGGGATTTCCGCCGTCTGGTCCGCGAGATCGCCATGCTGCTCGCCTACGAGACGACCCGCGACCGCACGCTCAAGACGGTCGAGATCGAAACGCCGATCCAGAAGATGCGCGCCCCCACGCTGGCCGGGAAGGAGATCTGTCTCGTCTCGGTGTTACGCGCGGGCAACGGCATCCTCGACGGGATGCTGGAGATTCTCCCTTCGGCGCGCGTCGGGCATATCGGTCTTTATCGCGATCCTCAGACGCTCGCGGCCGTCGAATATTACTGCAAGCTGCCCGAGGACATCGCCGAACGTGACGTGCTGGTGCTCGATCCGATGCTCGCCACGGGCCATTCGGCGGTGGCCGCGATCACGCGCGTCAAGCAGGCAGGGGCGACGTCGATCAAGTTCGTCTGCCTGCTCGCAGCCCCGGAGGGCATCGCGGAAATGCGCGCGGCCCATCCCGATGTCGCGATCTATGCCGCCGCGCAGGACAGCCATCTCAACGACCACGGTTACATCATTCCGGGCCTTGGAGATGCCGGTGACCGGCTGTTCGGCACGAAGTAGGGCCCTTCACCTGCACGGCCACTTCGCGTAATACGGATTTCGACATTCGACCGGGAGGATATGCACATGGCTCAACGCCTCGACGAGACCGCAAAGGGCGTCTACATCATCGCCGCAACACCGTTTACCGACAATGGCGAGCTCGATCTCGACAGTGCCGAGCGCATGACCGACTTCTATCTCGAGTGCGGCGTTACCGGCATGACGATCCTCGGTGTCATGGGCGAGGCGCCCAAGCTGAGTGCGCAGGAATCCTCCGATTTCGCAACCTGCGTCATGAAGCGCGTGAATGGCCGCGTGCCGGTGATCGTCGGCGTGTCGTCTGCCGGCAACCGCAATCTCGGCGGCTTCACGAAGAAGGTGATGGACATGGGGGCCGCCGGCGTGATGGTCGCGCCCATCGCCGGCCTCAAGAACGAAGAGCAGATCGAAGGCTATTACGACGCCGTCGTGCGCGAGATCGGAGACACCCCGATCGTGCTGCAGGACTATCCGCAGCTGACGAACGTCCACATGTCGGTCTCGCTGATCAATCGCCTGTTCGCGCGCCACGACAGCATGAAGGTGCTCAAGCACGAGGACGTTCCGGGCCTGCGCAAGGTCACCAAGGTGCGCAAGGCCGACACCAACGGCAGCCGCAAGCGCCGCATATCGATTCTCGTCGGCAACTCGGCCATCCATCTGCCGCAGGAAATGCGCCGCGGCGCGGACGGCGCCAACACCGGCTTTGCCTATCCCGAGATGCTGGTCGAGGTCGTCGACCTCTTCCTCAAGGGAAAGCCCGAGGAAGCCGAGGATCTCTACGACATCTACCTGCCCATCGTGCGCCACGAGCAGCAGCCCGCTCTCGGCCTTGCCGTGCGCAAGGAGGTGTTGCGACGGCGCGGCGTCATCAAGTCGGCGCATCTGCGTGCGCCGGGCTACGCGATGGACACGGATGAGCACAAGGAGCTCGACGGGCTGATGCAGCGCCTTGAGCGCAAGCTCGCCGCCGTCGGCCGCGCGACCAAACCGATGAAGCTCGTGGGCTGACGCCCGTCCTGGAAGGGCCACGCACATGGCGATGGGCCTTTGCCGGGACTGCTTCGCACGGATCGAGGATCCGGACGCGCCGCGCTGCGGAAACTGCAGTTCGACGCGCATCGCGCGCCATCCCGAGATCGGGTCGCTGACGCTCGCGCATATCGACTGCGACGCGTTCTACGCCTCGGTCGAGAAGCGCGACGACCCGTCGCTCGCGGACAAACCGACGCTGATCGGCGGCGGCCGGCGCGGCGTGGTGTCGACCGCCTGCTACATCGCGCGGACTTACGGCGTGCGTTCGGCGATGCCGATGTTCAAGGCATTGCAGCTGTGCCCGCATGCGACCATCATCCGACCGAATATGGCGAAATACGCGGCCGTCTCGCGCCAGGTGCAGGCGATTTTCGAGGAGACGACGCCGCTGGTGGAATCCGTTTCCCTCGACGAGGCCTATCTCGACCTGTCGGGGACCGAGAAACTGCACCATGCGTCGCCGGCGTTCGTGCTGGCGCGCATCGCCGCGCGCGTCGAGGCGGAGATCGGCATCACCGTGTCGATAGGCCTTTCGTTTAACAAGCTGCTGGCCAAGCTCGCGTCGGAACTTGAGAAGCCGCGCGGATTCGGCGTGATCGGGCGGTCGGAGGCGCGCGCGTTCCTGGCTGCGCGTCCGCTGCGCATCTTGCCTGGCGTGGGGCCGAAGTTCGCGATGCGCCTGGCCGATGACGGTTTCGCCTCGATCGGCGACGTCCAGCGGGCAGGGGAAGCGAAGCTCGCCGCACGCTATGGCGAGACGGGCCGCTGGCTGGTGCTGATGGCGGAAGGGCGCGACGACCGCACGGTCGAGCCCGAGCGCGAGGCGAAGACAATTTCCGCGGAAACGACCTTCCATCGGGATCTCGGACGGCTCGCCGATCTCGAAGCCGAGCTCTGGCCGCTGGCCGAGGAGGTTGCCGAGCGGCTCAAGCGACATCATCTCGCGGGCCGGACGGTCCAGCTCAAGCTCAAGACCTCGGATTTCAAGCTGCTGACTCGGCGCGTGACGTTGTCGGCGGGCACGCAACTCGCGGAAACGCTCTTTCGGGCGGCCCAGCCGTTGTTGGCGCGCGAAGTGGCAGCTGATCGGCAGAGGCGTTACCGCCTGATCGGGGTCGGGGCGGCCGAATTGGCCGAACCGGGCGCCGTTCCGGCCCAGACAGACCTGTTTGCCCCCGCTGCGGCGCCGTCCGTGGACGATCCGAGGCTGGCAGCGGTGGAGAAGGCAATCGACGCTGTTCGGGACAAGTTCGGCAATACCGCAATCCGCAAGGGACGAGGGTTAGGCATCGGTCCGGGCCCGAAGCGGGGCCGCGACTTGCCCCGTACGCCGCGGTGACGTAATGTGAAGAAAGCACGATAAACACTGAAAAAAAGCGAAAGTATGCCGGGCCCACTGTCTCCACAGGAAATCGTCAAGATTCTCTCGGATCACGAGAAGTTCCTTAACCGGAAGCCGGGTGGAGTGCGCGCCAACCTGACTCTTGCCGACATGCACGGAATTTCACTTTCACGCGCCAATCTGCGCCAGGCAAAGCTTCCCGGCGCCAATCTTTCGCGTGCCGTGCTCGCGGGCGCGGACCTTTCAGAAGCCGATCTTTTTGCCGTCAATTTCGATCGCGCCGATCTCAGCCTAGCAAACCTGTCGAAGGCGGATCTGCGCGGCGCCTATCTGCGCGGCTGCCGGATGCGCGGCGCAAACCTGCGCGGCGCGGACTTGCGCGGCGGCACGTTGATGCAGTCGCGCCGCGGCGACGGGATCGCGCTCGTCTCGGCCGACCTGCAGGGCTCCGACCTCGAACAGGCGATCCTCGCCAAGGCGAATGCGCAGGGTGCCGATCTGTCGAAAGCGAATCTCACCGAAGCCGATTGCTCGGGGGCACGCCTTGCCGGCTGCAATCTCGAGATGGCCTCGATGGCGCGCGCCAATCTCGAGACGGCAAATCTGAAGGGTGCCAACATCATGGGCGCCAATCTTGCTGGCGCCAACCTGAAGGGCGTCGATCTGTCTGGTGCCATCATCGACGGCGCGGATTTCAGAGATGCGAACTTGATCGGTGCCAACCTCAACGGCGTCGACATGCAGCGTGCGAATACACAGGGTGCCAACATGGCCGCCCAGCAGGAAGCGCTGTCGGACGCTGTCCAAGCGCAGCTGCGCGACCACCAGCTCTGGATCAAGTCGGAAGGTCGCGTCGGCCGCCGCGCGGATTTCACGAAGGCCGATCTCAAGGGGCTCGATTTCTCGAACGCGAACCTGTCGGGGGCGACGCTCACCGGTGCCAACCTGCAGGGCACGAAGCTGATCAAGGCCCAGCTCATCATGTGCGACATGACGGGCTCCGACCTGAAGGGCGCCGATTTCTCCGAAGCGAATCTCAATGGCGTCAACATGAGCCGGGCGGACGCGCAGGGTGCCACTTTCGCGAAGGCATCGCTTGCTCCGGTCAACATGCCGATGCCCAATGGCCAGCCGTCGGGCCGCTTGTGGCCGGCCAATCTTGCCGACGCGAATTTCCAGGATTGCGATTTCGCGGGCGCCAATCTTCACCGCGCGAACGTGCTTGATGCGAATTTCACGCGCGCAGTGCTGCGCGATGCCGTGCTTCTGGATGTCGATCTGTCGCTCGCCAAGAGCGACGGCGCCGACATCGCCGGCGCGATCATGAAGCGCTGAGGATCGCCTTCAGCACGATCGACTGGTCGGCATCCGGATCGAGCGCCTTCGCCTTCCCGAACCACTCCGTCGCGGCAATGCCCAGCGGCGCTGCCACGCCCGCCTGCTTCACGAGTGCCGCCCCGTAGGCCGCATCCTTGTGGCGCAGGGCCGCCGTGAACACCTGATCCCTATCCCAGTCCCCCGCCAGCATGCGCGGGATGTTCTGGACGACCTGCGGGCTTGCAGCCGCTCCGGCCGCAAGCGCCTCGCCGACGGCCTTGTCGTCGAGCCCGAGACGGCGGGCGAGTGCGATGCCCTCGGCTAGGCCAGCGATCTGCACGGCCCCCATCAGATTGACCATCAGCTTGTAGGCCGTGCCTGCGCCCACATCGCCGAAATGGCGGATCGTGCCCGCAAGCGCACCGAAGACGGGGCGCAGCGCGTCCAGATCCGCAGGCGCCGCGCCGACGAGTAGCGTCATCGTGCCGGCAACCACATGCGAGGGAAAGCCGGTGACCGGGCTATCGACATAGCGAAGGCCGCGCGCCTTGGCATCCGCCGCAAGCGAGGCGACATGGGCGGCGGAAAGCGTCGAGCACTCGACGACGAAAGAGCCCTTCGCAAGGGCATCCAACGCGCCGTTCGGGCCGCGCCAGACAGCCTGCGATGCGGGATCGTCGGCCAGCATCGCGAACGCGATTGCGGCGCCGCGCGCGGCTTCGCCGGGCGTATCGGCCCAGACGGCGCCCTTGTCGAGCAGCGGGACGGCGCGCGCACGGCTGCGGTTCCAGACGCGAACGCGATGCCCGGCGGCGACAAGGCGGCCCGCCATGCCGATCCCCATGCGCCCCAACCCGCAGAATGCGATCTCGACCATGACTCAATTTCCTCTCGAAGCCGCAACCCGTGGCAACACGTCTTCGATCATCCGGCGCATCGATGCACGCACGCGCTCTTCCGGCAGACCGCCGAAGCTGGTCAGGGTCATAACATGGCCGATACCGAAATCCGACAGGGCGTTGAGCTTCGCGACGACCGTTTCGATCCCGCCGAACAGGCCGAGACCCGATTGTAGGATGTCGTCGTAGGTCTGCCGTTTGGCGTAGAGGCGCGAGGCGACGTAGCGGTCGAAATACGCGGCTACGTCGGCACGCGCCTGCGCATCCGTCTCCGCGACATATGTATGGAATGCCCAGACGGAGCTTCCGGGGTTCGCGGGACTGCCGGCTTCCTGCCTGCCGCGCCGGAATGCGGCAACCATCTCGCCGACTTCATCGAACCGGTCGACCGATGCGTAAGGCACGCACATCAGGTCATCGCCGCGCAGGCCGACGTGATAGGCGGCTTCCTTGCGCAGCACGGCGACCTGGATCGGGATCCGGCGCCCGGCGACGGCCGGCACGTTGATCGTGCGTCCGGCGAGTGCTGCCTTCAGTTCGGCAAGGCCTTTGTCGAAACGCTCGCGCTTGGTCGTCGGGTCGATGCCGAAGCCCTCGAACTCGTGCTTGAGATAACCCGAGCCGACGCCGAGCACGGCGCGTCCACCGGAAAGCTGGTCGAGCATCGCGTAGCTTTCGGCGATTGCCAGCGGGTGGCGGAAGGCGAGGGCTGCGATCGCGGGGCCGAGGCGGATGCGCGTCGTGCGCTGGGCAGCGGCCGCGAGGAAGACGGCTGGGTCCGGAACGACGCCATACTCATGGAAATGGTGTTCGGCGACATAGAACGTGTCGTAGCCGAGCGCGTCGGCATGTTCGGCCTCGCGCATCGTCTGTGCGTAGAGTTCGGGCAGCGTGCGCTTCTCCGCCGGATGGTGGTCCATCACGGTGAAGATCGAGAGCTTCACCGCTTGGCGAGATCTGCCACGAAGGCGGGCAGGGCAAAGCAGCCGCTATGGATCTCGGGGCTGTAATAGCGCGTCTTCAGTTTCGCTGCGGCGAATCGGCGACGCAGTACGGCGAGCGGCGTTTGTGATGCACGCGCATCATCGGTTGCCCAGCCCAGCGCCATCAGGCCGCCGTAGTAGGACGGGATGGCGGCCATGTAGAACGATGCAATCTTGAACGACTTCGCCCGGCGCCTGCGCGTCATCGGGATCTCGCCGGGCTGCAGAAACGGCACGCCGTTCTGGTTCACGAGGATGCCGCCGGGCGCGAGGCAGCGCCGGCAGTCCTTGTAGAAGCGTTCGGTGAACAGCACCTCGCCCGGACCGATCGGGTCGGTCGAATCCACGATGACGACGTCGTAACGCTGCTTCGTTTCGGCGGCGAACTTGGCGCCGTCGGCGATCAGCAGTTCCGTTCGGCGGTCGTCGAATGCGCGTCCTGCGACGCTCGGCATCCATTTGAGGCACATGTCGACGACGGCGCGGTCGATCTCGACCATGGTGACGTGCTTGACCGACTTGTGACGAAGCGTCTCGCGCAGGATGCCGCCATCGCCGCCGCCGATGATCAGCACGCGGCGCGCGCGTCCGTGGGCGAGGATCGGCACGTGCGTCATCATCTCGTGATAGACGTACTCGTCCTTCTGCGTGACCTGGACGATGCCGTCGAGTGCCAGCACACGCCCGTAGGTCGGGTTCTCGAAGACGATCAGATCCTGATGCGGCGTACGTTCGCGGAACAGAACCCGTCCGATGGCGAGGCCTTGGCGGACATGCGGATAGAGCTGTTCGTCGAACCAGACGGTTGGCTTCTTGGTGGCCATTTCGATGGCCTTCAGGCCATCACGCCGCGGCGGCTCTCGACGATCTGGACCGAGGACGGCGCGAAGGTGCGTCTGATCGCCGGGATCGCCTGATACGGGTCGCAAACGCCGCACATGAACACGTCGATGGCGGCGTATTCGCGCTCCGGCCAAGTGTGGATCGAGATGTGGCTTTCGGCGAGCACGAGCACACCGGACAGGCCGGCGTTCGGACCGAAATGGTGAAGATGGCAGTGCAGGATCGTGGCGCCGGCGGCCGTGGCGCCTTCACGCAGGGCGGCCTCGGTCAGCGCCGCGTCGCCAAGGTGCTTAGCGCCCCACAGCTCGACCAGCAGGTGCGTGCCGGCATACTTGATGCCGTTGCGCTCGATGAAGTGGTCCTTGGCGACCGTCGTCTCGGTACTCTGGACATGGAGAGGCTGTTCGTTCGCCGCAGACTTGAGGGCCTTGGGAGCGGGTGACCGGGCTTCGCCGGTGACCACCTTCAAATTGCGCAGCGCCGCTTTATTCGCCATTCCTTGCCCACACCTTCCCTTTTCCGACAGACAAAAGGGGCCGCCGACTCTTCATCGACCGCCCCGTGCATTAGCTTGCTTATTTGGGCCTAAATAGGCTCGTACGCAAGAAGATTTTGAGCGTGCAAATAGAAAAATTCACAAATGCGACTCGGTAAAGCGCTCAACGGCTTCCGCACCGTTGCAGACCGGATGGGCGAGGGAAGGCGCCTGTGCCAGCATGAAGTCGGCAAAGTAGCGCGCAACGACGAGGCGGGCTTCCGGAAACCCCGATGCATCGCCACGTGCGCGCCGGGCGACGGCCGCAGCCGCACCCCGTGCAAGCAGGGCGCCGCCGGCGACGATACCGAAGAGTTGCAGATAGGGCGCGGCCGTTGCCGCCGCCGCACGCGGAGTTGCCTTGAGCGCTTCCACCATGTGGGTGGTCGCGGCGGCCAGCGCCTCCCGCCCGGCTGCCAGCCGCGCGCGGATGGCGGCAAGGTCGCAATCGTCGCCCGCCCGCGCGAGCTCTTCCTCGATTCCGGCGATTTCAGCGAAGAAGGCGCGCGCGGCGGCCCCGTCGTCGCGCCCGAGCTTGCGGAACACGAGATCGTTGGCCTGAATCCCGTTCGTCCCCTCGTAGATCGGCGCGATACGTGCGTCGCGGAGGTGCTGGGCGGCACCCGTTTCCTCAATGAATCCCATGCCGCCATGGATCTGGATGCCGGTCGAGGCGACGTCGCAGCCGATATCGGTCGACCAAGCCTTCACGACCGGCGTGAGCAGGTCCACCCGCGCCTGATGACGCGCGCGCATATCGGCCGAGACGGCCTTGGCTGCGAGATCGAGCGACAGGTGCGCGGAATAGGCGAGGGCGCGCGCCGCCTCGATCTTCGCTTTCATGTCGAGCAGCATACGCCGCACGTCCGGATGTCGGACAATAGCGGCGGAGGCGGATGTCTTGGCGCCCAATTCTCGACTCTGGACACGCGCTTGTGCGTAGGCGCTCGCGGCCTGGTAGGCGCGTTCGGCGATGGCGACGCCCTGAAGGCCGACCGACAGCCGCGCATTGTTCATCATCGTGAACATGCATTCGAGCCCCTTGCCCTCGGCCCCGATGCGCCAGCCCAAGGCGCCACCATTGTCGCCGAACGCCATTACGCAGGTCGGCGACGCATTGATTCCGAGCTTGTGCTCGAGCGAGACGCAGCGCAGGTCGTTGCGCTCCCCGAGACCGCCTTCGGCAGCGGAAAGGAACTTCGGCACGAGGAAGAGCGATACGCCCTTCGGCCCCGGCGGGGCATCCGGCGTGCGCGCGAGCACCATGTGGACGATATTGTCCGTCATGTCGTGCTCGCCGTAGGTAATGAAGATCTTGCCGCCGGTGATGCGATAGGCCTCGCCGAGCGGCCCGTCGCCCGCGGCGTCGCGGATCGCGCGTGTCTTGAGTGCGCCGACGTCCGAGCCTGCCTGCGGCTCGGTCAGGTTCATCGTGCCGGTCCATTCGCCGGACACAAGCTTGGCGAGGTAGGCGTCCTTTTGCGCGGGACTACCGTGGTGGGCAAGCAGTTCGACGGCCCCTTGCGTCAGCAGCGGGCAAAGCCCGAAAGACATGTTCGAGGACTGCCACATCTCCTGCACGGCGACTGCCAGTGCCCAGGGTAACGCCTGTCCGCCATAGGATTCCGCGAAGGGAAGGCCGTTCCAACCGTTCTCGACAAAGCCCCGGTAGGCGGCCGCGAAACCCGGTGCCGTCCGCACGATGCCATTCTCGAGCCGGGCGCCGGTCCGGTCGCCGGAAACATTGAGCGGGGCGAGTTCGTTGCCGGCGAAAGCACCAGCAGCCTCGAGAATTTGCGCCACCACTTCCGGGTCCGGCGCACCGCCTTCGGTCTCGCCGAGCGTCGATACGCCGGCGATCGCGTCGAGTGCGAATAGCATTTCCGCGATCGGTGCTCGGTAGCTCATCCAGTCGGCCTCGGCAGGTGGGGTCCGCCGGATAAGTAGCACGCGCGCGGGGCGTGCACGGAATCAGAAATGGCCGAGACGTACGCCGTCACGGAAGATTTCGCCGCGCACCACGTCGGCGGGCCCCGGATCCTCGAGCCAGTGGAGATCGGCAACTTCATTGCCGTTCGTCACGGCGACTTTCCAGACGCGCGGACGCTCGCCGACCGGATCGGTCGACAGGATCGACAGCGGAAGCTTGTTCAGATTGATGAAATGATCGACGGCCGACTGGACCTGATCAATGGTGTATTTGTAGCTAGGCGGCATCTTCGCTTGAGCCTCGGGGGAGGGCTTCGGGAGCGAAAAATTATCTCCTGAGACGTTTCCGACTCGTTAACGCGGCTGTCAGTCCGGAATGACTTTCCCGGGGTTCAGAATGCCATTTGGATCAAGCGTGCGCTTGATCGCACGCATCACGTCGAGGGCTACCGCGCTCTTGTAGCGCGGCAATTCGCCGCGCTTCATTTGCCCGATCCCGTGCTCGGCCGAAATCGAGCCGCCGAGTTCGGCGACGATGTCGTGGACCGCGAGATTGCAGTCGTGCCAGCGCGCCATGAAGGCCCCACGGTCGGCACCGACGGGCTGTGTCACGTTGAAATGGATGTTGCCGTCGCCGGCATGCCCGAATGCGCAGACGCGGCAGCCGGGCACGATCTTCTCGCAGGCTTCAGTCGCACGTGCGAGGAAGTCCGGCACGGCCGATACGGGCACGGAAATGTCATGCTTGATCGAGCCGCCTTCGGGCTTCTGGGCTTCGGTCATGCTCTCGCGGAGCTTCCACAGCGCCTTGCGTTGGGCGGCCGAGTTCGCCACGACGGCATCCAGCGCAAGACCGTCCTCGAACGCCTTTTCGAGCATGCGCTCGACCATCGCCTTCAGCGCCCCGTTCATATCGCCGGCGGCGAATTCGACCAGCACATACCAATCGTAGGCCTTCGCCATCGGATCGGCGGTGCCGGGCACGTTCTTGAAGACGAAGTCGAGAAGACGGCGTTGCGTAAGTTCGAACGCGGTGCAATTGCCGCCGCTTCCGGATTTCGCGCGATCGAGCAACTCGATGGCAGCCTCGGGCGAAGGGACGGCAACGAGACAGGTCTCGATCTCGCGCGGTGCCGGATGCAGTTTCAGCACGGCCGCGGTAATGATGCCGAGCGTTCCTTCGGCCCCCATGAAGAGTTGCTTGAGATCGTATCCCGTATTGTCCTTGCGCAACCCGTCGAGTGAGGAAAGGACGCGCCCGTCGGCGAGCACCGCCTCTAGTCCGAGAACCTGGTCACGCGCCATGCCGAAGCGCAGGACGTTGATCCCGCCCGCATTGGTCGAAATATTGCCGCCAATCTGGCATGTACCCTCTGCGGCGAGTGACAACGCGAAATAGCGGTCGGATTCGGCGGCGGCCTTCTGGATTTCGGCCAGCACGCAGCCCGCTTCGGCAACGATTGTGTCGTTGCGGGTATCGATGCTGCGGATGCGATTCATCCGCGACATCGAAAGCACGATCTCGGTGCCTGTCGCATGCGGAACGCTGCCGCCGACGAGGCCCGTGTTGCCGCCCTGCGGCACGATCGCGATATGCATCTCATTGCATATTTTCAGGACTGCGGCGACTTCCTCGGTCGAGGCAGGGCGCACCACGGCGGCGGCCTTCCCGTCGTACAGGCCGCGCTCGTCTTTTTCGTATCGCGCCATGTCGGCGGTTTCGATCCAGCCGCGCGGGCCCACGACGGCGCGGATACGAGCCAGGGCGGCATCTGAAGGGCGTACTGCATCGTCGAGCGGTGCGGTCATCGGCAGTTCCGTGTCACGTTTGATTCAGATCAAGAAAACATCGAAAATACACGCCGCAATGGACCCAATCGGCGTGGAAGCACCTTGTGAAGTTATCTATACTTTCCTTCGTATTCAAATGGTGTCTCGGTTCGATGCAGACACCTCCGGTCTTCGTGGGCTTCGGCTGGCGTCAGTCGCTGGAGTTCGCGATCAGGGCCGCCGCTCCGGGGGGTGCGGCGGCCCACCTTTTTCCAAACCGTCCTTCCCCGATTGGCGGCGTCTTCCCCCATGCGTGACAATTCGATGACCGCTTCGCATCGTTCCGGCTGGCGTCCGATGGCTATCGATGACCTCGCCTTCGTCCAGTGCCTCGCAGGCGCGCTCTATCCCGATCATCCGGAATCCCGTGCCGCCTTCGCTGCGAAGCTGGCGACAGCGCCCGACGCCTGCCGCATCGCCGAACGCGGCGGCCGTCCGGTTGGCTATTGCATCGCTCTGCGCGCGACGCGCGGCTGTCCGCCAAGGCTCGATCAGGTGACCTATGCGGCCCTCGGGCCGCACACGCTTCATTTGCACGATGTTGCGCTCGATCCGGCCGCGCGCGGCGCTGGACTGATCCGCGACCTTCTGGCCCATCTTTCGTCCATTGCCGGCGATTTGCCGCTGTCGCTGATCGCTGTCAATGGCACGCACGGGTTATGGCGGCATCACGGCTTCGTCGACGCGCCTGTCGACGAGACCGTGCGCGCGACCTACGGCAAGGATGCGGCTTATATGATCCGCGAGCGTTAGCGCGGCGCCGCCGCGCGCGAGAGGCGGTCGCGGATGGCAAGACCGAGCCCCTTCGCAGGGATCGGGGCGACCGCGATCAGGCGGACATGCGGCCGGTCGAGCGTCTGCAGGAACGCGAACAGGTTGCGGGCGGCTTCCTGCGTGTCGCGCGTTGCCGAGAGAGTGAGGGCGGGCACGCCTGCAGGCAGGCGGGGCAGCGGCCCGAACCCGAGATAGGCCTCGCCGTCGGCGGCGGATGCCGCATCCAGCCGCAGGCGTGCGCGGGGCGCATAATGGCTTTCCAGCATGCCGGGGGCGCTGATCGTGGCACCGGCGCCGGCAAGAGGCCCGATCAGCGCTTCGATGGCCTCGCGCGCAATGCCGCCGGGCCGCAGCAGGCGTGCGACGGGACCTGAAAGGTCCACGACGGTCGATTCAAGGCCGACCCGGCAGGCTCCGCCATCCAGCACCATCGAGACACGGCCGCCCAATGTGCGCGCGACGTCGGCCGCGCGGGTCGGCGACAGGCGGCCTGACGGATTGGCGCTGGGGGCTACGACGGGCTCGCCCGCCAGCCGCAGCAGCGTGCGGGCGACCGGATGGTCCGGGATGCGGACGCCGAGCGTCGACAGGCCCGCGCCGGCAAGGCGCGAGACGGCGGCTCCGGCCTGTCGGGGCAGCACCAGCGTCAGCGGACCGGGCCAGAAATGGCGGGCAAGCCTCTCGGCCCGTGCATCGAAGCGGACGAGGCGGCGCGCCTGCGCAAGGCTCGCTACATGGGCGATCAGTGGATTGAAGCGCGGGCGTCCCTTGGCCGAATAGAGCCGCAGGACGGCCCGCGGGCTGCGTGCGCGTGCGCCGAGCCCGTACACGGTCTCGGTCGGGAAGGCGACGAGGCGGTCGCTGCGCAGGGCGGCGACCGCCCGGGCGATCGCCTTGCGGGTGGGCTTCACGAGGATCATCGGTGCGCCGTTTAGCACGCGCCCTTGCCTCGGGCGAGGGCGGCAGCGCATTGTGCGCCGATGGCCGGAAAAGTCGTGACGATCGCGCAACAGAAGGGCGGGGCGGGGAAAACCACGCTGGCAGCCCATCTGGCGGCCTGCTGGTCGCAGGGTGGCCTCAGCGTGGCGGCCGTCGACATCGATCCGCAGGGGTCGTTCTCGCTATGGACCGACCTGCGTGCGCAGGCCCGGCCCGATGCCGGCCTCGGATTTTCCTTTTCCAGGCTGTCGGGCTGGCGGCTGCCGCACGAACTCGACCGGCTGTCGCGCGAGCACGACGTAGTGGTGGTCGATTCGGCCCCGCACGCACAGAGCGACTCCCGCACGGCGATCCGCTACTCGCATCTGGTCCTGGTGCCCGTGCAGCCGTCGCCGATGGATCTGTGGGCCACGCAGCCCACACTCGACCTCGCGCGCGCGGAAAAGCGGCTGGCCCTTCTGGTCGTCAACCGCATGCCGCCGCGTTCGCTGCTGGCCGACGAAGTTGCGCGCAAGCTCGCGACGATCCAGACACCGGTCGCCAACATCGTGCTCGGCAACCGCACGGCCTATGCGTCGAGCCTGGGACTGGGGTTGGGCGTGACGGAGGCCGAGCCGGGTTCGACGGCCGCCGCCGAGATGTCGCGGCTCGCCGCCGAAATCGCCGGCTACGCGGGTATCGGCCGCTAGCTACTGTGCAGCCTGCCCGGCGACTTCTTCTTCCTCGATGCCGAGGGCTTCCGAGAATTTGTTGAAAAATCCCGTCAATGCGATGCGCAGCGTCAGTTCGACGATCTGCGCTTCGCTGAAATGATTGCGCAGGTCGGCATGCATCGCGTCGCGGATGCGGTGCGGATCGTCGTTCACCGCAACCGAATAGGCGAGCACGAGCCGGTCGATGTCGGTGAGCGAGGGATGGTCGACTTGGTCGGGGATCTGCGCCACCGCATCGGCCGGCACGCCTTCGACCGCCAGCATCGGAACGTGGTGGCCCACGCAGTAGTGGCAGGCGTTGCGCTTGGATACCGCGACGATGGCCAGTTCCAGATAGCGCCGCGGCAGCGTTTTGGCCGCGCGCAGTTCCATCAGCATCGCCGGCAGATGGCGTACGGCGGCGGGCACGTGCGCCAGCACGGCAACCTGGTTCGCGAAGGGCCCGTATTCGGCGACATAACGGCGATAGACGGACGCCGCATCATCGGGCAATTCTTCGGCAGGAATATTGCGGACGTGGGTCAATTTTTCTCACTCCGGCGGATCGATCGGCTCGTGATAACAGGCACGCGGTGCGGATTTTGCACCATTTTTTGCAAGATTCGTAGGGGGACGGATGCAGAACCGGAACAGGCGGCGGGCGATGACGATGCGCCTGGTCGGGGCCCTGATCGGCGAGGTCATCGACGCACACGAAGGCGAGACGGCGTTCGGCACGGTCGAGAGCCTGCGGCGCGGTTTCGTGGCGCTACGCAAGTCCGGAGCCGTGTCGTCGCGCGAGGTGGCGCGTACTGCCCGCGCCATAGAGCGGGTTACGCCCGATACGGCCGGGATCGTGGCGCGCGCCTTCGCGGCCTATTTCGCGGTGGTCAACATCGCCGACGAAGCGCTGCTCGAGGACGAGCGGCGGAGCGCTCCCAATCCACGCGGTCTCAACGAGACGATCGCCGCGATCCATGCAGGCGGCGTGGATTATGCGATGTTCCGTAGCAGAATCGGTTCGCTGAAATTGATGCCCGTTTTCACCGCGCATCCGACCGAGGCTCGTCGGCAGGCCGTGCAGAAATGCCATCGCCGGATGTTCGATCTGGTCGCCCGGCTCGTCGCTGCCGACGAGGATGCGATGGCGCGCGCGATGGCCCTCGACGATCTGCGCGCCGAGATGTCCGTTCTGTGGAAGACGAGCACGCTGCGCGCCGACAAGATGACGGTCGAGGACGAGATCGACAACGGGCTGCGTTTCTTCCGTGCGGCCCTGTTCGACGCGGTGCCGCAGACGTTGCGGGCGTTCGAGGCAGCGGTGAAGCGCGTTTACGGCCCGGTAGCGCGTGATTTCCGCGCGCCTCCGGCCATTGCATTCGGATCGTGGATCGGCGGGGACCGCGACGGAAACCCGAACGTGACGGCGGCGACGACACTGCGTGCCGGCCGCGCTCATGCCGCGGAGATCCGCGACACTTACCTGCACCGCATCGACGCGCTCATCGGCAGCCTGACACATGCGGCTTCCCACATGCGCCTGCCGGCTGCGTTCGCGGCGGGCCTTGCGCGCGACGAGGCTGAACTCGGGGCCGTTCCGTTCGCAGATCAGCCCTCGCGTTTCGCGCATGAGCCCTATCGGCGCAAGCTTGCTTTCATCCGATATCGACTGGTGAATGGTCTCTATTCCGGCCCGCAAGCGATGTCGGCCGATCTCGAAGCGATCCGCGATGCGCTCGTTTCCGACGGCGACGCACGTCTGGCTGACGGCGCGCTCAAGGACCTGATGCTGCTCGTCGCCTCGTTCGGTTTCCATCTGGTCCGCCTGGACGTCCGGCAGGAGGCTTCGCGTCACCGCGATGCGGTTGCTGAAATCCTCGCCTGCCTGCCGGGGCAGGCGGACTATGGCAGCCTCGACGAAGCGGCGAAGCTCGATCTCGTCCTGTCTCTTGCCGCTCGACCGGGGCCCACTTTGCTGCTCGGCGGCGCCTTGTCGCCGGCGACGGCCGAGATCCTCGATACGCTGCGTGCCATCGGCACGTTGCGCGGGGAGCTCGGACCGGAAGCGATCCGGACCTATGTCATCTCGATGGCGGACCGCGCCAGCGCCGTGGCCGAAGTGCTGCTCCTTGCCCGCATGGCCGGACTCATCACTATCGGCAAGGACGGCAAGCCGCATGTGCAGATCCGCGTGGCGCCGCTTTTCGAGACGGCAGCCGATCTTGATGCCGCACCGGCCGTTATCGAGCAACTGCTGACGGCACCCGCCTATCGCCGCCTGCTCGATGCATCCGGCGGTACGCAGGAGGTGATGCTCGGTTATTCTGACAGCTGCAAAGATGCGGGCATCCTCGCTTCTTCGTGGCATCTCTATCGTGCGCAGAACGCGCTCGCCGCGTGTTTTGGCAGGCACGGCGTGCCGTTCCTGCTGTTTCACGGGCGCGGTGGCAGTCATGCGCGCGGCGGTGGGCCGGTCTATGACGCGATCTCGGCCGCACCGCGCATTGCGGCGAACGGCCGGGTCAAATACACCGAGCAGGGCGAGGTGCTTTCGTACAAGTACTCGAACCGCCCGACGGCGACTTACGAGTTGTCGACGGCTCTCGCCGGTCTGCTGCGTTCGAGCTTTCCACCGGTGGGCGAGCGTGTGGGCGTCGACCGGCGATTTTCGGCGGCGATGGAAGCGCTCTCCGAAGCGGGCATGGGCGCCTATCGCGAACTCGTCGTCAGCGAGCCCGGCTTTCTAGATTTTTTCTACGAGGTGACGCCTGTCAGCGAACTTGCCGCGCTCAATATCGGCTCGCGGCCGTCGCACCGGCCGCAGGGCGGGCGGTCGCTGCGTGCGATTCGTGCGATCCCGTGGGTATTCGGATGGTCGCAGGCACGGCTCGCACTGCCGGCCTGGTATGGCGTGGGCAGCGCGCTTGCGGCGTTTGCTGCCCAGAGCCCGCGCCATCCCGCGCGGCTCCGGCTTATGTACAAAAGCTGGCCCTATTTCCGGCATTTCATCGACAACGTGCAAATGGCGCTTGCCAAGGGCGATCCGGCCGTGGCGTCGCTCTATGTCGGTCTTGCCAAGGATAAGACGGCGGCTGCGCGCATCTGGAAGCGGATTGAGGCAGAGTTCCGCCTGTCCGAGCGGCTGCTGAAGCAGGTCACCGGTGGACTGCGTCTGCTGGCGGACAATCCGCGTCTGGCGGCCACGCTCGACCGGCGTGCTCCCTATCTGGATGCCGTCAACGCGCTGCAGGTGCGCCTGATCCCGCGCGCGCGGGGCGCGCGCGGGCAGGCCTGGCGCGAACCACTGCTGTTGACGATCAACGCGATCGCGGCAGGCATGCGCAACACGGGTTGAACCCGGATCGTTACCATGCGCCGCGCGCGATGAAATCGGGATTGCGGAAGCCCGGCTTGCCGTATTCGAGGAGGCGCCCGTCGGTACGCTCGACATGCCCGCCGGCAGCGACGAGGAGCGCTTCGCCGGCGCATGTGTCCCATTCGCTGGTCGGGCCCATGCGCGGATAGAGATCGGCAGATCCTTCGGCGATGAGGCCGAACTTCGCGGCCGAACCGAGGCGCCGATGCTCGGCAATCGCATGGGCGGATGCGACCGCGCCTTCCGCACCGGAGGCATGGCTGCGCGAGGTCACGACGACGAGGCCCTTGGCGGGCTTCGCGCGGGCGCGTATGGGCGTTTCGGCTCCACCGCGCACTTGCCGGAACGCGCCGGCGCCGACGATGCCAGACCACGCGATCCCTTCGATCGGAACAAGGATGACGCCGAGGACGGGCCGTCCGTCCTGAATCAGGCCGATATTGATCGCGAACTGGCCATTGCGGTCGACGAACTCGCGTGTGCCGTCGAGCGGATCGACGAGCCAGAACGACGGCGGGGGCGGCTGCGCGAAGACCGTCTCGCCGCGCGCCTGCGACTCTTCAGCGACGACGGGCAGGCCCGGGGTCAGCTCGCGCAAGGCGGCGACGATGATCGCTTCCGAACGCTCGTCGGCCTCGGTCAGAGGCGTACGGTCGACCTTGTTGCGGACGGCGAATCCGCCCTCGTAGATCTCGAGAATCGCGACGGCTGCGCGCCGTGCAATTGCAACAATTGCCGGGCGCAATATGGAAAAGTCATTTGACGGGATTCGCATGTTCGGATCTGTCGTACGACGCCTCCGTTTCCCTTACAATACCCGGCATGTGCGGTCGCTATTCCTTGACGACACCCGTCGATGCCTTGCGCCAGCCCTACGATTTCGAGGGCGCGCCGGTCAACCTGCAGCCACGCTGGAACATTGCGCCCACGCAGGCGGCGCCCGTCGTGCGGCTGGCGGGCGACGGCTCGCGCGAGCTCCGGATGCTCCATTGGGGGCTTGTCCCGTATTGGGCCGAAGATACGTCGCTGCAGAGCCACATGATCAATGCCCGCGGCGAGACCGTGCACGATAAGCCGGCCTTCAAGCAGGCGTTCCGGCAGCGGCGTTGTCTCGTCCCGGCTGACGGATTTTACGAATGGCAGACGATTGGTCCCAAGACGAAGCAACCGCTGCTGTTCCGCATGCGCGACCGTACGCCCTTCGCTTTCGCCGGTCTATGGGAACGCTGGATTCCGCCGCAGGGCGAGGTGCTGGAGACCTTCACGATCGTCAATACCGCCGCCAACGAGATGATGGCCGAATTCCACGATCGCGTGCCGGTCGTCCTTTCGCCGAAGGACTACGCGGCGTGGCTCGATCCGGCGATCGACGCGCGCGAACTCGTCAAGGCGCCGCCGGGCGACTGGTTCGAGCATTTGCGCGTCTCGACGTACGTGAACAATGTTCGCCATGACGATGCCGGCTGCCAGGAGCCGGCCCCCGACGCCGAACCCGCCCCGGAGCCGAAGGCCAAGAGCCGCAAGGCCACACCCGACGGGCGACAGGGAAGCCTCTTCTAGACGACAAGGACCGAGAACGATGCTCGACAAGACCGCGTTGCCGCGCGTGACCTATTCCAACATCGGCGTCGATTTCGCGCCGCTTCACGATTTTCTCGATACCGAAATTCCGGCTTTCAAGGCGGCCCTCGGCGCATTCCACCCCAACCGGATCGCCGGACGTGCCGACGAGGCGGGTGCACGATTTACGACCGCCAGTCCGATCGACGACCGGCTGGTGCTGGGTACGTTCGTCGCGGCGGATGCGGATGCCGTGGAGCGGGCGGTCGCGGCGGCGCGCAAATCGGCCGACGACTGGGCGCAGCGCGATTGGCGCAGCCGTGTCGAGGCAATCCGGGCAGTTGCCGCGACGATCGACAGGCGCAAGTACGAGTTGGGGATCGCCTGCCTCTTCGAAGTCGGCAAGTCGCGCGCCGAAGCGATGGGCGAGGTCGAGGAAACCGTCGATCTGCTGCGCTACTACGCCGGCGAGATGGAGCGCAATGGCGGCTATGGTATGGAAATGGCGCGCGCGTTCCCGCGCGAGGCAACGCGCGTGATGCTTCGCCCGCTCGGCGTGTTCGGCGTCATCGCGCCCTTCAACTTCCCGCTGGCGCTGTCGGCCGGGATGATGACGGGGGCGCTGCTCGGCGGAAATGCGGTCGTCTACAAGCCGTCGCCCAAGGCATCCTTGTGCGGCGCCTTGCTGGTGGAATGCTTTGCGGCGGGCGATTTTCCTCCGGGCCTGATCAACCTCGTCTGCGGCGATGCCGCCGGGCCGATCCTGGGCAGGCATCCGGGCCTCGACGGAGTCGTGTTCACCGGCAGCCATGCCGTCGGCATGGAGTTGCTGCGGCACTCCTCGTCGCGCGACTGGATGCGACCGGTGATCGCCGAGATGGGCGGCAAGAATCCGACTTTCGTGACGGCGACTGCCGATCTCGACATCGCGGCCGAGGGAACGATGCGTTCGGCGTTCGGATTGCAGGGGCAGAAATGCTCCGCGGGGTCCGTCGTCTATGTCGAACGGTCGGTGTTCGAGACCTACCTCGCTAAGCTCGTCGGGAAGACGGCCGCTATCAGGATCGGCGATCCGTCGCTGCGCGACGTCTATATGGGGCCCGTCGTTGACCGTGCGGCGGGCGAGCGCTATGCAACTGCCGTCGGTGATGCGGCCCGCGAGGGGCGGCTGGTGCGCGGCGGCAAGCGCCTGGCCGGCGGCATTCATGATCGCGGCATATATGTCGAGCCGACAATCGTCGCGGGGCTTTCGTCCGAGCACCGCCTGAACCGTGACGAGCTGTTCCTGCCGTTCGTCTCGTTGCTGCCGTTCGACAATCTACTCGACGCGATCGTGCAGGCGAACCGGGGCGGCTACGGGCTCACGGCCGGCTGCTATGCGCGCGACACGCTGGAGATCGACAATTTTTTCGCGCGGGCCGAGGCGGGCGTCCTCTACGCGAACCGGCGTAGCGGGGCGACGACCGGCGCCTGGCCCGGCATCCAGAGCTTCTGTGGCTGGAAGGGCTCTGGTACCACCGGCAAGGGTGGGCTTGGGCCGTTCTATGTGCCGCAATTCATGCGCGAGCAGAGCTGGACGTCGATGGAAGGCTAGTCGGGGTGCCGCGTCCCGATACCGGGCACCATGCGCGTGAGCGTCCGGTCGCGACGCACGAAATGGTGGAACAAAGCGGCGCCCACGTGGAGTACCAGCATCGCCGCCATCACGTAGGCGAGCCCGACATGGATGAGCAGCAGCGTCTCGCCAAGATCCTCATCCTTGCCGATCGGGTTCGGCAGGTCGACGACGCCGAACCATTTGACCGGAAAGCCGAATGCGTTCGAGCCGAGATAGCCGGCAACAGGAAGGGCGAACATCAGTCCATAGAGGATCGCGTGCGACACGTGGGCGGCGATCTGTTCGACCCATGCCGACGGCGGCAGGGGCGGCGGTGGCCGGAGCAGGCGCCATGCCAGACGCAGGCCGGTGACCAGGAAGACCGTCAAGCCGGTCCATTCGTGCCAAGAATAGACCAAGACCTTCCACTCGGAGAAGTCGAGCCGCGTCATGTAGAGGCCGATCCCGAAAAGCAGGGCCACAAGCAGCGCCGTCAACCAGTGGAAGCTTCGGGCAATTCCATCGTAAACTTTCGGCGTGTCGCGGTGCACCATGCGCGCGACTATGGAGCGAACGTACCGGCGGAGGCAAGTTGGGCGAGATCGTCAACCTGAACCGTGCGCGCAAGCAGAAGACCCGCGATGCGCAAGTCGCGACAGCCGACACGAACCGTACCCTCCACGGCCGCACGAAAGCCGAGCGCGAGGTGGAGGAAGCGCGGCGTGCGGCTGCCGAGCGGGCGCTCGACGGTCATCGGCGCGAGGATCAGTAGATCACGATCCCGTAGTCGCCGACGCGTCGGAAGCCGAGACCCTCGTAGCAGCGTTTGGCTGCGACATTGTCTTCGGCCGTAAACAGAATTGCACGCCTGACGCCGCGCTTGCGGGCGGCCAGCAGCGCGCCATGCGTGGCGACGCGGGCGTAACCGAGCCCGCGCTCGGCAGGCGGGCAGTAGACGCCGCCGACCTGGACCATGTCGGACAGCGTGGCGTTGAAGCCGGAATAGGCGAGTAGGTTGTCGGCCATTGCCATGACGAAGGCGCGTTCTTCGTCGATCGCCCGCGCGATTTCCTCCTTCGCGCGTTTGCGCGTCGCGGTACCGGCCGTGGCCCCCATGATCTCGCATAGATAGTCGTGCCGCCAGCCGACGAGCGTATCGCGGTCCCTCATCGTCGCCGGTCTCACTCGTGAAAGCATGGACGCGCGTGCCCGGAGATCGGCAAGATCGAGACCGTAGAGGTCCTGGCGGCTCGCCATGCGCGCACGGCGCAGCGAGAAGGGCGGCAGGGCAATCACTTCCTCGAGCAGGGCGCGCGGCCCCAGCAGGCCCGCGCAGGGCCGGGGCAAGGCCGCCGCCAGCGTCTCGTTGGCCAGAGGTACGGCATCGGCTATTTCGCACTGAAGCAGCATGTTGCCGTTCCAGTAAAGTGCGGCCACGCCGACGAGCTTCGCACCGTCGAATACACCGACATAGGTTCCCTGGTAGGGCTTGCCCTTGTCGACGATGCCGGATTCACGCAGGTTCGAGCGCAGGAACATCGACGTGTCGGGCGTTCCGGCGAGGAACATCTCGAGCGTTTCGACGTCGCCCTTGCCGAGCAGGCGGAATGTTCGCTTTGTCATCCCACCAGTCTACTGCGCCGCCTAGAGAAAGGCGAACTTCAGCACGAACAGGATCGCGATCGTCCAGACTGCTCCGGAAACCTCGCCGGCCCGGCCCGCCAGTGCCTTGACAGCCGCGTAGGAGATGAAGCCGAGGGCGATGCCGTGGGCGATCGAGAATGTGAACGGCATCGTCATAGCCGCAACCATTCCGGGGCCGTATTCGGTGATGTCCGACCAGTCCAGGTCGACCAGGCCCTTGGTCATGTAGCAGGCCACGAGGATCAGGGCCGGTGCCGTCGCGAAGCCCGGAACCGTGTTGGCGAGCGGGGCAAACACGATCGCCAGCAGGAACAGGATCGCGACGACGACGGCCACGAGCCCGGTGCGTCCGCCGGCTTCCACGCCGGCTGCACTCTCGATGTAGCTTGTCGTGTTCGAGGTGCCGAGGAGGGAGCCGATCAGCGAGGCCGAGGAATCCGCCACCAGCGCTTGGCGCAAGCGCGGCAGTTTGCCGTCCTTCGTCATCAGGCCGGCGCGCTGGGTGACGCCGACGAGCGTGCCTGCCGTATCGAACAGGTCGACGAACATCAGGACGAGGATTGTCGAGATGACACCGGTCTGCAGCGCGCCCCAGATGTCGAGTTTCATGAAGGTCGGCGCCATCGAGGGCGGCGCGGACACGATCCCGTAGAATGGCGTGAGGCCGAGCAGAACGCCCACGACAGTCGTGCCGAGGATCGAGATGACGATGGCGCCCGGCACCTTGCGCGCCTCCAGTGCCACCATGGCGACGAAGCCGAGGCAGGCGAGAACGACGCCTGGCTGGTGCAGGTCGCCCAGCGTGATGAGGGTAGCGGGGTGGGCGACGACGAGGCCTGCGTTCTTAAGGCCGATGATGGCAAGGAACAGTCCGATGCCGCCGGCGATGCCGTATTTGAGCGCGCGCGGAATGCCGTCAAATATCCAGGCCCGCGCCGGGCTGATCGAGAGCGCCACAGTGAGCACCGAGGAGCAGAAGATGGCGCCGAGCGCGGTCTCCCACGACATGCCCATGCCCTTGACCAGGCCGAAGGCGAAGAAGGCGTTGAGGCCCATGCCGGGCGCGAGCGCGATGGGGTAGTTGGCGTAGATGCCCATGATCGCGGTCGACAGGGCGGCGGCGAGGCAGGTCGCGACGAACACGGAATTCTTGTCCATGCCGGCGATTTCGAGGATCGAGGGATTGACGATGATGATGTAGGCCATCGTCAGGAAGGTCGTCAGACCGGCCAGGACCTCGGTCCGGACGGTCGTGCCAGCGGCCGAAAGGCCGAAAAATCTATCGAGCATGCCGGATTCCCTTCTGCTTGTTTTGCAGAAGGCTAATCCACACGCCCGATTCGGACAAAACGGCTAGAGCGGCTTGCGTACGATCCGGGCCGCGATCTCGCCCACGATGCCGCGACGGAACGACAGCACGCAGACAACGAAGATGATGCCCTGCACGACCGTGACCCACGAGCCGAGTTCGGCCAGATAGTTTTCCATCGAGATGATGACGGCCGCACCCGCGATCGGCCCGAAGACGGTGCCAAGGCCGCCGACCAGCGTCATCAGCACGACCTCGCCCGACATTGTCCAGTGGACGTCGGTGAGCGAGGCGAGCTGGAAGACGATCGACTTTACCGAACCCGCGAGCCCGACCAGCGTCGCCGACAGGACGAACGCGATCAGCTTGTAGTGGTCGGCCTTGTAGCCGAGGGAGATCGCCCGCGGCTCGTTCTCGCGGATCGCCTTGAGCACCTGCCCGAAAGGCGAGTGAACGATGCGGTAGATCGCGAGGAACGCCGCGACGAAGACCGTGACAACCACGGCATAGAGCGCCATGTCGTTATTGAGATCGACGATGCCGAGCAGATGCCCGCGCGGCACCTTCTGGATGCCGTCCTCGCCGCCGGTGAATTTGGCCTGCAGCGCGAGGAAATAGAGCATCTGTGCCAGCGCCAGCGTGATCATGGCGAAGTAGATGCCCTGGCGGCGGATCGCCAACGCGCCGACGACGAGGCCCATCGCGGCCGCCGTCGCCATGCCGGCGAGGATCGCGATCTCGAACGGCCAGCCCCAGACCTTGGCCGCGTGTGCCGTGACATAGGCCGCGCCGCCAAAGAACATTGCATGGCCGAACGACAGCAGGCCGACGAAGCCGATCAGCAGGTTGAAGGCGCAGGCGAACAGCGCGAAGCACAGCACTTTCATCAGGAAGACCGGATAGATGAAGGCCGGCGCCACGATCAGGAAGGCGAGGATGGCGCCGGCCAGGATCGCATGGTGGCGCGGCATGCCGAACGGACCCTTCATCGCGTCCTCCCGAAGAGACCCGCGGGCTTGACGAGAAGCACGACTGCCATGACGACGAAGATCACCGTGGCCGAAGCTTCCGGATAGAAGACCTTGGTCAGACCCTCGATGATGCCGAGGCCGAAGCCGGTGACGATGGCGCCCATGATCGAACCCATGCCGCCGATCACGACGACGGCGAACACGACGATGATGAGGTCCGCACCCATCTGCGGGCTGACCTGATAGATCGGCGCGGCAAGCACGCCGCTGAACGCCGCCAGTGCCACGCCGAACCCGTAGGTGAGCGTG
The DNA here is from genome assembly GCA_965229215.1 of Tagaea sp. Classification (GTDB taxonomy): domain Bacteria; phylum Pseudomonadota; class Alphaproteobacteria; order CACIAM-22H2; family CACIAM-22H2; genus Tagaea. The sequence goes on along the minus strand of OZ245864.1, from coordinate 1,600,139 downwards.
ATCATGCGCGGCACGTTGATACCGAAAGCCTGGACGAGCGGCGGGTTTTCCGTCGCGGCGCGCAGATAGGCGCCGAGTTTGGTCTTCTCGATCACGAACCAGGTCGAGATGCACACGACGAGTGACACGGCGACGACCCAGCCGCGGTAATTCGGCATGTACATGAATCCAAGGTCCGTGCCGCCGCGCAGTGCGTCGGGAATGCGGTAGGGCAGGCCGGATGATCCGAAATAATTGCGGAACACGCCCTGCACGATCAGCGCGAGCCCGAAGGTCAGCAGCAGGCCGTAGAGATGGTCGAGCTTGTAGAGGCGATGGAGCATCGTGCGCTCAATGAGGACGCCGAAGGCGCCGACGACCACGGGCACGATTAGTAGTGCACCCCAGTAGCTGACGCCGAGCCAGTTGAGCAGCATCCAGGCGACGAACGCGCCCATCATGTACTGTGCGCCATGCGTGAAATTGATGATGTTGAGCAGGCCGAAGATAATGGCGAGGCCAAGGCTCAGCATCGCGTAGAACGACCCGTTGATCAGCCCCAGCAAAAGCTGGCCGAAAAGGGCCTGGGGCGGGATTCCGAGAAGTTCGGTCATGGGTCCGGGATGTGCGGTGGAGAAAGGGAGGGGCGGGAGATCGCTCCCCCGCCCCGTTGTGTCAGCCGCCGGCCAGCGAGCACTTGCCGTCCGCGAGCGGACGGAAGGCTTCGGCAGCCGGGATCTTCGCGCGGGTCTTGTAGTAGTCCCACGGGGCCTTCGATTCGGAAGGCTTCTTGACCTCGTAGAGATACATGTCGTGGATCTTGCGGCCGTCGACACGGACCGACCCCTTGCCGAACAATGGATCGTCCGTGGGCAGTTCCTTCATCTTGGCAACGACCACCTTGCCGTCGGCCGCACTCTTCGTAGCCGTGATGGCCTTGAGATAGTGCGTGACCGACGCGTAGACGCCCGCGTGCACCATCGTGGGGTGGATGCCCTTGTTCGCGGCGGCGAAGCGCTTGGCGAACGCGCGGGAGGCTTCGTCCTGGTCCCAGTAGAAGGCCTCGGTCATGATCAGGCCCTGCGCCGTGTCGAGACCGAGCGCGTGAACGTCGGTCAGGAAGACGAGAAGGCCCGCAAGGTTCTGGCCGCCGCGCACGATGCCGAATTCGGCCGCCTGCTTGATCGAGTTGACCGTGTCGCCGCCGGCATTGGCGAGGCCGACGATTTTGGCCTTGCTCGACTGCGCCTGCAGCAGGAACGACGAGAAGTCGTTCGAGTTGAGAGGATGGCGGACCGTGCCGAGGACCTTGCCACCGAGCTTGTTGACGACGGCGGCCGTGTCGGCCTCGAGCTGATGGCCGAAGGCGTAGTCGGCCGTCAGGAAGAACCAGCTGTCGCCGCCGGTCTTGACGATCGCGCTGCCGGTGCCGTTGGCGAGCGCCCAGGTGTCGTAGGTCCAGTGAACCGTGTTAGGCGTGCAGGCCGCGCCCGTAAGGGCCGAGGTCGCCGCGCCGGACACGAGGAACACCTTGTTCTTGTCCTTGGTGATCTCGTTGACGGCGAGGGCTACGCCGGAGTTCGGCACGTCGACAATCACGTCGACCTTGTCGATGTCGTACCACTGGCGCGCGATGTTGGAACCGACATCGGGCTTGTTCTGGTGGTCGGCGGAGACGAATTCGACCTTGATGCCCTTGGCGGCAGCGCCGAAATCCTCGGCCGCCATGCGGGCGGCGAGAACCGAGCCCGCACCGGCGAGGTCGGTGTAGAGGCTCGACATGTCGGTCAGGACGCCGATCTTCACGTTGGTCTGTGCTGCGGCCGGCAGGGCGAGCGCGGTCAGCGCCGCCGCCCCGGCCAGAATGCTTTTAAACTTCTTCATTTTTGTTTCTCCCATCGTTATCTGTTTAGACGCCGAGGTAATCGTGAAGCTTGTCCATGTTCGCCTCGAGCGCGTTGTTCGCGATCTCGTCGACGATGCGGCCATGCTCCATGACGTAATGCCGGTCCGCGACGGTTGCCGCAAAACGGAAATTCTGCTCGACCAACAGGACTGTGAACCCTTCCTTCTTTAGCCGACGGATCGTGCTTCCGATCTGCTGGACGATGACCGGGGCGAGACCCTCGGTCGGCTCGTCGAGCAGTAGCAGGCGCGCGCCCGTGCGCAGGATGCGGCCGATCGCCAGCATCTGCTGCTCGCCGCCCGAAAGCTTGGTGCCTTGGCTCGAGAGGCGTTCTTTCAGGTTCGGAAACAACTCGAAGACCGTTTCGACCGACATGCCGCCTTCGGCGATCGTCGGCGGCAGCATCAGGTTCTCGGCGACGTCGAGCGAGGCGAAGATGCCGCGCTCTTCAGGGCAAAAGGCGATGCCGAGGCGCGCGATCTTGTAGGCCGGCAGATCGATCGTCTCGGCGCCCTTGAAACCAACGGATCCGGTGCGCGCACCAACCAGCCCCATGACGGATTTCATGGTTGTCGTCTTGCCGGCGCCGTTGCGGCCCAGAAGCGTGACGACCTCGCCTTCGCGTACGTGGAAATCGACCCCGTGGAGGATGTGGCTCTCGCCGTACCAGGCGTTGAGGCCGCTGACGGCCAGCATCGGGTCAGCCATTGCCGGCCCCCATATATGCCTGGATCACGTCGGGGTTCTTCGAGACGGTCGCGTAATTGCCTTCGGCGAGCACTTCGCCGCGTGCGAGTACGGTGATCGTATCGGACAGGTCCGAGACGACGGAAAGATTGTGCTCCACCATCAGTACGGTACGGTCCTTCGCGACGCGCTTGATGAGAGCGGAGATCCGGCCGACATCCTCGTGCCCCATGCCCGCCGTCGGCTCGTCGAGAAGCATCATCTCGGGGTCGAGCGCCAGCGTCGTGGCGATCTCGAGCGCGCGCTTGCGCCCATAGGGCATCTCGACGGCCTTGGTGTCGATGAACTCGGTGAGGCCGACCCAGTCGATCAATTCGCGCGCGCGCGCATTGAATGCATCGAGCGCACGCTCGTCGCGCCAGAAATCGAACGAGTTGCCACGCTTGCGCTGCAACGCGACGCGGACATTCTCAAGGACGCTGAGATGGGGGAACACCGCCGATATCTGGAATGAGCGCACGAGCCCCATGCGCGCGATATCCGCGGGCTGGGCGCGGGTGATGTCGCGGCCCTTGTAGCGGATGGCGCCGCGCGTCGGCGTCAGGAACTTGGTGAGGAGATTGAAGCAGGTCGTCTTGCCTGCGCCGTTGGGACCGATCAGTGCGTGGATCGTGCCGCGGCGAACCTGCAGGGTGATGCCGTTCACGGCCACGAAACCGCGGAATTCCTTCGTCAGCCCTTCGGTTTCGAGGATGAAATCGGACACGTGCGTTCCCTGCCAATATGTTCTTGGTTTCGTTGCTAGCAGAACGCGGCACTCGAAATCAATCGACCATCGCCGTGGCGAGAAATGCGGCAGGTTTTCACAGGTATCCAGCCGGGAAACTGAAAAATAGTTTTACCAGTGTGTTGGAATATTTATATAATTCATTGTGTTATGGGGGGTTAATCGGATTTTAGACATTTTGATTTAATCGCGATGGAGCGTTGCATGAGGGTCGGCGAGAAACGCCGGCTGGCGCGCACGCATACAAAACGGAGACGGCGCGCGACATGAACACGCAAGTCCAGCCAGCCCCTTCCGACACGGGAAACGTCGGCACGAAGCCGTGCCGCGTCGGCCTTATCCAGATCAACAACAGCTTTTCGGGGCAGAACTATCTGCCCTATGCGGTCGGCCTCATCGAAGGCTACGTGCGCAAATTCGCGGCTGATCCGTCCCGCTTCGAGTTCATGCTGCCGGTCTACAAACGCCAGCGAGTCATGGAGACAGTCGAACAGCTCGTCGATGCCGATGTTGTCGGCTTCTCGACCTACGTCTGGAACGTCAAGCTTTCGCTCGCGGTGGCGCGCGAACTCAAGGCGCGCAAGCCTGGAATCCTCATCGTGTTCGGCGGGCCGCAGGTGCCCGACCGGACCGAGCCGTTCCTGCGCGAGAACCCGTTCATCGACGTCGCGATCAACGGGGAAGGCGAGCACGCCTTCACGAAGCTTCTCGATTGCTGGCCGTCGCGCGACTGGGCGGGGATCGCCAACCTGTCCTATCTGCGCGAAGGAAAGTTCGTCTGTCAGGCCAAAGGGCCGCGCATCCGCGATCTCAACGACGTGCCGTCACCCTATCTGGAAGGCGTCTTCGATCCGTTGATGGCGGCGAACCCGAAGGAAAACTGGATCGTCCTTTGGGAAACCAACCGTGGATGCCCGTTCCAGTGCACTTTCTGCGACTGGGGCTCGGCGACGCAAGCCAAGGTTTTCCAGTTCGACCTGCCGCGCCTCGACCGCGAGATCGCGTGGTTCGCCGACAAGAAGATCGAGTTCATATTCTGCTGCGATGCAAATTTCGGCATCCTCGCGCGCGATATCCAACTCGCCGAGTCGCTCGCTCGCACCAAGGCCGAACGCGGCTATCCGCGCGCCATTTCGGTACAGAACACGAAGAATGCGACGGATCGCGCCTATCTCACCCAGAAGATCTTGTCGGATGCCGGCATGAACAAGGGCGTGACGCTTTCGATGCAGTCGCTCGATCCGGGCACGCTCAAGGCAATCAAGCGGCAGAACATCGCGCTCGACACTTACGAAGAACTCCAGCGCCGCTTCACGCGTGACCGCGTCGAGACCTATTCTGATCTCATCCTCGGTCTGCCCGGCGAGACCTACGATTCATGGGTCGACGGCATCTGCTGGCTGATGGACAACGGGCAGCACAATCGCATCCAGTTCAACAATTTGTCGATCTTGCCGAACGCCGAGATGGGCGATCCCGCCTATCAGGAAAAGTTCGGCATGCGGACGGTCGTTACCAAGATCGTCAACATTCACGGCACCATCGACGTCGATCCGGACGGCATCTACGAGACGCAGGATCTCGTCGTCGAGACGGGATCGATGCCGGCCGCCGACTGGCGGCGCGCGCGAAGCTTCGCGTGGATGACGGCTCTCATCCACTACAACAAGCTGCTGCAAATCCCGATCCTCGTCGCGCACGAGAAGTGCGGCGTGCCGTTCCGCCGCCTGCTGGAAGCATTCTTCACCGCCGATGCGGCCGACTATCCGGTAATCGGCTCGATCCGCGCCTTCTTCGACGACTACGCCCGCCGGATCCAGGACGGTGCCGTCGAGTATGTGTTCTCGGAGAAGTGGCTTGGGATCCACTGGCCGGCCGACGAATACGTCTTCATCGATCTCGTGGAAGGCGACCGGCTCGACGCCTTCTATGCCGAGGCCGAGCGGCTCGTCTTCTCGACGATATCCGAACACCGCTCGCTGGTGCCGCGCGATACGGTGGCGGATGCCTTCCGCCTCAATCGCGCGCTGGTCAAAGGGCCGGGCGTGCTCGCCGACATCGAGATCCGTCTCGGCAGCGACCTCTATCCCTATTACCGCGCGATCCTGGAAGGGCGCAGCGAGGAACTCGACGAAGCGCCGGTCTCCTATCGAATCGAGCGTTCGAAGGAGCCTTGGCCCATCTTTGCCGACTGGTGCCGCGAAGTCGTCTGGTACGGCAACAAGAAGGGCGCCTATCTCTACGGCAACAAGGCGCTGGCCAAGCACCTCGCTGGGCATTTCTAGGGCGGCGGCGGAAGCGCGGTCTTTTTGCCGGTCGCCATTTCCATCAACGCGAGGATGGCCAGCGTCTGCGCGCTCAGCAGCTGGAAGATACGCAGGTCTTCGGCGGCGAATGCGTCGCGGCGCAGCGCGATGGCGTCGGTGTAGTAGAAGAAGGTGTCGTAGCCCCCCGCCGCGAGCGTGTCGAACAGCGTCTTACGGTCGGCTTCGGAAAGGTGGATGACTTCGACCTCCACGAAAGGCGGCCGCCAGCCCATTGGCCACCATGCCTTGAACAGCTCAAAATCGTATCCTTCTGTGTCGGTGAGTAGGACATCCGGCACGCGGAAGCCGGCAAGCTCGGACAGTTCGGTGACTGCACGGCACTTGACTTCGATCGGCTCGATCAGCTTGGCGAGATCCTCGGAATTCCGCGCGCCGAGGAACGGTGCGTGCTTGGCGATCGTGCCCATATTGAACGACGAATGCACCGTAGACGAAGGCACGTTGTAGAAGGTCCGCCGCCCGCCAGGCGCATCCGCGACGATCGCCTCGTTGCGCAGTTCCGCCGACGGGCGGGCGGCATAGTTGCGCTGCAGTTCGCCAAAAGGGCCGGGCAGGGGTTCGAACAGGATCCCGCGCCATTTCGGATTTGCGGTGTAGGCGGAAAGTGGATCGCCGCGCATCCCGTCATTGGCACCGACAACGAGGTAGAAGATTTCCGGCAATGCGGCGGTCAGCTTGACCAACGCTGCATCGCGGATGGCCGTGTATGCCTCATGATAGTTCATGCCCCGCCTCGCCAGCTCTCGCCCGAATCGCCCTAGCGTGTGATATTTGCTAGTAGAATAAGCCGGCAACTGCCCGTCCGGCGAAAGGATATATGTTGCGAAATGAAAATGTATCGAAGGGGCGATTGCTCGTAACGGGCTCGACGGGCGTGCTCGGTTCCGCATTCGTCGAGCTTGCGCCGGCGTTTCCTGAATACGATTTCGTTTTTGCCGCCCGCGAGACTCTCGATCTCACCGATGGTGCGGCCGTCCGCGATTTCGTTGGGCAGGAACGGATCCGCAAGATCATCCATCTGGCTGCGATTTCCGGCGGGATCGATCTCGCGCAGCGCTACCCCGCACGCATCCTGCGCGACAATGTGGCGATGTGTTTTTCCGTGCTCGAGGCGGCCGTGGCCCACCGGCTCGACAAGGTGGTGCTGACCCTGTCGTCGGGCATGTACCCGTCCGAAGCGCCGCAACCGAACACCGAAGACCAGATCCACCAGGGGCCGCCGCACGAGACCGCCTATTCCTACGCGATGGCAAAGCGCCTGATGGAGCCGGCGATCCGCGCCTATCGCTCCGAATATTCGCTCGACGTGATCGGGCTTGTCCCGTCCGGGATCTATGGACCCGACGACAATTACAACGCGGACGACTGCACATGGATCGCAGGTCTGGTCCGGCGCTTCTGCGAATGGACGCCGGCATCGGGCGACCTGTCGATCTGGGGGGATGGCAGCCCGCTTCGCGAGATCACGTACGCCCCCGACATGGCGCGCGCCTATATGTGGTGCCTCGCGAACCATTCGTCTGCTGATCTTCTGAATGTCGGATGCGGGCAGGCGCAGACCATCCGGTCGGTGGCGATGATACTTGCCGATATCTGTGGCGTACCGGCGGCGCGCATCCGCTTCGATCCGGCGCGTGCCCGTGGGATCGACCGGCGCGTGACCGACAATTCGGCATTTTGCAGCCGTTCAGGCTTTACCTATACCGACCTGCGCGAGGGGCTCGCGCGGACGGTCGCCTGGTACAGGCGCATGCTTGTCGAAAGTCCCGGCTCCATCCGGCGCTGGCCGCGTATCAAGACGGGCCGCGCGGGAGGAGAAGGCGACAGCGGACGCTAAATTGTTACCCGTGTATGATCGGGAGAATCCTCGCGAGGTCCGTCCAGGGCCGCGCGCAGAGGCGGAGAGTTTAGCGACGTGTATTCACTTCCCTGGCTTGCCACCGACGAACGGGCCCGCGCGTTCTTGGGGCAGTACTGGTATTACGCGATGGAGCTTGCACCGGGCATCGTGACGCCCGGTCAGCGTTTTCCCAACGTGGCGCTGACTCGCGATCTGCTGACGCGCGTAGATCTAGCCGGCGCGCGCTGTCTCGATATCGGGACGATGGAGGGCATGATCCCGGTCCTGATGAAGCGTCAAGGTGCTGCTGAAGTCCTCGCCGTGGACGGTCTGGATTTTTCCGACAAGATCGCTTGCGTCAAGGCGGCCTACGACGTCGATTTCGCCTATCTGCCGAGTATCATGTCGGGGTCGCTGCTACGCGCGATCGTTGATCGGCGCGATGGCGAGATCACGCGTCATCGCTATGCCGGCGGCCCCGCGCCGCGGCCGGGCTTCGGTTTTGATGTCGTCGTCTGCTCGGGCCTGCTCTATCATGTTTACTCGCCGTTCCACGTGCTTGCGACCGCGCGCAGCGCGGTGCGGCCCGGCGGCCTGATGATCCTGGAAACCGCCGCCCTGCCGCTGGATGCCTATCTGATGCAGTACAATTTTGCTGGCACGGGCTATGTGCTTGGCCCGTCGGACACTTGGTTCCCGACGATCCCGCTGCTTGACCACTTCATGCGCTTTCTGAAACTCGTCCCGCTCGATGCTTGCTGGCTGTCGGCGGGCGATTCCCTTGTGCGTTTTGCATGCGTGGCGCGTGCCGTCGATCATCAGCCTACATTGCCGCAGGAGGTGCTGATGGAGCAGGCGACCTGGAACCTCGAATTCGGCACGCTGTTTCGCGAGGATTTCGCACGCAGCAACGAGCCGATGCCCGTCGGCTACACGCCCGCATCACCGCGACCGGTTTACCGGCCGGGTTTGGGTACCTGCGACCTGCATGCGACGATGCTCGCGCGCCCGGCGATGGTGCCGATGGCGGCACAGGTCGAACTCCGCCTGACGGATCGCAAGTGACCTGTCGCATCGCAGCCCCCTGGCGCACGCCGATCTTCCAGTGGCTGGGCGGCGACCATCCGATGATGACGAGCCTGCTCGTACCGCGCGAGGGCTACGAGTTCCTGCTCGACATGCCCACCCCGACGAAGGCGCATCGCAAGCGTGCGATGGCCGAACGCGACGCGCTTGCAAGCGAACTGTCGGCTTCGGTGCCGGATCTGCCGCGCGACGCGATCGACAAGTTCGTCGAAAGCCGGGATGCGGAGAGCCAAGCCCAGATCGCCGCGGCCGAGCCCGATCTGACATTTCCGCATTCGATGCCGTTCGTTTACGGCCAGCGTCCATGGCTGACGCATATCGAAGAGTTGATGACGCTATTCGCGCCCTTCCTGTGGCACGGCAAGACCGCAAATGTGGATGTACGCGGAATGCCGGTCTGGAAGCTTGTCCGCGCGATGCTGGAGAGCGACCGCTGCCGCTCGATCTCCTCGCATCTGAAACACAGTCATGAATTCATCGGCAAGCTGTTCGACAGCCCGAAGATCCAAGCGAAATCGCACTATGTTCCGTTCGGCGTCTCGTTCCCACCGGAAATGCAGGCGCGAATCGAGGGCGCACAGGCCGCCCGCGCAACGCGTGCAGGGTGCACGTTTCTCTTCACGAACTCCTGGGGCCAGATGGACGAAAGCTTCGTCCTGCGCGGCGGCATGGAGACGCTCGCCGCATTCGGCACGCTGGTGTCGAGGCGGCCGGAATGCCGGCTGATCCTGCGCACGCAGATCCCGAAGCTGTTCGGCCCCGATTTCGAAAAATTCGTTCGCTCGATCCCCAATGTGGAGATCGTCGATACCCGTCTCGCCTTTCCCGAGTTCATCGACCTGTTCCTGCGTGCCGACGTCTTCCTGATCCCGTCGTGTGGGTTGCACACCGTTTCCCTGCTTCAGGCGATGGCCTGTGGTGCAGCCACGATTTCGTCGGATGCGCCGGCGGTCGATGAATTCCTGAGCGATGGGGAAACCGGCATCGCGGTCAAGGGACGTCTCGGTCGGACCGCGTGGTATGACGCATATGGCTTCCTCAACCAGACCTTCGAGCCGATGATGAAATCCTATGATGCGGCGTTCGCATCGGGCCTCGCCGCGGCGATGGACGCCATGGCCGGGGACCGGGCGATGCGCCTGCGGATTTCGCGCGCCGGCCGCGATCACGTCGCGCGCAACCACGCGATCGGACCTTGGGTTGACGGTGTCGGGCGCATTTTCGATTCCGTTCGGGCAGGGCTCTGATGCCGCATCTCGATCCCGAGCAGGCCCGCAAGCTTCTTCACGATGGCGATACGGCCGAGGCAGAGATCGATCTTCGTGGCCTCAATCGCGCCGAAGCGCTCGATCGCCTGTCGCGGCTGGTCGCGGAGCGGGTGGCCCCCGGACCGACCCGGTTTGCGGTCCGCATCGATCCGCCGGTGCCGGGGCGCGGAGAGACGATGTTCCAGCCGATCGGACGCTTCCTGCTCGATGCTCTGCGCAGAGAACGCATAGCACGTTTCGCGCCGCTGGCCGAGCCGCCGGGTGGCGGCTTCTTCGTGGATATCGGGCCAGCTTGACCGTTTCGTCTGCCGTTCACGCGCCGGTGCGGACGAAGACCGGCGGTTCTGTCGAATTGCGCCGATAGCCGAACGGGCCGACTGCCGCATCGTCCAGCGCAGTCTGGGCAGCATCGGTCGCGTTCGTCACCACGATCGATTCCGGGCGTGCCGTGGCGATCGTCGCGGCGAAGGTGGGCGAGGCGAGGGAAGCGGATAGCGCGAGCAGGATGTCGGCCGACGGATCGTCGTCGTGCGCGACACGCTCGGCATATCCCGTGCGCTTCAGGATCTGGTGGGTACGGTCGCCGGCGTGGGCCGTCGACCGGGACATCTCGACGAATGTGAGGTCCGCCAGATCGAGGAATGTGCGCGCGGCGACTTCGCCTGTCGCGCGCACGCGCATCGGCGAGGTCGCGATCCGGTTACGCTCCTGCAGATGTTCGTAAACCAGCAGGCGTTCGCGCAGGGCGTCGGTGTCGTCGGCGCCCAGCGATGTAACGCGGGTGTCGCGGCTGTCCGACGCCGGAAAGCGCCGGTCACCGAAAAGCGCGGAAAGGATCTGCTCGGCCTTGCGGTCGGGATGATGGCTGCGCTGATAGACGTCGTAGCCGCGCCGGGCGATCGCCAAGCCTTCGTCCGGATGATCGAGGAAATGCCGGATCTTCGTGGCCAGATCCTTCCCCCCGTCATAGATCACGAGCGACTCGCCGGATACGAACAGCCGCTCGAGGCCGGCTTCCGGACGCAGCCGGTCGGTCAGCAGCAGCCCGCCATGCCCGATGGCCTCCAGGACGCGCATGTTGAGGTCGCCATTGAGGCTGCAATTGATCGTCATCGGCGCTTCGGCGTGCAGACGTGCCGCTTCGTCCTGCGGAATGGCGCTATGGACCGCGACTTCGACACCGCGTGCGGCGAGTTCCGAATGCAGGATGACGCGCCGCGGATGGTAGGCACCGAAACTGCCCGCGAGCACGGGCAGACCGGTGCGCTTCGTGGCGAACGGAATGGCGTAGTTCCGGACCCATGCGCCCGGAACCCAGATCGCACGGCCTCGGCCGAGGCGTGCGAAATAGTGGAGATGCTGGGGCAGATGGTTGCCGACGAGAATGTCGAAGCGTTCGGCGTGGATGTAGCCAAGCATGAATCGCAATGGCCCTTCGAGGTGGTGCGTGTCGCCCATCAGCAGGGCTTTGGGGCCATCGAACGCGCCGAGATTCAGCGGTACGGCTGCGCGCGTCGAATCGGACGTGACCAACAACGCTTCCGGCTTCTGCTGCGGCGGTATCCGGTCGAGCAGCGTGCGGATGTCGTAGGGGCCGGCGGGTGTGCGCAGGCTGATCGCGTCGACGCCATCGAAAACGTCCTCGTAGAACGGTCCAGCGACGATCTGCCTGCGCGAATAGCGCGGCGGTCCGGGACGCGCATGCCAATGCACCAGCACACGCCGATCGGCATAGGCGTGTTCGGGCTGGGTTTCCGGAAGCGTCAAAAGCGCACGGAGCTAGGTTGTTGATTAGAGATGCATAATAAAAAGTTGCAATTGTCAGTGTCAAGAAGCGAGGTGCGTTGTTTTTATATGTTTGGCCCACGGTGATCTGGCGCCGTCGACACATTTTCGGTGTATGCTCTGCACGGAGCCGATGCCGACAGATACAGCCCCGTCCGTTGATACCGCCCCGGAAATCCGGGCCGAACTGCACCGCACGCTGTATGCCGTGTGGCGCTTCGGCTCGAACGCGCTTGTCGCGTGGCGGCCGACGGCGACGGGAATGGAAATCCTGACGGCGCCGAAGATACGCCTTTTCGCGCTCAAGGATGCACCCCGGCGCGTGTTCGTCGGGGCTCGCCAGATGGGCGACAAGACGTTCGAGGAGATTTCGGAAGCGCTGCAGTCGCGCGCGCTCGACCTTCGCCTTACGCAGACGATCGGCGACGGACCGGACCAGACACCGGCCTCGGTGGTTGAAGAGGTCTTCGCGCCCTTCGCTGTGACCAAGACCGACCAGCGGGCGGTGCTTCTGCTCGACATCGTCGGATTCTCCAAGCTTCTGCCCGAGCAGCAGGCGAGCCAGCTCGCAACGCTGGAATTCGCGCTCAATATCGCGGCTGAAACGGCGCTTGCCCATGGTATCGGCTTCGAGATGTGCCGCTCTACGACTGGCGACGGCTTCTACATCTGGAATGAGCGCAAGGGGCTCGACGCGGACGTCGACCTGTTCCTGGGCTACGTGCTGTTCGCTATATTCCATGCCGCGTTGCGTCGTTCGGTCGCCGTGCCGGAGGCGGTCCCCATCCTGCGTGCGGCCCTGGGCATCGGTAGCCACTACAACTACCGCCAGCCGGACCGCACCGGCACCAGCCGCAACGATTTCATCGTCGGCGACGTGACGATCCAGGTGGCGCGGCTCATCGCGAATTGCCGCGCCGACCAGATCCTCGTCGGCGCCTTCCATCGGTGGGACGACGCCAACGGCGTGTGGATCGACGAGGAGCAGTTCGTCGAGCGCGTCGCGAGCGCGCTGACTCGCCTCATCGACCTGCCGGTGATGGGGCACCGGATCGAGCGCACGGCGATCTATCTCACGGGGCGCCGGATGCCCGAAGGCCGCTTCCAGCGGCAGAAGATCCGTGTCGTCGACAAGCACGGCTTCGAGCATTTCTGCTTCAACATGAAGCTCAATGCGTTTCTCGACGGGGTGGAGCCGTATTATTGCGGGCTGCAGCACGCCGAACTGACGGTGGTCCGTCCGGCGAGCTGAACGCTCAGGGCAGTCGCGCGCCCTCGGTATTCGCGTGGCCGATATTGAATCCCTTGAGTCGCGCGCCGGTCAGATCGGCATGCATGAAGCTGGTCGGCTGCGCGCGGTTGGACTGCGAACCGTCGCTGTTCGAAATCGGCAGCGTGCCCGCGATCGCATCGACCAGGTCGGTCTCGCGCAGCTTCGCACCATCGAACATCGTGCCGTGCAGCTTGGCCCCGTTGAGATTTGCGTGAAACAGGTCGGCTCCGCGAAGATTCGTCAGCAGCAGCACCGCCCCCGTCATCCGCGTGCCGACGAATTTCGCGTTGCGCAGGATTGCTCCGCTGAGATCGATGCCGGAGAGATCGAAGAAACTGAAATCGGCCCCTTCCAGATGCGCGGGAGAACCCTTGCGGCCGACGGACGCAAGCCATTCGGCGTGGCTGTCGAGCGCCGTGCGCAGGGGGGCCGGCAGCTTGTCGCGCCCGAGCAGCGGCGGCGTCGCCTCGACGATGCATTTGGAGAGGTCGAGGTTCTTCGTCTCGACATTCGTCATCTTGGCGCCCGAGAAATCTGCACCATCCGCCTTGGCGTTGGCGAGCTTGGCGCCCGACAGATCGGCTCCGATCAGCGACGTCTTGCCCATGCGGGCGTCGGAAAGGTCGGCGCCGCGCAGGTTCGCGAAGGCAAGGTTGGTGTTCGCGAGGTTGGCGCCGAAGAGGATCGCGCCCTCGAGATTGGCACCCTGGAAACTTGCTCCGGAAAGATCCACGCCGGCCATCTGGGCGCGCGACGCCGTCGCGTATTCGGCAAGGCAGTCGGTGAGATCGGTGACGTCGAGGCCGATTCGCCCGGAACCCGAAGCGCCCATCATGACCCCGCCGCGGAAATCGGCGCCGGAGAGATTGGCGCCGTTCATGTTGGCGCCTTTGAGTGCGGCACCCCGCAGGACGGCGCCGCGCAGATCCGCCCCATTCATGTCTGCGAAGGAGAGGTTCGCGCCGAACAGATCGGCTTCGGTCAATTCGGCGCGCGCCATCCGCGCTTCACGCAGGTTGGTTCCCATCAGGCGCGCGCGCGCCATCGAGCGGCCTTCGAAATTCGCCTTCGCGAGGTTCTTGTGCGACAGATCGTGCGGCTTTTGCGGCGCGCCCGCGAGGGCGGCCTTCGTTGCAGCAAGATACTTTTTTACGTCTTCGAGCTCGGTTTCCGACATAGCCTGACATGCGGCTTCCGGCGAATGACGATTCGCCAGTGTGCAGTGCAAGATTTGCGGAATTTATAAGCCGAAGTCACGCGAATTGCGGTGACATGCGTCACATCACCGCCGATAAGTTCACGTTATTTCATAAATTTTTCCATGTTTTTGCATTTCGCGAGACGCCGTCAATGTCAACACTGCGAAGCAAGTCAACGGCTTCAGTCTGAAGCAGGCACTCCGATGCCGATCGGGCACGTCACGCCGGTCCCGCCGAGCCCGCAATAGCCGTTCGGATTCTTGGCAAGATATTGCTGATGATAGGCCTCGGCGTAATAGAACTCCGGCGCATCGACGATCTCGGTTGTGATCTCGCCGATCCCGGCCCTGGCGAGCATCGGCGCGTAGGCCGCCTTCGATGCGGCGGCGGCGGCAAGCTGGGCCGGGGAAAAGCAGTAGATGCCCGAGCGATACTGCGTCCCGACATCGTTCCCCTGTCGCATGCCTTGCGTGGGATCGTGCGATTCCCAGAACGTCTTCAGCAGCGCCTCGAAGGAGATCCGCGGAGGGTCGTAGACGACATGGACGACCTCGTTGTGGCCCGTCGCGCCGCTGCAGACTTCCTCGTAGGTCGGGTTCGGCGTGAAACCGCCAGCATAGCCTACGGCCGTGACGAGAACGCCTGGCAGTTGCCAGAACTTGCGCTCGGCCCCCCAGAAGCAGCCTAGCCCGAACATCGCGGGCAGCGCGCCGGCCGGGTAGGGCGGCTCCATCCGCTGACCGTTGACGAAGTGCTTGGCGGGCACGGGCATCCGGCTGGCGCGCCCCTTTGGCGCGTCCTCGGGGCGTGGCATGACGGCTTTCTTGCGCGTGAACGCGAACATCGCGACCTCTAGATTGTCGGCCCGGCTGGTTACAAGACCCGGTTCGAAGCTGGGGGGCGAAAGGTTCCCCGTCAAGGCCTGCTAGGCGGCGGAAGAGGCGGAACTCGGCGTTCCTGGCGTGGGAACCGCGACCGGGGTTGCGCCCGTCGTCACACCACGCATATGCCGGTCGATGCGCATGCGATCGCTGTCCGCGAGGGTGACCTCGACGCCGTGGCGGATCTGCATCAAGGTCTCGAGCTGCTTTAGCGAGAAGAACAGCCGCCCGCTCGCCAGCTGACGGGCGACGGCATTCATCTGCTTGGGCGCATCGATGAAAACCTGGTGGGCAACGAGGCAGGGTTTGCCTTCATTTTCGCCGAGCGTGACGAACCACTGGGCGACGGAATTCGAGCCGATATAGATGCGGTCGTTGATGAGAGTCTCAGACATTTCCGGGCCGAATCGACGGGTGTTGACGTGCGTTCGCATCTTGCAGAGTAAGGGGTGAATCAAGTGTTAACCCGGCGGTCCGCGCGGCTCGCCGGATTGCGGAGGAAGCGGCATGGCGATGCGGATCCGGGCCTGTGTATTCGATGCCTACGGCACACTCTTCGACGTCCATTCGGCCATCCGCGCGCATTCAGAGCGCGTCGGGCCGAAGGCGGATGATGCTTCGCGGCTGTGGCGAACGAAGCAGCTCGAATACAGCTGGGTTCGCAGCCTTATGGGGCGGCATGCCGATTTCCGCCAGCTGACGGCCGAAGCGCTCACATACACGATGAGGTTTTATGCAATAAATAACAATGATTTATACGACGATCTTATGAAGTCATACGAGGTTCTGTCCTGCTATTCCGAAGTACCAGCCATGCTGCGCGCCCTTCGCGGCCGCGGGCTTCGGACCGCGATCCTGTCGAACGGCACACCCGATTGGCTTGCGCGTGCCGTCGATGCCGCCGGGATCGGCGCGTTGCTCGATGCGGTCTGGTCTGTCGAGAGCGTGGGCATCTTCAAGCCCGATGCGCGCGTCTACAGGCTTGCGACCGACGGCTTCGGGCTCGACGCCGGCGAGATCGGCTTCGTATCGTCCAATCCATGGGATGCTGCCGGCGCGGCCGCCAACGGATTTTGTTCCGTCTGGGTCAACCGCAACGGCGCCCCGGAGGAATATGCTTCGGTCGTGCGCGTCCCGCAGGTCGCCGACCTGACGGCCCTCGAAGGGCATTTCGGCCTCGAAGCGAAATGAATCCGGGCGTCAGCCCGTCTTGGCCGCGAGCGCCGCTTCCAGTTCGGCGATGCGCCGGTCGCGTACGGCAAGCGCTTCGGCAACGTCGGCCGCCTCGAAGCGTTGCGGAATGTGCTGCGGGCAGTTCGCATCCCATGCGCCGATCTCGAACAGCAGGGCATGCTCGGGCTTGGCCTGGTAACCGTCCGGCATCAGGCGCGCGACCAGATCCGGATCGTCCTCGACCGCGCGCAAGGTCCCCCAGAGCTTGATCCGGCGGCGATGCGCGTAGTCGATCAGGAACAGGTGCGCTTTCGGATTTTCGGCGACGTTGCCCAGCGTGACGTACTGGCGGTTGCCGCGATAGTCGGCAAAGCCGATCGTCCGCGCGTCGAGCGGCACGAGGAAGCCCGGCGGCCCGCCGCGATGCTGGATATAGGGCTGGCCGTCGGCGTTCGCCGTCGCGAGGAACGCGCTGGTCTGCGCGGAAAGGAACGCCGCCAGCTCCGGCGTGATCGATGTCTGCCAGCCGCCGTTCGTCTCCATGCGGGCATAGGACGATCGCGAGCCCTTGCGGGCCTGGATCGCCTTTACCGTTGCGGTGAAGGCGACGTCGCTCGGATAGACGGCATTGGACATGACGGCGTTCCCCGTTTCCGGTTTCAGGCAGCCGCGCGGGCAGGCGCAGCCGGGAAGTCGACGGTCGTGCGGGCGACTTCGTTCAGGTAGTTCGTGAACGTGTTGATCGCCACATGCGCGACGATTTCGACGATCATTCCGTCGTCGAGACCCGCCGCGTGCGCGGACGCGATGTCGGCGTCGTCGACATGGCCTCGGGCTCGCACCACGGCGGCCGCGAAGCGCA
Organism: Tagaea sp.; assembly: GCA_965229215.1. Classification (GTDB taxonomy): domain Bacteria; phylum Pseudomonadota; class Alphaproteobacteria; order CACIAM-22H2; family CACIAM-22H2; genus Tagaea. The sequence continues at coordinate 1,583,086 of OZ245864.1, read as the reverse complement.
GCGCCGCATCCGCGGTCCGGTCGGCCGAGCGGCCGGCGCGAGCGGCTGCGATCTCGGCCGCTTCGAGCTTCACGAGGTTCGCGGCGATGTAGCTGTGCGCCGAAAGGCAGTACTCGCAGCCGTTCAGATCCGCCACGACAAGGGCGATGCGCTCGCGCGTGCGCAGGTCGAGCCGGCCCTTGCCGAGCGCAGCGCCGAAGCCGAGATAGGCGTCGAGTGCGGCCGGCGAGTTTGCGACGGTGCGGAACAGGTTGGGGACGGAACCGAGCTGCTTGGCGACGGCCTGCAGGAGCGGACGGGCCGCTTCGGGGCTTGATTCGATTGTCGGAAGGGTGGTGATGCGGGGCATGGGTGCTATCCTGTCGGAATTGGCGGAGCCGGAATGGACCGCCGTGATGTCCGAATATCGCCGTTGCGATATCTAATGATAATCATGATATATTGCGGGACATAATTGCAGAAATCGGTGTAATTGAATGAACCGCTTCGACGCGCTTGCGGCCTTCGTCAAGGTCGCCGACCTTAAGGGGTTTGCCGCAGCTTCGCGCATGCTCGGCATCTCGCCGTCGGCTGCCACGCGGCTCGTTGCCGGGCTCGAGGAGCGGTTGGGAACGCGCCTGCTCCACCGCACGACACGCTCGGTCGTGCCGACCGATGCCGGACGGCGATATCTCGAGCGAGCGCGCACGATTTTGGCCGAACTCGCGGAGGCCGATGAAATCGCGCGGGCCGAACGTACGACGCCGTCAGGGCGACTTACCGTGGGTGCGCCGCTGATGTTCGGGCGCCTGCACGTCGCACCGTTGATGAGCGAATATCTCACGCGTCACGTAGATGTCGTCGGCTCGCTGCAATTGGCCGACAGGCTCGTGAGCTTGGTCGATGAAGGCATAGATCTCGCGGTCCGGATCGGCAACCTGCCGGATTCCGGCGCCATTGCGCGACGCGTCGGACAGACGCGGCGCGTTGTTGCCGCTTCGCCGGGTTATCTCGCCCGAATGGGTCGGCCCCGTCGGCCGGCGGACGTCCAGCGCCATGCGACGATCGATTTTTCCGGCTTGGCCGGGGCGGTCGAATGGCCGTTCGCGGATGGCGGGCGGGACATCCGCGTTCCCGTTGCGCCGCGCTTCTCGACCAACAGCGCCGACGCGGCCATAGCGCATGCCGAAAAGGATGGCGGGTTGGTTTCTGTGCTTTCCTATCAGGCTGCCGAAGCGGTCCGCGCGGGGCGGCTCGCCGTCGTGCTCAAGCAATTCGAGCGGCCCGTGCTGCCCATACAGGTCGTCTACCCGGCAGCCCGGATGGTGCCGCTCAAGGTCCGCGCCTTCGTCGACATGGTCCAGGCCGTCGCGGACTGGGATTTCGCGCGGCTTTAGGATCTGGGAGAGGAAGAGAACCGGTGGGCGCTGTAGGGATTGAACCTACGACCCCGGCCGTGTGAAAGCCGTGCTCTGCCGCTGAGCTAAGCGCCCGATCCGGTTCGTGGGAGCGGGGTATAAGGGGGGTGTTTCCGGGTGTCAAGGAAGCGTCCGGATATCCGATCCGCACAGGAGGACATAACATAACGATTGTGCTAGCGTTTTCGCAGGAGAGTGGATGGCGAATCTTCGGGCATTCCTCGGACTTGCTTTCGCGCTGGCGGCTGGCGGCCCTGCTGCCGCCCAGACGGACCTCGCTTGGGCACCCAACGAGCGCGTCGAACTCGTCTACGAGGTTTTTGCCGGCGGACGGGTCGCGCGCATGGCGCTCGAGTTCGGCGTCGTCGGAAACGCCTATTTCATCTCGACGCGGCAATCGTCGGCCGGCGTTCTGGGCTGGCTGTGGCCCTGGCACGCGAATGCGAGCGTGAGCGGACGCTTCCTCGCCGAGGCGACCGTGCCCGAAAACTACCGGGTCAGAGGCGAATCGCGGGGCAAGCCGCGCAGCGTGGCGATCGATTTCCGCGACGGCGAAGTGGTCCGCGTCGAAGCCGTTCCGTCCAACAATGCCGACGAGCGCGAGGAAGTCGCGCCCTACCAGCGCCGCGGGACCGTCGACCCGGCCTCCGCGATCATGACGGTGATCCGCCAGATCAACGAGGGCCGCATGTGCGACGCCCGCACGCCGGTGTTCGACGGGCGGCAGCGCTACGACATTGTGTTCGAGGACCGCGGTACCGCCAGTCTCGCGCGCGACAACGGCTCGATCTTCGAGGGCGAAGCGCGGGTCTGCGAATTCTACTGGGTGCCGATCGCGGGACGCCTGCGACGCGCGGGCATGCCGACGCGTGACGCCGACGACCGGCGCGCAGGCCGCGCTTTCCTGGCAGAATTCGGAGCGGGCGCCGCATTGGCGCCCGTGCGCATCGAATTCGAGGCGTGGTTCGGAACGATCGTGGGCTACCTGCGCGAAGTTCGCACGCTCGAGCAATCGGCGACGGCCGACTAGGACGTCACGTCTTCAGGTCGTCCGTCTCGGCGGCCAGCGCCTTGCCCGAGACGCGCACTTCCGCGATGAACAGCCCCAGCGCCACGATGACCGCGAGCACGGCCGACGCGAACAGGCCCAGCGGCAGTGGCGACTGGCTGGCGCGAGCCACGCCGCCGACGAACAGCGCCAGGATCGCGCAGCAGGTCAGGAATGCCGAGAAGGCGACGAGGGCGATCGCCACGTTGACGATCTTCAGCCGCCGGCGCTGGTAGGCGAGCTCGCGCTGGAGCTGCGGCATGCGCGCGACGTCGGTATTGGCGCGCAGATGGTTGGCCGCAATGCGCATGCGGTCGACGACGCGCGCCAGCCGGCCGGTGAAGACGTTGAGAAGGATGCCCAGGCCGTTCAGCAGGAACACGGGCGCGATGGCGACCTGGATCAGGTGCGATACCGATTCGCTGTCGGCCAGGCCCGGGATCACGCGACGAGCTTTCGCAGGTCGGAGAAATCGGAGATCAGCGCGTCCGCGCCCAGTTCCTTCGCAGGGATGTGGCTGTAGCCGTAGTCGACGATGACGACCGGCACGCCCGCCGCTTGCGCGGCCTTCGCGTCGTTGGGCGAATCGCCGACCATGAGCGCGTCTTTCGGCGCGGTGCCGAGCCTGGCGAGCGTGTCGAGCAGGTGGCGCGGATCGGGCTTGCGATGTGCGACGTCGCCGCCGACGACGACGCGGAACGGGGCGGCAAGGTCCAGCGTCTCGAGCAGCAGTCGCGAGGGTGCATCGGCCTTGTTCGTGCACACGGCCAGCGCCAGCCCGCGTGCACCGAGATCGGCAAGCGTCTCGCGCACACCGGGGTAGGGCTTCGAATGGCGTGCGATGTCGGCCGAATAGATCTCGAACCAGCGCTTCAGCGCCTTGTCGACGTCGGAGACCGGGCCGCCGGTGGCGACGAATCCGCGCTCGATCAGCACGCGCGCGCCATCGCCGATCATCGCGCGGCCGGCCTCGTAGCCGACCGCATGCCGGCCGCTTTCGACCAGAAGGCCGTCGAGGGCGGCGACGATATCGCGGGCCGAATCGACCAGCGTTCCATCGAGATCGAAAACAATCGCCTTTGGCGTGAACCGGGGTGACATCGGGATCGTAATGCCTCGCAACATTTCGTGATTTTGCCGCTGGGCCGCTGTATGGAAAGGTGCGCCCGTCCGAGAAGGGATATCGCACGCATGGGTTCTTCCGACAACGCTCTTGCCGTCATCGTCCTCGCCGCGGGCCAGGGGACGCGCATGAAATCCGTGCGCCCCAAGGTGCTGCACGAAGTCGGGGGCCGTTCGCTGATCGGGCACATCATGGCCGAGTTGGCGGTGCTGGAGGCGGCGCGCGTCGTGCTCGTCGTCGGGCCCGACATGGACGCGGTGCTCGATTCCGCGCGCGCGGCGGCACCGGGCCTGCGGATCGACGCGGTCATCCAGCACGACCGGCGCGGGACGGGCCACGCAGCGTTGCAAGCGCGCGAACTGCTGGCCGGATTCAAGGGCGACATTCTCGTGGCGTTGGGCGACGCGCCTTTCGTCTCGGCCGCGACGTTCGACCGCCTGCGCGACGGGTTGCGCGCGCCGGGGAAGCCGGCGGTGTGCGTGCTGGGCGTTCGACTGCCTGATCCGGGCCCATATGGCCGGATGGTCGCGGCGTCCGATGGCACGCTCGAACGCATCGTCGAGGCGAAGGACGCGAGCGCGGCCGAGAAGAAGATCGATCTCGTCAACAGCGGCGTGATGGCCTTCGCCGGCGAAGGCTTCTTCGAATTGCTCGCGCGCATCGAGCCGACGAACGCGCAGAAGGAATTCTACCTGACGGACGCGGTGGCGCTCGCGCGCAAGGCCGGGCGGGGCGCACGCGCGGTCGAGGGCGCCGCGGAAGACTGGCTTGCCGCAAACGATCGCGTCGAGCTTGCGGCACTCGAAGCGGTGTTCCAGGCGCGCGCGCGCAATGCCGCGATGCTCGCCGGCGTCACGCTCGTCGATCCGGCGTCGGTCTGGTTCAGCTACGACACCGTCATCGGTGCGGATACGGTCGTGTTCCCGTCGGTCTATTTCGGGCCGGGCACGACGGTCGGCAACAACGTGACGATCAAGGGCTTCTGCCATTTCGAAGGCGTGCGCGTGGCCGATGGCGCGCTCGTCGGGCCGTTCGCGCGGCTGCGGCCGGGTGCCGATATCGGCGCCGACGCGCATATTGGCAATTTCGTCGAGGTCAAGAACGCGAAGATCGAGGCCGGCGCCAAGGTCAACCATCTTTCCTATATCGGCGACGCGCGCGTGGGCGCGAAGGCGAATGTCGGCGCGGGCGTGATCACGTGCAACTACGACGGTTACGAGAAGTTCCACACCGATATCGGTGCCGGCGCTTTCGTCGGGTCGAACAGCGCGCTCGTCGCGCCGGTGAAGATCGGCGACGGCGCGCTGGTGGGGGCGGGATCGGTGGTCACGCAGGACGTGCCGGCCGATGCACTTGTCGTCGCGCGCGGTTCGGAGAAGACGGTGCCCGACTGGGCGAAGAAGTTCCGCGAGCGGCGCGCTGCGGAAAAAGCGGCAAAGAAAAAGGGCAAATAGGCATGTGCGGTATCGTCGGAATCGTCGGCAAGGGCAAAGCGACACCACGACTCATCGACGGGCTGACGCGGCTTGAATATCGCGGCTACGATTCCGCCGGCATTGCGGTTCTCGTCGGCAAGGGGATCGAGCGGCGGCGCGCGGAAGGGCGCATCGCCAAGCTCGAGGAACTGCTCGTGCGCGAGCCGCTCGACGGCACGACCGGCATCGGCCACACGCGCTGGGCGACGCACGGCGCCCCCAACGAAATCAACGCCCATCCGCATGCGACCGAGAGCGTCGCCGTCGTTCACAACGGCATCATCGAGAACTTCGCCGAACTGAAGGCGGAGCTGGAAGCCAAGGGCCGCAAGTTCGTCACTGAGACGGACACCGAAGTCGTCGCCCATCTGCTGACGGTGTTGCTCGCCGAAGGCAAGACGCCCGAGCAGGCGATGGCCGCGTCGCTGCACCGCTTTCACGGCGCTTTCGCGCTCGCGGTCGTCTTCGCGGGCCATCCGGAAATGCTGATGGCCGCCCGTCGGGGTTCGCCGCTGGCCATCGGCTACGGCGACGGGGAGATGTTCGTGGGCTCCGATGCGCTGGCACTCGCGCCGCTCACCAAGCGCATCAGCTATCTCGACGACGGCGACTGGGTAGTCGTCACGGCGAACGGCGCGCAGGTCTACGATCTCAACGACAGGAAGGTCGAGCGCGCGATCAAGGAAACCGCGATGTCGGGCGCCCTGATCGGCAAGGGCAATTTCCAGCATTTCATGCAGAAGGAAATCTTCGAGCAGCCGGCAGTGATCGGCGACACGCTACGCAGCTATGTCAATCCGGCGACGCGCTACGTCTCGCTGCCCAAGATGCCGGTCGATCTCGCCACGCTGCCGCGCGTGCAGATCGTCGCGTGCGGCACGTCGTTCTACGCGGCTTCGGTGGGCCGCTATTGGATCGAAGGCCTCGCGCGCCTGCCGTGCGATGTCGATATCGCGTCGGAGTTCCGCTACCGAAACCCGATTTTCGAAAAGGGCGGCCTGTCGATGTTCGTCTCGCAGTCGGGCGAGACGATCGACACGCTCTCGGCGCTGCGCCATGCGAAGGCGAACGGCCAGAAGATCGCCTCGATCGTCAACGTGCCGGAAAGCTCGATGGCGCGGGAGTCCGACGTCGTCCTCGCCACGAACGCGGGCCCCGAGATCGGCGTGGCCTCCACCAAGGCGTTCACGACGCAGCTCGCCGTGCTCGCAAGCTTCGCCTTCGCCGCCGCGCGCGAACGCAAGACGCTCGAAGCGACCCAGCTGCGCAAGCTCGCCAACGCGATCTACGAGGTGCCGGAGAAGGTGTCGGCCGTGCTGGCGACCGACGACAAGATCCGCGCTGCCGCCGAGATCGTCGCGCGCGCACGCGACGTTCTCTATCTCGGGCGCGGCACCTCCTATCCCATCGCGATGGAGGGCGCGCTCAAGCTCAAGGAGATCAGCTACATCCACGCGGAAGGCTATGCCTCGGGCGAGATGAAGCACGGCCCCATCGCGCTGATCGCGTCGGACGTGCCCGTCATCATCGTGGCGCCCAGCGACGAATGGTTCGAGAAGACCGCGTCGAACGTGCAGGAAGTGCGCGCACGCGGCGGGCAGGTGATCCTGTTCGCGGACAAGAAGGGCATCGACAAGCTGGGTTCTCTCGCCGTCGCCGCGATCGAGCTGCCGGAGAGCGATCCGTTCGTCACGCCGATCCTGTATTCGGTGCCGGTGCAGCTTCTCGCCTATTACGTGGCACTGCTGCGCGGGACGGACGTGGACAAGCCGCGTAATCTCGCCAAGAGCGTGACGGTCGAGTAGTCTTTCCGTCCGCGCGTACCTATATCCAGTACCCATTTCCGGGAGAAACGACATGGCCGAACCTGCAAGCGCCGCCGGCTTGACTGGCATTGCCCTGAAGGACGCGAAGCTTTTCCACCAGCAGGCCTATGTGGATGGCGTTTGGATCGATGCGGATTCGAAGAAGGTGATCGCGGTCGACAATCCGGCGACGGGTGCCACGCTCGGCACCACGCCGCTGATGGGCGCGGCCGAGACCAAGCGCGCCATCGACGCCGCGAACAAGGCCTGGCCCGCCTGGCGCAAGAAGACCGGCAAGGAGCGCGCGGCCATCATGCGCCGCTGGGCCGACCTGATGATGGCCAATATCGACGACCTTGCACTCCTGATGACGACCGAGCAGGGCAAGGTTCTGGCCGAGGCCAAGGGCGAGATCACCATCGGCGCCGCCTATCTCGAATGGGCGGGAGAGGAAGCCAAGCGCACCTATGGCGACACGATCCCGACGACCTTCCCCGACAAGCGGCTGGTCGTCGTCAAGGAGCCCATCGGCGTCGTGGCCGCCATCACGCCGTGGAACTTCCCCTGCAGCATGATCACGCGCAAGGCCGGCCCGGCTATCGCGGCAGGCTGCACGGTGGTGCTGAAGCCGTCGGAGTTCACGCCCTATTCGGCGTTTGCGCTTGCGGAGCTTGCCGAACGCGCAGGCGTGCCCAAGGGCGTGTTCAACATCGTCACGGGTGACGCCCCTTCCATCGGCAAGGAGCTCACCGGCAACCCGGTCGTACGCAAGCTCGGCTTCACGGGCTCGACGCCCGTGGGCAAGCTGCTGATGGCCCAGTGCGCGCCGACGGTGAAGAAGGTGTCGCTGGAACTGGGCGGCAACGCGCCGTTCATCGTGTTCGACGACGCCGATCTCGATGCGGCGGTCGAGGGTGCGATCGTTTCCAAGTATCGCAACAGCGGCCAGACCTGCGTGTGCGCCAACCGCTTCTACGTGCAGGACAGCGTCTACGATGCGTTCGCCGAAAAGCTCGCGGCCGCCGTGGGCAAGCTCAAGGTCGGGCCGGGTACCGAAGCGGGGATGACCAACGGCCCGTTGATCAACGCCAAGGCTGTCGAGAAGGTCGAGCGACACGTGGCCGACGCACTCGCCAAGGGTGCGAAGGTCGTCACCGGCGGCAAGCGCCACGCGCTCGGCGGCAATTTCTTCGAGCTGTCGGTACTGCGCGACGTGACGCCAGCGATGATGGTGGCGAAAGAGGAGACGTTCGGGCCGCTGTCGCCCTTGTTCCGCTTCAAGGACGAGGCGGAGGCGATCAGGCTCGCCAACGATACCGAGTTCGGCCTTGCCGCGTATTTCTATGGCCGCGACATCGGGCGTGTGTGGCGCGTGTCCGAGGCGCTGGAATACGGCATGGTCGGCATCAATACGGGCCTCATTACCACAGAGGTCGCGCCCTTCGGCGGCATGAAGGAATCCGGCCTCGGCCGCGAGGGCTCGAAGTACGGCCTCGACGAGTTCATGGAGGTCAAATACCTCTGCATGGGCGGGATCTGATGCCGGGCGGTTTCGACTACGACCTGTTCACGCTGGGGGCGGGCTCCGGCGGCGTCGCCGGTTCGCGTCGTGCGGCAAGCTATGGCGCACGCGTCGCCATCGCCGAGAACTGGCGCGTGGGCGGAACCTGTGTGCTGCGCGGCTGCGTGCCCAAGAAGCTGCTCGTCTACGGCGCGCATTTCGCGCACGAGATGGAAGATGCGCGCGGTTTCGGCTGGACGGTCGAGGGATCGCTCGACTGGGGCAAGCTGATCGCCGCCAAGAACCGCGAGACGGACCGTCTCGAAGGCATCTACAAGAACCTGCTGTCGGGCGCGAAGGTCGAGACTATTCTCGGCCATGCGCGCATCAAGGACGCGCACACGGTCGAGGTCGACGGCAAGACCTTCACGTCCAAATACATCCTGATCGCGACCGGCGGCCGGCCGGAAAGGCCCGACATTCCGGGCATCGGCCACACGATCACGTCGAACGAGGCGCTGGACCTGCCCGAACTGCCGCGCCGCGTGATCGTCGTCGGCGGCGGCTACATCGCGGTCGAGTTCGCCGGCATCTTCCGCTCGGCCGGTGCGGAAGCGACGATCGTCATCCGCGGCGACAAGATTCTGCGCGGCTTCGACGAGGACGTGCGCGACCACCTGACCGCCGAACTCAAGAAGCAGGGCATCGCGATCCGCACGGGCGAGAAGATCGCGCGCATCGACCGGACGGATGCGGGCGACCGCGCCACGCTGGAAAGCGGCGGCGTCATCGAGGCCGACCGGATCATGTACGCCACGGGGCGCGTACCCAACACGCGCGACATGGGGCTGGAGGCCGTCGGCGTGCATCTCGACAAGCGCGGCGGCATCGCCGTCGACGAATGGCAGCAGACGACCGTGCCCGGCATCTATGCGATCGGCGACGTGACGAACCGCGTCAATCTCACGCCGGTCGCCATCGCCGAAGGGCGCGGCCTGGCCGAGACGCTGTTCAACGCCAACCCGATGACGATGGATCACGCCGACGTGCCGTCGGCAGTGTTCAGCCAGCCGCCTGTCGGCAGCGTCGGCATCTCCGAGACCGATGCCGTGCGTCTCTACGGCGCTGATGGCGTCGACATCTATCGCGCCGTCTTCCGGCCGATGAAACACACGCTGTCGGGCCGCGACGAGAAGACGCTGATGAAGCTCGTCGTCGAGGCGTCGACAGGCCGCGTGCGCGGCGTGCACATGGTCGGCGCCGACGCACCCGAGATCATCCAGGGGATCGCCATCGCGGTGAAGGCGGGTCTCACCAAGAAGGACTTCGACCGCACCGTCGCGATCCACCCGACCGCTTCCGAAGAATTCGTCCTGATGCGCGAGAAGGTGAAGCGCTAATCAGCGCTTCACCTTGACGAACCCCGCAGCGACCGAGGCGAGCATGCCGAGCGAGACGAGGGCGAGGCCCACGATTCCCGAAGCGTGCAGCGGCTCGTCGAGCAGCACGATCGCCAGCAGCGTGGCGATCGCGGGCACCAGTGCCGCGAAGGCTGAGGTGCGGGCCGCGCCCAGCCAGCCCACGACGCGCGTGTAGAGGATGACGGCGATCACGCCCACGACGATGCCCTGATAGCCCGCCTGCAGGACGAGCGTGGCGGCCGGCAGGTCGAACAGGCGCAGGCCGGCCGTCGCCAGATAGAACGGGGCGTATGCGAGCGCCGAGATGACCGCGACGAACGCGGTCGTGGCGACGGGCGGAAGGCTCCAGGCGCGCGCGGCGACCGTGTAGGCGGCCCAGCTTGCGCCTGCAAGCACGAACAGCACGTGGCCGCGCCATTGGCCGGCGACGCCGTCCGCGAAACTCGCCCCGCCCAGCGCCACGATCCCGGCGACGACGGCAAGCAGCCCGACAAGGCGCCAGCCCGCGACCTTCTCGCCGAGGAAGAGGCTGCCGAACAGCGCGCCGAACACGACGATCGAGCCTGCGATCAGAACGGCGCCGTGGCCTGCGGGCGCGAACTGGTAGCCCGCATAGACCGCGATCCCATAAGGCAAGCCCGCGAGCGTCAGGATCGCGCCCACGCGATGCCATGCCACGCCGGCAATGCCGTTCTTCCCGATCTTCGAGCCGAGGAAGACCGGCAGCAGGACCAGCGCGGAGACGAAGAAGCGCAGCGCCGCGAGGTCGAATGTGTCGACCGCGTGCAGCGCGCCCAGGCGCGAGACGACCGCCCATCCGGCATAGAGGCTGGCGACGACCACACCGCCGACGACCCCGTAGATCAGCTTGCGGTCGCGCGGCTGCGGCGGTGCCGCCGGCACGGGCATCGCGACAGGCGGCGGGATGAGGAAGCGCGGGAAGCTGTGGACGACGGCCATGGGGGACTCCGGGTGGGAGGGGAAGTGCAGCGCAACATAGGCCGGGTAAATGTGCGAAAAAACGATAAGTATTGCAGAATTGATGTGCGAAATTGCACAATAAGGCGATGAATCGCATCGACTGGAACGACATCGCCTTTTTCCTCGTGGTCTGCCGGACGGGCAGTCTGTCGGCGGCCGCGCGCAAGCTGGGCGTGGAACACACGACGGTTGGGCGGCGGATCACGGCGCTGGAGAAGGCGCTGGGCAGCCGTCTGTTCGACCGGTCGCGCGACGGTTACGTGCCGACCGCGCGCGGGGCGGAGATCCGCGCGATGGCCGAGGACATGGAGAACGCGGCCGACGCGCTGGCAAGGCGCGCGGAAGGCGGGGACGCGCGCGTCGGCGGCACGCTTCGCGTGACGGCGACGGAAACGCTGTCGGCGCATTTCCTCGTGCCCTGCCTGCCGCGGCTGATGGCGCTGCATCCCGACCTGCGGATCGAGGTCGTCGCCGACAATTCGACGTTGAGCCTCGCCCGGCGCGAGGCGGACGTGGCACTTCGCCTGATGCGACCGACGGGCGGGGCGCTCGTCGCGCGCGCCATCGGCAAGGTCGGCTACGGCGTCTATGCGGCAAAGGATTTCTGTCGGAAATACGATGCCACACCCGGCACGTTCGAGCCGGATATCTATCCGGTCATCGGCTTCGACGAGGCATTCGCCGACGTGCCGCTCGCACGCTGGCTTGCATCGGCCTGTGCGCCGGTGGGCGCGACGCCGGTACTGGTCAGCAACTCGCTGGCCAGCCAGTACGCAGCCGTCGCGGCCGGGATCGGGGCGGGCGTGCTGCCCTGCTACATGGCCGAGCGCGACAGGCGGCTGGTGTGCCTGCTGCCGCCGTCGCGCGTGCAGCGCTACGATCTTTGGCTCGTCTATCACCGCGACGTGCGCGAGCTTGCGCGCCTGCGCGTGTTCGCCGATTTCGTCGCGGACGAGGCGGCAAAAGCCCGCGCGCTGCTCGCAGGGCCGGCGCGCTAGGGCCGCGGAACGATGCTGTCGGTTCGTCCGGTGACGTAATAATAGACGAAGCCCGCGATCTCGCGCGTCGCAACGGCCAGATAGTACATGCGCCCGTCGAACGTGAGTGCGGGGAACCAGCCTGCGACCGGATCGGGCTCTGTGAGATAGCCGACCGGGTAGGGGACGACCTGCCAGCCCGCCTTGCGGAAGCTGGCGAGCGAGCGCGGCATGTGGAAGGCCGACGTGACGAGCAGCCAAGTCTCGCCCGGCTTCGGCTTCGCCATTTCCATCGCGAGCGTCGCGTTCTCGTGGGTATTGCGCGAGCGGTCCTCGAAAAGCACGCGCGCGGGATCGAGCCCGAGCATCGGCAGCAGCAGGCGCGCGCCGTCGGCGTCGGTGTCGGCGCGGTCGAGCACCTGGCCCGAGCCGCCGCTGAAGACGAGCTTCGCATCGGGGTAGCGGTGCGCGAGATCGGCGAAGGCGATCTGCCGCGTGGCGTCGGCACCCGGCGTGGCGGGGCGCAGGCGCAGCATGCGGCTGTTGACGTCGCCGCCGAGCACGACGATCCCGTCGACATGCGCCGGCATGCGTTCGGGCGGCGGCACGAGGTTCTCGATCCAGTTCACGGCGATCATGCCGAGCGGGGCCGAACCCAGCACGAAACCGAGGATCAGGACCGCCGCCAGCAGGCGCCGGGCGGCCCGCCCCCAGGGCGTCCACAACCCGATCACGCCGATCACGAGCGCGGCATAGAGGGCGGTGCGCGGGTCCGAAAACGGCCCGACCAGCTTGGAGAGGAAAAAGAGGAAGTCCTGAAGCATGGCGATGACGGTTTTGGACGCTTCAAGACCGCCCGTCAACATATTGATACGATGCGGGAAAAGGGATCGGTTGCAGATGCGAAGATCGCCCTATAGTTTATCCCCAATCAATTTTGGGGACAAACATGCCTGCCAAATGGACGCCCGATAGCTGGCGCAACCGACCTGCGCGCCAGATGCCCGCTTATCCCGATGCCGCTTCGCTGGCTTCGGTCGAGAAGAAGCTCGCGTCCTATCCGCCGCTCGTTTTTGCAGGTGAGGCGCGCGACCTGAAGGCACAGCTCGCCAAGGTCGCAGAGGGCAAGGCCGTCCTTCTTCAGGGTGGGGATTGCGCGGAAAGCTTCGCCGAGTTCACGGCGAACAACATCCGAGACACGTTCAAGGTCATCCTGCAGATGACAGTCGTGTTGATGTATGCCGGCGGCCTGCCGGTCGTGAAGGTCGGCCGCATGGCCGGCCAGTTCGCCAAGCCCCGCTCGTCCGACGACGAGACGGTCGGCGGCGTGACGCTGCCCACCTATCGCGGCGACATCATCAACGGCATCGAGTTCGACGCCAAGGCGCGGGTTCCCGATCCCGAGCGCATGCTGAACGTCTATTCGCAGTCGGCCGCCACGCTCAACCTGCTGCGCGCCTTCTCGCGCGGCGGCTACGCCGACCTCCATCGCGTGCACGGCTGGACGCTCGGCTTCGTCGACCGCAGCTCGGCGGGCGAGAAGTTCCGCGAGCTTGCCGACCGCATCTCGGACTCGCTCCAGTTCATGTCGGCCTGCGGCATCACGCCCGAAGCCGTTCCGCAGATCCACGAGGCGTCGTTCTTCACGAGCCACGAGGCGCTGCTGCTGCCCTACGAGGAATCGCTGACGCGCGTCGATTCCACGAGCGGCGACTGGTACGACTGCTCGGCCCACATGGTGTGGATCGGCGACCGCACGCGCCAGCTCGACGGCGCGCACGTGGAATTCTGCCGCGGCATCAAGAACCCGATCGGCCTCAAGTGCGGGCCGACGAGCGATCCCGACGAACTCATCCGCCTCATCGACGCGCTCAACCCTGAGAACGAGCCGGGCCGCCTGACGCTGATCGCGCGCATGGGCGACGACAAGGTCGCATCGAAGCTGCCGCCGCTGGTGCGCAAGGTCGCGCGCGAGGGCCGCAAGGTCGTGTGGAGCTGCGATCCCATGCACGGCAACACGATCAAGTCGGCTTCGGGCTACAAGACGCGGCCCTTCGACCGCATCCTCGCCGAGATGCGCGGCTTCTTCGACGTGTGCCGCGCCGAGAACGTCTATGCCGGCGGCGTTCATTTCGAGATGACGGGCCAGAACGTGACGGAGTGCCTCGGCGGTGCCGAGGCGATCCAGGATGCCGCACTCGGCGACCGTTACCACACGCACTGCGACCCGCGTCTCAACGGCACGCAGGCGCTCGAGCTCGCCTTCCTGATCGCCGAGAAGCTGCGCGCCCAGCGCGTCGATGAATCGCGCCTGCGCGCGGTCGGCGACGACGACTGAGCCAGCAGCCGGTCTCCGGCGTCAAGGAAAGGGCCGCAATGGCCGACGGACGCGCTTCCGATCCCGAACAGAGCCCGCTCGGTCGCATCCCCGACGAAAGCGCGGTCTCGCGGCTGACGGATCACTATTTCAACAAGACCAAGGCGGCCGTCGGCCGCTTCGGCGACAAACGGGTGACCTATGCGGTCTTCATGCGCCGCCCGGTCGTGTCGGCGCCGCGCCTCGCGCTCGAATGGCTCGAGCGCATTGCCGCCGCGCGCGGCACCAAGTTCGACATCGACCTGCGCCACAAGGAAGGCGAATGGACGGGTGCCGGCGACCCGCTGATGTACATCTCGGGCTCTCTCTATCATCTCGTCGATCTGGAAACGCTCTACCTCCAGAAGCTCGGGCCCGCCTGCGTCGCGGCCTACAACGCCTACACGATGTGCGTCGACCTGCCGCGCACTGCGTTCCTCGCGATGGACGCGCGCCATTGCGCCGGTTCGGAGATGGCCGAGATGATGGCCTATGCCGCGTCGGTCGGTTCCGAGGCCGCGCGTCGCGAAGTGGGCGCGAAGGGGTTCGTCGGCAACGCGACCGATGCTACCGCACATTATTTCGGCCAGAAGGCGGGTTTCGGTACGATGCCGCATGCGCTGATCGGCTATGCCGGTTCGACGCTGCGTGCGGCCGAGATGCTGCTCGAAGTCTTCGCGACAGAGAACGTCACGGTGCTCGTCGACTATTTCGGCCGCGAGGTGACGGACTCGCTCGAAGTCTGCCGCCGCTTCCCCGACGTGGCGCAGTCCGGCCGCATGGCAATGCGCCTCGACACGCATGGCGGCCGCTATATCGAAGGTCTCGATCTCGCCAGATCCTACGACGTGCTGGAGCGCAACGCGCCGCTGTCGCTTCGCGGCTACCGCACCGAGCAGGAGCTGCGCTACCTGACGGGTACGGGCGTCTCGGCTGCCGCGATCTGGCACATGCGCGAGGAACTCGACCGCGCGGGCTTCGCCAAGGTGCGCATCGTCGCCTCTTCCGGATTCACGCCGGCCAAGTGCAAGACGATGGCCGTCGCCAACGCGCCGATCGATACGGTGGGTACGGGTTCGTATCTGCCGGAGGTCTGGACCGAGACCTACGCGACCGCCGATATCGTCGAGTATGACGGCCGCCCGTCGGTCAAGGTCGGCCGCGAGTTCCTGCTGCGCAAGCCGGGCTGAGCGCAATGGCACTGTCGACCCGCCTCACGCAGCTTCTGGGCCTGACGCATCCCGTCGTGCAGGCGCCGATGGCGGGCGGCATGACGACGCCCGAACTCGTCGCCGCCGTGTCGAACGCCGGCGCGCTCGGTTCGTTCGCCGCCGCGACGACGGCGCCCGCCGCGATCCGCAGCCAGGTCGCCGCGATCCGCGCGGCCACCGACAGGCCATTCGCGGTCAATCTCTTCGTTCTCGCACCGGCGGAGGCGAAGCCCTCCGAGGTCGCGTTCGCCAACGCGCTGCTCGCCAAATACCGGCTCGAGCTCGGCATGGAAACCAACGGCGCCCCGCCCGCCAAGTGGGCCGAGGATTTCGACGCGCAGTTCGAGACCGTGCTGGATCTGGCTCCGCCGGTATTCAGCAGCACCTTCGGCGCCATCGGTGCCCGCAAGACGGCGGCCCTGAAGGCGCGCGGCGTGTTCGTCATCGGGACGGCGACCAATGTCACCGAGGCCAAGACGCTCGAATCCCAGGGGGTCGACGCGATCCTCGCGCAGGGGGCCGAAGCCGGCGGCCATCGCGGCACCTTCATCGGCACTTTCGAGGATTCGCTGATCGGCACGATGGTGCTCGTCCCGCAGATCGTCGATGCCGTGAAGATTCCCGTCATCGCGGCCGGCGGCATCATGGACGGACGCGGGCTGGCCGCCGCACTTTCGCTGGGCGCTTCGGCCGCCGCGATGGGAACGGCTTTCCTCGCCGCACCCGAGGCCGGCACGCACCCGCTGCACAAGGAAGCACTCGTCAAGATCGACGACACGGGCACCACCGTGACGCGCGCCGTCTCCGGCAGGCCGGCGCGCGGCGTACGCTCGCGCTACATGACCGAGATGGCGCCGCACGCGGCCGAGCTTCCGGCCTATCCCGTCACCAACGCGCTCACCACGCAGTTGCGCACCGAAGCCGCCAAGCAGGGCAAGGTCGACCTGATGGTCATGTGGGCCGGGCAGGGTGCCCGCATGGCGAGCGGCCGGCCGGCGGCGCAGATCGTCGCAGATACGGTCGCCGAGGCCGAAGTCGTTTTCGCGAACATGCAGGGAAGAAAATGAGCCAGGTCGAACGCGCCGTCGAAAAGGTCATCTTCGCCAGCCGCTGGATCCAGGTGCCGCTCTATCTCGGCCTCGTGGCGGTGCTCGTCATGCTGTCCGCGAAGTTCATGTTCGAACTCGTCCACCTGTCGGTCGCGATCTGGTCGATGGGCGAGTCGAAGGTCGTACTCGCGGTCCTCACGCTGGTCGACGTCGTGATGGTCGCCAACCTGATCGTCATGGTCGTCATTTCCGGCTACGAGAATTTCGTCAGCCGTCTCGATCTCGGCGAAGTTGAGGACAAACTGTCCTGGTTCGGCAAGCTCGACGCGGGTTCGCTGAAGATCAAGCTCGCTTCGTCCATCGTCGCGATCTCTTCGATCCATCTCCTCAAGGCGTTCCTCGACGTGAATGATATCGCGAACGACAAGCTGCTGCTGCTGATCGCGATCCACATGACGTTCATCGCATCGGCGCTGCTGCTCGCCTTCCTTGACAAGATGGTCGGCCACAAGGCCGATGCCGGGGACAAGCATTGAGTGACGCGCTCGCCCTCGCTCTTGCCCAGATAAATCCCACCGTCGGCGACGTTGCGGGAAATCTGGCCAAGATCCGCAAGGCACGCGCCGATGCGGCTGCCGCCGGCGCCACGCTCGTACTGCTGCCGGAACTCGTCGTCTCCGGCTACCCGCCCGAGGATCTCGTCCTCAAGCCCGCATTCCAGGCCGCGTGCCGCGCGGCGGTCGAAAGCCTTGCTGCCGATACGGCCGACGGCGGGCCGGGCCTGATCGTCGGAACGCCGTGGGTCGAGAACGGCAAGGTCCATAACGCCGCCTGCGTGCTCGATGCCGGCCGCGTGCAGACCGTGCGCTTCAAGCATCACCTGCCGAATTACGGCGTGTTCGACGAGAAGCGCGTGTTCGAGCCGGGGCCGCTGCCGGGGCCCGTTTCCTTCCGCGGCGTGCGCCTCGGCCTGATGATCTGCGAGGACATGTGGTTCCCCGACGTGGCCGAGTGCCTCGTCGAAAGCGGTGCCGAGATCCTCGTCGTGCCCAACGGCAGCCCGTTCGAGACCGACAAGCGCGACCAGCGTCTGCAACTCGCGTTGGCGCGCATGGCGGAAACCGGCCTGCCGCTCGTCTATGTCAACCAGGTCGGCGGGCAGGACGAACTCGTGTTCGACGGCTCGTCCTTCGCGATCAACACCGACCGTTCGCTCGCGATCCAGCTTGAGGCGTTCGCCGGCGACATGGCCGTGTCGCACTGGTCGCGCGACGCCAAGGGCAGGCTCGCGTGCGCGGCGGGCCGCATCGCCGCGCCGCAGGACACGCTCGCCGCGATCTACGGCGCGCTCGTGCTGGGCCTGCGCGACTATGTCGACAAGAACCGCTTCAAGGGCGTGATCCTCGGCCTTTCGGGCGGCATCGATTCGGCACTCACTGCCGCCATCGCGGCCGACGCGCTCGGCCCCTCGCGCGTCCACTGCGTGATGATGCCCTCGCGCTTCACCAGCCGCGACAGTCTCGAGGACGCGGCCGAGTGCGCGCATCTGCTCGGTGTGCGCCTCGACGAAATATCGATCGAGCCGGCCGTCGCCGCCTTCGGCAAGATGCTGGGCCCGAGCTTCGAAGGCACCAAGGCCGACATCACCGAAGAAAACATCCAGTCGCGCAGTCGCGGCCTCACGCTGATGGCGCTGTCGAACAAGTTCGGCCACATGGTCGTCTCGACCGGCAACAAGAGCGAGATGAGTGCGGGCTACGCCACGCTCTATGGCGACATGTGCGGCGGCTTTGCGATCCTGAAGGACGTCTGGAAGACGACGGTGTTCGAGCTGTGCCGCTGGCGCAACGCGCACGTTCCGCCCAATTCGCTCGATCCGCGCACGCCGGTGATGCCCGAGCGCGTCATCACCAAGCCGCCGACGGCCGAACTGCGCGAAGGTCAGACCGACGAAGCCTCGCTCGGGCCTTATGCGCAGCTCGACGGCATCCTGCGTGAACTGGTCGAGGGCGAACGCACGGTCGAGGAGATCGTTGCGAAGGGCTATCCGGAGGCCGAAGTGCGCCGTATCTGGCGCATGCTCGATCTCTCGGAATACAAGCGCCGGCAGGCCCCACCGGGCGTCAAGATCACCAGCCGGTCCTTCGGCCGCGAACGGCGCTATCCGATCACGAACGGCTTCCGGGGCTGACATGACGGTGCGTGTCCGCTTCGCCCCGTCGCCCACCGGGCGCCTGCATCTTGGCAACGTGCGGGCCGCCCTGCTGAACTGGCTCTATGCGCGCAAATCCGGCGGCCGGTTCCTGCTGCGCATGGACGACACCGACCGCGAACGCTCGACACCCGAATTCGCCGCCGGCATCGAGGAAGACCTGCGCTGGCTCGGCCTCGAATGGGACGAATTCGCGCGCCAGTCCGACCGGCTCGACCGCTATTCCGCCGCGGCCGAAACGCTGAAGGCCAAGGGCCGCCTCTATGCCTGCTATGAGACGCCGGAGGAGCTGAAGCTCCGCCGCATCGGCCAGGCCGGCGACGCCAGCGCGCAGGTCTATGACCGTGCGGCGCTGCGCCTGTCGGACGCGCAGAAGCAGGCCTTCGAGGCCGAAGGGCGCAAGCCGCATTGGCGCTTCCTTCTCGATCACGTCGAGACTTCGTGGGACGACCGCATCCGCGGACGCTGCGCCTATCACGGCAGCAGGGTATCCGATCCGGTGCTGCTGCGCGCCGACGGCATGCCGACCTATACGCTTGCGTCCGTCGTCGACGACATCGAGCTCGGCGTCAGCGATATCGTGCGCGGCGAGGATCACGTGACCAACACCTCGGTCCAGATCCAGATCTTCGAGGCGCTGGGGCGCGCAGGCAGCACGATCGCTTTCGCGCATTTTCCGTTGATCGCCGACGCGAGCGGGCAGGGGCTTTCCAAGCGCCTTGGTTCGCTGTCGCTCGCCAACCTGCGGGACGAAGGCATCGAGCCGGTCGCCATCGCCTCGCTGATCGCGCGTCTGGGCACGTCCGATCCGGTCGAGCCGAAGGAAAGTCTCGCCGAGCTCGTGCCCGGCTTCGATTTCGGCAAGTTCAGCCGTTCCTCGCCCAAGCTCGACCCCGACGAGATCGCGCGCCTCAACGCGAAGATCGTCCACAAGCTGGCGTTCAAGGCCGTCGCGGCGCGCCTGCCGGCGGGTGCCGACGAAGCGTTCTGGGAGACGGTGCGAGCGAACCTGACCAAGGTTTCCGACGCCGCCGACTGGTGGGCGCTGTGCCGCGAGCCCGTCGCGCCCGTCGCAGCCGATCCGGCCTTCCTCGAACAGGCCGCCGGCCTGCTGCCGCCCGAGCCGTGGAACACCGAGACCTGGGGTGCCTGGACCAAGGCGCTGGGGGCCGCCACGGGCCGCAAGGGCAAGGAGCTGTTCGCGCCGCTGCGCCTGGCGCTGACCGCGCGCGAGCATGGGCCGGAGATGAAATCGCTGCTGCCGATGCTGGGCAGATCGCGTACGCTCGCGCGCCTCGGGGGCAAGGCCGCGTGATGGAACTGCACGTCCACAATTCGATGTCGCGCAAGAAGGAACGGTTCGAGCCGCTCGATCCGTCGCATGTGCGCATGTATGTGTGCGGGCCGACGGTCTATGACCGTGCGCATATCGGCAACGCGCGCCCGGTCGTGGTGTTCGACACGCTCTACCGCGTGCTGAAGCGCCTCTATCCGAAGGTGACGTACGCGCGCAACATCACCGACATCGACGACAAGATCATCGAGCGCGCCCTGCAGCGCGGCGTGCATATCGATACGGTCACCGAAGAGACGATCGCCGCCTATCACGCCGACATGGCGGCGGTGGGCGCGCTTGCGCCCGACGTCGAGCCGCGCTGCACGCGCACCGTGCCGCAGATGGTCGCGATGATCGCCGCCCTCGTCCAGAAGGGCCACGCCTACGCCGCCGAAGGGCACGTGCTGTTCGACGTGACGAGCTTTGCCGATTACGGAAAGCTGTCGGGGCGTTCGCGCGACGAGCAGGTCGCCGGCTCGCGCGTCGAGGTCGCACCCTACAAGAAGGACCCCGGCGACTTCGTGCTGTGGAAGCCCTCGACACCCGAGCAGCCGGGTTGGGACAGTCCGTGGGGCCGCGGCCGGCCGGGCTGGCACATCGAATGCTCGGCGATGGCCAAGGACGTGTTCAAGGTCCTCACGATCGACATTCACGGCGGCGGGCACGACCTGATCTTCCCGCACCACGAGAACGAGATCGCGCAATCGGTCTGCGCGCACGACGGCGTGACGTTCTCGAAATACTGGATGCATAACGGCTTCCTCGTCGTGAACGGCGAGAAGATGTCGAAGAGCCTCGGCAACTTCTTCACCGTGCAGGACCTGCTGGCCAAATGGTCGGGCGAGGCGATCCGCCTGCTGCTGTTGAAGACGCATTACCGCGCCCCGCTGGATTTCACCGATGACGGCCTGCGCGAGGCGAAGGGCGATCTCGACCGCTTCTACAGTGCCCTGCGCGCAACTGCGGATGTGGTGCCATCGGCCGTGAAAGCCCACAGCGTGCAGGCGGCCCTTTGCGACGACCTCAACACCGCCAAGGCGTTGGCGGAGATGCACGAAATCGCGCGCCGGTTGAACACCACCCGCAGCGCCGACGCGAAGGCGGCCCTCATCGATGCAGGCGCGCTGCTTGGCCTGTTGCAGTCCGACCCGGAACTCTGGTTCAAGCAGGGGGCAGGGGCCGGGCCGGACGAGGCCGAAATCGAAGCTGCCATCGCCGCGCGGCTTGCCGCGCGCAAATCCCGAGACTTCGCGGAGGCCGACCGAATTAGGAACGGCCTGAAGGCGAAGGGCGTGATTCTCGAGGATGTGCCCGGTGGCGGCACGATTTGGAAACGGGGCGGGTAACATGGGCGAGCGGGTCTACATATTCGATTCGACGCTGCGCGACGGGGCGCAGACGCAGGGCGTGGATTTCGGCGTTGCCGACAAGATCGCCATCGCGCGCGCGCTCGACCGCATCGGCGTGGACTATGTCGAAGGTGGCTGGCCGGGGGCGAACCCGACCGACGACGCCTTCTTCGCGGCCCTGCCCGCGATGTCGCATGCGCGCATCACCGCGTTCGGCATGACGCGGCGCAGCGGGCGTTCGGCGAGCAACGATCCGGGGCTTACTTCGGTGCTCGGCACGTCGGCGCCCGCCGCGTGCCTCGTGGGCAAGACATGGGATTTCCATGTCGACGTGGCGCTCGGCATCACGAAGGCCGAGAACATCGACATGATCGGCGAAAGCGTCGTCGAGACGAAGACGCGCGGCAAGGAAGCGATGTTCGACGCCGAGCATTTCTTCGACGGCTACAAGGCCAATCCGGGCTTCGCGCTCGACTGCCTGAAGGCAGCATATGCGGCGGGCGCGCGCTGGATCGTGCTGTGCGACACCAACGGCGGCACCGTGCCGCACGACATCGAGCGCATCGTGGGCGAAGTCGTGAAGTCGATCCCCGGCGACCGGCTCGGCATCCACTGCCACAACGACACCGAGAACGCGGTGGCGAACTCGCTCGCCGCCGTGCGTGCGGGCGTGCGACAGGTGCAGGGCACGATCAATGGCCTTGGCGAGCGCTGCGGCAACGCCAACCTCATCTCGGTGATCCCCAATCTCGTCGTCAAGATGGGCTACGACGTCGGCATCGATGCCGAACGGATGACGCATCTGACGTCGCTGTCGCGCCTGCTGGACGAGCGGCTCAACCGCACGCCGGCGCGCAACGCCGCCTATGTCGGCGAGAGCGCCTTCGCGCACAAGGGCGGGCTGCACGTGTCGGCCGTCGAGAAGGACCCGCGCACCTACGAGCACATCCCGCCCGAGACGGTCGGCAACCGCCGCCATGTCGTCGTGTCCGACCAGTCGGGCCGTTCGAACCTGCTGGCACGCTTCAAGGACATCGGTCTCGAGATCGACGCGAAGAGCCCGGTGATCGGCAAGCTGCTCGACGAGATCAAGGCGCGCGAGCACGAGGGCTACACCTACGACGGCGCCGACGGCTCGTTCGAGCTGCTCGCCCGCCGCCTGATGCATGGCGTGCCCGAGTATTTCCGCCTGCATTCGTTCCGCGTGATTTCCGAGCGGCGCTACAACGCGCGCGGCGTGCTGATCACGATGTCGGAAGC
Source organism: Tagaea sp. (assembly GCA_965229215.1). Lineage (GTDB taxonomy): Bacteria > Pseudomonadota > Alphaproteobacteria > CACIAM-22H2 > CACIAM-22H2 > Tagaea. Next base: position 1,560,585 of record OZ245864.1, on the reverse strand, counting down.
GACGGTGAAGCTCGATGTCGGCAGCGAACGCCGGCTGACGGTCGGCGAGGGCAAGGGGCCGGTCGAGGCGCTCGACCGCGCGCTGCGTGCGGCGCTTCTGTCGTTCTATCCGGGCCTCGGCGAACTGAAGCTCGTCGACTACAAGGTGCGCATCCTGGCGCCCGAGCGCGCGACGGCCGCCGTCACGCGCGTGATGATCGAGAGCGCCGACGGCCACGCGCACGGCGAGGTCCGCACCTGGGGCACGGTCGGCGTGTCGGAAAACGTCATCGACGCCTCGTACACGGCGCTCAACGATTCGATCACCTGGAAGCTCTATCGCGACGGAACGCCGGCACCGAGGGCGTGATGGCGCTGCCCAAGGCCGCTCCCGCCATCGTCCTCGTGCGACCGCAGCTTGCCGAGAATATCGGCACGGCCGCGCGCGCGATGCTCAATTGCGGCCTTACCGATCTGCGTCTCGTGCGTCCGCGCTGCGGCTTCCCGGACGAGCGTGCGAACCGCGCGGCCTCGGGAGCGGATGCGGTGCTGGCGTCGGCCCGCCTGTTCGACGACGTGGAAAGCGCGGTCGCGGACCTGACGCGCGTCTACGCGACATGCCCGCGCGACCGCGACATGGTGAAGCCGGTGCTCACCCCGCAGGCCGCCATTGCCTCGACGCGCGCGGCCCTGATCTCGGGCGAACGCGTGGGATTCCTCTTCGGAGCCGAGCGTACGGGTCTCGAGAACGACGAAGTAACGCTTGCCGACGCAATGGTGCCGTTCCCGGTCAATCCGGAGTTCGACTCGCTCAATCTCGCGCAGGCCGTGCTGCTCGTCGGTTGGGAATGGGCGCGCTCGCACGATGCGACGCCCGACCGGCGCGTGCGCACCGGCAGGGGCGAGCCTGCGACGAAGGAAGAGATCGACGGGTTCCTGAAACGGCTCGAGGCCGAGCTCGATGCCTGCGGGTTCCTGCGCAATGCGGCGATGCGCCCGGCAGCGGTGCGCAACCTGCGCGCCTTCTTCCTGCGCGCGCGCCCGAACGCGCAGGAGATCCGCACCGCGCACGGCATGCTTACGGGGCTGGTCGAGCGGCCCCATCTGGCGAAAGCCGGTAGATCGAAACCGGCTCCTCGCGGCCGCGGAGACTGAATTTTCCCGCCGGGCGGAAATCCGCCGGTGCGCCCGCCGCCTCGAAGGTGGTCTGGCTTGTCAGTACGCAGGCCCCTTCGCCGGGCTTCATCAGGTCGTGGCCGAGCTGCTCGATGCGCTGCGTGACGTTCACGGCATCGCCCAGGATCGTGTAGTTGAGCCGCTCGCGGCTGCCGACGTTTCCCGCGACGACAGGGCCGGTATGGACGCCCACGCGCAGGCGCAGGGGCCCGGATGCGACGTTCGCCGCGATCGCGCGGGCCGATGCGAGTGCCGCGCGCGCGTGGCTGTCGTGGCCTTCCGGGGCGCCCCAGAAGGCCATCACGCCGTCGCCCATGAACTTGTCGACCGTGCCGCCGGTGGCTTCGATCGCGGAGATGACCTGCGCGAAGTGGTGGTTGAGCATGTCGGCCATCGCCTCGGGCTCCATGGTCTGCGCAAGCGCCGTGAAGCCGACGATGTCGGTGAACATGATCGTCACCTCGCAGCTGGTCGAGGCGATGCCGCCGCTGTCGGCGCTGCGCGCGAGCTGGCGCACGAGCTTGCGCGGCACGTAGGCCTCGAACCAGCGCAGGGCCGCGATCAGGCGATTGAAGGCGAGGGCCTGCTCGTCGATCTCGCGGATGCGGCTGCGCTGGAACGTCTCGTGCCGGTCGAAATCGAGATCGGCAAGCAGGGCGGCCGCGCGCGCGAAGCGGCGCGTGGGCCGCGCCAGCCGGCGCGCGAGGACGACGGCGCAGACAAGAGCGATCGCAAGCACGCCAAGGCCGGCGACGCCGGCCATGAACATCGAGCGCATGTTGTCGGCGAAATCGCGCACCCGGAAATAGGCGCCGACATTCCAGGGAACGGTGCCGAATTCCGGGAGCTGGGTGTGCAGGAAGAGATAGGCCTGCCCGTCGACATCGACCGTGCGCACCCGCTCGCTCTGGGCGATAAGCGGAGCGGCCCGCCGGCCCGACCAGATCTGGGCGAGCACGGGATCGCCGAGCTCGGCGAGCGAGGGCAGCGGATGCGCGTGCGACAGGCCGGGGAAGGGCGTCATCAGGCGGCGATGGGCCAGTACGGCCTCGTCGCCGTAGAGGATGAAGGGCGTGCCGGCATAGTCGCCCGCCGCTGACTGCTCGATGATGTTCGAAAGCTGGCGCAGCGGCACGAGGGCGGCGAGCGCGCCCACGAACCTGCCGTCGCGCCATACGGTCTGGCGCCGGTTGACGGCGGGGCCCGCATCTGGTGTGGCGAAGATGAATTCGCCCCAGCGGCCGCCCGCGCTGAGATTCGCCTCGCGCAGCCCTTCGCGGACGTCGGTGTTGTCGGAAAGGTTGGGGAAGCTGACCTTCGGCGCGTCGGCGCCGCGATCGACGACGATCGCCCGTGCATCGGGGTAGAGGAAGACGAGCCGGTCGATCTGCGGGGCGCCCGCGAGCGCGCCGGTCATCAGGTCGGCGATGCGGTTGCGGGTGTAGTTGACGTCGGGTTGGGAAAGCAGCTCGGCGATGAAGGAGAGCTGGGCGGAGGCCGGATCGAGCTGCTCGCGCACGCGGCTGGCGATCAGCTCGACCAGCAGGTCGCCCTTGGCGCGGAAAAGCTCGGTCGTGGCGCTGCGACCGACATAGATCTGGATCGCCAGCACCACCGCCAGCGCCAGCCCGACGAGTCCCGCGATCGCCACGCTGAGCACCCCGGTCATCGACCAGCGCCCTGAAATCCTGCCAACCCATTCTAACGACATGCAAATCCCACGTTTGACTAAACCCCGGCGATCACTATACTCCGCCGCCTTCGGACGAGGTTCCCCTGCCTGGCAAGGCTTTGCCCCGTTTTCACGACGGGCCACTACCGCGGGATCGCTCGTTCACTTTTTTCGGCGGCGCGTCACGGGGTTGCGCCAGGCTCCACGAGGCCGCCGAGGAGACGATGAAACCATGTCGAAGCGTCAAGAGTCCAAGTACAAGATCAACCGCCGCCTCGGGGAAAACCTCTGGGGCCGCGAGAAGAGCCCGGTCAACAAGCGCGAATACGGCCCCGGCCAGCACGGGCAGCGCCGCAAGAAGCCGACCGATTTCGGCACCCAGCTGCGCGCCAAGCAGAAGCTGAAGGGCTATTACGGCAACATCACCGAGCGCCAGTTCCGCAAGATCTACACGGAAGCGATCCGCAAGAAGGGCGACACCTCGGAGAACCTGATCGGCCTGCTCGAGCGCCGTCTGGACGCCGTCGTCTACCGCCTGAAGTTCGCGCCCACGGTGTTCGCCGCCCGCCAGATGGTCAGCCACGGCCACGTGCTGATCAACGGCAAGCGCGCCGACATCGCCTCGATGTTCGTCAAGGAAGGCGACACGGTCGAGCTCAATCCGAAGATGCGCGAGAACGTCCAGGTCCTCGAGGCGGTGTCCTCGCAGGAGCGCCAGGTTCCCGACTATCTCGAAGTCGTCGACCAGAAGGCGTTCAAGGGCAAGTTCGTGCGCACGCCGAAGCTGACCGACGTGCCGTACCCGGTGCAGATGGAACCGAACCTCGTCATCGAATTCTATTCGCGCTGACGGTTCGGCAAGTCCCGATACGCGAAAGGCCGGTCCCTCGGGGCCGGCCTTTTTCGTTTCAGGCCGCGCGCTTCTCGGCCGGCTTGCGGCCGCGCTTGATGTCCTCCTCGGACCAGCGCCGGGAGATCTCGTCGAGCTTCTTGAACACCTGCGACAGCTCCTCGCCGCGCGCGGTGAGGGAATAGGTGACCTGCGGCGGGATCGTGGGCGTGTATTCGCGCGCCACGACGTCCGCGCTCTCCAGCAGGCGAAGCCTTTCGGTCAGCATCTTGGCCGAGACGCCCGAAACGCGGCGCTTCAGTTCGCCGAACCGCGTTGGCCCGTGGTTGCGCAGCACCCACAGGATATAGGTCGTCCACGGCCCCATCAGCAGGCGGAGCAGGGCGTCCATCGGGCAGCCCATCGGGCTTTTCGGCATCGGCATGACACCACCTCATTTCTACAATGGTATTTCTACAATGGTAGTTACCAAACGGTACCTACTTTACAAATGATATCAGAAGAGCGATATCACTTCGGTATCGAAATGTAACCAACTTCGCCGCTCACCGCAAGGTTCCGGCGAAGTTCACTTCGCAAATAGGGAACAAGGAGCAGAACATGGCAAAGGTTGCGATCGTCTATCACAGCGGATTCGGCCACACGAAGGTCCTGGCGGAAGCCGTGGCCAAGGGTGCGGCTTCCGTCGCCGGCACCACCGTCGATCTGGTTCCGATCGCCGAGGCCGAAGCCAAGCAGGCGACGCTGGATGCGGCCGACGCGATCATCTTCGGTTCGCCGACCTACATGGGCGACGTCTCGGGTCCGTTCAAGGTATGGGCCGACACGACGGCGAAGACCTGGTTCGGGCAGGGCTGGAAGGACAAGCTCGCCTCCGGCTTCACCAATTCCAACAGCCCGTCGGGTGACAAGCTGAACACGATCCAGTCGCTCTGGACGCTTGCCATGCAGCACGGGATGCACTGGGTCAGCCTCGGCCTGCTGCCGCAGACGCAGAAGGACGGGCTTGTCCTCAACCGTCTCGGCTCGTTCGCGGGCGCCATGTCGACGGCGCTGAACGAAGCGCCCGGCCCGGCCAACCCGTCGGTCGACGACCAGACGACGGGCGCGCATCTGGGCCGCCGCGTCGCCGAACTCGCCAAGAAGCTGAAGGGCTGAACGGCAGGGGCGCCCGGCATCCGGGCGCCCCGCCGATAGCGGAGGCATCCATGATCGAATTCCACACCGCCGGCACGCCGAACGGCCGCAAGGTCGCCATCTTCCTCGAGGAGACGGCGCTTCCCTACAACGTGCATCGCGTCGACTTCTCGACGAACGGGCAGTTCGCGCCCGACTTCCTGAAGATATCGCCCAACAACAAGATCCCCGCGATCGTCGATACCGACGGCCCCGGCGGGCAGCGCGTCTCGCTGTTCGAGTCCGGCGCGATCCTGTTCTATCTCGCCGAGAAGACCGGCCGCTTCCTGCCCGCCGATCCGGTGGCGCGCGCCACGACGCATCAATGGCTGATGTGGCAGATGGGCGGCATCGGCCCGATGTTCGGTCAGCTCTGGCACTTCGCGAAATCCGCGCCCGAGAAGGTTCCCTACGCGATCGACCGCTACCAGAAGGAAGTCGACCGGCTGGTCGGCGTGCTGGACAAGCGCCTCGGCGAAGCGGCGTACCTCGCGGGCGAGTATTCGATCGCCGACATGGCGGTCTATCCGTGGGTGGCGGGCGACTGGTTCGGCGCCGATCCGGCGAAGCTCCCCAATTTCCAGCGCTGGCGCGAGGCGATCGCCGCGCGCCCGGCCGTGCAGCGTGGTATGAAGGTGCCATGACCCTTCCGGCGATCTTCGTCTCGCACGGTTCCCCGACGCTGCCGCTCGACGACATTCCGGCGCGCGACTTCCTGCGCGGAATGGCCGCGTCGATGCCCGCGCCCAAGGCGATCCTCGTCGCCTCGGCGCACTGGGAGACGGCGGCGCCCGCCGTGTCGCTGGCGAAGACGCCCGAGACGATCCACGACTTCCACGGCTTCCCGCGCGAACTCTATGCGCTGTCCTATCCGGCACCCGGTGCGCCGGAGATGGCGGAAAAGGCGGCGAAGCTGCTCGACGCGGCGGGCGTGACGACCGCGCGCGATCCGGGGCAGGGGCTCGATCACGGGGCCTGGGTTCCGCTGCTGCTCGCCTGGCCCGACGCGAAGATCCCGGTCGCCCAGATCGCGATCCAGCCGCAGCTGGGGCCGGCCCACCACATCGCGATGGGGCGTGCACTCGCGCCCCTGCGCGAGGAAGGCGTGCTGATCCTCGGCTCGGGCGGCGCCGTCCATAATCTGCGTGCGCTGGACTGGCAGGGCGGGTCCGGCAATATCGCGGCATGGGCCCGGGACTTCGACAACTGGCTCGCCGAGAATCTCGAAGCGGGCGACGAAGCTGCCCTTGCCGACTATCGCGCCCGCGCGCCCGGTGCACGCCAGGCCCATCCGCGCGACGAGCACCTGATCCCGGTGTTCCTCGCCTATGGCGCCGGCGGCAAGGGCGTGAAGGCCAAGCGCATCCATTCGAGCTTCACGATGGGCGCCCTGTCGATGGCGGCCTATTCGTTCGGCTGAAACGAAAACGGCGGCCCGAAGGCCGCCGTTTCCTCAAATCCGTATTTACGAAACTCAGGCCGCCTTGACGCTGATGCCCTTGGTCTGCAGCAGCTCGGCGAGTTCGCCCGACTGGTACATCTCGCGCACGATGTCGCAGCCGCCGATGAATTCGCCCTTCACGTAGAGCTGCGGGATCGTCGGCCAGTTCGCGAATTCCTTGATGCCGTTGCGGATCTCGGGGTCCTCGAGCACGTTGATGCCCTTGAACTTGATGCCGAGATGCGTGAGCACCTGCACCACTGCGGACGAGAAGCCGCATTGCGGGAAGACGGGCGTGCCCTTCATGTAGAGCACCACGTCGTTCGCCTTGAGGTCGCTTTCGATCCGGTCCTTGACGGTATCCATGGTCTTGAACTCCGGTATGTTGTCTTGACGGGGCGGCGCCTCAGGCGTCCGCCGGAATTTCGGTCTGGACCGCGAGCGCATGAAGCTCGCCGCCCATGCGGCCCTTCAGCGCAGCGTACACCATCTGGTGCTGCTGGACGCGGCTCTTGCCCTTGAACAGGGCCGAAGCCACGTGGCACGCGTAATGGTCGCCGTCGCCGCGCAGGTCGTCGATCCGCACGGCTGCGTCGGGCAGCGCTTCGCGGATCATCTTCTCGATATCGCCTGCTGCCATCGGCATCGCGAATAACCCTAGTTTTTCTGAGACATATAGCCAGGCAGCCAGCCTTCATGTGCGCTGCGCAGCCCATCGACCGATATACGCACGCCGCCGGTAAGTGTCAATTCGTCGCCTCCCGATACCACGCCGATGACCGTGGCCGGCACTTTCGCCTTCTTGGCGGCAGCGAGCAGGCGCCTGGCGTTCTTCGTCGAGACGACGTAGCGCGCCTGGTCCTCGCCGAACAGGAAGGGGCAGTCGCCGCCATCCAGCGTCAGGTGCGCGCCGCGCTTGCCGGCGAGCGCCATCTCGGCGAGCGCCACGAGCAGGCCGCCGTCGGCCAGATCGTGGCAGGCATTGACCTGCCCCTTGACGATCAGGCCGCGCACGAAATCGCCGTTGCGCTTTTCGGCCTTGAGGTCGATGGGCGGCGGCGCCCCGTCTTCGCGGCCTTCGATTTCGCGCAGGTACAGTGACGAGCCGAGCCAGCCCTTGGTCTTGCCGATCAGCACCAGCGTGTCGCCTTCGCTCTTGAAGGCGAGGTCGGTCGATTTCGACGCGTCCTTGAGGATGCCCACACCGCCGATGGTCGGCGTGGGAAGGATCGCCTGTCCGTTGGTCTCGTTGTAGAGCGACACGTTGCCCGACACGACCGGGTATTTCAGCACCGTGCACGCCTTGCGCATGCCTTTGATGGCACCGACGAACTGGCCCATGATCTCGGGCCGCTGCGGATTGCCGAAGTTCATGTTGTCGGTGATCGCGAGCGGCGTGGCGCCCACGGCCGTGAGATTGCGCCACGTTTCCACCACGGCCTGCGCACCGCCCGTCTCGGGATCGGCGTGGACGTAGCGGGGCGTCGAATCCACGCACATCGCAAGGGCCTTCTTGCGGTCGGGCAGGCCGACGATGGCGGCATCGCCGCCGGGGCGCTGCAGCGTGCGGCCGCGCACCAGATGGTCGTACTGCTCCCAGATCCAGCGCCGCGAGGCGAGGTCGGGGCAACCCATCAGCGCGGTCAGCGCCTTGGCGGCATCGCGCCTGGGCAGCTTCTTCGCGTCGACGGGTTTGCGCTTCTTGGTGGGCTTCCAGGGGCGCGAATATTCGGGGCTCGCCTGCACCATCGGCGCGATCGGCATGTCGGCGTCGACCTTGCCGTTCTTGCGCACGACGAGGCGGCCGGTCTTGGTCAGATGGCCGATGGTCGCGCAGTCCAGCTCGTATTTGGCGAAGATCTTCTCCGCGACCTTGATGCGGTCGGGCTTCAGGATGATCAGCATGCGCTCCTGGCTTTCGGAGAGCATCATCTCGTACGAGGTCATCCCGGTCTCGCGCGCGGGCACGGCGTCGAGATCGAGATCGATGCCGAGCCCGCCCTTGCCGGCCATCTCGACCGACGAGGAGGTGAGGCCGGCCGCACCCATGTCCTGGATCGCGACGATGGCATCCGTCGCCATCAGTTCGAGGCACGCCTCGATCAGCAGCTTCTCGACGAAAGGGTCGCCGACCTGCACGGTCGGGCGCTTCTCGTCGGAATTGTCGTCGAACTCGGCCGAAGCCATGGTGGCACCATGGATGCCGTCGCGCCCCGTCTTGGCGCCGACATAGACGACCGGGTTCCCGGCACCGGCGGCGGCCGAATAGAAGATCTTGTCCTTGCGTGCCACACCCACCGTCATCGCGTTGACGAGGCAGTTGCCGTTGTACGAGGCGTGGAAGTTGGTCTCGCCGCCTACCGTCGGCACGCCCACGCAGTTGCCGTAGCCGCCGATGCCCGCGACCACGCCGGCCACGAGGCGGCGCGTCTTGGGATGCTTGGGCTCGCCGAAGCGCAGCGCGTTCAGGTTGGCGATGGGCCTGGCGCCCATCGTGAAGACGTCGCGCAGGATGCCGCCGACGCCCGTCGCGGCCCCCTGATAGGGCTCGATGTAGCTCGGGTGGTTGTGGCTCTCGATCTTGAAGATGCAGGCGTCGCCTTCGCCGATGTCGATGACGCCGGCATTCTCGCCGGGGCCGCAGATGACCCACTTGGCCTTGGTGGGCAGGGTCTTCAGCCACTTCTTCGAGGATTTGTACGAGCAATGCTCGCTCCACATCACCGAGAAGATGCCGAGCTCGGTGTAGGACGGTTCGCGCCCCATGATGTTGCAGGCGAGATCGTATTCCTCCGGAGCGAGGCCCATCAGGTCATTGGGCTTGCGCCAGGATTTCTTCTTCGTCTTGGTTTTCATTTCGCGAGCGCGTCCACGATTGCGTCGAACATCGGCTTGCCGTCGAGCGAACCGCCCAGCGCGCCGGCCGTGGCCGGGTCGGTGGCGTTCTCGGGATGCGGCATCAGCCCCATTACGGTCTTGGTCTCGTTGAACACGCCGGCGATGTTGGCGATCGAGCCGTTGAGGTTTCCGGCCGCATTCGTCTCGCCTTCGGGCGTGCAGTAGCGGAAGGCGACCTGGCCGCGATCCTCGATACGCTTGAGCGTATCGGCGTCGGCGAAGTAGTTGCCGTCGTGATGCGCCACGGGGAAGCGGATCACGTCGCCCGTCGCATAGCGGTTCGTGAACATCGACTGGCTGTTGGCGACCTTCAGGTGCACGTCGCGGCAGATGAACTTGAGGCCGGCGTTGGGCAGCAGCACGCCCGGCAGCAGGCCCGCCTCGCACAGGATCTGGAAGCCGTTGCACACGCCGACGATGGCCGTGCCCTTCTCGGCGCGGGCGATCACCTCGCGCATGATCGGGCTGCGTGCGGCCATGGCGCCGCAGCGCAGGTAATCACCGTAGGCGAAGCCGCCGGGGATGAGGATCAGGTCGAGCTTCGCAGGCAGCTCGGTGTCCTTGTGCCAGACGATGGCCGGGCGCTTGCCGGACGCGCGTTCCAGCGCGTCGGCGGCGTCGTTCTCGCGGTTGGATCCGGGGAAGACGACGATCGCGGCTTTCATGGGACCTACTCCGCGATCTCGATGCGGTAGTTCTCGATGACCGTGTTGGCGAGGAGCTTCTCGCACATCTGCTTGACGCTCGCCTCGGCGGAAGCCTTGTCCTTGGCGGCCAGCTCGATCTCGACATAGCGGCCGACGCGGACGTCGCCGATGCCGGCGAAGCCGAGGCCCGCGAGCCCGGCGCCGACCGCCTTGCCCTGAACGTCGAGAACGCCGTTCTTGAGAGTGACGTGGATCTTCGCCTTCATCGCGTTCGCTGCCCCGTCTTACTGAAGAGTGCCGGTACCCTTGTGATCGCGCGGGCCGCCCTCGGGCAGGATGCCCAGGCGCCGCGCCACTTCCTGATAGGCTTCCTCGACATTGCCGAGGTCGCGCCGGAAGCGGTCCTTGTCCATCTTCTCGTTCGTCTTGAGATCCCACAGGCGGCAGCAGTCCGGGCTGATCTCGTCGGCGAGGATGATGCGCATCTCCTCGTGCTCGTTCCAGTGACGGCCGAACTCGAGCTTGAAGTCGACAAGCTTGATGCCCACGCCCAGGAACAGGCCGCACAGGTAGTCGTTTACGCGAAGTGCGAGCGCCATGATGTCGTCGAGGTCGCGCGTGTCGGCCCAGCCGAACGCGGTGATGTGTTCTTCCGACACCATCGGGTCGCCGAGCTCGTCGTTCTTGTAATAGTACTCGACGATCGAGCGGGGCAGGGCCTGGCCTTCGGCGACGCCGAAGCGCGTGCTGAAGGAGCCCGCGGCCACGTTGCGCACGACGACTTCGAGCGGGACGATCTCGACCTCGCGCACGAGCTGCTCGCGCATGTTGAGGCGGCGGATGAAATGCGTGGGCACGCCCATCTCTTCCAGCCGCATCATCAGGAATTCCGAGATGCGGTTGTTGAGCACGCCCTTGCCGGTGATGACGCCCTTCTTCTTGTTGTTGAAGGCGGTCGCGTCGTCCTTGAAATACTGGACGATGGTGCCCGGCTCCGGACCCTCGAACAGGATCTTGGCCTTGCCTTCATAGAGCTGCTTGCGACGGGACACTGGCGCCCCCTGGCGTCGATGGGGTGGGTTCCGCCCCGAAAAACCGCGCCGCGCCGTCGATTCCGACGGGCGCGGCGGGGCGGAAAAGAGAGGTCTGTATAGCCCACGGGCGCACCCCTCGCAATGCGCCCTTAAGCCTCTGGATTAACGGGTTTTCACGCCTTCATAGCCGTGCGAATCGGGCGCCCCGGCGGCGAAGCGCCAAACCGCGTGGCGCTCGCTCTCCTTCGAGCGGTCGGGCAGGGCCAGAAGGCTGCTCGACGAGGTGCCGAAACCCGACGGCAGGGCGACGTTCATCCGGCTCTCGGGCTTGCCGCCGGGCGCCGTGTCGCGGCTGGCGAGCAGGGCTTCCCACGCTTTCCAGTCGCCCGCATCGGGATCGGGTGCGGCAGCCGCCTCGAAGCGCGGCCGGTTGAATGCGATGCGCGCGGAACCCGGATCGTTGAGATCGTCGGCCGTGACCATCGACAGGCCCGCCTGCAGCTTCTCGACGACCACGCGGCCCGCACCGGTGGATTTGAGCCAGAAGGCGTCGCGGTCGTCGGCGATCACCATGTTGAAGGGCCGGTAGGCTTCGGATGCGAGCGCGCCCATCGCCTCGGCCGCATCGGCGGCGTCGGCGAAATCCAGCGCGTCGAGCACCAGTTCGCCGCGCGAGCGTTTGCCTTCCGCAGGCCCCAGCGTGCCGCGCCGGTTGAGGATCGTGGCGACCACGCCGTGATCGTTGAGGCCCATCCACGAACCGCCGGCAAGTTCGTCCATGCCCGCGACGACTTCCGGACGGTCGGGCCAGTGGCGCGCGGGCGGCAACCACGGACGGTCGCGCATCTCGTCGCGGTTGGCGCCGAGGATCAGGGGCCAGTCGTGGCCGGGGCGGCGCAGGATGACGACAGTGCACATGGTTCGGAAAATTCCGGGTCTGCGATTGCCGGGTGCGCCCGGAGTCACTATATAAACCCGATCAGGTCATTTACCGACGAGGGGCAGGAACATGAGCGGTTTCGACGAGCGCCAGAAGGGTTTCGAGAACAAGTTCAAGCACGATCAGGAACTTCAGTTCAAGGTCATGGCGCGGCGCAACAAGCTGCTCGGCCAGTGGGTCGCGGGCAAGATCGGCCGCAAGGATGTCGATGCCTACGCCAAGGAAGTCGTTTCCTCGGACTTCGAGAAGGCGGGCGATTCCGACGTCGTCGAGAAGATCCTGAAGGACGCCAAGGCCAAGGGCATCGCCCTGACCGAGGTTGAGCTACGCGCCCAGATGGAGCACCTGCTGCCCGTCGCCAAGAAGCAGATCATGGAGCAGGGCTGACCCTCACCCTGGCCCTCTCCCGCAAGCGGGAGAGGGAACGCCAGCCACACGCACGATGCCACTCCCTCTCCCGCTTGCGGGAGAGGGCAGGGGTGAGGGACTAGCGGCGCTTCTTGCCTGCGCCGTTCTTCCCGAACACGCGGCGGAAGATCGTGTCGACGTGCTTGGTGTGATAGCCGAGGTCGAACAGCGCATCGATCTGCCTGGCCGACAGGCGCTTCTTCACGGCCGGATCGGCCTTGAGGCGCGCGGCGAAATCGCCGCCGCCGGCCTTCCAGATTTCCATCGCGTTCGACTGGACCATCCGGTAGGCGTCCTCGCGCGGCATGCCCGCCTGCGTCAGCGCCAGCAGCACGCGCTGGGAATGCACGAGCCCGCCGAGCCGGTCGAGATTTGCCTGCATCGCCTCGGGATAGATCGTCCATTTCTCGATCAGTCCCGCCATGCGGTTGAGCGCGAAATCGAGCGCGATCGTCGCGTCCGGCCCGAACACGCGCTCGACGGCCGAGTGCGAGATGTCGCGCTCGTGCCACAGCGCCACGTTCTCCATCGCCGGGATCACGGTCGCGCGCACGATGCGCGACAGGCCCGTGAGGTTCTCCGACAGCACCGGGTTGCGCTTGTGCGGCATCGCCGACGAGCCCTTCTGCCCGGGGCTGAAAAATTCCTCGGCCTCGCGCAGTTCGGTGCGCTGCAGGTGGCGCACCTCGATGGCGAAACGCTCCATCGACGCGGCGATGACGCCGAGCACGGCGAAGAACATCGCATGCCGGTCGCGCGGGATGACCTGCGTGGAGACGGTCTCGGGCACGAGGCCGAGCTTCTTGGCGACGTACTCCTCGACGAACGGATCGATGTTGGCGAACGTGCCGACCGCACCCGAGATGGCGCAGGTCGCGATCTCGGCGCGCGCGGCGAGCAGGCGCGCGCGGTTGCGCTGGAACTCGGCGTGGAAGCCCGCGAGCTTCAGGCCGAACGTGACGGGCTCGGCGTGGATGGCGTGGCTGCGGCCGACGGTGGGCGTGTATTTGTGCTCCATCGCGCGCTTCTTCAGCGCCGCGAGCACGCGGTCGATCCCTTCGAGCAGCAGGTCCGAGGCGCGCACGAGCTGCACGGCGAAGGTGGTGTCGAGCACGTCGGACGACGTCATGCCCTGATGGACGAAGCGCGCGGCCGGGCCGACATGTTCGGCGAGGTTGGTGAGGAACGCGATGACGTCGTGCTTGGTCTCGCGCTCGATCTCGTCGATGCGCGCGATCTCCCACTTGCCCTTCCTCCAGATTTCCTTCGCGGCGCTCTTCGGGATCACGCCGAGGATGGCCTGCGCGTCGCAGGCGTGGGCCTCGATCTCGAACCAGATGCGGAAACGGGATTCGGGTTCCCAGATGGCGGTCATCTGGGGGCGGGAATAGCGCGGGATCATGCGTTGACCTTGTAAGGAGTGTTAGGCGACGACCGGCACCGTCGTGCCGATCAGGCTGTCGCGCCCGACGATGGCGGCAAGCCGGTCTTCCGGCCAGCCTTCGGTACCCGCCGGGCGCATGGGCACGACGAGATAGCGCAGATCGGCCGTGGAATCCACGACGCGGATTTCGACGTCGTCGGGCAGGACCGTGCCGAATTCGGCCAGCACCGCCCGCGGCTCGATCACCGCGCGCGCACGGTAGGCGGACGTCTTGTACCAGGCCGGCGGAATCCCGAGGATCGCCTTTGGGTAGCACGAGCACAGCGTGCAGACGACCATGTGGTGGAGCCTGTCGGTATTCTCCAGCGCCACCACGGCGGCGGTGTTGGTCGTGTCGATGCCCAGCTCGTCGGCGGCCTTCTTGGCGTCGGCCAGCAGGCGGGCCTTGTAGGCCGGATCGGTCCAGGCGCGCGCGACGATCTTGGCGCCCATGCCGGGATTGCGGCTGTCCATCAGTTCGATCTGCTTTCGCACCTCGTCGGCGCCGATGATGCCCTTGGCGACCAGCAGCTCGCGCACCGCGCGTTCGAGGCGGCGGTATTCCGCGCGCGGCTCGTGGCCCGCGGGAAGCGGGGCGTGATCGTGGCCGTCATGGATGTGGTCGTGATGATGGCCGCCGCTCATGCGCGTGTCTCCGGTTCGAGCCAGCTTTCGTAGATGTCGGCCGTCAGCGTCTCGCGGCCCTTCACGGTGCCGGGGAACAGCGCCTCGCGTTCGAAGCGCACCATGTAGAGAGGCAGCTTCGGCATCCCGTCGCCGCCGAAGGCGAGGCTTTCGGGGTTGCCGAATTCGCCCATCACGCGCTCGACCGTGCCCGTCCGCCCGCGCACGAAATGCGGCGTGCGGACATGCACCTTCCTGCCGCCGGCTTCGGGCCAGGCGTCGCGCACGCGCACCTTGTCGCCGGGACCGAACCTCATCCTTCTTCTTCCTGCCTGATCTCGGCGAGCTTCAGCATCAGCTCTTCCTCGCCGATGATGTCCTTGTGGACGAGCACTTCCGAGATCGCGTGGATCCATTTCTCGTAATAGGCGAGATCGTCGTACTCGGCCGGCGGCAGCGATTCGATCGCGTTGCGGAGCTCGTCGGTGCGGACCATCCGGCGCGAGGCGTGCGACAGCAGGTTCATCAGCGCGTCGACCTGCTTGTCGAACTGCGTGAGTTCGTGCTCCGCGCGGTCGATCTTCTCGGACCGGAACGGCTCGACGCCGCCCATGTCGTGGTGCGAACGGGGATGGTTTTCCATGTGCGGCAAGCCTAGCCGAGGAGCGCGGCCGTGTCGACCACGCGGGCGTACTCGCCGTCGATGTTGGCGAGCGAGATCGCGTGCATGTCGGCGGCGGGAATCGTGCGGCCGTCGGGCAGTTTCTTGTCGAAGGTCCAGCAGGCATCGCCCGCAAGATACGTCTCGAAGCCGAGATTTCCGGCCATGCGCACGGTGGCCTCGACCGAGTTGGCGGTGGATACGCCCGCGAACACCAGCGGCGGCGCGCCCTGCGCGTGCAGCCACGCTTCGAGCCCGGTGCCGATGAAGGCGCTGTTCGTGCGCTTGTGCTCGATCCGCTCGCCTTGTATCGGGACAAAGTCCGGCAGGAATTCGTTGCCCGGCTGGCCGGGCCGGTAGCCGGAGCCGGGCTCGGTCGAATCGTGGCGCACATGCACGATGCGCCGCCCCTTCGCGCGCCAGTGCGCGAGCAGCGCCGCGATATTCGCCTCGGCCGCCGGATTGTTGCGCGGCCCCCAGTAGGGGAACCGGATCGCGCGCTGCAGGTCGATGAGGATGAGGACGGAATCCATCGGGCAATGTTAGCGCGGCGACACCCCTCACCCTAGCCCTCTCCCCGGAGGGGAGAGGGGATGCGTCTCCCTCTCCCGCTTGCGGGAGAGGGCGGGGTGAGGGTCTACAGCAACCCCAGGCTCTTGAAGCTCGCATGGCCGCGGCGGCCGATGACGAGATGGTCGTGGACGATCACGCCGATGGCGGCCAGCGCCTTGGCGATGTCCTTCGTGATGTCGATGTCGGCCCGGCTGGGCGTGGGATCGCCTGAGGGGTGGTTGTGGACGAGGATCACGGCGGTGGCCGAAAGCTCGAGGCAGCGCCGCGCGACCTCGCGCGGATAGACCGGGGCGTGGTCGACGGTGCCGACCTGATGCACCTCGTCGTGGATGAGCTGGTTGCGCTTGTCGAGGAACAGCAGGCGGAAATGCTCGGTGCGGGCGCGCGCCATGTCGGCCCGGCAATAGTCGATCAGCTTCTGCCAGCCCGACAGCACGGGGCGCGCCATCGCCTCCTCGCGCGCCAGCCGCACGGCCGCCTCGCGCACGCCCAGCAGCGTGTCGACCGCCACGTCGCCCAGCCCCTCGACGCGCGCCAGCTCCGCGCGCGAGGCCGACAGCACGCCGGCATAGGTCTCGAACCGCTCGATCAGCAGCTTGGCGAGCGGCTTCACGTCGCGCCGCGGGATCGCGGCGAACAGCAGCAGCTCCAGCAGCTCGTAATCCTCGAGGCCGGCGGCACCCGCACGCCGGAAGCGGTCGCGCAGGCGCTGGCGATGGCCGTGATAGCCGGGTGTTTCGGATTCCGTCACGTCCGGGATATTAGCCATCCCGGCGGACGTTACAACTTCCGGTCAGGCGCTGTATGGCGGCTTGTCGAGGCCCTTGGGAGATTTGGTGAAGATCTCCACACCGGTCTCGGTCACGCCGATCGAATGCTCGAACTGGGCGGAGAGCGAGCGGTCCTTGGTGACGGCCGTCCAGCCGTCGGACAGCACCTTCACGCGCCAGTCGCCGGCGTTGATCATCGGCTCGACCGTGAAGAACATGCCCGGGCGCAGCACCATGCCTTCGCCGCGCTTGCCGTAATGCAGCACCGAGGGCGAATCATGGAACACGAGGCCCAGGCCGTGGCCGCAGAAATCGCGCACGACCGAGAAGCGCTGCGCCTCGGCATGCTTCTGGATCGCGTGGCCGATATCGCCCAGCGTGGCGCCCGGCTTGATCTGGGCGATGCCCAGCATCATCGCCTCGTAGGTCGTGTCGATCAGCTTGCGCGCCTTCACGCCCACGTCGCCCACGAGATACATGCGGCTCGAATCGCCGTGCCAGCCGTCGAGTGTGGGCGTCACGTCGATGTTCAGGATGTCGCCGTCCTCCAGCACCTTGTCGCCCGGGATGCCGTGGCAGACGACATGGTTGACCGACGTGCAGATCGACTTGGGGAAGCCCTTGTAGCCGAGCGGCGCGGGGATGCCGCCGCGCGCCACGATGAAATCGTGGCACAGCCTGTCGAGTTCGCCCGTCGTCGTGCCCGGCTTGACGTGCGGCACGATGAAATCGAGCGTCTCGGCCGCAAGGCGGCCGGCGCGGCGCATGCCCTCGAAATCGGCGGGGCCGTGGAACTTGACCGCGCGCCCGTCGGAATCGACGAGGGGGCCTTCGAGAAGGACATCGTTCATGGGGGCAATCTAGTCGTTCGGCGGCGAATCTGCCAGTGGCGGGGCAAGGTGCGCGGTGCGGAACACGTCTGCACCGGCCGCATAGGCGCCGGCCGCCGCGGGGTCGTCGACCAGGATGGCGACCGCGTGGATCAGCTCCAGCGCGTCCATCGCCACGCCGCGCCCGCGCAGCGCCTGGGCGAGGCCCGCCAAGGTGGCATCGCCCGCATGAACCGGATCGACCGGGATCGGCCGCCCGGCGGGTGCGGGCTCGTCGACCGCGCCCAGATAGCGCCGGTGGCAGTAATCGGCATCGCGCGAATGCACGGCGCGGCAGCGGTTGGGGCGCACGGCATAGATGTCGCAGCCCGCATCGCCCACGAAGGGGCAGGGGATGCGCGCCGCCCGGCGTTCCTTGGGCGTCGTGCCGACGATGGCAGGGGCGCCCGCACGCAGCCGTTCTTCCAGGGGCGTGCCGCGGATGAATTCGTGGATCGCCAGCGCCTCCGCCCCCAGCACCGTCACGTGCTGGTGGCAGCACCAGTTGCATCCCTGCTTGCAGGCGAGCGGCCCTTCCGCTTCGATGGCGGGCATGAGATTCGCCATCGCCCGGTCGAAGATCTCGTGCGAGGCGCGCGCGGCGGCCGCCAGCGTGGCGGGGGTCGTCCCGCCCGCGAGGGCATCTTCGGCGCGGAAACGCGCGGCGAGCGTGGCGGGGTGCTGCATGGGACGCACAGGATAGCATGGACCTGCCTTTCCCGCCGATCGAGACGGCGCGCCTCATCCTGCGGCTCGTGCAGCCGGGCGACGCGGCCGCCATGTCGCGCCTGATGGAGCCCGCTGTCAGCGCGTGGCTGTCGAACTGGCCGGTACCCTTCACGATCGAGCGGGCGCAGGCGCGGATCGCCGACGGGCTCGTGCTGGCGATGGCGGGCAATTCGCTGCCGCTGGCGGTCGTCCGGCGGCAGGACGGCGCGTATCTCGGCTCCGTCAACCTGCGCCGCACCGAAACCGACCCGCGCCGCGCGCGGATGGGCTGGTGGCTGGGGCGCGAATTCCAGGGGCAGGGCTATATGCGCGAGGCGGCGCCCGCACTGCGCGACTACGGCTTTCGCCATTTCGCCGTCGACGAGATCGAGGCGGGCTGCCTGCCGGACAACGCGGCCTCGCTCGCCGTGATCGCCCTTCTCGGCATGACGCCGACCGGCGAACGCACGATCTTCACGCCCGCCCGCCAGCGCGAGGAGCGCGTGCTCTATTTCGCCGTGCGCCGCGTGGGCCAAGGCCCTATTCTGGAACCATGAACGACACAGCCCCCACCGCCTGCATCCTCGTCATCGGCAACGAGATCCTGTCCGGCCGCACGAAGGACACCAACTCCGGCTGGCTGGCCGAGCGGCTGACCGCGATGGGCATCCGCCTGACCGAGATCCGCGTGATCCCCGACATCGAGGAAACCATCGTCGCCGTCGTCAACGAGGTGCGCGCCAAATACACCTATGTGTTCACCAGCGGCGGCATCGGCCCCACGCACGACGACATCACGGCCGAGAGCATCGCCAAGGCCTTCGGCGTGCCGTGGGAGATCGACCCGGCAGCGCGCGCGATCCTGCGCTCGAACTACAAGAGCGACGACGAGTTGACGCCCGCGCGCCTGCGCATGGCCACGCTGCCGCGCGGCGCCGAGATGATCCCCAACCCGATCAGCAAGGCGCCGGGCTTCCGCACCGGCAACGTCTACACGATGGCGGGCGTGCCGCGCATCCTGCAGGCGATGTTCGAAGGCATCGCGAGCCACCTGAAAGGTGGCCCCGTGCTGATCGCGCACACGGTCGTGGGCAACGTCGCCGAAGGGCGCATCGGCGACGCGCTGGGCGCCATACAGGCGCGCAACATGGACCTGGAGATCGGCTCCTACCCCGGCCAGCGCCCCGACGGCACGTTCCGCAACGCCGTCGTCATCCGCGGGCTGGATCGCGCAAGGCTCGCGACGGTCGCCGCCGAAGTGTTGGCGCTGATCCGCTCGCTGGGCGGCGAGGCGACGGACGAGCCGCCGGTCGCATAACGTTAAGAGACGAGAAGCAACTGTCGATCATGCTGCAAAACGGTGGCTTAAAAACGGGAGAACCGTATGCCGAGTTTTCTTTCTAACTGGGCGATTGCTGACTCAATAAATTTGGTACTCGCAATCATAGCGCTGTCCGCTCTCTTTAGGCCTGAGGTTTCAAGACTGGCTCGGCATTGGGTCAATAAAATTGATATTTTTTCAAAAGACTGGGTTGAAGTTGGATTCTCCAATTTCGGCCCTACACTCGGCGCCATTTTGTCAGTTCGCGCGACGCCGAATGACCAATTTGTTAGCAATATGACTGCTCAGGTCGTTCGCCTAAGAGATAAGTCGACGCATTCATTTGATTGGGCGGTTGAGCGCCCACTGACGGTAACTGTTCCGTCACTTGATTCGCTCCGGTTAGCGACAAGTTTCTCCATTAAACCGAATGAACCTAAATCTCTGAATATTCAGTTTCATGATCGCGAAACGCGCTCTCGAATTGATGCACCAACGGTCAAAATTCAGAATGCTTGGATGGAGTACTTAAAATCTCGTCAGATTTTACCGGCACAACTTCAGCGCGATTCCCATGAGAAAATATATAAAGACTTCACGCAAGCTCCGCAGGCGTTGGTCGCTCAGCATTATAATGATTTGGAACGAGAGCTCTATTGGGAGCCAGGAGGTTATGAGGTGACCCTTCGTGTCGAAACTTTTGATCCCACTATGATTTTCGAAAAGGCCTTTCATTTCACTCTTAACGACGAAGAAGTGCGTCGTTTAAAATTAAACCTAATCTGGATAATTCGTAGCGCATGTTCTTTTCAAGACGGGGTGCCCAATTTCATCCATTCGCAGACTGTTGAGTCAAAAATTGTAAAGTAACTCTGCGGTCATCGACGCAATTGACGCCACAACGCTTACCCACCCAGCGCAAATCGTTGGCGCGTCTTCCATCGACCGTCCGTGTTGTCCAGCAGCGCTACGTCGGCCGCACGCGCCTTCAGCGGCAGGCTTGCGGCGTATTCGGCCGCAAGCGTCTCGGCGTGCGCGTCGAGTTCCTCTTCACTTGCGAACTGGCCGAGTGTGAGATGCGGCACGATCTCGGGCCATTTGCCGCCATAGGGCGGATGGTCGGGGAACAGTTTCCAGATCGCCTTGGTGAGTTCGCGCAAAGGCTCGGCCGGTTCGGGGGCGAGATAGAGCGTCTCGGGCGCGAAGCGCCGCAGCTCGGTCAGCGCGAAATCGAACGGCGCGAAACGCGCAAAGCATCCGGCCAGCGTGTCGGTGGTCTTCGCATCGATCTTCGCGGGCTCGACGAATGGGTAGAGCAGCGTGACGTGCGCGGGCACGCCGAGCGAGGCCGACGGATCGAAGAAGCTGCGGAACGGGCCGACGAGCGGGTCGGCTTCCGGGACCAGGACGACGAGTGCGGATTCGGTCTTCGTCATCGATTCGGGTTCCGGCTTTCAGATGGTGACCCCTGCAGGACTTGAACCTGCACGCCTCGCGGCAGGAGATTTTAAGTCTCCCGTGTCTACCGTTCCACCAAGGGGTCGCGCCTGCGAAATCATCACGGGCGGCGCTTGGAATCAAGCGTGCGGGTTTGCGGGACTCCGGGCGCCGTGCGATAGAGCGCCATGACGTTCTTACCCGTCCGGAGTCGCGGTGCACCGATGGGCTATGTCCCGATGCTCAGCGAAGTCGCCTACGATTACCGCCCGCCGGATGCGGGCTGCTTCATCTATGGCGCCGATACGCCGTGGGGGCGGGTCGAGGTCGAGGTGACGGTGACGGACGCCGGCATCTACGCGCTGGAAGTGTTCCACACCGCCGACCGGGCCGAGCGCGTGCCGTTCCGCCCGTCGCTCGAAGAGGCCTATCACTGGACGACGCTGCATCCCGAGCAGGCGGCGATGTTCGCCGCGACCATCGCCGCGCGCTATCTCGAAGAACGCGCCGCCGGGGGTGCGATGGTGGATGCCGGGCAGTTGCAGAAGCTGCTGGCGGAGCTGCTGAAGCGCTAGGCCTGCGGCCCCGCGAGCATTTCTTTCAAGGCGGCCGCCACGTCGCGCATCTGGGTCATGTCGCCCGTCGTGCGCTTGACGAGCAGGGCGCCCTGCAGGGCGCCGAAGGCGAGCCGGGCGGTCCTGGCGGGCGTGCTCGGCAGGCGGAACGCGCCGGCCGTCGCGCCGCGTTCGAGGATGCCGGCCAGCCACGCCTGATGTTCCTTGAAGAAACGCTCGACCCGCGTGCGCAGCGTGCCGGGCAAAGCGGGCATCTCGCCGGCAAGGGCCCCGCTGAGGCAGACGCGGTCGGGCGTGCGGGCGAACTTGAAATAGGGCTGCATGTAGAAATCGAGCATCGCCGGGGGCGAATGCCGCCCGCCGGCCGCGATCGCGGCAAGGGCCGCGCCGAAGCGCGCGGCATAGCGGTCGACGACCGCCACGCCGAGCGCTTCCTTCGAGGCGAAATGGTGGTGGATGCTCGCCTTGCGGATGCCGAGCGCCGCCGCGATGTCCTGATAGCTGAACGCGCTGTAGCCGCGCGTCTGGATCAGCATCTCGGCAAGGTCGAGGATCTTCGTCGCGGTCGGGGCGGCCGCCGGCTTCTTCGTTGTCCGGCGCGTCATGGCCGGCCGCCGAGATGGCCGGACTTCACCCAGAACAGCGCCGACCGGCCGACCGTGCCGCTTCGGCGGAATCCGGGCGGGTTGCGGATCCATGTCGCGGGCGCGTAGGCCCCGTCCGCATCGGCAAGTTCGCCGGATATCACGAATATCTCCTCGCCGCCGGGGCATGCGATGTCGGCAAGGGGGGTGCCTGAATCCAGCCGCTGCATCGTCACATGCTCACTCTTGTCGACGGGCGAATGAAGATCAAGCAGCGCGTGGCCTTCGCGTTCACCCGGCAGCCACCCGGCAACGCGCGTGTCGAGGACGACGCGCGTCCGTTCGCGCACGTCCATCTGCCGCAGCTTGACGAGGATCGTGCAGCCTTGGGCCGTGCGCGGCGCATGGCGGCTGCCCGGCGGATTGCGGACATAGGTACCGGCCGGATAGTCGCCGTGCTCGTCGGAGAACACGCCGGCAAGGACGAGGAATTCCTCGCCCAGCGCATGGTCGTGCGCCGGGAAAACGCTGCCGGCCGCGTAACGCACCAGCGAGGTGGCGCGCGCGAGCTCGCCGCCGATGCGGTCGAGCGGGCGCCGTTCGACGCCGGGCTGCGGCGAGGCGATCCACGGCAAGCCGTCGGTCGCGATCACGATACGCCGGGCGAAATCCGCGTGGAAACGTTCGGGCGTCATCGCCGCGTCCCTCAGAACGGCTCGCCGGATGGCCGCAGGTCCAGCTCCTGGGTCCATGTCGATGCGGGCTGCCGGGCAAGGTCGAGATAGACGCGCGCGATCGCGTCGGGGTCCATGCGGGCCGCGCGCGCCGGACCGAAGCGCGCTTCGGTCTGGGGGGCGTCGATCAACCCGTCGAGCACGGCGTGGACGACATGCACGCCGGCGGGGCCGTATTGCCGGGCCAGCGACTGCGCCAGCCCGCGCAGGGCGAACTTGGCCGACGCGAAGGCCGCGAACTTCGCGCCCGCGCGCAGGCCCGCCGTGGCGCCGGAGAAGATCAGGGTTCCCGATCCGCGCCCCACCATGTGCGGGATCACGATCTGCGACGCGGCGAACGCGCCGAGGCACGCGACACGCCAGACACGTTCGAAATCCCCAGGGCTCGTCGCCTCGAACGGCTTGATCGTCAGTTCGTGCGCGTTGTGCACGAGCACGGCGATGCGGGCCGCATGGGGGGCGAGGGCAGCGGACAGGTCCTCGGGCCGGGTCACGTCGCAGGCGAGATGGGTATAGCGGCCGCCGGCCGCATCGACGCGCGCGGCAAGCCCCGCCGCCGCGCGGTCGGACCGCGCGACCCCCACGACATCGTGGCCGGCCGCGGCGAAGGTCCCGGCAAGGCTTGCGCCGAGACCTTCCGCGATGCCGGTCACGAGCAATGCGGGCCGCACGGGGCCGGCCATCGCGCTCACATCCAGCCGAGGATGCTGGCGATGATCGCGATCTGGGCCGCCCAGCCGACCGCGAAGGCGAGGGTGCGCACGACGGCGATGCCGGCCGTGTAGACGGCGAAGTGGACCAGGCGCGCGACGAAATAGACCACGACGGCCGTCTGCGTCGCGGGCGTCGAGATGTTCAGCACATGCGCGGTCAGGACCGCGGGCACGAAGATCGCGAGATTCTCCACGGCGTTCAGGTGCGCCCGGATCGCGCGCTGCGCCCAGAGCGAGTGCGGGCCGCTGCCTTCGGGCCTGGTGTCCGAGATCGCCGGCCACAGGCCGCGCACGACGATCCGGTCGAGGATGTACGGCACCCAGAACAGGGCGGTCATGAGGACGGTGAGCGTCAGCCAGTAGAGTTCCTTGGTCATCGGCGGTCTCCTGTTATGGACGCGCGCAATCTACCTACTGGTAGGTAGGAGTCAAGCGCATCGTTTCGGCGCCCGCCGAAGCCGTGGATGCCCGGGGCAGGCCCGGCGTGACGGTCGGAGGGGCTTATAGGCTTATTATCTTGACAATCTTCACGAGCTATATAAATTCACAGCACCCGAAAGGCGTGCTGTTTGACAAGTGAATATGCGGTTGATGGCGCCGGAACCTGTGGTCGCCCGATGATTTTGCGGCCGGTGTTACGGTAACGCCAAGTGCGTTGCATGTAACAAGCAAGCCGGATCAACAACTTAAACTAGTTACCGTAACGGGTTGTAACAGGTTGTTCCGCCCGTTTTACGGAACGTGGCGTCCGCTGAGGTCATACTCGTCGGCGTTGGTGATCTTCACCTTGACGATCTCGCCGACCTTGAGGGGCTTGGCCGACTTCACCTGCACGAGGCCGTCGATCTCGGGCGCGTCGCCCTTCGAGCGGCCGATGGCGCCCTTGGGGCCGGCCTCGTCGATCAGCACGTCGATCGTCTTGCCGACCTTCTTCTTGAGGCGCTTGGCGCTGATGACCTGCTGGGCGGCCATGAAGCGGTGCCAGCGTTCTTCCTTCACCTCGTCGGGAACGGCGCCGGGAAGCGCGTTGGCGGCGGCACCCGTCACGGGCTCGTACTTGAAGCAGCCCACGCGGTCGAGCTCGGCTTCTTCCAGCCAGTCGATCAGCAGCTCGAAATCCTCGTCGGTCTCGCCGGGGAAGCCCACGATGAAGGTCGAGCGCACCGTCATGTCGGGCACCTGCTTGCGCCACGACTGGATGCGCTCCAGCACGCGCTCCTGGTCGGCCGGGCGGCGCATCGCCTTCAGCACTTCGGGCGAGGCGTGCTGGAAGGGGATGTCGAGATAGGGAAGGATCTTGCCCGCCGCCATCAGCGGGATCACCTGATCGACATGCGGGTAGGGATAGACATAGTGCAGGCGCACCCACACGCCGAGTTCGCCCAGCGCCGTGCACAGGTCGGTCATGTGGGCGCGCACCTTGCGCTTGCGCCACGGGCTGTCGGCATGGCGGATGTCGACGCCGTAGGCCGAGGTGTCCTGGCTGATGACGAGAAGCTCGCGCACGCCGGCCAGCGCCAGCCGCTCGGCCTCGACCATCACGTCGCCGGCGGGGCGGCTGACCAGCTTGCCGCGCATCGAGGGGATGATGCAGAAGCTGCACGAGTGGTTGCAGCCTTCCGAAATCTTCAGATACGCGTAATGGCGCGGCGTGAGCTTGATGCCCTGCGCGGGCACGAGATCGACGAACGGGTCGTGCTTGGGCGGCACCACATCGTGGACAGCCTTAACGACCGTCTCGTACTGCTGCGGGCCGGAGATCGAGAGCACCTTGGGATGCGCCTTGCGGATGAGATCGCCCTCCGCGCCCAGGCAGCCGGTGACAATGACCTTGCCGTTCTCGTTGAGCGCCTCGCCGATCGCGTCGAGCGATTCCTGGCGCGCGCTGTCGAGGAAGCCGCACGTGTTGACGATGACCGCGTCGGCACCTTCGTAGGTGGACGTGATCTCGTAGCCCTCGGCGCGCAGCTTGGTGAGGATGCGCTCGGAATCGACCAGCGCCTTCGGGCAGCCGAGGCTGACGATGCCGATCTTCGGATTGGACTTGCTCATGAGGCCGCCTTATAGGCGCAACCGCCGGAAATGGCCAGCGGGCCGGAAGCTCAGGCGGAAGCGGCGGCCGGGGGCAGTTCGGCCTCGGCCGCGGCGGGCGGCGGCCCGGCGTCGTTGGCCGTCGCCGTCGCGGCCGCGCCTTCTTCCTCGGACACGAAGTCCTTGCCGACGACGGCGCGGGCGCTGGCCGGGCGGCGCAGGCGCTGCTCGGTCCAGATCTCGATCAGTTCGATGCGCCGGCGGTCGAGCTTGATCTCCGACAGCTTGTGCCGGGCGACCGCGATGCGCTCGCCCAGCCACGGCGCCACCAGCGCCACGCAGTAGCCGAAGAACGATGCGCCCAGCGCGATCAGCCACGAGCGCGGTTCCATGTGGACGGGCTGCGTCGCGTCGAACAGGCCGCGCGTGACGATGGGGGCGATGGCCGCGACCGTGACGGTGCCCGACGACCACGCGAGGAACATGCGGTTGGGGTGGCGCATCATGAAGGGCATGGCGGTGGGCACCATCGCGCCGGCGATGAAGATCAGCAGCGAGGGATGCACGAGCAGGATCGCGACGACGAGCATGCCGGCGATCGCGACGATCAGCAGGACCAGCGCGCCGAACAGCAGGCGGCGGCCCAGCGGCTGGCGGGCGGCGCTCATCTTCCCCTCAGTTCGACGAACATCATGACGATGAGCCCGGCCATGCAGGCGAGCGACAGCAGGCCGTAGGCCACTTCCATGCCGCGGTCGCGGCCCATGCGCCGCGCGCGGTGGAGCAGCCCTTCGCGGTCGGAGAGGATCGCGTCGAGGCGGTCGAACTCCTCCTTGGCCTGCTTGAAGGCGCGCTCGTCCGCGGCGCGCACTTCCTCGTCCATCACGATGTCGAACATGTCCGACACCGCGCCGTTGCTCGCCTTCTGCACGATCTGCTGGCGCAGCTTCTCGCGCGTCTGCGGATGGTGGATGTCCTCGATGACCTTGTCGGCCATGCGCAGGCACACCTTGGCGAGGTTGGGGAACTGGCGGCCCTGGCAGTCCTGCTGGAAGCGCCCGGCGACGCGCAGGACCGAAGGTGCCGCCGTCTTCGACGGCTCGTTCAGCTTGTACCAGTGGCCCAGCGCCCGGTCCGAGATCTCGGCGCGTGCGCCGAAGAAGCCGATCATGTGCCGGTCGAGCGTGGGCTGCACCTCGTTGGCGCACGCGCGCTCCATCGGCTCGGCAAGGTCGGTGTGCGTGGCCGTCCACTTGCCGCCGACGGCGGGCGACAGGCACGGCGCGTCGGGGTTGAGCTTGTAGAGCGCTGCTTCCAGATTGTCGCCGTAGCGCTCGAAGTTCTTCTCGATCTCCTGCAGGCGCTTGGCCGGCAGGTCGACGAGGCCGAACGCGCCGGCCGACTTCATCCAGTACGAGAACAGCTTGCCCTGCAGCAGCTCGACGAACTCCTGGCGGCGCGCGGGATCGTTGACGATCTGCTGCAGAAGCGTGCCCACGCCCGCGGGATAGAACGACAGCGACTTGTAGCGGATCGGGCCGGCGGGATCGCAGCGCACGATCGCGCGCGACAGGTCCAGCGCCTCGGACGTCGCGTCGTCGACGCCGGCGGTCGGCTTCATGACGTTGGCCGCACCGTGCTCGCCGACCAGCGCGTTCTCGACGAGCCACTTGTCGACCTGGCCCTCCTTCACCATCCGGATGCCCTCGGGCTGGTTGAGGTACATCGCGTTGGCGACTTCGCGCGGGTTGTCGCACTCGACCGAGCCGATGCGGATCGTGAAGCGGCGCCTGCCGAGATTGGCGCGCGGCGGCGCCTCGGGCTTGCGGCCCGCGGCCCACTCGTTGACCTTCTGCATGTCCCAGCGCTGGCGCACGTCGTCGTCGGTGAGGCCCATCACCAGGTCGTAGAGATCGCGCGGCAGCTGGGCGGTGTCGAGCAGGGCGGCCTGCGAGGAATAGCGCAGGCGGCGCTGCATGATCTCGCCGTCCTCGAAGCCTTCGCCCGGCATCTTGCCCGAGGCGAGGCAGTAGATCGTGAGGCCGAGCGCGAAGAGATCGTCGGCCGGGCCCGGCATGCCCTTGGCCTCGCGCTTGGCGAGCGCGCGCTCGATCGTCTCGAACACAGGCGGCTGGTCGTAGCCGGCCGGGCACAGCGTGGGCGGGCCGAGCACGAACAGCGACTGCTTGCTGTCCATCGAGAACAGGTTGTCGGGCCGGATGCCGCCATGCGCCTGTCCGACCTCGAACAGTTCGCTCAGGACCGCGAGCGCCGGGCGGATCAGGTTCGCCGTCAGCAGCTTCGCGTTGTAGCTGCCCCACATGCGCCGCGGCGGGGCGGGTGCGATGGGCCGCTCGTAGACGAAGCCGTAATGGTCGGACTTGCCGGGCAGCGTCAGCGTGCCGTGATGGAAAAGCTTGAGCAGGCCGCTGCGCTCGATCTGGCGCGTGCGCTTGGCCGTCTCGATGCGCACGCCCGGATTGGGCGCGCAGACATAGGCGATCAGCGGCAGGTCGGGATGGTCGACATGCTTGGCCACGAAGCACGGCGCCCATGCGCGCGAATACTCGACGATCGGCTGGTCCAGCCGGATCGTGTAT
Organism: Tagaea sp.; assembly: GCA_965229215.1. Lineage (GTDB taxonomy): Bacteria > Pseudomonadota > Alphaproteobacteria > CACIAM-22H2 > CACIAM-22H2 > Tagaea. The sequence continues at coordinate 1,532,741 of OZ245864.1, read as the reverse complement.
TCGGGGCCGAACGGCACCGCGAAATCGGGCGTCGGTCTGGACGTGGTCTCGAACGTGTCGGTCACGGAAGGCGGCGCTCTGCGGGTCGGATTTTGCCCGGAATCTCGGATTAATCGATTTACACCGTTGGCTAATTTCTTCAAGCGGGATCGTGCTGCCGGTGCGAAATGCGGAATGCAACTTCCGACCGCGCGGCATTTTCCGGAAGATTCGCAAATAGCGAATCCCGGAACGCGCCGATCAGCCGCCCGGAACGGTACCCGGCGGCAGCGCGATCGCGTGATCGGCGATGGCGCCCGCCGTCGCGAACCAGATGCCTGCGCGATGTCTGCAGATATGTGACAGCGCCCGGCGCAGATGGCGCAGCCGGTAGGGCTGGCCGACCAGATAGGGATGGAGCGCGATGCCCATCACGAGCGGCTGGGCTTTCGACTGCGCGAGCATCTCGTCGAAATTGTCCACGATCATGTCCGCGAAGGCGTCGCCGCCGATCTTGCGCCCGACGATCATGGGGATGTCGTTGAGCTCCTGCGGATAGGGAAGTGCAAGGATGCGGCCCTTGCGCGTGCGCATCCACACCGGCTGGTCGTCCATGCACCAGTCGAGCAGGTAGCGGTAGCCGGCTTCCTGCAGCAGGTCGGGCGTGGCGCGGCTCTGGCTGATCCACGGGCCGAGCCAGCCGCCGGGCACCTTGCCTTCGCCGCGCGCGATCGCGGCCGTCGCCTCGGCGATCAGGGCGGCTTCGTCGGCTTCGGGCAGCGTGCCCTGCCGTTCGGCGTTCGTGCGGCCGTGGCCGACGAACTCGTCGCCGCGCCTGCGGAAGGCTTCGAGCAGCGACGGCGCGTAACCGTACATGCTCGAATTGACGAGCACGGAGCACGGCAGCGACAGCTCGTTGAACAGCTCCAGCATGCGCCACGCGCCGACGCGGTTGCCGTAATCGCGCCAGGCGTAGTTCAGCACGTCGGGCGCAGGGCCGCCGGGTGCGAGTTCCGCGCCCAGTCCTTCGCCGAAGGCGAAATGCTCGAGATTGAGCCCGAGATAGACCGCCAGCCGCGTGCCGTCGGGCCAGTCGTAGACGGGCCGCCCGCGGATCGGCACATAGTCGTAGCGGTCGTGTGTGGGAAGCGTCATGTCGCGCACCTTAGGGTCTCGGCTATGATGCATGCAAGAATCGGGGCGGAGGTCCGTTTGGAAAAGACAACCGAGATCGTCGCGCGCCAGTACACGGCCTATCGCTATCCGCAGCCGATCGAGGATCTGGCCAAGGCGGTCGCGGGCGGGGGCGTCGACCTGTCGGATCCGCTCCATTTCCATCTGCGCTACTGGCCGGACCGGCCCTACCGGCCCGACATGCGCATCCTCGTCGCGGGCTGCGGCACGAACCAGGCCGCGCACATCGCTTTCACCAATCCCGGCGCAAGCGTGCTCGGCATCGACCTGTCGGGCCCGAGCCTCGCGCACCAGAAGTTCCTGCAGGAGAAGCACGGGCTCAAGAACCTGCGCCTGCGCCAGCTCGACATCATGCGCGCGGGCGAGATCGGCGAGACGTTCGACCTGATCGTCTCGACCGGCGTGCTGCACCATCTGCCGGATCCCGACGCGGGCCTGCGCACGCTCGCGCCGCTGCTGGCATCCGACGGCGCGTTCCAGGTGATGCTCTACGGGCGCTACGCGCGCGTCGGCGTCTACATGATGCAGGAGATGTTCCGCCGGCTCGGCGTCGGCCAGTCTTCCGACGACATCGCCTTCGCGCGCGCCGTCATGGCGGCACTGCCGGACGAGCATTATCTCAACTGGCACCGCCGCCGGTCCGGCGATCTCGAACACGATTCCGGGCTCGTCGACACGCTGCTGCATCCGGTCGACCGCGCCTACACGGCCGACGAGGTCGTCGAGTTCGCCACGCGCAACGGGCTCGTCTTCCAGAACTGGGCCGACAACCGGCTCTACTATCCCGACGCGCGCGTGCCCGCGGGCCATCCGCTCGCCCGGCGCCTGGCGGGGATGCCCGAGCGCGAGCAATGGGCCTGCGTCGACCTGTTCGTGCAGGACACGATGCTGCACTCGGCCGTCTTCTGCCGGCCGGAGAAGGACCCGGCGAGCTATCGCGTCGCGTGGGACGGCGCGCACGCGCTCGACTACGTGCCGCTGTGGAATGTCGGCGTCGAAACGCTCGACCAACTGGCGCGTCCGGGTCCCGTCACGCTCAAGCGCCTTGCCGACAGCTTCACGCTTTCGCCGGAAGTGGCGCCGCTGCTCGCGCGCGTCGACGGCCGGCGCACGATCGGCGAATGCATCGAGGGCTGGAATTTCGCAGGCACGCCGGGCCAGCGCGCGGGCCTCGCCGTCGGTCTGTTCGCGACGCTGTGGCGCCGCTCGCTCGTGCAGGTCAGGATCGGCCGGTAGGCCGAGGTTCAAGCGGCCCCGGCGCGAGGGGGGCTGGCGCCGGGGCCTTGAACGGTTCGCCCTCGGGGGAAGGGCAGAACCAACAATGGGCGAGCGGGGGGCTCACCCACGTGATTTGAAGATAGGCATCGATTTGCGTTTCGCAAGTGGCGTCGCGCCGGATTTTCCGGAAAAGCGAACCAATTCACAGGCTCGATTTGTGCTTTCGGAAGATCGCCCAGCCCGGCGCTTCGACATCGGCCGCAAGCCGCGAGACATGCAGCGGCTCACCATAGAGCGACCAGACCCGCAGGCACTCGCTCCATTTCATCGAGCCGTCGCCGCCCCAGACCATGTAATGCGCGCCGGTCGGGAGATGCCGCAGACCCGCGTCGACGCGGCGCGTCCAGAAGGCGAGCGGCGTCTCATGCGTCTGCGACAGCGGCAGCCAGCGGTTCGCCATGAGCGAATGCACGAGCTGGTCGTCGATCGTGTACTCGTCGAGCCCGCGCGTCGGTGGATTGACGGCCGCGAAGACCGGGGCCGCAAGCTTCAGCTTTGGCGCCACGTCCTTCATGTCGGCGCAGAAGAGCCGCGCCTTCGCCGGGCCGACCGTGTCGATGGCCGCATTCAGTTCGCGCACGAGGGTCGCGAGCACGCGCGCGGGGCTGCGCGCGCGCGCGAGGTAGGCCGACCAGTCGACATCGCGCGTGCGCGCGAGCCGGACCGGATCGTGGGTGTAGAGGATGTCGAACCCGTCCTCGACGGTGCGGGCGAAGCCGAGCGCCCAGCGCACCGCGAGATACTGGAGGCCGGTGCGCTCGGCCGCCGGAACGTCGGCGTGGTAGAGGCGGTCGAACACGTCGCACGCGCTTTCGAGCAGGTAGTCGCAGGCGAAATGGAAGGTCGGCACGTGCGGGCGCGATTTCGCCCGTCGCGCGGCGAGCAGCGCGGCCACGCGGCGCGCGTCGATCCTGCGCCGCCCGAACAGGAAGCGCGCGGCGAGATGCGAGCGGGGCGCGAAATCGTTCACCACCAGGCGCCGCACGCCGGAAGCGGCGAACAGCGTGGGCATCAGGCACGATCCGGCCGTGAAATCGACCATCGTGATTCCGGGCCAGTCGCGCATCGGCACGATCCGCGCATAGGCGTCCATGATGCCGGGCACCCAGGCGGCGATGGTGCCGTCGAGCGGCAGCATCGCGCGCCGCAGAACTTCAAGCCTGTTCATCGTGACGTCCATTGCCGATGAAGAATCCGAAAAGGAGGAGACCGGCGAAGAAGCCGCCGAGATGGGCGACCCACGCGATCGGCGCACCGCCGTCGCCAGGCAGCCCCGTCATCCCGATGAGGACCGTCGAGAGCGCCCACACGGCCGCGAGCCCGAGGAGGCCGCCGCTGCGCGGCCCGCGCGCCTCGCGCAGCATCCGCATCACGCCGCCCATCAGTCCCGAGATCGCGCCCGAAGCGCCGATGACCGGATCGTCGCTGACGGGATAGATCGCAAAATGTGCGGCCGCGGCGAGGACGCCGCACAGGAGATAGATCGACAGCATCGTGGCCCCGCCGGTGCGCCGCTCGATCCCGGCACCGAACGCGGCAAGGCTCACCATGTTGACGGCCAGATGCATCCAGTCTCCGTGCAGGAACAGGTAGGTGACCGGCGTGTAGACAAGGGCGGCGCCGGCGGAAGGATCGCCGGCGTAACGGGCCGGCACGAAGCCGAACGTTTCGTACGCCGCCCAGAACGACCCGTCGCCGAGCAGCCGGACGACGGCGAAAGCGGCGATGTTCGCCACGATGAGGGCGAGCGTTACCGGCGGCAGGTTGATCGCGGGTTCTCGGGCGGGATGCTGCATCGTTACGCGGAGGAATCGGCAGTTGCGTTCATCACTTATATATAGGGAGTCGCTGCACCCGGTGTCGCGGGCAAAAGAAGTGGTGCTGGCGCTGGCCCGGCGAATTGGGCAATGTCCGGCCCGACGGCGAGGGGGCCGGACCAAGAATCATGAGTACGACGACGACTGACGCAGTCGGCACCGACAAGCGGCTCATGTCGCTGGCGGTCGCCGCGATCGGCGTGGTGTTCGGCGACATCGGTACGTCGCCGCTCTACACGATGCGCGAGGCATTCACCGGACCCCATCCGATGGATTCCTCCTTGCCGCACGTGCTCGGCGTGCTTTCGCTGATCGTCTGGACGCAGGTCATCGTCGTCACGCTCAAATACGTCACCTACATCCTGCGCGCGGACAATCGCGGGGAAGGCGGGATGTTCGCGCTGATGGCGCTGGCGATGAAGGCGGCCCCGGCCGGCGTCCATCGCGGCGTGCCGATCCTGGCGGCGGGTCTGTTCGGCGCGTCGCTTTTCTTCGGCGACGCGATCATCACGCCGGCGATCTCGGTGCTTTCCGCGGTTGAAGGGCTGAAGGTCGCGACGCCCGAGTTCGAGCGCTATGTCGTACCGATCGCGTGCGCGATCCTCGTCGGCCTTTTCATGATCCAGCGGCGGGGCACGGCGCGCGTGGGGGCCTTCTTCGGGCCGATCACGATCGTCTGGTTTCTCGTACTCGCGACGCTCGGTATCGTCTCTATCGCCCAGACGCCGGCAGTGCTCGTGGCGCTCAACCCCTATTACGGGATCAACTTCCTGCTGAGTGACGGCTGGCGCGGCTTCCTCGTCATGGGGGCGGTGTTCCTGGCGCTCACCGGGGCCGAGGCGCTCTATGCCGACATCGGGCATTTCGGCAAGCGCCCGATCCGCCTTGCATGGGTCGGGTTCGTCCAACCGGCGCTGGTGCTGAACTATTTCGGACAGGGCGCGCTGCTGATGCGCGCACCGGATGCATCGGCCAATCCGTTCTTCCTGATGGTGCCGGACGCGCTGCTCTATCCGGTCGTCATCCTCGCGACGATCGCGACGGTCATCGCCTCGCAGGCCGTGATCACGGGGGCCTTCTCGCTGTCGCGCCAGGCGATCCAGCTCGGCTATCTGCCGCGCATGGAGATCCGCCACACGTCGGAGACGGAGATCGGGCAGATCTACATCCCGCGCGTGAACTGGATCCTGTGTGCCTGCGTGCTGGCGCTTGTCATCGGTTTCCAGTCGTCGACGAACCTCGCCTCGGCGTACGGCGTGTCGGTGTCGGGCGAGATGTGCGTGGCCACGCTGATCGCGTACGTCGTGGCGCGCCATATCTGGGGCTGGTCGCGCCTGCGCGCGCTTGCCGTGACGGCCGTGTTCCTGACGGTCGACATCTCGTTCTTCCTCGCCAATTTCGTGAAGATTGCCGACGGCGGCTGGCTGCCGCTGATCGTGGGCGCAGGGCTCTATTCCATCTTCACGACATGGAAGCGCGGCCGGCGCATCCTTACCGAGCGCCTGCACGAGAGCACCGTGCCGCTCGAACCCTTCATCGCGCGCCTGCGCGACGGAAATCCGCCGCGCGTCGCGGGCACGGCCGTGTTCATGACGGGCACGCGCGACGGCGTGCCCTACGCGCTGCTTCACAACATGAAGCACAACAAGGTGCTGCACGAACGCGTCGTGCTGCTGACGGTCGTGTTCGAACAGATCCCGCAGGTCGCGGAGAAGGACCGCATGCAGGTCGTGGCGCTCGAGAAGAACTTCTGGCGCATCACGCTGCGCTACGGCTTCATGGAAGGCCCGAACATCCCGCGCGTGCTGCGGCTTGCGCAGCCGCTCGGCCTCAAGTTCGACATGATGGATACGTCGTTCTTCTTCGGCCGCGAGAATCTCGTCATGAAGAGCAAGCCCCTGATGCCGCGCTGGCGCGAGAAGCTCTTCATCGCGCTGTCGCGCAGTTCCTACAGCGCCACCGCCTTCTTCCGCATTCCCTCCAACCGCGTCGTCGAATTGGGAACCCAAGTGGAGATCTAGCGATGACTCATCCGGCCGAGATCGATCCGAACGCGCTCTTTCCGTTCGGAACGGGTGCACGCCATACGGTGTTTCTGAAGCCTCTCCTCGCCGAAATCGATTCGCCGCGCCCCCACCTGACGGCGGGGGAATACAGCTACTACTCGGACTTCGACGATCCCACGCGGTTTTTCCTGCGCAACGTGCGTTACGATTTCGGCTTCTCGGGCGCCCGCCTCGACATCGGCAAGTACTGCGCCTTCGCGCACGACACGACCTTCATCATGTCGGATGCAAACCATTCGATCGCCGGGCCCTCGACCTATCCGTTCCCGGTCTTTGGCGGGGACTGGGCCGAGAAGATGTCGGCGCGCGACTATCCGGCGGTCAACAAGGGCAGCATCAAGGTCGGCAACGACGTGTGGTGCGGCTACCGAAGCACGATCATGCCCGGCGTCACCGTCGGGTCGGGCGCCATCGTCGCGGCCTGCGCCGTCGTCACGCGCGACGTGCCGGCCTATTCGATGGTGGCCGGCAATCCCGCCCGGGTCGTCAAGATGCGCTTCGACGAAGCGACCGTCGCCCGCCTGCTGGAAATCGCCTGGTGGGACTGGCCGGCGGCGAAGGTCGCTGCCGCCGTGCCGCTGCTGGTGAAGGGCGACGCCGCGGCGCTGGCCGCCTTCGCGGGCTAGACCCGGCGGGGTCGAATCGCTATTTTTCCCACACCGGTCAACGGGCGAAAAAGGGGAGGCGGGGATGTCGGGGCTTACCATGTGGATCGTCGGGGTGATCGTGGCCATCCTCGCGGCTATCGGGCTGTTCGTGTCGTCGAACGCCCATGGCGGATCAATGTACTCCGCCGGCCTGTTCTTCTTCGCCGCGTGTGCGGCGGTCGAGTTCTGGCTGATCAAGACGTACTTCGACAGGCAGGAAGGTCACTGACGGGCAGGTGTGGCGGAGTCCGCACAGAACGCTGAAATAACGCTCATTCGGAGTGCATGGCGTTGAAACAGGCTTTCAGAGCCAATCTCAGGAAAATTGATTGCATTGATTCTAAATAGCAAATCACTTTCAAATGGTTAATTTTTCTCGGTAACCTAAAAACGACTCCCGCAATACGGGGGGCTATGTTATCCCGAAGCCACTGCAACATATCGAAATATTAACGACTGCAGGACGGCTTGGATGATTGAACTACTCGTCGCAGCGGCAATGGCCTCGCAGGGGGCTGACGTGCCCCCGCAGCAGGACCCGCAGACGACGTCGTTCTCGGCTGCCGTCGAAGCGCCCGTAGCGCTTGCGCCGAACTACCTTCTCGACCCCAGCCTTCCCTTCGTTTTCATCCCCGGATCGCCCGAAACGGGCGTAGCGCCCGCAATCGTTGCCGTTCCGGCGACCGGCAAGGCCGCGACGGCCCCAGCCAAGACCGTTGGGATCGTCCGCGGTGGTGCCGCGACCGGTCCCGAGGATGACCTCGCCATGCTCGCCCGGCTCGAGGCCGAGCCGCAGGCCGCGCCCGAATGGGCCAGCCGTCCGCCAGGCACCGCGCCGCGCGACGCGTTCGGCGCCGGATCGGATCTGCGCCGCGTCGCGACCCAGGTTTCGCGCGCCGATGCCAAGTACAAGGTCGGCAAGCGTCAGGTGAAGCTCGAGATCTACCGTCCCGACACCGACGGGCCGCGCCCCGGCGTGCTTCTGCTTCACGGGGCTTCGGGCATGGGCAACGGCGCGTTCTATCGCGGTGCGGCCGAAAGTTTTGCCGAGGCGGGCTACATCGTCTACCTGCCGCACTATCTCGGCGAGCGGAACCGCAACCGGCCGCGCGGCCGTGCGCTGATTGCCGAGTTCGAGGAGCAGCACGACGTCGTGCGCGCGGCGCTCGACGAAATGGCCAAGGACCAGCGCGTCGACACCAGCCGGCTCGCGGCGTTCGGGTTCTCGCTGGGCGGCTTCCAGGCGCTCGGCCTGTCGAGCCGCGACAAGCGTATCTCGGCGGTCGTCAACATGGGCGGCGGCATGCCGGGCAATGTGGCACCGCAGACGACGCGCCTGGCGCCAACGCTGGTGATCCACGGCCAGAAGGACCGCACGGTGCCGGTCACGCGGGCCGCCCAGACGCGCGACCTGCTGCGCCGCCTTTCGGTCCCGCACGAAGTCGTGCTGGTCCCGAACCAGCCGCATTTCTTCCAGGCGTCTGCCAGCCGCGACGCGATCGACCGCTCGATCGGCTTCTTCGATCGCTATCTACGTCCGGTCGAGCCGGTCGCGACGGTCGACCTCCTCAAGGGTCGCTGACCCTCAACTTTTCCTTTTCGCGGACCGTGCTAGTTTATTGGGCATGGTTAGATTCAGCCTTTCCGCCTTCGCAGGATTTCTCGCCCTCGGCACACTCTGTACGCCGGGCGCGCACGCGCTCGTTCCGGCAGATCTGCGGCCGAACATGCGCGACGGCCTGGCCGTCATCGACGGTGCCGCCGATGACACGCGGCGCAGCGCCATGCTCGCGATCTACCAGTCGCGCGACTTCTCGCCGCTCTGGCTGGGCAACGACGGCCCCGGTCCGCGCGCGGCCCGGCTCGTCGAGACGTTCCGCACGGCCGCCGCACGCGGGCTGATCGCGTCGGACTACGGCATTCAGGATATCGAACGGCTGCAGCGCGCGGGCGATCCCGCGTCGCTTGCGCGCTTCGACCTTCTGCTGACGCAGGCGGCGCTCCGTTACGCCGCAGACCTGCAGGGCGGGCGCGTCGCTTCGGTCAGCCTTCCGTCCGACATCCGGATCACGCCGCGCCCGTTCGATGCGGGCGCGTTCCTCAATGACCTCACGAACGCGGAAGATCCCGACAGCGTGTTCGACCGGCTTGCCCCGGCCGATCCGGCCTATGCGCAACTGCTCGACTGGCTGGGCCGCTATCGCGACATCAAGGCGCGCGGCGGCTGGCGCAACATTCCCGGCGGTCCGACGCTCGAGCCGGGCGCGCACGATCCGCGGGTTCCGGCACTCCGCCGACGCCTCGTGCTGACCGATCAGGCCGCTGCCGAGCCGGCCGTCGCGGACGAGCCCGATTTCTATGATCCAGCGCTCGTCGCCGCGACGATCCGATTCCAGGTCCGTCATGGTTTGTCGCCCGACGGTCGCATCGGGCCGCGCTCGCTGGCCGCCCTCAACCGGTCGGTCGATGCGCGCATCGCGCAGATCTCGGTCAATCTCGACCGGATGCGCGCCCAGCCCGCACGTCCGGGCGGAACATTCATCGAGGTGAACGTGCCCGGCTTTGTGCTGCGCGCCGTCGAGGGCGGTGCGGAGCGGATCGTGATGCCGGTGGTGGTCGGGCGCGAGGCGCGCTCGACGCCGATCTTTTCCAGCCGCATCACCGAGGTGATCTTCAATCCGACATGGACGGTGCCGTCCAAGCTGGTGCGCGAGGACCTGCTGCCGCGCCTGCGCGCGAACCCGCAGGCGCTGGTCGATCTGGGGTTCCGATTCTATCGCGGATCGGGCGAAGAGCGCGTCGAGATCGATCCGCGCAAGGTCAACTGGCGCCAGGTGCGGCCGCGCGCGATGCCCTACTGGGTGCGCCAGGATCCGGGCCCGAAGAACGCGCTCGGCCAGGTCCGCCTGACACTGCCGAACACCTACGACGTGTTCCTGCACGATACGCCCGATCGACACTATTTCGCGCGCGCCGAGCGTGCGCTGTCCTCGGGCTGCATCCGGCTGGAGCGTCCGTTCGATCTCGTCGAATGGGTTCTGCGTACGACCAGCGGCTGGACGCGCGAGGCGATCGACGCCGCCGATGCCGACGGCCAGACGCGCAACGTGCAGGTCCGCACGCCCGTGCCGGTGCATCTCGTCTATTACACGGCCTTCGTGAAGAACGGCGACTTGCATCTGCGCGAGGACATCTACGGCGTCGACGCGCTGTTCGTCGCCGGCATCGAGAAGCGCCCGATCGTCGAGGCGCGCCTGCCGCGCGACGGCGTGGCGCCGGCCCCGACGCTGGCGCCCTGATCTAGGCGATCAGTCGCCAGCCGATCCGTAGCACGCACGCGGCAAGCATCAGCATCGTGGGATAGAACGTCAGGCCGAAGCCCATCGCGCGGCCGGGCGCGCCGCGCGCATAGCCGTGCCAGAACAGCGCACGGCCGCAGGCGAACAGCAAAGCTGCGGCGGGCACCGCGCCCTGCCAGGCCTCCGGCATGACCGAAGCCCAGACCGCATAGGCGGTGCTGGCGAGGATCGCCTGCTCGAGCGTGTTCTGGAGCGTGGCCTGGAGGATGCGCGCCTTCGGCGTGGCGACGGTGAGGCCGCCGCCATCGATGTCGGCCGGGCTGTAGAAGCGGTGGTTCGCCATCGCCCCGATATTCCCGGCAAGGCACAGGGCCGGGACGAGGCTGCAGGCGAGTGCGGCCTGCAGCCTCGCCGGGAAAGGACCGGCCGGGAGGAGGAAGTCGGGCGGTGCAAACATCGCGAAGCCGAGGATCGCGAACGTCACGACATAGGCCGGAAGTGCGCCCGAGACGACTCCGCGCTGTTTGTCACTGAGCATTTCCCGTCTTCTCCAATCGTATTTCTTATTTTCAGAACAATCAGATATTTGATTGTTTCAATATGTTTCTTCGGCCTTGCCTTCGGGCGCCATGCTGTGCATTCTGCCAAGCATAGCAACCGACGAAGGACTCGCCCACCGGCCATGATCGACCGACACGAGCCCCCCAGCCGCCGCGGCTTTCTGCTCCTTGCCGCGAGTGCCGTTTCCAGCCTGATCCTGCCGGCCGCACCGGCCTTGGCTGCGAAGCCCAGGAAGCCGGCCGTCGCGCCGTCGTTGCCGGTCCCCGTGCGGCCGTCGAGCGAGCGTGCCCTGCGTCTCCAGATCGTCAATACCGGGGAGCGCTGGGAAGGCGTCTACTGGCGCGACGGCAACTATGTGCCGGAAGCCACCCGCAAGCTCGACGCGCTGCTGCGCGACTACAAGGCCGGCGCCGTCACGCACATGGACGCCAAGCTCTACGACCAGCTGTGGGAACTGCATCAGCGCCTGGGCTCCGGCGAGCCGTGGCGCGTGATCTCGGCCTACCGCTCGCCGCGCACGAATGCCGTGTCGCGCAAGACCCATCGCGGCGTGGCGCGGAACTCGTTCCACATCACCGGGCGCGCCATCGACGTGGATCTCACCGACCGTTCGGTGCGCGCGATCCGGCAGGCGGCCGTCTCGATGCAGGCCGGCGGCGTGGGCCAATATCCGCGCAGCGATTTCGTACATATCGATACGGGCCCCGTCCGCACCTGGGGCTGAGGCGCTAAGGCGCCTTCAAGATCGCCGCGCAGGCCGCCGGCAGTTTCGGGCGCGGCACCGCCGGCGCCTTCGGTTTCGGCTCGAGCCTGCGGCGCTCTTCGGCATCCAGAAACCACCAGTCGAGCGAAGCATCGCACCCGTCGCCCGCGGCGATGGGGGCCTGCGGCGCACAGTCCGGGCTTCCGGCCGGGCAGACGAGACGGACATGGAAATGGTCGTTGTGGCCGCGCCACGGGCGGATCTTGCGCAGCCAGCCGCGCTCGCCGGTCACGCTGGTGCACAGCGCCTTCTTGATCGCGAAATGCACGAAAATCCGGTCGACCTCGGGGAAGCCCGCGGCCGTGCGAAGGATCTCGGTGTGCTGCGGCCTGAAGGCGGCGGGGTCGATCGCCTGCTCGTCCGGTGTCACGAGATTGACGACGGCGATGTCCTCGCGCGCCGCCGGTGCGAGATCGGGCTTGGGATCGAGATTGAACCAGATGTCGGCATCGTTGCCGTTCTGGTGCGAGGCGTGCCCGAACGACATCGGGCCGCCGCGCGGCTGCGACAGGTCGCCGACATAGAGCGGCGGAAGACCGAGCGTCATCGCCGCGCGCCCGAGCTTCTGCACGTAGGCGACCGTCTGCGGATGACTCCAGTTGCGGTTGCGCGACAGGCGGACGACCTGATAGCCGGGCCCGTCGACGGGCAGCGCCTGCGCGCCGGCGATGCAGCCGTTGGCCGGCCCGCCGATCAGCTGTGTCGGGCCGAGTGTCGGCTTGCGGATATCGGCCCATTCCTTCGCGGCGGCACTCCCGGCGCACAGCACCAGCAGGACGACGGCGAGGACGCTAGGCCGCATCGGCCTCTTCCATTGCCTCGGCCGCGGCGAGCCAGCGTGCTTCGGCTTCGGCGATCGGGGCGGCGAGCTCCTTGATACGCTTGGCGTTGGCGGCGGACTTGCGCGGATCGTTGTAGGTGGCGGGCAAGGCCGCCTCGTTCTCCAGCTTCGTGCGCTCGGCCGTGAGCTTGGCGAGCGCTTCCTCGGCGGCCTTCAGTTCGCGCTTCAGCGCGCCGACGTCGCGTGCGGGCCGCTTCTGCGCCGGCCCCTTGGGCTTGTCGTTCGACTGGCGCTGGGCGCGCCGTTCGGCAAGTGCAAGCTGGCGGTACTCTTCGAGATCGCCCTCGAACGGCGTCACCTTGCCGCGCGCGACGAGCCACAGCCGGTCGCAGGTAAGTTCCAGTAGGCTCCAGTCGTGCGTGACGAGGATGACCGCGCCGGCGAAATCGTTGATCGCCGCGACGAGCCGTTCGCGGCTCGCCATGTCGAGATGGTTCGTCGGTTCGTCGAGAATCAGGAGTTGCGGGGCATGCGCGGTCGCGAGCGCGAATGCCAGCCGCGCTTTCTCGCCGCCCGACAGGTTCTCGGCTTTCACGTCGGCCTTGGTTCCCGAGAAGCCGAAGCGTGCGAGGCGCGAGCGGACCGCCAGCGGCGCCGCCTTGGGCCATTGGTCGCCGAGAAGCTGGATGGGCGTGCGGTTCGGGTCGATGTCTTCGATCTGGTGCTGGGCGAAGAAGCCGGTCTGCAGCTTCGAGGCGCGCATCGTGCCGCCCGCCATCGGCTCCAGCCGGCCGGCGAAGAGCTTGGCGAGCGTCGACTTGCCGTTGCCGTTCGCACCCAGCAGGCCGATGCGGTCTTCCGGATCGAGACGCAGGTCGATGCCCGTCAGGATCGGCTTGCCGGTCTCGTAGCCGACCGAGACGCGGTCGAACGTCACCATCGGCGGTTTGGGCAACTCGACGTCGGGGAATTCGAATCGCACGGCATCCTCGTCGCGTTCGACCACGATGGGCGTGAGCTTGGCGAGCGCTTTCAGGCGCGACTGGGCCTGCGTCGCCTTCGAGGCCTTGGCGCGGAAGCGATCGACGAAGGCCTGCATGTGCTTGCGCTGGGCATCGACCTTCGCGGCCATCGAGGCCTGCAGGGCAAGGCGTTCCTGACGCAGGATCTCGAAGCGGTCGTAGTCGCCGCTGTAGACCGTGAGCTTCTTCTGGTCGAGATGCAGGATGTGCGTGCACACGGCGTTGAGCAGCCGGCGGTCGTGGCTGACGACCAGCAGCGTGCCCGACCAGCGCTGCAGATAGTCCTCGAGCCACAGCGCGCTCTCGAGGTCGAGATGGTTCGTCGGTTCGTCGAGCAGCAGGATGTCGGGCCGCGCGAACAGGACGCCGGCGAGTGCCACGCGCATGCGCCAGCCGCCGGAGAATTCCGAAAGCGCGCGGTTCTGCATCTCGGTGTCGAAGCCGAGGCCGGCGAGGATCGAGGCGGCCCGCGCGACGGCCGTATAGGCATCGATCTCGGAAAGCCGCATGTGTATGTCGGCGATCCGCGCGCCATCGGTCGTCGTCTCCTCCTCGGCGAGCAGGGCGGCGCGCTCTTCGTCGGCGGCGAGCACGGCTTCGAGCGGGGTCGTTGCTCCGCCGGGCGCTTCCTGTGCCACGAATCCGACGCGCGCGCGCCGGGGCATGGAAATGCTGCCCTGGTCGGGGTGGAGCCGGTCGAGGATGGCGTCCAGCAGCGTGGATTTTCCGGCGCCGTTCCGGCCGACAAGGCCGACGCGGCGGCCTTCCGGGATCAGGGCGGTGGCGTCCTCGATCAGGGTCAGGCCGCCGATCCGCAGGGTCAGATTGTCTATAGCGATCATGGTGCTTCCCTCTAGCAGATCGGACGGGTAACGTCCCGCGCCATGGAAAAGAAAATCACCCCGGACGGCATCGCCGCCCGCACCCTTGCCGCGGTGGGAATTGCCCGCGCGGCGGGCGAACTCCAGCGCCACTATTTTGCCAATCGCGCGTCGATCGGCACGACCTTCAAGGGGCCGCAGGACTATCTGACCGTTGCCGACGGCGCGGTCGAGAAGCTCGTCTTCGGGCATCTCGCCGCAGCCTTTCCGGACGACAAGGTGCTGGGCGAGGAGACCGGCGGCAGCCGCGATCCGCGCGCGCTGTGGGTCGTCGATCCGATCGACGGGACGGCGAATTTCGCCAACGGCATCGCACATTTCTGCATTTCCATCGCCTTCGTCGCCGAGGGGCGCGAGGAGATCGGCGTGATCTACGACCCGATGCGCGACGAGATGTTCCTCGCCCGGCGCGGCTTCGGCGCCACGTGCAACGGCCGCCCGATGAAGGTCGTGACGAACGGCGATCTCGCCCGCTCGCAGATGGAACTCGGCTGGTCGAGCCGCCGCACGGTCGAGAGCTACACGGATATGGTGAAACGGGCCGTCGATGCCGGAGCGTCGTTCCGGCGCGCCGGTTCGGGCGCGCTCGGGATCGCCTATGTCGCCGACGGGCGCTGCGACGGCTATGCCGAACTGCACATCAACGCCTGGGATTGCCTTGCCGGCCTCCTGATGGTGCGCGAAGCCGGCGGTCGCACGAACGATTTCCTGGGCGCGGGCGGGCTCGGCGACGGTGCGGCCGTGCAGGCCGCCGGTCCGGCGATCTACGACGCGCTCTCGAAGGTCACGGGCATCGTGTAGCGGATGGTGCGCATCGGGCATGCGGGGCGGGGCGAACGTCCGGACCTGACCGCAGGCCTGCTTGCGCAGCTCGTCGCGCATGAGGGGCCGGCGTGTCTTGTCGTCCGCCTTTCGATCGGCGAAGTGGAGCGTGCGCTTGCGGGCGTTCTGATCGACTGCCTGTCGAAGCGCGTGCGTCTCGCGATCGAAGTCGTCGAAGCCGAATCCGGTTACATGGCGAATACCGTCGTGGCGCTGGCCGCGCGGCTCGGCAAACGGCGGCCGCGCATCGGCCTTCTGCAGTCGCGCGACATCCTTGCCACGCAGGACGGCGCGCGGCTTCTGGCGGTTCCGTGCGATCCGCCGCCGCCGCCCAATTCCACGCTTGTCGCCGTTTCGGCCCCGCTCGGCGCCGAACCGCTGCTCGGCTTGCTGTCCAAGGGTTCCGAGATACTCGTGACCGGGCCGCTGTCGCCCTCGGCCATCGCGATCGCCTTTGCACGGCAGGAGCATCGCTGGCCGGCCGGCGATTTCGACCGCGTCGCGGGAGCGGCCGCGGCTGGCCGCATCCTTTCGGCAGGTGCCGCCAGTGCGGGTGGTGATCTCGACGATGCGCCGGAAAAGATCGGCCTTCCCTATGCCGACATCGCCGCCGACGGTGTGGCGACCTTCGGCACGACCGGGGCGGCGACGCGCGTTGCCGGCCTTGCCCTGTCGCTTCTCGACGGCGTGCGCGATCCGCATTCGATCGTCGAACCCGACGTGACGGTCGATCTGGACGACGCGACGCTGCTCGGCCCGACATTGACCGGCGTGCGTGGCGCAGCGCCTGCCGACTGGCTGGCGGGGACGCTCGAATTCGAGACCGGCTTCGTCGCCGAAGGCGAGTTCGGATACGGCGGAACGGGGGCGACCGTCCGTGCCATCGCGGCGGCCCGCGAACTGGAAGTGCGGCTCGCGGCGTCGATGGGCGACAATCGTTTCCGGGTCGAGATCGTCGGTATCGATGCATCGACCAAGGCGGCCGGCGATCGCGCCGCCAATCTCGCCGTCGTACCGGGGCGCGACGCGCGGGTCCGGATGGCCGTGCGTTCCGCGACGCGCGCGGTGGCCGAGGCTGCGCTCGCGGAGTTCTCGGCGCTCGCGACATTCGGGCCGGCCGGTGCGGGCGGATTGCGCACGTCGGTCTTTCCCGAGCGTCGCCTGAGCGTCGCGCGCATTCCCAAGGCCTATGTGCCCTGGAGCGCCACGCAGATGGCGGCCGAATCATGACGCCGTCGCTGCTGCCTTTGCGCCTGCTGGCGCATGCACGGGCCCGCGCATCGGGGAGCGCGATCGTGCTGTGCCTCGCACTGCGCGATCCTGCCAGTTGGCATGTCGTGCGCGACGGTGCAGCCGCCGGACGCGTGCAGGCCTGGTTCGGCGCATTCCGCGTGTCGCGTGTCGTCCGCCGCGAATTCGCGGGGCTGGCGACGTTCCATTACGTGCTGGAGGATGCGGCCGGTGCAGGGCGCGGCCACGATCTTGCGATCGATCCGTGGGCGCGCGGGCTTGCGCAGCGGCTGCTCGACATGCCCATCAGCGTGCCGCCGGAACTCGCGGCCAAGCTCAGTCCTTCGTCGCCGCCGCCTCTTCCTTGAGCCAGGCGCGGAACGCGGCCACCTTCGGCCGTTCGGCGCGGCCGGGCGGGCTTACGACGAAATAGGCGAAGCGGACGGGCGTCGCCACGGCGAAAGGCCGCACGAGCCGGCCGCTGGCAAGATCGCTTTCGGCAAGCCGGAGCTTCGCCAATGCGACGCCGCGGCCGAGGATCGCCGCTTCGAGCACGAGGCTCGACTGGTTGAAGCGTGGCCCGAAGCGCGGATCGATGCCGCTGACGCCCGCGGCCTTCAGCCACATGCGCCAGTCCGGGCAGGTCTCGTCGCTGTCCGACGCGTCGTCGTGCAGCAGTGTGTGATGCTTGAGATCGGCCAGCGTCTTGAGCCGGTTCTTGCCCTTGAGCAGGGCGGGTGCGCACACCGGCACGACGGTTTCCGGGAACAGCCGCTCGACCAGAAGGCCCGGATACTGGCCGGAGCCGTAGCGCACCGCGACGTCGACGTCGTCGCGCGCGAAATCGACCAGTGCTATCGAGGCCGAGACGCGCACGTCGATCTCCGGGTGGCGTTCGGCGAAGCGGTCGAGGCGGGGGACGAGCCATTTCGCGGCGAAGGAAGGCGCCGAGGAAACCGTCATCACGCCCTTCGTGTCGCGTTCCGATACGTCGGCCACGGCGCCGGCGATCAGGTCGAAGCCCTCGCGCAGGCCCGGCAACATCAGTGCTCCAGCCTCGGTCAGCGTGACCTTCTGCTTGTCGCGCCGGAAGAGCTTGGCGCGGAGCTGGTCTTCCAGCCCCTTGATCTGGTGGCTGATCGCCGCGGGCGTGACCGCAAGCTCGTCGGCCGCCTTCGAGAAGGACAGCAGGCGGGCGGCGGCCTCGAAGGCACGCAGGGAATTGAGCGGCGGCAGGCGGCGCGACATGGCGGGTAATTTCGGCCATTTGCCGCAAAAGTCCACCTTGTTTTCGCTCGCGAGTTGGCCCAGATGTACTGCCTTCTGGCCACCGGAACCGAGGCAGCGATGAGTGATCCGCAGGATGTCGTCCGCGAAATCGACGTAACGCAGGCATTGGCCCTGTTGCGCGCGGGCGATGCCGTGCATGTCGACGTGCGCGAGGTCGAGGAATTTGCTGCCGAGCGGATTCCTGGCGCGCTGCTATCTCCGCTGTCGACCTTCGATCCGGCGATGCTTTCCAGCCTCAAGGGCAAGAAGGTGATCGTTTCGTGCCTGGCCGGTGGCCGTTCGATGCGTGCGGCGCAGGCACTTGCGCCGGTACTCGGCGCGGCGAACGTCGTTTCACTGGCCGGCGGGATCAATGCCTGGAAGCAGGCCGGCTTCCCGACGATCCGCGGCTAGCCGAGCCCGAAGGCTTCCGCCAGCAGCTCGTACGACCGGCGGCGAGCAGCGGGATCGTACGTGATCGTCACCACCGAAATGTCGGAAGTGCCATGCGCCTCGGCCAGCGCTTCGATCTTCGCCTTCACCTGCGCCGGATCGCCGACGATCTGTCGCGTGCGCGTGCGGCCGATACGGGCGCGCTCGATGTCGGTGTAGGGATAGGCTAGGGCTTCCTCCGGACTCGGGATCGGTCCGAGTTCGCCGCGCTCGATGCGCAGGCGCCAGAGTTCGCGGCTCGATGCGAGCCGGACGGCTTCCGCTTCGCTCGCCGCACAGATCGCGAAGACGGCGAGCGCGGTTCGCGATTCCGGATACAGCACCGAAGGCTTGTAGTTGCGCCGGTAGTATTCGCTTGCTTCCTCGCCGCCCTGTCCGCTGATGAAATGCGCGAACGCGAAGGGCAGGCCGAACATCGCAGCGTAGGCCGCGCTCTGGTCGGAAGAACCGAGCACCCACATCTCCGGCATCCCGGGGCCGGCAGGCTGGGTCAGTATCCGACGATAGGGATGCCCTTCCGGCAGATCATTGGCGAGGAAGCCGAGCAGATCGCGGATCTTTCCCGGGAACTCGGCGATGTCGTAAGGGCCGCCGGGTTCGAGCGCATGCGCCGTCCACTGGTCGGAACCCGGCGCACGACCGATCCCCAGATCGATGCGGCCGGGATAGAGCGTCTCGAGCATCCGGAACGTCTCGGCGACCTTCAGCGGCGCGTAATGCGACAGCATCACGCCCGCCGAGCCGACGCGGATGCGCGTTGTCAGCGCGGCGATCCGCGCGATCAGGATCTCCGGCACGGTGCCGGCGAAGCCGGGGGCATTATGGTGCTCGGCCACCCAATAGCGCATGTAACCGAGCTTCTCGGCGAGTTGCGCCAGTTCGAGGGTCGCGGCGACGGCACCTGCGGCGGTGCCGCCGTCGGGAATCGGCGACTGGTCGAGAATGCCGAGTGCGATAGATGGTTGAATCATGCGACAAGCGTAACCATGTACGCACGACAATTCCACCGCGGATGACCATGGATCTCGCTTACATTCTCGAACTGATCCGCAACCAGGGCGATCTCGCCTACGGGTTCGTCGCTTCCTATGCGGCGTCGAACTCGATGCTGATGCCGCTGTTCGCGGGCTATGCCGCGCACATGGAGGCGCTGTCGTTCTGGCCGACCGTGATCGCTGTGTGGATCGGCGGGATCGCAGGCGACGAGCTGCGCTTCTGGCTCGGCCGGAGCTACGGCGCCAAGCTGTTCGAGACGATGCCGCGCGTCCGCAAAGGTGTGGAGACGGCGGCGCGACTGATCGACCGGCATCACTGGTGGATGATGTTCATCTACCGCTATCCGCACGGCATCCGCGGGTTTGCCGGCTTCGCGTTCGGCATGTCGAATATGCCGCGCTGGCGTTTCACGCTGCTCAACATCCCGTCCGCCGCGATCTGGGCGCTGGTGCTGGTCGGCATCGGCTACGCGTTCAGCGAGATTTCCGACAAGGCGCTCGGCGAGGTCGCCGGGCAGGCGGCCCTCTTCATGCTTCTGGCGTTCCTGGCGCTTGCCTGGTTCCTGTCCAAGCGGCTCGACAGCGCGCTTCCCGACAAGAACTGATCAGGGAAAGCGCGACATCGCGTATTCGCACAGCGAACGGTAGATCGCGCGCAGGAACGCGCTGCGGATCTCGAGCGGGCCCCCCTTGTCGCGCGGATCGAGGGCCATCTGCACGGCGGCGAGATCGCCAAGCCTTTCCTTGGGAAACGTTCCACCCGGCCAGGTCGCACGCGCCGGAACGGCCCGGATGAAAGCCATCAGCACGCGGATTCGCGCCGCCAGTTCCGGCGTGGCCTGCTGGAGATGCATGTCGAGCTGACCGGGCGATACGGCCACGCAAACCGTGTTTTCGCTCGCGCGCGCGCTCGCCGAGCGGGGCATCCCGTCGATCAGCGCAAGCTCGCCGAAGAGCGCGCCTGCTCCCAGCGACGCGATCTCGGCCTCGGTCGGCTTGTCCTCGACGATGTACTCGTGGATCGCCACACGGCCCGGCTCGATGATTGCCGCCGTGGTGTTGAGCGTTTGCTTGGGCGGGGTGAGTGTCGCCTGCGTGATCGATACGCTGCCGCTTTCGATCAGGAAGGCATTGTCGCCGGCTTCGCCCTCGCGGAAGATCGTGGCCCCGGCGGGAAACCGGAAACGCTGGAGCCGGGGGCCTTGTGTGATCTCGAAATCGCGCAACGCGCCATCGACGCCTTTCAGCGTCATGACGACTTTGCGCTCGAATTTCGGGCCTTCGGTCATGGAGTTGGGGCGCGGTCGCAGGGGGGAGTGCACCGCACAAATGTAGTCGGGATTTGCAGAATGCAAAGATGGAATCGGATTCTTCTCCACAGAAAATTTTGCGGAGCTTAAACCCCCGAAATCCGGACAATCGGTCGGGCTACAGCGCCTTTTCGAGACCCGACGTGCCGCGTGTATCGGCGCCGTTCAGGTTCGCTTCACGAAGATCTGCACCCGAGAAGTCGCAGTCCAGCAGGATCGCATCGGACAGGTCGGCCCCGCGCAGGTCCGCGCGGCGCAGGATCGAACCCGTCAGGTCAGCCTTGTGCAGGTTTGTCCCGCGCATGTCGGCGCTCGACAGGTTGGCTTCCTTGAGCTTCGTGTTCCAGTTGCGCTGGTTCATGTTGTCGACCGGCATGGGGGACAGGTCGGCGTCGCGCAGTTTGGCGCCCGTCAGCGTCGCCTTGTCGAGCTTCGAGCCCTGAAGCCTGGCGCCCGTCAGGTCGCAATTGGCCATGAAGGCCGACGAGAAATCGGCCATCTGGAAATAACCGCCCGCCAGCTTGGCGTTGCGCAGGATGCAGAGGGCAAGGCGGCCGGCCGACAGGTTCACGCCGGGCGCGTTGAGGTCGGCGAGATTGACGCGCTCGAAGTCGGCCTGGGCACCGTTGCGTCCTTCGGACTTGAGCCACTCGAGATGGTCGATGAAGATCTGCTGGATCGACTTTTCGAGGCTCGCGATGTTGACCGGCAGCACGGCCTTCGACGTGTCGACGCGCGCGAGATCCTTGGTGCCGAAATTCGACGCTGTGAGATCAGCCCCCTCGAGATTGGTGTTGTCGAGAAGGGCGCCCGCAAGAGTGGCGCCGTGCAGGATGCAGTTGGACAGATTTGCGTTGGTCAGGTCGGCGCCCGTCAGCACGACGCCGCTGAGATCGGAATTCGACAGGTCCGCCTGGCGCAGGATCGCGCCGCGCATGATGCAGCCGGTGAGGTCCGTGCGCGGGCCGAACACGCGGCTCATTTTCGCGTTCGTCAGGTCCGCGTTGTTGAACTTCGCGTCGGTGATGACCGCGCCCTGCGGCTGGTTGTTGTGGTAGCTGAAGTTGCCGTCCTTGTCGCGGACGATAATGAAACCGTCGCGGATGTCGGCGGCCGTCAGGTTCGCGCGCTCGAGATTCGCCCGCTTGAGCTGCGCGCCGCGCAGATCGGCTTTCGACAGATCGGCTTCGTGGAGGTCGCAGCCCGTCATGTCGGCGCCAAACAGGTTTGCACGCGACAGCTTCGCCTTGCTGAAATTCGACTCGCACAGATAGGCGCCGACGAGCTCGGCCTCCGAAAGGTCGCGGGCCTGGAAGTTCATCCGCTCGGCGACCTTGAAGGACAGCACGAGACGCACGCCGCCCGTCTGGCCCTTGGCCATCTTCTCGTGAAGGCCGACGGCGTGGTTGATGTCGTGCTGGCTTACTTTGGTGCTGGGCGGCATGTGCGGGTTGCCCGTTCGTTGTTTCTGGGGCGATAATGCGCGCAAAGATGTGGTGCGGTAAAGCCGCTCGAAAGGGATGAAGGATGGCGCGACTGAAGACCCTGGCGGCCGTGGCCGCGTGCGGGCTCGGCGCCTATGCGGTGGTCGAGGTACTCGTGATCCTTAGCCGTAGATACGGATTTTTGCAGTGGCTGGCGTCATGACGTTCGGGCTTCCGGCTGCACGCGCGCTTCTGGCGGAAAAATTCGCGCCGTGGATCGTGGAACTCGGGATCGAGGTTTCCGGGCTGGATGTGTCCGGCCGCGCCGAGTTGCGGATGCCTGCCGGATCGCGGATTGTGCGCGAAGGCGGGATCGTTTGCGGTCAAGCGAGCATGGCGCTCGCTGATACGGCGATGGTCTTCGCGATCGCCGCCGCTTCGGGCGGATATCGGCCGATGACGACGGTCAGCCAGACCACGACCTTTCTTCGTCCGCTTTCGGGCACGGTGGTCGTCGCGCGGGCGCACCTGCTGAAGCTGGGACGTACGCTCGCGTTCGGCGAGGTGTTGCTCGCGAACGACGGATCGGCCGACGCAGCCGTGCAGGTCTCGTCCACCTACGCGATTCTCGGGCCCGTCGGATGAATCTCGCTTCGCATCTGCTACGCAACGCGCGGCGTGATCCGGGCGGTCCGGCGCTCGGTCTGGGAACGCAGATCGTCGCCGACTGGGCGGGACTGGCCCGCGACGTTGCCGCACTTGCCGGCGGCATGCACGCCCTCGGACTGAAGCCCGGCGACCGCGTGGCGGTCGCCGCCACGAATTCGCCCGACTATGTGCGTGCACTCTACGCGATCTGGCATGCGGGGCTTGCCGCCGTTCCGGTCAACGCGAAGCTGCACCCCCGGGAAATCGCCTATTGCTTTGCGCATGGCGAGGTCGCTCTTGTGCTGTATTCGGCCGACATGGCTGCCGCGATCGGCGAGGCGGCACCGGCCGTCCGGACGATGGAGATCGGCGCAGCGGACTGGCGGCGACTGCTTGCCGAGGATCCAGTGGAAATGGCGTCGGCCGCGCCGGACGATCTCGCCTGGCTCTTCTATACGAGCGGCACGACAGGCCGACCCAAGGGCGCGATGCTGTCCCATCGCAACCTGCTGGCGATGGCGACGAGCTACTTCATCGACATCGACCCGCCTTTGCCGGGCGGCTCGATCCTGCATGCCGCCCCGATGTCGCACGGTTCGGGTCTCTACATGCTGCCGATGCTCGCCATCGGCAATACGCAGGTGGTGCCGGAGAGCGGGCATTTCGATCCGGCGGAAATCGCGTCGTTGTTCCGGCACTGGCCGTCGGTGACGATGTTCGCTGCCCCGACGATGGTGAAGCGGCTGGTGACGAACCCGGCGTCCGCCGAACCGGCAAACTTGCGCGTGATCGTCTATGGCGGTGCGCCGATGTATCTTGCCGACCTGAAGGCCGCGATCGGACGCTACGGATTCCGGTTTGCCCAGCTCTACGGGCAGGGCGAGTCGCCGATGTGCATCACAGGCATGACGCGCGCGAAGATCGAAACCGCCTTCCGCGCCGGCGACGATGGCGTGCTTGCTTCGGCGGGAACCGAGCAGTCGGTCGTCGAGGTACGTCTGGGTTCCGACGGTGAAATCCTCGTGCGCGGCGAGAGCGTCATGAAGGGCTATTGGCGCGATCCGGCCGCGAGCGCCAAGGCGCTGGCCGACGGCTGGCTGCATACCGGCGACATAGGTTCGTTCGATGCGCATGGCAATCTGACGCTCAAGGACCGCTCGAAAGACCTCATCATCACCGGCGGCTCGAACGTCTATCCGCGGGAGGTCGAGGAGGCGCTGCAGGCGCATCCGCGTGTCGCGGAAGTTTCCGTAATCGGGGCGCCGGACCCCGAATGGGGCGAGCGCATCGTGGCCTTCGTCGTGGCACGCGAGGGCGGGCTCGAAGCCGCCGAACTCGATGCGCTGTGCCTGGAACGCATCGCGCGTTTCAAGCGGCCCAAGGACTATCGTTTCGTCGATGCGCTGCCGAAGAATGCGTACGGCAAGATACTGAAAACGGAGTTGCGCGCCCGTTTCGCAGCGGAGAATGGCAATGGCACGAAGGCTTGAAGGCAAGGTGGCGCTGGTGACGGGTGCGGGTTCGTCCGGGCCCGGCTGGGGCAACGGCAAGGCGGCTGCGGTGCTCTACGCCCGCGAAGGCGCACGCGTCATGTGCATCGATATCCGTCGCGAAGCGGCCGAGGAAACCGCGGCGATCATCGCCTCCGATGGCGGTACAGCCCTCGCGCGGGCGGCCGACGTGGCGTCCGTCGCCGACGTGGCGGCGACGGTCGAGGCATGCCGGACCGCGTGGGGGCGGCTCGATGTGCTGCACAACAATGTGGGGATTGTCGCGCTTGGCGGACCTGAAGAACTTGCCGAGGCCGATTGGGATCGGGTCGTGCGCGTCAATCTCAAATCCATGTTCCTGACATGCAAGCATGCGCTGCCGGTCTTCGTCGAGCAGCACAAGCGGGACGGCACGGGCGGCGTCATCGTCAACATCGCGTCGATCGCGGGCATCCGGTATCTCGGCGTGCCTTATATCGCCTACAGCACGACCAAAGGGGCCGTGATTCCGTTTACGCAGTCGATCGCCATCCAGTACGCCGCCAAGGGCGTGCGCGCGAACTGCATCCTGCCGGGCCTGATGAACACGCCGATGATCGTCGAGCCGCTGAAAGGCGCCTACGGTGGCGGCGATGTCGACAAGATGATTGCCGTGCGCGACGCGATGTGCCCGACGGGCAAGATGGGCGATGCCTGGGACATCGCGCATGCTTCGCTGTTCCTGGCGTCGGACGAGGCTCGCTACATCACCGGCGTCGCGTTGCCGGTCGATGGCGGCATCACGCTCAAAATTCACTAGGGTTCGACGGCGGCACGTTAAAGCGACGGAAGATCACCGGCGCGAGCGTGACGACGAGGATGATCCGGATCAGATGGTGCGATGCGACGAACGCGGAGTCCACCGCCAAAGCGAGTGCGATCAGGCTCATCTCCGCGAAGCCACCGGGTGCATAGGCAAGCACCAGGCCCGGAAAGGTCTGCCCGGTGAACGCCGCGAACGCCGCGGCAAAGGCGATCGCCAGTCCCAACATGATCAGCGTCGAGGCGACGCCGTGCATAGCCGTCGTCGCGATTGTGCGCGGTGTCGTGCCGGCAAAGCGCTGGCCGATCGCGCTCCCGAGCACGACCTGTGCTGCGGCCGTCAGCACATAGGGCGGCTGGCTTTCGGTGATGCCGGTCAGGTGTACGGCGACGGAGAAGAGAAGTGGACCAAGCATGCCAGCGGCCGGGATCCGCAGGCGATTGGCGGTGAAGCTGCCGCCGATGGCGCAGGCCGCGAGGATCGCGTAGTCGGACGGCGCGACATCGAGCAGGCCGACGAGCGCGCGGGACGACTGCGCCGTGATCACGCCTTCGAAGCGGAACCAGATCGGAATCACGAGCACGACGAGCATGACACGCACGGCGTGGCTGAGAGCGAGCGTGGGCATATGCGCGCCCACCTGACTGCCGACCAGCACCATTTCGGCGAGTCCGCCCGGTGTGGCTGCGAAATAGGCCGTCGCAGGATCGAACCCGGCGACGCGTCGGAGATAGATATATGCACAGGCGCCAGCGACGAGCGCCCAAGCCGCGAGACCGGTTGCCGTCCAGATCCATTCGTGCATCCGCGAAATGATCGCTGGCGTGAAACTCGCGCCCAGCAGCACGCCGAGGATCGTCAGGAATCCGCCACGGATATGGCGTGGCATCGTGATCCGGACGGAGCCTGACATCGCGGCGATGGTCGTGAAAGTTACCGCGCCCAGCATCCACGGCAGCGGAATCGTGAGCCATCGGAAAAGTGCGCCGCCTGCCGTTCCCAGGATGACCGTAACGGCAAGGGCCTTCCAGTCGATCCTGCTTGCCGGCGTGTCGGCCATCAGGAGACGTAGCGACCGAGACGGACCGCAGTCTGTCCCTTGCCGAGGCGCCGGGACGGCATGATCAGCACGCAGCGGTCGTAAGGTGCCCGCACGACCGTGTCGCCGTCGCGCGCGATCTCGTCGCCGGCTTTCGCGATCTCCTCTAGGCCGCGGAACTCGGAAACGAAGCGGAACTCATCGCTGCCGATCGTAATCGCATGGGTGACTTCGATCGTGCGCTGGGGCGCGGCCTTGGAGGCAGGCAGGCGGGCTTCGATCCAGCCACGCGCCACGGTTCCCGTCGCGAGCAGGAAGCGGAGCGCCGTTTCCTTCGCCACATCGACAGATTTGATTTCCCAGTGCTGGCCGCATTCGACCAATAGTGCGTTTTTCGGGCTTGCCGGATCGGCGAAGGCGCCGTAGTCGCGCATGCGTTTGCCGGCAGAATGGCCTTCGTCGCTGACGATCGTCGCAGGTACACCGACATCGCGGGCGAAGCGACGGCCCTTCTCGAGGGGGCCGCTCAGCATCAGAGGCAGGGTCGGGTGTTGCATCGAATGGATGTCGAGCAGCAGATCCGCCTGCCCGATCAGGGGGCGGATCTCCCGGGCACGCGAAAGCTCGCGCGACTTGCGGGGACCGTCGAGAGCCGATTCGGCCCAGACGCGGTTGAAGTCCTCGTCGACGAAGCGCGACGCCTGCGGCGACGCGGGATCGAACGACAGATAGGCCGCGACATTGCAGAACATCAGCGTCAGCTTGCCCCGCGCCGGCCGGACATTCTCCTTCATCAGCCAGTCGAGCGTGATGGCGCCGCACAGCTCGTTGCCGTGCACGACGGCCGTGATCATGGTGTGCGGGCCGTTGACGCCGGAATCGTAGGTCGTCGCATAGTCGACTCCGGCATTCCCGGTCCGGTAAGCCGAGATGTCGGGCGGAAGGATGTTCACTGGATAGCTTTCGTCGATCACGTTTGCCGCCCTTCGAAACGGTCTGCCTCTGCCTTGCAAGGAGTCTACGCGCGCCTTACAGGAATCCCAAGTCTGCGAGTTCCTGTGCAAGAGGTTCGGGGCCTGTGAAATGGATCGCGTGGAAGCCGAGCGCGCGCGCGGCCGCGACATTCTTCGGGCTGTCGTCGATGAAGACACAAGCTTGCGCAGGCTTGCCCGCGGCCGTCAGCACGTGCCGGTAGATCGCCGGATCGGGCTTGGCGAGCTTCAGTTCCCCCGAAACGGTAACGTGCCGGAAGCGACGCAGGAAATCGAATTTACGCCGACCGATCGGGAAGGTCTCGGCTGACCAGTTCGTCAGTGCGTAGAGCGGCGTGCCTTTCGCGTCGAGCCGTTCGAGTATGTCGACGGTGCCCTGGATCGGGCCAGCCATCATTTCCTCGAAGCGGCCATAGAAGGCGAGGATCAGGTCTCTCTTGTCGGGGTGGCGCGAAATGGCATCGGCTTCGGCATCGGCGATCGTCCGGCCGGCATCCTGAGCGACGTTCCAGTCGTGCGTGCAGACCTCCGCCAGGAAGCGTTCGCGCTCGGCTTCGTCGGGGATCAGCTTGCGATACAGGTATCGGGGATCCCAATCGACAAGAACTCCGCCGAGATCGAAAACGACGGTATCGGGCTTCATACCTTTGCCTCCTGGCGTTCGACCAGCCGGCGAAGGAACTGCTCGCACTGGGCGATCTGTTCGAGTGCGATGAATTCATCGGGTTTGTGCGCCTGATCGATGTCGCCCGGTCCGCAGATCACGGTGGGAATCCCGGCCGCCTCGAAAAGCCCGGCTTCGGTGCCGAACGCAACCTTGCCCGTGGTATTGCCACCCGAAGCGGCCTTCGCGGCCTGCGTGACTTCTGCGTCTTCGTCGCCGGCAAGGCCGGGGAACTGCGAAAGCTCCTCGAAGACGAACCCGGTATCGGGATTGATCGCCTTCATCTTCGGCTCGATCTGCGCGCGGATGAAATTCTCGAACTCGGCGAACAGTGCGCGCGGATCGTGGACCGGCAGGTGCCGGAACTCGAAATCGAAGCTGCAGTCCTTCGGCACGATGTTGAGCGCCGTGCCGCCGCGGATCGTGCCGACATGGACGGTCGTGAACGGGATGTCGAATTCTCGGTCGAACGGGCCTTCGGCGCCGAACCTGTCGCCGGTCTCGATCAATCGGGCGATGGCGCGCGCGGCGAACTGGATCGCATTGACGCCGCGCGGTGCGAGCGAGGAGTGGCATTCGAAGCCGCGCACGTGCGCGCGCAGCGACAGCTTGCCCTTGTGCGCGCGGATCACCTTCATGTTCGTCGGCTCGCCGACCACGCAGCCCATCGGGCGGATGCCGCGGGCCTGAAGGTCGGCCAGCAGGCGGCGCACGCCCAGGCAGCCGACTTCCTCGTCATACGAGAACGCGAAGTGGACCGGCCTGCCGAGTTTCTTGCGGGCGAGTTCCGGCGCGAGCGAGAGACAGACGCCCACGAAGCTCTTCATGTCGGTGGTGCCGCGCCCGAACAGCTTGCCGTCGCGCTCCATCGGCTCGAAAGGCGCCACCGTCCATTCCTGCCCGTCGATCGGCACGACGTCGGTGTGGCCGGAAAGCACGAGGCCGGGCCGGTCGGCCGGCCCCACGGTCGCCCAGAGATTGGCTTTTTTGCCGGTTTCATCGAACACGAGATGCGATTTGATCCCGAGCCGGTCGAAATAGCCACGCACCCATTCGATCAGGGCGAGGTTGCTGTCGCGACTGGTCGTGTCGAACGAGACGAGCTTCTTGACGAGGTCGAGGGCTTCCTTGCTGGGCAGCGGGGGCATGATCACTCGATTGACTGTGATAAGGCATGAACCTTGCGGGACGACGCGGGAGTATGCCCAACTCCGGCGACGCAATGAAGAGGAGGATTGCATGGCTGCATTGCCACGGATCGCACTTATCGGCATGCATCTCGAGAGCAATTCGTTCGCGCCGCCGACAACCGAGGCCGACTTCCGCCGTCTCTGCTACCTCGAAAGATCGGCCATCGTCACCGAAGCTGCGAAAACGGCGCCGGCGATGCCGCTGGAAGTTCCGGGATTCATCGACGAGCTTGCGCTGCTCGCGTTCGCGTGGGAGCCGGTGCCGATCCTCGTGACAGGTGCGGAACCGGGTGGCCCGGTCGAGCAAGGCTTCTTCGAGGATTGCGTGCGCCGGATCGTTGCGGGCTTGCGCGCCGCCGGCAAGGTCGATGCGGTCTATCTGACGAATCACGGCGCAATGACGGCGACGGCGGAATTCGATCCGGATGGCGTTCTGTACGCCGCCATCCGCGCCGAAATCGGCACGGCACCATTCGTCGCTTCGGTCGACCTGCATGCGAATCTTTCCGAGCGCATGATCGGCAGCGTCGACGCTTTCGTCTCGTACCGGACGAATCCGCATGTCGACCAGCGCGAGCGCGGATCGGAATGCGCGCGCCATATCGTTGAGCTTCTCGGCGGTACGCGTTCGACGACCGTGCTGGTCCGTCTGCCGCTGACGCCGGCATCGGTGACCTTGCTGACGGCAAGCGGCCCGTATGCGGACCTCATGAACGCCGCGGAAGCGCGCATGGCATCCGATCCGCAGTTGATGAATCTCTCCGTCGTCGGCGGCTTCGTGTTTGGCGATACGCCGAAGAACGGCGTGGCGATCGTGGCGACATCGCGTGCTGGAGCCGCACACGCACGCTCGGCCGCCCTCGATCTCGCGCGGCAGGCCTGGGCCGACCGCAAGCGGTTCGTGCGCACGCTCATGCCCGTCACGAAGGCGGTCGAACTGGCACATGAAGCTGCTGCCGGATCGCGCCCGCCCGCGATTTTCGCGGATTCCGGCGACAATCCTGGCGGCGGCGGGCGGGGAAACACGACCGAACTGCTGCGCGCGTTCATCGTCGCCCGGGCGACCGGCATCTATTTCGGGAATTTCGTCGATCCCGCTCTTGCGGCAGCGGCGCATGCACATGGACTGGGCGAGGGGTTCCTTGCTGAGTTCAACCGGACGGGTGCCGACATGTTCGGCGAGCGGTTCACCGCGCCGGCTAGGGTCATTGCCCTGACGGACGGACGAGTCGTGGGGCGACGGGGGATCTATAAGGGGCGGAGCGTCGAGCTGGGGCTCACCGCCGCGCTCGATCTAGGCGGAGTCACGGTCGTCGTGGCAAGTCAGCGAAAGCAATGCGCCGACCCGGTTTTCTTCGAAATGCACGGGCTCGATCCGGCCCGCGCCACGGCCGTCGCAGTCAAGTCGCGGGGCCATTTCCGGGCCGGCTTTGACGAGTTTTTCGCCCCGGAAAACGTGTTCGAGGTCGATACGGGGGGGCTGACGGCGCCGGTCCTCGAGCGGATCACGTTCCAGCACCTGCCGCGCCCGGTCTTTCCGCTGGATCCGGAGACGGTCTGGACGGCTGCCTGAGCCACCCGGCCGGACTTGCCAGCGTCGGACCATCCTGTATCCTCCGCAAGACAATAAGGGTCCGGCGTTTCGGCCCGCCGCTTGCTAGCCGAGGCTGGCGACATCGCGGTAGCGGGAACAAACGAACCGGGACTTGGAGCCGGGAACGGGACGCCGAAGGCGCTTTTGGGGACAATTCGATGCGCGTGACTTTTGCTTGTGCCTTGCGGCGGTCGGTTCTGGCCGGACTGGTGGCTATCGGAACCGCGATCGGGCCGGCCGTGGCGCATGCGCAGGATCTGGTGATGGCGGTCGGCGGAAATGTCACGTCGATGGACCCGCATTTCCACAACCTCGCGCCTAACAACGGGATTGCGGCGCATATTTTCGACCGCCTCGTCCATCAAGACAGCCAGCAGCGGCTTATTCCGGGGCTCGCAACGGAATGGCGCGCGATCGATGATACGACCTGGGAGTTCAAGCTGCGACCGGGCGTGAAGTTCCACGACGGGTCGCCGTTCGACGCCGAGGACGTTCTGGCGACCTTGAAGCGCGTGCCGTGGGTTCCCAATTCGCCGTCATCCTTTGCGATCTCGACACGCGCGATCGTCGAGGCGACCGCCGTGGACGGCCTCACGATCCGTTTTCGTACGGCAAAGCCCTATCCGTTGCTGCCCAACGACCTTTCCATCGTAAATATCGTGTCGCGCAAGGCGGTTGAGGCGCCGACGGGCGATTTCAACAACGGGAAAGCCGCGATCGGGACGGGACCGTTCCGGTTTGCGGAATTTCTTCCGAACGACAAGATCGTCCTGCAGCGCAATGACGCCTATTGGGGCGAGAAGCCAGCCTGGAACCGCGTGACGATCCGGATCATCACGAACGCGTCGGCGCGCACGGCGGCGCTACTTGCCGGCGACGTCCAGATCATCGATCAGGTGCAGACATCGGACGTGACACGGCTGAAGGCAAGCCCACAGGTGGCGCTCTCGAAGGCCACGTCGAACAGGCTGATCTATCTTGCCCTCGACCAGAACCGCGACCAGACCCCGTTCGTCACCGACAAGCAGGGTGCGGTCCTGCCCAACAATCCGTTGAAGAACCGGCGCGTGCGCCAGGCGCTGTCGCGTGCAATCAATCGCGCCGCGATTGTCCAACGCATCTTCGACGGCGAAGCGATCCCGGCCGGTGGCCTGCTGCCGGAAGGCTTTTTCGGCGCATCCGACAAATTGAAGCCCGATACGTTCGATCAGGACGCCGCGCGCAAGCTCCTGAGCGAAGCCGGTTATCCCAACGGCTTCGGGATGACCATTCACGGGCCGAACGACCGCTATCCGGAAGACGAGAAGGTTCTGCAGGCGATCGGACCGATGTTCAGCCGCATTGGCCTCGATACGCGCGTGGTGACAAGCCCGTGGGCAACCTATGCCACCCAATCCAGCGCGCCTGCCTACGCCTTCAGCGTGATGCTGGTAGGCTGGGGGGCCGGCACGGGCGAGGTTTCCTCGCCGCTGCGCTCGCTTCTTGCGACTGTCAGCCGGGAGAGCGGCATGGGCGCCTCGAACCGAGGCCGCTACTCGAACCCGCAGGTCGACGAACTGATCACCCGGGCGCTATCGACCGTGAACGATTCAGCGCGCGCAAAACTTCTGGCCGAGGCGTCTGAAGCGGCGATCGCGGATGCGGGCCTCATTCCACTCTACTATCAAGTGAATCTGTGGGCGCACCGGCGCAATCTGACCTACGCCCCGCGTGCGGACGAATACACGTTCGCCCATCAGGTCCGGCCGGCGAACTGACGTGGCGGGCGGCCGGATGCGGACAGATTCGGTGGGACAATCAGCAGGACGCATCGTAGTCTCGTACCATGATCCGGAATCAACTCGGAGGTGTCGATCAATGAACCGCATTTCAATCCGCCTTGCGACGGCTGCCGTCGCGCTCGGTCTCGGCTGCGTATCGCCGGCCGTCCAGGCGCAGAACCTGGTTATCGCCGTCGGCGGCAATATCACTTCGATGGACCCGCATTTCCACAATCTGGGCCCCAACAACAACATCGCCCAGTATTTCTTCGACCGGCTCGTCCATTTCGACCACCAGCAGCGCCCGATCCCCGGCCTTGCCGAATCCTGGCGCGCGCTCGACGATACCTCGTGGGAATTCAAGCTGCGTCGCGGCGTGAAGTTCCACGACGGCTCCGATTTCGATGCCGAGGACGTCCTAGCGACCTTCAAGCGCGTGCCGTGGGTCCCGAACTCGCCGTCGTCGTTCACCGCGATGGTGCGCGGCATCGAGGTCACGGTCGTCGATCCGTATACGCTGCGCTTCAAGACGGCAGCACCCCGTCCGCTGCTGCCGCTCGACATGGCGATCGTCAACATCGTCAACCGCAAGAGCGTCGAGGCGCCCACCGCCGACTTCAATCTCGGTAAGGCGATGAACGGGACCGGTGCGTTCAAGTTCAAGGAATTCGTGGCCGGCGATCGTGTCTCGATGGAGCGCAACGACGCCTTCTGGGGCGCCAAGTCGCCGTGGGCATCCGTCATCACGCGGATCATGACGAACCCGTCGGCGCGTACGGCAGCCCTGCTTTCTGGCGACGTGCAGATCATCGATCAGGTGCCGACCGCGGATATCCCGCGCCTGAAGCAGAACACGAACCTGCGCCTTGAGACGGTCACTTCGAACCGCCTGATCTACCTCCATCTCGATCACAATCGCGATGTGACTCCGTTCGCGATGGACAAGGCGACTGGCCAACCGCTCGCCAAGAACCCGCTCAAGGACCTGCGCGTCCGCCAGGCGCTGTCGAAGGCGATCAACCGCCCCGGCATCGCGCAGCAGATGTTCGACGGTCAGGCGATCCCCGCCGGCGGCCTGCTGCCGGACGGCTTCTTCGGTGCCTCGCCGAAGCTTAAGCCGGACGCGCTCGACACGGCAGGTTCCCAGCGCCTGCTGCGCGAGGCCGGATTCCCCAACGGCTTCAAGCTGACGATCCATGGGCCGAACGACCGCTATCCGGAGGATGGCAAGGTCCTCCAGGCGATTGGTCCGATGTTCAGCCGCGTCGGCCTCGATACGCAGGTCCAGACATTGCCGTGGGCGACATTCGTCAGCCAGGCCGGTAATCCGAACTATGCGTTCTCGGTGATGCTGGTCGGTTGGGGTTCGGATACCGGCGAGACTTCCTCGCCAATCCGTTCGCTGCTCGCCACGCCGAACCCGACGCTCGGCTACGGGGCCTCGAACCGCGGCCGCTACTCGAACCCGAAGGTCGACGAACTGCTTGGCAAGGCGCTGCAGACGGTCGATACGGCGGCGCGCGAGAAGCTGCTGTTCGAGTCCTCGGAGATCGCGGTCGCCGATCTCGGCCTGATCCCGCTCTATTACCAGGTCAATCTCTGGGCGATGCGTTCGAACCTGACGTATCAGGCACGCACCGACGAGTACACGCTGGCGCACCTCGTCAAGCCGCGCTGAGACAAGGGGGCCCGGCTTCGGCCGGGCCCCGGGTTCGCCATCCATGACGGTTTTCATCATTCGCCGACTGATGCAGAGCGCGCTTGTGCTCATCATCATGTCGTTGCTCGTTTTTTTCGGTGTCTACGCGATCGGCGATCCCGTCGAGATCTTCGTCGCGGCCGATGCCGATCAGGCGGAGCGCGAGCGCGCGATGAAGGCGCTCGGTCTCGACCAACCCATCTGGGCGCAGTACGGCTATTTCGTCGCCAACGCGCTGGCCGGGGATCTCGGCAAGTCGTTCGTCTTCAGCATTCCGTCGATAGAGCTTATCCTCCAGCGGATGCCGGCAACGCTGGAACTCGCACTCTGCGCAGTCACGCTGTCGGTCATTCTGGGCATCCCGCTGGGCATGTACGCCGGTTACCGGCCAGAAAGCCGGACAGCGAAGACGATCATGGCGACATCGATCGCGGGATTCAGCCTGCCGACCTTCTGGGTCGGGCTGATGCTGATCATGATTTTCGCCGTCGAGCTCGGCTGGCTGCCTTCGACCGGGCGCGGCCAGCTCGGACAGTTCCTCGGCATTAGATCGAGCCTGTTCACACTCGACGGACTGTCGCATCTCGTGCTGCCGGCGTTGAATCTCGCGCTCTTCAACATCTCGCTGGTGATCCGTCTGACGCGCGCGGGCATGCGCGAGAACATGCCGATGGATTACGTCAAGTTCGCGCGGGCCAAGGGGCTTTCGCAGAAGCGTGTCGTCTTCGTGCACGTGATGAAGAACATCATGATCCCGGTCGTGACCGTGATCGGTCTGGAGATCGGGCAGGTCATCGCGTTTGCCGTCGTGACGGAAACGATCTTCGCCTGGCCCGGTATGGGCAAGCTCATCATCGACAGCGTCAACAATCTCGACCGCCCGGTGATCGTGGCCTACTTGCTGGTTACGGTCTTCATGTTCATCATCCTCAACCTCGTCGTGGACATCCTCTATTCGGTTCTCGATCCGCGCGTGCGGCTCGCGGATGCAGGGCATTGACATGAAGGATGTCGCCGCGATCGTAGCGCCGGTCGAAACGCCGTTCCGGCGGTTCGTCTCGGATTTCTGCGAAAGCCGGATGGCGGTCGTGGCACTCTGCGTGTTTGCGGTCATTTTCATCGCCGCGATGCTGTGCGGCGTGATCAGCCCGCAGAACCCCTACGACCTGCGCCAGCTCGACATCATGGACAGCAAGATGAAGCCCGGCTCCGTGAGCGGTGAGGGGCTCGTCTTCTGGCTGGGGTCGGACGGGCAGGGGCGCGACATGGTTTCCGCGATTCTTTACGGGCTCCGCACCTCGTTCTTCGTCGCGGTCACCTCGGGCGTCCTTGCGGCGATCGTGGGTACGTCCGTAGGCCTGTTCGCCGCGATCTATGGCGGCACGTTCGACACGATCCTGATGCGCATGGTGGACATCAAGCTTTCCTTCCCGGCGATCCTGATCGCGCTGATCCTGCTGGCTGTGCTGGGGCAGGGCGCGGGTAAGATCGTGCTGGCACTCGTCATCATCCAGTACGCCTACTATGCTCGCACCGTGCGCGCCTCGGCCCTCGTGGAGCGGCGCAAGGAATATGTCGAGGCGGCGAACTGCCTTGCCTTGCCGCGGCACCGGATCCTGTTCCGGCACATCCTGCCCAACTGCCTTTCGCCGCTGATCGTCGTCTGCACGATCCAGATCGCCAACGCGATCGCGCTGGAAGCCACGCTGTCGTTCCTCGGCGTCGGACTGCCGATCACCGAGCCGTCGCTCGGCCTGCTGATCGCCAACGGGTTCCAGTTCATTCTGTCGGGCGCGTACTGGATCAGCTTCTTCCCCGGCCTAGCTCTTCTGGTCACCATCGTGTCCATCAATCTCGTCGGCGATCATCTGCGCGACGTGCTCAATCCGCGGCTCCAGAAATGACCGCTCCCACGCTCGCCATCGAGAATCTCCAGACGCACTTCTTCACGAAAGCCGGCGTCGTGAAAGCCGTCAACGACGTGTCGTTCTCGGTCTCTCAGGGCAAGATACTCGGGCTCGTAGGCGAGTCCGGCTCGGGAAAATCGGTAACGGGCTTCTCGATCATGGGGCTCGTCGATCCACCGGGGCGCATCGTCGGCGGCAAGGTGCTGTTCAACGGCAAAGACATCGTCGGGCTGCCGGAGGGTGACATCCGCAAGCTGCGCGGCAACCGGATTGCGATGATCTTCCAAGACCCGATGATGACGCTCAACCCGGTCCTCAAGGTCGAGACGCAGATGATTGAGGCGGTGCAGGCGCACGAGGATGTCGACAGGAAGACGGCCTGGACGCGCGCGCGCGACGCGTTGGGTCAGGTCGGAATCCCGAGTCCGGAAGAACGTCTGGCGGCCTATCCGCACCAGTTCTCGGGTGGTATGCGCCAGCGCGTGGCGATCGCGATCGCGCTTCTCAACAAGCCCGACCTGATCGTCGCCGACGAACCGACGACGGCGCTAGACGTGACTATACAGGGGCAGATTCTCTATGAGATCCAGAAGCTTGCACGTGAGACGCGCACGGCACTGATCTGGATTACGCACGACCTATCCGTCGTCGCCTCGCTCGCCGACGAGATCTGCGTGATGTATGCCGGACGTATCGTCGAACGTGGGACGGTCGATGAGGTGCTCGACCGGCCGGCACACCCCTACACGGCAGGCCTGATCGGATCGGTCCCGAGCCGGAACGAGAAGGGCAAGCCGCTGGTCCAGATTCCGGGAGTCATGCCCTCGATGCTGAACCTGCCGTCGGGTTGTTCGTTCCGGATGCGTTGTGACCGCGCCGATGCCGCCTGCGCCGCCAAAACGCCGCCGCCGCTCGGAAGCCTGCGGCAGGTGCGCTGTCTGCACCCGCTGGCGGAGATCGCATGATGGCCGCTCCCATCATCGAACTGAAAGGCGTCTCAAAACGCTTCGTGAAGCACCTGGACCTGGCGGGGCGTCTTGCCGCCAAACTAGGCGCCAACGTGCGCGAGGAAGTCGTGCATGCGGTCGACAAGGTCGATCTCGCGGTCGATGAAGGCGAAGTCGTGGGGCTGGTCGGCGAAAGCGGATGCGGGAAATCCACGCTTGGGCGCATCGTCGCCGGCATTCTCGAGCAGTCCGCCGGCAAGATGCTCTATCGCGGCCGTCCGTCGGCCGAACTGGCGGGCGCCGAGCGCGTGCGTGCGGCTCTTGCGGTGCAGATGATCTTTCAGGATCCGTTCGCTTCGCTCAATCCACGCATGCGCGTGGCCGACATCATCGGCGAAGCACCACTCTATCACGGGCTGACCGACACGGCGAATGCGGACGGCTATATCGACGAGACGATGCGCCGCGTCGGCCTCGATCCCGGTTACAAGCGCCGCTATCCGCACCAGTTCTCCGGCGGCCAACGCCAGCGCATAGGAATCGCGCGTGCGCTTGCGGTAAAGCCGGAGTTCGTCGTCTGCGATGAATCGGTGGCCGCCCTCGACGTGTCGATCCAGGCGCAGATCCTGAACCTGTTCATCCAGTTGCGGCAGGAACTGAACCTCACCTACCTGTTCATCAGTCATGATCTTGGCGTCGTGCGGCATCTTTCCGACCGTGTCGTGATCATGTATCTCGGGCGCGTGGTAGAGGAAGGGAGGACCGACGAGCTCTTCGACAAGCCAAATCACCCCTACACCGTGGCACTGCTCGGCGAGAT
This sequence comes from Tagaea sp., assembly GCA_965229215.1. Taxonomy (GTDB): domain Bacteria; phylum Pseudomonadota; class Alphaproteobacteria; order CACIAM-22H2; family CACIAM-22H2; genus Tagaea. Next base: position 1,495,398 of record OZ245864.1, on the reverse strand, counting down.
CCCACGCCTCGATACGCGCAAGCGTGTGTTCGCGCCGGTGAAAGGCGAGATCCCGTCGCCGCTCAATCCGCCGACTGGCTGCCATTTCCACCCGCGTTGCCCGCATGCATTTGCGCGTTGCAAAATCGAGATCCCGGCGTTGCGCGAGATCGCGCCGGGTCGCCGTTCGGCCTGCCATCTCAACGACGCGCAATGATTGCGGTGTACGATCTGCACGCTCCCAAAGTCGAGGCGATCCCGCTTGTCTTGGATTCGCCCCATAGCGGCACCGACTATCCGGCCGATTTCGGATATGCATGCCCTTATGACATCCTGCGAACGGCGGAGGACACGCATGTCGACGCGCTGTTCGGTCACGGGCCGGCCATCGGGGCCAGCCTGCTGGCAGCACGCTTTCCGCGCAGCTATGTCGACGTCAACCGCGCGATCGTCGACATCGATCCCGGAATGTTCGACGCGCCCTGGGCCGGACCGATCTCGCCGGGTGAAAAGACGCGGATGGGCGTGGGGCTGATCCGCCGCATGGCGGCGGCTGACGTGCCGATCTATGCGCGCCGTCTTTCGATCGATGAGGTCGAGGCGCGCATCACGCGCTGCTATGCACCCTATCATGCAGCCCTTCAGGAACTGGTCGACGGGGCGCGCGTGAAGTTCGGACACGCCTACCACATCAATTGCCATTCGATGTCCGCACGCGGTAACGGCAAGACGACGCCGGACGGCTCGGCCGAGCGGCCCGATTTTGCGATGGGCGATCGCGACGGCACCAGCTGCGATCCGGCCTTCACGAATTTCGTCACCGACTGGTTGGCCGCGCGTGGCTACGACGCGCGCATCAACGACCCCTACAAAGGCTCTGAACTGGTCCGCCGTCACGGGCGGCCCGCTGACGGCCTTCATTCTCTGCAGATCGAGATAAACCGGCGCCTCTACATGGACGAGACCACGCGCGAGCCGAACGGGCATTACGGGAAGCTCAAGGCCGATCTTGATGGCTTGCTGGAAGCCATACGCGACTGGATCGCCGCCAGATAGCGCGACTAGGGCGCGAACTGTTCCTTGAGGACCCGTTCCTCGAAATTATGTTCGGGGTCGAACAGCAGTGTCAGGCGTTTCGTACGGTCTTCGGCGACCTCGACGCGCACGATATCGCGGATTTCCGTGTGGTCGGCAGTGGCGCTGACCGGCCGCTTCTCCGCTTCGAGGATATCAAAACTGACCTTCGCAACCGATGGCAGAAGTGCCCCGCGCCACCGGCGCGGCCGGAAAGCCGTGATCGGCGTCAGGGCCAGCAACTCGGCGCCCATGGGCACGATCGGTCCGTGCGCCGACAGGTTATAGGCGGTCGAGCCGGCCGGTGTCGAAAGCAGCACGCCGTCGGCGATCAATTCGTCCATCCGTACGACGCCATCGATCAGGATGCGGATCTTGGCTGCCTGGCGCATCTGGCGCAGCAGGCTTACCTCGTTGATCGCAAGTGCCACGGACTTGCGTCCGCTCCGCCGCCATGCGGTCATCCGCAAGGGATGCAGCGTCACGCGCTGGGTGGCGCGTAGACGGGCAAGCAGGCCGGCCTGGCTGAAATCGTTCATCAGGAAGCCGACCGAGCCACGATGCATGCCGAAAACGGGGACGCCCCGGTCGATGTTCGCGTGCAGGGTCTGCAGCATGAAGCCGTCACCGCCAAGCGCCACGACGATGTCGGCGCGGTTGTGCGGCACGTGCGCGTAACGCCGTTTCAGCGCAGCTAGTGCGGCCTTTGCTGGCGGCGTTTCCGCTGCGACGAAGGCAAGTTTCGGATTCGGTTCGGACATTCCGATCCCACTCATACGACGCCAAGGGGGTGGCGGGCCAGTTCCAAACGAAAGGGTCGCTCAGCCGCCCGTGACCGACATATGGCGTTCGACGGCCGGGCCGGAGTGCCGGCGGTCGATGACGAAATCGTGACCCTTGGGCTTGCGCGCGATCGCCGCGCGGATGGCCTGTTCCAGCGCCCGGTCGTCCGGATTCGCCCTGAGGGGGGCACGCAGGTCGGCCGCATCGTCCTGGCCAAGGCACATATAGAGAGTGCCCGTGCAGGTGAGCCGGACGCGGTTGCAGCTTTCGCAGAAATTATGGGTAAGCGGCGTGATGAACCCAAGGCGCCGGCCGGTCTCGCGAACTGTGAAGTAGCGTGCCGGTCCGCCTGTCCGGTAATCGGTCTCGTCGAGCGTCCAATTCCGCGCAAGCTGTGCGCGGACCATCGACAGCGGCAAGTACTGGTCGAGCCGTGTTTCGCCGCCGATATCGCCCATCGGCATGACCTCGATGAAGACGAGATCGAAACCTTCTGCCCCCGCCCAGGCGACGAGCCGGTCGAACTCGTCATCGTTGGATCCTTTGAGCGCCACGACGTTGATCTTGATCTGGAGACCCGCACGCTTGGCCGCCTGGAGACCATCGAGCACCTGATCGAGTTTTCCCCAGCGGGTCAGTGCGGTGAATTTTGCCGCGTCGAGTGTGTCGAGCGACACGTTTATGCGCCGTACGCCCGCATCCACGAGCTCGTCGGCGAAACGGGCAAGCTGCGAACCGTTCGTCGTCAGTGTCAGTTCGTCGAGCGCGCCCGAGCGCGTGTGGCGTCCCAGATTGCGGATCAGGCTCATCACGTTGCGCCGGACGAGCGGTTCGCCGCCGGTCAGTCGGAGCTTGCGTACGCCCATGCCCACGAAAGTCGAGCAGAGCCTGTCAAGTTCCTCAAGGCTGAGGATCTCGGCCTTGGGCAAGAATGTCATGTCCTCGGACATGCAGTAGACGCAGCGGAAATCGCATCGGTCGGTGACCGAGACGCGCAGGTACGAAATCGCCCGCGCGAACGGGTCGATAAGGGGAGCGCTCTCATGTGGGGTTGCGGTTCCGTCCATATGCGTCGAGGATTCCCGGAAGGGCGTTATGTCGGGACAAATATAGCGCTCTGGCCCCGGCAATTCGACCCCAGACTGGTACGGGTTATTCGCATCTTCAAGCCTTCGGAGGGCCTTCGTTCCGGTTTTCGGCGGTTCTCTTGGCCCGCTCGGCTTCCCGCAGGTAATCCTCGGTCGTGCGCGTGACCGGCCGGGCAGGACCGGCAAACGGGTCGATCGCCGCCTCGGCCTGACGGATCAGGCGACAATCCTCGCACATGCGGATGCGCTCGACGACTTCGCCGGTCTGGAACATCCAGTGCTTTCCGGCGAGCTTTTCGGTGATCTTCTCGATCGCCGACAGCGTCCCGAAGGGCTTTCCACAGCGCACGCAGCAGGCCGGTTCTTCTTCCTTGATCAGTCGCGGCGACTTCGCGGCCGCCGTGAAGTCGATTTGCGGCTTGAGTTGGATGACTTTTTCCGGGCAGGTCGCCTTGCACAGGCCGCACTGCACGCAGGCTTCCTGGATGAAACGGAGTTGCGGCAGGTCCGGATTGTCGATCAAGGCGCCGGTCGGGCAGGTGCCGACGCACGAAAGGCACAGCGTACATCCGTCGGTATCGATGGCGAGCGCCCCGAAGGGCGAACCGGCCGCAAGCGGCAGCACATCGACCGGTGCGGGGGCGACATCGTGAAGATGGCGCAGCGCCAGCATCGTCACTTCGCGCTTTCCGCCCATCGGCAGGAATCCGCCAGCCTTGGCCGGGTCCTGCGCGCGCGTACCGTAGAGTTCAGCCTCGACGGCCTCCGGGTCGGTCGCATCGATGACGGCCACGCGGCCTTCGCCGAATCCCAGACCGACCATCGCCGTTTCGGCGAGGCCTACCTGGCCGGCAAGGCCCGCGAGTTCATCGCGCTTCGCCGGGTCGACAAGCAGGCGGATCTGCGAGGCGCCGAACGCGAGGCCGGCCATCAGGAAATCGAAGCCGATCTGCGTGATCTCGCTGACGGCGAAGGGAAGGACGTTCGCCGGCAGGCCGCGCCCGTGCCGCGCGATCATGTCGATCATCGCCTCGCCGTGGCGCGAATCATGGACGAACAGGACGGCACGTTGCCCGCCGGCGCGCGAATAGGAAAGCAGCAGCGTGCGCAGCCGCTCGAAGACGGTTTCCTGCGGCGGCAGCGCATAGGTGACGGCTCCCGTCGGGCAGACGGATGCGCACGACCCGCATCCGGCGCAGACATAAGCGTCAAATTCGACCTTGTCGCCCTTCGAGGAAATCGCACCGGTCGGGCAAACGTCGAGGCAGCGCGCGCAGCCCTTTTTCGTATTCCGGCCATGGGCGCAGATTGCCGCTTCGTAGTCGACATAACGCGGCTTCTCGAACTCGCCGATCATTTCGGCCATGGCAAAGATCGTGCGCTCGATCTCCAGCGGATCCTTCGGATCGGGACGGAAATAGCCGTCGCGCTTCTCGTGCGCCTGGAACAGTGGCGCACCTCCCGTCAGGTCGAGGATCAGATCGCATTTCGAAGATGCGCCGTCGCGCGCGTGTTCGAAGCCGAGCTGGCCGCGCGAGGCGGGCAGGGCAGGCGCGTAGTCGTCCACGACGATCTCGAATGCGCCGAGATGGCCGGTGGCGCGCTGGATCGTGCCGCGGAAAATCGGCACATCGGTCAGGCGTGGCGGACTGACTGAAGCGGGCTTGGAGAGCAGCACGGTGCAGTCGAGCTTCTCGCCGAGGCGTTTGGCGGCTTCGATGGCGGTCTCGTCGCGCCCGTAGATTAGGGCTATGCCCTGAGAGCGCATCTGCACGCTTGCGGTCGGCGGCACTTCGATGGCCGCTTCGGCGAGCAGGGCCGCGATCTTTGGCATCGCCTTGTCGGCCTCGTCGGACCAGCCGGCGCGCTCGCGAATGTTGACGAAGCGAATATTGTTGTCGACGCCGATCTCGGCGCGCGTCTCGGCGAAGAAGGGTGCTTCCTGCGTACAGGCGACGATCAGTTCGTCGCCCGAGCGGAGTGCCGTCTCGAAATTGCCGAGCTGCGCGCGGCACAGGATCGTGTCGGGCTCGACTTCGCCGACATCGTGCCCGGTTGCCGCTGAGCAGGCCTTGCGCAGCGCCTTGCCGTCGAGCGGAATGGTGCCCGTGCAGTCGCAGACCAATACGCGCTTGCCGTCGATTTGCATCACTTCTCCCGGATTCCCGCACGCAGCCGCACGGGACGTATGGTTATGTTGCAAAGCTGGCGCAGGCGATCAAGGCGTTTCTCTGGAACCTTGAAAGCAAGAGGCCGCAGGGCCATTCTCGTTGCATGAACGACGAGTTCCTGCTGAAGCCGAACCCGCAAGATCTGCGCCTTACCGAGCGCGTGCGCGGGATCGACCAGACCGGCACCGAGGTCGAGACGGCTGTCGTCGTCGAGCGGCCACTGACGCTCTATCTCAATGCGCGTGAGATCGTCACAATGATGACGATCGCCGACTACCCAGAATATCTGGCGATCGGATATCTGCTGAACCAGAACATGCTGGGGGCGGACGAACGCATTGTCGGCGTGGAGCACGACACCGAACTCGACGTCGTCGTCGTGCGGACCGACGGGACGACTGATTTCGAGGAAAAGCTACGCAAGAAGACGCTGACATCCGGTTGCGCCCAGGGAACCGCGTTTGGCGACCTGATGGAGAAATTCGATAAGGTTTCGCTGTCGAAGGATGCCCGCCTCAAGACCTCCTGGCTCTATCGCCTGACCCGCAAGATCAATATGGCACCATCGCTCTATCTCGAGGCCGGCGCGATTCATGGCTGCGTGCTGTGCGAGCAGGACCGTGCGCTCGTCTACATGGAGGATGTCGGCCGCCACAATGCGGTCGACAAGATCGCGGGCTACATGTTCCGTCACGGTCTCGCCGCACATGACAAGATTTTCTATACGACCGGTCGCCTGACCTCCGAAATGGTCATCAAGACGGTCCAGATGGGAATCCCGATCCTCGTCTCGCGCTCGGGCTTCACGGCCTGGGGCGTCGAACTCGCGCGCAAGGCCGGGTTGACGCTGATCGGCCGGGCCAAAGGCTCGCGCTTCATCGTGCTTGCTGGCGCTGAGCGTATTGTCTTCGATGCGGATGCGCGCATGGTGGCTGAGAGGGATGCGGACGCACGCCGTAAGGGAACGCGCGATGATGGGTAAGACCGCCGGCGTGATCCTCGCAGGCGGCCGGTCCACCCGCATGGGCGGCGGCGACAAGTGTCTGCGCGATCTCGGCGGGCAACCGATCCTCGCGCATATCGTCGAGCGCGCCCGTCCTCAGGCTGATTGCCTTGTCCTCAATGCCAATGGCGATCCCGGACGGTTTGAGGCATTCGGCCTTCCGGTGGTTCCGGATAGCGTTGAGGGCTATGCCGGGCCGTTGGCCGGCGTGCTTGCTGGTCTTGACTGGGCGGCTGGCAACATGCCCGGTGTGGCCTGGGTTGCAAGTTTCGCTTCCGACGCGCCTTTTTTCCCTCGGGACCTTGTGCCACGGATGCTTGCCGCCGTGGACGCAGAGGGAGCCGATCTTGCCTGTGCGATGTCCGGCGGGCGGGCGCACCCGGTTTTCGGCCTCTGGCGGGTCGACCTGCGCGAGGCGCTGCGCGATGCGATGGTCCGCGAGCAGGTATATAAGGTGGATCGCTGGACGTCCCGCTACCGGCTGGTGACCGTCGAATATGCCATTTCGCCCTTCGATCCGTTCTTCAACGCGAACCGTCCCGACGATCTGAACGCGGCCCGTCGGCAACTGGAGCAGACCGCGCAATGACCCAGGATCAGCTACCGCGCGTGTCGCGCGACGAACGGATGCCGGTCGGCGTCCTGCTTGCATCGCGCGCGCCGAAGACGGCCTGGGGCGAGGAACAATGGGCGCCGCACGATATCGTCGCCGGCGCAACGGATATCGCGCCCTGGACGAAGATCCGCGTCGAGGGCGATGCGACGATCTGGTTCGCGGGGTCGTTCGAGGTCCGGCTGTTCGTCGCCGAGACGATCATGTACCGGACGAATCTCGCCGAACCTATCCCGTCGATCTACGTCATCCATCGCCGCGACCCGTCGCTTCCGCCGCCGGGCATCGTCGTGCGCCACGTGACCGCAAGCCCCGGCGAGGCCGAGGCCTTCACGGTCGACGGCCTGCATTCGGTTGAGAAGGTGGCGATGCCGCAGGCGCTGGTGCAATGGCTCTCCGACTATGTCGCGGCCTATCATGTCGAAGAGACGTTCAGGAAGCGCAAGCGGACGGCGATAGATCCGCGCAAGGGGTTCGGCAAAGGCGCCGAGGGTAACGACTATCGTGCCTCCTTTGCGCAGAAAGAGAACGATGGCTGACGGCAACGACAAGGCGGAGGGTTTTGCCGGCCGCTGGTCGCGGCTGAAGGCGGAATCGCGCGCGGCTGCCGCACCTGCACCGGAAGTCGAGCGCGAAGCGCCGGTGGCCGGGCTGGCGAGCGAGAGCGAGACGGCGCAACTTCCGGCCCATACGGCTGATGCCGTCGAGGAAAAGCCCCCGGAGTTGCCCCCGCTGGAAACGCTGACCCGGGATTCGGATTTCTCGCTGTTCATGCGGCCGGACGTCGGCGCCGATGTCCGCACGCAAGCGCTTCGCAAACTATGGACGCTCGATACCCATTTCGCGTCGATCGACATCACCGAGTGCCACTCGATCGACTTCAATGCGGTTCCGACCTTTCCGGAAGGGTTGAAGAACACGATCTACAGGGTCGGGTCCGGGATGGTCGAAGCGGTCGAGGAAATCGAACGCGCGGAAGCGGAGAAGGCGAGGCTCGCCGCGGCCAAGACTGCGGAATCCGATTCGCCGGAGGATGACGCTGAATCCGCTGCTGAGCCGCCGCGTGAAGTGACTTGACCGGATTTTGTTGCATTGCAGCGACGGCTTGATTTGTCTCGGAGGAATACGAGATTTTCGTGCAACACCGATGATGCAGCGCAACATGTCCACCAGGTGGCATCCGGGTGTTGACACCCGGGCCATGCGCTCTATCTACTAAAGTCCTTGTTGATGCCTTTTCCTGCCGGACGAAGGTGTTAACCGCAAAGAAAGCCAAGAACGACCGTCGATACGGTTGCCGACCAAAGGAACGCATTTCCGCGACGTGGAGCGAATGAGTCAGACGACGTTTCAAACGTACGTGACTAAGATTTTTGTAGCGGTGTTCGCATGAGCGACGCCGGCGGCATCTCCGCGCTCGAACGCGCGATCGCCACGGCGGGCGGACAGTCGGCGCTCGCGCGCATGATCGGGAAGACGCAAGGCCATGTCTGGCATTGGCTAAAGGTCGCCAAGCGCGTGCCGGCCGAAGTCGTCATCGCCATCGAAGGCGCGACCGGCGTTCCTAGATATGAACTTCGCCCCGACGTCTATCCGTCCGGAGGCGGGATCGCAAAGATGGAAAGCAATTCGATCGGCACGGAAATCGATCCGGACGAGGCTGCGCGCGCCGGCTGGTATGCGCTGCTCGGCGAACTTCTGGCCGAAGCTCCGTGCGAAGCCCTTCTGAAGCGCCTTGGCGAAATGGAGGGGGATGACAGCGAGATCGGCGGTCATATCGCCGCTCTTGCCGCCGTGGCGCGCAAGACCACGCCACTCGAGGCGAGCGAGGAGTTCCAGGAGCTCTTCATCGGTCTGGCACGCGGCGAACTGCAGCCCTATGCCTCGTTCTACCGGACCGGCTTCCTGCACGAGAAGCCGCTCGCGAACCTGCGCGGTTCGATGGCCGAACTCGGAATTGTGCGGGCGGACGCACGCCCCGAACCGGAAGACCATATCGCGTCGCTGTGCGAGATGATGGCCGGCATGATCGTCGGCGCCTTCGGAGAGCCGGCATCGCTCGACGTGCAGAAGCAGTTCTTCGACGCGCACATCGCGCCTTGGGCCGAAAGGCTGTTTGCCGACCTGGCGAGCGCCAAGGCGGCCCGTCTTTACATGCCGGTCGGGCAGATCGGCCGGACTTTCATCGAAATCGAACGCGCGGCCTTCGTCATCGACGATGCGCCGCAATCCAACGGACACGCGGGATAGAGAGGCAAAGAACCAATGAGCCAGAACCCCGAAAGCAGGACGGCTTCGCGCCGCCAGTTCTTCAAGGTCGCCAGTCTCGGTGCCGTTGCGGCCGGCGCTGCCGGTGTCGGCGGCGTTGCCGGCACGGCGCCTGCCAAGGCCGCCGAAGCATCGCAGCCGACGGCGGGTTACGCCGAGACGGCGCATGTGAAGACCTATTACGCCCTCGCGAAGTAAGGAGGCCGCCAGATGCTGACCAAGAAATCCTCCGGCAAGGCTGCCGGCATGCGTCTTACGGCCGCCCTCGCGGGCGCTGCGGGCGGGGCGATGGATCGACGAGCTTTCCTGCGTCGCTCGGGCCTTGCGGCCGGCGGCGTGGCCCTCGCTGCTTCGTTCAAGCCGAAGACGGTCGAAGCCGCGGGCGCCTTCGGGCCGCCCAAGTCGGGCGTCGAGACCAAGATCGTCAAGAACATGTGCACGCACTGTTCGGTCGGGTGCACCGTAACGGCGGAAGTGCAGAATGGCGTCTGGACGGGGCAGGAGCCGACGTTCGACTCGCCCATCAATCTCGGTGCGCATTGCGCCAAGGGCGCCGCGATCCGCGAACTGGTGCACGGTGACCGCCGCCTCAAGTATCCGATGAAGCTCGAGAATGGCAAGTGGGTCCGCATGACGTGGGCCCAGGCCGTCAACGAGGTCGGCGACCGGCTGCTCAAGATCCGCGAGAGCGCAGGACCCGATTCGGTTTACTGGCTCGGTTCCGCGAAGTTCACCAACGAGGCGGCCTATCTCAACCGAAAATTCGCGGCGTTCTGGGGCACGAACAACTCGGACCATCAGGCGCGCATCTGCCACTCGACGACGGTTGCCGGCGTGGCGCAGTCGTGGGGATACGGCGCGCAGACGAACTCGTACAACGACATCCAGAACTCGCGCTCGACATTCCTCATCGGCGGCAATCCTGCCGAGGCGCATCCCGTCTCGATGCTGCATGTCCTGCGCGGCAAGGAGCAGAACCAGGCGCCGTTCATCGTATGCGACCCGCGCTTCACCCGCACGGCGGCCCATGCGACGGAGCATGTGCGCCTGCGCCCGGGCACCGACATCCCGTTGATCTGGGGCATCCTCTGGCACGCCATCCAGAATGGCTGGAGCGACGAGGAGTTCATCAAGCGCCGCGTCTATGGCTGGGACGACGTCAAGAAGGAAGTTGCCAAGTACACGCCCGAGGAAGTCGAGCGCATCACCGGTGTGCCTGGCGCGCAGCTCCGCCGCGTCGCCCAGACGCTGTGGAACAACCGCCCTTTCAGCATCGTCTGGTGTATGGGTGGGACGCAGCACACGGTCGGCTCCGCGAACGTCCGCGCCTATTGCATCATGGCGATGAATTTCGGGACGATCGGCCGTTCCGGCGGCGGCACCAACATCTTCCGCGGCCACTGCAACGTGCAGGGTGCGACCGATCTCGGCCTCGATATCCTGAATCTTCCGGGCTATTACGGCCTGACCGAGCAGGCTTGGCGCCACTTCGCGCGCCAGTGGGGCGTCTCGTACGAGTACATGCTCGGCCGCTTCAAATCGAAGGCGCTGATGGAGCTTCCCGGAACGCCTGAATCCCGCTGGCACGATCTTGTCCTGGAGGCCAAGGCCAACATCCAGGGGCAGCCCGAGCCGCTCAAGGCGATGGTGTTCTGGGGGCACGGCGCCAACACGCAGACGCGCGGTCCCGACGGCAAGAAGGCTATGGAGAAGGTCGACACGCTCGTCGTCATCGATCCGCATCCTGTGCAGATTCCGGTCATGGCGGCCGAGCGCAAGGACGGCGTCTATCTGCTGCCGGCCTGCACGTCGCTCGAGATGTCCGGTAGCCGTACGGCATCGAACCGTTCTCTCCAGTGGGGCTACCAGATCGTCGAGCCGATCTTCGAATCGAAGAACGATTACGAGATCATGTATCTCCTCGCGGAGAAATTCGGCTTCGCGACCGAGATGTTCAAGAACATCAAGGTCACCAACAAGAAGCCGCTCGCCGAAGACATCCTGCGCGAGATAAACAGCACCTGCTTCACTGCAGGCTACTCTGGCCAGAGCCCCGAGCGTCTAAAGGCGCATATGGCCAACCAGGATATCTTCGATCGCGTCAGCCTGCGCGCGCTCAAGGACGTCCCGGCAAAGGACGGCATGGCCGCGATTGCCAAGGACGAGTTCTACGGACTGCCCTGGCCCTGCTGGGGCAAGCCTGAGCACGGTCACACCGGTACGCACGTCCTCTATGACCAGTCGATCCCGGTCGCCAAGGGCGGCGGCAACTTCCGTGTCCTATTCGGCGCCGAGCGCGAGGGCGTCAGCCTACTCGCCGACGGCGTGGCTTCGAAGGATTCGGAGATCAAAGACGGGTATCCGGCCTTCAGCTACGGCATGCTCAAGCGCCTTGGCTGGGATAAGGATCTGACCGAGGCCGAGCGCAAGGAAATCGAGGAAATCGGCCAGATGGTGTTTGCCGGCAATGCCGACAACGTCACCTGGAATTTCGATACCTCGGGCGGCGTCATCCGCGTGGCGATCCTCCATGGCTGCGATCCGAAGGGCAATGCCCGTGCCCGTGCCAACGTTTGGAACTTCCCGGATCCGGTGCCGACGCATCGCGAGCCGCTCTACTCGCCTGACCGGCAACTGGTCGCCAAGTATCCGACCTACACCGACCGGATGCTTCATCGCCTTCCCACATTGTTCAAGACGATCCAGGACCGCGACGTCTCGAAGCAGTTCCCGATTGTCCTCACTTCGGGGCGTCTGGTCGAGTACGAGGGTGGCGGCGACGAGACGCGTTCGAACAAGTGGCTTGCCGAACTGCAGCAGCAGATGTTCGTCGAGATCAATCCGGCGGACGCGACGCGGATCGGCACCAAGAACAACGAGGACGTCTGGGTCTTCGGTCCGGAGAACAACGCCCGGATCAAGGTCAAGGCGCTGGTGACCGAGCGCGTCGGGCGCGGCGTGGCGTGGATGCCGTTCCACTTCGCCGGGCACTGGATGGGCAAGGACATGCGGTCTGCTTATCCGCAGGGAACTGATCCGATCGTGCTGGGTGAGGCGGTGAACACCATCACCACGTACGGCTACGATCCTGTGACGCAGATGCAGGAAACCAAGACCACCTTGTGCCGCATCGAGAAGGCCTAAGGGCTAGGGAGCGATTGACATGGCTCGTATGAAGTTCCTCCTCGACGCCGAGCGCTGCATCGAATGCAACGCCTGCGTCACCGCTTGCAAGAACGAACACGAGGTGCCCTGGGGCATCAACCGGCGGCGCGTCGTCACGCTGAACGACGGCAAGCCGGGCGAGCGTTCGATCTCGATGGCCTGCATGCACTGCACGGACGCGCCCTGCATGGCGGTCTGCCCGGTCGACTGCTTCTACAAGACGGCCGAAGGCGTGGTTCTTCACTCCAAGGATCTCTGCATCGGTTGCGGCTACTGCTTCTATGCATGCCCCTTCGGCGCACCGCAGTATCCGCAAGCCGGTAATTTCGGTACCCGCGGCAAGATGGACAAGTGCACATTCTGCGCGGCCGGCCCCGAGCCGTCGAACACCGATGCGAGCTTCGTCAAGTACGGACGCAACCGACTTGCCGAAGGCAAGCTGCCGCTGTGCGCCGAGATGTGTTCGACCAAGGCACTGCTCGCCGGCGACGGCGATGTCATCGCAGGCATCTATCGCGAGCGCGTGGTCACGCGCGGCTACGGGTCCGGAGCGTGGGGCTGGGCGACGGCCTACGGCGAGGGCACGCGCACCTGACGTATGAACCGGTTCGGTACCGGACGATCCGCTTCGGCGCATCGTCCGGCCGGGCCGAGCCGATGAAGTGAAGGGCAAACGTGAATGCCCACGTTGCAGGGGTTTGAGATGATGTCCAGTGGTCAACGCAATCTAATGTGGCTGGTTTTTGCCGGCTTGGTCATCGTGGCGGTCGCGTCCAGCGCGCGCGACGGTGGCCTCCGAGACGGCTCGACAGGGAGCTATCTGGGGCGGGACGTCCGGCAGGCCCAGCCGGTGCCGGCGCCGGTGCGTGATGCGCTCGCCAATCGTGCCGCGACCCAACGCTACTAGGCCGGAACAGGAGAGAACGACCATGATGTTCGAAACGACATTCCGTCGCCTGGCTTGCGTGGTGATTGCGATCGCAACGATCGGCGTCGCTGCAGTTCCAGCCGACGCGCAGACCCCGCCTCCGGCGCCCGTGACCGCGACCTCGACGCCGCCGGTCAGCGCTACAGACAGTGCGCGCCTCCCGCCGCCGGCGGTTGGCGACTATCGCAGCCCGTCGCAGCGGCCGGAAGTGGGGCTCATGGCGACCGATGCGGAGTTGCTGCATGCACTGACGGCTACGCGCGGAAACGTCAGCATTCCCGACCAGAAATCGGCCACGCTGATCCAGCCGGGTGGCCGCGACTGGCGGCAGACGGTCAAGGGCCCGATCCGGATCATCGGCTCGTGGCTCATCCTCGGCATGTGCTGCATTCTGATCGCGTTCTATCTCCTGCGCGGCAAGATCATGGTCGATGGCGGTCTGTCCGGCCGAACGGTCGAGCGCTTCAACGGGGCAGAGCGGTTCGTCCATTGGATGACGGCCGGCGCGTTTGTCGTGCTGGCGCTCTCCGGTCTCAACATCACCTACGGGCGCTATGTCCTGCTGCCGCTTCTTGGGCCGGATGCTTTCGCCGGCCTGTCGACGGTCCTGAAGTATGCGCACAACTATCTTTCGTTCGCGTTCATGCTGGGCGTTCTGCTGATGTTCGTGATGTGGGTGCGGCACAACATCCCGTCGAAACTCGACCTGCAATGGCTTGCCGTAGGTGGCGGCCTGTTCTCGAAGGGCGTGCATCCGCCGGCCGACAAGTTCAATGCCGGTCAGAAGCTGATTTTCTGGTCAGTTGTTGCGGGCGGTGTCGCGCTGAGCATCACGGGAATCTGCCTGCTTTTCCCGTTCCAGTTCGGCGATGTTGCCTCGATGCAGACGATGCAGGTGATCCACTCGATCGTGGGGATCCTGCTCACGGCGATCGTAATCGCGCACATCTATATCGGTTCGCTCGGCATGGAACATGCTTTCGACGCGATGGGTACGGGCCAGGTCGACGAAAATTGGGCCAAGGAACATCACGGCGTCTGGCTTGCCAAGATGAAGGGGCAGGCGATGCCCGTCTACAAGATGGGCCACGACTGATCCGAGAGACTAGAACGGGCCCGCGCCGAGGGATCGGCGCGGGCCTTTTTCGTTTGAGGATCTGTCGATCACGATGCGGATACGCCTGCTCGCACTGCTGCTGCTGACGACGATCGCGCTGCCCACCCGCGCGGAGATGGCCGGCCATGGGGCAATGGTCAATGCAATAGCCGTTTCGCCCGACGGCACGCGCGTCCTTACCGGATCGTGGGACTATTCGCTTCGGCTCTGGGATCTTGCGACGCAGCGCGAGATCCGCGTTCTCGACGAACACAAGGCATCGGTGAACGGCGTGGCTTTCCTGCCCGGCGGCGGCAAAGGCATCTCGGCAAGCTGGGACGGAACGCTCCGACTCTGGGATCTCGATACCGGCCAACAGATCCGTATGTTCGAAGGCCACAAGGCCAATGTCGCGTCGGTTTCCCTTAGCCCGGATGGACGGCGTGCGGCCTCGGCCAGTTGGGATCGCACGATCATGCTCTGGGATGTCGAGAGCGGCCGCCTTCTGCGCACTCTGGAAGGGCACAAGGCCAACGTCATGTCGGTTGCGTTCATGCCGGATGGCCGCACCCTCTTGTCAGGGAGCTACGACCTTACGCTACGCCTGTGGGATGGTGAGACGGGCATGGAACTCGCGACGCTCGAAGGGCACACGAATAGCGTCAACGCCGTCTCGGTATCGGCGGACGGGAAGTTTGCCGCCTCGGCATCGACCGATGCGACGGTGCGCCTGTGGGATCTGCCGGGCCGCCGCGAGATTTCGGTGCTCGAAGGCCATCGCGGCTTCGTCACGTCGGTGTCGATCTCGGCGGATGGACGCATGGTACTATCGGGCGGCGGCGACCGCACGATCCGCCTCTGGAGCGTTCCGGATGCGCGCCAAGTGCGCGAATTCGTCGGCCACAAACGGCCGGTCTGGGGTGTCGCCTTTGTGCCCGGCGGCAAGCTCGCCGTATCGGCCGGTTACGACGAAGTGGCGAAGGTCTGGAATCTGGAAACCGGAGAAGAGGTCACCGGCGGCAACTGAATATTGACCGTGATCGGACTTCCGGTATGCCTAGAGGCGGACGCTGACAGGCGCGGCGAAGCGCTCGGCGGTCGTCATCTGCATTGAATTGAGTACGAAGTGCATGCCGATCGCGAGCACGAGTGCCGCTGCAAATCCGAGAATCATGGCCTTCATTTCGCTCTCCCGTCTTCGCGCCTTCCAACTTGGAACGGCATCATATTCGATAGTTGCGAATCTAACGGATTTTCCTATTTTTGCAATTGATTCCGGGCCTTTGCGGTAGGTACCTACGGCGCAGTGGCCTTACGCAGATAGGCGATCAGGTCGGCCCTGTCGACATCAAGCGTCAGGCCACCGTACATCTTGGTTCCCGGCACGAATCCTTCGGAGTCCTTCAGGTATGCGTCGAGCGTCGTTTCGTCCCAGACGATGCCGGATGACTTGAGCGCGTCCGTGTAGCGGAAATCGGCAACGGTGCCGGCGGTACGGCCGAACAGCCCCGCAAGGCGCGGGCCAACGCGGTTGCGCCCGCCGGCTTCGGTCGTGTGGCAGGCCGCGCATTTGCGGAAGATCTGCTCGCCACGCTCCGCATCCGCGGCAGCGGCAACCGGGCACTGCCCGACCGCAGCGGCGACGACAAGCAGTGCGGGCAAGGTCCGGCCGAACCGCATCAGCGACGATCCGGAAGTTCCGGATCGACCGGCTCGAGATCGATGACGTCAGCGTCGATCAGCAGCTTGCCGCGATGCTCGAAATTGACCGTGACGCGAGCACCGATTGCCGACTGGACCTGTCCGATCCCCCAGTCCGGGCAATCGGGGTGGCGGACGAAAGCGCCGGGGACGAGATGCCGCATTCCGCTATCCTATCGCAGGTACCGCGAAACTTGAAACTCGAGGGTGTTTCGGGCGAGTCTACCGGGGTCATGTCGGAAAAGAGCCAACTCAGACTCGTCGAACTCATAGCGGCCCGGATGAGCCATGATCTGGTCGGCCCGGTTGGGGCGACGGTCAACGGCGTCGAACTGCTGACAGAAGATCAGGCTGCGGATGCCGACGTCATCCGGTTGATCGGGCAGTCCGCCCGCCAGGCGAGCCGCCGACTGCAGGTTTTCCGCGCGATCTACGGGACTGCGGGGGCACTGCCGGCCGGCGCGCCGTTCGCGGCGGCATCCCAGCTTTTTTCCGGAATGCTGGATGGCGAAAAGGTATCTGCCGTGCCGTGGACGGCAGATCCGGCTCTGGAGGCGGCGGCCGGGCGGTCGGGTGCGCGGATCGCGCTTCTCGCCGCATTCCTGCTTGTCGAAGCGCTGCCGCGCGGCGGCGAAGTACGGTTCACCGGCACGGCCGACGGGCGCGTCGCGAAGCTGGAGGTTTCGGCAAGCGGGCAGAGTGCGCGCCTGTTTGAAGAAGTGAGCGCGGCCATCGCAGGCAAGGTTCCGGTCGATGAACTGACGGCCAAAGCGGCTCCGGCCGAGATGCTGCGCCGGCTGGTTGGCGGATTGGCCGGGAGCATCGGCGTGGCGGCCGGTAAGGATAGTGTAACTATATCCGTTGTATTCTCGGCACTTGGCGACGGCTGACAGGTCCTCCGGCGAGGTTGGCGCGGGCAGCGGCGTCGGCTATACCTGTTTGGGGAAAGTTCCGCTCGACTGGCTTGTGACACCGCAGGGTGCCACGCGCCGTAGCGATCGTGCCGGAACGGGGGGCGTCGATGAAGTCGTTCTTGGTAGTTGATGATTCGCGAGTGATCCGGAATGTGGCGCGCCGCATCCTGGAGGCACTGGGTTTCAAGATTGAGGAAGCGGCAGACGGGCAGATCGCGCTCGACGCGTGCAAGCGTGCCATGCCCGATGGAATACTGCTCGACTGGAACATGCCGGTGATGAACGGTATCGAGTTCCTGCGCGCATTGCGTGCGACCCCCGGCGGAGACAAGCCGATCGTGCTGTTCTGCACGACCGAAACCGAGATGACCAAGATCCAGCAGGCCATCGAGGCAGGCGCCAACGAATACATCATGAAGCCGTTCGACAGCGAGATCGTCGAATCCAAGCTTTCACAAGTCGGCCTGCTCTGAATGACATTGGCCCCGTCCGCACCGGTGACGACCGCGCCCGCGGGGCCTTCGCCGGTCCGCGTGATGGTCGTCGACGATTCGGCTGTGATCCGGGGCCTCATCACGCGCGCGCTCGAAACCGATCCAGGCGTGCAGGTCGTCGCGACAGTCGGTAACGGCCAGCTCGCCATCGGCCAACTCGGCCGCAGCGATGTCGACGTGATCGTTCTCGATATCGAAATGCCGGTCATGGACGGCTTGACCGCCCTACCAAAGCTTCTCGAGGTTGCGCCCGACGTTAAGATCATAATGGCGTCCACGCTGACCCAGCGGAATGCGCAGGTCAGCCTCGAAGCCTTGCAGAAGGGGGCGGCCGACTACATCCCCAAGCCGACCTCGACCAGCGCCATTCACGGATCTGAAGAGTTCAAGCGCGACCTTACCGAAAAGGTGAAGGCATTGGGGCGCGCGCGGCGCGACAAGCGCGACCGCAATCGTGCGGCGGGAATTCCGGATGCCAAGCCGCAGTCAACCGCCGCGACGCGTGCGGCGACGGCGGCCGGCATCGTCGCACCACGCATCTCGCTGCTGTCACCGACGGCACCGATTTCGCTGCGCCAAGCTTCGCGCACGATCCCGCAGATCGTCGCTATCGGCAGCTCAACGGGCGGGCCACAGGCGCTGTTCACGCTGCTGGCCGCCTTGCCGGCGACGATGCGCCTGCCGATCTGTATCACCCAGCACATGCCCGCGACATTCACGACGATCCTGGCCGAGCACATCACGCGTACGGCCAAGCGGCCTTGTGCCGAAGGCGTTGACGGTCAGATGATCGAGGCAGGCCGGATCTATCTGGCGCCCGGCGACAATCACATGAAGATCGAGCAGCAGGGTACCCAGAAGGTGATCCGGCTGAACAAGGAGCCGCCCGAGAATTTTTGCCGTCCGGCCGTCGATCCGATGTTCCGCAGCCTTGCGGCGGCCTATGGACCGGCCGTTCTAGGCGTGGTGCTGACAGGCATGGGTTCGGACGGTGCGAAGGGCGGGAAGGTCCTCGTCGAGGCTGGCGGTACCGTGATAGCGCAGGACGAAGCATCGAGCGTCGTCTGGGGTATGCCGGGCGCTGCAGCCAATGCCGGAATATGCTCGGCCGTCCTTCCGATCGACAAACTGTCCGGCGAGATCGTCCGACTGGCGGGAGGTCGCCTGTGAAGCCGGACGATTTCTCGTTCTTCACGAAGTACATCTACGACCAGACCGGGCTCGTGCTCGGCCCGGACAAGATGTACTTGATCGAAAGCCGGCTCGCGCCGCTCGCGCGCAAGTACAATGTCGCCAGCATCGATCTGCTGGTCGGGCAGTTGCGCACGAGCAAGACGGCCGATCTGCAGCGCGACATCGTCGACGCGATGATGACGAACGAATCGTTCTTTTTCCGCGACGGCAAGCCGTTCGAACAGTTTCGCCAACTCGTTCTGCCCGGCCTGCTTCAGTCGCGCGCGGCGAAGAAGAGTTTCCGCATCTGGTGCGCGGCCGCGTCGACGGGGCAGGAGCCCTACACGCTGGCGATGATCCTCAAGGAGGAGGCGGCCAAGCTGAACGGCTGGCGAATCGACATCGTCGGAACCGACATCAGCCACGAGGCGCTTGAGCGTGCCAAGTCAGGTCTCTACACGCAGTTCGAGGTCCAGCGCGGCTTGCCGATCCAGCTGCTGGTGAAATATTTCAAGCAGCAGGGTGACAAGTGGCAGATCGCGCCCGAAATCCGCTCGGCCGTGCAGTATCGCAGCTTCAACCTGCTATTGGATTTCGCCGGGCTCGGCAGCTTCGACGTGATCTTCTGCCGCAACGTGCTGATCTATTTCGACCAGAAGACCAAGGGAACGATCCTCGACCGGATGGCGAAGCTGTTGCCGAACGACGGGTTGCTCTATCTGGGTGGGGCCGAGACGGTGCTTGGTGTCACCGAGCGCTTCCAGCCTATGCCCGGCCAGCGCGGGATCTATCAGGTCGTCACGCCGGGCGGCGCTGCCAAGGTCGGCTGACGAGTTCCGTCAGGCCGCCTTGCCCTTGGCCGGCGGATCGCGCAGCACGTATCCGCGGCCCCAGACCGTCTCGATGTAGTTTTCGCCCTCGCAGGCCGTCGATAGCTTCTTGCGCAGCTTGCAGACGAATACGTCGATGATTTTCAGCTCCGGCTCGTCGATGCCGCCATAGAGATGGTTGAGGAACATCTCCTTGGTCAGCGTCGTTCCCTTGCGCAGGCTGAGGAGTTCGAGGATCGCGTATTCCTTGCCGGTGAGGTGCAGCGGGCGCGCACCCGCTTCGACCGTGCGGGCCTCGAGATTCACGATGAGCTTGCCGGTTTTGATCACCGACTGCGAATGGCCCTTGGCGCGTCGCACGATGGCGTGGATGCGCGCCACGAGCTCGCGCTTGTCGAAAGGCTTGGTGAGATAGTCGTCGGCGCCGAAACCGAGGCCCTTGATCTTGGCATCGAGCTCCGTGAGGCCCGACAGGATCAGGATCGGCGTCTTGATGCGGCCGGCCCGGAAGCGGCGCAGGACCTCGTAGCCGTCCATGTCGGGCAGCATGAGATCCAGAATGATGATGTCGTAGTCGTAGAGTTTGCCGATCTCGAGACCGTCTTCGCCCATATCGGTCGTGTCGCAGACAAAACCTTCCTGCTTGAGCATCAACTCGATCGAGCGGGAAGTGGCCTGGTCGTCCTCAACCAACAAAACGCGCATTGCCGCCTCCTTGGTAACGTTAATAAGTTAACATGCGTCGATGCGGCAAAACAGATGGAATTAACGAATTCACCGTGTCCGGATTGCATCCAAAAATGGCGAATCGAATTTCTCATTTATGCAGTACAATCAATCAATTAAACAATTCTTCACAGATCGTTAATCAAGCCCGTCTACAGTCGCTTTCGACTCGAATTTGACTCGAATTCTACCTATTTCGGAGCTGCCCGCCGAATGTCCGCCCACGAGCTGATCGCGTCGGTCGATCGCATTCCGAACTACCGCTACTACGGCCGCGTTTCGGCCGTGCAGGGCATGCTGGTCGAGATCGGCGGCGTCGAGGACATGCTTGCGGTCGGGTCGCGCTGCTTCGTCGCCACGCGCGACAGGCGCCGCGTTCCCTGCGAAGTCGTGGGCTTCCGGCAGGGGCGGGCGCTGCTGATGGCCTTCGGGACGGTCGAAGGGATCGGCGTCGGCAGCCGGGCGGAGATCGCCGATTCCGACCCGGTCGTCTATCCGCACAAAGGCTGGCTCGGCCGCGTGGTCAACGCGCTGGGCGAGCCGGTCGACGGCAAGGGCCCGCTTCCGATGGGCCCGGCGCCGTATACCATCAAGGCGTCGCCGCCGTCCGCCCACAAGCGCCAGCGCGTGCGCGGCAAGATCGATCTCGGCATTCGTGCGATCAACACGTTCCTCACCTGCTGCCGCGGCCAGCGCATGGGCATTTTCGCCGGATCCGGCGTCGGCAAGTCGTCGGTCATGTCGATGATGACGCGCTTCACGGCTGCCGATATCGTCGTGATCGGGCTGATCGGCGAACGCGGCCGCGAGGTGCAGGAGTTCATCCAGGACGATCTCGGCCCCGAAGGTCTCGCGCGGTCGGTCGTCGTGGTCGCGACAGGCGACGAAAGCCCGCTGATGCGCCGGCAGGCTGCGTATCTGACGCTGGCCGTCGCCGAGTATTTCCGCGATCAGGATCGCGACGTTCTCTGCCTGATGGATTCCGTGACGCGCTTCGCGATGGCGCAGCGCGAGATCGGCCTGTCGGCGGGCGAGCCGCCGGCCTCCAAGGGCTATACGCCGTCGGTCTTTGCCGAACTACCGCGGCTGCTCGAGCGCGCCGGCCCCGGCATCGGGCAGGGCAGCATCACGGGCCTGTTCACCGTCCTCGTCGAGGGCGACGACACCAACGAACCGATTTCCGACGCCGTCCGCGGCATCGTCGACGGCCATATCGTGCTGGAACGCGCGATCGGCGAGCGCGGCCGGTATCCGGCCATCAATGTCCTGCGCTCGGTCTCGCGAACTATGCCGGGCTGCAACACGCCCAGCGAGAATGCCGTCGTTGCGCGCGCGCGACAGCTGATGTCGCAGTACGACGACATGGCCGAGATGATCCGCCTCGGCGCCTATCGCCGCGGTTCCGACCCGCTGGTCGACGAGGCGATCCATTACAGCCCCGAGATCGAAGCCTTCCTCAAGCAGGGCAAGCGCGATCGCGCCCTGCTGCCGGACGGATACCGCCAGCTTGCCGAGATCCTCGGCATGCCCGATCCGACGGCCGCCGGCGACGTGCCGGAAGAAGCCGCGCACGCGGTCTGAGCGCTAGATGGCCGCCAAGAACAAGGGCCTCACCTCGCTGATCCGGCTCGCCGACGCGAACCTGAACGAGAAGCGCCGCGAGTTGAATGAAATCGAGCGCCAGGAAGAGGAACTGCGAAATCGCCTCGACGCGCTCGAGACGGAGAAGCAGCAGGAGCAGCAGCTTGCCCGCAGTCTTGAATTCGGTGCGTTCGCGTATTCGGGCTATGCGCGCGGCGTGATCGAACGGCGCGAGCGCATCGAGGCGCAGATCGCCGCGATGCAGGAACCGCTCGAAGCGGCGCGTCAGGCGATGTCGGAAGCGTTCCAGGATCTCAAGCGCTACGAGATCGCGCTCGACATCCGCGTCAAATCCGCGAAGGCCGAGTTCGAACGCAAGGATACGATCGCGATGGACGAGATGAGCCTCAACATGCACCGGCGCAAGCAGACTGCCGCCGCGCAATGACCGGCGTCACGCTTCGGACCGGGCGCCTGATCCTGCGGCCCTGGCGCGACGCCGACCGGGAACCTTTCGCCGCCATCAACGGCGATCCCGAAGTCCGGCGCTACTTCCCCTCGGTTCTGTCGCCTGCCGAAAGCGATTCGAATGCCGAATTCCTTTCGTCCCGGTTCGCGCATACGGACTATGGCCCGTGGGTTGTGGAGGTGCCGGGTGTGACGCCGTTCGCCGGCTTCGTCGGAATGTGGGACGTGAGTTTCGATGACCCGCCGCGCGGCCGCGTCGAAATCGGCTGGCGGCTTGCGCGTGCGCATTGGGGCATGGGCTATGCGAGCGAAGCCGCGCGCGCCGCACTTGCGTTCGGCTTCGAACACTGCGGCCTTGATGAGGTCATCGCATTCGTCGTTCCCGCCAACACCGCATCGCGCGCGGTGATGGACCGGATCGGGCTTGTCGACCAGCCGGCCGAATCGTTCGACCATCCGCGGGTGCCAGAGGGACATCCTTACCGCTGGCACCTTCTCTATCGCCTGCGCCGCGCTGATTGGCGGCCGGATCCCAAATTCCCCTACACGGTCCAAGGTTGAAAGCCTTCAATTTGGCTGTGGTTTTCGGGCTGCATGGCTGACCTGCGGCCTACAAGGCGTAAGGCGACAATCTTCGGCTTGCGGCGGCTCGACGACCTGCATGACAATCGCCGCTCTCCGGAAAGGATACCCCCATGGAAGCGCGCAAGAGCAGCTATCTCACCATCCTGATCTGCGGTTCCCTCGTGCTGACCGTGATGATGGGGCTGCGACAGACGCTCGGCCTGTTCATGAAGCCGATGACCATCGAACTCGGCGTCGGGCGCGAGGTCTTCGCGTTCGGTCTGGCCGTTTCCAATCTCCTCTGGGGTGCAGCTGGCCCGTTCGCGGGCGCGATCGCCGACAAGTTCGGAACCTCGCGCGCGGTCCTCGTCGGCGGCCTGCTCTACATGGCCGGGTTCTGGTTCCTGTCTGAAGCGCATGACGGCACCCTCATTCTCGTCGGCAATACGCTTCAGGGCTTTGCCATGGCGGGTGCGGGCTTCTCGATCATCCTCGGCGCGGTGGGCCGTGCGGCTCCGCCGGAAAAGCGTTCGCTGGCGTTGGGCATCGTCGCGGCCGGCGGTTCGTTCGGCCAGTTTGCGTTCATGCCTTATGCGCAGGTCATCCTCGACATGCTCGGCTGGCGCGGCGCGCTGTTCGCCATCGCGATGACGGCCTTTGCGATCCTGCCGCTCGCCCTCGGCCTGCGCGGCCTTGCGTCCCCGGCCGGCGCCCAGTCGCAGCAGACACTGGGTGCGGCGCTCAAGGAAGCGCTCGGCCATTCCGGCTTCTGGCTGCTGACGATCGGCTTCTTCGTGTGCGGTTTCCAAGTGGTGTTCGTCGGGGTCCATCTGCCAGCCTATGTGGCCGACAAGGGCCTGCCCGGCTGGGTCGGCGCCTACGGCCTGGCGCTCGTGGGGCTTTTCAACATCATCGGCACCTACGTGGCCGGCGTGCTCGGGCAGACCAAGCGCAAGAAGTATCTGCTTGCCGGCATCTATATCGGCCGTTCGCTCGTCTTCGTCATCTTCCTGCTGACGCCGATCAGCGAGGCAAGCGTGCTGATCTTCACAGCCGCGCTCGGACTGCTCTGGCTGTCGACCGTGCCGCTGACCTCGGGGCTCGTAGCGCAGATCTTCGGCACCACCTACATGTCGACGCTCTACGGCATCGTGTTTTTCTCGCACCAGATCGGCAGCTTCATGGGGGCGTGGCTCGGCGGCAAGGTCTTCGACCTCTATGGCTCGTACGACGTCGTCTGGGGGCTCTGCGTCGCGACCGGATTCATCGCGGCAGCCCTGCATTGGCCGCTGCGCGATGCCCCGCAGGCGCGTTTGGCCGCGCCGGCCGGGGCCTGAACGGGAACGCCATGCGGACCCCGGCGCAGATCGGCCTGATCGCCGGCGCCGGGGCCGTATTCCTAGGGGCTGTCTGGCTCTGGGCAACCCGAGGCCCGGCGATCCTTCTCGACCTTGCGTTCCTCGCCTGTCTTTGAGAAAAGTTGCGCCTGTTTTCGCGCGCCGAATTGACGGCGCGCCGAGGGAGGATTTCGACGATGGCCAAGCTGGCATTTGTGGGACTGGGCGTGATGGGCTTCCCGATGGCGGGCCATCTTCAGAAGGCGGGCCATTCGGTCACGGTCTATAACCGCAACGCCAAGAAGGCCGAGGCTTGGGTCGCCAAGCACGGCGGCGCCAGTGCCGCCACGCCCGCACTCGCCGCGAAGGGCGCCGACATCGTGCTCAGCTGCGTCGGCAACGACGACGACCTGCGTTCGGTCATCTACGGCGACAGTGGCGCGCTCGCCGGCATGAAGGCCGGCGCGATCCTCGTCGATCACACGACGGCCTCGGCGGCCGTCGCGCGCGAGATCGAGAAGGTGGCGAAGGACAAGGGGCTCGCCTTTCTCGACGCGCCCGTCTCTGGCGGCCAGGCGGGTGCCGAGAACGGCCAGCTCGGGATCATGGTCGGCGGTGCAGACGCAACCTTTGCCGCGGCGGAGCCGGTCCTGAAGATCTATGCCAAGGCGCTGACGCACATGGGTCCGGCCGGTGCGGGCCAGCTCACCAAGATGGTCAACCAGATCTGCATCGCAGGCCTGCTGCAGGGCCTGTCCGAAGGGATGAACTTCGCGATGAAGGCCGGGCTCGACACCGACAAGGTGCTCTCGGTGATCACCAAGGGCGCGGCTGGTTCTTGGCAGATGGAAAACCGTGCCAAGACGATGGTGCAGGGCAAGTTCGATTTCGGCTTCGCGGTCGACTGGATGCGCAAGGATCTCGCGATCTGCCTCGATGAAGCCAAGAACAACAAGGCGCGCCTGCCGGTGATCGCGCTGGTCGACCAGTTCTACGCGACCGTCCAGGCCCGCGGCGGTGGCCGCTGGGACACCTCGTCGCTCATCCACCTGCTCTCGAAAGAGTAAGCAGGGCCGGCAGTTCGGCCATCCGCCCGAAGACCGTCGCACCCGTCGCCGCGAGTTCCGCGTACGGCGTGTGCCCGGCGCCGGCATAGGCGAAGGCGGGCATTCCCGCCGCCTTCGCCGCCGCCAGCCCGACGAGCGTGTCCTCGACGACGGCGCAGTGCGCGGGCGCCACGCCCATCCGCTCGGCTGCGAACAGGAACAGGTCGGGTGCGGGTTTACCGTTCTTCACCTGCACGGCGCTGAACGCGCGCCCTTCGAAGCGCGCGGCAAGGCCGCAGAGGCCGAGGCTGTGCTCGATGCGCACCGGATCGCTGGAAGAGGCAAGACAGTAGGGGACGGCTAGAGCGTCGAGCACGCCCTCGATCCCATCCACCGCGCGCAGCTCGCCCTCGTAGGAGGCCAGCGTGCGTTCGCGCAGGCGTTTCTCGAAATCCGGTGGCAGGACGATGCCCCAGCGTTCACGCACGTTGGCCACCGTCCAGCCTGCCTTGCGGCCGACGAAGCTGCGCGTGGATTCTTCCAGCGTCAGGTCGACGCCGTTGGCACGCAGGTCTTCGTGCAGGATCCGGTTGGCGATGCGTTCGGAATCGACCAACACACCGTCCATGTCGAAGATGACCAGTGCGGGAGTCACCGGACGCCGCCGGGGTTCGGCCAGACGAAGCGCAAGGCGCGATGCATCCGTCCGTCATGTTCGCGCTCGTCGAACGGCTCCGATGCGATGCCACCCATGCGGAGGTAGAAATCGCGCGCATTCTCATTGGCGAAAAAGACGGTCAGGTACATCGGCGTGCCCGGAAACCGGTCGGCGATCCACGCGGCGGCATCGCTAAGAAGCCGCCGGCCGATGCCGGCCCCGCGCAGGCCGGGCAGGACGTGCAGGTTGTCGAGGAGGGCGCCGTGTTCGGGGGCGGCATCCCGCATAACACAGACGAAGCCACACGGCTTGCCGTCCATTTCCGCAATCTCGGCAAAGCTGCGGGCGGGGTTCCACGATGCCATGCGGGAAGACCAGAACTTCTCGCGCTCGGCGGCGACATCGTTCGCAAGAAATTCGTCGGAGAGGATTCCGCGATAGGCGCTGCGCCAGCTCCGTACGTGCAGGTCCGCAAGGACCGGCCGGTCCGCTGGCCCGGCAGTACGCACCTTGAAAGACATGTCAGTTGCGGCCGCGCTTCAGGTCCCGCTCGACATCGACGGCGAGCTGCGTGGGCTGCAGGTTGCGTCGGTAAACATGGAGGTTTTCCATCACGCGCTGGACGTAGGTACGTGTCTCTTCGAACGGGATCATCTCGACCCAGTCGACGACATCGACTTCTGGCGAGCGCGGATCGCCGAAGCTGCGTATCCATTCGCGCGCCCGGCCGGGGCCGGCATTGTACGAGGCGATTGCGAGCACGTAAGAGCCGCCGAAATCATCGACCAGCGAAGCGAGGTAGCTCCGCCCGAGGCGGATGTTGAAAGCCGGCTCGAACAGTTTGTTGTCCGGATTGGCGCCGAGCCCTTCCGATTTCGCGACGGAGCGCGCGGTCGCCGGCATCAGCTGCATCAGGCCGCGTGCGCCCGCCCGACTCACCGCATCGGCCTCGAACTGGCTTTCCTGGCGGATGATCGCGTAGGTGAGTGCGCGTTCGGGCTTGTCGCCGGTCAGCGGCATCGTGGGCCAGCCCAGATCGTGGAGCTGGACGCCTGCGACCTGTGCCGAGCGCTTGGAAACGATCACGGCAAGATCGGTGCGGCCGAGCTGATGTGCGAATTCCGAAACGAGCGCGTGCTGGGCGGGCGTGCGTGCGACGTTGGCGAGCCGCACGAGGAATGGGCGCGCGCGCTCCGGCTTTTCGCGCGTTTCGACGAGGATACGCGCCGCACGGACCGCTTCGTTACGCTCGAACGCACGCCGGTCGTCTGCCGTCGGCACGATCGGAGCGGGCCAAGTCTGGCGCGCATCGCCGGCGAGGCGCGCATTGGCGAGCTGGCCATAATAGGTTGTGTGGTAGCTGGCCGCGCGTACGTACCATTCACGCGCTCCGTCGGCGTTTCCCTGGGCTTCCTTCGCGCGGGCCGTCCAGTAGGCGCCACGCGCGCGGGAGACCGGAAAGCGCGCAGTCTCGTGCACCTTCTCGAAATGGGCCTGCGCCATGCGCGGATCGTTCCGTCGGCGCAGCGCGACCCAGCCGGACAGGAACTCCGCCTCCAGATAGTTGGCGCCGTTTGCCGGCGTCATCCGATGCTCGGTCGCAAGCTTGTACGCCTCGGCTGCATCGCCTGCGGCGATCGAACGGCGAGCGAGGACGGCGCGTTCGTTCCACCACAGGTCCGGGCGCGAGATCTCGCGGGGCAGGGCGCGCATGATGTCGCGCGCCGTCGCTTCGCGGTTGGCCTTGCGCTGGGCGCGCACGCGCTCGTAGAGGAGGCCGGAATCGTCGCGCAGGTTTTCCGGGACGCGCCGGTTCTGCGCTTCGGCATTGCCGCCCGAGCGGATGCGGATGCGCGCGTCGGCAAGCAGCCTGCGTTCGGCGCTCACCAGCGGCATCACGCGGCGCGCGTCCTCGATCTTGCCTTCCCAGAGCAGCTTGTCGAGTTTCGCCCAGTGCATTTCGGGCGTGAACTGGCCGCGATAGCGGTCGAGCCACCGCTTGTGCTGGACGGCATTGAACGTGCCCGCGATCCAGTGGTCGTGGATCACCTGCTGCGCACGCGTGCGGTCGCCCGATGCCGTCAGCGCATCGGCGTAGCGCATGGCGCCGTCGGGGGTCAGCGGGCTGCGCGTGCCGAACCAGGCAAGTACGAGCGTGTCGTTGGTCGGGCGGTCGAGCAGGGCTTCTTCGGCACGGCGCGAGATCGTGTCGAGGGCCGGCCAGTCGGGGTTCTGGTCGACGAACTGGACGATGTCCTCGAATGCGACGCCCGAGCGGGGCAGCTGCAGTTCCAGCCAGCGGAACAGCTTGTTGGCGACCGGATGCGAGCCACGGGCAAGCAGCGTGCGCGCCGCTTCCCAGCGCCCCGCCTCGACAGCCGCGAAAACCTGCGTATATAGCTCGCGCTGCTGGGCATTCAGGACCGGCGGTCCCAGCGGCGGGATGGAGCGGGCGGCGCTGTTGACCGCAGCGATCTGGGTGCTGACGGGGCGAATCTGGGCAAGCCGCAGATCGGCGGACTCGCTGACGGACGTCATTTCAACGACGACGCCGGCCTCGGTCGGCTCGCCGTTTCCGGCGGGCACGGCAGCGGCATCGCCGCGCGTGCACGCGGTGAGCGAAAGGGCGGCCCAAGCGAGGGCCAGCGCGAATCGGGGGCTCCGGTTCATCGGAAGAGTTAAGACCGTCGGCCCCCCAAAGCGCAAGGCGCGAGGTGCGTGTTGCGCGTCGGCCGCCGCAGGGCTAAGTTCCCGGCCCGACAACCAGAAACCGTCCGGAGTGCGTTCCCATGTTCAAGGGTTCCTTCGTCGCCCTAATCACGCCGTTTCGCAACGGTCAGGTGGACGAGCCGGCGTTCAAGAAATTCGTGAAGTGGCAGGTCGCGCAGGGAACCGATGGGCTGGTGCCGTGCGGCACGACCGGCGAGTCCCCGACGCTGAGCCATGAAGAGCATCAGGCCGTCATCGAGATGTGCGTGGCGTCCGCCAAGGGCCGCGTTCCCATCATGGCCGGCACGGGCTCGAATTCGACCGACGAGGCGATCAGCCTTACCAAGCACGCCGAGCAGACCGGCTGCGATGCAGCCCTCGTCGTCACGCCCTATTACAACCGACCGACGCAGGAAGGGCTTTATCGCCACTACGCCGCGATCGCCAAGTCGGTGAAGATTCCGATCTTCATCTACAACATCCCCGGCCGCTGCGCGGTCGACATGTCCGTCGAGACGATGGGGCGCCTGGCGCAGATCAAGAACATCGTCGGGGTCAAGGACGCCACCGGCGACCTGACGCGTCCGGGGCTGCAGCGCCTGGCATGCGGGTCCGACTTCGTGCAGCTCGATGGCGACGACGGCACGGCGCTCGCGTTCAACGCGACGGGCGGCGTGGGCTGCATCTCGGTCACGGGCAACATCGCGCCCAAGATGGTCGCGCGCATGCAGGCGGCCTCGCTGAAGGGCGACGGCAAGACGGCGCTCAAGCTGCAGGACAAGCTGATGCCGCTGCACAAGGCGCTGTTCGTCGAATCGAGCCCCGGCCCGGTGAAGTACGCGGCCTCGCTGCTCGGTCTTTGCACCGACGAAGTGCGCCTGCCGCTCTATGCGATCAAGCCCGAGACCCGCGATCTCGTGCGTGGCGCGATGAAGGGAGCGGGCCTCCTCGGCTGAGGAAGGCCTGCCAGCGGCACCGATGGCAGCACCCGATACGGGCCGCAAGGTCGCCGCGACGAACCGCAAGGCGCGCCACGATTACACGATCGAGCGCACGCTTGAAGCCGGCCTTGTGCTGCTCGGCACCGAGGTGAAGGCGCTGCGTGCCGGCGCGGGCGTCGCCATTGCCGAAGCCCATGCGGTCGAGCGCAACGGCGAGCTCTTCCTGATCGACGCGCATATCCCCGAATATGCGGGCGGGAACCGCCAGAACCACGAGCCGCGCCGGCCGCGCAAACTGCTCGTCAACCGCGCCGAGATGCACAAGCTGATCGGAGCGGTGACGCGCGAGGGCATGACGCTGGTGCCGCTACAGGTCTATTTCAACGCGCGCGGGATCGCCAAGGTCGAACTCGGTCTCGCCAAGGGCCGCAAGAAGGCCGACAAGCGCGAGGCGGTCGCGACGCGCGACTGGAAGCGCAGCCAGGCCCGCCTGCTGGCCACGCGCCGCTAGTGGAGGGTACGGGCAGATGATGCGCGTGCCGCTGCTCTACGCGATCAATACGGCGGTCCTGAAATCGCCCCGGCTGGAACTGCGACCGCTCGTCCCGGACGATGCGCGGCACTTCTCAGCATTGCTTGGCAACGACGGTGCCGCGATCGCGATGCTGTCGCACATGCCTGATCCATTGACCGTTCTCGCAGCCCGCGAATGGATCGAGCTGCGCACCGGACCCGGCGGGCACGTTTTCGCGCTGCGTCTTGCCGACGGCACGTTCGTCGGCACGAGCGGTTTCGGCGGTCCACGCGAAGGCGTGCCGGGCTTCGGCTACTGGATCGGAGCACCCTTCCGCGGGCGCGGACTGGCGACGGAGGCGGGGCAGGTCTGCATCGCGCACGCGCGCGGCCTCGGTGTTCGCGCCATGGTCGCCGAGACCTTTCCCGGGAATGCCGCCTCGGTGCGCGTTCTCGAGAAGCTCGGCTTCCGCGCGGAGGGCCCGGTCGAGCGGAATTATCCTCTGCGCGGCGGTCGCCGGCAGCTCACGCTTCATACCCTGTCGATTCCCGAATACCTCGTCTGATACGGCTTCAGGCGAGACAACGCGTGATCTCGGCGAACACCGCATCGAACATCGCCGGCGTCAGGCGCCGCGTGTTCGTGTTGTAGCGCGAGCAATGGTAGCTGTCGGCGAGCAGCTTGCCGTCGGGAAGCGCGTGCAGGGCGCCATGTGCGAACTTCGCCGACGAAGCGCGCCGTCCGACGGCGGCAAGCACCGCATCGTGCGCGATACGCCCGAGGGCGAGCACGACCTTCAATCCGGGCATCGATGCGATTTCATCCGTCAGGAACGGTCGGCACGCTGCGGCTTCGGCAGGGACGGGCTTGTTCTCCGGCGGCAGGCAGCGCACGGCATTGGCAAGGCGCGCGCCCGTCAATTCGAGATCGTCGGGAACCCACGCCGCGTCTTCGCGCCCGGCACGATAGGTACCGCGCGCAAACTCGTACTTCGCGAGCGTGGAATAGAGCAGGTCGCCCGCGAAGTCGCCGGTGAAGGGCCGCCCCGTCCGGTTGGCACCCTTAAGCCCCGGCGCGAGGCCGACGATCAGCAGGCGCGCGTCGATCGCGCCGAAGCTCGGGACGGGCGCGTTGTGCCAGGCCGGATGTTCGGCGCGCAGCCGCTCGCGCAGCGTCACGAGACGCGGGCACAGCGGGCAGTCCCGTGTCGGCCCCGGCACGGCGGAATGTCAGGCGTTGTCGGGTGCGGCGGGCGGCAGGACCGGCTGCGTGCCGGGGGCCGCGCTCGACCCATCGCGGCGGTCGCCGCCGGCGCGCTGGATGTGCTGGGCAAGGTCGAACAGCTCGATGAACATGTCCGCCTGGCGGCGCAACTCGTCGGAGACCATCGGCGGCTGGGTACGGATCGTCGAGACGACCGACACGCGCACGCCGCGCCGCTGGACGGATTCGACCAGACGGCGGAAATTCCCGTCGCCGGAGAACAGCACGACGTGGTCGAGCTTGTCGGCGAGGTCCATCATGTCGACGGCGATCTCGATGTCCATGCTCGCGCGGAAGCGCCGGCGGCCCTGGCTGTCGGTGAAATCCTTCATCGGCTTGGTCACCATCGTGTAGCCGTTATAGTCGAGCCAGTCGACGAGCGGGCGGATCGGGGAATAATCCTGATCTTCGGCCAGCGCGGTGTAGTAGAAAGCCCGGATCAGCCGGCCCTTGCTCTGGAACAGCTGGAGCAGGCGGCGATAGTCGATGTCGAAATTCAGCGCGCGCGCCGCGTTGTAGAGATTGGGGCCATCGATGAACAGAGCGAGACGCTCTTGCGGATAGAAGGCCATGGGGCAAATCCTTTCGGATAAAAATACCGGATGCAATCAAGTGGAAATCAAGTGAGCGCAAATCACGAATGCGATTTCATTATCGCCTTTGCGACGAGCGCACAAGAAGGAGTGCGCCCGTGATCTATGTGGCGCTTGGCGCCAATCTTCCGAGTGAAGCCGGGCCGCCGGCCCGCACGCTCGTCGCGGCAATGGAAGCGCTCGACGCGGCCGGTCTGCGCGTCGCCGCGCGTTCGCGCGTATACGAAAGCCCGCCCTGGCCGCCGTCCGACCAGCCCTGGTACGCCAACGCGGTCGTGCGGCTGGAAACGCGGCTTGATCCCGAGGCGCTCCTCGCGCGCCTGCATGCGGTCGAACGCGCCTTCGGCCGTGTGCGCAGCGTGCCAAATGCGCCGCGCGCCCTTGATCTCGATCTCATCGACTATGACGGCGTCGTGCGCGGTGAGGGCGCGCCGCTGCTGCCGCATCCGCGCATGGCGACGCGCGCTTTCGTGCTGCTGCCGCTGGCCGAACTCGCCCCGGACTGGCGATATCCGGTCGATGGATCGCCGATCTCCGTGCTGATTGGCCGCCTGCCGGCTGACACGATCTGCCGACCGCTTGCGGAAACACCTTCAAGCAATTGACATAACAAAGGATTCCATCTGCGAAATCGATTGTTTTGCGGTGCGGCAGAGGCTATATTCTTTGCCCATTTTGCGACTCATTCGCCTTTCCCTCCGGAGCACCCTATGGCCCGCGTTACCGTCGAAGACTGCGTTGTCAAAATCCCGAACCGGTTCGAGCTCGTCATGCTCGCTGCCCAGCGCGCGCGGGAAATCCAGGCCGGCTCGCCGCTGACGGTCGAGAAGGACAACGACAAGAACCCGGTCATCGCGCTGCGCGAGATCGCCGACAATTCCCTCGATCTCGATAACCTCAAGCAGTCGCTCGTCCAGGGTCTCCAGCGCCAGGTCGAGAGCGAAGAGCCCGAGGAAGACGCGATGGAACTGCTTGCGGCCGACCGCGACGTCGCCGGCGTGGCCGAGGACGCGACGCTCGACGGCATCGAGGACGAGATGGAAATCGAGGACGCCGAGGAAAAGCTGGCGGGCGGTGCCGACGCGGCTGCGGTCGAAGAGTAAAGCGGGGCGGGGGAAGAGGTGAACGCCGACGGCGCCACCGACACCCCCAGCACGGCGGCCGAGGCCGGACAGGTTCCGGTACCGGCCGCAGGCGTCGAGGCGCCCAAGCGTGTCCGCCCGCCGATGATGCGGGCCTTCGAACTGGTCGAGCGCGTCAAGGCCTACGATCCCGACGCCGACGAGGACCTGATCAATCGCGGCTATGTCTATTCGCTGAAGGTCCATGGCGCGCAGACGCGCGCGTCGGGCGATCCATATTTCTCCCATCCACTCGAAGTCGCTGGCATCCTGACAAGCTACCGGCTCGATACGGCGACGATCGTCACCGCGCTTCTGCACGACACGGTCGAGGATACCCTCGCCAGCATCGACGAGATCGAGCGGATGTTCGGTCCCGAAATCGCCCGCCTCGTCGACGGCGTGACGAAGCTCTCGCGGCTGGAACTGCAGGCGCAGTCCGACAAGGCCAAGCAAGCCGAGAATTTCCGCAAGCTGCTGCTCGCGATGTCGGAAGACATCCGTGTGCTGCTGGTCAAGCTCGCCGACCGGCTGCACAACATGCGAACGCTCGGCTTCATCCCGAAGATCGAGAAGCGCCAGCGCATCGCGCGCGAGACGATGGAAATCTACGCGCCGCTGGCCGAGCGCATCGGCATGCGGCGCATCCAGGAAGAACTCGAGGACATCGCCTTCGGCGTCCTCAATCCCGACGCACGCGAGTCGATCGCCCTGCGCCTGCAGCATCTGCGCTCGCGCGGGCAGGACGTGGTCGCGCGCATAGCGGATCAGATCGGCGAGGCGCTGAAGGAAGAGGGCATCGACGCCCAAGTGTCGGGCCGCGAGAAAACACCGTTCTCGATCTGGCGCAAGACGCAGCGCAAGAACATCGCGTTCGAGCAGCTCTCCGACATCATGGCCTTCCGCGTCATCGTCGCCGATCCGGCCGAGTGCTACCGGGCGCTGGGCACCATCCATTCGCGCTGGCCCGTCGTGCCCGGCCGGTTCAAGGATTACATCTCGGTCCAGAAGCCCAACGGCTACCGCTCGCTCCATACCGGCATCTTCGGCCCCGAGCGCCAGCGCATCGAGATCCAGATACGCACACGCGAGATGCACGAGGTCGCCGAGTTCGGTGTCGCAGCGCACTGGTCCTACAAGGAAGGCCGCCCCGCGGCGGCCGATACCAAGGGCACGTTCCGCTGGCTGCGCGAACTTCTCGACATCCTCGAGCACGCCTCGAACCCCGAAGAGTTCCTCGAGCACACCAAGCTCGAGATGTATCAGGACCAGTGCTTCTGCTTCACGCCGAAGGGCGACCTGATCGCGCTGCCGCGCGGGGCGACGCCCGTGGATTTTGCCTACGCGGTCCATTCCGAGGTCGGCGACCATTGCGTCGGCGCCAAGATCAACGGCCGCATGATGCCGCTGCGCACGGCGCTGTCGAACGGCGACCAGGTCGAGATCGTTACCTCGAAGGCGCAGGTCCCGTCGCCGACATGGGAGCGCTTCGTCGTCACCGGCAAGGCGCGCGCGCGCATCCGGCGCTTCATCCGCGCCCAGCAGCGCCACCAGTTCCTCGATCTCGGCCGGTCGATCCTGCAGAAGGCCTTCAAGGCCGACGGCTACGACTACGCCGACAAGTCGCTGGAAGGCGCGGTCAAGCCGCTGAAGGCGGACGACGTCGAAGACCTGATCGCGATGGTCGGCTCGGGGCAGGTCGGCGAACGCGAGGTGCTGCATGCGCTGTTCCCGGAAAGCCGCCAGCAGCCCAAGCCCGCGAACGTGGTGCCTCTGCGCAAGCAGAAGCCCAAGGATGGCTCCTCGCATTCGCACGTGCCTATCAAGGGGCTCATTCCCGGCATGGCGATCCATTATGCGGGCTGCTGCCATCCGCTGCCCGGCGACCGCATCGTCGGCATCGTCACGACGGGGCGCGGCGTGACCGTCCACACGATCGACTGCGACACGCTCGAACAGTTCGCTGACCAGCCGGCGCGATGGCTCGACGTGGGCTGGGACGTCGAGGGCGATGCGGCAGGCGCCGGCTTTGTCGGCCGCGTGGCGCTGGTCGTGCGCAACGAGTCCGGCAGCCTCGGCTCGCTGTCCACCGTCATCGCCAAGAGCGGTGGCAACATCACGAACCTGAAGATCGTCAATCGGACGAACGAATTCTGGGAAATGATCATCGATGTCGAGGTCCGCGATCTAAAACACCTGACCAACGTGATCGCGGCCTTGCGCGCCACGCCCGTCATCAACTCAGCCGAGCGCGCGCGCGGATGATTCTGGGTCTCGGCTCCGATCTGGTCGACATCCGCCGCGTCGAGAAGGCGCTGGCGCGGTTCGGCACGCGCTTTACCCACCGCCTCTATACCGAGGGCGAGCGCACGAAGTCCGAGCGGCGCGCCAACAGTGCCGCGAGCTATGCACGCCGGTTCGCGGCCAAGGAGGCATGCTCCAAGGCGCTGGGAACCGGGTTCCGCCAGTCGGTCTACTGGCGCGACATGGAGGTCGTTAACCTTCCGGGCGGCAAGCCGACGATGCGCCTTACCGGGGGCGCGCTGGCGCGCCTCAACAAGATGGTTCCCCCCGGCATGCGCGCGCAGATCGACGTCAGCCTGACCGACGATCCGCCGATCGCCCAGGCGATCGTGATCATCACGGCCGTACCCGCCCCGACTTGACAGAAACCGGGCGGCAAGCGCCTTATCCCGCCCCAACCACGACCATCGCCGGACGATCCGAAATGCCCTTGCCGCAGACCGCAAAATCCCAGTCGAAGAACGACCTGATCGATGTCGTCAAGACGCTCGTCTACGCGTTCGCGATCGCGATGGGCATCCGCACGATGGCGTTCGAGCCGTTCAACATCCCGTCGGCGTCGATGGTGCCCACGCTGCTGATCGGCGACTACCTGTTCGTCTCGAAATTCTCCTACGGTTATTCCTTTGCTTCTCTGCCGAGCTGGGGGACATGGCAGTTTCCCGGCCGGGTGCTTTCGCGCGAACCGCAGCGCGGTGACGTCGTCGTCTTCAAGCTTCCGAAGGATGGGAAGACGGATTACATCAAGCGCCTGATCGGATTTCCGGGCGACCGCATCCAGGTCATCCGCGGCATCCTGCACATCAATGGCGAACCGGCCCCGATCGAGCGCATCGAGGATTTCGTGGAGACGGAAGGCGGCTTCTCGCGCCGCGTCGCGCAGTATGTCGAGACGCTGCCCGGTGGCCGGCAGCACCGGATCCTGAAGATGCACAACGACGGTTACTACAACAACACGCCCGAATTCGTCGTGCCTCCGGGCCACTATTTCGCGATGGGTGACCATCGCGACAACTCGCAGGACAGCCGCGAGCAAAACGCCGTCGGGTACGTGCCTTTCGAGAACCTCGTCGGCCGCGCGGAGATCCTCTTCTTCTCGACCGACGGCAGCGCCAATCTGGTGCTTCCCTGGACCTGGTTCACCGCTGCGCGCTACAGCCGGCTGCTCGACCTGATCCGCTAGGCGCGCATGAAGGCTGCCCACGCCACGCTCGAAGCCGCTCTCGACCATCGTTTCGCCGATCCGGATCTGCTTGTCGCGGCGCTTTCGCATTCCTCGCTCGGCCGGCGCGGCAATGCGCAGCGCTCGGGTGCGGATTTCGAGCGGCTGGAGTTTCTCGGCGACCGCGTCGTGGCGCTCGCCGTGGCCGAGTTGCTGACCGAACGCTTTCCGACCGAAGCCGAAGGCGATCTTGCCAAGCGGCACGCGTTCCTCGTGCGCGGGGAGCAACTGGCCGAGCACGCGCGCAAGCTGGGGATCGGCGAGGCGCTTACGCTGTCGACCAGCGAGAACCAGGGGGGCGGGCGCGACAATCCGGCCGTCCTCGCCGACGCGTTCGAGGCCGTCATCGCGGCCGTGCATCTCGACGGCGGTTTTGCGGTTGCGCGCGAAATCGTACGCCGGCTGTTCGCGCCACTGGTCGTCGCCGAAACCGAGCCGCCGCGCGAACCCAAGACATCGCTGCAGGAATGGGCGCAGGGACGGGGCTTAGCATTGCCGCGCTATCGTACGCTTCTGCGCGAAGGGCTGGCGCATGCGCCCCGTTTCACGGTCGAGGTCGTCGTCGATGGGCATCTGCCCGTGACGGCCGAAGGAACATCCAAGCGCGAGGCCGAGCGGGCCGCCGCGGCTGCCCTGCTTGCACGCCTGGAGGCGAAATGACGGCCGAAACGACGACGCGCTGCGGTTACGTGGCGATGCTGGGGGCCCCGAATGCGGGCAAGTCGACGCTGGTCAACCGGCTCGTCGGCACGAAAGTCGCCATCGTTTCGCCCAAGGTGCAGACGACGCGCACGCGCGTGACGGGCATCCTCGTCGAGAAGGGCGCGCAGGCGGTCTTCCTCGACCTGCCGGGCATCTTCGCGCCGAAGCGCCGGCTCGACCGCGCGATGGTCGATGCGGCGTGGCGCGGGGCCGAGGAAGCCGACGCGCTCGTCTTCGTCGTCGATGCCAAGCGAGCCGTGCGCTCGCCCGACGACGAGGAAGAGGCACTGATCCTCGAAGGCCTGCGGACCCGCAAGCTTAAGGCGATCCTCGTCCTCAACAAGATCGACCTGCTCGATCCGCCGGCGCTGCTGACGCTCGCCAAGCGCTACGATGCGACCGGGCTTGTCTCCGAGATCTTCATGGTCTCCGCTGAAACCGGCGACGGCTGCGACAGCTTGAAAGACAAGCTGATCGGCCGCCTGCCCGAAGGCCCCTATCTCTATCCCGAGGACGAGATCTCCAATCTGCCGGCCCGCCTGCTGGCGGCCGAAGCGACGCGCGAGCAGATCTACCGCCAGCTCCATCAGGAACTGCCCTACGCGACCGCCGTCGAAACCGAAAAGTTCGAGGAGCGCAAGGACGGCTCGGCGCGTATCGAGCAGACAATTTATGTGGCACGTGAGGGCCAGCGGAAGATCGTCATCGGCGCAAAGGGTGCCCAAATCAAGAAGATCGGCGAACTGGCCCGCATCGAGATCGCCAAAATGCTCGACCGGCCGATCCACCTGTTCCTGCACGTGAAGGTCCAGCCCGGCTGGGACGAGAAACGCGAGTTCTTCAAGGACTGGGGCCTCGAATTCGACGCGTAAGGGCACGACGAGTTCCTGCTGGCACGGGTTTCGCTTCATGGGCATGATTGAAGCCAAGGGTCGGCTTGACACGACCCGCCCTCGAACAGGAGACATTCCCTCATGAAGTCCACCCGGACAGCGATCGCCTCGCTGGCAATGCTAGCGTTCGCCGCGACGGCGAGCGCCCAGACCCCGCCCGCCCGTACGTCCACGCTCGACACGGTCAAGAACCGCGGCACGCTGATCTGCGGCGTGAACACGGCCCTGCCGGGCTTCTCGTCGCCTGACGCGAAGGGCGAGTGGAGCGGCCTCGACGTCGACCTTTGCAAGGCCGTCGCCGCCGCCGTTCTCGGCGATCCGTCGAAGGCCAAGTACGTGCCGACCACGGCGCAGCAGCGTTTCGTGGCGCTACAGTCCGGCGAGATCGACGTGCTGACCCGCAACGCCACGCAGACCCTGCTGCGCGACACCACGCTCGGCCTCCACATGGCCGGCGTGAATTTCTACGACGGGCAGGGCTTCATCGTTAAGCGTTCGGCGAAGATCACTTCGGCCAAGCAGCTCGATGGTGCCACCATTTGCGTGCAGCCGGGCACGACGACGGAACTCAACCTCGCGGACTATTTCCGCTCCAACAAGCTGAAATTCTCGCCCGTCGTCATCGAGCGTCTGGAAGAGAACATTGCGGCCTATCAGGCCGGCCGCTGCGATGCCTACACGACGGACGCTTCGGGTCTTGCCTCGGTGCGCTCTAATCTTGCCGTGCCCAATGACCACTACATCCTGCCGGAGCGCATCTCGAAGGAGCCGCTCGGGCCGATGGTCCGCAAGGGCGACGACCAGTGGTTCGGCATCGTCAAGTGGGTGCTGACGGCGATGATCGAAGCCGAGGAATACGAAGTGACCAAGGCCAACGTGGACGAAATGCTGAAATCGACCAACCCCGGCATCCAGCGCATGCTGGGCGTCACGCCGGGCTTCGGCAAGGCGCTCGGTCTCGACGAGAAGTGGGCCTACAACGTCATCAAGGCGGTCGGGAACTATGGCGAGAGCTACGAGAAGAACGTCGGCCCGAAGACGCCGATCGGTCTCGAGCGCGGCGTCAACGACTTGTGGACCAAGGGCGGCCTGATGTACGCGCTGCCGCTGCGCTGACTCCGGTTGCAGTCGAACGCATCGAGGGCCCGCCCTGCGAAAGCAGGGCGGGCCCTCAGCGTTTGAAGCTGTAGGAAGTCGCGCCCTTCGCGTTGACGTCGATGTCGAGGCGGTGCTGGAGCGGGGGATAGGCGCGCTGGCGGCAATGCTCGCGCTCGCAGACGCGGCAGCCCACGCCGATCTCGACGACCGCGCCGAGCTTTTCCAGATCATGGCCGTCGGCGTAGACGAGCTCGTGCGCCTGCCCGATCTCGCAACCGATGCCCAGCGCATAGGTCGTCGGCGGCTCGCGGAATCCGCCATTGGCCTTCGCGACCGTGCGCGCCACGCAGAAGAACGTGGCACCGTCGGTCAGGCGCGCGACCTGCGTGAGAATGCGGCCAGGGCTGGTGAAAGCCTCGTGGACGATCCAGCGCGGGCACGAACCGCCGAAGCGCGAGAAATGGAAGCCGGCGGCCGAGAAGCGCTTCGACATGTTGCCCGCGATATCGACGCGCACGAGCCACAACGGCACGCCCTTGTCGCCGGGCCGCTGCAGCGTGGAGAGGCGGTGGCATGCCTGCTCGAAGCTGACGCCGAAATGGTGGCTGAGCAGCTCGATATCGTAGCGCAGCGCGCGTACGGCCGAAAGATACGGGCCGTACGGCATCAGCACGGCACCGGCGAAATAGTTGAACAGGCCGACGCGCACGAGCGTCTCGGTTTCCTTCGAGGCGAGCTTCGCCGTCGCCACGATCATGTCGACGGGTTTGCGCGCTTCCATCAGGCCGATCTGATAGGCGAGATGGAAACGCCGCGAGGCGCGCGGCAGGATTTCGCTGAGGCGCAGCTTCTTCGTCTTGGTGTCGTAGTGGCGCACGCCGCCGGAAAGCTCGTCGGGTGCGACGATGTCGACGGCGATGCCGAACTTGCCTTTCGCGTAATCGACGAGGCCGCGCCAGGGTTCGCCCGCCGGTAGGTTCGCTTCCGCGACGACCCTCTCCGCCGCGCGCTCGATTTCGTCGAAATAGTTGGTGCGATCATGGAAGAAGTCGCGCGCTTCCTCCGCCGGCAGCACCATCCTGCGCGTGGTGCCGCTGGGCAGGCCGAGCGTCATCGATTGCGCGTCGTCGCGCGCGAGGCGATAGGCGCGATAGAGCTCGAGGATCGCCTTCGCCGCGTTGGGCGCGGCTTCGGCGAGCGCCTTGATCTCATCGCCGGTCACGCCTTGGGCTGCCAGCGTACCGTCGGAGAATACCTCGCGCAGGCCGCCCGCGATCTTGCGGTCGTCGTCGTCGGAAAGATCTGTGAGCTCGACGTCGAACTGCTTGCCGAGTTTCAGCAGCAGCGAGACCGTGACGGGGCGTTGGTCGTGCTCGATGAGATTGAGATAGCTCGCCGAGATGCCGAGCTGTTCGGCCATGCGCGCCTGCGTGAGGCCCGCCTGTTCGCGCAGGCGACGGATCTTGTTGCCGAGCAGGGTCTTACGCGCCATCCGACAGTCTCCGACCGTGATTTACAAACTTTACACCGCGGCGCAGCAGCTTGCAAATTCATAGACGGATTTACGGTTTCTCGGGGTTTTCGGACTTCGCTATTCGCGTCCGCAGCGTGAGGATATTTACAGGCCGAAAGGTCGAACCCTTACCCCGCAGAGGAGTTGCCCATGACCGCCGACTGGAACACCGACCCCCGCTGGAACGGCATCAAGCGCGACTACACGACCGAAGACGTGCGCAAGCTCGCCGGTTCGTTCCGCGTCGAGCACACGCTCGCCCGCAAAGGCGCCGAGCGCCTTTGGGACATCCTGAAGACCGAGCCCTATGTGAACACGCTGGGCGCGCTCACGGGCAACCAGGCCATGCAGCAGGTCAGGGCCGGGCTCAAGGCCATCTACCTGTCGGGCTGGCAGGTGGCGGCGGATGCGAACAATTCGGGACAGATGTATCCCGACCAGTCGCTCTATCCGGTCTCGTCCGTGCCGGACGTGGTGAAGCGCATCAACAACGCGCTGCGCCGCGCCGACCAGATCCAGACGCTCGAAGGCAAGGGCGACATCCACTGGATGGCGCCGATCATCGCCGATGCCGAAGCCGGCTTCGGCGGCGCCCTCAACGCCTACGAACTGATGAAGGCGATGATCGAGGCGGGGGCCGCCGGCGTCCACTTCGAAGACCAGCTCGCGTCGGAGAAGAAGTGCGGCCATCTCGGCGGCAAGGTGCTCGTGCCGATGAGCCAGCACGTGCGCACGCTCAATGCGGCACGCCTCGCGGCGGACGTGGAGGGCGTGCCGACGGTGCTGCTCGCGCGCACCGACGCGCACTCGGCCCAGCTTATCACCACCGACGTCGACGAACGCGACCGGCCGTTCCTGACGGGCGAGCGCACGCAAGAAGGCTTCTTCCGCATCAAACCGGGCAAGGGCGTTGAATATGCGATCGCGCGCGGGCTCGCCTATGCGCCGTATTCCGATCTGCTGTGGTGGGAAACATCGGAGCCGGATCTGGGCGAGGCGCGGGAATTCGCGGCCGAGCTGCGCCGCCAGTTCCCCGGCAAGATGCTGGCGTACAACTGCTCGCCTTCGTTCAACTGGCGCAAGAAGCTCGATCCCAAGACGATCGAGACCTACCAGCAGCAGATCGGCGAGATGGGCTACAAGTTCCAGTTCGTCACGCTCGCCGGCTTCCACGCGCTGAACTACTCGATGTTCGAATTGGCGCGCGGATATTCCAAGCGTGGCATGGGTGCTTACTCGGAACTTCAGCAGGCCGAGTTCGACGCGGAGAAGAACGGCTACACGGCCACGCGCCATCAGCGCGAGGTGGGCACGGGCTATTTCGATGCGGTCGCGGTCGCGATCTCGGCCGGCAAGGCTTCGACGACGGCGATGGCGGGATCGACCGAGCACGACCAGTTCCACGACAAGCCGCACGCCGTTCCGCACGCCGCCGAATAAACCAGAAGAAAAACGGGAGGCAGCGGGGAGGGCCGGTCCGCAGGGACCGGCCCTTTTCGTTATTGACGATTCGCTCGACTGGACCCCGTCACATTGCGGATGCTCCGGTCAGACAAAATAAATCAGACAAGATTCAAGCGCATGACGTGTCGGCGCGTACCGGCCATGTCGACGTGGCAGAATCCCGCCGCTTCAAAGGCAGGCAAGTAACCCATGAAGCGGTAGCTGGGCGATCCTGGTTCGACTGGATAGGCTTCCACCACGCTCGCACCTTTGGCGCGTGCATGCGCGACGGCAGCGTCTATCAGCAGCGACGTGACGCCTTGGCCACGAATCTTACGGTGCGCAAAAAAGCACGCCAACGACCAAACGCTGTCCGGATTCTGTCCGACGACTTCCGGCCCGCCCAGACGCCGATATGTCGGCCGAGGGGCGATGGAGCACCACGCGACAGGTTCATCCTCCAGATAGCCTAAAATCCCGATTGGGACCTTATTGCGAACCCGTGCCTCGATGGCAGCTTTGCGCTCTGGGCCCTTTGTGTTCCGGGTCTCGACACCCGTCGCTCGCCAGACCATGCACCAGCAGGATTTTGGGCCTCCGCGGTTCGCAAATAGCTGCTCGAAATCGTCCCAGCGGCTTTCGTCCACTTCGCGAAAAGTTAGATGCAACATGTGTGGGCTTATAGCGCTGCCGTCGCCTACTTCAAAGCCTGCTAGGGGGCGGTCCGCAAAGACCGATACTTCTCGCATTGTCGGAAGACAATTGTGCGGTTGCGCACGCCGGAATTAAGGATGTAATCGGGCCTGTCGAAGAGGGATGGAGCGACAATGACCGACGAAGTGAACCTGCCGCTTATCCTGCTCGCCGCGTTCATGACGAGTGCCAGCCCCGGTCCGGCGACGCTCGCGATCGCCGGCACGTCGATGGCCTCGGGCCGGGAATACGGTCTAGCACTCGCATCCGGCATTCTGACCGGCTCGCTGTGCTGGTCGGTCGCCGCGGCGCTGGGGCTCGGCGCGCTGATGCTGGCAAATGCCTGGGCATTCGAGTTCATCCGCTATGTCGGTGCGGCCTATCTGCTGTTCCTCGCCTACAAGTCGGCACGCTCGGCGATCCGGGGCGGCGAAGCGAACA
This sequence comes from Tagaea sp., assembly GCA_965229215.1. Taxonomy (GTDB): domain Bacteria; phylum Pseudomonadota; class Alphaproteobacteria; order CACIAM-22H2; family CACIAM-22H2; genus Tagaea. The sequence continues at coordinate 1,452,288 of OZ245864.1, read as the reverse complement.
CGTCGGATGCGGCTGGCGCCACGCTGGGGAAGACCTATGCCAAAGGGTTCGCGCTCCACATCACCAATCCCAAAGCGATCCTGTTCTTCGGTTCGCTATACGCCATCGGCATGCCGCCGGGCGCACCGGCCGGCGAACTCGTGAAGGTGATCGCGGCGATCGGCGTGCAGTCGTTTCTGATCTTCCACGGCTATGCGCTGCTGTTCTCGAACGGCGCCATCGCGCGGCTCTATGCGCGCCTGCGCCGCTACTTCGATGGCGTTTTCGCGGTGGCGTTCGGCATCGCGGGCCTCAAGGTGCTGGCTGCACGGCTGAACTAGGCCGGCGCACGCCGCACGAATCCCGGCAGCGGGCTCGCGAACAGCGTGGCGAGGCAAGGGCCGGCTGATCTCCAATCCGCATCCCGGCGCAATTTTATACGCCGTCTAACACGCTGAATCCCACAACGACCCTCTATGTCTTTCCTCTTGGCAGTGCCGATACAAGGCGCAGGCCAGATCTATCATTCATCGTATGGAGATCGAGGGACTATGAACGCTGTTCCAATGAACATCGAAACCGAACGCTATGCCGGGTGCATCGAAAAATCGAAGCGCGTGAACTGGGATATCGATGTCGACATCTTCAAGGGGCGGAAGTTCGACTATTCCCGCAAGTTCCTGCCCGACGGCCTGTCCATGATCTCGACCTTCGACTTCCTGTCGGAGGATGAAAAGAGGCTGCTGAGTCAGGTCCAGGGCCGTACCTACGCTTATATTTTCGGCTTGGTCGAACGTTTTATAGCGGCCAAGGTCTTGGAGATCAGCTCGGCAGCAAGCTTGGGCGACCAGATCGTGCTTACGGCATTGCTCCGGTTCAGCACCGAGGAGCTGAAACACCAGGAGCTGTTCCGGCGCATCGAGGAGATGATCGCCGCCGACATGCCGCCGGGATATGTCCGCACGGCCAATCCCGATGACGTGGCCCGGGCGGTGCTGTCGAAATCGACCTGGTCCGTGATGGCGCTGACATGCTGCATCGAATTGTTCACGCTGGTCCATTATCGCCAGAGCATCGAACCTGACAACGGCCTGTCCGAGCTCTACAAGGATGTCTTCCTGCATCACTGGCGCGAGGAATCGCAGCACGCGATTCTCGACGAGATGGAATGGGTGCGCGAGAATGGCCGCATCAGCGTCGCGCAGAGGGATGCTGCGGTCGATGACTTGATCGGGCTGGTCGGTGCCGTCAATGGCATCCTGCAGGCGCAGTCGCTGGCCGATGCCGTCTATTTCACCAAGATCAACACACGTAAGCTGAGCGACGAGGAAACCCAAGCCCTCAAGGACGGTTTGCTGAAAGCCTATCGGTGGCAATACATCGTGTCGGGCGTGCAGGTACCGCGCTTCCAGGAACTGCTGGGCAGCATGATCACAGAGGCACAGGGCCAGCGGATACAGGCTGCTCTGGCGCCGATCATGTAAGAAGTTTACGCTTTAATACGCGGGACACAGGCCCGGCTTCAAGGCCGGGTCTGTGTTGCATTGGGACAGAATCTACAGTGTCAGGAAGGCTTCGATTTCAGCCTTCAGGGACTGCCATGCCGGCTCACTTTCCAGAATCAGATGGTTGCGACTGGGCAGAGTGACGAACTGGGCCCTCGGGATATCCGCGGCGCATTGGCGGCCGAACTCGACAGGCACCATGGAATCGTCGCGACTGTGCAGGACGAGTGTCGGGCACTGAATCCGAGGCAGCAGGCTGGTCACGTCATAGTCGCCGAAGCTGTCCATCAGCGACGCCGCCGTATCCGGCGTGGCCGAGATGCGCTGCAGTTCGTTGAGCCACTCAGCCTGGTCCGGCGCGGCGTCGGGGAACATCAGCGAGGTGAATATCTGACGGAAGGCCGGGTTGTCCAACCCCCAGCCTTGCCGCGTCAATGCCACCATATGTTCATTGGGTGCATGGCCGTTCGCGCGTTTACGCCAGCCGAGCGACGAGGTACCGATCAGAATCAGGCGGCGCACCTGCGCGGGGTGGTGCGCCGCATAGGCGATCGACATGGCGCCGCCGCTGCAGAATCCGACCAGATCGAAGGGATCTGAATCGAGCAGGCTGGTCACTGCGTCTAGATCGGCCAGCGAGTCATTGAAGCTCAATGCGTTGGTCGAGCGGTCGGATAATCCACAACCGCGCCGGTCGTAGCGGACCAGCTCGCGGTCCTGCGCCAGAACGTTGATCAGGTGCTGCCAGACCGGGCTTTCCAGATCGTATTCCAGATGGCTGTACCAGTTGGCCGCCCGCACGATGCGCGGGCCTTTGCCGGATTTTGCATAGGCGATCCGAACATTGTCGGATGTCGTGCAGAAATGGATACGTTGGCGCGCAGGCTTTTCCCGGATGCGATCGACAACCGGTCGGTGGGTTGCGCGATGGGCTGCCCACTGGCGGACCAGCTTGTGCGGTGGCGGCAGGCCTGCGGCACTGAATTGCCGCTGCGCGGTTTTAAAATGCGACTCTGCCTCGGGCAAGCGGCCCAAGGTGATCAGCGTGTCCAGCAGAACGCAATGCGCCGATTCTTCTGTCGGTTCAAGCAGCAGGCGCCGCCGTGCATAAGGCAGTGCCTGTTCGGTCGCTCCGAGCCGGTCGCACAGTGTCGCCATGATCGCCGCCTGGGTTCGGCGCAGGTTTTCTCGCTCGGCGATACACCAGAGCTGGAACTCATAGCAGTCGGGCATGTCGAGGCCTTCGAGGAATTCACCCTGCACCAAGCTGGCGGCGGCAATCAACTCGGCGGTTGAGGCCTGCACGGGCTTCAGGTGCGTGATTGCCCGCAAGGCCCAGATGTCGCAATCGGCATGAGCGGTATCCAGTGCGACGGTCTCGCGGTCGGCGATGATGCGCATCGCGCCGTCCAGTTCCAGAGCCTTGCGCAGGCGACTTAAGCTCCAGCGCAATCCTTCACGACCGGCTTCCGGCTCTTTCCACAGCATGGATGCCAGATGCTCACGCCGTTGCGGCTGCTGCGTGGTCGCCAGATAGGCGAGCAGGGCACGGGCCTTCTTCGACGGCGGCAGGTCAAGTGTAGTGCCATCGAGATCCGCCGACAGCGAACCCGTCAGCGAGAGCATCAGCATTCCGCTGGGTTTGCGTTGAACGGCTTTTCGATTGTGCATGGCGCTAGCCTCTGCAGCCTTTTAGGTCATCGAGAGAAGTGCCACAAAAATGGCCTTTGTGGTGCAGTTATAGGAATTGTATTCAGGAAAGTGATTGCGCGATGGTGCGGCTTTCGATGTTGGCGCTTTTCCCCGCAGGTTGAAAATGTATGCATAAGGGTGAAGCGATACGCGAATGTTCCGATTTTATAATTCTACAAGGCTAGTCCCGTGCCTTGCTTCCGGCCGGAACGGCCGGCGCGCGCCGCACGAACCCCGGCAGCGGCCCACCGGTCGCCAGATACACGCCCGTGCTGATGACGGCGACGCCCAGCCAGTCGAGCGGGGCGGGCCATTCGCCCAGCAGCGGGATCGCGAACAGCGTGGCAAGGACGGGGACGAGCGAGGCGAGTGCGGCGCCGCGCGAAGCGCCAAGAAGCTGGAGCGCCCGGTTGTAGGCGACCAGCGAGACCACGCTGGACAGCACGCCCTGGACGAGAGTCTGGAACGCGATCTCGCCCCAGCTTGCCCGCGCGAGCCCGTCGGCCGCGAACCACGCATATAAGGGCAGATAGAAGATCGCCGACCAGACGCAGACCTGCGCCGCGGCGTCGAGCGGCGAAAGCCCGCTCTTGCGCATGGCGATCGTGTAGCTCGCCCATAAGAAGGCGGAGAGCATGAAGAGCAGTTGTCCGCGCCATTCGCCGCCTTCGCCGTGCGCGAAGCCGGCCGAGGCGAGGCAGATCACGCCGAGCGGGATCAGCAGATAGCCCCAGCGGCGCGAGGGCGCGATCTTTTCGCCCAGCAGCAGGACCGACAGCAGCGCCACGAACAGGGGCATCGTGCCGGGCAGCATGACGGAGCCATGGCTGATGGGCGCGAACAGGAACGCCGACGCGGCGAAGAGTTGGTAGACGACGCCCGCGCCCGCGATCATCGCCGCCCACAGCAGCCAGCCCGAGCGGCCGGGGGCGATGCGGCGCGGGTCGAGCCCGCGGTGAAGGGCCACGGGCAGCAGGATCAGCCCGGCCGAAGCGAAGCGCAGCGCGGTCAGGTCCCAGAAGGACAGGCTGCTGCGCACGCCCCAGCGCGTCGCCAGCATCCACGACACCCAAATCGAGATCGCGAACAGCCCCCAGGCGAGGCCGAGGAGGGTGTTTCTGGAGAGCCGGGGCGCGGTATTTGGTTGCATTGTTACCTGAAACATCCGGGAGAAGGGCTCGACGCTACCGAGTGGGCCGGGTATAAGTAAAAGCGATTTCACGCATGGCTCACATGAGAAACACTGATAGGCGATGAGCTCCGCGAACATCAATGTAGGGCAGCTGCGGGCGTTCCTTTCCGTGCTCGAGGAAGGCGGTTTTACCGCCGCGGCGCACAAATTGGGTCTCACGCAATCCGGCGTCAGCCAGGCGGTCGCCGCACTCGAAGAGGCGCTCGGCGTTGTCCTGTTGCTGCGCAACCGCGGCCGCGTGGCGCCGACGGCGGCCGGGGCCGCGATCCAGAACGACGCGCGTGCGGCGCTCGAAGCCATCGAGCGCGTACGCCACCGCGCGCAGGCGCTGACCGGCCTGCAGTCCGGCCGCGTGCGCGTGGGCAGCGTCGCCAGCGCCGCGACGCGCCTGCTGCCGCCGATCGTGAAGAATTTCGGTGCGCGCTATCCCGGCATCGAGGTCGTGCTGATTGAAGGCACCGACAACGAGGTGCGCGACTGGGTGACCGGCGGGGCGGTCGATATCGGCCTTACGGCGGAGCTGCCGAAGGATTTCGACGCGATCCCGGTCGCCGAGGACGATTTCCTCGCGATCATGCCCAAGCGCCATCGCCTCGCGCAGCGTAAGGAAGTCAGCCCCGGCGAACTCGCCGAGGAGAATTTCGTGATGCCCAATGCCGGCTCGGAAGCCGACGTGCGCGCGATCTTCACGCGCCAGGGCGTGGCACCGAAGATCGCCTTCTCGGTGCGCGATCCGGCGGCCCTTCTTGCGATGGTGCGCGAAGGCGTGGGCGTCTCGATCGTGCCGGAACTCATCGTGCCGTCGGGCGAGCGGCGGCTAGCGGCCATCCCGCTCGATCCGCCCGCGCGTCGCCGTCTGTGCGCGGTCAGCAGCCGCAGTGGCCTGTCGCCTGCCGCAAGCGCCTTCCTCGACTCGCTCGCCGCCGCCGGCCGCCAGATCCAATCCCGCCACTGAGGCGCGCCGGATCGGCGAATCTGCCGTAAACTCGCCGCATGCCCGAATCCAAACAGCTTGTCTCGTGCCGGGTCGCCATCCGTGTCGGCGGCGAAGAACTGGCCAACCGCCGGTTCGCTTCGCCCGAAGAGGCCGCGAGCTGGATCCTGTCGACGGGTTCCAAGCTGCGCTCGGCCGTCGACGGCGATCTGATGGGCAAGATCGCCGAGAAATTCATGATCGATCTGGCGGCGACCGCGATCGAGGACGGCCACAGCGCGCTCCTGCCGATCTTCGCGGGCAGCCTGAAGGAAACCGAAGGCAAGCTCCTCGAGAACATCCGCAACTTCGAATCCCAGACGCTCGTCGAGTTCCACGCGTCCGCCGTCAAGCATGCGCAGGCCCGCCGCAAACGGCGGCTCATTGTCCGGATTGCCGGGACGACAGCGGCAGCACTTGCCATAGCACTCGCCTGGGTCGGCCTGAAGAAGCTGCCGGCGGCGTTCGATGTCGAGGCGCTCGGGCTGCAGCTCCTGTCCGGCCCGCCGTCGAACTTCGCGGGCGCATGGCGGCCGGCAAACGCGACCGACGGGTGCGATTCGAGCCGCATCGAATTCAAGCGCGCGCAGTTCGACTTCGCCGCCGCCGGGCGCATCCGGACCTACAACGCGCATTACGACAATCCGAATGCCTGGACGCTCAATGTCGAATATTCGGACGGGGGCGTGCGCGTCGCGCAGACATTCCGCCTGACCGAAGAGTCCGGTTCGCTGCAACTCGTTTCGGTATCGGCGTCCGATCCCGAGGTGCAGGCGGCGGCGCGCCGCCTCGTCGGCGTGCGCTTCGTGCGCTGCAAGCTGAGCTGAAGCCTAGGCTTTGCGCCAGCGCGTCAGCGCGCGGATCGCTCCGCCCGCGACGAGCCCCCAGAACGCGCCGTTGATTCCATAGAAGGTCATGCCCGATGCCGTGACGAGGAAGGTCACGAGGGCGGCTTCGCGATCGGCGGCATCCTGCATCGCGCCCAGCAGCGCCCCGCCCATCGCCCCCAACAGGGCGAGCCCCGCGACCGCCTGGATCAGCACGGGCGGCGAGGCCGCGATGAAGGCGGTTGCCGCCCCGGCGACGAGCGCGAAGGCCATGTAGCCCGCCCCGCACGCTGCCGCCGCCCAGTAGCGGCGTGCGGGATCGGGGTGCGCGTCGGGCCCGGCGCACAGGGCCGCGGTGATCGCCGACAGGTTCACCGCATGTCCGCCGAAGGGGGCGCCGAGAATGCTGAACAGGCCCGTGAGCCGGAAAAGGGGCCCCGCCGGCGGGTTGTAGCCGTTCACTTTAAGCACCGCGAAGCCGGGGATGTTCTGCGAGGCCATCGTGACGATGAACAGCGGCAGCGCGATGCCGATCGCCGCCGACAGGCTGAAGACCGGCATCACGAGGGTGGGCGGCGTCCACAGCGTGACGGGCGCGCCCGCCGTTCCGTCCGTGCCGAACACGATGAGGAGCAGCGTGACGAGGACGGCGGCGGGAACCGCGAACAGCCGTTTCGCGCGCGCGACGATGGCCCAGGTGACGACGATGGCAAGGCCATAGGCCGGCATCTGCGCGACGGCCTTCACGGGCGCAAGGCACAGGCCGAGCAGCACGCCGGCGAGCATCGCGTTGGCAAGCGAGGCCGGAATCGCGGCAACCCATTTGCCCAGCCGTTCCCAATACCCGGCCGCGACGATCATGGCGCCGCAGACAAGGAATGCGCCGACCGCACCGGCAAAGCCGCCTTCGACCGCGCCGGACGTGGCGAGCAGCGCCGCGCCCGGCGTCGACCACGCGATGGAAATCGGCTGGCGCGACCGCAGGCTGGTCCACACGCCGGCGGCCCCCATCGCGAGCGACGCGGCGAACAGTCCCGAAGCTGCCTGCGCCTGCGTGGCACCCACGCCGACGAGGCCCTGGATCACGACGGTGAACGAGCTCGCCCAGCCGACGAAGGCGGTGATCAGGCCCATCGTGACGGCCTGGAGGGAGATGTCCTTGCGCATCTTTCCGACGTAGCTGACGCGGGCAGGAATTGCAAACGGGGCGGCGACCTTTCCCCCGCCGACGAATCGGCCCATGTGTAAGGGATGGAATGGCGCGACGAGGGCATCGTGTTGGGGCGGCGGGCGCACGGCGAACATGCCGCGGTCGTCACGTTGTTCACGCGCGAACACGGGCGCCATCTAGGGCTCGCGCGCGGCGGCGGGCACGGGAAGGGGGCCGCGCTCTACGGCCTCGGCAACATCGTCAACGCGACGTGGCGCGCGCGCCTGCCCGAGCATCTGGGCAACTACGCCTGCGAGCCCGCGCGCTCGGTCGGTGCGCTCATGCTCGACGATGCCGACAAGCTTGACGCGCTTTCATCTGCCGCCGGCCTGCTCGATGCGGTGTTGCCGGAGCGCGAAGCGCACGAACCGCTCTATGCCGCCACGCTCGGCCTCGTCGACGCGCTGGAACGGACGGACTGGCAGGCCGACTATGTGCGCTGGGAATGCCGGTGCCTTGCCGAACTCGGCTTCGGGCTCGACCTTGCCAGCTGTGCGGCGACCGGCAGCCGGGCCGACCTGCGCTATGTCAGCCCGAAGACCGGCCGGGCCGTTTCGGGCGATGCGGGGGCCCCGTTTGCCGCCAAGCTCTTCTCGCTGCCCGCGTTTCTGACGGGGCCGAGTGCCGCAAGGCCGGTGGAGCTTGTTCAGGGGCTTGAAATATCAGGACATTTTCTGACGCGCTACGCGCTCGCCCCCAATGGTCGGGACTTGCCCGGCGCCCGAGTCCGGCTCTATGAGCGGTGGCGTAGAACCACCTGAGCGACTTGCCGGAGCAGCAGACCAGATGACCGCCTCTTTCGCCGCCGACGTGCGTCCCGTCGATCTCAAGGACGCGCTTGGCGAACGCTATCTCGCCTACGCGCTGTCCACGATCATGGCCCGCTCGCTGCCCGACGTGCGCGACGGCCTCAAGCCCGTCCACCGGCGCCTCCTCTGGGCGATGCAGCAGCTGAAACTCGACCCGGCGTCCGGCTTCAAGAAGTGCGCGCGCGTCGTCGGCGACGTCATCGGCAAATATCACCCGCACGGCGACCAGTCGGTCTACGACGCACTGGTGCGCCTCGCGCAGGACTTCGCGCAGCGTTACACGCTGGTCGACGGGCAGGGGAACTTCGGCAACATCGACGGCGATAACGCCGCCGCGATGCGATACACCGAAGCGCGCCTGACCGAAGTCGCGGCCGAGCTGATGCGCGGCCTCGACGAGAACGCCGTCGATTTCCGCCAGACCTATGATGGCGAGGGCGAGGAGCCGGTCGTCCTTCCGGCCGCATTCCCCAACCTGCTCGCCAACGGTTCCGCCGGCATCGCGGTGGGCATGGCGACGAACATCCCGCCACACAACATCGTCGAGATCTGCAACGCGCTGCTGCATCTGATCAAGACGCCCAACGCGCGCGTTTCCACGCTCGTCGACCTGATGCCGGGGCCGGACTTCCCCACGGGCGGCATCCTCGTGGAAAGCCGCGAAACGCTGGTGCAGGCCTACGAGACGGGTCGCGGTTCGATGCGCGTTCGCGCCAAGTGGGCGGTCGAGGAACTGCCGCGGGGCATGTGGCAGATCGTCGTCACCGAGATTCCCTATCAGGTGCAGAAGTCGAAGCTGATCGAGAAGATCGCAGAACTGCTGCAGGCAAAAAAGCTGGCGCTGCTCGCCGACGTGCGCGACGAGTCTGACGAGAACGTGCGCGTCGTGCTCGAACCGAAGGTCAAGACGGTCGACGCCAAGGTGCTGATGGAATCGCTGTTCCGCAACACCGAGCTCGAGACGCGCTTCGCGCTGAACATGAACGTGCTCGACGCCGACAACACGCCGCGCGTGATGGACCTGAAGGAAGTGCTGCAGGCCTTCCTCGACCACCGCCACGTGGTGCTGAAGCGCCGTTCCGAACACCGGCTGGCGCAGATCGAGCGGCGGCTGGAGATCCTCGCGGCACTGCTCGTCGCGTATCTGAACATCGATGCGGTCATCAAGCTCATCCGCAACGAGGACGAGCCCAAGCCCATCATGATGAAGAAGTGGGGGCTGACAGACGTCCAGGCGGAGTCCATCCTCAACATGCGCCTGCGGTCCTTGCGCAAGCTCGAGGAGTTCGAGATCCGCAAGGAGAACGACGCGCTGACGAAGGAGAAGAAGGAGCTCCAGTCGCTGATGAAGAGCGACGACAAGCGCTGGGCGGCGATCGCCGAGGAAGTGCAGGGGATCAAGACCAAGTTCGGTCCGCGCACGCCGCTGGGCAAGCGGCGCACCGAGGTCGCCGACGCGCCGGTCGAGCTGCTGGTGCCGGTCGACGCGCTGATCGAGCGCGAGGACCTGACGGTCGTCTGCTCGGACAAGGGCTGGGTGCGCGCGTTCAAGGGCCATCTCGACGAGACGGCCGCGCGCGAGGTCCGCTACAAGGACGGCGACCGCGAGAAGTACGTGATCCGCACGCAGTCGGTCGAGAAGCTGATGGTGCTGGCGACCAACGGGCGCTTCTACACGATCCCGTGCGACAAGCTCCCGCGCGGGCGCGGCGACGGCGAGCCGTTGAAGGTTATCCTCGAACTCGCCAACGACGTCGACATCGTCCACGTCTTCATCCACGTGCCGGACCGCAAGCTGGTCGTCGCGTCTTCGGACGGACGCGGCTTCGTGGTACCGGAGGCGGCGTGCGTGGCGCAGACGCGCCAGGGCAAGCAGGTGCTGAATGTCGGCGAGGGCGCCGAGGCCGCCGCCATGTGTGCGGTCGATGGCGACACGCTCGCCGTGCAGGGCACCAACAAGAAGCTGCTGCTGTTCAAGCTGGCCGAACTGCCCGAGATGGATCGCGGGCGCGGCGTCATCCTGCAGCGCTATTCGAAGGGAGCCACCCTCTACAAGATGCAGACCTTCACTCTCGCCAAGGGCTGGCCCACGGGTTTCGCGCGCTCGGACGAGCGCGAGAACGCCCCGAAGAACTGGGTCGGCGAGCGCGGCCAGGCCGGTCTGCTGCCGCCCAAGGGCTTCCGTTTCGGATGACTTGCGCGCCGCCCTTCGGGCGGCTAAGCCTAGACATCATCTTTCCGGAGATTTGCACCATGAGCGTTGCCGTCCGTCATCCCACGCTGGTCGATCGCCTCTGGCCGGGTGAAGCGCGTGGCGCCTACCGCGCAGCCATTCTTGCGGTGATCGGTTCGGCGCTGCTCTGGGCCTCGGCGAAGGCGCAGGTGCCGATGTGGCCGGTTCCGATGACGATGCAGTCCGGAGTCATCCTGTTCATCGGCTTTGCGTATGGCGCGCGCCTCGGGGCCGCGACGGTTGCCCTGTATCTGCTCCAGGGGGCGCTGGGGCTGCCGGTCTTCGCCGGAACGCCGGAAAAGGGGATCGGGCTTGCCTACATGTTAGGCACGACCGGCGGATTCCTTGCCGGATTCCTTGTCGCAGCCGCTTTGCTGGGCTGGCTTGCCGAGCGTGGCTGGGGGCGTACGCTGACGGGTACCGCCGCGGCGATGGCCATCGGTACCGTGGTGTTGCATGTGCCAGGCGTAGCTTGGCTTGCGACTTTCGTCGGGTTCGAGAAGGCGATCGCGCTCGGCCTGACGCCATTCGTCGCGGGTGCGGCGGTCAAGGCGCTGCTTGCTGCGGCGCTGCTCGAAGCGACCCGGCGCGTGACCGTAAATTCGCTGTAACTAGCGCCACTATCCGCTTGAATTTGAGGGGCTTGAACTCTATAGACCCCTGTGTTGTCGCCATAGCGGCCATCGCAAGGACGCATGGCGGGGCGGGGCATTTCCCCGCGTGACGTGTGGTGTCAGGGTCGACGGAGGAAGTACGCGGATGCCGTTTCTCATGCAAATCAGCCGGTTCATCGACCGGATAAATACCGCCGTCGGCCATCTGGTCTATTGGCTGATTCTCGCAGCCGTCCTGGTCAGTTCCGTCAACGCCACGATCCGCTATTCGTTCCACCGCAGCTCGAACTCCTGGCTGGAGCTGCAGTGGTACCTCTTTTCCGCGGTCTTCCTGCTCTGCGCGGGCTACACGCTGCTGCACAACGAGCATATCCGCATCGACGTCATCAATTCGCACTTCAAGCGCCGCACGCAGATCTGGATCGACGTCTTCGGGACGATCTGCTTCCTGCTGCCCTTCACGCTGGTGATCATGTACCTGTCCTGGCCGCTCGCGATCAGCAGCATCCTGTCGAACGAGCAGTCTTCGGATGCCGGCGGTCTCGTGCGTTGGCCCGCGCGTCTGCTCGTGCCCGTCGGATTCTTCCTGCTGGTCATCCAGGCATTCTCCGAACTCATCAAGCGTATCGCCTTCCTGACCGGCGACGGACCCGATCCGCTTGAAAAGGGGAGCGCGTCGCACGGCGGCCATCCGGACGGGGAGCACGTCTGATGACGCACTTCCTGATCGATAACATGGCGCCGATCATGTTCGGCGCTCTGGTCTGCTTCCTCCTCCTCGGCTACCCGGTCGCGTTCGCGCTCGCCGCCAACGGCATCGTGTTTGGCCTGATCGGGATCGAACTCGGCCTGCTTCATCCCATCCTGTTCCAGGCGCTGCCCGAGCGCGTGTTCGGCATCATGCGTAACGACACGCTGCTGGCGATCCCGTTCTTCACGTTCATGGGGCTGATACTCGAACGGTCGGGTATGGCGGAAGACCTGCTCGACACGATCGGGCAGCTTTTCGGTCCGCTGCCCGGCGGCCTCGCCTATGCCGTCATCTTCGTCGGCGCGCTGCTTGCCGCGACGACGGGCGTCGTGGCGGCTTCGGTGATCGCGATGGGCCTGATCTCGCTGCCGATCATGCTGCGCTACGGCTACGACCGCCGGCTCGCCTCGGGCGTCATCGCCGCATCCGGCACGCTGGCGCAGATCATTCCGCCTTCGCTGGTGCTCATCATCATGGCCGACCAGCTCGGCCGTTCGGTCGGCGACATGTACGCGGGTGCCTTCATCCCCGGCCTGGTGCTCGCATCGCTCTACGCCGGGTACATCCTGCTGGTGACGCTCGCGCGGCCGGACTGGGCGCCGCCCCTGCCGCTCGAGGCGCGCTCGCTGCGCGGCATGAAGCTCGTCATGCGCTGCCTCCTCACGCTCGTGCCGCCGCTGATCCTGATCTTCCTCGTTCTGGGCACGATCTTCCTCGGCATCGCGACGCCGACCGAGGGCGGCGCCATGGGCGCCACGGGAGCCATCATCCTCGCGCTGATCAAGAAGAAGCTTTCCTGGTCGCTGATGCGCCAGGCGATGGATTCGACGGCCAAGCTCTCTTCCTTCGTGCTGTTCATCCTGGTGGGGTCGAGCGTGTTCGGCCTGACCTTCCGTGCGGTGGACGGCGACCTCTGGGTCGAGCATCTGCTGATCGGGCTGCCCGGCGGCCAGGTCGGCTTCCTGATCGTCGTCAACGTCATGGTGTTCCTGCTCGCCTTCTTCCTCGACTTCTTCGAGCTGGCGTTCATCGTGGTGCCGCTGCTGGGCCCGGCGGCCGAAAAACTCGGCATCGACCTCATCTGGTTCGGCGTGCTGCTCGGCGTCAACATGCAGACGTCGTTCATGCACCCGCCGTTCGGGTTCGCGCTGTTCTATCTGCGCTCGGTCGCGCCGATGAAGGAATACGTCGACTCCGTCACCAGGAAGATCATGCAGCCGATCACCACGATGCAGATCTACTGGGGGGCCGTTCCGTTCGTCGTCATCCAGTGCATCATGGTCGCGATCGTGATCGCGTTCCCGTCGATCGTCACGTTCATGCTCGACAAGGGCAACGGCGTCGACCCGAACTCGATCGAGATCATCCTCGAAGGCGATCCCGCGCCGGGCACGCCGGGTTCGGAGATGCCGTCGGTCGAAGGGGACGAATCGTCCACGGTCGACGAGCCGGAAGAAAAGCCGGAAAACTGACGTCAACGGCGACCGGCAAAAGAAAACGCCCGCCCGGTTTTCCGGGCGGGCGTTCGCTTTTAGGCGTACTGGATGGCGATCAGGACTTCTTGGCCACCGTGCCCTGGGTGTTCATGAAGCTGTCGAAACGGAATTCCGCGACCTTGAACCAGTCGACCTGGTTGTTGCGGAAGGTGCGCCACGACGTATAGATCTTCTTGAACAGCGGGTTCTTGGCCGACGTCTCTTCGTAGACCTCGTTCGCCGCGTCGAGGCAGGCCTTCAGGATGCTGGGGCTGAAAGCGCGAAGCTTCGTGCCGCCGGCAACGAGACGACGCAGTGCGGCCGGGTTCAGCGCGTCGTAACGCGCCTGCATGACCGTATGCGCCTCGTAGGAAGCGGCCGTGAAGATCGCCTTGTTTTCGGCCGACAGCGAGTCCCAGGCCTTGTCGTTGACGATGGCCGAGAGCTGCGGGCCGCCTTCCCACCAACCGGGGTAGTAGTAGAACGGCGCGACCTTGTTGAAGCCGAGCTTCTCGTCGTCGTAGGGGCCGACCCATTCGGCCGCGTCGATCGTGCCCTTTTCCAGCGCCGGATAGATGTCCGGAGCGGCGAGCTGCTGCGGCACGAGGCCGAGCTTGGTCAGCACCTGGCCGGCAAAGCCGCCGATGCGCATCTTGACGCCCGCGAAATCGGCCGGCTCCTTGAGTTCCTTGCGGAACCAGCCGCCCATCTGGCAGCCCGTGTTGCCGGCCGGGAGCGCGACGCAGTTATAGGCCTTGAACAGTTCGGCCATCGCGGCGCTGCCGCCGCCCGAAACCATCCACGCCGTCTGCTGGCGCGAGTTCAGGCCGAACGGAACGGCGGTGTCGAACGCGAATGTCGGGTCCTTGCCGACATAGTAGTAGTTCGCGGTGTGGCCGCACTCGACCGTGCCGGCCTGGACGGCGTCCAGGACCTGCAGGCCGGGGACGATTTCACCTGCTGCGAAAACGCGGATTTCGAACTTGCCGCCCGAAGCCGCTGCAACGCTCTTGGCGAGGACTTCGCCCGCGCCGAAGATCGTGTCGAGCGACTTCGGAAAGCTCGAGGCCATGCGCCAGCGGATCACGCCCTGCGCGATCGCCGGTGCGGCGAGCGGGGCAGCCGCGAGACCGATTCCGGCCGTGGTGATGAATTTGCGACGCTTCATTCCCTGTCTCCCTGTTTTCTGTTCGTAAGAATCACAGTTGATCCACGCACGACCCGCCTTCGTCGACGCCATGAACGGCAACGAACACAACCCACGCGAATGGACGAAACTAACATGCCCGAACCGTTTCCCGCTACCCTCGAATGGTCCGCGGGCGGCCCGTTTATTGGGCAAAAGCGGAAAACAAATCAGTCGCTTGCGGGGAAGCGCGGGCGGCCCCTGGGCGCCGGCCAGGCACGTTTCGCGATGCCGTTCTGGTCGACGGGATGCCAGCCTTCGCGGGTCAATGCCTCGAGCGGCTGGAAGCGGACCTTGTAGGACATCTTGTCGCTGTTCTGGATCCAGTAGCCCAGATAGACGTGGTCGAGCCCGTTGCGGCGGGCCTCCTCGACCAGCCACAGGATGAGGTAGCTGCCCAGCGACCGGGCCGGCGTCTCGGGCTCGTAGAAGGAATAGACGGCCGAATAGCCGCGCCCCATCCGGTCGATCAGGCACGCGCCCATCAGGTTTCCGTGCCGGTCGCGGACCTCGAGCACGTTCGAGGCGATCGCGCCGACCTCGATCATCGTGCGGTAGTCCTCGAAATCCATGCGCGCCATCTCGCCGTCGCGGTGGCGGCCGACCTGATAGCGCGAGAACAGCGCATACTGCTCGGCCGTGGCGACCGCCGGGCGGAACTCGCCCACGAGATCGGCGTTGTGCGCCATCACGCGGCGCCACTGGCGCGTCATCGTGAACTGATCGACCGGAATGCGGACCGCGACGCACGCGTTGCAGCCCGGGCAGGCCGGGCGATAGGCAAATCCGAGCGAGCGGCGGAAGCCCGCTTCCGACAGCAGATCGTAGGACAGCACGGCCTGCGGGCCCGTCAGGTCGACGAAGATGCGCCGCTCCATCCGCCCATCGATATAGGGGCAGGGCGAGGGCATCGAATAATAGAAGCGGGCAGTGCTGTTTCCCTGTGCGGTCACGGGGCAGCCTCCGGTGCGGCGCGGTGCGCTTCGATCCCGGTCAGGAGATCGTGGACCAGCGACTTGTTCGCGTTGAAGAAGCTCCACACGACGATCACGCCGCCGGTAAAGACGACGCCGAGATAGAAGAGGATGAAGTGCGCGGCCGCCTGCAGCAGGGTTGCCGCGCGTCCGTCGGGCGTCTCGATGCGCACGCCCGCAAGGCGCTGGCCCCAGGTGGAGCGCTTCGTGCCGGAAATCAGGATCGCGTTGTAGGCGAGGGGAACCAGCGCCACGACGAAGAAGGCCGGGCCGAGCAGGACACCGAAACTCAGCAGGCCAAGGAAGGTCGCGGGCACGACGGCCGCCCACGACAGCAACCCGCAGATCGCCACGTCGATCATCCAGCCGAACACGCGGCGGCGGCGCAAGCCCTTGAACCGGCTCCGGTCGACCGGGCCCGACTGGCTGGCGGTACTGGCATCGATGGCTGGCAGTCGCGCAACCTCGTCCAAGGGGCCTCCCGATCTGGGCATTCAGCCTAAGTGAGGTTCCATCGGATGCGCAAGCGAGTCGCTGCGCCGGCGGCCGAGGGCCCGATACAACCAGAGTACGATTGTGTTATGTATTAATTAACCGGGGGCGACGAAAAATCCGGAAACGGCCAAGAGGTGTGGGGGATGCCCTCTCAACAATTGCCGCCCGATACGCCGAGCGAAGGCTGGGTCGTCCATCTCTGGCACGAGCAGGCCAACAAGGATCCGGCCACGCACGCGCACTCGATCCATGTCGGTACGGTCGCCTCGCTGGTCGCGCGCGAGCTTGGCCTTGTCGATACCGATATCCTCCAGGTCCATCTGGCCGCCCTGTTCCACGACATCGGCAAGCTCGACATCCCGCACGAGATCCTCCATGCGCCGCGCCGTCTGACGCCGGAAGAACGCGCGCTTGTCGAACGGCATTCGGTCTATGGCTACCAGCGCCTGCAGAAGCTCGGCGAAACGCCGATGCTGAGATTCGTCGAGGATGTGGCGCACCATCATCACGAGCGCTTCGACGGCACCGGCTATCCGGAAAAGCTCTGCGGCACGCAGATCAGCCTGCCGTCGCGCATCGCGACGGTGGGCGACGTCTACGCCGCCTTGTGGGAGCGGCGCGCGTACAAGAACCCCATGTCGCACGATTCCGTCCTGACGCTGATGCTGGAGGGAGACGCGCGCATGTCGCCCGCGATGTTCGATCCGGACGTCATGCTTGCCCTGAAGGCGTCTTCGCCGCAGCTGCGGCGCGCGATGCCGGACTAGGCGTCAGCCCGTGCGGACCTTCGGATCGCCCGCGGCGACCCAGTAGCGCGCGCTCGTGTGCACGGGCGCATCGGGCCGCGTGACGCTTTCGACGCTGCGCAGGCTGACGTCGAGGCGCCGGGCCGTCAGTGCGAACGACATGTAGCCGCGCTGGTCGCTGTAGTGGCTGATATGCGGATTGGCCTGCAGCAGGCGCGCGCGCCGCGCGGCGTCGGGAACCGGATCGCCGTCCGAACTGACCGACGTGGCGAGGAACTCGGGCGCCAGCGTGGCCGAACCCGGATCGTCGTAGTCCGCCTTGAGTTCGCCGACCCAATTCTTGTGCCAGTCGCCGGTCAGCACGACCGGGTTCGACGGCCGCAGGCGCGCCAGCATGTCGTGCACGCGGCTGCGCGCGGCCGTATAACCGGCCCAGCTATCCATGTTGTAGTGCCTGCTGCCCAGGTCGACGCGCATCATCGCGACCTGCTGGCCGATCAGGTTCCAGCGCGCGCGCGAGCCGCCGAGGCGGCCGGCGAGCCAGGCTTCCTGCGCCTGTCCCAGCATCTGCGCGCTGCCTGCGTCCATTTCGGCGCAGGCCGGCTTGATCGTGTCGCCGCAGGGCTGGCGCGTGCGGTACTGGCGCGTATCGAGGACGGTGAACTGCGCCAGATCGCCGAATGCGAGGCTGCGATACATGTTCACGCCCGCGGCCGCCGGGCGCTGGACCGCACGCAGCGGCTGGTGCTCGTACCAGGCCCGCAGGGCGGCGTTGCGCCGCGCGAGGAAGGCGGTCGGATCGGGGCTGCTGTTGCTGAACGTCGCCGACCAGTTGTTGGAGACCTCGTGGTCGTCGAACGAAAGCACGAAGGGCATGGCCGCGTGTGCGGCCTGAAGATCCGGGTCGGTCTTGTAGAGCGCGTAGCGCTGCCGGTATTCGTCGAGCGTGCGGCACACGCCGCCGGTATGCAGGCGGGGGCGCGGTTCGTTGCCGCGATAGGTGCCGCTCTCGTAGATATAGTCGCCGTAGTGGAAGGCGAAGTCCGGTGCTTCCTGCGCGATATGGCGATAGGCGGTGAAATAGCCGTGTTCGTAGTGGTTGCACCCGCATGTCACGAAACGCAGCCCGTCGGGCAGCGAACCCGGTGCCGGCGCCGTGCGCGCGCGGCCGATGGCGCTTTCGTGACCGAGCGCGCGGAAGCGATACCAGTAGTCGCGGCCAGGCGAGAGACCGGCCAACTCGACATGGACGCTGTGCGCGCCGTCCGCCGCGGCTTGCGCCGTGCCGCGCCGTTCGATCGTCGCGAAGCCCGGATCGCGCGCGATTTCCCAGGAAACGTCGATCGCGCCGCGTCCGGCAAGGCCGCCACCGGACACGAGCGGCTCGGGCGCCAGGCGCGTCCACAGCACGAAACCGTCCGGCCACGGATCGCCGGATGCCACGCCCAGCCTGAAGGGATTGTCGCCCAGCGTTTGGGGGCCGCGCTGGATCGCCGGTGCCGCGCAGCCTACGAGAGTAGCGCAGGCACCGAGCAGGACGACGCGGCGCGTGGGCGCGTTGGTCGCGGACATTCGCCCCGTATCAGGTCGCCGGGATGTCGCGCAGAAGGATGATCGAGATGCGCCGGTTGCGCGGATCGTTGGGATTGTCGGCGATCAGCGGCTCGGTGTCCGCACGGCCCACGACGCGCGCGATGCGTGCCTGCGACAGGCCGGCTTCGATCATCGTGCGGCGCGCGGCATTGGCGCGGTCGCTCGACAGTTCCCAGTTCGTATACTGGGCGCCGCGCGGGAAGGGCACGGCATCGGTGTGCCCGGCGATGGCGATCGAGTTGGGCAGGTTCTGCACGATCTTGGCGACCGTCGACAGCAGGCGGCGCGTGGCGTCGGCCGGCGCTGCCGAGCCCGAGGCGAACATCGAATAGCGTTCCTGGTCGACGAGCTGGATGCGCAGCCCTTCGGGCGTGCGGTCGACAAGCAGGTTCTGCGCGAGCGGCTTCAGTTCCGGCACGTCCTGGATCGCCTGACGGATATCGGCTTCGGCGCGCTGGAAGCTCTGCTCCTCGCGCTTGCCCATCTCGGCCTGCATCTGCTGCTGGTAGGCGCTGGGGCGCACGACGACCACGCCGTTGCCGTCCTGCTGGTTGCCGTCGGTCTGGACGCCCGCGGCGAGATTGCCGGCCGGCCGTTCGCCCGGACGCCGCTCGCCGGACGCGGCAGTGCCCGACGGGCCGGGGCCGATGCCGGAAGCGCCGCGCGCGTTGGGCTGCGGGTTCTCGGAATCCTCGTTGGCGGCGGCCTGGCCCTGCTTCTCGGCGAAATCGGGGCCTTCGGTGTCGCGCTCCTCGCCGGTGGGGGCGAGGGGAACGCCCACGACGATGCCGCCGGTCATGTTGGGAAGGTCGCCGGGGCCGAGCGTCACGCCGCCGAGCACGCCGCCGGCGCCCGAAGTGGAGCGCGAGACGGCATCGAAGGCGGTGAAATATTGCGCGATGCCCTGGCGTTTTTCCTGATCGGTCGCGTTGAGTAGCCAGAGCAGCAGGAAGAACGCCATCATCGCGGTCACGAAGTCGGCATAGGCCACCTTCCAGCCGCCGCCATGCGCGCCGTCGTGGCCCTTCTTGCCGCGCTTGATGATGATGACTGGATGATTGCTTTCGTCGGCCATTCGACTTCCCGAAGCTGTGCGATCCCCGGTCGATTCCGCATCGCACGCGCGCCATGAATATGCGCTCGCTGCGGTGCAGGAACAACCCGAGGGCTCGACCCGCTAAAATTCGATTAAAAACTATCTGAAGTTTGTTGATGAGCCGTTAATATTCTGTCAGTCGATTGAAATGGCTGGGTATTTTATGGGGGCAGAAGGCGCAGCCGCTGCGAATCCTCGCCCAGCTCGACGCGCGTGCGTGCGAGCCGGACATGACGCCCTTCGGCCCATGTGCCGGCAAGATCGCGCCAATGCGCTGACAGCGGATTGCCCGATTGACCGGGGGCGACGACGAACAGCGAGGCGTCGAGATCCGCAAGATCGTAGATCGCCCGGTAGCCGGCGCCATGCACATGCGCGAAAGGCTGCGCCGGATCCGACATGCGTCCGGCCCCGCGATTGACGGTGTAGTAGTCGCCTTGCGTGGGCGTGTCGGCACCCAGCAGCATGTGCGCGAGGGGCAGGCGCGCGAAGAGCGGATTGTCGAAGGGGGCGACATGCTCCGATCCCCAGCGCCAGCGCGCCATTTCGTTGCCGTGCCGCGCGGCGATCCAGTCGAGCGCGGCGACGAGCGCGGCTTCCGCGGCGCTCGCGCAGCCGGCTTCGCCGCACCACCGGGAATTCCCGGCGAGCACGTCGAGCACCAGTCGCGGCCGTTCGCGCACGGCGCTCTCGCCAAGATCGCCCAGCGCCGTCGAAAGCGTGCGCTGCGTCAGCTCGCGCATCCATGTCGCGAAGATCAGCGGCTCGGGCAAGGCGCGGTCCATCCGCCCGTCCCACGCACGCAGCTTTTCGAGGGCCGCCTTCGTGCGTGGTGCGGAAGGTGCCAGCGATGCGGACGCCGCGATCGCGGCCTGCGCGAACAGCGACGTCGCGTCCGCCTGCAGGGCGGCATGGAATGCCGTGTCCTGCGCGTCGCGCGCGCCCAGCATCTCGACGATGCGGCGCTGGCGGTACGACGGATCGAACGAGAACGCCAGATGGTGGGGCCAGTCCTGCGAGACCACGCGGTCGTTCGCGTTCGACAGGAAGCCGCCGGCAGGATCCTCGTGCGCGGGCATCTGCTCGAAAGGCACGAAGCCGGTCCAGCCGACCTCGCGCGTCCAGCCGCGATAGGGAACCGGCGAGGGCACGGCCGCGCGCGTCGGTACGGCACCGATCGTCCGCAGACCGATCGTTCCGGCGCGGTCGGCATAGACCATGTTCTGCACCGGCCCCAGCCATTCGCGCGTCGCGGCGACCGCTTCGCGCGCATTGCGGGCGCGGTTGAGGCGCATCAGCGCCTGCGCGGTGCGGTCGGGCGCGAACATGAAGGGCAGGGCAAGCGACATCGCCTGGCCTTCGCCCGCCGCCGCGCGCGCGGCACCGTCCACGTCGGAAATGACGGCGCCGTGCCGCGTGCGCCGCACCACAAGCGTCTCGGGCCGCTGGCCCTTGACCTGCAGCACTTCTTCGCGCGTCTCGAATGGCTGCGAGCCGCCGGGGGTGAGATAACGCGAGGCATCGCCCGGATCGATCCGCTCGACGAACAGGTCGGCGGCATCGGCACCCGTCGTCGTGAAGCCCCATGCGACGTTGCCGTTGTGGCCGAGGACGAGGGCGGGCGCGCCCGGTGCCGTGGCGCCGGCATAGAGCACGCCCGGCGCTTCGAGCCGCACGAGATACCAGATGCCCGGTGCGCCGAGATTGAGATGCGGATCGTTGGCGAGGATCGGCTTGCCGCTCGCGGTCTTCGCGCCCGCGACGACCCATTCGTTGGATGCGGTCGGCGGGCCGAGGGGGGCAGGGAGATTGTCGAGCAGGGCGGCGGCGAGATCGGCGACGGGTTTTGGCGCCGGATCGAACGCGACGGCGGGCGCGCCGGGCTCGCGCGGCCACAGCGTATCGAACAGTTCGGGCGTGAGCCGGTCGCCCATGCGCGCGCGCAGCAGCGCGTCGCGCCAGCCGGCATTCAGCGTCAGGCCCATCAGCTGGCCCCACAGGAAGGTGTGCCAGCCTTCCCAGCGCTCCGGCCGGTGGCCGAACCACAGGAACTCGACGGGCCACGCACCGGTATGCGCGGCGAGGCTGGCGTTGGCGCCGGCCGCGTAGGCGTCGGCCTGCGCGCGCGTTTCGGCGTCGGCGATGGCATAGGCGCGGCGCGCTTCCTGCGACAGGCCAAGCACGCGGTTGAACCGGTCGAGCGGCAGGCCGCGCGGGCCGACGAGTTCGGCAAGCCGCCCCTGGCCGATCAGCCGCGTGAATTCCATCTGCACGAGCCGGTCCTGCGCATGCAGGAAGCCAAGCGTGAACCAGAGGTCGCGGTCGTTCGCCGCCCACACATGCGGGATGCCGAAGCCGTCGCGCACGATCTCGACCGGCGCTTCGAGACCGGCGATCCGCAGCGTGCCTTCGGTCTGCGGCAGGCCTGTGCGAAGGTACGCGTAGCCTGCGCCGGCGACGGCGAGGGCCAGCAGGGCAAGGCCTGCGACCAGTCCGCCGATCCAGCGCAGGGCCCGCATCGCGCTACGCCATGCTGACGATGACGGTCTTCTTCGTCGTGAAGTGCTCGAGCATCGCCTCGAGCGTGGCCTCCTTGCCGAGGCCGGAGGTCTTCACGCCGCCATAGGAAAGGCCGGGCTGCACGACGAGGTTCTGGTTCACCTGCACGAAGCCCGCCTGCAGGCGGCGTGCGCCGTCCAGCGCGGTCTTGAGGTCCTTCGTCCAGATCGTCGCGGCAAGGCCGTACTCGCTGTCGTTCGCGGCTGCGATGGCTTCGTCGAACGTCTCGAATTTGATGACGGCGGTGACGGGGCCGAAGATCTCCTCGCGCACGACGCGGCTGTCCTTGGGCAGGCCGGTGAAGATCACCGGACGCACATAGAGCCCCTTGGCGAGCGCCTTGTCGGACGGCATCGCCGAGCATTCGTGCGCCGTGCCGCCTTCCTTCCTGCCCGTCGCGATGTAGGCATTGACCTTGTCGTACTGCTGCTTCGACACGATGGTGCCGATGTCGGTCGTCTCGTCGAGCGGATCGCCCATCTTCATCGCGTCGACCTTGGCTTTCAGCGCCGACACGAACCGGTCGTGGATCTTCGACTGCACGTACATGCGGCTGGCGGCGGTGCAGCTCTGGCCCTGGCGCGTGAAGCGCATGCCGGCGATGGCGCCCGCGACTGCGCGGTCGAGGTCGGCGTCGTCCATGACGATCATCGGGCTCTTGCCGCCCAGTTCCAGCGTGACCGGGATCAGCTTGTCGGCCGCCGCGCGGTAGATGATCTTGCCGGTCTCGACCGAGCCGGTGAACGTGATCTTGCCGACCTTCGGGTGCGCCACGAGCGGACCGCCGCATTCCGGCCCCATGCCCGAGAGCATGTTGAAGATTCCCGGCGGCAGGATGCGCGCCATCAGTTCGCAGATGCGCAGCACGGCGAAGGGCGCTTCCTCGGCGCTCTTCACCACCACGGCATTGCCGGCGACGAGGGCGGGCGCGATCTTCAGCGCCATCAGCATCATCGGCACGTTCCACGGAATGATGGCGCCGACCACGCCGATGGGCTCGCGCAGCGTCATCGTCAGCATGTCGGGATTGAAGGGAACCGTCTCGCCTTTCAGCTCGCTCCCCAGACCGCCGTAGAAGTTGAGCGCGTCGGCGAGCACGCCCGCCTCGACGCGGCTTTCGGTACGCAGCGCCTTGCCGGTCTCCAGCGCCACGAGGCGCGAGAGCTCTTCCTTGTGCTCGTCCAGCAGGCGGGCGCAATCGCTGATCAGCTTGCCGCGCTGGCGCGCGGGAACCTTGGCCCACAGAACCTGCGCCGCTGCCGCCGACTTGACGGCGGCGTCCACGTCGGCGGCGTTGCCCGCGGCGGCGTTGGCGACGAGCGCGCCCGTCGCCGGGCTGTTGACGGCGAAGGTCTCGCCCGAGTTCGGCGCGACGAGCTTGCCGCCGATGAGCTGCTTGCCTTCGAGATGCTTGGCGAGAGCCTTGGGATCGAGGATGGGAGCGGTCATTTGGAATCCTTGGCGAGTTCGGCGAGGAGTGCGTCGCGATGCTGGTTGAGGGCGGGGGCGGCGGCGCGCGTCGGCGGATCGTCGAAGCCCGAGATCTTGATCGGATTGCCGATCACCTTGAGCTTCCTGCCGCCTGGCGTGGATGTTTCGACGACCATCTGCCGGGCAGCTGTCTGTGGATGTTCGAGCGCGCCCTTCACGTCGTTGATGGGGCCTGCGGGAATGCCGGCCGCGTCGAGCTTGGCGAGCCAGTTCGCCGCACCGTCTGCGCGCAGGATGTCGGCGATCTCGCCTTCGAGCGCCAGTACGTGCTCGGTGCGCGAACCGTTGGTGAGGAAGCGCTTGTCCTCGGCCATCGCGGGCGCTTCGAGCACCGCGCACAGCTTGCGGAACAGCGAATCGTTGCCCGCGGCGATGATGATCTGCCTGTCGCGCGTGGGGAAGATGCCGAACGGCGTGATCGAGGCGTGCCGCCCGCCCATCGGGCCCGGCACCTTGCCGGTATTGAGATAGCGCGCGGCCGGGTTCTCCATCAAGGAGAGCTGGCAGTCGAGCATGCCGATATCCACGAACGTCGCCTCGCCGGTGCGCTCGCGGTGGAACAGCGCCGACTGCACGCCGATGGTGGCGTAGAGGCCCGCACCCAGATCGCCGATCGACACGCCGATGCGCGCGACGGGCGCGCCCTCGTGGCCCGTCACGCTCATGATGCCGCCGAGACCCTGCACGACCATGTCGTAGGCGGGCGCCGTCTTGTAGGGGCCGGTATGGCCGAAGCCGGACGCCGCGCAATAGATGAGTCGCGGATACTTCGCGTGCAGCGTTTCCCAGCCGTAGCCCAGCTTGTCCATCGTGCCAGGGCGGAAATTCTCGATGACCACGTCCGACATCGCGAGCAGCTTCTCGAACACCGCGCGGTCTTCCGGCTTCTTGAGGTCGAGGCCGATGCTTTCCTTGCCGCGGTTGACGGCCGCGAAATAGACGGACTCGCCCTCGAGGAACGGGCCGTACTGGCGGGAATCGTCGCCTCCGCGCGGGTCCTCGACCTTGATGATGCGCGCCCCCATCTCGGCCAGCAGCAGCGTGCAGTAGGGGCCGGCGAGGATGCGTGACATGTCGAGGACGACGATGCCGGCGAGAGGGCCGCGCGGCTTCAGGGGCGGGACGGACGGCATGGACGGAGCAACTCCCAGGGAAGCGGAAAAGACAGTCTTAACCGACGCGCCGACGCAGGCCAACGGCCTCGTTCGCGACGAGTGCGGCGAGGATGATGGCACCGCCGATCAGCGTGGCATTGCTCGGCCGCTCGGCGAAGAAGATCCACACCCACAGGGGCCCGAGCGTGGTTTCGAGGAGCGCGATCAGGCCGACATCGGCCGCATTCAGGTGGCGCGTGGCGATGGTCATCAGAAGGCAGCCCATCCCGAGCTGGACGACGCCCATCGCCAGCAGCACGAGGATGTCGTGGACGCCCGCATGGAGCGGCCAGGCCAGCGGCAGGGCGACGGCGATGGAGAGCAGGCCCGCGACCAGCACGCTGGGGATCGCGTCGACCTTCGGGCCGATCTTGCGCAGCAGCGTGATCTGGATCGCGAAGCAGAACGACACGGCCATCGCCGACAGCGGCCCGAGGATCGAGCCGAACACCAGCGCGTCGTTGACCATGATCGTCACGCCGATGGCGCACGCCGCGATCGCGGCAAGCGTGCGCGCGGCGAGCGGCTCGCCCAGGATCACGCGGCCGAACACGGCTGCCCACAGCGGCGAGGTGCTCATCAGGAACAGGGCGGTCGCCACCGTCGTGGCGCTGACCGCATAGAGGAAGAAGAAGAACGTCGCGGCGAGCATCGCGGCGGCCGTCGTCCCGCCCGCGCCGAGGGCCCGCACCTTGGCGAAGGCGTCGCGCCGGTAGAGCCGCATCATGTAGACGCCGAGGAAGATCGCCATGCCGACCGAGCGCCAGAACACCATCTCGAGCGGGCTCGCCCCGTCGAGCAGGCGCACGAAGATGCCGCTGGTGCTCCACGCGACCGACGCGCCCACCATTATCGCGACGCTGCGAACGGCGGCGGGCATCATGCGGGCCGGGGGCCGCGCGAGGCGGCGAGCGTATTGAAGGCGAGGGCGCCGAGCAGGACGGCACCACCGATGAGCGTGCCGTCGGAGGGGACTTCATCCACCGCGAGCCACGTCCACAGCGAGCCGAGAACCGGCTCGATGAGCGAGATCAGCGTGACTTCGACCGCAGAGAGGCGCTTCAGCGCCGCATAGAAGAACGTGAGGCCGAGCGTCATCTGCACGAGGCCGAGGCCGATCAGGGCCGCGATGTCGGCCGGATGCGTCGCCAGCGGATCGCCGGGGACGAGGGCGATGAGGCAGGCGAAGAGCGCGGCCGGCACCATCGCGGGGCGCAGGTCGAGCGTGCCGCGCGTGCGGCGGATGACGATGACGTTGACCGTGCTGACGACCGCGACGCCGATCGCGGCAAGTTTGCCGAGGACCGCACCGTCGTCGATCGACGCACCCATGACGAGCGCGAGGCCCGCGAACGCGACCGTGATGGCGATCCAGCTTGCGGCGGAAACGGACTCGCCCAGGAATATCCGCGCGAACAGCGCCACCATCAGCGGCGAGGTGGACTGGAGCAGCAGCGCGTTGGCCACGCTCGTCGAGGTCATGCCGATGACGTGCAGCACGAAGCTGGCGCCGAGCATCAGCGCCGAGACGAACGCGGGCCAGCCGAAATCGCGCACGCTGCGGAACACGGGAACGCGCAGCAGGAAGACGAGCACGAACGGATAGAAGACGAGGTGGGCCGCCGCGCGCCAGAAGACGATGTCCCACGGCGGCGCTTCGACGGTGCGCATGACGACGCCGCCCACCGACCAGCACAGGGGTGCCGCCAGCGCGAAGAGGTAGCCTTGGGCACGGGCCGAAAGCGCGGGCATGGGCAAAGAATCGTGTCCGGCGGGGGTTTCTCGGCTGCGGTTGTACGGGCACCAGCGCGTGGTTGTCCATAGCCGCCCCGGCGCGGTAGAACGGGTACCGATGACGCCTCGCGCCAACTCGATGCCCGTGCTCGGGCCCGCCGGATTTTTTCGCCTGACATGGACCGAATGGGGTCCGGCGCGGGCCGACCGGACCGTGATCTGCGTTCACGGCCTCACGCGCAACGGCCGCGATTTCGATCCGCTGGCGCGCGCGCTCGGCGAGGAGGGCTGCCGCGTGGTCTGCCCGGACATGCCGGGCCGCGGCGCTTCGGACTGGCTGCCCAAGCCCGACGATTATGCCTATCCCACCTACATGCAGACGGTCTCGGCCCTGTATGCGCGCCTCGACGTCGACAAGGTCGACTGGATCGGCACGTCGATGGGCGGGCTGATCGGCATGCTGCTCGCCGCCCAGCGCGGCCAGTTCATCCGCAAGCTCGTGCTCAACGACGTGGGCCCGTTCATTCCGGCGGCGGCGCTGAAGCGTCTCGGCGACTATGTCGGCCGCGATCCGCGCTTCGAGGATTTCGGTGCGGTCGAGACCTATCTGCGCAAGGTCCATGCGCCCTTCGGCCAGCTCACCGACGCGGAATGGATGCATCTCGCCTTCCACAGCGCCGAAGAGTCCGGCGAAGGCAATCTGCGCCTGCGCTACGACCCGGCCATCGGCAAGCCGTTCCAGGACAAGCCCGCCGACGATCTGGCGCTCTGGCCATTCTGGGACCAGGTCCGCATCCCCGTGCTCGCCATCCGCGGCGCCGATTCCGACCTGCTGCTGCGCGAGACGCTGGTGCGCATGGCGAAGAAGAAGACCTGCGAGGCCGTCGAGATCGCCGGCTGCGGCCACGCACCCGCGCTGATGGCGCCCGACCAGATCAGCACGGTCGTCCGCTTCCTCCTCGACTGACGCAGAAGGACCGGATCAAGCGTGCTGCTGGTTCCGCTCCACGACGACAATCCAACGCGCCGTTTCGCAGCGCTGACGGCCGTGATCGTCGCGGCGAACGCGGCGGTCTTCCTTTATCAGGCGGGCCTCGACGAGAAGGCGGGCATCGCCTTCGTGCTCGGCTACGGCATGATCCCGGCGGTCCTCGACGGCACGGCCGAGCTTCCCGAAGGCATCCCGACGCTCGCCCCGTGGATGACGGTCGTCACCTCGATGTTCCTGCATGGCGGCTTCATGCATGTCGCCGGCAACATGCTCTATCTGTGGACCTTCGGGAACAACGTCGAGGATGCGATGGGGCGCGGGCGCTTCGCGCTCTTCTATCTCGCCTGCGGCTTCGCGGCGGCGTTCTCGCAGGCTTTCGTCGATCTCTCGTCCGAGACGCCGATGATCGGCGCGTCGGGCGCGGTCTCGGGCGTGCTGGCGGCCTATCTGCTGCTGCACCCGCACGCCTCGGTTTACAGCTTCGCGTTCTACCGCTTCGGCTGGCTGCCGGCTTATTTCGTTCTCGGCTTCTGGATCGTCGTGCAGCTCGCCAACGGCTTCCTCGCCGATGCCGAGGCGGGCGGCGTGGCGTGGTGGGCGCATATCGGCGGCTTCGCGGCGGGGCTGGTCCTGCTGCCGGTCTTCAAGCGCCGCGACGTGAAGCTGTTCGCCGGGCGCAACCGCTCGGGGCCGTGGGGCTAGATGATCCGGCTGCGGATGTAGGTGACGATGATCTCGGCGGCGATGACGACCGAGAAGATCGTCAGCAGCGTGAGCGCCACCTGGTCCCAGTAGAGCAGGCTCAGCGCGTCGTCGAGCGCGGTGCCGATGCCGCCCGCACCCACGAGGCCGAGCACGGCGGATTCGCGGATGTTGATGTCCCAGCGGAACAGCGCGATCGACCAGAACGAGGGCTGCACCTGCGGCCAGTAGCCCTTGAGGAAGACCGAGGCGGGCGAAGCGCCCGTCGCGGTCAGCGCCTCGATGGGGCCGCGGTGGGATTCCTCCAGCGCCTCGGCCAGCAGCTTGCCCACGAAGCCGATGGAGCGGAACGCGATGGCGAGCGTGCCGGCGAGCGCGCCGGGGCCGAACACCGCGACGAACAGCAGCGCCCAGACCAGCGAATTGACCGAGCGCGACGAGACGAGGATGAATTTCGCGAACAGGCGCAGCGCCGGCCAGCGCGTGATGTTGGTCGCCGCCATCAGCCCGACGGGGGCGGCGAGGAACAGCGCCAGGATCGTGCCGAGTGTCGCGATATGCAGCGTCTCGACCAGCGCCGCGTGGACGGTCTTGGGATAGTAGTTCCAGTCGATGGGCCACATGCGCACGAACAGGTCGAGCACCTGCTCGGGCGCGTCCTCGAGGAATTCCGGGATGATCTCGACCGAACGCAGGCTCTGCACGAGCGCCGCGACCGTCAGCAGGTAGAAGGCGTAGCGCATCAGGCGCTGGCGCGGGGTGAAGCGTTCCCAGGTGTGTGCGGTCATTGAAACGTCCTCCGCACCCAGCCGGAGACGACCTCGCCGATCATGATCAGGCCGATGATCGCCATCAGGATCGTCAGCACGAAGTCGTAGTCGAAGCGCTGGAAGGCCGTGAACAGCGTGGCGCCGATGCCGCCGCCGCCGACGATGCCCACCATCGTGGAATTGCGCAGGTTGGAATCGAGCTGGTAGGTGGCGAAGCCGATGAAGCGCGCCAGCACCTGCGGCACCACGGCCATCAGCAGCACGTTGGCGAAGCCCGCCCCGGTGGCGCGCACCGCCTCGACCTGCTTCAGCGAGATTTCCTCGATCGCCTCGGCGAACAGCTTGGCGATGAAGCCGATGGAGGCCACGACCAGCGCCATGATGCCGGCGAGCGCGCCGAAGCCGACGGCCTTAACGAACAGGATCGCCACGATCATCGGGTGGAAGCTGCGGCACATCGCGATGAGGCCGCGCGCGCACCACGTGACCCAGACCGGCATCAGGTTGCGCGCCGCGAGCAGCCCGACGGGCAGCGCGATGACCACACCCAGCGCCGTCGCGATCAGCGCGATCTCGATGCTTTCCGACATGCCGCGCCACAGCAGGTCCCACTTGTCGAAAAGCGGCGGGAACATGCGGTCGAAGAACCGGGCGCCGTTCTCCAGCCCGTCGAGGAAGCGCTTCCACGTCAGCTCGAACAGCGACGCCGCGTAGACGGTGTAGGCGGCAAGGGCGATCCACGCGAAGCGTGCCGGCCAGTTGGCCGGGAAGGGGTTCGCGCGCGTGGCGGCGTGTGCGCTCACAGCCACGCCTCGCCCCCATAGATCGTCTTCAGATGGTCGTCGCGCAGTTCGTCGGGCTTGCCGTCGAACACGACGAGGCCGCCGGTCATGCCGATGATGCGTTGGGCGAAGCGCTTGGCGAGCTCGACATTGTGGATGTTGACGATGACGGGGATGTCGTAGCGCCCCGCGAGCATCGCCATCAGTTCCATGATCTCGACCGACGTCTTGGGGTCGAGCGACGAGGTGGGCTCGTCGGCAAGCAGCAGGTCCGGGCGCTGCATGAGGGCACGCGCGATGCCGATGCGCTGGCGCTGGCCGCCGGAAAGCGCGTCGGCGCGCTGGCCCGCACGCTCGGCAAGGCCCACGGCCTCGAGCAGTTCGAAGGCGCCGTCGATGTCGTCCTGCGGATAGCGGCGCAGCCACGCGCGCCATGCCGAGACATAGCCCAGCCGCCCGCACAGCACGTTCTCGATCGCCGTCAGGCGTTCGACGAGGTTGTACTCCTGGAACACCATGCCGATGCGCCGGCGCGCGGCGCGCAAGGAGGCTCCGCGCAACTGCGCCAGATCCTGCCCGAGGAACAGGATCTTGCCGGCGGTCGGCTCGACCAGCCGGTTCACGCAGCGGATCAGCGTGCTCTTGCCCGTGCCCGACGGGCCGATGATCGCGGTCATGCCGCTGCCCGCGAAATCGATCGAGACGTCGCGCAGGACCGGCACGCCCGCCACGTATTCCTTGCGCAGGCCGGATAAACGAAGGGAGCGGTCGGGCGTAGCACCCGCCGCTCCCGGATTCACGTTCGATGCGTTCACGGCTTCTTCTGTTGCTGCTGCAGCTTTTCCTGGGCGCGCTTCATCTCGTCGGCCTTCTCCTGCGCGGTTTCCTTCTCGTACTGCGCCTTGTTGTAAGGCGTGCCGCTCGCGGCGGCCACCGTGCGGATCACTTCCCAGTCCTTCTGGTAGGTGATCGGGAAGAAACGGTCGTCGCCGTTGAACTCCTTCGTCATCTCCGGCGTGAAGCGGTAGTCGTAGAAGCATTTCTTGATCTTCTCGGCCAGCGCCGGCTCCAGGTCGTGCGCATAGGCGAAGGACGAGGTGGGGAAGGGCGCGCTCTGGTAGATGACGCGGATCTGCTCCTTCTTGATGGTGCCGCGCACGATCATGCGTTCGAGCACGTCGGAGGCGACGGCGCCGCCCTCGAAGTCGCCCGACACGACGCCGAGCACCGACTTGTCGTGGCCGCCCGAATAGACGACCGGATAATCCTTCTCCGGCGTCAGGCCTTCGGCCGGGAACAAAGCGCGCGGAGCGAGGTTGCCCGAGTTCGACGAGGCCGACGTGTGCGCGACCTTCTTGCCCTTGAGGTCGGCGAGCTTCTGGTAGGGGCTGTCGGCCTTGACGATGAAGGCGAGGCGGTAGGCGCGGTACTCGCCCGCCGTGCCTTTCGCCGCGAACGGGATGGCCCCGGCCATGTTGACCGCGAAGCCCGTCGGGCCGCTGGAGAAGCCCGCGACATGCAGGCGGCCCGAGCGCATCGCCTCGATCTCGGCCGAGTTCGACTGGACGGGGTAATAGACGATCTTCTTGGACGTGCACTTGCCGAGATACTCGGTGAAGTTCCTGAAGATGCCCTCGTACACGGCGGGATCTTCGACCGGCGTGTAGGCGAACACGATGGTCGAGGGATTGCGGAGCTTCTTCTTGTCCGACGGCACGTCGGCGACGAGATCGCGGTTGGCGTCGCAATAGATCTGGTCGAGATCGCCGCGGTTGGCGCAGGCGGCCGCCTGCGCGTTCGCATCACCCGCCAGCAGGGCGAGGCAAGCGGCGGTGGCGAAGAGACCTGCGATCAATGCTGTCATGTGCTTCATCGAATCCTCCCGGATGTCATTTTTTTGAAACATAGCGGTATCGCAAGCAGGCGAAAAGCTGCGCGTGCGATCAGCCTGCTTGCCCCGCTCCGGCGTGATCAGTACACAAAAATAAGAATATTGACCTATAGAACGAAAAAGGTACATTCCTGTCCGTGCAACCAGGGAGTGTTCCATGCGTACCCACGACGACCTGCTTCTTGAAGACCCGCTCGATCCGGCTTCGGCCGGCTGGTTCGATCTTTCCGGCGACGTGGGGCGCGGCTTTCCGACCGCGCGGCAGGATGCGATCAAGCTGGAGGCGATCCTTGCCAGCAGCGGCGATCACGATCTGTCGGCGACCGACGGGCCCACGGGCTATTGGGGCACGGCGCTGGATGCGGCCCTGCGCGGCTACCAGAAGCGCAACGACCTTGCGGTCGATGGCTGGGCGCGGCCCGACGGGCCGACGATCCGTCACATGCGCGATTCGCTCGGCCGCCGGCTCGACGGCTTCGAGGCGCCCACGCCCGACGACGTGAACGCGCACCATGCGGCGCTCGATGCGGGCCACGATCCGCTGATCGCGGCGGCGCCGCAGACGAAACTCGGGCCCCTGCCGGGCCTGCCCGACATCGGCAAGGCCGGGCGCGGATCGAACGCGAGCCAGATCGACTGGCTGGCGCGCAACCGCATCGGCTTCGACGGCGTGCCCGAACAGCTCGCGCGCTACGCAAGCGAGCTGGGCGGCGAGGGCATCGCGCAGGCGCGCGATTTCGTCGCCCAGTTCGCCGCACGCAACCCGCAGGATTCCGACGCGCTGACCGCCGGCATCCTGCGCAGCCTGCCCGACGATTCCGCGCGCACGGCCTTCCTGGGCCAAAGCCCCGGCTTCGGCCTGCCCGCGGGCGTGCGGCTGCCGGGCGCCAAGCCCGTCCAGCGCACGCTGGAGATGCAAGACGGCGCGCCGCAGCCGCGCAATCTCCTGCTGCGGAACGACGAGGCGGCGGAAATGACGCCGGCGGCAGAAAACGAATCCGACGATTCCGCCGCCGGACAGCAAACGGCCGAAGCCCCGCCCGAAAAGCGCGACCCGCTTGGTCCCGACAGGGCTGCAATCCGATCGGGGATCGATGCGTTCATGAAGGATGCGCTCGGGAAGGACTATGTCGGCAAGGACAGGGAGTGTGTGACCTTGGTCAAGGAGGCTTTGCCGGACCTTGGCGCCACGCCGAACTGGCGCGCGGGCGACCCAATCAAAGGACCGAACGACCCGCCGCTGCAGCCCGGTACGGCCGTTGCCACGTTCGCGCCCGACGCAAGCAAGAACGGCGAGCTTCGTTACCCGAACAAGCCGACCGGCAATCACGCAGGGCTGTTCATGGGATATGGCGAGGAAAACGGGAAGCCGGGAATGTATCTGCTCGATCAATCGAGCAAGCGGCCTCCGCAACAGTCATTCTTCCCGTTCGAGCGGCGAGAAGGAGATCAACGGTACAGAGCCGGTCAATTCTCCGTCATCCAGCCCCCCGCCCGGAAATAGAGGCCGACCATGCGCTCGATCGCCATCTCCTGTGTCGCTCTGTTCCTTGTCCTGTCTTGCGCTCCGGCAGGTGCTTGGCCAGTGGCGGCCGATTGCCCCCTCGTGCATCCCGAGAATGCCTCGCTGAAATTCATCGGCGCGACACTCGATCGGCATACCGACGGGTCGCCGTCGCCGCCGGATGGCGATGTAGAGACGAAATTGCCGGATGGCACGGTCCATATCGTCACGTTCTACGCAAGCTACGAGATACATCGCGATGCCATCCTGATCTGCAGCTACAGCGAGATCCGGAATGGACGGGCGGTGTTCGTCGATCATGACATCGATATCCGCATTCCGCTGCCCGGCATCCTGATGCGCTGCGAAGGCATCATGCGGGACGTACCCATTACCGAGCCAAACGACTGGAAGCGCCGATGGTGCATGCACGATCCGGACAGGTAGAGGCTAGTCATGCGTTTGATCGCTATCGCCTGTGTCATGTCCCTCTTGGCCGTGCCTTGCATGCCGGTCGGCGCTTGGCCGAAGGAAACCGAGTGCCCGCTCGCGCATCCGGACAACGCCTCGCTGAAATTCATCGCTGCGACACTCGACCAGCATACAGATGGTCCGCCGCGACCGCCGGACAGGGATGCTGCAAAGAAGCTGCCGGACGGTGCAATACACATCGTCACCTACTATGCGAGTTACGAAATACTTCGAGATGCCATCCTGATCTGTATCTATAGCGAGGTCCGGAATCGGAAGGTCGTGCACATCGATCAGGCTAACGATTTCCGCATTCCGCTGCCCGGCATTCTGATGCGCTGTGAAGGCATCAAACACGAAAAGCGTGGCCCCGAGCCGGATGACTGGAAGCGCCGCTGGTGCGTCCATGATCCGGATATGTAGAACGCCGCCGAACGCTCTTTGACATCGTGAATAGGATCGTTCCATGCCGGCAGGTCGAGGCCGGAAGGGGAAGCTTTGCGAGAAGAGAGGCCGCAAAGTTTAGTTGACGGACGGCGTTTTCCGTCAACGTCAACAGGCTTTGTCCGCGAAAATCAAAGACATGACCTGTTGACGGTCAACATCCGTCAACAACCGCAAGAATGACGTGACGGATTTTTTCGACGTCTCCGTCTCGTGCCTAATCCGCGCCGGTTCAAGGAGATAGGCAGGAGACGGTCTCCTCCCGTCTCCTCTTGTCCCGTCATTTTTGCAGCGCTTCGGCCGCCTCGAGCGCGAAATAAGTGAGGATGCCGTCGGCACCCGCACGCTTGAAGGCGAGCAGCGTTTCGAGGACGACCTTGCGGTCGATCCAGCCGCGCTCGATGGCGCCCTGCAGCATCGCGTATTCGCCCGACACCTGATAGGCGAAGGTCGGCACCTTGAAGGTCTCCTTCACGCGCCGGACGATGTCAAGATAGGGCAGGCCCGGCTTCACCATCACCATGTCGGCGCCTTCGTCGAGATCGAGCGCGACCTCGCGCAGCGCCTCGTCGCCGTTGGCTGGGTCCATCTGGTAGGTGCGCTTGTCGCCCTTGCCCAGCGCCTTGCCCGAGCCGACCGCGTCGCGGAACGGGCCGTAATAGGCCGATGCGTATTTCGCGGCATAGCTCATCAGGCGCACATGCCCGAAGCCCCTGGCATCGAGCGCGTCGCGGATGGCGCCGATGCGCCCGTCCATCATGTCGGACGGCGCGATCACGGCGCAGCCGGCTTCGGCCTGCACGAGCGCCTGCTTCACCAGTGCCGCGACGCTCTCGTCGTTGACGACATAGTCGTTGCGCACCAGCCCGTCCTGCCCGTGCGTGGTGTAGGGGTCGAGCGCCACGTCGCACACGATGCCGATCTCGGGCACGGCCTTCTTCACGGCGCGCGTGGCGCGGCACATCAGGTTTTCGGGGTTGAACGCTTCCTCGCCGTCCTCGCTCTTGAGGTTGCCGGGCGTGTTGGGGAAGAGGGCGACGGCCGGGATGCCGAGCCTGGCTGCCTTGCGCGCGTCCTTGACGATCTCGTCGACGCTGAGGCGCGCGATGCCGGGCATCGAGGCGACGGGCACGCGCTCGCCTTTCCCCTCGCACACGAACAGCGGCAGGATGAAGTCGGCGGGCGTCACGCGGTTCTCGGCCACCAGGGCGCGCGACCATGCGTCGCGGCGGTTGCGGCGCAGGCGCGTGCGCGGATAGCGACCGAAGACTTCCATCGAAAGCGTCTCCCTTTGACCCGAAAGCCGGGCTACCGTATCGAAAGCGGCACGGGATTCCAACCGACGGACGACGGAGACAGGTGTGACGGATCGCAGCACGGACGAGATCGGCTTCAGGCGGACGGGGATCGGCGGCTTCGCCACCTTCACGCGGCCCAAGGCGCTCAACGCGCTGACGCACGCGATGATCCGCGCCTACGAGCCCACGCTTG
Organism: Tagaea sp.; assembly: GCA_965229215.1. Taxonomy (GTDB): domain Bacteria; phylum Pseudomonadota; class Alphaproteobacteria; order CACIAM-22H2; family CACIAM-22H2; genus Tagaea. The sequence continues at coordinate 1,416,954 of OZ245864.1, read as the reverse complement.
CCGAGTGGGCGAAGGACCCGAACCTGCGCCACGTCGTGCAGTGGGGCGAGGGCGGCAAGTCGTTCTGCGCGGGCGGCGACGTGCGCGCGGTGTGCGATGCGGGCCTTGCGGCCAAGCGCAGCGGCAGGGCCGATCCGCTGACGCGCGATTTCTTCTTCGAGGAATACCGGCTCAACCGCCGTCTCGCGCGTTTCCCCAAGCCCATCGTGTCGCTGATCGACGGCATCTGCATGGGCGGCGGCGTGGGGCTCTCGATCCACGGACGCTATCGCGTCGCGACCGAGCGCACACTCTTCGCGATGCCGGAAAGTGCCATCGGCCTGTTCCCCGACGTGGGCGGCTCGTTCTTCCTGCCGCGCCTTGCCGGCCGCATGGGCGATTTCCTCGGCCTCACCGGCGAGCGCATCAAGGCGGCCGACATGCTGCATCTCGGTCTTGCTACACATTATATAGAGAGCACGAAGCTCCCCGAACTCACGCAGGCGCTGGAAACCGAAGCGGCCGACAGCGCGCTCAAGCGCTTCGCATCCGATCCGGGGCCTGCGACGCTTCCCGCCCTGCAGGCGCAAATCGACCGCTGCTTCGCGCCCCGCACGGTCGAGGGCATCCTTGCCGCACTCGACGCGGAAGGCTCCGAATGGGCGGCCAAGCTCGCCGCGCGCCTGCGCAAGATGAGCCCGACGAGCCTCAAGGTCAGCCTGCGCCAGATGGAACTGGGCGCAGCGCTGTCGATCGAGGACGCGCTGCGCATGGAGTTCCGCCTCGTACAGCGCTGCATGGCGGCCGACGATTTCTACGAAGGCATCCGCGCGGTGCTGATCGACAAGGACCATGCGCCCAAGTGGAAACCGGCGACGCTCGCCGAAGTGAGCGATGCCGACGTCGCGCGCTATTTCGCGCCGCTGGCCGACGGCGACGAACTGACGTTCGTCGACTGAAAAGAAACAAAGGGGAGGGACACACGCTATGGCGACGATCGCATTCATCGGGCTCGGCAACATGGGCGGGCCGATGGCACGCAACCTCATCAAGGCCGGGCATTCCTTGCGCGGCTTCGACATGGTGGCCAAGAACGTCGAGGCGGCGGGGGCGACGGCCTGCAAATCCGCCGCCGAGGCCGTGAAGGGGGCGGAGGTCGTCGTCACGATGCTGCCTGCGGGCCCGCATGTGCGCGCGGTTTATGACGAGATCCTGCCCGTCGTGGCGAAGGGCACGCTGCTGGCCGACTGTTCCACCATCGACGTCGACACCGCCCGCGCGGTCGCCAAGAAGGCCGAGGGCTACGGGCTCGACATGGTCGACGCGCCCGTCTCCGGCGGCACCGGCGGGGCGGAAGCCGGCACGCTCACTTTCATGGTCGGCGGCAGCGCCAGGGCGTTCGAGCGCGTGCAGCCGCTGCTCGCCCAGATGGGCAAGACCATCGTGCATGCCGGCGGGCCCGGCAACGGGCAGGCCGCGAAGATCTGCAACAACATGATCCTCGGCATCTCGATGGTCGCGGTCGCCGAAGGTTTCAGCCTCGCCGAGAAGCTCGGCCTCGACGCGCAGAAGCTGTTCGACATCAGCTCGAAATCGTCCGCGCAGTGCTGGTCGATGACGACCTATTGTCCCGTGCCGGGCCCCGTGCCCACGTCGCCCGCCAACCGCGACTACAAGCCGGGCTTCACCGCCGACATGATGCTGAAGGACATGAAGCTCGCGGTATCGGCGGCGCAGAGCGCGGGACAGGCGACCCCGATGGGCGCCGCCGCGCAGTCGCTTTATGCATTGATGGTACAGGGCGGCTGTGGCGGGATGGATTTCTCTGGCATTATCAAGATGTTACAAGGTAAGTAATGACCTGTTAACCCGTTTCCCTGTATTTTGCTAAAACTATCCGGGGTTTTGCGGGGCCACCAGAAATGACGATGAAAAAAGACTATCTGGATTCAGTCTCTCTGGTGGAGCGGCTGCACCGGCAGTTCCTCGAGGTGGTCAAGCTCGAGCTCGACCGCATGGGCATCCGCGACATCAACAACGTCCAGGCGTTAATCCTGTACAACATCGGCCCGGACGAACTCACGGTCGGCGAGCTCACGCAGCGCGGCTACTATCTCGGCTCGAACGTCTCGTACAATCTGAAGAAGCTGATCGACAACGAATACATCTCGCAGGCGCGCAGCCCGCACGACCGCCGTTCGGTGCGCGTGAAGCTGACGGCTGCGGGACTGAAGCTGCATGGGCTGCTCGACAAGGTGTTCGAGCGCCACGCCGAGGAACTGACGCGCACGACCGTGAAGCCGCAGGACCTCGCGATGCTGGAGCAGACGCTGCGCCGCATGGAGCAGTTCTGGACCGGCGCCATCGGCCAGGGCGGCTACGCGCCGCAGGTCACCACAGCAGCCGAATAAGCAGCGGGACGAGTATCGCCGTCGCCAGCGCGTTGAGCCCCATCGCGAGGCTCGCGAAAGCGCCCGCAAGCTCGTTCACCTGAAACGCACGCGCGGTCCCGATGCCGTGCGCGCCGACACCCACCGCAAGTCCCCGCGCGCGCCAGTCCTTGATGCCGACGGCATTGAGCGTCCATGTCGCGAATACCGCCCCCAGGATGCCGGTGAGGATCACCAGCACGGCCGTCAGCGGCGGCAATCCGCCGATCTGCTCGGAGATGCCCATCGCCACCGGCGTGGTGACGGACTTGGGCGCGAGGCTCAGCACCGTGCGCGAGGAAGCACCCATCAGCCACGCCGTGCCGACCGCGGTGACGATGGCGGTGAGCGAGCCCGCGACGATCGAGACCGCGATGGCAAGTGCCGAGCGCCGTATCGTCGCGAAGTGCCGGTAGAGCGGGACCGCCAGCGCCACCGTCGCCGGACCGAGAAGGAAATGCACGAACTGCGCGCCCTCGAAATAGGTGCGATAGGGCGTGCCCGTGCCCCACAGCAGCGCCACCAGAAGCACGACCGCGACGAGCACGGGATTGGCGAGCGGGTTCGCCCCGCTGCGCTTATAGACGCCGACGCCGATCTGGTAGGCAACGAGCGTGACCGTGAGTCCGACGAGCGGCGTTGCCGAGAGATAGACCCAGAGCTGGAAAAGCTCGTCCTTCACGGCTTTTCCTCGGGGCGCACGAGCCTGCGCATGACGAAAGCCGTGACGACGATGGTCGCGAGCGTGGAGACGACGAGTGCGGCGGCGATCGCCTTCCACTCGGCCGCGACGAGATCGAGATAGAGCACCACGCCCACGCCCGCGGGCACGAACAGCAGCGAGAGATGTTCGAGCAGGCCGCCGGCCGTCTTCGCCACGGGCTCGGGCACCTCGCCCTTGAAGGTCAGCCAGCCGAACAGCAGCAGCATGCCCATGACGGGGCCGGGCACGGGCAGACCCGCAAGCCGCACGACCGCTTCGCCGAGCGCCTGGCAGACGAGGAGGAGGGTGAGCGCGCCGAGCATCTTCAGCGCGCCCCTTGCGTCAGAAGAAGGCCTGGATGCCGGTCTGCGCCCGGCCGAGGATCAGCGCGTGGATGTCGTGCGTGCCCTCGTAGGTGTTCACGGTCTCGAGATTCATCATGTGCCGGATCACGTGATACTCGTCCATGATGCCGTTGCCGCCGTGCATGTCGCGCGCCATGCGCGCCACGTCGAGCGCCTTGCCGCAGCTGTTGCGCTTGATGAGGCTGATCGTCTCGGGCGCAAGGCGCCCCTGATCCATCAGGCGGCCGGCCGTGAGGCAGGCGTTGAGGCCGATCCAGATCTCGGTCTGCATGTCGGCGAGCTTCTTCTGCACGAGCTGGTTGGCCGCGAGCGGGCGGTTGAACATCTTGCGCTCCAGCGTGTACTTGCGCGCGGCGTGCCAGCAGAACTCGGCCGCACCCAAGGCCCCCCACGCGATGCCGTAGCGCGCGCGATTGAGGCAGCCGAACGGGCCCTTGAGGCCCTTCACGTTCGGCAGCAGCGCGTCGTCGGGGACATGCACTTCGTCCATGACGATCTCGCCGGTGATCGAGGCGCGCAAGGAGAACTTGCCCTCGATCTTCGGCGTCGTCAGGCCCTTCATGCCGCGTTCGAGCACGAATCCGCGGATGTCGCCCGCATCGTCCTTGGCCCACACGACGAACACGTCGGCGATGGGCGCGTTCGAGATCCACATCTTGGCGCCGGAGATGACGTAGCCGTCCTTCGTCTTCTTCGCGCGCGTCGTCATGCCGCCGGGATCGGAGCCGGCGTCCGGCTCGGTCAGGCCGAAGCAGCCGACCCATTCGCCGGTCGCGAGTTTGGGAAGGTACTTCTGGCGCTGCGCCTCGCTGCCGTAGGCGTGGATCGGATGCATGACCAGCGAGGACTGCACGCTCATCATCGAGCGGTAGCCGCTGTCGATGCGTTCGACCTCGCGCGCGACGATACCGTAGGCGACGTAGGAGGTGCCGGCGCAGCCATAGCCCTCGATGGTCGAGCCAAGGAAACCCATCTCGCCCATCTCGTTGAAGATGCCGCGGTCGGTCTTCTCCTCGCGGAACGCCTTCTGGATGCGCGGCATGAGCTTGCCTTCGCAGAACTCGCGCGCGGCGTCGCGGATCATCCGCTCGTCTTCGGAGAGGTCCGCGTCGATCAGGAACGGATCTTCCCACGTGAATTCGGCCTTGGCGGATTTGCTCATGTCTGTGTTTCCGGTCGGAAGGGGGAGGGAAGGATTATAGGGCGGCAGGAGGGCTTGGCGAGGTCAATCCGGCAGCACGGCCGTCGCCTCGATCTCCACGCGCGCGCGCGGCTCGAGCAGCGACTTGACCTCGACCAGCGTCATGGCCGGGTAGTTGCGTCCCAGCGCGGCGCGGTACGCCTCGCCGACGCCGCGCAGGTTCGACTGGTACTCGGCCTTGTCGACGACGTACCAGGTGAGCCGCACGACATGCTCGGGGCCGGCACCGGCCGCGCGCAGCACGTCGGCGATGTTGGCGAGCGCCTGACGGACCTGCGCCGTGAAGTCGTCGGTCTCGAACGCGGACGTCGCCGGGTTCCAGCCGATCTGGCCGGCCACATATATCTGCGTGCCGCGCGCGGCGATGCCGTTGGCGTAGCCCTTGGGCGCGTCCCAGCCGGGCGGCAGCAGCGCGCGGTTCATTTCGTCTCTCCGGGTTTCGAGGGCGGGGCCCAGCCTTCGCAGGCCGTGCGGTAGGCGTCGAACTTCGCGCGCATCGCGTCGGGCAGCGGGACCGACTTGCGCGTGTCGAGATCCATGTACACCGTCACGATGTTCGCCTTGAGGCGCAGCGTGCCGGCAACATGGCCGTAGATGTCCATGTCGATCGACGTGCGGCCGACCTTGGCAAGCAGCAGCGTGAACGACACCGTGTCGCCCATCAGCGAAGGGACGTAGAAGTCGCACTCGGCATGCACGATGGGCGCGGAGCGGCGCTCGTCGAAGATCATCCGCGCATAGTCGATGCCGAGGCCCTTCGAGTACCAGTCCTCGACGACTGCGTTGCAGAAGTCGAAATAGTTCGGGAAATAGACGATCCCTGCCGGATCGGTGTGGCTGAAGCGGATCGGAAGTTCGACCGTGAAGGGTGCGGCGGGCATCGAATTATTTTAAGCCTAAAATATCTGCCGGGCAAGGCAGTGGCTTGCGCACCGACGGCGTCTGCATGATTGAATGGAACTTCCCGTGAGACGATTCCGGATTCGCACCCATGTCGCGCGATGCGCTCTTCGAGTTCCACCGGATCGGCGCCTTCGTCAAGGTGACCGCGATCGACGCCGAGACCGGCATCGAGGTCGCCATCGTCGGCCCTGCGAACGGTGGCGACGCCCTGCTGCGCGCCAACGCGATACGCAAGCTGGAGGCCGCGTTGCGCAAGCGGGCGGGCGGTACTCCCTGAAGGCCCGAAAAGCCCAAAAATCGCAACGCCTTGGGGGCGGATTGTGACAGCGCGACGACATATGGTAGCGTCCGCGCCGATATGACAAACGCCATCGCCATTGCATCCGATCACGCCGGATACGAACTCAAGTCCTTGCTGCTCAAGGACTTGGCCGCCGCCGGCATGTCCGTCGTCGATCTCGGCACGAACGCGCCCGACAGCGTCGATTATCCGGACTATGCCGACCGTCTCGCCGCCGCACTGAAGGACGGACGCGCGTCGCGCGGCATCCTCGTCTGCGGCACGGGCATCGGCATCTCGATCGCCGCGAACCGCCACCGCCACATCCGCGCGGCCCTTTGCCACGACGAGACGTCGGCGCGCCTGTGCCGCCAGCACAACGACGCGAACGTGCTCGTGCTCGGCGGCCGGCTGCTCGGCCCGGAAGTGGCGCTCGGCTGCCTCAAGGTCTTCCTGTCGACGAAGTTCGACGGCGGAGAACGCCACGAACGACGCGTCGCCAAACTCGGCTGACGCGAACGAACATAACGAACTGCCGGAGAGAGTCCTCGATGTCGCCTGCCGAACCCGCCCGCGTGACCGAATCAGATTTTGCCAAGCGTTTCTTCGGCACGAGCCTGAAGGACGCCGATCCCGACCTGCGTGCCGCGATCGACCGCGAGCTCGGCCGCCAGCAGGACCAGATCGAGCTGATCGCGTCGGAAAACATCGTCAGCCGCGCCGTGCTCGAAGCGCAGGGCTCGGTACTGACCAACAAATACGCGGAAGGCTATCCGGGCCGCCGCTATTACGGCGGCTGCGAATTCGTCGATGAGGCGGAGGCGTTGGCCATCGCGCGCGCCAAGAAGCTGTTCAACTGCAACTTCGCCAACGTGCAGCCCCATTCGGGCGCGCAGGCAAACCAGGCGGTGTTCTTCGCGCTGCTCCAGCCGGGCGACACGTTCCTGGGCATGTCGCTCGCCGAGGGCGGACACCTCACGCATGGCGCACCCGCCAACCAGTCGGGCAAGTGGTTCAAGGTCGCCTCGTACGGCGTGCGCGCCGACAACCAGCTCATCGACTACGACGCGATGGAAGCCAAGGCGCTCGAAGTGAAGCCCAAGCTGATCATCGCGGGCGGCTCGGCCTATTCGCGCCAGATCGATTTCGCGCGCTTCCGCGCGGTCGCCGACAAGGTCGGCGCCTATCTGATGGTCGACATGGCGCACTATGCCGGCCTGATCGCGGGCGGCGCATATCCAAGCCCGCTGCCGCACGCGCATGTCGTCACGACGACGACGCACAAGACGCTACGCGGCCCGCGCGGCGGCATGATCCTTTCGATGGACGAGGATCTCGGCAAGAAGATCAACTCGGCCGTCTTCCCGGGCCTGCAAGGCGGCCCGCTGATGCACGTGATCGCGGCGAAGGCCGTGGCCTTCGGCGAGGCGCTGAAGCCCGAGTTCAAGGTCTATGCCCAGCGCGTCGTCGAGAATGCGCGCGTGATGGCCGCACGCCTGGTCGAGCACGGCTTCGCCATCGTCTCGGGCGGCACCGACAGCCACCTGATGCTGGTCGACCTGCGGCCCAAGAAGCTGACGGGCAACGTCGCCGAGAAAAGCCTCGAGCGCGCCGGCCTCACCTGCAACAAGAACGGCATTCCGGCCGATCCCGAGAAGCCGATGGTCACCTCGGGCGTGCGCCTCGGTACGCCGGCGGGCACCACGCGCGGCTTCGGCCCGGTCGAGTTCCGCCAGATCGCGGACCTCATCGCCGAGACGCTGAACGGCCTCGCCAACACCAACAGCGGCGACAACGCGGCCGTCGAGGCCGCCGTGCGCGCCAAGGTCGGCGAACTCGCCAACCGCTTTCCGATCTACCGCGGACTGTAAGAACAAGAGAAGGGAACGCCCCGAAGATGCGCTGTCCGTTTTGCGGTCATGAAGACACCCAGGTGAAGGACTCGCGCCCGACCGAAGATGGCTCGGCCATCCGGCGTCGGCGCTTCTGCCCCTCGTGCGGTTCGAGGTTCACGACGTTCGAGCGCGTGCAGCTGCGCGAGCTGACGATCGTGAAGAAGAACGGCGTCAAGGAACCTTTCGACCGCGAGAAGATCCTGCGCTCGCTGATGCATGCGGTGCGCAAGCGCCCCGTGGAACCCGACCGCGTCGAGCGCATCGTCTCGGGCATCCAGCGCCGCCTCGAAAGCCTCGGCGAGAGCGAGATCCCCTCGACGGTCGTGGGCGAGATGGTGATGGATGCGCTGCGCACGCTCGATCACGTCGCCTATATCCGCTTCGCCTCGGTCTACAAGAATTTCCGGGAAGCGAAGGACTTCGAAGATTTCGTCGGCAAGCTTGGCGGCGACGGCGACGAGTGAGGCCCATGGGGCCCATATGCGCGCCGCGCTTTCTCTCGCGCGGCGCGGTCTGGGCGGCGTGTGGCCCAATCCGGCCGTCGGCTGCGTCATCGTGCGCGACGCCGTCGTCGTCGGCCGCGGCTGGACGCAGCCCGGCGGGCGGCCGCACGCGGAAACCGAAGCGCTGAAGCGGGCAGGGGCCGCCGCACGCGGTGCGACGGCCTATGTCAGCCTCGAACCCTGCAGCCATCACGGCAAGACGCCGCCCTGCGCCGATGCGCTGGTCGCCGCCGGAATCGCGCGCGCCATAGTCGCCACGGGCGATCCCGATCCGCGCGTCTCGGGAAGCGGCATCGCGAAGCTTCGTGCGGCGGGCATCGAGACCGAGACCGGCCTGCTCGCGGCGGAAGCCGACGCGCTCAATGCCGGGTTCTTCCTGCGCGTGCGCGAGGGGCGGCCGCTCGTCACGCTGAAGATCGCGACGACGCTCGACGGTCGCATCGCCACGCATCGCGGCGAAAGCCGCTGGATCACCGGCGAAGCCGCGCGCGCCCGCGCGCATGCGATGCGCGCCGCACACGACGCGGTACTGGTCGGCTCGGGCACGGCGATCGCCGACGATCCGATGCTCGACGTGCGGCTTGCCGGATACGAGGACGCAAGGCGCGTGCGCGTCGTCGTCGACGGACGCCTTCGCATACCGCTGACGTCGCGGCTCGTGCAGACGGCGCGCGAACGTCCCACCTGGTTCGTCGTGCGCGACGATGCCGATGGGCCCCGCGCCAAGGTACTGGCCGATTGCGGCGTCGAGATTGTCCGGCTGGCCCCCGATGCGGCGACCGGGCATCTCGCACCGGCCGAGATCGCAAAGGCGCTCGGCACGCGCGGCCTGACGCGCGTCCTGCTTGAGGGCGGGTCGCATCTTGCCGGGGCCTTCCTGCAGGCCGGTCTGGTCGACCGGCTGGTCCGTTTCGGGGCAGGGCTCGTCATCGGCGGCGACGGGGTGCCTGCATTGTCGGCATTCGGGGTCGATCGGCTGGCCGACGCACCCCGTTTTTCCCGTATCGAACTCGCCGAATGCGGCGACGACGTACTGGAAACCTGGGCGCGGGCGACATAAGTTCCCCGCCATGTTCACCGGCATCGTCGTCGACAAGGCCCGCGTGCGGAAGCTCGCGCCGGCCACCCGCACCAGCGATACGCGTCTCGAGATCGAGACCGCGCTCGACACGTCGCGTTTCGCCATCGGCGCCTCCATCGCGTGCTCGGGCTGCTGCCTGACGGCGATCGAGAAGGGCGCAGGCTGGTTCGCGGTCGAGGCGTCGGCCGAAACGCTGTCGAAGACGACGCTGGGCGAATGGCACGTGGGCTCCGAGGTCAATCTCGAGCCGTCGCTGCGCGTGGGCGACGAACTCGGCGGGCACATCGTCTCGGGCCATGTCGACTGCACGGCCGTCCTCGTCTCGGCGACGCCCGAGCAGGGCTCGCACCGGCTGGTCTTCGAAGCACCCAGGGAATTCGCGCGCTATCTGGCGCCCAAGGGCTCGGTCGCCATCGACGGCATTTCGCTGACGCTCAACGAGGTCGAGGACCGCGCCGACGGTACCGCGCGCTTCGGCATCAACGTCATACCGCATACATGGAATGCGACCACGCTCGGCCGGACCGGGGCCGGACAGCGTGTGAACATGGAAGTCGACGCGCTTGCGCGGTATGTTGCGCGCATTCTGGGCCGGAACTGAGAGCGCACGTGTCCTTCAAGCCATCCAACCGCCAGACGGAAATCCTCGAGACCGGCAAGGTCGACGTGGCGTTCCTGTCGTCGCTCGACGAGATCGTCGAGGACGCGCGCAACGGCCGCATGTTCATCCTGGTCGACGACGAGGACCGCGAGAACGAGGGCGACCTCGTGATCCCCGCGCAGTTCGCCACGCCCGAAGCCGTCAACTTCATGGCCAAGCACGGGCGCGGCCTGATCTGCCTGTCGATGACGCGCGAGCGCTGCGAGACGCTCGGCCTCAAGCTGATGAGCGCCGACAACGCCTCGCGCCACCAGACGGCCTTCACCGTGTCGATCGAGGCGCGCGACGGGATCTCCACCGGCATCTCGGCGGCCGATCGCGCGCGCACGATCCAGGTCGCCATCGATCCGGGCAAGGGTGCGCGCGACATTGTCAGCCCGGGCCATGTCTTCCCGCTCGTCGCGCGCGACGGCGGCACGCTCGTGCGTGCGGGCCATACCGAGGCGGCCGTCGACATCGCGCGCATGGCGGGCCTGATCCCCGCCGGCGTGATCTGCGAGATCATGAACGACGACGGCACGATGGCCCGCCTGCCGGATCTCGTGCAGTTCGCGCAATTGCACGGCCTCAAGGTCGCGACCATCGCCGATCTGATCGCGTTCCGCCGCAAGCACGACCGCATCGTCGAGCGCGTGCAGGAAACCAGTTTCGAAAGCGAGCATGGCGGCGTCTGGCGCATGCTCGTCTATGTCAACCGCGCGGCCTATGCCGAGCACATCGCGCTCGTGAAGGGCGACGTTTCCGGGGCCGATCCGGTCCTCGTGCGCATGCATGCGCTCAACGTGCTCGACGACGTGCTGGGCGACCGCACGCTCGGGCGTGCGGGGACGTTGCAGGCAGCGATGCGCACGATCGGCGAGGCGGGGCGCGGCGTGGTCGTGCTGCTGCGCGAGCCGCGCGCGACCAGCCTGTCGGACCGCGTGCGCGCGCGTCTGGGCGGCGCGGGCGAGCCGGCGACGCCGCTTGCCGAAGCCGCCCGCGGCGCCAAGCCGGCCGGCACGGGCGAGCTTCGCGATTACGGCGTCGGCGCGCAGATCCTGCTCGATCTGGGCGTGCGCGACATGATTCTCCTTTCGAACGCCCGCCGCTCGATCGTCGGGCTCGAGGGTTACGGATTGAACGTAGTGGGGCACAAGAGCATCGATGTTCGGACGCGCTGATTTCACCGCCCCTTCAAAGGCCGACTTCGCCGGCGCGCCTCCGCGCCTGCTGATCGTCGAGGCCCGTTTCTATGCCGACATCGCCGACGAACTCGCGGCCGGCGCCATCGCGGCCATCGAGGCCGTCGGCGGCATCGCCGAGCGCGTCGCGGTTCCCGGCGCGTTCGAGATTCCCGGCGCCATCGCGATGGCCGACATGGCCGGGCACGGCGTGCCGGGCGTGCTGCCCTATGACGCCTTCGTGGCACTGGGTGCGGTCATCCGCGGCGAGACATCGCACTATGATTACGTGTGCGGCGAGAGTGCGCGCGGCCTGCAGGACCTTGCCGTGCGCCGCGGGCTTGCCATCGGCTATGGCATCCTGACGGTCGAGAACATGGAACAGGCCTGGGCGCGCGCCAAGCGCAGCGAAGGCGACAAGGGCGCCGGCGCCGCGCAGGCGGCGCTCGCGATGCTCGCGTACAAGCGCCAGCTGCGGCTAGCACCATGAGCGGCAATTCCCGCAGGAACGGCCGCACGACCTCGCGCCTCGCCGCCGTGCAGGCGCTCTATCAGGTCGAGTTCGCCGCCGAAGATCCGCATCACGTCGTCGAGCAGTTCCGCCGCTTCCGCCTGAAGCCCGGCTTCGGCGGGCCGGACTGGCCCGAGGCCGAGCCCGCCTTCTTCGCCGACCTCGTCGAGGGTGCCTGGTCGCGCAAGCCCGAGATCGACGGCCTGATCGTGCCGGCGCTCGCGCGCGGCTGGACGCTGCAGCGCATCGATCCGGTGATCCGCGCGATCCTGCGCGCGGGCGCCTACGAACTCCTCGCGCGCGGCGACGTGCCGGCGCGCGCGACGATCGATGCCTATGTCGAGCTGTCGCTCGATTTCGACGCGGCGCAGGAATCGGGGTTCGTCAACGGCGTGCTCGACCGCATCGCCAAGGACCGCCGCCCGCAGGAGATGGCGGGCAGGGCCTGAACATGGCGCGCGGCGAATTCGAGACCATCGCCGCCCTGTTCGCACCGCTGACGCGCGGCGACCGCGCCGCCCTCGGCCTCAAGGACGATGCGGCGCGCCTGCGCATCCCGCCTTCGGAAGAACTGATCGTCACGGCCGACGCGCTGGTTTCCGGCGTGCATTTCTTCGATTCAGATCCGCCGTCCGAGATCGCGCGCAAGTCGCTGCGCACGAACCTGTCGGACCTCGCCGGCAAGGGCGCAAGGCCCATCGGCTATTTCCTGTCGATCGCGCGGCCGCGGAGCTGGACCGACGCCCGGCTTGCCGCTTTCGCGCGCGGCCTCGCCGCCGACGGCAAGACCTTCGCGATCCCGCTGCTCGGTGGCGACAGCACGTCGACGCCGGGCCCCTTTACGATCGCGATCACGGCACTCGGCACGATGCGCCGCGGCACGATGCTGCACCGGTCGGGCGCGAGGGCCGGCGACGATCTCTGGGTTTCGGGCAGCGTCGGCGACGGCGCGCTCGGGCTGTCGGTCGCGCAAGGCGGTTTGCGGGGGCTGACGGCGACGCATCGTGCAGCTCTGCTTGCGCGCTATCGCCTGCCGCAGCCGCGGCTGGCGCTCGGGCGCGCGCTCGTCGGCATCGCGCATGCGTCGATGGATGTGTCGGACGGGCTCGTCGCCGATCTGGGGCACATCTGCGAGACCTCACGCCTCGGTGCGACGGTCGAACTCGATGCCGTGCCCTTCTCGGCAGCCGCGCAGGCGGCGATCGCGCGTGACGGCAGGCTCCGCCTTGCCGCGATCGGGGGCGGAGATGACTACGAGCTGCTGTTCGCCGCACCGCCGTCGGCGCGACCAGCGGTCTTGCGCGCCTCGCGTCACGCGAAAACCCCGGTCGCGCGGATCGGTCATTTTTCCGCCGGTCGCGCCAAAGTCCGCGTGCTCGATACGCAGAGCCGCGTGCTGCGTCTCGCGCAAGCGGGCTTTACCCACTATTGAGGCTGGTTCATAGTCGCGCGATGCGCCTCTTGGCCGCCCTCGCGATTCTCCTGTGTCTTGCCGCGGCCCCGCTGCATGCCGAGGATCCGCCTGCGCCTGCCGGCCCGATCGTCGACGATCCGGGCGCCGAGATCTTCCTGCCCCGCATGCTCGTGCCCGCGATCCAGGGCGATGCGGTACGCCGTCACTATGCGCTGCTGATCAAGCTGCGCATCGCGCGCAAGGAAGACGTCGATGCGGTGCGCACCAACATGGATCGCCTGCAGAACGCCTATGTCTACGACCTAAACGACGTCGCCTCGCGCGGCGACCATTTCGACCGCGAGCGCGCCAAGCGGCGCATGCTTGCCTCCTCGGCCCGGATCCTGGGCAAGGAAGGCATCATCGAGGACATCGTGTTCGAGCGCGTGCTCGAACGCCGCATCGGAAACTGAAAGCGAATATTGAAATTGTGGTACGTCGCGTGTGCTGGAATTGTCATACAATCATAAATATATAGATCATTGACACCGAAAGCTGTAGAGGGGCCCGATTGGCTGCGCCGCATTCCCGTGTCGAGACGGCAAGACGCGAGTGCTGCCAAACGATGGAGCCCGTCAATGGACGCCTATTCGCCGATGATCGCCAAGTCTCGCCGCAATGTCGCCGTCCTCGCGGTCTCGCAAGGGCTCGTGATGATCTGTACTTCGACGATGATCGCGGAAGCGGCACTCGTCGGCTACATGCTGGCCGAGAACAAATCACTGGCGACGCTTCCGGTCGGACTCATGCAGTTCGCCGCAATGCTGACGACATTCCCGGCTTCGTTCTTGATGAGGCGGTTTGGTCGTCGCGCCGGTTTCACGCTGGGAGCCTTGTTCGGCCTCGTCGGGCAGTTGGTGTGCGTTGTCGGGATATTCGAGGATTCGTTCCTGCTGTTCTCGCTCGGAAGCTTGTTGAACGGTGTCTACAATGGCGTCGGATTGTTCTTCCGTTTTGCGGCAGCAGATGGCGTGCCCGCCGCAGCGCGTAGCAAGGCGATCAGCTTCGTACTTGCAGGCGGCGTGATCGCTGGCCTCCTCGGGCCAGAACTGGCGACGGCAACGCACGACCTTTTTGCGCCCGTCGCGTTCGTCGGTTCGTTTGTCGCTCTCGCTGTCGTGGCGGCAGTAGCGTTACTCGTCGTGCAGTTCGTCGACATTCCCGTTCCGTCCGGCGAGGAACAGATGGGGGCTGCGCGCCCGATCCTCGAAATTCTCGCCCGACCCAAGGCCGCAGTCGCTGTTTATTCCGGCGTTGTCGCCTATAGCGTCATGTCGCTTGTGTCCAACGCGACCCCGCTTGCCATGATCGCCTGCGGACATGTCTTCGGCGATGCGGCGCGCACGATCCAGACGCACGTGATCGCGATGTTCGCACCTTCGTTCTTTACGGGCGCCATCATCGCGCGCTTCGGCCTGCTCAACGTCATGATGGCGGGCGCGGTCCTGCTCGTGGGATCGACGATCGTCGCGTTGATGGGCGTCGAGTTCGTGCACTTCTATATCGGGCTGCTCCTTGAAGGAATTGGCTGGAATTTTCTCTATGTCGGCGCCACGGCGCTGCTCACCGAAACCTATCGCCCGGCGGAAATGGCGAAGGTGCAGGCGGCCAATGATTTCCTCGTTTTCGGAACCGTCGCCGTCGCTGCGACGGCAGCCGGCTGGATGCAGAACACGCTTGGCTGGTCTGCGATCAATGCGGGCGCGATGCCGCTGATCGTCGTGTCGTTCATTTCTCTAGCTTGGCTGTCCATTCGCTATCGGCCGCAGCCCGCAAGCTAGTGCCGGATCGCGGTATCTCCGGCAAAGTTCCTCGGCACGCGGCACAGGATGGAGTATATCGATCCGCGCATAAATGCTGCGCATCGCCACCCGATTCTTAAGCGACGGAAATTGCCGAGATGAATGCCCAATTGCCGACGGCCGACAAAACGCGCCGCAACTCCCTGGTTCTGGCGGTTGCGCAGGCCCTGCTGATGATCGGCACGTCGACGATGATCGCCGAGGCGGCCCTCGTCGGCCACATGCTCGCGGAGAACAAGTCGCAGGCGACGCTGCCGGTCGGCCTCATGCAGCTTGCCGCGATGCTGACGACCTTCCCGGCCTCGTTCCTGATGAAGCGCTTCGGGCGGCGCGCGGGCTTCACGCTCGGCGCCGTGTTCGGGCTGGCCGGCCAGGCCGTGTGCGTCCTCGGCATTTTCGACGGATCGTTCCTGCTGTTCTGCGTGGGCAGCATGCTGAACGGCGTCTATAGCGGGTTCGGCCTTTTCTACCGCTTCGCGGCGGCCGACGGTGCGCCGCCGGCGCTGCGCGGCAAGGCGATCAGCTTCGTGCTTGCCGGCGGCGTGGTCGCGGGCATCGTGGGGCCGGAGCTTGCCAAGCTGACGCACGATCTGTTCCTGCCGGTCGCCTTCGCCGGTTCGTTCGTGGCGCTCACGGCCGTCTCCGCCGTCGCGATCCTCGTGGTCCAGTTCGTCGATATCCCCGCACCGAGCGGCGACGAGCGGTCCGGGGCGTCGCGGCCGCTTCTGGAAATCCTCGCCCAGCCCAAGACGGCGGTCGCGATCTTCTCGGGCATCGCGGCCTACAGCATCATGTCGCTGGTGATGAACGCCACGCCGCTGGCGATGATCGCCTGCGGCCTGGTGTTCGACGACGCGGCGCAGACGATCCAGGCCCATGTGCTGGCGATGTTCGCGCCGTCGTTCTTCACCGGCGCGATCATCGCGCGGTTCGGGCTCGTCAACGTGATGATCGCGGGCGCGGCGCTGCTGGCCGGGTCCTCGGCATTCGCGCTCGCCGGCGTCGATTTCCTGAACTTTTATGTCGGGTTGATCCTGCTCGGGCTGGGGTGGAACTTCCTTTATATCGGGGCCACGGCGCTGCTGACCGAAACGTACCGTCCGCCGGAAAAGGCGAAGGTGCAGGCCGCCAACGACTTCCTCGTGTTCGGCACGGTCGCCGCGGCCGCCGCCGCTTCCGGCTGGCTGCAGAATACGGCCGGCTGGTCGGCGATCAATGCGGGTGTGCTGCCGTTGATCGCGGCGTCGGCCCTCGCGCTGTTCTGGCTGTCGGCGCGCAACCGGCGGGCGGGCTAGCCCGTAACGGCGACGCCGGTCAGGATCGGGTGAAGCCACAAAGCGACGGTGGCATAGGCGGCAAGGCCGACGGCGACGGCGATCGTGTCGTTGGCGCCGAACCGGGCAGGGGCCGGTGGCGGCGTTCCTTCGAGGCGCTCGCGCCCGTCCATCATCGCGTGTGCATAGCCGGCCCATAGGAGAAATCCGCCGAAGAGCAGGATCGAGCCGAGATCGCCGTTGGCGAGCAGATGGGCGAGCGCCCACAGCTTGATCGCCAGCAGCATCGGATGGCGGGCCTTTGCCTTGATCCAGCCGGGCATATACGTCGCGGCGAGAAGCACAAATACCGGCAGCAGAAGCGCCATCGCGAGATGCCGCAGGACGCGCGGCGGATCCCAGACATCGACATAGCCGGCCGCCCGATAGGCGCCGAATCCATAGATGATAAGCAGCAGACCGGCGAACGCGGCGAGCGAGTAGAGACCCTTGAAAGGCTGCGCACCCAGTTTGCCGATCAGTCCGGCGCGAAGCGCACGGCGCGTCGTCAGCAGGTGGGTTCCGAGAAAGAGCAGCAAGCCTGCCAGCAAAGCGGTCATGGCGAATCCGGCGTTCGAGAGCTGGAAAACCCAGCGAATATGCGGGTTTGGCAATGCAGCGCAAAGCCTTGCGCTGCCGGGGGGCATCTGGCATGTTCCGCCCCGCATTCGGGTCCGGGCCACGAGTCCGGAACCAACTTATTGAACCACAAAGAAAAATCGAGGACCGGAAATCATGTCTGGTGCGTTTTGGCTCATCATCGCGTGCGGTGTGCTCGCCATCCTTTACGGGATGGTCGCATATCGTCAGGTCGTTGCGGTTTCTGCCGGCAACGAAACGATGCAGAAAATCGCTGCCGCCATCGCCGAAGGCGCTGGGGCTTATCTCAACCGCCAGTACCGCACGATCGCGATCGTCGGCGTCCTCGTGGCGTTGGTCCTCGCCTTCACGCTGGGCATCCATGTCGCCCTCGGCTTCGTGGTCGGCGCGGTGCTCTCGGGCGCCACGGGCTATATCGGCATGAACGTGTCGGTGCGCGCCAACGTCCGCACGGCTGAAGCCGCGCGCGGCGGCCTGCAGCCTGCACTCGACGTCGCCTTCAAGGCAGGCGCGATCACCGGCCTGCTGGTCGTCGGTCTCGGCATCCTCGGCGTGGCGGGTTATTTCGGCGTGCTCTCCTCGTGGAAGGGCGCCACGTCGTCCGCCACGGTCGAAGCGCTCGTCGCCCTCTCGTTCGGCGCCTCGCTGATCTCGATCTTCGCGCGCCTCGGCGGCGGCATCTTCACCAAGGGCGCGGACGTCGGCGCCGACCTCGTCGGCAAGGTCGAAGCGGGTATCCCCGAGGATGATCCGCGCAACCCGGCCGTGATCGCCGACAACGTGGGCGACAATGTCGGCGACTGCGCCGGCATGGCGGCCGACCTCTTCGAAACCTACGCCGTGACGATCGTCGCGACGATGCTGCTCGCCACCATCTTCTTCACCGGCGAACAGACGCTGGCCATGATGATGTACCCGCTGCTGATCGCGGGCGTGTGCATCGCGGCTTCGGTGCTGGGCACGTTCTTCGTGAAGCTCGGCCCGGACGGCAACATCATGAAGGCGCTCTACAAGTCGCTGATCGTGACGGGCATCGCCTCGACCGTGCTGATCTATTTCGTGACGCAGCAGTATATCGGCTTCGACACGAAGGTCGGCAGCTCGACGGGCATGGGCATGTTCTTCTGCGCCCTCGTCGGCATGGCGGTCACCGCCCTGCTGGTGGTGATCACCGAATACTACACGGGCACGGAATACCGCCCGGTGCGTTCGGTCGCCGCCGCCTCGCAGACCGGCCACGGCACGAACGTCATCCAGGGCCTCGCGATCTCGCTCGAATCCACCTTCCTTCCGGTGATCGTGATCTGCGCGGGCATCCTGGCTTCGTACCTGACGGGCGGTCTCTACGGGATCGGCGTCGCGGCGACGACGATGCTGGCGCTCGCCGGCATCATCGTGGCGCTCGACGCCTACGGCCCGGTCACCGACAACGCCGGCGGCATCGCCGAAATGTCGGGCCTGCCCAAGGACGTGCGCAAGTTCACCGACGCGCTCGACGCGGTGGGCAACACGACCAAGGCGGTCACCAAGGGCTACGCGATCGGTTCGGCCGGTCTCGCGGCCGTGGTGCTGTTCGCGGCCTACATCTACGACCTGGAGCGCCTGTTCCCGGCTCTGGCGGGCAAGGTCAATTTCAGCCTGACGAACCCGTACGTGGTCGTCGGCCTGTTCATTGGCGGCTCGCTGCCCTTCCTGTTCGGGGCGATGGGCATGACGGCGGTCGGCAAGGCCGCCGGTGCGGTCGTCGAGGAAGTGCGCCGCCAGTTCCGCGAGATCCCGGGCATCATGGCCGGGACGGGCAAGCCGGACTACGGCCGCGCGGTCGACATGCTGACGGCGTCGGCGATCAAGGAAATGATCATCCCGTCGCTGCTGCCGGTCCTCGCGCCGATCGTCCTCTACGTGGTCATCCGCGTCATCGCGGGCCAGGCTGAGGCCTTCGCGTCGATGGGCGCCATGCTCCTCGGCACGATCGTCACGGGCCTGTTCGTCGCCATCTCGATGACCTCTGGCGGCGGCGCATGGGACAACGCCAAGAAGTACATCGAAGAGGGCCACTACGGCGGCAAGGGTTCCGACGCCCACAAGGCGGCGGTCACCGGCGACACCGTCGGCGACCCGTACAAGGACACGGCCGGCCCGGCCGTGAACCCGATGATCAAGATCATCAACATCGTCGCCATCCTGCTGCTCGCGATCCTGGCCGGCGGCCACTGATCGAAGGCGGCGCATAGCCGACAAGCGAACGGCCCCGGGAGTGATCCCGGGGCCGTTCTGCTTTGGGGCGGCGGCGGTCGGAGGACCTATTTGGTGCCCGGCATCTTGTTGAACTTGCCGAGGTTGCCGAGCAGCTGTTCGAGGAAGCCGAGTTCCTTGCCGGGCGACGGCGTCTCGCGCGTCACCGGATCGACGACGATTCCATCTTCGAGGTTGTAGCGGCGCACGTCGCGCAGGGTCCCGCCGTCGTCGAAATGGACAACGACGACGCGCTGGTCGAGCACTTCGGGCTGCAGGAACGCGAACTGGTAGGTCTTGCGCATGATGTAATACCAGCTCTGCTCGGCGTCGAAGACGCCCTGCGAGGCCGGGGAGCCGAGAAGCTGCTGGACGTCGTCGCGGTTCTGCCGCCCCGGCTCGAGGCGCGAGAGCGATTCCTCGTCGGGCACATAGCCGCGCGTGTCGGTGAAGCCGAGTTCGCACCCGCCCAGCGCCACCGCCATGATTCCGGCCGTAAGTAACCGTCCTGCACGCATCGTCGTTGATCTCCGGGCGCGTTTGCCCCACATCTTCCTCCGGGAAGTTGGGCCGGGCGCGGCCATCTGTCAACGGGTGCCCGTCCGACCAGGCGGCGAAGGGTCGAACAATGGTGTTTTCCAGGCTTTTCAAGCGCGAAGAGGCAAAAGACACGGCGCAGCTCCTTTATGTGGGGCTGGTCGCGCAGGCGCGGCACCCCGATCTCTATGCGCGCCTGGAGGTTCCCGATTCGCTCGACGGGCGGTTCGACGCCGTGGCGCTGCACGTCTTTCTCGTGCTCAACCGCCTCAAGCGCGAAGACGGCGCGGCGGCGGCGGCCCTTGCGCAGAATCTCGTCGATGCGTTCGTCGACGACATGGACCGTTCGGTGCGCGAACTTGGCGTCGGCGATCTCGGCGTGTCGCGCCGGGTGAAGCTGATGGCGCAGTCGCTCTACGGACGCGCGGCCGTCTACGAGGAAGCGGTGGCGCTGCCCGACGACGAACGGCTGGCGGCCGCACTCGCACGCAATCTCTACGGCACGAAGGAAGCGACCGCGCCGGCCACGCTGACCGCGACGGCACGCTATGTACGCGCGGCGATCGCCGCCCTTGCAGGGCAGGACATCGCGGCTCTCGCCGAAGGGCGCGTCGCGTTTCCCGAACCGATGGTGCCGGCATGAGCGAGCTCTCGCGCCCCTTCGAACTCGACGCGCTGCGCGATCGCCCGGTCCATCAGCGCGTACAGACGGATGCGGCCGAACGCACCGCGCTGGCGAAGCGCTTCGAGATCCTCGGCATCGACAGCCTCGAGGCGATGCTGAAGCTCAACCGGACGCGCGGGGGCAGGGCTGTCCGGGTGGAGGGGCGGATTACCGCATCGCTGAGCCAGGCCTGCATCGTCTCGCTGCAGCCGGTTGCGCAGAAGATGGATGCGGCCTTCACGGTCGTGTTCGTGCCGCCCGAAGATCTCAAGCCGCTGCCGGTGGACGAGGACGGGGCGATCGATGTCGACGCGATCGATCCCGACGAGGAGCTGGAGGAGGCGCTGCCGGAAGGGCCGCTCGATCTGGGCGAACTCGTCGCGCAGGAATTCGCCGTCGCCCTCGATCCCTATCCGCGGGCGCCGGGGGCCGCTTTCAAACCGACCTGGGGCGAGGACGAGGTTCCCGACCCTGCGGAGACCCCACCCGAAGGCAAGATCCGCCCCTTCGCCGACCTGAAGGCAAGACTAAAGAAGGAAAAATAGCCTCGATCGGGGTGAAAGAAGGCTTGAGCGCGGACGCGGAATTGTCTATCTAGGCCCCTGAATTCCGGACGACGTTTTGGTTTTACAGGGTCGTTTCGCATCGTGCGGCGGCTCTCGGACGAGGTTGTGTCATGGCAGTTCCCAAGAAGAAAGTTTCTCCCTCGCGTCGCAACATGCGCCGCTCGCACCACGCGCTTTCGGCAAATGCCTATGCCGAATGCCCGAACTGCGGCGAACTGAAGCGTCCGCACCACATCTGCGGCGCGTGCGGTTTCTATGACGGCCGCGAAGTTGTCGCGTCCGAGCCGGCACAGGCGTAATCAGGCGCCGCGCCGGCAGGCCGGGGGGCCGAGATCTTGAGCGAACGGCTCGTGCTGTCCGTCGACGCGATGGGAGGCGACCGTGCCCCCGAGATGGCGATTGCCGGCTGCGATCTCGCGCAGGAACGCCACCCTGCCGTCCAGTTCCTGCTTTTCGGCGACGAAGCGAAGGTGGCACCGCTCGTCACCGCGACGCGCCATCTGAAGAAGACGGCGCGCATCGTCCATACCGCGGATTTCGTCGCCGGCGATACGAAGGCGGCCGTGGCGCTGCGTTCGGGCCGCAAGTCGAGCATGCGTCTGGCGATCGACGCGGTGCGTGACGGCGAAGCGTCGGGCGTCGTGTCGGCCGGGAATACCGGCGCGCTCATGGCGATGGCGAAATTCGTCCTCAAGACGCTGCCGGGCATCGACCGGCCCGCGATCGCCTCGCTGTTCCCCACGACGCGCGGGGAAAGCGTGGTGCTCGATCTGGGCGCCAACGTCCAGTGCGACACGGCGAACCTCGTCCAGTTCGCCATCATGGGCGAAGTCTTCGCGCGCTCGGTGCTGGGTCTCGCCCAGCCCAGCGTCGGCCTGCTCAATGTCGGTTCGGAAGAGATGAAGGGGCACGAGGAACTCCGCGCCGCCGCCGCTTGGCTGCGCGAGACCGACCTGCCGATCCGCTTCCACGGCTTCATCGAAGGCGACGACGTGCCGGCAGGCACGGTCGACGTCGTTGTCACCGACGGTTTCACCGGCAACATCGCGCTCAAGATCGCCGAGGGCACCTCGAAGCTCTATTCGGGCTTCCTCAAGGGCGCCTTCTCCTCGTCGTTCATCGCGAAGATCGGTTACCTGCTGGCCCAGTCGGCGATCAAGAAGGTGCGCATGCGCGTCGATCCGCGCCGCTACAACGGCGCGCTTTTCGTCGGCCTCAACGGCATCGTCGTGAAGAGCCACGGCGGCACGGACGCGATGGGCTTCGCCAACGCGCTGGGCGTGGCGATCGACATGATCGCCCAGGGCCTCAACGCGAAGATCCGCGACGAGCTCGCGCATCTGGCGCCGCCGCCGTCGCCCCAACTCGCGACGGGCTGATTCCGGCAATGGTCAAATCCGCAAAAGCAGGCACCGTGCGCCGCTCCGTCGTCTGCGGGACGGGCGCCTATCTGCCCGCCAACGTCGTCACGAACGAGGCGCTGTCCAAGCGCGTCGAGACTTCCGACGAATGGATCGTCGCGCGCACGGGCATCCGCCAGCGCCACATCGCGGCCGAGGACGAACGCACCTCCGACCTCGCGACCGAGGCGGCCAGGCGTGCGCTCGCCCAGGCAGGTATCGCGGTCGACAAGGTCGACATGGTCATCGTCGCCACGACCACGCCGGACAACACCTTCCCGGCGACCGCCACGGCCGTGCAGGCCAAGCTCGGCATGAACGGCCGCGGCTTCGCCTTCGACGTGCAGGCCGTGTGCTCGGGTTTCGTCTACGCGATGTCGATCGCGGACAATTTCATCCGCGTGGGACAGGTCGAGACCGCGCTGGTCATCGGCGCGGAGACCTTCACGCGCATCCTCGACTGGCAGGACCGGACGACCTGCGTCCTGTTCGGCGACGGGGCAGGGGCGGTCGTCCTGCGCGCCGAAGATGCCCCGGCTGACGGCTCGGGGCGCGGGATCCTGTCGTCCCATCTGCACTCGGACGGCCGCTACAAGGATGCGCTCTTCGTCACCGGCGGGCCCGGTTCGAACCGCGAGGTCGGCGTCGTCCGGATGAACGGGCAGGAAGTTTTCCGTCATGCCGTCGTCAAGCTGGCCGAAGTCGTCGAGGAGGCCCTTGCCGCCAACGGCCTGACCGGCAAGGACATCGACTGGCTGGTTCCGCATCAGGCGAACCAGCGCATCATCGACGGCATGGCCAAGAAGCTCGGCCTCGGCCCGGAGCGCGTGGTTTCCACGGTCGCCCGGCACGCGAACACATCGGCCGCATCGATCCCGCTGGCGCTGGCCGAAGCGGCCGGCGATGGCCGGATCAAGCCCGGCCAGATCGTCCTGCTCGAAGCGATCGGCGGCGGGCTGACGTGGGGTGCCAGCGTCATTCGCTGGTAGGAGGCGCCCGCAGGGGCGTCCATACCGCAGGGTTTGATTCAACTCCGGCCGCCATCCCTTTGTATTTGACCGGTTTCGGTCCGTGGGCTAGCATTTCTGATAAGTCAATTTTCGCCGGGGGATTGTTATGTCGGAGACCACGGTTACACGCGCCGATCTTTCCGAGGCCGTTTACCAAGAAGTGGGTCTTTCGCGAAACGATTCGGCGACTCTCGTCGAGACCGTGCTGGGTGAGATCGTCGACGCGCTGACGCGCGGCGAGACGGTCAAGATTTCGTCGTTCGGCAGTTTCTCGGTCCGCCAGAAGGGCAAGCGCGTCGGGCGCAACCCGAAGACGGGCGAGGAAGTTCCCATCCTGCCGCGCCGCGTGCTGGTGTTCCGCGCGTCGCACGTGCTGAAGAACAAGATCAACCGCACAATGACCAAGGCGGCCCAGGCGCCGGCTGCCGCTGCTCCGGCTGCGGCGCCCAAGGTGCCGGGCACGACGACGCCGACCAAGGGCTAAGGCCCGATGGTCGAGCCATACGCCGAGAGCGCGCCCATGCTGCGGCGGGGCGGCAAGTCGGCCGAAGCTTTCCGTACCATCAGCGAAGTCGCGGGCGATCTCGACGTGCCGCAGCACGTGCTGCGTTTCTGGGAAACGCGCTTCGCGCAGATCAAGCCGTTGAAGCGCGCGGGCGGGCGCCGTTATTACCGTCCGGAAGACGTCGAGCTGCTGCGCCGGATCCGCGAGCTGCTCTACAAGCACGGCTACACGATCAAGGGCGTCCAGCGCCTGCTGAAGGATCACGGCCTGGCGGAGATGCCGCCGCCCGCACCTCCGGCGCCGATGCCTGCGCCGATCGTCGCGAAGCCGGTTGCGGCGCCCGCACCCGTTCCGGCGCCGGCGGCGCCTGCGGCACAGCCGCTGCCGCTCTTCGCGCGCACCGCCGATCGGTCGGCGATCCAATCCGTCGTCGAAGAGCTCGAAGCGCTGCGCGCACTGCTTAAGACCCGGCCGCGCTGATCCGCGCGCGGGTTTCCGGGCAGGCCCGTACGGATCACCGACACACCATGAATGAATGGAGCTATGTCCGGGCGGATGTCCGCTAACCGGCCATTAACCAGTCCATGGCAGGATATGCGGAAGTTTAGATAAATTCGGCGTACCTTACGCAGGCGATTCGGGCACAGGTTTCAGGAAACGGACATGGCCGATCCGGCAGCAGCAACCGAAGGCGAAGTCGAGGGCGCGGAAGCACCCAAGAAGAAGCTTTCGGGCAAGAAGCTGATCATCATCGTCGTGCCGATCGTGCTGCTGCTCGCAGGCGGCGGCGCCGCGTATTTCCTCGGCTTTTTCGGGCCCAAGCACGAGGAGGCCCACGAAGAGGCGGTCAAGGTCGAGCCGCCGCCGAAGACGACGATCTACGCGATGCCCGACGTGCTGGTGAACCTCAACACCCCGATAAACGCGCGCGGCGCGTTCGTGAAGCTGACGTCGACCGTCGAACTCGTCGAAGCCGACGTGCCTGCATTCGAGGAATCGATGCCGCGGATCGTCGATACGCTGGTGACGTACCTGCGCGAACTCCGGCCGGAAGACCTGCGCGGTTCGGCCGGCCTGACGCGGCTGCGCGAAGAGCTGCTGGCCCGGATCAAGGTATCGGCGGACCCGGCGCGGGTGAGTGACGTGCTTTTCCGGGAGATTCTCGTTCAATAGTTTGAATCGTATTTTATTAATATAAATTAATATCTTAAAATTCATACCTAATGTACTTTCGAGGCAGTGATAACCGCTCGTTAACCTTTGATTGGCATATTATTCGGAAGTTTAGATAAATCCGGCCAAGATTCGCGCGGTCGGTCTGAAGGGCATCTATGGCGGACGACGACAAAAAAGAGGGCGGCGAAGAGGGCGCACCGGAAGGTGGCGAGCCCAAGAAGAAGCTGCTGTCCGGCAAGCTGCTGATCATCATCGGCGCTGCGGTCGTGCTGCTGCTCGGCGGCGGCGTGGGCGCCTACTTCTTCCTTTTCTCCTCCAAGCCAGCCGAACAGCACGCCGAAGCGCCTGCGCATGCCGAGCCCGAAGCGCCGGCGGGCCCGCAGAAAATCGTCTACTACAACATGCCCGACCTGCTGGTGAACCTGAACGCCGGTGCCGGGCGCCGCACGTCGTTCCTCAAGCTGACGCTGTCGGTCGAACTCAAGAGCGTCGACGACGCGGGCGTGTTCGAAGCGAACCTTCCGCGCATCGTCGACAACTTCCAGATCTATCTGCGCGAGCTGCGCCCGGAAGACCTGCGCGGATCGTCGGGGTTCCTCAAATTGCGCGAGGAACTCCTGACGCGCGTCCAGCTTTCGGCCGCACCGGCCCGCGTGAACGACCTGCTCTTCAAGGAAATGCTCGTCCAGTAAAGCGCCGCTAGCAGAGAAAGTCCCGAAAGGCGAAGACGATGGCCGACCCGAACAACATGTCCGACGAAGAGAAGATGGCTGCCGAATGGGCGTCCATGGAGGGCGGCGGCGACCAGGTCGGTGCCGGCGGCGGGGATGCGACGGCGCGCGTGCTGAACCAGGACGAAATCGACTCCCTTCTCGGCTTCGACGCGGGCGGCGGCGGGGACGGCGGCACGTCCGGCATGCAGGCGATCATCAACAGCGCGCTCGTCTCGTACGAGCGCCTGCCGATGCTCGAAATCGTGTTCGACCGACTGGTGCGAATGCTGACCACGAGCCTGCGCAATTTCACGTCCGACAACGTCGAAGTCTCGCTCGACGTCATCACCTCCACCCGCTTCGGCGACTACGTGAACTCCATTCCGCTGCCCGCGATGCTCGCCGTCTTTAAGGCCGAGCAGTGGGACAATTTCGGCCTGCTGACGGTTGACTCGGCGCTGATCTACTCCATCGTCGACGTGCTGCTCGGCGGCCGTCGCGGCACGGCCGCGATGCGCATCGAAGGCCGTCCCTACACGACCATCGAGCGCAACCTCGTCGAACGCCTCGTCGCCGTCGTGCTCGGCGATCTTTCGGCGTCGTTCGACCCGATCAGCAAGGTCAATTTCCGCTTCGAGCGTCTGGAAACGAACCCGCGCTTCGCCACCATCGCGCGGCCCGCCAACGCGGCGATCATCGCCAAGCTGCGTATCGACATGGAAGACCGCGGCGGCCGTCTCGAGCTGCTGCTGCCCTACGCCACGCTCGAGCCCGTCCGCGAAATGCTGCTGCAGCAGTTCATGGGCGAGAAGTTCGGCCGTGACTCGATCTGGGAAGGCCACCTTGCCACCGAGCTCTGGGCGACCGACGTCGACATCCACGCGGTCGTCGACGAGCAGGTGATGACGCTGCAGGACGTGCTCGATTTCAAGGTCGGCACGCGCCTGATGCTGAACGCGACGCCGGAAAGCGAGATCAAGGTGCTGTGCGGGCCCGAGAGCCTCTTCAAGGGGCGCATGGGCCGGCGCGGCCAGAACGTCGCCGTGATGATCGAACGCAAGATCAACAAGTACGAGGAATCGTGATGGGTCTGGATCTCGCGCTCAACGGCGTCCTCGCCGCGCTCCTTGTGACCGTGATCGTCTATGCGATCCGCCTCAACAAGCGGCTGGGCAACTGGCGCGAAGGCAAGGCGGAGCTGCAGAAGGCGACCGCCGAGTTCGTCAAGGCCGCGACGCGCGCCGAAGAGGCGATCGCGGAGCTGAAGGCGGCGAGCGAAGCGTCGGGCCGCCTGCTCGAGGACCAGACCCGCAAGGCGCTTGCGCTCAAGGACGATCTCGAGATGCTGGTCCATCGTGCCGAACCGACGGCCGACCGTCTTTCGGATGCGTTGCGTCCGCGGGCCGTCGCACCGGCCGCGGCACCCGTCGCACTTCGCGAGCCCGCGCCCGTGCCGGCGCGCATGCGCGCCGAACCGCCGCCGATGCGCGCTTCCGAACCGGCGGCCGACCGCGGTCCGGTCCGCTCGATTGCCGAGCAGGAACTGCTTCGTGCGATCGCGGACCGCCGCAAGGGTTCGCCCCAGACCGGAGCGCGTGCGTGAGCAAGCTCCTCAACCGCATCCGTCTTCTTCCGGTCCTCGCGATCGTCGCGGCGCTGCTGCTGACGCTGCGGGTCGGCAATCTGGGTGCGGCCTTCGCGCAGCAGTCGCCGTCGCCGCGTCCGGTTCCCACGGCGCCCCAGCCGTCGCCGCGCCCGGCTCCGATCCAGATCGCGCAGGCGCCGGCCGCACCGGCCGCCGAGCCTGCCGCCGCGCCCGAGCGCCAGGCGCCGGGCCGCATGGACAGCGAAGGCGAGCGCAGCTACAGCCCCGGCGAAATCGAAGCACTCGAGGATCTTTCCAGACGCCGCGAGGAAATCGACAAGCGCCAGTCGGAACTCGACCAGCGCGACGCGATCCTCCAGGCGGCCGAGCGGCGCATCCAGCAGCAGGTCGAGGAGCTGAAGAAGCTCCAGGCCGCGGTCGAGAGCGCCATCGCGAAGTATGACGAGCAGGAACAGGCCCGTCGCAACAGCCTCGTTCGTATGTTCCAGAACATGAAGCCGACGGAAGCCGCGCGCATCTTCGAGCAGATGGAAATGCCCGCTCTCGTCGAGATCGTCGAAGCGATGAACGAGCGCCGGGCGGCGCCGATCCTCGCGCAGATGAACCCGATCCGCGCGCAGCAGGTTACCGCCGAGCTTGCGCGGCGGCGCCAGCCGGAGAATACGGCACCGTCCCGTATTCCGCAGCGTCAGGGCTGATTTCAGGGCTTTACCGGCCCATCCGGCTCAATTAGTAACCTTTTAACGCGGCGGCATTATGGATAGGGACCGCGTGCGCGTCCCTGTTTCCGGACACGCGCCAAATCGAAAAGGGTTGGGAGAATACGATGGCCGTCGATCTGCGCATGAACGTCCTCATCGTCGACGATTACAAGACGATGCTGAGGATCGTGAAGAACCTGCTGAACCAGATCGGGTTCACGAATGTCGACGAAGCCGAAGACGGTTCGTCCGCGCTGCAGAAGGTGCGCGGCAAGGAATACGGCCTGATCATTTCCGACTGGAACATGCAGCCGATGACGGGCCTCCAGCTGCTGCAGGAAGTGCGCGCCGACGCCAAGCTCAAGCATATCCCGTTCATCATGGTCACGGCCGAGAGCAAGACCGAAAATGTGATCGCCGCCAAGCAGGCCGGCGTGAACAACTACATCGTCAAGCCGTTCAACGCGGCGACGCTCAAAGGCAAGATCGCCACGGTGCTCGGCGACTTCTGATCTGATCTTTCGGCGTCGGGAGGATCGAGTGGCTGCCCGCAAATCCGCCAAGCGCAAGTCGCGCCCTGTGAAAGCGCGCAAGGCCGCCAGGGCCAAGCCGGCCAAGGCGAAAAAGGCGGTTGCCGGGAAGAAGCCCGCGCGCCGCAAGCCGGTCGTCAGCGCCAAGGCGAAGAAGGGCGGACCGAAGCCCGATATCGCCGTCGGCGTCGAGCATCTCGCGCGCATCATCGCGGAAGCCAAGCGGGATCTCGCCGCCCTCAGCGCGCAGGACATCCGCGCCAAGCATCTGCCCACGGCCGGCGACGAGCTGACGGCGATCGTCGGCGCCACCGAGCGGGCGACGAACGCCATCCTCGATGCGGTCGAGCGGATCGAGAAATCCGCGAACCTTGCCGGCGGCGAGCCGGCCGCCGCGATCCTCGCCGACGTGACCGCGATCTACGAGGCGTGCAATTTCCAGGACATCACGGGCCAGCGCATCTCGAAGATCGTGAGCGTGCTGAAGGAAGTCGACCAGACGGTCGCGGGCCTGCTCGATGCGATGAACCTGCCGGCCGTGGTGATCAATGCCGGCGCCTCTGCGGACGCGTCGAAGACCGGCGAGGCGGCCCTGCTGAACGGGCCGCAGATGCCCGATGCGGCCCCCAACCAGGCCGACATCGACGCACTGTTCGACAAGGCCTAGTTACAAAGCATAGAATCCCTGTCGATTCGGGCACTTAGCCCGGGCGGGGCGGTTTCTGGTGTAAAATGCCGGAATCGGCTTCGCACGAAGCCTTCGGGATGCATGCGCGTGGCGATGTCGACGCGAAAGCACAGGGCAGGTCTTGACGATTCGCCGCGGCTGGTGATTTTGGCAGCCGCGCTGCTGCTTGCATGCGCGATGCACGGGCCCGCGCGCGCGCAGAGCACGCCGTGGTCCGTATTCCCCGCCACGCCGCCCGCACCATCCGCAGCACCCGCCGAACCGGCCCAGGCACCGGCCGAGCAGGCGGCACCCGCGCCGCCGTTCCGCCCGTTCTTCGCGGCTCCGCCGGCACCCGCCGCGCAACCCGCACCCACAGGTTCGGTCCCCTGGGCGACGGCTCCGACGACCGCCCCGACCCCCGCGGCACCCGCGGCGGCTGCCCCGTCCTCGCAGGTGGCGCCGCCGCCCGCGGCTGCACCCGCGCCGAGCGGCCCGGCTGTCGCGGTCCGCTTCGGCAACAATCAGGGCTTCGACCGCGCGGTTTTCGACTGGCCGGAAGACGTCGACTACAAGGTCGACCAGCAGGGCCGCAACGTCACCGTCACGTTCGGCGCGCCCGTCGGTCTCAACCAGGCGCAGATCACGACCGGCCTGCGCAGTTCGGTTTCGAACGTGCGCACGGCGCGCACGGCCGATCGCGCGACGCTCGAATTCGCGCTCAACGAGAATATCGGCCTGCGCCATTTCCGCGCGGGCCCTCGCCTCGTGCTCGACTTCGTGCGCGACGGCTCGATCGCGACCGGCCAGCCGACGACGCAGCAGGTCCAGCTGCCCACGCCCGCCCAGGCGCAGGCGCGTCAGGAACAGGCCCAGCAGGCGCAGCAGCAATCCCAGCAGCAGGCCGCAGGCGGGCAGACAAGCGGCGCGCAACCGGGGCAGCCCGGCGGTCTGGGTGCCGGCGCGCCCGCGACCGGCAGCCGTCCGCCGACGCCGGATTTCCAGGCGCTCACGCAGCAGGCGCAGGCCCTCGGCCTCGGCCAGCCGCCGAGCCAGACGACCGCGACGGGCCCGGCCAATCTCGTGGCGCTTCGCGGCCGCGTCCCCGTCGAGATCCTGCGCGAGGAGAATTTCCAGTCGCTGCGCTTCGGCTTCGTCGAACCGATCGGCGCCGCCGTCTTCGGACGCGGCCAGAACCTGTGGATCGCCTTCGACAAGCAGGTCGACATCGATCTCGCCCCGTTGCGCGAAAACGCGCAGGTCCGCGACCTGATGGGCGAGGTCGAGATCGTCGACAGCCAGGGGACGGGCACGGTCCTGCGCATGAGCCCGCGCGGCGGCGCCAACAGTTTCGTGCGGCGCGACGGCACGGCGTGGGTCGTCGAACTCGGCCGCCTGCCGCGCAAGCCGGAAAAGCCGCTCGAGATCGTCATCCGCAATCCCGACACGCCCGCCGACGCGCGCGTCGCCATCGAGCTTCCCGGCGCGCAGGTCGTCCTTCGCCTGCGCGATCCCGAGATCGGCGACGAGCTTGCCGTCGTGCCCACGGCCGTCGCGGGCGTGGGCCTCGCCGATCCGCGGCGCTACGCGCAGTTCCAGATCCTCGCGAGCGTGCAGGGCGCCGTCGTGCGTCCCGACGACGACAGCGTCTCCGTGCGCCCGCTGGGCACGGGCGTGGAGATCTCGTCGTCGCGCGCGCTCTTCGTCACCGCACCGGGCGCCATCGGCACGCCGGGCGCGCCGCCGCTGCGGCAGGGCGCGCTTCTCGATCTCAACGGCTGGCAGCGCAACGGGCCGGCGAAGTTCAACGAAGACCTGCCGGAGATGGAGCGTCTGGTCGCCGCGGCGCGGCCCGGCGACGCGCGCAACGCGGCGCGTCTGGAACTCGCGCGTTTCCTGTTCTCGCACGGCCTGTTCCCGGAAACGAACGCCGTGATGCGCCTGATCGGCGAGGAACGGCCGCAGGTCCTCGACGGCCCGCAGAACCGCGCGATGCGCGGCGTGGCGGAACTCTACAGCGGCAATCTCGACGAGGCGGCGCGCTGGCTCAACCATTCGAGCCTCGACCAGGAAGGCGAGGCGGCGCTCTGGCGCGGCGCGCTGGCGATGGCGCAGAACGATCCGCAGGCGGCGCTGCTGCAGTTCGACCGCGCGACCGACAATTCCGACCGCTTCCCCCCGGTCTTCGCCAACCGCCTCGGCCTCGCGATCGCCGAGGCGCGGCTGGCCGGCAAGGAACTCGACGCGGCCCAGCGCCGTCTCGACCAGGTCATCGCCAGCAACCCGAGCCGCGGCGACCGCGCGCGGGCCGACTATCTGCGCGGGCGCATCGCGCTCGAACGCGGCGACGAGCGCGCGGCGCTTGCCGCGTGGAAGACGCTCGATCTCGGCACGGTCACCAAGGCGCGCGTCCTGGCCGAGCTCGCGCGCATCGAGGTTCAGTCGGGCAAGGGCGACCTGACGCCGCCGGAAACCGTCGCGGCGCTCGAACGCCTGCGCTTCGCGTGGCGCGGCGACGAGCTGGAGTTCGACATCCAGCGCCGTCTCGGCCGCGCGCAGCTCGCGGCCGGGGATTTCCGCGTCGGCGTGCAGACTCTGCGCGACGCGGCCGGGCGTTTCCCGCAGGCGCGCGACCGCAGCGAACTCGAAGGCGACGTGCGGCGGGAATTCCGCAAGCTCTTCCTCGAAGGCGGGGCCGACCGGCTGTCGCCAGTCGCGGCCATCGGGCTGTTCGAGGATTACCGCGATCTGGTTCCCTCGGGCACCGAGGGCGACGAGATGGTGCGCAAGCTCGTCGAGCGCATGGTTTCGGTCGACCTGCTCGACCGCGCGGCGGGCCTGCTCGACCACCAGATGCGCAACCGCCTGCAGGGCCAGCCGCGCGCCGAAGTGGGGACGCGCCTTGCCGCGATCCGGCTTCTCGACCGCAAGCCGCAGGTGGCGCTGGAATCGCTCGACGCGTCCGACGTGCCCGGCATGAGCGACGAGCTGCGCCGCGAGCGTTCGCGGCTGGCGGCGCGTGCGCTTGCCGATCTGGGCCGCGCACCCGAAGCGCTCGGCCGTCTCGAAGGCGATACCGCACCTGACGCCGACCTGCTGCGCGCGGAAATCGCGTTGCGCACGCGCTCGTGGGCGCCGGCGGCGCAAGCGCTCGAACGGCTGGTCGGGAACCCGCCGGCGGGCAACGAGCCGATCGACGACAACCGCGCCCGCCAGACCCTGCATCTGGCCGTCGCGCTGGCGCTGGCCGGGGACGATGCGGGGACCAACCGGCTGCGCGAGCGCTTCGGCCCGGTGATGGGCCGCTCGCCCTATGCCGAAGTGTTCCGCGTGCTGACGGCCGACAAGGCCGGGGCGACGCCCGACATCGCCTCGATCGCGGCGCGTGTCTCGTCGCTGGCGCCGTTCGAGTCGTTCCTTTCGGGCTATCGCCAGCGCTTGGCACCAGCCGCCAAGGGCTGACCGAAACGGCCTGTTCGGGGCGGGATTTCGGACCCCCTCATTTTCCCCTTGCGCATGAGAACAAAGCTGGTACTCTCCGGATCACGACGCGGGGCCAATGGCTTCCGCGTCGGGGTAATACTGGGAACAAATGAGGTACTTTCGATACTCTGGGATTTTCCGGGACGATATTCAGCCAATGGTCAAACGGCGATTTCCACAGGCGTTGGCCGGGTGGGGCGCCCCTGATAAGGAGAACGGAACATGTCGACGGTAACTGCGCTGCGATCGGCCCCTCGGGAGTCGAACGAGAAGGACAACATGGACAAGGGTAAGGCGCTCGAGGCGGCTCTCAGCCAGATCGAAAGGTCGTTCGGCAAGGGCTCGATCATGAAGCTCGGCTCGCGCGACCAGTCGGTGGCGGCGGAGGTCATTTCGACCGGTTCGCTGTCGCTCGACATCGCGCTGGGCATCGGCGGCCTGCCCAAGGGCCGCATCATCGAGATTTACGGCCCGGAAAGCTCGGGCAAGACGACGCTGGCGCTGCATGCGATCGCCGAATCCCAGAAGGCGGGCGGCACGTGCGCGTTCGTCGACGCGGAGCACGCGCTCGACCCGGCCTATGCCCGCAAGCTGGGCGTGGACGTCGACAATCTCCTCATCTCGCAGCCGGACGCCGGCGAACAGGCGCTCGAAATCGCCGACACGCTGGTGCGTTCGGGGGCCGTCGACGTGCTGGTGGTCGACTCCGTCGCCGCCCTCGTGCCGCGCGCCGAGCTCGAAGGCGAGATGGGCGACAGCCACATGGGCCTGCATGCCCGCCTGATGAGCCAGGCGCTGCGCAAGCTGACCGGCTCGATCTCGCGCTCCAACACGCTCGTCATCTTCATCAACCAGATCCGCATGAAGATCGGCGTGATGTTCGGCAACCCCGAGACGACGACGGGCGGCAACGCGCTCAAGTTCTACGCCTCGGTGCGCCTCGACATCCGCCGCATCGGCGCCATCAAGGACCGCGAGACCGTCGTGGGCAACCAGACGCGCGTCAAGGTCGTGAAGAACAAGATGGCCCCGCCGTTCAAGGTCGTCGAGTTCGACATCATGTACGGCGAGGGCGTCTCGAAGACCGGCGAGCTCATCGATCTCGGCGTCAAGGCCGGGGTGGTCGAGAAGTCGGGCGCCTGGTTCTCGTACGACGGCACGCGCATCGGCCAGGGCCGCGAGAACGCGCGCGCGTATCTCAAGGAACACCCCGAGGCGGCCGCCGCGATCGAGGCGGCCATCCGCGGCAATTCGGGCACCGTGGCCAGCGCCATGATGGCCGAACCCGGCGGCGGCGAGAGCTAAGAAATCCCGCAGTTCCAGCCCGGACGGGCGAGGGGAGAGTGGCCCCGATCCCGTCCGGCTTCCGATCCGACTCCCCGTTTCCGAAATTCCCGTATCCGGCCCCGGATCCCTATCGTTCCCGGGCCAACAAGCGGGCCGGCCGTCGCGTAAGCCCGAAGTGCTGCGACCGCCGGCCCGTTTTTATTCGCCCTGACAGGTCTTTCGACCCTGCGGGCCCCAACTGGACTCGCCCGCCCGTCGAAGCTACATCTAGGCCCCTTTTTCGTGCGGACGGCCCGGCCGTCCGGGCATCCGTACCGAGCCTAGAGAGCGAACCTGCCATGACGAGTGCGAGCGACGTCCGCAAGACCTTCCTCGATTATTTCGCGAAGAACGGCCACCAGGTCGTCGCTTCCTCGCCGCTCGTGCCGCGCAACGACCCCACGCTGATGTTCACGAACGCCGGCATGGTGCAGTTCAAGAACGTCTTCACCGGCCAGGAGAAGCGCCCCTATGTGCGCGCGGCCACCTCGCAGAAATGCGTGCGTGCGGGCGGCAAGCACAACGACCTCGAGAACGTGGGCTACACCGCGCGCCACCACACCTTCTTCGAGATGCTCGGCAATTTCTCGTTCGGCGACTATTTCAAGGAACAGGCGATCGAGCATGCCTGGACGCTGATCACCCGGGAATACGGCCTGCCGAAGGACAAGCTCTGCGTCACCGTCTATCACGACGACGACGCGGCGGCCGCCCTGTGGAAGAAGATCGCGGGCCTGTCCGAGGACAAGATCATCCGCATCGCCACGTCCGACAATTTCTGGGCGATGGGCGACACCGGCCCCTGCGGCCCGTGTTCGGAGATCTTCTACGACCACGGCCCGAAGATCGCGGGCGGCCCGCCGGGTTCGGCCGATGCCGACGGCGACCGCTTCATCGAGATCTGGAATCTCGTGTTCATGCAGTTCGAGCAGGTCTCGCCCGGCGAGCGCATCGCGCTGCCCAAGCCCTCGATCGACACGGGCATGGGGCTCGAGCGCATCACGGCCGTGCTGCAGGGCAAGCACGACAACTACGACATCGACCTGATGCGCCGGATCATCCTCGCGTCGGCCGATGCCTCGAACGTCGCGGCCGACGGGCCGCACGCGGTCTCGCACCGCGTGATCGCCGACCATCTGCGCTCGGCCGTCTTCCTGATCGCCGACGGCGTGCTGCCGTCGAACGAGGGCCGCGGCTACGTGCTGCGCCGGATCATGCGCCGCGCGATGCGCCATGCGCACATCATCGGCTGCAAGGAGCCGCTGCTGCACAAGCTGGTCGCCACGCTGGTCGACGCGATGGGCCAGGCCTTCCCCGAAATCGTGCGCGCGTCGGCGCTGGCGACCGAGACGCTGAAGCTCGAGGAGACGCGCTTCAAGGCGATGCTCGACCGCGGCCTCAAGCTGCTCGACGAATCCTCGGGCAGCCTCGGCAAGGGCGACAAGCTCGCGGGCGACGTCGCCTTCAAGCTCTACGACACCTACGGCTTCCCCCTCGACCTCACGCAGGACGTGCTGCGCGCGCGCGGCGTGGGCGTGGACACCGACGGCTTCTCGGCCGCGATGGAGAAGGCCAAGGAAGAGGCGCGCCGTTCGTGGGCCGGTTCGGGCGAGAAGGCCGGCGACCGCGTGTGGTTCGAACTGCGCGAGAAGGTGGGCGCTTCCGAATTCCTCGGCTACGAGACCGAGAATGCGGAAGGCAAGGTCACGGCCCTCGTCATCGAGGGCAAGGAAGTCCAGAGCGCCAAGGCCGGCGACAAGATCGCGCTGGTCGTCAACCAGACGCCGTTCTACGGCGAATCCGGCGGCCAGATGGGCGATGCCGGCGCCATCTTCGCGACCGGCGGCGTGGAAATCGCCGTCGACGACACGCAGAAGATGGCCGGCGACATGCATGTCCATATGGGCCGCGTGACGAAGGGTACGATCAAGGTCGGCGATTTCGTCGAACTGCGCATCGACGTGGACCGCCGCGACCGCCTGCGCGCCAACCATTCGGCCACGCATCTGCTGCATGAAGCGCTGCGCCGCCGTCTGGGCGACCACGTGACGCAGAAGGGCTCGCTCGTCGCACCCGACCGCCTGCGCTTCGACATCTCCCAGCCCACGCCGCTGACCGCCGACGACATCGCGGCCGTCGAGGCCGACGTGAACAGGCGCGTGCTGGAAAACCAGGACGTGTCGACGCGCCTGATGACGCCGGAAGCGGCGGTCGAGGCGGGGGCACTCGCGCTGTTCGGCGAGAAGTACGGCGAGGAAGTGCGCGTCGTCGCGATGGGCTATCCGCGCGGCGGCAGCGAAGCCAGGCCGTTCTCGACCGAACTGTGCGGCGGCACGCATGTGCGCCGCACGGGCGATATCGGCCTCGTGAAAATCGTCTCGGAAGGTGCGGTCGCCGCGGGCGTGCGCCGGATCGAGGCGATGACGGGCGAGGGGGCGCGCGCCTATCTCGCCGAACAGGGCCGCCTGCTGTTCGAAGCGGCGAACATCGCCAAGACCGTGCCGGCCGACGTGCCGGCGCGCATCGGCGCGCTGATCGAAGAGCGCCGCAAGCTGGAGAAGGAACTGTCCGACGCACGCCGCGCGCTCGCGGTCGGCGGCGGCGGTGGTGGCGGTGCATCGGCCGGCGGCGGGGCCGAGCAGGTCGGCGCGTTCAAGTTCGCCGGCCGCAAGCTCGACAACACGCCCGCGCGCGAACTGAAGGCGACGGCGGACGAACTGAAGAAGCAGGTCGGTTCGGGCGTGATCGCCCTCATCTCGATCGAGGACGGCAAGGCATCGATCGTCGTCGCGGTCACCGAGGATCTCACCGGCAAGATCAGCGCCGTCGATCTCGTGAAGATCGGCGTCAGCGAACTGGGCGGCAAGGGCGGCGGCGGGCGCCCCGACATGGCGCAGGGCGGCGGCCCGGACGCGGCCAAGGCCGACGCGGCCCTCGCCGCGATCAAGGCCGCGCTCGCGGCGAAGGCTGCGGCGTAGGACCCAAGTAAAGATACCGTCATGCCCGGGCTTGACCCGGGCATCTCCCTGCCGTCGTCATGCGATCTCGTCAAACAGATCGCGCCATTCGGGGTTGGCGGCTGTGATCAGATCGACCTTCCACACGCGCGACCAGTGCTTGAGGTTCTTCTCGCGCTGGATCGCTGTCCGGATGTCGTCGTGCGCCTCGAACCAGACGAGCCGCTTGAGCGCATAGCGCTTGGTGAACCCTTCGAAGATGCCTTCGCGATGTTCCCATGCGCGTCGCGCTAGGTCCGCCGTCACGCCGACATAGAGAACGCCGCCGGGCCGATTGCTCATCATGTAGACGAAGCCGCCATGCATCATTTCGAGTTCTACTAAAAGTCGCAGATGCCCGGGTCAAGCCCGGGCATGACGGGAATGAAGACAGGGGAGCATTGCTTCTTCCAATTGCAAAATATTAATTCCTATGATAGGATCATGAGTAACTGCCAGCCGACCGGCAGGGTGCTCTTTGACAAGTGAATAGGGGCTGCAACCGGTAACACCGGCGTCGCCGTTACCGTAACAGGAGTCAAGCCATTGATCAGGCGACGTAATATCGGCCGACATCCTACAAAATCGCCGAAAACCGACGTTACATGTTACCTGCCTTCAATATCAAAGACTTAAATATGTTACCGTAACAGGTTGTAACTTCCGGTTGGTTTTCAGGAACGCTCAGACCGTCCGGACGATCTTCGGGCGCTTCGCGGAAATCACGCGCGAATTGATCCCGCCCCACGAGAGTTCGCCGTTGAGGCGGCCGAACTCGATCTTCGGGCAGCGGTCCATCACCACATCGAGGCCGGCTGCCTTGGCCTTGGCCGCCGCCTCGTCGTTGCGCACGCCGAGCTGCATCCACAGCGTCTTGGCGCCGACCGCGATCGCCTCGTCGGCGACGGGGCCGACATGCTCGGAGGCGCGGAACACGTCGACCATGTCGATCGGCACGTCGATGTCCTTGAGCGACGCGCGGACGGTCTCGCCGAGCAGTTCCTGTCCGGCGGAAGCCGGATTGACCGGGATGACGCGGTAGCCCTTGGCCTGCAGGTATTTCATCGCGAAGAAGCTGGGCCGGGTCCAGTTCGTGCTGGCGCCGACCATCGCGATCACCTTGGTGCGCCGCAGGATGGTGCGGATGAAACCGTCGTCATAGTCGAGCGGTTCCATGTCAGCGGCCCTTCCACGACGGCTTGCGCTTCTCGATGAAGGCATCGATGCCTTCCTCGGCATCGCGCGCAAGCATGTTGCGCGTCATCGCCTGGCTCGCGAAATCGTAGGCGTCGTCGAGGTTCATGTCGGCCTGATTGTAGAAAGCCTCCTTGCCGATCGCCAGCGTCAGCGGCGACTTGGAGGCGATCTGCGCGGCGAGGGCATGTGCCGCATCCGCGAGCCCGGCTTCCGGCACGACACGGTTGATCAGCCCGACCGCCTTGGCCGTGGGGGCGTCGACCATGTCGCCGGTCAGCAGCATCTCCATCGCCACCTTGCGCCCGACGGCGCGCGTCAGCGCCACCATCGGGGTCGAGCAGAACAGGCCGATATTGACGCCCGGTGTGGCGAAGCGCGCGGTGTCGGCGGCGACCGCGAGGTCGCAGGTGGCGACAAGCTGGCAACCGGCCGCCGTCGCGATGCCGTGCACGCGCGCGATCACGGGCTTGGGCAGGCGCACGATCGTCTTCATCAGCGTCGAGCACTGCTCGAACAGCGCCTTGTAGGAAGCGGGATCCGGATTGGCGCGGATTTCCTTGAGGTCATGGCCCGCGCAGAAAGCGGGCCCCGCACCCGCGATGACGACCGCCTTGATCGCGGCATCGTCGCGCAGCACCGCCAGTTCGTCCTGGAGTGCCTGCATCAGCCCGACCGAAAGGGCGTTGCGCGCGGCGGGACGGTTCAGCGTCAGCGTCGCCACGCCCTCCTTGTCGGCGCGCAGCAGCAGGTTGGGGGTGGTGGACGAATCTGGCATTCTCGATCCCGGGCAGATTACTAGTGTAGTGCAGTCTGCGACCGTTCCGCCCCTCGATCAAGAACAGGCGACGATGAGCCTTATCACCAAAGCCGAGATTGCCGAGATCGTCGCCGAGGCATTGCCCTTCGCCGCGTCGCTGGATCCCAGGATCACCAAGCTCAAGGCCGGTGACGTCACGGTGCGCATGCCGTTCAAGCGGGATTTCATCCGCCCGGGCGGAACGATCGCCGGGCCGCTGATGATGGGGCTCGCGGACTTCACCATGTATGTGTGCGTGATGAGCCTGATCGGCCGCGTCGAGCTCGCGGTGACGACGAGTCTCAACATCAACTTCCTGCGCAGGCCCGCCCAGCGCGACATGCTCGCGCACGGCACGATGCTCAAGCTCGGCAAGCGTCTGGCGGTGATGGAAGTGGGGCTCTATTCGGCCGGCGACAGGGAGCCGGTCGCGCATGTGACAGGGACTTATTCGATTCCGCCGCGAAAGTGAGGAAAGCGGATATGGGGTAGGGGGTTAATTACACGGTATAATAATACCATCAATGTAATATCATTGAATCCATTGAATGATTAGACGTTGACTTGCCGCGCCTGGAAACCGATATTCGCGCGCTCCCGACGGGCCTGCGGCTCGGCCGGGAATGACGTTCGAACCTTCAAAGAAGCGAGCCAACCATGTCGACCCCGAATCTCACGGTCGCCGAGGCGCACAAGAGCAAGAAGTGGATCCTGATCGACGCCGAAGGCGTCGTTCTCGGCCGTCTCGCCTCGTTCGTCGCGATGCGCCTCAAGGGCAAGCACAAGCCCTCTTTCTCGCCGCACCTGGATGCGGGCGACTTCGTCGTCGTGATCAACGCCGAGAAGGTCCGCATGACCGGCCGCAAGCTGGAGAACGAGGTCCACTACTGGCACACCGGTCACCCCGGCGGCGTCAAGCAGATCTCGCCCAAGCAGACGCTGGCCTCCAAGCACCCCGAGCGCCTGCTCGAGCGTGCGGTCGAGCGCATGATGAAGAAGGACAGCCCTCTGGCCCGTCGCCAGATGACGCACCTGAAGATCTATGCCGGCAGCGCCCATCCGCACGACGCGCAGAACCCGACCAAGGTCGATTTCGCCGCGATGAATCCGAAGAACAAGAGGAGCGCCTGAGCATGGCCGAACCCCGTACCGATCGCGCGGAAAAGCCGAAGGCGAAGCCGGCCAGCCGTACGCTTGCCGACCTGTCGATGGCTTCCGCCGTCGCGGCCGCCCAGCCCACGACCACGCAGGCTGCTCCGCAGCGCGACAAGTTCGGCCGCTCCTACGCGACCGGCAAGCGCAAGAACGCCGTCGCCCGCGTGTGGCTCAAGGCCGGTTCCGGCAAGATGATCGTCAACGGCAAGGAACTGAACGCGTACTTCGCGCGTCCGGCCCTGCGCATGATGATCAACCAGCCGTTCTCGGTCGCCGCGCGCGTCGGCCAGTTCGACCTTTGGTGCACGGTTTCCGGCGGCGGGCTTTCGGGCCAGGCCGGTGCGGTGCGTCACGGCCTGTCGAAGGCGATGACGTATTTCGAACCCGAGCTGCGTCCGGCCCTCAAGCATGCCGGCTTCCTCACCCGCGACAGCCGCGTGGTCGAGCGCAAGAAGTACGGTCGCCATAAGGCGCGCCGCAGCCACCAGTTCTCGAAGCGCTAACCGACACTCGATACCCGCCCCCGGGCGGACAGGAGTGGAGAAGGGCGCCCTCACCGGCGCCCTTCTTGTTTCAGGGGTCACGCGATGGTCGAAGTCACGACGTACGAACCGCAGGATCACGCCGCCATGGCGGCGATGGTCGTCGAAATCCAGAACGGGGAATTCGGCGTGCCGATCACGTACGCGCAGCAGCCGGACCTGCAGGATCCGGTCGCCTTCTTCCGCAACGGGGCGGGCGAGTTCTGGGTCGCGCGTGCGCCCGGCGGGGCCGTCGTGGGCACGATCGGCCTTGTCGAATTCGCAGCCGGACAGGGGGCGCTGCGCAAGATGTTCGTGCGGGCCGACTATCGCGGCGCTACGCACGGGATCGCCCAGCGCCTGCTCGATACGCTGCTGGCGCATGCACGGGCACAGGGGCTGAAGGCGGTCTGGCTCGGCACGACGCCGTTCTTCAAGGCGGCCCACCGTTTCTACGAGAAGAACGGCTTCGCCCTCGCCGGCGAAGCCGAACTGCCGGCGGCTTTCCCGCGGATGAAGCCCGATACGCGGTTCTACCGCATCGAAGTTTGATGTACTCTGGAGTCCGAGGAGTGAGTTCGATGGACAGCGCAACCTTGACCCGCACGATCTTCATCGACGGCGAAGCCGGCACGACCGGCCTCGGCATCGCGCAGCGCCTGGCCGGCCTTTCGGGCGTGGCCGTGCGTTCGATCGCGCCCGAGCGCCGCAAGGATCCCGAAGCGCGCCGCGAGATCATGTCCTCGGTCGACCTCGTCGTGCTGTGCCTGCCCGATGCGGCCGCGAAGGAATCGGTGGCGCTTGCCGACACGCTCGGCGCCAAGTCGCCGAAGATCGTCGATGCCAGCACCGCGCATCGCGTGGCGCCCGGCTGGGTCTACGGCTTCCCGGAGATGACGGCCGAGCAGACGGCGGCCGTGCGTTCGGCCACGCGCGTCTCCAACCCCGGCTGCTATCCGACCGGCGCCATCGCGCTGATCCGGCCGCTGGTCGATGCCGGCGCGATCCCGGCTGACTGGCCCGTGACGGTCAACGCCGTCAGCGGCTATTCGGGCGGGGGCAAGTCGATGATCGCGGAATACGAGGCGCGCACGGCCCCGGATTTCGAGCTCTACGGTCTCGGGCTCGAGCACAAGCATCTGCCGGAACTGCACCTCCATTCGAAGCTGACGCGCCGGCCGATCTTCGTGCCGTCGGTCGGCGACTTCCGGCAGGGAATGCTCGTCAGCGTGCCGCTGCACCTCGATGCGTTGCCGGGCAAGCCGAAGGCGGCGGACATCCAGTCGATCCTCGAGAAGCGCTATGCGGGCAGCAGGCTCATCTCGGTCGTGGCACCGGAGGCGTCGGGCAAGCTTGAGCCGCAGGCGCTCAACGGCACCGACCGGATGGAACTGCGCGTGTTCGCCAACGAGAAGCATCGCCAGGCCGTCCTCGTCGCGCGGCTCGACAATCTCGGCAAGGGCGCGTCGGGCGCCGCCGTGCAGAACATCTCGTTGATGCTCGGCCTCGAATGATCGTCCGCCCGTATCGGGAGTGGTCGCCGAAGATCGATCCTGCCGCTTTCGTCGCCGACAACGCCGCCATCATCGGCAATGTCGAGATCGGCGCGCGCTGCGGCATCTGGTACGGCGTGACGATCCGCGGCGACGTGCACGAGATCCGCATCGGCGCCGAGACGAACATCCAGGACGGGTCCGTCATCCACTGCTCGAAGGGCAAGTTCGGCACCTATATCGGCAAGCGGGTGACCGTCGGGCATCTGGCGCTGCTGCACGGCTGCATCATCGAGGACGACGCGTTCATCGGCATGAAGGCATGCGTGATGGACGGTGCCTTGGTGGAAAGCGGGGCCGTCGTCGCGGCCGGCGCGCTTGTGACGCCCGGCAAGCGCGTGAAGAACGGCGAGATGTGGGCCGGAAGCCCGGCGAAGTTGATGCGCGCCGTGACGCCCGACGAATTCGCCGTGTTCGCCGATGCCGCGCGCCGCTACGCCGATCTTGCCGACGAATACAACGCGGCTCAGTAGCGTTCTTCGCGCAGCCGCTTTTCCGTTTCCGCGATTGCCGTCAATGCCCGGTCCACGAGCGGGCCGACCGTCCCGTTCGCCGTGTCGATCTGGCGTGCCATGCGCTCCCAGTCCGGCAGGATCTTCGCGAGCTCCGTGAGGTTGGCGGAAAGCTGCTTGCCGGACTCTTCGAGACCCAGCGCGCATGTCGCCCACGCGGATGACGCGTCGCCGTCGCGGGCGCGGATCGCCTGGCACGCCGGGCCCTGTTCGCCCAGATATGTGGCCTGCCGCACGGCATCGCCGAGCAGCGCATCCATCGCCATCCACCAGTCGCGGACATAAGCGTCGCCGAACTGTCGCGCGATCAACGGGGTCGCGACGTCGGCCTTGATGCGGGAAATGGAATCGGAAAGGTCGCCGGCGACGGGCGGGGCGACCTGCGCCCCCGCCGTCCCGGCATGCAGGCATGCCAGAAAGGCGAGGGCGCGAAGTCGCTTCATGCCGCCTTGCGCAGGCCGGGCAGCACGCACTCGGCGATCTGCACCGCGTTGAGGGCGGCCCCCTTCAGCAGCTGGTCGCCCACGCAGAAGAAGTCGAGCCCGTTGGGCCCGAACACCAGACTCTCGCGGATGCGGCCGACTTCGACGTCGTACTTGCCCGAGGCCGTGATCGGCATCGGATACAGCTTGGCGGCCGGATCATCGACCACGACGACGCCTGGCGCGCGGGCAAGGGCCTCGCGCGCGGCGGCCGGCGTGACCGGCTTTTCGGTCTCGATCGTCACCGCTTCGGCGTGCGCGCGCAGCGTGGGCACGCGCACGGCCGTGCAGCTTGCCTTGAGGTCGGGCAGGCCCATGATCTTGCGGCTCTCCCACGTGACCTTCATCTCTTCCTTCGTGTAGCCGTTGGGCTGGAACACGTCGATGTGCGGGATCACGTTGAAGGCAAGCGGGTGCGCGAACACCTTGTGGCCGACCTTGCCGCCGCCGGCCCACTTGCGCGTCTCTTCCTCGAGCTCCGCCATGCCTTCGGCGCCGGCACCCGATGCCGCCTGGT
Source organism: Tagaea sp. (assembly GCA_965229215.1). Taxonomy (GTDB): domain Bacteria; phylum Pseudomonadota; class Alphaproteobacteria; order CACIAM-22H2; family CACIAM-22H2; genus Tagaea. The sequence goes on along the minus strand of OZ245864.1, from coordinate 1,373,267 downwards.
ACGACGACACGATGACGCGCTTGAGACCGAACGCCTGATGCAGAGGCCACAGCGCCATGACCAACACGGCCGTGGTGCAGTTGGGATTGGCGATCAGGTTGTGGCCCTGTGCGGCGGCCGCATTGATCTCCGGCACGACCAGCGGAATCGCCGGGTCGTATCGGAAGGCCGACGAGTTGTCGATGACGATCGAGCCCTGCCTGGCGAGCGTCGGCGCGTGTTCCTTGGCGAACTCGCCGGACACGGCCATCAGCACGAAATCGATACCCTTGAGGGCCTCGGGCTTGAATTCCTCGATCGTTATTTCGCCGAAGGGTGTCGTGACTTTTTTCGACGCGGAGCGGGCGGAAGCGAACAGCTTCAGCTCCGCGACCGGGAAACGCCGGGCGTGGAGCACATTCACCATCTCAATGCCGACGGCGCCGGTGGCGCCGACGACGGCGACCGAATGGCCGCGTGCGTCGTTCATAGTCCCGAACTCCTCTTCAAAAAACGGGACCAAGAATATAGATGAAATTGCTGCGCTGCACCAGACCTAGACGCGGATCAGCGGAAGGGGCTTGTGGCCTTGCCGGACGAGGAAGTTGTCGGGCTGGTTCCACCACTCCGCGGCGATGCCGGCATAGACCTGCCGGAAATCGACCTTCGCCTTGAGATCGCCCGCGTCGAGGTCTTCCAGATCGGGCGCTGGTCCGAGGAAGCCGCCTTGCACCGATCCGCCGAGCGCCAGAAGCGGTGCTGCCGTGCCGTGATCGGTGCCGCGCGACAGGTTCTCGCCGACGCGCCGCCCGAATTCGGAATAGGTGACGACGAGCGTGTCGTTCCAGCGGCCCAGATCGATCATCGCCCCGCGGAACGCCGCGAGCGCGCCTGCCAGACTGCCAAGGAGGCGGGCGTGACGCTGGCGCTGGTCGGCGTGCGTGTCGAAGCTGCCGAGCGTCACCTTCCACACCGGCACGTCCACGCCATCGGCGATCAGGTTCGCCGCGACGGACAGGCTGCGCGCGAGCGGATCGCCCGCGAAGCGGCGCGCGAAGCGGTCGCGCCCGCTCAGCTTGCGCCGGACGGCGTCGGCGGCCGACACGGCCTCGTTCTGCGTGCGTACGAGATGGCGCAGGGCGGGCGAAACGGCCGTGCGGTCGGCGAGTGCGTTCATCGCTTCGCTCTGCGCCAGGAACTGGCGGGGTTCGCGCATGTTCACGAGCCGCGTCCCGGGGCCTGCAAGCGGTCCGATATTGCCGGTTCCGACGACGATGCCGTCGGCATCCGCCGTCCGCCGTCCGAAGACCGGATGCTCGGTCAATGCATGCGTGATCCAGCCTTCGGGCGCGTACTGGTCGCTCGCCGTCGCCTGTTCCCAGATCTCGATCGACCGGAAATGCGAACGGTTCGGCCGCGGATATCCGACCGAGTTCACGACGGCAAGCTCGCCGCTCTCGAACGGGACGAGCAGCGGCTGGAACGACGGATGGAAACCCAGTTCGGGCGAAACCGTCCCGATCTCGGCCACCTCGATGGCGAGTCCCGGCCGGAGCCGCCGATAGAGCGGGTTCGCATAGGGGATGACCATGTTGAGGCCGTCGTTGCCGCCCTGCAGTTCGACGAGCACGAGAATGCGGCCGCCGACCGGGCCCGGCCGCCCATTGGAAAGTGCCTTGCCGGAAGGCCGGTACGATCCCGAAGCCGGTCCGGCGACGGGCACTTGCGTGGTGCAGCCCGGCAGCAGGCCCGCTGCGGCAAGGCCCGAAACTCCGGCGAGAAATCCGCGGCGCTCCATGGTCTCGCTCCTCACATCAACTGATAGACGGGGTCGAACAGGATCGCTCGCATTTCCGCATCCGCATCGGGGCGCCGCGAACTGTCGAGCGGCGGCACCGGTGCAAGGGCGTGCCACATCGCGTCGGGCTTTCGCCATGCTGCCGGCAGCGAGGCAAGCCACGCATCGGCATCGAGGAACACGGCCCGGCCGGGGATTTCGGCCGGCGGCGGAGCGGTGGCCGGTGTCGGTACCATGGACATCATGTTGCCGGCCATCGAGACAGGCGTCGCCATCATCTGATCGGCGGCGTCGCGCGGACGAAGTTTTCCGTCTGCCTTCAGGCGGGCAACGTCGAGCGTAAGCGTTCCGTTGCAGTAAAGGTCGCCCGGACGGATGTTGCGGCACGCGGCATTCGTCGTGGTCTGCTCGCCGTCGAGGGCCCGATAGACTTCGCCATCGACCTCGATCCAGTCGACATAGAGATTCCGGTCGCCGCGGCGCACGCCGTTGGCGTCGGGAGGCGCCGCCGCGTCGTTGACGAATTCGACAGACACGGAACGGACGGGCCCGTCGACGGGGAAGCGCAGGACGCGCCAGACCCAGTCCATGCGGTCGGGAACATTGCCGAAGCGCGCAGTGTCGGCCGCGAAGTCGAGTTCCTGCGCAGCTATCGTGCGCGTGCCGTTGATCTTCAGCACGAAGCGCGGGCCGCCCTGCCAGCCGTCGCCGGCAAGACGCATGGCGATGTCGCGCGTTCCGGGCTGCGGGCGCGGCGCGACGAGGCCGCGGTTCGCCACGAGGCGCGCGAGGACGTCGTAGCGCGCGACGAGGCTGGCCGGCGTGATCCAGACATTGCCGCCCGGCCATCCCTTGACGTTCGGCGGCTCGAACAGGTCCTGCCCGAGGCGCCGCCCGTGAACGGGGAGAGAGGAGAGATCGACAATGGGCAGGCCGAGATCGCGGTGCACGCCGACGATCAGCGCGACCGGCGACTTGACGATCGTGCCGCGGTTCGCCGCAGCCCAGAAGGCGTCGCCGAGGAATAGCGCGTGCAGTGCCGGCTTCATCTCGTAGCGCGATCCGCGCAGGACGGCCGCGATCCTTTCGATCTCCGCGGCGTCGGGCAGTTCGGGCGCCACGAATTCGCGCCACATCTTCTCGACGACGAACTGCGCGGTCCGCTTCTGTTCAAGAAGGACGCGCGCCACGTCGTCGCCGTTGAGGCCGATCGCGTTGAGGAACTGTTTTCCGCCTTCGTCGTGCATTCCATAGACGAACCGGAAACCGAAATCGGAGCTCCGGTCGATCGTGAGTCCGGTCAGGGCGCGCGCGATCTCCTTGATGTCCTTTTCCGTATAGTTGCCCTCGCCGAGCGTGAAGAGTTCGAGCAGCTCGCGCGCGAGATTCTCGTTCGGCCGGCCCTTCCGGTTCGTCTCGTTGTTCAGGTAGCGGAGCATGACCGGGTCGCGCAGGATCGCGTAGAGCAGGTTCGCGAAACTGCCCGTCGCCTCGCGCCGGAAGAGGGCGTTCTGGTCCCACATCCGATGGACATTGCTGCCCACGCCCTCGAACGCCGAGACGAAGTGGTTGTGCCAGAAGAGCGTCATGCGCTCGGTCAGCGGCGAGGGCGTGGCGATCATTTCGGCGTACCACCACGCCTTGAGCTGCTGCAACTCGTCCCGGCGCGCCTGATTGAACGCCTGGCGCTGCTGCTCGGTCATCGTCGCGAAGTCGCGATAGGGCGGCCATGCCTGCGCGAGGAAGGCGGGGCGCGGAACGACCGGTCCGGCGTGCGTGCGCGCGAGTATCCGGTCGACGGCGGCGGCGCGATCAAGCGTTTCGAATTCGGCGATCTCGGATGCCGTGGCGCCGAAGCCCACACGGGTCAGAAGATGGCGCGCATCGTCCGGTGACAATGCGGCCGCCGGCGCAGATGCCAGCGCGAGTGTGGCGAAAATGCCGATCGATGCCCAAAACTTGCGCATCCAATTCCTCGAACGAAAATGCCCCCGCCGGCGAGGCAGGGGCATTGATGAGGAGTGTAAAGGATGCGGTGGTGAATTTCTACTGCGCTTTGACTTTCACGTAACTGCCGGGCGCAGCTTCGATCACCTTCAGGTCGCGATCGCCGGGCTTGCGGGCGGGAACGCTTTCGCCCGCATGACTCTTGGCCCAGCTGTCCCACAACGGCCACCACGAACCGGGGTGCTGCGTCGCCGTCTCGAGCCACTGGTCGGGCTTGTGCGGCAGCTTGTCGTTGGTCCAGTGGCAGTACTTGCCGGCCGCCGGCGGATTGACGACGCCTGCGATGTGGCCTGAAGCGGCAAGGCAGAACGTCGTCGGCCCGGTATAGAGCTGGGTCGCGACATAGGTCGACTTCCACGGCGCGATGTGATCCTCGCGCGTCGACAGGATGAAGACCGGTACGTTGATCTTGGTGAGATCGACCTTGGTGCCGAGCAGCTTGATCTTGCCGCGCGACAGCCGGTTCTCCTGATACATCTGGCGCAGGTAGAACGAATGCATCGCCGCCGGCATGCGCGTGGAATCCGAATTCCAGTAGAGCAGGTCGAACGGGAAGGGTTCCTTGCCCATAAGGTAGTTGTTGACCACGAAGGACCAGATCAGGTCGTTCGCGCGCAGCATGTTGAACGTCGTCGCCATGTCGGCGCCGTCGAGATAGCCGCGCTCGTGCATCTTCTCTTCGAGGGCGGCGAGCTGCTCCTCGTCGATGAAGACCGACAGTTCGCCGGCTTCCTCGAAATCGACCATCGTGGTGAAGAACGTCGCCGACAGCACGCGCTTGTCGCCCTTCGCGGCCATGTGGGCAAGGGTCGAGGCCATCAGCGTCCCGCCGAGGCAGTAGCCGATCACGTTGCACGCCTTCTCGCCGGTCGCCTTCTCGATCGCGTCGAGGGCGGCGAGGGGCCCCTCGCTCATGTAGTCGTCGAACGTCTTCTCGGCGAGTTCGCTGTCCGGATTGACCCACGAGATCACGAACACGGTGTGGCCCTGGCCCACGGCCCACTTGATGAACGAGTTCTTCTCGCGCAGGTCGAGGATGTAGAACTTGTTGATCCACGGCGGCACGATCAGCAGCGGTGCCCTGGCGACGGTCTCGGTCGTCGGCGCGTATTGGATCAACTGCATGAGATCGTTCTGGTAGACGACCGAACCCGGCGTCACGGCGATGTTCTCGCCGACCTTGAACGCCTCCATGTCGGTCATGCGGATCTGCAGCTTGCCCTTGCCGCGCTCGAGATCGCCCAGCAGGTTCGACAGGCCCTTGACCAGGTTCTCGCCGCCGGTCTCCAGCGTCTCGCGCAGGACTTCCGGGTTGGTCATCGCGAAATTGGAAGGCGCCATCGCATCGACGAACTGGCGCGTGTAGAAATCGACCTTGCGCGCGGTCTTGTCGTCGAGCCCCTCGACTTCCTTGACGGTGCCCTGGAGCCAGCGCGCCGACAGCAGATAGGACTGCTTGATGAAGTCGAAGACGTAGTTCTCGTCCCAGAGCGAATCCTTGAAGCGCCGGTCGTCGGCGGACGGGCTCACGACGGGCTCGGACGGTTCGCCGAGCATCTTGCGCGTCGTGGACTGCCACAGCGCCATATAGTCCTGCCACAGCGAGAACTGCGCCTGCATGAGCTTGGCCGGATTGGTCATCATCCGGGCGGTCATGTCGAAGAAAGCCTGGCCGAGATTGAGCGGGTCGGGATTGCCGAACTGCATCGGCGTCTGGCGGGCGATGAACTCCGAAACCAGATGTTGGCTTTGCTCGGCGATGTGCGTCATCATCCGCGACATCTCGACGGGGTCGGGGAGTTTCACGTCGCGATCCGGCTTGTCGGCCATTTCTCCCACTCCGCTTTCATTCTGGCGTTCCGATCAGGGACTTGGACGCCGTTCCGGTTCGGATTATAACGGGTTCAATGTTGCAATTCCTAAAGATGCGTATCCCGCTGATCGGGCTCGGTTTTCTGATTTTGGCCGGATGCTCGGAGTCCGCGCCCGACAAGGCCCGGATCGACGCGGCCGATCCGGGGACGCGGCCCTATCCCAATCTCGGCGCTTTTCCGCCGGTACCGGCGCGTGTCGCCGCGTCGAAGGTCGAGGCCGAACAGAAGGCGCTCATCGGCCAGCGGGAGGCGGCGCGCGATTTCGACGCGCGGCTGCGCGCCATCGATCCGGTCCTCGATCCTGCCGCTCGCCCGCCCGAGCCGCCGAATCTTTCGGGGTCCGTGGCGCCGTCGCCGACACCTGTTGCGGCGCCGGCTCCAGCCCCGGTGTCGGCGCCTGTTCCGGCTCCGGCGCCCGTCGCGGTACCCGCGGTCGTCGCGGCCGTGCCGGTTGCACCTGCACCCGCATCGGCAGCCGTCGTTCCGCCCCCGGCGCCAGCACCCGTCGCTGCAGGCCGTCCGGCACTCCGCCCGGTTCCGCCGCCGGTGCCAGCCGTCGCGCCAGCGTTGGCCCGCAATTCGTGGATCATCGGTGATATCGATTTCGTGGCCGGCTCCACGCTGCTGTCGCCCGAGGCGCGCCGGACGCTGCGCGATGCCGTCATCGCCGCGCAGGAACGCGGCGGTCGTGTTCGCGTGATACCGGCGGCCGGTCAGATGCTGTCGCCGCCCGAGCAGGCGCTTTCGCCGCGGCGTGCGGCTGCGGCAAGCGGCGAACTCGAAGCGCTCGGCCTCGATCGCGCGCGCATCGTTATAGATGCCGGCATGCTGCGGGCGGCCCGCGTCGCGGTCGAGTTCTAGCCGCCGAGCGCCCGGACGGCGGCGACGACCGCCACGCCGGCCATCGCCGCGATCAGGTCGCTCGACGCCCAGCGCACGACCGCCGCGATCACCGCCAACGCCAGCAGTTCCGCGGGATTGCCGCGCGCGGCGACGGGCGCCACGATCCCGATCATCACGGCGAGCGGCGTCGCCTTCAGGGCCGCTTCGATCCGCGGCGACACGCCGATCAGATGCATGAACCAGAATCCGCCGACGCGGCACAGGAACGACGCCGCGGCGATGCCGATCAGGAACGGCAGGAAATCGGGGCGCATCGACATCATGCGGGCTTGAACCGGACATAGGTCACGATGCCGCCGGCAAGGCCGGCGGCGACGATCGTCCAGCCGCCCGGCGCGAAACGATCGACGGCGAGCGCCACGACAAGCGCCGCCACCGCGCTCGCCCAGTCGGGGCGCGCGCGCAGCATCATCGCGACGCCCATCGCGGCGGAAAAGCCGACGAGCAGGAAGTCGAGACCGAGAGCGGCCGGATTGGAAAGCAGGCTGCCTGCCGTCGAGCCGGTCAACGTGCCGAGGATCCAGGGCAGGCACATCGAGATGCCGGATCCGAAGACGTAGCCGAGATCGTCCTCGCCATCCTCGTGCGCGCGCATCGACAGCACCCAGTTGCCGTCACCGAGATAGAAAAGCGTGGGCAGGATCTGGTGTGCGGGCGCGCCGCCCAGCCAGGGCCACAAGGCCGCTCCATAGAGGAGATAGCGGGCGTTGAGAAGGAAGATCGCCACGGCGACCGAGGCGATCGCATCGATCCCGACATAGCCGCTCTGGCTCATGGCGCTGACGGCCGTCAGCTGCGCCGAACCGGAATAGACGAAGATGCTCATCAGGAGGGATTCGAGCAGCGTCAGGTTTTCCTGGCGCGCGAGAAGGCCGAACGCCAGCCCGTATATGTATCCGCCCGGCGTCAGGGGCAGCGCGCGCAGGAAACCGCGCTTCAGTCCGGCCATCGTGGCGGGCGGTGCGGCAGGTGTCTTCTTGGGGGGCGTGTCCATCGATTCTCGGCGTCGGATCGGGAACCTTTTATGCGCAGCGTGCCGCCGCGGCAATGCGCGATAAAGCCGTTCCCTGCCAAGCCTTTGGACCGGGCCGTTTTTCCGGATGCGCGCCGCGTGGCCCCATTGTAGATAGAGAGCCCGCGACGGGGCGGCCCGAGGGTCGATTCCGACGCCCAAACCGAAGGTTACGAGAAGCCCGGCCCATGCAGGACGATTTCTATCGCATCAAGCGCTTGCCCCCCTATGTGTTCGCCGAGGTGAATACGCAGAAGGCAAAGGCGCGAGCCGTCGGCGACGATGTGATCGATCTCGGCATGGGCAATCCCGATCTGCCGACGCCCGCGCACATCGTCGCGAAGTTGACCGAGACTGTTCCCGATCCGCGCACGCACCGCTATTCGATGTCGCGCGGCATTCCGGGGCTGCGCAAGGCGCATGCGGCCTATTACGGCCGTCGCTTCGGTCTCGATCTCGATCCCGAGACCGAGACGATCGTCACGCTCGGTTCGAAGGAGGGGCTCGCCAATCTCGCGCAGGCGATCACCAGCCCCGGCGACGTGATCCTCGTGCCGAACCCGAGCTATCCGATCCATCCCTACGGCTTCATCATGGCGGGTGCGTCGATCCGTCATCTGCCGACCGACGTCTCCACGCCCGCAGGCGTCGAAGGATTCTTCTCGGCGATGGAGCGTGCGGTCCGCCATTCGGTGCCCAAGCCGCTGGCGCTGATCCTCAACTATCCGTCGAACCCGACGGCGCAGGTCGTCGATCTTTCCTTCTATGAGCGGTGCGTCGCCTATTGCCGCGAGCACGGGATCTGGATCCTCTCCGATCTGGCCTATGCCGAGATCTATTTCGACGACAAGCCGCCGCCGTCGATCCTGCAGGTGCCCGGCGCCAAGGACGTGGCGGTCGAATTCACGTCGATGAGCAAGACGTATTCGATGGCGGGCTGGCGCGTGGGATTCGCGGCCGGCAACAAGACGCTCATCAAGGCGCTCGCGCGGATCAAGTCGTATCTGGACTACGGCGCGTTCACGCCCGTGCAGGTCGCCGCGGCCGCGGCGCTCAACGGGCCGCAGGACTGCGTGCTCGAAGCGCGCGAGATCTACAAGCAGCGCCGCGACGTGCTGATCCAGGGGCTGGCGCAGGCCGGCTGGAACGTGCCGAGCCCGCCCGCTTCGATGTTCGCGTGGGCGCCAATCCCACCGCAGTACGCTTCGCTGGGGTCGCTCGAATTCGCCAAGCTGCTGATGCGCGAGGCCAAGGTCGCGGTTTCGCCGGGCATCGGCTTCGGCGAATATGGCGACGGGCATGTGCGTCTGGCCCTTGTCGAGAACGTCCAGCGCATCCGGCAGGCGGTGCGCCAGATCAAGCAGTTCATGACCGGGCCGGAGCGCCTGCCCGAGCCGCCGACCCAGAAGAAAAAAGCGTCCGTATGAGCGAAGCGCTTCGGATCGCGATCGCCGGCCTCGGCACGGTTGGCGCCGGCGTCCTTCAGGTCGTCGCGAAGAACGGCGCGCTGATCGCGCGCCGCGGCGGCCGGCCTCTCGAAATCGTCGCAGTGTCCGCACGCGACCGGTCGAAGTCGCGCGGCGTCGATCTCGGCCGCATCGCGTGGTTCGACGATGCGGCGAAGATGGCCGCCGAAGCCGACTGCGATGTCGTCGTCGAACTGATCGGCGGGGCCGAAGGCATCGCGCGGCGCGTGTGCGAGACCGCGCTCGCCGGAGGGCGCCATGTCGTCACCGCGAACAAGGCGCTGCTTGCCCATCACGGCACGGCGCTGGCCGCGCAGGCCGAAGCGAAGGGCCTGACCATCGCCTACGAAGCGGCCGTTGCCGGCGGCATCCCGATCATCAAGTCGATCCGCGAAGGTCTGGCGGCCAACCGCCTGCATCGCGTCTACGGAATCCTGAACGGCACCTGCAACTACATCCTGACGCAGATGCGCAAGTCCGGCAGCGCCTTCGCCGACGTGCTGGCCGATGCGCAGAAGCTGGGCTACGCCGAAGCGGATCCGGGCTTCGATGTCGACGGCGTCGATGCCGCGCACAAGCTGGCGATCCTGGCCGGCGTCGCGTTCGGCACGCGCATCGACATCGGGGCAGTCCATGTCGAGGGCATCCGCCGCATCGGGGCCGTCGATATCCAGTTCGCGCGCGAGCTCGGTTACCGGATCAAGCTTCTCGGGATCGCCGAACTCGGCGAGGCGGGCCTCATGCAGCGCGTCCATCCCTGCATGGTGCCGCTCGAGACGCCGATCGCGCATGTCGAGGATGTCTACAACGCCGTCGTCGCCGAAGGCGATTTCGTCGGCCGCGTCGTCGCCGAAGGGCGCGGTGCGGGCGCGGGGCCGACCGCTTCGGCCGTCGTGGCCGACATCGTCGACATCGCGCACGGCCGCCGCCCGATGACGTTCCAGCTTCCGGCGGGCGAACTCGCCACGCCGCCGCGCCTGGGCATTTCCGAGAGGCGCGGGGGCTACTATATTCGTCTCGACGTGATCGACCGTCCCGGCGTCATTGCCGACGTTACGGCCGCGCTGCGCGACGAGAAGGTCAGCCTTGCCTCGATGCTCCAGCGCGGGCGCGCACCGGACGAGCGCGTACCCGTCGTCCTCGTCACCCATGAAACCCGAGAGGCGGCGATGTCGCGCGCCCTCGACCGCATCGCCAAACTCGGTGCGGTGCTCGAAGCGCCCGTCGTCGTGCGCATCGAAAGCCTCTGAAAGAGACGGAGCTAGTCATGTCCACTCCCATTTCACTCGACCGGAACCTCGCGCTCGAAGTCGTGCGCGTCACCGAGGCCGCTGCACTCGCGGCATCGCGCCTCATGGGGCGCGGCGACGAGAAAGCGGCCGATCAGGCGGCGGTCGATGCGATGCGCCGTGCGCTCAATTCGCTCGCGATCGAGGGAACGGTCGTGATCGGCGAAGGCGAACGCGACGAAGCGCCGATGCTCTATATCGGCGAGAAGGTCGGACAGGGCGGGCCGAAGGTCGATATCGCGCTCGATCCGCTCGAGGGCACCACGATCACCGCGAAGGGCGGCCAGAATGCCCTGGCCGTGATCGCGATGGCCGAGCAGGGCGGGTTCCTCAACGCACCCGACGTCTACATGGACAAGATCGCGGTCGGGGGCGGGCTTCCCGCAGGCGTCGTCGATCTCGACATGAAGCCGATCGAAAACCTCAAGAACCTCGCCAAGGCGAAGGGCGTGGACGTCGCGGACCTCGTCGTCTGCATCCTCGACCGCCCGCGGCACGCCGAACTCATTGCGAAGGTGCGCGAGTCTGGTGCGCGCATCATGCTGATCTCGGATGGCGACGTTTCCGGCGTCATCGCGACGTCGCGGCCGGATTCCGGCGTCGACATCTACATGGGGTCCGGCGGCGCGCCCGAGGGCGTGCTTGCGGCGGCCGCGCTGCGCTGCATCGGTGGCCAGATCCAGGGGCGCCTGCTGTTCCGCAACGACGACGAGAAAGGGCGCGCGGCGCGTCTGGGCATCAAGGACCTGAACCGGAAATACGGGATCCTGGATCTCGCCAAAGGCGACGTGATGTTCGCCGCGACGGGCGTGACCGACGGCACGATGCTGAAGGGCATCCGCCGCTTTCCCGGCGGTGCATCGACCCATTCGATCATCATGCGTTCCAAGACCGGGACGGTCCGTCTCGTCGAGGCGACGCACAATTACAAGGTCAAGCCGGGGCTGTGAGTACCGCGTTCGCGGGCATCGAGCGTTCGGCTCTCGGCCGGCGCTGGCAGGCCCGCGACGGCGATACGAATCTCGTGCTCGGGTTCGCCCAGCGACTGGGCGTCAGCGAGACGGTTGCGCGTATCCTTGTCGGCCGCGGCGTACCTGAAGGGGAAGCCGCGGCCTTCCTCGATCCCCGGCTGCGCGACCTGCTTCCCGATCCCTCGCATCTGAAGGATATGGACAAGGCCGTCGCGCGGATCGTCGCGGCGATCGACGCGGGCGAACCGGTCGCGATCTTCGGCGACTACGATGTCGATGGCGCCACGTCGGCAGCATTGCTGCATGGCGTGATCGCGGGCGCCGGCGGCCGGGTGAGCCACTACATCCCGGACCGGATGAAGGAAGGCTACGGGCCCAACGCGCCCGCACTTCTCAAGCTTCGCGCGGACGGCGCCAGAGTCGTCGTCACGGTCGATTGCGGGACGACCGCACACGCGCCGCTGGCAGCAGCGCGCGAGGCCGGGCTCGACGTCATCGTCGTCGATCACCACGCGGCGGAGGCGAAGCTCCCGCCCGCGTTCGCGGTCGTCAATCCGAACCGGATGGACGAGACGAGCGTGCACGGCCAGCTTGCGGCGGTGGGCGTGTCGTTCCTGCTTGCCGTCGCGCTCAACCGCGCCCTGCGCAAGGCGGGCAAGCCCGAAGCCGATCTGTTGGGATATCTCGATCTTGTCGCGCTCGGCACGGTCTGCGACGTGGTTCCGCTCGTCGGCCTCAACCGCGCGTTCGTCGCGCAGGGTCTCAAGGCGATCCGGGCGCGCACGCGCATCGGCATTGCGGCCCTGGCGGACGTCGCCGGGATGCAGGAGCGCGCGCAGGCATTCCATCTCGGTTTCCTGCTGGGACCGCGGGTCAATGCGGGCGGGCGGGTCGGCGAGGCCGATCTCGGCGTACGGCTGCTGAGTTCGAACGATCCGGTCGAAGCCGCGGCACTCGCAGGAAAGCTCGACGGCTACAACCGCGAACGCCAGCGCATCGAGGCCGAGGTGCTGGCTGCCGCTATGGCCGCCGCCGAGGCGCGGACGGAAGACAATCTTCTGGTCGTCGCCGGCGACGGCTGGCATCCGGGCGTGATCGGCATCGTCGCAAGCCGCCTGAAGGACCGGTTCGAGCGGCCCGCACTCGTCATCGCGCTCGACGGCGAGATGGGTAAGGGATCCGCACGGTCCGGTTTCGGATGGGATCTCGGCGCATCGGTCATCGCGGCACGCGAAGCCGGGCTTCTTGTGAATGGCGGTGGGCATGCCAATGCCGCCGGCCTGACGGTCGCGCGCGCGTCGGTCGACGCGCTGAGGCGTTTCCTGTCGGAGCGCCTCGGCGAGCATCTGAAGACGGTCGAGCGCCGGACGGTCGTCGAATATGACGGTACGCTGACGCTTGTGGCCGCGAATGCCGACCTGATCGGCGAACTCGACAAGGTCGGGCCGTATGGCATGGGAAATCCCGAGCCGCGCTTCGTCTTTCCGGCCGTCCGTGTGGCGAAGGCGGACGTCGTCGGCGAGCGCCATGTCCGCTGTTTCCTGCAGGATGCGCGCGGTGCGCGACTGGCCGCGATCGCGTTCCGCGCGACCGAAACCCCGCTGGGAAGTCTCCTGCTTCGCGGCGATGGCGCAAGCCTGCACATCCTCGGGCGGCTGAAACTGGATACATTCCGCGGCACGTCGCGCGTCCAGCTTCATATCGAAGATGCCGCAGGCACTTAGACATTAAGCAATAATTCATCACCCATCGATAAATTCACGGGATGCTTTCGTAGTAACCGTCATGTGACGTGCTGAGGTGGGCTGAGCCGAAAATTTTATTGGGATTTTGGCCGTCGCTTTGCCACGCGCATGACGATAGAGAAGTGACAGCGGTAATTGCCGATTTGGTATGGCAGGATCGATGCAGACGCAGTTTCGAAGGTCAGTGGAATTATCGTGAGAACCGTAGACAGCCGCACGCGCCGTCTTGAAGTCCCGCGGGATGCAGCGGGAGCGAACCGATGAGCGGCCGCCCGTTGACACGCATCGATCGCGCCACGTTGCGCGATATCGCCGCGGCCAATCTGCGTCACGCCCAGCGCCTTCCCGATGGACGTCGGGCGAAGCTGGCCTTCTTCGATCTTTCCGATCTGGATCTCGACGGCCTCGATTTCACGGGTGCCGATCTGACGGGCGCGCGCCTGAAGGGCTGCTCGGCGCGCGGCACGAACTTCACCGGCGCCACGCTTTTCTGCGCGGATCTCCGCTTCGCGCGCATGCAGGGCTCGATCCTGACGCATGCCGACCTGCGCGGTGCGAACCTGCGCGGTGCCGACCTGACGGCTGCGAACATGATCGAGGCCGATCTTCGCGAAGGCGCTCTCGCGCGCCAAAGTTCGGCCGGTAATACCGAGGATCCGCTCGGCGGCGCCGTCGATGCCGCAACGGCAACCTTCCGCGGCGTCGATCTCACCGGTGCGCGCCTTACGCGCACGATCGCCATGCAGGTCGATCTTTCGGACTCACGCATGGTCGGTGCGCAGCTCGACGGCGTTGATTTCCGCAACGCCAATTTTACCGGCGCCGATCTCCGCGAGGCGGCCGTCAAGAACTGCAATCTTTCGGGCGCCAATCTCCGCGGCGCCGTCGCGATCGGCGCCGACTTCGAGGGCGTCACGCTCGGCGATGCGGACGCGAGCGGCGCCATCCTGGACGCGAGCGTCCGGAAGGCTTTCGAGATCGCCGGCAACCCCTCGATCCGGCTGCGCGAACTGAGCGAGAAGATCGACGAAGCGATGGTCCTGCATGCGCGCTGGATCGCGACGCAGGGCGGTGCGGGCAAGCGGCTCGACCTTTCCAACGCCAACCTGACGGGATTGAGCTTCGACGGACAGGATCTGTCGGGGGCACTGCTGCGCAATGCCTTCGCGGCGAGCGCCAGTTTCCGCGGTGCCACGCTGGTGCTTACCGACCTGTCGCTTGCGGATCTTTCGTGCGCCGATTTCTCGGGTGCCGACATGCGTGCGGCAACGCTAAAGCGCGGGTTTCTCGCCCAGGCCAAGCTTGTCGGCGCCAATCTCCAGCCGGTTCGCATCGGCGGACCGGAAGGCCAGATCATGGCCGCCAATCTGGAGCGCGCCCGCCTCTGGCATGCCGACCTGTCGAAGGCAGACCTCCGGCGCGCGATCCTGACGGGTGCAGATTTCGGAAATTCGAATCTTCAGGCGACCGATCTGCGCGAATGCGTCGTGGAGGGGGCCAGCTTCGTCGGCAGCGACATCGCCGACGCACAGCACGATCCGAGTTTCGCGCCGCGGCTGCGCTGACCCGAACGCCGAAAGTCCCGCCGCGACCCGCGGCAGGACTGTTCGACCTCAGATAGACCCGAATTCAGGCCTGGACGTCGACCGACTGGCCGCGCCCGGAATCCGCCGGCGGCTTGATCGTGGCAACTAGATTGACGAGGGCAGCCTGCGCGTCGTTTGCGGCCTGGAAGGACGAAATCGCCGCAGCCTGCTTCACGCTCGAATTCGCGCTGGATAGTGCCGAAATTGCCGAATCACCGGCAACGCTTGAGATGGTCAAGGCCATTGGGTTTCTCCCGTTGGATAATCAGTTCTAATAGCTGAATATTACTCCATTGGCCGTTCGACAGCCAGCGCTGTTTTGGGCTGGTTCATTGTTTCGATATATCATAGCCTTACGCCGCATCATGAAATTCGAGGTCTCGTCTCAATCGAGCAAGCGCGGGCGCCCGATCGCCAGACTGGCGATACTGGCCGGCATACTTTTGCTTGCCGCAGGGCTGTGGTGGGGGCCAAGCGCTCTCCTGCGATACGCGCTCGATCGGGGATTTGCGACGATCGGCTATCGGATCGTCGATATCGGCGACGTCGTGGCCTCGCTGATCGGCCGGCGCATCGATGTGACCCGCATCCGGATAGACCGGCCCGACGGAGGCCTCGCGGAACTCGACCTCGTTGGCGTCCGGATTTCGCCGATGGCGTTGATGTCTGGTCGGATCGATGTTCCGCAGGCCCGCATGGCGGGTCTTTCGATCGAGATCGCGCGTGCGGCCGACGGAGGTTTCCGGATCGCCGGACTGCAGATCCCGGCCGGAAAATCCGGAGACAGCGGTGCGTTTCCGGCGATCGCCATCTCCGATTTCGAGCTGACGGCGTCGCGCATCACGCTTCGCGGCAATGGCGGTCGGGCCGAAATTGCCATTCAGCGCCTGGCGATCGACGGGCTCCGCCTCGGCGATCCGGCATCGACGACAAGATACGAACTGGCTGCGAGCATCGACGGCCGTCCGGTCAAGATTTCCGGAACCGCAAAGCCGTTCGCGCCATCCCCGGTCGGCGCCGCTCGCATCGATATCCAGGGACTGGTGCTCGCGCCGCTCGCGAAGCTGTTCGGCGAAGCGCTTGCGGGGACGCTCGATGTCGCGATCGAAGCCAAAGTCGACGGTGACACGCCTGCGGAGCGCCGCGTCACGGCGGACGGTGCGGTCACCTTGCGCGCCGGATCGGCCTTTGGCGCGGTGGCGGACTTGCTGGGCTGGCGTGGCGCGGCTTCATTCGACATGAACGGGAACGTCGCCGCCAAAGGGGTGCTCGACGCATCGCAGCTACGCCAAGCGGATGGCACCACGAAAATTGCCGTCGGCAGCGCCCGCTACGAGGGCTCTTTCGAGATTCCTGCCGGAAGGGCGCCGGTGATCGACGGCACGCTCGCCGCCGGATCTGTCGACATTTCGGCCGATGGGCTCGACGCCTTGTCGATCGCAAAGCTCCGTCTCGACATCGCGCGTCCCGGCGGACGGCCCGGCGACGGGCTCGGGGGCCGTACGACATTCGAAGTCTCCAGCGTCGCCGCGAAAATCGGCGCGGCCATGCTGCGTGCTTCGACGCTGCAGGGGCAGGGGACGGTCGCGGTCGGCGCACACACGCGAAACTTCGATGGCGTGATCGAGATCGTGTCGCCGAATTTCGAACGGGGCGGCGAGACCTACCGCGGCGACCGCATAGCCGCGGACGCCATCCACGTGGCGCTCGTCGACGGCAAGGGAACCGTGCGCGGCAACGTATCGCTCGACGGTCTCAAGGCGCATACGGCGGACTTCGATGTCGTCGCGGCGAAGGCGCGATACGACGCAACCATCAATCTCGCTCCCGACCGAACGGCGATCGTCGGCGTGATGTCGGCCGAGAATATCCGTGCCGATCTGTCCAATGCCGGGATCATCGCCTCAGTCGACAGCGCGCGGTATGACGGATCGCTGAACGTTGCCGCCACTATTTCGGCGGAAGGGCAGTTGGGCACAGGTCCGATCAGGATCGGAGACAAGACGGGGCGCGACCTGTTCGTGGCATCCCGCGCCGATCTCGCGGGCGTCAAATTCGGACCGCCGGGTCTGGCGGCCGCGCGTGTCGCGGTCGCGGATGCGCGCCTGCTGCGCCGGGAAAGGGCGATCGTGGGTCGCGAGGCTTTTCCTTGGCGGCTCGAAGCGCCGCGCGCGGCCATCGATGATACGCGCATCACGCCTGCCGGCGGGATTGCCATCGCGGCGCTGCGGGTCGAGCAGCCCATGATGCGGATCACGCGGGTCAAGAGCGGCATGCTCAGCTTCGAACTCGACGCGCCGCCGGTGCCCGGCGCGCCGCCGCCGGCACCCTCGCCGGGCCTGTCGGTCGGACGTTTCGAGATCGTCAATGGTACTGCTGCATTCGAGGATCGCACGCCGCACCAGATCGTCCGCGTGCCGCTTGCCGGCATTGCCCTCACCGTCACCGATCTCGACGACCGCCAGCCGATGCGCCCGAGCAGTGCGACGCTGGAAGGGCGTATCGGCAGCTTCGGCACGGCCAAGCTGCAGGGAACGGTCTTCCCGTTTGCCGAGCACACGACATTCGACATGGAGTTCTCCGCCAAGTCGATCGATCTGCCGCCGATCTCGGCCTATGCCGACGAGTTTCTCGGCGTCGATGTCCGCACCGGGACGGCGTCGGTCGAAGGCCGGGTCGTCGCCCGCGACGAAAAGGTCAACGGTACGACCAAATGGAAGATCGCGAACGTCCAGCTCGACGAACGGGCAACCGGTACCGTGGAGCTGGCCGAGCATGCCGGTGCGCCCGTCCAGACCGCGCTTTCGCTGCTCGCGGACGACGACAACAACATCGAGCTCGAGATCCCCATTGCCGGCGAATTCGCAAACCCGAGCTTCGACACGGGCGATGCAATGCGCCGCGCGGTCGGCGGG
This sequence comes from Tagaea sp., assembly GCA_965229215.1. Taxonomy (GTDB): domain Bacteria; phylum Pseudomonadota; class Alphaproteobacteria; order CACIAM-22H2; family CACIAM-22H2; genus Tagaea. The sequence goes on along the minus strand of OZ245864.1, from coordinate 1,355,722 downwards.
GCCATGCGCGGGGCCCTGTCCAACACGCTGACGCTGCTCTTCCCGTTCGGCACGTTCATTTCGGCCATCATTGACGACAGCCAGCGCGGGACCGGCATCGTCCTGCCGGTCGTGCCGTTCGCCGCCGGAAAAGCCTCGCTCGACGGGTCGGTCGCCGAGGTCGTCGACGGTCTGGCCAAGCTGCTGTCGGCGCGGCCTGCGGCCCGCCTCGAGGTGTGCGGCTTCGCCAATCCGAGCGACCTGCCGAACGCGCCGAAGGATGAAGATGCGCTGCGCGAGATCGCCGCGGCGCGCGGAGAAGCCGTCAAGCGTCGGCTGGTCGAGACGGCGAAGGTCGATCCGGGAAGGATATTCGAATGCCGACCGGTCGTCGAGACGGCGGCGACGGCGAAGCCGCGCGCCGAACTCTATTTCTGATCCGGTCGTTCAGGCCTTGTGCGGAACGGGCGGCGGCGTCTCGGGGCGGCTCAGAAGCTGCAAACCGATGGCGCCTTCGAAATCTCCGCCGGTCGTGTCGCAGTCGGCTATCGTCGCCCAGCGCAGGTCGGCCGCGCGGAACGAGGTCTGCACGAGCTGGCAGCGCTGGAACCGCGCATGGCGGAGGTTCGCGCCGTCGAGCCGCGTAACCAGCGATTTGCCGGACTGGACGACCATCGGCGCGAGATTGCAGCCGTCGAAATTGGCGCGCACGAGATTGGCGCCCTTCAGGTTGGCACCACGAAGATCCGAGGTGCGGAAATCGGCACCCCGCAGGTCGGCACCTTCGAACAGGCTCGCCTGAAGCCATGCGCCGCTGAATTTCGCGTGCGCGATGCAGGCATCCTTGGCTTTCATCGAAGTGAGAAGAACGTGATCCGGCCATTCGATGTCGCGCAGGTCGAAGCCGGAAATATCGAGCAGATGCCCGGTCGTGCCGCCGGTCTCGATCCAGCTCCCGTGCTCACGCACGAGAACGTGGAGGGATTCCTTCAGCATCGTCATCGGCTTGCCACGCGGCAGGTCGGTCAACGCGCCTGTCTCGTCGCAGCCGGTGCGGTCGGCGGCAATCAAAGTCGCACCATAGAGATTTGCGTTGCGCAGGATGGCGCCGCGAAGATCGGCTCGCGAAAGGTCCGCACCTTCGAGATCCGCACCTTCGAGCGTCGCGTTCTTGAGGTTCGCCTTGGCGAGGTTGGCGCCCTTCAGGATCGCGTCGGTGAAGTCGACCATCATCGCCACGGCGCCGGACATGTTCGCCTGACTGAGGTTGGCGTTGACCATCTTGGCGCGCGACATGTCGGTCGGGTCGGAATCGACGGTCACGCCCTGCAAGTCGCTCGCCAGGCGCTTCGTGAAGATGGCGCCTTCGCGCAGGTCGGCGTTGAAGAGTTCGGCGGCGGTAAGGTCGGCCCCCTTCAGGACCGCACCGCGCATGTCGGCGCGCGTCAGGTTTGCGCGGACCATCTTCGCCTTGGTGAGGTTGGCGCAGAACAGCAGGGCGCGCTGGAGATTGGTGCCCGAGAGATCGCACTCCACCATGATGGCGCCGGTGAAGTCGGCCTCGGACAGGTTCTTGCAGGCGAGATTGAGGCCCGTGAGATTGCGGTAGGAGAAATTGGCGCGCTGTCCGCCGGCCCGGCCGAGCACGAAGAGTTCGTGTTTGCGCACCGCGAGATCGCATTCGCGCTGGTCCATCGTGCGGCGGCGATGGATGTCGTCCGGGTTGACGAGGGCGGACATCGCGAACCTCCGGGAGTCGATACCACAGCGATTGTCGCCCGCTTCCCGGCAGACGGCAAGAGAGGGGCAATTCGCCAACAGTGACAGTTAATTGCGGCTATATTGCGCCGCCAGCGAGAAGCGGTCGGGCGACAGCCCGTCCAGTGCGACGGGGGCAGGTTTTCCCAGCATCAGGCTTGTGATGATGCGCGCCGTGATCGGCGCAAGCGTGATTCCGTCGCCTTCATGTCCGGCCGCGACGAACAGGTTGGGGCGCAGCAGCGACTGACCAATCAGTGGCCGCTTGTCCGGGACGAACGGCCGCAGGCCGGCGAAGCTGCGCAGGATCTCGAGCGAGGCGAGGGCGGGTAGGCGCTTTGCGCCCTCGCCAAGGATCGTCCGGTAGCCTTCCGACGAAACGCGCCGGTCGTAGCCGACGAACGTGCGCGTGTTGCCGATGATGTGCTGCCCGTGCGGCGTCGGCTCGAGCGTGAAGCCGTAGCCCATCCGCAGCAATGGGTCTTCGGACGTCTTGGTTGCTTCGGGGTCGAGCTTGGCGGTGAGATAGCGTGCCGAGACGAGAAAGCGCTTCGATAGCTGCCGTCCGCGCGCCGTGACGAGGAGTTCGCCCCGCCGCGGAACGACCGGTAGGTCGAGCCCGACCATCGCGCCGAGTTCCTGACTCCATATGCCGACGCAGAAGACGTACTGCTCGGCGACGATCGAAAGCGCCTCGCCATCAGCATCGACGAGATCCGCCTTCGCGATCCGCGATCCGGCGAGTTCGAAGGCGACCGGGCGCGTGCGCCAAAGCGTGCGTGCGCCCTTTGCGACGGCGGCGCCGACGAGCGCAAGTGTGACGAGATAGGGCGTGACCTGCGCTTCGCCCGGACAGTCGAGCCCGCCGTGCAGTTCCGGCGAAAGGGCCGGCTCGCGCTCGAGCAGGGCCGTCCGGTCGATGACGCCGGCCTCCACGCCCGCTTCGCGCAGCAGGCGCGCGTGCGCCTCCATCTTTTCGACATCGGCTTGCGTCTCGATCAGCATCATGCCGCCGCGCCGCACATACTCGATGCGCTCGGCCCCGAGCTCCCGCGCGAGATCAGGATAGATCAACTGGCTGGCACGGGCGAGTTCCAGCGCGGGGCCCGGCGTCTTCGTGGAAACCGAGACATAGCCGTCGCATGCGCCCGAGCTTCCGGCATTGGGCTGGTCGCGGTCGACGAGGACGACACGCCGCCCGGCCTTCGCGAGTTCGTAGGCGCAGGCGGAGCCGATGATGCCGGCGCCGAAGACGGCGACTTCAGTTTCGATGCGGCGCATCGCGAATTGCTCCTCGACCGCTTTCGTGACACGGTTCGCAGCCGACTGCAAATGACGCAAGCCAGCTTCCATCGCCTCGGATCCGCGACGGACACCGAGATCAAGATCGACGGTCGATCCGTTCCGGCGCGGATCGGCGAGTCCGTTGCCGCCGCCCTGCTGGCGGACGGGCAGGGGTCCGTCCTTTGTGCCGTCGGCAGCTGCTACCGGTGCGTCGCGACCATCGACGGCGTGCCGAGGCGCGCCTGCCGCACGCGCGTGCGCGCGGGCATGGAGGTGACGCACGCCGTTCCGGACGTCGTGGTGCGGCCGGAAATCCCGCGCACGGAAATGCCGTGTGGCGAAGCGGTCGTGATCGGTGCGGGGCCGTCGGGTGCCGCATGCGCGCTTGCTCTCGATGCCGAAGGAATTTCGACGACGCTACTCGACGACAATGCTGACGCCGGCGGTCAGGTGTGGCGCAAGCCTGCCGGTGCGGACGGCGGCTCGGGCGCATGGCTGCGCGGGCGGATCGCGAGGGCGCGCAATGTCGATCATCGGGCGGACGTCGAGGTGCTCGATCTTCGCGACGCGAACGAGATATGGGTTCTCGATGCGCATGGTCACGGACACATCCTGCGACCCAAGGCCGTCGTCATTGCGTCGGGTGCCATCGAACGGAACGTGGCGCTACCCGGATGGGATCTTCCGGGCGTGATCAATCTCGGCGGGCTGCAGGCGCTTGCCAAGGCGCAGGGACTGGCGCCGCGCGTTCCGGTGCTGCTCGCCGGAACCGGCCCGCTGCTCCATCTCGTCGCCGACGATCTTCTGGCTGCCGGCGTGCGGATCGTCGCGGTCGTTGATGCGGCCGGATTTCCCTCGCTCGCGACGATTTCGGCAATTGCAGGTGCGCCTGGACTTGCGCGTCGTGCGTTCGGGTTCGCGCTGCGCCGGCGCCACGCCGGCGTGCCGATGCTCTATGGCCATCGTGTCGCAAGCATCGATGCGGATGTCGCGGGCATGCGGGTATCGGTCGTGCCGACGGATTCCGGATCGCCTGTCCGTACCTTCCATGCCGGCGTGGTCGGTCTCGGCTACGGGTTGCGCCCGAACGTCGAGCTTGCACAGGTCGCGGGCGCCGCGATCGGCCATGTCGGCGCGTTGGGTGGCTGGCGCGTCGAAGTCGACGGCGGGTGCGAGACGAATGTCGATGGCGTCTTCGCGATCGGCGAGGTCTGCGGTGTCCGGGGTGTCGAGGCCGCGCTGTGCGATGCCACCATCGCGGCCGAAGCGATCGCGACGCGACTGGGGCGCACACCGTCGGCAGAACTGCGGAAGGCGGTACGTCTTGCGCGGGAACGGCGCGCGAAATTCGAACGTGCGGCGCGTGCACTCGGCGCGTGGATGAAGATTCCGTTCGGTCCGCCGGATGCCCAAACCGTCGTGTGCCGCTGCGAGAATGTCACGCAGCGGCAGCTCGAAGCGGCGCGTGCACTCGATCTAGCGTCACCGGCCGCGATCAAGATGGCAACGCGCATCGGCATGGGGCTGTGCCAGGGGCGCGTGTGCGCTTCAGTCGTCGAGGCAGCTTACGGTGCAGGCGACGTGCCGCCACGTGCGCGCTTTCCGCTGCGGCCTTGCCCGGCCGATGCGTTCCCGATGGATTCTCGGGCGGCCCTGCCGAAGCAGGATTAGGCGGCGCGCTTCATGTCCATATTGTTCGCTGCGGCAGTTGCTTCGCTCGCGGCACGCTTCGCGGTGTTGCGCGAGTCGTCGTGCAGTACCCAGCCGACCGTCGCGATGAAGGCGGTGAATGCGGTGAGCAGGAGACCCAGAAAAAGGATTTCGGCGGTATCCATTGCCAGCTCCGAAGTTGCATCGATCGATGCAGCTTCGCGGGGCGGCGCATGTGCCGCATTGATCTGGGTCAAAAGTGGCTAGCAGAGATCGGGCGCGAGGCGCCCTTCGACGACAACCGGCTTGCCGTCGAGTTCCACGGTACAGCCGCGCATCGGCAGGTCGAAATGGCCAAGTGTATGTCGGCCGGCAACCTCATTCGCGCCGGTCGAATAGAGGAAGTTGCCGGCGAAGGCGCGCTGTTCGGTGCCGTTGGTCTGCGCCTTGTCGTAAAGCGCCATCGATTCCCAGCGCGCTGCCGTGTTCATGCCCCAGCCGACATGGCTCGTCGCATAGGCCGCACGGTCGCCCCATGCGGCAAAATAGCTCTCGGTCAGCGCCGCATCCACGCCGTCGCCGCCGATCGAGACGACATGGTCGTCGGAGATGTCGAACGTGACGCGGCTTTCGAGATAGCGCTTGAAGGTGAGGTTGATGTCGCCCGGCGCGAGGACGAGTCTGCCGTTGACGCTTCCAGCGGCGGGAAAGCACAGACACAGGCCGCCGGGCCAGTGCGCGATTGTCCCCGGCTTTGCCGTGAATCCCCAGCTTCCGCCCGCCCGCGCGCCGGCAAGCGAGATCTCGAGATCCGTACCGGCCGCAGATGCAACGCGCATGCGCGATGCCGCCCGCAGGCGCCGCAGGCCTTCGCGCACTTTCGTTTCCAGTGCGGGCGTCGGCAGCAGGCGCTCCAGTGCTTCCGGATGCTCGTTCGAAACCATCAGCACGCGGGTTCCCGCCGAAAGGATCGCGGGCAACTCGGGCGCATGCAGCATTCCTTCGAGCGTCAAGTCGATGACGACGCTTGCGGCCTTCAGCGCATCGACCGCCGGCAGGAAGCCCTGCAAGGCTGCCGAAGCGCCGGTCGAGCGGACCGGGACGGGTGCGGCCTGGCGGGGGGTGGGCATCGTGACGTGGCAGGCGCGCGCGCCGATTCGGGCTAGGGCGAGCTCGGCCAGATGGACGTTCAGGGCACGCGACTGGGTTTCGGCTAGGATGACAACCGGCTCATCCGGACCGATCGCCGAGAGGTGGAACACCTCGGCGAAGGCATCGATCCATTTTGCCTCGATACGGTCGTCGCGCATCTTGTCTCCGAGTGGCGGCTTTTGGGTGCTGATCGGTTCTGAAGAAAATGGAATAACCCGATGAAATCAAACAAATTCTACTGGCCGCTAAAATTGGCCAAAAAATAGGCAATCATGAGGGTGGATATGGATGATCCACAATCCTACTATTTTACTAGGATAAAATTTGCGATATTTCACGCACTGCTCTGAATCAATTTGCATATCGGCCAGTGAATTTCAATTTTATCTATTCGCAATACTTATGTTGACCTGTTGTGGCGCATACCGTAATTTATGCAGGACGGAATCTGGGCAGGGCAACCCTAAAGCAACACTGCTCCGGCCAGCATCCCGAAAAGCACAGGTTGCATAAACGATAACCGCCAATCCGGCGCTATCGTGTGGATTGAGTGGCGAACGGGACGGAAATGGCCGAGCGCGAGAAACTCACGATCCGGGAAGGACAGGACCTCGTCGTCGACGGGTTCCGCTCGAACGGACCAGTCCTTCGTTTCGAAGGCCCCGGACTCTCCGCTTCCACGATGCTGCTCACACAGGTCGGCAGCGATACCGTCATCACCTTCGTCGGTTCTTCCACGCGCGTCCGCCTCACCAATTTTGAGGCGCCCAACCTGCTCGGCGGCTCCGGCAATTCGAGTTCGTTCGAATATTCCGCGACGTTCTCGACCAACGATACGGGCTCGACCGGCAACGACATCCTCACCGGCGGCAATGGCGGCGTGTCGCTTTCGGGTGGTGCAGGCAACGACAGCATAACCGGCGGCACGGGCCACGACACGCTTTCGGGCGGCGCGGGCGACGACACGCTGCGCGGCGGCGGCGGCAACGACGTGCTCAACGGCGGCGCGGGCACCGACCTGCTCGACGGCGGCGACGGCAACGACACGCTGCAGGGTTCGAACGATGGCACGTTCACCAGCGGATGGTCGGCGCTCAATGTCGGCGATACCGTCACCGACGGTACCGGCGAGACGGTTTCCATCCAGGGCCAGGTCCGCAGCTACGACGTGTTCGAGGGCGGCGCCGGCGTCGACCGGATCACGCTCAGCAGCGGCAACGACGCGCTGTTCCTCGACGACAGCTACAGCCCGCAGCCCACGCCGGGCGGCCGCGTCCGCAACGTCGAAATCATCGATGCCGGCGATGGCAACGACGTCGTCGACCTGACCAGCCGCAACTACGCGACGGGCGACGTCACCGTCATGGGCGGTGCGGGCAACGACGTGCTCTGGACCAGTGCCGGCAACGACAGCGTTTCGGGCGGTACGGGCAACGACAACATCTGGACCGGCAGCGGCAACGACCGCATCGAAGGCGGTGCGGGCAGCGATACGATCGACGGCAGCGTCGGTTTCGACACGGCCGTCTTCTCCGGCCCGATGAGCGGCTACCGCCTGACGGGCACGGCAGGAAATTTCCAGATCGTCGATATCGACCTGACGAACGGCGATACCGGCACCGATACCGTCCGCAACGTCGAATCGCTCGATTTCGGTGGCTTCGTAGTTTCGACGCTGCAGGCGGTCGAAGTCGCGCCCACGACGACTTCGGCATCGGCCACCGGCAATGAAGACACGGTCGTCGTCGGCCAGCTCCTGGCGAGCGACATCAACGGCGACACGCTGGTGTTCGCGCCCGTCAACGGCAGCGGCCCCGCGCACGGCTCCGTCGCGATCAATGCCGATGGCAGCTACAGCTACACGCCGACAGCAAACTGGAGCGGCACGGACTCGTTCAGCTATCAGGTCTCCGACGGGCGCGGCGGAATCGCGACCGGCCAGATCTCGCTGAACATCGCGGCCGTCGCCGACCAGCCGGCGCTGTCGGTTTCGCTCGGCACGCCCGTCGTAAATCTCGGCACGAGCAGCGTGTCGATGACAGACTACAGCGGCTCGGCCGGCTACAACAGCAGCTACGGCATCTATACGATCGGCGCCGACGGACTTCCATCGACGGGCCAGATCGTCTGGGCGAACGTCAAGGACCATGTCGGCCAGACGGCGACGGTATCGGGCCTCGATCCGACCAAGGTCGGTTTCTTCATCATCCCCAACGGCGCTTCGGATAACGGCAGCAGGATCACCGACGGCGAGTCGGTCCGTTTCGAGAAGAACTCGAGCGGCCAGTGGGTCGCCATCGACGCGCAGGGAAACCGCTTTTCAGGCGATGGCGCCAACGTCCTGTTCGACAAGCCGACGCTCAATCCGGGGAACTTCGCCCAGCTGCAGGACAACGCGGCGAACCAGGGCGACCAGAACTGGGAAGACCTCACTGGTGGCGGCGATCTCGACTTCAACGACCTGAGCGTCGCGACCGCGTGGACATCGAACAACAACGGCCGTGCGACGGTTCCGCTCAACGTCACGGTCGCCACGCCCGACACCGACGGTTCGGAAAGCCTGTCGGTCAAGATTTCCGGCCTGCCGACGGGCTCGCTCCTCAAGGATGCTTCCGGTGCCACGCTGACGCCGGGCGCCAACGGCGTCTATACGCTGACGCCCGCACAGCTTCCGGGCCTGACGGTCACGACGCCGGCCGGCTATAGCGGACAGGTCACCGCGAACGTCGTCGCGACCGCGGCAGACGGCGCGACCACCGCTTCCGCATCGACTTCGGGGAACGTCTCGATCAGCGTCGTCGACACCGCGCCGACCGCGCCCGGCGGGACGACAACCACGCCGGTCAATACGACGCTTTCGGGCCAGCTCGCCGGCACCGACACGGACGGCGACAAGCTCACCTTCAGCATCGGGCAGAATGGCGGCCCTGCGCACGGCACGCTGACGGTCAATCCCGACGGTTCCTACAAGTACGTTCCGGCCTCGGGCTACAACGGCACCGACAGCTTCACCTACAGCGTCAGCGACGGCCGCGGTGGCACGACGACGGGCACCGTCACGCTGACGGTCGGCACGGTCAATGTCGCGCCGGTCGCGCAGAACGGCACCGCGCGCGGCGCCGAAGACAATCAGGTCACCGGGCAGGCGGCGGCGGCGGACGCCAATGGCGACGCGCTGATCTATTCGATCCCGTCGAACGGCGCGCCGGCGCACGGTGTCGTGACGATGAATGCCAACGGCAGCTACACCTATACGCCGGCGGCCGACTACAACGGCACCGACAGCTTCACGTACAAGGTCTCCGACGGGCGCGGCGGCGTTTCGACCGGCACGATCACGGTCACCGTCGATCCGGTCAACGACCGGCCGGTCGCCACGGCGACGACGGTCTCGGCCAACGAGGACAACTCGGTTTCCGGCCGCGTCGTCGCGACCGACGTTGACGGCGATGCGCTGACCTTCTCGATCCCCTCGAACGGCGGTCCGGCGCACGGCACCGTGACGATGAACGCCGACGGCACGTTCAACTACGTGCCTGCCGCGAACTTCAACGGCACCGATACGTTCACCTACCAGGTTTCCGACGGCAAGGGTGGCACGACGACCGCGCAGGTTTCGGTCAATGTCGCGGCCGTCAACGACGCGCCGACGACCGGCGATTCGACCGCTTCGGGCAACGAAGACGGACAGATCGCCGGTCGCGTCGTTGCAAACGACGCCGACGGCGACGCGCTGAGCTTCTCGGTTCCCTCGAACGGGGGGCCGGCGCACGGCGCCGTCACGATGAATGCGGACGGCAGCTACACGTATGTGCCGTCGGCGAATTTCAACGGTACCGATTCGTTCACCTACACCGTCTCGGACGGCAAAGGCGGTACGACGACGGGGACCGTCCAGGTCTCGGTCGCATCGGTCAACGATGGTCCGACAACATCGGGCGGCATGGCTTCGGGCAACGAAGACACGACGATCACCGGCCAGCTCGTGGGTGCCGACGTCGACGGTGACGCGCTCACCTTCTCGGTTCCCGTGCAGGGCGCTCCCCAGCACGGCACGGTCACGGTGGCGCCGGACGGCAGCTACACCTATACCCCGGCGGCGAACTACAACGGCCCCGACTCGTTCACTTACACGGTCTCGGACGGCAAGGGCGGCACGACGACCGGAACGATCGCACTCAATGTCGCGGCGGTGAATGATGGTCCGACGACTTCGAGCGGCACGGCTGCGGGCACCGAAGACGCGCCGATCACCGGCCAGCTCGCCGGTGCGGATGTCGATGGCGATACGCTGAGTTTCTCGGTGCCGGTTTCCGGTGCGCCGCAGCACGGCAGTGTGACGGTGAACCCGGACGGCTCCTACACCTACACGCCGTCGGCGAACTTCAACGGCACGGATTCGTTCACCTACACCGTGTCGGACGGCAAGGGTGGAACGACGACCGGTACGATCGCGATCGACGTCGCGGCGGTGAATGATGGGCCGACAACGGCTGGCGGTGCGGCTTCGGGCAACGAAGACGCACCGATCACCGGCCAACTCGCCGGTGCGGATGTCGACGGCGATGCACTGAGCTTCTCGGTGCCGGTCTCCGGCGCGCCACAGCATGGCAGCGTCACGGTTGCGGCCGACGGTTCCTACACCTACACGCCGAACGCCAATTTCAACGGCACGGACTCGTTCACCTACACCGTCTCGGACGGGAAGGGCGGTACGACGACCGGCACGATCGCGATCAATGTCGCGGCGGTGAATGATGGGCCGATGACGGCTGGCGGCACGACTTCGGGCACCGAAGACGCGCCGATCACCGGCCAACTCGCCGGTACAGATGTCGATGGCGATACGCTGAGCTTCTCGGTGCCGGCGCAAGGCGCTCCCCAGCACGGCTCGGTTTCGGTCGCGGCCGACGGCTCTTACACCTACACGCCGAACGCCAATTTCAACGGCACGGATTCGTTCACCTACACCGTCTCGGACGGCAAGGGTGGAACGACGACCGGTACGATCGCGATCGACGTTGCGGCGGTGAATGATGGGCCGACAACGGCTGGCGGTGCGGCTTCGGGCACCGAAGACACGCCGATCATCGGCCAGCTTGCTGGTGCGGATGTAGACGGCGACGCGTTGAGCTTCTCGGTGCCGGTGTCCGGCGCGCCGCAGCACGGCAGCGTGACGGTCGCTGCCGACGGTTCGTACACCTACACGCCGTCAGCGAATTTCAACGGCACGGACTCGTTCACCTACACCGTCTCGGACGGCAAGGGCGGCACGACGACCGGCACGATCAATATCGACGTCGCGTCCGTGAATGATGGCCCGACGACGTCGGGTGGTACAGCTTCGGGTGCGGAAGATAATGTCGTCACGGGCCAGATTGCCGCGAGCGATGTGGACGGCGATGCGCTGACCTTCGGCCTCGCGTCGAACGGCGGCCCGGCGCACGGCGCCGTGACGGTTAACCCCGATGGCTCTTACAGCTACACGCCGACTGCGAACTACAACGGCGCGGACTCGTTCACCTACACCGTCTCGGACGGCAAGGGCGGCACGACGACCGGCACGATTGTGGTAGATGTCGCGGCCGTCAACGACGGCCCGACGACGGCCGGTGGCGCAGCATCCGGCAGCGAAGACGCGACGATTTCGGGCCAGTTGATCGCAGCCGATGTCGATGGCGACGCACTGAGCTTCTCGGTGCCGGTGTCCGGCGCGCCGCAGCACGGCAGCGTCACTGTGGCGGCCGATGGCTCTTACACCTATACGCCGAACGCCAACTTCAACGGGACTGACTCGTTCACCTACACCGTCTCGGACGGCAAGGGCGGTACGGCGACCGGCACGATTTCGGTCGATGTCGGTGCAGTAAATGACGGCCCCGCCACGTCGGGCGCTTCGGCCGCCGGCAACGAAGACACGTCGATCTCCGGCAGCGTCGTGGCCAGCGACGTGGATGGCGATGCGCTGAGCTTCGCCGCCGCGGCGGACGGTGCGCCCGCGCACGGCACGGTGACGATGAATGCCGACGGCACGTTCGTCTATGTGCCTGGCGCGAACTACAACGGCACGGACTCGTTCACCTATACGGTCTCCGACGGTCATGGCGGTACGGCAACGGGCACGGTCAACGTGTCGGTCGCGTCGGTTAATGATGGTCCGGTAACGACTGGGGGTGCTGCTTCCGGCAATGAAGATGCGTCGATTACCGGCCAGCTTGCGGGCGCCGATGTCGATGGCGACGCATTGACTTTCGGCCTCGCGTCGAACGGCGGTCCGTCGCACGGCACGGTCACGGTCAATCCGGACGGCTCGTACAGCTACACACCGGCCGCGAACTACAACGGCACCGATTCCTTCGTCTACTCGGTCTCTGACGGCAATGGCGGCACGGCAACCGGAACGGTCCATCTGTCGGTCGCTTCGGTGAACGACGACCCGATCACGGCTGGCGGCCAGGCACAGGGCAGCGAAGACGCGCCGATCGTCGGCATGCTCGCGGCGAGCGACGTCGACGGCGACGCGCTGACCTTTGCTCTCGCCAACGGCCCGCAGAACGGGACCGTGACGGTCGCGGCCGACGGCAGCTACAGCTATGCCCCGGCCGCTGATTTCAACGGCACCGACAGCTTCACCTATACGGTTTCGGACGGGCAGGGCGGGACGACGACGGGCACGATCTCGGTCGATGTCGGCGCGGTGAATGATGATCCGACGACTTCGGGCGGCACGGCTTCGGGCACGGAAGACAATGTCGTCACCGGCCAGATCGCCGCGAACGATGTGGACGGCGATGCGTTGACCTTCGGCCTGGCGTCGAACGGTGCACCCGCGCACGGCACGGTCACGGTGAACCCGGACGGCTCATACAGCTACACGCCGGCGGCGAACTTCAACGGCACGGACTCGTTCACCTACACCGTCTCGGACGGCAAGGGCGGGACGACGACGGGTACGATCTCGGTCGATGTCGCGGCCGTGAACGATACGCCGACGACTTCGGGCGGCGCGGCTTCGGGCAATGAAGATGCGCCGATCATTGGCCAACTCGCGGCGACGGATCCCGATGGCGATGCGCTGAGCTATTCGATCGCGCCCAACGGCGCACCGGCGCATGGCACGGTCACGCTCAATCTCGACGGCAGCTACACCTACACGCCGGCGGCGAACTTCAACGGCACGGATTCGTTTAACTACACCGTCTCCGACGGGAAGGGCGGCTTCGCGACAGGTACGGTCGATCTGTCGGTCGCATCGGTCAATGACGGTCCGGTGACATCGGGCGGCATGGCTTCGGGTACCGAAGACAATGTCGTCACGGGCCAGATTGACGCGAGCGATGTGGACGGTGATGTGCTGACGTTCGGCCTCGCCTCGAACGGTGCACCCGCGCACGGCACGGTCACGGTGAACCCGGACGGCTCGTACAGCTACACGCCGGCGGCGAACTTCAACGGCACGGACTCGTTCACCTACACCGTCTCGGACGGCAAAGGCGGGACGACGACCGGCACGATCTCGGTCGATGTCGGCGCGGTAAATGATGGCCCGACAGCGTCGGACGGCACGGCTTCCGGAAACGAAGACACGACGATTGCCGGCCAGATTGCCGCGAACGATGTGGACGGTGATGTGCTGACGTTCGGCCTCGCCTCGAACGGTGCACCCGCGCACGGCACGGTCACGGTGAACCCGGACGGCTCATACAGCTACACGCCGGCGGCGAACTTCAACGGCACGGATTCGTTCACCTACACCGTCTCGGACGGCAAGGGTGGGACGACGACCGGCACGATCTCGCTCGATGTCGGCGCAGTGAATGATGGTCCGACGACATCGGGCGGCACGGCTTCGGGCACCGAAGACACGACGATTGCCGGCCAGATCGCCGCGAGCGATGTGGACGGCGATGCGCTGACCTTCGGCTTGGCGTCGAACGGTGCACCCGCGCACGGCACGGTCACGGTGAACCCGGACGGCTCGTACAGCTACACGCCGGCAGCGAACTTCAACGGCACGGACTCGTTCACCTATACGGTTTCGGACGGGCAGGGCGGGACGACGACGGGCACGATCTCGGTCGATGTCGGCGCGGTGAATGATGGTCCGACGACATCGGGCGGCATGGCTTCGGGTACCGAAGACAATATCGTCACGGGCCAGATTGCCGCGAGCGATGTGGATGGCGATGCGTTGACCTTCGGCCTGGCGTCGAACGGTGCACCCGCGCACGGCACGGTCACGGTGAACCCGGACGGCTCATACAGCTACACGCCGGCGGCGAACTTCAACGGCACGGACTCGTTCACCTACACCGTCTCGGACGGCAAGGGCGGGACGACGACGGGTACGATCTCGGTCGATGTCGCGGCCGTGAACGATACGCCGACGACTTCGGGCGGCGCGGCTTCGGGCAATGAAGATGCGCCGATCATTGGCCAACTCGCGGCGACGGATCCCGATGGCGATGCGCTGAGCTATTCGATCGCGCCCAACGGCGCACCGGCGCATGGCACGGTCACGCTCAATCTCGACGGCAGCTACACCTACACGCCGGCGGCGAACTTCAACGGCACGGATTCGTTTAACTACACCGTCTCCGACGGGAAGGGCGGCTTCGCGACAGGTACGGTCGATCTGTCGGTCGCATCGGTCAATGACGGTCCGGTGACATCGGGCGGCACGGCTTCGGGTACCGAAGACAATGTCGTCACGGGCCAGATCGCCGCGAGTGATGTGGACGGCGATGCGTTGACCTTCGGCCTGGCGTCGAACGGTGCACCCGCGCACGGCACGGTCACGGTGAACCCGGACGGCTCGTACAGCTACACGCCGGCGGCGAACTTCAACGGCACGGACTCGTTCACCTACACCGTCTCGGACGGCAAGGGCGGGACGACGACGGGTACGATCTCGGTCGATGTCGGCGCGGTGAATGATGGCCCGACAGCGTCGGACGGCACGGCTTCCGGAAACGAAGACACGACGATTGCCGGCCAGATTGCCGCGAACGATGTGGACGGTGATGTGCTGACGTTCGGCCTCGCCTCGAACGGTGCACCCGCGCACGGCACGGTCACGGTGAACCCGGACGGCTCGTACAGCTACACGCCGGCGGCGAACTTCAACGGCACGGATTCGTTCACCTACACCGTCTCGGACGGCAAAGGCGGGACGACGACCGGCACGATCTCGCTCGACGTCACGTCGGTAAACGACACGCCGACGACGGCGGGCGGCAGCGCTTCGGGCACCGAAGACGCGCCGATCGTCGGCCAGCTTGCGGCGAGCGATGTCGATGGAGACCCGCTCAGCTACGCGATGGCGCCATCCGGCGCTCCGGCGAACGGCACCGTCACGCTGAACATGGACGGCAGCTATACCTATACACCGGCCGCGAATTTCAACGGCGCGGACTCGTTCACCTACACCGTCTCCGACGGCAAGGGCGGCTTCGCGACCGGCACGGTCAATATCGCCGTCGCCGGCGTGAACGACGGCCCGACGACGGCGAGCGGTACGGTCTCGGGAAACGAGGACACGCCGATCACCGGCCACCTGACGGCTGCGGATGTCGACGGCGACATGCTGAGCTATGCGGTCGCACCGGCCGGCGCGCCTGCGCACGGCACCGTCGTCATCGGCGTTGACGGCGCCTACACCTATACGCCGGGCGCGAACTATTACGGCACGGACAGCTTCAGCTACACCGTGTCGGACGGCAGGGGCGGCACGGCGACGGCAACGATCTCGGTCGGAATCGCGTCGGTCAACGATGCGCCAGTCGGCAGCACGGCGCCCGTAGCGGCGACCGAGGACCGCGTCACGAGCGGCCAACTCGCGGCGACCGACGTTGACGGCGACACGCTGTCATACGGGCTTGTCTCGGGCCAGGGCCCGGCCCACGGCTCGCTGACGTTGCAGCCGGACGGGAGCTTCAGCTATACGCCGGCGGCCAACTTCACAGGTACCGACAGCTTCAGCTACACGGTGACTGACGGCAAGTCGCCGCCGGTGACGGTCGTGCAGCAGATCACCGTCGAGAATCTCAACGATCCGCCGGTTGCCGGCGTTGCCGCTTACCAGTCGCGTCAGGACGTGCCGCTGGTCGGCCATCTGCAAGCAACCGACATCGACGGCGACACGCTGTCTTTCTCGGCTGCGAACAACGGCAGCCCGTCGCACGGCACGCTGCAGATCAACCCGGACGGGACGTTCGTCTATACGCCGGCGCACAACTACATGGGCGCGGACTCGTTCACCTACGCCGTATCCGACGGCCACGGCGGCACGGCGACGGCGACGGTCGCGATCCTCGTGAACGAGCGCAACGACGCGCCGGACGCGCAGGCGACCCAGTTCGCGCTCGACGAGGATACGGTCCTTTCGGGCAACATCCAGGCCCGCGATGTCGAGGGCGACCAGTTCGTCGTGTCGCTGGCGAACGGCCAGGGCCCGCAGCACGGCATGGTTACGGTCCAGGCGGACGGCCGCTTCGTCTATACGCCCGATGCCAACTACAACGGCGCCGACAGCTTCACCGTCACGATGACGGACCAGTACGGCGCTTCGTCCTCGCAGGTGATCGCGCTTTCGGTGGCGCCGGTTCACGATACGCCGACCGCGGCGCCGATGAACCTCACGATCAACGAGGACACGCCGCTCAACATGTCGTGGGCGACGTTCAATCCGGACGGCACGCCGCTCGAGTACCGCATCGTCTCGGGTCCGACGATCGGTACCTTCACGATCAACGGCGACAGCGGCTTCACCTACGTTCCGGGGGCCGATCTCAACGGCCACGACAAGGTCGTCTACTCGGTCAGCAACGATGGCTTCCTGACATCGACGACGGCTACGATCGATATTGGCATCACGCCGGTCAACGACGCCCCGCGCCCGACGGTCAGCACCTTCAATACCAGCGAAGACCAGTGGGTCCGCATCATCCTGCAGGCGACCGACATCGAGGGCGACGCTATCGCCGGCTATTCGATCGTCGGCAACCCCGAGCACGGCCAGCTGGTCGATCTCGGCGGTGGCCAGTACGGTTACATTCCGGAGCAGGACTGGAACGGTACCGACACCTTCCAGTATTCGGTCACCGACGAATATGGCGCGTCGGCCGTCTACACGGCCACGGTCGGGGTTTCGCCGGTCGGCAACGAGCCGATCGTCTCGTCCGTAAGCTACACCGGCCTTCAGGACCATTACCTCTATGGCCACGTTCCGGTCTTCGATCCGGACTCGCCGATGTACCAGTACTATCTGCTCGATCCGGTCAGCAGCAACACGTCGGCCGGCCTGTTCGAGCTGATCAACACCTACACCGGCGACTTCGTTTTCCGGCCGACGCTGCACTGGTCGGGCACGCTCACGATCGAACTCAGGGCCGTCGACAGCGCCGGCAACGTGTCGGAAAATCCGGGCGTCGTCACGATCACGCTCGAGGCGATCAACTACGCGCCGAGCGTCGTCGGCGATCTGGCGCTGGGCACGAACGGCTATTCGACGATGAATACGCCGCTGTCGGGCAGTCTCCAGTCGCTGGGTTCGGACATCGAGACGGCACAGGCCGATCTCGTCTGGCACGTTGCGACGCAGGCCGCGCACGGCACGGTCACGATCGACGCCAACGGCGACTATGTCTACACGCCGAATCACGGCTACACGGGCTGGGACACGTTCCAGTACCAGGTTACCGATGCGAGCGGCGCGGTCTCCAACGTCGGAACCGCGGCAGTCTTCATGCAGTTCGTCGAGTTGCCGACCGTATACGGCGCGCAGCCGGAGTTCGATGCGGTGCGCTCGGGCGTTCCGATCACCGGCCAGATCAACGCGACCGACGAGAACGGCGCGCTGACCTTCTCCGCTTCGGGTGCAGCGATTGACTCCGGCCATCTGATCGTCAATCCGGACGGGACGTACACCTACAGCGCGCCGGTGAATTTCTCCGGGCACGAGAGCTTCACGATCCAGACGTTCGATACGGTCGAAGGCTCGTTCTCGACACATACCTACGACTTCAACGTCGCGGCCAACAACGGTCCGGTTGCCCAGAACGAAATGGTCTCGGCGCAGGCCGGTACGTCGGCGTCGGGCCAGCTCGACGCGGTCGATCCGGACGGCGACGCGCTGTCCTTCGGTCTGGCGAGCGGCCCGCTGCACGGCGCGCTGCAAATCGGCCAGGACGGCAGCTACGTCTATGTGCCGAACAGCGGCTATGTGGGAACCGACAGCTTCTCCTACATTGTCACCGACAGTCTGGGTGCGTCGTCGATCGCGAGCGCCAGCATCGACGTGGCGCCTGCACCGCTCGTCCATGGTACGGGCGGCGCCGCGCAGGTCTCGGTCACGATGACTTCGGGTGTCGACATCGTCGTCGCTTCGGCTGCCAGCGACACGCCGGATATGGTCGTGGGCTTTGATGCCGCGCACGACCAGATCGACGTCACCGCGCTGTTCGGCAGCGTGGCACCGTCGGATTGGGCGGCGCACCTCACGGTCCAGAACACGGTCGCGGGCGCCTATATCGGCGTGGACAATGCCGCACCGGGCGCGCCGGAATGGTCGCTGCTGCTGGCGAACACGACCGTCAACAGCCTCGACGACCTGCTGCTGACGGCCCACCAGACCTGATCGGCGGCCGGCGCCTACCGGTCTTCAGGCGGGGAAGTAGCGCTAGCCGGCTTTCGGCGGGCGCGTCGCGGCGATATCTCCGAGCTGGCGGAGATTGGCGAACGAGACAAGATGCAGATAGACGAGCCCGAGCCCACCCGAACGGCGGAGCTCGAGGAACTGCTCGTCCGGAAGATCGTTGAGCTTGCGCTCGTCGACCACGCCGAACCCCTGGAAGCCGATGCGTTCGCCGCCGGGCAAGCCGACTTCGATCCGCTTGTCGATCAGCAGGCCCAGCTTCTCGAGGAGCTGGACGATCTGCGCGGTGCGCATCTGGTCGCGGTGGATGTCCGCACCCAGCTGCAGCATCCGGTCGAGATAGGCCGAGCGCTTGCCGTCCTCGAAGAAGCGCAGCGGCGCTTCCCTGGCGACGAGCTTGCTGGCTTCGTCCACGCACAGGATCAGCCTGCCGCCATCGGGCGATTGGGCAATCAGGAAGGGATAGCGGCGCAGATAGGCGGGCAGGTAGGCGCCCTGGCGCCAGGTGCCCTTGCCATCGACAAACAGGTTCTCATCGGGGCGCAGGCCGACGAGAACGGCGGCCATCGGCGTGGGTTGCGTGACGAAGACGATCGGGTAGTCGCGCGCCGCGGTCGGGAACTCGGCCCCCGTGATCGGGATGGCGCGGGTCTTGGCGGCGAAATCGTAGGAACGCAGGTCGGCAATGCCCCAGTCGGAATGGCGGCCGGGCTCGATCGGACGGACCCGTTGGTAGAGCGGGGGCATGCCCGTGGCCTCCGGTTCGGCAGCACGGACGGTCAGCTTCTTGGGCTCGTTCTTGGCGTCGGGCATCGGTCCCAAATCTTCCTTTTCGGCTCGCCTTGGGCCCCGTTCAGCGTTCGGTCATCGCGCGGTCGGTCGCCTTCAGGATCGGCTTTAGAAGATACTGCAAGATCGTCCGTTGGCCAGTAACGATATCGACCGTCGCGGTCATTCCGGAGGAAATCGGCAGCGGCCGGTCGGCATCGCCCAGGCTCATCCGGTTGGCGCGGACGCGAACGACGAACCAAGGCTCGCCACGCTCGTCCGGGATGGTATCCGCGCTGATCCGCGCCACGGTGGCATGCAGGCCGCCGTAGATCGAGAAGTCGTAGGCTGAAATCTTGACCAGTGCCTGCTGGTCGACATGGACGAAGGCGATGTCACTCGGCCGGATACGGGCCTCGACCAGAAGCTCGTCCTCGCTCGGCACGATTTCCATGATGACGCTGCCCGGCTCGAGTACGCCGCCGATCGTACGTTGGGCGATCTGCTTGACCGTGCCGGAAGTCGGCGCGCGCACGTCGCGGCGTGCCACCCGGTCGGCCATCGAGCGGAGGATCTCGGCGGTCGAGGCGAGCTCGGAGCCACGCTGCGAAAGCTCTACCGACGCCTCGCGGCGATAGGCGCGCTCGCGCTCTTCGAGCTTCGCCTCGATCTCGGCGATCGCGGCGCGTGACCCGGGGATCGCCAGGCGGGCACCGCGAAGCTGGCCGTCGATCTCGTTGGACTGACGTTGCAGGCGGATCAGGTCGAGCTGCGAGCGGTAGCCGCGCTCGGCGACCTCGCGGACGATCTCGAGTTCGCGGTTCGACAGCTCGTAGCTGCGCGACAGCCAGTTTTCGCGATCCTGGAAGGTGCGCAGCTCCTGCTGGCGCTGGATGAGCTGGCGTGTCAGGCCCTCGCGTGCGGATTCGAGTTCCTGCCGGCGGCTCTGGAACAGGCCGCGCTCGGCGTCGACGAAGGCCTTGCCGTCGAGCAGCGTCTCGTCGGTGAATTCGGGAGCGGGCGCGCCGGCGATCTCGGCCTTGAGGCGCGAGACGGCGGCGGAAAGGGCGAGATAACGCTGCCGGTTCTGCTGGAACTCGGAGGCGAAGGCGACGTCGTCGATGCGCGCGACGATCTGGCCTTCGACGACGCGGTCGCCCTCGCCGGCCAGAAGCTGGGTCAGGATTCCGCCTTCGAGATTCTGCACGCGCTGGACCTGCAGCGAGGGAACGACCTTGCCCATGCCGCTGGCATAGGTATCGACCTTGCCGATGCTGGCCCAGACGATGGCGATGGACACGAACGCCGCGACCAGCACGAAGAACAGCGCGCCCCATGCGGGCGGGGCGATCAGCGTGCCGGCGAGGCGGTCGGGGACCGCGGCCTGGCGGGCGAGGGCGGGTGCGTTGGCCATCAGTCGACCCGTTCCACGCTGCGCGACATGCCGCCGGGCGGACCCGCGGGGCGGCGGCGCGCGAGAGCTTCGAGAACCTTCTCGCGCGGCCCGTCGGCGATGATGCGGCCGCGATCGACGACGATCAGGCGCGAAACGAGCGTCAGCAGCGACGGGCGATGGGCGACCAGCACGAGCGTACGGCCTTCGAGCATCTCTTCGAGGCGGATCTTCATTGCCTGTTCTGAGCCCTGGTCCATGGCGCTGGTCGGCTCGTCCATCGCGAGGATCTTGGGACGCGCAAGCACTGCACGCGCCAGCGCGATTGCCTGGCGCTGTCCGCCGGACAGGCGTTCGCCGCGTTCTCCAACGGCCCAGTTGTAGCCTTCGGGGTGTTGGCGCACGAACTCGTCGACGCCGGCAAGCTGCGCGGCCTCGAGGACTTCCTTGTCCTCGGCATAGGGCACGCCGACGGCGATGTTGTCGCGCACGCTGCCGGCAAAGAGGATTACGTCCTGCGGGACAGCGCCGATATGCTTGCGCAGATCGTCGGGATCGAGCTGGCGGATGTCCGCGCCGCCGATCATGATCTGGCCTTCCTTGGCGCGGTAGAGTCCGAGGAGGAGCTTCAGGATCGAGCTCTTGCCCGAGCCGATGGGGCCGACGATGCCCACGCGTTCGCCCGCGCGGATCGCGAAGCTTACATTGCGCAGCACTTCGTTGCCCTGGCCGGGATAGGCGAAGGAGACGTTGCGGAACTCGACCTCGCCGGTCAGGTTGTCGCGCTCAAGATAGCGGCGGTGCGCATCGCCTTCCTGCGGCAGCGCCATGATGCCGTCGAGTGTGTCGAGAGACGCCTGGCTCTGCTTGATGCGCGTGAGTATTCCCGCGATCTGCCCGAGCGGCGCCATCGCGCGGCCGGCGAGCATCGAGCAGGCGATGAGCGCGCCCGTCGTCAGCGAATTCTCGGAGAAAAGATAGACGCCGTGCACGATGATCAGCATCGTCACGAGGTTCTGCGCCAGCATCGAGAAATTGACGGCAAGCGAAGAGAACACCTTGGAGGTGACGGCAGCACCGGCCGATGCCTCGACCGAGGCTTCCCAGCGGTTCTGCATCCTGTCGCCAGCACCGACGGTCTTGATCGTCTCGAGGCCGGCCACCGTCTCGACCAGTACGGCATGGCGCACGGCGCCCAGCGCCATCGCCTGCTTGACGACGCGTTCCAGCGGGATCTGGATCATCAGGCCGACGAGCAGAACGAGCGGGATCGCGACGAGTGGGGTGAGCACCAGCCAGCCGCCGATGAACCAGATGCCGGCGAGGAACATCACGACGAAGGGCAGGTCGACGAGCGTGGTGACCGTCGCCGAGGAGAAGAACTCGCGCAGCGTCTCGAATTCGCGCAGGTTGTTGGCGAAGCCGCCGGCCGAGGAGGGGCGGCTTTCGAGCCGGATGCGGATCACCTGGTCGAAGATGCGCGACGCGAGCAGGGCATCCACCCGCTTGCCTGCGAAGTCGACGAAGTAGCCGCGCAGCATGCGCACCGA
Source organism: Tagaea sp. (assembly GCA_965229215.1). Classification (GTDB taxonomy): domain Bacteria; phylum Pseudomonadota; class Alphaproteobacteria; order CACIAM-22H2; family CACIAM-22H2; genus Tagaea. The sequence goes on along the minus strand of OZ245864.1, from coordinate 1,333,533 downwards.
GAAATCGAACAGGTAGACGATCAGGATGCCGGTCGACATGACCCACAGCGTCTCGATCGCCGAGTTGGGTACGACGCGGTCATAGATCGTCATCGAATACAGCGGCGCGATCATCGTGAAGACGTTGATGAGGATTGAGCCGAGGACGACATGGATATAGGACGGCCATGCGAGGTAGAGCGCCTGCCAGAACCAGCGCTTGCTCTTGGGCTTGATGCTGTCGTCGGCAGGGTCGGTCTGCGCGGCTTCGCGGCGCGGCTGGACGAAGATCGCCGCCCCGCCATAGATCGCGTTGAGCTCGTCCATGTCGAGCCATTCGCTGCGCCCGCTGGCGGGGGCGAGAACGCGCAGGGATTCGGGCCGCGCCTCGGTCGCGATGACGGCCTGGCCGCCTTTCACCATCAGCACGACCGGCATGGGCTGGCGCGGGATCGCCTCGACCATGATCGTGCGGGCTTCGGCTTCGAGCCCCATCTTCGCGCAGGCATCGACGAACGTGCCCGGCGTATCGGGGGCGGCGGGCATGTTCGTGGCCGCGTCGACAAGGTCGAAATGCCGGATCATGTGCGCAAAGCATTGCGCCAGCGTTCCGCGGGGCGGATCGGGATTGGGCTGGCTGCCGATGGACGGCGGTATCTGACTGGCGCTGGCGGGCAATTCGCGGACTCCCGGAATGCGCGGAACCTGACTTCAGCCCCGCGTTTCCAACTGTGGATAACTAAAGGAATAAAGTTAAAGGTTCCCTAAAATTTGATTTGTTTGCTCTGGTGGTTTGCATTTTTTATAATTTTAACAGTCAATTGCTGTGCATAGTTAATGTTAAATATTGGCCAATCCGATGCGTCGCTCTAGATTGGGATTCCCGATCCGCCGCGACGTTGAAACGGCGTCCGCCTGAAGGCAAGAGTGCTCCGATGCGGCTGCCCGACACTTTTCCGACCGACCTTGTCGTTCTGGTCGCCGACGACGACGCCTTCGCCCGCACGCTGCTGCGCAAGATGCTCGAAGGTATCGGCGTGTCGAACGTACTGCTCGCCGCCGACGGCGACGAGGCGCTGGCGATCTTCCGGTCGGGAATGGCGCGCATCGACGTGATCATTTCCGACCTCCACATGCCCAAGAAGAACGGCTTCGAGTTCTTCGACGCGGTTCAGGCGATCGATCCGGCGATGCCGTTCCTTCTCGTCACCGGCGACGCGCGCGAGCGGGCCGTGGCCGAGGCGCGCGCACGCGAGATTTCCGCCTATGTCGTCAAACCGCTGTCGCCGGCCCAATTGCGCGAGAAACTCGTCGCCACGCTGATGCGCGATCCGACCTACGCGAACCGCCATTGGCTGCGCAGCGCGGAGGGGCTCGCCTTCCAGCGCGAGGCGTCCGAACTGCTGCACACGACATTCGACGTGTGGCGCGTCGGGCGAACGGACGGGACGATGCCGCCGGTCGAGATGCTCCGTCGCTGGGAGATCCGCAAGCAGGAGCCCTACGCGCGCACGAGCTTCGTCGTCGACGTCGAGGGTGCGCGCCTTCGCTATGCGTTCGTCGGCAGCGACATCCGGGCGCGATTCTCGCACGATCCGACCGGCGAATGCATCGACGAGCAGCCCTACCTGCATCGCCGCTACGCCATGCCGGCCTATACCCGGGTCCTTGAAGCGCGCGTGCCGCACTTCAAGACCGTCAAGGGCATCGAGGGGTTTCTGCTGCTCAGATACCGCCGCCTCCTGCTGCCGTTCGGCGATGCATCGGGCGTGAAAGCCGTGCTCGGCTGCGTGGACATGCTCTGACGTCCGCCGCCGCGCACTGGCGCCGGGACCTAGAACACCGACCAGCCGGTGCGTCGGGCAAGGCTTTCGAGCGCCAGTGCGCCCACCAGCGAGTTCCCTGACGCGTTCAGTCCCGGCGCCCACACCGCGATCGACGCGCGCCGCGGGGCGACCGCGAGAATGCCGCCGCCCACGCCGCTCTTGCCCGGCAGGCCGACGCGGAAGGCGAAATCGCCAGATGCGTCGTAGTGCCCGCAAGTCATCATGATCGCGTTGATGCGGCGCGCGGCCTGCGCGTCCACGACGCGCTGCCCGCCGACGGGATCGACGCCGCCGTTGGCAAGGAACAGGCCCGCGCAGGCGAGCTGCCGGCAGGTCATGCTGAGGGCGCACTGGTTGAAATAGGTCTCGAGCACGCTCTCGACCGGGTTCGTGATGTTGCCGAACGAGCGGATGAAGTTGGCGAGGCTCGCGTTGCGGAAACCGGTATCGGCCTCTGATTTTGCGACTTCGCGGTCGACGGTCACACGCGCATCGTTCGAAAGTTCGCGCAGATAGGTGAGGATCTCGGCCACCGCGATCTCGGGCCGGCGGCCGGCGAGGATCGTGTCGGTGACGACGAGCGCGCCCGCATTGATCAGCGGATTGCGCGGGATGCCCAGTTCGCGTTCGAGCTGGACGATCGAGTTGAAGGGCGAACCGGACGGCTCGCGCCCGACCCGCCGCCAGAGCGTGTCGCCCACGCGGCCGAGCGCCAGCGTCAGCGTGAAGACCTTCGAGACGCTCTGGATCGAGAACGGAACGTCGCCGTCGCCGGTCTGTGCGGTTTCGCCCGTGCATGTGGCGATCGCGAGGCCGAAGCGGTTGGGATCGACGCGGGCGAGAGCGGGGATATAGTCGGCCACGCGGCCAGTGCCGATCTGCGGCCGGATATCGTCGTGTACGGCCGCGACGAGTTCCGCGAGATCGAGTTTGCGCGTCAAGCCGTTACCTCCCGAAATCCAACGACAGACTTGCAGCTTCCGTCGCCAAAGTCGATGCTCGGGTGAACCGGCAAGACCGGAATCGGGGGAAACGGATGACGTACTGCCTTGGAATCCTGCTGCCGACGGGGCTCGTCCTCGCGTCGGACTCGCGCTCGAACGCGGGCGTCGATCAGGTCGCCTTGGTCAAGAAGCTCGCGATCTTCGAAGAACCGGGACGGCGCGTGATCGCGATCCTGTCGGCAGGAAACCTCGCCACCACGCAGGCCGTCGTCAGCGCGTTCCGCGAGACCGCCGGGACCGGCCAGTTCGGCCAGGACATCCATGCCGCGAACACGATGTTCGATGTCGCGATGATGGTTGGCACCAAGCTGCGCGAGGTGCTCGGGCGCGACGGCAGCTTCGTGCAGCCCTTCGGCGATCCGAACGGAAACTTCCTCGTCGGCGGGCAGATCTTCGGCGAACCGCCGCGGCTGTTCCACATCTACTCGGCCGGCAATTTCGTCGAGGCGTCCGACCGTTCGCGCTTCCTGCAGCTTGGCGAGACCAAGTACGGCAAGCCGATCCTCGACCGCGCGCTGACCGGATCGAGCACGCTGGGCGAGGCCGCGAAACTGTCGCTGCTCTCGTTCGACGCGACGATGCGAAGCAATCTTTCGGTCGATGCGCCCATCGACCTGCTGCGCTATGCCGCGGACAGTTTCACGGCCAGCAACTTCGCCACGCTGGAGAAGGACGATCCGTACTGGAACGAGCTGCGCAAGCGCTATTCCGACGGGCTTTCGAGCCTCGTGGCGAGCATCCCCCCGCCGCCGGACCGGGGCTGAGTTCAGCCGATCCGGGATTCGACGAGTTCGATCTGGCGCGCGAGGCACGCGGCAAGGTCGTAGCGCTCGACCGCCGTGCGCCGTGCGCTCGTACGCAGCCTGGCGTGCGCCTTCGGATCGCGCAGCGCCGCAGCCAGCGCGTCGGCCAGCGCGTCCGGATCGAAGAAATCGACCAGCTTCCCGTTGATGCCGTCCTGGACGAGTTCCTCGACCGGGCCGGTCGAAGAGCCGACGAGCAGGCATCCGGCCGCCATCGCCTCGACCATCGACCAGGACAGAACGAACGGATAGGTGAGATACGTGTGCGCAGCCGAGACCTGCAGCACGCGCACGAAGGTCTGGTAGGGCACAGTCCCGAGGAAATGCAGGCGCGCGGGATCGATGCGATCCGCGATCTCGCCAAGGAAGCGTTTGCGGAACGGCACGCCGTCCGCCGGCGGCCGGCCGTAGCTGACGCCGTCGCCGCCGACGACCAGCACCTGCGCGTCGGGCGCGGCCGCCATCAGCCTGGGCAGTGCGCGCATGAAAACGTGGAAGCCGCGATAAGGTTCGAGATTCCGGCTGACGAACGTGACGATCGGCTCGCCGGCCCGGAACGTGCGGCCCGCATGTTCGAGTACGGCCGCCGGATCGGGGCGGACGATGCCGGTATCCACGCCGTCGAAGCAGATGTCGATGCGATCCCGCATGGCCTGGGGGAACGTGTCGCGCTGCCAGCGCGTGGGGGCGACGGCGCTGTCCATCGCATCGATCGCGAGAAGCTGGGCCGCCCGCTTGGCGCGCGCATGTGCGCGGGCGCGGTTGCTGTCTGGCGCGAATTCCGGATCGAAGCCGGTATCGCCGCCGCGCGTGGGATAGAGGTATTCGAGATAGAGATGCAGGTGCGCGTCGGGCAGCACGTCCTTGACGAACAGGGATTCGCCCCAGCCCGGATTGGCGCAGACGATATCCGGCACGAAGCCGTCCGCGACGAGCCCTTCGATGGCGCGCGCGCACGCCTCGCCACGCACGATCTTCGTCTCGAAATCCTGCGCCCAGGGATGTGCCTCGCGGGTCGTGCCGCGCGTCGGCGCGTAGATCGTCGTGGTTACGCCGGGCAACGGTGCGTTCCCGCGGATCGACAGTGCACGCACGTTGTGTCCGCGCGCGGCCAGTGCTGGGGCGAGGTGCCGGTACTGGCCGGGGAAATTCTGGTGGATGAAAAGGATGTTCGCTGGCCGCTTCATGCCGCTTCCGGTCGCGCCTTGAAGACGAAGCAGGTCATCAGCATGTCGGTCTTCGTTCCCTCGCTCGACAGCGGCATGACCAGCCGCCGGACATAGTTGAAATCCCGGTTCGGGAAGGCGAAAGGGGCTTCCAGCGTATTCGGCGTCCCGGTTTTCACGGCCGCCTCGAGGCTGGGGACGATCGCGGCGGCGCGGTCGGGCGCGATAACCTCGTCGAGGAAGCGCCCCGTGTGGTCGTGGCCGGCATACTGGGTGATCGTCGTGCCGACAAGCCGGTAACGGAACCGCATCCGCCCGCCCGTCGTGTCGACATCGAACAGCATCAGGAGCGGCAGCACCTTCGCCGGTATTTCGACCATGTCGAGGTCGCGCCGGATCGGCGGCTTTGCGCCCCGGCATTTGCCCACCCAATAGTCGAAGATCGTCGAAAGCGCCGGTTCGGCGCCGTCGTAGGGGCGCATCCCCGGTTCGAGAACGATGAAATCGGCGGCCATTCGCAGGGAAGTCTAGCCCGGAGAAGGCACGATCCGGCGACCGGATTCGTGCCGTCGGCAGGCATACGGGCGGGCTTGCCGGATATTGTCCAGTAAAACTTCAATATTTATCGGTAAAATATTGAAAAAATGGCGTTCCCTAGGGGATTCGAACCCCTGTATCCACCGTGAAAGGGTGGTGTCCTAGGCCTCTAGACGAAGGGAACGTCGGCCGGTCGGTGACCGGAAGGCGCGCAGTATGTAACGGGGTCGGTCGGGCAAATCAAGCCTCGAAGGCGGCCCTCGCGGCGGCCAGCGGCAGTCGCACGCAATCGTGGCGGCTTTTATGGCGGCCGACGGGGGCGAAGACCTGCCAGTCGGGCGCTGCCGGATCGCCCGTACCGGCCAGAACCGCGTCGAGCCGGGCGGCCGTGGCCTCGATCTCGGCGGGGTCCCGGCCTTCCAGTCCGGCGGCAAGCATGGCGGCCGATGCCCGGCACAAGGCGCAGCCGCGCACGAGATGGCGCACCGCCGCGATGCGCGTGCCGTCGAGGGCGAAATCGAGAGTCACGCGGTCGCCGCACAGCGGATTGTCGCGTGTTGCCGTGCGGTCGGGTGACACAAGCCTTCCTTCGCGCGTCGTGTCCTTGGCGCGCGCGAGGATCGCGTCGTGGTAGAGCGCCTCGCTCACAGCAGCACGCGCCTTGCTTCGGCAAGGCCTGCGAAGAACCGGTCGATGTCGGAATCGTCGCTGTAGAGCGCGAGCGAGGCGCGCGACGTGCCGGCCAGATCGAACTGGCGGTGGAGCGGCTGGGCGCAATGATGCCCGCCGCGCAAGGCGACGCCGAGGGAGTCCATGATCTGGCAGACATCGTGCGGATGGGCACCGGCAAGATCGAACGAGACGACCGGTGCGCGCGCCTGCAGGCCCGCAGGCCCCAGCACGCGCACGCCGGGCGTGGCGGCCAGCCCGTCGAGCAGGCGCTGCGTCAGCCGCGCTTCGTCCGCGGCGATCGCGGCCCAGGGCAGTTTCGCCAGCCAGTCGCACGCGGCCCCCAGCCCGATCGCGGCACCGATGGGCGGCGTGCCGGCCTCGAACTTTGCCGGCGCCTTTGCCCATGTGCTGCGTTCGAGCAGCACCTCGGCGATCATCTCGCCGCCGCCGAGGAAAGGCGGCATCGCGTCGAGCAGCGCGCCGCGCGCCCACAGGGCACCCACGCCGTGCGGAGCGAAAAGCTTGTGGCCGCTGAAGGCATAGAAATCGATGCCAAGGGCGGGGATGTCGACGGGGCCGTGCGGGACACGCTGCGCGCCGTCGAGCAGCACGCGCGCGCCGGCCGCCTTGGCCGCAGCGACGACCGCGGGCACGTCGAGGATGGCACCTGTGACGTTCGAGACGTGGGCAAGTGCCACCAGCTTCGTGCGCGCGCCGAGCAGGCCGGGCAGGGCAGTGGCATCGATCCGGCCTTCCGGCGTGACCGGCAGGAACCGCAGCACGATGCCCGCGCGCGCGGCCAGCATCTGCCACGGCACGAGGTTGGAGTGATGCTCAAGCGCGCTGAGGACGATCTCGTCGCCCGGCTTCAGCAGCGCACCGAAGGAGTGCGCGACCAGATTGATCGCCCCCGTGCAACCGCTCGTGAACACGATCTCGTCGGCAGGCACGGACAGATACGCCGCCACGCGCGCACGCGCCTGCGCATAGGCTTCGGTCGCGGCTTCGGCCAGCCGGTGCACACCGCGTTTCACGTTTGCCCGCGAATTCGTCTCGAAATCCCGCACGGCGTCGAGCACGGCGTGCGGCATCTGCGCGCTTGCCGCACTGTCGAGATAGGCAAGCCCGTCGCGCAGGATCGGGAATTCGGCCCGGAGCGCGTTCAAGCCCGCTTCCCCTTGCCGGCGAGGAACGCGGCCAGCGCCTCGGGCGTGTCGAGATCGAGCAGGACGCCGTCGTCGTCCATCTCGACCTCGCACACCGCATCCTCGTGGCGGCGGATCAGCGCGCGTGCGCCCTGGTCGCCGTCGAGGGCGCGCATCTCTTCGAAATAGGTGCGCGACCACAAAACCGGATTGCCGCGCTTGCCGATGCGCGTCGCCACGCAGATCGAACGGCCTTCGCCCGGCGCATAGGCGGCGAGGAGCCGGTTTACGTGCTGGGCCGTCACCTGCGGCATGTCGCCCAGCAGCACCACGACTGCATCGCAATCGGCCGGAACGGCGGCGATGCCGGTGCGCAGCGATGTCGCAAGGCCCTGCGCGAAATCCTTGTTCTCGACGATGCGCACTTTGCGCCCGGCGAGTCCGGCGCGCGCGCGCGCCGCCTCGTTGCCGATGACGACGACGGTGTCCACGCAGGTCGAGCCGGTCGCCGCCTCGACCGCGCGGTCGAGCAGGCTCAGCCCGTCGATCTCGACGAAAAGCTTGTTGGCCGGTGCCATGCGCGAGGATTTCCCGGCGGCAAGAACGATCGCGCAGACGCGCGGCGCGGTGGGCACCGTCGTTCCGGCGCGCGGCGTGGGGCGCGGAATTTCGGCCAGCAGCCCACCGACGCCGAGGCCGGCGATGGCGCTGCCGTCGATCGGCAGGTCGGCGGCGTGGCGCTGCAGCACCCAGTCGAAACCGTTGAGCTTGGGCGAACGCGCGCAGCCCGGCAGACCGATCACGCGCTGCGTGCCGATCGTGCCGAGCAGCAGCAGGTTGCCGGGGTCGACGGGCATGCCGAAGCGGTCGATACGCCCGCCGGCAACCTCGATCGCGGCCGGCAGCACGTCGCGCCGGTCCACGACCGCAGACGCGCCCAGCAGCAGGATCGGGTCGTAGCCTTGTGCCGCGAGTTCGCGCAAGCGCGAAGCGACCGCACCCACCGCATGGTCGCAGCGCTGGGTGGCGGCAAGTTCGCCGCCGATGCCGGCCATGCGCGTGCGCGTGGCGGCCTCGGTCCCTTCAAGGATCGAAGGTTTCAGGCCGGGCAGAACCGTCTGAAGCAGGGCCGCGCGCTTGGCGGCGAAGGGGGCAAGCCGCACGGCCTTTGCCTCGGCGGCGAGCGCCAGGCACTTGCGCAAAGCCGCGCGCGGGGCGGCGAAGGGAATGATCTTGATCGTCGCCAGCATGCCGCGCGCGGGCGCATGCGCATAGTCGTCGAGCGTGGCGACCGTGATCGCCTCGTCGACGGCGTTGAGCGCGCCCACCAGTCCGGCATCGATGCGCGCGAGGCCGGGGGCGCGCGCGAAGAGATTGCAGCGGCCGGTGAAGGGGGCCGCCACTTCCACGCCGTCGCCGGCGAGGGCGCGCGCCAGCGTCTGCGCGGCTTCGTTCTCGGGAATGTCGTCGGCTTCCAGCCGCGCGGCGACGACTTCGCCGATGCCGGCATTGCGCAGGGTCGCGACGTCTTCGGCCGACAGAATGCGGCCCTTGCGGAACGCAAGACCCGGCAGCTTCAGCCCGTGCGCGAGGATCGTGCCTTCGGCCTCGTCGATGCGGGTGGGGCCGAAGCGCATCGCGTCATTCCCCGCGGCGGATCTTCGTGATCTCGGCGACGATCGAAACGGCGATCTCCGCCGGCGACAGCGCGCCGATGGCAAGCCCCACGGGTCCGCGGATGCGCGCGAGTTGCGCGTCCGAGAAGCCGCGTTCTTTCAGCCGTTCGAGGCGGGCGGCGTGCGTCTTGCGCGAGCCGAGTGCGCCAATGTAGAAGGCCGGCGAGTTCAGGGCCGCTTCCAGCGCCGGGTCGTCGATCTTGGGATCGTGCGACAGCGTGACGATGGCGGTCCGCACGTCGGGCTTCAGCGCCGCGAGCGCTTCGTCCGGCCAGTCGGTCGCGACCTCGTAGCCGTCGAATTTCTGCGAGGCGGCGAAGGCGCGGCGCGGATCGATCAGCGTCGTGCCGTAGCCGGCGATGCTGGAAATACGCGCCAGCGGCTCGGCGATGTGCACGGCGCCCACGACGATCAGGCGCGGCGGCGGGTTGAAGACCTGGATGAAGACGGGGCCCGCACCGGTCGCAAGAGTGCCGCTCTCGTCGCGCTTCAGCATGTCGGCGGCACCTGCCAGCATGTCGACGTCGAGGCAGAGTGGGCCCTCGCTCTCGGTCTCGAAGATCAGTTTCTGCGCACCGGATTTCAGGTTCGTGGCCAGCGCCACCGGCCGCTTGGCGGCGCGCGCCTTCTGCAGGGCTTCGAGGATTTCGGGCTTCATCGCTCAGTCCAGCCGCTCGACATAGACCTGTACCTTGCCGCCGCAGGCGAGGCCCACATCCCAGGCCTGCTCGTTCGTGATGCCGAAATCGAGCAGGCGTGGGCGGCCCGTCGCGATCGCGTCGAACGCTTCCTTGATGACCGCGCCTTCGATGCAGCCGCCGGAAACCGAGCCGACGAACTTGCCGTCGGCATCGACCGCGAGCTGCGAGCCGACGGGGCGCGGGGAAGAACCCCATGTCGTCACAACGGTGGCGAGGGCCACCTTGCGGCCTTCCTTGCGCCAGCCGGCGGCCTGGTCGAGGACATCGTCGCTCATGCGGCCATTCCTTTCCATTCGTAGCGGCCCGCGCGGCGCGGGCGCGGCGGGGCGGCGAGCGCTTCGACCAGCACCGCGAGGCTGGCGAGATTGTGCACCGGCCGGAACTCGTCGACATGCGGCAGGATCGCCCGGACTCCCAGAGACTTGGGCTCAAACCCGTCGTAGCGCAAGAGCGGGTTGAGCCACACCAGCCGCCCGGCCGATTTGGCCAGCCGTTCGGCCTCGCGCGACAGGCCGTTGCCGCCTTCGCGGTCGAGGCCGTCGGTGACCAGCAGCACGGTCGGGCTGCGCGCCAGCACGCGGCGGCTCCAGCGCCAGTTGAACTCGTGCAGGCATGCGCCGATGCGCGTCCCGCCCGACCAGTCGTCGACCATCTCGCTGACCTTGGCGATGGCGAGGTCGATGTCCTTGCGGCGCAGTGCCCGCGTCACGTTCGTCAGGCGCGTGCCGAACAGGAACACGTGGACGCGTTCGCGGTCGTTGACCAGCAGATGGACGAAATGCAGGAAGATTCGCGCGTAGCGTTCCATCGAGCCCGAGATGTCGAGCAGCACCACCAGCGGCGGGTGCTCGGTGCGCCGCGCCTTGAAGCGCAGATGAACGAGGTCGCCGCCGGTACGCATCATCGCGCGCAGCGTGGCGCGCGGGTCGAGGCGCCGGCCGGTGGCGCTGGCGCGGAAGCGGCGCGTTTCGCGTTCGGGGAAGGGGGCGGCGAAGCGCTGCAGGGCGCGCGTGGCAGCCGCCATCTCCTCCGAGCTCATCTGCTCGAAATCCTTCTTCTGCAGCAGCTCGCTGTCCGACCAGGTCATCGCGGCGTCGAGTTCGGTGCGCTCTTCCGGCGGGCCATCGCTCGCCGCAGGCGGCGGCCGGTGGAAGGCCTCGGCCACGCGGCGCAGCGTGGGGTCCTTGGGCTCGTCTGCGTCGGGATCGACCGCGCTGGGCAGCAGCATCCCCATCGCGCGTTCGAGAAGCTTGGGATCGCGCCAGAACAGGCGGAACGCCTGGTCGAAGATCTCGTGCTGCTCGCGCCGGTTCACCAGCGTCGCATGCAGCGCCCAGTAGAGATCGGCCTTGCGCGACAGCCCCGCCGCCTCGACCGCGCGGGCGGCCTCGATCCCGCGCCCCGGCCCCACGGGCAGGCCCGCGGCGCGCAGCAGGCGCGTGAAACGCACGACGTTCTCGAGCAGCGTTCCGGCTTCGCTCATGCGCTGGCGCCCGCCTCGACCTCCTTGAGGAGCTTGAGAGCCGTCGTCCCACGGATCTTCGCGATGTCGTCCTGGTATTTCAGCAGCGCGCCCAGCGTGTCGTCGATGGTGGCCGGGTCGAGCGCGATGCGGTCGAGCGCCACCAGTGCGTTCGTCCAGTCGAGCGTCTCGGCGACGCCGGGCAGCTTGAACAGCTCTTCGCCGCGCAGCTTCTGCACGAACGACACGACCTGGCCCGAAAGCGCTTCGCCCACACCGGGGCACTTGGCACGCACGATGGCCAGTTCGCGCTCGGCGTTCGGGAAATCGACCCACGCATAGAAGCAGCGGCGCTTCAGCGCGTCGTGCACCTCGCGCGTGCGGTTCGACGTGACGATGGCGATGGGCGGGGCGGGCGCCTTGATGGTGCCGAGCTCCGGGATCGTCACCTGCCAGTCGCCGAGCACTTCGAGCAGATACGCCTCGAAGGGTTCGTCCGCGCGGTCGAGCTCGTCGATCAGCAGCACGGGCGGGCCGGCGGGATCGGGGCTCAGCGCTTCCAGCAGCGGGCGGCGGATCAGGAAGCGTTCGGAGAAGATTTCCGCATCGAGCGTCGCCTTGCCGGCACCCGAAGCTTCGGCAAGACGGATCTCCATCATCTGGCGCGGATAGTTCCACTCGTAGACGGCCGTCGAGGCGTCGAGGCCTTCATAGCACTGCAGGCGGATCAGCCGGCGGCCGAGGGCGGCGGCGAGCACGCGCGCGATCTCGGTCTTGCCTGTTCCCGGCTCGCCTTCGAGGAACAGCGGCCGGCCGAGCTTCAGCGACAGATAGAGCGCGGTCGCGAGGCTGCGGTCGGCGATATAGCGATGGTCGGCGAGCAGGGCGAGCGTGGCGTCAACGCTCGCCGGCAGGGTCGGCTTCGAATTCATGTGCTTTTCTTGCATCCGGTCGTGTCGGGATCAGGCCGATAGAATGGCATGACCCCGCCGCGTTCCGGAAGCACGGCGTTGGCGAAGCAGCCCTGCGCGCGGTTCAGCCCGCGGCGGCGATCGCCCGCTTCGCCATCACGCCGATCAGGTGCGCCCGATATTCGGGGCCTGCGTGGATGTCGCCGTTGAGGCCGCCGGGCGCCACCTTCAGCCCCTCGATCGACGCGGCCGACCACGACTTGGCGAGTGCGGCTTCGGCTTCCTTCCAGCGGAACACCGATGCGGCCGCACCCGTCACGGCGACGCGCGCACCGGCCGGGCCCTTGGCGACGAACACGCCGACGAGCGCGTAGCGCGAGGCAGGCTGGCCGAACTTCATGTAGGCGGCCTTCTCGGCGACGGGGAAACTGACCGAGACGATCAACTCGCCGGGCTTCAGCGCGGTCTCGAACATGCCCTTGAAGAATTCGTCGGCCGGGATCTCGCGCGAGTTGGTCTTGATCGTGGCGCCCAGCGCCAGGCACGCCGCCGGATAGTCGGCCGCCGGATCGTTGTTGGCGATCGAGCCGCCGATCGTGCCGCGGTTGCGCACCTGCGGATCGCCGATGCCGTCGGCGAGTGCGGCGAGCGCGGGCAGGGCCTTCTTTATCTCGGCCGAGCTCGCGACGTCGACATGGCGCGTCATCGCGCCGATGGTGACCTTGCCGCCGGAAACCGAGATGCCCGCGAGATCCCTGATCGCCGAGAGATCGACGACCGCGCTGGGCTTGGCGAGGCGCTGCTTCAGCGTCGGGATCAGCGTCTGGCCACCGGCCATCGCCTTGGCATCGCCGTCGGCGCCGAGCAGCTTGACCGCGTCGGCGACGGAACCGGGCTTGTGATAGGCGAAATCGTACATGGTGTTTCTCCGTCTTCGATTTATTCGGCAGCCGCACGGCGGCCGGAATTGCAGATCGCCCAGATCTTCTGGGCAGTGGCGGGCATGTCGATGTGACGCACGCCATAGTCCTTGAGCGCGTCGACGACCGCGTTGATCACCGCGGGCGGCGAGCCTATGGCGCCGACTTCGCCGACACCTTTGACTCCAAGAGGATTGTGCGTGCAGAGCGTGACCGACGTCTCGACCTTGAACGAGGGCAGGTCGTCGGCGCGCGGCATCGTGTAGTCCATGTACGAGCCCGAGCGCAGCTGGCCCGAATCGTCGTAGTTGCAGTTCTCGAGCAGCGCCTGCCCGATGCCCTGCGCGACGCCGCCATGGACCTGGCCCTCGACGATCATCGGGTTGATGACGCGGCCCACGTCGTCGACGGCGGCGAAGGCGATGACCTTCGTGACGCCCGTGTCCGGATCGATCTCGACCTCGCAGATATGCGCTCCGCCCGGGAACGTGAAGTTCTTCGGGTCGTAGAACGCGGTCTCGTCGAGGCCGGGTTCCAGTGTCTCCAGCGGGAAGTTGTGGGGCACGTAGGCCGTGAGCGCGATCTCGCCGAACGCCTTCGACTTGTCGGTGCCCGCGACGGTGAACTTGCCGTCCTTGAACTCGATGTCGGCCTCGGCGGCTTCCATCAGGTGGGCGGCGATCTTCTTCGCCTTGGCGACGATCTTGTCGAGCGCCTTGACGACGGCCGTGCCGCCGACCGCGAGCGAACGCGAACCGTAGGTGCCCATGCCGAACGGGATCTTGTCGGTGTCGCCGTGCGAAACCTCGATCTGGTCGAGGCCGATGCCCAGCCGCTCGGCGATGAGCTGCGCGTAGGTCGTCTCGTGGCCCTGGCCGTGGCTGTGGCAGCCGGTGAACAGCGTGACCGAACCCGTCGGATGGACGCGGACGTTCGCGCATTCGAACAGGCCCGCGCGCGCGCCCAGCGCGCCCGCGATGTTCGACGGCGCGATGCCGCACGCTTCGACATAGGTCGAGATGCCGATGCCGCGCAGCTTGCCGCGCTTCTTGGCTTCCGCACGACGCGCCTCGAAGCCCCTGTAATCCGAGAGCTTCAGCGCCCCGTCGAGCGTGGCGAAATAGTCGCCGCTGTCGTACTGCAGCGCCACCGGGGTCTGGTAGGGGAAGGCGTTGGTCGGGATGAAGTTGCGCTTGCGGATCTCGACGCGGTCCATGCCCATCTCGGCCGCCGCGATGTCGACGATGCGCTCGAGCAGGAACGCCGCCTCGGGACGGCCCGCACCGCGATAGGCATCGACCGGCACGGTGTTGGTGAAGATCGCCTTCACTTCCGCATAGATCGCCGGCGTCGTGTAAACGCCCGCCAGCAGCGTGGCGTAGAGATAGGTGGGGATCGCGGGCGCGAAGGTCGAGAGATAGGCACCCATGTTCGACAGCGTCGAGACCTTGAGCGCGAGGAATTTCCCGTCCTTGTCGAGTGCCAGTTCCGCGTGGCTGACATGGTCGCGGCCGTGCGCGTCCGACAGGAAGGATTCGCTGCGCTCGGCCGTCCACTTCACCGGGCGGCCGATCTTGGCCGACGCCCAGGTGACGAGCGCCTCCTCTGCATAGTGGTAGATCTTCGAGCCGAAGCCGCCGCCCACGTCGGGCGCGAAGACGCGCAACTTGCTTTCCGGAATGTGCAGCACGAACGCGCCCATCAGCAGGCGGATCACGTGCGGGTTCTGGCTGGTGGTGTAGAGCGTGTAGTCGCCTGTCGCGCGGTCGAACTCGCCGATCGCCGAGCGGGGTTCCATCGCGTTGGCGATCAGGCGGTTGTTGACGAGATCGATCTTGGCGACCTTGTGCGCCTTCTTGAAGGCGGCGGCGACCGCATCGGCATCGCCGATGTGCCAGTCGAAGCTGATATTGCCGTTGGGGCCGCCGTCATGGACGATGGGCGCGCCCGGCTTGATCGCGTCGCGCACCTGCGAGATCGCGGGCAGCTCCTTGAGGTCGACCTTGACGAGTTCGGCCGCGTCCTTGGCCTGCGCAAGCGTCTCGGCGACGATCGCGACGATCGGGTCGCCGACATGGCGCACCTTGCCCTGCGCCAGCACGGGATGCCCCGGCTCGTGCATGGCCGAGCCGTCCTTGTTCTTGATGCCCCAGCCGCAGGGAAGCCCGCCGATATTGTCGGCCGCGAGATCGGCCCCGGTGAACACCGCGACCACGCCCGGCGCCTTCAGCGCCTTCGACGTGTCGATCCTGCCGATCGTCGCGTGGGCGACCTGCGAGCGGAGGATATAGACGTGGGTCTGGTTCGGGCGGTCGATGTCGTCGGTGTAGTTGCCGCGACCCGTCAGAAACCGGAAGTCTTCCTTGCGCCGGACTGCGGCGCCGATCCCGTCGACAGACATCGTGGGTCCTCCCTGCAAAGCGTTTCGCGTTTTCGCGATTATGCCTACTTCGCCGCCGCCATCGCCTTCGCACCCGCCTGAACCGACTTCACGATGTTGTGATAGCCCGTGCAGCGGCAGATGTTGCCTTCGAGCCATTCGCGCACGTCGTGCTCGCTGGGGTTCGAGTTGTGCTTGGCCAGCTCGATGGCGCTCATCACCATGCCGGGCGTGCAGAAGCCGCACTGCAGGCCGTGATGCTCCTTGAAGGCCGCCTGCATGGGATGGAGGTCGTTGCCGGTGGCGAGGCCCTCGATCGTCGTGATCTTGAGTCCCTCGGCCTGGACGGCCAGCATCGTGCAGCTCTTGACCGACTTGCCGTCGACATGGACGACGCATGCGCCGCACTGGCTGGTGTCGCAGCCGACATGCGTGCCGGTCATGCCCAGCTTGTCGCGCAGCATCTGGACAAGCAGCGTGCGGCTCTCGACTTCGGCCGACACGCTCTTGCCGTTCACGGTCATGGAAACCTTGGGCATCGTCTCTCCCCCTCGTCAGGAATATCGGGCGCGCCGGCTTGCCGGGGCATCCACATTAATTGGAACGGAGTTTCGGGCGTGCACCAGTCCGGCGTCAAGCCCAACCCGTGTTGCGACTCAGTTGCCGAGCACCATCCACAGCACCACGCCGATCGCCACGACGAGCGCGGCGATCCAGACGGATTGCGGCAGTCCGCCGCCGTCCGCCGATGCCGCCGGAACGTTCGCAGTTGCGGCAGGCGTGGATTCCGCGGCCGGTGCGGCCGCGACAGGCCCCCCGACGATTTCGGCGAACTTGCCGAAGAATTCGTCCGCGAGCTTCTTGGCGGTGGCGTCGATCAGGCGCGAGCCGAGCTGGGCCATCTTGCCGCCGACCTGGCTGTCGGCCGTGTAACGCAGGATCGTGCCGCCCGCGCCGTCGTCCTCCAGCGTGACGACCGCCGAGCCCTTGCCGAAGCCGGCCACGCCGCCCTGGCCTTCGCCGGCGATCTTGTAGCCGTTGGGCGGATCGAGGTCGGAAAGGGTGACCTTGCCGGTGAACTTGGCGGTCATCGGCCCGATCTTCAGGCCGACCTTGGCCGACATCTCGGTATCCGACGACTTGACCAGTTCGTCGCAGCCCGGAATGCACTGCTTGAGGATTTCCGGGTCGTTGAGGCCGTTCCAGACGGTCTGGCGAGGCAGGGGAAGGCGATATTCGCCGCTCAGATTCATGGCGTGCTCGTGGGGTTCGGATTCCGGGTCGGGGAGCGGGGAGTTAAGCAAGAAACGGATCGGGAAAGCCACCGGAATCCCGGCATGCCTCTTTCATGTGCGGCCTTCGCGCCGGGCGGGCCTTGACCCGTCGCGCCCCGACCGTCTAATGACGACGAGAACCCAGATAAAGAACCGGAGGAATCCCCCCATGATCACGAAATTCGGCTTCCGCCTTGCCGCTGCCGCCGGCGTCGCGCTTGGCCTCGCCACCGCCGCACCGGCGCACGCCCAGTTCCTCAACATCGTCTCGGGCGGGACGACCGGCGTGTACTATCCGCTCGGCCAGGCGCTCGAAACGATCTATGCCGCGGCACTTCCGCAGATGCGCGTCCAGCATCAGGCGACCGCCGCGTCGGTCGAGAACCTTAACCTCGTCCAGCAGGGACGCGCGGAAATCGCCTTCACGCTCGGCGACGCCCTGTCGGACGCCTGGCGCGGCAACGCCGAAGTCGGCTTTCCGCAGAAGCTGGAGCGCCTGCGCACGATCGGCGGCCTCTATTCCAACTATATCCAGATCGTCGCCTCCAAGGAATCGGGCATCAAGACGCTGGCCGACCTCAAGGGCAAGCGCGTGTCGGTCGGCGCGCCCCGCTCGGGCACGGAAGTGAACGCCCGCGCGATCTTCATGGCAGCGGGCCTCGGCTATGCGGGGCCCCAGAACATGGGCAACGTGTTCGGGCAGGTGCAGTTCCTCCCCTTCGGCCAGTCGGTCGACCTGATCAAGAACCGCCAGCTCGATGCGACGCTCATCTCCGCCGGCCTCGGCGTCGCGGCGATCCGCGACGTCGCCTCGACGAACGACATCGTCATCGTCGCGGTCCCGGCCGACATCATCGCGAAGATCGGCGACGCGGCCTACCAGCCGGCGACCGTGCCGGCGGGCACCTATCGCGGCCAGGACGCCGCGGTCGACACGATCCAGATCAAGAACTTCCTGGTCACGTCCGACCGCGTGCCGGCCGACACGGTCTACACGCTGACCAAGTCGATGTTCGACGGCCTCGACAAGATGGCCGCCGCCGCCGCCGCCGCCAAGGCGATCGACGTCAAGACGGCGTTCCAGAATCCGCCGGTGCCGCTGCATCCGGGCGCCGAGCGTTTCTACCGCGAGCGCGGTCTCATCAAGTAAGGCGCCTTCGCAGCGTCGCCGACAGAAGAACGGAACGGTCCTATGAGCACCCAGGCTTCCGTCGGCGACGCGCCGGCCCTATCCGAAGAAGAACTCCGCAAGGTCCAGGAGTCGTTGCCCGATCATGTCCCGCTGCTCGACGGCGTGGCGGGCCGGATCACCTACTGGATGGGCGTGGCTTTCTCGCTCTTCCAGATCTACACGTCGGCCTTCAGCCCGCTGTCGAGCATCATCGTGCGCTCGGTGCATGTGGGCTTCCTGCTCTTCATGGTGTTCATGCTGTTCCGCTCGCGCCGCGGCGGGCCGGACAAGGGCGTGCCGCTGCATGACTGGCTGATCGCCGTCGGCGCCTTCGCGCTCGGCTTCTACCACTGGGTCTTCTATGTCGACCTGATGACGCGCGCGGACCCCAACACGCTCGACATGGTTGTCGGCACGACGATCATCGTGCTGGTGTTCGAGGCGGCGCGCCGCGTGATGGGAATGGCGCTGCCGCTCGTGTGCGGCGCGTTCCTCGTCTATCTCTTCCTGGGCCAGCACATCCCGTATCCCTATGGCCATCGCGGATACGATTTCGACCTGATCCTCCACCAGATGTATCGCGGCGTCGAAGGCATCTACGGCACGCCGATCCAGGTCTCCGCCACGTTCATCTTCCTGTTCATCCTGTTCGGAACGTTCCTCGAGAAGGCGGGCATGATCCGCCTGTTCAACGACATCGCGATGGGCACCGTCGGCCACTACACGGGCGGTCCGGCGAAGGTCGCGGTCGTCTCTTCGGCGCTGATGGGCACGATCAACGGCTCCGGCGTGGCGAACGTCGTCTCGACCGGCCAGTTCACCATCCCGCTGATGAAGCGTTTCGGCTACCGCGCGGCCTTCGCGGGCGCGGTCGAAGCGACCGCCAGCATGGGCGGGCAGATCATGCCGCCGGTGATGGGGGCGGTCGCCTTCATCATGGCGGAGAACCTGAACGTTCCTTACGGCGACATCGCGCTCGCCGCGACGATCCCGGCGATGCTCTATTTCATCTCGGCGTTCTGGATGGTCCATCTGGAAGCCAAGCGCAGCAACCTTGTCGGCCTCCCGAAGGACAAGTGCCCCGACGCGCTGGGCGCCATCCGGCGCGACTGGTTCCTTCTGGTGCCGCTGGCGATCCTCGTCTATCTGCTGTTCGCGGGCTTCACGCCGCTCTATGCCGGCACGGTCGGGCTCGCCTTCACGGTGATCCTGATCCTCGGCGGGCGCATCGCGGCGCGGATCGGCCCGCTCGCGTTCAGGATCTTCTTCTGGATGGTCGTCGGCGTGGGCGGCGGGCTCTACCTCAAGACGGAAAACCTCTACGTGCTCGTCGGCGCGGTCATGGTGCTGCTGGTCGCGACGGGATTCATGCGCGGCGCGCGCGAGACCTTCGCGATCATGCTCGACAGCCTGTCCGACGGTGCGCGCAACGCCATCGCCGTGGGCATCGCGTGCGCGCTGGTGGGCGTGATCATCGGCACGCTGACGCTGACGGGTCTCGGCGGCACCTTCGCGCGCGTGGTCGTGGGGCTGGCCGGCGAGAGCCGGATCGCCGCACTGATCCTCACGATGATCGTCAGCCTCATCCTCGGCATGGGCATCCCGACGATCCCCAACTACATCATCACGTCCTCGATGGTGGCGCCCGCGCTGCTCGGAATGGGCGTGGAACTGCTCCAGTCGCACATGTTCGTGTTCTATTTCGGGATCATGGCCGACCTGACGCCGCCGGTGGCGCTCGCGGCGTTCGCCGCCTCGTCCATCGCCAAGGAATCGGCGATGAAGATCGGGTTCCTTGCCGTGCGCGTGGCGCTTGCGGGCTTCGTCATCCCGTTCCTGTTCATCTATGACCCGGCACTGCTTCTGCAGACCGACAGTCCGCTCGCCGTCGTCTACGTCACGTTCAAGGCGCTGGTCGCCATCGCCCTGTGGGGCGGGGCATCCAGCAGCTACCTGATCGGGCCGATGGGCTGGATCGAGCGGGGGGCCGCGACGCTCGGCGCGTTCCTGCTCATCGCGGCCGTCCCGCTGACCGACGAGATCGGCTTCGTCGTCTGCGCCGCGGTCGTCGCCTGGAACTGGTGGCGCAGCCGCGCGCGGGCCGCCATCGCGTGAGCACGCTCGGGGCCCTTTGCCTCGGCATCTTTCCGGCTTTCGTCGGTGCGAGCGTTCCGGCCGCGGATTTCACGCTCGCCTGGACCCATTCGATCGAGAAGGTGCGCTGGGAAGAGGACTGGCAGATCCGCGGCGAGCGGATCGTGCCGGTTGGCGCGCGCGTCCGCGGCGGCGGGGCGGGCATGGAGCCGCCGGCCGATGCCGTCCTGCGCGACGGCTGGTTCCACTATGTGCCGAACGTCGCGCCGCTGGGGCATGTGACGTTGAGCCGGCGCGGCTTCGCGGCCGACTACGAACTGTGCTGGGACGGCGTCTGCCGCCCGATGGCCGAGGTGCTGGCGCCGGGACCGGACGGGACCACCGATCTGTTCGCGTGCGCGGCGGCGCGGAAATGAAATGCGCGGCAAACGTACGATTGTGCGCCTTCCATTCGGGGTAAAAATCCCTATCATTTGTCGCAGGGCGAAAGCCTGCGCTGTTTGACATCGTGAAGGAGAACAGGGGGGTGCGACGGTTCCGTGCGTCGCATCGGCCGTATGCCGGAAAGTTTGCGTAACGTCGAATTCGTTGCAGGTTACATCGCAGCGATTCCAACGGGATAAATATGTTACCGTAACGAGTGGTAACCTGTTGTTGCGGGTTCCCGGCGGCCTCGCATCGTAGGCCCGGCGAACCTTGCCCGGCTAGGGTTGCAAGCCTACCCTTGGCCGTTGCCGGGGGAAATCATTGGTGCAGAAGAAAGCATGATCGCGTCGCGCCGATCCAGTCCGGGGCGCCTGCGCATCGATCGCGTCCTCGCGATGGCGGTGGCGGTCACGCTCGTCATCTGGGCGCTCGTGGCCGCAGCCCTCTATGCCCAGCGCGTGCATTCCGACGAGTCCGCGGTGGCGGGCCTGGTCGAGACCTGCCGGCTGTCGCGCGAAAGCGCGGAGCGCACGCTCGAATCCGTCGACCGCATCGCGCAGCTCGCCGTGTCGTTCCACGAGAGCGGGCCGGGGCTCGACGCAAGCGCTCTTGCACGGCTTGCCGAGGCGGCACCCGACCTCATCGATTTCATCGCGGTCACGGATGCGGCAGGGCGGATCGTCGCAACGACGATCGACATGGTGGGGGTTTCGCTGGCCGACCGCGACTTCTTCGTCGCGCAGCGCGATGCCGGCGTCAACCGGCCCTATCTCGGGGCGACGCGGCTCAGCCCGCTGACGCAGAACCACTCGATGCCGCTGTCGCGCCGCATCGCGGCGGCCAATGGCGCCTTCGGCGGCATCGTCGTGGTGTCGGTGCGGCCGGCAGCGCTGCTGCGGATCGCGCAATCGATCGATCTCGGCAGCGACGGCGCGATCGGCCTTGCGGGCATCAACGGCGTGTCGCGCGTGCGCATCGCGTCGGACGGCACCGTCGACATGGAGCCGCGCGAGATGCAGACCCATCCGGTCTGGTCGAGCTTCGACGGCGAGGGCTGGGCCGTCGGAGCGGGCAAGAGCCCGGCCGACGGCACCGAGCGGCTGCTGGCGTTCGAGCGGATCGGCGACTGGTCGCTTGCGATCTACGTCGAGCATTCCATCGCGGACGCGACGGCGCACCGCCATGCGTTCGACAGCGCCATCGCCGGCGTCGGGACACTCGCCACGCTGGCAGTCTTCGCGATGGCCTGGCTGCTGCGCCGCCGGCTCGACGAGCTGGAATCCGCGCAGAACGCGATCCTCGACCGCGAGCGCCGGTTCCGCGATTTCGCCGAGACGACGGCCGACTGGTTCTGGGAGCAGGATGCCGACCTGCGCTTCACGTTCCTGTCTGATTCCAACTACCGGTTGTCTGGCGTGCAGCCGGAATCCCAGTACGGCATGCGCCGCGACGAAATCGGCGTGCTGGGAGTCGACGAGGCGGGCTGGGCCGCGCATCGCGCGCAGCTCGAACGCCGCGAGGCGTTCCGCGATTTCCGCTACGAGCGCTTCGACATCTCGGGGCGGCGGCGCTTCCTGTCGATCAGCGGCAAGCCGATCTTCGACGACGGCGGACGCTTCGCGGGCTATCGCGGGTCGGGCCGCGACATGACCGAGGAAATGGACGCGCGCCAGGCGCTGGCGATCGCGAAGATCCGCGCCGAGGACAGCGAGCGCACGCTGCGCGACGGCATCGAGGCGCTGCGCGACGCCTTCATCATGTTCGATGCGAGCCGGCGCGTGCTGATGTGGAACAGGAAGTACGAGGAGATGTATCCGCACGTACGCGGGCAGATCGAGGTGGGCATGCTCGCCGTGGATATCATGCACATGCATGCCCATTCGCCGCTCTTCGGCATACCGCCAGCGGAGCGCGAAGCATGGGTCGCCGACCGGCTCTCGTTCGTGCTGCGCGGCGGCGAGCCGCACGACCGGGCGATGGCCGATGGACGCATGATCCGCGTCATCGGCTTCTCGACCGCCTCGGGCGGCGAGATCCATCTGCTCCAGGACGTGACGGCCGATATCGCCGCGACCCGCGCGCTGACGCAGGCCAAGGAATCGGCCGAAGCGGCGAGCGACGCCAAGTCGCGCTTCCTCGCGACGATGAGCCACGAGGTGCGCACCCCGATCAACGGCGTGATGGGCATGGCGAGCCTGCTGCTCGACACCAGCCTCGACGGGCAGCAGAAGCTCTACGTGCACGCGATCCGCGACGCTTCGGACTCGCTGTTGCAGATCATCAACGACGTGCTCGATTTCTCGAAGCTCGAGGCGGGCCGGCTCGAATTCGAGGAACTGGTCTTCGACATGCGCGCCCTCGTGCGTTCGACGATCGAGATCGTCGCCGCACGCGCCCGGGCCAAGGGCCTGTCGCTCGACTGGCAGATCGACGGCGACGTGCCGCAGCGCCTGCGCGGCGATCCGGGGCGGCTGCGGCAGGTGCTGCTCAACCTGTTGTCGAACGCGATCAAGTTCACCGAGCACGGCGGCGTGCATGTCGAGGCGTCGGCGCGCGCGCAGGTCAACGGGCGCATCCGCGGCTGGATCTCGGTGCGCGATACCGGCATCGGCATCCCGGTCGACCGGCTGCCGCGCCTGTTCCGCGAGTTCGAGCAGCTCGACGGCTCGATCGCGCGCCGCTTCGGCGGGACCGGGCTCGGGCTCGCCATCTCGCACCGTCTCGTCGCGCGCATGGGCGGCGAGCTGCGCGTCGAGAGCGCGCCGGGCAAGGGCAGCGTCTTCGTGTTCGACGTCGAGCTTTCGCCGGCGGAGGAAGAGAGCGAGACGCGGCCCAGCAACGTCGACTGGGCGGTGGAGATCGACCGGCTGGCGCGCGCACGCAACCGGCCGCTTCGCCTGCTGCTCGCCGAGGACAACCAGACGAACACCCTCATCGTGTCGGCGATGCTCGAGCCGCTGGGGCTCCGCGTGGATACCGCGGCGAACGGGCTGGAAGCGGTCGAGGCGCAGCGCACGGTGCCCTACGACCTCGTCCTGATGGACGTCAACATGCCCGAGATGGACGGATACGCGGCGACCGCCGCGATCCGGGCGCTCGACGGCGATGCCGCGCGCGTACCCATCGTCGCCGTGACGGCCAACGCCTTCGATACCGACCGCGACGCCGCGCTCGCAGCCGGCATGGACGATTTCATCTCCAAGCCGTTCCGCAAGGACGCGCTCCTGTCGCTCGTGCTGCGCCATCTCGCCGGGCGGTCGAACAACGCACCCGGTCAGGCGGCACAATAAGTTCCGGAGGGCTGGTAACGCCGCGCCGGCAGACCTAGATTGGTCGGATGCGCCGCGCGAGTCCCGCTGATCCCCTGCATGTTCCAGGCGTTGCCGACCAGGAGGTCCGCACGCTCGCACGCCTGTTGCCGTATCTGTGGCCGAAGGACCGGCCGGAGGTCCGCTACCGCGTCGTCGCGGCCCTCGTGCTGCTGGTCGGCGCCAAGCTCGCGACGATTTCGGTGCCGCTCTTCTACCGGTATGCGGTCGATGCGCTGTCGGGCGTGGGCGGGGTGGTGGCGGTCGTGCCGATCGGCGTGGTGCTCGCCTATGGCGGGGCGCGTGTCTGCTCGCAGGCCTTCAGCGAACTGCGAGAGATCGTCTTCGCGCGCGTCGCCCACCAGGCCATGCACCAGGTGGCGCTCGAGACGTTCCAGCACCTGCACCGGCTCTCGCTGCGCTTCCATCTCGACCGGCAGACCGGCGGTCTCAACCGCGCAATCGAGCGCGGCACGGCGGGCATCGAGAACCTGCTGCATTTCATGCTCTTCCAGGTCGTGCCGACCATCCTCGAGATCACGCTCGTGTGCGGCACGCTCTGGTACATCTACGACTGGCGCTTCGCCGCCGTCACGCTGGTCACGATCGTGCTCTACGTGGGGTACACCTTCGCGGTCACGGCATGGCGGCTGCGCTACCGCCGCGCGATGCTGGAGGCGGAGGGCGAGGCCTCGACCAAGGCGATCGACAGCCTGCTCAACTACGAGACGGTCAAGTATTTCGGCAACGAGGCGCACGAGGCGAAGCGCTTCGACAGGTCGCTCGACGCCTACGAGCGCGCGGCCGTCCTCTCCAAGACGTCGCTGTCGATCCTCAACGTGGGCCAGGGCTTCGTCATCGCCATCGGCCTGACGGTGATGATGATGCTGGCCGCCTTCGACGTCGCGGCAGGCGCCATGACCGTCGGCGGCTTCGTGATGGTCAACGCCTATCTGATCCAGCTCTACCTGCCGCTCAATTTCCTCGGCATGGTCTATCGCGAGATCCGGCAGGCGCTGATCGACATGCAGTCGATGTTCAAGCTGCTGCACGCCAATGCCGAGATCGTCGACGATCCTGCCGCGCCCGACCTGAAGGTCGCCGGCGCCCATGTGCGTTTCGAGGGCGTGACGTTTGGCTACGATTCGCGGCGCACGATCCTCGACGGCGTCGATCTCGACGTGCCGCCGGGCAAGACGCTCGCCATCGTCGGCTCATCCGGGGCGGGCAAGTCCACGATCTCGCGCCTGCTGTTCCGCTTCTACGACGTGACAGCCGGCGCCGTCACGATCGACGGGCAGGACATCCGCGGCGTGACGCAAGCCTCGGTGCGTGCGGCGATCGGCATCGTCCCGCAGGACACCGTGCTGTTCAACGACACGATCTATTACAACATCGCCTACGGCCGGCCGTCGGCGACGAAGGAAGAGGTCGAGGAAGCCGCACGGCTCGCGCGCATCCACGAATTCGTGCTCTCGCTGCCCGACGGCTACAAGACGCGGGTGGGCGAACGCGGCCTCAAGCTTTCGGGCGGCGAACGCCAGCGCGTGTCGATCGCGCGCACGATCCTGAAGCGCCCCAAGCTGCTCGTGTTCGACGAGGCGACGAGCGCCCTCGACACGCGCACCGAGAAGGCGATCCAGGAATCGCTGCGCCAGATCTCGGCGGGCGTGACGACGGTGACGATCGCACACCGCCTGTCGACCGTCGTCGATGCCGACCAGATCGCCGTCCTCGAGAAAGGCCGCGTGGTCGAACGCGGCACGCATGCCGACCTGCTCGCGGCCGACGGTGTCTATGCCCAGATGTGGCGCCGTCAGCTCGAGACGCGCGAGGCACAGGCCCGCATCGAGGCCGCCGCGAGCGACGGACCGGCGCAGGCCGCGCAGTAAGCCGTTTAAGTAAGAAAAATGTAGTACGTTGTGTAGCCGATGGCTCTGCGGCATATACGTCGCCCATCCATTCGGGAGACATCGACATGCCGACCAAGAGCAAGCATCCGGAGACCATCGGCCTGCACGCAGGCTATCGCGCAGACGCCTCGCAAGGCTCGGTCGCCGTGCCGATCCACCAGACGACGGCATATCAGTTCAACTCGGCGGAGCACGCCAGCAACCTGTTCGCGCTGAAGGAACTCGGCAACATCTACTCGCGGATCATGAACCCCACGCAGGCGGTTCTCGAAGAGAGGATGGCCGCACTCGAAGGCGGCGTCGCTGCTCTCGCCCTGTCGTCGGGGCAGGCGGCTTCGCTGTTCGCCGTGCAGAACATCTGCCACGCCGGCGACAACTTCGTCTGCTCGACCGACGTCTACGGCGGAACCTGGAACCTGTTTGCCAACACGATGAAGACGATGGGCATCGAATGCCGCTTCGTCGATCCGGCCGATCCGGAGAACTTCGCGCGCGCGACTGACGCGCGCACGCGCTGCTACTACGGCGAGATGCTGCCGAACCCGAAGCTGACCGTGTTCCCCGTGGCCGAGGTCGCCGCGATCGGCCGCAAACTCGGCGTGCCGCTGATCGTCGACAACACGGCCTCGCCGATCCTGTGCCGTCCGATCGAACACGGCGCGGCGGTCACGATGCACTCGACGACGAAATACATCGGCGGCCATGGCACTTCGATCGGCGGCATCATCATCGATGGCGGCAACTTCGACTGGGAGGCCCACGCCGACCGTTTCCCGATGCTCAACACCCCGGACCCGTCGTATCACGGGGCGGTGTGGACGCAGGCGGTCAAGCCGCTGGGCCCGATCGCTTACATCCTCAAGGCCCGCGTCACGTTGCTGCGCGACATCGGTGCAGCCATGTCGCCGTTCAACGCCTTCATGTTCATCCAGGGCATGGAGACGCTGGCCTTGCGCATGCGCCAGCATTTCTCGAACGCCGGTGCCGTGGCGTCCTATCTCTCGAAGCATCCGAAGGTCGGCAAGACGATCTATCCCGGCCTGATGTCCGGCGAAGCCCGCAAGCGCGCCGACAAGTATCTCAAGGGTGGTTTCGGCGGTCTCGTCGGATTCGAGCTCAAGGGCGGGATCGAGGCGGGACGGCGATTCATCGACAAGCTCGCGATGTTCTACCACGTCGCGAATATCGGCGATGCCCGCTCGCTGGCGATCCATCCTGCGAGCACGACGCACTCCCAGCTTTCGCCGGCGGATCGGGCGAAGACGGGCGTGAGCGACGGCTATGTGCGCCTGTCGGTCGGCATCGAGCACATCGACGACATCATCGCCGACATCGAGCAGGCACTCGCCGCGGCGTAACGGCCTGTCGGACGTCGCGCCCGCCCGATCGCGCGGGCGCGACGTTCCTTCCTAGCCCAGCGTTGCCACGAAGCTGTCGACCGGCGGGACGCGGGGGATGATCCCGTTGGCGTGCAGGAACTGGGCGAAGCGCAGCTCGCGCGCCTTGTCCACGGCCGCCGGTGCGTGGGCGAAGCGCGGCACGCTCGCCTTCCAGGCGCGCCGGTTGAGCTCGTTGTCGAGCTGGCTGCGACTCTTGATGAACAGCGTCCACGCCTCGTCGGGGTTGTTGGTGCAATAGAGGGCGCCGCGTTCGACCGCGTCCAGGAACCTGCGCAGGCGCGGATCGCCCGCGCGCGCCCGTTCGCGGTTCGCCGCGAAGGTCAGCGCATCGTGCGTCGGAACACCGTGCTCTTCGAGGAAGAAGGCACGGCCCTTCGATCCCTCGATCTCCAGCTGGAACAGCTCGAAATTCCGGAAGGCGCCGATCACCGCATCGACGCGACGCGTCAGCAGGGCCGGCGACAGCGAGAAATTGACGTTGACCAGTTCGATCTCCTTGATGTCGACGCCGACCGTGCCCAGCATCGTGCGCAGCAGGGCGCCTTCCACGCCGGAGATCGAGTAGCCGATCTTGCGGCCGCGCAGGTCGGCCAGCGTCTTCACCGGACCGTCGGCAAGCGCCGTGATCGTCGACAGGGGCGTATCGATCAGCGCGCCGATGCGCATGGTCGGGATGTCGTCGACGGCCTGGCGGATCTGCAGGTGCGGATAGCTGACAGCCACGTCGCCCCGGCCGGCTGCGACGAGGCGTGGCGGATCGTTCGGGTCGGCCGGCGGAATGATCTTGATGTCGAGCCCGGCCTCGCGGAAATAGCCGAGTTCCTGCGCCGCCATGATCGGGCCGTGGTTCGGATTGATGAACCAGTCGAGCAGCAGCGTGAAGGGCTGGCCCTGTGCCGCGGCCGTGCGCACCAGGGCAGGTGCGGCAAGGGCGGCAAGCGAGGCGGCGAGGGCGGTGCGGCGTGTCATCGTCATGGCGGTTCCTTCCGGGTCGTTCAGTCTGTCTGGGCGGTGACGGGCTGCCAGGGCACGAGGCCTCGCAGCAGCGCGTCGATGGCGGCGTAGAAGGCGATCGCGAAGCCCGCGAGCACGAACAGGGTGGCGAACAGCAGGTCGATCTGCATCTGCGCGTTCGATTGCAGCATCAGGAAGCCGAGGCCGGCCGACGCGCCCACCCATTCGCCGACGACTGCGCCGATGGGTGCGACGGCGGCCGCGACACGGATCCCGGTGGCGAGTGCGGGCAAGGCCGCCGGCAGGCGAAGCCGGACGAGGACCTGGAAAGGCGAGGCACCCATCACGTGGGCGAGGTCGAGCCACCCCCGTTCGGTGCGCACCAGCCCGTCGTAGAAGGCCGACGTCACGGGGAAGAAGATGATGAGGGCTGCGGCCGCGATCTTCGACGCGATGCCGAAGCCGAACCAGAGGACGAGCAGCGGAGCGATGGCGAAGATGGGGATTGCCTGGCTTGCCAGCACCAGTGGCAGGAACCAGCGCCGCGCCGTGCGCGACTGGGCGAGCAGCAGGGCCGAGACCGCGCCGCACGCCACGCCGAGCACGAGGCCGAGCAGCATCTCGACCAGCGTGATCGCGGCATTCTCGAAGATGAAGTCGCCGCGGTCGACCAGCGCGTTCGCCACGCGCACGGGGCCGGGCAGGATATAATGCGGAACGCCGGTGGCGCGCACGAGCAGTTCCCAGGCCGCGCACACGCCGGCAAGCACCAGCAGCGGACGCACGACGCGCATCATGCGGCACCGCCGTCGGCGCGCGCGAGTTCGCCGATCAGGCGCGTCTCGAGGTCGAGCATGTCCGGATCGTCGAGCGCGCGCGGCGCGGTTCCGGCGGGATGCAGCGCGGGGCCCAGCCGGGCGGGCTGCCCCGAGATGACTCGGATCTCATCGCCGAGCCGCAGCGCCTCGCGCGGATCGTGCGTGACGAGCACGACGGTGCGCCCGGCAAGCAGCCGGGCCGCGAGTTCCTGCAGACGCCAGCGCGTGATCGTGTCCAGTGCCCCGAACGGCTCGTCCATCAGGACCAGCGGCCGGTCTTCCATGAGCGTGCGCGCGAGCGCCACACGCTGGCGCTGGCCGCCCGACAACGTGGTGGGCATGGCCGAACGCTTGTCGGCAAGACCGACGGCTTCGAGAAGTGCCTGCGCCCGCGTCCTGTCCGGCGGCGTGCCGCGCAGCCGGCTGCCGAGCAGGACGTTGCCGGTCGCATCGAGCCACGGGCACAACAGGTCCTGCTGTGCCATCCAGGCGATGCGCCCGTCGAGCGGCTTGCCGTCGCTTGCGGAAATGCGCGTGCCGGCCGCTGCCGGCGCAAGGCCAGCGACCAGCCGCAGCAGGGTGCTCTTGCCCACGCCCGACGGCCCGAGCAGGCACAGCGTGCGCCCGGCCGGCAGGTGCAGGTCGAGACCGTCGAAAAGCGCCACGCCATCGAATGCCACGCCGGCGGCACGGATATCGACGTCGAATACGCAAAGGGCGGAAACGGGCTTCAAGAGCGCATCCCTACGCCGGTACGAACCGGATCAGGTTCTCGGGTGTGATCTCAGCCGACACATTGCCGGCACCCCGTGCGAACGCCCCGATATAGCGCCACGTTGACGGGGAAGGCAAGCGGCACTACGTCAGTCCCATGCCACATCGGCCCCGCTTCATCGGTTCGGAGATCTACCGGCGCTCGCGCTACGGCTCGAACCACCCGCTGGCGATTCCGCGCGTGTCGACCTGCATCGATCTGTGCCGGGCACTCGGCTGGCTGCCGGACGAGGTCTATATCGACAGCCCGACCGCGACACCCGACGAACTGACCCGCTTCCACGCGCCCGAATATGTGGCGGCCCTTCAGGCGGCGGAGGCCGCGCAGGCGATCGACGACGCGGCGTCCGAACGCTTCAATATCGGCCGCGGCGGCAATCCGGTCTTCGGCGAGATCTTCCGCCGCCCGGCCACCGCTTGCGGCGCATCGCTGCTGGCGGCCGAGATGCTGGCGGGTGGGCGGGCGCACACGATCTATTCGCCGGCCGGCGGCACGCATCATGGGCAGCGCGCGGCGGCCAGCGGCTTCTGCTATCTCAACGATCCGGTGCTGGCGATCCTGCGGCTGCTCGACCGCGGCGTGGCGCGCGTGGCCTATGTCGATATCGACGCGCATCATTGCGACGGCGTCGAGGCGGCGCTCGGCGATGATCCGCGCGTGCTGCTCGTGTCGATCCACGAGCAGGGGCGCTGGCCGAATACCGGCGCCTTCGACGCGCGGGCTGCCGCTACACGCATCAACCTGCCGGTTCCGTCCGGCCTCAACGACGACGAGTTCGCACTGCTGTTCGACGAGGTCGTGCTGCCGCGCGTCGCCGCGTTCAGCGCGGGCGCGCTCGTCGTGCAGGGCGGCGCGGATGCGCTGGCGGACGATCCGCTGTCGAACCTGTCGCTGTCGAACAACGCGATGTGGCGTGCGGCGGCGAAGCTGAAGGCGCTTGGCCTGCCCCTGCTGATGACGGGCGGCGGCGGCTACAATCCGTGGAGCGTGGCGCGCGCGTGGGCGGGCATGTGGGCGACGCTCAACGGGTTCGAGATCCCCGAAAGGCTTCCGGCTGCTGCCGAGGCGGTTCTGCGCCCCTTGCACTGGCATCGGCGAAAGGATCAAATCAGGCCCGAGGAATGGTTCACGACGCTGCGCGATGCGCCCGCGTCGGGACCGGTCCGCGCCGAGATCGCGGATCTTGCGCGGAAGGCGAGTGAAGGCGCAAGCCGGGCGGCATGAGGTGTTGGCGACGATGACGACGCGACGGAATTTCCTGGCTTTCGCCCTGATGACGGTCGCGGCCCCGGCTGCGGCGCAGGCCCCCAATGTCAGGTTCGAGAAATCCGAACTGACGATCGAGAGCGGCGGCAAGAAGCACAAATTCACCGTCGAGTTCGCCGACAATGACGAGCGGCGCACCGTGGGTCTCATGTACCGGCGCCAGATGGCGGTCGATGCGGGCATGCTGTTCGATTTCAAGCGCGATGCGCCCGTCTCGATGTGGATGCGCAATACGCTCATCCCGCTCGACATGCTGTTTGCCGACCGCGCGGGCGTGGTGCGCCACATCCAGGAACGCGCGGTGCCGCATTCCGAAGCGATCATCTCGTCGGAGGAGCCGGTGCGCGCGGTCGTCGAACTGAACGGCGGGACGGTTGCCCGGCTCGGCCTCAAGGTGGGCGACAAGCTCGTCCACCCGATGTTCCGCTAGCTCAGCGCTTGCGCGCCAGCGTCAGCCCGTCGCCGACGGGTAGCATCGATATGTCGAAGCGCGGATCGTCCTTCATCTTCAGGTTCAGGGCGCGTAGCGCTTCGGTATCGGGGCTGGTCGCCGACGGATCGGCGACCTTGCCGCCCCACAGCACGTTGTCGATCAGCAGCAGCCCGTTCGGGCGCAGAAGGCGCGCGATGCGCTCGACATACGCGTCATAGCCGGTCTTGTCGGCGTCGACGAAGGCGAGATCGACCTTGCCCTCGAATCCGTCGGCCAGCAGCCTGTCGAGCGTCCCGACCGCCGGGGCGAGGTGCAGGTCGATCCGGCCGGCGATGCCGGCTTCCTTCCAGAAACGCCTGGCGATCGACGTCCATTCGTCCGAGACGTCGCAGCAGATCGCGCGGCCGTCGGCGGGCAGGGCCTGCACGACACTGAGCGCGCTGTAGCCGGTGAAAGTGCCGACCTCCAGATAGAGCTTCGCGCCGATGAGGCGGGCGAGAAGGGCCATCAGCTGGCCCTGCTCGGGGCTGATCTGCATGCCGCCCTGCGGCAGCTTCGCCGTCTCGGCGCGCAGGCGGGTCTGGATATCGGTCTCGCGCAGCGAGACGGACTGGATATAGGCCCGCAATTCTGCGGGAACGCCGAAACTGCCGCGCGACATCGATGATTCCTTCAGGTTGCCGGGATGGGCGCCCTTCGTGTATCACATCGCACGAAGGCACGTGTCGCCTTCGAAAGCCGGTCCGGAGCGTAGCTCAGCCTGGTAGAGCGCCAGCTTTGGGAGCTGGATGTCGAGAGTTCGAATCCCTCCGCTCCGACCGGTATTTAAGGTTCAGGCGATCTGAACTTGGCTCCGGATTCTCCGGGTTCGCCCGCTAGAAGCCGTAGACCTTCGCCGGATTGACGCTAAGCGCCAGCGTGCGCGTGCGTTCGTCGGGCACCCAGTCGAGCAGCAGATCAAGCAGCATCGCGTCGTCCGGCAGATCCGTGACCGATACGTGCGGCCAGTTGCTGGCCCACAGCATCCGTTCGGGTGCGGCCTTTGCAGCGACCTTCGCGATCGCCCCGACATCGGAATAGGTCGGCGGGCCGGCGAGCGAGACTTCGTATGGCGCCGCAAGCTTCAGCCAGGTTCGCCCGTTGTCCAGAAGGCGCAGCAGGCTCGTCACGCCCGGATGATCGACGGGAACCGGACGCAGGAACTTGCCCACATGGTCGATGACGACAGGGCAGGGAAGTCCGGCGATCTGCGCCTCGCGCTCGGGCATCAGGCGGCCGTCCAGCTGGATCTGCGCGTGCCAGCCGAAAGGCGCGATGCGTGCGGCGATGGGCTCCAACGCTTCCCATGGCAGCACGCCGCCGGGAAGCATCTGGAAGCGCGCGCCGCGGATGCCGGCTTTCGTCAGGCGATCGATTTCGGTTTCGGTGATGTCAGGCGGCACGACCGCCACGCCGCGCGTATCCGCCGCCCCCAGGAACCCGATTGCCGCGAGCGTGCATCGATTGTCTGTTCCGTAAGCCGTGGGCTGGACGACGACGGCACGCGTCGTCCCCAGACGCGCGCGTACGGCGCGATAGGCATCCGCCGTCGCCCAGTCGGGCGTGCGCACGACGGCTGTCGCGGCGGTCGGATAGGCCTTGTCGTAAGCATGGATATGGCTGTCGCAGGCATCGGCCGGAGCGACCAGTCTGGGCTTCGATTGAGCGGTCATGTTTTCTTTTTCCGGCGTTCGGGTTCTTGTGGCACCGCATTGCGGGCGGATCATAGCGAAGCAAATCGTGCAGATCGAGTGCAGGCACCGGCCGCTGACCCTTGCGAAGTGGATTTCGTCGACCTAAACAAGAGTGACACGCAGCGCGCGCCGACGCATTCCGGCCCGGCCGCATCGGAGGAGCCGCATCACATGGAATATCGCCGTCTCGGACATTCGGGTCTTCGCGTGCCCGCCCTCAGCTTCGGCACCGGCACGTTCGGCGGCGGAAACGATTTCTTCAAGGCGTGGGGCTCGACCGATGCGGCGGGCGCTTCGCGCCTGATCGACATCTGCCTCGATCACGGCGTCTCGATGTTCGACAGCGCGTCGGGATATTCGGCCGGCCTCGCGGAGACGATCCTCGGGCAGGCGATCAAGGGCAAGCGCGAGCGCGTGCTGATCTCGACGAAGGCGACGTTTCCGACAGGTCCGGGGCCGAACGACTACGGCTCGTCGCGCCAGTATCTGACCGGGGCCGTCGACAAGGCGCTGAAGCGTCTTGGCGTCGACCATATCGATCTCTTCCAGCTGCACGGGCAGGATTACAACACCCCGGTCGAAGAGACGCTCGAAACGCTCGACGGTTTCGTGAAGGCCGGCAAGATCCGCTATATCGGCTGCTCCAACTTCTCGGGCTGGCACCTGATGAAGTCGCTCGCCGTTTCGGATCGCTACGGCTATCCCCGGCATGTCGCGCATCAGGCGTACTATTCGTTGCTGAACCGCGATTACGAATGGGAGCTGATGCCGCTGGGCGCCGATCAGGGTGTGGGTGCCGTCGTCTGGAGCCCGCTCGGCTGGGGCAAGCTCACCGGCCGCATCCGTCGCGGCCAGCCGGCACCGGCAGGCACACGCGCCCACCAGATCCCGGAGACCGGCCCCAAGTTCGAACAGGAGCGGCTGTTCCGGATCGTCGAGGCGCTCGATGTCGTCGCCAAGGAGACCGGAAAGTCGATTCCGCAGATCGCGTTGAACTGGCTGCTGCAGCAGAAGACGGTGTCGACCCTGATCATCGGCGCGCGCAACGAAGCGCAGCTTGTCGAGAATCTGGGGGCCGTGGGCTGGTCGCTTTCGGCCGAGCACCGCGCGGCACTCGATGCCGCGAGCGAGGTGACGCCGGCCTATCCGGTCTGGCACCAGCGCGGATTCCCGATGCTGAACGAAAAGCGCTGAGCGCGCCGTGCGTCTGACGTTTCTCGGAGGGGCCGGGACGGTCACCGGCTCGAAGTATCTCGTCGAGGCGGCCGGCCGTCGCGTGCTCGTCGACTGCGGACTGTTCCAGGGGCTCAAGGAGCTGCGCCTGATGAATCGTGCGCCGTTTCCGGTCGATCCGGCGCGCATCGACGCCGTCGTCCTGACGCATGCGCATCTCGATCATTCCGGCTACCTGCCGCTGCTCGTGCGCAACGGGTTCCGCGGACCGATCCATTGCACGGCCGGCACGCGCGACCTGTGTGCCATCCTTCTTCCGGACAGCGGGTATCTCCAGGAAAAGGAGGCCGAGTACGCCAACCGCCACGGCTTCTCGAAGCACAGGCCGGCACTGCCGCTCTATACGGCCGCCGAGGCGATCGCGAGCCTCGACCGGTTCGAGACGCAGCGCATGGACCGGAGCTTCGAGGTGGCGCCGGGAGTTTCGGCGCGCCTGCGGATTGCCGGCCATATTCTCGGTGCCGCGATGGTGGAACTCTCCGTCGGCGGCCGGGTGATGCTGTTTTCCGGCGATCTCGGGCGCTCGCACAGCCCGACGATGCTCGATCCAGCGATCGTCAAGTCGGCCGACTATGTCGTGGTCGAATCCACCTACGGCGATCGGGCCCATGTCGCGACCGCCCCGGAAGATGTGCTGGCCGACATCATCGTTCGTACGGCCGGGCGCGGCGGCAGCGTGCTGATCCCGACTTTCGCCGTCGGCCGCGTGCAGACGCTGCTGTTCCATATCCGCCAGCTGAAGCTCGCCGGGCGGATCCCCGACCTTCCGGTCTTCGTCGACAGCCCGATGGCGACTGCCGCGAGCAAGGTTTTCGCCAACCATCTCGGCGCCCATCGGCTCGATGCGGCGCAGTGCGAGGCGCTTGCCGGCATGGCGCGCTATGTCGACAGCGTGGAAGAGTCGAAGCGCGTCGGCGAGAGCCGGGTTCCGCGCATCATCCTGTCGGCGAGCGGCATGGCGACCGGTGGCCGCGTGCTGCATCACCTGAAGGCGCTGGGGCCGGATCCGGCCAACACGATCCTCTTCGCGGGCTTCCAGGCCGCCGGCACGCGCGGCGCCGCGATGGTGGCCGGCGCCCGTAGCGTCAAGATTCATGGCGGGCAGGTGTCGATCGCGGCGGAGGTCGCCAATCTCGACATGCTCTCAGCGCATGCCGATCGCGACGAAATCCTGAAATGGCTTTCGAATTTCGCGGCCGGGCCCGCGCGATGCTTCGTCACGCACGGCGAACCGACGGCTGCGGAGGCCCTGCGCACCGAAATCGCGCGGCGTTTCGGCTGGAACTGCACCGTGCCGGCAGCCGGCGAGAGCGTCGAGCTGGACAGCGATTGACCGAGTTCGGCGGCCGCCAGGGCAGGCAGGCGAGGGGTATTTCGCTGCATTCGGAATCGGTGCTAAAGTCCCGCTATCCGACGGAGATTCCGCGCCGATGAACAGACCCGCCCGCATTTTCAAGCCGACCAAGACCGCCATGCAGTCGGGCCATGCCAAGAGCAAGGCCTGGGTGCTGGAATTCGAGCCCGCGGCCGCCAAGCGGCCAGATCCGCTGATGGGTTGGGCCGGGTCGGCCGATACGCAGGGCCAGTTGCAACTGCGCTTTGCCAGTCAGGCGGAGGCGATCGCCTATGCCGACCGGCACGCCCTCGCCTACGAGGTCGGCGTCCCGCACGCCATTCGCGTCAGACCCAAGGCCTATGCCGACAATTTCAAGTTCGACCGGATCCGTTGATCCGGGCCGCCGGACGGGCCCATAGCTCAGCTGGATAGAGCAACAGCCTTCTAAGCTGTAGGTCGCTGGTTCGAATCCAGCTGGGCTCGCCAAGCGCCGTGCCGCCGTCGCTGCGGCATCACTTCGGGAAAAGATCGTCGAGGCTCGTGTCTTCCATCGACGATGTCATCGACGCCGCGAGCCGCTCGAACGGGCTCTGGACGATTTCCTGCGCCTTGACGATCGCCTCGCGCCGGATCACTTCGCGCACGGAAAGCGGCAGAGACTTGAAATGGGCCTCGCACTGGCGCTGCAGCCGGCGGCGTTCGACGTCTTCGGCCGACATGAGGTCGAAATAGCACGCGGGCGCGTCGGGAACCGCAGCGCGAACGGCGGCGACGAAGACACCGAGGGCTTTTTCCGGGCCCACGGCATCGAGGCTTTTCAGCGTCTCGCCGAGTTCGTTCATCGCGTTGTGCGCCGCATTATGGTCGACCGGAGCGAAACCTAAACGATTTCGGGCACCCGTGTCTCGTCTGGAAAGCGTGTCGGTGGATGGCGCGACCGGAGCCGCGGGGCCGCCCTCAGGCGACGAAATTTACCGGCGCACGCGCGGCGGCTTCATTGCGGCTCGGCGCCGGTGCCGGCGGCGTGCCGAAAACGCGTGCGATGCGACGGCCGTCTTCGCCGGACTGCACGATATCGACGTAAACGCGCGTGGAACCCGAATAGAGCCCCACGCTCTGCGAAAAGGGCGGTGTCGGGAGCTGGACGCGTGGCTGATCGTTGGATTCCGCTGCCGGCTGGCTGGGAGCCGGGGCTGCGCCCTTGTTCGGATCGACAAGCGCCTGACGAGCTTTGTTCGCGATGGCCGAAGATGCCGCGCCGCCACCAATCGTCGCAGCCGCACTGCGACCGGTATCCGTTGCCGGCACCGGTTGCGCAACAGCAACCGGCCGGGTGTATCCCGGCAGGGTTGGTGCAGCTGAGATCGGCGGCAAAGCCACCATTTGCGACAGTCCTTCTGACAGCCATTTTCGGATGGTCTTCGACCGATCCGTACTTACATCACAATATAATACCGAGATTTGTTGGGCGCAATGGGATCGACGGGGTGTGGTAAAGATTTATTAAAATCAAAGATATTTGATATTTTTCAACAAATTATACTCATTTTATTCAGATTCCCCGGATCGCGGAGAGGATCGGAGTAGCCGCCCAAACGCTGCGATATCAACGGCTAGCGCCCGCTTGGCGCGGGATTCCATACGAACATAGCGAGCCAGAACGTCCCGGCCCAATTCGGTGACGACGGCACCGCCGCCACGTCGGCCGCCAGCTTCGCTTGTCACCAAAGGCGCCCGAAAGGCGCGATTCATTTCGGCGACGAGGGTCCATGCGCGCCGGTAGCTCATCCCCATCGCGCGCGCCGCCTGGGAGATCGAACCGGAGCTTCCGATCGCCGCAAGCAAGGCGGCCTTGCCGGGCCCCAGCGCGATCGCTTCGCCAAGCAGGATGCGCAGGCGAGGACCGTCCGCACGCTTGCCACGGTCAGCCGCCATAGAGCTTTTCCGGATCGACGAGCACCGGCTTGTCTATCACGAGCTTTCCGTCGCGCATGACGCGGAAGAAGCAATCGCGCCGTCCCGTGTGGCAGGCGACACCGGCCTGATCGACGCGAAGCAGGAGCGCGTCGCCGTCGCAGTCGACGCGCAGTTCGACGAGACGCTGCGACTGGCCCGAACTCTCGCCCTTGCGCCAGAGTTTCATGCGCGAGCGGGACCAGTAGCAGACATTCCCCGTGCGCAACGTCTCCCGCACCGCGTCGCGATTCATCCACGCGACCATCAGAACCTCGCCGCTGTCGTGCTGCTGCGCGATCGCGACGACGAGCCCCTGCGCGTCGAACGCGATTTCGGCGATGGCATCGTCGAAGGCATCCATCGGCTATGCCTTTTCGCGTACGACCTTGCGCAACCGCTGGAAGCCGCGGTCGAGATCGGCGATCAGGTCTTCCGGCGCCTCGAGGCCTGCGTGTACGCGCACGAGTCGCCCGGGGTCGGTCCACGGATTGGCCGTGCGGATCGCGCGGACGTCGGAGGGCACCATCAGGCTTTCAAAGCCGCCCCACGAGAAACCCATGCCGTAGAGTTCGAGATCGTCGACCATCGCGGCAAGTGCTTCGCGCGGCACCGGCTTCAGCACGAAGCTGAAAAGGCCGGAAGCCCCTTTGAAGTCGCGCTTCCAGAGCGCGTGGCTCGGATGATCGGGCAGGGCGGGATGAAGGACGCGCGACACCTCGGGCTGTTGCTGCAGCCACTTGGCGAGCATGATCCCGGTCTCGAAGTGGCGCGGCATCCGCACGCCAAGCGTACGCAGGCCCCGCAGCGCCAGATACTGGTCATCGGGACCCGTGCAGGAGCCGAGTTCGTCGACGGCCGCCCGCACGGTCTTGTAGATATCCTCGTTACGCACCGTGACGAGGCCCATCATGATGTCGGAATGGCCGCCGACATACTTCGTGCCGGCCATGACCGACACGTCGACGCCGAGGTCGAGAGGCCTGTAGTAGATCGGCGTCGCCCAGGTATTGTCGAGGGCGGTTGCCACGCCCTTGGCTTTGCAGGCGGCGACGATCGCCGGCGTGTCCATCACTTCGAACGTGAGGGAGCCGGGGCTTTCCATCATGCAGAGCGTGGTGTTCGGCTTGATGAGAGCGGCGATGCCTGCGCCGATGCCCGGATCGTAGTAGGTCGTCTCGACGCCATAGCGCTTGAGGACGACGTCGAGGTAGCGCCGCGTGGGCGCATACGCGGTATCGGCGCACAGGACATGATCGCCGGCCTTCGTGAAGGCCATCAGGGTCGCGACGATGGCGGCAGCCCCGGAACCGACGGCAAGCGTCGCATAGCCGCCTTCGAGTTCGGCGATCGCATCCTGCAACGCGAACGTCGTCGGCGTGCCATACCGGCCGTAGCGCATCTGGTTTTTGTGTTTCGTTTTCTGGACCGCCTCGAGCGCATCGAGTGTGGGGAAGAGGATCGTCGAAGCATGATAGACGGGCGGGTTGACGACGCCGAAGTTTGCTTCGGGGTCGCGGCCAAGCGTGGTTACCTTTGTGTCGGTTTTCATGTCCGGAAACTGCCTGTATTTCGAGGAAAGCGGGCAACTATAGCCCCGGGCGAGGACCTCGACCAACTTCCCGGCGTATCGATACAAACCGATTGAGACCGATTTGCCGGCCGTGTTAGCGTCGCCTACTTGTCTCGGCGAAAAGGCTTGAAATCGGGCCCTTAACCGCCGGGAACGCCCCCAGGAATTATCCGATCCGGACAGGGAGTACGAATTCATGAAAACCATGGCTACCGTTCTTGCGACGGCATTCACCGCGATCGCCCTCGCCGTTCCGGCGCAGGCGCAGCAGATCGCGCCGTCGCCGACGATCGATGCGATCAAGGCCCGCGGCTTCGTCCAGTGCGGTGCAAACGGCACCGTCGCCGGGTTCGGCCTGCCGAACGCGCGCGGCGAGTGGACCGGTCTCGACGTCGACGTCTGCCGCGCCGTCGCGGCAGCCGTCCTCGGCGACGCCACGAAGGTCCGTTACACCGCGCTCACGGCGCAGCAGCGCTTCACGGCCGTCCAGTCCGGCGAAGTCGACCTTCTCGTCCGCAACACGACCATGACGCTGTCGCGCGACGTCTCGCTCGGCTTGACGTTCACGGGCATCAACTTCTATGACGGCCAAGGCTTCATCGTGAAGAAGTCGTCGAACATCAAGTCGGCCAAGGAACTCGACGGCGCCACGATCTGCGTCCAGCCGGGCACGACGACCGAACTCAACCTCGCCGACTACTTCCGCGCCAACAAGCTGAAGTTCACGCCCGTCGTCATCGAGCGTCTGGAAGAGAACATCGCGGCCTATCTCGCCGGCCGTTGCGACTCCTTCACGACCGACGTGTCGGGTCTGGCCTCGATCCGCTCGGCCAACGTGCCGGTTCCTGCCGATCACGTCATCCTGCCGGAAGTCATTTCGAAGGAGCCCCTCGGCCCGTCCGTCCGCAAGGGCGACGCGCGTTGGGCCGACGTGGTGCGTTGGACCTTCTACGCAATGCTCGACGCCGAGGAAATCGGGCTGTCGTCGACGAACATCGACTCCCAGCTTACCTCGACAAATCCGGCGATCCAGCGCTTCGTCGGGGCGACGGGCGGCATGGGTGCGATGCTCGGCCTCGACAACAAGTGGGCCTACAACATCGTCAAGCAGGTCGGTAACTATGCCGAGAGCTACCAGCGGAACATCGTTCCGCTGGGCATCGAGCGTGGCGTCAACCGCCTGTGGACCCAGGGCGGCCTGATGTACAATCCGCCGATCCGCTAAAGCCGGTTCCGGTGCCGCCGCCGGTATATCCGGCGGCGGTGCTGGCCCGGTTCTTGAAAGACTGCCCATGCGGCGGAACAAGCCGCAGGTTCGACCAGACAATTCGCGCCGACTGGCGCAAACAGCGAGTGGAGGGGTGGAGCGATGGCCGGAATTTCGGCAGGCTCCGGCGGGCGTCCAAGCGGCAACGCGATGCGGTTGTCGCTGAACGACCCGACATTCCGGGCGATTTTCTGGCAGGTCGTCGTCATCGGCGCCGTCGGTCTTGTCGCCTGGTGGCTGATTTCCAATACGCTGCGCAATCTCGAGGTCCGGGCGATCGCGACCGGATGGAACTTCCTGTCGCGCGAAGCCGGCTTCGCCATCGGCGAGTCCGTCATCCCGTTCGAGCCTGAGCACACCTACGGCCGCGCGCTCTGGGTGGGCATCCTTAA
Organism: Tagaea sp.; assembly: GCA_965229215.1. GTDB lineage: Bacteria > Pseudomonadota > Alphaproteobacteria > CACIAM-22H2 > CACIAM-22H2 > Tagaea. The sequence goes on along the minus strand of OZ245864.1, from coordinate 1,293,032 downwards.
TACACTGCGCGTCGCCTTTTTCGGCATCATCTTTGCGACGCTTCTCGGCACGCTGATCGGGATCGGCCGCCTCTCGAAGAACTGGCTCGTCGCCAAGTCCTGCTCCGTCTATGTCGAGTTCATGCGGAACCTGCCGTTGCTCGTGCAGCTGTTCTTCTGGTGGGCGATGTTCCAGGACGCCTTCCCGGGTCCCCGCGAAGCGATCCAGCCCATTCCCGGCGTCTTCCTGTCGAACCGCGGCATCAAGATGCCCATTCCGGCCGAACACTGGATCCACGCCTGGATGGGTGTCGCGTGCCTGATCGGTATCGTCGCGAGCTATTTCATGAAGCGCTGGGCAGCCGCCCGGCAGGCGGCGACCGGCGAGCAGTTCCCCGTTCTCGGCGCTACGGCGGGACTGGTCCTCGGGCTTCCGTTCGTCGTGTGGCTGATCGGCGGCGCACCCATCGCGATGGATGTGCCGGTGCTGCGCGGCTTCAACTTCCAGGGCGGCCTGACGATGACGCCGGAGTTCGCGGCCCTGCTCGTCGGCCTTATCACCTATACCGCCGGCTTCATCGCCGAGATCGTGCGCGCCGGCATCCTTGCCGTGCCCCACGGCCAGACGGAAGCGGCATCGGCGCTCGGCATCCGGAAGGGGCCGATGCTCCAGCTTGTGATCCTGCCGCAGGCGCTGCGGGTGATAATCCCGCCTATGACCAGCCAGTTCCTGAACCTCACCAAGAATTCGTCGCTTGCCGTGGCGATCGGCTATCCGGACCTCGTCTCGATCGCCAACACGACGCTGAATCAGACGGGGCAGGCGATCGAGGGCATCTCGATCATCATGGGCGCGTACCTGACGGTCAGTCTTTCGATTTCGGTGTTCATGAACTGGTACAACAAGCGTATCGCCTTCAAGGAGCGCTGAGAGATGGCGAACGGTCATACGGCGACAATCGGCGGCCCTTCGGGCGGCATGTTCGCCTCGAAAGCGGCGCAGTGGGTGCGCACCAACTTCTTTGCAAACTGGTGGAGCACCGCGCTCTCGCTCGTGCTGCTCTATCTGGTCGGCAAGGTTCTGATCTGGTTCCTGGGTTGGGGCGTGTTCAACGCCGTGTGGTACGGCCCGTCGACCGCATGCCGAGCTGCGAAAGGCATCGGCGCGTGCTGGGCCGTGTTCCCCGAAAAATGGCGCTTCATCCTTTTCGCGACCTATCCGTACGACGAGCAGTGGCGTCCGGCGCTTTCCTGCGCGATCTTTTTCGGGCTCTACATTTACAGCGCGATGCGCTCCAACTGGAACGGCCGCCTGCCGATCGTCTGGGGTGCGGGCCTGCTCAGCATCGCCTTCCTTATGTGGGGCGGAATCGGCCTCAGCTTCGTGCCGCAGGAACGCTGGGGTGGACTCGTCCTGACGCTCATCCTGTCGACCTTCGGCATCGCGCTCGCGTTTCCGCTCGCGATTCTCCTTGCCCTCGGGCGCCGTTCGCACATGCCGGCGATCAAGTCGCTCTGTGTCGTCTACATCGAGCTGATTCGCGGCGTTCCGCTCATCAGCCTGCTGTTCATGGCATCGGTCATGTTCCCGCTCTTCCTGCCGGAAGGCATCACGATCGACAAGCTGCTGCGTGCGCAAATCGCGATCATTGGCTTTGCCGGTGCGTATCTTGCGGAAGTCGTGCGTGGCGGTCTCCAGGCATTGCCCAAAGGCCAGTACGAGGCTGCCGACGCGCTCGGACTGTCGTACTGGCAGGCCACGAGCATGATCATTCTGCCGCAGGCCCTGCGCATGGTCATCCCGCCGATGGTCAATACCTTCATCGGTCTTTTCAAGGATACATCGCTGGTTCTCATCATCGGTCTGCTCGACATCCTGAACGCGGCGAAGACGGCCGTTGCCGATCCGGCGTGGCGCGGCTTCGGCCCGGATGTCTATTTCGGCGTCTCGCTGATCTATTTCGTCTTCTGCTTCGCGATGTCGAAGTACAGCCAGAAGATCGAGAACGAGCTGAATCGCAGCAGGCACCGCTGATCCCCGGTATTCGCAGACACGGAGCATGACGACAATGACCGCAGCCAAGGCCGCCCAATCCGCCGAACCGCCGATGATCCAGCTCCTGAAGTTGAACAAGTGGTACGGCGAGTTCCACGTCCTCAAGAACATCGATTTCGAGTGCCGGCGCGGCCAGAAGATCGTCGTATGCGGCCCGTCGGGATCCGGCAAGTCGACGATGATCCGCTGCATCAATCGTCTCGAAGAGCACCAGAAGGGCCAGCTGATCGTCGACGGCATCGAGCTGACGAACGACATCAAGAACATCGAGGCGATCCGCCGCGAAGTCGGTATGGTGTTCCAGCACTTCAATCTGTTCCCGCACCTGACGGTGCTGGAGAACCTGACGCTGGCGCCGATCTGGGTGCGCAAGGTGCCGAAGAAGGAGGCCGAAGAGACGGCCATGTTCTTCCTGAACCGCGTGCGGATCCCCGAGCAGGCGAACAAGTATCCCGGCCAGCTTTCGGGCGGTCAGCAGCAGCGCGTGGCGATCGCCCGCTCGCTGTGCATGAAGCCCAAGATCATGCTGTTCGATGAGCCGACGTCGGCACTCGATCCCGAGATGGTCAAGGAAGTGCTCGACACGATGGTGTCGCTGGCGCGCGAAGGCATGACGATGATCTGCGTCACGCACGAGATGGGTTTCGCCAAGGCCGTGGCCGACAAGGTCGTGTTCATGGATAAGGGCGAGATCGTCGAGGCCAACGAGCCGGAAGCATTCTTCTCGAACCCGCAGAACGAGCGTACCAAGCTATTCCTGTCCCAGATCCTCAATCACTGACCGCGACCGAATGATCGCCGGTGAGGTATCCCTTCGGGGACATCGCACCGGCGATTTTCATTTCAGCCGGTTTCGAGCGGCGGGCCGTCGGCAAGGCCCCATTCGGACCACGAGCCGTCATAGATCGCGGCGTCGGCCGTTCCCAGAACATGCAGGCCGAGAGCCAGTACGCAGGCCGTGACGCCAGAGCCGCAGCTGACGACGATCGGCTTGCTGGCATCGATGCCGGCTGCCGCGAACTGCTTCGCCAGTTCGAGCGGCGGAAGGACCGTTCCGGTCGCCGGATCGAGCAACTGGGTGTAGGGCAGGCTCTTCGAGCCCGGGATATGGCCGCTGCGCAGGCCGGCGCGCGGCTCGGGCGCGGACCCTGCGAAACGCGCGGCGGCGCGGGCGTCGACAACCTGGCTCGTTCGCGTCGAAAGATTTGAAACGACGTCGTCTTTCGAACGAACGAGTTCCGGCCGGAACGTCGCCTTGAACCGGCGTGCGGTCACGCTTGGCGTTCCGCTCTGCGTCGGACGTGATTCCTTCGTCCATTTCGGGAAGCCGCCATCCAGTACCGAGACGTTGTCGTGCCCGAAGATCCGGAACATCCACCAGACGCGCGCGGCACTCATCAGCCCGTAGGCGTCATAGACGACGACATGCGTCTGGTTGTCGATACCCATGGCGCCAACGGCCTCGGCGAAGACTTCCGGCGATGGCAACATGTGCGGCAGCGCGTTCAGATGGTCGCTGACGGCCTCGATGTCGAAACGGGACGCGCCCGGGATATGGGATGCGGCAAACTCGGCCGCCGCGTCGCGCTTGGCGGTGGGCAGGTGATACGAGCCGTCGAGCACGCGGACATTCGCATCTCCAAGACGTACCGCGAGCCATTCGGTGGAGACGAGGGCAGGGACGGTCATGTCGGGACCTTCTCGAAGGGTGTCGGGACCGGATTGAGCTTCGGCTTGTCGAGCCAAGCAGGCACCGGCAGATTCTTGCTGCGAAGGAAAGCCGGATCGAAGAGCTTCGAGGCGTAGCGTGCGCCGCCGTCGCACAGGATCGTCACGATCGTGTGTCCCGGCCCGAGCGTGCGCGCCAGCGCCATGGCCCCGGCGATGTTGATGCCGGTCGACGCGCCGACAAACAGCCCTTCCTCGATGAGGAGATCGAAGACGATCTGGACGGCTTCGGCATCGGGAATCCGATAGGCGTGATCGACCTTGAGGCCTTCGAGATTTTTCGTGATGCGGCCCTGGCCGATTCCTTCGGTTATCGAGCTACCTTCCGACTTCAGCGTGCCGGTCGTGAAATAGCTGTGGAGGGCGGCGCCGTGCGGATCTGCAAGGCCGATCTTCACGCCGGGCTTGAGCTGACGCAGCGCCGTTGCCGTGCCCGCGAGCGTGCCGCCCGAGCCGACCGCGCAGATGAAGCCATCCACCTTTCCGGCCGTCTGGCGGAAGATTTCGGGGCCGGTCGTGCGGATATGAGCCTCGCGATTGGCGACGTTGTCGAACTGATTGGCCCAGAGAGCGCCAGCGGGCTGTATGCGGCCGATTTCCTCGGCGAGTCGACCGGAAACCTTCACGTAGTTGTTCGGGTTCGCATACGGCACGGCGGGGACAAGCCGCAGTTCGGCACCGATGAGACGCAGGAAGTCCTTCTTCTCCTGGCTCTGCGTGTCGGGCATGACGATGACGCTGCGATAACCGCGCGCGTTGCCGACCAGCGCCAGACCGATTCCGGTATTGCCGGCCGTCCCTTCGACGATCGTGCCACCCGGCTTGATGAGGCCCTTGGATTCGGCGTCGGTGATCATCTGGAGCGCGGCGCGATCCTTGACCGACCCCCCGGGATTCAGGAACTCGGCCTTGCCGAGAATCTCGCATCCCGTCGCCGCACTCGCCTTCCTGAGGCGAATGAGCGGCGTGTTGCCGATGGCGCCGACGAATCCGTCCCGAATGTCGCTCAATTTCCGATCTCCCACATTTCCCGGAGCCGCACCCGGTTGAGGGCCAGCCACTGCAGGGTCATCAGGGTAAATGAATTCCCGATGCGTCTTCCATCGAAGAATGCGGCAAGCGCGTCGTCGAACGGTTCGGCGAGGACCCGGATATCCTCGCCCTCGTGCGCGAGCCCGTGGATGCCGCCGGCCGCCGATGAATCGACCTGCGCGACGAACATCTCGACGATCTCGCTCGTCCCGCCCGGCGAGGCGAAGGCGCGGCCCGCCGGCACGATATCCGATGCGGAAAGCCCCGTTTCTTCCGCGATCTCCCGGCGCACGACGTCGACGGGATCCTCGCCCTTCGCGATCATGCCGGCGACGCATTCGACCATCCAGGCCGGCGAACCGCCGGCATAGGCGCCGATGCGGAACTGCTCGACGAGAACGACCATGTCGCGAATGGGGTCATAGAGTGCGGCGCAGACGGCGTGTCCGCGTTCCATAATCTCGCGCGCGATGATCGGGCTCCAGCCACCGGCGAAAAGCCTGTGGCGCAGCCGATACTCGTCGATCTTGAGGAATCCCTCGTAGCGGCGCTGTCTGGAAAGGATTTCGACGTCGTCGTTCGTCATGCGGGTTGATCTCCGGCTCGTCCGTCGGCAAGGCATATCGCGGGGTGCGGACCCGTGAAAGCGCATTTGCGTGACGTTCGAACACCGGCGACAATCCCCGCCGCCACTGAGAGAGAGGGTGTCATGTCGGGACCGCAGACAGTCTGGGTGCGCGAAACGGGCCCCAAATACGAGAACGTCGTCGAAATAGGCCTGCATCGCCTGACGGCTGACGAACCGGTCGCCGATGGCGGCGGCGCACGCGGGCCGCAGCCGTTCGAATATGTCCTCTCGGGATTGGGCGCCTGCACAAGCATGACGGTGCGCATGTACGCAGACCGCAAGGGCTGGAAGCTGGCCCGTATCGCCGTCCGCCTTCAGATGGACAAGGTGGACGGGCCTGACGGCAAGGGCAAGATCGACCGGATCGTGCGTGAAATCGAGCTCGAGGGCGAACTCGATGCCGAGCAGCGCCAGCGGCTCGTCGCGATTGCCGAGCACTGCCCGGTCCACAAATTCCTTTCCGCCGAGAAGCGGATAGAGACGCGCGCGATTACGTCCCGATCCTGACGGGGCCCGCAAGACGGTCGAGCGTGGCGACGACCGACAGCGGGACAATGGCGCTTGTCTTGGGATTATCGGGTGAGGGCAGGCCTTCGGTCCGAACCGAAAGCGTGACGCTGTCCGAAACGAGATCGAATTCGTGGATGTTCCGCGCGATCGTCGGGTCGGCCCATATCTCGACTTCGGTCCGGTCCGGTCCTATTCCGGCAAGGCTCAAGGCCGCGGCTACATTGACGTTGGCCGGGAAGCCTCTGGCCGCTTCCCGCGCCGAGCCGCTGAAGATGCATGTGGGCTCGCGGATCGCGTCGAGATCGATCCCCGACGCGACGACATAGGGTGCGCCGGCAAGGCCGCGCGGTGGCTTGCGGTTGCGCATCGTCACCCGGCGGATATCGCCGAGTGCGGCAGCCGCGACGGCATCGAGAGCAAGCAGAGCTCCCGTCGCGACGACCAGCCTGGCGCCGGCGGCCGCGGCCGCGTCGGCCAGATCCGAATTGTCGAGCAGTGCGGCCGCGTTGACGGTGACCAGCGTCCGCTTGGCGCCGAAGGCTGCAAGGGCGATGTCGCGCAGCGAGGCAGAGGTTGCGCAATCGACGATCACGTCGCATCGCCTGACCAGTTCGTCCAGCGTCAAGGCGGCGACGCCGGCGCCGAGCTTTTCGGCCTGAAGCGCGGTCTTCGGCCCGTCGCGGCCGGTCACGCCGACGAGTCGCAGGTTGGGACGACCGGCAGCGAGCATGGCCGCGACCTTCCCGCCGATGGCGCCGAGTCCGACGATTCCGATGTCCATGCCACCGATTATGTCGGATTTCCCAGATTTACGAAGCACCTAGCGTTCCCAGATTTTCTGTTCGGAAGGAGGCCCGGTTAATATATATAGGTGCGGAGTTGATTCAGACGGAGGCACAATTGCGTTTTGGAATTGCCAGTGCCGTCGCTGCCATGGCCCTGACCGTCGGGGCCGGGACCGCGTTTTCCCAGCAGGCATGCCTGACGCGCGAGGAGGCAATCGCGGTCAAGGCGCGAGTCATGCAGACCGAACTGATGGTCGCGACCCTTTCCTGCATCCGGCAGGTCGATCAGAGCGCGGGCTACAACGCGTTCGTCGAGCGCCATTCGGTCGAGCTCCAACGCTACAACAAGGTCATCCAGCAGCATTTCGGACGTATCGGCGGCGGCAACCCCCAGCGGCGCTACGACACGTTCACGACGGCACTGGCCAACGACGCATCGAACCGTTCGATGGCGAACCCGACCTTCTGTGCCGATACGCACGAGCTGTTCGCGAGCGTCGTGCGCATCGAGCGCGGCAAGCTGGGCGAGGCGGTCGAAGAGCGGGCCAAGCACAGCGAGCGCTTCGGCGAACTCTGCGGCCGCGACCCGGCCATGCAATACGCCCTGGCACGCTGATCGCTTTCAGTCAGAGCAAATGAAAAGGGCCGGTCTTTCGACCGGCCCTTTGTCGTTCTGGCCGAGGCCGGGACCGTTACTGAAGAACGATCTCGACGCGGCGGTTCTGCGGCTCGCGCACGCCGTCGGCGGTGCGCACGCGCAGTTCGCTTTCGCCGCGACCGATCGTGACGATCTGGTTCGCGGGGATGCCCTGGCGGACGAGTTCGGCCTGGACGGCTGCTGCACGACGCTCCGAGAGGCGCTGGTTGTACTGCGGCGTGCCCGACGTGTCCGTGTGGCCCGTCGCCGTGATGCGCGTCACGCCACCCTGCTTGGCCGTCGTTGAGGCCTGCTGGATGATGCGACCGGCTTCCGGCGTGATGACCGACTGGTTGAAGTCGAAGAACACGAGGAAGTTACGCTGGATCTGCGGAGCCGGTGCGGGAGCCGGGGCCGGCGCAGGGGCCGGGGCGGGCGCCGGAGCGGCGACCGGGGTTGCGACAGGCGCGGCCGGAGCCGGACGCGCCGGAGCGCCGAACTCGTAGCGCAGGCCAATCATTATCGCATGGTTCAGCGGGCGATCCAGAGTAAGCGAATTCTCGTTCGGGAACGAGGCGCGGTATGCCGCCGTCGTGCTGTATTCGGGTTTCTGGAACGTCGACATGAAACGATAGTCGAGCGTGAGCTTCAGCTGCTGCGCGATCGGGTACGCCGCACCGGCGATCAGCTGATAGCCGATCTGATTCTCGGTGTCGTCAACAGCAGTGATGCCGTTGCCCTTGAGGTTGATGTCCGAACGCAGCCAGCCGAGGCCAAGGCCGAGATACGGGGTAAACGGCATGCCGACATTGAAGTCATACAGCATGTTGCCGAAGACGCCGAGCTGGCCGAGATCGCCGCCGGGACTCGTCAGCGCCGCACCATTGCGCTTCGCTGTGTCGACGTTGTTCTTGCGCCAGTTGAGTTCGAGTTCCGTGCGCCAGCCATTTGCGTAGCCGTAGCCAAGGGCACCGAGCAGACCATAGCCGGTCTTGTAATCCACACCGACAGACGAAGTGGCCGGGGTGGAGCTGCCGCCTTGATCCTGCAGCCAGTTCACGCCACCGGCACCGCCGATGTAGAAACCGGACACGTTCTGGGCGGCTGCAGGCGCAGCCAGTGCCAGAAGGGTCGCGGCGGAAAGCAGTGCGGAACGAAGACGCATTTGTTGGTTCCCCTTGAAGTCATACACGGTAGTTCTAGCACGGCAGTTCTAGCGAAATCCGGCAAAGCCAGAATCGGATGGTCAGTAGATAGCATGATCTGCGCGGACTTTGGGTGGTGGATTTAATGTTTAACGGCTTCTGTGGCGCAAAAGGCACACACCACCAGCGGCCTCTAAGTTAGATTGGAATTATCATGTAACCATTTATTCTATAACGATTTCTACGCGTCTATTGCGAGGTTCGTTGATCTGATCGGGTGTCGGAACGAGAAGCTGGGTCTCACCGCGGCCGATGACAACAATTTGTGTTGCCGGAATTCCTTCACGGACGAGGACGTCCCGAACGGCGTTCGCACGGCGGATCGACAGGGCCATGTTGTAACGTGGCGTGCCGACCGTATCGGTGTGGCCCGTCGCACGGATCCGGGTGAAGGCGCCGGTCTTTGCCGATTCGGCTGCCTGGACGAGAATGCGATTCGCGTCGTCCGAGATGTTCGACTTGTTGAAGTCGAAGAAGACCGTGAATGCACGCGGGCCGATGATTGTTGCTGCCGCAAGCGGGGGAGCCGGCGCCGCGGGAGTTGGGGCTGGTGCTGCGACGGGTTGGGTAATTGCAGCCGGCGCCGCTGCCGGAACGGCGAGCGTGGGATTGAACGCGTAGCGGATGCCGAGCATGACCGAATGGTCACGATACGGAACCGACGCCTTGTCGCCCGCCGTGCTCGAGATGCTTGCCGACTGTGTCGCGAAATAGCGGTAGCTCGCGCCCAGCGCCATGTTGTCGTCGATGCGGAAATCGAGCCCCGCGATTCCCTGATAGGCGAAGACATTGTCCGCACCCGAGACGAATGCGCTGCCGAGATCGGGGCCAACATCCTTCGCGCGCACGCGCGCACCGCCAACACCGGCGCCGAAATAGGGGATCACCGACCCGCCGGTCGCGATGTCATAGAGGACATTGCCCATGAGGCTCGTGACGTCGAGCTTTCCGCCGACACCGGGCGCGCCGCTGACGCTACCCGCACGCTGGCCAAGTTCCAGTTCGGTGCGCAGTCCGTTGCCGAAGCCGTAACCAACCGACGCCGTACCCGCGACACCCGTGCCGATCTTGATGCTTGTGCTCTGCCCGGTGCGGCCGACATTCGAATTCTGCGGCTTGTGGACGCCGACATTGCCGCCGACATAGATGCCGTCGAGATAGTCGGGCTGCTTCTGCGCCTGCGCCGTCGTGGCGAGGAGAAGCAGAGCGAGGGCTGTGGAGAACACGCGCAAGGCCATGAGTCACCAAGTCGATTCGGGATATCCACAGGCACCGTCTCACATCGCTTCCGAGTCGCCCAAGCACGACTCGACACGCTAGGATCGTGCGATGGAAATGAAGAACATCCCTTTCGCCACACTCGACTGGTCGGGCGTCGAGCGGACCGAACACAAAGGCGAGACCGGCCTGGCGCATTGGCGCACACGCCACTTCGCCGACATCCGCGTGCGCATGGTCGAGTATTCGCCCGGCTACAGCGCCGATCACTGGTGCCAGAAGGGGCATGTGCTGCTCGTGCTTTCCGGCGAACTCGAGACGCAGCTCGCCGACGGGCGCGTCTTCAAGATGGGCCCGGGGCACAGCTATCAGGTGGCCGACGGTGCCGAGGCGCACCGTTCGAGCACGTCGACCGGCGCCACGCTCTTCATCGTCGACTGATCAGTGGAAATCGCGCGACGGATAATGCGCGCGCGACGACGCTCCTTGCGCGCGCGCGGAGCCATCGACGAGCGTTCCGATGAGCGCGGAGCGGTCGGCAAGCTTGCGCGCGACGATATGAATTACCTCGCCCTGGCGCTGCACCTGACCTTCGATGCGCATCAGGCGCGCACCCATCACGACCGGTCGGTACGCCTCGAAGACTTTGGGCCAGACGATCAGGTTGGCGACCCCGCCTTCATCCTCTAGGGTCACGAAGATCGTGCCCTTCGCCGTACCCGGTCGCTGGCGCAGCAGCACGATTCCGGCAAGAGAGATGCGGGCGCCGTCTTTCGTGCGGACAAGATCGGCACATGGCGTTTCCTCGGGGAAGTGCCGGCGCAGCAACGCCATCGGATGCGCCTTCAGCGACAGGCGCAGATTCGCGTAATCCTCGACAACCGCTTCGCCCAGCGTCATTGACGGCAACTTGACCTGCGCGTCCGCCGGCGTCAGGCATGCGAACAGCGGCAATGCCGTCTCGTCCCGTAACCCGGCTTGCCAGAGGGCAGGGCGTCGCTCGAGCCCACAGGCCGCAAATGCGTCTGCGCGCGCCAGCACATCAAGGCTTCCCCGATCGAGGCGCGCACGTCGTGCAAGGTCGGACGGACCGGCGTAGCCGCCGGACGGCCGCGCTGCAACGAGCGCGTCGCACGCATCCCGCGAGAACCCGTTTATCTGCCGAAGGCCCAGCCGCATCGTCCGTGCATCGTCGAGCGTGCAGTCCCAGACGCTTGCGTTGACGCAGGGCGGACGGACGATCACGCCGTGCTCTCGCGCGTCGCGTACGAGTTGGGCGGGTGCGTAGAAGCCCATCGGCTGGCTGTTGAGCAGGGCTGCGGCAAACGCGGCCGGATGGTGGCATTTGAGCCAGGCCGACACGTAGACGAGGATCGCGAACGACGCGGCGTGGCTTTCCGGAAATCCGTAGGTGCTGAACCCCTTGATCTGCGCGAAGCAGCGCTCGGCGAATTCGCGCGCGTAGCCGCGCGAAACCATTCCCTCCACCATCTTCGCCTGGAATTTCTCGATCAGGCCCGAACGCTTGAATGTCGCCATCGCGCGGCGCAGCGCGTCGGCTTCGGCCGATGTGAATCCGGCGGCGACGATGGCGATGTTCATCGCCTGCTCTTGGAACAGCGGTACCCCGAACGTCTTGCCGAGCACTTCCCTGAGCTCGGGCGAAGGGTATTCGACTTTCTCTTCGTCGTTCCGGCGGCGCAGATAGGGATGCACCATGTTTCCCTGGATCGGCCCCGGCCGCACGATCGCGACCTCGATGACGAGATCGTAGAACTCCCTCGGCCGCAGGCGCGGCAGCATGCTCATCTGCGCGCGGCTCTCGACCTGGAAGACGCCGATCGCATCCGCCTTGCACAGCATGTCGTAGACGGCCGGATCTTCGGGCGGGACGCTGGCGAGATCGAGCCGCGGCCCGCCGGTCTGCGCGATCAGATCGAGCCCCTTGCGGATGCAGGTCAACATGCCGAGCGCCAGCAGATCGATCTTCAGGATGCCGAGCGCATCGAGATCGTCCTTGTCCCACTCGACCAGCGTGCGGTTATCCATTGCCGCATCCACGATCGGGCAGATCTCGTCGAGCCGGCCGCGCGCGATGACGAAACCGCCGACATGCTGCGAAAGATGGCGCGGGAACCCCATCAGATCTTTCGTCAGCGACAGCGCCAAGCGCAGGCGCGGTTCTTCCGCATCTATGCCGGCTTTGAGGATATGTGCAGTCTCGACGCTTTCATCGCTGCGGCCCCAGATCGTGCCGGCCAGCGCCTCGATGGTGTCGACACCCAGCCCCAAAGCCTTGCCGACCTCGCGCAGCGCCGAGCGCATGCGGAAGGAAATTACCGTGGCGGCAAGACCGGCGCGTTCCCGGCCGTAACGCGAATAGACGTACTGGATCACCTCTTCGCGCCGCTCGTGCTCGAAATCGACGTCGATATCCGGCGGCTCGTTGCGTTCGGTCGAGATGAAACGCGCGAACAGCAGGCTGGTGGTCGCCGGGTTCACTTCGGTGATGTAGAGGCAGAAACACACGGTCGAATTGGCGGCTGACCCGCGTCCCTGACACAGGATGCCGCGCGAGCGCGCGAACTCCATGATGTCGTGCACGGTGAGGAAGTAGGGGGCGAAACCGAGGGTGCCGATGATCGCGAGTTCGTCGGCGATAAAGCGGGTTATCTTTTCCGGCACGCCGTCCGGATAGCGCCTTGCGGCGCCTTCGTATGCAAGACGCGTCAGCGTCGCTTGCGCGCTGCCCGGCTCGGCATCGGGCAGATCGGGATAGTCGTAGCGCAGTTCGTCGAGCGAGAAGCGGCATGTGGCGACGATGTCGAGCGTGGCGGCGAGCGCGTCGGGCCAGCGTCTGAAAAGACGGGCCATTTCGGCCGGCGCCTTCAGGTGCCGCTCGGCATTGGCCTGCAGGCGATAGCCCGCCGCATCGATGGTGCAGCCTTCCCGGATGCAGGTCAGCACGTCCTGCAGTTCGCGACGTCCGGAAACATGGGCGAGCACGTCGTTGGTCGCCACGAGGCGGATTTTAGCGGCCCGCGCAGCCGCGTCGCGTCGTGCGATTTCGGCATGATCGTCGCCGCGATAGCGGAAACTGGCGGCAAGGTACGCGTCGCGCTCGAACAGGCGGGCGACATCGTCGAGCCCTTCCGTCTCGAGGGCCACGACGATTGCACGGCCGACGCATTCGCCGAGCTCGGCAAGATCGAGTCGGCAGCCGCGCCCATGACCCGCGCGCCGCCTTCCGCGCGTGATCAGTCGCGACAGGATCGCGTAGCCCTGCCTGTCCTTGGGATAGCACAGCAGCGGCGGGCCGCCCTGCGGCTCGAAACGTGCACCGACGAGGAGGCGCAGATCCGTTTCCTTCGCCGCAGCATGCGCGCGCACGATCCCGGCGAAGCTCGCATGGTCGGCAATGCCGATCGCCGCAAGTCCGAGCTCTTTTGCCTGCTTCACATGCTCGTACGGATGCGAGGCACCGCGCAGGAAACTGAAATTGGTCGTGACCTGCAGTTCGGCGTAACCGGAGGGCGGCAGATGGTGGGCGGTGCTCACGCGAACAGTCCGTGCAGAAACCAGCGTGGCAGCCGCTCGCGATCAGGTGCCCATAAACCCTCGCGATAGACCCAGAAGCGCCTGCCTTCGCGATCCTCGAGCCGGTAATAATCGCGCGGCTCCGCCTGTCGACGCCACCACTCCGCGGCGATGCGTTCGGGGCCGGCGGCGGCTGCGACCTGATGGGAGAGCCGACGCCAGCGGAACATGGCCGGCGGCGCATCGGGCAGTTCCGCGACGACGTCGATCGGCTCGGGATATGTCAGCAGGCGCAGTGGCCGCAATGTGGCCGGAGGTCGCGCATCGCGCAGCCTTGCGGGCAGCGGCGACAAAGGCGCGACAGTGGCTTGCGCGCGCTCGGGCAGATGGCTTTCGACGTGTGTCAGCCGCGTCACGTTCGTCGCGCCGAGGCGGTTCACCAGCCGATCGACGAGCGGTGCGATCAATGGCGCCTGGTCGAGCGTTTCTTCGCCGTCGGGTATCAGGGTGCGGGTGAAACGCTGCTGTGCGGCTTCCAGCCCGTCGACGAGTTCGGCGTCGAGCGTGATCAGTTCAAGGCCGAAACCCGGATCGACCTGCAGTATCGGTTCGGCGAACAGGCGGCGGAAAGCGGCGACATCGCGCGAGGCCCGGCTGGTGCCGAGTGCAATGCGGGTTGCCTCGCCGTCGACGCGATGCAAGACGAGCGAAAGGCGGCGGACACCAAGCGCTGCGGCTTCCAGTTGCACGCAGAGTTCGCCGGCAAGCCAGCCGACCGCACGTTCGATGTCGGCAGGCGCGCTGATCGGTTCGGCAAAAGAGAGCCGCGTGCGCAGCGCGACCGGCGGGGCGTCGGGGGCGAGCGGTTCGGCTTCTGTCCCAAGTGCCTGCATCAGGCGGCGCGCGATCGGCGGGCCGAAGCGGCGGGCGAGGGCGGCCCGACCGCCGACGGCATCGGCCAGCGGATATAGATCGCCGATCTTGCGCAGGCCGAGCCGTTCAAGCGTAGCCAGAGTTTCGGCCGGAAGACGCAGGCCGGCGATCTTCAGGCCGGCGATCGCTTCGCGGGTTCCGCCCGAAGGGAAGTGCGCGGCGACCGGCTTTCCGCGGATGTCCGGAAACGCGAAGCGTGCGCCGGCCCAGGCGGCCCCCGGCGTGTCGGCAAGGCAGATGCGGGCGACGAGGCGTTGGCGGGCGAAGCGCGCGGCGACGTCGGCGAGCAATCCGTCTTCGCCGCCGAACAGATGGGCGACGCCGCAGACGTCCAGCCGCAGGCCGCTGTCGTCGTCTTCGAGGGCAATTGCGGGCGACCAGCGCCGGGCGGCCTCGGCAAGCCGGCGCAGCAAGGCATGGTCGGCTTCGGGCGCATGACGTTCGACGCGAAGATCGGGAACGCGCGCGCGCGCTTCGGCCAGCGCCAGACCGGGGCGCAGGCCCGCATGCACGGCACGCGGACACACGGTCGCGAGCTGCAGTCCGCCCTGAATCAGCGCAAAGGTCGCGCGGGCGACCGGATCATTCGCGTCGTCAGCCTGCCGCGCGCACCGGTCGGTCGAGAGATGCGGCAGGAAGATCGCCAGAAATCGCCGGGCGTTCGTCATTGGCAAGTGTCCATCCGTCGCGGCGGTGATTGACGCGCCATTCGCCCGGCGCGCCTCCCTGGGCGCGTGTGAGCGTCAGGCGCCAGCAACGGCTCTCGCCATCCGGTGCCATGGCCGGGAGTGCTGCCACGCGCCAGCGTGTGCGCGCGGCACTCGCCGTTTCGAGTTCGCCGGGCGGGCGCAGCAGCAGCGCCGTCGTTCCGCCCATCTCGGCGGCGAGCTGCAGGCGACGCGACTGGGTGAGATCGACGTCGTCGATCTCGGCCACGACGCCGGCAAGTGCCGGATTGCGCAACGCTTCCTCGAAAGCCCACAGCGCGTCGGCACGCTTAGGGGCGTTGACGATCAGCAGGCGCGCAGGCTCGAGACCAAGAGCGGCAAGGCCGGCCGCGCTCAGATCCGGGCGGCGGGCGATCCACAGGACCGGTCCGTCGCCGGCAAGGCGGGCAAGCAGGGCGGTGGCAAAGCCGGCGGCAGCTCCGTCGTTCGAAGCGCCGGCGATCTCGTGCAATGCGCTGCGCGGCAGGCCAGCCCAGGGCAGGGCCGCATCGATTACGGGAATCCCGAGAGCAAGTGGTCCGCGTCCGGTCAGCGCCCGGTCGCCAAAAGCAGCCAGGCGTGCCTTCAGTTCCTGCACGGTCGTCGATGCAGGACGGCGGAGCGTGTGGGATTGGCTTGTCATCGTGCTCTTGATCAGTGGATTGCGGATTTTCCCGAAGGTTGATTGGCTGCGGCTGGGCAGGGTGGCGAGGCCAAGTCGGGGCATTCGCGCAAAGCTTTCGTGCACGATATGTTCCGGAAAAAAGCTTTCGGAAAATGTGGGGGAGAAAGTTGCTTCAAACATCATCGGCTCCTTTGCGTTCCCTATTTGTTCAATTCTTTGTTTGTTCTATATTTTTGTAGGGCGGGGGTCAAGCGAGCATATTTATCATTAGAAAAAATGATCTTGCAATTTGCAAAGCTGAATGCAATATTGATGTACCAGATGGCCAACGACCACCCCCGGAAGCCGGTGAGAGACATGCCCCGCAAGATCGCTTCGATCCAGCAGAGCCGCCGCAAGGGAAGCACGGCGAAGTCCGACATGCCGGACATCGCTGAGGTCCTCGCGAGCCTCAAGAAGATCCTAGTTGAAGACGGATTGCTGCCCCACACCAAGCATTGAAGGCAGTAGAAGTTCTTTCGGGGCCGCGCCGGTCAGGCGTGGCCTTTTTGATTCGGGCTCAGGTTTGTTCCAGATCAGGCCGGAACGCGTCCGAGCCCATGATTCTCGGCAAGATAGCTGCTGAGAACGGCCTGATCGGCAAGACCGATGTGCAGCCCGAGTTTCGACCGGCGGAACAGGATGTCGCTGGACGTGCGGGCCCATTCTTCGCCGACCATCAGGTCGACTTCGGCGGCGTAAAGCCCGGCACCGAAATGCTTGCCGAGATCGGCGAGCGTCGTCGTGCCGTCGAGGAACTTGAGTGCCCGTCCGCCCTGCCTTCGCGCCATCGCACGCAGATGCTCCGGCGGTACGAAGGCGAAGCGCGCAGCGAGAGCGGCGACGAAACGCTCGAAGTCGCCATCGATCCCGTCGAGTTCACCGCCTGGAAGCCGCGCGCCCGCCGTCCATGCGGGCTTCATGCCGGGGAAGAATGGCATCAGCTTTTCCAGCG
Organism: Tagaea sp.; assembly: GCA_965229215.1. Lineage (GTDB taxonomy): Bacteria > Pseudomonadota > Alphaproteobacteria > CACIAM-22H2 > CACIAM-22H2 > Tagaea. The sequence continues at coordinate 1,276,458 of OZ245864.1, read as the reverse complement.
CATGCTCGGCCAGCCGGCGGAACGTCGTGATTTTGCCGCCAAAGATCGACAGGGCCGGTGCGGTTCCGTTGCCGCCGTCGAGCGTCAGGACATAGTCGCGCGTCGTTTCGGTGGCGCTGTCGGCGCCGTCGTCATAGAGCGGACGAACGCCCGAATAGCTCCACACCACGTCGGACGGCGCGACCGGTTTGGCGAGGAAGCGGCTGGCCGCCCTGCACAGATATTCCGTTTCGGCCGGCGTGATCGAGGCGCGCGACGGATCGCCTTCGTGGACGACCTCGGTCGTGCCGATCAGCGTGAACTGCCCCTGATAGGGGATCACGAAGATGATGCGCCGGTCGTCATTCTGCAGGATGAAAGCGTGTTCCCCCTCGTACTGGCGGGGCACGACGATATGGCTGCCCTTTACGAGCTTGATCGATGCCGGCGCGTTCGAGCCGAGAACACCTGACAGGGTCTGCATCACCCAGGGGCCGGCGGCGTTGACGATCGCGCGGGCGCGGACTTCGGCTTTCTGGCCGGTGATGCGGTCGGACAGCGAAGCATGCCACACACCGTTCTCGCGGCGCGCGGCGGTCGCCTGGGTGCGCACCCGGATATCCGCACCCAGATCGGCCGCATGTCGTGCGGCAAGCGCGACCAGCCGCGCGTCGTCGACCCATCCGTCGGAATAGACGAAGCCGGTACGCACGTCGGGACGAAGACCGCGTCCGTAGGGACTGCCAGGCAGGTCGACCTTGTGGGAACCCGGCAGGCGCGACTTGCGCCCCGGCACCCACCCGAGATGGTCGTAGAGAAACAGGCCCGCACGGATCATCCAGGCGGGGCGAAGGCTGGAATCGTGCGGCAGCACGAAACGCATCGGCCACATGATATGCGGCGCACCGTCGAGCAGCACGTCGCGTTCGGAAAGCGCTTCGCGCACGAGACGGAATTCGTAGTGCTCGAGATAGCGCAAGCCGCCATGGATCAGTTTGGTCGATGCCGACGACGTAGCGGAGGCGAGATCGTTCTGCTCGACGAGAAGGACGGACAGGCCGCGTCCGGCGGCATCGCGCGCAATGCCGCAGCCGTTCACGCCGCCGCCGATGATGAGAAGATCGTAAGGGGAATCCTGATTCATGGTCGCGCAGAATAGCCACAAAAACCGGAGAGGGAAGGGTTCAGTCGCGGAAGCCGCGCATCCGCAGGCATGCCGCAACTTCGAGGTCGAGGCGCTGGATGTAGCGTGTTTGGGTCGTCATGACGAGATCGGCCTGCGCTCGGCAGCGGTCGCGTGCCGCAAGATCGCCGTCTTCGCGGCAGACGGCCGGAGGCGCTGCCGGAGGCACGGGCCCGAGTGCCGCCTGTGCAGCGCGCATGCAGTCGGCGCGTACGATCGCCTGATCGGCCGGCGACATCGTCAGGTGCTTCAGGTGGCTGGCATCGGGGGCTGCGCTGCATCCCACCATAAAAAGGACACAGGCGACGGGCACCAGCAGGGTTGCATTCGGCATGCGCATCGGACCGCATTGTAGTGCCGGATGTGAAATTAGGGTAAGGGAATGGAATGCGCAAAGACGCACTCTGCATTGCAGCGATATTGGCGGCCGTTCCGGCATTGGCGCAGGCACCGGCATCGGAGAGTGCGCGCGAGCCGCGTGGTACGCTGTCAGTCATCGTCGAGAACGACAAGTTCAATGCGCTCGACCCGGCCAAGCAGACCGACCGCAATTTCACCAACGGCATCCGCTTCAACTGGATCTCCGAGCCGCGCGCCACGCCCGAATGGGGCCTGAAGCTGGCGGGCTGGGTTCCGATGTTTCCCGAGGGCGGCACGACACGCGTGGGCTATGCGTTCGGGCAGAACATGTACACCCCGGAGAACACCCAGCGGCGCGACCACATCGTGGGCGACCGGCCGTATTCCGGGTGGACATATCTGGGTGCGGCTATCACGTCGAGCCGCGGGTATGGTGACAGCGCACAGCTCGATACCCTCGAGGTCAATCTCGGGATCGTCGGCCCGCAGAGCTACGCCGAAGAAACGCAGCGCGAGTATCACCGGCTGATCAATTCGCCGTTGCCGCAGGGCTGGAACAACCAACTGCGCAACGAGCCGGGCCTTGTCGTGTTCTACGAGCGCAAATGGCGCAATGTCGCAAGGTCGCAGATCCTGCCGGGCATCGAAGGCGACTTCTCGCCGCATGTCGGCGGTTCGCTCGGCAACGTGTTCACCTATGCCGGTACCGGCGTGACGCTACGCATCGGCCACAATCTCGGGGTCGACTACGGACCACCGCGCATCCGGCCTGGCCTTGCGGGCTCGATGCATTTCGACACCGTCGAAACCGATCCGTTTGCGGCCTACGTGTTCATCGGCACGGAGGGGCGTGCGGTCGCGCGCGACATCACGCTCGACGGCAACACGTTCGCGAACAGCCATTCGGTCGATCGCCGACCACTCGTCGCCGACATCCAGACGGGCTTCGCCATCGTCTACGCGCCGGTGCGTTTTACGTTCACCTACGTCATGCGGACGCGCGAGTTCGAAACCCAGCGCACCCCCGACCGCTTCGGCGCGCTCTCATTTTCGATGAAATTCTAGGTGGCAGGAACCAGCCGGAATCCCTTGCTGCGCATGCAGAAATCGGCAAGGCGCATCTCGTCGAAATAACGGTCGTTCATCATGTAGTACGGAGAGGCATAGGCGCGGATCCGTCCGTCGGCGCCGCGCACATAGCGCGGATAGCGCCACCCGTCATACATGAAGGGCTGGCGTTGTGACTCGAGCCAAGCCTGCTGGCGGCATTCGGACGCCTCCTGCACCGTCTGCTCCGGCCCGAACGCCGGATGGTCCCAGCGCATCGGCGTGCAGGCGCCGAGAAGGGCGGTGGCGGCCAGTATGACGGGAAGGCGGCGCATCATCACGGACAACGGCGTATTGCCGTCCGGCATTCCCTGCGGCGGACTGCAGAAAATTGGCTCCCTGGGCAAGATTCGAACTTGCGACCAGCCGATTAACAGTCGGCTGCTCTACCGCTGAGCTACCAGGGAACGAAAACGAGGCAGGCTTATAACAAAATTCGCGTAGTGTTCCAGTCGAAAAAGGCTGCCGCTGGAGGCCGGGGGCGGAATCGAACCGCCGTATATCGGATTTGCAATCCGATGCATTACCACTTTGCTACCCGGCCCAAAGCGACGGCAGGACGTATAATCAGCCCGGCCCGAGGGGTCAACAGGACGCTGGGGCACTGCGAAATGCCACAAACGTGGCCGAGAGGCCACAGATTCAATGATCTAGCCCCGGCTCGATTGTCATCAAGGCAAGACAGACTTATAAAGTTACCTGCTGCGGCTTGCAGGTCGATTCGACCCGCAAGGGCTGTCGCATGGTTCTAACCGGAAGATTTTGCCTCGATGGATTACGCCGCTGCCCGCCACAACATGGTCGAAAGCCAGTTGCGCACCAACAAGGTGATCGACGAGCGACTTGTCGAGGCCATGGCGCGCGTGCCGCGCGAAGCGTTTCTACCCGATTCCCTTCGGGCCGTTGCTTATGTCGACGAGGACATTCCGCTGGGCAACGACAGGTTCTTGATGGAACCGATGGTTTTCGCGCGGCTTGTGCAGTTCGCCCAGGTCGCGCCTGGCGAAAAGGTGCTGCTGGTCGGCGCCGGTTGCGGCTATGGCGCGGCAGTTCTGGCCGCTACGGGTGCGACCGTTCTCGCACTGGAGAACGACAGCCACCTCGCTGCGGCAGCAAAGATTTCGCTTTCTCGTATTTCCGCACCGGGTGCGATCGTGGTCGAAGGGCCGCTCGAAAAGGGCTGGCCGTCGGCCGGACCTTACGATGCGGTCATATTCGAAGGCGCGATCGGCCAACTGCCGGCGGCGTATGCCGGCCAACTGGGTGAGGGTGGGCGGATGATCGCCGTCGTCACGCAACCCGGCGAGCCGGGCCGCGCGACGCTCTGGCGGAAGTTCGGGGGCACCTTGAGCAGCCGGATTGTGTTCGACGCCGGCACGCCTTTGTTGCCAAGTTTGGCGCTCGAGCCGGGATTCGTGTTTTGACGAAACCGGCGCAACCCTTGCAAAGTACCACTATGGAGTCGTTGGCTGGCGCGACATGCGCAGAGCCGGCACGGCATTCCGGGAGCACGGCGAGAATGAATAGTTGGCTGCGACACACGGCGACGGCGGCAATTGCGCTCGCGATCGGATTTGCGGGTGCGCCGGCAGGCGCCCAGTCGCTTGAGGATGCGCTCGCGAATACCTACCGGTCGAACCCCGAGCTGCTCGCCCAGCGTGCGGCTCTTCGGGCGGTCGACGAGCAGGTGCCGCGCGCCCTCTCGCAATGGCGTCCGACCGTGCAGATCACCGGCAATACCGGCGCGGCGCGCGACTACAATGCCACGACGTCGACGGTCTATGGCGCCAACGGCAGCCGGGACCGGCAGACGATCGAAACCCAGCGCGTTCGCCAACAGGGTCTCGCGCAGCTGCAGATGGTCCAGCCGCTCTATCGCGGCGGCCGCTCGACGGCGGAACTCGCGCGCGCGGAAGCCAACGTGCAGGCGTCCCGTGCCCAGCTGTCGGCGACCGAGCAGCGCGTCCTTCTCGATGCGGCGACCGCCTATATCAACCTCGCGCGCGAACTCGCCGTGCTCGATCTCAACGTAAACAACGTGCAGGTGCTCCAGCGCCAGCTGGATGCGGCACGTGATCGTTTCCAGGTCGGCGAAATCACGCGGACGGACGTCAGTCAGGCCGAAGCCCGTCTGGCGCAGGCTCAGGCGACGCGGACTGGTTCGGAAGGCAATGTCCGCAGCGCGCGGGCGACATACCTGCGCGTCGTCGGCGACGAAGCCGGACGCGTCGCCGTCCCGCCGGTTCCCGTGAACCTGCCGGCTTCGGATGCCGAGGCGCGTACGCTTGCGCTTTCGGCCAATCCGACAGTGACCCAGGCGCGCTACGCGCATGAGTCGGCCGGTCAGGACGTTTCGCTGATCGAGGGCGAGAAGCTGCCGACGGTTAATCTGCAGGCCGATGCGCTCCGCTCGATCGATCCCGCCGGCTCGAAGGGCCTGCAGCGCGACACGGTCGATCTGCTGCTCGCCGTCACGGTGCCGATCTATCAGCAAGGTCTGACAGATGCGCGCGTGCGCGAAGCCAAGCAGACGCAAGGCCAGCGCCGTACGCAGATCGATGTTTCGCAGCGCCAGGTCGTCGATGACGCGAACCGCGCGTGGCAGCAGCTGACGACGGCGCGCGCCCAGATCCAATCGTTCGAAGCCCAGATCCGCGCGAACGAGATCGCGCTCGACGGCGTGTCGCAGGAAGCGCGCGTCGGTTCGCGCACCGTCCTCGATGTCCTCAATGCCGAGCAGGAACTGCTCAACAGCCGGGTCAGCCTCGTACAGTCGCAGCGCGATCAGGTCCTGGCAGCGTTCCAACTCCTGTCGGCAACCGGTCGCCTGACGGCGCGTGATTTGGCGCTCAAGGTCGAACTCTACGATCCGACGGCCTATTCCGAATCGACCCGGAATCGCTGGATCGGTACCGACATACCGGACGAGGCTCCGAAATAGCAGGGAAGGGTGGGGACTGCCGCGGGTGGATATATCTCTGGCGTGGCAGCGATTCGTCGCCTAAGCTCTAGACTTGGAATGGTTAAAGCACGACGATGACGGACCCAAAGAACCAACAAGAACCGTCGATGGAGGAGATCCTCGCCTCCATCCGTCGCATTATTTCGGAAGACGGAGACGCCGGTAAGGCGCCGCCGGCGGCGCCTGCCGCCGAGGCTGCGGCCCCACCGCCTCCGCCGCCACCCCCGCCGCCACCGCCGCCACCCCCTCCGCCGCCTCCGGCTGCTGCGCCGCCGCTGCCTCCGCCCCCGATGGCTGAGCCGGAACCCGAGCCGGAGCCTGAACCGATGATGATGGAGGCGCCGCCGCCTCCGCCACCACCCCCTCCGCCGCCGCCGCCGCCACCCCCTCCGCCGCGCCCGCGCATGCCGGAGCCGGAGATGGACGACGTTCTCGAACTCACCAACGTGGTCGACAAGCCGCCGCCGGTGATGTCCGAAGAGCCGCGCCGCCTGATGTCGGACGACACGGCCCGGCAGGCTTCGGACTCGCTGCAGGGACTCCAAGCCCGCGTTCCGCGCAACCTGCTGCTCGGAAACTCCGATCTGACGATCGAGGACCTCGTGCGTGCCGAACTGCGCCCGATCCTGAAGGCGTGGCTCGACCAGTACCTGCCCGATCTCGTCGAGCGGATGGTCCAGCGCGAGATCCGCCGGATCACCCGTGAGTCGCAGGACTATTGAGCAATAGCCCCGCGTCCGTTTAAGACAGCCGCATGACACAGCCATCGAACGACGAGACCGCAGCAGGCGGTCTCGCCAAGACCTATTCGCCCGCCGACATCGAGGCCCGCCGCTACGCCGAGTGGGAACGCGCCGGCGTATTCGCCTGCGATCCGAACTCGGCCAAGTCGCCGTATACGATCATGATGCCGCCGCCCAACGTGACGGGCTCGCTGCACATGGGGCACGCGCTGACCTTCACCGTGCAGGACGTGCTGATCCGCTTCTGGCGCATGCGCGGGCGCGACGCGCTCTGGCAGCCGGGCACCGACCACGCAGGTATCGCCACGCAGATGGTGGTCGAGCGGCGCCTTGCGGAGCAGGGGGTGTTCCTCGACCGGGGCGGCGTCCCGACGGGCGGCAACAAGACGCTCATCGGCCGCGAGAAGTTCCTCGAAGAAGCCTGGAAGTGGAAGGCGGAATCCGGCGGCACCATCACGCGCCAGCTCCGCCGTCTCGGCGCTTCGCCCGATTGGGCGCGCGAGCGCTTCACGATGGACGAAGGCCTGTCGAAGGCCGTGCGCAAGGTGTTCGTTGATCTGCACCGGCAGGGACTCATCTACCGCAACAAACGGCTGGTGAACTGGGATCCCAAGCTGCAGACGGCCGTTTCCGATCTCGAAGTCGAGCAACGCGAGATCAAGGGCAATCTCTGGCATTTCCGCTACCCGATCGAGGGCGAGCCCGGCCGCTTCATCGTCGTCGCGACGACGCGCCCGGAAACGATGCTCGGCGATACCGGCGTTGCCGTCCATCCGGACGACGGACGCTACAAGGATCTGGTCGGCAAGCGCGCGATCCTTCCGCTTGTCGGTCGCTCGATCCCCATCGTCGCCGACGAATACTCGGATCCCGAGAAGGGTACGGGTGCCGTCAAGATGACGCCGGCGCACGACTTCAACGACTTCGAAGTCGGCCGTCGCCACAAGCTCCCAATGATCAACGTGCTCGACAAGGACGCGCACATTTCGGGCGACGTGCCGGAGAAGTATCGCGGCCTCGACCGCTATGTCGCGCGCAAGGCCGTTGTCGCCGACATGGAAGCCGAAGGCTTCCTCGACAAGATCGAACCCCACACGCACACGGTGCCGCATGGCGACCGTTCGGGCGTGGCGCTGGAGCCGTGGCTGACCGACCAGTGGTTCTGCGATGCGGCCACGCTCGCCAAGCCCGCGATCGAAGCAGTCGAGCAGGGGCACACCACGTTCGTGCCCAAGCACTGGGAAAACACCTATTACGAATGGATGCGCAACATCCAGCCCTGGTGCATCAGCCGCCAACTCTGGTGGGGGCACCGCATCCCGGCCTGGTACGGCCCCGATGGCCATGCCTTCGTCGCGCACGATGACGCCGAAGCGCGCGCGCAGGCGAAAGCGAAGTACGGCAAGGACGTCGATCTCGTGCAGGACAACGACGTGCTCGACACGTGGTTTTCCTCCGCGCTCTGGCCGTTCTCCACGCTCGGCTGGCCCGAAACCACGCCGGAGCTGAAGCGCTACTATCCGGGCGACGTGCTCGTCACCGGATTCGACATCATCTTCTTCTGGGTTGCCCGGATGATGATGATGGGCATCCATTTTGGCAATCCGGGCAAGAGCCTCGCCGAGCGCGTGCCGTTCAAGCACGTCTACATCCATGCGCTGGTGCGCGACGAGCGCGGCCAGAAGATGTCGAAGTCGAAGGGCAACATCATCGACCCGCTCGACATCATCGAGAAGTACGGGACCGACGCGCTGCGCTTCACGCTGTGCGCGCTGGCGGCGCAGGGCCGCGACATCAAGCTCGCCCCGGCGCGCGTCGAGGGTTATCGCAATTTCATCACCAAGCTGTGGAACGCGGCGCGCTACGCGCGCATGAACGGCGCGGAGCCGGTCGCCGGCTTTGATCCGGCGCATGCGAAGCTGACGGTCGACAAATGGCTGCTCGGCGAACTGGCGAAGACGGCTGCCGCCGTCACCGCCGCGATCGAAGGCTACAAGTTCAACGAGGCGGCCGACGGGATCTACCGCTTCGTCTGGGGCACGTTCTGCGACTGGTATCTCGAATTCACGAAGCCGCTGCTCCAGCAGGGCAGCGACGCGGAGAAGGCGGAAGTCCGCGCGACGACCGCCTATGTCATCGGCCAGTGCCTGAAGCTGCTGCATCCGCTTGCACCCTACGTGACCGAGGAACTGTGGGAGACGCTCGGCTATCGGGCCGGTACGACGGGCCTGATCGCGGAAAGCTGGCCGGTCCTTCCCGCCGGCCTTGGCGATGCGGCCGCACAGGAAGAGATGAACTGGGTCGTCGACACGATTTCGGCGATCCGCGCGCTGCGCGCCGAGATGAACGTGCCGCAGGGCGCACGGCTCGCACTCCTCTATCGCGATGCCGGTGCGACAGCACGCGGGCGGCTCGAACGGCACGAGGGTCTCATCAAGACACTGGCCCGCATCGACGGCATCGCGGCCGAACAGGGTGGGGCGACAAAGGGTGCGGCACCGATCGTCGTTGCGGACGCCACGCTGGTGCTGCCGCTTGCCGGCGTCATCGATACGGCGACCGAACGCAAGCGCATCGACAAGGAAATCGCGCGCCTTGCCGGTGATATTGACAAGATCGGCCGCAAGCTCGCCAACGCCGATTTCGTCGCGAAGGCCGATCCCGAAGCGGTCGAAGAGCAGCGCGAACGCCTGCGCGATGCCGAGGCTGCAACCGCGCGCCTTTCGACATCTCTGGCGCTGCTGAAGGAAATCTAGCCCTTCGGTTCGTCCATCAACGAGACCTGGGCCGCGACGACGCGCCAGCCATCGGCGAAGCGTACCCAGGTCTGCTGCTGGCGCCCGATCTTGCCGGGAACGCGCCGGAACAGCGTCGATGCCGTCGCGAAGTCGCGCCCGAACGTCGTGATGACCGTACGTTCCAGCGTGCGCTGGAGACCCTGACCGGGCCGCGATGCGCGGAATGCCTGGATCTCGGCATAACCGTAAAGAATTTCCGTAACACCGTAGCGCACTGTATAGGGCGCGTTCTTGAACAGTTCATCGAGCACGGCGACGTCGTTCGTCGTGAGCGCGGCCTCATATCGCTCGAACGCGGCGACCATCTCGGCGTGGATATCGGGGATGTTGATCTCGGGCATGATCCTACCTTGCGACGGGCGCGGTGCAGACGCCGCTTCGTTCGAGTTCGTGGGCGACACGGAGTGCCAGATCCTCGCGCCACGGCGCGGTTATGACCTGCACGCCGACAGGCAGAGGACCAAGCCCGTGGACGGGTACAGCCACGACCGGCAGGCCGATGAACGAGATCGGCTGCGTATAGATTCCGATATTCGGGCGCAGCGGCACTTCCTTGCCGTCGAGCACGAAAGTCTGCTGGCCGATCAGCGGTGCCGTGCAGGGCGTGGAGGGAGCAAGCAGCACGTCGAACTTCTCGAACAGCTTCGCGACTTCACCCTTGAACCAGCCGCGCAGACGCTGGGCCTGCGCGTACCAGGCGGCCGGCAGCAGGTTGCCGGCAATGAGCCTGTCGCGCGTCGCGGGATCGAAATCCGCCGCGCGCGTGCGTAGGCGTTCGAGATGGAGCTGCGCGCCTTCGACATTCGTGATGACGAAGGCCGCGGCCCGGGCGCGATGCGCTTCGGGCAGTTCAATCGTCGCGGCGGCGCCGAGCGCCTGCGCCACCTTGGCCACGGCCGAGTAGACGGCCGGATCGCCGCCGCGCGCGAAGTAACCGCCAAGCGTTGCGATGCGAAGGCCGGCGATCCCTTGCCCGAGTGTCGCCACCGTCGGCTCGACGGCGCGCTGTGCGCAGGCGGGATCGGCTTGATCCGGCCCCTGCATCGCGTCGTAGGCGAGGGCAAGATCGGTGGCTGAGCGCGCGAACGGCCCCAGATGATCGAATGAAGCGACGAACGGGAAACTGCCCGCCCGTGTCAGGCGGCCATAGGTCGGCTTGAGGCCGAAGATCCCGCAGAACGACGACGGCACGCGGATCGAGCCGTTGGTGTCGGAGCCGAGCGCCAGCGTCGCCATACCGGCGGCGACAGCACCGCCCGAGCCGCCCGACGAGCCGCCGGTCATGCGCGATACGTCATGTGGATTGCGTGAGGCGCCGTCGTGCGCGTTCTCGCCGGTGAAGTCGTAGGCGTATTCGCCCATGTTGAGCGCGCCGAGCAGAACGGCATCGGCCGCTTCGAGGCGCGCCACGAGTGCGCCGTCGGCTGCTGCCGGTGCACGCTCGCGGTTGATCTTGGAGCCCGCCCGCGTGGGAATGCCTGCGATGTCGAACAGGTTCTTGACCGCGAACGGTACGCCGGCAAGGGCACCGAGCGTTTCACCGGCTGCACGGCGCGCATCGATCGCCTTCGCTTTCGCGAGGGCGCGTTCGCGCGTGACATCGGTGAAGGCGTTGAGCGTCGGGTTGCGCGCGGCGATCTGCGCCAGATGCGCCTCGACGACGGCCAGGGCGGAGAGGGAGCCTTCGCGCACCCGGCGGGCGATGTCCGCGCCCTGCATCTCGATCGGGGTCATGGGCGGAAGATCGCCGGGCTTTCGGCATCGTCGGGCAGGGCGAACTCGGTGACGAGACGCGCGACCTCGGCCGTACGCTGGAAGTTGACGATCACGCCCGGCCGATGCTCCGGCGCGATCGGGATGCCTACGCTGGCGGCGACGCGGTCGATATAGTCGGGGATGTTGTCCGGCGGTGTCGGCATATGGATTTCTTCCGTTCTGACAGGTCCCTAAGGCTAGCAAGAACCTCGCCAAACCCGGCCCGTTCCCATATCGTTCGTCGGGAGTTGCGCGGCACCCGGTTCGTGCCGCATAAGGACGGCCCCCGAGGGCCCGAGGACGATGAAAAGCTACTACATCACGACGCCGATCTATTACGTCAACGACGTGCCGCATATCGGCCACGCCTATACCACGCTCGCCTGCGACGTGCTGGCACGCTTCAAGCGGCTCGACGGCTTCGACGTGTTCTTCCTGACCGGCACGGACGAGCACGGCCAGAAGGTCGAGAAGTCGGCCGTCGCGGCCGGCATGACGCCCAAGGATTTCACCGACAAGGTTTCGGCGAACTTCCGCGACCTCGGCGCGACGATGGGCTATTCGAACGACGATTTCATCCGCACGACCGAGAAGCGCCATATCCGTGCCAGCCAGGCGATCTGGCAGGCGATGGCCACGCGCAAGACGCCCAAGGGCAACGACAACATCTATCTGGGCAAGTACGACGGCTGGTACGCCGTGCGCGACGAGGCCTATTACGACGAGTCCGAACTGACGACCGGGCCCGACGGCAAGAAGCGCGCACCGTCCGGCGCCGAAGTCGAATGGGTCGAAGAGCCGTCCTATTTCTTCCGCCTGTCGGACTGGGGCGAGTGGCTGCTCGATTTCTACAAGTCGAATCCCGATGCGGTCGGTCCGTCCACGCGCCTCAACGAGGTGCGCAGCTTCGTCGAGCAGGGACTGCACGACCTGTCGATCTCGCGCACGACGTTCGGCTGGGGCGTCAAGGTGCCCGGCGACGAGAAGCACGTGATGTATGTGTGGCTCGACGCCCTGACGAACTACATCACGGCTGCCGGGTATCCGGACGTCGACAGCGACAAGTTCAAGAAGTTCTGGCCGGCCGCCCTGCACATGGTCGGCAAGGACATCGTACGCTTCCACACGGTCTATTGGCCCGCGTTCCTCGCGGCGGCCGACCTGCCGCGCCCCAAGCGCGTGTTCGCTCATGGTTGGTGGACGAACGAAGGACAGAAGATCTCGAAGTCGCTCGGCAACGTGATCGATCCGGTGAAGCTGGTCGAACGGTTCGGCCTCGACCAGGTACGCTATTTCCTGCTGCGCGAAGTCTCGTTCGGACAGGACGGTGACTTCAGCAACGCCGCGATGATCCGGCGGACCAACACCGATCTTGCCAACGATCTCGGCAATCTCGCCCAGCGCGTGCTTTCGTTCGTCGCGAAGAATGCAGGCGCCGCAGTGCCCACGCCGGGCACTTTTGCGGATGCCGACAAGGCGATGCTCGACGCGGCGGCGACCCTGCTGCCCGCGACGCGCGCCGAACTCGACCAGCAGGCGTTCCACAAGGCGCTCGAAGCGATCTTTGCCGTCGTCGCGGACGCGAACCGCTATGTCGACGCCCAGGCCCCATGGTCGCTGCGCAAGACCGATCCGGCGCGCATGGCGACGGTCCTGTACGTGCTGATGGAGACGTTGCGGCGCGTCGGCCTGTTGCTGCAAGCCTTCATGCCGACGACGATCGCGCGCCTGCTTGACCTTCTCGCGGTTCCTGCCGAAAAGCGGCAGCTCGCCGCATGGAGCGAAGTTCTCGTCGCGGGCACGGCCCTGCCGGCGCCCAGCGGCCTGTTCCCGCGCTATGTGGAAGAGGGGCAGGGCGCCAAGGCCTGAGCATGCTCGTCGATAGCCACTGCCATCTCGATTTTCCCGAGCTTCAGCGGGATTTCCCCGGCGTCCTCGCGCGCGCGAAGGCGGCGGGCATCGAGACGATGCTGACGATCGGCACGAAGCTTTCCAAGTTTCCGGGCGTGCGCGCGATCGCCGAAGCGCATCCGAACATCTTCTGCACGGTCGGCATCCATCCGCACGAGGCCGCGAACGAGCAGGCGGCGGTCGACTCGCTGCTGTCGCTGGCCGACCATCCCAAGGTCGTCGGGATCGGCGAGACGGGTCTCGATTACTTCTACGAAAAGAGTCCGCGCGAGCCGCAGATCGAGAATTTCCGCGCCCACATGCGCGCGGCCCATGCGTCGGGCCTGCCGCTGGTAATCCATACGCGCGATGCCGACGCCGACACGGCCGGACTGCTCGACTGGGCTGCCGGCGAACTGCCGGGGACGATCGGCGTGCTGCATTGCTTCACGTCGTCGCTGGAACTGGCGCAGAAAGGCATCGCACACGGCTATTATGTGTCGATTTCGGGCATCGTCACGTTCAAGAATGCAGAGGATCTGCGCGCAACGGTCCGCGCGCTGCCGCTCGAGCGATTGCTGGTCGAGACGGACTCGCCGTATCTGGCGCCGATCCCCAAGCGCGGCAAGCCCTGCGAGCCGAGCTATGTGCTGCACACCGCGCAGTTCGTCGCCGATCTCAAGGGTGTGTCGCTTGCCGAGCTTGGCCGCGTGACGAGCGAGAATTTCTACCGGCTGTTCGCACGGGCGCGCCGGCCGGCCGGTCCTGCGGCGGCATGAGGCTCAAGGTCACCGTCCTGGGTTCCGGCTCGTCCGGCGGCGTACCGCTCGTGGGCTGCGCCTGCGCCGTATGCCGCTCGACGAACCCGAAGAACCGGCGCCTGCGGGTTTCCATCGTGGTCGAAAGCGCCACGACCCGGATCCTCGTCGACGCCAGCCCGGACCTGCGGGCCCAGCTGCTGGCCAGCGGCTTCACGAAGTTCGATGCCGTCATCTTCACGCATGCCCATGCCGACCACATGCACGGGATCGACGAGCTGCGCTCGATCAACCATCAGATCCAGGCGCCGCTGGACTGCTATTCGGACGCCGCCACGCTGACAGAGGCGCGAACTCGTTTCGGCTATGCGTTCGGGCCGCTGGCGGACCTTCCGGGCGGCCACTATGTGGTGCCGGTCCTGCGCCAGCACGAGGTCGTCCTCGGACGGCCGTTCCGGATCGGCGACATCGAGGTCGTCGGGTTCGAGCAGATGCATGGCGGCGACCGGATGCCGACCCTCGGGCTCCGGTTCGGCGGCTTTGCGTATTCGACCGACGTCAAAACGCTCGATGCCACGGCGTTCGCCACGCTCGCCGGGATCGATACCTGGGTGGTCGACTGCCTGCAGGAGAACCCAAACTGGGCACACAGCCATCTGGCGCAGACCCTCGACTGGATCGGGCAGGTGGCGCCGCGCCGGGCCGTGCTGACCCACATGAACCATCGCGTCGAATATGACGACTGGCGCGCGCGGCTTCCGGCGCATGTCGAGCCGGCTTTCGACGGCATGGTGCTGGAAATTCCGTGATCACGTGGAAGCTCGAAACGACAGCCTGAAAATCGGATAAGCTGTTGTCTTAAATATCAACATGGTATTTTTGATAATATATATTATGCGATATTTAGATTGACGAAGGCCGCGTCTGATACACTCGTCGGACCGCCCGACTCCGGGCCTCGAATGCCGGTCCACCGATGCCCAGCACGTTCGACTATGTCTGGTTCTGGCTACTCGCCAACGCGGGCGAATTGCGCGACCTGCTGGTCGCGGCGGCCGCCCTCGGCGTGCTGCCGTTCCTGACATACCGGGCGTGGACCGGTCGCCAGCTGGTCGCGGCCCAGCAACGCACGGCCGAGGCGACCGAACTGGGCAAGTCCGCGGAAGTCATGGCTGCGGCCTTCGCCGGCCTTGGCGGGCCCCAGATCCAGATCCGGGTCGGCGCCATCTACACGCTGGAACGACACGCCCGTGAGCGGCCCAAGGATCAGGGGCCGATCGTCCAGACGCTGGCCGCTTTCGTGCGAGAACGGTGCCCGGCCCCCGTCCCGACCCTGGTCGATGGCGCCTACCGCGCCCCGTCGCCGGATGTCGTCTACCGTCCCCCGACGACCGACGTGCAGGCCGCGGTTTCGGTTCTCGGCCGACGCCAGCGCGCAAATGACCCGGTGAACACGCGGCTATCGCTCGCGGGCACGAATCTCTCCGGATACGACCTGTCGGACTGCGATTTCACCGGCGCCAACTTCAAGGGCTCGTATCTGTGCGGAGCGAACCTGGCCGGGGCGAAATTGCTGCGTGCGGATTTCCAGCTTGCCGTCCTGGAGAATGCCGATTTCTACGGCGCCGAGGCTGCCGAAGCCTCGTTCTCGGCCGCCTATTGCGGCGGCGTGCGGTTTGCGCACGCGAACCTGAACGACGCCGCCTTCATCGACAGCGACCTGCGGGCCGCCGATTTCACCGGTGCACGGCTCGAGCGTGCCGACATGCGCGGCGCCGCGATCGACGGGGCGGCCTTCGACCGCAAGCGCCTGCCGGCCGCCTCGACAAGCGAGTGACGCCTGCCTAGGGTTGGCGCGTCGATATTCACCACATGACCCGCTTCCGGACACCTCCCGATGAATGACAACGCCCCCTCGCCTACAGCCCGCCTCCTCGGCGTGATGGCCCGCCTGCGTCACAAGACCGAAGGCTGCCCGTGGGACGTCGAACAGAATTTCGCGACCATCGCGCCTTATACGATCGAGGAAGCCTACGAAGTCGCCGACGCGATCGAGAAGAACGATATGGCAGCACTGCGCGAGGAACTCGGCGACCTGCTGTTCCAGGTCGTCTTCCATGCGCGCATGGCCGAAGAAGCCGGACATTTCGATTTCGACGCGGTCGCGACGGACCTGAGCGACAAGATGATCCGCCGCCATCCTCATGTCTTCGGCACGCGAGAGATCAGGGATTCGGACGCGCAGACCGAAGCGTGGGAAACCCTGAAGGCCCATGAGCGCAAGACGAAGGATGCGGGTTCGGGCGTCCTCGACGGCGTCGCGGCGGGCTTCCCTGCCCTGATGCGTGCCCAGAAGCTGCAGAAGCGCGCCAGCCGCGTGGGGTTCGACTGGGGCGATGCGAAGCTTGCGCTCGAGAAGGTCGCCGAGGAAGTCGAAGAACTGGGCGCGGAACTCGGCAGTCCGCGTCAGGACGCGATCGAGGAAGAACTCGGCGATCTGCTTTTCGCGGTCGTCAATGTCGGTCGGCTTTCGGGTGTGGATGCCGAGACCGCGCTGCGTCGTGCCAACGCGAAGTTCGAGCGGCGTTTCGCGCGCATCGAAGCCCTGCTCGCCGAACAGGGCAGGACGCCCGCGCAATCCGACCTCGCCGAGATGGACGCCTTGTGGGACCGCGCCAAGGACGAGGAGCGCGCGTGAGTGTCGAGCGCCATTACACATCCAGCGACGGGCTAAAGCTTTTCTATCGCGCCTATGAACCGGCCCGGGAAGCCGGGTTTCCGATCCTGTGTCTGCCCGGCCTCACGCGGCATTCGGGCGATTTCATCCGCGTGGCCGAGCGCCTCGTGACGACTGGCCGACGGGTTATCTGCCCGGACCTGCGCGGCCGCGGCCGTTCGCAGTATGCGGAATGGCGGACTTACGATCCGTCCTTCTATTTCGACGATCTGCGCGCGCTCGCGACCATCGAGGGCCTGCACCGGTACGTCGTGTTCGGTACGTCGATGGGCGGCCTTCTCGGCATGGCGCTGGGGGCCGTAATGCCGGCATCGCTTGCGGGGCTCGTCGTGAACGATGTCGGCCCCGATCTTTCGCCCGAAGGGCAGAAGCGCATCCTCGATTATATCGCCGTCGACCGGCCGCAGCCGGACTGGCCTTCGGCGGCCCTGCACTTGCGCAAATTGCTGCCGAACCTGTCGGTGACGGACGAAGCGGGCTGGATCCGCGTCGCCCGGAATACCTATCGCGAAGGCGCCGACGGCCTGCTCCATTTCGATTGGGACATTGCCCTGCACAAGGCCGTCCGCCGGGGCGTCGATCCCGATCTCGACCTGTGGGCGCTCTGGCGTTCGGTCGCGGGTCTGCCTATTCTGGCCGTGCGCGGCGGCGCTTCGGACGTGCTGTCGGCCGCGACCTTCGCCCGCATGAAACAGACCAAACCCGATCTCGTGCAGGTCGAGCTGCCAGGGGTCGGTCACACGCCGTCGCTCGAAGAACCCGCCAGTGTCGAGGCAATCGATGACTTCCTCCGCCGCAACCAGATCTGACCTTCCCACCTTTGCCGACATTGAGGCCGCGGCCAAGCGGATCGCCGGCCATGCCGTCCGCACGCCCCTGCTGGCGGCACCGCTGCTCGACGCGCGCCTCGGTGGCCGCCTGCTGGTGAAGGCCGAGCCGCTGCAGCGCACGGGTTCGTTCAAGTTCCGCGGCGCGTACAACAAGATCAGCCAGATTCCCCAGAGCGCGCGCGCCAACGGCGTTGTGGCGTATTCGTCCGGCAACCACGCGCAGGGCGTCGCCGCCGCCGCGACGATGCTCGGCATCCCGTCCTGGATCGTGATGCCGAAGGACGCGCCTGCCATCAAGATCGCGCGCACAAAGGAATTCGGCGCGACCGTCGTTCCGTTCGACCGCTACACCGACGACCGCGAGGCGATCGGCCGCAAGCTGCAGGAAGAACGCGGCGCCACACTCGTGCCGCCGTTCGACGATCCGGACGTCATCACGGGACAGGGCACGATCGGCATCGAGATCGCCGAGCAGTGCGCGGCGATCGGCACCAGGCCGGACGCGATCATGGTGTGCTGCGGCGGCGGTGGACTCGTCTCGGGCACAGCCCTTGCCCTTTCGCACACGATGCCCGGCGTTCCGGTCTATGCGGTCGAGCCCAAGGATTTTGACGATACGCGGCGGAGCCTCGCCAGCGGCAAGCGCGAGACGAACGATCCGAACATGCGCTCGATCTGCGACGCGCTGCTCTCACCGTCGCCGGGCGCCCTTACCTTCGCGCTCAACAGCAAGCTGCTCAAGGGCGTGCTGACGGTCAGCGACGACGAGGCACGAGCGGCAATGGCGATCGCCTTTACGGAGTACAAACTGGTGGTCGAACCGGGCGGCGCAGTCGCCATGGCGAGCGTGCTGAGCGGCAAATATCCGCTGCGGGGCAAGACGGTTGTTGCGGTCGCTTCGGGCGGCAACGTAGATCCCGAACTTTTTGCCCAAGTCCTCGGCGCCTAGTGCCGGGATTTTCGGCAGAAGGACAGGCGCCGCACTGAAGCTCCGGTCGAAGGGGTGGCCCCCGGCTTGCAAGCCGGAGGGCAGGACGCATGAGACGTCCGTTCCACCCCGACGAAAGGCGTTTCAGCCATGACCCGATCCATTTCCCGCCGCACCTTCGGTCTTGGCGCCGCAGGCCTTGCAGCCGGCGCCACGTTCGCTGCCCCTGCCCTCGCGCAGGCCAAGACCAAGGTGAAGTTCACGCTCGACGTCGATTTCTGGGGTCCGCAGTCGAACTTCCTCTACGGCGTGGAAAAGGGCTTCTTTTCCGACGAAGGCCTCGACGTGCAGGTCGACGGTGGTGCCGGCTCCGGTCAGGCGGTCACGCGCGTGGCGCAGGGCACCTACGACATCGGCTTCGGCGATTTCGGCACGCTGGCGCGTTTCACGGCGACGAATCCCGCCACGGCCGTGACGTCGTTTTTCGTGCTGTGGGATCTCCTCCAGCACGGAATCATCTTCAAGAAGGGCGCTTTCAAAACCCCGAAGGACATCGAAGGCAAGACGCTGGCCGCACCCGAACCCGACGCGGGCCGCCAGATGTTCCCGCTCTTTGCGCGCGTCGCCGGCATCGACATGTCGAAGGTCACGCTGCGCCACATCGATTTCCCGCTGCGCGAGACGCTGGTCGTGCGCGGCGAAGCGCAGGGCGCAACCGGGTTCGTATCGTCGGTCGCGCTCAACATGGTGCGCGCAGGCGTGCCGCTCGACCAGATCGGGTGGATTTCCTACGCAAGCGTCGGCATCGACCTGTTCGGCTCGACGATCTTCGCCAAAAAGGAATTCCTCGAGAAGAGCCCGGAGATCGCCCGCGGTTTCGCGAAGGCGACCGCGCGCTCGATGCAGGCGATGATGGCCGACCCGCGCGCGTCGATCGGGGCCGCGGTCCGCCGCCAGCCGCTCAACACGATGGAAGTCGAATTGCCGCGCTACCAGATGGTCCTGGAACAGTCGATCGCCACGCCTACGACGCGGGCCAAAGGCATCGGATATGTCGATCAGGCACGCCTCACGAAAAACATCGCGCAACTGTGCGACACGTTCAGCATCCCGGTCGTGCCGGCCAACGATCTCGTCTACACCGACGCGTTCCTGCCTTCGGCCGATCTGCGCCGTCTGCCCGCCGGCGTCTGACCTTTCAGGCCTGGGCCTTCGCCGCCGCTTCGATGCCCGACAGGAATGTCGTGCAGGCGAAGTCGGCGAAGGCCTCGGGCGAAGTCGGCCCGCCCGCGTCGAACCACGTATATGTCCAGTTGATGAAGCCGTAGAGGCCCATCGCCGCCGGCCAGCGCAGTGCGGGTGCCGCCTTCAGGGACGGTGCGACGCGTGCGAGCAGGGCGGCGGCCGTCTCGACGAGGCGTCGCTGCTTGGCGACGATCACGCCGCGCTGGCGCGGTGCTAGGCTTTCGAGCGCGCTGACCAGCAGCACATGGCGCGCGCGCGCATGGGCATAGAGGCGCAGATGTGCGCGCAGGAAAGCCCGCAACTGGGCGCGGGGATCGGCCGATTCGGCCAGCGCGGCGGTCGCGGCGGCATCCAGCGCATCGACATGCGCGTGCAGGAGATCGAAGAGGATCGCCTCTTTCGATTCGAAATAGTGCCAGATCAGCCCCTTGGAAATGCCGCAGGCCTGCGCCACGTCGGCAGTCGACGTCGCGGCGAACCCGCGCGAGGCGAAGAGCTCGGCCGCACGGTCGCGGATCAGTTGCTGTTTTGCGCCGAAATCGCCGGCTCTGGCCCGAGGCATGCGGCCAGACTAGCGGCCCCGGCTGCCGGCCGAAAGCGTTGCGCATCGGGTGGGCGCTGGTCCATCCTTGCCGGTCTTTTACGCGAACCGGACCCCTGCCCTTGTCCAGACCTGCGACCCAACACACGCGGCGCGAAGTCGAGCACCTGCTGACGGCCCTCGAAGGTCACGCGGACAATGTCATCGCTGCCGCCAAGGAAGTTTCCGGTGCACTCGCGCAGGAAGAATTCGGCATCTATGCCAAGTTCCGCGGGCATTGCGACGATTTCGATACGCTGGCCATCGTCATCGAGTACCGCCTGAAGAACCTGCGTGGCGGGCGCGACAAGGCGCTCGAGGCGCAGTTCGAGGAGTTGACGCTCTTCATGCTGTCGGCGACGCTGCAGACCAGCCTGCACTTCCTGCGGCTTCTGGCGAATCGAAACGAACTGCCGCTCGGTTCGAAGGACATCTTCCTTTCGGAGCTGCGCAGTCTCTACCGGGTGAAGCAGCTGCTCGAGATGGACCGCTACAGAAACAAGATTTCGTCCCGCGCGAACAAGGATATCGAGACGGCGGAGGAAATCCTCGG
Source organism: Tagaea sp. (assembly GCA_965229215.1). GTDB lineage: Bacteria > Pseudomonadota > Alphaproteobacteria > CACIAM-22H2 > CACIAM-22H2 > Tagaea. The sequence goes on along the minus strand of OZ245864.1, from coordinate 1,256,050 downwards.
CGTCATCATCGAGCGCGCGCCAAGCCTGCTGCAACTCGGAATCGGCGGAGCGGAAGCAGATGCTGTCTAGTACCCAGTTGGACCGCGAGAACGAGCAGATCATCGCCAAGGTCCGCGAGATGCTCGTCGCGCTGGAGCGCGGCGCCACCAAGGTCATCCTCGCGGCACAGCAGGCGGCGAACGAGGCGAACGACGACAAGTTCAAGGCCTATGTCGGATTTCGCGAAGTGGTCGACGATTTCGACACGCTGGCGATCGTCATCGAATACAAGCTGAAGCGCCTGCGCGACGAGAAGGCGATGGCGTTGGCCGAGAAGTTCGACGAATTGACGGCCTTCATGCTTTCGTCGATCGTCACGGCGAGCCTTCATTTCCTTCGAATTCTCGCAGAGAAGAAGGAACTTCCGCTGGGCGCGCGTGATGTCTTCAAGTCGGAGCTGCGCAGCCTCTATCACGCCAAGGACCGCATCGAGAGCGAGCGCTACGTCAATCGCCTCAACGAACGCACGCGTGCCGATCTGGTCGCGGCCGAACAGATCCTCGAAGTCGTCATCGAACGCGCCCCCCGCCTGCTGCGCTTCGACGACAAGCCGGACTGAATTTCAACGCCCGCCCGGACGGTTGGCGCCCTTGGCGCGGTCCATGATCAGTTTGCGCTCCACCGCGCGGTCGCAGCGCATGCGCTGGAGTCCGGCCAGACGCTGGGTCTCGCGCAGATCCTTTCCGGTGGTGTCGGCGGCCTTCTTGAGTTCACGCGTGTAAAGCGCATCGCATTCTGTGTAGCTCGTCGGCGGCTTGCCGCTCTGGGCAAACGCGGGCGAAATCGATGCACCGGCGGCAAGGGCCAGCAGCGTGAAGCGAAGAAGCATGCACCAGAGTAAGCGATTATATTGGCGGACTGTAAACTAGAATTTGGTTCAGTTTTATCATCCAACCATATGATATATAATTATAATGATAGGCTTATTTGTCGATATTTTCGATGTTTTTCGTGGTTTATAGTAAATTACAATAAAATCGTATTGACATTTGAATAAAATTCAATATAAATGCAATCACTCTCTTCCGCCGGTCTTGCACCGGCCTCCATGTTCCAAACTTCCAAGATCGAGCTGGTCCCTTGGTCTGGTCCGCCGGCTCGCAGAACCCTCAGGGTCTTGCGAGCCGGCTTTTTCTTTTCACTCCCAGAATATGAAAAATGCCGCACCGACAAGACAGGCGAAGGCCGCCAGATGGTTCCACTTGAGCCCCTCGCCCAGCCAGAAGATCGCGAAGACGGCGAACACGGCAAGCGTGACGATCTCCTGGATCGTCTTGAGCTGGACGCCGGTGAACGCGCCGTAGCCGTACCGGTTCGCCGGCACGGCCAGGCAGTACTCGATGAATGCTATTCCCCAACTGACGAGAATCGCCTGCCAGAGCGGCCAGTGCGGGTATTTGAGGTGCCCGTACCAGGCGAACGTCATGAACACGTTCGAACATACAAGAAGGCCGATCGTCAGCATTTCGCGTGCTCCTGATAGGGCGGCCGGTTGCGGTGGAACCGATGCCATTGCATTGAAGTTATGCGGGAAATTACGGTAAAGTCTGCCGCTATGGATTCGGAAGAAGCAAAAGAACAGGTCGACAAGGCGGCACTCCAGATCCTGGCGTCGTCGGTCGGACAGATTCTGGGCGAGCATTCCAAAATCCACCAGTTCGTCAAGCTTGCCGCGGAACGCCCGACGACGATCAATATCGACCGCGCCCGCCGCACGTTTGACGCCCTGCCCGTCTACCAGCGCAAACGCGTGGCCGAAACGGCCGAGGGCGTGGCGATCAAACAGAAGAACAGCATGACGATGTCGTCGATCCTCAATCGGCTCGGCACGAAGCCGGGTGCGCCGGCCAAACCGGCCGTGGGCGCCAAGGCGCCTGCCGCTCCGGTGGTGGAACCCAAGAAGAAGACGGTCAAGGAAGTCGTCTGGAAGTGACGGCTGCCTTGCGCCGGCCAGCTCAGGCCCGGCGACGCACGATGACGATGGCGCCGACGCCGATCAGCACGATGCCGATGGCGGCGTGGATGTCCGGCACCTCCCCGAACCCGACGACGCCGATCGCGGTCGCCAGCCCCACCTGCACGAAGGCCAGCGGCGCCATTTTCGAGAACTGTCCAAGCGCATAGCCACGCGACAGGCAGCGCTGGCCGAGCCACGTCAGGCCCCCTAGCAGAACGCACAGGCCGAGCGTTGCGGTATCTGCAGGTGGAGTCCAATCGAGGACCGCCAGCGGCGCGCCGAGCGGAATGCCGACGAGAAGGAACCAGAACGCGATCCGGTCGGGCGGCTCGGTGGCCGAGAGCTGCTTCACCATCATCATCGCCACGCTCGTGAGGGCGGCGCTCGCCAGCGCCACAAGCGCATAGGCGTTGAAATCTCCGGTCGGCTTGACCAGGAGCAGTACGCCGATGAATCCGATGACGGTCGCCAGGATGCGGACCGGGCCGACGCGCTCGCGGAAGACGATGGCCGCAACAAAAAGCGACCAGAAGGGTGTCGTGTAGGAAAGCGCGAAGGCATCGCCCATCCGCAACTGGGTAAGCGAGATCACGAACAGCGTGAAACTCGCGAAGCCGCTTGTCCCGCGCGCGAGATGGGCAAGCGGACGCCGTGTGGCGATCTGGCTCCAGCCGTGCAGCCAGACCATCGGCAGGAAGTACGGCAGTGCGAAGATATGCCGCAGGAAAACGACCGACCCCCAGGCCATCTCGCGGGTCAGATACTTGATCAGCGCGCCCCCGGCGGCGAAAAAGATCGTGCCGCACAGGATGTAGAGCGCACCCTTGAGGTCGTTGCGGCCCGTGTCGGCCATCGGAATTGGGGTGCTCCTGCTTGGGGAGCAGCACCTTAGCGAGGTCTTCGCATATGACCAGCGAAGAGTGTAGCTTGCCGCCATGACGCCACAGCAACTCGAAGACCGCCTGCTCTACCGCGACGGCCTGATGCTGATCCTCGACAAGCCGGCCGGCCTTGCCGTCCATGCCGGCCCGCGGGGTGGCGAAAACCTGCGCGACTTCCTGGGCGGCCTCCAGTTCGGCAACGCGCAGCCGCCGGACCTGGCGCACCGGCTCGACCGCGATACGAGCGGCTGCCTGGTACTGGGCCGCAACCGCAAGGCCCTGTCGAAGCTCGGCCGGCTGTTCTCGTCCGGCCAGGTGCGCAAGGTCTATTGGGCCGTCGTCGTCGGCCGCCCGCCCGAAGACGAGGGCACGATCGACATGCCGCTCGCCAAGGAGAACCGCAAGACCGGCTGGAACATGCGCGTCGATCCCAAGGGCCAGCCCTCGCAGACCGGCTACAAGCGCATCGGTTCGGGCGATGGCCTGTCGTGGCTGGCACTCGAACCGAAGACAGGACGCACGCACCAGCTGCGTGTCCATCTCGCGGCGATCGGCTGCCCGATCCTCGGCGATCCGGTCTATGGCGGCCAGATCACGCGCCAGGCGCGCTACTCCCTCCATCTGCATGCACGCGAGATCCGCGTGCCGCTTTATCCGCGGCGTACGCCGATCAAAGCCGTCGCCGAGGTTCCCGAGCACATGAAGACGCAGATGCGCCTGTGCGGCTGGAAGGACGGCCCCCGGCCGCAGGTCGAGCCAGCGGCATGAGCGCGACGCTTCCACCCGAGACCGTTGATAACGAGCCCTTCCGGATTTCCAGCGACGCGCTGCGCGTCCGCTGGCCGGTCGTCGCGGGCCTGGTCGTATCGCTGCTGCTGCATGCCCTGATCGCATTCATCTGGGTCGGGTTCGATCCGCGCGACCTTTCCGAGGACACACAGTACGTTGCGATCGAGATGATTCAGGAGGCGCCGCCGCCTGCCCCGACTCCCGAACCTCCGAAACCGCCGCCACCACCACCTCCGCCTCCGCCGGCCCCGCCATCACCGCCGCCGCCACCGGCGCCTGCCGCCGCACCGCCCTTGGCGTTCGTGCCACCGCCGGTTCAGCAGGAGACGGCCCCGAACGCATCGCGGTCGGCTGCACCCCGGTCGGCGCCGCGCGCCCCCGCCCCGGCCCCCGCCCCATCGCCCCAACCGCGCAATCCGGAAAGCCGCGATGGCCTGCTCGCGCCGAATGCACCGGCCGAGCGGGCGGCGCCGAAGGCGGGAATTTCCACGAAGACCGAAAAGGACAGCACTTCGGCGGCCCCCGCCGGCGACAAGGTCTCGCAGAGCGAAACCGATTTCATCCTCACGCAGGTCCTGCGCGTCTGGCTGATCGACTATCGTGCGTCTCGCTTCAGGGACATTGTCATTTCCGGAACGTTCCAGCTCAATCCGGACGGAACACTTGGACCGCCGTTCGGAAGCAAGGATCCGTGGGATCTGTATCAGATGGTCCCGAACTACGCCGAACTGCTGCAACCCGCGATGCGCGACCAGCGGACCGTGCTCGAAAGTTTTCTCGGTGCCCTGCGACAGGCGCAGCCCTTCAGGCGCCAGGCGGACGCGCCGCCGATGACGGCGCCGAAGCTTCTGACGTTCGCGTTCCGTCTTGGGGAACTCTAGGCACGCTGATATGTTCGCGACCCGATCAACAGGACGCACGATTTGGCCCCGCAACTGAAAATTCTCGCGACACCCGGATGGGACGATTACGCGCTGCTCGATTCCGGCGGCGGCCGCAAGCTCGAGCGTTTCGGCAAACTGCGCCTCGTGCGTCCGGAGCCGCAGGCGCTGTGGTCGCTCTCCGGGCCTGCCGATGCGTGGGACCATGCGGACGCCTATTTCGATTCCAAACCCGGCGACGCGAAGCCGGGCGACGACGAGGATTCGTGGGGACGCTGGCGGTTCCCGCGCCCGCTGCCGCCGGAATGGCCCGTGCAGTATCGCGAGGCGACGCTCGCCTGCCGCTTCACGGCCTTCCGCCATGTCGGCCTGTTTCCCGAGCAGGCGCCGCACTGGGACTGGATGCGTGCGCGCGCGTCCGGCCACGGCGTCGAGCGCCCGAAACTCCTGAACCTCTTCGCCTACACCGGTGCCGCCAGCCTCGTGGCGGCGGCGGCGGGTTACGAGGTCACGCATGTCGATGCCTCGAAGAAGGCGATCGCATGGGCCAAGGAAAATCAGGCGGCGTCCAACCTCACCCAGGCGCCGATCCGCTGGATCTGCGACGACGCGACCAAGTTCGTCGCGCGCGAGGTGCGTCGCGGCAACCGCTACAACGGCATCCTTCTCGATCCGCCGAAATTCGGCCGCGGTCCGGCGAACGAGACGTGGCGCATCGAGGAAGGTCTGATGCCGATGCTGGCCGACTGCGCGAAGCTGCTGGCCGGCGGGCCGTCGTTCCTGATGCTGACGGCCTATGCGATCCGCATGTCGGCGCTGTCGCTGCTCGAGACGGCCCGCGACGCGCTGCCGCCACAAGAGGGTTCGTTCGAGGCGGGCGAACTCGTCGTCGCCCAGCAAGGCGGCAGCCGGCATCTGTCCACGTCGCTCTATGTACGCTGGTCCGGTGCGGGGACACAGCCGTGACCGCCCTGCAGGTGCGCGAGATCGCGAGCCCGACCAATCCGCTGATCAAGGATATCCGCGCGCTGCACATGCGCAAGGTACGCGCCGAGACGGGCCGCTTCGTCGCCGAAGGTGCGCGCACCGTGCGCGAGGCGCTCGACCACGGCATCGTGCCCGAGATGCTGGCCTACCGCGCCGACCAGCGCGACCAGCCGGCCGTCGCCGCCGTGCGGAGCGCGGCGGGTGGTGCAGGCGCCCTCCTCCTCGAAGTCTCGGCCTCGGTGCTGGAGAAGATCTCGCAGCGCGACAATCCGCAGAGCGTGATCGGCGTGTTCCGCCAGAAACTGCTACCGCTTTCCGCGCTCGACCCTGCGAAGGCGGCGATCTGGCTGGCGCTCGAAGGCGTCAAGGATCCGGGAAATCTCGGCACGTGCGTACGCACCGCCGATGCCGTGGGTGCAGGCGGCGTGCTGCTGATCGGCACGACCTGCGATCCATTCAGCCCCGAGGCGGTCCGCGCGACGATGGGTTCGATTTTCGCGGTGCCGCTCCATGTCGCCGAACCCGACGAGGCGATCGCGTTCGTGCGCAGATGGCCGGGGACCTGCGTGGGCACCGCGCTGCAGACCGAGACCGACTATCGCGCGGTCGCGTACACGCCACCGACATTGATCGTGAACGGAACCGAGCAGAGCGGCCTGACGCCGGAACTGCGCGCCGCGTGCGGGCACCTTGTCCGTCTGCCGATGCGCGGGCGCGCGGACTCGCTGAATCTCTCGGTTGCGGCAGGCGTCATGCTCTATTCGGTCTGGGATATCCAGGCTGGCGGGCGCAAGAGCGCCGGCTAGGTTCCGACGGCCTTCTTGCGCGGCACGACGATCGACAGGATCATCTTGACGCCGGTTTCCGGCTCGCCGATCGGCAGCATGAGCCGGTCGATCTCGGTGTAGTCGTTTGCCTTCTCCTGCGTGCGGTGGCGGTGATAGAGCGCGATCCCTTCGTTCGCGACGCGGCGATAGCGCACGAGCACCGCTTCGAGCTCGTCGGGTTTGACGCCTGTCCCGACCGGCTGGCCCGTCAATTCGCGCCGCAGCAGTTCGACCATCTTCGTGCCCACAACGCGATAGACGAAGCGCGGCGAGCCGGAAACCACGTCGACGAGCGACAGATAGGGCAGAAGCGACGGGATATCGACCGGATCGACGTCGCATCGCGCGGGATAAGGGCGTCCCTGCCGCCGGCCGTTCCAGTAGGCATAAAGCTCGTGCAGGCGCGGGTCGGCCGTAGCGGGAAGCGGCTGGAGATCGAGCTGCGTTATCGACATGTGCAAGAATTCCCGAAACGAGTTGCCAAGACTGCTTCGGCTCCCGTCGTTGCGTCCATCTCCCAGGCGGCGGTTGGCGAAAACCGGTGCACCGCCCCGGCCAGCCGTCACCCACCTGAATGCTACTTTGAAACGGAGGCTTTTGTGTGCCGGAATACGGGCATATCGGGGCGATGCCCCGGCTCGGCGATAAGCTATTTCAAATGCAGGACGATCCGGCGCCGCTCCCGTGCGGGGGAGCGGCGCCGGGCGACGAGACCGCGGCCTAGCGCTTGACGATGACCGCCTCGAAATACTCGGCCGGCGCAACCATCGAGGACGGCCCGGCGATGTTGAAACGGTCGATCAGCGCGGAGATGTCGGCTGTGAGCGCCTCCTGTCCCTTCGCGTCGAGCGCCTCGTAGGCCTTGAGCACGGGCCCATAGGTACCGCGGAACACGTCGATCCAGTGCGCCGGCGACTTGTAGCGGAAGGCGAAGTTCTTGAGGTGGCCGCCGACCGAGGCGCCCTCGCCGAACAGCTCGCGCAAGATCGCCTTGTCGCCCCAGCGGGCCGGCGATTGGACACCGGGCGGCGGCGCCACATGCTTGCCGACGACCTTGAAGAGCTGGCCGATGAAGCCGTCCTGCGTCCAGTTCGCGAGGCCGATCTTGCCGCCGCTGCGGCAGACGCGCAGCAGTTCGGTTGCCGCGCGCTTCTGGTCGGGCGCGAACATCACGCCGTAGGTCGAGACGACGACATCGAAACTGTCGTCGGGGAACGGCAGCGCTTCGGCGTCGGCGATCTGGATCCTGAGCGGCAGACGCTCTGCGGCGGCGCGTTCGCGCGCACGCTCGAGCAGTGCGGGCACGTAGTCGCTGGCCGTCACGTCGCACCAGCGGCGCGCCGCCGCAAGGGAGACATTGCCGTTGCCGGCGGCCACGTCGAGCACGCGCTCGCCTGCACGCAGATCGAGCGATTCGCACAGCGCTTCGCCGACAATCTGCAGCGTCGTCCCGACGACGGCGAAGTCGCCAGACGCCCACATTTTCTGCTGACGTTCTTTGATCGCGGCAAAAGGTGGAGCGTCCGGTCGGATGGCGGCCATGGATTTCATCGGTATTCCTCTTTCAGGAGATGCTGGACGGGGGGCCGCGCAATCCCATAGAAAAAGATTCGGTTGAATGACCGATCATTCGAATTTCATGCCCGTTCGTCCGGAGATCTGCATATGTCATACGATGCGCTATCGGACGTTTTGAGAGCGGTACGGTTGCAAAGCGCCGTGTTCTTCGACGTCGAGGCATCCTCACCCTGGATCGCTGAATCGCCGGCCGCGAACGTTCTGGCGCCGTATGTGATGCCGGGCGCCGAACACGTGATCCCGTTCCATGTCGTCACCCGCGGCGAATGCTGGGCAACGCTCCTTCCGGATCCCGATACGAAGCTGCTGCTTTCCGAAGGCGATGTCGTGGCTTTTCCGCAAGGCGATCCGCATGTGATGTCGAGCTCGCCCGGCATGCGCGCGCAACCGGACCTGAACGTTTTCAGGCGGCCGTCCGATCCGGACGCGCTGCCGATCACGGTCAATCTCGAAGGCCGGGGAGGCCAGCCGGACGGACATCTGGTCTGCGGCTTCTTCGGTTGCGACGCCACGCCGTTCAATCCGCTGCTGGGAGCGTTGCCGCGCATGATCCACATGCGCGGCTCGGAAGGCAGCGGCCGGATCGGCCGCCTGACCGAATTCGCGCAGATCGAAGCGAAGGACAGGCGCGCCGGCAGCGCGTCGGTCCTCACCAAGCTCGGCGAACTGATGTTCATCGACATCGTTCGCCATCATCTCGGCGAGCTGTCCGACGCGAGCGCCGGCTGGCTGGCCGCCCTCGGCGACAGGCATGTCGGTCGGGCCATCTCGCTCATCCACGAGGCGCCGGCGGAGAACTGGTCGCTCGAATCGCTGGCCCGCGAAGCCGGCCTGTCGCGCTCGTCGCTGGCCGAACGGTTCCAACGTTTCGTCGGCAAGCCGCCGATGCAGTACCTGGCGCTGTGGCGCATGCAGGTCGCCTCGTCGATGCTTGCGGGCGGCGAAGCTTCGGTCGCGCGGGTCGCGGGCAAGGTGGGTTACGAATCCGAAGCGGCGTTCAGCCGCGCCTTCAAGCGCGCCGTCGGCCATTCGCCGACCGCCTGGCGCGAGCGCCGCCGCAAGGAAAGCGCGTTGAATGCGAACTAGAGACATGTCCTGTCTGCAATTCCGCCTGGCAATCACCACATAGGGAGCGTGCCGCCGCCCGCCGAAGGAATGCCATGCCCCACGATACGCCGCTCATCGCGACAATCGCCGTCGGGCTCGGGTTCGGCGGGGTCTGGGGCACGATCCTGCTGACGGCGGCCAAGGTCGGCCTGTTCGTGGCGCTAATGCTCGCGGCCGGGCGCAAGGCAATCCCGTGGACGCTGCACTATGCGGCGTACACCGGCTCGCGCGAGCTCGCGAAGGCGATGTGCCGCGCGCAGGGGAAGTAAATAGTAGTGGCGGAGGGGATGGGATTCGAACCCACGATGCAGGTTTCCCCGCATAACAGTTTAGCAAACTGCCGCCTTCAGCCACTCGGCCACCCCTCCGCCGGGAGTGGGTAAATCACACGGCATATGCTGCGTGACTTCTAGGTGGGCCGGGCCCTCCGTGTCAACGCGAAGCGCCTGTCAGATCAGGATTAATCCCGCCTGAGACCGTGCTTTGAACGCAACACGGTTAAAATACGGATTCAGTTGAATCAAAATTTCCGCCAAGTTTTATGGATTATTAACCATTAGGGCGCAAATCTATATGCACGCGACCTGAGAATGGTCGCCCGAAACCAAGGACCAGAAGCCGAATTCGGCGCAAAAAGTCGGATTTACGGACCCAGAGGAGCCAGAACCCATGTCTTCCATTTCCCGCCCGGTCATCGACACCCTGCTCGACCTGATCGACAACAAGCTGACGGCGATGGACGTGATCGACCGCGAGGATGCCCGCATCCACGCCGTGCTCGAGAACGCCAAGCGCGAACTGCTTGCGGTGCGCGGCCCCGCCCTTCCCCGCCGCACGCTGCGCCCGCGCAACAGCATCCGTCCGGGCGCCTCGGTGATCCAGCAGACGCCGGCCTCGGTCGCGGCCTGAATTTTCCGACGTTTTTCCGTGCGACGGGACGGCCCGGCGGCCGTTCCGTCGACGGTCTCGACGCTTTCCCGCCATTGAACTAGCTTGTCCCGCCCGCGACCGGCGATTCCCGCCTTTCGCACATCCGGGATCGATGGTTTGAGCAAAGCGCGTCCGACTTCCGCCGGCATCCTGCCTTCCCAGACCTACCAGGCCTTCGTCGCACAAGGACGCATCGCGGCGAACCCGCCCGTGCGCGACGACCAGATCCAGCCCGCCAGCATCGATCTTCGCCTCGGCACGCACGCCTTTCGCGTGGCCGCGGGCTTCATGCCGGGTGCGGGCAGCACGGTCGCCGCCAAGCTCGACAAGCTGGCGATGCACAGCGTGGACCTGCGCGAGGGCGCGGTGCTCGAACGCGGCTGCGTCTACATCATCCCGCTGCTCGAACGCCTGAAGCTGCCGGCCGACATCGCCGGCACCGCGAATCCGAAGAGCACGACGGGCCGCCTCGACATCTTCACCCGCCTGCTGTGCGACGGCGCCCGCGAATTCGAGAAGGTGCAGGCCGGCTACGAAGGCCCGCTCTATCTGGAAGTGAGCCCCCGCACCTTCTCGATCCTCGTGCGCACCGGCCAGACGCTGAACCAGCTGCGCCTGCGCAAAGGCAGCCCCAGCTTCTCCGACAAGGCGCTGACGGCGCTCGACAAGCGCCTGCATCTGGTTTTCGCCCCCGACGAGAACCGCGAGCGCGCGCAGATCGGCCAGGGCCTGTGGATCTCGATCGATCTGGAAGGGCCGGACAGCGACACGATCGGCTATCGCGCGCGCCACAACGCGCCGCTGATCGACCTTTCCAAGATCGGCCATTACGACCCGACCGAATTCTGGGAACCGCTGAAGCGCAACCGCTCGCGCTCGCTCGTCCTCAATCCCGACGATTTCTACATCCTCGTCAGCCGCGAGAAGATCCGCGTGCCGCACGCTTATGCTGCCGAGATGGTGCCCTACGACACCTCGGTCGGCGAATTCCGCATCCACTATGCCGGCTTCTTCGATCCCGGCTTCGGCTACGGGGCGAACGACATCCAGGGCACGCGCGCGGTGCTGGAAGTGCGCTCGCACGACGTGCCGTTCCTGCTGGAACACGGCCAGATCGTCGGCCGCTTCGCGTTCGAGAAGCTGACGGCCAGGCCCGACCGCATCTACGGCATGGGCATCGGCTCGAACTACCAGCGTCAGGGCCTGACGCTGGCCAAGCAGTTCAAGCGCGCAAAACGCTAGCTTCCGACGTTTTCCGGCCGTTACCTGCTGGTGCCGGGGCTGGCGCGCGGTTAGCATCGTCATCGAACCGTCACATCCGGGGAGACGACGACAATGCGGAAAACCGACCTGCGCGCGCCGTTGGCGAGCGCTGCTTTCGCCCTCACCGCCCTCGCCTTCGCCGGAAGCGCTTCGGCGCAGGCGCCCGTGTCGTTCGTGTGCAGCGCGCAGCAGGAATACTGCCAGGCGCTCGTCTCCGCGTATGAACGCTCGACCGGCGGCAAGGTCTTCATGGTGCGCCAGTCGACCGGCGAAGCCTTCGCCACGATCCGCGCGCAGGCGGGCAATCCGCGCACCGATCTGTGGTGGGGCGGCACGGGCGATCCGCATCTCCAGGCGGCGCTCGAAGGGCTGACCGAACCCTACAAGTCGCCGATGCTGCCGCAGCTGCACGACTGGGCGCAGAAGCAGGCGGCACGCTCGGGCAACCGCACGGTCGGCGTCTATTCGGGCGCGCTCGGCATCGTCTACAACCCCGGCCAGCTCGCCAAGCTCGGCGCGCCGGAAGTGAAATGCTGGTCCGACCTGCTGCATCCCAAGCTGAAGGACGAAGTGCAGGTCGCCGATCCGAACTCGTCGGGCACGGCCTATACGTTCCTTGCTACCGTCGTCCAGCTGATGGGCGAGGACAAGGGCTTCGACTTCATGAAGGCGATGCACAGGAACGTGAACCAGTACACGAAGTCGGGCGGCGCGCCCGTGCGGGCGACGGCGACCGGCGAGACGGCCGTGGGCATCGTGTTCATGTCCGACGCGCTCGTGCAGATCCTCGAGAAGGCGCCGATCGTCAACGTGGCGCCGTGCGAGGGCACGGGCTACGAGGTCGGCTCGATGTCGCTCATCAAGGGTTCGCGCAACATGGCGGGCGCCAAGAAACTCTATGACTGGCTGCTCGCCCCCGAAGCGCAGGCGATCGGCCTGTCGGTCAAGTCGTACCAGGTGCCGGCGAACAAGGCCGTGACGCTGCCGCCGGACATCGCCAAGTCGGTCGACGCGAAGCTGATCGACTACGACTTCGCCAAGTACGGCGACCCGGCCGAACGCACCCGCCTGCTCGCCCGCTGGGACCGCGAGATCAAGCCCGCGCCGAAATAAGGCACCGGAAACTTTGCTTGACGGCGCGTTGACGGTTGTTGACGAAAATTTCCTGGACCGTTGAAAAGAAACGGTTATTTCAGGTTTTTGTTGACCAATTGACGGGATTTTCCTGTCAACAACCGTCAACCAGCCCGGTGTTTTTGCGCTCCAAATCATGCTGGGTAATATAGGCTAAAATAGGATTTTTAGCAAGAAAAAGTCGTGGGTGCCTGGGACAAGCCCGGGCATGACGGCAGCGTTTACTTCCCGCGCACGCCGACCACGACGGCGAGTGCCGCGAGCACCAGCAGGCCCGCGACCGCGAACGTGATCCGCATGCCCGATGCAGTGTCGCTGGCAGCCGATGCGAAGGCGAACACCGCGCCCATCGCCGAGGCGCCGGTGACGAGCCCGAGATTGCGCGACAGGCCGAGCATTCCGGACACCACGCCGCGCCGGTCGGGCGCGATGCCCTTCAGCGTGGCGGTGTTGTTCGCCGCCTGGAACAGCTGGTAGCCCGGCGTCAGCATTGCGATGGCGGCGATATAGCCTGCGATGCCGAAGCTCGACGGAATGGCGGCCATCGCGAACGCGCCTGCCGCCATCGCGACAAGCCCGATGACGACGACGGACCTGGCACCCAGCCGGTCGACGAGGCGCCCCGCGGGAACGCCGCACAGGATCGAAACCGCCGGCCCGAGCGACATGACCAGCCCTGCGGATATCTCGTCGAGGCCGAGCGCCCGCGTCAGGTAGAACGGCCCGACGACGAGCGTCGCCATCATCACCGTCGAGACGAGCGCGTTCGTCGCGAACCCCGAGGCCAGCGCCGGATCGCGCATCAGGGTAGGTGCGATCAGCGGCGACGTGCTGCGCGTCTCGACGAGCAGGAACAGGACGAACCCGGCGGCGGATGCCGCCAGCAGCATCGCGTTGAATGCGCCGAAATCACCGCGCCCGACGGTCATCGCCAGCGCGTAGGCGGCCAGCGTGCCTGCCAGCAGCAACGTGCCTGCCGTATCGAAGGCTGGCCGTTCGCCGTTTTCCGCCTGCCGGTCGGCCGGCACGGCATGGCGGACGAACAGGAAGGCCACGATGCCCAGCGGCAGCCCGACAAGGAAGAGCGCCTGCCAGCCGAAGACGGAAATCAGGCCGCCGCCCAGCGACGGCCCGAGCGCGGTGCCGACCGCGGACATGGTGCCGAGCAGGCCCATGGCGCTGCCGGTCTTTTCTTTCGGCACGGCCTCGCCGACCAGCGCCATGGCGAGGGCCAGCATGATGGCGGCCCCCAGCCCCTGCAACGCACGGGCGGCGACCAGCGCCTCAAACGTCGGTGCGGCGGCGCACAGGGCGGATGAAGCCGTGTAGAGCGCGATCCCGGCGAGCAGCAGCTTCCGGCGGCCGAAAATGTCGCCCAGCCGCCCGACGCCGACGACCAGCGTGGTCGTGGCGAGCAGATACGCGATCACGACCCACTGGATCTGCTGGAACGATGCGTCGAAGGCCGTCGCCAGCGTCGGCAGGCCGACATTGGCGATGCTGGTGCCGAGCGATGCCAGCAGCATCGACAGCGACAGGCCGGCGAGCGCCTGCCAGCCTGTGCTTCCCTGCGCCGTGCGTGCGTCTGCGGTTGCGGCTTTTCCGGAAATCATCTGCGTGCTCCGGGTCAAGACGCGGTCATGCGGCGGACGATCCGGCGCGCGGCGGGTGCGACGACCAGCACGACCGGGAACGCGACGGCCCACGAGGCGAGCCAGGCGCCGGCCCAGAGGCCGGGGAAGTTCTCGGCCACACCGGCGGCGCGCAAGGTGGATATGCCCGAGACAAGCAGGGACATCATTCCCGACAGCACGAAGCCGAATGCGACAGGTTCGAAACGGGACGGAATCATTGTTCTTCTCCTTGAAGGTTGTTGTCGGCCTTCAGGATGCGCCGCTCCCGGATATGGCGGAAGGCGCACTGTTTGCACTCGATAAGTGCATCAGACGCCCTATATGGGCCGCAAGTGTGCTAGGCTCGCCGCATGTCCCTGCCCGACCTCAACCTTCTCGTCGCTCTCGACGTGCTTCTCGCCGAAGGCAGCGTGGCGCGCGCCAGCCGACGCCTGCGTCTCAGCCCTTCGGCGATGAGCCGCACGCTCGCCCGCCTGCGCACCGCGACCGGCGATCCGCTGCTGGTGCGCGCGGGGCGCGGCCTCGTGCCGACGCCGCGTGCGCTGGAACTGCGGGGGCATGTCGGCCCGCTCGTCGAGCAGGCGGCTGCCGTGCTGCGGCCGGCAACGTCGCTCGATCTGGCGGCACTCGTGCGGAGCTTCACGCTGCGCACCAGCGACGGCTTCGTCGAGAATTTCGGGCCGGCGCTGGTCGCGCGCGTGGGCCGGGAGGCGCCCGGCGTGCAGCTCAGTTTCGTTCCCAAGCCCAACCGCGACAGCGCGCAGCTCCGCGACGGCAGCGTCGATCTGGAAACGGGCGTCGTCGGGCCGGAGCAAGGCCCGGAAATCCGCATGCAGGCCCTGTTCCGCGACCGCTTCGTCGGCGTCGTGCGCAAGGGGCATCCGCTATGCCGCGGCAGGATCGCCCCGGCGCGCTATGCGGCCGGGCGGCATGTCCTCGTCGCGCGCCGCGCGCAGGATCGCGGGCTGATCGACGAGGCGCTGGAGACGCACGGGCTCGTGCGGCATATCGCCACGAAAGTCGGCGGGTTCGCGGCCGCGCTGTCGCTCGCGCGCACGACCGACCTGATCGCCACCGTGCCGGAACGCCATACCGGCAACCTGCGCGACGGCATGTACAGCTTCGCGCTGCCGGTCGCCGTGCCGGAAATCACCGTGTCGCTGCTCTGGCATCCGCGCCACGACGCGGACCCCGCGCATCGTTGGCTGCGCGCATGCGTGCGCGACGTGTGTGCGGGGAAGAAGGAGCGGCGGGCATAAGGCCTGCTTGCCGTGCCGCAATCCACGCCGCGACGAACGCGACGGCTCCACCCTTCCCGTCATGCCCGGCGAATGCCGGGCATCCACGTCTTTTGTGATTTTGCGGCTGGCAAAGTCGTGGATGCCCGGAACAGGTCCGGGCATGACGGCTTTATGGGAGGCTAGACCGCCATCCCCTTCGCGACCGCCGGGCGGGCGCCGATCGTGTCGAACCAGCGCTTCACGTTCGGGAATTCGGCGAGGTCCACCTTGTGGTGCTCATGGCGCGCGACCCACGGATATGTCGCGATGTCGGCGATGGAATAGTCGGCACCGGCGAGATATGCGGCCTCGCCCAGGCGCTTGTTCATCACGCCGTAGAGGCGGCGTGTTTCCTTGGAATAGCGCTCGATGCCGTAGGGCACCTTCTCGGGTGCCGCGTGCATGAAGTGGTGCGTCTGGCCGAACATCGGCCCCACGCCGCCCATCTGCCACATCAGCCATTGCAGCACGGTCGCGCGGGCGCGCGGCTCGACGGGCAGCAGCTTGCTGCCGGTCTTCTCCGCCAGATAGATCAGGATGGCGCCGGATTCGAAAAGCGACAGCGGCTTGCCGCCCGGGCCGTCGGTATCGACAATGGCCGGAATCCGGTTGTTGGGACTGATCGCGAGGAACTCGGGCGCGAACTGCTCGTCCTTGCTGATGTTGATCTTGTGGACGTTGTAGGCGAGCCCGACTTCCTCGAGCATCACGGAGGCCTTGCGGCCGTTGGGTGTCGTCCACGTATAGAGTTCGATCATCGGCGGTTCGTTCCTTCGCGGTGTTGGATCAGGGGGGCGAGACGACGGCGACATCGACCAGCTTGCGCGTGCCGGCCGCGATCGGGCCGATCTCGCGCAGCTTGCCGTTGGTGATCGGGAACGACCACAGGCGGCCGCCTGCGATGGCGAAGCCCGAATAGTCCTTCATGTCCTTCGTCGTGTGGATGTCCATCGCGTCGATGCGCGTGCCCGGCGGCAGGCCGCTCTCGCCGATCGAGGCGAGCGTGCCGTCGTTCGGCGGATCCTGGATCAGGTAGGCGCCGGTCGAGGAGTCGAACTCGAAGAGCTGCGTGGCCGGCGCGTTGGGAACCGCGTTGAGATAGGCACCCGCCGTCACGTTCGGCTGCTTGCCCTTCGACGGATCGGTGGGGGCATACGCGAGGCGCCCGTCGACGATGGCCGCACCTGTGGCCACGTTCACGCGCAGGCTCTGCCCGTTCGGGCCGATGACGCGCATGCGGTCGGCCTGCGGGTTGAAGTCGACGATGGCGCTGGTCGCCACTTCGAGGGGAACCGACAGCGTCGAGACCTTCTCGGTGCGGCCGCCGACCACGTCGATCGTGTAGATGTTGCCGCTGGTGTCGAGACCGTAAAGTTTGCCGTCTGCCGGGCGGACATCGATGCCGATGATCTTGGCCGATGCGCCGAGGATCGCGACCATCCAGGTCTTCTGCGGAGCGGACGATTCGAAGCGGATCAACTCGTTTTGATCCGTCAGAGCAACGAGTTCCAGCGCATTGGCCGCCGGAGCGGCCGCGAGCAGGCCGAGGGCCGCCGCAAGGATTCGTGTTTTCATGGCTGCTATCCTTTCGAAGGAAACTCTCGAAGAGTTACGCCAGAAACGGCCCTGTGGATCAAGCCGATGCGGGCCGGTCTTCCTTCGGCAGCAATGCATACGGATGTGCGGTGCCGGGCAGCTTCATCATGCGCTGGCCCCAGTCGCGGATGTTCGGATACTTCGTCGCGTCGTACTGCGCCTCCTCCGCCGTGGCGATCCACGGGAAGATCGCGATGTCCGCGATGGTCGGGTTCATGCCGGCGAGGAACTTCGACGTGCCGAGATGCCGGTCGAGCAGTTCGAGCGCCTGTTCGCCGCGCCCGAACAGGAACGGCAGCGCCGGACTTTCCGGCGCGTTGCGGCGCAGGAAGCGTGCCTGCCCCACCGTGGTCATGCGGTCGAGATCCCAGGCGAGCCATTCGGCGATGCGGCGCTTCTCGTGCGCATTGGCGCCGCCGAACGCGCCGAAGCGGTCGGCGAGATAGGCGAGGATCACGTTCGACTGGACGACGACCTCATCGCCGTCGACGAGCACGGGCACCTGGCCGAAGCGGTTGCGCTTCAGATGATCGGGCGTCTTCTGCGCGCCGGCGCGCAGATCGACATGGCGGTAGTTCCACTTCACGCCGAGCATCGACAGCATCAGTCCGACCTTCGCCGACGGCAGCGACAGGTGGAAGCCGTAGAGCGTGACGCCCGATACGGCCTTCGCCGCGGGCTTCTTCGCCGGAACGTCGTAGCCGGCCTTGCCGATGCGCGCACCCTTGGCCGCCTTCTTCGCGGATTTCGCGGCGGCGGCCTTGATCGCGGGCGTTGCCTTAAGGATCTTCTTGGGCAGGATCTTCTTGGGCTTCGCTTTCGGTACGGCCTTCTTCGCTGCGGGCTTTTTCTTGGGTGGCGTCTTTTTCTTCGCGGCCATGACTATCCTCCGAGTTTCGCCTTGAGGATCTCGTTGACCTTGGCGGGATTGGCCTTGCCGCCCGTGCCCTTCATCACCTGCCCGACGAACCAGCCGAACAGCGTGACCTTGCCCGAGCGATACTCGGCGACTTTCGCCTCGTTCTCGGCCATCACCTTGGCGATGGCGGCATCGATGGCGCCCGTGTCGGTGACCTGGACGAGGCCCTTTTCCTTCACGATGCTCGCCGCATCCCCGCCCGTCTCGACCATGAACTGGAACACGTCCTTGGCGATGCGGCCCGAGATCGTGTCGTTCTCGATAAGGTCGATGAGGCCCGCGAGGTTCTTCGCCGTCACCGGCGAGTGCGCGACGTCGACGCCCTTCTTGTTGAGCGCGCCGAACAGCTCGACGATCACCCAGTTGGCCGCGAGTTTCGGGTCCTTGCGGCCCTTGGCGACGGTCTCGAAGAAATCGGCCTGCTCCTGCTCGGCGACAAGCACGCCCGCATCGTAGGGCGTCAGCTTGTACTGCTCGACGAAGCGCGCCTTCTTGGCGTCGGGCAGCTCGGGCATTTCCGCCTTGATGCGCGCGATCACCTTCGGGTCGAGGACGAGCGGCAGCAGGTCGGGATCGGGAAAATAGCGGTAGTCGTGCGCGTGCTCCTTCGAGCGCATCGGGCGCGTGATGCCCTTGGCCGTATCCCACAGGCGCGTTTCCTGGACGATCGTGCCGCCGTTCTCGAGTTCCTCGACCTGGCGCATCGCCTCGTACTCGATCGCCTGCATGACGAAGCGGATCGAGTTGACGTTCTTGATCTCGTTGCGCGTGCCGAACTTCGTCTCGCCGACCTTGCGGACCGAGACGTTGGCGTCGCAGCGCATCGAGCCTTCGTCCATGTTGCCGTCGCACGTGCCGAGATAGCGCAGGATGGCGCGCAGCTTCTTGAGATACGCCCCCGCCTCTTCCGGCGAACGGATGTCGGGCTCCGAGACGATCTCCATCAGCGCCACGCCCGACCGGTTGAGGTCGATGTAGCTCTTCGTCGGGCTCTGGTCGTGCATCGACTTGCCCGCGTCCTGCTCGAGATGCAGGCGCGTGACGCCGACGGTCTTGGTGACGCCGCCCGGCATGTCGAGCACCAGCCTGCCCCCCGTGACGATCGGCCGCGTGAACTGGCTGATCTGGTAGCCCTGCGGCAGGTCGGCGTAGAAATAGTTCTTCCGGTCGAAGACCGAGACTTCGTTTACCTGCGCCTCGATGCCGAGGCCGGTCTTGATCGCCTGTTCGACGACGAATCCGTTGATCACCGGCAGCATGCCGGGGAACGCCGCGTCGACGAAGCTCACCTGCCCGTTCGGGTCGCCGCCATAGGTGGCCGAGGCGCCCGAGAACAGCTTGGCTTTCGAGACGACCTGCGCGTGGACCTCGAGGCCCACGACGATTTCCCACTTGCCGGTCTTTCCTTCGATGATCATCGTCTCACGCTCCGGGACGCGCGGTGAAATTCGCTGCGCTCTCGATGACGCCGCCCACGCGGAACAGGGTGCTTTCGTCGAACGGCTTGCCGATCAGCTGCAGCCCCAGCGGCAGTCCCTCGCCCGACAGGCCCGCAGGCACCGACATGCCCGGCAGCCCGGCGAGATTCACGGGCACCGTGAACACGTCGTTGAGATACATGGCCAGCGGATCGTCGGCATTCTCGCCGATGGCGAACGCGGCCGACGGGGTCGTGGGCGTGAGCACCACGTCGCACTTCTTCCAGGCTTCCTTGAAGTCGTTGAAGATCAGCGTGCGGACCTTCTGCGCCTTCAGGTAATAGGCGTCGTAGTAGCCCGCCGACAGCACGTAGGTGCCGATCAGGATGCGGCGGCGGACTTCCGCACCGAAGCCTTCCGCGCGCGTGTTCTCGTACATCTCGTCGAGCGAGTTGCCGGGCACGCGCAGGCCGTAGCGCACGCCGTCGTAGCGCGCGAGGTTCGACGACGCTTCGGCGGGCGCGATGATGTAGTAGGTCGGCAGCGCGTACTTGGTGTGCGGCAGCGAGATCTCGACGGGTTCGGCACCGGCGGCCTTCAGCCAGTCGATGCCCTGCTGCCAGAGCTTCTCGATCTCCGTCGGCATGCCGTCGACGCGGTATTCCTTCGGGATGCCGAACTTGAGGCCCTTCACGCTGCCGGTGAGCGCCGCCTCGTAGTTCGGGACCGGTGTGGGCACCGACGTCGAATCCTTCGGGTCGTGCCCGGCCATCGATTTCAGCAGGATCGCCGCATCGCGCACGTCGCGCGCCATCGGGCCCGCCTGGTCGAGCGACGAGGCGAACGCGACGATGCCCCAGCGCGAGCAGCGCCCGTAGGTCGGCTTGATGCCGACGATGCCGGTGAAGCTCGCCGGCTGGCGGATCGAACCGCCGGTGTCGGTGCCCGTGGCGCCCGCGACGATGTGCGCCGCGACCGACGCGGCCGAACCGCCCGAGGAACCGCCGGGGACGAGATCCTTGCCGTCCTTGCGCTTCCACGGGTTCTTCACGCTGCCGAAATGGCTGGTGATGTTGGCCGAGCCCATCGCGAACTCGTCCATGTTGAGCTTGCCGAGCATCGTGGCGCCGGCGTCGAACAGGTTCTGCGTGACGGTGGACTCGTAGGGCGGCTTGAAGCCTTCGAGGATGTGGCTCGCCGCCGTCGTCTGCACGCCCTTGGTGCAGAACAGGTCCTTGATGCCGAGCGGGATGCCTTCCAGGGCACGCCCCTCGCCTTTCTGCAGGCGCTGGTCGGAATCCGCCGCCTGCGCCAGCGCCATGTCCGGCGTCTCGACGATGAAGGCGTTGAGATGGCGGTTCTTCTCCATCGCGCCGAGATAGGCCTTGGCCAGCTCGATGGCCGAGAACTGCCCGTTCTTCAGGCCGTCGCGCAGCTGCGCGATCGTGAGGTCGACGAGGTTGGCCATCACTCCACCACCTTCGGCACGGTGAAGAAGCCGCCGAGATCCTCGGTCGACGAGACGCGCACCGGATCGGTCGCGTTGGCGAGCACCTTGTTGGGATAGCCGCCGTCGGTGACCTTGTCCTCGCGGGCCGGCATGACGACTTCGACGGTCGAGGTCATCGCCTCGACCTTCGAGGTGTCGAGCTCCTTGAGCTGCTCGACCCAGTCGAGGATCGTCTGCAGTTCCTTGGCCATCTTGGGCCGGTCTTCGGGCGCCACCCGGATGCGCGCCAGCTGCGCAATTCGTGCGACGGTAGCCTGATCGAGCGACATGCGGTATGTCTCGCCTTGGGCCTTGAAATGACGGTGAAAACGTCGTTGAAACGGGCCGGGAAGCTAACACTCGACATGCCGATCCGCAACCCTACCGACCTGCTGGCGGAACTGCCGGAAAAGACATGTCTTCTCGGCCTCGATCCCGGCGAGAAGACGGTGGGACTCGCCGTGTGCGATCCCGGCCTGTCGATCGCCTCGCCGCTCGAGACGATTCTCCGCGCACGCAAGGCGAAGGCCGATTACGACCGGATCGCCGAGATCGTGGCTGCACGCAGGATCGGCGGCTTCGTGTGCGGCATGCCGACCAACATGGACGGCACCCTCGGGCCGCGCGCGCAGGCCGTGCGCGCCTTCGCGCGCAACCTGCTGGCGCGCATCGACCTGCCGCTGGTGTTCTGGGACGAGCGCATGTCGACGCAGGCCGTGACGCGCACGCTGATCGACGCCGACATGAGCCGGGCGCGCCGCGGCGAGGTCGTCGACAAGATGGCGGCCTCGTTCATCCTGCAGGGATATCTCGACTGGGTGCGCATCGGGCGTTGACCCTGCGGCCGGAATGCCGGAACCTGCCGGCATGTTCAGCCTGACGAAAGAACAGGACGCGCTCCGAAAGCGCGCACGCAAATTCGCCGACGAGATCCTGGCCCCCACCGCCGCCGAGACCGACCGGACGGAAGCCTATCCGTGGGCAAACGTCGAGGCGATGCGCGAGGCCGGCTTCCTCGGCATGACGATCCCGAAGGAACTCGGCGGCAAGGGCCTCCCCTATCTCGACGCCGTGCTGGTCATCGAGGAAATCGCGCGCGCTTGCGGCGCGTGCGCGCGCATCGTCGTCGAGACCAACATGGGCGCGGTGGGTGCCGTCATGGCCTATGGCACGAAGGCGCAGCGCGAGCTTGCCGCTTCGTGCGTGCTGTCGGGCGACAAGCCGGCGATCTGCATCACCGAACCCGACGCGGGCAGCGCCGCCACCGACATGACGACGCGCGCCGACAAACGCGGCCGCGCCTACGTGCTCAACGGGCGCAAGCACTGGATCACCGGCGGCGGGATCTCGCGCTTCCACCTGATCTTTGCGCGCGTGTTTGACGAGAAGGGCAAGGAAGAAGGCATCGGGGGCTTCATCGTCGTGCGCGATCCCAAGCGCGGGTCGCCCAAAGGCCTCGTCATCGGCAAGCGCGAACCGGCGATGGGCCTGCGCGGCATCCCGGAAACGGAAATCCTGTTCAACGATCTCGAAGTGCCGGCCGACATGGTGCTGCAGTCGCCGCGCGGGTTCGGCGGCGGGTTCGGCGACCTGATGGACGCCTATAACGGCCAGCGTGTGGGGGCCGGTACCGTCGCGCTCGGCCTCGCGCAGGGGGCCTACGAACGGGCGTGCGAATACGTGAACGCGCGCCACCAGTTCGGCCGGCCGATCGCGGAGTTCCAGGGCCTGCAATGGATGGTCGCCGACATGTCAGTGTCGCTCGAGGCGGCCCGCGCGCTGCTGTGGATGGCGGCAGGCTCGGCGAAGCCCGGCGGTTTCCCCGAACCCGCGATGGCCGCGCGCGCCAAGCTGTTCGCATCCGAATCCGCGATCAGGATCACCAACGACGCGCTCCAGCTCTGGGGGGCCGCCGGTTACTCGCGCGACAATCCGATGGAGCGATACGTGCGCGACGCGCGGATGTTTCCGATCGCCGGCGGCACCGCGCAGATGCTGCGCACGCTGGTGGCGGGTAGCGTGCTGGGGCGGCGTTTTCCGCAGACGCGCGACGGCTACGTCAAGCGCCCGAAGGCGGCCGAATGAGCACCCGCACGTCCATCGCGGCAAGCCTGCGATAGAGCAGCGCTTCGCGCCGGATCGGCCACCAGCGATACAGGAAGATGTCGACCGGGTGCCACATGGCGATCCAGCCGATGATCGTCAGCCCCTCGCCGATCCAGCCGAACCACGGTCCGCTCGCATGCGCCGCGAGGAACTCGCGCGCGATTCCGCACGCGGCAAGGAACGCGATGCCGATCAGGATCGCGCGGCGCCCTTCGGCAAGCCGCTCGCGCATCTCGCGCCACGCCATTTCCTCGCGCCATTCGAAATAGCCGCGGATCGCCAGCGGCAGCCCCTTCGCCTCGGCATCGTCGGCCTGCTCGGCGGGCAGCTCGACCGTCATCGCGAGATCGGCGTCCGAAGCGTGCTCGCGCGCCCGGGCCACGATATAGGCGACTGCCGCCGGATCGAGGTCCTTGTCGTGGAAAGGCGCCGGATCGAAGCTCTGGAAGAGCTGGCGCAGCGTGTGCAGCCGGAGGTCGATCGCGGCGCTCATGCCGGGTCTCCGCCGGTCGCCACGCCCGACGCGTTCCAGAATCCGCGGCTTTCCATGCGCGCATAGACGCGTTCGATGAAAGCCTCGATGAACGGGTCGGTCTCGCGCGCCGGGGCCGTGCGTAGCCGCGTCATGTCGCGCGTAACCTTCGCCTCGGCCCACGACTTGCCGTCCGAAATGTAGACTTGGAGGAACCCCTGCAGCCGGTCGCAGGCATAGGCGAGCCGCGCCTCGTTGCTCTCGTGCGCCTCGAACTCGCGCCACAGCCCGTCGAGCTTGGCGCCGAGGTCGGGCGGGAGGCTGCCGAACAGCCGCCGTGCGGCGGCCTCTTCCTTCGCGACGGCCGCTTCGCGGGCGGCGATATCGTAGGCGAACGCGTCGCCGGCATAGATCTCGACCAGGTCGTGGACCAGCACCATCGACAGCGTGCGTCCGAGATCGACCCTGAAGCCGATCTCGTCCTCCAGCAGCATGGCGCACAGGGCCATATGCCAGCTGTGCTCGGCCGAATTCTCGCGCCGTCCGCCGTCCGCCACGTAGGCGCGCCGCTCGACCGACTTGAAACGGTCGACGAGGACGAGAAAATCCAGCATTGAATCGATGCGGTCGGGCATGGTGTGGTTGACAGTGTGGCGCGGGCGGCGCCGGAGGTCAAAGCGGGGAAAGATGGCGCTTCTCGAAATCGTGCTGGCGATGCTGGTTGTCGCGATCCTGCTCGCGCATTTCTCCGATACGCTGCGTGTCCCCTACGCCGTCCTTCTCGTCATCGCGGGCATCGCGCTCGCCTTCGTGCCGCATCTGCCGGAAATAGCTTTCGATCCGCAGGTGACGCTGGCGCTGTTCCTGCCGCCGCTGCTGTTCACGGCCGCCTATCTCACCTCATGGCGCGATTTCCGCTTCTATCTGCGCCCCATCCTGATGCTCGCCATCGGCCTCGTGCTCGCCACGACGCTGGGCGTGGGGCTCGTCTTCAAATGGCTGGTTCCCGACGCGCCCTGGGCGGTCGCCTTCCTGCTGGGCGCAATCGTATCGCCGCCTGACGCCGTGGCCGCCGCCGCCATCATGGAGAAGCTGCGCCTGCCCAAGCGGATCGTCGCGATCCTCGAAGGCGAGAGTCTCGTCAACGACGCCACCGGCCTCGTCCTCTACAAGTTCGCGCTCGTCGCAGCGCTCTCGGGCACGTTCTCGGCCGCCGAGGCGGCGGGCATGTTCGTCGTCTATGCGGCCGGGGGCTGCGTGCTCGGCTACGGGACGGGTCTTGCGGCGGTCTGGCTGCTCAAGCGCATGGAGGACACGCTTCTCCAGATATCCTTCACCTTCGTGATCCCGTTCGCGGCCTTCCTGTTGGGCGAGCAGATCAACGTATCCGGCGTGCTGGCGGTCGTCGTCGCGGGCATCGTGCTGGGCTGGCACGCGCCCGAGTTCTTCTCGGCGCAGGCGCGCGTCCAGGGCCAGATGGTGTGGAGTTCGGTCGTCTTCGTCCTCAACGCGCTGGTCTTCGTCCTGATCGGCCTGCAACTCGACGGGATCCTTCAACGCCTCGCCGGCTATCCGATGGGCCAGCTCGTTTGGTGGGCGACGGCCATCTCGCTTGCCGCGATCGCGATCCGGATGGTCTGGGTGTTTCCCAACGCCTACATCCCGACGCTGTTCAAGTCGGTGCGCGAGCGCGAGGGCGTGCCACCCGTCTCGTGGACCGTGATCGTCGGCTGGACCGGGATGCGCGGCGTGGTCAGCCTTGCGGCGGCGATGGCGATCCCGACCATGTCGGACCAGAACGAGCCTTTCCCCGCCCGTGATCTGGTCGTGTTCCTGTCCTTCGGGGTGATCTTCGCCACGCTGGTCGTGCAGGGCACGACGCTCGGCCCGCTGATCAAGTGGCTGCGCGTCGGCGGCGACCGCAACGCCGAGATCGAGGAAGACATGGCCCGGCGCAAGATGGTGCATGCCGCCCTCGCCGAGATCGACCGGATGGCGGAAAGCGATCTCGTGGCGCTGGAAATCGCCCCGCAGCTGCGCCGCTCGTACAACAATCGCCTGCGCCCGGAAGAGCCGGACCAGGCGCATGTCGAACTGGAGCATGCGCGCCGGCAGGCGCGGCGCGTGCGGCTCGAAGTCGTCAATGCCGAGCGCCGTCGCCTGCTGAAGCTGCGGCGCGAGCGCGAGATCGGCGACGACGTACTGCACAAGCTGATGCGCGAAGTCGATCTCGAGGAGATGCGTCTTGCGACGCTGGGCGTGGAGTAGCCTCATCTTCGCGACCGCCGCAATCGCGCAGACGGCCGACGCGCCCGTCAGCGTCACGGTGACCGACGGCTTCGGCTTTGGCGCGCGCTGGCAGGTCGAGTTCGATTCCGATGCCGGTCCCTACAAGGCGGGTTCGAAGCTCGAATGCCGCGTGGACGAGCCGCCCGACCATCTGCCGCGCGCGGTCGTCACATGCCTCATGCCCGACGGCCGGCGCGTCGAACTCGGCGAACCGGACGGAAATCCCGGCGTGCTCCCCATCGACGTGCGCGTGCGCAGCCTGCGCCTGCGGCTCGGCGCGGGAAGCCGCTAGCGACGCTTGCGCGGGCGCGCGCGAGTGGGCAAGTTCGCAATCCCACCTGAACGGAACGGTACCGAATGTCCGCCTTGCCGCTCGACGGAATCCGAATTTTCGACCTCACGCGCATCCTCGCCGGCCCGACCTGCACGCAGCTTCTGGGCGATCTTGGCGCCGACGTGATCAAGATCGAGCGCGCCGGCGCCGGAGACGACACGCGCAAATGGGGCCCGCCCTACGTGTCCGACCCGTCGGGCAAGGCGACCGGCGAGAGCGCCTATTACCTTTCGGCCAACCGCAACAAGCGCTCGATCTCGCTCAACCTGTCGAAGCCCGAAGGCCAGGCGCTCGCAAGGCGGCTCATCGCCAAGTCCGACGTGATGACCGAGAATTTCAAGGTCGGCGATCTCGCCAAGTTCGGGCTCGACTATCTCGCGCTGTCGAAGGATTTTCCGCGGCTCGTCTATTGCTCGATCACCGGCTTCGGACAGACCGGCCCCTACGCGCCGCGCGCGGGCTACGACATGCTGGCGCAGGGGCTCGGCGGCATCATGTCTGTGACGGGCCCGGCGCAGGGCGCGCCCGAAAGCCGTCCCTACAAGGTCGGTGTCGGCATCGCCGACATCATGACCGGCATGTACGCGGCCGTCTCCATCCTCGCGGCGCTGCGCCATCGCGACGCGACGGGCGAAGGCCAGCATATCGACATGGCGCTGCTGGACACGCAGGTTTCGTGGCTCGCGAACGAAGGCATGAACTATCTCGTCTCCGGCAAGACGCCGGTGCGCCAGGGCAACGCGCATCCGAATATCGTGCCTTACGACGTCTTCGCGTGCGCGGACGGATTCGTCATCCTTGCGATCGGCAACGACGGCCAATTCGCCAAATTCTGCGCTTTCGCGGGCAGGCCCGAGATCGCGGCCGATCCGCGCTTCGCGACGAACCCCGCGCGTATCGCCAACCGGGCGGAAGTGACGAAGATCGTCAACGAAATCACCGGCGCAAAGACGCAGCATTATTGGGTCGACGGGCTTGCCGGTGCGGGCGTGCCCTGCTCGCCCGTCAACGACATCGCGCAGGTGTTCGAGGATCCGCAGGTCAAGGCGCGCGGCATGCGCATCGAGATGCCGCACGCGAGCGGCGCGACGATCCCGCTGATCGCCAGCCCGATCAAGATGTCGAAGACGCCGCCCGCCTATCGCCGGGCGCCGCCGGTCTGCGGCCAGCATACGGACGAAGTGCTGGGCGAGCTGCTCGGTCTCGATTCCAAAGCCGTGGCGGATCTGCGCGCGCGCGGCATCGTGTGACAATCTGCCGATGGCATTCGTGAAAACTCCTGCCTAGAATACGCGCGATGTCTTCGGCCCGATCCATCCTCGGCGTGTTCCGCCACTGGCTGCTGCGCGAGACCGGCCTCTATCTGGGCCTGCTCGCGATCGCCATGCAGCTTGGCCTTGCCGTTGCGCATGTGGCGCCGGCGCCGGCGCAGGCGGAATCCGGGATCGCGCTGCCGTGGTGCAGTGGCAGTGCTGCCGATCACCAACCGCTTGCGCCCGAAACCGCGCATGCGGGTGCGGTCTGCCCGCTCTGCCAACTGCCTCCGCTCGGCCCCGACCCGGCGATCGATGCCGGACTCGTTGCACCCGTCCTCTGGCATGTTGCAGTCGTTTTCAGTTCCAAGGATGCACCGGCCCGGCCCGGTGCGCGTTCCGCACAGCCGATCCAGCCGAGGGCGCCGCCGGTTTCCGCCTGAAATCCCGAACCTACTTTCGATTTCAAGCAACCGGAGTCCATTTATGTCACTTACCGTCCGTGCGGCTGCATGCGCAGCCGCAATTGTCACCATGTTCGCGATCGCATCGGATGCGCGCGCGCATGTCACCCTCGAACAGCAGCAGGCCGTCGCCGGCAGCACCTACAAGGCCGTGCTGCGCGTTCCGCACGGCTGCGAAGGATCACCGACGCTGCGCGTGCGCGTGCAGGTTCCCGATGGCATGGTCAACGTCAAGCCGCAGCCCAAGCCGGGCTGGGAACTGACGACCGTGCGCGGCACGCTGCCCGCACCCGTCGCCGGCGATCACGGTACGCAGATCACCGAAGGCGTGCGCGAGATCGTGTGGAGCGGCGGCCGTCTCCTCGACGAGCACTACGACGAGTTCGCCTTCCGCGGGCAGTTGCCCAACAGGCCGGGCGCGATCGTTCATGTGCCCGTCGTGCAGGAATGCGAGAAGGGTGTCGAGCGCTGGATCGAGATCCCGGCCGCCGGCCAGAAGGCCGACGACCTGCGCTTCCCGGCACCGTCGCTGCGCCTGACGCCGCGGCCTTGATCCGCTTCGTCCTCCTGCTGCTGATCGCGTTCGCGCCGCCGCACCAGGCGGCGGCGCACGCGATGCTGCTGGCGAGCGAACCGGCGGACGGCGACATCCTCGCCGCTCCGCCGGGGCGGATCGCGCTGCGCTTCAACGAGCCGGTCGTGCCGGTCAGCGTGCGGATCGTCGATGCCGACGGCGTCACGATCCTGGGGCCGAGTGGCGCTCGCGCGTCCGGCGAAACGGAAGTGACGGTCGACATTCCGGCCGCGTTGGCTGTCGGGCGCTACATCGTCGCCTATCGCGTCGTGTCGGCCGACACGCACCCGGTTGCCGGAAGCTTCGTCTTCGCGGTCGGGCTGGAATCGGCCGACGCCGCCCTATCTGAAACGGAAGCGGGCGATTCCGCACGCGACCTTTTCTGGTCGGGCCTGTCCGCCGCGATCCGGAGCCTGCGCGATCTCGCACTCGCCATCGGCTGCGGCGGGCTCGGCTTCCTTGCGTTGTTCGCACCGCCGGATCGCGCGCGGCTTCGCCGGCGTCTCGGGATCGTGGCGCTGTTCGCGGCAGCAGCGACCGCCGCCGGCGTGGGAATTGCGGGTGCGCGCGTCGCACTCGCGCCGGACCTGTGGGATATGGAAGTCTGGCGGCTCGGCTTCGCGACATCGGCCGGCACGGCCGCGTCCGCGATCGTCGCCGGGATCACCGCGACCTTGCTGCCCGGTCGCGTCGCACCGCTCCTTGGTCTGCTCGCGATTGCGGCCGGCACGGCACTGACGGGACATGCGGCGACCGGCGAGCCGCGCTGGCTCGTCGTCACGGCCCAGACGCTGCACAGCCTTGCCGCCCTCGTCTGGATCGGCGCGTTCGTCCCGTTGCTGTATGGCACGGCGCGCTGGCCGCTTGCCGCGCTTTCCCGCATCGGCCGGAACTTCTCGCCGGTCGGCATGGCCTGCGTCACCCTGATCCTGGGCGCCGGTACGGCGCTCGTGGCGACCCGGCTGGCGACCCCGGCCGACCTGTTCACGACCGATTACGGCATCGTCGTCGCAATCAAGGCGGGGCTGTTTGTGGTGTTGCTGGCGCTTGCCGTCGACAACCGTCTGCGCGCTTTGCCGGGGAACCCTTCCCGCTTCCGCCGCAACGTGGTGCTCGAACTTGCCGTCGCGGTTCTTCTGCTCGCCGTCACCGCACGGCTGTCGCACACGCCGCCGCATTCGCCCGACCTCCACGCCGGACATTCCATGGTGCGCGGCGGTCCGGCCGTGGCGCTCGTGCGCGACGGCACCGTGCTGACGCTCGGCATTTCGGGCGGCCGCCTCGACATCTATCTGGCGGACGCGGGCGGCGCACCACTCGATCCGATGGAGATCGAGGTGGAACTCGCCTCGCCGGTAAACGGCATCGCGGGCCTGCGGCGCAAGCTGGTGCGCGGCGGCCCGGGCCAGTTCGGCCTCGACGAGCCGAGTCTGGCCATTCCCGGTCTCTGGCGGATCGGGATCGGCGTGCTGGTCGACGATTTCAGGAAGGCGATGTACGAGACCGAACTGCGCGTCGGGCGTTAACCCGCGGCGTGCCGTGCGCGGATCGCAGCGTCGAACGCCGCGAGTTCGCCCGCAAGGTCGGACGCGAGCTGGGCTGCGGCCGCAAGCGGCAGTTCGCCCGACGGCCCGCCATTCGTCAGGGCAATCAGCTTGTCGAGCACCTCGACGCACTTCGCCTGGGCAGGATCGGGCTTCTGGGTGTTACGGCCGGAGGGCGCCGTCATCGGAGTCGCACCTTGTTGAAGGACGGACAGGCTAGGTCCGGGAGGGTTAACAAAGCGTTTCGATGCCGGAAAACCGGCGTTTCTGCCGCGCATCTTGCGGGCGCTCCGGCCGGTCGATATAACGCCGCTTTAATGTCTTCCATCGCGCTTCCGACCGGCCGACTTCGACCGCGCCATCTTCTGGGCATCGAAGGGCTTTCCGCCGAGGAGATCACCCTCCTCCTCGATCTCTCCGAATCCTACGTCGAACAGAACCGCGCGCGCGGGGCGAAAAGCACGCTCCTGCGCGGGCGCACGATCATAAACCTGTTCTTCGAGAATTCGACGCGCACGCGCACGTCGTTCGAGCTTGCCGGCAAGCGGCTCGGCGGCGATGTCGTCAACATGTCGGCCGAGGTTTCGTCCATCAAGAAGGGCGAGACGCTGATGGATACGGCCGTGACGATGAACGCGATGCTGCCCGACGTGCTGATCGTGCGCCACCCGGACTCGGGCGCCGTGAAGCTGCTGTCCGAGAAAGTCGACTGCGCCGTCATCAACGCGGGCGACGGCACGCACGAGCACCCCACGCAGGCGCTGCTCGACGCGCTCGCCATCCGCCGCCACAAGAAGCGCCTGCAGGGCCTGCTCGTGGCGATCTGCGGCGACATCCTGCATTCCCGCGTCGCGCGCTCGAACATCCACCTGCTGACGACCATGGGTGCGCGCGTGCGCGTCGTCGGCCCGCCGACGCTGATGCCCGCCTTCATCGACCGCATGGGCGTTGAAGTGTTCCATGACATGCGCAAGGGGCTGGAGGGCGTGGACATCGTCATGATGCTGCGCCTGCAGACCGAGCGCATGCAGGGCAATTTCGTCCCCTCGGTGCGCGAGTATTTCCGCCTCTACGGTCTCGACTACGACAAGCTCGAGGTCGCCAAGTCCGATGCGCTGATCATGCATCCCGGCCCCATGAACCGCGGCGTCGAGATCGACAGCGAGGTCGCCGACGACGTCGACCGCTCGCTGATCCGCGAGCAGGTGGAAATGGGCGTGGCCGTGCGCATGGCCTGCCTCGATCTGCTGACGCGCAACCTGCTTTCCAACAACGGGAGCCAAGCATGAGGTTCCCGCACGGCGTCGTCCCCGCCAAGACCCCCGGCGGTCGCGGCGGCCCGCCCATCGCCTATGTGAACGCGCGCCTGATCGACCCCTCCGCCGGAACCGACACGCTCGGCGGCATGGTCGTGCGCGACGGTGCCGTCGCCGAGATCGGCCCGCAGCTCGCCAAGGCGGGTGCGCTCGCCGCCGCCGGCCCCCACGGCATCGAGACGATCGATTGCCATGGCAAGTGCATGGCCCCCGGCCTGGTCGACATGCGCGTGCAGCTGCGCGAGCCCGGCGAGGAACACAAGGAAACCATTTCGAGCGCCAGCGAAGCGGCTGCCGCCGGCGGCGTGACGACGATGGTGGCACTGCCGAACACGAAGCCCGCCATCGACGACGCCGCCCTCGTTGAATCGGTCGCGCGCCTCGCGCGCGAGACGAGCCTGATCCGCGTGCACACCTATGCGGCCGTCACGCGCGGCCTGAACGGCAAGGAGATGACCGAGTTCGGCCTGCTCGCCGCCTCGGGCGCGCTTGGCTTCACCGACGCCACGCACACGATCACCGATGCCCAGCTGATGCGCCGTGCGCTCGCCTATGCGCGCAGCTTCGATCTGCCGATCATCCAGCATCCGGAAGAACCCCAGCTCGCGCGCGGCGCCATGACCGAGGGCGAGCTCGCCACGCGCATGGGCATCCCCGGCATTCCCGCGATGGCCGAGGTCATGCAGATCGAGCGCGACATCCGCATCGCCGAGCTCACCGGCGGTCGGCTGCATTTCGCGCATGTGTCGACCGCCGATGGCATCGCGGCGATCCGCGGCGCCAAGGCGCGCGGCCTGAAGATCACGTGCGATACGGCCCCGCATTACTTCGCGCTCAACGAGCTGGCGCTTGCCGACTACCGCACCTTCGCCAAGGTCTCGCCGCCCCTGCGCGGCGAAGCGGACCGGCGCGCGGTTGTGGACGCGCTGCGCGACGGCACGATCGACGCGATCGCGTCCGATCATTCCCCGCACGATCAGGATTCCAAGCGCCTGCCGCTCGCGCAGGCCGCGTTCGGCACGGTGGGTCTCGAAACGCTGCTGCCGGTCACGCTCGACCTCGTCCAGAACGGGCAGATGACGCTTCCCAAGGCACTCGCCCTCGTCACCAGCCGCCCGGCCGAGCTGCTCGGCCTCAAGGAAGGGCGCCTGTCGAAGGGCATGGCGGCGGATTTCGTGCTGTTCGATGCCGACGCGCCCTGGAAGGTCGATGCCAAGGCGCTGCGCTCGAAGTCGAAGAACTCCGCGTTCGATGGCCGGCTCGTGCAGGGCCGCGTGCTGCGCACGGTCGCTGCCGGCATCCCGGTCTTCGGCGTCGCCTGATGGCCCTGCTCGCCCTCGCCCTTGTCGCAGGCTATCTGATGGGATCGATCCCGTTCGGGCTCGTGCTCACGCGGATGGCGGGGCTCGGCGATATCCGCAACATCGGCTCGGGCAATATCGGCGCGACGAACGTGCTGCGCACCGGACGCAAGGGACTTGCCCTCGCGACGCTGCTGCTCGACGCCGGCAAGGGCGCGTTCGCCGTACTTGTCGCGCGGGCGCTCCTCGGACCGGACGCAGCGATCTATGCGGGCTTCGGCGCGCTGCTGGGCCATCTCTTTCCCGTCTGGCTCGGATTTATCGGCGGCAAGGGCGTGGCGACGACGCTCGGCACATTGATCGCGGTCGACTGGATGGTCGGCATCGCGGCCTGCCTCACCTGGGCGCTCGTCGCGGCGATCTTCCGCATGTCGTCGCTCGCTTCGCTGATCTCGGTCGCTGCCGTGCCTGCGTATGCATGGTATCTGCCGCGCGTGTTCTCGGATGCGGAAGGCGATCCGCTGCTCGTGATTTTCGGCGTAGCGATCGCGGCGCTTGTGTGGATCAAGCATCATACAAATATTCGCCGCCTGCTTGCCGGCGAAGAACCGAAAATAGGCCAGAAAAAATAGCGGTAACCGGAGGTTGACTCTCTTCCGGCGCTGCGCGTTAATCGCGCCGTCATGGCGGGGCGGAATCTCAGCGATACCGAGCGGCGCGACTGGCTGCGGCTGATTCGCAGCGAGAATGTCGGCCCCATCGCGTTCTTCCAGCTCCTGCGACATTGCGACGGCGCGGCCGCCGCACTTGCCGCCGTTCCCGATCTCGCGCGTCGCGCGGGCAAGAAATCGATCCGCATCGCGTCGATCATGGAAGCCGAGCGCGAGATCGCGGATCTGGCGAAACTCGGAGGCCGGTTCGTCGCGCGCGGCGAACCGGACTATCCGCCGCTGCTGGCGGAGATCGAGGATGCCCCGCCTCTCCTCGCCGTACGTGGCTTCGCACATCTCTGGCAGAAGCCGTGCCTTGCGATGGTGGGGGCGCGCAACGCCTCGCTCAACGCGCAGCGCTTCGCGCGCAACCTCGCGGCCGAACTCGGGCAGGCCGGGCTCACCGTCGTCTCCGGCCTTGCGCGCGGCATCGATACGGCATCCCATCAGGGCGCACTCGCGACCGGAACCGTCGCCGTCATGGCCGGCGGGGTCGACGTCGTCTATCCGGCGGAGAACCTCGCCCTCTACGGCCAGATCGTCGAGACCGGGGCGGCCATCTCCGAGATCCGGATCGGCGAGCAGCCGCAGGCCCGCCACTTCCCGCGCCGCAACAGGATCGTGTCCGGCCTGACGCTCGGTACACTGGTCGTCGAGGCCGCCCTGCGGTCGGGGTCGTTGATTACCGCAAGGCTTGCCGCCGAGCAGGGGCGTGACGTTTTGGCCGTCCCTGGATCGCCCCTCGACCCCCGGGCGGCCGGGTCGAACGACCTGCTCCGGCACGGGGCGATCCTCGTCGAGACCGCCCGGGACGTTCTCGACGCGGTACTCCGGCGCCCTATTTCAGAGCCCGACAAGACACATGAGGAACGGGTCGTAGATACTTCAAAAACAGACGAAAAAGACATCGAGAAAGCCCGCGAAACGATCGTCGCGGCGCTCTCTCCGTCGCCCACCTCAGTTGACGAAATCGTGCGCGAGTGCCAATTGTCCGCCCCCGTCGTCCTGGCCGCCCTGCTCGAACTGGAGCTGGCCGGTGCAATCGACAGGCATCCGGGCAACCGGGTCTCGCGACGTCACTGACGCCGCAGAACCGGCCTCGTACAGGGGTTTAGCTGGAGCGGACGCGGAAAGACCGATGAAGCTCGTCATCGTGGAATCGCCTTCCAAGGCAAAGACCATCAACAAGTATCTCGGCGACGAGTACCGCGTACTCGCCTCCTACGGGCATGTCCGCGACCTTCTGGAGAAGGACGGCGCCGTCGAACCCGACCGCGAATTCGAGATGCACTGGCAGATCGGCGACCGGGCCAAGAAGCCGGTCGGCGAGATCACCAAGGCGCTGAAAGGCGTCACGACGCTTATTCTGGCGACCGACCCCGATCGCGAGGGCGAAGCCATCTCCTGGCACCTCAAGGAAGTCCTCGAGGAAGCCAAAAAGCTAAAGGATATCGACGTCAAGCGCGTGGTCTTCAACGAGATCACCAAGACCGCGATCCTCGAAGCGATGCGCCATCCGCGCGACCTCGACCGCGATCTGGTCGACGCCTATCTCGCCCGTCGCGCGCTCGACTATCTGGTCGGCTTCAATCTTTCGCCGGTGCTATGGCGCAAGCTGCCGGGCAGCCGCTCGGCCGGCCGCGTGCAGTCGGTCGCGCTGCGCCTCATCTGCGAGCGCGAGAACGAGATCGAGCGCTTCCGCGCACGCGAATACTGGACGATCGGCGCCCAGTTCACCGCCAAAGGCGGCGAGAAATTCGAAGCCCGCCTCACGCACCTGGACGGCGCGCGCCTCGACAAGTTCGACCTCGGCACCGAAGCGGCCGCCCAGGCGGCCGTCGCCAAGATCGAGGCGGGCGATCCCTTTTCCGTCGCTACGGTCGAGCGCAAACGCGTGCGCCGCAACCCGATGGCGCCCTTCACGACCTCGACGCTGCAACAGGAAGCCTCGCGTAAGCTCGGCTTCGGCGCCTCGCGCACGATGCGCATGGCCCAGCAACTCTACGAAGGCTTCGACATCGGCGGCGAGACCGTCGGTCTCATCACCTATATGCGTACCGACAGCGTGACGCTTTCGGGCGAGGCCGTGCGCGCCGCGCGCGCGCTGATTGCCGCGGAGTTCGGCAAGAACTTCCTGCCCGACCAGCCGCGCATCTGGAAGACGCAATCCAAGAACGCACAGGAAGCCCACGAGGCGATCCGCCCGACCGACCTGCTGCGCAAGCCCGAGGATGTGAAGCGCTACCTCGCGGACGACCTGCTGAAGCTGTATGATCTCATCTGGAAGCGCACGGTCGCCTCCGAGATGGAAAGCGCCCAGCTCGACCAGGTTGCGGTCGACATTTCGTCGGAAGATTCGCGCACCACGCTGCGCGCCACAGGCTCGACGCTCGTGTTCGAAGGCTTCCTGCGCCTCTATCGCGAGGATCGCGACGATCCCAGCGACGCCGAGGACGACGAGAACCGCCTGCTGCCGCCGCTCGGCGAGGGCGACAAGACGCCGCGCGGAGCGGTGAAGCCCGAACAGCATTTCACACAGCCGCCGCCGCGCTTCTCTGAAGCGAGCCTCGTCAAGCGGCTGGAAGAGCTTGGCATCGGCCGGCCGTCGACCTACGCCTCGATCATCGAGACGCTGCAGGAACGCGGCTACGTCAAACTCGACAAGCGCCGCTTCACGCCGGAAGACCGCGGCCGCGTCGTCACGACGTTCCTCGAGAACTTCTTCCGCCGCTACGTCGAGTACGATTTCACCGCCAAGCTCGAAGACCAGCTCGACGAGATCTCGGGTGGCCGCGCCGAATGGCGCAAGGTGCTGGCGGAGTTCTGGGTCGATTTCTCGAAATCCGTCGACGACACCAAGGAACTGAAGATCCGCGACGTCATCGACCGCCTCGACGAGGCGCTCGGTCCCCACTTCTTCCCGGACAAGCCGGGTGGTGCCGACCCGCGCGTGTGCCCGGCCTGCTCGGCCGGCCGCCTCGGTCTGCGTCTGGGCAAGCGCGGCGCGTTCATCGGGTGCTCGAACTATCCGACCTGCAGCTTCACGCGGCCCCTGACCGTCGACAACGGCGAGGGCGACGCGGGCGGCGGCGTGGCCAACAAGGTGCTCGGCGTCGATCCGGAGACGAAGGAAGAGGTCCAGCTGCGCAACGGGCCCTACGGCCCCTACGTGCAACTCGGCGTCGGCGCGGAGAAAGTGAAGCCCAAGCGCCAGTCGATCCCCAAGGACACGAAGCCCGAGGATGTGGGACTGGAGCTGGCGCTGAAGCTGCTCTCCCTACCCCGTCCGATCGGCAACCATCCCGAGGACGGCCTGCCGATCCTCGCCGGTCTCGGCCGTTTCGGGCCCTACCTGAAGCACGGCGACAAGTACAAATCGATCCAGACGACGCAGGACGCGCTCGAGATCGGCATCAACCGTGCCGTCGAGATCCTCGCGCAGCCTTCGACCGGCCGGCGCTTCGGCCGCGCGGCCGCACCCGTGGGCCGCGTCGTGGGCAACCATCCTGACGATGGTGCTGCGATCACGGCTGCCGCGGGCCGCTATGGCCCCTACGTCAAGCACGGCAGCACCTACGCGAACCTGCCCAAGGACCTGACGCCGGAAGAGATCACGCTCGACGACGCAGTGCGCCTGATTGCGGATCGCCGCGCACGCGCGGGCGATGCGCCGGTGAAGAAGAAGGCCGCGAAGAAGGGGGCACCTGCGGCCAAGGCAGCGAAGCCTGCGGCCAAGAAGGCTGCGAAGCCTGCCGCTGAGAAATCCGCAGCCGAGAAGCCGGTTGCCGAAAAGGCGCCTGCCGCCAAGCGCGTGCGCAAGAAGACCCCCGCCCCGGCCGCGGACTGACGCTTCAGATACGGTCGAGGACGGACGCCGCGACGCGCAGGATCTCGTCGCGCTGGAACGGCTTTTCGATATGCGGCGCCGTCGTCTCGTTGAGGAAACGCGCGACCTCGACCGACAGCACGTCACCGGTCACGAACAGGAAGCGGCGCGCAAGATCGGGTGCGCGCGCCTCGACGGTCCGGTAGAGGCCGGGTCCGTCCAATCCCGGCATGCGCATGTCGCACACGACCAGATCGAAATCGCCTTCGGCGAGCTTGACCAGAGCCTCGTCGCCGCTTCCCGCCGTTTCGGTGCGCGCCCCGCAGCTCGAGAATATCTCCGACATCGTGCGCAGGATGTCGGGCTCATCGTCGACGAGCAGCACATGCGTGTTCGCCGGCAGGTGCGGCGCAAGTTCGGCCTCGCCCGTGCCCGCCGCCGGACCGCGCGCGACGGGCAGGCGCACGACGAAGCGAGCCCCGCCGCCCTCGGCGTCCTCGACCTCGATCGTCCCTTCGTGCCCTTCGACGATGCCGCGGCACACCGAAAGCCCCACGCCGGTTCCAGCACCTGGTGGTTTGGTCGTGAAGAACGGCTCAAAAATGCGCGCGCGCAGCGCTTCAGGCACGCCGCCGCCATTGTCGGAGACGTCGAGGATCACGACGCCCGGATCCTCCGGATCGATATGTGCGGCGATGCGCACGCGGCGGTCCGCCTCGCGTGCGCGCACCGCCTGCTGGGCGTTGACCACGAGGTTGCTGACGACCTGCGCCAGCTGGTCGCCGTCGCCCCACACGCGGGGAAGGTCGGCCGGCAGATCGACCGCGATCGCCACGTCATCGACATTGAGCGCGTAGGAAACGAGATCGAGCGTGTTGCGCACGACGGTGGAGAGATCGACTGCCATGCGCTCGGCAGGCTTCTGGCGCGCCATGGCGAGGAACGTCTTCACGATGCGCGCGCACCGGTCGGCCGCCGTCGCGATGCGTTCGGCGCGCACCAGCGTGCGTTCGTCCTTGGCCGTTTCGCGCAGCAGCGACGCCTGGCCGACGACGATGGCGAGAGGGTTGTTGAGCTCATGCGCCACGCCGGCGAGCAGCGAACCCATCGCGGCCATCTTCTCGCTGCGGAAAAGCGCCTCGCGCTGGCGCTCGACCTGTTCGGCGGCGATCTCGCGCTGGATGGCGAGGCCGATCAGTGTGGCGGACGCCTTGATTGCCTCGATCTCCAGCGGCTCCCAACGGTGCGGGATGCGGCAATGGTCGAAGCCGACGCTTCCCCACCAGACGCCGCCGACCATCACGGGCACGCGGATGAGCGACTGGACCTGCTGGCGGCCGAGCCACTCGCGCTTGCCTTCGTCGAGATTGCCGACGATGCCATAGACTGCCTCGCCGCGCGAACGGGCCTGCCGCCAGTCCTGGAAGGCCGTGTCCTTGATCGCGAAGCCTTCGAAATCGGGATTGTCGAGGATACGCACGATGCCGGGCGCGTCCCATTCGAAGAGGTCCTTCTGCGTGATCTTGCCGTTGGCGCGCGTCTTGTTGCGCCCGAGCATGGTGCGGCTGACACCGAGTGCCACGCCCAGCTGCGTCAGCATTTCCTCGACAGGCGCCCGCCAGCGCGTCTCGACGAGCAGGCGCTGGGCCGTCTCGACCACGATGGTCAGCACCGTCTCGCGCCGGCGAAGGTCGCTGATGTCGATGCGGATTGCGACCGTGCCGCCGTCCGCCGTGCGCCGATCGATCACGCGGATCCAGCGGCCGTTCGCGCGCCGCACGTCGAACGGCTCGCCCGGATCGCGATGGCGGCGCATCCGGTCGGCGACGTGCGCTTCGAGGCGTTCGGGCGGCACGAGGCTGTCGCCGGTCTGCGCCAGGGCGCGCACCTGGTCTTCGAAGCGCGTCCCTGCCACGAGCATCGGGGCGATGGCGAGATACATCTCGCGGTATCGCGCGTTGCAGGTGACGAGCCGGTCGTCGGCATCGAACAGCGCGAATCCTTCGGGGAAGCTTTCGATCGCGTCGACCAGGCGCCGGTGCGCCATCGCTGCGGCCTGGGTGGACGCAATACGTCTCGTGATGTCGGCAAGCGTGGTGAGGTATCCCCCGCCCGCCATCGCCGCCTTGTGGAACTCCACGATGCGGCCCGAGGCGAGCGTGCGGGTGAACGTGTCGGGCATCCGCACGACGTTGTGCTCGATGATCGCGGCCACCGGGTCGCCGGTCGTTCCGGGTGGCGGCGGGCCGAAATCGCCGCGCGTGGCGAGGAATGCCTGGATGTCGCGAAACGGCCGGCCGGATTTGGCCATCTCCGGCGGCAGGTCGAGGATTTCGAAGGCGTTGGCGTTCCACAAGGCGAGACGCTCGGCCCCGTCGACGACGATCAGGCCGTCAGTGATGTTGTCGAAGGTCGACTGCAGCAGCAGCGCCTGCTGGCGGGATTCGATCTCGCGCGCCTTGATGTCGCTGACGTCGACGCGCACGGACACCATAGAGCCGTCTTCGGTGCGCCTGTCGATCGTGCGCACCCAGCGGCCGCGCGACTGCTCGACGTCGAACGGCGCGCGCTGCTGGCGGCGGTCTTCCAGACGCCTGCGCACATAGGCTTCGCGTTCCTCCGGCGGCACGGTGGTGCTTGGTGCCTGCAGGCGGATGCGCAGATGTTCAGCATAACCGATGCCGAGCTTCAGCTCGTCGGCGGATTCGGCGTAGATCTCGCGATAGCGGCGGTTGGCGTGCAGCAGCCTGTCGTCGCGGCTCCAGAGCGCGAAGCCTTCATCGAGCGCGTCGAGCGCCTGGACGATCCGCGCTTCGTTGCGCCGCGCGCGCTCCGCGATCCGGTAGCCGGCAATTCCGGCCACCAGCCCGAGTGCGCCGAAGGCCCAGACGAGCATTTCCATCCCGATCCCCGTTTCGCGCCGTCCGTTCCTAGCTGCGAGCGCCGCGCGGTGCAGGAAGGAAAGTACCGAGTTTGCGCCGTAAAGCCAGCATCTCGAATGGCTTGACGAGGTAGTCGTTGACCCCCCGCTCGCGCGCCGTGACGACCTTCTCCTGCCCGGAGTCGCCGGTGATCATGACGAAATAGACCTGGCAGAGCTTGCGGTCGGTGCGCACCGCGTCGAGCAGTTCGAGCCCGGTCATCGGCTTCATGTTCCAGTCGGCAAGCACGATGTCGTTGCGCCCGAAGTCGAGCGCGCGCATTCGCTCGAGTGCCTTGTTCCCGTCCGCGACCGCCCACACGCGCCCCGCACCCAGCGTCTCGAGCATGTCGCGCAGCGTCAGTCGCATGTCGGCATCGTCATCGACGATCAGGAAGTTCATCGGGACTCCGGAATATTCAACAAAAAATAGTCATTCCGAGTGGCTTGGCGCAACTGCGTTGCACCCGCCCCCGCCACGGGTCCACCCTTGCCCCGTGTCCAAGACGAGTCGCAGCGCTCCCAAGCTCACCGCCCAGCAGGTGCTGGATGCCCTCGCCCGGAGCCCGGTACCGGCCGACAAGCGCAGCCTGCTCAGGCAATTGCGGCTAAAGGGCGACGGCAAACGGGCGCTGACGCTGCTTCTGCGCGACATGATGCGCGCGGGTACGGTCGTCAATGTCGGCGAAGGCCGCATCGCCCGTGCCGATTCCGGCGGGGGCAAGGAAGCCGTCCCGCTGGAAATCGTCGGGACCGACATCGAGGACGGCACACTGCTGGCAAAGCCCCTCGAATGGATCGGCCCTCCGCCGCTCGCGCGGTTGCGCGTGCCGGCCGACCATGCGGCGCCGTCCGTCGGCGC
Source organism: Tagaea sp. (assembly GCA_965229215.1). GTDB lineage: Bacteria > Pseudomonadota > Alphaproteobacteria > CACIAM-22H2 > CACIAM-22H2 > Tagaea. The sequence goes on along the minus strand of OZ245864.1, from coordinate 1,215,369 downwards.
GCATGGCCTGGGGAAGTTCGAATTCGTGGACGGCGAATGGACGGCCACGCTCGTGCGCCTTGCCGAACGGGCCGTCGAACGCGTCGTCGGCCAGATCGAGAAGGCCGGTGCCGGCTGGCGCCTGCGTCCCACCGACCGCCGCGTGAAGACCGACTTCTCGATCGACGCGAATTCCATGGGCGAGGCGCAGCCCGGCGAACTCGTGCTGGCCGAAGTGACGCCGCAGCGCCGCCTCGGCCTGCCGCAGGTGCGCATCGTCGAACGGATCGGGCGGCTGGGCGATCCGCGCTCGGCGAGCCTGATCGCGATCCACGCACAAGGCATCCCGACCGAGTTCGCGCCTGAAGTTCTCGCGCAGGCCGCGCAGGCGAAGCCGGCGCCCCTCGGCGATCGCGAGGATCTGCGCGGGCGGCCGATCGTCACGATCGACGGCGCGGATGCGCGTGACTTCGACGATGCCGTACTCGCCGAGGCCGACAGCGATCCGGAGAATCCCGACGGCTGGCGCCTGATCGTCGCCATCGCGGACGTTTCCTGGTACGTGCGGCCGGGCGACGCGCTCGACCGCTCGGCCTACGAACGCGGCAACTCGTGCTATTTCCCCGACCGCGTCGTGCCGATGCTGCCCGAGCGGCTGTCGAACGATCTCTGTTCGCTGCGCCCCGACGAGGACCGGCCGACGCTGGCGGTGCACATCGTCATCGACCGGCACGGCGTCAAGCGCAGCCATCGTTTCGTGCGCGCGATGATCCGTTCGGCCCAGCGCTTCACCTACGAACGCATCCAGTCGATCGCCGACGGGCACGAGAAGGCACCCGGCTGGATCATGGACAAGGTCGTGAAGCCGCTCTACGGCGCCTACAAGGTGCTCGTCGCGGCCCGGCTGGAACGCGGCGCGCTCGATCTCGATGTCGAGGAGCGCAAGGTCGAACTGGGCGCGGACGGCAAGGTCGCGAAGATCGCGCCGCGCGCGCGCCTCGACAGCCACAAGCTGATCGAGGAATTCATGATCCTCGCCAACGTTTGCGCGGCCGAGACATTGGAGCGCAAGCGCGTGCCCTGCATGTACCGCGTGCACGAGCCGCCGGCGGTCGACCGCATCGAAGTGCTGCGCGAGGTCCTCGAGGGGTTGGGGCTGCGCCTCGCGCGCGGCGGCGCGATGCGACCCCACGATTTCGGCCGCATCCTCGACTGGGCCCGCGGCCAGCCGTGGCACCATATGGTCAACCAGATGGTGCTGCGCAGCCAGTCGCTCGCGGTTTACGCGCCGTCGAACCAGGGGCATTTCGGACTGTCGCTCGCGCGCTATGCGCACTTCACCTCGCCGATCCGCCGTTATGCCGACCTGCTCGTCCATCGCGGGCTGGTCTCGGCCGAGAGGCTCGGCGACGGTGGGCTGCTCGAGGCGAAATCGGTTCCCGATTTCGCCGATGCCGGCGACCACATCTCGGCGACCGAGCGGCGCGCCGTGTCGGCCGAGCGCGACGCGATGGCGCGCTATATCGCCGCATATCTCGAAGATCGGCAGGGCGCGACTTTCCCTGCGCGCATATCGGGCGTGCAGAAATTCGGCCTGTTCATCACGCTGGACGAAATCGGCGCCGACGGGCTCGTCCCCGTGCGCTCGCTGCCGTCGGATTTCTACCACTTCGACGAGCGTCGCCACACGCTGTCGGGCAGCCGGAACGGCAAGGTCTATACCCTTGGCCAGCAAGTCGAAGTCCGCCTGCGCGAGGTCGACGGGCTGACCGGCAGCCTGTCGTTCGAGCTGCTCGAAGCCGGCGGTGCTCGGCCGACGCGCGGCAATTTCCGGCAAGGCCGCCGGCGCCGCTGATCGGCGTCACCGGACTGTGGCAATTATGCCGCAGCGCCCCCAGAGCTTAAAATCGGCGTCGGGTAAGCATATCTTCTTGTTGTCGCGTGTATATTATGAACCGCAGGAGCTTCGTTTCATGCCGTTTTCCCGAACCGACGACGAATCTGCCGGCGCCAAGCGGTCTTGGCGCGTCGGGATGCGTCGCGGCGCCAGTGGCCGGTGCCCGAACTGCGGGACCGGCGATGCCTTCGCAGGATACCTCGCCGTCCGCGCAACCTGCGCGTCGTGCGGGCACGAACTCGGCAGCTATCGCGCCGACGACGCGCCGCCCTACTTCACGATCGTCATCGTCGGGCACATCATCGTCGGCGCGATGCTGATGCTCGACAGGTATGTGCTTCTGCCGTTGTGGGCGCAGGCCGCCTTGTGGCTGCCGCTCACGCTCATCCTCACGCTCGCCCTGCTGCGCCCGATCAAGGGTGCCGTGCTCGGCGTGATGTGGGCCAACCACACGCGAAGCTGACAGCAATGTCGCCGCAACGCCCATCCCGCCGCACACCGCCGCTGGGCGCCCTCGTCGCCACGCTGGTGCTGTTCGCGACGGCGTGCGCGGGACCGCGCGAGGCCGCGCGGCCGGTCGTGCCGCAGGGCCAGACGACGGCGACGACACCGACGTATTTCTACCAGCGCGCGTTCGAAGAACTGACGTCGCGTTACATCCAGCCGATAGATCCGGCGAGCCTCGCTGTCGCCGGCCTTTCCAATCTCGTCAAGATCGATGCGCGCGTCGTCGTGCGCAGCGCGGAAACGCGGCTCGAACTCTTCGACGGCGAGACGATCGCCGGCACGTTCGAGCTGCCGCGTCGCGACGACGTGCCGCGCTGGGCCGCACTCTCCGCCCAGACGATCGAGGCCGCGCGCGGTTTCTCCAGCGTGCTGCGCGACACGCCAAACGACCGCGTGTTCCGCGTCTTCATGGACGGCTCGCTGTCCAAGCTGGACACCTACACCCGCTACGACGATCCCGACCGCGCGCGCGAAAGCCGCGCGGTGCGCGACGGGTTCGGCGGCATCGGGATCACCGTCGGCTTCGAGAACGGCGAGACGCGTGTCGATACGGTTTCGCCCGATACGCCCGCCGCGCGCGCGGGTCTTCGCGTCGGCGACCGGATCGTCTCGGTCGACGGCCGTCGGCTGCTCGGCCTGTCCGAACGCGACGTGATCGTCCAGCTGCGCGGGCCGGTGGGCACCGAACTGCGCCTCGACGTGCGCCGTCCGCCCTCGGAGCGCACGATCGAGATGCGCCTGCTGCGCGGCCATATCGTGCCGGCGACCGTCACCTACCGGCGCGACGGCGATCTCGCCTACATCAAGGTTTCCGGCTTCAACCAGCGCACGACCGAGACGCTCGCCGATGCGGTGAGGCGCGCCAAGGCCGATGTCCGCCCTGTCCTGCGCGGCATAATTCTCGATCTTCGCGGCAATCTCGGCGGGCTGCTCGACCAGGCGGTCGGCGTGTCGGACCTGTTCCTGGCCCAGGGAACGATCGTCTCGACGCGCGGCCGGCACCGTGCCAGCCACCAGGGCATGACCGCCCAGCCCGGCGACGTCGGCGAGGATGTCCCGCTCGTGGTCCTGGTCAACGGCCAGTCGGCTTCCGCCTCCGAAATCGTCGCCGCCGCCCTCCAGGACAACGGCCGGGCGATCGTCGTGGGCAGCACCTCGTTCGGCAAGGGGTCGGTCCAGACGCTCGTCCAGATGCCCAACGACGGCGAGCTGGTCATCACCTGGGCCCGATTCCATGCCCCCTCCGGCTATCCGCTGGCCGATCTGGGGGTCATTCCGGCCTATTGCACCTCCGGCCGGGGCGACAACGTTGCCGACGCGCTGGCGGCCGTGCGCAGCGGCCGGCTGACCGATGGGGCCACGATGATCCGCTGGCGGGCCGCCGATCACGCGAACATGGCCGGTCTCAAGAGCTTGCGGGAGATCTGCCCCCCCGAAAACGGCGTGCGCGAGGGCGAAGTGGCCTTGGCATCCGCCCTGCTGCGGGACCCGGCGGTCTTCGCCCGGACGCTGCTATCCGTCCAGCAGGCGGCCGCGGTCCGCTAGGGCCCGGCTGACCCGGCTTGACAACCCCGGTCCGGACGCTATTGTCCCGGCCCGTTTACGAATTTCTCCAGTTTCGAGGGCCCCGACATGGCCAAGTCCAAGCCTATGCTTATCAAGCTCAACAGCACCGCCGACACCGGCTTCTTCTATGTGACAAAGAAGAATCCGCGCAAGACGACGGAGAAGCTCGAGCTCAAGAAGTACGACCCCGTCGCGCGCAAGCACGTGGTCTTCAAGGAAGGCAAGATCAAGTAACGAGAAGGCTGGCGGCCTGTCGGGCCGCCTTCCTCGTGAAGAACCGGGCGCCGCCGTCGGCAGCCCGGTTTTTTCGTTTCAGGAACCGGCCGTCTCGACCCGGTTGCGGCCGGATTCCTTCGCCCGGTAGAGCGCCGCATCGGCTTCCCGGATGAGTGCGTGGGGGTCGAATCCGTTCGGCTTGCTGGCCGCGACCCCGATGCTGATCGTGATACTGAGCGAACCGGCCGAATGCGTGACCGTGATCGGCGCCTGCTCGACCTTCGTGCGCAGCCGCTCGCCGACCACGCGGCCGATCTTCTCGTCGGCCTCGGGCATCACGACCATGAACTCCTCGCCGCCCCAGCGCGCGACCGTGTCGAAAGGACGCACGCTGTGCTGGAGCCGCTCGGCCACGGTGCGCAGCACCTGATCGCCGATCGGATGGCCATAGGTGTCGTTCACCTGCTTAAAGCGGTCGATGTCGATCATCAGCAGCGCCATCGTGCGGTCGGAGTGCGTCGCACGCTGCGCGAGGTTCCCCAGATGCGCTTCCATATAGCGCCGGTTGTGCAGGCCAGTGAGCGAATCGGTCAGGGCAAGCGCCATGTTGCGCTCGTAGTTGAGCCGGAGCGCTTCCATGTAGCGCCGACGGCGGATCTGCGTTCGCACGCGCGCGATGAGCTCGTTGGGCTCGACCGGTGTCAGTAGGTAGTCGTTGACGCCGATATCGAGCACGCGCGCGAGACGCGCGTCGTCGCCGTCTTCCAGCAAGGTCATGAGCGGCGTCTGGCGCGTGCGCTCGCCCGAGCGCAGTTCGGCGCACAGGCGCAGAGCATCGGCCTTGCGCATCAGCGTGTTGATGACGATCGTGTCGTAGGCGGCATGATTCGCCCGCTGGAGCGCGTCGGCAGGGTCGGCCGTCAGGTCGATGACGGCGTTCTCGCCCTTGAGATGATCGGCCAGCATCCGGGTTAGCCCGGGCAACTCGTCGACGACGAGAATGCGCGCGTCCTTGGTCGATATTTCGCCCTGGATCGTGGCGCTGTCGTCGGCCATGCCGAAGCGGCCGGACGTCGAACTGCGCAGGCGCCATTCGTCGGCCAGCATCTTCAGCCGGACAAGAGAGCGGATGCGCGCATAGAGCGCCACGTCGCGCACGGGCTTGGTCAGGAAGTCGTCGGCGCCGGCTTCGAGGCCGCGAACGCGGTCTTCGCTCGCCGACAGCGCCGTCACCATGATGACCGGTACGTGGCAGGTGCGCGGATCGGCCTTCAGGCGCCGGCACGCCTCGAAACCGTCCATCTGCGGCATCATGACGTCGAGCAGCACGATGTCAGGCGGGTTGAGGAAGGCCTTGTCGAGCGCTTCCTGCCCGCCATAGGCGGTCATGACGTGGAAATATTCGGAGCTGAGGCGCGCCTCGAGCAGTTTGACGTTGGGCAGGACATCGTCGACGACGAGTACGCGCGCGGTCATGGCCGGCTGCCCCGCTCCGCGCCCGTCAATTCAGGAAGCGCTGGATGGTTTCCAGAAACTTGGCGACCGAAATCGGCTTGGCGATATAGGCCTCGCAGCCGCCCTGCCGGATCTTGTCCTCGTCGCCCTTCATGGCGAAGGCCGTAACGGCGACCACGGGGATCGCGCGCAGGTCGGGGTCTTCCTTGAGCCACTTGGTCACTTCCAGGCCCGAAACCTCCGGCAGCTGGATGTCCATCAGGATCAGGTCCGGACGGTGCAGGCGCGCCATCTTCATGGCCTCGATGCCGTCCTTGGTCTGCAACGTGGCATAGCCGTGGGCTTCCAACAAATCGTTGAAGAGCTTGATGTTGAGCTCGTTGTCTTCCACGATCAGGACGGTCTTTGCCATCGGCGCACTCTGTTTTTAGTTGGCCCTTCGGCGGGAGCGGCGAAGAACTCGCGGATCAGATTTAGCATGTTCCGGGAGCTTCGCACTAGCCTGTTAATCCTCGTAAAATGGCAGCAATATTAAGCTGATGTTAAGTCGGAGTATGTAAGACGTATGCGATACGGCATCGATCTGGGCGGCACCAAAATCGAAATTGCGGCCCTTGCGGACGACGGCAGCCTGAAACTGCGTCGCCGCGTTCCCAGTCCCCAGGGCGACTATCGCGCGACGGTTGCGGCACTTGCCGGCCTGGTCGCCGCGGCCGATGTGGAACTCGGCGAGAAGCCGTCGGTCGGTATCGGCATCCCGGGAACGATCTCGCCGGCGACCGGCCTCGTGAAGAACGCCAACTCCGTCTGGTTGATCGGCCATCCGCTGGATCGCGATCTGGGCGAGGCGATCGGGCGGCCGGTACGCATCGCGAATGACGCCGACTGTTTCGTCCTGTCCGAAGCGAGCGACGGCGCGGCCGCAGGTGCGCGCAGCGTCTTCGGCGTGATTCTCGGCACCGGCGTCGGCGGCGGACTGGTCTATGAAGGCCGGCCGATCTTCGGGGTCAACAGCATCGCGGGCGAATGGGGACACAATCCCCTGCCCGCACCGCAGATGATCGATGGTTTCGACGAGCGCCCGGGCCCCAAATGCTATTGCGGCAGGCACGGCTGCATAGAGACGTTCCTGTCCGGCCCCAGCCTTGCGCGGGATCACCTGAGGGTGACGGGCGCCGACATGAAGGCCGAGCAGATCGTCGCGGCGGCGAAGGCGGGAGATCCCGCTGCCGGCACCACGATGGCGCGCTATCTCGACCGGCTCGGGCGCGCGCTCGGCACGGTCGTCAACATCTTCGATCCGGAGGTCATCGTGCTCGGGGGCGGGCTGTCGAACATCGACTTGCTCTATGACGGGCTGCCGTCGCGGTTGGCGAAGTTCGTCTTCTCCGATTCGATCGCCACGAAAGTCGTGCGCAACATGCACGGCGATTCGAGCGGCGTGCGCGGGGCGGCCTGGCTGTGGCCGGCCTAACTCAGCAGTTCGGCTTGGGCAGCGCCTCGAGACGCTCGAGCTTCGCGCGGATGCTGAACTCGGGATAGTCGAACGAGTATTCCGAGGCGACGGCGTTATCCAGCATGCGCATTGACGTTTCGTAAGATGGCGTGCCCGTCTTGTCGTCCGGGTTGAAATACGCCATCCGGACGCGCCAGCTCGGGCGACTGCCGATAGTGGGCGCGCGCTTGGCAAGCGCCGTGTCGGGCGCAGTCTTGTCGCCGATGATCGCCGAGACGTCGAGCGCGCCGTCGAGCGTGGCGCCGTCGAACACGGCGCGCGTGACGAGATGCTCCCCGCCTTCGGCGAGATTGATCAGCAGCAGCGAATGCGCCGTCGGGAACAGGGTTCCGGGCGGCAGGTCCAACGTCGTTTCGGGTGAGGTGAATTCCGCCTTGCCGCCCTTCTCGGGGTCGAGCGTGGCCTTCCCGCGCAGGTCTTCGACGACTTCACCATCGCGCGAGGTGCGCAGCGAGAAGCGGTAGTTCCGCCCGTCGCGCGATTCGAAGCTGGAGAACGAGATGTCCGAGTCGACCTGGCCGCTGTCGCCGCCGGACATCGTGAAGCGCATGCGCTGGGCGATCGTCCAGCCTTCGCAGACTTCGCCCCAATCGATCACAAGTGCCCCTTCGATGGCACCGACGCTGCCGCCGCGTGCCTCGCCGAGGCTTAGAGAATAGGCGGCACGGTGCGGTGCGACCGTCTGCGCATGGGCGGCCGTCCCTGAAACGAGGGCTGCGGCGAGCAGGGCGACTAGGCGGATCGGGCGCATGGGAGGCTCCATGGACGGCACCTTCAGACACCAATATGGCGCAATGAGGGCCGAAATCCAGTACCGCCGTCGCGGCGCCGGTCAGTCCTTCTTCTTGACCGGCGGGAGCTCGTGCCTGATGTGCAGTTCCTTCAGGCGCGCCGGATCGACCGAATTCGGCGCCTGCATCAGCAGGTCGACGGCACCCTGGGTCATCGGGAAGGCCACGACCTCGCGGATGTTCGGCTCGTCGGCCAGCAGCATCACGATGCGGTCGATGCCCGGCGCCGAGCCGCCGTGCGGGGGGGCACCGAACTTGAACGCGTTGAGCATGCCGCCGAAGCGCGTCTCGACGTCGGACTTCGTGTAGCCGGCGATTTCGAATGCCTTGTACATGATCTCGGGCAGGTGGTTGCGGATGGCACCCGACGAGAGCTCCACGCCGTTGCAAACGATGTCGTACTGGAAAGCCTTGATCGTCAGCGGGTCCTTGGTCGTCAGCGCCTCGAGGCCGCCCTGCGGCATCGAGAACGGATTGTGGCTGAAGTCGATTTTGCCGGTATCCTCGTCGAGTTCGTACATCGGGAAATCGACGATCCAGCAGAAGCGGAATTCGCCTGGCGCGATCAGCTCGAGTTCCTCGCCCAGCTTGCGGCGCGCGGCGCCGGCAAGCTTGGCGGCGGCCAGCGGCTTCTTGTCGGCGACGAAGAACACCGCATCGCCCGGGCCCACGCCGGCAAGCTGCTTGAGCTTCGCAAGGCGCTCGGCGTCGAGGAACTTGGCGATCGGACCCTTGGCCGTTTCGCCTTCGAACACGATGTAGCCGAGGCCCGGCGCCCCCTCGCCCTGCGCCCAGGCGTTCATCTTGTCGAAGAAGCTGCGCGGACGGTCGGCGGTCTTGGGTGCGGGAATGGCGCGCACGGTACCGCCCGAGGCGGCGATGCCCGCGAACACCTTGAAGTCGGAACCGGCGAAGACCGAGGTCACCTCGGCGATCACCAGCGGATTGCGCAGGTCCGGCTTGTCGGAACCGTATTTCAGCATCGATTCGTCGAACGGGATGCGCGGGAAGCGACCCTCGTCGACCTTGCGGCCGCGCGCGAACTCGCGGAACACGCCGGCCAGCACGGGCTCGATCGCGTCGAACACGTCTTCCTGGGTGACGAAGCTCATTTCGAAATCGAGCTGGTAGAATTCGCCCGGGCTGCGATCGGCGCGGGCATCCTCGTCGCGGAAGCAGGGCGCGATCTGGAAATAGCGGTCGAAGCCCGAGACCATCAGCAGCTGCTTGAACTGCTGCGGCGCCTGCGGCAGCGCATAGAACTTGCCCGGATGCAGGCGCGAGGGAACCAGATAGTCGCGTGCGCCCTCGGGCGACGACGACGTCAGGATCGGCGTCTGGAATTCGGTGAAGCCCTGCTCGATCATGCGGCGGCGGATCGACGCGATGACGTTCGAGCGCAGCACGATGTTGGCGTGCAGGCGGTCAGTGCGCAGATCGAGGAAGCGGTATTTGAGGCGCATTTCCTCGGGATAGTCTTCTTCCTGCGCGACCTGAAAGGGCAGCACGTCGGCGGCGGACTGCAGCGTCGCCGCGTCGATGCGGACCTCGATCTCGCCGGTCGGCAGTCTGGAATTGACCGTCTCGGCGATGCGCTCGACGACCCGGCCCGTCACCGTGATCACGCTTTCCGGACGGAAGCCCTCGACGGCCGCGAAAAGCGGGCTCGAATTGTCGAGCACGCACTGGGTAACCCCGTAATGGTCGCGCAGGTCGACGAACAGCAGCTGGCCGTGGTCGCGCTTGCGATGGACCCAGCCGGAAAGGCGGACGGTCTGGCCGACATTCTCACGGCGCAGCTGGCCGCAAGTGTGGGAGCGATAGGCATGCATGGAGGGGCGATTCCTTGAAGCAATTCCGGGGGGAAAAGCGCATGTCGCAGGCCCGCTTGTCAACCCCCCGGGGTTTCGCCCTTGAGGGGGTGGCCCAAGCGGTGTAACCAGTGCGAATGACGTTGATTTCCGAGTCCGCCGCATTGGCGGCTTTCTGCGCCAAGGTCGGTCGGGCCAGCTACGTAACCGTCGACACCGAATTCATGCGGGATCGCACCTATTACCCGCAGCTCTGCCTCGTTCAGGTCGCAGGACCCGACGACGCGGCCGTCATCGACGCGCTTGCACCAGGGCTCGATCTTGCCCCGCTGCTGGCGCTGATGGACGATCCGGCGGTGCTCAAGGTCTTCCATGCCGCCCGGCAGGATCTCGAGATCTTCTACAATCTCGCCGGCCGCGTGCCCTCGCCGCTGTTCGACACGCAGGTCGCCGCGATGGTCTGCGGTTTCGGCGACCAGGTGAGCTACGAGACCCTTGCCGCCCAACTGTCGCGCGCGCGCATCGACAAGTCGGTGCGTTTCACCGACTGGGCGCAGCGCCCGCTCTCCGAGCGGCAGGTGACCTACGCGCTGTCGGACGTGACGCACCTGCGCCCGGCCTATGAAGCACTCGCGCGCAAGCTCGCCGCCAACGGCCGCGCGGGCTGGCTGCAGGAGGAGATGGCTACCCTCCTCGACCCCGCGACCTACCGCGTCGATCCCGAGGAAGTGTGGCGGCGCATGCGTCCGCGCGGCGCCAAGCCCAAGTTCCTCGCGGTCATGAAGGAAGTCTGCGCCTGGCGCGAGCGCGAGGCGCAGCGCCGCGATACGCCGCGCAACCGCGTGATCCGAGACGAAACGATCCTCGATCTCTGCGCGCACGCGCCCACCACGCTCGACGATCTCGCGCGCATGCGCGGCCTTTCCAAGAATTTCGCCGACGGCCGTCTCGGGCAGGAACTGCTCGATGCGGTCAAGCGCGGGCTGTCGCTGGCGCCCGCCGAGATCCCGACGCTGCCCGACCAGCCCGACCTGCCACCGGGTCTCGGGCCTATCGTGGAGCTTTTCAAGGTGCTCCTGAAGATGAAGTGCGAGGAGCACGGCGTGGCGCAAAAGCTCGTCGCCAACACCGCCGATCTCGAGCGCATCGCGGCCGACGATGCTGCCGACGTCGCGCCGCTCATCGGTTGGCGACGCGAGGTATTCGGCAATGCCGCCCTCGACCTGAAGACGGGCAAGCTTGCGTTCACGCTCAAAGGCAAGAAGATCGTGCTGCTGACGCTCTGAGCGCCTTCAGGGCTGCTTGGGTTCCACGAAGAAGATGCCCAGATCGTGCAGGGCCGCGTCGCGGACCGCTTCGCTGAAGCGGGCTTCGCCGTGTCTCCACGGCCGCCAGAACGACCGGACCGCGTCGGGCACGTCGAAGCGATTGCCGACATTGCCATAGCGGATCGCCAGCACCTTGTCCGAACCTTCGGCTCGTTCGGCGAGGTCGTAGCAGGATTGCGGCGGCGACAGCGTGTCGGTCTCGGCGAGCAGCATCAGGAAGGGCACGCGCGCGCGCCAGGACGACAGCCGCGCACAGGCTGGATAGAACGCGGCCGCCGAGCGGGCGCCGATGCCGGCGGCCAGCGCAGAATTGTCGAGCGCCACCATGATTCCCGCCCCGCCCTCGGCCCAACCGACGAGATGGAGTTTCGCCGGATCGACATTCGGCTGTCGGCGGATCCGGGCGGCGGCACGAACGACGTCGTCGGCGATGCTGGCGGTCTGCGCCGGCGTGCAGTCGGCATCGATGCGCCGGGCCGACGGATAGTCGAGCGTCAGCACGACGAAGCCTTCGCGCGCGAGCCGTTCGGCCGTGAATGTCACGTTCGGGCCCGCGCCATCGCAGCCGGGCACGAGTATCGCCGCCGGGCGCAGGTCAGGCCCGCCAGGATCGATGACCGACATGAAATTCTCGATCGGTTGCGGCGGAACGGGGCGAGTCCCGCACGCGCCCGCAAGCAGACCGGCGGCCAGCGCCAGGACGAGGGCAAGGGATCGCGTCATCAGCTCAGCTTTATCGTCGCGCGCCGGTCAACGGCACCGGCAAGCGATTCGAGACGGCGGCCGACCATCTCGCCAACCATCCCGCCCATGCGCCTGGGCACGTCGAGCACGAGTTCCTTGGCCGTGAGGCGCAGCTTGCATGTCGCCAGCACCGCGGCCGCTCCGCCTGTCAGGCGATAGGCCACGCGCAGGGCCAAGCCGAGTTGGTAGGCTTCACGCAGGCTCGGCTCGTCGAGCAGGTGCCAGGCCGCGCGCGTCGTGTCGGGATCGGGCTCGCCCTCGTAGCGCGCATAAAGCGCCAGCGCCACGTAGGCGCGGCCGGGATGATCGATGCCGGCAAGCGGCATGTAGAGCGCGCGGCGGAAAGCGATCTCGCCGCGATGGTCGGGATGCTCGCTCCATGCGATATCGGCCAGATGGCACGTCGCGAGCCGCAGACGCGCGCGAGCGTGGTCCTTGAAGAGTGGTGCTACCCAGTCGGCCAGCTTCTCTGGCTCGATCTTGTAGCGCCTGTTGCCCGCGAGCATGGCACTGGCGCCCGACAGCAGCGGATCGACGCGCTTCAGCTTTGCGGGCAGCGAATCGTAGAGTGCCCCTTCGCGCAGGCCATAGGCCGAAAAGATCAGCCGTTCCGGCTTGGCCCGGCGAAGCGTGCGCTCCAGAACGAGGGCCGCCAGCGGCAGCGTCTCGAGCCGCTTGCGCGACACGCCTGCGAAGCCTTCGAGCGAGGCCCGACTCTGTGTGGAGACGAGCCCGAGAAACTCGATAGCCGTTTCGCGCTTGATCGCATAGTGGTGGATGACTTCGAGTTCGTAGTTGTTGTGCGACATGTGGAGCTTGGCAAGGGCCCGCCAGGCACCGCCGACGGCATAGAAATCGCCGCCGCGCGCTCCGCGCAGGAAATCGAGATTGCCGAGCTGGTCGTCGATCATGTCGCGCAGGCGGCCGCGGTTGCGGTCGGCGATCTCGCGCAGGCGCAGCGGTCCGAGCGGCAGGGTGGCGTAGCGGTCCGTCTTTCCGTCGGCGAGTGCCACGAGTTCGAGACTGCCGCCGCCGAGATCGCCCATGGCCCCTTTCGCCTCGGGCGTACCGGCGATCACGCCGAGGGCGGAGAGCCGCGCCTCTTCCTTGCCCGACAGCACGACGACGGGCAGGCCGGTCAGCTTGCGCACGCGTGCGACGAATTCGGGCCCGTTGCTGGCATCGCGCGCGGCGGCGGTGGCGAGCGCGAAGGTCTTGCGCACGCCCATCGCGCGGGTGAGTTCGGCGAAACGGCGTAGATTCTGGAACGCGGATTCCATACCCTCGGCATCGAGCGCGCCTGTGCGTTCGAGGCCGCGACCGAGGCCGCTCAGGACCTTCTCGTTGAACAGCGGCAGCGGCACCCGGCTGGTGCCGTCGAAGACGACGAGGCGTATCGAGTTCGATCCGATATCGACGACAGCCACCGGACGACGATCGAGACTGTCCAGTTTTCGCGTTCGTCGTACGGTCATGAGTCCGGCATCAGGTGACGACCTTCACCTTCGATTTTTCGGCCTTGCGCAGTGCGCTTCCGCGGCCCGAAAGGCTGGGATTCGTCATGAAAAAATGGTGGGCACTGAAAGCGTCCTTGCCGGCCGGCAATCGCGTGTAGTTGCCGTCCGAATCGAGGGTCCAACTTTGCGCCACGTCACGCAGATTGGCCACCATGATCTGGTCCTGGATCTGTTCGTGAACCGTCGGATTCTCGATGGGCACGAAACTTTCCACCCGACCGTCAAGATTGCGGGGCATCCAGTCGGCCGACGAGATGAAAACCTTCGAGCGAGGGTTGGGCAGCCCAAACCCGTTGCCGAAGCATGCCGCCCGTCCGTGCTCGAGAAAGCGGCCTATCATGCTGCGCACGCGGATGTTGGACGACATGCCCTTCACGCCCGGACGCAGGCAGCAGATGCCGCGCACGACGAGGTCGATCTTCACGCCGGCCTCGCTTGCCTCGTACAGCTTGTCGATGATCCGCGGGCAGACCAGGGCGTTGAGCTTGGCCCAGATCGCGGCCGGCCGGCCGGCCTGTGCATGGGCGATCTCATCCTCGATCAGCTTCGTCAAGGTCGTGCGCAGCGTAAGCGGCGCGAAGGCGAGCTTCTCCATGGCCTCGGGCGTGGCGTAGCCGGTCATGTAGTTGAACAGGCGCGCAGCGTCGTTGCACAGAGCCGCATCGCCGGAGAAGAACGAGAAGTCGGTATAGATGCGCGCCGTGATCGGATGATAGTTGCCGGTGCCGAAATGCACGTAGCCGCGCAGGCTACCCGCCTCGCGGCGCACGACGTACGAGATCTTGGCGTGCGTCTTCAGGTCGATGAAGCCGTAGACGACCTGTGCCCCTGCCCGTTCGAGATCGCGCGCCCAGCGGATGTTCGCCTCCTCGTCGAAGCGCGCCTTGAGTTCGACCATCGCGGTGACCGACTTGCCGGATTCCGCCGCCTCGACGAGCGCGCGCACGATGGGCGAATTGTCCGACGTGCGGTAGAGCGTCTGCTTGATCGACACGACGGCCGGATCTCGCGCGGCTTGCCGCAGGAACTGCACGACGACGTCGAAACTTTCGTACGGATGATGGACGACGATATCCTTGTGGCGGATCGCCGCGAAGCAGTCGCCGCCGAAATCGCGGATGCGCTCGGGGAAGCGCGGGTTATAGGGCGGGAACTGGAGATCAGGCCGGTCCGACACGATCAGCTGCTTGAGGTCGGCCATGCCCAGCATGCCGCCGAGGCGGAAACAGTCGTCGGATTTCACGCGCAGTTCGCTCTGCACGAAAAGCTGGAGATCTTCCGGCATGCCTTCGTCGACGGCCAGACGGATCACGTCGCCGCGCTTGCGCCGCTTGATGGCGCTTTCGAACACGCGCACGAGGTCTTCGGCTTCCTCCTCCACTTCCAGCTCGCTGTCGCGCAGCAGACGGAAACGGCCGGATGCGCGCAGGTCGTAACCGGGAAAGAGCCGGTCGAGATGCAGGAAGATGACGTCCTCGACCGGGATGAAGCGGATCGTCTCGCCCGGCAGGCGGACGAAACGCTCGACCTGCGGGGGCACGGGGATCAGCGCCTGCAGCGTCCGCTTGTCCTTGCGCGCGCACAGCTGCATGACGAGCGCCAGCCCCTTGTTGGCGATGAACGGGAACGGATGCGCCGGATCGATCGCCAGCGGCGTAAGCAGCGGGAATACCTGTTCGGCGAAGCGCCCGGCGAGCCAGACGCGGTCGCCATCCGAAAGCTCCGCCGCACCGACGACGGACACGCCCGCGGTACGCAATTCACCGACGAGCTCGATCCAGAGCCGCTGCTGCGTGTGCATCAGCCCCGCCGCGCGCCGGTGAACGGCCGCGAGCTGCTGGGCGGGCGTGAGCCCGTCGTCGGACGGCTGCGTGACGCCCGCTTCGATCTGGCCTTTGAGGCCGGCGACGCGGACCATGTAGAATTCGTCGAGATTGTTCGCGGAGATCGACAGGAAGCGCAGTCGCTCCAGCAGCGGATGGGCCTTGTTGCCGCACTCCTCGATGACGCGCTCGTTGAAGGCAAGCCATGAGAGTTCGCGATTGATATACCGCGCCTCGGCCAATTCGGCCGCCTGGGTCAGGTCGCGCGGTTTGAGCTCGCCGTTCACGCAAGTCGCTCCTTCTGCACGTCCGGCCGAGGCCGGTCTCGTTCGGACGCCGCTTTTATGGTAACACGGAGCGAATTTACCCGCAGTTCCGTGACAAGATTTTGAAACCCAAGCGACTTTTCCTGCTTCGGCATGCGAAATCGGCCCGCGACGCCCCTTTTCTGGACGATTTCGACCGGCCGCTGAACAAACGAGGCCAGCGCGCCGCCCACGCGATGGCCGAGTGGTTGGCCGCGCGCAATCTCCATCCCGATCTGGTTCTCTGCTCGGCGGCCCTGCGCACACGCGAGACGCTTGCCGCCGTCCGGCCGGCATTGGGTGCCACGACCGAAGTGCGGATCGACCGGAATCTCTATCTTGCCGACGAGCAGTCGATCCTCGACATCCTCGCCACCCTCGACGAAAGCGCCCAGCCGCCCGCGCAAGTGATGGTGATCGCGCACAATCCCGGTCTGCAGGATCTTGCCCTGCGTCTCGTTCCGCCGGCCGAAACGGAGACGCGCCGGCGCATCGCGACGAAATTCCCGACCTGCGCCTTCGTCGATCTGAGCTTTGCGGTCGAGGACTGGGCGGATATCGGCCCGTCGCGCGCGTGCCTCAACGACTATCTCGCGCCAAACGATATCGCCTAGCCGGCCGCGCGTTCGAAGGCGGCGAATGCGGAGAGCAGCACGGCCTTGCGGTCGAGGTTGAGCCCGTCGCCCGCACTCTCCAGCCGCCCGAGCCGGTCCCACGCATCGACCCAGGCCTGCGCGCCGCGCCCGGCACAGCGGGCGGCAAGCTGGGCTTCGGCCGGAAGCACCGCGCGTTCGCCCGCGGCCGTCTTGGCAAGGCGATGGACGATGCCACCCATGAGGTCGAGTGCCGTGCGGAAGCTTGCCTGCGCGTCCTCGCCCTTGCGTGACATCGCTTCGGCAAAGCCGTGGACCTCGCCGGTCTCGAGCCGCGGCAGGCCCGCGAGCAGGTCGAGCAGCGTGCGATAGAGTTCCGCCCCGCCCCGGTCGGCAAGCTCGATCGCGCGCCCGATCGAGCCTTCGCACAGGCCGATCAAGGTCTGGCGCTCGTCCGCCTCGATCTCCGGCCGGTAGCGCTGGAGCAGTCCATCGACCGTATCGGCGGCGAGCGGCTGCAGGAACAGCATGCGGCAGCGCGAGCGGATCGTCGGCAGCAGCCGCCCCGGCGCATTGGAGACGAGTAGCAGCAGGCACTGGGGGGCGGGTTCCTCCAGCGCCTTCAACAGCGCGTTCTGCGCGGAATCGTTCATGTCCTCGGCCGTGTCGATGACGACCACACGCCAGCCGCCTTCGGCCGCCGTGCGATGCAGGAGATCGACCGCGCGCCGCACCCAGTGGACGATGATTTCCTGCGCGGGCTTGTTCGGCGGACTGGAATTGGGGTTCGGCATGCCAGGCTGCAGCGTGAGCATGTCGGCATGGCCTTCGGCCGCCACGCGCCGGAAGACGGGATGCTCGGCCGACAGCACAAGCGATTTTGGTTCGGCCGGCGACGAGCCGCTGCCGAAAAGTCCGCCCGCGTCTTCCGTACGTTTGATGCCCTCGGCGAACGCGAAGCGCGCGAAGCGGAACGCAAGCGTCGCCTTGCCGATGCCGCGCGGTCCGGCGATCAGCCAGGCATGCGGCAGCCGGCCGGAATTCCACGCGCCCAGCAGTGCGGCTTCCGCGGCCGCGTGGCCGAGAAGGTCCGGGTTCGCGCGCGGCTTGGGCGCCTTGTCTTCGGTCGCGTCGCTCACGCAGGCAATCTAGCGCCGAGCCGGCGCTTGAGCACGTCTGCAATGCGCTTGGTCACAGTATCCACGTCGCCGCGCGCATCGACGAGCACGCAGCGCCTCGGTTCGGCGCGCGCGATCGCACGGAATCCGCGCCGCAGCCGTTCGTGGAAATCCCTGTCCATCCGCTCGAAGCGCGTTTCGGCCCCGGCGCGTGCGAGCGCGCGCTTCAGCCCCGTTTCGACCGGAATGTCGAAGACCAGCGTCAGGTCGGGCCTGAACGTGCCGAGCGTCAGCCGGTGGAGCTTCGCGATGAAGCTGCGCCCGAGACGGTGGCCGTAGCCCTGATAGGCCATCGTGGAATCGGCGAAGCGGTCGCACAGCACCCAGGCGCCGCGCGCAAGCGCCGGCTCGATGATACGGCGGACATGCTCGATGCGCTGTGTGTAGTTGAGAAGCGCTTCGCTCTCGGCGCTCCATGTGCCCGGTTCGCCTTCGACCAGCAGGCGGCGCAGCGCCATGGCCTGCGGCAGGCTTCCGTCCGTCGGTCCGCCTGGCTCGCGGGTGGCTAGAACATCGATGCCGGCTGAACCGAGGCGGGTGGCTAGGCGCGCAATCTGCGTCGACTTCCCCGCCCCTTCGCCGCCCTCGAAGGTAATGAACAGGCCCCGCCGACTGCGCCGTGGTTTCACTTCTTCGGGCCGAAAATCAGGTGATTCACGGCTGCCGCAAGGCGGCTGGAATAGCCGAGCTTCTCGACGCCGTCTTGCGCAATTAGCGGCACGTCGATCGGCGTCAGGCCCGGCGCCGTCAGAGACACGCGACCAAGCTGCTGGCCGGCCAGAACGGGAGCCGGCACCGGGCTGTCATAGATGATCTTGGCCTGGAGCTGCTGGCGCAGGCGGCGCGGCATCGTGATCGCGACGTCTTGCGCGGCCAGCAGCGGTACGCTGCCCTTCTGGCCCAGCCAGATGTCGATGCGGTCGACCTCCTGCCCGGCGGCAAAGAGCTTGTAGGTCTGGAACTCGCGGAACGCCCAGTCGATCACGCGCTCGGATTCTTCCGCGCGCTGGCGCATCGACGACCAGCCGTTGAACACCGCGATGACGCGCCGTCCGTCGCGCACGGCCGAACCGACGAGCCCGTAACCGGCCTGCTCCGTGTGGCCGGTCTTGATGCCGTCGGCACCGATGTTCTTGTAGAGCAGCGGATTGCGGTTGCCCTGCGTGATGTCCTTGCCGGTCCGCTCGTCCTTGCCGTAGGTGAAATTCAGCTCGCGATAGTACTTGTAGTATTCCGGGTGATCGTCGATCACCCGGCGCGCCAGCGTGGCGAGGTCGCGTGCGGTCATGTAGTGGTCGGGATCGGGCCAGCCGGTCGCGTTGCGGAAATTCGATCCGGTCAGGCCCATGCGTCGGCCTTCAGCATTCATCCGCTCGGCGAATGCCTCCTCGCTGCCCGCGAGGGCTTCGGCGAGCACGATACACGCGTCGTTGCCGGACTGGACAATCATGCCGCGGATCAGGTCCTCGACCTTCACCCGCCCGTTGAGCGGTACGAACATCTTGGAGCCCTGCATGCGCCAGGCGCGTTCGGAAACGGGCAGCGTGTCCTCGAGATTGAGCTTGCCGGACTTCAGCGCCTCGAAGACGAGATACGCCGTCATCACCTTGCTCATCGAGGACGGCGGCATGCGCTCGTCGGCTGCGCGCTCGAACATCACGAAACCGGTCAGATAGTCGAGCACGATCACCTGGCGCGCCGAAATGTCGGGCGTGGCGTCGCTCGACGCAGGCCGTGCGGTGGGTGCGGCGGCAGGGCGCTGGACGGGCGCCGCCTGCTGGACGCGCGGTGCCGGCTGCTGGCGCTGCTGTTGCTGGGCCTGTGCCGCCGGAACGGCGGTGCCGGCTGCGACAAGAAGGGCGGCGGCGAGGCTGAGGCGGGCGAGCATGGGCATTCCTCTCAATTCAGTCGACGACGATGCGCGCTTCCGGCACGTCGGCGACCATCTGTTCGAGCATCCGGTCGGCATCCTTCAGGTCGGCGATCGGGCCGACACGCACGCGATAGAGCTGACTGCCGTTCAAACTCACCGGCACGACGCGCGAGGAGCCGTAGCGCGAAAGGCGCACCGAAAGCCGGTAGGCGTTCTCGTAGCTGCCGAAGGCACCGGCCTGGACCCACAGGTTCGTGCGCTGTGCGGTACCCTGCGTCATCACCGGCCGCGCGGTCGCCTGCTGTTCGACCGGCAAGGCCGCGACCTCGCGCGAGACAGGTGCGGCAATCGCAGGTGGTGCAGCGGGCAGCGCGCGACCGGGTGCGGCCGCCGGGCGCGGTGCCATCGGCGCGCTGCGGCCTGCAGGCTGTGCCGGTGCTGGGACCGGATCCTGTGCGGCCTGCGTGGTGATCGGTGCGGCCTGCCGGGCAAGCGGAACCTGCGCTTCGCGCGGCTGGCCCTGCCGCGTCTTGGCGCCGACGCGCGAGCGGTCGGTCTGGACCGGCGGCAGCGTGGCGGACGGCGGCGGAAGGGCGGCGGAGGCGACGCGCGTTTCGCGTGCGCCCGCGGGCGGCGGCAGCGCATCGGACGCGACGGACGTGCGCGGCACGGCGGCCACGGTCTGCGTCTCGTCGCTGCGCCCGGTCAGCTCGGCCTTCAGGCGCTGGCTGTCCTCGGCCATGATGTCGACGCGCACGCGTGCCGTTCCCTGCCCTTCGAAGCCAAGCAACTGCGCGGCGCGGCGCGACACGTCGATGACGCGTCCGCGCGCGAACGGACCGCGGTCATTGACGCGCAGGACGATCGAGCGGCCATTGTCGAGATTGGTCACGCGTACGAGACTGGGCATCGGTAGCGTCGTGTGCGCGGCCGTCAGCGCGTTCATGTCGTAGAGTTCGCCGTTGGCCGTCAGTTTGCCGTGGAAATCCGTGCCCGAACGTTCGCCGCCGTAAAATGACGCGACGCCGGTTTCCGAATAATTCCAATCCTCGGCCGGGTAATACCATGCGCCGGCGATCTGATAGGGCTCACCCACCTTGTAGATGCCTTGGGCACGCGTCGGGCCGGATGCCGGAGCTTCGGGCGCGCCCTGCATCGATTTGACGACGGAAACACCGAATTTGAGCTCGGAGCACGCGCCCAGGCCGAGCGCTGCCGCAGCCGTACCGACCAAGAAGACTGCGCGAAGTGCGGAAACCCGGATCGACATCGAATTCCTGACGGATGGGCGCGACTCGACGCCCTTAAAATAAGGCAAAATAAGGCTAAACCTCGCCGATACTGTCGGCAAGCAGCCCCACCGAAGTGGCGAAATTGACCGACCGGTTCCAGCGCATGATCGTCCGGAAATTGTTGTAGACGATGAAAGCCCGTCCGCCTTCGCCGTCGGGCTGGACGAGCGATGCCGGCATGTCGCGCCCGGCGATGTCGGTTCCGTCGGCAGCGCGCACGCCCAGATCGTGCCATTCGGCCAGCGGGCGAGTGATCTTGTTGTGGTCGATCTGTGCACGGTCGATGCCCGCGGGCAGGCGCGCCTCGCGCCCCCAGCCTTCGTTGCCCTTCCAGCCCGACTTGACGAGATAGTTTGCGATCGACCCGAAGACGTCGGCACGCGAATTCCAGATATCGGACTTTCCGTCGCCGTCGAAATCGACGGCATAGGCGAGATACGACGACGGCATGAACTGGCTCTGCCCCATGGCGCCGGCCCACGAGCCGCGCATGTCGGCGGCCTTGATCAGGCCCTTGTCGACGATGCGCAGCGCGTTCATCAGTTCATCGCGGAAGAACTGGCTGCGCCGCCCATCATAGGCAAGCGTGGCGAGGGCCGCAAAAATGTTGAAACCGCCGGTGAGGCGGCCGAAATCGGTTTCGACCGCCCACAGGGCGACGATGAAGCGGGGCTGGACAGGGTAGCGCTGGGTGACGCGCGCCAGCAACTCGCGGTTTTCGGCAAGGCGGGTGCGTCCGGTGTCGATACGAACCTTGTTGACCACGCGCGCGAAATACTGCTCGAAAGTCAGGCGTACCTCTGGCTGCGCGCGGTCGAGCTCCAGCACGCGGCCGATGGGCGCAACGCCCGCCAATGCCTGATCGACCGAGGCGCGCTTCAACCCTTTCTGCACGGCCTCCTCGCGCAGGCCGCGCAGCCACTCATCGAAGGGCATGTCATTGGCAGCGGCTGCCAGGGGCAGTGCCGCCCAGACGCCGAGCGCTGCAAGGACGGTACGCCGACTCGTTAACAGGTTCATGGCCGATGATGTGCCATGCCCCCCGGCACCGGCGCAATCGCGACTCCGGCATGCCTGCAAGTGGTTGCACGAGGCCGCAAAAAGGGGCAGTTTGCGCCGCCTCGACCATGACAAGCATGCTCGCCCTGCCCCCCGCCGATGCGCGCAAGGCCGCCGCCCTGATGGCGCGCGCCCTAGGCGACGAATTCGATGCGGACGCCCTTCGGATCGAAAGCCCGATCGACGGTGCGGTCAACCGTACCTGGCCGGTCGATCATCGCGGACAGAAATACGCGCTGCGCCTGCGGCGCGAGGAAACCCATTTCCGCTACGAGAAGGGCATTGCGAAGTCCGCTCTTGTTGCAGCTGTTCACGCTGCCAAGCGCAACGGACATAGCGATTCGCAAGTCTGCAGCGGTCTTGCCGATGCGCGTCACGGCACGCTTTCGCCACCCTTCGCCCCCGCCCTCGCCTACTGGAGCAACGGCGACGAGCTCTGGCCGCTGCCGTGGGAGCTGACGGCATGGTGCGACGGCGTTACCCTCGCGCGTCAGGCGGATGCCGCTTCGATCGCGCGCGCGGGCAAGGCGCTTGCGGCGATCCACTCGGTGCGCTTCGACGGCGGCTATGCCGATCTACTGTCGCTCGGCGGCAAGCCGCAGGGGTTTGCCGGCTGGCTCGAAGCCGGGATCGCGCGCGAGCTTGCGCGCGGCCCCATCCCGGAGGTCCTGTCGCGCTTCGTCGAGACGCTTGCCGGTCATGCGGCGCGCGAGGTCGTCTGGACGCTCGCGCACAACGACCTGCACGGATTGCATCTGATCGACGATGCGCCACGGGAAAAGATGTGGGTGATCGACTGGGATAACGCGGTAATTGCGCCGCCCGAGCTCGACTTCGTGAAGCTGCGCTACTGGACGCGCGTCGACGTCGAAAACGGTCGGCTGGTGGCCGATCCGGCGATCTACGCGGGCCTTCGTGCGGCCTATGCCGCTGCGGGCGGGCCCGAACTCGACATCGCCGTTTCGCGCGCCTGCGAGGCGCTGTGGCTGCTGCGCGTGTATCATTTCGAGATGGATCGCGCCAAAGCCGGCCTGCCGACACCGATGCTGTTCCCGCCGGCCGAGACGTATCTTGCCGCCTTGCACGAACTGGCGCGCGCGGCATGAGCGCCCTTGTCGTCATTCCCGCGCGCTACGCCTCGTCGCGATTTCCGGGCAAGCCCCTCGCCAAGGTTGGCGGCATCGAGATGATCCGGCGCGTCTGGGCGATCGCGCGCGCGGCCGAAGGCGTGTCGCGTACGGTCGTGGCGACGGACGACACGCGCATCGCGGACGCGGTGCGTGGCTTCGGCGGCGAGGTGGTCATGACGCCGGAAAGCTGCCGCAACGGGACCGAGCGTACTTTCGCCGCCGTCGAGGCGCTGGGTGCGACGGAAAAGGCCGTCATCAACCTGCAGGGCGATGCCGTGCTGACACCCCCCTGGGTGATTGCCGCCCTGGCAAGCGCTATGGCCGGCGACGCTTCGATCCGCATCGGTACGCTTGCCACACGCATGTCGCCCGATGCCTTCGCGGCGTTGAAGCGCCAGAAGGAAGGCGGCCAGGCCGGCGGGACGACCGTCACATTTGATCGCGCCGGCGACGCGCTCTATTTCTCGAAGAGCCTTATCCCCTTCGTGAAGAAGCCGGACGGCGCTCCGCCGATCTTCCGGCATATCGGGATCTATGCATTCCGCCCCGAAACGCTCGCCGAATACGTGACGCTGCCGATGGGGCCGTTCGAGAAGGCCGAGGAGCTGGAGCAGCTCCGCGCGCTCGAGAACGGAATCAAGATGAGGGTCGTGCCGTGCGATTACCGCGGCCGTACGCACTGGTCCATCGACAGCCCGGCCGATCTCGTCGAGGCGGAGGCGATTCTTGGCCGCGAGGGCGAACTGCTCCCCGTCTACGACGGAAGCGCACGGGTCGCATGACGCGCCGCCTGTTGCTCGTCCGGCACGGCAACACGTTCGAGGACGGCGCACCGGTCATTCGCGTGGGTTCGCGCTCCGACCTCCCCCTCACTGCCAAAGGCCTCCAGCAGGCCGCGGCATTCGCCGCTGCCGTGCGCGGTGCGGGCCTCGCCGCAGGCCCCTTTCTCGCCGGACCGCTTTCGCGCACGCGTGAGTTCGTCCGGCACGGGTTCGGCGTGCAGCCCTGCCTCGACGACCGGCTGCGCGAGATCGATTACGGCAGCTGGGAAGGCAAGACGGACGCAAAGATCGCCGCGGAAGTCGGCGCCGACATTCTTGAAGCGTGGAACCGGCGCTGCATATGGCCGCAAGGCCAGGGCTGGATGCCCGACGAGAAAGTTCTTGCGGCGGGTGCGGTCGGTCTGGTCGGCGAGCTTTCCGGTGGCGATGCGCGCATTGTGCCGGTGCTGTGCAGTTCGCAGGGCATCCTGCGCTATTTCGCGGCCCTCGACGCAGGCTGGTTTTCGTCGGCACAGGCCGACGGCAAGCTCGGCGTGGGGACGGGTTCGTGCTGCGGGGTGCGCGTGGACGACGGAAAGCTTCGCGTCGATTTCTGGAACCGCAAGCCGGACGCGAGCGAACTGCGCGACTGGGCGGCCGCCTAGGAGTCCGACGGCGGCTGCGTTTCTTCCGACGCCGGCGTCTCGTCGTCGGGACCGGGCGGCAACGGCGCCGGGAACAGCGTGTCGATCCGCCCGAGCTTGTAATAATAGAACAGTCCGACGTATTCGCGGATCGCTTCGGACAGGTAGTTGAGGTTGTGGCCGAGGCGGAAGGCGCTGTCGAAAGGCTGGTTCGGATCGGTCGCGAAATCGATCGGATAAGCCAGCAGATGCGGCCAGCCCGCCTTGCGGAACGTGCCCATCGCGCGCGGCATATGACGGGCCGAGGTGATCAGCAGCCACGTCTCTTCGGGTTCCGGCTTGACGAGGTCGAGCGTGAGGCGCGCGTTCTCGTACGTGTTGCGCGACTGGTCCTCGAAGATGATCCGCGTGGTGTCGAGCCCGATGCGCGCGAAGATGCGACGTACGACGTCGGCCTCGGTATCTTTGCCGTCGATCAGCTCGATCGAACCGCCGGTGAAAACGTGCTTGGCGGCGGGATAGCGGCGCGCGAGCTCGATGAAGGCATCGAGGCGCGGGCTGCCGGCCGCCAGCAGCGAGGACGGCACGCCGCGCTTGCCGATGACGTAATAGTCGATGACCCCGCCCAGCACGAGAATCCCGTCCACGCGTGGCGGTGGCGAGACGAGCGGCGGGAACCGGTCCTCGATGGGGCGCAGCGCGATCTGGCCGATCGGGTAGATGGCGACGGCGACCGTCAGAACCGCGGCGATGCACACGAGCATGCGCCCGAGACGCCACCAGCGCGTCCACAGCACGAGGCAGCCCGCCACCCAGACCGACAGCAGAAGGCTCGCCGGCTCGGCGACGAGCCAGAAAAGCTTGGACAACGTGAGCTGGATATCGAACGGCATGGGCGGCGCGCACTCTAGGGCCCCTAGGCCGTCGCGCGCAACCGCCGGAACCACTCAGGAGACGATCAGTCGCTCGGCCGGGAGGCGGACGGTGACGGTCGTGCCCCGCCGCGGCTGGCTGTCGATCGACAGGGTCCCGCCATGCAACTCCACCAGCGCGCGCGAAATCGGCAGACCGAGCCCGATGCCGCCTTCCTTGGCCACGAACGGGCTCGTTGCCACGCGCATGAACGGCTTGAGGGCGAGATCGATCTCGTTCGGCGACATGCCCACGCCTGAATCCGAGACCCGCAGGCACGGCGCCCCGCCGCTGTCGAGCCCGCACCACACGTCGACGCGCCCGCCGGCAGGCGTAAACTTGACCGCGTTCGTAACGAGGTTCGTGCTGATCTGCCGGATCTTGGTGGCGTCGCCGACGATGCGCACCGCGGAATCGAGGTTCTCGTAGAGCGAAACCCGCTTGGCTTCGGCCTGCTTGCGTACGAGGCGCACCGAGGCATCGACGATCTCGGCCATGCGCATCCTGTCTTCCTGCACGGCGAGCTTGCCGGCCTCGAGCCGGGCGAAATCGAGGATCTCCTGGATGATCGACAGCAGATGAAAGGCCGCCTGCACGATGTCGTCGAGATACGCGCGTTCCCGTTCGGGCAGTTGCTTGCCGACGCGGATCTGCAGGAACTCGGCGAAGCCGATGATCGCGTTGAGCGGCGTGCGCAGTTCGTGGCTCATGTTCGCGAGAAACTCGGCCTTTGCCTGGTTGGCGCGCACGGCATCGTCGAGCATGACGCGCAGCGTGTTCTCGGTCTGGCGCATCTGGGCGGCGATCGCCGAGCAGCGCGCTTCGCTCGCGGCGATCTCGTCGAAGACATGCACGTCCGCCGGCGGGGTCTGCGTCGCCGCCGAAAGCGCACGGCCGAACGCGTCGTCGATCTGCCGCTCGAGTTGGCCGGCGAGCTTGTGGGCCGCGACAGCCGCCACGATCACGATCGCCGCCACCAGCGGCCAGCGGAACGGATCGTGGGCAAGCCCTGCGGCAAGCCCTGCCAGCCCCGTGCAGGCGATTGCCGACGCAAACAGCGTCGTACGGATGGAGCGTAGTTTTTTCACGCAGTCGCCGTTGCCTGTCTGGTCACCCACTCGCACTTCGGGCGCGAGGTAATATTGCCGGGGCGGATTAACGAATCATGACTCCATTGCGCAGATGTACCGGAACCTGATGAGCATACGCCCCCCGCCCCGGCCGGGCGCAACCGTAAATCGCTCGACAAGGCGATAAGAAGCAGTTCTGCCGCGCTTCGAACCGGGTTGCTGGCCTGCGGAATTGTTGCTGTTCGCACCGGTGCCGGTCGCCTAGTCTCCCGCCCCGGATTGCGAGGCGACGCATGGAACATTCGACGAAAGGATGGGGCAACGGCCTCGTCGGGGTGATCATCTTCAGCGGCTCTCTGCCTGCGACGCGCGTTGCCGTCGGCGCGTTTTCGCCCCTGTTCCTGACGTCGGCGCGGGCGATCATTGCGGCCTTGCTGGGAGCGGCCTTCCTGACGCTGCTGCGCCAGCCCCGTCCCGTGCGTGGCGATCTGTTTGCGCTCTGCATCGTGGCGGTCGGGGTTGTCGTCGGTTTTCCTTTGCTGACGGCGCTGGCGCTTCAGCACATCACTTCTGCCCATTCGATCGTCTTCATCGGGCTGCTGCCGCTGGCGACTGCAGCCTTCGGAGTCATCCGCGGCGGCGAACGGCCCAAGCCCGCCTTCTGGCTCCTTTCCGCGCTCGGGGCCGCGACGGTCGCGGGCTTCGCGCTCTACAACGACAGTGCCGGAACGCTTGCCGGAGACCTCCTGATGGTCGTCGCGATCCTGCTCTGCGGCCTCGGCTACGCCGAAGGCGCCGCGCTTTCCCGACGCCTCGGCGGCTGGCAGGTCATCTCGTGGGCGCTGCTGCTGTCGCTGCCGATGATGACGGCCGTGGCGATCGTCGCGTTGCCGCAATCCTGGGGCGGCATCGGCGTTCCCGCTTGGCTCGGCCTGGCCTACGTCTCGATCTTCAGCATGCTGGTCGGTTTCATTTTCTGGTACCGGGGCCTGGCACTCGGCGGGATCGCCGGCGTGGGGCAATTGCAGCTGCTTCAGCCGTTCTTCGGTCTCGCTTTGGCCGGCCTGCTGCTCGGCGAGCCGGTCGCCCCGACCATGATTGCGGCAACCGGAATCGTCGTCCTCCTGGTCGCCGGCGCCCGGCGCTTCGCCTGACAGCCGCAAAGCTGGCGCGCCGTCCCGCCCCTGATTATAAGGCTCGCACGACGCCGGCAGCGACGGACGGGTGGCCGAGTGGTTTAAGGCAGCGGTCTTGAAAACCGCCGCAGGTGCAAGCCTGCCGTGAGTTCGAATCTCACCCCGTCCGCCAGTCGCCCGCGTGAGGTCTTCATTGAAAATAAATCCGGCTCCTCCGAAGATGGTGCATCGCGTCGCGACGCTTCGGGGAAAGCGGGAATGGACGAACAGGGCGAAATCGCCTCGGATCAGGAACTGCTGCAGTTCATCCATCTGTGTCCCGTCGGAATCGTGAAATTCGCGCCCAACGGTCGGATCGACATGATCAACGCGATGGCGACCGAACTGCTGGTGCCGTTTTCCGGTAGCGGCGCGCTCGACAATCTCTTCTCGCTGTTCTCGGATTGGCTTCCTGACCTTCCCGGCCTCGTGCATTCCTTCGAGCCGGAATCCGGCCGGCTGTTCGATCAGCGCCGCATCCAGGTCGGTTACGGTCCGCGCCAGCGCGTGCTGTCGATGACGGCGAGCCGTATCGCCTCGACGGCATTCATGGCCGTCATCCAGGACGTGACGGATGCGGCACTTGCGGAGCGCAGGATATTCGAGGACCAGCGGCGCTACCTTGCCATCGTCAACCATGTGCAGGACTATGCGATCTACACGCTCGATCTCGATGGCCGGATCCAGGACTGGAACCGCTCGCTTTTCCGTCTCGGCGGCTGGACGGCCGACGACGTGGTCGGCAAGCACGTGTCGATCTTCTTTCCGCCCGGCGAGTTCGACGCGAATGCTGCCGGCCAGGTGCTGACGCGAGCCGCCCGGCGCGGTTCGGTCGAGATCGAGGGGCGCCGAGTGCGCCGCGACGGCAGCGCCTACTGGGGCGATGCGGTCGTCACCGCCCTGCCCGACCGCGAAGGCATCGTCACCGGCTTTGTCGTGATCTCGCGCGACATCTCCGACCGCAAAGACCGCGAGGACGAACTTGTCCGCCTCGCGACCACCGATCCGCTGACCGGCGCGTTCAACAGGCGTTTCGGCGCCGACCGGCTGGCAGAGATGTTCGGACGCTACCGGCGCTACGGCAATGCCGTGTCGGTGCTGATGGTCGACATCGACCATTTCAAAAAGGTGAACGACAGTTTCGGCCACGATCGCGGCGATATGGTGCTGCGCGGCCTCGCGCAGACGCTGCGCGAATTGCTGCGCAAGCCGGACGTGATCGCGCGCTGGGGCGGCGAGGAATTCCTCGTGCTGATGCCGGAAACGCCGGCGGACCGCGCCGCACTCGTCGGGAACCGGATCATCGAGGCCGTGCGCGCACGCACTTTCGAGACCGACCACGGACCCGTCTCGATCACGATCAGCATCGGCCTCGCGACGACGGCGCCGGATATGGAAACCGTCGATGCGCTCATCAAGCGCGCGGACAACGCGCTCTATGCCGCCAAGGCCGCCGGGCGCGACAGGCTGGCGTCGGCATGAACGATCCTTCGCGCATCGCCCACGGCGGCAAGGCGGTCTACGGCGCAAGGCTGGGCATCCTGATGCTCGAGGCGCGGTTCCCGCGCATTCCGGGCGACATGGGCAACGCCACCACCTGGCCCTTCCCCGTGCTCTACCGGATCGTCGCGGGCGCGTCGCCGCAGCGTGTCGTGCGCGAACGCGCGGCCGGCCTGCTCGAGCCGTTCCTTGCCGCCGCGCGCGAACTGGTCGAGCAGGGTGCGGACGGCATCTCGACCAATTGCGGCTTCCTGTCGCTGTTCCAGCGCGAGATCGCGGCGCATGCCGGCGTACCGGTCGCCACGTCGAGCCTGATGCAGGCGCGCGCCATCCAGGCGACCCTACCGCCGGGCCGACGCGTCGGCATCCTGACGATCGATGCCGCGAGCCTGACGCAGGCCCATCTCGATGCGGCCGATGTTCCGCCGGGAACGCCTGTCGCCGGCACGCAGGGCGGACGGGAGTTCACGCGCGCGATCCTCGGCAACGAAGCCCGCCTCGATGCGGCCACCGCGGAGGCCGACATTCTCGAAGCCGGATCCGGTCTGGTCGCCGCCCATCCGGAAATCGGCGCGATCCTGCTGGAATGCACCAATATGGCGCCTTATTCGCGGGCACTTTCAGAGCATGTACGTCGCCCGGTCTTCGACATCTTCGGCTTCATGCTGTGGTTTCACGCAGGTCTTGCCCCGCGCGATTTCGGCCAGCCCGGCTCCGGGTCGCGAAGTTGGCGCGAGCGCTGAAAGCCCCGTACCCGGTCCGTTCCCGGGCCCGTCTATCCCCAGATCGTCACGGTCATTGCCCGGCGGGCGGAATCCCATATAGAACGAATATCCCTTACAAAACAGGCGGCTCGCGAGTTAGAATCGGATTCGTAAGCTAAGGACGGTAAATGGATACAACGCCGCAACGCACGGACGAGGAGACGCTTCTTTCCGATCTCGACCGCATCAAGCGGACGGGAAATACAGTCCCGCGCATGTCTGTCGTCATTTCCATGCAGCGGCAGGCCTGGTTCAATCGCCGCCGCGAGAACTATTACGTCATTTTCCACGCCATCCGCGAGATGGTGCAGCGCGCCGAAGGCACGATCTATTCGCTCGCGAATTTCGACATCGTGTTCGTCTTCCGTGTCGACAATCCGCAGCAGTTCGAAAGTATCGTCACCGAACTGGATGACCTGCTGCGCCGCCACTCGGTCGCAACCGGGATGCCGGACGAGAACATCGAGGAAGCGTGCACCTGGTACAGCTTCGAGACGCAGTTCCCCGATTTCTACGACTATGCGAAGGCCGCGCTCGAAGAGCAGAAAAGCCAGCAGGAAGCCCGCCTGCGCGCGATCCAGCGCGCCGGTGGAGCGGCTGCCGGCCCGGCCTATGGGCAGAGCTTCCAGTCGCTCACTCCGGCCGTGCTCGGCCAGGTGGAGGAGGCTTTCGGCAAGGCCGACGCCAAGACCCTGATCCGCAACCAGCCGATTTCGATCGCGCTGACGGCCAACCAGTTGCGCCCGATCTTCCGCGAATATTTCTTCAGCGTGAACGACGTGCGCGGCCTGATAACGCCGCGCGTCAACATGCGCGGCCAGCGCGGCCTGTTCCAGATGCTGACGCGCACCTTCGATCACCGTATGCTGCGCGCGCTTTCCGAAGGGCTTCTCGGTAAGGCAGCCGGGAACATCTCGATCAACCTCAACGTCGAGACGATCCTGTCGGACCGCTTCCGCGAGTTCGACCAGCGCATCGGCTCCTTCGTCGCCAAGGGCAACATCATCATCGAGATCGCACGCCACGACGTGTTCTCGGACTTCGAAGCGTACAACCGCGCGATCGATACGCTGCAGAAGGCCGGTTACCGCTCGCTGCTCGACGGATTGACCCCCGACACGCTGACGTTCTTCCGCCGTTCGGAGCTGCGTGCCGACCTCGTGAAGCTGTTCTTCTTCAAGGACCACGCCGAAGACTGGCGGATGAAGGGCCTTGCCGCGATGCTGGCCGAGGCCGACATCAACCGCATCATCATGGGGCGCTGCGAGACGCCTATGGCCTTCGAACTCGGCCAGGCGGTCGGTATCCGCATGTTCCAGGGCTGGCATGTCGACGCACTGATGCGTGCGATGATGCCGGCCGCACCCGCGCCGCAGCGCTGACACAGCGGACGGCCCCGCATCCGCCGACGATGCGCCTTTCCGACCTCCCCACACCATCCCTGATCCTCGACCGCGCACGGCTGAAGCGCAACGTGGCGCGCATGCGTGCGCGTGCCAAGGAACTGGGCGTGACGCTGCGGCCACACATGAAGACGGCGAAATCGGCCGAGGTGGCGCGTCTCGTCCATGGCGGCGGCACGGGGCCGATCACGGTATCGACCCTTGCCGAGGCGGAGTATTTCGCCAAAGCCGGCTTCACCGACATGCTCTATGCGGTCGCCATCGTGCCCGCGAAACTTGACCGGGCGGCAGCGATCATGCGCGCCGCACCGGGCCTGAAGCTGCTGACCGATGACGTGGAAGCCGCGCGTGCGATCGCCACACGCGGGGCCGCCCTGGGCGTGCGCTTCAATGCGGTGATCGAGATCGAGACCGGCGGCGGGCGCGCGGGCGTCGACCCGACCTCGCCCGAGCTTGCGGCCATCGCCGATGCGCTCGCATCTGCCGGCATGCTCGCTGGCGTAATGGCGCATGCGGGCCATTCCTACGCCTGCGAAGGTATTGCCGAGATCGAATATGTCGCCGAGGACGAACGCGCGGGTGTCGTCGCGGCGGCGGAATTCTTGCGCGCGCGCGGACATTCGTTCGACCATGTCAGTGTCGGCTCGACGCCGACGGCATTGTACGCACGCCATCTCGATGGCGTGACCGAGATGCGGCCCGGCAACTTCGTATTCTTCGACCTGTTCCAGCACGGCCTCGGCATGTGTGCGGCCGAGGACATCGCGGTCGGAGTGCTCTCGTCAGTCATCGGGCATCATCGCGGGCGCAACCACATCCTGCTCGACGCCGGGGCGCTCGCGCTGTCGAAGGATACGGGGGCCAACCGCCGGATCGAGAATGTCGGCTACGGGCTGGTACGCGCGCCCGGCGAGGCGAGGCCGCGCGCGGACGTCGCCGTGCTCGACGTGCATCAGGAACATGGGATCCTCAGCGCCCGGCGCGGGCTCGCTGCGATCGATCCCCTGCCCTTCGCCGACTGGCCGGTCGGCAGCCGCACACTGGTGCTGCCCAACCACGTGTGCATGACGTCCGCCATGTACACGCGGTATCACGTGATCGACGGCAGCGACGAGATCGTTGCCGTATGGGACCGCACGGGCGGCTGGTAGTCAGAACGGATATTTGGGATTGGCGATCTTCGTGCGGGCGCGAGCGTCCTCGCGCAGCGCCCCGTGCAAGCCCCCATCGCCATCGTGGCTGCCGGCTCGGATAGCGGACACCAGCGAGCGGTCCACTTGCGGATCGGCATCGGCCTTCACGTCGCGCGCGACGATGCCGATCGCGTTCGCCAGCATCAGGCCGGCAAGCTTGCGCTCGCCGTCGAGGCCTGGAACGATTTCGCGCGCGGCGATCTGTGCGGCGAGGGTCGCCAGTTCGCCCGCCGTCGGCCGGTCGACCGGCAGGCCGTCGGGCAGCTTGCCGGGCGCGGCGGCCGGATAGATCATCGCGAGCATCTCGTATTCCAACTCGGCAATGCGCCGGCCGGTGAGTGCCAGATCGAGCGAGGCCTCGCCGCCGCCCACGAAACGCTCACCCTGCTGGAGCGCGATCACCGCCCAGCGCGCATGTGCCATGATTTCCCAGTAGCGGATCGCGGCCGCATCGATCTTCCGGCCTGCAACGCTTTCATAACCGCGATAGAAATCGGTACGTTCCCCGATGCCGCCCGCTTCGCGCTCGATGCGCCCGAATCGCCAGCATTTCGAGGTAAACCAGCCGATATCCTCGTCGGGATCGCTCCAGCCAGCAAACTCCCAGTCGAGCACGCCAGTCAGCCCTTCGGCATCGACCATGTAGTTGCCGGTGCGGAAGTCGCGATGGCACAGCGCCACGGTTCCACGCGGCGGCGCGTTACGCTCGAGCCAGCGCAGCGCCAGTTCCAGCGCAGGCCGTGGTGCGCGATAGGTGTCGAGCCACTTGCGGTAATCGCCGATCGCGGTATGTGCGGGCCTGTCGGGCGGAACCGGCAGGAAGCCGAGACCGGCGACGGGCGGGCGGATCGTGTGCAGGCGGGCGAGTTCCATGCCCAGCGTCTCCGCGAGTTTCGCGCGATCGCCCGGCCATTTCTCATCGTTGACGAGGATGTGGCCCAGCGCCGTGCCGCCGACCCGCTCCATCACGTAGAACGGCTTGCCCAGCAGCGCCGGGTCGGCGCAGAGGCCGAGCGGCACCGGCACGCGCACGCCTGCCGCATGCGCGGCCGACAGGATCGCGTATTCCTCCGCGCGGCCGTGACTGACAGCGACGCCGGTGGGCGCATCGGTGCGCAGAACGGCCGACAGCGTGCCGGCCTTCGGCCCGCCGCGCACGCGCGCTTCGAAGGCCCAGTTCTCCTGGATCGCGCCGCCCGAAAGCTTCTGCAGCGACAGGATCTGGATCTGCTGCGCGCCAAGTGCCCCGATCAGCCACCCGGCCAGTGCGGGGGGCGGCGAATGCGGCCTCAGCGCCACGCCCAGAACTCCGTGCGCTCCTGCGCGAGGAACCGGGCGAGCACCATCTTATGGACTTCCGACGCGCCATCGACGAGGCGGGCCTGCCGCGCATAGCGGTACATCCATTCCAGTGGCTCGTCCTTGGAATAGCCGCGCGCTCCCAGCAGCTGGATCGCCGTATCGACCGCTTTGTGCAGCACGTCGGCGACGGCGACCTTCGCCATCGACACTTCCTTGCGTGCGAAATCGCCCTGGTCGAGCTTCCATGCCGCGCGCATCGTCAGCAGGCGGCCGATCTCGATCTGCATGGCCGCCTCGCCCAGCAACCATTGCACGCCTTCGCGGTCGATCAGCTTCTGGCCGAAGCTCTTGCGTGTCTCGACATAGGGCAGCGCGATTTCCATCGCGCGGCGCGCCATGCCGAGCCAGCGCATGCAGTGCGTCAGTCGCGCGGTGCCGAGGCGCATCTGCGTGAGCTTGAGCCCGTCGCCGACTTCCATCAGCCGGTCGGAATCCGCGATCTCCAGCCCGTCGAATGCGATCTCGCAATGGCCGCCATGTTCCTCCGGCCCCATGATCGGAATGCGGCGGATGATCCGCCAACCCGGCTGGTCGGCGTGGAACATGAAGGCGCTGAGTCCCTTGCGCGCATCGTCCGACGTCCGCGCGATCAGGATGAAATGCTTGGCCTCGCCCGCTCCGGTGATGAACCATTTGCGGCCCTTGACGATCCACTTGCCGCCCTTCTTCGTGGCCGTTGTCAGCATCATTCCAGGATCGGAGCCGGAGCCCGGATGCGGTTCGGTCATCGCGAAGGCAGAGCGCACCGAACCGTCGAGGATGGGCTGGAGCCACTTCTTGCGCTGTGCCGCGCTCGCGACCTTGCCCAGCACCATCATGTTGCCGTCGTCGGGGGCGGCGCTGTTGAAAACGACGGGGCCGAACAGGGCGCGGCCCATCTCCTCGTAGCAGGCGGCCATGCCGACGACGTCGAGCCCGCCGCCGCCCATCGCCTTGGGCATCTGCAGCGACCACAGCTTCGCCTTCTTCGCCTTGGCGCGCAGCTTTTTCAGCACGTCGAGACGCACGTTCTCGCCGTCGCCCCAGTTGATGTCGTGCGATTCGAGCGGGATCAGCTCGCGGTCGACGAAGCTGCGGATCGCGCGGCGCGTCTTCTCGGTCGCGGGCGAAAGCGTGAAGTCCATCTGCGCGGCCTCAGGGCTTGAAGAAAGGCGCGTTCAGCAGCAGCTGGGTTTCCATTCGCTGGAGCAACGCCGTGCCGGTTTTCAGATATTCGCCCCAGGCCGGATCGGCCATCAGCGCCGCGCGGCGCGCCGAGCGGTCGGCCGCGTCCTTGTAGCCCCACATGTGCAGGACCTGGTTGAGGCCGCCGATGTCCGACTGGTACCAGCCCACGCAGTTGCCGAGGTATTTGATCTGCAGGGAAAGCGCCATCTGTTCGTAGACCTTCAGGAACTCCGGCAGCTTGCCGTGGAACGCCGTGTAGACACGGTAGTCGACGAGGCCGTAGCCGCCCGACGGCTGGCCCGCGATCGGCCAGAACGGCGCCGGCTTCATGATGCGGTTTTCCTGCGAGACATAGCGGCCGGCCGACTTGGCAAGCCACGCCTTCCATGCCGGATCGGCCGCCATCGCGTCACGGCGCGTCTGCCGGTCGGCGATGTCCTTGTAGCCCCAGATATGGATCAGCGTGTTCACGGTGCCGGTATCGACATGGTAATAGCCCAGCGGCGAGCCCAGATGGCTCTTCTGCACCTCGAACGGACCGGCCGCATAGTCGGCGAAATAGGCGGGCAGCTTGCCGGGAAATGCCGTGTAGGTGCGCACATCGACGATCATCATGGTGTCTCCGTTCAGAGGAAGGCGAGCGTGTGGCCGCCGTCGACGACGAGCGTCGTGCCCGTCATGTAGCGGCCGGCATCCGAGGCCAGAAGCAGTACGGCGCCGTCGAGATCGCCCGGCTGGCCGAAGCGGCCGAGCGCCACGCGCTCGACGATCTTCGCACCCGCGGACGTCTGCAGGTAGGCGCGGTTGAGATCGGTCTCGATATATCCTGGCGCGATCGCGTTGACGCGGACGGAATTCTTCGCATGCGCGAGGGCCAGCGATTGCGTGAGACTGATGACCGCCGCCTTCGCGGCGGAATAGGCCGGCACCCGCACGCTGGTGCGCAGGCCGAGAACCGAGGCGATGTTGACGATGGAGCCGCCGTGGCCGTGCGCGACCATCGCGGCGGCAGCGGCCCGCGCGACGCGGTTGGCGCCGTCGAGGTTGGTGGCAAGCGTCTGCGCCCAGGCAGGATCGTCGACATCCGCTATATTTTCTTTTAGCGCGATGCCCGCATTGTTGATGCAGATCGCAAGACTGCCGAGCTCCGTCTCTGCCTCGGCGATCGCGCGCGTCACGCTCGCGGCGTCGGTCACGTCCATGACGACGGGCAGCGCACGCCCGTCGAATGCGGCGATCTCGCCGGCGAGATGTTCCAGCTTGTCGACCCGGCGCGCGGCAAGTGCGACGCGCGCCCCTGCCCGCGCAAGCGTCAGCGCCATGTGCCGGCCGAGCCCGGACGATGCTCCCGTCACGAGGGCGACCTTGCCGGCGAGGTCGAACGGGTTGTTCAAGCGATCTCCTTGGCGCGCGCACGCAGCGCGTATTTCTGGATCTTGCCGGTCGAGGTCTTGGGCAACGGCCCGAAGACGACATAGCGCGGACACTTGTACCGCGCAATTCGCCCGCGCAGCCAGTCGATCAGTTCCTTGCCCGAGAGGCTCGACGTGCCTGGCTTCAACGTCACGAAGGCGCAGGGCGTTTCGCCCCATTTTTCGTCGGGTTTCGCGACGACGGCGGCTTCCATCACGGCCGGGTGGCGGTAGAGCGCCTCTTCCACTTCGAGAGAAGAAATATTCTCGCCGCCGGAGATGATGATGTCCTTCGAGCGGTCTTTGACCTCGACATAGCCGTCCTTGTGCCGGACGGCGAGATCACCGGTACGGAACCAGCCGCCCTTGAAGGCCTTTTCGGTCGCTTTCGGGTTCTTAAGATAGCCCTTCATCACCGTGTTGCCGCGCAGAGCAATCTCGCCCAGCGTCGTACCGTCGGCGGGCACAGGTTCGGAGCGTGCGTCGAGCACGGCGAGCGCGCCGAGCGTGGGATAGCCCACGCCCTGGCGCGCGACCAGGCGCGCACGACTGTCGACATCGAGTTCGCTCCACCCGGGCTGCCATTCGCACAGCGTGGCCGGCCCGTAGCTCTCGGTGAGCCCGTAGGCATGCGTCACGCGGAATCCCATCGCCTCCATCGACGCGATGATGGCAGACGGCGGAGCCGCCCCGCCGGTCATCACCTCAACACGATGCGGAAAGGCCATCTTCACCTCGGCAGGCGCATGCGCCAGCGTGTTGAGAACGATGGGCGCACCGCACATATGCGTCACGCGGTTGTCGCGGATCGACGGGAAGATGAGGGCCGGATCGACGCGGCGAAGGCACACGTGCGTGGCACCAACCGACGTGACGGCCCAGGTGTAGCTCCAACCCGAGCAGTGGAACATCGGCAGCGTCCAAAGATAGACGCTGTCGGGCCGGAGACCGAAGGTCAGCGCATTGCCCAGCGCATTCAGGTAGGCGCCGCGATGATGATAGACGACGCCCTTGGGATCGCCGGTCGTGCCAGAGGTGTAGAGAAGACAGATGGCCTGCCACTCGTCGCTTGGCCAGCGCCCTGCGAAATCCGGCCGGCCGCGGCCGAGGAAATCCTCGTACTCGACGGCGCCGAGGCGCGGCCCCTCGCCCTTGTATTCCGGATCGTCGATGTCGACGACGAGCGGCTTTTTCTTCACCCGCTCGAGGGCCTTCTGGATCGTCGACGCGAATTCGCGGTCCACGAGCAAAATCTTCGCCTCGCCATGCCCGAGGATGAAGGCGATCGAGTCCGCGTCGAGCCGGTAATTGAGCGCGTTGAGCACGCCGCCGGCGAGCGGAACCGCATAGTGGGCCTCGAGCATCGCCGGAGTGTTCGGCGCCATGACGGCGACGGTCTCGCCCGACCTCAACCCTGCCTTCACGAGAGCGTCGGCGAACCGGCGCACGCGCGCGGCGAACCGTGCATAGGTGATGCGCCGCTTGCCGTGGACCACAGCGACCTTGCGCGGATAGACCGCGGCCGCGCGGAACAGGAACGAGACCGGCGTCAGGGGTTCATGATTGGCGGCGACCTTGCCGAGTCCGGCCTCGAAGATCGACGGCTTGCGTGCGATCGGCACGGACTTCCTGCGCTTCACGGCCAAGACGGCCTCCCGTAACACTTTATACTTATGCGTCACGCCGATTGTCTGGAAGCCGCCCTACCTCGTCAACGGCGCAGATGGTATAGATGACGACATGATACGGATCGATATCGTCTCCGACGTGATCTGCCCGTGGTGCTATATCGGCAAGCGGCGCCTCGAACGTGCGCTGAAGGTGGAGCCGCCGGGCTCCATCGAGGTCGGTTGGCGCCCGTTCCAGCTCAATCCCGAGATGCCGCCCGAGGGTATGGCCCGCAAGGACTATCTGCGCGCCAAGTTCGGTGAATCGGACGGCGGCGACCGCTACAAGCACGTCACCGCCGCCGGGCTCGAGGAAGGCATCCCCTTCGCGTTCGACCGCATGCAGCGTACGCCCAATACCGTGCGTGCCCACCGACTCAACCGCTTCGCCGAGCGCGCAGGCAAGCAGGAAGCCGTCGTCGAGGCGCTCTTCCAGGGCTATTTCGTCCACGCGCGCGACGTGGGCGACGTCGATGTGCTGGTCGACATCGCCGTTTCCGGCGGGCTCGACGGCGAAGCCGTGCGCGCCTATCTCGTTTCCGACGAGGACGACGAGCTGATCCGCGAGGAAGACGCTTTCGCGCGCAAGATCGGCATCCACGGCGTGCCCTGCTTCGTCGTCGAGCGGAAATTCATGATCTCCGGTGCGCAGCCACCCGAGGTTTTCGCGCAAGTGTTCCAGCGCGTCCGCGAAAGTGAAGCGGCCCAGTAACCACCTCTCCGGCTGCGCGTGCCTTTCCCGCCGTGGTCTGCTCGGCGGGTTCGCGGCACTGGCGGGCCTCGCCTCCGCGAATGTCGTCTTCGCGCAGGAGCCGCTGTGCCCTTCGACGCGCGCCGACATCGTCGTGCGTCCGCACCTGCTCCAGCCCGGCTACGACTATTCGCTCGCGATCGCCGATCTTGCGCGCATCTCGGCCGCGCGTGCCGGCCCCAAGGGCACGCTCACGCAGCACGGCAAGAAGCCCGCGGGCCTGACGACCGCGAATTTCGAATCGAACTGGCTGATCACGCTGGGCGGGAAACGCGACGGGCGTCGCAGCTGCATGCGCCCGACACGCATCGAGGTGGATGTGCGCCTCATCCAGCATAAGGTCTATGTCGCGCGCGATGCCACGCAGGTCGCCACATGCCGGCGCGAAGTCGTCCTCGAGCACGAGAACCGGCACGTGCGCATCAATCTCGAGTGCATCGAGGATGCCAAGCGGCGCATCGAACAGGTCCTCTCCGCCTTCGTGCCCGCGATGCCGGTGATGGAGGGCGAGAACATCAATCCGCAGGTCGTCGGCGAACGCTACAAGCAGATGCTCGCCAGGCCCGTCGGCGACGCGTTCGACGGCGCGCTTGCCGTCGCGAATGCACGGCACGCGGCGATGGACACGAACGAAGCCTATGCGCGCGACTGGAGCCGCTGCCCGGCCGGCAGCATCTGAAAGCTAGGCCGCGAGCTTCGCCAGTTCGCCCAGGAACTTGCGCATACCCTTCAGCCTGTCGGCCGGATCGTCCCACGCGCGCAGATAGACGAGCTTGTGGTCGGGGCGCAGCTTCAGCACCGTCGGCTGCTTGAAGACCATCTGGATCAGTCGGTCGGGCTGGGCGAAGCGGTTCTTGCGGAAGCCGATCACCGCGCCCTTCGGGCCGGCATCGACCTTGTCCACGCCCGCGGTCTTGCACAGGCGCTTCAGCTCGATGATGTCGAGCAGGTTCTGCACTTCCTCGGGCAGCTTGCCGAAACGGTCGACCAGCTCGGCGGCGAAGCCGTCGATCTCGCTGCGCTCGACCAACGTGGCGATGCGCCGGTAAAGGCCGAGGCGCACGTTGAGATCCTGGACATAGGTCTCCGGGATCAGCACCGGCGTGCCGATGCCGATCTGCGGCGCCCATTCTTCTTCGCCGGTCTTCGGGCCTGCGACGCGCGCGGCGTGTACGGCGTCTTCCAGCATCTGCTGGTAGAGCTCGACGCCGACCTCGCGGATATGGCCCGATTGCTCTTCGCCGAGCAGGTTTCCCGCTCCGCGGATGTCGAGATCGTACGAGGCGAGCTGGAAGCCGGCACCGAGGCTGTCGAGCGTCTGCATGACTTCGAGGCGCTTCTGCGCGCCGGCCGTCAGCACCTTGTCGCCGGGCACGGTGAAATAGGCGTAGGCGCGCAGCTTCGCCCGGCCCACGCGGCCGCGCAGCTGGTAGAGCTGGGCAAGGCCGAACATGTCGGCGCGATGAATGATGATCGTGTTGGCGGTCGGGATGTCGAGGCCACTCTCGATGATGTTGGTCGACAGCAGGATGTCGTAGCTGCCGTCGACGAAGCCGACCATGACGTCCTCGATCTGGCCGGGCGCGAGCTGGCCGTGCGCCAGCGCCACCTTGCACTCGGGTACCACCTGCGCGAGACGGTCGCGCACCAGCCCCAGATCCTCGATGCGCGGGACGACGTAGAAGACCTGCCCGCCGCGGAACTTCTCGCGCATGATCGCTTCGCGGATGACGACCGGGTCGAAAGGCAGGATGAAGCTGCGTACGGCGAGCCGATCGACCGGCGGGCTTGCGATCAGCGACAGGTCGCGCACGCCGGCAAGCGCCATCTGCAGCGTGCGCGGAATCGGCGTGGCCGACAGCGTCAGCACATGTACGTCGGCGCGCAGTTCCTTGAGCCGTTCCTTCTGCGCCACGCCGAAATGCTGCTCCTCGTCCACGACGACGAGGCCAAGCTGCTTGAACTTGATCGATTTCGCGAGCAATGCGGTCGTGCCGACGACGATCTCGACGCGCCCGGCCTCGGCATCCTCGCGAGCCTGCTGCTGGTCCTTGGCGGAGACGAGGCGCGAGATCTGCGCCACGCGAATCGGGAAGCCTTCGAAGCGTGCCTTGAAGTTTCGGTAATGCTGGCGCGCGAGCAGTGTGGTCGGCACAACGACGGCGACCTGTACACCCGCCATCGCGGCAACGAAGGCCGCACGCAGCGCCACCTCGGTCTTGCCGAAGCCAACGTCGCCGCAGATGAGGCGGTCCATCGGCTTACCGGCCGACAGGTCGTCGAGCGTGTCGGAAATCGCGCGCGCCTGGTCCTCGGTTTCGACATAGGGGAAGCGTGCGCAGAATTCGTCGAACAGGCCCTCGGGCGGGGCCAGGCGCTCGCCCTCTTTCGTCATGCGCTCGGCGGCGAGCTTGATGAGCTGGCCCGCGATCTCGGCCACGCGCTTCTTGACGCGCGCCTTGCGCGCCTGCCAGCCGGCCCCGCCGAGCTTGTCGAGTTGCGCGCCGGTCTCTTCCGAGCCGTAGCGCGAGAGCATCTCGATATTCTCGACCGGCACGAAGAGCTTGTCGTTGTCGGCATAGACGATGCGCAGGCAGTCGTGCGGAGCGCCCGCCACTTCGATCGTCACGAGGCCGTCATAGCGCCCGATACCGTGATCGACATGCACCACGAGATCGCCCTCGCCCAGCGCCGACGCCTCGGTCAGGAAATTTTCGGGTCGACGGCGCTTGCGCGCGGCGCGCACCAGTCGGTCGCCGAGCACGTCCTGCTCGGTGATGGCGGCGATCGTGTCGGTCGTGAAACCGTTCTCGAGGCCCAGCACCGTCGTCGCGACGACCTGTGGCGGCAGCGCTTCCAGCTCGCCCACGTCCTTGACCACGGCCGTTTCGGTCAGGCCGTGCTCGTTCAGCAGATGGGCAAGCCGTTCGCGCGAGCCGGCCGAATAGGCACAAACCAGCACGCGGCGGCCCGCCACGCGTTCGGCCGCCACGCGCGCTCGGACGGCATCGAACAGGTTCGTGTCGGTGTTGGCGCGGTCGGCCGCGAAATCGACACCGCCGCGACCACCCGCATCGATGCAGTCGGCATTCGCCGGCCGCGCGAACGGCGTGAGCGAGACGACGGCACGGGCTGCCAGCAGCTTCGTCCATTCCTTGGCTTTTAGATACAGCGCGTCCGCGGGCAGCGGGTTGTAGCTTGTCGCCGTCTCCCCGAACTTGTCGGCCGACTGGCCGCGGCGGAAGGCTTCGCGCGCAAGCTTCCGGGCCTCGTAGAACTCGTCGATCTGT
Organism: Tagaea sp.; assembly: GCA_965229215.1. Lineage (GTDB taxonomy): Bacteria > Pseudomonadota > Alphaproteobacteria > CACIAM-22H2 > CACIAM-22H2 > Tagaea. The sequence goes on along the minus strand of OZ245864.1, from coordinate 1,173,718 downwards.
TCGAAGCGGGCGGCGGCGGCCTCGTCGACCTGCGCATCGAAGCTGACCAGCGCGTTCGGCAGATAGTCGAACAGCGTCTCGAGCGCCTCGTGGAACAGCGGAAGCCAATGTTCGAGGCCGGCATAGCGCTGGCCGGCCGAGACCGCGGCGTAGAGAGCGTCGCGGTCGTCGACGGCACCGAAATTCTCGCGATAGCCGAGGCGGAAGCGCTCGATCGAGGCCGGATCGAGCAGCACTTCGCTGACGGGCTTGAGCGCGAACGAGTCGAGCTTGCCCGTGCTCTTCTGGCTCATGGGATCGAAGCGGCGGATCTGCTCGATCGTCTCGCCGAACAGGTCGATGCGCACAGGCTCGGGCAGGCCCGGCGGGAACAGATCGACGATGCCGCCGCGCAGCGCGTATTCGCCGGGCTCGCGCACGGTTTCGGCACGCCGGTAACCGTCGCGCACGAGGAAGGCGGAGAGTTCCTCGAGCCGCAGCCGTCCGCCCAGCTTTGCCACGAACACGGCATCGGCGAAGCGTGCACGCGCGGGCACGCGCTGGGTGATCGCGTTGACGGTCGTCAGCACGATCCGGCGGCCAGTTCCGGCATCAAAGGGCTGGGCGAGGTCGACGAGCGCGTCGAGGCGGCGGGAGACGACCTCGCCATTGGGCGACACGCGGTCGTACGGCAGGCAGTCCCAAGCCGGGAAGTTCAGCACCGTCGCCTTGGCCCCGGCAAAGGCGAGCGCTTCGGCCAGCACCGACACGCGCGCGTCATCGCGCGCGACATGGATCACGTCGTGCCCGTGCCGAAGCAGGGCCGCGAGCACCCCGGCATCGACGCCTGGTGGGGCTCCTGCGACTTCAAGCCGCTTTCCGGCCGCAAGACGATGGTCAAACTGTATTTTTAACAATGGCTTATATGGGTAATTTGAAGTTGATCAGGAGCCTTAGAACGTCGCTGTCGAACGCTGGCGGCGGTTCGGCACGTCCCATGGCCCAGTCGAGTATATTGGGATCGCCCGCCGTGAGCAGGTTTTCGTACGCCGCGAGCTGCTCGGGCGTGAATCCCGGCACATGCGCGCGCGCGAAGGCACCGAGCAGGATGTCGGTCTCTTTCATGCCCGTATAAACGCTGCGGTGGATCAAGCGCTTGCGGCACGCTTCCAATGATTCGTTCATGGCGGCCTGACTGGAATCGGGGCATGGATATAGCGGGCTTGGACCAAGCTGTCACCCTCCGCCGGAACCAGTACTCCCATGCGTCCGCAGATCCTGTTTCCGCTGTTCGCCGACGTGCGCACGCTTCCAGGCGTGGGCCCGAAGATCGCGCCCCTGGTCGAGCGCGCGGCGGGCCCGCATCTGGTGGACCTGCTGTGGCACCTGCCCACGGGGCTGGTCGATCGGCGCTTCTCGCCCACGGTCGCCGAGGCGCCCGAAGGCGCCATCGTCACGCTGCGGCTGAAGGTCGTGGCGCACGCCAAGCCGCGCACGCCGCGCCTTCCCTACAAGGTGCGCTGCGAGGACGAGTCGGGCCCCATCGATCTCGTGTTCTTCCATGCCAAGGGTGACTATCTGGAACGCCAGCTGCCCGTCGGCGAGATGCGCGTCGTCAGCGGCCGGATCGAGCGCTTCCGCGACGACGTGCAGATGGCCCATCCCGACCATATCGGCCCGCTCGACAAGTTCGACGAAATTGCGAGCGTCGAGCCGGTCTACGGCCTCACCGCCGGCCTGTCGCCCAAGCTGCTGGCCAAGGCGACGCGCGCGGCCATCGCCAAGGCGCCCGAACTGCCCGAATGGGCCGACGCCAATCTCGTCGCGCGCGAAGGCTGGCCGGGCTGGCGGGCCGCATTGGAGCGCGCGCATTCGCCCGGCGACGAGGCCGACACCCAGCCGGGCACGGCGTGGCGCCGGCGGCTGGCCTATGACGAACTGCTCGCCAACCAGCTGGCACTTGCGCTCGTGCGCCTCAATCAGAAGCGCCGCAAGGGCCGCGCCATCAAAGGCGACGGCCGGCTGCGCGAGACGGTGTTGAAGGCCCTGCCCTTCAAGCTCACGGGTTCCCAGCTTCAGGCAACCGCGGAGATCTTCGGCGACATGGCGGCGCCGGGGCGCATGCAGCGCCTGCTGCAGGGCGACGTGGGCAGCGGCAAGACCGTCGTTGCGTTCCTCGCGATGCTCAATGCCGTCGAATGCGGCCTGCAGGCGGCCCTGATGGCGCCGACCGAGATCCTCGCCCGCCAGCATTACGAGACGATCCGACCGCTTGCCGAACTCGCCGGCATCGAGGTCGCGGTGCTGACGGGGCGCGACAAGGGCAAGGCGAAGGCTGCCGTGCTCGAAGGGCTCGCCTCGGGGAAGATCGCGGCCGTCGTCGGCACACACGCGCTGTTCGAGGAGAGCGTCGAGTTCAAGGAGCTCGGCCTTGCCGTCATCGACGAGCAGCACCGTTTCGGCGTCCACCAGCGCGTGGCCTTCGCGGCCAAGGGCCTGTCGGAGGACGGCGAGGTCGATACGCTGATCATGACGGCCACGCCCATCCCGCGCACGCTGCTGATGTGCGCCTACGGCGACATGGATAATTCCAAGCTCCCCGAGAAGCCGCCGGGCCGAAAGCCGGTGAAAACCGTGGCGATCCCGCTCGAACGCATGGACGACGTGGTCGAGGGGATCGTGCGCCAGATCGACAAGGGTGCCCGCGTCTACTGGGTGTGCCCGCTCGTCGACGAGTCCGAAGTGCTCGATCTCGCCGCCGCCACCGAACGCCATGCGGCGCTGACGCAGCGCCTGGGCGAGCACCGCGTCCACCTGATCCACGGCAAGCTCAAGGCCGCGCAGAAGGACGCCGCGATGACGGCGTTTGTCGAGGGCCCGCCGGGCGTACTCGTCGCCACGACGGTGATCGAGGTCGGCGTCAACGTGCCGACCGCCACGGTCATGGTGATCGAGCATGCCGAACGCTTCGGCCTCGCCCAGCTCCACCAGTTGCGCGGGCGCGTCGGGCGCGGATCGGACGAAAGCTCGTGTGTGCTGCTCTACGGCCAGCCGCTCGGCGAGACGGCGAAGGCACGCCTCTCCATCCTGCGCGAGACCGAGGATGGGTTCCGCATCGCCGAGGAGGATCTGAAGCTGCGCGGTGCGGGCGAGGTGCTGGGCACCAAGCAGTCGGGCCTGCCTGAATTCCGCCTCGCCGACCTCGCCGTCCATGCCGACCTGCTGGAAATCGCGCGCGACGACGCGAGGCTGGCGATCGAACGCGACCCGAAGCTCGAAGGCGAACGCGCCGTGGCGCTGCGCACGCTTCTCTATCTCTTCGAGCGCGACGCGGCGTTCAAGCTGGCGCGGGTGGGCTAGAGAAATTCCTCCAGCGCCTTCAGCGTACCAGCCGGGTCTTCCTCGGGCAGGAAATGGCCGCATTGAAGCGCATGGCCGCGCACGTCGCTGGCCCAGTCGCGCCAGACGGTGAGCGGATCTTCCGCGCGCCTTGCCAACCCGCCCTGCCCCCAGAGCACGAGCGTGGGTGCTGCGATCTTGCGCATGCCGAAATCGGCGGCGTCGATGTCGAAATCGATCGAGGCACCTGCGCGATAGTCGTCGCAGGTGGCGCGGATGGTCTCGGGATCGCGGAACGCCTTCTTGTAGGCGTCGAGCGCTTCGGGCTCGAACACCGTGAAATCCTTGCTCCAACGGCGCAGCTTCTCGGCCAGATAATAGTCGGGATCGGCGCCGATCATCTTCTCGGGCAGCCCGTCTGGCTGAGCGAGGAACTGCCAGTGATACATGCTGCGCGCGAGCTTGTGATCCATGCGCGTCCAGGTCGCGTGCGTGGGGATGATGTCGAGCGTGACGAGCTTCGTGACGGCATCCGGATGATCGAAGGCGAGCCGGTAGGCGACGCGCGCACCCCGGTCGTGTCCGCACACCGCGAACTTCGCAAGACCGAGTTCGCGCATCAGCCCGACCATGTCCCTGGCCATCGTGCGTTTGGAATAGGCCGCGAAATCCGGCCCCGCCGGCGGCTTTCCGGAAGCGCCGTAACCGCGCATGTCGGGGCAGACGACCGTGAAGCGCCTGGCGAGCGAAGGTGCCACCTTTCGCCACAGCACATGCGTCTGCGGATAACCGTGCAGCAGCAGCAGGCCCGGCCCCGTGCCGCCCTTGCGGTAGTGGATCGGAACCCCTTCGGGGCTGCGCGTGCCGGTCTCGAAGCCTTCGAACATGGCCGCGATTAGGCCCCACTTGCGCGCGCGCCGCAATTGGCTAGTCTCCCGGCCATGATAAACAAAATCGTCGCGTCGATCGCCGAGGCCCTCGCGGGCGTGCGGGACGGATCGACGGTCCTCATCGCCGGTTTCGGCAATTCCGGCATCCCGGTCGAACTGATCGACGGCCTGATCGAACAGGGCGCCAAGGACCTCACCGTCGTGTCGAACAACGCGGGCTCAGGGCGCACCGACGTGGCCAAGCTGCTGGGCACCGGGCGCGTTCGCAAGCTCGTGTGCTCGTATCCGCGCACGTCGGGCTCGGTCGTGTTCGAGGAGATGTACTCGGCCGGAAAGCTCGAGCTCGAACTCGTCCCGCAGGGCACGCTGAGCGAGCGCATGCGCGCTGCCGCCGCCGGGATCGGCGGATTCTACACGCCCACGGCCGCCGGTACGAAGCTCGCCGAGGGCAAGGAGACACGCGACATCGACGGGCGCGAATACGTGCTCGAGAAGCCGCTGAAGGGCGACGTGGCGCTGCTGAAGGCCGAACTCGCCGATCGCTGGGGCAACCTCACCTTCCGCCTCGCGGCACGCAATTTCGGGCCGACGATGGCGGCGGCCGCCGATCTTGCGGTCGTGCAGGCGCGCAGGATCGTCGAACTCGGCGGGATCGATCCCGAACTGGTCGTCACGCCCGGCATCTTCGTCGACCGGGTCGTCCACGTCCCCACCCCCAAGCATGCGGGCACGCCATGAACGGATTGAGCCGCGAGGACATCGCCAGGCGCGCCGCCGCCGACCTGTGGGACGGTGCCGTCGTCAATCTCGGCATCGGCGTGCCGGGACTGGTCGCCAACTATGTGCCGGCCGGGCGTGAGATCGTCTACCACTCGGAGAATGGCGTGCTCGGCGTGGGCCCCTCGCCCGACAAGGACAAGGGCGATCCCGACCTCATCAACGCCTCGAAGGCGCTGATCACGCTGCTGCCGGGCGCTTCGATCTTCCACCACACGGACTCGTTCCTGATGATCCGCGGCGGGCATATCGACCTCGCGCTGCTGGGCGCCATGCAGGTGTCGGTCGACGGCGATCTCGCCAACTGGTCGACCGGCGACGAGAAGATGCCGCCGGCCGTCGGCGGCGCGATGGATCTCGCGGCCGGTGCCAAGGGCGTCTATGTGCTGATGGAGCACAACACCAAGGACGGCAGCCCCAAGATCGTCGAAAAATGCACCTATCCCCTTACCGCAAAGCGGGTGGTGAAGCGCATCTACACGAATCTTGCCGTCATCGACGTGACGCAGGGCGGGCTGGTTGCGCGGGAGCTGGCCCCTGGCGTCAGTTTCGCGGAATTGCAGCAGAAAACCGGGGCGAAGCTTGATCTGGCAAATGACTGGCGGCCCATATCCGTTTGAAATCACGGGGCCTTGCGCACAAAATTTACACTCTATAAACTACGTCGAGAAACACTTGAGCTGTGGCGGCACAGAACTGCCGTCGGGTGAGAAGCGCCCCCGCAACCCAAGCAAACTTTAGTCGGGCGAGAATGGCCCGGACGAGGTCTTGCCGTGGTCGCTTCACTGCAGAATTCAGTGAATACGAATACGAGCGCGCTTGCCGCGCTCGCATCGCTTCGCACCATCAACAACAATCTCGCGGTCGCCAACAAGCAGATCCAGACCGGTTACCGGGTCGCGGATGCGTATGACGACGCATCGACCTTCTCGGTCGCCCAGGGGCTGCGCGGCGACCTGCAGGCCTATGCGGCCGTGCAGGCGTCGCTCGCCAACGGGGTAGGCCTCGGCAGCGTCACGCAGGGCGCGCTCACCGGCATCAGCGATCTCGTGGGCAATCTCGAGGCGAAGGTCACCCAGCTTGCCGACGGCGCGATCTCTGCCGCGCAGCGCGCGATCTACACGGTCGACTACAACAGCCTGACCAGCCAGATCTCGAATTTCATCAGCCAGGCGAATTACAATGGCACGAACCTGCTCTCCGCCGGTTCGGCGTCGAAGACGTTCCTTGCCGACGTGTCGGCAAGCACTCTGACGGTCAGCAGCCAGTCTTCGGTCAACGCCGCGTTCACGACCTACAACACATCGACCGTCGCCTCGGCGTCCGAGGCAACGCTTGCGCTGGCCTCGCTGTCGACCTTCCAGACGGCGGTCGCCACGTCGCTCGGGCAGAACGCTTCGGAATCGCGCAGTCTGACGCTGCAATCGAGCTTCACGAACACGATTTCCGATTCGATCACGATCGGGGTCGGGGCGCTCGTCGATGCCGACATCGGCAAGGCGTCGGCCGCCGTGCAGGCCCTTCAGGTGCGCCAGCAGCTCGCGATCCAGTCGCTGGCGATCGCCAACCAGCAGCCCAGCCGCCTGCTCGGCCTGTTCCCCAGCCTCAACTAGGCTTTCGGCGGCGGATAGGCGGCGCGCGACAGTACGCGCGCGGGCACGATCTCGCCCGCGATGTCGATCTGGAATTTCCAGGACAGCATTTCTTCGCGCGTGAAGACCTTGGGTGCGCGCACGTAGCCCATCGCGACGACGCGCCCCAGCGTCGTGCTCCAGCCTGCCGACGAGATCTCGCCTGCCGGCCGGCCATCGGCGAGGATCCCTTCTCCTCCCCACAGCCATACGTCCGGGCTTTCGAGCGCCAGCAGGACAAGGCGCTTGGCCACGCCTGTCTCGCGCTTGGCGAGGATGGCCTTTTTGCCGATGAAGTCCGGCTTGTTCAGCGCGACCGCATGCATCAGCCCCGCCTCGATCGGTGTTTCGTCCGAGCCGAGCTCGGGGCCGTAGGCGCGTCGGCCCGCTTCGATGCGCAGCGCATCGAGTGCGTAGTAGCCGATGTCGGTGAGATCGACAAAGCCCTTGGCCGCCTCGCACAGCGCGTCGTAGACGCCGGCGGCGCAGTCCGTCGCGATGTGCATCTCGTAGCCCGCTCCGCCCGCATAGCCCATCGGCAGGATACGGATGCGCGCGAGGCCGACGTCGGCTTCCGCACTCTGGCCAAGCTTCAGTTCGGGTACGGCCGGGCAAACCTTCTCCAGCAGCGCCTTCGACTTGGGCCCGAGCAGCGAAAGCGTGGTCGTCAGTGCGCTCGCGTCGGCGAACGTGACGGACGCCCCGTCGAGACGGCGCGTCAGCCAGTCGGTGTCGCGCACGAGCTGCGCGCTTCCGGTGATCAGCAGGTAGGAATCCGGCGCGGTGCGGATCAACGTCACGTCCGCCTCGAAGCCGCCGCGCATATTGAGGATGCCGGTATAGACCGTGTTGCCGACCGGCACGTCGACATCGTTGGCGCACACGCGCTGCAGGAACGGCACGGCGTCACGGCCCTGGACGCGGATCTTGGCGAAGCTCGACTGGTCGATGATCGCCACACCTTCGCGCGCGGCTTTCTGCTCGGCGCGCACGCGCTCGAACCAGGCTGGCTTCCAGGCGTATGGGAATTTCTCTTCGGGTGGCGCGAACCAGTTGACGCGCTCCCAGCCCATCTTCGAACCGAAGCGTGCCCCTTTGGCTGCGAGCCGGTCGTAGATCGCCGAGCGGCGCAGGCCGCGCGCGCTCTCCATCTCCATGCGCGGCCAGCGCATGATGTAGTGCAGGCCGAGGCTCTCCACCGTGCGTTCGCGCAGGAAGCGGCCGTTGGCGTGGAAATCCGCGAAACGGCGGATGTCGACGTCGGACAGGTCGCACGGCGCTTCGCCGCCGGCGATCCATTCCGCCGTCAGGCGCCCGGCCCCGCCGCCATTGGCGATGCCAGCCGAATTGAAGCCCGCGCACACGAACACGCCGGCGAGGCCGGGGGCCTCGCCGAGGATGAAGTTGCCGTCGGGCGTGAAGCTTTCGGGGCCGTTCAGGAGCTGGCGCACCTCGGCCGTCTCCAGGCACGGCGTGCGGTGCAGGGCGTTCTCCATCAGGATCTGGAACTGGTCCCAGTCCTCGGGCAGCAGCTGGAAGGCGAAATCCTCGGGAATGCCGTCCATGCCCCAGGGCTTGGCGACCGGCTCGAAGCCGCCCATGACGAGGCCGCCGACTTCTTCCTTGTAGTAGATGTAGCCGTCGGGATCGCGCATCACGGGCGTGTCGGGCGTGATGCCCTCGATCTTCTTCGTGACGATGTAGAAATGCTCGGCCGAATGCAGCGGCACGGCGACGTTCATCTTGGCGGCAAGCTGGCGCGTCCACTGGCCGGCGGCGAGAACGACCGTCTCGCACTGCACGGTGCCCTGCGTCGTCTCGACCGAGGCAATTCGATTGCCCTTGAAGCCGAAGCCGGTGACGCCCACGCCCTCGACGATCGTGACGCCCATCTGGCGCGCCCCCTTCGCAAGCGCCATCGTGAGGTCCGCCGGATTGGCCTTGCCGTCGCCGGGAACCCACATCGCGCCGGTGAGATCGTCGGTGCGCATCATCGGCCATTTCTTGCCGGCTTCCGATGGCGTCATCGGGTCCATGTCGACGCCGAAGCCGCGCGCCATCGCGGCCTGGCGCTTCAGGGCCACCCAGCGTTCGGGCGTGCGCGCGACGTTGACCGAGCCGCACTGCTTCCAGCCGGTGGCCTGGCCCGTCTCGGCCTCAAGGCTCGAATAGAGCTCGATGCCGTACTTGCTCATCTGCGTCATCGCGCGGTTCGGGCGCATCTGCCCGACGAGGCCCGCGGCATGCCATGTCGTGCCGCTGGTCAGGCGCGCACGCTCGACGAGCAGCACGTCCTTCCAGCCGAGCTTGGCGAGGTGATAGGCGGTGGAGCAGCCGGCGATGCCGCCCCCGATGACAACCACGCGCGCCGAAGACTTCAACCCCGCCATAACCCTGGCCCCCCGTCCCGTCCGTTCTAGTTGACCCGCGTCAGCAGCGGCTTGCCTTCAAGCGCGTGGATCAGGTTGTCGACCACGAGGTCGCCCATCGCCTTGCGCGTCTCGGCCGTGGCCGAAGCGACGTGCGGCGCGAGCACGACGTTTTCCATCGTCAAGAAATCGGCCGGCACGCGCGGTTCGTCGGCGAACACGTCGAGGGCCGCGCCTGCGATCTTGCCGGCCTTCAATGCTGCGATCAGGGCCGGTTCGTCGACGACGGAGCCGCGCGCCACGTTGACGAGGTAGCCCTTGGGGCCGAGGGCCTCGAGGATCTTTGCGTCGATCATGTTCTTGGTTTCCGCGCCGCCCGGCGTGATGACGACCATCACGTCGCACCACTTGGCCATGTCGGCAAGGTTCGCGAAGTAGCGGAACGGCACGTCGGCCTGCTTGTTGCGACCGAAATAGCCGATCTCCATGTCGAAGCCCAGGGCCCGCTTGGCGATGGTCTTGCCGATGCGGCCGAGCCCCACGATGCCCATCTTCTTGTGGTGGACGGAGGTCTGCAGCGGCTGGTTGCCCTTGAGCCATTCGCCCGCCCGCACGAACTTGTCGGCGGCGACGTATTTGCGCATGATGTTGAGCGTCAGCGCGATCGCGGTGTCGGCCACGCAGTCGTTCAGCACGTTGGGCGTGTTCGTCACCGCGATCTTGCGCGCGCTGGCGGCCGCCACGTCGATCCCGTCATAACCTACGCCGAAGCACGAGATCAGATCGAGCTTCGGCAGCGCATCCATGATCTCCGGCCCGGTCTTGATCGACCCGCCCCACTGCAGGTAGCGCACCTTGTCCTTGAGTGCGGCGAAGAACGCCGGGCGCTCGGCTTCGGCTGGCAGTTTGTGGACGGTGAAATACTCGGCAAGGCGATCGCCGCAGTTGCCCGGCAGCGGCCCGCCGGAAATGATATCGGGTTTGTTGGTCGACATGCGCCCTCTCCCTCAGTCCTTGAAGCGCTTGGCGAGCGCGTCGGCGTTGCGCACCAGCAGGCCGAAATCGGACCCCACCGCGACGAACTGGAACCCTTCGGCGAGGCGCTTCTTGGCTTCTTCCTCGTTGCCGGTGAGATAGCCGCCGGCCTTGCCCGCCTTGCGGATCGGCTTGATGGCTTCCGAGATCGTCTTCTGCACGTCGGGGTGCTGGAAGTTCCCGAGATGGCCCATCGAGGCCGCGAGATCCGACGGCCCGATGAAGACGCCATCCACGCCCTCGACGGCCGCGATCTCGTCGATGCGCGCGAGGGCTTCCGTCGTCTCGACCTGCACGAGCACGCAGATCTGTTCGTTGGCCTTCTTGAGATAGTCCGTCACGCGGCCGTAGTTCGACGCGCGCGCCGAGGTCGACACGCCGCGGATGCCCTGCGGCGGATAACGCGTGGCCTCGACCGCCTTGCGCGCCTCTTCGGGCGTCTGCACGAACGGGATCAGCACGGTCTGGAAGCCGATATCGAGAAGGCGCTTCAGCAGCACGGGGTCGTTCCAGGCCGGCCGGACGATCGGGGACGCGGTCCCGCCCTTCAGCGCCTGCAGCTGGTTTACAAGGGCCGGCAGTTCGTTGGGCGAATGCTCGGTATCCAGCAGCAGCCAGTCGAAGCCGGAAGAGGCCACGCCTTCGGCACCAATGTTGGAGCACAGCGTCGACCAGAGGCCGATCTGGGCCTTGCCCTCTTTGAGCGCCTTCTTGAACTGGTTGACCGGCATGTCCATCGACGTATTCCTTCCCTTGGAAACTCTTGTTTTACGACATTTCCGCGACGATGCGCGCAACATGTTCGGCGATCGACGGCGATGAGGTGAGCCCCGGCGATTCGATTCCGTAGAGTGCCACAAGTCCCGGAACGCCGTGCGCTTCCGGGCCCTGGATGACGAAATCGGGGTTCGGCTCGCCCTTGGGCACGATCTTGGGCCGGATCCCGGAATAGGACGGGACGAGCGCTCCGTCGACAAGGCCCGGCCAGTAGCGGCGGACTTCCGCGTAGAAGACGTCCGCCCGGTGCGGATCGACGTCGTATTCCAGCGCGTCGACCCACTCCACGTCGGGCCCGAACCGGGCCTGCCCGGCGAGATCGATGGTGATGTGGACGCCGAGTCCGCCCTTTTCGGGCACCGGATAGATCAGGCGCGAGAACGGCGTGCGGCCCTGCAGCGCGAAATAATTGCCCTTGGCGTAGTGGAGCGGCGGCACGGAGGCCGGCGGGATGCCGGCGATCGCATGGCCGATCTTCTGGGCACCGAGCCCCGCCGCATTGACGAGCGTGCGCGCCTTGAGGCGCATGGGCGCCGCCCCGCCCGTCTCGATCACGATGCCGTCGTTGGCGACCGCTCCGCCGACGACGGGCGTCTCGAACGCGATCATGGCCCCGTGCGCTTCCGCGTCGCCCTGGAACGCAAGCATCATGGCGTGGCTGTCGACGATCCCGGTCGACGGCGAATGCAGGGCCGCGACGCAGACCAGTTCGGGTTCCAGTGCCCTTGCCTCGCGCGCGTCGAGCATGCGCAGGTCGTGGACCTCGTTCGCCTCGCCCTGCGCCTTGAGCTTTTCGAGATAGCCGACCTGCTCGGGCGTCGTCGCGACGATCAGCTTGCCCTTCGGCTGGCATTCGATGCCGCGTTCGGCGCAGAACCGGTAGATGAAATGCTTGCCGGCCACGCAGTGCCGGGCCTTCAGGCTTCCGGTCGGATAGTAGATTCCGGCATGGACGACCTCGCTGTTGCGCGAGGACGTCTCGGTGCCGATCGCATCCGCCGCTTCCAGCACGATGACGTCGCGCCCCTGCAGGGCCAGCGCGCGTGCGACCGCCAACCCGACGATGCCCGCGCCGACGACGACGCAGTCGGCGCTTTCCGTTGAACTCATGTACGTCCCGGAACCCAGTTTCCCAAATCGGACGGGCAAGGTAGAACAGTCGCATGGATTTTGGAACCTTGCGTACTTCCGCGATCGCGATTGCCGCCCTGGGGCTCCTGGCGGCCTGCACCTACTCGACCGTACCGGCTGCCCCTGCCGGCGCGCGGACCATGTCGGTGCGCACCTTCCTCGACATCCGGCACATGTGTTCGCTGGGCATTTCGCCGCCCATCGAACTCGACAATGCCCCGGCCGCGGCGCGCTACCGGGTCCGGTTCGTCAATACGAGCGTGCTCTACGCCCCGCCGACCGATTTCGAGGTCGTGGCCAAGGGCCCTTCGATCGCGGAGGACGCGCTCGAAGGCTATCGCGGCGTCTGTCCGGGCGAGGCGCAGTCTTTCGTCCTGCGGGTCGAGGTACTGGCGCTGGACGCGCAGGGCCGTGCCGCGGGCTACGGCTACACGACGCTGTCGGTCAGTTCGACCACGCGGCTGATGCGCTTGCGCGAAGACATGCGCCCGCGCATGCCCAAGCGCAACGATCAGTCGCCGTAGGGTCCGGGGGAAGCGTCCATCATCGCTTCCCAGATCGGCAGCACGATGTTGCCGGGCTTGTTCTGGCCGTAGACGATCGCCTTCTTGGCGGCCTCGAACATCTCGCGGGTCGGCACCTTCGGGACGATGACGAAGCCCGCGCGCTCGAGCGCCTCGATCGCAGCCTGCGCCTGCTTCGTGTAGTCCTCGAAGAAGTACCGGGTGTCGGCCTTGCGGATCGCCTTGGCCAACAGCATGTCGGGTGTGTCGCTCATCAGTCGAACAGCTTGTCGATATCCGCCTGGGAATTGGTTTTGTCGGCGTCCTGCGGACCGTGCAGCACCACGCCGCCGGTGTCCTTTACGTGCAGCACGTCGTCGTCTGGCACCGGCATGTTCCCGATCTCGCCGGGGCCCCAGATCTCCAGCATCTTCTGCACGCGCTCCTCGATGAAGGCGAGCGTGCGGACGACCTTGTTGATGCGCTGGCCGGTGAGGTCCTGGAACGAGCAGGCCTCGATTATGCCGGTGCACATGTCGGAAATTTCCGACACGCGGTCCTTCGCGAAGTCGTCGATGTTCATCGCGCGCACTTCGCGCGCGATCTCCTCGATGCGTTCCACGCCGTCGAAGATGCGCGAGGTGGCGTCCTCGGTCTGCGCCACGACGGCCGAGAGTTCCATCGACGCGCTCGAAAGCTTGTCTTCGCGCGCCAGCGGGTGCTTCAGCGCTCCGATCTCGCGCTTGGTCTGCTCGATGCGGCTGGCGATGCCGAGCACTTCGTTGCGCACGCGGTCGATCTCGCCGTGGTCGAGATTGACGAAACTGTCGATCTTGCGCGCGATCCCCTGGATGTCGGCCCGCAGGCCTTCGAGGGCCGTCGCCGTGCGGCCGTCGTCGGCGTGCACGGCGCCGTTGGCGGTCGGCGCTTCAAGCGCGATTGCCGAACCGTTGGGCTTCAGGCGGCCATCGCGCATCATCAGCTTTTCGGCCGTGAAGACGGATTTCTGCGGCGGCGCCATTTTCCCCATAACCTTCTGAAAACAAGCCTGTTCCGGCTCTCATCCCGACCGGACGTGAGGATTTTATCACGAACGACTCGACGAATGCGCGGGATAAAAGCGGCCTCCTAGGGCCGCGCCAGCATCGCCCGGTTACCGCCCGAGACCACGATATTGAGGACGTCGGGTGCCAGACCGGCGAGCCAGCGCAGGTATTCGAGGCTCTGGACCGCCCGCCCCGTTCCGACCTGCACGCCCTGATGGAGGGAGAGCAGCGTCAGCGCGCCGAGAATCCGCACGTCGACGATCTTGCCCGGATCGCGCACGTCGACCGTATCGCTCGCCCCCAGCAGCGGCAGGAAATCCGTCGACAGGTCGAGATTGATGCCGAACTGGTCGGCGCCCCAGTCCGGGAACCCCGCACCCCAGCGCTGCGCGAAACGCGCGAAATCGGCGGCCTGCGAGCCCAGCGCCTTGTCGGGCGCCGTTCCGGCGCCGCCGCGCGCATCGACATCGACGATGTCGGCGCCCGCCACGATCTCGCAGCGTCCGCCCGCGGCCCACACGCGCATGCCGAGATCGGGATCGGCGAAATGCTTGCGGAAGCCCTCGTCGAAATACCCGCCGGCTTTCGCGAGCGTCGAAGGGCGCGCCACGAAGAAATAAGGGTAGTAGCGCCCGTAGACCGAGCCGACGAACGTGAGATGGCGGACCCGGCGCGGGAAGCCGAGCAGCAGCGTGGGGCACGCCGCTTCGCGCGCGGCCAGATGCGCCAGCGCCAGACGCAAGGCGCCCGGCGCAAGCCGGTTGTCGTCGGCGATCAGCGCGATGACGTGGCCCGTCGCCTGCGAAAACCCCAGATTGCAGGCCGCGATCGAGCCGCGCGGGGCACTTTCCGGAACCCACCGCACGCCGGGGCGCGACACCTCGTAGGGCGAGACGACGATGATCTCGTGCTCGATGTCCGATGCCGCCGCATGCGCGGCATCGATGGCGCCGTCGATCAGCGTCGGGAACAGGCTGGGCAGGACGAGGCTGAGTTTCATGCGCGTTTCGTCCCTTGGGGGCCATCGAGCGGCCGGTTCTCGTTCCACCACGCGATCGTGCGCGCGATGCCCGTGTCGAGATCGATCCGCGGACGCCAGCCGAGTTCCGTGGCGATGCGCGTGCAGTCGAGCGACAGTTCGGTATCGATCGTCGGCCTGGAGGGATCGAGCGTCACTTCCAGCTTGCGGCCCGAGGCGCGCACGATGCGTTCGGCAAGCTCGCGCGTGGTCGTCGCGTGCCCGGCACCCACATTGTAGAGGGCGTAGGCCTGCTTCTGCCCGGCGACGACGGCCTTCACGGCCGCGCACAGATCGTCGGCATGCACGAGATCGCGCGCCGCCCTGCCCGTCCCCCAGACCGTCAGCCGGCCGTCGCCCGCGGTCAGTGCCTTGGTGACCGTGGCGCCGAACACGTGGCTGCGCGCGAGGTCGTACTTGTCGTAGGGCCCGTAGACATTCGAATGGCGCAGCGCGGTGAAGCGCGTGCGGCCAAGACCCGCGTGCCAGGCGCACATCTTCTCGAAATAGACCTTGGTGATCGCGACGCCCGCATAGGCCGGATGCACCTCGGCGCGCGGGTCATAGTCGTCCTCGCGTTGCGGCATCGGCGACGAGGGATACATGACCGAACACGAAAACCATACGACATGCGCGACACCCAGCCGGTGCGCGGCGGCGAAGACACGCCCGTTCATGACCTGGTTGTCGACGATCATCGACAGCGGGTCGCCGAGATTGGCAGCCGATCCGGCGGTCGCGGCGGCGGCGTGGAGCACGACGTCCGCGTCCGCGAGCGCGGCCGTCACGCCCGCCTCGGTCGTGAGGTCGGCCTCGATCCACCGGATGCGGGGATGCGAAAAAGCGGGACGCAGATGCCGCACGCCCACGACGCCGTAAGCCGGATCGTTCGCGAACGCCTCGGCCATGTTGCGTCCGACGAAGCCCGTAGCCCCCAAAACGACGACACGAATCATGCGCGCGAAGCTTAGCGCCGCGCCGCCACCTTGTCAGGCAGCATGCGAATTCCGGTTTTCAGGCCGTGATGTCGAGTGACATGCCGCGGCCGGTCAGCGCCACACCGGAAATGTCGTTGCTCGGGCTTGCGGCCGAGGCGATCGCGGCGTTGGTCTGCTGGGCCGTCGTGTCGGCGACCTGCTGGGAGACGCTGTTCAGCTGATCGCCGCGCTGCAGGCTCGCCTGCAGCACGGGCAGGAAGCTGGCCGTCAGTCCGGACGCGCCGTTTGCCGGGGAAATCGCCATCGGGGCTTCTCCATCTGGCTAAATTGTGTGGGTGCCAGACTCTCCTGCCGACGGGCTTCCATGTCACGAAGTATCGTTTTGAAACTCCGTATAATTTTCTTCAATTACATATGGTTAGCGTCTCTTTTTTGAGCCTTTTCGAGCTCTTGCGATACCTTCCAGGATCATCTTTTCCGCGCCCTTGGCATCGACCCATTTGACGATCGTCACCCACTTCCCGCGTTCCAGATCTTTGTAATGCTTGAAGAAGTGGGCGATCTGCTCGATCAGGATCGGCGGCAGGTCGGTGTAGTTGCGCACGCCCGAATAGAACGGATGCAGCTTGTCGACGGGAACCGCGAGGATCTTCTCGTCCGCGCCGGCCTCGTCGTTCATCAGCAGGGCGCCGATGGGGCGCGAGCGGATTACCGCTCCCGGCACCACAGGCACATGTCCGACGACGATGACGTCGACCGGATCGCCGTCGCCCGACAGCGTGTGCGGGATGAACCCGTAGTTCGCCGGGTAGTGCATCGCGGTGTGCAGGAAGCGGTCGACGAACAGCGCGCCCGATTTCTTGTCCAACTCGTACTTCACCGGCTGGCCACCGAGCGGGATCTCGATCATGACGTTGACGTCGTGCGGCGGTTTTGTGCCGATCCTGATCTTGTCGATGTTCATCCGGTTCTCCATCGCATGGGTGCAGCACGCCGGTGCCGACAAGAGTAGCGCGCCGCGCGGCGCCCCGGAAGGCTTGGCCGCTATCTCGTGCGGCTTCGGTCGGCTAATCTCGCCTTCATGACTCGATCCGGAATTCCCGTCAAAACGCGCCTTGCGGCGGCCATGGAACTGCACCGCGCGGGCGATCTGACGCGAGCCGGCGCCATCTATCGCGAAGTGCTTGCCGAGGAACCGCACCATCCCGACGCGCTTCACCTGCTTGGGGTCGTTTCCCTCCAGCAGGGCAACCTGCGCGATGCGATCGCCCGGATCGAAGCGGCGATCGCGATCAATCCTGCACCGGCCGCCTATCATTCCAACCTCGGCAACGCGTGGCGTAAATCCGGCGACCATGGCGCCGCCATCGCCTGCTACGATGCGGCGCTCGCGCGCGATCCGGGGTTGCTGGATGCGCGCACCGCGCGCGCCCTGTCGAATCATGCGGCCGGCGCGTTCGCGGCGGCGGTCGCGGACTATGAAGCCGTGCTTGCGGCGATGCCGGACAATGCGGACGTCAGCAACAATCTTGCGGCCGCCCTGCTCGCGGCCGGCAGGCCGGCCGAAGCGCTGGCCCTGCTCGACGTGCTGCTCGCGCGGCACCCCGATTTCGTCATGGCGCACCGCAACCGCGCCCAAATCCTCGATGCGCTGGGGCGGCCCGCGGACGGCGATGCGGCGCTCGCGCGCGTGGCCGAACTTGCGCCGACGGATGCCGAAGCGCTGCGCGCGCTGGCCGGGCGCTACCACGCGAAACACCGGTTCGACGAGGCGATCGCGCTCTATCTGCGCGCCGAGGCCATCGAACCGCAGAACCCCGCGATCCTCAACGATCTCGGCGTGGCCTATCTCGACAGCGGGCGCCCGGATCTCGCGACGGAAAAGCTGTTCGCGCTCGTGCAGATCGCGCCCCAGTCGGCGTCCGCACATACGAACTTCGCCAACGCGCTGCGCGAGATGGGCCAGTACGACGCGGCGATCGAGCTTTACAGGAAGTCCCTTTCGATCGATCCGACGATGCCGGAGACGTTCGACAACATGGGGACGGCCCTGCGCGATTGCGGCCGGTTCGACGAGGCGGCCGCGAGCTACGAAGCGGCGCTGATGCTGAAGCCGGACGACGTGAACGTGCTCGGCAACCTTGCCAACCTCCATCTCGAGCGCGGCGAGAGCGCACGCGCGCAGGCCCTGTACCGCAAGGTGCTGGCGATCGATCCGCACGCGGCCGACACGCATCGCAACCTGCTGCTGGCGATCATCTACGATCCGGAAATCGGCCCCGAGGCGCGCTTTGCCGAGCATCTTGCCTACGCGCGCCTGCATCGGCCGCCGGCGGAAGCGGTCCCGCCCGCCCCCGAAGCCGCCCCGGCACAGGGCCGGCGGCTGCGCGTGGGCTACCTTTCGTCCGACCTGCGCGATCATCCGGTCGCGCGCAATCTGGGGGTGATCCTCGCCAACCATGATCGCGCGCGTTTCGAGGTCTTCTGCTATGCCGACCTGACGCTTCCCGACGATCATTCGCTGAAGCTCCGCGCGAACGTCGACCACTGGCGCCAGATCAACGGCATGTCGGACGCGCAGGTGGCGCAGGCCATGCGTGCCGATGCGATCGACATCCTCGTATGCGTGGCCGGCCGGTTCGACAGGAACCGGCCGCTCGTCGCCGCGTACCGGCCTGCACCGGTCCAGGTCTCGATCTACGACATCGCGACCAGCGGGATCGCGGAGACGGATTTCCTGATCGCCGATCCGGTTCTCGTCCCGCGCGGCGGCAGCGAACGCTTCACCGAGCGCGTGTTCCGCCTGCCGCATCTCTACGCGCATGTGCCGCTTGCCGGCGCACCCGAGCCGGGCCCCCCACCGTCGGCCGCGGCCGCGGGCCCGGTTTTCGGCTGTTTCAACAATCCGGCCAAGATCGGCGACGCGGTGCTCGACCTGTGGATGCGCGTGCTGCGCGAGACGCCCGGTTCACGGCTGCTGCTGAAATACAAGAGGCTCTACGAGGTTCCCTCGATCGCCGGACGGGTGCGCGCGGCCTTCGCGCGGGCGAAGATCGATCCGGCGCGCCTGGAAATCCGCGGGGCCGTCGACGACCTTGCCGGGCATCTCGCGCATTACGATTCGGTGGACGTGGTGCTCGACCCCTTCCCTTTCAGCGGCTCGACGGCGACCTTCGAGGCGCTGTGGATGGGGGTGCCGGTCGTCACGCTGGCGGGCGACACGATGGCGCGGCGCTGGACGGCCGCCATGCTGGACGCGATCGGCTGCACCGACTGGGTGGCGGCCGATGCCGGCGCGTTCGTCGCGAAGGCGCAGGCACTGGCGGGGGACGTCGCGGGGCGCGCCGTCCTGCGGCGCGAACTGCGCGCGCGCATGTCGGCTTCTTCGCTCTGCGACGGTGTGCGTCACGCCCGGCAGATCGAGCGCGCCTACCGGGCGATGTGGAAGGTCAGGACTTCCGGCGAACGCCGTTGAGCGTGCGGCTGGTGATCCGCAGGCCCTGCTTGGCGTCGGCGTGGCCCGAGGTGTAGAGGGCCGAGATCAGCTTGTGGATGCGCTCGGAATGGCTGCGGTAGATCGACACGAGCGAACCCGGCGAAACGTTCGACACGCCCTCGAAATCGGCGAGCGCCTGCTTCTCGATGATGCACGGGATATGCTTGGTGCCGTCGCGAACGTCGATGACGATCCCGTTCTGGACCGCGTCGTAATGTGCTTTTCCGTTGCTGAAATCGAGCGGCATCCACAACCCCAAACGTCCGCCGCGAAGACCTGCGCGCGCGACGGACGATTCATTAGCGATTCCGGACCAGTGCGTCCACCGCTATCGTCGCAATTCCCGTGCCGGTGCGCTTGGGGCCGCTATGCCGTTCGTTGCAATGTGGGAATCCGCATCGCCGGCGCCGGCGGCCGGTCTCATCTGAGGTATTTGTAATCGAACCCGTTGCGCCCATGCGGCTTGATCAGGCCCGCCGTCGGCGCCGGGAAATGGATCGGCAGGATCACGGTCGGCGTGTCGCACACGCGCGACAGGAAGGCCCGGCGCGACTGCGCGGCCTCGGCACGATCGGCGCAGAAGATCGTCGACCATTCGGGTTCGCGGCACTGCAGGGCATGGTGCATCATGTCGCCCGTGACGACCGCGCGCTGGCCCTTCGAGCGGATATTGACGCAGACATGGCGCGGCGTGTGGCCGGGCGTGGGCGTCAGCGAAAACGTGTCGTCGAGCTCGAACGCGCTGTCGACCAGCAGCGCCTGCCCCGCTTCGACGACCGGACGGCAATTGTAAGACCAGACCGTTCCCGGATGCACGCCGCCCGCCTTGGCGGCCTGCTCCCAGTAGGCGTACTCGTCCTTGTGGAAGATGTATTTGGCGTTCGGGAAGGTCGGGACCCAGCGCCCGTCCACGAGACGCGTGTTCCAGCCGGTGTGGTCGAAATGCAGGTGCGTGCAGAAGACGTGCGTGATGTCCTCGAACGACAGCCCGGCCGCACGGAAATTGTCGAGCCAGGGCGTCTTGTCGAAATCGAGCGGCGGCGGATAGCCCTTGTCCTCGCCCGTGCAGGTATCGACGAGCACGACATGGTGCGGCGTGCGCACGACGAACGTCTGGTAGGTGATCACCATCCGGCCGGAAGCCGCGTCGTAGACTTCCGGTTCCAGCGTCTCGAGATGGGCGCGGCCGATTTCGGTGTCGTAGGCCGGGAACATGTCGACCGGCCGGCGCCAAGGCCCGTCGCGCTCGACGATCGAGGTGATGGTGACGTCGCCGATCCGAAGCGTCTTCATGCGGCCCTCCCGAATCCCGGCAACGAGGATACAGGAAGTTTGGTGAGCTCGCCGGGACTTGAACCCGGAACCCCAACATTAAAAGTGTCGTGCTCTACCGATTGAGCTACGAGCTCTCGCCAAGCGTCAAGTCGGCGGAAACTAGGGCCCGGCGGCCCTCCGGTCAACGCCCTAGAGCGGGGCCCGCGGCACGCTGACGGGGGGCAGTGTGGGGACCTCGCTGTCGGCGGGTTTTCCGGCGGCGGCGAACTTGGCCCGCATGGCGGCGTCCACGCGCGGGCTGACGAAATGCGAGATCTCCCCGCCCAGCCGGCCCACTTCCTTGACGAAGCGCGAGGAGATGAACTGCTGGTTTTCCGACGCCATCAGGAACAGCGTCTCGACCTTGGGGTCGAGGCGCTTGTTCATACCGGCCATCTGGAACTCGTACTCGAAGTCCGACACGGCACGCAGGCCGCGCAGGATGATGCGGGCCCCGACCGACTGGGCGAACTTCATCAGCAGCGTCTCGAACGGGCGCACCTCGATGCGGTTCGCCACGTCGGCCATCTGCGCGACCTCGGCCTTCATGATCGCCACGCGCTCTTCCAGCGAGAAGAGCGGGCCTTTTCCCGCGTTGACGGCGACGCCCACGACAAGCTTGTCCACGACAAGCGCGCCGCGGTGGATGATGTCGAGATGGCCGTTGGTCGCGGGATCGAAGGTGCCGGGATAGATCGCGATGCGTTCGCTCATTTGCCCTCCCCGGCCGGTGCGACGGAAGCGTCCGCCGTATCCTCGCCGCCGATGTCGCCCAGGCGCGCGACCGAGACGACCTTCTCGCCGTCGCCCACGCGGAAGACGGTGACGCCCTGCGTCTGGCGGCGGGCGATGCGGATGTCGTCGATCGGCGTGCGGATCAGCGTGCCGCCGTCCGACACGATCATCAGCTGGTCGCCGTCGCGCACCGGGAACGAGGCCACGACCTGGCCGTTCTTGTCGGTCGTCTCGATGTTGGCGATGCCCGAGCCGCCGCGGCCCGTAAGCCGGTATTCGTAGGACGAGCTGCGCTTGCCGAAGCCCTTGCTGGTGATCGCCAGCAGGAATTCCTCGGCCGCCGCCAGCTCGGCATAGCGTTCCTCGGTGAGCGTGACGGCCGTGGCCGCCGCCTCGGGTGCATCGGCCTCCGGCGTTTCGACGGCGGCGTCCGCGTCCATGCCGCGGCGCTGGCGGGCCATGCGCAGGAAGGCCTCGCGCTCGGATGTCTCCAGGTCCATGTGGCGCAGCAGCGCCATGGAGATGACCTCGTCGTCCTTGCCGAGCTTGATGCCCCGCACGCCCGTGGAGTTGCGGCTGGCGAAGACGCGCACGTCGTCGACCGCGAAGCGGATGCATTTGCCCTCGCGCGTGGCGAGGACGACGTCCTGCGTGTCCTGGCAGGGCTGCACCGCGACGAGGCGTTCGCCCGCCTCCTCCAGCTTCATGGCGATCTTGCCCTTGGCCATGATGTTGGTGAAGTCGGACAGTGCGTTGCGCCGCACGTTGCCGGCGGACGTGGCGAAGACGATGTGCAGCTTGTCCCACAGCGTGGCATCGGTCGGCAGCGCCAGCACCGTGGCGATGCGCTCGCCCTCGGCCAGCGGCAGGAGCTGGACCATCGGCTTGCCGCGGTTCTGCGGGTTGCCGAGCGGCAGCTTGTAGCATTTGAGCAGGAAGACGAGGCCGCGGTTCGTGAAGAACAGCACGGGCGCGTGCGTGTTCGCGACGAACACCTGGCTGACGAAATCCTCCTCGCGCGTCGCCATGCCCGAGCGGCCCTTGCCGCCGCGGCGCTGCGCGCGGTAGCTCGACAGCGGCGTGCGCTTGATGTAGCCGGCATGCGTGACGGTGACGACCATGTCCTCGGGCTGGATCAGGTCCTCGATGTCCTGCTCGCCGTCGCCTTCCTCCAGCGTCGTGCGCCGCTTGTCGGCGAACTCGGTGCGGTAGGCGGTCAGCTCGTCGCGCAGGATCGTGTAGAGCCGCTCGCGCGAGGCGAGGATCGCGATGAAGTCGGCGATCTGGGTGACGATGTCCTTCAGCTCGGCCAGGATCTTGTCGCGCTCGAGCCCGGTGAGGCGCTGCAGGCGCAGCTCCAGGATCGCCTTGGCCTGCTCTTCCGAGAGCCTGTACGTGCCGTCGACGACGCCGCGCCCCGGCTCGCCCACCATCTCGATGTAGCTGGCGATCTCGGTCACTGGCCAGGCGCGCTCGATCAGGCGCTCGCGCGCCACGACCGGGTCCGGCGCCTTGCGGATGAGCTCGATCACCGGATCGAGGTTCACGACCGACACGGCGAGACCGATCAGCGTGTGGGCGCGCTTGCGCGCCTCGCGCAGCAGGAAGCGCGTGCGTCGCGTGATCACTTCCTCGCGGAATTCCACGAAGCAGCGGATCAGTTCCTTGAGGCCCATCAGCACGGGCTTGCCCTGGTCGAGGGCGAGCATGTTGTAGCCGAACGAGGTCTGCAGGCCGGTGTACTTGTAGAGCTGGTTGAGGACGATCTCGGGGTTCGCGTCGCGCTTGAGCTCGATCACCACGCGCACGCCGTCGCGGTCGGATTCGTCGCGCAGGTCCGAGATGCCTTCGATGATCTTCTCGTTCACGCACTCGGCGATGCGCTCCATCAGCCGGGCCTTGTTCTGCTGGTAGGGCACCTCGGTGACGATGATCGCCTCGCGGTCCTTGCGCACCTCTTCGACGTGCGTGCGCCCGCGCAGCAGGATCGAGCCGCGCCCCGTGCGGTAGGCCTCGCGCAGGCCGCCGCGGCCCATCACGATGCCGCCCGTGGGGAAGTCGGGGCCCGGCACGTGCTCCATCAGCTTGTCGAGCGTGATCTCCGGATCGTCGAGATAGGCGCAGCACGCGTCGATCACTTCGCCCAGATTGTGCGGCGGGATGTTCGTCGCCATGCCCACGGCGATGCCCGAGCCGCCGTTGACCAGCAGGTTCGGGAACACGGCCGGCAGAACCTGCGGCTCGACCGTGCTGTCGTCGTAGTTGGGCTGGAAATCGACCGTGTCCTTGTCGATGTCGGTCAGCATCAGCGAGGCGGCTTTGGCCAGGCGCGCCTCGGTGTAACGCATGGCCGCCGGCGGATCGCCGTCCATCGAGCCGAAATTGCCCTGCCCGTCGATCATCAGCAGGCGCATCGAGAAGTCCTGCGCCATGCGCACCATGGACTCGTAGATCGCGCTGTCGCCGTGCGGGTGATATTTGCCCATCACGTCGCCCACGATGCGCGCCGACTTGCGGTAGGCGCGGTTCCAGTCGTAGCCGCTTTCCTGCATCGCGAAGAGGATGCGGCGGTGCACGGGCTTCAATCCGTCGCGGGCGTCGGGCAGTGCGCGGCTCACGATCACGCTCATCGCGTAATCGAGATAGCTGCGCTTCATCTCGTCTTCGATCGAGACCGGCGAGATGTCCATCGGGGCCGGCGGAGTGGGAATCTGGTCGCTCAAAATCGTGCCACGCATGCGTCTGGAGGGGTGCCGGAATCAGGCGACTCCGGCGCCGAAAATCTAGCAGGACGCCGCGACGCAAACAAAGCCGAAATGGCCCCTGCAACCCGTTGAATACATTCTGGAAAAAGCCCACAGGATGGGCTGTTTTAGGGGCCGTCCGCGGGGCCGTTTTCCGGGAGCGCCGGAAACGAAAAAGGCCGCCCCGCTTTTCCGGCGAGGGCGGCCTTGATCGTGAAGGCGGAAGCGTTATGCGCTGATGTTGAGCTGCATCCCGCGGCCGGTGATGGCGACCGACGCGACGTCGGTCTTGTCGCCGGCGGAGTTGGCAAGCGTCGTCTCGTTGCGCGCGGCGGTCGATGCCGTGACATCCCGCGTGAGGCTGTTGCGGTCGTCGATACGCTGGAGGCTTGCCTGAAGGACGGGTTTGAAGGCCGCGGTCAGGCCAGAAGCACCTGTTGCATCCATGGTTGGGTTCTCCTTTGGATATGCAGAGGCAGTTATCTCCAATTTATGGTGATCACGCAAATATATTAACAGGCTATTTACCGAAAACTTGTCGGCGTCGAAATTGTCATTAAACGACTAATTTCAATGGGTTTTCTGTGATATTAAGACTCCCGGGGCCCGATCCCGGAGTCCCCCGCGCCCGGAATTGCGATGACCGACACCCCGACGATCGCCCCTGCCCCCCTCCTCGGCACCGCCGAACTGACAAGGCGGGCCTACCGCTCGGGCGACCTCACCGCCGAATGGCAGGCCCTGGTCGCACGCACCGATGCCGACGCCAACGACGCAGGCGCGTGGATGGACATGGCGACGTGCCTGCACACGGTCGGCCAGCGCGACAAGGCGCTCGCGGTGCAGGGCCTCGCCCTCCAGCTCTCCCGCTGGTATCGCATCCGCTTCGGCAACGGCACGGGCCCGCGCATCCTCGCCTTCGTCACGCCCGGCGACCTGATGGCGAACACGCCGCTCGATTTCCTGCTCACCGGCTCCGACGCCGATCTCGTGCTGTGCTTCGTCGATGCGGCGACGGTCCTGCCCGCGAACGTCCCCGACCACGATGTCGCGGTCGTCGCGGTCGGCCAGTCCGACGCCAACGCGCCGCTGCTCTTCGTGCTGGAGAACTGGCTGCGCCAATGGCCGCGCCCGGTGATCAACGGCAACGCAGGCCGCATCGCGGCCCTGTCGCGCGACGGCGTGGCGGCCTCGCTCGCGGCCGAGACGGCCGTGTTCGCGGCACCCACGACACGCACGGGCCGCGAGGCGCTGCTGCGCGTGGCGCGCGGCGAAGCGCCGCTGTCGGTGCTGATGACCACGCTCGCCTGGCCCATCATCCTGCGCCCGCTCGACACGCACGCCGGCCAGGGGATGGAGAAGCTCGACGACGTGGCGGCCGTGGGCGACTATCTCGCGCGCCACGCCGATCCGTCGTTCTTCGTCGTGCCCTTCGTCGATTATTCGGCGCCCGACGGCTTCTTCCGCAAGCACCGCATCGCGATCATCGACGGGGTGCCCTATGCCAGCCACCTCGCCGTCTCGACGCACTGGATGCTGCACTATCTCAGCGCCGGGATGACCGAGGATGCCGGCAAGCGCGCGCAGGAAGCGCAGTGGATGGAAACCTTCGACGCCGATTTCGCCGTGCGCCACAAGGCGGCGTTCGAGGCGCTCGCGGCCAAGCTGCAGCTCGACTACGTGGTGATCGACAGCGGCGAGACCAGGGACGGCCGCCTGCTGCTGTTCGAGGCGGACGTCGCGATGATCGTCCACGACATGGATTCGGAAACCGTCTTTCCCTACAAGAAGCCCGCGATGCGCAAGCTCTTCGCGGCCTTCCAGCAATCCGTGGCGAAACGCCTGAAGCGCTAGGCCACGATCCCGCGCCGGTCGGCCCGCGCGCCGACTTCGCTCCACAAATCGTACTGCGCCTTCACGAACGCCTTCGAGCGCGCGTCGACCGAAGCCGTCTGCGAGGTGTAGGCGTAGTTCGCGCGGACGGCCTCGACCACGTCGAACTTCGCGTCGGCATCGACGTTCCACACGCTTTCGCCCGGCCGGTGCAGGGCCGTCATGTCGAGCGCCGAGCGGCCCGGCGGCAGCAGGCCGTTCTGCTCCATCTCCTTCATCATCGCGAAGGCTTCGCGCCGGCTCATGCTGTGCGGGTCGTACTTGGCGAGGATGTCGTCGAGCTTCTGCGAGGCGCCCGCGTCGGTCGATGCGGGCTGCGGCTGCATCGCGCCGCGGCGGGCGCCGCCGAAGGAAAAGAACGACGAGATGGAAATTTCCATGACCGGTCTCCGACTGAAGATGTCGGAGAACCAGCATTCTGCATGCCAAAATGCGAATTCAGCAAAACCGGGCTTGCATGATTGCCACCGCAAGTATTGCGGCGTTCTTGCGGTACCGAGCCCGGCAAATAGTTCCCGCTTCGGGAAGAAAGGGCCGGCCGTTCAGCCCTTGGGCCGGTCGGAAACCAGTCCGCCCGCGTGGCCCCAGTTCTCGCGCTCGACCTCGTCGATCACGATATGCGTGTTCTGCGGGTTCTTGCCGAGCACGCGCACCAGCGTGTCGGTGAACTCCTTCACGATCTGCGCCTTCTGATCCTTCGTGGCGCCGGCCGTCATCTTGATGTTGATGAAGGGCATTAGCTATGGTGCTCCTACTTTAGTCGCTTATTTTTCTAGTTTGTGACGAGCAAGACGCAGTGCGTTTAATCTGTTTTCCTTAGATATTTGACGAAGCGCTTCTTCCGATTTTGTGCCAATAGTTGAGTAGTGATGCACGTCTCTATAGCGCAATAGCTCGCCGCATACGGCGTGTAGTTGATCACCGAAATCCGACTTAAGCATTTCAATGTAGTGGTCAACGGGTGCTGCTAGCAGCACGGTGCGCGCTTCATTTAAATCCTCACCGCCGGCGAGCAATACCAAAGCAGCTTCCTTCAAGGAAAGCTTTGACAGGACATGCGTAAGTTGAGCGTCGAAAACTCTTCGCAGATACGGGTCCTTTATTTCACCACCGAACGGATGCGAAGATAAATCAAAAAGGCGGCGCTCGTTGGCGCGTTCTGCGACATAGCAATCGATCAACTGATCAGCTAGCGCACTTTCACCTAAATCTCGAAGCAAGCTGACTGCGCCATCCAGATTTCCTGGTGAAATGCCTTTAGCGCCGCTCTTAATGCCAACGTTGAGACGATTAACAAGCTGCTCTTTGTCGTCCCGCAATGAGTCATGAAAGAGCCGCCATGCAGCTTGAAACTCCTGCCCTAAGTCGCTTTGCGCAAGCTTCTCGTTATAGTCGGCGATAACATTCTTTATGCCAGTACCTTCTGTATGCCCATGCTGAACGATGTTCAGGACTTCTAAATCCAACTCATCAAATGACATAAAACCGTAGCGCTTGAGAATAGATGACCATAGGGCAGATTCTGATGGCTTCTCCGTTGCCTCGTCCTCACCCATGCTACGGAAGACGTTGAATGACTTCAAAAACTCAATTGTTGGCCTAGCTGCTCCGGAGTCAAATTCCGCCCAGCAGAATAGTATTACAGCGATAATGATTTGAGCCTTCACTTGTGGATGCATTTTCCCACAATCATTCAAAATTAAATCAATAAGCGTGCGCATCCTTCGGCAAATTCGAATATTGCTAACGTTCAGCTTTGATACATGCTCGAGAATCAAGTTATAGTCGGGCGAATTTTTATCAAAGATAAGTTCAGAAATTTCGGCGGCAGTCGGACGAAGTGAAACTTCGCTATCGATGACTTTCTCTCGAAATTTTCGATATGCGTCCTTTCCCTCTCCAAGCTCATCGCTGTTGAATATCAATACAACGCTGCACTTCTTTTCGATCTTTA
Source organism: Tagaea sp. (assembly GCA_965229215.1). Taxonomy (GTDB): domain Bacteria; phylum Pseudomonadota; class Alphaproteobacteria; order CACIAM-22H2; family CACIAM-22H2; genus Tagaea. The sequence goes on along the minus strand of OZ245864.1, from coordinate 1,146,149 downwards.
GGAAATTGATGAATCCGAGTAACAGATCGACAGGGATTTGCTGCCAGTTGGTGCGTTCGAAATCATCAATACAAACAATGGTTTTATTAATTTTATGTGCTGATATCCCAAGTAAGGAACTTCCAGATTTACCGCCCAAAGATTCCGCTGCGGATATCAAGATTTTTGAAAACTGAGTGGCAGCGTCGTCAGGAACTTTGTTCCGGGTGCGCCAAAAGGAGTTTGAACTTAGTGGTGCGGCATCGTCAGGAATTGGGCCTGTCGGCTTCCTATTTATCAATATTGAAAGCTTCAATTCGTCTAACGACCGCAAACCGAACATCGATACATACGAGTATTTTTGTAGAAACGCTTTGGCACCTAACCCAGCGACTACGCTATTCCAAAGATGCGTTTTTCCACATCCCCACGCGCCATTTATCGAGAGCACCGAAGGGTGTTCATTTAAAAGAAACCGCTCACAAACAGTCTTCGTAACTTTAACGCTCAAACCGACAACCCCGCTATTTTTCTAGGGCGCCGACAAGTTTGAGGCCGAGATTTACACCCGCCTCAGAACGGAATGTCGTCGTCGATCGGACCGGCCGGCTTGCGCGCACCACCACCGCCACCTGCGGAACGGCCACCGCCGCCACCACCGCCGCCGCTCGGCGCGCCGTAATCGTCGCCGCCGAAATCGTCGCCGCCACCACCCCCGCCTCCGCCGCCACCACCGCCGCCCTTGCCGCCGTCGAGCATCGTGAGCTCGCCGCGGAAGCGCTGCAGGACGACTTCGGTCGAGTATTTCTCGGCGCCGGAATTATCCGTCCACTTGCGGGTCTGGAGCGCGCCTTCGACGTAAACCTTGGCGCCCTTCTTCAGGTACTTCTCGGCCACTTCGCCGAGTTTCTCGTTGAAGATGACGACGCGGTGCCACTCGGTCTTTTCCTGGCGCTCGCCGCTGTTCTTGTCGCGCCACGTCTCGGACGTCGCGATGGAAAGGTTCACGACCTTGCCGCCGTTCTGCATCGAGCGGACCTCGGGGTCCTTGCCGAGATTGCCGATGAGGATGACTTTGTTGACGCTGCCGGCCATGGCAATTCTCCAATCGAGTCGCGCTAGAACGAAGCGCCAACTTGCAGAAGCCGGGGGGCCCGCGCAAGCCCGAAAAACGTAGGTCGATTTCTATCCACAATGCCCTTCCTGAGGCGTCGCAAAGCCCCCGCGACCGACCTATATTCCCTGCTCCCACGTCACAGGAATTGCCATGGCGCCCCGTCCCGAAGGTCCGTGCATCGTCGTCCGCGGTGCGCGCGAGCACAATCTCAAAGGCATCGATGTCGAGCTGCCGCGCGACAGCCTCGTCGTCGTCACCGGCCTGTCGGGCTCGGGCAAATCCTCGCTCGCCTTCGACACGATCTATGCCGAGGGCCAGCGCCGGTACGTCGAAAGCCTTTCGGCCTATGCGCGCCAGTTCCTCGAGCTGATGAGCAAGCCCGACGTCGATTCCATCGACGGCCTGTCGCCCGCCATCTCGATCGAGCAGAAGACGACGAGCCGCAACCCGCGCTCGACCGTCGGCACCGTCACCGAGATCTACGACTATCTGCGCCTGCTCTATGCGCGCGTCGGCGTGCCCTATTCGCCCGCCACGGGCCTGCCCATCGAAAGCCAGACCGTCACCCAGATGGTCGACCGCATCCTCGCGATGAAGGACGGCACGCGCCTGTATCTGCTGGCCCCCGTCGTGCGCGGCCGCAAGGGCGAGTACCGCAAGGAGCTTCAGGAACTCCAGAAGAAGGGCTTCCAGCGCGTCAAGGTCGACGGCAAGCTCTACGAGATCGACGCGGCCCCGACGCTCGACAAGAAGCGCAAGCACGACATCGAAGTGGTGGTCGACCGCCTCGTCGTGAAGCCCGATCTCGGCCCCCGCCTCGCGGATTCCATCGAGACGGCGCTCAACCTCGCCGAAGGCCTGCTCTTCGCCGAGGATGCCGACACGGGTGCGCGCACCGTGTTCAGCTCCAAGTTCGCCTGCCCGGTTTCCGGCTTCACGATCTCGGAGATCGAGCCGCGGCTGTTCTCGTTCAACAACCCGTTCGGCGCCTGCCCGGCCTGCGACGGCCTCGGCGAGAAACAGTATTTCGATCCCGAACTGGTGGCGCCCGACGAGCGCCTGTCGCTCGAAGGCGGCGCCATCGCCCCCTGGGCGAGCGAGACGCAGAAATACTACGCGCAGACGCTGGCGAGCCTCGCCAAGCACTTCAAGGTCTCGACGGCGACGCCCTTCGGCCAGCTGCCGAAGAAGGTGCAGGACGCGATCCTCAACGGCTCGGGCGACGAGCCGGTGACGATGGTCTATTCCGACGGCCTGCGCGACTACAAGACCAACAAGCCCTTCGAAGGCGTGATCCCCAATCTCGAACGCCGCTACCGCGAGACCGATAGTGCTTGGACGCGCGAGGAACTGTCGCGCTACCAGTCGGCCCGCCCGTGCGAAGCGTGCAACGGCCACCGCCTGAAGCCCGAGGCGCTCGCGGTGAAGATCGGCGGCAAGCACGTGTCGGAGGTGACGACCTTCGCCATCGACGAGGCGGCCGATTGGTTCTCGAACATCAAGAAGCAGCTCACGCCCAAGCAGAACGAGATCGCCGCGCGCATCCTGAAAGAGATCAACGCGCGCCTCGGCTTCCTCGTGAATGTGGGTCTCGAATATCTCACCCTGTCGCGCGCGTCGGGCACGCTGTCGGGCGGCGAGAGCCAGCGCATCCGCCTCGCCTCGCAGATCGGCTCGGGCCTGACCGGCGTGCTCTACGTGCTGGACGAGCCTTCCATCGGCCTGCACCAGCGCGACAACGACCGGCTGCTGGAGACGCTGAAGCGCCTGCGCGATCTGGGCAACACCGTCATCGTCGTCGAGCACGACGAGGACGCGATCCGCGTCGCCGACTGGGTCGTCGACATGGGCCCCGGTGCCGGCATCCATGGCGGCAAGATCGTGGCGCAGGGCACGCCCGACGACATCGTCAAGAATCCTGCAAGCCTCACCGGCCAGTATCTGTCGGGCTTCCGGCAGGTGCCGATCCCCAAGACGCGCCGGCCCGGCCTCAAGGGCCAGAAGCTGAAGATCCGCGGCGCCAAGGGCAACAACCTGAAGGCCGTCGACGTCGAGTTCCCGCTCGGCACGTTCGTGTGCGTCACCGGCGTTTCGGGCGGCGGCAAATCCACGCTGGTGATCGAGACGCTCTACAAGGCGCTCGCCCGCCGCCTGATGGGCGCGCGCGAGATCCCGGCCGAGCACACGGCCATCGACGGCATCGACCATCTCGACAAGGTCATCGACATCGACCAGTCGCCCATCGGCCGCACGCCGCGCTCGAATCCCGCGACCTATACCGGCGCCTTCACGCCGATCCGCGACTGGTTCGCCGGACTGCCGGAGGCGAAGGCCCGCGCCTACGGCCCCGGCCGCTTCTCGTTCAACGTAAAGGGCGGGCGCTGCGAGGCGTGCCAGGGCGACGGCCTGATCAAGATCGAGATGCACTTCCTGCCCGACGTCTACGTGACGTGCGATGCCTGCCACGGCAAGAGGTACAACCGCGAAACGCTGGAGATCAAATACCGCGACAAATCCATCGCCGACGTCCTCGAAATGACGGTCGAGGAAGGGGCGGAGTTCTTCAAGGCGGTGCCCGCGATCCGCGAGAAGATGGACACGCTCGTGCGCGTGGGCCTCGGCTACGTGCATGTCGGCCAGCAGGCGACGACGCTGTCGGGCGGCGAAGCCCAGCGCGTGAAGCTCGCCAAGGAGCTGTCGCGCCGCTCCACGGGGAAGACTCTCTACATCCTCGACGAGCCGACGACGGGCCTGCATTTCGAGGACGTGCGCAAGCTGATGGAAGTGCTGCACGCGCTCGTCGACCAGGGCAACACGGTCGTCGTCATCGAGCACAATCTCGAAGTCGTGAAGACTGCCGACTGGATCGTCGATCTCGGCCCCGAAGGCGGCGGCAAGGGTGGGCGCGTCGTGGCGCAAGGCACGCCCGAGGATGTGGCGAAGTCGAAGGAAAGCTACACGGCCAAGTATCTCGCGCCGTATCTCGCCAAGGGCGGGATGGCGAAGAAGCGGGCTTAAATCGCCGCGCTTCGCGCGACGCTTACGTTTAGTCGTGGATGCCCGGGATGAACCCGGGCATGACGGATAGGAAACAGCTTTAGCCGTCATGCCCGGCCTTGGCCGGGCATCCACGACTTTTTGCTTTCTAGTGCGAATGCCGGTGATGGCTGTCCGGCATGTGCGCATGCGTGTGGCGCAGCGGCGCGTGGGCATGCAGGTGCGAATGCGGCTCCGTCGGATCGGTTCCGGGCGGATGGTCGTGCCGGTGATGTTCGTCGTGCGTGTGCCGGTGCGCGTGCGTCAGCTCGAAGTGCTCGTGTTCATGCTCGTGCCGTTCGCTCACATGCAGCCACACGCCCACGGCCATCAGGGCGCCCGCGGCAAACAGCTCTGTGGTGGACGGCTCGCCGAGCAGGCCGACTGCGGCAAGCGCCCCGATGAACGGGGCGAGCGAGAAATAGGCGCCCGTGCGCGCCGTGCCGAGATGACGCAGGGCCAGCACGAACAGCACGATGCTGATGCCGTAACCGAAAAGGCCGGTCACGGCCGCCAGCAATGTCGTCGGCAGGTCCGGCAGGGCGGCCCCGGCCGCAAGGCCGAGCGCGATGTTGAACGGCCCCGCGACCAGCCCCTTTATTGCCGCCGTGACGACCGGGTCGGCGAGCGCCACCTTGCGCGTGACGTTGTTGTCGATGCCCCAGGCAAGGCACGCGGCGGCGACGAGCAGCGGCCCGCCGATCCCGTCGGGCAGGCGCGCGGCGGGCCAGCTCAGCACGGCCGCACCCGCAAGGATCGCCAGCATGCCCACGGCGACGCGCCGGTCGAAATTCTCGCGGAAGGCGAACCACGCCAGCAGGGCCGTGAACACGCCTTCGAGGATCAGCAGCAGCGAAGCGGTCGCTCCGTCGAGCCGCGCGAGCCCAAGCATCAGCAAGGCGGGCCCGGCGACGCCGCCCGATAGGACCGACATCGCGAGCCACGGCATATCGGCGCGCACGAGACGCGCTTCCTCCGCTTTCGGCCCGGCAAGCCGGAACGCGAGCAGGCCCACGCCGGCACCTGCATAGAGGATGCCCGCCAATATCCACGGATTGACCGTGCCGACGAGCAGCTTGGCGACCGGCGTCGAAAGGCCGAAGAAGGCTGCGGCGGCGATCGCATAGAGGATTGCGGTCGTGTTCATCGGCGAAGTCTGGCGCGTGTGGCAGGGCTTGTCGCGGGCAGAAAAGTCGTGGATGCCCGGCTTCGCCGGGCATGACGGACAGGACACGGCTTTAGCCGTCATGCCCGGGTTCATCCCGGGCATCCACGACTTCTGCTTGCAACCAATCACGTTTTAGATTATATTCCTCGAATTGGCTCAATATTTACGGCCATGCGCTCTTTGACATGTGAATATCCACCCGAGGCCGTAACACGCGACGTTACAGGGGCCAAGCCGTTGGAGCGGCGTGCCGATCCGCCGCGATACGCTACAAAATCGCGGAAACCGCCGTTGCAGTAACATCGCTGCAACTTCAAGGGTTTAAACCCGTTACCGTAACAGGTGGTAACAGGTTTCAGCGCCCGCCCTTCAGCTTATCAGGGGCGTTGTACGGGTCGTCGGGATCGAAGGCCTCGCCCTTCAGCGGCGGTTCCGGCTTCCACGCACGCACGCGGGCCATGGCGGCGTCGATATCCACCTGGATCATCGACGTGGCGAGCCTGTTGCGCAGTTCGGTCGCTTCCTTGCGCACGTCGGGGCCGGCGCGCTGCTGGGCGAGCGTCAGCCACGCATAGGCGCGGATGCGGTACTCGGGCGTCTGCGAACTGCCGAAGCCGATCTGCGCGAGGCGGAACAGCGCGCCGGGATGGCCGCGGCCCGCGGCGAGCTCGTACCAGCGTCGCGCCTCGTCGCGGTCCTCGTCGACGCCGTCGCCCTTGTAGAGGCGCTCGCCGAGCATGAAGCGCGCCTGCGTGTTCCCGAGATCGGCCGCGCGCATGTACCACTGGAAGGCGCGCGCGCGGTCGGGTTCCACGCCGCGCCCGTCGTCGTAGAGCGAGGCCATGTCGAGGATCGCGGGCGTGTAGTCCACCTCGGCGGCGCGCGTGAGATACTCCAGCGCCTTCTCGGGCGACTGCTCCATGCCGCGGCCCACGGCGCTTGCCTTGGCGAGCGCGTAGAGCGCCTTGGGGAAATCCTTCGCGGCCGAAAGCCGGTACCAGCGCGCCGCCTCGCGCGGGTCGAGCGCGATGCCGCCCCCGCCCTCGTCCGACATGCGGCCCAGCAGATACTGCGCCTCGGCATCGCCGCGATGGGCGAAGGGCAGCAGCAGCAGGTAGGCGCCGTTGAAGTTTCCCTTGTCGAACTCGACCTTGCCCAGCGTGAATTCCGGCGGGATCTTCTTCGCCGGCTCCATCGGCGCCGACAGGCGCGCGGGCGGCGGGCCTTCCTTGGGCGGCACGGGCGCCTGCGCGGTCGCGAAGAGGAGCGCGGCGGCCGCCAGAATCAGGTGCGGGGCGCGGGAAAGCCTCATGCCTTGGCCGCGATCGCCTCGATCTCGATCAGCCAGTCCGGGCTCGCCAGCGCCTTGATGATCGCGAGCGTCGAGGCCGGCGGGCGATGCGAGCCCAGCGCCCTGTCGCGCGCGATGCGGCTGGGGCCGATGTCGGCGGGATCGACCAGCAGGATGCTGACCTTCACCAGATCCTCGAAGCCCATGCCGGCCTCGGCAAGGATCGCCTTGATGTTCGCCCACACGGCGTCGGCCTGCCCCTCGATGCCCTTGGCGAGCGTGCCGTCCTTCAGCACGCCGATCTGGCCCGAAAGGAACAGCGTGCGCGCCCCGGCCGGCACTTCCACGGCGTGCTGGTATTTGCCGGCGGGCGGGGCGATTGTCGCGGGATTGAAGGCTTTGAACATCGGGTTTTCCGGTCGGTTTGAAGTGGGGGCCAAGAATCGCTAGGAATGCCCCCGGACAATAGCAGGTCGGACGCGATGGATCGAACGAAGCCGGTGCATGTGGTCGGGGGCGGTTTGGCGGGCTCGGACGCCGCCTGGGCGCTCGCGCGCGCGGGCGTGCCGGTGGTCCTGCACGAAATGCGCGGGGTGCGCGGAACCGAGGCGCACCAGACCGACAGGCTGGCCGAGCTCGTCTGCTCCAATTCCTTCCGCTCCGACGAGTGGGAGATCAACGCGGTCGGCCTGCTGCATTCCGAGCTGCGCGCGGCGGGTTCGCTCGTCATGGCCTGCGCCGACCGCCACAAGGTTCCGGCCGGGGCGGCCCTCGCCGTCGACCGCGAGGGTTTCGCCGAGGCGGTGACGGCGGCGATTTCGGCCGAGCCGCTGATCGAAGTGCGGCGCGAGGAGATTGCGGGCCTGCCGCCTTCCGAGTGGGACAGCGTGGTGATCGCAACCGGCCCCCTCACCTCGCCGTCGCTCGCGCAGGCCGTGCGCGAGTTCACCGGCGAAGCCTCGCTCGCCTTCTTCGACGCGATCGCGCCCATCGTCCACAAGGACAGCATCGACTTCACGAAGGCCTGGTTCCAGTCGCGCTGGGACAAGGGCGGCCCGGGGGGCGACGGCGCGGACTACGTCAACTGCCCGATGGACCGTGAACAGTATGAAGCGTTTATCGCGGCGCTGATCGCCGGCGAGAAGACCGACTTCAAGGAGTGGGAGAAGAACACGCCCTATTTCGAGGGCTGCCTGCCGATCGAGGTGATGGCCGAGCGCGGCGCCGAAACGCTGCGCTTCGGACCCATGAAGCCCATCGGCCTCACCGATCCCGCCACCGGCCGGCGCGCGCATGCGGTCGTGCAGCTGCGCCAGGACAACGCGCTCGGCACGCTCTACAACATGGTCGGCTTCCAGACGAAGCTCAAATACGCCGATCAGGTGCGCGTCTTCCGCTCGATCCCCGGCCTCGAGAAGGCCGAGTTCGCAAGGCTCGGCGGCATCCATCGCAACACCTTCATCAACTCGCCGCGCCTGCTCGATTCCGAGCTGCGCCTCAAGGCCGATCCGCGCCTGCGCTTCGCAGGCCAGGTCACCGGCGTCGAAGGCTATGTCGAGAGTGCGGCCATCGGCCTGCTCGCCGGGCGCTTCGCGGCGGCCGAACGTCTGGGCCGTACGAGCACGCTGCCGCCGGCGACGACGGCGTTCGGCGCGCTGCTGGCGCACCTCACCGGCGGCGGCGACGCGAAGACCTTCCAGCCGATGAACTGCAATTTCGGACTCTTCCCGCCGCTCGATCCCGGCACCGACAAGCGCATGAAGGGGCAGGATCGCAAGAAGGCCTACGCGCATCGCGCGCGGGCCGACCTCACCGCGTGGCTTGCCGGAACGGCGTCAGAAGCGGCCGAATAGGTTGGCGAAGAACAGCCGCCAGATGTCGGCCGGATGCGGCGCATGAAGCTCGGGTGCAAACGCATCGTGTCCGGCTCGCTTGAGGCGATCGAGCCACAGCCGCGCAAGCGTGCCCTGCAGCGCCACGGCGTTGTTGGATGCCCGGCCGCGCGCCAGCAGTTCGCGCGCGCGCTTCGCGACCGGCTCGACGGCGGCGGCAAGCTTCGCCCCGGCCTTGCCTTCGTGAATCATCTCCGGCGCGAGATCCGCCGCGGCCACGAGATCGGCGGGCAGAACGTTGCGCCGCTGGCGCGAGAAATAGGGCAGCGCCAGCAGGCAGCCGGCAAGCGCATAGCCCGTGCCGATGTCGCGGCATCCCTCGCCGCCCGCCGCGACGGCAAGCTCGCCCGACGTGGCTTGGGCATAGGCTTCGAGTTCGCCGAGGTTGGCGAAGGGCGCGTCGTCGAGATCGCGCTCGCGCGCATCGACCAGCCCCGTCAGATGCGCCGGATCGAACTTCGTCGCCGCGATCGCCTGCACGATCGGATGGCGGCGGACCACGCCGCCGCCGGCGATCTCGGCCAGCGCCTCGCGCCACCATTGCAGGCGGATCTGCCCGAGGATCGCCTCGGATACCGTCTCGCGCACGCGCGCGATCTCGACATTGAAGGCATAGAGGGCGACCAGCCGCGGCCGTTCGGCGGCAGGCGCGAACAGCGTCGTGCGCCAGCGTTCGCCATCGTGGCGGCGCAGCAGGGTCTGGGCTTCGGCGAGCGCTTCCGGGTCCATGCGATGCTATATAGAGGCAGTTTCGGACGGAATCGATCTTCGTGAGCGCACGGACCCGCACGACCGAGAATTTCCCCGTCGGCTCCTGGCTCATCGCCGCGGAGCTGCGCCCGGCCGTGCACGCCTTCTACCGGTTCGCGCGCGAGGCCGACGACATCGCCGACGATCCCGCCCGCGAAGCCGACGCGAAAGCCGAGATGCTGAACGCCCGCGACCGTGCACTCGCCGACGGCGGCGACGGCCCGGAGGCGGCACTGGCACTGCGCGTCCTCCTCGTCGAGCGCGGCCTCACGCTCGACCATCCGCGCCACCTGCTGCAGGCCTTTCTCGCCGATGCACGCGGCCGCCCGTGCCGCACATGGTCGGACCTGATCGCCTATTGCCGCTTCTCGGCCGCACCCGTCGGGCGCTTCCTGCTCGACCTGCATGGCGAGGACAAGGCGCTGTGGCCGGCGTCCGATGCGCTGTGCACGGCGCTGCAGATCGGCAATCACCTCCAGGACGCGGCGCAGGACTGGCTCGACCTGCGCCGTCTCTACATCCCCAAGTGCTGGCTCGACGAGGCGGGGCTGGGCGAACGCGAACTCCTCGCCCCGCAATTGTCGCCAGCCTTGCGCGCCGTCTATGACCGCGTGCTCGAACGGGTCGACGGTCTCAACGCGCAGGCCGCAGCCTTGCCGCGTGGCATCCGCGACCGCCGCCTGCGCATGGAGGCTGCGACCATCGTCGAGATCTCGCACCGGCTCGCGCGTGCGCTCCGCCGGCGCGATCCGCTGGCCGCGCGCGTCGGTCTCTCGGGCTTCGACAAGGCGATGGCGGTCCTGCGCGGGCTGCGTGCGATATGAGTTCGCGCCGCCGCTCGACCTTCTACTGGGCGATGCGCCTGCTGCCGCGCGAGCGGCGCGAGGCGCTGTTCGCTCTCTACGACATCGCGCGCGCGATCGACGACGTGGCGGACGGCCCCGGCACGGCCGACGCACGCCGCGCGGGCCTCGTCGAATGGCGGCGGCAGGTGGCCGCGATCTATGAAGGCACGCCGAGCGATCCCGACGCCCTCGCCTTCCAGCCGCATGTGCGCCGCTTCGGCCTGCCGCGCGCCGAACTCGACGCGCTGATCGACGGGCAGATGATGGACCTGGAGCCGCGGCGTTTCGACGAGGCGCTGTTCGTCCTCTATTGCCGCCGCGTGGCGGGTACGGTCGGGCTGCTCGCCTTGCCGATCTTCGGCGCGCAAGGCGAAGGGGCGCGCGCTTACGCGCTCACGCTCGGCGAGGCGCTCCAGCGCGTCAACGTGCTGCGCGACATCGACGAGGATGCCGCGCGCGGGCGCGACTATCTGCCCGAACCGCGCGACGCCTTCGCCGCCAAGGCCGCCGCGAAACTCGCCGAGGCGCGCGCCATGCTGCCCGCACTCGACCGTGCCGCGCTGCGCCCGGCCATCGTGATGGGTGAACTCTATTCCACGCTGTTCGCGCGCATCGCGTCAGGCAGGCGTCTCGGCCGCATCGGCAAGGCCGGTGCCGTGCTGCGCGGCCTGTGGGCCAGCCTGTGAGCGACGTCCACGTCGTCGGCGGCGGGCTTGCCGGCCTTTCGGCGGCACTCGACCTTGCCGACGGCGGTGCCCGCGTGAAGCTCTACGAAGCCGCCCCCATGCTCGGCGGACGCTGCCGCTCGTTCCACGATCCGGTGCTGGACCGCGAGATCGACAATGGCGGGCATGTCGTCCTGTCGTCGAACGATGCCGTGTTCGGCTATCTCGACAGGATCGGCGCGCGCGGCGAGATGGCCGGTGTGACGCCTGCCGCTTTCCCGTTCCTCGACCTCGCCAGCGGCGAGCGCTGGTCGATCCGTCCGAACGCCGGACCGATCCCGTGGTGGATCATGGCGCCCGGACGCCGCGTGCCGGGCACGAGCGCGTCGGACTATGCCGAGGCCCTGCAGCTCTATTTCGCCGACGAGGCGGCACGCGTCGCCGACCGGCTCGATCCCGACGGCCCGCTCTACAAGGCGCTGTGGGAACCGCTCGCGACGGCGGTGCTCAACACCGATCCGCGCGAGGCCGCCGCCCGTCCGCTCGCCGCAATGCTCGCGCGCAGCTTCGGGCGCGGCGAGGCCGCGTGCCGTCCCCATGTCGCGCTCAACGGCCTGTCGCGAGCCTTCGTCGACCCGGCGGTGTTCGCGCTCGCGCGCGCAGGCGTGGGCATCGAGCGCGGCATGCCGCTCGATGCGATCCGCGTCGTGCGCGGGCGGGTCGAGGCGCTCGGTTTCGGCGAGACGGAAATCGACTGCCGCAGGGCCTGCGTGGTGCTCGCCGTTCCGCCCTACGCGGTCGCGCGCCTGCTGCCCGATCTGGCGCTGCCTTCCGAGATGTCGCCGATCGTGAATGTCCACTACCGCCTCGACCGACCGGTCGAACTCCCCGGCGGCGGGCCGATCCTGGGGCTTGTCGGCGGAACCGCGCAGTGGCTGATCGCGCGCGGCGACGTCGTCAGCGTCACCGTCAGCGCCGCCGACGCGCTCGTCGAACGGCCGTCGGATGCGCTTGCCGCCCTGCTCTGGCGCGATGTGGCGGCCGTACTCGGCCTGCCCGCCCTTCCCGTTCCGCCCGCGCGCACGATCAAGGAACGGCGCGCGACCCTGCGTCTCACGCCCTCGCAGGAGACTCGGCGCCCCGGCCCCGTTACGGCGGCGCTGAACCTCTTCCTTGCCGGGGACTGGACGCAGACAGGGGTTCCGCCGACAATAGAGGGTGCGATTCGCTCCGGACGACGTGCCGCCCGGGCGATTCTCCAAGGACATCCGCCCGACATCGGCGGCAACTGAGAAGCCGCCCTACCCGGAGAAACGAACAATGATCGACATTCTCGCCAAATTGGGCCTCGACAAGCTCGAACGCGCGCTGATCTACGGCGTCGTCATCGCTGTCATCGTCGCCCTCGGCACCAACACGCTCAATCTCGACCATGCGTGGGGCGCCTTCTTCATCCGCTGGCTGCACGTCCTGTCCGGCGTGATGTGGATCGGCCTGCTCTGGTACTTCAACTTCGTCCAGATCCCCTCGATGCCGAAGATCCCGGACGAGCAGAAGCCCGCCATCGGCAAGGTCATCGCGCCTGCGGCGCTCTACTGGTTCCGCTGGGCGGCGCTGGCGACGGTCGTCACCGGCCTGCTGCTCGCGACGATGATGGGTTATGTCGTCGACGCGCTGATGCTGAAGGCCGGTCCGTCCCGCCTGATCGGCGTGGGCATGTGGCTCGGCCTGATCATGGCCTATAACGTCTGGATGATCATCTGGCCGAACCAGCAGATCGCGCTGGGCATGGTCGAAGCCGATGCGGACACCAAGAAGAAGGCCGCCCGCTCGGCGATGATCACCAGCCGCTTCAACACGATGTTCTCTGTCCCGATGCTCTACTGCATGGTGGGCGCGCAGAACCTCGCCTCCGGCTGATCCGCCGGCGCACGGTGAAGACGATCGCGGGGCCCTTCGGGGCCCCGTTTTCGTTTCGGGTTCAGACCGGAACGAGACAGGCGGCGACACGCCGCTCTTCGGCCAGCAGCACGTTATAGGTCCGGCAAGCCGCGCCGGTATCCATCAGGTCGGCGATGATGCCGGCCTCGCGCAGGCCCGCACGTACCGCAGGCGTCACGAAATGCGTGCGCGTGCCCATCCCGATCAGCAGGATGTTGGGGCGCCGTGCCGGCTCAAGCTCGGTCAGCGCGGTGAAATCCGCGATCGCCAGCGCTTCGATATTCGAAAATTCCCAGGGAAGCACCGCATCGGGCAGCAGCACGATGGGGCCGCGATGGAGCGCGCCGCGGATCGTGAAGGCGCCCTTGCCATACGCATCGACGACCTTGCGGTCGGGATGCGGTGCCGGCGGGGGGGCCGCCACGGCGGACCTACGGCGTCGCGGCGACTGCGGCGGCGTCCTTGCCGGGCGGCGGGCCGCGACGGAGCTTGTCCTCGCCGAGGAACAGCAGAATCGGAGCCGCGATGAAGATCGAGGACGACGTGGCGAGGAAGATGCCGAACAGCATCGTCCAGGCGAATTCCTGCAGCGCCTCGCCGCCGAACAGGGCGAGGGGCAGCGTGGCGAAGAAGGTCGCCAGCGACGTGCCGATCGTGCGCGACAGGGTCTCGTTGATCGAAAGATCGATCAGGTCGCGCAGCGTCATCGACTTGTACTTGCGCAGGTTCTCGCGCACTCGGTCGTAGACCACAACCTTGTCGTTGATCGAATAGCCCATGACCGTCAGCAGGGCCGCGATGGCGACGAGATTGAACTGGAAATCGGTGACGACGTAGAAGCCGATCATCTTGGTGATGTCGAGCACCAGCGTGACGACCGCGCCCACGCCGAATTGCCATTCGAAGCGGAACCAGATGTAGAGCAGCATCGCCACGAGGCTGAGGCCGAGCGCCAGCATGCCGTTGCGGAACAGCTCTTCGGATACCGAAGCGCCGACCGCCTCGACCCGGCGGACCTGCAGGCCCGAAACGGCCTGCTGGAGGGCGCCGCGCACGCGTTCGACCGCGCGCTGCTGGGCCGCGTCGTCGCCGGGCTGGCGTTCGAGGCGGATCAGCACGTCGTTGGGAGAGCCGAACTGCTGCAACCCCGCCTGCCCCACGTTCTGCACGGCGAGCACGCCGCGGATCGCGGGGAAGTCGGCGGCTTCGACGGTGCGTGCCTCGATCACGATGCCGCCCTTGAAGTCGATGCCGTAGTTCATCCCGGGATGGAAATAGAGGATGACCGAGATCAGCGACAGGATGGCCGACAGCGCCAGGCCGGCGAACCGGCCGTTCATGAACTTGATGTCGGTCTTTTCCGGGAAGATCCGCAGCCGCGGGTAGAGGACAATCATCTTCGTCTCCGTGGCGGGGTCAGACCGGCAGCCGCTCGCGCTTGCGCGCGCGCAGCCAGGTCACCATCATCAGGCGCACGAGCACCGTCGCCGTGAACATCGACGTCAGGATGCCCAGCGTGATCGTCACGGCGAAGCCGCGCACGGGGCCCGAGCCGAAGGCGAACAGCAGCATCATCTTGATGAGCGTCGTCAGGTTCGAGTCCACGATCGTCGAGAAGGCGCGAGAGAACCCGGCCTCCATCGCCGCGAACGGCGTCTTGCCGAGCTTGGTCTCCTCCCGGATGCGCTCGTTGATCAGGATGTTCGCGTCGACCGAAAGGCCGAGCGTCAGCAGCAGCCCCGCCATGCCGGGCAGCGTGAGGGTCGCCTGCAGCAGCGAAAGGCACGCGACCGTCAGGAACAGGTTGGCGAGCAGGCCCACGCAGGCGAACACGCCGAACAGCCCGTAGCTCCACACGATGAAGATGAAGACGAGCACCATGCCGGCGAGGATCGAGGCGACGCCTGCCTTGATCGCGTCGGCGCCCAGGTCGGGGCCGACGGTGCGTTCCTCGACGATGGTCAGCGGTGCCGGCAACGCACCCGCGCGCAGCAGCACCGAAAGGTCCTGCGCGTCGCGCGCGGTGAAGCGGCCGGAGATCTGCCCGCGCCCGCCGGTGATCGGCTCGCGGATGATCGGCGCGCTGATGACCTTGTCGTCGAGAACGATCGCAAAAGGCTTGCCGACATTCTGGCGCGTTACGTCGGCAAATCGGCGTGCACCCAAGGAGTCGAACTCGAAATTGACGATCCACTCGCCGGTCTGCGGGTTGGTGCCGGCGGACGCCTTGGTTAGGTTGGCGCCCTCCACTTCGATGCGCTGGCGCACCGCGTAGGTGACCGGCATGCCGTCGCCCCGACGCTCGTTCTCGGCGCGCAGGAATTCCACGCCCGGCGGCGGGCGCTGCCCGGAATTCGGATCGGCATTGGGATCGAGCAGGCGGAACGTCATCCGCGCCGTCGTGCCGAGAAGCTTCTTGATGCGGTCCGGATCGTCGACGCCGGGCAACTGCACGAGGATGCGGTTCGCACCCTGGCGGGCGATCTGCGGCTCGTTGACGCCGGTCTCGTCGATGCGGCGGCGCACGATCTCGATCGACTGCTGCACGGCCTGCGTGGCCTTGTCGCGGAGCGCGACTTCGGTAAGCGTGATCGTGATGGTCCCGTCGGGTGCGGCCTGGATGTCGAGATCGGGCGTACCGCCGCCGAGACCGCCGCTGCCGCCCACGAGCGTGACGATCTCGCGCAGGTTCGCCACGGCCGCCTGCACCTGCGAAGGATCGCGCACCTGGAAGACGACGACGCTGTCGCGGCCGGAAATGCCGACGATCTGGATGTTGGCCGCGCGCATGCGCGTGCGGACCTGGTCCTGGATCGTCGCGATGCGCTCGCGCACCACGGCCGGCATGTCGACTTCGAGCAGAAGGTAGGAGCCACCCCGCAGGTCGAGCCCGAGATTCATCGCATACGGCCACCAGTCGGGCCGCGGCATGACGTTCGGGACCGACAGGAGGATGCCCGCCAAGCAGATGGCGAGAATGCTCCAGATCTTCCAGCGCGAGAAAAACAGCATCGTGCGTGTTGCGCGGGCGCCCGCAGGCGCTGCCGCGTCAATCCTTCAGCGTGGCGACGTATTCGTTATGACCGAGGCGCGAGTAAAGCTTGCGCTTGATCGGATCCTTGAGCGTGTCGACCGCCTCGGCGAGCGCGGCGTCGCCGCCCTTGGCGCCGATGGCCGCATCGACTTCGGCCTGGCCCGCACCTTCGGGCACGCCCAGCATCGACCAGTAGGTCGGGCCGGCCGGCGCCGCCTTCTTCTCGGACTTCTCGGCTTTGTCGTCGGCGGCGAGCGGCTCGGTCTTGGCCATCACTTCCGAGATCATGCCGCGCATGATGCGCACGCGCACGCCGTCGCCCACTTCGAGGACGGCCTCGCGCTCGGATACGATGCGCTGGATGGTGCCGATCAGGCCGCCCGACGTGACGACGCGGTCGCCGCGCTTAAGCGCATCGACCATCGCCTTGTGGTCCTTGACCTTCTTCTGCTGCGGACGGATCAGCAGGAAATAGAAGACGACGAAAACGGCGGCCATCAGCATCAGCTGCGGCAGGACGTCGGCGGCCCCACCTCCGGCGGCTTGGGCATAAGCGGGCGAAATGAACATCGAACAGGGCTCCGTCGTCGGGAATCTGGGGGTAGGCCGGGGCGCGACTATAGCCACACCGCCCCGAATTGCAACGGCCCAAATGAGCCGAATTTTCCTTTCGGATTGACCACTTGCGGCCCGGAAGGCTAGCTTGCCGGCCCGTACCACCCCACAGGACTTCACCACCATGGACGACGCCAAGATAGCGGCACTCCTGACCCGCATTGCCGACGCGCTCGACCGGATCGCGCCGCCGGCTTCGATCTCGGCCGACCTGGACGCGGGCGATGCGTTCGTGTGGAACGCGGACGGCAAGCGGCTGGAGACGGTGGCGAAGGTCAACCGCGTCGACCTCGACCTGCTGCGCGGCGTGGAACGCCAGCGCGAGATGCTCTTCGCGAACACGCTGCGCTTCGCCGAGGGGTTGCCCGCAAACAATGTGCTGCTGTGGGGCGCGCGCGGCACGGGCAAGTCGTCGCTCGTCAAGGCGGTGCATGCCGCGATCAACGCCAAGCAGCCGAAATCGCTGGCGCTGATCGAGATCCACCGCGAGGACATTCCCTCCCTGCCCCGCCTGCTCGCCCATGTGCGCGGCAAGAAGCGGCGCATCGTCGTGTTCTGCGACGACCTGTCGTTCGACGGGCAGGACGCGGCCTACAAGTCGCTGAAAGCCGTGCTCGACGGCGGCATCGAAGGGCGTCCGGACAATGTCGTGTTCTACGCGACGTCAAACCGCCGCCACCTGATGGCGCGCGACATGATCGAAAACGAACGCTCGACCGCGATCAATCCCGGCGAGGCGGTCGAAGAGAAGGTTTCGCTGTCCGACCGTTTCGGGCTGTGGCTCGGCTTCCACAATGCCGACCAGGATACCTACTTCGCGATGATCGAAGGCTATGCGCAGCGATACGGGCTCGACATCCCGGTCGACGAACTGCGTGCGCAGGCCAATGAATGGTCAGTGACGCGCGGCGCGCGCTCCGGCCGCGTGGCCTGGCAGTTCGTGCAGGATCTTGCCGGACGCCTGGGCAAGCGGCTCGACTGACGTCGGCACTCCTTCAAGGAATCGCGGGGGATTCAACTACATACAAGTTCCCGAGACAGCGAAGCCCGATCGTGCGGGAATTTCAGCCGATCTGCATTGATTGCGCCGGTACCGACAGGTCATGCAATAATTGCCATCCAACCGATGCCAGGGATTGTCCTTGTCCGACAGACCGCGCCTACTTATCGTCGATGACGAAAAGGGCATCCGCGAGATGCTCCTCGAATATTTCGGCTCGCAGGGTTTCGACGTCGCCGAGGCAGAGGACGCGGCGGTGGCCCGCACGCTCGTGCCGACATTCCGGCCGGATATCATCCTGCTCGATCTCAACATGCCCGGCGAAAACGGTCTCAGCCTCGCGCGCTGGCTGCGCGAGACTTCGCCGGCCGGGATCATCATGCTGACGGCTGCCGCCGAAACGATCGACCGTGTCGTCGGGCTCGAGGTCGGGGCCGACGACTACGTCCCCAAGCCCTTCGATCTGCGCGAACTTCTCGCCCGCACGCGCAGCGTGCTGCGCCGGATGTCGGCTCCGCGGCCGGGCGGCGCGGCGGAGGCCGATCCTTCCGGCCGGCGCGTCGCCATGGGGCACTGCATTCTCGACCTCGACGCGCGCCGGCTTGTCGATGCGCAAGGGGCGGAAGTGGCGCTGACCAGCATGGAGTTCGACCTGCTGGCGGCCTTTGCAGCCAATCCAAACCGGCCGATGGACCGTGACAAGCTGCTCGAACTCGCCCATCACAAGCGCTGGGAGCCGTTCGACCGTAGCATCGACATCCGGATCACCCGCCTGCGCCGTAAGATCGAGCCGGACCCGTCCAAGCCGCAGACGCTGCGCACGATCCGCGGCGCCGGCTACATGTTCGTGCCCGAAAAGGGCTGACGACTCCGTAAATGAAACAATTGAAACTGTTTTTCGGCCCGTGAGAAATCTTGCAGATACACTCGTAGCTTAGGTTCGGCGGCATCCCACTAGGAGGGGAGCCGCCGATGACACCGCTTCAGATCGCCATTGTCCGTAACAGCTTCGCCAAGCTTACGCCGAACCACGAGCCGGTCGTCGCCCGCTTCTACCAGAAGCTTTTCGAGATCGATCCTTCGCTCCGCTCGATGTTCCGCGGCGACATGAAAGCGCAGGGCACCAAGCTGATCGTGGCGCTGGCGACCGTCGTGCGCGCGCTCGACAATCTCGGCCCCGTTCTCGAGGCCGTCCGCGATCTCGGCCGCCGTCACGTGAAATACGGCGTGGAAGACCACCACTACGAATCGGTTGGCAAGGCCCTGCTCGCCACGCTCGAGGAAGGCTTCGGGACCGCGTTCGAAGGCGAGATGCGCGAAGCCTGGACCGTCGCCTACAGCATCGTGTCCGGCGCCATGATGGACGCCGCTCGTACCGCAACTACCCGTGCCGCGTGATACCCGCCATGAACCTCGACCAGACCAAGCCCGTCCGCTCCGAAGACGAGAAGAATCCGCTGACGCTCGACTACGTTCTGACCGAAGTGGTCCGCATCCTCGACGAGGAACGCGACACCGCGCGGCACACCGCCGATCATCGGGCCGCCGCATGAGCCTCAGGACATATCCGATCCTTGGCAATAGTCCGATTCTGCCTGTTCTGGCGGATCGGCCGTACGACTTCATCTCGGCGTGCGAACGGATCCTGACGCGCTATGCCGCGTGGCGCGAGCGACGCCTGGCGCGCCGGAGCCTGCAGTCGATAGGCGACGCGGCCCTGCACGACATCGGAATCCACCGCTGCGAAATCGACTCGCTGGTCGCGGGAAACGACGACACGCGCATCCGCCGCTTCCGGTCGAACTAGTTCCCGTCGCCGGTCTGCGCGCCGAGAAAATCGGCCGGATTGACCGCACGGGTTCCGCGGCGCACCTCGAAATGCAGCTGCGGGCTCGAGACATTCCCGCTTGAACCCACCCGCCCGATCGTCTGGCCCCGCCGCACCTGTTCGCCGCGCTGGACGGACAATTCGTCTGCATGCGCGTATGCGGTGACATAGCCGCTTTCGTGGCGAACCAGCAGCAAGTTGCCGAAGCCGCGCAACTCGTTCCCGGCATAGATCACGATGCCGCCTTCCGCCGCACGGAACGCCGTGCCGCGCGGCGCCGCTATGTTGATGCCGTCATTCTGCAACCCACCCGGCTTCGGGCCGTATTCCGACACGACGACGCCACGCACCGGCCACAGCATCCGCCCCGCTTGCGACGTCGCACTCGACGGCGCTTCGGACGGCGTCGCTGGCGGATTGGCGGGGGCTGGCGGCGGAGCGGCGGATTGCGGGGCTTGCGGAACGGAAGCAACCTGCGGCGCCGCTGACGTCGCGACGGCGGGGACGGCGGCCTGCGCGGGGGCATTCACCGCGGAAACCGCCGGTGCGCCGGCGGGCGGCGGCAGGGGTGCCGCTTCCACGCTCGCGCGCGGAACGGCAGTCGCGCGCGAGGGCGGCTCATTGACGGAAACGACGGCCGGCGCCGACGGCGGACCGGATGCGGCCTCGGGCAGCGCCAGCCGCTGGCCGACGCGGATCACATAGGGCGGCTCGATGGCATTCACGCGCACAAGTTCGCGCAACGGCACGCCGTAGCGCTGCGCGATCTGCGACACGGTATCGCCGGCACGCACCTCGTGCGTGCGGACCGCCGGGATCGTCACGCGCGTGCCGGGGGCGAGCGCATAGGGTGGTGCCAGGCGGTTGGCATCGATCAGCGCGCGTGTCGGCACGCCCGAACGGCGCGAGATCGTGAAGATGGTGTCGCCAGCCCGCGCGACATAAGTGGATCCCGGCACGATGGGGCCGTTTGCTGCGGATGCGGAGGCAGCAGTCTGCGCAGCAACGCCGGATCCGACGACGACAGGCGCAGGCGGCCCGCTGCGCGCGCATGCGCCGAGGCATACTGCAAGAACTCCGAATAGCGCGTAACGTACCGACCTGCGCATGGCCCCTGCCCTCACACCGGCAGACCGGCCACCATCGGCACGAATCGTACGGCGTCGAGTTCTTCGATTTTGGCATGCCCGTCGATCTTGCGCACGCGGATCAGGGATTGCGTGCGCTTCTCGCGCCCGACGGGCAGGACCATCACGCCGTCGTCGGCAAGCTGGTCGACCAATATGCCGGGGATGTCTACCGGCGCGGCCGTGACGATGATCCGCTCGAACGGCGCCTGTTCGGGCCAGCCTTTCCAGCCGTCGCCGAATTTCGTCACGACATTATGCACGCGCAGCGCCTTGAAGCGCGCTTCGGCGTCGATCATCAGTTCGCGATGGCGCTCGATCGTGTAGACGCGGCGCACCATGCGGGCCAGCACGCTCGTCTGGTAGCCCGAGCCCGTGCCGATCTCGAGCACCTTGCTGCGGGGCCCCGCTTCCAGCGCCTGAGTCATAAGCCCGACAACCGACGGGCGCGAGAGCGTCTGCGCATGTCCGATCGGCAATGCGGCATCCTCGTAGGCGCGGTCGCGGAAGGTCGGCGGCACGAAGGCTTCGCGCGGCACGCGCTCGATCGCCGACAGGACCGCGGTATCGGCGACGCCTGCCGCGCGCAGGTCCATGACGAGGCGGATGCGATGGTTGGGCGTGCTCATGCCACTTCCGGGAGATGCTTGGCGAGCCGCCGGAACGTCGCGCCGTGGGTGAGATCGAGATGGAGCGGCGTGACCGAGATGTAGCCGCGGTCGGTCGCCCAGATATCGGTTCCCTTTCGGTCATCGTGGCCGCGCGTCGCGGCGCCGATCCAGTAGTAGGTCTGGCCGCGCGGATCGGCATTGCGTACGATGTCGTCGCCCGTCTTGTAGCGGCCCTGCACGGTCCGCACGACGCTGCGCACCTTGGCGTGGGGCACGTCGGGGAAATTGACGTTCATCAGGACTTCCTGCGGCCAGCCGATGCGCGCGAGTTTCCGGATCACCTTGGCAGCATGGTGTTCGGCCGTCGCCCACTTCGCCGGATGCGGATGCGCGATGACCTGCGACATCGCGATCGCCGGAACGCCGAGGATCGTCGCCTCCATCGCCGCCGCGATCGTCCCGGAATAGGTCACGTCGTCGGCGAGGTTGCCGCCGCGGTTGATCCCGGAAAGGCAGAGGGTCGGCGGACAGTCGCGCATGATTTCCTGGATCGCGAGCATCACGCAGTCGGTCGGCGTGCCGTCCACGGCGAAGCGGTTGTGGCGGAGCTTGTGGATGCGCAGCGGGCGGCGGATGGTCAGCGAGTGGCTGACCGCGCTCTGCTCGCTCTCCGGCGCCACGACCCATACGTCGCGGCACAGCTTGCGCGCGATCCTCTCGAGGAGGGAAATGCCAGGTGCCGCGATCCCGTCGTCGTTGACGACAAGGATACGTGCCTTGGCGAGGTCGATCGGCTTGCCGAACATCCGGATCCGGGCGCGGTTTCGGGGGGCTTGACGGACGATTGCGACTCGACTGCCCCGATGCGCCCGAACTTTATAAGGTTCGCGCGACTCGGGTGTCCACAGATCGCCGAAAAGCGATTCGCTTCCGGGGCTTAGCGGGCTTGATTGAAATCGGTCTCGGGCGGCGATGCCGCAGGCGACGCGGCCGCAGGCGCAGCCGGAGCCGGAGCCGCAGGTGCGGCATCGTCCGTCGCAGCGTCCTCTTCGGCATCAGCCGCCGATCGGCGCTTCTCGATCAGGTAGCCGATCCAGATCGAGCTTTCGTAGAGCAGATACATCGGGATCGCGAGCGAGAGCTGGCTCATCACGTCCGGCGGCGTGACGAGTCCGGCAAAGGCGACCACGCCGACAATCGCGTAGCGGCGCTTCTCGGCAAGTGCGGCGGCCGAAACGATGCCGACGCGCACGAGCAGCAGCAGCAGCACGGGCAGCTCGAAACTGATGCCGAAGGCCAGGATCAGCGTCATGACGAGCGAGAGATACTCGCTCATCTTCGCTTCCATCTGGATGGGCAATGCCCCCTCGCCCGCCGGAACCTCGAAGCTCGCGAAGAACTGCAGGGCGACCGGCAGGACGACGTAATAGAGCAGTGCCGCGCCGAACGTGAACATCACCGGCGTCGCGACGATGAACGGCAGGAACGCATTGCGTTCGTGCTTATAGAGGCCGGGCGCCACGAACATCCAGAGCTGACCGGCGATCACCGGGAACGCCAGGCAGACGCCGGTGAAGAACGCGACCTTGATGTAGGTGAAGAACGCCTCGGTCGGTGCCGTGAAGATCATCCGCCGGCCGGATTGACCGTCGAACACGTGCTGCAGCGGGGCGACGAGGAAATTGAAGATCTCGGTATGGAAATAGTACGCGATGATGAAGCACGCGAAGAACGCGAGGATCGAATAGAGCAGCCGCTGGCGGAGCTCGACCAGATGCTCGAGCAGCGGCATTTTCTTGTCGTTGAGGTCTTCAGCCACGGGCAATCTTGATCAATTCGTTTTTGCGGTGACTGGTGCGGCAGTCGATGCAGCCGGTTCCGGAGATACTGCTGACGGCGACGAGGCCGCAGGCGGAGCCGGATCGGCAGCAGGTGCCGGCGAGGAGACGGGCGCGGAAAGCGACGGTGCGGCGAGCGCTTCGGGGGCCGCGATCGCCTTCTGGATTTCGCCCTTCGGATCGATCGCGTTCTGGATGGCGCCGGTAAGGCCGGACATTCCGCCTGTCGCCACGTTCTGCGCCGTCTGGACCTGCTTCTTCACTTCCTCGAGGTCGGCCTCGCGGATCATGTCGTCGACATTGTTCTGGAACTCGCGCGCCATCGTGCGCGCTTTGCCCATGAACTTGCCAAGCGTACGGATGGCGCCGGGGAGCTCCTTCGGACCGATGAAAATCACCGCCGCGGCCCCGATCAGCACGATCTCGCCCCAACTCAGGTCCAGCATGGCGGCGCTTCGCCCCTTCCGCCCGTCGTCGGATCAGACCTTGGGCTTGTCCGCGCTCGGTTCATGGGCGGTCGAGCCCGTCGCGGTCACTTGCGGCGCCGTACCGGCGGCCTGCGCCGTCTCGCCTTCGTCGTCCTTCATGCCCTTCTTGAAGGCCTTGATGCCGGAGGCCATGTCGCCCATCAGCTTGGGAATCTTGCCTGCCCCGAAGAGCAGGAGGACGACCACCAGAAGGATCAGCCAATGCCAGATGCTCGTCATACCCATCGAAGTCGCTCCCGTAATGCGAAGACCGTGTCCGCTAAGGCGCTGGTTTGAAAGCGTTCCTGACGGACGGTCGGTCGAAATCGGGGCGGAGTGTGGCAGACGCGCGCGCCCACCGCAACCGATCCCGGTTGGATATCTCTACCCCTTAGATAGGGATGGCAACTTCAGAAGCAAACACCGGACCGCATTCGATTTTGGCGGCCCCGACGAAGCCTCATTCCGCGCGCGGCGGCTCGGCGGCCCGATCCTCGGGTGCCATTTCCAGATCGTCTACCGGGCCCGGCTCCGCCTCTTCCGTCTCGCCCATTTCTGGCTGCGAGGCCAAACCGCTGTCCTCGCTGTAGGCGCTGACGGCCGGACGCGTGTCGAGCAGGCCGAGTTCGCCCAGTTCGCGCAGGCCCGGCAGTGCCTTGATCCCGTCGAGACCGAAATGCTCGAGGAACCCGTCCGTCGTCGCGTAGGTGATCGGCCTGCCCGGCGTCTCGCGCACGCCCTTTGGACCGACAAAGCCAGCCTCCATGAGGATTTCGAGTGTGCCCTTCGACAGGGCGACACCGCGGATTTCCTCGATCTCGGCGCGGGTCACCGGTTTGTCCTCGGCCGTCTGGTAGGCGACGATCGCCAGCGTCTCCAGCGCCGCACGGCTCAGCTTGCGCGCCTGCACGCGCTCGATCTTGAGCTTGTCGGCGACGTCGGCCGCCGTGCGGAAGGCGAGCTTGCCCGCGACGCGTACGAAATTGACGCCGCGTGCCGCATAATGCGCCTCGAGCTCCTCGATCACCGCCTTCACGTCCACGCCCTTGGGGAGGCGCTTGGCGATGTCGCGCAGGCTCAGCGCCTCCGACGACGCGAAGACGAGCGCCTCGACGACGCGCAGCGCCTGGGCGTGCAGTTCCTCGGGCGGAAGCTCGACCGCGTCGACGGCCGCTTCGGTCTCGGCCGTGGCTTCCACCGCGGCGTCGGTACCCGCTTCGACTTCCGCTCCGGTCTCGGGCGTTTCGGTCTCGGGTCCGACGATTTCGTTGGCCGTATTCATTGCGTTGTCCTATCGGCAGGGAATTCGGCGATCTGGTTCTCGGGCGGGCGGCGCAGGTAGATCGGCCCGAAATTGGAATCCTGGCGGATCTGCAGGCGGCCGGTCCGCACGAGTTCAAGTGTGGCAGCAAGCGTGGCGGCGACGTGCGAGCGGCCGACCGTGTCGTCGCGCAGGCCCGACGGCAGGAATGCCTGCAGGGTCGTCCAGTCCGGAATGACCATGCTGCCGAGCATGTGCGACAGACGCTCGATCGCGGCTTCCATCGTGTCGAGTTCGGTCGCCATGATCCGCAGGATCGGCGGCTTTTCCGAGCGGTTGCGGTACTCGGCATAGGACTTGAGCAAGTCAATGAGCTTGACGTCCCAGACTTCGGTCGTTTCGACCGGCACACCTTCCGGGATGCCGCGCCTGAACACGTCGCGCCCCAGGACGCCGCGCGCCATCAGGCGCGCGCCGGCTTCCTGCATGGCCTGCAGGCGCTGCAGCTGATAGCGCAGCGCCGCTTCCATTTGCGCGGCCGTCGGCTCGGGCTCCGGTTCCATCGGTGCCGGCGGCAGCAGCAGCTTGGATTTCAGGAACGCGAGCCACGCCGCCATCACCAGATAGTCGGCCGCGATCTCGAGGCGCAGGCGCTTCGCCGCCGCGATGAATTCGAGATACTGCTCGGCAAGTGCCAGGATCGAGATGCGCGTCAGATCGACTTTCTGGTCGCGCGCAAGCCCGAGCAGCAGGTCGATCGGCCCGTCATAGGCGCCCAGATTGACGACGAGCGAACCGTCGTCGGCGACCAGCGGGCGACGCTCGGGATCGGGCTCGAAACCTGGATCGACGGGCGCGTTCATCGAACACCCAGTTTGCGTGCAGTCAACGGCTGAGATTTCATCTCAAGATCAGTCTACAACTCTTTGTAAAAACACGTATTTAAAAGTGCACACTGCGACTCGACGCAAGCATGCACCCAATTTGGATACCCCAAGCTCCCAAGTGACGGAAGCGCCACCTTATCCACAGCCGAAGCGGCAAATCAGGCCGGTTCGGCCTCGCGGGCTGCCATCATGGCCTTGAAGGCCGGGCGGGCATGACAGGTTGCCAGCCAGGCTTTCACGTTCGGCGCCGCGGCGAACAGTTCGGCGGCTGGCATCGCATAGCGGAACACCTCGGCAAGGTTGACGTCCGCAACCGTAAAGCGCTTGCCCACGACATAACCGCCGCCTGCGGCCAATGCACCGTCGAGAACGGCGAACCGGCTGCGCAATGCTTCGATCGCGGCTGTGGCGACCTTGGCGTCGCGCTCCGCCGGCGGCTTGCCGACCAGATTGTAGAGCACAAGGATCGAGTGCGGCTCGACCTCCGTCGCAGCCCACAGGGTCCACGCGGCGCACTGCCCCTCTTCCGCGACATTCGCCGGAGCCAGCGGGCCGCCGTGCTTGCGCGCGAGATAGAGATTGATCGCGAGCGATTCGTTCAGGATCAGCCCGTCGTCGTCGATCGCGGGGATCTGGCCGTTCGGATTGATCTTCCGGAATTCCGGCGATTTCGTGTTGATCGGTGCGCCGGGCGCCAACGGATCGAGCGTGCGGCCTGCCTGGATCACGGGAACATGCTTGAACTTGAGGCCAAGCTCGTTCGCGAGCCAGATGTTGCGCGACGCGCGCGACCGGTAACAGCCATAGATCGTCAGCAAGGCGGATCTCCCCCGAGGTTCGTTTTTCAACGCGCGATCATCCAACCAGAAATGCCTGCAGTGCCGCTTCGGCGCCGGCCGCATCGAACCCTGCGCGCGTGCGTGCGCGCCGCATCCGGTTGCCCGCCTCGACGCGCTCGATCGCTTCTTCGTCGAGCGGGCGTGCTGCGAGTGCGACCTGCTCCATCTCCGCGAAGTCGCCGTTGCAATGCAGGACGACGTCGCAGCCGGCAAAGAGGCAAGCCCGCGTCCGTTCGGCCATCGATCCGGCGAGCGCCTGCATCGACAGGTCGTCCGACAGCAGCAGCCCTCCGAAACCGATATGGCGGCGGATGACGTTCTCGATCAGGAAGGCCGATGTCGTCGCCGGATGTTCGGGATCGATCGCGAGATACTTGATATGCGCGGTCATCGCCCAAGGCAGGTCCGATAGCGCCTTGAACGGCGCAAAGTCTGTTTGCTCGAGCTCCGCACGCGGCGCCGAAACGACAGGCAGTTCCAGATGGCTGTCGGCTTTCGCGCGGCCATGACCGGGCACGTGCTTGACGACCGGAATGACGCCGCCGTCAAGCAGGCCATCGGCCACGGCACGCGCATAGAGCGTGATCGTCTGCGGATCGGCGCCATAGGCCCGATCGCCGATGACATCGTGAGCGCCGGGAACCGGCACGTCGGCGACCGGCGCGCAGTCGACATCGACGCCGATATCGATGAGCTCGGCCGCGATCAGGCGGAAATTGGTGCGCACCGCCGCGATGGCCGCCTCGTGCCCGCGTACGGCGGCACGCTCGGAGAACGCCCGCGCGGGCGGCGCCTTGCGCCAGTGCGGCGGCCGCAACCGGACGACGCGTCCCCCCTCCTGGTCGATCAGCACGGGTGCATCGGCCCGGCCGACCGCCTCGCGGAACGAAGCGACAAGCGCGCGCGTAGCGTCGGGCGTGGTGATGTTGCGCGCGAAAATGATGAAGCCCAGCGGATCGGCTTCCCGCAGGAAGTCGAACTCCTTGGGCGTGAGCTTCGCGCCGGCGCATCCGAAGATCGCGGCGAGAGGGGGGCGTCCGGTCGTCATCGGACTACGTTGCAACCTGCGCCGCGTGCACGCAAGGCATCACATGTCGCACGGGCCGCTTCGGGACTCGCGAAGGGTCCGGCCTGAACGCGCACGAAGATCCCGCGGTCGCCGAGATCGGCGGGAACGAACTGCGGCGTGAGGCTGCCGAGCAGGTCCGGATACTGACGTACGACCCGCGCCCATTCGCGCTGGGCGTCGGCCGCATCGCGCACGGAGGCAAGCTGGATGCGCGAACCTGCCCCGGCAGCTACTGGCGCGACCGCAACCTGCGGCGGGACAGGAGCCGGTGCCGGGCGTGTCGCCGTCGGGGGTGCCGTGGCCGGTACCGGTGTGGCGGGCGGCGCTGCTTGCGGGAGCGCAGCCGCACCCGCGGGCGGGATCGACGCACGCGCCGGCGGCGTCACGACCACGGCATCGGGGGGGGCGACGATCTCGGGAACGACTGGGATTGCCGCGACGGGTGCCGGAGGCGGCTGGGGGCGCGCCATCGGCGTTTCCGGTCCCGGCATCAGGCGCTCGCCGGTTCCCGGAGCCGGCGTGCGGCCAGCCTGCGCTCGGCCTGCCGCGCCGCTGCTCTGCTGGCCAAGCCGGTCATAGATCTCCGTGTTCTGGAACGGTACATCAATGCCGCCGGGATTGTCGGGCCTGACCTTCGTCGGCCGAGGATCGGCCCGCACGATCGGGATCGACGCCGGATCGAGATTGCCGTCACGGTTCTGCACGAAGTAATAGGCGATCAGGCTGCCGAACCCGACGATGACGGCGAAAGCGAAGACCGCCCCGAAAAGGCGCACCCCGCCCCGGCTCGACGATTTCCCCGATGCGCGTTCGCGCGGCGGTACGTCGTCGCCCTGAAGTATCGGTTTTGCGCCTTCGGGCAGCATCTTCTAGCGCATCTCCTCGGCCGGCCGGACGCCAAGCAGTTCCAGACCGGCGGCGATGGTAAGGCCGAGCGCCCGCAACAGCGCCAGTCGCGCGGTCGTCAGGGCCCGATCATCCGGTACCACGAAGCGCAGCGCCGTCTCCTGATTGCCGCGGCTCCAGAGCTGATGGAACGCCTGGGCGAGATCATAAAGCCAGAATGCCACGCGGTGCGGCTCCCCCGCATCCGCCGCCGCTTCGAGCATGCGCGGGAAACCCGAAATCGCGCGCAGCAGCGACAGTTCTTCTGCATCCGATATCCGGTCGAGATCCGCTTTCGCAAGCGCTGCGTCCGACGTGTCGATATCCGGGAATGCCTGCAGCGCCTGCCGGAAGGCCGAACGGTGCCGTGCGTGCGCGTACTGGACATAGAAAACCGGATTGTCCTTCGATTGCTCGCGCACCTTGGCGTAATCGAAATCGAGATGCTGGTCCTGCTTGCGCGTCAGCATGACGAAGCGCACGACATCCGCGCCGACTTCGTCGACGACATCGCGCAGCGTGACGAAGTTGCCCGAGCGCTTGGACATCTTCACCGGCTCGCCCTTGTCCATCAGGTTGACCATCTGGCAGAGCTTGACCTCGAACGTGGCCTTGCCTTCCGACAGCGCCTTGACGGCCGCGTCGACGCGCTTGACGTAGCCGCCGTGGTCGGCCCCCCACACGTCGATCAGCCGCACGAAGCCGCGCCGGTACTTGTCGAGGTGGTAGGCCATGTCGGCAGCGAAGTATGTCCAGCTGCCGTCGGACTTGCGCAGCGGACGATCGACGTCGTCACCGAACTCGGTCGCCTTGAACAGCAGCTGCGGGCGCGGTTCCCAGTCGTCGGGCTTCATGCCTTTGGGCGGTTCAAGCACGCCGGTATAGACGAGATCGCGCAGCGTCAGACGGTCGATCGCTTCTTCCACGCGCCCCTGCCCGACGATGTTCTTGCGTTCGCTCGTGAACACCGCATGCCGCACGCCGAGCGCCGCAAGATCGCCGCGGATCAGTTCCATCATTGCTTCGATGGCGAACTCGCGGAATTCCTCCATCCATTCGGCTTCGGGTGCCGCGCGGTACTTGTCACCGTGCTTGGCCGCAAGCGCCTTGCCGACCGGGGCAAGATAGTCGCCCGGATAGAAGCCTTCCGGAATTTGACCGATCGTCTCGCCCAGCGCCTCGCGGTAGCGCAGATGCACCGAACGCGCGAGCGTGTCGACCTGTGCGCCGGCATCGTTGATGTAATACTCGCGCGTGACCGCAAAGCCGGTCTTGTCGAGGAGCGACGCGAGCGCGTCGCCCACGACCGCACCCCGGCAATGCCCGACATGCATCGGCCCCGTCGGGTTCGCAGAAACGTATTCGACATTGACCGGACGGCCCGCACCGATCTTGCCGGCACCGTAGCCGGTGCCGGCCGCAAGGATCGCGCGCACGAGGTCTCGCCAGATCGACGGGCGGAGGCGGAGATTGACGAACCCCGGCCCGGCGATCTCGGTCTTCTCGACGCGCGGGTCGGCGGCAAGTTTTTCGGCCAGCATCGCCGCAACGTCGCGCGGCTTCGTGCCTGCCCCCTTGGCGAGAACGAGAGCGGCGTTTGTCGAAAGATCGCCGTGCGAAGGATCGCGCGGAGGCTCGACGACCGCGCGCGCAAGGTCGAGCCCGGCCGGCAGTTTGCCTTCGACGACGAGCGCATCGAGAGCCACGCCGAGCGCGGCGTGGAATTCGGCAAAGATGTTCATGCCTCGACCTCGAACAAACGCCGGTATTCCTGCAGCGCGAAATTGTCGGTCATGCCGGCGATATAGTCGGCGACCGCCCGCGCAAGCCGCGGCTTGTCGGCCGCGACGGCGCGCTTCTGCCATTCGGGTGGCAGCAGGTTCGGCTCGGCCAGATAGAGATCGAAAAGCGCGCGCACGACACGGCGCGCCCGGCTGGTCATCGCGTTGACGGTGTGATGGCGGTACATGCGTTCGAAAAGAAACCCCTTGATCGCGGCCATTTGATGGCCAAACGGAACGGAAAACGCCACGACCGGATGGCCGAGACGCCGGACGGCATCGGCCGAGGCCGGATTGGCCTTGGCAAGCCGCGCCCGCGTTTCGGCCAGCGCGTCGCCGACCATGGCGCCGACAAGGCGGCGAACGAGTTCGCCCACGGCCCGTCCCGGCTCGATTTCCGGATACTGGGCATGGATCGCCGCGTAGGTCGGCCCGACGAGCGGAACACCGGCAAGATCTTCTACCGCAAACAATCCTGCTCTCAGGCCGTCATCGAGATCATGCGCGTTATAGGCGATGTCGTCGGAGATCGCAGCAACCTGCGCCTCCATCCCCGGATAAGTGTCGAGTTCGAGGTCGTGGCCGGCCACGTATTCGGTGATCGCCGCCGGGAGTGGCGGCGACAGCGGGCCATTATGTTTCACGACGCCTTCGAGGCTTTCCCAGGTCAGGTTCAATCCGTCGAAACCGACGTGGCGACTTTCAAGCTTCGTCAGAACGCGCAGCGTCTGCGCGTTGTGGTCGAATCCGCCATAGGGTGCCATTGCGGCATGCAGCGCTTCCTCTCCCGCATGCCCAAAGCATGTGTGTCCGAGATCGTGTGCAAGCGCCACACACTCCGCTAGGTCCTCGTCGAGCGCCAAAGCGCGCGCCAGGGTCCGGGCGATCTGGGCGACCTCGAGCGAATGGGTCAGCCGCGTGCGGTAGTGGTCGCTCTCGTGCGCGACGAAGACCTGCGTCTTGTGCTTGAGGCGGCGGAAGGCGGTCGAGTGGATGACCCGATCCCGGTCGCGTTGGAAAGCCGAGCGCAGCGCACTTTCGGGCTCGGCCACGCGCCGCCCCCGGCTTGCCTGCGGAAAACATGCGAAAATCGACCGCCGGCCCGAATCCATCGGTACCGCGGCCGGTTTCGACTCGGCTTGGAGGGCCCCTGTCATTGTCCGGGCAAGCTAACGTCGGGCACCCGCCCCCGCAACGTCGAATCCCCACGCAAAAAGAAGGGTGTTTCGGCTTCGTTCGCAGCCCTCCATTGACATGGCGCGTACAATTCTTAACTCTTGGGAAGCAAGCTGGAGCTACCGATGACCGACGCCGCCCTCGCCGACACGCCCAAGACCGTGAATGTCACGGATTCCGCGGCCAAGCGCATTGCCTTCATCCTCTCGCAAGAGGAGCACAAGGGCATGATGCTGCGCATCTCCGTGTCTGGCGGCGGCTGCTCGGGTTTCCAGTACGGGTTCACCTTCGACGACACGTCCGCGGAAGGTGACCTCGTCGTGACTCGCGACGGGGCGAAGGTGGTGATCGACGAGACGTCGCTCGAGATGCTCGGCGGCTCGCAGATCGACTATGTCGAGGATATGATCGGCGCGTCCTTCCAGATCAAGAACCCGATCGCCAAGACCTCCTGCGGCTGCGGCAATTCGTTCTCCGTCTAGAGCCCTGCTTTGAAAATCGCGACCTGGAACGTCAACTCGGTGCGCGCACGTGCGCCGCATCTCGTCGCATGGCTCAAGCAGGCTTCGCCCGACATTGCCCTTCTCCAGGAACTGAAATGCCAGGATGCGGAGTTCCCGGCGATGGAAGTCGAGGCGCTCGGTTACAACATCGCCACGCACGGCCAGAAAACCTACAACGGCGTCGCGATCCTTTCCAAAAGGCCGATGGAAGATATCGTGCGCGGTCTGCCGGGCGACCCCGCGGACGAGCAGGCGCGCTATATCGAGGCAACGGTCGATGGCGTGCGTGTGGCATCGATCTATCTGCCCAACGGCAACCCGCAGCCCGGCCCGAAATTCGACTACAAGCTCGCATGGATGGAGCGGCTAGCCGTGCACGCACAGTTGCTGCTGAGATCCGAAATGCCCATCGTGCTCGGTGGCGACTATAACGTCTGCCCGACCGGTGCCGATCTGTGGGACGAGAAAGCGATGGCCGGCGACGCGCTCGTGCAGCCGCAATCGCGCGCGGCATGGCGGACGATCGTCCATCAGGGCTGGACCGACGCGTTGCGCCAGCGCCATCCGACCGCCCGCCTGTTCACCTACTGGGACTATTTCCGCGACCGCTTTACCCACGACCACGGCTTGCGGATCGACCATCTGCTGCTGTCGCCGACGGCCGCCGACCGGCTCGAGGATGCCGGCGTGGACCGCACGCCGCGCGGTTGGGAAAAGCCGTCGGACCATACGCCGGCCTTCGTCCAGCTCCGCGCGGCCTGACGGCCGCCGTGTCTCAGATCTTGTAGGCGAGCCGCAGGCCGCCCCAGTGCCGGCCACCGACGCGGATGGGGGCCGACACGTCCTTCATCAGCGCATACTGTCCGCCGCCCATATCGCGCCGATAGGTCTGCACGAGGAACGCCTGCTCGCTGCGTCCGGCAGCAAGGCCGACACGGTCGGCGAAGATGCGTCGGTTGCGCGAATTGGCGGTGTTCCAAGCGACGTCGGTGCCCTGCGGCCTCGAGAATTTGGCGTTGTGCGTGGGCAGGTAGCCGTTGCGGTCGATCGCGGCGCAGAACACGACGCGCGGGTCGAACTGGAGCAACGGTTCCTGGATCGGCGGGAAATGCCGGTCCGTCGTATCGAGGAAGCGCGTGCGCATCTGCTGCGGGTTGGTGCCCTGGATCGGCGCGTATTTGTCGTCGAACATATCTGTCAGCGTCAGTTCGCCTGCGGCAATCGCTTTTTCCAGCGCATCGCCGAGCTTTACCGCGGTTTCCTGCGCGGCCCGGATGAAGGGCGTATCGACCGTCTCTAGGCCCGACGCGGCCGTCACGGCGATGAGCCGCTCGCCCATTGCGACGAGCCGATCGACACGTTCGCGCGTCTTGTCGAGCGCCTTTGTCGAAGCATCGACCCCGGCGGTCATTTCGCGGATCGAATCTGTGACCTTGGTCGAGCGCTGATCGATCGCGGCCACTGCCTCGCTGATCTGGCCGATTTGGGTCGATACGCCGGAGATGTGCCCGCCGATCGACGACATCACTTGTCCGATCGAAGCTGCCCCCTGCTCGGCCGACTGCGCGCGCTTGATCGATGCCTCGGATTGGCCGATCAACCGGCCGGCCTTGTCGGCCAATGCCTTCAGCGTCGTATCGATTTCCGACGTCGCTTCGGCCGTCTGGCGGGCGAGAGCTTTGACTTCGCCGGCGACGACTGCGAATCCCCTGCCCGCTTCGCCAGCACGCGCGGCTTCGATCGTTGCGTTGAGTGCGAGCAGGTTCGTCTGCCGCGCGATCGCGTCGATCCCCTTGGCCACGCGACCGATCTGGTCGAGGGCCGTACGCAATCCGGTCAGTTCCGTCGCGAAGTTGCGCGTCGTTTCGACGAGCGCGCCGATATCCGAAATGGCGCCATCGACCTGGCGGCGCGATCCATCCATCTCCTGGCTTACGCGCGCTGAATGCTGGCCGACTTCCTGGGCCGCTGCGGCGACCTCCCTGTTGGCGTTGGTCAGTTCCTCGGTCGCGCTGCGGACTTCGCCGAAATGCGCGACCTGCTGCTTGAGGTTGCCGGTCAGCTCGTCGATATAACCGGCGACGTCGGCAATCTCGATCCCGAGCGATCCGGCCTCGGCAGCAACATTCGCCAGCATCCGGCTGTCTGAAGTCGACTCCTCGGTTCCGTCCATTCCCCGCTCCTCCGCAGTCGCCCGTCAGCGAATCAGAATCTGATGCGCGAACTTGTCGCCATCGCTGAGCGTGACGCGCGTAAATCCCATGAGCTTCAATACATCAAGAAAAGTAAATAAATTGTCGACGCCGTAATCCTGCAGCAGGGCCGTGCCGCGGGCTATCGCGGTCAGCTGGGCCAGCAACGCCCGGACCCGATAGACCGTATCGAGCTGATTTGGAACAAGCGACACCACGATAAGCCGATCCGCCCGTTCGCCCTTGGCGAAAGCAACATAAGTCGGGGAATGAGGCGCCGCCAGCTGGGCAGATGTCAATCCGTTGACAAAATCCAGTCGCCGATCGCGGGTTGCATCGATCAGCGTTTTCGCACGTGCGATATACGTCTCTTGGCTGCTTGCCTCCGGATAGTAATAGCCTTCATGCCGGTCGGCCGGCTGGGCGTGCACTGGCACTGCAATGGCCAACAGAAGACAGAGCATGCCAGCACGGATCACGCGGCAGCCCCCTTGAAGACGGGCCCGTGCGGCCGTAAACGGATGCCGGGCCGCAGACGTTTCCATGCGAGGGCTGCAGGATCGGCCGGATTTGGTCCCGGTGTCGCGACGACGAGAACTTCTTCGGCGATCGGCTGGAAATCCGCCCGGAAATGGACCGAGCTTTTTACTGCGACGATCTTCTCGCGCACGGGTTCGACGCCCAGATGACGGAACATTTCCTGATCGGCCGTCTGAACCTTGTGCGACGACAGGACGAGACGCACGCCGTTGGCCTCGACGAGTGCCATGGGCCCGAGCTTCATACGGCTACCGCCATAGAATGGCCCGGTGCAGAGGAACTGGCCGTCGCCGGTGCGTAGTACCTTGAACGGGCCAACGACGGGCTCGACGCCGGGCCATGCAGATGTTGCACCAATGCGGAATTCGGCCGTATTGCCGACGCCGACCGCGTGCGCCTGCTTGGCGGACGCCGCGTCGATCAGCATGCCGAGGACGGCACCTTCGGGGCGAAGCCTCAGCATCGCGGCAAGCAGCCCAGTCGTATCGCCGTTGCCGCCTGCGCCCGGATTGTCCTGCGTATCGGCCAGCACGACAGGCTTGCCGTTACGCCCGCCGCGCGCGACAGCGCGCCGGATCGCGTCCTCGGGCGTGAAGAGTTCGGCCACATAGTCCTTTTCGGCAACCATGACCGCGCGCGCCATCTCTCCCACGGCCGCCTCCACTCCCGGGCGATCCGTGCCGTAACCGAACACCGAAGGCGCGCAATCGCGGATGTCGGCCGCCGGGAAGCCGGTGCAGTAAGACAGCACGACACCCGTGCGC
Organism: Tagaea sp.; assembly: GCA_965229215.1. GTDB lineage: Bacteria > Pseudomonadota > Alphaproteobacteria > CACIAM-22H2 > CACIAM-22H2 > Tagaea. Next base: position 1,111,048 of record OZ245864.1, on the reverse strand, counting down.
ATCTCGATTTCCGCCAGGCGACGATAGAGCGCGACGCCCGGCTCGATCAGCGTGCACTGGGCCGTAATCGGGATGATGTAGGGGATCTGGCGGAAGGCGCCGGCGAGCCGACTGCCACTCTTCAGCAGCTTGTCGACGAGCCCGAAGGCCCGCCCGCCGGTGTCGGCCATATCGACATGCGGATATGTGCGGTACGCGACGCACGCGTCGATCGTATCGATCATCGCCTGCGTGACGTTGGCATGAAGATCGAGCGAGACGACGATGGGCACGCGCGGCCCGACGACACGACGGATACGCGCGACGATCTCGCCCTCCCCGTCTTCGAGGCTTTCCGTGACCATGGCGCCGTGCAGGTCGAGATAGACCGCATCGACCGGCAGCGCCTTGGCAAGATCGGCGCACATTGCTTCACAGACGATCTCGAATATCTCGTCGGTGACTTCGGCCGACGGCGTGGCATTGGCGCAGATCAGCGGCACGAGCGAATGGCCCGATGCCGTCGCCGCAGCAATGAAGCCTGCGACGGGCACGTTCATGCCCGCAAAGGCCGCCGGGATGGCTGCCCCCCGCACCATCGAGGGCCAGCCGCCACCGCGCTCGAACGCGGCACGATCGGCTTTCGACGGCGCGAAGGTGTTGGTCTCGTGCTGAAAGGTCCCGACTGCGATGCGTGCCATCAGCTGTCCGCGTACATCTTGGTTTCCTTGGCACCGCCGGGATGCGTCACCGCCCCGTAGGCCGCCGTACCGACGGTCTGCGTATATTTCCAGATCGTGCCCGACTGGAAATCATGCGCGTGCGGCTTCCAGCTCTTGCGGCGCTCGGCAAGCTCGGCATCGGAAAGCTCGACCGAAAGCGTGCCCTTCTCGGCGTCGATCGAGATCATGTCCCCGTCCTTGATCAATCCGATCGGGCCGCCGGAAGCAGCCTCGGGCCCGACATGGCCCACGCAGAAGCCACGCGTGCCGCCGGAGAAGCGTCCGTCGGTGATCAGGGCGATCTCGTCGCCCTTGCCCCAGCCATAGAGCGCAGCCGTCGTCGACAGCATCTCGCGCATGCCGGGACCGCCCTTAGGCCCTTCGTTGCGGATGACGATGACTTCGCCGTCCTTGATCGCGCGCTTCAGCACGGCGGCGAGTGCCTCCTGTTCGCGCTCGAACACGCGTGCAGGCCCGCGGAACGTAAGCTTCTTGAGGCCGGCGATCTTCACGATGGCGCCTTCGGGCGCGAGGTTCCCCTTGAGCCCCACCACGCCGCCGGTCTTCGAGATCGGATTGGCGACGCGATAGACGACCTTCTGGTTTTCCGGGAACGTGACGTCCTTGAGATTCTCGGCGATCGTCTTGCCGGTCACGGTGATGCAGTCACCGTGCAGGTAGCCGGCATCAAGCAGTTCCTTCATGACGACAGGAATGCCGCCAACCGAGAAGAGATCGACGGCCGTATATTTGCCGCCCGGCATCAGGTCGGCGATGTACGGCGTCGAGCGGAAGATCTCGGCGACATCGAAGATGTCGAACTTGATCCCCGCTTCGTGCGCCATGGCCGGGAGATGCAGGGCCGCGTTGGTCGAACCGCCCGTAGCGGCGACAACGCGTGCGGCGTTTTCCAGAGCCTTTCGCGTCACGATGTCGCGCGGACGGATGTTGCGACGGATCAGCTCCATCACCTGCTCGCCGGAGGCCGTGCACCAGCGGTCTCGGCTCTCGTACGGCGCAGGCGTTCCTGCGGAGCCCGGCAACGCAAGGCCGATCGCCTCCGAGACGCAGGCCATGGTATTGGCAGTGAACTGGCCGCCGCACGATCCACCGGTCGGAAGCGCCGTCTGCTCGAGCTTCTCGAGGTCCTTGTCGCTCATCTTGCCGGCGGCATTGGCGCCCACACCTTCGAACACGTCGACGATGGTCACGTCGCGGCCCTGGAACTTGCCGGGCATGATCGTGCCGCCATAGATGAAGACCGACGGCACGTTGAGGCGCAGCATCGACATCATCACGCCGGGAAGCGCCTTGTCGCAGCCGGCGATGCCGACGAGCGCGTCATAGCAATGGCCACGAACCGAAAGCTCGATCGAATCCGCGATCACCTCGCGGCTGACCAGCGAGCTGTGCATGCCCGCATGGCCCATCGCGATGCCGTCGGTGACGGTGATGGTGGTGAATTCGCGCGGCGTGCCGCCGGCGGCGGCGACGCCCTTCTTTGCCGCCTGCGCCTGGCGCGACAGCGTGATGTTGCAGGGAGCCGCCTCGTTCCACGTCGTCACGACGCCGACGAGCGGCTGGGCGACCTGCTCCTTCGACAGCCCCATCGCGTAGAGCATCGCGCGGTGCGCGGCGCTGGTCGGCCCTACCGTCGTGTGGCGGCTGGGCAGTTTCGACTTGTCGAAGGGTTTGGCGGACATGGACGTTTTCCTCATTGGCTACTTCAGCCCGCGAAAATAGCCCGTGCGGACCGCTTTTGTGTAGCGTCTTGATCCGGAAGCGGCCCTAGGCCAATGGCTTTTCCCGTGCCAAGGCGGCCGCCAGCGTGCCGATCGCGGCAACGCATGGCAGGACCGCGAAAGCTGCATCATAGGCTTCGCCCGTATAGACGCGCGCGCCGGCCCGCATCGCTCCGTCCCAGTTGAGATCAAGCAGCAGCCCGATCAGCGGCTGGAAGATGGCACCGGAGCCGACGACGCCGGTATTGACGATCCCGTAGGTCGCCCCGCTCGCCTCCGGCGGGTTGTGGGCGCGTGCCGCCCCGTAGGCCAGAATCATGCTCGAAGCGAAGATGCCGTTGACGAACATCAGCAGCCCCATCGCCACCGTCGGCAAGGCCGGAATATAGAGGATCGCGAGCAGCGTCCCCACCATCCCGCCCCCGCAACCGACAAGAAAGACCTTCCGGCGCTGAGCACGGTCGGAAAGCCAGCCGATCAGCGGCGAACCGACGCCCCAGCCGATGAACATCGTCGAGCAGAGGGCCGCCGCCGCCGCCCGCTCGAAACCATGTACCGACACGAGCCACGGCACGGCCCAAAGCCCGGCAAACGAGAGCATCGTGCCGGTCATCGACAGCCCGAAGGCCGCATATAGCCAGGTCTGCCGGTTGTGCGCCGCAATACGCAGCCCCTGGGTAAGGCGGCTCTTCGTCTGCGTCGCCTTCGGCGCGATGTCGGGAACCGACGCGAACAGCGAAAGCGCGATAGCTGCGCCGATCATCGCCAGCAGGCCGACGGCCATGCGCCAGCCAACCGCTTCGACGAGATGCGCGAGAGGAGCCTGCCCGAACACGGCGCCGAGCATGCCGATTGCCTGCCCAATCCCGGCAAGGCTGGAGAATTTGGCCGGCGGCAGCCACAGCGTCGTCACCGTCAGCAGGCCGATCCACGAGAACGAGGCGCCGAACCCGATCAGCATCCGGCCGGCATAGGCGAACTCGATCGCAGGAGCCGTCGCGAACAGGAGCGCGCCGAGTGCGGATATTCCGGCGGCGAAGCTCATCAGGCGCCGCGGCCCGAAGCGGTCCATAAGCACGCCGACCGGAATCTGCATGCCCGCATAGGCATAGAAATAGAATGCCGACAGACCGCCGAGCACGGCGCCGCCGACGGCGAACTCCGCCATCAACTCGCTGACGATGACCGACGTGGATACGCGCTGGATGAACTCGTGACCGAAATAGGTCGCGGCAAGCCCGAAGGCGGCATAGGCGCGCCAGATATTCATGCCGGGTCAGTACTCGACGCGGTCTGGCTTTGCGAACCAAGCCGCGAAAACCGCGCGCGCCTCGTCCGCCAGCAGGCGCGTTGCGGGAAGTTGGCGCGCGTCGACCGGCTTCGCGACCTCGATATAGAACGCATCGTCGTCGAAGCCGATCTTGGCGGCATCCGCACGGCTTGCCGCATAGAACATACGGTCGAGCCGCGCCCACAGGATGGCGCCCAGGCACATCGGGCAGGGTTCGCAACTCGTGTAGATCGTCGCGCCGGACAGATCGAATTTTCCGAGGCGCCCGCACGCATCGCGGATGGCGACGACTTCGGCATGCGCCGTGGGATCCGAAGTGCCGACGACGCGGTTCCAGCCCTCGCCGACGATCTTGTCGTCCTTGACGACGATGGCGCCGAACGGCCCGCCTTCGCCCGCGCGCATCCGCTCGTCGGCAAGTGCGATCGCACGGCGCATGAAGTCCGCCTCGGTCATCTCGCGGACTTTGACGTCATCACGGCGTGGATCTTCTGCGCCAGTTGCGCGGGCGAGAACGGCTTCCCGACATAGGCATCGACCCCATGATCGCGCGCCTGCACGACGAATTCGGAACTTACCCGGCCGGTCAGCATGATGAACGGCATCGCCGGCCATTTCATCCGCACGGCCTTCAACAGCTGCAGTCCCGTCATTTCCGGCATGTTCCAGTCGGAAATGACCAAGTCGAATTTCTGCATGCCCGCATTCAGGATATCGAGCGCTTCCGCCCCGTCTTTGGCGAGCGACACATAGGGAATCTTGAGCTGCTTGAGGACCGTCTGGGCGATCTTGATCGCGAACGCGTCGTCTTCGACGAGCAGCACGGAAAGATTTGCGAATGCCTGATCCATCGTCTGTGCCGGGTTCATCGTCCTGCGTTCCGCTTCCTTGCTCTCAATCGGCCGCCGCAGCAATATCTGCATAGCGCGCCTTGAGCGCCGCGACAGCCTCGTCGATCAGTTCCGGCAACCTATCGGAGACTGGCCCGGCGGTCACGAAATCCCCGGCTTCTCCAGCCAGTTCGATAGTTTTTGCGGCGCCAAATACCCGGGCCAGCCCCATGTTTGCCGCCGAACTTTTCAGGCTGTGTGCCCCGCGGGTCCAAACCACGCCGTCATTGGTTCGTCGAGCGGCAGCGATTTCGGCGAGCAGATGTCGTGCATTCTCCGCGAAATCATCGACCAGCGAGGCGACGATCTCGCGTCCCATCTGGCCTTCAAGCTCGCCGAGGACACCGTCGTCGATTACCGCGTCGCTCGCGGACAGCCGGTCCTGGACGGACATCCCCTCACCTTCGCCGATGGCCGCTTCGGGCCCGATGGATTTTCCACCGGCCCGCGCAAGCGCTCGCGCAAGGTCATCGGGTACGATCGGCTTGGCGATATAGTCGTTCATTCCGGCCGCAAGACAGCGGTCGATGTCCGACTGCATGGCGCCGGCCGTCGCCGCGACGATCCAGATATCACCCTTGGGCGGCGCGAGCCGCCGGATCGTCCTGGTCGCCTCGATGCCGTCCATCTCCGGCATGTGCATGTCCATGAGCACGACGTCGTAATCGTGTGCCTCGACGGCAGCGACAGCCTCGAGCCCGTTCGCGGCGATAGCGATCGTGTGGCCGGCAACCTTGAGAAGGCCGACCGCGACCTTCTGGTTCACGATGTTGTCCTCGGCAAGCAGGATGCGGAGCGGTCGCGACGCCTGCGGCAGTGCGGTTTGCATCTCGCCGCGCGGGGCCACGCCGACGGGCAATTCCAGCGCAAAGTGGAACTCCGAGCCTTTGCCCGGTTCGCTGTCGACGCCGATGTCTCCGCCCATCGCCTGGACAAGGCGGCGGCTGATGGCTAGCCCGAGACCGGTGCCGCCGAACCGGCGCGAAATCGAGGAGTCCGCCTGCACGAAGCTGCCGAAGAGCTTTGCCTGCGCCTCCTTGGAAATGCCGATGCCGGTATCGCGGATACCCACGCGGACGCATGCCGTCCCGTCGCTCTGACCAAGGCTGCGCACACTTACGCTGACCCCGCCCTTGTCGGTAAATTTCACGGCATTGCCGATCAGGTTCAGCAATACCTGGCGCAGGCGGCCCGGATCGCCGCGCAGATATTTCGGCACCTCCGGATCGATCTCGGCCGTCAGCGTGATGCCCTTCTCGCCCGCCTTCGATGCCATCAGCGCGACGGCATCCTCGACCGCGTTGCGCGGATCGAAATCGATGCTTTCGACGTCGAGCTTGCCCGCCTCGAGCTTGGAATAATCGAGAATGTCGTTGAGGATCTGCAGCAGCGACTGGCCGCTTTCGAGCACGATACGCGCATTGTCGCGCTGCTCGCCGTCGAGCTCCGATTGAAGCAACAGCCGCGACATCCCGATGATGCCGTTCATCGGCGTTCGGATCTCGTGGCTCATCATCGCGAGGAACTCGGATTTGGCCTTGGTCGCCAGCTCCGCTCGGTCGCGTGCCTCCTTGATGTCACCCATGGCCTGCTTGAACACCGCCATCGCGCGGGCCGTGTCGCCAAGCTCGTCGCGCCGCTCGAGATAGCGGATATGGACGTCCTCGTCGCCGCGCGCGATCTTGCGCATCTTCCGGTTCAAGCTGTCGAGCGGCAGAACGATGTTGCGGACCAGCAGCACGCCGACCACGAGCAGGACGACGGCCGCAAGCGCGATGACGATGACGATCGCGTTGCGGGTGCGCTCGATCGTGTCGCCCGCGTCCTCGCGGAAGACGAAGCCGTTGTCGGCGGCGATCTGGGTGAGGACTTCGAGATCCTGCCGGATCCGCGTGCCCAGCGCAGAGCGTTCCCGGGCCGCTCCCGCATCGCCTGCTCGTGCGTTCGACGCGGCCGTGCGCCATTTGTCGACGTTCACGCGGATATCGGCGGCGATCCCGGTTATGTCTTCCGAAGCGCCGCGCTCGGCCGCTACGGCAAGATCCTTGAGAAAATCGTCGACCAGCTTGTAGAGCCGCTCCATCTCCGGCTTGCCGATGGAATCCCCGAACTCGCGGTCGGTCCGCTCGATGACGGCGAAATCGGTCTGGGCTAGGCGCGCGAAGTTGATCGTCTGCAGCGGCCCGTCAAACATCTGTTCGGTCAGCGCGCCGAGGGTCCGCGCGGCGATGAACGCCGTGAATCCCAGCGTCGCAGCCGCAAGCAGCGCGAAAAGGAAAGCTGCAATGAGCTTGACGCGGATCGACAAGCGATATGCTCCCCCTGCGGGTTACTGGACGACGATCTGCATCGCCATCCGCGGATGGATCCGGCACATCACGGTAAAGGTTCCCGCCCGCCGGAACGGCACGCCGATACGCGAGTTGGGTGCCTGTCGGCCCACGTCGAACTCGCCGCCCGCCGTCTCGGAAAAGACGTTGTGTCCGAAGCGGTCCTCGTTGACGAAGAAGACCTGCCCGCCCACACGGATGCGGACTTCCTTGGGCTCGAAGTCGATGTCCTTCTGGATGACGGTCATTTCCGCCGGGTCGGACGATTGCGCGAGCGCCAGATGTCCGATACCGAAAGATACGACCGCAGCCACGGCGATCAAGATCATTGGTCGCATGAGTAATTCTCCTCCGCCCCGGGGGTAGTATAGCAAAGCCACGGGCAGGCATGCCAAGCCTCGCAGGCTATGATTCGCACGCGGTGGCAGTAGGTTACGCGAAAATGCCTATTTCCAGAATGCCCGCTGGTCGGCGAATCGGCGCCAGACCCCGGGAAGGGCCTCCAGATCGCTGCGCACGCGTGCCGCAATCCAGCCGGTTACGATACCTCCGGCCCGTGCCAGCAGTTCCGCCGGCAAATCCTGGGCATCCCGCCCGAGTTCGTCCAGCAAGGCTCGCGCGACGACCGCGTCGTTGAGGGAGCCCAGATGCTCCTGCACCTCGGCAAGCGCCGCCAGATAACTCGCCGTCGCCTTTTTCGGGAAAAGGCTGCGCAAAAACTCGGCTGTGTAACGCAGCTTCTTGCAGCGGATGCGCAATTCGTGAAGATCGGCCTCGGGCAGCTCCTGCAAGTTGGTTCCCAGACGGGAAGCCTTGCGGTGAAGCTTACGCAGTACGAGCTGTGCGAATTCCCGTGCAGGCGCATCGCGCCAATCACCCATCGACGCTGCCCAGCCCCCCCGCTCCCACCACGCTTCGATGTCGAGGAGCCCCTGCGTCAGGCGCGGCGCTGCAAGCGTTGATGCAACTTCGCGATAGGCCCGCCGGCGTGCGGCGTCCGCGGCACGGGTCACGCGCGACAGGCCGGGTTCATCGTCGACATGCCGGGCAAGCGGCTTCAGGAGTTGGCCGCGGAACACGTCCCAGTCGCGCGCCGCGCCGCAACTCGCGGCTATCCAGCGCAGTTCGTCTGCGGTCATGCGGCGTGTCTCTTCGGGGAGAACTTCCCGGAAGGCGGCAAGCGCCGAGCGCATGCGGCGCAAGGCCACGCGCAGCTGGTGCACGCCTTCGACAGATATCTTCGCGCGCACGGCGGATTCATTGCCGCGTGCATGTACGAGACACGAGCGACCGATCGTGCGGAAGGCCTCCGCCGTCGTGGCGTCGACGGCAAGATCGATCGCTTTCGCACGCACGGCGGATTTCGCCGGAACCGACAACGCATAGCCCCGTTCGGCCTTGCTGCGGGATTCGACGACTGCCGGAACAAGTTTCACGATGTCGCGCGCGAGGCCGTACAACTCGTCCGTATCGCCGGACTTGAGCTCGAGTTCGACTTCCGAGATCGGCACCTGCCCGTCGGGCCCTTCGATCAGCCCGCGATCGATCGCCAGCTCGATGATGCTTCCGGCGCGGGTGACGCGCCATGTCTGCCGGCGGAAATCCGTCGAAAATAGCGGCGCCAGCCGGGCGCGTACCTTCGTCTTGCCAAGAAGCTTGCGCGCATCCTTGTCGCCGATTTCGGCGAGCCACGCATCGTCGACGACCGGCCGTTCACCCACAATCTCGCGTTCCCATTCGCCGCGTGCGAGCGGGCCGAGTTCGGGATGCCCGGCGGTCTTCAGCGTCTGGATGCGCCGACGTCCGTCCCGTCGCACTCGTAGCGCAAGTTCGGCCGCAAGCAGATGACGGTCGGGCGTATCGAAATAGGTCGTGCGCAGATGCTTGCGCACGCCACTGCCGCCGGAGACCAGCGCCTTCAGGCGCGGGTCACGCGACAGCTTGGCAAGCGCTTCAGTCGGAATGGCGAGCTTGAGCTCGATCTCCGCCTTGTCGTCCCGCCTGTCCATGCCGCCGTGCCGCTCCGCGCGTGTCGTTCGGGCGGAGGTTAGTCAGCCGCCAGCGGCCAATTCAAGCAACGTTCTGTTGCCGTTTCGTGACGCTCCGACCTTCCCGGCTTTGCATGCAGGAACAGCGGCTTGGACGCTGCTACATAGTTCCCGGGAACGCGCCGCCGTCGAGGACGAGGTTCTGGCCAACGATGTAGCCCGCATGCGCGCTGCAAAGGAATGCGCACGCGGCGCCGAACTCCTCGGCCGTTCCGAAGCGCTCGGCCGGGTTCGCCTTGCGGCGCGCCTCGGCGATCTCCTCGACCGATTTGCCTGCCGACTTGGCGCCGGCGACGAGCGTAGAGCGCAGCCGATCGGTATCGAACGGACCGGGCAGCAGGCCGTTGATCGTCACGTTGTGCTTCGCGACCTGCCGCGACAGGCCGGCGATGAAGCCCGTCAGGCCGGTACGCGCACCGTTCGACAGGCCGAGGAACGGGATCGGGTTCTTAACGGCCGCCGAGGTGATGTTGACGATACGCCCGAACTTGCGGGCGATCATCTTGTCAACCGTGGCCTTGATCAGCATGATCGGCGTGATCATGTTGGCCTCGAGCGCGGCGTGCCACGCTTTCTCGTCCCAATCGCGGAAATCGCCGGGCGGCGGGCCGCCGGCATTGTTGACGAGGATGTCGGGCTCCGGACAGACGGCCAACAGCTTGGCGCGGCCTTCGGCCGTCGTGACGTCGCAGGCGACCGCCGTGACCTTGACCGAGAACCGCTTGCGCAGATCAGCCGCAACCGCTTCGAGCGCATCGGCGCCGCGGGCGTTGATCACGAGTTCGACTCCCTCGGCGGCAAGTGCTTCGGCGCAACCGCGCCCGAGGCCCTTCGATGCGGCGCAGACGATCGCCTTGCGGCCCCTGATTCCGAGATCCATCCTATAAACCCCCGTCGTTTTCGTTCAGTTGTCGAAACCCTCGGCCCGCATCACTTCGCGCGCAAGGGGAATTGTCAGCGGCCGCTTTGCCGCGAGCGCCGCCGCGTCGAGTGCCGCGGCGATCCGCCCCACCGCAGCCAGCGAGCGTTCGAGCCGCGTGGCCACGTAACGCACCGTGTCGGGCGGGGCACGCAGTTGCCTGTCGGCAAGCTGCTTGACCAGAACAGCCTCCACGAGATGCTCGTCGGGCGTGGAAATCCCGACCGTCGGAAGCGCACGCACGCGCGAGGCGAGATCGGCAAGCGACAGGTTCCAGCGCACAGGCGCTTCGCGGGCGGTGAATACGGCCGATTGTCTTCGCTCGGCCAGCAGGTTCAGCAGATGGAACCATGCCTGCGGCTCGGGAGGATTGCGATCGACATCCTCGATCACGAAGGCCGGTGCGGCATCGAGCATCGACGGCAGGTCGCCGGTCGCAATGGATCGGGCGTCGAGTTGCCGAGCTTTCGCCTTGAGTCGCCAGGTCTGCGCAAGGTGGGTCTTGCCGCTGCCGGCAGGGCCGTGGACGACCAGCGCTGCCGCCGGCCACTTGGGCCATGCGTCGATCCATGCGACGGCATCGGCGTTCGCCGGTGCGACGAGGAAATCCTCGCGTTCGAGGGCAGGCCGGTGCGGAAACGCCAGCGCGAGCTGTTCGCCGCTCACGGCGGGTCATTCCCGAGATAGAGGGTGCTCTGCATGTACCGCTTGATCGCGAATCGTGACAGCACGCCAAGGGCCGCCGCGACCGGGATCGCGATCAGTACGCCGACGAAGCCGAACAGAGCGCCGCCGGCGAAGATCGCCAGCATCATCCAGACCGGATGGAGTCCGACCCGATCGCCCACGAGCTTGGGCGTCACAAAATTCCCTTCGATGAACTGGCCGAGCAGGAAGACGCCGAGCACGAAGCTCACATCGACCCAGGAGGGGAACTGGAACACCGCGATCGCAATGCCCGTCGCCATGCCGACGAATACGCCGACATAGGGGATGAAACTGAGTATGCCGGTCATCAAACCGACCAGAAGGCCATAATTCAGGTTCGCGAGCGTCAGACCAGACGCATAGAACACGATGAGGAAGAGACACACCAAGGCCTGGCCGCGCAGGAAACCGGCCAACCGCGCGTCGATCTCATGCAGCAGCCCGCGGATCGTGCCGGCGTGGCGACGCGGCAGCCAGCTGTCGATCTTCGACTCCACCGCCGTCCAGTCACGCACGAGATAAAAGACGACGACCGGGGTGATGAAAATGAGGGCGAGAACATTGACGACCGCGAGACCGCCGCTGAGCAAGCCGCCCAGGGCACGCGCGGCCCAGCCAAGCGCGGTTCGCACGGCATCCCCGGCTCCGCTCAACTGCTGGACGTCGGTCGCGCCGACCTGAGCGAACAATTCGTCGAGATACGGCTTCGCGATCTCGAAAAGCTGGCGCGAAACGACGGCAAGCCGGTCGCCGAGACCGACGAGTTGATGCTGGAGCACTGGCGCCAGCAACACGATCACAGTCGCGCCACCGACGAAGAACGTGATCGTGACGATAGCGGCCCCGCCGACGCGCGGAATGCCCAGCCGCTGAAGGCGGTCGACAATCGGGTCGATCAGGTACGCGATGGCCGCTGCCGCAACGAACGGCAGCAGCACGCCGCTCAGCGCATAGATCGTAATGCCGAAGAAGACGACGATCGCGGCCCAGGCCAACGGCTGGCCCCATGCGAAGGCGCGTGCGGGTTCGGGCGCTTTCATGCCACATCCTCTTCCTCGGCGAGCCGCCTTGTCCAGCGGACCAGATAGGCGAGCCCCGAGGCAAGCGTGGTCACCGCGGTTACGTCCACTAGGATCCAGCGCCACATCTCGAAATCGAAACCGACGCCGAGTTCCGAAAGGACGGTCGCGGCAAGCAGGATCTGGAGCGTGGTGTTGAGTTTGCTGATCCACATTGGATCAGCCTTGAACGAGCCCGTGAGAGCCACGACCACGAGCGCGCCGCCGACGATAAGCAGGTCGCGGAAGATGACCATGATCGTCAGCCATGCCGGGATATGCCCGGTCCATCCCAGGACAAGAAAGACGGAGACCAGAAGCGCCTTGTCCGCCAACGGGTCGAGGTAAGAGCCGAGGTCGGTCTCCCAGCCGAAGCGCTTAGCAAGGAACCCGTCGAGCGCATCGGTCGCACCGGCCGCGACGAATAGCCAGAATGCCGCCTCGAAACGCGCCACCAGCATCAGCCAGACGGCGACCGGAACCGCCAGCAGGCGCGCAAACGACAGGATGTTCGGAATGTTGATCACGGGCGCGCGCCACCCCGCTCGACGACATGCAGGTGCCAGCCGCCCTCGTCTTCGACAAGCGCAACGTCGCGCTGCGCCAGCGCCGTACGCAGCGCGTCGGTGCCGCCGTCGTGCTGGATGTCGACGACGGCTCCGCCGCGTCCGAGGACAAGGATATCCAGGTGGCGGACGCTGGCGACCTCCGCAAGGCGGCGACGCAGCGTCACCCACTCGGTCAGGTCGGCGACCGGGACCGTCGCGCGCAGCAGCGATGTGTCGCTGCCCTGCACGAGGACTTCGGCCTTCCAGCGTTCCTCGATCGCGTCGGCCGCCGCCCGCGCGATGCGCGCCCACGCCGTTTCGGGTTTTTCGCCCGGATTGAGGCGGAATGCCTGCGGCCAGTCGGCGTCTGGCGAAGCGGCGCCGACACGCGAGAACTGGACCTGCACGCTCCCGCCGGCCGCGTCGCCGGGTTCCGCGCTGACGACGATCACGCCTTGCGTTCCGTAGCGGCCCGCGAGCGCGCGAAGACGCGCCCGGTCGAGGGTCGCGGCCTGCTCGGCGCCGATCAGGCCCGCGTCCTCGAGATCGGCCTGCGGCAACACCCAAGGCTGGAGACCGACGGGCATCGGGAGTTCAGTCCACGCGAGACGCCAGGCATTCTCGTCTTCCCAGAGAAGGGCCTGCCCGTCGCGGATTACGACCGGAACGATCAGGATACGGCGGGCCGGCGTTTCGGCGAATGCGATGCCCCGGCTGCGGAATATCTGGCGGACCGATGCGGCCTTGAACCGGTAGGCGAGCGACCCGATCCAGCGCGTGCCGGAACCGCGCTCGGTCTCGACCTCGAAACTGTCGATCAGGGGGATGATTTCGGCCGGCGGCAGGTTCGCCAGGGAACCACGCGCATCAGCCGGGACAAGGCGCTCGACCAGTCGGCGCCAGGCAAGTCTTTGCCCCTCTGCGATGGCCTGCTCGCGAGCCTGGGCGGCCGTGGGCGCATTCCGGTCGACTTCGACCCCGCGGACGGCGAACGGATCGACGGGCCCGGATTGCGCAACCTGCGCAAGGGCCCCGGCACCGGCCGCGACGAACGCCAAAAATCCCAGAACCAACGCCCGAAGCGCCATTGCAAACCGTTCCGAATCCTTTATTTTCCGCCCGTCGCCGGGGGCTGGACATCCGTTATAGCCAATCCGGCAAAGGGGCGCCAATGAGCACGAACCGTTACGCCGAAGCCGGAGTGGATATCGACGCGGGCGAGGCCCTCGTCGAGGCGATCAAGCCGATGGCAAAATCGACCCGGCGCACCGGTTCGGACGCTGGTCTCGGCGGTTTTGGCGCATTGTTCGACCTCAAGGCAGCCGGGTTCAAGGACCCGATCCTCGTCGCCACGACAGACGGCGTGGGCACCAAGCTTAAGATCGCGATCGAATCGGGCCGCCACGAGACGGTCGGGATCGACCTCGTCGCTATGTGCGTGAACGATCTCGTCGTCCAGGGTGCCGAGCCGCTGTTCTTCCTCGACTATTTCGCGACTGGCAAGCTCGACGTTACGGCCGCAAAGTCTATCGTTGCCGGCATTGCCGAAGGCTGTCGCATCGCCGGTTGCGCGCTCGTCGGCGGCGAGACCGCCGAGATGCCCGGCATGTACGCCGCCGGCGACTACGATCTTGCAGGCTTCTCAGTCGGTGCACTCGAACGCGGAACCGGCATTGACGGCAGCAAGGTCGCCATCGGCGACGTCGTGATCGGCCTCGTCTCGTCCGGCGTCCACTCGAACGGCTTCTCGCTCGTGCGTCGCGTCGTGCATACGGCCGAGTTGTCATGGCAGGCGCCCGCCCCTTTCGAACCGGCCAAATCGCTTGCTGCGGCCCTGCTTGCGCCGACGCGCATCTATGTGAAGAGTTGTCTTGCACTCGCGCGGGCGGGTCTCGCCAATGCGATGGCGCACATCACCGGTGGCGGTCTCGTCGAGAATGTGCCGCGCGTCATTCCCGACGCGATGCAGGTCCGCATCGATGCGGCAAAGTGGCCGCTGCCACCGGTCTTCGCCTGGCTGGGCAAGGTCGGGCTCGTCGCCCGTGCCGAGATGGTTCGCGTGTTCAACTGCGGCATCGGCATGGTCATCGTCGTGCCTGCGGCCCACAAGAATGCCGCGATGGGCATGCTGCGCGATGCAGGCGAAACGCCGTACGAGATCGGCACGGTCGTCGCGCGTCCTGCACCCGATGCGCCAGGCTGCGTCGTGGGCAACCTCGACGGCTGGAAGATCTGAACGTGGCGCGACTGCGCGTCGGCGTCCTTATTTCGGGCCGCGGCAGCAACCTGCGCGCCCTTGTCGATGCGGCACGTGCGACGGATTTTCCGGCCGAGATTGCGCTCGTCCTCTCGAACGTTCCGGATGCCGGCGGCCTTGCGATCGCGCGCGAAGCGGGCATAGCGACGGCGACGATCGACCATCGCGCCTACAAGGCGCGCGAGGCGTTCGAGCAGGTCGTCGACAAGACGCTGCGCGATGCCGGGGTTGGGTTCGTCTGCCTTGCGGGGTTCATGCGGCTGCTGACGCCGGGCTTCGTCGATGCGTGGCGCGACAGGATGATCAATATCCATCCGTCGCTGCTGCCTTCGTTCCCAGGCCTCGACACACATGCACGGGCGTTGGCCGAAGGCGTTCGCATCACGGGCTGCACGGCGCACTTCGTGCGGTCAAAAATGGATGTCGGGCCGATCATCGGCCAGGCTGCCGTTCCGGTCCTGCCAGGCGACGATGAGGAACACCTGTCGGCGCGCGTGCTGGCGGCCGAGCACAAACTCTACCCGGCTGCCTTACGTCTCGTGGCAAGCGGCCGGGCGCGCGTCGAGGGTGAACGGGTCGTGGTCGACGACGCCGGAACACCGGTTCCGCTTCTTCTCAATCCGGCTCTTTGAAATCGGGCGGATTTGGCTTATTCTTCGTTCAAATTTCGGAGGATTCCATGGCCGGCGGACCGCAGCAGAAGATCGACACCGAATTCAACTATGACATGACCCAGAATTTGGACACTTGGGCCGATTTCAATCGCCTCGCCAAATGGGTCGGCGGCGGCACCGTCCTGATCCTCATCCTGATGTACGTATTCATGGTTCCGCACGGTTGAACGGACACGAGCACGTCGAACGGAAAAGGGCCGCACCGGCTTCCCGGTGCGGCCCTTTCTCTTTGCCGGTCCGTGGGCGTCAACCGACGATTTCAAGGCCCGAGAAGAAGAACGCGACTTCGGTCGCGGCGTTCTCGAGACTGTCCGACCCGTGTGCCGAATTCGCCTCGATCGATTCCGCGAATTCCTTGCGGATCGTACCGGGGGCGGCGTTCGCCGGGTTGGTGGCGCCCATCACTTCGCGATACTTCGCGACGGCATTCTCGCCTTCGAGAACCTGCACGACGACGGGGCCCGATGTCATGAACTCGACCAGCGATCCGAAGAACGGCCGCGCCTTGTGCACGCCGTAGAAAGTTTCGGCCTGGGCCTTGGTCATGTGGATGCGCTTCTGCGCGACGATGCGCAGACCCGACTTCTCGATCAGCGCATTGATCGCGCCCGTCAGGTTGCGGCGCGTGGCGTCCGGCTTGATGATTGAAAAGGTGCGCTCGATGGCCATAGGAAACTGCTCTCTGGTCTGGGTGGTCCGGGAACGAAGTCGGCCGGGCTTATAACGGTGCGCGCCCCGGATGGCAACCCGGGCACGAGATCAGCCGGCCTTTTCCCAGCCGCCCTTGTCGCCCTGCCGCCAATAGGTCAGCGCATGGCCCTGCGCCTTCAGGGCCTTCCAACGTTCCCGTGCGGCCGAGACCGCCACCTCGTCGTTGCCGTCGAATACCTCGCAGATGAGTTTCCAGTCGCCCGGTGCGTCTGCCGTCTGCCCGTCGAGCAGGACCAGCAGACTCGCCCCGTTGGGGTTCTCGACGCGGGTCGTGATCCAAATCGGCTGGTCGGTGGCAAAAGGATCGTTGCCGTTGGCCGGCGCCATGCCGTGCGGCAGGAACGAACGTTCCTCGTAAATCCACAGCGTGGCATCGACCGACGCCGCCCGTTCGGTACTTCCCGCGACCACCACCGCGCGGTGCCCCTGCCCGACTGCTTTCTCGAGAATCTTCGGCAACGCGGTTTCGAGCGTCGAACTGCGCAGGTGGTAGAAGCGGATTTCCGTCACGCGTCCTCGAAATGGTCCGAGACAAGGCGGTCAAGCAGGCGAACGCCGAAGGCCGTGGCACCCTTCGGGCAGGTCGCCGTGTCCTTGCCGCTCCAAGCCATGCCGGCGATGTCGATATGGACCCACGGCACGTCGTTTACGAAGCGTGCCAGGAACTGACCGCCGATGATCGAACCTGCCCCGCGGCCGGCCGCGATGTTCTTGACGTCGGCGGCCGGGCTGTCGATGTCGCGGTCGTAGGCTTCGCCCAGCGGAAGGCGCCAGACCTTCTCGCCCGTCGACATGCCCGCGGAGATCAGCTTGTTCGCCAGATCGTCGTTGTTGCCCATGATGCCCGCGAATTCGTGGCCTAACGCGATGATGACCGCGCCGGTCAGCGTGGCGAGGTCAAGCATCGCCTTGGGCTTAAAGCGGTCCTGCACGTACCAGAGGACGTCCGCCAGCACGAGGCGACCTTCGGCATCGGTATTGAGAACCTCGATGGTCTTGCCCGACATCGACTTGACGATATCCGACGGGCGCTGCGCGTTGCCCGAAGGCATGTTTTCGACGAGCCCGACCGCGCCGATGGCATTCACCTTCGCGTGGCGCGCGGCGAGCGCTTCCATCGTGCCGATGACGGCGGCCGAACCGGCCATGTCCCACTTCATGTCTTCCATGCCGGCCGACGGCTTGATCGAGATGCCGCCGGTGTCGAACGTCACGCCCTTGCCGACGAACGCGATCGGACGCTTGTCCTTGGACTTGGGTGCGCCGTTGTACTGCATGACGACCATGCGCGAGGGGCGCGCCGACCCCATACCCACGCCGAGAAGCGCGCCTGCGCCCATTTTTTCGAGTTGCTTCTCGTCGAAGATCTCGACCTTCACGCCGAAGGCGGTCAGGCGCTTGCAGCGCTCGGCAAGGCTTTCCGGATAGAGGACGTTCGGTGGTTCGGAGACGAGGTCACGCGCGAACATGACCGCGTCGGCTACGCGGTCGAGCGGGCCATGAACCTTGCGCGCAGCGGCAACGTCGGTGACGAGGATATTGAGCGCCTTCAGCGTCGGTTTGGCGTCTTCCTTCTCACGTGTCTTGTACTTGTCGAAACGGTATGCGCGCAGCTTGGCGCCGAGCGCCATGTGTGCGGCCATGTCGGCCGGATTGAGCGACGCACCTGGAATCTGCTCGACCGAAACGGTCGCCAGCGTCTCGCCGGCGTGGTTGAGGTGCGCCACGAGCTTGCCGCCGGCCGATTCCGCTCCGGCCTTGTCGAGCTTGTCGAGCTTGCCGAGGCCTGCCAGCACGATCCGCCCGAATGGCACGCCCTTGGGCGCCACGATGTCGAGAAATTCGTCCTTCTTGCCCTTGAAGCGGGTCGAAGCCATCGCGCGCGTGACAACGCCGCCCGTCTTCTTGTCGAGTGCCGCTGCCGCCGGCGTCATCTTCCGGTCTTCGAGCACGCCGACGACGTAGGCTCCGCTGGCAGGAGGTTCGGGCTTCAAGAACGCGATTTTCATTTTGATTTTCCTTGGAACTATCGGCGCCTAGCGCAATGCGGATCCTGGTTCCCGGATGGGCTCGGACACGCGCGGAGCGTACAATAGAGATTCCTTATTGAAAGAAAAGTCCACCTGGAGCAGTTCGCGCAATGTTCCGGATATTGCGTTGCAAAATCAAACGGCTGCGGAGAATGCTCCCCTCCCGTATAATGCCCGGACCGCCATGAACCGAATCACCGTCTACATCCTCAAGCAGGTGCTGATCACGACGCTTTTCGTGCTCGTGACGCTGACGCTTGCCATCTGGCTGACCCAGTCGCTGCGGTTCATCGAGCTGATCGTCAATCGCGGGCTCGGGCTTGGGGCGTTTTTCTACCTGACGATCCTGCTGATGCCGAATTTCCTGTCGCTGGTGACGCCCATCGCCTTGTTCGTCTCGACGATGTTTGTCTACAACCGGCTGACAGTCGATAGCGAACTCGTCGTGATGCGTGCCGTCGGATTCGGGCCCGGCCAACTCTCCCGCCCCGCCCTCCTCCTCGGGCTTTTCGCGACCGCATTCGGATACCTGCTGACCCTCTATCTCGTGCCGCTATCCTTCGGCCAGTTCAAGGAACTCCACTCGGACGTCCGGTCGGACTATTCCGGCCTGCTCCTGCAGGAAGGCGCGTTCACCAACATCGGCGCAAATCTGACCGTTTACGTGCGGGCACGAGAGACCAACGGTGACCTGCGCGGCATACTCGTCCAGGATTCACGCGATCCGGCGAGCCCGATCACGCTGCTGGCGGAACGCGGCACGCTTGCGATGACGGATGCGGGCCCGCGCGTCATCCTGCTGAACGGCAACCGCCAGCAGGTCGATCGCGCGGCGGGCAAGCTCTCGCTGCTCTATTTCGACCGTTATTCGGTCGAGATCGGCCAGACCGCGACCACCCGCGAATTCCGCTGGCGCGAGCCGGGTGAACGCTATGTCGACGAACTCCTGTGGCCCGATCTCTCGGAATCGAACGACCGGCAATTCGCGCCGCGCCTCATCGCGGAAGGGCACGCCCGCCTGTCGAGTCCACTTTATGCGCTCGCACTCGTGCTGGTCGGACTTGCATGCCTGCTGCCGGGTGATTTCAACCGGCGCGGTCTCGGGCAGCGACTCCTGTTTGCTGCCGCCTGCGGCCTCGGGGTCGAGGCCCTTTCGATCACGCTGCCCAATTTCGCGGCCCGCACGAACGCGGCGATCCCGTTTCTCTATGCCGTTCCCCTAGCGCTGATGGCGCTTTCGGCATGGGCGCTGGCCGGTGGCACGTTGCGTCGCAGGCGCCGGGGCGATGCCCTCCTCCCCGAACCGGCCTGACCCGTCATGCGGCTTTCCAGCACGCTCCTTGGCTATATCGGCCGCCAGTTCGCGATCGCGCTGGTCGCGTTCTTCGCGATGTTCCTCGCAATCGTCTATATGTTCGACGTCATCGAACTTCTGCGCCGGGCGGCCGGGCGGCCTGATCTTTCCTCGCAGATCGTTCTGCGCATGGCGCTGTTCAAGCTCCCGCAGATGGCGGAGGAACTGGCGCCCTTTGTCGTCCTCTTCGCCGCCATGATCACGTTCTGGCGCCTGACGCGCACGAACGAGCTGACAGTCGCACGTGCCGCCGGCGTTTCGGTCTGGCAGTTCCTGCTGCCGGTGATCGGCTTCGCCGTCCTGTTTGGCGCGTTCAAGGTCACCGTCATCAACCCCGCCGCCGCAGTTCTATACGGGCAGTTCGAACGCCTCGAAGCGCAGCTGATGCGCGGCGGATCGAGCCTGCTTTCGGTATCGAATTCGGGGTTCTGGCTGCGCCAGATCGATCCGAACGGGAACTCGGTCGTCTACGCGCGCCGCGTGGCGTCGCAGGAAATGCAGCTTTTCGACGTGATCATCTTGAACTTCGAAGGGCAGGACAAATTCGTCAGCCGGGTCGATGCGGCGAGCGCGCGCCTGGATACCGGCAACTGGATCGTCAGCGAGGCCTGGCTGACCGCGCCGGAGCGACCGGCCCGGTTCGAGCAGACCTACAGCATCCCGACATCGATGACGGCCGAGCAGATCCAGGATTCGTTCGCTTCGCCGCTGACGATCTCGTTCTGGGAGCTACCGGGCTTCATCCGCATGCTGGAAGCCGCCGGCTTCTCGGCGACACGCCACCGCCTCCACTGGCATCAGCTTGTCGCCACGCCGGTCCTGCTGGCCGCCATGGTGCTTATCGCCGCGACGTTCTCGTTGCGCCCCCACAGGCGTGGCGGCACGGGCCTGCTGATCATTTCAGGAGTCGCGGTCGGCTTCGTGCTTTTCTTCGCGTCGAGCCTCGTGGGCGCCCTTGGTCAGAGCGCCACGATTCCGGTCGCCCTTGCCGCTTGGACGCCGGCTGTCGTCTCGACGATGCTCGGTATCGCAATGCTCCTGCATCTCGAGGACGGCTGAGGGCGCCGAATTGCGCACCTCGGTCAATCCCCCTATAAACCGGACCAACATGACCCTTTCCGCCACCCTCCGCCGATTCGCCCTCGCCGCATTTCTCGCCGCGTTTTGCCATCCGGCAAGCGCGCAGGAACAGCGCATTGTCGCCGTCGTGAACGACGACATCGTCTCGAATTTCGACATCGACGGCCGGACCGCACTGATGATGATCTCGACGGGGTCGCAGGACACGCCGGAGAACCGGGTGCGCATGCGTCCGCAGGTCCTGCGCCAGCTCATCGACGAACGGATCCAGCTCCAGGAAGCCAAACGCCTCGGCCTGACGATCCCCCGCAGCGAGATCGACGATTCGGTCAAGCGCATCGAAAGCTCCAACAATCTTCCGCCCGGCGGTCTCGACCAGATATTCCGGCGCGCCGGCGTGCCACGCAGCACCATGGACAAGCAGATCGAGGCGGCGATCGCATGGCAGCGCCTGATCGGTGGTCGGCTGCGCTCCCAGATCGAGGTCAGCCGCGACGAGGTCAATGAGTCGCTTGCCCGATACACGCAGGGCGAGCCGGTTACCGAGTATCTGCTTTCGGAACTCTTCTTTGCGATCGACAACCCGGAACAGGAAGGCGAAGTCCGCCAGACGGTCGACGAGGTTTTCGGACGCCTGCGGACCGGCGCCCTTCCGCTCTTCGTCGCCGCCCAGCAGTTCTCGCAATCGGCCTCCGCTTCCGAGGGTGGCGACATCGGCTGGGTCCAGAAGGGCCAATTCGATTCCGAGATCGAGACCGTCCTTGCCGCGATCGAGCCGGGCCAAATGACCCCGCCGATCCGCGTCCCGTCCGGGATCTATATCTACGCCATGCGCGAAAAGCGGGTTCTCGCACCTGCATCGCCCGACGATGCGCGCGTGGATATCGCACAGATCGTATTCCCAGTACCCGACAACGCGACGGCCGCGGATCGCAGCAGCGTGCAGGCTCTGGCCGAAACAGTGCGCGAGACGGTCATGGGCTGCGCGGATCTTGACCGCGTTGCGGGCGAGATGAAAATTCCGCCCCCGGTCCGCGTGCCGGATGTGCGCATCGGCGATCTTGCCGCCGTGACGCGTGACCGCATCCGCCCATTGAAGGTCAACGAGACGACCGAACTCACGCCGAGCGACGGCGGGTTCGGCATGGCGATGGTCTGCGTGCGGACGGAACCGCAATCCAACCTGCCGACCGCCGCCGACATCGAGGATAACCTGATCCGCCAACGCCTCGACACCGCGGCGCGCCGCTATCTGCGCGATCTCCGCCGCGTCGCGGTCGTCGACATCCGCGCGTGACGGCGCAGGCTGACGGCCTTCCTCCCCTTTCCGAAATCGTCCGGAGGCACGGTCTGGCGCCGAAAAAATCGCTCGGCCAGCACTTCCTTTTCGACCTGAACCTCACCCGGCGCATCGCGCGCGCGGCAGGTAATCTTTCCACCGGCACGACGATTGAGATCGGTCCGGGGCCCGGCGGCCTCACGCGCGGCCTTCTAGCCGAGGGTGCGGCGAAAGTCATCGCCATCGAACGCGATATGCGCGCCCTGCCGGCGCTCGCCGAAATCGCCGCGTTCTATCCCGGACGGCTGGAGATCGTCGAAGGCGATGCGCTGGAGATCGACGTTGCCTCGCTCGGCACGCCGCCGCGCCGGATCGTGGCAAACCTTCCCTACAATGTCGGCACGCCGATGCTGCTGGGGTGGCTTGCGCGGCCCGACGCGTTCGACTGCATCATCGTCATGCTGCAGAAGGAAGTCGTCGAACGCCTCGTGGCCCCGCCCGACGGCGATGCCTATGGCCGGCTCGCGGTCGCCACCCAGTGGCACTGGACCGCGCGACGCCTGTTCGACATCGCGCCCGGCGCTTTCTCTCCGCCGCCGGCGGTCGTCTCGGCCGTCGTTGAACTGCGACCGCGCCCGGCTCCGCTCGCCCCTGCCGACGCGCGCACGCTGGAGCGCGTGACGGCAGCCGCCTTTGGCAAGCGGCGCAAGATGTTGCGGCAGTCCCTCAAATCGCTCGGGCTTGATGCCGAAGTGCTGTGTGCGGATGCGGGCATTGACCCGACACGGCGCGCCGAAACGCTGTCGATCCCGGAATTCTGTGCGCTCGCGCGTGCCGTCAGCGCCCGTCGCGCAGGCGCCTGACGAAATCGCCAAGCCCGATCTGGCGTTCGCGACGCGTGCGCTCGGCCGAAAGGATCGCCTGAACCTTCGCGACCGAGACGTCGAGATCGCGATTGACGATGATGTAGTCGTACTCGGGCCAGTGGCTCATCTCGTTCGATGCCTGGCTCATGCGCTGCGAGACGACATGGGCCGGATCCTGCGCGCGGGCGTTCAACCGGCGCTCGAGTTCAGCAGTCGACGGCGGCAGGATGAAAACGGAAACCACGTCGCTGCGGGCGGTGTCGCGCAGCTGCTGGGTACCCTGCCAGTCGATATCGAACAGCACGTCGAGCCCCTGCGAGAGCTTCGCTTCGACGAACTTGCGCGGTGTGCCGTAGTAATTCCCGAAGACCTTCGCGTGTTCGAGAAACTCCCCGCGGTTGGTCATGAGGCCGAACTCGGTCGGATCGACGAAGTAATAGTCCCGCCCGTCGGTTTCGCCGGGGCGCTTGGGGCGCGTCGTCGCGGAAACTGACATGCTGAGCGAGGGTTCACGGCGCAGGAGCTCGCGGCTGATCGACGTTTTGCCGGCTCCCGAAGGCGACGACAGCACGAGCATCACGCCGCGACGATTGATGTCCGGATCCACGTCCATCACTCCACGTTGGCTGCCTGCTCGCGCAGACGGTCGATCGCCGTCTTGAGCGCGAGGCCGATGCGCGTCAGCGCGATGTCCGAGGACTTCGAGCAGAGCGTATTGGCTTCCCGGTTGAATTCCTGGCTTAGGAAGTCGAGCTTGCGGCCGATGGCGCCACCCTTGGCGAAGAGATCGCGTGCCTGGGAGATGTGTGCGCGCAGCCGGTCGAGCTCCTCGCGCACGTCGGCCTTCACGGCAAGCAGAGCCGTTTCGTGGGCAAGGCGTTCCGGCGCGATCGCGTTCTGGCTGCCGAGCAGTTCGGCGATCTGCGCTTCCAGACGCGCCTTGATGGCTGCCGGCTGGGTGGCCGCGTTCGCCGCCGCCTCGTCCGTCAGCGTCGAGATTTCCGCGAGGGTCGCGTCCAGGATCGCATTCAGGGCCTTGCCTTCGTCGCGTCGCGCTCCGGCAAGTCCGCCGAGCACCTCGTCAAGGGAGCGCAGGATCGCGGCGTCGATTTTCGCCTGCTCGGCATCCGCCAGCGGCGTCTCGGCGACCGTCTCGATAACGCCGCGTACACCCAGCAGGCCATCGAGCCGTGGGGCCGCCGCATCGAGACGGCTCGAAAGCTCGCCGATCAGCCCCACGACCTGATCGAGGGCCGCCCGGTTGATCTGGAGGCGCGGTGCCGAAACAGGCGTTTCGAGCGTCAGGTTCAGCGTGACGTTGCCACGGTCGAAGCGTTTGGCCGTGCGCGCACGGATTTCACTCTCGAGCCGGTCGAAACCCGGCGGCGTACGCAGTCGCACGTCCAACCCGCGACCATTGACCGAACGCGCCTCCCATGTTGCCGTGCGGCCGAGAGCTTCGGCACTGGCCCGCGCAAATCCGGTCATGCTGGCTATGGTCAAGCGGCGTCTCCGAAACGGGCGAATCGCGACATGCGGCTGGAAAGAGTTATACAGGCCCCGGCAAAGGGAACAACGGCATGTGGAACTGGCGCAGCATCCTGATAACCGGCGGGTCTTCCGGTCTTGGTGAGGCCATGGCGCGTGCGCTTGCGCGGCCGGGCGTTTTTCTTGCACTGACGGGGCGCGATGCGGGACGGCTTTCAGGCGTCGCCGAGGCCTGCCGCCTGCAGGGCGCCGAGGTCGCCACCGGCACGGTCGACGTACGCGATCCTGCGGCGATGGCCGATTTCGTTGCCGGAATCGACGCCCGCCATCCGCTGGATCTTGTCGTCGCCAATGCCGGCATTTCGGCCGGAACACAGGGTGGCCCCGAAGGCGCCGAGCAGACCAAGGCGATCTTCGCGGTCAATGTCGACGGCGTCGTCCACACCGTGCAGGCGGCGCTCGGCGCGATGGTATCGCGCGGCCACGGGCAGATCGCGATCCTGTCCTCGCTCGCAGGCTTTCGCGGCCTGCCGGGTGCCCCGGCCTATTGTGCAAGCAAGGCCGCCGTACGCGTCTGGGGCGAAGCGCTGCGGGCCGACTGGCGCGCGCGCGGCATCAGGATCAACGTGATCTGCCCCGGCTACGTCACCACACGGATGACTGCGCACAACGATTTCCCAATGCCGCTCCTGATGACCGCCGCGCGTGCCACCCGGATCATGCTCGACGGGTTGGCCCGCGACCGGGCACGTATAGCGTTCCCCTGGCCGCTCTACGCGGCCGTTCGTGTCCTTGCGGCCCTCCCGGCCGGACTGCTCGATCCCCTGCTTGCCCGCCTGCCGCGCAAGGGCTAGGCGGCGCGAACGGCCCGCATGAATTCGGTCAGCTTCGGCTCGTCGAGCGCGCCGTTGCTTCGCATGCCGGAACACAGGTCGAGCCCATAAGGCCGGACATCTGCGATCGCACGAGCGACATTTCCGGCCGTCAGCCCGCCGGCGAGGAAGACTGGCACCGGAACCGACTTCACGATCGCGGCACTCATCGTCCAGTCGTGCACGCGGCCCGTACCGCCGAGTTCCTTGATCGCAAGATTGGGGTTTCCGCTGTCGAGCAGGATCGCATCGACATGGATGGCGATCGCGCGCGCTTCGGAAAGGCTCTCCGGTCCCGTCACGTGGATGACCTGCACAATCTTCAATCCCGGGCATGCACGCCGGACCTCGATATAGGCGGCCGGCCCGTCGACCGCATCGACGATCTGAAGCGCCGTCGGCGCGCAATGGCGTGCCTGCGCGATCAGGCCTGCCGCACTCGTCTCGCTCGACAGCAGGAAGCTTGCGACCGGTGGCGGGATCGAGCGCGCTATACGCGCGATCATGTCGAGATCGATGACGCCGGGCCCGCTCGGCATCGGGCCGACAAGCCCCAGGGCGTCGGCTCCGTGACGGATTGCCATCTGCGCCTCTTCCGGAGAGGCAATGCAGCAGATCTTCACGCGCGTACGCATCCTTCAGTTCCTCGTACCGCGCGCCCTCTCGATCTCCCGCAGACGCGCGACGTTCCGGTTGTGCTCGGCGAGTGTGCGGGCAAACACATGCCGCCCCTCGCCATCCGACACAAAATATACATCCTCCGACTTCTGCGGATCGAGTACTGCTTCGATCGAAGCCCGTCCCGGGTTCGCGATGGGCGTCGGCGGCAGGCCGTCAATTACATATGTATTCCATTGATGCTTTGCTTCGAGATCGGCGCGGCTCAGAGGCCGGCCAAGCGGTCCCGAAGGATCGATGCCATAGGCAACGGTCGGATCCGCCTGCAGCCGCATGCGCTGGCGCAGCCGGTTGATGAAAACGGCAGCCACGCGCGCACGCTCGTCGGCATGCGAGGTTTCCTTCTCGACGATCGAGGCAAGCACGAGCGCTTCCTGCGGATCGGCGAACGGAAGACCGGGCGCACGCCTTGCCCAGAGTTCGGCGAGCGTATCGCGCATCGCGCGTTGCGCGCGTTCGAGCGTGCGCACGCGCGCGTCGCCCCAGCTGTAGAAATAGGTTTCCGGCAGCAGACTGCCTTCGGCCGGCATCGGAGCCACGTCGCCTTCCATGCCTTCCGCATTGCGAAGAAGCGTCGCGACCTGCGCTACCGTGAGACCTTCCGCGAAGGTGACGCGCCGCTGGATGGTTTTCCCGCTGGCAAGCAGCTCGGCCACCGAACGTGCCGACATGCCGGCGGCGAACAGGTACTCGCCCGCTCGCAGCCGTCCGGCCAGCCCATCGATACGCGTTCCGGCGGTGAAGGCGAGCGGGCTGGAGATGACGCCGCGCGCAGCAAGGAACCCCGCGATGTCTTCGCCGCCGCGCGGAACGACAAGCTGAACCGCTGCCGTTGCCCGGCCCGGCCCCGTATAGAGCGACCACAGATGCCAGATTCCGGCTCCGCTCGCGAACAGCAGCAGAGCGACGGCGGATACCAGGGCCCGGGTCCGCCGCAACGGCGCGACCCTCAGTCGAGCTTGGAGAAGATCACGGCCGCGTTCGTGCCGCCGAAGCCGAAGGAATTGGACAGCGCGTGCCTGATCTTGCGCTGCTTGGCATGGATCGGCACGAGATCGATGTCGCAGCCCTCCGACGGATCCTCGAGATTGCGCGTAGGCGGCGCGACCTGATCGCGGATCGCGAGAATCGAGAAGATGGCCTCGACGCCGCCGGCCGCGCCAAGCAGGTGCCCGATAGCCGATTTGGTCGAGGACATCGACAGCTTGTAGGCATGGTCGCCGAACAGGCGCTTCACGGCGCCCAATTCGATCTCGTCGCCCAGCGGCGTCGAAGTACCGTGCGCGTTGATGTAGTCGATATCCTCGCGGTTGCGCTTGGCGTTGCGCAGCGCGCCCGTCATGGCGCGGAACCCCCCGCTGCCATCTTCGGCCGGGGCCGTGATGTGATGCGCATCGCCCGACAGGCCATAGCCCGTGAGTTCCGCATAGATCTTGGCGCCGCGCTTCTTGGCATGCTCGTATTCTTCGAGCACGACCACGCCCGAGCCCTCGCCCATGACGAAGCCGTCGCGGCCTTTGTCCCACGGGCGCGAAGCGCGCGTCGGATCATCGTTGTAGCCGGTGGAAAGCGCGCGTGCGGCAGCGAAGCCCGCAATGCCAAGGCGGCAGATCGCCGCTTCGGCACCGCCGGCCACCATCACATCAGCATCGCCGAGCATGATCAGACGTCCGGCATCGCCGATGGCATGCGCGCCAGTCGCACAGGCCGTCACGGCTGAATGGTTCGGACCGCGGAAGCCGTACTTGATCGAGAGATGGCCCGACGCAAGATTGATGAGGGCCGCAGGGATGAAGAACGGCGAAATGCGCCGCGGCCCGCGTTCCTTCAGCGTGATTGCGCCGTCGTAGATCGTCTGCAGGCCGCCGATACCCGAGCCGATCATGACGCCGGTCCGGTCCTGGCCTTCCTCGTCGGTCGGCTTCCAGCCGGAATCCTCGACCGCCTGCTGGGCCGCCGCCAGAGCGAAGATGATGAACTCGTCCATCTTCTTCTGGTCTTTGTGCGGCACCCAGTCGTCGGGATTGAAGTTCCCCGATGCGGTGTCGCCGCGCGGCACGCTCGCGGCCACCTTGCAAGGCAGGTCGGAGACGTCGAACGCCTGAATGCCGCTCAGGCCGGATTCACCGGCAATGAGACGCTTCCAAGTATTCTCGACCCCGCAGCCAAGCGGAGTGACCAGACCGAGGCCCGTTACGACGACACGGCGCATCGAATGAACTCCGGAATCCGTGGACTCAGGCCTTGGCCTTGCCGATGAACTCGATCGCGTCCTTCACGGTCGAGATCTTCTCGGCGGCGTCGTCGGGGATTTCGATGCCGAATTCCTCTTCGAACGCCATGACGAGCTCGACCGTGTCGAGGCTGTCCGCGCCCAGATCGTCGACGAAGCTGGCATTCTCGGTGACCTTGGCGTCTTCGACGCCCAGGTGCTCGACGACGATCTTCTTCACGCGTTCGGCGATGTCGCTCATTTTATTCCTCTCGTTCGGCTCGGTGACGGACCGGAGCGGACTGCTGTCCGGCGGGCCGCCACCCTCTGAAGCTCCGACTTCCCGCTTCCCGGGTCAAGACGGAGTCGA
Source organism: Tagaea sp. (assembly GCA_965229215.1). Classification (GTDB taxonomy): domain Bacteria; phylum Pseudomonadota; class Alphaproteobacteria; order CACIAM-22H2; family CACIAM-22H2; genus Tagaea. The sequence continues at coordinate 1,082,942 of OZ245864.1, read as the reverse complement.
TTGCATAAGTCGCGGTTTGGTAACACGGAATTCGGTCCGTTGACTAGCCCGCGAAACGGTTTGCGATCAACCGCTTGCAGGCCATCATCGGCGTCAAATCATGGCCATGCCGCCATTGACGTGCAGCGTCTGGCCGGTGACATAGCCGGCCTGCTCGCTCGCGAGATAGACGACGGCCGCGGCGATCTCGTCGGACGTGCCCATGCGGCCCAGCGGAATACCGCCCAGCAGGCGCGTCTTCTGCTCGTCGTTCAGGGCATCGGTCATCGGCGAAACGATGAAGCCGGGTGCCACGCAATTGACCGTGATGCCGCGCGAGGCGACTTCCTGCGCCAGCGCCTTCGACATGCCGATCATGCCGGCCTTGGCGGCGGCGTAATTCGTCTGGCCCGGGTTGCCGGTGACACCGACGATCGACGTGATGCCGACGATGCGGCCCCATTTGCGCTTCATCATGCCGCGCAGCGCCGCCCGGCTCAGCCGGAATCCGGCCGACAGGTTGACGTCGATGACCTTCTGCCAGTCGTCGTCCTTCATGCGCATGGCAAGGCCGTCGCGTGTAAGGCCGGCATTGTTGACGAGAATGTCGACCTGCCCGAGGGCGGCTTCGGCATCCTTGAAAAGCTTCTCGGTCGCCGCCGCGTCGCCCAGATCCCCGGGGCACACGAACGCACGCTCGCCGATCTTGGCCTTCAGCGCCTCGAGTGGCTCGACGCGCGTGCCGGACAGCGCGACTTTCGCGCCCGCCGCAGCCAACGCCTGCGCGATCGCGCCGCCGATGCCGCCGGACGCACCGGTCACCAGCGCGCATTTGCCGTCGAGACTGAACATTTGGCGTGACTCCCCCTAGAGCGTCTTGGCGAAGGCTTCGATGTCGGCTGGTCCGTTGAGGGCAATACCCGTCAGGTCCGGCTCGATGCGCTTGGCGAGACCCGAAAGCACCTTGCCGGCTCCCAACTCGTAGCACTGCGCCACACCCTGCGCCTTCATGTAGGAAACACATTCGCGCCAGCGCACGCGGCCAGTGACCTGCCGGACAAGCAGCTTGGCGATCTCACCCGCATCGGATATCGACGCGGCGGTGACATTGGCAACGAGCGGCACGCGTGGCGGCGCCATCTTCACGCTGGCGAGCGCGTCCTGCATCGCGTCGGCGGCTGGCTGCATCAGCGAGCAGTGGAACGGCGCGCTGACGGGCAGCAGCATCGCGCGCTTGGCGCCCTTTTCCTTCGCGACGACGAGGGCGCGTTCGACCGCAGCCGTGTGGCCCGACACGACGACCTGTCCGGGCGCGTTGTCGTTGGCGCACTCGCAGACTTCGTTCTTGCCGTCCGGCGCGGGGCGCGCGGCGGCGGCGACTTCCTCGGCCGCCGGCAGATCGAGGCCCAGCAGCGCCGCCATGGCGCCGGTGCCGACCGGAACCGCCTTCTGCATGGCGTCGCCGCGCTTGCGAAGCAGGCGGGCCGCATCGGCCAGCGCGAACGTGCCGGCAGCCGCGAGTGCGGAATACTCGCCCAGCGAATGGCCAGCGACGAAGGCGACATGCTTGCCCAGATCGAGCTTTGCTTCGCTCTCCAGAACCCGCATGACCGCGATCGAGACGGCCATCAGGGCGGGCTGGGCGTTCGAGGTCAGGGTCAGCTCTTCGGAAGGTCCTTCGAACATCAATTTCGAGAGCTTCTGGCCAAGGGCCTCGTCCACTTCCTCGAACACCTGTCGGGCGACGGGAAAGGCCGCTGCAAGATCGCGGCCCATGCCGGGTGACTGGCTGCCTTGGCCGGGAAACGTGAATGCGCGCATCGCGTGGTAAACCTTGTCGAATTCTCAGGAAGGCGCCTCCCGTAGCCGCCGCCCTGCCGCAAGTCAAGCCGACGGCATGCGACGATATGCGAGATTGCGTTTCCAGGACTCTTCTATAGACTTGGGAGGCATATCAACTAACATATTGAAATGGTGAAGAATGTATAGATCTGTTTTTGTCGCCTTTCTGCTCGTTGCCGGGGCCCTTCCCGCCGTGGCCCAGCAACCGCCGATAAAGGTCGAAACGGCCTGGGCGCGGGCAAGCGCAGGTGAATCGAAGACCGGTGCTGCCTATTTGACACTCCATAATATGGGCACCCAGCCCGACCGCCTGCTGTCGGTCGCGACCCCGGTCGCCGGCAAGACCGAAATGCATAATCACATCATGGTCGGCAATGTCGCCCAGATGCGCCCTGTCGATGCCATCGAGGTGTCGCCCGGCTCGCCCACCGTTCTCCAGCCCGGCGGGCTGCATCTGATGTTGCTGGATCTCAAGGCACCGCTGAAGGCCGGCCAGAGCTTCCCAGTAACCCTGATCTTTGAGAAGGCCGGCAAGGTTGAGGTCACTGTGGCTGTCCAGAGTTTGCGCGCCCCGGCCCCGGCTGGCGCCATGCACAAGCACGGAAGCTGAAAAAGCCCGTTTCGGACCGGCTCTTGCGGGGCCGGGGCTTTCCGTGTATATCCCGCGTCCTTCAAAGACGGACGGGGCCATATCCCGTCCGTTCTCCTTGCCGCCTTCCCCGGCCCCCGATGGGCACAGATGGCGGCTTGGACCCGGGCTTGCGATGACGTTCGGTTGTCGCGGGGATTTGGGTCCGAAACCCGAGAGGAGCTGCCGATGGCGTTCTACGAGAACGTATTCATCGCGCGTCAGGATCTGGCTCAGGCCCAGGTTGACGCGCTTGCCGACCAGTTCACCGAAACGCTCAAGACCTTGGGCGGCGAAGTAAAGAAGCGCGAATATTGGGGTCTGCGCTCGCTGACCTTCCGCATCAAGAAGAACCGCAAGGCCCACTACGTCCTTCTCTGCGTCGATGCGCCCGCCAAGGCGATCACCGAGATGGAACGCCAGATGGGTCTCAGCGAAGACGTGCTGCGCCATCTGACCGTGCGCGTCGAAGCCATCGACGAAGCCCCGTCGGCGATGATGCAGAAGCGCGACGAGCGCGAAGGCCGCGGCGACCGCGAAGGTGGCCGCTTCGGCGACCGCGACAACTTCCGTCCCCGCCGCCGCGAGGCGGAAGCCGGCGAGCCGGCCGCTATCGAAGGAGCGATCTAAGCCATGGCAAGTCCCTCGAACGAACGGTCCTCGGGCGAACGCGGCGAGCGTGGTGAACGCGGCGAGCGCGGCGAAGGTGGCGGCGGCTTCGGCGGCCGCCGCCCGTTCTTCCGGCGCCGCAAGTCGTGCCCCTTCTCCGGCCCGAACGCACCGAAGATCGACTACAAGGACATCCGCCTGCTCCAGCGTTTCGTCTCGGAGCGCGGCAAGATCGTCCCGGCACGCATCACGGCTGTCTCGGCACCCAAGCAGCGGGAACTCGCGCGCGCCATCAAGCGCGCCCGTTTCCTCGGCTTGCTGCCCTACGTGCTGAAGTAACCGGGTCGGTGCGGGATCACGCGCCATCGGCGCCGGTCCCGCACCCCCCGAAACGAGGACGGCAGATGCCGACGACCTTCGCGATGATCGCGGTCGTAGCGGGTTCGGCGAGTGCGCTGGTTTACGCCTCGCTGCTTACCGCTTCGCCCGCCGCTTTCCTGCTCGCCTATCTGGCGCAGCTGCCGCTGTTCGCGGCCGGGCTGTGGATGGGCACGGGCGCGGCGGCGCTTGCGTCGCTTGCGGGGATCGTCGTGACTTTCATCGCCGGCGGCTTCGTCTTCGCGGCGATCTACACTGTCGCGAACTGCGCGCCCGTGCTGCTCGTCGTCCGTCAGGCGCTGCTCTGGCGCCCGACGGCGGGCGGCGGCGTCGAATGGTATCCGCCGGGCCGCCTGCTGCTGGCTCTGTTCGCTTTCATGGCGCTCGTCTTCGCCGGCGCCGCGATCGCGTTCGCCGACCGGCCGGGCGGGCTCGAAGGCACGCTCGAAGGCACCATCGTCCAGACATTCAACCGTCTGCGCGGGCCTGCAGGCCTCGAGATCGCCAATCTCGAGGAATTCGCCGCCCAGATCGCGCGGCTCTTTGCCGGGATCGTCGCGGTATCGTGGCTCGTCATGACGGCCATCAACGGTGCGCTCGGCCAGTGGCTGGTCCGCCGCGCCGGCGTCAACCGCCGCCCGACACCCGAGATGGCCGACATCGACCTGCCCACCTGGTTCGTCGGGCTGACGGCGATCTTCGCCGCGGGCAGCTTCATCGACGGTTTCGCGGGTTTCGCCTCGCGCAACATGATCGTGATCTTCATCGCCGTCTACGCACTGGCGGGTCTTGGCGTCGTCCACGCGCTGATCCGGAACCTCCAGTGGCGCGGAATGGCGCTCGGCGCGGTCTATGGCGCCATCGTCGTCTTCGGCTGGCCCATCGCTGTCGTCGCGGTGCTCGGCCTCATCGAACCCTACGCAAACAACAAGGCGCGTGCCCCCAAGGGCACGCCGCCGATCCCGTAACCCGATTTCGGACTAGGCAAGGTCAAGGAGACAAGACATGTCCCAGATGGACGTTATTCTGCTGCAACGGATCGAATCGCTCGGCCAGATGGGCGATGTGGTCAAGGTGAAGCCCGGCTTCGCACGCAACTTCCTGCTGCCGCAGAAGAAGGCGATGCGCGCGACGAAGGAGAACATGGCGTTCTTCGAGAAGCAGCGCGCCCAGCTCGAGGCCCAGAACCTGAAGCAGCGCGCCGACGCGCAGGCCGTCGCCGACAAGATGGGCGACAAGTTCTCGGTCGTCATCATCCGCCAGGCCGGCGAGACCGGGATGCTCTACGGCTCGGTTTCGAGCCGCGACATCGCCGTCGCAGTAACCGAAGGCGGCGTCACCGTCACGCGCGCCCAGGTGCTGCTCGACCAGCCGATCAAGGCGCTCGGCCTGTTCAAGACGCGCCTCGCCCTCCACCCTGAAGTCGCCGTCGCGATCACGGTCAACATCGCCCAGACGCCGGAAGAGGCGAAGCTGCAGGCCGAGGGCAAGGCCCCGAAGCCCCAGCCCGAAGCCGCACCGCCAGCCGAGCTGACCGCACCGGCCGAAGAGGCCCCTGCCGCCGAAGCCGCTCCGGCGGCCGAAGAGGCCCCGGCCGAGAAGCCGAAGAAGGCCCGCAAGACGAAGGCGAAGGAAGAGGCGTAAGCCCCTCTCCTTCCTCTTCTTCGTCGATCTTGCCGATCAGCGGCGCGCGTCCATCCGACGCGCGCCGTTTTTCGTTCCTTGCCCGCGCGCGCGGATTGTCCCCACAATCCACTGGATAACTTCCAAATCGAGTCGTCTTGTCGCAATTCGTTTGTGGCTTGCGTCACGACGCGCCTATGGTCGCGGCCCCGATGGAAACACCCCTGCCCAGCAACGTTGCACCGTTCCCCGCCCGCTCTACCGAGGAGCCGGCGCCGCGCATCCCGCCGCACAATTTCGAAGTCGAGATGGGGCTGCTCGCCGCCCTGCTCGCAAACAACCGCGCCTTCGAGAAGGTCAGCGAATTGCTGCAGCCCGAGCATTTCGCCGACGGGCGCCACGGGCGCATCTACGATGCGATCGGCAAGCTCGCGCAGAAGGGCCAGCAGGCGAACGCGGCCACGCTGAAGAACTATTTCGAGCACGACGGCGAGCTCGCGGAGATCGGCGGCGCCGACTATCTCGCTCGCCTGCAAGCCGCCGCCGTCACGATCATCAACGCGCAGGACTATGCGCAACGCATCTTCGACCTGTATCTGCGCCGGCAGCTGATCGATATTGGCACCGACGTCGTCAACGAGGCCTTTGCCTTCGACGTCGACAGCGATGCAAACACGAAGATCGAGCTTGCCGAACAGAAGCTGTTCGACCTCGCCGAAAAGGGCCAGGCCGAGGGCGGCTTCAAGACCTTCAACAAGGCATTGACGGCGGCCATCGACATGGCCACCCTCGCATTCAAGCGCGACGGGGCGGTTACCGGCGTCACGACGGGCTTCACCGATCTCGACGACAAGCTGGGCGGCCTGCACAAGTCCGACCTGATCATACTCGCCGGACGCCCCTCGATGGGGAAGACCGCACTTGCCACCAAGATCGCGTTCAATGCCGCCCTCTCCCGCCAGAACTGGCTGGAGCGCGCCACGCGCGAGGGCCTCGACAAGGACAGCCCCGATGCCGAAGGCGGTGTCGTGGCGTTTTTCTCGCTCGAAATGTCGGCCGAACAGCTCGCCAATCGTCTCCTGTCAGAGCAGGTCGAAGTGCCCTCCGACAAGATCCGCCGCGGCGAAGTCGCTGGTGAGGACTTCCCGAAATTCGTGGAGGCCGCCCAGCGGCTCGCCACGCTGCCGCTGCATATCGACGATACGCCGGCGCTCTCCGTTTCGGCCGTGCGCACCCGCTCGCGCCGCCTCAAACGCACGCACGGGCTCGGCCTCATCGTGATCGACTATCTCCAGCTCCTTGCCCCGCCGCCGGGCGCGCGTGCCGAAGGCCGCGTGCAGGAAATCTCAGCGATCACCCGCGGTCTCAAGGCGCTCGCCAAGGAACTCGACGTTCCGGTCGTGGCGCTTTCCCAGCTCTCGCGTGCGGTCGAGCAGCGCGAAGACAAGCGCCCGCAGCTCTCCGACCTTCGCGAATCAGGCACGATCGAACAGGACTCCGACGTCGTCATGTTCGTCTACCGCGAAGAATACTATCACAGCCGCGCCGAGCCCTCGCGCCGCCCAGAAGAGGACGAGAGCAAGTTCAACGAGCGGCACCAGAAATGGCAGGAGCGCGGCGAGCAGGTCATGAACGTCGCCGAAGTCATCCTCGGCAAGCAGCGTCACGGCCCCATTGGCACAGTGCGCCTGCGCTTCGACGGCCAGTTCACGAAGTTCTCGGATCTCGCCGCATCGGACTATCTGCCCGAGATGCATGACTGACGCGCGACCCGCCTCGCTGCTGACCATCGATCTCGGCGCGCTCGTCGAAAATTGGCGCCGGCTCGCCGCGCGTGTCGCACCGGCCGCATGTGCCGGCATTGTGAAGGCCGACGGCTACGGCCTCGGCGCGGGGCCGGTCGGCCGGGCGCTCTATCGCGCCGGGTGCCGCAATTTCTTCGTCGCACGCCTCAACGAAGGCCTTGAACTGCGCGACTATGTCGGCGAGGACGCGATGGTCTGCGTGCTCGACGGTCTTGGTATCGACGAGGCGCCGCTTTTCCGTCGCCGCGATCTCACGCCGGCCCTCAACGATCCCGGCCAGATCGCCCTGTGGGCGGCTTCAGCCCGGGCCGCCGGCGAAAAGTTGAAGGCCGTCATCCATTTCGATACCGGCATGTCGCGCCTCGGACTCAGCCCGGCCGAAGCCGAGGCGCTGATCGCCGATCCCTCGGCGCTTGCGGCTCTCAACCTGCGCTACGTGATGAGCCATCTCGTCAGCTCCGAAGAGCGCGGAAATCCGCTCAACGGCCTCCAGCTTGACCGTTTCAAGCGCGTCCGCGCGGCTTTCCCGCTGGTGCCCGCGAGCTTCGCGAATTCGTCCGGCGTGTTTCTCGGCGCGGACTACCATTTCGATCTCGCGCGGCCAGGCTGTGCGATCTACGGTATCAATCCCACGCCCGGCCTTGAAAGCCCGGTACGCGCCGTGGCGCGGCTGGAAGCGCGCATCCTGCAGGTGCGCGAAATTGACCACCCCCAGACCGTTGGCTATGGTGCCACTTGGCAGGCGACTCGCGTAACGAAAGTTGCAACGATCGCCTGCGGTTACGCCGATGGATGGCTGCGTTCGCTTTCCGATCGGGGAGCCGCCTATATCGGCCAGACACAGGCCCCGTTCCTCGGTCGAGTATCCATGGACCTCATCACAATCGATGTCAGCGACGTTCCGGATGCACGGCCGGGTCAGATGGTCGAGCTGTTGGGCACGCACATGACCGTCGACGCCGTCGCCGAGCGCGCCGGTACGAACGGCTACGAAGTGCTCACGCGCCTCGGCAAGCGCTTCGCACGCAGCTATCTCGAGCCTGCCGCATGAACCCGCTCGCGACCGTCGGACGCTTCTTCCTCGTCTTCCTGCAGCAGCTCGGCGAGATATCGCTGTTCAGCGCGCGCGCCGTCTCGCACTGTTTCCGGCCGCCTTTCTATTTCCGCCACATCTTCCGCCAGATGCTCGACATCGGATATTTCTCGCTGCCTGTCGTCGGTTTGACGGCGCTGTTCACGGGCATGGTGCTCGCCCTCCAGAGCTACACCGGCTTCGCGCGCTTCTCGGCCGAAAGCGCCGTCGCCACGGTCGTCGTGCTCTCCGTCACGCGCGAGCTTGGCCCCGTCATCGCCGGCCTGATGGTGGCCGGACGCATCGGCGCGTCCATCGCCGCCGAAATCGGCACGATGCGGGTGACCGAGCAGATCGACGCGCTCCACACGCTCTCGACCAACCCGATGAAGTATCTCGTGGCGCCGCGCCTCATCGCGGGCGCGGTCACGCTGCCGATGCTCGTCGTCATTGCCGACATCATCGGCGTTTTCGGCGGTTATATCGTCGGCATCTACAAGCTCAATTTCAACGCGGCGGTCTATCTCAAGCAGACATTCGACTATCTCGAGTTCATGGACGTGTTCTCCGGCCTCGTGAAGGCGTGCGTGTTCGGTTTCATCATCACGCTGATGGGCTGCTATCACGGCTACAAGTCCGAGGGCGGCGCCCAGGGCGTCGGACGCGCGACCACCAACGCCGTTGTTTCCGCCTCGATCCTGATCCTGATCTTCAACTACGCGATCACCGAAATCTTCTTCGCGACACGCTAGTGGGGACGCACATGGCCGAAACCCCGAAAATCCAGATCCGCGGCCTGAAGAAGCGTTTCGGCGCCAAGGTCGTCCTCGACGGGCTCGATCTCGATGTCGGCAATGCCGAATCGGTCGTGATCATCGGCGGGTCGGGCACGGGCAAATCTGTGCTGCTCAAATGCATCCTCGGCCTGCTCGATCCGGAAGCGGGCTCGATCAAGATCGACGGGCAGGAAGTGATCGGCATGCCTGCACGCGAGCGCGAGACGGTGAACCGCAAATTCGGCATGCTGTTCCAGTCGGCCGCGCTGTTCGACTCTCTCAGCGTCTGGGAAAACGTCGCCTTCGGCCTGATTTCGGCACAGGGGAAGTCCAAGCCGGAAGCCAGGAAGATCGCGATCGAGAAGCTTGCGCAGGTTGGCCTGCCCGCGCAGGTGGGCGAGTTGCAGCCGTCGGAACTTTCCGGCGGCATGCGCAAGCGCGTGGGCCTCGCCCGCGCGATCGCCACGCAACCCGAGATCATCTTTTTCGACGAGCCGACGACAGGCCTCGACCCGATCATGTCGGACGTCATCAACGACCTGATTGCCGACTGCGTGCATCGCCTGGGGGCAAGCGCCCTCTCGATCACGCACGACATGGCGAGCGCGCGCAAGATCGCGCACCGCATCGCGATGCTCCATCAGGGCAAGATCATCTGGCAGGGCCCGGTGGCGCAGATCGACCATTCGGACAATCCATACGTCGACCAGTTCATCCACGGGCGCGCGGAAGGTCCGATCCGCATGCAGATCCCCGTCTGAATATGGCCCCCGTCTGATCATGGCAAAGGCGGCCTCCCGCTTCGTCTGCCAGGAATGCGGGGGCGTGCATCCGCGCTGGTCCGGCCGCTGCGACGCGTGCGGTGCATGGAACACCATCGTCGAGGAAGCGGTCCCGGATGTCGCGCCCAAGGGCGTTTCGGCCAAGGGCGGAAAGCGCGTCTCGTTCGTTGATCTCGAAGGCGAGAGCGAGCAGGCCCCGCGCCGCAAGACAGGCATCGCGGAACTCGACCGCGTGCTGGGCGGCGGGCTCGTCAAGGGTTCGGCCGTGCTGGTCGGCGGCGATCCCGGCATCGGCAAGTCCACGCTGCTGCTGCAGGCCGCGGCCGCCCTTTCGAAGAGTGCGCGCGTCGCCTACATCTCGGGCGAAGAAGCGGTCGACCAGATCCGCATGCGCGCCACGCGCCTCGATCTCGCCAAGGCGAAGGTGTCGCTCGCCTCCGCCACCAACGTGCGCGACATCCTCGCAACGCTCGATGCGAGCGACGCGCCCGACCTCGCGGTCATCGATTCCATCCAGACGATGTATATCGACCAGCTCGACAGCGCACCGGGCACGGTGGCGCAGGTGCGCGCATCGGCCGCCGAACTGATCCGGCTGGCCAAGCGCCGGGGCGTGGCCGTCATCCTCGTGGGCCACGTCACCAAAGAAGGCACGATCGCCGGCCCCCGCGTGCTCGAGCACATGGTCGATACCGTCCTCTATTTCGAAGGCGAACGCGGCCACCAGTTCCGCATCCTGCGCGCCGTGAAGAACCGCTTCGGGCCGACCGACGAGATCGGCGTGTTCGAGATGACTGACGCAGGCCTGACCGAAGTCCCCAACCCGTCGGCGCTGTTCCTTGCCGAGCGGCGCGGCGAAGTTTCCGGTGCGGCCGTGTTCGCCGGCATGGAGGGCACGCGCCCGGTGCTGGTCGAGATCCAGGCGCTCGTCGCCCCCAGCGCCTACGGCACGCCCCGCCGGGCCGTGATCGGCTGGGACTCGGGCCGCCTCGCCATGGTGCTGGCAGTGCTGGAAACGCGCTGCGGCCTCGCCTTCGGCGGGGCAGATGTCTATCTCAACGTCGCGGGCGGCCTGCGCATCGCCGAGCCGGCGGCCGACCTTGCCGTGGCGGCAGCCCTCGTTTCCGCCCTCACCGATACGCCGGTTCCGGGCGAATCGGTCGTTTTCGGGGAAATCGGCCTTTCGGGCGAAGTGCGGGCGGTCGGCCAGACCGAGGCCCGCCTCAAGGAAGCCGCAAAATTGGGATTTTCTCGGGCGTACTGCCCGCCGCGCGGCAAGCGCGGGGGATCGGCCGCCGGGATCGAGGTCCGCGAACTGCGCCTCCTCGGCGATCTCGTCGAGGCGCTGGGCAATCCCGCCCCCCGGCGCATGGCTCGCCCCGGATAAGCTGGTATTCTCACGGTCCCGATGCTCGATTCGCTCCCGATCAATGCCTTCGACGGCGCCGTCGCGATCGTCGTGCTGCTTTCGGCACTCATCGCGCTCATCCGCGGTTTCGTGAAGGAAGTCCTCAGTCTCGCCGCATGGGCGGGGGCCGCACTCGTCACGCTGTGGGGATTCGCCTTCGCCCGGCCCTATTTCCGGGCCTTCATCGGCAGCCAGCTGCTGGCCGACGTGGCCGCCGGAATCGCCCTGTTCGTGGCGAGCCTGATCGTATTCGCGATGATCGCGCACGGCACGTCGGCGCTCGTGCGCCGCTCATCGAGCCTTTCGGCCGTCGACCGGTCGCTGGGCTTCGTTTTCGGCGTTTTCCGGGGCTTCATCCTGCTGGGGCTCGCCTGGCTGGCGCTCGCCTGGGCAATTCCCGAGGAAAAGCGCCCGGACTGGATTTTCGAGGCCCGGAGCCGCCCGCTCATCGAGCAGATCGCCGAGTATCTGGTGGGGCTTGCGCCGCCCGAGTTCCGTGGCCAAGTACGTACCGTCGGTGACCAGGCCCAGAGGGGCACGGAAGCCCTGCGGGCCTTGCAACGCTTGCAGCCGAATCCCCCTTCACAGCCCGCCGAAACCGGATATAAACGCGACGAGGTGCAGGGCATGGAACAGCTCATCGACCGCGTCCGTCCGGCCGCACCCAGCCGTTAGTTTGTCGAGCTCGCGCGCCCTCCGGGTTGAGGGCGCATTGGGGGTTTCATGGACCGCTCATCGGTGACGACCAATCCCTTCGACGACGACAAGCTCAAGGAAGAATGCGGCATCTTCGGCATTCTCGGGCACAAGGACGCGGGCGCGCTCGCGGCCCTCGGCCTGCACGCCCTGCAGCATCGCGGACAGGAAGCTGCCGGCATCATCGCGTTCGACGGCAAGCAGTTCAACACGCACCGCGCGGTCGGCCTCGTCGGCGACAATTTCGGTGAACAGAAGGTCATCGCGGCGCTGAAGGGCGACACGGCGATCGGCCACGTGCGCTATTCCACCAGCGGCGGCACGATCCTGCGCAACATCCAGCCGTTGTTCGCGGAGTTCGAGTTCGGCGGCTTCGGGCTCGCCCATAACGGCAACCTCACCAACGCCGAAACGCTGCGCCGCAGCCTCATCAAGCGCGGCTCGATCTTCCAGTCGACATCCGACACCGAAGTCATCGTCCACCTGATGGCCCAGGCGCAGGGCGACGTGACGACGCGCCTGGTCGCGGCCCTCAACCAGGTCGAAGGCGCCTACTCGCTGACCTGCATCGCCAAGGACAAGATCATCGCGGTGCGCGATCCGCGCGGCGTGCGCCCGCTGGTGCTCGGCAAGCTCGACGATTGCTGGGTCGTCACGTCGGAGACTTGCGCCCTGGACATCATCGGCGCCGACTACGTGCGCGATCTCGAAGCCGGCGAGATGGTCGTCATCGACCGCACCGGCGTCCGTTCGATGAAGCCGTTCCGCCCCGAGGTGAAGCGCTTCTGCGTGTTCGAGTACATCTATTTCGCGCGGCCCGACAGCGTGACCGAAGGCATCTCGGTCTACGACGCGCGCAAGCGCATCGGCGCGGAACTGGCGCGCGAAAGCGGTCTGCCGGCCGATCTCGTGGTTCCCGTCCCCGACAGCGGCGTGCCGGCGGCGATCGGCTATTCGCAGGAATCCGGAATCCCGTTCGACCTGGGCATCATCCGCAACCACTATGTCGGACGCACCTTCATCGAGCCGAGCGACCAGATCCGCCATCTGGGCGTGAAGCTGAAGCACAATGCGAACCGTGCAGGCCTCACCGGCAAGCGCGTGATCCTCGTCGACGATTCGATCGTGCGCGGCACGACCTCGAAGAAGATCGTCGAGATGGTCCGTCAGGCCGGCGCGACCGAGGTGCACATGCGCATCTCCTCGCCGCCGACGAAGCATTCGTGCTTCTACGGCATCGATACGCCGGAAAGCAGCCAGCTGCTCGCCTCGAAGAACGACGTGGCGGCGATGGCGCGCATCATCGGCGTCGACAGCCTCGCCTTCATCTCGATCGACGGACTCTACCGCGCGATGGGCGAGCCGGGCCGAGATCCCAAGGCGCCGCACTTCTGCGACGCCTGCTTCACCGGCGAATACCCGACGCGCCTCACCGACATCGAGGAACGCGGCGACAATCCCGTGCAGGCGAGCCTGCTCGAAATCGCGTGAATGCAGTCGCCGGATTCCTGCGGCGCATCTGGGATGCCGTCTTTGCCGTGACTTTCGCGCTTGCGGGCTTCCAGCTTCCGGCTTTCCTCGCCTCGTATCGTCAGCGCCTCGACCAGAGCGCGCTGGAACTCGACAGGCTCCTCCCGAAACTGCGCGAATCCCCCACGCCCGATGCCGCGGCAATCGCCCAGATCGAGGCGCAGATCGCCGGCTTCCGGCAGGCCGTCGATGCGCTGGGGAGAACGGGGATCGGCCGCCTGCGCGCCTTCGTCGAGCATTTCGACCTGCCCGTCGTCCGGGCGACGCTCGGTCTTCACGAGCCGAGCCTTCCGCTGACGCTCGAAGCCGCAGCCTATGCGGCCGGCGCAGCACTTCTGGGCCTTGTTTTCGCGGCAGCGACCGCACATACCGGGCGGACCTTATTCCTGCCGCGCCGGAGAGCATCGAGGGAACCATGAGCGTGAGCAAACGTCTGCAGGGACGCATCGCCGTCGTCACGGGCGCCTCGCGGGGCATCGGGCGAGCGGTTGCGCTGCGCTTCGCCGCCGAAGGCGCGCATGTCGTGGCGCTCGCGCGCACCGTGGGCGCGCTCGAGGAACTCGACGACGCGATCGTCCGTCAGGGTGGCTCGACCACGCTTGTGCCCGTCGACCTCAACGATCTCGACCGGCTCGACCAGCTCGGCCCTTCGCTCTACGAACGCTTCGGCCGGATCGACGTGTTCGTGGGCAATGCGGGTGCACTCGGCACGCTCGGCCCCCTCACCCACCACGACGCCAAGGACTGGGAAGAGGTCATGCGCATCAACGTGCATGCCAACTGGCGCCTGATGCGCTCGCTGGAGCCGGCGCTGCGCCTGTCGCCGGCCGGCCGCGCGATCTTCGTCACGTCGGGCGCCGCGCAGAAGGTCCGCGCCTACTGGGGCGCCTACGCCACCAGCAAGATCGCCCTCGAGATGATGGTCAAGACGTGGGCCGCCGAGCTCGCGACCACGCCGATCCGCGTAAACCTGCTGTCGCCCGGCCCCGTCGCCACGCGCATGCGCGCCGCCGCCTTCCCCGGCGAGGATCCGGCAACGCTACGCCAGCCCGACAGCATCACCGAAGCGTTCGTCGACCTTGCCGCGGCCGATTGCCAGCGCCACGGCGAAACCGTGGAGGCCTATCTGTGAGCACCGTCGGCCCGATCGAGCAGATCCATCTTCGCGTGACCGACATCGCGGCCGCGAAGGCGTTCTATGTCGGCCAGCTCAAGCTGCCGTTGATCGCCGCCGGCGACGATCTTGCGATCTTCGACACGGGCCAGGCGAAGTTGATCCTCACCAAGGGCGAAGCGGCCGCCAAAGGCGTGGAGTTCGGCTTCACGGTCCAGAGCCTCGAAGCGACGCTCGCCGCCCTCATCGCCGACGACGTGCGCATCGTCGTACCGCCGCGCACCGAAGAATGGGGCGGGCGAGTCGCCAAGATCGCCGATCCCGACGGGAACACGCTGTCGCTCGTCCAATACCCGTAACGCACGAAGGGTTGCGGGCGAACCGCCGGAGTGGTTCGATCCCCGACCTCAATTCCGCAGCCGGAGAACAAGCATGCCGATTTCGATGTACCAGATCAGCGCCCCCGTCTTCATCAAGATGCTCGGTGCCCTTTCCAACGTTCTCGACAAGGGCGCGGCCTTCGCCGCCGCCAAGAAGATCGACCCGTCGGTGATGCTCGGCCTGCGCCTCGCGCCCGACATGTTCGCGCTGACCAAGCAGGTCCAACTCGCCTCGGATTTCGCCAAGGGCCCGATGGCCCGTCTTTCGGGCTCGGAACTCCCCAAGTGGGAAGACAACGAGACGACCTTCGAGGCGCTCAAGGCACGTATCGCCAAGACGATCGACTACGTGAAGTCGTTCAAGCCCGAGCAGATCGACGGCAGCGAGACGCGCGACATCTCGCTGACGATCGGCGGCCAGCCGGTGACGCAGAAGGGGCAGGAATACCTGCTCCACAACGCGCTGCCGAACTTCTACTTCCACGTGACGACGGCCTACACGATCCTGCGCCACAACGGCGTCGAGATCGGCAAGGGCAACTTCCTCGGCCGCGTCTGAGCTAGCGCTTCTTCTTGTCCTTGTCGTCATAGGGGTTGTTGGACGCCCGCAGCTGCAGGCGGACGACAACCCCTTGAAGACCGAACGTCTCGCGCAGCGAATTCACCAGATAGCGCTGGTAGGAATCCGGCAGCGAGACCAGCTTGTTCCCGAAGATCGCGAATGTCGGCGGTCGCTGTCCGACCTGACGCATGAAGCGTGGCCGCGGCCGGCGCCCCTGCACGATCGGCGGCGGGTGCCCCTGCACCACTCCTTCAAGCCAGCGGTTGAGCTGCGGCGTCGGCAGATCGGCGTTCCAGCGGTCGTGCATCGTGACGACCGCTTCCATCAGGTCGTCGAGCTTGCGGCCCTGCAGCGCCGAGACCGTGACGAAGATCACGCCCTTGATCTGCGGCATCGAGATTTCCATGCGGTCGCGCAGCTTCTTCAGCGCGGCCTGCGGATCGTCGATCAGGTCCCACTTGTTGGCACACACAACGATGGCGCGGCCTTCCTCGGCCGCCAGCCGCGCGATGCCGAGATCCTGGTTCTCGAGCATCATCGTCGCATCGAGGACCAGCACGCACACATGCGCCTCGCGGATGTTCCGGATCGAATCGCCGGTCGACATCTTCTCGAGCGGGTCCTCGATGCGCGCCTTGCGCCGGAGGCCGGCCGTGTCGATCAGGCGGAAGCGGCGCCCCTTCCATTCGAACGGCGTCGAGATCGCGTCGCGCGTCGTACCCGGCTCCGGGCTCGTCAGCATGCGTTCGTCGCCGAGCAGCTTGTTGACCAGCGTCGACTTGCCGACGTTGGGACGGCCGATCAGCGCAACGCGGATGTCGGGCTTCGTGCCTTCCGCGATCTCTTCCTCGGGCGCATCCGGATCCTCGACCGCCTCGTCCGGCGCATACGCCTTCATTGCCTCGTGCAGATCGGCAAGCCCTTCCCCGTGCTCGGCCGAGACCGCGATCGGTTCGCCCAACCCCAGCCCGGCAGCTTCCGCCACGCCGAAGCCCGTACGCGCGGCGTTTTCCGCCTTGTTCGAGACGACGATGGTCGGCTTACCGGTCTTGCGCAGCCAGTTGGCGAAATGCGTGTCGTGCGGTGTCAGGCCTTCGCGCGCGTCGACCACGAACAGCGTCAGGTCGGCGTCGGCCACCGCGCGCTGGCTCTGTTTGGTCATGCGTGCGGCCATGGTCTTGGGCGCCGCGTCTTCGAGGCCGGCCGTGTCGTAGACGAGGAAATTGAGATCGCCGAGACGGCCCGTACCCTCGCGCCGGTCGCGCGTCACGCCCGGCGTATCGTCGACGATGGCGCGCTTGCGCCCGATCAGCCGGTTGAACAGCGTCGACTTGCCCACGTTCGGGCGTCCGACGATCGCCACGCGCCAAACCATTGTTCGCTAGCCTCTCAGCGGACGGCGGCGATGTCGCCGTCGTCTGTCAGGACAAAAATGGTCCGGTTGGCCGCGATCGGCGCGATCTCCGCCGAGCCCGGCAACGAGACACGGCCGACGACCGTGCCTTTGGCGGCGTCGAGCAGAACCCCGTCGCCCTGGTTGTTGGCGACGAAGACCTGCTTGTTGGCGACGATCGGCCCCGTCCAAACGATGCGGCCGCGCTTGCGCTTCTCGTCGGTGAACGCACCGAGCGGCGTTACCCACACGGCGCGGCCGTCACGGCGCAGCAGGCACGCGATCTCGCCGTCGACGCCCATGACATAGACATAGTCGCCCGCGACCCACGGCTGGCCGAGCGAACCGATCTCCTGCTCCCACACGCGGGCACCGCTGCGGATGTCGATCGCGACCGTGCGGCCCGACTGGGTCGACACGAACGCCATTCCCCGGTCGACCGCCGGGCGGCCGCGGATGTCGGCCATGCCCGAGACCTGACCCGTGCGGATCACGCCCGAGAGCGTATCCGACCAGAGTACGCGCCCGCTTTCGGCGCGAAGCGCGAAAAGTTCGCCCGACGAGTAGCCGACCAGCACGGTCGTGCCGTCGATGACGGGGCTTGCGGCACCGACGAAGCCGGCGGATTCCGAGATGCCCGTGTGCAGCCAGATGCGCTTGCCTGTCGATGCGTCCACGGCGTGGGTCTGGTTGTCGATCGTCGAGACGAAGATGCGCCCGTTCGCGACGGCCGGCCCCGAGCGGGCGGGCGAACCCATATGGAAGCGCCACAGCTCTTTGCCCGTCTTCGCATCGAGCGCCACGAGTTGGCCGTAGCCGGTCGCGAAATAGACCTTGTCGCCGTCGACGGCAGCGCCACCGCCCGACCCGCCGCCGCTGCGGTCTTCCTCGGGCTCGCCGTCGAACGACCACATCTGGCTGCCGCGTGTGATATCGATCGCGGTGAGACGCGAGCTGGCATCGACCGCAAACAGGCGGCCGTCGGCGACGACGGGCGAACCCGTCACGCGACCCGTGCGGCTGTTGCCCGAACCGATCGACGCGCGCCATGTGTATTTGAAGCCGTCGACGAGGACGTTCGAGATCGTCCTGCCGGGCTGCCCCTGCGGCAGCGGCCATTGCTGGATGTCGGCCGCGTCCGGCAGCTTCACTTCCGTGTCGCGCAGCCGCTCGTCCGGTTCGAGCTTGCGATCGACCGTCAGCACGGCCGTGCGCTCGCCGGGAAGCGGCGGCTTGACGCTGCCCTGCAACCAGTCGCACGCACCCAGCGTCAGCAGGGCCGCGATCAGGATCGGATTTCGCCAGCGCATCCCGCTTCGCTCTCAGCCGGCCAGGGCGGCGGCGATTTCGGCCGCACGCTGGCGCATGCCGGAGGGAGCCGTCAGGTCGTCGGCCAGCGACCGGTAGATGTCGGCCGCCTTGGCGCGCTCGCCCGCACGCAGCAGGGCCAGCGCCTCCACTTCGCGCGCGGCATGGCGCCAGGCTCCTGCGGGCGACTGGAGCGGCGCCACCGCACGCGACACGTCGCCGGCGGCTTCGCCGTCGACGGCCAGCAGCGCCGCGACGACCGTGGCGCCGTCCCGGAGCTGCGCGTCGACGGTGGCGTCGCCGGCGATCTGGCGGAACAGTGCCAGCCCCTGCGCCTTGTCGCGCTCGAGCGTCAATGAGGCTTCCTTGAGACGGGCGAGCGAGGCGTAGCCGGGCTTGCCGTCGCGCGCGAGGGCACGCAGCTCGATCAACGCGCGCTCGGCATCGGTCGCCGCCAGATCGCTGGCGGTCACGAAGCGCAGCGCATCGGCTTCGGCGCGCTTGCGCTGGTGGTCCTGCCACATGACCCAGGCGGCCGTGCCCACGACGATGGCGATCGCCGCGCCGACGACGAACGGCGCGTATTTCTTCCACAGCTTCAGCGCGTTCGCGCGCCTGAGCTCCTCGTCGACTTCATCGAAAACGTCGGCCACGGTGCCTCGAATCTTGGGGGTATCGAAAGGTGCGCCAAACTAGCCCGTCCGGCCGCAGGGCGCAAATCACGTTTGCGGGCCAGCCGACCCGAAAATCCCGATATCGGCTAGGAACTTAGCCGCCGCTCTTCAAGGCCTGAAGGCGCTCGAAGGCGTGAACATAGGGCTCCATGTTGACCCGCCGGTCCACCGCCCCCGGCCCGCCCATCGATGTCAGCGACATCTCAAGCGCCTTGAGCAGCAGTTCCGCGCAGTCAAGCGCGTGCGTCTCGCACGCCTGATCGAATGCGAGAATGATCTTGTCGCTCAGCCTTCGTGTGTAGACGGTCATCGACCGGTCTCCTCGGGCGCCCTTGCCCAAGAATGACCACATCGACGCTGCTCTTGTCAAAGCAGGCGAATGTAGCGCGCCTCGCGGCCCCGCGGCGTCGTCACGTAGGAAGCGCGCACGGCCTGATCGACATCGACGGACGGAATGCCCGAACGGCGCAGGCAGGATGCGTTGACGAACACGTCCTTGCCGCCATCACTGGTCGAGACGAAACCGTAGCCCTTCTCGGGCGAATACCACTTGATCGTGCCTTCGACATCGACGGCGCCCGCCATGTCGACGTCGTCGCCGCGAAAGCCGCCGCTGGGGCCGCGCGAGGGGCGCGGACCGCCGCGCGGCGCACCCATGCCGCCGCCACCACCACCACCGCCTGCGCCCGCACCGCCACCCGTGCCCGCACGGCCGTCGACCTCGTGCACGCGCACGACCTGCGGACCCTTCTTGCCGGGACCGACCTCGCACTTGATCTTGGCGCCTTCGCTCGGCGGGGGCAGACCGGCCTGCTCGAGAGCGGCCGCATGCAGGAACACGTCCGGCGACCCGTCCGTCGGTGCGACGAACCCGAAGCCCTTCGTCGTGTTGAACCACTTGACGACCGCTTCGATGGTCTTGGTCGGGCCGGGATTGAATGGAGGCATGTTTTCTAGGGTACTCCGGGACAGGGGCGAATCGCCGCACGCTACTGAAAACGCGACCGAAACGCTACAGGCGTTTTACCCCTGCCCGACGCTGCCGTTCAGCCTTCGGCCAGCAGCGAAAAACCGCCGAAAACCATGCGCTTGCCGTCAAAGGGCATTTTCTTGAACTGCTTGAAGCGCGGATCGTTCATGGCCGCCTTCATGCCGGCATTGCGGGCAGCACGCGAGGGCCACTCGATCCACGAGAAGACGACCCGCTCGGTCTTCTTCGCCTTCACGGCACGGTAGAAGTCCGTCCACTTGCCCTTCGGCACGTCGGCGGCCCAGGTCTCGACCACGCGCAGCGCACCATGGTCGCGGAATACCTTTACGCCAACCTTGCACATTTTCTGATAGGTCGCCTTGTTGCGCGCGGGTACCGCGAGCAGATAGCCGTCCACGTACTTCGTCGTGCTTTTCATCGCTCCTCCTCCTCGGCGCGGATTTGTCCGCGCATTCATGATTGACGGACATACCGACCGGTCGGTAATGTGTCAAGCATGTCGGACGCACCCACCGCCCGCGAGAAACTGCTGTCTGCCGCGATCGATCTGGTCCGGCATGACGGCTTCGCCGCGACCAGCCTCGACGATCTGTGCACCGCCGCCGGCGTCACCAAGGGCGCATTCTTCCACCATTTCGCCGGCAAGGAGGATCTGGGCGTCGCCGTCGCGGATCACTGGGCCACGCAGACGGCGGCAATGTTTGCCGCCGCTCCCTATCACCGTCATCGCGATCCGCTGGCGCGGGTTCTCGCCTATCTCGATTTCCGCAAGGAGCTGGTGCAGGGCGACATGGCGGCGTTCACCTGCCTCGTCGGCACGCTCGTGCAGGAAGTCCACGCCTCGCATCCCCGCATCCGCGCCGCGTGCGATGCTTCGATCTTCGGACACGCGACCACGCTTGTCGCCGACATCGCGGCCGCGATGAAGACCCGCAAGGCCGTGCCGGGCTGGACGGCCGAAAGCCTCGCCCTCCACACGCAGGTCGTCCTGCAGGGCGCGTTCGTCGTGGCCAAGGCGCGCGACGACGCGAATGTGGTGTTCGACGCGATCGATCATCTCAAGCGCTATATCCGTTCCCTGTTCTCCGAAAAGAAGAAGGCCGCCGCATCATGAGCTACGACCTGCAGATCGAACGCACGTTCAAATCCCCCCGCAAGGCCATCTGGCGTTGCTGGACCGAGACCGACCTGCTCAAGCAGTGGTTCTGCCCGAAGCCGTGGGGCGTGGAACATGCCGAGTTCGATCTCAGGCCCGGCGGAAATTCGATGGTCATCATGAAGGGCCCGAACGGCGAGCGCTTCGAGAACCCGGGTTGCTGGCTGGAAGTCGTGCCGATGGAACGCCTCGTCTTCACCGACGCCTTCACCGGCGGCTTCGTGCCGACGGCCAAGGCCTTCATGGTCGGCTACGTCCATCTCGAGGATGCGCCCGGCGGCGGCACGCACTACGTGGCCGGCGCGCGCCACTGGACCGAGGCCGACATGAAGCAGCACGAAGCGATGGGCTTCCGCGAAGGCTGGAACAAGGCCGCGGATCAGTTGGAAGATCTGGCTTTGACGCTGCGCTAGGCGCCGGCCGGGCGGCGCATCACGGTGAAGTGGCGCTTCGTGCGGATGACGAATCCAAGGCGCTCGTAAAGCGCGATCGCGCCCAGATTGTCGTGGACGACGTGCAGGAACGGCACGTCGCCGCTTGCCGAAATCGTCTTCATCAGGTTCTTCACCAGCATCTGCGCGTAGCCCTTCCCGCGATGGTCGGGATGGACGCAGACCGCGCTGATCTCGGTGTAGCCATCGAGGCGCATGCGTTCGCCGGCCATTGCCGCCAGACGGCCGCCGTCGCGGATTCCGATATAGCGACCGAGACGATAGGTTTCGGGCAGGAACGGCCCCGGCCTGGTCAGCGCCGTCAGCTCCAGCATTGCCGGCACGTCGGCCGCGCCGAGCGTTTCCGGCGTAAAGTCGGGCACCTCCGGAAGATCGCCCGTCAGCACCATCTGGCACACGATCATCGTGACCTGCACGTCGAGACCGGCCAGCGGTTCGAGCGGCCCGTCGCTGAGCAGCGCCACCGGCGCTTCGGCCGCGAACTTCACGAGGTCGGATACGGCGGCGGGCGTGCGTTCGGCCACTGCCGCGAAGGGCGCGATCGCCGGGGGATAGCGGAAGGCCAGTGGGCCGCCCTGCGCCAGCGAGCGGTGCTTCGAATGAAGCGACGACCAGATCGGCCGGTCGAGCGCCGCTTCGTCTGCGGCCGAAAGTTTCACGCCCACTCGCCCCTCACTCCCACTCGATCGTGCCTGGCGGCTTCGACGTCACGTCGTAGACGACGCGGTTGATGCCGCGCACCTCGTTGATGATGCGCGTGCACACGCCGGAGAGGAAGGCGTGCTCGAAGGGATAGGAGTCCGCGGTCATGCCGTCGGTCGACGTGACGGCGCGCAGCGCGCACACATAGTCGTACGAGCGCGCGTCGCCCATGACGCCGACGGTCTTCACCGGCAGCAGTACGGCGAAGGCCTGCCAGATCTTGTCGTAGAGGCCCGCCTTGCGGATCTCGTCGAGATAGATCGTGTCGGCCTTGCGCAGGATGTCGAGCTTCTCGCCCGTGATCTCGCCGGGAATGCGGATCGCGAGGCCCGGCCCCGGAAATGGATGGCGGCCGACGAGGCTCTCGGGCAGGCCGAGCTCGCGGCCCAGCGCGCGCACCTCGTCCTTGAAGAGTTCGCGCAAGGGTTCGACCAGCTTCATGCGCATGCGCGCCGGCAGGCCGCCAACATTGTGGTGCGACTTGATCGTCACCGACGGGCCGCCGGTGAACGACACGCTTTCGATCACGTCGGGATAGAGCGTGCCCTGCGCGAGGAAATCCGCGCCGCCGACCTTCTTCGCCTCTTCCTCGAACACGTCGATGAAGGTGGCGCCGATGATCTTGCGCTTCTGCTCGGGGTCGCTGACGCCCTCGAGCTTGCCGAGGAAGTCGGGCTGCGCGTTGCGATGCACGAGCGGGATGTTGTAGTGGCCGCGGAACAGCTCGACCACCTGGTCGGCCTCGCCCGCGCGCATCAGCCCGTGATCGACGAGAATGCAGGTGAGCTGGTCGCCGATCGCCTCGTGCAGCAGCACGGCCGCGACGGAAGAGTCGACGCCGCCCGAAAGCCCGCAGATCACCCTGCCCTTGCCGACCTGCTTGCGGATCTTCTCGATCGCGTGCTGGCGGAAGGCGGCCATCGTCCAGTCACCCTTGAGGCCGGCGACGTGCGTGGTGAAGTTGCGCAGCAGCGCCGCACCGTGCGGCGTGTGGACGACCTCGGGATGGAACTGGACGCCGTAGAAGCGCCGCTCGTCGTCGGCGATGGCGGCGAAGGGCGCGCCCTCGCTGGTGGCCACCGTGCGGAAACCCGGCGGCAGCGAGACGACGCGGTCGCCGTGGCTCATCCACACCTCTTCGCGCGTGCCCTTGGGCCACACGCCGTCGAACAGCGTGCAGTCCTGGAAGATGTCGATGAAGGCGCGGCCGAATTCGCGGTGATGGCCGCTCTCGACCTTGCCGCCGAGCTGGGCGCACATCGTCTGCTGGCCGTAGCAGATGCCCAGCACCGGCACGCCGGCCTCGAACACGTATTGCGGGGCGCGCGGCGTGTGGCTCTCGGTGACCGAGGCGGGGCCGCCGGAAAGGATGATCGCGTCGGCGCCGTACGCCTTCAGGCGTTCTTCCGGCGCGTTGAAGGGAAGTATCTCGCAGTAGACGCCGCTTTCGCGCACGCGCCTTGCGATCAGCTGGGTGACCTGGCTGCCGAAATCGAGGATCAGGACCTTGTCAGACAATGCACGCCGCCCTTGAAAAGAGGTTGAGTTGATTATCCGAAACGCGTCCGGCGGACAAGGCCCAGACGCGCGCTCGCAAGCGCCAGATCTTCCCAGCCGTATGCCGCCTGCGCGACCGGTACGCCCCACAGATCCTCGTCCCGGTCCGCGATGTAGCGCCCGCCCATACGTTCGTAGAAATAGCGGGCGGGATTGCTGTGCAGCACCCAGACATAGCCCTTCGCGAGGCCCTTCTCGCGCAGGCCCGCGAACGCGGCCCCCATCAACTGGCGGCCGATGCCGCGGTCCTGATGGTCGGGATGCACATAGAGCGTGAAGATCTCGCCCGAGCCGAGGCTGACATTGCCGCTGAGGAACGCAGCCGTCGCGGGCCGGTCCTCGATGCGCGACTTGCCGAAGCTGGTCATGCCCACGACCCCCGCCTTGTCGTCGTACGCGACGAGGATCGGGCAATGGAGCCCCTTGTGGCGGATCTGGTGCGCCCATTCGACCGTCTGGCGCTCGTATGACATGCCGGTGAGTGCCCGCGCCGGCAGCAGTCCGGCATAGGTCGTGCGCCACGCATCGACATAGACGCGCGCGATCCCGCGGGCGTGGGAAATGGTGGCCTTGAGGAGCATGGTCGGCATGGCGGCACGCCGACCTTAGCCGCCTTCGGCGGCCGGCGCGAGCGCGTCGGCCTTGCGCTCATAGACCGCGACGAAGAAGCCGTCGGTATGGTCGCGTGCGGGATTGAGCGTGAGGTACGGCCCCGCCGTCGGGCAGGCACCGCTGCCGACCTTCGCCCAGATTTCCGGGACCGGCACGCAGGCGAATTCAGGGTGCGCGGCGGCGAACGCATCGGCCTGCATCTCGTTCTCGTCGGCGAGCAGCGAGCAGGTCGCGTAGATCAGACGCCCGCCCGGCTTCACGAGGCGCGCCGCGCTCTCGAGGATGCGGCGCTGCTTGTCGACGAGTTCGGCGATCTCGGTCTCGCGCAGCGTCCAGCGCGCGTCGGGATTGCGCCGCCATGTGCCCGTGCCCGTGCAGGGTGCGTCGACCAGCACGCGATCGTACGAGCCCGCGTGCTTCTTGACCCACTTGTCGCGCTCGTCGCTCAGCGCCCGACGCTCGACATTGAACACGCCCGCGCGCCGCGTGCGCTGCGCCGACGCTTCCAGCCGCTTTTCCGACACGTCGCACGCGACGATCTGGCCTTTGTTGTTCATCGTCGCCGCGATGGCGAGCGTCTTTCCGCCCGCACCTGCGCAGAAATCGCACACGCGCATGCCGGGCTCGGCCTCGGCGAGCAGCGCCACCAGCTGCGAGCCTTCGTCCTGGATCTCGACCAGTCCTTCGCGATAGGGCTCGCTCGCCATCAGCGCCGTACGCGTGGCGGCGCGCAGGCCCCACGGCGACAGGCGCGTGAACTCGGTCTCGATGCCGATCTTGGCGAGGGCGCCGCGCAGCGTCCGGCGGTCGGTCTTCAGGATGTTGGCGCGCAGGTCCAGCGGCGCTTCCTCGGTGAGCGCCGCCATCTCGCGCAGATGGTCGTCGCCGAAGCGCGCCTTGAAGCGCCCGACGATCCAGGCCGGGATGTTGGCGCGCACGAATTCCGGTTGCTCGGGATGCTCGATGGAACGTCCCGACAGCGCCTCGATCGTCGTCTCCTCGCCGCGCGACAGCGGCGGCGGATCGTAATTCTCGCCCGAGAAGGTGGACGCGATCTTGTCGGCCGGGATCTTCTGCAGGATCGCCAGATACGCGATCACCCAGCCCCGCCCGTTCGGCGCGAACGGTTCGCGCCGGGCGCCGTCGCGCACGCGCGCCATCCACCATTCGAGCTGGGCACGATGGCGCAGGCAGCCATAGACAATGGCCTGGACAGCCGTGCGATCCTTCGAGCCGATATAGCGACGCGAGCGGAAATAGTCGTTGGCCAGCCGGTCGGCCGGCGCACGGGTGGCGATGATCTGGTCGAGGATTTCGATCGCCGCGGCCGCGCGCCCGCCGGGCGTCATGCGCCCGGGCCGCCGGAATAGTTGGGCGCTTCGCGTTCCATCGTCACGTCATGGACATGGCTCTCGCGCAGGCCCGCGCTCGTGATCTTCACGAAGCGCGCGTTCTTCACCATGTCGGCAAGAGTGCGGCTGCCGGTATAGCCCATCGAGGCGCGAAGCCCGCCGACGAGCTGGTGGATGACAGCACCCACCGGACCCTTGTAGGGAACGCGGCCCTCGATGCCTTCGGGCACCAGCTTCAGCGTGTCCTTGATCTCCTGTTGGAAATAGCGGTCGGCCGAGCCGCGCGCCATGGCGCCCACCGAGCCCATGCCGCGGAATGACTTGTACGAACGGCCCTGATAGAGGAACACCTCGCCCGGCGCCTCGTCGGTGCCGGCGAACAGCGAGCCGATCATGGCGCATTCCGCACCTGCCGCCATCGCCTTGGCGAGATCGCCCGAATACTTGATGCCGCCGTCCGCGATGATCGGCACGCCCGACTTGCTTGCGGCTTCAACGCAGTCGACCAGCGCGGTCAGCTGCGGGATGCCCACGCCCGCGACGATGCGCGTCGTGCAGATGGCGCCCGGGCCGATGCCTACCTTCACCGCATCGGCGCCGGCGTCGATCAGCGCCTTGGTGCCGTCGGCCGTGGCGACGTTGCCCGCGATGATCTGGCTGTAGTTGGAAAGCTTGCGGATCGCGCGGACCGTCTCGATCACGCCCTTGCTGTGGCCGTGCGCGGTGTCGACGACGACGATATCGACCTGCTGGTCGAACAGCGCTTCGGCGCGCGCGATGCCCGTGGGGCCCACGCCCGTGGCGGCGGCCACGCGCAGGCGGCCCTTCTCGTCCTTCGACGCGTTGGGGAAACGCTGCGCCTTCTCGATGTCCTTGACCGTGATCAGGCCGATGCAGCGATAGGCGTCGTCGACGACAAGCAGCTTCTCGATGCGGTGCTGGTGCAGCAGGCGCTTGGCCTCGTCGTTCGACACGCCCTCGGTGACGGTGACGAGGCGCTCGCGCGTCATCAGCTCGCGCACCTTCTGGCGCGGATTGGAGGCAAAGCGCACGTCGCGGTTGGTCAGCACGCCGACCAGCTTCTTCGTGCCCGGCTCGACGACCGGCAGGCCGGTGATGTGGTGCTTGGCCATGACCTGCAGCGCATCGGCCAGCGTCTCGTCCGGGCCGATCGTCAGCGGGTTGACGACCATGCCGGATTCGAACTTCTTCACCTTGCGCACTTCCTGCGCCTGCGCCTCGATATCGAAGTTCTTGTGGATGACGCCGAGGCCGCCGGCCTGCGCCATCGCGATGGCGAGCGAGCTTTCGGTGACGGTGTCCATCGCCGAGGAGACGAGCGGAATGCCGAGTTCGATGGAGCGCGTCAGGCGCGTGCGGGTATCCACGTCGCCGGGAAGGACGGAGGAAGCCGCCGGTTCCAGAAGAACGTCGTCGTAGGTCAGTGCGTCGCGGATTTGCATGCCGCCTCCGTTGTCGGGAAGTGGCGCGCATCAATACACCAGTCGGGCGGCTGCGGGAACCCCGTTAGAGGTACCCGGAATCGTTGGGTTTTCAGCCCTTGAAGCCGAGCGCCACGATGTAGAACTCGGACGACTCGGATCGCGAGGCCGGCGGCTTCACGCGCACGATCCGGGTAAAGCGCGGCTTCGTCGCGTTGAAGATGTTCACCTCGTCCGGCCCCTGGCGGAACTTGGCGACGAACGAGCCGCCCTTGCGCAGCGTCTGGCCCATGAATTCGATCGCCGCCTCGACCAGGATGACGATGCGCATGTGGTCGGTCTCGCGGTGCCCGGTCGTCGAGGGCGCCATGTCGGAAAGCACGACGTCGACCTTGCCGCCGAGGGCCGCTTCCAGCTTCGCGGGCGCCTTGGGATCGAGGAAGTCGGCCTGCAGGACGGTGGCACCCGGGATGGGCGCCATCTCGATGATGTCGAGCGCCACGACCAGCCCGCACTTGCGTTCGACGGCAACCTGCGTCCAGCCGCCGGGTGCGGCACCCAGATCGACCACGCGTGCACCCGGCTTCAGCAGCTTGTACTTGTCGTCGATCTCCATGAGCTTGAAGGCGGCCCGGCTGCGATAGCCCTGGTCGATCGCCTTGCCGACATAGGGATCGTTGAGCTGGCGCGAGATCCATTGCTGGGACGCGGTGCTGCGTCCCTTCGCGGTCTTCAGCTTCACATGCAGTCGCCGGTCGGTCGTCGTCATGCTCCACCCGTCCCGCGCATCATGCCCAGCAGGATGCCTTCGCGCAAACCGCGATCGGCCACGCGCAGGCGGCCCACCGGCCAGCGCCGGCAGATCGCTTCCAGCACCGCGCAGCCCGCGACGACCAGATCGGCACGCTCGCGCCCGATGCAGGGATGGCGCGCGCGCGTCTCGAAATCCTGCGCCGCGAGTTCGGCCGAATGGCGGCGCATCGTGTCGAAATCCAGCCACGAACCGTCGACCCGGTCGCGCTGGTAGCGCGCCAGCCCCATCGCGAGGCCCGACAGCGTCGTGACCGTGCCCGATGTGCCGAGCATGTCCACCGTGCCCGACGCGACCGCGGCCGCGATCGAATGGCGCGCGTCGAGTTCGGCAAGACCGGCGGATATCTCGTTCACCACGGCCTCGTAGGTTTCGAGCGGGACGGTCTCGGGCCCGAAGCGTTCGGAAACGGGCACCACGCCCCACGGCATCGACACGAAATCGACGATGCGCCAGCCGGCCGCCGCATCGCGCGCCAGCCACATCACTTCGGTGCTGCCGCCGCCGATGTCGAACACGATGGCGTTGGGGCGCGCGGTGTCGAGCAGCGGCGCGCAGCCGGCAAGCGCCAGGTTCGCTTCCTCGGCCGGCGCGATGGGCTCCAGCATCAGGCCCGTTTCCTCGCGCACGCGCGACAGGAACCGCATGCCGTTGATCGCACGACGGCACGCTTCGGTCGCCACGCCGCGGAAATGGATGGTCTCGCGTCGCCGCAGCTTCGAGGCGCAGACCTGCAGCGCCTCGATCGAACGGGCCATCGCGGGCTCGTTCAGCATGTTGTCGCGCGAAAGGCCTTCGCCCAGCCGCACGATGCGGGAAAAGGCGTCGACGACGCGAAAACCGTCGCCCGACGGCCGGGCGACGAGCAGGCGGCAATTGTTCGTGCCGAGATCGAGGGCTGCATAGAGCGCATCCTCGACCCGGCCCTGCTCGGCCGCCGGTCGGTCGTCGCGCCGGCGCGCGCTTGCGTGGACCACGCCCAACTCCCCTGGCCGCGAAGCGCCCCCGGTCTCCCGGTGCGCTACCTGCAGCAAAAACGCTTTTCGTCGAACACTCTAGCCCCCGCCCCGCACCCACGCAATCGACACCCCATCCGCTTTGGACCCGTCGAATTGACGCAAGCGCCGAACGGCGATATAGACACCGCCTCGCCGACACGGACCCTGCTGGGGGATCGTCTAACGGTAGGACCGCTGACTCTGACTCAGCTAGTCTAGGTTCGAATCCTAGTCCCCCAGCCAATCTTTTGAATGACTTATGAAAAATTAAGTCGCTTTTGCTAACCATTTTTACAGCGGCAGTCTGAATTTTTTACAGATTAAGCCATTCGCCATTCGCGGTCCGATTCGCGATTTCACGCAGCACGCGCTCCGCCCGATCCACTTTTTGAGCTTCTAAATGGGGCCAGCGGTTATCGAAAATTCTATCACTTTAATTTGATATTTATTAATATTACTACTTAGAGATATTGTTTTTATGACTCTTTATCCCACTTCCTAGTTTCGCAAGATGATCATTCCATAAAATGGTAATTGAGTATTGTGACCACGTGGAGTGATCGCGATGTTTGGAATGATGCCTCGAAATTTAACGATTCCGCCAGTAATAATCGACCGATTCACCGCTAGCCTTGAACCGATTCTCACGCGGATAAGCGCCGGAACCGCGCCTCAACCAATTGTGTATCACTATACCGACGGTCGCGGTTTCGCTGGGATAGTCGAGCATGGCAAGATATGGGCGACACACGTCGGATACACAAACGACTTTGCGGAATACTACGACGCAGCACTAACTCTAAGGCGAGAAGCTGAGCGCCGTATTGTCGACGGCAACTTACCAGATGCTGCACGACGAGCACTTGCTCGAATCACCAGCAACACTGCCAGACCTGACGTAAGTGCGATGTATCCGTGGTTTGTCTCTTGCTTTTCTTTGGCCGTCGACGATCTCGCGCAATGGCGCGGATACAGTGGATCAGAAAGCAAATTCGCCATTGGATTCGAGCTCAATCATCTTGGTGCAGCCGCACGAGCTATCGCGGAAACTCAAGATAGAAATGGCAATAGAGAGTACCACTGCTTTATCGCTCCAGCAATTTATCAAACCGAAATTAAGGCTCGTATAGCGCGTGAAATTCTGCAGTTTGTTGTTGATCAGTATCCGCAAGACGAGCACGCATTGGCTCCTCAAAACGTCGAAGCGTTTGCCCAAGAGTGGATGCAGTGTTATTTGAGTATCGCTTCACTTTTTGCGCCAACAATTAAGAATAATACGTTTAGCCAAGAGCGTGAATGGCGACTTATCGTTATGCCAATGCATGCTTCCTCAGTGAAGTATCGAAGTCGCGGAGGGCTTCTGGTGCCGTACTTAGAACTTAACTTGAGGGCAGCTCGCTTTACCGGAGCAGACGGAGTTGAATGGTCCCATCCCTTCCGCGAAATTTGGACAGGGCCGTCACGACACGAAGAACTCAATCGGTTTTCCGCCAAGTGCATCGCTGAAAAGCACGGACTATCGAATGTGAAACTGCAGCCTTCGCGAATTCCATTTCGAGATCTGTAAATTTACGCAACAGCCGTCTTAGATTGTCGGTGAGTTCAATGCAGACCCGCCAACGTAATCGAGAAACGCTGCTTCCGAGGCCGACAAGACGCCGCCGATCTCTTTTAACTCCGCAGCTCTCGCGGCACCGGTGAGCAGATGCACCTAGGCTATCCAGCGAGTATCGGTCTAAGGCCGATTGACGACGACAACCGCAAACAGCGAGTGGATCTGCGTGATCGCGCTTCTGAGGTTACGACTTTGTGTGCTGAAAATCAGACGCTAGCGCCTGCTCACAGCAGGCCGAATAGCAGATAGTGGAAATCGAACGGCGAGTTCGCATCGCGACCTGGTCGATTCTGTGATCGTGGGCGGCCGGATCTTGACGTGCGCAGCTTTATGCGCTGTCAACGTTAGTCTGCATGACAAGCTCGGAGGTCTTTGCGAGACGATTACGGCCTTTCGCCTGAACCGCTTCAATGGTGCGCTCAAACCATTCTCGCTGCAAATCCATCAAGAGATCGGAAGCTACCTGATAGCTTGAGTTAGATGGGTAATCTTTTGCCCTATGCGCATCGCAGACAGCCTCAAGAGCGATAAGCGCAGACGTCGATTCAGCCAATCCTGTCGGGTCGCTTGGGAATGCCACTACCGCGAATTTAAGGACAATCGCTTCAAGTGCCGCACGGTCCGGCGCCTTGAGAATTGCGTCGACGTCTAATGATAGCTTTGCTTTGTGGCTCGTCGCCATTTGTCGTCTCCAGAGCAATCTCCTAGATCAATGCAACATCAATCAGATCGACATCCTCAACAAATGCCAATACCGAATGGCCTT
Organism: Tagaea sp.; assembly: GCA_965229215.1. Classification (GTDB taxonomy): domain Bacteria; phylum Pseudomonadota; class Alphaproteobacteria; order CACIAM-22H2; family CACIAM-22H2; genus Tagaea. The sequence continues at coordinate 1,051,929 of OZ245864.1, read as the reverse complement.
GGAATCGAGTCATGCATTTTCCATCAAAAGTAGCCGCAGCAGCATACTTTCGTCGAAATTTATGCGCCTGGTAGATATCTGTCCGCTACCCGAGCTTGCGTAACAGGTAGGGTCAACAGCCTCTATCCGACTCAAAAGGGATGGGGCCAGTCAGACCGTCACGAACTGCACCATCATCCCTGCGTCTGCATGTTCAAGCACATGACAGTGAAACATAAAGCGTTGCCGGCTGCCGGAAGCTAACCAGGAACTCAACCTGCCGGTCAACGCGTAGCGTGTCTTTGTCGCCCGCACGATGAGCTGGTGGCGGTGCGCCGCCGATTGAGATGACCCGAAAGGTCGCCCCGTGAATAAAATGGAACGAATGGGTCATCAGATTCAGTCGGACTCTACACTTCTCAGTGAGCGGGATTCAGCGGCTCAGTCCGCACCGGCATTGATTGACCGTCCAGCAATTAGACTTGAGCACATTGAAGTAGGTTTAACAAAGGCAGGAAAATCACTCAGCATGTTGTTGACTATATCCTCTCCAGGAGGATAGCAATAAGCCATGAGTAAAAACCACAAACACCAGTCCCACCCCGATATTGTCAAGCGCCTGAAGCGGGCTGACGGCCATCTGCGTGGCATCGTTGAGATGATCGAAGCTGGTCGCGGCTGTCTGGATATAGCTCAGCAGCTCCAAGCCGTCGAAAGGGCCGTCGGCGAGGCCAAGAAGGCGCTGATCCGCGATCACCTCGACAACTGCCTCGAGGAGACGGTCGGACCGCTGCCCAAGGAGCGCCGCCGCTCGATCGACGAGTTCAAGGAAATTACGAAGTATCTCTGAGTGGGTTGATCCGATGAACGAAACATTTCTTCTGTCAATCGCAGCGACGGGCTTTGTCGTTGCATTCGCCCACGCCGCGATCCCGACGCATTGGCTGCCGTTTGTGCTTGCTGGGCGAGGGCAGCGCTGGAGTATGGCCAAAACGCTGCTTGTCGTGGCGCTTTGCGGAGCTGGTCACGTGCTCTTCACGACTGTTCTGGGTATCCTTCTCGTCTGGCTGGGCATCGAGACGAGCAAGTGGACCGGTGATCTGTTTCCTTGGATTGCCGGCGGCGCATTGATCATTTTCGGCATCTATTACTTGGTACGGCAAGCACGCGGGGATGGACATGGGCATAGCCACGGCCATTCAGGGCACAAGCATCACGGCGAAATAAAAAGGGTCAACACGGGGCACGGTGTCCTTTTGCTCGAGATTTTCGAAGACGGAGTCCCGCCACGGTTTCGTATTCGAGCCGATGGCGCCAATGATCAACTGCCTCGTGCGGCAGCGTTGTCGCTTACGACAATCCGGCCAGATCAAACGAAACAGACATTCTCATTCATCGCTCGAGACGGGTTTCTGGAAACCTACGAGGAGGTCCCTGAACCACATGAGTTCTCGGCAATGGTGAGCCTTTCCCATGGCGGACATGTACATAGTCACCAGCTCAATTTCGAGGAGCACGAACGTAAAGAGGGAGAGGTGCTTCTGACGAATTCGACGGGTGCGACGGCAACATCGGACGGGACGGATCGAAAGTCAGACCGCGCGGTGATTATCGGTTTGCTGACGCTTCTGACGTTCTCTCCGTGCGAGGGCTTCCTTCCTGTCTATCTATCTGGGATTTCATACGGATGGATGGGTTTCGTTTTTCTTAGCGCGATTCTTGCTGTAGCGACGGTCTTCGGAATGGTGGCTTTTACATGGTTGACACTCATGGGGCTTGAACGCATGCGTCTTGGCTTTCTGGAGCGATACGAAAGCGGTATCCTCGGCATCTTAATTCTGTTCCTCGGCGTCGGTATCGCCTTCTTTGGCATTTAGTGGATTGCATGCTTCGATGCTACGCCACTTAATCCGTTTTTCAGTTTTCCGGAGCCAGATATTTGCGCATGGCCGTGAACCCAGAATTGTGGTGGATAGTGAAGCCCGGTCTTGGAAAATTTTTACTTTATCTTGCCGACACTCATTGACTGTTCGCGCAATCCTGATCGCAATCGTATTGGCTGTCGCACCTGTACTCGGCGCCGAGGCTGAAGAAGTCGATGTCGAACTTGTGCTGGCAGTTGACGTCTCTCGCAGCATCGACGAGGAAGAATTCAAGCTACAAAGGCAAGGCTACGCGGATGCTTTCCTTCACCCGGCGGTCATTCAGGCGATCCAGGGCGGAAAGCGCGGGCGAATAGCGGTTGCCTACGTGGAGTGGGCGGGTGTCGAATTCCAAAAGATTGTCGTGCCATGGACCGTGATAGAGGACCGAGAAAGCGGTGCCCTCCTGTCTGAAGCAATTCTGCGCGAACAGAGATCATTTTACGGACGGACGTCGATAAGCGGTGCGATAGACTTCTCGATGCAGGTACTCGCCCAGAGTCCGCATATTGGCGTTCGGCGTGTCATCGATGTGTCTGGCGACGGAGTCAATAATAGCGGTAGACCGGCCAAGGCAGCTCGCGACCAGGCTGCGGCAGCCAACGTAACAATCAACGGCCTTGTCATCATGAATGACAGGCCGAATCTAGGCCTGTCGCCGACATTTGACATACCCCTTGATGAATACTACCGCGAGAACGTGATCTGCGGACTGGGTGCCTTTGTCATATCGGCCGACGATTTTTCGAGCTTTGCCTATGCGATCAAGAACAAGCTTATTCGTGAAGTCGCGGAGCAGGTCCCCGCGCCGAGGGACGAAGAACGCGTTCGTTGGAGCCATGCGGCGCGGTAGCTGCAGGTCATTGGGCGTCGCATCAGTTTTTATCGTCGATTTCGCTCCCAAATCGATGCTGCCAGTATCATGCCGACAACGCTGATCCTTCTTGCTTGTCCCCATGCGCGACGCATTTCCCGTGATCTCCTAGAACTTCGATCACCCGGCAGTCGGAAATTCGACCACCGGAGCACTGCGTAACCATGCGCTGAAGCTCGAGCTTCAACGCCTGCAATTGCTCGATGCGTCGCTCGACATTGACAAGCTGCGCGCGCGCGATCGCATCGGCGGCCTCGCAAGGCTGGTCGGGACGATCGGATAGGCTCAGCAGGTCGCGGATCGCTTCGATCGGAAACCCGAGATCGCGCGCGTGACGGATGAAGGTGAGCCTATCCATATCGGCTCTGCCGTAGATCCGCTGATTGCCGTTGGAGCGCTCGGGGCGCGGCAGCAGCCCGATTTGTTCGTAGTAGCGGACAGTCTGCACCTTGCAGCCTGCGGCTTCGGCGATATGCCCGATCGTGATCTGCATATAAGTCTACCTCTTCAAATAGATAGATCTCGGCAACAAGGGACGGAAAGTTCTTGCAGCTACAGCAACTATAGCTTCTATCGTCATGTCGCCCAACAGGAAATTGGCCATCGATGTCGATGGAGAATCTCGCCCCAGTGACCGGAACTATTGAAGAAGCTGGCCAAGCGCAGGCGCGGCTGGTCGCGGCCTGGCCACCCCCCAAGCTTCAATTTCCGATCTCCGGCTTGGATCGAATGCGACAGAGGGGGAGTGGATGAATTTCGACGACCATCTCGTGTTCTTCCACACGCCCAGCGACATCGCCGCGCGCAAGGTGCCGCTCGACCGGCAGATGCGCATCGGCGGGCTGGTCGAGGTCGGCTCGGTCGAACGCGTCGCGGGCTCGGCCGAGGTACGCTTCAAGGTGACCGACCTCGAGCATGCGATCCCCGTCGCCTATGTCGGCGTGCTGCCCGACCTGTTCCGCGAAGGACAGGGCGTGGTCGCCAACGGCAAGCTTTCGGCCGACGGCACGTTCCGCGCCGGCGAAGTGCTGGCCCGCCACGACGAGAACTACATGCCGGCCGAGGTCGCCGAGGCGCTCAAGCGCTCGGGCCGCTGGCAGGAAACCACGGGCGGGGCCAAGTGATCGCGGAACTGGGCCATTACGCGCTCGTCCTGGCGCTGTGCGTCGCCTTCGTGCAGTCGGTGCTGCCGCTGGTGGGTGCGCAGACCGGCGAGCCCACCTTGACCGCGATCGCGAAGCCGGCCGCACTGATCCAGTTCGCGCTCGTCGCACTCGCCTTCGGCTGCCTCGTCCATTCGTTCGTCGTGTCGGACTTCACGGTCAAGAACGTCGTGATGAACTCGCATTCGGCCAAGCCGATGCTCTACAAGGTGTCGGGTGCGTGGGGGAACCACGAAGGCTCGATGGTGCTGTGGTCGCTGATCCTCGGGCTGTTCGGCGCCATGGTCGCGGCCTTCGGGCGCAACCTGCCGCCGGGGCTGAAGGCGCGCACGCTCGCCATCCAGGGCATGATCGGCGTGGCGTTCCTCGCCTTCATCGTCTTCACCTCCAATCCGTTCGAACGCGTGATGCCGCCCCCGCCCGACGGCAACGACCTCAACCCGCTCCTGCAGGATCCCGGCCTCGCCTTCCATCCGCCGTTCCTCTATTTCGGCTATGTCGGCTTTTCCATCGTCTTCGCCTTCGCGATGGCCGCCCTCATCGAGGGGCGCGTGGATGCCGCGTGGGCGCGCTGGGTGCGGCCCTGGACGCTCGCCGCGTGGGCGGCACTCACGCTGGGCATCGCACTGGGTTCGTGGTGGGCCTATTACGAGCTCGGCTGGGGCGGCTGGTGGTACTGGGACCCGGTCGAGAACGCGAGCTTCATGCCGTGGCTGGTGGGCTGCGCGCTGCTCCATTCGGCCATCGTCGCGGAGAAGCGCGACGCGCTGAAGACCTGGACGATCCTGCTCGCCATCCTCGCCTTCGCGCTCTCGCTGGTCGGCACGTTCCTCGTGCGCTCGGGCGTGCTCACCTCGGTGCACGCCTTCGCGGTCGATCCGGCGCGCGGCGTGTTCATCCTCGCCATCCTCGTCGTCGCCATCGGCGGGTCGCTCGCGATGTACGCATGGCGGGCCCCGATGCTGAAGGGCGGCGGCCTGTTCCAGCCGATCAGCCGCGAGGGCGCGCTCGTGCTCAACAACGTGCTGCTCGCCACGGCCGCGGCGACGGTGTTCATCGGCACGCTCTATCCGCTGTTCCTCGAAGCGGTCGGCGGCGCCAAGGTTTCGGTCGGCCCGCCCTTCTTCAACGCCACGTTCGTGCCGCTGATGATCCCGCTGCTGCTCGCCGTCGGCATCGGCCCGATGATGGGCTGGAAGCGCGGCGACCTTGCCGGCGCCCTCCAGCGCCTGCGCGCGGCGATCTTCATCTCGATCGCCATCGTGGCGGCCGTCTACTGGACCGATTCCCGCCGCAGCGTCTACGCCGCCCTCGCGATGGGGCTGGCGGCGTGGCTGTTCTTCGGGGCCGCCGTCGAATGGGCCGAGCGCGTGCGCCTGTTCCGCGCCCCCGCCGGCACGGTGCTGTCGCGCGCCCTCAACCTGCCGCGCGCGAGCTGGGGCATGACGATCGCGCATGCCGGAATGGGCCTGACCGTGATGGGCATCGCCGGCGTGACCGCCTGGCAGACCGAGGTGATCCGGCTTGCCCGTGCGGGCGACGCGTTCGACGTCGCCGGCTACAACTTCGTCTTCAAGGGCGCTTCGCGCGTCGAAGGGCCGAACTATTTCGCCGTGCGCGGCACGTTCGAGGTCTATCGCGACGAGAAGCTCTACGCGGTGCTCGCGCCCGAGCGGCGCTGGTTCCCGGTCGCCGGCACGGCGACGACCGAGACGGCGATCCGCACCAATCTGCTCGCCGATCTCTACGCCACGATCGGCGATCCCGAGCTTGCAGCACCGGCCGGCAACATGCCGGCGTTCCTGGCACCCGTCACGCCCGAAACCCCGTGGACCGTGCGCATCTACCACAACCCGCTGGTCCCGTGGATCTGGCTGGGCGCGTGCGCGATGGTGCTGGGCGCCATCGTGTCGCTGACCGACCGGCGCCACCGCGTGGGGGCACCCCGCCGCACGGGCGATGCCGCCGCACTGCCGACGGCGGCGGAATGAAGCGGATCCTGTTCTTCGTGCCGCTGGCGCTGTTCGCCGTCCTCGCGGCCTATCTCGGCTTCGGCCTGACGCGCGATCCCCAGCACATCCCGAGTGCGCTGATCGACCGGCCGGTGCCGGCGTTCGACCTGCCGGCGGTCGCCGGGGTCGGCAAGCCGGGCCTTGCCTCGGCCATGCTTGCGCGCGAGGTGTCGCTCGTGAACGTGTTCGCGTCGTGGTGCCCGCCCTGCCGCATCGAGCATCCGATCCTGATGCGCCTGGCGCGCGACGGCGACGTGCCGATCTACGGCATCAACTACAAGGACAAGGCCCCCGACGCCGCGCGCTGGCTGGGCGAGCTCGGCAATCCCTATCGCGCGATCGGCTGGGATTTCGAGAACCGCGTCGCCGTCGACTGGGGCGTCTACGGCGCGCCGGAAACATTCGTCGTCGACCGGCACGGCACGATCCGCTACCGCCATGTCGGCGCCATCACGCCCGACATCCTCGAGCGCACGCTGATGCCGCTCGTGCAGAAGCTGCGGCGCGAGTCATGAGATACGTGCTTGCACTTGTGGCATCGCTTCTCGGTGGCCCGGCACTGGCCGTCCTGCCGCACGAGATGCTCGCCGATCCCGCACTGGAGGCGCGTGCGCGCGCTGGCATCGGCGGCTTCGCAAGGCTGGTCGGGGAGATCGGATAGGCTCAACAGGTCGCGGATTGCTTCGATCGGAAATCCGAGATCGCGTGCGTGCCGGATGAAGGCAAGCATATCCGTATCGGCTCTGCCATAGATTCGCTGATTACCGTTGGAACGCTCGGGTCAGGGCAGCAGCCCGACTTGCTCGTAGTAGTGGACCGTCTGCACCTTGCAGTCCGCCGCCTCGGTGATGCGACCGATTGTGATTTGCATATAAGCCTACCTCTTCAAATAGATAGATCTCGGCAACAAGGGACGGAAAGTTCTTGCAGCTACAGCAACTATAGCTTCTATCGTCATGTCGCCCAACAGGAAATTGGCCATCGATGTCGATGGAGAATCTCGCCCCAGTGACCGGAACTATTGAAGAAGCTGGCCAAGCGCAGGCGCGGCTGGTCGCGGCCTGGCCACCCCCCAAGCTTCAATTTCCGATCTCCAGCTTGGATCGAATGCGACAGAGGGGGAGTGGATGAATTTCGACGACCAATTCGCAAAAGTATTTGGCCGCCGCGATGCGAGGACGAATCGATCAACATCCGACAAGTCAGGATTCGAATCGAGCCGTGAAAACGCCGGACAGGGCGGACCGCGAACCGTCCCACCGGAAATGGAAAGTCCCGAGCGAACGGCGCCGGGTCGGTTGGAAGTTCGCAGATGCAGCGGTTGCAGAATCGAACTCCCTGCCCGGATGCGGACCTGCTTTCAATGCAATGCTTCGCTGGAAGAAATCGGATCGGAAAGGGAGCCATGACCGATAAAAGCAAGCTAATTCGTGAAGTTGCAGGGCAGGAATACACCCTAGAGAAGGAGCGACGAGCTCGAGGTAGATACGCCATTCGATAAATGGCAGACGGCACGATCATCGATCCGGCGGACACAAATCGACTCTTGATATGCTCACGGAGCGGCTCGCGCGGGGCGAAGTCGGCAAAGCCGAATATGGGGAGAAGCGTAGAGTTTTGAAAGACCGAGCAATGTCTAGTCCGGTCATTCTGAAAGTGAGTTCCATGATCCGTCGACTTCTCGATCTGGCCAGTCGAATCGATCAATTCAACCAGTCGATCGCCGGAATCGTTCGGTGGGGATTGCTGGTGAACGCAATCCTGATTGCCTCCAATGCAATCGGCCGGAAGGTCTTTTCGATCGCATCGCCGTCCGCCTTCGATCTGCAATGGCAGTTTTTTGCGGCTGCCGCGCTGCTGATGGCAGCTTATACCCTGAAGCGCGACGAGCACGTGCGCATCGACGTGTTCGCGCAATGGATGGGGAAGCGCGGCCTTGCTTGGCTCGATCTGCTAGGAATCCTGTTTGTCCTGCTCCCCGTCTGCCTCGCGATCATCTGGGTAAGCTGGCCGTACTTCGTGCATTCCTTTGTAAGCGGCGAGACGCGTGGCTCACGCGAAAGCAGTAGTGTCATTCCCGCTTGGATCATAAAGGGCCTTATCCCTGCAGGCTTCTTCCTGCTCGCCATGCAGGGCGTCGCTGAAGCCATCCGCTGCCTCGCGCATCTCGCCGGCCTCCAGCAACGGAATCCTGATCCGGAACGTTTCGCGTCGGAGCCTGAGAATGGTTGAAGTGCTCGGCCCGGCGATGTTCGCATCACTTGTCTTTGGGCTTCTTGCGGGATTCCCGGTGGCCTTCTCGTTGGCTGGCGTCGCGGGTGTGTTCGGATTGATCGGGCTGGCAACCGGCCATTTCAACCCGGAGTATCTGCTCGCGATGCTCTTCCGCATCCAGGGCACATTCAATAACGACAATCTGCTAGCGATACCGCTGCTTGTCCTGATGGGCATGCTTCTGGAGCGCACCGGAATTGCCGAGGATATGTTCCTTGCGCTCAACAGGGCGTTCGGTCGAACTCGTGGCAGTTTGGCCTACTCCACGATCTTCGTTGGCGCCATCCTTTCGGCAATCACCGGCTTCGTGTCGGCGTCCGTGGTCGCGATCGGCCTCATTTCGCTGCCGGCGATGATTCGAGCCGGCTACGATCCACGACTTGCAACCGGCATCGTGGCGGCCACTGGGACCCTCGCACAAATACTTCCGCCCAGCCTTGTTCTGATCGTTCTCGCCGAACAGCTCGACGTCTCGCTTCTCGATATCTACCGGGGATCCCTGATACCGGCACTTATTCTCTTGCTGTCATACATTGCCTATGTTTTTGCCGTCACGGCCGCCGTCCCGAGCTTGGCACCCATCGCAAGTGATATCCGGACGATTCCAAAGGATGGTGACTTTATTAAGACCTTCATGGCTGCAGCCATGCCGCTCGCTCTCGTGTTCGGCGTCCTCGCGTCGATCTTTTTCGGCGTGGCAACTCCCAGCGAGGGCGGCGCCATCGGCGTGACAGGCGCGCTCGTCCTTGGGGCGATCAAGCGCCGCCTGACGGCTCGCACATTGCGAGAAGCGACCGGCGCTGCAGGCATCTTGTGTTCATGCATCGTCTTTCTGTTACTCGGCGCGTCATTCTTCTCACTCGTGTTCCGTGGATTTGATGGCAATATTTGGATCGAGTCGCTTTTCACTCATCTACCTGCTGGCACTCTTTCATTCGTTGTTTTCGTCAATCTTGCCATCTTCGCTCTTGCCTTCTTTCTCGATTTTTTCGAGATCGCATTCATCATCCTGCCGCTTGTAGCGCCGATCGCACGCAAGCTGGATATCGATATGGTCTGGCTTACCGTCCTGCTGGCCGTGAACCTTCAGACATCGTTCTTGCACCCACCGTTCGGGATGGCGCTTTACAATTTGCGAAGCGTTGCTGCCCGGACGATAAAGACGACGCAGATCTACGCGGGTGCGTTGCCCTTCATCGTGCTCCAGCTTGCCGTGATCGGTCTGCTGGTTGCCTTCCCCGGCATCGTCCTTCGGCCGGCGGCTGTCACGCTTGATGGAAGATTTATTGAGATCGATATCCCGGTCCCGGATGACGTGCCCGAGGATATACCGGATGAAGATATGGACCAATTGCCGAAGGAGCCTTCTTGAGGGCGTGCTTACGTCCTGCTCCGATGTCAGGACATTCCACTGCCCGTCCTACTTCTCCCGATTGAGGCAACGATGCGGGTAAATTGACCACACGCCCCGTGGAACCCGGGGCTGCGCGCGGGTATCCCGTCGCAGTCAAAATCAGTCCGCTGATATCGCCTCTCCCCGCTTGTCCCCGTGGGCGATACACTTTCCGTGATCGCCCAATACTTCGATCACACGGCAACTTGAAATTCGACCGCCCGAGCACTGCGCGATCATGCGCCGAAGTTCGAGTTTCAACGCTTGCAATTGTTCGATGCGCCGCTCGACGTGAACAAGTTGCGCGCGCGCGATCGCATCGGCGGCCTCGCAAGGTTGGTCGGGACGATCGGATAGGCTCAGCAAGTCGCGGATCGCCTCGATTGGGAATCCGAGATCACGCGCGTGCCGAATGAACGCAAGCCTGTCCATATCCGTCTTGCTGTAAATGCGCTGGTTGCCGTTCGAGCGCTCGGGTCGTGGCAACAATCCGATTTGTTCGTAATAGCGGACTGTCTGCACCTTGCAGCCTGCTGCCTCGGCGATACGCCCGATTGTGATTTGCATAAGAATATTCCTTTTCAAATAGATAGCTATCGGCGGCGACCGCGGAAAACTCTTGCAGCTACAGTAACTATAGCTTCTATCTTCATTTCATCCAAGAGGAGTTGGCACTCGATGTCGCCGGTAAATCTCGCTCCTGGTGATTGGAGCTAACGAATGATCCCGCGATTTCCGCGCCCGATCTTGAATCACGTGCAGCGGAGGAGAGCGAATGAATTTTGACGACCAATTCGCAAAAGTGTTTGGCCGTCGCGATGCGCGAACAAACCGAACGGCATTCGAGAATCCAGGATTGGGTTCGGGCCATGAAAGCGCCGGACAGGGCGGACCGCGAGCTGTCCCACCGGAAATGGAAAGTCCCGAGCGAACGGTGCCGGGTCGGCTGGAAGTTCGCAGATGTGGTGGTTGCAGAATCGAACTCCCTGCTCGGATGCGGACCTGCTTTCAATGCAACGCATCGCTGGAAGAAATCAGATCGGAAGATCCATGACCGAAACGTCGCTGAAGCCCCCTCCCGAAAAAGGCCGCCGAGATATCTCGCCTCGATTGCGGAACAAGAATCTTGCAATCGCGATCGGGATCGCGGCCCTCATCGCCCTGTTCTATTTAGTCACGATCATCAAGCTGCAGGGCCTATCCCAGAATATTCAGGCATCCTGAACTTAAATTTCTGCGGGCAGCGCACAGCATTGGAGTAACCGAAGTGATCGAAAAGAAGCTTGAACAGTACCTGTTCGCATCCAGGTGGTTTATCGCCCCATTTTACGCCTTGCTCGCGACCAGCGTCCTGCTGCTGCTCGTCAAGTTCGTCCAGGAGTTCGCCCATTTTACGCTGAACTTCCTCTCGTTCACCGACACGGCCGCGATCTTGGGCCTGCTTTCCCTGATCGATTTAACCTTGATGGCGAACCTGCTCGTCATCGTAGTCTTCTCGGGATACGAGTCGTTTGTTTCCAAGATCGATGGTGCGGATGGGAAGAACCGACCCGAATGGATGGGGAAAATCGACTTCAGCGGTCTGAAGCAGAAGCTGATCACTTCGATCGTCGCAATTTCAGCAATTCAGCTTCTGAAGGCCTTCATGAATGTCGACACGATGAACGATACGAAGCTCGCCTGGCTTGTCGGAATCCACCTGACTTTCGTTGCCTCCGGCGTCCTGCTTGCGCTTATGGACAGGCTGACGATGCAGACACATTCCAGTGCTTCGCAGAACGGGACCTGAGCGGAACAGCTCGTGTCACGAGTGCGAATTCCAGGAATAACGGCATTTCAGTCCGGTTTTGGCGAAACCCTGATCGCGTTTATTCTTGGCGGAATGGCGGCGACGGCATTCGCGCCCATCCACCTTGTTCCAGTCGCAATCGTCGCGCTTTCGCTGCTGTCGAGCCTGATTATTGAGGCCAGTTCGCCCCGTAAGTCCTTCGTGCTTGGTTGGGCATTCGGTTTCGGGCATTTCACCATCGGGCTGCAATGGCTTGCGGAGAGCTTTTCCGTCGATCCCGAGCGGTTCGAATCCTATGCGGTACCTGCCGTGCTCGCGTTGTCCGGCTTGCTGGCGATCTTTCCGGCGGTCGCCTGTAGTATGGCGCGTACGTTGCGAACCGGTTCGACATCGGCGAATACATTTCTGATTTCGGCGGCCTGGACAGCCGGCGAGATGCTTCGCTCGGTGCTATTCGGCGGATTTCCCTGGAACCTAATCGGACATATCTGGTCGGTATACGATCCGGCAATACAGATTGCTGCGTTCATCGGGGCATCCGGGTTGACGTTCGTCACCGTGCTCGCGGCCGCCATGTGCATGCCTGGACCCGTTTCATCGGGCTGGCTACGGCGCATGGCCTATTCCGGGGCCATCATCCTCGCAGTTCTGATTGCAGGCGAGTTGAGGCTCTTCTTCACCGCCAATCCGGGCGGATCGGGCATGTATGTCCGGATCATCCAGGGCAACGTCCCGCAAGCCATAAAGTGGCAAGCCGGCAAGCGTACGGAAATTCTGTCCCGATACATCGAAATGACAGGCCAGCCGGCATCGCGGCGCTTGTCGGCAATCATATGGCCGGAAACGGCAGTTCCATTCGATCTCTTTGCCGATACCGGAGTTCGCGCGCGAATCGGAGCGGCAATTCCGGAGGGCGGCATTCTCTTTGCCGGCACACTTCGAATTGGAGCAGACGGCTCGAATGAAATCTTCAACAGCATCGTGGCATTCGGACGCGATACCGGAATTCAGATGGTCTACGACAAGGTCCGTTTGGTGCCTTTCGGCGAATTCGTCCCCTTTAGATCGTTTCTGTCCGTCGGGAAACTTACGGTCGGGTCCAGTGACCTGAGTCCGGGGCACGTGACGGGCACATTTGAGGTCCAGTCTCTTCCACCTGTCGTTCCATTGATCTGTTATGAGGCGATATTTCCGCCCGGCGATACGGAGTCCGGACGACCGCAGTGGATACTGAATGTCACGAACGACGCCTGGTTCGGCCGATCAGCAGGCCCCTATCAGCATCTCGAGATCGCCAAATTCCGTTCTGTCGAGCTTGGCCTGCCGATGGTTCGCGCGGCGAATACCGGCATCTCGGCATTTATCGATCCATTTGGGCGCGTACTGAAGCAGATCCCGATCGAGGAAACCGGTATCCTCGACTTCGAGTTGCCACGGCAGCTCGCCACTCCAACCTTCTATTCGATCGTCGGAAGCCTTCCGGTTCTCGTGCTTGTCCTGCTGATCCTGATCGGTGCATCGGCTGCTCGATTTGCGCCGACGTTTTTGCGCAGCTACTTCCCACCCAACCAGCAAAAATAGAGCTTGAAGCTACAGTAACTATAGCCCTTACGGTCACTTCTTCCGAACCGAAGGGATTTTTCCTCATGAAGACCGCAGGGACCGCGCAACCCATTGAAAAGATGCACTGGTCGGTCAAAGGCATGGATTGCGCGAGCTGCGCGGTCAAAATCAAAGGTGCGATCGGTCCCGTATCGGGGGTGCAAGATGTCTCCGTCTCCGTGATGGGTGAGACTTTGACGGTCGATGTCGGGGCGGGCAGCAACCCGGCCGCGGAAATCGAAAGACGGGTCAGGCTGCTTGGATACGATATCGCTCGCCAATCCGCACCCTCGACGCCCATTGCCGCAAACCTGGCAACTCACGCGCATGAAGATGGTCATGACCACAATCATGATCACGGCCACGGTCATGACCATGCCGACAAGGCCGACCCTAGGTCGGAAGATGACGAGTTGCGCTGGTACGAGACATCGAAGGGCCGTCTGGTCGTTACGACGGGCGCCCTCCTGGGTTTCGCCTGGATCGCGAAGCTCCTTGATATCGGTTCCGTCGTCGGGTGGGCCTTTGCACTCGCCTGCGTGATCGGCGTCGTTCCGGTTGCCCGACGAGCCTTTGCGGCATTGTCGATGGGGCAGCCCTTTACGATCGAGATGCTGATGACCATCGCCGCCGCCGGCGCGCTGGCGATCGGAGCATCCGAGGAAGCGGCCTTGGTCGTCTTCCTGTTCGCGATCGGGGAAGTCCTCGAGGGCGTTGCGGCCGATCGCGCGCGCGCGGGCATTCGTGCACTCGGCGATCTTATTCCGCAAACCGCCCTTGTCGTATCCGAAGGCACGACGCGCGAGGTTCGCGCCGCGACCCTCGTACCGGGCCAGATCGTGCTTGCCCGGCCAGGCGACCGCATTCCGGCCGACGGCGAGATCGCAAGCGGGTCAACCAGCATCGACGAATCGCCGGTTACGGGCGAATCCGTTCCGAAGCCAAAATCCGTCGGAGAGCCGGTGTTCGCCGGATCGATCAACCGCGAAGCGGCGATCGAGATCCGCGTCACGCGACGCGCCGAAGACAACACGATCTCGCGCATAATCCGCCTTGTCGAAGAGGCGCAGGACAAGAAGGCGCCTACCGAGCGCTTCATCGACCGTTTCAGCCGCGCCTATATGCCCGCTATCGTGGCCCTCGCGGCGATCGTCGCGATTTTTCCTCCGCTCGTGCTGGACGGCGATTGGCAGACATGGATCTACCGGGCGCTTGCGCTGCTTCTGATCGGTTGCCCGTGCGCGCTGGTCATATCGGTGCCGGCCTCGATCGCGTCCTCGCTATCGGCGGGTGCGCGTCGCGGATTGCTGTTGAAGGGCGGAGCCGTAATCGAGGCCGCCGCGCGTACGCAGGTGGTCGCGTTCGACAAGACAGGTACGCTGACGCAAGGAAAGCCAGTTGTCACCGACGTACACGCCTTCAACGGAAGCGAGAGCGAGAATGTTGCATTCGCTGCCAGCGTCGAAGCGCAATCGTCCCATCCCCTTGCTCAAGCGGTGGCCCTCGAGGCGAAACGCCGGGGCGTAACGGTTGCGCCCGCCTCTCAGGCAGCGGCGATTCCCGGTCGTGGCGTCGAAGCATTCGTGGCAGGGACCAAGGTTACGGTCGCTTCACCGCGCTACGCTGCTGAACTTGGTGCGCTGCCAGCGGCCGTCGCGGAGGTCCTCGCAGCGCTGCAGGGCGACGGCAAGACCGTCGTCGTCATCGTCCGCAACGACATGGCGACCGGGTTGATCGCTTTCAGGGACGAGCCCCGTACCGATGCGAAGTCTGCCGTCGACGAGTTGAGCGCACTCGGTGTTCGCGCCGTTATGCTGACGGGCGACAATGCGGCGACCGGGCGCGCGATCGCAGGAACCCTCGGGATTGACGTGCGTGCCGAGTTGCTGCCGGATGCCAAGGTCGAAGCGATCCGCCAGCTCGCCAAATCCGCCAACGTGATGATGATCGGCGATGGAATCAACGATGCGCCCGCCCTCGCATCCGCGAATGTCGGCATTGCCATGGGTTCCGGCACGGCAGTGGCGCTGGAGACGGCGGATGGCGCGTTGATGGGAGATCGGGTCGCGGACGTCCCGCGTCTGATCCGGCTTGCTCGCGCCACGATGGCAAATATCCGGCAGAATGTCGCGATGGCGCTGGGGCTCAAGGCGGTGTTCCTGGTCACCAGCGTTTTTGGATTGACCGGGCTTTGGATCGCGATCCTCGCCGACACCGGCGCAACGGTTCTCGTGACGCTGAATGCCTTGCGGCTTCTCCGCTTCAACTCGGATGCGAAGTGAATCCGGAAACGATCCAGGCGGATCGAAGGGCTGGCGAATGAGATCGACGGTCAGGTCTGTCGTCGTCATCGTGGCCATGGTACTCGCATTTGGACTCGATCAAGGCTCCAAGTGGCTGATCGAGAATTCGATCATGCTTCCGCCGCGCATCATCGAAGTGGCGCCGTTCTTGAACATCGTTCTTGTCTACAACACGGGCGTCAGCTTCGGCATGTTCGGCGGTTCGATGGCCGAGCGACAGATATTCCTGATCGTGCTGAATGCGGCTATCGTCGCCGGCCTGCTTGTGTGGGCTGGACGCACGCCTCTTGCCTCGGAGCGATTCGGGCTTGGTCTGGTCTGCGGCGGTGCCGTCGGAAATATCGTCGATCGTAGGCAGAAAGGCGGGGTCACGGATTTTCTGGATTTTCATTGGGGCGATCTGCATTGGCCTGCATTTAATTTCGCTGACGTTGCGATCAGCATCGGCTTTGCGATCGTCCTTTATGCATCGTTCCGAACGCCGGATGCGCAAATGGTGAAAGGCGAGCACTCATGAGGATCCGTGATGCCACACCCATGTGGAGCAGCTTTATGCCCTTATATTCGGCGTGGGCCATCGCGCTGCTGGCGACGCTCGGCGCATTGTTCGTAGGCGAGATTCTCGGTCAGACGCCGTGCCTGCTCTGCTGGTACCAGCGTATCGCGATGTTCCCTCTCGCCGTTTTGCTTGGGGTCGCTTGCCTGAACAACGACCGCAAGGTCGGGCGGTATGCAACGCCTCTCGCGGCGATCGGCGCCGCACTCGCGTTCTGGCACGTTCTCGTTTTCTTTGGGGTCGTTCCGACTGCGATCGAGCCCTGCGGGCAGGGTCCCTCTTGCCGTGGCGCCGATATGACTGTCCTTGGCGGCTTGCCTCTCCCGATTCTTTCGCTCGTCGCCTTCGCGTTCATTCTTGCTTTCCTTCAGCTTGCCGTTCGACGAGGTGACCATGGATAGGCGCAAAATTCTGGTTGCGGCAACGGCTGCGGCTTCACTCGGGATTTTCGGCGCCGGGGCCTATTATGTGTCCGGCGACCGGGAGCGCAACCCACCGGCACCACTCGCCGACTCGACCGGACTCATTCGTCCGCACTCCCCCGTCATCGGACCGGCGGATGCGCCCGTCACGATCGTCGAATTCTTCGACCCCTCTTGCGAGGCCTGCCGTGCGTTTCACCCGATCGTCAAGCAGATCGTGGATCGCTTCCCCGGCAAGGTCCGCGTCGTCATCCGCTATGCGGCATTCCACCGCGGATCGGACGAAGCAGTTAGAATTCTCGAAACCGCAAGGCTTCAGGGGCTGTTCGTGCCAATCCTCGAAGCGTTGCTGGCAGCGCAACCGCAATGGGCGGCCCACGACGCTCCGCGTCTGGATATCGCGTGGGCAGCGGCCGGACGGGCAGGCCTCGACGTCGAAAGGGCCCGTAGCGAACGCCTGATGCCTCATATCGCTGCAGCCCTCAATTTCGACGCGACGGACGCCGCCACGCTCGGCATAAAGAGAACGCCGACTTTTTACGTCAATGGCAAGCCGCTCGGAGAATTCGGACCGCAGCAGCTTCTGGAACTTGTTCAAAGTGAGGTCAACCGGTCGTGATTCGGGAATCGTTTGTTCGGATATTGGCTTCCGTCGCCGTTGCCGTGGTTTTCAGTGCCCTGTCATTCGGGGATGCCGTCGCGCACGATTTCAAGATCGGGGATCTGCGAATCGAGCATCCATGGTCGCGAGCGGTCGCGGCAAAGGCGGCCACTGCTGCCGGATACATGGCAATCCACAATATCGGCAAGGAGCCGGATCGTCTCGTCGGAGCCAGCACGCCCAACGCCCGTGCTGTTGAAATTCATGAGATGACCATGACCGACGACGTGATGCGGATGCGCCCCGTCGCGGGCGGTATCGAAATTCGGCCGGGGGAAGCCGTTCGAATAGCTCCGAACGGGCTGCACCTGATGATCGTAGGTCCGGATGGCGGCTTCGTGCAGGGGGCCCGGATTCCGATGACATTGGAATTCGAGCGAGCCGGCAAGATCGACGTCGAGCTAGCCGTCGAATCGGCCCGGGCCCGTGCGGCAGATCACGCAGGACATTAACACGCGTGTCGTTTCTACGTGCATTTCGATGGGTAGCATGGGGAGCCGTGTGTATTGCGGGTTTCCTGACGCTTGCAGTGAGTGCGGGCTGGTTCGTGACCGACGGCCCTCTATCCGAAGCCGTATCAGCCACGGCATCCGCAAGCCAGTCGATCGGCGGTCCGTTTGCGATGACCGACCATCGCGGCCGGCCATTTACCGATGCCGATCTTCGCGGAAATCCGGCGATGATCTTCTTTGGATTTACGGCATGCCCCGACGTGTGTCCCACGACGCTCGCTGAAATGAGCGGCTGGCTCGACGTCTTGGGTCCCGCCGGAAACGACATTGCCGCGGTCTTTGTTTCGGTCGATCCCGAACGGGACGATGCAAAGAACTTGGCGAACTATCTCGATATGTTCGACAGCCGGATTATCGGATTGACCGGCACGCCTCAGCAGCTTGCTCAATTTGCGAAGGCTTACCGGATCTATTATCGCAAGGTTCCAGTGGAAGGCGGCGAGTACACGATGGATCACACCGCCGGCGTTTACTTGTTCGCCCGGGATCTTCGCTTCGCCGGCCTGCTGGATTTTCATATGGAGCAGGCCACGGCCTTGGAGAAGATCAGACGACTCCTACCTTGAGTGTGATCGGTAGATTTCTGTTCGTGTCCATAGGGTCGCTTAGTGTCTGGCTTCTCATAAAGATAAGGATTGGCCATCGATCATGGAGCACCCCACTGCTCGCAACGCTGCGGTTTGGGAATAGCGCAGCGATCCGATGTATTGACGCAACTGTCGTCGGGGCCACGGTTGAAGCGAATGTATAGTGTTCAAGATGCCTAACCTTGCCAAAGATTATGCGGATCGCGGAGCAAAAAGAATGATCGCCATCCCTGCAAGACAAACCGCGGCGCCGGCGACATCCCAGCGATCCGGCTTTGCGCCTTCGACGGCCCAAAGCCAGATCAGCGAGGCGGCGACATAGACCCCGCCATAGGCGGCATAGGACCGCCCGGCGAATGCGCTGTCGACCAGCGTCAGCAGATAGGCGAACAGCGCCAGCGCTGCGACGCCGGGGACAAGCCAGATGGCCGAGTGGCCCATGCGCAGCCAGGCCCAGAACGCAAAGCACCCCGCGATCTCGGCGGCGGCGGCACCGACGAAAGCCAAGACGTTACCCATCGGCACGGCGCTTGCGCTTGCATTTGCGCTTGCTCGCCCGATTCGATAGGTCGTCGATCATCGCGCAGTTCGATGCGGAACTGCCGGCGCAGACGTCGAAACACTGCTTCACGAAGCCGTCGAGATGCCGCCGGATCTCCTTCAGTTCCACGATCTTCGCGTCGACGGCGAGAAGATGCGTCTGGGCTATCGAGCGCGCATCGGCGCAAGGCCGGTTATCGACAGTGACCGCCAGCAGTGAGCGGGTCTGCTCGATCGTGAATCCGAGATCGCGGCAATGCGCGATGAAGGTCAGGCGGCGGAGTTCGCCGGCACCATAAGTCCGGTGGCCGCCTTCGCGGCGCCCCGCCTGCCGCACCAGGCCGATCTCCTCGTAGTAGCGGATGGTGGGAACCGAAAGGCCGATTCGTGTCGCGACCTGGCCGATGCTGAGGTCAGGGACAGGCTGCATGCAGGTTCTCCGAATGGTCTTGAACCTCAAGTTACTTGATGTTGTAGGCTCCTGCAATCGTGCCCCGAGCGGAATGACATATGAAAGCGATTATGGGTCTTGTCCTTGCGTGCGGCGCCTGCTGCGCCGTGCCGTTTGTCGCCGCTGGTCTGATCGGTGCGGGAACCGCCGGCGCTGCGCTGTCGTTCTGGCAGTGGGAGCTTGGCGCGGCAGTTGCCGCGCTTGCCGCAGCGGGCGGGATTGCGGTCTGGTACAGGCGGAACTGGGCCGGTGCGTTGTGCGGAATTCCCAAATCTAGCTCGAAGGTTGAGGGTGGATGCTGCCCGGCCATTGCCACTGAAACAGATCATCGACCCGGTCAATAGGATGCCCTGAGGCGAACCCCTTGAGGGCGCCGTGAAAAATGCGAGCAGATTGACGGCGTTGAGCTTGAAGGTCTGGCCTGCCCCGAGTTCCGTGGACACCGAGAAAGATGTCACACTGGAACCGGAGGATAAGCGCGAAGCTGAGAAGGACCTTCATCCGCGAATTCAAGCTTGAGGCAGTGAAGCTGGTGCGTGATCACAGCGTGTCGGTTTCACTTCTTCAGGGAGATTCCATCCCTTCACGATACCGTATACAGCCGGTATCACGACCAGCGTCAGCAGCGTCGACGATACCATTCCGCCGATCATCGGCACGGCGATACGTTGCATCACTTCGGAACCGGCTCCGGTGCTCCACAGGATTGGCAGCAATCCGGCCATGATGGCGATGACCGTCATCATCTTTGGGCGAACGCGCTCGACTGCACCGCGCATGATCGCCTGGCGAAGATCCGATTGGGAAAATTCTCTGCGAGCGTTGGCGCATTCATGTTTTACCTCCGATACGGCCTGGTCGAGATAGATCAGCATGATTACACCGGTCTCCGCTGCAACGCCTGCCAACGCAATGAACCCGACGGCAACCGCAACCGAAGTGTTGAAGTTCAACCACCACATCAGCCAGATGCCACCGACGAGCGCAAAAGGAAGCGAAAGCATCACAATGAGGGTTTCAGCAAGTGCACGAAAGTTGATGTAAAGCAGCATGAATATGACGAGCAGGGTCACCGGTACGACAATTTTCAGGCGAGCTTCTGCGCGCTGGAGATACTCGTATTGTCCACTCCACGAGACGTAAGTACCGGACGGCAGCTTTACTTCATTTTCCACCGCACGCTGCGCGTCTGCTACATAGCCGCCGAGATCGCGCCCGACGATATCGACGAAAATATAGACCGCGAGCTGGCCATTTTCTGTCCGGATTGAAGTCGCCCCGCGCGTTAATTCGACTTTGGCGACTTCGCCGATCGGTACGGTACCGCCAGAGGGGAGCGGAATATGCACTTCGCGAGCGATCGATTGTGGATCGCTTCGGAGATCTCGGGGATAGCGGATTGCGACCCCATAACGCTCGCGGCCTTCAACTGTCGTCGTCAATGTTTCGGCACCGAGTGCTATGGAAATAACATCCTGAACGTCGCGCATCGAAAGTCCGTAGCGACCGAGCGCCATTCGATCCGGAACGATTTCGAGATAGTAGCCCCCGATGACCCGCTCGGCATAGGCGCTGGAGGTTCCCGGAACGGCGCGAAGCACGCGCTCGATCTCGCGAGCTGCCTTTTCCATTTGCTCAAGATCTGTCCCGAAGACCTTGACGCCAACAGGTGTCCGAATCCCGGTTGCCAGCATGTCGATCCTCGCACGGATCGGCAACGTCCAGGCATTTGAAACCCCGGGAAACTGGAGCGCTTGATCCATCTCGGCTTTCAGGCTGGCGATGGTGACGCCCGGGCGCCATTCGCTCTTCGGCTTCAGGTTGATGATGGTCTCGAACATTTCGATCGGTGCGGGATCGGTCGCCGTAAGTGCACGGCCGGCCTTCCCGTAAACCGATGCGACTTCCGGGAAGGTCTTGATGATCCGGTCCTGTACCTGCAGCAGTTCTGCCGCCTTCGTAACCGACAGACCCGGCAATGTCGTTGGCATATACATCAATGTGCCTTCGTCGAGATCGGGCATGAATTCGGAGCCGAGCTGCCTGGCAGGCCAAATACTCACCCCCAGCACGGCAATAGCGACAAGAATGGTAAGGATGCGCGCATTCAGGACCCCGCGGATGACCGGCCTGTAGATCCAGATCAGAAAGCGATTCACGGGGTTTCGGTTCTCAGGGACGATGTGTCCCCGGATGAAGATCACCATGAGCGCCGGCACCAGGGTCACCGATAGAATTGCGGCGCCGGCCATCGCAAACGTCTTGGTGAAGGCGAGAGGGCCAAACAGGCGCCCTTCCTGCGCTTCCAGCGTGAAGATCGGAAGGAATGAGACGGTGATCACGAGCAGACTGAAGAACAGTGCCGGGCCGACCTCGCTTGCTGCGGCGATGAGGATCTCGACGCGGGGTTTGCCTGGTGGCGATCGCTCGAGATGCTTGTGCGCGTTCTCGATCATTACGATGGCTGCATCGATCATCGCGCCGACGGCAATGGCGATACCGCCAAGGCTCATGATATTCGATCCGAGCCCAATCGCCTTCATCGCTGCGAAGGCCATCAGGATACCGACGGGCAGCATGAGGATCGCAACGAGCGCACTGCGCAGGTGAAGAAGGAAGACGACACAGACAATCGCGACGATGATGCTTTCTTCAATCAGTGTGGATTTAAGCGTCTCGATAGCTCGATTGATCAACTCGGAGCGATCATAGACGGCGATGATTTCGGTCCCGGACGGAAGGCTGGTGGAAATCTCGGCAA
This sequence comes from Tagaea sp., assembly GCA_965229215.1. Taxonomy (GTDB): domain Bacteria; phylum Pseudomonadota; class Alphaproteobacteria; order CACIAM-22H2; family CACIAM-22H2; genus Tagaea. The sequence continues at coordinate 1,030,128 of OZ245864.1, read as the reverse complement.
GTCGTTCCTTGACATTTTTAATCACGGTCAGAGCATTGGAACTGAGCCGCTGAAGCACGATGCCGCTTGCGACCTCGCCCTCGCCATTCAACTCGGCAATGCCGCGACGTTCGTCCGGAACGATCTCGACCCTTGCGATATCGCCGATCCGAAGCGGCACCCCGCGATCGGTCTTGAGAACGATGTTCTCGATATCCGCGATGCCTTTGAGATACCCGCGACCCCGGACCATGAATTCGAACTCGGACAGCTCGATGGTACGTCCACCGACGTCTGAGTTACTCGACTTCACGGCATCACGTAGGCGATTGAGCGGAATGCCCTGGGCGCGAAGGCGATTGGGATCGACCACGATCGAGTACTGTTTGACGAAGCCGCCGACGCTGGCGACTTCTGCGACCCCTTCGGCCTTCGACGCCGCATAACGAATGACCCAATCCTGCAAGGACCGGAGTTCGGCAAGCGTCGCTTCCTTTGCGACGACAGCATACTGGTAGACCCAACCGACACCCGTGGCGTCTGGTCCAAGGCTAGGCGTCACGCCAGCCGGAAGGCGCCGGGCCGCAGCGTTCAGATATTCGAGTACTCGACTGCGCGCCCAGTACGCGTCCGTTCCATCCTCGAAAATGACATAGACGAACGACACACCGAAGAAGGAGAATCCGCGTACGACCTTGGAGCGCGGCACCGTAAGCATCGAAGTCGTCAGCGGATAGGTGACCTGGTCCTCGACCACCTGTGGCGCCTGGCCGGGGTATTCGGTGTAGACGATGACCTGCACATCCGAGAGGTCCGGAATGGCGTCGAGCGGAAGCGTACGTAGCGCGTAGATGCCGCTTGCAACGGCAAAAAGCGTTCCGACCATGATCAGGACAAGATTGCTGGCCGACCAACGAATGAGACGGGCGATCATGGCTGCGGCTCCGACGGCGTGAGACTGCGCAAGGCGGCCTTCAGATTGCTTTCGGCGTCGATCAGGAAGTTTGCAGCGACGACGGCCCTTTCTCCTTCGGCAATCCCGTCGCGGATTTCGATATAGCCTTCTCCCCGTGTGCCGAGCTTGACGACCCGCGGCTCAAACCTCCCGTCGCCCTTGTCGATGATGACAATTTGCCGATTTCCCGAGTCGATCACGGCGCTATCCGGCACCGCGACGACCGGTTCCGGTGCGCCGGCATCGATTTCGACGTCGACATACATGTTCGGAAGCAGGAGACCCGAAGGGTTTGGAATTTCGATCCGTACCTTGCCAGTTCGGGCCACTTCGCCGATCTGAGGGTAGATCAACGAGATTCGACTTTTGACAGTTTCCATGCCTCGATTTCGGAACAGAATGCGCACGGGTGTGCCTACGCGAACGGATCCGAACTCATATTCTGGTACGTCAGCGACCACCCAAATCGTTGAGATGTCGGCTATCCGAAACAGGGGATCGCCCGAGGCGACTTTCATTCCGCTGGCGATGTTTCGCTCGAGCACGACACCGTCGCGCGGCGATTTCCAAGTTATAGAGAGTGGCGGCTTTAGGGTTCGTTCGATGTTGGTAATGGCGTCAGATGTTAGGCCGAGGTTTTCCAGGCGTTGTCGCGCGCCGCCGGCAATCGCTCCGCTTCCAGCGTTTCTGAGATCGGTGAGAAACTGGGCGCCGGCAACCGCAATTTCAGGAGAGTAGATCCTGAAAAGATCCTGCCCCTTCGAAACACGATCACCTGTCGTGACCCCGGCGACATCTTCGATGAATGAATCACTTCGTGTTGCCACGATTGAGATTCGCCGTTCATCCAACAGAACCGTACCTGGTGCGCGGATGTTTCTGCTGACAACCCGTCGCAAGATTTCTTCGGACCGGACGCCGGTTCGCTGCAGTTTGCCAAGCGAGATTTTCATCTCCGGCCCGTCGTCGTCGCCATCGAAGACGGGGATGTAGTCCATTCCCATCGAGTCTTTCTTCGGCCTCGGTGAGGTGTCGGGCAGCCCCATCGGGTTTCGATAGTAGAGAATGCGCCTTGGAACAGATTGTTCTCGGTTATCTGCAGGTACCGTTGGCCTATTGTCGAAGCCGACCTCCTCTTCTGCACTGACGGCGCGGAAAGGCCGTCCATCGCCGGTTCGCTTAGGATCCGCCGAGTAGATGGGTTTTCCGTCCGGATCGGAATAGTAGACGATTGGACCAATGCTGGAGGTTGCCCCAGCGGACGGTGCTGCCGTATCGATGGCACCTCCAGCAGGATACCCATGCTGTCCAATCCAGTAACCCCCGACGCCGGAAGACGAGATGGCAGCGAAAACGAGGAAAGTCGCAGCAAACCTGTTCATTTCACGGCTTTCAGATTCAGCTCGTTCTCAAGCGTGCCCGTTTCTCCTTGGATTTTCGCCGCCAGCGACAACCGCCATCCGCCGGCCATCATCAGGTCGGTCTTGAATCGGTAGGTGCCGGGTTCGTTGGACGGCAACGCTTCGATCAGCGCATTCATGGTTGGCATACCATCTGGTGCCATGTCGATGCGGGTTGCGAAGATGACGGCGTCCGGCACTGATTTTCCGGTTCGCTTGTCAATCAGCCGGACAGCGACAACGGCATTGCTGCTTTGTTTGACGCGTGTCTCGACCAGACGAAATTCGTAATCGTTGATTTCAGCTCCGGCCGGCGAGATTGAACTGACCGACAGTGCACACATGAGCGCCGCCGCAGCAGCGCGGTTCGAAATAAACATCGACATGATTTGGGTGTCCCAGGTTGGAAGCAAACCGGATCGCCGAACACGAAGTTCGACGGCGCGCGGCTTGTGGCCACGCAATCTCAGTCACCGGCGAGATGGCCGATGATTCCGTACGGCGCGGAAACGCCGGCGATGTCCTAGGTTCGTGGTGGTCGAGCCGGTGGCTTAATGCCAAGCGGCCGGCCGAGAAAATCGCTATCCGGCCTGTCGAGGCTTTGCGCGATCAGAAATTCGAAACTCACCAGCGAATTTGCCGGCAAAGCGGAAATGTAGTTTGCCGTGCAGATCACTAATAGCTGGCAGGCTTTCTGGCAATCCGGGGTGACAGGCTGTCCGGCCGGACAGCAGGGCATGTCATCCGACATCTCGCCCATGGCTGCGGGTAACGTCGCGGCTCGGCTCGTCGCGGCATTAAGGGGGCCGAGAACGATTGCGAGAATGGAGATCGACAAAACCAACCACTGATGCGCGACTGAGTGACTCATCTTTCTATTATCGCACAGTAAGTGGAGCTAGGTAAGGTCTCGCAGATTCGTACAAAAGGCCCCCACCAAAGGAAAACCTCAAGTGCCCTGGAACTAGACTGTAGTGAACTGCGCCATCATCCCTGCATCCTCATGTTCAAGCACATGACAGTGGAACATGAAGGGAGACCGCCGCGTCGCGGGCTGCCGGAAGCTGACCAGGAGTTCAACCGGCCGGTCAGCGAGTAGCGTGTCTTTGTCGCCCGCTAGATGGGCAGGTGGCGGTGCGCCGCCGATTGAAAGGACCCTAAAGGTCGCCCCGTGGATATGAAACGGGTGGGTCATCAGATTCGGTCGGACTTCCCAGATCTCGGTCGACCCCAAGGGAACTTCGAAGTCCACGCGCTCGGGGTCATAAGGCCGGCCGTTGATCCCGAACATGCCGCCTGGTCCGTGCTGCATGCCGCTCATGGCCGTGCCCTGCCCCATCATCGACGGCCCCATGTCTAGGGATACGATCCGGCGCATCGGGTTGCCTGTTACCTTCGTCGGAGCCATCGAAGACAGTGATTCCGGCAGAGGCGTGGGATGGGCCGCGAGGCCAAGATCGACGTCGAACCGTAGAAGGCGCCCGCTACCCCGCCCCATCGTCCGGGACACCGCTGGTACACGTCCTGCGAGGATTGCGGCCGTATCGCTGGCCGTTTCCAGGGCGGCAGGGCGCCCGTTTGTGAAATCGACGGCGATCTCATAGCGTTCGCCTGGCCCGATCACCAAGTCTCGTCGCGCCACGGGGGTAGGCAAAAGCCCTCCGTCACTACCGACGACATGGAACGTCCGCTGGTCATCGAAGCCGATATCGAAATTCCGTGCGTTGGCGCCATTCAGGATCCTGAGCCGGATAAGCCCTGCCGGAACGCGCACTACCGGATCGACCGTGCCATTGACGATGAAAGTATCGCCGCGCATACCCATCATCGTCGTATGCATGTTCGCCATGTAGAGCGGACGGCCGAGAGGATCAAAAACACGATCCTGAATCACGAGTGGTAGATCGTCGACGCCATACCGACCTGGAAGGCGGCTACCCTGCCCGTCTGCGTCCTCGACAATGACCAATCCGGCGAGACCAAAATAGACCTGCCGCCCCGTATCACCATGCGGATGCGCGTGATACCAAGCAGTCGTCGCTGGCTGATCGATACGAAACTCGGTCGACCATGTCGCGCCGGGCGCAATCGGACGATGCGGCCCACCATCCGCTTCCGCCGGGATCAGCAGTCCATGCAGATGGGTCGATGTTGGCCGGTCCATCCCGTTGCGGACGGAAAGACGTGCTCTGCCCCCACGCCGGAACCGCAGGGTCGGCCCGAGATAGCTCGACGAATAGCTAAGCACTTCGGCTGGACGGTCGGGATAAAATGTGTGTGTCGACTTGCGTGCTTCGAGCTCGATCAGACCGGATGACCCGTCTACCAGCCTTGGGATCGGTAGGGCAGCGCCCCGCTCACTCCCAGCCGCCAGCAATCGCTTCGGCACCAGCAACGCAGCACCAAAGGCCAGAGCCGATCGTCGGGGCAGCCCGAAGGTTTCACGCTTCATATGCGCGCTAATTCGGCTTCATGATCTCGAGCACGTAGAACACGCCATTTGAATTTTCGGTTACGAACTTCACTTTGTCACCAACGTTCAAGTCTTTAAGGATCAAGGGGTCACGAGCGGTAAAGACCATCGTCATCGCAGGCATGTCGAGATTGGGCAGAGGCCCATGCCGGAGCGTGATCTTGCCCTCGGCTACATTGACGCGACGAACCTCTCCGTCAACCCGGTCGATCGTCTGAGCAAAGGAAAATCCTGACGTGATCGTCAACACGACGGCTACGACGGATAGGTTACGAAAATTATTCAACATGTTTACCTCCCGCACCGCTGTACTTCAACGACGAACAGAGACCGTTCCAACCATACCTGCCTCAACATGACCGGGCATAAGGCAACCAAACATGAATGCACCGGCACTGGAAAACTTCCAGATGATCTCACCAGATTTACCTGGTGCGAGCGTTATCGAGGTTCCGTCATCATGCTCCATATCCGGAAATTTCTGCATAACTTTAGCGTGTTCGTTGATTTCCTTTTGTGTGCCAAACATCATTTCGTGCTTCATTTCACCAACATTCTTGACCTCAAAGCGAACAGTCTCGCCGGGTTTGACGGTGATGGAGCCCGGTACGAATCTCATCTTGTCGTTCATCTCGACGGAAATCGTACGATCGACCTTCTTTGGATCACCCGGCTGTCCGGCTGGCGAGTGCGCTTGGCTTTGCTTATGTCCGGGATCGGCATTTGAGGCGGATCCCAAGGCGACGACTGCGACAACTACCATGCAAAAAGCTGTGAAAAACTTCATGGAAACGGCCCTTAAGTTTGAGGGGGAAAAAACGGATAGTTAGCCAACAACCGGCTAGCCTTTCCATTCGTAAGCGACAGTCCCGGGAGGATGTCGGTACCAACCCGGATCCTTGTAATCGCCGCGGGCAAGTCCATCCCGGACCTTAACGACCGAGAACATGCCACCCATTTCGAGAGGCCCGAACGGCCCGCGGCCTGTCATCATCGGCAGCGTATTGTCCGGGATGGGCATTTCCATTTGCTGCATGTCGGCCATGCCTCGCTCACCCATTACCATATAGTCCGGGGCGACCTGCGTGATCTTATGGACCACGTCCCGGTGATCGACCCCGATCATCGTGGGGACGCCGTGGCCCATCGCATTCATCGTGTGATGCGACTTGTGGCAATGAATCGCCCAGTCACCCGGTTCGTCGGCCGTAAACTCGATCGCCCGCATCGCACCGACGGGAATGTCCGCACTGACCTCCGGCCAGCGTGCGGACGGCGGCACCCAACCGCCATCGGTTCCGGTCACTTCGAAATCGTACCCGTGCAGATGGACCGGGTGATTGGTCATAGTCAGATTGCCGACCCGAATACGCACCCGATCGCCCTTACGTACGACCAGAGGATCGATCGCGGGAAAGACGCGGCTGTTCCAGCTCCAAAGATTGAAATCGAGCATCGTCGAATTTTTCGGCGTCTTCGCTCCCGGCTCGATATCGAAGGCGTTCAGCAGGAAGACAAAGTCGCGATCAACGGCATGCTGACGCGGGTCCCTCGGATGCACGACGAAGAACCCCATCATGCCCATGGCCATCTGGACCATTTCATCGGCATGGGGGTGGTACATGAAGGTTCCGCTCTTCTTCATGACCATTTCGTAGACAAATGTCTTGCCGACCGGGATATGCGGCTGCGTCAGACCGCCAACACCGTCCATCCCGTTTGGCAGCAGGATGCCGTGCCAGTGTACCGTCGTGTGCTCCGCTAGCTTGTTGGTGACGAAAATGCGGATCTTGTCGCCTTCGACGCATTCGATCGTCGGGCCAGGGCTTTGGCCATTATAACCCCAGAGATTTGCGACCATTCCAGGGGCAAACTCCCGGATTACCGGCTCGGCGACAAGATGGAACTCCTTCCAGCCATCACGCATGCGCCACGGCAGGGTCCAGCCGTTGAGCGTTGCGACCGGATTGTACGGCCGGCCTGAGCCAGGCAACACCGGCGCAACCATCGTCGGTGAGGTCTGCGTCGGTGCCTCCGGGATCGAGGCGGCGCTTGCCTTCGAAACGAGCCCGGCGCCGACCATACTGACTGCAGATGCCCTGAGAAAGTTGCGTCGCGAAAACATCGGTTGCTCCAGTGAAATCAGAATTCGAAAGTCGAAAGAATCAGTGACCGGCAGGCGCTGCCTTTGTCGCTGGCGCAGATGAAGTCGACGTGGTCCCGCCGCTGAAACCACCCGCTTGGAGTGCGTTCCTAAGATCGGCCGCGGCGACCCAGTAATCTCGAGCTGCTTCGACGGCCGCAATATCTATGGTCGTCCGCTGCCTTACATCGCCAAGGAGGTCGAAAACTCCGATCAACATGCCGTTATATCGCTGAACACTCTCTTCGATGATCCGCCCCTGCAATGGCACCATGTGGTCGCTGTAGTGACGGGCAATGTCATAGGCCGTCCGCCACGCAGCAACTGCTTCGCGCGCATCCGCCCGGACGGAGATCGAGAGACCGGATGCCTGCGTCAGCAATGCCATGAACTTCGCGGCTTTTCCCTGACTGGCCTGACTGCGAAGATCGAAAACCGGCACATTAATCGGCGCAGATCCCTTTCCGCCGTCCAGCGACCGGGCGGGTGGTACTTCAACGAATCGCGACCCGGCACTACGCAATCCATCCTCGTAGCCATCGATCTCAAATTCTCTAACTTCGGCCGCAATATCAAAATTGACGGCCCGAATATCGAACCTGCCTTCAATCGCCGATGCCTCGGCATTCTCAATCGTACCTAAATTGCTCGGGAGATTGGGTAGCTTTGCCGCAAGGCGGTATGCGGCATCGTCACCCCAGACCCCGAGAAGGCGTGTCAGCCGCTCGCGCGCAACGTTTGCGGACTGCCGAGCGCGCGCCGCCTGCACGCTAACTTCGCCAAGGGCAGCAGCTTCGCGGTACTCGTTCAAACGCGGCCAATTTCCGACACGCGCCATACGACGACCAAGTTCGGCCGACGCCTCGGATGCGGTCTTGAGGGATTCGGTTAGATCGGAGACTTGTCGGGCCGCGACTGCCGACGCATACGCGCGCCTGACATCGAGTGCGAAACGGACGATCTCGGCAGCCTTGTCGAGTTTCGCCTGTTCGAACTTGAGTTGGTCGACTTGCGAAGCAAACCTCTTCTGGCTTCCGATTGCGTCGACAACAAATCTGGTCTCGACATCTTCACCGGTCGGCAGAGGGCCGATTGCCGCCGCGGCGACTTCCTCAGCCGGCAGACGTAGGTCGAAGTAGATGCGATGCAATGCGGGGCTGGCCAGCAGCGCGATACGGACGGCCGCATCGGCATCAACCTCCTTTGAGAGAAGAATGGCAAGCGGCTGACGCAGTGCCGGCAGGTCGGAATAGCTGGCCGACCAATCGGACGCCGCGGTCCGTTGCGCAGCCGATGGCGTCGGGGCCATACCTCCCTGCCCGCCAGGCACTACCGCACAGGCCGCCAGCAGGGTTGCCGCAAGGGCGGCCACGGTAATGGATTTGATCCTCGATCGGTTCGACATGGGTCTATTCGCCATCACATTGAGCTTTAAATTCTTCACTGGCGCGGCGTGGCGGGACGGCCACGGACCTGACCGATATGGCCGCCCAAGCGAGCTGCTTCTTCGTTCGCCGCTCGCCAGTCAGCTTCCGATTCGTCCTTTACGGGCGGCGGAGCTTCAAATAGCGAGGTCGGCTGATCTTTCTGAGGTCCGGGCCGAGCAACAAGCGGCGCCAGGACGCTGGGAGATTGTGCGTTGCCGGATGAGACGCCTTGCGACAGGGCTTCCGTCGTCACCACGACCGGGGCGAAGAAAGCTCCAAGTATTCCCAAGATTGCAGCGCACCTAAGGTTCCGCAGAGGGTTCAATCGGTTCACGTTCCAGCTCATTTCTGCCTGTTAGTGATCGTATTTCTGAAGCATGCCTGTAACGCCGGTATTTCGCGGACCAGTCGGTTTTGTAACGAATTGTATCTGCACCCGATCCGCTATTTCCGGATCTGCGCATCCATCTCGGAATGCCGCTTGCGGACGTCGGGCGGCCATTGCTCTCGGATATACGCGAGTACTGCCCAAATCTCGTCGTCTGTAAGTCGACCTTCATAGACCGGCATGTCCGATACGTAACCGGGGCCGGCAAATCGGGCTACGCCAAACTTCGTGATGTCGAAGAGAACCTGCATGGGATGGTGCCATGTATGACCGCTCGCATCATGGGGCGGCGCCGGCAAGCGACCGGCGGCATTTCGACTCCGCCAGTCCGGCTGCCCCTCAAGCGAAGCACCATGACAAGCGGCACATTCAGCGCGATACACCCGCTCGCCGATTTCAAGAATTTCGAACTTCTTCTCCAATCGTGAATCTTTCTGCGCAACCGGCATGAACCAATAGATGCCGGCCAATACGGCGATCAAGACGAAGCCGGTCGCCAGGTAGCGGCTCATGCAATACCGGAAACCTGAGGAATCCGCACTGCAATGCGCAGTCCGTGTCCTTCGACATTTGCAAGGGCGATCGATCCGCCATGTGCGCGCACAACGCTTCGTACAAGTGCCAAGCCAAGCCCTACTCCACCGGTCTCCCGGCTGCGGGACTCTTCCAGACGGACAAATGGCTCGAAGACATCCTCGTGACGTACCTCGGGTATGCCTGGGCCATCATCCTCCACCAAAAGAACGGCATCGTTGCCGTCGGGAAAGAGCTGGATGCGCGCACGTTCGCCGTACTTCACGGCATTCTCGACCAGGTTCACAAACGCACGCTTGAGCGCGATCGGGCGCCCATCGACTGTACAAGGCTCGCAGCGCTCAAGGGCTATGTCGTGACCGGAATCCGTCGCGTCGTTGACGATCGTCCGCACGAGAGACGCCAGGTCGATAGGGCGCCGCGCTTCTGCGATTGCATCGTCACGGAAGAAGGCAAGTGTCGAATTGACCATCTCTTCCATCTCGACGATGTCGGCGACTATCTTCTGTTGCTGTTCGGTATCGTCGAGCAGTTCGGCACGAAGACGTAACCGTGTGATCGGCGTGCGGAGGTCATGGGAAACGGCCGCAAGCATGGCACTTCGATCGGTGAGGAGCCTTTTAATGCGCTGCTGCATTTCGTTGAAAGCGCGGGCGGTCTGCACAACCTCGGCGGGACCGGATTCCGGAATCGGGGGCGCGTTGACGTCGTTGCCAAGGCGCTCTGCCGCCTTCGAGAATACCCGCAACGGTCGGATCGCCAATCCAAGCAGCCAGACGCCAACCGGCACGACGGCAATTGCCATCAAAATGGTTGATACGATTGCGCTCGTGAGACCACCGCCCGGAACGTGATGCAATCCCGCACTCGCGTTCACCCAACTCCCGTCAGAAAGCCGAAGTGACACCAGCAGAAAATGGGGTTCGTCGTCTGGACCGGCATCACGGCCGTAAGAAAGCCGAAGTTCTTCGGGGCTGACACCCGGCATCCGCCCGATAAGTCGCTCCGTAGCGACACGGAGACGCTCATCATTGACCGGAGACATCGGCACGGCGCTTTGCCTGTCCCAATGTGCTTCGATGGAAGATCCGCCGATCGCATGTGCAATCACTTCCCGCGACTCTTCAGGCGCCGCATCGACAAGATCCATGATCGCAATAAGCTTCTCCGCAAGCTGGGCTTCCTGGGTCTCGGCCAGACGGTCGGTAAGCTCGACGTGATAGAGCCCCATGCTCAGGCCATGCGAAACAAGGACTGCCAAGACAAGGACCGCGATCGCGCGCGCGACGAGGCTGCTGAGCCAATTACGGAGAATTACCGTCACGTCGCTCCCACCCTTGCCGAAAAAATATAGCCGACGCTCCGGACGGTCTTTATCAGCTTAGGGTCCTTTGCATCTTTTTCGATCTTCTGCCGAAGGCGACTGACTTGGATATCAATGCTCCGGTCGAACGGGGAACTCGACCGGCCACGCGTCAGATCCAGAAGTTGGTCACGGGATAGCGTTCGGTGGGGATGCTCCGCAAAAGCGACCAGCAGATCGAACTCACCACCGGTTAGGTCTATGAGACGGCCGTCGGGCGAAGTGAGCTCCCGCCGGGCAAGATCCATTGCCCACCCTTCGAACTCCAATCGCGATTGACCAGTGACAGTGGAAGACTGCCCGCTTCGGCGCAAAATTGCCTTGATGCGTGCGAGGAGTTCTCGCGGGTTAAAGGGCTTCGCCAGATAGTCGTCGGCACCCATCTCCAATCCGACGATCCGGTCAGTATCGTCACCCATCGCCGTGAGCATGATGATTGGTGTCGAGGAAGTTGCCCTCACCCGCCTGCAGAGCGACAGTCCGTCCTCTCCGGGCATCATGACGTCCAGAACGACGAGATCGACTTTGCCCTCGTCCAATGCCACACGCATGCCGTTCCCGTCGGCGACCGCCGATACACGAAATCCGTGTTTCGACAGGAAGCGCATGAGAAGGTCGCGGATCTCGCGATCGTCGTCGACGACGAGGATATGGCTCTGACCGGGCATGTCTGTCTGTACCGAGTTTGGCGGAATAGGCTCGCCGATAAACGTATCGGATCGTATCTCCGTTACAATCCGAAACAATCTAATCGCCGGACGATTAGACCGGAAGCCCGTCCAGCCCTTCTTCGAGATCGCGCCAGAGATCTTCGATATTCTCGAGGCCGGCATGAATGCGGACGACGAAACCGTCTTCTGCCCAGGTCGTGACCGAACGCTGCGTCGCCGGGTAGGTTGGGACAATCAGGCTTTCGTATCCACCCCAGCTCGAGCCCATCTTGAACAGCCGTCGCGATTCAACCGCCGCCGCAACGGCGGAGCGATCCGATGTCTTCAGAACAGCACCAAAAAGCCCGGATGCACCGGTGAAATCGCGGCTCCAGAGTGCATGACCGGGATCGTTAGCCAATGCCGGATGAAGGACACGCCGTACCGCCCGATGTGCGGTGAGCCGCCGCGCCAACTCGATCCCCGTCGCATGATGCGCCTGCATCCGGACCGGAAGCGTGCGGATACCCCGAAGCGCCAGATAGCAGTCTTCGCCGCCCAGCCTATTGCCGAAACGGCCGGCAGTTTCCTTCAGGCGGCGGAACGCTCCTTCATTTCGCGTCGATAACGTTCCGAACATGACGTCGGAGTGGCCGGACAGATACTTGGTGCCGGACTGAAGCGCAATATCGACGCCAAGGTCGAGAGCTCGCAGAAAGACGGGCGACGCCCACGTCGCGTCAATCGCACTGATGGCACCGTGCTCGCGGGCGACCTGGGAAATCGCCCGTACGTCCTGCACCTCGAAGGTCAACGAGCCCGGCGATTCGAGAAGAACGAGCGACGTTTCTTCTTTGATCAAACTCGCAATTCCAGAACCAATCACCGGGTCGTAGTAGGTTGTCGAAACGTCGAACTTCGACAGGACATCGTCGCAAAAAGTTCGTGTCGATCCATACACCGAATCAGGTACCAGAACATGGGCGCCAGCCCCGATGAATGACATTAGGGCAGTTGCAATCGCGGCTGTACCCGAACTGACAATCACACAGTGCGACGCACCCTCCAGCGCCGCAACCGACTTTGACAGGGCAATCGTCGAAGGCGTGTTGTAGAGCCCGTATCCCACTCCCTCGAAAAACAGGTCACGGCGTTGGTCATACGCGTCCATCTTCTCGTAGAGAATCGTCGACGCGTGAAAGATCGGCGGATTCACCGAGCCGCCATGCGCAGACGGATTTCTCCCCGCATGGGTGGCAACTGTCTCGATGTGGTCCGCATCAGAACGCTTTTTAGCCGTCAATGAAGCACCTGCTCAACAAAATGGCGGGCACGCTCACAACAATCGCCACTGAAGAACCTGTCCGGAGTCGTAATCTCCTGTATCGCGCCGTCCGTCATGAAGACCATCCGGTCCGCCACGGCGCGGGCAAATCCCATCTCATGCGTAACGCAGATCATCGTCAGGCCGCTCCCAGCAAGCTCGATCATCACGTCGAGAACTTCCTTCACCATCTCCGGATCAAGAGCCGACGTGGGTTCGTCGAAAAGCATTACCCGGGGTCTCATGGCGAGCGAGCGCGCAATCGCAACGCGCTGCTGCTGCCCGCCTGATAGCTCGGCCGGATACTTGTGACGCTGGTCCACGAGGCGGACCTTTTCGAGCAGTGCCAGCGCGGCAGCCTCGGCGTCGCGTCGAGATAGGCCGAGAATCTTTTCCGGCCCTAACGTAAGATTCTGGAGGACCGGAAGATGCGGAAAGAGATTGAATGACTGGAACACCATGCCGACCTCGCGCCGGAGGGACAGGACACTGTCGCAATCCGGGTTCGTCTCGCGGCCAGCAACGAAGATCCGGCCGCTCTGGTAGCGCTCCAATGCGTTGATGCAGCGGACGAGTGTCGACTTCCCCGAGCCGGATGGACCGCAGACAACAATCCGCTCACCCTGCGCGACACACAGGCTTATGTCCCGCAGGACATGCAGGATCCCGAACCATTTGTTCAGTGCACGGATGTCGATCATCACATTGGCGGGTGGCTCGGCCATCTCAACGGCTCCGCACAAGATTTCGCTCGACACTTCGGCTATAGCGCGACATCGAAAAACAAAGCACCCAGAACACAAGGCCGGCAACAAAGTAGCCCTCGGCCGCAAGCCCAAGCCATTGTGGATCCGCAGCACCGGCGGCCACAATGTTAAGAATTTCGAACAAGCCCAGCGCGACGACGAGAGTCGTGTTCTTGAGGAGTGCGATCGAATTATTGACCAGACCCGGCACGGTATTGCGCATCACCTGAGGCAGAATTATGTAAATCGTTGTCCGCCAATAGCCGAAACCGATCGCTGCGGCAGCTTCATACTGCCCCTTCGGTAGAGATTGGAGACCACCCCGGAATACTTCGGCAAGATAGGCCGCTTCGAACATGACGATTCCAGCAACGGCGAGCCCGAGCGGATCAAGTTCGGAGCCAACCGGCAGCGCGTACGGCAGTAGAATGCGGGCCATGAATAGGACGGCGATAAGGGGAAGTCCTCGGCAGATCTCGATATAGGACGTGCTCGCGCCGCGGATAATCGGCAGGTCCGACTGGCGCCCGAGGGCAAGCAGGATCGCCACCGGAAACGACAAGACGATACCGGCGACACCGAGGACGAGCGTGAGGAAAAGCCCACCCCAGCGATCGGTCGGAACTGCAGATAGTCCAAATGCGCCGCCCTTGAGGAGCAATGCGGCAACCAGCGGATAAACGGCAAGGAGCAGGATCGCGCCCAGCCGCTTTCCGGGCGCCTTGGGGATCGTCAGGACGGCTATCCCGGCGGCCAGCAGGACGAAAGAAAGATCGACACGCCAGCACTGATCCGAGGGATAGAATCCATAGAGAAACTGGCCGGATCTGGCGACTACGAATGCCCAGCAAGCACCCGCCGGATTGCAGTCGGCCCGGCTCGCGCCTGACCAGGTCGCCGAAAGAATGGCCCAATCAAGAACCGCATAGGCCGTTACTCCAACGACGACGGTTATCAAGCCTGTCAGAACGACGTCGATCGGCCGTGCGAATAGATTCCGTCGAGCCCAGGCGATTGTCGCGATCATCGACCGACGATCCGCATATGCCGATTGTAGAGATTGCTGAGACCGGTAATTCCTAGGCTGAGTATCAGGAACGCGGCCATCGTCATCCCCATGATCTCGATCGCGCGTCCGGTCTGGTTAAGGGTTGCGCCGACGAAGACATTCACGATGTCCGGATATCCGATGACGGTCGCGAGCGACGATGCTTTCAGCAAATGGAGGTACTGATTCGTCAGTGGAGGTACGAGCAGACGGACAGCCTGTGGAATGACGACCAGCCGCAACGTCTTCATCCGATCGAGCCCGAGCGAAAGGGCTGCCTCCCGCTGGCCACGATCCACCGCTTCGATGGCCCCGCGGACAAGTTCGCCTATAAACGAAGCATTGTACGTCGCAAGCGCGATGACGAGCGCTGCCAGCTCCGGCGAGAGCGCAATTCCACCAACGAAATTGAATCCTCGAAGTCTCGGAACTTCGAAATGAAACGATGCGTGCGTCATCAGAAAGAGCGTTGCCAGAACGACGACCATCCAAAGTGCGGCCAGCCGCGTCGACGCCAGACCTTCCCCTGTCGCTTCGCGCCGGCGTCGGCTACGATTGAGGATGGCAGCGATGCCGACGACAAGGACGATGGCGGCGAGGCAAAGTGCCCATGCCGAAAGTCCGGTCGAGATCCACGGCAGGAAGACGCCGCGATTGCTTAGAAATGCGATCTCACCCAGCGATATTGCCTGACGCGCAGGAGGAAGTGCGCGGATGACGACGTTGTACCAGATCAGGACATGCAGCAGCAGCGGGAGGTTCCTGAACGCTTCGATGTAAAGCAGCGCCGCATTCGATACCGCCCAGTTGGGCGAGAGGCGTGCGATACCTATGACAAACCCCAGAACCGTCGCAGCGGCAATTC
The DNA here is from genome assembly GCA_965229215.1 of Tagaea sp. GTDB lineage: Bacteria > Pseudomonadota > Alphaproteobacteria > CACIAM-22H2 > CACIAM-22H2 > Tagaea. Next base: position 1,014,833 of record OZ245864.1, on the reverse strand, counting down.
CAAGGATCGCGACCAGGACCGTATTGGCAATTCCGACGACGAAAACCCATCCGTAGCTGTCGGTCTCCGTGTAGGGAAGAACGCTGAACGGGATGCCAAAGCCGGCCTCAAGCCGCAGAAAATCGAATCCGAGAGTAAGATTCCTGATTGCCATATTTGCCTGAACGTTTTGCCAGGCACCCCAAAAGACCAGGAACAAGACCAGAGAGAATCCGATCTGATACAGCAGACGTCGGATCTGTCGCTGGGTCGGACCGCGGAATTCCGCAGCGGTTCCCGCTGTCGCTACAGACAATCGTTCGGTCCGTGTCTCTTCCATTTCAGCCCGGCGGAGCTATCGCCATGCGACTTATCGAAGCCGCATGGCGCAGCTATCCTATCAGCGGAATGGCGGACTGTAGATGAGGCCGCCGTTACTCCACAGATTATTCAATCCACGCGACAACTTGATCGGGCTGCCGCTGCCGAGATTCCGCTCGTAGAGCTCGCCGTAATTTCCCGTTGTCCGGATGACCTTGACGGCCCAGTCCTGCGGCAGGTCGAGCATCTTGCCGAACTCACCCGTCTTGCCCAACAGACGCTGGACTTCAGGGTTTGCCGAGTTCTGGCTCATGTCGACCACATTTGCCTGGGTGACGCCGAACTCTTCCGCAATGATCATCGCATTGAGGACCCATGCAACGATATCCCGGAAGCGCGGATCGTCCTGACGGACCGTGGGCCCAAGTGGTTCCTTCGAGAACACGTCGGGCAGGATTTCCCAGTCATCCGGGTTCTTCATTGCGGTCCGGCTTGCCGCAAGACCACCGCGTTCATTCGAGTAGACGTCACAGCGGCCGGATTCGAGATTCTGCTGGTTCTGCTCGCGTGTCGCCCCCGTGATGGCCGTGTAGGTCATTCGATTGGCGCGATAATAGTCCGCGAGGTTCAGCTCGGAGGTCGTGCCGGCGGAAACGCAAACCGAAGCGCCGTTCAGATCCTTGCCGCTTTTCGCACCGAGCTTCTTGGCCACCATGAAGCCTTGGCCGTCGTACATATACACGCCCGCCCAATCGAGATTGAGCGAAGAGTCGCGCGAGAAACTCCATGTCGCGGTGCGTGCAAGTAGATCCGCCGCACCGGACTGCAGTGTGGTGAAGGCCGCCCGAAATTCGAGTGGGACGAACTTTACCTTGGCAGGATCGCCAAGTATGGCAGCCGCGACGGCACGGCAGAACTCGACTTCCATACCCCGCCAGTTCCCGGCGTTGTCCAGGGTCGACATACCTGTCGAAACGCCTGTTGAAACGCCACAGTTCAGTTCTCCGCGCTGCTTGATCGCGTTGACCGTGTCGCCCTGTGCCGCAATTGCAGCAGCAGGCAAGGCCAAGGCACAGGCGGCCGACAGAATCAAAGTTTTGAAGCTTCCGGACATGCTTACCCTCTTTTGAATGAGTTGGGTCTCGGTAAGGCCCGACGGACAGCTTTAACCATCCGTCCGCACTCAAGCGGCGTTCTGGGCCGGGTAGCCTGCGTCCTCGAGAGCTTTCGTGATCTCCGAAAGATTGTCGGCGCCATCGATGGTGACGCGACGCGCGTCGACGTCGATGTCGATTTTGGAAAGCGGCGCCACTCCCATGATTGCGTTCGTCACACGCTTAGCGCAGCTCTGGCAGTGCATTTTTTCGACCTTCAATACCGCAGTCATATGATTTCTCCTTCGGAGGATTCGCCCCCGCTCACGCAAACCCGAGCGAGGCATTCAAGGTGCAAGTTGCCAACGTTGTAAGGTCAACGGAATTTTTCGGATGCGGCTGCCCGCTTTCTGGGCACCGTCTCGCGGCAAGCTTCATGTCCGCAATCGGCCTTCGCGACCCGCCGTCCGCCGAGCCCCTTCTGGTTTGCGAGATTGCCGGCCCGACCACCGGACGAGGACGCGGCCTTGGGCTCCGCCAGATCACTCAAAATGGGACAATCTGGCCGGTGGTCACCGTGGCAGTTTTCGGCCAGGTGCCTTAGCGTTGCAGCCATCGCATTCAATTCCAGGATCTTCGCTTCCAGCGTCGCCAACTTCTCAACGGCAATTCGCTTGACGTCAGAACTTGCCCTGCTGCGGTCATGCCAGAGAGCGAGTAGACTCGATATTTCCTCGATCGAAAATCCGAGATCGCGAGCTCTTCCGATGAAGCGGAGCGTATGGACATCATCCGGCATATAGACCCGATAGCCGCCATCGGTCCGGATCGGTGCCTTAATCAGGTCGATCGACTCGTAGTAGCGGATCATCTTCGCCGATACGCCGGCCGCTGCTGCGATTTCACCGATATTCATGATCGTCTCCCTTGAACCTTCCGTTACGCCGGCGTGAACCGGCGCAGGCGCAGCGCGTTCGAAAGAACAAAGACGCTCGACATCGCCATTGCGCCGGCAGCGAGCATGGGTGACAGGAGGGTGCCGGTGAATGGATAGAGAACGCCTGCTGCGACGGGTACGAGAGCCACGTTGTAGGCAAAGGCCCAAAAGAGGTTCTGCTCGATGTTGCGCATCGTCGCGCGCGAGATCGCCAGTGCCGTCGCGACGATCGTCAGATCGCCAGAGACAAGCACGACTTCCGCACTTTCGATCGCCACGTCTGTTCCCGTCCCGACTGCGATGCCGACGTCGGCCTCGGCAAGCGCCGGCGCATCATTGATGCCGTCGCCAACAAAAGCGATCGCGCCGCCGGACGCACGCAGCTTACGAATTTCCTCGAGTTTGCCTGCCGGAAGTACCTCGGCGACCACCGTATCGATGCCGAGTTGCCGCGCGACGGCCTGTGCGGTGATTCTGTTATCTCCGGTGATCATCGCAATCTTGAGACCGAGCCGATGCATGGTGGCTATGGCCGCAGCAGTTGTCGGGCGTATTGGATCCGCGACCGCAATGAGGGCCGCCGCCTTGCCGTCGATTGCGGCATAGAGTGGGGTCTTGCCCGCTTCGGCGAGCGCCGTGACGGCATCCGCAAACCCGGCGATGTCGATGCCAAGCTTGGCCATATACCGGTCCGCACCGACTTCGATGCGCTTGCCGTCGCTTATTGCCCCAATCCCAAAGCCTGGCACTGCATTGAATCCTTCTACGGAACTCAGTGCCAGGCCGTCGGCCTTGGCCGCAGCAACGATCGCGGCAGCAACCGGATGTTCAGACAGAGCCTCGACCGAGGCGATCCGTGTAAGTACATCGGAACGCGTAAAGCCTTCCGCCATCACCAGATCCGTCAACTCTGGCTTACCCTTGGTCAACGTGCCCGTCTTGTCGAAGGCTACCGTCTTCACGTCACGCAACGCCTGTAGCGCATCGCCGCGGCGGAACAGCACGCCAAGTTCGGCTGCCCTGCCCGTCCCCACCATGATCGAGGTCGGCGTGGCGAGCCCCATCGCGCAAGGACAGGCGATGATCAGGACGGCGACCGCGTTGACGAGCCCAAAGCTAAGGGCCGGTTGAGGTCCCCAAATCCACCAGACAGCAAAAGTCAACGCCGACGCAGCAAATACGGCCGGCACGAACCATGCTGTCACCTTGTCGACCAGTGCCTGAATTGGAAGCTTTGCGCCCTGTGCGCTCTCGACCATTCTGATGATCTGGGCAAGCAACGTATCGGCACCTATTCGCGTCGCCTCGAACACGAAGCTGCCGGTCGTATTGATCGTTCCCCCGACTACGTCCGAACCGGCGACTTTCAGCACAGGCACAGGTTCTCCAGAGATCATCGACTCATCGACATGGGACTCGCCATGGATCAGCATGCCGTCGATCGGGATTCGATCACCGGGGCGGACTTGTATGCGATCTCCCAGCCTGACCTGCTCGAGCGGTATTTCGACAACGCTGCCGTCACGCAGTACACGCGCGGTTTTTGCCTGTAGGCCAACCAGCCGCTTTATGGCTTGGCTCGTCCGCCCGCGGCTGATGGCCTCAAGCCAGCGCCCCAGCAGGATCAGCGTCACGATGACGGTCGCAGCCTCGTAATAGAGATGAGTCGTTCCGGCCGGCAGTAGACGGGCCGCAAATGTCGAGACAAGGGAGTAGCCGTAGGCACTCAGCGTGCCAACCGAGACAAGCGAGTTCATGTCAGGCACGCCCCGCAGCAGCTTGGGAAGCCCTGTCCGGTGAAAGCCAAGGCCAGGTCCGAACATCACGATTGTCGCCAGCACGAAGAAGACATACTTGAGGTACTTGTGGCCGACAGTAAGCTCGACCCAGGAGTGGATCTCCGGGATTGCGTGACCGCCCATCTCGATTGCAAAGATCGGGAACGTCAGAGCTGCCGCAAAAAGAAACGATCGCCGCAGACGATTGATCTCCTCGGATTTTGCGTCGGCCGCCTCCTCTGGGCCCGCCGCAGCCGTCTGGTCCCTGGCCTCGTAGCCGGCCCTTTCGACAGCACGCTCGATGGTGCCGGCAGGCACGAGGCCGGCATACAGCCTGACCGTCGCGCGCTCGGTCGCGAGATTGACCGCGACATCTGCCACGCCAGGTACGGCCTTGATGGCTTTTTCGACGTGATTCACGCATGAGGCGCATGTCATGCCGGAAACCGAAAACTCGGCCTCGATTGTCGGGATGGTGTAGCCGGCCTTCTCGACAACGCCCGGAAGTCTTGCGATGGCGCTGGCGTCGGCAAGCGACAGGCTTGCTTTCTCGCTCGCGAGATTCACCGACACCGATTTGATGCCGGCTGTGGCAGCCAGCGCCTTCTCGACATGACTGACGCATGACGCGCAAGTCATCCCCTCGATCGGAATATCGAGGGTCATTGTGGCATTGGATTGCTTGACCAGAACGGCTGCATTCATTGGAGTCTCCCTTATTGGGAACCTTTGTGCAGCCTTCCCACGCTGGAAGGTCAAGTCGCTTCAATGGGCGTGCAGGACTCGAGTTCCGGCGCGCTTCTGTCTTGTACGATCAGCCGCCGGTTGACCGGGATGGTGATGAGCGAATTCTGCACTCGCGCGCGAGCCACGCTTCCCCGGAGAATTGAGTCGTCGAGATCCGCATCCTGCACGCCAAGGAGGGCGAGCGTCATAACTTGTCGCCGCGTGTCTGACAGGGTCGACACAAGGTCGGCCAATCGAGGGCGATTCCGATGATTACGGCTAACATCTCGCCGCCCCCCGCATGAATGCTGGCGATAAGCAGATCGGAATTGCTACGACCGCAGATACTTCCAAAGCGCTGCGGCACCGAGCACAAGATTGACAAGGACCAGTATGCCGAGGACTGACATGAAGATCATTCCGCCCGGCATCATTCCGCTTCCGTCCATCATGCAAATGCCCTCGAAGGCACAACATCCGAATGGATGCCAGCTCGATTGCACTGTGCGCTATTTGCGTATCAGGCCAATTTCAGAACGTAACGAATTGTATCTGCCGTTGAAATGGATCGAATTCGGGCAATTATCAGCTTCACCCCCGCATCATTGCAGAAGGCAAAATTCATGGCGATGCCCGAACCCCGTATCCTGAGGTTTGTCGCACTGTCGCTTCTGGTCGTCGTCGCGTTCTATCTGCTACGCGAACATTGGGGACATGCGCTTGAGCTGCTGCCATATGGCATACTTCTCCTTTGCCCTTTGATGCATCTTTTTCATGGGCATGGACACCACGCAAGTCACGGCAGCGATAACGACAAAAAGGAAAATGGGTAGATCGCAGTGAATCGAGGGAACCCACAGCCGCATTCGACGAAGAATATTCATCTAGTACGGCTAGCAGAGCGATATGGTCAGGAACGCAAATACAAAACTAGCGCGAGCGCTCCGAGAACTATAACGACAACAACACTCAATACAAAGATCGACATCAGAGTCATATCACCAAGTATCGGCATCTATCGTGCCTCATCGTATTTCACATCATTTAGGCCGGATAACAGTGGCCTGAGCCCGTGAAACCCGCCCAGTGAGAAGTGTAGAGTCCGCCCGAATAGAGGAGCGGACGATGAAGAAGAGCCGGTTCACGGAAGAGAAGATCATCGAGATCCTGAAGCTGCACGCCGCCGGCGGGAAGGCTGGCGAGCTGTGCCGCCAGCACGGGATCAGCGAGGCGACCCTCTACAACTGGAAAGCCAAGTACGGGGCGATGACGGTGTCGGAGGCCCGGCGGCTGAAGGTTCTGGAAGAGGAGAACCGCAAGCTGAAGAAGCTGCTGGCCGAGGCGATGCTTGATAATGCGGCACTGAAGGATATCGCCTCGGGAAACTTCTGAAGCCTGCGGCGCGGCGCCGGGCGGTGCAGCACACGATGACGGCGCACGGGCTGAGCCAGCGCCGCGCCTGCAGGCTTCTGGAGATGGATCGGACGAGCTTCCGGTACCGGTCGACACGGCCGGACGATGGCGAGCTGCGGGCACGGATGCGGGCGCTGGCGGCCGAGCGGCGTCGGTTCGGGTACCGCCGGCTGCGCTGGCTGCTCGAGCGGGAGGGCGTGCGGATGAATCACAAGCGCTTCCGGCGGCTGTACGGCGAGGAGAAGCTGCAGGTGCAGCGGCGGCGCGGCCGACGCCGGGCCATTGGCGTGCGGGCTCCGCTGGCCCTGCCGCAGGGGCCGAACCAGCGCTGGTCGCTGGACTTCGTCGCCGACCAGCTCACGACGGGGCGGCGGTTCCGCATCCTGACGGTGGTCGACGACTTCACGAAGGAGAGCCTGGCGACGGTGCCGGACACGTCGATCACCGGGCGGCGTCTGGTGGCGGAGCTGGACAAGATCATTGAGCGGCGGGGCAAGCCGCTATCGATCGTCAGCGACAACGGCGGAGAGATGACCAGTCGTGCTGTTCTCCAGTGGACGATGGAGACCGGCATCGACTGGCATTACATCGCGCCGGGAAAGCCGACGCAGAACGCGTTCATCGAATCCTTCAACAGCAAGCTGCGCGACGAATGCCTGAACGAGAATCTGTTCGGCTCGCTCGCCGACGCCATCGAGAAGATCGAAGCGTGGCGGATCGACTACAACACGACCCGGCCGCACAGCTCGATCGGCAACCAGACGCCGGCAGCCTTTGCTGCGGCAAGCGTCCTCGCGATGCAACGGGGCGAGACGCTGCGCTACCCAAGGGGCTTCGCGCCTCGCCCCGTTGCCACAACCACCCAGACAGGGTCAAATACGGAACAGACTCTACCCTCAACCGGGTGAGTTCACGGGCTCAGGCCAACAGTACCGCAATTTGCATTCGCGCGTGCTTGCCGAAACTCCAGCCAAACCCAATCTTAATACGTCGCAGCGTCCAGCGCTCTAAGGATCGCAACTCCGGACTACTGGAATGGCTATCCGCGAGCCGCTATATCTTCAGCAATCGCAGTCGCAGCGAATTGCCGACGACCGAGACTGAACTTAGGCTCATTGCCGCAGCGGCGACAATTGGGCTGAGAAGCCAGCCGAACGCCGGGTAGAGCACGCCGGCGGCCAACGGGATCCCGAGCACGTTGTAGACGAATGCAAGGACGAGGTTCTGGCGAATGTTCCGCATCGTTGCCTGGCTGAGAACCCGCGCGCGCATAATCCCGATAAGGTCGCCCTTCAGGAGTGTCACGCCGGCGCTCTGGAGCGCCACCTCCGTGCCGGTACCCATCGCGATACCGACATCGGCCTCGGCAAGTGCCGGGGCATCGTTAACGCCATCGCCGGCCATTGCCACAACGCGGCCTTCGGCGCGCATGCGCCGTACGATCTGATTCTTCTGTTCCGGAAGCACTTCCGCTTCAACCTCGGAAATGCCGAGTTTTTCCGCAACTGCGGCTGCGGTCGTCTTGTTGTCGCCAGTCAGCATCACAATGCGAATTCCAGCGGCACGAAGCGTCGAAATCGCACCTGCGGCGGATTCCTTAATCGGGTCCGCGACGCCGATGAGGCCAGCCGCCCGACCGTCCACTGCTACAAGCATCGCAGTTCCACCGCGCCGGAGGTCCTCGATCCGCGGATCGAGGGCTGCCGTATCGATCTTTCGTTCCGCCATCAACTTGGTATTGCCAAGCGCAACATCACGTCCCAGAACACGTCCTGAGACACCTCGCCCGGTCAGCGACACGAAATCGGCGACATCTCCGATAGTGAGCTTCTTCTGTTGAGCTGCAGCTACGATTGCAGCAGCAAGCGGATGCTCGCTTGACCGTTCCAGCCCGGCAGCAAGAGCCAGTACTTCGTCTTCCGTGAATCCCTGTGCCGCGACAACGGCGACGACTTTCGGTTTTCCCTCCGTGAGAGTTCCTGTCTTGTCGACGACGAGCGTATTAACCTTCTCCATCCGCTCCAGAGACTCGGCATTGCGGATCAGGACCCCGGCACCTGCTCCCTTGCCGACACCAACCATGATCGACATCGGCGTCGCGAGCCCGAGCGCGCACGGACAAGCGATAATGACGACACTGACGGCCGCAACCAGCGCATAAGCGAATGCCGGCTCCGGCCCCCAGATCATCCACGCTACGAACGAAACGAGTGCTATCAAAAGGACCGCAGGCACAAAGTATCCGGAGACCTCGTCCGCAAGCCGCTGGATCGGCGCCCGACTGCGCTGCGCCTGGGAAACCATGTGTACAATCTGGGACAGCATCGTATCGGCGCCGATCTTCTGCGCTTCCATGATGAGACTGCCCGTCCCGTTGATGGTTCCGCCAATCAGACGCGCGCCAGGCTCCTTGGCAACCGGCATGGATTCACCGGTGACCATTGATTCATCGACAGGCCCTCGGCCGTCAACGACGATGCCGTCGACCGGGACAGCACCGCCCGGGCGCACGCGCAGCTTGTCGCCGATCTGGACCTGATCGAGCGACACGTCTTCGTCATTGCCGTCGGCCTTGATACGTCGCGCCGTTTTCGGCGCCAGATCGAGCAGCGCACGAATGGCACTGCCAGTCTGTTCGCGCGCGCGGATCTCGAGATACTGCCCCAACAGCACGAGTACGGTAATGACTGCAGCCGCCTCGAAATAGACGGCGACCAACCCCTCTGCATCCCGAAGCCCGGGCGGAAACAGATGAGGAAGGAATGCGGCCACTAGGCTGTAGAGATAGGCGGTTCCGACACCCAGCGCGATCAACGTGAACATGTTGAGCGCACCCGTCCGGACCGAAATCCATCCACGGACAAAGAATGGCCACCCGGCCCAGATCACGACCGGTGTGCCGAGAGCGAACTGGATCCAAAGGCTCACAGTCGCTGGCACATAGTGATGCAGGTTCAGTCCCGGGAAATGGGCTCCCATCTCGAGAGCGAGCATGGGTGCGCTGAGGACACCGCCGACCCAGAAGCGACGCCACATATCGGCGAGCTCGGGATTCGGGCCGGCATCGCCAACTCCGTCGACCGGTTCGAGCGCCATTCCGCATTTGGGACAGGTCCCCGGCGCATCTCGCCGGATCTCCGGATGCATCGGGCATGTATAGACGGCGCCGATTCGCGCGGGCGCTACGGCTGCAACCTCCTGCCTGCCGGCAAACTTGGCAGGCGCGGCAGTGAACTTCTCCAGACATTTGGAGCTGCAGAAATAGAAGACCTGTTCAGCAAAGGTACTTGAGTGCTTCGCGGCGGCCGTATCGACCATCATCCCGCATACGGGATCCTTGGCATGTCGGCCCGAAGTGTTCGGTGCATGGGTATGGCTTGAATGATGGTCTGAGGTTTTCATGATGACATCCCGAGTATCTGCAAATGCCGCCCGAATTGCGGCGGGCCGTCACACAACATTCCAACGATGGTATGGCTAGAGACCTGTAATGCTGAAAGTTTTCTAAACTATATTTGTGGGCGCGTTGACTTGCATCAAGGATGCATGCCGAAAAAAGGCGCAATCTCGGGATTAAGTCAGGACTTAACTTCGGGAGATTCCCATGCGCACACATGTCATTTCAGCAGCCGCCATCCTTACTCTTCTCGTCGCAGGGGCGGCCCTCGCTCAGACTTCGCCGCAGGCTGGCGCAGATCCCCATCATCCCGCTGGCCAATCGACGCCTCTGACATGGCCGCCCGCGATGCCGGGCGCACAACTCGGCATGCCTGCGAGCGGCGGCATGATGGGTGGCGCTGACATGGGCCGCATGATGTCGATGATGCATGGAAACGCGATGATGGCCGGCATGGGTTCGCGTCATATCGAAGGTCGGATCGCGTTCCTCAAAGCGGAACTCAAGATCACGCGTGCACAGGATGACCAATGGGCCAAGTATGCCGACGCTCTTCGCGCCAATGCAGGCAATACGCCTTCTCCTATGCCTTCCATGATGTCGGGCACAATGGGCCCGTCGTCTGCACCGGACATGCTGGACCGACAAGAGCAGATGCTCGTGAAGAACCTTGCTGCAGTGCGCGGAATTAAGGGTGCACTTGCTCCGCTCTATCAGGCATTGACCGGCGACCAGAAGAAACTTGCCGACGAGCTTCTCGCCGGTCCGATGGGCATGATGTGACAGGCAATCGGCTGATCTAGTTCGTTGGTGCCATTGGAGGAAGCGATGAGCGATGAAATTCAAATTCCGTGGTGGCGGTCGCGAAGCGGTTTCGTCCTGATTGGATTTCTGGCGATCGCCGGATACTTCGTGATCACCGAGCATCGGACACATGCAATCGGCGCGCTTCCATATCTTCTGCTTCTCGCCTGCCCTTTGATGCACATGTTCCACGGTCATGGCGGGCACGGCGGCAATAAGCATGGCGACCACAAGGAAGCTAGTTCGACAAATCCCAATTCGGGAGACAAGCCGTGAATCACGAAACGATCCCGGCCTACGGCCTTTGGTCGCTGGTCATATTCAACAGTCTCGTTTTCATTATATTCGCCTACAGCTTCACGAAGCCGCAGACGGCGGTTGACTGGCGATCGTTCGGGGCGTTCTCGAGCTTCATCGTCGCACTGTTTGTCGAGATGTACGGCATTCCGCTGACGATCTATATGCTGTCCGGATGGCTGCAGAGCCGCTACCCAAGCATCGACCTGATGTCGCATGATTCGGGGCACCTGTGGGCAACGATCCTCGGCACAGAAGGCAATCCGCATCTTGGCGCATTGCACATCGCCAGCAACGTATTCATTGCCGGCGGCTTCATCCTCCTCGCCGCAGCATGGCCGGTCCTTCATGCGTCACAAAAGAAGCATCAACTCGCGTCAACGGGTCCCTATGCCCGGATGCGACATCCGCAGTATGTCGGCTTCGTCACGATCATGGCCGGCTTCCTGCTGCAATGGCCGACGATCCTGACGCTCGTCATGTTCCCGTTACTCGTCGTGATGTACATCCGACTTGCACTTAATGAAGAGCGGCAGGCCGAAAAGGAATTCGGCGTCCAATATACGCAATATGCCGCAAGGACCCCTCGTTGGATTCCGAAATTCGATCCAACCGTCGTCAGCACATAGCCAAATTGCACGGGCCGGCGACTAGATCATCAATAGCCGATCCGGCAATTCGTCGCGTTGCAAAGTTCCCGGCGGAAAGTGTGCTGCTAGAACCGCGCCGCACTGCTCGATTGCGGATATGAAACCGTCTGCCGGCTGGCCCGCTCGTATGGCCTTCACGAGCGTCGCGACCGCATTGTTCCAAACATCGGGCAGTACTTTGCCGTTGATCCCCGTGTCGGCGACGATCTCGACATAGCGTTCGGCGACGGACGCGAATATCAAAACGCCGGTCCGTCTCTCTGTCCGGTCGACTCCAAGCGCATAGAACTGGCGCATCGCCTCTGCATGTGCGCTCGCATGCATTGCCTGGCGCGGAACGACCCCGAACCTGATCTTCGGGTGAGATAAGCCGAGAGCTACACCCAGAAACGCGCCGATCTGCAGGAGATAGACGGTCATGGCCGACCAGTCCGTCAGGGCGAGGATTGGCAGCGGCGCCAGGAGCGCGGCAAAAGCTGCCCACGCAACAGGAACGAGGCGATAGCTGTCCGAACGGCCCGCAATGACGCAGCATATCTCACCGGCGGTCCGCGTCTCGGCCTCGCGGATCGCATCGCTTACCCGCACCCTGTCGGTATCGGAGATCATCGATTCGTCCTCACCAGCTTCCCGAACTTCCGCCACCACCGAAGGATCCGCCACGACCGGAAAACGGCGTCGATCTGTCCCGCGAGGATCCGCCCCGTCCCGACATGGCGACAATCAGGAGAACCTGCATGATTGCCCGGCAGGCGGATCCACCGGAGACCGCGCAGAAGATCAGAAGTGCGACAGCGCCCAATCCCAAGGCGACGACGAGCCAGATCGGCACGGCGGCATCCGGGCCGGTCGGCGCCATCCCGCGATTCGCCGCGACTGGCAACGTGCCGGCTTCTTTCCGGAGAATCCGGATGATTTCGTCGGTACCGCTTTTGATTCCGCCGGCGAAATTCCCAGATCTGAATGCGGGAACGATCGCGTTCTCGATGATCACCTTGGTTAGGGCGTCTGTGAGTGTGCCTTCGAGCCCGTAGCCGACCTCGATCCGGACCCTTCGCTCGGCAGCAGCAACGATCAGCAGGACGCCCGAATTCTTGTCCTTCTGACCGATCTGCCAATGACGCCCGAGCTGATAGCCATAGTCCTCGATCGTCGTGCCCTGCAGCGATTTCAGCGTGACGACCACGAACTGGTCGGTCGTTTTCGCTTCTAGGTCGGCAAGCGATGCAGTCAGCGCCGCCCGTTCGGCAGGAGTCAGGAGCTGAGCCTCATCCACCACACGCCCGGAGAGTGCCGGAAACGTCAGCGCCTGCGCCGTCCCGACCGTGACAAAACACAGCCAGACGACGGCAAAGGCTACTGCAACGCGGTTCATCGAAGCCGCCTAGAAGCTCACCTTCGGCACCACCTTCACGCTGTCGGCAACAGTGAACTCTTCCATCGGCTTGTTGCTTGAGTAGAACAATGACGCCCACATCCGTCCGGGGAAGGTCCGCAGCTCGGTATTGTAGACGCGCACTGCTTCGATGAAGTCGCGGCGCGCAACCGCAATGCGGTTCTCCGTACCTTCGAGCTGCGACTGCAACGCGAGGAAGTTCTGGTTGGATTTGAGGTCTGGGTAGTTTTCGGAAATGGCAAGCAGCCGCCCGATCGAGCCGGATAGTTGGGTCTGCGCTTCCTGAAACTTCTTGAAGGCTTCGGGGTCCGTAATCGTGCTCGCATCGACCTTGACGGAGGTCGCCGAGGCGCGTGCGGCCGTCACCGCTTCCAGGACACTGCTTTCCTGCCTTGCGAAGCCCTTCACGGTTTCGACCAGGTTGGGGATCAGATCGGACCGACGTTGATACTGGTTCAACACATCCGACCACTTCGCCTTGGCCTGCTCCTCGTATGTCGGGATGTTGTTGAACCCGCAACCGGCAACCAAAAGACAAAGGAACGGGACGAGAAGTGCAACACGAAAAGGTCGCGCGATTTGACTGATCGAGGTCGCCATATCTATTTCTCCAGAACGGAATGGACTGAAAGCACGCTCATGGCGTCGAAAACTGTGTTCCCGACGGTAGCCAGAATTTCCAACGGTTGCAAACAGGCGCAGACTTGGCGTTTTGCCGAATAGCTATCTGCGCCGAAAGCGTCGGAATCTACCTATTTCAGGTCGCGGGCCCGGAACCGCTTCCGCGCAGACCAAGAACGAACCGCCAAAAGTTAGTATTCGTAAATCTTGCGCAGATCGGGAACGAACATCAACCCACCAAGACCGTGGCGATCCAGTTCTCTCTTCCCATCGGCCAGAATCGGTGCGCCCGGACGCATGTGGCTCGGGATGATCGTGCGCAACTTCGGATTATTCGTTGTCATCATCTTCGCAACGTAAGCGAACTCCGGCGGATCGCCAGCAAGGCCAAGGATCGCGAGATCAGGCTGGTAGACAGATGCGTAGTGCGGGAGATCGCCGACAAGCGAAGAATGCCCGTTGTAAAAGACGGTGAACCCGTTCTCGAACTTGATGAAGAAGGAGGCGGCAGGCCCGCCATCAGCACCCGTCGCAAGCGTGTTGTCGTGGCTACTCGGGCCGATCTTGAACGTGATGCCCTTCAGCACGAACTGGTCGGCAATGCCTGCGCGCCGGAACTGGGCCTGCTTGAGCCCGTTATCGACAAGCCAGCGCCCCAATGGACCGGGTGCAATGACCATCGCGCCAGACGCTGCAGCGATCTCGATCGGATTTCCCATATCGTCGTTGTGCGCGTTCGGCACGAGGATGAAGTCGGTTCGCGCCAGATCGCCCACCGCAACTGGCCCGTCCGGATTGGCGAGCCACGGACTGGTAATCACGACAATGCCGTTAGGCGATGTGAACCGATAGAATTCGTGACCGAGCCATTCAATCTTAACTTTGCTCTGCCCGCCGGTTTGAGCTTGCGCGTTTCCATGTGACGACGGGTAGACGCATGCGGCTAAGAGCCCGGCAACAAGCGCAGTTCGCATGATGCAATGAAGCAATCGGTCTCCAAACATCTGAAATCTCCTGTGGGCACATGGTCTCGTCCGGACAATAGCACCGAACGTCGCATGAACTCCTACCGGCATCTAGTGCGGGAGAGCAAAGTCATCAATCATGATGTCATTACTGCCGACGCTTTGCGATTTCCCGATAGAGAGCTTCCGCGCTCGTTCCGATTTCGGCCGCAACCGTCTTCCATTCACCTTTGATTGGTTGCCGCCCGCCATTCGCCACGATCCATGCGTCAAGACGATCTGAAACGGTGCGTAACGACAGAATTTCCGCGCGCAATCTGGTCTTCTGTACCACGTGCGCAAGATACTCCGCCCAGCAGGCGGCCAACTTAGGGCTCTCATCGAGAGTGGTACGCATGGCCGATTTATCGATCGCAAGCGTACGCGTCGGCGTGACGGAGACGGCATCGCAGTGATAGCGCCTCGAAAATAGCGATGCTTCGGCGAGGATTTCGCCTGCGCGCGCCCGCTGAAGCACGAGCTGTTGTCCACCCGGCTGGAGACGAACAAGATGCGCCTCGCCTTCCAAGACATGATGAAGCGCCCTTACGGGATCGCCTTGCCGGAACAGGTAATTTCCGGCCGCGAACGTGCCTGCATGCGCAGGCAGCGAGTGGAATAGTTCAAATAGTACTTTTGACATGATCTCAATCATGTCGCGACGGACGCCCTTCTGGCAAGGATTGAGCGTCAACATTCCGAGTGGAGCACTCAAATGAAGAGCTACTTGATCGCGGCGATCCTACTGGCTGTTCCTGCTGCCGGAATTACCTTCCACGTAGGACACGCTCAGATGCCCGTCGGCACATCACAGCATACACAGCATGTCCGAATGTCATCAGACGCGGTCGATTTGGCAACTCCGACAATGCCCGGGCAAGATGCTTTCGGTACAATACAGGAAATCGTACGCATCCTCGAAGCCGATCCGAAGACGGACTGGTCGAAAGTTGATCTCGAGGCGCTGCGCCAGCACCTGATCGACATGAATGACGTCACGCTGAAGTCGGATGCAAAGGCTGTGCGGATCGACGGCGGAATTGCGATATCGATCACTGGAGTCGACCGTACGGTCGAAGCTATTCGGCGGATGGTACAGGCGCACGCAACTGAACTCGACAAGATGCGCGGATGGTCAGCGGAGGTCGAGAATCTGCCCAATGGTGTCCGCCTAACCGTGACGGCCAGAGATCCTGTTCAAGTCACCCGTATCCGTGGATTGGGCTTCGTCGGCTTGATGGTCAGTGGTGCACACCACCAGCCGCACCATCTTGCGATGGCCAAGGGTGAGTTCGTCCACGTGCACAATTGAAAATTGCCGGCTAGTCTCCTAAAGACCTCGTGCCGCATCCATCAAGCGCCGCATCGTGCGGACTGCGCCTGGAAGACCTCCGAAGACGGCCTCACCGACGAGGAAGTGGCCGATGTTGAGCTCGACAATCTGCGGGATTGCGGCGACTGCGGCGACATTGTCGAAATCAAGTCCGTGCCCCGCATGACATTCGATGCCGAGATCTGCGGCACGGGCCGCCGAATAGACCAAGCGCGCGAGCTCATTTGCGCGACCGGCTCCGGTCTCATGGGCATAGGAACCGGTGTGCAGCTCCACGACGGGCGCGCCAACCGCTTTCGCTGCTTCGACCTGAAGCCGATCAGGGTCGATGAATAGAGATACGCGAATGCCAGCATCGGAAAGTTTCCGGATAAACGGCCGAAGCTCATTAGCGTTGCCAACTACATTCAGGCCGCCCTCGGTGGTCACTTCCGTACGCTTCTCAGGTACCAGGCAGCAGGCGTGCGGCTTCAGGTCAAGCGCGATGGTGAGCATCTCGACCGTTGCCGCCATCTCGAAGTTAAGCGGCGCATGAATCTCCGCCTTGATCCGCCGCATGTCGTCGTCGCGGATATGCCGTCGATCCTCTCGCAGATGCGCCGTAATTCCATCGGCGCCAGCAGCAAGTGCCATCCGGGCCGCCGCGATTGGATCAGGATGGATGCCGCCACGGGCATTTCGGATCGTTGCTACGTGGTCAATGTTTACTCCAAGGCGAAGTTTCATTGCGGTCTCCGTTCGCCGTCGGTTGAAGCTCTCCAACTGCGAGCACCGACGATGATTGACGACTTACGCGGACCGATGGTCGCTCCGCAATTGCAGAATTGTCCTGATTGTCTCGTGACTGAATGCTGGAGAATCCGAGCTCACACGTGATTGCCGGCTTGTCGGTAGCCGCAAACGAATGCGGCCAGCCGTTGCTGTGACGGCTGGCCGGTTCGACTAGTAACAGCATGCGCTCAGTGCTGAGGTCAGCCTCCCATGCCAGGACCGTCCAAGGAGATGCCTATCGATTTCGAAGGCCCTGCGGGCTTGCGCTTCGCTGCGGGTTCTTTCACAGCACCGACGGCCGTCGGGTTCATAGAACCGTCGGTTTTGCCACGAGCCCTGCCATAGATCTTGGTACACTTATCGGTGCTGTGGCCCAGAGCCGTTGCGATATCAGCCCAAGAGGCACCCGCCGCCTTCATCTCGGACGCAAACCGGTGCCTAAACGAATAGGGTGACACCGTCTCTTTCAGTTCCGGAAACAACTTCCGCCCGATGCGGATCATGGCATGGCAAAAATCCAGGGCTTTCATGCCATGGAGCAATACCTTATCTCGGTCACCGAGTGCGGCATCGAGCAGCTTGCGCGATGGCGTATCGACACAGATCCGGATCCACCTATCGCCCAGTCCGCGATCCCCGATGGCTCGGGTCTTCACCCCGCCCGCAATCGTCAGCTTGAGCTCTGCTCCATATCGGCTGATCAGGACGCCCTTTTCCAGTTCCGCCGGCCGAGCGCCACAGTTCATAGCTAGGGCGATCGTCCGATGGAGCGCCGTGTTTTCTGGCATCTCCGTTTGCGCGTATTCAAGAACCAGATGCGGCCAGTTGACTGGCAGATCGCGCAGCACCTGCAGCTTCGACTTGCGCGGCTTCAGTTCATTCGGTGTGAGCAGCTTCCGATCTTCACCGAAGGCATACCCGCAGACCGCGTTCAGGATTTCGACGAGGTTTTCCATTGCCTCGATGTATTCCTTCGGAACTGGCTGCTTCGAGTTCAGGCGCATGAGCGTGGTATCTGCAAGATCGCTCAGAAGGCCCGGGCCGTAGGCGCGTATAGCTGCGCATGCTTTGTTGTAGGTCGACTTTGCCGCAAAATTATCGAATGCGCCGAACCCACCCTTTGCAATGGCGACGGCGATCTTTTTGTACGCCTGCCATGTCGCGGCGTTTCGGGCGTTGTCGGGTTCGTCCTTCCTTTTCAGACGACCTGCTACATCTTTTGCCCGAACGATCAGGTTCCGAATGGGAACGTCCGCACCGGCGAAAACAAGCTTCGGGAATGCCGTCGGCTGAGATTCCGCTCCGCCGTTGTTCTTCTGTAAACCATTCTGATTGTTGATTTTTTTCTCGGACATTTAGCTCTCCATCGCGGGAAGTCACGGAATGTGACCTCCACAACAATGAATATGGACTAGGGTTCCGGAACGTTCCGGCTGCCGGTCCCGCGACTGTTCGCCAGCACAGCCATTGCCAAACGCCGGCAGTCTTCCACCCGCACGACGGATGTCTTTCGGAGTATGTGATGATCGCGACAGGCGCCATCTTGGCAATCGGCTCGGCGATCCTGTTCGGCATCTCGGCGCCTATAGCGAAGATACTTCTGGGTTCGTCTGATGCTTGGACGCTGGCCGGCATTCTATACGGCGGGGCGGGCTTCGGCCTTCTGCTCGTTCACCTCGCAGGTCGAGGATTCCGCGGGTTGGCTGAGGCCAAGCTATCGAGACGCGAACTGCCTTGGCTGGCCGCCTCCGTGGTTTCGGGGGGCGTTGCAGGTCCAGTTCTGCTATTGGCCGGCCTGACCCGTACGGGGGCCGCCACAGCTTCGCTGCTTTTGACCCTCGAAGGCGTACTTACCGCCCTACTCGCCTGGTTTGTGTTCAGAGAGAATTTCGACCGGCGTATCGCAATCGGGATGCTGAGCATCGTTGCCGGGGCGGTTGTCCTTAGCTGGCAGCCGGAAGCTGCGTTCGGTGACCTTCTCGGACCTGCAGCTATCGTAGGCGCCTGCCTCGCTTGGGCACTCGACAATAACTTTACCCGCAAGGTCTCACTATCCGATCCCGTGCAGATCGCGATGATCAAGGGGCTGGTGGCAGGGCCTGCCAACCTAGTTATCGGGCATCTTACTGGCGGCATCCTGCCGGCGCCCTCGGTCGTCTTGCTGGGGTCTGTTACCGGGTTCCTTGGATATGGCGTAAGCCTTGTCCTGTTCGTGCTTGCCCTACGCCATCTCGGAACTGCCCGGACAGGTGCCTATTTTTCGGTCGCACCGTTCATCGGCGCCGCCGCTTCGGTCCCTCTGCTTGGCGAAATAGTATCGGTCCAGTTGACCGCAGCGGGAGCGCTTATGGCCATCGGCGTCTGGCTGCACCTGAGCGAACGGCACGAGCACGACCATGTGCACGGGGATCTGCAGCACGAACATCGTCACACCCATGACGACCACCACCATCATTCCCATGACGAGCCAGTCGATCCGACGCACACGCACAGCCATTGGCATCGGCACTCGCCCCTCCGCCATTCGCATCCGCATATGCCAGACGGCCACCATCGACATTCGCATTGATTGCCACGGGCGACTCTTTGTCGGGCCTACATGCTATTCGCCGGGATACGGGGGGCCTGGGTCGATTTGGCGAATCGTGAGGTTGGTTGCCTATGACAGCCATCTCTCCTCCTGAGCCCCTCTCGCGTCGGCACGACCTTCCATTTCCTCATGCCCGTTCTGCTGCTCCCTTCTCCATTTGAAGCGACCTCGATCGATTTTTCCGGGTTGAAGGGCCACATTCTTTCTAATTTAAGAAGGTAACTGCTATCTAAGAGTGTTCCTTGTTCTCATCTAGATGAATGCTCGAATGTATGTGATCTGGGCTTCGTGAATTTAACTAGAAAACCGACCCGATGAGGCAGTGCCCAGGTCGTTCGATACGAATTCCGCGCGGGAAATTGCGCCCTCGGTCTCGCCCCGTATCCACATTCTTTCATTGAAAGAATGTGAGTGGCGACGCGAACGACATCCGGTGAGTGCTATTTTGCCGGTCATAGTCGAACAGAGTAAGCATCGTCGCAAAGCCTTTGTCGCCGCGGCTGAAACGTATAGCAACTGTCCCACGGCCGCTGGCTTGGGTGTAAGCGACGACCTCAAAGACAGGCAGACGAAGCGCGGCCGGATTTTGCGCGGGTCCAAACGGTGGTGATTTTGGAGCGGAAACGGGAAGACGGCGGTTTTCGAAATTAGGGGGGCGCGCTTCCCCTGGGTTGCGCCGCCGCGGAGTGTAATGCCCGCGACCAAGTCGCATCTGGGCCAGTCTTGGTCCGTTCCAGGGCGTATGGGCCAAGTCCAAGGTAAGTTCGCTCCTGCCAACGGATATGGTCGAGGGTGCCTGACGACGATGACGGGTCAGCGGAGCCTATTGGACAGAACTTGGGACCGACACTACCTCCCCATACGCCCCCAAGAGGCGATGACCTAACGGGCCCGACCGATGCGGGTTAGGATCTAAGTTAGAATCAACATATTGTAATATATATCATTTTCGCACTTCTAACTATCTAACCGACCTAACCCGAAAAGATAGACAGTAGGAGAGACGAAATTGAAATCGCCAATTCATCTAGCCGCAGAGGAACGAGTTCTACAAATACAGATCCCTACACGTACATACATGTCTGTTATATTGTTAGATAGTTATGTCACATTATATTATATATTTAATTCAACATCTTATAGGATGACCTAGACATAACCCATGACCTAACCAAAGTAAGTCTCGGTTAGGTCATGAAGCGCTACCTTTTCAGCTTCTGCTTTCGAACTGCTTAGCGTTGCCCCAATGGCTCCTTGGTCTTTGTCACTCGACGCTTGGCCCGGCGCGAGAGCCGGCGCGGCGACCGCTTAGGCCGCCGGCGCTCATACGCCCAGATCAGGTCGACAAGCATGCGCATGAGGCGCGGCACGGCCCGTTTCGCCTGTCGCCGCCGGGCAGGCGCCGCCACGAACTCCACCGCCACCACCCGAAGGCCTGCAGCGGCCACCCGCCCCGACAGGTCACCAGCAACTTGCCCGAGGACGGGAAGCCAGAAGCTTGCGGCCATCACGTTGGTCCAGAGATCTTCGAGCATCGTGCATCCCCTCAGTTGGTTGGTTTGGTGTCCGTCCCAGTTCCCGGGCCCGCCAGCACGCGAGCGACGCGATCCAAAAGCCGGAGGTTCAGTTGTCGGCCTTTTGCCAGCTTCATGAGGTGCGAGAGCGCCTCAGGTTGGATCTCAGGGAGGTCGTCGACCCGGACGCCAAGCTCCGCGGCACGACGCCTCAGCGCCTGGGCCAAGAGCTGAGGCACATGGTCCGGACCAGGCGCCTCGACGGTCAGCACGCGCATGCGTGAAAGAAGTGCCGCCGGCGTGTCGCCCGTTCCATTACTCGTGAACAGAAATGCCACCTCGCCGAGATCGACAGCCGTTCCCAACCCCTCGTCCAGCCAGGCCCTCTTGGTCGTCGGCTCGCACCAGCCCAAAAGCGTCTCCGCGACGAGGCCGTTCCGTCGATTTCCCCCGGCACGATCGAGCTCGCTGAACTGGATGATCGGGTTTGCGCACTTGCGCTCGACGCACACCCCAACAGGGAAACTGGGAGAAGCTGTGCTCCAGCCTTTGGCCGTACCCCGCAGCAACCGGCTATCCGCTGTCCCGGCAAGGTCGAATTCGGCGTGCGGACGCGCGACGAGCTCTGCAGCGCGCCGGATGAGCGCGTCCTTGCCAACGCCGGGCGGGCCAACGAGAAGCAGAGGTCGATCAGCCGCAGCGCGACCACCGGCAACAACCTGCGCAACAGCACTGGCGGCAGACTGGAGATGCGGAAACTCGAGTTCCAGCGTCGTGGAGAGCACCTCCGGCGAGACCGGCGAAGTCCACAGCGGCATCGGCAAGGATACTGCCCGGAATTGGTCGCCATTTTCGATATGCTTGGGATTCTTCGCGCGAGGCGCGATCACCTTCCACTTTTTGGCAGATACACCGTGCTTGCGCATCTCTTCGAAAGCCATGGCTGCGGAAACGGCGTCGCCGGTGGCCTCGAACTGACGCCGGAACTTCTCGAGATCGCCAAAGATGTCGGCAAGGTGAATCCGGGCGCGAAGCTCGCGGTAGACACCAAACGCAAGACTGCGCGCTTTTCCCGCTTCCGCATCCACCAACGAGTCGCCGATGCTATGGCCGACCAGCTCGGCCAGGAGCTGGGCAAGCTTGAATTTTGCAAGCATCGATCCCCTTCGGGCCGACAGCGCGAGCAATGATCCGACGATGTCGGCATCGAGCTGGCGATCGTGCGCTCTAACCGCCAGCGCAAAGAGTTCCTCGGCGGGCAACCTGGAAATGTCGACATCCGCTTCAATGGCGAGCGGGCCTGCTGCCTTTTCCAGCACGAACCGCTCGAGCCCCCTTGCCCGAAACGAGTCGAGTGCGCCGAGAGGTACCGTTCGCCAAATGGCGGATTCCAGATTAGCTGCCGGTTCGGAATGGAGCGACATCGGATAATCCTTTGCCATTGTGGATGACGATCATTATAGTAACCCAATGGGGTACTTGTCAAGCAAAATGCTGTTGCTCGCAGTTCTCGGTCGTGTATCTCGTCTAGGAATGAAGCCGCTAACCGCCGCCGACATCCAGCAATGGCGGGTCAGCCACAACCTGACCCAGAGACAAGCCGCCCGGCTACTTGGCGTGTCCCTGTCCGGCTTCCGGAAATGGGAACAAGACGCGCGCACACCACCCGTGCACCTCAGGATGCTAATCGAACGCCTAAGGCCGTCGGACTACCCGGCTGACGCAGGTAGTGGCGGCAATCGCCCGATTGGCATCGATACACCCACCTCGCCCAAGCCACGAAAGCGCTAGATCACATTCATTCTATATCTTTAAAGCGATATTTTCGGCCTCACCTCAAAAAAGGGTGGTCGTTTCCGAACAAAACTCACATACCATTGGGATGTCGAATGCGAAGCTGAAGCCGAGCGACCTTCCCGACTGGCCCCGCCTGATGCGGCTGCCGGTCGCGGCGGCTTATTGCAGCGTCAGCGAGACCCACTTCCTGTCTAGTTTCTTGGTTGCCCCTCTCCGGATCGGCGGAGCTGTCCTTTGGGATCGAGCAGAACTCGACATTTACATCACGAATCTGAAGGACATAGACTCAGGCAACTCAGAAGACTGGTTGAGCAAAGTGGCATGAAGATCAACGTCACGCATGTGCAGATTGTTCGGGCGAGGGCGGTTGACGGAACCATCGTCGAATACGCCTACTTCCGCGCACCTGGCCGGAAGCGCGTCCGCCTGCCTGCGCCAACGGATCCTGCATTTGTGGCTGCATACCAGAACGCAGCCGCGGCAATGAAAATTGAGCCGAAGGGCGGCTCACTCCGCCACCTGATCACCCAGTATAAATCGTCACCGCACTTCCTGTCGCTCGCGGCGAGAACACGCAAGGACTACACAAAGCTACTCACGCACCTCGAGCCGCTCGGCGAAATGCCGCTGGTCAAGGTCAATTCGGCGTTCATCGAGGGTTTGCAGGCAACGCTCGCCCCACGTCTCAAATGGCGCACGACGAACTACTTGTTCGATATCTTTCGCTCAATGTGGCGACGCGGCTCGAAAGGTCCCAGGAAGCTCACGGCCGGCAACCCCTTCGAGGGGCTCGAAGACATTCCTCGCCCGGCAAACCTGCCGAAGCGGAACCGCCGGTGGAGCGACAACGAGCTCGCCGCCGCGCTCGATCTTGCCGAACAGCGCGGACTCTACGGGCTGCGCGCCGGCCTCGCGCTGGCCGCCTATACCGGGATGCGTCGCGCCGACGTGATCTCCGTCGAGTGGTCAGCGGTGAAAGCCGGTCGATTGGCATATACGTCCAAGAAGACGGGCGTGCATGTCGATATCGCGATGCCTCGGGAACTCGTCAATATCCTGAAGACGACGCCGCGAAGTGCCAAGTCTCCGACGATCGTCGTGAACGACGAGGATGCGCCGTACACGCCAGATGGGATCAACTCGTCCCTGAAGAAGCTGCGCACGCGCCTTGGCACGTCAGCGACTGGCCTCGCACTTCACGGCCTGCGCCATACCGTTGGAGCGACGCTCGCCGAGGCCGGGCGATCGAGCGACCAGATCAAGGCTGTCTTGGGTCACCTCAGCGATGATATGGCATCTGAATACACGCGTACCGCCGAGAAGCGTCGGCTCGGCGATGCCGCTATATCGCTGAACCGGAAGTTCAAGAAGAAGGCTCCCCGGAAACGCGCGCGCAACCACGAAAACAGGCTGAGTACGACCTGAGGTTTTTTACAAAAGGGCGGGAAACCGCAGGGCTTTTTACAGTATTTTGAATATCTATCATTTTGATATCACGATAGATATTTTCTGACTCTGACTCAGCTAGTCTAGGTTCGAATCCTAGTCCCCCAGCCAACCGCCTCCATATCGATAGCCGCTTCACGGTAAGCGAAGGCGTTCGGTTTCATTCCGGAAGCGATATTCCGGCGGGATCGGGTTGCCGCATATCCGCCGCCCCGAAACATCCGCAATGGATGTCCAATCTGGAATCGGACCAGCTTCCGCCGGGTCAGCCGGATACCGATGGTCACCAGAGAAATTGCCGCGCGATTACAGCAGCTTGCCTTCTATTAAAAGCCAAAATTTGTATAATTCGAATTACCGTATCTTAACGATGTTCAACCTACATTTCGGCGACATGCTTTCCCGCCTTCGCTCTCGAACGTTTCTGCGCCTTTTCTCGTCGCCGCTCGTCGCGACGGCGATGTTCGCGATGGCCGTCCTGATCGGGATCTGGACCGTCACGTATCTGAATCACGAAGGCGATCGCGCTGAAATCTACCGGATGGCCCATGCCGAATTGCTGGGCTCGCAGAACATCCTCGCCGCCCAGGTCGGACGCACGATGGAATCCGCGCAGAGCCTTCTGGAATCGGTCGAGGAATGGGTCAACGACCAGATCGGTGCACCGGACCTCGCGGATCTCGCAACCCTCATTGCGCGCCTGCAGCGCCGGCATCTCTTCCCGCTCAATGTCCGCCTGTTCGATGCGGACGGAAACATGGTCGCATCCGGCACGCAGCACGACAACGCGATCAACGTCGCCGACCGCGAATACATCCAGGCGCTCGACGGCAAGCCCGCCGGCACGATCCATATCGGCCGCCAGATCGTCGCGCGCGATGTCGGCGTCCAGCAGATTCCCGTCTCGATCCGGGTGCGGCCCAACGCGCTCAACGTCGCCTACGCGCTCACCGGCATCCCGGTCGATCCGCTCGCCGAGATGTTCGCGGGCATTTTCGTGACCGCACCCGCCATCGTCGGGATCGTTCGCGACGACGGCTACATCCTGTTCCGCAGCCCGGACCTCGAAGGCTTCACCGATCGGCGCGTCGATCTCGACAACCTCATTCCCGGCGGCGCCCGCAATCCGCGGCGCCAGTCCGGCCTGTTCGAACAGCGCATCGATCCGGCGGGCCAGCAGATCGTGACGGCCTTCAAGCGGGTCGATGGCCAGCCGCTCTATGTCTACGGCAGCTTCCGCATCCGCGATCTGGAAGCGAAGCTCGCGGAACGCCTGCCGTGGACGATCGGCTTCGCGATCGCCACGTCGCTGGGCGTGCTGCTGTTCACCGGCGCCGTCGTGTGGTTCGTGACGCTGCGCGACCGCGAGGCCGAGCGCGTGCGTATCGCGCTCGAGGAAGCCGAAGCCGCCAACGCCGCCAAGCGCGAGTTCCTCGCAAATGTCAGCCACGAGCTGCGCACGCCGCTCAACGCGATCATCGGCTTTTCCGAGTTCGTCGTGCTGCAGACTTTCGGCCCGATCCACGAGCGCTATCGCGGCTATGTCGGCGACGTGCTGTCGGCCGGCCGGCACCTGCTGGGGATCGTCGACCAGCTTCTCGATCTGGCGGCCATCGAGGCGCGGCGCTTCGTCGTCCGCCCGGAAGCGATGGACCCAGGCGAGGTCGCGCGCGACGTTGCCGAGATGATGCGCCCGCTTGCGGCCAAGCGCCGGATCCGGATCGTCGTCCACGCGCCGGACGACGTGCTCGTCACGACGACCGATGCGGGCGCCTTGCGCCAGATCCTCGTCAATCTCGTCGGCAATGCGGTCAAGTTCTGCCGGGCGGACGGCACCGTCACGATCGGCTGGCTTCCGCGGGCCGGCGGCGGCGTCGATATTTCCGTCGCCGATACGGGCGAAGGAATCGCGGTCGAGGACATCGAGAACATCTTCCAACCGTTCTGGCGCAAGGAAAGCTCCTATGTGCGTCGCAAGGGCGGGACCGGCCTCGGCCTGTCGCTGACCCGCCAGCTCGTCGAGCGGCTTGGCGGGCGGATCGACGTGGAAAGCGAACAGGGCAAGGGCAGCCGCTTCCGCATCTCGCTTCCCGATCACGCGGCGGGCGGTCCGGCGAAGATCGCGGCCTGAAGCGCGGCACTGGACCGGCGGCGGCCGCCTGGGCCAATGTCGTTCGCGATGGACGACCGTCTTGCCGACCATTACGCCAGCGACGATATCGCCCCGCGCCTGCTTGCCGCCCTGCGCGCGGCCAAGGGGCCGGATGTCGCCGTCACGCCTGAAGCGCTTGCCCCGCTCGACCATTTCCACAATCGCGGCGTGGTCGCCACGCGTGAACTGCTGGCGATGCTCGGCGCGAAGCCGGAAGAACGCGTTCTCGACATCGGCTGCGGGATCGGCGGACCGGCGCGCTGGATCGCGAAGACTGCCGGCTGCTTCGTCACCGGCATCGATCTTGTTCCGGAATTCTGCGCGGCGGCCGGAATCCTGACCGCGGCGACCGGCCAGCAGGGCCGCGTGTCCGTCCTCGCCGGCAGCGCTACCGCCCTGCCCCTGCCCGACGCCGCGTTCGACCGCGCCTATTCGCAGAACGTGGCGATGAACGTCGCCGACAAGGGGGCGATGTATCGCGAGGCCCTGCGCGTGCTGAAGCCGGGCGGCATCTTCGCGCTTTCCAATCTCGCCGCCGGGCCCGCCGGCCCGCCGCACTATCCCACGCCCTGGGCAGGCGATGCCGGATCGAGCTTCCTCTCCACACTCGACGACACGCGCCGCGAACTCGCGGCAGCCGGCTTCGAGATCCTCGCGATCGAGGATACGACCCGTCATGTCGTCGACACGCTGGTCGCCATGCGCGCGAAGATGGAAGCGAACGGACGGCCCGCCCTCTTCACCCACGTCCTGATGGGCGAACGCATGTGGGAATACCAGGACAACGTCTTCGCGAGCCTGCGCGAGGACCGCCTGCGCGTGGTCGAAGCGCTGGCCCGGCGCCCGGCCGCATCATAGGTTTATTTTCGTGACAATCGGAGCGCGCTTCGATAGAGTCCACAACCTTGGTGACGTGCTCTTTGACAAGTGAATATGTGGTTCGATGCAACGGTAACGCCCAAACCCGTCGCGGTAACATCCCTTTTACTTCAATGGGATAAACTAGTTACGGTAACAGGTAGTTGCATGAAGGTTGCACTCACGCCGGTGTCGGCATTTCTTCCGGTGCGAAATCCAGCTCGACCTTCGCGCCATTCGGATCGTCGAAGAAGATCTGCCAGACCTTCGTGCCCGCCTGCTGGAACAGCCGATAGGCAATATTGTTTTCCTTCAGGCGCGCGATGGCCGCGTTGATGTCGGTGGCGCTGAAGGCCATGTGGTCGATGACGCCGGCCGGCGGGTTCGGGATCTTGCGCCCAACCACGACGTGCAGCACCCACTGCTCGCCGACATAGAACCAGATGCCGGGAAAACCCAGTTCGGGCCGGTAGCCTTCCTTGAGGCCGAGGATATTCGTGTAGAAGCGGCGCGTCTCGTCGATGTCGTGCGCGAGGATCGTGAAATGATTCATGCCGGTGACGTTCATCTGGCCTTCGCTCCCTCGATGATCCGCTTCATGCCTTCAAGGCCGCGCCGGCGTGCATGTTCGAGCGGCGTCGTTCCCTCGCGGTCGGCGATCCGCACATCCGCGCCCTTCGCGACGAGCAGGCGAACGATCTCGGTGTGCGCGGGCCCGCCGTCGCCGAGAATGACCGCTTCGAGCAGCGCGGTCCAGCCCAGCCGGTTGACGTGATCGATGTCGATCGCGGTGTCGAGCAGGATGCGCACCGTCTCGACATGGCCGTGATGGGCCGCCGGGATCAGCGCCGTCCCGCCATAGCGGTTGACCGACTTGAGATCGGCGCCATGCGCGAGCGCGAGACGCAGGATCGCGTTGCGCCCTTCCGCCCCGGCATAGAGATAGGGGCTGTCGTCGATCCGGTCCTTCGCGTTGACGTCGGCGCCGGCTTCGATCAGCACGCGCGCGGCTTCGATCCGGTCGGCGTGCGTCGCCAGCAGCAGTGCCGTGCGTCCCTCGCCGTCGCGCGTGTCGAGGGCGGCGCCCGCGGCCAGCAACCGCGCGCATTCGCCGGCATCGCCGCTTGCGGCGGCGCGCAGCAGGGCCATGTCGGCAGGACGGATATCCTGTGCGCGCGCCATCGCGGTCATGCCCGTGCAGAAAGCCAGCAGCAGGATCGTCCTGCGGTTCATGCCTGCAGGATGCGCTCGCGGGGCCGATCGCTCAAGCAGCTCTTGCCACGAATCGGCGAATATCGGCTAACTCCGGCATGGCCGATATCCGTCCCGACGAATGGTTGCTCGAACTTGCCGGGAACGTGCGCCTTGTCGTTCCCGCCGGACTCGACGGGATCTCGTCCTTCGTCTTCCTCGAACAGGAAGACTGGTTCGAGGACGAAGCGCCCTTCGTGCGCGCCCTGGCCCCCCACCTCAACGTGGCGCTCGATATCGGCGCCAATCTCGGCTTCTACGCGGCCACGCTCGCGGCCGCGCGCGTGAGCGTGCTCGCCTTCGAACCCCAGCCGGCCCTTGCCGACAAGCTGCGCCGTTCGGCAGCCGCGATGCCGGGCGCGCAGCTCGCGGTGTTCGAGACGGCGCTGGGCGACGCGCCCGGCACGGCCGAATTCGGCGGCCACCAGTTCCACGAGGGTGCGCATCTGGGCGCCGGCGGTGCGCTGCGCGTCCAGGTCCAGCGCCTCGACGACGTGCTCCCCCCGGCCTACGTGCAGGCGGTCGATTTCGCGAAGATCGACATCGAAGGTGCGGAACTCAGCGCCATCCGCGGCGCCGCCGGTTTCCTCGGTGCGGGCAACCCGCTGGTGATGATCGAGATCCGCGACGGCGCCAACTACGACCTGAAGCCGCTGCAGGCGCTCGAGGCGCACGGGTTCGAACGCTACAGGCTCGTGCCCGCGCTCAACTGCCTCGTCCCCATGGGCGACACTCCGGAAGCGCCGGACCAGCTCAATGCCTTCGCCGCCAAGCCCGCGCGCGCCCAAGCGCTCGCCCGGCTCGGCCTGCTCTGCCGGACGGAAGCTGTCGACGATCTTCCCGGCGCCGAGGGGTATGCGCGCGGCCTCGCGCACCATGCGCGTTCGCGCGATGCGGCGCGTACGCCCGGGCAGCGTCACGGCGACCTGCTCCGCGCGCTGGCCCTGCTGGAAGCGGCACCTCCCTCCCTCGCCCGCGACCTTTCGGCCGCCCGGGCCTTCGCCGATCTCGGCCGCCGTCGCAGGGCCTCGCGGCTCATCGAGCCGCACGTCGCCGCGGCGCTCGCAGGCACGCTCGATGTCCCGGCCGCCCCCTTCCTCTGCCCGCTTGCGCGCTACGAAGGACGGCAGTCGCCGCAGGGGAAATCGGCATGGCTCCGCGCCCTCGTGCTTGAGAGCTTCCACGAACTGAATGCCCCGTCGTCGCTGTTCGCCGAGCCGGCCGGCCGCGAGGAGGCCCTCGAATTCGTGATCGCCGCCGGCCTCGCGACGCCCGCGACGGTCCGCCGGCTCTTCCTCTACCGGCTCGCCACCGGGCGTCCCGCGGCGAAGGCGCCCCATCCGGTGCTCGCCGTGCCGGGGCCGGACAATCTCAACGCCGTATTCTGGAAGTATCCGCAGCTCTACGGCGGCTAGACCGCGTCTTCGCCCGAGCGCGAGATCGTCCGGTCGCGGCCGACGAAGCAGCTCATCGCCAGCCCCATCGCGATCAGGCTTGCGATCATCGCCGACCCGCCGAGCGAGAGCAGCGGCAGCGGCTCGCCGACCACAGGCAGCAGCCCCGCGACCATCGCCACGTTGACGAACACGTTGGCGAAGAACATCGCCGCCACGCCGATCGCCAGCAGGCGCGCGAACACGCTGCGCGCGCGCGCGGCGATCGCCAGCAGGAAGATCAGGATCACCGCGTAGACGCCCAGCAGCGACATCGAGCCGACGAGGCCGAATTCCTCGGCCAGCACCGCGAAGATGAAGTCGGTCTGCTTTTCGGGCAGGAACTGCAGCTGGCTCTGCGAGCCCTGCGCGAAGCCCTTGCCCCAGATGCCGCCCGAACCGAGCGCGATGCGCGACTGGATGATGTGATAGCCCGCCCCCAGCGGATCGCTCTCGGGATTGACGAAGGTCAGCACGCGGCGCTTCTGGTAGTCGTGCAGAAAGCTCCACGCGATGGGAACCGCACCCGCGACGCCGGCCCCCAGCAGCGCGAACTTCCAAAGGCGTACGCCCGCGGCGAAGAACACGACGAGGCCGGTGAAGCCGATCAGCAGCGCCGAGCCGAGCTTCGGCTGCACGAGCACGAGTGCCGCCGGCACGAGCACCAGCAGCCCCGGCCAGATCAGGAACAGCGGATTGGCCATCCGCTCCTGCGACATGCTGTGGAAATAGCGCGCGACGACCAGCACGACGCCGATCTTGACGAATTCCGACGGCTGGACGCGCACGATGCCGAGATCGAGCCAGCGCTTGGCGCCCATGCCCACCACGCCCGCGATCTCGACGCCGACGAGAAGGATCACGCCGAACGCGTAGACGACATAGGCGAAGCGGAACCAGTCGCGGATGTCGACGAGGGCAGCGGCGAGCATCATCGTCAGGCCGATCGCGATGAAGATCGCCTGGCGCTGGGCCCACGGCTCCCAGTCGCCGCCGGCTGCCGAATAGAGCATCGCGCAGCTGACCGCCGTCAGCAGGACGACCAGCAGCACGAGCAGCCACGGGACTTCCTTCAGGCGTCCGAAGACGCCCGGTCGAGCGCGATGTGTGGTGAGGCCGATCGCCATTCCGTCATTCCTTGCCGGGTCCAAGGATACACCGCGGCCCGGCAGCCATGGTAGGATTCGGACCGTCCGCGATTCGATTCTCCAACCCAGCGAGGCCACAATGGCCGGTCCAGGCTACACGCTCAAGATCACGGCCGACGAGGCCAAGCTGATGGTCTATCTGCTGCGCCAGGCGCAGATGAAGGGCGACTCCGCCATCGCCATGGGGATCGCCGAGAAGGACCTGCTCGCGCTGACGATGGACAACTACAAGAGCCTCGCCGACAAGCTCGAGGAAGCGACCGTCGGCAAGCGCCCGACACGCGCCCAGAGCGTCAAGAAGTGGCTGCCGGGGCAGACCGTTGCCGCAAAGAAATATTCGTCCGGCTCGAAGCGCTGACGCCGGTTCAGGCGCGCGCGCGCATCTCGAGGAACGCCGCCTCGATCGCACGGGCAAGACCGGGCCCGTCGCACAGTTCGCTCGCCCTCATGCGCGCCCGCAATCCGGCCCGCGTCTCTTCCAGCGCGTCGAGGTCTTGCGCGGCCCGCACGGCGCGCGCGACATAGGCTTCGTCCGTGTCCGCGCACCAATCGTCCATCCCCAGCGCGCCGAGCAGGCAGTCGCCGTAGCGGCCAAGCGGCGCGCGGTCGCGCTTCGACACCAGCGGCGCCCCCATCCACAGCGCCTCGAAGCTCGTGACCCCGCCATTGTGGACGTATGGATCGAGCGCGATGTCGACCTCGCGGTAGGCCGCCCAGGTCGAAGGCTGCGGCCGGGTATAGCGAAGGTCGAGCCGGTCGGCCGCTATGCCATGGGCCGCGAAGCGCGCCACCATGCGCGTGCGCGCGCCTGAATCGACGAACGGGAGCGCGTTCAGGAACAGACGCGAGGCCGGAACCTGCGCGAGAATCTTCGCCCATGCCGCGATGAGCCTGTCGTTGACGCGCGCGAGGCGCGAGAAACTGGCGAACGTGATCCGCCCGGCCTTGCGCGCCGGCAGCGGGCCGGGATCGGGCATTTCGGCCGGCGGATCGTAGGCAAAGCACGCGCGCGGCAGACGCCAGGCCCCCTCGACGAGACCGGCTTCGGCCCCCGACGGCAGCATCCGCGCGTCGCCGAGATACCAGTCGATCGCCGCGACGCCAGTCGTCCCACCATAGCCGAGCCACGTGACCTGCACGGGTGCGGGACGCCGCGCGAAAACCTTCAGGCGCGTCGCGGCCGTATGGCCGCCCAGATCGACGAGCACGTCGATCCCGTCGGCGCGGATCGCGTCCGCAAGCCGGGCATCGTCGACAGCCGAAACGTCGCGCCAGTTCTCGAAATTCGCGTGCAGCTTCGCCGTTTCCCCGTCGGGCTCCGTCGTGGCGCTGTAGGCGAAGCTTTCGACGCGATTGCGGTCGTGATTGGCGACCAGCGGGCGGATGAAGTGCCGGATCGAATGGCCGCGCAAATCCTGCGACACATAGCCGACGCGAAGCCGGCGCGTGCCGACGGCGGGTGCGGCGACGGCAGGACGCGGCGCGCTCGGCGCAAACCTGGCGGCCCAATCGACATAGAGCTGCTTGAGCGCTTCCGCCGAAAGCGCCGGATCGTAATTCGCGGCGAACAGATCGTCGGTCCAGATCTGCTCCATATCCGGGGCGAGTGCCTTCGCTGCGGCAAAAGATGCACGCGCCTCGTCGAGGCGGCCCTCCTGGAGCAGCACGGTGCCGAGCCACTGATGGGCTCGCGCCGGATCGGCGGTCCCTTCCAGGGCACGGCGCGCCATGCGTTCGGCCAGCGTTATCTCGCCGAACACCAGCGCGTTGACGGAACGGCGCTGGGCAAGTTCGGGTGACGACACGCCGGCGCGTTCGGCCGCGTCGAGTGAGGCGGCCACCGCATCGAACCGGCCGAGACGGTGCAACAGATCGACATGTACGAGCCGCGCCTCGAGCGAATCGGGCGCCAGTTTCAGGCAAGTTTCGAGATCGGCAATCGCAGCATCGCCGTCGCCGACGCTCGCCGCCGCGCGTGCACGGACGAGATATGGGCCGGGCAGGTCGTTGGCAAGCGCGACGGCTTCCGCCGCCGTGCGCCGTGCTTCGTCGACGAAACCCGTCGCGAGGTAGACCTGCGCGCAGACGAGCTTGGCGTCAGCGTGACCGGCGGCATCCTGCTCGTGGTCGAGAGCCCGCGCATGTGCCAAGGCTTCGCGCCATGCGCCCGCATTCGCGTGCCGGGCGATCGTGGCGATGGACGCGAATATCTGTTCGGTCACGCCGCGGGCTTGGAGGCGATCGCCTCTTCAAGCTCATAGAATGTCGGCTGGAGCTCCGAAGGCACGCTCTTGCGGCCGATCTCGGTCGAGATCTGCGGCGCGTTGCCCTGCAGGTGCGCCACGAACGTGTCGCGGATGATCTCGTAGAACTTAAACTCGTCCTCGTAGACCTGCTTCAGGCGCGCGGCCATCGGCCCGATGATGCCGTACGACAGAAGCACGCCGAGGAACGTACCGACGAGCGCCGAACCGATCAGGCCGCCGAGAATGATCGGCGGCTGGTCGATCGACGACATCGTCTTGATGACGCCCATGACGGCGGCGACGATGCCGAGCGCCGGGCAGGCATCGGCCGTGGTGGCCAGCGCGTTGCCGCCACGCATGACCTCGTGATGGTGCTTCTCGAGTTCCTTGTTGAAGATTTCCTCGAGTTGGTGCGCGTCTTCGACGCCCATCGAAAGCATGCGCATGTGGTCGCAGATCAGCGCGATGGCATATTTGTTCGCCAGCACCTTCGGGTACGCCATGAAGATGTTGGATTCGTCCGGCTTCTCGATGTGCGGTTCGACCGCCAGCGTGCCCTTCGAGCGGGCCAGCTTCAGGATCGTGAAGATGAGGCAGAGGAGATCTATGTAATCCTCGCGCTTGTACTTCGGCCCGCTGAAGACGCGGCCGAAATCCTTGAGCGCGTGGCTGATGACCGAACCGGAATTGCCGACCAGGAACGAACCCGCCGCCGAGCCGCCGATGATCAGGAACTCGAACGGCAGCGCCTTCAGGATGATGCCGATCTTGCCGCCGGCGATGATGTAGCCGCCGAACACGCAGAAAAGCACCAGCAGCAAACCGACGATCGCGAACATCCGGCCCTCCTAGGACCCCGACGGAGAAAATCCGATTCGATACCTTAGCGGCGATTGGTTAACGCTTGGTAAGTTGCGGGAAAACCGGAGGTTTTGCAAAGAGTTGCCGTGCTGTTTCCACTGACCCCGACAACAATGGACCCGCTTCATGTGGCGATCAAGGGCCTTCCCCGCCACCGGCACGCTCGCCGACCACGGTCAGGACCGGCTTGGCCGCCGGGGCCGCCGCCGGGTCGCCGGAGGCCGCATCGGCCTGCCGCATGCGCTCCTGCATCACGACGGAAACCGGTATCGCGGCGAGATAGCCGACGCCGAGCGTCAGCAGCGTTGCCCAGGGGGCGCTCGCCAGCACGGCGAAAAAAAGCCCGACGAGCGCGAGCGTGGGTACCATCCAGCCGCGCGGGATGTGGAGCTTCTTGCCCGAAAAGGTCGGGATCCGGCTGACCATCAGGAACGCGACGATACCGAGCGTCAGCGCGCCGACTGCGGGTTTGTCGACCCAGCCCGGCCCGACCTCGAAATGCAGCATCATCGGAAGCAGCGCCAGCGCCGCGCCCGCCGGCGCAGGGACGCCGGTGAAGAAGTGGCCGGACCAGCGCGGCGGATTTGGATCGGCCAGCGCCGTGTTGAAGCGCGCCAGACGCAGCGCGCAGCAGACCGCGAAGCTGAGGGCGATCACCCAGCCGAAGCCGCCCCAAGTGTTCAGCGTCCAGAGATAGACGATGAGGGCCGGCGCGGCTCCGAAACTGACGAAATCGGACAGGGAGTCGAGCTCGGCGCCGAACTTGGACGTGCCGTTGAGCAGGCGCGCCATGCGCCCGTCGAGCCCGTCGAGGATCGCGGCAACGACGATGGCCGCCACCGCCATCTCCCAGCGCGAGTCGATCGCGAAACGCACGCCGGAAAGGCCCGCACACAACGCGCCGACCGTGATCGCATTGGGGATCAGGCGGTTCATGTGACCGCCGCCGATCCGCTCTTCGCGATCGCGGATGCGGCGCTTGCGGGCCTTGCCGAACATCAGCGTGTCTCCCCTTCCCTTCGCGTTTCGCCGGAATTGAGGTCGGCGATCACCGTCTCGCCGCCGATGGTCGTCTGGCCGACGCAGACCAGCGGCGCCACGCCATCCGGCAGGTAGATGTCACAGCGGCTGCCGAAACGGATCAGCCCGTAACGCTGGCCGGTCAGGACCGTATCGCCGTCCTTGATATCGTAGAGAATGCGCCGTGCGACGAGCCCGGCAATCTGCACGAACGCAATCTCGCGCCCGCCGGGCATCTCGACACGCACCGACATGCGCTCGTTGTCGTCGGACGCCTTGTCGATGGCCGCATTGAGAAACAGGCCCGGCCGGTATCGGGCACGCACGACGCGGCCGCCAGCCGGCACGCGGTTGACGTGCACGTTGAAGACGTTGAGGAACACGGAAATCCGGGTCAGCGGCCGGTCGCCCATCTCGAGTTCCGGCGGTGGCACCGCCGGCACGATCAGCTGCACCATTCCGTCCGCCGGGCTGACGATCAGGCCGGGCTTCGTCGGCACCACGCGATCGGGATCGCGGAAAAAATAGATCATCCACGCCGTCACGAGCGCGAATACGGCCGCCAGCGGCGCCCAGGCGATCGCGGCAAGGAAGGTCGCGACGACGCCGCCGGCGACGAACGGCACGCCCGCGCGATGCATCGGCGCAGACACTGATTTCCACATATCACTCATATATTTAGCCGCTGGTTTTCATGTCAAACTGGAACGAACGGAGCGAGTTTACCCCCTCGCCCCGATTTGCGCCACTGATGACCCGGATCAGTTGGTCTTGGGAACCGAGAAGGCCTGGCCCGGATAGATGAGGTCCGGGTCGCCGATTTGGCCCCTGTTCGCCTCATAGATCGTCGTGAAACGCAGCCCCTCGCCATAGACCCGGCGGGCGATGCGCCATAGCGAGTTGCCCGGCTGCACGACGACGATCTGCTGGCCGGGCAGCGGCGACGTCATTGTGTCCCGCTGGAAGCGCGTTTCGGCACGCGCAACGACACGTCCGTCGGCCCCCAGGGAGTCGACGCGCAGCGTGTAGCTGCCGGGCGCCAATTCGTCGATGCGCATCTGCCAGCGGCCGTCGGGACCGACCTTCGCAGTCGCCACCGGCTTGTTGTCGACATAGAGCCGGACTGCAGAGCCGGGCTCGCCGTGACCGGCAACGACGACATCGCCCTTTTCGCCGTAGTCGAGCGCATCGATCGCGACACGCTGCCCCGGAACAGGCGTACCCGGAACCTGAATGACGTTCGGGGCGCGGCCGGGTTCGGTCGGAAGCAGGGCCGCAAGCGGCCCGCCACCTGGCGCGAGGGTGCCGCGCGGCGGCACGACCATCGCCACACTCTGGTCCGACGTGAGTACTGTCCCATCCGGCGCTTCCGTCCGCAGGCGCAGATCATGCGCCCCCGGCGCCAGCGGCTCGACCGTGACGAATACCCACTCTCCTCGCCCGTCCGCGGTGACTTTCCCGATTTCCTTGTCGCCATCGAGGATCACGACCGGCGCATTCGGCGCCGCGCGCCCAGCGATCACCGCATCTCCCGAAGGGCTGACGCGCACGACGTCGAAGCTCGGGCGGACCGGTGTCACGCTCGACGGTGCGGCCGCAGGCGCCGGCGTTGCCGGCGCCGCGATCGAAGGCGGTGCCGACGCGGTGGGACGGGGCACAGGGCGGACATCTTCCGATTGCCAGCTTCGCAGCGCAATGACGCTCGCGACGATCAGGAGTATCGCGCCGACCAGGGCAAGGAGCGAATTGCGGTTCATGCGGAAAATACGACTCGGAAGAGAAACGGGATGATCGGCGCAGACTATGCCTGCGCGTCCGGTCCCGCAATCGCGAGGCGCAAGGCTCAGGGCGTGCCGGTACGCACCTTGTTGACGACCGGCGGCAGCTGGCGCAGGAAAGCGATCAGCGCCTTGCGGTCGTCCGGGGTGAGTTTCGAGGTGGAATTCGCGACCACCTCGCCCATCTCGCCGCCGACGGAATCCCCGTCCGGCGTCATCCCGCTGCCGAGCAGGTCGTCGAGATCGCCGTCCGACCATTTGCCGATGCCCGTTTCCGGATCGGGCGTGATGTTCGGGATCTTGCCGCCGCCGGGCGGACTGCGGTCGCCGGCGAACTGCAGCGATCGATCGAGCCCGCCGAGCGGGTTGCGCGGCGAATGGCATTCCGCGCAGTGGCCGAGCGCGACGGCGAGATAGGCGCCGCGATTGACCTGCGCGCTCTTCGCCGGATCCGGTTTGAACTCGCCGGGCGCGAAATGGAGGAGCTTCCAGCCGAACTGCAGGAAACGGAGATTGAACGGGAAGCCGATGTCGTGCGGCCGGTTCGCCTTGTCCGACGGCGGCAGCGAGAAGATGTAGGCCTTCAGATCGAGAAGATCGGAATCCGAGATCTTCGTGAACGATGTGTACGGAAAGACCGGGAAGTAATGCGCCCCGTCCGGTCGGCGTCCCTGCCGGACCGCGCGGATGAAGTCGGCATCCGACCAGCTGCCGATACCGGCAGTCGGATGGGCGGTGATGTTGGGCCCGTAGAAGCTGCCGAACGGCGTCTTCAGTTCGCGCCCGCCGGCCAGAAGCTGGCCGTTGTTCTTGGCGTCGGTGTGACAGCCGGCGCAGCCGCCGGCCGCGAAGACATACGCACCCCGCCTGGCGTCGCCGCCCTGGGCGAATGCCGGGACGGCCCAGAGCGCGGCCACGAAAAGAAGAACGCCCGCACGGCGGAACGACGCCACCGTGCGGGCGAACCCCATCATCGGATCGAAGCTCAGTTGGCCGGCTTGCGGAACGGCGTGTGGCACGCGCCGCACGACTGGCCAAGCGCCGGGAATGCCGCCTTGAAGCCGGCCTCGTCGCCCGCCGAAGCGAGCTTCACGAGCGCGTCGGCCGCCGCGGCTTCGCGGTCGAACAGCGCGTCGAATTCGGCCTTGCGCTCCCACACCGCCGGCAATGCCGCCGTCTGGCCCTTGTCGGGGCCCGTGCCGGCCGGAAACAGCGCCTTGGCGCGCGTCGCCGCGTCGCGGGCGCTCGTCGCGGCAGCACCGGCCGCCTGCGCATTCCACGGCACGTCGCCACGCACCATCGGCGTCAGTACCCGCATCGCGCCACCGTTCGCCTTCATGAGTTCCTGGCGCTGGGCGATCTCCGCCGGTGCCTGCGCCATGACGCCGCAGGACGAGCAGAGAACCACTACACCAACGCCGAAGGCGAGTGCGGCTTGACGGACGACAGCTTGCATAGGAGATATCCTTTTCTGGATTCCGGTTAACGGCGCGGCACAAGTGCCGGTGGCGCCATGCTTGTGGTGGCCGCGGTCAGATTTAAGCATCCGCCCGATGAAAGCGGCAAGGCAGTCAACAATGTGCTTCTGGGCAACACACTGTTTCATATAGGGCAATAATAATGACGACTCTGCGTTCTGTCTGCGTGTATTGCGGCTCTTCGAACGACGCCTCTCCGGCCCACCGGCAGGCGGCGAACGACCTCGGCCGGCAGCTTGCCACCGCCGGCATCGCCCTCGTCTATGGCGGCGGTCGGGTCGGGCTCATGGGAGCGGTCGCCGACGGCGCGATCTCGGGCGGCGGGCATGTCGTCGGAATCATCCCGGATCACCTGATGAAGGCCGAAGTCGGCCACGGACAGGTCTCCGAGCTCCATGTCGTTCCTTCGATGCATCTTCGCAAGGAGATGATGTTCAACCGATCCGACGCCTTCGTCGTCCTGCCCGGCGGTCCGGGCACGCTCGACGAAATGTTCGAGATACTGACCTGGCGCCAACTCGGCCTGCACGACAAGCCGCTGATCATCGCCAACCTCGACGGTTACTGGAACGGGCTTGTCGCGATGCTCGACGGGATCATCGCCGCACGCTATGCGCGCCCCTCGTTCCGAGCGTTCTACGAGGTCGTGGATAGCCTCGATGCAATCCTGCCTGCCCTCCGGGCCGCGCCGCCGTCCCGGATCGCGCCACAGCCCGAAAAGACCTGATCCGCCAAAGACGTCGGCCGCGAGAATGGCCGACTGCCGGGGTCGGTTTCGTCACGGCTCGCGTCACACGGCCGCAGATGCCCGCGGCGCTGGATTTCCACCGGCGCGTATCGTATCCCTCACTCCGAAGGTCCGCGCATTTCAGGGGAGTCCGCACGTATGAAAAAGATCAAGGTCGCCAACCCGATCGTCGAACTCGACGGCGACGAAATGACCCGGATCATCTGGAAGATGATCCGCGAGCGGCTGATCCTGCCGTTCCTCGATGTCGACCTGAAGTATTACGATCTCGGCATCGAATACCGCGACAAGACCGACGACAAGGTCACGGTCGATGCGGCGAATGCGATCAAGCTGCACAAGGTCGGCGTCAAGTGCGCGACGATCACGCCGGACGAAGCCCGGGTGAAGGAATTCAACCTGAAGCAGATGTGGCGCTCGCCCAATGGGACGATCCGCAACATCCTCGACGGCACGATCTTCCGTGAACCGATCATCTGCAAGAACGTGCCGCGTCTGGTCCCGAACTGGACCGCACCGATCGTCATCGGCCGCCATTCGTTCGGCGACCAGTACCGTGCGACCGATTTCATCGTGCCGTCGGCCGGCAAGCTGTCGATCACGTTCACCTCGAAGGACGGCGAGACCAACATCCGCCATCAGGTGTTCGATTTCCCGGGGCCGGGCGTGGCGATGGCCATGTACAATCTCGACGAGTCGATCCGCGGCTTTGCGCGCGCCTGCTTCAACTACGGCCACAGCCGCGGCTACCCGGTCTACCTCTCGACCAAGAACACGATCCTCAAGGCCTATGACGGCCGATTCAAGGACCTGTTCCAGGAAGTCTTCGACGCCGACTTCAAGGACAGGTTCAAGGAGAAGGGACTTACCTACGAGCATCGCCTGATCGACGACATGGTCGCCTCGGCGCTCAAGTGGCCGGGCAATTTCCTCTGGGCGACGAAGAACTACGACGGCGACGTCCAGTCCGATACGGTCGCGCAGGGCTACGGTTCGCTTGGCCTGATGACGTCGGTCCTGACGACGCCCGACGGCCAATGCATCGAATCCGAGGCCGCCCACGGCACGGTCACGCGCCATTACCGCGAACACCAGAAGGGCAAGGAGACGTCGACCAACCCGATCGCATCGATTTTCGCCTGGACGCGCGGCATCTGGTATCGCGGCCAGTTCGACAAGACTCCGGATGTCTGCGACTTCGCCAAGGCGCTCGAGAAGGTGTGCGTCGATACGGTCGAGGCGGGCTCCATGACCAAGGATCTCGCCACGCTGATCTCGCCCGACCAGCCCTATTTGACCACGACGAAGTTCCTCGAAAAGCTCGAGCAGAACCTCGTCAAGGCGATGAACTGAAACGACCCGGCGACCGGGGCCGGCCATTGCGCCGGCCCCGCGTTTGGCGCACGCTGCGAATGAATTTTCACCGCGCCGAGTTCGACAATCAGTGCTGCGCCCTTTCCACAACGAACGCCCCCTCCTTCGCGCCGCGGATGCGCCCGCCGGCGTCGTGAACGGTGCCGATCTCGGCGAGCACATCGTCGTCGATCTCGGGACGCCGCTGCCCGCCTTCGACAGGCCCGGCGCCAAGGCATACGCCGCGATCGACCGACGGTTCCCCGACGGGCAGCATCTTGCCTTCGTCTGCGAACCCGACCGGTCGGTGCGCATCCGTGCCGCCCAGCGCCAGCGCGGCGTATCGCGCTCCGGACTGCTTTCGCTTCTCGATGCGGGCGTGCTGAAGCGCAGCGGGATGCGGGACGGCTACGCCTTCGTCTACGAAAAGCCGGTCGGCACCACGCCGCCCCGGCGCATGTGGGGCGGCTGGGCGCCCAAGATCCTGATCCAGAATTTCCTCAAGCCGATGTGCGCGGCGCTGGCTGACCTTGCCGAACGCGGCGAGATCCACGGCTCGATCCGCCCCGACAACGTCTTCAACCAGGACACCAAGGGTCAGCTGTTCGCGCTCGGGCCCTGCGTCCTCGGACCGGTCGGCTACGACCAGCCTGCCCCGTTCGAGCCGATCGAGCGCGCCCTCGCCACGGCCGACGGCAAGGGCGCCGGCGGTTCGATCGACGACATGTTCGCGCTGGGCATGACGCTCTACTGCTTCGCGACGGGCAAGTACCCCGGCGAGGGCCAGCAACCCGACGCCCTGATGGGTCGCCGCCTTGCCTATGGTTCGACCAGCGCGATGATCGACACCTCGCAGATTCCAAGCGAGCTTTTCGACCCCGTGATGGCGCTGATCGACGACGACGTGAAGACGCGCTGGTCGCTCGCCGCGATCACCGACTGGACGAGCGGACGCCGTCCGCAGATTCCGCAGAAGCGTCCGGCGGCCAGGCGCGGATCGCCGCTCCAGATCGGCCCGATCCAGTGCCTGGAACCGCGCGAACTCGCATTTGCCATCGGCCGCTATCCCGAGCAGGCGGCAACCGCCATGGATCACGGCGAGATCGCGAACTGGCTCAAGGCGAACGACGTGCAGCGGGCCATCGCGCTCAACATCGACGAGGGCGGCCCGACGCAGATCGGCGTGACGCAGGCCGTCCTCCTTGCGCGCGAAGCGGTACGCCTCGATCCTGTCGGCCCGATCCGCTATCGCGACCTGAGTTTCTTCCCCAACGGTGCCGGTGCGGTGATATACGCGGCACTGCTCGACGGTGGAAAGCGCCAGCAGTTTGAGGAAATGTTTTCCGCGCGCCTCGTGCATCTTTGGGCAAAGGCCGCGAATCCCCTTGGCCTCATCGACGAAGCGGCGAAAGAACTGCTCGAGCTCGAGGATCGCGTTTCGAACGGCCTCGAGAAGCTCGAGAGCGCACTCTACAAGCTCAATGCCGATGCGCCGTGCCTGTCGCCCGAGGT
This sequence comes from Tagaea sp., assembly GCA_965229215.1. Taxonomy (GTDB): domain Bacteria; phylum Pseudomonadota; class Alphaproteobacteria; order CACIAM-22H2; family CACIAM-22H2; genus Tagaea. The sequence goes on along the minus strand of OZ245864.1, from coordinate 973,127 downwards.
GCAGGGCCGCTGGGTCGACACGCTCGGCGATCTCCTCGACGTCTTCGAGGCAGGCCTCGGGCGCGGCAATTTCGAGCCTGACGCGCATATCGTCGCCTTTCTCGGCGCACGTGGCGGAATCACCGCGGCCGATCTCGGCGCCTTGAAGACGTTCGACGGCAAGGACCCGCGGCGTGCCGCCGCGATCCTGAAGCTGGGCGTACGCATCGTCGTCGAGGCGAAGGGCAAACAGCTTCCGAACCTGACGAAGATCTGCCATTCCGCAGCGCGCGCGATGATCGAGCGCCTGCGCAACCCGAGGGTTCGTGAAGAGACGCACGCCAAGGCCGATGCGGCGGCGGCTTCCTTCGATATCCAGACGCTTGCCGACATCGCGACGGATCCCGACATCTTCGGCGCCGACAATGCGGAATTCACGCGCGCCAAGCAGGAATACGACGCGAACCAGCGCATCCTCAACATGCGGGACTCCATCGTCGAGACCACGGCCCGCATGGGAAGCGAGAAAGGCCAGGAAATCTCGCTCATGATCCTGTCCGCGCTCGCCGTCGTCACGGTCCTGTTCCAGCTCTTCACGCAGATCGGGAAGATCGGCCAATGAGCTTCCGCACGCTGCTTTTCATTTTTGCGATCCTTGCCGCAGCCCTGCTGATCGCCGCCGTCGTGGTGCTCAAACCGTCGATGCTGATCTACGTATTCGGCATCTTCGCGCCGTGTGCCGTCGTCGCGCTGCTCGAAGGCGGCGGCAAGCGCTTCATATCGCTTGGCGGCGGCGCCATGACTCTCGCGGCGGCCGGCCCGGTCATCCTCGTCGGGCTGCTCGATCCGATCCGCAATCCCTCGGCCGATCCGACAGCGTGGATGTTCCCGCTCGTCGCGGCGGGCATCGGCTTCCTCGTCGCCTTTGCCGGACCGGCTATCGGGCGCGCGATCCATCGCCGCAGCCAGGGCGACCAGTTCGGATTGCTCGAGCAGCGCCAGGAGGAACTCCGCGCTGCGTGGGGCGACGCGCTCGAAGATCCCAAGCCCGAAGAACAGCAAGGATGATGAAGATGCGATGCTTCGTGCGGACGGCCGCCCTCCTCTCTGCCTTCGCTCTGGCCGCCTGCGGCGGCGGCGGCGGCGGCGGGGAACTCCAGCTTGCGCAGATGGGTTCCTTCCATGTCGGCGGGCGTGACGTCACGATCAGCGGCCAGCCCGTGCGCGAGGTCGTCTTCACGCCGGGTGGCGTGCCGGCGCGCATCGATCCGAACGGCACGTTTTCCGTCGAGCAGGCCTATGTCCAGTTCTTCATCCCGAGCTTCCGCCGGTCCACTGCACCACTGCTGCTGATGCATGGCGGCGGCCTGACGGGTGTCAGCTACGAGACAACACCCGACGGCCGCGAAGGCTGGGTCAATTATTTCGTCCGGCGCGGATGGTCCGTCTACAATGCCGACGCCGTCGAACGCGGGCGCGCCGGCTGGTCGCAGACTTTCGCAGGCCCACCCGTATTCCTCGCCAAGCATGATGCCTACGAACGCTTCCGCATCGGCGGTGGCCCCGGTACCTATGCCAAGCAGGAAGTCCTGCCCGGCAGCCAGTTCCCGGTCGAAGCCTACGACAGCTTCGTCAAGCAGATCGTACCGCGCTGGACGACAACGGACGACGCGATCGTCGCCGCCTATGTCGCGGCGATCGACCGGATATGCCCCTGCGTCCTGCTCGCGCACAGCCAAGCCGGCCAGTTCGTGTTCCGTGCGGCGGAAGCACGCGCCGAGAAGGTCCGCGCGATCGTCGCGGTCGAGCCGGCGGGGTTCGGCGATACGGCAGGCGCCGAACGGCTGAAGGCAATCCCGATCCTCGCCGTCTACGGCGACTTCATCGATCAGGACGCGCGCTGGCCGACGATCAAGGGGAACGGCCTTCGCTACTATGACGCGATCCGCGCCGCCGGCGGGAGCGTTTCCGTCATCGATCTCCCGGCGATCGGCATCCACGGCAACAGCCACATGCTAATGATGGACAAGAACAACGCGGAGATCGCCGGCGTCATCAACCGCTGGCTGGCGGAGCGCGGTCTCTGGCGCTGAAGCGCCCGCCCGCCAGCGCGAACAGGCCCGCACCGACGATCAGCGCTATTCCGGCGATCGTCATCGTGTCGGGCAGTTGGCCCCAGACGAGATAACCGGACAGCACGGCGCACAGGATCGCCGTATAGCGGAACGGCGAGACGGCGCTTACCTCACCCAGCCGCATCGACTGGATCAGAAGCATCATCGCGACGCCGACGAGCAGCGCCGATCCCGCGATCATGCCTGCCGTCGGCAAATCGATCGGCCGCCAGCCGGAAATTCCGGTTCCGATGCCGCCGGCGACCGCGCCGGAGAACACGCCCCAGAGCAGGATGAGCACGGTCGGGACGCCGCGCGGAATCGCGCGCGTGACGGTATCGCGGACGGCGAATATGACCGCCGAAGCCAGGCTGACGAGCAGCCAGATATCGATACCCCCGACCGAGGGGCGCAGGACGAGCAGGACGCCGGCAAGGCCGGCGATCACGGCGAACAGCTGCCGGAACGCGATCCGCTCGCCGAGAAGCCACATCGCCAGCGGCAGCACCAGCAGCGGTGTCACCATATTGATCGCCAAGGCCGTCGCGATGGGGATATGCGTCAGGGCGATGACGTAGGCGAACGTCCCCGTCCCTTCGCACAGCATCCGAAGCATCGGCTTCGGCTTCAGACTGGTGCGCAGGCTGTTGAGCGCGCCCATCCGCAGCGCGATGACGAATATCGTCGGCGTGAGGAGCAGGCCGCGGACAAACAGCAACTGCGCCGCTCCGACCGTCTCGCTGGCGAGCTTGATCAGCGAATCCGACATGACGAACACCGCCATCGATGCCGTCATTGCCAAAATCCCGCGCGTATTCCCCGACATCATGGCTGGCGTGCGCGAACGCGCTCGCGATGCAGGGCGTAGAGCCCCGCGGCCAGGATCAGGAGTATTCCGACCCAGGCGACGGCATTGGGCATTTCACGCCATATCGCCCAACCGAAAACCGTGCCCCACAGCAGGGCCGTGTACCGGAACGCGCCCGTGAAGCTTACCTCGCCAAGCCGCATAGCCTTGACGACCAGCGTGTAGCCGAAGCCGACCATGACGGCGGCAATGCCAAGCAACGCAAGCTGCCGGCCATCCATCTGGATCCATCCGTCGACCGCAGCGCTCCAGACTCCGGTAGTCGCCGTAACGATTCCGGCCATCGCCAAAGCGATCATCAGCGAAGGAACGTCCGCCGCGATCCGTCGCGTCGACACGTCGCGCATCGCGAAGAACAGTGAAGAGCTGAACGAAAGAATCAACCACGGATCGACGCCGTCCGACGACGGCTGGAGGATCAGCATGACGCCGAAAAACCCGACAACGATGGCGCCCACGCGTCGCCAGCCATATCGCTCGCCCAGAAACATCGCCGCAAGGGGAAGAACCACCAGTGGCGTCGCCATGTTGAGCGAGATTGCCGTCGCCAGAGGAATGTGCGCGAGCGAGAGCATGAACGCGAAGGACCCGATCGTCTCGAACGTGGAGCGCGCAACGACGATCGGATCGGCAAGCTTCCGCCAGCTTCGCAACGCGCCGCTATAGTGCGCGAAGAGCCCCAACCCGAGCGTCACGATCAGACCGCGGACCGCCATCGCTTGAAGCATAGGGATTTCCTGCGCGATGTATTTCATCGCCGCATCGTTCACGGAGAAGAATACCGTCGACAGCGTCATGAAACCGGCCGCGTGGATATTGTCCTGGCGAATGTTCGTCATCGGATCTGCGGCTGCGGCATGGTGCCGTCGCTTGCAAGCCGAGTGGCCGCTTCGCGTTCGACGCGTTCCTTCAACTGGGGATACTCCGTGCATACACGTTGGAAATCGACCGCGCCGAGTTCGAGCATTTCGCAATCTGTGGCGGCAACCACCGTCGCCTTTCGCGGCACGTCCATCAGCAGCGCGATCTCGCCGAAATAGGTGCCCGGTCCCAGAATGACTTTCTGTGGCTCGACATGCACCTCTGCCTGACCGCTCAACAGGAAGTACATCGCATGGCCCGGCTCGCCCTTACGCACGATGACACTGTCCTTGGGCATCGAGCGCGGCTGCAGAAGCCGGGCGATCGACGCGATTACCGCGGCATCGAGATCGGCGAAGATCGGCAACTTGGCAATGAGGCGCCAGGTGACGATGAATTCACGCTTCTTGAGTTCGACGGCAAAGCCGTTCGCGAGAATACCCGCCGGAACGGCGAACAATGCGATCCCGACAAGCAGGACGACGCCGGCCGTCAGCTTCCCCCAGAGAGTCACGGGCGCCATGTCGCCATATCCGACCGTCGCGATGGTCACGATCCCCCACCACATCGCATGCGGAATCGAGGCGAACATCTCGGGCTGGGCCGCGCGCTCGATATAGTACATCGCGCTCGACGCGAGTAGCAGCAGCGTCAGCATGGCTGCAAGCGCCGCCCCGAGTGGACGAATCTCCGTGCGAAGCACCGAGAAAACCAGATCGAGGCCGGGGAAATAGCGAGTCAGCTTGAAGACCGCGAGCAGTTCGCAGATCTCGACCGTCGCCCCGCCGAGACCGAGCGTCCGATCGCCGACGAAATGGACGATCGGCACACCGAGATCGATCCAGCCGAGCGGCGAAACGACATATGCCGCACGGGCCCTGAGGTTCGACATGGCGCCGGCGTGATAGCGGTCCGGCGCGATCCAGACCCGGATCACCCACTCGACAAGGAACAGGCTGGCGATCGACAGCTCGAGCCTGCCGAACGTGCCCATCACGTCGCGGCCGAGATCGGGAACCGTCCGCAAGACTCCTTCGGTCAGCCAAAGCAGGATGGCAATCGAGAAAACGATGTTGCAGGCCGTGCGCGACCACGAAGGCACGCCGTCATTCTCAAAGGTCGAATAGATCCTGCTGCGCACCTAGGCCCGTTCCCCCCGGAAGCCGGCAAGAGACTGCCTGCGCCCCTCCCCCCGATCAAGCATCAATCGATCCGCCACGGCGCATGGGCAAATCGCCGCAGCATGAAATCGACGAACGCGGCCGTTTTCGGCACGCGATGCCGGCTCTGCGGATAGACGACAGAGATGGGAACGGTATCGGCCTTGTGATGGTCGACGAGAACCGGAATCAGCCGGCCTTCACGCACGTACTGCGCGAAAGCGAAATCCGCGAAGCGGATGATCCCCATCCCGCGAAGCCCCATCTCCAGCACCGCGTTGGCACTGTCAGCCGTCGCCGGGCCGGATACGGTCACGGTCCCGGTGCGGAACGGCCAGCGCGACAAGTTCGGCATTCCCGCCATCGTGATGCACTCGTGCTTCGCGAGGTCCTCGGGCCTGCGCGGCACGCCGTGCCGCGCGAGATAGACCGGAGCCGCACAGATCATGCGGCGCAGATCGCACACTTTACGCGCGATGAGCCGATCATCGCCCACCGCCCCGATCCGGACCGCGAGATCCGCGCCGGACTCGATCAGGTCGACCTGCCTGTCGTCGAGCGAGAGTTCCAGCTTCAGATCGGGAAAGCGCTGGATGAACTCCGGCAAGGCCGGCACGAGCTGGTGAATGCCGAATGCGTTGCCGCAGTTTATCCGCAGCAGTCCGCGCGGCCGTTCGCGGAAGCCGGCAACCTCCGCTTCCGCGCTGCGGATATCCTCGACGATCCGCCGCGCGCGCTCGAAATAGGCTTCGCCTTCCGGCGTCAGCGAAAGCCGTCGCGTCGTGCGTTTCATCAGGCTCACGCCGAGGCGCGCCTCAAGCCGCGCGACAAGCTTCGACAGTGCAGACGGCGTCAGCTTCAGCGCCTTCGCGGCTGCAGAGAAACTGGCGCGTTCCACCGTTTCGACGAATGCCGACATTTCACCTGTACGGTCCATACGGCGGCACCTCATTCATGACGAATATTCACAAATAATAGTCCAATGACCCGGATTATCGCCATAGCGAATCCGAGGCACCGTCACATCATCAGATCGAGGAGATCGAAATGCCGCATATTTCCGCCGAAACAGTCGAAATGCACGTCGCCAACGCACGCAAACTGCGGACGGCGGCTTATGGGGCGATGTTCGCCGCATTGGGACGCCGGATCGACGCCATCCAGAAGGCGATTGCGGCCAGGCTGCACGCGCCCAACAGCACCCACAGCACGGCATCATAACCACCCCATCCCCAGATCGCGGCGGCGGCAACCGGGGCGACGGCGCGGGCAGTATTCGCCGGGAACGACAACGCGCCGCCGATCGCCGCATATCCGCGCGGCCCCATGAGTTCCGGCACGATCGTTCCGCGCACGATCGTCATCATCCCGTTCGATGCGCCATAGAGCACCGCGAACAGGACGAGCAACGGCACGGAAGCACCCGCGCCCATTATTAACATGATGGACACCGGCAGCAGGACGATTGCGACACGGCCCGTCGAGCGGGCGTCGACACGGTTGCCGAGTGCCATCAGCACGACCCGTCCAGCAACCTGCATGGGGCCGATCGTCGCCCAGACCGCGACGATCATTCCGGCTGCGACCGATCGCTCCGCCAGCATCGGGATCAGGTGGAAGATCACCGTCGCTCCGGCAAAATTGTAGCCGAAATAGGCAATCGCGATGCCCCAGAAAGCAGGCCGCGCCATCGCCGCTCGAAGCGCGGAGGGACCGCCGCTCGAAGACGCCTCGGCAGCTGCGGCCGCTTCCCCCTTGGCCTTCGTCCCGGGAAGCACGACAAGATGGATTCCGCCGGCAACGATCACCACGATGGCGCCAAGCACGCGCAGCGCGATGCGCCAATCCCAGCCGTCGACGAGCCATTGGGCGAACGGCACGAAGACCGTGCTGGCAAGGCCGCCGACGAAAGTCAGGTAGAGGATACCGCGCCGCCATTCCGAAACGTTTGCCGCGATCACGGCGAAAGCGGGCTCGTAGAGCGTGGCGGCAAGCGTTACGCCAAGCAGCGCCCAGACGGCATAGAACTGCCACGGCGCATCGACATAAGACCAGACGACCAGTAGAAATCCGCCAGCAAGCGAGCCGAGGGTCATCGGCAAGAACGCACCTCGCCTGTCGATCCACTGCCCGACCCAGATCGCCGAAATGCCGGCGACAAGCAGCCCGATCGTCAGCGCGCCGTTCGTCTGCGTTTTCGCCCACCCGAGTTCCGCCTCCATCGGCGTCACGATGACGGCGAACCCGTAATAGAGCGTGCCCCAGACGACGAGCTGTCCGATCGAAAGCATTCCGACAAGCCGCCAATCGGCCATTGATCCTCGCTTGCGAGCCTTCCAATCGCGGCCCTGCCCATGCAACATGCCCGCTCGGCAACCGACGAGGCAAGAACCATGGCCGACGAAAAGTTCGATTTCGCCACACGCGCGATCCATGCCGGATCGACACCAGATCCGACGACGGGCGCGCGATCGACGCCGATCTACCAGACGACGGCCTACGTCTTCGACGACGTCGACCATGCCGCTTCGCTCTTCAATCTGCAGACCTTCGGCTACATCTATTCGCGCCTGACCAATCCGACTGTCGCCGTCCTCGAGGAGAGGATCGCCAACCTCGAAGGCGGGCGCGCAGCCGTCTGCGCGGCTTCCGGGCATGCGGCGCAACTCCTCGCGTTTTTCTCCATCATGGAGCCGGGCGACGAGTTCGTCGCAAGCCGGAACCTCTATGGCGGCTCCATCACGCAGTTCATGCATGCCTTCCGCAAGTTCGGTTGGGTCTGCAGGTTCGTTGACCCGGCCGATCCGCAGAATTTCAAGCGTGCATTGACGGTCAAGACGAAAGCGATCTTCTGCGAGGTTCTGGCCAATCCCGGCGGCAGCATCGTCGATCTCGAGCCGATCGCCGAAATCGCGTGCGAGGCGAAAATCCCGCTGATGGTCGACAACACGCTCGCGACACCGTTCCTGTGCCGACCCTTCGACTGGGGTGCCGACATCATCCTGCACTCGACGACCAAGTTCCTGTCCGGTCACGGCAATGCGATGGGCGGCGCGATCGTCGAAAGCGGCCGCTTCGACTGGCTCGGAACCGACGGAAAGTTTCCCTCGATGACGGAGCCGGATCCCGCCTATCACGGCCTCAAATTCGCCGAGACCTTTGGCGATTTCGGCTATTCGATGAAAACGCGCGCCGTGGGTCTGCGCGATCTCGGACCGACGATGGCGCCCTTGAACGCCTTCCTTACCATCACAGGCATCGAGACGCTGCACCTGCGCATGCCGCGACACGTCGCGAACGCACAGGCCGTCGCCGAGTTCCTGCAATCGCATCCGGCAGTCGCGTGGGTGTCCTATGCCGGCCTGCCGAGCAGCCCGTACCATGCGCTTGCACGCAAATACATGCCCAAAGGACCGGGCTCTGTCTTCACTTTCGGCGTCAAGGGTGGCTACGACGCGGGTGTCGCTCTCGTCGAGGGCGTCGAACTTTTCAGCCACCTTGCCAATGTCGGCGACACGCGCTCGCTAATCATCCATCCCGCGTCGACAACGCATCGCCAGCTGACGACAGAGCAGCAGGTCGCCGCAGGCGCCGGACCGGACACGATCCGGCTGTCGGTCGGGCTCGAAAGCGCGGACGATCTGATCCGGGATATCTCGGGTACGCTTGGACGCCTCCCGAAATAGCGACTATTCCGCCGGCTGGGCCTGCGCGACACCGGGTGCGGCCGGAGAAGCCGCCCTGTCATTGGGCAGGAACGCGCCGATCAGCGCGACGAGTGCGGCGCAGACACCCAGAAGGATGAACAGCCAGAAGAAGCCGCCCGTCCGGTCGTAAATCTGGCCGACAAGCGGCACGCATGCCGCAGCGACGCCCAGTGCGAGCACGAACTTCGCGCCGTAGGCGGTTCCCCGCCATTTGCCCGGCGTGAAGTGCGCAAGCATCCCATTTTCCGAAGGCAGCGCGCCGACATTGACGAATACCATGGTGACCGCGACGAAAAGCAGCGGCCAAGAGTCGAGATATGCGGCCAGAATCAGGATCGGCGCCTGGATCACGAAGGCCACGACATAGACGTGCTTCATCGCGTAGCGGTCCGCGAGGCGCCCGCCGAAATACTGTGCCGTCGCCCCGAACAGGTATACGAGCGTGACGAGCGCGCCTGCGCCCAACACCCCGCCGTCGGTTATGTCCAACAGGCGGTCGGCGAAGAGCTTGGGCAGCATGACCATGAAGGTCGATCCAATCAGACCGACGAACGTCATCGTGAAGGAAAGCAGCACGAAGGCGCGCACCGCATCATTGCGTGTCGGCTCCGGCACCGGGCTGACGTCCCGGACCGTATCGACGACGAGCCCGCGCCGCGCGCAGACCAGCAGCGCCAACCCGATCGCAACGGAAGTGAGGCCTGGGACGACGAACGCGGCGCGCCATGAAATGACGTCGGTGAGAACGCCGGCGACGAGCGGCCCCAGGGCAATCCCGATCGCGCCGTAGACCCCGTTCACGCCGAGGGCGCGGCCACGATTGACGGCCGTCCGCACAAGCCACGCCATTCCGACCGGATGGTAGATCGAAGCGAACAGGCCGATCGCCGCAAGGCCAAGAGCTACCTCGAAGGGAGAGCGCGAGGCCCCTGTTGCGATTGCCGCGGCTCCAGTTCCGATGAAATAGACGGTCATCATCCCGACGGCGGACCAGCGGTCGCCGATCCAGCCCGCAGGAAGCGCTGCAGCCCCGAAAAGGATCTGGCCGACGAGCATCAACGTGATCAACTCGCCGTAGGAAAGCCCCCAAGTCCGCTCGAGAGCGATGACGACGGTGGGGAAGAGCATCGTCATCAGATGCGAATAAGCGTGCCCGACATTCGAAAATGCCTGGGCGAGCTGCGGGGAAGCGGCTTGGTGGGGGGTAGCGGCGGTCATACCGTCAAGAATGCGGCGGGACCGCCACTGCGGCAACATTCCAAATGTCACCTTACAACTACCCTGCCCTCCGGTTCACCGACTCCCGAAAGTTAACGCCGGTAGTAGGCCAAAATGGCCACCCGAACCTTCGATGCAAACCGGCTGCGACCGTGGATCCGCTCGATGTCGAGCAGCACGCCGGAGATCGTCGAGCGCTGCTCGCGGGAGATCTCGCCAAGCGCCGTCCAGAACTCCGGCTCGAGCCGGATCGACGTGCGCCGGGACCCGATCCATACGCTCCGTGGCGTGATTTCAATGCAGGGATATGAAGGCTTTGTGGGCTTTGCAGCGCCCGGGGCGGGTTGCGCTTCGGTTTCCGCCGGCGAAGCGGCCGGCTGGATGCGCGGCTTCACTGGAGCAGGCTGCTGGACGACCGTGCCGGCCTCCGTAGAGAGGGGGCGGATGCGAAGAGTGCGAGCTGTGTTCTCGGTTGCCATCGTATGTTTTCTCCTGTTGGTTCCGGAAGGACTCATGAATACAATCGCAGAGCCTTTAGGCACTTCTACTGGCTCGGAAGCGCAAAACTGCGGAAGCTGTTCCGTCAATTTTCCAAAGGATTTGCTGCGGTTTTCCGGGCATACCGCAACATTTCCGACAAGTGCTTCCACACACTTCGCATCGCCGCGGAACCTGCTAGAATTGGCCTAGCTTGAAACTCCCCCGGGGATTCCCCGGCAGCCGGACCCCTCAATGGCGGAAATCGACCTAATCGAAAACTTCCGCGCGGCGCTCGCGCGACGAGGAATAACGATCAAGGATGCCGCGCGCATGTGCAGCATCCACTCGGATACCCTTGAGCGCCTCTTGGGCGGACGCACGCGCAAGCTCGACGCGCAGGTGCTCGACAGAATTGCCGCATGCGCGGCGCTCCGCCGGAACGACTGGCACGACAGGCATCGCTTTATCGCTGAGGTCTTTGACCTACCGCTGGCCCCCGAGACCACGCCCCGGCTCGACAGCCAGATCGCGATCCTGATGGCACGGGTTGCCCAATTGGAAGGAAGTGGCGAGCCGAGTCATAAGCCGCCGGCGCAACAGGTTGCGCCCCGGCCAGATCCGGCTTCGAGCGACCCGAAGCCGGAACCAAAATAATCGGTCCGGCCGGCGACTAGCGCCAGCCGGACCAGACAATTCCCTTACTTCGCCGCGAGTGCGGCCAGCATCGTCTTCAGACGCTTCTTCAGACGCTCGTCCTGGATCGACGCGATCTTGCGCGCGATCTTGGCCGTCTCGTCGTCGATCTTCCGCTCTGCCTTGCTCGGCATCGCCGCCTTCATTTCGGTCTTCGGAGAGCCGAGACCTTCGAAGAAATAGACGACCTGCACGCCGAGCACCGCAGCGAACTGCCAGAGGCGCGATGCAGATACCCGGTTCGCGCCGTTCTCGTACTTCTGGATCTGCTGGAACGTGATTCCGCATGCTTGGGCCAGCGCCGTCTGCGACATGCCGAGTTCGATTCGCCGCCGCCGGACATTGCGCCCGACCTGCACGTCGACCGGGGTCGTACGACGGGTTTCCGCGCGCGACCGGCGACGCTTCGGCTTGACACGAGAGGGCATGTCAGAACTGCTCATTGTAATGCTCCTTGGGACTCAACAGATACGCGGGATAATTCACTCTTACCCCTATTTGTATCTTCTGCACAACAAATTTGGCGCACAATAGTAGTACCCGTTTCGGCTGCGATCCAATCTGCGGACATAACCCCAAATTGGGCTCGAATATTAACATTAAAATTGTTCACGCATGCCCTCAAATAAGTACTGCGAGGGCGGATTTAAAGGACATTTCACAAGCTCTCTCAAGCGAACTTGCGCCACTCCGGTGCTTTCTACATCCGATTTTTATTGAAACTTTTGCAACGCCCCAAACACGCCACCAAAGGGTGTGCGGAATTTTGATGCGTCGCTGCCTCCGAGTCGCAATGTGCTCGGGATGCCACAAACGCCTCAAAACTTGGCGGAATCGCGTTTCGAGGCTAGATTGACTACTCCTCACACAAATGTCGGGTCGATGCCCTCTTCGCCAATTCCCTTTCCGGTGCGCCGTGTATCCGGATTCGATGAACCCCCTGCCCCTCCCCGGGATGCTGACGGCAAGCCCAAAGGCCTGCCACCGGCTCCGGGCGAACCGACGGCACTCCAGCGTGCATGGCTTGAGCGGGGTCTTGCGCAGCCCGGCGGCAAACTTCCGCTGTTTCTCGGCGATGCGCGCCGGGTCGACCCGCGGACCGTGAAAGCCTGCCTCGACAAAGGGTGGTGCGAGCCTTGGTACGTGAATCCCACCAAACCGGACTGGCTCGTCTGCAAACTTACCGACAAGGGGCGCGACCTCTTCGCAGCCGCCTGAATCGTGACAACTGCTCCGATCGGCTTCGCCGCGCGCGTCGCGCGCTGCTTCCTGCCCTTCGCGGCCGGCTATTTCCTGTCGTACGCATTCAGAGCGGTCAACGCGGCAATCGGTCCCGATCTGTCGCGCGACCTCGGGCTCGGACCCGGATCGTTCGGCGCGATCACATCCGTCTATTTCATGACCTTCGCGCTTGCCCAGTTGCCGCTTGGCGTCGCACTCGACAGATGGGGACCGCGCCGGACAGAGTCGGTCCTGCTCTGCGCCGCCGCCATCGGGGCAGCCATTTTCGCGAATGCATCGGACACCAGCGAACTGCTGACGGGGCGCGCTCTGATCGGGCTCGGCGTCTCGTCCTGCCTGATGGCGGCGTTCAAGGCGAATTCTCTTTTCTGGCCGATCTCGCGCCTGCCATTGGCGAACGGCATCCTGATGGGATTCGGCGGGCTCGGCGCCGCGAGCGCGACCATTCCGGTCGAAATGCTACTCACGGTCAGCGACTGGCGCGGTGTGATCGATCTCATGGCGATCGCGACGGTCGCGGTCTCCGCTCTGATCTGGTTTGCTGCGCCGGATCCGGCACCGGCGGCACATTCCGCAAGCTTCGCCGATCAGGCCCGCAGCATCGTTCGCCTTCTCGCAGGCGCGCATTTCTGGCGCATCACGGCACTGACGGGGATTTCGCACGGCACTTACCTCGCCTACCAGACGCTCTGGGCTGGGCCGTGGATGCGAGATGTCGCTGGCCTCGGCCGCGCGGACGTCGCGATCGGGATGGCGCTGGTGACCGGCACGATGGCTTTCGGTTATCCGATGCTCGGCGCGATCGCCGACCGCCTGTCCGCGCGCGGGCTTTCGACTGCCGACACTTTCGGTATCTACGCAACGCTGTTCATCCTGCTTCAGATACCGCTGGCCGTGGGATGGTCGGGTTGGCCGCTCGTCAGTTGGGCTGCATTCGGATTCCTTGGATGCGGCACCGTCATCGGCTACGCCGCGCTGACGCAGGCATCGCCGCCAGCGATGGCTGGCCGGGTCAACGCCGCGATAAATCTTGTGGTTTTCCTGGTCGCGTTCGCCGTCCAATGGGGTGTCGGCGCAACGTTGACCATCTATGCATCCGATCCCGCGATCGGACATACTGTCGCGCTATCGGCCGTGACCGGGTTGCAAATTCTGGCCTGGCTGTGGTTCATACTCGCCAGAATCCGGCGCAGTCGATAGCCGAGCGGACCGGGACGGAGCCTCCATGTTCAAGAGAAAGAAATTCGAGTTCGCCATTTTCAACGAGCATGTCCGTGCTGCCGTCGCGCGTGGCGAGCAGCACAAGATCTACAAGGACGAATGGCAGAACCAGCATTTCATCGAGATGACGGCCATGAACGAGAAGGATGCGACCGCACGTATCCGCGCGCGCTATCCGCAGGAACAGGGGTTCGTAATCCTCGCATGCAAGGAAATTCCATCGGAGTGATCCTGCGCACCCTCGCGGTCCTGGCGTGTCTCGTCCATGCCGCGCCAGTGCATGCGCGGAACGAAACCTCGCCGCTCGACGATCCGACGGGGTTCTGGCTCGTGGCCGAAGCAGGCCCGCCCGTAAATCAAGGAATCGCCTCGATCCCGCTTCTCGGACTGGCCGTCCGGGCACAGATCGGCAACCCGCGCGCCGTCTGGGAAATCCGGCGCGAAGGCGACAGCTATTCGATCGATATCCCGTCGAGAAGCCTTGCGTTCAAAGGCCTCGTTTTCAGCGAGCGGAAGTTCCATGCCGAAGCGTTGGATACCGGCACGCCATCGGGAAGGATCATCCTCGACGCAACGATCACCGATGGCCGCCTTACGGGCCGCCTCGCCTATCCGAGCTACGCGTTCGATCTTGACGGTCGTCTGCCGGAATCGGTGGAGGCCCTGCGGCAGGCTTTTGCGGTCGCGAGCAGTCGGCTGGCCGAGATCGACGGCCCCTATGTGGTCCCGGAAATCGAGAAGCTGCGACAGGAAAACCTGGTACTGATCGAGCGCATCCGCCGCGTCGAGGGCGAACTACGCCAGCGCGGTGCTCCTCTTCGCGCTCCGCCCCCGGAGCCGGTGGCAGCGGGCCTTCGGATATCAATGCGCGGCGTCGTTGCGGACCTTTCGGCGGTACGGCCCACTGCGTTGCGCGCGACACCGGATACGGCAGGCGCAATCACGGCGCAACTTGCAGGCGGCGCGCCGCTGGTCCGGCTTGGCGAAGCCGCCACCAGCGGCTGGCTGCTGGTGGCGGATGCGCGTGGCGTCGTCGGATACGTCCTGGCGACGCAGACGACGGCTGCGGCTGGATCTGCGCTGGCGGCCCGTGCGGCGCGTGAAATCTCGATCAGCTTTCCACAATGGGACGCCGGCCGGTCCGGGAAACGAATGAGTGTCGCCGAACCGGGATTTGTCAGCATCGTCGGCCGGGTCCGCGGCGATGCGCCGCTGCGCGACGTCCGGGTTACGGACTCGCAGACCGTCTTCAATCCGGACGGCAGCTTCACGTCGGTGATCCCGGTTCCGCGCGAAGGCCGGAAGGTCCGGATCGAGGCCGCCTTCGCAAACGGCCCGGCGGCCATTCTCGAGTTTGAAATACAGGTATCAAGATAGCCATACCAGATACTTAGACGCTGATTTTTGTGTGAAAACAGAAGTTGTGGTATGGTCTTTCCATGCCGCTTGCTCCCGTCTTGCCGCCGATGCCGGCGCAGGTCGCCGTCGCGCATCAACACCAGCATCCGACCGCCGTGCCAATGCCCCATGCAACGGCATCGGGGGTGCGTGCGCAGACCGCCAAGGCCGTCAAACATGCGGGTGAAACGGATCGTGCCGGGCGAAGCCGGTCGGGAAGCGATTCGGACGCGGCTATCGACGAGGACGCCAACGCGCTGGATGCCAAATCGAAACGCAGGCCCGGCCAGCACACCCTCGACGTCGAAGTCTAGCCGGTCGCCAGGGCGCGTTCGACGCGCAGCGCCAGCACTTCGGGCGTGACGGGCTTGACGATATAGCCGTTGGCCTTCAGTTCCCGCGCACGCTGCGCAAGATCGCCCGTCGCGGTCGCGGTCAGGAGCACGACCGGTATGCGGGCCCTGTGTATCTCCGGCATCGCGCGCAGTTCCGAAAGGAACGTCAGGCCGTCCATCGGCTTCATCGCGATGTCGCAGACGATCAGGCTCGGCAGCCTGTCGGCTGCCCGTATCGCGTCGAGCGCCGCGGTCCCATCCGCGGCCATCTCGACGAAACCGAAGCCGAGGCGTTCGAGCATCTTGTGCAGCATCGTGCGGACGACCACCTGATCGTCCACCACCATCGCGCCGAGTTTCGAATAGCGTTCATCGGTCATGGCGTGACACTAGCGCAATGCGCCGCCGGCAGGCGAGAGGGCCATGAGGAGATTCGCGCGCGCGGCTTCGAATCTCGAGCGGATGGGCCCGAGTTCCGCATTTACAGCCGCCCAGTCCGCCGCCGCGAAGGCCGCTTCAAGAACGCTTGCCACCTCGCCGACACCAAGCGCGCCGATGGTCCGGGAAGCGCCTTTGAGCGCGTGCGCCGCATCTTTGCCGCCGTCGGCGTCGCGCGCGGCGGCGGCGGCGGAAATCTCGTCGACGAGGCGCGATCCGTTCTCGAAATAGAGACCGATGACCTGCCGCAGGTCCTCGCTGTCGCCACCGTAGAGTTGCTTCAGGGCTGCGAAATCGACTTCTCCTCCGCCGGGCCCGCCGACAGGCTCGTCGTCCGCGGCGACGGCGATCTCGCGGCCGAGGACGTGCGCAAGCGCCCTGTCCAGATCGGCCAAAGTCGCCGGCTTGGCGACGAAATCGTCCATACCGGCCGCGAGGCATCGCTCCGCCTCGCCCGCCAGCGCGTTGGCCGTCAAGGCGACGATCGGCGTGCGCGTCGAGCCACCCTGCTCGACCGCACGGACCTGACGCGTCAGCTCGAAGCCGTCCCAATTCGGCATGTGACAATCGGTCAGGATTGCGTCGATCCCGCCGCCTTTCCAGCGCTCGAATGCCTCGCGCCCGTCGGCAACGACTTCATGGCTGTATCCAAGCTTCGCAAGCTGCCGTGTGACCACCGCGCGGTTCGTCGGATTGTCTTCGGCAACGAGGATGTTGCCGCCGACACCTGGCACCGGGCTTGCCGCACGCCGAACGACATCCGGCGCCTCGCCTGCGACGGCGCGGATGAGCATGTCGCGGCGGACAGGCTTGGGAAGGTAGGCGTCGATCCCTCGGTCGAGCGCCTTCTTACGAAGGCCGGACTGGTCGGCCGCATTGGTCAGGATGATCCGTGTATCGAAAAGGCTCGGTGTTCCCCGGATCGTCTCGCCAAGCACGATTCCGTCGATCTCGCCGAGCGCGAAATCGATGATCGCGGCGTGGAACGGGCTCCCCGCTTCCGCCGCCCTCTCGATCGCATCGAGCGCGGACCGCGGATCGTCGATGCAGACGACCTCGGCCCCGGCCGCGACGAGATACGTCTCGAATATCCTGCGTGTCGTGGTGCGTGGCTCGATCACCATTATGCGGCGACCGCCAAGCGTCGGGGTGCTCGACGAAGCGGCACCGACTTCGAATTTGACGGAGAATGAAAATGTCGATCCCTGCCCCGGCACGCTGTCGACCGCGATGCGTCCGCCCATCAGCTCGGCAAGCCGCATCGAAATGGAAAGGCCGAGCCCGGTGCCGCCGAAACGCCGCGTCGTCGAACTATCCGCCTGGCTGAACGGCTCGAACAGGCGTCCGATCGCCTCGGGGGCAAGACCGATCCCCGTATCGCGGACCGCAATGCGCAGCGTGCCGGCCGGCGCTGCCATATCCGGAGAGACGGTGACCGCGACCTCGCCGGACTCCGTGAATTTGATGGCGTTGCCGACGAGATTGAAGAGTATCTGTCGCAGACGGACCGGATCACCCAGTACCGGCGCCGGAACTTGCGGATCGACCAGAGACGAAAGCTCCAGTCCCTTCCGGCGTGCCTGCGGCGCCAGCGTCTCGACCACGCTTTCGACAATCGTCTGCAGGGAAAGCTCGATCCTCTCGAGATCGAGACGTCCCGCCTCGATCTTCGAGAAGTCGAGGATGTCGTCGATGATCTTCATCAGCGACGAAGCGCTCTCGCGCACGATCTCGACCATCGAATCCTGCTCGGCGTCGAGGCCCGTATCGTGCAGAAGCTCAAGCATCGCCAGAACACCGTTCATCGGCGTCCGGATCTCGTGGCTCATGGCGGCGAGAAACCGCGACTTCGCGTCGTTCGCGGCTTCGGCGAACTGGCGCATGCGCACGAGTTCGGCCTGGGCGCGCTTGCGGTCGGTCACATCGACATAGGTCGAGACGAAGCCGCCTTCGGGCAGCGGATTGGAATGAACTTCGAGAACACGGCCATCCGGGCGCGTAATCTCGAAGATCGCGCCTTGCGCCCCTTCCCGCCATGTCCGGAATGCGGCCTGCACGTCGAGAGCGCCGCGCGCGACCATGAAACGCGCCATCTCGCGCTGGGGATCCGCGGCCTTCGTCACTTCGGAGGGGACATCGTAGTAGTCGACGAAACGCTGGTTGTACGCGACAACCTTGAACCCGGCATCGGACACCACGACGCCCTCGTCCATGTTGTCGAGAACGGCCCGCAGCAGTGCGCGCTCGCGGGCAAGTTCGCGGCGCAGTCGCGCGATCTCGGGCGCTTGGGCCTCTCGCGTTTCGTCCTGGCTCATGCCGGGATGGTAATGCCGACCCGGCGCATGACGGTCATCGCCGCTGGGGCGCGGGTGGTGCCGCGGACGGGTTCTTGCAATCGCCGACCGATGGGGTCGAGCAGCGTTTGCCGTCCGGCATCGTTGCACCGGACAGGTCAGTGTCGCTCTTGATGTCGGTGAAGCGCAATCCGGCGCCGGTCAAATCCGTATTGACGAATTTCGCACCATAGAGCGCGGAGCCACCAAGATTGGCGAAACGCATGTCCGCTTCCGAGAAATCAGCGCCGCCCAGATCAGCACCCGACAGGTTTGCGCCGCGGAGCTTCGCCTTCCGGAGATTGGCGTCCCGCAGGTTCGCGCCGCGCAGATCGCGCCCTTCGAGATCGGCGCCCTCGCATTTCGCCGCCCGAGTGATCCGGCACGAACTGTTCTGCGCATGCGCATCCGGGGTCGTGGCGCCGACAAGCAGCACCAAGATGCAAATGGCAGACACGCGTAGGATGATATGCGGAATCATCACGGGTGATATTGATCGAATTTTGGGAGTCGTCAAGGCCAGAACCTTCTATTCATTCGCAAATTGCGGATGGCCAGAATTAGAAAACCATCTGATCTGTTGACCGACTCGGTCCGCTCGCTGCATAGAATGATTCCAGTCCTTCGGCGCCAATAGATGCAAAACGACATCGTCCTTCGCGCAATGGCTTCAGTACTCGGTCCCGACGACGCGGTCGTTCGAGACGTAGAGAAGGCCATGCGCACCGACGACGGCCTCGACTGGCTGATCGCGAAGGCTGCATTCGATGGAATTTCGCGCGCAAAGCGTCAGGAAATCGCAGATATGGCGCGCTGGATGGCCGAAGAATCGATACGCGAGCAGCGGAATACATCCATCCCGCAGCGGCGCGGCTAAGTTTCATTTCAAATCATTGATTTAATAAGCGCGAACGGATCCCATTCGCTCGCTTGTGTGGTAACCTGACTCGCGTGAAAATCGTACCGCGTTTTCTTGATGCCCCTACCTGCGCAGCAATTCGAGTGCCGGAAGAACGCTGAATGTCCGAGGAAACCGAAGACGTTGCCGGCAAACCGGTTTCCGACGAGGCGCGCGATATTCCGCCACCCAAGGACTATACGAAGAGCACCCACTTCCTGTTCGATCACAAGCTTTTCGCCGTTCCGGATTGCTGCTTCACAAAGGATCCGAATACCGGCGATCCGGGCCTATCCTTGCCGCTCGGCGACGTGCGCGCGTTCCTGCCGCTCGGTCCGCTGATGAAGATGTTCAAGGACTTCACGGAAGACGACACGCGCCTCCTGAACGTCGCGATCCGCGGGCTGGCTCATGTGCGCGAAATCCGGCCCGGCGATTCGATCCCGGCCGAAATTCTCGACGGATCGGCGTCCTGGACGGTCGGGCCTGAGCAACTCGACAAGGCGCGCGGGCGCATGCTCGCAAGCCTGATCGCCATCGACGGCACGCCGATCGATCCGCTCCATCTGGAAATCGGCTCGACGGCAATGCTCGCCGATACCAAGATCGATGCGCGTCGCACCGCGGCCTATGCAATCCTCAAGGACAAGCTCGGCGATTCCCTCGGCAACCAGAAGACCGTACAGGACGTCGTCGAACGGATGTCACGCGAACTCTCCTATATCGAAGGTCTGCGGGAGCGTTATGGCCTGGTCAGTCGGATTTCGGCACGCATCCTTTCATCCGCACGCCTCTACAAGAACACGGGCGGAATGTCGGAGGAGATCTATCGCGTCCGTATCCTGATGCGGGCGCCGATCGACGACTACCGCACGGCTTTCAACAGCATCGATGCGCATTTTGCCGAAATCCTCAATGTGATCCGCAAGCCCGACGAGATGGTCGCGTTCGTCCGCAAGAATCGAGACGACCTTCATCAACGCTTGATGATCTGGGATGCGCTCGTCGAGGAGTGGCGGGAGGAGGAAGCCAGCGCACGCTCCAAGCGCCTCGAATCCCTGCTGCGGGCAACGTACAGGTTCGTGGCACGGCGCTTTCCTGCTGATCAAGACTGGTCGCTGACCCGCTAAGGCCCGTCCGGATACGCGATCGACAGGACCTCGATCTGATCGACGCCATTCGGTGCCCGCACTTCGACGACATCGCCCACGCGCGCGCGCAGCAGGGCCCGCGCGACCGGTGCGATCCAGGCGATCTCCCCGGCTTCGCCCCGCGTCTCGTCGATGCCCACGATCCGGACCGTCCGTTCTTCATCGCGCGAATTGACGAATGTGACGGTTGCGCCGAAGAAAACCTGCTTCCGGTTCTTCTGCAACTGCGGATCGACGATCTCGGCGATCTCGAGGCGCTTGTTCAGGTACCGTACGCGCCTGTCGATCTCGCGAAGCCGGCGCTTCCCGTAGATATAGTCGCCATTCTCGGAACGGTCACCGTTTCCGGCCGCCCACGAAACCGTCTCGACGACCTTTGGCCGTTCGACACGCAGAAGGTGGCGCAGTTCGTCCTGCAGCCGCTGCCACCCCGCCGGGGTGATGTAGTTGCGCGTTCCCGGCGGTAGGGGCGGAAGGGGATCGTCCTCCACGTCCTCGGCGTCGGATTCCTTCGTGAAGGCCTTGCTCATTGTCCGCTATCGCGTGTGACGCGCGTGCCCGCCAGCGCCCGCTTGATCCGGCCGAGGCGCTCATGCACCTGCGGGCCCAGCCGGATCGCGAGGCCCGTCATCAGCACGTCGATCAGTGCCAACTGTACGATGCGCGAGGCCATCGGCGTGAATATTTCGGCGTCCTCCGCGGGTTCGGCAAGGATTGCGACCGTCGCGTGCTCGGCGAGCGGCGATCCCGGCGCGCCAAGGACGACGACTGAAATTCCGCGCGCGCGCGCCGCCGCCACGATATCGATGAGCGAACGGGTGCGTCCGGTATTGGAGATGACGAACAGCAGATCGCCCGGCTCGGCGGATTCAACAGCCATGAGAGCCAACAGCGGGTCGGCTAGCTGGCGGCAGGGCATCGGGAAGCGCGTAAGCTTGTGGACGGCATCCACGGCGGTTGCTGCCGAACCGCCGAAGCCGCATACGAGGATCTGCCGCGCTTCGGCAAACAGGGCAACGGCAGCAGCAACCCTGTCGGTATCCACGCGATTGCGTGCCGCGCGTAGCGCCGCTGCCGCCGCGTCCAGGACTTTCGGCGTATATGCGGCCGCCTCGTCCCCGGCCTCCACATGCGCGCTGACGAAGGCGACACCCGAGACGAGGCTCTGCGCCAACGCCACCTTGAACTCCGGAAAGCCGGAATAGCCCAGCGAACGGCAGAAGCGCAGGACGGTCGGCTGGCTCACCGCGGCCTGACGCGCAAGCCGCGCGATCGCGACATGCAGGCTCGCGTTGGGATCGGCGAGGATCGCCCGCGCTACGGCTGCTTCCTGCCGCGGCAGGCGTGGCAGGCGGGAACGCAGTTCGTCGATCAGGCTGGACATGCTACGTCTATCTTGAACGGCGGACCGGGCGGCAGGACCGTCGCCCCCTCCTCCGCGCTTCCGACATTGCGGCGGAATACCGAAAAGAGCTCGCGCCCGTAGCCCCAATGATTCGCCGACGGATCGAGCACATCGGCAGCGCGCGCGGCGAGCGTCGCATCGTCGACCAGAAGTTCGACCGTTCCGGCTTCCGCATCCAGCCGGATGACGTCGCCGTCGCGCACGCGCGCCAGCATGCCGTCGGCAGCCGCTTCCGGCGACAGATGGATGGCGGCAAGCACCTTGCCGGAGGCCCCCGACATGCGTCCGTCCGTCAGCAGCGCAACGCGCTGGCCACGGTCCTGGAGCACGCCGAGCGTCGGCGTCAGCTTGTGAAGTTCGGGCATGCCATTCGCCTGTGGCCCCTGAAAGCGTACTACCGCGACGAAATCGCCGACGAGCTCGCCCTTTGCGAAGGCCTGCTGCAACGCGTTCTGCCCGTCGAAAACACGGGCCCGCGCTTCGATGCGCCGGTGCATCGGCGCCACGGCCGAAACCTTTACGACGGCACGGCCAAGATTCCCAGCCAGCGTCTTGATGCCGCCTTGCAGATCGAACGCGCGCGCAACCGGGCGGAGGACCTTATCGTCGCCGGTTTCAGCCGCACTCGGGCGCCAGGCGAGCTTTCCGGAATCGAGCCAGGCTTCCTGCGCGTACCGGCCCAGCCCCTTGCCCATGACCGTCTCGACATCGTCATGCAGCAGGCCGGCAGCGAGCAGTTCGCGGATCAGGAACGACATGCCGCCGGCGGCCTGGAAATGGTTCACGTCGGCACTGCCGTTGGGATAGATGCGCGTCAGCTGCGGCACGGCTGCCGAAAGGGCATCGAAATCGTCCCAACGCAGGACGATGCCGGCCGCACGCGCCATGGCGACGAGGTGGATCGTGTGGTTCGTCGATCCGCCCGTCGCGAGCAGCCCGACAATTCCGTTGACGAACGCGCGTTCATCGAGCACACGCCCGACCGGCGCGTGACCGGCGCGGGCAAGCTCGACGGCAAGACCGCCCGCGGCGCGCGTGAATGCATCGCGAAGCGCGCTGCCGGGGTTCGGGAAGCTCGCGCCCGGCAGATGCAGCCCCATTATCTCCATCAGCATCTGGTTGGAGTTTGCTGTTCCATAGAACGTGCAGGTCCCCGGCCCGTGATACGAGGCCGCTTCGGCCGCAAGTAGGTCGGCGCGGCCGAGCTTTCCCTCAGCATAGAGCTGGCGTACCTGGCTTTTCTCTGCATTCGGCAACCCCGACGTCATCGGGCCGGCCGGCACGAACACGAAGGGCAGATGCCCGTAAGTGAGCGCGCCCATGACGAGTCCCGGTACGATCTTGTCGCACACGCCTAGGCACAGCGCGGCATCGAACATGTCGTGCGAAAGCGCGATCGCAGTCGACATGGCGATCGTGTCGCGACTGAAAAGCGAAAGCTCCATGCCGGTCTGGCCCTGCGTGACGCCGTCGCACATCGCTGGTGTCCCGCCGGCGAACTGCGCCACGCCCCCTGCGTCACGGACTGCCTGGCGGATCAGGGCGGGATATGCCTCAAACGGCTGATGGGCAGAGAGCATGTCGTTGTAAGCCGACACGATCGCGACGTTCGGCGCACCGCCGTCCTTGAGTTCGGCCTTCTCTGCTGCCGCGCATGCAGCAAAGCCGTGAGCGAGATTGCCGCACGACAAAGCAGAGCGGCGCGGCCCCTTGGCGCGCTGCGCATCGAGGCGATCCAGATATCCGGATCGCGAGGCTGTGCTGCGCGCACGGATCGCATCCGTAACCGAACGTATCGCAGCCGTGACCATCAGGTGAGCTCCTCGTGCCAAGTGCGGCCGTCGCGCTCGATGAGTGCCGTCGCCGCCGGAGGGCCCCAGCTTCCGGCGACATAGCTCTTGGGCTGTTCGCTCGCGCGCTCCCAGTGGCGGATCGACGGTTCGATCCACTGCCACGCGGCCTCGACCTCGTCGCGCCGCATGAACAGGGTCGGATTGCCGCGCACGACATCCATCAGCAGGCGCTCGTACGCCTCGGGAAAGCGGGTCGAGAAGGTTTCGGCAAAACTGAGGTCAAGCGGCACCGACCGCAGGCGCAGGCCGCCCGGCCCCGGCTCCTTGGTCATCAGGCGCAGCGTGATGCCCTCGTCCGGCTGGAGACGCACCACAAGCCGGTTTGCGACGAGCGCCGCACCGGCACCCGTTCCGAAGATCGAATGCGGGACGGGCTTGAACTGCACGACGATTTCGGATGCCTTGCGCGCCATCCGCTTGCCGGTGCGCAGATAGAACGGCACGCCGGACCAGCGCCAATTGTCGAGCGAAAGTCGGATCGCGACGAACGTCTCCGTCCGGCTGACCACCCCCTTGCCGAGTTCCTCGCCATAGCCTGGCACGGCCGCGCCATCAATTGCGCCCGCGACATATTGGCCACGGACGACGTGTCCGTCGGAGAGCACGGCGAGCGAGCGCAGAACCTTCAGCTTCTCGTCGCGAACGGCGTCAGCCGTCAGCGCCTGGGGCGGTTCCATCGCAACAAGGCAGGTCAGTTGCAGCAGATGGTTCTGCACCATGTCGCGCAGCGCGCCGGCGGACTCGTAGTACCCGGCCCGCCCCTCCAGCCCCACCGTCTCGGCGACCGTGATCTGGACATGATCGATCCACATCGAGTTCCACAGCGGCTCGAAGAGGGAGTTCGCGAAGCGCAGCGCCAGGAGATTCTGAACCGCTTCTTTCCCGAGATAGTGGTCGATGCGGTAGATGTGCAGTTCGTCGAACACCGCGCCGATCTCGTCGTTGATCCGCTTGGCGCTGGCAAGGTCGGCGCCGATCGGCTTCTCGACGACAAGGCGTGCACCATCCCGCGCGAGGCCGGCATTGCCGAGGCGGCGCGCGATCGGTCCGTAGAATTGCGGAGAGGTCGCCAGATAGAAGACGCGTACGCGGTCACTCGAGGGGCCGAGCGCCTCGACGAGCCGGTCCCAGCCGGCGTCGGATTCAGCATCGAGCTTGACATGATGCAGGCGCGCGCAGAAGCGCGCCCAGGCTACGGTATCGGGCGCATCCGGACCCAGATGCCGGCGGACCTGCGTTTCGACGAACGCGAGATAGGCGGCATCGTCGTAGCTGCGTCGCGAGATCGCAAATATCCGCGCCTCGGCAGGGATCTGACCGTCGATGTCGCGATGGAAAAGGGCCGGCAGGAGCTTGCGCGTCGCAAGATCGCCTGTCCCACCGAACACGACGTAGTCGAAAGGTGCGACGGGAATGATCTGGGCCATTCGGCATTCTCTTTTCGTAGCTTTATTACTTATGTCGGTAAAAGTAGCGGATATTCTCCATTTACGTAATTAAATTATGCATAGGAATGTTAGATTCCAGCACATCGATGATTTGACGTATTTTTACTGTAGATACTTGCAGCACCCTACTCCGGTGACCAAAATTCACGGATGAAGAAAGAACGCACGCCTCCCGTTCCGACAGCCCGTTCGGCCTTCGCTGAGATGTTCACGCCAAAGCTCGTGACCGTCTTTCGCGAAGGATACGACGCACGCGCCTTCAAGAACGACGCTGTCGCCGGCCTGACGGTCGCGATCGTTGCGGTACCGCTTTGCATGGCGATTGCGATCGCCTCGGGCCTGTCGCCCGATCGCGGTCTTTTCACGGCGATCATCGGCGGCTTCCTGATTTCGGCCTTCGGCGGCAGCCGCTTCCAGATCGGCGGACCTGCCGGCGCCTTCATCGTGCTCGTCGCCTCGGTCGTCGAGCGGCATGGCTATGACGGACTTGTCCTTGCCACGGCAATCGCCGGAATCGTGATGCTGGTCATCGGGTTCCTGCGCCTTGGCACCTACATCAGGTATATCCCGCATCCGGTGACGGTCGGCTTCACATCGGGCATTGCGGTTATCATCTTCGCCAGCCAGATCAAGGAACTGCTCGGGCTCGACATCGCAAGCGAGCCGTCCGCATTGCTTCCGAAGCTCGAGGCAATCCGGGCGGCTCTCGGTACATTCCGCATGTCCGCGATCGCCATCGCCGTGTTTGCGATCGCGACGATTCTGATCCTGCGCCGGATACGCCCCGCCTGGCCCGGCCTTCTCATCGCGGTGGCGACGGCCGCAATCGCGGCCTATCTGCTCGGACTCGATGTCGCAACGATCGGCTCGCGCTTCGGCGGAATTCCCGACAGCCTCCCTGCTCCGGCATTTCCCGATGTCACGCTGGCGAAAATCCGCGCGATCCTCCCCGACGCGCTCGCCATCGCGCTTCTGGGGTCGATCGAATCGCTTCTTTCCGCGCTCGTGGCCGACGGCATGACCGAACGGCGGCATCGCTCGAACTGCGAACTGGTTGCGCAAGGCGGGGCCAACATTGCAGCCGTGATCTTCGGCGGCATGCCCGTGACCGGAACCATTGCGCGGACGGCAACGAATATCCGTGCCGGAGCACGCAGCCCCGTCTCCGGCATTCTCCACGCCGCCTATATTCTGCTTTTCATGATGTTCGCGGCGCCGCTGGCTTCGTATGTACCGCTGGCGGCACTCGGCGCCGTGCTCGTGATCGTCGCCTGGAACATGGCCGAGCGGGAAGCATTCGCCGCCGTCATCCGCGCATCGAAAGGCGACGCGCTCGTCCTGCTGGCGACTTTCCTGCTGACGATCTTCGAGGATTTGATCACCGGCATCGCGGTCGGCGTGACCCTTGGCGCGCTCATGTCCCTTTACAGAAGCAGGAACAGCCGGGATTGAGCGAGCGCGCGAGGAACGTCGGCGGATGCGAAACCCGCCGACGCCCCCGCGACGAAGCGGTCAGACGATCTTTACCGACAGGTCGGGCAGGCGGTCGATCTTGCAGAGGATCGTGTCTCCCTTGACCACCGGACCGACATTCTCCGGCGTTCCCGAGTAGATGATGTCACCTGCCTTCAACTCGAAGGCTTCCGACAGTTTCGATATCTGCTCGGCCACCGACCAGATCATGTGCTCAAGCGTGGCGTTCTGCTTGATCACCCCGTTCACGGCAAGCGAAATGGCCCCCTTCGTGAAGTGGCCGATCTGCTCGACCTTGTGCAGCGGCCCGATGGGCGCCGAGCGGTCGAAGCTCTTGCCGATCTCCCATGGCTTCTTTTCGTCGCCAAGCGCGCGCTGAAGATCGCGTCGCGTCATGTCGAGACCCAGCGCGTAGCCGTAGACATGGTCGAGCGCACTCGCCATCGGAATGTTGGTACCGCCGGATTTCAGCGCGCAGACGAGCTCGACCTCGTAGTGATAGTTTTTCGTGAGGCTGGGATAGGGATGGTCGCCGACCGTACCGGCCGGAACATACTGGATGGCATCGGTCGGCTTCTGGAAGAAGAACGGTGGCTCGCGGTTCGGGTCGGAACCCATCTCGCGGGCATGCGCGGCATAGTTCCGTCCGATGCAGTAGATCCGGCGGACCTGGAAGACCTCGGTCGAACCGGCGATCGGAATCAGCGTCGGCGCGATCCGGAACACCGGTGAAACCGTCTGCGCTTCGGCCGACGGGATGGACTTCGAAGCAACGATCGTGGCAGCGGCGGCTGTCGCCGCCAGTGCCGAATCACGAACGAAACTCCGGCGCGTTTTTTTCATCGGCTTCCCCCTGCTTGTTGTTGGGAGGAGTATGTCAAATCAGGAAGAACCCGTCAGTACCCTGCCCCACCGACGTTCAGGTTCCGCAGAAGGTCGCCTGCACGACCTCGCTCGGCTGGGGCGGCACCGTGAATCGCATGAAGGCCGGCCGTTCCTCGTAAGGCATGCGAATGGCTTCTAGAAGCGCGTCGAACGGCCCCAGATCGCCGTCGAGGGCGGCACTCAGCGCCGCTTCGACCTGGTGGTTGCGTGCGATGACCGCCGGATTGGCGGAACGCATTACCTTCTGTCGGACGATATCGTTCGAATTCTCCTTGTCCAGCCGCTCGCGCCAGCGAACGGCCCAAAAATCGAACGGTGTCGGATCGAGGAAGAGTTCGCGGACCGGGCCATCGTCGGCGGGACTTGCACCCGACAGCGCACAGAGGCGCCGGAACAGCAACGTGAAATCGACCTTCTGGCTCGCCAATGTCTCGAGGAGATATTCCGCAAGCGCTCCATCGCCTTCTCGCGGCTCGATCAGGCCGAGCTTCCGACGAAGGCCGGCGAGAAGCGCCGATTCGAAGATATCCGGGAACCGGTTGATGGACGCCTGCGCGGCATCGACGGCCGAATTCTCGTCTTCTCCCAACAGTGGGAGCAGCGACTGCGCAAGTTGAGCCATGTTCCAATGCGCGATGCGGGGCTGGTTGGCGTAAGCGTACCGGCCCAAGCTATCGATGGAGCTGAACACCATGCCTGGATGATAGGTATCCATGAAGGCGCACGGTCCATAGTCGATCGTCTCGCCGGCGATCGACATGTTGTCGGTATTCATCACGCCATGGATGAAGCCGACCAGTTGCCAGCGTGCGATCAGATCCGCCGTGCGCGCCACCGTGGCGTCGAGCAGTGCAAGATAGCGGTTGTCCGACGTTCCGGCGGCTGGAACAAGCCGGGCAATCGCATAATCGGCAAGCGCCCGGACTGAATCGACATCGCCGCGCGCCGCGAAATACTGGAATGTTCCCACGCGGATATGGCCGCGCGCCACGCGCGTCAGGATCGCGCCGGGCAGTCGCTCCTCGCGGTAGACCACCTCGCCGGTCGCGACGGCCGCAAGCACCCGCGTCGTCGGGACACCGAGTGCCGCCATTGCTTCGCTGACGATGAACTCGCGCAAGACCGGCCCCAGTGCGGCGCGCCCGTCGCCGTTGCGCGAAAAGGGCGTGCGCCCGGATCCCTTCAGCTGAAGATCGTGCCGCGTGCCCTCCGCATCGCGGATCTCGCCGAGCAGGATCGCTCGTCCGTCGCCAAGCTGCGGCACCCAGTGACCGAACTGGTGGCCGGCATAGGCCATCGCCAGCGGTTCGGCGCCTTCCGGCATGCGATTGCCTGCAAGCATCCCGATGCCATCGGCACCGCGCAGCCATTCCGGATCGAGCCCGAGCCGCCGTGCCAGCGGTTCGTTGAGGCGAAGGAGCTGCGGTGCCGCGACGGGCGTGGGCGCCAACCGCGCGTAGAAATTCGCGGGCAAGCGCGCATAGCTGTTATCGAAGGCAATGGGTGGAAATCCGCTCACTCGGTCCTCATCGGAAATCAGGCACGAAGCGGCGCAGGCGCAGCGCATTCGTCAGGACGAAGACACTCGACATCGCCATGGCGCCTGCCGCGATCATCGGCGACAGCAGGATGCCGAATGAAGGATGGAGCACACCGGCGGCGACCGGCACAAGCACGACGTTGTAAGCGAAGGCCCAGAACAGGTTCTGTTCGATGTTGCGCATCGTTGCCTTGGACAGCGCGATTGCCGTCACCACCACGCGCAGGTCGCTGGACATAAGGACGATTTCCGCACTGTCCATGGCGATATCGGTTCCCGTGCCGACGGCAATACCCACATCCGCTTCGGCCAGTGCCGGTGCATCGTTGATGCCGTCACCGATGAAGGCGACGCGCTGGCCTGCGGCACGCATGGCTTTCAACGTGTCGAGCTTGCCGGCGGGCAGGACTTCTGCGTGCACCTCGTCGATACCGAGGCGTGCGGCAACGGCCCCGGCGGTGATCCGGTTGTCGCCGGAGATCATCGCCGTTTTCAAGCCAAGCGCCTTCATTGCCGCGACGGCAGCAGCACTTGTCGGCCGGATCGGGTCGGAAACCGCCAGCATCCCGGCGAGCGTGCCGTCGACGGCGACATAGAGCGGACTCTTTCCATCGGCCGCGAGCGCGGCTGCGGCCAGACCGAACACACCGACATCGAGCCCCAGCCGGATCATCTGCCTGTCCGCGCCGACCGCGACTTGCCGACCGACCACAGTCGCAGATACGCCAAACCCCGGATCGGCCTCAAAGCTTTGGGCCGGCTGAAGCCTACGCCCCTCTTCCTTTGCCGCACGGACGATCGCCGCGGCAATAGGATGCTCGGACAGCGCTTCGACCGACGCGACAAGTTCCAGAAGTATATCGCGTGAGAACCCGTCGGCCGCGACGAAGTCCGTGAGTTCGGGGCCGCCGCGCGTCAGCGTGCCGGTCTTGTCGAACGCGACAACCGTGACATCGCGCAGACTCTGCAGGGCGTCGCCGCGCCGGAACAGGATGCCGAGTTCCGCCGCCCGTCCAGTCCCGACCATGATCGATGTCGGCGTCGCCAGCCCCATCGCGCACGGGCACGCGATAATGAGGACGGCAACCGCATTCACGAGACCGAACGTGAATGCCGGTTCCGGACCCCAGATCCACCATGCCGCGAATGTCAGGGCCGCCGCCGCCAGTACGGCTGGAACGAAGTAGGCGGTCACCCGGTCGACCATACCCTGGATCGGCAACTTGGCGCCCTGCGCCTCTTCGACCATCCGGATGATCTGTGCGAGCACGGTGTCTTTTCCGATCCGCGTCGCCTCGACGACGAAGCTCCCGGTCGTGTTGATCGTGCCGCCGATAACGATGGAACCTTCCGGCTTTGGGACCGGAACCGGCTCACCGGAAATCATGGATTCGTCGACATGTGAGCGGCCCGAGATCACCCGTCCGTCGACCGGCACCCGTTCGCCTGGCCGTACCTGAACATGATCGCCGATGCCGATCCGTTCGAGCGGGACGGTGGCAACCGCTCCGTCGCGGACGAGACGTGCCGTCTTTGGCTGAAGCCCTGCGAGTCGGCGGATGGCGGCGCTCGTCCGCCCGCGGCTGACGGCCTCGAGGTAGCGGCCAATCAGGATCAGCGTGACGATAACGGTCGACGCCTCGTAATAGACCTGCGCCGTACCGGCAGGCAGCCATCCCGGTGCGAATGTCGAGACGACGGAGTAGCCGTAGGCGCTGAGCGTGCCGATCGCGACCAGCGAATTCATGTCTGGCGTGCCGCGCAACAGGTTCGGAATACCCTTGGTCTGGAACCGCAGTCCGGGCCCGAACAGGACGAGTGTCGTCAGCACGAAGAACACGAAGTTCAGCGCCGTATGTCCGAACAGGACGCCGACCCATGAATGGATGACCGGAAAGGCGTGCCCGCCCATCTCGACCACGAAGATCGGCAGGGTCAAGGCGGTCGACACGATCACCGCCTTCCACAATTCGCTTTGCTCGTGCGCCTTTGCGTCCCTCTCCCGGTCGGTCGTGCCGGAATCCCCTATCCGGCGCGCGGCATAGCCCGCACGCTCGATGGCCGCTTCGATGGCGCCGGCCGGAACCGCCGCAGGATCGAACGTCACGCTGGCCCGTTCGGTGGCGAGATTGACCGACGCGCCGGCAACGCCGGAAACGGCACGGATGACCTTCTCGACCCTGCTGACGCAGGAGGCGCAGGTCATGCCGGTGACGGCAAATTCGGCAGATGAAGGCGAAACGGCGTTCATGGAAATCTCCGGCAGGTCTTCATTCTACCTGTGCGCCCTCCCGTCGCGGGAAGGTCAAGGCCATCAGCCGGAGGCGTCACCGCCGGGACTTTTCCACAGCTTCTTGGGCCGGGAAGCATCCGGCGCATTGACTCTGCTCACAAATTTTATCCAATATCCAATCAATGAAAATGGCGGCACTTCAAGATATTGCCCGGAACGGGACCGCACGGCATCGCACCGCGACGCAGCATGTCGTCGACTGCCTGCGCGAGGGAATCGCGAACGGGACACTGGCCGAGGGCGAAGCGCTCGTCCAGGACGAGATAGCCGAAGCACTCGGCGTCAGTCGCACGCCGATCCGGGAAGCCTTGCGCATGCTCGAGGCGGACGGCTGGGTCGTCTTCTCGCCGCACCGCGGGGCTGTCGTCGCGACCCTGTCGGCCGACGAAGTTCGCCAGGTTTTCGAAATCCGTTTCGCGCTCGAATCGCTGGCCTTACGCCAGTCGGTGCCGAAACTCGACAGGGCCGCCTTCGACGAAGCCGCCGCCCTGCTCGACGCCTTGGAAGCCGAGAACGACATCGGCCGCTGGGTGGCGCTGCACCGCCGCTTCCATCTCCGGCTTTATGCCGAGGCCGGGCCGCGGCTCGTCGGCCTGATCGAAAGCCAGTACGACGCGGTCGACCGCTATCTGCGTCTCGAACTTCTGGCGATGGACAACGCAGCAGACAATCGCGACGAGCACCGGGCGATCCTCGCGGCCTGCCGCCAGGGTGACGTCGAGAAGGCGATCGCGCTGAGCGAGCCGCACATTGCAGGTGCCGGCAAGGATCTGGCCGAAGCGCTCGAACGCCGCCGGGGCAGCACCACATGAGTTTCGATCTCGCCAAGGTCCGTGCCGATACTCCGGGTGTGACGCACGTCGTGCATTTTAACAATGCCGGCTGTGCCCTGCCGCCGCGCATGGTGACGGACGCGATGGTCGACTATCTGCGCCTCGAGGCCGAAATCGGCGGCTACGAAGCGAACGAGCGCATGCGGGCCGGTGTCGAACGCCCCTATGCAGCCCTTGCCCGCTTCCTCAATGCCGATACGGACGAGATCGCCGTCGTCGAGAACGCGACGCGCGCCTGGGATATGGCCTTCTATGCCGTGAAGCTCGTGCCCGGCGACCGGATCCTGACGTCGCAGACCGAGTATTGCAGCAACTTCATCGCCTTCCTGCATCGCGCCGAGCGCGACGGCGTCGAGATCGACGTCGCTCCCTGCGACGCCGAGGGCGATCTCGATCTGGCGGCGTTCGAGCGCCTGATCGGTCCGCGCACGAAGCTCATCGCCATCACACATGTTGCAACCAGCGGCGGGCTCGTCAATCCGGCGGCTGCCATCGGCCAAATCGCCCGTCAGGCCGGCATCCCGTTCCTGCTCGATGCCTGCCAGTCGGTCGGGCAGCTTGCTCTCGACGTTAAGGCCATCGGCTGCGACATGCTGTCGGGTACGGCACGCAAGTTCCTGCGCGGCCCGCGCGGCATCGGCTTCCTCTACGTCCGGCGCTCGCTTCTCGCCCGCCTCGATCCACCTTTCCTCGACGATCATGCCGCCAGTTGGACCGCCGACCGGAGCTACCTGTTACGCGATGACGCGCGACGCTTCGAGACTCCGGAATGCAGCTTTGCAGCCAAACTCGGTTTCGGCGTGGCGCTCGACTATGCACTCGGCATCGATATGCCCGCCGTTGAACGGCGCATTTCCGGTCTTGCCGAAGCCCTGCGCGCGCGGCTTTCGGCGGTCGACGGCGCACGGCTTCACGACCGCGGCCGCATCCGCTGCGGCATCGTGACCTTCTCCGTGTCCGGGTGCAGCGCCGACCGGATCAAGGCGGAGCTCGCGCGTCGTGCGATGAACGTGACTGTCGCAGTCGGCGAAGCCACGCGCCTCGATCTCGTTCCGCGCGGGCTCGACCGGATCGTCCGCGCATCGGTCCATTACTACAATTCCGACGACGAGATCGATCGCTTCGTCGAAGCCGTCGAGCAGATCGCCCTGCGGGAGAGGCTTTCCGCATGAACGCCATCCACCCCAACCTCGGGCGCTGCTTCGATGCCGCCCGTACCCCCGACAAGGTCGCTCTCGTCGACCTTCGCGACTGGGAAAATCCGGCCGAGATCACCTATCGCGCGTTCGACGCGGAATGCGACGCCGTCGCGCGCGGCCTCCTGCGCAAGGGCCTGAAGCGCGGCGACCGGGTCGGCATCATGTCGCTCAATCGGCGCGAGCTGCTTGCTGCCTATTTCGGCACGATGCGCGCCGGGCTCGTCTCGGTCCCGATATCCTTCAAGCTGTCGCGCGAGACGATCGACCATATCGTCGCGGACGCCGACCTGCGGGCCGTGTTCCACGACCGCGAGCGCACCGTGTTGTGCCCTGCCGGCATCCTGCGTGTCGATTTCGACGATCCAGCTGGCTACGCCGCTCTCCTCGATCCGGGCCCGTTCGAGACAGTCGTGCCCGAAGGGCGCGAGCTCGGGATGATCCTCTACACGTCCGGTTCGACCGGAAAGCCGAAGGGCGTTCTGCTTTCGCATGCCTCGCAGCATTGGTCGCTGTCGACGTCAGCCCGGATGTACGGTGACCGCTCGCATCATCGCTACATCGTAGCCGCCCCGATGTTCCACATGAACGCAACGATCAGCGTGAAAGGCGCATTGGCGGCCGGCGGAAGCATCATCCTGTTGCCGGCGTTCGACGCGAAGAAATACGCGATGGCGCTGGCACGCTACCGCGCGACGTGGCTCACCTCGGTACCGACGATGCTTGCCCTGGTCTCGCGCGAACGCGAACTGATCGGCGGGCTCGATTTCTCGTCCGTGACCAACGTCACGATGGGATCGGCTCCCCTTACCCAGGCGCTCGTCGACAAGGTGCAGGCCCTCTTCCCCAAAGCCCTCATCAACAACAGCTACGGTACGACCGAGGGCGGCCCCTCGCCCTTCGGTCCGCATCCCGACGGCATTCCGCGCCCGCCGGCCGCACTCGGCTATCCGCTGCCGGGATCGCTGTGCGAACTGCGCGAGGGACCGGGACCGGACGAAGGCGTTCTCTTCATGAAGAGCCCGATGCGGATGGAGGGCTACAACAACCTGCCCGCCAAGACCGACGAAGTGTTGAAGGATGGCTGGTATCGCTCGGGCGACATCATGCGGCGCGACGCGCACGGCTTCTTCCATTTTCTCGGCCGCGCGGACGACATGTTCGTCGTCGGCGGCGAGAATGTCTGGCCTGGCGAGGTCGAGCGCCTGATCGAACGTCTTCCCGGCATCCACCAGGCCGCCGTCGTTCCCGTTCCGGACGAGATCAAGGGCATGCTGCCCTTCGCCTTCGTTGTGCGGCAGCCCGGTACGGACGTCGATGCCGCTTCCGTCAAGGCATTCGCACTCGCCAACGGCCCGGCCTATGCCCACCCTCGCTTCGTCGAATTCTGCGACGAGATACCGCTCGCCGCCACCAACAAGCCCGACCGCAAGCTGCTGACCGCGCGCGCCCTGCCGATCGCCCGCGCGCAGCGCGCGACCGTGGGAGGGAGTTGATATGCGCGCGGTTGTCCTCCACGAGCATGGCGGTCTCGACAAGCTGGTCTACGAGCCGAGCTATCGCGATCCGCAATGCGGGCCCGGCGATGCGCTGCTGCGCGTGCATGCCTGCGCGCTCAACTATCACGACGTCTTCACCCGGCGCGGCATGCCGGGGATAACGCTCGCCCTCCCGCTGATCGTGGGCAACGACGCGGCGGGCGAAGTCATCGCGGTCGGCGCCGACGTGAAGGAATTCCGCGCCGGCGACCGCGTCCTCGTCGATCCGATCGACCGTGTCGATCCAGGCTTCCTCGGCGAAACACTCGATGGCGGTCTCGGCGAACTCCTGCGCGTGCCGGCGCACATGCTGATCAGGCTCGATCCCGCCATCGATTACGCGACGGCAGCGGCCCTCCCCGTCGCCTATGGCACGGCACACCGGATGATGGTGGAACGCGGAAAAATCAAGGCCGGCGAAACCGTACTGATCCTGGGCGCCTCCGGCGGCGTGGGCACATGCTGCGTGCAGCTTGCCAAGCAGGCGGGCGCCACGGTTGCCGTCTGCGCGTCGAGCGACGAGAAGCTCGCCCGGCTCAAGGATGTCGGCGCGGATATCGCGATCAACTACGCGACAGGCGACTGGGTTGCCGAATGCCATCGCCTGTTCGGCCGCGCCAGCACGCGACGCAAGAACGCCGGCGGGCTCGACTTGGTCGTGAACTTCACCGGCGGGGACACGTGGACCAAGGCCCTGCGCACCCTGCGGCGCGACGGGCGCATGGTCACCTGCGGGGCGACCGCCGGCTACGATCCCAAGGAAGACATCCGCTATATCTGGACCTTCGAGCTCAACATCATCGGCTCGAACGGATGGTCGCGCGACGACGTGACCGGGCTTCTCGCCATGGTCAAGGCCGGAACGCTGAAGCCCGTGCTGCACGAACGCCGCTTCGCGCTTGCCGAAGCGCGCGAGGCGATGCGGAATATCGAAGAGCGTCTGGCGGTCGGCAAGGTCATCGTGGAGTCCGCCCGATGAACGCGACGGCACTTTCCGAAAAGCTGTCATCCGGCGCATTCCAGCGTTTCCTCGGACTCGAACTTGTCGCCTTCGACGCTGAAGCCGCGACGGTCACGTTGCGCGCACCCTGGCGCACCGATTTCGAGCGTGGCTCTGGCAGCGGCCAGTGGCACGGCGGCACGATCGCCGCAATCGCCGACATCGCAGGCGATTTCGCGCTCATCGCTCGGCTCGGCTATGGCGTGCCGACGATCGACCTGCGCATCGATTATCTGCGCCCCGCCATCGACACGGACCTGACGGCATATGCGCGAGCGCTGCGCGTCGGCCGATCGATCGGCACCGTCGATGTCGAGCTGCGCGACAAGGCGGACAGACTCGTCGCGACCGGCCGCGGCACCTACGCGACCGCGGACCGGAGTGCATCCGCATGACGGCGCGCCACGCGATCGGCACGATCGACCACGTGGTCATCGCGGTCCCGG
This sequence comes from Tagaea sp., assembly GCA_965229215.1. GTDB lineage: Bacteria > Pseudomonadota > Alphaproteobacteria > CACIAM-22H2 > CACIAM-22H2 > Tagaea. The sequence continues at coordinate 937,121 of OZ245864.1, read as the reverse complement.
AGCTCGCAGCTTCGGCCGAAATCTACCGGCGGCTCGGCTTCACGCTGTCGCCGCGCGGCGTCCATAGCGCCGCCCTCGGCAGCGCGAACCATACGATCATGCTGCGCGACGACTATTTCGAGCTCCTCTCGGTCCTAGCACCGACCGACCGGAACGTGCGCTGGCGCCGGTCGATCGCCGAAGGCGGCGGGGTCGCCGGTCTCGCGATGACGACGGTCGATCCACCAGCCGCCCGCGACTTCTGGAGGACGGCGGGCCTTTCGCCGGACGAACCGATCAAATTTTCCCGCCCGGTCGCACGGCCCGACGGAACGTCGCTCGAAGCGCGCTTCGAGGTCGTGTCGCTTGTCGACGTGCCCGGCATTCCGGTGCGCATCTTCGTCTGCAGCCAGCCGACGCGCGAAGCGGTATGGCTGCCGGAACTGCTTGACCATGCGAACGCCGCTGTCGCCATCCGCCGGCTGACGATCGCCTGTCCCGATCCGGATGCAAGTGCCGCGCAATGGAGGCGCGTCCTGCCGACAGCATCCGCCGCGCGCGCAGGCGCCAATATCCGGATCAACACCGGCCGCCACTCGATCGACCTGATCCCGAGCCGTCTGCCCGAAGCCCGGGCAATCGGCATCGATTTCACCGTGTCGGACACCGACAGAAGCCGGTCGGCGCTCGGCGCCGGCGCAGTCCCGTTCCAGGAGATCGAAGGTCGCCTCGAAATCGCGCCGGAGAATGCCTGCAACGTGCGCATCGGCTTCGAGGCGGCACCATGAACCGGTCCGCCATCCACCAACGCTGCGCCGCCGCGCTGGCATCGATCGTGCTAACTTTTGTCCAGTCCTTGCATTCAACCCTCAGGAGACTTCCATGAAGACAGGAAAGTTCTTCCGATACGTCGCCGCCGCTACCGTCCTGACGGCGCTGGCGATGCCCGCACAGGCCAAAGACCTGCGCGTCAACGTCAATGCCGACCCTGAGATGATCGATCCGATCACCTTCTCGGCGCTGATCGCGGGCGACGTGCTGCGCAACGTCTACCAGAGCTTTTCGCGCACGGACGAAAAGGGTATCGTCAATCCCGCCCTCGCGCTGAAATGGACGGCGCACCCCGACAATCTCGGCTGGCGATTCGAACTGCGCCCCGGCGTCAAGTTCCACACCGGACGCCCCTTCGGCGCCAAGGACATCAAGGCGAGCTTCGAAGCCCTGCTCGCCCCGGGCAGCAAGGCGGGGCTGCAGCTCCAGTACCTGCAGCGCATCGTCGGTGCCAAGGACGTCCAGGATGGCAAGACCAAGGACCTCGCGGGCGTGAAGGTCGAAGGCGATCTCGTCGTCGACATCCGCTTCACTGCCCCCGACGTGCTCTTCCCGATTTATCCTTTCATGTTTTTCGACACCCAGGTCGTCGCCGACAAGGGCGCCAACTGGTTCATGGAAGTCTCGGCCGGAACCGGGCCCTACCAGTTCGCCGGTTGGCGCCGCGGGCAGGACGTCTATCTGAAGGCGTTCAAGGATTTCTACGACGGCAGCCCCAAGGTGGACGGCGTGCGCTTCATCATCGTGCCGTCGGAAGAAACGGCCGTAACGATGTACGAGGCGGGCGAACTCGACGTGCTCATGGTCGCCAGCACGGATCTGGCGCGCCGGATCATGCGCGATCCGAAGCTGCGCGCCGACGCGCAGACGGTCTCGGCTGCACAGATCAACTATCTCGGCATGAACCAGAACCTCTACGCACCGTTCAAAGACAAGCGCGTGCGCGAGGCCTTCTGCATCTCGATCGACCGCGACGCGATGAGCCGCGGCCTGTTCGGCGGCCTGGCCCAGCCGCTCTACGGCCAGATCACGCAGGGCATCCCGGGCTACAACCCCGACGTCCGCAAGATCCCCTACGATCCGGACCGCGCGAAGAAGCTGCTGGCCGAAGCGGGCTTCGCCGGCGGCGCCGGCATGCCGCCGCTGAAGATCGCCAACCTGGCGCCCTTCCGCAACGAGATCGCCTACTACGCCGACCAGTGGAAGCAGATCCTCGGCGTGACCGTCGATCTCGACATCCAGGAGCGCGCGACGTTCCTGCGCTCGCTCAACGCCGGTGAGACGCCGTTCTTCTCGTGGGGCTGGACGGCGGACTATCCGGACGCGCTCTATTACCTATCGCAGGTGTGGCACTCGAAGAGCCCGTTCAACCGCGCGCGCTATTCGAACCCCAAGTTCGACGAGTTTATCGACAAGGCGCAGGTCACGCCCGACAACGCGGCCCGCTACAAGCTCTACCATGACGCCGAAAACACGCTCCTCGACGATTGGGGCACATGCGGCATCTTCGTGCGGACGAGCGTGGCCGTCGTGAAGCAGAACGTGAAGGGCGTGACGCTCGCCCCGATGCGCATGCTTCCCTACGACAAGGTCACGATCAACTGACGGAAGACCGCCGCCCATGATCGCCTACGTCGCACGCCGCCTCCTCGGGCTCCTGCCGGTGCTCGTGGCGGCGGTGCTGCTGACATTCGCCGCGAACCGCTTCGTACCCGGCGACCCGATCACGGTGATGCTCGGCGACCAGGGCGGCAATGTCGAACTCGAGCGCAAACTGCGCCGGGAATACGGTCTCGACAGGCCGGTGTCGGTCCAGTTCGTCGACTATGTCGGCAAACTGGCGCAAGGCGATTTCGGCCTGTCGTTCCGCTATCCGAGCGTTCCGGTGGCGCAGGTGATCCGCAATGCCCTGTGGATCAGTCCGGTTCTCGCGGCGGCAGCCCTCGCGCTCGCCATGCCGCTTGGCATAGCGCTCGGCATCGTCGCGGCCCTGCGACGGAACACGATGGCCGATACCGGCATCATCCTCGTCCTCGTCGCCGGCCTCTCGATCCCGAACTTCGCTCTCGCGGCGTTCTTCGTCTGGATCTTCGCCCTGAAGCTCGGGTGGGTCCCGGTCGCCGGCTGGACGAGCTGGCGCCATGCGATCCTGCCGATCGCCCTTCTCGCAATCCCGGCAGCGGCGTATCTCGCGCGGCTATCGCGCACCTTCATGCTCGAAGTCCTCCAGCAGGACTATGTCCGCACGGCGCGCGCCAAGGGGTTATCCGAACGGATCGTCGTCTGGCGGCACGGGTTGCGCAACGTTCTTGTCCCGATCCTGACGGTCTGCGGCGTCATCTTCGGCGGCCTGATCACCGGCACGGTCGTCATCGAGACGATCTTCAACATCCCCGGTCTCGGGCGCATCGCGATCGATTCCATCTTCGCGCGCGACTATCCCGTGACGATGGCCATCGTCATGCTGTTCACGTTTTTCTACGCGATCATCAATTTCACGATCGACATCCTCTACGGTCTCGTCGATCCGCGCATCCGGATAGAGGCGCGCCGATGACCACGGCATCCGAAGCGATCGTCGAACAGGGCGGCTTCTCCGATTTCGCCCGCCGGTTCCTGCGCACCCGCAGCGCCGTCCTCGGGGCCATCGTGGTGTTGGTCGCCGTCACGGTCGCGATCCTGTCGCCATGGATCGCCCCGGTCGATTTCTCGCGCACGAACATGATGTTCATCTGGGAGCCGCCCGGCGAGGATTTCGTGCTGGGGACCGACGCCCTCGGGCGCGACGTGCTGTCGCGCCTCATCGTTGGAGCGGCCGTATCGCTGACGATCGCGCTGTCGGTGCTCGCGATCTCGCTGGTCATCGGAACCGGCGTCGGCATGGCGGCGGCGTGGAAAGGCGGCTGGCTCGACTCGCTCGTCATGCGTACGGCCGACATCACCTTCGCCTTCCCCGAGCTGATCGTCGCTATCCTTATCGCCGCGATCCTTGGCCCCGGCATCCCGACCGTGATCCTCTCGTTGTCGGTCGTCAGCTGGCCGGGCATCGCGCGCCTGTCGCGTGCGCTCGTGCTGTCGCTGCGCAACGAGCTGTTCGTCGACGCCGCCATCGTCTGCGGCACACCGCCCGCCTCGATCCTGATCCGGCACTGCCTGCCCAACATCGTTCCAGCCCTGATCGTGCGCGCATCGGTCGGCGTCGGTTTCATCGTGATGGCCGAAGCCACGCTGTCGTTCCTCGGGCTCGGCGTGCAGGAGCCGCTGCCGAGCTGGGGCGGCATGATCCGTGACGGGCTGCCCGCCCTGCGCAGCGACCCGCATCTGTCGCTTGCAGCAGGCGCAGCGCTCGGCATCACGATCATCGGCTTCAACCTGCTCGGCGACGGACTGCGCGACATCCTCGATCCGCGGATCCGCGAACGATGAGCGCCGCACTCGAATTCTCGGACCTTTCGGTCTCCTTCCCCGGCCCGTCCGGGCGACTGAAGGTGCTCGAAGGCATCGGCTTTGCCATCGCACCCGGCGAGACCGTCGGACTCGTGGGCGAAAGCGGTTCTGGCAAATCGGTCACGGCGCTTGCCGGGATGCGGCTCCTGCCGCCGGGCGCACGCATCGACGCCGGCAGCGTGCGCCTTGCCGACCGCGATCTCGCCGCCCTGCCCGCCGACGAGATGCTGAAAGTCCGCGGCGCCGAGATCGCAATGATCTTCCAGGAGCCGATGACGAGCCTGAACCCGCTCTTCCGCGCCGGCTTCCAGATAGGCGAGACGCTCGAGACGCATCTGGGCCTGTCGCGGGCCGACGCGCGCGCACGCGCGATCGACCTGATGCGGCTCGTCGGGATTCCGGCCGCGGAACGGCGAGTCGACGACTACCCGCACCAGCTTTCCGGCGGCATGCGCCAGCGCGTGATGATCGCGATGGCGATGGCCTGCCGCCCCAAGGTACTGGTCGCCGACGAGCCGACGACCGCCCTCGACGTGACGATCCAGGCGCAGATCCTGACGCTGATGCGTCGCCTGCGCGACGAGACGGCTATGGGCATCCTTCTCATCACGCACGATCTGGGCGTCGTCGCCGGCATGGCTGACCGGGTCGTCGTCATGTACGCCGGCATGATCATGGAAGAAGCGAAGGTGCGCGATCTTTTCGCACGCCCGAACCACCCCTATACGCGCCTGCTGCTGAAGGCGATCCCGCGCGTGCGCGCGAAGGCGGAACGGCTGCACCAGATATCCGGAACCACGCCGCCGCCTTCCCGCTTCCCGGCGGGATGCCGCTTCCATCCGCGTTGCCCGGATGCGAGCGAGAAGTGCCGCACGCTCGTCCCGCCGCTCGAGATGCTGCCCGACGGCCGACGCGTGCGCTGCTGGCGGGCCGGCGAGACCGGCCTTCCCTCGATGTCGTCATGACCCGCCTCCTCGAAATCGACGGCCTGAAGGTCCATTTCCCCGTCGGCTCTGCCGGCTTCGGGCGCACGGCTTCGGTTCTGCGCGCCGTCGACGGCGTCGATCTCCATGTCGATGTCGGCGAGACCCTCGGCGTTGTCGGCGAAAGCGGCTGCGGCAAGACGACGCTCGGCCGCGCGATCCTGCGCCTGCTCGAGCCCACATCCGGCACGATCCGCTTCGACGGCGCGGATGTCACGACCGGGCGCGGTGCGGCACTGGCGCCGATGCGGCGCGCCATGCAGGCCGTCTTCCAGGACCCGTTCGGTTCTCTCAATCCGCGCCGCCGCGTGCGCGACATCGTTGGCGAACCGCTTGTCAATCTCGGCTGGGGTCGCATACGGATCGAGGCGCGCGTCGCGGAAGTGATGCGCATCGTCGGCCTGCCTGCGGAATACGCCTCGCGCTTCCCGCATGCCTTCTCCGGCGGCCAGCGCCAGCGCATCGGGATCGCGCGCGCCCTCGCCCCTTCTCCCCGCCTGATCGTCTGCGACGAGGCCGTCTCCGCGCTCGACGTTTCGATCCAGGCGCAGGTCCTGAACCTGCTGAAAGACATCCAGGACGAATTCGGCGTCGCCTATCTGTTCGTGTCGCACAATCTCGCCGTCGTCCGGCACCTGTCGCATCGGGTGGCGGTCATGTATCTGGGCCGCATCGTCGAGCTGTGCGGCGAGCCCGACCTGTTTGCCGATCCGCTACATCCCTATACGGCCGCCCTGATCGCCGCCGTGCCTGAGCCGGACCCCACGCTGCCGGTGCGCCCGGCCGCCCTCGAAGGCGACCTGCCGAGCCCGATGTCGCCGCCCGCCGGCTGCGCGTTCAACACGCGCTGCCCCGTCGCCACGGACCGGTGCCGCACCGAAGCGCCCGAGCTGCGCGAAGTCTCGAACGGACGCCAAGTCCGCTGCCATTTCCCCGGAACCTACCGCCCGCCGGAGCTCTCCCGATGATCGTCGAACGCACGCACTACTACGCCAAACCTGGCCTTCGCGACGAAGTCCTCGCCACGCGCCGCAAGGCCTGCGACGTGCGCGTCTCGATCGGCCTTCCGGCCGGTACGATCCGGGTGAAATCCGACCCCACGGCCGACGGACCGGATGTCGCGTGGGAATGCGCGTTTCCGTCGGAGGCCGCGCACAAGGCCGATCTTGCAGCCCGCGCGGCGAGCCCCGCGTTCGAGGCCGTGCGCGCGCAGATGCGTACGCACATGGCACGGTTCGAACGCCTGTTCGAAACGCGCGTGGCGGGCGCCGGTGGCTGGGCGGGCGACATCGATGTGGCTGCCCTGTCGCATGCACCCGAAGAGCACGTGTTCGACAGCGGCCCGCGGCAACTGAAGGGCTACCTGTTCGTGCCGCCCGGTCCCGGCCCGTTTCCGTGCATGATCTACAATCACGGCAGCGGCCTTGGCGAAGGGCACGAGGACAACGCGACGCCCGGCATCCCGATCCTGCTCAACAGCTGGGGCATCGCGTGCTTTTTTCCGCACCGGCGCGGCTACGGCTTCTCGCCCGGTCCGACCTGGCGCAGCGAGTGCACGGCGCCAGAATTCAGCCCGGAGTACAACACCCAGCTCGTCGCGCGGCTTGCCGCCGAATGCGACGACGTGCTTGCGGCCTTCGCGCATGTCCGCACGCTGGCGCGCATCGATCCCGCACGCATCGGCGTGATGGGTTCGTCGTTCGGCGGCGTCAACACGCTGCTGGCGGCTTCGCGCGAGCCGCAGTTCCGCTGTGCCGTCGAATTCGCCGGTGCCGCGATGAACTGGGACCGCAACCCGACCATCGCCGCCCACATGATCGACGCGGCGCGCATGGTGCGCCTGCCGATCTATTTCGTGCAGGCCGAGAACGATTTCTCGATCCGCCCGACGAAAGAAATCGCCGCGGCGCTGAAAGGCAGCGGCGTGCCGTTCGAGGCTAAGATCTATCCTCCGTTCGGCCGCACGCCCTATGAGGGCCACTTCCTTGCCGGCCGCGGGCCGCTTGTCTGGGGCCCCGACATCCGGCATTTCCTGGAGAGGCATCTATGACCGCAGGCGTCTGGCTCGAAAAGCTCACCTGGCCCGAGGCGAAGTCGAAGATCGATGCGGGCTGGCCCGTTATCGTGCCCATTGGCGCCATCGCCAAGGAGCACGGCCACCACCTGCCGCTCAATACCGACTTCCTGATGGCGCGCGATCTCGCCGCGCGCGTCGCCGAGCGGCTGCCGGTGATCGTCGCCCCCGTCCTCAATCTCGGCTACTACCCCGCCTTCGTGCGCTATCCGGGCTCGCAGCATCTGCGGCCCGACACGTTCCAGGCGGTGCTGACCGACATTTTCGACAAGCTGGTGCGCGACGGCGTGAAGCGCATCGCGGTCGTCAACACGGGCGTGTCGACCGAGGCGCCCTTGCGCATCGTCGTGCGCGAATTCTACGAGCGCGCCGGGGTGCGGGTCCTGACGGCCGACGTCGCGAGCCTCGGCCGCAAGACACGCTCGCTGATGAAGCAGAAGCTGGGTGGCCACGGCGACGAGATGGAAACCTCCATCATTCTCGCGATCGATTCCGACGCCGTCCGGATGGAAAAAGCCGTGGTCGACTACGGCAACCAGCTTGCCGCACCCAAGACCGTCTTCTACACGCCGACGATCTTCGATGGCGACCCGGCGACGGGACCCGACTATTCGGTTTCCGGCGTACGCGGCGACCCTACGCTCGCATCGGCGGAAAAGGGCCGCGCGATTCTTGCCGACATGGCCGACGAACTCGTCGAGGGCCTGCGGGCGGCCTTCCCAGAGGCGCTGAAATGACGCGCTGGGACGAGACGGCCGACGTCGTCGTCGTCGGCTGCGGCTATGCCGGGGCGGTCGCCGCGATCGCTGCGAACGATGCCGGTGCAGATGTCCTCGTCCTCGAGAAGATGCCGGATCCCGGCGGCATCTCCGTCTGCTCCTTCGGCGGCGTGCGGGCCGCCAAGAATGCCGACGCCGCGTTCGCGTACCTCAAGCGTACCAATCTCGACACCGCACCCGACGCGCTGCTGCGCGAGTTGTCGTCGGGAATGACGCGCCTGCCGGCGCAAGTCGCGGCCCTCGCCCGTTCCATCGGTGCGACGACGGCCCTGCGGCCTTCGCCGGCCAACTATCCCTTTCCGGGCAACGACACGTTTGGCTTCATCAATATCGAATCCATCCCGGATTTCGATGCCGCGAAAAGCTACCCGCATGTGCGGGGGGCTCCCGGCGGCACGCTTCTGTACGAAGTGCTGCGCCGCAATCTCGCCAAGCGCGGGATCGAGGTGCGCACGCATAGCCCGGTCGAGCGGCTGATCTGCGACAAGACCGGCAAGCTCCAGGGCCTCGCCTTCAAGGCAGGCCGGATATCCAGGACGGTACGCGCGCGGCGCGGGATCGTGCTCGCCTGCGGTGGCTTCGAGGCGGATGCCGCCATGCAGGGCGCTTTCTGGCCGGAGGGAGCAGTCATGTCCGCCGCCTATCGCGGGAACACCGGCGACGGCATCCGCATGGCGCAGGCGCTCGGCGCCGACCTCTGGCACATGTGGCACTATCACGGCTCGTACGGGTTCCGGCACGCGGATCCGAAGTACCCCTTCGGCATCCGCACCAAACGCCTGCCCGACTGGCAGCCCGGCACGCCGCTACGCGAAGACGTGCGCATGCCGTGGATCCTGCTCGACCGACGCGGCCGGCGCTTCATGAACGAGTACGACCCTTACGTCCAGGATACGGGCGCGCGCGCCTTCGCGCGCTACGATCCAGTCGTGCAGGATTACGTCGCGCAGCCCGCCTGGCTCGTCGCCGACGCCGACGGGACGGCGCTCTATCCGTTCGGGCGGCCGACATCGCACATGCGCGGCGTCGACTATGCGTGGAGCAAGGACAATTCGCGCGAGATCGAACTGGGCATCCTGAAGGTCGCACACGACATCGACGGACTGGCGAAAGGCACCGGCCTGCCCGCCGGCGAAATCGCCGACAGCTTCGCGCGCTGGAACGCGGCCTGCGCGGCGGGTGCGGATCCGGACTGGCGCCGCCCGCCCGGCAGCATGATGGCGCTGAAGCGTGCGCCCTTCACCTACGCCCCCGTCTGGCCGATCGTGTCGAACACGCAGGGCGGCCCGGTGCATGATCGCCGGCAGCGCATCCTGCGCCCCGACGGCTCGCCCATCGCGCGGCTCTACGCGGCCGGCGAGATGGGCTCGGTATTCGGCCATCTCTACATGTCGGGCGGAAACATCGCGGAATGCTTCGTCGGCGGCCGCATCGCGGGTCGCAACGCGGCTGCGGAACGCTGAAGCGTAATCAGGTCGCGGCGATCTCTTCGATCCGGTGGCAGGCGACCGTACGCCCGTCGAATTCGCGCGGCTCGGGCCGGCTTGCGGCGCACAGGTCCTTCGCGAACGGGCATCGCGTGCGGAAGCTGCAGCCCGACGGCGGGGCCAGCGGCGAAGGGATTTCGCCGGTCAGCACATGCCGCTCGCGCCGCTCGTCCACCTGCACGCTCGGCGTGGCGGCGAGCAGCGCGCGCGTATAGGGGTGTTGCGGCCGCCTGAAGATCGTCTCTTTGGCTCCCTGTTCGACCGGACGGCCGAGATAGAGCACCAGGACCTCGTCCGCGATATGGCGCACGACGCTGAGATCGTGGCTGATGAACAGGTAGGCGAGCCCGAATTCCTGCTGGAGATCGAGCATCAGGTTCAGGACCTGCGCCTGGATCGAGATATCGAGCGCGGAGACCGGCTCGTCGGCGACGACGAGCTTCGGACGCAGCATCAGCGCGCGCGCGATCGCGATACGCTGGCGCTGGCCGCCGGAGAACATGTGCGGATAGCGTTCGCGATGCTCCGGCCGCAGGCCGACCTTCGCCAGCATCGCACCCACCTCGACCAGCCGCTCGGCCGGCGTGGCGGTGCTGTTGATGACCAGCGGCTCGGCAAGGATGTCGCCGACCGTCTTGCGCGGATTGAGCGAACCGAACGGGTTCTGGAAGACCATCTGCACCGCGCGCCGCATCTGGCGCACTTCGGCAGGACGGGCCTTCGTGACGTCGTGCCCGTCGATGACGAGCGAGCCCGCCGTCGGCGGCTCGATCATCGTGACGACGCGCGCGAGCGTGGACTTGCCCGACCCGCTCTCGCCCACGACGGCGAGCGTGCGGCCGGGCTGCATCGTGAAGCTGACGCCATCGACCGCGCGCAGCAACTTGGGAGCCGTGAACATGCCGCCGCCGACCGGATAGGCCTGCGAGATCCCTTTGGCTTCGACCGCAAGGACGCTCATGCGCGCACCGCCCCGAGCGGATGCAGACAGCGCACGCGCCCATCCCCGTCGGCCACGAGCGCGGGCGCCACCGTGCGGCAATCGGCCGCGACATGCGCGCAGCGCGGATTGAACAGGCAGCCCTGCGGCCGGTCGGCGATGCCGGGCACCATGCCGGGGATCGTCGGCAGGCGGGCCTTGTCGATGCCGGCCTTCCGGGCGGCACGCTCGGGCAAGGCATCGAGGAGCGCGGCCGTATAGGGATGGCGCGGCGCGGCGAAGAGTTCGGTCGAGGCGCGCTCTTCCACGGCCACGCCCGAATACATCACCTGGATCCGGTGCGCGGTCTCTGCGACCACGCCCATATCGTGCGTGATCAGCACCATCGCCATGCCGCGCGACTTCTGCAGGCCGGCGAGCAGGTCGAGGATCTGCGCCTGGATCGTCACGTCGAGCGCGGTCGTCGGCTCGTCCGCGATCAGCAGACGCGGGTTGCAGGCGATGGCCATCGCGATCATCACGCGCTGGCTCATGCCGCCGGAAAGCTGGTGCGGGAACGCCGAGAGCCGCGTCTCGGGTGCGGGAATGCCGACCTGCGCCAGCAGCTCGACCGCGCGGTCGCGGCGTTCGGCGCGCGTGCCCTTGTCGTGGACCTTCAGCGCCTCGGTGATCTGGAATCCGACCGTGAAGCACGGATTGAGGCTCGACATCGGTTCCTGGAAGATCATCGCGATGTCGCGGCCCATCAGCGCGCGGCGCTCGCGCGCACCCATGCCCAGCAGGTCGCGGCCGTCGAAGCGCATGACGTCGGCCTTGACCTTGCCCGGCCATGCGATGAGGCCCATCACGGCGAGCATCGAAACGCTCTTGCCAGAGCCGCTCTCGCCCACGATGCCGAGCACTTCTCCAGCGTGCACGTCGATATCGACGCCGTCGACGGCCTTGAAACGGCCGCCGCCGGTCTGGAACTCGACGCTGAGATTGCGGACTTCGAGCAATGCCATGGCGCTCACCGCTTCAGCTTCGGGTCGAGCGCGTCGCGCAACCCGTCGCCCAGGAGGTTGAAGGCCAGCACCGCGATCAGGATCGCGAGGCCCGGGAGCGTGACGACCCACCAGGCGCGCAGCACGAACTCGCGCGCGTCGGCCAGCATCGTGCCCCATTCGGGCGAGGGCGGCTGGGCGCCGAGGCCAAGGAACCCGAGGGCCGCCGCATCGAGGATCGCCGTGGAAACGCCGAGCGACGCCTGCACGATCAGCGGGGCGGCGCAGTTCGGCAGCACGACGACGAACATCAGGCGCAACGTGCGCGCGCCCACCGTGCGCGAGGCGGTGACGTAATCCTTCGGCAGCTCGCCGATGACCGTCGCGCGCGTGATGCGCACATAGTGCGGCAGCACGACGACGGTGACGGCCAGCATCGCGTTCATCAGGCCGGGCCCGAGAATCGCGACGATGGAGAGCGCCAGCAGCAGGCTCGGCAGCGTCAGGATGATGTCCATCAGCCGCATGATCGCGAAATCGACCACGCCGCGCGCAAACGCGGCGACGAGGCCGAGCGCGATGCCCAGCATCAGCGAGATCGCGACGACGGCGATGCCGATCGACAGCGACAGGCGCGCACCATGGATCAGGCGCGACAGCATGTCCCGCCCGATCGCGTCGGTGCCCAGCGGATAGGCGAGGCTGCCGCCCGCCTGCCAGAACGGCGGCCTGAGGAATGCCGTACTGTCGGTTAGATAGGGCGAGTGCGGCGCAATCACGTCGGCGAAGATCGCGACGAAAATCAGGACCACGATGACGACAAGCCCCGCAACGGCGCCGTGGTTCGCGCTGAAGCTCTGCCAGAACTCGCGCAGCGGATGCGGCGGCGGTGCCGCCTTCGTGCCGGCGGAGGCGATCATTTGGCGCCTCCCGCGCGCGCGTGGCGGATGCGCGGATTGATGAGGCCGTAGAGCAGGTCGACGATGATGTTGACCGTCATGACGAGCGTGCCGATCAGCAGCGCGCCGCCCTGCAGCACGGGATAGTCGCGCCGGTTGATCGCCTCGACCAGCCACTTGCCCACGCCGGGCCATGAGAAGATCGTCTCTGTCAGGATCGCGCCCGTGAAAAGCGTGCCGACCTGCAGGCCGATCACCGTCACGACCGGGATCAGCGCGTTGCGCAGCGCATGCAGCCCGATGATCCGGAACGGCGACAGGCCCTTGGCGCGCGCCGTGCGGATGTAATCCTCGCCGAGAACTTCCAGCATCGCCGAGCGCGTCATGCGCGCGATCACGGCGAGCGGCACGGTTCCCAGGACGATCGTCGGCAGGATGAGGTGCGAAAGGGCCGATCTGAAGGCGCCCTTGTCGTCGGACAGCAGGGAGTCGATCAGCAGGAAGCCGGTCGTCGGCTCGATATAGAACATGACGGAAATGCGGCCCGAGACGGGCGTAAGGCCGAGCTGGACCGAGAAAAGCAGGATGAGGAGCAGGCCCCACCAGAAGATCGGCATCGAGTAGCCGGCAAGGCTGACGCCCATGATGCCATGGTCGAAGATCGAGTTCCGCCGCACGGCGGCGATGATGCCGGCCGGCAGGCCCAGACCGATCGCGAAGATCACGGCACAGAAGCCGAGTTCGATCGTCGCGGGGAACAGAGCCAGGAATTCCGAAATGACGGGTTCGTGCGTGATCGCCGACTTGCCGAGGTCGCCCTGCAGCACGCGGCCGATATAAATCGCGTACTGGACGATGACCGGCTTGTCGAACCCGTAGGCCACGCGCAGCTGTTCGTGACGGACCGGATCGATGCCGCGCTCGCCAGCGAGCGTTTCGATCGGATCGCCGGGAATGAGGCGGATCAGCAGGAAGACCATCAGCGTGACCCCGAGGAAGGTCGGGATCAGGAGGCTGACGCGGGTCAGGATGAAACGGAACATCGGCCCGCCGTATTACGCGAAAGGACCGTGCCCGCCCCCAACCCGCCTTGCGGCGGGAGGGAACGGGCGACAGGCCGGTTTACTTGATGTCGACGCCGTAGAACGTGTGACGGCCGAACGGCGACAGCTTGAAGTCGATGACTTCCTTGCGCACGGGCTTGTACTGGATCGAGTGCGCGACGACGAACCAGGGAGCTTCCTCGTGGAAGATCACCTGGGCCTTCTTGTACAGCTCCGAGCGCTTGCCAACGTCGGAAATGCGCTTGGCCTGGAGAGTGAGATCCTCGAAGTCCTTGTTGCACCACTTGGCGATGTTGGAACCGCCCGGCTTCGCGGCTTCGCAGCCGAGAAGGACCTGGAGGAAGTTGTCCGGATCGCCGTTGTCGCCCGTCCAGCCGAGCTGGGCGGTCAGATGCTCGCCCTGCTGGGCGCGCTTGCGGTATTCGCCCCATTCGTACGAGACGATGTTGGCCTTCACGCCGAGCTTGGCGAGATCGGCCTGCATCAGTTCGGCGATGCGCCGGGCGTTCGGGTTGTACGGGCGCTGCACGGGCATCGCCCACAGGTCCGTCTCGAAGCCGTTGGGATAGCCTGCGGCGGCGAGAAGCTTCTTGGCGCCCTCGACGTCGTAGGGATAGTCCTTCACGTCCGTGTTGTACGACCAGATGGTCGGCGGGATCGGGTTCGTCGCCGGCGTGCCGGAACCCAGGAACACCGCGTCGACGATCGCCTTCTTGTTGATGCCCATGTTGAGGGCCTGGCGCACGCGCTTGTCGTCGAACGGCTTCTTCTGGGTGTTGTAGGCGAGATAGCCCACATTCAGGCCGGGCTGCTCGAGGACCTGCACGTTCGGGTCCTTGCGCATCGCGTCGAGGTCAGCCGGGTTCGGGTACGGCATGACGTGGCACTCGCCCTTCTGCAGCTTGGCCCAGCGCACGGCAGAATCAGGCGTGATCGAGAAGATCAGATCGTCGATCTTCGCGCGGCCGCCATAGTACTGGTCGAAGGCGCGATAGCGGATCAGCGAATCCTTGACGTACTGGACGAGGAAGAACGGACCGGTGCCGACCGGATCCTGGTCGACGCGCTCGGGCGTGCCGGCCTTCAGCATCGCGTCGGCATATTCCTTGGAGATGATGCCGGCGTATTCCATCGCGAAGTCCGACAGGAACGGCGCTTCGGGTGCGTTGAGCGTGATGCGCACCGTGTAGTCGTCGACCTTCTCCACGCTCTTCAGCAACTTGGGCATGCCCATGTCCATGAAGTAGCTGTGGTTCTCGGAGGTCACCTTGTAATAGGGGTTCTCGGGTTTCCACTGGCGCTCGATCGAGAAGATGATGTCGTCGGCATTGAAATCGCGCGTCGGCTTGTAGTTGGCCTTGTTGTTGTGCCACTTCACGCCGCGACGGAGCTTGAATGTGTAGACGGTGCCGTCGGGCGAAATCGTCCAGCTTTCGGCGAGGCCCGGGACGACATTCGTCGTGCCACGCTCGAAATCGACGAGACGGCTGTAGATCTGGCTGTTGGCATCGAACGAGGTGCCGGTCGTGTTGATGGCCGGGTAGAAGTTCTCCGGGCTGCCCTCGGAGCAATAGACGAGCGTCTTGGCCTGCGCCGACGCTGCGGTGACGGCAAGCGCCAGCGCAGTCGCGGCGGCGAGCCGTTCGATGCGGAATTTCATGTGACTCCCTTTCTTATGGCTGGCGCGACGGCAAATGCCCAAGCGCCATATCGCGGGATGTTAGGACGTGGCCTCAGGTCCGTCAAACACCTGATCGTTAAGGAAGATCGGCTATTTTTTATTGACTTCCCCGGCCACGCCATACTGCGCGCCTGGCGGTCACATGGCTTGGAACTTGCTTCGATGCGGCCCTTCTCCGCCGCACGCCGGAAGGGCCGAAATGCCGGAAATCGCCACCATCGCAATCGCGGTCGAACCCCTTACGGCAGCAGCCTTTGCCCCTTTCGGCACGATGCTCGCCAAACCGGACCGTCCGGCGGATTTCGAGGGCAACCGCAGCCACAGCTGGGACCTGCCCTTCGCGACCGATGGAACCGCCAAGATCTCCTATTCGCGCTTCTACCGGCAGCCGATGAAGTTCGCCCTGTTGGAGCGGCACTTCAATGTCACGCAGGGTTTCGTCCCGCTGGACGGTTCGCCGTTCGTAATGGTCGTAGCGCCGCCGACAGACCGCGACGGGCCCGATGCCATCCCCGCACCGGAAGCACTGCGGGCGTTCTATCTCGACGGCGCGGCAGGCCTGCTGATGCATGCCGGCACATGGCACACGCTCGACCGCTTCCCGGCGACGACGCCGCATGTCGACGTCCTCTTCCTGACGGCGCAGGAAACGCAGGACGAGTTGGTCCGCGAAAAGGCGGACGGCACCACGCCGGTCCATACGCAAGTCATCGATTGCCGCAAGACGATGGGCGTTGAATTCGAAGTGACCGGCGCCGAAGCGTTTGCGTCCGGCGCTAGGGCGTAAGCGGAATCCCCGCCCCGGCCGCAAGGTCGAGGAACGTGTAGCGGTTCCGGATGAGGCGCGCCCGACTGACGGCGCGCGCATAGAAGTCCGACGGCCAGCCGAGATCCTGCGGCGTCAATGGCGCACCTGCACGGCGCAGTGTCGCCTCGAGCTCCGCCGCCGGGCGGATGACGCTGCCGATCTCGGCGCGGATGGAACTCCAGTTCGCTTCGAGCACGGCATTGATCGCGTCGGCTTTCGCTCCGTCGACGCGCTTTTTCGCGAAATCGGCCCAGCACTCGCCGCCAAGGTCGTTGCCGAACACTTCGATCACCGCGGCGCGATCGACCGGATCGACCGCCACGCGCGGCGCCTTTTCGGCAAGCACGCGTTCCTGCAGGCGCGCCATCGTCAGCGTGGCGACGCCGACCTGCTCGCCGTGGAAGGCGGCCGGCCACGCAGGGTCGCCCAGCATGTCGGCGAAATGGCTGATCAGGTGCTCGCCCTGGCTTGCCGGATGGCTGCTGCCCAGGATCGCCGTACCGAAGCCGGAAAGCAGCAACGTGCGGACGAGCCGCTCCATCGCCGCGAGATCGCCCTTCATCAGCGCCGCCGATTCCGCGAAAAGCGGCCCTTCGTCGTCGGCGAGCAGCACGAACGGCATCGTCCGGTACGGCTGCCCGAACAGGCGGTGCGCGAGCAGCCAGTCGGCCTGCGCGGTCGACCGGCAGAGGCTGTCGCCAAGGCCCGAGCGGATCATGCGCGGCGGTGCCGCCGCCATAACGCCAAGATCGAGGAAGGCTGCGACGGGCGCGCGTGCGGGCAGCGACTTCTTGTGCCCGTGGATCGTTATCGCGGCGTTTTCCGACACGTAGCCGTTCATCGATGGCGCCGTCCCGAACACGACGTAGGGCTTGCCCGCGTTCGCGGCCGCGTACTTGCAGATATCGTTGATCGTGCCCGAACCGACGGCGACGAGCGCGTCGGCCGATGCCGTCGCGGTCGCCACATGCGCGACCGACGCTTCGTCGGCATGCGGATGTTCGCCGAGCAGGACGCTCGAGACGAACCAACGCCCGGCGAGCGCGCGCTCGACGGCAGCGCCCAGAACCCAGTGTGTCGTCGGATCGCTGACGACGGCGATCTTGCGCCCCAGGGGCAGGTCGTCGAGACAGTTGGCGAGATCGCCGGCCAGCGATGGCGCCAGCATGACGCGCTGGGTCGCGACCTTCAGGCTCGGGCCGCCGTCCGGATCCGCATAGGTTCCGGCCAGAATTCGCGCGATCACGTCGTTGTTCGCCATGCTCTTTCACCCGGCTCTGACATCAAAACCGGCCCAAGCTAGCGTCTAGGATCGATCAATATCAATCATAATCTTGAATAATAGTGATTGATTTTACGACTCTGGCAGCTAATATGCTGCCATGAGTAAGGAAACCTTCCCAAGCAATAAAACGCCGGAAGAGCCCGCCCAGGCTGCCGGCGCAAGGCGCAATCCCATTGCCCGCCGTGCCGTGCTGCGTCGGGAACTTGCCGCGCGCGGTACCGTCTCCGTCGCCGAACTGAGCGACGTGCTCGGCGCTTCAAGCGCAACGATCCGGCGCGATCTCGATGCGCTCGCGCGCGAAGGCGCCGTCGTGCGTGCCTATGGCGGCGCGGCCGCACGCACCTCGCGCCCGGCCGAAGAAGCCTTTGCCATCCGAGAAATGAAATACGTGGCCGAGAAGCGCGCCGTCGCCCGCGCCGCCATGGAACTGATCAAGTCCGGCGATACCGTCTTCATGAACGACGGCTCGACCCTGTTGACCCTCGCGCGCGAGCTCGCGGCGACGGACATCGAACTCTTCGTCGTCGTGCCGGCCGTGAACGTCGCCCACGTGCTGATCGAGAACCCGCGGATCACGGTCTGCCTTCTCGGCGGGTTCGTGCGCCGCACCTCGCTCGCCACCGGCGGGCCGTTCGCCGAGACGATGCTCGAGCAGTTCAATGCCGACATCGCCCTGCTCTCCTCCGACGCGTTCAGCGTCGAGGAAGGCATGAGCTATACGAACGCCGACGACGCGCAGCTCGCGCGCAAGATGGCCGCGCGCGCCAAGCAGTGCGCCGCCCTGCTGACAAGCCACAAGCTCGGCTGGAACTCGCGCATGTCCGGCGTGCCGACGGCCGAGATCGACATCCTCGTCACCGACGCGGTCGCCGGCGACATGGCCGCGAGCCTCGAACTGGCGGGCGTATCGACGATCGAAGCCCCCGTCGATCAGGCCGAGACCGAGTAGGCAAGTGGCCGAGGTTTCGAACGCCGTCGCGAGGCTCACTGCCCTTCCGATCTGGCCGGGAACGCCGACGATCGTGCCGATCCCCGGCGGACGGACGAACGAGAATTTCCGCGTCGATGCGGGCGGGCGTACCTATTTCGCGCGCATCGGCATCGATCTTCCGCATCACGGCATCAGCCGGAAGAACGAGATCCGCTGCATCGAACTGGCCGCCGCCGCCGGCATAGCGCCGCCCGTGCTTCATTCGGGTGACGGCATCCTGATCACCGGGTTTTTCCCCGGACGCACGCTCGTGCAGGGCGAACCGGTCGACGACGCCATCCTCGTGCGCCTCGCGAAAGCGCTGCGCGAGCTGGCAAGGCGGCGCGTGCCGGCCGACCTGCCGCCGTTCGATCCCATCGAAGTGTGCCGCGGCTATCTCGCGGCCCTGCCCGCCGGCACCGTGCCGGCCGCACGCCTCGCGTCCGCGAACGCGATCATCGCCGCGGCCCCCGCGCTGTCGGCGGAATCGCTGATCCACGCCGATCTCATTCCCGAAAACGTCATCGTCGCGGCCGACGGGCTCGCGATCGTGGACTGGGAGTATGCGGGCCGCGGCGATCCGGCCGTCGATGTCGGCGCCGTCGTCATGAATTTCGGCCTCGACGCGCGCCAGGCGAAACTGTTCGTCGATGCCTTCGGCGCGGCCGACCCGGAGAAAGTTCGCAGGCTGGAGCCGCTGATGGCGCTGCGCGAAGCGCTGTGGTGCGACACGCAGCGCCATTTCGCGGGCGTGCGCGGCGATCTCGAAACCTATTCCACGCTGTGCTGGCGGCGCATCGACGGCGCACCGTCATGAGTGCCCCCTACGATGTCGCCATCGTGGGCGCCGGCGTGGTCGGATGCGCGATCGCGCGCGAGATGTCGCGCTATGCGCTGCGCACGATCCTGATCGAGGCTCGCAGCGATCTCGGCGACGGGGCCAGCAAGGGAAATTCCGCGATCCTTTCGACCGGCGCCGATACGCCGTTCGGCACGCTCGAATGCCGCCTCGTCACGCGCGGGCACGAACGCTATCTCGCCGAAGCGCCGGCGATGGGCCTGCCCTTCCTCGCGATCGGCAGCCTGACCGTCGCGTGGAACGACGACGAAGTGCGGCACCTGAAAACGATGCTTGAGGAGACGGTCGCCGCCGGCTTCACGACGGCCACGCTCGTCGGGTCCGACGGGATCTACGCGCGCGCCCCGCGCCTCGCACCCGGCGCCGTCGCGGCGATCTGGGAGCACGAGGAAGGCATCGTCGATCCCTTCTCCACGCCCTATGCCTATGCGCTCGATGCCGTCTCGAACGGCGTCGAGTATCGCTCGGACAGCCCGGTGACGGGTGCCGCGCGCCGCGACGGGCTGTGGCGGCTGGAAACGCCGGGCGGCACGATCACGGCGAATGCGGTCGTCAACTGCGCAGGCCTGTGGGCCGACCGCGTGGAGAAACTCGGCGGCTACGCCGATTTCGTCGGCCGGCCGCGCCGCGGCCAGTTCATCGTGTTCGACAAGAGCGCGCGCCCGCTGCTCGACACGATCATCAAGCCCGTGCCGTCGCCCAACTATCGCGGCGTGCTGATGACGCCGACGGTTTTCGGCAACATCCTCGTCGGCCCGACCGCCGAGGAGATCGACGATCCCGACGACTGGCGCGTGACGGCCGAGGGGCTGGCCGCGCTGAAGGCCGCCGCCTACCGGATCCTGCCCGAACTCGCCGGTCACGAGATCACGGCGACCTATTGCGGCGTGCGGCCGGGAACCGACCGGCCGGAATACCGAATAATCCCGCGCGCAGCCGACAAGTGGCTGACCGTCGGCGGCATCCGCTCGACCGGCCTGTCGGGCGCGCTCGGCATTGCCGAGCATGTCGCCGGTATCCTGCTGGCCGACATGGTGCGTGCGACGCGCAAGCCGAGTGTCCTGCCCGTGCGCGTGCCCAGCCTGTGCGCGAGCGATGCGCGCCCCTGGCAGGGTGCGGGCGCCACGGGCCGCGCGGACCGCGAGATCGTCTGCCATTGCGAAGGCACGACGCTGGGCGAGATCCGCAACGCGATGGCGTCGCCCCTGCCGCCCCGCTCGCTCAAGGCGCTGAAGCGCCGGACGCGCGCGATGTTCGGACGCTGCCAGGCGTTCCATTGCGGCGCGCGCGTGCAGGCGATTTTCGAAGCGCTGCGCGAAGGGCGGGACGCATGACGCGCTTCGATGCCGCGGTCGTCGTCGTCGGCGCGGGCCCGGCCGGACTTGCCGCCGCGCGCGCGCTTGCCGAGAGCGGCGCCCCGTCGGTGCTGGTGGTCGACCGCGACGACGCGCCCGGCGGCCTGCCGCGCTTCTGCAGCCATCCCGGCTTCGGCTGGGAATACTCGCGCCGACTGGAAGCCGGCCCGCGCTTCGCGCGCCGGCTCGTCGACGCGCTCGATCCCGCGATCGTCTCAATCGCGACGCGCACCTCGGTCGTCGCCGTGCGGCCGGGGCCGGAGATCGACATCGTCAATCCCGATTACGGCCACATGCGCCTGCGCCCGCGCGCGATCGTGCTGGCGACCGGCATCCGCGAGCGGCCGCGCAGCGCGCGCCTCGTCCCCGGCAGGCGGCCCGAGCGCGGCGTGATGACGACCGGCCAGTTCCAGCAGTTCGTCGCGCGCGGCATCCCGCACGGCGGCACGCGTGCCGTCGTCGTCGGCACCGAGCATGTCGCCTTCTCGATCCTGCTCACCGCCCGGCACGCGCACCTGAAGATCGCCGCGATGCTCGGGCCCGAAGACCGCATCATGTCGTACCGGCCCGCCGGATGGTTCGCGCGCGCGATGGGCGTGCCCGTCCATCTGTCGGCGAGCGTCGAGGATATCGCCGGCACCGCGCGCGTCGAAGCCGTGACGTTCCGCGACGGGGCCGGCCTGCATACGATCCCGTGCGACACCGTCATCTTCTCCGGCGATTTCGTTCCCGACGCGGCGCTGCTGCCGGGAAGCGGAATCGAGATCGATCCCCGCACGTCGGGCCCCGCCATCGACCAGCACGGCCGGACGAGCGCAGCCGGCATCTTCGCTGCCGGCAACCTGCTGCGCGCGGTCGAGAGCAGCGGCTGGGCCGCCAACGAAGGCGCATGCGTCGGCGCGAACGTCGCGGCCTATCTCGCGAACCCCGGCGAATGGCGTACGGACCGCACGCGCATCCGCGCCGGGGCCGGTATCGCCTATGCCGTGCCGCAGGTCTGGGCGCCC
Source organism: Tagaea sp. (assembly GCA_965229215.1). Classification (GTDB taxonomy): domain Bacteria; phylum Pseudomonadota; class Alphaproteobacteria; order CACIAM-22H2; family CACIAM-22H2; genus Tagaea. The sequence goes on along the minus strand of OZ245864.1, from coordinate 915,690 downwards.
GCATCGGGCATGACTTCCCTGCCCTTCAGCCTGCGCCCGCATGACGATTTCCCGCGCGCCCGGCTCGGCCTCGCGCAGGACGGCGCCGAGCGCTGGACCGGCGGGCCGGCAAAGATGATGCGCAAGCGGCGCATCGCGCTGGACCCGACGGCATTCGACAATCTGGGCGCCGGCGACGCGACGATCGCCGTTCGCTGAAACACTCGAGGAGCGACCCATGGACTTCATCATGATGCTGACGCGCGGCGACCGGACCATCGAGGATGCCGACACGCTCGTCGACACGATCCTCGAACTGGGCGTTCGCCATATCGGCTTCAAGGACGTGGGCGTGCCCTATCCGGTGATGGAGCGCGTCGTCGCCAAGATCCGCGCCGCGAAGGCGATCTCGTATCTCGAAGTCGTCAGCACGACGCCGGCATCCGTGCTCGAATCGCTGACGACGGGCAAGAAGCTGGGCGTCGACCGGCTCCTCGGCGGCACGAATCTCGACGCGGCGAAGTCGGCGCTCGGCGATCTTTCCGGCTACTACCCGTTCCCCGGCAAGCCGGTCGGGCATCCGACCAAGCTCGGCGGCACGCCCGAACTCGTCGCCGAACACTGCCGGGCCGCGCGCAAGCAGGGCTGCGGCGGCGTCGATCTGCTGGCCTATCGCGCGACCGAAGCCGATCCGATCGCGCTCGTGCGTGCTGCGCGCGGCGCGCTCGACGGCGGCGTGCTGATCGTCGCGGGCAGCGTCAGCACGCCCGGGCAGATCCGCGAACTCGCCGCCGCCGGCGCGGATGCCTTCACCATCGGCTCGGCCGCCCTCGACGGATCGTTCTCGCCCACGAAGGGCGCGCTTTCGAGCCAGATCCGCGACATCCAGGCCGCCTGCCGGAGCTGACCCGGCCGCGGTACCGGCGTGCTTGATGCCTGACGCGAAAAATGACAGTTTCGCGACAGAACGGACGGAATCCCGAACGACGTCCGCGCCATCCGCCGGAGGATCCCCCCATGTCCCGCCATTCCCGCCGCCAGCTTCTTGCCGTCGCCCTTGCCGCCCCGCTCCTCGCCGCCGGCCCCGCCTTCGCGCAGGCGCTGGAGGACAAGCTCGTCATCGTCACGTCGTTCTCGCGCGACGTGACCGGGCCGTTCGCGGAAGCCTTCCAGAAGAAGCACCCCGGCACGAAGGTCGAGATCCAGAGCCGCTCGACGACCGCCGGCGTCTCGTTCATCCGCGAGACGCGCACCAATCCGCCCGACATGTTCTGGGCCTCGGCGCCCGACGCGTTCGAGGTGTTGAAGAAGGGCAGCCTGCTGCAGAAGTACAAGCCCGTCGCCACCGGCATCGCCGAGCGCGTGGGCCCCGCCCCGGTCAACGATCCGGAAGGCTTCTATTTCGGCTTCGCCGCCTCGGGTTACGGCATCATGTACAATACGCGCTACGTGCGCGCGAACAGCCTTGCCGTTCCCAAGGAATGGGACGACCTGAAGAAGCCGGAGTATTTCGGCCATGTCGGCATCTCGGCGCCGTCGCGCTCGGGCACCACGCACCTGACGGTCGAGACGATCCTGCAGGGCGAAGGCTGGGACAAGGGCTGGGCCACGATGCTCGCCATCGCCGGCAACTTCGCCTCGGTCTCCGACCGCAGCTTCGGCGTGCCCGATGCGGTCAATTCCGGCCAGTACGGCATCGGCATCGTCATCGACTTCTTCGGGCTGTCGGCCAAGGCGTCGGGTTTCCCCGTCGATTTCGTCTACCCGACGATCACGACGATGGTGCCCGCCAACATCGGCATCGTCGCTGGCGCCAAGAATGCCAACGCCGCGCGCGCCTTCGTCGAGTTCCTGCTGTCGGACGAAGGCCAGACGATCCTGCTCGATCCCAAGATCCAGCGCCTGCCCGTGCGCACGTCGGTCTACGACAAGGCGCCCGCCGGCTACCCCAACCCGTTCAAGGACAAGAGCCTGGGTTCGCGCGTCAACTTCAACAACGACGCCTCGGAAGTGCGCTACGAGCTGCTGAACTCGCTGTTCGACCGCCTGATCACCTTCCGCTTCAAGGAACTGACCGAGGCCTACAAGGCGATCCACGCGGCCGATGCGGCCGTGGCGAAAAGCAAGTCGGACGAAGGCATCAAGCTGCTGGCCGAAGCGCGCAAGCTCGCCACGTCCGTGCCGATCACCGAGAAGGAAGCCAACGACCCGCAGATCGCCGGCGCCTTCCAGGAGAAGAAGCCGGACAAGCCCGTCGCCGCGCGCCAGGCCGAGTTCGAAGAGAAGTGGGACGCCTTCGCGCGCCGCAACTACGCCGAGGCGAAGTCGCTGGCCGAGCGCGCCGCGCGCGCACGTTGACGGCAGCCACCCTAAATCCGGCAGCCCGCCGGCGCGCATCGATTCTCGCACGCTGGCGGGCCACGCCCTTCCACCTTGTCTGTGCCGGAATCGTCGCGGCGTTCCTCGTCGCCTTCCTGATCGTTCCCGTCGCCAGCGTCGTCTTCATCGCCTTCTGGGACGGCGAGCGGCTCACCCTCGTCAATTTCGCCGACTTTTTCCGCACCTCGATCATGATCGAGTCCGCGTGGAACTCGATCTATGTCGCGGTGATGACGGTCGCCTTCTCCACGCTGATCGCCGTCCCGCTCGCCTACATCACCGTGCGCTTCCGCTTCCGCGGCTCGGCGCTGATCCAGACGCTGGGCATCATCCCGCTGGTGATGCCGCCCTTCGTGGGCGCGGTCGCCATGCAGCTGGTCTACGGCAAGAACGGCTCGATCAACCTGCTGCTGATGGACTGGTTCGGCACGCGCATCCCGTTCATGGAAGGGCTGAACGGCGTCATCTTCGTCGAGGGTCTCCATTATTTCCCGTTCATCCTGCTCAATCTCTCGGTCTCGCTCGCCAACATCGATTCCGCGATGGAAGAGTCCGCGCAGAACCTGGGCGCCTCGGGCTGGCGGCTGTTCTCGCGGATCGTCTTCCCGCTCGCCATGCCGGGCTACATCGCGGGTGCGGCCCTCGTCTTCGCCAAGGTGTTCGACGATCTCGCGACGCCGCTGCTGCTCAACGTCACCAACATGCTCGCCCCGCAGGCCTATCTGCGCGTCACCTCGGTCGGCATCGCCGACCCGATGGGCTACGTGATCTCGACGATCCTCGTCGTCCTGTCGGTCGTGGCCGTGTGGCTGTCGATGCTGTCGCTGAAGAACCGCGATTTCGCGACGCAGCAGCGCGGCGGCGGCGGCCTCGCCAAGCGCGATCTTTCGCCGCGCGAGCAGGCGCTCGCCTACGCCGCCATCGCCTTCGTGCTGCTGCTGGCGCTGAGCCCGCATGTCGGCATCCTGCTGCTGTCGTTCGGCACGATCTGGTCGTTCAGCGTGCTGCCCGACGGCTTCACGTTCGCCCACTACGCGACGGTGTTCCGCGAGGCCGGCGGCTTCATGGCGAACACGGTCCTCTATTGCGGGATCGCGGCGCTGATCGACGTCGTGCTCGGCACGATGATCGCCTATCTGGCGATGCGCACCGGCCTTCCGGGCCGCAACCTCCTCGACAAGGTCGCCATGGCGGCGGTGGCCGTGCCCGGCCTCGTGCTGGGCATCGGCATCCTGCGCGTCTACTACCCGGTCGAGCTGCCGTTCGGCGGCGGGTCGCTCGCCACGTTCTGGCTGATGCTCGCCATCGCCTATGCGGTGCGCAGGCTGCCCTATGCGCTGCGCTCGTGCACGGCCGCCCTCCAGCAGCTCCATCACAGCCTCGAAGAAGCGGCCGAGAATCTCGGTGCCACGAAATCCACGACGCTGATGCGCATCGTCGTGCCGCTGATGGCCGGCGGCATCCTCGCGGGCTTCGTGACCAGCTTCGCGACCGCGGCGGTCGAGCTTTCGGCCACGTTGCTGCTCGTCACGCGCGATGCGACGGCGCCGCTCTCGTACGGCATCTATGTCTACATGCAGTCCCCGGCCGGACGCGGCCCCGGCGCGGCGCTCGGCGTCGTCGCCGTGGTCGTCGTCGCCGTGGCGACCTGGCTTTCCTACCGCGTGGCCGAACAGGACCGCGCCAAGCGAACCCGGAACGGAATCACGATATGACGGGCGTATCCATCGAGCGCGTTTCCTTCGACTACGGCGGCGCACCGATCCTCGACGACGTCTCGCTCGAGATCGCGAAGGGCGAGTTCTTCGCCTTTCTCGGCCCCTCGGGTTCGGGCAAGACGACGTTGCTGCGCCTTGTCGCCGGCTTCGGCATGCCGTCTTCAGGCACGATCAAGGTCGGCAACCGCGACGTGACCGACGTGCCGCCGTGGCAGCGCAATGTCGGCATGGTCTTCCAGAGCTATGCGCTGTGGCCGCACATGACGGTCGCGGGCAATGTCGCCTTCGGGCTCGAACAGCGCGGCCTGCCGCGCATCGAGATCGATGCGAAAGTGAAGCGCGGACTCGATCTCGTCGGCCTCGCGCACCTGTCGGAACGGCGCCCCGCGCAGCTTTCCGGCGGCCAGCAGCAACGCGTGGCGCTGGCCCGCACGCTGGTGATCGAGCCCGAGGTGCTACTGCTCGACGAGCCGCTGTCGAATCTCGACGCCAAGCTGCGCGTCGAGATGCGCCAGGAAATCGCCGCCCTGCAGCGCAAGCTGGGCCTGACCACGATCTACGTGACGCACGACCAGGAAGAGGCCAACGCGGTGGCCGACCGCATCGCCGTGCTCGACGGCGGGCGCATCCAGCAGGTCGGCGCACCGGTCGATCTCTACGACCGGCCCGCGAACCGGTTCGTCGCGACGTTCCTGGGGACCGCGAACCTCATTGAAGGCACGCTCGGGGCCGACGGGCGCTTTTCGGCCGAAGGGCTTTCGTTCGCGGGCCTCGCGGGCGCACCCGGTGCGGCGTGCCTGTCGTTCCGCCCGCAGGATGTCGTGCTTGCAGCACCCGGAACGGGGATCGCCGCGCGGATCGCGCATCGCGAATTCCTCGGCGGCACGATCCGCTATGTCGTCGAGATCGGCCCGCACCGGGTGATCGTCGATACCGCGCACCATCGCGGGGCGCCGGTGCATATGCCCGGCGCCCCGGTCGGTGCCACGATCGACCCGGCCCGCGTGGCGCTGCTGCGCTAGTCCGCCGAGCCGCAATGCGCCTGGTTGCCGGGGCCGCCGGACAGGCGTTCGAGGATCGTGGTCCAGCCGCCGGTATGCGCGTTGAGCGCCTTCTCGTCCGGCAGGCCTTCGTGGCGCACGACGATCTCCGTCGCCTTGCCCTTGGCGATGAAATCGACCGTCACCAGCGTTTCGCGCTCCTGCGTGTGCGGCGAGATCCACGTGAAGACCAGCCGGTTCGGCCGGTCGATCTTCCGGTACACGCCGCGATGCGGCACCTCGCCGCCGGGGCTCTGCATCAGGATTTCGAACTTGCCGCCCTCGCGCGGATCGATCCGCACGACGGACCTGGCGAAACTGCCCGGCCGCATCCATTCGGCGACCAGCTCGGGATCGAGCCAGGCGTCGAAGAGGTCGGCTGCGGGAACCGCGATCTCGCGGCGGATGGTGATTGCGGGAACCGTGTCGATCACTTGCTCTTCTCCTTCTTGAGGCGTTTGGTCATCAATGCATCCAGTGCGGCCAGCCGCTCTTCCCAGAACCGCCGGTAATGCTCCATCCAGCCCGCCGCCTCGGCCATCGCCTCGGCGTTCAGGGTCAGCACGTGCTCGCGCCCGACGACCGTGCGGCGCACGAGCGTCGCCCCCTCCAGCACCCGCAGGTGCTTCGAGACGGCGTTGAGCGACATCGGGAAGTCCTTCGCCAGATCCGTCACCCGCGCATCGGCGTGCGTGAGCTTGGCGAGGATCGCCCGGCGTGTGGGGTCCGCCACCGCGTGGAAGACCGCATCGAGCTGCGTGCTTTGATATTCAACCATATGGTTGAATGTAAGGCGGCCAGATGCCGCCGTCAAGGGGCTTGTCGCGCGGTCGGACCGGGCGGGCTATGCTGTCATCTCGCCTTCCGAATTTTCCCCGGAGACCTCAGATGTCCATCCGCTGGCTCGCCATCCTCGTCCTTGCCCTCGGGATTTCCGCCGCCCCTGCTTTCGCGCAAGCCCCGGCGAAGGAGCACAAGCTCGTCCTGCATGTGGACGACAACGATCCGGCGAAGATGAACCTGGCGCTCAACAACCTGTCGAACGTCTACGATTTCTACAAGAAGAAGGGCGAGAAGATCCGCGTCGAGCTCGTCGCCTACGGCCCCGGCATGCACATGTTCCGCGCCGACACCTCGCCGGTGCGCTCGCGCCTCGACCAGATCAAGCTTGCTTACGACAACGTCGCCTACACGGCCTGCGGCAACACGATCGCCGGCATGGAGAAGGCCGAAGGCAAGGAGATCAAGCTCGTCGAGGACGTCACCGTCGCCGAAGCCGGCGTGGTGCGCCTGATCGAACTGCAGGAACAGGGCTGGAGCTACGTGCGGCCGTAAGCGCCGTTCGCGCGATCGCCCGCGGCGAAATGCGCCATCTGGTCGGCGTACGCCTTCGCGAAGGCCGAGCGGGAAGTGACGCGCTCCACATAGGCTTCGCTCGCGGGGCGGTTGCCATAGGCGCGCACGAGGGGGACCCGCAGCACGTCTGCCATGATCAGGTCCGCGGCGGTAAAGCGCCCGGCGGCGAGCCAGTCGCGTTCGCCCAGCACCGCCTCGATCCGCGCGAGCCGCTTGCCCATCCAGTCGCCAAGGCCATTGTCGGACTGGCCGGTCACCTTCATGTACCACCAGGGAACCGAGGCCATCTCGATCGAGTTGAGGGCCGCAATCACCCACTGCAGGGTTTCCGCCGCGCCGGCCGCATCGCGCGGCATCAGCATCTCGCTCTTGCGTGCCAGATGCAGCAGGCACGCCCCGCTCTCGAAAATCCCGACATCGCCGTCGTCGAGAAACGGCACCTGCCCGAACGGCTGGCGGTCGAGGTGGTTCGTTTCGCGATCCTCGAACGGGACGGAGCGCACGTCATAGGCAAGTCCCGCCTCCTCCGCGGCCCAGCGCAGACGCAGGTCGCGCACGAATCCGCGCGGGCCGTCGGGTACCCAGTCGTACGTCCAGATGGTCAGCTTGCCGGTCATGGCGTGTCGGTCCTCGCAAGGAAAACGGGAAGCTTGTCGAGCAGGCCGCTCCAGCCCATCTCGTGGCTTCGGCACGCCTCGTCGTCGGGAAGGCTTTCGTGGATCAGCGTCAGCTCGGTGCCGCCGTCGATCGGCTTGAGCAGGAAGGTCACCAGCGACTCCCGCTCCGGCATTCCGGGCCATTCCCAGGTGAAGACGAGCTTCTTCTCCGGCACCACTTCGCGGTAGATCCCGGTGGGATTATGCTCGTCGCCGTTCGTCAGCCGGAAGACGATGCTGAAACGGCCGCCGGGCCGCACGTCCGCTTCGGCCTTGAGCGTGGGCCCCGCATCGGGCCCCCACCATTGCATCATCTGTTCGGGCCGCGTGATCGCCGCATAGACCCTTGCGGGCGAGGCCTTGATGCGCCGCACGAGGGTGACGCTCGGAAGGTGCATCCTGGTCATCGCTTGCCGTCCTCTTCGACGAACGCGACGAGCCGGTCGAGGCTGGCCGTCCACAGGCGTTCGTAGCGGTTGAGCCATGCAACCGCCTCGCGCATCGGTCCGGCCGCGAGTCGGACCGAGACGGTGCGCCCGGATTTCGTCCGCGTGATCAGGCCCGCGTCGGACAGCACGTCGAGGTGCTTCATCATCCCGGGCAGCTTCAGCGGAAACGGCCGGGCGAGTTCGCTCACCGACAGGCCGGGCTCTTCCTTCAGGCGGAGCAGCACGGCCCGCCTGGTCGGATCGGCGAGTGCCGCGAAGGTTCGGTCGATGCCGGATGCCTGATACTTCACCATATGGTGAAGTATTTCGGAGGCCGACAGCGGAGTCAATCGGCAGCAAGACTTATAGGTTTATTTACTTGAATTTCAGAACATAATCCGGCAGACTGTGCACCGGTTGAAGCGCTCTTTGACAAGTGAATAGGTGTTCTCGCGGCCCTTCGGGGCGATGTTACGGTTGCATCAAACACGGTGCATGTAACATTCGAGCGATTTCAAGGTACTAAACCCGTTACCGTAACGGGTGGTAACAGGTTGTCGCCCTATCCGGCTGCAACGGCATACAAAAACGCGAAAATCCCGAAAGAGACTACCTTGCCGTTAAATCAATGGCTTGGGAGGCGAAGGTAACCTCTTGTCTCCTCTTTCAGGAGATCAGGGTGCGATGCCGGGATTGCCGGCCATGCCTTCGAGCGTGGGCAAATTGAGCTTGGGCGGCGCCACCGTCTTGCGGGCCCGCAGGTGGCGTGACACCAGATCCCAGATCGGCTCGCCGCCGGCGGCCCTGGCCTCCTCGGCGACCGGCGCCCAGCCCGCGACCTTATATGTACGCGACGCCTCGACCGGGGCTCCGCGCAGCGTCATGTCGCGGATGCGCTTGCCCGAGGCGGCGGCCGGATCGCAGCGATAGGCGAGCCCGCCCACGCGCACCATGTCCCCGCCCTGCTGATAGTACGGGTCGGGATTGAACAGGTTGTCGCAGACATCCTCGAGGATCAGGCGGATCTGCTCGCCGCTCATCTGGGTCAGCGTCACGTACGGGTAGGTGACCGCCGTCTGGTCGAGCACGTGTTCCATCGTGATCGCCTCGCCCGGCAGCACCGTGGTGCCCCAGCGGAAGCCCGGCGAGAACGCGATCTCGGCATCCTTCTCGGCCATCAGCGCGTCGAGGATCAGCTGGTCGAACGTGCCGTTGAAGTTGCCGCGGCGATAGAGAAGCCCCTCGCTGACCGCGAGCTTCTCGCCGAGCTTGGCCAGATGGGGCTCGCGGATCTTCCCGATCAGCGCCGCCATCGCCGGATCGGGCGGCAGCAGGTTCGCGAAGACCGGCATCAGGCGGTAGCGGAAATCGGCGACGCGGCTGCCCTGCACGTCGAGATCGAGCACGCCGAGGAACTTGCCGTTGGAACCGGCGTTCGTCACCAGCGTCTTGCCGCCGGCATTCTCGACGATCACCGGTGCCGGCACGCCGTCATGCGTGTGGCCGCCGAGGATCGCGTCGATGCCGCGCACGCGGCCGGCGAGCTTCAGGTCCACGTCCATGCCGTTGTGCGACAGCAGCACCACGGCCCGCGCACCGGCGGCGCGCGCGGCGTCGACGGTGGCCTGCATGTTCTCTTCCTGGATGCCGAAGGTCCAGTCGGCGACCATGTAGCGGGGATTGGCGATCGGCGTGTAGGGGAACGCCTGACCGACGATCGCGACGGGCACGCCGTTGATCTCGCGCATCGTGTAGGCGTCGAACACCGGATCGCCGAAATCGGCCGTCTTGATGTTCTGCGCGAGGATCTGGATCTTCCCCGCGAAATCCTTCTCGGAAACCTCGACGACGCGCTCGGCTCCGTAGGTGCATTCCCAGTGCAGCGTCATGATGTCGACGCCGAGCAGCTTGGCGGCCTCGACCATGTCCTGGCCCTTGGTCCACAGCGACGTGCCCGAGCCCTGCCACGTGTCGCCGCCGTCGAGCAGCAGGGCGCCGGGGCGTGCCGCGCGCACGCGCTTCACCAGCGTCGCGAGATGCGCGAAGCCGCCGACCTTGCCGTAGAGACGCGCGAGGCGCTCGAACTCCAGATGCGCGAAGGCGAAGGCGGCGCGCGAGCCGGGCGCGATGCCGAACTGCTTGAGCAGCGCCTCGCCGACGAGATGCGGCGCGCGCCCGCGCATCGATCCCACGCCGAGATTGACGTTCGGCTCGCGGAAATGCACCGGCAGCAGTTGCGCGTGGCAGTCGGTGAAATGCAGCAGCGAGACGTTGCCGAAGGCAGGCGCGTCGTAGAGGTTCGCCGCTTCCTGCTGTGCGCGGACTTCGCTTGCAGGGTAGGCCAGACCGGCAGCCGCGCCCGCGGCCAAAACGTTCAGGAACTCGCGCCGGTCCATCCCCTGCCCGCTTCTACTTGTTGACCGGGGAGTCCGGGCTCAGCAGCAGCGCCATCAGGTCCTGGATATCCTTCTCCTTGACGATCCCCATATGGCCCGCGCGCGGCATGTTCGAGCAGGCGTTCGACGCCTTGGAATTGTAGATCTTCGTCCATGTCGTCCGGTACACATCCTCGGAATTGCCGCGCAGCTTGCCGTAGTGATTCAGGCTCGGTCCGATCGTGCCGAACGAGATCTCGGCGGGCGCGATCTGGTGGCAGTTGTAGCAGTTGCCGCCGTTCGCCTGCGTCGGCGAGTCGGTCCAGGTGAGGCCGCGGCCGCTCTGCGCGATGCGCTCGCCCGCGCGCCAGTCGCCCAGCCATTTGCCGTCCGACGGGAACTTGACCGTCGCGAGGTTGGCGGCCTCGATCGCCTCGGCCTTCTTCACGTTCGCGGGCAGCTGTGCGGCCACCGGATCGGAGCAGAAGGCCTGCGTCGCGTCCTGCGTCAGCCGCGCGACCTTGACGGGGCCTGCGTCGCGGAAGCCGGTGCGGAGCATTTCGGTGAAGCTGGCGTCGTCGGCCGCCGGGCCCCACGCGCTCTGCGGGGCCTGCGCGCAGCCCCAGATGCCGCCCGCGATCGCGAGCACGCCGAGGAGACCGGAAACGGTGTTTCGCGTCGTCTTCATGTCCGCCTCCTCAGCGCTTGATTCCGGGGGTTGCCATCGCCGCGCCGTTCGACGTCGCGGCCATGAACATCGACAGGGCCACCGTCACGTCGGACGCGTAGACCGGCTCGGGGAAGCGCTGCTGGCGCAGGCAGTCGTTGATGCGCCACTGCATCGACCACATCTGGCCCGAGCTGACGCGGTAGGCCGGCCAGCTCGTCCAGCCGGCGGCGGCACCTTCCTTCGACGGGATATAGGGAAGATCCTGCAGGCGGATGCGCCGCCCTTCCTCGCCGTGGCAGGTGGCGCAGGCGAAGTCGTGCGGGCCAGCCTGATAGTAGAACATGCGCTTGCCCAGATCGTACATCTTGCGCTCCTGGGGATGCGCAAGCGAGACCTTGACGGGCTTGCCCTTCGACTCGGCCGAGATGTACGTGGCGAGCGCCACGAGATCGTTCTTCTTCGGCGTGCCGAAACGCGCCTCGACATATTCCTTCGTGTCGACGCCCTGCAGTTCCGACATGCAGGTGAGCAGCCGGGATTCGACGTCCTGCACCTTGTTCGTGTCGGCGAAGTGGCGCGGCAGCTGCGCGTAGGCGCCCGCGACGATACCGGCACCGAGGCCGAGGTCGCAGCGCTCCAGCGAGGCGTTCTTGGGGCCCGCGCGCTTCTTCCAGAGTTCCTCCCCCATCGCCTCGAACAATTCGGCCGGATTGCCGTCCTTCAGCGCCTCGCGGTACGCCTCGATGCTCTTGATCGATTCGTCCTTTTCCTGCGCAAGCGCGCCGGTTGCCGCAAAGCCGGCGCAAAGCGCCAGCACGATCAGGTTCCGGGGGGTGGGTTTCATCGGTCGGCCTCTCAGGAAATCGTCGCTTCGTCGGTGCGCGTGTCGCCCTTGTTGTCGATCCACGTCACGCTGACCTTCTCGCCGACGGCGCCCCCCTTCACCTTGAAGGCGAAGTACGGGTTCTTGGCGACCGACGGACCCCACTGGGTCTGCATCACCTTCTTGCCGTTCAGCGTGGCCGTCACTTCCGTGATGTGCCAGGCCGGAACGATCGCCCCGGCCGCGTCGCGCCGCTGGCCGGTTTCCATCTCGTGGTTCATCAGCACGCGGACTTCGGTCACCCCGTCCTTGACGGCGGCGCGGATGCGCATCGGACTTCCCATGGTCTTTCTCCCGATCCTTGAATTCGTCAGCCGCCGCAGCCGCCGAGCGTGACCTTGATTTCCTTGGTGGCCGAGGCGTACGCCCCGCCCGCCTTGACGAGCACGACGACGTTGGACGTCTCGCTCATCTTGATGCGCGTCGTGAAGTCGGCGACCAGCTCGGGGCCCACGTCGAAGATCGCTGCGAGCACGTTGGGGTTCTTCTCGACCATGATCGCGATCTGCTGGGTGCCCGCGATGCGGCTGACCACCTGCACCGGCACGACCGCGCCGTTCTCGGCGATGTCGGATGCGATGATCTGGATGTCGGCGCTGCTCGGCGGCTTCGTGGCGCCCAGCGCCTTCATCGCGTCGTCGATGCTCTTGCCGTCGAAGGCCGCCTTGTTCCAGTCGGCCAGTGCGGCGCGCGGAACGGCGAACCCGGCCGCCGACAGCGCGGCGAGGATGCTGCCCGTCTTCAGGACGCGGCGCCGCTGTTCGGAATGCTTGTCCATGATGTCCCTTCCTATGGCGTACCCGCCAAGATCCATTCCACTAACGTATAAGCGTCGGCGTCACCGAGATCAACTTGGGGCGGCATCGCGACCGATCCCCAGACGCCCTCGGTCCCCTTCCGTACCTTCTCGGCCAGTTTTGCCGTCGCATCCGTGCCTTTATAACGCAGCGCAACATCGGCGAAGCCCGGGCCGATGATCTTGTTGGCGATACCATGGCAGGCCATGCAGCCCGATGCCTCGGCCAGCTTGAGCTGCCGGCTTCCCGGATCGGAGATCGCGTCCGGATCGTCAGCCCCGGTCACCTTGCCGCGCACGGGCCCGATCCGGCGATGCTGCGACGCAAGATTCCCGTGCGCCGCCTGGGCGTAAGCCGGTAGGCTCGACGTTATCAAGGCGTCCGCGCGGCAATCGGCCATGCAGACCGCATTCCGGGTATCGGGCTTCGCGGACCCGCCGAACCACAGGGCATGATCGCGCGTCATGCCATCCCGGTTCGGCATCCGGGCCTGGACGGCGCGGATCGAGCGGTCATCGAGGACGAAATCGTCCGGCACGATCTCGGCGAGGTTCAGCATGAAGGCGAGGACGGCATAGACGTCGTTGTCGTCGAGCGACTTAGGCTCGTTCCACGGCATCGCGCGGCGGATATAGTCGAACAGCGTCGAGACGGTCGGCGCCTTCATCATCGTCGTGCGCTGCGGATAGTCAGGCCGCTTCAGGTTGGCGACCGTCCCGCGCGCGATGTCCTCGGACGTCGTTCCGCCGATCAGCGGCGTGAAGACCTGGTTGCTCTCGCCGAAGATGCCGTGGCACGAGGCGCACTTGGCTTCCCAGATCTCCTGCCCGCGCAGCGCATTGCCAGATCCCTTCGGCAGCCCGAGGAAATCCGGGCGGACATCGATGTCCCATGCGGCGACCTCGTCGGGCGTCGCCGGGCGCCCGATCCCTGGAAAACGGTCGGCCGCGAACGCGGCCGTCGCCGCGACGGCCGCCACGATCGAAATCCCGGCGATGCGCCAGTTCCGTTCAGGCGATCTGGACATTGCTGACCTCGCCATCGGCTGAAACCTGCCAGGATTGGATCGCATTGTTGTGATAGATCGAGCGCGTGCCGCGCGCCTCGCGCAGCTGCCCGTAGGTCGGCTGGACGAAGCCGGTCTCGTCCACGGCGCGCGACTGCAGGACGGCGCGCTCGCCGTTCCAGACCCACGGCACCGTGAAGCGCGTCAGGCATTTCGACATCACCGGAGACTGCAGCTTCGCCTCGACCCAGCTGCGCCCGCCATCGAACGAGACATCCACGCGCTTGATCCGTCCGCGACCCGACCAGGCGAGACCGCTGACATTGAAGTATCCCTTCTCGACCAGCATCTGTCCGCCCGAGGGGCTGGTGATGACCGACTTGCACTCCTGGATCGAAGTGTACTGCCGCAGCTTCCCGTCCGGCATCAGGTCGACATAGTGGATCGCCTCATCCTTCGTGCCGTAGGGCATGTCGCCGAGCTCGATCCGGCGCAGCCACTTCACCCACGAGACGCCCTGCACGCCGGGCACGACAAGGCGCAGCGGATAGCCGTTCTCCGGCCGGAGCATTTCGCCGTTCTGGCCGTAGGCGACGAGGACTTCGCCCGACATCACGAGATCCATCGGAATCGTGCGCGTCATCGACGAGCCGTCAGCTCCTTCGGCCAGCACGAACTTCCCGCGCTTCAGGTCGGCGCCGCTTTCCTCGAGCAGCAGGCGCAAGGGAACGCCGGTGAACTCGCTGCACGACAGCATGCCGTGCGTGTACTGCACGGTCGGGACGGCGACGTTCCCCCATTCCATTCCGGTATTGGCGCCGCATTCGAGGAAATACATGCGCGAGACCGATGGCAGCCGCATCAGGTCGTCCATCGTGTAGACCTTCGGCGTGCGCACGAAACCCGGCTTGGCGCCGTTGACCATGAAACGGTGCCGCTTGGGATCGATGTCGTGCCAGCCCTGATGATGGCGCTCGAAGTGAAGTCCGGACGGCGTGATGATTCCGAAGCCGCCCTGCAGCGGCGTGAACGAGACGCTTGAAGCCGCCGCCTGCGTCAGGCCGGGGCTCTGCCGGCGGACGAGGTTCCGCTCGTATTTCGACGGCAGCCCGTAAGGCGTCGCCGCAACCGGCCGCCCGAGGCTTGTCGCCCATGGCTGCGGCTCGAGGATTTCGGCTTCGCCCGCGGCGACCGCAGGCGTCGAAAACCCCGCCGCCGCGAGTGCCGCGGCAAATCCCGCGCGCAGGAGATCGCGACGGCCCTGCAAAACCCCGGCGATATCGTCCGCATCGAGGAAATTCTCCGGAGCGGGGCGAAGGCATCCGGGCGTCGTTCGACCCATGTCCGCGCCGCAGGCCTGATGCCTCGCCGAATCCGTCATTCCGGTTTCCTCCCGACCGATACATTTGAATATTCTAATTTACGTGTCAACGGATTTTGCCCTTCCCGCCGGACCTGATAGCCTGCACCGCGAATCATGCAGGAGGCCAGCTTGTCGAATTCCATTCTGTCACGGCTCGCACCCGCTGCCGCAACCGCGATCATGCTCGCGGCGCCTGCATCCGCACAGGAAGGCACGTTTGCGGTCCGCTCGCTGACACCCGAGACGGCGATGAAGGCGGCGCAGGCGGCCCTCGCCAACTGCCGTTCCCGCGGCTTCCAGATATCGGTCGCCATCGTCGACCGCAGCGGCGTCACGCAGGTCCTGCTGCGCGACCGCTTCGCGGGGCCGCACACCGTCACGACGGCGACGGACAAGGCCTGGACCGCGGTCACGCTCCGGCAGGATACGCTGTCGCTGGCACAACTCACGTCCGCAGGCGAGATGTCGGGCCTGCGTCATCTGCCGCGCATCGTCGCGATCGGTGGCGGCATCCAGATCGAGGGCGGCGGTTCCATCTTCGGCGGGATCGGCGTTTCCGGCGCGCCGGGCGGTGCGGCCGACGCGGAATGCGCCAGGGCCGGCATCGACGCCATCATCGACGACATCACGTTCTGATCAGAACGACGTCGTCAGGCGCGTCAGCCAATCCGGCGAGACTTCGACAAGGAACGTCTCCACCCGCTTGTCGATCCCGGTGACGATGGCAAGCCCGATGCCGGCGAGGATGATTCCCGCGGTCATGCGACCGCCGCGCCCGCCCGATACCAGCCAGCCGCGGATTTCCCGAAACCGACGGACCGGCAGGCGCGCGATCAGGATCAACGGCACGGCCGCACCGATGCCGAAAGCCAGCATCGTCGCCGTGACATGCGTCAGGTTCTCCCCGCGTGCGGCCATCACCGAAGCGGCACCGAGCGTCGGCCCGACGCACGGGCTCCAGACGGCGCCGAGAACAAGCCCGAGCGCGAACTGCCCGCCTGCCCCGCCCGTCGATATCCCCTCGAACCGCCGATTGATCCAGTCGCCCAACGGCCCGGCCGCTGCCGAAACCCGCTCCTGAAGCGCCGGCAGGAGAAGCACGACGCCAAATACGATCAGCAGTATTGCCGCAGCGATCCGGAGGGCGTCGCCGTCGAGGCCGACCGCGAAGCCGACCGTCGCCATGCCGATGCCGATCGCGGCAAAGGAGATTGCAAGGCCGCCGGCAAGCGCCAGCGGGCCGAAACGCGACTGTGCGGACGCGCCGGCCAGCACGATCGGCAGGATCGGAAGCACGCAGGGCGACAGGATCGAAAGCGCGCCGGCAATGAGCGCGAAGGCCATCGTGCCGAACATTCGCGGCGACCCGTCAGACCGCCATCGACAGCAGGGATTCGATCGATTTCTCCTGCGTGTCGCCGACCGTGCGGCCGAGTTCGTCGGCACCGCGGAAGACGATCAGCGTGCTCTGCATGCGCGTGCCGAAGCTGCGCACGACGTCCTTCTGGACGTCGAAATCGACCTCGAAGGCGACCATTTCGGAAAAGCGCGGCTGTGCGAGGAACTTCGCGAGGATCGGTTTCTGCACCTTGCAGACCGGACACCAGCTTGCGGTGATGTCGATCAGGATCGGCTTGTCCGCCTTCTTGGCCGCCTCGAACGCGGCCACGGTGAAAGGCTGCACCGTCGCAGCCCGTGCGATCACGGGAAGCAGGCAACCGGCGGCACCCAGCAGGAACTTACGGCGACCGAACATCGGGAATCTCCGGATAGTCACGGTGTGGAATCCAGTTCGCACCGGGATGCACGAAGGTTACCGGCCCTTGCCTGCCGCGCCAAGCTGTTCCAGACTTGGCGCATCCGAAGAGGGGCAGATTCATGCCGAATGAAGTCGCGTTCTCGAATTTCACGGGCGTCGATCTCGATGCCATGCCGTCGATCGCGCGCGGCGAGGCGCGGGTCGTCGAGGCCCCGCTGGTGCCTGCGACGGCCGAGAGCCTCCGGGGCTATGGCCGGCTCGTCGAGGATTTCGCCACCGGCCGCGTGACGATCGTGACGTGGCCGCAGCCCGGCTGGCGCCCCATCGTCGACGGCACCGGCAACGAAGGCGGCGTCGTCGAGGATACGTTCGAGATGGTGCGGCGCGGGCAGGTCCAGCATGCGGTGAATCACGCGGTCGGGCGCGGCTACATCACCGGCTGGTTCGACGATCCGGCCACCGCACGCGAAGACAGCGCCCCCGTCGATCCCACGCGCCTGTTCACGCACGAGGCGAACTACCATCCCGACGGCGGGCAGATTTTCTTTCCGCACGCGGGTGCGGCTTTCGTGGCGCTGCTGGCGAAGCCCGGCGACGACGTGAAGCCCGAGGATTTCGTCGCGTTCCATTTCGACGGACGCTTCGGCGTCCATATCGATCCCGGCGTGTGGCACCAGCCGGTCTTCCCGGTCGCGGAAAAGGCGACGTTCGACGACCGTCAGGGCCGCGTCCATGCCTGCGTGTCGTGCGACTTCGTTTCCGAGTTCGGCGCCTACGTCGCCGTCCCGCTGATCGGGAAGCGCTGAGTTTTCAGACGGGCTTCAGACGCAGCAAGGCGGCGTCGAGGCCCTTGCGGAATTTCGACAGCATCTCGTCGATCTCGTTCGCCGTGATCACCAGCGGCGGGGTGAATGCGATCCGGTCGCCGATCGCGCGCACGATCAGGCCTGCCTTGTGACATTCCTCCTGGACGACGATGCCGGCCTTGGCCGTCGCGGGGAACGGTGTGCGCCTGTTCTTGTCGGCCATGATCTCGACGCGGCGATCAGGCCGACGCCGCGCGCGTTGCCGACCAGCGGATGGCTTTCGGTGGCCTTGAGGCCGCCCTGGAACAGCGGCTCGAGCTTGCGCACGTGGCCGAAGATGTCGCGCTCGTCGTAGATCTTCAGCGTCTCGAGCGCCACGGCGCACGCGACCGGATGGCCGCCATAGGTGAAACCGTGTCCGAACGTGCCGAGTTTCTCCGACTGCGCGATCAGGGCCTGATTGATCTTCTCCGAGATCATCAGCGCCGAGATCGGCTGGTACGCCGCCGACAGCGCCTTGGCGCACGAGATCATGTCGGGTTCGAGATTATAGGTCTGCGAACCCCACATGTTGCCGGTCCGCCCGAAACCGCAGATCACCTCGTCGGCGACGAACAGGATATCGTACTTCTTCAGGATCGGCTGGATACGTTCGAAATAGCTTGCCGGCGGCGTGATGGCCCCACCCCCGCCCTGCACCGGCTCGGCGAAGAATGCCGCGACCGTCTCGGGCCCTTCGGCGAGAATCAGCTTTTCGAGGCTGTCGGCCATGCGGGCGGAGAACTGCTCCTCGCTCTCGCCCTCTTCGTGGAAGCGGTAATAGTGCGGATTGTCGGTGTGCCGGAACATCGGCAGCGGCACGTCGAAATCGCCCTGCATGTGCGGCTGGCCCGATGCGCTGACGCTGGCGATGGTGGTGCCGTGATAGCCGCGCACGCGCCCGATGATCTTTTTCTTTTTCGGCCGGCCGAGCGCGTTGTTGTAATACCAGACGAGCTTGATCGCCGTGTCGTTGGCTTCCGAGCCCGAGCACTGGAACATCACCTTCGACATCTGCGTGGGCGCGATCGACAGGAGCCGGTCGGCAAGCTCGACGCTCGGCACGTTGCTCTTCGCGAAAAACGTATGATAGTAGGGCAGTTCGAGCAGCTGCTTGTACGCCGCATCGGCGAGGCGCTTTTCGGAAAAGCCGAGCGACGCGCACCACAGACCGGCCATCGCCTCGAGATACTTGTTCCCCGCTTCGTCGAAGACATAGACGCCCTCGCCGCGCGCCATGATCGTCCCGCCGGTCTCGCGATAGGCCGCAAGGTCGGTCTGCTGGTGGACGAGGCTGGCGCGGTCGAGAAGATCGTGCGAGTTGGCGTTCATGTCGGCAGTCCTTTGAGGGCCATGCTGGAATTGGGCACCGTATCGTTCGCTTCGGCCTTGGCGGCGGTCGCGGCGCGCCGCTCCGCCACGGCCTGCTCGCGCCGCTTGAGCAACTCGAAGGCGACGGCTCCGACCACCGTCACCGCGACGATCGCGACGGCAAGCGCGCTGAGGGCCGGCGTGGTGCCCTGGCGCACGCGTCCGGCGAGCACCGTCGTCAGCGTCTTGTCCGCGAGGATCGCGAACGTGGTCGTGTTATAGTTCTCGAACGACGAAAGAAACGCGATGACGATCGCCGAGCCGATCGCCGGCGCCATGAACGGGATCAGGATATGCATGAACACCTGCGTGCGCGAGGCGCCGAGATCGAGGGCCGCCTCTTCCAGCGTGCGGTCGAAGCGCGCGAGCCGGGCCGTGAAGATCAGCATCGTGTAGGCGGCGATGAAGCTCGACTGCGCGAGCACCGTCAGGATCGTGCCGTCGTAGATGAAGCGCATGCCCGTCGCCAGCGTCGTCTGCCGCCAGAACACGACCGTCGAGATGCCGATGATGACGCCGGGCGTCAGCACGGGGGAAACGACGATCAGGTAGTAGAACGAGCGCGCGCGCGAATAGACCTGCGTCTGCACGATGGCGCCCGCCAGCCCCACGGGCACCGCGACGAGGACGACAAGTATGCCGATCCAGATGCTGTTCTTCAGGCCGTAGACGATGTCCCGGTCGGCGGCGAGCTTGCTGAACCAGTCGAGCGTGAAGCCCTCGATCGGATAGAAGGTCGGATAGTTCGGCGTGTTGAACGCGGTCACGCCCATCACGACGAGCGGCCCGAATAGATAGGCGAAGAAGATCGCGATATAGAAGCCGAGCATGGCCTGCTGGACGCCGCGCGACGTCATCGGGCGATCTCCCCGAGGCGCAGGCGGAAGATCTTCAGGACGCAGAGCACGAAGATCATGCAGGCGACGAGCAGGAGCAGCGCATAAGCGGCACCCTGCTGCCAGTTGAAGGCCTGATAGAAGCGGTCATAGACGATCGGCGTGAACCACAGGCTGCGCGGGCCGCCGAGAACCAGCGGTGCCGCGAGCGCACCGGCCGTCAGCATGAACACGAGCGTGGCGCCCGACGCGATTCCCGGCTTGGCGTGCGGCAGCACGATGAAGGTGTGGATGTGCCACCAGGGCGCGCCGAGATCGCGCGCGGCCTCCAGCAGGTTCTTGTCGAGCGTCTCGATCGCGTTATAGAGCGCGAACATCATCATCAGCAGGTAGGCATAGGCGAGGCCTGCATAGAGCGCCACGTCGGCCGCGATGAAATCGATCGGCTGGTCGAGCATGCCCAGCGACAGCAGCGACTTGTTGATGAGGCCCTGGCTGCTGAACAGGAGACGAAAGGCGAAGGCACGCAGGATCTCGTTGACCCAGTAGGGCGCGATCAGCAGCAGCATCATCAGCCGCAGGCGCGCCGGGCGCGCGACTTGCGCCATATAGAAGGCGATCGGATAGCAGATCACGAAATCGAGGATCGTGATCAGGATCGAGACCCAGATCGTCAGGCCGAAGGCCTTGAGATGCGTGACGTTCCAGTTCGCAGACGAGGTCGTCGAGCCGTAGAGGAAGTAATGGTAGTTCTCGAGCGTATAGAAATCCTGCAGTCCGCCCCATTGCGTGGGCGGCAGCTTCGGCCGGAACGACAGGTCGATCATCGACAGCATCGGCAGCACGATCATGAAGACCGTCCAGACCGCGACGGCGACGATCAGGAACACCGCCACCGGCCAGCCGTTCATCGCGATGAAGCCGGGGCCCTTGAGGCGGCCCGCCCGCCGGTCGCGGATCGCGAACGCCATGTAGATCGCCAGGATGACGACCGGCAGCGCGAAGATGAATATCTGGCCGACCGAGCTATGCATTCGCGATCGGATCGTGCGGCAGGATCAGGGCATGCGCCGGCGTATAGCCGACGCGGATCGTCGCGTCCGTGGCCGGAACCGAACGCGCGGCGGCGCCGGATACGAGCATCGTCGCGCGCAGGCGCCCGCCGAGCAGGAGCGAAACATGCGTGCCGGTTCCCTCGAACGCGGCGCCGAGAACGCGCGCCTCGATGCCCGGTTCCTGCGGGCCGACGACCGCGAGCATTTCCGGCCGGACGAACAGGTGTGCTGGCGAACCCGTACCCAGATTGCGCGGATTGCTGCCGGACAGGATGCCGATTTCCGTTTCGACGCGCGCGGCCGCGCCATCGGTCCCGACGATCTTGCCGGAAAGCATGTTGTTCTCGCCCACGAAGGTCGCGACGAACGACGTGGCCGGATGGTCGTAGAGCGTCCGGCCGTCGCTGATCTGCTGGATCACGCCATCGCGCATCACGGCGATGCGGTCCGACATGGTGAGCGCTTCGCCCTGGTCGTGCGTGATGTAGATGAAGGTGATTCCGACGCGGCGCTGGATCGCGCGCAGTTCGTTGCGCATGTGCTGGCGCAGCTTGAGATCGAGCGCCGACAATGGCTCGTCGAGCAGCAGCACCTTCGGTTCGACCGCCAGCGCACGCGCGATCGCCACGCGCTGCTTCTGGCCGCCGGAGAGTTCGTCGATCCGTTTGTTCCCCTGCCCGCGCAGCGCGATCAGGTCGAGAAGGCGATCGACCGTCGTGGCGCGCTTGGCGCGCGACACGCCGCGCACGCGCAGGCCGTAGGTGATGTTGTCGGCCACCGACATGTTCGGAAACAGTGCGAGGTTCTGGAAGATGAGCGCGGTCGGCCGGTCGTTCGGGCCAATGCCGGCCATGTCCTTCCCGTCGATGCGGACGTGACCGGCGGAAGGTTCGATGAATCCCGAGATGGTCCTCAGAAGAGTCGTCTTCCCGCAGCCGGAAGGGCCGAGGAAGGTGAAGAACTCGCCGGGGGCTATATCGAGGCGGGCGTCATCGACCGCGGTGAAATCGCCAAATCGGACACTTACCCGATCGAGCTGGACGGCGGCGGTCATGCTGAAAAGGCCTGGTCTTGCGTGGTCGGAAAAAGGGAACGCCGGCCGGGCACGCGCCCGGCCGGCGTCATGGCCGTGATCAGGCGGCCTTGAGCTTCTCGGCGTACTGGGTGCGCAGTTCGGCGTACCACGACGGCTCCGGCGGACGGTGCCAGAGCTTGGACACCGCGTCGCTCGGGAAGGCTTCGGTGAAGTTCTTCTTCGCGACGGCCGAAAGCAGCGTGTCGGAGCCCTTTGCGATCGGGTTGTAGCCCGAGCCGTCGGCGACCTTGGCCGAGATTTCAGCCGAGTGGACGTAGTTGAGCCACTCGTAGGCCTGGGCGACGTTCTTGGCGCCCTTGACGAGCGACCAGCCGTCGAGCCACGCGATGGCGCCTTCCTGCGGCGCCATGTACGAGACCGGCTTGCCGTCCTTCTTGAGCGACAGCGCGGGGCCGTCCCAGGTCTGGCCGATGACGACGCCGTTCTCCATGAGACCGGACTTCGTGTTGTCGGCCGAATCCCAGAACTGCTTGATCCAGGGCTTCTTGGTGATCGCGAACTTCAGGACTTCGTCATAGACCTTCTTCATGGACGCTTCGTCCTTGAAGGTGTCCATCATGCGGTTGGACGGCAGCTTGCCCGTCTTGTCCATCCACAGGCCGATACCGAGCAGGATCGAGTGCGGGCGGCCCTGGACCTTGCCGCGGTACTGGTCTTCCCACATCGTGCCGTAGCTGAGCGTCGCGTAATCGAGCTTCGTGAGGTCGGTGCGCCACGAGATGGCTTCCGAACCCCAGCAATGCGGCACGTGGAAGAGCTTGCCGTCCCACGTCCACACGCTGGTCGAGCCTTCGAGCATCGCGGGCAACAGGCCGTCGAGCTTCAGCTTGTTCGTGTCGAACGGCTGGAGCACCGCGAGATCCTTGAACTGCGGCGAGCGGTCGCGCGTCGGCTGGCAGAGGTCGAAGCCGTCGCCGGCGGTCGCCTGCAGCTTGTTGATCTGCTCTTCGTTCTGCGAGAACGGAACGGAGTTGATCTTGATGCCGGTCTTCTTCTCGAAATCGGGAATGACCGGGTTGGGAAGTTCGTCGTCCCAGTGCAGCAGCGTCAGCGAACCCGACGACTGGCCGAACGAGTGCTTCACATACGCGGGCCCGAAGGCCGTGAAGACGCCGGCCGCGGCGGCGGCCTTGAACATCGTGCGTCGATTGAACGACCGCGCCGCCAGCAGCGTTTCGGTCGCCGAGTTGGTTGTTTTCGATTTCTTTTTCATGTGTCGCCCCCGTTCGTTTGGCTGCGCCAGCAAGTGCAGGAAGCGGGCCATCCCCCATCCCGCTTCGTGCCGGAGCCGGTCGCAAATCCCTGTCCAAGTCTTGGCTCGAGTGCCCTGTTTGCGGGCGGCCAATTGCCCAAGATCGTGCCGCTTTTCCCATGAGGCTGCAAGGCTGTCCGGGTGACTACAAGCATTCGACTGCTGTCCCTCGTGCCGCGATTGCGGCAATGTGCGGGGCTGGCGCGACGGCACCGGATACCGGCGCGGCGCGCGAAAAAATCCCTAGAAGGCGATGGAATTGGTTCGACGTATTGAGCGGCTTTCGGCGATAGCTGCCGAGTTCGACGGGTTCATTCTCGATCAGTGGGGCGTGCTTCATGACGGGACCACCCTCTACGAAGGGGTGGCCGACAGCCTCATGCGCATGCGCGCCGCCGGAAAGAAGATCGTCATCCTCTCCAATTCCGGGCGGCTTTCGGCGCACAACCGCTCGCTGCTCGCGCACATGGGTATTCCCGTGCACGTCTATGACGGCATGGTGACCGCCGGCGAAGCGGCGCGTCTGGCGCTACGGACGCGGCCAGACTCCGCACATCGCACGCTCGGCCGGCGATGCCTCGCCTTCGCGCGCCCGCAGGACGCCGAGTTCTTCGAAGGGCTCGATCTCGAACGGGTCGACGATCCGCACACCGCCGATTTCCTCTGCGTCGTCGGCTTCGAGCGCGACACCGGCATCTATGAATCGCAAGCCCGATGCCTGGATGCGGCACTCGCGCGCGGTCTCCCGATGGTCTGCGCGAACCCGGACTTCGCGCGCCTCACGCCGAGGGGGCTCGTCGAGGCGCCGGGTGTCGTCGCGCGCGAGTACGAGCGCCGCGGCGGGACGGTCCTGTGGCACGGAAAGCCGCACGCCTCGGTCTATGCCGCGAGCCGGGCGCTGATGGGCGATATCCCGTGGGACCGGGTGGTCGCGGTCGGGGATTCGGTCGAGCACGACATCCGCGGCGCACGCGGTGCGGGACTGCGCAGCGTCCTGATCGCCGGCGGAGTACATATAAATGCGCTCGGGGCCCCCTTCGGGATGCTGCCGACCCCGGCGCAATGGCGGGAATTTGTGCGCAGGGCTGTGGTCGAGCCGGATTACCTATGCGCAAGGTTTTCCTGGTAATTAATTGAAATTATTTAATTTAATCGATTTGTAGTGATCTCGTTGATTCTGCGACTGCGAGTAGTTTGCATTATCATCAGGTGCATGCTAGACAATCGCCTCATTCAACCTAGAGGGCGACATGAAAGCTTTTTGGCCTCGTATTTCCGCTATCGCGACGATCGCGCTGGTCTTCGGCGCCGCAACTCTGCCGGTGCACGCTCAAAGCACCGACGGTCTGCTGATCTACAACGCGCAGCATGAAAGCCTGACCCGCGCCTGGGCCGAGGGCTTCACGCGCGAGACCGGCATCAAGACGACACTGCGCAAGGGCAGCGACATGGAGCTGGCCAACCAGCTCGTCCAGGAAGGGGCCGCCTCCCCCGCCGACGTCTTCCTTACCGAGAATTCGCCGGCGATGTCGCTGGTCGCGAACGCCGGCCTCTTCCGCCCGATCGACGCCGCCACGCTGGCGCTCGTGCCGGAGAACTACCGCCCGAGCGACGGCAAGTGGATCGGCGTCGCCGCCCGCTCGACCGTCTTCGTCTACAACAAGAACAAGCTGAAGCCCGAGCAGCTGCCCAAGTCGATGCTCGACCTCGCCGACGCGAGCTGGAAGGGCCGCTGGGCGGCGTCGCCCTCCGGTGCCGACTTCCAGGCGATCGTCAGCGCGCTGCTCGAACTCAAGGGCGAGGCGACGACGGCCAGCTGGCTGAAGGCCATGAAGACGAACGCGGTCGCCTATCGCGGCAACGGCAACGCCATGAAGGGCGCCAACGCCGGCGAAGTCGATGGCGCGCTGATCTACCACTATTACTATTTCAGCGACCAGGCGAAGACCGGCGAGAACAGCGGCAACGTCGCCTCGCACTATTTCCGCAACGGCGATCCGGGCGCGTTCGTCAGCGTCTCGGGTGCCGGCGTGCTCGCCTCCAGCAAGAACGCGGCGCAGGCGCAGGCCTTCGTGAAGTGGGTCGCGGGCAAGGGCGGGCAGGACATCCTGCGCACCGGCGACTCGTACGAGTACGCGGTCGGCAACGGTGCCGCCTCGCATCCGAAGCTCGAGCCGCTGTCGGCCCTGCAGGGCCCGAAGGTCGATCCTTCGAAGCTCAACAACAAGAAGGTCACCGACCTGATGACGGCCGCGGGTCTCCTGTAAGCGGCGGTATCGACACGCATCGAAGTCCGTGCGATGCAACGAGGCCGGGCCCGGTGGCCCGGCCTCTTTTTCATGCCGGTGACCTTGTCCGCTTCCCTGACCGACACCCTGCCCCCGGCCCGGTCCGCCCGGCACGTCCCGCTGCCGCTCATGGCGAGCGCCGTCGCGGTGGCGCTCGTCACGCTCGTGCCCGTCGCCTTCATCGCCTGGGTCGCCGCCGCGACCGGCTGGGAGACGATGGCCGCACTCGTCTTCCGTCGCCGCGTCCTCGAACTTCTCGTCAATACCGCCCTGCTCGAAGTGCTGGCGGTCCCGATCTCGATCGTCCTGGCTGTGGCGCTCGCTTGGCTGGTCGAACGCAGCGACCTTCCCGGCGCGCGCTTGTGGTCGTGGCTTGCCGCGGCCCCCCTCGCCGTCCCCGCCTTCGTCCACAGCTATGCGTGGGTCAGCGCGTTTCCCGCCATCAACGGGCTGGGCGCCGGCGTGCTCGTTTCGGTCGCGGCCTATTTCCCGTTCGTCTACCTGCCGGTCGCGGCCGCCCTGCGGCGCATCGATCCGGCGATCGAGGATGTCGGCGCCTCGCTCGGCCTGTCGCCCTTGCGTGTCTTCTTCCGCGTCGTGCTGCCGCAGCTGCGCTTTTCGATCTGCGGCGGCGCGCTGCTGGTCGGGCTGCACCTGCTGGCCGAGTACGGGCTCTACGCGATGATCCGCTTCGATACCTTCACGACCGCCATCGCCGACCAGTTCCAGTCCGCCTACAACGGCCCGGCCGCCAACATGCTGGCGGGCGTGCTCGTCGCGTGCTGCCTCGGGCTGCTGCTGCTGGAGATCGCCGTTCGCGGCGACGAGCGCTATGCGCGCGTGGGTTCCGGCGCCGCGCGCACGCCGCAGCGATACAGGCTGGGGCGCCTCGCCTGGCCCTGCCTGCTGCTGCCCGCCGCGACGGCGGCCGTCTCGCTCGGCGTGCCGCTCGTCACGCTCGCGCGCTGGCTCGGCATCGGCGGCCTGGAGGTCTGGACGCCCGACGGCGTGGGCGTCGCCCTCGTCCAGACGGCCGGCCTCGCCCTTGCCGGTGCGGCCGTGACGACGCTTGCCGCGGCACCGATGGCCTGGATCTCGGTGCGCGCACCCGGGCGGTTCCAGCGCGTGCTCGAAGCCTGCCACTATTACGTCGGCGCCCTGCCCGGCATCGTCGTGGCGCTGGCGCTCGTCGCGTTCACCGTGCGCGTGGCGCTGCCGCTCTACCAGACGGCCGCCACGCTGGTCGCGGCCTATCTGCTGCTGTTCCTGCCGCGCGCGCTCGCGAGCCTGCGCAGCGCCGTGGCGCAGGTGCCCGTCAATCTCGAGTGGGCCGCCTCATCCCTCGGCCGCACGCCGATGCAGGCCCTGCGCGAAGTGACGCTGCGCCTTTCGGCACCCGGTGCCGCCGCCGCTTACGCGCTGGTCGCGCTGGGCATCGCGAACGAGCTGACCGCCACGCTGCTGCTGGCGCCCAACGGCACGCGCACGCTGGCGACGGAATTCTGGTCGCTGACGAGCGAACTCGACTATGCGGCCGCGTCGCCGTACGCTCTGACGATGGTGATCATCTCGCTGCCGCTGACGGTGGCGCTCTACATCCAGTCCAACCGTATCGCCGGGCGATGACGTTCCTCGACATCAGCAACACGAGCAAGCGCTACGGCACGGTCACGGCACTCGACGCGATCGACCTTTCGATCCCCAAAGGCAGCCGCACGGCGGTCGTCGGCCCGTCGGGTTCGGGCAAGACGACGCTGCTGCGCGTCATCGCCGGTTTCGAGACGCAGGATGCCGGACGCATCGTGCTCGACGGTACCGAGCTTGCCGACGGCACGCGCGCGATGCCGGCGCATCTGCGCGGCATTGGCTTCGTGCCGCAGGACGGCGCGCTGTTTCCGCATCTCGACGTCGCGGCGAACATCGGCTTCGGCCTCGACGCCGACGCGCCGCGCCGCGCGAGCCGCATCGCCGAACTGATGGCGCTGGTCGAACTGCCGGCATCGATGGCCGTACGCCGGCCGCACGAGCTTTCCGGCGGCCAGCAGCAGCGCGTGGCGCTGGCGCGCGCGCTGGCGCGCGAGCCCAAGCTGATGCTGCTCGACGAACCCTTTTCCGCGCTCGACACCGGCCTGCGCGCCGCGATGCGCAAGGCGGTCGCGGGCGTGCTCGGCACGGTCGGCATCACCGCGATCCTCGTCACGCACGACCAGGCCGAGGCGCTGTCGTTCGCCGACCGGGTCGCCGTGATGCGCGAAGGGCGGCTGGCGCAGGTCGGCACGCCGCGCGAGCTCTATGCGCGCCCGGCCGACGCGCATGTCGCGACGTTCCTGGGCGAGGCGATCATCGTGCCGGCGCTGATCGAAGGCGGCGTCGCCGCATGCGCGCTCGGCCGCATCCCCGTGGCACCGGGCCGCGCGGGCGAAGCCCTGGTCATGGTACGTCCCGAACAGATAACACTGGAAATGATCTCGGACCTTCGGACGGAACCCGCCCCCGGCATCGGGCGGATCGTCGAGGCCGAGTTCGCCGGCGCAAGCTGCTCGGTCGCCGTCCGGCTGCAGGACGGTCGGCAGATCCTCGTCGCCGTCCCGGCTTCTTCCCTGCCCGCCGCAGGCTCGCCCGTGCGCTTCGTGATCGCGGGGTCCGCGCATGTCTTCGAAGGGCCGTAACCGGACGTAACCGGCATCCAAACCTTTGCCGTGGAGTTGCCACGGTTTCTCCACGATCCGCGCCCACCTTGCTGCCACACCATCAGCAAGGAGATTCCACCATGAAGCGTTCCGTCCGCGCCGCGCTGCTCGGCGCTACCGCCCTTTCCGCCTGGCTTGCCTTCGCGCCGGCGATGCCGGGCTCGCCGGCCTTCGCCCAGACCCCGACGACGGCGACGGCACCGGCCGCCGCACAGGCCCTGCGCGGCCTGCCCGATTTCAGCGACCTCGCCAGCGCCGTCTCGCCGTCGGTCGTGCAGATCGCGGTGACGGCGACCGAGGTCGAGACCGACGCCGACGTGCCCCCGCAGTTCCGCGGCACACCCTTCGCCCAGTTCTTCAACCAGGGCCGCAGCGTGCCGCACAAGGTGCGCGGCCTCGGTTCCGGCTTCGTCATCGATCCGCAGGGCTACATCGTGACGAACTACCACGTCGCGGGCACGGCCGACGAAATCCAGGTCGTGTTCTCCGACGGCAGCCGCCTGCCCGCAAAACGCGTCGGCGCCGACGCGCGCACCGATCTGGCCCTGCTGAAGGTCGATCCGCCCAAGCCGCTTGCCGCCGTGCAGTTCGGCGATTCCGACAAGGTGCGCGTCGGCCAGTGGGCGCTTGCCGTGGGCAATCCCTTCGGCCTCGGCGGCACGGTCACGGCCGGCATCGTCTCGGCCCGCTCGCGCGATATCGGCTCGGGCCCTTACGACGACTATCTGCAGATCGACGCCGCGATCAACCAGGGCAACTCCGGCGGCCCCACGTTCGACCGCGACGGCAACGTGATCGGCATCAACACCGCGATCTATTCGCCCAACGGCGGCTCGGTCGGGCTCGGCTTCGCGATCCCCTCGAACGTCGCCAAGAAGATCGTGGCGCAGCTGCGCGAGCATGGCCGCGTCGACCGCGCGTGGCTGGGCGTGCAGTCGCAGAAGGTCGACAAGGCGCTCGCCGCCGCGCTCAAGCTTCCCTCCGACAACGGCGCGCTGATCGGCGGGGTCGAACCGAAAAGCCCGGCCGACAAGGCGGGCCTGCGCCGCGGCGACGTGATCCTCGCCCTCGACGGGCAGTCAGTCGCCGATCCGCGCGATCTTGCGCGGCGCATCGGCGACATGGCGGCCGGAACGCGCGCGAGCGTGGATGTGTGGCGTGACGGCAAGCGCAGCGAGCTTCAGGTCTCGCTCGGCCTGCTGCCGAAGGACGACGCGGCCAAGGTCGCGGCGAACGACGCGCCGACATCGGCGGGTTCCGGGATCGGCATCCGCCTTGCCCGCACGCCCAAGGGCGAAGTGATCGTCGCGGGCGTTCGCGAAGGCGGTGCCGGCGAACAGGCGGGCCTGCGGCCCGGCGACCGGATCGTGGAGATCGACCGCAAGGCAATCCACGATCCCGAGGAAGTCGTCACCGCCCTGACCAAGGCGCGCAAGGAGAACCGCGAAGCGATCGCGATGTATGTCCAGCGCGAGGGCGCGCCGTTCTATCTGGCTGTCCCCGTGCCCACCGCCCGCGGCTGAAGACCGGCCGGGCCCGCAGGCGGATTTCCTGCGGGCCCGGTCCGCACGCGACAACCTGTTACGACCCGTTACGGTAACGGGTTTATCCCGTTGAAATTGTACGGATGTTACGTGGACCGGTTTCGGCGTTACCGTAACACCGGTCGCACATCATCAGGCGACCACAGGTTACGGTAACCCATATAAATAGCTGATCCGGCTCGCTGGTAACCTGAATCGCACCTTTCAGATTACCCGAGACCTTCAGCCGCATATTCACTTGTCAAAGAGCACGTCGGAAACGGGGACATGCTGCCGAAACACGTCCAGATTGTCAAGAAAATAGGCCTATTTCCGACAGGCCCCTGGCCCATGCTATGCCGGAGAAAATACGTCGGAGAATCTGCGGCATGGCGAAGCTCGTCTTTGGAATGAACGTGTCCCTCGACGGTTACGTCGACCATACGAAGTTCCAGCCCGGCCCCGCGCTCTTCCGCCACTGGATCGAGCAGGTGCGCGATCTGGCCGGCAGCGTGTACGGCCGCAGCATGTACGAGATCATGCGCTATTGGGACGAGGACCGTCCCGAATGGGATGCGGCAGAACACGAGTTCGCCGCCGTTTGGCGACGCCACCCGAAATGGGTCGTCTCGCGCTCGCTGAAGTCGGTCGGCCCCAACGCCACGCTCGTCGGGGAGGATATCGAAGCGGCGATACGCGGCCTGAAGGCGCGGCTCGCCGGGGAGATTTCGGTTTCAGGCCCCAATCTGGCGCGAAGCCTGACCGACCTCGGCCTCATCGACGAGTACCGGCTCTATTTCCATCCCGTGGTGCTCGGGACCGGCACGCCCTTCTTTGCAGGGCCGCGCCCGCCGCTGCGCCTCGTGTCAACCGACCGCGTCGGCGAGGACACGGTCAGGCTCACATACGTCCCGGCCTAGGCCTTCCTGCCCGGCTTGCGGACACAGTCACTGCTTCTTGGGACTAGGGCGATCTGGCAACTTCGGTCTTTTTAGCAATGTCGCATTCGGGCGGCTTAGCGCCTCATCGATCTTATCGGCGTGATCTCTCAGCATAGTGGCCGTGGTGTAAAACCAATGACATTCAGCCAGTAGATTTTTTGTTTCAAGACCGATGGCTCGATTGTGAACGCCCAAATGCAACGGCCTAATATTGCCAAAGGAATTTACGAATGGAGAATGCAAAAGATCATTTCGTAGATCTTCAATGGCAGTTGCTCGGCTCAATATCCAGCTTATCTCCGCGCGGGCTTCTTTTGAGAGGTTAAGGCCAATCGCCTGTGAAGAATTCAGGGCCTTAAGAACATCACGCTGGCCGCGATCTGATTTCACAGCGTACCAAATCGTATCAGTAATTAGCCTGTTTGGAATTCTTAGGATTACAGAAAGCAAGCTAGATAGAGAAATATGAAGGTCATTCCAAGATAGGGCTACTCTACCGAGCGCGAGCGCGAGTTTCTGAAATGCTCGGTCTTTGAAATCGCGGTGCTTGCTATTTCGATGCATTGAGGTTCCCAGCAGAAAAACAAACCCAAACGCCATTCGCAACGCTTAACGTACGCAACGGAAATTGTAGAGAACTGGGTAAGTGGACGTCATGAATGAATACTGGCTGCCGGGTCCGCTCGGAAATTCACACTTCCCCAAAGAACCGACAAGCTCTGCATTTGCGCCGGTCGCGCTGCAATGCGACTGGGCTGTTTCCGTGGCTGCACGTATATAAAACGAGCAGACTTGAATAGAGACCGGGGTCGAGGCGAATTTCTCGGCAACACCCGGCGCTTCACAGGCGCCGACCAGCAGGCCCATAGCAGCTGCAATCGCGAACCGCATCTACATCTCCATCTCAAGCTGCGATCAGAATTCCATACTGGGTACTTTGCTCCAAAGCTTACCCGCGACCTGTCGCAGCTCCCGGCTTGCGGGCGCGCTCGATGATTCCGCGCGCGGTCTTCTCGTCGGTGATCAGAACCTTGGCATCGGTCGTGCGGATCGCGAGGGTGATGATCTCGACCTTCGAGAGTCCGCCCGAAACGATGACGACCTTCTGCAGCTTGCGCAGGTCGAGCGGGTTGAACGCCATCACGCGCTGATTGAGCGGATGATCGACCGGATTGCCCTTCGCGTCGACGAAATGGCACAGGATGTCGCCCACGGCCCCTGCCGCGCGCAGTTCCTGCCGGTCGGTCTGGGTGAGCACGCCGCTGCGGAAGAGCGTGGCATTGGCGCTCATGTCGCCGACGCTGACGACCGCGACATCGACGCGTTGGCCGCGCTGGAACACTTCCTGGATCGCGGGTTCCGCCCACAGCGCGTCGCGCATCGACTTGCTGGAGACGAAGACCGGCGTGGTGAGGTGGTAGCACTCGGCCTTGAAGACGTCGGCCATCTTGAAGGCGAATGCGGACGGGTTGAACGAGATCGCGTGCGTCATCCCGCCGAGCAGCGAGACGACCGTCATCCGGTCGACCGCGCGCCAGGAAAGCGAGCGCAGGCTGTTCTGCAGCGTGCCGCCCCAGCCCACGCCGATGGAAACGCCGTCCTGCACCTGGTCGGAAAGATAGGCGCCCGCCGCCTGCCCGATGATCTCGGAAAGCTGGGCGGGATCTTCGGGCGTCGGCACCACGACGGCCTCGGCGAGGCCGAGGCGCGACTTCAGTTCGTTCTCCAGCGCGATCTGCTGGGCCTGCTTGCCGTTGACGCGGATCTGCACGATCCCCTCGTCGCGGCACGCGGCGAGGATGCGCAGCGTCTTCAGCCGGCTGATGTCGAGGCGGCGCGCGACCTGTTCCTGCGTCAGCCCTTCCATGTAGTAGAGCCATGCGGCGCGGATGCGCATGTCGTGGTCGTTCGTGCGATCCTGCGCGCTCTTTCGGACTTTGGGTGACGACAAGGCGAACTCCCGCACCGTTGCTGCATGCCGGCGCCGTTCCGGTCCGCCGACGTGCGGGACTGTATCCACCCCGCCACGGGGTCGCAATGCGTATGCCGTCCCGAACCTAGGATTCCCGCAAGGCGCGCGATAGTATGAATGCCGCTCTCGCGCGCGGCCCGCGCGAGACACGGCAAGGATGAAGGCGTGACGAACGGATCGGTTGCATCTGCCCATCGGGGTGCCGCGCGGCGACGCTCGCGTCCGGTGTGGATCGGCACGACCCGGATCGGCGGCGAAGGCCATGTCGCCATCGAGGCGCGGATCGCCGAAGGCGCACACACGGAAATCGGCCTCGCCGCGAAACTCGAATCCGCGGGGGCCGATCTCGTCTGCATCGCCTGCCACGATCCCGACGGCGTGCGACGCCTGGCCGAACTCGCCCCGACCCTGTCGCTGCCCGCGGTCGCCGATATCGCGAACTGCGATCCCGCCCTTGCCACGGCCGCCGCACAGGCCGGTGCACGCGCCCTGTGGTTCCGCCCGCCGGCCGATGATGACGATGCGGCCTTAGGCGAAATGGCCGCCGTCGCGCGGCAATACAGCTGCGCGCTCGGCCTCGTGATCGACGAGGAATCCCCGATCGACGCGAATGCCGTGTCGCTCGACCAGGCGCTTGCGCGCCATGCGGTCGTGCAGGCCGCGCGCCTGCAGGCGCTGGGATTTCCCGATTTCATCGTGGCACTTCGGATGCACGACCCGGCGCTGATGGCGGCGACGGCGCGCGCCATCGCGCGGGCGGGCGACTTCCCGCTGGCGCTGTCGGTCGGCCGCTCGCAGTCCGGCACCCGGCAGGCGGCCGACGCCTCCAGCGCCATGGCGATGGGCCTGCCGCTGCTGATGGGCGTGGGCGATCTCGTCTGCCTTTCCTCGGGTCCCGATCCGGCGGGCGACGTGCACGTGACGGTCAGCGCATTGCGCGCTCTCGGCCTGCGCCCCAAGGGCGTCAGCGTCTCGGCCGATCCCGCCTTCCTGTCGCAGCGCCCCGACGCCGCGAAGATCGCGACGCTGCTGGAAGAACGCACCAGCCATATCGCGCGGACCATCGACATCCGCCTCGCCGGGCGCGGTGCGGCGTCCGAGACGGCGCTGAACGCGCATCTCGTCGTGCCGCCGGGTGCGGCACCCGATTCCAATGCCGCCTACGGCATGCGGATTTCCGGCCCCGTCGAGCGCGACCGCGCGATGGATGCGGTCGTCGACGAACTGGCCGGTCTGGTCGAAGAGACGGCCGGCGCCATCGACGCGCGCGATCTCGAAGGGCTCGTCGCCGATCTTGCCCGGCGTGCGGGCGCGTTCCGCGACTGCCCGCCCGAGACGGCGCTGCTGTGGGCGCGGCTTGCGGTCGCGCTGCGCCACGCCTTTCGCGGACGCCCCGCGCGTTTCGTCTGGGGCCATCCGGAAGGGGCCGCCCTTCATGCGCGGCTGACGGGCAAGCGCGACCCGTGGCAGTTGCCGCAGCCCGCGGGCGTGCCGATGGAAGCCGAACCCGATGCGGCAGCCGCCGCGATTTCCATCGCGATGGGGCTTGCCGCGGCCGACCGCACGGCCGGGATCGCGTCGAACGTCGTCGCGATCCTCGACAAGGCCTCGTTCGATGCGGGAAGCGCCTATGAGGCGATGCGCGCGGCGGGCACGGAGGGCGCCGACGTCACGATCGTCCTCGTCGATCCCGAGGGCGGCGAGGAAGGCCTGCCCGCCGGCATCGGCTCGCAGCTTTCCGGGATCATCTCGTCGCGCCCGTTCCTGGCGCTGCGCGAGATCGGCAGCCGCATCGCGCGCCAGCTTCCCGGCCCCAGCTACACGCTGATCAAGCGGATGGAGGAATTCGGTCGCGGCCTTGCGACCGGCGGCACGCTGTTCGAGGAGCTGGGGCTCTATTACGTCGGTCCGGTCGCCGGGCGCAGCCTCGGCACGATGCTGCCGGTTCTCGGCAACCTGCGGCGCACGCGCATCAAGACGTCGGTGCTGCTCCATGTCGTGGGTTCCGCGCGCACGCGGGTACGCAAACGCGCCGAGGGCGAGATGCCGCCGACGGCACTCGGCGGATGGTTCGCCGATGCGGCGCGCGACGATTCCAGAATCGCGCTCGTCGTCGCGGGCGACATGCCCGGCATCGCCGATCTTTCGCGCCGCCTGCCCGGCCGTTTCCATCGCGTGGGCAGCGCCGCACGCCACGGCCTGGGTCTCGCGTGGGGTTTCGCGGCCGGCGGCCTGCATCCCTACATGCTGCTCGACCGGCGCGGCTTCTGGCGCAGTGCGGGCGAACAGGCGCGCGAGATCGTGCGGCTGCGCCTGCCGATCTGCTTCGTCGTCGACCTGATGAAGGGCCATGCGCCCGAGCCGTGGCTCGACGCGCCGCCGCTCGATCTCGAAGCCGTTCCCGGTTTCATCGTGCTGCTCGCGGCCGACGCCGGCGAGCTTGCGCGCATGCTCGCCTTCGCGCGCACCGTTCCGGGCCAGCCGGTGCTGGTCGGCCATGCGGGCGGCGAGCCCGTCTTCCCCGATACGGCGGACGCGCCCGTCGAACCCGGACGCGGGCGCATCCTCGCCAGGGGCTCCGACATCGCGATCCTCGCGATCGGACGCGGCGTGGCTATCGCGGCGCAGGCGCGCGCGACGCTCGCCGACAAGGGCATTTCCGTCACCGTTGCCGATGCCCGTTTCGCGCAACCGCTCGACGGCGATCTGGCCGCCTCGCTGTTCGCCGCCCATCGCGGGCTGATCGTGCTCGACGATCCGGGCATGGCGGGCGGCATCGCGGCGGGCGCGGTCGATGCCCTTTCGAAGGCTGGCGGGCCCGATTTCCGCACCCGCCTGCGCGTCGTCGGCGTGGGCCGGGGCAGCGTGCGCGACACGCTAGCGGCGGCAGGGGATATTCTGGCACCCTGAACCGGCTCTGCACATTTGTGTTGACCGAGACATAAAAGTACTAAAATCTCGGCGCAGGGACGGAAAACGGCCAGCGGAGTCAAAATGCAGACGAAATTCACGACGGAATCCCTCGCGAGCGCGCTCGCCGCGCGGGCCGACGAAGGACGCCCGGTCCGCGTCGGGCTGGTGGGCTCCGGCGAAATGGGCACCGACATCGTCACGCAGGTCCGCCTGATGCGCGGCATCGAGATCGCCGTGATCGCCGATGTGCGCGGCGAACTCTGCCGCCACGCCGTCAAGATCGCGGGCTGGCCGGCCGACAAGGCCGTCGCCGCCGACAGCGCCGTCGCCGCCGACAAGGCCGTCGCCGACGGCAAGATCGCCATCGCGGAATCCTACCGCATCGTCTGCACGGCCGAGCAGGTCGACGTCGTGATCGAGGCGACGGGCAATCCCAACGTGGGCGCGGAAGTCGCCCTGCTCGCCATGGAGCACGGCAAGCACATCGTGATGATGAACGTCGAGGCCGACGTCACCATCGGCGCCTATCTGCGCCACATGGCCGACAAGGCGGGCGTCGTCTACACGCTGGGCGCGGGCGACGAGCCGACGGCGGCGATGGAACTCGTCAATTTCGTGCGCTCGCTGGGCTATCCCATCGTCGCGGCCGGCAAGGGCAAGAACAACCCGTTCCGCCGCGAGGCGACCCCGGCCGAGTACGAGGAAGAGGCCCGCCGGCGCAACATGAACCCGCGCATGCTGGTCGAGTTCGTCGACGGCTCGAAGACGATGATCGAGATGACCGCGCTCGCCAACGCGACGGGCCTGGTCCCCGACATCGCGGGCATGCATGGCCCCGCCGCCCCGCTCGCCGAGCTGCACAAGGTGCTCTGCCCCAAGGCCGACGGCGGCCTGCTGTCGCGCAAGGGCGTTGTCGACTTCACGGTCGCCAAGGGCGTGGCGCCCGGCGTTTTCGTCGTCGCCGAGATGGCGCATCCGCGCCTGCGCGAACGCATGAACGACCTGCAGATGGGCCCCGGCCCCTACTACACGTTCTTCCGGCCCTATCACCTCACCAGCCTCGAAGTGCCGCTGTCGGCGGCGACGGCCGTGCTCTGGCGCCAGGCGCACATGCGCCCGCAGCCGCGGCCCGTCGCCGAAGTCGGCACCATCGCCAAGAAGGACCTCGCCCCCGGCGAGATCCTCGACGCGATCGGCGAGTACTGCTACCGCGGCACGGCGCTGACGGTGGAAGAGGCGCGCCGGCTGAACGCGATGCCGCTGGGCCTCGCCCAGCGTGCGGTCGTCACCAAGCCGATCAAGGCGGGCGAGTACGTCACCCACGCCAACTGCCGCGCCGACGAGAAGCTCGCCATCGTGCGCCTGCGCAAACTCCAGGACGAATATGTCGGCGCGCTCGCGGTCGCCTGAGATGAAGAGCCGCCCGAACCAGCGCCCCGAACTCGCCGCGCTCGACGACGACACGCTCGCCGAGGTGCTGCGCAAGATGCACCTGATCCGCAAGTTCGAGGAGAAGGCCGAGGACAGCTACATGCGCGGGCTGATCCACGGCACGATGCACCTGTCGATCGGACAGGAAGCGAGCGCCGTGGGCTCGGTGCTGCACCTGGCGAAGGCGGATTACATCCTCTCGACCCATCGCGGCCACGGCCACTGCATCGCCAAGGGCGCTGACCCGAACCTGATGTTCGCCGAGTTCTTCGGCAAGGAGACGGGCTACTGCAAGGGGCGCGGCGGCTCGATGCACATCGCCGACGTCGAAGGCGGCAATCTCGGCGCCAACGGCATCGTCGGCGGCGGCCTGCCCATCGCGGTGGGCGTGGGCATGAGCATCAAGGCCCAGAAGCAGGACCGCGTCTGCATGGTCTTCTTCGGCGACGGCGCCAACAACGAGGGCGCGTTCCACGAATCGCTCAACATGGCGTCGATCTGGAAGCTGCCGGTCGTGTTCGTGTGCGAGAACAACACCTATGCGATGTCGACCTCGATCGAGAAATCGATGGCGGTCGCCAACGTCGCCGACCGCGCGGCCGCCTACGCGATGCCGGGCGTCACGATCGACGGCAACGATCTTCCGCTGGTCGCCGCCACGGTCGAGAAGGCCATCGCGCGCGCACGGCGCGGCGAAGGGCCATCGCTGGTCGAGTGCAAGACCTACCGCATCCGCGGCCACTCGAAGAGCGACCGCAACCTCTACCGCACCAAGGAAGAGATCGAGATGTGGAAGGGCAAGGACCCGATCCCGCGCCTCGAGCAGGAACTTCTCGCCCACGAACGCTTCGGCAAGGCGCAGCTCGAGGCCATCGAGGCCGATGCCGCGCGCGCCATCGATGCGGCCGTCGAATTCGCCAAGGCCAGCCCCGAGCCCGACATGGCCGACCTGACGAGGAACGTCTATGCCGGATGATACGGCGATGCCCGACCCCAAACTGCGCGAACTGACCTACGCCGAGGCGATCCGCGAGGCGCTGGGCCAGGCGATGGAAGCCGACCCGCGCGTCATGCTGATGGGCGAGGACGTGGGCGTCTATGGCGGCGCGTTCGGCGTCAGCGGCGATCTCGTCCACCGCTTCGGAACCGACCGCGTGCTCGACACGCCGATCAGCGAACTCGGCATCGCGGGTGCCGCCGTGGGTGCGGCGATGACCGGCATGCGCCCGGTGCTCGAAATCCAGTTCTCCGACTTCATCACGCTGGCGATGGAGCAGATCGTCAACCAGGCGGCGAAGATCCACTTCATGTTCGGCGGCAAGGCGAACGTGCCGATGGTCGTGCGCCTGCCCGGCGGCTCGGGCACGGGTGCCGCCGCCCAGCACAGCCAGAGCCTCGAAGCCTGGTTCGCGCACGTGCCGGGCCTGAAGGTTCTGCAGCCCTCCACGCCGCACGACGCCAAGGGCATGCTGCTCGCGGCGATCGACGACCCGAACCCCGTGCTGATCTTCGAGCACAAGCTTCTCTACAAGACGCGCGGGATCGTCCCCGCCGACATGTATCGCGTACCCATCGGCGAGGCCGCCGTGCGCCGCGAAGGCACCGACGTCACCATCGTCGGCAGCTCGATCATGGCGATCCGTGCTGCGGCGGCCGCCGAGCGCCTCGCGGCCGAGGGCATTTCGGCAGAAGTGATCGACCTGCGATCGCTGCGGCCGATCGATTTCGCGACGATCGCCGGCAGCGTGCGCAAGACCTCGCGCCTGATGGTCGTCTACGAAGGCGTCAAGACGATGGGCATCGGCGCCGAGATCAGCGCCATGATCGCCGAGAGCGAGGCGTTCGACTATCTCGATGCGCCCATCGTGCGCCTGGGCGGGGCCGACATGCCGCTGCCCTACAGCCCCAAGCTGGAGCGCGCAGCCGTCCCGCAGGAAGACGACATCTTCGCCGCCGCGCGCGATCTCGCCCGCGGGAGCCGTTAGCGATGCCGGTCGAGATCGTCCTGCCGCGCGTCGACATGGGCCAGGAGAGCGGCATCATCGGCGCGTGGAAGGTCGCCAACGGCGAGCGCGTGACCGAAGGCCAGATCCTGTTCGAGATCAACACCGACAAGGCCGTGATGGAAGTCGACTCCCCCGCCGCGGGCGAGGTGCACGGCATCTCGGCCGCCGTCGGCGAGACGGTCGCGGTCGGCACGGCCGTCGCTTGGATCTACAAGGACGGCGAAACTACGCCCAAGGCCGGAGCGCCCGCGCCGAAGGCGACCGTCGCCGCGGTGCCTGCAGCCGCTGCACCGGCACCGAAGGCCGCACAGGCGGCCCCTGCCCCCGTCGCCGCCGCATCCGACAAGCCGCGCGCCACGCCGATCGCCCGCCGCCTCGCCAAGGCAGCCGGCCTCGATCTTTCCAGGATCGCCGGCAGCGGCCCGCGCGGCCGGATCATGCGCGCCGACATCGAGAAGGCCGCGGCGGCGCCGCAGCCGGCACCTGCCCCAGTCGCCGGATCGGGCAAGCTCGTTCCGTTCGACACGATCCGGCGCATCGTCGCCAGGCGCCTGACCGAAAGCGTGCGCAACGCGCCGCATTTCTATCTCACCGCCCATCTCGACATGACGGCGCTCAACGACCTGCGCGCGCGCGTCAGCCCGCGCATCGAGAAGCGCACCGGGACGCGCGTCAGCGTCACGATGCTGCTGCTGCGCTGCGTCGCCCCGCTGCTGGTCCGCCATCCGCTGCTCAACGCCAGCGCCGAGGGCGAGGCCGTGCGCTACCACGACAGCGTCGACATCGGCGTGGCGATGGAACGCGACGGCGGCCTCGTCGTCCCGGTCCTGCGCGCCGTCCACCAGAAGTCGCTCGAAGAGATTGCGGCCGATTTCGCGCGCCTGACGGCAAGCGTGCGCGATCGCACCGTCTCGCC
This sequence comes from Tagaea sp., assembly GCA_965229215.1. Classification (GTDB taxonomy): domain Bacteria; phylum Pseudomonadota; class Alphaproteobacteria; order CACIAM-22H2; family CACIAM-22H2; genus Tagaea. Next base: position 876,146 of record OZ245864.1, on the reverse strand, counting down.
CGCCAATCTTACGGGAAGCACCTTCACGATCAGCAATCTCGGCATGTACGGCGTGGACGCATTCACGGCGATCATCAATCCGCCGGAAGCCGCGATTCTTGCGGTCGGCCGCTCGGTCGACACACCCGTCGGCCACAACGGCAAGGTCGAACTGCGCCCGCAGGCGACCTTCTGCCTGTCGTCCGATCACCGGATCGTCGACGGCGTGGTCGCGGCCAAGTTCATGGCATCGCTGCGCGAAGCCGTCGAAACGCCGGAGACGCTGCTGTGAGGTACCCGACCGTCACAATCTGGTAACCTAGTAGAGGTTACGACGACAAACCGCGGAACACGCGGAATCCAAACAAAAGCTTCGCCCCCCTCAAGGAGGAACAACATGGTTGCCCATCCGCTTCGCTACACGGCTCTTGCGCTGGCCGGTCTTGTCGTCGGCCTTTCCGCTCCCGCCTTCGCCCAGTCGGGCAAGCTCGTCCTCTACACCTCGCAGCCCGACCGCGACGCTGCCGCGACGACCGGCGCGTTCAAGGAAGCCTTCCCGGGCGTCACCGTCGAGATCTTCCGCTCCGGCACCACCGAAGTGATGACGCGCCTCGCCGCCGAAGCCGCCGCCGGCCAGATCAAGGCCGACGTGCTGCTGATCGCCGACAGCGTCAGCATGGAGAACCTGAAGAAGGCCGACCGCCTCTTCGCGTACAAGGACGCGAACGTCACGGGCCTGCGCGCGGGCACGTTCGATGCCGACCGCACCTATTTCGGCACGAAGCTGATCACCACCGGCATCGCCTACAACACCGGCGCCAAGACGCAGCCGAAGTCGTGGGCCGACATCTCCAAGCCGGAGATGAAAGGACAGGTGATCATGCCGAGCCCGCTCTATTCGGGTGCGGCGGCGATCATGCTGGGCGCCATGACCAAGCGCAGCGACTATGGCTGGGGCTTCTACGAGACGCTGAAGGCGAACGGCACGGTCGCCGTGCAGGGCAACGGCGCGGTGCTCACCTCGGTCAGCAGCGGCGAGAAACCCTACGGCGTGCTCGTCGACTTCATGGCCCTCAACGCCAAGCTCAAGGGCGCACCGATCAACTTCGTCTTCCCGACCGAAGGCGTGATCCCGGTGACCGAGCCCGTCGCGATCCTGAAGACGACCTCGAACCTGCCGGCCGCCAAGGCGTTCGTCGACTACCTGCTGTCGGAGAAGGGCCAGACCTTCTCGGTCAAGACGCTGGGCTACATCCCGGTGCGCGACGGCGTCGCCAACCCGGCCTGGCTGCCCGAAGGCACGAAGATCAACATCATGGACATCAACACCAACGCGATCCTGGGCACGACCGACGCCGACAAGGCCCGCTTCTCGAACCTGTTCGGCGGCTAAGCTTCGTCCATGATCCTGACCAAGGGGACAGCATCGCGGATACAGGACCGGTCGCTTTTTACGCTGCTGTTCCTCCTGGTCGGCACTCTCTCGCTCCTGCCGTTGGCGCGACTGCTTTTCGAAGCGGTCGCGCCCGACGGCATCCCTTCGTTCGCAGCGCTTTCCAAGGTCTTCGGCAATCCGGTGACGTGGCGGGCCACGGCCCACAGCCTCGAGATCTCGCTGGGTGGCACGCTGCTGGCTACCGTCATCGGCCTCGTCGTCGCCCTCGTCGTGGGGCTGGGCGATATCCGGGGACGCAACGCCTTCGTCTTCTGCTTCGTGCTGCCGCTGATGATCGCCCCGCAGGTGACGGCGCTTGCCTGGCTGCAGGTGGCTGGCCCGTCGAGCCCGCTGCTGCGCGCCATCGGCCTCGCTCCGGCCATGGGCACGCCCAACCCGTTCTACTCCCGCGAAGGCATCATCCTGCTCTTCGGCATCGAGTACGCGCCGCTCGTGTTCCTGACGCTGCGTGCGGGCCTGCGCAGCCTGCCGCGCGAACTGATCGAGGCCGCGCTCTCGACGGGTGCGAGCCGTTTCCGCATCCTGCGCACCATCGTCGTCCCGCTGATGACGCCGCCGCTCGTCGCGGGCGTGGCGCTCACCTTCGTGTCATGCATCGGCAATTTCGGCATCCCCGCCTTCCTCGGCATTCCCGGCAGCTACATCGTGCTGCCCACGCTGATCTACCAGCGCCTGTCGGGGCTGGGGCCGAGCGTGCTGTCGGAAGTGTCGAGCCTGTCGGTCATTGCCGGCACGATCGCCATCGCGGGAATCCTGCTGCAGAACTACATGCTGTCGCGGCGCGACTACCGCATCACCGGCAACTCGCTGGCGGCCGCCCCGTTCGACCTGGGGCGCTGGCGCCTGCCGGTCGAGATCCTGATCTGGATCTACATCGCCTGCGTCCTCGCCATCCCGTTCGCGAGCCTGATCGCGATCTCGCTCGTCCCGATCTTCGGCGTGCCGCTGAGCTGGGCGACGGCCTCGATCGAGAACTACCGCTACGTGATGTTCGAATATGCGGCCTCGGCCCGCGCGTTCCGCAACAGCTTCCTGCTGGCCGGCTGCTCGGCCTTACTGATCGTGGCGATCAGCGCGCCGCTCGCCTATTTTCTCGCCTGGCGCAATTCGCGGGTGCTGAAGTTCCTCAACCTCACGGCCGAATTGCCCTACGCGCTGCCCGGCATCGTCTTCGCCATCGCGCTGATCCTCGTTTTCCTGAACCCGATCCCTGTCCTCGGCTTCACGATCTACAATACGATCTGGATCATCTTCTTCGCCTATCTGGGCCGCTTCCTCGTGCTGGGCCTGCGTCCGGTCATCAGCGGCTACCACCAGCTCGACCGCTCGCTCGAAGAAGCGGCGCAGGCCCTGGGCGCAAGCCTCGGGCGGCGCATGCTGACGGTCATGTTCCCGCTTGTCGCGCACGCGGCGGCGGCGGGCGCCCTTCTCGTCTTCCTGATGGCGTTCAGCGAGCTCACGTTGTCGGCCCTGCTGTGGTCGTCGGGTGCGGAGACGCTGGGCACGGTCATGTTCAGCTTCCAGCAGTCGGGCGGCGTCAACTACGCCTCATCGATCGCGGTGATAACGATTCTGGTGACTCTGGTCCTGATGCTGTCAACGCTGCTGCTGGGGCGCCGCCTACCCAACGGAGTGCTGCCATGGCGGGACTGAAGATCGACCGGGTCACGAAGGCGTTCGGCACCTCGAAGGCGCTCGATTCCGTCTCGATCGACGTGAAGGACGGCGAGTTCCTCGCCGTGCTCGGCCCGTCGGGCTGCGGCAAGACGACCCTGCTGCGCCTGATCGCCGGCTTCGATCGCGTGACGGGCGGCTCCATCCGCATCGGCGACAACGAAGTCTCGAGCACGGACCGGCAGGTGCCGACCGAAGAACGCGGCATCGGCATCGTCTTCCAGTCCTACGCGCTGTGGCCGCACATGTCGGTCTACGAGAACGTCGCCTACGGTCTCAATGTCGCGAATGTCGACCGGCAGACGCGCGAGAAGCGCGTGGCCGAAGCGCTCGCCCTTGTCGGGCTGCAGGCCTATGGCGAGCGGCGCCCGGCATTGCTCAGCGGCGGCCAGCGCCAGCGTGTGGCGCTCGCCCGCTGCCTCGTCATGGAACCGGCCCTCGTACTGCTAGACGAACCGCTCGCCAATCTCGACGTCCATCTGCGCGCATCGATGGAGGACGAGTTCCGCGACTTCCACGAACGCACGTCCAAGACGATGGTCTACATCACGCACGACCAGGCCGAAGCGATGGCGCTTGCCGACCGCATCGCGGTGCTGAACCACGGCGTGCTCGAACAGATCGCCACCGCGTCCGAGCTCTACCGCGAGCCCGCGACCGAAATGGTCGCCGGGTTCATCGGGCAAGGCATGGTCGTGCCCGTCGAGATCCGAGCGGGCGAACGCGACGGCGCCTGCATGGGCCGCTTCCTCGGCCTTGACGTGCGATTCAAGTGCCGCCCGGGCACCACTCCGGCGGCGGCCGCGAAGGCGTGCCTGCGCAGCAGCGGGCTTGCCTTCGCTGCACCGGGCGAGCCCGGCATTTCCGGCACGGTCCGCCGGATGATCTACCAGGGCGGCCATTTCCGCGCCGAGTTCCATCCCGATGCCGCGCCCGACGTGAAGCTGGTTCTCGAGCAGTCCGAACCGACCACGATCGAGCCGGGCGCAAGGGCCAGCGTCGCCGTGCGCGACGGCTGGATCATCCCGCAGGGGCCGGCACGATGAATGTCAGCCTGTTCGGCGGCTTCGGCGAGAAGGGACGCACCTCGGTCGGCATCGAAAGTGCCGCCGCGTCCATCGCCCTCGACGTCGGCATCAACACCAGCGGCAAGGGTGCCGAAATCTACCCCTTGATCCCGGCCGGCCGGATGCGCCGGCTCGACGCCATCGTCGTCAGTCACGCACACGAAGACCATGTCGGCGCGCTGGGTTGGTGCTTCGCCAACGGTTTCGCCGGCAAGGCCTACATGACGGCCGAGACGATGGCCGAGATGCGCGACATCGTCGCGGCCTACGATTCATCGCCCGGCAAGGGCGCGCTCGACGCATCGCGCATCTCGGTCATCGAGCCGGGCCGCGAGTTCCGGATCGGCGACATCGCCGTCGCGACCGGCCGCTCTGGCCACACGGTCGGCGGGCTGTGGATCTCGGTTTCCGACGGCGCGCACCGCGCGACCTACACGGCCGACGTCGTTCCGGCGAGCAGCGTGCTCGGCATGGATGCCATCCCGCGATGCGATCTCGTGCTCTATGACGGTTCCTACGGCATCGACCCTGTCGGCATCGCCGAGCGCACCGAGCAGATCAGGGCATGGATCGCCACGCATCCGCGCTGCCTGCTGCCGTCGCCCCTCGCCGGCCGGCCGCTGGAAATGCTGATGGCCCTGCCCGGCCCGCTCGCGATCCACGATTCCATGCGCGAGCCGCTGCTGCGCCAGATCGCCGACGAACGCTGGCTGCGCGCCGGGACGGCGGCACGCCTGCGGACACGCATCGCCGCGGCGACCGACTGGTCCGACACGAAGCCTTTCCCCGATATGCCGACGCTCGTCCATGACGGCATGGGCATGTCGGGTCCCGCCGTCGTCGCCATCCGGCGCGCCGCCGACGAAGACGTGCCGATCCTGCTGACCGGGCACCTGCCGACGGGAAGTCCCGCGCAGATCCTGTTCAAGGAAGGCCGGGCGACCTGGATCCGGATGCCCACGCATCCCACACTGCCCGACAATCTGGCGCTGCTGCGCGGCTGCGCGGCCCGCATCGCGATCCCGCATTCCTGCTCGGTCGCGGAGATGGAGCAGTTGCGCGCGCAGAGCCCGGATGTCGTGCGTACGCTGACGACCGGCCAGAGCATCCAGCTTTAGGAATCCCGATGCGCATCCTCATCGCCAACGACGACGGCATCAAGTCGCCCGGACTTGCCGCACTGGAAGCGGCGGCACGCCATCTTTCCGACGACGTCTGGGTCGTGGCGCCCGAGCGCAAGTGGAGCGGCAGCAGCCACAGCGTCAGCCTGCACAAGGAATTCACGGCCACGAAGCTGGGCGAGAAGAAGTACAGCTGCAGCGGCACGCCGGTCGACGGCGTCATCTCGGCGATGACCTGGCTGCTCAAGGACGAGGCGCGTCCGCATCTCGTGCTGAGCGGCATCAACGACGGCCAGAACGTCGCCGAGGACGTCGCCTATTCCGGCACGCTCGCCATCGCGCGCGAGGCGACCTTCTGGGGCCTGCCCGCGATCGCCGTTTCACACGCCAAGGGCGGCGAGGCGCTTGCGCCGGATGCCGTCGCCTGGCTCGGCGGCGTCATCGGCAAGCTGTGGGAGCGCCGCGCCGACTGGCATCTCGACGGGCACTGGCTCAGCCTCAACCTGCCCAAACGCGTGCCGGCCCCGATCCGGCTCGCCAAGATCGGGCGAAACAAGATCGCGCGCGGCATGGATGCGACTTCGCGCCCCGATGGGACGACCACGCTGAAGATCCGCGACGGCCGCTCGCGCGTCGAGGCGGCCGACGACGAGACCGGTCTGCTCGCGGCAGGATCGTGCAGCCTCGTGCGGCTCAACTGGCCCGACACCGTTCCACCTTCGCAGGCACTGATCGCCGGACTCTGAGATATCATCCGGGTCTGCTTGACTCACGCCCGAAGACGCACAATAGTGTTTGTGAAATTATAAATGTTCAAAAAAGGGAGACGCCGCAAATGCTGAAACTGTCGCGCCGTGCGTTCGGCGCCGGGATCGCCGGAACCGCTTTCACGATGTCCGCCTCGCGCGCTTCCGCGCAGGCCTCGAAGAAGGTGACCCTCTACATGGGCCCGCCCGAGGCGACGTGCAACGCCCTCGTCACCGCTTACGAGAAGAAGGCGGGCGTCAAGCCGACGATGCTGCGCCTGTCGGCGGGCGAAGCGATCAACCGCATCCGCGCCGAGCGCAACAGCCCGCAGGCGAGCGTGCTCTACGGCATCGGCCTGCCCTCGATGATGACGCTGAAGGCCGACGGCCTGCTCGAAGCCTACCGGCCGGCCTCCGCTTCCGACATTCCGTCCAGATACAAGGATCCTGACGGCTTCTGGACCGGCACCGACATCGACTTCATCGGATTCGCCTCGAACAAGACGTTCCTTGCAGAGAAGAAACTGAAGGCCCCGCAGAGCTGGGAAGACCTGACGAAGCCCGAATATGCCGGCCAGATCTGCCTCGGCAGCCCGGCGACGTCGGGCACCGGCTACACCTTCATCACGACCGTGCTGCAGGTGATGGGCGAGGACAAGGGCTGGGACTATCTCAAACGCTTCAACGCCAACGTCGCGCAGTACACGCGCTCGGGCATCGGGCCCACGCAGCTCGTCGGTCGCGGCGAAGTGGGCATCGGCATCCTGTTCGCGCACGACATCCTCGGCAGCATCTCCAAGGGCTTCCCGATGGAGATGTCGCTGCCGCAGGAAGGCACCGGCTACGACCTGTTCTGCTCGGTGCTGCTCAAGGGCGCACCGGAGCCCGAAGGCGGACGCAGCTTCCTCGACTGGGCCTGCACGCCGGAATCCATCGAGATTCTCGCCGCGTCCGAATATTACGACGTGCCGACCAATCCCAAGGCGAAGGTCCACGATCTGGTGAAGCCGTTCCAGAACGCCAAGATGATCGACTTCAACTTCGAGTGGGCGGGCAACCCCAAGACGCGCGAAGGAATCATCGCGCGCTTCCAGAACGAGATCCTCGCCGGTCGCAAATAGGGCATGGCGCAGTCCGTCGCGATCGCCGGGCCGGACGACGTCAGGCTCGGGCGGAGCTGGGTGCTGCCCCTGCTCTACCCGCTGCTGGCGCTGCTCGTGGCCGTGTTCGTCGCCTACCCGATGGTCCGGCTTTTCGGCCGGGCCGTCGTGGTGGACGGCGAATTCACGCTTGCCGTCATCGGCGGGCTGATCGGCGATCCGTTCAGCCGCAAGGTGTTCTGGAACACGCTGCTGCTCGGCGCCACCGTCGCGGCCATCGGCACGGTGCTGGCGGCGCTCTACGCCTATGCGATGACGCGCGTGGCGATCCCCGGCAAGGCCGTGTGGCATTTCTTCGCGCTGCTGCCGACGATCTCGCCGCCCATCCTGATGGCGCTGGGGCTGATCCTGCTCTACGGGCGGCGCGGGCTCGTCACCTACGGCGTGTTCGGCATCCAGACGACCGGGCTCTACGGCTTCAACGGGCTCGTGATCGCCCAGCTCATGTCGTATTTCCCGTTCGCCTATCTGCTGATGCTCAACCTCTTCAAGGGGCTCGATGCCTCGATGGAGGAAGCGGCCGGCACGATGGGGGCGAACGCCTGGCAGGTGCTGCGCACGGTCAGCCTCCCGCTGCTGATGCCGGGGCTCGCCGGATCCGTGCTGCTGCTCTTCAGCTATTCCTTCGCCGACCTCGGCAACCCGATGCTGCTGGGCGGCGACTATCCGGTGATGTCGGCGCAGATCTACCAGACGATCATCGGCATGTACGACATCCCGCAGGGCGCCGCCCTCGCGGTGATCCTGCTGGTCCCGGCCGTGCTGATGTTCTTCGCGCACAAGCACCTGTCGGCGCGCATGGCCTTCTCGACGGTGGGCGCCAAGGGCTCGAGCCGCCAGCGGCTGGTGACGCACCTGCCCACGCGCATCGCGGCCCTCGCGCTCGTCGGCACTGTCACGCTGGTGATCTGTCTGCAGTACGCAACGGTTCTTGCCGGCGCGTTCACGCAGCTTTTCGGCATCAACTACACCTTCACGCTGCGCCACATCGCGGCGACGCTGACCAAGTCGCGCGGCGCCATCCTCGACACGCTGGCGCTGGGCGTCGTTTCCTCGATCATGGCAGTGGTCGTCGGCCTCGTCATCGCGCATTTCGTGGCGCGCACGCGCATCCGTGGCCGCGGCCTTCTCGATTTCGTCGCCAACATGCCGCTCGCCATCCCCGGCACGGTGATCGGCCTCGCCTTCGCGATCTCGTTCAACGAGCGGCCGCTGATGCTGACGGGCACGGCCGCAATCATCGTCATCGCCTTCGCGGTGCGCTCGCTGCCCTACGGAATCCGCTCGGGCGTGGCGGCGCTCGACCAGCTGCACCGCTCGCTCGACGAAGCCTCGACGACGATGGGAGCCACGAGCGGGCAGACGCTCTGGCGCATCCTCGTGCCGCTGGTGCGCCCCGCCCTGCTCGCCGGCATGGTCTTCGCCTTCACGCGCAGCGTCACCACGCTCAGCGCCGTCATCTTCGTCGTGTCGCCGCACTGGTCGCTCGTCACGCCGACAATCCTGTCGCAGATGGACCGCGGCGACGTCGGCGAGGCGGCGGCGCTCAGCGTCGTCGTCGTGATCATGGTGCTGCTCGTCATCCACGGCGTGCCGCGCCTGCTGGGTCGCGACTGGCGCGAAGCGAACTAGAGGAACGAAATGACGATCGCACCTGCCAAGGCGCTCCAGATAGTCGGGATGAACAAATCCTACGGGATGAAGGGTGCCCGATCGATTCCGGCCGTGATCGATTTCTCGCTCGATGTGCGGCCGGGCGAGTTCGTCACGCTGCTGGGGCCCTCGGGCTGCGGCAAGACCTCGGCGCTGCGCACGCTCGCGGGCCTCGAGGATCTCGACAGCGGCGAAATCCTGCTCGACGGCCGCTCGATCGCGCACATGCCCTCGCACCAACGGCGAATCGGCCTCGTCTTCCAGAACTACGCGCTGTTCCCGCACATGAGCGTGTTCGAGAACGTCGCCTATTCCCTGCGCCTGCGCCGGGTGACCGAAGCGCAGCTGCGCAAGGACGTCGGGGCGGCGCTCGAGGTCGTGGGCCTTGCCGAGTACGGCCCCCGCCTGCCCGGCCAGCTTTCCGGCGGCCAGCAGCAGCGCGTGGCCGTCGCGCGCGCGCTCGTCATGAAGCCCGACCTGCTGCTGTTCGACGAGCCGCTGTCGAACCTCGACGCCAAGCTGCGCGTGCAGGTGCGAGCGGAACTGCGCCGCCTCCAGCGCAGTCTCGGCACGACGTCGATCTACGTCACGCACGATCAGGACGAGGCGATGAGCCTGTCCGACCGCATCGCCGTGATGCGCGCCGGGCGGCTGGAGCAGATCGGCCCGCCGCAGGAGATCTATGCGCGCCCGGCCACACGCTTCGTCGCCGAATTCATCGGCAAGGTGAACGTGCTGCAGGGGCGCGTCGTCGGCGAGGCCAACGGGCGGCCCGACGTCGAATGCCTCGGCCACCGCCTGAGCGTCGGCGCGCAGAAGGCGCCCGCCGCGGACGTGCAGGTCCTCGTCCGGCCCGAAGCCGTGCTGGTCCATCCGCCGGGCGGCCCCGAGATCCAGGGCGTCGTCGCGGAGATCGAATATCTCGGCGACCGGACCGAGTACCGCATCCGCGTCGGCAGTCATGTCGTCGTCGCGGTGCGCCCTTCGCTCGGCGCCGACGGCCGGTTTGCCGAGGGCGAAGCCGTCGGGCTGGCATTTGCCGAGCAGGCGATCCATCTTCTTCCCGCCGCCTAGACAGCAGGATTCATGCCCGACCCGAAACCGACCTTCGACCGCGTCATCGTCCTCGTCCTCGATGGGCTGGGCGTGGGCGCCATGCCCGACGTGCCGCTCGTACGCCCGAACGACATCGGCGCCGACACGCTGCGCCACGTCGTCGAGGCCGCGGGCACGCTTTCGCTGCCCAATCTCGAGAAGCTCGGCCTCGGCTCGGTCGCGCCGCTGTCGGGCCTGCGGATCGAGGCATCGCCGGTCGGAATCCACGGGATCAACGCGCTCGGCTACAAGGGGGCAGACACCTACCTCGGCCACACCGTGATGATGGGCTCGCCCGTCCCCGACACGGCCGAGGAACTGTTCATCGACGTGCGCGACAAGGTCGCTTCCGACCTGCGCGCCGCTGGCCACACGGTGGAACCCGCAAAGCCCGACCAGTCGGCCCTGCTCGTCGATGGCACGATGGTCGTGGGCGACAATCTGGAAAGCGATCCGCTGCAGACCTATCACTGCGTGGGATCGACCGACGACCAGCCCTTCGAGAAGATCCTCGCCGTCGCCACGATCTTGCGCAACGCCGCGCGCGTGCGCCGCATCGTCGCGATGGGCGGCGGTGGTTTCCGCGCGGCCGACGTGCGGCGCTGCGTGGAACTTCGCCCCACGGGCCAGTCCGGCGTCAATAACGTGGCGCTCGGCCTCTACACCAGCAACTACGTCGTCCGGCATCTCACGAAGGGCGACAGGCCCGACGTGCAGATCCCGACGATCCTGAAGAAAGCCGGGTTCGAGGTGGAACTGCTCGGCAAGGTCGCAGACGTGATCATCTGCGAGGGCGCGCACAAGGAACCGCACGTGCCGACGAAATCGGTGCTGGACGCGACCTATGCCTCGATCGCGCGCGTCAGGCGCGGCCTGATCGCCGTCAACATCCAGGAAACCGATCTCGCCGGGCACGACCAGAATGCCGCGCGCTATGCCGGATACCTGCGCCAGGCCGATGAAGGCATCGGGCGTATCATGGGCATGATGGGGCCGCGCGACCTGCTGGTCATCACCGGCGACCACGGCAACGACCCCACCATCGGCCACGACAAGCACACGCGCGAGTTCACGCCGCTGCTTGTCTGGTCGCCGCGCATCAAGCCGCGCCCGATCTTCATGCGCGAGAGCCTCGCCGACATCGCGGCGACGACCTCCGAGATCTTCGGCGTTGCGGCTCCGGCGATCGGCAAGAGCTTCCTCGACGAGATCGCGGTCGCCTAACGGAGCGGCACCTTGCGCCACGACTATTCCTCGATCGGCTTCTACACGTTCGACTGCCTCGGCTGGCCGTTCACGCGCGTTCCCGAGGGCGGCGGCACGGTCTTCCTCGACGATTTCACGCTCGCCGTCTCGGGTGCCGCCGGCACCGCGGCCATCGCCGCGGCGAAGATGGGGCTCAAGTGCCTTGCCATCGGCGGCGTGGGTCCCGACCTGATGGGCGACTGGGTCCTGTCCCGGCTGAAGCATTTCGGCGTCGACGTTTCCGGCATGCAGGTGATCGCCGACGGGCGGACATCCTCGTCCATCGTCACGACGCGCGCCGACGGTTCGCGCCCGGCCCTGCATCTGCGCGGGGCGACGGCGCAGTTCTTCGTCGACGATGCCTTCATGCCGACGGCGATCGACGCGCATGTCGTCCATCTCGGCGGCGTGGGCCTCATGGACAGGATGGACGGCGGACGGGGTGCGGAACTGCTGAAGCGCGCACGCGCGGGCGGCGCCGTCACCACTGTCGACGTCTTCGCGGGCTCGAAGAAGGATCTTGCGAAGATCGCCCTCGTCCTGCCGCACACCGACTATTTCATGCCTTCGATCGAAGAGGCGCAGGCACTGACGGGCCTTGCGTCGGTGGGCGACATGGCGCGGGTCTTCTTCGACCTTGGCGTGACGTGCTGCATCTTCACGCTGGGCGACAACGGCGCCTACTACCATCATCGCGACGGCGCGCATTTCCACATGCCGGCGTTCGACATCGCGGTCAAATGCAGCTGCGGCTGCGGCGACGCGTTCAATGCCGGCATCGCCGTCGCGTTCCGCCACGGCTTCGAAGCCGAGACGGCCGTGCGCTTCGCGCAGGCGACGTCGGCGCTGAACGCCACGGGCCTCGGCTCTCAGGCCGGCGTCGTGTCGTTCGAGCACACGCTCGATTTCATGAAGAGGACACCGGCAAGGGCGCGCACGCCCCTGCCGGCCTAGCTTCAGCCGGGCAGACGGAACGGCGCCGCGTCGACGTCGTAGGCGTCGTAGCCCAGCGTGGCACGGAGTTCGGGCCCCGGAAGCGCGCTCGCCGCCTCGGCCTTGCCTGCGGCGGACGCCGCCAGCCCCGCCTTCATGCCCGCGATCGCCGGTGACAGCATGCCGGTGGGATACGTCCCGATCTTGAGACCGAGAGTCGCCGCCTCGCCCTGCGAGGGGCAGGCGCGCTTGCCGCCCGGCGACAGCACCGAAAAGGACGGACGCCCGCCGGCAGCGGCAACCGACCGGCGGACTTCGGCATCGTCCGCGGGCGAGTCCAGGAACAGGATGTCGGCGCCTTCCGCGACGTACATCTCGATGCGGGCGACCGCCTCGTCGATGCCCTGGGTCGGGCGACAGTCGGTGCGCGCAAGAACGAGGATGCCGGATTCCTTCGCCGCCGCGACAGCGGCGCGGATCTTCATGCGCGCTTCCTCGCGCGGCAGGCACGGCTTGCCCGCCGAGGTGAGATCGCGCGGCGTGATCTTGTCCTCGATCAGCACGGCGGCGGCGCCCGCCCGGCCATAAGCGCGCACGACACGCTGTACGTTCATCGCATTCCCGTAGCCGTGGTCGCCGTCGGCGAGCACGAGTAGATCGGGAGCCGCATTGCGGACCATCGTGAAGGAGTCGAACATCTCGCCGAACGAGACGAGATCGAGATCGGGGCCGCCCAAGCGGCTGGCGGCCACGCAACTGCCGGAAAGGAACGCGGTCTTGAAACCGGCGTTGGCCGTCAGCTTGGCCGTAAGCCCGTCCCAAACGGCCGGCATCACCACAAAGCCGGGTGAAGCCAGAAGTGCACGCATTCTTTCCGGAGGCGTCGTCATATGTGTCGTTTCCTTCCCGAGATTATCGTTGCCGCCAGCGTAATGGCCGCAGCTCGGCACCACAAGTATTGCCGAGGGGTCAGAAACGCCGCGCCGAATAAGGCTCTGGGTCGAACGACGGACGGCGTCCACCCACGAGTGCGGCGACCATCTCGGCCGTCGCCGCGGCCTGCGTGAGGCCGTGATGGGCATGACCAAACGCATAGAGCACCCGCGGATTGCCCGAGGCCGGCCCGATCACCGGCAGGCTGTCAGGCAGCGAGGGCCGGAAACCCATCCACCGGGTCCCCTCGCCGATCCGCACGTCCGGCAGAACGCGCTTCATCCGGCCGAGGATGGCATCGACGCGCGCCCAGTTCGGCGGCGCATCGAGGCCCGCGAACTCGACGCTACCGCCGATCCGGTCGCCGGTATCGAGCGGCGAAAGGGCGATCCCCATGCCTTCCAGCATGATCGGCCGGGTAAGCCCGAGCGTGCCGCGCGGGGTCGTGATGTTGTAGCCGCGTTCAGTATCGAGCGGGACGCGGTCGCCGCACATCCCCGCCAGCGCCTTTGACCACGCACCGGCCGAGACGACAACGCGGTCGGCCGCGACGCGCTCGCCCGAGGCGAGGTGAACGGTCGCGTTCTCGATGCCGGCGGCCCCCGGCGACAGCAGGCGCGCACCGCGCGCGCGCGCAGCATCGCGCAGTTTGCCGAGCAGGACGCCGGGATCGGCAACATGCGCGCCGGTCTCGAAGAAGGCGCCGCCCGCGACTTCCTTGCCGAAGGCCGGCTCGAGGCGCCGCACGCCGGCATTGTCGAGCCGCTCGACGGCCACGCCCAGCGCCGCCTGGCGCGCATGCACCGTTTCGCTCGCGAGGAAATTGGATGGGCTCGAGAAGACGCACAGGATGCCGCGTCGGCGCAGCTCGCTTTCAAGCCCGAGGCCGGACAGCCGCCGCTCCCACGCCCCCATCGACGCCGCGTTGATCGCCCAGATCGCCTTCGAGCTCGATGCGATCTTCGACGGGCGGCTGGCGGCAACGAACCGCACGAGCCACGGGAACAGGGTCGGCAGATAGGAAGGCACGATTGCCAGCGGGCCGAGCGGATCGGCGATCCAGCCCGGCAGATGCGCCCACGCCTTCGACGAGGCAAGCGGCATGATGTCGAGATGCGCGATCCAACCGGCGTTTCCGCGCGCGGCGCTGCGTGCGGCGTCTTGCCCGTCGATCAGATCGACCGAGTGTCCTTCGTCGAGCATCGCATGTGCGACGCATGTTCCGACAATCCCGCCGCCGATGATCGCGATCCGCATCTATCCCCCTCAGCTTCCACGCAGCCCGTCGGCGAAGGGGTCGGCGGCATCGCGCAGAAGGTTCGCTTCCGAAACCACGTAGGCACGGCCGACGATGGTCGGGATCACCGCGCCGTCGGTGCCGGGCCGATAGCGCGCCCGGAAGCGGCTGCCCACGATGCTCTCCTGAATCCAGTCGGCGCCGGGCGCAAGCTTGCCGGATGCGGCGAGGCAGGCGACCTTGGCGCTCGTCCCCGTCCCGCAGGGCGAGCGGTCATAGGCGCCGCCGGGGCACAGCACGAAGTTCCGGCTGTTGGCGTCCGCCGTCCCGGCCGGGCCGAAGAACTCGATATGGTCGACGGCCGCGCCGTCCGTTCCGGTGATGCCCTTGGCCGCCAGCGCCTTCGACACGGCATCGGCCGCGCGCGTCAGCTCGGGGATGTTTGCCATCGTCAGCGGATAGGGCGTGGACCTCGCGAGGAAGAACCAGTTTCCGCCCCAGGCGATGTCCCCCTCCACGCGGCCGATCCCCTCGACATCGAGCGCGACGCCTTCCCTGAAGCGGTAGCTCGCGACATTCTCGATGGCGACTTCGTTGCGCCCACGCAACTCGACGCTGACCGTGCCGACGGGTGTTTCGAAACGGTGCGTGCCCGGCCCGATGCGGCCCATATGCGCGAGCGTGACCGCGGCGCCGATCGTGCCGTGGCCGCACATGCCGAGATAGCCGACATTGTTGAAGAAGATGAGGCCCGCCGCACAGGTCCTGTCGACCGGCTCGCACAGCAGCGCGCCGACCAGCGCATCGTAGCCGCGCGGCTCGTTGACCGCGAAGCTGCGATAGGAGTCGAAATCGCGCGCGAAGATCGTGCGGCGTTCGGCCAGCGACCCGTTGCCGAGCGCCGGGCCGCCCTCGACGACAAGCCGCGTCGGCTCGCCTTCGGTATGGGAGTCGATGACGCGCATCGGCGTCATTTCCGCGCCGCCGGCCAGGCCGCGTACCAGTCCTTGAAGAGCTTGAACTGGGCTTGCGCGTAGTGGCGCTGGCTGGCCGAAAGAGCGTCGGTCGGATTGATGTGGTGCTCGTATTCCGGGTTGCCGGCAAGGACCATCATGTACTTGTAGAACAGCACGAGATCGGCGCCTTCGTCGAAGGTCGACAGCACCAGCAATGCGCGTTCGAGTTCCTGTGCCTGCGCGCGCGCGACCGGATCGCCCTTGGCGGCCTTCGCGCACAGCGCGACCAGATGCAGCACTTCCTTGGGCAGGATGTTGCCCACGCCCGTGATGGCGCCCACCGCCCCGCAATTGACGTAGCCGTGGAACACCTGCGTATCCACGCCCACCAGCAGCATCAGCTTGGGATCGCTGCCGGTGATGTGCTCGGCCGCGTAGCTCAGCGACTTCGCCCCGCCGAATTCCTTGAAACCGACCAGATGCGGATGGCGCTTGCGCAGCTCGAAGAACAGGTCGGCCTTCGTCTCGAATCCGTAATAGGGGCTGTTGTAGATGACGGATGGCAGGTCGACGCCCGCTTCGAGGATCCCCTCGAAATGCGCGCGCTGGGCAGCGATCGAGGGACCGCGCGACAGCACGCGCGGGATCACCATCAGGCCCTTCGCACCCGACTTCTTCGCATGTGCCGCGAAGGCGGCGGCGCGCTTTGGGTTCTGCGCGCCGGTTCCGACGACCACGGGCAGCCCCGCCCTGGTCAGACTCTCGACGCCTTCCATGCGCTGCTCGTCGGTCAGCAGTGGCCAGTCGCCCATCGAACCGCAATAGACGACGCCCGACATTCCGGCGGCGACGAGTTCGCGCCCCTTGCGCGCGAGCGCTTCGAAATCCGGCTTGCCGTCGCGGCTGCACGGGGTCATCAGCGCGGGCATCACGCCCCGGAAGATATTGTCGGACATGGCAGCTCCTGATCGGTCTGGCGGCGTCCCCAGACTATGCCAGCGCCGCCAAAATCCATATTGTCAGATCGGGCAGCGCCGGATGCGGAATCGGCACAAGGTTTCGGGGGTTCGACTTGAGATGACGCGCGGCGGCGATTTCCGGACCCGGTTCCTCAAGGCCCTCGGACGGCCGTTTGCCGGCGAGGACCTGTTCGATTCCATTTCCGACACCGTCTTCTTCGTGAAGGACGCCGAAGGCCGCTATGTCGCGGTCAACCGGACGCTGGCGCTGCGTACCGGACATGCGGGCAAGGATGCGCTGATCGGGCGTACGGCCGCCGAAGTCTTCCCGGCCCCGCTGGGCGAACGGATCGCCGAACAGGACCGCGCGGTCCTCAAGGACGGGCTGCCGATCCACGGAAAGCTCGAACTCCACCTCTATCCCGGCGGCACCGAAGGCTGGTGCCTGACCTGGAAGGAGCCGGTCATCGGCAATGACGGCCGGATCATCGGCCTTTCGGGGATCTCGCGCGACCTGCAGACGCTGTCGGGCCCGATCGGCGACATGTCCGGCATGTCGCGCGCGATCGACCATTTCCACCGGCATATCGACCGGCCGCTGCGCGTGGCCGATCTTGCCGCGCGCGCCGGGCTTTCGGCCTACCAGCTCGACCAGCGCATCCGCGGCCTGTTCGGCATCACGACGCGCCAGTACCTGATCCGGGCGCGCATCGAGATCGCGTGCAGCCATCTGCGCCACACCGGCCGGCCCATCAGCCGGATCGCGCTGGAATGCGGCTATGCCGACCAGGCCGCCTTCGCGCGGCAGTTCCGCCGCTCGGTCGGCCTCACGCCGGGCCAGTACCAGAAGCTCCACCGCGCTTCCATCGACAGCCTGTGATCAGATGTCGAAGAAGACCGTCTCGCCTTCGCCCTGCAGCTTGATCTCGAAGCGGTAGACGACCTGCCCGCCCTTCGCCGTGCGCGTCGCCATCAGCGTCTGGCGCAGATGCGGCTCGGCCACGGCCTTCAGCGTCGGGTCCGCTTCGTTGGCGGCGGTCTCGTCGGCGAAGTACATCCGCGTGTGCAGGTGGATGTTGATGCCGCGCGCGAACAGCAGCAGCGTGACGAACGGCGCCTCGACCGCCCCGGCCCGGTTGCGCGTGGCACCGGGCTTCACCGTCTCGAAGAACCATTCGCCGGTCTTGAGGTCGCATATCGCCCGGCCGAAATGGCCGGGGAACTTTCCGGCCGCGTCGGCATGCCAGATCTCGACCATCGCATCTGTCACGACGGAACCTGCACCGTCGCGGACCAGGCCTTCGATGCGGATGCGCTCGCCCTTCGCCGCGGCGCCGACGAGGATGTTCGGCTTTTCCTGCGTGCGGATGTTCAGGCCTGCCGACGAGGGATGCGTGCCGATATGGACGTAGGGGCCGGCCGTCTGCGACGGGGTTTCCTTCAGCGGTTCGACAGGCATGTCAGTTCCCCTCCGGCCGGTTCTCGAAGAAGGTCGAGCGCCGGCCGCGCAGCACGATGTCGAAACGGTAGGTCAGGTGGTCGAACGGCCCCTGGTTCTCGAGGTCGAGCTTCGCCACCAGCATGTCGATCGCGGTCTTGTCCGCGATCGTGTTGACGATCGGGCATTTGGCGATCAGCGGATCGCCCTCGAAATAGAACTGCGTGATCAGGCGCTGCGCGAAGGCGGACCCGAACAGCGACAGGTGGATATGTGCCGGCCGCCAGTCAGAGCCGTTGTTGCGGAACGGATACGGGCCGGGGCGGATCGTGCGGAAGGCGTAGCGGCCCTCGGCGTCGCTGAGCACGCGGCCGCAGCCGCCGAAATTCGGGTCGAGTGCCGCGACATAGGAATCGCGGACATGGCGATAGCGACCGCCGGCATTGGCCTGCCAGATCTCGATCAGCGCATTCGGCACGGGCCGGCCGTTCTGGTCGGTGACGCGCCCGTGCACGACGATACGCTCGCCGATCGCTTCGCCGCCGGTCGAGCAGTTGAGGATCAGGTCGTGGTCGAGCTTGTCGAGCATTCCGTGCCCGAACACCGGCCCCGACAGGTCGGCCGGCGACTGCGGCAGCGACAGAAGCGCACGCTGCGGACTGCGGAGCGCGGTGGATTTGTAGCCGAGCGTGAAGCCCGGCGGATGCCATGCGCGGTCGCGACGGTAGAATTCGCCCGTATCCATTCCCGTTCCCCCCGTTTCAGGCCGCGGCAAGCCCCAGCATCGACCGCGCCTCGGCGGCCGTCGCCGGCCGCCTCCCGTATTCATGGCAGAGTTTCGCAACGCGCGCGACCAGAGCCGCGTTCGACGGCGCCAGCGTGCTCTCGTCCATCCGGATATTATCTTCCAGACCCGTGCGACAATGCCCGCCCAATTCGAGGCTCCAGCGGTTCAGCGTCAATTGGTCGCGCCCGATTCCCGCCCCGGTCCAGGTCGCGTCGGGCGCAAGGCGCTTCAGCGTCGCCACGTAGAACTCGAAGGTCGGCCGGTCGACCGGCATGGCGTTCTTGACGCCCATGACGAACTGCACGTGCAGCGGGCCGACGATCTGGCCGGCCCTCGCCATGTCGGCCGCCTTGAAGATCATCGACAGATCGAAGGCCTCGACCTCCGGCTTGATGCCCAGCCGCTTCATCTCGCCCGCCAGCCAGTCGACCAAATCGGGACTGTTGTCGTAGACGCGTGTCGGGAAATTGACCGAGCCGGTCGCCAGCGACGCCATGTCGGGCATCGTGCCCAACATGCCGCCGCGCTCCTTGCCCGCCCCCGACCGGCCGCCGGTCGAAAGCTGGATGATCAGACCGGGGCAGTGCTTGCGCAGTCCCTCGACCAGACGGGCGAAACGGTCGGGATCGGAGGTGGGCGTGCCGTCGTCGTTGCGCACATGGCAGTGCGCGAGCGTGGCGCCCGCCTCGAACGCCGCCTGCGTCGATTCGACCTGTTCGGCGATCGTGATAGGCACGGCCGGATTGTTCTTCTTCTGCGGCAACGAGCCGGTGATCGCCACCGTGATGATGCAGGGCGTGGTCATGGGGTGATCTCCCGGATCTGCGTGCCGTCTATCCGGACGGCGGTGCCGCCGGCGGCGGCCTTCAGGATGGCGGCGACGAGGACGAGCGTCTTCAAGCCTTCGCGCCCCGAAACGAGCGGCTTCTCCTCGCCGCGGATGACGCGACAGAACTGTGCGACCTGAAGCGCCAGCGGGTCGCGCGCGGCGGCGACCTCGCGCCGGACGGCGATGGGGTTCATCCAGCCCGGCGTCCCTTCATAGGACCAGACATCGAGCGTCGGCACGGCAAGCGAGCCGAGCGTGCCGCCGATCTGGAAGGCCGCCTGGCCCGTCTGCGGATAGGCAGGGTTCTCGGCCGCGGTGAGTTCCCAGCTCCACGGGGCCACGATTGCATCGCTGACCGTGACGGTGCCGAGCGCCCCGCTCGCGAAGCGCAGGAGCGCCACGCAACTATCCTCGACCGGATTTCCGCGGATGGCATTGGATGCCAAGGCGCGGACTTCCGTCACGTCGCCGCAGAAATGGCGCAGCAGGTCCACGTCGTGGATGAGATTGAGAAGGACCGGGCCGCCGCCCGGCATGCGGCGCCACGCGACGTCGAAATACGCGTCCGGCTTCTTGATCCAGAACGACGCATGGACATTGGCGATGCGGCCGAGGCGCCCGGATTCGACGATCGTCTTGGCGGCCGCGATCTTCGGATTGTGGCGGCGATGATGGCCGACGGCGAGCGGCACGCCTGCACGCTCCGCCGCCTCGACCAGCCGCAGCCCTTCGGCCGGATCGTCCGCGACGGGCTTTTCGATCAGGGCCGGAATTCCGGCGGCGACGGCTTCGAGCCCGTGCGCGACATGCATCTGGTTCGGCGTGGCGATGATCATGCCGTCGGGCCGGGTCTTGGCGAGAAGCGCCGCGATCGACGCGAACAGCGGGGCGCCATATGTCGCCGCGATCTCGGCGGCTCCCGGCGACGGATCGACGATGGCGCAGAGATCGGCCTCCGCCGATGCAGCGACGTGCTGCGCGTGCCGCCGGCCGATCATGCCGGCGCCGATCACGGCAATACCGATACGCGATCCCATCGATCCTCCCATCCGCCATGATTTGTACGAACCGGTACAAACGGTCAATGGAATTCTGGGCTGGCGGTCCCGCCCTCGTCCGGGGCAGTCTGTGCGCGCCAGCAGGAACGATCAAATGAAGAAAAAGCCGCCCCGCGCACGCATCTACGATCCGGATCGGGTCAAGCGCGACATCATCGCGGCCGCGACCGCCGAGTTCGCCGGGAGCGGCTACAACGGCGCGCGGGTCGACGAGATCGCCGCGCGCACCCGCACGAGCAAGCGGATGCTCTATTACTATTTCAAAGACAAGGAAGGCCTGTTCGTCGCCGTCCTCGAGGAAGCTTATTCGCGCATCCGCCGGATCGAACGGGAGCTCGACCTCAAGGGTCTCTCGCCGGTGGATGCGCTTCGCCGGCTCGCCGAGTTCACGTTCGACTATCACTGCCGGAACCCGGACTTCGTCCGGCTCGTCGCGGTGGAGAACATCCACAACGCGATCCATCTGCACCGCTCGGCGAAGATCCAGAAACTGAACGCATCGGCGCTGGAGGTCGTCGAAGGAATCTATCGCCGCGGCGTGAAGGCCGGCGCGTTCCGTGCGGACATCGAGACCGTCGATCTCCACATGACGATCAGCGCGCTGTGCTTCTTCAACGTGTCGAACCGCGCGACATTCTCACGGGTCTTCCGGAAGGACATGGCGACGGCAAGGGCGCTCGCAAGGCGCCGCAAGGTCGTCGGCGATACGGTCGTGCGGTACGTGCTGAAGCCCTAGCGGCTGCCCGGAAGGATGCCGAGAACCTTCTTCTGCAGGCGTGGATCGCCGACAGCGCAGATGCGGCTGCCGCCATCGAGGCCGAGACGGCGGCCTTCCCAATCCGTCAGCCGCCCGCCCGCCCCTTCGATGATCGGCACCTGCGCGAGATAGTCGTGCGGCTTCAAGCCCGCCTCGATGACGATATCGACGTGGCCGCTCGCGAGAAGGCCGTAGGCATAGCAGTCGGTGCTGAAGCGCGTCAGCCGGACGGTGGTGCGCAGCTTCTCGAACGACTTCTCCGCGCGGCCGCTGAACATCGTGGGCGACGTCGTGAAGAAGATCGCATCGGCGAGGTGCTTGCAGGCGCGCGTCGATGCGGTCTTGCCCTGGAAGCGCGTGGGCCGGCCCGCAGCGCCGATCCAGCGCTCGCGCGAGACAGGCTGGTCGATGATCCCGACGATCGGGCGGCCGCGATGGGCGAGCGCGATCAGCGTTCCGAACATCGGAACGCCCGAGATGAACGATTTCGTGCCATCGATCGGATCGAGAACCCAGACATATTCCGCGTCGGCCCGGTCGGTTCCGTATTCCTCGCCCTGGATGCCGTGCGCGGGAAACTGCGCCGCGATCATGCGGCGCATCCGCGCCTCGGCCGTGCGGTCGGCGATCGTCACCGGCGACGCATCGTCCTTGCCGATGACCTCCACGCCGGCGCGGAAATAGCGGCGCGCGACGGTTCCCGCGGCGTCGGCAAGCTTGCCTGCGAACGCGACAAACCCGGAAATCTCCTTCTCTGACGGCTTCTTCACTGCGCACTCCCCTGCGGCACGCGCATGTCCGCGGCCTTCGATGCCTCGACGAGCCCAATACCGGCAGCCTCCACCGCCGCGCGCCGGGCCGCCGGCAGCGTGTCGGTCACGAGCGTGTCGATCTCGCTCGCCGCGAATCCCGTCAGGCGCGCCGTCTGCTCGAACTTGGCGCTCGTCACCATCGCGATGCAACGCCGCGCGCGTGCCGCCATCTTGCGCGACAGGGACGCGTCCTCCGGATTGCTGAAACTCATGCCTTCGCCGACGCTGAAGGCGTCGCAGGAAAGTGCCGCGACATCGGCGTGGAACTGCTCGAGCATCGTTTCGGCGAAAGGGCCGCTGGTCGCCAGCGACGAACGCCGCACGAAGCCGCCCAGCAGGCACACGGTCAGGCGCGGATTCTCGACAAGCTGGTTAGCGACATTCACAGCCGGCGTGACGACGAACAGGTCGAACTCGATATTCACCAGCTCGCGCGCCAGCGCCATCGTCGTCGAGCCGTCATTGAGGAACAGCATCTCGCCGGGCTTGACCATCCGCGCGACGGCGTGCGCGATGACGCGCTTCTCGTCGACATTCTTGCGCTCGCGGATCGCCAGCGCTTCTTCCGCAGGCCGCAACGCGCGCGGGGCCGCCCCGCCATGGCCGCGCTCGACCACGCCTTCGCGCGCCAGCACGTCGAGATCGCGCCGAATCGTGTTGCTCGAGGCGCTCAGGATCTCGCTGAGTTCCGCAACCGATACGGCGCCCCGCACGGCAAGCTCATGCCGCAGGATGCGCCGGCGCGCGATCGGGTTTCGCCGCATAGCGCGGTAGGGCGTCGGAGCTGGCGGGTTTTCTTCGCTGTTGGGGAATTTGGGAGCCATATGAACTTATATTTACCACTAAAGTGCAAAAATCAATCATTAACAATCAAATTAATGATTGATATATGCGTAATCGAGCCATACGCTCCTCCCCGAACGATCCCGGCAAGAGTCGGGACGAGAAGAACAGAGCGAAGGAGAGGGTCATGGGCTTCCGTGCTGATCGCCGTTCGACCGTCAGGCGCATTGCCGCACCGCTAACCGCCCTCACGCTGCTTCTCGCGGCAATTCCCGGCGCAGCCGACGCCAGTACATGCGCGAGCGTCGCCGATCCCAAGGGCCTCAAGACCGCAATGCCGCAGCAGGGCGACCTTGCCGAGATCGAGGGCCAACTCGGCGCCAAGCTCGTCTTCAAGGACAATCCCCTCTTCGCCGACCGCGTGAAGGGCGGCCAGCTCCCGACCGTCGACAAGCGCCTCCCGCAGGAGCCGCTTGTCGTCATTCCTTATGAAGAGTGCGGGAAATACGGCGGCACGCTGCGCGGCCTGTCGCGCGCACTCGAGTCGGGCACGGCCGAGATCCTGAGCTGGCGGCAGGTCAACCTGGTCCGCCTGACCGACAACCTGTCGACGATCGTGCCGAACGTCGCGAAGTCGTGGAGCTGGGGCCCCGACATGCGCTCGATCACGTTCTCGCTGCGCAAGGGCCATCGCTGGTCGGACGGCGCACCCTTCACCGCCGACGACATGGTTTTCTATTTCGACGACATCATCAAGAACAAGGACCTGTTCCCGAGCGTGCCCGCCGTATGGATGTCGGGCGGCCAGCCTGTGACTGCGGAAAAACTCGACGAGACGACCGTGCGCCTCGTCTTCGCGGCACCCTATCCCGGCCTGCTGCACTTCCTGTCGACCGGCGGCTCCTACTTCGCGCCCTATGCGCCCAAGCACCACTACATGAAGTACCACGCCAAATACAATCCGAAGGCCGACGACGAGGCCAAGGCCGCCGGCCAGGAGAACTGGATCAAGAACTTCCACCGCATCTGGAATAAATGGAAGGATGCCGAGAACATCCCCGCCCACGCGCTAACCAGGCCCACGCTCGAAAGCCACATCGTCGAGGTCGAGACGAACACGCAGCGCCGGATATTCATCGCCAACCCCTACTACTTCAAGGTCGACACGGCCGGGAATCAGCTTCCCTATATCGACCGGCACCACGAGCGCTTCCTGAACAAGGATCTTTCGGTCCTCGCGATCCTCAACGGCGAAGTGGACCAGAAGGCGCAGGGCAACGATCTCGTCGACTACCCCGTGCTGAAGGAGAACGAAGCCAAGGGCGGCTACAAGCTGTCGCTGCCGCCGGGCCAGACCTCCTCGCCCATCTCGTTCAACATCACGCACCGCGACCCGGCCCTGCGGCAGATCTTCGCCGACGTGCGCTTCCGCAAGGCCATGTCTCTGGCGATCAACCGCAACGAGATGAACGAGACGCTGTGGTTCGGCCTCGGCAAGCCGGAAGCGGCCCTGCCGTTGAACGTGCCCTTCGTCACCGACGCCGACCGCAGCTACATGATCCAGTACGACCCGAAGGCGGCCGAAGCGCTGCTCGACGAGATGGGCCTCAAGCGTGGCCCCAACGGAATCCGCCTGCGCGCCGACGGCAAGCCGCTGTCGCTGCTGTGGGAGTACAGCTCGCAGTTCGCCTCGGGCGGCCTCGTCCAGCTCGTGCAGGGTTACTGGCGCCAGGTCGGCGTCGAGGTGATCTTCAAGGAGATCACCACCGCCCTCACCCGCCAGAAGGCCAAGGAAGGTGGTGCTGACGTCGTCATGGAATGGGACGTTCCCTACGAGCCCAACTTGATCAGCGACGTCCAGCTGTACATGCCGCCCTATCGCGAGGAATCGCCGCTGTTCGGCGCCGCCTGGCGCGAGTGGGCGAACACCAAAGGCACGCGCGGCGAGGAGCCGCCGGCTTGGGCCAAGCGGCTCTACGAACTCGAGGCGGAGTGGCGCACGATCACGCCCGGCACGCCGCGTTACAACGAGATCGGCCGTGAGCTCGTGCGCATCAATCTCGACAATATGACGATCATCGGCCTCGTCGGCAGCCTGCCCGGCCCCACGGTGGTCTCGCGCCGCCTTGCGAACGTCCGGGACTGGACGGTGCAGCACTATAACTACGCTCGCACCTATCCGTTCCGCCCCGACCAGTGGTACTTCGCGCGGTGACGCCAGCAGCGCAAACCGCGACGATGGCGGGCCGCTGGGCTTCGGCCGGATGGATGATCCTGCAGTTCTTCATCCGCCGGCTGACCGGCATGCTGCTGACGCTGTGGCTGGTTTCGATCGTGGCCTTCGTCGTCATCCAGCTGCCGCCGGGCGACTATGCGGAAGCCTACCTGACCGAGAAGCAGCAGACCGGCTCGGTCGTGACGCAGGAGGAACTCGCACAGATGCGCAAGTTCCTCGGCCTCGACCGCCCGTGGCACGAACAGTATGCGAGCTGGTTTTCCGGCATCGTGCTGCGCGGGGATTTCGGCCATTCCTTCGAATGGAAGCGCCCGGTCGCCGACGTCATCGGGGAGCGGCTGCCGTTCACGCTTGCACTCGCCTTCTGCACGCTCGTCTTCATGTATGCGCTCGCCATCCCGATCGGCATCTATTCGGCCGTCCGGCAATACTCGCTCGCGGACCACACCTTCTCGTTCATCGGTTATGTCGGCCTCGCCACGCCGAACTTCCTGCTGGCGCTCGTGCTGATGTTCTTCGGCCAGCAGATGTTCGGGCAGAGCGTGGGCGGCCTTTTCTCCCCGCAATACGAGGATGCGCCGTGGAGCTGGGCGAAGTTCGTCGATTTCGCGCAGCATCTGTGGGTGCCGGTCGTCGTTCTCGGCACGTCGGGAACCGCCTTCCTCGTCCGCTCGATGCGCGCCCTCGTTCTCGACGAACTCGGCAAGATGTACGTCGTCGCCGGGCGCGCGGCCGGTCTTTCGCCGCTGCGCCTGCTGATGAAGTACCCGGTACGCATGGCGCTCAACCCCATCGTGGCGACCCTCGGCTGGCGGCTGACCTTCGTCATCTCGGGCGCACCGATCGTCGGCGTCGTCATGTCGCTTCCCGATACGGGACCGCTCTTCCTGCACGCCCTTCTCAACCAGGACATGCCGCTCGCCGGCGCCATGGTCTTCATCTATTGCGCGTTGACGATCACCGGCACGTTCGTTTCGGATCTGCTGCTGGTGCTGCTCGACCCGCGGATCCGGATGGCCTGACACGATGACGACTGCAGCAATCGCACGGCCCCGCGTCGCCGGGAATTTCACGCGAGCCGACACGGCCGCCCAGTGGCGCCTGATGTGGCGGCGCTTCCGGCGCCATCACATGGCCATGATCGGGCTCGCCTTCCTCGGGCTGCTGATGTTCATCGCTGTCTTCGCCGAGTTTATCGCCCCCTATCAGCCGGCCCAGCGCAACGTGCGATATCTCGCCGGCGAGCCGATGGGCATCCATTTCTTCGATGACAGCGGCCAGTTCCACCTGCGTCCGTTCGTCTACGCCAGGGTCAACAAGCGTGACCCGACGACGCTCCGGCTCATGTCGGTCGAGGACCGGCAGCAGGTCTGGCCTGTCCAGTTCTTCGTGCGCGGGCCTGCCTACGAGCTCTGGGGCCTGATCCCCAGCAACCTGCACCTGTTCGGCGTCGAGGGCGGCTTCGTCCACCTCTTCGGCACCGATCCGCTGGGCCGCGACCAGTTCGGGCGGACGATGCATGCCACGCGCGTCTCGATGTCGATCGGCATCATCGGCGTGGCGGTCTCGTTCGTCCTGGGAACGCTCATCGGCGGAATCGCGGGCTATTTCGGCGGTCTTGCCGACGTGATCACGATGCGCGTGATCGAATTCATCCGCTCGATCCCCACATTGCCGCTCTGGCTGGCGCTCAGCGCGGCGCTGCCGCGCGACTGGACCGCATTGCAGATATATGTGGCGATCACGTTCCTGCTGGCGCTCATCGGGTGGACGCATCTCGCGCGCACGGTGCGCAGCAAGCTGCTTGCGCTGCGCGAGGAGGAGTTCGTCGTCGCCGCGCGCCTGGCCGGCTGCACGGATTTCCGACTGATCTGGCGCCATCTCCTGCCTTCGTTCATGAGCTTCCTGATCGTCGACCTGACGATCGCGTTCCCGGAGGTCCTGCTCGCGGAGACCTCGCTCAGCTTCCTCGGCCTGGGCCTGCGCGAACCTGCCGAAAGCTGGGGCGTACTCCTCTATGCCGCGCAGAACATCCGTTCGATCGCGCATCTGCCGTGGCTGCTGATCCCCGGCATCTTCGTGATTTTCGCCGCACTTGCCTTCAATTTCATCGGCGACGGCATGCGAGACGCAGCCGACCCGTACGCAAAGGGATGACCGCCGGCATGCGTGACGATGTCCTGCTGAAGGTCGAGGACTTGCGCATCGATCTGGTGCTGCGCGGTGGTTATGTATGCGTCATCGACGGTATCAGCTTCGAGGTCCGTCCGGGCGAGGTCCTTGCCCTTGTCGGCGAAAGCGGTTCGGGCAAGAGCGTGACCGCGCAGTCCCTCCTCCGGCTTCTACCGCGCGAGTTGCAGATCACCGGCGGTAGCCTCATGTTCCGCCCTTCTGCCGGTGCGACGCCGGTCGATCTCGCGAATCTTGCGCCTGACGGCCGCGACATCCGTAAGATCCGCGGCAACCGGATCGCGATGATCTTCCAGGAGCCGATGAGCTCCTTCTCCCCCCTTCACACGATCGGCAACCAGATCGGCGACGTGCTGCGCCTGCACCGGGGCCTCGCCGGTGCGGCCCAACGCGAAATGGCCTGCGATCTTCTCGACAAGGTCGGGATTTCCGACCCCTCGCACACGCTCGACCGCTATCCGCACGAATTTTCGGGCGGCATGCGCCAGCGCGCGATGATCGCCAAAGCGCTGGCCTGCGATCCGGCGCTGCTGATCGCGGACGAGCCGACGACCGCGCTCGACGTGACGATCCAGGCCCAGATCCTCGACCTGATGCGCCGCCTGCAGTCCGATCTCGGCATGGCGATCATCTTCATCACGCACGATCTTGGCGTCGTGGCGCAGATGGCCGACCGGGTTGCGATCATGTACACGGGCAAGATCGTCGAAACCGGCAGCGTACGCGAGATTTTCAGCCACCCGCGACACCCCTACACGGGCAACCTGCTGCGTGCCGTGCCGAAGCTGGGGCGGCTGCGCCACTGGCGCGACCTCCAGCCGATCAATGGCGCCGTCCCCAGCCTTTACGATCTGCCAGCCGGCTGCACCTTCCATCCGCGCTGCAATGCGTTCGTAGGCGGCACGTGCGACGGCGTGTTCCCGCTGCCCCGATCGGTCGGCCCCGACCACATCGTCAGCTGCCACCGCGCGGGCGAAGGGATCTGATCCATGCGCCCGCTCCTGACCATCAAGGACATCAAGGTCCATTTCCCGATCCGCCGCGGCGCCACGTTCGGCCGCGTGACCGGGCATGTGCGCGCGGTCGACGGCGTCAGCCTCGAGATCCGCAAGGGCGAGACACTCGGTCTCGTGGGCGAAAGCGGATCGGGCAAGACGACGCTCGGCCGCGCCGTCCTGCGGATCGTCGAACCGACTTCCGGCGAGATACTGTTCCACAGGGACGGCGGCGAAATCGACGTACTGAAGGTCGATCGCAAGGCGTTGCGCACGCTCTGGCGCCACATGCAGCTGATCTTCCAGGATCCGTATGCGTCGCTCAATCCGCGCATGACGGTGCGCGAGATCATCGGCGAGTCCCTGCTCGTTCACGGGCTGGCGAAAGGCGACGAGCTGGAGGCCCGCGTCGCCGACATCGCGCGGCTGTGCGGTCTGCTGCCCGAGCATCTCGGTCGCTATCCGCACGCCTTCAGCGGCGGCCAGCGCCAGCGCATCGCGATCGCGCGCGCGCTGGTCATGCACCCGGAATTCATCGTCTGCGACGAGCCGATCTCGGCGCTCGACGTGTCGATCCAGGCGCAGATTCTCAACCTGCTGAAGACGCTGCAGCAGGATCTGGGCCTCACCTACCTGTTCATCGCGCACGACCTCGCGGCCGTCGCCTACGCCTGCGATCGCGTGGCGGTCATGTATCTGGGCCAGATCGTGGAGCTGGCGCCCACGCAGGCGCTCTACTACACGCCTCGCCATCCCTATACCGAAGCACTGATGTCGGCGATCCCGGTTCCCGATCCGATGGCCGAGCGACGCACGATCCTGCTGTCCGGCGAGCGCCCCGATCCCGCCAACCCGCCCGACGGCTGCCGGTTCCACACTCGCTGCCGCTATGCGGACGAAATGTGCCTGACATCCGTGCCGCGCCTGACCGAGATCGATGCGGGCCACGCCGTCGCATGTCACCATGCCGCCAAACTGACGCTGGCCGGCGCGCGCGAGCAAGCCGACGAACTTGCCGGAACCCATTCCCTCTCTGCCAATCTGCCGGAGCGAACATGAACCGTCCGAACGTGTTGCTGATCACCGCCGACCAGTGGCGGGCCGAGTGCCTCTCCGCGCTCGGCCACCCGGTCGTGCGCACGCCCAACATCGACAGGCTCGCCGCCGAAGGCGTGCTCTTCCGCAACCACTATTCCCAGTGCGTGCCCTGCGGGCCGAGCCGCACATCCCTGCTTACCGGCATGTACGCTATGAACCACCGTTCGCTGCGCAACGGCACGCCGCTCGACGCGCGCTTCACGAATGTGGCGTTGGAAATGCGCAAGCTCGGCTACGACCCGGCGCTGCTCGGCTACACCGACACGAGCATGGATCCGCGCCAGTACCATCCCAACGACCCCGCCCTGAAGACCTATGCCGGCACGCTGCCGGGTTTCACGCAGCTCGTTCCCGGCAGCGAGGGCGATGATGCCTGGATCGCGGCTCTCAAGGCGAAAGGCTACAAGATCGGCGACACACGCGAGCAGGCCTGCACACCGGTCAAGAACTATCCGGGTGCCGATAAGCGCGGCCCCACCTATCCGCCGCCGGCCTTCAAGTCGGCCGACAGCGAGACATCGTTTGTCGTCGACCATGCCATCGATTACATGGCCAACAAGAAGGACCCGTGGTTCCTGCATGTCAGCATCCTGCAGCCGCATCCACCCTTCGTCGCGACGGAGCCGTACAACAAGCTCTACGATGCCGACAAGGTGCCGCCCTTCCGCGGCTTCACCGATCCCAAGGAGGAAGAGAAGCTCCATCCCTACGTCGCCTTCTCGCGCGGCAACTACCGCGCCCGCGAAGGCCATAACCCCGAGAAGATCCGTGAGGAAGAGATCGCGCGCCGGCAGCTGCGCGCCACCTATTACGGCATGATGACCGAGGTTGACGACGCGATGGGCCGCCTCGTCGCATCGATGAAGAAGTCGGGCTGCTACGACAACACGATCATCATCTTCACCAGCGACCACGGCGAGATGCTGTGGGACCACTGGCTCCTCGGCAAGGAGCATTTCTTCGACCAGTCGTTCCGCATCCCGCTGATCGTGCGCATGCCGACCGACCGTGCCACGGCTGCGCGCGGCCGCGTCGTCGAGGAATTCACTGGCGCCATCGACATCATGCCGACGATCCTCGAAGCGCTGGGTGCGGAATCGCCGCTGACCTGCGACGGCGAGTCCCTGCTCCCGTTCCTCGATGGCGCCAGCCCGAAGGATTGGCGCTCGGAGATGTTCTTCGAGCTCGATTTCCGCGACGCGACGAGCGACCGGCCGGAACGCGAACTCGGCGTGAAACTCGACGAATGCTCGATCGCCGTCGTGCGGGGCGAGCGGTACAAGTACATCCATTTCGGCGGGCTTCCGCCGCTGCTGTTCGATCTCGCCGAGGATCCCGACGAGATGAAGAACCGTGCGGCCGATCCGGCCTATGCCGCGCACACCCTCGCCATGGCGCAGAAGATGCTGGATTGGCGGCTGAACAAGGCCGAGCGCACGCTGACCGGCATCCGCCTGACGAGCAAGGGCGCCTATGAATGCCCGCGCGAGCGGCGCTTCCCGAAGTCGAACTGACACCACCAGGAGCGAATTATGAACTACCCGGAACTGCGCGCCGAGATCATTGCCGCCTGCGTCGAGATGAACCGGCGCGGCATGAACCAGGGTGTGAGCGGAAATATCAGCGCGCGCATCCCGGAAGGCTTCCTGATCACGCCCTCGGGGATGGAGTATCACGAGATGCAGCCCGAGGACATCGTGGTGATGCGCGCCGACGGCAGCCACACCGGCAAGCGCCGCCCGTCCAGCGAATGGCGCTTCCATCGCGACATCATGGCGCGCAAGCCGGACGTCGGCGCCGTGGCGCACATGCACTCGATGTTCTCGACGACGCTGGCGTGCCTGCGGATGGACATCCCCGCGGTCCACTACATGATCGTCGCGGCCGGCGGGAACTCGATCCGCTGCGCGCCCTATCGCACATACGGCACGCAGGAACAGGCCGACGTGGCGCTCGAAGCGCTGGAAGGCCGCGGTGCGTGCCTGCTGTCGAACCACGGCATGATCGCGACGGGCCCCAACCTGAAGAAGGCGATGTGGCTGGCGACCGAGGTGGAGACGCTGGCGGCGCAGTACTGGCGCGCGTTGCAAGTCGGCAAGCCGGTGCTGCTCACCGATTCCGAGCTTGCTGCCACCGTCGAGCAGTTCAAGAAGTACGGCCAGGCCGCAGCCGGCGATCCGCCGCGCTGCTGCTGACGCGCTGCCGATGTTCGTCGGCGTCGATCTCGGCACGCAAAGCCTGAAGGCGGTCGTCGTCGACGAGCGGTTCGGCGTCCGCGGAAAGGCAGCGACCGGCTACAGACCCGACTTTCCGAAGCCGGGCTGGGCCGAACAGGATCCGGCCGTGTGGGAAGCCGCACTTGCGCCGGCCATTGCCGGCGCATTGGCCGAAGCCGGCGTGCGGCCGGCCGATATCCGGGGACTTGGGATCGCAGGCCAGCTCGACGGGTGCATCGCCGTCGATGCCGCTTGCCGCACGCTCCATCCCGCCCTGCTCTGGATGGACCGGCGTGCCGAGGAGGAAACGAAGCACCTGCCGCACGGACTGGTCCGCAGCCGGACCGGGATCGTCCTCGATGCAGGGCATCTGGCGGCAAAGGCGCTCTGGCTGAAACGGAACCGCCTCGCGGGAAAGGCCGCACGCTTCCATCAGCCGGTGAGCTATCTGGTGGAGCGCCTGACCGGAAGCTTCGTCATCGATCATGCGCTTGCCTCGACGAGCATGGTCGCTTCCCTAGATGCGCCGCGCTACGACGCCGATCTCCTCGCGGCTTTCGAGCTTGATGCGGCCGAACTTCCCGTGATCGCAAGGGCCGGGGATCGCGCGGGCCGCCTCACGAATGCCGGTTCCGCCCTTGCGGGTCTGCCGGCCGGCATCCCGGTCGCCGTCGGGACCGGCGACGATTTCTCGAGCATGCTCGGTGCGGGACTTGTCGCGCCGGGCCAGATCGGCGTGGGCCTCGGCACCGGCGAGGTCGTCGGTGCGCTGCATCCCGTGCCGCTCATCGACAGCGAGGACATGGTCGAGACCCACGCCTATCCGGCCGGCGGTTACTTCATCGAGAACCCCGGCTGGCTGTCCGGTGGCGCCGTCGCATGGCTCGTGGGTGTGCTCGGCTTGCGGAATGCCGCCGAGCTCGACACGCTGGCGGCGGCCGCGCCTGCCGGTTCGGCGGGCATCGCGTTCCTTCCCTGCCTCAGCGGCGCGATGGCGCCGCGCTGGCGGCCCGGCATGCGCGGCGCCTTCCATGGGCTGACGGCCGCGCATGGCCGCGAACATATGGCCCGCGCGCTGCTCGAAGGAACGGCGTTCGCGATGCGCGATGTCGTCGAGCGTCTCGGGCGTATGGGCGTCGCCACGGACTCGCTGCTACTCGTCGGCGGTGGTGCACGCAGCCGGCTGTGGAGCCAGATCCGCGCCGATGTCAGCGGACTGGAAGCGACCGTGCCCGAGCAGACCGACACCTCGCCCGTCGGTGCCGCGATGCTCGCATCCACCGCCGCGGGAGCCTTCGCCACCGTTGTGGATGCCGCATCCGCGATCGGCGGCACATCCGCGCACTTCATGCCGGACGCAGAAGCCCGCGAGGCGCTCGCCGGAGCTTACGCCAGCTACCGGCGTCTGTTCGACGCGCTGGAACCGCTGGGTTTCTAGATCCCTTTCAGGACCTCGAGCAGCTCGTCGTGAAGATGGCCGTTGCTCGAGATCTTCTCCGGATCGTCGACGCCCGATTCCGCACCGGCCAGCGTCGTGGTACGCCCGCCTGCCGCCTTCACGAGCGGCATCGCGGCGGCATGCGAAACCGCATCGGCCTTGATGCTGACGAAGGCGTCGAGTTGCCCGGCGGCAACCATCGACATCTCCAGCGCACCCGAAATGATGATCCGCACGCCGCGCGTCCGCGTCGACAGGCGGTCGAGGATCGCGATGGTCCGCTTCATTTCCGTCGCCGAGAAATGCGATGTCAGGATGACCGAGACGACGGCATCGGCGAGGCGCTTGATCGGCGAGACCTTGACGGGCACGCCGTCGACATCGGCGCGCAGGCCACGCACATAGGTCGCGGCCATCGGCAACATCGGCGCGCGCGTGGCACCCAGCAGCGTCTCGCCCTTCTCCTGATAGGCGACCGTCACGGAAAACAGCGGCAGCCCGGCCGCGAAGTTCACGGTCCCGTCGAGCGGATCGATGATCCAGCGCGCATCCTGCTTGCCGTCGATCGCGCCCGCCTCCTCCGACAGGATCGCGGCATCCGGCGCCAGGGCGCGCAGGCCTTCAATCACGATCTTCTCCGACGCGAGATCGGCGGCCGTGACGACGTCGTAGCCGTCCTTGCGCGTCGCATCGATTCCGGAGCGCCGCATTTCCACCAGCGCGGCGGCCGCGCGCGCAAGGACGGGCTCGACGTCGGCCAGCAGCTTCTTGAGATCGGTCATGGATCCACTTGGGTTTGCGACGGGAAGGACTGTCTCGATATACGATTCGACGGGCGGCGACAATTCATCGCATGCGGGATCAGCCTGCACTTCCCGCCCCGGATCGGGTAGAGTGCTTATGGCACCCTCATCGGAAGGACGCGGAGCTTGGAACTGAACGTCTTCCTCCTGGTTCTCTGCGCCGCCCTCGTGCACGCCACCTGGAACGCCATGATCAAGGCGGCGGAGGACCAGCAGGCCGCCTTCGAGACGATGTTCGCCTCGCAGGGCTTCATGTCGGTCTGCCTCATTCCCTTCGTCGCGGTTCCGGCGCCCGAAAGCTGGCCGAACATGGCGGCGAGCGCGGTCCTGTGCGTGGGCTACGTCTATTTCCTTCAGCGCGCCTACAAGGTCGGCGATTTCAGCCAGATCTATCCGCTCGCGCGCGGCGTGGCCCCGCTCCTCGTCGCCATCGCCTCGGTCGCGATCCTCGGCGAGCAGATCGATCCGCTGGCGCAGATCGCCGTGTTCCTGATCTCGCTGGGGATCGTCAGCCTGTCGCTGTCGCGCGGCGCGGACGGCCTGCGCGACCCGTGGCCCGTATTGTGGGCGCTCGGCACGAGTTGCTTCATCGCCTGCTATTCCGTGATCGACGGGGTCGGCGCCCGCGTCTCGGGCTCGGCGCACGGATATGTCGTGTGGTTGACGCTGATCACGTCGATCCTGATCCCCTGCATCATGCGCGTGACCGCGCGCGGCGAGCGCCCGCCGGTGTCGATGCGCACGCGCCGGATCGGCCTCCTTGCCGGCGTCATGAGCTATGCGGCGGCCTGGATCGTGGTCTGGGCGATGACGCAGGCCCCGCTTCCGCTAGTCTCCGCCCTGCGCGAGACCAGCGTGGTCTTCGCCGTCGTCATCGGCATCACGGTCTTCAAGGAACGCGTGCGCGTCTTCCGCATGGCGTCGATCGCGATAACGCTGGCCGGAACGGCCCTGCTGAAGATCGGCCGCTAGGCAACTGCAAATCTTTTCGTTACCACATGTTACGGTAACGCATTTATCCTCTTGAAGTTGCAGAGATGTAACCTGAATCGAAACTCGCGTTACCGTAACGGCAGACTTCTGGGTACGCACACAATGGCCGTTTGCACCTATATGGCACACGGCCGGGGTATCCTTATTCACATTTCAAACAGCACGTCGAACCAACGAGCATATTTGAACATCCCGCTCCAGTTGTCAAGAAAATAGACCTATAAATCGAATCACGGCCGGACGAGAATCGCACCCTTCGGATCGAGCAGCACGCGCACGTCCGTACCCACAGGCTGGAACGTCGCCGCGCGCGGGATCACGGCGAACAGGTCGCCCAGCGCCGTATCCACGTGATACTCGACATGCGAGCCCATGAAGGTCGCGCGCGCCACCCTGCCGGCCAGCGCGTCGGCTGCCGCATCGGGGGCCGCCAGCGCGATCGCCTCGGGCCGGATGACGAGATCGACAGGCCCCAGCGGCAGGTCGCGATGCGGCAGGTCGACGAAGGCGCGATCGAGCGCCACGCGCCCCCTCGCCCCGTCTTTCGCGTCGAGCCGGGCGCGCACATGGTTCGCCTCGCCCATGAAGGTCGCGACGAACACGTCGCGGGGCGCGTCGTACAACTCGCCCGGCGTGCCCGCCTGCGCGATCTCGGCCGCGCGCATGACGACGATGATGTCCGACACCGCCAGCGCCTCGCTCTGGTCGTGCGTGACATAGATCGCGGTGAGGCCCAGCGCCTGCTGCAGCGCACGGATCTCCTCGCGCATCGAGCGGCGCAGGCGCGCATCCAGGTTGGAAAGCGGCTCGTCAAACAGCAGAACGTCTGGCTCGAGCACGAGGGCGCGAGCCACCGCGACGCGCTGTTGCTGCCCGCCCGACATTTCCGACGGCAGTCGCTCGCCGTAGCCCGCGAGACCGACCGTCTCCAGCGCGCGCGTCGCCTTCGCGGCCGCATCGGACTTGTTCATGCCGCCCGAGATGAGTCCGTAGGCGACGTTCTCCGCCACGTTCATGTGCGGGAACAGCGCATAGGACTGGAACACCATCGACACGTTGCGCTCGCGCGCCGAGAGGTGCGTCACGTCCGTGCCGCCGATCTCGATCCGGCCTTCGCTGGGCTCTTCCAGCCCGGCGATCATGCGCAGCAAGGTCGTCTTGCCGCAGCCCGACGGCCCCAGCAGCGTGACGAGCGTGCCGGGGCGGATATCCATCGACAGCTTCTTGACTGCGACGACGCTGCCATAGCGCTTGACGAGATTTTCCAGACGCACGCCGGCGTTCTTGCGGGTCGGGTCGTTCATGCGCGTGCTCCGATGACGGACGGGATTGGGCCGGAACCGCGCCGCCCGATGCGGCGGCGGCCGACCAGAAGCTGGATGAGGCCGATGGCCGCCATCATCAGCACGATCAGCACGGTCGCGTAGGCGATGGCGATTCCGTAATCGCCGTTGATGACGCGGTTGATGATGTAGACCGTCGCCATCTCGTGCTGCGCGGAGACGAGGAAGATGACCGCGCTGACCGTCGTCATCGCGCGTACGAAGCTGTAGATCAGCGCCGTGACGATGGCCGGCTTCAGCAGCGGCAGCACCACCTTGCGCAGCGTGCGCCCCGTCGAGGCGCGCAAGGTAGCCGACGCCTCGTCGAGGCTGCGGTCGAGCTGGCTGATCGCCGCGAGGCCGGAGCGCACGCCCACCGGCATGTTGCGGAATACGAAGCACGCGACGAGAACCGCGGCCGTCCCCGTGATCTCGACGGGCGGGATATTGAAGGTGAGCACGTAGGCCACGCCGATGACCGTGCCCGGCACGCAGAAACTGAGCATCAGCGCGAATTCGAGCAGCCCGCGCCCGGCGAAGCGCTGGCGCGCCAGCACCCAGGCGGCTAGCAGGCCGAGTGCTGCGGTGACCGGTGCGGCGATGCCCGCGAGCTTCACTGTCGTCCAGAACGAGTTCCACGCCCCGCCCGACCAGATGAGGCCCCCTGCCCCGTAATCGACCGAGAAGGCCCGCACGAAATGCGAAAGCGTCGGCGTCCAGTCGCGACCCCAGACGGTGACGAAGCCGCCGGCGAGCGCCAGCACGTATATCGCGACGGTGAGCGTCGCCCACGGCAGCGCGATGGCGAACGCCGTACGCGCGACGGCGGGCGGCAGCGGCGAGGCGAGCCCCGCGTCGCCCTTGCCCGACATCGACACGTAGGATGCGCGCCCCACCACGCGGCGCTGCAGGAAGAAGGCGACGAGCGCGTAACCGAGCAGGATCGAGGCGAGCGTGGCGGAGCGCCCGAAATCCGCCTGCGCGCCGACGACAGCGAAGAAGATCTCGGTCGACAGCACGCCGAATGAGCCGCCGAGCACGATGGGATTGCCGAAATCGGCGATACTCTCGATGAACACCACGAGGAAGGCGTTGGCGAGGCCGGGCCGCATCAGCGGCAGCGTCACCGTCAGGAACGAGCGCATGCGGCTGGCACGTAGCGTCTGCGAGGCTTCCTCCATCGTGGGCGAGATGCCCTCGACCACGCCGATCAGCACCAGGAAGGCCGTGGGCGTGAAGCTGAAGACCTGTGCCAGCAGCACGCCGCCGAAGCCGTAGATCCAGCGGCCGAGCTCGACGTCGAACCAGGCGCTCGCGGCCTGATTGACGAGACCCGAGCGGCCGAAGATTAGGATGAGGCCGAGGCTGATGACGAAGGGCGGCGTGATGATCGGCATCACGGTGAGCAGCCGCAGCGGCTTCTTGAAGCGGAAACCGGTGCGCGTGACGATCAGCGCGAAGGCGAGCCCGAGCAGTGTCGCGCAACTGGCCGTCGCCACGGCAAGCACGATGGTGTTCCACGCCACGCCGCAGTTCGAGCGCGAGACGACGCAGGCAAGGCTCCATATCTTCGGCGCGAACAGCCTGTCGATCGTCGCGGCGAGCAGCGTCTGGTCGGCCGGTGCGGTGAAGATCTGCCCGAGCAGCGTCAGCACCGGCCAGACCGTGAAGATCGTGATGGACGCGATCAGGACGCCCACGCTGGCGGCGACGAACCGGTCGCCGCCAAAGCGCCCTTTCAGCGCCAGCCCGTCGGTCGTCATCAGCAGGAACGCGACGAACGCGACCGAGCCACCGAGTCCGATACCGAACTGGCGTTCGTCGAGCATGCCGAAGGCGGTGTCGAGCCACGCATAACTCCACCCCCGCACGCCGACGAGCCAGCCCTGCGCCACGACCGCCGCCAGCCCGGCAAGGCCGCCGGCAATCAGCCAGCGCACCTTCACGGGCTGGCTGGCACCGGGGACAAGGGCGGGAAGCGCCAGAACCAGCGCGAGGCCGACCGGCCAGAACCACGCGCGATCGAAGCGCGCGGCCTGCGCAAGCGCCGAAGCCGCATCGGCATCCTCGGCAAACACCGCGAAATAGGCACCGAGCGCCAGCGATTCCTGCGCCATGTGCCAGGGCAGCACGGCGTAGCCGAGGAGCGCGGCGAGCCACCATGTGGCCGCCGGGTCGAGACGTTTCATCGCAATCGTCCGATCTGGACGGAAGGGTTCAGCGCGGCAACAAGCCGATCTCGCTGTCCCACTTCGCGAGCAGGCGGCGGCGTTCGGATGCCTGGCCGTACTTCACGAAGTCGTACTCGACGAGCTTCAGCTTCGAGAGGTCGGGTGCGTTGGGCGGCAACGGAGCCGCCTTGTTCGATGGCATCTGGAGCTGGCCGCCGGCCTCGAAGCCCAGGCGCTGCGCCTCGGGCGTGAGCGCCCAGTCGTAGAAGCGGCGGGCCTGCGTCAGGTTGCGCGTGCCCCGCACGATCGACATCGAGCCGATCTCGTAGCCCGTCCCTTCGCACGGCGTGGCCCAGCCCACGGGAAAGCCTGCGTTGGCTTCCGTCACGGCATCGTGCACGAACGAGAGCGACACGGCCGTCTCGCCGCGCGCCACCGCCTTGATGGGGCCGGTGCCCGAGCGGGCATAGGCGTTCACGTTCTTGTGCATGGCGGCCAGATACTCGAACGCCTTGGGCTCGCCCATCAACTGGACCAGCGTGGCGATGACGACATAGGCCGTGCCCGACGAGTTCGGGTTGGCGATCTGGATCTCGCCCTTGTACGCCGGCTTCAGGATGTCGGCCCAGCAGGCAGGCGCCGCGAGGTTCTTCTTGGCGAGCAGCTCCTTGTTGAAACCGAAGCCAACGGCGCCCGAATAGATGCCGATCGAGCGGCCCTTGGAAATCTCGTACTGGCGCAGCGCCCAGGCCTGGAGATTGCCTGCGGCGGGCGACTTGTATTCGACGGTCAGGTTCTCTTCGGCTGCGATCAGGTGCGGATCGCCCGTGCCGCCGAACCACACGTCCGTGCGCGGGTTCTGCGCTTCGGCACGCAGCTGCGCGAGCGCTTCGCCCGAACCGCGCTGCGTCATCGCGACGTTGATGCCGGTCGCCTTCTGGAAGCTCGTCGCAACGGCCTGGCACCATTCGACCTGCACCGAGCAGGACAGGTTGAGCGTGCCTTGCGCGTGCGCCTGCGGCGCCAGCAGGGCGCCGAGCGAAAAGGCCGACAGGACGAGTGCGTTCTTGATCATCGTTTCCTCCGGTTCCCGCCCCCGTCAGATGCCTGCGGGAGCAATGTATTTTTGTTACGTATTTGCAGGGGTACGGGCTCAAATTTGGCCCTGCAACCCATTCCTGACTGTCATATACTCGTAACAAGTATCGAATCAAGCGGATTTTCCGCCCTTCCCCGAAGTGTAGGAATACTACGTATCGTGACCATATCCAGCACCCGCCTGCGCGCCCTTCTCTTCGACATCGACGGAACGCTGACCGACACCGAGGCCGTCCATTTCGAATCCTGGACGCGGATCGTGAAGCCGCTCGGCATGACCATCGCTCCCGATTTCTACATGGCGAACTTCGTCGGCCTGACGAGCGACGCCATCGTCCAGCGCAATTTCGCCGGGATCGCCCCCGCGATCGCGCGCGAACTGCCCGACCGCAAGGAAGCGCTGTTCCGCACGCTGCTCGACAGCATCCTACCCACGCCGGGGCTCGGCGCGCTGCTCCAGCGCGCACGCGATGCCGGGCTCAAGCTTGCGGCCGTGACGAACGCGCCGCGCGCCAACGCCGAACTGATCCTCGGCAAGCTCGGGCTCGGCAAGACCTTCGCCACGATCGTCATCGGCGACGAACTGGCGCGCGGCAAGCCCGACCCGCTGCCCTATCTCACGGCGCTGGAAAGACTCGGCGTGGAAGCCGGGGAGGCCCGCGTCTACGAGGATTCGGCCGCCGGCGTAACGGCGGGTGTGGCCGCCCGCATCGAGACCGTCGGCATCGACATGCACGCGCCGGCCATCGACGATAGCCATCCGCTGCGCAGCATCGGTGCGGCCCGCGTGATCCGCGATTTCCGCAACGAGGGTGTCTGACGGCGGCCGGGGCGATATAGTCCCCGGCGCAACGGCGCAGGGGGCAGCCATCGACATTTCCGTTCCGAACGGGGCCACGCGGCTTTTCGTCATCGTTGGCGACCCGATCGCGCAGGTCAAATCGCCGGCTGGCATGACCGCCAGGTTCGCCGCGCGCGGCCACAATGCGATCCTCGTGCCCGCGCATGTGACGCCGTCGGACCTGCCCGCGTTTCTCGGCGGAACCCGCCTCGTTCGGAATCTTGACGGGATCATCGTCACCATCCCGCACAAATTCGCCTGTGTTCCGCATTGCACGAGCCTCAGCGAACGCGCCCGGTTCCTTGGCGCCGTCAACATCATCCGTCGCACGGGTGCAGACGGCTGGCACGGCGACATGCTCGACGGGCTGGGCTTCGTCGCCGCCATCCGCGCCAAGGGCGGCGAACCCAAGGGGGCACGCACGCTGCTTGTCGGCGCAGGCGGTGCAGGTTGGGCGATCGGGCTGGCGCTGGTCGATGCGGGCGTCGCGTCGCTCGCGATCCACGATACCGATTTGAAGCGCCGCGACGCGCTGATCGAGCGGCTGCGAACACGCTTTCCAGCGGTGGCGGGATCGTCCGATCCGTCCGGCTACGAT
This sequence comes from Tagaea sp., assembly GCA_965229215.1. Taxonomy (GTDB): domain Bacteria; phylum Pseudomonadota; class Alphaproteobacteria; order CACIAM-22H2; family CACIAM-22H2; genus Tagaea. The sequence goes on along the minus strand of OZ245864.1, from coordinate 835,469 downwards.
CTCGTCGCCAATGCGTCGTCGGCAGGCATGAAGGCGGGCGATCCGCATCCCGTCGATGTCGCCTGTCTGTCAGCGGATGCGTTCGCGGCGTGCGCCATCACGCAGCCCAACCCCGCGCCCTGGATCGTCGTCGCGGCCGCGCTGGGCTGCCGGACATCGAACGGCGTCGACATGTACCGGGCGGCGGAATCGGAAATGCTCGATTTCCTGATTCCGGACGGCCGCCGGACCTAGAGCGTCTCTTCGATCGACCGGCGCAGTTCGGGCGTGACCTCGGGCAGGATGCCGAACCACGCCTTGAAGGCCGGGCGCGCCTGATGAAGCAGCATGCCGAGCCCGTCGACGGTCGGGTTCCCGCGCTTGCGCGCGGCGGCGAGCAGCGGCGTTTCCAGCGGCGTGTAGACGATGTCGGTGACGAGCGCTGTCTTGGGCAGCGCGTCGAGCGAAAGATCCAGCGCCGGCTGGCCGACCATGCCCTGGCTCGTCGTATTGACCAGCGTGGCTGCGCCTTCGAGCGCCTTGTGCCGCCCCTCCCACTCGACGATCTCGATGGGGCCGCCGACCTGCTTGGCCAGCGCCTCGGCACGCGAAGCCGTACGGTTGATCAGGCGGATGCTCTTCGCCCCCCGGTCGAGCAGGCTCACCGCGACCGCGCGCGCGCCGCCGCCCGCGCCGATGATCGCGACGGATCCGGCCTCAACGCGCCAACCCGGCGCACGGTCGACGACATTCTCGATGAATCCCCAGCCGTCGTTGTTGAAACCGGTCAGCGAGCCGTCGGCCCCGACGACGATGCAGTTCGCCGCACCGATGCGCTTGGCGAGCGGATCGAGCGTGTCGACGATCTTCAGCGCCTCGACCTTGTGCGGGATCGTGAGGTTGCAGCCCGAGAAGCCGAGTGCCGGAAGCGCACGTAATGCCGCCGCCAGCCCCTCGATCCGGATGCCGAGCGGCACGTAGGTGCCCGCGAGCCCGTGCTTCTGGAGCCAGTAGTTATGGAGTTTCGGCGAGCGCGAATGCATCACCGGCCACCCCATCACTCCCGCCAGCAAGAACCTGTCCTGGTGCACCATGTCGGAACTTCCCTCTGTGAATTGCGTCGTGTCAGGCGGCGGTCCAGCGCGCCTCGATGGCGGCGATGCCCGTCTTCGCCAGTTCCTCGTCTTCGGCTTCCGGCAATCCGCTGATGGCGACGGCGCCGAGGAACTGCCCATCCTTCTCCACCGGGAACCCGCCGCCCCAGCCGACATAGCGCGGATCGCCGTAATAGGAGATGTCGAAGCCGTGCTCGGGATCGCGGATGCGCTTGCCGACCATGCCGCTCGGCCGGCGCAGCCTCACGGCCGTGTAGGCCTTGTTCGTCGCGACGGCGACCGAGCTGAGCGCGGCACCCGAATAGCGCAGCACGGCGAGCGTCTCGCCATGCGAGTCGACGACGGCGATGACGGCCGCCTTGCCGCGTCCGTCGAGTTCGCGGGAAATCGCGTCGATCGCCGTGCGGGCGTCGTTGTGGTCGAGAGTGGGTTCGTTGCGCATGCCTATGCCGTTCCCGCGTGCTGGCTGGTTCCGCCGAGAAAGAGTTCGCCCACCCGCGGATCGACGAGCAGGGCGGCGGCCGTGTCGGACATCCGCGTCTGCCCCTGCTCGAGCACGAGCCCGCGGTCGGATATCTGGAGGGCGCTGCGCGCGTTCTGTTCGATCAGCAGGATCGTCGTGCCGCGCTTGCGCAGATCGAGGAGGATATCGAATGTCTCGCGCACCATCAACGGCGACAGCCCGATCGAAGGCTCGTCGATCAGCAGCAACCTGGGATCGAGCAGCATGCTGCGCGCGATCTCAAGCAGCTTCTGCTGACCGCCGCTGAGCGTGGAGGCCTGCGCCTTCGCCTTGGCGCGCAGGATCGGGAAGCGCTCGAGGGCGACTTCGATGCGCGCCTTGATGTCGATCCCCGGCGGCGCCGCGATGCCGCCGAGCTCGAGATTGTGGAGCACGCTGAGCTCGGGAAAAATGTTGCGGCCCTGCGGCACGTAGCTGACGCCCATGCCAAGCAAGCGACGAGGGGCAAAGTTGGTGATGTCCTCGCCCTCGAATGCGATCCGCCCGCTGCGGACCTTGAGCAGGCCGAACACGGTCTTGAACACGGTCGACTTGCCCGCCCCGTTCGGCCCGATCACGGTCGTGATCTTGCCCCGCTCGATCTCGAACGTCGTGCCGTGCAGGATCGTCATCGGGCCGTAGCCGGCGACGACGGAATCCAGCGACAGGATGGGCGGCGTACCGCTGTCAGGGGCCAAGATACGCCTCGATGACTTTCGGATTGTTCCGGATGCTCGCCGGATCGCCCTCTGCGATTACCCGTCCTTCGGCGAGCACCAGCACGCGCGTGCACAGCGACATCACGAAATCCATGTTGTGCTCGATGACGACGAACGTCGCGCGCATCTCCTTGTTGATCGCGCGCAGGCGTTCGCGAAGCCCTGCGAGCATCGTCAGGTTCACGCCGCCCGCCGGCTCGTCGAGCAGAACGAGACGCGGCCCGCCCATGAACGCCATCGCCGCATCGAGCAGCTTCTGCTGGCCGTAACTGAGCCGCCCGGCCTTCTCGTCCGCGACGTGCGACAGGCGGAAGAACTCGATCATCTTGTCAGCGGCCGCACCCAGCCCCGCGTCGGGCGGCCCGAAGAGGCGCGACAGCATCGTACCCTGATGCTCCTGCCCGGCCGCGATCAGGTTGTCCTTCACCGTCAGTTCCGGGAACACCTGCAGCAGCTGGAACGTCCGGCTCACACCGCGCGCGTTGAGATCGCACGGGCGCATGCCGGTCGTCACCTTGCCGTCGACGAGGACGGTTCCCGATGTCGGCTGCAACTGGCCGAGCACGCAGTTGAACAGCGTCGACTTGCCCGAGCCGTTCGGCCCGATGATGCCGAGGATCTCGCCCTCCTCGACCGAGAAGGACACGCCGTCGACGGCCGCGATGCCGCCGAACGATTTGTGGAGATCGCGGATTTCGAGGACGGCAGCCATCAGCGCGCTTCCTTCGCGGCCGTGCGCTGCCGCCAAGCCGCGCGCATCTGCTCGACCATGCCGATCAGGCCCTGTGGGCAGAAGGTCATCAGCAGCATGACCGAAGCGGCATAGAGCAGCAGGTAGTAGCCTTGCGTGAAGCGCAAAAAGTCCGGCAGCAGGATCGCGACCATCGCGCCCACGAGCGGGCCCAGCAGGTAGCCGGAGCCGCCGACGATGACCATCAGCAGCAGGCTCAGCGAATAGCCGAGCGAGAACGAGTTCGGCTCAAGGAACTGCACCAGCGGCGCGAAGAGCCCGCCCGCGAAACCGCCGATCGACGAGCCGATCGCGAAGGCAAGCAGCGTGTAGCGCCGCGTGTCGACCCCCAGCGAAAGTGCCCGCACCGGATTTTCGCGCAGGACCATGAAGGCGCGCCCCCAGGGCGAGCGGATCATCCACCACATCGCGCCGAGGAAGAGCGCCAGCACTACAAGGCAGAAATAGTAGTAGGCGCCCGCCTTGGCGAACGAGATCCCGAACAGAGCCGGCCGCTGGATACCGGAAATCCCGTAGACGCCGTTCGTCAGCCACTGCTCGTTGCGCAGCAACAGGTAGACAAGCGTAGTGAAAGCAAGCGTGACGAAGGCGAGATAATGGTGCTGCACGCGCAGCGCCGGATAGCCGAGCAGCCAGCCGATCGCGAAGCCCAGCACGCCGGCCGCGAGAAAGGCGAGCGGGAACGGCACGCCCTGCTGCATCAGGAGCGCCGTCGTGTAGGCACCGATGCCGACGAACGCGCCCTGCGCCATCGACACCTGCCCGGCATAGCCGAGCGTGAGGTTGAGGCCCATCGCCGCGATCGCCGTCACGGCCCAGAGGCTGACGAGATAGAGCTGCGAAGGGCGCAGGAACTCCGGCCCCAGTGCAAGGCCGATGAGAACCGCAGCGATTGCCACGAGGGATACCGGGCCGGGTCGCATCATCAGACGGACCGTTCCTCGACGCGCCCGAGCAGCCCCTGCGGCCGGAACAGGATGACGACGACAAGCACGATGAGCGGCACGGCCGCGCGATACTGCGCGGACACGTAGGCGGCCGCGAGATTGTCGAGCACGCCGAGAATCAGCCCGCCCAGCACGGCGCCCCGCACCTGATTGAAGCCACCGACGATGGCCGCGACGAAGGCCGCGAGCCCCAGCGTCTCGCCGTTCGTGAACTTCGCCAGATATATGGGCGAGACGAGGAACGAGGCGAGCGCCGTCAGCAGGCCATTGATGAGGAAGGTGTAGAGGATCATCCGGTCGACATCGACGCCGAGGATGCGCGCCACGTTACGGTTCTGCGCGGTCGCCTGCATCGCGCGGCCCGTGAGGGTCGAGGTGAGGAACCAGTTGAGCAGCACCACCGCACCAATGGCCACGAGGAACACCGCGATGCTCTGCGTAGAGACCACGGCGCCGAACGCCTCGATGTCGCTGCCGTCGACGATGGCCGGAAACTGCTGGGCCTGCGAACTGTAGAAATCCTTCACCGCCTCCTTCATCAGGATGGCCAGCGCCACCGTCGAGATGACGAGCGGCAGCACGCCGTGGCGGAGCATCGGCTCGACGACCAGCCCCTTGAAGGCGGCCCCGAGCAGCAGCGCCGACACGACGAGGCCGATCACGAGCGAAGGCCAGTAGCCGAGACCGCCGACCTTCATCGCGACGAGCACGAAGAACGCTGGCACCATCACGAACTCGCCCTGCGCGAAGTTGATCGTCTGCGACGTCTGCCAGAGCAGCGCGAAACCCACAGCGACGAGGGCGTAGATCGCCCCCGTCGCCAGGCCCGACACGACGAGCTGGATTAAACCCGACATGCTGCCTTCCGGTATCCGGCGTTACTTGCCGGCCTTGGGCAGGATCTCGACGATCTTCTGCTTTCCGTTGACGACTTCGCCCAGGAAGCTCTGGCGGTCGATGTCGCCGTTCTCGTCCCACGTGGCTTCCATCAGGATGCCCGGCTCCTGCGCCGGCGTGATGGTCGTGCCGTGCAGCGCGGCAGCGAACGCCTTGCTGTCGAACTTGCCGAGCTTTTCCGTCACGTGCTTGATCATGTAGATCGAGATGTAGCCCTTGATGCCGTTGTGGTCGTTGGCGTAGCCGAACCGCTTCTTGAACTTCTCGCCGAATTCCTGAAGCGAGGGGATCGGCGCGTCGGCGGTGAGACCGACATGGCCCTTCACGCCGTTGGCCGCTTCGCCGGCCAGCTCGATGACCTTCTGGCCCAGCAGCGTCGTCTCGCCGATCAGCGGCGCCCGGATGCCCTGCTTGCGTGCCTCGCGCAGAAAGCGGGCGCTCTCTTCCTCGTTCGTGTAGACGAAGATCGCGTCGGCATTCGCGTTCTTCACCTTGACGACGTCGGATGCGAAATCGACCTGGCCGGATTCGGTCGACACGTCGGCAACGACCGGGATGTTGCGCTTCTTCATCTCGGCGATGAAGAAGTCGCGCCCGCCCTTGCCGAAATCGTTGTTGACCCACACGACCGCGACCGACTTGGCCTTCACGCCGTCGCGTATGTAGTTGGCGATCTTCGGCATGCTGTTCTGCTGGCCGAACGCGGTGCGGAAGACATAGGGATTGCCACGCTGCGTGATCGCGGCCGCCTCGCCGCCCATGATCTGGGCGATCTCCGCCTGCTTGGCGATTTCCATACTCGGCAGCACCGAGCCCGAGAACACCGGCCCGAGGATCACGTAGGGCTTGTTGTCGATCATCTTCTGGATCTGAGCGCGCGCGATGCTCGCCTCGCTCTGCGTATCGACATGGGGCACGTCGAGCTTGCGCCCGAGGATGCCGCCCTTGGCGTTCACTTCCTCGACCGCAAGGATGATCCCGTCGCGCCAGTTCGTGCCCGAGACAGCACCGGCGCCCGAAAGCTCGGCAAGGTTCGGGATGTAGACCGTCTGCTGCGCGCTCGCCGCCACCGGCGCGAGCGCCAGTGCAGCGAACAGGATCGGCTTGATCAGGTATTTCATCGTTTTCTCCCCATGTTTCCGGGCTTGGCCGGATCGGCGTTTTGGTTCCCGTCCGTCGCCGGACAGGTACATGTGGTTCTAGCGTATCTACCGGCGAATCCAAACGGTCGAAAGATCCTGAAACAGGAAATGGCTGGGGCTGAACGGCCACCCCTGCACTTCCGCGGCGACCGGGATTATCCGGTAGGCCCAGAACAGCGGAATCGCGTAGGCCTCGGTCAGCACGCGTGCCTCGAAGAGCCGCACGAGCCGGCGACGCTCGATCGGGTCGGAGGCACGCTTCTGCCGCTCGAACAACTCGTCGAGCGTCCGGTCGATGGTGCGCGAAGCGTTGTTCGGCGCGCGGTCGAACGAGGTGAAGCGCTCGAGCTGGACCGACGGATCGTCGACCGGATCGGCGGAAAAATCGGTTATCGCGTCGAAATTTCCGGCCAGAAGCGTCGCCTGCCAGGGAGCGGTTTCGAGCTTCACGTTCTCCGCCGTCACGCCGATCTGGCGCCACTGGTCGACGAGATAGACCGCCAGCTGCTGGTGCGGATTCTCGATCGAGCGCGTCACCAGCCGGATCGCAAGCTGCGGATGGCCCGCTTCCGCCAGCAGACGGCGCGCTTCCGCGCGTGCCGCGGCGATGTCGCTGCCGAACCCCGGAAGCGCCGCGAGTTCGTCCGGTGTCGCGGCCATCTTCGTGCCCGGCCGCAGGAAGCCACCGGCGGTGCGGACCGAGGAAATCCGCGTCATCGTCGCCTGCCCCGCCTTGCGATCCAGCGCCAGCGTCAATGCGCGGCGGACCCGCGCGTCGTTTAGCGGCGGACGTTCGGTGTTCAGCGCCACCAGATAGACGCTGATCCGGTCGCCTTCGAAGAACTGCGTGCGCTCGCCGCGGATCGACCTTATCCGGTCGCGCTGGGCGGGCGTCACACCACGGAACTCGGTCTGGATTTGGCCTGCCGCCAGCGAATTGACCGTCGCCGCACCGTCGATATAGGCCGCCCGGAACCCGTCCAGATAAGGCCGGCCCGCCTCGAAGTATTTTTCGAATCGCCTGCCGGACCAGAACTGCCCCTGCTGGTAGCCGACGAACTCGAACGGGCCGCTGCCCATCACCTTGCGCTGCGGATAGTCGGAATCGCGGGCCAGCAGCGATGCCGAATAGATGCAGTTCCACGGGCTTGCCATCGTGGCTTCGAAGGCCGCATCGACGGCCTTGAGGCGCACGACGACCGTGCGCGGATCCGGCGTCTCGACCGACGCGATATCCGAGAACTGGGCCTTGCGGACCGAGATCACGCCTGGCGCCGGATCACGCAGGCGGTCCAGCGTCGCCTTGACGTCGGCCGCCGTCACCGGGCTGCCGTCGTGGAACAGCGCGTTGGCGCGCAGCCGGAACGTCCAGGTCAGCCGGTCCGGCGTGGCTTCCCATCGCTCGGCGATGTCACCGACGATCGCCGGATAGGCGTCGGGATCAAACTTGAGCAGCGTCGAATAATGCGGCGCCACGTAGTGGAGGACGGCAAACGTGTTCGTTGCATGGCAGTCGAACGTGTTGGGTTCTCCCGCGACGCCGAACACCAGCGTGCCGCCCCGTTGCGGGACATCGGCAGCGATCGCCGGGGCCGTAACGGCAAAGAGCCGGAGCGTCGCGGCAATGAGCAGGACGGCGATACGCACGAGATATAGCTCCCCCCGGACCACGGGCTGCCGGCCGATGACACCCGTTTCGCCATCGGTCCCATGCGCGGAGCTGCTGAATCAAATTATTTGTTTGCGCGATTTAGTGAATCCGGTGCATCAATTCGGAAGTACGGGGCGACGGACGAAATGCGTATCGATTTTCTGGGTCTTCAAACGTTCCTGAGCATCGCCGAGCGCGGCAGTTTCCAGCGTGCGGCGGCGCATCTGAACCTGTCGCAGACGGCGCTGAGCCACCGGATGCGGAAGTTCGAAGCCGACCTCGGCGTGAAACTGCTCGCCCGGACCACGCGGCAGGTGACTCTTTCGCCCGCCGGGCTCGAGCTTCTTCCCAAGGCCCGCCGGATCCTCGACGAGATCGAGACGTCCTTCGAGGCGCTGCGGCAGGGCGGCCGCCACCGGCAGGAGCGGATCGCCATCGGCTGCCTGCCCACGATCGCGCATCACTATCTGCCGCGCATCCTCCAGGAGTTCAGCGCCCGCTTCCCCGACATGTCGGTGAAGATCCACGACAACTCGGCTACCGAGATTGCCGACCTGGTGCAGAGCGGTGCGGCCGAATTCGGCATCACGATCGTCTCGGCCAACCGGGTCGATCTCGACATCAAGCCGCTGCTGAAGGAACCGTTCATCCTCGTCTGCCCGACGACGCACGTCTTCGCCCGGCAGAAGTCGGTCAACTGGTCGGAGTTGGAGGGCATTCCGCTCGTCCGGATCAGCCCGCAGGCCGGCAACCGCGCGCTCATCGACGATGCGCTGGGCAGCCGGCGCGACGCGCTGGAATGGCGCTACGAGGTCCAGCACGTCACCACGGCCGTCAGCATGGTGATGGCCGGTCTCGGGCTTACGATCGTTCCGCGCCTCGCCATAGATACCGGCCGCACGCCGGATGTGGCCGCGATCCCGCTGCGCAATCCGGGTATCGTGCGCACGCTGGGCATCCTGTCGAAGCGCGGCACCTCGCTGTCGGCTCCCGCCGAAATTCTCGCGGGCCTGATCGCGGCCCGCCTCAAGGCCGAGCGGTGAGGCACGCGGCGCACCTGAATCGGATTCAGCAATCGCGCACATCTCCTCAGTTGATCTAAAGCCGCCGCCGCCGGAACCTGACGCGAGAAACCAAGGGAGACGCGCCGTGACCAACTCGATCGTGATCGCCGTCGTCGGCTACGGCGAAGTCGGCCGGATCTTTTCGAAGGCTTTTCTGGCGCACCCCCATGTCCGGGTGCGCGCCTTCGACATCCTGTTCAACGGATCGCCCTCCGGTCGCAAGCGTATCGCCGACGCCGCGGCCGACGGCGTCGTCGCCTGCGACAGCGCGGCCCATGCGGCCGATGGCGCCGACCTCGTCGTCTCGGCCGTGACGGCCGACCACACGCTCGATGTCGCCACGCAGGCGGCCGGCTATCTGCGCAACGGGCAGATCTTCTTCGACATCAACTCGGCCTCGCCCGTCACCAAGCGCATAGCCGCCGAGAAAGTCGCCGCGAGCGGGGCGGATTACGTCGAGGGTGCCGTGATGGCCCCCGTCCCGCCCGTCGGCTTGCGTGTGCCGATACTCGCGGGCGGCCCGGCCTGTGAGCGCGCGACGGAAATGCTGAACGCACTTGGGATGAATGTTACCGCAGTTACGACCGAACCGGGGCGTGCGTCGGCGATGAAGCTCTGCCGCAGCATCATGATCAAGGGCATCGAGGCCCTGATCATCGATTGCGCGCAGGCGGCGAAGGCATGGGACGTCGAGGACGAAGTCTATGCGAGTCTGGCTGGAACCTTCCCGTCGATCGACTGGCCGAAGCTTGCCGTGACGATGGCCGGCCGGGTGAGCCAGCACGGTATCCGCCGGGCCGCTGAAATGCGCGAAGCCGCCCAGATGCTCGGCGATATCGGCCGCGATCCGGGCCTGTGCCGGGCGATCGCCGACAGCCACGAGCGCCATGCGCGCGCGGAAGCCGCACGCAAGAATTCCGGCCAGACGGTGCAACCCGTTCATTAATATCTCCACATCAATCATTTGTTTCATAGTGCGCATTCGCCGATTGTCGCGCCAATGGGATGCGGCCGGGCGCCGCGGGGAGGAAGAATGCAGCAGCGCGTGCGATGCATGATGATGCGTGGCGGTACGTCGAAGGGGATGTACTTCCTTGCCGACGACATGCCGCAGGACATCGCGGCGCGCGACGAAGTGCTGCTTTCCGTTCTCGGCTCGCCCGACCCGCGCCAAATCGACGGAATCGGCGGCGCGCATCCGCTGACCAGCAAGGTCGCGATCGTCTCGCGTTCCAAGGACGCGGACAGCGACATCGATTTCCAGTTCTGCCAAGTGCTGGTCGACCGCGCGACGGTCGACACGACACCCAACTGCGGCAACATCCTGGCCGGCGTCGCCCCGTTCGCGATCGAGCGCGGCCTCTTTCCCGCCGCCGATCCGATCACGCGCGTGCGCGTGCGCACGATCAACACCGGCACGCTTGCCGAACTCGTCGTCGAGACGCCCGGCGGGCAGGTGAACTACGACGGCGACGCACGCATCGATGGCGTTCCCGGCACGGCCGCCCCCATCGCGGTCAATTTCCTCGATGCCGAAGGCTCGGTCTGCGGCAAGCTGCTGCCCACCGGCAACGCGGTCGATACCGTTTGCGGGATCGAGGCTACGCTGATCGACAACGGCATGCCCGTCGTCGTGCTCTCGGCCGCATCGGTCGGCCGTACCGGCTACGAGAGCCGCGAAAGCCTCGATGCCGATAGCGAGTTGAAGGTACGCCTGGAGGAGATCCGGCTGGAAGCGGGCCGGCTCATGGGTCTTGGCGATGTCCGCGACAAGGTCGTTCCCAAGATGGCGCTCGTGGCGCCACCCGTCGCGGGCGGCAACGTCGCCACGCGCAGTTTCATCCCCCATGCCTGCCACGCATCGATCGGCGTGTTCGCGGCCGTATCGGTCGCGACGGCCTGCGTGCTGCCCGGCACGCCCGCATCCCGCGTGGCGCAGATGCCGGCTGGCCGTTTCCGCACCGTCAAGGTCGAGCATCCGACCGGCGACTTCGACGTGCGCCTCGAAGTCGGCGGTACGGACGCCGCTCCGAAGGTCGAGCGCGCCGGGCTGCTTCGCACCGCGCGCGCCCTTTTCGACGGTTTCGCGTATTTCCGCGCCGCGAAGCGCCCCCAGCAACCGACCGCAGCCTGAGGCCCCAGAGCATGAACGCGCCGCAGAAGACCGCCCTCGTCGTTTCGGCCCATCCCGGCGATTTCGTCTGGCGCGCGGGCGGCGCCATCGCCCTGCATGTCGCCAAGGGCTATCGTGTGAAGATCGTCTGCCTTGCCTATGGCGAGCGCGGCGAAAGCCAATGGGCATGGAAGAAGCCGGGCGTGTCGCTTGCCGACGTGAAGGCCCAGCGCCACGTGGAATCCGAACGGGCGGCCGCGATGCTGGGCGCCGAAATCGAGTTCTTCGATGCCGGCGACTATCCGCTGCGCGTGACCGAGGCGATGCTGGACCGGCTCGTTGACATCTATCGCGAGGTGAAGCCATCCTTCGTGCTCACGCACGCGATGGAGGATCCCTACAACGGCGACCATCCGGAAGCCTCGCGCTTCGCCCAAGAAGCGCGGATCATCGCGCAGGCCGCCGGACACAAGCCCGATCCCGCGCGCAGCTACAGCGCGCCCGCCGTCTTCCTGTTCGAGCCGCACCAGCCCGAACAGTGCAATTTCCGCCCGAACGTGATCCTCAACATCGATGCCGCGTGGGAGACCAAGCGCAACACGTTCGAAATCCTCGCCGCCCAGCAGCATCTCTGGGAATACTACACGCGCGTGGCGCTCAACCGCGGCATGCAGGGCGGGCGCAATTCCGGCCGCCCGATGACCTACGGCGAGGCGTACCAGCGCGTATATCCGGCCGTCGTCGAAGAGTTGGCGTGAGCAAAGGAACAGTCGCATGGCCCGCATAATCGGCGCGATCGCCGCCTCGCACACCCCGACAATCGGCTTCGCCTTCGACAAGAAAAAGCAGGACGATCTGGTCTGGGCGCCGATCTTCGAATCCTTCGCGCCCGTGCGCGCCTGGATCGAGGCGAAGAAGCCTGACGCGCTGGTCTTCATCTTCAACGACCACGTCACGTCGTTTTTCTTCGATCACTACTCGGCCTTCGCGCTCGGCATCGGCGACCGCTACCCGGTCGCCGATGAGGGCGGCGGCCCGCGCGATCTGCCCCCGGTCGACGGACACACCTGCCTTGCCCAGCATATCGGCGCCTCGCTCGTCGCCGACGAATTCGACATGTCGTTCTTCCAGGACCGTCCGCTCGATCATGGCTGCTTCTCGCCGCTGTGCATGATGATGCCGAGCGAGCCCAGATGGCCCGTCCCCATCGTTCCGCTGCAGGTCGGCGTGCTGCAGTTCCCGATCCCGTCGGCCGGGCGCTGCTTCAAGCTCGGCAAGGCGCTGCGACGCGCGATCGAGAGCTATCCCGAGGACATTAATGTCGCAATCGTCGCGACCGGCGGGCTTTCCCATCAGGTGCATGGCGAGCGCGCGGGCTTCAACAACACGCCGTGGGACATGCGGTTCCTCGAGATGATCGAGAAGGACCCGGATGCGCTGGCTCGCATGACTCACGCCGAATACGCCACGCTCGGCGGGTTCGAGGGCGCTGAAGTCATCATGTGGCTGATCATGCGCGGAGCCCTGTCGGCGCACGTGAACAAGATCCACCAGACCTACTATCTGCCCTCGATGGCCGGGATCGCGACCGCGATCTACGAGAACGCCGGCGAAGCGCCGATGGCTGCGGAGATCGAGCGGCATCGCGCACATGTCGGCCGGCAGATGGAAGGCGCGCAGAAACTGACCGGGACCTATCCCTTCACGCTTGCGCGCAGCGTCAAGGGTTACCGGCTCAACAAGTTCCTCCACGCCCTCGTCGAGCCCGAAATGCGCACCGCCTTCCTGAAGGATGCGGAAGCGAGCTTCGCCGCGTCCGATCTTTCCGACGAGGAGAAGGACCTGATCCGGCGCCGCGACTGGCGCGGGCTCATCCAGTACGGCGCGATCTTCTTCATGCTGGAAAAGCTGGGCGCCGTCGTCGGCGTATCGAACCTGCACATCTATGCGGCGATGCGCGGCCAGACTCTGGAGGAATTCCAGAAAACCCGGAACGCACCCGGCGCGCTCTATTCGGTCGCCGGAACCGACAAGGGAAAGACCGACTGGGGTGCGCCGACGGCCCGGACCTGACTCAGGCCTTCGCGACGATCACGGTCCGGTCGTCGGTGCGCATGCGGCCGAGCGAGCCTTTGGGCGCCGGATAGCGTCCGATCTTCTCGGGATCTTCGCGCTCGACTTCGGCAAAAGCGGCCTCCCACGCCGTCAGCGAGACGGTATCGGGAATCTTGAAATAGCCGTCCGTGAAGAGTTCGATCGAGCGTAGGCCGGCGCGCGGCCGGTCTTCGCAGGCGATCAGCCCGTCCGGCACGTCGAAGCCATCCAGCACGCCGTAACCGAAGGGCGGCCGGTCGACATTCGTATAGCGCACCTGCCCGCGCACCACGCCGCCATCGACGATGGCGATCAGATCCGATGCTTCGGCCTGCGGCACGGCGAGGCGGGCGCGTTCGAGTGCCGCCGCGCGCAAGGCGACGCGGCCCGCTTCGTCGATCCAACTGCCCGTCTCCGGATGGAGCGATCCGAGGCCGTTGAGGATGCAGACCCGCGCGACCTGTGCGCGCACGGCTGTGTCCTTGGCAGCAAGATGGGCGTAAACGGACTGCCGGATGGACGACGTCACGCGATCGACCTGCGTTTCGTCGATGCGGACATCCCGCCCGTCGATCCGGATCCCGCTGTCGCCGATGCGGATGAAGCGGACGACATCGCCGACTTCGATTGCCGCGGCGAGCGTCGCGCCGAAGCGCCGGCTCCTGTCGGTTCGGGCGGCATCGAGCAGCCCGTATCGCGCGTATTCGGCGCGCAGCGCGCCGGAAAGTGCCGTTGCCAATCGCCGCGGTTCGGCCGCGCGCTCCGCCGGATCTTCCACGAACGCCTTGAGCGCAGCGGCGACCGCCCGGCTGGCGATCCGGCCCGACGTGGCGCCGCCGAAACGCGAGCCGGTCCGGTCCGTTACGCCGTCGATCACGGCAAGGCAGCGGCCCGGCACCGCGAGCCACGCATCCTCGTTGGCATCGGGCCGGTCGGGATCGCGGCTTTCCGAGAACGTTTCGATCTTCATTGCGGACGGCATCGCGAGAACATTACATTAATGTGACAAACCGTTCGAGCGGCACCGGAACGCCCGCACAGGAAAAGGGAGATCTCGGCCATGTCCGACACGTCCATGAAAGCCTTGGCATTCGGCACCACTCTCGTTCTGGCGCTCGCGTCACCCGCCGGCGCGCAGCAGCGCGTCAGCGTCTACACCGCGCACACCGCCAACATCGTCGAGCGGATGATCCCCGATTTCGAGAAGGCGACCGGCATGAAGGCCGACGTCGTTAAGGCCGGATCGGGCGACATCCTCAACCGCGTGCGCGCGGAAGCCGGCAACCCCAAGGCCGACGTGATCTGGAGCGTGGGCGCGGAACTTCTCGCGGCGAACACGGACCTGATCGTGCCGTACCGGCCCAAGGAATACGACATGATCGCCGATGCGTTCCGCAACGACGCACCGTGGCTTCCCTATGCCGGCATCATGAACGTATTCGTCGTCAACACGAAGAAGCTGAAGCCCGAGGAATATCCGCGCACCTGGACCGACCTCGCCCAGCCGCGCTTCAAGAATCTCGTCTCGTATGCCGATGCCGAAAAATCCGGCTCGGCCTACATGCAGCTCAACACATTCCTGACGATCTACGGCGACAACGCCGCCGGCTGGGCGAAGTTCAAGCAGGTCTTCGCCAACATGAGCGTGTCGGCAAGCTCCGGCGCCGTCCCGCGATTCGTAAACGACGGCGAGTCCGTCGTCGGCATCACGCTCGAGGACAACGCCTACCTGTTCCTGAAGAACGGCGGGCCGGTTGCGATCGTCTATCCCGAGGACGGCACGTCGGTGATCGCCGACGGTATGGCCGTCGTCAAGGGCGCGCCGAATGCCGCCGGTGCACGCGCCTTCATCGACTGGGCGATGAGCGCGCCCGTGCAGGAGATGGTGGTTCAGGAACTCGGCCGCCGGCCGATCCGCAAGGACGGCAAGCCGCTGGCCGCGCTGAAGGCCATCGAGCAGGTGAAGCTCGTGAACTACGACATCCAGCGCGCGGCCGACAAGCGCAAGGAGTATATCGACAAGTGGCAGGAGCTGGTGCAATCGCGCTGAGGTCGGGTTGGCACGCGTCGACATAGAACGGATCGTCAAGACCTACGGCAGCGTGCGGGCGCTCGACGGCGTCGATCTGACGATCGACAGCGGCGAGTTCTTCACGCTGCTCGGGCCTTCCGGCTGCGGGAAGACGACGCTGCTGCGCACCGTCGCGGGCTTCAACGCGCACGACAGCGGACGCATCCTCGTCGACGGCACGCGCATCGACGACGTGGCGGC
This sequence comes from Tagaea sp., assembly GCA_965229215.1. Classification (GTDB taxonomy): domain Bacteria; phylum Pseudomonadota; class Alphaproteobacteria; order CACIAM-22H2; family CACIAM-22H2; genus Tagaea. The sequence continues at coordinate 820,223 of OZ245864.1, read as the reverse complement.
GCACAAGCGCGACATGGGCATGGTCTATCAGGACTATGCGATCTTCCCGCACATGACCGTGGCCGAGAATGTCGGCTTCGGCCTCGCCACGCGCAACCGCCCGCGGGCGGAGATCGACGAGCGCGTGGCGAAGGTGCTCGATCTCGTGCAGCTTGGCGCGCTCGCCGAACGCCTGCCGCAGGCGCTGTCCGGCGGCCAGCAGCAGCGCGTGGCGCTCGCCCGCGCGATGGTCATCAACCCGCGCATCCTGTTGATGGACGAGCCGCTCTCGAACCTCGATGCCAAGCTGCGCATCGAACTGCGCGAGGACATCCGCGACCTGCAGCGCTCGCTCGGCATCACGACGATCTACGTGACGCACGACCAGGAGGAGGCGCTCGTCGTCTCCGACCGCATCTGCGTCATGTATCAGGGCCGCGTCCATCAGGTAGCACCGCCGCCCGTCGTCTATGCCGTGCCGGCGACGCTGTTCGTCGCCTCGTTCGTAGGCGCCATGAATCTGTTCGCTGACCTGCCTGTCGGCGCAGGCGGCGAGATCTCGATCGCCGGATCGGCCTTGCGCATCCCTGCCCTCGCCGGCCGGCGCAGCGTCACGCTCGGGATCCGGCCCGAGGACGTGACGCTGGGAGCGACGCCCGACGCGCGGCCGGGCCTGCGCATCCACACGAACGTGACGCGCGCCAGCTTCGCGGGCCGCGAACTGCTGCTGCGCCTTGCCGCCGCCGACGGAACAATGCTGGCCGCCAACACCTACCGCCCCGACCCCGGCGACATGGTCGTCGCCGGCCACGCGACGGCCGCGAACATGCCGCTCCACCGCCTGCACGCCTTCGATCCGGATACGGGCGGACGCATCGGGCTCGGTGCATGAACCCGCGGCGCTGGGATTTCTGGACCTGGGTTCTCGTCGCGGTCCTGGCGATCCTCGCGATCCTGCTCGTCTGGCCGCTCGCCGGCATCTTCAAGGCCAGCATCACCGACAATCGCAGCGGCGACTTCACGCTCGCGAACTACGTGCGCGTCCTCACGCAGCCCTTCTTCCAGACCTCGCTGGTCAACACGCTGATCGTCGGGTTTGGCGGCATGGCGGGTGCGACGCTGCTGGGCGTGCCGCTTGCCGTGCTCGCCACCCGCTACGCGATCCGCGGGCGCGACGTGCTGTCGACGATCGCGGCACTCACGCTCGTCTCGCCGCCCTTCATCGGTGCCTATGCGTGGATCATGATGCTGGGCCGCAACGGCTTCGTGCGCACGACACTGGAAGATTACGGCGTGGAAGTCCCGTCGATCTACGGGTTCATCGGCATCATCCTGGTCTTCAGCCTGAAATTCTATCCGTTCGTCTTTCTGATGACGTCGGCAAGCCTGCGCACGATCAACCCGACGCTGGAGGAAGCGGCCGTCGGCCTCGGTGCGGGGCCCCTGCGGCGCCTGTTCAAGGTGACGCTTCCGCTCGTCCTGCCGGCGATCACGTCGGGCGCGCTGCTCACGTTCGTGCTGTCGATCGCCGATTTCGGCACGCCCGCCATCGTCGGCGGGCGCGTGCGGGTGCTCGCGACGACGGCCTACAACCTCTTCACCAGCGAGATGGGCGGCAATCCGGGCCTCGCCTCGACAGTCAGCGCGCTGCTAATCGCGGTGTCGGCGGCGGTCGTCGTCCTGCAGCGCTGGTGGGCCGGGCGGCGCAATGTCGAGAACGCGATGGTCAAGCGCCCGTCGCCGAAGCCCCTGTCGCTGCCGGGCGCGATCGCCGCGCACGCCGTCTGCTACGGCGTGGCACTGATCGGGTTCCTTCCCTCCCTCGTCGTGATCTGGACGTCGTTGCGCAAGACGAGCGGCCCCGTCTTCGTTCCCGGCTTCGGCTTCGAGAGCTACACCAAGATCATGCGCGAAATCCCGCAAGTGATCGGCAACAGTGCGCTCTATTCCATCATCGCCGTGACGATCATCACAATCGTCGGCACGCTCGTCGGCTACATCCTCGCGCGGCGCCAGACGCGGATGACCGGCGTGCTCGATGCGGCCCTGATGGTTCCCTATCTCGTGCCCGGCGTCGTGCTCGGCCTCGCCTTCACGGTCGCGTTCAACGTGTGGCCGCTGGAACTGACGGGGAGCGCCGCGATCATCGTGCTGATGCTGTTCGTGCGGCGCCTGCCCTATGCGGTGCGCTCCAGCGCCACGATCCTGCACCAGATCCGCGGCACGATCGAGGAAGCGGCGATCTCGCTGGGCGCTTCGCCCGGCCGTGCCTTCGTCAAGGTGACGCTGCCGCTGATGCTGCCGGGCATCGTGTCGGGTGCGTTGATGAGCTTCATCACGGCGATCAACGAGCTGTCGAGTTCGCTGATCCTCTATGTCGGGCGGACGATGACGATGCCCGTGCGCATCTATCTATCGGTGCTCGACGGCGATTTTGGCACGGCCGCGGCGCTTTCGACTATCCTGCTGCTGGCGACTGGTGCTGCCGTCTATGCCGTGCTTTGGGTATCAGGACGCAATGAGAGCGCTCTCGCCTGAACCGCAGAGAGGCGCAATCACATCACCTAGCCGGCTGCTGGCCGATCCCTGACAGCTTTGTATGAGCGCATCCGCCAGTGACCAGTCTCGTCCTTGCCCCCATCTGACATGACGGGTGACGGCTGAGTAAGATGTTTAGTTCGCCGGCGCCACGAGATTGGCGAGCAGACGAAGCGCGCCCGATGTCCCAAACTCGATCTCCCGATGCAGTGCCAGCGCGGCATGCGTGTGCGCGCCCTTGCCGAACCGCCCGCTCAGCAGGCCGCCGAAAAGCGGCGCCTCTCCTTGCTCCGTCACGCGCAGGAGCGACACGTAGGCCGGATCCCATGACCGGGGAAAATAGAGACCGCGCTCGCCCTGCCAACCATCCCAGTCGGCCGCCCCGATCATGTTGGGATATGACAGCAGTCGATGATCGGGCACGATCGCTTCGACTGGTGCCTGCGCGTCGCAGACACGCCATCGGATGCTCGGCTGGCCGATTTCGATGGAGGCAACCGGCATGCGCGCCGGATCCCAGCCCGCACCGGAACGGTGATAAAGCGTCACGAGATGGCCGCCGTCGCGGACAAAATCATGAAGCTTTCCGAGATTCGCGCGCAAATCCGCCCGCCGCTCGAAGGCACGGATGCCGACAAGCACCGTACTGAAGCCGGCGCTCGCGAGTGCCGCCGGATCGAATTCCGGCATGGTGGCGACTTCGATTCCGAGCCCCGCAAGGCACGCTTCCATCAGGTCGAGTCCGCCGCCAAGATAGGCGACACGCGCGCCCGACGGGCGCGAAATCCCCGCCGATGGAACAGGGAGAGCTGCAGGAGGCGATGCCCGATAGACCGGTCGCGGCGGACATGTCGGTGCATCGCTCTCCGCGAGAGCAATCGCATGCGTGATCTGTACCTTTTTGCGCGCGAGCCAGGGAAGGTCCAAATGGCATCGCTCCATCGCACGAAGGGCCGTCTCGAGATGTGTGGTAACCAGATTAGCACGTGCGTCTGCGCTCAATACCTCGTCGATTGCGATCTGCGCATCGGCCAGTTCGGCAGATCCGGTGGCCTGCGCCCATTCGCCGACGGTCGCAGGAAGCGTCTGGCCGATCCTGTCGACGGTCACTGTGCCGCTGTCGTGCCGGGCCGCGAGATGCAGGCTGACGGGCTGCGGCCCAGCCTCGACCCATTCGCCCATTTCCTGCGAAGCATGGCAGACGCGCGACCATTCCCCGATCCTCGCATAGGGTGCGCCGATGTCTGGATCGACCGCGCCGATGTCGAAATGAACGTGGCCTGTGGACGGGCGGGTATCGTCATCATAGGTTTGCCCACTCCCCGACCATGCCGGCAGATAGAAGAGTGCGGGGGCCCACGGCGACAGGCCTTCGGCAGCATGTGCCGGGAAGGCGGATGCGTCGCCTGAAATTCCAAATGCTTCGGCCGTCAACTCGGTCATCGCGCGATGATGGCCGTGCTGCCCCTCGACGTCGAGAAAGGTCGGGCACAGGATATCGGGACGTACCTGCCGTATGCAGCGCACGAGCCGCTCCAGCGTGTGATCCCGGCCCCAGCGACGCAGCGTGTCCGCTCGACTCCTGGAGAACCCGAAATCGCGCAATGGATCGGCCGGCCCGTCCGGAAGCCAGTGGAGGGAAATTCCCAGCCGCGCCGCAGCAGCTTCCATCTCGGCGGTCCGCAGCAAACCGAGCGCGGCGCCACGCTCGGCACCCAGCGCGTTCTGCCCACCCTCGCCGCGCGTCGCGCAGGCATAGGAAACGGACAGGCCGAGTTTGCGGACAAGAAGCGCCAGCAGACCGCTCGACTCGTCGTCCGGATGGGCGCCCGTCTGCAGCAATGAAAGCGTGCCGGAAAGGCCACGAAGCGCGAACCGGAGTCCCCACGCGCGTGCGCCCACCGCTTCGGCTTCCAGCCTCTGGGCGGCCCCGCTCATGCGCGACCGGCGGCGAGCCGCGTCGCGAGATGCGGCGCTTCGCGGCCATAGAGGGGTAGCGCCGCTGCACCGCGTGCTGCGCTGAACGGTCCGCATTCGCCCTTCAGGATGCGCGGCCCCGGCCGTGCGACGAGCGGCGGCGGCAGTCTGGACAGGCGCTCGACGAGGCCGTCGACCAGCACCGGCGAAAGACCTGCAATCACGATCGTATCGGGATCCAGCACGTTCTCGATCATCAGCACCGCACCCGTAAGGCGCTCGGCAGCGCGATCGAGCCAGCCGGACAACGCCTTGGCGTCCGGTGCTGCGTCAATCGAGGTGACGGCGAGATCGCGCAAGGCCGCCTCGAGCGATACATAGCGTTCGAGGCAGCCGCGCTGACCACACGCACATTGCCGCCCACCCGGCTCGACGACGACATGACCGATCTCGCCCGCGTTGCCCGTCGCTCCGCGATAGAGCCGCCCATCGAGCACGAGGCCGAGACCAAGGCCACGCCCAAGATAGAGGCAGGCGACGCGCGCATACTCCCGACCGGCACCCAGCAGATGCTCACCGAGGGCTGCCGCAGAAGCGTCGTTCTCGATCACGACGTCGTATCCGAGCGTCGCCTTCAGGTACGCGGCCGGATCGCTGAGACTGTCCCAGCCGGGCAGATTCGTACTCTCCCTGCTGTTCTTCTCGCTGCCGGAAGGCCACGGCGCCACGATGCCGATACCGAATACAGGCCCGGCAGCCTTGGCGCCCTTGCGCGCGAGGTAAGGCCGGATCTGCCGGGGAAGCAGTCGCGCGACAGTTTTGGGATCGGCCGACGGTAGGGAAATGATTTCCTGGCGCAGCGGCTCACCTGCGAGATCCGCGAGCACCACCACCATCTCATCGTGCCGGAGTTCAATGCCGATCGTCACGCCGCCGGCCGGATTGATTGCAAGATCGAGCGGCGGCTGTCCCCGTCCCCCGCGCCGGCGCCCGGCATCGCGCAACAGGCGCTCACGCAGCAGCTCATCGGCGATGTTCGTGACACCTTGCGCCGACAGCCCGGTAAGCCTAGCAAGATCCGCGCGGCTCAACGGGCCGTGCCGACGCAACGCCTGCAGCACCACACGACGGTTGTGCTCGCGCGTATCGAAGACATTGGCTGCCATTCCCGACATGCGAAAACGCTAGAAGCCCCATCCGATTAGTTCAAGGAGTTTGAATTATTGACTCGTCCGGACCCCTATGCGCTACTTGCGCCGAGCCCGGATTTCGAGCGACAGGTCGCGGCGGGCCGCAACCTGGCAGAACAACAGGGAGGTCGATATGCGATTTCTGAAGAACCTCGCCGCCGCGATGGTGGTGGCCCTCGCCTTCGGCGGGACGGCCAAGGCCCAGTCGGTCGAGATCGAGTACTGGCAGTACACGTTCGAGACGCGCGTGCGTGCGATGGACGACCTGATCAAGCAGTTCGAAGCCGCGAACCCCGGCATCAAGGTCAAGCACGTCCACTTCCCCTACAACGACTACCGCACGAAGGTCTCGGCGGCGATGGCAGCCGGCCAGGCACCGGACGTCGTGCAACTCTTCTACGGCTGGCTCGACGATTTCCACGCCTCCAAGATCCTGCAGCCGATTCCCGCCGCCGCGTTCCCGACCGCACGGATCGACGCCGAATTTTTCCCGATGATCAAGGAAATGAAGCGCGACGGCGTCTACTACGCGCTGCCCACCGCCGTGCGTTCGCTGTCCGTCTTCTACAACACGCGCCTGATGAAGGAAGCGGGTCTCGATCCGGCCAAGCCGCCGACCACGCTCGACGGATTGCTCGACGCGGCGAAAAAGATGACCAAGACCGATGCCTCCGGCAACATCACCCAGGTCGGCATTGGCGCCGGCATGGAATGGCAGGATCAGCATTGGTGGCGCGAGGTTCTCGTGCGCCAGTTCGGCGGCCAGCCCTACTCCGCCGACGGCAAGCAGGTCGCGTACAATTCCGAAGCCGGCCTCAAGGCGCTCACCTGGTATGTCGACCTCTTCCGCAAGGAGAAGGTCACGGCGCGAGGCTTCATGGACGAACCGCAGGCGGCGTTCCGCGCCCAGCGCGCGGGCCTGATGGTCGACGGCAACTTCCGCATCGGCGCGCTGGAGCGTACCCGTGGCCTCGAGTGGATCGTGACACCCCTGCCGAGCCACAACGGCGTGCGATCCAACTACGGCTCCTACTGGGTGAACGGCATCACCTCGCAGTCGAAGGGCGCCAAGCTCGACGCCGCGACGAAGTTCCTTGCCTTCGTGACGACCCCGGCGGCGATGCAGCTCTGGCTCGACATCACCGGCGAACTTCCCGCGCGCGAAGCGGCGGCGAATTCGAAGGCTGCGACGGAAAGTCCGATCTACGGGCCGTTCGTCGCCGGCCTCAAGGAAGCCCACGCCACGCGCTTCATCGACGAATCCGCCCAACGCCAGATGGTGATGGACGCGGTCAGCCGTATCCTGTTGGAAAACCAGGATCCGGCCGTGTCGCTGAAGATCATGGCCGACGCCGAGCAGAAGCTGCTCGACGGCTTCTACAAGAAGTGACGGCTGGGGCTCCGCGGCCCCGGCCGCGGAGCCCTCTTTTCCCGCGATGAACTGGTACGCAAACAGGACGATCGAGCAGAAACGGGTCGTCTGGGCCTGGACATTCCTTGCGGTCCCGCTCGCCTTCTATGTGATCATCCGTTTCTATCCGGCGCTCGATTCTTTCTTCGTCTCCCTCCATTCGTGGCGGCTCATCGGCGAGAAACGCTGGGTCGGATTCGACAACTATGTCCGCCTCGCGGCCGATCCGCTGTTCTGGAAGGTCTTCCGAAACACGTTCATCTATCTGGCGGTCGGAACGCCGATCTCCCTGCTGCTTTCCTTCGTCGTCGCCTATCAGCTCGACCGCGTGCGCTTCATGCACGGCCTCATCCGGGCCCTCTATTTCCTCCCCTTCCTTACGACTGCCGCCGCGATGGCGTGGGTATGGCGATGGTTCTATCAGCCGGTTCCGATCGGCGTGATCAACAACGCGCTGTCGGGCATCGGATTTCCGCAGATCAACTTCCTCGCGTCGACATCGAATGCCCTGCCCGCGATCCTTGCGACGGCCGTCTGGCACGGCCTCGGCTTCCAGGTGATCATCTTCATGGCCGGCCTGCGCGCGATCCCGACGAGCTATTACGAGGCGGCGCGCATCGACGGCATCTCGGACTGGACCATCCTGCGCGAGATCACGATCCCCCTGTTGCGTCCGACGATCATCTTCCTCGTCGTGTTCTCGTCGATCGGGTATCTGCGTATCTTCGATCAGGTCTACAACATGACAACGAACGATCCCGGCGGCCCGCTCGATTCGACGAAGCCGCTGGTCCTGCTGATCTACCAGACGGCGTTCCGCTCGTACGAGCTCGGCTACGCCGCCGCGCAGACCGTCGTGCTGTTCCTTGTCCTGCTTGCAATCTCGCTCCTCCAACTCAGCCTGATGAAGGACAAGTGAGGATGGCCACCGCCGTCAGGATCGCCGCCGCGTTCGCCGGCATCCGCCCCGGCCGGGTCGTCGCGTGGACGCTGCTTGCGCTGGGCGGAATCGCAATGGTAACGCCGATCTTCTACATGCTGATGACGTCGCTCAAGTTCCCGCACGAGGTGTACGAGCTCAATCTCATCCCGCGCGAGCCGACGCTGGAGAACTACATCTTCGTCCTGAAGGACGGCCGCTTCTACCGCTGGTTCCTGAACTCGCTGATCGTCGCCACACTCGTGACACTTTCCAACGTGTTCTTCGACAGTCTCGTGGGCTACACGCTGGCGAAGTTCCGTTTCCGCGGCCGCTATCTCGTGTTCCTCGCGATCCTATCGACCCTGATGATTCCGACCGAGATGCTTGTGATTCCCTGGTACATGATGTCGAGTGCGCTGGGCTGGCTCGATACCACATGGGGCATCATGTTTCCCGGCATGATGACGGCTTTCGGCACGTTCCTGATGAAGCAGTTCTTCGAGACCGTGCCTGACGATTTCCTCGACGCCGCACGCATCGACGGGCAGAACGAATTCGCGATCTGGTGGCTGATCGCGATGCCGCTAGTGACCCCGGCCCTGTCCGCACTTGCGATCTTCGTCTTCCTGGGGAACTGGACGGCCTTCCTGTGGCCATTGATCGTAACGACGTCGCCGAATCTCTACACGCTGCCGGTCGGCCTCACGACCTTCTCGGTCGAGCAGCAGATCGACTGGGAGCTGATAATGACTGGCGCGAGCCTCGCGACGATCCCCACGCTTTTCGTTTTCCTGATCTTCCAGCGATACATCATCCGCGGCGTCGTCCTCGCGGGATTAAAAGGATAATCGACATGTCGGCTTCCGGCACAGGCGACGACGACCGGTTTCCCGCCCCCGTCTTCAAGGATACGGTCCTCGCCCCGCTGTTCGAGATCGCCAAGGCGACATTCGTCGATGCGATGCGGCGCATCGATCGCGCGCATTGCGTGATGCTGCACGAAACCGGGATCCTCACCGACGCGCAGGCTTTCGCGATCGCCAAGGCGCTCGCCGACATCGAGAAGACACTCGACCTCAAGGCCATTCCCTATACCGGCGAAGTCGAGGACCTGTTCTTCCTGATCGAGCATGCGCTGCGCGACCGGCTGGGCACCGACGTGGCCGGACGCCTGCACACCGGCCGCAGCCGGAACGACATCGACCACACCGTCTTCAAGATCGTCCTCAAGCAGCGGATCGACGCGCATCTTACGAAAATGCGTGCCCTGCTCGACGCCACGATCGCCAAATCTGAAGCCGAGGCAGGCACGCTCGTCGTCGCCTATACCCACGGTCAGCCTGCTCAGCCTGCGACCTTCGGTCACTATCTGGCCGCCTATATCGAGATCCTCATCGCCGACATCGAACGCCTTGTCGCGGCGCGGACCATCGTCGATCAATCTTCGATGGGTGCCGGCGCCATCACGACGACGGGTTTTCCGCTCGACCGGCCACGCATGGCCGAACTGCTGGGCTTCGCGCGTATCCGCCTGAACAGCTACGGCTGCATTGCGGCTGCAGACTATGTGACGGCGCCCTATTCGGCGCTGCGCCTGTCGATGCTGCATCTGGGCCGGATCGTGCAGGACTTCCAGTACTGGTCGGGCTTCGAAGTCGGGCAGCTCTATGTGCCCGACGGCTTCGTCCAGATATCCTCGATCATGCCGCAGAAGCGCAACCCGGTGCCGATCGAGCATACGCGCCTGCTTGCGTCGCTCGCCGCAGGGCGCGCCGAGACCGCGATCTCGATCGTGCACAACACGCCCTTCACCGACATGAACGACATCGAGGGTGAAGTCCAGGCCGCCTGTCACGCGGCGTTCACCGATGCGGGCCGCGCGACCAACTTGCTGGCGGGCTTGATTCGCGCCGTGCGGATCGATTCCGCGCGCGTGGCCGCCAATCTCGACCGAAGCTGCGCCACGATCACAGAGTTGGCGGACTCGCTGGTGCGCGAAGAAGGGCTTTCGTTCCGCGAAGCGCACGAGATCGCAGCCGCCACGGCCCGCGCGGTCGTCGCAGCGGGCTCGTCGCTGGCTGCCGGCGGCTATCCGCCGTTCGCGGAGGCTTTCCGGCATGCCGCCGGCCGATCCGCGAAGATGGACGAAGCGCGCTTCCGGACGGTTGTATCGGCCGAAAACTTCATCGCCGTGCGCAAGCGGCCCGGTGGGCCGGCGCCCGAAGCGATGCGCGAAGCCCTTGCCGGCTATCGTGCACAAGCCGCCACCTTCGCGAAGGTGGCCGCGGAGATCGCGATGCGCGAGGCGAAGCAGGCACGGGCACTCGAAGCGGCATTCATGAAACTCGCGGCACGCGGATAGGACTAGGCGAATGGCGGAGATCACGCTCAGGCAGGTCGTGAAGCGGTACGGCGACGTCGTCGCGGTGAAGGGCATCGACCTGTCCGTCGCGAGCGGGGAGTTCGTCGTCCTCGTCGGGCCATCCGGCTGCGGCAAGTCGACGACGCTGCGCATGATCGCCGGCCTCGAGGACATCAGCGAGGGCGAAATCTCGATCGGTGGCCGGGTCGTCAACCGGATCGAGCCGAAGGATCGCAACATCGCGATGGTGTTCCAGAACTACGCGATCTATCCGCACATGACGGTGGGGAAGAATATCGGCTTCGGACTGCGCGCCACGTCCCTGCCCGCCCCCGAGAAAGCGCGACGCGTGGCCGAAATCGCGGAGAAGCTCGGCCTGACCGACCTGCTGCACCGCCGGCCCTCGGAGCTTTCCGGTGGCCAGCGCCAACGCGTCGCGATCGGCCGAGCGATGGTGCGCGATCCGGCCGTATTCCTGTTCGACGAGCCGCTGTCGAATCTCGACGCGCAGCTGCGCGCGCAGATGCGTCTTGAGATCAAGAAGCTGCACCAGACGCTCGGCCGCACCATCGTCTTCGTCACGCATGACCAGATCGAGGCGATGACGCTCGCCGACCGAATCGTGATCATGAAGGATGGCGACATTCTCCAGGTCGGCACACCAGACGAGGTCTATCGTCGTCCTGTCGATACGTTTGTCGCCCGCTTCATCGGATCGCCATCGATGAACCTGCTCCCGGCGAAACTCGCCGGCGGCATTCTCGCGGTCGACGGGTTCTGCACGATCGCGTCACCGGGTACCGATGCAGCCGACATCATGCTGGGCATCCGGCCCGACGAATTGCGAGTCATGCCCGATGGCGTGACCGCGCCTGTCGTCGTCGAAGCTGAAATAAAGGTCGTCGAACCGCTTGGCCCGGACGCCCTCGTCTATGCACGCGTCGGCACGCACGAGGTCGTCGGCAAATGTGCTGCATCCGTGCCGCCCCGGCCCGGCACGCGTGTGCGGCTCGGCACTTCACCCGAGCATCTGCACCTTTTCGACGCCGCGAGCGGACGCGCATTACGTCACGGACTGGCATAGTGGACGGCAAATCCAAAATCGTCTGCACTGGCCGCGTCTATGCCGACATCATTCTGGCCGGGCTCGACGACCTGCCGGCGCTCGGACGCGAGATATATGCTCAGGATGTCGCCATCACGCCGGGCGGTGGTGCCGCAATCTCCGCAACCTATCTTGCGCATCTCGGCCGGACGGTGGAACTCGCCTGCGCACTCGGCAGCGATCCAATCTCTGACGCCACCGAACGCCAGCTCCGCGCGACCGGTGTGGGGCTCGAGCTTCTCGAGCGTTTCGCGGACGGGCCGCAGATCACCGTTGCACTGCCGCTGAAGGGCGACCGCGCGCTCGTGACAAAACGGGCAGGCCCTGCCGTCCCGGATGGGCTAGCAGCACACCTTCGCCGAGGCGGGGTTCGCCACTTGCACGTGGCTGAACTTGCCACGTTGCTAGAAACGCGCTGGCTACTGCCGCTTTCGCGCGAATGCGGGATCACGGTTTCACTTGACGTGGCATGGGATGAAGCGGCACTGCGGGCTCCGCATGCGCTGCCGCTCTCCAAATCCGTCGACATCCTGTTCCCAAACATCGACGAAGCAGCGGCATTGACCGGGATGCCAATCGGTGACGCCGATGCGCTGCTTCGGGAACTGTCGGCCGATGGCGCGTGCGTCGTCCTCAAGCAGGGCAGCGGCGGCGCCGCCCTGTCCGACGGACGCCGGTCAATCCGGGCCAACGCGCTTGACGTACAGGTCGTCGATGCGACAGGTGCCGGAGACGCGTTTGCCGCCGGCTTTCTCGATGCATGGCTCGACGACGCCCCGGCGGAAGTGTGTCTCGCCCGCGCCATCGCCTGCGGCACTTTTGCAGTCATGCATTTTGGCGGCACGCTCGTCTTGCCGACGCGCCAGACGATTATGGACATGGAGCCGATTGTCAGTGTCCACGCCATACGCTATCCGCGGCAAGGACTGATGCGAAACGAAACTGCGGGCAGTTGACGTAAGTATCTCGCGAACGGAACGAGGGAAAATACGCCACTTCACGCTTCCGCCGGATCGCGCCTCAAAAGATACGTATCCATAATCCAGCCCTTCGCGGCCTTCTTCGCGCCGCGCAATTCGGCGATTTCGTCACCAACTTCGCTGACCTTGCCCGATACCAGAATCTCGTCCGCGGTTCCCAGATAGGCACCCCAGTAGATTTCCAGGTCATCGTCGGTAACATCCTTGAATGCTGTACCGGCATCGAGCATCACAACGACGTTATTGCAGCCAACTGGGAGCCCTTCGGCAAGCTTGCGGGCAGGCGTGATGTGGATCGACTCGCCGGTCCGATTCAGGCTGATTTTATGGCGTGCGGCCAAGGCTTGGACACTCGTGATGCCGGGGATGACTTCGTAGTCGAATGCTACTGCTCCCCGGACAAGAATTTGCTGCAGGATCCCTAGCGTACCGTCATACAGCGACGGATCTCCCCAGATCAGAAATGCTCCACACTCGTCGTCCTGCAATTCGTCGCGGATCATCGACTGATAAAGTGAAACTCTCTTTTCGCGCCAGGCGGCGATCTCTATCGCATATGACGAAGGTGATCGGTCGCGCTCCGGATCCGGAACTTCGAAAAGCCGATAGTCCTGATCCTTGATGAACCTGCGGCATATTTCCCTGCGGACTTGCCCGAGTTCGTCCTTCTGCTTCCCTTTATCGATGATGAAAAAGACGTCTACCTCATTGAGTGCGTTAATGGCCTGGATCGTCATGTAATCCGGATTGCCGGCGCCAATTCCAATGACGAGGATCTTCTTCATCGCTTCAATGCTCCTTCGGACACGCGTAACCCTTGAGCAACCGCGCCTGCCGTTGCGTCGCAAAATAACCGCAGACTTGTCTGACCGCCAGTCGGCAAAGCCTCCAGCGGAGTCGCAAGGGTAATCGGACCTGCCTTTGACTCCGATATTGGCGAAGGCTGTTCGAGTCTACAGATGCGGTGCGTTGTCTTCGGCAAGTATGCGCTTTACGACAGTGGATACGGTCGTGTAACACTGAATTTTCCATTAGCATCTGCATGGACTTACCCCACTGGCGCCGGCTGCCGGGATATTCAAATGCCTGATTTGTCCCTACACATGGTCGAGACGCGTCCGAATCGCGGTGCGAGCGCATGTCCGGGGCTGTTCCGCATCGTTCCGGCGCTCGATGGCGGCCTTTGCCGTGTCAGGCTTCCATTGGGATATCTCGCTGCCAACCAAGCACGCACCGTTGCTGCTGCCTCCGAGCGTTTCGGCAACGGCATTATAGATGCGACGAACCGCGCAAATCTTCAGTTGCGCGGAATCAAGCGGGGTTCTGAGCCCGCGCTGATCGACGACCTCCTCGGCGCGAACCTTGGGCCAGCCAACCCGTACGTCGACGATGTCCGCAACGTCATGGTCAGCCCGACGGCGGGATTCGATCCGGATCAGGAGATCGATACGCTGCCGATGGCGCGTACACTGCTCTCTCATCTGCAGACAGACAATGCCTGCCGTGCTCTGTCGCCGAAATTCTCCGTGCTGATCGATGGCGGAGAACGTGTCGCTGCAGTCGAGCATCCGCATGATATCTGGCTGGCCAGTCTTGACGGTTCCGCGATGGCGCTCGGCATTGCAGGTAGCCCGCCAATTCAAGATCGAGATCGCACGCCTTTTCTTGTCGTTCCAGCGTCACGTGGGGTTGAATCTGTTATTTTCTCCATCGCACTATTTCTAGACGCCGCGGCGCGCAATCCCGACGTGACGCGTTTCCGGCATATGGGGTCTGACAACACCCTCGACCGCCTCGGCGATTTCCTTGGCGTTTCCGTACAGCGCGATGCCGCATGGCGTCGTGCAGTACCGGCACCCGGTGGCCATATCGGTATTCGAATGCAACGCCAGGCGGGACTTGTCTTCGTTGGGGCGATGCCGCCCCTAGGCCGTCTATCACCGCGAATGCTGGTCAAGCTTGCGGACGTAAGCGAAGAATTCGGCGCGGGCGATATTCACTTGACGCCCTGGCAAAGCGTTCTCATTCCGGCAATCCCTGATTCCATGGCGCTGCACGTCGTTCAAACGCTAGAAACGCTGGGGCTGATATGCAATCCACATGCCCCACTAGCCTCCATGATCGCCTGTGCGGGATCGCCCGGCTGCGCGGCTTCATTTTCCGATACGAAGGCGGATGCACTGGCGCTGGCGCGTGCGCTTCCAGTGCGGGATCGTGCAAGTCGTGTCATTCATCTTAGCGGCTGCGCAAAATCCTGTGCTTCTGCCCGCTCGGCGGACGTAACGCTCGTCGCATCTGCACCGGGAGCTTACGAGCTTTTCCGCAAGGTTGAGGGATCGAACAACCGGTTCGGTCAATCGATGGCGTGCAATTTGAGCATCCGGGACGTCGGCAAGAAGCTCTGCAACATGGATCCGACATGAAGTACGAATATATTCGCGACGGCGCAGAGATCTATAGACGCTCGTTTGCCATCATCAGGAAAGAGGGCGATCTCAGCACCATCCCGCCGAACATGGAGAAAGTGGCGGTCCGGGTTGCTCATGCCAGCGGCATGGTCGACGTGATTCCAGATCTCACGTTCTCACCCGATGCCGGAGATGCGGGGCGAAAGGCGATGGCCGCTGGTGCCCCGATCCTTTGCGACTCCTTCATGGTCGCAAACGGCATCACGCGCTCTCGCCTCCCGGCGGACAATGCTGTCGTGTGCACGCTCGACCATCCGAGTGTACGCGACATCGCTGGGAGAATCGGCAATACACGCTCGGCAGCAGCGCTGGATCTCTGGCTACCAAATATGGCAGACGCGATCGTGGCGATCGGCAATGCACCGACCGCGCTGTTTCGACTCCTCGAGATGCTCGATGCCGGGGCGCCAAAACCGGCACTGATCATAGGTTTTCCTGTCGGATTCATCGGCGCCGCCGAGTCAAAGGAAGCGCTGGTCAAAGGCAGTTCCTGCGTGCCCTTCGTCACTATCCGCGGCCGGCGTGGTGGCAGTGCCATGACCGCTGCTGCGGTCAATGCATTGGCCTCCGAGAGCGAGTAATGGCAAGCATAGGACGACTATTTGGCCTTGGCGTCGGCCCTGGCGATCCGGAATTGATTACGGTAAAGGCGCTGCGCCTGCTGCGTGAGACGCCCGTCGTGGCCTATCTGGTGGCCAAGGGCAGAAAGGGCAATGCTTTCTCGATCATAGAAGACCATCTGTCGCCGGAAAAGATCGTCTTGCCTCTCGTGTTTCCTGTGACAACCGAGTATCTGCCGCCTCCCCAATCTTACGAGACGGTGATCTCGGAATTCTACGATACTGCCGCCGCGACGCTGGCAGGCGTCCTCGACACAGGCAAGGACGTTGCAGTGATCTGCGAAGGTGATCCCCTTTTCTACGGTTCGTTCATGTATCTCCACGACAGACTGGCCGACCGCTATCAAACAGAGGTTGTTCCCGGCGTCTGTTCGATCGTTGCTTGTGCCTCTGCCTTGGGCGCACCGCTGGTCTATCGCAATCAAAGCCTGTCGGTTCTGTCTGGTGTGCTGCCGGAGGACGAATTAGCCGCGCAGTTGGCACGGGTCGATGCGGCGGCAATCATGAAGCTGGGTACGAATTTCGAAAAAGTGCGCCGTGTCGTGATGCGGCTTGGCTATGGAGAACGGGCTCTTTATATCGAGCGCGCAACCATGACAAAGCAACGATCGCCCAAACTGAGCGAAATAGATCCAGAAACGGTACCGTATTTCTCGATGATCCTCATCCCCGGCCAGAAATGGCGGCAATGAGTGCCCGAAACACCGCGATCGTCATTCTTGGTGACGGTAGCCTAGCAACGGCTCGCCAGATTCAAGCCACTTTTCCCGGTGCCGTCGTCTTTGGACTAGCTGGCCGCGTGACCGGCGCCGATATCGCGTATGACGACTTTGGCATGAAGTTGCGCGAACTTTTCACAGATGATGCCCCCATTGTTGCGTTGTGTGCTGCGGGCATCGTCATTCGTGCGCTGGCAACTCTTCTCCAGAACAAGCGGGCAGAACCGCCGGTCCTGGCTGTCGCCGAGGATGGCAGTGCGGTCGTACCGCTGCTTGGCGGACTTCGCGGCGTGAACACGATGGCGCGGAAGATAGGCGGGGTGCTGGGGACTATCCCTGCGATCACTACAACCGGCGAAGTTCGCTTCAATGCGACACTCGAGGCACCACCTGCCGGGTATGAACTACGAAATCCTGCCGACAGCAAGAAATTCATGTCGGATCTTCTGTCGGGTCATCGAGTTACCCTCTACGGAAGTGCCCCTTGGCTTGCGGAAATGCAGCTCCCGTTCGCAAGCGACGGAACACTTTCGATTTCCGTGACGACCGAGAATCGAGAACCCGGCACACACGAACTTGTCTTTCATCCGCACTCGCTCGCCATAGGCCTTTCCGCCGGTGACAGCAATCTGCCGCAACTTGTTCTGGCGGCACTGGCGCAGCGGAATCTGGCGCCTCAGGCGGTCGGTGTCCTCCTTGCTGCCGAGCGCGATGTCTCACGACAAGAGATTCATGCGGTTGGCGCTGCGTTGAATCGGCCGGTCCGATTCCTGCCCACGGCGCCGGTGCCAGAGCGTCTACTGGAAGCAATCATCCCCGTCTCCGTCGACAGGCCGTTCGTCAATGGGCCCGTCGCGATCGTCGAAAGCATAGCCCCCATTGACCCAGACAAGATCGGTCGCTCGAGAGGCCGATTGACTGTCGTTGGGCTAGGCCCCGGGAAAGCCGAATGGATGCTACCTGATGCACGGCAGGCTTTGGCTTCGGCTGATGACATCGTCGGCTATGAGACTTATGTGCGCATGGCTCGACCATTCCTCACTACCCAGAGCATCCATATGTCAGATAACCGCGAGGAGATCGATCGGGCGCGACATGCACTTTCATTGGCAGCACAAGGTCGCTCGGTTGCAGTTGTGTCGTCCGGAGACCCCGGCATCTTCGCCATGGCGGCTGCGGTACTGGAAGCGCTGCATAAATCGGACGATCAGATATGGACGGGTGTCGAGCTGATTGTAATTCCCGGCGTATCTGCCGCCCAGGGAGCTGCAGCACGGGCCGGTGCGCCATTGGGTCACGATTTCTGCGTCCTGTCGCTCTCGGACAATCTTAAACCGTGGAAGGTTATCGAGCAGCGACTCGATGGCGCCGCAGCAGTCGACCTGGTGCTCGCCCTCTACAATCCGCTGTCGCGCGCTAGGCCATGGCAACTTGGGCGGGCCTTGGAAATAATCAGGCGCTACAGATCGCCAAATACGCCGGTAATTGTAGGCCGCGATGTTGGCCGACCCGATGAACATGTCAAAGTAATTGCCCTATCCGAGTTGTCGTCATCGGACGTGGATATGCGGACAGTTCTGATCGTTGGTTCGTCAACAACACTCGTGTTCCCGCGGATCGGCGGCGGCGTTTGGACCTATACGCCGCGGATGTATGGAGATCGAAATAAATAGTTGGTTTAATTGGAATTCTTAAAATGAAATTAGCGACATGCACAAGGCTGAAGCAACCTTTCGACCAATTGTAGAGCCGCCCATCGCATGCAAAGAGTCTTTCAAGATATAGGTGCCACACAGGCGCCGACGCGTGCCTAAGAAGCCAACGTTTTTCGGATACGTCGCGCAACTTGGCAAAAGTGCCAGCGAGCATTATGGGGGGGGGGAATCTCGGTAACCGCGCGACTACCGAACAGGTCCTGCCATGCGATCGCTGCCGATTTTGCAAATCAGGGAAATACTGGATGTGCAAGTGATCCTGACCCTTTAACTAGCTCCAAAGGCTAAGCGAGAATTGGGCACATTTTCTCGGAAAGAGGAGTGTACGGAATGCTCAGAAAAGGATTCAGCGAAGAGCAGGACCGTCAGAGAACACCGATTCATATACCGAATTCTTCGAGCTATGTTCGCTTCAGAGACTATATCAATAGCATCATAGCCAGTGGATTGCAGAGTCGACATGCGCCTTAATGCACAAACGCTTGCCTTGCTGCCCGACGCCATCGAACGGCCCCGCTACGACCGGACCGCAATCTCACCCGGCATCGTTCATTTGGGGATCGGTGCCTTCCACCGCGCGCACCAGGCCGTGGTGATCGACGACCGGATCGCCGCCGGCGAGCATTCATGGGGGATCGTCGGTGCCTCGCTCCGCGCAGCCGACACGCGCGATGCGCTCGACTTGCAGGACAGCCTCTACACGCTGGCGATCCGCGCCACCAGCGAGACACAGCTTCGCGTGATCGGCTCGGTCAAGGATGTGCTTGTCGCCTCGGAAGCTCCCGAGGCCCTGCTGAAGCACCTCACAGATCCAGCGATCCGGATCGTGTCGCTGACGATCACCGAGAAAGGCTATTGCCGCGCCCCGGCAAGCGATACGCTGGCAGAGGACCATCCGGATATACGCCATGATCTCACTGCAGATCTCCCCCGCTCGGCCCTCGGCTACCTGACAGCCGCGCTGGCCCGGCGACGGGCCGCAGGCACAAAGCCGTTCACGGTGATGTCCTGCGACAATCTGCCCTCCAACGGCGCCACGCTAAAGCGTCTTCTCGTGCGCTTCGCCGAGTTGCGCGGCGGCGACTTGGCACACTGGATCCAGGACGAGATTGCCTGCCCATCGACGATGGTCGACCGCATCGTACCATCAACGACAGACGCCGATCGGGCCCTCGTCGACGCGGCCCTCGGCGTGCACGATGCTTGGCCGGTCATGGCCGAGCCGTTCTGGCAATGGGTGGTCGAGGACCATTTCCCGGCTGGACGGCCGGATTTCGCGGCGGCCGGCGTCGAACTCGTGCGCGATGTGGCGCCGTTCGAACTGATGAAGCTGCGCCTGCTCAACGGCGCACACTCCACGCTCGCCTATCTGGGCTACCTAGCCGGATGCAAGACGATCGCCGAGACCATTGCTGATCCCGGATTCGCAAGGTTGGTGACGCGCCTGATGGACGAATCGCAGATCACGCTGCAACCGCTGCCGGGTTTCGATCTCGATGCCTACAAGAAAAGCCTGCACGCACGGTTTTCCAACACCGCGTTGAAGCATGCAACATGGCAGATCGCGATGGACGGCTCGCAAAAACTGCC
The DNA here is from genome assembly GCA_965229215.1 of Tagaea sp. GTDB lineage: Bacteria > Pseudomonadota > Alphaproteobacteria > CACIAM-22H2 > CACIAM-22H2 > Tagaea. The sequence goes on along the minus strand of OZ245864.1, from coordinate 800,707 downwards.
GCAACGCCTGCTCGCACCTGCCCGGGAACGGCTGTCGCGCGGACTCCCGCTCGGGGCAGCCGCCTACGGTATTGCAGGATGGATGCGCTATGTCGCGGGCGTCGACGAGGTCGGCGCCGCCATCGACGTACGTGACCCGATGGCAGATCGCTTGCGGGCCGCCGCTGCCAGCTTCGCACCTGCCGAACTCGCCGCGTCCCTGCTCGGCATCGCCGATATCTTCGAGCCGGAACTCGCCGCCGACGTGCACTTCCGCGAACCGGTGATTGCTGCGCTGCTCGATATCTTCAGTTTGGGAGCCCGTGCCGCCGCAGCGAAAGCTGGCTAGCCAGCCGACCCGTCATTATCGAGAATTCCCCCGCAATCCATCGGAGTGGGGGATCTTTCCTGATTCGACATCTAAATCGCCCGCAAACGGGGAACTGCATCGATCAGAGCGCAGGTCTCGGGCGCCGACGGCGTAGTGAATATCTGATCGGCAGTTCCCGCTTCCACGATGCGCCCCGATGCCATCACGCTGACGCGATCTGCGAGTGCGCGTACAACACCCATGTCATGCGAGATGAAGATGTAGGCTAGACCCTCAGTCGCCTGCAGATCGAGCAGGAGATTGAGTATCTGCCCACGCACCGACAAGTCGAGCGCCGAGACCGGTTCATCGAGGATCATGACTGCCGGCCGGGTCGCCAGAGCACGAGCGATGGCCACTCGCTGACGCTGGCCGCCGGAAATGTCTCGAACCGACCTGTCCGCAATCGATGCTGGAAGACCAACCCGCTCCAGCAGCCTGGCCACTGCAGCCGGGAGTTCGGGCGTAGACGCAAGCCTATGTATCCGGATCGGATCGGCAATTGCGCCACGTACCGTCGCGCGCGGATTGAGTGCGGTCGCCGGATCCTGAAAAACCATCTGGATCCATCTGCGTGCGGCCCGCAATGCGGAACCACGAAGGCAGAGGAAATCCTGCCCTGCAACGCGGATCGTCCCGGCATCGAGTTCGACAAGGCGGACAAGAGCGCGCGCAAGAGTCGACTTACCACTGCCTGAAACGCCGACGACACCGAGCGTCTCGCCGGGCATGAGATCGATGTCCACATCATGAAGCGCCGTAACGGTCCGCGTGCCGGAGCGGAATATCCGGCTGAGGCCACGCGCCGTGAGGATCGGCTCCGCCGTCATTGCGGCTCTCTGTCAATGCGGATGCAGGCAGCGCCGTTGTCTGCCGGTCCCCGCCAGGCGGGCTCTGCGGAACTGCATTCGCGAACTGCCGATCCGCATCTTGGCGCAAACCGACAGCCCGACAACGGGAACGCCAGGTCGGGAGGTTGCCCATCTATTACCGGTATCCGGATGCCTCGCGATCGTTCAAGCCCGATATGCGTCGCGAGCAATGCCTTCGTATAGGGATGGCGCGGAGCCTCCAGGATCTGGGCCGTCTGCCCCACCTCGACGATCCGGGCGGAATAGACAACCGCCAGACGCGTGCCAAGGCCAGCGGCCAGCGCTATGTCGTGCGTGACGAGAATGAGCGTCACGTCGCGCTTCCGGCACAGTTTGGCCACGAGCTCGACGATCTTTGCCTGCACAACCGGATCGAGCGCGCTCGTCACCTCGTCCGCGATGAGCAGTCGAGGCCCGCCAGCCAGCGCAAGTGCAAGCGCTACGCGCTGGCGCTGGCCGCCTGAAAGCTGGTGCGGAAAGGCTTCAGCGATGCTTGCGGGATCCGGCAGATCGACCTGCGAAAGAAGATCAATGGCCGATATCCGGGCAGCAGATCTGTCGGGCAGCCCATGCGCGAGCATCACCTCGGCGATCTGTACTCCTATCCGCATTACCGGATCCAAGCTTCCGGACGGTTCTTGGAACACATAGCCGACATCGCGACCCGGCCTCGGCCGTACGCCGAATGCGGGCCATTCTATACGCCCCGTCGTAATGGCGGATTCCGGCAACAGGCCGGCGGCAGAAAGTGCAAGCGTCGTCTTTCCCGATCCGCTTTCCCCTATTACCACAAGCCGGTCGCCGCGCCGGACCGTGAGCGTAGCGCCTGAAAGCGCTGATGGCACATGCACGTCGTAGCACACGTCAAATCCATCCAGGTGGACAAGTATATCGGAACTCATGGCTTGCTCCGGCGCCCCACGAGTGCGGCAATGATCCCCTCCCCGACCAGGTGGACACCGAGAACGGCCGCGACAAGCGCAAGCCCCGGAATGACCGAAAGGTAAGGTGCGCTGCGAAGCACCGAGCGACCTTCGGCGATCAGCCCTCCCCACGTTACCAGGTTGGGATCGCCAAGGCCTAGAAACGAGAGAGCCGCCTCTGTAAGGATCGCTCCCGCAGCAATAACAGATGCAAGCGAAATCACAGGTGCAAGCGCATGGGGTAGCACTTCGCGCACGGCAATCTCGATCGGATGCATGCCGATGACGCGCGCAGCCGCGACGAAATCCCGTTCCCGGATAGAAAGGACTTCAGAACGGACGAGCCGTGCCGGCCCGGTCCACGCGCCCAGTGTAATCGCCAGAACCACCATCGAGAGCGATGGTCCTGTAACGCTGATGAACGCCAGGGCGAGGAGAAAGCCAGGCACGGTCTGGAACGCCTCCGTGACGCGCATCGTGCACTCGTCGATCCAGCCGCCGGACAATCCTGCGAGAATGCCGGCCGCGCCCCCCACAGTGATGGCCGCGATGGCGGCGCACAATCCGACAGTCAACGAAGTCCGCGTTCCGTGCACGATCCCGGCGAGCACATCCCGCCCCAGCCGATCGGTGCCCAACGGCAAGGTCCAATCGACAAAAGGACGTACGAGAGGCGGGCCGACGATCGACAGTGGATCGCCGGGGCAAATCGCCGAAGCAAATACCGCAGTCCCACAAAGAAGCATAAGAATCGCGACACCGGTCATCCCGTCTGCCGATGCGGAGAATGTCCGGAACGAGATCATGCGGCTGTCTCCGGACCAGCACCAACACGGGGATCAAGAATCGCATAGATCATGTCAACAAGGAGGTTGACCCCAATCACGACTGCCGCGCCAACGAGAATGATGCCAAGCAGCAGCGGTGTGTCCCGCTGCGCGACGGCTTCGTGGGCAAGCCGCCCGAGGCCTGGGATGGCAAAGACGCTTTCAACGACCACGCTTCCGCCAAGCATCGTCGCCGCCTGAAGCCCAAGCATCGTCACAAGCGGCAACAGCGCGTTGCGTGCGACGTGGCGCCAGACGATCCGTGGGCGCGAAAGCCCGCGCGCGAACGCCGCCCTGACGAAATCCTGCTGCCAGATCTCGACCATTCCGGTACGCATCATCCTGAGGTAAAGCGCCAGATAGAGCGCCCCCAAGGCACAGACAGGAAGAACAAGGTGCCTGGCGATATCGACGGTACGATCAACACCAGCTAGTCCGGATGCGATCGATTCGATGCCGCCGCTCGGCAACACTCGCAACTGCACGGCAAACCCGACGATCAACACGAGACCAAGCCAGAATCCCGGGATCGCATAGAGCGCCATCGAACCGAGCAAAAGAAGGCGATCCAAGGAGCGACCCGGCCGGTTGCCGGCAATCACGCCAAGCAGAGATCCTATGCCGAAAGCCAGCGCGACCGATGCGCCCATGAGAAGCAGCGTGTTGGGCAGTCGATCGAGGATTACGTCCAGCACCGGACGCGAAAATGCAACCGACCAGCCGAAATCGAACTGCAGGAGCGATATTACATAAAGAGCCAAGCGCGGTAAGGGCCCTTTGTCGAGCCCCCAATCCCGGCGCAGCAGGTCTACTAGCCCGCGGTCGCCACCGGAGGATACGAGATAGGCGTCGACCGCATCCCCGCGCGCCGCCTCAAGCAAAAAGAAAGTGCCGACAATGACAATGGCCAAGACTGGTACGATTCCGACCAGTCGCCGTGACGCGAGACGTAGCGACCTTTCCCACATCCGCATCAAGCGTCGAGCCAGACGTCGGCCCAATTAGATACGGCCCACCGTGGGTTGGAGGCAACGCTTTGAATCTTCCGGCTGGCGACCGTGGTGAAGCCCCAATCAGCCACGTTGATGAAAGGCAGATCTTCGACGACAGCGCGCTGGAACTCGTGGTAGAGCGCGGTGCGAGCAGCTTCGTCGATAGTGCCGGCTGCCTTTGCAATCAAGGCATCAAGTCGCTCGCTTCGATATCCACCTTGGTTGGAGAACGGCACACCTACTGGCAGGCCACCCTGCGCCAATATGGTCGTTGAGATTGCCGGATCACCACGATAAACCGGCGGACCAACGGCAATGTCGAATGCGTGATCGGAATAGACGGCCTTGATATGTGCCGCCGCATCGTTGTTGACGAGTTCGGCATCGATTCCGACCACCGCGAGCGCCTGCCGCAGATAGGCACCGAACTGCCGCGTCTCGCCGAAATAGGGGGCCGGCAGAAGGCGAAGGCGAAACCGTACCCCCTGCGCGTTGCGCCGATATCCGGCCTCGTCGAGCAGTGCGTTCGCGCGGGCAATATCGAAGCCTGGCACGGCGAGTCCCGGCGCATGGAACTGCCTGTCATACGACGGCACGGGACCGACCGCCGGTGTCGCAAACCCAAGGAATACTGCTTTGACGACAAAGTCCTTGTCGATTGCGTGCGCGATCGCACGGCGTACGCGGACGTCCGCGAGTTCGACGCGTCGGTGGTTGATCTCCACGATCAACTGATAGGTCAGCGCCTCGTAGCCTTTCGTGACCACCGAAAGCCCCGGAATCCGCCCGACGCGCGCAAGCTCCTCGAGCGGAACCTGCGAGAACGCCGCCAGATGGACCTCGCCGGCCTCGAGAGCGCCGGCCGCGGCCGCCCGATCCGGCAGCACACGAAAGACAATATCGTCGAGATATGGTTGGCCTGCCCCCCAGTAGGTCGGGTTTCGCGTAAGGCGCGTGTACTCGCCCGGCCGGGTTTCGGAAAAACGAAATGGCCCTGTGCCGATAGGCGCCGCATTCGCCTTGTTCGCGGAAATGTCGCTCCCCTCATAGATATGCCGCGGCACGACCGCGGTCAGCGCCGGAAGAGAATTGCGGATCAACTGGAATGGCGTTGGCTGCGAAAAACGGAAAATTGCAGTTGCCGGATCGGGCGTATCGACCGCTTCCAGATCTTTGAACACGACGCGACCGAGATTCTGAAATTTCTTCCAAATCTCCATCGCCGAGAACGCGACATCCGCCGCAGTGAACGGGCGCCCGTCATGCCATGTGACGTTGGGTCGCAACCGGAAGGTTGCCGTACGTCCATCTGCGGATCCGTTCCAGGAAAGTGCCAGACGCGGCGCCAATCCATCGGCCGCTCCATAAGCTGCTTCCGCCAGGGGTTCGACGATCTTGGAGGCGACATGAAAGACGCCATTCGAGGCTACAATCGCGGGATTGATATTTCGCGGCTCAGAATCCGCGGCGACGACAAGCCGTCCACCGTGTCGCGGCGACTGCGCACCTGTCCGTGTTCCTGAAATGCAAAGTGCTGCACCGGCCGCTGCACCAGACAATACTCTCCGGCGCGAGATGGGCGGCGTCCGGGTATCGGATGAATTCCAAAGCATCGCGATCATATCTCCAGCGAGAGGCAGTGGCGGCAAACGGCACAGGGAAAATGCACCGCATCGGAGCTGCTGCCGTTTTGCCTGATGCTATGCGGCCACTGTACTTATCATCAAGCGGTGATTGCCACGCGGCGCGATGCGGACACCAACGCGTTAAAGTGTATCAATTGTCACCAACGTTTTGGCCTGCGTTGCGATAGATACTCACTCCACGATCGCAAGCCTTCCGGAATACTTCTGATCCAATTGCATAACTCCTGATCAACAGACCGATCACGGAATCGGTTGCAGCTATGACCAGTTCGCCGCCACCGGAACCGAGGATTCGACCAGACAGCGATAGACGGCTTCCTCGCGGAAGCGGAATTCGCGTTCGATCCATGGCGTGAGGCACGCGCCAAGCCCCGCACCTTCGGCCAGGGACAGACGACCGTCTATGACCTTGAGCGGTTTCGTGAAAAGAGCCTCGCGAAGAGGATAGCGTGGCATCGGCCATTCGACCATGTCGCCGCCGCCCGCGATCGCCGCGTGATAATTGGCAAGCATGCCAACCCCCGCCCCCCAGCAATGGACGTAGACGCGCGCATCAGCCGCTTTTGCGACCGTAAATACCTCTAGCACAGCCCCAATGCCGCCGATGACAGTCGCATCCGGCTGGACGATGTCGTAGCAACCTGCTCCGATCCTTGCATTGAGTTCTTCCGGTGTCGTGACGATCTCGCCACCGGCAATCGGCACGCCGACCACACGGCGCAAGCCCGGCAGCGCCTCGATTGTCAGCGGGCCCTGAACCTCTTCGAGAAATGCCAGCGGTTTCGATCTCGTTTCAGCACAAGCGGCGACAAATGAAAGAACCTCATCGGCGCTCTGCGACGGAACTGAAAGGTTCTGCGTCATGTCGACCGCGATGGAGATCCCTGCGGAAGCTCCTGCACGCCGGCACCAACGGACCTTCTCAGCCTGATGCTTGCGTGCTCGAATTTTAAAGGTCGTTATCCCCAGCACACCGACGGCCGCGATTTCCCCTTCCATGAATTCCGGCGAGATCGAATCGCCGCCACTGGCGTAGACGTTCAGCGTCCGTGGCTCGATCCCGCCAAGGGCCTTCCATAGCGGCATGTTTCCGCACTGCGCCCGGGCGTCCTGAAGTGCGATCTCAAAAGCGCTGACGACGTGTCGGGCGGCACCCTGATAGCTCCAGTAGCCGGTGGCGGTCTCGAGCTTGCGTATGATTTCGTCGAGATCACGGATGTCGCAGCCAACAGCGATCGGTGCAATCAGTTCGGCGATTGCGACAAAGACGTGCGGCGCGAATACGGCGATGTAACCTTCGCCAAGTCCCTTTATGCCGTTGTCGAGCGTGATCTCGACAAGGCCTGTGCTTCGCATGCCGCTCGGCAGGTGAAGCATAACCTCAAGATTTCCGGCAGGCTCGCCATAGGGCGCGCTGAGAAGGACTGGCCGGACGCTTCGAATGACGGACATTCCGTCAATTCCCCCAAATAGCAGCCGTCATGGATAGAGCGTCGCTACCGGAAAAAATCCGACATCTTCGTCAAGCGGATAGATCGGTCGCTTACATATCGCATGGCCGAGGCTTTTCAGATTTGCTGAAGTGGCACCGGGAGCGTCCACGTTGAAATTCGCATTCGTCCAGGCATCGAACATATGATTTTCGGTGTGCGGCGATTTCACGATAATCAGGTCGAAATTCTTCGGATCAAGTCCGTTGGCAAAGTACATCGCCCGATCGAACAGGCTGACAGGCCGACTCATGACGACAACCGTGAAGTTGCCGAATGCGAGCACGGCCGTCGGGCCCGCTACGAGCGGCGCCTTCATCGTTTCGAGAAGCGCATGCCCGTCCGACAAAAGCCGGACCTGCGCCTTGACCAACATCGGCTTGAAACGCCTGCGGTCAATCGTTCCGCCGAGCGTGACCTCGATTGTCGCCCCCACACCGGCCTTGTGGGCAAGGGCGGCCGCCTTGGCATCGACAAGCGGTGCGAGGACGCGCTTTGCATATCCGGCTTCGCGGAGTGCACGCAGGATCTCACTGCTGTCGCCAGAGGCGCCGGAGGAGGTTGCATCGGCGGCGTCCGTGAAGATTACAGGGCCGTCGATGCTCTTCGCCTGGGCGATGGCACGATCGACGGAGATGAGCTTGCCCTGCATGCGGAAGCGCAGTTCCCAGAACTCGCGCGCGAGGCGCGCCGCCTCCTTCTCCGCGACCGCACGATCTCCCTCAGTCATCAGCAAGACCTGCGAACAGAGTTCGGGAACGTCCGTAAAGGGATTGCCGATCATGATCCCCGCTGCGAGCGCTACACCGTCCCGCTCCAGCCGCAGGCATTCGCGCAGGAGTTCGCCATAGCATCCGTTTTTCGTGATCAACTCGTCGCCACGTACGAGCGCGGGAACGACGACACGCGTGATCATCGGTTGCAGCCCCGTGGCCATCAACCGCAGCAGCAGACGTGCCGCGCGCTGTCCGGTATCGGCGAAATCAACGTGCGGATAGGTCCGATAGATCGAGAAGCCGCTGGAGTGCCTGAGCATCCGGTCAGTGAGAATGCCATGAAGGTCGAGAGAGATGACAATCGGGATTGTCGGACCGACCATGGACCGGACCTTCTCGAGGAGAAACCCCTCCGGATCGAGTTCCCCATCGGCACCCATCGCGCCATGCAGCGAAAAATATATCCCGTCGATACGATCAAGCCCTGCACGGACATTTTCCAGGATTTCGCGGGATAGCCGGCGCCACCCCTCTGCCGACAGAAGCCCGGCACTCCCCGCACGCGCCGAAATCGTCGGTACCACCTCGATATCGCCGATCGCGTCAAATACACTCAGAGCGCCCGCCACGCCCTGATTAGTACCGCGCTGCTCAAGGATCTCCGCGCCGCGCCGGATGTCGAAGTCCTCATAGCCCGATTGCTGCGGGTTGAAGGACGAGATTTCCTGCATGCATTCGACGACAAGAACCCGCTTCATTCTGATCTCCGAAAGTGGTCCGGGCACGGATTGCCTGCCCGAAGGACGTCGCCGGTCGATCCGGAGTTCGGGATTTCAAGATCTGGTGGCAACGGAGGCCGCCAGCAGCTCAAGAATCAGGCGAATTTCCGCCCCTTGCCTCGTCTTGCCCGCTTGACTCTGCGACATACTGGTGTGTTCTACTATGCAAAATATGTCGGCCACACAAGATGGCCTGATAGCAGGGGGAAAAATGGCAATCAAATCGCCGCTCCTTGCCCAGTTGGCACTGGGCATCACGCTTTCGTTCGGAATGATATCGGGTGCTTGGGCCCAAGCTTCGCTCGGGCAGTCCGGCCTTGTGGGGCAACCCGAGGGCATCACGATCATTACCGATCAGACCCAATGGCCGAAAACCTTCAACGAGGCGCCGCAGCTCGCGGATCTCGTCAAGCAGGGCAAGTTGCCGCCGGTCAAGGACCGGCTGCCACAGGACCTCATGGTCATCAAGCCGGTCAAGGAGATCGGCAAGTACGGCGGCACATGGCGTCGCGGCTTCACCGGCCCCGGCGACGACGAGAACGGAAATCGCATCAACGCGTCAGACCGCCCGATGCTGGTCGACCACACTGGGGCGAAAGTCAATCCTTCGCTCGCCAAGTCGTGGAAGATGAGCGACGACGGCAAGGTCTTCACGCTCAATCTGCGTCGCGGCTTGCGCTGGTCGGATGGCGCGCCGATGACTGCGGACGATTTCGTCTTCTGGTTCGAGGAGATCTACAGCAACAAGGAAATCCTGCCCGTCGGCATCCCCGACATGACGCCAAACGGCAAGCCGGGCAAGATCGTCAAGGTCGACGACTTTACCGTTAACTTCGTGTTCGACGTTCCGTTCTATCTGTTCGAAGACCTTATGGGCGGCGACACGCTCATCGGTGGCGGACAGGCGGTCCGCCAGTCGAACAAGCGCAGCCACGGCGCCTATGCACCGGCACACTATCTCAAGAAGTTCTTGCCCAAGTTCATCCAGGGCGGTGCGGATGCAGCAAATGCCGCAGCCCGGGCTGAGGGCTTCGACAGCTGGATTGCGCGCCTGCACTTCAAGAAGGATTGGACGCTCAATCCCGAGCTGCCCGTGCTTGGACCGTTCCGGACGGTCCAGCCGATCAACAACGCTGTGTGGGTCATGGAACGTAACCCGTTCTATTGGGCCGTCGACACGGCGGGTAATCAGCTTCCGTACATGGACCGCGTCCAGATGACGGTCGTGGAAAATCTGGAGGTTCTGAACCTGCGGGCGATGGCGGGGGACTACGACTTGCAGGAGCGCCACATAGATCTTGGAAAGCTGCCGGTCCTGCTCGAAAATCAGGCTCGCGGCAAGTACAAGGTCCATCTCGACCTGGCCCTCAATGGCACAGACGCGATCTACCACTTCAACCAGAGCTTCGACGCCGACCCTGAGATCGCCAAGTGGCTGCGCAACGCGGATTTTCGCCGGGCCTTGTCTATCGCGATCGATCGCAAGCAGCTCAACGAGACGTTCTGGCTTGGCGTCGCCGTGCCGGGCTCGACGGCGCCGGGCGAAGCCCTGCCGTACTTCCCCGGTCCGGGTTGGCGTGAGAAGTGGTCGAATTTCGACCAGAAGATGGCCAACGAGATGCTCGACAAGATCGGGCTTTCAAAGAAGGACGCACAAGGATTCCGGGTCCGTACGGATAACGGCCAGCGCTTACGCATCCAGATTCAGGCCGTACAAGCATTCCTGCCCTGGCCAAAGATCAGCGAAATGGTCGCCGACCAGTGGGCGAAGGTCGGAATCCAGGCCGACGTTCGCGACACGGAGCGCAATCTTGCCTTCACGCGCACACAGAACAACGAGCACCACATCATGGTGTGGAACAACGGTGGGACGGAGCTTCTTTACCTGTTTCCGCGCCATGCGATCCCGGTCGACCCGACCGAGGCGTTCATGGGGCCCGAGCACGCCAAGTGGTATGCCTCAGGTGGAACACAAGGCAAGAAGCCTGAGGATCCGAACATCCTCAAGATGCTCGAGCTCTTCACGTCGGCTGCAGGCCAGAAGACGGAGGAGCGCATCAAGACGGCGCAGGAGATCTGGAAGATCCTGATCGACCAGCAGTACGCCATCGGCACGGTCGGCCAGTCGCCGGCACTGATGGGCGTGCGTCTGGTCAGCGAGCGACTCGGCAACATCCCGTCGCGAAATTGCATCGCCCAGCACTGCCGTACGCCGGGTGGCGCACACCCGGAAACTTGGTTCTACAAGAATTGATCGAGAACACTGCTATCGTCGTACTGCGGCTCAACCCCCGGACCAACTCCGGGGGTTGAGTACGCATGCTTACCTATACACTTCAGCGTTTCGGGCTCGCTCTGGTGACGATCTGGGCGATCTCGGTCATTTCATTCGTCATTATCCAGCTTCCGCCTGGCGATTTCGTTGACGCCTATATTGCCAGCCTGTCGGCATCCGGTTCGATGGTCCGACAGGAAGAGGCGCAGGCGCTGCGCCAGCTTTACGGTCTCGACCAACCGATCTGGGTCCAGTACTGGAAATGGGCAAGTCGCGTCGCGCAGGGTGATTTCGGCACGTCGATGGAATGGGGGCGCCCGGTCACCGAGGTTCTCGGGGATCGGCTGTGGCTCACCGTTGCCGTCTCTCTCGCTGCGATCTTTCTGACCTGGGGGATTGCACTACCCATCGGAATCTATTCGGCAGTCCGGCAGTATTCGATGGCCGATTACGCGTTCACGCTGATCGGCTTCATCGGTCTTGCGGTACCCAATTTCCTGCTCGCCCTCATCATCATGTATTTCGGCTTCGTCCTGTTCGATATCAATGTCGGCGGGCTCTTCTCGTCCGAATTCCAGCTCGCACCCTGGTCCTGGGACAAGGCGATGGATCTGATGGCGCACTTGCCGCTGCCAGCCCTCATCCTTGCGCTAGCGGGCACGGCCCAGCTCATCCGCATCATGCGCGCCAACCTGCTCGACGAACTGAGGCGCCCTTACGTGGCGACCGCGCGTGCACGCGGCCTCGCCGAATGGCGCGTCATCGTGAAATATCCGGTACGGGCTGCGCTCAACCCGTTTGCCAGCACGATCGGTTATCTGCTGCCATTCGTCGTGTCCGGCTCGATCGTCGTATCGCTTGTTCTCTCGCTACCCACGGTCGGCCCGCTCCTGCTGCGTGCTCTGGTCGCGCAGGACATGTTCCTCGCAGGTACAATCGTACTCCTCCTTGGAGTGCTTACCGTCATCGGCACGTTCATTTCCGATCTGATCCTGATGTGGATCGATCCCAGGATCAGGGCGGGTATCCACGGATGAGCGAGTTGGCAAAGGCAGGCACGCCGTTCGTCACTGCCACAGAGGAGAAGGTCGCCGCGGCCACCCAACTGCAGCTCACCTGGTGGCGATTCCGCAAGCACCGCGTTGCAGTAATCAGCGGAACCATCGTGATCATCTTCTATCTCCTGTCGCTGTTCGCCGATTTTCTGGCGGTAACCGAGCCGCATTCGACCAACGCGGCGCGCAGCTACATCCCGCCGCAGGCGATTCACTGGCTCGATGAGGACGGCAGCTTCAAGCCGCACGTCTACGCGCTTAAGGGACGGCGCGACATGCGGACATTCAAACTCATCTACGCACCTGACCCGACGGATCGTCGCTATCTTGTACTGTTCTCGGAAGGCTATTCGTACACGCTATTCGGCCTTTTCGAGACAAAACGGCATCTGCTCGGACTTGACCGTGGCGTGGCGGAGGATGCGTTGTTCCTTCTCGGAACTGACCAACTCGGCAGGGATGTCTGGTCGCGACTGATGCTGGCCACCCGGACGTCGCTGACGATCGGCCTGATCGGCGTCGGGCTGTCGCTGTTCCTCGGAATCCTGCTCGGCGGCGTGTCCGGTCTCTATGGCGGCGTGATCGATACGGCCATCCAGCGGCTTATCGAGATTCTGCGGTCCATTCCGACGATTCCGCTCTGGATGGGACTTGCCGCGGCGCTGCCGAACGACTGGTCGGTGACGCAGGTCTATATCTCGATCACGGTCATCATCTCACTGATCGGCTGGACGGAGCTTGCCCGTGTTGTGCGCGGGCGATTCCTTGCGCTGCGCGAGGAGGATTTCGTCACTGCCGCCGAACTGGCCGGCGCCTCAAGGATTCGGATCATCTTCCGGCACATGGTTCCCTCGTTCCTTTCGCATATCATCGCGGCCGTGAGCCTCGCGCTGCCGGCAATGATCATCAGCGAGACAACCTTGTCGTTCCTCGGCCTCGGTCTCCGGCCGCCGGCGATTTCGTGGGGTGTCCTGCTGCAGGATGCCCAAAACCTCCAGGCGATCGCGATCGCGCCGTGGCTTCTTCTTGTCGCGGTGCCGGTCGTCATCGTCATCCTTGCCTTCAATTTCCTTGGCGACGGTCTGAGGGACGCGGCGGATCCCTATGGCTGAACCGATTCTTTCCGTTCGCGACCTCAAGACATATTTCCGGCCCGACGAAGGGATTGTCCGCGCCGTCGATGGTGCGTCTTTCGATCTCTACCCCGGACGTACGCTGGGCATCGTCGGTGAATCCGGTTGCGGGAAAAGCGTGACCGCAAGATCGATTCTGCGCATCGTCGATCGGCCGGGCAAGGTCGAGAGCGGCGAGATCATCTTGCGCCGGCAGGATGGCCGTCTCGTCGATATCGTCGGGATCGACGAGTCCAGCGCCGAGATGCGGGATATCCGAGGCGGCGAGATCGGCTATGTGTTCCAGGAGCCGATGAGTTCGCTTTCCGCCTTCTACACGATTGGAAATCAGGTCATGGAGGCAATCCACCTTCATAAGAAGGTTTCCGAGAAGGAAGCACGGGAGCGCGCCATCGAGCTATTGCATCTGGTCGGGATCCCGCGGCCCGAGCAACGCGTCGATTCGTATTCGTTCGAACTCTCCGGCGGGCTGCGACAGCGTGTAATGATTGCGCTTGCGCTTGCAGCAGAGCCGCGCATCCTGATCGCCGACGAGCCGACGACGGCGCTCGATGTGACGACGCAGGCGCAGATTCTCGAACTTATTCGCAAGATCCAGGACGAGCACAAACTTGCCGTCGTCCTGATCACGCACGACATGGGCGTGATCGCCGAGATGGCCGATACCGTTTCGGTCATGTATCTCGGAAAGATCGTCGAATCCGGCCCCGTCGATGAAATCTTCCATTTGCCGAAGCATCCCTACACGCAGGCGCTTCTTCGTTCGATTCCGTCCGTACTGGCCGAGCCTAGATCGAGACTTGCCACGATTTCCGGCAGCATCCCGCACCCCTATGCAAGGCCGCCGGGCTGTCCGTTTCATCCGCGTTGCGGGAACTTCATGCCGGGCAAATGCGACCAGTCCGCGCCGCCGGTCACAACCTTGAACACCGAGCACGAGGTCCGCTGCTTCCTCCACGGTGAAGGGGCTGCGGCATGACATCGGATAAGATCGTTCTTTCGGTCGAGGGGCTGAAAAAGCACTTCCCGATCCGACGCGGCATTCTCCGCCGACTGATCGGGAACGTGAAAGCAGTCGACGACGTCTCGTTCAGCATCGCGAAGGGCGAAACACTGTCGCTCGTCGGCGAGTCTGGCTGCGGCAAGACGACGACGTCGCGCTGCATCCTGCGGGCGATCCAGCCGACGGCGGGTGCAATCCGCTTCGCCACGGACGGCGGCCAGGCCATCGACGTGGCCGGCCTTTCGCGGACGGAACTGCGCCCGCTCCGGCGGCAGATGCAGATGATCTTCCAGGACCCCTATTCTTCGCTCAATCCGCGGATGACGATCTCCGACATCATCGGTGAACCTCTCCTTGTCAACGGAATCGGTGATCTTGCCGCACGCCGGCGCCGCGTCGCCGAGCTCCTCGACGTCGTGCAGTTGCCGCAGGCCTACATGAACCGGTTTCCGCACGCCTTTTCCGGCGGCCAGCGCCAGCGGATCGGCATCGCGCGCGCACTCACGCTCAACCCGGCCCTGATCGTCGCCGACGAACCGGTTTCCGCACTCGATGTTTCGGTTCAGGCGCAGATCATCAATCTGCTTCTCGAGCTTCAGGAACGCCTCGGGCTTTCATACCTGTTCGTCGCGCACGACCTTTCGGTCGTCAAGCATGTGAGCCACCGCGTCGCCGTCATGTATGTCGGTCGGATTGTCGAACTGGCGCCGACGAATGCCTTGTTCCGCACACCACGCCATCCCTACACCGAAGCTCTCCTGTCTGCGGTTCCGGTGCCCGATCCGCGCAAGCGCGCAAAACGTATCGTTCTCAGCGGCGAAGTGGCGGATCCATCGCGCGTACCGCCCGGCTGCGCATTCCATCCGCGCTGCCGTTACGCCGTCGAGCGCTGCAAGCAGGAAATCCCGCAACTCCAGCCTGTTACCGGAAGCGGTCTCGTCGCCTGCCATCGAGCAAACGATCTAAATCTCGAAGGCGTCAACTCGGCCGGATGAACACGGCGTTCAATCCCAACCGGCGACCGGCCGGATCTCGCGTTCGCGGCCGCCGACATAGACGAATTCCTTGCCCGCTGGCACTGGCTGCTTCTGCACGGTGCATCCTGCATAGGCACCAGCCTCATCGTGAAAATGTCGTTGGTGCGCCTCCAGCGACGTCCACGCCATGCCGATCTGGTGATAATGGAACTGGATCGCGCGCCGGCGCTGCGTGGACCGGTTCGGGGCGGTGAAGTGGTGCAACAGCGCGCTGAAAACCAGAGCGTCACCCGGCTCAAGCTCGATCGCTACACGGTCGTTTACGCGCAACTGGTCAGGCCGGATTGAACATTCGTTTATATCGACTTCCGGTCGATGGACGACTGGACCATCAAGATGTGACCCGGGAATAACTTCCATACAACCATTCTCCCGCGTGGCCCGATCAAGCGCGATCCACGTACCGACGATCAGGTTCGGATCACTGACGCGAAAATACGCGGCATCCTGGTGCCAGCGCTTGGCACCGCCGATCTTCGGTGGCTTGATCAGAGCCATGTCTTGGAAAAGCACACGCCCCTGCCCTAACAGTTGGTCGAGGGCCCGATGCAAACGCGGCGACATTGCCGCTGCACGGAGTGGTTGGGAATCCTCCACGAACCATGCGAACTTGCGGATATGGTCTTGCCGTTCCTCAGGCTTCAGGTTCCTCGGATCGACGCCGGGCTCGAAGGCGATCTCCGTCGTCTGGCACGGAATACTGCCGCTGGCGAGACCTGAGATCGCTTCGAGACCTGCTGTGACCAGCTTGGGGCTAATAGCCTTGCGAACGATGGTGTAGCCGTCTCGACGATAGGCGGCGATGGCCTCAGGCGTCAGGACATCGAGGCCAGCATCGCGTTCGATCACTTTCATGAAAATTCTCCGGGGGTTCGTGCTCACATGAACAAGGGAGCCGGATCTGGTGTGTATCGTGCGAGCCTGTCGCGGTCGATGGTGATGCCGAGCCCTGGGCGATCGGGGATCGTCAGCCATCCGTCGGCGTCGAGCACGAACGGCTCGGCAAGGATGCCGTCGACATAGGCACTGCCGCCGATGAACTCGACGAGATCGACATCCGGAAAGGCGGCCGCCATCTGCAGGTCAGCTGCGACGCCGAGCGCGGTGTTCCAGCCGTGCCCCACATACTTGACGCCGAAATCGTACGCCATCCATGCGATGCGCCGTTGCTCGGAGATGCCGCCGACCTTGGTGACGTCAGGCTGCACGATGTCGATTGCCGGACGCGTCAACCACGGGATGAAGGCCTGGCGACGGGTCAGCACCTCGCAGCCGGCGATGGGGACCGGCGAGCAGCGCCGCAACTCGGCATAGTCGTCGATGGCATCCGGCTTGACCGGCTCCTCGAACCAGCCGACCGAGTAGTCCTTCAGCATCTCCGCCGTGCGCTTGGCCCACTTGAAGCCATGCGGCCACAGGGCGTCGCTCGCACCGGCATCGACGAACAGGCGCGAGGTATCGCCTGCCGCCTCGCGCGCCGCGCGCACGATGGCCTCGTCGAGCTTGGTGTCGAGTGCCCGCCCGAAGGGTCCCCAGCCGATCTTGAAGGCGGTGAAGCCCTTGGCGCGGTAGGCGGCGATCACGTCGAACATCGCCTTGGGCTCTTCCATCAGCAGCGAGCAGTAGGGCTGCACGCGCGAGCGGTAGACGCCGCCCAGCAGCCGCCCCACGCTCATGCCCGTGGCCTGGCCCAGGATGTCCCAGAGCGCGATGTCGATGCCGCTGATCGTGTGCGTCAGCGTACCGCCGCGCCCCATCCAGAACGTGTTCTGGTGAAGCTTCTCGGATACGCGCTCGGGTTCGAGCGCGTTCTCGCCGGCATAGAGCGGCTCCAGCACCTTGAGGGCCGACTGCACGAGCCTTCCGTCGGTGAACACGCTGCCATAGCCGGTGATCCCCTGGTCGGTATGGACGGCGACGATCGCATGGATCGAATCCTGGGGGCGGATCTCGTTCGACCAGCCTCCCTTCGGGCTTTCGCCGAAAAGCGGCGCCGCCTCGATCCGCACAATACGGACAGGCAACTGGGCCGCACGACGAGGTGGGGGTACCATTCGATTTCTCCTATGAATCTTGACTATTCGCCGCGTTCGGCGCGGCGGCGCGCGACGACAGCTTCGTAGTCGACCGCATCGTTCATCACGGTGATGTGTTCGTTGAGTGCGGATCCGATTGCGGAAAGGTCGCCGCCTTCGAGTGCGGCGATGAGCTCGTGATGCTCGTCGACGATGGCTGGCATCGGCTTGCTCAGCGTCGCGAGGCCGAAAATGATGATGAACTGGCGCGACAGCGTTTCCCACAGATCGATGGTTACGCTGTTGGCGCTGAGATGGCACAGCGCACGATGGAACTGCATGTCGGCGAGCGCCAGGCCATAAGCATCGTCACGCGTCGCCATCAGGTCCATTTCGCGCACGGCCGCTCGCATCGGCTCGAGATGGGCCCCCTTGTTCCGTCCGGCGCCTACAGCACGCGTCACAGCACTTGTCTCCAAGGCAGCGCGTGCCTCGATCAGGTCGTGAATGCGTTGGTTAGTGATCGGGCGCAGGCGGATGCCCTTGTAGGGTTCGTTGATGACGATCCCCTGGCTTTCAAGCAAACGCAGCGCCTCGCGTACAGGCACGCGACTGACGCCGAGTTTGCGCGCGAGATCGGATTCGACGATCCGGTCGCCCGGCAGGATCATGCCGGCCGCTGCCGCCGGAACGATCGCGTCGATCACCAGATCGACCATCGTCTGCGGCTGCAACGGCTGCCACTCGGCCGGACCGGTGTCGCTGCGTGCGAGCAGGGAACTGCGGTCGTTGGTGCGCCTCACCATGTCGTCCTTCGGTCGAATATTGCGCGATGCATGCTTGACTCCGATAAAAATTGTATACGATGATACAAGAGTAGGGCAAGGGCACCGATGCCCGCCATAAATAAGGAGGTGCGGGGGCGTGGCAGTAAAAAGCGAAAGCCGGATCCGTTGCGACATCGATCTGGACGCATCTGGGCGTCATGCCGGCTATCTCCGGGCACCGCAATCGCGGAACAATTCGGGCTGGGGCACGGTCGAGATTCCGATCTTCTCGGTCAAGAACGGCGCGGGCCCGTGCATTCTTCTCACCGGCGGCGTTCACGGCGACGAATACGAAGGGCAGATCGCGATTTCGCGCCTTGGCCGCACGCTCGATCCGGCTCGTGTCCAAGGCCAGGTCATCATGATCCCGACGGTCAACATTCCGGCGGCCCTCAACAACACGCGGCTTTCGCCGATTGATGACCGGGATCTCAATCGCTGCTTTCCCGGCAATCCGCGTGGCACGTTCTCCGAAATGCTTGCGCATTTTCTCGACGCCGTTGTGCTGCCGCGCGTCAACGCTTCGATCGACCTGCATACGTGCGGGCACAGCGGTAACGCCGCGCTGTCGACCAACATGCACTATCTTCCCGATGCAGCGATGCGCGCACGCACGATGGAAGCCGCTGCGGCATTCGGCGCTCCCTATAATGTCGTGTTCTGGGGCGTGGACGAAGGTGCCACGCTGACCTCGTCGGTCGAACGGCGCGGTATTCTGTCAGTCGGCACCGAAATCGGCGGCTGGGGCAGGGTGAGCGTCGAAGGCGTGCATATCGCCGACCGCGGACTCCAGAACATCCTCAAGCATTTCAAACTGATCGAGGGCAGGCCAGCAACGGGTCAACGCGATGGCTCGGCTGCCACACGGCACATGATGGTACGCGATCCGGCCAGCTACAGCTTCGCACACGCCGGTGGCCTATTCGAGCCGTGCAGCGTGGTTGGCGACGTATGCAGGGCGAGTGAGCTCGCAGGCCGGCTCCATTTCATCGAGGATATCGACCGCGACCCGATCGAGGTGCGCTACGCGCGTGACGGCGTGCTGTGGATGGCGGCCGGTCCTGGCCGCGTCCAGCGCGGCGACGTGGTGGCCGTACTCATGCAGGACTACGACGAAAAGAGTGCCGCAGCCGGCGGCTGACCGCCGGCCGGAAACCGCAATCGGATAAGGAGGACATGTCGATGAATGGCAGGATTCTAGGGTCCCTTGCGCTGGGCGCAGTGGCGTTGGTTGCATCCTTCGGGGCGGCGAATGCGCAGAAGCGCGGTGGCGACGTCGTGATAGCCATCACGCAGGCGCCGCCATCGCTCGATGCACAGGTTTCGTCTGCGCAGGCCGCGCGCAATATCAACCTGCACGTCTTCGAGACCCTCTATGCCCGCGACGAGACTGCCAAGGCGGTTCCGGAACTGGCAGAAGGTGTGCGCATCTCGAGCGACGGCCTGTCCTACGTCTTTCCGATCCGCAAAGGCGTGAAATTCCATAACGGCAAGGAGCTCGACGCCGCCGACGTCGTCGCATCGATCGACCGCTATCGCAAGGTCGGTGCCTCGCCGGCGCTTGTTTCCGCAATCGACAGCATCAAGGCAAGCGGTTCGCACGAAGTGACGATCGTCCTCAAGCAGCCGCAGGCGACGTTCCTTGACAATATTTCCTCGCCGCGCGCGCCGATCGCCATCTACCCGGCCAGCGAGGCTGCCAAGGATGCGGGCAAGATCGATATCATCGGCACCGGACCCTACCGCTTCGTCGAGTACAAGCCTGACAGCCACGTGAAGCTGACGCGCTACGATGGCTATTCACCCAATCCGAACGGTAAGCAGTCACGCGACGGGTTCGCGGGCAAGAAGGAAGCCTATATCGATACGATCACTTTCCGCTTCATGCCCGAGGCTGGTGCGCGTACGGCGGCGCTCGAAGCGGGTGAAGTCCAACTCAACGAGACCGCCGACGGTCCGACCGCGAAGCGGCTCGCAGGCAACAACAGGATGATTGTTTTCAAGGCCCTGCCGTTCGCGCTGCAGGTCATCAAGTTCAATCATGCGCAAGTGCCGACAAGCGACGTGAATTTCCGACTTGCCGTGCAGACGGCACTCGACATGGAGGAGATCATGGCGATCTCCTTCGCCGACATCTATCAGATGGATCCGAGCTGGCTCTATCCGGGATCGCCGTTTCACACCACTGCCGGCGCCGAGAAGTACAACAAGGGCGATCTGAAGCTCGCGAAGGAGTACCTGACAAAGTCCGGATACAAGGGCGAAAAAGTCGTCTTCATGGTCGATAACACACGACCGAACGTCGATACCGCAACGGTCGTCCAGCAGCGCCTGAAGGAGGTCGGTATCAATGTCGACCTGTCGGTCGCCGACTGGCCGACGGTCTCGAAGATCGGCTTCACACCGACGGGCTGGTCGTTCTGGGCGCATGGCTTCGGGATCGAGCCGTACGAAGGGCCCGGTTCGGTGATGGCACCTTGGGTGAATGGCCTGTCACAGCAGGCGAAGGACGAAAAGATCGATGCTCTCGCCGCCGCATTTGCACGCGAACTCGACGAAGGAAAGCGCAAGGTGATGTTTGCGCAGTTCCAGCAACACATGTACGACAGCGCGGTTGCTATCAAAGCAGGCAACTATGGTCAGTTCCAGATCGCGAGCACACGGCTGAAGAACTTCACGCCCTACCGCATCCCGCGCATGTGGGGCGTGTGGCTGGAGTGACGCAAGGACCGGTGCGCCGGCAGCGACCTGATCGATGCCTCTAAAGCGGACGAAGTATGGGACAGTTCCTGATTCGACGTTTTTCCGGCGCATTGATCGTGTTGCTGCTGGTCTCGCTGGTCTCGTTTGGGCTCATCTGGTTGGTGCCGGGGGATCCGGCATCAGCTTTTCTCGATGCCAGCGCCACTCCCGAGCAGCTCCAGCGGCTGCGCACGGCGCTGGGGCTTGATCAACCGCTGCCGGTCCAGATGGCGCAATGGTACGGCCGAGTTCTGCAGGGGGATCTGGGTGAATCGATCCTTCTGCGCCGGTCGGTTTCGGCCGCCCTGATCGAGCGGCTGCCTGCGACGCTCTCCATTGCCGGCGTGGCTCTTGTGTTCGCAATCGTCTGCGGTGTGGCAGCGGGTCTCGTGGCGGCCGTGAACCACAATCGATGGATTGACCAGGCGGTGATGTCGACGGCCCTGATTGGGCTTTCGGTCCCGGATTTCTGGCTCGGGCTCGTGCTTATCCTCGTGTTCGCCGTATCGCTGGGTTGGTTGCCGACCGGCGGGTTTGTACCGTTCGGCGAGACCCCGACGGGCTGGCTACGGACGATCGCGCTGCCGGCGATGACGCTTGGTCTGGTCCAGGTCGGATTCATCGCTCGCATCTCCCGAATGGCGATGCTCGAGGTGCTCGGGCAGGATTTCGTGCGTACCGCCGATGCCAAGGGCCTTTCTCGGTTCGATATCGTTGTACGCCACGGGCTTCCAAATGCGCTTATCCCGATCCTCACTGTTATCGGCATCGTCGCTGGTGCTCTGCTCGGCGGAGCGGTGATCATCGAGCAGGTCTTTTCGATTCCCGGCGTCGGCCGCCTGATCATTGGCGCCATCGCCGCTCGCGATTTTCCGGTCATGCAGGGCGGCCTGCTGTTCCTCGCTGTGATCTATCTTAGCGTCAACCTGATCGTCGACCTGCTCTACGCGCTCGTCGATCCACGCGTACGACTTACATGAAGGTAGGTTCTCCAGCACGAGAGGCACTCCGCCGCCTGTTGCGCAACCGGTCCTTTGCGATCGGTGGTATGCTCGTTCTTATGATCCTATGCGTAGCTCTGGGCGCCGATTTTCTGGCACCGTTCGATCCGCTGCGCAACAATTTCAGGGCCCGGCTGCATTCACCGGACATGATCAATTGGTTCGGTACCGATCACTACGGTCGTGACATCCTTTCCCGCGTCATCAACGGTACGCGTATCTCGCTGTTGATCGGCGGCCTCGTCGTGATCGGCACCGGCATCACAGGAACGGTCATCGGGGCCATCGCCGGATTTTTTCCGCATCTCGATGCGCCGATCATGCGCTTGATGGATGCGCTGATGGCATTTCCGTCGATCGTGTTGGCAATGGTCGTCAGTGCGGTACTTGGGGCTTCCGTCTTCAATGTCGTTGTCGCTCTGTCGATCGCCACGATGCCGCACACGGCACGCATTGTCCGCGCGTCCGTCTTGGTCGGGCGCGAGCTCGATTATGTTGAAGCCGCGCGTGCCCTCGGTGCTAGCAACATGCGCATCCTGTTCCGGCATGTGCTGATCAACTGCCTGGGACCCCTGATCGTACGGCTTACCTATGTTTTCGCGATCGCGATTCTCGCCGAAGCGGCGTTGTCCTTCGTTGGGGCCGGGCCGCCGCCGCCGGCGCCGTCACTCGGCTCCATAATCTCGCAGGGCCGGGACTTCATGCGAGAAGCGCCGTGGATCACGGTCTTCCCGGGAATCGCGATCGTCGTCTGCGTACTCGGCCTCAATCTGCTCGGTGACGGGCTGCGTGACGTCCTTGATCCGAGAATGAGGACCTGAGGAATGGCCTTGCTCGAAATCGACCGGCTAATGATCTCGATCGGCACGAGGGACCTGCCCGTGCTTGAGGACTTGTCGCTGGCGATCGAACCAGGCGAGGTGCTCGGCGTTGTCGGCGAGTCTGGATCCGGAAAGAGCATGCTTGCGCTTGCCATCATGGGGCTGCTGCCGCGTGCCGCGCACTATGCGGGCGGGCGCATCGGATGGGATGGTGCCGACCTGATCAAGGCCGGACCGGCCGAATGGCGCACCCGGCGCGGTCGTGATCTTGCGATGATCTTCCAGGAGCCGATGACGGCGCTGAATCCGGTCCATCGCGTCGGTCGGCAGGTTGAGGAAGTTCTGATCAAGCGGCGCGGCATGGAACATGCCTTCGCCCGGAAGGAGACGCTCGCGCTGTTCCAGCGCGTCGAGATCCCGAATGCGACTGCCCTTCTCGGGGCATTCCCGCACGAGCTTTCAGGCGGCATGCGCCAACGGGTGATGATTGCGATGGCGCTCGCCGCGCGCGCACGGCTGCTGATCGCCGACGAGCCAACCACGGCGCTCGACGTGACAATCCAGGCGCAGATTCTGGAGCTTCTCCGCGACCTGCGTCGCGACAGCAACATGGCTATCCTTTTCATCACACACGATCTTGGTGTGATCGCAGAGATCGCCGACCGCGTTGCAGTGCTCTATGCCGGACGCATCGCCGAAACAGCGCCCGTGCGCACACTGTTCAATTCCGCCCGGCACCCTTATACGCGTGCCTTGCTGGCGGCGATCCCCCGTACGTCGGGTCCGCGAGACCGGCTGGAATCCATCCTGGGCACCGTGCCAGTCCTTGGTGCAATGCCGCAGGGTTGCCGCTTTGCACCGCGCTGCCAGCTGCACCGGGATATCTGCGACACGCTTCCGCCACCGCTGAGGTCACTCGACGTCGCGCACGCGACCGCCTGTCTCGAGCCCTTCGGCTTTCCGTCGAGCGGTCGCTCCGCATGACTTCCTTGGTCGAGATCGAGACACTGACCAAGCATTTCGTGCGGCGTGATGCACTGTTCGCCAGCCGTGGCCGCGTGACCCGTGCGGTCGACGGCGTCAGCCTGACGATTGCCAAGGGGGAGACGCTTGGCCTCGTCGGCGAGTCCGGCTGCGGGAAATCGACGACCGGCCGACTCGTGCTGCGCCTGATCGAGCCGACATCCGGCACGGTCCGCTTCGAGGGCAGAGACCTGCACGGCTTGTCGCGTGACGAGCTGCGCGCGATGCGCCAGCGCATGCAGATCATCTTCCAGGACCCGTTCGGATCACTCAATCCGCGCATGACGGTCGCCGATACCATCATTGAGCCTTTCGCCATTCACCGGATCGGCACGAGCGCCGAACGGCTGCGCAAGGCGGTCGAGATGCTCGATCTGGTCGGGTTGCCGCAATCGGCGCTCTACCGTTATCCGCACGAATTTTCCGGCGGTCAGCGTCAGCGGATCGGCATCGCACGGGCGCTTGCGCTGCGTCCATCCTTCGTCGTCTGTGACGAGGCGGTTTCCGCGCTCGACGTGTCCGTTCAGGCGCAGATCATCAATCTGCTGCAGGACCTGCAGCGTGAACTCGGACTTACCTATCTCTTCATCTCGCATAACCTTGCTGTGGTACGGCACGTCTCCAGCCGGATCGCAGTCATGTATCTGGGGCGGGTCGTCGAAATTGGCGAGGCAGATGCGCTTTTTTCTGATCCGGCTCACCCTTACAGCCGTGCCCTGCTCAGCGCGGTGCCTGTTCCAAATCCGGACGCTCGCGCGAAGCGTATAGTCGTCACGGGAGAACTTGCCGAGCTATCGCTTGCAGGCGGCGGTTGCCGGTTCGCCGGCCGCTGTCCGCATGTCGAATCCCGCTGCCGGGCGAGCGAACCAGAGCTCGTCGTCCGTTCCGACGGCCGGGCGATCGCCTGCTTTCGATCGACTGACAAAACTCTTCCCGCCTTCGGAGACCGAACATGAAGCGCATTCTGATCGTCGAGTGTATGCAGGAAATATCTTCCTTCAATCCTAAGCCTTCCGGCTACGGCAACTTCTACATCCGCCGGGGTAATGCGCTTCTCGAGCAGCGCGGCAGCAATCAGGCGATCTCCGGCGCCATGACGGTATTCGATGCCGCCGGCAATGTGACGGTCGTGCCGGCGATGTCGGCACGATCTGGCAGCGCTGGCCTGCTTTCTGCCGATGGCTGGAAAAAGCTCTCGGCCGAAATTCTAGATAGCGTGCGCGCTAACCAGATGGGCATCGATGGGATCTATTTTTCGCTTCATGGCGCCATGGGTGCCGATGGTGAACTCGATCCGGAGGGCTATTTGCTCGAGCAGGTCCGGACGATGGTCGGTCCGGCCGTACCGATCGTCATTTCGCTCGACCTACACGGCATTCTCACAGATCGGATGCTGAAGAATTCAAGCGGATTCGCGATCTACCGCACGTATCCGCATGTCGATTTCGCCGATACAGGTCAGCGGGCAGCGAGGCTGTTGTTGCGTCTGATGGCGGGAAAGATGCGCACCGCGATCGCGAGGGTCGTAATTCCGGCGCTCGTGCGTGGTGACGAACTGATCACCAAAAACGGCTGCTACGGAGAGATGCTGCGCGAATGTCTGCGGCTCGAACGCGATGGCGTGGTGCTGGCGGCCGGCATCATGATCGGAAACCCCTTCACCGACGTGCCGGAGCTGTGCTCGCAGGTTCTGGTCATGACCGATGGCGATCGAGCCGTGGCAAAACACGAAGCCTCGCGGCTAGCGTGCGATTTTTGGAAATTGAGATTCCGCATGCAGGGCAAGCTGATCTCCATCGAGCGTGCCATCGCACAGGCCAAGAGCATAGATGGCCCCGTCATCTTCACCGATGCGGCCGACGCGACGTCGTCGGGTGCATCAGGTGACAGCGCTGAAGTGTTGCGCGCGCTGCGCGAAGCCGGATACGGCAAGCGCGTTCTCGCTCCGCTCGTCGATGCGCCGGCGGCGGCTGCAGCCCACAAGGCCGGTGTGGGGTCCATGCTCGAAGTGGAACTCGGTGGCACGATCGACCCCAAGCGCTTCAGATCGATGAAAGTCAAGGCAATGGTCACGCTGCTGTCGGACGGTGAGGCGCGATTGGAAACGATGAAGGCGCCGCTATCGGCGGGGCCGACGGCGGTTCTCAGATTCGAGAATTTCACGGTCGTTGTCATGAGCCGAGCTGTCAGTCTGTTCGATAGGGCGATGTATTTTGCAAACGGTCTCAACCCGACGGACTTCGATCTGATCGTAGTCAAGTCGCCACATACCGAGAACCACATGTTCGATGCGTGGACCGATGCGAACTTCAACATCGACGCACCGGGAGCAACATCGGCGAACCTGAAAAGCCTTGGCCACACGATCTGCGCCAGGCCGGTCTATCCGCTCGACGATGACGTCCGATTTGAGCCAGCTGCGACGTTTTACCCTTCTTGAAAAACGGAATAAGAAAATGAGAATCGAAGCAATCGATTTCTTCTACCTTGCAATGCCGGTTGTCACGGAGGAGGCGGACGGTAGCCAGGACGCGCTGCTGGTGCGGGTAGCCAGCGGCGGGCTGGTTGGATGGGGCGAATGCGAGGCTGCACCGCTTCCCTCGATTGCCGCCCACATATGTCCGATGTCACATGGCGTATGTCGGCCGGTCGCGGATTCGGTGCTCGGCAAGGTGGTCGCCTCGCCACAGGACATCGGGCGCATATCGGCCGACGTAGCTTACAACTCCATGGATCTGCTGCAGGCGCCGCATACCATGTCCGGGATCGAAATGGCGCTGTGGGATCTGCTGGGGAAGCAGCGCGGCGAGCCGGTCTGGAGGATGCTGGGCTATGCGGAGAGCCATCCCAAAACGCCTTATGCATCAGTGCTGTTCGGTGATACGCCGCAGGAAACCCTGCAGCGTGGCCGTCAGGCGCGCGCCAACGGGTTCCGGGCAGGCAAGTTCGGCTGGGGGCCGATCGGTCGCGGTAGCGCCAAAGACGATGCGGATCATTTTGTCGCCGCACGCGAGGGGTTGGGTGAAGACGGGATTCTGCTAGTTGATACAGGGCAGATTTTCATCGATGACGTCGAGCGTGCCGCCGAACGTCTCCCGGCGCTGGAGCGTGCACGTGCCGTGTGGTTCGAAGAGCCGTTCGCCGCGAGCGCGCTCGACTCCTATGGGGCGCTTGCGCGCCGCAGTTCCAAGGTGCGCCTTGCCGGCGGGGAAGGCGCCCACAATACTTACATGGCGAAGCACCTGATCGATTTTGGCGGCGTCGGATTTATTCAGATCGATTGCGGGCGCATTGGGGGTATTGGCCCTTCAAAGGAGATCGCGGATTATGCGGTCGGAAAAGGTATCACGTTTGTCAATCATACCTTCACATCGCATCTTGCGCTGTCGGCATCTCTGCAGCCGTACGCAGGGCTCAAAGATCACACGATCTGCGAGTATCCAGCGATGCCCAAGCCTCTATCATTGGCGTTCGTAGCGACACCACTGCTGCGAAGTGTATCTGGCGAGATCTCCGCGCCGGACGCACCGGGTCTTGGCATATCTGTACTGGCGGAAGGCATTCGGCAGTATTTGCAGGATGTCGAGATCAAGGTGAATGGTCGGGTGCTCTACCATACACCGGCAATCTGAGGGAGCTTCTTCGAGCTTCGCATCCAGTATGGAGCCAGTTGGTAAGCTCAGATTTTTGAGTGCTTGACCGTTATCGACGCCTTCCAGGCAATAATGGTTCGGTCCACGCTGATCGCGACGCGACCGACGCTTTACCTAGTGGCGGAATTTGGAAAAACGCGCTCGACCGGCTTATCCAACTGGAGAATGATCTGGTCGCCGGCGCGCGAATATCCGGCTTGGTGCTGACTTGGCGCATCGGCTACGCTTTTCGAGCTACGTTCGAAGCAGGCTAGTTCCGGCAAGAATGCGTGCCGGACCCGCCTCGGTCAGATAAGTCTAGGCCAGAAAAGTCTAGGAGAGACATTTTGACGCGACTTCCCCGTACCCTGGCCCAGTTGCCTGTCCGTATTGTGCGGATCGAGGCGGCGCCGCTTTTCGGCGAAAGCCCGAAGGGAGGCTGGTCGAACGAGATCCGCCCCCAGGATTCGATCCATGCGATCGTCGCCGTCCATACCGACCAGGGGATCACCGGCTATGGCAGCGTGTTCACCGACGGAAGGCTCGTGCAGTCGGCCCTCAAGGTGCTGGAGCCGCTCTATGCCGGCGAGAACGCGCTCGAACCCGAGCGCGTATCCGAGAAGCTTCACCAGAACACGTTCTGGATGGGGCGCGGCGGTACGCTGACGCACACGATCAGCGGCATCGACATCGCGCTCTGGGACATCCTGGGCCAGGCCACGGGCATGAGCGTGGGGCGGCTGCTGGGCGGCGTCTACCGCTCGCGCGTGCAGCCCTACTGCTCGCTGCTGATGGAAGAGCCCAAGGCGATGTTCGACGTGATCGCCGCCTACCGCGCCAAGGGCTTCACCGCCTTCAAGATCGGCTGGGGACCCTTCGGGCGGGCACTCGACACCAAGCTCGACGAGGCCATCGTGCGCGCGGCGCGCGAGGCGGCAGGCGATACCTCGCGCCTGTTCGTCGATGCCGGTGCGAGCGACGCCCTGTGGCCGCATGGCTTCAAGTGGGCCAAGCGCACGGCGGAGATGCTGAAGGACTACTCGGTCGGCTGGTTCGAGGAGCCGGTCAAGCCGGATGCCATCGACGACTATGCCGAGTTGCGGCGCTGCTCGCCGGTCCCCATCGCCGGCTGCGAGGTGCTGACCCGTCGCCAGGCCTTCATCCCGTGGTTGACGCGTCCGGCAATCGACATCGTGCAGCCTGACGTCACCAAGGTCGGCGGCATCTCCGAGCAACGGCGCATCGCATGGATGGCGTACGATTTCGGCGTCAAGTATGTGGGGCACGGCTGGAACACCGCGCTCGGCGTCGCAGCTGACCTGCAGATGGCGGCCGCCTTTCCGGATGTCGATCTCGTCGAGTTCATCGGCGGCAGTGCCTATGTCGACGGCATCCTTGCCGAGCCGTTCGTGCTCGACGCCGACGGATGGCTGACGATCCCCGATCGCCCAGGGCTCGGCATCACCATCGACCGCGACAGGCTCGCACGATACACACCAGATCCGGCTCCCTTGTTCATGTGAAAACTCTCAGCCGTGGCCCCACCGAAGGACCAGCGGCTTGAGAGGGCCTGCAATGTCCAGCAATCCAGCACGTGTCGCCGGGTGTAGCGGTTTGAGTGGATGGCGGACAGCATCGCTCTTGATTACCCTGCCTTCCTTCATCGCCACCTTGGTCGCGCGCAGCCCGCACTGCCGGTTCTCGTAGTTGATCAGGGGTAGAATCCGCGAATAGGTGGCATAGGCTTCCCTCCGGCGGCCAGCGAGGAAATCAACGACAACCGGACGTATCAAGTCCGGCAGTAGTGCGCTCGCCATCGTGCCGCTCGCACCTGCTTCGAGGTCAGCCATCAGCGTAATCGACTCTTCGCCATCGAACGGCCCGACGATGCTCTTGCCGCCAAGCTCGATCATGCTTCGCAGTTTGTCGGCAGCGAACGGCACCTCGATCTTGAAATAGCAGACACTTGGGATCTCCCTCGCCATCCGCGCAAGAAAGGATGCCGGTAGCGTGACGCCACTCAGCGGTGCGTCCTGTACCATGATCGGCAGGCCGCTCGCCTCGGCGACGGCGGCAAAGTGCTCGAGGATGCCGGTTTCATCGGCGCGCAGTGTGGTCCCATGGTAGGGTGGCATCAGCATCAGCATTTTGGCCCCGGCCTTCGCCGCCTTGCGGCTCCGCTCGGCGGCGATCCGCGTGCTGAAATGGCTCGTGGTGACGATGACGGGAACCCGTCCGGCAACGTGCGAAAGGCAGATATCCAGCAGCGTATCGCGTTCGTGGTCCGTAAGCAGAAACTGTTCGGAATAGTTTGCAAGGATGCATATGCCGTCCACGCCCTGATCGATCATGCAGTCCAGCACGCGACGCTGGCCGTCAAGATCAATATCCCCGTTGTCGTGGAATGGCGTCGGGGCGATCGGAAACATTCCGGTGTAACGCGTGTAAGTCGATGCCACGATTGTTCCTCCCCGCAGCCAATGGCCGCATCCTGGTTTCGATCCAAACGAATCTATGTCGGCAACAGGCGGCGCGGCGACAGCAAAAGCCGCATGACGATATCGCGGCCATGATTGCCGAACCCCTTGCCGAAGATGTTCACCCCGCCCGGCCGCTTGGCTTTTTCGTCGATACCGATGCGCAGGCGAACGGAGTGATGGTCGGGCAAGCCGAGCTTCGATAAGCCGACATTCGAAACGCGCTTGCCGTTGATCGAGGTGCCATCCACCTCGATCCGCCAGGTCGTCAGATCCCCGTATTGAGACCCCTCAAGCTTCCACCATCGCGGCGTAAACCGGCCGCGGCGATCGCCATAGTCACCAGGAGCCGTCCAGATACCGACCGGCACATCGTTGACCCAGACGGAAATGTCGGACGGCCAGTTCTTGTTCGTTCCGGGAACCTCCGACGAAAGCTCCAGCTCGAACTCCAGCGCTTCGATCCCACGGTTAACGAGTTTCGCATTGTTCGGAAACTTATACTCGACGAAGCCCCGACCAAACCAGATAAGCCCGGCCTGGACGCGCACCGGATCAAGAAAGAGGCTCGGAACATCGAGCACTCCCATGACCCGCTCTGTCGAACACATGCCACAAGGTGCCGAAACCTCGCAGTTGGTATACAGGCCGAGAGGCATCTCGACCTCGACCAGATTCGTTTCGCGATTGGGCGGGTCGGGCGCGAGCTGAATAACGATCTCGTCAAATATCGCCCAACATATCTTCTGCTGCCCCTTGCTCGCCTTTCCCAGTGATGTCTCGATAAGTTCCGCGTCCGTAAGAATCTGCACGTTTGTCGCAACGGTCGACTGTGGCAACCCAAGTGCTCCTGATATCTGGTTCACGTTCAGATGGCCGCTGCGGCGCAGGAGCTGGAGAATCCGGATTCGCACGGGCGAGGCAAGTCCGCGGATGACCGCAAACTGCCGTGCGGGATCCACAGCAAGAAAGCTATGCGCAAGCGCGCGCTCCGTCGAACCCACGACGCTCCCGGCAGCCGCTCGACGCACAACCGGCCTCGATGCCGCAGTACTCGATTTATTTCGTCGATTGGAGCCGAATGACATTCCACGATGCCGGTTTCAGGGTCATGTCCACGATGCCATCCGCGACCGAAACGCCGTCGAGAGGCATAGGCGATACGCACTCCGGATCATTCTTGGAGTTCACCGCATCCAGCCGATCATGCCGCAACTCCTCAGCCAACACCACCTTGAGGCCGCCAAAACCTCTGGCATCGACTCTCACCCGCATTTCACCGGCGAGATCGCGGTTCAGCGCGAACAATGACAGGGATTTCCCGTCCTCGCCTGCAACTGCCGAAAGCTTGAGGTAAGGGGTGCTCTTAATTGGGAAATAGAGATCTTGGTCGCCGCGGGGGTCGTAGTACGATGCATCGTAAGTATCACTTTCGATTTTCGTCCGGAGAACGTCACCGCGCCCGTACCGGCTCATCTGAGCAAAGGGATGGAAGATCGTCTGGCGCCAGGCCGGGCCACCAGTTTCGGTCATGATGGGCGCGATCACGTTGACAAGCTGGGCAAGACACGCCGTCTTCACGCGATCCGCATGATTGAGGAGCGAAATGCATGCACCGCCGAAGGCGAGCGCATCGGACATATTATAGATTTCCTCGAGAATCGGCGGGGCGATCGGCCAACCTGGCTTGATACGATTGGCGCGCGGCCGACGCGTCCGATACCAGACGTTCCATTCGTCAAAAGCGAGCATAATGCGCTTCGGCGAGCGCCGCTTGGCGGCGACCGAGTCCGCGATCGCCACAACCTCGTCGATGAAACTGTCCATCAAGTCCGGACTGGCGAGGAACGCTGCCGTATCCCCATTGTAGTTGTTGAGATAGGTATGGAGGGAAATGAAGTCGACCTGCTCGAAAGTCTCTTCAAGTACCTCTTCTTCCCACTGGCCATACGTCGGCATCGAGCGTGCCGACGAACCGCAAGCCGCCAGTTCGAGGGACGGATCGATCCAACGCATCATCTTGGCGGCTTCGCGCGCGATCGCTCCGTACTGGCGCCCGGTCTTTGTTTCCATCTGCCATGGCCCATCCATCTCGTTGCCAAGGCACCAGAACTTGATGTCGTGCGGCTTCTCCCAGCCGTGCTTCTTCCGCAAATCCGAATAATGCGTGCCGCCGGGGTGGTTGCAGTACTCGACCAGATTCCGGGCTGCGTCGCCCCCACGCGTCCCGAGATTGACCGCCAGCATCGGTTCAATGCCGGCAGCCACGCACCAATCCATGAACTCGTTCGTTCCGAAGCTGTTCGGCTCGGTCGAGAACCATGCAAGATCGAGCCGGCTCGGCCGTTCCTTTACAGGACCGACCCCGTCCTCCCAGTTGTAGCCTGAAACGAAGTTGCCGCCTGGATAACGCATGATTGTGGGGCCAAGTTCACGAACAAGCCCAAGGACATCGCCGCGAAAGCCCATCTTGTCGGCCGTCTTGTGGCCCGGCTCGAAAATCCCCCCATACACGCAGCGCCCCAGGTGCTCGATGAACGCGCCAAAGAGTCGACGATCCGTACGGCCTATGGAGAAGTTCCGGTCGAGAAGAACGTTTGCGTTTCTCATGGCGAATTCCTGCCTCGCTAGTGGGAATGCACGAAATTTTAGCGCGCGAACATCGGGGTTTCGCCGGGGGCGAGCGGCTCGAGTACCGATTCCTTGAGTTTGCGCGAGTACGGATGCTTCGGATCTGCCAATACGGTTCGCGCGTCGCCGTGCTCCACTATCCGCCCCTTCTGCATGATGACGATGCGGTCGGAAATGGAATAGGCGGTTGCCAGATCGTGCGTGATATAGACGATCGAGAGTCCGAGTTGGTCCCGAAGCTTTCGGAAGAGCGCGACAATCGACGCCCGGAGCGACGCGTCCACCATCGAAACCGGCTCGTCAGCTATCAGAAGAGACGGCTTCGAAGCTAGCGCCCGCGCGATCGCCACGCGCTGCAACTGGCCGCCCGAAAGCTCGTGCGGATAGCGGCCACGCACTTCGGCGAGCGACAGTCCGACCTGCCGTAGCGCGGCGTCCGCTGCGGCATGGACTGTCGCTTCATCACGCACACCCGTGAAACGCCGGCAGGTCATGAACAGATACCGGTCCAACTGCTTCAGCGGATTGAAAGCTTCGAACGGATTCTGGAATACAGGCTGTACAGCTGCCATGAAAGCTTGGCGCTCGTCTCGCGTCCGGATCTTGGAAAGGTCTCTGCCCCGAAATCGGACATGGCCGGAACTGGGCGACTGCAGTGCGAGAATCATCCGGGCAATCGTCGATTTGCCGGATCCCGATTCACCGATGATTGAAAAAATCTCCGCTCGCTCGCTATCAAGCCGAAAACTTACATCGACAACGGCCGAGATACGCTCGCGGGAAAGGATGCCGCCACGACTGAACGTCTTCGAAACCGCATCCAGCTCGAGAAGTGCCTCCGTCATCATGCGGCCTCGGCCCGATCATGCTCGAAGCAGGCGACGCGATGGTCCGGAGCGACGGCCACCATCGCCGGAACTTCGCGGCGGCAGCGCTCCGTCGCGAACCCGCAGCGCGGATGAAAGCGGCAACCTTCCGGGGGGGCGGCAAGGCTCGGCGGCGATCCTTCGAGCCCGCGCCGCGGCTTGTCGTCGCCGATTCGCGGCAACGATTCGATCAGATGGCGCGTGTAGGGATGCCGGGGGCGTGTGAACAGGTCGGCGGTCCGTGCTTCCTCGACGAGCCGACCGGCATACATGATGCCCAGACGATCAGTCAGGTGCGCGTGGACACCCATGTCATGGGTTACGAACAGCACCGACGATGCCATTTCGCGTTGGATGTTCCGGAACATGCCGAGGACATCTTTCTGCACAACGACGTCCAGCGCCGTCGTCGGCTCGTCGGCGATGACGAATTTCGGCCGACAGATGGTTGCGAGCGCGATCGTGACGCGTTGGCGCATGCCACCCGACAACTCGTGTGGATATGCGTCCAGCACCGACGCACCAAGATTGACACACGCAAGATGGGTGACGACCGCCGCGTCGAACCCGGTTCGATCAAGGCCCATATGGCGGAAAGCGAAATCGACGAAGGATTCGCGGACGCGGCGTACAGGATTAAGGACACTCATCGAGCCCTGCATCACGTACGAGAGATGTCGCCAGCGTACCTGCGAGGCGACCTCGCGCGATGCCCGGTGGAGCCCGGCCGTGCCCGCCATGAAGCTAAAGGAGATCTCGCCTTCGACGATCTCCAGCGGTGGTCGAATTGCACCTGCAATCGTCTTGACCAGCGTCGACTTGCCCGAGCTCGACTCTCCCGCAAGCCCGTAGATCTCGTCACTCCGGATATCGAAGCTCACACCATCGACCGCCTTGACCTCACGCGTCACACCGAACATGGACAACCGATACCAGGCGCGTAGGTCACGGATCGATGCAACCGGGCCAGAAACTCTGCCGGTGTCCTCCGGGATGGCATTCGGGACAGTGCTCATTTGCCCTGCCCTCCGATGCGGTCAAGCCGGGATCGTGGATCTATGTACTCGTTCATCGAGACCGCCAGAAGGTAGAGTCCGATGAACAGCATCACGATCAGGCCGACGGGGAATGCGATCCACCACCAGATCCCGGAAACCACCGCACTGTGCTGGTTCGCCCAGTAGATCATTCCGCCGATGCTCGGTCGGTTGATGTCGGTGAATCCCAGAACCGCCAAGGTGACTTCGAGGCCTATCGACCAATTCATGTTGTTGAGTGTCGTCGAGAACACGATCGGAAGCACAAAAGGGAGATGTTCCCGGGCAAGTATCTCGCGCGTATTCATGCCGGCGAATACGGCCGTCTGCGTAAACTCCCGATTCCTGAGGCTGAGCGCGACAGATCGGATCAGTCGCGCGTCGTACGACCAGCCGAGAAACGCGGTCAGAATCGCAAGCAGAACCCACGACATGTTGTCGCGCATGACGAAATAGAAGAGGACGAGGATCGGGAAGAGTGGGATGACGATGAAGGTATCGTTAATCGACATCAGAAGCCGGTCTGTCCAGCCGCCGCGGTAGCCGGCGAGCAAGCCAATCGACAGCGACAGAACGCGGCTGATGATCGCCACGAGAATGCCAAAGGCCAACGTGTTCCGGATCGAATAGGCAAGAAGCCAGAACAGATCCTGGCCGCGCGACGTGGTGCCAAACCAGTGGCCGGCCGACGGTGGCACGTCGAGGGGCGCCACGAACTGGTCGAGGGGATGGTACGGCGAAACGAAGGACAGCAGGGCCATCGCAATGACAGTTCCCGTGAGCAGGATACCGGCAAGAAAATCGCCGTTATGGCGCATGAGATCGCGGATGACGACGAGCATGGTTCAGTTCACCGTTACGCGAGGATCGATCAGCGGATAAAGGAGATCGATCACGAAGACAGCAATCGACACGCCGAGGATCGAAACAGTCGTGACACCGAGCACAAGACTGTAATCACCCGCGTTCACCCCATCCACCAACAGCGAGCCGATTCCCGGATAGCCGAACACTCTCTCGGTAATCAATGCTCCCGAGAAGGCATGACCGAGCGAAATCGCAAGACCCGTGACCTGCGGTGCAATGGCGTTGCGCATGATGTACGACGTCAGGATCCGCTGGCGGTTGACGCCTGCAAGCTCGGCATAGATGACGTAGTCCTCGGTTACGATGTTCGAGACGAGGCTACGCATCCCGACAAACCAACCACCAAGCCCGACCAGAACCAGCGACAGCAGCGGCAGCAGGGAGTGACGTGCCACCGACAGCACGAAATCGAACGTCCAGCCTTGCGCTAGGTTCATCTGCGAACCGCCCGTGATCGGAAGGATCGGCCAAGCGAATCCAAAGACGATCAGAAGGAGGATCGCCGCAATATAGTAGGGCATCGGGTGAAGCCCCATGGCGACGATGCCAAATGCCTTAAGCAGACGATTGCGTCGATAGTATCCGGCAAGTCCGCCGAGCAGGTTGCCGATGCACCAGGTCAGCACAGTCGCGACACCGAGCAGCCCGACTGTCCAGGGCGTCGCCCGGCCAATCAACGTCGAAACCGGCGTCGGAAATGCCGACAGCGACGGCCCGAAATCGGCGATGACGACACGGCGCCAGAAATTGAAGTACTGCTCGAAGGGACTTCCCGTCAGTCCGTAAAGTTCGCGCAATGACTCGCGCATCGACTCGACGGCTTCCGGTGCGGTGTGGCCGAACGCCGTTGCGACAGAGACAGTATGCTCGATCGGATCGATCGGTGTCGCATGCGTGATGAGATAGGCGAGATTGACGCCGATGAAGACGACAAGCAGGAATTGGAGAAACCGGCTAGCGAAGTATCTTGCATAGACACGCATGTATCGGTGTACCCGTCCGCTCGTATCGGGGACGGGCCTGCGCCGAAGCGCGGGCCCGCCCGCGTTACCCGAGACCGTTCAGTCTTTGGGCTTGATCTTCACAAACATGTAGCGGGAGTTACCCCAGTTCGTGACGGGGTTCGCATACGGGTTCTCCGCGGTCGGGAAACCCGTCCAGTAGGTCTCGTCGGCCACGGTGAACACGTTGTACGACATCAGCGGTATGATCGGCATTTCGCGTGTCGCGAGCTTGACGAACTCCTTGCCCAGTTCGACACCCTTCGGATCGTCGAAGTCGATCGTCCGGATCGTCTCGATGAGCTTGTCGAGCTCCGGGTGCGACCAGCGTTGCCAATTGCGTGACGGCTGCGGCTTGCCCGGCTCGGCGACGAATGCCGAGTGCCAGCTGTCCAGGAAGAAGGACAGGTCCTGATGGCCGCCCCAGGTCTCGACGCTCCAACTCAGGATGACGTCGAAATCGCCCGCGGCGCGGCGCGTCAGCAGCGTGCCTTGCGCGACGTCGATCTTGGCGTCGATGCCGAACTGGCGCCAGGATTGGGCGATCATCGAGCCTGCGCGCGTCATGATCGGACGGGCATCGCCTTCCACGACGACCCGGATCGTGAACGGCGTACCGTCCGGCTTCATCCACTGGTTGCCCTGCTTGCGGAAACCGGCCCGTTCGAGGAGTTCGGTCGCCGCTCTCTGGTCCGGCTTCCACCAGCCCGTACCGAAGGCGCGGGCGATCTCGGCCGGATCGGACGGAATCTGGCTCCCCATTGACGGTCGCAGGCTGTCCGCGATCTGCTTGGCCATCGTCCGGTCATAAGGTTTGATCTTGCGCTTCCCGGTGTCGATCTCGAAGTCTGCGAGCCAATCCTGCATCGCCTCGTGATAAACCTCCGGGTGACGTCCCGTCGGCGGCACCGCGATCGGCGAGATCGTCGCGGCGCCGCGATAAGACGCCATCGCGACGGCCTTTATATCGACGAGCAGCGTCAGAGCCCAGCGGACATCCCGGCTCTTGAACATGTCGAGTTGGGTGTTGAAGATCGCGGCCGGCAGCGTCGGATCGGGATGTCCGAAAGGGAATCCCCTGAACCAGGCCTTCGAAGTCGGATTCTGCCGCGCGAGCGTGAACATGCCCTCCGGCGTGATGTCGTGAACGACATCGAGTTCCTTGTTCATCTGCGCGATGACGCGCTTGTCCGGCGGGCCGGGATCGACATAGGCAAGATAGCGCGGCGCCGGCTGGCCGTAGCGGCCGAGCGACGTCCGCTGCCAGTCCTCCCGGCGCTGCCAGATATACCACTTCCCGTCCGGGTCGTAGCTGTGGAGCACATAGGCCGAAAGCGAAACCGGCTTCTCGAATGCAAACTTGTTCGGGTCCGCGACGTTCTCGAAGATGTGCTTCGGCGCAATCCAGATCGCGTTCCAGCGCACGGTGAACAGGGCGTGGAAGCGCGAATTGGGCTGCTTGAGCTTGAAGATCAGGGTCTCCGCATCGGGAGCCTCGACCGACGCGACCGAGTTCGCGAGCGCCGCACTCCAGCGCATCCCCGGGGTCTTGATCATCATTTCGACAGTGAATTTCACGTCCGCAGACGAGAACTCGACGCCGTCGCTCCAGAAAATCCCGCGCCGAAGCTTGACGCGCATTTCGGTGAAATTGGCGTTGTAGGCCGGCTTGTCGGCGGCAAGCGAGTTGTCCCAGACGCCGTTGATGCCCTTGTCAGGATCGATGTACCAGAGCGTATCGAGTGCTGCCTGTTGCAGGCCGTTTGACTGGCTGTTTGCGTTGATCGCCCAGATATTGAACCATCCGGCGTTCTTTACGGTGCCTTCCGGATTTTCGAGGATCAGAAGCTCTTTGCGGGGAATATCCCGTGGAAGTCCTTGAGCCTGCGCCGACGGCGCCGCCCCCAAGTGCAATGCCCCGGCCATAACACCGGCAGCAAGCCACAGCATGGTGGATTTCATGCATTCCTCCCGAGATTTTTACGCTTCGCTTTGCGCGTGCGTACATTTTTTCAACCGTCGGGCCGTCCTGATGGGGAGTCACGTGACGTCAACGGTCGAGTTTTATCCTATGGACCGTTATTTGGGATGGCAACGATAGACCCGGTTTGTATCAGAACATGCGATATGAATGGGCAGATCAGTTCCGGCAACGTGAACCTTGCCGCCGACGAAACTGGATGCGCACCGTGCAATGGTCCAGGGGGCGACCGGTCTCGGACCTGATGCTCGACAAGCTGATTCTGGCCGAGGCCGCAGAGGGAAACTTCTAAACCCCGCACGCCGCCGCGCATGTGTGAATCATGTCGTCGGTGAACTGGGCGTGTCCGAGAGACGGGCATGTCGGGCTCTTGGACAGCATCGAGCTTGCCCACCAATATGGCCGCTACGGATACCGCCGGATCACGGCGATACTCCGCAGGGCCGGCTGGGTGGTGAACAAGAAGCGTGTCGAGTGAATCTGGCGGCGTGAGCGGCTCAAAGTACCGGCCAACATCCCTGGCTGGCCACTCCGTGGGGGCCGGTCACGGCTAATTGGAGAATTCAGAAACAAATCTTCCCAGCAATATCGAGCTTCTTGTCCGACAAGTATCCGTATCTGTTGATCCAGACCTTATGGTCGGTCGCGGTCCATGCCGCCCGAAGTCGATCACCAAAATCATTTTCCGGCCCGTATCCATGCGCCATTGCGAAGACTGACGCCGGCACCCCTGACCGTGCAGCAGTCGCAAGCTTACCCAGCACTGCATCAGCATCGATAGGATGCGCGGTGTCTGGACCTGGGTACTCAAAAATGCCGTTTCCGAATTTCTCGGGCGAACCCGACAAGCCGAAAATCCGCGCAAGAACGCGACAAACCGCAAGGTGACTTCCCAAATTTTGGTTATCCCGCATTAAACGATTGCCCCAAGAATTGACAATCATCGGCCAGTGCATCGTGAAGAGCTTGACGCAGATGGCATCGGCAAGAGGTGCCATCTCCCGGTACGAGAAACCGGAGATCTGCGACCACGGCGGCGGAAAGCTCCTCAATACGATTTCCTTGCCCCGTGCCGCCACCCGGAGCTGGGCGACACACTCCGAAGAAACCCTTGCCTTGAAGGCGCAGGCCATGGCGATGCCAGGATGGCTGTCGAGCACGTCCCGGACTGCTCTATCGGCCGCCTCCGGCTGCCCGAAACGTACGAGTTCGCCAAATGTCATGCGGCGGGTCAGCCAGTCATGCAGACGGGTCGCATCCTTCCGCATGAGATCGAAATCGAACCCCAACCGGGACGCGGCGAGACGCGCATGCGGGCCAAAGTCGAGAAAGGCGCTATCGAGCGTATAAGGCGGATACTCGGGCCAGTCGATGTGAAAGCCGTCGATGTCTGGATAGGCGCGCAGCAGATCCTTCAACAAGGCTGCCGTGTAGTCACGGACGTGCGGACTTGCCAGTGATCCATTCTTGTCAAGTCGATCGCGAACCACAGAACCGTCGAACAGCAGGGGCTCGTCGTCCGCCTCCGGACCGCCGAACTGGACCCGGTATCCTGGCGGGATCGCCGCCTGAACCTGCAGGTATGTACGCAAGCCGCGCGCCCTCGCCTGGTCCAGCGCCTGCCGGACGGTATTGCCGGACGAGCGCGTATGTTCGTCCGGCGACGGCGGCTGATATCTCAGCCCGGCATAGCAGGTCAGATCCGGCTCGAACGCGACTGACGTTTTTACAAATAGTTCGCGCCGGCCCCACAATGGCCGGTCGAGAAGGCGGACGGAGCCCGCCCCACCATCGATAGGCGGCTCGCGCCCGCCATCCGCCTCCGTCGCCGGCCGCATCACATATGGCGAGGTGGCGATCGCGGTCAGGTTTGTCCGGCGTTGAAGGTTGTCGAGGACCTGACTGACGCCCTCGGTCTGAAAGAATTCAGGGAAAACGACAATTCCGAGGTTGCGGGACATCGGCTCGACCAATCGGCTATGCGGTTCGGAGAGGCATCAGGACTTCACTGCACCGGCAGTAAGGCCCTGGACGAAATAGCGCTGCAGAACGCCGAACACG
Source organism: Tagaea sp. (assembly GCA_965229215.1). GTDB lineage: Bacteria > Pseudomonadota > Alphaproteobacteria > CACIAM-22H2 > CACIAM-22H2 > Tagaea. The sequence continues at coordinate 760,628 of OZ245864.1, read as the reverse complement.
ACGACAGCAGGCAGTGCGGCAAGTATCGATGCAGCCATTGCACCGGCCCAGTCCTGCTGCATCTCGCCAAAGAAGGCGAGAAGCAGCCCGGGACCAATCGTACGCGAGTCATCCCGCGTGATCAGCGTAAGTGAGTACAGAAGGTCGTTCCAAGCCCACATGAATGAGTAGATACCGACTGCGATCAGCGCGGGCCACGACAGGGGCAGAACGACGCGCGTCAGGATGCGGATTTCGCCAGCCCCATCGATCCGGGCCGCTTCGATCAGTTCGTCCGGCAGGCGCATAAAGAACGAGAACAGGATGTAGATCGCTGCAGGTAGCGCGAAAACGATATAGGCGACTGTTAGGCCTGCCAGTGTGTTCAGAAGATCGAAGGCCTGCAGCAGAGAGTAGATACTGATGAGAATTACCGCGAACGGGAACATTTGCGCGGAGATCATCAGATACATGATCGGCTTCCGTGCGAAGAACCGGTACTTTGCGAAGCCGTACGCTGCGAGCGCAGCGAGTGCAGTCGTCAATAGAGCCGAACCGCCTGCAGTGATAAGGCTGTTGCGCAGGTAAAGCGGCAAATCGGACTGACTCCACGCGCGATGAAAATTCTCGAGTGTCGGCCGATACGGAAACAGCGTCGGAAACTGGACAAATACCTCGTTCTGGGGCCGAAACGATGTCGCCACCATCCAGTAGACCGGGAAAAACAGGAAGACCAGCAGTGCCGTAAAGAGGATTCCACGGAACAGAACCGAGCCCGATGCGCGTGAAGTGAGGACAATCGGGGTCATCAATCCTGATCCTTCAACAGCATGCGGAGATAGACGATCGCGATGCCTGCGATCGTCGCAAACCAGACGAGCCCGATTGCAGCCGCCATGCCGAGATTCCACTGCTCGAATGCGCGCCGATAGACTTCAATCGACAGGACGGTCGTGGCCCGCACGGGGCCACCGGCCGTCATGGCATAGATCACATCGAAGACCTGCAGATTGCCCATCGCTTGAAGAACGAGAACGATCCCGAGCGTCCGGGATATATGCGGAAGGACGACGTATCGAAGGACGGCACCATCCCCGGCACCATCAAGGCGCGCTGCCTCGACTTGCTCGACCGGCAGTGACTGGAGCGACGCAAGGACGAACAGCATCACGATCGGCGTACTCAGCCACGCCTTGGCAAGGATAACGGCTGCAAGCGCACCATTTGCCGTAGACAGCCAAAAGAACGGCTGTTGCATGGCGCCGAGCGTCATCAGGAACGCGTTGACGACGCCGTACTGACCATGAAAAAGCCACGCCCAGAGAAAGGCCGTTACCGTGCTCGGCAGGACCCAGGGCAGCAGCGACGCCGCGCGCACGACAGCCCGGCCGCGGAACGGCTCGTTCAGGAAGATGGCATAGAGAGTTCCGAGAAATGCCGTGAGACCTGTCGTCGCGACCACATAGACGATTGTCGTTCGCCAAGACTGCCAGAACGTCGTCTCTCGCCACAGTGACTCAAGGTTCCGCAATCCCACGAATACCGGCTCAATCGAGTCGATGCGGTACTCGTGGAGTGCGAAATAGACGGACGCCAGAAAAGGGCCAAGAATCAGGACGCAGAAGCCGGCAAGCGCCGGTGTGGTCAGGCAGAAGCCGAACCATGCCTGCGCTCGCCCAAGCCCCTTCGCCCGAGTCCCGACCGTCGCGCTTGCAGTTGACATCAGGTCTTGGGGCCGATTTCGGTCAGTCTCTTCGACATCGACGAGATGGCTTCGGCCGGCGTCTTCTGGCCAAGCATTGCCGAGACGATCTCCTCTCCGATGACATCGCGCAACTGCGGTCCGTTCGAGAACTGGGCGATCTCGTCGACGCGTGCGAACTTCGACAACGCCACCCACTCGGTCACATAGCTGTCCGAGGCGAGAGTCTCCAGAGCCACCTTCGATGTCGGAAACACACCAGCCGTACGGAAATAGGCGAGCTGTGTTTCCGGCTTTGCCAGGTGCGTGACGAAGCGACCGACTGGACCGTCCGCCGTCGGTTTGGCACCGCCGAAATCCGGGAAAGCGAGCAGATGGGACCACTGGATCGAGACGGGATCATCGCCACGCTTGAGCACGGGCGTTGCCATTGGCGAAATGTTTCGGTCATAGGCTTCGCCCTGCCCCGACTGCGCCCTTGCAAAGGCCCGGGCGAGCGGCGGATCGGGATAGAAGGCGACAAGCTCCTGCGCGAATAGCCGGCGGAAATCGAACCGGTCGTTTCCGGGAACGATCAACCCTTCCTTGGTCATCGTCGCCAGCAAAGACAGCGCTTGGCGCGCCGGCTCGCTGTCGATCGTCACTTTGCCGCCCGCATCGAAGAATTTTGCGCCGAACTGCCAGAAAAAGAGCTGTGTTTCTAGCTGCGTCAGGGATGTGTTCTTTGTTGTGATCCCAAGGGGGCTCGAATTGGGTTTGGCTTTCTTGATCTTGCGCATCGTGTCGAGAAGTTCGTCCATCGTCTCGGGCTTTCGCACGCCGACTTCTGCCAACAGCTTCGTATTGGCCACGAGCCCGGTCGAGCCGGAAACCCACGGTACGCCATAGCGTCCGCCACGCACGCGTGACTGGGCGACGGCATTCGGATGGAAGGTCTTGTCGATGTAGTCGGCGCCAAATATCTTGTCGACATCGATCATGCCACCGGCGGCAACAAACGTCGCCAGCCAGCGCTCCTGCATCTGGATTACGTCGGTTCGCTGGTTGGAGCGCTTGCGCAGGAAGACGGTTGTTTCCATCTGACCGAACGGCACACCGACGGTTTCAAGGCGGATCGAAGCGTTCGCGGCCTTGAAATCAGCAAAGACACCGTCAAGAAACGGCTTGCTACCCGCTTCGGTATGACTCCAACCCAGATAGGTGAGGCTGTCACCGGCCTGTGCACGGGCAAGCGACGGCATCGCGAGTGCGGCACCTGCGGCCAAAAGCGTCTGGCGTCTCGTAAGCTTGGTGTTCATCGGTGTTCCTCCAGGTTTCTGTTTCTTAGGTCAAGCCGGCATCGACCACGTAACTGTGGGCCGTGCAGCCGCGTGCGTTGTCGGAAGCAAGAAATAGGACCATCTGGGCGACATCCCAGCCGTCAAGCCGCTGGCGGATTGCCTGGGTTGCCAGAATCTGCTCGACGCGATCCGGTGTCTGCCAGAGCCGTCGTTGGCGCTCCGTATCGATCGCGCCGGGCACGACGCCGACGACACGAATGCCAGACGATCCAAGTTCACGCGCGAGTCCGCGAACCATCGCCTCGACGCCGCCCTTGGCCGCCAAATAGCCCGCCATCGCGGGCCAGCCGCGCCGGGACGTGACAGAGCCCAGCATGACGATCACGCCGGAGCCCTGCGTTGTCATAACCCGGGCCGCGGCTTGCGCACAAAAAAACTGGTGATCGAGATTGATTGCCAGCGTGGTTCGCCAGGATTCCGGTGTAACTTCCGACCAAGCGTGGCGTGTGTCGTTGGCCGCATTTGTGACCATGATATCGATGCGGCCCGACTGGGCGATTGACCGCATCACTGACTCCCGGGCGACAGCATCTGCAAGGTCTGCAAGATGAACCGTCAATGGCACGCCAGGATGGTCGTTGCGGATCGCGGCGGCCGCATCGGCATCCATGTCGATCGCTTCGACCGAACATCCTTGCTCGAGGAACGCCTCGACAAGACAGCGGCCGATTCCGGAAGCCCCGCCGGTGACGACAACTCGTCGTCCCGACAGGCTTGGAAAGACAGGCTTTGACTTGGTCGTCATCCCGCCCCCACGACCTTTGATGGATCTGTCGCGGCAAGCGGTGGATAGTGGATTCCCCGTTGGCCAGACAATCCCCGATTTGGTTTTGCATCCGGCGGGGAATCCGGCATGCCGATCAACTTTCCGTCTCGAATGAACTCGAGGTCCGAACCATAGAGTTCGGCAAGGAGAATCGCCTTGAGACGATCGAGCGTCGGAAGATGCGCGGGCTCCGCGGAAATGTCTCGCATCTCCCGCGGGTCATCTTCGATATCGAAAAGCTGGAAAACATTGCCGGCTGGATACCAGATCAGCTTGTTACGACCGTCGTGGATCATTCTTGTCGCCTTCTTGCCGACAAGCGACTCGCAATAGAGCGACTGGCGCTTCGTGCCATCGATCATCGAGCGGCCTTCACAGCTGTCCGGCACTGGTATGCCGCACATACCGAGCAGGGTCGGCATCACGTCCTGCAGACCGACGAGACGGCCATCGACGCGCCCGGCGAGGCCCGGCATCCCCGTCGTTCCGACCAGGATCATCGGGATTCCGACAGATCCTTCGTACATGAGGCGCTTGGCGAAAAGCCCGTGCGCGCCCAACATGTCGCCGTGGTCGCCGGTGACGAGGATGATCGTATCGTCGAGGATCTCTTCTTCGCGCAGTGTGCCGATCAGGATGCGCAGCTGATGGTCGATGTGCGTGCACTGCGCATAAAACGCCCGGAGCATGTCGGCATGCTCCGCCGGCCTGAGCTGTGGCCAGAAATTCCGGACGGAGCGCAGCGCGTGCGGTAGCCGATCCGGATCGGCCGCCCAATCCGCGGTCGGCGGCAGGTCGATCTTCCGGTCGCGATACCGCTCGATATAATTGGCCAGCGGAACGATCGGTGGATGGGGGTGGGTGAAGGAAACGTGCCAAAGACCCGGGCGCGTCGGATCACGCCGCTTGATCGTGCGTGCGGCCGTTGCGGTCGTCCAGTTCGTGACGTGCAAGTCCTCCGCCAGATGCCAGGGACGCCAGCCATATTCGTTGTTGCTCATGCCGTGCATGAACTGCTGTCCGGCGTGCCCACGGTCGGCGAGAAATATCTCGTAGTCGTCGACGGCACCCAGATGGCTGCGGCCTTCTTCCGCGATCAAGGCGTCGTCGAAGCCGATCCGGTCCCGCTGCGGATAGACATGCAGCTTGCCGACAGCAAACGTCTGGTATCCCGCGTCCCCGAAGCATCCGGCAAGCGTCGGGAGATCGGCCGGCATCGGCAGTGCGGTCTGGAATTCGCGGTCGCCGTGCCGGCGCGGGCTGGTACCCGTCATCATCGACCGGCGGGCCGGGATGCAGATCGGGGTTTCCGCATAGGCGCGTGTAAACCGGGTGCCGACGGCCGCAAGTGCATCGAGGGTCGGCGTTTCGACCGTTGGATGGCCGGCCACGCCCATAAGCGATCCCGGCCATTGGTCGACCGACACGAAAAGGACGTTCGGCCGCCTCGTGCCGTCACGAACGGCCGCGGCCGTGCCTGTCAAAGGCTGCCCCATTGTTCCTCCAGAATTTTGTTGAAGAATCGTGGTCTAATTTATGGATATGATAAAATCATTATTACTTATCATTTAATCAGAGCCGCACCCGCATGGACATCCGCCAACTCACCTCATTTGTCGCACTTGCCGACGATCTGCATTTCTCCAAGGCTGCCAATCGGCTCAACATCACCCAGCCGGCACTTAGCCAGCAGATCGCACGGCTGGAAGCAGAGGTCGGCGTACAGCTTTTCTCACGAAACCCGAAGCACGTTGCCCTTACAGATGCCGGCCGGGTGTTCCTGACGGAAACGAACCAGACACTTCGGCACCTCGATCACGCGATCAAGATGGCGCGCCGCGCTCAGGCGGGGCAGATCGGCCGCCTGTCGGTCGCCTTCGTCGAAGGCGCCCCCATCCTTCCAAGCCTGATTTCCGCTTACAGCAGTGCAATGCCCGACGTGATGGTTGAAATGAAGGAGATGGTCACCAGAGATCAGGCCGATGCGATTGGTGAAGGAAAGATCGACGTCGGCATCCTTCGCCCCCTCAATCTGGGTCGCAAGCTGGAGTACATTGTCGTCCATCGCGAAGCTTACATGGTGGCGCTTCCACGGCGCCATCCACTTGCCCGGCTGAAGCATATCCGCCTGTCGGACCTTGACGGAAATCGACTGATAACAAGACCGGCGATCAAGCGGCGCTATATCGAAAGCAGGTTCCGCAGCCGGCTCGAAGCCGCCAAAGTCACGCTGTCGATCGCCCACGAAGTTGAACAGCTCCACGCAATGATCGGGCTTGTCGGTGCAGGGCTCGGCATCGCCTTGCTCCCCGCGTCCATGACCAACCTGCGTCTCAGCGGTGTCGTCTACAGACCGTTTGCAGCGGGCGAAGCGCCGAGCGCCGAATTGGTCGTTGCCTGGCGGGCCGACAACCGGTCCAAGACCCTCAGCCGGTTTGTATCGGTCGCAAAGAAGCTATCTGACGGAAAAATTTGACCAGAACGAAGAACGGCGGGGAAAGAGGTTGCCACCCCCGAGGATTCGTGGGCACCGAGAACGGTGTCGCACCGGAACCACAAGATGGCCCCGCCAATATGTCAAATTCGAAATTTTCGAAGTGACCTGAGCTGGCTTTCTTGGACCATGCTGACGGCTCGCCCTTCGATGTCGGTGCATTGCTGCGGCCTGACTACGGCTTCCCGATCCGTCAGCCGCTCATCGTCGGGCCGCCCGATCTCGTCGAACGGCTGGTCAAGCTGCTGCGCTGATCACCAGCAGGTATAGCCGCCATCGGCGACGACGATGCTGCCGGTCATCAGGCTTGCGGCGTCGGAAGCGAGAAACAGGACGACCGAGGCGATCTCCTCGGATTCGCCCATGCGACCCATCGGCGTTCCGCCGAGCCACGCGGCGCCCATCGCGGGATCGCCTTCGACGAACTTGTTGAGCGGCGTGTTGATATAGGTGGGCGCCACTGCGTTGACGCGCACGCCGCGAGCCCCCCATTCGGCCGCCAGCGACTTCGTCAGATGGTGCACCGCCGCCTTCGAGGCATTGTAATAGCTCTGCGGCTGCGGCTTGTTGACGATGAAGCCCGACATCGAGCCGACATTGACGATCGCGCCACGACCGGCGGCCAGCATGTGCTTGCCGAAAGACCGGCAGCACCAGAAGACCGCATTGAGATTGACGTCGATGACGTTGCGCCAGTGTTCGTCCTCGACCTGTTCAGCCGGCGTGCCGCTGCGCGCGATGCCGGCATTGCAGACCAGAATGTCGACCTGCCCGAGCCGGGCGACCGTCGCATCGGCGAACGCGGCCACGCCGCCGGAATCGGTGACGTCGAGCAGATGCGTCGAGACCTTGTGGCCTTTGCCGCGCAGGAACGCCGCCCCCTCCTCCACCGTCTTCGCGTCGCGATCGACGATCGCAAGCGTCGCCCCCGCTTCGCCAAGTGCATCGGCGCAGGCGAGTCCGATGCCGCGGCCGCCACCGGTGATGACGGCATTGCGCCCGGTCAGTTTGAAGCGTTCGAGATACATCGGCCGAATTTCCGCTCGAGAGTAAAAATGGGCATTTGCCCTTTTAAAGGCTAATGCCCGAACTCTCCATCTCGGCAACCTGATCGGCGGCTGCACGCATCGACCGCACGCTTCACAGATTTCCGATCCCCCAATGAGATCAATGGCAGTTTTCGGCTTTCGGTAGAAGCTATAGGGATCATCGGGAAGCTGGCTCCGATCCTCTCGACGCCTCTGCTACATATGTAGCTTTAGTTGCATTTATTCCTTCGCTGGTCTAGAGTCCTTAAATCGCCCGGCGCGAGCCGGGCGTGCGCTGTTTGAACGTGTGAATAGGTAAGGAAGTCGTCGATGCCCCGCATTCGCCGGGCATGACGACCGCGACCGGGGCTGGCACCGCAAGACTTGCTTGACCGGTTTCGATGACGTCAACCGTCAACACGGAATTCACGTCAGATCAAGGCGTTGGCCGGTTGACAGTCAACAGCCGTCAACGACCGCAAGAATGACGTAACGGATTTTAATTCCGTCTCCGTCTCCTGTCTTCGCGTTCAGATAACAGACCCGACTTGATGCATCGACCAGGGAATCGGCAGCCCTATGAACAATGGCAGTTTCCACGATTTTCGGCATTTAAGGGAAACGAATGGAAGCCAAGGGAACTGTACAGTCGGCGAGATGTGACCAAGTTTACACCGTCGGCGATGCTTGGGGGCGTGCGGCAGCTGCAGCCCCACCGGCAGCCAATTCGGCGGTCTGGACCGTAACCGCGTTGCTCGCAAACTCGATTCCGACATCCCTGAACCGATTATGTATGCGCTTCAGAGCCTCGCGCTGGACCCAGCTGGGCTTGACGGGCCGCGCCGTGAACTTCAGGCGAACAATCAATGCATTGTCGACGATATCCGCAACCCCCTGCAGCTTCAGCGGTTCGATCATCTCCGGGCCGAGTTCGGCATCCTCCAGCATTTCGCCGCCAATGCGCTTGATCGTCTTGCGTATCTTCTCGATATCGCTGTCACGCGCCAGGCGCAGATTGAACTTCACCGTTGACCAATCGCGGCTGAAATTCGTGACGTACTGAAGCTGGCCGAACGGAATCGTGTGCACTTGTCCATTCTGGTGACGCAGCTTCACCGACCGGACGGTGATCGCCTCGACCGTGCCTTTGAGCTTGCCGGTGTCGACATATTCGCCGACGCGAAACGCATCGTCCGCGATGAAGAAGATTCCTGAGACGATATCGCGCACCAGCGACTGGGATCCGAAGCTGATCGCCAATCCGAAGATGCTGGCGCCGGCAAGCAGCGGCACGATGTTGACGCCCCATTCCGACAGAGCTACGAGCATCGTCAGAACGAAGATCGTGATGGCCCCGAACGTGCGGAACAACGGAAGCAGGGTCGTGAACCTCGAAGCTGCGGAAATTTCACCGCCATCGCCGCCAGGTCCAACGACGGGGGTCGAACCTGCTATCTTTCGGTCAATCCAGTGCCGCATCGCTTCCCATGCGATATACCCGATGAACAGGGCGGCAATGCTCGTGAAAGATGCCTGAGTTGCTTCGTGCCATTGCGCAGCGCTGAAGATTTCAAACTGACCGACCAGCCAAGTCTCAAGAAGCAATGCAAGAACAATCGCGGTTGCCGCAACCCGGCTGCATCGCCGGATCACTTGCCGAAGACGTCCGTTGCTTTCGGCGCCATTGCCAAGCCCAATCAGCCTGTCGATTGCGATGGCAACAGCGACGACCAGAATCGTCATCACAAGTGAGTCCACGATCGCGAGATCGATTCGCAGAACGCCAATCACCATGGCTACCCAGAACACAGCCAGAGCGAGGCGTGCCGCATGTATCGTTGCAAACCCGCTGACGCCGGAGCGTCCAAGGGTCGATCCGATACATACAACGACCAATGTCCCTACAGCCAAAGCCGTTGCCTGAGCGTGCGGTACGGACAAGCCAGAGCCAATCAGCAGCGGAAGGAGCTTGTTGACCGCCAGAAGGATTGCCGTGACGGCCCCGGCCAGCCACCACACGAAAGTCGCGGCGCGATCATCGACCGAAACAAGGCGCAGCCGCGGCATTCGCGGTCGCAGGAGCACCTCGATCAAAAGCATCACAGTCCACCAGACCGCGCCAGCAAAGACGACTGCGAATCCAAAGCGCGAAAGCGCATCCGATGACGTCAGCATAATGTCGGCACCGATACCGGCGACGACAGCGACCACGATGCGTTCCGCGAGATCGAGACCAATAACTGCGACAGCCGAAATTGGGCCAGGGCTACTGTCGTCCGATCCGACAAGATCCGCGCGCAGCCCTGCAAGCAAGGCCCGCGTGATACGAGCAGATGCAAGAGAGGCAAGGAATATGAAGAATATGGTGGCCGCCAAAGAAGCAAGGCTCCGACCCGCCTGCGGATCGACCAGCGCCTGAACTGACCGAGCGATCGCGACGGGTAGATCCGGAAATGCGCCTGCGATATCGACAATGCTCCGACGCAGCAGGCCAAACCCGGCCTTCAACGACTGCAGCGTTCCGTCCGCGAAAACGCCCGAACTTTCGTCCGACGCATTCGCGGAAGATCTGCTCGAAAGAACCACTGCCAGAGCACCCAGAGTCAACCGGCGCACAACAATTCTCCGATCATGCCATCGGTCGAGTTTAGCAGAATTTGATTGTAGAGATGCTCTGCCGTCGGAATCGACGAATAGCAGCCTCCCAGGCTGCAAATCGACTAGGAGCCGGCATTCGCCAGATGGCGGAACATGTGGCGGCGGGCCTCTTCGTCCATTTCCGCCTTGAAAGTGAATCTATCCTTCAATACCAGCGCACGCGCAGCTGTCGGTCTCGCAGATATCTCGTCGAACAATCGCTTGAGGTTCGGAAGCTTTGCCCATGCCTCGTCGCCAAGGATAAAGGGCACCATCCGGGCCCATCCCCAAATATCCATGTCGACGATCGTATACGTATCGCCAACCATGTAGCGCCGGTTCGCGAGATGCGCATCGAGTACCGAAAAGTGCCGCATCGCCTCGTACTGGTAGCGATTATGGGCATAAGGCACCTTTTCCGGTGCGAAATGCTTGAAATGGACCGCCTGGCCCGAAAATGGGCCGACGCCCGTGGCGACGAACATCAGCCATGATAGGAGCTGGCCTCGATTGGTTGGAGTTGCCGGTGGAAGGAACTTTCCCGTCTTTTCTGCCAGGTACAGAAGGATTGCATTGCTATCGAAGACGATTACGCCGTCGTCATCGATCACGGGGACTTTGCCATTCGGGTTCACGGCAAGAAACGCGGGGTCGAATTGTTCGCCCTTGCGCGTATCAACCGGCCTTGGTTCATATGGAATCGCCACCTCTTCGAGAAACAGTGCAACCTTCGAAGGATTAGGTGAGCCATTGAAATAGAATTTCAGCACGGGCAGTTCCCCCTCAGTTGGTTGGTTGGACGAAACTTGGCTTTCGGCACGTCAGGCGAAAGCAGTGACTATGTGCCGGACGCACCTATGGGTGGGCCGTTTGTCCTGGCCATTGGCGCCAACCAGCGTTCTGCAAGAGCAATTCCAAGACGACTGCCCGCCAAACCAGCCGCGATCCATAGCCATCCATGCGGACTCCCGGACACGATCCCGCCGACGAATGCACCGATATTGCACCCGCCTGAAATGCGGGCGCCATAGCCCATTGCCAGTCCACCAGCCGCGGCCAGTACCCATCCGGCTCGATCTGGTCGCGCGAACGTGCTCTTTGTCGATTGCAAATGAGCGGCCCCGACCGCGCCCAAAACAAGACCAACATCCATCAGCACCGTTGAATCGGCCCATACTGGGTCCAGGAGTGCCTGCGCCATCCAGCCTTGCGACCATGTCGTGCCAGGCTCCGGCATCCAGCCGAGTGCAGTAGCAGCTTTTGCGCCGATCAAGGCGAACCCCCAGGTAATGCCCCACGGATGGCCTGCCAGCGGCAAACACAGCACTGCGAGCACAGCGAGAATGAACGCTGTCCCTATCTGCCGTCTGGTCAGCCGCGTATCGCCAGGCAGAAGGATCCATATCAGTCCGATGACGGCGATCTGCAAACTCGCAACCATCGGCCAGCCCCAGATTTCACCCAAAGACACTGCGGGAAACGCCGGCAATCGATTCCAGAAATCGGCATCCAACGACCCCCAGAAAGAACCCGCGATAAAAGCTGGAAGAACAAGTCGCATACGCATGCTGCCGGCACCGAGTGCCGCCAGAGTGCCGGATCCGCACCCACGAGCGAACTGCATCCCGATCCCGAACACAAATGCGCCGGTTGCGACTGCAACACCGGTCGGCGCCACGAATCCTCCACCAGAACCGGCAAGCCAAAAGTAGAGGGCGTGCAAGGCGATACCGGTAGCCAAAAACGCGAGTTGGACACGGAGACCCAGCGTTTCGCCGCGGACCAGCCACGACCTATAGGCGCCGGCGAAGCTGACACCTCCACTGACCAGGCAGTATCCGAGCCCGGCACCGAGAAGAACGAGGAGGAGCGAGATCGCCATTGCCTACTTCGTCGATATTACAGTGGCAACGATCGATGCAAAAATCGGATCGAACTCCTGCGCCATCGCAGTGAGGTCGGCATTTGCGTAAGGCGCTAATACGGCCGATGGCACCTGCCACGCAATCATAACGCCCTTTCCTGGAACTTGAGTGACGTAGATGCGAAGCGGCGCTTCCATTCCGGCATCGACGCTCGCAGCAAGCATCCGTCTTGCATAGTCGTTCCGAAAGACGAGAAGAATAGCATTTCCTGGTATCTCGATTCCCTGTCCTTTTGCCGCGCGCGATGCGCTGGCCGTCGCGACAAGATACATACCCTTCTCTGAAATGGCCGCCTCGAGCCGGGAAATGCTTGTTTCGAAATCGAAGGCCGACTCTCTCGAATCCAGGGTCGCATGCGTCTGCGCGGCCGTCCCAATCGGAATAGCTAGGACGGCGACGGAAGCAAGCAACGTCGACTGAAGGCGCATGTCACTTGCCAGTTCGCAGACGGGGTCGTCGAGGATACGCCGCTTACCGCAAGGTATTGTCCATTTACTGCAGGGCACCTGGACTGGAGGCGGCGATCCCGCATTGACGTGTGCACCAAGCCGTACGGCGGCACCGCAAAGCGTCGGAGCAATAAATTTCCACCTCGCCGTAACTCGACCGTGCCGGGCGACGAATCATGGATATCTCCATTCGTCTATTGAGATAGGCAAGTCCGATGATCGCGCGCAAGTTGTCGATTTGGCCAGGCTCTGACGAATGGTCGCATAACCAGTTTAGATCGCTGGAAATCGAAATCCTTTCCCATCGCCCCAATACCGCGGCACTCATCGACAGATTGATCGAACGCAATCCGGAAGAGCCCCTTTATCTCGCGGTCAAAGCGCTCTGCAGCCTTATCGGCGGCCGCCGCGAATGTCGAATTGGGGCGCTGGCGTGCATTGGCGCGGCGCAGGCGCTCCTGCCTGACCCGAGAGGGGATCGGCGCGCGCACGCCTATCTGCGCGCGGCACAGGCCTGGTGTGACGGAATGATGTCGCGATCGGCCGACATCCTGAACGACTGGGTAGACGAAAATCCCGAGGATGTTCTCGGTCTGAAGATCTGTACGGCAATACGATTCATGCTCGGCGACATGCGCGCGATCACCCAGATCACACTCCCCACGCTTCGCCGGCTGGCAACAAGCGACTTCGGATATGGATTTGTCATGGGTTGTCACGCATTTGCCCTCGAGGAACTGGGCGAGTTCGCTGCTGCCGAATCATTTGGCCGCCGGGCGATCGAACTTGAACCGGCGGACGCCTGGGCAATGCATGCGGTCGCGCATGTCTTCGAGATGACAAAGCAGCCTGAACGCGGCTTGTCATGGCTCAACTCCACACAGGTCCAGTGGACCAAATGCAACAATTTTGCTTATCACATGACATGGCACAAAGGCCTTTTTCAGCTGGATATGGGAATGGTCGACGAGGTAGTGCATGCCTATGATCAATCCATTCGCGCCGTTCCGACCGACGACTATCGGGATATTTCGAATGCCGTTTCGATGCTCGCCCGCCTTGAGCGACTTGGCGTGAATGTCGGCAATCGCTGGGATGAATTGGCGGAAATCTCGAGGCGACGAGCGTCCGATTCAACTCTCGTATTCGCGATGCTTCACTATCTGCTCGCTCTTGTTCGCGTCGGCGATCAGGGCGCCGTTGATTGCCTGCTCAGTTCGATGCGGCGGCTTACCGAGGAACAGACCGATCAGGGCCGTGTTGCGGCGAGGGTGGGGCTGGAATTGGCCACGGCGATCGCACGCCCGGGTTTGCGCAGCGTAAATCGAGCAGAGATTCGAGCTTTGCTCGACCGCGCCGGCGAGATTGGCGGCAGTGCAGCACAGCGCGATATATTTTCTTTGTGGTTCGCAGAGGTTCCGATGACGCGCCAGTTGCATGCCGCGAAATATCTCGTCTCTGTGGGAAACGCAACCGCTGCGGCATGAATGTCCTGTCGCCGGACTAGACTAGGTCCCGCGGATGCGCGCCGGATGCGAGATACGCGCCAGATCGGAAATGCAGATCGTTCGGACTAATCCGGTGCAGCCGAAGCCGCTCTGCGTCGGCCGGCACAGAACGTTCCCCGATGAATTGCGCATAGGTATCCTGCTTGCATCTGCCAGGGAGGCAAACTCCAGGGTGGGGCAGCATGCATAAACCACATCGTCGGCACGCACACTTCATCTTCGGTGTCTTGCAGTCCGGCCTGACAAGCCTGATTGCCAGCGGCTTCGGCAGCCTGCCACTCCTCGGTACCGCCGAGTTCGTCCCGGCCTGGCTGCGCGCGTGGGCGGTCTCGTGGCTTGTAATGCTGCCCGCTGTCGTGATCGCCGCACCCGCGATTCACTGGATTTCACACGCATTGACCAGAGACGATGGCACGCGCCATTCACGGCAGGTCCCGTACGGTTAGCCGGCAACCCGCAGGGCATCCGTCACGGAAACCTCTAGCAAGGCCGTCCGCTCTGCGACTTCGCGCGCGGTCGTGCCCAGCCTGCCAGTCGCCGCGCCGACTCGCGTCGCACTTTGTGCGACCTCCGCGATTCGCCGTGTCACGTCCCGCGCGGCAGTCGCGACCTCCTCCACATTCTGCGAAATCTCGCGGGTAGCGGCCCCCTGGGAGTTTAGGGAATCGACGATCCCGCCGGTTATCTGATCGATGTTGCCGATCATCGTCTCGATCGTGCGTATTGCGACCATGGCCTCGGATGTCGCCGCTTCGACCGCGCCGATCTGGCGGGCAATGTCGTCGGTCGCGCGAGCGGTCTGGCTGGCAAGGCTCTTGACCTCGCCGGCAACCACCGCGAAGCCCTTCCCCGCCTCCCCCGCGCGGGCGGCTTCGATCGTCGCGTTGAGCGCCAGAAGATTCGTCTGGCCGGCGATATCGGCGATCAGCTTGGTGAATGTGCGGATTTCCGCGACGGACTGCGCAAGCTTCTCGACCGTCCGGCGCGTCGCCTCGCCATTCCGCACGGCACTGCGCGTGACGTCCGCCGTACGCGCGACCTGCTGGTTGATCTCGTCGATCGAAGCTGACAACTCGTGTGTCGCCGCAGCGACGGTTTCGGTATTCCGCAGCGCGTTCTCGGCCGCATCCGCGACCGCCGTCGAATTGTTCGCCGTTGTCGTCGCGTCGCGACCCATCTCGTCCGCAAGATCGACCATCTCGGAGGTGCGTGTCGCCGCTTGCCGGGTGGCATCCGCAGTGGCGGCCGCTACGGCATTCGCCATCGAGGCCAATGCCTGACGGCGCGCATTCTCCGCAGCAATCCGCTCGGTTTGCTGGGCGGAGCGGGCCCGGTCCGCTTCCATCAGCTCGATGCGAAACGCCGACAGGGCGGTTGCCACGACGCCTATTTCGTCGCGCCGGTCGACGAGCGGAACTTCCTCGTCGAAATCGCCTTTCTGGATCCGACGCATGCTCGAGACGACGCGATCCAGCGGACGTACGATTCCCCACCTGCCGATGCCGAGGCCGAGACCGACGCCGACAAAGCCCGCCGCGATCGTCACAAGCGGAAGCCAGATCACCAATCGGTCGAGTACCGCGACAACATCGGCGGTCGTCCGATCCGCCTGACGGGCATTGCGATCGTAGAGATCCGTCAAGGCAAGGATCGCTTCCAGTACCAGCGACGCGCCGTCGATGGCCGTGTGTCCGGCGTCAACGCGATTTCCTTTGTTCGACAGCCGGACGACATTTTCCGCGATCGGGCGATAGGCATCGATCGCACGTCGGGCCGTCGCCATGGCCTGACGCGCGCCCTGATCCACTAAATGCGGCTCAAGCTCGGATAGATTCTCCAGGATTACGTCGAGATCCTTTGCCGCCGCACCCGCCAGCTCACCGCGCCGACCATCCGGCAGATCGAGTCCCAGCGCCTCGACATTGCGGGCAAGGCTGATCGTACTCGCCCCGATATATCCGGTGCTCTCGACATTCAGGGCAGCCCGATTGATCAGACGCGCCGCCGACACGGCCTCGACAAGCCCGTTCGCGGCCCATGCCGCCATTGCCGTGGCAAGCACCCCCGGCACCAGCACGGCTAGCAGAATCTTCCGGGAAATCGGCATATTTGCGAAGAGCGTCATCGAAAATCTCCGTGGGAAGAACCCTCTGTCAAATTCGCTCGCGCACCGCCGGAGGTTACGCAAGAACGGCGATCTCCATCTTTCTCTCGACGCCGGCTACGCTTGAGTTCCGCCGTTCGGCAGGCGGACCGGGGCGCGAATAGACTTGCGTAAGCGCCAGATTCATCAACTCATCCGTTACAAGTGCGCGGGCGCGTTCAGCCTTGGCATGCTTCTCGATCTTTGCCGCTAGATTCGCAGCCCCCGCCGATAACCGTATCTTCAAGGCGCGATTCATCGCCTACGTAGCTGAAAAGATCGTCGCGGCTTGCAAGTTCAGCACCGACACCTGTTGCTGGAAGCCCTCGCGCGCGCGGGCCGATGAAACCACGCAGTTCCACAAATAGGGTCGCCGCCATACGGATATTCCCTTCTCCCGGGCGCAATCCGTGTTCCGCCATCGTGACGCGTTAGCGATTTCTGGCGCGAAGAAGCGCTTGAGGTCGCGTTCCGCGACTTCCTCGGCCACTGCTCACATCAGCATCCGCCAGGCACTGCAGTGACGGTGGCGATGAGCCCGGTGACCAGCAGGATGGAAACCATCTTGTCGATCTCGGCGCCCCACAGGATCGTCGCAGACGTCATGTAGACGCCAAAGTCGTGGGTGACCGGAATGCCGTTCGGATTGCTCGCGGCGGCATAGACGACGAGCCCGAACCACCTGAGACGTTCTGACATCTTTCCGCTTCCGGTAACATCGGGCCAGTACGGCCATTAAAAAGTAGCGATTTTTGAAGCCTCTGTTCCTAACGCACCGCGGGGGAGATCTGCATGAATCATCGCTACATCACCAATTCGAAGTATATCACCCTCTAGAACTATCCTCCGTCCGATCCAATCTCGAAACCTAGGCATCGCGGCGGAGCCTGCTGCATCGGCCAACAGAAAGTAACTATGGCCTGCTACAGGTGCGGTGGCCACGAATATCGCCGGAATTTCTCCATCTATGCAGAGCGTCGCGCAAGCTCGATGCGCAATTCCGCTCCCGGGCCGCATCGCACCAGCGGCACACTTCCCATCACATATCTCACCCGCAACGCGCCATCGGCCCAAGCTTTCCGGAACCGGCACTGGCGGCCCGGCCTGCAGCGGCGCAGGTACAGGCACAGCCGAAAGGATCATCATATCGATCGTGCCTCGCCGAATGACGACCCCCCGTGCCGTCACAAGCATCCCGCTGAGAGCGGAAACTTCGTTTCCAGGTCCCGCCTTTCCATCGCCCGACAACAGGATTGCGTGACTGCTCTTGCCAAATCGGTCCGGTGAAATCAACAGAAGCGGCGACGGACCGCCAAGCATCATGCCCATCAACTCGATTTCGCCACCGAACTCCGGACCAAGTGCCTCCCCGCGCACCAGCAGACGCCCGGTCGGATCGTCTGCATTCTCCGCGAGGATCACACCGAATACCGCTGCGGCGAGTAGCGCGCCCCCCGCAATGATCACGAGGCGTTGCAAAACGTTCCGTTCATAGCGCGCTCGCCATCCGATAAAGAATTCCGCTCCAGGGGTCATTCGCCAGCTCCACTAACCGGCTTTACATATGTGCCGGGTGGGTTTGCGCGCGGATCGACATAGACCTGACCGCCTACCATCCGAAGATTGTACGTCTGGAGCCGTTCCTTGAATGGCGGCGGAGCGCAGCCGTCCTCTGGTCGATACTGGAAGCCGTGCCAAGGGCATGTGATGCAGCCATCGACAATGGCCCCTTCGCCGAGAGGCCCGTTCTGGTGAGCACAAACGTTCGACACCGCCGACAGCCGTCCGCCATTCCGAAAAATCGCTATGCCTTCGCCGGTCGGAGGCTGAACGACGATCGCACGACCTTCGGGAATGTCGTCAATCTTTCCGGCGAGTAGCCATTCAGGCGACGGTTCCGCCGGCAATGCAGCCACTTCCGCCGAGAATGACGACCGTCCTGCAGCCAAATGCAGAGCGGAAACTCCGAATGCGGATGCTGCGACCATCACCGCGAAAACCGGATCTTCCGCCGATTGCAGATATCCAAACGCGACATGCACGACGACTGATGCATAGGCAGGATAGATCGCCATATGAAGTGCTTTCCAGGCTGGCGGCCCAAGAAATCGCAGCCAGAAATCGTGACTGGTCGACGCAAGAACGAACAGGATCATCAATGCGCCAATTCCAAAAGGCAGGAACGGCAAGCCAGGGGCCGATCCCGGTACAGGTTCGGAGGACAGCAATGCGACGAGGGGTGACGTGGGGCTATTGGCGAAGTACCAGTTAAGGACCGACATCGCATGCGCGAGCGCAGTCAGAAATGTCGCCACTCCAAGATGCCGGCGATTGTAGAGCAACGGCAAAAGGCGGCGGTCGATCCGGCAAAGCGGTCCGATGGATATCGCGCATGTCAACATGAGGAAGGCACAACTTCCGAGCGCTTTCATCGTCACCGTGTTTTGGTCTGCCCCGAGGGCATCGCCGGATTGACTTGCACTGACGCAAATATAGGTCCCCAGATACAGCGACACGGCCCCCGCCAGGACGAGGTCGTACATGACCTTGCTCCGGTTCCAGCTGACGGGTACATAGCGCGCGCTCACGGGCCGGCCCCTGACGGCAGCGCGAGGCGTACGGGCTGAAAATCGTGCCCTGGCAGGTTCGCGCGCGTCGCGTACGCCATCACCAATGCCGCGGCAAGTGTCAGCACAACGGCGGGCCACGCCGTACGATGAACCCGACGATGGGCCCGCTTCATGGCTGCAAACCTCCATCGGATTCAAAATGGACGACCTGCCAAATGACATATGGCCAAAGCGCGATCAACCCGGGAAGCAGGAGCAGACGAAACGCATATGATCCCTTGGCAGACGGGTCGAACCGGCTCAGGCCAATTGCGAAGACGACCGCGACGGCCACGCCGAACGCAACGTAGATCTCCACCAACCCGAGAGAAATCTGCGCAGAGTGCGGATTCAAGCGGCTGGCTCCCTGTGGTCAGCGAAAAAGGTGCGAATGCGCTGAGCGGCGCGATCAAATAGGTTCGATTGATTGTCGAGTTCGTCCAAGCCCGTCGACCGCGCGGACTCGCGAAGCGCACGAACTCGGCCTTCGATGCTTACAATCTCGCGCGCCGCCGCCTCAACCGTCTCGGGGTGGTTGCGAATGAGGGGGGCCAGACTGTCTCGGTCGAATTCCGCCACATCCAAATGTCCGATTGCTCTTACGGTGGCAAAGCGCGCTGCGCCAGTCAGCGCAGACATGTGTCCGACGATCTCTCCGGCACCAAGCGTATACAGCTCGGCTTCATTGCCATCCGGCGCGACCGAGCGCACGCTGACAGCACCTTCAATGACCAGGAACATCGAACTTACGGGATCGCCCACGCGCATGATCGGCTCTCCCGCCGCGTAGCGCCGCCGGTGGGCGCGCGCGGCTAGATCGGCCATTTCGCACTCCGGGACCTGCGCAAACAGGGGCGATGCGGCAAGATATTTGCGCAGCAACGAGTCGTTTGTTCCGGCACTTCCTTCGGAGCGGACCGAATCGACCGGGTCGGCGAGCAGACGGCGGTGGATAGCGAACCGGAGCCCCGCGCGATCGAACGCATACCAGAGTGCCTGGCCAACCTCGTCGCGACGCAGAATGTAAAGATTCGGATCCCGATGCCAGAAGATCGCTTCGTAGGCGACCCCGCGGTCATCGAAGTTCTTGAAAAGAATCATCGGAGACGGAGATTTGAGCACATTCGGGAGACCGTCGAGGGCTTCGAGCGCTATCGAGCGAACACGACCTGGTGGAGCATTCGATTCGACCACAAAGGGAATGTGGTGGCGTAGATCGTGATTCGGTGCGTCAAGATTGACGAGCCGCGATGACGCCACAAGAATGTTCGGGATCGTAACGAGCGTGCCTTCGTACGTCCGCAGAGTCACGGCGCGCCAGTCGGCATTCACGACCACGCCCCAGACTCCGTCGATCTGAAGGCTGTCGCCCAGCCGAAATGGCCGCGACACGTTCAGAGCAAGACCGGCAAACACCTGCCCCAGAGTTTGCTGGGCGGAGACACCCAATACGATCGCCAATACACCCGACGTCGCGGCGACGGCGGTGATATCGAACCCGAACATTGCCGACGCAATGAACAGTCCGGTCGCCGCGTATCCGGCCGCCGACGCCATCCCGATGACGATGCTCGGAACCTTCGAGCGGTCACCGTCGCGCAGGAGCCCGAGCCAGATAAATTGCCTTACTGCATGGTCGACGGCGAAAGCCGCCGCGAAGATCGCCAGAACCGGGAATATTCTGTCGGTCGAAAGCGCGAAAGCAGCAGAACGGGCGCCTAGATCGGGAAACATCCGGCCCAGCACCGGTCCGGCGGTAAACAGGAGGACCGACAGGCTGGCTCCGGCCCACATTCCGCGCACGGCGCTGCCCGATCGCAGGAACGAAAGGGCAAGTATTGTCGCAAGCGCCGATGCGCCGATCAGTACAAGTCCTGCAATGTCGAGAATCGGCATGTCGTGCATCGGTCTCACCGGTAGCTGGCGGGCGCCACACCATCGATCAGCGTGTCGAGATTCATCGTCGTGCGTTCGCCGATGTCGTTGAAATTGCGCTCGATCCATCGCCCAGCCGCCCGCCGCCCGATATCGCGCAGCTTCACCAGAAAATCCCACTCCGTGTTCAGTTTCGAGGACGCACCAAGCGGCGACATCTCGCTTTCGGCCTCGATCAGATGGAGGCGCGTTTGGCGGTACCGATCGCGACTGAGCGCGCCATCGGCGACCAGCCGGTCGATGAAGCCGATCGCCCAAAGGTCCTTGAGGAGCGACGCGTTGAAGGTGATTTCATTGACCCGGTCCAATATCTGTCGCGCCGAAGTCGGAGTTCCGGTCCGAACTACCGGATTGATTTGCACAATAGCGATGTCGCCGCAGGTGCTGCTGTCGATCAACGGAAACAGCACGGGATTTCCCATGTAGCCGCCGTCCCAATAGGGCGTGCCGTCGATCAAGACGGCCTGAAACATGAACGGTAGGCAGGCCGAAGCCATGACAACATCGAGCGTAATCTCCTCGCGCGCGAAGACACGTGCACGTCCGGTTTCGACGTTCGTCGCCGAGATGTAGATCGGCATATCAGAGCAATCCTGGACCTTCCGGAAGTCGACCATCGATCCGACGAGATCGCGCAGTGGATTGAGGCCGAATGGATTGGTCTCGTAGGGCGATGCCAGCCGGTTGAGGATATCGAAGAAGAGATAGCCCGGTGAATTGTCGAGGGACCAGGTCCCCATGGCACGATCGAGCCATGTACGTTGCAGGGGACTTCCCCTTCCGGTGTTAGACACCGCGCGCCAGAACGCCTCGAGCGCCGCACGCGCGCCTGGCCCGCCGCCGTCGTACATTCCCTGGGCTGCGACGACTGCGTTCATTGCACCTGCGCTGGAGCCGGAGATCGCATCGATCCAGACGCGGCCGTCCTCGAATATCCGGTCGAGCACACCCCAGGTGAAAGCGCCGTGCGCGCCACCGCCCTGCAAGGCGAGATTCAGGGCCTTGGTATGTATCGCCTTGCGGCCGACATTCTTCGCCATTTCCGATACCGATTCTCCAGGGATTGCTTTTTGTACGGAGACGTCTGCCTATCAGTGGGCTGTCCAGCCACCGTCGACCGGGAGCGCCGTTCCGGTGATCGACGTACCGCCTGAGGTGCACAGGAACACCGCGAGTTCTCCGAGCTCCTCCACCGTTGCGAACCGCTTGTTCGGCTGCTGGGCAAGCAGGATGTTGCGCACGA
Source organism: Tagaea sp. (assembly GCA_965229215.1). Classification (GTDB taxonomy): domain Bacteria; phylum Pseudomonadota; class Alphaproteobacteria; order CACIAM-22H2; family CACIAM-22H2; genus Tagaea. The sequence goes on along the minus strand of OZ245864.1, from coordinate 738,870 downwards.
CGTCTTCGCGCGGAATCCCATGTGCCTTGGCCTGATCCTCGATTTGCTTCTCGACCAGAGGCGTCCATACATAGCCGGGGCAAATCGCGTTGCTCGTGATGCCGAATTCCGCCCCTTCCATGGCCACGGTTTTCGTCAGGCCGACAATTCCGTGTTTGGCCGCCACGTAGGCCGACTTGAAGGGAGACGCGACGAGGCCGTGCGCGGAGGCGACATTTATGATTCGTCCGAACCGCCGTTCCTTCATCGACGCGAAGACGGACTGAATTGCGTGGAACGCCGCCGAAAGATTGATGGCGATGACCGCGTCCCACTTTTCCGCGGGAAAATTCTCGATTGGTGCCACATGCTGAATGCCGGCGTTGTTCACCAGGATATCGACCGGGCCGTTACGCAGGACAGCCTCGTCGATCATCGCGCGGATCGCACCGCCTTTGCTCATGTCGGCATTGGAGTAGTCGACTTCGACATCGAACTCGGCGGCCAGCTCGCTGCGAAGGCGTTCGATCTGCTTCAGGTCGCCGAAGCCGTTCAGCACAACCTTGGCGCCTCCGGCCGCAAGTGCCCGGGCAATGCCAAGGCCGATTCCACTCGTCGACCCGGTGACGATCGCGTGACGGTCCTGAAGCGGGCGCTGTTTCGGCGTGCTGATTTCGCTCTTCTTGGCGGCCATCTGGTTCATTCCTATTCTCCGTTTCATGAAATTGACGATTGTCGAAGCGGCTTCACGCGCCCCGGAGCTGCCTAGCGACGGGGCCAACAACCGGAAGCCGGGAAGCCAATGCCAGCGTTTGCTCGCGCTCAATCCACAGAATCGCCGCCGCCGCGAGCCACGTCAGGCAGGCTTCTGAAAACAGGACGCCACCATCGTCGTAAGGATCGATGCCGAGGGGCGTCGCCAGATGGAAGAAGATGGCGCCGGACATGATAGCCAGCGACATCCCCGCACCCACGACGCGGGTCGGGCCAGCGAGAACCAACAAGGCCGCCGCCAACTCGGCGACGCCGGTCCCGATGCGCATTGCCTTCTCGTGACCGGGAAGGCCAAGCCAGTCCGTCAGGACCGTAAAAAGCCAGACGCTGCCTTCCGCGCCACCGAACTTGTATTGAAGATACCAGACGAAAACATACGTGATCCAACCGGCTAGGCCTAACGAGACGAGCCTGGAAATGGTATTGCGTTGCGCGCTGCTGGATGCGAATTGTTTCACCGTTACCTCATTCTATTGGAACGGCGGGATAGTGGCTGCGCCCATTCTTCCGCGGAAATGCCGACTGCCTATCGAAACGATGCGCGACGACTATGGCGTTCAGGTGTATTGGAGTTGGCTATGGAAATGCATCAGGTCCGGTACTTTCTTGCCGTCGCCGAGCTGCTGAATTTCACTCGCGCGGCCGAACGCTGCAACGTGTCGCAGCCGGCACTGACTCGTGCCATCAAGAATCTGGAAGACGAACTCGGCGGGCAGCTCTTTCATCGCGAGCGCACAAACACCCATTTGACGGAACTCGGGCGGATGATGCAGCCGCACCTGACCGAAGTGCTCGGTCAATCGGAAGCCGCGAAGGTCCGCGCTCGGGAGTTTGGCAAGCTCGGCGGCGGGCCTCTTAGCGTCGGGATCATGTGTACGCTAGGCCCGGCAAAGCTGCTGGGGCTAATGAAAGGATTCCGTGAGCGGTATCCGCGGATTGAGATCAACCTTCGCGACGCCAAGGGGCAGTTGCTCGAGGAGATGCTCGCAGCAGGTGAACTCGACGTTGCGATTTATGGCCTGCCCGGAGGCGTCACCGACGAACGCTTCCATGTCATGCGCCTGTTCGACGAACGCTTCCTGATCGCGTGCGCGCCAGGCCACCGTTTCGAAGGCAAGCGCAAGATTCGCCTGAGCGACATGGACGGAGAGCGATACCTATTCCGGGCGAACTGCGAGTATGGCGACCATATCCGCGAACTCTACCGGTCAAATGACGTCAAAATCGAGCGGCCCTATCGTAGCGAGCGAGACGACTGGATCCAGTCGATGGTCAAGGCAGGGCTTGGCGTGACTTCGATCCCGGAATTTGCGGTCAGCATCGACGGTCTCGTAACGCGAGAGCTGATCGAACCGCAGATTTCTCGAACAATCAATCTGGTCACCGTTCGCGGTCGGCCGCACTCGCCTGCTGTCGGTGCATTCGTTCGTGACGCGATCGGCTTCGACTGGATGGCCTAGTTGCCATCGCCACCCGTGATCAGGCGCGCGCCACGCCTGAACGTGATGTAGGCCCATATCCAGTTGAGCGACACAACGAAACGGCTGCGGAAATCGATCAGGAAGTAGACGTGGGCGATCCCCCAAAGCAGCCACGCCGGAAATCCCGACAAGCGCATCCAACCGAAATCGGCAACTGCTGATTTGCGCCCAATCGTCGCCATGCTGCCCTGGTGGCGATAGCGGAATGGCGGCGGCACTTGTCGACCGGCAATCCTTGCGGCAATCGCACGTGCCGCATAGACCCCCTGCTGTTTCGCTGCGGGCGCAATACCCGGCACGATCTTTCCGTCGGAGTCCCTGACGAGCGCCGTGTCGCCGATCGCGAATATGTCAGTCTGCCCCGGAATTGTGAGATTGGCCTCGACAACCGCTCGACCTGCGCCGTCTTTCGCAGCACCGACCCATTTTGCGGCCGGCGAGGCGGCAACACCGGCCGCCCAGACAAGTGTCGACGCCGGAATGCGCGTACCGGCGATCACGACACCATCGGCATCGCAAGTTTCGACAGGCTTCCCGGTCATAACGGTAACGCCGAGGTCTTCGAGGGACTCATTTGCGATCCGCGATAGCCGTTCAGGAAACGTCGAAAGCACGCGGGGGCCGGCCTCTACCAGAACCACACGGGCCGTCCCGGGCTTGATCCGTCGGAAATCGGCAGCCAGTGCGGTGCGCGCAAGCTCCGCGATCGCACCAGCCATCTCGACACCCGTTGGCCCTCCGCCGATCACGACAAACGTCAACAGGGACCGACGCTCATTCGGGTCATCCGTTGCTTCCGCCCGCTCAAATGCGAGGAGAACGCGGCGGCGAATTTCCGTCGCGTCTTCGATTTTCTTGAGTCCTGGCGCAAATGGCGCCCAATCGTCGCGGCCGAAATAGGCGTGTCTGGCACCTGTCGCGAGCACGAGATAGTCATAGCCCACGCGGCCGCTATCGGTGACGACTTCCCGAGCCTGAGTGTCGATACCGCTTACCTTTCCCAACAAGACGGTGACATTCGGCTGCCGCGACAGGATTGCGCGGATCGGGGCTGCGATCTCCGCCGGTGATAGTCCTGCTGTCGCGACCTGATAGAGAAGCGGCTGGAAAAGATGATAATTCCGCCTGTCGATAAGCACAACGTCAACAGCGCTACCGGAAAGTCCGCGCGCGGCTGAAAGCCCGGCGAACCCGCCGCCAACAATCACGACGCGCGGACGCTGGCGCTCAGGCTTCTTGGATTGCATTTGAACCGACCTTCAGATCAGGCAGCGGCCAGGCGGTCACGCATGCTGCGGACCGCTCGGTGGACGGCCACTTTCAAGGCGCCGGCAGACTGCCCCGTCACCCGAGTGGCCTCCTTCAACGTCATCTCTCGGAGTTTCATCAGTTCGATCGCGCGTCGTTGGACCGGCGAAAGTTCTTCGAGTGCATGAGCGACCATCCTGCGCGCGTCGATACGGGCGAATGCGGCGTTGGCTTGCGATTCCGGAGCGGCGGCCAATACGTCCGGATCCAGCGCGACCTCGTGGGCGTTGGCAGAGGCAAACTTGCGACGCCAGTCAACTGCCCTTCGACGGGCAATTGCAGTCAGCCACGGCTTGATTGGGCGCTTCGGGTCATAGGTGTGGCGAACGGCGTGTACTGTGATCAAGGTCTCTTGAACCACATCGTCTGCCGAAGACTGCTCGATTCCAGCCCTCAAGACGATATTGCGCAGGAAGCCGCACGCCTCAGAAAGAAATTGTCCATACGCAACGGCGTCGCCGGCCTGCCCAGCCCCCAACAATGCTGGCCATCGGTCACTGTTACGCATGCAATATGGTCTGGATTCGTCGATTGCCATTTGCGCCCATCCTTTCTGGGACTGAACGGAAGTCTGGGCACAGTGCATCGCCCGAGCGAATGACTGAAATATCGCCTGCTTATGATTTCGATACGCTCCATGTATGGCATGAACGCAACGTTGCAGCAGGTCGGCGATTTTGGCGGCGCCGAAAGGCGGCCAAAGACCATGACCGAGCTCAACCGAGTGGCCCGGAACGAATGAAGGTTCAGCCGGTCGGCGAACTCCATCGCCTTACCTGCCGGCCGGATCAAAACTTCAGGCACCGGCGGTCGACTGTCTGCGGCGCCTCACCGCGCCATGGATGCAATTTAACTATGGAAATGATGCAGGAGAGAGGGGGACGCGGAGTGTTCGGAATGTGAGAGCATCCAAAAGTTGCTGAAGACGGAACTGTCGTCCCCTTAACCCGGAGCCCACTGATGAAACGTATCTTTGCCGCAACCGCGTCCGCGCTTCTGCTGACAGCACTTGCTGCCGGCCCCGCGGCCGCCGGATCCTGTCCCAAAGAGCATGTGCTGAGCAAGCCGCGTCCGATCGAAAGTATTCCTCTGGAAAAGCTTACGCGCGAGATTCTGACCAATGTCCGCCTCGAAGGTTGGCAGGAGATGGGCGCGTTCCTCCTCCGGATGCGCCGGCTGGAGCTTCAGCCCGGTGGATTCGTGCCGACACACGATCACGACGACCGGCCATCGATCGTCTACGTGATCAAAGGTACGGTCGTCGAACACAACAGTCTGTGTGCCGTGCCGATCGAGCATCACGCGGGTGATGTCACGCCGGAGTTCGGCGCCGGCCACTCCCATTGGTGGGAGAACAAAGGCCTCGAGGTGGTGACATTCATCTCAGCCGACGTGATACCTCACTCGGGACCTGAGGAACCTCGCCTCGGATTCGAATGATCTTGCTCAGGGTTCGGATCTGCACCTGGATGTTCGGGGTGCTGCCGACCTTCGGCGGTGCCTCGAATACGTCAGGCCGCACAGACGCTCCGAACAACCTCAATTGTCGCCAAACCGACAAAGCCCGCCGCCTCGTTTCCAAGGCGGCGGGCTTCTTATATGGTCGGAGCGACAGGATTCGAACCTGCGACCCCCAGTCCCCCAGACTTCCGTTTATTCAATAATTTTAATGGCAGTTTCCGCGATTTTCGGCATTTAAGGGAAACGAATGGAAACCAAGGGTATTGAAGCCCCGCCAGATGGCGAGCCCATCCCTACCCCGTCGGACAGCCAAATCGACAAGAAATGCGAACGTATCGACCAAAGGAATAGGACTCCCAAGGTTAGACAGAGGAAGTAGGCAAAGCCCATGAGACTTCATCAAACCCCTCTGATTCTGGTGGCATGCCTATGGAGCGTTCTTAACTAAGTCGGCTGCGGAATGCCCAGCAAGTCTGCCCAAGCCTACTGCTGCCAAAAGTCCATTGCCTGACAGGTATCCAGCCACAGTTGAGCCGGATACGCCGCACGCAACGCCGCCTGCGGCGAAGATATTCGGCAGCGCGCTGCCATCGGTCCGAATGGCTCTTCCTCCACTGTCGACAACTAGCCCACCTTGGGTATGAAAAAGCGCACCGGTGACGCGTACGCCAAAATAGGGTGGCGTGAGCGCGGGACGACCAGCAAACGAGCGGCCGTATGAATCCTTCGCAATGCCTGCCGTGAAAGCCCGGCACTCATCGAGCGTGGAGGCGAGTGCGACCTCCGGTAACCCGAGTTCACGAGCGAGCGAGCGCACGTCGGGCGCTTCGCGTACCGCGCCTGCCGCAACCGCATTGCGATAGTCCTCGAACTGCAGCGCAATCTGGTGGCATCGCCGATCATAGATATCGAAAGCTATTCCACCCGGTTGCCGCAATACGGCGACCGATTGTTCGGAGTAGCCCTGATGCTCATCGGAGAAGCGGCGCCCCTCGACATTCACCTGGATTCCACCCTCCATCATTGTAGCCCAGGTGATCAGTATGCCATGCGGCGAAGCAACCGAACCGTGGCCCTGATAGGCGCCCATATGTCGCAGCGCCGCTCCGAGCTCCTCGCCCCAACGGATTCCGTCGCCGGTATTGCCGGTATGGCCGAAAAAAAGCGCATCCGCCATTTCCGGAATGAACGCGCGCACCATCGTTGTATTCCCGCCGAAGCCGTTGCAAGCAAGAACGACAGCGGCGCAGCCGATGTCTTCCACCGTCCGGTCCGGCCGCCGGATACGGACGCCCGCTACACGTCCGCCGCCGTCAGCGAAAAGCGCCGTCACGCACGCATCGGTCAACGTGTTCGCGCCGGCGCGTGCCGCAGCTGCGATCAGGAAATCCATCAGCTCGGCGCCCGTTCGCTTGGGCGTCCCATGCATTCGCAATACCGAGTGCCCGGGATAGAGAAATCCCTCGACGAGCTCGAAGGGAACGCCATGCATGGTGGCGAGCCAGTCGATCGCCGGGCCGACCGACTCAGTCAGTGCCGCGACTATGCCGGGGTCCGCCTCGCCATGCGCCTTCTTCTGGATATCGGTGGCAAAGCGCCCGGGATCATCGGCAACCCCGCTTGCGCACTGCATCGATGTTCCCGCAGCCGGAACGAGTCCGGACGAAAGAGCCGTCGAACCGCGCGGCAGCGCGTCTCGCTCAATCATCGCGCATTCGACACCGGCATCACGGCAGGCGAGTGCTGCAACGTGGCCCGCAGCGCCGGCGCCGACGATCAGCACCGGCAGGTGCGCCCCGAATTCGGCGTCGGCAGCGGGCAGCAGGCTCACAGACCATCCGCGAACGCGGCGCAGGTCGTCACGTCCGCGATCGCGCCTAACGAAGCGACGGCCATATCGTGCATCTCGCGTTTGAACGCGGCACACCCATCCGAGAGCAGGATCGTACGGAAGTCGCGCGTATGCGCATCGCGCAACGTGCTGGCGACTCCGCCGTTGGTGACGATGCCGCAGATCGCAAGCGTCTCGATGCCGGCCTTGCGCAGCACCCATTCCAGTCGCGTCATGTAGAAGGCCGAGTACGCCACCTTCTCAACCGACAGGTCGGCGGGCTTCAGCGGGTCGATCAACCCGTGCCCCCAACTGCCGGGTGCAAAATCGCCCTTGGCGAGGAAGGGGCGCAGCTTCTTCAGATGCGGGCTTATGAACGGTTCGCCGTCCTTGCCGGGCACTAGCGTGAAATGCGCCGACACGATCCAGCCGCCTTTGGCGCGCAGCGCGTCGGCCGCATGCTTCACGCGCGCGGGCAAGGCTGCGATGTCGGAACTCGTCTGACCCGCGCGTCCGTAGGCGCCCTTGGGATCGAGGAAGTCGTTCTGCAGATCACAGATCAGCAGGGCTGTCTTCTTGGGATCGGTCATTTGCGGCTCACGATGAAATTGCCGAAACGGTCCACGTACCCGACGAGGTCCGGCTCGACGACCGTGGTCGCGTCGGGCTGTTCGAGGATCGCCGGGCCGGCGATGCGCGCATCCACGGGAAGTGCAAGGCGGTCGTAGATCGTCGTTTCGCGCCAGCCGCCGTCGAACCACACCTGGCGCGACCCGGTACGCGCGGCCTCGACGCTGCCGCCGACGGGGGCAAGGCGTGCCAGATCGATCTTCGGGCGCCGGCCGATCACGGCCACCTTGAGCGTGAGTACGCGTGCGGAGATGCCGTCGAGCAGGCGGCCGAACGCGGCGACATAGGCCGTCTCGAAGGCGGCATGGATCGACGCGGCATCGGGCGTGGCGGTGGGAAGCGGGACGGCGATAGTGTGGGTCTGGCCGATATAGCTCATGTCGAGCTCGACCGAGGTGTCGACGGCTTCGAGCTTGACGCCGGCCTGCGCCACGAGTTTCGTCCCCTCGGCCGCACTCGCTGCGATGGCAGCGCCAAGTACCGCCGTATCCAGCCCGTCGAGCGGCCGGTTCACCGTGCGCACGAAATCGTGGCGCATGTCGGCGATGACGCAGCCCAGTGCCGACGTGACCCCCGGGAAGCGCGGCACGAGCGTGGAGCCGATTCCAGTTTCCTTCATCAAGGCGCCGGCATGCAGGGCCCCTGCCCCGCCGAACGGCATCAGCGCGAAGCGCTTGGGCTCGTGCCCGCGTTCGATGGAAACGAGGCGCAAGGCGCCCGCCATCCGGCTGTTGGCCACGCGCACAATGGCTTCGGCCGCCGCGAGCGTGTCGAGGCCCAGCTTCCGGCCGACATGTTCGTCGATCGCCTCTTTAGCCGCCGCGACATCCAGTGCCGCGATCTTGCCGCCGATGGGGCGGCTCGCGTTGATGCGGCCCATCACGACGTTGGCGTCGGTCACGGTCGGGCGCGTGGCGCCCCTGCCGTAGCAGACGGGGCCAGGATCGGACCCCGCACTCTCGGGGCCGATCTGCAGAAGCCCGCCACGGTCGACCCACGCGATCGATCCGCCGCCGGCCCCGATGGTCGTGATCTCGATCATCGGCGTGCGCACGACCATGCCGAACTCGATCGTCGTCTGGGCGGCAAGTGCCGCCTTGCCGCCGGCGATCAGTGCGACGTCGAACGACGTGCCGCCCATGTCGCCGGTCAGCACGTCGGGATAGCCGGCACTCGCCGCGATGTGGGCGGCCGCGATCACGCCGGCGGCGGGACCGGACAGGGCCGTGCGCACCGGCAGGTGGGCCGCCGTCTCGACCGACATGACGCCGCCGTTGGACTGCACGATCAGCAGTTCGCCGCCCGCCCCCGCCTTGCGCAGCCGCTCGTCGAGGCGCGACAGATACGAGGCTACGACGGGCTGCAGGTAAGCGTTGAGCGAGGCCGTCGACGCGCGCTCGAACTCCCGGATCTCGGGCAGGATCTCGTGGCTCGCGGTCACGTAAGGGTTGGGCCATTCGGCGCGCAGTGTCGCAAGTGCCGCCCGCTCGTTGGCGTCGTTGGCGTAGGAGTTGATGAAGACGATTGCCACGGCCTCGACCCCGCGCGCCCGCAGCTCGGCCGCTGCCGCCTTGACCGCCGCGAGATCGACTTTCGTGCGGACCGTGCCGTCGGCCAGCGTGCGCTCGGGCACCTCCAGGCGCAGATCGCGCGGGATCGCGGGCACGAACTCGCCCCACAGACCCCAGGTCTGGCGCCGGTCGCGCCTTCGCATCTCCAGCACGTCGCGGAATCCGGCGGTCATGATCACGCCGGTGCGCGCCCCCTTGCGCTCGAGCAGCGCGTTGGTGCCCACGGTCGTGCCGTGGACGACGGCGGCAAGCTTCGCGAAATCCGGTTCGCCCGCCGCGATCCCCTCGATGAAGCCGACCGACTGATCGCCCTTGGTCGAGGGCACCTTGCGCGTGCGCGCAGTACCAGTCTTCTCGTCGTAGAAGAAAAGATCGGTGAACGTGCCGCCCACATCCACGCCGACGACGGTGCTGCGCTTGCTCATCGCGCGCCGTCCTTCGTCGTATAGCCCAGCGCAAGGTCGCGCTCGACCAGTTCGCGTGGCCGTTCGCCAGCCGGGCCGTAGCCGCCGCCGCCCGGCGTTTCCAGGCGCAGACGTTCGCCGCGCGCGATCTTCATGCCAACCATCTTGGAGGCCATCGGCGGTGCGCTGCCGTCGGGGCACACGAAGCGGTTGAGCGCCGCATCGCCGCCGCCGACGACGCCCTTGGGCGCGTGGCGCCCGCGCTCGCCGAACAGGAACACGTCGGCGGACTCTTCCAGCAGTTCGAGTTCGTATATCGCCCCCAGCCCGCCGCGATGCCGGCCTACCCCGCCGCTGTCGGGCCGGAGCGCCCATTGGGTGAACATCACAGGGTAGGCGGCTTCGAGGATCTCGACGGGCGGGATCGTCGCGGTAGAGATCGGCGCGTTGCCGTGGTTGAGACCGTCACTTGCCGGACTGCCGCCAAGGCCGCCGCCGAAGAACGAGAACATCACCCAGCGCCGCCCGTCCTTGCGGTGGCCGGCGAGCGACAGCGCGTTGATCGTGCCGTAGGCGCAGCCGTTGACGAGCTGCGGGGCAGCCTTCGCCAGCGCCTGGAACACCACGTCGATGACGCGCAGGATTGTCTCGGTATAGCCTCCCACGGGCTTGGGGGGGCGCGCCGACAGGATCGAGGGTTCCGGGATCACGAAGGCTATGGGTTCGAGGCAGCCGGCATTGGCCGGCACGTCCTGGAAAACGTGCTTGAGCGCCACGTAGCACGACGCGATCGCCGTCGAGCGAGCGATGTTGACCGGCCCCGCGCAGGTTGGTGCCGTGCGCGAGAAATCGAGCGTCAGCGTGTCGCCCTTGACGGTGATGTCGAGGGCGATCTTCAGCGGCACGTCCGCGATGCCGTCGTTGTCGAGCCAGTCCTCGGCCGAATAGGTGCCGTCGGGCAGCTCGGCGATGCAGGCGTGCATCAGCTTGGCCGCGCGCGCGCGCAGCTCACCCAGCGCTCCGGTCACTGTACCGGCGCCGTATTCGCCCAGCAGGTCGTCCATGCGCCGGACGCCGAGGGCGAGCGCGTTGAGCTGCCCATTGAGATCGCCGTAGAGCGACATCGGCAAACGGCTGTTGCATTTGAGGATGTCGACGATGTCGTGGCTGAGCGTGCCGGCCGCCACGAGCTTGACCGGCGGGATGTGCATGCCCTCCTGGAAGCTTTCGGTCGCGGCCGGATTGTAGTTGCCCGGCACGTTGCCGCCCACGTCGTGCCAGTGGCCGACTGAGGCGAGCCAGCAGAACAACTCGCCGTCGCGGAAATAGGGGCGCACGAGCTTGAAATCCGACAGATGCGTGCCGCCATCGTAGGGGTCGTTGAACAGGAACACGTCGCCGTCGCGAAGCCCACCGTCGCGCTTCACCTTGTCGATCACCGCGCGTACCGCGAATGCCATCACGCCCACGAAAATCGGCAGGCCCGACTTGCCCTGCACGAGCGTGTCGCCCGAAACGGCGTCGTAGAGGCCGTGCGAGGCATCATGCGCCTCGGCGATGATCGGGTTGAAGGCGGAGCGGAAGAGTGTCGCATCCATCTCGTCGGCGATCTGCTCAAGACGGCCCTTCAGCACGGCTAGCGTCACGGGGTCGATGGGCATCGTGTCGTTGATCCTCAGATGTCGTAGCGTTTGGCGTCGGCGAGGATCGCATCGGTCCCCAGCACGCCGTTTATTCCGGCAAAGTCTAGCATCCGCTCCCGCATACCGTCGGTGGTTCCGTCGGCTTTCAGCGTGCGGAAATAGCTGTCGAGCGCATGGCCGACCGCACGTGCCGTCCCACCCGGGAAGATCGCGATGCGGAATCCGATCCGCTCCAGTTCACCCGCCGGCAGAAGCGGCGTACGTCCGCCCTCGACCATGTTGGCCAGCACCGGAATCCGCCCTCCGAATCGCTTTCCGACATCCGCAAGCGATGCGGCGTCCGGCGGCGCCTCGACGAACAGCACGTCAGCCCCGGCGGCCATATAGGCTTCAGCGCGATCAAGCGCCCGCGCGAAACCTTCGACCGCAATTGCGTCGGTGCGCGCAACGATCAGCGTATCGGCCGACCGACGCGCATCCAGTGCTGCCTTGATCTTGCCGACCATCTCGTCCGTCGGGATCACCGTCTTGTCCTTCAGATGTCCGCAACGTTTCGGCGTGACCTGGTCCTCGATCTGCAGCGCGTTCGCTCCGTTGCGCTCGAAATGGCGCACGGTACGTTGGACGTTGGCGGCATTGCCGAAGCCGGTGTCGATGTCGACGATCAGCGGGATCGTCGCGCGTTCGCGGATCGCGGCCAGCGTATCGGCTGCTTCCGTCGCGGTGACGAGGCCTATATCCGGCAACGCAAAACGCCCGTAGCAGATCGACGCCCCCGACAGGTAGGCGGCCTCGAAGCCCGCGCGTTCGGCAAACAGGGTCGTGAAGCCGTCGTATACGCCGGGCGCCACGAGGATTCGATTCTCTTTCAGGCGGTCGCGTAGGTTCACGATGCCCTCGCTTTCAGCTTCTTTTCCAGATGCGCGATCAACCCGCCGTCGCGCAGCATGGCCATCAGATGCGCGGGGATGGGTTCACAAGACAACGTCCGCCCCTGCGTGCGGTTTTCGACGCGACCGGTTTCAGGATCGACGTCCAGCCTGTCTCCCTTGGCGATCGTTCCCGCATCCGCGCACACCAGCGGGGCAAGGCCGAGATTGACCGCGTTGCGGAAGAACAGTCCCGCGAAGGATTTCGCAACGACGACCGACACGCCGTGATGGCGCAGCGCCATTACCGCCTGCTCGCGCGAAGACCCCATGCCGAAATTCTCGCCGCCCACGACGATGTCACCGGGGCGCACATCGCGCGCGAACGCCGGATCGAGAGTCGACAGGCAGTGCTTCGCCAGTTCCTCGATCGCGAACTTCATGAACATGCCGGGAGCGAGCATATCGGTATCGACGTTGTCGCCATAGACGAAGGCGCGCCCGCTCATGGCAGGAGCTCCCGCGGATCGACGATCTCGCCCGCCACGGCGGCGGCGGCGACCGAATAGGGCGAGCCCAGATAGACGAGCGAGCCGGCATGCCCCATGCGGCCCTTGAAGTTGCGTGCGGTGGAGGAGAGGCACACTTCTTTCTCCGCCAGAACGCCGGCACCGTAACCGGCACAAGCTCCGCAGCCCGTGGGCAGAAGAATTGCACCCGCCTCCATCAGGATCGCGAGTGTCCCGTCGGACGCCGCCTGAGTTGTCATGCGCTGGGAAGCCGGCGCCACAAGTAGGCGCGTTGAAGCCGCCACCTTGCGGCCCTTCAGGATCGACGCGGCCATGTGCAGATCCTCGAGCTTTGCACCCGTGCAGGCCCCGATATAGCACTGGTCGATCTTGGTGCCCTTGTGCAGGCCGACGGCGTCGGAATTGTCGGGCGAATGCGGCGCGGCAATCTGCGGGGCGAGCGCGCTCGCGTCGAGCTCCCACACCTTCGCGTAAGCCGCATCGTCGTCCGAGCACCAGCGGATCGCCGCATCGTCGGGAAGCTCGACGCCGACCGATCTGAGGAACGCCTGCGTCGTCGCGTCGGGCGCGATCACGCCGGTCTGGGCGCCCAGCTCGGCCGACATGTTGGCGAGCACCATGCGCTCGACCATCGGCAGGGCCGCGACGGCGGGGCCCGCATACTCGACCGCGTCGTAACGCACGGTGCCCAACCCCATCACACGGCACAGGCGCAGCATCATGTCTTTTGCCGACAGACCCTTGCCGAGCCGGCCGGTCCAGCGCACCAGATGTGTGCGCGGCGTCTTGACCCAGATCTCGCCGGTCGCCAGCACGCCCGCCATCTCGGTGGCACCGATGCCGAACATGAAGGTGCCGAAGGCGCCGCCTGTCGGCGAATGCGAATCCCCGCCCACGCAGAACATGCCGGGCCGGAGGTAGCCGCGCTCGGGCAGGATCACGTGGCAAATTCCCTGCATGTCGTGGAAACGTTCCACGCCGTTGGCCTTGGCCCATTTGCGCGTCGTGTCGAGGATCACGGCACTCTCGGCATCCACCGCCGGCACGTAGTGGTCCGACACGAGCACGATGCGCGAAGGATCCCACACGCCCACGCCGAGGCGTTCGAGCATCGGCTTCACGCGCCGCGGCCCGCCGGAATCGTGCATCATCGCAAGATCGACGCGGCACGTGACGATCTCGCCCGGCGCCACGCGCGGCACGCCGGCGGCGTTGGCGATGATCTTCTCGGCAAGGGTGGCTCCGCCCATGGCTCACATCCCCAGATAGGCTTTGCGCAGCTGCGGATCGTCGGCAAGGACCTTGGCGCCACCCGACAGAACGATCCGGCCGTTCTCCATCACGTAGGCGCGGTGCGCCAATGCCAGCGACTGCACGACGTTCTGCTCGACCAGCAGGATCGCCAGCCCTTCCTCGTTGAGCCGGCGCACCAGCGCGAACATCTCCTCGACCAGCAGCGGCGACAGGCCAAGCGAGGGCTCGTCGAGCACCAGCAGACGTGGCTCGCCCATCATGCCGCGGCCGATCGCCAGCATCTGCTGCTCGCCGCCCGACAGCGTGCCGGCCGCCTGCCCGAAGCGTTCGCGCAGGCGTGGGAAGACCGCGACGACACGCTCGAGATTGCGTGCCCGGTTCGCCCGCCCCCGGCGATAGCCGCCGAGTTCAAGGTTCTCGCGCACCGATAGGTTTGGGAACACGCGCCGCCCCTCCGGCACCTGAATCAGGCCGCGCGCCACGACAAGCGCCGGGTCCATGCCAGTCGTATCCTCGCCATCGAACTCTACGCGACCGGCCCGCGGCCGGTAGAGGCCCGAGACATTGTTGTTGAAGGTCGACTTGCCTGCGCCGTTCGAGCCGAGCAACGCCACAATCTCACCCGTCCCGACGTCGAGATCGACGCCATGAAGAACGGGTACAGGCCCGTAGCCCGCCGCAAGACCCGATACGTGAAGAAGCGCCGTCATGCGCTGCCCCCCGCAGAGCGGCCCGCAGCCCCGTGCCCGAGATAGGCCTCGACCACGTCGGGCCGGGCCGCCACATCCTGCGGCGCGCCCTCGGCGATCATGCGGCCCTGATTGAGCACGTAGACGCGCTCGGAAAGCCGCATCACCGCACGCATCACGTGCTCGATCAACAGCACTGTCGTGCCGGTATCGCGTACAGCGCGAATCATCGGCACGATTTCGTCGATCTCGGTGGGATTGAGCCCGGCCATCACCTCGTCGAGCAGCACGATCTTTGGCCTCGTCGCAAGTGCGCGCGCTACCTCCAGACGCTTTCGGCCTGCGACGGTCAGGGTCGAGGCCGGCTTGTCGAGCATCGCACCCATGCCGAGGCGCGTTGCGACCTCGCCGGCAAGCGCCAGCGCTTCCCGGCGATCGCCCACGCGCAGATGGGCACCAACCGCCACATTCTCGCGTACCGTCAGCGCGCCGAAGGGCTGCACGATCTGGAACGTGCGCACCATGCCGCGCGCCGCCACGCGGTGCGGCGCCTCACCCGTGATGTCGGCACCGTCGAACACGACACGGCCGGCATCGGGCTTGAAAAAGCCCGACAGCAGGGCGAACAGCGTCGTCTTGCCCGCCCCGTTCGGCCCGATCAGCGCGACGATCGAACCCGCATCGACGCGCAGGTTTGCGTCCGCGACCGCGAGCAAGCCGCCGAAACGCTTGGTAAGACCGCTCGCCTCAAGCATCGCGCTGGCTCCAGCGTCGCAGGAGACCGATCAGGCCGTCGGGCAGGTAGCGCACCATCAGCACGAGCAGCACGCCGTAGAACACGAGATGGATGCCCGGCGCGTCGCCCATTACGCGGCGGGCGAGCTCCGAGGCCGCATGCAGCACCGCCGAGCCGAGCAGCGATCCAAACACGGTGCCGAGCCCTCCGATGATTGGCACCAGCAGGATTTCGACCGACACGCCTGGCCCGTATGCGATCGACGGATCGATATAGAGATAGAGCTGCGCGTAGAACACGCCCCCGATGCCGGTCATGGCGCCCGAAATGACAATCGCTTTGAGCTTGACCCCGAAAGCGTCGACGCCGAGTGCCGCGGCAGCGGCCTCGTTCTCGCGGATCGCCATCAACTGCGCGCCGAGACGCGAATTCTCGAGCTTCCAGGCGATCGCGAGTGAGGCGAGCACCAATCCCACCAGCAAGTAATAGAAGCCGACATAGTCGGGCTGGAACGCCCGCCAACCCGGCGACAACGGGATGAAGGCCCCGACTCCGCCGCCGGTGAAATCGGTCGCGTTAGCAAGGATGCGGAAGACTTCCGCGAAAGCGAGCGTGACCAGCGCGAAGTACGAGCCGCGCAGTCCGTAGCGGAACGATAGGATGCCCGCGAACCCGCTGACGGCGGCGCCGGCCATCGCACCGAAGACAAGTCCCAGCCACGGGTTCGTGCCCAGCAGCGTCTGCGTCAGCACGGCGGCATAGGCGCCCGTCCCGAAGAACAATGCATGGCCGAACGAGAACTGGCCGGCATAGCCGCCCAGCACGTTCCAAGCCTGCCCCATGAAGGCAAACAACAGCGTCGTCACCACGAACCTCACCCAGAAGCCGCTGTCGGTGACGAGCGGGAAGCACAGCACGGCCAGAAGCACCGTAACGAGCAGGGCGTTGCGCATCGCGACACTCATGCGAGGCGGCTTCCGAACAGGCCCGTAGGCCGAAACATCAGGAGCGCGATGAAGATCAAAAAGATGCCGAGCTGGCCGAATTCCTGACCCAGGAAGAGCCCGCTCAGAGATTCCGTCACGCCGATGGCAAGCCCGCCCACCAACGCACCCGCGAACGATCCCATCCCGCCCAGCACCACGACCGTGAAGGCGACGAGCACGAACACATTGCCCACACCCGGGCTTACGTAAAACGACGGCAGCAGCAGGCAAGCGGCCGCCCCCAGCACCGCCGTGCCGATGCCGAAGCTCATGGCGAAGATGTGGTCGACATCGATTCCGACCAGGCGCGCACCCTGCCGTTCGCGTGCGACCGCGCGGATCGCACGCCCCAGATCGGTGCGCTCGATCAGCCACCACAGGACGCCCGCAATGGCGAGAGCCGCCACGAATCCGATCGCGCGCGGATAGGGAATAAGGGCGAATCCGATATCCAGCATCTCGTAGGTGATCGGAGTCTCGACCGTCCGCGTGTCAGCCCGGAAAAAATAGAGAGCGAGATTCTCGATCACGATGGCGATTCCTAGCGTGACGAGAAGCACGTTCTGATCCTTGCCGTGGCTCGCCCGGCCGATCACGAAACGCTGAAGCGCATAGCCGATCGCGAAGAAAGCCGGAACAAGCACCGGGATCGCCAGATAGGGGTCGATCCCAAGCGCATCCTTCATGAAGAAGGCGCCGTAGAGGGCGGCCATCAGCAGGCTGCCATGTGCGAAATTGATGATGTGCAGCACGCCGTAGATGAGCGTGAGGCCCAGCGCCACGAGCGCGTAGACGGCCCCCAGCGTCAGCCCGTTCATGACGGACGGCAGCAGGATCGAGAGCTCGAGCATCGAAGCTGGCCGGGGCGGCCGCTGCCGGCCGCCCCGCCCGTCTCAGGCCCGGCGCTCCGGGATCGGGTAGACGACATTGCCCGCCGCGAACTCCAGCGGATAGATGAGCTTGATGTCCTTCTGCAGCACCTGTGTGACCACCGGCCGCGCGCCCGTGTTCTGGCCGTTGACGAACTTCGTCGGGCCGTAGGGCATGATGTGGTCGGTGAAGGTCGACGCCGCGAGTGCTGCGGTGACCGCCGCGCGGTTGGCACTGCCCGCACGCTCGATCGCATCGGCCAGCAGCAGCATGCACGAATAGGCCAGGAATACCTCGTAGGTGAAGAAGAGATTCATCTTCTCCACGCGCTCCTTGAGCGCCCACGAAGCCTGCTTGCGCGGATCGAACCAGTGATTGCAGTCCATCACGTATTCGGCGGCCTGCGGAAACTCCTTAACGAAACGGTACGAAGAGGCGCCGCCACCGAGTATCGAATAGATGCCCTTGGCCTGGACGCGATTCTGTTGGAGCGCACGCGCGAAAAGAACGTATTCGTCGTAATAGTTCGACGGGATGATCAGGTCTGGCTTGCGCGCCTGCACGCGCAGCACGATGTTCGAAAAGTCGCGCGTGGGATTGGCATGGCGGATCGTCTCGAGCACCTCGAAGCCGAGACCCGGCAGGCGCTGGTTGAGTGCGGTCGCCATGCCCGCTCCGAAGGCCGATTCCTCGTGGATGATCATCACGGTCTTCGCGGGCTTACCCGCCTGGTCATTGATGCGCACGAGGTTTTCGAGCGCCACGTCGACGATGGTGCCGAGCCCGGGACCAAAACGGAACGTGTTGGCAAGGTTGCGCTGGACGATCTGGTCGACCACGCCCACATCGACGATGTGCGGCAGGTTGTGGCGGGCGGCAGCTTGTGTGGTGGCAAGCGCGATGCCAGATGCGAACGGCCCGACGATCGCGACAACACCCGCTTCGTGCAGCTTATCGACCTCGGCCGCGCCCACGTCGGGACGCGACTGAGCGTCGGCAAGCACGGCTTCGAGGCGCGCACCGCCCATCGACTTGATGCCGCCGCGGCGGTTGATGTCCTCGATCGCGAGGACGGCGCCCTGCCGGGCCTGATTGCCCGAGAAAGCGACGGCACCCGTTACCGGATGGAGCACACCGACCTTGATGGCGGCAGGTTGCGCCTTCAGGATTGACGGGGCGCCAAGCGCACCAAGGACGGTCCCGGCGGCGGCGCCGGCGAGTATCGTGCGACGACTGGGCTGGTTCGACGGTTTTTGCATCTTGCTGGCCTCCTTGTTGGACGGATCGGTTTTCAGGCGTGCGACCACATGCGCGTGGCCGGCCCGCGCACGCGCGCGAGCTTGGTCCGGTACTGGTAGCGGTCGGGTCGGTAGAGGATGGCGATGTGCTCGACGGCGCGGCCACGCTGGTCGTAGACCGTCCGCACGACGGAGAGGAGTGGCGATCCGACGGGCACCTCGAGCGCCTTTGCTATTGCCGGTTCTGCTAGAACGGCGGAGACGGTCTGATCGGCCGATCCGATCAGACAACCGGCCTTCTCGAGCAGGGCAAGCAACGGCTTTCGCGCAAGATCGCGCGCCGTGTAGCTACGGCCGATCGCGGCAGGCACAAAGCTTGTCGAATAAGAGAGCGGAACGCCCCTGTACCGGCGTACCCGCACGGCGCGCTGCACCTGAGCGCCACCCCCAAGCTTGAGCGCGCTGCGCACGACGGACGGAGCGGCGATATAGTCGAACTGAAGGATGTCGACCTTGGTTTCAAGCCCGACCATAAGCAGGTTCTCGATCAGGCCGTTGATGTTGGCCTCGACCGGTTCTGACACCACACTGCTAACGACCGACGTCCCCCGCCCGCGACGCCGCACGACGAGGCCATCGACGGCAAGCTCGTCGAGCGCGCGCTTGGCCGTGATCCGGCTTACCGAGTATTCAGCCGATATCTCCGCTTCAGTCGGCAAGCGCGCCTTCGCTTCGAAGGCGCCTGCGCGGATCTGCTCGCGTAGAATCAGGTATATCTGGTGATACAGCGGCGTCGGCATTCCCGAATCGACTCTGGCGACAGGAGATGCCGCTGCGCTACCGGGACGAGTGCGGGACACGCCAACCATCGCTTGGATCGGTAGCACAATCCGATTGCGTAATGCTATATTATTATAACATTTGGTAGCCGCGTCGACCCGGAAGGTGGAGCCCTCACTTAGGTCCACATGGACGGGAAAACTCACCACCTCGCCAGTGCCCCGTCTACGCAATCGCATTTGAACGGTGACCGTTTTGCGAGCGTTGGTCCGGAGACGGGGCGTCGCTTGGCTTGGTGGTCGGCATCATCGAGTTTCTTTTGATCACGCAACCGCAGCGATTCGGAAAACTGGTCGAGATATGCATATGGAATACAAAGAAACCGCCATCGGTGGATTGGCAGTTGCGGCGCCAAACCGCTAGCGCGCTGCGTACTTTGTTGTCGCCTCAAGTACGCATCAATTTACTCACCCTCTCCACGCGAATCGCGAATCGCGCGTCACCTCAATGATCGAATGCGTGGCCTACGGGTTCCCTAGAACTATATTCATGACAAAAGGATCAATAGTCCTTTGGTCGAAGCCAACCAAGCAAATGCAACAAATCCAGCTGACATGCCCCGGAGTCTGCGGACTCCGGAGCATGCAACTGTCGACAAGATAGGCTAGCGTAAATAGGTATCCGAACTGCTCTAGCGGGGCTAAACCGTTCGAGTATTTTCGACCGTATGTTTCTGTCTAGATGAAGACAAATGTTCCACGATCACCCACTGAAGGGCAGCAAGCCGTGAAAGTTCGCGTCGGCATACTCGGGTCCGGCCGGATCGGCCGACGCGTCCGATTACTAGCTACGGAGCATGAGACCGAAATCGAAATCGTCGCAGTCCTGCAGCGCCGAGGCCCGGCAGATGGACTCGCAGTTCCCAATCTCGCCGCGATGATCGCTCGACGGCCGGATGTTGTCGTCGAATGCGCGTCGCCATCTGCCCTCGCCGAGTCGGCGCCACCGCTTCTGGCCGCCGGGATCGACGTCATTCCACTCTCGCTGACGGCCTTCGTCGACCGCGACAGCGAAGGACGGCTTATCGACGCAGCGCGCGCTGGACCAGGCCGGCTCGAGATTCCGCCCGGTGCAATGGGTACGCTCGACCTGCTCGCCGCCGCGCGCGAAGCGGGGTTGTCGTGCGTCATCTACCGCCAGTGCAAGTCGGTCGAGATGTGGAAGCGCACGCCCGCTGCCGGACTGCCCGACCTCGACGCCCTCACAACTCGCGGCGTATTTCTCGCCGGCAGCGTGCGCGAGATCGCCGGGCGGTTCCCCAGCAACCTCAATGTCTCGGTCGGCGTGGCGCTGGCCGGGCTCGGGCTCGATGCGACGCGTTGCGAGCTTATCGCCGATCCGACCGCGCAGGAGACATCCCACGAACTTGATATCGAGGCACCGCCCGGCGACGTGAAGTTGCGGATCGGCGGGCGTCGGGTCGGTCCGGACGGAGATCCTGTGGACTATTCGACCTTCAGCCTGATCCGTCTGCTGCGCCGTCGCGCCGCACCGCTTGCCGTCTAACCCCTCGTCGTCCGGAGAATGCCCGCATGAACGAAACCACCGCGATCGATGCTGCCGCTGAGCTTCGCCGTGCGGATTCGATTGCGTTTCTGCGCGATCTGATTGCCGACCAGCCAAACGGCGAGGAAGCGGTGCAAGCGCGCGTCGCGACTGCCGCGGCGGCGGCCGGTTGCATGATCGAACATGTTCGCTACCGGCCGCTCGACGTGCCGATGGTCGCCGAGTTCGCCGCCGCCGGCGCCATCGACTCCGGCGAGCGCGTAAGCGTCGTCGCGCGAATGGCTGGCACGGGCGGCGGGCGCAGCATGATCTTCTTCGCGCATCCCGACGGCGAACCCGTCGCCGGCACCGAGCGCTGGCGCCACCCGCCTTTCGCAGGCGAGATCGACGGTGGACGCATCCACGGATGGGGTGTAGCCGACGACCTATCGGGTGTGGCGATCATGGTCGAGGCGCTTGCGACATTGCGCGCGGCCGGCCTGCGTCCACGCGGCGACGTGATCCTCGCGAGTACCCCCAGCAAGCGCCATGCACGCGGCGTGTCGGCGTTGATGCATGGCGGGCTCGCTGCCGACGCGGCGGTCTATCTTCATCCGGCGGAATCCGGCGTGGG
This sequence comes from Tagaea sp., assembly GCA_965229215.1. Lineage (GTDB taxonomy): Bacteria > Pseudomonadota > Alphaproteobacteria > CACIAM-22H2 > CACIAM-22H2 > Tagaea. The sequence continues at coordinate 717,657 of OZ245864.1, read as the reverse complement.
CATGCGCGAGATCAAGGCGTTCGCGTCGGGCCAGCTCGAGTTTCGTGTCTTCGTCGCGGGCAAAGCGCCGGACACCAATGAGCCGAGCCACACCGCCTTCGCGCACCGCGCGATCAACCCGTTCGACAAGGCGGTCCTTGTCCATGCTGCCCTCGTCGCATTGGGCGAGCGACGCGCGGCGCGCGTACGGCACGCCGCTCTCGAAAAGGCCGTCGGGCGCTCGACGAACCTGCTGGTGTCCTCGGTCGCGTGCGGGACGCCCGATACCTATTCGCGCATCGCTTCGGACTGCACACTTTCCTGTGCGCTTTCGTTCCCGCCGCCCGAGACGCTGGAGACCGTCCAAGTCGAGATCGAGCAGGCGGTCGCGGCAGCAGCAGCAGCGGACCCGTGGCTTGCGGCGAATCCGCCCCGCGTCGAATGGATCTCGGGCGTGACTGGGGCCGAGGTGCCGGACACGCATCCGCTTTACGCCACAGTCGCCGCCGCCGTGCGCGCGATCACGAAGGCAGAGCCCTACGTCAACCCGATGCACACCTCGAGCGACATCCGCAATCCGATCGTCCAGAAAGGCATCCCGACGGTCGGTCTCGGGCCGCTCTGCGGCGATCTCACCCAGAATGGCCGCCACGACGAATGGGTCGACGTCGAGGATTACCTGCGCGCGATCAAGGTCGCAGCGCGCACCGTCGCGGGATGGTGCGGGACGTCCTAGCCAAAACGCCCGATCAGGAACGGCGACACGTCGATTCCGGGATCCCGGCCGGCAACGAGGTCGGCGGTGATGCGCCCGACGATCGGCCCCAGCGTATAGCCGTTCGACGTCACCGCGTTGAAGAAGCCGGGCACGCCCGGCACCTCGCCGACCAGCGGCGCCCCGTCGAGATTGACGTTCATCGCCGCCCAACCGCGCAACACATTGTAACTGTCGAGGGCGGGTACGACACGACGCGCCACCCACAGGTTTCCTTCCATCGAGCCGTGCAGCACGCGCGGCAGGCCGGTCGCCGCTTCCGAAGCCGCCGTCCAGCCGCCGCCGACGATGAAGCCGCCTGTATCGGCCTGCTTGAGCGTCAGGTGGCGGTCTGCATGCGCCACGAGCTGCGTGACGATCTTCGGCCCCGGCGTGGTCACAATGATCTGCAAGGGCGCACCCTTAACCGGTACGTCGACGCCAAGCATGCGACCGATACGCGGGCTCCAGGGGCCCGCCGCATTGACGATCCGCCGGCAGCTTATGTCGCCGCGACCGGTCGCGACGCGGAAGCCCGCGCCGTCGCGTTCGATCCCCGTCACCTCGACGCCGTTCAGGAACCGAGCCCCCGCCGCCTCGGCGAGCCGCACGACGGCATAGGTCGCGGTCGCGGGATTGATCTTGCCTTCGCTCGGGCACCAGGCAGCACCGATCAGCTTGTCCGACAGAGCCGGCGACAGGTCGCGCAGGTCTCTGGCGCCGATCGTCTCGCATGCGACGCCATAAGAACGTTCCAGCGCGGTCTTGGCGGCGAGAAACGCCATGTCGCGCGGCGTCTCGGCGACCATCAGCCCGCCGGTGGTTCGGATCTCGAGATCGGTGCCCGAAGCCGCCTCGATCTCACGCCACAACGCGATCGCTGGCGGGCCAAGCACCAGCGTCTTTGCCGCCGGCCCGCCGCCCGCCTGCGCCTTCTCACCAAAATCGAAGGAAAGAAGCTGGACATGCAGGCTGCCGGCATTTGCGCCGGAAGCCTGCAGGTTGGGCTCGTCGCGTTCGGCAACTAGCGTGTCAATTCCGAGTGTGGCGAGTGCAAGCGCGCAGGACGAACCAAGGACGCCGCCACCAATTACCAGCACGTCGGTCGTGCGGTCTTCGCGCAGATACATCTCGGCGGCGCGCGTACGGGCGCGCGCAGGCAGCGGTGCCTCGACCACCTTGTGGCCACCCCATTCGGGCTGCTCGAAACCAAGGGCCACGACCGGCACCGGCTTGGCCGGCACACGCGGTGCGAACAGGTCGAACTCACCGGGCAAACGCCCCGTGCGCGTCGCGACGAGACGCGCAAGCGTCGCCGCACAGTTGCGTCCCTGGCAACGGCCCATTCCCGCCCGCGTTCGGCGCTTGAGACCGCCGAGCGACATCGCCCCGGCGTCGAGACAGGCTCGGATCGTCTTCGCGTCGATCTCTTCGCAGCGACAGACGACCGCCGCATCGTCGATGGTGGCGGCGTCAAACGGCTTCTGGCCGTAGACGCGCCACAGCGCGCGCTGGAAACGCTGGGCCGCCGCAAGATCGCGCCGCGCGGCGGCAACGGTTTCGTTGCCAACCGCCTTTCCCAGAGCCATCGCGACCGCCGCTCCGGCGAGAACGCCGCGCGCGGCTGCGACCCGCGACCCGCCGATCTCGGCTCCGTCACCGATTACGTGCACGCCGGGCACATTGCAGCTGCCGTCGTCTGCGGCCTCCGCGACGAGCGCGCCGACATGCGTGTCGACGAAGCGATGCCGCACGCCGAGCTGGCGCGACAGCTCACTCGACGGCACGAATCCATAGCCGAGCGCCAGCGCGTCGCCTTCGAGCACGGTGCCGTCGTCCAGCGTCGCCGCTGCAAAACACCCGTCGGCGCCGGCCTCGGCGCGCACGACGGCACGACCCCAGAGGATCGGCACGCCGGCACCCGAAAGCCGGCGCAGCATACGCAGGCCTTCGAAGGCAAGATCGGGCGCTGCAGTAGCGAGTACCAGTGCATCGCGCAGCTTGCCGAACCCAGGCCGCGGCGCGGTTTCGACGACTGCGACAACCGTGGCACCGCCATCGACAAGCTCCAGCGCGGTCTGGAGATTGAGCGGCCCGTTGCCTGCCACGACGACGCGCCGTCCCGCCGCGACCCGGTAGCTGCGCGCCAGCGTCTGCACAGCACCGGTCGTCATCACGCCGGGCAACGTCCATCCCGGGATCGGTACCGGCCGCTCGTATGCGCCGGTCGCGAGCACGAGGCGCTTTGGCGCGAAAACGACCGCGCGACCTGCAACCAGAGTCGCGACTTCGTCCGGCGCGAAGGCGCCCCAGGCGACCGCCTCGCCGACAAGTTCGGCTCCCGCCGCCTTCGTCGCAGCGACGAGTGCACCGCCCGCGCGGAACTGCGCGTCGGCACCCCCCGGGGCGAATTCGTGGCCAGGCCCGAGCGGCTTGAAATACTGGCCGCCGGGTGCGGGCCGCTCGTCGAGCACGACGACCGAAAGCCCGGCCGACGAGGCGACGCGTGCCGCATGCAGCCCCGCCGGCCCCGCTCCGACGACGAGCACGTCCGGCGTGCGCCGCTCTGGTTCGGCTGCGGGCTCGGGTGCCAAGGCGAAAGGTACGTCCGGGGGAGCGGAACGCACGTCCATGCTGTCGGCGACTTTAGCAAGACAGGCGCGCTGCTCGGGCCGGCCGTCGACCGTGACCACGCACTCGAAACATGCCCCCATGCCGCACCATTGCCCGCGGGGCGAGCCCGAGCGTGCAAGCCGCAGCGTGCGGATACCGGCGGCCGTCAGCGCCGCGGCGATCGTCTCGCCCTCGATCGCCTCGATCTCGTGCCCGTCGAAACTCAGGCGTACCCGCCGCCCGGCGTCGCGGAAGTGCTTGCCGGAAAGCCGGAAGCTCAAAGCGGCGTCCCGTGCCAGCCGGCCTCGCGCTTGCGCCAATAGAGCTCGTTGAGCCGCTTCGTGATCGGGCCGGGCGCTCCGCCGCGGATCGGCCGGCCCGAGACTTCACGCACGCCGAGCGCCGCGCCGGACGTCGAGCAGGTGAAAACCTCTTCGGCGGCGAACAAATCGAAGGCCGTCACCACGCCTTCCTCGACCGGGATGCCGAGTTCGGCGGCGAGTTCGAAGAAGGTCTTGCGCGTAATGCCGTGCAGAACACCAAGAGCGGGCGTGCGCAAGACTCCCTGTTTCACGTGGAACAGGTTCGAGCGCGGCGCCTCCTCGACGAAGCCCTGCGCAGATAGCCACACGACGTCGTCGTAGCCACTGTCAAGCGCCTCGATCTTGGCGAGTTGGTACTGCAGCCGCGAGATGTGCTTGTAGCGCGGGTCGAGCGTGTCGGGCGCCATGCCACGCTGATGGCCGATCTGCAGTCGGATGCCCTTCTCGCGCTGCTCGGGCGTACCGAGATGTGCGTAGGGAGTGGCGAAGGCGCGCACACTCGGTCTTGCCGCGCGCGGATCCGGATTGCCCGGCTGCAGCACACCGCGCGTCACGATGATTTTCACGGCCGCGTCGGCCAGACCATTGCGCTTGGCAGTCTCGCGCACGACGGCTGACCACGCCGCGCGATCGAGGCCGGTGTCGATGCGCGCAGCGTGCAGCGAGTCCATGAGTCTCGCGACATGGTCGTCGAGCCGAAAGACGAAGCCCTTCCACGCCGATACGACCTCGTAGATGCCGTCGCCGAACTGGACGCCGAGATCGAAGGTCGACAGCCGCGCCCGGCTTTCGGGCACGTAGTCGCCGTCGCAATAGAGGATCGGTTCGTTCGCCATCGTCCCTCCGTCAGACTCCGCCGGTCAGGAACCGGCGCGGATTGTCACGCATCAGCCGGTCGATCTCGGCTGCGGTGAAGCCTCGGTCGCGCATCAGTCCGGTCACATTGGCAGCTAGATGGGCATAGCCATGCCCGCCATAGGCCGCCAGCCGGGAACGCGTGCAAATGTCGTGCGACAGCAACACGCGGTCGCCGAACCCGGCTTCCATCGCCTGCCGTACATAGCGCAGCCTCATCCAGTCGGTCGGCAGGTCGGCGACACCGAACCAGTATTGCGACGTCTCGATGCCGAAGAAATCGAATTCGATCCAGCAGCCGCGCGACGCGAGCCGGGCGATCGAGGGGAAATCGAAATAGGTGCGGTCGACATGGCTGATCGCCACGCGAGCGGGGTCAGTCCCGGCGCGTTCGAGCACGTCCATGATCTCGTGCGGCGCGTCCGGATGCCGGCCGGGATGCACGTTGACCGACAGCCCCGTCCGGCGTTGTGCGGTCGCGGCGGCGACGAGCGAGCGGCGCTCGAAATCGGCCAACGGCCATGTGCAGCCAATCTCGCCAATGATTCCCGCGCGGATAGCTGTCCCGGCGAATCCCTCACGGATCTGCGCCTCGATCCGGCCGGCGAGCCGGTCCGCGTCCTGGTCATGGGTCTCGGCATCGACGAATTCGGCGGTGTAAAATCCCGCACCCGCGATTATCGCAACCCCCGTCGCGCGCGAAAGCGTCGCGAGCCCTTCCGGGTCACGGCCGATCCCGTCGGTCGTCATCTCGACGATGGTGCCACCGCCGGCAGCGGCGAACGCGTCGAGCTCGCCGTGCGCGACAGCCTGTCGGGACAGCAGATGGTTGCCTTTATGGTCGTTGGGCCGGTAAGCAATCGCATGGGCATTGGCCAGCTCGATGCGCGTTTCCGGGATCGCCGGATCGCGGAGAGCGATCGGCGTCAGGTCGCACAGCACGTGTTCGTGCGGCAGCACAAGGCCAAGCGTGTCAGCGGGCATCGGACCCAGCACTGTTGTTATCTCTATCATCGGCTTCCTTGCTGCGAATCGCGACCTTGCTTCGTTGTCGGCTTTCCAGTCAGTATGACCGCACAGTCATACAATTGGACAAGTCGATGGCGAAGAAATTCCGTGGCACCTACACCGTCCTGATCACCCCGTTCTCGGCCGACGGAAAGAGCGTCGACCTCAAGGCGCTGTCCGATCTCGTCGATTGGCAGATCGAGCAGGGCATTCATGGCCTTATCCCGCTTGGTTCGACCGGCGAGTTCCTGTCGCTGACCGACGAAGAGGCCGAGGCCGTCGCCGAAACGGCGATCAAAGTGGCGCGCGGGCGCGTGCCGGTGTTGATCGGCACCGGCGCCGAGATGACCGAGGAATCGATCCGCCTGTCGAAGCGCGCCGAGAAGCTGGGTGCCGATGGGGTGATGATAATCCCGCCGTTCTACTGCACGCCGACCGAGGACGAGCTTTTCGAGCATTACCGGCGCATCGGAGAGGCGATCGGCATCCCGATCATGATTTACAACAATCCGGCGACTGCGAACGTCGACATGCGGCCGGAAACCGTGAAGCGGCTCAGTGGTATCGACAACGTGCGCTACATCAAGGAATCGACGCTCGAGGTGACGCGCGTGCGCGACATCATCGACCTTTGCGGCGACCGGATGTCGGTGTTCGCCGGAATTCTCGGCTACGAGTCATTCTGGCTCGGCGCCGAGGGCTGGGTGGCGGTGTGCTCGAACCTGCTGCCAAAGGAATCGGCGCGCCTGTTCGAACTTGTCGCCGACGCCCGCGACCAACCGGCAGCCCTCGCCCTCTACAGGCGCATCCTGCCGATCGTCCGCTGGGTGGGCGGGCAGCGCTACGTCTCGGCGACCAAGGCAGGCTTCGCGATGATGGGCCGGCCCGTCGGCCCGCCGCGCGCACCCCGCCTGCCCTTGCCGGCCGCCGACACGGCGATCCTGCGCCGCGATCTCGCCACCCTCGGAGTCGTCCCCGCGGCCTAGATCTGGCGTCCGAATTGCATACGTCCGTGCCTTGAACCGAGCCCTAGGGAGTGTCCCGATGACCCGCAAGACCAAAGCTGACAGCCTGCGCCTCGACCGCCGTGGCCTTATTGCTGCCGCCGGCGCCACCCTCGCGGTAACCGCGCTGCCGCGCCGTGCGCGTGCGCAGGCGAAGATCGCGCCGCCGAACATCATCAAGGCGGGCACGCTGGTGATGTCGATCAATCCGACACTGCCGCCGCTCCAGTTTGTCGACGAGCGCGGCCAGCTCCAGGGCATGCGCGTCGAACTCGGCAACGAGGTCGCCAAGCGCCTCGGGCTGACGCCGGAGTATATCCGCATCGAGTTCTCGGCGATGATCCCCGGTCTTGCGGCGAAGCGCTGGGACATGATCAACACGGGCATCTTCTTCACCGAGGAACGCTCGAAGCTGATGTACATGGTGCCCTACGAGCAAGCGGCCGTGAGCTTTCTCGCGGCGCGCGGCAACCCGCTCAAGATCGCCAAGATCCAGGACCTGGCGGGCAAGCGCATCTCGGTAGAGCTCGGCGGCATCGAGGAACGCCGGACCCGCGAAGTGAGCGATATCCTGGTCAAAGAGGGTCTCAAGCCCGTCGAGGTCCGCACCTTCAACAACTTCGCCGAGGCCTTCCAGGCCCTGCGCGCGGGCCAGTCGGATGCGGCGACCAGCATCGACGCGACAGCTATGTTCATGCAGCAGCGCGGCGACTTCACCCGTGCCATCAGCGGCGTGTTCCCGCAGACCGCGACCTTCGCCTTCGCCAATAAAGCGCTGGCCGAGGCAGTCGTCGGCGCGCTCAACGAGACCAAGAAAGACGGCTACTACGACCAGCTCTTCGACAAGTACGGCGTGCTCAAAGTCGAAGGCCCGACCTTCAAGATCGAAGGCCCCGGCCCGGGCTGATTTCTAGGGCGGGCGAACGGGCACGGCGCCCGCTTCGCCCGCCACCCGCTCACACGCAAAAGGTAACGTCGATGCGGGTATGGAACTGGGATGGATTCTGGAGCTACTTCCTCAACGCCTATCTGCTCGAAGGCGCGCTCTGGACGATCGGGCTTACGCTCAACACGCTTTTCTTCGGCTTCCTGCTCGGCCTCGGTCTAGCGGGCATGCGCCTTTCTCAGAAAAAGTGGCTTGACCGCGCCGCGCAGACCTATATCTGGGTTTTCCGCGGCACGCCCCTGCTCGTGCAGCTGATCATCATCTATACCGGCCTGCCGCAGCTCGGCCTCGTTCGGCTGAGCGTGCTGGAATCGGCCTTGATCGGCCTTGCGCTCAATGAGGCCGCCTACCTCTCCGAGATCCTGCGCGGCGGCATCCTGTCGGTCCACAAGGGCCAGACGGAAGCCGCACGTTCGCTCGGCCTCAAGGCACACCAGATATTCCGCCTCGTCATCTTCCCGCAGGCGCTGCGGGTCATCATTCCGCCGCTCGGCAATTCGGTGAACGGGTTGCTCAAAACGACATCGATCGCCTCGGTGATCTCGATGGAGGAGCTGCTGCGCCGCGGCCAGATCCTGATGCAGCAGCGCTTCGAAGTGCTCGAGATATTCATGGTCGTCGCGATCATCTATCTGACCATGACGACGGCGTGGGACTGGGTACAGCGGCGCATCGAGGCGCATTACGGCAAGGCCTACGGCGCCGTCGAGGCCAAGCAGCTCGCGCGTGACGACAGGTAGCGGCAGCTTTCATTGAAGGCATCGACCGAAAAGTGCCCATCTTAAGAAGCGCTGGCGTGCCAAAGAGGACTCGAACAAATGACAATGGGATCAATAGTCCTTTGGTCCCGCTGTCAAGCTCGCCCGCTCGCGTAGGGTCAACCTACAACCCCCAGTCCATTTTCTGTGTGCATTTTTCAAAGAAAAGCCCGCCGACCGGTCTCCCGGCGGCGGGCTTCATATTTGGTCGGAGCGACAGGATTCGAACCTGCGACCCCCAGTCCCCCAGACTGATGCGCTACCGGGCTGCGCTACGCTCCGTCAGTCCGTCCGAACTTGCAGGATCGCCCTCGGGGACAGGGCGGGATCGAACGGGCGCGGACTATGCCCCAGCCCCCGGCCTGATTCAACGGCCGGATTTCGGGTCCGAGGCCGCCGGCAAAAGCTGGAGATGGCAGCAGCCGGACCGTCCCGGAACCCAGGTTTCGGCCCGGAATCCCACGCCCGCGGCCCCGAAGCAGCCATTGTCGAAACGTCCGGCAATCCGGCACATCAGCGCCTGCTCTTCGTCGGTCAGCCCGGCCTTGCGCCAGGCGTCCTGCAGCGGACAGTGCCGCACACCTATATGGACGGTGCCGTCCGGATCGTCGGTCCGATCGTGCGGGAAAAGGCGGCCTTCGTCCGGGCTCACGGCCAGGAAGGCGTCGGCCACGGCAGCCGGCGTCGGGTCCGCCAGACGGCCGAACAGGGCGCGCCCGGCCGCTTCGCCGCGCCGTTCGATCGCCTCGCCGAGCACCAAAGCGGCCCGGTCCGGGCCGATCTCGGCCGCGAAGGCCCGGTAGATCTCCCAGTATAGGAGTGCACGGTTCGCGAACGCGTCGGACAGCTGGCGGACAAGATCGGCACGTTCCATCGGTTTTCCCCCGTCGATTCCCCGGACTTTACAGGCCTTGCCGGCGAGCCGGAACGGCAGCTTCGCCCCGGCAATTCCTGCCGGGCGACCGTTCCGGTCGCTCCGGCATGCCAGTCAACACCATGAAAATAAACATGTTTCCGTCTGGCACGTCGGCTGCTTAGGGATGGTGTGCCCCACCAGAGGGCGATCGACAACGGAACCTGCGGACGAAGACGATGGAAAACCCTTCATACCTAGCGATCTCGCACCAGAATGCGCTGCGCCGTCAGATGGAGACGGTCTCGCACAATCTGGCGAACGCGAACACGACGGGCTTCCGCTCCGAGAAGCTGCTGTTCGCCCAGTTCCTGACGAACAAGGCCGGCAACCCCGGCATCGCCGGCGAGGGCGCGGCCAAGCTCGCATTCGTCGAAGGCATCGGCACCTACCGCGACACCAAGCCGGGCCAGGCGATCAAGACCGAAGCGCCGCTCGACATGATGATCAACGGCAACGCCTATTTCGTCGTCGACACGCCGGTCGGCCAGCGTTTCACGCGCGACGGCAACTTCCGCCTCGACAACACGGGCACGATCGTCAACTCGGAAGGCTTCGCCCTTCTCGACCAGAACAACCAGCCCATCCGCCTCAACCCGAACGAGACCGACATCGAAGTGACGAAGCAGGGCGAAGTCTTCGGCGGCACCAACCGCGTCGGCCGCATCCGCCTCGTCTCGTTCCCCGACGAACAGGCGCTGACGCGCCTCGGCGGCGGCCTCTATTCGAGCACCGTCGATCCCGTGCCGGCCGACCCGCACGCGGAAGTCCACCAGGGCATGCTCGAAGGCTCGAACGTCGTCTCGATCACCGAAGTCACGCAGATGCTCGACATCGTGCGCCGCTACGAGTCGGCCCAGAAGATCCTCGACACCGAACATGAACGCGCACGCAAGGCGATCGCCACGCTCGCCCGCGTCGCCTGACCGATTGAATAGGAGATAGACCAATGCGCTCTCTCAACACCGCCGCCACCGGGATGCTCGCCCAGCAGCTGAACGTGGAAGTCATCTCGAACAACATCGCCAACCTCAACACCACCGGCTTCAAGCGCCAGCGCGCCGAGTTCCAGGACCTGCTCTACCAGGGCCAGCGCCGCGCAGGCACGGCCGCTTCGGACGCGGGCGGCACGGTTCCCGCCGGCATCCAGATCGGCCTCGGCGTCAAGCCGACGGCGGTCTACCGCATCCACGAGCAGGGCTCGCTGCTGAAGACAGACAACTCCCTCGATCTCGCGATCCAGGGCCGCGGCTTCTTCCAGGTGACGCTGCCGACCGGCGAAACGGCCTACACCCGCGCCGGTTCGCTGCAGCTCAACAACCAGGGCACGATCGTCACGGCCGACGGCTTCCCGATCATCGGGCCCGGCCAGATCCCGCAGACGGCGACGAGCATCTCGGTCAACCAGTCGGGCCAGGTCTTCGTCCAGTTGCCGGGCCAGAACACCGCCCAGCAGGTCGGCCAGTTCGTCATGGCGACGTTCGTCAACGAAGCGGGCCTCCTGCCGATCGGCAACACGAGCTTCATGCCGACGGCCGCCTCGGGCGACGCCGTCACGGGCACGGCCGGCACGGCCGGCGTGGGCACGCTGCAGCAGGGCTTCGTCGAAGCCTCGAACGTCAACGCGGTCAACGAGGTCACCTCGCTGATCACGGCCCAGCGCGCCTACGAGATGAACTCGAAGGTCATCCAGGCCTCGGACCAGATGCTGAACGTGGTCAACCAGCTGCGCTGATGAACCAAGTTCCGGGAGTACGCGCCATGAAGTCTTTCACCCTGCTCGTCGCCTTCATCTTCGCCGCGATCGTCGCGGCCGCCAGCCCCGCCCCGGCGCAGAGCCTGCGCACGGATCTGGTCGTGGTCGAAAGCGACCTCGTGAAGCTGTCGGACATCTTCGAGGGCGTCGCCAACGACCGCGCCGTGCTCCGCGCGCCGGCCCCCGGCCGTCGCCTGTCGATCGAGATCCAGCAGTTGATGGAAATCGCGCGCGCCAACGGCCTCGCCTGGCGCCCGCAGACCCGCTTCGATCGCGTGCTGGTCGAACGCATGGGCAAGACCCTCGATCTCGGCGACATCCTGCCGCCCCTTCGCCGCGCCCTCGTCAACGAAGGCGTGCGCGCCACCGACGACATCGATCTCGGCAGCCGCAGCTTCACGATCTCGCTGCCGCTCGACGCGCCCGCCGATGTCGACGTCAGGCAGATCCAGTACGACCGCGCCTCGGGCCGCTTCTCGGCCACGCTGGCGGCCGGCGGCAATCATCCCGGCGCCCAGCGCGTCCACGTCCAGGGCCGCGTCTTCGCGACGGCCCGCCTTCCGATCCTTCGCCGCACGGTCGCGGCCGGCGAGACGATCCGCGCCCAGGACATCGAGTTCGCCCAGGTCCGCGAGGATGCCGGCCGCCGCGACCTGATCTCGAACCCCGACAAGCTGGTCGGCCAGACGGCCCGCCAGCGCCTGCGCGAACGCGAGCCGGTGCGCGAGATCGACGTGCGTCCCGCCACGCTCGTGGCGCGCAACGCCAACGTCACGATCATCCTTCAGTTCGGCAATCTCAGCCTCAGCGCGCTGGGCCGCGCCGTCGAAGACGGTGCGCGCGGCGACACGATCCGCATCGTCAACACCGCATCGAACCGCCAGCTCGAAGGCGTCGTCGTCGGCCCCGACACGGTCTCCGTATCGGTCGGTCCGCGTCTCGCCGCCCTTCAGGCCCAGTAAGCAAACGACCAGGAAGCATCGGAGCCCGTCATGAAGTCCCTCGCCCGCCTCGCCATCGTCGTCGTCGCAGCCACAAGCCTCGCGGCTTGCGGCAGCACGTTCGACCGTCTGTCGGAACTCGGTCAGGGCCCCGCCCTGTCGCCGATCAAGAACCCGGCGGACAACGCCAAGATCACGATGCCGACGCCGCCCCGCCAGGGCGACGACCGCGGCGGCGCATCGCTGTGGCGCACGGGCGCCCGCCAGTTCTTCAAGGACAACCGCGCCGGCCAGGTCGGCGACATCGTCACCGTGATCGTCGACATCACGAACGAGAAGGCCGACTTCAGCAACGTGACAACGCGCAGCCGCGCCAATTCGGAATCCGCCGACGTCAGCTCGCAGATCCTCGGCTTCGGCACGCAGAGCCTGATCGAGCGCCTGCCCGGCAACAACAACACGCCGATGACCGGCACGAGCACGGCCAACCCGATCTCGCTGGGCGGCCTCAGCTCGGCCACCTCGAACAACGGCACGGGCCGCATCCAGCGCGCGGAGACGTTGTCGCTGCGCGTCGCCGCGGTCATCACCCAGGTCCTGCCGAACGGCAACTATGTCGTCTCGGCGACCCAGGAAGTCCGGGTGAACTTCGAAGCCCGCATCCTGCAGCTCGCCGGCGTCATCCGCCCGCAGGACATCACTTCGGCCAATACAATCAAGCAGGACCAGCTTGCCGAGGCGCGCATCGCCTACGGCGGCAAGGGCCAGATCACCGACTTCCAGCAGCCGCGCTGGGGGCAGCAGCTCTTCGACATCATCGCCCCGTTCTAAGCGCACTCGAGGCGAACCCGACAAGCCCCCCGCCGGAAACGGCGGGGGGTTTTGCCGCTTTAATGACCACACACTAGTTATGGTAAGCCTTGAGCGGTTACGTACTACATATTATAAACATTTGACATTTGCAATTTGCTTCGCAAAATATCGGGTCATGGACAGAACAGATTACGCGCTCCTCGAGGCGCTGCAAGAAGATGCCCGCGCATCGCTTGCCGAACTGGGCCGCAAGATCGGCCTCTCGATTTCCGCCACGAACGAGCGGGTGAAGAAGCTTGTCACCGCCGGCATCGTCCGCGGCTGGCACGTCCGTCTCGATCCGGACCGTCTGGGCTATCCGGTCCTGGCGATGGTCGCCGTCGCGACCGACCGACCGGAGAGCGGTACCGGGTTCATCGCCGCCGCGCGCGACATCGCCGAAGTGCAGGAGTGCCACCAGGTCGACGGGACGTGGAGCTTCATGCTGAAGGTCCGTGCGCGTGACGTGCGGCATCTGGAAGCGCTGGTCGCCGAGCAGATCCGGAAGATCCCCGGCGTGACCGGAACGCAGACGACCGTCGTGCTCGCCTCGCCCAAGGACGGCGCCTATATCCCCTGTGCGACCGCCGCGGAACCTGCGGCACTCGCGCAGGCCTGAAAAAGAAACGGCCCGCCTGCGGGCGGGCCGTCCTTCTTCCCGATCCCGTAAAGATCAGTCTTCGCGCTGCATGCGCTCCATGCGCTCGTGGCGCTCCTGCGCCTCGATCGACAGCGTGGCTATCGGGCGGGCATCGAGACGCTTGATGCCGATCGGATCGCCCGTTTCCTCGCAATAGCCGTAGGTCCCGTCGTCGAGCCGGCGCAGCGCTGAATCGATCTTGCCGATCAGCTTGCGCTCGCGGTCGCGGGTGCGCAGCTCGGTGAAGCGATCGGTCTCGGTCGAGGCCCGGTCGGTTACGTCGGCCTCGGGGACGGTTTCTTCCTGCAGGTGCTGCAGGGTTTCGGACGAGTCCTTCAGGAGATCGGCGCGCCAGCCGAGCAGCTTCTGCCGGAAATATTCCCGCATCAGCGGGTTCATGAATTCTTCTTTTTCCGTGGGCCGGTAATCAGGGGGCAGCAGAGGGTAGGACATCGCTTCCTCGTTGACGGCACCAGCGGCACCAGATGACGCAGCAGTTGGCTTGCTTTTCTGTTTCGGCACGGGCTTCTACCGGACAATCCAAGGGTTGCGCAAGCTCGACTCGCGGGAGGAGTCGGGGCCTGCCTCTCTCGTCGCGGAGCAAATAGCGCGCCGCGAAGAAAATTTCACATCAATTTTGAAGGTCAGCGCGAAAGGTCGAGTTTCGCGAGTTCCACGGCCGCGCGCAGCTCGATTTCGCCGAGGATTTCCTTGAGGCGCGGATCGGCCCCGGCTTCGGGCCGGGCGCGGACCATCTGGGCGAGGTCCATCAGGGCCCCGCGCGACATGGTGCCGGAAAGCAGGCCGGCACGAAGGGCGTCGAGCTTGTCGAGCATGTCGGTGGCACGCTGGCGGGCCCGGCCGTTGCCGGGGCCCTGGGTCGCGTCCTCGACTTCCTGGGCGCCGAAGATGGCGCCCACGGCATGCGCGGGCGCAGCACCGCCGACCGCATCCGGACCCTTGCCGGCCTCGTCCAGGAGCTTCGCGAAATCGCTGCCCTTGGTGCCGCCTGTCCGTCCGGTGCCGCGCGTACCGCCGACCGATCGCGGACCACCCGTCTCGCCGATCTTCATGGCCCAAACTCCCGTCCCGGCGCGAAAAGGCCAGGCACGACTTCAAGATGCGTTCGAAGCGCCTTTTCCGCAATCGGCAATTTCTGCCGGGCAGGACGGTCTTTCGTGCCGGGCCGGAGGTGCCGGATGCCGCCGTAAACTTAACAAAAACAATATGTTAACCAATGGCACGCGGCTCGCAAGACAGATCGGGACCCCAATCCACGGGCGGAAAGAAAAGATCATGGCGAGCCGAACCAAAACCCTTCTCACCGCACTCGTTGCCGCAATGCTGGCGACCGGTGCCCTGTTTGGCGCCGGCGAAGCGCAGGCGCAGGGCCGCGTGCGCATCAAGGACATCGCGGACTTCGAGGGCGTGCGCCAGAACATGCTGGTCGGCTACGGCCTCGTGGTCGGGCTGAACGGAACGGGCGACACGATCAACAACTCGCCGTTCACCCAGCAGTCCGTCATCGGCATGCTCGAGCGGATGGGCGTCAACACCCGCGACATCTCGAACACCCTGCGCACCAAGAACGTCGCGGCCGTCATGGTCACGGCGACCCTGCCCGCCTTCGCGCGGACGGGCACGCGCATGGACATCAGCGTGGGCGCCATGGGCGACGCCACGAACCTGATGGGCGGCACGCTGCTCGTCACCCCGCTCCTCGGCGCCGACGGCGAGGTCTACGCGGTCGGCCAGGGGCCGGTCGCGATCTCGGGCTTCGCGGCTTCGGGTGCGGGCGCTTCGGTCACGCGCGGCACGCCGACGGGCGGGCGCGTCGCCAACGGTGCCATCGTCGAGCGCGAGGTCTCCTTCGAACTCGCCTCGCTGGAAACCGCGAACATCACGCTGCGCAATCCCGACTTCACGACGGCCCGCCGCATGGCGCAGGCGATCAACGCCTTCGCCGGCGTGCCGGTCGCCCGCCCGCGCGATCCGGGCACCGTGCTCGTCATCCCGCCGCCGAACCGCCGCAACGACGTCGTGGGCTTCCTCACCGACATCGAGCAGCTGCAGATCACGCCCGACCAGATGGCCCGCGTCGTCATCGACGAGAAGTCCGGCACCATCGTGATGGGCGAGAGCGTGCGCATCTCCACGGTCGCGATCGCGCAGGGCAACCTGACGATCCGCATCACCGAGACCCCGCAGGTGAGCCAACCCAACCCGTTCTCGTCGGGCGGCACCACCACGACGGTCAACCGCACCGATATCCAGGTGGACGAAGGCACGGGCAAGCGCCTGGCCGTCCTGCCCGGCAGCGTCACGCTTCAGGAACTGGTCAACGGCCTCAACGCGCTCGGCATCACGCCGCGCGACATGATCACCATCCTGCAGGCGATCAAGGCCGCCGGCGCCCTCCAGGCCGAGATCTCGGTGCTCTGATGGACACCCTCCCCGCCCTCAACATCGACGCGGCCGTCAACAGCGCGGCCGACAGCCGCCTGAAGGCGATCAGGCGCCCCGGCACGCCGACGGCGATCGATCCCAAGGCGGTCAAGAAGACGGCCCAGGAATTCGAGACCGTGTTCCTCGAACAGATGTTCAACCACATGTTCTCGACGGTCGGCGTCAACAGCCTGACCGGCGGCGGCATGGGCGAGGAAAGCACGCGCTCGATGCTGGTCAACGCCTACGCGAAGAACATCACCCAGGCGGGCGGCATCGGCCTTGCCCCGGCGATCGCGAACGAAATCATCAAGATCCAGGAGAAGGCCAATGGCACCGCACACTGAAACCGCTTCCGCACCGGTCGCCCCGAGCTGCCGCGCGCAGGTCGACGGGCTCGTCACCGTGTCGCTCGCCCTCATCGGCCTGCTCGAACGCGAGACGGCCCTGCTCATCGACATGAAGACGCAGGAAGTCGGCGCGCTGCAGGAAGACAAGAAGGAACTGGTGCGCCTTTACGCGCTGGCCGTGCGCCAGCTGCGCGAGAACGCCCCCGCCCTCAAGGCGGCGCTGCCCGTCGTGCAGGCCGAGATCGAGGCCGCCCTCAACCGCGTGCATGCCGTGGCGCTGCGCAACGAAGCCGCGATCCGCTCGGCCCGCAAGGTCAACGAAGGCGTGATGAAGGCGATCGCCGAAGTGTGGAACGCCGACCGCTCGGCCGCCGCCGGCTACAACCGCGCGGGCGCCAAGCCGCAGCCCAACACGAAGAAGCCCGGCTTCAGCTACGCCGCCGTCGTGCTGGACGAGAAATGCTGACCGTCTCGCCCGTCCTGCTGCGTGCCCTTCTCGCCGTCCCGAATGTCGGGACCGGCGAGCGGCGCGAGCGCGCGGGCGATATGGCCCCTGCCCCGGTGCAACCGACCTTCGCGCTCGTCGCCGCCGGCTATGGCTTCGGCCCGCTGCGCGGCCAGATGCGCGCGCCTGCCAAACGGCAGGAAAAACGCCGGCAGGGGCGACAATAGGTTACCACCTGTTACGGTAACGCATTTAAGTCTTTGAAATTAAAGGCAGGTAACATGCAACATCGCTTTTCTGCGATTTTGTAGGGTGCATGCTTCGATTGCGCTTCCCGATCAACCGCTTGAGCGATGTTACGTAGAGGCGACACCGGGTGTTACCGGTTGCAGCAGCCTATTCACTTGTCAAACAGCGCAGGGCCGGATGGCTTCGACCCATGCGCGGAGTATAGCGAAGGTGATAGGAATTTAAAGACATACAATGAGTTTTAATTTTCTCGTCATGCCCGGACTTGATCCGGGCATCCACGACTTTCCGGGTGGCGCGACAACGGCTGATAGATGCCCGGGTCAAGCCCGGGCATGACGGCAAAACCAAAATCCGACACGGCGGATCAGGTCTTCACGCCGTCCGTCCCCATCTCGCGCACCAACTCCGCTTCGGTCCAGGTCG
This sequence comes from Tagaea sp., assembly GCA_965229215.1. GTDB lineage: Bacteria > Pseudomonadota > Alphaproteobacteria > CACIAM-22H2 > CACIAM-22H2 > Tagaea. The sequence continues at coordinate 700,400 of OZ245864.1, read as the reverse complement.
TCTCGAGCACGTAGCGATGGCCGTGGATCGTGACGTTGAGATCCTTGAACGGACCTTCGCCGAAGGCGCGGAAGCGCCGGCGGTATTCCTCGGCCGAGATGTCGGGCGGGATCGCGCAGAACGTCTCGAACTGGTGGCGGAAGCGCGTGGGGCCGTTCCAGCTCTCGCCCGACAGCGGCAGCGGCCCGTCGTCGCGCGCGAGCGCGGGGGCGAGCTGCGTGAAGAGCCGCACCAATGCCTGGAAGGCGAGCGTGGCCACCTTCATGCGGCCCCAGTCGCGCGAGATGTCGAACCACTCGCTGGCGACGATGCGCCCGGCATCGACCTGGCGGATCATCTCGTGCGCGGTGGCGCCGAAGCGCGTGGCGCCTTCCCACACGGCAAAGCTTTCCGGATAGACGCCGGGATAGCTCGGCGGGCCGGGATGGAAATTGTAGGCGCCGAACTCGCACGCCTCGATGAAGCGGCCCGGCACGACGATATTGGTCGTGAACGAGATCAGCCGCCGGCCACCGGCCGGAACGCCAAAATGGTCGTTGAGCGCCGTGCGCGTCGTAAGATGGACGACGCGCAGGTCCGGCTTGTGGAACTTCAGATGCTCGGCGAGGTAAGGGCCTTCGCGTTCGCCAGTCAGCAGGATGATTTCGCCGGGCATCGTTCCTCAAGTCTCGTGCGGCACCCGAGCGGCTTGCTTTCGCATCGACGCCAGCGCACCCTTCGCAATAAGAATCCTACGCTATGATCCGCAGTTCGAATCTACCGCAGCAGAATCCGTGCCGGAGCGTCCCGACAGTGTCCGATTCCACAGGTCTCAACTATAGCGCCGACGGGCTGGCGACGATCCACAATTGCGACTTCCTTGCCGACCCGCGGTTCCAGAATGCCTACCGCTTCGGCATGCAGGTCGGCACGTTGCGCCGGCTCGACCTGCATGTCGAATGGCGCGCCTGGGTGGCGATCTGGGCGGCCGAGCAGGCCCTGCTGGTCCCCGGCGACTTCGTCGAATGCGGCGTGAATACCGGAATACTGTCGGGCACGATCGCGCACTGGACCGGATTTGCAAAACGCACGGACCGCACGATGTGGCTGCTCGACACGTTCGACGGCCTGCCCGAGGACCAGCTTTCCCAAGGCGAGCGCGCGCTCGGCCTGCAGGCCTACAACAACGAGTACCGCAACCAGGACACGCTCTCGCAGGTCACGGCGAAGTTCCGCGCCTTCCCGAACGTGCGGATCGTTCCCGGCGCCATTCCCGGCACGCTCGCCGAGGCCACGCCGGCCAAGGTCGCCTATCTCTCGATCGACATGAACATGGCGCTGCCCGAGATCGCCGCGGCCACGCATTTCTGGCCGCTGATCTCGCCCGGCGGCATCGTGCTGCTCGACGACTACAACTGGACATCCCACATCCACCAGAAGCACGCCTTCGACGCCTTCGCCGCCGAACGCGGCCTGCGCGTGCTCGGCCTTCCGACCGGACAGGGAATCATCATCAAGCCGCCATGATCGTCCGCCCGCTGAAACTGGAAGGCACCTACGAAATCGAATTGTCGGCGCGGCGCGACGAGCGCGGCTATTTCGGCCGCATCTTCGAGGCCGACATCTGGGCCGCCCACGGCCTGCCGGTCGCCTTCGAGCACGAGAACGAATCCTTCACGCGACGCAGGCACACGCTGCGCGGCCTGCATTTCCAGCGCCCGCCGCATGCCGAGACCAAGATCATCCGCTGCGCCGCCGGCGCCGTGCTCGACGTGTTCGTCGACCTGCGCGCCGGCTCGCCCACCTACGGCCAGTGGGACTCCCACGTGCTCAACGCCGATGCGCCGCGCTGGCTCGTGATCCCCAAGGGCTTCGCGCACGGCTTCTGCACGCTCACGGACGACACGCTGTTCGTCTACAAGGTCGACGCGGCCTTCGCGCCCGACGCCGAAGGCGGCATCGCGTGGAACGATCCCACACTGGCGATCCCGTGGCCGACGAAAGATCCGTTCCTCAGCGAGCGCGATCGCGGCCACCCGGCCTTCGCGGATTTCGTTTCGCCGTTCGTGGCCGGGATCGACTGGTGAAGCCGCTGCTGATCGCCCTGACCGGCGAAACCGGGATCGTCGGGCGCGGCATCCGCGAAGGGCTGACCGAAGCGGGCCACGCCGTGCGTCCGATCGGGCGCGGCGAATACGACCTGACGCGCCCAGAAGGGGCGAAATGGCTGGAACTCGAAGGCGTCGACGTGCTGGTCCATGCCGCCGGCATCACCGAGGAATCCGCACGCACGCCCAAGGCCGCGACGATCGCGAACGAGGGCGTGCAGGCGCTGGCGGCGCGCGCGCGTGAACAGGGCGTGGCCCGCCTCGTCTATATCTCCAGCGCGCATGTCTATGGCCCGCTCGAAGGAAGCATCGGCGAGGACCATCCCCTCGACCCGCGCAACGACTATGCGCGGCTGCATGTCGCCAGTGAGACGGTCGCGGCCGCATCCGGCCTCGCCTGCGACATCCTGCGGCCCTGCAACGTCTACGGGATGCCGGCCGATCTCGCGCATTTCGCGCGCTGGGCCCTCACCCCCTACGGCTTTCCGCGCGACGTGGTCCGGGACGGCAAGATCGTGCTGAAGACGTCCGGGCTGCAGACGCGCAATTTTGTGGCCGCCGCCGGCATCGGCCGGGCGGTCGCCGCACGGCTGGCCGAAGCCCCGCTACCGCGACGTGTGCGAAATGTCGCCGGGCGCGATACCCTGTCGGTGCGCGAACTCGCCGCACGAGTCGCCGCTGTCGCCGCCCCGATCCTCGGCCGCATGCCGGCCGTCGAGGTGCCGGACGGCGGCGATCCCGCCCCGCCGCGGCTCGACTACCGGAGCAGCGACGGCCCGCAGGACGGCGATCTCGACCGGTTTCTCGCCGGCATGGTGCACGCCTGCCGGAAGCTGCCAGCCTGAACCGACCCGAATGGACGGATGGAACGCATGAAGTTCGACGATGCCAATGCGACAGACCACGCGATCGCGAAGGCCTATGTCGCCTTTCTCGTCGCCGAGAAGCTCGACGACGGGCACGCGGCGCGCGCCGCCTTCTGCGAGCACGCGGACGTGGCGCCCAAGCTGCTCTATTCCAATCCGCACATCGCGGGCATCGCCTCGCTGTTCGCCAAGCAGACGGTGATCGAGCGCGTCGGCGACATGACGGTGCGCGAGTATCTGCGCTACCACTATTATTACATCCACCAGGCCTACAAGTACGGCATCCCCGAGATGCAGCAGAGCTGGCTCGGCCACCACATCATCAAGTCGCCGTCGGACTGCTGGGCCTATCAGGAACTGATCTGGAAGCAGAAGCCCGACATCGTGCTGGAACTCGGCGTGATGTTCGGCGGCGCTTCTGTGTTCTTCGCGCACGTGCTCGAGCTGATCGGCCACGGGCAGGTGCTGGGCATCGACATCTCGCTCAAGAACCTCAAGCACAAGCCCAAGAAGGGCGGCCGCATCGCCTATCTGGAGGGCGACAGCGGAAGTGCGGAAATGCTCGAAGAGGTCGCGCGCCGCTGCAAGGGCAAGAGCGTGCTCGTGATCGCCGACAGCGACCATGAGAAGGAACACGTGCTGAAGGAGATCCGCCTCTATTCGCGCTTCGTGCGGCCGGGCGGCTATTACGTGGTGGAAGACACGCTCAACGACCTGATGGGCTTCCACCCGGTGCCCAACGAAGGGCCGCTCGCCGCCGCGCGCCAGTTCCTCGCCGAGAACAAGGATTTCGAGGTCGATCGCCGCCTGCCGGAGAAGTATTTCATGTCGCTGTCGCCCGAAGGCTTCCTGCGCCGCAAGGGAGGCCGCAAATGATCGTCGCCATCGCCGCCTCCCCGCTGATCGACCGCACGGCCGCCGCGCGCAGGCTCGCCGGCAAGAAGGGCCGGATCGTCGCCGATCCGTCGAAGGAACTGGTCCGTTCGCGCGGCTTCCAGACGCTCTACGAAGTGCCTCGCGACATGCAGACCGAGCTGCGCCTCGAACTGCTCGACATGCACGCCGCCGCGATGAAGGCGCCAAGCCACAAAGCGGGGGGCGATCTCGTGTTCGACCATTGCGCGGTCGAATGGATGGCCGACTGGATGCGCTGGCACTGGGCGGCCGTTTCCACGCGCGCGTGGGATGCGGCGATGGCCAAGGCCGCGAAGATCGTGAAGCGCTACGACCGCGTCGTGCATCTCGATACCGGCCCGAAGCGCGCCTATGACGGCTATTCCTGGCTCGACCAGCCCAACGCGCGCCAGATCGAGGAGCTGATGTTCTTCCTCTACGGGCGCATGGGCGTGAAGGCGGAACGGAAGCTCTGATGGCCGACGACGCGCTCGTCATCGACCCGACGGCCTATGTCTCGCCCGACGCGCGCATCCACCCGTCCACGCGCGGCACGAAGATCCGCATCGGCGCGCACGCGCAGATCTACGATTTCGTCGTGATCCGCGCGGTCGGCGGCGGCGGCGACGTGACGATCGGCGAGCACTGCTACATCAATCCGCACTGCACGCTCTATTCGGGCGGCGGCATCGCGCTCGGCGCCTATGTGCTGGTCGGCCCGCATGTCGCCATCGTGCCGGCGAACCATGCCTTCGACCGACGCGATACGCCGATCCGCCATCAGGGCTTCGCGCCCTCGAAGGGCGGCGTGGTCATCGGGGACGACGTGTGGATAGGCGCCAACGCGACGATCCTCGACGGCGCGCGCATCGGCAAGGGCGCCATCGTCGCCGCCGGCGCCGTCGTCGACGGCGAGATCCCGCCCTATCAGGTGTGGGGCGGCGTGCCCGCCCGGATGCTCAAGCAGCGTCCCTGAGAAGTTCCCGGTACGCCGCTTCGAGTTCGCGCGCGAGGCGTGCGCCGTCCATCAGCGGCGATGCCGCCAGCGCCGCGCGCAACGTCGCGCGATCCGTCTTCGCGCGCACGAGACCGGCCGCAAGCTTCACATAGGCCGCTTCGTCGGCCGCGATCAGGTCGTGGCACCCCAGATGCGTGAGGATCGAGGCGCCGACGCGCGCGGCATGGCGGTCGCCGGCGAGCGCGACGACCGGCACGCCCATCCACAGCGCCTCCAGCGTCGTCAGCGTGCCGTTGTAGGGGAACGGATCGAGCGCCACGTCGATGCGCGCATAGAGCGGCAGATGCCCGCCCGAGCCCGCGACCCAGCCGACCAGGTCGAGCCGCTCGGGCGCGATGCCGTTCGCGGCGAACAGGGCGCGATAGCGCGCGACGATGCCCGGGTCCTCGAAGCTCAATCCCTTCAGCAGCAGGCGCGCGTCCGGCACTTCGCGCAGCAGGGCCGACCAGCACGCGACCGTGCGCGGGCCCAGCTTCGCCACGTTGTTGAAGGAACCGAAGGTCGGCGGCCCCGCCTCGCGCGAAGGTGCGGGCCCCGGCGGCGGCGCGAAGGCGAGGAAGCCGCCCTGCAGGCGCACGACGCGCTCGACACACTGGCTGTCGTCGGGATCGGACACCGCATCGACGAGGCGCGCGTCCATCGCCGGCAGGCCCGTCGTCGCCGGATAGCCGAGCCATGTCGCCTGCACGGGTGCCGGCCGGCGCGCGAACAGCCCCATGCGGTTGCCCTGCGTGTGGCCGGAGAGATCGACCAGCACGTCGATCCCGTCCGAGGCGACCTGCGCGGCAAGCGCGTCGTCGCCGATGCCGACGATGTGGTGCCACCCGTCGATCGACGCGCGCAGGCGCTGCGTCATCGCGTCCTCGCGCACCGTGTTGGAATAGGCATGGATCTCGAACGCGCCGCGGTCGTGGTGCGGCAGCATCGCGTCCAGCACGAACGCGCAGGAATGATGGTTGAAGTCGCCCGACACGTAGCCGACGCGGATGCGGCCTGCGCCGCCGCGATATCTGGGCCTCGGGGCCGCCGGCCGGCCCGCGCCCCAGGCACGGTGCATCTCGAACAATGAAACGGCGTCGAGCGCGTCGTCGTAGTTCGCCGCGTAGAGCGCCGTCGACGCCGCGACCGGATCGGCCGGGTCGGCCGCGCGTGCGGCGGCATGAAGCGGCCGGGCGGCGGCGGCATCGCCGCAATAGAGTTCGGCATTCGCGAGATTGGCGAGTGCCTTGCCGGAATGCGGTTCGATCGCGCGTGCCCTCGCGAACGCATCGCGTGCGGCGGCATAGCGTCCCCTGCCCGCCTCGGCCACGCCGAGATTGAGCCAGGCATCGAACCGGCCGGGCGCATCCTTCGCCGCCTGCCCGAGCAAGGCCGCGGCCTGCGCGTAGCGGTGCGCCTGCGAAAGGGCGGCTCCCGTCGCGATCCGCGTCTCGATATCGTCGCCCGCATGGCCGTAGGCGGCGAGCGCCTCGTCGATCCGCCCGCGCGCGGCGAGCGCCACGCCGAGATTGCGCCACGCCGCGGCATTGGCCGGCTCGAGCGCCGTCGCCGCGCGCGCCTTCTCCTGCGCCTCGTCCGGCCGGTCGAGCGCGATCAGGCACGCGGCGGCACCCACGAGTGCGGCGGCCGAACCCGGCGTGCGCGCATAGACGGCGAGCGCCTGGGACCAGTCCTTGCGCTGGGCCAGCAGGTTGCCGAGATTGAGCGCCGCCCCCGGATGGTCGGCGCGCAGCGCGAGTGCGGCGCGCCAGGCGGCTTCGGCCGCCCCGTCGTCGTGGCCGTGCCACGTGTTGCCGAGATTGAAATGCGCGTCGGCATCGCCCGGCGCCAGCGCGATCTGGCGGCCGAACGCGGCGATCGCCTCGTCGCGCCGGCCGAGCCCCTTCAGCGCCAGCGCGTGCACGCCGTGATAGGCGGCGGTCGCCGGCGAGATCGCGAGCGCACGCTCGATCGACGGCAACGCCGCCGCATCCTGCCCGAGCTGCGAGCGCACGGCGCCCAGCAGGTAGTGCGCGTCGGCCATCGCGGGCGCCATGCGCACGGCCTTCTCGAACAGGGATGCCGCTTCCTGCAACGCGCCCGCCGCGTGCCGGCGCAGGCCCTGATGCAGCAGGGCGATGGCGTCTTCGTTCACGGGGCCCGGCACTGCCGTGCCCACATCGCGCGGTAGAGCCGCTCGTAGGCGCGCGCCTGCGCGGGCAGATCGCAGATCGACGAGCCGGCGACGGCGGCGCGCAGGGCCGCGCGGTCCTGCGCGGGCGCTTCGCGCGCGAGCCTGGCCGCGATGGCGGCGAAACCCGGCGCATCGTCGGCGCACCATTCCCCGCGGCCCGCGCGCGCGAGGATCGCCGCCGTCCAGCGCGCGGGCACGGTGAGGCCGCGCAAGCTTACGACCGGCACCCCCATCCACAGCGCCTCGAACGTCGTCGTCGATCCGGTGAAGGGGAACGAATCCAGCGCCACGTCCACGCCCGAATAGAAATCGAGATGCGCGTCGCGCCCGATGGCGCCGAGCTCGAACTCGATGCGCCCGGCCTCGATGCCGCGCAGCACGAAACGCTTGATCACCATCGTGCGCATCGCCTCTTCGGCATAGGCGCGCATGAATTTGAGCCGCAGCTTCGATCCCGGCACGGCGGCGAGCGCCGCGGCCCACAGGTCGTAGGTGCGGCCCGACATCTTCGAAGGATTGTTTGCCGAACCGAACGTGACGTGCCCCTTCGCGATGCAGGGCGGCGTCGCGAGCGCCGGCGTGTTCTCGAGCGGCGGATGGACATAGACGTGGCGCGTGCGCAGCATGCGCTCGACGAAGCGGTCGGCGCGACCCGCGCACATGGTGGGATCGAGCACGATCGCGTCGACGGCTTCGGTGCCCTGCGTGCAGATGTCGTAGACGGCGATCTGCACGGGTGCGGGCCGGCGCAGCAGGATGCCGAGGCGGTTGCGGTCGAAATGCCCGGCGACGAGCACCAGCACGTCGATGCCGTCCGCGCGGATCCGCGCTGCGGCCGCGTCGTCGTCCATGCCGACCGTCGATACCCAGCCGTCCGACAGGCCGCTGAAGATCTGCGTGTAGCCGTCCGGACGCTCGATCTCGGCATAGACATGCGCCTCGAAGGCGTCGCGGTTGCGGTGCGCGAAGATGCCCAGCATGTTGCGCGCGACCGAATGCGCGCGCAGGTCCGACGTGACGTAGCCCACGCGCAGCCTGCGCCCGGGATCGGGATCGCGCGGCTCGGGCCGCGCCACGCCGCGCGGCGCGTATTCGCCGACATAGCGCATGTTCTCCGCAAGGATGCGCGCGGGCGACACGTCGTCCATGTAGTTCTGCGTGTTGAGATAGGCCCGCCAGCACAGGGCGCGCGTGGGCCCCTGCGCGCATTCGACGGCGGTGGCGAAGGCGGTGAGCGCCTCGTGGTGGCGCGCCTGGGCAAGCAGGACCTTGCCCAGATGGTGGCGCGCGTTGGCGTCCCTGGGATCGCGCGCGACGGCCGCGCGCCACAGCGCTTCGGCCGCGACGGGCCGGCCGGCCGCCTCGACCGCGCGCGCGAGGTTCGTCTCGATGCCCGCATTGCCGGGCATGTGCGCGAGGGCGCGTTCGAACATCGGGATCGCACGCTCGGGCTGGTCGCTCATGAACAGCGTCACGCCGAGATCGACGAGGCTCGGCACGTGGTCCGGATCGCGTTCGAGATGCAGTTCGAACTGCCGGCACGCGCCGGCGAGATCGCCGGCCGCAAAGGCGCGCGCGCCGGCGTCGTAATGCGCGGTGTCGGCGGCGCTCAAACCCCGCCCCCGCCGACCCGTTCGAGGAACGCGGCCAGCGCCGCGGTCGTCGTGCCGTCGCGCCACAGGCGCCGGCGCCGTTCGACGATGCGTGCCTTGTAGGCCGCGAGCGCCGCGCGGTCGGTGCCGAAGCGCACCGCGCGCGCGACATAGTCGTCGGGATCGCGCGCGATCCCCTCGTCGAGATCCATCGCGCGCAGGATCGCGTAGGTATGCCGGCCGCGCATCAGGTCGCCCGGCCAGGTCAGCGCGGGCAGCCCCTGCGCCACCGCCTCGAGCGTCGTGTTGCCGCCCGACCAGCGCAGCGAGTCGAGGAACAGGTCGCTCGCCGCGTTGAGCGCCGCGTAGTGCGGCCCGTCCTGCTGCGGCAGCATGACGATGTGGCGGACCGGATCGAGCCCGCGCGCCGCGAAGGCGGCTGCCACGCGCCGGTGGAAGCGGCCGGTGAGGTTCGATGCCGTCGGATGGCCGAGGAAGACGAACTGCGAGTCCGGCACGCCCGCCGCGATGCGCACGAGGATGTCGTCGTCCTGCGGCAGGTACTTGAAGATCGACTGGCAGCACAGATAGCGCATCGCGCCCTCGCGCAGGCCGAGCGCGGCCGGATCGAACTTCGCGAGTTCCACCGAAGGCGCCGCATAGTCGATCGACAGGCCCGGCAACCGCTCGACGCGCTCGGTATAGCGCCCGGCCTCGCCCGGCGGTTCCATCAGGTCGCTGGTCAGGAACCAGTCCATCGTGGAAAGGCCGGTCGTCTCCGGATGGCCCCACGACGCGCACTGCACGGGTGCCAGGCGCAGCGCCGCGAGCTTGTGCGAGAGCGGGTCCATGCCGATCTCGGGGTAGATAAGCACGTGCGGCGCGTCGGCGCGGATGGCGGCGGCCAGCGCCTCGAAGCCGAGCCCTTCGACGAAGCGGTCGCACGCCGCGCGCGCGTGGGGCGTCTCGGCGTCGGCCGAAGCGCCAGTCCAGTAGCCGTGCACGGCGAAGCGCGTGCGGTCGAGATTCTCCATCCAGCCGCGGAACAGCTTCCAGATCGAATGCCGGCGGAAATAGGCGGTGACGAAGCCGATGCGCAGCCGCCCGTCGGCGCCGCGCGGCGGCGGCGCAAGCGGAACCGCCCATTGCGGATAGGTCCTGGCCATCGCCGCGCAGGCGAACGCGCCGTATCGGCGCTGCGGATCCGCATCGTTGCGCGCCTGATAGGGCAGGAAGAACGGCTGCTGCTGGCCGACGGCGGCGGCGACCGAAGCGGCGACGCCTGGCGATTCGAGATCGAGGGCCGAGATCGTCGCATCGAGTGCCGCGACATAGCGCGCGCGTGCCGCATCGATCGCGGCCGGCGCGTCGTAGAGGATCGGAAGTTCGGCAAAGCATGCGCCCAGCCGCGCACCGACATTCGCGGGATCGAGTTCGAGCGCACGCGCATAGGCGTCCTTCGCCCCGTCGCGGTCGTCGCGGTCGGCGAGCAGCGAGCCGAGATTGGCGTGCACGATCGCAAGCTCCGGCGCGAGCAGGGCCGCGCGGCGCAGCGCCTTCTCGGCCTCGTCGAGCGCACCGCGCTCGTGCAGCACGGCGCCGAGATTGTTCCAGAGATCGGCCGCATCGTCCTTGACGGCAACGCCGCGCCGGTAGCTGGCGATCGCCGGATCGAGCGCGCGACGGCGGTGATAGGCACGTCCCAGCAGCGCCCACACGCGCACGTTCTTCGGATCGCGTTCGGATGCGCGCACGAAGCACGCTTCGGCCGCCATGGCATCGCCCGCGTTCTCCAGGCACACACCCTGTTCGACGAGCGCCTCGATAAAATTTGCGTCGAGCTTGACGGCGCGCGCGTACGCATCGGCCGCCTCGCGCCAGCGCGACGTCATGGCATACGAATGGCCGAGATTCGCGTGGGTCGGGGCAGATCCGGCATCCAGTCGAGTCGCCTCCGAAAGGGCCGCGATCGCCTCGTCCGGACGCTCCAGGGCAAGAAAGGCAGCGCCAAGAGACTGAAAAAGAACTGGTACTCGGATACCGGCGGTAACAAGTTTTTGGTAATTAGATACCGCTTCCGAAAATCGGCCTGCCTGATGGTGCGCGATCGCATCGGCCAGAATCGTCGAAATCCCTTCCATTGCTGGAGCATAGCCGACTTGGTGCACGCTGGCATCAACTGTCCCCGTCGGGGGCTATCGAGGCCGGGATCCGGGCACGTTAAGGCTAATTGCTCGACTATTAATTAAAATTTTACGTTTTTTTTCTAGCATACAGTTCAGTGATGAATTAGTGTGGGTTCTGCGGGCGAGGTCTCAAAGACAAGAGCTCGTCGGCAGGTTCAGCAGAACGCTGAACGTGACCCTAGAAAAGGAAGGATCGATACAATGTCGAATTCGATTAACACCAATGTCGGCGCGATGGTGGCCCTCGCCTCCCTCCGCACGACGCAGTCCGCTCTCAGCGTCGCCTCCAAGCAGGTCCAGACCGGCTATCGCGTCTCCGACGCGGCAGACGATGCGTCGACCTTCTCGGTCGCCCAGGGTATCCGCGGCAACCTCCAGGCCTTCCAGGCCGTGCAGGGCTCGCTCGCCAACGGCGTGGGCCTCGGCTCCGTCACCCAGGCGGCTCTGACGAACATCTCGAACCTCATCGGCAACCTGCAGGCCAAGATCACGCAGCTCGCCGACGGGTCGATCTCGTCGAACCAGCGCACGATCTACACGGCCGACTTCAACTCGATGACGTCGCAGATCCAGAACTTCATCAGCCAGGCGAACTACAACGGCACGAACCTCCTGTCGTCCCTCTCGGCCGCCAAGACGTTCCTCGCCGACACCAACGCCGTCACGCTGACGATGACGTCGCAGTCCTCGGTCAACGCGGCCTTCACGACCTTCGCGGCCTCTTCGGTCACGTCGTCGTCGGCGGCCACGCTGGCCCTCACCTCGCTCAACACCTTCTCGCAGGCGGTCGCCACCTCGCTGGGTTCGAACGCGGCTGAAACCCGTACGCTTCAGCTGCAGTCGAACTTCGTGAACGCGATCGTGGACGCCACGACGACGGGCCTCGGCGCGATCGTCGACGCCGACATCGGCAAGGCTTCGGCCTCGGTGCAGGCGCTGCAGGTCCGCCAGCAGCTCGGCATCCAGTCGCTGTCCATCGCCAACCAGCAGCCTTCGGTCCTGCTGGGCCTCTTCCGCTAAACACGCGGCAAGGCACTTCGATACGGACGGGGGCGGCCGAAAGGCCGCCCCCGTTTTCTTTGCGGTGTACTCCGGTTGTAGCGCCAACCGGTATTCGATGGCGCAGCATCCGGCGGCTTTCTTTTGCGCGTCCCCGCCGACTCGGCTATTAATATCAAACGAGAAGCGGGCTTTTGCCCGAGTCGTCGTTCCCAGGAGGAATCGTGAAGAACCCGAATCAATCGGCGCCTGGCGCCACCGAGTCCGAGCGCGAGCGGGAATACCGCCTCCTGGCCCTCGTTACCAAGAAGCTGACCGACGCCAAGGCCGTGGTCACCCAGCTCGATCCGCAGTCGGTCGGCCAAGTCTGCGACGCGATCTTCCACAACCGCGACGTCTGGAACGCCTTCGTGACCGATGTCGCCGACGAGAACAACAAGCTCCCCAAGGAGCTGAAGGTCCTGCTGATCAACCTCGCGGCCTACGTCAACAAGAACTCCGACATGATCGTGAACAGCCATCCGGACGGCGACATGGACATGCTGGTCGCCATCAACCGCCACGTCATGGACGGCCTGCGCGGCGCGACCACTGGCTGATCGAACCGCCGGACAAGCCCGGCCCGCCTTCGCCGGCGCGCAAGATACCGGTCACCTGACCGGCTTGCGCGCCGGACTCGTTTCGGAGGCCGGAAAACGCCCATGAAACCGCGCCCCCCGATCCTCACTCCCAATAGCCCGGACGCCCTCGTGAAGGCGGGGTTCGAACGCCACCGGCAGGGCGACATCGCCGGGGCCGCGACGCTCTATGCGCAGGCGCTGAAACTGAACCCGAAGCATCCCGATGCGATGCATCTGGCAGGTCTCGCCGCGCGCGCCTTCGGCCGGCATGACGAAGCGCTGGAAAAGATCTCGAGCGCGTGCGCGCTCGTCCCCAATAACGCGCCTTTTTCAGCCAATCTCGCGGCCGCACTGATTTCCGTCGGCCGGCATGCGGATGCGCTCGCCGCGACCGACAAGGCGATCAGGCTCATGCCCGGCTATGCGGCCGCGCACTCCAACCGCGGTGCGGCTTTGCTGGGGCTCGATCGGATCGAGGATGCCGCTCAGGCATATCGCCGCGCCATCGAACTCGATCCGGCAAGCGTCGACGCGTTCAACAATCTCGCCAATCTCGAGCAGCGGCGCGGCAATCTCGACATCGCCGTCGACCTGTACGAGCGCGCGCTTGCCGCCGCCCCGCAGAATCCGAACGTCCATTCCAACTACGGCACGGCGATCTACGCGCAGTACGTCGCCGGGCGGAAGGAAGAGGCCGCCGCCCGCGCGGCCGCGTGGTACACCGCCTATCCCGACAGCCCCACCGCGCGTCACTGGGCGGCGGCACTTTCCGGGAAGCACGCGCCGCCGCGTGCGGAAGACGGTTATGTGCGAACCACGTTCGACCTGTTCGCGGGATCGTTCGACAAGACGCTCGCCTCGATCGGCTACAGCACGCCCGACGTCATCCGCACGATGATCGACGCGCAGTGGGGGGAACCGTCGCCGCGTTTCGACACGCTCGACATGGGTTGCGGCACGGGTCTCGCCGGCATCGGCCTGCGTGCATGGTCGAAACGGCTCGAAGGCGTGGATCTGTCGCCCGGCATGCTGGCGCATGCGCAGGCGCGCGCGATCTACGACGATCTGCGCGAAGGCGAGATCGTCGCCGATCTGTCCGCACATCGCGGATCGTACGACCTGATCGCGGCAACCGACGTGTTCATCTATTTCGGCGTGCTCGACGAGGTTCTGGGCGCGGCGCACGCGGCGCTCAGGCCCGGGGGGCATATCATTTTCTCGGTCGAAACGATGCTCGCCGTGGAGTCCGGCGAATGGGCGGTGCGGCCATCGGGCCGCTACGCGCACGCGAACGCCTATATCGAGAAGGCCGTGGCGGCGGCCGGTTTCAAGCCGCTCCAGTGGCGCGTGCAATCGCCGCGCACGGAAGAAGGGGAAGCAATCCCCGGCCTCATCGTCCTGGCGGCCCGCTGAGGCCGCCGGCGGTCAGCCGAAATCGCCCGCCGTGACGCGCGCCGGCATGTCGGAAACCAGCGAGTGGACGGCCTCGCGGCCATAGACATCGACCATCATCTGAAGGACGACCGTGAAGCACGCGACGGTCAGCGCGTCGCGATGAAGCCCCTGGCGCATGCCCTCTTCCATCGCATCGGCGATGACGCGCATGGCGGCAAGCCGCTCCTGGTCGGTAGAGGCGATGGAGAAATTGGACTGGTCCGACGGCCCGTTCGACATCTTGTTTTCCCGTCCTCAAAGTTCGCGGGCACGAATCGTCCGGCCCGAGGACGGCCAGTCTACCATGCCCGCGAGCAGAAGCTAAAACCTGCGCGACCCGAGGCCCTGCATCAGATCGAGGATGCCGCTCATGTCGGACACGCCGTTGCTCGACCCCACCATCGAAAGCAGGCCGCCATACATTCCACCGCCCGTCCCGTTGGCGTTGGCGGTTTCCTGATCCTTGGTGTTGAGGTAGCGCTGGATGAACGTGTCGACGAACTTCTTGTCCTTGAACTTCGTGACGTCGATCTTGCTCGACACGTAGGTCGCCTGGGCATCGACGCCCTGGATCGCGAGTTCCTTCGGAATGCCGAGGGCCGTCGTGACGACCTCGCGCAGCACCTTGTCGCCGAGCACCGACCAGATGCTGTTGATCTTCGAGGCGTTCTCCTTGAAGTACATCGCCTCGCGCAGGCCCGGGCTCGCGTTGCCCTGCGCCTTCTCGAACTCGTTCTTGATGTAGCGCGCGGCGAGCCCGTCCATGACGCCGGAAAGCTTGGGCCCTTCGACGCCGAAATCCTTCAGGCGCAGCGTGCTGGCCATGTCCTTGTAGCGGGCGTCGTTCATCCGGTTGGCGAGCGAGTTTTCGTCGGTAAGATCCGACAGCAGGACCTTCTTCAGCAGGCCCTTCTTGTCGACCTCGCTCTCGAGGCCGAAAGCCGACAACGCAAATTCCATGAACCGACGATCGTTGAGCAGATCGTCGACCGTCTTCGCCTTCGCGACAGCATTCTTCGCGTAGTCGATTTTCTGCTGAACGCTTGCCTGCTTCGACCACTTGTCCTGCGCGGCATCGCCCGACTTCTGGAGCTGCTTCCACGCGACGAGGGCCGGCAGACCGCTTGCGATCGATCCCGCCATGACACTCTCCTTAACGCCGTTCTCGGCATTGCAAGGTGTTCACTATGCCATGCAGCGCGCGAGACAGCAAGGTAATAAGCGTAAACTTACGTAAATTTAAATATAAAACAGTTAAAATTATATCAATATCCGGAAATCAATCGACCTCGCTCTCCTCGGGGACCGGCTCGCTGGCTTTGGCGCGCTTCTTCGGGCCATCGCTCCCGAGGAGAAGCTGACGAGCTCTTTCTGTTGTTGTTCCAAGGAGATCCCACTCGAACTTAATAAGTCGCTTCGCATCCTTCAGGCCAGGATAAAGCTCGCCTTTGTCGAGCCGCGCCCGCAAGGCGTCGATCAGAGGCTTTGAGGTTGGCGCAGCCAGTTCGAAGTCCGTCAGGAACTGCCGCAACGCATCGGAATAGACCTTGGCCTCGTCCGGAAACAGATACACGCACTGCAGCGTGTAATAGACGCGCATCGCCGGCGTGGCGGCCTCTTCGAGCTGCAAAATATCCTTCTGCCGCAGGATGTTGCCGCGATTGCGGATCGCCAGCATCGCCAGGCCACCGGTGTTTTCGATGACCACCCCGTTGATGATGATCTTTTCACCGGGGTTCAGTCGCAGAACGAGAGGCATCGAGAATCCTTGTGGAGCGGAAACGGGACCGGAGAGCGTCGATTATACCATCGCGGGCGGAGAAACAACCTGCTGCCACAGGCGGCGATACAGGGCCTCGAAACCGCGCGCTAGGCGCACGCCGTCGCAAAGCGCCGAAGCCGCCATCCGCCCGCGCAGTCCCGAACGGATTCCGGCAAGACGCGGCGCGTCGGAAACGAGACCGGCCGCGATCGCGGCGAATGCCTCGGCGTCGTCCGCGATCCAGTCCCCTGCCCCGATCTGCGTGAGCAGCGATGCCCCCACGCGCGCGGCATGCCGGTCGCCGGCAAGCGTGACGACCGGCACCCCCATCCACAGCGCCTCGCAGGTCGTCGTCGTGCCGCCATACGGCGTCGTGTCGAGCGCCACGTCGATGGCGCCATAGCGCGCGATGTGACTCTGGACCGCATCGACGAAGCCGACCGGTTCGATCCTTTCGCCCGCCACGCCGCGCTCGGCAAAGCCGGTGCGCAGGGCCGCCTGCAGATCCGGCTCGTCGAGCCCGCGCGCCTTGACGATCATGCGTGCCGCCGGAACCGCCCGCATCGCGCCGGCCCACAGGTCGAGCGTGCGCCCCGACACCTTGGGCAGATTGTTGAACGAACCGAAGGTCGGCCGGCCGGCCGACGCCATCGGCAACGTGCCCACGGGCGGGGCGAACGGCGGCGGCATGTACGCAAGGAAGCCGCCCGCGATGCGGGCCAGCGGTTCGGCGGCCGCGGCATCGGGCAGATCGCTGACCGCGTCCACGACGCGCGCATCGAATGCGTCGAGCCCGGTCGTGTCGGGATAGCCGAGCCACGTCGCCTGGACGGGCGCCGGCCGGCGCGCGAAGGCCGCAAGCCGGTTGCCCTGCGTGTGGCCGGCGCAGTCGACGAGGATGTCGATCCGGTCGGCACGCACCTGCGCCGCGAAGGCCGCATCCTCGCGCCCCGTCATCTCGCGCCAGTTCGGGATCAGGCCGCGGAAGGCCGCGGTCAGGCCATCGGGCACGGCGACGTCGCTGTAGGCGAAGACCTCGACTGCGGCCGGATCGTGCCCGGCGATCAGCGGAACGAGGAAATAGCTGCACGAATGGTTGCAGAAATCCGGCGACGCATAGCCCACGCGAAGCCGGCGGCCAGGCTCGGGATCGCGCGGCTTCGGCCGTGCGGCGCCGCGCGGACCGGGCCAGCCGCGCGCCCGCGCCAACCCGTCGGCCGGGGTGCCGGGCGGATCGTACTGCGCGCACATCAGCGCGTTGGAGGCGAGCATCGTATCCATGGGCGCGAGCGCGCGCGCGCGCGCGAACTCGCCGAGTGCGGCCTCGATGCGCCCCTGCCCCTGCAACGCCATCGCCAGATTGTTGCGCCGGGCAGCCGTCGGCGGCGCCAGATCGAGCGCACGCCCGAACGCGGCGGCGGCGCGCACCGGCAGGCCCGCAGCCAGCGCCACCTCGCCCGCCACCGCATGCGCATCGGCCGATTCCGGAAAGGCCGCGATCGCCTCGTCGGCGGCCTTGGCAGCCGCGGCGAATTCGCGTCCGGACAGCAGGGTCGCCGCGAGATTGACGTGCGCGGCAAGCAGGCCGGGCGCCTTCGCGATCAAGGCGCGATAGCGTTCGATCGCCTCGCCGGCACGGCCGGCGAGGGCCGCCCGGTTGGCGGCGGCAAGCATTGCGGCGGAATCGGTCGAGGCTGTAGACATGGTCGGACAGGCCGAGTGTATCGCGCCTGCGGAGAATACGGCATGGAAGAAAACGCGACCGATCTGGTGCGCACGCTGGAGTGTCGCGCGTTCAATGCATGGCCGGCGCTGCAGACGCTCGTCCATGACGGGTGGCTGCTGCGCTTCGCGCGCGGCCACACGAAGCGCGCGAACTCGGTCAACGCCCTGTGGCCGGGCCGGACGGCGCTCGACGTACGGATCGCGCATGCCGAAGGCCATTACAGGCGGCACGGGCTTCAGCCGACCTTCCGGATCACCCCGCTGAGCGAGCCGGATCTCGACGCCGCCCTTGCCGCGCGCGGCTACAAGCACGTCGATCCGACGATCGTGATGCGCGTGCCGATCGGACGGGTGGCGGACGCCTCCGTGGATGTCCGGCTTTCGCCGACGCCCGTGCCCGTCTGGCTCGGCGCATTCGGAAAGTCGGCCGGCGCCTCCCCCGAATCGCGCGCGATCCTCGGCGAGATGCTCCGGCAGATCGTTCCTGCCGCCGCCTTCGCGCAGATCGACGGGCCGGATGGCGCGCCTTGCGCCTTCGGGATGGGCGTGGCCGAAGCGGGCGAGCTCGGGATCTTCGAGATGCTGACGGCCGCGCCCGCGCGCCGCAAGGGCCACGCCGCGCGCGTGATCGGCGCGCTGGCGGATTGGGGGCGCGCGCAAGGCGCCGGCCATGTCTATCTCCAGGTCGTCGCCGACAACGCGCCGGCGCGCGCGCTCTATGACAGGCTCGGCTTCAAGCCCGTCTACGCCTACCACTACCGGCGGGCGGAATAAAAAATGGCCGACGGCGCGGAAACGCCGTCGGCCTTCGAGTTTGCGGAGCCGGAAAGTAGCCTGCGATCAGCGCTTGAGGTTCACGACCTCTTGCAGCATTTCGTCGGCCGTCGTGATCATGCGGGCGTTCGCGGAGTAGGAGCGCTGCGCCACGATCATCTTCGTGAACTCGGCGCCGATGTCGACGTTCGAGTTCTCGATGCTGTTCGGGTTGACGCCGCCCGCACCGCCCTGCTGCGAGGCGTTGAAGCCGATGAAACCGGCCGCCGGATCGTCGAGGAAGGCCTCGCCGTTCTGCCGCACCAGACCCTTCGGGTTGTTGAACGTGCCGAGCGCGATCTGGTACTGGATCAGCCGCTGGCCGTTCGTATAGGTCGTGTAGACGTTGCCCGACGTGTCGATGCCGGTGCCGTTGTAGGTACCCGCGGCGTAGCCGTTGGCCGAGATCGTCGAGATCGAGATCGAAGTGCCGCCGAACTGCGACGTGCCGCCGGGCGTGGCGACCGTCGACGCCGTGGTCGGGCTTGCCGTGTTGGGCGTGCCGAACTCGACGTTGATCGACTGCACGGGAGCCGCCGCGAGGCCGGGCGCACTGTACGAGAAGACGGCGCGGCCGGTACCGGCCGTGATCGCCGCCGAGAACGTGGCTGCGTTCGTCGAACCCGACGAGGTGATGCTGGCGAGCAGGCCCGCGTTGGTGCCGACCGTGGTGCCGAAGGCAAAGTCGAGCGCGATGCTCTCCGGCCCGTTGGCCGAGCTGGTCGGCATCGTGATGACCGCGCGCCATTGCGGCGTGGTGCCCGCGGCCGAGGCGGCGATGGCGGCCGTGCCGGTCGTGGCGCTCGCCGCCACACCCGGCAGCGTGCCGCCGGCGGTCGTGCGGTTGTACCAGGTCACCGATGCGGGCTGCGACGCGCCATTGGCGTCCGTGATCGTGATCGTGCCGCCGTTGTAGACCGTGCCTGCAGCCGCGTTCGCCGGGATGTTCGCGGCATAGGTGGCGAGCGTGCTGGCAAGTGCGGGCAGCTGGCTCTGGTTGATCTGCACGGCGACGAGCGGGCCCTGGTTCGGCGTCGGGTTAGGGACAGCCGTCGTCGGACGCGGCACCGAACGGGCGAACAGGAACTTGCCGGCGCCGTTGACCATGAAGCTGTTCTGGTCGAGCGAGAAATCGCCGCGACGGGTGAACTGGGTGATGCTGTTGCCGGTCAGGCCGCCGGCCGTGCTCGTGCCGTCCTGCACGGGAAGCCAGCCCGCCCCCGCGATCGCGATGGCGGTCGGCGAGGCGTTCTGGATGATCGTGCCCTGCAGGTCGTTGACGAAGGTCGGGCGGGCGGTGACGCCGCCGGGATTGAAGAAGCGCTGCGACGATGTCGAGACGAAGCTCGAGAAATTCGCGTCGATGCGCTTGAACCCGGCCGTCTGCGAGTTGGCGACATTGTCGGAGATGTAATTGATCGCGGTCTGGAACGAGTTCAGGCCGCTGATCGCGGAGTTCATTGCTACGGTAGCCATGGTTGCCGGACTCCCTCTATTCTCTTTGGATGAAATTCGTCACGTGGAAATGGATGCCTGTTGGCGGATAGCTCAGTGAAGAGCAACGCGAATGCCAGACAGAAAACTCAAAAAATACACATGAATACAATCGGCTAAGAAGCACTAACAAAAATTAACTACACTGCTAGGCAAAATAGTCTCGGCAAAACAGGCAGCAAATGCCTCTACCCGGCAGAAGCTGCTTCCAGGCCGGAAGGGCGGGGCCATGCAGGGCGCGGGTCATGCTCGTCCTTGCGCCGGGCGGAATGAAAAAAGGGCCGGCGACGCGCTTTGCGTCGCCGGCCCCCGAGTTTGCGGAGCCGAAGAGTCGTCGGCGGTCAGCGCTTGAGGTTCACGATCTCCTGCAACATTTCGTCGGCCGTCGTGATGATGCGGGCATTGGCCGAGTAGGCGCGCTGCGCCACGATCATCTTCGTGAACTCGGCCCCGATATCGACGTTCGAGTTCTCGATGCTGTTCGGGTTTACGGCCCCTGCCCCGCCCTGCTGCGAGGCGTTGAAGCCGATGAAACCGGCCGCCGGATCGTCGAGGAACGCCTCGCCGTTCTGCCGCACCAAGCCCCTAGCGTTGTTGAACGTGGCGAGCGCGATCTGGTACTGCACCAGCCGCTGGCCGTTCGTGTAGGTCGTGAAGATGTTGCCCGCCGTGTCGATGCCCACGCCGTTGTAGGTGCCCGCGGCGTAGCCGTTGGCCGTGTTCGTCGAGATCGAGATTGACGTGCCACCGAACTGCGACGTGCCGCCCGGAACCGAAAGCTTCGAGGCGACCGTCGGATTCGCCGGATTGGGCGTGCCGAAGTCGGCATTGATCGTCTGAACGGGTGCCGCGGCGAGGCCCGGGGCACTATAGCTCAGCACCAACCGGCCGGACGCCGGAGCCGTGTTGGCGGCGTTGAACGTGGCGGCGTTCGTGGCGCCAGCGACCGTCATGCCCGTGAGCAGACCCGCGTCGACGCCGACCGACGTGCCGAAGCTGAAGTCGACGACGATGCTCTCCGCACCGTTGGCCGAACTGGTCGGGACCGTTATGACCGCACGCCATTGCGGGACCGTAGCGGCGGCGGAAGCCGCGACAGCAGCGGTACCAGTCGTCGCGCTCGCCGCGACGCCCGGCAGCGTGCCGCCGGCGGTCGTCCTGTTGAACCAGGTGATCGAGGCCGGCTGCGCCGAACCGTTGGCATCCGTGATCGTGATTGTGCCGCCGTTGAAGACCGTGCCCGCAGCCGCGTTCGCCGGGATGTTCGCGGCATAGACGGCGATCGAGGTCGGCAGGGCCGGAAGCTGGCTCTGGTTGATCTGTACGGCCGACAGCGGGCCCTGGTTGGGCGACGGGTTGGGAACAGCGGTCGTCGGGCGCGGCACGGAACGGGCGAACAGGAACTTGCCGGCACCGTTCGCCAGGAAGCTGTTCTTGTCGAGCGTGAAGTCGCCGCGACGCGTGAACTGCGTCACGCTGTTGCCGGTCAGGCCGCCGGCCGAACTCGTGCCGTCCTGCACGGGAAGCCAGCCCGCCCCCGCGATCGCGAGCGATGTCGGCGAAGCGTCCTGCAGGATGCTGCCCTGCAAGTCGTTGATGAATGTCGGGCGCGCGGTCACGCCGCCCGGATCGAAGAAGCGCTGCGACGATGTCGAGACGAAGCTCGAGAAATTCGGATCGATGCGCTTGAAGCCGGCCGTCTGCGAGTTGGCGACGTTGTCGGCGATATAGTTGATCGCGCTCTGGAACGAGTTCAGGCCGCTGACTGCGGAATTCATTGCTACGGTAGCCATGTCTTCGGTACTCCTTCTTGCAGTGCCGAGCATTCTTGCTCAGCGTGTGTATAATTTATCTATAGTTGTATTCATGGACAAAGTTTTAGGCTGCGCACCTGCTTTTTTCTACGTCGTGCCGTTGCTTGCCGTATCCTTATTTAGTGTGTAGTTTTTAAATTTCTGGTTGTGTTTATGGGTAAAATTTAAGCGCCGAACCTGTTCTTGCCCGACGCCTAAACTTGTTCGCGCGTGGCGGCGACTAGCGCATGTAGTTCACGAAGGAGAGCTCGAGGATCTGCTTGGTCGTGATGTAGCTGGCCTCGAGAGACACCTGGATGCCCTTGATGCGGGTCGAGACTTCGCCGATGTCGACCGATTCGATCTTCAGGGCGCCGACGTCCGAGATGTTCACGACATCCTGGTGCTTTGCCTTGATCTGGATGAGCTGCGCCTGCCGGCCACCGTTGACGCCCTGGAGGGTGGACACGTCGAGCAGCGCCTTGTTGATCTGCGCCTCCGCCTGGTCGAGATAGGGCAGCGCTGCCTGGATCGCCGTGATGTCCTGCAGCTGAGCCGGCGGAACGACGGCGGCGTTCGAATTGATCGCCTGGCCGAGCGCGACCTTGTAGTTGCGCAGGCCGTTGATCAGGTTCTGGAACGCCGAGTCCGACGCCGAAATTCCGTAAGTGAGCTTGAGCTGGTCGTCGATGAAGACGCTCGGCTTGGAGCCGATCGACTCGCCCGCCGTCGTGATCATCGTCGTACGCAGCGACGCGGCGATGTAGCCGGGCGCCACGTCCGTCGCCAGCGTCGTGCTGTCCGACTTGAACTGGGTCGTGACCGGCAAGGTGTTGGATGTCTGCACCGCCATGTAGGGAACGGCGAAGGTGTCGGCGGCGGCCGTCGCGGCAGCCACCGCCGGCGAGAAGGTGAGCGAACCTGCAGGCAGCACCGAGGTGATCTGCGCCTGCAGACCCTGGTTGGCGCCGCTCGTGAAACGGATGGTCTGTCCGACGGCCGTGGCCGGAAAGGTCGTGCCGGTGTTGAGCACCGTCGTCGTGCCCGCAGCCGTCGCGGCGAAGGCACCGCGCGGCGCACCGTTGTTCGGCGCGCCGGTGAAAGGATTGAAGGCAGGCAGCGCCGTCGGCGGCGATGCGTCGAGACTGTTCAGGCTGATGACCGGCTGCGTCGTGAACGCCGTGCCGGCGAACAGGCTGCGCTGGCCGTCCGTCTGGTTGAGGATCGACTGGATGCGATCGAGCGCGCCGGTGACGAGGCCATACTGCGCGGCGTAGGCCTGGGGCCCGAGGCTCTTGGTCTTGATCAGCTCCGACTTCATGTCGGACGCGATCTTGTTCAGACCGTCGAGCGACTTGTCGTAGAGATCGGTGCGGTACGTCGCGGAATCGATGGCGCGCAGATAGATCGTCGACTGGACCGACGTCTGCTTGTACTGCTGGAGGCGGATCGCATCCGACGCGAGGCCCTGCTGCTGCAGGCCGACCGCGGCGATACCGATGAGCCCGTCGCGGCGACGGCCGGTCGAGAGTTCCTTCTGCAGCCCGGCAAGCTCGTTCTGCTGGCCGAACAGCGAACGCTGGATGTCGAGCAGCTGGGCGTAGTTGGCAACCGCGGTGACAGAGCCGGCCATCGGTTAGTTCCTTCCAAGGTTGATGAGCGTATCGAACATCGTGCGCACGGTCTGGAGGACCTGTGCCGATGCCTGATAGGCATTCTGCAGGACGACAAGTTGCGACATTTCCGTATCGACCGACACGCCGACCGCGTTGCGGTAGGTCTGGTCTGTCTGATGGCGGAGCGTCTCCTTGTCGGTCGTGTTCTTGTTCGCGCCGGCCACGCTCTGCGCGGTATAGGAGATCACCGAAGCGATCGTGTTGGCGATCGTCAGCGTTCCCGAGATGATGCCGGTGTTGTTGAGCGAGCCGGCGGAAGCCGCCGGCAGCGGAATCGGGTCGAACGCGCCGTTGACCGAGTTGCTCAGCGCCTGGTTGACGTCCGAGCCCGAGGCGCGCTTGACGCTCGTCGTACCCCCGGTAAGGCTCGGATTGACCTGCAGCATCGACGCGGCGGTCGGCAGGTTGCCGAGTGCCGGTTCGATGATGTAGACGCTGCCCACGCCCGGCGCCGTCGAGAAGCCGGGGCTCAGCGTCAGCTGCGTGGCCGTGTTGCCCGTGATGCGGCCGATCTGGCCTGCACCGGCACCGGAAACGATGCGCACCTGATAGCCGACGCCCGCCGCCGTCGGTGCGAACTGGTTGACCGTCCAGGTGTTGGTCGTGTCGTCGAGCGTCGTCGTCGTCGCGGCCGTCGTCGCGTTCGTCATCAGCGGGCCGGTGACCGACTGGATCGAATACTGGCTGGTCGCGTCCGTCGCCGCGAGGCCCGGCGCCGTGATCGTCGTCGCGGTGTTCGCGGTGATGATCGCCGATGATCCGACGCCCTGCCCGGCCGTGATCGTGACGCGATAGTAGAGGGCAGGCGTCGGCGTCAGCGCGGCGAACGCGGCCGCGGCGTCGGTCAGCGATCCGCCGACCGCCGAAGCGGAGGCCGTGCCCGTCGTGATCTGCGTGGCGACTGTCGTCGCCGGCGGAAGGGTCAGCGTCGAGTAGGTGAAGAAGTTGGCCGCCAGCTCCGTGCCGTAGGAATTGCTCGTGTTGTAGGCCCGGTTGGTGATCGAGGCGATCTGGTTGGCGATGTCGTCGATCTGGTTGACGAACTTGCGCAGCGCGCCGTCGCCGGCGTCCGAAGACGTCATGACGGTCTGCGAGAAGGTCGTGTTGTCGGAATAACCCGCACGCAGCTTGATCAGCGCGTCGAGCTGGCCGGATTGGAACGCCGTCGACTGGACCGGGGTGGTCACGCCGTTGACGGAGATCTGGACCTGGTTGGTGGTCGCATTGAAGCTGAAGGTCGGCGGAACGTTGCCCGCGACGAGGGTCTGGCCGCCCGACGTGATGATCTGGATCGCGGCCGTACCGGTGCCGAGGATCTGGACCTTCGTCAGCTTCGCCATCTGGCGGACGACCGAGTCCATCTGGTCCTGCAGGTCGCCGACCGGCTGGCCGGTCGAGGACTGGTTGATCAGCTGGGTGTTCAGCGAATAGGCCTGGGCGACGAGGCCGTTGAGCGTCGTCAAGTTCGTGCCGATGTCCGTCAGGATCTGGGTATCGACCTGCGGCGGCGATGCCGAAAGCTGGTTGATCGCGATCGCCAGCTGCTGGCCCTGGATGACGATGTTGCGCGAGAGGTTCGCGTTTTCCGGGCTCGCCTCGAAGTCGGTCCATGCCTGCTGGAACGCCTGCAACTGCTGGGTGAGCGACGGCTTTTCCTGGTCGACATCGAGCAGGGTCGCCAGGCGATCGAGATAGGAGGAGCGCACCGCGGCGGCGGCCGAGTCAGACGTGCGCGCGAGGAGGTCGTTCTGGAGCGTCGAGTTCACCGTGCGGGTGATCGACGCGATGCTGACGCCCGTGGGAAGGCCCGCAACGGCCGGCGTCGTCAGGTTCGCGTATTTCCGGGTGTAGTCCGGCGACTGCGCGTTCGCGACGTTTGCCGAGACCAGACGCGACTGCTGCTGGAGAACCAGCAGCGAGCTGAGCGAGGAGTTGAGGGCTGCGGACAGTGACATCTGAGTGGCTCCGGTTCGGTCCCGATACGCTTCGGTTCCGTTCCAGATGACATTCGCAACGGCCGTGCCACTCGCCTGCATCATTTAATGCATTGATTTATATTAATAAAAAAGAATTTCGGAATCGGCGTTCTTGCCGATCGGGGTGATTCCGGCATGTTCGACCCGGCAGAAATTGCCGGTTCCCGGAAACGAAAAGGCCGCCGGCGCGGATGCGACAGCGGCCTTTCGGCAGCGGTATTAGCGGGTGTCAGCCCGAAACGGAAAGACCCGAACCGACCGGGCGGGCGCCGCCTGCCGGCGCGGCGGCGGGTGCCGGACGGGCGGCAGCTGCCGTCGTCGGCGGTGCCAGCCCTTCCATGATGGTACGGTTGACGTTGATGAGTGAGTCGATGTCGCCGTTGCCGTCGAGAACCTGGATCGTCTCGCGGCCGACCCACAGGCCGAGGCCGATGATCTGCGCGCGGAGTTCCTTGGGTAGCTGGTTTCCTTCGCTGGACAGGTCGATGATGAAAGCGTCCCAGACCTTCTTGTTCCACAGCAGCGCGTCGACGAATTCCGAAGTCCCGCGCTTGCCGTCGCGCGCACGGCCCAAGGCACCGCACACCTGCGCAAGCAGCCTATATTCCGTGGATCGCGGGTTTTCCGTCGTGTTCTGCGCCCGCCCGTATGCCTGATAGCCGCTCATTGTCGCTCCCTCGGGAGAATTCTGCTCGAGCCCGGCACTATCCGGGCCTACCCGATCACGAATCGGACCCGGCTACTATGCGCCAAAATCTTAACGATTAGTTTAATCGAGTCCGGGACACCTTGCACGCCGCAATTCTGCAACGCGCTGCAGGAGCGGTAAGCTCGATCCGGATATGGCCGATTCCCCCCTCGCCGCCGCACTTGCACATCATCAGGCCGGCCGCCTCGAGACGGCCGAGACGGCGTATCTTGCGCACCTCGCGGCCCGGCCTGCGGACAGCGAAGCGAACCACCTGCTCGGCGTCCTGCGCCATCAGTTGGGCCGATCCGCCGACGGGCGTGCCCTGATCCGGACGGCGATCGCGCAGGCGCCCGACGTGGCCGCTTATCACGCCAATCTCGGCCTGATCGAAGCCGCATTGGGCGACAATGCGGCCGCGATCGCCGCATTCGAGCGGGCATCGTCGCTGCAACCGGCCATCGCGGCGGCGGTCCGGCCGGCGCTCGCACAAACTCTCCTCGCGATGTCGGACTGGAGCCGGGCGGCAGCCGTCTTCGGTGAAATCGCGGCAGCCGACGCCGGCAATGCGGCCGCATGGCGCGGACTCGCCCTTTGCATCCACTCGCTCGGCGACGCGCCCGCCGCCCTGCCCGCCTACCGCCGCGCGGTCGAACTTGCGCCCGACGACGCCATCGCCTGCAACGGGCTGGGTGCCGCCCTGCTCGATACCGGCACAGCGGCCGAGGCGCTTGTGGTGCTCGAAAATGCCGCGGCCAGGGCATCCGTACCGTTCGGGCCGATGCTCGCCAATCTCGGCAACGCGCGCCGCGCCAATGGCGACAATCCGGGTGCCGTCGCGGCGATGCGTGCCGCCCTTGCCTGCGAACCGTCGAACACGACGACGCTCGCCAATCTCGCCGCCGTGCTGTCGGAGGAAGGCGCGATCGGCGAGGCTGCCGATCTCTGCCGCCGCGTGCTTGCCGTCACGCCAGACGATGCGGCGGCGCGCGCCAATCTCGGTGCATGCCTGTTCGATGCGGGCGACGTCGCGGAAGCCGTTCGACAGTGGAATGCGATGCCGGATGACCGTCAGGCCGGTTCGAACACGGTCTATGCCTTGAACTTCCTGCCTTCGACGACCGTCCAGACGATGGACCTGGCGGCCGCACGCTGGGCGCGACGCCACGCGCCGGGCGATCTTGCACGCGACGCGCCATCTTTCCCGAGCGACCGCGATCCGGCCCGCCGCCTGCGCGTCGGCATCGTTTCACCGGACCTGCGCTCGCATTCGGTGGCGTGGTTCCTGTTGCCGGTGCTCGAAGCGTTCGACCGCGACGCCATCGAAATGCACGCATTCGCCGAACTGCCGGTCGAAGATCCGATCACCGCCCGCATCAGGATGCAGGTCGCCGGCTGGCATCCGACCGCCGGCCTCGACGACGACGCGCTGGCGCACATGATCCGCGCCGCGCGTATCGACATCCTCCTCGATCTGGCCGGGCACACGGCCGGCAACAGGCTCGGCGTGTTCGCGCAGCGTGCGGCACCGGTACAAGCAAGCTGGCTCGGCTATCCCGCGCGGACGGGTGTCGCGGCGATCGATTGGCGCATAACCGATGCCGTCGTTGATCCTCAGGGCAGCGACGATCCGTCGGCGGAACGCCCGCTGCGCCTGCCCGACGGCTTTCACGCCTATCGGCTGCCCGAAGGCGCGCCCGGTGTCGCGTCGCGCAGCGGCGCGACGATGACATTCGGATCCTTCAACAACTGGCCCAAGCACGCCCCTGAATGCCTGGCCGCCTGGGCCGAGATCCTGCGCCGCGTGCCCGAGGCGCGGCTCGTCCTCAAGAACAAGGCGATGGCCGATCCCGGCACGCGCGCGCGTACCCTCGATTTCTTCGCGCGGCAGGGTGTTGTAGGCGGGCGCATCGAAACGCTTGCGCGCGTGCCGGATCCGCGCGGTCATCTCGGTCTCTACGGGATGATCGACGTGGCGCTGGATCCGTTTCCCTACAATGGCGTTACGACGACCTGCGAGGCGATGGCGATGGGCGTTCCCGTGGTGACCCTGCTGGGTTCGACACCGGCGGGGCGCACCGCAGCGTCGCTCGTCGGGCGCATCGGCTGCCCCGAACTCGTCGCAGGATCGCTTGAAGCTTATATAGGTATTGCCGTCGCCCTCGCCGGCGATGCAGCACGGCGCGCCACATATCGCGCCACGCTTCGCCAACGCCTTGAGGCGTCGCCGGTCGGCGATGCGCCTATCGTCGCGCGCGCGCTGACGGACGCGCTGCGCGGCACATGGGCGGCTTGGTGCGCGGCAAATCCTGCCGGGTGAATTCTGCCGACGGGAGGTTTTCCCGAGCCATTTCGAACTCGAAATTCAATTAATTCAGCAACTTGGGAGTTGGCCTCGCCCTTGCTGATATCGACGGGACTTAACTCGAAAAACGAGTCCCGCAAATGGCAATCAACGCGCTCGACCAACTCATCCGTGCCGATCAGTCCGGCTCCGCGACCCCGCGGCGCACGCCGTCGCAGTCGGACCACCGCTTCTCCAGTTTGCTGGACGCGCAGGCCGCACGTGCACGCATCGAACGCCCGCAACAGCCTCAGCGGTCGGCCGAAGCGACACGCCGCGAGGAAGACGCGGCGGCCAAGCCCGTTCGTGCCGAACGCGATCGCGATGATCCCCGCTTCGGCAAGGTCGAGCGCAAGAACGCCGACAAGGGTGCGGTCGCCAAGACCGACAAGACCGACAAGAATGCAAAGGCTCCGGCCGACGGCTCGACCGACGCAGATGCGGCACAGGATGCCGATGCGTCCTCGAAGACCGATGCCGCCAACGCCACGGACGAGAAGGCTGCGACCGACGAAAAGGCCGCGGTTGAAGCAACGGCCGTGAAGATCGAAGATGCGTCGCCGGCCGCGCCGGTCGACGCAGACGTCACTCCCGTTCCCCTCGCCCCGGTTGCCGCGGCGCCGGCGGACGTGCCGGTGCCGGTTGCGGTTGCCATCGCGCCGGTCGTCGAAGTGCAGGTTTCGCCCGAAGCTGGAATCAATGCCAAGGCCGAAGCAGAAGCTGCCAAAGTCGCGGCCGCCGTTCCCGTTCAGGCCGATGCCGACGGCGAAAGCGCGAAAGCCGCCAAGCCCCAGGCCGAGACAAGCCCCGACGCCGCGAAGGCCAACGAGTTGCGGGTCGGCGCACAGACTGCCAAGGAAGCCGCCGCGCTGGCGCAGATAGCGCTGCCAACGGCAACGCTGGCCGAGGCCGCAAAGAAATCAGAACCGACGACCGAAGAATTCGCTGACTTCATGCTGCGCAACGCGGCGATGACGGCATCGGCGAGCACCGATGCCGGCAAGGAAGCCGCGAAGGTCGAAGCGGACGCCGCCAAAGACGTCGCCAAGGAAGGCAAGCTGACCGTCAGCGTCTCGCAGCCCGCCCCTGTCGCCGCACCCGTCGCCGCCGTCACGGCGTTCGCCGTGCAGTCGGTCGTCAGCAACGACAACGTCTCGCTCGAAGCCGGCAATGCCGCAAAGGTCGCGATCGAGAACGACGACGCCAAGCCCGCCGCCAAAACCGCCGAACCGACGAACCTTTTCGCGCAGAACCTCGAAGCCGCGCGCGGCTCGCAGGCGGCCTCCGAAACGAAGGCCGCCCCGCGCATGCCCGTCGTTCCGCCGCACGAACAGGTCGCCGTCAACATCCGCAAGGCCGTCGCCGAAGGCGTCGACCGGATCAGCATCCATCTCAACCCCGCCGACCTCGGCCGCATCGACATCAAGATCGACATGCGCGCCGACGGAACGCTGCGCGCGGCCTTCGCGGCCGACAGGCAGCAGACGCTGGAGCTTCTCAAGAACGACTCCCGCCAGCTCGAAACGGCCCTTTCCGATGCCGGCCTGCGCGCCGATGCAGGCGGCCTGAACTTCTCGCTGCGCGGCGACAACCGCGAGAACGCCCAGGCGTTCCGCGAAATGGGTGCCCAGTTCGCCAAGCGCGGCGACGACGCCAAGACCGAAGACTCCGCGGCTCCCGCCGCCGCGACGACCTATGTCCGTCGCCGGGCCGGGAACGGTCGCGTCGACCTCAACGCCTGATCCGAACGGAACGGAGAAACAGTCATGTCATCCTCGATCACAGCGACCCAGACGGCCGGTGGCTCGAACCTGACGAACGCTTCGTCCGTCGGCAGCGCCTCCAGCTCCGCGGCGCAGGCCACCTTCGGCAAGAATTTCGACACGTTTCTCAAGCTGCTCACCGCGCAGCTGCAGAACCAGGATCCGCTGTCGCCGATGGACTCGACGCAGTTCACCTCGCAGCTCGTGCAGTTCTCGTCGGTCGAACAGGCGATTCGCCAGAACACGAACCTCGAGACGATGATCTCGATGCAGAAGAACTCGCAGTCCGCGAACGCCGTCAGCTACATCGGCAAGACGGTCGAGATGACAGGCGACAAGGTCGGCCTCTACGGCGGCGAGGGCACCATCAGCTACTCGCTGCCCGAAGACGCCTCGCGCGTCATCGTCAGCATCTACAACACCGACGGCCAGCTCGTCGCGCGCACGGAAGGCGAAACCTCGCAGGGCGACCACTTCCTGACCTGGAACGGCTACTCCGACACCGGCGTGAAGCTCGCCGACGGCGACTACTCCGTCAACGTCTCGGCCATGAATGCCGCGGGCGGCGCCATCACGACGTCGAGCAAGGTCATCGGCAAGGTCACGCAGGTCGACTTCGCGAACGGCACGGTGATGCTCACCGTCAACGGCAACAAGCTGCCGCTCTCGCAGCTGACGACCGTGCGCGGCGACAGCACGCTCGGCACCTGATGGAACGCGCGGCCCGCGCGGCCGAATGGAGCGAACCGCCGCAGACGGAATTCCATGCCCCCGCCCCGCGCGCGCGTCCCGGATCGCCGGACGAACGCGCGATGGAGATCGACTTCGCGCACTCGCTCGACAGTGCCGTCGCGCGCACGGAAAGCGGACCGCTCGGGCTCTGGCTTCCCGACAACTTCTTCCATGTCTTTCTTTCGCCGAATGCCGAAGCACACGCCGTCGCCTGGCGTACACAGCCCGGACGCCGCGCGGAGATCGCCGAACCGATATCGATCGCCGGCCTCGGCGGGGTCGACGCCTGGCGTACGACGCTGCTGCCGGCACCCGATGCCGCCGACCATCCCGCCCCCGTCACCGGCTTCGCGGTCGTCGATGGCAACGGATTGCGGGCGCGCTACGAATTCGTGTGGCGGCAAACCATCGCGGGCTGGCGCGCCGATGGTCCGTCGCACACAAATAACGAAAGAAATATTGCGGAGTCCCGCCGCCCATCTGACGCAATCAACCGCATTTCGTCGGTCGTGCGCGGAACCTGGACTGCCAGTTGTGGGCGCTGCCAGCGCTACCTACTCGGCAACCATCCCGGAGCGCCGAAATTCGCGCTCTGCCGACGCGATTGCCTACCGAAGATTTCCGCTTTCTGACGCTGGAGGCCTTAACCCAATGTTTAAGAACCAAGCCGTAGATTCCGACCAGTCTGCAATCCAAGGCTTCCATAGCGACATGGTCGTGGAACATCGCACCGCTGCATCCTCTCCGCCCGCCGCCCCCCGCGACGCACTCGGCGGAATCCTGCCTGCCCCGGGCACCAAGCGCTGGGTGATCCGGCGCAAGGCCGCCGTGGTCGATGCGGTACGCAAAGGCATGCTGACGTTCGACGACGCCTGCCGTCACTACAACCTCTCGGCCGAGGAATTTAATTCGTGGCAGCGACTGATCGACCGGCACGGCCCCCGCGGCCTCCGGGCGACCCGCGTTAAGGAATATCGTGAAATTCCGCAAGATTCTGCATCTGGTCCGAAACCCCGCTAAACCTCAGATCTGACTCGAAGTTTTCCCGTAAGCCTCACAAGAGTCGGCAAAAATTTCCCGGTAACCGGGAAAAATCTGCCGGGTATTAATCTTTCGTTCACTCCTCTTCCCTACGATACGTATCAAGTTTTGGATAAAATTGCGCCAATTCGGGCGTGATCCAACCCCAAAACCTGATCATTTTTCAGGACTGGGGCCCTAAGCCCCGAGGGAAGGTCCGAGTGAATAGTTTCATGGATACGCTTCGCCAGCTGGGACCGATGCGCCTGGGCCTTTTGGGCGCCGTCGCGGTCGGCCTTCTGGGGTTTTTCTTTTTCTTTTCAATGCGTTTGTCGCAGCCGCCAATGGCCCTGCTCTATAGCGAGCTGTCGCCGACGGACGCCGGCCAGATCACGGCCCGGCTCGACCAGCAGCAGGTGCCGTTCGAACTGCGCAACGGCGGCAACACCATCATGGTTCCCGAGGACCGGGTCCTGCGGCTGCGGCTGAGCTTCGCCGAGGCCGGGATCCCGCGCGGCGGCTCGATCGGCTACGAGATCTTCGATCGCGGCGACGTGCTCGGCCAGACTAACTTCATGCAGCAGATCAACCAGACGCGCGCCATGGAAGGCGAACTCGCGCGTACGGTCAGCGCGCTGCAGCCAGTCGCTGGAGCCCGCGTCCATCTCGTGATCCCGCGCCGCGACCTTTTCAACCGCGAACGCCAGGAACCCACCGCCTCGGTAATCCTGCGCATGCGCGATCCCAACAACCGCCTGCCCCGCCAGCAGGTCCAGGCGATCCAGTCGCTCGTCGCGGCGGCCGTCCCCAACATGCGCCCGGTGCGCGTGTCGGTGGTCGACGACCGCGGCAACCTGCTCGCCAAGGGTCAAGCGGAAAGCGACGATCCGTCGGCAACGAGCACCTCGGCCGAAGAATTGCGCCGCGCCTACGAACAGCGCCTCGCGCGCACGATCGAGGGCATCATCGAGCGCACGATCGGGCCGGGCAAGGTCCGCGCGGAAGTCGCCGTCGATCTCGACTTCGACCGCATCGTGACGAACCAGGAACTCTACGATCCGGACGGTCAGGTCGTCCGCTCGACGCAGACCGTCACCGAGACGAACGAAGCGTCCGAGGCGGCGGCCCAGGTCACCGTCCAGAACAACCTGCCCGACGCCAACACGGATTCCAGCGCGCCGAAAACGACGAACCGCGGCAACCGCTCGGAGGAAACGACCAACTTCGAGATCAGCAAGACAATCCGCCAGCACACGCGCGAGTCCGGCGTGGTGCGCAAGCTGTCGGTCGCCGTCGTCGTCGACGGCAACATCACCGGCACGGGCGCCGACAAGAAGTACGAGCCGCGCTCCGACGAGGAAATGCAGCGCCTGACCGCCCTCGTGCGCTCGGCCATCGGGTTCGACCAGCGCCGCGGCGATTCGATCGAGGTCGTGAATCTCCGCTTCTACGCTCCCGAGGAGATCGAGGTCGACACAAAGGAGCCGGGCCTGTTCGACTTCACGCGCGCCGACCTGCTGCGTCTCGCCGAAGTCTTCGTCATGGCGATCGTGGCACTGCTCGTGATCCTGCTGGTCGCCCGTCCGATCATCAACCACGTGCTGAAGTCCGCGCAGGATCGCCGCGAGCAGGAACGCATGGCCGCCGACCAGGCTGCCCAGCAGGCGCAGCTGATGCCTGGCGCGGCTCCCAACAGCCTCGCCTTGCCCGGCGGCCCCTCGCCCGGCATGGAAGGTCCCAGCGAGATCGAGCAAATGATCGACATCGCGCAGGTCGAAGGCCGCGTGCGCGCTTCGTCGATCAAGAAGATCGGCGAGATCGTCGAGAAGCATCCGGAAGAGGCCGTGGCCATCCTGCGAACCTGGATGTATCAGGAGACCTAAACGCAGATGGAACGCAGCGAAGGACCCACCATGGAAACCCGCATCAAGCGCCAGCCGCCCGTCCACCATCTCGACGGCCGCCGCAAGGCCGCAATCCTGCTGCTCGCACTGGGCGAAGAGGCCGCAGCCAAGCTGTGTGCCGAACTCGACGACCGCGACATCACGACGCTCGCCGTTGGCTTCGCCGATCTCGGCCGTCTCGAGGCCGGGGAAGTCGAACGGCTCATCGAGGAATTCGCCACCCACGTTTCGCTGTCGATCGCCGCCTGACGCAAGGAAACGGACCGCAATGCCCGCCATCAGCAAGTTTCTGTTCCAGGAAGAGTTCGTGCAGCCCGGCGTCGGACCGGACGGCGAGCCGATGCCGGTGATCATGCGGCGCAAGCCGAAGAACTATTCCGAAGTCGAACTTGAGATGGCCAAGCAAAACGCCCATGCGGCGGGCCGCGCCGAAGGCTTTGATGCCGGACGCGCCGAAGCGCTGGCCGACGCCGCCCATCTGGCAGCACAGGCCTTGGCGCAGATGGAAGGCACGCTGCCCCCGGCCCTCGCCGCCGCCGACCGCGCACGCGCGGAAGCCGATGCGGGTGCGGTGCAGGCGATGGGCGCCATCGCGCGCAAACTGCTGCCGGCCCTCGCAGCGAGGCACGGCGTGGACGAGATCGAGGCACTGATGCGCGAATGCCTGGAACGTCTGGCCGAGCAGCCGCGCTTCGTCGCGAAGGTCAATCCGGCCGTGGCCGACCTGATCCGCGAGAAGTTCGAAGCGCTCGGCGCCGCGCTCGGCTATGCCGGGCGCATCGTCGTGGTGCCCGACCCGAACCTGCCGGCGACGGACGCCCGTATCGAATGGCTTAACGGCGGCGTCGAGCGCAATCTCGCCGACGTCTGGAAGGAAATCGAAGACGCGATCGAACGCTATCTGGCAATGCAGCCGGGCAGCGACGGAACCAACTGAATCCTGGAAGGAGTCGACAGATGGCCGACGAAAAAGTGAGTTTCGACGATCTCGACATGGCCAAGGCCATGGCGGGTGATCCCGCGATGGGCGGCGGCGGCGGCGGCGCAGCCGCCGGCGGCGGCGGCGACAACCGTCAGGCGCGCACGGCCAAGGAACTGGAAGCCGTCTACGACATTCCCGTGACGGTCTCCGCCGTGCTCGGCAAGGCGACCATGCAGGTCAACCAGCTCCTCAAGCTCGGGCGCGGCGCGGTCGTGGAACTGGATCGCAAGGTTGGCGAGGCGATCGACATCTACGTCAACAACCGTCTCGTGGCGCGCGGCGAAGTCGTCGTCGTGGACGAACGCCTCGGCGTGACGATGACGGAAATCGTCAAGGTCGACCGTAGCTGATACGCACAAGACGCCGGAGTTTCCTAGAATGCGACTGCTGATCATCGGATCCCTGAGTGGCCAGGTCTCTACCGCCGCGAAAATCGCGATCGCGCGCGGCGCGAAGGTAAGCCAGGTCGACGACGTGGCGCGCGGCCTCGAGGCGCTGCGCGGCGGCAAGGGTGCGGATCTGGTGATGATCGATGTCGGCCTCGACATCGGCGGGCTGGTCGATGCGCTCCGCAACGAACGCATCCACATCCCGGTCGTCGCCTGCGGAATCGGAACGGATTCGGCCGCGGCGGTGCGCGCGATCAAGGCGGGCGCGAAGGAGTACATCCCGCTCCCGCCCGAACCCGAGTTGATCGCCGCCGTGCTGGCGGCGGTGACCGAGGAAAGTGCCGCGATCGTATTCAAAGATCCGGCAATGGCCGACACGCTGCGCCTCGCCGACCGCGTCGCGGCTTCGGACGCCTCGATCCTGATCACCGGCGAGTCCGGCACCGGCAAGGAGCTCATGGCGCGCTACATCCACGCCAAGAGCAAGCGTTCAGGTGCACCGATCATCTGCGTCAACTGCGCGGCGATCCCCGACAACCTGCTCGAAAGCGAGCTGTTCGGCCACGAGAAGGGCTCCTTCACCGGGGCCGTCTCGCGCCGCATCGGCAAGTTCGAAGAAGCGAGCGGCGGTACGCTGTTCCTCGACGAACTCGGCGAGATGGACATGCGCCTTCAGGCCAAGCTCCTGCGCGCGATCCAGGAACGCGTCATCGACCGCGTCGGCGGCACGCAGCCCATCAAGATCGACATCCGCATCCTCGCTTCGACAAACCGCGACCTCGAAGGCGAAGTGCGCGCCGGGCGCTTCCGTGAGGATCTCTATTTCCGCCTCAACGTCGTCACGGTGCGCCTCCCGCCCCTGCGCGCGCGTCCGCTCGACATCGACGTCCTGGCCGAGCACTTCATGCGCAAATATGCCGAAGCCAACGGGACCGACGCCCGCGCCTTCGCACCCGAGGCGATGACGATGTTGCGCGGCCATACCTGGCGCGGCAACGTGCGCGAACTCGAAAACACGGTCCATCGTGCGGTCCTGCTTGCCAAAGGTCCGGTCGTGGGCCCCGAAGCGATCGTCCTGCAGGGCGCCACGCGCCCCGAAGACCGCCCCGGCGCCGCCCCGGCATCGCCCGCTTCGGCCGGCGCATCCGGCGCCAAGGCCGGCCTCGTCGGCCGCACGGTCGACGACGTGGAACGCGAGCTGATCCTCGACACGCTGACGCATTGCCTCGGAAACCGCACGCATGCGGCCAACATCCTCGGAATCTCGATCCGCACGCTGCGCAACAAGCTGAAGATCTACAACGACCAGGGCTTCGCGCCGCCGGCACCGCCCTCGGGCAGCGAGCCGCGCGCCGCATTCTGAAAACACGAGTGAAACGGACTTAGGCGAACATGGCCGAACCGGCAGCTGGCCAAGAAGCACAGGTAGAGGGATTCGATCCGATGGAGCGCCTGCGGGCGCTCGGCCGGCAGGGTGAAGTGCTGCTCGCGCTCGGTGTGTTCGGCATCCTGCTCGTCCTGCTCGTCCCGCTCCCGACATGGCTGGTCGACATCCTTCTCGCACTGTCGATCACGATCTCCGTCCTGATCCTTCTCGTTTCGCTGTTCATCCAGCGGCCGCTCGATTTCAGCTCCTTCCCGACGATCCTGCTGATCGCCACGCTGATGCGTCTTGCGCTCAACCTCGCGACGACGCGCCTGATCCTGTCGCACGGTCACGAGGGCATCGCCGCGGCGGGTGAAGTCGTGCGTGCCTTCGGCGGGCTGCTGATGGGCGGCAACTTCGTCATCGGCGTGATCATCTTCGCGATCCTCGTGATCGTGAACTTCGTCGTCATCACCAAGGGCTCGGGGCGCATCGCCGAAGTGTCGGCCCGCTTCAACCTCGACGCGATGCCCGGCAAGCAGATGGCGATCGACGCCGATCTTTCCGCCGGCCTCATCGACGAAGCGACGGCCCGCAAGCGGCGCACCGATCTCGAGGACGAAAGCACCTTCTTCGGGTCGATGGACGGTGCCGCGAAGTTCGTACGCGGCGACGCGGTCGCAGGCCTGCTGATCACGTTCATAAACGTCATCGCCGGCATCATCATCGGCACGACCAGCCACGGCCTGACCGTCGCGCAGGCTGCGGGCTACTACACGCTGCTGACCGTCGGCGACGGCCTCGTCAGCCAGGTACCGGCCCTCATCACGTCGGTCGCTTCGGGCCTGCTCGTCACCAAGGCGGGCATCCGCGGCTCTGCCGACAAGGCGCTGTTCGGCCAGCTCGGCGGCTATCCCAAGGCGCTCGTGCTCTGCTCGCTGCTGACGGCTTCCCTCGCCGTCGTGCCGGGCCTGCCCTTCATGCCATTCGCCATCCTCTCGGTGATCAGCGGCTATGCCGCCTTCGAGATGTTCAAGCAGCAGGACGAGGTGATCGCCGCCGAAGCGGCCCAGAAGATGATCGCCGACGCGCCGCCCCCGCCGACCGAAGAGCCGATCCAGGCATCTCTGCATATCGACCTCATCCGCCTCGAACTCGGCTATGGTCTGCTGCCGCTGATCAACGCCGACAAGGGCCAGCGCCTCACCGACCAGATCAAGGCGCTGCGCCGCCAGCTGGCCGGCGACATGGGCTTCGTCATGCCGTCGGTGCGCATCCAGGACAACATGCAGCTGCCCTCGACCGAGTATGCGCTGCGCATCAAGGAGATCATTGCTGGCCGCGGCGACCTGCGTCCGGGTCTGCTGCTCGTCATGGACCCGCGCGGCGAGGCGATATCGATGGCGGGCGAACCGACGAAGGAGCCGACATTCGGCCTGCCCGCCATGTGGGTCGACGAATCCATGCGCGAAGAAGCGCTGTTCAAGGGCATGACGGTCGTCGATCCGCAGACGGTAATCACCACACATCTCACCGAGATCATCAAGGACAACATGGCGGAGCTGCTCTCGTATACCGAGACGCAGAAGCTTCTCGACGAGCTGGGCAAGGATCACAAGAAGCTCGTCGAGGAGATCGTGCCCACGCAGATCACCGTCGGCGGCCTGCAGCGCGTTCTGCAGAACCTGCTTTCCGAGCGCATCTCGATCCGCGACCTGCCCGCGATCCTCGAAGGCGTGTCCGAAGCGACGAGCCAGACGCGCAACATCACCGCAATCACCGAGCATGTTCGCGCGCGCCTCGCCCGACAGATCTGCGAGCAGAACTCGGTCGACGGCGGCTTCATCCCGCTCGTCACGCTCGGGCCGGAATGGGAACAGACCTTCGCCGAATCAATCGTCGGCCAGGGCGACGACCGCCAGCTTTCGATGCAGCCCTCGCGCCTGCAGGAGTTCATCCAGAATGTCCGCAGCACGTTCGAGCGCCACGCGATGATGGGTGAGAACCCGGTGCTGCTGACGAGCCCGCTCGCCCGCCCGTTCGTGCGCTCGATCGTCGAACGTTTCCGCCCGGCGACGGCGATCATGTCGCAGAACGAAATCCACCCGAAGGCCCGCATCAAGACCGTGGGGACGATCTAAGCCATGCGCCTGAAGGCCTATCTTGCCCCGACCGCCGAAGAGGCGATCCGCCAGATCCAGCGCGAACTGGGCGACGACGCGCTTGTCGTCGCGACCGAGACGGACGGCGCAGGCGTACGCGTCGTCGTCGCGATCGAAAGCGGCCCGGAGATTCCGGAACCGGTCTTCGCGCCGCAGCTGGTCGAGGACGAACCCGAGGAAGACCGTCTGCCGGTTCCGCGCTTCGGGCGTGGCGCCCCGCCGCCCGAAAGCGACGCGCTGGCGCGCGTGCTTGCTTTCCATGCCGTTCCGCCCATGCTTGCCGCCCGCCTGCAGGAAGGCGGAAGCCTCGGCCGGCACGCGCCGAACGACAGCGTGAGCCTGACGCTCGCGCGTCGGCTCGCCGGTAGTTTCCGCTTCGCCCCGCTGGGCGGGCGGGCGGCGCACACGCCCCTCCTGCTCGTCGGCCCGCCCGCTTCCGGCAAGACGCTGGCTGTCGCCAAGATCGCCGCGCAGGCCGCCCTCGAAGGAATGGCCGTACGCATCGTTTCGACCGACCGCAGTTCGGCCGGCGGCGTACCCGCACTTTCCGCCTTCGCGCAGATCCTCGGCGTGCCGTTCGACGTGGCCGAGCGCCCGGAAGACCTGCAGCGCTTCGCGCTTGGCAACCTGCGCGGCTCGATCCTGCTGGTC
Source organism: Tagaea sp. (assembly GCA_965229215.1). Taxonomy (GTDB): domain Bacteria; phylum Pseudomonadota; class Alphaproteobacteria; order CACIAM-22H2; family CACIAM-22H2; genus Tagaea. The sequence goes on along the minus strand of OZ245864.1, from coordinate 661,291 downwards.
GATACGGCCGCGGCGAACCCGAACAATCCGGCCGACATGGCGACCCTTGCGCGCCTGTGCGTCGCCATCGGTGGGGAGCCGGTACTGGCGCTGCCCGCCGGCCTCGATGTCGCGGAGAGCGCCGACACCGCCGAAGCCTTCGCCAAAGCCGGCTGCACGCGTCTTATCCCTACCCGCCTCGACGTCGCCCGGCGCATGGGCGGCCTGATGGCCGCCGCTGCCGCCGGAACCTATGCGTTCGCGGAGGCTTCCGTCTCCGGCAGTCCGGCCGACCCGCTGGAGCAGCTTGATGCCGAACGCTTCGCCCGAATTCTCGTTGCCGCCGCCGGTACGCGCGCGGCACGCAACACGGAGGCCGTATCGTGAGCCAGATCCACACCCTTCCCTACGCCGAGGCGCACACGCGCACGGTCGTGGAGACCGGACAGGACACGAGGCCGGCCAACTCGCTCGGCCTCATCGCCGTCGCCTCGGGCAAGGGCGGCGTAGGCAAGACATGGTTCTCGATCACGCTCGCCTGCGCGCTCGCGCGCCGCGGCCTCAAGACGCTGCTGTTCGACGGCGATCTGGGTCTTGCGAACGTCGACATCCAGCTCGGTCTCTTCCCCAAGCGCGACCTAGGCCACTATTTCGCGGGCGCGCATCCGCTGGGCGAATGCGTGACGCAGTATCCCAACGGCGGCTTCGACATCCTTGCCGGCCGCTCCGGCTCGGGCAATCTCGGCAGCCTCGCCCAGCCGCGCTTTGCCCAGCTGGTACGCGATCTCTACGAGCTGTCGGCCGACTACGAGGCGACGATCGTCGATCTGGGCGCAGGCATCGAGGCGCACACGCGCGGGCTTGCGGCGCTGTCGCGCACCTGCATCGTCGTGACCAACGACGAGCCGACGGCGCTGACCGACGCCTATGCCTTCATCAAGGTGCTGACGACGAACCGCCAGCGCACAGACCTGCGCATCGTCATCAACAGCGCAGGCAATCCAACGCAGGGCCAGCGCATCCATGAGACGCTGAGCAAGGCATGCCGGGAGTTCCTGCGCTTCGAGCCGCCATTGCTGGGCGTGGTCCGGCGCGACGGGCGGGTGCGCGATTCGATCCATGCGCAGACGCCTCTGCTGATCCGCCATCCGGGCGCGCACGCGGCCGTGGACGTCGAGGCGATCGCCGCGCGCCTCGCCGACAAGGCGTGACGGGGTCGATCACGCCTCCCGGCGGCGGTGCGGCCAATCCGCCGCCGATCCAGAATTTTGCCCAGGCGATCGCGCAGGTCACGCAGATCCCGGCGCAGCTGCGCAACGAGATATTCGCCACCCTGCAGAACATGACGCTGGCGAACGCGCTGGCGAACGGCGGCCAGAATCCGCAAGCGCAGGTCCAGGGCCAGGTCGTCGGCAAGGACCAGTCTGGTGCCACGCTGATCAAGACAGACGCCGGAACCGTAGGCATCCGCACGCCGCTGCCGCTGCCGCAGGGCGCAAGCGTCACGCTGCAGATCGGTGGCACCCAGCAGGCCCCGCAGGCCGTGATCGTGCAGGTCCAGCCGCCGTCCCCGCAGGTGGCCACACCGGCCCCCGCCCAGGTCGCTGCGGCGACACCTCAAGCGCCGCCGACACCTGCCCCAACCGCCGCCCAGCAGCCGGCCACCAATATCGCCGCCACGGCCCAGAGCCAGCAGCCCAGCGTGCAGACCACGGCAACCGTCGTCGGCCCGCCTGTCGCGCAGCCACAGACGGCAGCTACCGTGCAGGCACAGGCCACGCCGCTCGCGCAGACCGCGCCGCAGACCCAGACGGCGCCCGGTGCGGCCACGCAACAGACGCTTCAGACCGGTACCAGCGTGCAGGTCCGCGTCGTCCCCGACGCGCCGCCGACCACCGCCCAGCAGGGTGCAGCCCAGGCAGCGCCACCCGTCCCCGCCCGTTCCCAGTTCGTCGAGACGCTGACCGCGCGCGTCGTCGCGCACACCCCCGGCGGACAGACGGTGGTCGACAGCCCGATCGGCCGCCTTGCAATGACGTGGCCGGCCGGCGTGCCGCGACCTCCCGAAGGAACGCGCCTTGCCCTCGAGGTGACGGTGCCGCCGCAGTTGCGCGCCGCAATTCCGGCCGAACCGGCACTCAAGGGAAGCGTGCCGCTCGCCCGCGAATGGCCGAACCTGAAGGAAGCGCTGAAGGAACTCGCCACCGCCGATCCCGCCCTTGCCCGCCGCGTCCTCGACGAGGGGCTGCCGCGGCCGGGGCCGAAGCTTGCGGTGCAGGTCCTGTCGTTCCTCGCGACCGACCGCTCCGACGCGCGCAGCATGCTGGGCGAGAATGTCGCCGGTGCGCTCGAACGCGCCGGGCACGGCGAACTGCTCGGCCGCCTCGACGGCGACCTGCGCGAGATGCAACGCCAGGCCAATGCATCGAGCGAATGGCGCGCGGCCTATGTGCCCGTCTATGACGGCCGGGACATCCAGCAGATGCGCCTGTTCTTCCGGCGCGAGGGCGAAAAGGGCAAGAAGGACCGCGAGAGCAAGCGATTCATCGTGGAACTCGATTTCAGCGAACTCGGCGAAGTGCAGATCGACGGGCTGATGCGAAAACCCCGCCTCGAACTGATGCTGCGCACGCATCGCGAGATTCCGCGCGACATGCGCGACGAGATCGAAGTCGTGTTCCTCGACGGCTGTTCGCTCGCCGGACTCGCGGGGAAAATCTATTTCCAGGCCATCGACCGCTTTCCGGTCGCGCCGCTCGAAGAGATCGCGCGCAAGGACCGCGGCGTGGTTGCCTGAAAAGAACGGGGCCTCAAAAAAAACGGGGCGGAAGGTTTCCCCTCCGCCCCGCATCCGATCTTGGCCGGTTGGCCGGACTTAGAAGTCCATGCCGCCCATGCCACCCATGCCGCCGCCGCCACCGCCGCCACCCATCGGAGCTTCGTCCTTCTTCGGACGTTCCGCGATCATGGCTTCGGTCGTGATCAGCAGGGCCGCGACCGAGGCCGCATCCTGCAGGGCGAGACGCACGACCTTGGTCGGGTCGATGACGCCGTCCTTGATCATGTCGACGTATTCGCCGGTCTGGGCGTTGAAGCCCATCTTCTCGTTCTTGCCCTCGAGAAGCTTGCCGACGACCAGCGAGCCGTCAGCGCCGGCGTTCTCGGCGATCTGGCGGGCCGGAGCCTGCAGCGCCTTGCGCACGATGTCGATGCCGACCTGCTGGTCGTGGTTGGCGACCTTGATGCCTTCCAGCACGCGCGTGCCGTAGAGCAGGGCCGTACCGCCGCCGAGAACGATGCCTTCCTCGACCGCGGCCTTGGTGGCGTGCATCGCGTCGTCGACGCGATCCTTGCGCTCCTTGACCTCGATCTCGGTCGCACCGCCGACGCGGATGATGGCGACGCCGCCGGCCAGCTTGGCCAGGCGTTCCTGCAGCTTCTCGCGGTCGTAGTCCGAGGTGGTTTCCTCGACCTGCGCCTTGATCTGGCCGCAACGCGCCTCGATATCCTTCTTCTTGCCGGCGCCGTCGACGATCGTCGTGTTGTCCTTGTCGATCGTGACGCGCTTGGCGCGGCCGAGCATGTCGAGCGACACGGTCTCGAGCTTGATGCCGAGATCGTCCGAGATGACCTGGCCATTGGTCAGGATCGCGATGTCTTCCAGCATCGCCTTGCGGCGGTCGCCGAAGCCCGGTGCCTTGACGGCCGAAACCTTCAGGCCACCGCGCAGCTTGTTGACGACGAGCGTCGCCAGGGCCTCGCCCTCGACTTCCTCGGCGATGATCAGCAGCGGCTTGCCCGTCTGCACGACCGCCTCGAGGACGGGGAGCAGCGGCTGGAGGCTGGCGAGCTTCTTCTCGTGGATGAGGATGTACGGGCTGTCGAGCTCGCAGATCATCTTCTCGGCGTTCGTGATGAAGTACGGCGACAGGTAGCCGCGGTCGAACTGCATGCCCTCCACGACGTCGAGTTCGGTCTCGAGGCTCTTGGCCTCTTCCACCGTGATGACGCCTTCGTTGCCGACGCGCTGCATGGCCTTGGCGATCATCTCGCCGATGTCACGCTCGCCGTTGGCCGAGATCGTGCCGACCTGGGCGACTTCGTCCGACGTCGATATCTTCTTCGAACGCTTCTTGAGGTCCGCGACGACCTTCTCGACCGCGAGGTCGATGCCGCGCTTGAGGTCCATCGGGTTCATGCCCGCGGCCACGGCCTTGGCGCCTTCGCGCACGATCGCCTGGGCGAGAACCGTCGCCGTCGTCGTGCCGTCGCCGGCGAGATCGCCCGTCTTCACGGCGACTTCGCGCACCATCTGGGCGCCCATGTTCTCGAACTTGTCGGCAAGTTCGATTTCCTTGGCGACCGTCACACCGTCCTTGGTGATGCGCGGTGCGCCGAAGGCCTTGTCGATCACGACGTTGCGGCCCTTCGGGCCCAGCGTCACCTTGACCGCGTCGGCGAGGATGTCGACGCCGCGCAGCATGCGCGCGCGGGCGTCGCCGCCGAATTTAACGTCCTTGGCTGCCATTTGATTTTTCCTTTTCGAATTTCAATGCGTAGGGCGGAAACGACCGGATGTTCAGTCGATCACGCCGAGAATGTCGGATTCCTTCATGATCAGGAGGTCCTTGCCGTCGATCTTTACTTCCGTGCCCGACCACTTGCCGAACAGGATCTTGTCGCCGGACTTCACGCCCATCGGCTGCAGCTTGCCGTCCTCGGAGCGGGCGCCGGGGCCGGCCGCGATGACCTTGCCCTGCTGGGGCTTTTCCTTGGCGGTGTCGGGGATGATGATCCCGCCCTTGGTCTTGGTTTCTTGGTCAAGCGCTTCGACCAGGACGCGGTCGTTCAAAGGCTTGAATTTCATGGAGCGTCTCCTCGGAGGCATGTTCGGGTAAATGCACCGGGGACATTGCTAGCAGTCTCCCGATGCGAGTGCCAAGGGTTCTAGGCCCTCGCTCGAGATATGTCAATTCAAAGAAAACCCTTTTTATTTCAATATTTTGAAATCAATCAACCCGGCGCGCCAGCGTGACGAATTCCCGGCCCTTCATGGGCTCGGCCTTGGGGAAAAGGATCGTGCAGCGCGGATAGGGGGCGCGTACCTCGGTAGGGCCGTCGCGCGCGATCAAGGCCCCCTCCTCGACCTCCTCGAAGCCCACGAACGGGGCCGCGAAGGAAAGCTCGTCGGTCTTGGCGACATAGACCTCGGTGATCTCGTAAAAGCCCGCCTCGGCCGCCGGCACGACCGGGCGGTGGTGCTTCGCCCAGTCTTCCCCGATCGCACCTGCGACGACGAGGAAGTCGAGCATCGTCGCCTTGGCGACCGACACGCTCGCCTTCAGGAAATGGGCGCCGCATTCGACGACCAGCGCCGTGCGCCGGCCGGTGGGGTCGGAAAACTCGCCGTGCTCGATCAGCGTTCGCCCGTCGAACCCGCCGTCGGCCAGCAGCATCGAACGCGGGAATCCGATCCGCGCGGCAAGGTCCTTCGTGCGCGCGTTCATGGCGCCCACGAAAAACGGACGCACCGCATATGTCGTCGAATGGATGTCGAGCAGATAGTCGGCCTCGACGACGAATGGCAGCAGTTCGCGCGCCCGGTCGGCTTCGCGCGTCTTCTCGTTCGCCAGCCAGTCGTCGCGCCACACGCGGTTCATGTCGCGGTCGAGGAAGCGGCTGTCGAGTGGTTTGGCCTTGTCGAACGACAGATAAGCCGCGACGTTCGAGAAGGCGAGGATCAGGCTGCCGCGCACGGGGCGGAGCTTTTCCTTCAAGGCCCAATCGAGCGCTTCGGCGCCGCAGAACTCGTTGCCATGCGTGAGGCCGACGACCATGACGCAAGGTCCTGGCACGCCGCTGTCGAAACGGTGGACATAGGGCACACCGGTATTGCCCTCGCGCCAGTTCGACAGGTCGCGCGGCAGCACTTCGATGGGCGGCAGCTTGCGGGCCGTCACGACGAATGCGCCAAGCGATGGTCGAAGCGCGCCCGGTCGGCCGGATCGAGCGACACGACGACGTGGAGCGTCTCGCCTTCCGTCCGACTTTCCAGCACGTGCCCGTGCGAATGCAGCCACGCAATGGATGCCCCGTCGCCGGCCGGCAAGTCGTAGGCGACCGTCTCGCGTGTCGCTGTCAGCCGCCGGTCGACCTCGGCGAGCAGCTTGTCGCAACCTTCGCCGGTGATCGCCGACAGGGCCACCGTGTTCGCCTCGCGTGCGGCCTTTGCGAGCAGCGCCTCGCGCACGTCGTCGGGCAGCCGGTCAGTCTTGTTCAGCACTTCGATGAAGGGATTGTCGGCGTCGGCCGTGCGGCCGAGTTCGGTCAGCACGGCACGCACGTCCGCAGCCTGCGCCTCGGTCTCGGGGTGCGAGACATCGTGGACATGCAGCACGAGGTCGGCGGCCAGCACCTCTTCCAGCGTGGCGCGGAACGCGGCGACGAGATCGTGCGGCAGGTCGGAGATGAAGCCCACCGTATCCGAGAGGATGATCTTGCGGCCCGACGGCAGCGAAAGCGCACGCATCGTCGGATCGAGCGTGGCGAACAGCATGTCCGCCGCCAGCACGCGCGCATGGACGAGACGGTTGAACAGCGTCGACTTGCCCGCGTTCGTGTAACCGACGAGGGCGACGACCGGATAGGGCACGCGCTCGCGCGAGCGGCGATGCAGCGCGCGCGTCCGTTTGACTTCTTCCAGTTCCCGCTTCAGGCGGATGATCTTGTCGCCGATCATGCGCCGGTCGCTCTCGAGCTGGCTTTCACCTGGGCCGGCAAGGAAGCCGAAGCCGCCGCGCTGGCGCTCGAGGTGCGTCCAAGTCCGGACAAGACGGCTCTTCTGGTAGGAGAGCTGCGCCAGTTCCACCTGCAGGCGGCCTTCGGCCGTGCGGGCACGCGAGCCGAAGATCTCGAGGATCAGGCCCGTGCGGTCGAGCACCTTGACCGCCCATTCCTTCTCGAGATTGCGCTGCTGCACTGGCCCGAGTGCCGCGTCCACGACGACCACGGCGATGCGCTCGTCCTGGATCAGCTTCTTCAGCCGCTCGACGCTGCCTTCGCCGATCAGAGTCGACGGGCGCCATGTCGGCACGCGCACGATCTCGGCCGCGGCGATCGTCAGGTCGATCGCACGGGCGAGGCCAGCCGCCTCCTCGAGCTTCGCTTCGGGCGAGCGGGCCGCGTCGGGTCGCTCCCCCTTGCGCATGGGGTGGACGACCAGACAGCGGCCCTCTGTCTTGCGTTCGGCAAAGTCGCCGGTCTCGGCGGCGATGGTCTCGTCGCTGGGCGTGTCGGGCTTCTTGGGACGACGGCTCAGCCTTCGGCCCCTTCCTTGTCGCCGTCAAACAGCGCGATCGGGCCCGTCGGCATGACGGTCGAGATCGCGTGCTTGTAGACGAGTTGGCTATGCCCGTCACGGCGCAGCAGTACGGAGAAATTGTCGAACCACGTAACGATGCCCTGAAGCTTGACGCCGTTGACCAGGAAGATGGTCACCGAGGTCTTGTTCTTGCGGATGTGGTTCAGGAACACGTCTTGGACGTTTTGCGACTTTTCGGCCGTCATGGCGTCCGTTTCCTTTCTTGATTGGACTCCGGGCCGGGCTTTCGGGCCCGATCCGGGTCGTTGAGCGGTGAACCAAAACCCGGACTGGAATGTCCGGGCCGCCACCATGAGACCTATTTAGGTCATTTCTGATTCGATTGCAGGCCCTGCCAGATGTCCAGAAGCTCCGAATGGGACTGCACCCGAAATACCGGTGAGTGACGTTCCAGAGAGGCTTGATCTGCCTCATCCTTTCCGAAAAGGACCGGAACACACCCCGACGCATGCGCGGTATGCATGTCCAATGCCGTGTCACCTATGAACCAGATTATACGATTTTGCGGTAAATTAATACCATTCAATGCCATCTCGACCGGCGCCGGATCCGGCTTGTCGCGAACCGCATCGGTTGCTCCGACGAGACGGTGGAAATGGCGCGTCCAGTCCAGCGCATCGGCCTCGCGGCGCAGCAGCACCCCCTGCTTGTTCGAGACCACGGCCAGCGGCGTATCGCGCGCGAAGACGGCCAGCGCATCCCCTGCCCCGTCGATCGCCTTCAGCGTCGCCAGATGCTCGGCCTCGAACGTCTTGTAGAAAATGTCACGCGCGCGCTTCCAGTCGTCGCCGAACATCTCGGGGAAGGTCTCGCGCAGCGACCGGCGCACACGCTCGCGCGTTTCGGCCATTGTCCAGGGCTGCATGCCGAATGCCACGAGCGCCGCGTTCAGGGCCGCACGAATGCTGCCCCAGTTGTCGACCAGCGTATTGTCCCAGTCGAACAGGATCGCGTGCGGGCGCGGCCCGATCACGCCGCCGGGCCGGCCTGTGCGGCCATGTGATCCATGTAGGCCGCGCGGATCTTGAGCGAGATCGTGCCGGGCTTGCCGTTGGCAACGGGCGCATCGTCGATCTGCGTGATCGGCATCGCGAAGGAGGAAGCCGACGTCACGAACGCCTCGCGCGCGCGGCGCATCTCTTCGAGGGTGAAGGTGCGCTCCTCGAACGGCACGCCTTCCTTGCGGGCGAGTTCGATGATCGCCAGGCGCGTGATGCCGTTGAGGATCTCGTTCGAGGCCGGCCGCGTGACGAGCTTGCCGTCGGACGTGACGATCCAGGCGTTGGACGAGCTGCCTTCGGTTACCACGCCGTTCGCATCGACGAGGATCGCCTCGTAGGCGCCGTTTTCCTTGGCCGTCTGCTTGGCGATGCAGTTGGGCAACAGCGAGATCGTCTTGATGTCGCGCCGGCTCCAGCGGATGTCGGCGACGGTGACGGCCTTGACGCCGTCCTCGATGGCGGCGGCAGGATGGGGCTTGGCGTTCCGCGCCGTGACGACGATCTGCGTGACCGGCGCCTTCGGGAAAGCGTGGTCGCGCGGCGCCACGCCGCGCGTCATCTGGAGATAGACGATCCCGTCATTCACGAGATTGCGCCGGATCGTCTCGTTCATTACGACCTTCAGCGCGGCACGCGACATCGGCATTTTCATGCGCATCTCGCGCAGGGAGCGTTCCAGCCGGTCGAGATGCGGACCGTCGTCGATCATCGCCCCACCGCGCACGGCACAGACCTCGTAGATGCCGTCGCCGAACTGGTAGCCGCGGTCGTCGATATGGACCTGGGCGCGGGCGTGCGGAACGTAATGTCCGTTCACGTATGCGATGCGGGACAAGGCTTCGTCTCCTTGCGGGTTGTCAGGCGTCCAGCGTGGGGCCGCGTTCGCGGTCCACGCCGTGGACACCGAGCGCCTTCAGCTTGCGGTGCAGGGCGGAACGCTCCATCCCGACGAACGAGGCCGTGCGCGAGATGTTGCCGCCGAACCGCGTGACCTGCGCGATGAGGTACTGGCGCTCGAACAGTTCGCGCGCCTCACGCAGCGGCAGGCCCATGATCTCGGCCCCGCCGTCGCCGCGCAACGCGGTGGGCACTGCAGCACCCAGATCGGGCGGCAGGTTTTCGGCGCGGATCGGCTGGCCGGGATCGCCCGGCGTCATGATCAGCAGCCATTCGACGACGTTGCGCAGCTGGCGGACATTGCCCGGCCAGTCATGCGTCTGCATCGTGGCAAGGGCATCGTCGGCAAGCGAGCGCACCGGCATGCCGGTGGCCTGCGCCGCACGCTGCATGAAGTGCGCGATCAGGGACGGCACGTCCTCGCGCCGCTCCTTCAGGGGCGGCATGCGGATCGGCACGACGTTGAGGCGGTAGAACAGATCTTCGCGGAAGCGGCCTTCCTGCATTTCCTGCATCAGATCGCGGCTCGACGAGGCGATCACGCGCACGTCGACCTGGACGCGCACGCGTCCGCCGACGCGCTCGAAACTCTGCTCCTGCAGCACACGAACGATCTTGCCCTGCGTCTCCAGAGGCATGTCGCCGACTTCGTCGAGATAGAGCGTGCCATTGTGCGCCTTCTCGAACACGCCGATCTTCGGCAGCGGCGCGTCGGGATCGTCGATGGGCGAGCCCGGCTCAATGCCGAACATCTCGATCTCCATCGCGTTGGGCCGCAGGCTGGCGCAATTGAGCACGACGAACGGCCCGCTCGCCCGGCGCGACAGCGCGTGAATGAGACGCGCGCCCGCCTCCTTGCCCGAACCGGCCGGCCCCTGCAGCAGCACGCGGCTGCCCGTAGGGGCGACGCGCTCGAGCTGCTGGCGGATATGGTTGATGCTCGCCGAGGCGCCGACGATCTCCGGCGGGCCGCCCGCACGCAGCGTCAGTTCCTCGTTCTCGCGCCGCAGTCTTGCGGATTCCAGCGCGCGCTGGACGATCAGCAGCAGTCGGTCCGCCTTGAACGGCTTCTCGATGAAATCGTAGGCGCCGCGCCGGATGGCGCCGACCGCCATCTCGATATTGCCGTGGCCGCTGATGATGACGACCGGCAGGTCCGGATGCTCGCGCCGGATGATGTCTAGGACTTCCAGCCCGTCAAGCGCGCTTCCCTGCAGCCAGACATCGAGAATGACGAGGCTCGGCCGGCGTGCCCGGATCGCCTCGAGCGCCGTCGTGGAATCACCGGCCCCGCGCGTCTGATGGCCGTCGTCCTCGAGGATGCCGCCGATCAGCATCCGGATGTCGGCTTCGTCGTCGACAATGAGAATATCGTGCGCCATGAAATTCTGTGTCAATCCGTTCGCGAACTAGACTTTCACGAAGCCGGCGTCGCCGTGCGACGCGCGGAATCGTCGGAAGCGATACTATCCGCCCGTGCGTCGGAGGGGAATACCAGCGTCACCACCGCACCGCCGCCCGGCCTGTCGGCAAGCAGCACGGTGCCGCCGTGGTCTTCCATGATCTTCTTCACGATCGCAAGGCCGAGGCCCGTCCCCTTCGCGCGTGTCGTCATATAGGGCTCGGTCAGGCGGTCGCGATCGATCTTCGGCAGGCCGCGGCCATTGTCGGCGACGGCAAGCTGCGTACGCCCCTGCGCATCCACGGCCAGCGACACCGCTACATGTGGTGGCGGAAGGTCGTTGCCCTCGCGACCTTCGATCGCGTCGAGCGCGTTCTGGAGAAGATTCGTCAATGCCTGGCCGATCTGCCCGGCGTCCAGACGCAGCATCGTCGGGGCCGGCGGCAGCGATGTCTCGAATTTCGCATCCGACCGGCCGTTTGCCTGCAGGAACACCATGCGCCTGACAAGCTCGCCGAGGTCTTCCGGGCGCATTCGCGGTGCGGGCATGCGTGCAAACGACGAGAATTCGTCGACCATCCGACCGATATCCTCGACCTGCCGCATGATCGTCTCGGTGCAGAGCCGGAAAGTTTCCGGATCCGACTTGATCTCGTGCAGGTACTTGCGCTTCAGCCGCTCGGCGGAAAGCTGGATCGGGGTCAGCGGATTCTTGATCTCGTGCGCGATCCGGCGTGCAACATCGGCCCAGGCGGCCGTGCGCTGGGCGGATTCAAGTTCCGTCACGTCATCGAACGTGACCACAAGGCCGAACGCGCCGTCGTCGAGCTGTGCGCGCGCCACGCGCGCAACAAAGGTCCGCTTGCGCTGGTTACGGACGAGTTGGATCGTGCCTTGTGCCGGACGTTCGGGATTGGCGCGCGCCGCATCCAGCAGCGGCGCCAGTTCCGGCACGATCTGCGCGAAGGCGCGGCCCGTCATTGCGGACAGGTCGGTATCCAGCAGGATCGACGCCGAGCGGTTCGGCAGATCCACCGCGCCGTTCGCGTCGAGCGCCACCACGCCAGCCGTCACGCTCGCAAGGACAGCTTCCGTGAAGCGACGCCGATTCTCGATCTGGGCGTTCGCATCGACGAGCTCGCCGCGCTGTGCTTCGATCTGCGAGGTCATCCGGTTGAACGCGCGCGAAAGCGTGGCAAGCTCGTCGTCGCGATCGCTTTCCTCGACGCGCGTGGAGAGATCGCCGGACCGGATGCGCTCGGCCGCACCGATCAGCGCGCCAATCGGCCGGGCCAGCCGGTTTGCCACCGCAATGCCGATCCAGATCGCCGCGAGCAGCAGAAGCAGAGCGACGATGACGAAGATCATCGCGAAGGTGACCTGCAGCCCTTCGCGGCGGCCCTCAAGCGATTCGTAGATCTGCACGGCGAGGCGCGTGCGGTCGAGATGCTGGACGACGCGCGGCTCGACGAAGCGGCCGATCAGAAGGAACGTATCGTCGAACCCCTCGATGCGCGTCAGCGCGCGCACGCGGTCGTTGCGCGACGCCTCGGAATCCGAGTTTTCGGGCGTGAAGACGACCACCTCGCCGTCGCGCGCGCGGTCGAGCCCCCAGAACGGCACGTTGAGCTGGAGCGTGAACCCCATGCGGGCGTAGATCCGTCCGCGCCCGTCGAACACGACCGACTCGTTTAGGACGCGGGCCTGGGTCTGCGTGGCGACGAAGCTCTGGACGCCGTCAGCGTCGGCCAGAATGAGCGATCCCTGTCGCGAAAGGTCGCCCGCCATCGCGAGGATGTCGCCGCGGATGTTGTTGCGATGCTCTTCGAGATAGGCCTCGGCTGCGGCGAGCGACTGCCCGACGGCCTCGCGTACCGGATCGGAGAACCACGCCTGGACACCGAGATTGAAGAACAGCGCCGTGGCGATGGCCATGATCGCCGTCGGGGCCCCCGCGATGACCGTGAACAGCGCCACGAGTTGCACATGCAGGCGCGCACCGGCGTGCCCGCGCCGCCGCTCGATCCAAAGCCTTACAAGCTCGCGGGCCACGACGGCGCCGAGCGTCAGGATCAGGACGAGATTGACGACCAGAAGCCAGACGACGGTCCGCGGATTGGGACCTTCGGCACTGGTGACGGCGAGATACGTGACGCCGCCGGCCAGGACCGAAAGGATCGCCAGTACGAATGTCAGTTTGCGCGACAGCCCCACGCGCGTCGCCCAGCGGCGCAAGCGCGCAAAGGTCGACGAAGATGGCTGGGCCGGGAGTGCGTTGGCGGGATCGGTCATCCGTGAATGCGCAGGCGACGGGAAAGCGGAAGAACCGCTTCCGCGCAACCGGGCATTACTTTAGGCCACGAACCACTTGGATGTCCAACTCGCGGATTTTCTTGCGCAAAGTGTTCCGGTTGAGGCCGAGAAGCTGCGCTGCCTTGATCTGGTTGCCGCGCGTGGCCGACAGCGTCAGGGACAGCAGCGGCCGCTCGACCTCGCGCAGGATGCGGTCATAGACGCCCGCAGGCGGCAGCCCATCCTTGTGTGCGCCGAAATAGGCCTTGAGGTGCCGGTCGACGGCCGCACCCAGCGATTCGTCGGCGGGCGCGGACTCGCTCATCACCGCCGGGGCGGCGTCTGCAAGTTCCGCTTCGATGATGTCGATGCCGATGACTTCCTGCGAATAGAGCGCCGAAAGCCGCCGGATGAGGTTCTCGAGCTCGCGCACGTTACCGGGCCAGCGATGCTGCTTGAGACGCTCCATCGCCGCTGCGTCGATCGTCTTGATCGGCAGCCCTTCGGTCGAAGTCGTCTGCAGGAAATGGCGGACAAGCAGCGGCACGTCGTCCGCGCGCTCGCGCAGGGGCGGCAGGCGGATCGGCACGACATTGAGGCGATAGAAGAGATCCTCGCGGAACAGGCCCTGGCGTACGAGTTGGCGCAGGTCGCGGTGCGTGGCTGCGACGATGCGCACGTCGGCCCGGATGCGCGTGCGGCCACCGACGGTCGTGTACTCGCCTTCCTGCAGCACGCGCAGCAGACGGGTCTGCGCTTCGATCGGCATATCGCCGATTTCGTCGAGGAAGAGCGTGCCGCCCTGGCTCTGCTCGAAGCGGCCGGCATAGCGCGACGTGGCGCCGGTGAAAGCACCCTTCTCGTGGCCGAACAGTTCGCTTTCGATCAGCTCACGCGGGATCGCAGCCATGTTGAGGGCCACGAACGGCCCGTTGCGGCGCTTGCCGTAATCGTGCAGCGCGCGCGCGACGAGCTCCTTGCCGGTGCCGGATTCGCCCGCGATCATGACGGTAAGGTCGGTGCCCATCAGGCGCGCGAGCACGCGGTAGATTTCCTGCATCGCGGACGAGCGGCCGATCAGCGGCAGCTTCTCGTCCGGTTCGTCCGGCTCGCCGTCGATCAGGACCGGCGCCTTGGGCGCGGTGAGCGCGCGCTCGACCACCGAAACCAGTTCCTTGAGGTCGAACGGCTTGGGCAGATATTCGAACGCGCCGCGCTCAGTCGCCTTGATGGCCGTCAGCAGCGTGTTCTGGGCGCTCATCACGATGACGCGCAGGTCGGGGCGCACCTTGCGGATGCGCGGCACGAGGTCGAGGCCGTTCTCGTCCGGCATAACGACGTCGGTGATCACGAGATCGCCCTCGCCGTCGGCAACCCATTTCCAAAGCTGCGAGGCATGCCCCGTAAGGCGCACGTCATGGCCGAGCCGGCCGAGCGCCTGGTTGAGGACGGTGCGAATCGCCTTGTCGTCGTCGGCGACCAGAATTGTGGCCTGCGCCATATTGACCTTCTACCTCTCGGCCGCTGCGTCGAGACCCTGCTCGCCGCTCGTGACCGGTAGCCGCACCCGGAAAACCGTCCGGCGCGGCTGGCTGTCGAATTCGATGACGCCACCGTGATCGCCAACGATTTTGGCAACCAAAGCAAGACCTAGGCCAGTCCCCTTCTTCTTCGTCGTAATGAAGGGTTCGAAGAGATGGGGCCGCACATCTTCCGGAATCCCCTCGCCATTGTCCTGGACCGACACGACCAGCGGCAACGACACGAGTTGGCCGGTTCCGGGGAGGGCAAACCGCACGCCCTGCTGGAACCCGGTCGAGAGCACGATCTCCCCGCCGTGACGGGGAGCCGCCTCGACGGCGTTTTTCACGAGATTGAGGAAGATCTGGATCAACTGATCATTGTCGCCCAGGACCGAGGGCAGCGACGGGTCGTAGTTCTCTGCGAAGCGGACATGCCGGCCGAAGCCGCTCTGCGCCAGCATGCGTACATGGCCGAGCACCCGGTGGATGTTGACCGGCCCCATCTCGATGGGCAGACCGTCGTTGAAGATCTCCATCCGGTCGACGAGCGCGCGGATGCGGTCGGCCTCGTCGCAGATAAGGCGCGTGAGTTCGCGGTCCTGCGGCTGGGCAGTCTGCTCGAGAAGCTGGGCCGCGCCGCGGATGCCGGAAAGCGGGTTCTTGACCTCGTGGGCGAGCATCGCGGCCATGGCGCTCACCGAGCGCGCGGCCTTGCGATGGACAAGTTGGCGGCCGATCTTGCGCGCGATCGAGCGCTGCTGGATCGTGACGACGACCAGACCGTCGATCTCGCCTTCGACCATCGCAGCGGCACGCACGGACACGAGATGGCTGCCGATGCGCGGTGCGTCGATCGAGATTTCCTCTTCCGATACACTGGCGCCATACTGGCGGGCCTGCTGGATCGTACCGAATACCGGGTTGTCCTCGGGCAGGAACTCGGCCAGGCGCCGGCCGAGCATCATGCTGGCGCCCAGCTCGAAGAAGTTCTCGGCTGCCGGATTCACATAGCGCAGCACGGAATCGGCATCGAGCACGACGACGGCGTCGGGAATGGCCGACAGGATTGCTCCCAGGTCCGGCAGGCCGATACGCAGAGGCGTGACAACGCCGCGTTCGACTTTGGGCATCGCGCGGGCCATCAGGCGGCCTCCTTCAGTCCGGCAATGGCGCCGCCGTCGCTGGCGGGCTTGCAGCCGGCGGCGATGGCGCGGCTCCACGTCGCGCGCACCAGGTCCCTGACCTGCTCGGGATCTGTCAGGGTCATGACGGTCGAGCGGAACTCGGCGGCACCCGGAAAGCCCTTGGCGTACCAGCCCATGTGCTTGCGCGCCATGCGCAGGCCGGCCTCGACGCCGTAATGCACCAGCATGTCCTCATAGTGCTCGATGACGATCTGCATCTGCGTTTCGAGCGGCGGATCGGAGCGACGCTCGCCGGTGGCCAGGAAATGGATCGCGTTTGCCGGGAACCACGGACGCCCGCAGGCCCCGCGCCCGATCATCACACCGTCGGCGCCCGACTGGTCGAGCGCCGCGCGCACGTCGTCGTATTTCACGATGTCGCCGTTCGCCAGGACCGGGATCGTCACCGCCTCCTTGACGTTGCGGATCCAGGCCCAGTCGGCCTTGCCTTCGTAGAACTGCTGGCGCGTGCGGCCGTGGATCGCGAGCGACTTGATGCCGCATTCCTCGGCGATGCGCGCGAGCTTCGGCGCATTCTTCGAATTGGCATCCCAGCCCAGACGCATCTTCAGCGTGACAGGCACCTTCACGGCCTTGACGGTCGCCTCGAGAATGCGCGCGGCCGCGATCTCGTCGCGCATCAGCGCCGAACCGGCGTGGCCGTTAACAACCTTCTTCACAGGGCAGCCGAAATTGATGTCGATGATCGCGGCGCCGCGATCCTCGTTGAGGCGCGCAGCCTCGGCCATCACCTGCGGTTCGCAGCCGGCGAGTTGGACGGCCATCGGAAATTCTTCGGGAACCGAACGCGTCATCAGCAGGGACTGGCGGTTTTCGCGGATCATCGCCTGGCTGGCGATCATCTCCGAGACGACGAGGCCGGCGCCGTGCCGCTTAACGAGCCGGCGGAACGGCAGATCCGAAATGCCGCTAAGCGGTGCGAGCACCACGGGGGCCGACAAAGTGATGGGGCCGATATTGATGCTCATAAATTAGGCTGCTCGGTCGCTGTGTCTATAGTTTGAGCGTTTTTAACGCAGCCCGGTGCCGGTGGCAAGTGCCATCCGAGGAGACGATTCGCTGCGGCGCAAACTCCAGATTCGATACGTATTTCCAGAACTCGGTGAAAATCGTGCTGCGATGCAATAGCCGCTTCAGCCGATCAGTATGTCGGTCACGAACTTCACGCCCGGATACGCCAAGGTGAGGAGCAAATAGGCGAACAGGACATAGCGTGCCGTACGACGGCCCGAAAGGCCGCCGCGCCGGTGAATCACCAGCAGCGCGCCGATGGCGACGAATGTAGCGAGCGACAGCACCGTCTTGTGGTCGACGGCGAGCCAACGCTGCTGGCCGAACCACAGAAGCGTGCTGCCGGAAACGAGCGCGAAACCCAGCACCGTGCCGCTCGCCATCAGCAGGCGCGCGAGCAGCGCTTCACCCTCGGCGATCGACGGAAGCCGGCGCGTAAAGGTGGTCGGTCGGCGCAAGCGAAGCGCACGCTCCTGCAGGAAGACGGCAAGCCCCGCGACCGCAGCAAGCGTCAGCAGCCCGTAGGCGAACAGCGCCACGAGAATGTGCGCGACGAGCCAAGCTTCCGGTGCGGTACCGATCAGCGGACGCTCGGGCGCGTGCTCCCAGATCGTCGCGAGGATGCCGAGCCAGACGAGATAGCCCGCAAGCAATGGCGCTAGCCGCACGGCGACGCGTTCGACCAGCACGAGGCCGGCGAACGCGATCATGCTGGCGAGGATCGCCAGCCAGAGAGCCGACGCAAGGCCCGTGTGCCAGCCGTCGCCGATATTGTCGGCGACCCGGACCGCGGGGCCGACGATGCCGACGCCCATCAATCCCCAGAAAGCCGGGCCCGGCCCGCGCTCGTCGATCCGCACGAAGCCGGCCGGCAGCAGGGACGCGACGGCGGAGAGGGAAAGGATGATGTTCGACATTCGGCTCGGGCCCGCTCGTCCCTACAGGCTTTCGACGACGACCATGTTGAAGCGCGACGTGGCGCCTGCACGCGCGCGGCGTGCGGCCGTGTACTCCACCGACGTATAAAAAGCCTGCGCCTTGTCGAAAGACGGGAATTCGATCACGACGAGCCGACCCGGCTTCCAATCGCCTTCGAGCGTGCCTGACTGGCCGCCACGCGCCAGGAAACGGCCGCCGAATTTCTCGACCGCGCCGGGCGAAAGCTTCTTATAACCTTCATATTTCGCCGGGTCGGAAACTGCGATATCGGCGATCACGTAGGCGGGCATGGCGCGTGCCTCTTCCATGAGGGGCTGCTAGATTGCACGGACCCGCAGCATACGGACTTCGCGCAATCGCACAATGGCCAACACCGCCCTTCCGGGAAAATCCGCACCCGCCTGTATTGCCCTCGTCGTCGCCGCCGGTCGCGGCCTGCGGCTCGGTGGTGCCGTGCCCAAGCAGTATCGCGATCTTGCCGGCGTACCGCTGCTGCGCCGTTCGCTGAACACACTTTCCAGGCACGCCAAGATCGATGCCGTGCGCGTCGTCTGCAATCCGACGGACGGCGACATGTATGCCGCCGCGGCCGAAGGGCTCGATCTGCTTGAGCCCGTTCCGGGCGGCGCCGAACGCCAGGATTCGGTGCGCGCCGGGCTCGAAAGCCTCGTCGGGCTTGCACCGGCGAACGTGCTGATCCACGACGCCGCGCGGCCCTTCGTCGATGCCGACCTGATCGACAGGATGATCGGCGCGCTCGACCACAGTCCCGGCGCGATCGCTGCTGTTCCCGTCGTCGATACGCTCTGGCGCGCGAGTTCCGGGATTGTCGACGAGATCGTCCCACGCGAGAATCTCTGGCGCGCGCAGACGCCGCAGGCCTTCCGCTATGCCGACATCCTCGCCGCGCACCGGCAGGCGGCAGGAAAACATCTCACCGACGACGCGGCCGTGCTGCGCGCGGCCGGCGGCGACGTACGCCTCGTCGCGGCAAGCGAACGCAATTTCAAGGTGACACTCGAAGGCGATCTCGCACGCGCGGCCCGCGAAGTGTATCTCGACCATGCCGACATCCGCGTCGGCACGGGGTACGATGTCCACCGTCTCGGGCCCGGCAACGGCGTGTGGCTATGCGGCGTTAAGGTGCCGCACGACGGCGCGCTGGTCGGCCATTCGGATGCGGATGTCGCGATCCATGCCCTCGTCGACGCGATCCTGGGCGCGCTCGGCGACGGCGATATCGGGATGCATTTCCCGCCGGGCGACGCACAGTGGCGAGGCGCTTCGTCCGACCTGTTCCTGCGCCATGCCGCCGCCCTTGTCGCCGCGCGCGACGGACTGATCCGCCATGCCGACGTGACGATCGTCTGCGAAAGCCCGAAGGTCGGCGCGCACCGCCCGGCTATGCGCGCACGCCTCGCCGACATCCTCGAGATCGACGTGGCGCGCGTGTCGGTCAAGGCGACGACGACCGAGAAACTCGGCTTTGCCGGCCGCGGCGAAGGGATCGCCGCGCAGGCCGTCGCCACCATCGCCCTCCCCGCCGCATGAAACTCCAGTTCACCTACGGCCGCCTGCCGCCGGGCCTGACGCTGAAGGACCCCGCAACGCTGCTGGCGACGTGGTTCGGCAGCGGCCTCGTCCCTTTCGCGTCGGGAACCTGGGGAACCCTCGCCGCCCTGCCCTTCGCCTGGGCGATCTGGGAATTCGGCGGGCGCGAGTTGCTGGCCGTCGCCACGATCGGCGTCTCCGTTCTCGGCGTGTGGGCCGCGCAGGCAGTCTCGCAGCGCACAGGCGTCAAGGATGCCGGCTTCATCGTCATCGACGAAGTCGCCGGCATGTGGCTCACGCTGCTGGCGGCGCCCTATTCGCCGCTTGCATGGTTCGCCGCTTTCATCGCCTTCCGGATTGCGGATATCCTGAAGCCCTTCCCGGCCGGCTGGGCCGACCGGCGGGTCGGCGGCGGGCTCGGCATCATGCTCGACGATCTGCTGGCGGCGATCTGGTCGGCACTGGCAGTCTGGTTGCTGGCGACTTACGGCCCCGCGGAGATGGCGTTTGCCCAATAGCTCGGAAATCGGCGCGGCCTTCGACGTCCTGACAGCCTGTAAGCGCGCCAAGATCAAGATCGCGACGGCCGAATCCTGCACGGGCGGTCTCGTCGCGGCGGCGCTCACCGAAATTCCGGGTTCGTCGGAGGTCGTCGAGCGCGGCTTCGTGACCTACTCGAACGAGGCGAAGATCGAACTACTCGCCGTCTCGCCGGGCCTGATTCTCGCGTTCGGCGCGGTCAGCGAGCCCGTCGCCCGCGCGATGGCCGAAGGCGCCCTCCATCGCAGCCATGCCGACATGGCCGTGTCGATCACCGGCGTGGCCGGCCCCGGCGGCGGCACAGTCGAGAAACCGGTCGGCCTCGTGCATTTCGGACTCGCGCGCAAGGGACGCGCGACGCAGACCTCGCACCGGATCTTCGGCGGAGACCGTGCGGCCATCCGCCGTTTCGCGGTCGAATACGCGCTGACGCAGCTGTTCGACGGCGCGACGCGGCCCTAGTCGGGCAGCGGGATGAACTCGGTCTCGCCGGGGACCTTCGGGAATTCTCCGGCTTTCCACGCCTTCTTGGCGCGCTCGAGACGCGCCTTGTCGCTCGACACGAAATTCCACCAGATCGTCCGCATGCCGGGCAGTTCCTCGCCGCCGAGCAGCATCACGGTCGAAGCCGCGTTCGCGCAGAGTGCGGCCCCGGCGCCCTCGCGGATCACGATGAGATTGCCGGGCCCGAATGTCGTCCCATCCACGGCGATCTCGCCCGCAACCACGTAGAAGCCGCGTTCGACATGTTCGTCCGTCATCGACAGTTCGCTGCCGGTGGGCATCTCGGCGTGCAGATAGAAGATCGGCGAATGGACTTTCACCGGTGCCGTCAGCCCGTGGGCCGTACCTAGAATGCAGACGAGTTCGACCCCGTCGAGCGTCCTGCGCGGCAGCGTATCGGCCGGATGGTGCTCGAAGCCGGGCTCGATCTCTTCCTTGTCGGGTGGCAGCGCTACCCAGGTCTGGATGCCGTGCATGCGCAGACCGCCGGCGCGCTTGTCGGGCGCCGTGCGCTCGGAATGCACGATGCCGCGCCCGGCCGTCATCCAGTTCAAGGCACCCGGCCGGATCGCCTGTACGAAGCCGAGCGAATCCCGGTGCATGATCTCGCCGTCGAACAGGTACGTGACCGTCGACAGCCCGATATGCGGATGCGGGCGCACGTCCATACCCGCCCCTGGCTTCAGTACGGCCGGCCCCATATGGTCGAAGAACACGAAGGGGCCGAGATGGCGGCGCTCGCGCTTGGGCAGGGCGCGCTTCACCTCGAACGCGCCGATGTCATGCGGGGTCGTCGTCAGCACCAGCTCGATCGCGTCGCTCATGGTCCGCTCCCGTATAGCTGCTTCGCACGCCCCTCGAACGCGGCGACCATCCGCTTGACCGCCTCGTTGAACAGCACGCCCATGATCGACTGGAGCAGCTTCGAGCGAAACTCGAAATCGACGAAGAAGTCGATGACGGTGCTGCCGTCCGGCTGGCGGTCGAAGATCCAGTGATTGTTGAGATAGCGGAACGGCCCGTCGGCATAGGCGACGTCGATGCGCGGGCTCACCCCGTTCCCGCCGGGCGACATCGTCACGCGGCTGGTAAAGCGTTCGCGGATCATCCGGAAGCCGATGACGAGGTCCCAGACCGCGAGATCGCCTTCGCGGCTTTTCAGGCGCGCGGCGATGCACCAGGGCAGGAATTCGGGGTAACGGTCGACCTCGGCCACGAGCGTATAGAGCTGCTCGGGGCTATAGGGCATCGCGCGTTTTTCGGCGTGGGTTGGCATCGCTATCGGCGATAGCGCGAAACCGGCGTTCCGCGCAACGCGTTATTGCGCGGCGGCCATCTTCGCCTCGCGCGCGGCGCGCAGGGCCGCGAAGTCGCGGTCGGCGTGATAGGAGGAGCGCGTCAGCGGGCTCGACGACACCAGCAGGAAGCCCTTGGACGTCGCCAGGGTCGCATATTCCTTGAACTCGTCGGGCGTCACGAACCGGTCGACGGCCGCATGCTTGGGCGTTGGCTGAAGGTATTGGCCGATGGTCAGAAAATCGATGTCGGCCGAGCGCATGTCGTCCATGACCTGCATGATCTCGAGCCGGCTCTCGCCCAGCCCCACCATCAGGCCGGACTTCGTGAAAATCGTCGGGTCGATCTCCTTGACCCGCTGCAACAGGCGCAACGAATGGAAATAGCGCGCCCCCGGCCGGATCGTCGGATAGAGGTGCGGCACGGTTTCGAGATTGTGGTTGAACACGTCGGGCCGCGCGGCAACGACGACTTCCAGCGCGCCGTCCTTGCGCAGGAAGTCGGGCGTGAGGACTTCGATCGTCGTATTCGGGCAGCGCTGGCGCAGCGCGCGGATCACGCGCGCGAAATGCTCGGCCCCGCCGTCCGGCAGGTCGTCGCGGTCGACCGACGTGATGACGATATGCTGGAGCCCCATCAGCTCGGCCGCCTCGGCGATCTTCTCGGGCTCGTGCGGATCGAGCTTGTCGGGCATGCCCGTGGCGACGTTGCAGAAACTGCAGGCGCGCGTGCAGACCGAGCCGAGGATCATCATCGTCGCGTGCTTCTTCTTCCAGCACTCGCCGATATTGGGGCACGCGGCCTCTTCGCACACGGTCACCAGGCCGCGGTCGCGAACGATCTTTTTCGTCTCGGCATACTCGACCGAGTTGGGCGCCTTGACCCGGATCCATTCTGGCTTGCGCACATGGACCGGGTTGTCCGGCCGATGGGCCTTCTCGGGATGGCGAAGCTTGGGGACCGTCTCCATGCCCCTAGAAATGGATCGCGCGACCGTAGGCGTCAAGGACGCTCTCGTGCATCATTTCGCTGAGCGTGGGATGCGGGAAGACCGTGTGCATCAGCTCGGTCTCGGTCGTTTCCAGAGTCTTGGCGATGCCGTAACCCTGGATCAGCTCGGTCACCTCGGCGCCCACCATGTGGGCCCCCAGCAGTTCGCCCGTCTTGGCATCGAACACGGTCTTGACCAGACCCTCGGGTTCGCCGAGCGCGATCGCCTTGCCGTTGCCCATGAACGGGAAGCGGCCGACCTTGACCGTGTGGCCGAGTTCCTTGGCCTTCTTCTCGGTCATGCCGACCGAAGCGACCTGCGGCGTGCAGTAGGTGCAGCCCGGGATATTGGACGTGTCAAGCGGATGCAAGCCCTTGAGGCCGGCGATCTTCTCCACGCAGATCACGCCCTCGTGGCTCGCCTTGTGCGCAAGCCACGGCGGGCCGGCGAGATCGCCGATCGCATAGACGCCCGGCTCGCCGGTCGCGCACCATTCGTCGATCACGACATGCGTGCGGTCGACCTTCACCTTGGTGCCTTCAAGTCCGAGCTTCTCGACATTGCCGACGATGCCGACGGCGGAAATGACGCGGTCGACGACGATCTCCTGCGCCTTGCCCGCGCTCTCGACCGTCACGGTCACGCTGTCGGACGCCTTCTTGAGACCCTTCACGGTCGCCGAGGTGAGGATCTTCATCCCCTGCTTCTCGAACGACTTGCGCGCGAAGGCGCTGATCTCTTCGTCTTCGACGGGGAGCACGCGGTCCATCATCTCGACGACCGTCACGGCCGCGCCCATCGTGCGGTAAAACGAGGCGAACTCGATGCCGATGGCACCCGAGCCCACGACCAGCAGCGACTTGGGCATCGCCGGCGGCACCATCGCTTCCTTGTACGTCCACACCAGCTTGCCGTCGGGCTCCATGCCGGGGACGACGCGCGCGCGGGCACCCGTGGCGAGAATCACGTTCTTTGCCGTCAGGTCCGCGACCGGCTTGCCGTCCTTCGTGACGGCGACCTTGCGCACACCGGCCGCACCGGTGCCCGCAAGCGCGCCCTGCCCGTCGAACACGGTGACCTTGTTCTTCTTCAGCAGGTGCTTGATGCCGCCCGATAGCTGCCCCGCAACCTTGCGCGACCGGTCGACGATCTTCTTGATGTCGAAGCGCGCGTTGTCGGCCGCGAGGCCGTAGGCGTCGAGATGCTGGAGGATGCCGTAGATCTCCGACGTGCGCAGCAGCGCCTTGGTCGGGATGCAGCCCCAGTTGAGGCAAATGCCGCCCAGATGCTCGCGCTCGACGAGCGCCACGTTCATCTTGAGCTGCGCCGCCCGGATCGCGGCCACATACCCGCCCGGCCCGCCGCCGACGACGATGAGATCGAAATTCTGTTCGGCCATGTGAGGGCGCTCCTTAAAGCAGCATCGCCAGCGGGTCTTCGACGATCTTCTTGAACGCGGCGAGGAACTCGGCGCCCACGCTGCCGTCGACGACGCGGTGGTCGACCGACAGCGTCACGCTCATCACCGTGGCGACGGCGAGCGCCCCGTTCTTGACGACCGCGCGCTGCTCGCCCGCCCCCACCGCCAGGATGCAGCCCTGCGGTGGGTTGATGACGGCGGCGAAATCCTTGATGCCGAACATGCCGAGATTGGAGATCGAGAATGTGCCGCCCTGGAACTCCTCGGGCTTCAGCTTGCCGTCCTTGGCGCGCGTGGCGAGATCCTTCATCGTGCTGGAAATCTCGACGAGGCCCTTCTTGTCGGCGTTGCGGATGATCGGCGTGATGAGACCACCCGGGATCGCGACAGCGACCGAGATGTCCACGTTGTCCCACAGCAGCATGCCGTCATCGCTGTAGGAGGCATTCGCGTTCGGCACTTGGCGCAGCGCCGCGGCGACCGCCTTGATGACGAAATCGTTGACCGACAGCTTGAATGCGCCGGGGCCCTTCTCGGGGCTGCGCGCATTGAGCGACACGCGGCCGGCGAGCAGCCTGTCGATCTCGCAATCGACGGTCAGGTAGAAATGCGGGACCTGCTGCTTGCTCTCCGTCAGGCGCCGCGCGATGACCTTGCGCATCGTCGATAGCGGAACGAGCTTGTGCGGGCCGATGGCCGCGAGGGCCGACGACGACACGGCGACCGGTGCAGGCGCACCCGACGACGCGACGGCCGGGGCCGAACGCTTGGCGCCGCCGCCGGAAACGGCCGCTTCGACGTCATGCTTGACGATGCGGCCGCCGGGGCCGGAGCCTGCGATCTTCGAAAGATCGAGCCCGGCCTGATCGGCCATGCGCTTGGCGAGCGGCGAAGCGACCACGCGCGCACCCGACGAAGCCGCGGCCGGAGCCGATGCGGCGGCGGGTGCGGCTGCAGGCACCGATGCCGGAGCCGCGGCCGGCGCGGCCGCCTTGGGGGCTGCCGGTGCCGCGGCACCGCCAGCGGCGACGGCCTTGGCGTCTTCGCCCTCGCCCGCGATCAGTGCGATCACGGCATTGACCTTGACGCCCTCGGCACCGCCGGGGACGAGGATCTTGGCGAGCACACCTTCGTCGACCGCTTCGACCTCCATCGTCGCCTTGTCGGTCTCGATCTCGCACAGCACCTGACCGGACTTGATCGTGTCCCCCTCGGCTTTCAGCCAGCGGGCGAGTTTGCCCTCGGTCATCGTCGGCGAGAGGGCCGGCATCAGAACGTTGATCGGCATGTCGCTGTCTCCCTCGCCCGGATCAGTTCTTGTAGAGCACGGCCTTCGCCGCGCTCACGATGTGGTCGGCCTGCGGCAGCGCCAACTTCTCGAGATTGGCCGCGTAGGGCAGCGGGATGTCGAGACCGTGGACACGCTTGACGGGCGCATCGAGCCAGTCGAAGCACTGCTCCATCATCAGCATGCCGAGTTCGGCGCCGATGCCGGCGAAGGGCCAGCCTTCCTCGCAACTGACGAGGCGGTTGGTCTTCTTGACCGACGCGACGATCGTGTCGATGTCGAGCGGACGGATGGAGCGCAGATCGATGACTTCGGCATCGATGCCGACCTTGGCGAGTTCTTCGGCCGCCTGCAGCGCCTTGCCGACCATGATCGAGAAGGCCGTGATCGTGACATCCTTGCCGGCGCGCACGACCTTCGCCTTGCCGATCGGCACGACGTAATCGGCCGAGACCGGAACGGGGCCGGAGGTGCCGTACAGGATCTCGTTTTCGAGGATCAGCACCGGGTTCGGATCGCGGATCGCGGCCTTCATCAGGCCCTTGGCGTCCGCCGCCGACCATGGACTCACGACCTTCAGGCCCGGGCAGTGCGCGTACCACGACGCATAGCATTGCGAGTGCTGCGCACCGACGCGGCTTGCTGCGCCGTTGGGGCCGCGGAAGACGATCGGGCAGCCCATCTGGCCGCCCGACATGTAGAGCGTCTTGGCCGCCGAGTTGATGATCTGGTCGATCGCCTGCATCGAGAAGTTCCACGTCATGAACTCGACGATGGGGCGCAGACCCATGAAGCCCGCGCCGACCGCGAGGCCGGTGAAACCCTGCTCGGTGATCGGCGTGTCGACCACGCGGCGCGCGCCGAACTCCTGCAGGAGTCCCTGGCTGACCTTGTAGGCGCCCTGGTACTCGGCGACTTCCTCGCCCATCAGGTAGACGTTCTCGTCGCGGCGCATTTCCTCGGCCATGCCGTCGCGCAGCGCTTCGCGCACGGTCTGGACCTTGGTCTCGCCCATGTCCGGCTCGTCGGCCGCCGGGGCTGCCGACGCCGTGACGATCGCCGGTGCGGCCGGGGCGGCGGCGGCGGCGGCGGGTGCCGCAGCGGCGGCCGGGGCTACGGCGGCGCTCGCCGACACGCTTTCGCCTTCGGCCGCGATCAGCGCGATCACGGCATTGACCTTGACGCCCTCGGTCCCGCCGGGAACGAGGATCTTGGCAAGCGTGCCTTCATCGACGGCTTCGACTTCCATCGTCGCCTTGTCGGTCTCGATCTCGCACAGCACCTGACCGGACTTGATCGAGTCACCTTCGGCCTTCAGCCATCGGGCGATCTTGCCTTCTGTCATCGTCGGCGAGAGGGCGGGCATCAGAACATTGATCGGCATTTTCGTTTTCCCCGTTCCCGCTGGATCAGCGCGCTTCGAGCAGCACGTCGGTGTAAAGGTCCGACACCGGCGGCTCGGGACTGTTCTGGGCGAATTCCGCCGCCTTGGTGGCGATGTCCTTCACTTCGCGGTCGATATTCTTGAGCGCCGCCTCGTCGGCGAACCCGCCGTCCAGCAGGAATTTGGCATGGCTCTCGATCGGATCGTGCTGGGTTCGCATCTTCTCGACCTCCTCCTTCTGGCGGTACTTCGCCGGATCGGACATCGAGTGGCCGCGATAGCGGTAGGTCTGCATTTCGAGGATGTAGGGGCCCTTCGTGCGCGCATGCTCGACCGCGCGCAAGCCGGCCGCGCGGACCGACAGCACGTTCATGCCGTCGACCGCCTCGCCGGGGATCCCGTGCGCGGCGCCGCGATGGTAGAAATCGGTCGTCGACGAGGCGCGCTCGATCGACGTGCCCATGCCGTACCGGTTGTTCTCGATGATGAAGATCACCGGCAGCTTCCAGAGCTGCGCCATGTTGAAGCTCTCGTAGACCTGCCCCTGGTTGACGGCGCCGTCGCCCATGTAGGTGAGGCTCACGTTGGTCTCGCCGCGATATTTCGACGCGAACGCGATGCCCGTGCCCAGCGGCACCTGCGCGCCGACGATGCCGTGGCCGCCGTAGAAGTTCTTTTCCTTGGAGAACATGTGCATCGAGCCGCCCTTCCCCTTGGAATAGCCGCCGATGCGCCCGGTGAGTTCGGCCATCACGCCGCCCGGCTCCATGCCGCAGGCGAG
The DNA here is from genome assembly GCA_965229215.1 of Tagaea sp. Classification (GTDB taxonomy): domain Bacteria; phylum Pseudomonadota; class Alphaproteobacteria; order CACIAM-22H2; family CACIAM-22H2; genus Tagaea. The sequence goes on along the minus strand of OZ245864.1, from coordinate 633,906 downwards.
CATGTGGCCGTGGTCGCGATAGCTGGTGATGACGGCATCCTTCGGCGTGATCGCCGACTGCATGCCGACGACGACCGCTTCCTGCCCGATATAGAGATGGCAGAAGCCGCCGATCAGCCCCATGCCGTACATCTGCCCCGCCTTCTCCTCGAAGCGGCGGATCAGCAGCATGTCGCGATAGTATTTGAGGAGCTCCGCTGACTCCGGCACGTTCTCTTCGGCTTTGGATTTCTTTTTCGGCGGTGTGGGTGCCATGGTCACTCCCTCGATACGCATGGTTTCTCGATTGCCTTGAGCTAAAGCACCACGGAGCCTGTTTTGCAATCCATGGCGGGCTATATAATTTTGATATTGCACGTTAAAATTTGTTTTAACTGAAATTAAGTTAACTTATCGCAACGCAACATTATTTCGCACATTTCCACCCCCTCCGACTTCCTAAGGCCCGGAGAAACTGGATTTGAATCGTCCGCCCCTTCCATTCGCACCCGCAACACCCGGTTCGCTACGAATTCGCATCGCGAACCTCTAGACTTGGCCGCGCATGGATCGTTTCGTCTCGCTCAGGACTTTCGTCGCCGTCGTCAATGGCGGCTCGTTCGCCAACGCATCGCGCAAGCTCGGACTGTCGCGCGCGATGGCGACCAAGCATATCCAGACGCTCGAGGAACGCCTCGGCGCGCGCCTGCTTAACCGCACGACGCGGCGGCTTGCGCTTACCGAAGCCGGGCGCGCCTTCCATGCGCGCGCCGAGCGCATCCTTGCCGATCTCGAGGAAGCCGAAGGCGCCGTCGGCGACGCGCAGGCACTGCCGAAGGGGCTGCTGCGGGTCGCAGCCCCGATGTCGTTCGGCGTGCAGCACCTTTCCCCCGCGATCGCCGACTTCATGACCGAATGCCCGGAGATGGCGATCGATCTGTCACTCAACGACCGGGTCATCGATCTGATCGACGAGGGCGTCGACGTCGCCGTGCGCATCGGCCGCCTGGCGGATTCCTCGCTGATCGCCAAACGCCTCGCCGTCGCGCGCTTCGCGGTTGCCGCTTCGCCGGCCTATCTCGCGCGCCGGGGCACGCCGAAGCTGCCCGAGGATCTCGTCAAGCACGACTGCCTCGAATACACGCTGTCGAGCCGTGGTTCGGAGTGGGCATTCGTGGGACCTGGCGGCGAGACCCGTGTCGTGCGCGCCGCGGGCCCCCTCAAGGCGAACAACGGCGAAGTGCTGCTCGCCGCCGCGGTCGCCGGGCGCGGGGTCGTCTCCCTGCCCACCTTCCTGATCGGGCCGACGCTGGCGGCCGGCAAACTCACACCGCTGTTCGGCGGCGACTGGCGCCCCGAGGAGATCGCCATTTCGGCCGTCTATCCGCCGACCCGGCATCTGTCCGCCAAAGTCAGGCGCTTTGTCGATTTCCTCACGAAACGCTTCGCCGAACCGCCATGGGATGCGTGGGAAAGCGGCGCCAAGGCCAAGAGCGGTCGGCGGCGATAGTTTCCTTTAAGAGAACAATTATTTCAAAATATTCTGAATTATCAAACAGGGCGCCACGGCGCATCTTCCGTGTGTCTTCGACGCGGGAATCCCCCCGCCCCACGAACCACCGGAGTTTCAAATGACCGCCAACAACCAGGTCCAGTCCGCTGCCCTGCTCCTCCGCCTCGCACTGGGCGCCATGTTCCTCGCCCATGCCGGGCTCAAGATCTTCGTCTTCACGATGCCCGGCACCGTGCAGTTCTTCGAATCCATCGGGTATCCCGCGCTCTTCGCCTACCTCACCGTCTATGCCGAACTGTTCGGTGGCCTTGCCCTGATCCTCGGCATCCAGGTGCGTCTGGTCGCCGCCGGCCTGATCCCGATCCTGATCGGCGCCACGATCCAGCACTCGGGCAACGGCTGGATGTTCGCCAACGCGAATGGCGGCTGGGAATTCCCGGCCTTCTGGACGGTCGCCCTCGTCGTGCAGGCCCTGCTTGGTGCGGGCGCCTATGCGGTGAAGCTGCCCTTCCTGCCCGAGATCGGCGCACCGAAGACCGTCAACGCCTGATCGGGCACCTCCCCGGCGGCCGGCACATCGCCCACAAGCGATGTGCCGGCCGTTTCCATTTCCGGGCGTCGTGGTGCTAAGTTTCCCGGCCTACAAAAACACCAAGCGGGGGACCCCCACGATGAAACTGCTGCGTTACGGCCCGCCGGGCCAGGAAAAGCCCGGAATCCTCGATGCCCAAGGCAAGATCCGCGACCTGTCGCAGGTCTGCCACGACATCGCCGGCGCCACGATCTCGCCGGAAGGCCTCGCACGCCTCGCCAAGATCGACCCCGCCACGCTTCCGCTCGTTCCGGGCAATCCGCGTCTGGGCGCCTGCGTCTCGGGCATCGGCAAGTTCATCTGCATCGGCCTCAACTATTCCGATCACGCGGCCGAAACCGGCGCCACCGTGCCGCCGGAACCCGTGCTGTTCATGAAGGCGACGAGCGCCGTCGTCGGTCCGGACGATGCCGTCATCATCCCGCGCAACTCGAAGAAGACCGACTGGGAAGTCGAACTCGGCTTCGTCATCGGCAAGGCGGGCAAGTACATCGACGAGAAGGATGCGCTCGACCACGTCGCGGGCTACTGCGTCATCAACGACGTGTCGGAGCGGGAGTTCCAGATCGAACGCGCCGGCCAGTGGGACAAGGGCAAGGGCTGCGACACGTTCGGCCCGACCGGCCCGTGGCTCGTCACCAAGGACGAGGTCAAGGATCCGCAGAACCTGAAAATGTGGCTCGAAGTCGACGGCAAGCGTTACCAGGACGGCAGCACGAAGACGATGGTCTACGGCGTGAAGTTCCTGATCGCGTATCTGTCGCAGTTCTTCACGCTGCATCCCGGCGACGTGATCTCGACCGGCACGCCGCCGGGCGTGGGCCTCGGCCAGAAGCCGCCGCTGTTCCTGAAGCCCGGCCAGACGATGAAACTCGGCATCGAAGGTCTCGGCGTCCAGACCCAGCGCACCATCGCCGACGTCTAGAGCGCACGCACCCGCGCGGCTGGAAGATACAGCCGCGCGGTCGTGCCCTGATCGGGTGCGCTGTCGAGCGTCAGCGCGCCGTCATGCAGTTCCGCGAAGACCCGCGCCAGCGGCAGGCCCAGCCCGGTGTCCTGCCGGCGGCGCGCCTGCACGCTTGCGGCGGTTTCGAACGGGCGCAGGGCCCGCTCGATATCGTCCCGGGTCATTCCCGGCCCGCGATCGACGATCGAGAACTCCACTCCGCCGTCCCGCATCCGCTCGCACGCGACCGTCACGCTGCGGTCGTCGCCGGCGAACTTGATCGCGTTGATCAGCAGGTTGAGCAGGATCTGCACCAGCGTGCGCCGGTCGCCGAGAACGGATACCGCCGGCATGGCGCGCACGTCGAGGGCGACGCTCTCGTGCGCCGCGCGCGCCGATGCCAGCCGGCATGCGGCCTCGATAAGCTCGCCCGCGGGCACATGCGCGACGTCGAGGCTCCACTTCCCCGCCTCGACCTTCGACAGGTCAAGCACGTTGTTGATGACCGACAGCAGGTGCTCGGCGCTGTAGAGGATGTCGGCCGCATAGTCGCGGTAACGCGGCTGCCCGACGGGGCCCAGCATCTGGCCGCTGATCATCTGCGAGAAGCCGATGATCGCGTTCAGCGGCGTCCGGATCTCGTGGCTCATGTGCGCGAGGAACTCGGATTTCCGACGGCTCGCTTCGACGGCCGCCTCGCGCGCCTCCGCTTCGACCGCGGCAGTCGCCTCGGCGCGCAGCTTTTCCGAATATGCGCGCGCGCGCCGGCGCGCGCCGGCGAGCAGCGCCACCGAGAGGCCGGCGATGAGCGCGCTCGCCGCAAGGATGACGTTGCGCCGGCGCCGCCAGTCTTCGAGGAGCCGATCGCGGTCGAACGCGATCTCGACCAATGCCGGCGTCACGGACAGCCGGCGGAACGCGAGCAGGCGTTCGACCCCGTCGACGGGCGAGACCATGAATGTCGGCGTGCCTCCGATGCCTCCGTTGACGGGCAGCTTCGGTGCGGCAAGCAGGTCGATCTCGGGATAGCGCGCGAGGATGGTTCCCTCGGGCAGAAGGATCGCCACGGCATCCGCGCCGAGAACCCGGAAGAACTTCTCGAAATAGGCCGGGTCCAGACGTCCGGAGACGACCCCGCCGAACTTTCCGTCCGTGTCCCAGACCGCCCGCGAGATCGGGATCCCGAGTTCGCCGGTCGTCGACGTCCGGGCCGGCGGGCTCAGCATCAGGTCGCGCGTCTGGCCGCCGCGCAAGCCCACGAAGAACGGGCGGCTGCTGAGATCGACCGGACCGGACAGGTTCGCGGCGGAGCCGACGATCAACCGGCCCGAGGCGTCGATCACGCCGATCCCCAGAAGTGCACGCGAGCCGAGCTGCATCAAGCGCAGCTTCTCGCGCACCACGCCCAGATCCGGCGCGGATTCCTCGAGGTCGAAATCGAGGGCGCGGATGTTCACGTCGATCGCCGAGAGAACCTGCTCGACATGCGCGGCGGCGATCTCCGCAAGTGCGCTGGCGCGGGCGGCGGCCGTATCGAGGACGTTGCGGCGATCGAAATGGATGGCCGCCGCCGCAAGCAGGAAAATGACGGCAAGCCCGACGGCGAGGATCACGCCGCTCGACAGGACGCGACTGCGGTATCCGGTGCGTGCCGGTGCGGTAAAGTCAGACATCGCGCCCGACACATGCCGGACGGGCAAAACCCTCTATTTTCAGGCAAATTTTACGCATTCGGCGAATTGTAGTGCGGATGATCCGCCGCCGGAAGATGCCAGTTTTACTTGTATATCTTGTAGATCAATTCTACCGGCGATTTTCCGGCGTCTCGAGGATCACGATCTCGTCTGGCCGCGCATAGTTGAGAAGCGCGCGGGACTGCTCGTCGAGCATGTCGCGATCCAGCGATTCCGACCGCAGCAGCGCCACGCGCCGCTCAAGCGTGATGCGCTCGGCCCGGATGTCGTCGCGGTGCTCGCGCGCGATCCGGACCTGCTCGGTCAGGCGCAGATAGGCGTACAGCCCCCGCTCGCCTTCGAACGAGTGGTAGGCGAAATAGCCGACGACGCAGAAGCCGAGGACGGGACCGACGGCAGCACGCGCACTGCGTTGAAGAAGCAGGAGAAATGACATCGCGACTCGCAGGGAATCATGCTGCGACTCGAAGCGTCAACTGCTTGTTAACAAGTTCCCCGCAAGCGATTCAAACGATTCACTTTTTTCTTTTCAGCGCTTCAGCGCCGCCCGGCCCGGATAGCGGGCCTCGCCCCCCAGCAGTTCCTCGATCCGGATCAGCTGGTTGTATTTCGCAAGGCGGTCGGAGCGCGAAAGCGAGCCGGTCTTGATCTGCCCGCAGTTCGTGGCGACCGCGAGATCCGCAATGGTCGAATCCTCGGTCTCGCCCGAACGGTGCGACATGACGGCCGTGTAGCCGGCGCGCTGGGCCATCTCGACGGCTTCCAGCGTCTCGGACAGCGTGCCGATCTGGTTCACCTTGACGAGGATCGAGTTGGCGAGCCCCTTCTCGATGCCCATCGCCAGGCGCTTCGGGTTCGTCACGAACAGGTCGTCGCCGACGAGCTGCACCTTGGCGCCCAGCGCCTCGGTCAGCGCCTTCCAGCCGGCGAGGTCGTCCTCGGCCATGCCGTCCTCGATCGACACGATCGGGTAGCGCTTCACGAGATCGGCGTAGAACGCGACCATGCCGGCGGCATCGAGCGTCTTGCCCTCGCCCTCCATGCGGTACTTGCCGTCCTTGTAGAATTCGGTCGACGCGGAATCGAGCGCCAGCACCACGTCGCTGCCGAGCTTGTAGCCCGCCGCCTCGACCGACTTGGCGATGAAACCGAGCGCTTCGTCGGCGCTCTTCAGGTTCGGCGCGAAGCCGCCTTCGTCGCCCACGTTCGTCGCGAGGCCGGCATCGGACAGGCGCTTCTTCAGCGCGTGGAAGATCTCGGAACCGATGCGGATCGCCTCGGCGCAGGTCGGCGCCCCCACCGGCAGCACCATGAATTCCTGGATGTCGATCGGGTTGTCGGCATGCGCGCCGCCGTTGACGATGTTCATCATCGGCACGGGGAGCACATGCGCGCGCGTGCCGCCGACATAGCGGAACAGCGGCAGCTTAGCCGCCTGTGCTGCCGCCTTCGCCACCGCGAGGCTGACGCCGAGGATCGCGTTGGCGCCCAGACGCGCCTTGTTGGGCGTGCCGTCCAGCGCGATCATCGTGCGGTCGATCTTGAGCTGGTCGCCGGCATCGAAGCCGGAGAGCGCGTCGAACAGTTCGCCGTTCACCGCCGCGACGGCCTTGCGCACGCCCTTGCCCAGATAGCGCTTCTTGTCGCCGTCGCGCAGTTCCACCGCCTCGTGCGCGCCCGTCGAGGCGCCGGACGGCACGGCCGCGCGGCCGACCGTGCCGTCATCGAGGACGACATCGACTTCGACGGTCGGATTGCCGCGGGAGTCGAGGATTTCGCGGGCGCGGATGTTGGCGATGGCGGTCATGTGCGGCGTGTCTCCGGTTTCAGCAGCCGAGCATCTCGGCGAGGTGCACGAAATCGCGCGCGACGAAATCCCAGTCGCCGTCGGGCGCGAAATCGATCTTCTGGTGCGGCCCGTACTCGGTCGGGCGCGCGATGAAGGCGGTCTTCATGCCGAGCCTCTGGGCGTGGCCAAGGTCGGCATTGTGCGCCGCCGTCATCATGACCTGATCGGGGCGCAGACCCAGCATCTGCACGGCACCCAGATAGGCCTGCGGCTGCGGCTTGTAGGCCTTGAACACTTCCGTCGACAAAACCGTGTCCCACGGCATCTTCGCGCGCTTGGCCATGTCGACGAGCAGGCGGACATTGCCGTTCGAGAGCGGCGAAAGGATGAATTTCGTCTTGAGCCGGTCGAGCCCGGCGACCGTATCGGCCCACGGATCGAGCCGGTGCCACGCGAAATTGAGGTCGTCGGTCTCCGCTTCCGTCAGCTTCAGGCCGGATTTGGCGCAGAGTTCGACGAGCGTTTCGCGATGGAGCACGTCGAGCGGCACGTAAGGCCGCTTGCCGTCGATCACCACCTGCATCGAGGGTACATAATTGCCGCGCCACGCATCGGCGAAGGCGGCCGCATCGAGCGTCACGCCCTTGGCCCTGGCGACTGCGGCGACCTCGCGCGTGACCGACGTGCGCCAGTCCACGCAGGTGCCGAAAACGTCGAACAGCATGGCGACATGCATGGGTGCACGCTTCTCCGGTCGATCCGCCCCAGCGAGGTAGCAGAACCCCACCCCCGCGACAAGAGTGCCGGGTCGGCGCTATCCTCGCGGCGACATGGAAGGATTCGCGATCCGCCCGCCTCTGCCTGCCCGCCAGCGCGACGCCGCCCTCGTCCGGCTCGCGGAGGAGGCGCGCGCGCTCGCCGATCCGCCGGTCTCGGGCTTCCGCGTCGGCGCGGCGCTCGTGGGTGCCAGGACCGGCCGCGTCTATCTGGGCGGCAATATCGAGTTTCCGGGTGCTGCCATCGCGCAGTCGGTCCATGCCGAGCAGGCCGCCTTCGCCAACGCCTGGCATCACGGCGAGACGGGGATTGCCGCCCTCGCCGTCAGCGCGATGCCGTGCGGGCACTGCCGCCAGTTCCTGTACGAGACGCTGGCGCGCGGTGCGCGCCCGTTTTCCGTTATCGTCGGGCGGCGCAAGCGCAGCCTTGCCGCCCTGCTGCCCGACGCGTTCGGCCCGGCCGATCTGGGCTTCGCTGGCGGCTCGATGTCCACGCGGCCCGTGCGCCTTGCCTGCACGGGCGATGCGCTGGTCGAGGCAGCGCGCAAGGCCGCATGCGCGTCCTATGCGCCGCACACGCGCGGACACGCCGGCATCGCGTTGCAGCTCGCCGACGATGCCGTCGTCGCCGGGCGCTATGCCGAGAACGCGGCCTACAACCCCAGCCTCGCCCCGCTGCAATCGGCGCTGATCCTGCGCGACCTTGCCGGCAAGCGGCGCGTGCCCATCGTGCGCGCCGTGCTGGTCGCGCGCGGCAGCGCCGTCGCACACGCCACGCAGGCCGAAGAACTTCTCGGTCTCGTCGCGCCGGGCGTGATGCTGGAGACTGTCTACGCGTAAGGAAGCCGGAAATGTTGCTTGACGCTAGTTGACGAAACTTTGCGTCAACAGACAACGCCTTGATCTCGCACGGTTTGCCAGTTGACGTTGACGCAATTGAAATCCGTCAAGCAAACCTTGCGGCGCGGAGATGCGTGACACGCCCTCCCCTCGCGCCTTTCGGCACGCGGACGGGCAGTCCTCTTCACCATGTCAAACAGCACGTCTTACCTGTGCCGTATGATATGGAGCACCCTCAGATTGTCAAGAAAATTAGCCTAACAACCTAGTCAGTTATCAATCGAAAAAGAATCAGGTGCGATCATCTTTGTACCGCGCAAAAAACCGCTTACCGCTGCGCAGTGGGTCGCTTGACGGAGGAAGTGGATTCACTAAATGCCGCAGTAATCGATCCTCAGGCACCCCGATAACAACTATGTAAGTTGGAGAACCCGGCACAAACGTAAACATTTGTATCTTCGCGCACAGAAAGTCGCGCCCATCTTTGGTCTTCATGTGCCCAATTTCAAATTCAAATTCTCTCCCACCAAGCGGTTTCCGCAATGGCTTTGAGCATCCAATCAAGTAACGGGTTGGGGGGCTATCTCCCAAAATAGCAGGAACAAGAAGGGGGCTAAAGCTATCCAGCCCAAATTCTGCCACGGCCGTTGCATGACTAATTTTAGCGAGCATTCGAACAAACGGATTGAGATCAAATTGCCAAGGAATCTTCACTTGTGCCGTCGGCTTCTTCTTAAGACGTTCGATCCTATTTTTGTGATCGTCAGGCAACGGAAGAATCATCATGAACTGTACGTTTTCAAACGCATCGGCGGGCGCGCCATCGCCAAAAATACTTGGAGATTTAAAGACGGGTAGCAGAAACGGCGCAGTGGGAGCCAGCTCGCGCTCCACTAGCACCTCTTCAGTCTTTCCATCGGTTTCGACCAAAATGGGAATGTGTGACGGACGCTGATCTGGGTGGCGGGTTGGAAAATTCAGGTACATCCGCAAACGTCCAAAATTTTTGCGCGCACAATCTTTTTCAAAATCTCTGGTAATTCGGGCACAACTTACGCAGCTTGATTTTGGCAGCGCTACTTTTCCCCCAAATGAAACTGGGACTATGTGTTCCTTTGTCAGAGATTTGCGCTCCGTCGAACCACAATAGATACATTTCCATATGGCTTCGTACGCGAAACGGTATGGAAGGATTCTTTCCATAAAGCCGACATGTCAAAAGAAGTTGAAATTACACTGTAAAAACTCATGCACACGCAGATGCAACGTGTGAGACACATGCTAAAATTCTGCCACAACAGCAAAAATATACTATTTCTGCGCAAGCTCCGCGAGTCCCGCCAGAGTCTGCTCGCGGGTCAAAGAGAGAGCTTTGGGCCTCACTCCTTAGTAACCTGTCAGTAGGTCAACGGCTTGCCTACCGGGCCCTCGTGCACGAACTAGTGCAAAATCAACCTACCAATAAACATCCAACTCAATGGATCTCGTCGGCGTCGGCGATGGCCTTGGCGAGCTTGGCGAAGCTGAAACCCTTCTTCTTCGCCGCCCCGATGATCACGGCCTCGCGGCGCACCAGAAGATCGACCATCGCGGGAATGCCGCGCACGGCTTCCGGCGGCACGATGACCGCCCCGTGCCGGTCGGCATGGATGATGTCGCCCGACTTGACGCGCATGCCGAAAACGTTCGCCTCGCCGCCGAAATCGACCGCGTGGACATAGGCGTGCGACGGCACGACCGAGCCCGACAGCGCCTGGAAGCCGTCGGCCCACACATGCGTGTCGCGGATCGAGCCGTCGGTGACGACGCCGAGGCAGCCCAGCCCCTTGTGGATGTTCGACTGGACCTCGCCCCAGAAGGCGCCGAAGCCGGCGCGGTCGCCGTCGAGATCCTGCAGCACGCTGACCGACGGGCGCGGCCCGCCGCTCTCGACGTACTTGTAATATTCGAGCCGCGCCTTCTTGGCCTCCGCCCCTTTCAGCTTGTTGGGCTCGGTCGACGCGATGCGCACCGTGCGCGCATAGCCCACGATCGGCTTCAGGTCCGGGAACTGGCAGACCATCGGGCGCGTCGTGAAGCCGGAGGTGCGCCAGCGCGGGTCCATCACCTCCAGCGCGTTGCACATCGTGGGCGTGTCGTATTCCGCAAGCTTGGCAAGGTCGCGCGCGCTGAAGGCTTCGGCCATGTTTCTCTCCCCCGTTTTCTTGTGCGACGACGTTAGAATGAAGCCATGCGCTACGTCTACGCGATACTCAACGCCGCCGGCACGGTCTATACCGGCCAGACGACCGATCTCGACCGGCGGCTGGCCCAGCACAACGGCGAGAAGCCGGGCGGCGCCAAGTTCACGCGCGGGCGCGGGCCCTGGCGGCTGGTGCATGTCGAGGAATTCGAGGATGTCGGCGAAGCGCTGAAACGCGAACGCGCGATCAAGCGCGACCGGAAATTCAAGGCGGGGCTGAAGTCGAAGCGCTAGGCGTTCGCGCGGCGCTTGGCGATCGCGTCGTATTCCTTGAGCTCGGCAAGGATGCCGCCGAGCTGCTTGAGCGGCACCATGTTGGGGCCGTCGGACGGCGCCTTGTCGGGGTCCTGATGCGTTTCCATGAACACGGACGCCACGCCGATGGCGATGGCCGCGCGCGCCAGCACCGGCACGAACTCGCGCTGGCCGCCCGACGTCGTCCCCTGCCCGCCCGGCTGCTGGACCGAGTGCGTGGCGTCGAACACGACGGGGTAGCCGTTCTCCGCCATGATCGGCAGCGCGCGCATGTCGGACACCAGCGTGTTGTAGCCGAAGGTCACGCCGCGCTCGCACTGCAGGATCTTCTCGTTGCCCGTGCTCGCGATCTTCGCGACGACGTTCTTCATGTCCCAGGGGGCGAGGAACTGGCCCTTCTTGACGTTGATCGCGCGGCCCGTGGCGCCGGCCGCCAGCAGCAGGTCGGTCTGCCGGCACAGATAGGCGGGGATCTGGAGCACGTCGACGGCCTCGGCGACGGGCGCGCATTGCGAGGCGTCGTGCACGTCGGTCAGCACCGGGCAGCCGTATTTCTCGCGCACCTCGGCGAGGATCGGCAGGCTCTTCGCCATGCCGATCCCGCGCTCGGAACCGATCGAACTGCGGTTCGCCTTGTCGAAGCTCGTCTTGTAGATCAGCGGAATGCCGAGCTTGCCGGTGAGTTCGACGAGCGCGTGGCTCATCTCCATCGCATGCGCGCGGCTTTCCAGCGCGCACGGCCCCGCGATCAGCGCGAAGGGCCTGTTGTTGGCGATCTGGAAATTGCCGAGGGGGACGGTCTTGGGCTGGGTCATGGACCCGATCTTACACCAGACGGCTCTGCGTCACCGCTGCCTTGACGAAGCTCGTGAACAGCGGGTGCGGCTCGAAGGGCTTGGATTTGAGTTCGGGGTGGAACTGCACGCCGACGAACCACGGATGGTCGGGAATCTCGACGATTTCGGGCAGTTCGCCGTCCGGCGACATGCCCGAGAAGCGCAGGCCCGCCTTCTCCAGCATCGGCTTGTAGTTGATGTTCACTTCGTAGCGATGCCGGTGGCGTTCCTGTATGCGCGACTTGCCGTAGATGTCGGCGACGATGCTGCCCTTTGAAAGATCGCACTCGTAGGCGCCCAGGCGCATCGTGCCGCCCATGTTGTCGCCCGCCCCGCGCTTCTCCAGCGAATTGCCGCGTACCCATTCCGTGAGCAGACCGACGACCGGCTCCGTTGTCGGGCCGAACTCCGTCGTGCTCGCCTTGTCGATGCCGCACAGCGTGCGGGCCGCTTCGATGCACGCCATCTGCATGCCGAAGCAGATGCCGAAATACGGCACCTTCTTCTCGCGCGCATAGCGCACCGCGCGGATCTTGCCCTCTGCCCCGCGCTCGCCGAAGCCGCCGGGCACGAGGATCGCGTGCGCGCCGTCGAGCGCGTCGAAATTCGCATCCGCGCCCTCGAACGATTCGCTCTCGATCCAGTTCAGCTTGACGCGCACGCTGTTGGCGATGCCACCATGGGCCAGCGCCTCGTTGAGCGACTTGTAGGCGTCGAGCAGGCTGGTGTACTTGCCGACGATCGCGATCTCGACCTCGCCCTCGGGCTGGGTCACTCGGCGCACGATCTCGGTCCAGCGGCTCAGATCCGGCTCGGGCTGCGGCAGGCCGAAATGGCGCAGGACCTCGCGGTCGAACCCTTCGCGGTGGTAGGCGATCGGCACTTCGTAGATCGAGCGCGCGTTGAGCGCCGGGATGACGGCCTCTTCGCGCAGGTTGCAGAACAGCGCGATCTTCTTGCGCGCGGACGCCGGAATGTCGTGCTCGGAGCGGCACAGCAGGATGTCGCAGCGGATGCCGACGGACTGGAGCTGCTGGACCGAATGCTGCGTGGGCTTGGTCTTGAGTTCGCCCGCCGAGGCGATCCACGGCACCAGCGTCAGGTGCACGAAGCAGGCGCGCTCGCGGCCCAGCTCGTTGCCGAGCTGGCGGATCGCTTCGAGGAACGGCAGGCTCTCGATGTCGCCGACCGTGCCGCCGACCTCGCAGAGCAGGAAATCCGCGTCGCCCAGATCGGCTGTGACGAATTCCTTGATCGCGTCGGTGACGTGCGGAATGACCTGGACGGTGGCGCCCAGATAGTCGCCGCGCCGTTCCTTGGCGATGATGTTCGAATAGATGCGGCCCGTCGTGATGTTGTCGGACTGGCGCGAGGGAACGCCGGTGAAGCGTTCGTAGTGGCCGAGATCGAGATCGGTCTCCGCCCCGTCGTCGGTCACGTAGCATTCGCCGTGCTGATACGGGCTCATCGTGCCCGGATCGACGTTGAGATAGGGGTCGAGTTTCCGCAGGCGGACCTTGTAGCCGCGCGCCTGGAGGACCGCACCGAGTGCGGCGGATGCCAATCCCTTGCCGAGAGAGGAGACCACGCCGCCGGTGATGAAGATGAACCGCGTCATGGGCCCCCCGTATAACTCCTCGCCACGCACAGCCCAAGCGGAACCGTCATGCGGTCCGCGAATCTGGACGAAATTTCGGGATTGACGCGACTTCGGGATAATCCCGAGTCGCGCAGCGGTTTCTAGCGCGCGACCGGCGGTGCCGGTGCGGCCGGCGCTTCGGGTGCCGCCGCCGGAAGGGTCGGCAGCGGGCCGCCCAGCGGATCGGCGGCGCGCTTGCCGTGGCCGCCGGCGAGGATCGCAAGCGTGATGCTCGTCAGCATGAAGGCGCCCGCGAGGATGCCCGTGGCGCGCGTCAGCAGGTTGGCCGTCCCGCGGGCCGACATGAAACCGCCCATGCCGCCGCCGGAGCCGCCGCCCATGCCGAGCCCGCCGCCCTCGCTGCGCTGGATCAGGACGACGCCGACCAGGGACAGGGCGACAAGGAGATGGATGACGGTGATGACGGTTGCCATGGGCGCGGACTTTTCTCGGAAATGCGGCGGGAGCAGGGTTCTATCGCGAAGCGCCGCGGAAATCCAGCGGACGGCGGCCGGATTATTGTTTCTTTAAACAGAACTATAAATACGTTTTACGCTATATTGTTGTCATATGGCGATGGGCCTATCTTCCGGGCATGAAAATTTCCCGAACCGAAAGGACCCCTCCAATGAACGCCCCCAAGATCGTCGTCCGTCCTTCCGAGCGCCGTGGCCCCGCCGATTTCGGCTGGCTCAAGAGCCGCCACAGCTTCTCCTTCGGCAGCTACTACGACCCGGCCCAGATGGGCTTCCGGGCGCTGCGCGTCATCAACGAAGACCGCGTGGCGCCGGGAACCGGCTTCGACACGCACGGCCATCGCGACATGGAGATCATCTCCTATGTGCTCGACGGCGCCATCGAGCACAAGGACTCGATGGGCAACGGCGAAGTGCTGCGCGCGGGCGAGGTGCAGGCGATGAGTGCCGGCACCGGCATCCTGCACTCGGAGTTCAACCCTTCGGGCGACGACCCCGTGCATTTCCTGCAGATCTGGCTGATGCCCGACCGCAGCGGCCACACGCCGCGCTATGCCCAGCGCGCGTTCGGCCGCGAGGCCAAGCTCAACCGCCTCGCCCTCGTCGTGTCGCCGGATGGTGCTGACGGCTCGGTCGAGATCCATCAGGACGCGCGGCTCTACGCCTCGATCCTGGAAGCCGGCAAGACGGCCGAGCTGACCTTGCGCGCCGGGCGCCATGCCTGGGTGCAGGTCGCGCGCGGCAGCATCGAGGTCGACGGCACAACGCTGAAGGAAGGCGACGGCGCCGCCGTCTCGCAAGCGACGGCGCTGAAGCTCAAGGGCCTCGCGGCCGAGAGCGAAGTGCTGGTCTTCGATCTTGCCTGAGTTACGGGCGCGGCAGCGTCGTGTAGACCTTCTGCGCGACCTGCCAGCGCCCGTCGACACGCAGCAGGCAGAGATAGTCGGTGAAATAACGCGGCGGGATCTGGCAGGCGACCTTCGCGAACGCCATGTCGGGCCCCGCCAGATCGACCGACAGGACACGGTCCTTGCGCTCGAGGCCCGAATCCTTCGGCTTCGGCCGGCTGCGGACGTTCTTCAGCCATTCGTCGCGCGGCAGGACCGTGACCTTGCCGTCGACGAGAAACGTCAGCGAACTTCCGGCTGCGAAGATGCGCTCGAGCTTGTCGGCGTCGCCCTCGTAGAGGCCGTCGAAATATTCGCCGAGCGTCGCGTGGACGCCGCCCATTGTTGCGTGCTGCATGATCTTTCTCCCTAGCGCCGCGGCGCCGCCTTGGCGATCGTCTCGAACGTGTCGGCGCGCAGCGAAGCGCCGCCGACCAGTGCGCCGTCCACATTCGCGACGGCCAGAAGTTCCAGCGCATTGAGCGCGTTCACGGACCCGCCATAGAGGATGCGCATCTTGGCGCCGTCCGAGAAGCGTTTGGAAAGTCCGGCGCGGATCGCACCATGCACTTCGCCGACCTGCGCCGCCGTCGGCGTGCGGCCGGTGCCGATCGCCCAGACGGGTTCGTAGGCGACGACGAGGTTGTCGGCGTTGGCACCCGCCGGCAGCGAGCCGACCAGCTGCGTCGCCACCACCGGGATCGTGCGGCCCTCGTCGCGTTCGGCGAGCGTTTCGCCAACGCACAGGATCGCGGTCATTCCGGCCTTCAGCACCGCGGCGGCCTTGGCCTGCACGACCGCGTCCGTCTCGCCATGCTGTGCGCGCCGCTCGGAATGGCCGACGATGACGAAGCTGCAGCCGGAATCCTTCAGCATGTCGGCCGACACGTCGCCGGTGAAGGCACCTGCCGCCTCGGCGTGGCAGTCCTGCGCGCCCAGCCGCACGCGACTGCCCGACAGGATCTGCGCGACGGGGGCGAGGTAGGGATAGGGCGGGCAGACGAGCACGTCGGCGGCCGTCGGCGGCAGGGCGCGCACGAAGGCCGACACGGCACCGGCAAGCTTGGTCGCGTCGGCAAGCCGGCCGTTCATCTTCCAGTTTCCGGCAATCAGCGGTTTGGGCCCGGCCATGTGCGCATTCTCCTTGCGATCTTGCATCCCGATTAAGGCCTTAACGCCCGTTTCGCAAGGGTTGCGGGACGGCGGCCCCGGCCCTATTCTCCCCCACCTTTCGCTCCAGCCACGGAAACGACGAAGCCAACCATGCTCCAGTTCATGCGCGAAAAAGCCGCCGGTACCGTGTCCAAGGTGCTGTTCGGCATGCTGGTCGTCAGTTTCGCGATGTGGGGCATCGGCGATTACGCGTTCCTGCGCGGCGCCGACGATACGGCCATCAAGGTCGGCGACCGCAAGATCAGCATCCAGCAGCTCGACATCGAATACCGGCAGGCACGCGACCGCATCAAGCGCATGCTCGGCGGCGAGCTCGACGAGAACCTGCTGCGCCAGTTCGGCGTGCTCGACCAGACGGTCGAACGCCTGACCGGCCAGGCGGCGCTTGATTCGGAAGCCGCTCGCCTCGGCCTCGTCGCCAGCGACGCCATCATCCGCCAGCGCATCGCGGGCGATCCGTCCTTCCGCGGCCCCGGCGGCCAGTTCGACCGCTTCACGTTCCAGCGCGTGCTCAGCGAGAACGGCTTCACCGAGCAGCGCTTCATCGAGCTGGTGCGAGCCGACATCGTGCGCCAGCAGATCGTCGAGGCCGTCGAAGCCGGCGTGCGCCCGCCCGAGACGCTGGTCGAGGCGATCTACCGCCACCGCAACGAGAAGCGCAGCGGCGAGCGGATCTTCGTCGCGAACGCCTCGTTCGACGACGTGGGCACGCCCGCCGACGCGGACCTCGCCAAGACCTACGAGGCGAATGCCGAACGCTTCACCGCACCCGAACTGCGCGCGCTGTCGGTCGTGCGCGTCGGGGCCGCCGACGTCGAAAGCCAGATCAAGATCGACGACCGCGCGCTCGAGGACGAGTTCCAGCAGCGCCGCCGCGAATTCGACAAGCCCGAGCAGCGCGAGCTGAAGCAGATGCTGTTCGCCGACGAGGCCGCGGCGACCGCCGCCGCCGCCGCGATCGCGGGCGGCAAGACGTTCGACGCCGTCGTCGCCGAGACGCCCGGCCAGTCGCCCGACCGGGTCGGTCTCGGGCTGGTGACGCGCGAAGAAACGCTGCCGGCGATCGCCGAGCCCGTCTTCGCGGCCGAACCCGGCAAGGTCGTCGGGCCGGTCAAGACGGCGTTCGGCTGGCACGTCATCGAGGTCGTGCGCGTCGAAGCGGGCGTCGAAGCCAAGCTCGCCGACCTGCGCGCCGAGATTGAGCCGCAGCTACGCCGCCGCCTTGCCGCCGACAAGGCGTTCGAGGTCGCCAACAGGCTCGAGGACCAGGTCACGCGCGGGCGTTCGCTCGAGGAAGCCGCCGCCGCCGCAGGTGCCGACGTGACGAAGGTCGCGGCACTCGACGCGCGCGGCCGCGACGAAAAGGGCGAGCCCGTCGCGCTGTTCGCGGCGGCGCCCGAAGCCGTGCGCGCCGCGTTCGACACCGTCGCGGGGCGCGAAAGCCAGCTCGTCGAGACGCGCTCGGGCCCCTACTACATCGTGCGCGTGGAATCGGTGACGCCCGCCCAGCGCCGCCCGATCGATGCCGTGAAGGACGACGTCGCCGCGGTCTGGAAAGCGGAGCGGCAGGCCGAACGCGCCGTCGCCCGCGCACGCGAAGTCGTCGAGGCCGTCGGCAAGGGCGAGACGCTCGAGGCGGCCGCCCTGCGCTTCAACCTGCGCATCGAAGCGGTGGCCCCGGTCTTGCGCACGGGCGACCAGGCGAGCGTGCCGAGCCAGGTCGCCGCGCGCCTGTTCGCGCAGAAGCCCGGCGAACTCGGCGTTGCCGCCGGCATCGACGGCCAGCACGTCGTCCGCACGAAGGAAATCGTCCCGGCCGATCCCGCTTCCGACGTGCCCGGCATGGAACAGCTGCGCACGCAGCTTCGCCGCGACATCGCGGGCGACATCTCGAGCGAATACGGGCAGGCGCTGCGCCAGCGCTACGGCGTGACGGTCAACCGGAGCGTGGTCGACCGGCTGAACTGAGACCTGCGCGGGCTCAGGCCTTTCCGGCGAAATCAAAACCCGCTTCTTCGACGGCGCGGCGCACACCCGCCTCGTCGAGACCGCTCACCGTTATCTTGCCGGCCGGCAGGTCGACCGCGACGCTTGCGCCGGGCGCCGACGCGCGGATCGCGCCGGTTACCGCGCGCACGCATCCGCCGCACGTCATTCCGTTCACTCGATAGGAAACCGCTTCCATGGCTGCTCTCCGGTGAATTCCTGCGCCGGAGCCGGCGCTGCACGCGCGGCCGGTCCCGGCATCTGGACCGGAACGATGCGGCTTGCCGTAAGGGGAACGTCAACAGGCCGCCCCTGCGCGACGCCGGGCTGCGCCGAAGGGTCGCGGCGCAGGTGGCGCGCGATCGCGGAAACCGGCACGAGCTGGAGGCCGCGCGAATTCATGGTCGGGATCCAGGCGGCGAGCGCTTCGAGCGTGGCCTCGTGCGGATGGCCGATCGCGATTGCGTTGCCGCGGCGCGTCGCCGTGCGCTCCAGTTCCGCGAGCTGCCGGCGCACGTAGGTCGCTTCCTGCTCGTTGTCGAGAAACACGTCGCGGCCGGCGTTGGCGATGCCCATCTGCGCCGCAAGGTCGCCCGCGACCGATCCGCCCGACGTGCGGCTGTCGACGAACAGCAGGCCGCGCGCGGCAATCTCCTCCAGCACCGGGCGCATCGCGCGCGCATCGCGCGTGAAGCGGCTGCCCATGTGGTTGTTGAGCCCCACCGCCATCGGCAACCGGTCGAGCGAAGCGGCGACGCGCTGGCGGATGTCGGCGTCCGGCAGGCGGACGAACAGGGCGCCCGGTCCCGGATCCTCGCGCCCTTCCGGCTCCATCGGCATATGCAGCATGATTTCGTGCCCGGACTGGCGCGCGGCGCTCGCCTGCATCCCGACGTCGGACGCATAGCTCATGAACGACAGCGTCAGCGGCCCCGGCAGCGACGCGGCGCGCGCCGCGCGGCCGCGGTCCAGGCCGAGATCGTCGATGATGATCGCGACCCACGCGCCCGCGCGCACCGTCGGCGGCCGCACCGAACGCGCTTCCCATCCCGCATCGGACGCGCGCGCGGCCTTTTCGGGAACGGATGCGGGCGCCGGCGGCTCCGGCAGTGCCACGACCTGCAACGGCATCTCCGGCGGGGCCGACGGCAGGCGGATGCCGAAAAACGGAACAACCGGTGGCGGCGTACGCGTATTACTTTCATCCTTCTGGGGTGACGCCAGCGGCACGGCCATGGCAAGTTCCGCCACCGGACGAACCGGACGTGCCGGCGCCTTGTCCGACAGGGAGTACCAGCCCGCAAAGCCGACGACCGTCAACGGTACGGCAATCAGGGCGGCAAGACCGAAGTCCCGGAAGAAGCTCCTGGACGTTTTGCGCACGGCGGAAGGCATCGGACGAATATAGCTCGATTCGACCTCTGCAAAGGAAAGGGAACCGGAAAATGAATCGGTGTCGCCTGATTGCAGCTCTTGCTTTCTGTCTTGCGGCGGCCACGGCCGCCGCGCAGACGCCCGAATCGCAACCGCTCGAGGCGCTCGTGCAGGTCCAGGTCGGCAGCCAGCCGATCACGATCCGCATCTGCCGGCCGAGTGCCGACGCGCCCGCCCCGCTCGTCGTCGTCAATCACGGTTCGCCCGCCAGGCCCGAGCAGCGCCCGACGATGGCGCCGACCGCCTGCAATCACGAGGTGGCGACGTGGTTCCTTCGGCGCGGCTATGTCGTCGCCTTTCCGCTTCGCCGCGGCTACGGCGCGAACGGCAGCAACTGGCCGGAGGAATATGGCCGCTGCAGCGACCCGGATTTCACGCGCGGCGGTCTCGCGACGGCGACCGACATCGACGCGGCCGTGCGCCACCTGCACGCGCTGCCCCTCGTGCGCACCCAGGGCACGATCGTCGTCGGCCAGTCGGCCGGCGGCTGGGGCACGATCGCCTATGCCAGCACGGCGCCCGCATCCGTCGCAGCCTTCGTAAACTTCGCGGGCGGGCGCGGCGGCTGGGCGCAGGGGCGTGCCAATACCAACTGCGCGCCGCACGCGCTCATCCGCAGCGCCGGAACCTACGGCAGGACGGCGCGCGCGCCGATGCTGTGGATCTACACCGAGAACGACACCTTCTTTTCGCCGGACATCTCGAAGTCGATGCACGAAGCATTCGTCTCGGCAGGCGGCAAGGCCGAATTCCGCCTTCTGCCCGCCTTCGGATCGGACGGGCACGGCCTGTTCTTCGGCCGCGAAGGTTCGCGGATCTGGGGCGGCGTGATCGAACCGTTCCTTGCCGCGCATCGCGGCGCGAACTAGTCCGCCGTGCCGCCCGCGAAATCCTCGAGGATGGGGCAGTCCGGCCGGTCGTCGTTGTGGCACTTGCCGATCAGCGTCTGGAGCGTGCGCTTCATCGCCTGAAGCTCGGCGATCTTGCGTTCCATCTCCTGGACGTGCGTCAGCGCAAGCGTGCGTACCTGGTGGCTGGCGCGGCTGCGGTCGCGCCACAAGGTCAGCAGGTCGCCGACCTCCTTGACCGAGAAACCCAGCGACCGGGCGCGATGGATGAAGCGCAGCTCGGCGATCTCGCGATCGCCATAGTCCCTGTAGTTGTTGGCGCGGCGATCCGCGACGGCGATCAGGCCGACGCTTTCGTAGTAACGGATCGTCTTGGGCGTGACGCCGGCGCGAACGGCGGCCTGACCGATATTCATGACAGCCCTCCAAGGCCGATTGACCCCGACTTCATAAACCTTACCCTTACTGAAAGGTCAAGCTTTGCCGGGCATTGCGTTTGAGGGGTGGCGGCTCGAAAATGGAGCGTTGCGATATGCAAACCTTGAAGGACCGTGTTTCCCGTGCACCAGACGTCCGCAAATCCGAGAATTTCCGCACTGCTCCTTCTCGCCGGCCTCGTCACCTCCCTGGGCGCGTGCGACCGGCTTTCCGGTCCGCCGGTCGCGCTGGCCAACCTCGACGGGACCTACCGCGGCGAAGTGCTCCAGCGCCAGCGCACGGCCACGCCTTCGCGCTGCCTCGCCCGGACGGAACTGACGATCACGCTCCAGCGGGGCGAAGTGCGCGGCGAGATTTTCAATCCCCAGGCGGCCGGCCAGCCGATCGGGACGTTCTATGCGTTCGTCGAGGCGGACGGGCGGATCAGGACGACGCTGCGCATCGGCCCGCAGACGCTTGCGCTGGACGGCCGTTTCAGCGGCAACGATTTCAGGGCGACCGCCGAAGGCACCGAGTGCTCCCTGTCCGCCTCTGCCCGGCGCGGCGATGCCGGCTAGCAAGAACAGCACGTCGCCGTTCTCGACCACGATCCGCCGGGGGCCGGATACGCTCGGCTATTCGCGCTTCAAGTGGATACTCGTTTCGCTGGCCATCGGGCTCAGCATCGCGTTCTTCGCGTTCTTCGCGCTGAGCGCGCGCCAGAGCGCGAGCCAGGCCCAGCGCAATGCCGAGCGCGAGACTTCCAATCTCGCCGCGATGCTCGCCGACCAGGCACAGCAGGCTTTCGTCGGCGTCAAGCTCACGCTCGCCACCGCCGCGACCGAAGCGGGCGAAGTGTCCGACTGGAGCCGCCGGTCCGATCTGGAAACCGTCCTGCGGCGCTATATCGGCATCGATGCCCGCATCGTGCATCTTTCGGCCATCGATGCCGACGGGAACATCCGCGCAACGACCGCTTTCGGCGCGATGGCCCAGAACATGGCCGGGCGCGATTTCTGGAAGGCGCTGCGCGACTTGCCGGGCGACGAAGTCGCGATCGAACGCCCGCGCCGCGATCCGGACACGAACGAATGGAGCGTCAGTGCCGCCCTCGCCATCCGCGACGACAACGGCACCTGGCGCGGCGCCATCGTCGCCGACATTCCGCGCAGCTTTTTCGAGCGGCTCTATTCGCGCCTCGATATCGGCCGGCGCAGCGCGTTCGGCGTGATCGACCGCCGCGGCGCGCTCGTCGCACGCACGCCGGCGATCGAATCCATGATCGGCGCATCGCTGCTCGGGCATCCGTTCTTCGAGGCGGGCGTCCACGCGCTGTCCGGCAGCGATACCGGCATCCGCCGGACCGTCGGCTTCGACGGGATCGAGCGCGTGTTCGCGTTCGCGACCACGCCCGGCCTGCCCTATTTCGTCTACGCCGGGACGGCGGCGGAGGACTATCTGGCGGACTGGCACGAGAACATCCGCGTCTCGCTGCCGTTCTCCGCGCTCGTCGTGGCGATCTTCATCTTCCTGATGCTCGCCCTCGCCCGCCATCTCGGCCGGCTGGAGGAAAGCGAGGCGTCGATCCGCCTGTCCGACGCGCGCTACCAGACGCTCGTCGCGAACATCCCCGGCATCGTGTTCCAGCGACGCCGCAACCCGGAAGGCCGGTCCGAGATCTTCTGGATCAGCGACGCGATCCAGCAGCAGATGGGGATTTCGGCCGCCGAATGCCTGGCCGGACGCGGGAAACCGCTGAGCGACGCGACCCATCCCGACGACCTCCTCCTCCTCAAGGAAGCGTACGAGAAATCGGCCCGCGACATGGTCGCCATGCACTGGACCGGCCGCGTGCGGCACGCCGACGGCCGCATGCGCTGGTTCGAACTGAGCAGCCGTCCGCGCCGCGCCGACGACGGCTCCATCGTCTGGGAAGGCATCGCGCTGGATTCGACCGACAGCGTCCTCGCCGAGCAGGCGCTTGAAAGCGTGCGTTCGCAGCTCGACCTCAAGAAGGCGCAGCTCGAACTGGCGCTGTCGAACATGGCGCAGGGCATGTGCGTCTACGACGCGGACCTGCGGCTGGTCGTGTTCAACAAGCGCTATCTCGAGCTCTACGGCCTCGAGGATGCGGGCATCAAGGAGGGAAGCACGCTCGAGGAAACGATGCGTGCGTCCATCGCGCGGGGCAACTACACGCTCGAACGCGCCGAGCAGATCGTGCGCGAGCGGCTGGCGAGCGCAAGGCAACGCGAACCGAAGAAGATGATCCAGCGTCTCGAAAACGGCCGGACCATCGAAGTCGACAGCCGGCCGCTCCTCGACGGCGGCTCGGTCGCGAGCTTCACCGACGTCACCGAGCGCGAGAACGCCGACGTGGCGCTTCGTCAGGCGAAGGAGATGGCCGAGCTGGCCGACCGCGCGAAGTCGCAGTTCCTCGCGAACATGAGCCACGAGCTGCGCACGCCACTCAACGCCATCATCGGCTTCGCCGAAATCATGACCGACAAGCTGTTCGGCAGGCTGGGCGACGCGCGCTATGAGGAATACGCGCTCGATATCCGCGAGTCCGGCCGGCACCTGCTCACGCTCATCAACGACATTCTCGACCTGTCGAAGATCGAGGCGCGCCAGGCCACGCTGCGCGAGGAGCAGGTCGACCTGAACGAGATATTCAACTCCTGCGGCAGGCTCGTCGCCGAGCGTGCGCAGCGCGGGACGATCGGGCTCGACATCCAGCCTGCCGGCGACATCCCGGCGATCTGGGCCGACCGCATCAAGCTCAAGCAGATCCTGCTGAACCTGCTGTCGAACGCGATCAAGTTCACGCCTGCGGGCGGCAAGGTCACCCTGACGACCACGCGCCAGCCGGGCGGCGAGGTCTCGATCTCGGTCGTCGATACGGGCATCGGGATGCGCCCGCAGGACATCCCGATCGCGCTCCAGCCCTTCCGGCAGATCGAATCCACTCTTGCGCGTCGCCACGAGGGCACCGGACTGGGCCTGCCGCTGACCAAGGCGATCGTCGAGATGCATGGCGGCACGCTTACTCTCCAGTCGGCCCCCGGCAAGGGAACGACCGTCACGGTCACCCTGCCCGCCGAGCGGGTGATCGATCCCCACGGGGTGCAGGACGCCCAGCTCGCCGAAGCGATCCACGCGGCGCGCAACGCTTTGTGAGCGCAGGGTTTTGCTGCTATAAGCGCCGGCTAATCGCGACGAAACGCACCTGCGGAGACGTGCCCGAATGGCCGGCGACATGACCCAACTGAAGACGCTTCTGGCGCGCGTCGCCGACGGCCACAGGCTTTCCGAGGCCGAAGCGACCGACGCCTTCGAGATCATCATGTCCGGCAACGCGACGCCGGCGCAGATGGGCGCGTTCCTGATGGCGCTGCGCGTGCGCGGCGAGACGGTGGACGAGATCGTCGCCGCCGCGCGCACGATGCGCGGCAAGGCCCTGAAGATCATCGCGCCCGATGACGCGGTCGAGGCCGTGGGCACCGGCGGCGACGCCTCGGGTTCGTTCAACATCTCCACCGCAACGGCTTTCGTCGTCGCCGGCTGCGGGCTGAAGGTCGCCAAGCACGGCAACCGTGCCTTCTCGTCGAAATCGGGGGCCGCCGACGTGCTAACGGCGCTCGGCGTGAACATCGACTGCGACACGCGGCTGATCGAGTACGCAATTTCGAAGGCGGGCGTGGGCTTCATGATGGCGCCGCGCCACCATTCGGCCACGCGCCATGTCGCGGGCGTGCGCGTCGAGGTCGGAACGCGCACCATCTTCAATCTGCTGGGGCCCCTCTCGAACCCTGCGGGCGTCAAGCGCCAACTCGTCGGCGTGTTCGCGCGCAAGTGGGTCACGCCGCTCGCCGAGACGCTCGGCCGCCTCGGCTCGCAGCGCGCCTGGGTCGTGCATGGCTCGGACGGGCTCGACGAGATCACGACGACGGGCCCGACCGCCGTCGCCGAATTCGCCGACGGCAAGGTGCGCGAGTTCGAGATCACGCCCGAAGAAGCGGGCCTCGCGCGCGCCACGGCCGCCGACCTCAAGGGCGGCACGCCCGCCGACAACGCGGAAATGATGCGCAAGCTGCTCGACGGCGCCAAAGGGCCGCTGCGCGACGTCGTCTCGATGAACGCCGCCGCTCTTCTCGTCGTCGCGGGTACCGCACCCGACCTCAAGGCCGGTGTCGCGAAGGCCATGCAGTCGATCGACAGCGGGGCGGCGAAGGCGGCACTCGCCTCGCTCGTCGATATCTCGAACCGGTCGGCCGGATGAGCGACGTTCTCGCCCGCATCTGCGACGACAAGCGGCGCGAAATCGCGGTCCGCAAGGCGCGCGTGCCGGAAGACCAGCTTGCCCGGCGCGTCGCCAGCGCCACGCGTCCGCGCGGCTTCGCCGGCGCGCTGCGGGCGCGCCGCGCATCGGGCGACGTGGCCCTGATCGCCGAAATCAAGAAGGCCTCGCCGTCGAAGGGCCTGATCCGCGCGGATTTCGATCCGGCGGCCCTTGCCGTCGCCTACCGGACCGGCGGGGCGACCTGCCTTTCGGTGCTGACGGACGAGCCCTATTTCCAGGGCAAGGACGAATACCTGCAGGCCGCGCGCGCGGCGGTCGGCTTGCCCGCCTTGCGCAAGGATTTCGTGCTCGACCCCTATCAGGTCCGCGAGACGCGGGCACTGGGGGCCGATTGCGTACTTCTCATCCTCGCCTGCCTCGACGACTGCGAAGCGCAGGATCTGTGCGAGATCGCGCTCGATCTCGGGCTCGACGTGCTCGCCGAGGTGCATGACGGCGAGGAACTGGATCGCGCGCTGAAGCTTCCGGCGCAAGGGGCGCACGGCAACGAGACGATGATCGGCGTCAACAACCGGAACCTCAAGACGCTGGCCGTCGACCTCGCGACGTTCGAGACGCTGGCCGCGCGCGTGCCGCGCGAGCGGCTGCTCGTGGCCGAAAGCGGCATCCGGACGCCGGCCGACATCGCGCGGCTGGAACGCGCGGGCGCGGCCGCCTTCCTCGTGGGCGAAAGCCTGATGCTGCAGGCCGACGTCGCGCAAGCGACGCGCACCCTTCTTGCGCGCGAGAAGGCACGCGCATGAGCGGGCTCACCCATTTCGACGCCGACGGGAACGCCGTCATGGTCGACGTCGCCGACAAGGCGCACACCCAGCGCATCGCCACCGCGCGCGGGCGCGTGACGATGGCGCCCGAGACGCTGCGCACGATCGAGGCACGCGGCTTCAAGAAGGGCGACGTACTGAGCGTGGCGCAGCTTGCCGGCATCATGGGCGCCAAGAAGACGCACGAGCTGATCCCGCTCTGCCATCCGCTTGCGCTGACCTCGGTGAAGGTCGAGCTGCGCGCCGATCCGGCCGCCAATGCGGTCGAGATCGAGGCGACCGCCAAGGTCACCGGCCAGACCGGCGTGGAGATGGAGGCGCTGACGGCCGTCGCCGTCGCGGCCCTCACCGTCTACGACATGTGCAAGGCCGTCGACCGCGGCATGCGCATCGGCGAGATCCGCCTCGTGCACAAGGAAGGCGGCAAGTCGGGCACGTTCCGGCAGGCCTGATCCGCGCATGATCCCCGTCGTCGAAGCCCGTGCCCGCATCCTTGCCGCCTTCGGCCCGCTTGGCGCCGAAACGGTGGCGCTCGCCGATGCACACGGCCGCACGCTGGCGGCCGATGTCCGCGCGAAGCTCACCCAGCCGCCGCTGCCGGTCTCGGCGATGGACGGCTATGCGGTGCGCGCGGCCGACGTCGCCAAGGCAGGCGCCAGGCTCGCGGTGATCGGCACGGCACCGGCGGGGCACATGTTCGCCGGCACGGTCGGCCCCGGCCAGTGCATCCGCATCTTCACCGGCGCCGTCGTTCCCGCAGGCGCCGACACGATCCTGATCCAGGAAAACGCGGACGTGGACGGCAGCAG
Organism: Tagaea sp.; assembly: GCA_965229215.1. GTDB lineage: Bacteria > Pseudomonadota > Alphaproteobacteria > CACIAM-22H2 > CACIAM-22H2 > Tagaea. The sequence goes on along the minus strand of OZ245864.1, from coordinate 607,648 downwards.
CATCGTCGCGCGCCAGGCCGAGCCGCTCGGCCGCTATGTCCGGCCCGCGGGCCTCGATTTCAAGGAAGGCGATCTCGCCATTCCGGCGGGCACGACGCTCGATGCGCGCCATGTCGGCCTCGCCGCCGCGACCAACCATGCCTGGCTCGACGTGCGCCGCCGTCCGCGCGTGGCAATCCTTTCGACCGGCGACGAGATCGTGCTGCCGGGAACGACGCCGGCACCGGGCCAGATCGTCTCGTCGAACGGCCCGGCCCTTGCCGCTTTCGTGGCGCAGGCCGGCGGCGATCCCGTGCTGCTGCCCATCGCGCCCGACGACGAACAGGCGCTGCAGGCCATCGCCGCGGGTGCCCGCGGTTGCGACCTGCTGGTGACCACGGGCGGCGCGTCGGTCGGCGACCACGATCTCGTGCGCTCCGCACTGGGTGCAACCGGCCTCACGCTCGATTTCTGGCAGATCGCGATGCGGCCGGGAAAGCCGCTGATGTTCGGCCGTTTCGGCGACGTGCCGCTGATCGGCCTGCCGGGCAATCCGGTGTCGAGCCTCGTATGCGCCGTGCTGTTCGTCGGCCCCGCCATCGCCGCGATGCTCGGCAAGCCGCAGACGGGACCGCACGTCGAGAAGGCCACGCTCGGCCGCGATCTCGAAGCCAACGACCGCCGCGAAGAATACATGCGGGCCACGCTCGCGCGCGGCGCCGACGGCACGCTTCAGGTAACACCATTCACCAAACAGGACAGCTCGATGATCTCGCTGCTTGCCAGGGCCGACGCGCTCGCGATCCGGCTCGCCAATGCACCGGCCGCGCGCGCCGGCGATCCGATCGACTTCATCCGATTGTAGTATCTGTGGATAAGCCTTGACGACCCACGCGAACCAAACTAGAACAGTTCATGATCGTTGCGGGTTCGTTTACGAGATGTTGTGGGTTACTCCCACTACATCCGCGATCGGTTGAGATTTCGGCCGGTCGCTGCGTTCCCCGACACCGTCCACATACGGCCCTTGCCGGCCGCCAACACAGGTGCGCGCATGCTGACCCGCAAGCAATATGAACTCCTGCTGCTGATCAATCAGCGCCTCGCCGATGCGGGTGTGCCGCCTTCCTTCGACGAGATGAAGGATGCGCTCGGCCTCAAGTCGAAGTCCGGCATCCATCGCCTGATCACGGGTCTCGAAGAGCGCGGCTTCATCCGCCGCCTGCCCCATCGCGCGCGCGCGCTCGAAGTCGTGCGCCTGCCCGACAATCTCCATGCCCAGGGCCAGAAGCCGGCCTCGGGCCCCACGCTCGTCGCGGCACCCGCCGCGGCCACCGATTCCAGCCGCGCCTTCCGCCCGCAGGTCGTCAAGGGCGAGTTCCGCGGCACGTTGCCCGGCGCCGCGATGGCCGCAAATTCCGACGAGGTCGTGAAGCTGCCGCTTTACGGGCGCATTGCCGCCGGCCTGCCGATCGAGGCGATGCGCGATCCCTCCAACACGGTCGACGTGCCGCCGACGATGCTCGGCCGCGGCGATCATTTCGCGCTCGAAGTCGCCGGCGATTCGATGATCGAGGCCGGCATCCTCGACGGCGACACGGTCCTGATCCAGAAGGTCGAGACGGCCGAGAACGGGCAGATCGTCGTGGCCCTGATCGACGAGCAGGAAGTGACGCTGAAGCGCTTCCGCCGCCGCGGCGCCTCGATCGCGCTCGAACCGGCAAACAAGACCTACGAGACGCGCATCTTCGGCCCCGACCGCGTGCGCGTGCAGGGCAAGCTCGTCGGGCTGATGCGCCGCTTCCACTAGGCCGTCAGCCGCCGTCGAACCTTTCGTAGCGCGCCGGCGCTTCCGGCACCCACGGACGCGCACCGCGCCAGTCGCGCACCGTCTCCACGCGGATCGTGCCATCCGCGATCCAGATCGCGTGCGCGCCGTTCGCCAGCAGATCGAAACGGTCGATCGTCCGGCCCGTCATGCGCCGGCACACCGCGCGGATCGACACCGTCGCGATGACCATATCGGTGCCGCCGCACGCCGCCGGCAGCACGCGCGCGTCGCGCACGATCGCCACCTGCAGGCCGCCGGCCTTGTAGACGCACGCCCCTGCCCGGCAGTCGAGCGTCCCGTCGCGCGACGCACCCGTGCGCGGCCAAATCTCCGGCGGCTCGGCCGTGCCGTCGCGCCGCAGCCATGTCTCGCGCGCGAAGCGGTCGCCGCCGCCGCTCGACAGCACCAGCCGCCCGCCTCCGTCGCGCACCGCGATCAGCCTTCCATCGCCCGAAACGAGGATGTCCGGCGGAACACTGGTCGCGATGGAGGCAAGGCCGACAATGATCGCCGCCACGCCAGCCAGCCGCACCGGCGTGCGCCAGACGCACAGCCAGAACAGCCCGAAGGCGAGCAGCGCGATCCCCCAGGCCGGCATGCTGGGAAACAGCGCGACGGACCCGTCCCAGCCCGCGACGAGCCGCGCGATCCACAGCAGCCCGTCGAGCCCCCAGCCCATCGGCACCAGTGCCCATTGTTCGAGCCCGAAGGGCAGCAGCAGGCCGGTCGCGACAGCCCAGGGCATGATCCACAGGCCGGTCAGCGGCACGGCCAGCAGGTTCGCGATCAGCCCGAAGGACGAAAACCGGTTGAAGTGATAGAGCGCGAACGGCGCGCTGGCGAAGCCCGCGACCAGCGAGGTCAGAACTGTCGCCGCGAGCCAAAGCCACGCGCGTCCGAACGGCCCGGAAGCCGCGCGCGCCCGCGCGAGCGGGCCGTTCGCCACCTCGAAGGCCGCGACGAGCGCCGCGACGGCCGCGAACGACATCTGGAAGCTCGCCGAAAGCAGGCTCTCGGGCCCCACGATCAGCAGCACGGCCGCCGCCCACGCGACGAGCCGCAGCGTGATCGCGCGCCGGTCGATCAGCACGGCGAGCAGCACCACCGACGTCATCAGCCAGCTGCGCTGCGTGGGCACGCCGGGCACCGCGAACAGCATGTAGAACGTGATCGCCGCGAAGGCGGCGACCGCGGCGATCTTCTTCGTGTTCCAGCGCAGAGCGAGCGGCGGGATCAACGCCAGCACCACGCGCACGCCCGCGAACACGATGCCCGCAACCATGCCGATATGCAGCCCCGAGATCGACAGGATGTGCTGCAATCCTGAATCGCGGAAGGCCGCGAGCGCGTCGGGCGACACGATCCCCTGCTCGCCCGCGATCAGGGCGGCGGCCACGGCACCCTCTTCCTCCGGCAACACCGCGCGGATGCGCGCGACGACGGATGCGCGCAATGCATTCATCCGCACGCGCCATCCTGCCTCCGGCACACGGTCGAGGATCTCGATGGCCCCGCGCGCATAGCCGACGGCCCCGAGCCGTTCGAACCACGCCTGACGCGCGAAATCGAAGGCGCCCGGCGCACTGGGTGCTGGCGGCGGCGAGAGATAGGCGCGCAGGATCCGCACGTCGTCGCCCGGCCGCAGCCCGCCGGCATCGTCGAGCTTCAGGCGGATCGTCTCGGGCGTGCGCGCGGGCTCAAAGCCCCGCATTGCGAGCCGGTCGAGCAGCACGCGCACGCCGTCCGCGCGGGGCTCGACCGCGACGACGCGCGCGACGATCTCGACCGGGCCGATGCGCCGCTCGATGACAGGTGCGGCGACATCGCCCGCACGCCACTGCGCGATCGAGAAGCCAAGCGTCAGTGCGACGAGCGCTGCCGCCAGCAGGCGGACCGATCCCACCGAACGCCCGAGCACGCCGAACAGGGCCGCCGTCGCGAGGAAGGCCGGCGCGATCCGGAAATCCGGCTCTGCCGGAAGCGCGAAATAGATTCCGATCCCGATCCCGAGGAGTGCAGGCAGCCACAGCAGCAGACGCGCCTGCTCGGTCTCGCGCGTACGAAGCCAGAACCCGCTCCACCCGTCCGTCCCGTCTTCGGGAGCGGATACGGCGAAACCGGGGGGCCTGTGCATGGTCGGGGCCTCGTGATAGGAAATGCGCCCGGCAACGGGACAAATCCTAACCTCAAGATGTAATCGATCGTCCCATGGCAAACAATCCATCTTCCAAGCCCGTCTGCCGTTTCGCACCCTCGCCGACCGGCTATCTGCATATCGGCGGCGCACGCACGGCGCTGTTCAACTGGCTGTTCGCCAAGCATACGGGCGGCATCTTCCGGATGCGCATCGAAGACACCGACCGCGCGCGTTCGACGCCTGAAGCGACGGCGGCGATCATCGACGGGATGAAGTGGCTGGGCCTCGATTGGGACGATGAAATCGTACACCAGTATGAGCGTGCCGAGCGCCATGCGGCCGTCGCCCTCGACCTGCTCGCCAAGGGCGGCGCGTACTACTGCTACGCCAGCCCGCAGGAACTGGAAGAAATGCGCTCGGCCCAGAAGGCCGCCGGCAAGCCGATCCGCTATGACGGCCGCTGGCGCGACCGCGATCCGAAGGAGGCGCCAGCCGGCGTCAAGCCGGTCGTGCGCCTGAAGGCGCGCCAGGACGGCGAGACGATCATCCGCGACAAGGTGCAGGGCGACGTCGTCGTGAAGAACGAGCAGCTCGACGACATGATCCTGCTGCGCGCCGACGGCAACCCGACCTACATGCTGTCGGTCGTCGTCGACGATTACGACATGGGCGTCACGCACGTCATCCGCGGCGACGACCATCTCAACAACGCGGCCCGCCAGATGCAGCTGATCGAGCGGCTTGGCTGGCCGGTGCCGGTCTATGCCCATATCCCGCTGATCCACGGGCCGGACGGCGCCAAGCTTTCCAAGCGTCACGGCGCGCTGGCGGTCGATGCCTACCGCGACATGGGCTACCTGCCCGAGGCGATGCGCAATTACCTGCTGCGCCTGGGCTGGGGCCACGGCGACGACGAGATCATCCCGACCGCGCAGGCGATCGAATGGTTCGATCTCGACGGCGTCGGCCGCAGCCCGTCGCGCTTCGACTTCAAGAAGCTCGACAGCCTCAACGGCCATTACATGCGCCACACCGACGACGCGCGGCTCATCGAGGCGGCCCTGCCGCTGATCGAGAAGGCCGCCGGCCAGCCGGTCGATGCAGCCGCCAGGGCCCGCCTCGAAAAGGGCATGGGCGGCCTCAAGGCACGCGCCAAGACGCTGCTGGAACTCGCCAACGCGGCCGTCTTCTATGTCCGTGCGCGGCCCATCATGCCCGACGAGGCGGCGAAGAAGCACCTCGCCGGTGAAGGTCTCGCGAACCTCAAGATCGCGCACGACCTGTTCGCGACAGCCGCAGACTGGAAGGCCGCAGCACTCGAAGGATCGCTGCGCGAAGCGGCCGAAAAGGCCGGCATCAAGCTGGGCATGCTGGCCCAGCCGGTGCGGGCCGCCCTGTCGGGCCAGGGCACCTCGCCGCCGATCTTCGAGGTAATGGAAATTCTCGGCCGGGAAGAGACACTTGGCCGCATTTCCGACGCGCTGGCGGGGGCCAAATAACGACCGCCGGGCGGTCCGACGGATGTCTTGCCAAATCCCCCGCCCTACGCTCCAATAACCTTATCGCAGGTGCGAAAGCCCGAGCCAGAGAGCGAAAATGACCCAGACCAACAGCACCGTCACCCTCATCGACAACCAGTCCGGCAAGAAATACGACATGCCGGTGCTGTCCGGTGCAGTCGGCCCGCAGGTCATCGACGTCCGCAAGCTCTACAGCGACACCGGCTTCTTCACCTACGATCCGGGCTACACCTCGACGGGCGCCTGCAAGTCCAAGATCACCTACATCGACGGCGACGTCGGCGTGCTGCTCCACCGCGGCTACCCGATCGAGGAACTCGCCGACAAGTCCGACTTCATGGAAGTCGCCTACCTGATCCTCAAGGGTGAGCTGCCGAACGCCACCGAAAAGAAGAAGTTCGAGCGCGACATCACGCTCCACACGATGCTGCACGAGCAGATCAACCGCTTCTTCTCGGGCTTCCGGCGCGATGCGCACCCGATGGCGGTCATGTGCGGCGTCGTCGGCGCGCTGTCGGCCTTCTATCACGACAGCCTCGACATCTCCGACCCGCACCAGCGGATGATCGCCTCGTACCGGCTGATCGCCAAGATGCCGACGATCGCGGCCATGGCCTACAAGTACTCGATCGGCCAGCCCTTCATGTATCCGCGCAACGATCTCAGCTACGCGGAAAACTTCCTCCATATGACCTTCGGCGTGCCGTGCGAGCCGTACAAGGTCAATCCCGTCCTCGCCAAGGCGATGGACAAGATCTTCATCCTGCATGCCGACCACGAGCAGAACGCGTCGACCTCGACCGTGCGCCTGGCCGGCTCGTCGGGCGCCAATCCGTTCGCCTGCATCGCGGCGGGCATCGCCACGCTCTGGGGCCCCGCGCACGGCGGCGCCAACGAGGCCGTGCTGAAGATGCTCGCGGAGATCGGCACGAAGGACAAGATCCCCGAATTCATCAAGCGCGTGAAGGACAAGAACGAAGGCGTGCGCCTGATGGGCTTCGGCCATCGCGTCTACAAGAACTACGATCCGCGCGCCAAGGTCATGGCGGCGACCTGCAAGGAAGTGCTCGCCGAACTCGGCGTGTCGGACCCGCTGCTCGAGATCGCCATGGAGCTCGAGCGCATCGCGCTGCAGGACGAGTATTTCGTTTCCAAGAAGCTCTACCCGAACGTCGATTTCTATTCGGGCATCATCCTCAAGGCGATGGGCTTCCCCGTCGCGATGTTCACGGCCCTGTTCGCGCTCGCCCGTACCACGGGCTGGATCGCGCAGTGGAACGAGATGATCGAGGACCCCGAACAGAAGATCGGCCGTCCGCGCCAGCTCTATACGGGTGCCGCAAAGCGCCCCTTCGTGACGATCGACAAGCGCCCCTAGAAGGCGACTTCGCTACTTTCCGCTAGGGAGGCGGAAGACATGGCAACGCAAGGGACAGGTTCGCTGCGCGAACAGTCCGCGCCGCAAAGTTCGGTGCGCGGTGCGCGTGCGGCCATTCTGGGGCGCCGGCGCCTGCCGCCGGCCTCCAACGACAATCGCCCGTCGCTGGTCCGGGTCCTGAAGATGACGGCGGCCCCGCTGCTCGTCGCGCTGATCGCCGCCGCCGTCTACTGGCACTGACGCCCTATTTCTGGATCAGTTCGATCTTGTAACCGTCGGGGTCTTCGACGAAGGCGATGACGGTCGTGCCGTGCTTCATCGGACCCGGCGGGCGCGGGATCTTGGCGCCGGCCGCCGCGAGTTTCTCGCAGGTCCCGTAGATATCCTTCACGCCGAGGGCCAGATGCCCGAACCCGTCCCCGATCTGGTAGGGCGCGTGGCCCCAATTATGGGTCAGCTCGATCACCGAATTGGTGTCTTCCGAACCGTATCCGACGAAGGCGAGCGTGAACTTGCCGTCCGGATAGTCCTTGCGGCGCAGCAGCGTCATGCCGAGCTTGTTGCAGTAGAACTCGATCGACTTCTCCAGGTCGAAGACCCGGATCATCGTATGGAGCATACGGAATTCGGTTGCGGGTGCGCGGGCGTCGTCCATGGCGGTCTCCCCTGATTTTCGACCCTAGAATGCCGTCGCCGGGGGCTTTGCGCCAGCCCGCAAAACCATGTAATCAGCAGCCATGCGCAAGCTTCGCACCGCCGTGGTCGGCGGCGGCCATTTCGGTCGCTTTCATGCCGACAAATACGCCGCCCTGCCGGACTCCGACTTCGTCGGGATCGTCGATCCGAACCCCGAGACGCGCGCCGCCATCGCGGGCAAGCACAAGGTCGCCGGGTTCGCCGAAGCGGGCGAACTGGTCGGCAAGGTCGATGCCGTTTCGGTCGTGGTGCCCACGATCCTGCATTTCGACGTGGCGCTGAAGCTGATCGAGGCGGGCATCCATGTCCTGATCGAGAAGCCGATCGCCGAAACCGTCGATCAGGCCGACCGGCTGATCGACGCGGCACGCGCGAACAAGGTGGTGCTGCAGGTCGGCCATCTGCAGCGCTTCCTGCTCGACCGGCTGCGCGTGGCCGACTTCGTCGACCGCCCGCTCTATATCGAGGCGGCGCGCATCCACCCCTTCTCGCCGCGCGCGACGGACGTCTCGGTGATTCTCGACCTGATGATCCACGACATCGATCTGGTGCTCGCCCTCGTCGGCGCGCCGGTCGAGAGCGTCATGGCGGTCGGCACGCCCGTCGTCACGCAGGAAGAGGACATCGCCAACGTGCGCCTCGGCTTCGCCAACGGCTGCGTCGCCAACATCACGACCAGCCGCGTGAGCCTCAATACCGAGCGGCGCATGCGGATCTTCGGGCACGAATGCTACGTGACGATCGATCTCGCCAAGCGCAAGCTGATCGCGATGACGCGGGGCCTGGGCGAAAGCGATACGCCGGGCATGCCGGCGATCGACCGTGCGGAGAACGAATACCCGGACGGGGACGACCTGAAGACCGAGATCGCGAGCTTCCTTGCCGCCTGCCGCGGCGAGCATCCGCCGCGCGTCACGGGCGCGGACGGGCGCAACGCGCTCGACGTGGCGCTGCGCATCGAAAGCGCGATCCGCGCACACCGCGCGCGGGTCATGGGGCCTGGCGCCGGCTGACCTGTTCGAGGATGCGGGCGGCGGCGCGGTCCGACGGCAGATGCCCCGGCCCCAGTGCGATTTCCTTGCGGCCCAGTGCGTCGCACACGGTTGCCAGATCGGCACGCATGCGCCCGGCGGCGGCAGGATCGTCGAGCAGTTTCGCCAGCTCGGACGCCAGCTTTGCCGGCGTGCAGTCTTCCTGAAGCAGTTCAGGCACGACCGCGCGCCCGGCGATCACGTTGGGCATCGCGACGAACGGCACCTTGATCAGACGGCGTGCCAGAAATGCCGACAGTGCGTTGACCCGGTGGCCCACGACCGTCGGCAGGCCTGCGACGGCCAGTTCCAGCGTCGTGGTACCCGAGATGCTGAGGGCCGCGTCCGCAGCGCCGAAGGCCGCGCGCTTGTCCTCGACGCTCGCCACCCGGACCGTGCGCCCCGGCAGCCGGCCAGCGAGATCCGCCGAAAGCGCCTCGGTGTTCGCCACATGCGGCAGGACGAAGGTCAGGCCCTCGCGCCCGGCCGCGAGCAGCCGGGCCGTTTCGAGGAAGACCGGCGCCATGCGCCGGAACAGGCCCACGCGGCTGCCCGGCAGGATCACGACGAGCTTGCCGTCCGCAGGGATCGAGTGACGCTTCCGGAAGGCGGTCCCGTCGGCGTCGATCAATGCCTCTTCCAGAACCGGATGCCCGACATGCACGCACGGCACGCCGAGACGGTCGAAGAATTCGGGCTCGAACGGCAGCAGGGCAAGAACAGCGTCGACGCGCCGTGCGAGCTTGCGCGCCCGGCCCGGCCGCCACGCCCAGAGCTGCGGGGCGACGTACTGGACGACTGGGATGCCGGTATCGCGGACGCGGTCGGCGACGCGCAGGCCGAAGCTCGGCGAGTCGATCAGTACGACGACATCGGGGCGGCGTTCGCGGATCGCCGCGGCCGTCCGCCGCAGCCGGTCGAAGATCGTCGGCAGGCGCGGCAGGACTTCGGCAAATCCCATGACCGAAAGGTCGCCGATCGGGAAAAGCGTCTCGAGCCCCTCACCCGCCATGCGTTCGCCGCCGATTCCGGAAAAGCGGATGTCGCCGCCGGTCGCGCGCCGGAGCGCCGCCATCAGCTTGGCGCCGAGATTGTCGCCCGACGGCTCAGCCGCCACGAGGAAGACGAGCGGGCCCGTCATGGCGCCTGCGCACCCGTCACGAAAAGCCCGGCCGCATCGGCAGCCGCCACGGTCGCGGCCCGGTCGAGCACCAGCGCCTCGCCAGCCTCGACCGCAATGCCCCGCAAGCCCGCCGCACGCGCCTGCGCGATGGTCTCGGGCCCGATGGTCGGCAGGTCGACGCGCCGGTCCTGCCCCGGCATTGCCGCCTTCACGAGAATGGCCCCGGCCGCGCCTGTGCCGCGCAGCATCGCGGTGGTGCCCTCGCGGCCCTCTTCCGCCACGGTCTGCCCGTCCCGCACGAGGACCGCCTGCCCGCGCTGGCGCGTGCCCAGCGCCCTTGCGGCGCGCATGCCCGTTGCGATGTCCGCCACGGCAGCCGCATCCGGCACATGCCGGCCGAGGGGGCCCGTGCCGGCAAGCAGGCCAGGCAGGATCTCGTGGGCGCCGACGGCGCGGAAGCCCTGCGCGTCCACGATGCCGAGCACGCGCGACAGCAACGATGCGTCGCCCGTCCAGACCGGCAGCAGCTTCAGCAGCGTGACGAAGCCGGTGAAATCGACCGCAAGGTCGGCAAGGCCCGGCCGCCGGACGGGCCCTGCGAGCACGACGTCGCGGCAGCCGGCCGCATGCATCCGCGCGAAAAGGCGCCCGACCTTGGCGATCGGCACGATGTCGTGCGGCAGGCCGGCATAGGTGGCGGGTTCGCAGAACCCCGCAAGGGCGAGGATATGGACCGGGCGGCCCTGCGCCGTCGCGGCGTCCGCAAGGGCCCGCGGCAGCGTGCCGCCACCGGCAAGGATCGCGAGTTTCCGGGCCGTCGCCTCGACCCGTTCGGGGCTGGCGGGCGACGCGTTCACAAGTTGGCGTCGGCTTTGGGCAGGCAGATCGCGCGGTTGTTCGCGCCGCGGATGAAGTCGACGATCTCCATCACGGCGGTCGCCTTGTTGTAGATCGACGAGACGTCCTCGAGACGCTCGGCCATCGTGCCTTCCTGGGCGAACAGCAGGCGGTAAGCGGTGCGCAGGTCGTGGATCTGCTCGCGGCTGAATCCGCGGCGCTTCAGGCCCACGACATTGAGGCCTTGCAGCCGCGCGCGGTCGCCCATCACGAGACCGTAGGGAATGACGTCGCCCTCGACGCCCGTCATTCCGCCGATCATCGCGTGCTTCCCGATGCGGACATACTGATGCACTGCCGATATGCCGCCGAGAATGGCGTAGTCGCCGACATTGACGTGGCCGCCGAGCGTGGCGCTGTTCACCATCACGACGTTGTCGCCCACGCGGCAGTCGTGCGCCACATGGCAGCCGATCATGAACAGGCAGCGCGAACCGACCTGCGTGAGGAACTTGCCCCCCGCCGTGCCGGGATTCATCGTCACGTGCTCGCGCACGATGTTGTCTTCGCCGATGACGAGCCGCGTGGGCTCGCCCTTGTATTTGAGATCCTGCGGCGGATGGCCGAGCGAGGCGAAGGGATAGATCTTGGTGCGCGCGCCGATCTCGGTCTGCCCTGCGATCACGACATGGCTGATGAGTTCCACGCCGTCGTGCAGAACGGCATCCTTGCCGACCGTGCAGAACGGCCCGACACGCACGCCCCGGCCCAACGCGGCACCCGCCTCGACGATCGCCGAGGGGTGGACGAAAGTCTCGCCCGGTGCGGCGCCGGTATCCATCAGCGGTCCACGATCATGGCGGAGAACGTCGCCTCCGCCACGCGCATGCCTTCGACCTTGGCTTCGCCCAGGAACTTCCACACGTTGCCGCGCGAACGCTCCTTCGTCACATGGATGCGCAGCGAATCGCCCGGCGTGACCGGACGGCGGAACCGCGCCTCGTCGATCGTCATGAAATAGACGAGCTTGCCTTCCGATTCCGGCCCCAGCGTGTGCACGACGAGCACGCCGGCCGTCTGCGCCATCGCCTCGACGATCAGCACGCCCGGCATGATCGGCCGGCCGGGGAAATGACCCTGGAAGAAAGGCTCGCCCATCGTCACGTTCTTGATGCCGATCGCGCTGCGGTCGCGGACAGCATCGACGACGCGGTCGATCAGCAGGAACGGGTAGCGGTGCGGAATCATGTCCATGATCCGCGAAATCTCGATCGTTTCGCCGACGACCGGCGGCTGCGGATTGGCCTCGTTCACGTCTCCTCCTCGCCTTCTGCCGGCTTGTCGCCGCTTGTCATTCTGCGCAGCAATGCGGACTGGCGCCGCCATTCGCCGACCGGTATGGCCGGCGAACCGCCGACGACCTCGCCGGGCGCGATGTCGCGATGCACGCCGGCCTGCGCCACGATTTTCGCTCCGTCGCCGACCTTGAGGTGCCCGGAGAGGCCCGCTTGGCCGCCCACCATCACCATCGCGCCGAGTTCAGTCGAACCGGAAATGCCGACCTGCGACACGACGATGCAGCCGCGACCGAGCTTCACGTTGTGCCCGATCTGCACCAGATTGTCTATCCAGGTGCCGTCGGCGACGAGCGTATCGGAAGCGCTGCCGCGATCGATGCATGTGTTGGCGCCGATCTCGCAATCCGAACCGATGCGCACCATTCCGAGCTGGGGAACCTTGATGTGCCCCGAAGCGTCCGGTGCGAAGCCGAAACCGTCCTGCCCGATCCGCGCGCCCGGATAGATGCTCGTGCGCGCGCCGATCTCCGCGTGGCTTATCGAGGCGTTGGCCCCGACGATGCAGTTCTCGCCGATCTCTACATTCCGGCCGATCGTGGCATTGGGGCCGATCTGCGTGCCGGCACCGATGCGCGCACCCTCGAGGACGACCGCGTTCGGGCCGATCGAGACGTTCGCACCGACGACCGCTGCGGGATCGACGTAGGCCCGCGCATGGATGCCGGACGACGGCGCGCTCGGCGGATGGAACGCCGTCGCGATCCGCGCATAGGCGCGATAGGCATTGCGCACAGGCAGCGCGATGCAGCCGGCGGGCACGCGGCCGGCAAGCGACGGGTGGATGAGGCAGGCGCCGGCCTTCGTGTCGGCCAGCGCCTTCAGGTATTTGCGGTTGTCGAGGAACGCGATGTCACCCGGACCCGCATCGGCGAGCGCGCAGATGTCGGTGAACATGCGCTGCGAGTCGGCGCCAGGCGGAAGCTCGATCTCCGCGATCCGGACGATCTCCGACAGCGGCAGGGCGCCCGCATGGGAATGGAAGCGCCTGTCCGCCATCGCAGGACTGTCAGTTCGGCATCGACGCCGTCGGCAGACGGCGATTCAGGCGACGCACGACCTCGCCTGAAATATCGAGCGCGGAGCGCGCCACGAAAATGAACGTGTTCGGAATCACCATCTGGTATTCCTGCTCGTTCATCACCTCGACCACGCTTTCGGTCAGGGCCTGCTGCACCTTCGCAGCGGTGTCGCTGTAATTCTGCTCGAGATTGCGGCGGCGCGTCTGGAGTTGCTGCTGGATCGTCGCGACGCGGTTCTCGAAATCGCGGCGGCGCTGCGAGAAGGCGTCGGCTGCCAGTATGTTACGCTGGGCGGCCAGTTCCTCTTCCTGCTTGCGCAGGTCGCCTTCCTGGCGCGTCGCGTCGGCCTGCAGCGCATTGCGCTGGCGCTCGGCCTGCGTATTGACGTTCTGCATGGCCGACGAGGTACGCATGACCGCATCGACGTCGAAGAACACGACCGGCGTGCCCTTGGGCGGCAGTTCGTTCGAGAGCGCCGGCGCCGCGGGAGCGGCTGCCGGGGCGCGCGGCTGCGCAGGGGCCGGACGTGGCGTCGGCTGTTGGGCCTGCGCGGTGTGCGCTGCGGCCAACGCGAACGCGACGCCTGCAATTGCGGAAATGCGCGCAATGGTCGCGCAAAGCGAACGGATTTTCATGGTCGTTTCCTTCAGGTCCTAGAAGCGCGAGCCGAACGAGAACCGGAACAGTTCGGTCCTGTCGAATTCCTCTTTGACGACTGCCTTTGCAAGCGCGAGCCGGATCGGGCCGAACGGCGAGCGCCAGTTGACGCCCGCGCCGACCGACACGCGGAGCCGGTTCGAATCGTCGACTGCGGCCGTGGCGCCGGGTCGGCCGGCCGGCGGCCGGTCGAACGTGCTCAAGGCGCCGAAATCGGAGAACAGGGTGCCGCGCAGCCCGAGTTCGCGCGGCAGGCCCGTCGGGAAAGCGAACTCCGCCGTGCCCGAATAGCTCCGGTTGCCGCCCAGCGCGTTGCCGGTAATGCGGTCGCGTGGACCGAGACCCTGCGTGCGGAAACCGCGGAAATTGTCGCCGCCGAGTTGCAGGCGGTGCTGGAGACGCACGATGTCGTTCGAGTAGGCGAAGATGTTCGCGACTTCGCCGAGCAGGGCGAACGTGTATTCCGGCGCGATCGGGTAGTAATACTGCGCCGAAAGAGACGATCGCAGGAACTTCGCGTCGCCCCCCACACCTGCCACGTCGTTCGAGAGCTTGATCGCGTAGCCATCCGTCGGATCGGCGCTGTCGTCGCGCCTATCGAAGGTCGTCGTGTGGCCGAAGCCCGACTGCAGAACCGTACCGGCCGCATCCTGGACCGAAGAAGCGGCCAGCGGGTTGACCGACGTGATGTCGTCGTTGCGAAGGGTGTAGCGGACCTGCTGCTTGAGCGATTCCGAAAGATTGTAGTTGTTGCGCAGCACGAAACCCGTCGACACGAAGTCGTAGCCGGCCTCGCGCTGGAAGTCGCGGCGGAGACGGAAGATGTCGAAGCCCGCCGCCATGTTGCGGTCGAGGAAATACGGGCTCGTGAAGCCGAGATCGATCTGATTGCGGCGCTTGGAAATCGTGCCGCCGAGGCGCAGGTCCTGGCCGCGGCCGAGCAGATTGCGCTCGCGCAGGGAGGTGTCGAACAGCGGGCCGTCCGCGGTCGAGAAGCCGATGCCGAAAGTCAGCTCGCCGGTCGACTTCTCGTTGACCTCGACATTGACGACGGTCCGGTCGGGGCTTTCGCCCGGCACGTTCGTGACCTCGACGCGATCGAAGAATTGGAGATTCTGGATGCGCTTGCGCGAGGTACGCATCTTCGATGTGTTGAAAGCGTCGCCCTCGACCAGCGCCACCTCGCGGCGGATCACCTTGTCGATGGTGCGGACGTTGCCGGTGATGTTGATGCGCTCGACATAGACGCGCGGGCCTTCCTGGACCTCGAACACGATCGATACGGTCCGTGCATCGCGGTCGCGCGTGACGCGCGGACGCACCTCGGCGAACGCGTAGCCGGCCGAACCGGCGAAGTCGGTCAGCGCCGTCACGGTGCCGTCGACCAGGTCGGCGTCGTACCAGGAGCCCTGCGACGCCTTCACGCGGGATTTCAGATCCTCGACCTTGAGGTCGCGCAACTGGGAGGAAACCTCGATGTTGCCGAAACGGTAGCGCTCGCCCTCTTCGATCGTGAAGGTGACGTAGAAGCCCTCGCGGTCCGGGCTCAGCTCGGCGACCGCCGAGACGACGCGGAAGTCGGCATAGCCATAGGACAGGTAGTATTTGCGCAGCAGCTCGCGGTCGTAGGACAGGCGGTCCGGATCGTAGACGTCGTCGTTGGACAGGAAGCGGAACCAGCGCGATTCGCGCGTCTGGATCTGCTCGCGCAGCGTGCCGTCCGCGAAATTGCGGTTGCCGACGAAGTTGATGCGCTGGACGCTCGTGATCTGCCCTTCGTCGATCTCGAATACGAGATCGACGCGGTTCTGCGGAAGCTGGATGACCTTGGGTTCGATCGTTGCGGCGAAGCGGCCCGAACGGCGATAGATGTCCTGCAGGCGCTTGACGTCCGCCTGGACCTTCGCACGAGTGAAGACCGTGCGCGGCTTCAGCGTCAGTTCCGTATTCAGGATTTCGTCCTTCATCCGGCGATTGCCTTCGAAGGCGATGCGGTTGACGATCGGGTTCTCGACGACCCGGACAACCAGCGCCGACCCTTCCTGGCGGATGGCGACATCGGCGAACAGGCCGGTACCGAAAAGGGCCTTCAGGGACTTGTCGAGCTGCTCGGCATCGGCGGCTTCGCCGGGCTGGATCGTGACATAGGCCCGGACGGTCTCCGGCGCGATGCGCTGGCCGCCCTCGATGCGGATTTCGGTGACACCACCGGACATTACGCCGCGCGGCGTGGCGAACTGGGCATGTGCGGCACCGGCGGGCAGAAGAATTGCCGCCCCGATTCCCAGAACAATGCCGATCGCGCCAAACCCCGTCCGCGCCCCGTTTACCATCGTCGCGATCACGCTCATGCTGGTCCGAATTCCGATCCCAAAAGCCCGACTTCCGAACAGCTTAGCCGAATCGCGTGCACAAATCACGAGATCGGCGGCTCACGACACGAGGCCGACCAAGAACCGCACCACGCCCGTATGGACGAGGTCGTTCCAGGTCGCGAACACCATGAGACTTATTACCAAAGCAAAGCCGATCCGGAAACCGTATTCGACAGCCTGTTGCGGTAACGGACGACCGCGAACCGCTTCGGCGGCATAAAGCAGCAAATGGCCCCCGTCGAGCATCGGAATTGGGAATAAATTGATCAGACCGAGATTGATCGACAGCACAGCCATGAACAGCAGCAGGCTGCCGATTCCGCCCTGCGCTACCTCGCCCGACATCTTGGCGATGCGAATCGGACCGCCAAGTTCTTCGGTTCCCCGGCTGCCGCCGATCATCTGGCCCAGCGCCTTCATCGTCCCCGCCGTCTGGTTCCAGGTTTCCTGGACCGCGCGCCACACCGCTTCGGCCGGGTTGTGGCGCTTGAAGGCCATGCCCTGCCCGCGGATGCCCAGCCGCGCGATGCGCATGACGTTGCCCGAACGGTCGGTTTCCTCGATCACGACGGGCCGCACATCGAGCACGAGGCTCGCGCCAGCGCGCTCGACCGTCATCGACAGCGGCCGGTCGAGATTGAGCTGCACGATGCGCTGGATGTCCTCGAAGCGCTCGATGGCGGAACCGTCGATCGCGGCGATGCGGTCGCCGGGCTGGATGCCGGCGCGCTCGGCCGCCGAACCCGGCAGCACGCCCCCAACGTCCGGTGGCGTAAAGGGCTGGCCCACGAACACGAACATGCCGGCCAGCAGCACGATCGCGAGCAGGAAATTGGCTGCCGGTCCCGCGATGACGATCGCCGTGCGCTGGCCGAGCGACTTGTGGAAGAACGAGAGCCTGCGCTCTTCGGGCGACATCTCGGCCACATCGGCCGACGGCGCCGACGCCGCATCGGCATCGCCGAACATCTTCACGTAGCCGCCCAGCGGCAGCCAGGAGACCTTCCAGCGCGTGCCGTGGCGATCGTTCCAGCCGAAAATCTCGCGCCCGAATCCGATCGAGAAGACTTCGACCTTCACGCCGCAGCGGCGCGCCACCCAGAAATGCCCGAGCTCGTGGACGAACACGAGCACGCTGAGCACGACGAGGAACGGGACGAGATACTCGAGGATCGGCATGTGGGCGGCGGCCTTTGGGATCGGGGAAAAGGAAACGCAGGGGCGGCTTCAGCCGCGACTGCGGCCGGCTGCGACGAGAAGATCGGCCTGCCGCCGGGCTGCGGCGTCGATTTCGACGACGTCCGCGATGCTGGCAGGAGCCGGCGGCCGATAGGCGGACAGGACGGACTCGACCAGCGAAACGATGTCGAGAAACCCGATGCGCCCGGCCAGAAAGGCCGCCACCGCGACTTCGTTTGCGGCATTGAGGATAGTAGGTGCGCCCCCCCCGACTTGCAAGGCGTGCCGTGCCAGCGGAATGGCGGGAAAGCGAGCCGGATCAGGGGCTTCGAAGGTCAGACTGGATATTTTTGCGAAGTCGAGCCGGACCCCCGGAGTCGCCATCCTATCGGGCCACGCGAGCGCCAGCGAGATCGGCATCCGCATGTCCGGCGTGCCGAGCTGGGCCAGCACCGCCCCGTCGACATAGGCGACCATTGAATGGATGACCGACTGGGGATGCACCACCACGTCGATCCGCTCCGCCCCGACCGGGAACAGGTGGAACGCCTCGATCACCTCGAGGCCCTTGTTCATCATCGTCGCGGAATCGACCGAGATCTTCGCACCCATCGACCAGTTCGGATGGGCAACGGCCTGGGCAACCGTTGCCGTCGCCATCCGCTCGCGCGGCCAGGTCCGGAACGGTCCGCCCGATGCGGTCAGGATGATCCGCTCGATCCGCTCGACGCGTGCGGCGTCGAACACCTGGAAGATCGCGCTGTGCTCGCTGTCGACCGGAACCAGCGTCGCGCGGTGCCTCGCAACCTCGTCGGTAACCAGCGCGCCCGCGCACACCAGCGTTTCCTTGTTGGCGAGGCCGATCACCGCGCCGCGCCGGATGGCCGCAAGCGTCGGACCGAGGCCCGCCGCCCCCACGATCGCCGACATGACGAATTCGGCCGGCATCGCCGCCGCCGCAATGACCGCATCGGGGCCGGCGGCCGCCTCGATGCCGCTGCCGGATAGAGCGTCGCGCAAGGCGACATAGGCATCGGGATCCGCGACGACGGCACGGCGCGCACCCACCGCGCGCGCCTGCTCGGCCAGCAAGGCGGCATTGCGGTTGGCGACGAGCGCTTCGACGGCGAAGCGATCGCGCGCGGAGGTCACGAGTTCGACGGTGTTGCGCCCGACCGACCCGGTCGAGCCGAGAACGGTCACCCGCTTCATGGCCAGGCGAGGATGCGCGCGTCGCTGGCCCACTGGAAAAGAGCGAAGGCGGCAGCCGCCGTCAGCAGCCCGTCGACCCGGTCGAACAGGCCGCCATGCCCCGGAATGAGTGCGCTCGAATCCTTTGCGCCGAAGCGTCGCTTCACGCCGGACTCGAGAAGGTCGCCCGCCTGTGCCACGACCGCGAGAACGGCTCCGGCCGACGCGAGTGCACCCGCCGTCGGTCCCGTCGGCACGAGATAGTTGGCAAGCCAGCCCACGCAGGCCGCCGAGACCATCGCCCCGAAGAGCCCTGCCCATGTCTTGTTCGGCGAGAAGCGCGGCGCAAGCTTCGGCCCGCCGATGATGCGGCCGGCAAAATAGGCGCCCGTATCGGTCGCCCACACGCTCGCGAGCAGCCACAGGATCGCGACGAGACCGGCATTGTCCTCGCCGCGCAGCCAGATCAGGCAGACGACCGGGATGCCGATATAGATTGGCCCCGCCGCGAGCCAGGCGCATTGCGTGCGCCCGCGCAAACTGGCGAACGCATAGACCGCGACCGCCCCGACGGCGGCAAGCAGCAGGCCTTCGCCCGGCATCCGCAGGGCCGCAACCGCGCCGCTCGCCAGTACGGCCGCCCCCACGACAAGACCGCTGAGGCCGAAACGCCCCTCACCCACCAACCGCGTCCATTCCCAGGCGAGGATGGCGCCGCCGGTCGCGACCATGAGTTCGAAGGCGACGGGACCGGAGAACAGCCCGGCGAGCGCGATCACGAGAAGGACGGCCGCCGACAGCGCCCGCTGACGCAGGCCCGCGAGGCGGCCCGCCGGAACGGGTGAGGTCACCCGACCACCGCGCCGTAGCGCCGTTCGCGCCGGCCGAATTCGGCGAGCGCGGCCTCGAACTCGCGCCGGCCGAAATCCGGCCACAGCACGTCGAGGAAGACGAATTCGGTGTAGGCGCACTGCCAGAGGAGGAAATTGGAGATGCGCTTCTCGCCGCTCGTGCGCACGAGCAGGTCGGGATCGGGAATGTCGGCCGTGTAGAGACGGCGGGCAAAAGCGACCTCGTCGATCGTCTCGGGATCGATCTCGCCCCGCCTGGCGGCCTTCGCGAGTTCGCGCGCGGCCATCACCAGCTCGTCCCGTCCGCCATACGAGAGCGCGATGACGAGATCGAGGCGCGTGTTGGCGCGCGTCGTTTCCTCGGCCCCGTCGACCAGCGCCACGACGTCGGCCGGCAGGCGCGTGCGATCACCGATGACGCGCACGCGCACGCCCTTGCCGTGAAGCTCGGCGATCTCGCTGCGCAGGTAGTGGCGCAGCAGTCCCATCAGGTCGGAGACCTCGTCGGCCGGGCGACGCCAGTTTTCCGACGAGAAGCCGAACAGCGTCAGGTAGCGCACGCCGAGTTCGCCGGCGGCCTCGACGGCGTTGCGAACGGATTCGGCGCCGCGGCGATGGCCGGCCACGCGGGGCAGCCCCCGCGCCTTCGCCCAGCGACCGTTGCCGTCCATGATGATGGCGACATGCTGGGGAATGGTGCCCTGCGACATGGCGTGTTTCCTTGGCGACGGAATTCCCGCGGGGTCTTCTCAGACCGCGAGAATGTCCTTCTCCTTGGCAGCGACCGCTTCGTCCACCTTCTTGATGAACTCGTCGGTCAGGTTCTGGATGTCGGTCTGGCGCTTGCGGTTGTCGTCTTCGGTGATCTTGCTCTTCTTGAGCAGTTCCTTGAGCGCGTCCATGCCCTCGCGGCGCACGTTGCGCACCGAGACGCGCGCGGCCTCGGCATAGTTCTTCGCAACCTTCTGGAGCTCCTTGCGACGCTCTTCCGTCATCGGCGGCATGGGAATGCGGAGCATCTGGCCGTCGGCCATCGGGTTGAGCCCGAGATTGGCCTCGCGGATCGCCTTCTCCACCGACTTCACCAGGCCCTTGTCCCAGACCTGCACGGTCAGCATGCGCGCCTCGGGCGCGCTGACGGTCGCGCACTGCGCGAGCGGCATCTGGCTGCCATAGGCTTCGACCACGACTGGGTCGAGCATGTTGGCGGAGGCGCGCCCGGTACGCAGGCCCGCGAACTCCTTTTTCAGGACGTCGAGCGAGGCGGTCATGCGGCGGCGGAGATCTTCGGTTTCGGCGCTGGCGGACATGGTTCTTTTTCCTCGAAGAGGGAACGCGAACGGTCGAAACGTGCTGACGGGTTCAGTCCGCGACGGTGGTGTAGCGGCCCTTCCCGGTCATGACCTGGGCGAATCCACCGGGATTTTGGATCGAAAACACGAGAATCGGAATGTGATTCTCGCGGGCAAGGGCGATGGCGGCGGCGTCCATGACGCCGAGGTCGCGGTCCATGACCTCGCGGTATGTCAGGCGGTCGTAGCGCTTGGCCGTCTTCACCTTCTTGGGATCGGCCGAATAGACGCCGTCGACCTTCGTGCCCTTGAGCAGCGCGTCGCAGCCCATTTCCGAGGCGCGGAGTGCGGCCGCGGTATCGGTCGTGAAGAACGGATTGCCTGTACCGGCGCCGAAAATGACGACCCGGCCCTTCTCCATGTGGCGCATCGCGCGGCGGCGGATATAGGGCTCGCAGATGCTCGCCATCGGAATGGCCGACTGCACGCGGGTCGGCACGCCGACGCCTTCGAGCGCGTTCTGGAGCGCGAGCGCGTTGATGACCGTCGCCAGCATGCCCATGTAGTCACCGTTGGCCCGCTCGATGCCGCGCTTGGCTCCCGACAGGCCGCGGAAGATGTTGCCGCCGCCGATCACCAGCGCCACCTGGACGCCGAGATCACGGACCTGCTTCACGTCGGCGGCGATGCGGTCGATGGTCGCAGGATCGAGGCCGCTCTGTCCGTTGCCGGCAAGCACCTCGCCCGAGACTTTCAGCAGGACCCGCCGGTAGCGGGTCCGACCGGCTTTCGACTTGTCGGCTTTGGCCATGGACCGCGCTCCCTTCGGACGGCAGCTAGTTGGATCAGGCCTTGAGCTGGGCGGCGACTTCGGCGGCGAAGTCGGTTTCCTTCTTCTCGATGCCCTCGCCCAGCGCGTAGCGGCGGAACGCGGCCAGCTTGACCGGCGCCCCGACATCCTTGGCAGCCTTCTCGACGACATCCTTGACGCGCGATTCGCCGTCGACGACGTAGACCTGCTCGAGCAGCACGGTCTCTTCGTAGTACTTGCGCACGCGGCCTTCGACCATCTTCTCGATGACCTGCGCGGGCTTGCCCGACGCGGAAGCCTGCTCGGTCAGCACGGCCTTCTCGCGCGCCAGCATGGCGGGATCGACCGAACCGATGTCGAGCGCCTGCGGGTTCGTCGCCGCGATGTGCATGGCGATCTGGCGGCCCAGCGTCGTGAGTTTTTCCTTGTCGCCTGTGCTCTCGAGCGCCACCAGCACGCCGATCTTGCCAAGACCAGGAGCCACCGCGCTGTGCACGTAGGTAGCGACGACGCCGGCCGGAACCTTCAGCACGGCGGCGCGGCGCAGCGACATGTTCTCGCCGATCTTGGCGACGAGCGCGGTCAGCGCGTCGGCAACCGAAGCGCTGCCGGGATAGGCAGCCGCCTTCAGCTTCTCGATGTCGTCGCCCGACGTGAGCGACGTCTTGGTGGCGTTGCGTACATAGTCCTGGAACGCGTCGTTGCGCGCGACGAAGTCGGTCTCGGAGTTGACTTCGACCATGGCGCCCGAAGCGCCTTCCGACGCGACGCCGATCAGGCCTTCGGCCGCGACGCGGCCGGCCTTCTTGGCGGCCGCGGCAAGGCCCTTCTTGCGCAGCCAGTCGACGGCCGCTTCGATGTCGCCGTTGTTCTCGGAAAGCGCGCGCTTGCAATCCATCATGCCAGCACCGCTCTTCTCGCGCAGCTCCTTGACGAGCGCCGCCGTGATCTCGGCCATACTTTCAGTCCCCGAAGTTCGAGTTCGTACGTGTCGGAAAAGAAAGAACGCTTCGGCCTTACTCGGCCGAAGCGGCTTTCTTCTTGCGCGGAGCCGCCTTCTTGGCGGGCTTCGCTTCAGCTGCCGCGGCGGCGTCCTTGTCGGGCACCGCACCGGCTTCGGCCGCGGTATCGACCGCGATCTCGACCGGCGAGATGACGGGCGCAGCGCCGACATCGACGCCGGCGGCCTTCATCTCGGCCTGCAGGCCGTCGAGCACCGCATTGGCCATCAGCTCGCAATAGGTCGCGACGGCGCGCAGCGCGTCGTCGTTGCCCGGGATCGGGTACGTGACGCCCTTGGGATCGCTGTTGGAGTCGAGGACCGCGATGACCGGGATGTTGAGGCGGCGCGCCTCTTCCACCGCGATCGCTTCCTTGTTCGTGTCGATGACGAACAGCAGGTCGGGCAGGCCGCCCATTTCCTTGATACCGCCCAGCGAGCGCTCGAGCTTGTCGCGCTCGCGCGTCATGAAGAGCAGTTCCTTCTTCGTCAGGCCGCCCGAAGCCGCACCGCCGGGCTGGTCGCCCGCGAGGCGCTCGTCGATTTCCTTGAGGCGCTTGATCGAGTTCGAGATCGTCTTCCAGTTGGTGAGCATGCCGCCCAGCCAGCGGTGGTTGACGAAATACTGGCCGCAGCGCTTGGCCGCTTCGGCGATCGGTTCCTGCGCCTGGCGCTTGGTGCCGACGAACAGCACGCGGCCACCGCCCGCGCACACGTCGCGCGCCGCCTGGAGGGCGCGGTCGAGCATCGGCACGGTCTGCTGCAGGTCGATGATGTGGACGCCGTTGCGCACGCCGAACAGGAACGGCGCCATCTTCGGGTTCCAGCGACGGGTCTGGTGGCCGAAATGCACGCCGGCTTCAAGGAGCTGGCGCATAGAAAAAACGGGCATCGCCATGGGCGATTTATCCTTTCTCCGGTTGATCCGCCGCGGGACGAGCACCGTTCGTCCCGAAGGACTTGGGCACCGGAACGACCCCTGGCATATGGCGCCAGGAACCGCGAATGTCCCGCGTGAGGGTTTGTCGTCCGCAGGCACCATGCCCACGAGCGCGCCGGGGTGATACGCGACACCGCCCCGATTTGCAAGGGTGGGTGGCCGAACCCGGCCTAACCTACTGTAACTATTGAAATCCTGAACTTACCCGTCCGTCGGCAGGCGCCGGCCAGCGTAGTAGACGAGCAGCTCGCCGAGCGTGCGCGTGAAGGCGTTGGGAGTCTGCATCATCGTACGCCCGAACTCGACGCCGCGCAGGAAGTGGCGCATTTCCGATATCCGCTCTTCGGACGCGCGCCCGTCGGTTCCCGGCTCGGCCGCATTGTGGGGCACGGTTTCGCGCACGAACTGCAGCAGCTCGTTCATCGCCTCGCGCGTGGGTTCGTCGAGCGCGTCGAACTCCTCGACGAATTTCGCGCGATCGATCTGGTGGACCTCGACCTCGGTCAGCGCGCGGGCCGCCGCCATGCGCGGGCCGCCGTCGAAGAGCGCCAGTTCGCCGAAGAGCTGGCCGGGCTTGACGGTCGCAACCGGGATCTTGGCGGTGCCGCGCATATGGTAGAGCTCGACGAGGCCGCTGCGCACGAGGCACGCGAACGTACCCGGATCGCCTTCGCGAAAAATCAGCTCGCCGGTCGCAAAGCGACCGACCATGTCCTTATCTGACATACCGCGTCCTCCGTAGCCTTCGGCAACTCTAGCCCGGATCGCGGACGCGGACAAAGGCGAGGCGCCGTCAGCCCGCCAGGCCGGTGCAGAGCTCGTCGAGGACCCCGTCGAACAGCTCCTGGAGCAGCCGGCCACCCGAAGGGCGCAACGGGGATTTCGGCCAGACCGGGCTACCGAAGCCGCCGTCGAGGGCGAGTGCCGCGAAGCCGTGGATCGAGGCCCAGGCGTGCGTCATCTTCGCCAGCGTGCGCCGGTCCATCAGCCGCCCGCTCTGCGTCAGGGCCGCCGTCATGGCGCCGTAGATTCGGCCGTGACACGCTTCCAGTGCCGCCGATAGGCGCGGCGACGTGCCGTCGATCACGTCGGTGCGGAACATCAGCTGGAACTTGGCGCGGTTGGCGAGCGCGAACTCGACATAGGCCGTCGCCATCGCGCGCAGGCGCAGGACCGAATCCTCGCCCGATTTCGCCATGCGCCGGTCGATCGCGCGCGTCAGCCCGTCATAGGCTTCGGCGGCGAACTCGGTCAGCAACCCGGTCTTGTCGCCGAAATGGTGCGCGGGCGCGCCGTGCGAGATGCCCGCCCGGCGCGCGCATTCGCGCAGCGCGAATGCTTCGAGCCCTTCGCGTTCGATCATCGCCTCGGCCACGTCGAGGATCTTGCGGCGCAGGTCCTCGGAGAATTCCGCCGGCGGGCGTCCGACGGGACGTCCGGGCTTTCGGCTGCGCGCTGACTTTGTCGTCATTCCTGCCACACGTTTAAGTCCGGTCCGAGGACGATATAGTGTTGACGCTCGCACTGTCTACCGACGCGCGCCGCCATTTTCAGTAGTCCGGCCGCATCGAACGGATGGCGCGTGCCTGTCCGGCCGATACGGTGTCGAAGGTACGCATCGCTTCGTGCGCGGAAGCCACCGCATCGGGACGGCCGGCCGCGATCGCATCGAGGATCGCAGCGAACGTGATCCGGCCGATTTCGCTCGCCCGGCACATCACGGCAAGATCGCCGAAATCCGTTCCGCGGCACGCCTTGCGGATGAGTCGCAACGGCTCGCCGCAGAACTGCGCCATCGCGACTTCGAAAAGATCGATGCGCCCGACCTCGACGAGCTTCAGGAAACCGACGATCTGGTTTTCCTGCCAGCCACCCCAGCCGCCGAGCATCTCCTCGAGGAGCGCGAAGGCATGCCCGTCCTTGGCCATGCGGATCGCCGCATCGTCCACCGCATCGGCGATCACCTCGCGCAATGCGCCTTCGTCGACCGACAGTCGTTTGAACAGGAACATCTGGATCGCTTCGGCGACCCAGTTGAGCATCTCGAACGCAAGCACAGCGGGCAGGTCCTCGCGCCGGCTGAGCGGATCCTGCAGTTCCGGCCAGCCACGCGCGAGATCGGCGATGATCGCGAACGTCTCGCGCGAGATTTCCGCGCGGTCGTTCGCGACGAGCGTGCGCACGACCTCGCGCTCGCCGAAACTCGCCAGGCACTGGCTGACGGCGAGCGATACGTCCGCACGCCCGGCGATGGCCGTGCGGTGCCCGGTGGACTTGGCGCTGGCGATCTCGATGAGGTCGGCTTCGCCCAGCGCGCCCGACTGCGCGAGGATCGGCCAGGCCACGTCGATGTCGTCGTTGGCAAGGATGCGCACGACCGAGGGCGCCACCGCCGGATCGTGCGCGAGCCGCTCGGCGATCAGCCGGCGCAGCGGGATCTCGATCTCGCGGATGATCGCGCGCACGAGCTCGACCGCGAGGATCTGGAAGCGCGTGGTCGGGCTGTCGGTCGCGATCGCGGCGACGAACTCGGCCAGATGCTCGACCGCTTCGCGCTTGTCGGCCTTCCCGTCGGGGCCGAGGCGGTCGATGATCGACTGGAGCCGGTGGATGAGGGATTCGGGCTGCATGCTCAGGCCCGCGGCTCGGCGCCGGGCGGGACGAGCGCCTTGAGTTCGTGCCCGAATGCGCCCAGCACCTCGGCGAGCGGCCGTCCGGCGGGCACGGCCCCGCGCAGATAGAGACTGGCCAGGTGGTGCGCTGCCCGGCGCACCGCGTTGGGATTTGCCGCCGGATCGCCGCGCCGGACCGCGCGCTCGCCCGTCGACAGCCAGAAGCACGACAGCGAGGGGCCGATGCGCGGCAGGTGCGCCACGACCCAGCGCCCGCGCGCGAGACCGATCATGCGTTCGAGCGGCGCCACCACCGGCCGGTCGACAGACAGGCGCACCCGCCAGCGCACGCGTGCGGCAAGGCCCGGATCGAACAGCGCGTTGCGCGCGACGAGCACCAGATGCCGGCTGCTGCCGTCGGGAAAGAGCGGCGCCTGCCGCTGGCGCTGGCCACGCATAAAGCCGGCCCAGTCGTATTGCAGGATCGACGCGCGGGCACCCTGCAGGCCCAGCGCCGGCTCGCGCACGGCAAGGCGGCTTGCCTCGATCGTGGCGAGGGATTCGGCATCCACCTGCCCTACGACCATCGCCGGCCCGTCGCGGTCGTGCTCGATCACGGCAGCCACCGGCAGCGGGCGCACGGCGTGGCCGAGATGTCGCGCGAAGGCGCAGGCGACCAGCGTGTCGGTGAAGCCGATGCGCGCGGCCGCGCCGAACTCGCCGAAGACGGCGCCGTCCAGTTCGGTGCGCAGGAAATCCCAGATCCCGTCGGGAACGTCCGACAGCGCGGACGCTTCGGAACTACGGCTCTGCAGTGGCGACGAGGGCATCCGTACCTGTTACTTGAACGACGGCGCCCGCGATGCGTACGCCCGACCGATTCGGCGGATCAATGTACCAATTCCCTAAAAATAGTCACCGTCTAAATCCGGCAACACTTTCCGCCGTTTTGCTTAAATTTCCACCACTTCGAGAATCCCGGACACGTCGCCGAGCGCGCGCCGGATCTCCGGCGTGATCGCATAGCTGTCCTTCAGGCGGATGTCGACTTCCTCGCCGGGCCCCGTCTGCAACTGGATGCGGATCGCGCCGCGACCCTTGGGCGCGCGCCCGATCGCGGCCTTGAGCCCGTCGAGCGACTTGGGATCGGCAAGCGTCACGCGCAGGCCGGAGGCGGCATTCGCCACCGCCTCGTCGAGCGGCCGGAGGTCGGAGGCGAGCAGCTTGATGTTCTCCGCCTCCACGCGCGCGTCGGCCGAGACCAGCAGCGGCCGGTTCGACGCGAGCAGCTCGCGCGACTTCGCGAGCACCTCGGAGAACAACATCACCTCGAACGTGCCGCCGGCATCCGACATCTGCACGAACGCGAAGCGGTTGCCCTTCGCCGAGGTGCGCTCCTTGGAACTCAGCACCGTGCCCGCGAGCTTGACCCGGCTGGATGCGCCCGCCGACAGCGAGCGCGCGATGTCGGCCGAACGCACGACGCCCAGCCGCTTGAGGCCGACCGCATAGGCGTCGAGCGGGTGGGCCGTGAGATAGAAGCCCACGCTCTCGAATTCCGCCTGCAGGCGCTCGTGCAGCTTCATGTCCGAAACCTGCGGCAGCGGCGGCTCGGCCGCCTTGCCGCCCGACGGGCCGCCGAAGATGTTCATCTGGTTCGTCACGCGCTCTTCGGCCGCAGACTGCGACAGGCGCAGGATCGTCTCCACGGCCGCCAGCACGCGCGCGCGGTTGGCCTCCAGCCCGTCGAAGGCGCCGGCCTTGGCGAGGTTCTCGAGCTGGCGCTTGTTGACCTGGCGGGAGTCGACGCGGCGCGCGAAATCGAAAAGCGAGGCGAAGGCCCCGTTGGCCTTGCGCTCGGCGACGACGGCCTCCATCGCCGCAACGCCCACGTTGCGCACGGCCGCGAGCGCGTAGCGCACGCAGCCCTTGCCCGCAGGGCCGTCGGGATACTCGACCGTGAACAGGGCCTCCGACTTGTTGATGTCGGGCGGCAGCGTCCGGAAGCCGAGCCGGTCCACTTCCTGGCGGAACAGGTTCAGCTTGTCGGTGTTCGACATGTCGAGCGTCATCGACGCGGCGAAAAACTCGACCGGATGGTTCGCCTTCAGCCAGGCGGTCTGGTAGGCGACGATCGCGTAGGCGGCGGCATGGCTCTTGTTGAAGCCGTAGCCGGCGAACTTGTCGACGAGATCGAAGATCTGCGAGGCCTTGGCTTCGTCCACGCCGTTGGCGACGGCGCCGTCGACGAAGTTCTTCCGCTGGGCCTCCATCTCCTCCTTGATCTTCTTGCCCATCGCGCGGCGCAGCAGGTCGGCGGCGCCCAGCGAATAGCCGGAGAGCACCTGCGCGATCTGCATCACCTGTTCCTGGTAGATGATGACGCCGTAGGTCTCCTTGAGGATGCCTTCGAGCGAGGGATGCAGGTAGTCGGGCTTCTCCAGTCCCTGCTTCACCGCGATGTATTTGGGGATGTTCTCCATCGGGCCCGGGCGGTAGAGCGCCACGAGCGCGATGATGTCTTCGATGCGGTCGGGGCGCAGACGGCGCACGGCATCTCGCATGCCCGTGCTTTCCAGCTGGAACACGCCGCCGGTGTCGCCCTTCGAGAGCATCTCGTAGGTCTTGCGGTCGTCGAGCGGCAGATGCGCGATGTCGACCGTGCCGCCCTTGCGCGCGATGAGGTCGACCGCACGGCTCAGCACCGTCAGCGTCTTGAGGCCGAGGAAGTCGAACTTGACCAGCCCCGCCTTCTCGACGTCCTTCATGTTGAACTGCGTGACCGGCATGCTCGATCGCGGATCGCGATAGAGCGGGACCAGTTCCTCGAGCGGCCGGTCGCCGATCACCACGCCCGCGGCGTGCGTCGAGGCGTGGCGGTAGAGGCCCTCCAGATGCAGCGCGATCTCGACGAGACGGGCCACCGCCTCGTCCGTCTTGATCATTTCCTGCAGTACCTTCTCGCCGTCGATGGCCTGCTGGAGCGTGACGGGCGCGGCCGGATTGTTGGGCACGAGCTTGCAGATCCGGTCGACCTGGCCGTACGGCATGCCGAGCACGCGGCCCACGTCGCGCAGCACGGCGCGCGCCTGCAGCTTCCCGAACGTGATGATCTGCGCCACGCGGTCGGTGCCATAGGCTTCCTGCACGTAGCGGATCACCTCGTCGCGCCGGTCCTGGCAGAAATCGATGTCGAAGTCGGGCATCGACACGCGCTCGGGGTTGAGGAAGCGCTCGAACAGCAGGCCGAAGCGCAGCGGATCGAGGTCGGTGATCGTCAGCGCCCACGCGACGACGGAACCGGCACCCGAGCCGCGGCCCGGCCCGACCGGGATGCCGCGATCCTTCGACCACTGGATGAAATCGGCGACGATCAGGAAGTAGCCGGGAAAGCCCATCTTGACGATGACGTCGGCTTCATACTCAAGCCGCTCGCGATAGGGCTTCTCGGCGTCGCCCGAAATGCCGAGCTCGGCGAGACGCCGGTCGAGACCCGCGCGCGCGAGTTCGCGCAGCGTGTCGGCCTCGGAGCTGTCCCTGGCGCGCGTCGAGGCCGGCAGGATCGGCTTGCGCCCGCCGACCCAGTAGGCGCAGCGCCTGGCCACCACGAGCGTGTTGTCGATCGCCTCGGGAAGATCCGCGAACAGCTCGCGCATTTCCTCGGCCGAACGGAAGCGGCAGCCGGGTGCGGAGCGTCGCCGCTCGGCATCGGCGACATAGCGGCCCGTGGCAATGCACAGCAGCGCATCGTGCGCGTCCGACATCGTCTCGTCCGCGAAGAAGACATCGTTGGTCGCGACCAGCGGCAGGTCGCGCGCATAGGCGAGATCGATGAGAGCCGCCTCGATCTTCGCCTGCTCGGGCAGACCCGTGCGCTGGATCTCGACATAGAGGCGCCCCGCGAACGCCTTCTCCAGCCGGTCGAGCACGGCTTCGGCCGCCGGCCCCTGCCCTTCGAGCACCAACCGGCCGACGGGACCGGCCGGGCCGCCGAGCAGGCAGATCAGGCCCTCGGCGTGCGCCTCGACCAGATCGAGGGCGATCTGCGGCGTCTCGCCGCTGGGCGTGTCGAGATAGGCGCGGCTCGACAGCTTCGAGAGATTGGCCCACCCCTTCTCGTTCTGGACGATCAGCAACAGGCGGTCGGGCTCGGGATTGCGGCCCTGCCGGTTCACCCCGCCGTCAGCCTCGCGCCTTATGCCGAGATTGCAGCCGATGATCGGCTGGATGCCCGCATCGGCCGCCGTGTACGAGAATTCCAGCGCGCCGAACAGATTGCCCGTATCGGTGATCGCCACCGCCGGCATGCCGCCTTTCTTGGCAAGCTCGACGAGCTTCTTGATCTTGATGGCGCCCTCGGACAGTGAATAGGCCGAGTGGACGCGCAGATGGACGAAACCGGCATGGGGCATGGCGGCCAGAGCCTAGGGTCAATCGTGCGAGTCGATCCAGCGCCAAGTTGCGCCGTGAAGTGCAAGGTCGTCATTGACCGTCACGATGCCGAAACGGGCCGCCGGAACCCGCAGTATTTCCTCGCTGCTCCACTTATCCACAAGCTGGCCGAGTTCGGCCGCCTCGGACACGTCGAGCCCGTCGACGAGATGCCACATGCCCACGGCATAGAAGCGCGAACGCGGCCGGCCGCATGAAACCTGCAGCAGGCCGAATGCATCGTCGCCCGCGACCATCTGCGGATAGACCGGCAGGTAGATGCGCCCGTGATTGCGGTTGCCGACGAACGGCCCGCCGATCCGCATCGCGACCGGTCCCTGCCGCTTCACGAACGCGGCGGTCGATGCGGCCGCAAGCGTTGCCGCGGCGGCATCGATGGGGCCTGCGATCGTCGCGTGCAGGACGCCGGACCTGCGCGCACCCAAATCCCATGCGATCTTGCGGCCGAATCTGGCGGCGCGCATCTGCGCTTCGACGGCCTGGAACGCGGGCGACGCGGCGAGCGCGTCGGCCGGCAGTTGAACGCACAAGGCGTCGCGCGCGGCCGCGTAGCGGCCGTTCAGATAGTCGCGGCCCGGAACGGACGCGATGGCCTGGGGATGGCCCGGCACCACGAGCGGCAGGTGTGCAAGCCGGTAGTCCGCGCCAAGCGGGAACGGCTGCCCGGCCGCGAACATGTGACGACTGCCCGCATAGGCGAGGGCATTGTCGGCGCAGAACTCCAAGGAGAACGCCTAGCGCGTGACGGGAAGCGGATTGCTTTCCACGCCCGGACGGCGGACGGCCGGCAGCGGCGGCGCCGAGCGGTTGGCCTGTTGGGTCGACGGCTCCGCCTCGAACGAGGAACGCTGGGGTGCGGCTCCGCCACCGCGCGGCGCCATCGTCATGTCGACGGTGGCACCGCCCATGATGCCGCGGTTGGGCGCGATCTGGATCGTGGCCACGCGCGGGCCCTGCTGGAAGACGAGCACGCTGTTGGCCGCGCGCACAGTCGTCACTTCCTGCCAGCCGAAATTCGGCATTTCGCGCCGGTAGAACTCGTACATGTCGGCAACCGAGCTTCCCGAATTGATGACGAGGCGGCCGGTCCATTGCTGGTCGCCGCCCAAGATCAGCGAGCGGTCGAGATCGATCGAGTTGTTCGCGGGCATCGGGATGTCGGAGAACTTGGTGAAGCCGGGCCCCGGCGTGGCGTTGCCGCCCGAGCCGCTGCCCTGCTGGCTTCCGGTCGAAGCCGTCTGGCCGCCGCCCACGATGCCGCATGCACCCAGCGCCATGGCTAGGGCAGCCGAAATCAGAGCGGTGCGAATTGCGTTTTGCAAAGCCGGAGTCCCCGAGTCGCAGTCGATTGCGACAGTGTTGGGGTACGGCGCGCGTACGTCAAGCCTGAGCCAAGATTCCGTCCTTGAGGACGAGCGTGCGGTCCATGCGCGCGGCGATTTCCGGGTTGTGCGTCGCGACCAGTGCGGCAAGTCCGGTGTTGCGCACGAGGCCCATCAGTTCGGCGAACACGCCGTCGGCCGTGCGCGGATCGAGATTTCCGGTGGGTTCGTCGGCAAGCAGCACGTGCGGCGCGTTGGCGACCGCGCGCACGATGGCCACGCGCTGCTGCTCGCCGCCCGAAAGCCGCGCCGGCCGATGGTCGGCGCGCGCGGCGAGACCCACGCGCGCCAGCAGTTCGCCCGCACGCGCGGCCGCTTCGGCGCGCGGCCTGCCGGCGATCAGCAGCGGCATCATCGTGTTCTCGAGCGCCGAGAATTCCGGCAGCAGGTGATGGAACTGGTAGACGAAGCCGAGCGAGGAGAGACGGCGCTGCGTGCGCTCGGCTTCCGACATCGTGCCGCAATCCTGACCGCCAACGCGCACCTGCCCTTCGTCGGGCCGCTCGAGCAGGCCCGCGCAATGCAGCAGCGTGGATTTGCCCGCTCCCGACGGGCCGACAAGCGCCACGCACTCACCCGGCATCAGGCGCAGATCGACGCCGCGCAGCACGTGCAGTTCGCCAGCGGCACTGCGGAAACGGCGATGCAGTCCGACGATCTCCAGCGCGGGCTCACTCATAGCGCAGCGCCTCCACCGGATCGAGGCGGGCCGCGCGCCACGCGGGATAGATCGTCGCGAGAAACGAAAGGCCCAGCGCCATCAACACGACCTCGACGACCTCACGCGGATCGGACTTCGAGGGAAGCTGGGCGAGGAAATAGACTTCCGGCGAGAAGAGCTGCGTGCCCGTCAGCGCCTGCAGCGCCTGGCGGATCGATTCGATGTTCGCGTTGAACACGACGCCCAGCGCCAGCCCGCCCAGCGTGCCCAGCACGCCCACGGCCGCCCCCGCCATCAGGAAGATGCGCAGGATGGACCCGCGCGAGGCGCCCATCGTGCGCAGGATCGCGATGTCGCGCGTCTTGTCCTTCACCAGCATGATCAGCGACGAGATGATGTTGAACGCCGCGACGAGGATGATCAGCGTCAGGATCAGGAACATGACATTGCGCTCGACCTGCACGGCGTTGAAGAAGCTCGAATTCGCCTGCTGCCAGTCGTAGGTGCGGACCTGCTGCCCGGCCGCCTCGACGATCGAGCGGCGCGCGATCCACAGCTTCTGCGGGTCCTTCACGAACACCTCGATGCCCGTGACATCCTCGCCCGTGCGGAAGAACAGCCGCCCGGCTTCCATCGGCAGGAAGACGAAGGCGTTGTCGTACTCGAACATCCCCACTTCGAAGATCGCCGCCACGCGGAAGGCGCGCACGCGCGGCATCGTGCCGAACGCCGTGACGTTGCCCTGCGGCGAGATCAGCGTGATCCGGTCGCCGATATTGAGTCCCATGCGCGTCGCCATGCGCGCGCCGATCATCGCGGCATCGTCGCCCGCGAAGTCGGCGAGCGACCCGCGCTTGATGTTGGAGACGATAAGCGCGCGCCGTGCCAGATCCTCCGGCCGGATCGCGCGCACGAGCGCGCCGCCCGACACGTTGTTGGCCGAGGCCATCACCTGCCCCTCGATCAGCGGCGAGGCGTCGGTGACCTCGGGCAGTGCCCGGATGCGCTCCGCCGTCCCCGCCCAGTCGGCGATCGGCACGCTCTGCCCGTAGACCGTGAGATGCCCGTTAAGGCCGAGGATGCGGCCGAGCAGCTCGGCGCGGAACCCGTTCATCACCGCCATGACGATGATGAGCGTGGCCACGCCCAGCGCGATCCCGCCCAGCGAGAACCACGCGATGACGGAGATGAACCCTTCCTGCCGGCGCGAACGCAGGTAGCGGAACGCCACCATGCGCTCGAAAGCGTCGAACCAGGCCATCGCCGTCCCCGCCTTCAGCCGGCCGACGCGGTAAGACGGGCCATCGCCTCGTCGATCGACATCTCCACGCGCTCGCCCGTGCGGCGGCGCTTGAGCTCGACCTTGCCGTTGGCAATGCCGCGCGGGCCGACGACGAGCTGCCAGGGCACCCCGATCAGGTCCATCGTGGCGAACTTGGCGCCCGCGCTGTCGGCGGTGTCGGCATAGAGCGTGTCCTTGCCTGCCTTGGCGAGCTTCGCATAGAGCTCCTCGCACGCGGCGTCGCACTTGGCGTCGCCCACGCGCAGGTTCACCAGCGCCACGTCGAAGGGCGCCACCGAGTCCGGCCACACGATGCCGGCCTCGTCGTGGCTCGCCTCGATGATGGCGCCCGCCAGGCGCGACACGCCGATGCCGTACGAACCCATCTCGACCGTGATCGTCTCGCCGTTGGGGCCTGCGACGTTCGCGTTCATGGGCTTGGAATATTTCGTGCCGAAATTGAAGATGTGGCCGACCTCGATGCCGCGCGCCTTGCGCAGGCGCTCGGGTGGCACCGTGCACTTGGCCGGATCGTGCATCTCGCTGGTCGCGGCGTATTTCGACAGCCATTCGTCGACGAGCGGCTGCAGGTCGGCCGAGAAATCGACATCCTTCTTCAGGACGTCGGCTTCCATCCAGGCCTCGTCGCAATAGACCTCGGACTCGCCCGTGTCGGCGAGGATGATGAACTCGTGGCTGAGATCGCCGCCGATGGGGCCGGTATCGGCGCGCATCGGGATCGCCTTGAGGCCCATGCGCGCGTAGGTGCGCAGGTAGGCGACGAACATCCGGTTATAGGAAGCGCGCGCGCCCTTGGCGTCGGTGTCGAACGAATAGGCGTCCTTCATCAGGAATTCGCGCCCGCGCATCACGCCGAAGCGGGGGCGCACCTCGTCGCGGAACTTCCACTGGATATGGTAGAGGTTCAGCGGCAGGTCCTTGTAGCTCTTCACCGACGTGCGGAAGATTTCGGTGATCATCTCCTCGTTCGTCGGCCCGTAGAGCATCTCGCGCTCGTGCCGGTCGGTGATGCGCAGCATCTCCTTGCCGTAGTCGTCGTAGCGCCCGCTCTGCCGCCACAGATCGGCCGGCTGGATCGTGGGCATCAGAACCTCGATCGCACCCGCGCGGTTCTGCTCTTCGCGCACGATCTGCTCGATCCTGCGCAGCACGCGCAGGCCGAGCGGCAGCCACGAATAGATGCCGGCGGCCTCCTGGCGGATCATGCCGGCGCGCAGCATCAGGC
This sequence comes from Tagaea sp., assembly GCA_965229215.1. Classification (GTDB taxonomy): domain Bacteria; phylum Pseudomonadota; class Alphaproteobacteria; order CACIAM-22H2; family CACIAM-22H2; genus Tagaea. The sequence continues at coordinate 572,808 of OZ245864.1, read as the reverse complement.
GATGCGAGACGATCTGCGCCTCGGTGGGATTTTCCTTGATCGTGGGCAGGAAGAAGCGCGTAAGGCGCATGGAACGACGGACCTCGGAATCTGGAGAAGGGCTTGACGGCGGGCAAGCTACGGTAAGCCTAGCGCGGTGCCAAGCCTTGCCGGCGGCACGCCTCGCGCAGCGCCTCGATTTCGGGGTTTCCCAGCGGCTCCCCGTTGTAGAGGACCTTGCCCGAAGCGAGATCCATGCGCACCTCGCCCAGCTTCACGTTGGGCTGGAACAGCTGGGAAGTGGCCGGAACCCCGTATTTGGTGAGGTCGACCGCGATGTCGAAGGCAATCGTGTCGGGAACCTTGATCTGCGGCGCGGGGTTGAGGTCGGCCCCCGCGACCGGCTTGCCCCGCACGTCCACGCCCGGCTTGTAGGCGACGTCCGCGGACGCCCGGTGCTCGGTAAAGAGGCGGCGGCAGTCCGATTCGGTCACCTGGACCTTGGTCTCGGCCTTTGCCGCCGGCTTGGCCGGGGCCTGCGCCCCGGCGGGCAGGTTACAGATCGCAAAAATGACGATGAGCGGCGCATAAAAACGAGGCATTTCGAAATCCTCCGACCGTCAAACTGTCACGGCATTCTGGCTTTTTCCGGGTCGAACGGCAAAGGGACGGCCCGCATTTCGACCCATTAGTAATTTCGTTTCGTTCGTACACGTCTTATCTTGCAGAAAGCACTCGACTCCCCTCTTTCGCTCGATATACTCCCGGACCAACCAATGACCCCAAACGGGGCGACGGTTCGAGCACACCAAGATTTGCTTGAGGCATCACGGCCCAAGTTTGGGGAGACAGACCGCCGCCAAGCCCGGACGATCCGAAAAGGATCTCCGGGTTTTGGTTTGTCTGGGCCCCGCATCGCTCCCCGGCACGAGGCAGATTCAGTAACGGAAGCCCGTTTTTTGGGCGACGCTCCACGGCGGCTTCGCGCGCGCGATGCGCTTGCCGATCGCACACTCGGCAGCGTGTGTACCGGGTAGATACCCGATGCTCATCAGGAACTCGCCGACGATCTCGCCGCCGGTGAACTTGAACGTCTTCTTGAAGAGCTTCACCCATTCCGCCTTCGTCAGCGGGTGGTTCGACGCGATCCACGCCGCGAACGAGCCGTGCGCGCGCTCGAGATCGAGGATCACCTGCGCGTTGTGGATGGCGGCGGCGACCTTCAGCCGGTTTCGAACGATGCCCGCATCCGCCAGCAGGCGCGCCACGTCCTTCGCGCCGAAGCGCGCGACCTTCTTCGGATCGAAGCCCGCATAGGCTTTGCGGAAGCCCGCGCGCTTGCGCAGCATCAGGTCCCAGGAAAGGCCGGCCTGGTTGATCTCCAGGATCAGCCGCTCGAACAGCACGCGCGTGTCGTCGGTCGGGAAGCCGTGTTCGGTATCGTGATAGGGCGCATGCACCGGGTTGGTGCGCGCATAGGCGCAATAGCCGCTCATGGTGTCCTCAGGGGCCGGTCGGGATCGGCGGGCCGAAGCCGAAGAACGGCAGCTCGTACTCGCTGGCGAAGCCGATGCCGGCCGTCAGCACCGCGGCGACGATCGAGGTCCAGATGATCTTCTTCAGCATCATCGGCTTCTCCGGCGCGCCCGGCATCTGGCCTTTCACGTCGGGGCCGGCGTTGGGCTTGATGCCGATGGGCAGCGCCATGAACAGCACCAGCCACCAGACGATCACGTAGGTCGCGGCGAGCGTGAAGACGGTCATACCTGTTCCAGTTCGACGAGCGTGCCGCAGAAATCCTTGGGATGCAGGAACAGCACCGGCTTGCCGTGCGCCCCGATCTTCGGGTTGCCGTCGCCCAGCACGCGCGCCCCCTCGGCCTTCAGCCTGTCGCGCGCGGCGAGGATGTCGTCGACTTCGTAGCAGACATGGTGCATGCCGCCCGACGGGTGATCGGCGAGGAACTTCGCGATCGGCGAATTGGCGCCCAGCGGGTGCAGCAGCTCGATCTTCGTGTTCGGCAGTTCGACGAACACGGTGGTCACGCCGTGCGCCGGCACGTCGACGGGCCTAGAGACCGTGGCGCCGAGCGTGCCGGCATAGGTCTTCGAGGCCGCCGCGAGATCCGGCACGACGATGGCGACATGGTTGAGGCGTCCGATCATGGATGCAGGGATAGCACCGCCCTGCCGGTCCGGCGATAGGAATATTTGATTTATTTTAGCTGAAGTTCCTATACAATCCATGGATGATTTATGAACAGAAAAGCTTTCTTGACGGGTTTTCTTGTCAACGTCAACTTCAAGCTAAATCAATGGCTTGCCTGTTGACGGTCAACGGCCGTCAAGCAAACTTTCCGGCGTCAGATCCGCACGACGTGGATTTCCGCAACCGGCTTCTTGCCGCGGCGCTGCGAGACCAGCTTGCGCACGGCCCGGCGCGCGGCTTCGGCGATCGTGTCGTCGTTCGCCTTGTCGGGGCAGCGCGACACGGCCCCGCGCACGGTCTCGACCAGATCCTCGGAAAGCTCGTCGTTCGGATCCTCGGGATCGATCAGGCCGGGCGCGGAAATGCGCGGGTCGGACAGCAGCCGCCCCTTGCGATCGACGACGACGGTGGCGACCACCGCGCCGTTCCACAGCAGCTTGGCGCGCCCCTTCACGACCGCGCCGTCCATCGGCAGCATGCGGTCGCCATCCACCGCCCAGCGCCCGGCCTGCACCTGCTCGACCACGTAGGGGCCGTCCGGCCCGTCGAGCCGGATCAGGTCGCCGTTGGCGGGTACCAGCTGGAAGGGCACCTGGCAGTCGCGCGCGAGCGCCGCGTGCGCTTCCATGTGCAGCTGCTCGCCATGCACGGGGATCGACACGCGCGGCCGGATCCACTGGTACATCGCCGCCAGCTCGTCGCGGCACGGATGGCCCGAAACATGGATATGCGCGTCGCGGTCGGTGATGACCTTGACGCCGAGGCGCATCAGCTGGTTCTGCATGCGCCCGACGGGCTTCTCGTTGCCCGGAATGGTGCGCGAGGAGAACAGCGCCCAGTCGCCCTCTTCCAGCACCACATGCGGGTGCTGGTCTTCGGCGATGCGGCTCAACGCCGCGCGCGGCTCGCCCTGCGAGCCCGTGCACAGCATCACGATGCGGTCGCGCGGCACGTAGCCGGCGTCGCTCTCGGTCAGGAACGGCGGCAGGTCGCGCATGTAGCCGTTCTCGCGCGCCGCCTCGTAGATGCGCCACAGCGAGCGGCCGACCAGCGCGCATTCGCGCCCGGCCTTCTTCGCCGCGCGCGCGATCGTCTCGACGCGCGCGACGTTCGATGCGAAGCACGCCACCGCCACGCGCTGCGGGGCCTGTGCGATCAGCTTCTCGATCTCGACGGCAACCGAGCCTTCCGAGCCCGATGTGCCGTCCTTGATGGCGTTGGTCGAATCCCCGACCAGCGCCAGCACGCCTCGATCGCCCACGCGGCGGAACGAAGCTTCGTCGGTCAGCGGTCCGACGACGGGCGCGTCGTCGAGCTTCCAGTCGCCGGTATGCAGCACGGTGCCCGCCGGCGTGCGGATCGCCAGCGCGTTGGGCTCCAGGATCGAATGCGTGATGTGGATCAGCTCGATCTCGAAATCGCCGAGCTTCAACGTCGAGCCCTGCTCGATCGTGTGGATCGGCACCGACTTGCCGAAATCCGTCTCCTGCAGCTTCAGCTTCAGGAATGTCGCCGTGAAGGGTGTGGCGTAGATCGGGCAGCGCAGCATCGGCCACAGATACTGCACGGCGCCCAGATGGTCCTCGTGCGCATGCGTCAGGACGAGGCCGATCAGGTCGGCGCGGTTCTCGGCGATGAAGGTGGGATCGGGCGTGATGACGTCGACGCCGCTTGCCGTGCCGTCGCCGAACGTGACGCCCAGATCGACCATCAGCCACTTGCCGCGATAGCGGTAGAGGTTGAGATTCATGCCGATCTCGCCCGAACCGCCGAGCGGCAGGAAATAGAGCCCGTCGTCGCGCTTCATCGCCCCGCCACTCAACGATTTAGCGCGTGGATATCCACGAGACCTTTGAGCGTCAGGTCGGGGTCGACATGCTGAATGAGCGGCATGTGCTCCGCCACGATCGAGATGAGACCGCCCGTGCCGATGAAGGTGGGCGCCACGCCGAGCTCGTCGGCGATGCGCTTGCCGATGCCCTCGATCAGGCCGACATAGCCCCAGAAGATGCCCGACTGCATGGCGCCGACGGTGGTGGTGCCGACGACCTTGGCCGGACGGCGGATCTCGATGCGCGGCAGCTTGGCGGCCCCCATGTAGAGCGCCTCGAACGCCAGATTTATGCCGGGGCTGATCGTGCCGCCGGTGTAGTTGCCCTGCGCGTCCAGCACGTCGAACGTCGTCGCGGTGCCCAGATCGATGACCACGCCCGGCATCCTGTAGCGGGTGCGGGCACCCACCGCGTTTGCGATGCGGTCGGCCCCCGCCTCTTCCGGCCGGTCGATCTTGATCTCGATCCCGTACTTCACGCCCTTCTCGCCGACGATGACCGGATCGGCCTTCGTGTAGCGGCGGCACAGGTCGCGCAGGTTGAACATCGCCTGCGGCACGACGTTCGAGATGATCACGCCGTCGATCTGCGCGAGGTTCATGCCCTGCAGCGCCATCAGGTGCGTCAGCCACACCGCGTATTCGTCGGCCGTGCGCTTGGGGTCAGTCGAGATGCGCCACGAGGCGCGCTTGTCCTGGCCTTCGAACGCGCCGAAGACGGTGTTGGTGTTGTTGGAATTGACGACCAGCAGCATGGCGCTCACATCCCCGCCAGGTGGACGTCGCCGGCCGTGATCGTCCGGCGACCGCTCGCGGTGTCCAGCAGCAGCGCGCCGCTCGCGTCGAGATCGGCGAAGGTGCCGGCCAGCGTCTCGTTGGGCAGGCGCACCTCGATGCGCTCGCCCTTGCCCGCGGCATGGGCCAGCCACGCCTCGCGAACGGGCACGAAGCCGTCCTCGAGCCAGCGGTTCGCCCAGGTCATGAAATGGCGCGCGAACCCGTCCAGCGCCTCTTCCGGTGCCAGCGTCGTGCCGGTCTCGGTCTTCAGGTCGGTCGCCGGGATGCGCGCCTCGGGCGGATGCGCCACGAGATTGATGCCGAGCCCCAGGATCATGAAATCAAGCCGGTCGCCCTGTCCCTCGGCCTCGATGAGGATGCCCGCGATCTTGCGCGTGCCGATCAGGATGTCATTGGGCCATTTGAAGCGCAGCGGCATCAGCGGCGGCACGTGCAGCCCCAGCATGCCGGCCGCACCCAGCGCCGCGACGAAGGCGAGCTGCACTGCCTCGCGCGGCGGGCATTCGGGACGAAGCACCAATGACAGATAGAGATTGCCCGGCGGCGACACCCATTCGCGCCCCTGCCGGCCGCGCCCGGCGGTCTGCTCGCGCGCCCAGACCAGCGTGCCGTCCTCGGCGCCCTGGCGGGCGAGCTCGCGGGCCTCGTCGTTCGTCGAGCCGACCGTATCGCGCGCGATCAGGCGATAGGCGGGCGGAAGGCGCAGCACTTCCGCCACGGTGCTCATCCGCCGAACAGGGCGGCGGCCGCGATTCCGGCCGCACCGACCAGCGGCGCCGGCCATGCGAAGAACAGCAGCGTGAAGACCGCGCCCGCACCCAGGACTGCGGCGGGGCCGGCTTCCAGGCGCTTGTCGAAGCCCGCACCGGCGGCAGCGTCGAAATACATGACCTTGACGATGCGCAGGTAATAGAACGCGCTCACGACCGAGGCGAGCACGCCGATGACGGCCAGTGCGTACAGGCCTGCCGACACAGCGGCGAGGAAGACGTACAGCTTGCCGAAGAAGCCGGCGAGCGGCGGGATGCCCGCCATCGAGAACATCGCGATGGCGAGTGCGGCCGCCACGAGCGGCTGCGTACGCGCGAGGCCGGCGAGGTCGGCGATCGTCTCCACCATCTTGCCGTCGCGCTTCATGCACAGGATCGCGGCGAAGGCCGTGAGGTTCATGGCGAGATAGATCGCCATGTAGACGAGCACGCCCAGCACGCCCGCCTCGTCGCCTGCGGCGAGGCCGACGAGCGCGTAGCCGACATGGCCGATCGAGCTGTACGCCATCAGCCGCTTGATGTTGGTCTGCGCGATGGCCGCGAAGGCACCGATCGCCATCGAGGCGATGGCGATGAAGACGACGATCTGCTGCCAGTCGTGGACGAGCGGACCGAACGGTCCGACCAGCACGCGCGCGAAGAGCGCGATGGCCGCGACCTTGGGGGCGGCCGCGAAGAAGGCGGTGACGGGCGTGGGCGCGCCTTCGTAGACGTCCGGCGTCCACATGTGGAACGGGGCGGCCGAGATCTTGAAGGCGAGCGCGGCAGACACGAACACGATGCCGAAGATGACGCCGATGGGCACCGCACCCGCCTGGTCGATCATCGTGGCAGCGAGCGTGTCGAAATTCGTGGTGCCCGAGAAACCGTAGATCAGCGAGGCGCCGTAGAGCAGCAGGCCCGAGGACAGCGCGCCGAGCACGAAATACTTGAGGCCGGCTTCCGTGGCACGCACCGAATCCCGACGGATCGCGGCAAGCACGTAGAGCGACAGGCTCTGCAGCTCGAGGCCCATATAGAGCGAGATGAGATCGTTGGCCGACACCATCATCGCCATGCCGAGGGCCGAGAACAGCATCAGCACCGGATATTCGAAGCGAGCGAAGCCTTCGCGCTCGTTGAATTCGAGGCTGATCAGCAGCGACGCCGCCGTGGCGAGGAAGACCAGCGCCTTGGCGAAACTCGAATAGGCGTCGGACACGAACAGGCCCGAGAAACCCACCGCGCGCGCGCCGTCGGGCGAGCCGATCAGGGCCGTGGCGACGATCAGGGCCGCGATGGTGAGCCACGAGACCGTGCGCGTCGACTTGACGCCGCCGAACACGCCGACCATCAGCAGGACGAGGCCCGCGATGGCGAGGAAGATTTCGGGACGGGCGAGGCCCGGAAGGAAGTCGCTCATCGACGGGTCTCCGGCACCTGGGCGGCCGTTGCGGGCAGGCCGGTCGTGCGGGCATGGTTGTGATGGACCGCGCGCTCGGCCTCATAGCGCTCGACGATGCCCTGCACCGTCGGCCCGATCATGTCGAGCACGGGCTTGGGCTGCACGCCGAGCCAGATCGTGGCGATGACCAGCGGCGCGAACACCACCTTCTCGCGCCAGTCGAGGTCGAGCATCGTCTTGAGATCTTCCTTCGTCAGCTTGCCGAAGATCACGCGGCGATAGAGGAACAGCATGTAGGCCGCACCCAGGATGACGCCGGTGGAGGCGAGCGCCGCCACCCAGCTCGACGTCTGGAACGTGCCGACCAGCACGAGGAATTCGCCAACGAACCCCGACGTGCCCGGCAGGCCGACCGAGGCCATGGTGAACACCATGAACACGACGGCGTAGGCCGGCATCCGGTGGACGAGGCCGCCGTAGCGCGCGATCTCGCGGGTGTGCAGGCGGTCGTAGACGACGCCCACGCACAGGAACAGCGCGCCCGAGACGACGCCGTGCGAGATCATCTGGAACATCGCGCCTTCCACGCCCTGTCGGGTGCCCGCGAAGATGCCCATCGTCACGAAACCCATGTGCGCGACCGAGGAATAAGCGATCAGCTTCTTCATGTCTTCCTGCACCAGCGCCACGAGCGAAGTGTAGATGACCGCGACGATCGACATCCAGAAGACGAGCGGCGTGAAGTATTCGCTCGCTTCCGGGAACATCGGTACCGAGAAGCGGATGAGCCCGTATCCGCCCATCTTCAGCAGCACGCCGGCGAGGATGACCGAGCCGGCCGTCGGCGCCTCGACGTGGGCGTCGGGCAGCCACGTGTGGACCGGCCACATCGGCACCTTGACCGCGAAGGACGCGAAGAAGGCAAGCCACAGCCACATCTGCACGTCGCGCGGGAACCCGTACTCGAGCAGCTCGACGATGTTGGTCGTCTCGGTGTGCCAGTAGATCGCGAGCATCGCGATCAGCATCAGCACCGAGCCGGCGAGCGTGTAGAGGAAGAACTTGAAGGCCGCATAGACGCGCCGCTTGCCGCCCCAGATGCCGATGATGAGGAACATCGGGATCAGCACGGCTTCGAAGAACACGTAGAAGAGCAGCAGGTCGAGTGCCGCGAACGTGCCGACCATGAAGGTCTCGAGCACGAGGAACGCGATCATGTATTCGCGCACGCGGTCGGTGACGTGCCAGCTGGCGAGGATGCACAGCGGCGTGAGGAACGTGGAGAGAAGGATGAACGGCGCGGAAATGCCGTCCACGCCCATGTGGTAGCCGATCGAGTAGCCCGGGATCCACACGCTGCGCTCGACGAACTGGAAGGCCGTGCTCGAACGGTCGAAGTCGAACCACAGCACCAGCGAGATGAGGAACGTCGCGAGCGAGGTCCACAGCGCCGCCCAGCGTGCGTTGCGCGCGACCACTTCGGCCGTGCCGTTGACGCACAGGATGAAGACGGCTCCCACCAGCGGCAGGAACGTGACGAGTGAAAGGATCGGCCAGTCTTTCATGACACTCTCAATGACCCGCACGCAGTACGTACCAGGTGGCGAGGATCACGATGCCGATCAGCATCGCGAAGGCGTAGTGGTAGAGATAGCCCGTCTGCAGGAGGCTCGCGCGCTGCGCCAGGCGCAGTGTGCCGGCCGCGAGCGCGTCGGGGCCGCCTTTGTCGATGACGAGACCGTCGCCCTTCTTCCACAGGAAGCGGCCGATCGAGAAGGACGGGCGGACGAACAGCTTGTCGTAGAGCTCGTCGAAGTACCATTTGTTCAGCAGGAACTGGTACAGGCCTTGGTTCGCCGCCGCGATCTTCGCGGGCTTGCCCGGGTTGCGGATATAGAGGCCGTAGGCCACACCGATGCCCGCGAGGCCGACAGCGATCAGCAGCGGCGGGATCCAGCCGGGCGCGTGGTGCGCGTGTTCGATCGTGTCGTGCAGCACCTTGATCGACTCGCCCCAGAAATGCTCGCGCCCCTCGCCCACGAACAGATGGTTGAGACCGAAGCCCGAGAAGATCGCGCCGAAGGCCAGCACATAGAGCGGAATCATCATCACCAGGGGGGATTCGTGCGCGTGGTCGACCGCGTGATGGTCGGTCTTCGGCGCGACATGGAAGCTCATGAAGATGAGGCGCCAGGAATAGAAGGCCGTCATCGTCGCGGCCGCGAGGCCGAGCCAGAAGGCGTAGCGGCCCACGAAGCTGTCCGCGGCCCAGGCGCTCTCCATGATGATGTCCTTGGAGTAGAAGCCCGCGAACCCGCCGATGCCCGGAATGCCCATGCCCGCGAGCGCCAGCGACCCGATCCACATCATCGCGTAGGTAAGGCGGATCTTGGTGTGGACGTTGCCGCCCATCTTGCGCATGTCCTGCTCGTGGTGGAGCGCATGGATGACCGAGCCCGCACCCAGGAACAGCAGCGCCTTGAAGAAGGCGTGCGTCGTGAGATGGAACATCGCAGCCGAATAGGCCGAGACGCCCGCCGCGAAGAACATGTAGCCGAGCTGCGAGCAGGTCGAATAGGCGATGACGCGCTTGATGTCGTTCTGGACGAGGCCGACCGAGGCCGCGAACAGCGCAGTCGAGGCACCCACGAGTGTCACGACCGCAAGGGCCGTCGGCGCGTACTCGAACATCGGCGACAGGCGGCAGACCATGAAGACGCCGGCGGTGACCATCGTCGCGGCGTGGATGAGGGCCGAGACCGGCGTGGGGCCTTCCATCGCGTCGGGCAGCCAGGTGTGGAGGAACAGCTGCGCCGACTTGCCGCACGCGCCCACGAACAGCAGCAGGCAGAGCGTGGTCATCGCGTGGAATTCCCACGACAGGAAATGCATCGTCCAGTCGGCTGCCGCAGGAACGGCCGCGAAGACCTGGTCGAACTGCACCGTGCCGAACACCATGAACACGCCGAAGATGCCCAGTGCGAAGCCGAAATCGCCCACGCGGTTGACGAGGAACGCCTTGATCGAGGCCTCGTTGGCGCTGTCCTTCTCGTACCAGAATCCGATCAGCAGGTACGAGGCGAGGCCCACACCCTCCCAGCCGAAGAACATCTGCACGAAATTGTCGGCCGTCACGAGGGCGAGCATGAAGAAGGTGAACAGCGACAGGTACGACATGAAGCGCGGGATGCACTTGTCTTCGGACATGTAGCCGATCGAATAGAGATGCACCATCGACGACACGATCGTGACGACGCACACCATGTTGGCCGACAGCGCGTCGAACTTGAACGCCCAGTTGGCGACGAACGAGCCCGAGCTGATCCACGTGAACAGCTCGACCGTGCGCGTCTGCCCGTTGAGGCCCACCTGCACGAAGATGAACAGCGACAGCAGCGCCGCGAGCAGGACGCTGCCCGTGGTGAGGACCTGTGCGAGGCGGTCCTTCGAAGCGGCCGGCAACGGGGACATCAGCACGAGGCTGCCCAGCACGAAGCCCAGAAGCGGCAGGAGGATTGCGGCCGAATACATCTCTGCGGTTCCCCTCAGCCCTTCATCATGTTGATGTCGTCGACCTCGATCGTGCCGCGGTTGCGGAAATACACGACGAGGATCGCCAGACCGATCGCCGCCTCGGCGGCCGCGACGGTCAGGATGAACAGCGCGAAGACCTGCCCGACCAGATCGCCCAGATGCGTGGAGAAGGCGACGAGGTTGATGTTGACGGCAAGCAGCATCAGCTCGACCGACATCAGGATCACGATGACGTTCTTGCGGTTCAGGAAGATGCCGAAGATCCCGAGCGTGAACAGGATCGCGGCGACGGTGAGGTAATGGCCCAGCGTGATTTCCATCAGACGTCCACTCCCTCGCGCGACTTGACGGCGACGGTCTCGACACCTTCTTGGCGCGTGCGCGAGACCTGGCGCGCGATCGACTGGCGCTTGACGCCCTCGCGGTCGCGCAGCGTCAGCACGATGGCGCCGACCATCGCGACGAGAAGGATGAGGCCCGACGCCTGGAAGACATAGGCGTAGTCATCGTAGAGCACGAGGCCGAGCGCCCGCGTGTTGTGGATCTGGCCGGGATCCGGGATCGGCAGCGCGATGGCTTCCGGCACCGAAGCCGAGAAGGCCCAGGGGGCGAGCACGAACACGAGCTCGGCCGCCAGAATGACGCCGACGGCAGCACCCACCGGCAGGTACTTCGCATAGCCTTCGCGCAGCGCCACGAAGTCGACATCGAGCATCATGACGACGAACAGGAACAGCACCGCGACCGCGCCGACATAGACGACGACGAGGATCATCGCCAGGAACTCGGCCCCCATCAGCACGAACAGGCCGGCCGCGTTGAAGAAGCACAGGATGAGGAACAGCACCGAGTGAACGGGATTGCGCGCAAAGATGACCATCACAGCGGAGGCCACCATCACGGCGGAGAACAGGTAGAAGACGATCGCTTCGAGCATTTGGTCCCCGGTCCCGGTTCAGCGATACGGCGCGTCGGCGGCGAGGCTGGTGGCGATCTCCGCCTCCCAGCGATCGCCGTTCGAAAGCAGCTTGGCCTTGTTGTACATCAGCTCTTCGCGCGTCTCGGTCGAGAACTCGAAGTTCGGTCCCTCGACGATCGCGTCCACAGGGCAGGCTTCCTGGCAGAAGCCGCAATAGATGCACTTGGTCATGTCGATGTCGTAGCGCGTCGTGCGGCGGCTGCCGTCGTCACGCGGTTCGGCCTCGATCGTGATCGCCTGCGCGGGGCACACGGCCTCGCACAGCTTGCACGCGATGCAGCGCTCTTCGCCGCTGGCGTAGCGACGCAGCGCATGCTCGCCGCGGAAGCGCGGGCTGATCGGCCCCTTCTCGTAGGGGTAGTTCAGCGTGACCTTGGGCTTGAAGAAGTACTTCAGCGTCAGCGCCATGCCCGAAACCAGTTCGGACAGGAGCATCGCCTTGGCGCCGCGGTCGAAAGTGGAAGCCATGTTTCGTTCCTTTCCTCCCGCCCGTCTCAGCGCGCGATCCAGCCGGTGGCCATCAGCACACCGGCGGTCAGCACGACCCAGACAAGCGAGAACGGCAAGAAGACCTTCCAACCCAGACGCATGAGCTGGTCGTAGCGGTAGCGCGGCATCGTCGCGCGGACCCAAAGGAAGACGAAGAGGCACGCAGCCGTCTTGAGCGCGAACCACACGAGCCCCGGGATCCAGTTGAGCGGCGCGATGTCGAATGGCGGCAGCCAGCCACCGAGGAACAGGATCGTCGTCATCCCGCTCATCAGGATCATCGCGGCGTATTCGCCCAGGAAGAACATCGCGAAACTCATCGACGAGTATTCGACGAAATAGCCCGCGACGATCTCGGACTCGCCCTCGGGAAGATCGAAGGGCGAACGGTTCGTCTCGGCGAGCGCCGAGACGAAGAAGATGACGAACATCGGGAAGAGAGGGATGAAGAACCACACGGTCTTCTGCGCCATCACGATGTCGGAGAGGTTCAGCGAACCCACGCACAGCAGCACGGTGATGATGACGAAGCCGATCGAGACTTCGTACGACACCATCTGGGCGGCCGAGCGCATCGCGCCGAGGAACGCGTATTTCGAGTTGGACGCCCAGCCGGCCATGATGATGCCGTAGACGCCCAGCGACGAGATCGCGAAGAGATAGAGAATGCCGACATTGATGTCGGCCAGCACCAGCCCGTAGCCAAACGGGATGACCGCCCACGCGACGAGGCTGAGCAGCAGCGTGAGCATCGGCGCCATCATGAACACGATCCGGTTGGCGCCGGTCGGCACGATGGTTTCCTTGGTCAGCAGCTTCAGCGCGTCGGCGAAGGGCTGCAGCAGGCCGAACGGACCCACGACGTTTGGGCCCTTGCGCAGCTGGATGGCGCCGATCACCTTGCGCTCGAAATAGGTCAGCATCGCCACGCAGATCAGCAGCGGGACGACGACGAGAAGGATCTTCCCGATCTCGATGGCGCCGGTGAGAAGGATGTTGCTCATGGCGTCCTCAACCGTGCGTTCCGGTCCGCGCACCATGACCCTTGGCGTAGGTCTCGGTGCAGGCCGCCATCGTCGCCGAGGCGCGGCTGATCGGATCGGTCATGTAGAAGTTCGAGATCGGCGTGGTGAAGGGCGTGCCGTCGACGGCGCCCGCCTTGCCGAACGCAGCCCAAGTCCCCGGCTGCGCCTCGTCGAGCTTGGCGAATACTGGCGAGATCGCCGCCATGCGCGCGCGCACCTGTGCGACCGTGTCGTAGGGAAGCTTGCGGCCGGCCGCTTCGGAAAGCGCGCGCAGGATCTTCCAGTCTTCCTTGGCCTCGCCCGGCGGGAACACGGCCAGACGCGTCTGCTGGACGCGGCCTTCGGTGTTCACGTAGGTGGCACTCTTCTCGGTATAGGCCGCACCCGGCAGGACCACGTCGGCACGATGCGCGCCCCGGTCGCCGTGATGGCCCTGATAGACGACGAAGGCCTTGCCGAGACGGTTTGTGTCGATCTCGTCCGCGCCCAGCAGATAGACGAAGTCGATCTCGCCTTTCGCAGCACCTTCGACGATGCCGAGCGTGTCGCGGCCCTGCGCGCCCGGCACGAAGCCGAGTTCGAGCCCGCCGACGCGCGCGGCCGCCGTGTGCAGCACGTTGAAGCCGTTCCAGCCCTCCTTGATCAGGCCGAAGCGGTCCGCGATGTCGCGCGCCAGCGCCAGCACGGCCGAACCGTCGGCGCGGGCGAGCGCGCCCTGCCCCACGATCAGCATCGGCTTCTTGGCGCCCTTCAGCGTCTCGGAAAACCCGATTTTACCGGCCGCGAGATCGGCAAGCGCCGTCGGGCCCGCACCCAGATATTCGTACTTGTACGTGAGGTCGATCTGCGGGCCGATCGACGCGATCTTCACCCCGCCCGCACGATAGCGGCGGCGGATGCGCGCATTGAGCACCGGACTTTCCCAGCGCGGGTTGGTGCCCACGAGCAGGATCGCATCGGCTTCGTCGATGCCGGCAACGGTCGAGTTGAACAGCCAGCCGGCGCGGGCACCCGCATCGAGCTTCGCGCCGTCCTGGCGGCAGTCGAGGTTCGGCGAGCCGAACGCGGCCATCAGGTCCTTGAGGGCCGTCATCGCCTCGGCGTCGGCCATGTCGCCGGCGATCGCGGCCATGCGTGCCGGGTTTGTCGCCTTCAGCTTCGCGGCCACCGCGGCGAACGCCTCGCCCCAGCTCGCCGGCTGCAGCTTGCCGTCCTTGCGGACATAGGGGCGGTCGAGGCGCTGGCGCTTCAGGCCGTCCACGGCGTGGCGCGACTTGTCGGCGATCCACTCCTCGTTCGTTTCCTCGTTGAGGCGCGGCAGCACGCGGAGCACTTCGCCGCCGCGTGCGTCGACGCGGATGCTCGCACCCAGCGCGTCGAACACGTCGACGGACTCGGTCTTGCGCAGTTCCCAGGGGCGGGCGCTGAAGGCGTAGGGCTTCGAGGTGAGCGCGCCGACCGGGCAGAGATCGACGATGTTGCCCGACAGCTCGCTGGTCAGCGCCTTCTGGATGTAGGTGTCGATTTCCATGTGCTCGCCGCGGAAGACCGCGCCGAGTTCCTCGGCGCCGGCGACTTCCGTCGAGAAGCGCACGCAGCGCGTGCAGTGGATGCAGCGCGTCATCGTCGTCTTGACGAGCGGGCCGATATCCTTGTCCGGCACCGCGCGCTTGTTTTCCTTGAAGCGGCTCTGGCCGATCCCGTAGGCCATCGACTGGTCCTGCAGGTCGCACTCGCCGCCCTGGTCGCAGATCGGGCAGTCGAGCGGGTGGTTGATCAGCAGGAATTCCATCACGCCGTTGCGGGCCTTCTTGACCATCGGCGTATTGGTCTTGATGACCTGCCCTTCGCCCACCGGCATCGCGCACGACGCGACGGGCTTCGGGCTTTTCTCCATCTCGACGAGGCACATGCGGCAGTTGCCGGCGACCGACAGGCGCTCGTGATAGCAGAAGCGCGGCACTTCCTTGCCGGCAAGCTCGCAGGCCTGCAGCACGGTGATCCCGGCCGGGACCTCGATGGTTTCGCCGTCGATCGTTACCTTCGGCATCGCTCAGCCCTGCTCTTTCGTCGCACGATATGCGGCCAGCATCGCTTCCACCGGCACGCCGTCGATCGTCATTCCTTCGATACGGCTCGCCGAGATGGCGGCGCCCGCGAGGTTCGCCTTGGAGATGCGCAGGCCCGAGAGGTTCGCGTTGTTCACGCGCAGCCCCGAGATGTTCGCATCGTCCACGTCCCAGCCGGACATGTTCACGTTGTGCAGGCTCGTGCCCGAGATGTTGACGTCGTCGAACTTCGAGCCGGAGATGTCCGAGCCGCGCACGTCGAGCACCGTCTTGGTCCTGTGGATGTCCATCGCGCTCACTCCGCCGCCGCCGCGACCTTGAGCGCGGCCTTGTAGTTGCGGATGCGCATTTCCATCTCTGGACGGAAGTGCCGGATAAGGCCCTGCACCGGCCACGCCGCGGCATCGCCCAGCGCGCAGATCGTGTGGCCTTCGATCTGGCGGGTGACTTCCTCGAGCATGTCGATCTCGGGAAGCTCGGCCTGGCCCTTGACCATGCGCTGCATGACGCGCCACAGCCAGCCGGTGCCTTCGCGGCACGGCGTGCACTGGCCGCAGCTCTCGTGCATGTAGAAGCGCGACAGGCGCGCAATCGCCTTCACGATATCGGTCGACTTGTCCATGACGATGACGGCGGCCGTGCCCAGGCCCGAACGCTGCTCGCGCAGCGCGTCGAAATCCATCAGCACCGTGTCGCAGATCGACTTGGGCAGGACCGGAACCGAAGCGCCGCCGGGAATGACGGCCAGCAGGTTGTCCCAGCCGCCGCGAACGCCGCCGCAGTGCTTCTCGATCAGCTCCTTGAGCGGGATGCTCATCGCCTCTTCGACGGTACACGGCTTGTTGACGTGACCGGAGATGCAGAAAAGCTTCGTGCCCGCGTTCTTCGGGCGGCCGAACGAGGTGAACCACGCCGCACCGCGACGCAGGATCGTCGGCGCTACCGCGATTGTCTCGACATTGTTCACGGTCGTCGGGCAGCCATAGAGGCCCATGCCGGCCGGGAACGGCGGCTTCAGGCGCGGCTGGCCCTTCTTGCCTTCGAGGCTCTCGATCAGCGCCGTCTCTTCGCCGCAGATATAGGCGCCCGCACCGCGATGGACGTAAAGGTCGAAATCCCAGCCCGAACCGCAGGCGTTCTTGCCGATGAGGCCGGCTTCGTAGGCCTGCTGGACGGCGAGTTCGAGATGCGAGGCTTCGTTGTAGAACTCGCCGCGCACGTAGATGTAGCCGGCATGCGCGCCCATCGCGACGCCGGCGATGAGGCAGCCTTCGACCAGCTTGTGCGGATCGTGGCGCAGGATCTCGCGGTCCTTGCAGGTGCCGGGCTCGGATTCGTCGGCGTTGACGACGAGATAGTGCGGACGGCCGTCGAGCGACTTTCCGTCCGGCGTCGTCTTGGGCATGAAGGACCATTTCATGCCGGTCGGGAAGCCGGCACCGCCGCGACCGCGCAGGCCGGAATCCTGCATTTCCTTCACGATCCACTCGCGGCCCTTCAGGATCAGTTCCTTGGTGCCGTCCCAGTCGCCGCGCGCGCGGGCGCCCGCAAGGCCCCAGTCGCCATCGGCATAAAGATTCGTGAAGATGCGGTCCTTGTCCTCAAGCATCACTCGTCTCCGCCCGCCTTCGCCATGCCGGCGAGGCTCGTGCGCCCACCTTCGGCCATGGCGCCCTGCCGGCCCTTCATCGAACCCTTCGGCGGCGGCGCACCCATCGCCAGCGCGTCGATCAGCTTCTCTGTGAGGGGGCCGTCGAGATCCTCGTAGAAATCGTCGTTCACCTGGATGACCGGCGCGTTGACGCACGCGCCGACGCATTCGACTTCGCGCACCGTGAACTTGCCGTCGGCCGAGTGGTGGAAGCTCGCGTCCGCCGTGCCCTTGAAGCCCAGCTTGCGCTCGCACACCGCCATCACCTCGTCCGAACCGCGCAGCCAGCACGGCGTGGTCGTGCAGACCTGCAGGAACCACTTGCCGACGGGAGCGAGGTTGAACATCGAATAGAACGTCGCGACCTCGTAGACGCGGATCGGCGCCATGTCGAGCAGGCCCGCGACGTAATCCATCGCCGCGCGCGGCAGCCAGTTGTCATGCTGGCGCTGGGCGCGGTCGAGCAGCGGCAGCACCGCGCTCGCCTGACGGCCCGCCGGATACTTCGCGATCACCTTCTGCGCCCAGGCGAGGTTGTCCGGCGTGAATGAAAAGCCTGCCGGCTGCTCGACGTGGCCGTGTGCCCCGCTCATCGGTCGACCTCTCCGAAAACGATGTCGAGCGACCCGATGATCGCGACGACGTCGGCCAGCATGTGGCCCTTTGCCAGGAAGTCCATCGCCTGCAGGAACGCGAAACCCGGCGCGCGGATCTTGCAGCGATAGGGTTTGTTCGTGCCGTCCGACACGAGGAACACGCCGAACTCGCCCTTGGGGGCCTCGACAGCCGTGTAGGTCTCGCCCGCCGGCACCCGGTAGCCTTCGGTATAGAGCTTGAAATGGTGGATCAGCGCTTCCATCGAGCGCTTCATGTCGGCGCGCGCGGGCGGCGCGACCTTGCGGTCGTCGGTCTTCACCGGGCCGCCCGGCATCTTTTCGATGGCCTGCTTCATGATGCGCAGCGACTGGCGCATCTCGTCCATGCGCACGAGATAGCGGTCGTAGCAGTCGCCGTTCTTGCCGACGGGAATGTCGAAATCCATCGCTTCGTAGGCGTCGTAGGGCTGCGACTTGCGCAGGTCCCACGGAATGCCCGAGCCGCGAACCATCGGGCCGGAGAAGCCCCACGCCAGCGCGTCGGCCTTCGACACGATTCCAATATCGACCGTGCGTTGCTTGAAGATGCGGTTCTCGGTCAGCAGGCCTTCGATGTCGTCGATGATCTTGGGGAAATGCTCGATGAACTTGAGCATGTCGTCGGCAAGGCCAGCCGGCAGGTCCTGGCTGACGCCGCCCGGCCGGAAATAGGCCGCATGCAGGCGCGCGCCGCAGACGCGCTCGTAGAATTCCATCAGCGTCTCGCGCTCTTCGAAGCCCCACAGCAGCGGAGTCATCGCGCCGACGTCGAGCGCGAACGTCGTGACGTTGAGGATGTGGTTGAGGATGCGGCCGATTTCGGCATAGAGCACGCGGATGTACTGCGCGCGCGGCGGCGCCTCGATCCCCAGCAGCTTCTCGACCGCCAGCGCGTAGGCGTGCTCCTGGTTCATCGGCGACACGTAGTCGAGCCGGTCGAAATAGGGCACGGCCTGCAGGTAGGTCTTGTACTCGATCAGCTTCTCGGTGCCGCGATGCAGCAGCCCGATATGCGGGTCTGCGCGCTCGATCACCTCGCCGTCGAGCTCGAGCACGAGGCGCAGCACGCCGTGCGCGGCCGGATGCTGCGGGCCGAAATTCAGCGAATAGTTCTTGATCTTGACCTGGCCGTCGGCGAGGTCGGATACGGGAGCGGCGGCGATCGGATCGGCCATGCGCGTCAAGCCTTCGGCGGGGTGGCGGTCGGTGCGGCGGGCGGCGGCGGCGATGCTGCCGGTGCCTGCGCCTTCTCGTCGCCCGGCAGGCCGAGCTGGGTGAGGCCCAGCCCCTCCCACGGTGACAGGAAGTCGAACGAACGGAAATCCTGCGTAAGCTTCACGGGTTCGTAGACGACGCGCTTCTGCTCGGAATCGTAGCGCACCTCGACATAGCCGGTGAGCGGGAAGTCCTTGCGCAGCGGATGCCCTTCGAAACCGTAATCCGTGAGGATGCGGCGCAGGTCGGGGTGGCCCGCGAAGAACACGCCGTAGAGATCCCACGTCTCGCGTTCGAACCAGCCGGCGGACGGGAAGACCGGAACGGCCGACGGCACGGGCGTGCTCTCGTCGGTCGCGACCTTGACGCGGATGCGGCGGTTGTGGCGCATCGAAAGCAGGTTGTAGACGACGTCGAAGCGCTGCTCGCGCTGCGGCCAGTCGACGCCGCACAGATCCATCAGTGCGCCGAAACGGCAGGAATCGTCGTCGCGCAGATGGGAGAGCACGCGCACGATCGCCTCGCGGCGCACCTCGATGCACAACTCGCCCTTCGCGATCGCGGCCGACAGCACGTCGTCGCCGAGATCGGCCTTTATCTTGTCGGCGAGCGGGGCAAGCCCCTCGTCCACATACGCGGCCATTCTGTTCCCCAGACCCCTAACGAAGGATGCTCGTCGTGCGTTTGATCTTCTTCTGCAACTGCATGATGCCGTACAGCAGCGCTTCGGCCGTCGGCGGGCAGCCCGGCACGTAGACGTCGACCGGAACGATCCGGTCGCAGCCGCGCACCACGGAATAGGAGTAGTGATAGTAGCCGCCGCCGTTGGCGCAGCTGCCCATCGACAGCACCCAGCGCGGCTCGGCCATCTGGTCGTAGACCTTGCGCAGGGCGGGCGCCATCTTGTTGGTCAGCGTGCCGGCGACGATCATCACGTCGGACTGGCGCGGGCTCGGGCGGAAGACCATGCCGAACCGGTCGAGGTCGTAGCGGCTGGCGGCCGTGTGCATCATCTCGACGGCGCAGCAGGCGAGACCGAACGTCATCGGCCACAGCGAGCCGGTGCGCGCCCATCCGACGAGCTTGTCGATCTGCGCGACGACGAAACCCTTGTCCTGCATCTCGTCGGTAACGGCCTTCAGCAGCGCATCCTGCGCCGGACCCGGCGGCAACGCGCCACCCCGGCCGTGGGCTTCGATCACTCCCATTCGAGAGCACCTTTCTTCCACTCGTAGACGAACCCGACCGTCAGTACGGCCAGGAAGACAACCATCGACCAGAAGCCGAACATCCCGATCTCGCCGAGCGAAACCGCCCACGGGAACAGGAAAGCGACCTCGAGGTCGAAAATGATGAAGAGGATGGCGACGAGGTAGAAGCGTACGTCGAACTTGCGGCGCGCATCGTCGAAGGCTTCGAAGCCACACTCGTAGGCGGAGAGTTTTTCGGCATCGGGGCGCTGGCGGGCGATGACCAGCGAGGCGACGACCATTGCAACCGAAAGGGCGATTGCCAGGCCCAGAAACAACAGGATCGGCAGATACTCGCGAAGCAGTTCCGCGTGCGCGTCCATCGAATCCCCCATGCCCCCGCCGCAAACCCGAGTCAGACCTTCCGTATAGGCCAAACCGCCCTGCTTTGCCAACAATTTAGCCGCCGGGACGGCACCGTGCCGCCGCATTCCGGCTTGCGGTTTCGCCCACCCGATCTGCGAATCTTTCGCAAAGCAATAACGCCCGCCATCCGGGAGGATGGCGGGCGCTTGGATAGCGTCGAATATTCGGATCCGGGGGAGTGGCGCGAGCGACGGGACTTGAACCCGCGGCCTCCGGCGTGACAGGCCGGCGCTCTAACCAACTGAGCTACGCCCGCAAAGGACTCCGCCCGAAAAGCCCGGCGTATGTACCGGTCCGGGCTCCCCCCGTCAAGCGCTCCGCCCCGGATGGCCGGAACTACTGGGCTGCGGCGCCTCTGGGCTCCGGAAACAGGCTCCGGAGGCCGTCCGGCGAGGCGGCGCACACCCCCCGCTCGGTAATCAGGGCGCTCACCAGTCGGGCCGGCGTCACGTCGAAGGCATCGTTGCGCGCCGGACTGCCGGGTGCCGCGATATCGACTTCGACGACGCTGCCGTCCGGCAGGCGGCCGCTCATTTTCGTGACTTCCGCCCCGCCGCGATCCTCGATGGGTATCTCGCGCACGCCGTCGACGACCGTCCAGTCGATCGTCGGGCTCGGCAGAGCCACATAGAACGGCACGCCGTTGTCGCGCGCGGCCAGCGCCTTGAGATACGTGCCGATCTTGTTGCAGACGTCGCCCTGCGCCGTGACCCGGTCGGTGCCGACGATACACAGGTCGACGAGGCCGTGCTGCATCAGATGACCGCCGGCATTGTCGACGACGATATGGTGCGGCACGCCGTGGCGCCCGAGTTCCCACGCCGTCAGCGAGGCACCCTGGTTGCGCGGGCGCGTCTCGTCCACCCAGACATGGACGGGGATGCCCGCGTCATGCGCCATGTAGATGGGCGCGATCGCCGTACCCCAGTCGACCGTCGCGAGCCAGCCTGCATTGCAGTGCGTGAGCACGTTGACCGGCCCCTTCCCGCCCCGCTTCTCGTAGGCCTGCCGGATGAGTGTCAGTCCGTTGCGCCCGATCGCCGCGCAGATTTCGACATCCTCGTCGCAGATTTCCGCCGCCAGCGCCCAGGCCGCGTCGAAGCGCGCCGACGGGGCGAGCGGCACCAACTGCGCGCACACGCGGTCGAGCGCCCAGCGCAGGTTGATCGCCGTCGGCCGGGTGACGACCAGCGTGTCGTACGCATGCGCGAGCGCCTTGTCGGATGCGTTGGCCGCGATCCCGATCGCCATGCCGTAGGCCGCGGTCGCCCCGATCAGGGGCGCGCCGCGCACGATCATCGTCTTGATCGCACGTGCCGCGGCATCGAGGGTCTCGATGCGATGGATCTCGAAGCGGTGCGGAAGTTTCGTCTGGTCGATCACTTCGACCGCGGCGGCGCCGGCGACAGGCCAGATCGTCCGATAGTGCTTGCCGTCGACCTTCATGCGCCGCTCCCGCAGGTATCGTTGGTGGGCGGTGAGGGGATCGAACCCCCGACATTCTCGGTGTAAACGAGACGCTCTGCCGCTGAGCTAACCGCCCGCTATTTCACGCCGTCGCGCAGGAACTTGCCGGCCTTGAATTTGGGGCAGCGGCTGGCTTTCAGGCGGATCGTCTCGCCGGTGCGCGGATTGCGACCGTCGCTCGCCTTGCGCATGGCGACATAGAACGTACCGAAGCCGAACAGCTTGACGTCGTCACCCTTGCGCAGCTGGCGCGCGATCGTCTCGAGTGCCGCATCGAGCGCCGAAGCCGCTTGGTCCTTCGACAGGTCCGTTTTCGCGGCGACCGCCGCAACCAGATCGTTCTTGTTCACGGGCCTGCGTGGCTCCCGGCCTTGAATTCGAGGATCGCGAAACGGCGATATCCGCCGCATGCGATTTCGCTCCCGTTCTAGGCAGGCCGGTTGCCCGCGTCAATCACGGGACGCAGGAAACCCACAGGAAATGCGGCTTGACAATTCGGCGGTACGGTCGCCGCCGGAGGGTGTATTTGCCCTCCGGCGGCACATCGTGCGATCCGATCGCCGGATCAATGCGTGACGAGACCCGCCGCGTCGTCGCCCGCCTTCTTCGGCGGCACGTTCTCGATCTCGGGCTCGATCCATTCGATCGCGACCGGTATCCGGGTGAGCGCGCGCGCCAGCACTTCGTCGACGGTGCCGACCGGCACGATCTCGAGCGCCTTCTTCGCGTTCTCCGGAATCTCGGCGAGATCCTTCTCGTTCTCCTTCGGGATCAGGACCGTCTTGATGCCCGCATGCAGGGCAGCAAGCAGCTTCTCCTTCAGGCCGCCGATCGGCAGCACGCGGCCGCGCAGAGTGATTTCGCCGGTCATCGCGACGTCGCGCCGGACCGGGATGCCGGTCAGCACCGAGACGATCGCCGTGATCATGCCCACGCCCGCCGACGGGCCGTCCTTGGGTGTCGCTCCTTCCGGCACGTGCACGTGGATGTCACGCTTGTCGAACAGCGGCGGCTTGATGCCGAGGAGTGCGGCCCGGCTGCGCACATAGGCGTGCGCGGCCTGCACCGATTCCTGCATGACGTCGCCGAGCTTGCCGGTGATCGTCATCTTGCCCTTGCCGGCCGAAAGCACGGCTTCGATCGTCAGCACTTCGCCGCCGACTTCAGTCCATGCCAGGCCGTTGACCAGACCGACCATGTCGTCGTGCTCGACTTCGCCCCAGCGGAACTTCTTCACGCCGGCGTATTTCTCGAGATTCTTCGGCGTGACGACGATCTTCTTCACATTCTCGACCAGGATCGCCTTGACCGCCTTGCGGGCCAGGCCTGCGATCTCGCGCTCGAGACTGCGCACGCCGGCTTCGCGCGTGTAGTAGCGGATCAGGTCGCGCAAGCCCTCGTCGTTGATCGCCCACTCGCCCTTCTTCAGGCCATGCATCTCTTCCTGCTTGCGGATGAGATGGCCGCGCGCGATCTCGATCTTCTCCTCCTCGGTGTAACCCGAGATGCGGATGATCTCCATGCGGTCGAGCAGCGGCTGCGGCATGCGCAGGGTGTTCGCCGTCGTCACGAACATGACGTCCGACAGGTCGTAGTCGACCTCGAGATAGTGGTCGGCGAACGTCGCGTTCTGTTCGGGGTCGAGGACCTCGAGCAGGGCCGACGTCGGATCGCCGCGCCAGTCGGAGCCGAGCTTGTCGATCTCGTCGAGCAGGAAGAGCGGGTTCGACGACTTCGCCTTCTTCATGCCCTGGATGACCTTGCCGGGCATCGAGCCGATATAGGTGCGCCGGTGGCCGCGGATCTCGGCCTCGTCGCGCACGCCGCCCAGCGACATGCGCACGAAGTTGCGCCCCGTCGCCTTGGCGATCGACTTGCCCAGCGACGTCTTGCCCACGCCTGGCGGGCCGACGAGGCACAGGATCGGGCCGCGCAGCTTGATCGTGCGTTCCTGCACCGCGAGATACTCGAGGATGCGCTCCTTGACCTTCTCGAGGCCGTAATGATCGGCGTCGAGGACCTTGCCGGCGTTCTTGACGTCGCGCTTGACCTTCGTACGCTTCTTCCAGGGGATCGACAGGATCCAGTCCATGTAGTTGCGCACGACCGTCGCTTCGGCCGACATCGGGCTCATCGACTTGAGCTTCTTCAGTTCCGCGTAGACCTTGTCGCGCGCTTCCTTCGAGAGCTTGACCTTCTTGATCCGCTCCTCGATCTCGGAAGCCTCGTCCTTGCCCTCGTCGGTCTCGCCGAGTTCCTTCTGGATCGCCTTGAGCTGTTCGTTCAGATAGTACTCGCGCTGGGTCTTCTCCATCTGGCGCTTCACGCGGTTGCGGATGCGCTTCTCGACCTGAAGGACGCCGATCTCGCCTTCCATCGAGGCGTAGATCTTCTCCAGGCGCTGGGCGACCGTCTCCAGTTCCAGCAGTTCCTGCTTCTCGGGGATCTTCAGCGCCAGGTGCGAGGCGACGGTATCGGCAAGCTTGCCCGGATCGTCGATCTGGTTGACCGAGACGAGGACCTCGGGCGGGATCTTGCGGTTGAGCTTGATGTACTGCTCGAACTGGCCGACGACGGTGCGCACCAGCGCTTCCATCTCCGAGGCAGCGCCGGCCTTGTCGGGAACCGGCTCGGCATAAGCCTGGAAGAAATTGGTATTCTCCGACCAGCCGGTGACGCGTGCGCGGGCACCGCCCTCGACCAGCACCTTCACGGTGCCGTCGGGCAGCTTCAGCAGTTGGAGAACCGTGCCGATCGTGCCGACCGTGTAGATGTCGGCAGGCTGCGGATCGTCCTGCGCGGCATTCTTCTGGGCGACGAGCAGGATCTGCTTGTCGTCCTTCATCACGTCTTCGAGCGCCCGCACCGATTTCTCGCGCCCGACGAAGAGCGGCACGATCATGTGCGGGAAAACGACGATGTCCCGCAGGGGAAGCACCGGATAGAGCGTGCCGCGTGTCTTTTCCATTTCGACTGTCTTTCCTCGTCGCCGGCCCGTCCGGTCATCCCCCCTGCCGGGAGCGACTTCCGGACGTCCGTCCAGATTCAGGCCCCGAAGAGGCGGGCCTCATGGCTACAAATTGGGCTGGGCGACACGCCCGATCAAGGGCGTGTCCGCCTCATGCCGAGGTTCCGACCTGTGCCGGCGGACGCTCGCCGTGCACGTGCAAGGGCTTGGCGCGGCCTTCGACGACCTCGCTGTTGATGACGACTTCCTCGACGCCCGCCATGCCCGGCAGCTCGAACATCGTGTCGAGCAGGATCACTTCCATGATCGAGCGCAGGCCGCGCGCACCCGTCTTTCGGGCGATCGCCTTGCGGGCAACCGCCTTGAGCGCATCGTCGGAGAAGGCGAGCTTGATCCCTTCCATGTCGAACAGGCGCTGGTACTGCTTGACCAGCGCGTTCTTCGGCTTCTGCAGGATGTCGACCAGCGCGTCTTCCGAAAGATCGGTGAGCGTAGCGACCACCGGCAGGCGACCGATGAATTCCGGGATCAGGCCGAACTTGAGCAGATCCTCCGGCTCGACGTCCTTGAGGATCTGGCCCGTCGTGCGTTCGTCGGGGCCGCGCACGTCGGCGCCGAACCCGATCGACGTGCCGCGCGAACGGGCCGCGATGATCTTGTCGAGACCGGCGAACGCGCCGCCGCAGATGAACAGGATGTTCGTCGTGTCGACCTGCAGGAACTCCTGCTGGGGGTGCTTGCGCCCGCCCTGCGGGGGAACCGAGGCGACGGTGCCTTCCATGATCTTCAGCAGCGCCTGCTGGACGCCCTCGCCCGACACGTCGCGCGTGATCGACGGGTTCTCGGATTTGCGGCTGATCTTGTCGACCTCGTCGATATAGACGATGCCGCGCTGCGCACGCTCGACGTTGTAGTCGGCCGCCTGCAGCAGACGCAGGATGATGTTCTCGACGTCTTCGCCGACATAGCCGGCTTCCGTCAGCGTCGTGGCGTCGGCCATCGTGAAGGGAACGTCGATGATCCGGGCCAGGGTCTGCGCCAGCAGCGTCTTGCCGCAGCCCGTCGGGCCGACGAGCAGGATGTTCGACTTGGCGATCTCGACCTCGTTGCCCTTCTGGCCATGCGACAGGCGCTTGTAGTGATTGTGCACGGCGACCGACAGGACGCGCTTGGCGTGGTCCTGGCCGATCACGTAGTCGTCGAGGACGGTGCAGATATCCTTGGGCGTCGGCACCCCGTCACGCGACTTCACCAGCGTGGTCTTGTGTTCCTCGCGGATGATGTCCATGCACAGTTCGACGCATTCATCGCAGATGAATACGGTCGGGCCCGCGATGAGCTTGCGGACCTCGTGCTGGCTCTTGCCGCAGAAAGAGCAGTAGAGGGTGTTCTTCGAATCGCCCGAGGACTTGTTCATTCCGTCACCGCTCCGTCCGGACGGCCCCTGAATTGGGACTCCGGACCTGAATGGATGTTAGCCCTCACCCGCCGTTGCGGCAACCGCACCCGCCTGACCGTCCACATAAACCGAACGGGAACCCACGGGGAACGAACGCGCACCGAGATGGGCCAACGATAGGACCCCGCAACTGGCGATACAAGCCGCGTGCCAGCCGCCAAAGACCGCGCGAATTTTAGGGAAATCAGGCCGCCTTGGCTTCGTCGGGGCGCGGCGGGCGCTCGATGACGACTTCGTCGATGAGCCCGAACGACTTGGCTTCGTCGGGGCTCATGAACTTGTCGCGCTCGAGAGCCGATTCGATCGCCTCGACCGGTTGGCCCGTGTGGCGGACATAGATCTCGTTCAGGCGCTTGCGCAGGTTGAGGATCTCGCGCGCCTGGATCTCGATGTCCGTCGCCTGGCCCTGCGCGCCGCCCGACGGCTGGTGGACCATGATGCGCGAGTTGGGCAACGAGAAGCGCTTGCCCTTGGCACCGGCGCTCAGCAGCAGCGAGCCCATCGAAGCGGCCTGGCCGATGCACACCGTCGCCACGTCCGGGCGGATGTACTGCATCGTGTCGTAGATCGCGAGACCCGACGTGACGACGCCGCCCGGCGAGTTCACGTAGAGCGAGATGTCCTTCTTGGGGTTCTCGCTCTCGAGGAACAGGAGCTGGGCACAGATGAGGCTCGAGACCGCATCGTTGACGGGGCCGACGAGGAAGATGATGCGCTCCTTGAGGAGGCGCGAGTAGATGTCGAAAGCACGTTCGCCGCGCGCCGTCTGTTCGACGACCATCGGCACGAGGGTGTTCATCTGGACGTCGATCGACATGGAGGAAGCTCCCGGGGATTGGTTCGTGCGGTCCGACCTATATGTAGGCCGGTCGCGCGCGGTCGATCAAGTGATCCGGCCAAAAGAAAAACGGCGGCGCGGACATGGGCCCGCGCCGCCGTCATTCGTTACGAACCGGAGCGTCAGGCCGCTTCGGCGTCCTTCGTCAGTTCTTCGGCCGAGACTTCCTTTTCGGTGACCTTGGCGAGCTCGACGATGAAGTCGATCACCTTGTCCTCGAAAATGGGCGCGCGAAGCTGGGCGAGCGCGTCCGGGTTCTTGCGATAGAGCTCGATGACCTCGCGCTCCTGCCCCGGATAGCGGCGCGCCTGGTCGGCGAGCGCCCGGTTGACCTCTTCCTGCGCGACCTGGACGTTGTTGACGCGGCCGATCTCGGCAAGCAGCAGCCCCAGGCGCACGCGGCGCTCCGAGATCGTCTGGTACTCGGCCTTGATCGCCTCGTCGGTCTTGCCCTTGTGCTCGGGATCCTCGTAGCCGCGCTTGCGCTCTTCCTCGACCTGGCTCCAGATCTGGGTGAACTCGGCCTCGACCATGCCGGGCGGCACGGGGAAGCTGTGCGCTTCGGCGAGCTTGTCGAGAAGCTGGCGCTTCAGCTTGGCGCGCGCGTGGCGCACGAGCTCGCGCGACAGCTGGTCCTTGACGGCCTTCTTGAGCGTCTCGAGATCGTCGAAGCCGAGACCCTTGGCGAACGCGTCGTCCTGCGCCATCGGGATCGCTTCGCGCAGTTCCTTCACCTCGACCTTGAAAGTCGCCGGCTTGCCGGCAAGCGCGTCGTTCACATACTGCTCGGGGAAGACGATGTTGACGTCGCACTTGTCGCCGACGTTCTTGCCGATCAGCTGGTCCTCGAAGCCCTTCACGAACTGGTTCGAACCCAGCTCGAGCGCGTGGTCGCTGCCCTTGCCGCCGCTGAACGGCACGCCGTCGAGGAAGCCCTCGAAGTCGATGACGAGCGTGTCGCCGGACTTGGCGGGGCGCTTTTCCTCGACCTTCTTGGTCTGCTTCTGCGAGCGCGCGAGGCTGTCGAGGGCCTTGGCGATCTCCGCCTCGCCCGGCTCGGCCTTCAGTCGCTCGAGTTCGATCGACTTGAAGTCGACCGGCGCGATCTCCGGCAGGACTTCGACGTCGAGCTTGTACTCGAGATCCTTGCCCTCGGCGAAATTGACGACCTCGATCTTCGGCTGCAGGGCCGGCTTGAGGCCGCGTTCGAGGATCGCCTGGTTCGAGGAGTCCTGGACGGCCCGCTGCAGGACTTCGCCCATGACCGACTGGCCGTAGCGCTGCTTGAGCACGCCCTTGGGGGCCTTGCCCGGGCGGAAGCCCGGCAGGTTGACCTTCTTGGAAAGGTCGTCGAGCTCGATTTCGATCTTGGCGGCAATGTCGGTGGCCGAGACCACGACCTTGTAGCCGCGCTTCAGACCTTCGTTCAGTGTTTCGGTGACTTGCATGGCATCCCACTCGCGGGAATTTCAGGGACCGGCAGGAATCGGCGGCGCGTCCAAGGCTGGTGGAAACTGGTGCGGGCGGAGGGACTTGAACCCCCACGACTTACGTCACGAGAACCTAAATCTCGCGTGTCTACCAATTTCACCACGCCCGCACGGCCGACATTTCTGCGGCATTTGGGGCGCTTCTCGTACTCGGCTTGCCGCCCGGCGTCAATCCGGCAGGAAGATATCGGCTTGAGGCCATGGAATTGCAAATCTCGAATGGCTGCCATTCCATTTTCTTTAAAATGTGTATTTTTTAAATTTCTATTTTTGATTGCCGATTTATTTTCATGAGCTTGTCAGATTTTTCCCGTTATTAGATTTGGCGAAAATCATACTAACGTATTGATAAAGCAAAATTTTTCTGCAGACCGCGCTGGCGATGCGTGATTGTCTGATCGCGTCGAAAGGCAGCTGGCAGAAGCCGGCTTCATTCATCCAGAAGGAAAAGGAACAGATCCCATGTCAAATTCGATCAACACCAACGTCGGCGCGATGGTGGCCCTCGCGTCTCTCCGTTCGACGCAGACAGCCCTCAGTGCCGCTTCCAAGCAGGTCCAGACCGGTTATCGCGTCGCCGACGCGGCCGACGATGCGTCGACCTTCTCGGTCGCCCAGGGCATCCGCGGCAACCTCCAGGCCTTCGGGGCCGTGCAGGGCTCGCTTGCCAACGGCGTGGGCCTCGGCTCCGTCACCGCGTCGGCTTTGACCAGCATCTCCAACCTGACCAATGATATTCAGGCGAAGATCGTCCAGTTGGCGGACGGCGGCATTTCGGCCAGCCAGCGCACGATCTATCAGAATGACTTCAACGCGATGACGACGCAGGTCCAGAACTTCATCAGCCAGGCGAAGTACAACGGCACGAACCTGCTCTCGTCGGGTTCGGCCGCCAAGACGTTCCTGTCGGATGTCAACGGCACTGCCCTGACGCTGTCCTCGCAGTCCTCGGTCAACGCGGCCTTCACGACCTTCGCGAGCTCCTCGGTCACGTCGTCGTCGGCGGCCACGTTGGCTCTGACTTCGCTCACCACGTTCCAGCAGGCGGTCTCCACCTCGCTTGGTAGCACTGCAGCGGAATCGCGTTCGATGCAGCTCCAGTCGAGCTTCATCAATTCGATCGTGGACGCCACGACGGCGGGCCTCGGCGCGATCGTCGACGCCGACATCGGCAAGGCTTCGGCCTCGGTGCAGGCGCTGCAGGTTCGCCAGCAGCTCGGCATCCAGTCGCTGTCCATCGCCAACCAGCAGCCTTCGACCCTGCTGGGCCTCTTCCGCTAAGCACGCGGCAAGGCACTTCGATACGGACGGGGGCGGCCGAAAGGCCGCCCCCGTTTTCGTTTGAGCAAAATCCGCCAGATCGAGCCACGAGACCTGCAATCGAAGCGGAGGAGCATCGCTTCCCCCCGCGTCGATTAACTAATAATTAGCCAACAATCGGCATACCGATCCACATCAATGAATTGAAGAATTCCCGTTTTGCCCCTGCAATCGCAGCGCGCAACGCGGTACCGCTCACCATTTAGTCAGTAACAAATTTTCCCGTGACGCTCTTCTCGAGCGCGTGTTCCATTGGATGGTCCAACGACCGGTCGGCAGAAGCTGGCCGTAACCGCTTCCAGAAGGAAACCAACCCAATGTCGAACTCTATCAATACCAATGTCGGCGCAATGGTGGCCTTGGCCTCGCTGCGCACCACCCAGTCCGCCCTCAGCGTCGCCTCCAAGCAGGTCCAGACCGGCTATCGCGTCTCCGACGCGGCAGACGATGCGTCGACCTTCTCGGTCGCCCAAGGCATCCGCGGCAACCTCCAGGCCTATCAGGCCGTGCAGGGCTCGCTCGCCAACGGCGTGGGCCTCGGCTCCGTCACCCAGGCGGCTCTGACGAACATCTCCGACCTCATCGGCAACCTGCAGGCCAAGATCACGCAGCTCGCCGACGGGTCGATCTCGTCGAACCAGCGCACGATCTACACGGCCGACTTCAACTCGATGACGTCGCAGATCCAGAACTTCATCAGCCAGGCGAACTACAACGGCACGAACCTCCTGTCGTCCCTCTCGGCCGCCAAGACGTTCCTCGCCGACACCAACGCCGTCACGCTGACGATGACGTCGCAGTCCTCGGTCAACGCGGCCTTCACGACCTTCGCGGCCTCTTCGGTCACGTCGTCGTCGGCGGCCACGCTGGCCCTCACCTCGCTCAACACCTTCTCGCAGGCGGTCGCCACCTCGCTGGGTTCGAACGCGGCTGAAACGCGCACATTGACGCTGCAGTCGAACTTCGTGAACGCGATCGTGGACGCCACGACGACGGGCCTCGGCGCGATCGTCGATGCCGACATCGGCAAGGCCTCGGCCTCGGTGCAGGCGCTGCAGGTCCGCCAGCAGCTCGGCATCCAGTCGCTGTCCATCGCCAACCAGCAGCCTTCGGTCCTGCTGGGCCTCTTCCGCTAAACACGCGGCAAGGCACTTCGACACGGACGGGGGCGGCCGAAAGGCCGCCCCCGTTTCGCTATGTAGTACACGGGTATGGGACTCCCCAAATTCGTGCAATTCGGCTATTATCCGCGCATGGCCAATTCGATCGGAAATTCCATCAATACCAATCCCGCTTCGCAACGCGCGCTGTCTTCGGCGCGCGTCCAGCAGGCCGGACTGCAGGTCGCGCAAAAGCAATTGCAGACCGCGTTCCGGGTTGCGGATGCGGCAGACGACGCATCGGTGTTTGCCGTCGCCCAGGGCCTGCGCGGCGACATCCAGGCATTCAGTGCGGTCCAGGGATCGCTTGCGAACGGTGTCGGCCTTGGTGCCGTCACGCAAGCCGCGATCAGCCAGGCCAGCGACCTCACGAACCAGCTCCAGCAGAAATTGACCAGCCTCGCCGACGGGTCGATCTCGGCACAGCAGCGCGCGATCTATTCGGCCGACGTCCAGTCGCTGAGCAGCCAGTTGCAGAACACCGTCCAGCAGGCCAATTTCAACGGGACCAACCTGCTCCAGGCCGGGGCCGCGTCGACGAGCTTCCTTGCCGATACAAACGGCAGCACGCTCACCGTCTCGAGCCAGAGCCAGGTCGGAACCGGCCTGACGGCCTTCCAGGGCGCCATCAATACCGGAAGCTCCGCCGGTGCCGTCGCCACGCTCGGCGCGCTGCAGACCTTCCAGACCACGCTTGGCCAGGCATCGGGCCAGAATGCGGCCGAGACGCGCACCCTCACCCAGCAGTCATCGCAGATCAATTCCACCGTCGATGCGATCCAGACCGGGCTGGGCGCGCTGGTCGACGCCGATATCGGCGCCGCTGCAGCCCAGTCATCTGCACGTAGCGTCGGTCAGCGGCTGGCCTTTTCAAGCCTGTCGATCGCGAACAGCCAGCCAAGCGCATTGCTCGGGCTCGCCCGCTAAGCATTAAACGAACTGGATTAACCTTTTGGGGCCTCTGCTTGGGTCTTATATTTAAAATTTAATTAAATAATATTTATAAATAGTTTAAAACTAAAAATAAATCCTTTTATATCAGCTACTTGCGTATGCCGCACATTTTCCTGTAGTGTGTAATTGCTCGGTAGTCCATGGGTCCGGCGTGACCCGCTGAAGGTTTGGCGAATACCCAAATTTTCAACAACATGGACTCCAGGTTCGACAGAAGTCGAAACCAAACTGACCAGAAAGGGACCAGAAAATGAGCGCTAATTCCGTCAATACCAATGTGGGCGCAATGCTCGCATTGTCGTCGCTGCGTATCACCCAAACCGCCTTGAACGTCGCATCGAAGCAGGTCCAGACCGGCTATCGAGTGGCGGACGCGTCGGACGACGCGTCGACCTTCTCGGTCGCGCAGGGTATCCGCGGCAACCTGCAGGCCTACACGGCCGTGCAGGGCTCGCTCGCCAACGGTGTGGGCCTCGGCTCCGTCACCCAGGCGGCTCTGACGAACATCTCCGATCTCATCGGCAACCTGCAGGCCAAGATCACGCAGCTCGCCGACGGGTCGATCTCGTCGAACCAGCGTACGATCTACACGGCCGACTTCAACGCGATGACGTCGCAGGTCGCGAACTTCATCAGTCAGGCGAACTACAACGGCACGAACCTCCTGTCGTCCCTCTCGGCCGCCAAGACGTTCCTCGCCGACACGACTGCAACCACACTGACCATGACGTCGCAGTCCTCGGTCAACGCGGCCTTCACGACCTTCGCGGCCTCTTCGGTCACGTCGGCCTCGGCGGCTTCGCTGGCTCTGACCTCGCTCAACACGTTCTCGCAGGCGGTGGCCACCTCGCTCGGTGCCAACGCGGCGGAAACGCGCACACTCACGCTGCAGTCGGGCTTCGTGAATGCGATCGTTGACTCCACGACGACGGGCCTTGGTGCCGTTGTCGACGCCGACATCGGCAAGGCCGCCGCTGCGGTGCAGGCGCTGCAGGTTCGCCAGCAGCTCGGCATCCAGTCGCTGTCCATCGCCAACCAGCAGCCGTCCGTCCTTCTCGGGCTCTTCCGCTAAGGCAAACGACGGCTGACGTCGACAAACCACCGAGCCAATAATAGAAGGGCCCCGCACGCCGGCGGGGCCCTTTTCATTTGTACCGCACCCGATCGACCAGCACGCCGGCCGCCGCATCGAGGATCGCCTCGGCGTCGAGGCCCTTCACGCGATAGATGTCCGGAATATCCGCCGATTGCCCGAAGCTTTCGACGCCAAGCGCGCGCACGCGATGTCCGGAAACGGCACCGATCCAAGACAACGCGGCGGGATGCCCGTCGATCACGCTGACGATCCCGGCATCCGGCGCAAGCTTTGACAGAAGGCGGGCCGCGTGACCGCGCGCCGCGTGCGTGCGCCAATCGGCATGCAGGCGATCCGGGGACGTCACGGCAAGCAGACCCAATCCCGGAATCTCGTCCCGCAGGGCCGCGTGAGCCGAAAGGGCTTCGGCCGCAAGCGGTCCCACATAGGCGATTGCCAGCTCGGCACCCGGAGCCGGCTCGACGAGCCAATAGGCACCGGCAATGCAGTCCTCGATCCAGGAATCGCCCTTCCGGACCGGCTGCGCCAGCGGCCGGGTCGACAGGCGCAGATAGATCGATGCGCCGTCCGGCGCCTGCATGAAGGCGAAGCCCCAGCGCATGATATGCGCAAGCTCGTCGACGAAGGCCGGCTCGAAATAGACGAGGCCGGGCGCTCCGATGCCGACAAGCGGCGTGCCCACCGACTGATGCGCCCCGCCTTCCGGCGCCAGCGTGACGCCGGAAGGGGTGGCGACGACCATGAAACGCGAGTCCTGATAGCAGGCATAGGTCAGCGCATCGAGGCCGCGATTGATGAAGGGATCGTAGAGCGTTCCGACCGGCAATAGGCGTGCGCCGAAATGGTCGCCAGCCAGCCCCAGTGCGCCGAGCATCAGGAACAGGTTGTTCTCCGCGATCCCCAATTCGACATGCTGGCCGGCAGGGCTCATGTTCCACGACTGGGCGGAGACGACCTTCTCCGCCTTGAATGTGTCGGTCCGGTCATGGCGGTCGAAGATGCCGCGCCGGTTCACCCAGCCCCCGAGATTGGTCGATACCGTCACGTCCGGCGACGTCGTCGCAATTCGCCTTGCCAGCTCGCTGTCGCCGCCGGCCAGTTCGTAGAGCACGCGCCCGAAGCCCTCCTGCGTGCTCGCGGGCTTGTCCGATCGCGGGATCGGGAAATCGGCCGGTACGGGTATCTCCGGCGTCGGAAGACGGCGTGGAAACTTCGCCGCAAAAGGAACCTGCTCGAGGAACCGCGCAACGCCGTCCGGATCGTCGAAACCCGAAAGCCGTTCCCATTCCGCGCCCGGCGCAATCCCCATCGACTGACGGAGGCCATCGATCTGCGCTTCGTTCATCAGGCCGGCGTGATTGTCCTTGTGGCCGGCGAAGGCCAGGCCATGCCCCTTGATCGTATAGGCGACGATGACGGTCGGCCGGTCCGTCGATGCCGCGTCCGCATAGGCTTCAAGAACGCTTTCCATGTCATGCCCGGCAAGGTTGGTCATCAACCGGTGCAGCGCGTCATCGTCGTTGTACGAAGCCAGGATCTCGCGGATACCGGGTACGCCGCCGAGATCGCGCATGAGGTATTCGCGCCAGGCGCTGCCGCCTTTGTATGTCAAAGCGGAATAGAGCGAGTTCGGGCAACCATCGATCCACTCGCGCAGCGCCTCGCCGCCCGGACGGGCGAACGCGGCTTCGAGCAGCTTCCCGTATTTGAGGACGATCACACGCCAGTCGATGGATTCGAACGTGCCGACGATCCGCTGGAACAGATGGTCGGAGACGGTACTGTCGAGGCTCTGGCGGTTGTAGTCGATGATCCACCAGAGATTCCGAACGTCGTGCTTCCAGCCTTCGAGCATCGCCTCGAAGATGTTGCCTTCGTCGAACTCGGCGTCGCCGACCAGCGCGATCATCCGTCCTTCCGGCCAGCCCGGCGCCGACATCCCCTTGAGACGCACGTAATCCTGCGCGATCGAGGCGAACAGCGTTTTCGCGACACCAAGCCCGACCGACCCCGTCGAGAAATCGACGTCGTCGACATCCTTGGTCCGGGACGGGTAACTCTGCGCGCCGCCGAGGGCACGGAAATTCTCGAGTTTCTCGCGGGCCTGATGCCCGAGAAGATACTGGATCGCGTGGAAGACCGGCGACGCATGCGGCTTGACCGCGACGCGATCCTCCGGCCGCAGCACGGAGCAATAGAGCGCCGTCATCAGGGTGGCCATCGACGCCGACGACGCCTGATGCCCGCCGACCTTGAGCCCGTCCCGCGACGGCCGGACTCGGTTCGCGTTGTGGATCGTCCAACTCGACAGCCACAAGACCTTGCGTTCGATCGCCTTCAGCATGCGAAGGGCCACGCCCGACGGCATCGCGCCGGGCGCCGCAACCACCGGGCGGCGGGAATCGGGAACAGGCGCTGCGAACGGCTTCTGGATGGGCATGAGGGCATGCTAGCCGAGGACACCCGACGACCGGAAGAGGCCGGCAAAATTCCGGATCCAGATCCCGAGAAAATTTGCACCGTCCGGCGGCCGATCGATTGGGACATACAATTTATCGTGTGGATGAATCGCGCGGTTCCCTACCGCATATTTCGGACGTGAGATATAATATCGAAAATTGTAGTACGACGTATCATACAGGCGGAGGGTTATGTGAGCGCGCTGATTTCCGACCTCGAAGTGGCTTTCGAGGAAGTGCTGATCGCACTTTCCGAAAACCGCAACGGCGTCCTCGAGAAATACACCGACCTCACGCCGCCCGTCGTCACATGGGAACCGACGCCGGAGCACGTTCCGGTTCCCGTTCTGGGCGACTGCCTGAAGCGATGGGATGCACTGCGCAACGGTCGGGCAATGCCGGACTGGAGCGACTTCCGGACGGAAGAATTCCGCAGTGTCGTCACGCGCGCGTCGATCGTCGATCCGGTTCCCGGCACGACCGACATGCGCTACCGGCTATATGGATCGCGCCTGACCGAGATCGCCGGACGGGATTGGGAAGGCTCGACGCTCTCCGACATGGCCAAGGTTCGCCGCTCGCTGGGCCCCTTGTTGTTCCGCGCGGTCTATATCATCGCCCGCGAACGGCAGATCCCGGCATACACTTGGCACGCCCGCTCGACCCGCAGCCAGATCGAAGGCTGGCACCGTCTGGTGTTGCCGTTTTCCGCGCCCGAGCCATACGGCATACGATTCGTCACCGCGATCGAGGTCGACATGGCCGCCGCACCGGCCCCCGGCCCGGTCGCCGAGGTCTTCGACATCTGGCAGGCCGCCTCGAAGGGGATCCGCAATCGCCTGGATGCATTTATCCACAAATAATCGACGCGCCCACTTGTCGGCGCCCGTGCGATATTTTAGACTTAAAATATATTCGCCCGGGAGATCGACCCTTGCACCGTCTGCAGCAGGATCATCCACCCGCTCTGCCGCTCGCAGGGCGTCATGCGCTGGTCACCGGGGCCTCGCGCGGCATCGGCGCGGCCATCGCACGAACGCTTGCCGGCCAGGGCGCCCGCGTAACGCTCGTCGCGCGTGACAGGCACAGGCTCGCGGCGCTCGCGGCCGAACTCGATGCC
The DNA here is from genome assembly GCA_965229215.1 of Tagaea sp. Taxonomy (GTDB): domain Bacteria; phylum Pseudomonadota; class Alphaproteobacteria; order CACIAM-22H2; family CACIAM-22H2; genus Tagaea. The sequence goes on along the minus strand of OZ245864.1, from coordinate 536,294 downwards.
GGGGTTCTCGCCTGCGACGTGACCGACGCGATCGCCCTCGGACAGGCCTTCGCGACGGCCGCCGGCAGCCAGCACATCGACATCCTCGTCAACAACGCCGGTGGTGCCGAAACCGCCCCGATCGGCCGAACCGAGCCCGAGCTTTGGGCGCGGATGATCGCGCTGAACCTGACGGCCGCATTCACCGCATGCCGCCTCGCCATCCCGGCGATGGTCGCCGACGGCTGGGGTCGTGTCGTCAATGTCGCGTCGACCGCAGGCCTGAAAGGCTATCCGTACGTTTCGGCCTATACGGCGGCGAAACACGGGCTTGTCGGCCTCACCCGCTCGCTGGGCATCGAACTCGCGCGGACGGGCGTGACGGTGAATGCCGTTTGCCCCGGCTATACGGATACGCCGATGCTGGATGACGCCGCCCAGAGCGTGGCGCTGAAGACGAAATCCAGTGCCGAAGACGTGAAGAAAAACTTCGCGGCGGCCAATCCCATGGGTCGCCTGGTCGAGCCCGGCGAGGTCGCCTCGCTCGTTGCCTATCTCTGTTCGGATGCCGCCGCCGGAATCACCGGAGCCGCGATGCCGATCGCCGGCGGCGAGGTCTGAGACGCACATGGATCGCGAGCGCGGCCACGAGAACTCCGAACATCTTCAGCTCCGCGCATGGTTGCGCCTTCTCACCTGCGCGAACCTGATCGAGACGCGCGTGCGTGCCGGTCTTCGCGAATCGTATGCGATCACGCTGCCGCGCTTCGACGTGCTGTCGCAGCTCGCCCGCGCGCAGGACGGCGGCCATCCCGAAGGCCTGACGATGGGCGAGCTTTCGCAGCGCATGATGGTTTCCGCCGGGAACGTAACCGGCCTCGTCGACGGCCTCGTCTCCGACGGCCTGATCGTCCGGCAGGCACAGCCCGGCGATCGCCGGTCGGCGCGCGTGCGCCTGACACCGGCCGGCAAACGCGCCTTCGAGGCCATGCTGCCGACGCACGAGCGCTGGATCGACGAAGCGTTCTCCGCGCTCGATCCGGCCGAGATCAAGAAGCTGCTCGCCCTGCTCGGCAAGCTGAAGACATCCGCCGCAGGAGCACGTCCATGAGCCGCACGCCGCAGCATTTCCTCTGGTCGGTCGACGGCAAGGTCGCGACGGTCACGCTGAACCGGCCGGAGAAGAAGAACCCGCTCACCTTCGAAAGCTATGCCGAACTGCGCGACCTGTTCCGCGGTCTCGTCCACGACGACGCGATCAAGAGCGTCGTCATTGCCGGGGCGGGCGGGAATTTCTGCTCGGGCGGCGACGTGCACGAGATCATCGGCCCGCTGGTCGGCATGGAGATGCCGGACCTGCTGCGCTTCACGCGGATGACCGGCGACCTCGTCAAGGCCATCCGTGCGGCACCGCAAACCGTGATTGCCGCAATCGACGGCGTGTGCGCCGGTGCGGGGGCCGCGATCGCGATGGCAGCCGACATGCGGTTCGGAACGGCCCGCGCCAAGGTCGCCTACCTCTTCGTGCGCGTCGGCCTTGCCGGCTGCGATATGGGCGCGTGCAGCATCCTGCCGCGGATCGTCGGCCAGGGCCGCGCGGCCGAACTTCTCTTCACCGGCCGCTCGATGGGCGGGGAGGAAGGCGAGCGCTGGGGCTTCTTCAACCGCCTCGTCGCACCCGAAGAACTGCTGGCGGTCGCACAAGGCTTCGCGCGCGAACTCGCCGACGGGCCGACCTTCGCGCATGCGATGACCAAGAAAGCGCTCGACCACGAGTGGAACATGGGCGTCGACCAGGCGATCGAAGCCGAGGCCCAGGCCCAGGCGATCTGCATGCAGACCGAGGATTTCGCCCGCGCCTACCGTGCCTTCGTCGCAAGGCAGAAACCCGTCTTCGAGGGGAACTGATGCCCGACCGTTCGTTCCTCGCCTGGCCTTTCTTCGACGACGCGCACCGCGTGCTGGGCGCGAAGCTCGGCGATTGGGCGAAGCGCGAGATCGAGCCTTTGGGTCGCGATGAAAGCGACGTCGATGCGCTGACCCGCCGCTTCGCCCGCATGCTGGGCGACGCCGGATACCTCGACTATGCCGTGCCGGAATCCCACGGCGGCATGTTCGAGACGCTCGACGTCCGGGCCCTGTGCGTGATCCGCGAGACGCTCGCCTACCGCTCGGGCCTTGCCGATTTCGCGTTCGCCATGCAGGGGCTCGGCACCGGCTCGATCTCGCTGTTCGGCAGCGCCGCACAGAAGGCGAAGTACCTGCCGCGCACGCGCGCCGGAACGCATCTGGCCGCCTTCGCGCTCTCGGAACCCGAAGGCGGTTCGGATGTCGCCGCGATCCGGACGGCCGCAGCGCGTACCGACAAGGGCTTCGTGCTGGACGGACGCAAGACCTGGATATCGAACGGCGGCATTGCCGGCCACTATGTCGTCTTCGCACGCACCGGCGAAGCGCCCGGCGCCAAGGGACTTTCGGCATTCGTCGTCGATGCGGACGCGCCCGGCCTCTCGATCGCGGAACGGATCGACACGATCGCACCGCATCCGCTCGCCACGCTGTCGTTCGACAAATGCCGCGTCCCCGCCGATGCGCTGATCGGCGCCACCGGCGACGGCTTCAAGATCGCGATGGCGACGCTCGACATCTTCCGCTCGACGGTCGGTGCCGCCGCCCTGGGTTTCGCGCGGCGCGCGCTCGACGAAGCGATCGGCTATGTGAAGCACCGCGAAGCCTTCGGCGGCAAGCTCGCGGATTTCCAGCTGACTCAGGCCGCGATCGCCGACATGGCGACCGAAATCGACGCCGCCGCCCTGCTCGTCTATCGGGCCGCCTGGACCAAGGATCGCGTGGCCCCGCGCGCGACGCGCGAAGCGTCGATGGCGAAGCTCTACGCGACCGAGATGGCCCAGCGCGCCGCCGACCGGGCCGTCCAGCTGCACGGCGGAACGGGCGTCGTCGCGGGCAACACGGTCGAGCGCCTCTATCGCGAGGTGCGCGCGTTGCGCATCTACGAGGGAACCAGCGAGATCCAGAAGCTTGTGATCGCCGGCCAGACCTTCGCCGCCTTCGACAAGGAAGCCGCACCGTGATCGCGGCCCGGCAGCCCAAGAGCGAGCTTGTCTGCGTGCGGTGCGGCACGATGTTCGACTGCGATCCGCACGGCGACTGCTGGTGCATGCATGTCGATGTCGTCATGCCGGTTCCCGAGCCGGGAACGCAGGCGTCGTGCCTTTGTCCCACATGCCTGTCCGAGGTCGGCGAAAAATGAAGCTGCTCGAGCCCATTCGCGTCGGCACGATGACGGTGCCAAACCGGGTCCTCGTCCCGGCGATGGTCACGCGCCTGTCGGGCGAGGACGGATTCGTCAATCAGGGCATCATCGACCGCTACGTTCGCTATTCGGCCGGCCATGTCGGCCTGATCGTCGTCGAGGCGACGGCCGTGCACGAATCCAAGTCCGGCCCGCTGCTGCGCCTGTCGCGCGACGACTTCGTCGCCGGACATCGCGATCTCGTCCGCCAGGTGAAGGACGCCGGCCCGTCGAAAATCGTGCCGCAGATCATCCATTTCATGAAGGTCGCGCGCTCGGGCTGGCGCCAGACGATCGACATGCTGTCGGAGGATGAGATCGACGGCATCGTCGAGGCCTTCGGTGCGGCGGCGGCGCGCGCGCGCGAAGCCGGCTACGACGGGGTCGAGCTTCATTCCGCGCACGCCTATACGCTGTCGTCGTTCCTGTCGCGGCGCAATCCGCGGCGCGACGGCTACGACGGCCGCACGCTGGAAGGCCGACTGCGCATGTTCGGGCGCGTGATGGCGCGCGTACGCCAGACGGTGGGCAAGGACTTCCCCGTCGGCGTGCGCTTCCTTGCCGAAGAAGCGATCAAGGACGGCTACGCGCTGCCCGACAGCCAGCGCATCGCGCTGCGCATGGCGCAACTCGGCGTCGACTACATCTCGCTTTCCGTCGGCGGAAAGTTCGAGGACGCGGTTCAAAAGGAAGGCTCGCCCCTCTACCCCTATACCGGCTATTCCGGCGACCGCTGCATGCCGGGCGACCAGTATCCGCCGCTGCCGCACGTGCATCTCGCGGCCGGCATCAAGCAATTCATCAACCGGCACGGATATGACGTGCCTGTCGTCTCGGTCGGCAAGATCAGCGCTCCGGCCGACGCCGAAGGCCTGCTGGCCGAAGGCAGGGCCGACATGATCGGCATGGCGCGCCAGCTCCTTGCCGACCCCGCCTGGGTGCGCAAGGTGGAAGAAAAGCGCGAGGACGCGATCCTGCGCTGCATCTACTGCAACGTCTGCAAGCAGCTCGACGAGAATTTCAAGCTGGTGAGCTGCTTCCTGTGGCCCAAGGGCTTCACGCAGGCACCGGTCGAGGACCTGTCGAAGGACGCGCCGCGCTGGCCGGCGGCCGGCGCGGGCCTGAAGGCGACGGTCGAGAACGGCGCGGTGAAGCTGACCTGGAGCAAGGCGCAGGGCGACATCGCCGGCTACGACATCTTCCGTGCGGAATCCGGCGGCAGCTCGACGATCGTCGAGGCCGTGAAGGGAACGAAATTCGCGGACAAGCTTGCGCTTGGCGGGCTCGGCTACAGCTATCACGTGATGGCGTACGACGCGACCGGCCGCCACTCGCCGCCGTCCGACGCCGTGCGCGTCGAACCTGCCCTTCCCGTCTTCGACGAGGCGGGAGCGACCCATGCCTGATTTCGCCCCGTCCGCCCACGTCGACGGCTTCGCGCGGGCGCATCTTCCGCCGCGCGAAGAATGGCCGGAGATGTTCGACGCCTTGCCCGAGCTCTACTACCCGCCCCGCATGAACGCGGGCGTGGAACTGCTCGATGCGGCGGTCGCGAAGGGGTGGGGTCCGCGCGCCTGCATCCGTTTCGGCAGGACCGTATGGACCTATGCCGACCTGCTGGCGCAGGCGAACCGCATCGCGCATGTGCTGGTCGAGAACTGCGGCCTCAAGCCCGGCAACCGCGTGCTGCTGCGCGCAGCCAACAATCCGATGATGGTCGCCTGCTGGTTCGCCGTGCTGAAGGCCGGCGGCATCGCCGTGGCGACCATGCCGCTGCTGCGCGCCAAGGAACTCACCTACATTCTCGGCAAGGCGCAGGTAACGCTCGCCCTGTGCGACGTGCGGCTCGCCGAAGAAATGGAAAAGGCGAAGGCTGCCGCACCCGTCTGCCGCGACATCCTCTATTTCAACGGCGACGCGCCCGACGGGCTGGAGAAGCGCGCGGCGGCGAAACCCGCGACGTTCGAAAACTGCCCGACCTCCGCCGACGACGTGGCGCTGATCGCCTTCACGTCGGGCACAACCGGCCCCGCCAAGGGCACGATGCATTTCCACCGCGACGTGATGGCGATCTGCGACGCCTTTCCGCGTTACGTGCTGAAACCGAACGCGGACGACATCTTCACCGGCTCGCCGCCGCTGGCCTTCACCTTCGGTCTTGGCGGCCTCGTCACGTTCCCGATGCGCTTCGGCGCTTCCACGCTGCTTGCCGAGAAAGCGGGTCCGGAACTGCTGCCCCAGATCGTGTCGGACGGCAAGGCGACGATCCTGTTCACCGCCCCGACCGCCTATCGCGCGATGACCGAGAACGCGCCGGCGAAGGCGTTCGCCACGCTGGTCAAGGGCGTATCGGCGGGCGAACACCTGCCGAAACCCGTGTTCGAAGGCTGGCAGCGCCACACCGGCATCAAGCTGATCGACGGCTTGGGGGCGACCGAAATGCTCCACATCTTCGTCGCCTCCGCCCCGGAAGACATGATTGCGGGTGCGACGGGCCGCGCCATCCCCGGCTACACCGCCTGCATTCTCGACGAAGACGGCAACCGCCTGCCGCCGGGCGCGGTCGGCCGCCTTGCCGTGCGCGGACCCACGGGGTGCCGCTATCTCGACGACCCCGAACGCCAGCGCAAGTACGTCCAGAAGGGCTGGAACCTGACGGGCGATGCCTACCGCATGGATGAGCATGGGTACTTCTGGTACCAGGCGCGCACCGACGACATGATCGTGACCGCCGGCTACAACGTGTCGGGGCCGGAGGTCGAGGGCGTGCTGCTCGACCATCCGAAGATCCGCGAATGCGCCGTCGTCGGCGCGCCGGACGCCGAGCGCGGCACGGTCGTGAAGGCCTTCGTCGTGCTGCGCGATCCGCGCCATGCCGATCCGGCGACGGTCAAGGAACTCCAGGACCACGTCAAGGCGACGATCGCGCCTTACAAGTATCCGCGCGCCATCGAGTTCGTCGAGGCGCTGCCCCGTACCGAGACGGGCAAGGTGCAGCGTTTCAAGCTGCGTGAAACCCCGAAAACCTGAACTTGCCCGCACATTCTCTGCCTGCGACAATCCGCCCATAAACGCCAAGAACAAGGGAGCCTTCAGATGCTACGCAGAACACTACTCGCGGCCCTCGCGATCGCCGTTCCGGCCCTCGCGGTCCAGCCGGCCGCCGCCCAGCAGGGCGTCAAGATCGGCCTCATCACCACCCAGTCGGGTCCCAACGCGGGTCTCGGCCGCGACATGGTCGACGGCTTCAATCTCGCCATCAAGCATGCCGGCGGCAGGCTCGGCGGCGTGCCGACCGAACTCATCGTCGGCGACGACCAGTTCCGCCCCGATGCCGGCAAGGCGATGGCCGAACGCATGGTCCAGCGCGACCGCGTCGACATCGTCACGGGCGTCATCTTCTCGAACATCATGCTGGCGCTGGCCGACACCGTCCTGAAGGATCGCCGCGGCGTGTTCCTGGTCTCGGGCAATGCGGGCCCGTCGGAACTGTCGGGCGCCGACTGCCATCCCAACTTCTTCGCCGCATCGTGGCAGAACGACACCACGCACGAGGCGATGGGCCAGCACATGACGAACGCGGGCATCAAGCGCGCGTACATCATGGCGCCGAACTATCCCGCCGGCCGCGACGCGCTCGCGGGCTTCAAGCGCTACTTCAAGGGCGAGGTCGTCGCCGAGGTCTACACGCAGCTCGGCCAGACCGACTACGCGGCCGAACTCGCGGCCCTGCGCGCGGCACGCCCGGAAGCGACGTACATCTTCTATCCGGGCGGCATGGGCATCGCCTACATCCGGCAGTATGCGCAGCTCGGCCTGATGCCGACGATCCCGCTGTTCGCGCCATCCTTCACGGCCGACCAGACGATCCTGCCCGGCGTGGGCGATGCCGCTCTCGGCATGTACTCGTCGACCTTCTGGTCGGAGAGTCTCGGCAATCCGGCGAACCAGAAGTTCGTGGCGGACTTCGAGACGACGTACAACCGCATCCCGAGCCCTTATGCGGCGCAGAGCTACGACGCCGCGATGCTGATCGATTCCGCCCTCAAGGCCACCGGCGGCAGCATGAACGACAAGAACGCGTTCCGCGCGGCAATGTCGGCCGCCAAGTTCGACTCCGTGCGCGGCCCGTTCAAGTTCAACAACAACCACTTCCCGATCCAGAACTTCTACCTGACGCAGATCGGCAAGGACGAGAAGGGCCGCCTGGTGAACCAGATGCGCGGCATCATCTTCTCGGGACATGTCGACTCCTACGCCAGCCAGTGCAAGATGAAGTGAACCTGCTGCGCCCCCGTGCTCCGGCACGGGGGCGTATTTCCGCGCGCCCTTGTCCGCCCTCCTCCTCCTCGAGCAGACGCTCAACGGTCTCCAGCTTGGCGTGACGCTATTCCTGATGGCGGCCGGGCTCACGCTCGTCTTCGGCATCATGAACATGGTGAATCTGGCGCACGGCTCGCTCTACATGGTCGGCGCCTTCCTCACCGCGACTTTTGCGCAATGGACGGGCAATTTCGCGCTCGCTGTCCCGCTCGCCGTCGCAGGCACCTTCGTCGTCGGCCTTGCCGTCGAGACCGTGGCGCTGCGCACGCTTTACTCGCGCGACCATCTCGACCAGGTCCTCGCGACCTTCGGCCTGATCCTGTTCTTCAACGAGCTCGTCAAGATCGTCTGGGGACCCGTCGCGATCTTCGTCGATATCCCCGCCTTCCTGTCGGGCCGCATCGAGATCATTCCGGGTGCGCCCTATCCGGTCTACCGGCTCGTCGTCCTGGCCGTCGGCCTTGCCGTCGCGCTTGGCCTGTGGTGGCTGATCGCGCGCACGCGCGTCGGAATGCTGATCCGCGCGGGCGCCTCGAACCGGGAAATGGCCGGTGCGCTCGGCGTCGATATCGGCCGGCTCTACACGCTCGTCTTCGCGCTCGGCGCGGCCCTGGCGGCGCTGGCCGGCGCCATGGCCGGGCCGATCTACGTCGTCGAGATCGGCATGGGCGATTCGATGCTGATCAAGACATTCGTCGTCATCGTGATCGGCGGCATCGGATCGATCCGCGGCGCGTTCGTCGCGGCCGTGATCGTCGGGCTCGTCGATACGTTCGGGCGCATCGTTCCCGCCCAGATCGGGCTGCCCACCGCGGTCGCCGAGATGGCGATCTACATCCTCATGGCCGCGGTCCTTTTCTGGAAGCCCGCCGGCCTCTTCGCGGCGCGGGCCTGACGGCATGAAGCTCGATCGCCGCACATGGTTCGTGATCCTGCTGCTGGCGGCACTCGCCGCGCTGCCGCTTGTCGCGACGTTGAGCGGGCAGGAATTCCAGATCGCGCAGTTCCGGCGCATCCTGATTTTCGCGATCGCCGCCGTCAGCCTGGACCTGATCCTCGGCTATGGCGGGATGGTCGGCTTCGGCCACGCCGCCTTCTTCGGAACCGGCGCTTATGTCGTCGCGATCCTCAACTGGCATTTCGGCCGCGAGGTGCCGATCTTCGGCCTGATGCTCGGCACCAACAACGTGCTGGTCACGTGGACATCGGCCGTCCTCGTTTCCGGCGCGCTCGCATTCCTGATCGGCCTCATCAGCCTGCGAACGACGGGCATCTATTTCATCATGATCACGCTCGCCTTCGCGCAGATGGTCTATTTCTTCTTCGTGTCCTTGCGCGCCTATGGCGGCGACGACGGCTTGCGGTTCCCGGGCGATACGGTGGTTCTCGGCATGATCGACACCGAGAACGACGTCGCGTTCTACTATCTGGTCTTCGCGATCCTGTGCGCGGTTCTCTATCTCGGCCGCCGTCTGGTCAATTCGCGTTTCGGTCTGGTCGTGCAGGGCTGCCGCGAGAACGAGCGGCGCATGAAGGCGCTCGGGTTCCCCACGACCCGCTACAAGCTCGCCTGTTTCACGATCGCCGGCGCCGTGGCGGGGCTCGCCGGCGCACTGTTCGCCGCGCACGAGAGCTATATCAGCCCTTCCATCATGCATTGGACGCGCTCGGGCGACCTGATCGTCATGGTCGTCCTCGGCGGCATCGGAACGCTGGTCGGCCCGGTCGTCGGGGCCCTCGCCTTCCTGTTCCTCGAGAAGACGCTGCCCGATTACACCGAGCACTGGATGGTCGTTTTCGGCCCGATCCTGCTTCTTCTCGTGCTGTTCGCGCGACGCGGCATTTTCGGCTGGTTCCTGCCGAAGGAGGACCGGCATGGCCGCGGGCACTGACACGCTCCTTGCCGTCGACCGGCTGGTAAAGCGCTTCGGCGGCCTCACGGCAACCGACAGCGTGTCCCTCGATGTCCGCCGCGGCGAGATCCACGCCATCATCGGCCCGAACGGCGCCGGGAAGACCACCTTCATCGCCCAGCTTGCCGGCGAACTGAAACCCAACGGCGGCACCATCGTCTTCGACGGCACGGACGTCACCGGCCTCGGCGTCGATGCTCGGGCCCGGCTCGGCATCGCGCGCTCCTACCAGATCACGCAGGTCTTCGCCGGGTTCACCGCGCTCGACAACGTCGCGATGGCCGTGCAGGCGCAGGACGGGCACTCGTTCCGCTTCTGGCAGAAGGCGCGCACGCAGGGCGAACTGCGCGATCCCGCCCGCGCGATCCTGAAGCGCGTCGGGCTCGAGGCCCGCGCGGACGTGCGCGCCGCCAATCTCGCGCACGGCGAGCAGCGCCAGTTGGAGATCGCGATGGCGCTCGCCACGCGCCCGCGCCTGCTGCTGCTCGACGAACCGATGGCCGGCATGGGCAAGGACGAGTCCGAGCGGATGACGCAGTTGCTATCCCGCCTCAAGCGCGAGGAGACGATCCTGCTCGTCGAGCACGACATGGACGTGGTCTTCGCCCTTGCCGACCGGATCACGGTCCTCGTCTATGGCCGCGTCATCGCGTCCGGCACGCCCGACGCGATCCGCGGCGATGCGGAAGTCCGGGCCGCCTATCTGGGTGACGGCGATGCTTGAGGTCGAGAACATCGAGACCAGCTACGGCACCAGCCAGGTGCTGTTCGGCATTTCCTTCACCGTCGCCGCCGGCGAGGTCGTCACGCTTCTCGGCCGCAACGGCATGGGCAAGACGACGACCGTGCGCTCGATCATGTCGCTGACGCGGCCCAAAGCGGGCTCGGTGCGGCTTGAAGGCAGGACGATGACGGGCCTGCCCGCCTATCGCGTGGCGCAGGCGGGGATCGGGCTTGTCCCCGAAGGCCGCCAGATCTTTCCGAACCTGACGGTGCGCGAAAATCTTGTCGCCACCGCGCGCGCGGTCGCGGGTGGCTGGACGCTCGACAAGGTGCATGGCTATTTCCCCCGGCTGGCCGAGCGGGCATCCAACATGGGCAACCAGCTTTCGGGCGGCGAGCAGCAGATGCTGGCGATCGGCCGCGCGCTGATGACCAACCCGAAGCTGCTGATCCTCGACGAGGCGACGGAGGGGCTGGCCCCGCTCGTCCGCCAGGAAATCTGGCGGTGCCTTGCCGCCCTCAAGGCGGAACGGCAGGCGATCCTCGTCATCGACAAGAATCTTGAATCGCTTCTGAAGCTTGCGGACCGCCACGTCGTCGTCGAGAAGGGCCGCGTGGTCTGGCAGGGCGGCTCGCGCGAGCTGGCCATGGCGCCGGAAATCCAGCATCGCTATCTCGGTGTCTGATCGTCCTTGACCTGCTGACTCCGCGTACCTCATGATTCTTGGGTCGAGGTCCGGCCGATTCGCCCGTGCATCGGGAGGGGCGGTCCGGATGGGTGGGCGGCCCTATCCGTCCTTCCGGCGACCGATACGACGTCCGCGCGGGATCGCGGGCCGGTCGCCGCCACGAAAGGAGGTGATCCAGTGCGCACAGGATCGTTCAATTCCGGCTTCGTGCCGGTGCTTGCCGTGACCGCTTTGGAGAAATTCGAAGCAGGCCATGCGCGGACGACGACCGCAGCGATCGCCTCCGACGTGGAATGACAGGCCGCAAGGCCTCTTAACGGCATTCGATCCGACCCCCGCCGGGTCCCGCCCGGCGGGGGTTTCGATTCTGGTATAGTGACGGCATGTCCGAACCCGCTCCCTCGCAAGACCTTCTCGTCGACACGCCCGCACCCGGCGTCCGGCGCTTCACGCTCAACCGCCCCGCGGCCCGCAACGCGCTTTCGACCGCCATCCTCGGCCTCCTCGCCGACGCGCTCGATGCGGCAAGTGGCGACGAGGACGTCCGCGCCGTCGTCATCACGGGCGGAGACAAGATCTTCGCCGCTGGCGCCGACATCAAGGAACTCGCCAGCCGCAACGCGGTCACCGCGCTTCTCGATGCGCGCGTCGGCCACTGGCAGCGCATGCGCCATTTTCCCAAGCCGATCGTCGCGGCCGTGTGCGGCTATGCGCTGGGCGGCGGGTGCGAGCTTGCCATGCATGCCGACATCGTCGTGGCGGGCGAGAGCGCGAAATTCGGACAGCCGGAAGTCAATCTCGGCGTCGTCCCCGGTGCCGGCGGCACGCAGCGCCTTGCGCGCATCGCGGGCCAGCAGATCGCGATGAAGCTGATCCTGTCCGGCGAGACGATCCCGGCCGCCGAGGCGCGCGCATGCGGGCTCGTCGCGGAAGTCGTGCCCGATGCCGACGTCGCGGCGCGCGCGGTGGCGCTTGCCGCGAAGATCGCCGAGAAGCCGGTCCTCGCGGTGCGCCTTGCCAAGGAACTCGTGCTCGCCGCGCGCGACGTGCCGCTCGAACAGGGCCTGCAGTTCGAACGCAAGGCGTTCGCCACGCTCGTCGCCAGCGCGGATTTCAAGGAAGGTGTCGCCGCCTTCATCGAGAAGCGCCCGGCGCGGTTCACGGGGAAATGATGAACGCTTGATTTCGCGCAGAACGTGTCGTAGAGTAATTTCCTATTGCTCTTTGACATGGTGAATATGCGCGCACCATGCCGGCAGGTCGAGGCCGGGCGAAGCTCCGTATGGCCGTCGCGCGCCTACAAACGACGAAAAGTGCCGTTCAGGTTACATTCGTTTAATTTCAATGTGATAAACATGTTACGGTAACGGGTGGTAACGGGTTTCGGGGCCCGTGGTTACCTCTACAATCGACCATCGGTAACACCGCCGCGGCGGCGGCGCCGCATGGGTAAATAAGTCCTATGGTACGCGCGGCGCCAGCGGTCGCCGCCGGTCGAACTCGATCAGCAGCCGGCGTGCGCGCTCCGCTTCGCCCGGCGCGAACCCAACCGAAATGCGCGCGGCGGCGATCCGGGCGCGTTCGAAATCCTCACCGGATAGAAGGCGCCCGGCCCGCGCCGCGAAGGTATAGGCAAGCGGCAGATCACGCGCGACCCCGGCCCCCTGCTCGTGCATCAGCGCAAGATTCAGCATCGCATGCGGATCGTTCTGGTCGGCCGCCCGAGCGAACCACTGGCCGGCGAGCACCGGATCTGCGGGGACGCCCTCGCCCGTGCGATAGAGATGGCCGAGCGAGAACTGCGCGTCCCGATGGCCGCGCTCGGCCGGGCCCAGCCAGAAGAACCAGGCCGTGGCCGGATCGCCGCCGAGATAGGCCTTGAGACCTGCCTCGTAGGTCAGCGCATCCTCCGCCGGCGTTTGGGCCTGCACCGGGGCAACGAATGCGAAAGCGACCAGGGCGACGCGGAGAAATGCCTTCATTCCTCCCCCTTCAGCTTGCGCTCGCGATAGAAGATATAGATGCCGGCCGCGATGACGACGGCCGTGCCCAACACCGTCGACGTTTCCGGCACGTCGCCGAACAGCGTGAATCCGAAGAGCGCGACCCACACCATCTGTACATAGACGTACGGCGCTATGACCGATGCGCGTGCGTAGATATAGGCCTGGCTGAGCCAGTAGTGGCCGAGCGCGCCCAGCACGCCCATACTGGCAAGGAGGGCGAACGCAGCCGCATCCGGCGTCTGCCAGACCGACGGGACGGTCAGCGTGAAGATCGCGGTTCCCACAAATCCGGCGTAGGCGATGCCGACTTCCGGGCTGTCGTGCCTGGCAAGCGCGCGCGTCATTAGATGGAAACAGGCATTGAGAAGCGCGCATCCAAGGCACAGGATCGCCGCCCAATGCATCGAATCGCCCGTCGGCCGGATGATCAGGAGCACGCCGAGAAAGCCGATCGCGATGGCTGCCCATCGCCGCGGGCCGACCTTCTCGCCGAGGAAGAAAAAGGCGATCGCCGTCAGGATCAGCGGCATCGTGAAGCTGATCGCCTGCGCGTCGACCATCGGCAGGTATCGCAGCGTCGTGAAGAACATGAACGTGATGAGGCTGATCAGGATCGCGCGCCCGATCTGCAGCTTCGGCCGCTTCGTCGCGAACGACCGGCGCAACCCGCGCCGCCAGATGAAAGGAAGGATCAGCACCGCCTGGAAGAAATACCGGCCCCAGACGACCTGCAGCGGGTGATATTCGCGCGTCAGATATTTCGCGACCGTATCCAGCCCGGCAAAGCAGAGCGTCGTCCCGCAGACCAGCAGGATGCCGATCCAGGCGCGGTTCTTCAGCTGTTCGGTCACGTCCACCGGGCCCATTCCGTTCGCATCGGCCCAATGTGCCAAATATTCGCCTTGAGGGGAAACTCCCCGGCCGTCAGACCTTCAGGACGACATAGAAGAGCACGACCATGGCAACGGTCGCGGCCGGCAGGATCCAGAGCCCTTCGCCGAGGCGGCCCTTGTTGCGAAGGTTGAAGATGTGGCGGATTCCGGCGCCGACGCAGGCGAGCCCTGCGAGGATCGCCCAGTTCCAGTCGTGCCCCCAGATGCTGGCATAGTTCTTCGACAGCATGATGAAGACGATCGGCAGCGTGAAATAGTTGTTGTGCAGCGAGCGGAACTTGGCCTGCTTGGCGAAGCGATATTGCGGTGCACGTCCTTCGCGCGTGGCGTCCACGAGTTCGCGCTGGTTGGGGATGATGATCATCCAGACATTCGCGGTCATCAGCGTGCCGATGACGGCACCGACATGGATATACGCCGCATGCGGCGCCATCACGCGCGTGAGGAACCACGCGAGAAGAACGAGAAGCGCGAATGTCCCGATCGTCGCCGCGAGCGGATTTTCCTCGGCCCGCGCGGATTTCCAGATCCGGTCATAGATCGTCCACGACACCGCGATGACCGCCAGTGAAAACAGCGCCGCGCCGATCGTGCCGAGACCCGCAAGCGAGGGATGCGTCAGGAACGATCCGCCGGAGCCGACATAGTAGACGACCGCCAGAAGCAGAACGCCGGACATCCAGCTGAAACCTGCTTCCCATTTGAACCAGTGGAGTTCCTTCGGCAGGACGGGCGGCGCCACGGCGAATTTCTCGACGCGATAGAATCCGCCGCCATGGACGAGCCAGGCCTCGCCCTCCACCCGGTCGCGGGGAACTTCCGGGGGGCGGAATTTCGACTCCAGCCAGTTGAAGTAGAACGACGAGCCGATCCAGGCGATCCCCGCGACCACGTGCGTCCAGCGGACGGCCAGATCGACCCACTCCTGAAGCAGCTGAAGGAAATCCATTGTCCGATCCTTCCGATCAGGAACCGCGATAGGTCGAATAGCTCCACGGACTGACGAGAAGCGGTACGTGGTAGTCGCCGGCAGGCTCCGAAATGCCGAACCTGACCGTGACGATGTCGAGGAATTCAGGATCCGGAAGAGTGACTCCCTGCGACCGGAAATAGGCGGCGACGTGAAATTTCAGATCGTAGCGGCCGATCCGGAAATTCGCCGCATCGAGCAGCAGGCCCTGCGTCCGCCCGTCGGAATTCGTCACGTAATCGCCCAGCCTGACGCCCGGGCCGTCGGCCTGGAAGAATTCGATCCGCATGCCGGCCGCCGGGCGGCCATTCATCGTGTCGAGGACATGGGTCGAAAGCTTTGCCATCGTCGCCTTCCGTTCGGGTGCAGTGCACAATAGTTAAAGGCCTGAAATCCCACAAGTCCGACCGGAAACGTCCGAATATCGTCCACCATGCCGATATTTTGGGCAACCATCTTGCTCTGCGCGAGTCCCCTGCGGCAAAGTCCCGGCACGAAGCTTGCTGATCTGTTCCGGTGCAGGACCCGTTATCGGCTGGAGGCTTGAATCACGTGATGGCGAACGGAACCAAAGACTTCGTCGACATCGACAGGGTCAGCCTCGTCTACCGCACCAAGGACGGCGACACGCTCGCCCTTGAGAACGCCGACATCAAGATCGCCAAGGGCGAATTCATCTCCGTCGTCGGCCCTTCGGGATGCGGAAAATCCACGCTCCTGAAGCTCGTTTCGGGCCTCTACACGGCGACGAAGGGAAACGTCATCGTCGGCGGCGAGGAAGTGACCGGGCCGCTGAAGATCTGCGGGATGGCCTTCCAGAACTCGATCATGCTGCCGTGGCGCACGCTGATCGACAATGTGCTGCTGCCGCTCGAGATCGTCGAACCGCATGCGAGCACTTTCCGGCGGGACCGCGAGAAGCACGTCGCGACCGCCAAGGAGCTGCTTGCGACCGTCGGCCTCTCGGGTTTCGAAGACAAGTTCCCCTGGCAGCTTTCCGGCGGCATGCAGCAGCGCGGATCGCTGTGCCGTGCGCTGATCCACAGCCCCCAGCTCCTGCTTCTCGACGAGCCCTTTGCAGCACTGGATGCCTTCACGCGCGAGGAACTCTGGGATGTCGTCCAGGCGCTCTGGATCAAGAAGCGCCCGACCGTCATCCTGATCACCCATGACCTGCGCGAGGCCGTCTACCTCTCCGACCGGGTCTTCATGATGAGCGCCCGGCCAGGGCGGATCATCTCGATCAACCAGGTCGAGTTCCCCCGCCCGCGCACGCCGGAAGTCGCCTTCAAACCGGAATTCGTCGATATCGTGCACCATCTGCGGGACGAGATTTCGGTCGTTCGCGCGAAGAAGTAGGCCCGATCAAGCGACGTATCGCTTGCCCCCGGCGGCCGGGTGGCATTCAATTGCATCGACATGAGTGCAATTTCGGTCGATATCGCACTGGATGCTCTTGCGGAACGGGTCAGCGACCCGGTCGTCCGCACGGGCGCCGGCGGACGGGTCGTGTTCGCGAATGCCGCATTCGTCCGCGACTTCGGCCCCGCCCCTGCCGATCTGCTGGAACTGGCAGGGGATGAACGTATCCGCTCGGAGTTCGCCGAGACGATCGCCAGCGGCAGCGGCAGCGAGCTTCCGCTCATCGATGCGACGGGCCGGCTGCGCCTCGTCGCGGTCGACGCGATGCGATGCGGCAGCGGCCAGATCATCGTCCTCCGGCTCCAATTGCCGGAAAGCAAGCGTGCCGGCGACGTGTTCATCGCGACCGCAAGTCACGAGTTGCGTACCCCGCTCAACGCGATTCTCGGTTTCGCGCAGATGCTCGAACGCGGAATCGGCGGCCCGATGAACGAGAAGCAGCGCGAGTATCTTTCTTCGATCCGGGTCGGCGCGGATCTGCTGATCGGCATCGTCGAGGAACTTCTCGAGATCGCGCACGACGACAGTGCCGCGGATCGCCTTCACGAAGCGACCGTCGACCTGGCCGCGCTCGCCCGCGCCCAGCGCGACCTGATGCGCGCCGACGCCGAGAGCCGGAACGTCAGTCTTGCCGCCGATCTTCCGGATCGGCCGATGCTCGTTCGCGCCGATGCGCGCAAGCTTGCCAAGGCGATGCTCGATCTCCTGTCGAATGCCATCCGCTTCTCGCCATCCGGCAGTACGGTCACGATCGGCGTCGGTCGCAATCCGGCAGGCGCCATCGTCGTCTGGGTCGCGGATCAGGGGCCGGGAATAGCACCGAGCGACGGGCGCCGACTCGGTGACCCTGCCGTCAATCTCGACAACGCCTATCTGCGCCGCACACCCGGCACCGGGATCGGCCTTGCGATCGTACGCCGCTATGTCGAGCAGCATGGCGGGCACCTCGACATCGGCACCGCGCCCGGCGGAGGTGCATCTGTGACAATCCGCCTTCCGGCGAGCCGGCTTGCCGGTGCAGCCGAAGCGCGCCGTATCGAACGGACCTGACGGGCCGCGAACCTGCGCCTATTCGTTCGCGAGCGCTTCGAGACAATCGACCAGGACTTTTGCGCCTGCCGCGAGATCCGCCGGCGTCGCGGCTTCCGCTTCGTTGTGGCTGATGCCACGCTCGCACGGCACGAAGATCATGCCGGCAGGGCCATGCGGCGCCACATGCATCGCGTCGTGCCCGGCGCCCGACGGCATGTCCATATTCGGCAAAGCCAGTTCCGTCGCTTTCCGGCGGACCAGACCGACGATGCGCGGATCGAAGACCGTCGGCGACACGCTGTTGACCCGCTCGACCTTTGCGGTGCAGGGGCCGACGCTTGCGGCCACCACGGCCGGAATCGCATCGCCGAGCCGCGCGAGAACGGCAGCATCCGGATGCCGGAAATCGATCGTGAAATGGACCTGTCCCGGAACCGTGTTGGGAGACCCCGGCAGGCATTCGAACCGACCGACCGTGAAGCGCACGACGTCGGCGGGATCGTGCATGTGGCGTTCCAGCGCTTGGACGACGGCAATGGCGCAGCGCAGCGCATCCTTGCGCACGCGCAGCGGCGTCGTTCCGGCATGCGCTTCCTCGCCGAAAATATCGACCGTATAGCGCTGCGATCCCTGGATCCCGGTGACGACGCCGATCGTCTTCCGGTCGGCCTCGAGCCGCGGTCCCTGTTCGATATGCGTCTCGATATAGGCATGGAAGCGCCGATCGAATCCCCCGACGATACGACAGGGTGCAGCTGCCAACGTCGTGGCCAGCGCATCCGCCACCTTGGTGCCGGTCCGGTCTTCCGCTGCCAGCATCCTGGCAAGATCGTACTGCCCCGCCCAGACCGCCGAACCCATCGCGCCGGGCTGAAAGCGGCTTCCTTCCTCGTTCATCCAGGCGATGACCTCGACCGGCCGCTTCGTGCGGATGCCGGCATCGTCGAGCGCCTCCAGCGCCTCGAACCCGGCCAATACGCCGTACATGCCGTCGTACTTGCCGCCGGTCGGCTGACTGTCCATGTGCGACCCGGTCAGTACGGGGGCCGCGGCGCTGTCCTGCCCCGCCCGGCGGACATGGAGATTCCCGATGGCGTCGCCGTAGACATCGTAGCCGCGGGCCGCCGCCCAGCCACCGAGCAACTTTCGCGACGCCGCATCCTCCGCCGACAATGCCTGCCGGTTCACTCCGCCTTTCGGCAAGCCGCCAAGCTTCGCCATATCGACATGGCGTTGCCAGAGGCGGGCTTCGTTGATCTTTTCGGACGCAGGCATTTCAACTCCGCTTCAACTCGTCAGTGTCGCGGCGTGAGGCCGCCCTTCGCGCAAATGAAATCGGCAATCTCGCCGACTCCTTTTCCGGCACGGATATTGGTGAAGACGAACGGCCGTTCACCGCGCATCTTCTTGGCATCCCGATCCATGACATCGAGCGAGGCACCGACATGCGGCGCAAGGTCGATCTTGTTGATGACCAGAAGGTCCGAACGCGTGATACCGGGGCCGCCCTTGCGGGGTATCTTGTCGCCGGCCGAGACGTCGATGACGTAGATCGTCAGGTCGGCAAGCTCCGGCGAGAAGGTCGCGGCAAGATTGTCGCCGCCCGATTCGACGAACAGCAGTTCGAGGCCGGGGAATTTCTCCGTCATCTCCGCGCAGGCGGCCAGATTCATCGACGCATCTTCGCGGATGGCCGTGTGCGGGCAACCGCCGGTTTCCACGCCCATGATGCGCGAAGGATCGAGCGCGCCGGACCGCGTCAGGAACTGCGCGTCCTCCTTCGTGTAGATGTCGTTCGTGATGGCCGCCACGTCGAGCACGTCACGCAGGCGCTTGCACAGCGCATCGACAAGCGCCGTCTTGCCTGAGCCGACAGGGCCACCAATTCCAACACGCAATGGTCCGGTCATGACCTGAAAATCCTTGAATATTGTGTCTCGTGACGAAAGGAGAGCGCGTCGACGGCGATGGCCGCACTTCCGGCCTCTTCGAGAGGCCGGTCGAGTGCAGCCACAACCGCATTCTCGACGCAGGATTCGAGTTCCGCAAGCACCCGCTGCCCGTCGGTCTGCCCGAGCGGGATTGCCCGAACCGCCGCAGATACGAGATTGGCAGCAAAAGCATGCAGGTAAGCCGCGAGCGCACCAGGAAGCGGCACATTTGCCACAGCAGCTGCACAGGCGACCGCGACGGGATACGCCGGCCGCACGCCTGCCTCGGAAAGCACGCCGCGCCAGCCGGCAATCTCGACCGGCCAGGCATCGCCGATCGCACGGAAAAAGCTCTCACCCTGCTGGGTCGCCTCGAGTGCGAGTTCGCCGGTACCACGCATGGCCGATGCGAGCTCCGAGACCTCCAGAAAGCGCGCACGATCGTCGCCTGCGACGGCCCGGTAAACGTGACAGAAAAGGACGGCATCGGCGCGCGGGCTTCCGTGAACGAGAAGGCACGCGATCCAATCCGCTAGCGAAGCCCGGTCCCGCACGTTTCCTTCATCGATCGCGCTTTCAAGCCCATGGCTGTAGGCGAAAGCGCCGACCGGAAACGAAGGCGACAACCACGCAAGCAGTTTCAGCAGCCCGTCAGTGGCCATGCGAGCCACCGGTATAGGCGCCTGGCTCCGGATCGAACGGCGCGCGATGTCGCCGGACCCGTGCGCCGAGCATCTCGGCCATCTCCGCGATGACGTGGTCGTCCAGCAGCCGGAGCGCCCCGTCCGGCAGGACCTGTACGGGCAGGTGCCGGTTACCGACATGCCATGCGACGCGCGCCAGATGGGCCGGATCGGCGCAGGCAAAATCCATCACGGGCTCGTCGGCGGCCAGCACCTCGACATAGGAACCGTCATCGAGCGCCAGCCCGTCACCTGCCTTCAGATATGTAGCGTGAACGAGATCGAGCAGAAACTCGAACCCTTCGTCCGCCCGCAGCGCGACGCGACGGCGGTGCCGGTCGTCGGACGCCAGAGTGACACGGCCGCGAAGAAGCTTCCGGTCCCACGTTCCGGCAGATTCGACCGCGAGTGCGCGCATCAGAACAGGAAGTAGCGCTGCGCGAGCGGCAGGATCTTGGCCGGCTCGCAGACGAGCGGGGTTCCGTCGGCGCGCACTTCATAGGTCTCCGGATCGACATCGACCTTCGGCATCGCGTCGTTGAGGATCATGTGCTTCTTGCCGATCTTCCGGGTGTTCTTGACCGGCAGGATCGTGCGCGACAGGCCGAGTTTGCGCCCGATCCCTTCCTTGTGCGCGAGCTTCGACACGAATGTCAGGCACGAAGAGCCCAGCGCCTTGCCGAATGTGCCGAACATCGGCCGATAATGGACGGGCTGCGGCGTGGGGATCGACGCATTCGGGTCCCCCATCGGGGCCGCCGCGATCATGCCGCACTTCAGGATCATCTCCGGCTTGGCGCCGAAGAAGGCCGGCTGCCAGATCACGAGATCGGCGTACTTCCCCTTCTCGATCGAGCCGACATAGCTGGAAATGCCCTGCGCGATCGCCGGATTGATCGTGTACTTGGCGAGATAGCGCTTCGCCCGGAAATTGTCGTTGTCGCCCGTCTCTTCCGTAAGCCGACCGCGCTGGGTCTTCATCTTGTGGGCCGTCTGCCAGGTCCGCGCGATGACCTCGCCGATGCGGCCCATCGCCTGGCTGTCCGAACTCATCATCGAGATGGCGCCCAGGTCATGGAAGATGTCTTCCGCGGCGATCGTCTCGCGCCGGATGCGGCTTTCGGCGAACGCGACATCTTCCGGAATGCGCTGGTCCAGGTGATGGCATACCATCAGCATGTCGAGATGCTCGTCGATGGTGTTCACCGTGAAGGGCCGTGTCGGATTGGTCGATGACGGCAGCACGTTCGGCAGCCCGATGACCTTGATGATGTCCGGTGCATGCCCGCCACCCGCACCTTCGGTATGGAAGGCGTGGATCGTGCGTCCCCTGAATGCCGCGACCGTATCCTCGACGAAGCCGCTCTCGTTCAGCGTGTCGGTGTGGATCGCGACCTGGATGTCGTACTTGTCGGCGAGCCTGAGGCATGTGTCGATCGCGTTGGGCGTCGTGCCCCAGTCCTCGTGCAGTTTCATGGCGCAAGCACCGGCCCGCACCATCTCCACCATCGGCCCCAGCGCCGAGGCGTTACCCTTCCCGAAGAACCCGAGATTGATCGGCAGACCTTCTGCGGCTTCGAGCATGCGGTGCATATGCCACGGCCCGGGCGTACAGGTCGTCGCCGAGGTTCCGGCCGCCGGCCCCGTCCCGCCACCCATCAGGGTCGTGATTCCCGAATAGAGCGCGTCCTCGACCTGCTGAGGACAAATCAGGTGGATGTGCGCGTCGATGCCGCCCGCCGTGACGATACGTCCCTCGCCGGCGATCACCTCGGTTCCCGGGCCGATGACGATATCGACGCCGGACTGGATGTCCGGATTGCCCGATTTTCCGAGCGCCGCGACCTTCCCGTCCTTGATGCCGATGTCGCACTTGACGATGCCCCACCAGTCGAGCACCAGCGCATTCGTGATGACGGTATCGACAGCGCCTTCGCGGCGCGAACGCTGGCTCTGGCCCATACCGTCGCGGATCACCTTGCCGCCGCCGAACTTCACTTCTTCGCCGTAGACGGTCAGGTCCTTCTCGACCTCGATATATAGGTCGGTGTCTCCGAGACGGACGCGGTCGCCGGTCGTCGGCCCGTACATGCCGGCATAGGCGGCACGGGAAATCTTGTACGACATGCTATTTCCCCCGCTTCTTGAGCTTGCCGTTCACGGCACCGCGGAAGCCATGGACGATCCGCGCACCGCCATAGGCGACCAGTGCCACCGGGCGCGTCTGCCCGGGCTCGAAGCGCACGGCCGTGCCGGCCGGAATATCGAGGCGCATTCCGTAGGCCGCCTTGCGGTCGAACGACAAAGCCGGGTTCGTCTCGAAGAAATGATAGTGCGATCCGACCTGGATCGGGCGGTCGCCCGTGTTCGATACGTCCAGCGTGACGGTTTCGCGACCGGCATTCAGCTCGATCTCCCCGTCGCGCACCAGAATTTGGCCGGGCTTCATGGGCGCTCCTTCAACGGATCGGATTGTGGACGGTGACGAGCTTCGTGCCGTCCGGAAAGGTCGCTTCGACCTGGACGTCGTGGATCATTTCCGCGATGCCCTCCATTACCTGGTCACGGGAGATCACCCGGGCTCCGTCGCGCATGAGATCGGCGACGGAGCGCCCGTCGCGCGCGCCCTCGACGACGAAATCGGCGATCAGGGCGACCGCTTCCGGATGGTTCAGCTTGACCCCCCGTTCGAGGCGGCGGCGCGCGACCATCGCGGCCATCGCTACCAGAAGCTTGTCTTTCTCGCGTGGTGTCAGATTCATGCGCGCGCCCTCCCGTCGGGGCCGATCCTAGCATCACACGTGCCACAGGCGGGACAGCCTGTCGGGCAGCCCGAACAGGCCGGTGCGCAGCGCCAGCCAAAGGTCGGAATAGCGTCCGCGCAGGGCCGCCACGTCCCGATCCAGCAATCGGGCCACGAGGATCCGGCCCACGAGACCGCACGAGACCCCCGGCCTGTCCCGAGCGATTTCCAGCGCCTTGCCTGGTGTCGCGCAGACGCAGACCATCGTCGCGGTTGCGCGGGCACCGGCAAAAAGAGCCGGGCGATCCAGCAGGATGTCGTCCAAAGGGTCAGCAATCAGCGTATCGGCCCACACGAGCTGCCCGCCGATCCGGATGGACCATCGATCCCGGAGGGCACCGCCCGTCATCGTCTCGCCGCGGGCCCGTCGGGCGAACACGACGATCTCACCCCCCAGAAATGCCGAATCCTCCGCCAGCCGGAGATCGAGCCGCCGCTCCAAGCGCGCGTGATCGAAAAGGATCGCTTCCTGCGGGAACCATTCAAGCCGGCCGCCCGACCCGACACTCAGGTTGTTGGCGATGTCGCTGGAAGGCCCCCAGCTGCGATAGACCTTCTCGGCCGCCTGCCCGACGATCAGGGCAGACGCACCGTCGCCGACCGAGATCGACGTTTCAAGGCGGTCCCCGCCGACGACGCCGCCGCCGGTATTGACCAGTACGGCCACCGGTTGCCGCTCCGCAAGCGGGTCCGGAAAAAGGATCTTCAGGGGATCGCGCTGCTCGAGATCCTTCAGGCGCGATACGCCGTCCCTATCGCGCGCGAATGCCGCACCCGACCGGCCGGAAACCGCAGGACGCACGAGCCCGCGCGTGGTATCTCCTCTGTCCATAATGGAAACGAGTGTAGCCGCCGCATTCGGCCGCTGCACAGGGGGAGCAGAATGACCGACCAATCCTGTCGCGATCTACGTGTATTGGTGACTGCCGGAGCCTCCGGCATCGGCCGCGCCATTGCTGGCACGTTTGCCGGGGCCGGTGCGCGAGTGGTCGTCTGCGATGTCGACGAAGCAGCCCTCGCCAGATTCCGGCAGGAACTGCCCGGTCACGAAGCGTTCGAATGCGACGTTTCGGACGAGGAGGATGTCGACGAACTGTTCGAGGATGTCATCGACGTGCTCGGCGGGCTCGACGTGCTGGTCAACAATGCCGGGATCGCCGGGCCCACGGGACCGGTCGAAACGCTGTCGCCGGACGATTGGCGCCACACGATGGAAATCAACATCGACGCGCAGTTCCTCTGCACGCGCCGGGCCGTTCCTTTGCTGCGAACCAGCGGTGGCGGGACGATCATCAATCTGTCTTCCGCGGCAGGCAAGTTCGGGTTTGCACACCGCACGCCCTATTCCGCAAGCAAATGGGCCGTCGTCGGCTTCACCAAGAGCCTTGCGATCGAATTGGGGCCGGACAATATCCGCGTTAACGCGATCCTGCCCGGTGCGGTCGATGGCCCGCGTATCCGTCGCGTCATCCAGGCCAAGGCGGCCTCGACGGGAATTCCGGTCGAGGAAATGGAATCGCTCTACACGCGCCAGGCTTCGCTCGGCCGCATGGTCGAAGCAGACGATATCGCGCGAATGGCGGTATTCCTTGCGGGCGTCGGTGGCCGAAATATTTCCGGCCAAGCCCTGTCCATCGACGGGGACACGCAAGCCCTCGTCTAGCGCCCTGCCTGCCGAAATTCGGCGTTATTTCTTCCCGAGATCGTGGACGAGCGCGAGCGGCGCAGGGTCACGGTTGGCGGCCGCATCGTCGATCCGCTGGATGTGGCCGTCGACCTGCGCTTCCTGCTCGACCGTCAGCGTCTCGTACCGGATATCGCCGACAACCTGCGCCGTACGGCCAAGATCGATCGACTTCGCGCGGATCGGGCCGAAAACCTTGCCGAGGATACGGACCCGTTCGGCGGTGATTTCGCCGCGGACTTCGCCGGTTGCTCCGATCGTCAGCGACTTCGTGCGCACAACGCCCTCAACGCGCCCGTCGAGCTGGATGTCACCCTCGCAGACGATGTCGCCCTTGAGCGACAGGCTGGCCGAAATGATCGAGGGAACCGACGGATTACTCGGCTTCGCCACGCGCGCATCCGCGACGGGCTTGCTATTCGACTTTCCGAACATGGCGGGCAGCCTCCAGGAAACGGGCCGGATCGACGGCGCGGCCATCGACAAGAACTTCGTAGTGGACATGCGGGCCGGTGCTACGCCCGGTCGAACCGAGCAGACCGACCGTCTGGCGACGCTCGACCCGCTGGCCAACCCGGACATCGATCCGGGTCAT
This sequence comes from Tagaea sp., assembly GCA_965229215.1. Classification (GTDB taxonomy): domain Bacteria; phylum Pseudomonadota; class Alphaproteobacteria; order CACIAM-22H2; family CACIAM-22H2; genus Tagaea. The sequence continues at coordinate 511,335 of OZ245864.1, read as the reverse complement.
GTGACCATAGCGCGTCGAGAGACCAAAATCATGCTCGATCTCGACCATATTCCCGTATTCACCGTTCCAGCCGGCGGTGACGATCCGGCCCGCGGCCGTTGCCAAAACCGGCGTACGCGGCGGGGCAGATAGATCGATGCCGCTATGCATCGCAAGCTGACCGTTGAACGGGTCCCGGCGCATTCCGAACGGGCTCATGACCGCAAAATCATCGAGAGGGGCGCGCAGCGGAAGCCTGCGCACGGCAGCCCGCATGTCGCGGAGCCGCTCGAGATCCGTCCCCAGAGATGCCAGAAGCAGGCTCGGATCCGCGGTTGCCCGATCGAGGCTGGGCACCACGAACGGACCACCCGAATTGCCGTTGCGCGTGCCGACGATACGTTCGGCCTGGAGGCCCGCGGCCCGCAGGACGCGCACGATTTCCTCGATCTGTGCGCGCGTGCTGCCCGAAATTTCGGCCAGCGCGGCGTCCTGCGCCCGGGCTGCGTCGCGATCGACCGCACGCAAGCTCGCGAGGTCACCGGTCGTCGCCCGATGTTCGATCGCCAGCCGCCGCGCTTCGACGGCAAGGCGTCCGCGCTCGGCAAGTGCTTCGATGCGCACGCGCTCGAGAGCGGCGACGCGGTCGGCGGCACTGGCCGCATCGGGTGCCCGGCCGGCGAGGCGCGCTTCCACGCCACGCAGGCGCTCCATCAAGCCTTCGTGCGTGGCAAGCGCACGTTCGCGCTCGCTTTCCGCGGCCGAAAGCCCCTGCTCGATCTCGACCATCCGCTCGGTCAGCCGGTTGCGCTGCTCGATCAGCCCGGCCACGGCTTCGGCCGCTTCGGCACGGCCGCGTTCGGTCGCGCGGGCCAAGGCTTCGCCGAGTTCTTCCAGTCGCGTGCGATGATCGTCCTGCAGGCGCACGACATCCTGGGCGCGCATTTCGATCTCGGTCAGGGCAGAACGATAGCTGTCGACGGCGATGCCCGTCGATCCGGCAACCAGCAGGAAAAAGAGCGCTACGCCACGCTGCGAGCCTGCCGAAATCCGGAGCAGCCTTACCTGCCCGTCGGATCGGACAAGCATCTCACGCGGCCGGAACAGCCACGAATCGATGCGGCCGAGCAAGGTCCCCATCCGACGGTTTCGATCCTGATGCTGCATTGCCCCGGTTTTCGACTTCCACTGTTCGTATGGCACCGATATCCCGCTTCGCGGTAGCCGGCGCCTGATTCTTTCGATTGGACGGCGGATGATGCCGATTCAACCACATGCGTTCAAGCAAGCCTTTGGCCAACGCCTCCAAAATTAGACCATCTTTTGTAAAGCGGATTTGTTACGCGAGTATCCGCCTACAACGCCCTGATTCGGCGATGATTCCGAAATTGCAAAAGACACACACTGTGGATAACTCAAGGACAAGTCAGCGTCGATTGCCGGTCGCTCGCGTGCCGAGATACGCAAGCAACGCCACGACCGCGATCATCACGCTGGCAAGTGCATTGATCTGCGGCGACAGCCCCAGACGGACGCTGGAGTAAACCAGCATCGGCAGCGTCGTAGCACCCGGCCCGGAAACAAAACTCGCGATCACCAGATCGTCCAGCGACAGCGTAAAGGCAAGCAGCCAGCCCGCCGCCACTGCCGGCAACAGCAAGGGGAGCGTCACGCGCACGAAGGCCCGCAACGGACCGGCACCGAGATCGAGGGCCGCCTCTTCGAGTGCGGGGTCCATGCCGCGAAGCCGAGCCTCGACGATCACCGCGACGAAGGCCGTACCGTATGTCGCATGGGCCAGCGCGATGGTGAGGATACCGCGCTCGCCCGGCCAGCCGATTGCCCGATCGATCGCCGAATAGGCCATCAGCATCGAAAGACCGAGGATCACTTCCGGCAGGACCATCGGAGCCAGCAGCAGCAGCGTGAACAATGTCCGCATCCGGAAGCGGCCGAGCCTGCCGAGCGCGTAGCCCGCCAACGTTCCCACGGCAGTCGAGAGCGTACCCGCGAGCACGGCAACGCCAAGGCTCAGCCATGCGGCATCGAGCATCCGCGCGTTTCCAAGCAACTCGGAATACCAGCGCGTCGAGAAGCCGGCCCAGACCGTCACCAGACGGCTTTCGTTGAAGCTGAAGACGACCAGCAGCAGGATCGGCAGGTAGAGAAAGACAAATCCTGCGGCGAGCAGTGCCGGAAGCCGCGGCAGGAAATCCGGGAGCCTCATCCGTGACGACTCCGCAAGCGGTCGAAAAACAGGATTGGCCCGGCAAGCAGCGCCGCCAGAGTGGTCGCCAATGCGCATGCAACCGGCCAGTCCCGGTTCTGGAAGAACTCCAGCCACAGGATCCGGCCGATCATCTGTGTGTCGGGCCCGCCCAACAGATCCGGAATGACGAACTCGCCGCTGGCCGGAATGAAAACAAGAAGTGCCCCCGCCATCACGCCGGGCAGCGACAGCGGAAACGTAATCCGCCAGAACGCGCGGACCGGGCCGTCGCCGAGATCCTGCGCCGCTTCAAGCAGGGCCGGGTCCAACCGCTCCAGCGTCGCGTAGAGCGGCAGGATCATGAAGGGAAGATAGGCGTACACGATACCGAGATGGACGGCGAAGGCGTTCGCGATGAGGGCAAGTGGTTCGTCGACAAAGCCGAGGGATTGAAGCATCGAATTGACGAGCCCGGTCGGCCGGAGCAAGCCCATCCACGCATAGACGCGGATCAGAAATGATGTCCAGAAAGGCAGGATCACCAGGAAAAGCAGAAACGCGCGCGCCCGCGGCTTCGCTCGCACGATCGCCAGCGCCATCGGATATCCGATGAGCAGACAGACCAGCGTCGACATTCCGGCGATCCGGGCGGCGGTCAGGAAGGCACCCCAGTACAGATCGTCGCCGAAGACGAGTTCGTAGTTGGCAAGGGACAATGCCAATTCGAATGGCGGCGCGCCCTGTGTCGCTTCGCCGAAACCAATTGCGGCCACCAACGCCAATGGCAAGGCGACCATCACAAGCAACCAGGCAAATGCCGGCACGATGAAAGCACGGCGCGCAGTGGAAGCCCAAGGCGCCGTTCTCATCGTGCCAGTCTCAATTCCGCTTCGACCGGCCAGCCGAATGCGATCTCGGAACCGTTCTCGGGCGGAGGCTGCACACCCGGCACGCTCGCGATCACGCGGCCGGCCAAGCTGTCGATGAAGACAAGCCGCCGTTCGCCGAGATAGGCGCACTCCCGCACGCGCCCGCGCCTATCGCCGGCCCCCAGCGTCACCCGCTCCGGCCGAACGGCAATCCAGCCGGCGCCATCGGCGGCGGCAAACATGTTTATGCGGCCGACGAATTCCGCCACGAAGCGGGTTGCCGGCCGCTCGTACAGTTCGCTCGGTGTGGCGATCTGGACGATCTGCCCTTTCTCCATCACGCCGATCCGGTCGGAAATCGCCATCGCTTCGTCCTGATCGTGGGTGACGAAGACGAATGCGATCCCGAGACGGGCCTGCAGTTCGACAAGCTCCAGCCGCGTTTCCTCGCGCAGCTTGGCGTCCAGCGCGGAAAGCGGCTCGTCCAGCAGCAGTACTTTCGGATGCCGCGCAAGCGCGCGGGCGATCGCGACACGCTGGCGCTGCCCGCCGGAAAGCTGGGCGGGCTTCCTCGCTTCAAGACCTTCCAGCCGGACAAGCCCGAGCATTTCCCGGACGCGCGCGGCGCGCTGCCCGGGATCCAGCGCAAGCGTCTCGAGGCCAAACGCGACATTCTGTGCGACGGTCAAATGCGGGAAGAGCGCATAGTTCTGGAAGACCGTATTGACCGGCCGATCCCAAGGCGGGGCATCCGTTACGTCGGCGCCATCAAGCAGGATCCGGCCGGAATCCGGCACCTCGAAGCCACCGATGCATCGCAGCAAAGTCGTCTTGCCGCATCCGGATGGACCGAGAAGGCAGAATATCTCGCCAGCGGATATGTCGAGATTCACGCTGTCGACGGCAGCGACGCCACCGAACTCCTTCCCGAGCCCCTCGATGCGGATCAAGGCCGCGTACCTAGCGGCCCGACGTCACGCGCGCCCAAGCGCGCGTGCGAAGGCGCTCGTAATCCCGTGCAGCCGGCGTGATCGTATAGAGGCGGGCCCGGATCTCGGGCGGCATGAAGACGGTCGGATCGTCGCGGACTTCCGGCCGGACCATTGGCCGCGACGAAGGAACCGCGTTCGGATAACCGACCGCATCGGAATTGAGCGCCGCACTCTCCGGCCGGAGCATGAAATCGACGAACCGGTGGGCCGCCTCGACGTTGCGGGCATCTGCCGGGATCGCCCAGACGTCGTGCGAAAGCAATGCACCTTCCTGCGGGATCGCATACTCGATCCGCACGCCGGCCTTCTTCGCTTCGGTAGCACGAGCGGCGGCCTGCTTGATGTCGCCCGAATAGCCGAAGGCCACACACGCATCGCCGTTCGCAAGATCGTTGATGTATTCGGATGAATGCCACTTGCGCACGAAGGGTCGGATTTTCATCAGGATCTCGGTCGCACGCGCCATGTGCTCCGGTGATTTTGAATCCGGATCGACTCCGAGATAGGCCAGAGCGGCCGGAAACACGTCCGTGGGCGAGTCCAGTACGACGATGCCGCAGGATTGGAACCGCCGGGCGATCTCGGGATCGAAGATCATGCGCAACGAATAGACGGGCGCGCCTGCCATCAGGCGACCGACTCTCTCGGCGTTGTAGCCGATACCCGTGGTGCTCGACAGGTGCGGAACACCGAACCGGTTGCCCGGATCGAACCGCTCCAGTTCACGCAGCACGACCGGATCGATTTTCGGGAAGTTCGAAAGTTTCGATCGGTCGAATTCGCGATAGAGGTGCGCAGGAATCTGCTGCGCCAGGAAGGGCGAGGCCGACGGCACGACCAGATCGTATCCAGACCGCCCCGCACGAAGCTTGGCATCAAGCGTCTCGTTCGAATCGTACGTGTCATAGGTGATCTTGATGCCGGTCTCGCGCTCGAACTGCTCGAGAGCAACCGGCGACACATAGTCGTTCCAATTGTAAATGTTGAGCGTCTGCTGGGCGTTGGCTGCACCGAAACCAGTCAGCAGCGTCACAAGCCCGAAAATCCATCCCTTGCGCATCGCCTTGCTCCCCTATCCGGATGGCCGATTAGAGCCCGCCCGGCCCCGGCGCTGTCAATGCGCAGTTCGCCCGAGCCCGGCGTGGAATTTCTCGCCTGCATTGGCTACGGTCTTGCATCGCGCGGCGCAATAGAAACCCTCCGAGTCGTCATGCTGGAAAGTCTCGATTTCGCCACCCTCCGGGCCGCCTATGCCAATGGCGGCGATCCGCGCGACACCGTCGCGACGGTCTATCAGCGGATTGAAGCCCGCGGTATCGACCCGACCTGGCTGCATGTCGTGCCCCGTGCGCAGGCACTGGCCGCCGCAGCCGCATTGGTAAATGTGCCGCGCTCCGCACCGCTCTGGGGCATTCCGTTCGCAATCAAGGACAATATCGATCTCGCCGGAGCTCCGACGACGGCGGCATGCCCGGCATTTTCATATGTCGCGAACAGGTCCGCTTACGTCGTCGAGCAGCTTGTCGCAGCCGGTGCGATCCCGATCGGCAAGACCAATCTCGACCAGTTCGCCACCGGGCTGGTCGGCGTCCGCTCGCCCTACGGCGTGCCGGAGAACACGTTCGACAAGCGATACATCCCTGGTGGCTCTTCGTCCGGATCGGCGGTCGCCGTCGCGGCGGGGCTCGTGTCGTTTGCACTCGGCACCGATACCGCCGGGTCCGGCCGTGTGCCGGCCGGCTTCAACAATCTCGTCGGCCTGAAGCCCACGAAGGGCCTGCTGTCGACGACGGGGCTGGTTCCTGCCTGTCGGACGCTCGACGTGATCTCGGTCTTCGCACTTACGGTCCCCGATGCGCTAGCCGCGACCCGTGCAGCCGCGGGCTTCGACGCTTCGGACCCCTACTCGCGCATCGAAGCCAGCCGGACATCGCTGGCGTTCTCGGCGCCAACGAAGAATTTCCGCTTCGGTGTGCCACGCGGTGACGGGCTGAAGTTCTTCGGCGATACCGAGGCCGAAAGTCAGTACAAGGCGGCCCTGAAGCGGCTCGAGAAGCTCGGCGGCATGCCGGTCGAGTTCGATTTCGCGCCGTTCAAGGAAACGGCTGACCTCCTCTATGACGGCCCATGGGTTGCCGAGCGCTATGCCGCGATCGAGAAGCTGATGCGCGAGCGGCCCGATGAAATCCACCCGACGACACGAGCCGTCATCGCGAATGCGGCCAAGTACGACGCGGTCGCGGCATTCCGCGCCCTCTACCGCCTCGAGGAGCTCAAGCGGCGCGCCCAGGACGTGTGGAGCGCGATCGATCTGATGGCGCTCCCGACCAGCGGTACGATCTTCACGTTGGCCCAACTTGCCGCCGAACCGATCCGTCACAATACCGAGCTCGGCTACTACACGAACTTCGTGAATCTGCTCGACCTGTCCGCCCTTGCCGTACCGGCCGCGATGCGCAGCGACGGATTGCCCACCGGCATCACGCTGATCGGGCAGGCCTGGCGCGATGCCTGGCTCGCCGGAATTGGCGACGCGTTCCATCGCGACGCCGGACTTCCGCTGGGCGCCACCGGCGCGGCGATGCCCGCGCCCGCGACGACGACTCCCGAACCCGCGCAAGCGATCCGGGTCGCCGTCGTGGGCGCGCACCTGTCCGGCATGCCTCTCAATAGCCAGCTCTCCGAACGGGGCGGACGGTTGGTGCGCAAGGCGAAGACCGCCGCGTCTTATCGTCTCTATGCGCTTGCCGATACCGTGCCGCCCAAACCCGGCCTCGAGCGCATCGGCGACGGCGGAGTCGCGATCGAAATCGAGATCTGGGAGCTTCCGATATCCGAATTCGGCTCGTTTGTCGGTCTCGTCCCGCCCCCTCTTGCGATCGGCTCGGTTGAGATCGATGATGGGAGCTGGTGCAAGGGATTCGTCTGCGAACCGGCTGCATTGCGGACGGCGCGCGACATAACCCGGTTCGGCGGCTGGCGCGCGTATATTCAGAGCATGGCTCAGCAATGAACCTCGATGCCTATACACGCCACGAGCGCGTGAAGATTTCCGGAGCCGAGGACGGGCCGCTTCGCGGCACCGTCTTCGCGGCCAAGGACAACTACGATATCGCCGGCCATCGCACGGGTGCAGGCAGTCCGACCTGGCTGCAGACCCACAACAAGGCCACAAAGACGGCCGATGCCGTCCAGGCGCTGCTCGATGCAGGCGCCATGCTGCTCGGCAAGACCTTGATGGATGAGCTGGCATACGGCCTGACCGGCCGCAACCTGCATTACGGCATTCCGGCCAATCCGGCGGCACCCGACCGGGTGCCGGGCGGATCCTCGTCCGGTTCGGCGTCGGCCGTCGCCGGACGGGCCTGCGATTTCGCACTCGGCACCGATACGGGCGGATCCATCCGCGTTCCGGCAAGCTACTGCGGGATATTCGGCATGCGATCAACGCACGGGCGAATTTCCGCCGGGGGGATCGTGCCCCTCGCACCTTCGTTCGATGCGGTCGGCTGGTTCGCGCGCGATGCCGACCTGCTGGAGCGGGTCGGCCGCGCACTGCTCGACGAAAGCAGGCCGCCGGAGGAACCTGCGCGCCTTCTCGTCGCGACCGACGCGATGCGGCTTGCCGATGGCGATGTCTACACCGCCCTGCTCCCGTGGATCGGGCGCGCGAAATCGTTCTTCGATCTCTCCTACGATATCGAGATCGCGGGCGCCGGGCTCGCGAGCTGGGTCGAGACGTTCCGGATGCTCTCGGCATCGGAAGCCTGGGCATGCCACGGCGAATGGATCAGTGAAGTGCAGCCGCGCCTCGCCCCGGACGTGGCGGCACGTTTCGATTTCGGCCGCACCGTCACCCGCGATGCGGTTGCCGAGCATTCCGAAAAGCGCGAGATCGTCCGCAAGCGGATGGCAGAGCTGCTGACCGAGGGTACAATTCTCTGCATCCCGACGGCGTCGACTGCGGCGCCGTTGCGCGATGCCGACGAAGCGACCTTCGATCGCGTCCGCCAGCGGACGCTTCCGCTCACCTGCATCGCGGGCCTCGCGGGACTGCCGCAGATATCCTTGCCTGCCGGATTTTCGCAGGATGCGCCGGTTGGCGTCTCGTTCATCGCTCCGCCGGGCGAAGACGCGATGCTGCTCAACTTCGTGCGCATCCTCACGTCGCCGAAAGAAATGGAATCCGAGCCAGATGCCCAACCCGAAGCGTAAGCCGTCGAGATACCCGCGCGATCTGGTCGGCTATGGCCGCAATCCGCCGCACGCGCGCTGGCCGAATGGTGCACGCATCGCCGTTTCGTTCGTCGTCAACTACGAAGAAGGCGGCGAACGCTCGATCCTTCACGGCGACAAGGAATCGGAAGTCTACCTTCAGGAAGTCGTCGGCCTCGTGCCGCGCCCGCGCCGCCGTGACGAAAGCACCGAAAGCATCTACGAATACGGCAGCCGGGCCGGCTTCTGGCGGATTCTCCGCGAATTCGAGAAGCGCCGTCTGCCCTTCACGTCTTGGGCAGTGGGAATGGCGATCGCGCGGCATCCCGAGGCCGGCAAGGCGATGGCCGAAAGCGGCCATGAAGTGGCAAGCCACGGCTGGCGCTGGATCGATTACCAGAAAATGCCGATCGCCGAAGAGCGCAAGCATTTCCGGATGGCGATCGACACCATCCGAAAGGCAACGGGTGCGGCGCCGGTCGGCTGGTATACCGGCCGCATGTCGCCCAATACGCGCACGCTCGCAGCCGAGTTCGGCATGCTCTACGACAGCGACGCCTACAACGACGACCTTCCTTATTGGACGAAAGTCGGAAAGAAGCCGCATCTGGTCGTCCCGTACACGCTCGACGTCAACGACATGAAGTTTGGCACCGCGCAGGGCTTCAATACCGGCGACGACTGGTTCGCCTATGCGCGCGACGCTTTCGACGTCCTCTACGACGAGGGAGCCGACGCGCCGAAGATGATGACGCTTGGCCTGCATCTGCGTCTGATCGGCCGCCCTGGCCGCTTCCGCGCGCTGCAACGTTTCATCGACCACATCGAGAAGCGCGAGAAGGTCTGGGTCGCGCGGCGGATGGATATCGCGCGGCACTGGATCAAGACGCACCCGTACGAAGGATAGGCGCTTGGGCGATTTCGTCGACTATTCGCGCTTCTTCGTCACGCTGCTGGCGATCCTGACGCCGTTCGCGGCGATTCCAGTCTTCCTCGCGATGACCGGAGGGCAAGACGACCGCTTCCGGACTCGCACGGCCAACATGGCGGCGGCGACCGTCTTTGTCGTGCTGGTCGTGTCGGCGATCACCGGCGACATGCTGCTGCGCGTGCTGGGAACGAGTCTTGACGCGTTCCGGGTCGGCGGCGGCATCGTGCTGTTCCTGATGAGCCTGTCCATGCTCAATGCCAGGATGTCGGCCGTCCAGCAGACCCCGGAAGAAGCCGACGAGGCCGGCCAGAAATCGACCCTTGGCGTCGTGCCCATCGGTATTCCGCTGCTGGTCGGACCCGGCTCGATCTCCTCGACGATCATCGAGACCAAGCGCAGCGGCGAGTTCGCCCACCTTGCGGCAGTCGTCGCGTGCATCGCACTTGTGTGCGTCGTCGTCTGGATCACGCTCCGACTTGCCGATCCGATCGGTCGGCAACTCGGTCGCACCGGCCTCAACATTCTCAACCGCATCTTCGGATTGCTGCTGGCGGCAATCGCCGTCCAGATCGTCTCGGTCGGCTTGACGGGGCTATTCCCCGCCCTTGCGGGCCTGCGCACGTAGCTCGTAGCGCTGCACCTTGCCCATCGCGTTGCGAGGCAGGGCCTCGACGAAGCGGAATGCCTTGGGCCATTTGAACCGCGCGAGCCGGCTTCCCAGAAAGTCGCGAAGCACCGCCTCGTCTATGTCCGCGCCGGAGCGGCGCACGACGAAGGCGACGGGCACCTCGCCCCAGCGCTCGTCCGGCCGGGCCACGGCCGCGCATTCGACGACAGCCGGGTGTGCCGAAAGCGCGGCTTCGATTTCCGCCGGATAGATATTCTCTCCACCGGAGATGATCATGTCCTTCTTGCGCTCGTCGACCCACCAATGACCGTTCGCATCGACGCGGCCAAGATCGCCGGTGCGGAACCATCCGTCTGTGAAACTCGCGCGAGTAGCTTCCGGATCCCGCCAGTAGCCGGTCGCCACGTTGGGGCCGCGGACGAGGATTTCACCGCCGTCGAGCTTCGCTTCGCAATGGAGCGCCGGTTGCCCGGTCGATCCGACATTGGCGAGCGCGTCTTCCCGCTTCTGGTAGATCGCGATCGGTCCCGTCTCGGTGGCGCCGTATACCTGCGCCACGGGAAGGCCGCGCGCATGGAACGCCTCAATCAGTGCGGTCGGGACGATCGACGAACCGGCGCCGACCATCCGCAGGCTGGAAAGATCGGCGGCCGGCCAGGCCGGATGCTCGATCATGGCCTTCATCACGGCCGGAACGACCAGCGAAAGAGTCGGGCGACTGGTCCTGATCGTCGCAAGCGCCTCTGCTGGATCGAAACGGCGCATGAGGACGACTTCCGCGCCCAGCGAAAGCGCCGGAACGGTCTGGATGCTGAGTCCGCCGACATGGAACATCGGCAGGAAGGTCAGGATCCTGTCCTGCGCCGTCATGTCGTGCATGTGCTGGCTGTTGACCGCGTTCCACGAAACGGCAGCCTGCGTAAGCACGGCCCCTTTCGCACGGCCGGTCGTTCCCGACGTATAGACCAGAAGCACCGGCAGCTCGGGAGCACCTGCGCGGACAACGGGCCCGACCGGCAGCATGTCCAGCTCGTCGAGCCAGATCGGTTCGAAGCTTTCCACGCTCGCTGAAAACGCCCGCTCGCTGACCAAGACCTCCGGCTCGGAATCACTCAGAATCTGCGCGTGTTCGGCCGGCGCCAGACGCCAGTTGAGCGGCACAAGCATTGCGCCAAGTCGTGCGCAGGCAAACAGCAAAGCAAGGTAGTCAGGGTGGTTTGTCGACAGAAGCGCCACCCGGTCGCCGGTACCGACGCCGCGCATGGCAAGCACGCCGGCTAGATGGTCGATGCGGAGGGCCAGCTTGCGATAGCTGATAGAACGCCCTTCGAAGGAAATCGCCGTCCGTTCCGGCGTACGCGCGGCATGCCTTTCGATCCAGACCGAAAGATCGGTCATTCGTCGCGCTCGCCCGCTTCGTAGAGGGCTTCACGACCGAGCCGGTCGAGGCAGAGCTCGGCTGTCCACGGCAGCATCAGCGAGCCGCAGCGGCTGTCGCGATAGAGCCGCTCCAGCGGCAGCGATTTCAGCATCGATTGCCCGCCGCATGTCCGGATCGCGAGGCGACACAGATCGTTTGCGTTCTCCATGATCGTATACTGCGTCGCGTAGGCATCCAGGCGTGCCTGTTTGGACGGGTTCACTTTTGCTGCGTCGATGGTGCGCTCGAACAGGGCGCGCGTCTGCGCCAGCTTGATGTACATCTCGGCGACGGCAATCTGCTTCGTAGGATACATCCGTCGCTTGATCGGTGGTTGGCCGGGCGTTTCGCCGCGCAGATACTGGATTGTGAAATCGTACGCGGCCTGCGCGATCCCCATATAGGTCGGCGACAGGGTCATGAACATGTGCGGCCAGGCGGAAGCCGCCTTGAAATAGAGGCCGCGCGGCAGAAGCTGCGCATCGTCCGGCACGAATACGTCTTTCAGGATCAATGTGCGCGAAACAGTCCCGCGCATGCCGAGCGGATCCCAGTCGCCGGTTATCGTCAGCCCCGATGCCTCCTTCGGCACCGCCATATAGAGCGTGTCGCGTACGGACCGGTCCGCACGATCCTCGGTACACAGGATTCCGTAATAGTCGGCTGCACCAGAGAGGGACGCGAAGATCTTCTTCCCGTTGATCACCCAGCCGCCTTCGGCCTTCGCAGCCAAAGTGCCGAAGGGCGCGCGGCCCGCCGCCGCCGCGGATCCTTCGGAAAAAGGCTGCGCATAGATCGCGCCTTTCTCGACAATGCGCCTGTAGTGACCGGCCCGCAGCACCTCGAGTTCGGCGCGCTGTTCGTCCGTCATCTCGAGATCGTCGGCAAGCGGCCCCGTCCACAGAGCAGAACATGCGTGCATGTTGAAGGTCAGGGCCGTCGCTCCGCACCACCGCCCCATCTCTGCCGCAACTCGGCAATAGGTCGCGAAGTCCGCCCCCAATCCGCCGTAGCGCCGCGGAACGCACAAGGCAAGCAGGCCGGATTCCCGGAGATCGGCATAGTTCTCGAAGGGAAAACTTGCTTCCCGATCGTAGCGTTCGGCACGCGGCGCGAATTTTTCTCGGCCGAGTATCGCGACTTTCTCGATCAACGTTTCAAGCATGTGCAAGCTCCGTTGAATCCAGAAATGCGAGCACGGCCGCGTCAAATGCATCTGGATCTTCGAGATTCGCGAGATGGCCGCAATCCGGCAGTGACACAAACTTCGCCCCAGCGATCTTGCCGGCCATTTTCTCCATCATCTCCGCCGGTGCGTTCGTGTCGCGTGCACCGGCAAGCACAAGCGTTGGGCACCCGATCCGGGGCAGATCTGCCCGGCCGTCGAACGTGACGATCAGCCGGATCGCCGCGGCAAAGGCAGCGACCGGGACCTGCCCCATGCAGGCCTGCGCGAATTCGCGCGCGGACTTGCTTGCCTTCGGGCCGACCAAACCCCCGATCGTCGCTTCCGCGAGATCCGCAAGAGTCTTGCCGGTTTCGAGCGGCGCAAGACGTTGGCGCACGAACTCGCGCTGCCAATCCCCGTCCGGACGGCCGAATGCAGGGCTGGTTGCCGAAAGGATCAGGGAATGCATCCGTCCGGGATGCCGCACCGCGAATGTCTGCGCGACCATTCCGCCGATCGAATGGCCGAGAATATGGCCGCGGTCGATTTTCTCCTTGTCGAGCAGGCGTGCAAGCGCATCGGTCAGCGCATTCCAATCCATTGGCGAAATCAGCGGCGAGCAGCCATAGCCAGGCATGTCCCAAGCCAGGACCCGGAAGCGCCGTGCAAGCCGGATCGATTGCGGCCTGAATGCGCGATGATCGGTCCCTACGCCGTGCAGCAGGAGCAGCGGCGGTCCATCTCCTGTCGCATAGACGGCTGGTACAGATGGGGGTTCAATCATGGCGAATATCTTAGCCCTTCAGCGATTTATATGAAATGGCATATAATAAGGCTGTGCCCCGCTTCGTTGACAACTATCTCTCCTATCTGCTGTCCGCCGCAAGCGAGCGGGTCAGCCACGAGTTCCACCGCCAGCTTCGGCCCTACGGACTGTCGGTCCACAAATGGCGCGTCCTCGCGACCCTGTCGGACGGAGATGCGCTGAGCGTGGGCGATCTTGCACGCATCGTCCTGATGCAACAGCCGACGCTTACGAAGCTGGTCGCCCGCATGGCCAAAGGCGGGCTACTGTCTCTCCACGCCGATCCGGCCGACGGGCGCCGTACGCTTGTCCGCATCGCCGAGCCCGGCCGGCGCAAGGTCGGCCCTCTGCTTGCCCGCGCAAAAGCCCACGAGCTTGCATGTCTGGCTTCCTATTCGGCGACAGAAGTCGCTAAGGTGAAGCGAATTCTCAAGGATCTCCTGCGTCGGAGCGAAACACGATGAGACCACGTCCCCACAGCATCCAGAACCTGGCCATCCGCAAGCCCGGCGCCGGCTCGGCAATCGGCGGGGTCATTTCGGGCCAAGCCAAGGGTGCGATGGAAGTTGGCGCCGACATCCTCGCCCAAGGCGGCAATGCCGTCGATGCCGCCGTCGCTGCGAGTTTCGCACTCGCCACGGCAGAGCCATGGAACAGCGGGCTCGGCGGGATCGGCTTCCTGATGTACCGCCCGGCCGATACGGGAAAGGTCAAGGTCATCGATTTCGGGCCGCAGGCACCGGCTCGTCTCGATCCGTCGTATTTCCCCCTGACCGGGCGTCAGGGCGGTGACCTGTTCGGCTGGCCCGAAGTGGAAGGCAACAAGAACGTCCATGGTCCGCTGTCCATTGCCGTTCCGGGACAGGTCGACGGCATGGCTCTCGCCCTCGAGAAGTTCGGCACAATGCCATGGGAGACGCTGCTTGAGCCGGCGGCCCGCCTCGCCGACCGCGGCCTGCCCGTCGATTTCTGGACGACGCTCAAAGTGGCTGCGGGAGCCAAAGACCTGCACCGCTATCCATCGTCACGTGACATCTATCTTCCCGGCGGCTTTCCGCCGACGACAGAAAGCGGCAACCCGCAGGCATATGCGAGCATGGGGAATCTGGCCGCCACGATCCGCCGGCTCCAGCTGAAGGGCGCGCGAGACTTCTACGAAGGTGCCATCGCGGCAGACATTGCCGACGACACGCAGGCCCTCGGCGGCGTTCTTAGTCGCGAAGATCTTGCCGGCTACCACGCCCACCTTGTCGAGCCTCATTTCACGCGCTATCGCGGCGCGGATTTCGCCTGCGCGCCGGTCGGCACCGCCGGCCCTACGCTCGCACGCGTCCTCCAGCTGCTGGAGCCCACGCTTTTCCGCCCCTTCGGCGCCGATACGGCGAGCTTCGTCGCCTATGCCGACAGCCTCCGGCAGGCCTATGCCGAACGCCTCGCCGGCACGCCGGCTGCGTCGGGGCCCGCGACGAGCACCACGCATCTCAACGTTGTTGACCGGCAGGGCAACGTCGTCGCGTTGACCCAGACGCTTCTTTCTTCCTTCGGCAGCCGCCTCGTACTGCCGCGTACGGGCATCCTGATGAACAACGGCATCATGTGGTTCGACCCTCGCCCAGGGCGGTCGAACTCGATCGCGCCCGGCAAACGCCCACTCACCAATATGTGCCCGACAATCGTCTCGAAAGATGGGAAGCCGTGGATCGCGATCGGCGCTTCCGGTGGCCGACGCATCCTGCCATCCGTCGCCCAACTCCTCTCCTTTATCGTCGACCACGGCATGGATCTGGATACCGCCTTCCATCACCCACGCATCGACGTCTCGGGTGGCGAGATCGTCGACTACGATCCGCGCCTCCCGATCGACACGCAGACCGCGCTTGTCGCCCGCTATCAGGCCAGGGCAGCCGAGCACACGATCTTCCCGGCCAGCTATGCGTGCCCGTCGGCGATCCTGATCGATCCGGCGACCGGCGGACGTACCGGGATGTCCGATCCGAACAGCCCTTGGTCGGCCGCAATATCGGTCTGAGGCGCACCAATGAGCGATAAGCGACTCTGGAAGACCCTCTCCTCGCGGGAGGTCTATTCGGCAGCCCCTTGGATCCGCGTAATCGACGACCGAATCGAGCTGCCCGACGGCCGGATCGTCGAAAGCTTCCATCGAGTGCTGCTGCCGGACTATTCAATCCTGTTTCCGGTGCTCGAGGACGGTCGGGTGCTCGCGATGCGCAGCTATCGACACGGCGCAGGCGATATCGTGCTTGGATTTCCGGGCGGTGGAATCGATGCCGGAGAAACTCCGTTGCAGGCGGCACAGCGCGAACTGCTCGAGGAAACCGGCCATACGGCGGCCGAAATCCTGCCGCTTGGCGCCTATATCACGGGCGCGAACGTCCGCGGCTCCAAGTCCCATTTCTTTCTTGCGACCGGCTGCCGCCAAATTGCCGAACCGAATTCAGGCGATCTGGAAGAGCAGGAACTGCTTCGCCTGACGCGCGCGGAGATCGCGGCGGTTCTTCACGGAAATCGATTCCATGTCCTCGCCCATGCGGCAATCGCCGCACGCGCCCTGCTGGAATGGGACGGCAAATGAGCAGCCCGAATACAATTGCCGATATTGCACATCTTGAAGCGCTCTACGGAGCGCCTGTCCGGCGTTCGCTCGACAAGGAAATCGACCATCTCAATGCGCATTATCGCGCCTTCGTCGAAGCCGCGCCGTTCGTGGCATTGGCGAGTTCCGGGCCAGGCGGCCTCGATGTAAGTCCGCGTGGCGATTCGGCTGGATTCGTCTTCGTCGGAGACGAAAAGACCCTGCTGCTCCCCGATCGCCGGGGCAACAACCGGATCGACACGCTTCGCAACATCGTCGCCGATCCGCGTGTAGCCCTCCTTTTCCTCGTGCCCGGGATCGGAGAAACGCTACGCGTCAACGGACGGGCATCGATCTCGATCGATCCGGCGCTTCTTGCGCGCTTCGCGGTGGAAGGCAGGGCGCCACGAACCGTTCTCGCCGTCGCGATCGAGCGGGTCTATTTCCAATGCTCGCGCGCGGTCGTCCGGGCGGATCTCTGGAATCCCGACAAGCGGCTGCAACGCAGTGCATTGCCGACGGCCGGGCAGATACTCGAAGCCCTGAGCCCGGATCCGTTCGACGGTCGCGTCTACGACGCCGAGTTGCCTGCGCGCGTGGCAACCTCGCTCTACTGACGCAGCTCGGTTCCCGCAATCCGCCGAAGCACCACCATGCCGGCGAACGAAATCAAAGTCGCCATCGCGCAGACCGCAAGCCCGGCCGCAGGTCCCGCCGCTTCGGTTGCAGCGGCAATGACGAACGGTGCCGTCGCAAACACGAGATTCATCGGCAAGCCCATCTTGCCGAGAACAGTCGCGTATCCGGCCCGACCGAAGAGAACGAGCGGCGCGATCGCGCGGACGATGGTATTCGCGCCCGCACCTAGGCCGTAACCGATGACCATCAGGAAAAGGCATACGGCGCCGCCACCAAACAGGAGCGGCAGGAACAAGGCGATGGATATCGTCGCTAGGCTGATGAAGCCGATATCGAGGATCGGGATCCGATGCCCGAATGTCGTCTCGGCCGCACGTGCGGCCATCTGGGCGGGTCCCATGATCGCGCCGACCATCACGGATACCGCTGCGGGCTGACCGTAGGCACGCGCGATCTCGACCAGATGCAGGGGCAACCCCCATGTCACGAAGCCGACGCAGGAGAACGCCACGGCCATCGTCCAGAAGGCCCGACGGCGCAGGCGCGGATCGGAAATTCCACCAGGTTCGGCATTGCCGGCCGGATCGACCGGCTCCCGCGCGATCGGCCGGACGGCGATCGCCGCATGGAGCGGCATGCAGATCGCGACTTCGATCACCGAAAAAAGAAAGCAGATGCCGCGCCAGCCCAGTGACGGCTCAAGCACCGCCATTGCCGGAAGGAACACGATAGACGTCACACTGCCGACCAGCGTCATCAGCCCGATCGCCCGCCGCGCCTCGCCCGGCACGAGCAGCGCGACGGCCGCAAAAGGAGTCTGGATCAGCACCATCGGCATGCCGAACCCCATGACAGACCAAGCGAGGACGAAGCCCGCGAGCCCTTCGGCCATGCCCAGCAGGCTCAACCCGATCGCCATGAGGCCGGAGCCGAGCACCAGCATGCGCCGGGGCCCGTCTCGATCCACCTGACGCCCGACTTCGGTACCAATGAATGCGGCGACGACGAGCATGATCGTCACGCCCGAGAATACGACCGTCGGCCGCAATCCGAGATCCGCGGATATCCGCTCGACCAGCATCGCCGGAACGAAATAGGTCGAGCCCCAGCCGAGGATCTGGGTCGCGGCAAGCGCGATGACCCCGCGCCGCCGGTGCAGCGCCATCATGGGACGTCTGGCATCCGCCACGGGCGCGCCTGTTCGACCGAGCGCGCTGCGCGCAGAACCAGACGGTCCTCGTAGTGACGTCCGACGAGCTGGGCAGCCATTGGCAGGCCATTCGAGTGCATGCCGACAGGAATGCTTGCGGCCGGCTGGCGCGTCATGTTGAAGGGATAGGTGAACGGGGTCCAGTCGATCCAGTAGCTTTGATCCGGCGAAGCAACATCCTGGCCGGCAGCAAAGGCCGTGATCGGCAGCTGCGGCGTCAGTAGAAGATCGAAACGGCGATGGAACCGCGCCATCGCTTCCGCCGCGCGCACGCGCGCTGCATCCGCAGCGAGATACTCCTGCGCCGAAAGCCGCATGCCAGCCTCCGTGGTCGCGACGAGGCCGGGATCGCATTCCGCCCAGCGCTCCCGCGGATAGGCCTGCAGCGGCCGCGCGAGGCCAGCCGTCCACAGCCGGTAGAACGTATCCCTTACGTCGCCCATGTCCGGCTCGACGGGCTCGACCGACGCCCCCATATCCGCAAGGAGCCGGGCCGTCGCATCGACCGCGGCGGCGATCTCCGGATCAACCTTCGCAGTCCCGAGACGGGGGCTGTATCCGATCCGCAGCCCCTTGACGCCCTTCTCAAGGTCCAGAATCCACGAGCCGGAATCTTGCGGCAACGCGAACACGTCGCGGTCATCCGGTTGCGCGATGGCTTCCATCAGCCGCGCCGCATCGTCGACACCGCGCGTCATCGGGCCGATATGCGCAAGCAATCCCGCAGGCGAGGCCGGAAAGGCCGCGACCCTGCCGAAGGTCGGCTTCAGTCCGAAGATGCCGCAGAAACCTGCCGGCATCCGGATGGATCCGCCGCCGTCGGTGCCGACATGGAGGGCCCCCATTCCGAGTGCCGCCGCGACGGCCGCACCGGCCGAGGACCCGCCCGCGGTCCGCGACGGATCCCACGGATTGCGCGTGATCCCGGTCAGGGGCGAGTCACCGATCCCCTTCCAGCCGAACTCCGGGGTCGTCGTCTTGCCCAGCAGGATCGCGTTGGCCTCCCGAAGGCGGGCGACCGCCGGCGCGTCTTCGTTCCATTGCTGATCGCGCGGAACCAGCCTGGAGCCGCGAAGCGTCGGCCAGCCTTTCGTAAGGAGCAGATCCTTGATCGTCGCGGGTACGCCGTCGAGCGATCCCTTCGGCTCGCCGCGGACCCAGCGCGACTCCGAAAGGCGGGCCGATGCGAAAGCCGATTCCTCGTCGACGAGGCAGAAGGCATTGTAGATCGCATTGAACCGGGAAATCCGGTCGAAGCATGCCCGTGCGACCTCGACCGGCGAAAACCTGCGTCGCGCATAACCGGCGAGGAGTTCGGCGACGGAAAGAAGTGCGAGATCGGGCATTTGTGACTCCAAGCGAGAACGCTATGCTCGCACGTCTGCCGCCTGTTCCGAAAGAGCCCGCACCATGCGTCTCGTTCTCGCCATGCTAAAGCATGAAACCAACACGTTCTCGCCCGTCGTCACGGACATCGAGCGGTTCTCGCAATGGGGCCTCCAGTTCGGCGCGGATGTCGTGGCCGCATACGAGAAGACCTCGATGCCGCTCGCGGCCTACATGAAACTGGCGCGCGCGCGGGGCGCCGAGATCGTGACGCCGGTGGCGGCCGAGGCGATGCCGGGCGGGCCGGTGACGAAGGAAGCCTACGAACGCCTCGTATCGCCGATACTCGCGGCAATCGAGGAGGGCTGCGACGGCGCCCTGCTCGATCTTCACGGCGCCATGGTGTGCGAACACACAGACGACGGCGAAGGCACGCTCCTCGCCCGGATCCGGGCGATCCGGCCGGACCTGCCGATCGCCGTCACGTACGACCTGCACGCCAACCTTTCGGCCGAGATGGTCACCAATTGCACGGCGATGATCGGCTACAAGACCTATCCCCATGTCGACATGTACGATGTCGCCGAGCGCGTCGGCCGGACGGTGATCGATGCGATCGACGGAAAATGCCGGCCGGTGCTGTCCTGGGGACGCCTGCCGTTGCTGTCGCAGACTCTGCGGCAGGGCACCGCCGATTCGCCGATGAAAGAGCTTCAAGCGATGGCGACGGTCCTCGAAACGCGGCCGGGCATCCTGTGCGCGACCGTGTTCGGCGGCTTCCCGATGGCGGATATCCCGATTGCCGGAAACTCGGCCATCGTCGTTGCGGACGGCGACAAGGCCGCGGCGGCGGCCGCGACCCAGTCGCTCCTCGATGCCGCCTGGGAAGCCCGCGGCCAGTTCACCCATGTCCATGCTCCGTTGAAAGCGACCGTCTCCCGCGCCAAGGAGATCAATGCGGCGCCCGTCGTGCTGCTCGATCATGCCGACAATGTCGGCTCCGGCGGCACTTCCGACGTCATGACGGTGATCGCCGAGGTTCTGCGGCAGGAACTCAGCGACGTCGCCGTCGCGACCGTGTGGGATCCCGCTGCCGTCGCGGCG
Organism: Tagaea sp.; assembly: GCA_965229215.1. Lineage (GTDB taxonomy): Bacteria > Pseudomonadota > Alphaproteobacteria > CACIAM-22H2 > CACIAM-22H2 > Tagaea. The sequence continues at coordinate 491,247 of OZ245864.1, read as the reverse complement.
ATGCAGCAGGCAGGGCTCGGCGCACACGTCTCGCTCGATCTCGGCGGCAAGTGCGATATGCCGTCGGTCGGGCTTTCGGGGCGCCCCTTGCGGGTTTCTGGCACCGTGCGCAATCTCGCCGACGGCCGCTGGCGCGTCGAAGGGCCGATGTACACGGGCGTACAGGTCGATACCGGCCCCACCGCCGTGCTCGACACGGGACGGATGCGGATCGTCGTCGTATCGCGCCACCATGAGCCCTGGGATACGGGCATTTTCACGGCAAACGGCATCGATCCGGCCCGGCAACGCTTCCTGCTGCTGAAATCGCGCATCCACTACCGGGCCGGATTTGCACCCCTGGCGCGCGCCACCTTCACGCTGGACGGCGACGGAGTCACGACCTCGGACAACACGAAACTGAATTATCGCCGGGTCCAGCGGCCGGTCTACCCGCTCGATCCCGGTCCGTTCCCGCCGGCCGTCGCGCAAGTGGTTTGACGCGCGTCCGGTCTGTGGCATGCTTTTGGCTCTCGAAACGCGAGGCAATCGGCGAACGAGACGACAGCGGAGGATTTACGAGATGAAGAGCACATTCAGACGGCTGACCGCCGCGACCGCGTTTGCGGTCGTCGCCGCCGGTCTTGGGTTTTCCGGCATCGCATCCGCCCAGCAGAAGGTCATCAAGTTTATTCCGCACGCGAACCTGTCGTCGATCGATCCGATCACGACGACGGGCTATGTCGTGCGCAACCACGGCTATCTCGTATACGACACGCTGTTCGCGACGGACGCGAACTTCAAGATCCAGCCGCAGATGGTCGACAAGTGGTCGTCGAGCCCCGACGGTCTACGCTGGGAGTTCACGCTGCGCGACGGCCTCAAGTTCCATGACGGCGCGCCGGTACGGCCCGCCGACGTCATCGCTTCGCTGAAGCGCTGGTCGGCTCGCGACACGTTCGGTCAGGCGATGGCCGCGACGATCGACAATTACGAGGCCGTGGGCGCGAACGGCTTTGCGATGAAGCTCAAGAAGCCCTTCCCGCTGATGATCGAAGCGCTCGGCAAGCTTTCGTCGAACGTGCCCTTCATCATGCCGGAACGCGTGGCCAATACCGATCCGGCGCAGAACATCACCGATGCGACCGGGTCCGGCCCGTTCCGTTTCGTGCGAGAGCAGTGGGTGCCCGGCCAGATCGCCGTCTACGAGAAATTCGCGGATTATAAGCCGCGCAGCGAACCGCCTTCCTGGGCCGCCGGCGGGAAGGTCGTGAAAATCGACCGTCTCGAATGGCGCATCATTCCAGATCCGGCCGTCGCTTCGGCGGCGCTCGCGGCAGGCGAAGTGGACTGGTACGAACAGCCGCCGGTCGACCTGCTGCCGACGATGGCCCGCAATCGCGACATCAAGGTCGAGAACATCGATCCGCTCGGCTCGATTGCGATGCTGCGCTTCAACCACCTGCATCCGCCGTTCGACAATCCCGGTGTGCGTCGCGCCGTGATGATGGCCGTCAACCAGGCGGACTATCTGCAGGCCATCATCGGCGACAAGGCCTACTACAAGGAATGCAAGTCGTTCTTCACCTGTGGCACGCCGATGGCATCCGATGTCGGGGCCGCCGGAGCAGGCGGCAATGTCGACCGTGCCAAGCAGATGCTGCGCGACGCCGGCTACAAGGGCGAAAAGGTCGTCATCATTTCGCCGACCGACATTCCGACGAACCACATCCAGAGCCTCGTGACCGAGGATCTGCTGAAGAAGATCGGAATGAATGTCGAACTCGTCGCCACGGACTGGGGCTCGGTTCTCGCCCGTCGCGGCAGCCGCAATCCGGCCGATCAGGGCGGCTGGTCGATCTTCCATACCTGGTGGGTCGGACCGGATGTGGTGAACCCCGCGCTGCACGCGCCGCTCCGCGGCAACGGCACGGCATCCTGGCCCGGCTGGCCGACCGACGCCGCGATGGAAGCCCTTCGCGAACGCTGGCTGGTCGCCCCCACCCCTGCCGAACAGGTGGCGATCGCCCGCGACATGCAGATGCGCGCATACGAAATGGTTCCCTACGTCACGACCGGTCAATTCCAGCAGCCGACCGCCTTCCGCGCAAACGTCAGCGGAATCGTCGTGTCGCCTGTCCCGTTCTTCTGGAACGTCGAGAAGCGCTGAACGAGCACAAAGGACGATCGGGAGCGCCCGCAGCGTGTTTTCTTTCGTCGTCCGTCGAATACTGGCCACCATTCCCGTCATGGGGGTGGTGGCCATTTTCGTTTTCTCCCTGCTCTATTTTTCGCCGGGCGATCCGGCAGCCATCATCGCGGGCGACATCGCAACGGCCGAGGACGTCGCCCGCATCCGCCTCGCCCTCGGACTCGACGAGCCGTTCCACATCCGCTTCGGGACGTGGCTCTGGGCGATCCTGCACGGCGATCTCGGCAGCTCGATCTTCTCGAACCTTCCGGTCACGACGCTCATCGGGCAGCGCCTGGAAGCGACGATTTCCCTTTCGATCACGACGCTAGTCTTCGCCGTCTCGGTCGCCGTCCCGCTCGGCGTCATCGCCGCCTGGAAGGCCGGCGGCTGGATCGACCGCGCGGTGATGGCATTCGCCGTATTCGGCTTCTCCGTTCCGGTCTTCGTGCTCGGGTATCTGCTGATCTTCGGGTTTGCTCTGCAACTCGACTGGCTGCCGGTTCAGGGCTTCGTGTCGATCCGGTCGGGCTTCTGGCCGTTCCTGCGCCAGCTCATCCTGCCTTCCGTGGCACTCGGGACGGTCTACATCGCCCTCATCGCCCGGATGACCCGCGCCTCGATGCTCGACGTGCTGAGTCAGGATTACATCCGGACGGCCAGTGCCAAGGGGCTGCGGACAGACCGGGTCCTGCTCGTCCATGCGCTGCGCAATGCGGCCGTCCCGATCGTGACGGTTATCGGCATCGGCGTGGCACTGCTGATCGGCGGCGTGGTCGTGACCGAAAGCGTCTTCGCCATTCCCGGCCTCGGCCGCATGACCGTCGACGCGATCCTGCGGCGCGACTACCCGATCATCCAGGGTGTGATCCTGATGTTCTCGTTCGTCTACGTCCTCATCAACCTGCTGGTCGATCTCAGTTATACGCTGTTCGACCCGCGGATCCGGTACTGAGGCCGCCATGACGCTGACCGTCGTTGCAGCGCCATCGGACGATCAGGTGAAGGGCCGCCGCCGCGCCTGGTGGCGCCGGCACCTCTCCATCGTCATCGGTGCGAGCCTGCTGACCCTTGCCTTCGGCGCCGCAATTCTCGCCCCCTGGCTCGGCACGCAGGACCCGATGGCCCTGTCGCCGATCCGGCGCCTGCGCATGCCATCCGAACAGTTCTGGTTCGGTACAGATCCGCTCGGGCGGGATCTCTACAGCCGCGTCATCTATGGCGCGCGCGCCTCCCTCTTCGTCGGATTTGCCGTCGCGACGGCGGCCGTCCTTTCTGGACTGTTCTTCGGGATGATCTCCGGATTCAGCCGCTGGGTCGACGCCATCCTGATGCGCGTGATGGACGGGCTCATGTCGATCCCGTCGGTACTGCTGGCGATCGCGCTCATGGCGCTGACGAAGGCGAGCCTTGGAAACGTCATTCTCGCGATTGCGATCGCCGAGGTGCCGCGCGTGACGCGGCTTGTCCGCGGCGTCGTGCTCGGGCTCCGCGAGCAGCCGTTCGTCGAGGCCGCGATCGCCAGCGGCACGTCGACCGTGATGATCCTGGTCCGGCACATCCTGCCCAACACGATCGCCCCGCTCCTCGTGCAGGCGACTTACATCTGCGCGTCCGCGATCATCACCGAGGCGATCCTGTCTTTCATCGGTGCCGGGTTGCCGCCGTCGATCCCGACCTGGGGCAACATCATCGCCGACGGGCGGGCCGTCTTCCAGATCAGGCCGCACCTTATCCTGATCCCCGCCGCGTTCCTTTCGGTGACCGTTCTGGCGATCAATCTGCTCGGTGACGGGCTTCGCGACGCGCTCGATCCGCGCCTCGCGCGGCAGATGTGATCGCCATGGATGGAACCCCGCTTCTCGAAATCGAGAATCTCCGGACGCATTTCTATACCAGCGACGGGGTCGTGCGCGCCGTCGACGGGGTCTCCTACTCGGTCAACGCAGGTGAAACGCTCGCGATCGTCGGCGAAAGCGGGTGCGGCAAGTCGGTGACGGCGATGTCGATCCTCCGACTGCTGCCCTCGCCTCCGGCGCGCATCGTTTCGGGCTCGATCCGGTTCGACGGACGAGATCTGCTCGCGATCGGCGAAGACGAGATGCGGCACATTCGCGGCAACGAGATCTCGATGATCTTTCAGGAGCCGATGACGAGCCTCAATCCCGTCCTTACAGTCGGACGGCAGATCGCCGAGACGCTCGAGCTGCACCAGGGCCTAGCGGCCGCTGCCGCGTATGCGCGCGCGATCGAAATGCTTGATCTCGTCCGGATTCCGGATCCCGCGCGTCGCGCCGGCGAGTATCCGCACCAGCTTTCCGGCGGCATGCGCCAACGCGTCATGATCGCGATGGCGCTTGCCTGCAATCCGAAGCTCCTGATTGCCGACGAGCCGACGACGGCCCTCGACGTCACGATCCAGGCCCAGATTCTCGAGCTGATGCTGGATCTGAAGCGCAAGATCGGTGCCGCGATCATCCTGATCACGCACGATCTCGGCGTCGTCGCGGAAACCGCCCAGCGCGTCGTCGTCATGTATGCCGGCCGCAAGGTCGAGGAAGCATCGGTCGAGGCGCTCTTCGACCGGCCTCGGCATCCCTATACGCTCGGCCTGATGGGTTCGATCCCGCGGCTCGGCTCGGCCGACGACGATGCGCGTCCGCGTCTGACGGAGATTCCCGGAATCGTGCCGCGCCTGACGGAGCCGATCGCCGGCTGCGCGTTCGCGGAAAGATGCAACTTCGCAATCGACAGATGCCGCATCGAAGCACCGTCGCTCACCGAATGCGTGCCCGGCCACCTTTCCGCCTGCTGGCGCAGCACCGACCTGCCGGAGCCGTCTCGATGACCGATCCGTTGCTGCAGGTCGTCGAACTCAGGAAGTACTACTCGGTCCATAGCGGCCTGTTCGGCCGTAAGGCATCGAAGGTCCACGCCGTCGACGGCATCAGTTTCCATGTGAATAGCGGCGAGACGCTCGGTCTAGTCGGGGAATCGGGATGCGGCAAGTCGACGGCCGGCAAGGCGATCCTGAAACTGGTCGAGCCGACCTCCGGCTCGGTCCATCTCATGGGAACCCGTATCGACGGGCTCGACCGGAAGTCGATGTGGCCGCACCGTCGCGAACTGCAAGTCGTCTTTCAGGATCCGTATTCGTCGCTGAGCCCCCGGCTCACCGCCGGAGCGATCGTGGCCGAACCCCTCAAGAATTTCGGTATCGCGACGGGAGCGGAAGCCCGCGACCGGGTTGCCTGGCTGTTCGGGAAAGTCGGCTTGCGGGCCGAGCAGATGGACCGCTATCCGCACGAATTCTCAGGCGGGCAGCGCCAACGCCTCGGAATCGCCCGGGCTCTCGCTGTCCGTCCGAAACTGATCGTTGCCGACGAGCCCGTATCGGCGCTCGACGTTTCCGTGCAGGCGCAGGTCATCAACCTGATGACCGATCTGCAGGCCGAATTCGGCGTTTCGTTCCTGTTCGTGGCCCACGACCTCGCCGTCGTGGAGCATATAAGTCACCGTGTCGCGGTCATGTATCTGGGCAAGATCGTCGAGATCGCGGACCGTCGGACGATCTTCTCGACACCCCAGCATCCCTATACCGAAGCGCTGCTGTCCGCGGCCCCGCAACCCGATCCCCGGCGGAAGAGGAAGCGCATCATTCTCAGCGGCGACGTTCCCTCGCCGATCAATCCGCCGGCCGGATGTCGCTTCCACACGCGCTGCCCCTATGCCGAAGCACGCTGCCGGGTCGAAGATCCGCCGATCAAGGAACTGGCGCCGGGGCACCAGGTCGCCTGCCATCTGCGCTGAGCTTGGGCTAGTCCGCGAGTTGGGCTTCGATCCATGCCGCATGCGCGATGAGGGCATTGTCCTCGTTATGTGGCCCGACAAGCTGGATTGCGAGCGGCAGGCCGTTCCCGGCCTTTCCGGCGGGAAGCGCGATGCAGGGATTTCCGAGCAACGTCCACATGCGGTTGAACACGGGATCCCCGGTCCGCTCCAACCCCCTGGGAGCGGCGCCCGGCGCCGCCGGCGCCATGACCAGATCGCTTTCGCGCCAGACCTGCGCCAGGCGGTTGCGGCATTTCGTTGCGAGCGCCTTTGCGGCCGTCTCCTCGCGGATACCGACCTTGTCGCCGTCATCAAGCATTTCCCGCAGTCGCTCGGACAGCAGCTTGGGATGCTCGGTCCGTTCCCGTGCGAGCGCGGCCGCGGCCTCGCGCATCATGATCGAGAGCTGGGCATCATTGAGCCCATCCCATGATTCGTCCGGATCGAACGCGCTTACCTTCGCCCCGGCGCCGATCAGGCGCCCGACGACCCGCTCGAACATCGCGTGCGTCTCGGCGTCGGCCTCGTGCCAGTACGGCGTACGGCATATGGCGATCCGGGGCGGCGGACGGTTCGCGTCGCCGAGCCCCAGTACGGGCGCACCGGTAAGGGCGCGGCGCACCGGGTCGAGATCGGCAACCGCCCGGCAGAAGACGCCCAGCGTGTCGAGTGCCGGAGACAACGGCTTCACGCCGGCCATATCGGTCCAGCCGTATGTGCCCTTGTAGCCGACCACACCACAGAACGCCGCAGGACGGATCACCGAGCCGGCCGTCTGTGTTCCCAATGCGATCGGCACCTGAAAATCGGCGACAGCTGCAGCCGAGCCGGACGACGATCCGCCGGGCGTGTAGCCACGCAGATGCGGATTGTGCGTAGGTCCCGGCGTGAAATAGGCGAACTCGGTCGTGACGGTCTTGCCCAGAATAATGGCGCCGGCCGCGATCAGCTTCTTGACGCACGCCGCATCGACCTTGGGGCGATTGTCGCGATAGATGAGCGAACCATAGCCCGTCGGCAGCGTGGACGTGTCGATCAGGTCCTTGATGCCGACGGGAATGCCGTGGAGCGGCTGGTTGCGCGCAAGACGGTCGAGCGAGACAGCGCGCGCCGAGCTGTCATTGCGATCGACATGCACCCAGGCGCGGACATCCTTGTCGCGCTCCTGGATTCGCGAAAGACACGCCCGCAGGAGGGTTTCGGCGTCGAGCTTGCCGGCGCCGATGGCGGCGCGCATGGCGGTTGCAGTGAGGCGCTCGGGATTCGGCGTCAGATGCGGTTTTGTCATACAACCGCATAATACCGCGCCTATCGTGTCACGCTACCCAAATCCGGAGCGTCAGACCTCGACGTTTTCATCGAGCGCATATCCCGCCGACCTGACCGTCCGGATGATGTCCGAATCGCCCGGAAAATTGATCGCCTTGCGAAGGCGCCGAATATGCACATCGACTGTGCGCGGCTCGACATAGATGTCCCTTCCCCAGACGGCATCAAGAAGCTGCTCGCGGCTGTAGACTCGACCCGGCTTTTCGAGAAGGAAGCGCAACAGACGGAACTCGGTCGGCCCGAGATGGATCGGTCGCCCGGAACGGAGCACGCGATGCGCCGAAAGATCCATCACCAGATCGCCGAACGTCAGCAGATCCTGCGCGGTCGAAGGCTTCGAGCGCCGCAGCACGGCACGCACGCGTGCGATCAGTTCCGAGGGGCTGAAAGGTTTGGCAACATAGTCGTCCGCACCGACTTCGAGACCCCGGATACGGTCGGATTCCTCTCCGCGCGCCGTCAGCATGATGATGGGCAGGTCCCGCGTTTCAGCCTTGCGGCGGATCTGGCGACAGACCTCCAGACCGGATACGTGCGGAAGCATCCAGTCGAGAACGATCAGGTCGGGCGGCATTTCCGAAACGGAAACGAGCGCGGCTTCGCCGTCGCTTGCCACCGAGACACGGAATCCCTCCTTCTCGAAATTGTACCGGAGGAGCTCGACGAGCGCGGCCTCGTCTTCGACGATGAGAAGCTGTGGTTTCAAATCGCCCTCCCTATGCCTGCTTCGATTCCGGCTTGACCACCGCAAAACTCGACGCATCGCCCTTCGGGCGTGCCTCGCGCAGCGGCACGCCGCGAACAAGGAAATGGATCGTTTCGGCGATATTCGTCGTATGGTCGCCGATCCGCTCGATGTTCTTCGCAATGAAAAGCAGATGCGTCGAACCCGAGATATGCCGCGGATCCTCCATCATGTAGGTGAGAAGCTCGCGAAACAGGGATGAGTACATCTCGTCCAGCTCCTCGTCGCGGTTCCAGACGGATACGGCCTTCGTCACGTCGTGGGCAGCGAAGGCGTCGAGAACATCCTTCAGCATCTCGCGCACCATGGCCCCCATCCGCGGAATGGAGTGGACCGGCCGCAACGGCGGCACCTGCGCCAGGACACTCGCGCGCTTCGCCACATTCTTCGCGTAGTCGGCGGCCCGCTCAAGATCCGCCCCGATCCGCAACGCGCCTAGAACAAGGCGAAGATCGCTGGCGACCGGCTGGCGAAGCGCCATGACCCGGAGGACCTGATCGTCGATCTCGCGTTCCAGGTCGTCGACCCGCACATCCGCGCTGACGACGGAAGCCGCAAGCTCGGCATCGCGCTGGACGACGGCCTGGATGGCCGTTGCGATCTGCGCCTCGACCAAGCCGCCCATGCGGGCCAGGAGGTTCGTCAACCGCTTCAGCTCGTCGTCGTATGATTTGACGATGTGATCGTTGGCCATGACCTAGTCCCTTGCCCGCGACAACTTGCGGTAATCCGCGTCCCGCATTCTCGTCGATTCCCTTTCGGGAACCAATGCCATTCGCATGCCGCGCATCATCCGAACCTTCCCGTGATGTAATCCTGCGTACGCTTTTCCTTGGGCGACGTGAACATTCCTGCCGTCGGTCCGAATTCGACGACGTCCCCCAGATACATGAATGTCGTGAAATCCGAAACGCGGGCGGCCTGCTGCATGTTGTGCGTCACGATCACGATGGTGTAGTCGCGCTTCAGCTCGTCGATGAGCTCTTCGATCTTCGCCGTGGAAATCGGGTCAAGCGCGGAACAGGGTTCGTCGAAGAGGATGACCTCGGGCTGCACCGCCACGGTCCGCGCGATGCAAAGCCGTTGCTGCTGACCGCCAGAAAGATCGAGCCCCGTCGCGTCGAGCTTGTCCTTGACCTCGTCCCACAAAGCGGCCCGGCGAAGCGCCATCTCGACCCTGTCGTCGATCTCCGTGCGGGGAAGGTTCTCGTAGAGACGGATGCCGAACGCGATGTTCTCGTAGATCGACATCGGGAACGGCGTCGGCTTCTGGAAGACCATTCCGATCCGGGCCCGGAGCAGATTGATGTCCTGCCGGGGCGACAGGAGGTTCTCGCCATCGAGAAGCACCTCGCCGGTCGCGCGTTGGCCCGGATACAGGTCGTACATCCGGTTCAGGACGCGCAGCAGCGTCGATTTCCCGCACCCCGACGGCCCGATGAAGGCGGTCGCCCGATTGGCAAAGAGCGGAAGATCGATTCCCTTCAGGGCGCGCGAGTCGCCGTAGAAGAATTCGAGATTCCGGATGGCGATCTTCTCGACCGGAGCCTGCTCGTCCGCGCGGGCCGCCTCCAACTCCGACAGGACGATCGGGCCCGCAACCGCATGTCCGGGATTGGCGCTCGATAGGGCCATGTTCATGGTGATTTTCTCATGGTGAGGGAACGGGCGACGACGCTTAGGGTCAGGACCGAGACGGTGATCAGGAGCGCGCCGGTCCATGCGAGCTTCTGCCACTCTTCGAACGGTGAAAGCGCAAACTGGAATATGACCACCGGCAGGCTCGGCATCGGGGCCGCCATGTTCAGGCTCCAGAACTGGTTGTTCAGAGCAGTGAAAAGCAACGGTGCGGTTTCGCCGCTGATCCGCGCCACCGCGAGGAGAATGCCAGTGATGATTCCCGCGCGAGCGGCACGGTATGCGATCCGCACGATCATGTGGGCGCGCGGCAGGCCGATCGACGCCGCGGCTTCGCGCAGAGCGTCCGGAACGAGCATCAGCATGTCTTCGGTCGTGCGGACGACAACTGGAATGACGATGACGGCCAGCGCGATCGACCCGGCATAGCCGGAAAAGTGCCCTACCGGTGCGACGACGACTTCGTAGACGAAGAGTCCGATCACCACAGACGGCGCGCTGAGAAGGATGTCGTTGATGAAACGCACGACCGTCGCGAGCCTCTCGTTGCGCCCGTATTCTGCGAGATAGGTACCGGCGAGGATCCCGATCGGCGTTCCGACCGCGATGGCCAGAAGAGTCATGAGCGCGCTGCCGACGATCGCGTTGAGCAATCCGCCGGCCGCACCGGGTGGCGGGGTCATCTCGGTGAACGTCGCAAGCGAAAGTCCACCGATCCCGTTGGCGACGAGAACGATCAGGATGAGTGCAATCCAGCCGAGGCCGAACGCGGTTGCCACACAGGCGGCTCCGGTCGCGATCCGGTCGCAGCGGCGGCGACGTGCATAGATCGGGTTCTTCTTCAGCATTTTCGGCCTAGCCCGATCTCTTTTTGATGCGCGACAACAGGTAGCGCGCGACCGAAAGGACCGTGAACGTGATGAAGAAAAGGATCAGTCCGAGCGCCACGAGCGAGGAGGTGTAGAGATCGCCCACCGCCTCGGTGAATTCGTTCGCGATCGACGCGGAAATCGTCGTGCCGGGCGCGAGTATCGAGGTGGATATGCGGTGCGCGTTCCCGATCACGAACGTCACCGCCATCGTCTCGCCAAGCGCGCGGCCAAGGCCGAGCATGACGCCGCCGATGACGCCGACACGCGTATAGGGAAGGATGATGGACCTGAAGACTTCCCAGGTCGTGCAGCCGAGCCCGTACGCAGCCTCCTTGACTACCGGCGGGACAGCATCGAAAACATCGCTCGAGATGGCGGTGATGAACGGCAGGACCATGACCGCGAGGATGAGGCCGGCCGTGAACACGCCGATGCCGTATGGCGGGCCGGCAAACAGCGACGACAGGATCGGGACGCCGTCGAAAGCGTCAATCAGGACGGGCTGGATGTGGCGCTGCAGGAAGGGCGCGAAGACGAAGAGCCCCCATATCCCGTAGATGATGCTCGGGATGCCAGCGAGCAGCTCGATCGCCATCGCGATCGGCCGGCGGATGGCCTTCGGGCAGAGCTCTGTTAGGAAGAAAGCGATCATCAGGCCGACCGGAACCGCGATAGCCATTGCGATCGCTGACGTCACCAGCGTGCCGTGGATCGGCGCAAGCGCGCCGAACTTCTCTGTGACCGGATTCCAGACTTCGTCGGTCACGAAGGCGGGCCCGAAGGCCGAGAACGCCGGCTGGGCTCCCACGACCAGAGCGACGATCACACCGCTCAGAAGCGCGAGAACCGCATACGCGGCAAGCCGCGTGAGAAGGGAAAAGCAGACATCCCCCGCCCGCAGGCGCCTCAGGGCGGCCATACGATGCATCCCGTGCGGGATGCCGAATGCCGTACCGTCTAGTGCAGATTTGGCCACGTAAATCCTACTTCCTGGCGCTGGTAGATGTCCCGCAAAGCCGGGCGGAGCGAACTCCGCCGCCCGGCCTCGCGTCAGACTGTCAGTTCGTCAGGGCGAATACGGGCCGACCGCTCGTGTCCTTGATCTCGCCGATCCACATGTTCTGGACATCGACCGCGACCTTCGAGGGCATCGGCACATAGTCGAGCTCACCCGCCATTCCCGCACCCTTCGAATAGGCCCACGCGAAGAACTTGAGGGCTTCGCGCGCGGCTGCGATGTCGACCGGTGTTTTATGGATCAGTATCCAGGTCGCCGCCGTCATGGGCCAGGACGCGTCGCCGGACTGGTTGGCGAGAATGACGCCGTAGCCGGGCTGCGATTTCCAGTCGGCGCTGGCGGCGGCCGCCTGGAACGCGGCGATGGTCGGCGCCACGGCCTTCCCCGCCTTGTTCAGCATGTTCGCATACGTCAGCTTGTTCTGCTTGGCGTAGGCGTACTCGACATAGCCGAGCGACCCCTTCGTCTGCGCGACATTCACCGATACGCCCTCGTTGCCCTTGGCGCCGATGCCCGCCGGCCACTGGACCGACGTGTTCGTCCCGACCTTGGTCTTCCAGTCCGGACTGACGTCCGAAAGATAGTAGGTGAAGTTGTAGGTCGTACCGGAACCGTCCGAACGGTAGACCAGCGCGATCGCCTGCGCGGGAAGCTTGACGCCCGGATTGAGGCGGACGATGGCCGGATCGTCCCACTTCTTGATGTCGCCCAGATAGATCTTCGCGATCGTCGGGCCATCGAGCAGCAGTTCACCCGGCTTGATTCCGTCGAGATTCACGACCGGAACGATGCCGCCCATGACCATCGGGAACTGGGCGAGTCCGGATTCGTCGAGCTCCTTGCCCGACAGCGGCGCATCGGAGGCGCCGAACGTCACCGTCTTCGCCTTGATCTGCTTGATGCCGCCTCCCGAACCGATCGACTGGTAGTTGAGACCTATACCGGTCTCCTTCTTGTAGGCGTCGGCCCACTTCGCATAGATCGGATAGGGGAAAGTCGCGCCGGCGCCGGAAAGGTCGGCGGCATTCGCGGCAAGCGACGGCACTGCCAGCGTGAGCGCCGTCAATGCGATCCTGAGAGTCTTCAAGGGAGGTCTCCTTTGTTCGGTGGCGGATGCCGCCGGATCCGTTGGTGACGGTCCTTCCTATCAAAGGGGTATTGCGGATTTGTGACGCCGGGCAATTATCCGGGGAGGGCACGTCAGATCTTCATATTAGTTAATAATATCAATACATTGAAGGCTTGAACAATTCCGAGGCGTGCACGGCAGTGATGCCGACTGGATATCCGGCAAATCCGGTCAGGATTCGCGCGTCGATATCGAGTCTGCAGGCGCCGGATCGAAGCCCTTCAAGCAACTTCGATCGTGACGGCCAGCACTTCGTGATCGGAGATGGCGACACCTTCGCCGTCCACTGCCGGAACGATCGCCGGCGCGCTGCAAACGAGCCCGCGCGAGAACAGCCAGTCGATCTTTCCGAAAGGCGGCGTGGGCGTGCCGTCAGGACGGGTGCGCTGCGTGGCCGCAAGCGGCACGTTGCAGGAATTCCATTCGAACCCCTTGCGTTCGAGAAGTGCGAACATCGGTTCGTGCGCCATCGGTGCGACCAGCCGGTTCGGTTCCGCCGCCAGCGCGCGGGCAACCAACGCCTTGTCGGCCTTGTCCTCCCGTTCGAAGCTGTTCGTGTTGAAGTCGCCGCCGATGAGAACCGGCATGCCCGGCGCGTGCGCGTCGATCTCGGCGACGAGCTTCTCGGTCTGAACCAGTCGATCGGCAGGCCCGGTGTGGCTCTCGTAGTGGACGGACGCCAGCAGCACCTTCTTGGCCCCGAGCTCGACTTCGACAAGCATCGCGATGCGGCCGCCGACGCGCCGCTCGTGAAAGGCGCCGTCGAACCAGCGGCCCGATGTCTCCAGACGCACGAGTGCCGGCCGCGTCAGCGCGACACCCGAGACAAATCCGCCGCCATGCAGGCCGAACTTGTTCGCCGAACCAGCAAACAACTTGCGCTCGCGCAGATCGCCGAGACCGAGCTCGATGAACTCGACGCCGAACACATAACCCTGCTTCAGCGTATCCGCCAGATCCCGGATCGTGTGCCGATCCTGCGAACGGACCATCCCCAGGTCGAGTTCGCACAGCAGCAGCACGTCGGCCTTGAGCCCACCGAGCAGTGCCGCCGAAGGCGCCTCGTATTTGAGCCGCTCCGCATTCCAGAACGCGACCCTTGCGCGCTGGCCAAGCTTGCGCGGCGCCACGGGCGCACGGACCTCGATCTCGTGCAGAACGGTACTGGCATCGAACGCACGCCGGAAGCTGTCCGCAACGACCGGCGCATCGATGATGGCCTGCCGGTCCGCAATCGACGGCGGCTGGAGCAGTTCGGTCACTTTTGTCACGCGCATGCGGCTATTTCCTCGAGAATCGGCTGAAGGATATCGGGGTCATTGCTGGTCACCTGCGTGCATCCGGCATCGACGAGGGTGGCGAGCTGGTCGCGCAGGCCGGATCTGTCGGCATCGATCGTCCAGACATCGACCTCCGCTCCGTTCTTCTGTCGCACCATCTCGATCAGGTTCACGCCGGCACGCAGGCCCGCCAGCACGAGATTGGCCTCAAGATAGTAGATCGACGCATCGGGCGCGGTCGCCACGGTCTTGGTACCTAGCGCCCAGAACGCGTCGCCGCCTACGGGCATCGTCCGCGGGTAGAAGTCGAGCGGATCGAAGCCCGCATGCATTCCAGGGATCGCCTCGGCCAGGCGCACGGGCATCCGCCAGTCGCAGGCGCCCGCGACGAAACGGCCCGCGACGCCAGCCATCGTCCGCGCCATCCTGTCAAGCGCCGCGCCATCGAGCATCGCGACAGGCGCTTTGACGTCGAGTTGGACCAACCCGCCGTCCGGGCGGCCGAACCGACGGACCGCCTCGGCGATCTCGTCGAGAAACAGCGGCGCGCTATCGAGCGGTGCGCCGTCGCCCGCGCGCTGCCGCAGGGCCCCGATTTCCGCGCGGGACATCGACACCGCCGGCCCCTTCCCGGTCGTCTCGCGGTCGAGATTTCCGTCATGCAGGCAGAAAGCGTGCCCGTCCGAGGTGAACTGGATATCGACCTCGCAGGCAGCCCCGGCGCGAAGGGCCGCCTCGAGATTCGCCCGCAAATGGCCCGGATCGGACTTCCGGCGGCGCAGCATGTGCCATTTGAGGCGCGGAACGCGCCGCTTCATGACGCGATCGTGACCTTTGCAGATTCGATCCGCCGCGTCGTCCCGGCGTCGAAGAGGAGCGACGTCGAGAGATTGAACGAAAGGGAATCGCCGACCTTGAAGCGGGCTGCCGCGCCGGGTTCCAGCGCCCGCAGCAGGCCCAGCGGCGTCGTCAGGTGATAGATGGTCTCGCGCCCGTGCGGCTCGAAATCATGCACCTGGCCGCGGAACGGGCCGCTGCCGAGCACGACCGTTTCCGGACGGATGCCGAGAACGCACTTTCCATCCTTGGCGCCGGCGACACGCACCGTCGTTTCCTCGACACGCAGCGATCCGGCCGAAACGACGCAGTCGAGCAGGTTGATCGGCGGCGAACCGATGAAGCCCGCGACGAACAGGCTGTCGGGCCGGTGGTAGAGATCGTCGGCGGTGCCGATCTGCTCGATCCGGCCGCGGCTCATGCAGATGACCCGGTCGGCCATCGTGGTCGCCTCGATCTGGTCGTGCGTGACCAGCAGCGTCGTCACGCCGAGCTTGCGCTGGAGACCGCGGATTTCACTTCGCATCGTCAGACGCAGCGACGCGTCCAGATTCGAAAGAGGCTCGTCGAGCAGCAGGAGCTGCGGCTCCTTGATCAGCGCCCGCGCCAGCGCCACGCGCTGCTGCTGGCCGCCGGAGAGCTGGCCGGGCTTGCGTTCCATCAGTTCGTGGACCTGCACGAGGCGGGCCGCCTCGTCGGCGCGCGTAAGCGCCGCTTCCCGCGTGACGGACTTGAACTTCAGGGGGAACATGATGTTCTCGCGAACCGTCATGTTCGGATACAGCGCATAGGACTGGAAGACGATCCCGACATTGCGGTCGCGCGCCTCGACGTCGTTGACGCGCTGCCCATCGAAGAGGATGTCGCCGTCGCTCGGCGTGTAGATCCCCGCAAGCATGAAAAGCGTCGTGGATTTTCCGCAACCGGACGGTCCGAGGATCGCGACGAACTCGCCGTCGCTGATCTCGAGATCGGTCGGATCGACGGCCGTCACGTCGCCCCAGCGCTTCCCCACGCCCTTCAGTTCGATCTTCGCCATTCTCTCAGCCTTTGATCCCGCCGACCGACATCTGCGTCAGGTATTTCTGACACAGCGTATAGAGCACGACGGACGGCATCACGTAGAACACGCCGATCGCCGATACCATCGCGTAGTCCGTTCCCATCACGTCGTCGTACATCCAGAAAAGATAGAGACTCATCGTCCAGTTCGATTTCTCGAACAGAAGCGTACGGACGAAGACGTATTCCTCCCAGCCGCGCAGGAACGCGAAGACCGCCACGGCGATCATGCCGACCTTCACTTGCGGCAACACGACCATGAAGAACGCCTGACGGCGCGATGCGCCGTCGGTCATGGCGCTCATCTCGATGTCCCAGGGGACCGCGTCGAAGAAGCCTTTCATCACGAAAATCGCGAAGGGCAGTTCCAGCGCCACGATGACGAGAACCACGCCTGTCAGCGTGTCGAGAAGCCCGATCCAGTACATCATCAGGAAGATCGGGATGATCAGCGACATCGCGGGGAATGCGTGGAGAACGAGCAACCCCTTGAGGTAGCCGCCCCTGCCCTTGAAATCGAACCGCGAAAGGTAATATCCGGCAAACGTGCTGGTGACGACGACCAACGCCATCTGCACGAAAGCGAGCAGCAGCGAGTTGCGGAACGCCACCCAGACGCTGGGATAGCGGTTGCCCACGCCGCCTGCGCCTTTCAGCTGGTCGGCGATGTTCGCGTTCCACAGGAAGCGGAAATTGTCCGTGTGCAGGTAGGGCCCGGTGATCGCGGCAAGCGCCGCGAGCGTCACGCCGCCGAGCGTCAGCTCGAACAGGCGCAGCCGCCGTGTGTCGTCGATCGCAAGGCGCAGCATCGACCAGATGACGAGCGCCGGCATCATGATGGCGAGCGCGCGCCACAGCACGACCGTCGTCGTGCCCGTGCGCCCGGAAATCGCCACGGTCACCAGCCACAGATACGGGACGACGATCGGCAGGGAGCCGAGAATGAGGATGCAGTAGAGAAAGGCCGTCGTCGCCCGGCGCCGCGTGCGCGCACGTGCGGCAAGCTGCCCCCAGTCCGGCCGGCCTTCGGTGACGGCGTCGGATGCGGAAGTCATGTGACCTCGATGCGCGGCTTCTGGAGCAGAGCGCGCATGTCGAAGAAGCGCCACAGCACCAGCGAGACGATCGTTCCCGCGACGACGAGCCCGAGCGAGAGCGCCGCGCCGTAGGCGTACTGGCCGTTCTCGAACGCGCGCCTGTAGACATAGAGCGCATAGACGGTCGTATCGAAGAACGGGCCGCCATTGGTAATCAGCCAGATGTATTCGAAGCTGACCAGGAGCGCGAGCGCCTGATAGATCGTGACGAAGCTGAGCTGCCAGCGGATCGCCGGCAGCGTGATGTGGCGCATGATCGCGAAGCCGCCTGCCCCGTCCACGCGCGCGGCGTGGAACAGATGCTGCGGGATCGACCGGATGGCGCTCGTGAAGATGATCATGCCGAACGATGCGCCGATGAAGCCGTTGGCGAGAATGATCACCAGCATCGGCGCGTTGCTCTTCAGGTCGAGCGGCGGCACACCGAAGAAACCGACGGCCTGATTGAGAAGGCCGTAGTCCGTCGGTGCGACCACCCAGGACCACAGCAGGGTGTAGACGACGGACGGGCTCATGCGCGGCAGGAACCAGATCGCGCGGAAGAAGGCGCCGGTCTGGTCCGGCAGCGACGTGGTCACGAGGGCAAGAAGAAGGCCGTACGACACGTTGAAGATCGCCAGCGTGCCCAGGACGTAACCGAGCGTCACGAGCATCACGCCGGCGAGACGCGAATCCCCGCCGAACATGCGCGCGAAATTCGCCGTCGTGAACCCGGTGACCTGGAGGTTCCGGCTCATGTCGGTGAAGGCGATGCCGATGTCGACGACGACCGGCAACACAAAGAACGCGAACAGCAGGAGAGTCGCCGGGCCCAGAAAAAGGACCCGGTCGACCACCTGCCGTACGGACGATCCGGCTTTCGGCACGATGCGCCGGCTTTCCGAACGATCAACCCAGCTTGTCGACGATCTTTACCGCGCCCTTGAGTTCGTTGGTCATCTCGTCCTCGAGGAACTCGATCGCCTTGGCCGGCGTCAACCGCCCAGTCTCCACACCCTGGATTGCCTTGAACAGAATGCCGTTGTAGCGGCCGAACTCCGGATGGTTCGGGATGAAGGTCGAACGCGCCAACATCGGCGTGGCGGCCTCAAGATACCAGGCGTTGATATAGTCCGGCATGCTGCGCTGGCCGTTCAGGACGCCCGTATGCGCCGTCGTAACCGCATGCTGCGTGTTGAAGTATGGAAGCGTCGCGTATGCGACCAGCGTGGCTGCCAGTTCCGCATTCTTGGATTTTGGATTCACGACATAAGAGATCGGATGCGACAGGTTGGCCGGCTGGCCGCCCTTGGCGGCGGCAGGCGCGTGCAGCCAGCCGATCTTCTTGAAGTATCCGGCCTGATCCTTCGGCCAGTTCCCGCCCTTGGCATCGCCCAGCATCCACTCGCCGACGGCCCACACACCCTGATGGTAGATGAACGCCTTCTCCGACTTGAACGCGCCCTGGATCTCGTCCCACGACATCGCCGTGTTGTTCTTCGGCGTCACGCCGTTGTTCGCGTTCCAGGCGAACCATTCGAGGCCCTTGCGGATCTCGGCCTTGGGCAGCAGGAGCTGGCCGGTCTTCTCGTCGATCCACTTCGCACCGAACGACGCGAAATTCATCAGGTAGTCGGGACCGGTATTCGGCCGGTGGATCATGCCGATCTGGGCGGCCCCCTTATCGACGACTTCCTTGGCAAGGTTCGACAGGTCCTGCATCGTGAATTCACCCTTCTCGACCAGGGCGGGCAACCCGTTGACGAAATCCTCGCTCTTGCCGATCTTGCGCAGCATGTCCTTGTTGTAGAAGAACATGCGGATCTCGGAATCCTGCGGGATCCCATGGATCTTGCCCAAATACTTGGACGACTCCCAGAGCACGGGGATCACGTCGGCGAACGCCCAAGGGTTCTTCTTGATGAACGCCTCCATGTCCATCGCGTAGCCGGACTTGGCAAACTCGCCGATCCATTCGTGCGCCACGACATAGACATCCGGCCCACGGTCGACGGCGAATGCCTTCAGGATGTCGAGCGCATCGGCGTCGTATCCGGTCGCCGGCCCTTCGAACACATCCACTTTCACGGTCTTGTCGGAACCTGCCGCCTTGAGCGCCATGTTGAGCGTCGCGGCGGCCGCGACGATGTTGCCGGCGCGCAGCGGACCGGAGCGGTCGGCGCGTGCCCAGAGCTTGACGACGACTTCCTCGGCGTAGCTGACGGCAGCGGAGCCGACCAGCATCGTACCGGCGAGTAGGGCAGCAGACAGCACGCGCGACGTCTTCATGGCGATATCTCCCTTTTTTGATCGGTCGAGCCGATCTTTCTATCGGGTCGTTTTGACCCGTTTGTTACCGCTTTGGGAACTTTCGGCGCGGACAGTTCCGCACGCACGATCCGTCCCCGCAGCGGACTTCGTTTCGTAACAGAATTGTCATCTTCGGTGTGCGCCCTTGTCAAGGCGGGCGATGGCGCGGGGCAAGTGCGTAACAAAAAAAGGCCGCCCGAGAGGCGGCCCGATGCATGCATCGCAGGAGCGCAACCGCCGCCGGTCCTACAAAGGACCGGCGGCAACTGCGAGAGCCGATTACATCTCGGCGTACTTGCCGTCCTTCCAGATGTAGAAGACGTAATTGGGCTGCGTGAGGTCGCCCTTATTGTCGTAGGTCAGCTTGCCGATGACCGTGTCGAACGCCTTGCCGTGCATGTTCGCCACAAGCGCGTTGACGCCCGTACCGTTGGCAGCCTTGGCAGCGCCCGCAAAGACCTGCACGCCGGCATAGGACAGCAGCGTGTAGCCTTCCGGATCGTAGTTTTCCTTCACGAACTGCGCGACGACCTGCTTGGCGGCCGGAGACTTCTTCGGGTCGCTGTCGAAGGTCATGATGACGCCGTCCGACGCCTTGCCCGCGATCGAGCCGAACTCGGCAGTCACGATGCCGTCGCCCGAGACGAGCTGCGCGCCGAGACCCTGTTCGCGCGCCTGACGCACGAGCAGGGCGGCTTCGGTGTGCAGGCCGCCGAAATAGATCGCTTCGACGCCCTGGCTCTTCATGCGCGTGATCAGCGCGGTGAAGTCCTTGTCGCCGACGGCAACACCGTCATAGAGCTTCTCGGCGAGGCCTTTGGCGTTCATCGCCTTCTTGGTCTCGTCGGCAAGGCCCTGGCCATAGGTGGTCTTGTCGTGAATGACCGCAACAGCCTTGCCCTTGTACTTGTCGGCAAGCCAGTTGCCCGCGATGGCGCCCTGCTGGTCGTCGCGACCGCAGGTGCGGAACACGTTCTTGAACTTCGCGCCACGGTCGGTCAGGCGCGGATTGGTCGAAGCCGGCGTGATCTGCAGCACGCCTTCCTCGGCATAGACTTCCGAAGCCGGGATCGAGCACGACGAATTGAAGTGGCCGAGCACGAACGGAACCTTGCGGCCCGCGAGCCGGTTGGCAGCCGCACGCGCCTGGTTGGGATCCGATGCGTCGTCCTCGAACACGCCGGCAAGCTTCCTGCCGAGAACGCCACCGGCCGCATTGACGTCGGCAATCGCCATGTTGAAGCCACGCTTCAGCTGTTCGCCGTAGGCAGCGTTCGGGCCGGTGAACGGACCGGCGCAGCCAATCGTAAGGGCGCCTGCCTGGGCGCGCACGATCGAGGGCGAAACCGCCACGAACAGCGCCGCACCGGCGCCGGCCTTCATAAGATCTCTACGCTTCATCGACATTTTAGTTCTCCCTGTAAGTGAAACCCCAAGTCCGCATTAATGTCCGTGCCGGTCCTGGGACCCGGCGCCGGACGAGCCGGCAGACGCGTTGCGCGTCCGCCAGCCGAAAACTCCATTGGGCTCGTAGAGCCACGGATACTGCCGCGTCATCGTTCGCGCGCGCGTGACCCGATAGGCGACCAGTGCCAGACCACCGACAATAGCAAAATCCAGAACGAGGAGTCCGATTGCGTGAAGGCTTCCGCCGAACAGTGCATAGGACAGAAATCTGTTGGCGGCCGCCAGAAGCGCTGCATAGGGCAGCGAATGCCACCACGGGCGCCAAGTCTGAGCCAGCGCCTGCCCCATGAGGAAGCCCGCTCCGCCGAACAGGATGAGCGTCATGAAGACGAACTCGGCGACATCTCCGGTCATCAATGATGCCCTCCGGCCAGGTAGGCCTTCTGGATGTCCGGATTGGCCAGCAGGTCCGCGCCCGCCCCGCTCATCCTGATCGATCCGTTGACAAGGACATAGCCCCGATGGGCAAGCCGCAGCGCATGATAGGCGTTCTGCTCGACGAGCAGGACGGTCACACCCTCGCCGCGGTTGATCTCCTTGATGGTCGCGAAGATCTGCGCGACGAGCAGCGGCGCAAGCCCGAGGGACGGTTCGTCCAGCAGCAAAAGACGCGGCCGGCTCATCAGTGCGCGGCCGATCGCCAGCATCTGCTGCTCGCCGCCCGACATCGTGCCGGCGCGCTGGTCGCGCCGCTCGGCGAGGCGCGGGAAAAGGCGTAGGACACGGTCGAGATCGCTGTCGAAATTCGCCGGATCGCCCGCGAACGCGCCCATCTGCAGGTTCTCGATCACGCTCATGCGCGGGAAGATCCGCCGCCCTTCCGGCGACTGCGCGATGCCGAGGCGCACCATCTCGTGCAGCGGCGTGCGCGTGATGTCCTTGCCGTCATAGACGACGCGGCCGGAACTCGCACGCGGATCACCGCAGATCGTCATGAGCAGCGTCGACTTGCCCGCCCCGTTGGCGCCGATCAGCGCCACGATCTCCCCGGGGAAAACGTCGAGCGAGACGCCGCGAAGTGCCTCGACCGGCCCGTAGTTCGCCTTGACGTCCTGGACGGAAAGCAGCGGCTGCGCGGTCATTGGCCTGTGACCTCGTCCTCGGCGGCGCCGAGATAGGCGCGGATCACTTCGGGATCGTCGCGCACCTGGTCGGGCGTTCCTTCAGCGATCTTGCGGCCGTGATCGAGCACCACGATCCGGTCCGAGATTTCCATCACGACGCTCATGTCGTGCTCGATAAGCAGGACTGCGATCTTGTCTTCGTCGCGGATGCGGCGGACGAGCGCGGCGAGTGCCGCCGATTCCGCCGGGTTGAGGCCCGCGGCCGGCTCGTCGAGGCACAGCAGGCGCGGTCCCGTGCACATCGCGCGCGCGATCTCGAGCCGGCGCTGCGCGCCGTAAGGCAGGCTGCCGGCCTCGTCGTTGGCGAGGTGCGTCATGCCAATCCGGTCGAGCCAGTGGCGCGCGCGCGCGATCGCCTCGCGCTCGGCGTCGCGGTAGCTCGACAGGCCGAGCAGCCCCGCGAGCGAGAAGATCGAAGCTGCCTGAAGCACGTTGTGCTGGGCAACGAGAAGATTCTCCAGCACCGTCATCTTGGGGAACAGCCGGATGTTCTGGAACGTGCGGGCCACGCCCGCGACCTTCGCGATGCGGAAGCCTTCCATGCGCTCGAGGAGCCATTCCTGGCCGTCCTTCGCCAGACGCATGCAGCCGACATCGGGCTTGTAGAAGCCGGTCAGGCAGTTGAATACCGTCGTCTTGCCCGCGCCGTTCGGCCCGATGATCGCGGTGATGCGTTTGTCCTGCGCCGCGAAGCTGACGTCATCGACGGCCACGAGGCCGCCGAACCGGATCGTCAGATGCTCGACCGTCAGCAGGCTCATGTACCGGCCTCGAGGCGCGCGCTGGGCGCGCGATGCGCGACGAGCCCCTGCGGGCGCCACAGCATGATCAGCACCATCGCCGCACCGAACATCACCATCCGGTACTGCGAAAAATCGCGCAGCAGCTCGGGCACGAGGATCAGGAACGCCGCGGCGATGACCACGCCCATCTGGCTGCCCATGCCGCCGAGCACGACGATCGCGAGGATGACCGCGCTCTCGATGAACGAGAAGCTCTCCGGGCTGATGAAGCCCTGGCGCGTGGCGAAGAAGGCGCCGGCGAAACCGCCAAACATCGCGCCGAGCGCGAAGGCCGAAAGCTTGACGTTCGTCGGATTGATGCCGAGCGCGCGGCACGCGATCTCGTCCTCGCGCAGCGCTTCCCACGCCCGGCCGACCGGCAGCTTGCGCATGCGCAGCGTGAAGGCGTTCGTCAGCAGGGCGAGGCCCAGGATCAGGTAGTAGAGGAAGATGATGCGGTGCATCGGGCTGAACTCGAGCCCGAACAACTCGTGGAACGTCATCTGGCCGGGCTCCCCCTCGCGCGCGAAGGGGAAGCCGAAGAAATCGGGGCGCGGGATCGCCGTGATGCCGTTGGGACCGCCCGAAAAATCCTTCCAGTTCAGCAGCACGATGCGGATCATCTCGCCGAAGCCCAGCGTGACGATGGCGAGGTAGTCGCCGCGCAGGCGCAGGACGGGGAAGCCGAGCAGGACGCCGAACATCGCCGCCAGCAGGCCCGCGATCGGCAAGCAGATCCAGAACGACATGTCGAAATTGATCGCCAGCAGCGCATAGGTGTAGGCGCCGACCGCGTAGAACGCGACGTAGCCGAGATCGAGAAGGCCCGCGAGGCCGACCACGATATTGAGCCCCCAGCCGAGCATCACGTAGATCAGGACCGTGATCGCGATCTCGACCATGTAGCGGTCGGCGAACGGCATGAACGGCATGACGCAGGCGAGCGCCAGCAGCAGGCCCGCGATCGCCTTGCCCGAACCGGCGGGCGCCTTGGGCAGCGAGGGAAGCCGCGCGAACAGGTCGCCGCGCGATCCGCGCGCCATCGCGAGACCGAGCCGACCGAGAAAGACGACGCCCACGCCCCAGGCGACCCAGTGGAAGCGCGTTTCGATACCGAGACCCTGGAGGCTTTCGGAGAGGCGGAAGCCGATCAGGGGAATCGCGAGAAGCAGCGCGACAAGCGCGGCGAGGCCGGCTTCGATCAACGCATCGCCGAATTTCGGCCGCCCCATGCGCTCAGACCTTCTCGATGTCGGGCCGGCCGAGCAGGCCGGTCGGACGGAAAATCAGGACAACGACGAGAATCCCGAAGACCGCGACGTCCTTGTAGGCGATCGGGAAATGCGCCGACCAGAACGCCTCGATGAGGCCTATCAGGACGCCGCCGAGCATCGCGCCCGGCAGCGAACCGATGCCGCCGAGCACCGCCGCCGTGAACGCCTTCAGGCCAGCGAGGAACCCGATGAAGAAATCGACCGCGCCGTAATAGAGCGTGAAGATGAGGCCGGCGACCGCCGCGAGGGCCGCACCCATCACGAAGGTGAGCGAGATCGTCCGGTCGACATCGACGCCCAGCAGCGCCGCCATCTTGCGGTCCTGCTCGCAGGCGCGCTGCGAGCGGCCGAGCGAGGTGCGCTGGATCAGCAGCGTGAACCCGGCCATCAGCACGAGGGTCGCCGCGATGATGCCGATCTGGAGATAGGTGATCTGGACGACGAAGCCCCCTTCTTCAGCGAGGACGAAGCCGCCGCGCACGACCGGCTGCACGGGCTTCATCTTCGCGCCCTGCAGCATGTGGACGTAGTTCTGCAGGAAGATCGAGACGCCGATGGCCGAGATGAGCGGCGCCAGGCGGAAAGAGCCGCGCAGCGGCCGGTAGGCGATCCGCTCGACGGTCCATCCGTAGACCGACGTGAAGACCAGCGCCACGATCAGGACGATGATGATCGCGAGCACCGGGCTCGCGAAGCCGAACGGCCCGAGAATCGTGAAGGTGATGACCGAAATGAACGCGCCGATCATGTAGACTTCGCCGTGCGCGAAGTTGATCATGCCGATGATCCCGTAGACCATCGTGTAACCGATCGCGATCAGGCCGTAGATCGCACCAAGCGTCAGTCCGTTGATCAATTGCTGTAGAAAATACTCCACCCTCTCGGCCCCGCCTTAGCCCCGTTTCGGACTTCGCCCTGTCTGGTCTGTTCTCTTTGTGCAGACCTTAGTCGTCGCGAATTTGCAAGGGAAGCCCTTTGTGGCGTAACACAGGGCGTTAACCGCTTGCCTATGCGGTATCCGCCCGGACATACTCGGATCGATGACTGAAGTTTTACCCACAGCGAGCGAAATCAAAGCCGCCACACGCTCGTCGCCGGCCATTCTGGTCGTCGAGGATTCCGAGGCGACGGCGGCCCTTTATGAGGAATACCTGCGCTCGGCCGATTACCGCGTAAAGGTTGCGGGAACGGTTGCAAGCGCATTGGGGTTGCTCGGGTCGGAACCGTTCGATGCCGTCGTTCTCGATCTCAACCTGCCAGACGGGAACGGGCTGTCGGTCCTGAAGGAAATCCGCCGCCAAAGCCTGCCACTGGAAACGCTGGTCGTCACCGCGACGGGCACGCTGGCCGTCGCGGTCGAGGCCATGCGCGAAGGCGCGTTCGATTTCATCGTCAAACCGTTCGCACGCGACCGGCTGCTGGTGACGATGCGCAACGCCATGGAACGCCGTCGCCTGCGCACGGCCGTCGACACGTACGAATCGGAATTCGGCCGGAACCGGTATTTCGGATTCGTCGGCGCCTCGCTTGCCATGCAGCGGGTCTACCGCATCGTCGACAGCGCGGCCCCCAGCCAGGCGCCGATCTATATCAGCGGCGAAAGCGGGACCGGCAAGGAAGTCTGCGCCGATGCGATCCACCGGCGCTCGACGCGCGCCGCCGGGCCGTTCGTGACCGTCTCGTGCGCCGCCCTTCCCCGCGACTTGCTCGAGAGCGAACTTTTCGGTCACCGGAAAGGCGCATTCCCCGGTGCCGCCGAGGACAAGAAGGGCGCGCTGGTGCGCGCGAGCGGCGGCACGCTGTTCCTCGAGGAGGTCGGCGACATGGATGCCGGCCTGCAGAGCAAGCTGCTGCGCTTCCTCGAAACAGGGATCGTCGAACCGATGGGCGGCGGCCCGAGCGAGGCCGCCGACATCCGCCTCGTCTGCTCGTCGACGCGCGAGGCGCGTCAGGAAGTGAAGCTCGGGCGCCTGCGCGAGGACCTGTTCTTCCGCCTGCACGTGATCCCGATCCATCTTCCGCCCGTGCGCGAGCGCGAGGACGATGCCGTGCTGCTCGCGCGCCACGCGCTGCAGCGCTTCGCCAAGGACGAAGCCAAGGGCTTCCGCGACATCGCGCCCGACGCCGAGTATGCGCTGCGCACGTATTCGTGGCCGGGCAACGTGCGCGAGATCGAGAACGTGATGCGCTCGATCGTCGTGCTGCACGACGGCGACGCCGTGCGGCTCGACCTGCTTCCGCGGCATGTGAGCGAGAGCTCGCGCGGCGCCGGCATGCCGACGGTCGTCAAGGCCGCGCCGGTCGACGACGATCCGGCGACGACGACGTCGAGCGGGAAGCCCCGCATCCGGCCGCTGTGGATTTCCGAACGCGAGATCATCGAATCCGCGATCGCGGCCTGCGACGGGAACATCCCGCGCGCGGCCGCCTTCCTCGAGATCAGCCCCTCGACGATCTACCGCAAGAAGCAGGCCTGGGAAGCGCTCGACCGCGGCGCCTGACCCGCCTCAAAGCAGTTTCCGGTAATGGAACTCGTAGCTGTCCGATGCGTCGCGCAGTGCGCGTTCACCGCCGAGCTGCGCATAGCCGTGCCGGGCATAGAAGGCATGCGCCTCGGCAAAGCGCGTGTCGCTCCAGAATTCCATGAAACCGGCACCGCGTGCCCGCGCGATCGTCTCCGCATGTTGCAGCAAGCGGGTGGCAAGCCCCTGCCGGCGGATCTCGGGCGCCACGTAGAGCCGGTGCAGCACCATGCCGGTCGCATGCGGCGTCGGCGCGATCCCCACCGTGCCGACAAGCGTTCCGCGCGGATCGCGCACGACCCAGAACACGCCGTCCTTGGCGGCGTACGCGCTGGCCAGCGCCTTGAGGTCGGGTTCCTCGTCCAGCACCATCCGGCCGTTGGGATAGCTCGTCCAGATGCGTTCGATGAGGGCGGCCGCCTCGGGCGAATCGCCGTCGCGGGCCGGTTCGATCCGGAAGGCACCATGGACGAACCTGTCTTCCGGTGGATCGAGATTGAGGAAATAGAGTGCCGTCGCGTCGTGGCCGCCGGTGGCGTTTCTTGCATAGAACGGGATAATGCCGACCGGCCGGAAGCCGAGCGACCGGTACAGGATCTCGGCCCCACCCCCGTGGACCGTGTCCAGCGTCAGCAGCGTGCGGTCGCGCATGCGGGCTTCCGCCACCAGCCGCTCCATCAGCGCGCGCGCAAGGCCCCGCCGGCGATGGCTCTTCGCGACCATCATCTTGGCGATATCGGCCCGGTGGGGCTGGTTGGGCGGGGTCGCGAGGTCGAGCGTGACGGTTCCGACCGGCCCTGCCCCGTCGAACGCCCCGAAAACGACCCGCTGGCCGGTGCCGGCAGCGGCCAGACTTCCCGTCCAGAATTCCGCCGCGATCTTGGGGTCAAGTGGCGGGATGAAGCTGACGCCGGCCCCCTCGGCGACGGCCTCGACAAGCATCTCCGACAGGCCGGGAATGACCGCCCGGGTCTCCTCGGGGCGGATCGGACGGATTTCCATGGGGAGGCGGGCCTCTTTACCGATTATTGCGAATATCTGTTTTAACTTAGTGTCTTGTATAGCCTATGATATTGCTCGGGTATAGCTGCCTTGATTGGAAATCAGAGCTTATTAATCTTGATTAACGCTAGGCGGCGCCTTACTTTGGTCTTGTTCGGATGCCCACATGGGGTCCGACGAATATCGACGATCAAGCCTCAAGGAGGGTGATCCATGTCGTACGCAGCAACCCCGGCAGAAGTGCCGGCCGTCTCGATCCCCCGCAATTCCGTCCGCGCGGAACTTGGCCGATATCTGGCCGAAATCCAGCGCTTCCCGATGCTCGAGCCCGAGGAAGAGCGCGCCCTCGGCCGCGCCTGGCGCGACCATCAGGACGTCGACGCCGCCCACAAGCTCGTCACGAGCCACCTGCGCCTCGTCGTCAAGATGGCGTGGAAGTATCGCGGCTACGGCCTGCCCATCCCCGACCTGATCTCGGAGGGCAATATCGGCCTGATGCACGCCGTCAAGCGCTTCGACCCCGAGCGGGGCGTGCGCCTGTCGACCTACGCCATGTGGTGGATCAAGGCCGCGATCCAGGAGTTCGTCCTGAATTCGTGGTCGATGGTCACCATCGGTACGGCCGTGGCGCGCAAGAAGCTGCTGTTCAGCCTCAACTCGGTCAAGCGCAAGCTCGGCATCGATTCCGACATGCGCCTGACGCAGGCCGACGTCACGAAGATCGCCAAGGCGACCCGCCTCGGCGAGAAGGACGTCGTCGAGATCGAAGTCGCCGCGCGCGGCGCCATCGTCCCGCTGGATGCGCCCGTGCGCACCGGCGAAGGCGAATCGCTGCCCAGCGAGATCGCCGATCCCGGTGCGGACGTCGAAGGGCGTCTAGTCGAGGACGACGAGAAGCGCTGGCAGCGCAGCCTCGTCGACCGCGCGCTGCTCACGCTCGACGACCGCGAGCGCGAGATCGTGAGGGCCCGCAATCTGCGCGACGAGCCGGAAACCCTCGAAGACCTGTCGAAGCGCTTCGGCGTCAGCCGCGAGCGCGTGCGCCAGCTCGAAGAGCGGGCCCTGGCGAAGCTTCAGGCCCGTACGCGCGACCTCGCGCGCGAAACCGCGTCCGCAAACGCCTAAAGCATCTCGAGCGCGGCCCGCCGCTTCGGCGGCGGGAACGCCCGGTCGAGGTCCGCGAAGTCCTCGGCGCCGAGCGTTATGTCCATCGCGGCGATGTTCGCCTTCAGATGCTCCATCCGGACGGCCTTCGGGATCACGATGGCGTCCGGATGGCGCGCGACCCATGCCAGCATGATCTGCGCGGGGCTAACGCCGTGCCGCCTGGCGACGGCGGCAAGCCCGGGTGCGCCGGGAATGCGCGCCTGGTCGAGCGGCGAATAGGCCATAATCGGCACGCCGCGCGACCGGCACCACGCCAGCAGCCCGGCTTCGATGCCGCGACGTGCGAGATTGTAGAGCACCTGGTTGGTCGCGCAGGCCTTGCCGCCGGCGACCGCATGCAGCTCGTCCATGTCCTCGACGTCGAAATTGCTCACGCCCCAGGCGCGGATCTTGCCCGTGGATACCAACGCCTCGAAGCCGGATACGGTATCGGCAAGCCTGTGGCTTCCGCGCCAGTGAAGCAGGTAGAGATCGATGCGGTCGGTCTTCAGGCGCTTGAGCGAGCGCTCGCACGCGGCGATGACGCCCGCGCGGCTCGCGTTGTGCGGATAGACCTTCGAGACGATGCAGATGCCGTCGTGCCGTCCGGAAATGGCCTCGCCGACGATCGCCTCCGCCTCGCCTTCCCCGTACATTTCGGCCGTATCGATGAGGCGGACGCCGAGATCGAGCCCCGCGCGGACGGCCGCGACCTCATCGGCACGCTGCGCCTTGCGCTCGCCCATACGCCATGTGCCCAGTCCGAAGGCGGGAATCTGGGTGCCGTCGGGCAGCTTCACGTTCCGCTCGAACCCGGCCATCGCATCCTCCGCTTCAAAGGGACCGGCGCGATATTGACGCCACTTCCGGCCCGGCGCAGGATTCTAGGCGAGCGGTGGTACAAGCCGCAATCGGCAGGAGGATACGATGAGCCAGTTGAGCGATGCGGAAATGGCGCAACTGCTGCCGGCGGAAGAAGCCGCCGCGAAAACGCCGATCCCGATGCAGGTCATCTCGTCCGACGAATTCATGCCGGTCGCCCAGACCGAGCGGCAGGCCCGCGTGCAGGCCCGGCTCGAATCGCTCGGCGACGAGATGGCCACGCGCAACAGGCTGTCGCGCCGGCAGTTCTTCAAGACGTCGGCCGGCATGGCCGCGGCCTTCGTGGCGATGAACGAGGTGTACGGCCCGCTCTATGAGGTCGGCCGCGCCGAGGCGGCCAGCGTCGAGATTGCCCAGCAACGTGCGCAGGGCCTTGCCGGGCAGTTCATCATGGACGTCCACACGCATTTCCTGCGCGACGACACACGCCTGCAGAATTTCGTGCGCGGGCGCGAGACGGTCGGCCAATCCGGCTGGAATCCCGCGCTGGCGGGCAAGCCGCAGACGCTCGAAGATCTCAAGTACCCGAACTGGTTCAAGGAGATTTTCCTCGACAGCGACACCAAGGTGGCGCTGATCAGCGGATCGGGATCGGAAGACCCGCGCGACTGGTTCCTGACCAACGAGATGAAGCGGCGCGCGCGCGACACGGTCAACCAGGCCGCCGGCTCTCGCCGCTGCCTGTCGCACGCGATCTTCATGCCCGGCACGCCCGGCTGGATGGACAAGGTCGACGAGGATCTCGCGGTCAACAAGCCGGATTCGTGGAAAGGCTACACGGTCGGAGACAACACGAACAAGCAGCTCTCGCGCCATCCCTGGCGGCTCGACGACGAGAAGCTGCTCTATCCGTTCTACGAGAAGATCCTGAAGGCCGGGAACAACATCGTCTGCGTCCACAAGGGGCTCTACCCGCCGTCGGTCGAGGCGCAGTATCCGCATCTCACGCCGTACGCACGCGTCGACGATGTGGGCAAGGCGGCGAAGGACTGGCCGCAGATCAATTTCGTCATCTACCACTCGGCCTATCGCTGGGCGTCGGGCAACAACGCAGGTGCCGGCCTCAGGCAGTTCGAGGAGACGGGCCGCGTCGAATGGGTCAGCGATCTTGCCGACATCCCGGCGAAGTACGGCGTCAGCAACGTCTATGGCGATCTCGGCCAGATCTTCGCGCAGAGCACCGTCGTCGAACCGCGCCTGTGCGCGGCGATGATGGGCATGCTGGTGAAGGGGCTCGGCGTCGATCACGTCATCTGGGGAACCGACGCGATCTGGACGGGCGCCCCGCAATGGCAGATCGAGGCGCTGCGCCGGCTGGAAATCCCCGAGGACATGCAGAAGCGTTACGGCTTCGCGCCCCTCGGTGCGGCGGACGGCCCCATCAAGACCGCGATTTTCGGGACGAACTCGGCCAAGATGTACAGGTTCGACCAGAAGAAGGCCGGCCTCGAGACCGATGCCGTCGCTTCGCTGAAGGCCGCCTATCTCAAGGAAGGCGCCGACCCCAGCCTCGCACGCTACGGCTTCGTGCTGAAGGGATAGTGGATGAATACATATGTACTTTTAGTTGTAAATATTCCTCGCGCAGCCTATTATCACAGCATCAGTCAAGCGACTACGACCGTGCGCTGTTTGACAGGTGAATAAAGAGGTTACCGATCCGGACGTGGTTGCAGATTTCAGTGTGTTGAAATCGCACTACGATCGGGCGGAAAACTACAATCCGCCCAAAAACGCGGTTACAGGTTACAAGCATTCCGGATCAAACACTTAAATAGGTTACCGTCGCCTGTGGTAACCTATTCATACAAACGACAATCAGTAGATCAGGTCGTCCTCGCCGCCGGCGCCGCCCTTCGACAGGACGATCTCGTCCTTCGCCGCGAGTTCCTTGGCGACGTTGACCATGGCGGTCTGCGCTTCGGCCACGTCCTTGCCGCGCACCGGACCCAACGCTTCGATTTCTTCCTTGAGCATCTTGCCGGCGCGCTCGGACATGTTCGAGAAGAAGAGATCGCGCACCTGTTCGTTGGCGCCCTTCATCGCAATGGCGAGCTTGCCCTTGTCGACCGCGCGCAGCAGCGTCTGCACGCCGCCGGGGTCGAGGCGCCCGAGATCCTCGAACTTGAACATCAGCGCCTTGATCTTCTCGGCGCTGTCGCGGTTGCGTTCTTCGAGCGCCGTCGTGAAGCGCGCCTCGGTCTGGCGGTCGAGCGAGTTGAAGATTTCCGCCATCAGCTCGTGCGTGTCCTTGCGGCTCGTCTTGGCGAGGTTCGACATGAACTCGTTGCGCAGCACGCGCTCCAGGTCATCGAGCACTTCCTTCTGCACCGTCTCCATGCGCAGCATGCGCATGACGACTTCCATCGCAAAGGCCTCGGGCAGCGTACCCAGCACGCGCGCTGCATGATCCGAGCGGATCTTGGCGAGCACGACCGCGACGGTCTGCGGGTACTCGTTCTTGAGGTAGTTGGCGAGGACCGCCTCGTTGACGTTGCCGAGCTTGTCCCACATCGTGCGGCCGGCGGGGCCGCGGATGTCGTCCATGATGCCGGCGACGCGGTTCTTGTCGAGGACCTTGCCGAGCAGGCGTTCGGTCGAATCGAACGAACCGACCAGCGAGCCGGTGGCTGCGATCTGGTCCGCGAATTCGACGATGAGGCGTTCGATGATCGACGAGTTGACCGTGCCGAGGCCGGCCATCGACTGGGAGATCTCCTTGATCTCGTCGTCGCTCATCAGCGCAAACAGCTTGGTCGCGACTTCTTCGCCCAGCGACAGCAGGAGGATGGAGGCCTTGTCCTGACCGGTCAGTGTCCGGTAGTCGTCGCGTACGCGCATGGGGTCCGTTCCAAAGGACTGCCCGCGCGTCGGCACAGAATCGCGCGTCCGGACGGGCGAACAGCAATATACCAGAAAAATTTATACGCTGCCGCCGGAAAAAGACGGCGATTACAGGCCCGTAGGCCGGTTCGCGCCTGTCCGGCCGGCACCGCGAATCGCGGCGGCCGAGACCGGCTTCAGGCCCTCTGGCCCGCGGCCCGCCGGGCCTTGCCGCCGGTCCTGCGCAGGCGGGCGCCGGCGCCATCGATCTGCGCGCCGATGCCCGCGGCGATCGAGGAAAGGGCCCGCGCCAGAACCGAGACGTCCGAGCGGTCGAGCCCCCCGACGGCGCTGCGCAGGAGATTGCGCGGATCCTGGCCGAGACGGCGCTGGGCCTTGCTCGTGAGGTCGAGACGCTGCGCGCGGCGGTCTCCCGGGATCGACAGCTTGCGGACCATCGCCTTGCGCACCAGCGCATCGATCGTCTTCGACGCAGCCGGCTTCGTGGTGCGGTGGTGCCGCGCGAACGCGGTCACGGTGCGCACATCGTCCGCCGCCGTCGCGAGATAGCGCAGCGCGCTCCACTGCGCGGGGTTGAGCCCGTTCGCGAATGCAAGATTGTGCAGCAGGCGCTCGACCTGGCCCAGAAGATCGGTGATCAGATTGCGTGCGTCGGTCATGTTTTGGTGCTCGCCGTGTGCGCGATGAAAAATCAAAGATTGTAAACAATATAATTCGCAACGCCGGTCGTGACAACAACTGATGCGCAGCAAACATTGCGGATTCAGGCCGCAACCGCACAGCCGAAAATCGATGAAACCAAACTACAATCTGAAACAGCTGCGACAAAAAATTAACTGCATGAACGATCGCGCTGCCGACCCAAGCAGATTCATCGGATCGATTTCGGCAAGACCGTCCACTCGAGGACGCTCATTCTGTCAGGAGGAAAGTGGTGCCCAGGGTCGGAATCGAACCAACGACACTGCAATTTTCAATCGCATGCTCTACCAACTGAGCTACCTGGGCACCGGGTAATGCGATAGACCCGCGCTTATAGAGACGCCGGCCGCAGGTGTCAACGCTTCGGCAGGCGGGGGATGCTGCGGGCTTTCTGCTTTCTTTCCAACGCATTGAGTGCCGATTGCGCCGCTTCGGCGAGCCTAGCTTTGGTGCTTTTGTCGACACGGTCCCATCGCAGCCCCGCGATCGCACCGTGCAGCGCATAGAGCAGGTTGAGGCTGGCCTGCTTGGGACGGGCGCGCTTGATACGGGCAAAGGCGCGGGCAGCACCGACCCGCTTCAGGTCCGCCGGCGTATGGATTTCGACTTCGGCAAGCCAGACGGCGCTCTTCGGTCCGAGATTGAGCGCGCCCGAAAGCGTCGCCGGACGGCGCGGGGCCGGCGCTCGCAGGGCCGCATCGACGGCCCCTTGCGCCCACGACCGCATCAGGAGCGGATCTTCCATGGCGTCCGGCGGCGCCTGCCAGTACGGGAGGCTGACCGACTTGCCGCCCTTGCTGGAATAGACGAACGGCTCAAGCCTTTCGGCCTCGAAAGCCGGCCGGTTGCGATCGTCGGCCTTGAGATAGAGCGTCTCGTCGGAAATCAGGGCGAACATCCGGTCCTGGATGAAAATCCCCCAGCTGCCGAACATGGGGCGCGGTTCGATCGCGCCCGCGCCGCGCAGCAGGTCGATGCAATGCAGGACGAACTCGGGGACCTCTCTCATGCCCCCTCTTCCCCGTCGTCGGGCCTCTCGGGCGTCGGGATGCGGTAGCTGCCTTCGATCCAGCGGCGCATGTCGTCGTCCTTGCAGCGCTTGGAGCAGAAGGGCCGGAATTCGGCCACGGCCGTGCGCCGGCAGATCGGGCATTGCGGCTTGGGGGCCTTGCGTTTGAGCTCGACGACCTGCGACATCGCCCGCCCCCGCCTCAATCCAGCGCGCCGCCGCGCGCGCGCGCGCGCGTGAGCTCGATCGTGCCGCCGGCCGTGTAGCCGAGCACGTCCACCCGCTTGCGATCGGCGGCCGTCGCGCGCTTCAGCGTTTCCAGAAGGCGCGCCCGCTCGCCGGGCTTCGACAGGCGCAGAAAGTCGATCACGACGAGCCCGCCCAGATCGCGCAGCCGGATCTGCCGGGCGATCTCGCGCGCGGCCGCGATGTCGACCGACACGGGCTCGGACGTCGCGCGCCCGAGATTGACGTCGACCGCGACGAGGGCGGCGGTCGGTTCGATCGACAGCCAGGCGCCGTTGTCGAGATTGACGCGCGGCCCCGCAAGCGTGACGAGGACGTCCGCCACCGCGTGCCGTTCGAAGATCGCCCCGCCGTCGCGCAGATGCGCCACGCGGCCGGCGACGTCGGGAAACAGCGCCTTGAGCCCGAGGCGCGCGGCCAGCGCCGTTTCGGCGCGGTCGCAGAAAAAGTCGGGCGTGTCCTGCGGGGCGAGCGTGCGCAGCAGCGTGGCGAACGCGTCGTCGGCCAGCAGTATCCGCGGCGCATCGCCGCCGTCGAGTTCGCCTGCGATGGCGCGCAGTCGCTCGACTTCGACGCGGACGGCGTCGGCATCCGCATAGGCGGCGCCGGCGCGCAGGACCAGCCCCTCGCCCTCGCGATGCAGTTGTCCGGCCAGATCCTGCAGCGCCTCGCGCTTGGGCGCGGCCGTCCGCTTCGAGATGCTCGCACCCTTGCCGCCGGGAACGAGCACGGCGTGGCGGCCGGCGAGCGTCACGCGCGTCGCAGCACGGGCGAGCTTGTCGCCCGAGGCCGCCTCGACGATCTGCACGCGCAGCAGGTCGCCTTGTGCAGGCACGCGCGCACCCGAGATGTCGAGCAGCGCCTTGAGCCCGTCCGCGAGATCGAGGAACGCGCCGACCTGCGGCACGATGCGCGCGACGCGCGCGAGATGGATCGTGCCCGGCACGAGACGCCGGTCGACCGGCTCGCGCGAGAGATCGACGATCTGGCCGTCGGCGATGGCGACGGCCCGGTATTCGGACGCGTCGCTCTCGATCAGGATTTCTTCGACTGGCGTCCTCATGCGCGTTCCGTTCCGGCAAGCATCTGCGCGACCGCGAACAGATCGAGGCCGACGATGTTGGAGTAGCTGCCCGAGACGAAACGGATGAACGCGGCGGCCCGGCCCTGGATGGCGTAGCCGCCGGCCTTGCCCTGCCACTCGCCGCTTTCGAGATAGAAGGCGATCTCGACATCGGCCAGGCGCTTGAACGTGACGATCGAACTCGACAGGCGAACCATCGGCTTGCGGCCTGGCACGATCAGGCAGATGCCGCCATGCACGCGATGGCGGCGGCCGGCGAGCAACTTCAGGCACGCCTTCGCCTCGTCGCGGGTTTCCGCTTTGGGGAGAATCCGCCGCCCGCAGGCGACGACCGTGTCGGCCGCGAGCACCCGGCTGCCGGCATGCATCGTGGCGACCGCGCGCGCCTTCGCAAGAGCCAAGCGGCGCGCGAGTTCGGGACCCGTCTCGCCGGGTTCGGGCGTCTCGTCGAGCTCGGCCGGCACGATCGCCGCCGGCACGATCCCGATCTGGGCCAGCAGTTCGCGCCGACGCGGGCTCGCCGAAGCCAGGACGAGCGGCGCCGTCACGCGACTGCCTATTTGAAGCGGAAGGTGATCCGACCCTTGGTCAGATCGTACGGCGTCATTTCGACATTGACGCGGTCGCCGGCCAGAACGCGGATGCGGTTCTTGCGCATCTTGCCGGACGTGTGCGCGAGCACTTCGTGATTGTTGTCGAGCTTCACGCGGAACATCGCGTTGGGCAGCAGTTCCTGCACGACACCCGAGAACTCGATCAGACCTTCTTTAGCCATGGGCCTCCGTTGGGGATCACCGCCCGACGGGCACGCGAAGCGGTCCGGAAAGCGGGAAAAGTCGCGGGAAATTGGCCCCGAACGGCCTCCGGGTCAAGCACTTAAGCGCCGCCGGGCGGGGCAAAGTCTTCCGCGGCCTCCGGGAAGCGCTTCAGAATCCGGGCTTTCAGCTGGTCGCGCAGCTGCCGGTAGCCCTCAAGGCGCGCCTCTCGGCTGCCTTCCTGGATCAGTGCCGGATCGAATGTAGGCCAGTATTCCACCTCGCAGGCCATGATCCGGGTGAGCTCCAGCGCCTTGTGGTGCGCCTCCGGACTGAGCGTGACGATCACGTCGAAGGAGCTGTCGTGTAGCTCGTCGATCGTCTTGGCCTTGTGGCGGTGGATGTCGACTCCGATCTCGTCGAGCGCCGCGATGACGAAGGGATCGACCGCGTCGCGCTTCACGCCCGCCGAGTCGACATAGACGCGCGTGCCGAGCAGCCGCTTGGCCAGTCCCTCCGCCATCGGCGAACGGACCGCGTTCAGCGTGCAACAGAACAGGATGCTGCCGACCTTGTCGGTCATTCGCGAGCGGCGGCCCGGTCCGGCTAAGCGCGGATATGGAGGACGCAGATCAGCGTGAACAGCCGACGCGCCGTATTGAGATCCATCGTGATCTTGCCGTCGAGACGTTCGCGCAGCAACTCCGATCCCTCGTTGTGGACGGCGCGCCTGCCCATGTCGAGCGCCTCGATCTGCGAAGGCGACAGGCGCTTGATCGCGTCGTAGTAGCTCTCGCAGACGGTGAAATAGTCCTTGATGACGCCGCGGAACGGCGACAGCGGCAGCACCGCCTTGTCGAGCGGATCGCCGACTTCCGACTTCACGTCGAAGGCGAGCCGGCTGTCCTCGATCGACAGCGTCAGGTGATAGGGGCCCTGCACGTCGCCGACAAGTTCGAACCTGTTCTCCTCCAGCAGGTCGAAGATGGCGACCGTACGCTCGTGCTCGATATCCGCGTTGCGACGGATGCGCAGTTGCTCGTCGAGGTCGATCTTGCAGATGCGGTTGCGCCGTTCCGACGAGCCGTCCATTGGCTATCCCTTCCGGCGCCCGATCCGCAGCGCCATTGACCGCGAATGACTGACGAGACCTTCGGCATCTGCCAGCGCCCGCCCGGCGGGTGCCAGCCGCGCAAGGCCGGTGGCGTCCGCACCGATGAGCGTCGTGCGCTTGAGGAACGCGTCGAGTCCGAGGCCCGAGGAGAAGCGCGCGGCGCGCGATGTGGGCAGCACGTGATTGGGCCCGGCGAGATAGTCGCCCAACGCCTCGGGCGTGTAGCGGCCGAGGAAGACGGCGCCGGCATGGCGCACGCGCGCGGCGATGCGTTCGGGCCGGGCGACGGCAAGCTGCAGATGCTCGGGTGCCAGCGCATCGACCAGCGGCACGCAATCGTCGAGCCTGCGCACCACGATGGTGGCGCCATGATCGCGCCACGAAGCGCCTGCGATGGCGCGGCGCGGATGCGTCTTCAACTCGACGGCAATCGCGGCACGGACTGCGGTCGCGAAACGCGCGTCGTCGGTGATCAGAATCGATTGCGCATCGGCATCGTGCTCGGCCTGGGCCAGCAGGTCGACCGCAATCCAGCGCGGATCGTTGCCGGCGTCGGCGACGACGACGACTTCCGAGGGACCCGCAATCAGGTCGATGCCGACGGTGCCGAACACCATCCGCTTGGCGGCCGTCACATAGGCGTTGCCGGGCCCGGTGATCTTGTCGACGGCGGCGATCATCTTCGTGCCGTAAGCGAGGGCGGCCACGGCCTGCGCGCCGCCCACGCGATAGATCTCGTCCACGCCGGCGATCTTGCATGCGGCAAGGACGAGCGGGTTGAGCTTGCCGTCGGGTGCCGGAACCGTGACGACGAGCCGGCCCACACCCGCGACCTTTGCCGGTACTGCGTTCATCAGCACCGACGAGGGATAGGCAGCCCGCCCGCCGGGAACGTAGAGGCCGACGGAATCGAGCGGCGTCCAGCGCCAGCCCAGAAGCAGGCCCGCCTTGTCCTTCCATATCTCGTCCTTGGGCCATTGGCGCGCATGGAAAGCCGCGATGCGGGATGCCGCCAGTTCGAGGGCGCGCACCGTCTCTCGATCGCACGCCTTCAGCGCCGCGGCGATCTCGCGCGGCGTCACGCGCAGCCCGGCCGCCGTCAGGCGGACGCGGTCGAAGCGGTTCGTGTAGGCGACGACGGCGGCATCGCCGCGCCTGCGCACGTCGGCAAGGATGCGCGCGACCGTGCCGTCGACCGAATGCCCCTCGGCCGCGCGCGCGCGCAGCAGCTGCCGGAACTTCGCGGCGAATCCCGCCTTGCGCGCGTCGAGTTCAAGCGGCACGGGCGACCTCCGCGATCCGGTCGACGAGGCCCTGCACTTCGCGATGGCGCGTTTTCAGCGCCGCGCGGTTGACGATGAGCTTGGAGGTGACGTCGGCAATGTGCTCGACCTCGACGAGGCCGTTGGCCTTCAACGTCGCCCCGCTCGAGACGAGATCGACGATGCGGCGCGCGAGTCCGAGCGCGGGTGCAAGCTCGATCGCGCCGTTCATCTTGATGCATTCGGCCTGCACGCCGCGCTTGGCGAAATGCTTGCGCGTGACGTTGGGATACTTGGTGGCGACGCGCACATGGCTCCACTTGCGCGGATCGTCGCGGCCGGCGAGTTCGACCGGCTCGGCGACCGACAGGCGGCACTTGCCGATGCCGAGATCGAGCGGGGCATAGATTTCCGGATAGTCGAATTCGACGATCACGTCGTTGCCGACAACGCCCAGATGCGCTGCGCCGAAAGCCACCAGCGTCGCCACGTCGAAGGCGCGGCCCCGCACGATGTCGAGGTTCGGGTCCTCGGTACGGAAGCGCAGCAGGCGGGTGTCCGGGTTGTCGAACTCCGGCTCCGGAACGATGCCGGCCTTGCGGAGCATCGGCATCGCTTCCTTGAGGATCCGCCCGTTGGGCAGGGCGATGATTATTTTATCGTTTGCAGACAATGGCTTGACCTTGGATTTCACGACTGAAGCGCGCTCCTGCAGGAGCGCTGCCATTCTCATACCAGAGAATTATGGCCCGCGTGAGGGCCGGCGATTCAGGGGGCCGGATGTCGCGGCCGGGCTGCGGCGGGCCAAGGCTCGCCCAGATCGCGTAGCCGGCAGCCGATCGCCGCACCTTCCAGCCGGATCGCAGCATCGCCCGCGAACAGAAGCTCGACCGCGTTCGCGCGCAGTTCGACGGTCAGCAGGTCGAGGATCGTTCCGTGCGCCAGCGGATCGAGAGCCCGCCTGCGGACCGCGTCCACGCCGGTGAAGTGCACGGCGCAATGGACGCGCGCGCCGGGCTTTCCGGCGGGATCGGCCGGCTCCCCTTCCCAGCAATAGCGGTTGGCGACCAGGACGAATTCCCGGCCTGCCGGGTCGAAGACCATCTCGCCGACAGGTACGAGCGCGTCCTGCAGGCAGGCCGCGACGACGCGGAAATCTTCGGCATCCGCCGCACGCAGGCGAAGGCTGGATACCGCGTCGGTCATGCCGCGTCCTTGAGCCTTTCGATGTCGGCGCCGCAGGCCGAGAGCTTCTCCTCGAGCCGCTCGTAGCCGCGGTCGAGATGGTAGACGCGCGCCACGGTCGTCTCGCCGCGCGCGACGAGACCGGCGATGACGAGCGACACCGACGCGCGCAGGTCCGTCGCCATGACGGGCGCACCGGTGAGCGACGCAACGCCGCGCACCATCGCCGACCCGCCATGCAGGTTGATGTTGGCCCCCATGCGGCGCAACTCCGGCACGTGCATGAAGCGGTTCTCGAAGATCGTCTCGGTGACCATCGAGGCGCCCTCGGCCGTTACGAGCAGCGCCATCATCTGGGCCTGCAGATCGGTCGGGAAACCGGGATAGGGCTCCGTCATCACGTCCACGCCGGTCAGCGCCGCGTTCGTCCGGCTGACGCGGACGCCGCGCTCGGTCGTCGCGAAGCTGACGCCCGCACCGCGCAGCACGTCCGCCGCCGCCTGGATGAGTTCCAGGCGCCCGCCGACGAGTTCGACGTCGCCGCCCGTCGCGGCCGCGGCCATCGCGTAGGTGCCCATCTCGATCCGGTCGGGCAGGATCGTGTGGCGCGCACCGTGCAACGGCTTGCCGCCGTCGATCGTCAGCGTATCGCTGTCGATGCCCGAGATCGAAGCGCCCATCGCCACGAGGCAGCGCGCGAGATCGCCGACCTCCGGCTCGCGCGCGGCATTGACCAGCTTTGTCTGTCCGCGCGCCAGCGTGGCGGCCATCATCAGGTTCTCTGTGGCGCCCACCGAGACGAACGGGAAGACGATGCGCGCCCCGTTGAGTCCGTTGGGCGCGCGCGCGTCGACATAGCCTTCGGTCAGCTCGATCGTGGCGCCGAGCTGCTCGAGACCCTTGAGGTGGAGATCGACAGGCCGCGCGCCGATTGCGCAACCGCCCGGCAGCGAGACGCGGGCGCGGCCTTCGCGCGCCAGCACGGGGCCGAGCACGAGAATCGACGCGCGCATCTTGCGCACGAGCTCGTATTCCGCCGTCGTGCTCGTCAGCTTGCGCGCGGTCAGCGCGAGCGCGCGCCCCGCATGTCCGCCGTTGGGCGCGTGCCCGTCGAGCGCGATTTCCACGCCCAGCGTGCCGAGCAGGTTCGCCAGCGTCGTGATGTCTGCCAGATGCGGGATGTTGACCAGCGTCAGCGTCTGGTCGGTGAGCAGGCTTGCGGCCATCAGCGGCAAGGCGGCGTTCTTGGCGCCGCCGACCGGGATTGCGCCCCGGAGAGGTCGGCCGCCGCGGATTCGGATTTTGTCCATGACCTCAATTACCCCGCCACGAAGGCAAAATCCAGACGGGACGGTGGCGCAATCGGGGCTAGAAGCCCGCCCCCGGCTGGGCGAGATAGTCGAGTTCGGCCGGCGTACTTGTCCGCCCGAGAATCGCGTTGCGGTGGGGAAAGCGGCCGTATTTCACGATCACGTCGCGATGGAGGCCGGCATAGTGGACGACCCGATCGCGCCACGGCGTCGCCGGCAGCGCCTCAAACAGCCGCACCGACTCGTCCTGGACCGCAACATCTTCGGCGTGTTCGAACGGCAGATAGACGAACATCCGCATCACCGGGTCGAGCGACAGATCGAAACCCCGTGCGACCATGCGGCGCGCGAGCGCCAGCGCCTGCCCGTCCGTCGCGAAGGCGCCCGGCGTTCCGCGATGGATGTTCCGCGAAAGCTGGTCGAGCAGCACGACCAGCGCCATCGCGCCTTCGGGCGTGTCGGCCCACCGGTCGAGCGACCCGGCTGCGGCCGCGTTCAGCAGTTCCTCGAAATGCCTGCGGCAGGCGGCATCGAAATCCGGCTGCTTCTCGAACCATGCCTCGCGGAACGTGCCGCGCTCGGGGTGTCCTTCGGGCGCGAACCAGAAATCGAGCACGGACTGGATCGTCGCCTCGTCCTCTTTCGCCTGCCGACCGCGCGCCTGCATCTTGCGGCGCTTCAGGTTCTCGCGAAGGGCGGCCGCCTCGCTCTCGCGGCGGCGTGTCTCGGCAGCCAGCGCATGCGGGCCTTTCCGGTTCTGCGTCATCAGATCCGGTCCAGCGGAATCTTGAGATAGCGCGTGCCGTTGGCGGCAGCTTCCGGCAGATGGCCGGCCCGGATATTCACCTGGATCGACGGCAGCAGCAGGTTCGGCGCTTCGAGCTTACGGTCGCGTGCCTCGCGCATCGCGACATAAGCGTCCTCGTCGATGCCGTCATGGATATGGATGTTGTGCGCGCGCTGGTCGGCCACCGTCGTCTCGTAAGCCACCGCCCGTCCACCCGGCTGGTAGTCGTGGGCGGTATAGAGCCGCGTCTCCGGCGGCAGCGAAAGGATGCGCCGGATCGAACGGTAGAGCGTGCGTGCCGAACCGCCGGGAAAGTCGGTCCGCGCCGTGCCCGAGTCCGGCATGAACATCGTATCGCCGACGAAAACGTGCTTTCGCCCGCTCGCCCCCTCGACGACCAGCGCGATGCAGGCCGGCGTATGCCCGGGGACGTCGAGCACGCTTACGCTGAGCGAGCCGAGCGCGAATGTCTCGCCGTCGCGCAGCAGACGGTCGAACTGCGAACCGTCGCGCGCGAAGCCGGAATCGAGATCGAGAATCGGGGCCCAGGTCTGTTGCACGGTCGTGATCCCCGCGCCGATCGCCGTCCTGCCGCCGACCTTCTCGCGCAGCCACTGCGCGCCGGTCAGATGGTCGGCATGCGGGTGCGTCTCGACGATCCATTCGATGCGCTTGCCGGCAGCCGCCTCGGCGATCGCCTCCGCCGAGCGCGTTGAGGTTCGCCCGGACTTGCCGTCGAAATCGAGAACCGGATCGACGATCATGGCGGACGGCCCGGCCGGATCCGCGACGAGATAGCTGACCGTCCCCGTGCCTGCGTCAAAAAAGCCCGTGATTTCCGGCTCGTGGACGTCCATCGGCGGCACCCTTGAATAATTCAGTTTCCACTAATATATATCGACCGGACATGTCTGACGCAAACATGGTGGCAAGCATGGCGACGGCGATCAAGGAAATCGATACAGCGACGCTGAAAGGCTGGCTCGATCGCGGCGAATGCACGCTAGTCGACGTACGGGATCCGGGCGAGCATGCGCGCGAGCGCATCGACGGCGCCAGGCTCGCTCCTCTCGCGCATCTCGATCCGACGCATCTCGCGGCCGAGTCCCCCGGGCGGATCGTGCTGCATTGCGCATCCGGCGCCCGCTCGG
This sequence comes from Tagaea sp., assembly GCA_965229215.1. GTDB lineage: Bacteria > Pseudomonadota > Alphaproteobacteria > CACIAM-22H2 > CACIAM-22H2 > Tagaea. The sequence continues at coordinate 448,302 of OZ245864.1, read as the reverse complement.
CCCAGGCGGCCCGGCGCTTTGCCGATGCCGGGCTCGAGGGCGTGCATCTTTCCGGCGGCCTGGCGGCCTGGCGGCGGGCAGGCCTTCCGGTCGTCGAGGACCGGCGCGCACCGATTCCGATCATGCGGCAGGTCCAACTCATCGCCGGCAGTCTCGTGCTGGCCGGAACGGCCCTCGGCACGTTTGTCCATCCCGGATTCTTCGCGCTGCCGGCGGCGGTCGGCGCGGGTCTCGCCTTCGCGGGTGCCACCGGCCATTGCGGCATGGCGGCGCTGCTTGCCCGCCTTCCCTACAACAAGGTCTAGTCGACCGGCTTGCCCCGCACGCGCAGCGCCTCGACGAGGCGCCGTTCCTCGTCGTCGAGAACGCGCTGATAGGCGTCGAACAAGCCCGGCGGGATGTTGTCGAACGTCCCGCGCCGGTTCTCGCGCAGGCGCGCGAGACGCCGCTCGAGCCGGGAGGTTTCGCTCGCCGCGTCGTCGTCGGCTCCGGCCTCGAGCCGGCTGACCAGCGGCGCCAATCGCGCGCGAAGCTGGTCGCGCAGTTCCGGCTCCAGCGTCCGGTCGAGCAGTTGCTCGATCTGCGAGACGAGCTTTTCGAATTCCATCCGCACGTCGACCGGCGGGCGCGGTTCGGGTGCCTGTGCCAGAGCGGGCGCCGCAGCCAGCGCCAGCGCAAGGACCAGATGCCTCATCGGCCCTTCGCGTGGTGATAGACGTGCCAGAGAAACAGGGCGCCGGCGGAGCGATGTGGCCGCCAGGCCTCGCCGAGCTTGCGCAGGCGCTTTTCGTCTGGCCGCGAGCGCAGGTTCTTGAGGATGCGCATCGCCTCCTGCAGCGCCAGGTCGTTGGCCGGCCACACGTCGGTCCGCTGCATCGCGAACAGCAGATAAATCTCGGCGCTCCAACGTCCGAGCCCCTTGAGGCGCGTGATCGTGTCGATCGCCTCTTCGTCCGGTGCCTTGTGAAGGGCGTCGAAATCGAGCGTGCCGTTCGCGACCGCCTCGGCAAGGCCGCGCACATATGCCGCTTTCTGCCGCGACAGGCCGAGCAGGCGCAGCCTGTCGTCGTCGCAGGCAAGCACGGCTTCGGGTTCGATCGCGCCCAGCCCCTCCTCGAGCTTGCGCCAGATCCCGCTCGCCGCCGCGACCGAGATCTGCTGGGCGACGATCGCGCGCATGAACCCCTCGAAGCCGCGCGTGCGGATGCGCGGCTTGGGCAGGCCGATCTTGGCGAGCCATTCGGCAACGTGCTCGTCCTTGACGGCAAGCGCCGCCATCGCCTTCGCGATGGCGCGCTTGGCCCGTGCTTCGGTCGATGCGGGGAGTTGCGGAGGCAAGGGGACCGGAAATCAGGCGACGGGCTGGTGCGCAAGCGTCTGGGTAAGAGTCGAAAGCCGCGCCAGCAGATAGTCGGCCGTGTCGGGGTCGGCGTCCTCGACCTTCGTCAGCACGCGCTCGATCATGCGGCGGCGATAGCGTTCGCGATCCGACGGGCCGCCGTCGTAGCTGGTTTCCTGCGCGACCTCGAGTGCGGCGCGCACGGCCGGATAGAGATCGAGTGGCATATAGGCGCGCTCGTAGACGTACTTCAGCCCACCCACCGGGTCGTAGATGAGCTGGCGTGCGCGCGTGACCGGAACGTTGGCGCGCTTGGCAAGCCCGTGCTCGAACAGGAACAGGTCGCCCATGCACAGCGCCCGGATGACGAGGCCCGGATCGAGGCGGCCGGTCGTGTGGAGGTGCGCCGCAAGCCGCGCCACGTCGTCTTCCTGCGAATTCAGCGAGGAACCCACGGTCGCGATCTCGCGCGCGTGCATGGCAAGCTCGGTCGCCATCTCGTTGGTCATGTCGTCGCGCGCCAGAAGCTGCTCGCGTATCCGCTCGGAGGCGAGGTTGTAGAGCTTCTCCAGCACGCGCAGCGGCACGCGCTTTCGCACGGCGAGCTTCTCCTGGACCGCGCCCGACTTGCCGTGCCGGTCGACAAGCCGTTCGACCGTGGCATCCGACATGCGGGCACCCTCGTTGGCGGCGAGCGTGGCGGCGACGCGCGCGTCGCCGTGCTCGACAAGCTTCATCGAGACCGCGTCCGAAACCTCGGCGCGCCGGGCGACGGCGACCTGCTTCTCGGGGCCCTGCGAGGCGACGATCTCGATCAGGTCTTCGTCGGAGAAGGCGCGGCTTTCGATCAGCAGCGGCAGGGCGACTGCGTCGATGTCCTTGGCGAGGGTCATCGCCAGCCCCTCGGGCAGCTGGCTTGCGTCCTTGAGATGGTCGGCGAGCGCCTGGCGGACGGTGGCGATCGCGTCCTTGGCCAGCAGCCGAAGCAGCTTCTCGGCCTCCGCGCGCACCGAATCGGTCAACGCGCCGGCCTTCCAGGTCTGCGCGACCTTGCCTGCCGTCTCGACCCGTCCGGCGGCTGACGGGTCGGCGGCCAAACGCTCGATATCCTGTTTGGACAGTTCGGCCATGCGCTAGCGCGATCCTTCCTCGCGAAGACATCAGGATGCACCCGCCGGAGGCCGGACGCAACCCCTTGGCCCGTTTGACTATCGACCGCATCGCTTCTACAAGAACCGGAGGCGTGAGCGACGAATCACCGCGCCGATTGCCGGGGGATTTGCCGCTTCATGCCGATGGACGGGAGTACGGGCGAGAGGATCGAAACCTCGCCAAAGGTCTCGGACGAGGTCAAGTGCACGACCTGCTACATGTGCGCCTGCCGCTGCGGCATCCGCGTCCATCTGCGCGACGGCCGCATCCGCTACATCGAGGGAAACAAGAATCATCCGGTAAACCGCGGCGTCCTGTGCGCCAAGGGCTCGGCCGGGATCATGAACCATTACAGCCCGGCCCGGCTGTCGAAGCCGCTGCTGCGCGTCGGCGAACGCGGGGCCGGCGACTTCAAGGAAATCGAGTGGGACGAGGCGCTGGGTCTTGCCGCCAAGTGGCTCGGCGACATCCGCGTCGACGATCCCAAGAAGCTCGCCTTCTTCACCGGGCGCGACCAGAGCCAGTCGCTGACCGGCTGGTGGGCCAACCAGTTCGGCACGCCGAACTTCGCGGCGCATGGCGGCTTCTGCTCGGTCAACATGGCGGCGGCAGGGCTCTACACGATCGGCGGCTCGTTCTGGGAATTCGGCGAGCCCGACTGGGAACATGCGCGCTATTTCATGCTGTTCGGCGTGGCCGAAGACCATGACAGCAACCCGATCAAGGCCGGCCTCGCGAAGCTGAAGGCGAACGGCGCCAAGTACGTGTCGGTCAATCCGGTAAAGACCGGCTACCAGGCCGTGGCGGACGAGTGGCTGGGGATCGCGCCCGGCACCGACGGGCTGTTCGTGATGGCGCTGATCCACGAACTGCTCAAGGCCGACAGGATCGATCTCGAATTCCTCGTGCGTTACACGAACGCGCCGTGGCTGGTGCTGAAGGACGACGGGCTGTTCGCCCGCGACGCCGCCGGCAACCCGCTATGCTGGGACACGAAGACCGATGCGGCCGCCAGCGCGCTTGCGGCCGACGTGTCGCCCAAGCTGGTCGGCGAGGTGACGCTGGCCGACGGGCGCCGGGCGACCCCGGTGTTCGAGCTGATGGCGCTTCGCTATCTCTCGCCAGATTACGCGCCCGAGGCGGTCGCCGAGCGCTGCGGCATTCCGGCGGCGACGATCAAACGCATCGCCGCTGAAATCGCGCATGCCGCATTCGAGCAGCAGGTCGTCATCGACCAGCCTTGGACCGACTGGGCCGGGCGCCGGCACGAGAAGATGATCGGCCGGCCGGTGTCGATGCACGCGATGCGCGGGATCTCGGCCCACTCCAACGGTTTCCACACGTGCCGGGCGATCCACCTTCTGCAGATGCTGTTGGGCGCGATCGATACGCCGGGTGCGTGGCGGTACAAGGCCCCCTTCCCGCGCCCCTGCCCGCCCGGCCCGAAGCCGACGGGCAAGTCCGCGCAGGTCAATCCCGGCCGCCCGATGGGCGGCATGCCGCTCGGCTTCACGCTGGGGCCGGAAGACCTGCTGCTCGACGACGCCGGCAATCCGATGCGTATCGACAAGGCTTATTCGTGGGAAGCGCCCATCGCGGCCCACGGCCTGATGCACATGGTCATCGCCAACGCATGGAAGGGCGATCCCTACCCGGTCGATACGCTGTTCATGTACATGGCGAACATGGCGTGGAACTCGTCGATGAACTCGGCCGAGACCGCGCGGATGCTGACCGACAAGAATGCCGACGGCAGCTACCGCATCCCGCACATCATCTATTCCGATGCGTTCTATTCCGAGACGGTCGCCTATTCCGACCTGATCCTGCCCGACACGACCTATCTGGAACGCTGGGACTGCATTTCGCTGCTCGACCGGCCGATCGGCTCGGCCGAAGGGCCTGGCGACGCGATCCGCCAGCCGGTCGTCGCGCCCGACCGCGACGTGCGCCCCTTCCAGGACGTGTTGATCGATCTTGCCGTGCGCCTCAAGCTGCCCGGCTTCACGAATGCCGACGGCACGGCGAAGTTCCCCGGCGGCTATCCGGATTACATCGCGAACCACGAGCGCAAGCCCGGCGTGGGGCCGCTCGCGGGCTTCCGCGGGATCGACGGCACGAAGTCGGGCGTGGGCGAACCCAACCCCAAGCAGCTCGAACGCTATGTCGAGAACGGCGCGTTCTGGCGCCATCATTTCGAACCCGACCAGCTCTATTTCAAGCACGCCAACAAGGGCTATCTCGAAGCGGCCGTGAAGCTCGGCCTGATCGACAAGCCCGAACAGATCGTGCTGCACATCTATTCCGAACCGCTGCAGAAGTTCCGCAACGCGGCGCGCGGTATCGGGCCGATCCAGGCCCCGGCCGAGCATCGCGCGCGCATCGAGGCGAATTTCGATCCGCTGCCGATCTGGTATCCCACCTTCGAGGGCACGCAGGTCGACACCGACGCCTTCCCGCTCCACGCGGTCACGCAGCGTCCGATGCCGATGTACCATTCATGGGGCTCGCAGAACGCGTGGCTGCGCCAGATCATGAGTCACAACCGGCTCTACATGAACGTGCGCACGGCCGCGAAGCTCGGCCTTTCCGACGACGACTGGGCGTGGATCACGTCGCATCATGGCCGCGTCAAGGCGCAGATCCGCACGATGGAAGGCGTCAATCCGCACACAGTCTGGACGTGGAACGCCATCGGCAAGCGCGCGGGCGCGTGGAACCTCGACGCCGACGCGCCCGAGGCGACGAAGGGCTTCCTGCTCAACCACCTGATCTCGGAACTGCTGCCCGACAAGAACGGCTATCGCTATTCGAATTCCGATCCGGTGACCGGACAGGCCGCCTGGTACGATCTGCGCGTCCGCGTGGAGAAGGCCGATCAGGCCGAACAGGGCGTGACCTCGCCGCTTCTGCCGACCCTCAACCATCCGCCCGGCATGACCGAACCGCCGTCGATCCTGCGCTACGGCGCGCAGTGGAAAAAGCCATGACCAGCCTGCCCACGCCGCAGCCGGGTGCCAAGAAGCTCGGCCTCGTCATCGATCTCGACACCTGCGTCGGGTGCCATGCCTGCGCAGTCAACTGCAAGGAATGGAACACCGGCGGGCATTCGGCCCCGCTGCCGGATTTCGATCCCTACGGCGCCGACGTCTCCGGCGTGTGGTTCAACCGCATCCACACCTTCGAGGCGGGCGAAGGGAACGACAGCCGCACCGTCCATTTCCCGAAATCGTGCCTGCATTGCGAGACACCGGCCTGCGTCACGGTGTGCCCGACGGGCGCCAGCTACAAGCGCGCCGAGGACGGCATCGTGCTGGTCAACGCCGACACCTGCATCGGCTGCAAGCTGTGCTCGTGGGCCTGCCCCTATGGCGCACGCGAGTTCGATGCCGACGAAGGCGTCATGAAGAAGTGCACGCTTTGCATCGACCGCATCTACAACGAGAACCTCGCCGAGGACGAGCGCGTCCCGGCCTGCGTCTCGACATGCCCGGCGAGTGCGCGGCATTTCGGCGATCTCGGCGATCCGTCGTCGGATGTCTCGCGACTCGTCGCCGAACGCGGTGGCTATGCGCTGATGCCTGAAATGGAATACGCGCCCGTCAACCGCTACCTGCCGCCGCGCGCGGCGAAAACGGCCGTCGGCTGCACGGGTGCGAAGGCCGAACTCGACAGGCCGGCCGAGACCGCCGGTACCCATCCGCTGCTGCGCTGGATGGACAAAGTCCTTTCGCGTTGAGAGCCAGACGATGCATCCCGCCTTCTCCGTCATCTTCTTCACGACAGCATCCGGCGCCGGTTACGGCCTCGTCGCCCTCGTGGCCGTCGCTAGCGCACTCGGCTTCGTGCCGGCCGGCGGTTGGTTTGCCGTCGCCACGCTCGGCCCGGCGACGGCGTTGATCGTGGCGGGCCTGCTCGCCTCGACCTTCCATCTCGGCCATCCCGAGCGCGCGTGGCGCGCGCTCACGCAGGTCCGCAGTTCGTGGCTCAGCCGCGAGGGTGTGGCCTCCCTCGTCACGTTCGTGCCGCTCGGCATCTTCGGCGTCGCGTGGGCCTTCTTCGGGCGTAGCGACGGGGTCTTCGCACTGATCGGCTTCGCGACCGCCCTTTGCGCGCTTGTCACGATCTTCACGACCGCGATGATCTACCGATCGCTGAAGCCGATCTACCAGTGGCACAATTGCTGGGTCGCGCCGAACTACATGGCGCTCGGCCTCGCCACGGGTGCCCTGTTGCTGCATGTCGCAGCACAGGCTTTCGGCCGGCCGCAGCCGATCGTCGGGATCGCGGCTCTCGCTTTCGTGGCGATCGCCGCGTATCTCAAGCACTGCTACTGGGAATTCATCGACACGACGAAGTCGCCATCGACGCCCGAGAGCGCCACCGGCCTCGGCGCGCGCGGCAAGGTGCGCTTCCTCGACTCGCCGCATACGGAAGAGAACTATCTCCAGCAGGAAATGGGCTTCAGGATCGCGCGCAAGCACGCGGCGAAGCTGCGCCGGATCACGCGGCACGCAGCCTTTCATCTCCCGTTCCTGCTTACGGCTGCATCACTGCTGCTGAACGGGGCACCCGCTCTCGCCTCAGCGGCCCTTGCGGCCGTGCTCGGCCTCGCCGGCACGTTGGTCGAGCGCTGGCTGTTCTTCGCCGAGGCGAAGCATTCCGTGACGCTCTATTACGGTGCGTCCGAGGTCTAGCGGCGGCTTTCCATTGCCATGCGTATGGCGAGCCCGCCCAGCACGAACCCCATCAGCCAGCGCTGCACGAGCAGCCAGGTCGGCCGCCGGGCAAGAAACACGGACAGGGCGCCGGCACCCAGCGCGAACATCGTGTTGCCCGCGAAGCTGACGCAGATATGCACGCCGCCGAGTACGAGCGCCTGCAGCAGGACATCGTCGCGCGTCGCGTCGATGAACTGCGGCACCAGCGCCAGATAGAGCATCGCGACCTTCGGATTGAGGAGATTCGTCAGCAGGCCCATCGCGAACAGCTTGCGCGGCGGATCGTACGGCAGTGTCTGCACCTCGAAAGGCGACCGTCCGCCGGGCCGCAACGACTGCCAGGCGAGCCACGCGAGATAGAGGGCCCCGCCGAACCGCACCACGTCGTAGGCGATCGGAACGGCGAAGATGAGCGCCGTGAAGCCGAGCCCCGTGCACAGGACGTAGAAGACGAAACCGAAGATCACGCCACCCAGCGAGATCATGCCGGCCATCGGTCCCTGGCTGAGCGAACGCGAGACCAGATACATCATGTTGGGGCCGGGTGTGAGCACCATGCCGGCGCATACGGCGGCGAAGGCGATCAGCGTCGAAGTTGTCGGCATGCAAGACCTCGCGGAAATCAGGTCGGCAGGCAATCGAGACGCCTTCTTATGTGACAGTCCGCGCGCCCGTGCGCAACGCAGAACGTGCCGACGAAATCGTTGATCGAGGCCGCCATCTTCTTTGCCCCTTCGTTCGCGGCATCGAGTCGCTCGGCCGCCGCTTCGGCCTTCAAGCGCAGCGCGGCCTCGTCGACCGTGGTCAGGCGACCGTTCTCGAACACGATGCGCCCGCCGACCATCACGCGGTCGATCGCCGAGCCCGATTCGGCGAACATCATCTGCATCAGCGGACTGCGCAGCGGCACGTAGTGCGGCTGGTCGAGACGCAGGAACACGATGTCGGCGGCGAAGCCCGGCGCGATGCGTCCCATCTTCTCGAAGCCGAGCAGGCGTGCGCTGCCCAGCGTCGTCGCCTTGAAGGCTTCGCGTGCCGTCACCCATTTCCCGTACTCCGGCCCCTGCAGGCGCGAGAGATAGGCGGCAAGGCGCGCCGCTTCGAAGATGTTCTGCCCGTCGCCGGTATTCGAGCCGTCGGTACCGATGCCCACTTCGATGCCGGCATCCATCATCTCGCGGATGGCGGCCACGCCCGAGCCGAGACGCAGGTTGCTACCGGGATTGTGCGCGATGCGCCCGCCGCGCTTCGCGATCAGGTCCATCTCGGCACGATCGATCCAGATGCCGTGGGCGCCGCTGAAATTGGGACCGAGCGCCCCGAGTTCGTCGAGATGCGCGGTCATGCTCTTGCCGTACTTGGCGCGCGCCAGCACGGCCTGCACCTTGGTTTCGGCCAGATGCGTCTGGAACGGCAGGCCGAATTCCTTGGCCATGCGCGCGCACGCGACGATGAAATCGTCCGAGCAGTGCAGCGGGATGGTCGGCGCGATGCCCGGCCGGATGAAGTCGCGGTCGAACGGCCAATCGGCAAAGACCGGCCGCAGATTGGCAAGGCTGGTCTCGTAAGGGGCGAGCGCGATCCTGGCGATCGCGCCGCGCATCGGCTCGGGGATCGCGTCGAGCAGGCCCGGCAGCGCCTGATAGAGCGTGCGATCGGCCAGCATCGGCGCCACGACCGCACGCATGCCGACATCGCAATAAGCCTGCCCGACCGCCCGCATGGCCTCGGCGGAGGGTGCCGGAAACTCGACGAACAGGTCGAAGCTGGCCGTGCAGCCGCGACGCACCATCTCGGCCGCCGACAGCGCCGCGCTCAGATACTTGTCGTCGAGCGTGCGCTGGCCGTTGATGGCCCCGGCCGCGTTGAGGAACAGTTCGAGCGGCGCCTGATCGCCGACGGCGCCGCGCCCGAGCCCGCCATGCGCATGCGTATGCGCGTTGACGAGACCGGGGACCAGCAGCCGGTCGGTAGCGTCGAGGATTTCGGCATCGGCGGGCGAGATCGAGCCCGGCGGACCGATGGAAACGACCGAGCCGGCGGACAGGAGGATGTCCGCCGGCTCGGCGCGATCCGCATCGGGATCGAGAATGCGCCCGCCCCGGAGGACGAGCGGGCGTGCCTGGATCAAATCAGTTTCCCAGATAGACCAGTTCGCGTTCGCCGCGCGGCGGCAGGAACTGGCGCGAGTAGACCTCGCTGGTTTCGGGCGTGCGGGAAAGACCATAGCCCGTAACTACCATCCCGATCGAGCGCTTCAGGCGGTCGTCCTTGACGTCGCCGGCACCGATCTCCTTGCTCTCGGCCGAGAGCATGAGCTTCTCGTAGGCGAACTTGAGGCGCCGCGTTTCCACGCCGCGGTCGACGAGCGCGTCGAATTTCGTCACCGAGTTCATGGCGCCGGGAATGTCCTTGCCGACGTCGAGCGTGGCCTGGTTGACCGCCCGCACGAGGCCCGCGACCGCCGTCGGGTTCTCCTTCAGCATCTTCTGCGAGACCATCATCCCGTTCGAATAGAGGTCCATGCCGTAGTCGGCGAACGAGAACCACGTATAGTCCTTGTCCGGATCCTGGCCGAGACCGATCAGGTTGAAGTAGCTCGTGATGTTGAACACCATCGCCGCGTCCATATGGCCCTGGATCAGCAGCGGCTCCTGCAGGTTGGGCGCCATGTTGGTGAACTTGATCTTCGCGAGGTCCAGCTTGTTCAGCGACGCGAAGACCGGCATCAGGCGCGTGGTCGGCGTGCCTTGCGCGCCGCCCAGCGTCTTGCCCTCGAAATCCTTGATCGTCTTGATGCCGGCCGGATTGCGCGCCACGATCGCGAACGGCGGCTGGGTCCACATCTGGTAGACCATGATCGGCTGCTGGCCGGGATTCGATGCGGCGTTCTGGATGATCGCGTTGATGTCGCCGAAGCCGGCGTCGTACGCCCCGCCCATGATGCGCGTGATCGTCGCACCCGAGCCTTCGCCCTGGTCGATGACGACATTGAGGCCTTCGCGCTGGAAATAGCCCTTGTCGCGCGCGACGAAGAAGGCCGCGTCGCTGCCCTGCGTCTTCCAGCCGAGGGTGAACTTGATGGTCGTGGGCGTCTGGGCGGCCGCTGGCCCCGCCAGGGCCGCAAGGGCCGCTGCAAATGCAAACGCGGTCAGGGACTTCGACATGCGGGGAGGCTCCTGTCTGAAGAGGGGAAGGAAAGCTCCCCTCAACTTCAATATCCGTGCCAGCGCCCCCGGCGGACCGGTTGACGGAAGTCACCCTGCCCGCTAGAAAGGTTCCATGTTCCGCCGGACTGACGCCCTCCTTCGACTTATTTGAACCGCGGCCCCCTTCCCCGGAAGGGCGTCCCAGCGGTCAGATCGTCGTGTCGTCAAAGTCCCTCTCTCCGGAACCTTCCAATGAACCCGTTCTTCTGCATCCCGCGACTTAGGGCCGCGCGCCGCCAATCGGCGCGCATCGACAGCATGCCTGCCCCCTTTTCGCGGAGATCCGCACCATGAACGTCCAGAAATACAAAGCTTTCCCGCCCATCGACCTGCCCGACCGCAAGTGGCCCTCGCGCCAGATCACCAAGGCGCCGCTGTGGTGCTCAGTCGACCTGCGCGACGGCAATCAGGCCCTCGTCGAGCCGATGGGGCCCGAACGCAAGCGGCGCATGTTCGACCTGCTCGTGCGTCTGGGCTTCAAGGAGATCGAGGTCGGCTTCCCGGCCGCCTCGCAGACCGATTTCGATTTCGTGCGCTCGATCATCGACGAAGGCGCCATCCCCGCCGACGTGACGATCCAGGTGCTGACGCAGGCGCGCGACGAGCTGATCGAACGCACCTTCGACGCGATCCGCGGATCGAAGCGCGCGGTCGTCCATCTCTACAACTCCACATCGACCACCCAGCGCCGCGTCGTGTTCGGCCTCGACCGGCCGGGCATCGTCGACATCGCGGTCAAAGGCACCAAGACCGTCAAGCGGCTGGTCCCGACGGTCAAGGGCACGGAAGTCGTCTTCCAGTACAGCCCGGAAAGCTTCACGCAGACCGAGCTCGATTTCGCCAAGCAGATCTGCGAGGCGGTGATGGACGAATGGGGTCCCACGAAGGCCCGGCCGATGATCTTCAACCTGCCCGCCACGGTCGAGGCGGCGACGCCCAACATCTATGCCGACCAGATCGAATGGTTCTCGCGCAACGTGAAGAACCGCGATACGTGGATCCTGTCTGTCCATCCGCACAATGACCGGGGGACCGGCGTCGCGGCGGCCGAGTTCGCGGTGATGGCCGGCGCCCAGCGCGTGGAAGGCACGCTCTTCGGCAACGGCGAGCGGACGGGCAACGTGGACGTCGTCACGCTGGCGCTGAATCTGTTCAGCCAGGGCGTGGACCCGCAGCTCGACATGTCGGACGTGCGCGAGATCGTGCGCACGGTCGAATACTGCAACCAGCTGCCCGTGCATCCGCGCCACCCCTATGGCGGCGAACTCGTCTTCACCGCGTTCTCGGGCTCGCACCAGGACGCGATCAAGAAGGGCCTGACCGCGCAGGGCAAGTCGAACACCGGCATCTGGGACGTGCCCTACCTGCCGATCGACCCGCAGGACGTGGGCCGCTCTTACGAAGCCGTGATCCGGGTCAACTCGCAGTCCGGCAAGGGCGGCATCGCCTACCTGCTGGAGACGGACTACGGCCTCGAGCTGCCGCGCCGCCTGCAGATCGAATTCGCCGCCGTCGTCCAGCGCGTCGCCGACACGACGGGCAAGGAACTCTCGGCCAAGGACATCCACGGCGCGTTCGTCGCGGAGTATCTCGCCGACGGCGCCTTCGCCTTCGTCGACCACACGACGCTTCCGACCGGCAAGTCGGGCGCCGAGCGGCGCATCGAGGCGCGCATGAAGGTCGACGGCAAGGCGACCACGCTTGTCGGCGAAGGCAACGGCCCGATCGCGGCCTATGTCGACGCGCTTTCGAAGGCGGGCGTGACGGTCGACGTCATCGACTATCGCGAACACGCGATCAAGGGCAACCAGGGCGCCAAGGCGCAGGCGGCCGCCTATGTCGAGGCGACGGTCGACGGACGCAAGCTCTTCGGCGTGGGCATCGATTCGAACATCGTGGCGGCGTCGCTGAAGGCGGTGACCTCGGCGGTCAACCGCGCGCGGCGGCCCTAGGCTGGGCGATGGCTCCCGACTTCGCGTCGGTGAGCCGTTTCAGCTTGCCCTCGGTCACCATCTTCTCGAGGATCGAGAAGACCTGCATCGTGGGCGCGCCGATCTGGTCGGCGATCTGGCCCAGCGAAAAAGTGCCCTTTCCCTTGACCGCAGCCCGGACAAGGGGATCGGCCTGTTCGGGCGACATGGCTCGGGCGGGCGCTGGCATGGCGGCCATTTTGCCGAAAATGCGGCCCCGAACCAAGCAAGTTGCGTGATCCGGCGGTCTGTGGCATCAAGCGGGCCGATTTGCAGGCGGTACGCTGCCTTAGCTCAGTGGTAGAGCGCGTCCTTGGTAAGGACGAGGTCCGGAGTTCAATCCTCCGAGGCAGCACCAGCCCCGCACAGCCCCCCATCCTCAATTCGCCCGCCCGCCCAGATCGTCGTCCCGTCGGGGCCATAGGTCTCGGCATGCACCAAGTTCGCCACCGACGTGACCGCGACCGTCCTTGCGCGGATGAAGAACGAGAAGGCCCGCAACCTGATCGACAGCAGCCTGACCGTCATCGACGATGCCGTTTCGACGGCCAACACGCAGGCAACGGCGGCATCGGCGGCTTCCTCGCAGACGACCGCCAATGTTCAGGCCGTGGCATCCGGCGCAGAGCAGCTCAACGCCTCCGTGCTCGAGATCTCGCAGAGCATGACCAAATCGCACGTCGAAGCGGACCAGGCCTTCCAGCGCGCGGCCGAGGCGGACGCGTCGACCCAGAAGCTGACGGCAGCGGCCCAGGCCATGTCGAGCATCGTGGCGCTGATCCAGAACATCGCGGGGCAGATCAACCTGCTTGCCCTCAATGCCACCATCGAATCCGCCCGCGCGGGCGAAGCCGGCAAAGGCTTCGCGGTCGTCGCCTCGGAAGTCAAGAACCTCGCGCGTCAGGCGGCGGAAGCGACCGACAAGATTGGCGGCGAGATCGCCGGCATCCAGGCGATCGCCAAGGAAGTCGCCGACGGCCTCGGCAACATCCGCCGGTCGATCGAATCGGTGCGCGAATATGTCGGCTCGACCGCAAGCGCCGTGGAAGAGCAGAGCGCCGTCACGCGCGACATGTCGCAGAACATGCAGACGGCTGCCGCGGCGGTGGAAAGCATTTCCAACAACGTCCGCGCAATCGCCGAATCCGCCAGTTCGGCCAACCGCTCGACGAAGGAAGCGCGCGAGGCATCGGCGGCACTGGCCGCCTGAAGCTCTCTCGCGAAGGCGCGCGGAGCACTCTTCGGCTGCAGCGCCGGCAGCGAATTTCCACGAAGATCGTCCATTCGCGCGTCGGACTTGACTCGTGCCGCATTCGATGCGATTTATTACTAAATCGTTTTAGACGATTGAAAAGCGGCATGAGCCGCGAACCACGATCCAGAGGGAGAATCGCCATGCTTCGCAACACGATGCGATACGGAATGCTCGCCGCCGCTTTCGCCCTGACGCTTGCCGCACCGGACGACGCGGCCGCCCAAGCAAAGAAGCAAGTCAAGCTTTCCCACGCCACCGCCGCCGATCTCGGCAACGACAACCACATGGTCGCGTGGGTAATGCGCAACTACATCAACGAATATTCGGACACGCTCGAAGCCCGGATCTATGCGGCCAATGCGCTCGGCGAGGAGCGCGCGGTCGTCGAAGGCATGCAGCTTGGCGCAGGCGCCACCTGCCATATCGGCGGAACGGCGATCCACAACAACTTCGTGCGCCGGATGGGCGTTCTCGACCTGCCCTTCATGTGGCAGGGCTACGACCACGCGCATCACGTGCTCGACGGCCCCGTCGGGCAGGCGCTCGCCAAGGAATACGAGGCGCGCGGAATCAAGGTCCTCGGCTGGCAGGACAGCTGGGGCTACCGGAACGTCGTGACGACGAAGAAGGAAGTCAAGACGGCGGCCGATCTCAAGGGGCTGAAGATCCGCACCATCCAGACGCCGACCTATGTCGCGGCGCTCAACGCAATGGGTGCGAGCGCCACGCCGATGGCGTTCGGCGAAGTCTACACGGCGCTGCAGACCGGCGTGCTCGACGGCTTCGAGCATGCCCCGCCGGTCGTCTTCACCGGCAAATACTACGAAGTCGCCAAGTACGTGACGCTGACCGGGCATCTGTTCGGACCGACCGTTACGGCCTGCTCGATGAAGGAATGGAGCGCCTACACCGACAAGGAGCGCGAAGTCGTCGCCGCCGCCGCCAAGATGGCGCAGGACGTCAACCGGAGCCTGTCCGCCCAGCGCGACGCCGAAGCCATCGGCCTGCTCAAGGGCAAGGGCATGATCGTCAACACCATCGACAAGGCGCCCTTCATCGCCGCGGCGGCGCCCGTGCAGGACGATCTTGCCAAGCAGATCGGCGCGGAAGACCTGCTCAAGATCATCCGCGCGACCAAGTAGGCGAACCCCCCGGACTGGCGGCCACGCGCGCCGCCGGTCCCCTTTTTTCCGGATCGAGACATGAACGCCGTCCTGCAAGCCATCGACCGCGCGATGGAATTCCTGCTGTTCGCCATTTTCCTTGCCTTCTCGCTCGTCGGCGGGCTGCAGGTCTTCAACCGCTTCGTGCTCGGGTTGCCGCTGAGCTGGAGCGAGGAGTTTCAGAAATTCGGCCATGTCTGGATGGTGTTCATCGCCGTTCCGGTCGCGTACCGGCGGGGTGCGCATATCGGCATGGACGTGGTGCTGATGAAGCTTCCGCGTCCGGTACGCCGTTCGATCGAGCTTGCGATCGAACTGCTGTGGCTCACGCTCGCCGGCGCGATCGGCATCTACACGCTGAAGCTGATGGAAGTCGCGAAATTCCAGGACAGTCCGGGTCTGGGCCTACGCATGGACTATGTCTATTCGGGCATGGCCCTCGGCGCCGCCTATCTCGCGCTGATCGCGGTGCGACGGCTCGCCGCCCATTTCCGCCCCGCCGACGCAGGAAGCGCGCCATGATGCTGGTTCTCCTTTTCGCCTTTCTGCTGGGGCTGATCACGCTCGGCATCCCCGTCCTGCTCGTGATGGGAATCGTCGGACTCGCCGGAATCCTGACCGAACCCAATCTGGTGCCGGCACTGTTCCCGCAGAAGATGTTCGCAATGCTGGACAATTTCAGCCTGCTGGCGCTGCCCTATTTCATCCTGGCCGGCGAGCTGATTTCGCGTGGCGGAATTTCCAAGCGCCTCGTCGAATTCGCCGAAGCCGCGGTCGGCCATTGGCGCGGCGGCCTCGGCCACGCCTCGGTCGTGTCGAGCATGATATTCGCGGGTGTCTCCGGATCGTCGGTCGCCGACACGTCCGCGATCGGATCGATCCTCGTGCCGGCGATGAAATCCCGCGGCTACAAGCCCGGATTCGCGGCGGCCCTGGTCGCATGCGCCGGCACGATCGGCGCGATCATCCCGCCGAGCATGACGATGATCGTATACGGCTCGATGTCGAACGTGTCGATCGGAGGGCTCTTCCTCGGCGGCATCATACCGGGCCTCCTGATCGGCGTCGGCCTCATGATCGTGATCGCGATCTACGCGCGCCATCCCGACTATCCCGAGTTGCGCAACACCACCGGGCGCTTCCTGCTCCGCGTCGTCGCGCAGGCTGCGGTCCAGGTGTGGCCTGCGCTGCTGGCCCCCGTGCTCGTGCTCGGCGGAATTCTCGGCGGCGTCTTCACGGCGACCGAGGCGGGTGTCGTCGCATGCTTCTACGGCTTCTTCATCGGTTTTTTCGTCTACCGGACCGTGAAGCTGCGCGACCTGCCCGAGATATTCGTGCAGGCGGGCGTCACGACCGCGCTGGTATCCGGGATCATCGGCGTGGCGGGCGCATTCGGCTGGCTTCTGTCGTACCTTAATTTCAACGACGTCGTTCTTGCGGGCATAACCTCGGTCGCCGGGACGAAGATCGCCGTCCTGCTCCTGCTGATGGCGGTGATGCTCGTGCTGACGATGTTCGTCGACTCGATGGCGATCCTGATCATCCTGATCCCAGTCGCCGTCATCGTCGGCCGGAAATTCGGCATCGACGAGTTCCAACTCGGCCTCCTGATGGTGATGGCGACCCAGATCGGCTCGACGACGCCACCGGTTGCCGTCCTGCTGTTCGTCGCGACCAGCATCGCCGGATGCAGCTACAACGAAACCGTGCGCTATTGCTGGAGTTTCATCGTCGCCGAAGTGATCGTGCTCGTCCTCGTCGTGATTTTCCCAGAACTCGCCTCGTGGATTCCCAACATGGTTCTCGGATAGCGGCCCGTCCCGGGCGAAGATGGCGACGGAACGATGCGCATCCTGCTGACCCATACGCCCGGTGCCCGCGCCCGCTACTACGGCGACAAGGCGCTGGCGGCCTTGCGCGAGATCGGCGACGTGGTATTGCACGACGCCGACGCGCCGCTCGACACGGCTACCCTCGCGATGCGGGCGCGCGGCTGCGAGATCGTGGTGAGCGACCGGCAGACGCCTGGCGACGCGGCCTTCTTCGCCGCATCGCCAGACCTGATCGCGTTCGTGCGCTGCGCGATGGACATACGGAACGTCGATGTCTCGGCGGCAAGCGCGGCAGGCGTCCTCGTCACGCGCGCGTCGGCCGGCTTCGTCGATGCGGTAGCGGAACTGGGGATAGGGTTCCTCGTCGATCTCGCGCGCGGCATCGGCGCGGCATCGGCCGCGTACCGTGCCGGCCATGCGCCGGAAGCCAGGATGGGTGTGCAACTCTCGGGCGCGACGCTCGGAATCGTGGGCTGCGGCGCCATCGGCCGACGCCTCGGCAGGCTCGCGGCGGCGCTCGGCATGACGGTGCTTGCGAGCGATCCCGACCCGGACGCGGTTCCGGACGGCATCGCACGGACGTCGTTCCGCGACCTGCTTGCCCGGTCGCGGTTCGTCGTCTGCCTTGCGCCTGCCGGCGAGACGACGCGCAGTCTGTTCGATGCGCGCGCTTTCGCCTCGATGATGCCCGGCTCCTATTTCGTCAATCTGGCGCGGGGCGAACTCGTCGACGAGGATGCACTTGCCGCCGCACTCGATTCCGGCCGGCTTGCAGGCGCCGCGATCGACGTCGGATCGGCGCCCGACCAGATGCCGTCGCGGCACCTTGCCGCCCGCGCCGATGTCGTCGCCACGCCGCATGTTGGCGGCCTGACGCCGGAAGCCGTCGGCCATCAGGCCTTCGATACGGTGCGCCAGGTCGCGGCACTCACGAGCGGAAAAGTTCCCGAAAATGCGGTCAACGCGGCCAATGCCGGCCGGCTGATGCGCCTTGGAATCCGAATTGAGCCGGAAATCGCCGCGCGCTAGCCGTCCGCACGGTCGGCCATCTCGAAGGCCGGCGCAGCCTTCATCCGCACCGCCGGCAGCGGATCGACATGAAGATCTTCTCTTCGTCGGCGTCCATCATCGCGTGGTCGAGCGCCACGCGCAGCGCCTTGCCTGCGTCCTTGAGGCCGTAGGTCGCGGCCATGTCCTTGAGCCAGGCGAGCTGGTCCGCCTCGATTTCGAAATTCTCGATGACCTTGCCTTTGTTCATGCGCGAAGCGGCTCCAGGATCGAGACGTAGTTGGCGACGGCGGCACCACCCATGTTGAACACCCCGGCAAGGCCGGGCTTGGGCACCTGCATGTCGCCGGCCGAACCTGTCGCCTGCATCGCGGCCATGATGTGCATCGACACGCCCGTGGCGCCGATCGGATGGCCCTTGGATTTGAGCCCGCCCGAAGCGTTGACCGGCAGGCGGCCGTTCTTCTCGGTGATGCCTTCCAGCGCCACGCGGCTGCCTTCGCCGGGTTTGGCAAGGCCCATCGCCTCGTACTGGACCAATTCGGCGATGGTGAAGCAGTCGTGCGTCTCGACGAGCTTGAGGTCGTCGACGCTCACGCGCGCCTCGGCATAGGCCTTTTTCCACGCCTGTGCGCAGCCCTCGAAGGCGACGATGTCGCGTCGGCTCATCGGCAGGTAGTCGTTGACCTGCGCCGTCGCGCGGAAGGCGACCGCTTTCTTCATCGTCATCGCCGTGCCGAAATCGGCCAGCACGAGCGCCGCAGCCCCGTCCGAGACGAGGCTGCAGTCGGTGCGTCGCAGCGGCCCCGCCACCAGCGGGTTCTTGTCCGAGACCGTACGGCAGAAATCGTAGCCGAGATCCTTGCGCAGCTGCGCGAAGGGATTGGCGCAGCCGTTCTTGTGGTTCTTGGCCGCGATCTTCGCCATCGCGTCGGACGGATCGCCGAAACGCTGCGCATAGAGCTGCGCGATCTGCCCGAAGACCCCGGCGAAGCTCATGCCCGGCCGGTCTTCCTCCTTCACGTAGGAGGCCTTCATGAGGATGCCGCCGACCACATCGCCTGGCGTCTCGGTCATCTTCTCCACGCCCGCTACCAGCACGATGCGCGCCTTCTTCGCCGCGATGGCGTTGAGGCCCATATGCACGGCCGCCGAGCCGGTGGCGCAGGCGTTCTCGACGCGCGTCGAGGGCTTGAAGCGGAACCCGTCGGCCGTCTGGAGGACGAGCGAGGCCGGGAAATCCTGCTTCACGAAGCCGCCGCCGAAATGGCCGACATAGATCTCGTCGACGTCCTCGGGGGCGAGCCCGGCATCGGCGAGCGCGCCGACGCATACTTCGGCGAGAAGCGCCTCGAGATCGAGCCCTTCGCGCTTGCCGAACTTTCCGTGGGACCAACCGACGATGCAGCCGCTCATAAAAACCTCCGATGCCGCGGAACGCAGGGCACCGCCCACGTTACCAACCCCGGCGGCTTGCGGCAAATCGCGGCGCTAGCCGACGATTCCCTCGAAGCGCCAGCCCAGGTCCTGGCCGCCGAGATAGCAAACGACGTCGCCGGGACCCGCGGGAACGCGTTCGGGCGCCTTGACGCTGGCTCGCGTCAGCGCGATGCGGCCCTGGTTCTTCGGCAGGCCGTAGAAGGCGGGTCCGTGCTCGCTGGCGAAACCCTCGAACCTGTCGAGCGCCCCTTCCTCGTCGAACACGCGCACATAGGCTTCCAGCGCTACGGGCGCGTTGAAGATGCCCGCACACCCGCACGCCGCTTCCTTGGTGTGGACCGCGTGCGGCGCCGTATCGGTGCCGAGGAAGAATTTGGGAGAACCCGAAACGGCTGCCTTGCGCAGGGCCGTGCGGTGGATCGAGCGCTTGGCGATGGGCAGGCAATAGAGATGCGGGCGGATGCCGCCCTCGAAGATCGCGTTGCGGTCGATCATCAGGTGATGCGGCGTGATCGTCGCGGCAAGCGTGGCAGGCCCGGCGGCCACGAAATCGGCCGCCTCCTTCGTGGTGATGTGCTCGAAAACGATCTTGAGGCCGGGGAAATCCTTCACCAGCCGGTTCATCGTCCGCTCGATGAACACCGCCTCGCGGTCGAAGATGTCGACCGACTTGTCGGTTACTTCGCCATGGACGAGCAGTTTCATGCCGATCTTCTGCATGCGCTCCAGCGCCGGAGCAATCCTCGCGATGTCGGTCACGCCGTGCGCGGAGTTCGTCGTCGCGTGCGCGGGATAGAGCTTGGCGGCGACCCACACGCCCTCGGAATGGCCGCGCTCGATCTCGTCGGGCAAGATCCCGTCGGTCAGGTAACAGGTCATCAGCGGCTCGAAGCCGGGGCCGGCGGCCTTGCGGATGCGCGCGGCATAGTCGCGCACGGCCGCCACGCTCGACGCCGGCGGGACGAGATTGGGCATCACGATGGCGCGCGCGAACTGGCGCGCGGTGTGCGGGACGACGGCCTCCAGCATGGCGCCGTCGCGCAGGTGCACGTGCCAGTCGTCGGGCCGGCGGATGACGAGGCGGTCGGTCACGGGTGTGTTCCCTCTCAGAACAGCGACGACAACATGCGCAGGCCCACGCAGGCAAGCACGATCCCGAAGACCCGGCGCAGGGCGGGCTGCGAGATCGTATGCGCGATCTTGGCCCCCAGCTTCACGCACAGCAGCATCGCAGGCAGCAGGGCCGCGAAGGCCACGAGATTGACGTAACCCAGCGACAGAGGCGGCAGGCCCGCGACCGGCCAGCCCGCGATCACGAGACCGGCCGTGGCCGGTATCGCGACATAAAGGCCGAGGGTGGCCGCCGTTCCCACCGCGAGGCGGATCGGGAAGCTGAACAGCGACAGCACGGGAACCGCGAGTGTGCCGCCGCCGATCCCCATGACGGCGGAGAAACCGCCGATCAGCACCGCCATGAGCGCGCTGGCGGCCCGGCCCGGCAGGCCCTCGCGCAGGGCAAGGCCACCGGGGAAGGCGACCATCTGCACGGCGACGATCAGCGCCACGATTCCGAAGATGCCGGCAAGCACGGCCCCCTTCACGCTCGACGCGAAGATCGTGCCGATGATGGCGCCGACAAGCGCAGGCGGGATCCATGCGCGCAGCAAGGCGGCATCGACCGAACCGCGCTGGCGGTGCGCGCGCGCCGACAGGATCGAGGTGGGGATGATCGTGGCGAGCGACGTGGCGACCGCCACCTGCATGCGCACGTCAAGCCCCACGCCCGCATGGCCGAGCACGAAGAAGAGCGCAGGCACGACGACGATTCCGCCACCCACGCCGAGCATGCCCGCAAGCAGGCCCGCGACGGCACCGGTCGCGACGCAGAACGCGACAAGCTCCGCCGCAAGCAGGGGATCGATTTCGGGCATCTGGAACCGCTTCGTCGGAGGGAAGGGACGCGCCTTAAATCATGCCGCGCGGACGCTGTCGAGGGCGTGGAACACGTCGCAGTCGGGGGCTTGGCCCAGCACGTGCCGCCGGTGCCAGAGTGCATAGAAAAGCAGCGTCCAGGCGGCAAATCCGGCACGCTTGTCCGCCGCCTTGGTAAACAGGCGGATGACGGCCGGGCGGTCCGCGATCTCGGCGATCGCCGGCGTATCGGCGACGAGCGGGCCCAGCGACGCGCCCTTGCCCGCGATCCAGCTCTGCACCGGCACGGTGAAACCCTGCTTGGGCGCGAAGGCGTGTGCGGCGGGCAGCGTGCGGTCGAGCCAGCCGCGCAGCAGCCACTTGCCCCAGCGCTTGTGGACCTTCATCGCATCGGGCAGGCGGAAGGCGAATTCGGCGACCTGCATGTCGAGGAACGGCGTGCGTCCCTCCACCGCGTGCGCCATCAGGCAGCGGTCGAGCTTCGCGAGCAGGTCGTTGGGCAGCCAGTCGGCGATGTCGGTCGCCTGCGCCATCTGCAGGCGCGTGCGCCCGGCCGAGCGCGTCATCGTCTCGGCCGCCCCGATCCCGTCGCGCCAGCCGCGCGTGTCGGCGCGCAGCACGCCGAGATTCTCGAACGTGCCGCGCCGCCGCATCGCGCGCCCGCCCAGCCACCACGGCTTCAGCGCACTGCGATAGCGCCCGTAGCCGCCGAAAAGCTCGTCCCCGCCCTCGCCCGACAGCACGACCTTGAGGCCGTCGGCCCGCGCGGCCTTCGCCAGCAACCACGTGGGCACGCAGGCATAGTCGGCCGCGGGATCGTCCATCGCCGCCGCGATCGCGGGCAGATGCGCCCAGAAATCCGCGGCATGCACCGGCACCTCGGAAAGCTCGGCGCGGCATGCTTTCGCCACCGTGTGCGCGGCCGAACGTTCGTCTGCAGCACCCGTCTCGGGGAAGAATGCCGTGAAGGCACGCACGGGCCGCTCGTTGAGGCGCGCCATCATCGCCAGCACGGCCGAGGAGTCGATCCCGCCCGACAGGAACATGCCGTAGGGCACGTCGGCGCGCTGGTGGATCAGCACGCTGTCCTGGAACACGCGGTCGAATTCCATGAAGGCGGCATCGGTGTCGCGCGGAACCGGCCCGCCTGCCGGCAAAGCCGGACGGTTGCGCCGCTCGATCACCTTGCCGCCGCCCGCGACGAGCGTGTCGCCCGGCAGCAGGCGCGAGATGCCTTCGAAAATCGTCGCATCGCCTGTCTGGAACTGGAGTTCCAGCAGCTCGGCCCGCTTGTCGGCGCGCAGCTTGCCGGTGCCGAAGCCGGCCGCGCGCAGCGCCTGCGCCTCCGACGCGAAGGCGAGCCCCTGCGGGCCTTGCGCGTAGTAGAGCGGCTTGATCCCGAACGGATCGCGCGCGAGCACGAGCTGCTTGGTACGCGGATCGTGGATCGCGACGGCGTACATGCCGCGCAGCTTCTCGGCGAAGGCAAGCCCCTCGCGGCGATAGAGGGCGAGCGGCGGCTCGCAGTCCGACTGGGTGCGGAACGGCCAGTCGGCCAGCGCGCCGCGCAGCTCGACATGGTTGTAGATCTCGCCGTTGGCGACGAGCGCCGCCCCGCCCGCCTCGCGCAGCGGCTGGTCGCCGGTGACCAGATCGATGATCGCGAGCCGGTTGTGCACGAAGGCCACGTCGGCTTCGCGATAGGTGCCGCTGCCGTCGGGCCCGCGATGGGCGATCGCCGCCGCCATCCGTTCCATGATCGCGGCGGAAGGCCCGCCCGCGACGCTCGTCATCATGCCCGCGATCCCGCACATGTCAGGTTCTCGCGGCGTCGAAGAAGTCGAGATAGCGTCGCACGACGGCCTCTTGGGTGAAGTCCGCTTGGTACGCGGCTTCGCCCGCCAGCGCAAGGCGGCGTGCGAGATCGGCGTCCGTCAGCACGTCGCGCAGCGCGCCCGAAAGCGCATCGGCATCATCGACGGGCACGAGCAGCCCGCTTTCGCCGTGCCGGATCAGCGAAGCCGGCCCCGCGCTCGCCGCCGCGACGACCGGGCGGCGATGCGCCCAGCCTTCGATGACGACGTTGCCGAGCGGCTCGTGCCGCGACGGGCAGACCAGCACGTCGCAGGCCGCGATCAGCGCCGCGACATCCTGCCGCCAGCCGAGGAACCGCACGCGCGCGCCAAGCCCCAGACGCGCGGCCTGCGCCTTGAGGTCCGCATCGAGGTCGCCCGCGCCGGCGATCCACAGATGGGCCAGTGGCAGGTTTGCGAGCGCTTCGAGCAACACGTCGAAGCCCTTGTTGGGATGCAGGCGCCCGAGGGCGAGCAGCAGCTTCGCGTCGTCCGGCGTGGCGAAATCGGCACGCGCGGCCGGCGGCGCACCCGTCGCGTCGACAAAATTCGGCAGGTAGTCGACCTTCGCGGCCGGCCAGCCCCGCTGCACGATCCAGTCGCAGATGCCCCGCGTGTTGCCGATCAGACGGTCGCAGCGCGCGTAGTATTTGAGATCGTAGTAGCCGCCGAGCCGCCCGACGCGCACAGCGCGCCTGCCCGTCATCCAGCGCGGCGGCAACTTGGCGGCCGCCCGGCTCATGAAGGCGAGAACGATGTCGGGATCGAAGCCGCGCATCGTGCGCGCCAGCGCAAGCGGCGTCACGAGATCGAGCGGCCCGCCGAAGGAAAGCTCGGCCGCCTCGATGCCGCCCGCCCGCAGGCGCTGCGCACGCGCCGCATCCTTCCGGATCGCCACACGCTGCTCGAGCCCCGTGCCGCCCAGCGCCACGACCAGCCGCTCGAAGAAGGCTTCGGCTCCGCCCTGCGGCGCACCGGCCATCGCATGCAGCACGCGCGTCACGGGATCAGCGCCTCGAACTCGGCCGCCATGTCGGCCCAGCCGCGCGCGCGCTGCGTGGCGAGACAGGCGCGGTGCTGGGCAAGCCACAGCGCGTCGTCGACGAGCAGGCGGATCGTCGAGGCGCCGAACTCGGCCTCGTTGCGCGCGACAAACCCGGTCTTTCCGTCGATCACGCGTTCGCCCAGCGCGCCGCGCGCCCGCACGACGCAGGGCACGCCCATCGCCTGCGCCTCGGCGACCGACAGGCAGAAAGTCTCGGTCGGATCGCCCGGATAGAGGAAGACGCGCGTCTGGCGCAGCAGGCCCGGCAGATCGGTGCGCGGCAGGAACTCGCCGAGCGCAAGCTGCGGGCCGGCCGCAGCCCGCGCGACGTCGAGAACGGTTTCCATCTTCGCGTTCGTGCGCGCCTTGCCCGGCCCGCCGTAGAGGCCGCCGCCGCTATGCACCTCCAGCCGTGCGTCCGGCACGGCCTGCGCGATATGGCGGCTCCACAGCTGCACCAGCTCGTCGAGGCCGCGCAGCGGGTTGGCCGCGAACAGCGCAACGCGCGGCGGCGGCGCGCGCTCGGCTTCGCCGCGGAACATGTCGTCGAGGCCCAGCGGGATCACCTGCCGTCCGCCGTCGGGGATCCAGCGCGATGCCGAGTCCGCATGGCTGCGGCTGACGAACACGAGCGTGGGCCGGCGGCGCCACAACCGCGACAGGTAGCGGAACTTGAGGAGATAGCGCGCGTCGTTGTGCAGCCAGAACAGCGTGCGCCGCGCCTTGGGCACAAGATCCAGCAGCCGGTGCCCGCGATTGGCGATGTAGAGGTCGGCCCTTTCCGGCAAGCCCGCGGCAAGATCGGCCCACGCCACGCCGCGATGCTCGAACGTGCGTCCGCCGCGCGTGAAGGCCTGCACCGAATGCTTCGCGGCGAGCCCTTCGGCCAGCCGCACGAAGGCGGTCTCGGCCCCGCCCGCCGTACCCGCTTCGGCCGACTTGCCGTCGAAGGCGAGTCCGTCGTCGGCGAGGACGATGCGGGCCATGCGCGCTAGCCCTTCCCGGCTTCGTCGGTCTCGTGGCGCGCCTTCAGGTGCGACACGAGCGGGAAGAGCCCGGCAAGGGCCGCGATGACGAGGCCGTAGCCGCCCTCGCGATAACCCTTGCGCGCGACATAGCATTTCCAGAAGCGCGAGAAGAACCGGCGCACATAGCGCGACGTGGGGTCCGGATCGCCGTGCTCGCGCAGGTCGGCCGCGCGCGCCGAACTGTAGCGGTCGAGCCGGCGGATCGTTTCGGAGAGGTTGCGGTCCACCTCATGATGCAGGCGCCCGGAAAGCGGTGCACCCGCCGCACCCGTCAGCGTCAGCTTCGGGTGGACGCGTTCGCGGCCCCAGATCTTCGTGCCCTTGCGGAACAGGCCCCAATAGGCCGACTTGCCGAATGAAGCGCCCCAGCCATGGCGCACCAGATGCGCGCCGATATGGTTGTCGACCGGAATCGAATGGCGCGCGGCCTGGCTCGAGGCGACCGTCGCGCGGATTTCGGCGGCAAGTTCCGCGCCGACGAGTTCGTCGGCATCGACCTCGAGGATCCAGTCGCCGGTGCAGAACTCGATCCCGGTGTTGCGCCGGTCGCCTTCGCGCTCCCACCCGCCTTCGAGCACGCGGGCACCGGCCGCTTCGGCGACGGCGCGGCTGGCGTCGGTCGTCCGGTCGAGCACGACGACGATCTCGTCAGCGAAGGAAAGGGCGGCAAGGCAGCGCGGCAGGCGCGCTTCCTCGTTGCGGGCGACGACGAGGGCGGAAAGGCGCGGCGCGCTCATGCGGCCGCCTTCGCGCGGCGCGCATGCAGGGCGTTCGCCGCCGCCACGGCCGCGTCGACGGAAATCGAATCCATCAGCGAGTGCGCGCCGCGCGGCTGGTAGTCGATGCGCGCGAAGAGCTCATCCTTGCTCTCGGCCGTGCGCAGGAACGCCGCATTCTCGCCCCACGGGCGGAAGTGCCGGTCGTCCGACGGGCCGAACAGGCCCAGCGTCGGCACGCCGGACGCGGCCGCGACATGCATCAGGCCCGAATCGTTGCCGACATAGAGCGACGCGCGCGCGATCGCGGCGGCCACGACCGCCAACGGCTGCGTGCCGACGAGGTCGATTGCCGACGCGCCGAGGCCGGCAAGCAACGGAGCCGCCATTTCGCGCTCCGCCGGACCACCGACGACGGCGACGCGCGCACCGCCGAGGACCGCACCCGGCGCGGTAAGCGCCGCGGCAAGGCCTGCGAAGCGTTCGGCCGGCCAGACCTTGCCGGTCCAGTTCGCCGTGGCGCCGAGCACCAGCACCGGTCCGTCGCCCAGAAGCCGTTGCGCATTCGCGCGCGCATCGGCATCGAGCCACAGGCGGGGCGAAGGTACGGGCGACATGGCCATCACCTTCGCGGCCGATTCCACGCGATGCAGCGACGGATCGCGCGCGGCGAGGATCGCGCGCTTGCGCGCGGGCACGAACCAGGCGAGGCCGGAGCCGCGCATGTCGACGACCAGTTCCCAGAAATTCGTCACGGTGCGCGCCCACAGCGCCAGCCAATGCGTCTTTGCCGGGCCCTTGCGCAGTTCGATGGTCGCTTCGCGCCGGGGCAGTGCCGCGAAGAGCGGGGCCGCGAGCGGGCCGCAGGCGACGGTGAAGCGCGCCTCGGGCATCGTCTCCACGAGCCGGGCGAGGACGCCTGTCGTCAGCATGGCGTCGCCGATCCGGTTCGAGGTGACGAACAGCACCTTCACGCGAATTTCTCTTCCCACTCCGCCGCGGCGACTGCCCATGTCCGCCCGCGCTGGAATTCGCGTGCCTTGCCGGCCATGTCGCGCCACGTGTCGTCCTGCGTCAGCAGGTCGACGCACGAGGCGGCGAAGGCTTCGTCGCCGTAGCAGATGCGGCCCGTCTGCCCTTCCATCACGCGCTCGCGCACGATGGGGCCGGTGGCGAAAGCGACGGCGGGCAGGCCCGTGGCCTGCGCCTCCATCAGGTTCAGCGCGATCGCCTCGTCGGCAAGGCCCGGATGCAGGAACACGCGCGCGGCGCGGTAGGCATCGGCCATCTGCGGATCGGGCAGCGGGCGCTGGACGATCACGCCCGAGGCGGCCGCCGCACGCACGAGATCGTGGATGTCCTTGAGGTCGGCCGGCACGTCGCCCGACAGGGCCGCCTTGTCGAGGCGCGCGGAATAGACGTGCAACTCCGCCGTGGGGCAGAGCACGCGCACACGGTCGGTCCAGATGCGCACGAGCTTCTCGAGCCCACGCAGCGGATGGCACACCGCGATCGCGCGCGGCGGGATCGACGGCACAGCCGTGAGGTCTTCGAGATAGGAATAGGCGATCGCCGGCGGGATCACCTGCGAGGTCGTCCCTTCGAGATCCGTCCAGCGGTCGCGCTGGGCATAGGTGTGGAACACGATGTCGGGGTGCAGGCGCCCGAGCACGGCCGTACGGGCGCCCTGCCCGATCTCGGCCGGATCGCCCGGCACCCACAGCACGCGGCGCTTGGCCGTGGAGACGAGGTCGAACAGCGTGGCATCGCCCACGGCGACCAGCAGGTCGGTCTCGACGGGCCGGTCGCCCATCCAGCCCGGCCACGCCACGCCGTCACAGGTCATCGACATGCCCGCCCGGTTGATCACCGTCACCTGATGCCCGCGCTGGGCGAGCGCATTGGACAGGTAGGCCAGGGCCTTCTGCGGCCCGTCCAGCGGGCGGCTCGTCGGGCTGTAGCCGTCGAATTCGATCGAATCTTCGAGGAAGCAGATGCGCATGGCCATGTTGGCCTTATAGGCCCCGCCCCGGCCCTTGCCAAGCGCAGGCGGGGTGCTTAACTGCTGTATTGACGCCGATTTTCCCTCCGGACCGGATTCCGCCCGTGCTGTTCCATGCCCCGCTTCCCGCCCGCGCCGCCCTCGGCATCTCGGGCGACGACCGCCAGACCTTCCTGCAGGGCCTCGTCTCGGCCGATGCGGCCAAGGTCGACGGGGGGCATGCGCGCCATGCGGCGTTCCTGACCGCGCAGGGCCGCTTCCTGCACGAATTCTTCATGGTCGCGGTCGGCGAGACGATCCATCTCGACGCCGAGGCGGGCCGCCTCGACGACCTGATGCGTCGCCTCAAGATGTACAAGCTGCGCGCCAAGGTCGCCTTTGCCCCCTCCACGGGCTTCGTTGTCGCGGCTTTCTGGGGCGAAAATGCGGCGGCCGCATTCGGCCTGCCCGACGAGGCCGGGGCCGCGAAGGCGGTCGGCGGCGGCACCGTCTATGTCGATCCGCGCCTGCCCGCGCTCGGCGTGCGCGCCCTCGTGCCCGCAGGCGAGCTTGCCAGCCTTGCCGCCGCACACGGTTTTGCCGCCGCCACGCCGGAAGCCTACGACCTGATGCGCATCGCGCATGGCGTGCCCGACGGCAGCCGCGACCTTCCGGTCGAAGGCGCGCTGCTGCTGGAGAACGGTTTCGACGAACTGGGCGGCGTGGACTGGAAGAAGGGCTGCTATGTCGGCCAGGAAGTCACCGCGCGCATGAAGTACCGTGCGCTGGTGCGCAAGCGCCTGATGCCGGTGCGCATCGTTGGCCCGGTCCCGCCCGCCGGAACGCGCGTGATGGCGGGCGAAGCGGAAGTCGGCGAGATGCGCTCGGCCGCCGGCGCGATGGGGCTGGCGCTGCTGCGCATCGAAGCGGTGGACGCGGCGGCGAACGGCGGCCCCGCCCTTGTCGCGGGCGGTGCGACGCTCGTTGCGCAAAAACCCGGCTGGGCGAATTTCTAGAAGCTAGAGCGCCGCGCGTATCTCGGCGGCAAGGGCCGCGAGCTGCGCAGGGTCGCCGGGCTTCAGCGCCCAGTTCATGCTGAGGCCGTCATCCATCGTGCGCGGCACGATGTGCATGTGGAAATGCAGCACCGACTGGGCGGCCCCCGGCCCGTTGGCCTGAAGCAGGTTGAAGCCGTCGGGCTTCACGACCTTCTCGATCGCCGTCGCCACGCGGCGCACCGTCGCCATCACGGCCGCAAGGTCCGCATCGTCGCTCGCCACCAGATTGGATGCATGCGCCTTCGGGATCACCAGCGCGTGGCCGCGATTGGCCGGATTGATGTCGAGGAAGGCGAAGGTGCGCGCATCCTCGCAGATCCTGTGGCTCGGGATCGCGCCCGCCACGATGCGGCAGAAGACGCAGGAAGCGTCGGCGCTCACTTGCGCTTGCCCTTCCTGCCACCCTTCTTCTTCGCGACGGGCTTCTTTTTGACGGGTGCCTTCTTCGCGGCGACCTTCTTCGGTGCCGGCTTCTTGGCAACCGGCTTCTTCTTCGGCGCCGCCTTCTTCGCCACCGGCTTGGCGGCGACGGGCTTGGCCGCCTTCTTCACGCCGAGGCGCGCCGCCGGGGCGACGAACGAGCGGCCGGCGGAGACGCGGGCCGACGCCGTGCGGCGCCCCGAACCCAGGCGCACGCGCGAATGGCGGTCCGTGACGCCTGCGGGCTTGTTCGACAGCGACTTCGCCTTGGCGGGCGCGGCATCGGCCTGCAGCGCGGCCTGCGCCGCCGCCAGACGAGCGATCGGCACGCGGTAGGGCGAGCACGACACGTAGTCGAGCCCCACCCCTTCGCAGAACTGGATCGAGGCCGGGTCGCCGCCATGCTCGCCGCAGATGCCGAGCTTGATATCGCCGCGCGCCGCGCGCCCGCGCTCGCACGCGATCTTCACCAGTTCGCCCACGCCCTCCTGATCGAGCGTGACGAACGGGTCGCGGGCAAGGATCTTCTGCGTCTCGTAGGCGCCAAGGAAGCTCGACGCATCGTCGCGCGACAGGCCGAACGTTGTCTGCGTGAGGTCGTTGGTGCCGAACGAGAAGAACTCGGCCGTCTCCGCGATCTCGCCCGCACGCAGCGCCGCGCGCGGCAGCTCGATCATGGTGCCGAGCGAATACTCGACCGGCTTGCCGGAGGCGGCGGCGACTTCGTCGGCCACCTTGGCGATATGGTCGCGCATCACGTCGAGCTCGCGCTTGGTCGCGACGAGCGGGATCATGATCTCGGGCTCGACGGAAGCGCCCTTCTCCTTCGAGACGATCGCGGCAGCCTCGAAGATCGCCTGCGCCTGCATCTTGTAGATCTCGGGATACGTCACCGCGAGGCGGCAGCCGCGATGGCCGAGCATCGGGTTGCTCTCGGTCAGCTTCTCGGCACGCGCACGCACGTCGGCCACCGTCTTGCCCGTGACGCGGGCAAGCTCGGCGAAATCGGCATCCGCGTGGGGGAGGAACTCGTGCAGCGGCGGGTCGAGCAGGCGGATCGTCACCGGCAGCCCGGCCATGATCGTGAACAGCTCGACGAAATCCGCCCGCTGGAACGGCATGATCTTGGCGAGTGCCGCCGCGCGCGCGCGCGCGTCGTCGGCCACGATCATCTCGCGCACCGCGAGGATGCGCGAGGGCTCGAAGAACATGTGCTCGGTCCGGCACAGGCCGATGCCTTCCGCGCCGAAGCGGCGCGCGGTGCGCGCGTCCAGCGGCGTCTCGGCGTTCGTGCGCACCTTCATGCGGCGGAAGCCGTCGGCCCATTCCATGATGCGCGCGAAATGGCCCGAAAGCTCGGGCTGCACGGTCGGCACCTCGCCCAGGAACACCTCGCCCGTGCCGCCGTCGATCGTCAGCGCTTCGCCTGCCTTGATCGTCTGGCCCTTCACGACCATCGTGCGCTGCGCATAGTCGACGCGGATCTCGCCCGCACCGGCGACGCACGCGCGGCCCATGCCGCGCGCCACGACGGCCGCGTGGCTCGTCATGCCGCCGCGGGTCGTGAGAATGCCGCGGGCGGCATGCATGCCGTGGATGTCCTCGGGGCTCGTCTCGATGCGCACGAGGATGACGGCCTTGCCGGCGGCGGCGAGCTGTTCGGCCTCGTCGGCCGAGAACGACACGATGCCCGACGCCGCACCGGGCGATGCCGGCAGCGCACGCGTCAGCAGCTTGCGCGCGGCCTTGGGATCGAGCGTGGGATGGAGGAGCTGGTCGAGCGAGGCCGGATCGATGCGCATGACGGCCGTCTTGCGGTCGATCAGGCCTTCCTCGGCCATCTCGACGGCGATGCGCAGGGCGGCGGGCGCGGTGCGCTTGCCGTTGCGCGTCTGCAGCATCCACAGCTTGCCCTTCTCGACCGTGAACTCGATGTCCTGGATCTCGCGGTAGTGGCGCTCCAGCCGCTCGCGGATCGCGACGAGCTGGTCGTAGGTCTCGGGCATCGCCTCTTCCATCGAGGGGAGCTTGGCGCCCTGCTTCAGGCGGCCGGCGATCGTGAGCTGCTGGGGCGTGCGGATGCCGGCGACGACGTCCTCGCCCTGCGCGTTGATCAGGAACTCGCCGTAGAACGCGTTCTCGCCGGTCGAGGGGTCGCGCGTGAAGGCGACGCCCGTGGCGCAGTCCTCGCCCATGTTGCCGAAGACCATCGCCTGCACGTTGACGGCCGTGCCCCATTCCTCGGGAATCTGGTGCAGGCGGCGATAGGTGTTGGCGCGCTGGTTCATCCAGCTCGCGAACACCGCGCCCACGGCACCCCACAGCTGCTCGTGCGGGTCCTGCGGGAAGGGCCTGCCGATCTCGCGCTCGACCATCTTCTTGTAGTCGCCGACGAGTTCCTTCCAGTCGGCGGCCGACATCTCGGTATCGAGCGTGAAGCCGCGATCGGACTTGGCGCGCTCGAGGATGTCCTCGAAATGGTGGTGGTCGACCTCGAGCACCACGTCGCCGTACATCTGGAGGAAGCGGCGGTAGGAATCGTAGGCGAAGCGCGCGTCGCCGCTTTCCTTCGCCAGCCCCTCGACCGTCGCGTCGTTGAGGCCGAGATTGAGGACGGTATCCATCATGCCCGGCATCGAGGCGCGCGCACCCGAGCGCACCGAGACGAGCAGCGGCTTCGCCGGATCGCCGAAGCGGCGCGACACGGTCTTCTCGATCTGGCCCAGCGCGGCGGCGACCTGCGCCTTCAGGTCGGCGGGATAGCTGTGCGAATTGGCGTAGTAATAGGTGCAGACCTCGGTCGTCACGGTGAAGCCGGGCGGAACGGGCAGGCCGAGATTGCTCATCTCGGCGAGGTTCGCGCCCTTGCCGCCGAGGAGATTGCGCATCTCCGCCTTGCCCTCGGCCTTGCCGTTCCCGAACGTGTAAACCCACTTGGCCATGGTCCCGTTCCCTTACCCTTCGATACGTGCGAAATCCGCGACCTGCGAAAGCGTGCGGCGGATCTGCGAAAGCAGTCTGAGGCGATTGGCACGCAGGTCGCGGTCCTCGGCGTTCACCGTCACTTTGTCGAAGAAGGCGTCGACGGGTGCACGCAGGCTCGCGAGAGCGGCCATCGCCGCGGCGAAATCTTCCTTGCCCAGTGCCGCACCGGCCGCCGCTTCCACGGCGGACAGACGCGCGGCGAGCGCCTTTTCTTCCTCTTGCGCCAGCAGAGGCTCGGACACCATTTCGTCGAAACTGTGGCCGTCCTTCTTGGTCTCGATCGCGAGAATGTTCGAGGCGCGGCGCGCCGCGATCAGCAGATTCGATCCGTCGTCGGTCTTCAGGAACGCGGCGAGCGCGTCGACACGCGCCAGCAGGCGCACCAGATCGTCCTCGCCGCCGAGCGCGAACACCGCGTCGATCAGGTCGTGGCGCACGCCCTTTTCCTTGAGCGTGACCTTCAGGCGGTCGGCGAAGAAGGCGATGAGGTCGGCCGAGAGCTTGGCGACCGTCTCGGGCAGGATCGTCGTGTCGTAGGCGAGCAGCGCAGCCTCGAACACCGGCAGAAGCTTCACGCGCAGCCGGTTCTCGACGATCAGGCGGATGACGCCGAGGGCCGCGCGACGAAGCGCGAAGGGGTCCTTCGAGCCGGTCGGCTTCTCGTCGATTTTCCAGAAGCCGGCAAGCGTGTCGATCTTCTCGGCGAGCGCCACGGCGACCGATACGGGTGCCGACGGGCATTCGTCGTTGGGGCCGAGCGGCTGGTAGTGCGCGCGGATCGCGTTGGCGACGGCCTCGTTCTCGCCGTCGTGACGCGCGTAGTAACGACCCATGACGCCCTGAAGCTCGGGGAACTCGCCGACCATGCCCGACGAGAGATCGGCCTTGGCGAGCTTCGCCGCCCGCACCGCATCCGCCGGATTGGCGCCGACGGAGGGTGCGATGAACGCCGCGAGCTTTTCCAGCCGCGCGACCTTGTCGGCCATCGTGCCCAGCTTGGCGTGGAACACGCGCTGGGCCAGTGCGGGCAGGCGATCGGCGAGCTTCGTCTTGCGGTCCTGGTCCCAGAAGAACTTGGCGTCGGACAGGCGCGCGCGCAGCACGCGTTCGTTGCCCGCGACGACGAGCCTGCCGCCGTCTTCGGTTTCCATGTTCGCGACGACGATGAAATGGCGCGCGAGCGAGCCATCTTCATTGAGCGTGGCGAAATACTTCTGGTGCGCGCGCATCGAGGTGACGAGCACTTCGGCGGGCACGTCCATGAATTTCGCGTCGATGGCGCCGTTCAGCACGACCGGCCATTCGACGAGGCCGGCCACTTCGTCGAGCAGGCCCGGATCGTCGCGCAGCTTCACGCCGAGGGCCGCCGCCTTAACTTGCGCGTCGGCGAGGATCTTCGCGCGCCGTTCGGCCGGATCGAGGATGACCTTCGCCGCCTTCAGCTTCGCGGCATAGTCGGCAAAGCCCGTGACCGCGAACCGCGCGGGCGCCATGAAACGGTGGCCGACCGTGCTGTCGCCGAAATTGATCTCGCCGGCTTCGTGGCCAATCGATCCAGCCACAATCTTTCCGTTGAAGATGCATATGACTGATTGGAGTGGGCGGACCCAACGGTGTCTTACCACGCCCCATCGCATCGACTTCGGCCACGCAAATTTATCGACAGCTTCCGATACGATGTCGGCAATGACTCGCTCGGTCGTCATCCCAGGAATCAGCGTAGCGAAGAACCATGTCTCGGCCTTGCCGACCATGCGCTTTTCGCACTCGTCGAGGCTTGTTCTGCCAATCTTGCGAAGAAACCCTTGGATTGCCTGATCCGGTGAGCCGACTTTCGGGCCCTTCTCTTCGTGCTTCTGGTCCGGCTGCTTCTCCGGCAGGCCGTCGACGACGAGTGCCAAGCGGCGCGGCGTGACGAACGCGCGCGCGTCCGTGAAGGCGAGGCCGGCGGCCGTCAGCTTCTCGGTGACGAGACGCTTGAGGTCGTCGGCCGCGCGCGCCTGCATGCGCGCCGGGATTTCCTCGGAGAGGATTTCGAGAAGCAGCTCAGACATTGGAACCACCGAACAACATCGTCATGCCCGGGCTCGTCCCGGGCATCCACGAATTGCGCGTGGGGCACCGAAGTCGTGGATGCCCGGCACAAGGCCGGGCATGACGGAAAAAGAGGTACGAAAGCGTGCTCATGCCGCGCCCTCGCCCGCCAGCCACGCTTCGCAGCATTGCTTGGCGAGATCGCGCACGCGGCCGATATAGGCCTGCCGTTCGGTGACCGAGATGACGCCGCGCGCATCGAGCAGGTTGAAGCGGTGCGAGGCCTTGATGCACTGGTCGTAGGCCGGCAGCGCCAGCTTGGCGCCGAGCAGCGACTTGCACTCGGCCTCGGCATCCTTGAAATGCTGGAACAGCAGATCGGTGTTCGCGTGCTCGAAATTATGCGCCGAGTATTCCTTCTCGGCGCGCAGGAACACCTCGCCGTACTTCACGCCGTCATTGTTGAAGGCGAGGTCGTAGACGTTCTCGACGCCCTGGATGTACATCGCCAGCCGCTCGAGCCCGTAGGTGAGCTCGACCGCGACGGGATCGCAGGCGATGCCGCCGACCTGCTGGAAATAGGTGTACTGCGTGACTTCCATGCCGTCGCACCACACTTCCCAGCCGAGGCCCCACGCACCCAGCGTCGGGCTCTCCCAGTCGTCCTCGACGAAGCGGATGTCGTGCTTCGACGCATCGAGGCCGATGGCCTTGAGGCTGCCGAGATAGAGCTCCTGGCTGTCGGCGGGCGACGGCTTCAGGATCACCTGATACTGGTAATAGTGCTGGAGACGGTTCGGGTTCTCGCCGTAGCGGCCGTCCGACGGGCGGCGCGAAGGCTGCACATAGGCGGCCTTCCACGGCTTGGGGCCGAGCGCGCGCAAGGTCGTCGCCGGATGGAACGTGCCCGCGCCCATTTCCATGTCGTACGGCTGCAGGATCAGGCAGCCCTTGTCCGACCAATAGCGGTGCAGCGTCAGGATCAGGTCTTGGAAGCTTAGAACCTTCATGCGCCGACTCGTTCGGGGTGTTTGTCGCGGCGCAACATAACCGCCGCATCCCCCAGCGGCAACGACGGAAAACGCCTAGATCGAGCGGTGCGGACGCGCGCAGCCTTTCACGCCGCACCAGGGCGTGCGGGCGGGCACCCAGATCGAGCAGGTGTTGCACCATTCGACGTCGAACCCGGCCAGCGACGGCGGTTTTTCCGGCGTTTCGCGCGCCTCGTCGCGGGCCATCCGCACCATCGAAAACAGATAAATGGCAACGACAAGCGTTACGGCCAGCGGCCAGATTTCCGCGATTGCCCAGTCGATCACGTCCATCCGGCAAGCCTATCGCGATGCGCCGGCGGCGTCGAGTTCGCGCTGTTTATTCCTTGAATTTAATAAATTCACGTGTATTTTACCGATATG
The DNA here is from genome assembly GCA_965229215.1 of Tagaea sp. Taxonomy (GTDB): domain Bacteria; phylum Pseudomonadota; class Alphaproteobacteria; order CACIAM-22H2; family CACIAM-22H2; genus Tagaea. The sequence goes on along the minus strand of OZ245864.1, from coordinate 412,746 downwards.
GATACGGTTGACCGCAAAATCCTAGCGCATCTTCAGAAAAACGGCCGGGATTCGTACGCCGAAATCGGCGCGGCGGTGGGCCTTTCCGTGTCGGCCGTCAACGAACGCCTGAAGAAGCTCGAAGCCTCCGGCGCGCTCGCCGCGTGGACCATCGCGGTCGATCCCGAGCAGGTCGGGCGGCCCACGCTCGCTTTCGTGTCGGTGGCCCTCGGCGGGCCGTCGGCCGACAAGGCGTTCGTGCGCGCGGTCGCCGCACTGCCCGACGTGCTCGAATGCCATCACGTCACCGGCCAATGGTCCTACGTGCTGAAACTGCGCGTGGCGACCAACGCGGCACTCGAGCGCGTCATCGTCGACCGGATCAAGTCGATCCCCGGCGTGGCGCGCACCGAAACCGTCATCGTCCTCTCCTCCGCAAAGGACACGCACTGCGTGGCATGCCTCCCATGACTCTCGATCTCGACTTCGCCGCAAAGGGCGTCCTTCTCGGCCTTTCCATCGCCGCCCCCGTCGGGCCCATCGGCGTGCTGTGCATCCGGCGCACGATCGCCTACGGCTTCTTCGCCGGCCTCGCGGGCGGCCTCGGCACCGCGCTTGCCGACGCGGTCTATGCGGCCCTCGCCGCCTTCGGCTTCGCGGCCGTGCTGGGCGACATGATCGCGGGCAACGCGTGGTTCCGGCTCGCCGGTGCGGCCTTCCTCGTCTGGCTCGCCTGGACGACATGGAACGCCGGGCCCGCGCAAAGGGAAGCGAAGGTGGACGCGCGCACGCTCGCCGGCACGTTCGCCGCGACCTTCGCGCTCACCCTCGCCAATCCGGCGACGATCGCGACCTTCGCCGCGCTGTTCCTCGCCCTCGGCCTCGGCGACACGGGCGGCTCGGCCGACGCGGGCGTGGCCCTCGTCGGCGGCGTGTTCGCGGGCTCGCTGCTGTGGTGGATCGTGCTGTCCATCGCCGTCGTCGCCGTGCGCGAGAAGCTCGACGCCGCCGCGATGGTGCTGATCAATCGCGGCGCCGCATTATTGCTTGCCGGTTTCGCGGCTTGGATCGTCGCCGGTCTGGCCTGAATTGCCGGCCTGATCGGTCCGCTACGCATGTATACTGGTCGCCATTGACGGGCCGTTCGCCCGCCCCCGTCGAAGCCCAGGACCATCCGCCGGGAAGGACCGACAGATGCCCTCAAGCACTGTGCCGACGGTCGACCGCCCCCGCACGATCCAGTTCTGGCTCGTCCGGCTGGCGCTCGTCTGCACCGCGCCGTGCATCGCGATCATCGGCTATCTCGTCTTCGAGAACCACGCGCGCGAACAAAAGGACTTCGAGAACGCGAACATCGCGGTGACGCGCGCGCTCGTCCAGACCATCGACCGCGAGTTCGCCGGCGCCGAGGCGGCGCTCCGGGCGCTCGGCAGTTCGAACAACATCGCCGAAGGAAATTTCGAACGCTTCTACCAGCGCGCGCGGCAGATCCTGCCCCATCTGCCCGGAGACTCGATCGTGCTCCTCGACCGGACCGGGCAGCAACGGATCAACACGGCGCTGGCGTTCGGCGAACCCCTGCCTCGCATCTCCGTCGACATGCCGGCCCTGAAGGCGCTGCATTCGGGCAAACCCGAAATCTTCGATCTGATCGTCGGGACCGTGACAGGGCAGCCGATCTTCGGCATCGGTGTTCCGGTCACCGTCGACGGCAAGGTGGAATTCCTGCTGCAGATGGGGATGTTCCCCGAGCGCTTCGCCGGAATCCTGGGGCAGCAGCAGCTTCCGCCCGACGCGATCGTCGCGGTCCTCGACCGCAGCGGAACGGTCGTGGCGCGCAGCCGCCGGGCGGCGGAATTCATCGGCCGGAAGGGTGGCGCCGACCTCCTGGAGAAAATCGCGGAGCAGCCGGAAGGCGTTCTCCGGACGACGTCGCTCGAAGGCATCCCCCTCCTGACGAGCTATATCCGCTCGCCCGACACCGGCTGGACGGTCGCCATCGGCGCGCCGGTCACGGGGCTGCTGGCGAACGTGGAGCGGGCCGTCTCGGTCACGGTCGTCGCGATCCTCGCCGTGCTCGCCGTGGTGGCGCTGCTGGCCCGCAGCATCGCCGCGCGGATCGGCAATTCGATCCGCGCGGTGGCGACGGCCGTGCCGGGTGCCGGCAACGGCCCGGCGGGATCGTCGGTGCCGGTCGTGGGACCGATCACCGAGGTGAACGAGCTCAGCCGCGCGCTGGCGCTTGCCGCGCGCCTTGCCGACCAGCGCGCGGCCGAGCGCGACGCGGCAACCCGCCTCGAACGCGAGGCGGAAGCTGCCAACCGCGCCAAATCGGATTTCCTGACGCAGATGAGCCACGAGCTGCGCACGCCGATGAACGGCATCCTCGGGTTCGCGCAACTGCTCGACATCCGGAAATTCGGCGACCTCACGCCCAAGCAGCGCGAATACGTGGCGCACATCACCGCGAGCGGGCGCCACCTGCTCGAACTCATCAACGACATCCTCGATCTCAGCAAGATCGAGACCGACCGGCTTCCGGTCGTGCCCGAGAACGTGCATCTCGGGCCGCTGCTGGCCGCGTGCATCGCGGCGTTGCGCGATGCGGCCGACGCGGCGGGCATCCGGCTCGACACGGACGGGATCGAAGGCGCGCTGCCCGAAATCTTCGCCGACCCGACGCGCCTGTCGCAGGCCGTGATCAATCTGGGTTCCAACGCGATCAAGTACAACCGGCCGGGCGGCAGCGTGCGTTTTTCCTGCGCGACCGCGCCCGACGGGCGTGTCCGGATCGCGGTCGAGGATTCCGGCATCGGCATCGCCGCGGACAAGCTCGACAGCCTGTTCCAGCCCTTCAACCGGCTCGGCGCGGAGCGGACGCGGATCGAGGGCACGGGGATCGGCCTCGCGCTCAGCCGCCGCCTCGTCGAGCGGATGAACGGCACGATCGGCTATTCGAGCGTGCTGGGCGTCGGCAGCCGTTTCTGGATCGACGTGCCGGCCGGACGCGCCGATGCCGACGGCGAAACGGCGGCGCCGGATTCCGGCGGGAACCGCAGACTGCCGCGCAGGGGTTTCTCGGTCCTCCATATCGAGGACCATCCGGCGAGCCGCGTGCTCGTGCGCGACATCCTCGCCACGCTCGACGGCGGGCGCCTCGTCGAGGCGAGCGACGGGGCAAGCGGCCTCGAAGCCGTGCGCACGCACCGCCCCGATATCGTCATCCTCGACATAAACCTTCCGGACATGGACGGCTACGAGGTGCTCGACCGGATCCGGCGCGATCCCGCTTTCGACCGCATGCCCGTCGTGGGGCTCAGCGCCGACGCCCTGCCGCATCACATCGAGAAGGCGCGCAAGGCCGGCTTCTTCCGCTACGTCACGAAGCCGCTCGAGGTGAACGCCTTCCTCGAAGCGCTTCGCGACGCGCTCGATTCGACCGATCCCCGCGGGTCGGACACGCCCGTGCGGCACGGATCGCGCTCGGCCTGAATCTTCTTGAAAATAAGCCTATACCTGCTATCCTGACGCAATTCCGGATTGTGTTTTCCGGAAGACTTGCGGCTCGGATGTTACGGTTGCATCAAAAACCGTCCACGTAACATCTGAATAAATTCAAGGAGATAAACCCGTTACCGTAACAGGTGGTAACATGTTGTCGCGGTCAGAATTACGGAATTCAGCGCGTCTGGCCTGCCGGACCATCTTCCTCGACGGCACCGAGGAAGTCACCCATCTGGCCCAGCGGATCGACATCGTGGATGCGCTCGTCGTCGTCGATGCCGTGCGCCTCGATCTCGACCTGGCTGAGGATGCCCTTGGCCGCGAGCAGCCGCTCGAGATTGCCGAGCCGGTCGCGCAGCCGCTCGATCTCCGACGCCATCGCGAGGACCGCGCGGTCGCCCCCGCTTGCAGGCGCGATCGGCCGGCGCGCGCGCGCCTCGCCCGCGTCGTTCCACACTTCCTGCAGAATGATGCGGTCGGCGCGCAGCACGAAGCGGTCGACGAAGCGCACGCCGTCGAACGGCACGCCGTCTTCCCACGCACCCGTCAGCGTGCCCGTGCAGAACACGATGTCGTCGCCGTCCATCTCGATGCGGTCGAAGCGCTCGTAGCTCTTGGTCACGGTGCGGTAGCGCTGGCCGAGAAAGCGGATGATGTCGTCGAGCGAGGAGGTGGTCGTGCCGCCCGGAAAGACGAAGCGCGCGTTGTGCGCCACGTGGGTGCGCGCCTTCTCGACGTCGGTCGCCTCGATCGCGTCGAGGAACGAGCGCACGCGCGCGATGGCGGGATGGGGCGGCAGGTCGGTCATGGCGGCGGATGCTTCCTCACCTCAGGCGGCCCCATCTCAGGCGGCATAGTCGAGCGCGTTGCGGTCCAGCGCCAGGCATCGGCCCGGCCGCCGTCCGGTCGGCGCGCCATCTTCCCACACGCAGGCGCCGTTGACGAATACCCGGTCGATGCCGACGGCCGCGCGGGTGGGCGTCTCGAAGCTCGCCTTGTCGAGGATGGTCCCGGCATCGAAGACCGCGATGTCGGCGAAGGCGCCTGCGCGCAGCACGCCGCGCCCGGCAAGGCCGAAGCGGCGGGCGGGCAGCGAGGTCATCTTGCGCACGGCCTCCTCCAGCGTGAAAAGGCCCAGGTCGCGCGAATAGTGGCCGAGCACGCGCGGGAACGTGCCCCACAGCCGCGGATGCGGGTGGGTGTCGTGCGGCAGGCCGTCGGACCCGATCATCGCCTCGGGCCATGCCAGCACGCGGCGCACGTCTTCCTCCGCCATCGCGAAATAGATCGCGCCGGCCGGCTGGAGCCTGTCGGCCATCGCGCGGATGTCGAGCCCGTGCTCGGCGGCAAGCTCGGCAAGGTCGCGGCCGGTCGCCTCGGGCATCGCCTTCGACCAGGTGATCAGCACCTTCGTCGCGGCGGCGAGACGCTCGGAGTTCAGCACCGTCGAGGACGCGACGTAAGGGTAGACGTCGAGGGCGAGCGGCTGGTCGCGGCGCGCGGCGTCGATCCGCGGCAGCGTGCGCGCGGTCTTGCCGTGATTGGAAACGCCGGCCGCCTTGTGGTGCGACAGCACGACCGGCAGATGCGCCTCGCGCCCGATCGTCAGCGCCTCCTCGACGGACTCCTCGAGGAACTCGCCCTCGTTGCGCAGGTGCGTGGCGTAGATCCCGCCGGCGGCGCCTGCGATCTTCGCCAGTGCCGTCAGCTCGCGCGTGGGTGCCAGGCGCGCGGGCGCGTAGTAGAGCCCGGTCGAAATGCCGAGCGCGCCGTCTTCCATCGCCCCCTCGACGAGGCGGGCCATCGCGGCCGTTTCGTCCGCATCCGCGGGCCGGTCGAGATTCGCCATCGTCTGCACGCGCAGCACCGAATGGCCGGCCATGCCGATCGAATTGACCGCAGCCGGATCGTCGGCCAGTGCCTTGCGCCAGTCGGCGAAGCGCGGGAAGCGATAGGTGGAACGGTCGCCGAGCAGGTCGAGCGGCGGCGGCGGATCGCCTTGCAGCGAGACGGGCGCCACCGACACCCCGCAATTTCCCGCGACGACGGTGGTGACGCCCTGGCTCGTCTTCATCGGCATGTCGGGGAATTCGAGCAGGGCGGCATCGTCGTGCGTGTGCGCATCGACGAAGCCGGGTGCGACAATCCGTCCCGTGCAGTCGATGCGCTTTCCTTCGGCTTTCGAAAGATCGCCGACGCCGACAATTTTCGCGCCGGAAACGCCGACATCGCCGCGCAGTGCGGGAGCACCGCTGCCATCCACGATCGTGCCGCCGGAAAGGATGAAATCGCAACGCATCGGACTTCCCTCGTATCGACGGAAACCCTAGCATGCGTCGAGCCCCGCCGCGCAACAACTCGGGAGACCGATACGTGCAGATAAAGGCCCCTTACCTGCTTTTCCTCGGCGAAGCCGCCGACGCGCTCGCGGCCAAGACCTCGATCGGCGTGGGCCAGTGGCGCCCCGAGAAATGCGTGGGCCAGCTGCGCCTGCCGGGCTGCAGGGCCGATGCGGGCTTCCCGGAGATGGATGTCGCGGCGGCCGCGCGTGCGGGCGCGAAGACGATGATCGTCGGCGTGGTCAATCGCGGCGGCGTCATCTCGAAGGCATGGAGCGACGCGCTGGTCGGCGCGCTCGCCGCCGGCATGGATCTCGCCAGCGGCCTGCACAACAGGCTTTCCGACGTGCCGGAGATCGCCGCGGCGGCCGCCAGGTACGGCCGCACGCTGTTCGACGTGCGCCACCCCGACCGCGAATTCCCGATCGCCACGGGCGAGAAGCGCAGCGGCAAGCGCGTGCTGACCGTCGGCACCGACTGCTCGATCGGCAAGATGTACACCTCGCTGGCGCTCGAAAAGGAAATGAAGGCGCAGGGGATGAAGGCGACGTTCCGCGCCACCGGGCAGACCGGCATCCTGATCGCCGGTTCCGGCTGGTCGATCGACGCCATCGTGTCGGACTTCGTCGCCGGCGCGGTCGAGACGCTCTCGCCCGCCGCGCCCGCCGACCACTGGGACGTGATCGAGGGCCAGGGCTCGCTGTTCCACGCGAGCTATGCGGGCGTGACGCTCGCCCTGATCCACGGCGCGCAGCCCGATGCGCTCGTGATGTGCCACGAGAACGGCCGCGCGCACATGCGCGGCCTGCCGCACTACAAGCTGCCGAAGATCGAGGACTGCATCGAGGCGAACCTCGCGCATGCGCGCCTGACGAACCCGAAGGTGAAATGCGTGGGCGTCAGCCTCAATACCTCGAAGATGGCGGCCAAGGCGGCCGAGCGCGCGATCAAGTCCCTCGCCGACCGGCTGGGCATGCCGGTGTGCGATCCGAGCCGCACGGGCGTGGGTCCGCTCGTGCGCAGGCTGGCGAAAATCAGGTGACCCGCACCCTCACCATCGCGCGCGAGGTCTGGCCGATCCGCGGCACGTTCCGCATCTCGCGCGGTTCGCGCACCGAGGCGGTGGTGCTCGTCGCGCGCATCGAGCACGACGGCGCGAAGGGGCACGGCGAATGCGTGCCCTATGCGCGCTACGGCGAGAGCATCGAGAGCGTGACGGCGCAGATGGAAAGCGTGCGCGGCCTCATCGAGCGCGGCGGCACGCGCGCCGAACTGGGCCACGCCCTGAAGGGCGGCGCCGCGCGCAACGCGCTCGACTGCGCCCTGTGGGACCTCGAGGCCAAGCGCGCGGGCAGGCGCGTGTGGCAGCTCGCCGGCCTGCCGGAGCCAAAGGCCATCGTCACCGCCTTCACGCTGTCGGTCGATACGCCTGCCAACATGGCGCTGGCGGCCGAGGCCGCGCGTGCGCGGCCGCTCCTGAAGGTGAAGCTCACCGGCGAGGGCGATCTCGAGCGCGTCGCCGCCGTGCGCAGGGCCGCGCCCAATTCGCACCTCATCGTCGACGCGAACGAGGCGTGGGACATCGGCGCCTTCGCGCGCTATGCGCCCGCGCTCGCCAAGCTCGGCGTCGACCTGATCGAGCAGCCGCTGCATGCCGATCGCGACGCGGCCCTGATCGGGCTGGCGCATCCGGTCGCGCTGTGCGCCGACGAATCCTGCCACGACCGGCATTCGCTGCCCCATCTCGCGGGGCGCTACGAGGCGGTCAACATCAAGCTCGACAAGACCGGCGGCCTCACCGAGGCGCTGGCGCTGCGCAACGCCTCGATGGTCGCCGGCTTCAGGATCATGGTCGGCTGCATGGTCGGCACGTCGCTGTCGATGGCGCCCGCCCATCTGCTGGCGCAGGGGACCGCATGGGCCGACATCGACGGGCCGCTGCTGCTCGAGCGCGACCGCGTGCCGGGCCTTGCCTACGACGGCAGCAGCGTCGCCCCCGGCCCGGCCGCCCTGTGGGGATAGGGACCTTGTGTTTATCGCCGGCCTGTGATAGATTGCATTTTAGCTAAATCCTGTGTGGCCAGAAACGCCACGTCATCCAGCTGCGGAGAACCGCGATGGTTAGCTCTATTTCCGGCTCGTCCGGCCAGACCGCCAATGTCCAGATCGCGGCGAAAACCGCCAGCGACCCCGCGCTCGAAAAGATGCGCAATGCCATCGAGACGATGGAGCAGGGCCAGTTCAAGGCGCAGATCTACGGCCGCCAGCTGCGCCAGGCCGCGAACGAAGCCTCGGCCCGCACGATCAAGATGCTCAACGATTTCGGTGCGGACCCGAAGTATCTCGCGCACATGGCCAAGGATCTCCAGCAGCGCATCCTGCGCGACGTCTCCACGCAGGGGCCCGATGCGATCCGCGTCCCGCAGAGCTTCGTCGCCGGGCAGAAATACACGTTCTCGCTCGAGATCGAGAAGATGAGCTTCAGCGCCGGCGCCGACGGCAGCTTCTCGATGAACTATCAGAAGACGTCGATCTCGATCACGGCCGAGAGCTATGTCGCGGGCCTGGGCGCCACGCCCGATCAGGTCGCCTCGTACTTCCGCGGCGGCACTGCCGGCAACGGCCTGATGCTGCCCGAGAAGAACGCCGACGGCTCGAACGACGGCAAGCACTTCCGCCTGCTCGTCCCCATCGATCCGCGCACGAGCATGTACGGCTTCAAGGCCTAGTCGAGCGGGCGGCCGGGGATCGACTGCGCGCCGTAGCGCTTGTCCCATTCGTCCTGCACCGCCTGCAGCACGCGCATCGCCGGCAGCACGCCCGGACCGGACGCGAGCGGCGGACGGTTCTCGCGCACGGCGGCGAGGAAATCGTCGATGACACGCGCGCAGTTCTTCTGCTCGGCTTCGATCTCGACGATGCCCGCTTCGGTCTTCAGCGTGCCGCCGAGGATGTCGTAGAAATAGGTATCCTTGTCGGTGACGAACAGCTTGTCGTAGAAGCGGTACGTCGCGTGGTACGAGCCGTGGACGAGCAGCGTCTGGTCGGCTTCGGTCTCGACCATGACCGTGCATTCCATCGGGATGCCGGTCGCGGGATGCAGCGCGCCCATATGGCTCTGGATGCGCCGGATGGGGGCGCCGTCGAACATGTACATGCCGAGATCGACGAAGTGGCAGAAATGGTGCCACAGGATGTTGTCGATCCAGCTGCGCTTGTAACCGGTGGCGCCGACATTCACGAGGCGCTTGATGAAGAAGCGCCCCGCGATGTGGCGGATCTTCTCCTCGCCCTTCGCGATGCGCGCGCGCAGCGCTTCGCGTTCCTTGCGGAAGCGCATCGGATGGCACACGCCGAACACCTTGCCGCTGCGCTTGCCGGCCGCGACCACGCGCTCGGCACCCGCCAGGCTGAGCGCGATCGGGATCTCGATCAGCGTGTGCTTGCCGGCATTCAGGCATTTGATCGCCTGCGCCTCGTGCTGCTCGCTCGGGCTGCCGAGGATGACGATGTCGATCGCCGGATCGGCCAGCGCCTCGTCGAGCGAGAGCGTCCATTTGCGATAGCCGAAGCGCTTGGCGAATTCCTCCGCCGCTTCCGCCCGCCGCCCGACGACGGTGTGCAGCGTGGCGCCGGCGGCAAGCAGCGCCTCGGAATGCCACACGCCCATCATGCCGTAACCGACCATGCAGATATTCATCGCGCGTCCGCTCCCCGTCCGGTTTTTTCAGGCGAATCCGTGGGGCGGAGAATAGCCGCAATCCGGCAACGCGGAAACGGCGCTACCACTGGAATTTTTCGACGCCCTCGAAGGTCATCTCGCTGCCGTCCGACATCACGACCTTGCCGGCCGAGTCAGGCGCAAGCGTGATCGAGCCGTGCGCGGAAGCGTCGGCCAGCACGGTGCCGTCGTCGAGCGTCACCGTCCAGCCGCCGGTTCCCGGCCCGCCGGTCACGCCGTTGATGAAGATCGTGTCGGTCCAGCCGCCGCCGGTGCCGCCCTGGAACGTGTCGCTGCCCCAGCCCGCGCCGAAATAGGCGAGGTCCGATCCGTCGCCGCCGACGATCAGGTCGTTGCCGGCGCCGCCCGACAGCGTGTCGTCGCCGGCGGCGCCCATGAGCGTGTTGGCGTTCGCATCGCCCGTCAGCGTGTCGGCGTTGGCGGAACCCGTGACGTTCTCGATCGACGAGAACGTGTCGCCAGCCGCATCGCCGCCGCTGGCCGCTCCGGTCGCGAGATTGACGGTCACGCCGGCCGACGAGGTGCTGTAATCGGCGGTATCCGACCCAGCGCCGCCGACGAGCGAGTCCGACCCGGCGCCGCCCAGCAGCGTATCGTCGCCCAATCCGCCGCTCAGCGTGTCGTTGCCCGCGCCGCCGTCCAGCACGTTCGCGTTCGCGTCGCCCGTCAGCGTGTCGTTCTTGGTGCTGCCGATGATGTTCTCGATGCCCGACAGCGTGTCGCTCGCGGCATCGCCGCCGCTACCCGTGCCGGTCGTCAGGTTGACGGTGACGGCCGATCCCGAAGTCGAATAGCTCGCCGTATCGATTCCGATCCCGCCGACGAGGCTGTCGGCACCCGCACCGCCGAGCAGCGTGTCGTCGCCCGCACCGCCCATCAGCGTGTCGTTGCCTGCGCCGCCGCTGATGAAATTGGCGTCGCCGTTGCCCGTCAGCGAGTCCGCCTTCGTGCCGCCGACGAGATTCTCGATCCCCGACAGCACGTCGCCCGCCGCGTCGCCCAGCGTGCCCGTACCGAGCGAGAGATCGACCGCGATGGCCGCCGTCGACGCCGCATAGCTCGCCGTATCCGTGCCCGCGCCGCCGATCAGCGTGTCCGCGCCGGCACCACCCACCAGCGTGTCGTTGCCCGCACCGCCGTCCAGAATGTTGGCGTTCGTGTCGCCCGTCAGCGTATCGGCAAAGGTCGAACCGATGACGTTCTCGATCGTCGCCAGCGTATCGCCCTGCGCGTCGCCGCCGACGCCCGTTCCGGCAGCGAGGCTGACCGTGACGGCCGCAGAAGAGTCCGCGTAGCTCGCCGTGTCGATGCCCGCACCGCCCACCAGCGCATCGGCACCCGCGCCGCCGGTCAACGTGTCGTTGCCGGCACCGCCGTCGAGGCGGTTCGCGTTCGCGTCGCCGATCAGCGTGTCGTTGCCTGCGCCGCCGATCAGGCTTTCGATGCCCGAGAGCGTGTCGCCTTCGGCATCGCCGCCGGTGCCCGTACCGGCCGCAAGATCGACCGTCACCGCATCGACCGATGCGGCATAGCTCGCCGTGTCCGTGCCCGCGCCGCCGATCAGGGTGTCCGCACCGGCACCGCCTTGCAGCGTGTCGTTGCCCGCACCGCCGTCGATCACGTTGGCGCCCGCGTCGCCCGTCAGCGTGTCCGTCGAACTGCCGCCCGTCAGGTTCTCGATCCCCGACAGCACGTCGCCCGCCGCGTCGCCCTGCGTACCCGTCCCCGTCGCAAGGCTCGCCGTCACCGCCGCCGTCGACGTCGCGTAGCTCGCCGTGTCGCTGCCGGCACCGCCGACCAGCGTGTCCGCGCCCGCTCCGCCGATCAGCGTGTCGTCGCCAGCGCCGCCCGTCAGCACGTTCGCCGCCGTCGAACCCGTCAGCGTGTCCGCATAGTCCGAACCCGTCACGTTCTCGATCGTCGCCAGAACGTCGCCCTGCGCGTCGCCGCCCGTCCCCGTGCCCGTCGTCAGGTTCACGGTCACGCCGGCCGACGACGCCGTGTAGCTCGCCGTATCGAGGCCCGTGCCGCCCGTCAGCGTATCCGCACCGGCACCGCCCTGCAGCGTGTCGTCGCCCGTACCGCCGTCGATCGCGTTGGCGTTCGCATCGCCCGTCAGCGTGTCCGCGCCCGAGCCGCCGATCAGGGTCTCGATCCCCGACAGCACGTCGCCCGCCGCATCGCCCTGCGTGCCCAGGCCCGTGCCCAGATCCACCGTCACCGAAGCCGTCGATGCCGCGTAGCTCGCCGTGTCGTTGCCCGCACCGCCCGTCAGCGTGTCCGCACCGGCACCGCCCTGCAGCGTGTCGTTGCCCGCACCGCCGTCCAGCACGTTCGCGTTCGCGTCGCCCGTCAGCGTGTCGCCAAGGCCCGAACCCACGACGTTCTCGATGCCCGTCAGCACGTCGCTCGCCGCATCGCCGCCGGTCCCGGCACCCGTCGCAAGGTTCACCGTCACCGCCGCAGCCGATGCCGCATAGCTCGCCGTGTCGATCCCTGCGCCGCCTGCCAGCGTGTCCGCACCGGCGCCGCCCACCAGCGTGTCGTCGCCCGCACCGCCCACCAGCGAGTTGGCGGCCGCATCGCCCGTCAGCGTGTCGGCATAGTCCGAGCCCGTCACGTTCTCGATCGTCGCCAGCGTGTCGCCCTCGGCGTCGCCGCCGCTGCCAAGACCCGTCGCGAGGCTGACGTTCACCGCCCCCGACGAGGCCGCATAGCTCGCCGTATCCGTGCCCGTGCCACCCACCAGCGTGTCCGCACCCGCACCGCCCACCAGCGTGTCGTTGCCCGCACCGCCGTCGATCCGGTTCGCGCCCGCATCGCCCGTCAGCGTATCGGCGACCGTGCCTCCCAGCAGGTTCTCGATCCCCGACAGCACGTCGCCCGCCGCATCGCCCTGCGTGCCGGCGCCGGCGCCCAGATCCACCGTCACCGAAGCCGTCGATGCCGCATAGCTCGCCGTATCCGTACCCGCACCGCCGATCAGCGTGTCCGCGCCGGCACCACCCACCAGCGTGTCGTCGCCAGCACCGCCATCCAGCACGTTCGCCGCCGTCGAACCCGTCAGCGTGTCCGCGAAGCCCGAGCCCGTCACGTTCTCGATCGTCGCCAGAACGTCGCCCTGCGCGTCGCCGCCCGTCCCCGTGCCCGTCGCAAGGTTCACCGACACCGCCGCAGACGACGTCGAATAGCTCGCCGTATCCGTACCCGCACCGCCCGTCAGCGTGTCCGCGCCCGCGCCGCCCACCAGCGTGTCGTCGCCAGAACCACCGTCGAGCGAATTGGCGCCCGCATCACCCGTGATCGTGTCGGCGTTCGCCGACCCAAGAACGTTCTCGATGCCCGAGAGCGTGTCGCCTTCGGCATCGCCGCCGGTGCCCGTACCGGCCGCAAGATCGACCGTCACCGCATCGACCGATGCGGCATAGCTCGCCGTGTCCGTGCCCGCGCCGCCGATCAGGGTGTCCGCACCGGCACCGCCTTGCAGCGTGTCGTTGCCCGCACCGCCGTCGATCACGTTGGCGCCCGCGTCGCCCGTCAGCGTGTCCGTCGAACTGCCGCCCGTCAGGTTCTCGATCCCCGACAGCACGTCGCCCGCCGCGTCGCCCTGCGTACCCGTCCCCGTCGCAAGGCTCGCCGTCACCGCCGCCGTCGACGTCGCGTAGCTCGCCGTGTCGCTGCCGGCACCGCCGACCAGCGTGTCCGCGCCCGCTCCGCCGATCAGCGTGTCGTCGCCAGCGCCGCCCGTCAGCACGTTCGCCGCCGTCGAACCCGTCAGCGTGTCCGCATAGTCCGAACCCGTCACGTTCTCGATCGTCGCCAGAACGTCGCCCTGCGCGTCGCCGCCCGTCCCCGTGCCCGTCGTCAGGTTCACGGTCACGCCGGCCGACGACGCCGTGTAGCTCGCCGTATCGAGGCCCGTGCCGCCCGTCAGCGTATCCGCACCGGCACCGCCCTGCAGCGTGTCGTCGCCCGTACCGCCGTCGATCGCGTTGGCGTTCGCATCGCCCGTCAGCGTGTCCGCGCCCGAGCCGCCGATCAGGGTCTCGATCCCCGACAGCACGTCGCCCGCCGCATCGCCCTGCGTGCCCAGGCCCGTGCCCAGATCCACCGTCACCGAAGCCGTCGATGCCGCGTAGCTCGCCGTGTCGTTGCCCGCACCGCCCGTCAGCGTGTCCGCACCGGCACCGCCCTGCAGCGTGTCGTTGCCCGCACCGCCGTCCAGCACGTTCGCGTTCGCGTCGCCCGTCAGCGTGTCGCCAAGGCCCGAACCCACGACGTTCTCGATGCCCGTCAGCACGTCGCTCGCCGCATCGCCGCCGGTCCCGGCACCCGTCGCAAGGTTCACCGTCACCGCCGCAGCCGATGCCGCATAGCTCGCCGTGTCGATCCCTGCGCCGCCTGCCAGCGTGTCCGCACCGGCGCCGCCCACCAGCGTGTCGTCGCCCGCACCGCCCACCAGCGAGTTGGCGGCCGCATCGCCCGTCAGCGTGTCGGCATAGTCCGAGCCCGTCACGTTCTCGATCGTCGCCAGCGTGTCGCCCTCGGCGTCGCCGCCGCTGCCAAGACCCGTCGCGAGGCTGACGTTCACCGCCCCCGACGAGGCCGCATAGCTCGCCGTATCCGTGCCCGTGCCACCCACCAGCGTGTCCGCACCCGCACCGCCCACCAGCGTGTCGTTGCCCGCACCGCCGTCGATCCGGTTCGCGCCCGCATCGCCCGTCAGCGTATCGGCGACCGTGCCTCCCAGCAGGTTCTCGATCCCCGACAGCACGTCGCCCGCCGCATCGCCCTGCGTGCCGGCGCCGGCGCCCAGATCCACCGTCACCGAAGCCGTCGATGCCGCATAGCTCGCCGTATCCGTACCCGCACCGCCGATCAGCGTGTCCGCGCCGGCACCACCCACCAGCGTGTCGTCGCCAGCACCGCCATCCAGCACGTTCGCCGCCGTCGAACCCGTCAGCGTGTCCGCGAAGCCCGAGCCCGTCACGTTCTCGATCGTCGCCAGAACGTCGCCCTGCGCGTCGCCGCCCGTCCCCGTGCCCGTCGCAAGGTTCACCGACACCGCCGCAGACGACGTCGAATAGCTCGCCGTATCCGTACCCGCACCGCCCGTCAGCGTGTCCGCGCCCGCGCCGCCCACCAGCGTGTCGTCGCCAGAACCACCGTCGAGCTTGTCGTTGCCCGTGCCGCCATCGAGCAGATTCGCGTTCGCATCGCCCGTCAGCGTGTCGCCCAGCGCCGAGCCCGTGAGGTTCTCGATACCCGAGAGGACGTCGCTCGCGGCGTCGCCGCCCGTGTTGACTCCCGTCGCGAGGTTGACGGTCACTGCCGCTGCGGAAGTCGAATAGTTCGCGGTATCGCTGCCTGCGCCACCCGTCAGCGTGTCGGCGCCGGCGCCACCCGTCAGCGTGTCGTCGCCGGCACCCCCGGAAAGCGCATTGGCGCCGGAATTACCCGTCAGGGCATCGGCACCACTGCCGCCCGTCAGGTTCTCGATGCTCGAAAGAACATCGCCGTTCGCCAGGCCACCCGAAGCCGTACCCGCTGCCAGATCGACATTCACGCCGGCCGTGTCGGCCGAATAGTCGACCGTATCGGTGCCGGCACCGCCCTGGAAGGATTCGCGAAGACCGCTCGCCGTGAAGCTGTCGTTGCCGGAGGTTCCCGCGACGTCGAGCGCCTGCGTCGAAAGCGTCATTGCCGCCGAAGCGGCGCCGGCAGCGGTCGGACCGCCGAGTTCGGCGGTCGTCGCGCTCAGCGCGAACTGCCCGGTCGAGCCGAGATCGATCGTGTCCGTCGCACGTACGCCGATCGTGACATCGAGCTTGCCGTCGGCGCCGATGGCGCTGTCGAAGACGATCTGGCCTCCGGTACCGTCGCTGCCCGGCGTCCACGTGCCGCCGGCCGCGTCGGTGACGATGATTCCATCCGGCACGGCAAGCGTCGCGGCATGCGTTTCCGAGCCGTCGTTGTCGCCGAACTGCGCGGCGACCGAGACCTGGCCGGTTTCACCGTTGATGAAGACCGAGTCATTGCCATTCGCGCTGCGGACCGAAACGGCAAGAGAGGCCGGCGCATCGGCTACGGCCGCAACGTCCACCGCAAGATTCGCGCTGTGCACGCTCGTCGAACCGTTCGCCTCGGTTGCCGTCGCCGTGACGCCCAGCGTCACCGTGCCGGATGCATTCGCCGGCGGAACGTAGGAGAGGCCCGTGAGTTGCGAGGAATTGAGCGTCCAAGTCCCGTTGCCGTTGTCTGTACCTGCGGTCAGCGCGCCGCCGACAGGAACACCGGACACCACGATGGACAGAGTCTCGGAGCCATCGGTGTCGCCGAGCGCGGACTGGATGTTGAGTGCGACGGCCGTGTCTTCCGTCCCTTGAGCGGCTGATACGGATAGCGTCGGCGCGTCGGCTACCGCCGCAACGTCCACCGCGAGACTGGCGGTGTGCACGCTGGTCGAGCCGTTGGCTTCCGTCGCCGTCGCCGTGACGCCCAGCGTCACCGTGCCCGACGCGTTGGCCGGCGGTACGTACGAGAGGCCCGTGAGCTGCGACGAGGTGAGAGTCCAGGTCCCGTTGCCGTTGTCCGTGCCTGCGGTCAGCGCGCCACCGCTGGGAACGCCGGACACCACGATGGACAGAGTCTCGGAGCCATCCGTATCGCCCAGCGCGGACTGGATGTTCAGCGCGACGGCCGTGTCCTCGGTGCCTTGGGCAGCGGACACCGACAAGGTCGGCGCGTCGGCCGATGCGACAACATTGACCGTAAGATCCGCCGATTGGACACTGATCGCGCCATTCAACTCGGTCGCCGTCGCCGTGACGCCCAGCGTCACCGTGCCGGATGCATTCGCAGGCGGAATATAGGAGAGCCCCTGAAGATCGGACGTCGTCAACGTCCAAGTCCCGTTCCCGTTGTCGATGCCTGCCGTGAGCGTACCGCCCGCAGGAACGCCCGAGATTTCGACCGACAACGTCTCCGAACCGTCGATATCGACGAGAGCAGCCTGGATATTGAGCGCGACGGCCGTGTCTTCGCTTCCGTTCGCTGCCGACACGGACAGAGTCGGCGTTTCGGCAACATCGTCACGGAAGGCCGGCGCGACAACGACCGGTGCGACATTCTGCTGCGTTTCGGCGACAGCAGCCGGAGGCGCAATCGTTTCAACAACGGGCGGCGCAAGCGGCGCTGGCGCCGGCGGAGCGGCCGCCTCGGCGCGGCCGCCAAGTGTCGGCGATGCAGTCGTCGCGCTCGTCGCAAGGGCCGCCTGATTGGGGCCGACCGCCGGCGGCGGCCCGTCGGCAGTCGCGATGCCACCCCGGGCGGCAGGGCCGGCGACCACACCGGGAACCGAAAGACTGTGCGGCACATCGGTGCCTGCTTCGGCATTGGCGGCGACGGGCGTCGCTGCCGACGTGCCGCCTTCCGCTGTCGCGTTGGCTGCTCCGGCCGCGTTTGCAGAATTGGGATTGCCGGCCTCGGCACCGCGCGCGGCGAAATTGCCGGCCGCCGCCTGGTTCGCCTCGCTCGCGCGCTCGCCCCCAAGACTGCCAACCGAAGATTCCTGGCCAGCGGCCGCGACCTGGACTTCCGCGGCAGCCTCGACGCCATCGCGGCCCCTGCCGCCTTCGATCTTCGGGCCGCCGGCGATCTCGATCGCCTGATCGGCCGCGGGGATCTGGGGCTGGAAGCTGCGCTCGTCGCCCATGAGCGTGCCGTAATGGACGGCACCCATGGCGTTTGCCGCGTCCTGGGCACCGCTCGGGGCCTGGGACGGCTGCTGGCTGAGGCCCACTTCGCCGGCAGGCGGAGCCGGCTTCGCATCCTTGGGAAGCGCAGTCAGTTCGTCGGCTTGAACGTCGCGAGTACCGTCTGCCATGACATCGTTCGCATTCTGCAAATGGCTTTTATTTCAGGCACTTAATTAGATACCTAAAATTATGCATTTTTTTTAGATTTGAGTCCACAGTGAATTTTTTGGGCTATACTCCGCATCGCGATTTCTTATCTTCGACTATCTTGCGGGGCCTCGATAGTCGAATTCGGCCAACGGGCAAAAACAGGCGAGACGGCAAGCTGACGATGGCCAAATTCGATCGGATACCCGTCGGTGCGGGACTGCGGATCGCACTCGACCCGACGCTTCTTCTGGCGTCACTGGCGCTCAATGTCCTGGGGACGGCCCTGCCGGTCTTCACGCTGCAGGTCTATGACCGCGTCATCCCGAACGCGGCGACGGACACCCTTACCCTTCTCGTCCTGCTCCTCGCGGCCGTGCTCGTGGGCGAGGGGATCATGCGCGCGACGCGCAACGCGCTCGCCGGATGGGCGGGTGCACGCTACGAGCACGCGGCCGGATGCGCCGCGATCCAGCGCCTGCTCGACGGCGACTTCACGGCCATCCAGCGCGACGCACCCGGCACGCATCTCGAGCGGTTGAGCGCGGTCGACCGCCTGCGCGAGTTCTACGCCAACCAGGGTGCGACGATCTTCGTCGACCTGCCTTTCGCCCTCGTCTACGCCGGACTCATCTGGGTCGTCGGCGGCCCGCTCGTCTGGGTAACGGTCGCGGTCTTCGCCGCGTTCGCGCTCGCCGCCGTCGCGGTGGGCGGGGCGCTGCGCGGGGCCATCGGCGCGCGCGCCCAGTCCGACGACCGGCGCACCAGCTTCATGATCGAGGTGCTGACCGGCATCACGACCGTGAAGGCGCTGACGATGGAGCGCCAGATGATGCGCCGCTACGAGCGGCTGATGGACTCGGCCGCCGCGAACGCGCACCGCGTGACCAATCTCTCGAACCTCTCGCAGACGCTGGGCGGCCTGTTTTCGAATCTTGCGGTCGTCGCCGTGCTCGGCTACGGCGCCACGCTCGTGCTCGCGGGCGAGATGACGGTCGGCCAGCTCGCCTGCTGCTCGCTGCTCGCCGGCCGCACGCTGCAGCCGCTGATGCGCGCGATGGGTATCTGGACGAACTTCCAGGGCATCCGCGTCGCGCGCGAGCGCCTGCGGGCGCTCGCCGACCTTCCCTTCGAACCGGGCCGCGGCAAGACGGGCGGCCCGCGCGTCGACCGCGGCAGCATCGAGCTGCGCGACGTCCATTTCGGCTACGCGGGCGACAGCGACATCCTGAAGGGCGCCAACCTGAAGATCGAGGCCGGCGAAACCGTCGCGATCGTCGCGAACAACGGCGGCGGCCGGTCGACGGTCCTCTCGATGCTCGCGGGCCTCGTGCGGCCGAAGAAGGGATCCATCCTCTATGACGGCGTGACGCTGGGGCCGAACCATCCGCGGCCCGGCCCGTCCGAGATCGGCATGCTGCCGCGCCAGGGCACGGTGTTCCACGGCACGCTGATCGACAATCTGACGATGTTCCGGCGCGGCCCGGTCGTCGACGCCGCCCTCGATCTTTCCGAGCGCCTCGGCCTCGACCGCTATGTCGCGGCGCAGCCGCAGGGCTACGAGACCGAAGTCGGCGACAACGAGACGCTGCCCGGCGGCGTGCGCCAGCGCATCGCGATCGTGCGGGCACTGGCCGACGATCCGCGCATCGTGCTGTTCGACGAGGGCAACAACGGACTCGACCACGACTCCAACGACCGCCTGCTCGATCTCCTGCGCGAAATGAAGGGACGCAGCACGCTCGTGCTGGTCAGCTACCAGCCGTCGGTGCTCCGCCTCGCCGACCGCGTGTACGAACTGCACGACGGCCAGTTCCGCGAACGTCCGGCGGACCGCCGATGAGCGACATGCCCCCGTCCCTGCCCGGTCCCGCGCGCGGCCGCCCCGGCATCGGGGTGGTGCGCACCGTGGCGCTCGCCGACGAACTGCGGCAGGGCCATCTCGAAGCGTTCCAGGCGGCCTCGCCCTACGCCGCGTGCCTGATGCCGCTGCTGACGGCGCTCGGCTGGCGCGGCGACCCGCGCGTGCTGGTCGAGGCGCTGCCGCATTTCACGACGTATCTCGATCTCGACGGGCTGCGCAACGTGCTCGCCGAACTCTCCTACGCGACGAAGCCCTACGACATGCGCCCCGCCCGGATCGACGGGCGTCTCCTGCCCTGCCTCGTCGTGGACTCCGACGGACGGCCCAGCGTGATCCTGTCGCGCGACGGCGCCAAGCTGCGCGTGTTCGACGGCGCGGCGAATGCCGAGCGCGACGCGATCGACGCGAGCGTGACGGGCAAGGTCTATCTCGTCGAGGCGATCGAGGCCGCGCGCGAGGACGTCGCCGCCCAGACCTCGTTCGTCGCCCGCCTCTTCCAGCGCTTTCGGCCGATCGCCGGGCAGCTCGCGATCGTCACGCTGTTCAACGACGTGCTGGCGCTCGCCTTCCCGCTCTTTTCGATGACGGTCTTCGACAAGGTGATCGGCAACCGCTCGCCGGACCTGCTGGTGAACCTGATCGCCGGCGTGGGCGTCGTCTTCTTCATCGACTTCCTTATGCGTGGCGTGCGCGGCCGGCTTCTCGCCTATGTCGGCGCGCGGGTCGAACGGCTCGTCGCGGTCGCCGTCCTGCGCCACCTGCTGCGCCTGCCGGTCGGGTTCCTGGAATCCGCGCCCGTCGGCACGCAGCTCGCGCGCCTGAAGGAGTTCGAGACGGTGCGGGAATTCTTCACCGGCCCGCTCGCGGGCGTGGCGCTCGACCTGCCGTTCCTGTTCGTGTTCCTGCTCGTCATCGCATGGCTCGGCGGGCCGCTGGTCGCGGTACCCTTCCTGCTCGGCGGCGTCCTGCTGCTGCTGGGCTATGTCGGCTCGCATCTCCAGCAGGCCGGCACCCAGCGCGCGAGCCGGGCCCGCGCCCAGCGCCACGCGCTTTCGGTCGAGATCGTGTCGAACCTGCGCGCGATCAAGCAGATCGGCGGCGCCGACAAGTGGCTCGAACGCTTCCGCGCGGCGTCCGCCGCAAGCGTGGGCGAAGGGCGCAAGTCGCAGGAGATCGGCGCCGTCCTCCAGACGCTGGCGCAGGGGCTGACGATGCTGGCCGGCGCCCTCGTGCTGGTGTGGGGGGCCGCACGCATCATCGATGCCGAGATGACGGTGGGCGCGCTCGTCGGCGTGATGGCGCTGACCTGGCGGGTCCTTGCCCCGCTGCAGCTCGGCATCGCCACGCTCTCGCGCCTGACGCAGATCCGCCAGGGCCTCGCGCAGATCGACCAGCTGCTGCGCCTCAAGCCCGAGCTGACGGACCGTGCCGCGCCCGCCGTCGTCCAGCGCGTGTTCCGCGGCCAGGTCACGCTCAACCGCGTGTCGCTGCGTTACAAAGCCGAGGCCGAACCCGCCCTGCTGGGCGTCGATCTCGCGATCAAGGCGGGCGAGATGGTCGGGCTCGCCGGCCATTCGGGTGCGGGCAAATCGACGGCGCTGAAGGTGATGGCGGGCCTCTATGCGCCGCAGGCGGGCACCGTGATGCTCGATGGGCTCGACATCCGCCAGATGACGCCGGCCGAACTGCGGCTCGCGGCGACCTATTCGCCGCAGAACCGCCACCTCTTCTACGGCACGATCGCGCAGAACCTGCGGCTGGCCGCGGCAACCGCGAGCACGCAGGACCTGCATTCGGCCCTCGCGGACGCAGGCGTGCTCGACGACGTGCTGGCGCTCAAGCACGGGCTCGACACGCAGCTCGGCGACAACGGCGCGCGCGGCTTCCCGGCCGGGCTGCTGCAGCGGCTCGCGCTCGCGCGCGTCTATCTGCGCCCTTCCTCGGTCCTGCTGCTCGACGAGCCGGGCCAGTGGCTCGACGAGCGCGGCGACGCCGCCCTCATCGAGACGCTGCGCCGGCGCAAGGGCAAGCAGACGATCGTCCTAGTCACCCATCGGCCCAGCCACCTCGCGATCTGCGACCGCGTGGCGACATTCGACGCCGGGCGCATCGTCCAGATGCGCGCGGCCGGCGACAGCGCCGCGACATCCCTACTCGGAGCAATACGATGAACGCGAAGACCCCGGCCCTCGCGGCCGATCCGTCCCGCATCCGCTACCTGACGCTTGCCATCCATCTCGAGGAAGGCGGCGCGCCGTGGCTGATGCGCGCGGCCGTGTGGCTTGCGGCGCTCGCGATCGGACTTGCCCTTGCGTGGGCCGCCGCAACGACGGTGCCGCAGGTGGCGCAGGGCCCCGGCGAGATCGTGCCGGCGGGCAGCGTGCAGAGCATCCAGCATCTCGAAGGCGGCATCGTCGCGCGCATCCATGTGCGCGAAGGCGACATCGTCGAGGCCAGGCAGGTGCTCCTCGAGATCGATCCGACGGCCGCGCTCGCCGAGCGCGACCAGATCGCCTCGCGCGAGGCAAGCCTGCGCCTGCAGGCCGAGCGCCTGCGCGCCTTTGCCGACGGTCGCGCGGCGGTCCTCGCGGAAAGCGGCGAAGCGGGCCTGTCGGCCGACCAGGCCGCGATCCTGCGCACGCAGGAGCGCGCGCGCACGAGCCAGCGCGCCGTGCTCGACCGCCAACTCGCCGGGCGTCGCGCCGACCTCGAAGCCCTTCTCGGCCAGCAGCAGACGCTCCAGCGCCAGATCCGGATCACCAGCGAAGCGCTCGACATGCGCCAGAAGCTGACCGACCAGGGCCTCAACTCGCGCATCACGCTGCTCGACGTGCAGCGCGAGATGAACCGCGTGCAGGGCGAGCTTTCGACGGTGCTGGTCAATATCGGCCGCGCGCGCGAGGCGATCGGCGAAGCCGAGCAGCGGCTGGTCGAACTCGACACCCGCCTTTCCGCCGACGCGATGCGCGAGCTCGGCACGGTCACTTCGGAACTGCGCCAGGTCGAGGAGGCGCGCGTGCGCCTCGACGACCGGGTCGCCCGCACGCAGGTGACGGCGCCGGTGCGCGGCGTGGTGAAGGAGATGCGCGTGCGCACCGAAGGCGGCGTCGTGCCGCCGGGCGGCGTGCTGCTCGACATCGTGCCGATCGGCCGCGAGCTTCAGGTCGAGGCGCGCCTGCAGCCGTCCGACATCGGACAGGTCCGCATCGGCCAGAGCGTGGCGGTGAAGGTCTCCACCTACGACTATGCGCGCTTCGGCAGCGTGCCGGGCAAGCTCACCTACCTGTCGGCCTCCACGCTGGTCGATCCGCAGGGGCGGCCCTATTACAAGGCCGTCGTGGCGCTGGAAAAGGACCATGTCGGCGACGATCCCAAGCGCAATCTCGTCCTGCCCGGCATGACCGTACTGGCCGATATCAGGACGGACGAACGCACGGTCCTGCGCTATCTTCTAAATCCTGTCTACAAGGCGCTGGATTCGGCATTCCACGAGAAATAGCCGACGCTCCGTTTCCGTCGGGAGGAACATAGGCACCATGAAGATCACGAAACTGCGCGCGTTCATGACGCGCGACAAGGACCGTCCGCGCGTCATCGTCGCGATCGACACGGACGAAGGCATCACCGGCTGGGGCGAATGCTACAACCACGGCCCCGACAGGGCGCTGCTGCCGCTGCTCGAATATCTCGCCACGTTCCTGGGCGGGCAGGATCCGCGCCGCATCGAATACCTGATGCTCTATCTGCTCCAGCAGACCCGCTTCCCGCCCGGGGCACTTCACCTCGCCGCGATCTCGGCCATCGACCATTGCCTGTGGGACATCTCGGCCAAGGCGCTGGGCGTGCCGGTCTACATGCTGCTGGGCGGCAACGCGCGCGACAAGATCCGAGTCTATGCCGGCGTCTACACCGCGCCCGATCCGGAGATCGCACGCGAGCAGCTCGATGCGCTCAACAAGGGCTGGGGCATCACGGCCTTCAAGCTCAGCCCGTTCCGCGGCGACATCCACACCCAGCGCTGGGGCGAAGTGGTGCGCACGAGCGCGGAGTATTTCCGCAAGGTGCGCGAGACGGTGCGCAACGACTACGAGATCGCCTTCGACGCGCACGCCAAGATCTTCGAGCCCAAGCAGGCGATCCAGCTCGGCAACGCGCTCGCCCCCTACGACCCGCTGTTCTTCGAGGAGCCGCTGCGCCCGGAGAACGTGGAAGTGTGGGGCGACGTGCGGCGCGAACTCAAATGCACGCTGGCGACGGGCGAATCCCTCTACAGCCGGTTCGAGTTCCTGCGCCTGCTGACCGTGCGCGGGGCCGACATCATCCAGCCCGACATCTGCGTGGTCGGCGGCCTGCTGGAGATGCGCAAGATCGCCGCGATCGCCGAAGCCCATTACGTGACGGTGGCGCCGCACAACCCGATGGGCCCGCTCGCCACGGCGGTGAACGTGCATTTCAGCGCGGCGCAGCCCAACTTCCGGATCCTCGAATACCGGCTGCCGCACGGCGTCAACTACGACGACCAGAAGGCCAAGTCGGAAGGCGCGCCCTATGTGCGCGATCCCTACCTGCCCAAGGACGGCTATCTCGAACTGCGGCCGGACCGTCCGGGCTGGGGCGTGGAGATCGACGAGGAGGTCCTCAAGAAGGACGGCTACATCCACTGGGAGCGCAAGGTCACCAAGAAGCCCGACGGTTCCACCGCGTACGTATGACGGGTGGCCGGGCTGTTACCGTCGGTGCAACTTGCTGCACCGACGGACCGGAATCGTTGAAGGAAATATGCAACTACCTGTTACCGTAACGGGTTTAGCGCCTTGAAATTGCTGGTTTGTAACCTGAACCCGCGTTTTGCGTTACCGAAACCCGGATTTACACAATAAAAATGCGATCGGGCCGAAGCGGATTGCAGTCGCCGCTTCGGCCCGTCCGATTCAGATGATGCACTTGTCAAAGAGCACGGCGAGCAATCTCCGAGTGTACCGGAATTGCGTTCCGAGTCAATGAATTTTTGCCTAAACGGCTTCCCAGGCAGAAGTCGCGCCCGAGCGGTAGAGCGCGTCGAGCACGCGCATGTTGGCGATCGCGTCCTCGATCGGCCAGGCGAGCGGCTCGGTGCCACGCACGGCGCGCGCGAACGCCTCGCCCTGCAGCATGTACTGGTCGCACGCGGCGAACGTCTCGATGCGCTGTCCACCGCCGAACAGGTCGCGCGCATCGTCGACGATGATCCGCGTTTGCGTCATCGGCAGCGGATTGAAGGGCACGGGAATCTCGATCCGCCCCTTCGTGCCCAGGATCGCGACGCGCTGGACGGGTGCCGTCTGCGTCGACACGCCGAAGACGAGCTGCCGGCCACCGCCGAAATCGGCGATGCCGCTGGCGATGCGGTCGGTCTTCATCGCGGGATCGCGGTCGATCAGGCACACGACGCGCGCGGGTTCGGCCGCGAAGAGATAGCGCGCGGTGAGCACCGCATAGCAGCCGATGTCGTAGAGCCCGCCGCCGCCGATATCCGCCATGTTGCGGATGTTCGCGGGGTCCGGGTTGTTGTAGCAGAACTGCGTGTGGATGCTGCGCACCTCGCCGATCTCGCCGCTCAGCACGATCTCGCGCACGCGCAGCCACTGCGGATGGAAGCGCACCATGAAGGCTTCGGCGACCAGCCGGCCCGTGCGCTTGCGCGCGGCGACGAGCTCGGCCGCCTCGCCCGCCGTCAGCGCGATCGGCTTCTCGCACAGCACATGCTTGCCCGCTTCCATCGCCTTGACGGTCCAGGGCACGTGCAGGTGGTTGGGCAGCGGGTTGTAGACGGCCTCGATCTCGGGATCGGCCAGCATTTCCTCGTAGCTGCCATAGGCCTTGGCGAGGCCGAGGGCATCGGACGCCGCGCGCGCCTTGGCGATATCGCGCGAAGCGAAGCCGCGCATGTCGAGATGCGGGCTGCCCTTCATGCCGGGCACGACCCGCCTTATGGCGATGCCGGCAGCACCGAGGATGCCCCAGACGACCGGAAGGGAGTTCATGGCCGCCTCAGCGGCCGTTGCGCTTGCGCCATTCGGCGAAGTCCGTCTTCGACTTCTCTTCCGTCGGCGGATAGAGGCCCAGGATCGTGCGGCCCTCGTTGACCTTCTCGATGACGAAATCCTCGAAGGCCGTCATCTCGGTCGCCTCGGCGGCGATCTCGTCGGCAAGGTGCGCCGGGATCACGATCACGCCTTCGCGGTCGCCCACGACGATGTCGCCGGGGAACACGGGCGCGTCGCCGCAGCCGATCGGCCCGTTGATCTCGATGGCCTGGTGGAGCGTGAGGTTGGTCGGCGCCGACGGCCGGTTGTGATAGGCCGGGAACGGCAACTCGGCGATCTCGGGGGAATCGCGGAAGCCGCCGTCGGTGACCACGCCCGCCACGCCGCGCTTCATCAGGCGCGTGACGAGGATGCCGCCGGCCGAGGCCGCGCGCGGGTCCTTGCGGCTGTCCATCACCAGCACGCAGCCGGGCGGGCATTCCTCCACAGCCTTGCGCTGCGGATGCCCGCGGTCCTGGAAGACGGTGATCTGGTTGAGATCCTCGCGCGCCGGGATGTAGCGCAGCGTATAGGCCTCGCCCACCATGTTCGGCAGGTTGCCGTTGAGCGGGCGCACGTCCTGGATGAACTGGTTGCGCAGGCCGCGCTTGAACAGCGCCGTGCACAGCGTGGCCGTGCTGACCTTCATGTAGAGGGCGCGCGTCGCGTCCGAAAGTTTCTTCGACATGCTTCAATCCTTCGCGAAATAGACCCCGCGCCGGAGGCGCGTCTGCACGTAGACATGCTCGTCGAACGTACCCGTGGCATAGGACGTGTCGGACGATTTGCCCGGGTTGGAAACGTTGCGTTCGCTAGGATAACGCGCAACGAATTCCTCGTCGATATCGACGCCAAGGCCCGGCTTGTTCGGCACGTCGAGATAGCCGTCCTTCTGGACCGGGTGCGGGATGACGGTCTGCGCGCGCCCCGCCCAGTCGTCCTCGATGCGCTCGAGGATCAGCGCGTTGGGGATGGATGCCAGCACATGCAGGGCCGCGTACTCGGCCACCGGCCCCAGCGAGCCCGAGTGCGGCGCCATCATGATGTGGTGCGCCTCGGCCATCGCCGCGATCTTCTTCATCTGCGTGATGCCGCCGGCACGGCCCGTATCGGGCTGCACGACGTCGACCAGATCCTTCTCGATCAGGTCGCGAAGCCCGTAGATCGTCGCCATGCGTTCGCCGCCGGCGAGCGTGACGTTTGCCGCATCGCGGATGCGCCGGTAGCCGTCTAGGTTCTCCGGCGCGATCGGGTCCTCGACGAACATCAGCTTGTAGGGTTCGAGCGCGCGGGCGACCTGCGCTGCATCCGCAGGCGTCAACCACGGCGGCCCGTGCAGGTCGATCATCAGGTCCATCTCGGCCCCGATCGCCGTACGCAGCGTATCCACCTTGCGCACCGGATCGGAAACGCCGCCGCACTTGATTGCCGTGATGCCGCGCTTCTTGAGATCGAGGGCGACCTCGACCGTGTTGGCGTGCGCATAGATGCGGATCCTGTCGCGCATCTTGCCGCCCAGCAGGTTCCAGACGGGCGTGTTCAGCGCCTTGCCCTTGATATCCCACAGCGCCATGTCGATGCCGGTCATGGCGCCGCCGCCGACCGACCCCAGCATGCCGTGCGCCATCAGCGCGCTCATCATCTTCTGCCAGAGGCGCTCGATATCCATCGGGTCCTGGCCGATCAGGATCGATTTCAGGTCCTGCACGGCCGTCTCGATGACGCGCGGCCAGCCGCTGCACTCGCCGATGCCCACGATGCCTTCGTCGGTATAGACCTTCACGAACAGCCAGTTGCGCGTGCCGGTCAGGCCCTTCTTCGACTTTTCGTGCCCGAACGAGCCGTCCGAGGCCCAGCTGCGGAGATTGGGCGCATCCACCTGCATCAGGAAGGTGCGGATATCGACGATCTTCATTTCGGGATGTCCTAGCCGGCGTAACGGAATCGGTTGTGGATGCGGCGGTTGCGCGGATCGGGGCGCGGGATGGCCGACAGCAGCGCCTTCGTATAGTCGTGCGTCGGCGCATCGCAGACCTGGTCCGTGCTGCCCGTCTCGACGACGCGGCCGCGATACATGACCGACACGCGGTCGCACATGTAGCGGATGACGCCGATATCGTGGCTGATGAAGACATAGGAGAGGCCGAGCTCGTCCTGCAGGTTCATCATCAGGTCGAGCATCTGCGAGCGGATCGACACGTCGAGCGCCGACGTCGCCTCGTCGGCCACGATGACGCGCGGCTTGAGCGCGATGGCGCGGGCGATGCCGATGCGCTGGCGCTGGCCGCCGGAGAAGGCGTGCGGATAGCGTTCGCGCCACGCCGGCTCGAGGCCGACCTGCTTCATCAGGCCCGCGACGCGGTCGTCGAGTTCGGCGCCCTTCGCGAGGCCGTTTACGAGCAGCGGCTCGCCGATGATCTGGGCCACCGTCATGCGCGGATTGAGCGAGCCGACGGGGTCCTGGAAGATCATGCGGATCTCGCGGCGCATCCGCTTCAGCGTCTCGGGATCGGCCGACACGAGGTCGACGACGCTGCCGTCGGCCTGGCGGTAGTCGATGGAACCGCCGTTGGGCTCGTAGACGCGCAGCAGGCAGCGCCCCATCGTCGTCTTGCCCGAGCCGGACTCGCCCACGATCCCGAGCGTCTCGCCCGGGCGCACGACGAGCGAGACGTCGTCGACGGCCTTGGTCAGCGACGGGCCCTCGCCGAAATGCATGCGCAGGCCCTTGACCTCGATCACCGGCGGGGCCTCGGCGCGGATGGGCGCGCGCTTCAGGCGGATCTCGGCCTTCTGCTCCAGGCGCAGGACCGAGCCGATCAGCATGCGCGTGTATTCGTCCTTGGGCGAATGGAAGATCTGCTCGACCGGGCCGCTCTCCATGACCTTGCCGTGGTACATGACGAGCACTTCGTCGGCGATCTCGGCGACCACGCCCATGTCGTGCGTGATGAACAGCACGGCCATGCCGAACTTCGTCTGCAGGCGCTTGATGAGGTCGAGGATCTCGGCCTGCGTCGTGACGTCGAGCGCCGTCGTGGGCTCGTCGGCGATCAGCATCGACGGGTTGCACGCCAGCGCCATCGCGATCATCACGCGCTGGCGCATGCCGCCGGAGAACTCGAACGTGTAGCGGTCGATCGCGCGCTCGGGCCTGGGGATCTCGACCTGGCCCAGCAGTTCGATCGTCCGCGCGCGCGCGGCAGGCTTGTCCATGCCCAGATGCAGGCGGAGCACTTCCATGATCTGGTCGCCGACCGTGTGGACGGGCGACAGCGAGGACATCGGCTCCTGGAAGATCATCGCGATCTCGGCCCCGCGCACGGCGCGGATCTCGCGGCTGCGCGGATGGAGCCGGGCGAGATCGACCGTCGTGCCGTCGGGCCGGTGGAGCACCATCGAGCCGGAGACGATGCGGCCCGGCGCGTCGACGATCTGCAGGATCGAGCGCGCGGTGACGGACTTGCCGCTGCCGCTCTCGCCCACCACGCACAGCGTCTTGCCGCGCGCGACCTTGAACGAGACGCCGTCCACCGCCTTGACGATGCCGGTGCGGGTGGCGAAATGGGTGACGAGGTCGCGCACGTCGAGAACGACGTCGCCGTCCTTCTTGGTCGTGGCTTTGGGTTCCGGCTTCATTTGTTGTACGGGTCCGCCGCGTCGCGCATGCCGTCGCCGAGGAAGTTGAGCGCCATGACGGCGATCACGACCGCCACGCCGGGGGCGAACAGCCAGGGCGCGGTCGCGATGGAACGGATGTTCTGCGCCTCGCGCAGCAGCACGCCCCACGAGATCGTGGGCGGCTGCAGGCCGAGGCCGAGGAAGGAGAGCGACGTCTCGGCCAGGATCATCGCCGGGATGGCGAGCGTGATGCTGGCGATGATGTGGCTCATGAAGCTCGGCAGCATGTGCCGGAAGATGATGCGCCCTTCCGAGGCGCCGTCGAGGCGCGCGGCCACGACGAACTCCTCCGTGCGCAGGCTGAGGAAGCGTCCGCGCACGACGCGCGCAAGCTGCGCCCAGCCGGTCAGCGACAGGATCAGCGTGATCATGAAGTACTGGGTTGTCGCCGGCCAGTCCTGCGGCAGCGCCGCCGCCATCGCGAGCCAGATCGGAATCGTCGGCAGCGCCAGGATGAACTCGATCACGCGCTGGATCGAGAAATCCAGCTTGCCGCCGTAGTAGCCCGAGATGCCGCCGAGCACGACGCCGATCGTCAGCGACAGGAACACGCCGACGAGACCGACCGACAGCGAGATCTGCGCGCCCTGCATGATGCGGCTGTAGACGCAGCGCCCGAGCCGGTCCGCCCCCAGCAGGAACAGCGGCTGGCGCGGATCGCCCGACGCGAAGAGATGGATGTCCGTCTCGAAGAGTCCGAGCACCGAATATCTGTAGCCGCGGCCGAACAGCGTGATCGGCACCTTGCGCGCCGTGTCGACGACGTAAAGGGCCGCCAGCGTCGTGGGATCGCGGCGCAGCTGGTAGGGATGGATGTAGGGACGGAACGACCAGCCGCCTTCGGCGTCCGTGTCGATGAAATGCAGTTCCTGCGGCGGATAGTAGGCCGCGCGCGCGTTCTGCATCGCCGGATCGTTGACGGCGAAGAAGCCGGGCACGGCGGCGACGACATAGAAGACGACGACGATGACGAGCCCGATCATGGCGAGCTGGTGGCGTTTGAACGCCCACCAGACGAGCTGCCACTGCGAAGCGACGGCAAGGCGCTTTTTGTCGACGCCGACTGCGATATCGGTCATTGGGCTACTCCAGCCGGATGCGCGGGTCGACGAGCGCCAGCAGGATGTCGCTGACCAGCGAGCCGACGAGCGTCAGCGCGCAGATGAGCAGCACGAAGGCGCCCGCGAGATACATGTCCTGGCTCATCAGCGACTGCAGCAGCATCGGGCCGGCGGTCGGCAGCGAAAGCACGATCGCCACGATGATCGAGCCCGACACGAGATTGGGCAGCAGCCAGGCGATCGTCGAGATGAACGGGTTGAGCGCCACGCGCAGCGGATACTTCACCAGCAGCGCGAATTCCGACAGGCCCTTGGCGCGCGCCGTCGTCACGTAGGGCTTGTTGAGCTCGTCGAGCATGTTGGCGCGCATGACGCGGATGAGGCTCGCCGTGCCGGACACCGCGAGAATGATGACCGGAACCCACAGGTGCCCGATCAGGTCGAGCGTCTTGTCGATGCTCCACGGCGCGTTGACGAAGCGCTCGGAGAAGAGCCCGCCGACCTCCTGCCCGAGCTTGATCGCCGCCACGTACATCAGCACGAGGGCGAGCAGGAAGCTGGGAACCGCGAGACCGAGGAAGCTGAAGAAGGTCGCGACATAGTCGCCGATCGAATATTTCTTCACGGCCGAGAAGACGCCGATGGGAAGTGCTATGCCCCATGTGACGATCAGCGTCGACACGGTGAGCACGAGCGTGAGCGCCATGCGTTCCCAGATCAGTTCGGAAACCGGCTGCTGCCACTCGAAGCTGAGGCCGAAATTGCCTTCAAGCATGATCCCGGAGATCCACTTGAAGTACTGGACGATCATCGGCTGGTCGAGACCGAAGCGCGCGCGCAGGTCGGCGGCCGTGTTCTGGTCGACGATCTCGTTCGAGGCCGCGAGCGTGGCGATGTAGGTGGTGACGTAGTCGCCGGGCGGAAGCTGGATGAGAACGAAGGCAAGGAAGCTCACGGCGATCAGGGAAGGAATCATCCAGATCAGTCGCGAGACGATGAAACGCAGCATTTTCGGGGAAACCGTCGGCGTCGGGTGGAAAGGCGGGGCGGCGGCGGGCACGAGGCCCGCCGCCTTCCGTCGTCAGGACGAGAAGTAGAACTGCTGCGGCAGCGCCGGTCCGGGGTTGGGCCAGCTCCAGGCGTTCGGCATCTTCAGGGGCACGTTCTTGAGGTTGCTCTTGCAGATGCCGAAGGTGTTGACCGCGAGGCACACGCCGACCGTCTCGAAGGCTTCGGCCGTCAGCTCGATCAGCTCCTTCATGATCGCCGTGCGCTTGGCGATGTCGGCCGTGGCGCGGGCGTCGTCGAACAGCTTCATGCGCTTCTTCTGGCTCTCCGGCGGCTCGATGCCTTCCTTGCCGCCCGAGACGTACCACTGCGTCCAGGGAATCGCGTAGCGCGAGCCCTGCGGATGCTGCGCGAAGTAGTCGCGCGGATCGAGCATCGGGTCGAGACCGCCCGGGCCCGGCCACGTCGC
Organism: Tagaea sp.; assembly: GCA_965229215.1. Lineage (GTDB taxonomy): Bacteria > Pseudomonadota > Alphaproteobacteria > CACIAM-22H2 > CACIAM-22H2 > Tagaea. The sequence goes on along the minus strand of OZ245864.1, from coordinate 381,130 downwards.
GGCATCGTGGTCGTTGTTGTCGCCGCGCGTGTAGTAGAGCGCGCGTTCGATCGTGTTGACCTTCATGTCCACGCCGATCGCCGCCCAGTGGCGCTTGACGAGTTCGAGCGTGTCGACCGCGTCGGGATAGAGCGTCGGAATGACGTCGATCGCGAAGAACACCTTCTGACCGTCGGGCCGCAGGCGGAAACCGTCCGAGCCCTTGCGGTTGTAGCCGAGCCTGTCGAGGATCGCGCCGGCTTCCTTGGGATCGTGCTGCGTGAACTGGCGGGACAGCTTCTCGCTGTACCAGGGGTGGCCGGGACGCGGGCCCGACTGGTACGGCTCGGACTGGCCGAGATACACGATGTCGATGATCTCCTTGCGGTCGATGCCCAGCGAGAGCGCCTTGCGGAACTCCTTGTTGGCGAACATCTCGCGCATCTTCGGGTCTTTGTGCGTCATGTTCAGGTAGATCTGGCACTGCTGGGCGCCCGAGGCGACCAGTTCGACCAGTTTGTAGCCGCCGCGCTGCATGTTCTGCGACAGCGTGGGCTTGTTCTGCAGCGCGTCGATGTGGCGGTCCTGCATGTCGATGCGGCCCGAGATCGCGTCGAGCATCAGCGATTCGACGTCCTGCGAGATGTTCATCGTCAGCTGGTCGATGTAGGGAAGCTGCGAACCCTGGCTGTCGACCTGCCAGAAGTACGGGTTGCGCTTCATGACGACGCGCGTGGCGCCGCCCGTGTAGGCCTCGGCGATGATCCACGGATCGAGCGTGGGCTTCTCTGCATTGCCCCAGCGCGAGGGGATCTCGATGTCGCCGCACTTGGCGCGGAACAGCGTCGGCCAGTCCGACATGTTGGCGGCCTTCACCGCCGCATCCAGACCCGTGTTGTACTTCGGGTGGAACTGGCTGCAATAGTGCTTGGGGAACAGCGTCGGGTGCTGGCCCAGCGGCGTGGCGAGGTTCTCGAGGAACATCGCGTAGGGCGCCGCGAAGGTGAACTTCACCGCCGTGTCGCTGATCTTGGTCGCCACCGCGGCCTTGCCGGCGATGGCCAACTGCGAGGGCACCGAGCGATAGAGATCGGTGTTCTTCGCGCAATCCTCGATCGCGAAGACGACGTCGTCGGCCGTGAACGGCTTGCCGTCCGACCATTTCATGCCGGCGCGCAGGTGGAACGTGAATTCGGTCGCGTTGGCGTTGACTTCCCAGCGCTCGGCCACGCCCGGCAGCACCTCGGTGAACGCAAGGTTCCAGCGCACGAGGCCCTGGTTGCCGACCATGCGCAGGATGCCGTTGTGGTCGCTCGACCCGCGCAGGCCGCGGCGCAGCGTGCCGCCGTAGCGGCCGATCGATTCGTGCGGCTGGACGACCAGCGGCGAGGCCGGCAGGCGCTGGGCGAGCGGCGGGAGCTTGCCTTCGGCGACGAGCTTGGCCAGTTCAGGCGCTTCCTTGGGCGCGCCCTGCGCGAAGGCGATCGACGGTGCGCCCGCAAGTGCGGCGGCGCCGGCAAACCCCTGCAGGACAGTGCGGCGCGCGATCGCGTCGGAACGTTCGGATTTCGGAGTTTCGCGGTCGTCCATTCTTCCCCCCTTTTCGCCGGCTTGCGGCATTTTCGATGCAGCCGCCCCGGTTGTCCGGATACGGCCTCACGTTGGCTGGATTTACGCACTAATATATCAGGGTGTCAATTGGCCTTTCCGTCGCCCGGCGCGTAGCCGCGCATGTATTTGGGAAAGCGCGCGCACAGCGCCTCGATGTTCGAAAGCGTGCCCGACAGATGCTTGCGCAGGAATGCCTGGGCAAGCTCCGGCTGGCGGTCGGCGATGGCGTCGGCGATCGCCTGGTGGTCGGCGAGCACCGTCTCGATCTTGCACAGGTCGGGCAGATTCAGCCGCCGCAGCCGGTCGAGCTGGCCGCAATGCTGGTGCATCAACTGCCACATGTCGGGCACGCCGGCGGCGTCGTACATGATGCGGTGGAACGCCCGGTCGGCATCCGAAAATCCCTTGAGATTTCCGCTCTTCGCGTGGGCGCGCTGGGTGTCGATGCACTCGCGCAGCATCGCGACGACCTCCGGTTTAGGGTCGATTGCAAGCTTCCGGACGACTTCCAGCTCCAGCGAACGGCGCAGGAAATGGGCCTGCCGTGCGGCCGTCAGGTCGATCATGCTGACGACGGTCGCGTGCTGCGGGAAGACCTCGACCAGCCCCTCGGCCGACAGACGCATCAGCGCGTCGCGCACCGGGGTCTGGCTCACGCCGAACTGGCGCGCGAGCGCGGTGCGCGACAGCACCGTGCCGGGTGCCAGGGCAAGCGAAAGGATCATGTCGCGCAACTGGTCGAAGACCTGGATCGCGGCGAGGCGTCCGCGCTCGAGCGCGCGCCCGGACGGACGGCGCGCGCGCACCGCCTTCCCGCCCATCGCGTGTCCTCCCGCAGCCGCCAGCGCGGTCTGTTTTGTCATGCGCGCACGGTAGCCGATTTCCGGAATTTGTCACGCACTAATATATTAGCACTTTGCGCGACGGCGGCGGCCCGCTATTCTCCGCCGGCTCGAAGGGGGAACCGCCACATGCCAAGCCCGACCACCGGCGCGCCGGCGACGACAAGTCGCCGGCCCCGGATCGCCGATGTCCGCGTCACGCCGATCGCTTTCCGCGACCCGCCGCTGCTGAATGTCGTGGGGGTCCACGAACCATGGGCGCTGCGCTCGATCATCGAGATCGAGACCGACGACGGCCGCATCGGCCTCGGCGAGAGCTATGGCGATCTCGAGACGCTCGGCAATCTCGCCAAAGCCTCGCCCCGTCTCGTCGGCCTCGACCCGTTCGACCTCAACGGTCTCGCGGCGAACGTCTACGAGGCCGTGACGGGCACGCCCTTCGCGGGCCAGAACTTCCCGCCCGCCGGCGACAAGGCGCTGGCCAGCGCCATCGCCGCATTCGAGGTCGCGTTCCTCGACCTGCAGGGCCAGATCGCCGGCCGGCCGCTCTACGAGATCCTCGGCGGCGCCGTGCGCGCGCGCGTCAGCTACAGCGCCTATCTCTTCTACAAGTTCAAGCAGCACAAGGACGACCCCGGCTATCCGCCCGACGACTGGGGCGAGGCGCTGGACCACGCGCAGGTCGTCGACCAGACGCGCCGCATGGTCGAGGAATACGGCTTCGGCTCGATCAAGCTGAAGGCCGGCGTCTTCGAGCCGGATTTCGAGATCGAGACGCTGCGCCACATCCGCAAGGCGTTCCCCAGGCATCCGCTGCGCATCGATCCCAACGGCGGCTGGTCGGTGGAGACAACGCGCCGGCTGATGCCGCAGTTCGAGGGGTTGCTCGAATATCTCGAGGATCCGGTCGGCACCCTCGAGGAGTCCGGCGAGGTCGCCAAGTTCTCCACCCTGCCGCTCGCCACCAACATGGTGACCGTCGCGTTCGGCCACATCCCCAAGACCGTGCGGCTCAACGCCATGCAGGTGATCCTCACCGATCACCATTACTGGGGCGGCCTGCGCGCCACGCAGACGCTCGCGCATTACGGGCGCACCTTCGGGCTCGGCATCTCGATGCACTCCAATTCGCATCTCGGCATCAGCCTCGCCGCGATGACGCATGTCGGCATGACGATCCCGAACCTCGCCTATGCCTGCGACACGCACTATCCATGGCAGGTCGAGGAAGTGGTCGAGGGCGGCCGCGCGAACTTCCCCTTCAAGGACGGCGCGCTCGCCCCCCCGCCCGGCCCCGGCCTCGGCGTGCGGCTCGACCGCGCGGCGCTGGCCCTGCTCCACAAGCAGTATCTCGATTGCGGCATCCGCAAGCGCGACGACGCGAAGGAAATGCGAAAGTACAGGCCCGAATGGAAATCCGACCGGCCGCGCTTCTAGAGCCTGGCGCCGAACCGGCCCACCGGCGCTCCGGCGACGTCGACACGGAACGTAATCAGCGTGCCGTGCTGGCGCACGCCGGTGCGGCTGGTGTCGAGCGACGTCACGTAAAGCGTCTTCAGGTCGTCGCCGCCGAAGCACGGCATGGTCGGCGACGCGACCGGCAGCATGACCTTGCGATCGATGCGCCCGTCGGGCGCGATCCGGTTGAGGCAGCCGGCCGACACGCCGGCACTCCAGTAGAACCCTTCGGCATCGGCGGCGGCGCCGTCCGGCCGGCCGTCCTCCTCCGCCATCTCCCGCAGCTTGCGCCGGTTCGAGATCGTGCCGGTCTTCGTGTCGTAGTCGAATGCCTGGATGAAACGCTGGCGGCTGTCGGAGTGGTACATCGTGCGCCCGTCGGGGGTCCATGCCAGTCCGTTGGAGACCGTGAGTCCGTCGAGCATCCGCGTCGATTTCCCGTCCCAGTCGATGCGGTAGAGCGCCGCGATGGGCGACTTCTCGGGCCGGTCATCCATCGAACCCACCCAGAAGCGGCCGTCGGGGCCGACCTTGCCGTCGTTGAGGCGGTTGGTCGGCGTATCCGGTTCCGGATTGACGAGAAATTCGAGGCGGCCGGTGCGGAAGTCGAACAGATGCACGCCATGGCGCAGCGCCACGATGGCGCGCCCGTCGGCCGTGAGCCCGAAGCTGCCGATGGCGCTGGGCATCGCGAAGCGGTCCAGCCGCTTCGTGCGCGGATCGAGGCGGTAGAGCGCAGGCGCCGGAATATCCACGAAGTAGAGCATGCCGCTCGCCGCATCCCAGCACGGGCCTTCGCCGGTGCCGAGGGGAATGTCGATCAACGGCTCGACCTTTGGCGTCTCGATGCGCATGGCGTTATCCTTGTCGAAAAAGCGGAACGGCGCGCCGGGTATAGCGCGTCTCAACGGAAAATTGGAGGCTGCAATGTCGAATGAAAAGATGCGTAAGGCGCTGACCGGGATCTCCGGCGTGCATATCGTTCCCTACGGCAAGGACGGGGCGATCGACGGCGCCACGCTCGACAAGATCATCGACCGCGTCGCCGCCGCCGGCATCCACAACATCGTGTCGGCCGGCAATACGGGCGAATTCTACGCCCTGACGCCCGACGAGGTGCGCATCGTCCACGACCGCGCGATCGCGGCCAATGCCGGCCGCAGCAAGGTGACCGCGGCCATCGGCCGCTCGCTCGTCGAGGCGATCGCGCTGGGCAAGCGCGCCAAGGACAAGGGCGCCGACGCCGTCATGGCGCACCAGCCGCTCGACCCGTTCGCGGCACCGCAGGCGCAGGCCGCCTATTTCCGCGAGATCGCCGAGAAGGTCGACCTTCCGCTCGTCGCCTATGTGCGCTCCGACGCGATGAGCCACAAGGACCTGATGGGCATCGCCAACCATCCCAACGTCGCGGGCGTGAAGTTCGCCACGACGAACCTGATGCTGCTCTCCGAATGCGTGCGCGCCAGCGACGCGAAGACCGCGCTCTGGGTTTGCGGCCTCGCGGAAGGCTGGGCCGGTGCGTTCTATGCCGTGGGGGCCCGCGGCTTCACGTCGGGTCTGGTCAATGTCGATCCGGCCCGCTCGCTCGCGATCCATGCCGCACTCGAAAGCGGCGATTCGAAGAAGGCGCGCGAACTCGTCGACACCATCGCCGTGTTCGAGACGCTGCGCACGCGTTACGGCAACGGTGCGAACGTCACGGTCGTCAAGGAAGCGATGGGCGAGCTCGGCTTCCAGGTCGGCCCGGTCCGCCTGCCCGGCCTGCCGACGCTCGATCCGGCCGACCGCACGACGCTGATCGGCGTCCTGAAAAGCTGGAATGTCCAGCCGGAGCGCCGGACGGGTTCCGCAGCCTGAGAATTCCCCGGCGGAATCCTCATGGCTGAAATGTGCGTGCCGGCGGCGACGGATTGGCGTCGCCGCCGGTATCGCGAATAACACCGTATTTACTGCATCCGATGACGTTCCGGAGCGCCCGGAAACCGCATCGTGTTGACTAAAATCCAAGCGATTTCTTCAGGGCTTGGTAATCCGCCTCTGCGAAAACGGTGTCGTCGCACTTCGCACGGGGAACCACGTCATCATGTCGATCAGCCTGCTCAACGGACTGGACAGTTACGGGAACCTCGCCGACATCATCGGCGGCAACGAATCCAGCCAGCGCCCCGATCCCAATCTCGATCTCCTGTCGCCCGAAACGAATGCCACCGACCCGAACGCGGCGGGTGCGCGCGCGCAGACGGCATCCGGCGTTACCGCTTCGGCAAGCAGCGAATTCTCCGGCAATACGGGCGGCGGCTCAGGTGGCGGCAGCGGTTTCAGCGGCGGCTTCTCGCGCAACAACTTCCCGCCCCCGCCCACCGGTTCGGGCCGCGGCCAGCTTCTCGACATCGCCGCCTGATTCAGGCGCCCGCGCGCGCCAGCACGCCGCCGGGCATCGGTTCGGGAACGCCCGTCGTCGTCGGCAGGCTGAGCGGCAGGCCGCGCAGCGAGCGTACGGCCAGGAACCCGAACAGTTCCGCTTCCATCGAATCCCCGTCCCAGCCGACCGCCTCGACCGGTTCGACCGGCACGCCGAAGGCGCGCGCAAATCCGGCCATGAACGCCGCATTGAGCCGCCCGCCCCCGGTGACGAGCCAACGCCTGGGGGCTTCGGGCACGTGGCGCAAGGCCGCACGCGTCGCCTCGACCGTGAAGGCGGCGATCGTCGCCGCGCCGTCGGCGTCGCCCAGCGTCTCGACGATTCGCGCGCGCGCATGGAAATCGTTCCGGTCGAGCGATTTGGGCGGCAGGCGGTCGAAGAACGGATTGTCCATCAGGCGCGCAAGCACGCCCGCATCGACCGTGCCTGATGCCGCAAGGGCGCCGTCGGCGTCGTAGGGAATGCCGCGGCGGCGGCGGACGAAATCGTCGAGCAGCGCCGAGGCGGGGCCCGTGTCGAAGGCGATCGTCGCATCGCGCCCCAGATACGTGACGTTCCCCACGCCGCCGAGATTGAGCACCATGACCGGCAGATCGAGACCGGCCGCGAGGGCGCGGTGATAGAGCGGCGCGAACGGCGCCCCCTGCCCGCCCGCGGCCACATCCGCGTTGCGGAAGCGCGAAACGACGTCGATGCCGAGGTGCCGGGCAGCGAGCGCGCCGTCGGCAAGCTGGCGCGTGAAGCGCCGCTCGGGCCGGTGATACACCGTCTGGCCGTGCATGCCGACGACGGACACGTCCGAACGCGAAAGGCCGCATTCGGCCATCATGCGCGCGATCGCGTCGGCGTGGGCCAACGTCACCTTCGTCTCGAGATCGGCGAGCGGCTCGCGCTCGGCACGCGCGGGATCCCGCAGCAGATCGAGGAGCTCGGCACGCAGCGCAGGCGCATAGGGGTAGCTTCGCGCATGCGGCGTGCGCTCGATGCGCGTGCCGTCGGTGCGCACGAACGCGACGTCGATCCCGTCCATCGACGTTCCGCTGATGGCGCCGATCGCGCCCGCAAGTTTGGTTCCGCTGCTCATGGCTCTATGCGGGCCCAAGCCTAGCACCGATTCGCCCGCAACCGGGCAACGCGCCCGTCTTCAGCGCCCCATGACGAGGTTCGGCAGCCAGAGCGTCAATGGCGGCCAGACGGTGACGGCCGCCAGTACGCAGAGCAGCGGCACCAGCCAGGGCAGGATCGCGCGCGACATCTTCTCGAAGCTGATCTCGGCGATGCGCGAGGTGATGAACAGCACGACCCCGATCGGCGGATGGATGGTGCCGAGGATCAGGTTGATCGTCATCATCACGCCGAAATGCACCGGATCGATGCCGAAGGTGATCGCCGCCGGCACCATGATCGGGATCAGGATCAGCATGGCCGCAAGCAGCTCCATGAAGCAGCCCACGACCAGCAGCACGATGTTGCACACCAGCAGGAAGACGAGCGGGTTCTCGATCGTGCTCACGATGATCGGCGTCAGGGTCTGCGGCACGCGGCTGATCGACATGCACCAGCCCAGGGCGCCGGCCGCCATGACGAGCGCGAGCACGAGACCGCAGGTCTCGACCGTCTCGACGAGGATGCCCGGGATCATCTTCCATTCCAGCGTGCGGTAGACGACGAAGCCCAGGAACAGCGAATAGAACGCCGCGACGGCGGCCGCCTCGGTCGGCGTGAAGGCGCCCGAGAACATGCCGGCGAGCAGCAGGACGGGCGCGAACAGCGCCCAGATGCCGTCGAGGAACGTGCGCCAGATCTCGCCCATGCCCAGGAACGGCATGCGCCCGAAGCCCTGGCGCCTCGCGATGAACGCGACCATCAGCATCAGCGACAGGCCCATCAGAACGCCCGGAATGAACCCGCCGAGGAACAGCCGGCCGATCGACACATCGGCGGCCACGCCGTAGATGACGAGCGGCAGGCTCGGCGGGATGATCGGGCCGATGGTGGCGGCGGCAGCCGTGATCGAGGCGGCCGTCTCCGGCCGGTAACCGACGCGCTTCATCGACTTGATCTCGATGGCGCCCACGCCCGCGGCATCGGCGACGGCCGAGCCCACCATGCCCGCGAAGATCATGCTGGCGATGATGCTGGCATGCGCGTAGCCGCCGCGCACCCAGCCGACCAGCGCAGTCGCGAAGGCGACAATCTTGTCGTTGATGCGCGCGGCGGTGAGGATGTTGCCCATCAGGATGAAGATGGGTGCCGCGACCAGCGGGAAGGAATTGACGCCGTGCAGCAGCTTCTGCGGCACGATCGACGGCGTGAAGTTCCCGAAGAAGGCGAAGGCGAAGGCCGCGAGCCCCATCGAGGCGTAGAGCGGGAATCCGACGAGAATCGAGACCAGCCAGACGATCCCGATCTGCGCGATGAGTTCGGTCATTTGTTCGGCGCCTCGCGGTTCGCCCAGGCGACCTTGATGTCGATGCCGGCCTGCACGGCGGCGATCGTGCCGGCGAACACCAGCGGAACGTAGAACCACATCATCGCGACGGGCATGCTGATCGCCTCGATGTCGTGGTTCCGCTCGACGAGCTCGATCCCGTAAAAGGCAACGAGCAGGCCGAAGACGATGACCGAGAACTGCATGACGATTTCGGCGAGCGTCCACGCGAAGGGCGACAGCATGCTGTGGAAGAAGCGGATGCGGATATGCGCGTGCCGGCGCGAGGCGAGGACCCAGCCGAACATCGCGACCCAGACCATCAGCAGGCGCGACAGCTCGTCCGTCCATGCATAGGGATCTCCGGCCGCACGCGACACCACGCCGATCAAGACCACGATCGTTAGGGCGGCGGCGGAGATCGCGGCGACGCAGCGGATCGTCGAATCGACGGCGCGCACAAGGCGCGCCGTCGCGGGTTCCGCCGACTGGATCACAGTTTCAGGAAGGCTTCCCAGGTGCCCTTCCCCCACTTCTCCTCGAACTTCTGCGGCACGGTATCGAGCACCGCCTTGCGGAAGGCCGGCAGGTCGGGCTCGATCACCGTCATTCCCTTCGAGCGCAGATCGGCCACGGCAGTGGCTTCCTGCGAAAGGAGCTCGGCATCCTGCCACTTGATGCCGGCGGCCATCGCCGCCGAGATCGTGTCGCGGTCGGCCTGCGTGAGACCGCGCCAGAACGGCTCGTTGATCAGCGGCATGCGCGGCGTGATGATGTGCTCGGTGAGGATGAGGAACTTCTGTACCTCGAAGAACTTTCCGCTCTGGATCGTCGGCAGCGGGTTTTCCTGCCCGTCGACCGCGCCCTGGCTGAGGGCAAGATAGAGCTCGGCATACGCGATCGGCGTGGCGCGGGCGCCCCAGGCTTCGGCCATCGCGCGGAACGTGTCGACCGGCGGCACGCGCAGCTTGAAGCCCGCCATGTCGGAGACCGACTTGATCGCCTTGCTGCCTGTCGTCAGATGGCGCTTGCCGTAGTAGCTGACGCCCAGGATGCGCATGCGGCGGCGCTGGATCAGGCCCTCGTTGAACTGGCCGAACTGCGGGGCCGAGGGCATCTTCGCCATGTGCGCGGCATCGCGCCACAGATAGGGCGCCTCGATGACGGAGATCGCCGGCAGGAAGCTGCCGATGGCGCCCGCGCCGTCGGTCGTCATCTGGAGAGCGCCGGAGGAAACAGCCTCGATCATGTCGGGGCCGGTGCCGAGCTGGCTGTTCGGGAAGACCTGGATGTCGATGCGGCCGCCGGTCTTCTGCTTGACCTCGGCGCCGATCTTCTCGGCCATGATGACCTGCGGGTGGTTCGCCGGAAGCGCCTCGCCCCAGCGCACGGCCGTCGCCTGCGCGCGCAGGATCGTCGGTGCGCCAAAAAGAGCCGCGGCCGCGGTCGTTCCGGCCAGCACCATACGTCTCGAAATCTTCGTCATCGTTTCCCCCTTCGTTGGCATTTTCGGATTTTGTCGCCGCGCCCAGCGGCAGATCGGTCAACCGCCCTTGACGCCGCCTGCCGTCAGGCCACCGACGATTTCCTTCTGGATCAGCAGCGTCAGCAGCAGCACCGGCAGCGTCACCAGCAGCGCCGCCGCCGCGAGCGGCCCCCAGGCGACCTGCTCGAACGTCAGCATGTTGAAGACGGCCACGGGCAGCGTGCGGGTCTGCCGCCCGCCGAGCACTGCGCCGAAGACGAAGTTGTTCCACGAGAAGATGATCGACAGGATCGAGCCGACCACGATGCCCGGCCGCGCCAGCGGCAGTGCCACGTAACGGAACGCCTGCCACAGCGTGCAGCCGTCGATCAGGGCGGCTTCTTCCAGTTCCTGCGGCAGGCCCTCGAAGAAGCCGATCATCACATAGATGAAGATCGGCAGCGTGATCACCAGATGCGTGATGACGAGCGGCCAGATCGTGCCGGTCAGGCCGATCCACTGGAACAGGATGAAGAGCGGGATCAGGTACGACAGCGCCGGCGTGATGCGCGCGATCAGCGTCAGCACAGCCAGCTTGTGCGCCTGCGCCTTGGCGATGCCGTAGGCGGCCGGCACCCCGACGAGGATCGCCACCAGCGTGGCGGTGCCCGACACGATGATGCTGTTCCAGAAATAGACGTCGAGATGGTTCTTCTCGATGACGTCGATGAAGTTCGCGAAGGTCGGCGGGCTCGGCACGAAGACAGGCGGGAACGCCATGTTGTCGACCTCGTTCTTGAGCGAGAGCGACAGCATCCACAGCATGACGAGGATCGCCGGCGAGACGATGACGAACACGGCGAGCCCGAACGCGAATTTCGAGCCGAGGCGGCGGAGCTTGGCGGAATTCATGACCATTTCGCCTTCTGGCGCAGCCACAGCAGCACCAGCGCCAGGCCGATGATCAGCACGAAAAACACGATCGTCACCGCCGAGGCGTAACCGATGTTGTAGAACGAGAAGGCCTGCAGATAGAGGAAGATGTTGATCGTCTCGGACGCGGTGCCCGGCCCGCCGCCGGTGATCACGTAGATCGTGTCGAACGCCTTCAGCGCGTCGATCGTGCGGATGACGGCGGCGACCAGGACGAACGGCATGATCAGCGGCAGCGTGATGTGGCGGAACATCTGCCAGCCGTTCGCGCCGTCGATCTTCGCGGAATCGTAGGGTTCCGTCGGCGCCGCGGCGAGGCCGCCGAGCACGATCAGCATGACCAGCGGCGTCCAGTGCCAGACCTCGACCATCACGAGACTCGGGATCACCGTCTGCGGCGAATACACCCAGAGCTGCGGCGGCAGCCCCACGGTCGAAAGCAGGTAATTCAGAACGCCAAGCTGCGGATGGAACATCATCGTCCACACCAGCGCCACGGCGACGGGCGTTGCCATCATCGGCAGGATGAAGATCGCCCGGAAGAGGCCGCGCAGCGGGAAGCGCTCGTTGAAGACCAATGCGGCGGCGGTGCCGAAAACCAGCGGCAGCACCACGGCGAGCACCGTGAAATAGAGCGTCGTGCCGATCGATTCGATGAAGCGCGCGTCGCCGGCGAGCTTGACGAAGTTGGCGAGACCGACGAACTCGCGCTGCTGGCCGATCTTCCAGTCGTGCAGGCTCATGTAGATCGTGAAGAGCCACGGGAAGACGATGACCGCCCCCGTGATCGCGAGGGCCGGATAGGCGAACGGCAGATAGCGGTGCCCGAAGCCCCGCGCGCGGATGGCGGGAGCTGCGGTCACCGGCCCGTCCTGGTCGATCGAAGCGTCGTTCATGGCAGGAAAATGGCCTGGACCCGTTCCCTTCCCCGCGTCGCGGGGAAGGGGTTACGGATCCCGCAGGCGACGGACCCGAAGTCCGTCACGCTTCCGACTTCTGCAGCACCGGCGTGAAGGCTTCCGTCGCCTTCACGAGTTCGGTGCGCGCATCGGCGCCGCCGATGGTGTTCGTGAGCCCGATTCCGAACACGTCGCGGAATTCGGTCACCGGCGCGATTTCCGGCAGGCCCGGACGGCCGATGGCCGTCGATTCCTGCAGGCAGGTCAGCCATTCGCGCGGCAGCTTGAGTCCCGCGATGACGTCCTTGTCGGAGTACGAGGAGCCGCGGCAGGGCGAACCGCCACCCGACTGGAGCAGGCGCGCGCACATCTGCTTGCTCGTCGCCCACTGGGTGTAGAGATACGCCGCTTCCTTCTTCTTGCTCGCCACCGGAACGCCGATGCCGTCGCCGAAGGTCGCCGAATGGCGGGCCTTCGGGCCGGCCGGCATGACGCCGTAGCCGACCTTGCCGACGACGCGCGACTTGGTCGGATCTTCCAGCGGCGGCGCGAAGCCGATGCCGTCGAGCCACATGCCGATCTTGCCCTGGCTGAACGACGTCTGCGATTCGTTCCAGTTGAAGCCGACCGTGCCCGGCGGGGCGAAGTCCTTGTTGAGCTTCTTGTAGTATTCCGCCGCGGCGACCGCTTCGGGCGTCGTCGTCTGGAGCTGGACGGTCTTCGGATTCACCGGGTCCATGTCGTGCCCGATCATGAAGCTCGTCCACACCGGCACGTTGGCGTTCTTCAGGCCGCGCGACACCCAGCCGTACTGGCCCGACGCCTTGTCGGTCAGCTTCTCGGCCGCCATCATGATTTCCTCGAAGGTCTTCGGATAGGCGAGGCCCTTCGCGGCGAACAGCTCCTTGTTCCAGTAGATCATCCACGGATCGATGTTGAGCGGCAGCGTGTCCATGCGGCCGTCGCCCTGCACGGCCCAGCGCAGGCCGCCGGCCGTGAAGTCCGAGAAGTCGTAGTCCGGCGCGGTGAGCGCGCGGTCGGCCAGCATCGGCTTCATGTCGAGCAGCCACTTGGACTTGCCGAACAGGCGCTTCTGCACGTGCCACGAGATCGTGATGACGTCGAACTGCGGATTGCCGGAGTTGAACTGGATCACCGCCTGCTGGCGATGCTGCTGCTCGGGCACCATTTCCGAACCGACCTTGATGCCGGTGAGGTCGGTGAATTCCTTCTCGTGCTTGCGCAGGAGTTCGCCGCGCGGGCTGAGCGTGAGGGAAACCTCGATGCTCTGGCCGGCGAAGCGCTTCCAGTTGAACGCACCCGTCTGCGAGTACGTCGTCTTGACGTTGAGCATCGGGGAGGCGAGCACCCCGAAGGCGGCGGTCTTCATCAGGCCGCGGCGTGAAATGGAAACAGGCTTCATTGCGTTCTCTCCCTTTGTTTAACCCTTATTGAACTGACGGACTTGCGTCCGCATTTCCGATCTGAATGCCGGATAGGTGGAGCGACTATACCCCCATTGCGCGGTTGCGCGCGTCGAGAATGTGGGCACCGAGCGCCACCTGCGCCCCTTCCGGATCGCGCCGCGCCATGCGCTCGACGATGCCGAGATGCTCGCGCATCACCGGCTCGACCCGCGACGGATCGAGGCGGACCTCCGCCTGGCGGATCAGGCGTATCTTGATCGAATTGACGCGGTAGGCGCTCGACACGATCTCGTTGCCGAGCCAGTCGACGATCGTGTCGTGCAGGTCCCAGTCGGTCAGCTGCGCGCGACGGATCACGTCGGGCGTGATGCGCTTTGCCGCATCCTTGAGCACACGCTCGTGCGCCTCCAGCAGGCGGTCGATTTCCGAATCGGGCGCCTCGCGGACGAACTCCGCCACCGCCTCGCGTTCCAGCATCAGGCGGAACTGGAAGGCGTTGCGGATGAGGCTGACATCGACATGCGCCACCTGCATGCCGCGCTGCGGAATGGTGACGATGAGTCCTTCGGCCTCGAGGCGCGGCACGAGTTCGCGGATCGCGCCCAGCGGCAGGCCCGTGATCTCGACGAGTTCGCGCTGCGAGACGAACTGCCCCGGAACGATCTCGCGCGAAAGCAGGCTCTGCGTGAACGCGTCGTAGGCGCGCTCACGCAGCTTGGGTGCCTCGGTGCCGGACTCGGCCATCGGCCTCAGGCAGCCTTGGCCGCACCGGCGGCCTTGAACCGCTCGACGAGGGCCTTGGCCTTCGCGTCGTCGAGTGCGTCGAGCGGCGGACGCATGCGCCGCCAGGCGGCGTCGCCCGTGCGCTCCGCGATCAGCGCCTTGACGGCCGACATGAAAGGATCGGCAATGATCGCCGCGACGAGCGCCGCGATCTTCGGATCGTCCTTGCCGTCCCATGCGGCAGGGCGCAGCACGTCGGGACGCAGGTTGGCGAGGCCGCAGATCGTGCCGCTGCCACCGTTCTGCACGGCGCGCGCAAGCTGGCGCTCGTCGCCGACGAGAATCTGCAGATCCTTGTGCCGGTCGAGGAAACCCTTGCTGGAGTTCCAGTCGCCGGTGCTGTCCTTGATGCCGATGACGGCCTGCGGAAACTTCTCGCGCAGGCGACCCATCAGATCGGGCGTCATCACCGAGCGGGTCATGCTGGGGATATGGTAGAGGAGCACGTCGCGCAGCTGCCCGCCCAACCCATCGAATACGGCGGCGAACCAGCGGAACACGCCTTCTTCCGACGTGTTCGGGAAATAGAAGGCCGGCGTCATCAGGAGCGCCTTGCAGCCCGCGGCATAGGCCGCGCGCGCCTGCTCGATCGCATCGGGGATCGTCGAAGCGGTGACGCCGGCGATGATCTTCTGCTTCATGTCGAAACCGGAGGCCGCGAAGGCACCGAGCACCGCATGGCGTTCGCCCAGGCCGATCGAAGCACCTTCGCCGGTCGTGCCGAACACGGCGATGCTGTCGCCGCCGTTCTCGAGCACCCAGCGCCCGTGCGCGACCATGCGCGGAAGATCGATGTGGCCATCGGCCGCGAACGGCGTGGACAGCGCGCAGCTCAGGCCGATGCGTTCGGATTTCTTCGACATGCGGTTTCCCCCCGGGGCATTCGTTGCGCGGTAAGTTGACCGCACCAAAGCCGCGAGTCAATACTGACATGTTAGTCTGCGTCGAAGAACGGGAGGAAACGGTCATGGCGCTTTCACGGCGCGCGCTCGGGCGCGCGGCGCTCGATGTGTCGATTCTCGGCTTCGGAGCCGCCCCGCTCGGCGATCTCTATGCGAAGCTCGATGAGTCGACGGCGGTTGCCAGCGTCGTTGCTGCGATCGCGAAAGGCGTGAACCTGATCGACACTTCGCCGCTCTATGGCCACGGGCTTTCCGAGCATCGCGTGGGCGCCGCCCTTCGCCGCGCTGCAGCAAACGGCATCGTCATCTCGACCAAGGTCGGGCGCGTCATGGAACCGCTGAAGGGCCGCGACGGCGGCTCGGGTTATGTCGGCGGCCTGCCGCATGCGGCGCGATTCGACTATTCCTACGACGGCGCGATGCGCTCGCTCGAACAGTCGATGCTGCGTCTGGGGACCGACCGGATCGACATCGCGCTGATCCACGATGTCGACGTCTGGACGCACGGGAAGGATGCGATCGAGCAGCGTTTCCGCGAGGCGATGGACGGCGCCTACCGCGCGCTCGACCGCCTGCGCGGCGAGGGCGTGGTCAAGGCCATCGGCGTCGGCGTCAACGAAGCCGACATGTGCCTGCGCTTCGCGGCGGCGGGCGACATCGACGCCGTGCTGCTCGCCGGGCGCTACTCGCTGCTCGAACAGCCCGCGGCGGCAGCGTTCCTGCCGGTGGCGATCGAGAAGCGGATCGGCGTGATGCTCGGCGGCGTTTTCAATTCCGGCATCCTCGCCACTGGCGCGGTCGCCGGCGCCAAGTACAATTACAAGCCTGCCCCCGCCGGCATCCTCGCGAAGGTCGCCGCCATCGAGGCGGTCTGCAAACGGCACGACGTGCGTCTCTACGAGGCGGCGCTGCAATTCGCCCTCGCCCATCCGGCCGTAAGCTCGGTGGTGCTGGGCGCCGTCACGCCCGACGAGGTCGCGGCCCAGTGTGCCGCTCTCGCCCGCCCGCTGCCGCCGGAACTGTGGCAGTCTCTGCGTTCGGCGGGCCTGCTTGCCGCCGACATGCCGGTACCGGGATGAGCATGCGCATCGACGCCCATCAGCATTTCTGGAAGCTGTCCCGCGGCGACTATGGCTGGCTCACGCCCGAGAAGGGCTCGATCTACCGCGATTTCGGCCCGGCGGATCTCGAGCCGTTCCGCAAGCGCCACGAGATCGCGCGCACGATCCTCGTGCAGGCGGCCGCCACGGTCGCCGAGACGCGCTTCATGCTCGAAATCGCAGCCAATCAGCCGGCAATCGCCGGCGTCGTCGGCTGGATCGATTTTACCGCCGCCGACGCCGCCAAACAGGTCGACACGCTCGCGCGCGACAGGCTGCTCGTCGGCCTCCGGCCCATGCTGCAGGACATCGACGACGATGACTGGCTGCTGCGCACCGACATCGTACGGGCGGTTCGCGCGATGGCGGCAAACGGGCTGGTGTTCGATGCGCTCGCCCGGCCGCGGCACCTGCCGCGCGTCCTCGTCTTCGCCGACCGGCATCCCGACCTGCGCATCGTCGTCGATCACGGCGCCAAACCGCTGATCCGCGAACGCCGGCTCGATCCCTGGCGTGCCGACATGGCGGCGCTGGCCGCGCGGCCGCAGATCGTGTGCAAGCTCTCCGGCCTCGTCACCGAGACGGGCCCGCAATGGACTCTGTCCGATCTCGCGCCCTATGCCGATCACCTGATCGCGGCCTTCGGTGCCGACCGGCTGCTGTGGGGCAGCGACTGGCCCGTCGTCGATCTCGGCGGCGGCTACGACCGCTGGATCGCGGGTGCCGAAGCACTGACCGCGCGTCTTTCCGACGCCGAGCGCGCGGCGATCTTCGGCGGCAATGCCGAACGCATCTATCTCTCCGCACGGGGGCGCAAATAGCATGCTCAAGGGAATCGATCCGATCCTGTCGCCCGAACTGCTCTGGTGCCTCGCGGCAGCCGGGCATGGCGACGACATCGCGCTGGTCGACGCGAACCATCCGGCCACGCGCATCGCGAAGTCCACGTCGAGCGGGCGTCTGGTCGAACTTCCCGGCATCAACATCGCGCGGGCGGCGCGCGCCATCCTGTCGGTGCTGCCGATCGACGACTTCACGAACGATCCGATCCGCCGCATGCAGGTGGTCGGCGATCCGTCCAAGGTGCCCGACATCCAGAAATCCGTGCAGGCCGAGATCGATCGCGTGGTCACACGGCCCATCGAGATGGTCGGGATCGAGCGTTTCGCGTTCTATGAAGCGGCCAAGGGCAGCTTCGCCATCGTCCAGGCCGGCGATCCGCGCGGCTATGGCTGCTTCCTGTTCCGCAAGGGCGTGGTGTTCGGCGACGCGCCGCCGCTCTAGCCGCGCGTGGGGATCGTTTCGACAAGCGTCTTGACCGCTATTTCAAGGCTGTTAGCCTGAATTTCATAACTTCAGCAGAGATACGGTTATGGCCATTCAGGATATTCCAGCCTCTCTTGGCCCGAAGCTCGCCGGTGAGGCGGAAGTCCTCGAAAGACTGCGCGCCGTCACGCTGCCACCGGCCGCGCGCATCGACGAAGACGCGCAAGGTCTCGCCGCCGAACTTCGCGCGCGCACGCCCAAGCAGGTCGGTGTCGAGAGCTTCCTTGCCGAGTTCGACCTGTCGACGAACGAGGGCGTGGCGCTCATGTGCCTCGCCGAGGCGCTGCTGCGCATCCCGGATGCCGCGACGATCGACGCGCTGATCGGCGACAAGCTCGGCACGGCCGACTGGGACAAGCATCTCGGCCACGCGGACTCCGTCCTCGTCAACGCGTCGGCGTGGGGCCTCGCGCTCACCGGCCGCTTCGTCGAATGGACGGGCCGCGAGAGCGGCGGTGCGGGCGACCTGATGCGTCGCACGCTGGGGCGTCTCGGCGCGCCGGTCCTGCGCCGCGCCATCGAAGCGGCAATGCGCATCATGGGCCAGCAGTTCGTCATGGGGCAGACGATCGAGGCCGCGCTTTCGCGCGCGTCCGAAGCGGGCCCCGGCTATCGCCATTCCTTCGACATGCTCGGCGAAGCCGCGCGCACGCAGGAAGACGCCGAGCGCTATTTCTGCAGCTACAGTGCCGCGATCGCCGCGATCGCGGGCGCATGCAAGGGCAAGGACCCGCGCACCAATCCCGGAATCTCGGTCAAGCTCTCGGCCCTCCACCCGCGCTACGAGCCGACCAAGCGCCGCCGCGTGAACGACGAACTGGTTCCCCAGGTCGCGGCCCTCGCGTTGCAAGCCGCCGAGGCCGGCATCAATTTCACGATCGACGCCGAAGAAGCTGACCGCCTCGTCCTGTCGCTCGAAATCCTCGCAAGCCTCGCGGGCGACAAACGCCTTTCGGGCTGGGACGGGCTCGGCCTTGCCGTGCAGGCCTATCAGAAGCGTGCGCTCGGCACCGTCGGCTGGGTCGCCGATCTCGCGGCCGCGTCGCGCCGGCGCTTCATGGTGCGCCTCGTCAAGGGCGCCTACTGGGACAGCGAGATCAAGTGGGCGCAGGAAAAGGGCCTTGCCGACTATCCGGTGTTCGTGCGCAAGGCGGCGACCGATCTCTCCTATCGCGCATGCGCCGCGCGCATGCTCGAGGCGAAGGATTCGATCTTCGGCCAGTTCGCGACCCACAATCCGCGCACCGCGCTGGAAGTGCTGGCGCTCGCGGGGAACCGTACCGACTTCGAGTTCCAGAAACTGCACGGCATGGGCGACGGGCTCTACGAGCTTCTCGAGAAGCGCCTCGGCGCGCGGTTCTCCACGCGCGTCTATGCGCCGGTCGGCGCGCATCGCGATCTTCTTCCCTACCTGGTGCGCCGCCTGCTGGAAAACGGCGCCAACACCTCGTTCATACATCAGGTCGCCGACGCCAACATCCCGCTCGCGCGCATCGTCGCCGATCCGGCCGGCGCGCTCGCAGCAACCACGCCGTCGGTTCAACTGCCGGGCGCCCTGTTCGCCGACCGCGCCAACGCGCGCGGCATGGATCTGTCGGACGACGAGCTGCGCGGCCGGATCGTCGCCCGCGTGGCTGCGGACCGGAAGGCGGCACCGACGGGCAAGATCGTCGAACCGGCGAACCCCGCCCAGCCAGTCGGCGATGTCCGCATCCCGACGGCGGCGGACATCGCGGCCGAGATCGGCGTGGCCTCCGGCGGCTTCGCCAGCTGGTCGCGCACGCCGGTCGCCGAACGCGCGGCCGTGCTGGAACGCGCGGCGGGCCTGTTCGAGGCGCACGATCTCGAACTCATGTCGCTCGTCGTGCGCGAAGGCGGGCGCACCATCCCCGATGCGCTTTCCGAACTGCGCGAGGCAGTCGACTTCCTGCGCTATTACGCCGTGCGCGCGCGGCACGACTGCGCACCGACCCAGCTTCCGGGCCCGACGGGCGAGCGCAACACGCTGGCGCTCGAAGGGCGCGGCGTCTTCGCCTGCGTGAGCCCGTGGAACTTCCCGCTCGCGATCTTCGTCGGGCAGGTCGCCGCCGCACTCGCCGCGGGAAACACCGTCGTCGCCAAGCCCGCCGAGCAGACGCCGCTGACCGCGACGCGCGCGGTCGCCCTGCTGCACGCCGCCGGCGTGCCGGCTGCCGCCCTTCGCCTCGTTGCCGGCGGACGCGAGACCGGCGCGGCGCTGATCGCCGATCCGCGCGTCGCGGGCGTGGCCTTCACCGGCTCGACCGCGACCGCCAGGTCGATCCACCGCGCCCTTGCCGCCAAGGACGGTCCGATCGTCCCGCTGATCGCGGAGACGGGCGGCGTCAACGCAATGATCGCCGACAGCTCCGCGCTGACCGAGCAGCTGGTCAACGACACGCTGATCTCGGCCTTCCAGAGTGCGGGCCAGCGCTGCTCGGCGCTGCGCGTGCTGTTCGTGCAGGAAGATGCCGCCGACCGGACGATCGAGATGCTGCGGGGTGCTATGGCCGAGCTGGTCATCGGCGATCCGGCCGATCCCGCGACCGACATCGGCCCGGTGATCGACGCATCCGCAAGGCGCATGCTCGAAGCCTATATCGACGAGAACCGGGCGCATGTCGTGGCGCGTGCCGCATTGCCGCACGGCCTCGCCGGCCATTTCGTCGCCCCCGTGGCGATCGAGGTGAAGCTGGCGGCTGCACCCGCGCGCGAGATCTTCGGGCCCGTGCTCCATGTCGTGCGCTGGAAGGCCGAAGAGCTCGACGCCGTGCTCGCGGCGGTGGCGGCGACGGGCTTCGGCCTGACGCTCGGCATCCACAGCCGGATCGACGGATTCCAGCGCCGCATCGCGGCGGCACTTCCCGTCGGCAATGTCTATGTGAACCGCTCGACCATCGGCGCCGTCGTCGGCGTGCAGCCCTTCGGCGGGCAGGGCCTGTCAGGCACGGGCCCAAAGGCCGGCGGCCCGCATTACCTGCCGCGCTTCGCGACCGAGAAGACGGTGTCGATCAACACGGCCGCCGTCGGCGGCGACGTGGCGCTCATGGCAAGCGGCCGGACGGCCTGACGCCTAACCGTGCTGCCGCTTCTCGCGCGCGTATCGCGCGAGGGCGGCGAAGCGGTAGATGCCGTGTACGAACTTGCCGTACGGCATCGTCAGGAAGAGCGCGAGCACGATGCCCAGATGCAACGCCAGCAGCAGCCCCATCGCGGCGGTGTCGCGCAAGGCCAACAGCGCCAGCCCCGAAACGCTCGTC
This sequence comes from Tagaea sp., assembly GCA_965229215.1. Classification (GTDB taxonomy): domain Bacteria; phylum Pseudomonadota; class Alphaproteobacteria; order CACIAM-22H2; family CACIAM-22H2; genus Tagaea. Next base: position 360,274 of record OZ245864.1, on the reverse strand, counting down.
GCCAGCAGCATCGCGAGGAACGCCGTGCCCATGCCGCCGCGCCCGGCATCGCCGAGGCCCGCATCGCGCCGCAGCTTCGCGCGCAGCAGGCCCCACGGCCCGACGACCAGTCCGATCCCGCCGAGCGTGCCGAGCACGACAGGCAGGTCGTGCCACGCATAGGGCGCGGCCCGACCCAGCGCGTAGTGATAGACCGTCGCCACCGACGTCGAGGCGACGCAGAGCAGGAAGCCGTACGAGGTCAGATGGTGGAAGAGCCGGCGCTTGTCGTCGGGCCGTTCGCCATCGTTGTGGCAGCCCGGCCCGCCGCCATCGAGATAGCGCAGCGTCGCGGAATCGTGCACTGCCGGCAGCGCGTCGCCCGGGCCGATCTCGGCGAGGAAGGCGCGCACGCCCATGCCGAGCGCGAGAAGCGCATAGGCGAAGGCGGCGCCGAACAGCAGCGCCATCGCGTTGTGCGTCATCACGCGATAGAAGGCGCCCGGCCCCGCATCGGCCGCGAACAGCGCCGCCGGATCGGCAAATGCCACGAAGCCCGCGATGAAGGCGAAGACCGAAGCCGCACAGGCGACGGCGACCGCAAGCCCGTTGCGCGCGAACAGCGGCGCAAGTGCTTGCGGCCACGCATAGGCCGCGTAGGATTCCTCCCGCGCCTTGCCGAGGATCTTCGGGATGTCGACGGCGAACTCATGCGGGCTTGCGAACTGGCAGTCGTAATAGCAGGCGCCGCACGAATGGCAGAGATTGGCGAGATAGTCGATGTCGCCGGGCGTGAAGCTGCGCCGCATCTCCATCGCCGGGAAGACCGCGCAAAGCCCTTCGCAATAGCGGCAGGCATTGCACACGGTGAGCTGCCGGTCGGCTTCGGCCTGCGTTTCAGTTGGCGGCATGGCGTGCGGCCCCCTCGCCCGCGATACGGCCGAACACGCTGCCGATCGTCATGCCGATGCCGGCGAGATAGCCCTTGCCGAGCACGTTGCCCGCCATGATCTCGCCGGCAGCGAACATGTTGGCGGCGGGCCTGCCGTCTTCCATCACCAGCCGCGCGTTCGCATCCACCTTCGTGGCCAGATAGGTGAAGGTGATGCCCGGCCGCACCGGATAGGCGAAATAGGGCGGCGTATCGAGCGGCCGCGCCCAGTGCGACTTGGGCGGCGTGAGGCCCTCGGTACGGCAATCGTCGAGCCTGTCGGGATCGAACGTGCCGGGGCGAACCGAGGCGTTGAAGCCAGCGACCGTCGCCGCCAGCGCATCCGCATCGAGATCGAGCTTGCCCGCAAGCTCGCCGAGCGTGGCCGCCCCGATCGGCGGGAAGGCCGACGGCATGAACAGGTTGCGCGCTTTCGCGTCGAACAGGATGTAGCCGATCTGGTCGGGCTGGCCGGCGATGAGGCGGCCCCAGATCGCGTAGCGCTTGGGCCAGATATCCTCGCCCTCGTCGTAGAAACGCTCGGCCTTGCGGTTCACGACGATGCCGAACACCACGCAGTCGAGCCGCGTGACGATGCCGCCGTCATATCGCGGCGAGCGCGCGTCGATGGCGACCGCATGGCATTGCATGGGATCGCCGGTCAGCGCCACGCCGTTGTCGCGAAGGATGCGCAGCAAGCTGCCGCGATTGTACTTGGTTCCGCGGATCAGGAAGTTGCGTGCCGCCGGTCCCCAGGATTCCTCGAGCCATTCGAGATTGCTCTCGAACCCGCCGCTGGCGACGACGAGACTGCGCGCGCGCAGTTCGACGGCGCCCTCGGGCGTGCGCGCCTGCGCCGCCGTGAAGAAGCCGTCGGCGATGTCGAGCGCCGTCACCTCGGTATCGTAGGAAATCGCGACGCCGAGATCCTCGGCGCGGCGGTAAAGAGCATTGAGCATCGCGCGCCCGCCGCCGAGGAAGAAGGCGTTGGTCCGGCCGAGCCCCAGCGTGCCGCCGAGCGGCGGCTGGAAACGCACGCCCTGCGCGTTCATCCAGTCCCACAGTTCCTTCGAGCGCGAGAGCGTGAGGCGCGCGAGCGCCTCGTCGGTGTCGCCGCCCGTCACGCGTACCAGATCGTCCCAGAATTCGGTCTCGGGATAGGGCCCCGTCATCACCGCGTTGGGCGCGTCGTGCGCGATGCGCATGTTGCGGGTGTGGCGGGTGTTGCCGCCGCGATAGAAGCGCGGCGCCGCCTCGACGACGCGCACCGTGCGCCCGGCCAGCCGCGCGGTGATTGCCGCACACAGCGCGGCGTTCCCGCCGCCGATCACCAGGACGTCGCTTGCATCCATTATCCGCTTGTATCGCCGCGCAGATTCGCACGCAACAAAACTAAACGGCGGGCCAAGAATTTCTCGATTGAGAGACCCGGAGCCGCCTTGCACTGTGCCGGAATGGCAAAGCAGCAGGCTTCGGGCGCAATGGCTGTCACTGCAAACGACCTCCGGACGGGCGCGGTCGTGTTCCTGCGTCCCGACGGCAGCTGGAGCGAAGACGTCTTCAGCGCCGATATCGCCGTGACGCAGGAAGACGCCGAGGCGCTGCTCGCCGGCGCCAAGGTCGACCACGATGCCTGCATCGTCGTCGAGCCGGTGCTGATCGAGATCACCATGACCGGCAACCGCCCCTCGCCCACGCGCTTCCGCGAGCGGATCCGGGCCGGCGGGCCGACCGTCCCCTACGGCAAGAACTGAGACGAAGCATGTACCGTTACGACGAGTTCGATCTCGCTTTCGTGCGCGAGCGCGTGGCCGAGTTCAGCGACCAGGTCGCCCGCCGCCTTTCGGGCGAGATGACGGAAGACCAGTTCAAGCCGCTGCGATTGATGAACGGTGTCTACCTTCAGCTCCACGCCTACATGCTGCGCATCGCGATCCCGTACGGCGTGCTGTCCGGCAAGCAGATGCGCAAGCTCGCCCACATCGCACGGAAATACGACCGCGACTACGGCCACTTCACCACGCGCCAGAACCTGCAGTTCAACTGGATCAAGCTTGCCGACATGCCGGCGATCCTCGGGGAACTGGCGGAAGTCGAGATGCACGCGATCCAGACGTCGGGCAACTGCATCCGCAACGTCACGGCCGACCATTTCGCGGGTGCCGCCGCCGACGAGACCGTCGATCCGCGCCCCTATGCCGAGATCCTGCGGCAATGGTCGTCGCTGCATCCCGAGTTCACGTTCCTGCCGCGCAAGTTCAAGCTGGCGGTGACGGGCGCCCCCAACGACCGCGCGGCGATCCAGGTCCACGATATCGGGCTGGAGGCCAAGCGCGACGCGAACGGCAGGATCGGCTTCGCGGTGTGGGTCGGTGGCGGTCAGGGCCGCACGCCGATGATCGCCAAGAAGCTGCGCGACTTCTTGCCCGAGGCCGACCTGCTCGCCTACTGCGAGGCGATCCTGCGCGTCTACAATCTCGAAGGCCGACGCGACAACAAGTACAAGGCGCGCATCAAGATCCTCGTCCACGAGAAGGGCACGGACGAGATCGCCGAGGCGATCGAGACCGCGTTCGCCGCGATCCGGGGCAAGGCGCTGGACCTGCCGGCGGCCGAGATCGCGCGCATCGCCGAATATTTCGCGCCGCCCGCACTCGAGACCCTGCCCGCGCGCTCGGCCAGGCTGGAAGCCGCGAAGGCGGCTGACAAGGCGTTCGCCCGCTTCGTGCAGCGCAACGTCTCGGCCCACAAACAGCCGGGCTACGGCATCGTCACGGTCTCGCTGAAGCCCGTGGGCGATCCGCCCGGCGACGCCTCGTCGGCGCAGATGGACGCGATCGCCGACATCGCCGAACGCTTCGCGCACGACGAGATCCGCGTCAGCCACGAGCAGAACCTCGTGCTGGCGCATGTGCGCCTCGACGACCTGCCGCAGGTGCACGCGCTGCTGGCGAAGGCCGGGCTCGCCACGCCGAACGCCGGCCTCGTCACCGACATCATCGCCTGCCCCGGCCTCGACTACTGCTCGCTCGCCAATGCCCGCTCGATCCCGGTCGCCCAGCGCATCTCCGAGCGCTTCGCCGATCTCGACCGGCAGCACGACATCGGCGATCTCAAGATCAAGATCTCGGGCTGCATCAACGCCTGCGGCCACCACCATGTCGGCCATATCGGCATTCTCGGCGTCGACCGGAAGGGCGAGGAGTTCTACCAGATCACGCTCGGCGGCTCGGGCGACGAGACCTGCGCGATCGGCGAGATCGTCGGGCCGGGCTTCCCGGCCGAGCGCATCGTCGATGCGGTCGAGCAGGTGGTCGACGCCTATCTCGACCTGCGCCGCGATGCGGCCGAGCCGTTCCTCGCGACGTATCGCCGCGTCGGCATCAAGCCCTTCCAGGAGGCGCTTTATGCCGACGCCTGAACATGTTCCCGCCCTCTGGCGCGACGGCGCGTTCGGCGCCGACGACTGGATCTTCCCCGCCGACGGCGAACCGGTTCCCGCCGACGGCAAGGTCGCGCTGCCCAAGGCCCGCTTCCTTGCCGAACGCGCGGCGCTTGCCGGGCGCAACGGACCGATCGGCCTCGTCCTTGAATCGGGCGAGACGCTTTCCGACATCGAGGACGACATCCAGCGCTTCGCGCTGATCGTGCTGCGCTTCCCGCGCTATGCCGACGGACGGAACTATTCGACCGCGCGTCTGCTGCGCGACGTCCACGGCTTTGGCGGCGAGCTGCGCGCGGCGGGTGACGTGCTGCGCGACCAGGTGCTGTTCATGCTGCGTGCCGGCTTCGATGCGCTGGCAGTTTCCCATGCCGGAACCGTCGCGGCGCTGAAGGACGGCCGCATCGTCGGCGTGCATCATTTCTATCAGCCGGCCTCGACAGATATCGGCGAGCGCGCGGCGGGTTTGCGAAGCTGGCAGCGCCTTCCGGCAAAACGTGCGGGCTGAGGCGACAACCTGTTACCACCCGTTACGGTAACGGGTTTATCCCACTGATTTCGTTTGCGTGTTACATGCAACGAAATCAGTGCAACCGTTTCATATTCACTTTTCAAAGAGCACGTCGAAGAGCCACTGCAACGAGTGGACTCTACGAATGCGCCCTCCGATTGTCAAGAAAATTAGCCTAGACACACCAGGCGGACGGCCACAGGCAACCGTCGCCAAGCGCCGCCACCGCTTCGCCGACGGCGCCGAAGCGCACGGCGAGGAACGGCCCGACCGGCTTGCCGCCGTCCGCGACGAGCTTGGCCGCGCGGCCGGCATCGACGAGCAGGACGGCGCCGAGCTCCGAGGCGACGACGTCGCCGGAAGCCGGATCGGCGATCCGGCCGCGCCAGCCCAGCAGCACCAGCGCCACGAGCCCCTCGCCTTCCGGCAGCAGCGGCACCGAGCCGTCCCAGCTGCGCCAATAGGCCGATGCGGCGATGTGCGGGCGGAACCCCAGCTGCGCTTCGGCCGCGCGGACCAGCCGCGGATGCGCGGCGACGAGCCCCAGCGAGGCGATGCGCGCATGGGCGGCGGCGAGCGGGCCCGCCGACGTGCCGAGGAGGACCGCCTTCACGTCGGCATCCGCGCCGACCCAGCCGATCTCGTCGGCCGCGAAGACGTCGCGGGCGAAGGAAAGCGGGCGTTGGCGTTCGGCGAGGGTCTGCATGATTTGGCTGCCCCTGAAAATCTGCCTCCATCCATAGACCCGCCGGGTGCACCTGCCGATTCAGAAGTTCTTGGGCCGGGGCCAAGTTTTCCTCAGTTCTCCTTGCCCGCCGCGGAACCGATAGTAGGGTCATGATCCCTGTCCTTCTTGACGGTGCGCGCCTGCGTATCGCGCTGTTCGGCAACGAAACCCGGACCGTCCGGCGGCTCGCCCTGCTGCGCGAGGGCGGCGCCGGGAACGTCGTCGTCTTCGCCACGCGGCCGAGCGCCGGACTGGTCGCCGCGGCGGGCGACGCCCTGCGGATCGCGGCGCCCGACGCGGTCGATCTCGCGCCGTTCGATCTCGTCTATGCCGCCGACCTTGCGTCGGATGCGGCCGGCGCGCTTGCCGCGCGCGCACGCGCCGGCGGCAAGCTCGTCAATGTCGAGGACGACCGTGCGCACTGCGATTTCCACACGCCGGCCGTCGTGCGGCGCGGTGCGCTCACGCTGACGGTCTCGACCGACGGCCTCGCGCCCGGCCTCGCTGGCGTTCTCGCGGCCTATCTCGGCCGGCTCTTCGGCTCGGTCTGGGCCATCCGCCTCAGCCTGCTCGAGACAAAACGGCGCGCCTGGCGGCGGCGCGGCCTCACGCCCGGCGAGATCCGGTCGGCGTTCGGCTGCGAGGTCGAACGCAATGGCTGGTTACCGGAGCCGGACGAAACCACAATCAGAACGATGCCGGTGTCGGCGCCCCGTCTCGACGCGAGCAACCGCAAGGTACGTTGACTGTATTTACAGGCTTGCGGCGCTAAATTTTGCGGCGACTAATTATCGCCTACAATTGTCACAGCGCGGGGTTTCCGGGTAGGATTGTATCAGGTTGGTGCGATGTCGCGGGCGGGCGACGGAAGGGCCACAATGGTCGAACTTCTCGAAAGCGACGACGTCTCGTTCATCTGCAAGGCGGATCACATCCATCGCTGGTCGCACAAGCGGCCCGATGCGTTTCCGCTGGCGCAGCGTCTTGGCGCGCTGCTCGACGCCTGGCATGCCGGGCTGAACCTGCCGAACCTGAAGCGCGAGGCATTGTTCGACGCGTTGAGCCGGACGGGCAATGCCGGCTTCACGACGCTGGTCGACGTGACCGCCGACGACCCGGGCGAGTTCCGCTCGAAGGTCTGGGGCAGCCACCTCATCTCGGGCGAGCACTACAAGAACGGCATCCGCGTGCGCGACCTGCCCAAGGTCCTATCCAAGTGGGTGCAGGCCGAGTATCTGACCTGCAAGGTCACCGGCCTTCCGAGTTTCCAGGAAGTGACGTGGCAGATCGGCGGCGAGAAGCGGGACATGTACCGCCTGCTGCTCCCGCTGTCGCTCGACAGCGGGAGCATCGATCACGTCATCTCGGCCATCGCGTACAAGCGGCCGCAGCTCTACGAAAGCCTCGCCTACGTCAGGACGTGACGAACTGCCGGAGCATTTCGCCGCGCGAGATGTATTCGAGATAGACCGTTTCGCGCGTCTTCGTCTCTTCGAAAAATCCGCTGACGACCTTCAGGGTTCCCGCGTAGCCGTAGATGCGGGTCGGATACTGCTTCTCGTAGAGATTCTGGAAGACGGTCCCGACCATCCAGTCGAGCTCGAAATGCGGCAGCGCCACGGCGCGGCACACGCGCATCAGCCGGCCGGCCAGCCCGTGCTTGCGCCAGGCCGGATGGATCCACAGCCCGCCGTGATGCCCGATCCGCCCGGCGATCAGCAGGTTCGAGCCGAGCAGCTCGGGCGACCATTCGGTCGTGCTCTCCACCTTCGGGTGCCGGCCCCACCACATCCGGTTTCCGACGAACGCGGCGAGGTAGTTCTCCGAGACCAGATACTTGTGCGCGATCGTCGCGACGATTTCGCCGTTCGTGTCGCTGAGGGAGAGCCAGAAGCTGTTTCCCGGGTGCAGGTCGCAGTACTCCGGGTCGTAGGCCGGATTGACGCCGATATTCTCCGGCGCGGATTTCAGGAAGGTCGTCCACTCCGCCATGTGCGCATTGACGGTCAGCCGCAGACCGATTCCGGCCAGATATTGAAGCTGGTCGGCGACAAAAGATCTGCACTGCAGCACGTCGTTGATCGACAGCATGTAAGCCTCCGTAAAATTTGCGGTTGTTTTGGGTTCCACCTCGCTCCTCGAGGTGCGCAAATATTGGCGAAGACATTTGCTCGGTGCATTCGCGATTTGCGAACAACCCCCTGTCGTATCGGGGATATCCACAGATCCTGTGGATGGCGCGGATTTCGCAACGCTCCGTCGAGCGCCGCGAACTTCAGGAATCAGAGAGTCTGATGCACGACAGGTCCAACGCGGTATCCCCGCAACCGCTGAGCGACGACATCGCGCCCGAGCTCGCCTTCGCCGGCGACCTTTTCGCGCGGCTGCGCGCCGGTTCGCGGACAAGGCTGGGCGTCACCCGCGCCTCGTACGGCGACGGCGAGCAGATGGCCCACGACCTGATCGCCGGCGAGGCGGTGCGGCTGGGGCTCGAACGGCGGATCGACGCCGCAGGCAATCTCTATGTCACGCTGCCCGGCCGCGACCGTTCGCTGCCCGTGCTGATGACGGGCTCGCATCTCGATTCCGTGCCCGAAGGCGGAAACTACGACGGTGCCGCGGGCGTCGTCGCAGGCCTCGCCATGCTGGCGCGCTGGCGGCGGGCGGGCCGGCAGCCCGAGCGCGACATCACCGTGATGGGCGTGCGCGCGGAGGAACTGTCGTGGTTTCCCGCCCCCTATATCGGCAGCCGGGCCGCGTTCGGCCGGCTCGAGGCGGCCGCACTCGATGCATGCGTGCGACCCGATACCGGCCGCACGCTGGCCGCGCACATGAAAGAATCCGGCTTCGATCCCGATGCGATCCGGCGCGGCGAACCGCAACTCGATCCGGCCCGCATCAAGGCATTCCTCGAACTGCACATCGAGCAGGGACCGATCCTCGTCGCGCGGAAGCTGCCGGTGGGCATCGTCACCGGCATCCGCGGCAACCTGCGCTACAAACATTGCCACGTGACGGGCCGCTACGGCCATGCCGGGGCGGAACCGCGCGAGACGCGGGCCGACGCGCTGCTGGCGGCCGTCGCCTTCGCGTCCCGGCTGGAAGAACTCTGGCTCGATCACGAGAAGCGCGGGCTCGATCTCGTCTGCACGGTCGGCCAGTTCCATACCGACACGCGCGTCCACACGATGACCAAGATCCCCGGCGAGGTCTGGTTCACGATGGACATCCGCAGCGACGACAACGCGATCCTGCTCGAAGTCGATCGACAGCTACGCGCGATTGCCGCGGAGATCGCGCTGGCGCGCGGCGTCAAAATCGATATGGGACCCTTCACCAACGCCCTGCCCGGCCCGATCGATCCGGGTCTGCGGGCGCGCCTGCAGGAACTGGCCGCTTCCCTCGGGATCGCGCACATGGTCTTGCGCAGCGGTGCCGGGCACGACGCGGCCGTCTTCGCGACCTCGGGCGTGCCGGTGGCGATGATCTTCGTGCGCAACGAGCATGGCAGCCACAATCCCGACGAGGCGATGGAACTCGCCGATTTCGGCCAGGCGCTGCGCCTTCTGGTGGCCGCAGGCGAGGCGCTGCACGGCGCTGGCTGAATCGCCCCGGGATCGCCTATCCTGATTTTAGATCGAGGCAGGGGAAAGCGGTACGAATGCATCTGGAACAACAGTTCGGGGCCGAACCGTGACGCGCATCCCCGGCTCCCGCGTCCTCCATCGCGCGAAGGCTGTTCCGCCGACGGCCGTACGCGCCGAAGGCAACTATTTGATCGATGCCGACGGCAGGCGCTATTTCGACGGCTCGGGCGGGGCGGCCGTCAGTTGCCTCGGGCACAACCATCCGCGCGTCGCGGCCGCACTTCACCGCCAGATCGACACGCTCGACTATGCCCACACCTCGTTCTTCACGAACGAGCCGATGGAACGGCTTGCGGATTACCTCGTGGAATCCGCCCCGTCGCCGATGGCGAAGGCCTATTTCGTTTCCGGCGGATCGGAGGCGATGGAAGCGGCACTCAAGCTCGCCCGGCAGCATTTCGTCGAGATCGGGCAGATTCAGCGCACCCATTTCGTGGCGCGCCGGCAGAGCTATCACGGCAACACGCTAGGCGCGCTCGGCGTGGGCGGCAATGCCTTGCGGCGCGAGATGTTCGCGCCGCTGCTTGCCGACACGCAGCTCGTCTCGCCCTGCTATCCCTACCGCGACCGGCGCGCGGACGAGAGCGAGGAGGCCTACGGCGCACGGCTCGCGGCCGAATTCGAAGCGAAGATCGCCGAGCTGGGGCCCGAGACCGTCATCGCCTTCGTCGCGGAGACCGTCGGCGGCGCCACGCAAGGCTGCACCGCGCCCGTACCGGGCCATCTCGCGCGCATCGACGCGATCTGCAAACGCCACGGAATCCTTTTGATCCTCGACGAGGTCATGTGCGGCATGGGCCGCTGCGGAACGCTGTTCGCCTACGAGACCGAGAACGTGCGCCCCGACATCGTCGCGATAGCCAAGGGGCTGGGCGGCGGCGCGCAGCCCATCGGCGCCATCCTGATCGCACCGGGCGTCGTCGCCTCGATCGAGAACGGCTCCGGCTCGTTCCTGCACGGGCACACCTATCTGGGCCATCCGATTGCGTGCGCGGCGGCGCTCGCCGTGCAGGAGACGATCCGCGACGAAAGGCTGCTCGATGCCGTCAAGGCACGCGGCGCCGAGCTTGAAGCGGCGCTGGTCGAGCGGCTGGGAAATCACGCGCATGTCGGCGACATCCGCGGGCGCGGCCTGTTCTGGGCGGTCGAGCTCGTGGCCGACCGCGCCACGAAGACGCCATTCGATCCGGCGCGCAAGCTGCACGCGAAGATCAAGCGGCAGGCGTTCGCGCGCGGCCTGCTCTGCTATCCGATGGGCGGAACGATCGACGGCAAGCACGGCGACCACGTTCTTCTGGCGCCGCCCTACGTGTCGAGCCCCGAGGAGATCGCGTTCGCGGCACGTACATTGGGCGATGCGATCGACGCGGCCCTCGCGGAAGGCTGACGCCTACCAGCGCCCGTGATGATGGTGGCGCCGTCCGCCGCCGATCCCGATATAGATCGACGACGAATAATAGGGCCGCCGGTAGTAGTAGCCGGGCGGATAATAGACCGGCGGATAGTCGTAGATGACTGGCGGCGGCGGCGCGTAGACGACGACCGGTGCGGGCGCCGGCACGAAGCGCGGGGCCGGCGGCGGGCTGTCGGCCGTCGCGGCACGCTGAAGCTTCCATGAACCGTCGCCCTGCCGGCAGGCCATGCCCCAGGCCTGCTGCTGCTGGCTGCCGATCGTCACGGTCTGCTGGAATTCCCGGCAGATCTGGCCATTGGCGTCCTGGAAGGCGGGCTTGGGCACGAAGCTGCCCGTGGCGCCGTCGTCCGGGTTGCGCCACTGGACGACCGTGCCCGAGCGGGCATTCTCCAGCGCATCCTGCCCGGCCTGCCCGATGATCTGGGCGGCGGCGGGAAACGCGAGGGAAACAGAGGCAACGAGTGCTAGTGCAGGTGCGGCCAGTCGCATGGAACCCTCCGGATCGGGGCGCGAAGCGGCACCCCTGCCCCCGACAACGAAAACCGCAACCGCCCTATTCCGGAACTTCCCAGCCGCCGCCCAGCGCCTGGAACAAGGCGACAAGCGCCTGATAATAGCCCAATCGCGCCTGCGCCAGCGCGTCGAGGGAGGTGAAATAGCTGCGCTCCGTGTCACGCAATGTAACCGAATCGATCGATCCGACCCGGTACTGGGCCTGCGCGGCCTCGAAGGCGATGCGCGAGGCGGCCGTCGAGGCGACCTGCGCGTCAAGCTGCTCGCGCGTGCGCCTTGTTCCCGACAGCGCGGTCTCGACGTCGGCGAAAGCCTGGACGACCGCCTTCTGGTAGGTAGCGGCCAATTCCTCCAGCCGCGCGCGCTGCAGCTTCTCCTGCCCTTCGAGACGGCCGCCGGCGAACAGCGGTGCCGTCAGCGACGCGGCGATCGAGAAGATCTGAGAGGTTGGATCGAGCAGGCGCGCGAGATCCGACGACTGGTAGCCCGCCGCGCCGGTGAGGCTGAGGCTCGGGAAACGCTGGGCGATCGCGTTGCCGAGGGACGCATTGGCCGAAATCAGTCGGGCCTCTGCCGCCGCCACGTCCGGCCGGCGGCGCAGCAGCTCCGACGGGACGCCGGGGGCGACGAGCGGGATGCGCAGGTCGGTCAGCGGGATCGCGACGATCGCGGGGCGCTGCGCCTGCCCCAGCAGGACGCCGAGCGCGTCGCCCTGCTGCGCGATCTGGCGTTCGAGGGATGCGATGGCCGCCTTCTGCCCTTCGACGATGCTGAGCTGCGGGGCGATGTCGATCAGGCTGGCCGTCCCGACCTGCTCGCGCGCGCGTACGGCCGCGAGGATGTCTTCCGCGTCGGCCAGCGACTGGCGCGCGTAGTCGAGGCGCTCGGCCAGCCCGAGAACCTGGAAATAGGTGTTCGCCACGCCCGAGAGCGTCGTCAGCGCCACCGTCGCCGCGTCGTAACGGCTTGCGACGAGCGAGGCCTGCGCGGCCTCGAGCGCGGTGCGGTTCTTTCCCCAGAAATCGATCTCGTAGCTCGTCGCGAGCTGCATGTTGTAGCGGTTCGACCAGACCGGCTGGCGCGTGGCGCCGGTCGTGGTCGTTGCCGTGCTCGCCGCCGCCTGCTGGCGCTGCGCACCGCTGGTCAGGTCCAGTGTCGGGTACTGCGCGGCACCCGAGATCTGCGCCTGCGCGAGCGCCTGGCGGATGCGCGCCTCGGCCGCCACCAGATCGAAGTTCTTCGATTGCGCGCGCTCGACCAGCTCGTCGAGTTCGGCCGAGCCGAACTGCTTCCACCATTCGCGTGCCAGCGGGATCTCGGCGACCGGCTGGGAGGCGATCCCGGCCTTGGGTGCATCGTCGGCCGGCTTCGGCACCACAAGGCCGCGGAAGAAGGCCGGCAATTCGACGACCGGCCGCATATAGGGCGAAGCCATATCGCATCCGGCAAGGGACGCTGCCGCAAGCAGGAGGACCGGGATACGCAAGCGGATCATTCTGCAACTCCGCCGGCTGCGGCGGCCGGCTGGGCGGCGCGCTTCGTTCGGCCGCGCAGCAGCAGATAAATGACCGGGGTGGTGTAGAGCGTCAGCAGCTGGCTGAAGGCAAGCCCGCCGACGATCGCGATCCCCAGCGGCCTGCGCAGTTCGGCGCCGATGCCGCTGCCGATGGCGAGCGGCAGCGCGCCCAGCATCGCCGTCAGCGTCGTCATCAGGATGGGGCGGAACCGTACGCGGCAGGCCTCCAGAATCGCGTCCGCCGGTGCCATGCCGTCGCGCCGTTCGGCGACGAGCGCGAAATCCACCATCATGATCGCGTTCTTCTTGACGATGCCCATCAGCAGGATGATGCCGACGATGCTGATCAGCGTAAGGTTCGTGCCCGTCGCCATGTTGGCGAGCAGCGCGCCCACGCCGGCCGACGGCAGCGTGGAGAGGATCGTGACCGCCTGCGCCCAGCTTTCGTAGAGGATGCCGAGAACCAGATAGATGGCGATGATGGCGGCAAGGATCAGCAGCGGCACGCCGGCATTCTGCTGCTGGCTCACGCGCGCGAAACCGGTCGCCTCGATGCGCATGTCGCCGGGCATGCCGAGCGTACCCGCGACCGCGCGCACGCGCGCGATCGCGTCGATGAGCGCGCCGCCCTCCTCGAGATTGAAGCTGACCGTCGTCGCCGGAAACTGCCCGTCATGCGCGATGCTCAGGGGCGACGGCACGATGTCGATCTTCGCCAGGGCCGACAGTGGGATCTGCGCGCCGGTCGGCGACTTGACGTAGATCTGCGACAGGTCCTGCGGCCCGCGCTGCTGCTCGGGCAGCGCCTCGAGCACCACGCGATACTGGTTGCGCTCGCGATACATGGTCGAGACAAGGCGCTGGGAGAAGGCGTTGTTGAGGGCGGTGTCGATCTCGGCGGGCTGGATGCCGAAACGCGCGGCCGCGTCGCGGTCGATCGTGGCGCGCGCGTCGAGGCCGGCGCGTTCGAGATCGCTGGAAACGTCCTGGAAGCCCGGCTCCTGCTGGAGGGCGCGCACCAGCTGCGGCGCCCAGTTGGTCAGGTCGGAGAATTTGCCCGCGAGCAAGGCGACCGTGAATTGCGCGCGTCCGCCCCCGCCGCCGCCGAACTGCAGATCCTGCTCCGCCGAGAGGAACACCTGCACGTCCTCGAGCCGCGCCAACCGCGGACGCAGGCGCGCCACGACCTGGTCGGCAGTGGTATCGCGCTCGGCGCGCGGCTTGAGCGCTATGAACATCTGGCCGGTGTTCGCGGCCCCGAAAAAGCCGCCGCCGGTCACCCCGCCCACGCTGGCGACCGCCGGGTCGCTGCGTACGACGCGCACGGCGGCATCCATGCGCTGCGACATCGCGCGGAACGAGGTGTCGGGCGAAGCACGCGCGAAGGCGCGCAGCAGGCCTGTATCCTGCTGGGGCACGAAGCCGCCCTTGGGCGCCTGGATATAGAGCATGACCGTCCCGGCGATGGTCGCCAGCGTCAGCAGCAGCATCGCCCAGCGCCAGCGCAGCACCACGGCAAGCGTGCGCGCATAGCCCGACACGACCGGATCGAACACGCTGTCGAACAGCCGGTCGAAACGCGTGGGCACATGCGGCCCGGCGGCGAAGCGCGCGCACATCATCGGCGTGAGCGTCAGCGACACCACGCCCGAGATCAGGATCGCGGCCGTGAGAACCAGCGCGAACTCGCGCAGGAAGCGCCCCTGTAAGCCGCCAAGGAAATACATCGGCACGAACACGACGGCGAGCGAAAGGGTCATCGAGACGACGGTGAAGCCGATCTCGCGGGCACCCGTCAGAGCCGCGTCGAGCGGCGACATCCCGCGCTCGCGGTTGCGCATGATGTTCTCGATCACGACGATCGCGTCGTCGACGACGAACCCGACCGAGATCGTCAGCGCCATCAGCGACAGGTTGTTGAGGCTGAAGCCCAGCCACCACATCGCCGCGAAGGTGCCGGCGAGCGACAGCGGGACGGCGACGGCCGCTGCAAGCGTGGGTGCGAGGCGCCGCAGGAACAGGCCGACGACCGCGATCACGAGCCCGATCGACAGCGCCAGCGTGAACTGCACGTCGTGCACCGACGCGCGGATCGTGCTCGTCTGGTCGTACATCGAGACGACGTCGATGCCGGCGGGCAGCCAGCGCGACAGCTCGGGCAGCAGCTGCTTGATGCTGTCGACCGTCTCGATGACGTTGGCACCCGGCTGCTTCAGGATCTGGATCAGCACCGCGCGCTGGTCGCCGAACCAGGCGGCCTGCCGCTCGTTCTCCACGCCCGCGAAAACGTTGGCAATGTCGCCCAGCCGGATCGTGCGGCCGTTCTTCGCGCGGATGAGGATGGCGGCATACTCCTCGGCCGTGCGCAGCGAGTCCGTGACCGCGACCGTGACATTGCTTTCCGGGCCGTCGATCCGGCCCGTCGGCTGCTCGACATTCGCCGCCACGAGGGCGGTGCGGATGTCGTCGAGCGACAGTCCGATCGCCGAGAGCCGGCGCGTATCCACCTGCACGCGGATCGCGGGCTTCTCCGCACCCATCACGTTGGCCTGCGCCACGCCGTCGATCTGTGCCAGCCGCTGGGCGAGGACTGTGTCGGCGGCATCGAAGATCGCCTGCGTGGTCATCGTCTTCGACGTCAGCGCCAGGATCAGGATCGGGCGCTGGTTGGGATTGGCCTTGCGGTAGGTCGGCGGCTGCGGCAGGCCGGCGGGAAGGTCCGGCAGGGCTGCGTTGATCGCCGCCTGCACGTCCTTGGCCGCATCGGCCGGCCGGCGCGCGGGATCGAACTGCAGCACGATCGTGGCACTGCCCAGCGCGCTGCGGCTCGTCATCTCGTTGACGCCCGCGATGGTGCCCAGATGGCGCTCGAGCGTGGCGGTCACCGTGCTCGCCATCGTGTCGGGGTCGGCGCCCGGCTGGTTCGCGCGGACGAAGACG
Source organism: Tagaea sp. (assembly GCA_965229215.1). Lineage (GTDB taxonomy): Bacteria > Pseudomonadota > Alphaproteobacteria > CACIAM-22H2 > CACIAM-22H2 > Tagaea. The sequence goes on along the minus strand of OZ245864.1, from coordinate 344,654 downwards.
ACCGGCAGGTCGGTGTTGGGCAGCGGCGCCACCGGCAGGTTGAAATAGGCGACCATGCCGGCAAGGAACAGGCCGACGGCAAGCAGGCTCGTCCCGATCGGCCGGCGGATGAAGGGCGTGGAGATCGACATGGCCTTACTCCGCCGCCGCAGGCCGGCGGGGGGCGAAGCGCGCGCGCAGCCGCTCGAACGCCAGGTAGATGACCGGCGTGGTGTAGAGCGTGAGCATCTGCGACAGCACGAGGCCGCCGACGATGGAGATGCCGAGCGGATTGCGCAGTTCCGACCCCGTTCCGCTTTCAAGCGCGAGCGGCAGGGCGCCGAGCAGGGCCGCCATCGTCGTCATCATGATCGGCCGATAGCGCAGGCGGCACGCCTCGCGGATCGCCTCCTCGGGCGACTTGCCTTCGTTGCGTTCGGCATCGAGCGCGAAATCGATCATCATGATCGCGTTTTTCTTCACGATGCCCATCAGCAGCACGATTCCGATGAGGCCCACGAGCGACAGGTCCATGTTGCCGAGCCACAGGGCCAGCAGCGCGCCGATGCCGGCCGACGGCAGCGTGGAAAGGATCGTCACCGGATGGACGAGGCTCTCGTAGAGCACGCCGAGGCCGATATAGATGACGACGATCGCGGCGAGGATGAGCCACGGCTGCGAGGCGAGCGCACGCTCGAATTCCGCCGCGTCGCCTGCGAAGGCGCCCGACAGGGTAGCCGGCATCCCGAGCTCGTGTTCCGCCTGTACGATGGCGGCCAGCGCCTGTTCGAGGCTGGCGCCCGCCGCCAGATCGAAGCTGACCGTCACGGCCGGGAACTGCGCCTGGCGGTTGATCGCGAGCGGTGCAGGCAGGCGTTCGATGCGCGCAAGCGAGGCGATCGGCACCTGGACCCCGCCGGTGCCCGGAACGCGCAGCGTGCCGACCGTCGCCGGATCGCCCTGCAGTTCCGGCGTGAGTTCCATTACGACGCGATACTGGTTCGTCTGCGCGTAGATCGTGGAGACCTGCCGCTGGCCGAACGCATCGTAGAGCGTGTCGTCGATCGATTGCAGGCTGACGCCCAGCCGCGAGGCGGCGTCGCGGTCGATGGCAAGGCGGATCTGGCGGGCACCCGTCTGCTGGTCCGACGCCACGTCGCGCAGGCTCGGCTCCTGGCGCAGCATCTCGACGAGGCGCGGCGCCCAGGCCGCGAGCTCGGCGCCGTCGGGGCCGGTCAGCGTGTACTGGTAGAGCGTCCGGCTCGCGCGGGCACCGATCTGGATGTCCTGCACGGGCTGCAGATAGACCTCCGCCGGAAGGGTTGAGAGCGCCCCGTGCAGGCGGGCGGCGATCGTCGCAGCGGAAGCGGTGCGCTCGCGTCGCGGGTTCAGCACGATCGTCAGGCGAACCGTGTTGCCGGTCCCGGCAAGCGTGCCCGCACCCGAAAAGCCGGTGACGGTCGCCACGTCCCGGTCGGCGCGCGCGATGACGACGGCCTGCGCCTGAAGCTCGGCGATGCGCTGGAAGCTCGCGTCCTGCTCGGCGTCGAGCGTGGCGACGATCACGCCGGTGTCCTGCTGCGGCAGGAAGCCCTTCGGAATCCAGACATAGAGCACCACGGTCAACGCAAGCGTGCCCACGGCAAACGCCAGCGTGGCGACCTGCCGGCGCATGACCCAGTCGAGCGAGACCATGTAGGCGTCCAGCGTGGCATCGAACGCGGCTTCGAGCGCGCGCGCGACCGGCCCCGGCTTCGCGGCCTTTGCCGGCTTCAGCAGGCGCGCGCACATCATCGGCGTGAGGGTAAGCGACACGAAGGCCGAGATGATGACGGCGACCGAAAGCGTCACTGCGAACTCGTGGAACAGCCGGCCGACGATGCCGGTCATGAAAAGCAGCGGGATGAAGACGGCGATCAGCGAGACCGTCAGGCCGATGATCGTGAAGCCGATCTGTTCCGCCCCCTTGTAGGCCGCGGACAGCGGATTCTCGCCCCTCTCGATGTGCCGCACGACGTTCTCGATCATCACGATCGCGTCGTCGACGACGAAGCCGGTCGCGACGGTGAGCGCCATCAGCGACAGGTTGTCGAGCCCGAAGCCCAGCAGCTTCATGACGCCGAACGTCGCGATCAGCGAGACGGGCAGCGCCACCGCCGGGATCGCCGTCGCCCGCCAGCTGCGCAGGAAGAGGTAGATCACGAGCACGACGAGCACGGTCGCGAGCACCAGCGAGAACTGCACGTCGGCGACGCTCGCGCGGATCGTCACCGTCCTGTCCGCGACGACGACCACGCGGATGCCCGGCGGGATCGCGCGCTCCAGTTCCGGGATCGCGCGCTTGATGCGGTCGGCCGTCTCGACGACGTTGGCCCCCGGCTGGCGCTGGATCTCGATCAGCACGGCCGGCTTGCCGTCGACCGTCGCCATCACCTTGCTGTTCTCCAGCCCGTCGACGACCTCGGCGACATCGCGCAGGCGCAGCGGGGCCCCGTTCTTGTAGGCGACGATGACGTCGCGGTATTGGCCGGGCTCGGTGATCTGGTCGTTGGCCGTGATCGTGAAGGCCTGCGCGGGTCCGTCGAAGCTGCCCTTCGACTGCTTGGTGTTGGCACGGCCGAGCACGGCGCGCACGTCCTCGAGCCCGAGGCCGTAGGCGTTAAGACGCCTTGGGTCGACCTGGATGCGGACCGCGGGCTTCTGATCGCCCTGCACGCTGACGCGGCCGACGCCCGAGATCTGGCTGAGCTTCTGGGCGAGCACGCTGTCGGCCGCATCGCTGATGCGCACGACGGGCAGCGTGTCGGAGGTCAGCGCGAGGCTCAGGATAGGCGGATCGGCCGGGTTCACCTTCGCGTAGGTCGGCGGATAGGGCAGCGTGCGCGGCAGGAAGCCCGCCGCCACGTTGATCGCGGCCTGCACGTCCTGCGCGGCATCGTCGATGTTGCGCCCGAGCGCGAACTGCAGCGCGATGGCGCTCGTCCCATAGCTCGACGTCGACGTCATCGTCGTGAGGCCGGAGATTTGGCCGAGCTGGCGCTCCAGCGGTGCGGTGACGAGTGCCGCGATCGTGTCGGGATCGGCGCCGGGCAGGCGCGTCGTCACCTGGATCGTCGGGAAATCGACCTCCGGCAGCGACGACACCGGCAGCACCCGGTAGCCGAGAATCCCCGACAGGATCGCCGCCAGCGTCAGCAGCGTCGTGGCGATCGGCCGCGCGATGAAGGGCGCGCTGAGTTTCATTGCGCCGGTGCCGGACGCCGGTTGCCGCCGGCACCGGGCGCACCGCCGCCGGCCGGACGTGCTGCACCGGCCGGTCGCGCGGCGCCGGGTTCGCCGTCGCCCGAGACCGTAACAGCCGTGCCGGCGCGCAGGCGGTCCTGCCCGCCGAGCACGACGCGCTCGCCGGCCGCAAGACCGCCCGTGATGGCGGTCACGTCACCTTCGGCCTGCGCCGGCTTGATCGGGCGCACTTCGGCCGCGGAATCCGCGCCGATGACGAAGGCGAACGGCCCTTCCGGCCCGTACTGGACGGCCGACGACGGGATCAGGATCGCGTCCCGCACCGTGCCCAGCCGCAGGCGCACGTTGACGAAGCTGCCGGGCCACAGCTCCAGCGCCTCGTTCGGAAAGACGGCCTTGAGCTTGATCGTGCCGGTCGTCGGATCGACCTGGTTGTCGACGAACTCGACGGTGCCGGTATCGAGTGCCGTCGCGTCGGCGCGCATCGCGCGCACTTCCAGTTTCTCGCCCGCGCGCATCTTGCCGGCGACTTCGGCGAGCCGCTGCTGGGGCAGCGTGAAGACGACGCTGATGGGCTGGAGCTGCGTGATCACGACGATGCCCGTCGTATCGTTGGCGCGCACGATGTTGCCCGGATCGACGAGGCGCAGGCCCAGACGCCCGGAGATGGGCGCCGTGATGTTCGTGTAGGAAAGCAGGATGCGCGCGGCCGAGATCGCGGCATCGTCGGATTTCAGGGTCGCCTCGATCTGGGCGACCTGCGCGCGCGAGGTATCGTACTGCTGGGCGCTGGCGTAGTTCTGCTTGACCAGCGCGCCGTAACGCTCGAGATCGCGCTTCGCGTTGTCGAGCAGGGCCTGATCCTGCGCACGCTTGGCGATCGCCTGATCGAGCTGGGCCTGGTAGGTGCGCGGATCGATCTGGGCGAGCAGGTCCCCTTCCTTGACGTCCTGTCCTTCGCGGAAATTGAGGCGGATGAGCTGGCCATCGACGCGACTGGCCACGACGACCGAGTTGTACGCCTGCGCGGTCCCGAGCGCGTCGGTATAGATCGGCAGTTCGCCCGCGCGTGCGGCTGCGACGCGCACGACCGGCGCGATCTGCCCGCCTGCCGGCCGGCGGAATCCGGCCGGACCGCCGGCGACCGGCGCAGGCGCAGAAGCGCTGTAGAACGGGATCGGCCAGTCCATGGCCTTCCACAGGCCACCCGCAGCCACGAGCCCGATCACCGCCGTCCAGAACAAGGTCCGAGCGCGCATCTTTCCCAGTCGTCTCCCGATTTCCGGCGGCGGCGATACCCGGCGGTATCACCGTATTGCTACAGGATTGTACGCGACAACGAAGGTGGCCCGAGAATCGTTCTGTTTCAATCGGTAACCGCCTGAAATATATCGCGGACGCCGCGCGCGGCAGAAGTGCGCGGCGCTCGGAAAAATGCCCGATTTCAGAAGACGAGCTGGACCTTCATCGCCTTGTTGCGGTTGCTGGCGAGTTCGAACGCCGCGACGGCATCGGTGAAGGGCAGCGAATCCGAAATGACCGGCTTCACGTCGATCAGGCCGGCCGCCATCATGTGGACGGCCAGCTCGAATTCCGCATGGAAGCGGAAGGTGCCGCGCAGGTTGATCTCCTTGGCGACGAGCACGTTCATCGGCAGCTTCATCTCGCCACCGACGCCGATCTGCACGATGGTGCCGCCCGGCCGCGCAAGATCGATGACCTGGCGCAGGGCCGCTTCGTTGCCCGATGCCTCGAACACCACGTCGAAGCTGCCCTTGTCGACAGCATAGGCGGCAAGCGCCTCGGACTCCTTCACCGGATTGATCGCGCGCGTGGCGCCGAGCCGGATCGCCGTCTCCAGCGGCTTTGTCGCCACGTCGGTCGCGACCAACTCGGAAGCACCGGCCGTACGCGCGACGAGCACGGCGAGCGCCCCGATGGGGCCGCATCCGGTCACCAGCACGCGCTTGCCGAACAGCGGGCCCGCCTGCTTGGCGGCATGCAGGCAGACCGACAGCGGCTCCGCCATCGCCGCCTCGGCAAGGCTGAGGCTGTCCGGGATCGGCACGGCCTGGCGCGCGTCGATCGTCACGCTCTCGCAGAAGCCGCCCTGGACATGCGGGAAGCGCATCGCGCTGCCGAAGAACCGCATGTCGAGGCACTGGTTGTGCGTGCCCTGAAGACAGTATTTGCAGGTGAAACAGGGGCGGCTCGGGTTGACCGCCACACGCATGCCGGGCCGCAGATGCGTGATGCCCTCGCCCACTTCGTCGATCGTGCCGGAGACCTCATGACCCAGCGTCATCGGCTGCTTGACGCGCACCGTGCCGAAACCGCCATGGTGATAATAGTGAAGGTCGGAGCCGCAGATGCCGCCGGCACCGATGCGCACCTTGACGTCGCCGCGGGCGGGCGGAACGGCGACGAGCGTGTCGATCCGCAGATCCTTGGGTGCGTGAATAACGACCGCGCGCATGGCCCTCCCCTTTCCGGCCCTATAGGCCGATCAACCCCAGACTTCGCGGGCGATCTCGACGATCATCTCGAGCTTCCGCCACTGCTCGTCTTCGGCGAGGATATTGCCTTCCTCGGTCGAAGCAAAGCCGCATTGCGGCGAAAGGCACAGCTGGTCGAGCGGGGCGAATTTCGCCGCCTGGTCGATCCGCCGCTTGATGTCGTCCTTCTTCTCGAGCGTGCCGGTCTTGGTCGTGACGAGGCCCAGCACGACATGCTTGCCCTTGGGGAGGTGGCGCAGCGGCTCGAACCCGCCCGAGCGCTCGTCGTCCCACTCCATGAAATAGCCGTCGACGTCGATATCGTTGAAGATGAATTTGGCGACCGGGTCGTAGCCGCCCGAGGCGACGTGCGTCGACATGAAGTTGCCCCGGCAGGTGTGCGTCGTCATCACCATGTCAGCCGGACGTTCCTTCGTCGCGGTGTTGATCATCTCCTTGTAGCGGCGGATCAGCAGGTCCGGATCGTCGCCGCGGTCGATCAGCATCTGCCGCTGCCCCATGTCGCAGAAATACGAGAGGCTCGTGTCGTCAAGCTGGAGATACCGGCAGCCTGCGGCATAGAACGCTTTGACCGCATCGGCGTAGGCCTTGGCGAGGTCGGCGTAATATTCCTCGAGATCGGGATAGAGCCCGGCATTGATCATCTTGCGACCGCCGCGATAGTGCAGCATCGACGGCGACGGGATCGTCATCTTGGCGACATGGCTCGTCGCCCCCTTCAGGAAGCGGAAATGCTCCAGATGCGGGTGCTTCGAAAAGCCGATCTTCCCGACGACCTGCGGTGATTCCGCCCGGGTCTGCACGCCGGCGAACTGGATGCCCTTTTCGAGCTTCCGGCGCTCGATCCCGTCGAGATTCCACAGGAAGTCGTAGTGCCACCACGACCGACGGAACTCGCCGTCGGTGACGGCCTGCAGGCCGATGCTCTCCTGCTTCTTGACGAGCTTGCGGATCTCCTGATCCTCGATTTCCCGAAGCGCTTCGGCCGGAATCTCGCCCTTTTCGTGCTTGGCGCGCGCGTCGCGCAGTGCCGCGCTGCGGAGCAGCGAGCCCACCATATCGGCGCGGAAAGGCGGCTTCGTGCGGCCCATGGCGGTCTTCGTGGCAGTCGTCATGACGGTTCTCCCGTTCGTGGATGCGGTCAGGTAATCACGCGTCCGGCCTTCTCGGCAACGCTCAGATGGCGGTCGAGCGCGGCGGGATCGGCCAGAAGATCGGCGCTTGTCGCGCTGTATACGACGGCGCCGCGATCGAGGATCAGGGCTTCGTCGGTCATCTTGAGGATCTTGCGCGCCTTCTGTTCGACGATGATGGCGGACATGCCTTCCTCGCGGGTCAGGCGGGCGAGGACTGCAAGCAGTTCGTCGACGATGATCGGCGCAAGTCCTTCGAGCGGCTCGTCGAGCAGCAGCAGGCGCGGATTGAGCATGAGGGCGCGCGCGACCGCAAGCATCTGCTGTTCGCCGCCCGAAAGCTGGCTGCCCAGGTTCCGCCGCCGCTCGGCCAGTCGCGGAAACAGCGAATAGGCGCCGGCCACGTCCCAGCGTCCTGGCAGCGCAACCGCCGTCAGGTTCTCCTCAACCGTCAGGGAGCGGAAGATGTTGCGCTCTTGCGGAACCCAGCCGATGCCAAGACGCGCACGCGCCTCGGGCGCAAGATGCTGGATCTCGCGGCCCGCGAATTTGATCGTGCCGCCTATCCAGCGCGTGACGCCGATGACCGTGTCGATCAGCGTCGTCTTCCCCGTCCCGTTGCGGCCCAGCAACGCGAGCGACCGGCCTTCAGCAAGACGGAATCCGATGCCGTTGAGCACGACGGCAGAGCCATATCCCGAGACGATTCCGTCGACGGCGAGAAGGTCAGTCATGGACTGCCTCCCCGAGATAGACCTCGCGCACGCGCGGGTCGGCGGCGATCTCGGCCGCCTTGCCTTCGACGAACAGCGCGCCCTGGACCAGCACGGAGATCCGTTCGGCGAAGGAGAAGACAAGATCCATGTCGTGTTCGATCAGCACGACGCCCACGTCGCGCGGCAGTTCGCCGACGATATCGAGGATTTCGTGCCGCTCGCCTTCGGGCACCCCCGCGGCCGGCTCGTCGAGCAGCAGGATTTTCGGCTTCGTCGCCAGTGCGAGCGCGATTTCGAGCAGGCGCTGCTTGCCGTAGGCAAGCCGGTCGCTGCGCTCGCCCATCGCGTCGGCCCGGCGCAGGCGTTCGAGCAGATCCGCCGCCTCGTCGATCACGGCCGGATGGCGACCGAAGCCGTGGCGGAAATCGGCGCCCGCACCGGTGCGCTCGGCGACGGCCAGCGCAACCGCTTCGAGCGGCGTGAGGCTCGCGAACAGCTGGTTGATCTGGAACGTGCGCGCTAGACCAAGGCCGACGCGTCGGGCGGCCGGCATGTCGGTGACGTCGCGCCCGCCGAGCCGCACGCGGCCCGATGTCGGCTTCAGCACGCCCGTCATCAGGTTGACGAGTGTGGTCTTGCCTGCCCCGTTCGGGCCGATCAGCGCGTGGCGGCATCCGCTCTCGAAACGCAGCGACACCCTATTCGTTGCGACGAACGCACCGAACTGCATGACGAGATCGGCTGTCTCAAGAGCGGCCGTCACCGCTTTGGCCCCCTGCGCACGCGGGCGATGACGGCGTCAAGCGCCTCGCCGGACCGCGCGACCAGCCGGTCGCGCCCGACCAGCACGAGCCCCACGAGAATCAGCCCCATCCAGAAAAGCCAGTAAGCGGGGGTGATCGACGACAGCATATCCTTCATCAGCTTGAACGCGATGGCGCCTATCGGCCCCCCATAAAGATAGCCCGAGCCGCCGATGACGAGAACCAACAGTCCGTCCGCCGAGCGCGAGAAATCGAGCACATCGAGCGAGACGAAGGACGTCGTCTGCGCAAGCAGTGCACCCGCGATGCCTGCATAGATGGCCGCCAGCGTATAGATCGCGACGATGCGGCGACCTGTCGAAATGCCGACCGAGGTGGCCCGCATGCGGTTCTCCTTGAGGGCGCGCAAGGACAGCCCGAACGGCGAATGGATGACCCGGCGCGCGACAAGGGCGAGCACGAACAGGACCGTCAGGCTGTAGGCATAGGCAGTCGTGCCGGCGAAATCGAATTCGAACAGGCCCAGGATCGGGCCCATCGCGATCCCGAGCAGCCCGTCGATCCCGCCGGTCAGTCCGTCGAACCGATTGGCGACCTCGTAGAACACCAGCGTGACGCCGAGCGTGACCATGAGCCGCGTGAGATCGGTGCCCCGCAGCACGAGAAAGCTCGACGCGAACCCGACCAATCCTGAAGCGCCGCCGGCGAGGAGCAGCCCCGTCACCGGTTCGGCGAGGCCGTGCTTGGAAAGCAGACCCGCCGCATAGGCACCCACGCCGAAGAAGGCGGCATGCCCCAGCGACACGATTCCCGCATAGCCGAGGATCAGGTCAAGCGACAGCGCGAAAAGCGCGAGGATCGCGATCTCGTTGAGCAGCAGATGGCGGGTCGGCAGCAGCCACAGCGCCCCGAACGCCACGAGCCAGAAGGCGATCTCGGCCGGCCGCCAGCGTGATGCGGCGGCGATCTGCGCGCGGGCGGCTTCGCGCGCGGCGCTCATCGGGCGCTTCCGCGGCTGAAGAGCCCGTTCGGCCGCCAGAGCAGGATAACGAGCATGAACGCATAGATGATGAACGCGCCGAGCTGCGGGACGTAGTATTTTCCGGCCACGTCCGCGATCCCGAGCAGGATCGCGGCGAGGAATGGCCCGGTAATCGACGACGTACCCCCGACCGTCACGACGATCAGGAAATAGAGCATGAATTTGAGCGGAAAGGTCGGGTCAAGGCCGAGGATTTCGGCGCCCAGTGCGCCGCCGAGGCCGGCGAGGCCCGAACCGACGGCGAACGTGACCGCGAAGATGAGACTGACCGGGATGCCGAGCCCGCGAGCGACGCGCGGATCGTCGACCGCGGCGCGCAGTTGGCTGCCGAAGCGGGTCGAAGCGAGAATCCACTGGAGCGCAGCCATCAGCACGCCGCAGACGACGACGAGAAAAAGGCGATAGGCGCCGATCCCGACGCCGAACAGCTCGATGCGCCCGCGCAGCCAGCCGGGCAACTGGACGATCTGCTGCTGCGAGCCCATGAGGAAATCGGTCGCCGCGACGGCGATGAAGACGAGGCCGATCGAAAACAGCACCTGGTCGAGATGGCTGCGCGAATACATGCGCACATAGAGCGTGCGCTCGAGCAGCAGGCCGAGAAGTGCGGGAACAAGGCAAGCGAACGGCAGGCTTGCGAGGAACGACAGGCCGAACCGGTTCATCGTCACGACGGTCGCATAGCCGCCAGCCATGGCGAACGCGCCATGCGCCAGATTGACGAAATTCATCAGGCCGAGCGTCACCGAAAGCCCGACGGCAAGAATGAAGAGCAACATGCCGTAAGCGACGCCGTCGATCAGGATTGTCAGCATGTCGCGTTCGCGGGATTTATCCTGGCGGACGGGGCCGGGCTTGCCGGCCCCGTCACCGGTCAGCGGGCCTTGGCGGGATCGGAGACGGCCTGGAACGTCGCGAACTCGACGTTATAGAGCTGGCCATCGACCTTCTCGACGCGGCGGACATAGATGTTCTGCGTCAATTCGCGCGTCGCCGCATCGACCGAAACCGGGCCGCGCGGCGAGATCCACGACATGCCCTTCATCGCATCGACCATGCGCGTGCCGTCGGTCGAACCGCCGGTCTTCTTCAGCGCCTCGTAGATGAGATGCATGCCGTCGTAGCCGCCCACGCCCATGAAGTTCGGACGCGCACCCTTGTTGGCCGCGCGGTAGGCGGCCACGAAAGCCTTGTTGGCGGCCGAGGGATTCGCCGCCGAATAGTGGTGGGTCGTCACGACACCGAGGGCGACATCGCCCATCTCGTTCAGGATGTCGTCGTCGGTCAGGTCGCCCGTCCCGATCAGCTTCACGCCCGACTTGTCGAGGCCGCGCTCCTGGAACTGTTTCATGAACTGGGCGCCGACACCCGACGGCACGAAGACGAACAACGCGTCGGGCTTGAGATCGGCGACGCGCTGGAGGAACGGCGCGAAGTCGGGATTGCGCAGCGGCACCCGGACGTCGGCAACGACTTCGCGGCCGTCGCGCGCGAAACGCTCCTTGAACGCCTTCTCGGCGTCGATGCCGGGGGCATAGTCGGTGACGAGCGAGGCGACCCGCTTGAGCCCGTTGTGCGTGGCCCAGTCCGCCATCGGCTGGGTCGCCTGCGGCAGCGTGAAGCTGGCGCGTACGATGAACGGCGACTGCTCGGTGATCGCCGCCGTCGCCGCCGCCATCACGATCATCGGAACCTTCGCCTGCGTCGCGAGCGGCGCGGTCGCGAAGGCAAGCGGCGTCAGGCCGAAACCGGCGAGCACCGAAACCTTGTCGTTCACGAGCATTTCCTGGGCGATGCGCCGCGTGACGTCGGGCGTTCCGGTGTCGTCGCGCACGATCAGCTCGATGCGCTTGCCGGCAACCGTCGTGCCATGCTGGGCGATGTAGAGGCGGGTGGTGGCCTCGATCTGGCGGCCGGTCGAGGCGAACGGACCTGTCATCGGCAGGATCAGGCCGATACGCACCGCTTCCTGCGCCTGGGCACCCGTGGCGAACCCGACGGCCAGCAGTGCGGCCGCGGCACTTCCGATCATTTGGCGACGCAACATGGTTCCTCCTCGATTTTCTTTTTTGGCGTTATCGCGACTTCGTCAGTCTCAACCCATTCATAGTTCGCGCAAATACAAATTGCCAATGCCAAAACCGCCGGAACATCATGTATCGCGCGCTGCAATTCAGCAGTTCGTGAAATTCTTACATCCGAGGCACCGTCAGCCCGGCCAGGTCTGCCCGCCGCCGTCCACGCGGATGACCTGACCCGAAACGAATGCGCCCAGCGGGCCTGCGAAAAACTCGACGACGCGCGCGACCTCGTCAACCGTTCCGATCCGGTCGAGCGTGCCTTCCTTCACCAGACGCGCGGGATCGACCGCCCGCGTCGCCAGGAACCGCTCGGTGCGCGTGTCACCGGGCGCGATCACGTTGGCAGTGACGTCGTAGGGACGCATCTGTTCGGCAAGGCAGCGCGTGTAATGCAGGGCGCCCGCCTTGGCCGTCGCGTAGATCGCCCCGTTCGTCCGGCCCTTGAAGGCAGCGATGGAACCGAGCGTGACGATCCTGCCGCGGCGGCGTTCCATCATCCGGCGTGACACCGCCTGACAGACGAAGATCGTGCTCAAGAGATTTCTGTCGAGCACGGCGCGCACGTCGGCTTCGGCAATGCCGATGGCGTCGTTGGGATCGGGCTTGCCACCGCGCGCGGCGATGTCGCCGCCCGCATTGTGGACGAGGATGTCGATGGGGCCGAGCTCGGCGCTTCCCTCGGCGACCGTCCGCTCGACCTCGTCTGTCTTCGTCAGGTCGGCGAGCTTGCGCAGCGTGTGCACGCCGTGCCGTTCACCGATCGCGCGCGCCACGTCGGTCAGCGTCTCGCTGCCTCCATACTCGGATGGGCCGTTCTCGCGCATCCCGTGCACGATGATGTTGCATCCGAGTGCGGCCAGCCGCTCGGCGAAAGCCCGGCCGAGGCCGCGCCCGGCACCCGTCACGAGAGCCGTCTGCCCTGCAAGCATGCGATTTTCCACGTCGTCTCCTCCACGATTCAGGCTCCGGGGTTCCGGCGTCAGACCAGTCCCCGATAGCGTTCCAGATTGAGCGGCGCAGGATCGATCGCCGGCATCCGGCCCGAGATCACGTCGGCCAGGAGGCGGCCCGAACCGCACGACATCGTCCAGCCGAGCGTCCCGTGCCCTCCATTGATGAAAAGATTTCCGATCTTCGTCCGGCCGACGACCGGCGGGCCGTCCGGCGTCATCGGACGCAGGCCTGACCAGAACGTGGCACTCGCCGCATTGCCTCCGCCGGGGAACAGGTCCGTGACCGAATGCTCGAGCGTGGCGCGCCGCGCGGGATAGAGCGTCGTGTCGAAACCCGACAGCTCGGCGGTGCCGCCAACACGGATGCGGTCGCCGAGCCGCGTGATCGCGACCTTGTAGCTCTCGTCCATGATTGTCGAAACAGGTGCGGCGGCCGGATCGGAAACGGCGAAGGTCAGCGAATAGCCCTTCACCGGATAGATCGGCACCGACAGACCCACCGTGCGCAGAAGCTTCGGCGCGTGGCTGCCAAGTGCGACGACATAGGCATCGGCCTGCAACGGCCCGACCGATGTGGAAATGCCGGTGATCTTCCCACCATCGACAGAAATGCCGTCGATCGTCGTGCCGAAGCGGAAATCGACGCCGCGGGTCCGGCAGATGTCGGCCAGCCGATTGGTGAAGATATGGCAGTCACCCGTCTCGTCGCCGGGCAAACGCAGGCCGCCGACGAACTTGCCTTTCACGGCCGCCAGCGCCGGTTCGGCTACGATGCAGCCGGCCGGATCGAGGACTTCATAGGCGATGGCGTACTGCTTCAGTACTTCGATGTCGCTGGCGGTATGGTCGAGCTGCGCCTGCGTGCGGAACAGCTGCAGCGTGCCCTTCGTTGCCTCGTCGTAGGCGATGCCCGTCTCGGCCCGCAACTCGACGATGCAGGCACGCGCGTATTCGGCGATCGCGACCATCCGGCTCTTGTTGAGGCGATAGCGCGCGCTCGTGCAGTTGCGCAGCATGCGCGCGATCCAGATCCACATCAGCGGATCGAGAATGGGCCGCACGACCAGCGGGCCGTGGCGCATGATCAGCCACTTGATCGCCTTCACCGGAATGCCCGGCCCGGCCCACGGCGACGAATAGCCGAACGACACTTCGCCGGCGTTGGCAAAGCTCGTTTCCAGTGCGGGGCCCGGCTGGCGGTCGACCAGTACCACCTCGTGCCCGGCCTTCGAAAGATAGTAGGCCGACGTGACGCCGATGACGCCGCCGCCGAGGATCGCGACCTTCATGCCGGCGATGCTCCGTCGGCCAGCAGCACCTGCACGATCGCCGCCCATTCGGAATCTGTCGTTCCTTTCGCCGCCGGCTTGCCGGCGCGGCGATACCAGTAGCCGGCATTCGACAAGTCGCCTTCGACGCGGTGGAGATGGGCGTGAACCCAGTCGTGCACGGGTTCGCCTTCCGCCTGCTGGACGAGATTGTGCGCCCCGTCCCAGTCGCCCTTCGCCACACGCCAAAGCGCCTCGAGCGGTCGCGAAAGACCAATCGGTGGCGTCGCACCGGCAAGTGACTCGTTGAAGGTCCGGATATCCATGCCGGCATTGTTGCACCGCACCGGCGTCCGCTCAATGGCAGACCGATGACCGTATTACAATGCGAGCGCCAGCGCCTCGCGCCGGTGATCGGCGACTGCCAGCCGGAGGGTGCCCGCAGCGCCAACCAGCCCGACCGAGCCCATCAGCCAGTCCGACGGCGGGCGCAGCGTCAGCTTGTGGCCGCGGGCGGTCAGCGCGTCGAGCGTCTCGGCCGGCATGCGCGCCTCGACCGTAACCTGCATTCCGCCGATAAAGCTCCAGCGTGGGATTGCGAGTGCGCGTTCCGGTGCTGTGGAATCGCGCATCAGTTCGACGGCGATCTGGAGGTTCGTCTGGGTCTGCGCCTGCGCGCCCGGCGTACCGAAGGCGAAGACGCCCTCTTCCGGATGGGTCATCAGGATGCCGACGAGCGTGTGGCGCGGACGGCGGCCCGGCACCGGCGCATTGTTGCCCGCCCCGAAGGCCGCACCCCGATCGTTGGCAAGCCAGCCGTTGGCCGAAATGTTCCGGCCGCCGAAGGGCCTGTAGAGCGAATGGATCAGCGTGCAGACCGTACCTTCGACATCGACGGCAGCACATTGCGTCGTCTCGCCGTAGTTGCGCGTCATCGCGGGGCCTTCCGACGCGCGATGGCCGATCGCCTCGCGGCCCGCCCGCAGGCGCGCGGGCTCGAGCAGGCCGGTCGCATAGGCACGCGGCTCCCTGCCGTCACACAGGCCCGGCAGTGCCGCATAAGCGCTCTTGTAGGCTTCGATCAGCGTGTGCGCACGATAGGCCGCATCCTTCTCGCGCACCGTATCCGCCCCGGCCATGCCGAGGGCCGTGAGCGTGCCGATCGACTGGCTCAGCGGCGGTTGGCCATGCACGGTCCACGAGCCGAACTTCACGGCCAGCGAATCTTCCGGCACGACTGCGAATTCGAGCGCCTCGCCTTCGGCGACGCTGGCGCCGACCTTCGCCCAGTCGCGTACGGCCTTCGCAAGTTCCCCGCCCACTTCGCCCGCCTTGGCCCAGCTCGCGAGGCTCGCGGCTAGCCCCGGAATCGAAAGCCGGTCGTTGGTCCGCGGCAGACGGCCACCGTTGGCGAGCGCACGGCGCAGCGGGCCGTCGGGAAGCGCCTGGAGCTGACGGTCGAGGCGTACGCCGACGACGGTTCCGCGCTCGGCCAGCGTGCGCGCCGGTGCGAGAACCGCGTCGAGCCCGAGCCGCCCGACCTGCGACGCGAGATGCGTGAATGCCGCCGGCGCACCGGGAACGAGGCAATAGGCGATCCGCTCGTCGTCGCGCGCAGGATGCGCGTAGGCCATCGGCGCCGGCCCGCCACCGTTCAGCGCCTGCACCCGGCCATCCGGCGTGCGCCACAGCGCGAACATGTCGCCGCCGGGGCCGCACATGTCGGGCATCGCCACCCAATCGCATGCAGCCATCGCGAGACACGCATCGACCGCCGATCCGCCGGCTTCGAGCGTGCGCAATCCTGCCTGCGTCGACGAGGCATGGCCGGCAACGACGGCACCGCCGAAGCCGCGCGCTGCCCGACCGGGGCCATAATCCGGATCGACGCTCATCGCCTGAAAGCAGGCTCGGCGCCGCCGGTAGGCGTGCGCATCGCCTCCAGCAGGGCGCGCAGATCGTCGATGTCGGCAAGGCGCGGATTCATCCGCACTTGTCCGGAACGCGAAGCAGCCTGCGCCACTTTCTCGCGTGCATCGGCGTCCGGAACATATCTGTCGATGGAGATGTCGAGATCAAGCGCGTGGCGCACCTTCGACATCGCCTCGGCCGCCGTCTTCGTGCCAAAAGCCGCGGCAATTGCCTCGCCTTTGGCACCGAGCGACGGCGCGTTGAATGCCGTCACTACCGGCAGTGCAAGCGCATTGCCCAGACCATGCGCCACATGATGGAGCGCGCCCAGCGGTGCGGCAAAGGCATGCGCAAGCCCGAGATTGGCGCTATTGAACGCGATGGCGGCTTGGCATGAGGCGATAAGGCACCAGGTGCGCGCCGCCCTGTCGGCCGGCTCGCGATAGGCACGCACCAACCACTTCGACAGCAGACGGAAGCTCTCGACCGCGATGGGATCGGTCATGATCGATGACGCCTTCGAGACATACGCCTCAACCGCATGCGTGAGCGCGTCGTAGCCTGACTGCGCCGTCACATGCGGCGGGCAGCTGATCGTCAGGCTCGCATCAAGGAGCGCGATGTTCGCAGTCATCTCGGGCGAACGGAAGATCAGCTTGACGTCGGAGCCCGACTTCGAGCCGATCGCCGATTCCGAAACTTCGCTGCCGGTTCCGGCAGTCGTCGGCACGCAGACGAAAAGCGAAGCGTGCGGCAGGAGCTTCTTGCCGAAACCGGAGATACCCTCGACCGTTCCGGGGTTCGACAGCAGCATGCGCGCGACCTTGGCCGTGTCCATCGCCGACCCGCCGCCGATGGCGACGATCATGTCCGGCAACGCCTGCTTCAGTTCGGCGGCCGCCTTCATGATGCTGTCGGTATCCGGTTCGTGTGCGGGCACGACGACAAGCGCCGGTTTCGTCCCCGTCCCCTTCGCGAGCGCCTCGCCCGCTTTCGTCACGGCCGCGCTGTTGGCGAAAAACGCGTCGACCACGAGCGCCGGACGCTTGCAGCCGAATTCCTCGGCGAAGGCTGCGAGCCGCGGCAGCGACTCCCATGCACACACGACGCGGCGCGCCGAATGGAAGAACGAGAATTCGGCGGGGAAGCTGTCGCTCATCTGGACCTTCGGTGGAAGTTTCGGTGGACGGTCAATTGTCCGTAAAACAGTACTTTTACGTTGCCGGACGAGTCAAGCCGGGCGCCCTACCCTCTGCGCAGCAGCGTCCCGCCGCGTGCCGGCTGCGGGCGCGCGAGATCGACGCGCACGGAATAGCGCATGAGGTCTGCGCGATGTATCGAGCGCCCGGCCATCACCCGCCGCCCTTGCTTGTCGAAATAGACGAGGTGCCGGACCAGCACGGGCGAACCCACCGGAACATGCAGGAGTTCGACCTCATCGGGCCCGGACAAGGCCGCTTCGATCTGCAGTTCACTGTGATCGAGCGGAATGCCGTCCCACAGGAGATGCATCAGCGATCCGGAGGCATGGCGGCGCTGGATGCCGTGCGCGAAAGATTCGGGGATGTATCGCAGATCGATCGCGACGGGCGCGATCTGCGTCGTACGGACGCGCTTGACGAACAGCACGCCGTCGCCCGGCCCGATCCCGAGCTGGTGCGCGATATTCTCGGGCGCAGCGATCCGCTCGAATACCAGCACATTGGCGCTGAATGGGCGGCCTTCGGCGGCCCACTGGCGCCGGATGTCCATGACCGGAGTCAGCTTCTCCTCAACCTTGCGCTCGCTGACGAGCGTGCCGAGCCCCCGCGTGCGCCGCAGTACGCCTGTTTCCACCATGTCGACGAGGGCCTCGCGCACCGTGGCGCGGCTGACGTCGAACATGCGCATCAACTCGATGTCCGAATAGAAGCGACGCTTGGGATCGTCCCAGTTGCCGATCAGCGTCAGCAGACGGTTGCGGACCTGAACATAGAGCGGAATGGGCGAAGCACGGTCGAGAGCATATCCCTGACCGTCTCCTGCTCCATCCGGGATGTGTCTGCGTTTTTTCACGACCTAAGATTTCGCCTGCGCGACGGCTTCGAGTTCAGAAATGACCTCGAGAACCACAGGCATCGGCCGGCAGTCTCGAAGCATCGCCAGTGCCGCGGCCGCATGGCGCGGATCGCGACGGATCGACGCGGCTGTGGCCTCCGGAAAGCCCTGGTCGCGCATGGCTTCCGCACAGATCTCGACGATCTCCTCTCGCACGCCGCTTCCTTCAGGCCGCCTTCGAGGACGGACCAGAGTTCGATCCTTCAATTTCCGGGATCGGCGGAATCGGCACGCTCCACGGCGCGACATCAATGCGGATCTTCGCGAGTGCCGAAGCGATCACCGCAACCTCCTCGTCCGGATGCGTGGCGCCAAGGCCGTATTCGGCCGCCAGCGAGCGGGCGCGCGCGGAACGCTTGCGCTCGTCCGCAGGAAGATTGACGACGGCGTATACGCCGTTGAGCAGCGAGCCGCGCAGCTTCTTGGCGAACTTCTTGCCGAGCAGTTCCTTGTCGAGCAGCGAAAGTTCGGCGAAGAAGCGGCGCATCACGATGCGCCCGAACTGGATGTGCCTCGCCTCATCGCGAAGGATCAGACGGCAGGCCTCGCGGATCGATTCGAATTTCGCGTTCTCGTAGCGTGCCTGAAGCAGTTCGCCCGAGAGCTGCTCGAACAGCGTGTTCACGGCGAGGCCGGCGAAGAAGCTCATCGACTTCTCGTCTTTCTCGTCGTGGAACTTCGGGATGATCTTCAGGAAATAGTCGGATTGCGGAACGGGCTGGTAGCCGTGCAGGGCCGAGGCGATCCGGAACGACGCCTCGTGGTGGCGCAGCTCTTCCTGAATGAAGTTCGCGATGTGCTGCTTCACCTCGAAAGGTTGATGCCCAAACACGGCCTCGCGAAACCGCTCGGCACCATAAGGCGTGGCGCCGTGCTCCATCCAGGCGCGCAGCGACCACCATTCGGCACCCGCACGACGCACCTCGTCGGGGATGTCGGCCTTTGCGAGATCGGAGAAATCGATCTTCGAAGGGTCCCACGCGAGATCGCGCGCCTGCTCACACAGCTTCCAGATGTCGTCGTACTTCAGGTCGGCGACGATCGGGTACGGGTTGGGGTTCTGCACCACTTCTTCAAGCATCGAAGCTTCCATGACCGCGCACTCCTTCCTGACACGAATTGACGATAGGCCGACCTCCGGCCGATGCCAAGCGACTAGCTCCCTAGAAACGCGGCCTTGACGTCGGCGCTCTGCGCGACGTCGCGGGCACGTCCTTCCTTCACGATCCGGCCGACCTGCAGCACATAGGCGCGGTCGCAGACCGACAGCGCCTTGCCGACATTCTGTTCGGCAAGCAGGATCGCGGTTCCGCCGCCGACGATGACGCGGACCCGGTCGAGCACCTCGTTCGTCAGCAGCGGCGACAGGCCCAGCGACGGCTCGTCGAGCAGCAGCAGGCGCGGGCGCGACATCAGCGCGCGTCCGATCGCCAGCATTTGCTGCTGGCCACCCGAAAGCTGCCAGCCCAAGGCAGCTTCTCGCCGGGCGAGAGCGGGAAACATGTCGTAGATCGCGGCGACGCGCGCGGCGAGAGCCGCACGACTGTCGTTCGCCGCGACCTCCAGATTCTCGCGCACCGTCATGCCGGGAAACACCCGGCGGCCTTCCGGACAATAGGCGATGCCGAGCCGCGCGCGCCGGAAGGTCGGCGTGGCCGCAAGGTCGTTGCCCCGGAAAAGCACGCGGCCGGACGACGGCTTCAGGAATCCCATGATCGATTTCATCACGGTCGATTTTCCCGCACCGTTGGCGCCAAGCAACGCCACCGCCTCGTCGGACGCGACATGCAGCGTGGCATCGCGCAGCGCCTCGATCTGGCCGTAACGCGCGACGAGCCCCTCGATGGAAAGAAGCGGCGTGTTCATGCCGGCACCGCGACTTCCTGCGGCCCCAGATAGGCTTCGATGACGCGCGGATCGCGTGCGATCTCGGCGGGCGTTCCCTCGGCGATCCGCTGGCCGTGGTCGAGACAGACCATGCGCGAGACGAGCGGCATCAGGAACGGCATATTATGCTCGATCACGACGAGGGTCAGGCCGTCCGTCGCCAGCACCTTCAGGCGTCGCGCCAGATCCGCCTGCTCGGACTCGTTGAGACCGGCCGCCGGCTCGTCGAGAAGGAGGATCGCAGGCTGCAGCGCGAGCGCGCGCGCAATCTCGACCCGCCGCTTGGTGCCGTAGGCGAGCCCGCCGCAGGGGCGCGTCGCCACCTCTGCCGCACCGACGGCTTCGAGCAGGCTCATCGCTTCGCCGCGTGCGAGCGACAGCGCCTGCCCGCCCATCTCCCGGCCGAGCCGGAGCCCGCGCGCAGCACCGCGCGCGATGGCCACGTTGTCGAGCACCGACATCTCGTCCACCAGATTGAGGTTCTGGTAGGTACGGGAGATCCCGCGCTGCGCGATGACGTGTGCCTGCCCGCCCGCGATATCCGATCCGGCAAGAAGGATACGGCCCGCATCCGGCCGATAGATGCCCGAGATGCAGTTGACCAGAGTCGTCTTGCCCGAGCCGTTCGGCCCGATCAGCCCGAGAATCTCGCCCGCTCGCACGTCGAACGACACGCCGTCGAGCGCCTGCAGGCCGCCGAACCGCTTGCCCACGCCGTCGAGCGACAGGATCGCTCGGCCACTCGGGACAGATGCCCGCACCGCCGGCGGCAGCGGCACCGCCGCCGGCAAAGCCGGCGGCAGCTCAGGAAGGAAACGGCGGCGACCGGCCTCGAGGAGGCCGATGAAGCCGCTGGGCGCCACGATGATCACGGCCAGCAGCACGAGCCCGTACGCGACGAGATAGTAGTGCTCGAGGAAACGGAACCATTCGGGCAGATGGATCAGCAGGACGGCACCGAGGATGGCGCCCGCCACGCGCGTACGGCCGCCGACGACGGTCATCGTCAGGCAAGCGACCATCGCGTGGAACTCCAATGCCTCGGGCGAGATCACGCGGATCGTGTGGACATAGAGCGCGCCGGCCATGCCGGCGTAGAGCGCGCTGAGCAGAAACGTCTCGAAGCGCAGGCGCGCCACGTCCAGACCGAGCGACATGGCCGCCGTCGGATTCTCGCGCATGATGTGGAGCGCATGGCCGTAGAGGCCGCCGAGGATCGCGCGAGCGGCCAGCCCCAGCGCTGCGACCAGCCCCCAGACAAGCAGGACAGTCGGCCAGCCGCGCGCGATCGGATAACCGAAGATGGCGACGCCCGGTACGCCGGCAAGCCCGTTCGCGCCGCCGGTCAGCGGTTCCCACTTGATCGCGACCAGCACCATGACCTGTGCGATGCCAAGCGTGGCAAGCGCAAAATAATGGCTTTCAAGCCGCAGCACGGGGGCGGCAACGACCGCAGCCAGCAGCACGGGGGCGATGGCCGAGATCGCGAACGTCGCCGGGAAGCCCCAACCGAGCTTGGCGCCGAGAATACCGGTCGCGTAGGCCCCTATCCCGAAAAACGTGCCGTGACATAACGACAGTGCTCCGGCATGTCCGAACACGAACTGGTAGCCCATCACGAAAACGGCGTAGATGCCGGCGAGCGCGAACAGGCGCAGCCCGTAAGGTGTCCCGAACATGAAGGGCCAGGCGACGAGCAGCGCCAGTCCCAGCATCAGTGCCGGATTGATCCCCGAGAGCAAACGGGCGCTCATGCGCGCCGCTGGACGGTCTCGCCGAACAGTCCCTGAGGGCGGAAGAAAAGGATCGCCAGCACGGCGGCATAGAGCAGGATCGATGCGGCCGTCTGCGAGAAGAGCCAGCCCAGCGCATCTGACCCGAACAGCACGGGCACGATCAGCGGCAAGGCAGGGAAGATCACTTCGAAGAGCGCAATCAGCAGCGCGCCGGAAACCGCACCCGCGATCGAACCCCAACCGCCGATCGTCACAGCGATATAGGCTTTGACGATGTAGTTGGTGCCGTCGCTGGGGGTAACGAAGAAGGTGTTCGACAAAAGCGCTCCGGCCGCACCGGCCAATGCCGTGGCCAGCGCGAAGGTCAGCGCGATCATCGCGTTCACGTCGATGCCGACGGCTGCCGCCATGTCGCGGTCCTGCGCGGTCGCGCGCATGCGCCGGCCCAGCGGCGTTCGCGCAAAAAGAAGATGCTGGCCGACGATCAGGGCCGTCGCCACGCCGATGACAGCGAGAGACTGCTTGGGAATCGCGAGCTCGCCGAACCGTACGAGCGTGGCGTCGAGCAGCGGCGGCGCAGCGCGCGGCTCCGGTCCCCAGATCGCGTTGGCGGCATTCTGGAAGACGATGCCGAGCGCGATCGTGCTGATGATCGTGGCAACCGGCGGGCGCGATTTCAGCGGGAAATAGGCGAAGAGCGAAAACACGACGCCCAGAAGCGCCATTCCGATCACGACGACTGGCAAGACGAGAAGTCCCGGAACCGCGTCGGGCCAGAATGGGGCAAGCCTGGCGGCAACGGCGATGGCGGCGAATCCGCCCGCCATCACCATGTCCCCTTGCGTGAAATTCACCGCGCCCGTGGCGTTGAGCACGAGCACGAAGCCCAACGCGCAAAGCGCGTAGGCCGCCCCCAGGGCCAGACCGTTTGCGAGAAGTTGCAGGGTCAGCATGGGGACGGCCCGACTGCGTTACTTCGGCAGGACGCCGGTGATGTTGTCGTAGCGCTTGGCGAGCTTCGGCAGGCGACTGGTGCCGTCGTAGCAGATGATCATCGCCGAGTGGGCCATGTTGCCCTTGCCGTCCGACTTGTACGTCATGGCAAGCCCCTTGTAGGTCGTCGATGCCAGCGCCTTCTGCACGTCGGCCGCGGTGCGAGCGCCCTTCGAGGCGGCATCGAGAACCATCGCGACCGCGTCGTACTGGCCGAGCGCAAAGCCGTCAGGCTCGGCGTTGAACTCCTTGCGATAAGCGGCAAGGAACCCGTCGAGTTCCGGCGTGCCGCCTGAAATCGGCGAGGCGTTCGTTTCCGCACAAACGCCCTTCAACTCGGCCGGTTCAAGGAGCGCAGCCGTATGCGGCTGGTGCATGCCGGACCCGGCAACGATCGGCAGTCCGAGATTCATCGCCGCCGCCTGCTTGACGACGAGAGCGGTCGACGGGCCGTGCAGATGGAGGATAAGGACATCCGGATTGGCCGCCTTCGCCTTGCCGAGGACGGGCGACATGTCGCGCACGCTCGTCTCCAGCGATTCCTCGAAGACGGGCGTAATGCCCATCTTCGTGAGATTGGCGAGGATATGCGTGCGGCCGGACTGGCCGTACGCCGTCGTCTGGTAGATGAGTGCCACGCGCTTACGGCCGAGTTCCTCGACCGCGTACTTTACGTGGGCTACCTTCGTGACGTCATCGCCGGGGAAGAAGCGGAAGACGTAGGGATTGTTCATTTCCGTGATCTGCGCGGTGCCCGACACGGTGATCAGCGGCACCTTGTTCTCCAGCGCCACCGGAAGCATCGCCAGCATCTGCGTGCCCAGCATCGATGCCGTCACAGCGACGACCGAACCGCGACCGAGCGCCCGCTCGAGCGCATTGACGGCGACTTCCGGTGCCACGCCGGTATCGGCCACCTCGGCCTTGACGGTCACGCCCTTGGAAGCGTTCTTAACGGCCAGAAGCGCCCCGTTGCGCTGACTCGTGCCTTCGATCGACAGGAAGCCTGTGATCGGCACGAGAACGGGAACAGAAATCTCCTGACTGGCGGCAGGTAGCGGTGCGGCACACAGCGCGGATGCGACGGCGGCAAGGCTCAGCGCAACTAGTTGGCTCGAACGCGCGGACATGGGCATCTCCTCTGGCAGGGGGCAATGCGGCGGCGACGCATCGGGATTGGTAGGCACGGGAATTCCACCGGGCGGATCGCTTCCAGTCAACCGTATTAATCTTGTCCGTACAACAGGACTTTTGCAATCGATCTGCGTGGTGCGTCTCGATTGCACCCCGATGGAGCGGCCTGCCCGGAATGTCGGCAACACGCTCCGGACAAGGCCGGACAGATACCCCGGCTTCCGTCTTGCCCCCAGCCCAGAAGAACTTGAACAACGATCAAGTTCTATTTGCCGGCAGATCGCGGTAGGCTTTCTGCGGCAATCCGGCTCGATCCTATTCCAAAGCGGAGTGGGAATGGGCTAGAACGATACAGAGAACTCGAATCGGCCGCCAAGAGATGGCCGAGCGCAGATCTCGGCACTCGCCGGCACAGGCGAGGCCGAACAGAGGAGAGGGCGGGAAAACTCGCCCGGTAATCGGGAGGTAACGTGGCAGCGGTCTCTATCCGCAATGTCCGGAAGTCGTTCGGCAGCACGCCCGTGTTGCACGGCGTGAGCGTCGAGATCGATGACGGGGAATTCGTCGTCCTTGTCGGGCCTTCGGGCTGCGGCAAGTCGACCCTGCTCCGCATGATCGCGGGCCTTGAGAACATTACCAGCGGCGACGTCGCCATCGGCGATCGCGTGGTGAACTCGGTGCCGCCCAAGGATCGCGATATCGCGATGGTCTTCCAGAATTACGCGCTTTATCCGCACATGAGCGTGTTCCGGAACATGGCATTCTCGCTGAAACTTGCCGGCGCTCCCAAAGAAGTCATGGATCAGGAGGTCGAGAACGCCTCGAAGATCCTGGGCCTCGACAAACTGCTGCAGCGGTTCCCGCGACAGCTTTCCGGCGGCCAGCGCCAGCGCGTGGCCATGGGCCGCGCCATCGTGCGCGATCCGCAGGTGTTCCTGTTCGACGAACCGCTGTCGAACCTCGACGCCAAGCTGCGCGTCCAGATGCGCGCCGAGATCAAGGATCTCCACCAGCGCCTGAACGTCACGACCGTGTACGTCACGCACGACCAGATCGAGGCCATGACGATGGCCGACAAGATCGTCGTCATGCATCAAGGGCGCATCGAACAGGCCGGCGCGCCGCTCGATCTCTACGACCGGCCGGCCAATCTCTTCGTCGCGGGCTTCATCGGCTCACCGGCGATGAACTTCCTGCACGGCCGGATCGCCGGCGGCTCGTTCGTCGATGCCGGTGGCGTGAAGTGGCCCCTGCCGCCCGGCCACAAGGCGCCGGAAGGGGCGGAAGTCATCTACGGGATAAGGCCCGAACACCTGCGCCTCGATCCGAACGGCATCAAGGCGATCGTGCATGTGGTCGAGCCGACGGGATCGGAAACTCAGGTGATGATCCGGGTTGGCGACACGCAGATGATGGGTGCGTTCCGCGAACGGATCTCCGCAAAGCGCGGCGAGCATCTTCCGATTTCGCCCGATCCGGCGCTTGTCCACCTGTTCGACAAGGCGACAGGCAAAAAAATCTGAATCAACAACAATAAGCAGGCAACCAAGGGAGAAACGAGATGGCAAACGTCATTACGCGCCGAAGCATTCTCGCTGCCAGCGCCGGTGTTGCGGCACTATCCGTCGGCGCCCGCAAGGCATTTGCACAGGCATCGAAGGTCCGGCCCGCAGCCGGCGACGCACCGCGGCTTCCGATCGAAAGTGGTGCCACGCTACGCCTGCTGCGCCCGGTCCGCTTCGTCCAACCAGACGAAGACGTGTTCCGCGCGAACGCTGCCAAGTTCACGGCGAAGACCGGCGTGCAGGTCCGCGTCGATTTCGTCGGCTGGGAAGACATCACCCAACAGACCGCCGTTACCGCCAACACCGGCGCTGGCCCCGACATCATCATCGGTTTCTCGGACGGCCCCCACATCTTCGCGGACAAGCTCATCGAACTCACGGACGTCGCCGACTATCTGGGCAAGCGCTACGGCGGCTGGCTTGCGATGGCCGACAAGTACGGCAAGCGCCACAACTCCAACAACTGGATCGGCCTGCCGTTCGGCGCCTCAGGCGGCCCGCTCGTCTACCGCAAATCGGTGGTTCAGGCGGCCGGCTTCCAGACGGTACCGAACGACCATGCCGGCTTTCTCGACCTCTGCCGCAAGCTGAAGGCGATGGGCAAACCCTCTGGCTTCGCGCTCGGCAATGCGGTTGGCGACGGAAACTCCTTCTGCAACTGGCTGATCTGGTCGCACGGCGGCTATCTCGTGGACGAGGCCGGCAAGGTAGCAATCAATCGCAAGGAAACGATCGACTCCCTCAACTACCTGAAGGAGCTCTACGCGACCTTCATCCCAGGAACGACCGCTTGGAACGACATCTCCAACAACCGCGCCTATGCGGCCCAGGAGCTGTGGCTCACGGCCAACGGCGTTTCGCTGTACTTCTCGCTCAAGAACGATCCGGCGACCGCCGCGATTGCGGCCGATACCGAGCATCAACTGATGCCTACCGGCCGCCTCACCCTGCCGGCGATGACGGGGCTGACGCTGAACGCGATGGTGTTCAAGCACAGCAAGTTCCCCAACGCGGCGAAGGCGTTCCTGCAGTTCATGCTGGAACACGAGCAACACGAGCCGTGGCTCAACGCCAATCTCGGCTACTGGGCGCATCCGCTGGCCGCTTACGACGCGGCAGCGGTGTGGGAAGGCGATCCGCGCGTGTCGATCTTCAAGAACACGATGCGCTCGCCCTTCTGGAACGGTTACAAGGGGCCGATCTCGGAAGCTTCCGGTCAGGCCAACGCCGAATACGTAACGGTGCAAATGTGCGCGGCCGTGGCCTCTGGCCAAGCAACCGCGCAGGAAGCCGTCCAAGAGGCCGAACGACGCGCCCGACGTATCTTCCGTAGCTGAGCCAAACGACGCGCCGCGGCATCGGCCTGCAAGGGGCGATGCCGCGGCAACTTTCCGGAGAACACGAATGGATGCGACCGCCCCGCGCTGGGTACGGCCAAAGCAGGAGCTCGGCTGGATCGCCAGGCTCTTCGACTGGAAGCCGTTTCTCGTCGTCATCTGCCTTACGCCGGCGGTCGGGCTCCTGCTCGTCTTCCTCACCTACCCGCTCGGGCTCGGGATCTTCCTTGCCTTCACCGACACGACGATCGGCCGACGCGGCGTCTGGGTCGGGCTCGAGAATTTCGAATTCCTGCTAAGCGACAAGCTCTGGTGGAACGCCGTCTTCTACAGCGTCTTCTATACGGGCATTGCGACCGTCCTGAAATTCGGCCTCGGCCTGTGGCTGGCGCTGCTGCTGAACAACCACCTACCCTTCAAGAGCATCCTGCGGGCAATCATCCTGCTGCCCTGGATCGTGCCCACCGTGCTGTCGGCGATCGCATTCTGGTGGATCTACGATCCGCAGTTCAGCATCATCTCGTACATGCTGACCGACGTGCTCGGCTGGCGCACCACGAACGTCGATTTCATCAACACGCCATGGTCCGCGCGCTGGTCGCTCATCGCGGCGAACGTGTGGCGCGGCATCCCGTTCGTGTCGATCTCTCTGCTCGCAGGCCTCCAGACGATCTCGCCCTCGCTCTACGAGGCGGCGATGCTCGACGGCACGTCACCCTGGCAGCGCTTCTGCTACATCACCTTCCCCATGCTGCTGCCGATCCTGGCGATCGTGATGACGTTCAGCATCATCTTCACGTTCACCGATTTCCAGCTCGTCTATGCGATCACGCGTGGCGGGCCGGTTAATTCGACGCATCTGCTTGCCACGCTCGCCTTCCAGCGCGGCATTCCCGGCGGTCAGCTCGGCGAGGGTGCGGCGATCGCGGTTTCGATGATTCCGTTCCTCGTCTTCGCGACCCTATTCAGCTATTTCGCGCTTGCCCGCCGCAAGTGGCAGCAGGGAGAAGGCGATGACTGAGGTCCGCATGGCCACGCACGACGAGACCGACGATGCAACCGCCGGCAGCGCAGCCGCCGCCGCCGCGGCGGGCGAGACGATGGCTTGGGACAGCAAGTCGCGGCGCATGGTGACGATCTACCTGCCGCTGGCCTGCTTCGTTCTGATCTTGTTGTTTCCGTTTTATTGGATGACCGTGACGGCCTTCAAGCCGAATGCCGAACTCTACGATTACAAGACTTACAACCCGTTCCTCATCGGATCGCCGACGCTCGACCATATCCGGCATCTACTGTTCAAGACCGCGTACCCAACATGGCTGATGACCACTATGACCGTCGCCGTCTGCGCGACGGCGCTGTCGCTGGTGGCGAGCACGCTTGCCGCCTATGCGATCCAGCGGCTGCGCTTCAAGGGCAGCCAGTATGTCGGCCTTGCGATCTATCTTGCCTATCTGGTGCCGCCGTCGATCCTGTTCATTCCGCTGGCGATGATGGTCAACTGGCTTGGCCTGTTCGATACACCGCTGGCACTCATCCTCGTCTACCCGACGTTCCTCATCCCGTTCTGCACGTGGCTGCTGATCGGCTATTTCAAGTCGATCCCGTACGAGCTGGAAGAATGCGCGTTGATCGACGGTGCCACGCGCCTGCAGATCCTGCGCGAGATCACGCTGCCGCTCGCCGTTCCGGGCCTCATCAGCGCTGGCATCTTCAGCTTCACATTGTCGTGGAACGAATTCATCTATGCACTGGCCTTCATCCAGTCGAGCGAGAAGAAGACCGTTCCCGTCGCGATCCTGACCGAACTCGTCACCGGCGACGTCTACCAATGGGGTGCTTTGATGGCCGGTTCTCTTCTCGGTTCGATTCCGGTCGCGCTGTTCTATTCGCTTTTCGTCGACTATTATGTGTCTTCGCTCACCGGCGCCGTGAAGGAATAGCCGGTACGGCCGTACACGATATTCGAAAGCGATTGCAGCATGACTCCCGCCGAGGCACCCGTCGCACCACGCACGTCCGTCCTCCTCAAGGGCGCGATTCCACTCATCCCCGTCCTGCATGTCGAAAATCCGGATCATGCCGAGCCGCTTGCCGAAGCCCTTGTCGGGGCAGGTATTGTCGCGCTTGAAGTGACGCTGCGTTCGGCAAGCGCGCCGAAAGTGATCGAGCGGATGCGCAAATCCGCACCGAAGGCCGTCGTCGGCGCAGGCACTGTTACGCGGCCCGAGCAATTCGAACTGGTCCGCAATGCAGGTGCCACGTTCGTCGTCAGCCCGGCCTTGACGCCACGGCTGGCGGAAGCAGCGCTGCGCACCGGCCTTCCCTACCTTCCCGGTACGATCACGCCATCAGAAGTTCTGAATGCGCGCGAATACGGGTTCCACGAGCTCAAGTTTTTTCCCGCCGAGATGATGGGTGGGCCAGCCGGCCTCAAGCACCTGTTGCCGCTCTATCCCGATGTGCGCTTTTGCCCCACCGGCGGCGTCAATGATGCGACGATGATGGCGCACCTGGATGTCGGGAATGTTTTCGCGGCGGGCGGCGCTTGGCTTGCACCGCGCGATCTCATCGAGAGCGCGTCGTGGAAGCAGATCGCCGAACGCGCGCGCCAGACGGTCGCGGTCTACAAGGCCGCACGAGCGCAATAGGCCCGCTCAAGGCAGGTTATCGCGCACGAAGATGTCGATCTTGATCGTCTCCTGATCCTGCAGGATTGCTTCGCCGCTGCAATGTGCGAGCAGGATGCGCCCTGCCGAGCGTGCTTCGTGACCGGCATTCTGGCAAATGATCGTGTCAAGCACGCCGTGCACGACGAAGCGCCGCGTATGAGGCGTGAGCTCGTGTGCGATCCAGACAATGTCCTTGGCGCGCCCTGACGCCTGCAGGGCGGCTGCAATGCCGCGGTTGCCGGCTCCGACATTGTAGATGCCGATCAAGTCGGGATTTCCGGCGAGCAGTCTGGCGGTCGCCGGCTCGGTCAGCGCGCTGTCGTCGCGACCTTCGATCGCGGGAAGCACCCGAAGATTGGGGTATTCGCCCGACATCACCTGCGTGAAGCCGAATTGGCGTTCGGCATGATCGCGCAGCGCCAGCGATCCGGCAACGACGCCGACCTTGCCCGAACGTCCGCGCAGGTACTTCCCCATCAAAGTACCGGCCGTGCGCCCGGCAGCCGGATTGTCGATGCCGACATAGTGAAGCCGCCGTGACCCGGGAACATCGGAAACGAGCGTAACGACCGCCATGCCGCGCGAGACCAGATCGTCGATTGCGATGCGCACCCGAGGATGATCGAGTGCGACGACGGCAACCCCGTCATAGACTGGCGGCAGCGTTTCCAGCGCATGGCCGATCGCGTCCGGATCGAAGACGTCGACATGGATCGTATCGAGGAAGGCGCGCTGGGCGGCCAGCCAGTTCGCCGACTGGCGAACCTGCGCGGTCAGATCCGCCATGAAGGTGTTGTCGCCGACCGGCAGCACAAACGCGAAACGGAAGCTACGGTTGCGTGCCAGACGCGCCGCCGCGAAGTCCGGGCGGTAGCCGAGCTTGATGACGGCAGTCTCGACGCGCTCGACGGTCTTCTCGCGCACACCCGAGCGCTTGTTGACGACACGATCAGCCGTAGCGAGAGACACGCCAGCCTCACGGGCAACATCCTCAAGCGTGACCTTCCCAGGAAGGTTCAGCGCCGGATTTTTCATTGACGCGCTGCCCAGGCCATCCCTCTCGTCATCATCTGCTTCATCTGCGGAATGTCGAGTTCGTACGCTCGATGCCCTAGCGTGCAGTAGAAGACGCGCCCCTTACCGAACCGCTTCTTCCAGACGACGGGCATGACGACTCCATCGACCCACGGCGCGTGCTCTCCCGAAAAGGTCGTCGTCGCCAGAACCTCGATCCCCGGATCGACGTGCATGTAATAATGCTCCGACCGGTAGTCAAAATCCGAGATTCCCCGCATGACCGGATCGTCGGGCTTCGAGACATTGACGCGGAAGTCGATGATGTTGCCGGGATGGGCAACCCACTGGCCTCCGCACATGAACTGGTATTCGACCGAATCCCGGAAAGCGTCGCACATGCCGCCATGATGGCCAGCCAGCCCCACGCCACCCTGAACGGCCGCACAGAGATTGAGTGCTTCGGCCTTCTCGATCTTCGACATCGTGTAGATCGGGATGATCAGCGAGAGATCATGGATCGCCGGATCGGCGAAGGCCGCCGTCGTCGTCTCGACGCGGACGTCGTAGCCGTCGGCCATGAGCCAGGTTCGGTAGATCGAAGCGCAAAGATCGGGATCGTGGCCGTTCCAGCCGCCCCAGACGATCATGGCCGTGGGTTTCTTCTTTGCCATCCTGATTACTCCAACTTTCCGCCGGAAAGACCGGCGGGCAATGCCGTGGGCCGCTCAACAGTGCTTTCGATCTTGACCCGGCGTCCTTCGTCCGAAGATTTCTGAAACGCTTCCATGACTTCAAGCACATGGAATGCGAGCGCTCCATTGGCCCGGTGCGCACGGCCGGCACGCAGGCCGGTTGCCATATCCGCAAGGCCGATCGAGCGGAACTCGCCATCCGTATAGCCGTGCGTGTGCGGCTTCGCTTCCCACTCGCCACCGGTCAGCGCAACCGACACCTCTCCGCCGAAGCGGTTCGGATCGGGGACCAGCATGGCCCCCCTATCGCCATAGATCTCGATCGGCGTATGGCGATGCTTGGGCACATCGAAACTCATCGCGATCGAGATGACCGCACCGTTGCGGAATTCGAGCAAGCCCGCGACATGGGTGGAAACCTCGACCGGCATCATCATTCCCTTGAGCGGCTCGCTCGTGATTATCCGCTGTTCGCGCGGTCGTGCGGTCGATCCCATCACGCTGGCGACGGGTCCAAGGAGTTGGACAAGGTCGGTAATGTAGTAGGGGCCCATATCAAGCATCGGCCCGCCGCCACGCAGATAGTAGAAGCCCGGTGCCGGATGCCACCGCTCGTGCCCCGGACACATGAAGAAGGCGCTGCCGGCCACCGGCGTGCCGATGGCGCCTTGATCGATCAGGGCGCGCGCCGTTTGATGCCCGCCGCCAAGGAACGTGTCGGGTGCACATCCGACGCGCAGCCCCATCTCGTTCGCAAGGTCCATGACCTTCTTGGCTTCGAGCAGATTTACGCCGAGCGGCTTTTCCGAATAGACATGCTTTCCCGCCTTGAGCGCCACCAGATCGACATCGGTGTGCGCCAGCGGAACCGTCAGGTTGAGGACGATCTCGATCTCGTCGCGCTTGAGCATCTGATCGACGCGCATGACGGGCAGCCCGAACTCGGCACCGCGCTTCTCGGCCGCCTCGGTTCGCATGTCGGCCACCCCCCGGATCTCGAGGATCGGAAAGTTCCGGGATGCCTTGATGTAAGCGGCGCTGATGACACCGCATCCGATGATTCCAATACCGACCTTCTGCACGCGACTGCTCCGTGGTTGTCTGTTCAGCCTTTGACGGCACCGGCCGTCAGGCCGGCGACGATATGCTTCTGCGCGAAAACGAAGAGGAGGAATGTTGGCAGGATCGTCAGCGTGATAAACGCGAGAATCAGGTGCCAGTCTGCGGTGTATTCCCCCTGATAGACCATGATGCCGAGCGGCCATGGATACATCGCATCGCTGTTCAGCATCACGAGCGGGACAAGATAGGCGTTCCAGCTATGGACGAACGTGATCGTGCCGACAGTCGCTAGGATCGGGCGCGACAGCGGCAGCGTGACGAAGCGGAAAAACCGCGGATAGCTGCACCCGTCGACGAGTGCGGCCTCCAGCAATTCGGTCGGCAGGTCCCGGAAGAAACGACGGAAGAGCAGGATGCTCATCGCCAACGCAAACGCCACCTGTGGCAGGACGACGCCAAAATAGGTATCGAGCAGGCCAAGATCGCGGACCTTGATGAAGAGCGGCAAGATCGCGGTGGCCGCCGGGAAGAGCAGGCCCATCGTGAAATAATTGAGCAACATGCGGCTGCCGAAGAAGCGCAGATGGGCGAACACGAAGGCTGCCATCGACGCGACGATGAGCGTCAGGATCGTGGTCATCGTCGAGATCGCGAACGAGTTTCCGAGCAGTTGCCAATAGCGGCGTGACAGAAGGATGCCCGCATAGTTCTGCCATTCCCAGACCTGCGGAAGGCCGAACGGGTTAGTGCGCAGTTCACCAAGCGACTTGAAACCTCCAAGAATGGTAGCCAGCAGCGGGACGGCAACGAAAGCCGCCACAAGCGTCAGGAAAAGCGTGCGGTAGAGCACGACCAGTTCCGTCGGGCGCCGCGATGTTTCGATCGTCTCATTCATCGCGCATAAACCATCGCTTGTAGGTGACGGCAAAGGTCGCGCAGATCACGAACAGGATGACGCCGATGGCGCTACCGTAGCCGATTCGCATGCGGGTGACGCCGTGGGAATAGAGGAAACTCACCATCGTCTGCGAGGAGTCCGCCGGACCGCCGCGCGTCAAGGGCATCACCAAATCGAAGAGTTGCAGCGAGCCGACGACGGCGAAGAAGATCGATAGCCGGATCGTCGGATAGAGGAGCGGAATGGAGACGAAGCGGAGCACCTGCCAGCGCGAGGCGCCGTCGATACGCGCGGCCTCGACGAGGTTCCGGTCCTGCCCCTGCAATGCAGCGATGAACAGCATCATGTGGAATCCGAAATACTTCCACACGACGACGATGAGAATCGCCAGCATCGAAGTCTGTGTGCTCGCGAGCAGGTGGGGTGCTTCGGCACCAAAAAGCCGATAGATGGATGCAAGCAGGCCGTAATCGCCGTCGTAGACGAAACTGAAGATAAGCCCGGTCGCGACTTCGGCCAGCACATAGGGCAGGAAGAACAGCATGCGCAGGGCTACTGCACCGCGGAACCGCTCGGCGAGCATGAGCGCCAAGGTCAGCGCCAGCGGCAGTTGGATCAGCAGGGAGACGACAATGATCAGAATATTGTTTCGGAGCGCGAGCCCGAACGCGCGGGTTTCAAAGACAAAACGGTAGTTGTCGAAACCGATCCAGTTCGTTGGCGTGCCGAAACCGTTCCAATTATAGCCGCCGTACCAAGCCGCCTCGACGATCGGCAGGACGACGAAAAGCGTGAAGAGAAGCAGCGCCGGCGGCAGGAACACGACGACCGCAGTCAGCTGGCCGCTGCTGGCTGAACGGCGGATTGTCGAGGCTAGCATCTTGATTTCCGATTGAGAGAAGGGAGAGGTGGCCGTCGGCCGCCCCTCCCCGCCTGCGTCCTGTAGCTCAGTTGCCTTGCTTCCATGCGTCCTGCACGGCCTTGGCAACCTGACGGGGCGTCATGCTGCCCCCGGCAAGTTCGGCCGTGGCGTCGTTGACGACGCGACCGACTGATGGCCCCAAGTCCTGATCGTAGAAGTTCTGGTGGTACTTCGAACGCGCGAGATTCTGCGCGATGTTGCGCATGAATGCGTTGCTGATTCCCTGGTCCGCCCCCTTGACCACCGGGATCAGGAAGTTGGCGCCGGCGAGCCGCATCTGCACATCCTTCGAGATAAAGTGCTTGACGAAGTCGAGGGCGGCCTTGGGTGCGCCACGTGTGAGCAACCAGCCATTGATGCCGCCAAGCGTGTCGCTCGCTTCGCCCTTGCCGCCCGGCACGACTGGGAAGTCGAACCAGCCGAGCTTGTCGTCGGGGATACCAACCTTGTCGGCCGCAAGAGCCTTCTGCTGATGATAGACGGTGCTGATCACCAGCGTCATCGCCGCCTTTCCATCGCCGAAGAAGCCTGTCGATTGCGGATTCTTGAAGCCGAGAAAGCCGTTCTGGAACGGCTGCAGGTCGACAAGCTGCTTCATGTAGTCGCCGGCCTTCTGGAACGTCTCGCCTTCGAAACCGCCATCCTTGCCTTGGAGTGCGGCCTCGAATGCCGCCTTGCCACCGATGCGTACGGCTAGGTTCGTCCAGTAGAAGTGGAGCGGCCACTTGTCACCGCCGCCTACGGTGATCGGCGTGACGCCGGCCGCCTTGAGCTTGCGCACCGCACCAAGCAGATCGTCCCAGGTCTTTATCGTCGAGCCATCGACGCCACCCTTGGCCATCAGTTCCTTGTTGTAGAGGAAGCCCACCTGCGACTGCGCGTGCGGCAAGCCATAGGTCTTGCCGCCGACCGTGAAGGCGGCAAGCGCCGCCGGCGAGATCGTGTCGCGGACATCGCCGATCTGACCGGTGATGTCCTGCAGCACGCCTGCCTCGACCTGCGCCTTCAGCACGCCGCCTGCCCACGAATAGATGATGTGCGGACGATCGTTGGACTGGAGCAGCGTCGGCAGTTTGGCCTTGTACGATTCGTTTTCGAGGAACTGCATCTCGACCTTGGTGCCGGGATTCTTGGCCTCGAACTCGCGTGCGACTTCCTCCCAGATCTTGATCTGGGCCGGGTTGACCTCGAGATGGAGCCATTTGACCGTCGTTTGGGCCATGGCGGCGCTTGCCGAGAGTGTCAGCGCGACCGAAGCGGCGAGCACTCGATTCAATGCATTCATGTGTTCCTCCCCAAAGCCGGATTTGTTCATCCGGGCTGGCTAGGACATTGCCAATCAATTTAGAGGTGCGCAACTCAAATTTTGATATATACCCTTCATGCCCGCTCGGTAACCGCGTTCGCGCGGCATCCAGCCGGACCAGATTGCAATAGAGGATCAGCTAGATGGCCGCCGTATATCCAGATCTTGCGGGGAAGGTTGTACTCGTCACCGGTGGCGCGTCGGGAATCGGGGAATCGATTGTTCGCCGGTTTGCCGGCCAGAAGTCGGCCGTCGCCTTCTTCGACATTAAGGAGAGCGAAGGCGAGTCCCTCGCGCGCGAACTCACCGCAGCTGGACAGGTGGCTGCTTTCAAGCACGTCGATCTCACTGACACGAAGACAATGCAAGCCGCGATCGACGAAATTGCCCGCTCGATGGGGCCCGTCTCGATCCTTGTCAACAATGCTGCCCACGACGAACGTCATGCGACGGAAAACGTGACGCCGGAATATTGGGACGACCGCATCGCGGTCAACCTGAAGCACCAGTTCTTTGCCGCACAGGCGGTCCTCCCCGGCATGAAGAGGCTGGGCGGCGGATCGATCGTCAACTTCGGATCGACCTCCTGGCTTATCGGGCTTGGCGGGATGGCGGTGTATACGGCCAGCAAGTCGGCCGTCCTCGGCCTTACGCGTTCGCTGGCCCGCGACTATGGCCCCTTCAATATCCGCGTGAACGCGATCGCGCCTGGCTGGATCATGACCCAGCGCCAAATCGACAAGTGGCTTACGCCGGAATCGGAAACCGAGCTGATGAATCGCCAGTGCCTCAAGCGAAGGCTCCAGCCCGACGAATTGGCGCGTTTCACACTTTTCCTCGCATCCGATGAATCGTCGGCCTGCACGAACCAGCATTACATCGTAGATGGCGGCTGGGTATAGCTGCCGATCGGGATACTGGCTTCGCACCCCAATCTGTCGATAATGGGCGCATGCCAAACCTTGTCGATATCGTGCTGGTGCGGCCGCGCCTGTTCTTGGCGATCCTGGCAGCGGCCGCTGCCTATCTCCTCGAGCCGTCCGGATGGCCCGCAATTGCACGCCTTCTTCTTGCATGGGATGTGGGGCTGGTGCTGTATCTGGCGCTGATGCTGACGATGATCGGCAGATCGAGTGTCGAGAGCCTTAAACGCCGCGCAAAACTCGAGGACGAAGGCGCCATGGGCATCCTCGTCCTTGCTGCGGTCGCCACTGTCGCGAGCCTCGGCGCGATCGGCGCAGAACTTGTCGGGCTTCACGGCATGGAACCAGGCGGCAATACACATCGATTGGCGCTCGCCGCGACGACGATCGGCCTCTCGTGGCTCTTTCTTCACACGATGTTCGCGATCCATTACGCGCATGAGTTCCATTCGGGAAAAGGTGACAAACCGGCACTCGGCTTCCCCGACAGGGAACTGCCAGACTATTGGGACTTCATGTATTTCGCATTCACTATCGGCGCAACCGCACAGACATCGGACATCAGCGTTCTTACGCGAAGGATGCGCAGGCTGGTGCTCGGGCATTCGATCTTGGCATTCGCATTCAACACCGGCGTGCTGGCGCTCGCCGTCAATGTCGGGGCAAGCCTGCTCTGACGAGTCCGACGCAGGCCCTCGGCACGGCTAGCGCGTCGGAACGGGGCCCGTGCTTTGCCTGATCAGAAGCCGCGCTTCGAGGGTAACGGCAACAGGTTCCGTGGATGTGTCGGTCATCGCTTCGACCAGCATCTCGGCCGCACGCGACCCGATTTCCCGGCGCGGCTGATAAACCGTCGTCAAGGCCGGCTCACAATACTCCGCGTATTCGATCGCATCGAAACCGATGATTGACAGATCTTCAGGTACCCGCAATCCCGCGGCACGAACGGTCTTCAAGACACCGATTGCCATTTCGTCATTCGCCGCAAAGATCGCGGTCGGACGTTCCTTCGTCGTCAGCTTTAACATCGCGCTTCCGGCGGCAGCGCCTGCCGCAAAGGTGAAGTCGCCTTCCCAGATCGTTGCCTTGCCACCTGCCAACGCATCTCGGAACCCCGCCCGACGCGCCTTGTCGAGGAGGTTGGCACTCGGGCCCGAGACATACCCGATGCGGCGGTGCCCGAGATCGACAAGATGGCGTACGGCCGTCCTGGCCGCCTCGCGATTATTGACCTCGACCTGCGGAAACCTGCCGCCGGGGATAATTTCGCAGGCTGCCACGATCGGCACATCGGCATCGAGCAGCGTGCGGCTCGCACTCTTGAGGATATGCCCGCACAACAGAAGCA
This sequence comes from Tagaea sp., assembly GCA_965229215.1. Lineage (GTDB taxonomy): Bacteria > Pseudomonadota > Alphaproteobacteria > CACIAM-22H2 > CACIAM-22H2 > Tagaea. The sequence continues at coordinate 307,459 of OZ245864.1, read as the reverse complement.
CACCATCGACCTGCCCAGCCGATGCCAGATCGACGTAGCGCGACTCCTTCTGTGGCGAGTTGTCGAGATTGGCGATGATCAGGCCGTAACCGCGACTCGACAGCATTTCATCGATGCCGCGCAGTACTTCGGCAAAGAACGGGTTTTCGATATTTGGCACGACGACGAGCACCATGTGGCTGCGACGCGCGCGCAGATTGCGTGCCGCAACGTTCGGCGTGTAGCCGGTACGCCGGACCGCCGCCAGGACGCGATCGCGCGTCGCCTTTGCTACAATTTCGGGGTTGGCCAGCGTGCGGCTGACGGTCGCCGAGGAAACGCCTGCAAGTTTCGCGACTTCGGCGATCTTCGCAGGCGCGCCAAGGCGCGATGACTTCTGCTTCGGCATGCAGCACCACACTAGAGATGAAACGTTCGGTACGGAACAGGATGCCGCGGCGCGGGATGCCCTTGCGACCGGGTGCATGTTCTGTTATTCTGAATGTAATCGATTTCATAGAAAATCGACAACAACAAGCATCAGGGGGAACAATGGACAAGCGAATCATCCGATCGGTCCTGCCCGCCATGATCCTGGCGGCGTCCGCAGGCGCGGCATCGGCACAGCAGCGCGCAGAAGTCATCCATTGGTGGACGTCCGGCGGCGAATCGGCTGCCGTGCGCGTATTCGCCGACCAGTTCAACAAGGCGGGCGGCCAATGGGTCGACACCGCGATCGCCGGCGGCGCCAATGCGCGCACCGCAGCCATCAACCGCACCGTGGGCGGTGACCCGCCGACCGCGATGCAGTTCAATACTGGCAAGCAGTTCGACGACCTCGTCGAGAACAACCTGCTGGCCGACGTCGATGCCCTCGCCACGGAGCAGAAGTGGAAGGCTATCCTGCCGGAATCGATCATTGCCGCGGTATCGCGCAATGGGAAATTCTATGCCGTTCCCGTCAACATCCATGGCCAGAACTGGATCTGGTACAACAAGACCGTGCTCGATCAGGTCGGCGCCGCCGAGCCCAAGAGCTGGGACGAGGCGATTGTCATTCTCGACAAGATCAAGGCTGCCGGGCTCGTTCCGCTGGCATTCAGCGGACAGAAGAACTGGGAACGCGATCTGTTCAACACGGTGATGCTCGACAAGGCGGGCCCAAACATCTGGGCTGGCATCTACACACAGCGCGCCGAAGCAGCAGCACGCAGTCCCGAATTCCGCATCGCGGCGGAAACGTTCGCAAAGCTCCGGAACTATGTCGACGCCGGTTCGCCGGGTCGCAACTGGAACGACGCGACGGCAATGGTGATCCAAGGCAAGGCCGGCATGCAGGTGATGGGTGACTGGGCCAAGGGCGAATTTGCGGCTGCAAACAAGGTCGCCGGCAAGGACTTCGGCTGCACACTCTTCGGCAGCAAGGGCGGTGGGTACGTGATTGGCGGTGACGTGTTCGCCTTCCCCAAGCAGAAAGACGCGAGTCGCACGCGTGCACAGATGCTGCTCGCGAAGACGCTGCTGGAACCTGAGACGCAGATCCAGTTCGCACTGAAAAAGGGATCGATCCCCGTCCGCAACGATCTCGACACCTCCGCGCTCGACATCTGCGCCCAGAAGGCGGCGAAGCTGATGCTCGACAAAACGCAACAGGTCGCCTCAGTGCAGATGCTGGCGCCTCCGGCAATGAACGGCGCGATGGAAGACCTGATCTCGCAGTTCTGGAACGGCCCCGGCATGACGATTGACCAGTTTATCGACAAGGTCGTCGGTGTCCTAAAGCAGAGCTACTAGAGCGGCGATAACCCTGCGGGCAGAAATGCCCGCAGGGCTTCCGCCTACGAATCCTGCACGAAGGCCCGCCACATGCCCTCCCCTTTCGGTCACATCCGCTCGCGTACGGTCGCCGGACTGGCGCTCGTCCCAGCCCTCGCCATCCTCGCCGTCGCCTATATCGGCAGCACGGGCTGGACGATCTGGATTTCATTCACTGCCTCGCGGATGCTGCCGAATAGCAATTTCATCGGATTGCGGCAGTACGAAACCCTGTTCAACAACGACCGCTGGCTTGTTTCCAGCCACAATCTCGCGATCTTCGGGACGCTGATGGTCCTCGGCGCGCTCGCCGTGGGTCTCATCCTTGCCATTGCAATCGACCAGCGCGTGCGCGCAGAGAACCTGTTTCGCTCGGTGTTCCTCTATCCGTTCTCCATGTCGTTCGTGGTGACGGGTCTTGCGTGGCAATGGATGCTGAATCCGACCCATGGCATCCAGAAGCTCGTCCGCGGCTGGGGCTTCCAGGAATTCCAGTTCGACTGGATCGTACGGCAGGAAACGGTGATCTACACGCTCGTCATTGCCGGCGTCTGGCATGCGGCGGGCCTCGTCATGGCGATCATGCTTGCGGGCCTACGGGGGATTGACGACGAGATATGGAAAGCATCGCGCGTCGACGGCATCCCGACATGGCGCACCTACCTGTCTATTGTCATTCCGATGCTCGGAGCAAGCTTCGCGACGGCCGGGATCCTTCTCTCCGCGAGCGTCGTGCGACTCTACGATCTTGCTGTCGCGATGACCAACGGCGGACCCGGCCTTGCTTCTGAAGTGCCCGCCAAATTCGTCATGGATCATCTCTTCGAACGAGGCAATCTCGGCCTCGCCGCCGCTGCGGCGACGTCGATGCTCGTGACGGTCGTGGCAGTCGCCGCACCGCTTCTCTATGCACGCAGTCGCGCCCGCGCGCTCGAGGCTCGCCGATGACCGCCGACGTTCGTATCGAGCCGTCGGGCCAACGCCCAAAACGGACATCGCCGGCACGATTCGGCATCTATGCATTCCTCATCGTCTGCGCGCTGTTCTTCCTGACGCCGCTCTACGTAATGCTCGTCACCTCGCTAAAGACCATGGACGAGATCCGGGCCGGTGACATCCTGAGCTTGCCCGTCGACTTCACCATCGCCGCATGGCTGAAGGCTTGGAGTTCCGCGTGCACTGGGCTGAATTGCAACGGCATCCGTGTCGGGTTCTTCAACTCCGTCCGCATTCTCGTCCCGTCGGTCATCGTATCGATCGCCGTCGGCTCGCTGACGGGATACGCGTTGTCGTTTTGGCGCGTCCGCGGTGCCGGCCTGATTTTCGGAACGCTGATGGTAGTCGCTTTCATCCCCTATCAGATCTTTATCTATCCACTCGTACGCATCTACTCGTCGCTTGGAATCAACCAAACGCTCTTCGGGATCGTACTGATCCATACGACGTTTGGGCTTCCGACGATGACGCTCCTCTTCCGGAACTATTTCTCGAGCCTGCCGCAGGAACTGTTCAAGGCCGCGCACGTCGATGGTGGCGGATTTTTCCAGATATTCTGGTCGATCATGCTGCCCATGGCACTTCCCATGATCGTCGTCGCCGTCATCCTTCAGGTTACCGGCATCTGGAACGACTTCATCCTCGGCCTGGTCTTCGCCGGGCGTGAAAACCTTCCGATGACGGTTCAACTCAACAACATCGTCAATTCGACCCAGGGTGAGCGTGCCTACAACGTCGACATGGCCGCGACCATGCTGACGGCGCTTGTTCCATTGATGGTCTATTTCGGATCAGGGCGTTGGTTTGTGCGCGGCATCGCCGCGGGCGCAGTGAAAGGCTGAGATATGAACGGGCTCGTTGATGTCGCACTCAAGAACATCAAGATCATGTTCGGAAACGTACGGGTGCTGGAAAGCCTGAATCTCGACGTCACCAAGTCCGAGTTTCTGGTGCTGCTCGGGCCGTCCGGATGTGGAAAATCGACACTGCTGAACGCCGTTGCCGGCCTTGTCGACGTAAAGGAAGGCCAGATCTGGATTGGCGACAGGAATGTCACGTGGGAAGAGCCGAAGGATCGCGGCATCGCGATGGTTTTCCAATCCTACGCACTCTATCCGCGCATGACCGTGCGCGGGAACATGTCGTTCGGCCTCAAGGTTACCGGCACGCCCACGGCCGAGATCGAGCGGCGCGTGCGCGAAGCAGCCGACATGCTCAAGATCTCTGATCTTCTCGATCGGCGGCCATCGGAGCTTTCGGGCGGCCAGCGCCAGCGTGTCGCGATCGGGCGCGCGCTCGTCCGCAAGGTCGGCGTTTTCCTGTTCGACGAACCACTCTCCAATCTTGACGCGCAGCTGCGCGCCGAACTGCGCGTCGAGATCAAGCGCCTGCACCAGCAGCTGGGCGCCACGATGATCTATGTGACGCACGACCAGATCGAGGCTCTGACGCTGGCCGACCGGATTGCGGTCATGCATGCCGGTGTCATCCAGCAACTCGACACACCTGGAAAGATCTATCGCGAGCCGAAAAACCGCTTCGTTGCCTCGTTCGTCGGATCGCCGGCCATGAACTTCATTGACGGCGCCGTCGATGAAGAAGGAGGCCGAACGGTTTTTGTCGGAGGTGGGCTGCGCGTTCCGCTCCAAGGCTATGCTTTCTCCGGCACACGGAAGAAAGGGCCAGCGACACTCGGGGTAAGACCCGAGCATCTGGTTACAGGGGATGCCGCAGGATCCACCGCGATCGATGCAGGGATCGAATTGGTGGAACCGATGGGAGCCGACAGTCTCGTCTGGTGCCGGACGGCGACCGGCACGCCATTCTCCGTCCGTCTGCCCGGGGACACGGTCGTCAGGAAGGGTGAACGGATTCTCGTCGATGTTCCTGCCGCGTCCTTGTCGCTGTTCGATGCGGCAACCGGACAGCGCATCTAGTCATCAAGGAGTAGCAGCGTGAAAGCCATCGACAACCTGTCTTTCCAGCTTTATTCGGCTCGCGCCTACAAGATGCTCGAACAGCAGTTCGAGATGCTCGCTGGGTTCGGCTATCGGGTCGTCGAGCCTTACGGTGGCCTGTTCAGCGACACCGATCTGCTGAAAAGGCTTCTCGAGAAGCATAAAATGACTGCGCCGACGGCTCATGTCGGTCTCGATCGGCTTCGCGCAGACGCTGGCGCAACCGCGCGGCTGTGCAAGTCGCTCGGCATCAAGACCATCTTTGCACCTGCACCGCCAATGGGCGAACGCGACGGCGATGAAGAGCACTGGCGCAAGATCGGTCGCGAACTCGCACAGATCGGCAAGGTCGTCGAAACCGAAGGTCTGCGCTTCGGCTGGCACAATCACAGCTGGGAATTCGGTAAGACTGCTGACGGCAAGACGTTTCTCGACGCGATGTTCGAAGAGGCACCTGCGCTGCTCTGGCAGGCCGATATCGCATGGGTTGTCCGCGGCGGTGCCGACCCCATTGCACAACTTGCCAAATACGCAAGCCGGGTCGTCGCCTGTCACGTCAAGGACATCGCCCCGGCCGGCCAATGCGTAGACGAGGATGGCTGGGCCGATCCCGGTCACGGAACGCTCGACTGGACGGCACTGCGCGCGGCGATCGCGAAGACATCGATCGCACTCTACGTCGTCGAACACGACAAGCCGAACGACGCCGTCCGATTTGCCCGTCGGGCACGCGAATTCGTCTCGAGCTGGAACTAGGAGAGCATCTCTATGCGAATGCTGGGAGTCGGTATCGTCGGATGCGGCAATATTTCGTCGATCTACATGCAGAACATGCCGAGCTTTGCCGGTATCCGCCTGGTAGGCTGCGCCGACATGCGCCCCGAAACGGCGCAGGCGCAGGCCGAGAAATTCGGCATCGAGGCCATGACGATCGAGGCACTCCTGGCGCGCAACGACATTGACATCGTCGTCAACCTGACCACGCCGAATGCACATTTCGAAGTCAGCAACGCAGCCCTAGGGGCGGGCAAGCATGTATTCGGCGAGAAGCCGATCTGCGTCGAAGCCGAGCATGCGCGCAAGCTCGTCGCGGAGGCGACACGCCGGGGATTGAAAATCGGCTGCGCGCCTGACACGTTCCTCGGTGCCGGGGGCCGTCTCGCGCGCGAGATCATTGATTCGGGAAAGATCGGTCGCGTCCTGTCAGGCACCTGCTTCCTGATGTCTCACGGCATGGAGCACTGGCACCCGGACCCGGAGTTCTTCTTTAAGCTAGGTGGCGGCCCCATCCTCGATATGGCGCCATACTATCTTGGTGCGCTCGTCAATCTGCTTGGCCCGGTCGCGCGCGTGCAGGCAAGGACATCGGCCGGCTTTGCCGAGCGGCTCGTGACGTCCGAAGGCCCCCGCAAGGGTCACCGCATCAAGGTCGAGACACCGACGACGGCCATGGCCATCGTCGAGTTCGCGGCAGGAGCAGATGTCGTATTCACGATGAGCTGGGACGTCTGGAGGCACGGACACCCACCCATCGAGCTCTACGGAACCGATGGTTCGCTGCGCGTACCAGACCCGAACTTCTTCGGTGGAGCAGTCGAGCATACCGAAAGAGGTGGTGACTGGATCGTTTCGGATTCGTCCGAAAGGCCGTTTGGGAAGCCGAATTGGCGCTCGCCAAACTGGGCACCGTCGTTGCCGGATCGCGCGAACTATCGTTGTCTTGGAATTGCCGATCTGGCGAGTTCGGTGACACGCGATACGCCGCATCGCACCTCCGGCGCGCTTGCCAGTCACGTGCTCGATACGATGCACGCCATTCTCGAGGCCGGCCAGACCGGAATGGCCGTAAACATCTCTTCGCACATCGAACGCCCGGCGACGCTGTCGGATATTGACGCGGCGGCCCTGTGGGCCGGCCCGAAAGGATGAAGGCAAGACCATGCCCAGCACAATGAAAGGCCCCGCCATCTTCCTTGCCCAGTTTGCCGGTGACGCAACCCCATTCAATTCTTTCGAGACGATCACCCGTTGGGCAGGCTCGCTCGGCTACGAAGGTGTCCAAGTGCCGACTTGGGACAAGCGCCTGTTCGATCTCGAGAAGGCGGCAACATCAAAAACCTACTGTGACGAGATTGCGGGCGTCGCGGCGGCGAACGGCGTGGTGATCACCGAGCTTTCGACGCATCTGCAGGGCCAACTGGTCGCGGTCAACCCCGCTTACGACGAGTTGTTCGATGCGTTCGCACCGCCCGAGGTGAAGCGAAATCCCGCCGCACGCCGTGAATGGGCAGAGCGCGATGTCCGCAGAGCGGCAGCTGCATCGCACAATCTCGGTCTTACATCGCATGTCGGGTTTCCGGGGGCCCTTGCATGGCCCTATCTCTATCCATGGCCGCAGCGCCCGCCCGGACTGATCGACGAAGCCTTCGCTGAACTCGGCCGTCGCTGGAGGCCGCTTCTCGACGCATTCGATGCGGTCGGCGTGGATGTCGGGTTCGAAATCCATCCTGGCGAAGACGTGTTCGACGGGATCACCTATGAAATGTTCCTCGCCGCCACGGGCAACCACCCGCGCTGCAAGATCAATTATGATCCCTCGCATTTCCTTCTCCAGCAGCTCGACTATCTTGCCTTCATTGATATCTATGCCGAGCGTATTTGTGCTTTCCACGTAAAGGACGCCGAGTTCAATCCGAGTGGCCGGCAGGGTGTCTATTCGGGGTATCAACCCTGGATCAATCGAGCCGGCCGCTTCCGCTCGCTGGGTGACGGACAGATCGATTTTTCTGGCATCTTCTCCCGGCTCGCCACGCACGGCTATTCGGGCTGGGCAGTTCTGGAATGGGAATGCTGCCTCAAGCATCCCGAGGATGGAGCGCGCGAAGGCGCTCCGTTCATCGCCAAGCACATCATCCGCACGACCGACAAAGCGTTCGACGATTTCGCCGGCGGATCGGTCGATTCAGGACAGATCGGCCGGCTGCTCGGTCTGCACAAGCGGCCATGACCCGCCCCCGCCGCATCCGCCTCGGTATGATCGGTGGTGGGCAGGATGCCTTCATCGGCGCGGTGCATCGCATGGCCGCCCGCCTCGACGACCGCTACGAATTCGTTGCCGGTGCCCTTTCCTCAACACCCGATAAGTCGATCACGTCCGGCTTGGCACTCGGTCTCGATCCGGCACGCAGCTATCCGGACTATCCGGCAATGCTGCGGGGTGAAGCTGCCCGAGCCGACGGCATCGAAGCCGTCGCCATCGTCACGCCAAACCACATGCATGTTCCTGCGGCCAAGGCGTGTCTGGCGGCAGGCATGCACGTGATCTGCGACAAGCCGCTGGCAACCAACCTCGACGAAGCGCGGGAGCTTACTGAAATTGCGGCGCGCAGTGACCGCATCTTCGCGGTCACCTATAACTATACCGGCTATCCCATGGTCCGGCAGGCGCGAGCGATGGTTGCGGCCGGCGAGCTTGGCCGGCTCCGCGTCGTCCAGGTTGAGTATGCGCAGGACTGGCTCGCCACGCGACTGGAGGCCAGTGGACAGAAGCAAGCCGCTTGGCGCACCGATCCGGCCCGCAGCGGCAAGGGTGGTGCCATCGGTGATATCGGTACGCATGCATTCAATCTGGCGGAGTTTGTCGCCGGTACGCCGATTCAAGCGCTTGCCTGCGACCTGCAGGCAACTGTGGCCGGACGTCGTCTCGACGACAACGCGCAGATGCTGCTCCGGTTCCACGGTGGTGCCCGCGGCGGACTTTGGGCAAGCCAAATCGCCGTCGGTCACCAGAACGGATTGTGCCTGCGTGTCTACGGCGAGTCGAGCGGACTCGAGTGGCGGCAGGAGGAGCCGAATTCGCTGCGGTTCACTCGCCTCGGAGAACCGTCACGGACGATCACGCGGGCTTCGCCCGCCGGATTGCCGGATGCCGTCCGGATAACCCGGATTCCCGGTGGCCATCCGGAAGGCTATCTCGAGGCGTTCGCCACAATCTATTCGGAAGTAGCACTCGCCATCGCCGCGCGGCGCGAAGGAAATCCGGTACCTGCCGAGGCGGTCTATCCGACCCTCGTTGACGGCGTTCGCGGGGTGGCATTCATCGAAGCGGCCCTGCGCTCCTCGGCTGCGGACGGCCGTTGGGAGTCGATCAACTAGTCATCGCCGCACCGCAATCCGGCGACGCCGATCCTTGGCAATAAACTACGCAAATTACCTTCGCTTGAAACTTCAAGGCTTAACAACCGGCAGTGCGCTCCAGCCGGCAAATTCGGCCTTTCCGGCAAGCCTTTCCTCCAGCCGGAGCATCTCATTCCACTTGGCGGTGCGCTCACCGCGCGTAATCGATCCGACCTTGAACTGGCCCGCATCCCATCCGACCGACATATCCACGATCGTGGTATCCTCAGTTTCACCGGAGCGCGCCGAAACAATCGCCGCGATTCCACCCGCACGAGCCGCGTCGAGAGCGGCCAAGGTCTCCGTTACCGTACCAATCTGGTTGGGCTTAATGAGCGCGCAATTGACGATCTTGCGCCGCGCAGCGTCGGCAACGCGCGCAGCGTCAGTCACTAGCAGATCGTCGCCCACTACCTGGACATGATTACCGACGGCAGCCGTGAATTTCCGGAAGCCTTCCGGATCGTCCTCGGCAAACGGATCCTCGATCGACAGAATCGGATAGCGCTCGACCCATCGCAGCATCAGTTCGCCGAAGCCGTCACTATCAAGCTCCCGGTTCTCGAGACCCAGCTTGTAGCGGCCCTTGCGACCGAACTCGGATGCCGCGACATCGAGGGCGATATGAACTTCATCCCCGGGCGTGAAGCCCGCCTTTTCGATCGCCATCACGAGCAAATCGAGTCCCTCCTCGTTGGTCGCGAAAGCGGGCCATAATCCACCCTCGTCGGCGACGCCTTGAATGCGGTTGGAATCGCGCAGGAGACGTTTGGCGGCGTGGTAGACCTCCGCCGTCCGGTCGAGCGCCTCGGCAAAGCTGCCGGCCGAGGGGCACATCACAAGAAAATCCTGCACATCGACACGCCGGCCCGCATGGGCGCCACCACCAAATATCTGGATCTCCGGAAGGGGAATTCGCGTGCGCCGCCCCTGCGCCAGAAGTGCATAAAGAGGCGTATTCCTTGCCGCCGCAGCTGCGTGCAGAACCGCCATGGAGACTGCAATGATCGCATTACCGCCAAGCTTCGATTTCTGCTTCGTGCCGTCGAGATCGATCAGTAGACGATCGATCATCGCCTGATCGGTCGCATCCTGTCCGCACAGGACATTGGCGATATGCGTATCGATATTCGCCACCGCCTTGCGTACGTCGAGGCCTTCGAACTTCGGGCCCCCATCCCGCAGGTCGGCCGCCTCGCCGGATCCCATCGACGCGCCTGCCGGCGCGATCGCCCGGCCTACCGTACCGTTGGCGAGCGTCACCTCGGCCTCGACGGTCAGTCGCCCGCGCGAATCCCAGACCCGCCGGCCACGTACGGACGCAATCTTCGTCATCTTGCGGTTCGCCTTGTCAGTTGAGTCTGGGCCGCCCAGGCGGCACGGATATCGCAAAGCTGTTCGGGCGGATTCGCGACCAGCGGAATTGCAATGGAGCGCACAAGATCGCGATCCAAGTCGTTCGTGATGTACTCGACGGGTGATTTTCCGTCGATGCGCGCGAGCAACAAGGCCGGTAGAAGCTGTGCTGCACGCTCTGAAATCTCGCACGACGAGGCGCCTGCATACCCTCCGGCAAGAGCATCAAACGCAGCAAGAAAGCGCTGCGATGCACCCGGGTTCCAGATGCACTTGAGGAGTAGGTGATTGAGGCAGAAGGCCAGATCGAAGGCCGGGTCGCCATACCAGGCGCACTCTGCATCAAGGAAGATCGGTCCATCAGGTCCGACGAGAATGTTCTTCGGACTGATATCGCCGTGCACGAGTGCTATGTGGTTTGCAAGCGTGCGGCGAGAAAGACCGAACAGCTGCTCGGCAAGATCCGGATGGCGCGTCGCGGTTGTCTCGAGGTATGGCTCGAGCCGAATCGCGTGGAATGTTTCATCGTGTGAAAACCGGCGGGAGATGTCGGCATCTCCGGCCGTCACACCATGTATCTTCGCCAGTATACTTCCCACTGCACGGGCAAAATCGACGTCCACTTCGCCGTCGCGCAGCTGCGCCTTCCACACAGGATGGCGATCCGGCGGAAGATAATCCATTGCGAACAACCCGGAGGCCGGATCGTGGTACAGGATCTTCGGTACGCACCCGGGCGCGATGCGAGCGGCGATACGCAGCCATTCCGCTTCGGCCGCGTTGCGACTGACGGGTGCACGCCAGTCAGCCGCGACACGCAACTTCGGTAGAGCGCGCTTGACTGCGAAGCTACGTGCGCCGACTTCGACACGCCAGATATCGGATGCCACGCCGCCGGCAAGCGGAACGAAGCGCGCCTGTTCGTCGGCACCGACTAGTCCTGCCTTTCGCAGGAGTACCGCAATTTCAGAGGTCGGGAGAAGTTCTGGTTCGGCCGGCGTCATGTCAGAAAACCCGATGAAGGAGCGGTTTGCCGGCAGCTAGACGGCGTGCATTCTCGACAATCACGGCCACACTCCGCTTCCAGGTACCGGACGTCATCCATGCGATATGCGGGCTGACAACGACATTGCGCAGACCTAGAAGTGGGTTGCTCATGGCGGCAGGTTCCTGCACGAATACATCAAGACCGGCCGCCGAGAGGTGGCCATCACGCAAGGCAATCGCCAGCGCCACCTCATCGATCAGTGGCCCGCGTGCAGTGTTGACGAGGATGGCTCCCGGCTTCATCCGGGCAATGCAGCGCGCATCGAGCAGATTGCGTGTCGCATCGGTCAATGGCAGATGCAGTGATACGATGTCGGCGCGTGCAAGAAGATCATCGAGCGGAACAAACTCTATGTCCGATGCAGTGGCCTGTCGTGCGTGCACGATAACCGTCGCTCCTAAAGCGCCCAGGATCGGCGTCAGGCGACGCGCGACCGCACCGTAACCGATCAGGCCGACGCAGGCGCCTTCGATCTCAGCCGCGGCGTCGAGATTGTCTGCCTGCGCCGGCCAGCCGTGACCGCCACGAAGATCGCTGTCGACCGGCACGATACGACGCAGGCAGGCAAGCATCAGCGCAAGCGCATGCTCGGCGACGGCATTGGTGTTGGCACCCGGCATGTTGCACACTGCAATCCCGCGACGCCTTGTCGCTTCGCGGTCGATCGTATCGACACCGATGCCGATCTTCTGCACCAACCGCAACTTCGGCGCCAGCGCAAGGACAATGTCGGTTACCGGCGACAGCACGTGGAGGAGAATCTCGGCATCGACCAACTCGCGCCCGAGGCCTACCAGATCCGTTTCGTCGACACGCACGATCCGCAGCGAGTCTCCATCAACGCCATCGAGGATTCGGCGTACCGATGGCGCTGCCGTGTAAGGGAGTACGGCCTTCATGGACACGCCAGAAACGCCATGTGCCGGCGCTTACCTTCAGAATCTGATGACATCGCCAGCGGCGATCTATTACGGCCTCTCGCCACTACTTTCCTCCCATAGGGTCAGCTTTTACAGCTGGCGTTCCGAATTTGTCGTTTACCCGAAACTATAGTGCAATCAATCGACGGAGACGGAAGCACCCTCACCTGTGGCATTGACAAAGAAATGAGCCTCCAAGCCGGGCCAGATCGCGGCCTTCTCATCGTCTATTGACAATCTTATCAGGTAAAATTAATGCATATAACATGCTGAAAAAACAATACAATGCGGCTCCCGGCAGCATATTGTATCCGAGCCTCGAAGGTCGCGTGGCGATCATCACCGGCGGTGCTTCGGGAATCGGCGAAGCGATCGTGCGGGCGTTCGCCGCCAATCGTACCCGTGTCGTCTTCTTCGACATCCAGGACGAGCCCGCCGAGAAACTTGTCCAGGAAATTGCGGACGCGGGGCTGGCCACGCCGACCTACATACATTGCGATCTTGCCGACATCGCGGCGTTTCAAGCCGCAATACGCGCCGTCGGCGAGCGGATCGGCAATGCAACGGTCTTCATCAACAATGCGGCCAACGATTCCCGCCAGGCTTTCGCCGAAGTGACACCGGAGAGTTTTGATCGCTCGATCGACATCAATCTGCGCCCCCACTTCTTCGCCGCACAGGCTGTCGCTCCGCAGATGCGCGCCGCCGGAGGCGGCTCCATCATCAATGTGAGCTCCGGTGCGTGGGTCGGCGGCATCGCCGACCTGCAGGCCTACAGCGCTGCCAAAGCGGGTATTATCGGGTTGACGAACTCGCTGGCCCGGCAACTGGGCCCGGATCGCATCCGTGTCAACGCGCTCGCCCCCGGCGCCGTAATGACCGAGCGCCAGATGCGCCTGTGGCATACGCCGGAATCGACGAGCAGCATCCTCGCTCAACAATGCATCCCCGAGCTCGTTCTCGAGCGGGATGTTGCAAATGCAGCACTTTTCCTGGCAGCCGACGAAAGCCGCCTGATCACCAAGCAGATGCTGTTCGTGAACGCCGGTCTGCGCTGAGAAGCCGCATCACTGACTGGCGGTGATGCCGCCGTCGACATAGATGATCTGGCCCGTGATGAATTCCGCGCCGGGAGACACGAGGAATACGGCTGGCGCGACGATGTCCTTCGGGTTCGCGATCCGCCCCAGCGGAATCCGCTCGATGAGCTTGCGATGGAATGCTGGATTCTGCATCACGTGCCGGATAAGGTCGGTGTAGACGAACGTGGGCGCGACGCCGTTGACGGTGATGCCGTGTGGCGCGAGTTCAATCGCATGCTGCTTGATCAGCATCACGAGACCGCCTTTCGTGGCGCAATAGGCCGAGTAGCCGCGGTTGCGGATACCCAGCTGCGAGCGGACCGACAGAAGGTGAATCTGCCGGCCACCGCGCTTTCCGGCGATCTGGTGCTTGGCGACCGCCTGTGCGATGAACATCGCCGCCTTGAGATTCACCCGATAGACCGTATCGAAGGCCGCTTCGGTCACATCCACCATCGGCTCCTCGATCTGGATGCCGACGCAGTTAGCGAGAATATCGATCCGCCCATACCTGCGCGCGACTTGCGCGACGGCACGGCGAATGTCAACCACGCGCATCGCGTCCATCGCCAGACCGACCGCGTCATGCCCGGCTTTGCGCAGTGCTGCCGCAAGGGCTTTAGCTTTCGCGGCATCCCGGCCGGCGATAGCGACGCGCGCACCGCGGAGCGCCAATCCCCACGCAATCGCCTCGCCAAGGCCGCCGTAACCGCCAGGCACGAATGCCACTTGGCCTTCCAGATCGAACAATCCACCCAATTCGACCGTGAAATCGATCGTCGGCGTAATCCGCCCGCGTTCTGCCGTCTTCTTCCGCATTGCCATCGTGAACCTCAGTCGAAATGCAGTCCGCCGTTGAGGTCGAGTATCTCGCCGGTTATGAACCCGCTCAACGGCGAAAGGAAGAACCGAACGCAGTGAGCGAACTCTTCCGGCTCGCAGAAGCGGCCAACCGGGATCTGCCGGAGCAGCGCTTGGCGCTGCGCCTCGTCGAGCTGCTCTGTCACCATCGGCGTCCTTACATAGGCGGGCGCAATACCGTTGACCGTCACGCCGAATACGGCGCTCTCGCGTGCGAGCGAGAACGTCAGCGCTTGAAGGGCGCCCTTCGATGTCGTGTAGGCCGTCCCTGCCGTCAACCCGCCAGATTTCATTGCCAGCGAGCAGATATTGACGATGCGCCCGGTACCGCGCGCCTTCATTCCCGGCAACGCGAGTCGCGACAGCCAGAAGGCACCGTCGAGATTGATCGACATCACTTTGCGCCATTCCGCCGGTGACGTCTCGGCAGCCTTGCTGTTGGAAAGGATGCCTGCATTGTTGACAAGAACGGCGACGGAACCCACTTCCTTCTCGATCCTGGAAAATCCCGTCTCGACCGCCACCGGATCTGACACGTCGAAAGCGAACCCATGCGCTGCGGGCCCGATCGTCGCGGCCAGCTGTTCGACCTTGCGCGGATCAACGTCGGCCATTGCGACGACATAACCTTCATCGGCGAGCATCCGCACCGTCGCGAGTCCCATCGCGCCGGCAGCACCGGTCACCAGCGCCACCCTTCCATCCCCGAATCCGGTCATGCCACGCTTTCGGCCATGCGGGTCATTTCGCTGCCCAGATACTGGCGTGCCCGCGGGTCGCCGATCAGGCCGGTAAAATCATCGAACGGTGCCACGGTGCCGCCGGAGACAAGCAGGAAGCCGGCACAGATCTCGCGCAGGATCTCGAGGTGGTAGCGCGCCGTCGGATGCAGGCAGACGACGACAAGCCGGCCCTCGTCACGCAATCGGCGGAAGAAATCGAGCATAAAGCCGATATAGCCATCCTGAGTGTTGAACTGCGGCTCGTCGAAAAGGTGAACGAACGGATAGTCCGATCCGGCTGGCTCCAGCATGTAATTCGGCAGGCGCCGCGCGAAGCGGCGCACCTGATAGGACTGATGGTAATGCACCGCGAGCCGGCCACGCTCGCGGTAGCGAACCTTGTGGATATCGCGCCCGGCGACGAGTACCCGGCCCGCGCTCGGCTGGTTGCTGCCGGTCATCATCTCGAACAGGGTTGTCTTGCCGGCTCCGTTCGGCCCCACAACACCGACGATCTGCCGTCCGGTCAGCGCCAAGTCCGCGTACAGCGAGAACGTCGTGCGCCGCCGTAGCAAGCCACGCGTGTAGTTCTTTTCGAGGTTCTCCAACCGCAGGAGGGATTCCGCCATGTCAGGCCCCCAGCAGTCGGCATCGGAGCGCCGGCTCTTCGCGAAGCTGTGCCGCTGGTCCCGACCAAACGACGCGGCCAAGATCGAGAATGTAAGCCCGATCGGCCACGCTCAAGGCCGCCTCGGCATTCTGCTCGACGAGCAGCACGGAGATCCCCTCTTTCTTCAGATGCCGGATCGTCGTCAGAACGTCTTGCACGATCTTGGGGGCGAGCCCCTGACTGGGTTCATCGAACAAAACAAGTCCGGGTGAGCCGAGCAAGGCGCGCGCGATTGCAACCATCTGCATCTCGCCGCCGGAAAGATTCTCTGCCTCACGTTCCATCAGGTATTCGAGTGGCGAAAAGATGTTGCACACCTCCTTGATCGACCAGTCACGGAAGCATGTGCGTTTGCGTGCGATCGACAGATTGCGTGCGACGGTCAAGGTTGGGCACAGGCGTCGGTCGTCCGGCACCCAACCGATGCCGACCTGCGCGATGCGATGCGTGGGCCACGTCGTGACATCGACGCCATCGAAGCATACGCGCCCCGCGCGTGGACGCGTGAGACCGAGAATCGAACGCAGTGTTGTCGTCTTGCCAGCCCCGTTAGGCCCGAGCAGCGCCACGACCTCTCCCGTGCCGATCGACAGCGATACGTCGAACAATACCTGTGTTTCGCCGTAGAACGTCCGGATGTCGGCAAGATCGAGAATCATTGCAGCTTGCCCAGGTTTGAGCGGCGAACCCAGTCATTGGCGCGCAGTTCGTCGGGCGTGCCGCGGGCAATAATCTGCCCCCAATGGATGACCGAGATCTCGTCCGCCAATCCGAACAGGAACGGCATGTCATGCTCGATCACGACGATCGTGAGTTGACCCTTGAGCGTCTCGATCAGGGAGGTCAGCCGCGCCGCACCGTCGCTGCCAAGGCCCGACGTCGGCTCGTCGAGGAAAAGCACACGCGGAGCGGCAGCGAGCGCCACACCGATTTCAAGCGCACGGCGATCGCCGTAAGACAGGCTTTGCGCCTTGAAATCGCCCTTCCCTGCCAACCCGACACGCGCTAGGACCGCGTCAGCCTCGTCGGCGAGGGCTCCGTTGGCTGCGACCGTACGCCACGTCTCGAAGCCGCGCACGCGCATCGCGGGTAACGCCGTCATCACATTATCGCGGGCCGTGAAATCGTTGAACAGGTTCATGATTTGGAACGAGCGCGACACGCCCTTGCGTGCGATCAGATGTGGAGGCAGGCCAGTAATGTCTTCCCCATCTAAGCGTACGCATCCGCGTGAAGGCTTGTAGCGGCCAGTCAGCACATTGAAGCAGGTCGTCTTGCCTGCGCCGTTGGGACCCATGATCCCGTAGAGTTTGCCGGCGGCGAAGCGAAGCGACACGTTTTCAAGGACCGTCCGGTCGCCAAAGCGCATCTGCAGGTTTTCGGCTTCGAACAACGCCATCATCTCAGCCTCCGAACAGCGTGCGTAGGCGTGCAAATCCCCGCCTGTGTCCGCCACCCGTACGCCGGAAGTCCTGCCACCAGCCTGCGATTCCTTCGGGCCTGAACAGCACGACCAGCATGAACAGAAGGCCGAACCAGAGCATCCATGCCGTCGTCACGGCACCGATCGCATCGCGCGCCAGAAGGAACAGGGCCGCACCGATCACCGGCCCCCAGAAGCTGACCATGCCGCCGCCGATCAGCGTCATCATCACGACGTAGCCTGAATAGTGCAGACTCATCACGTCGGGGAAGGCCGAAGTCTGGGCCATCGCGAAAAGCCCGCCGGCTAGTCCCGACAGGCCGGCCGAAAGCGCGAAGATCGAGAATTTGTATAGCCAGACGTTGTAGCCGATGAACGCAGTGCGGGTTTCGTTCTGTTTCACCGCTTGCAGGATTCGGCCGTAAGGCGAGTTGACGAGACGCCAAAGACCGACGAGCACGATCGCGAAGACGCCCAGGACGAAATAGTAAAGCGAGATGTTGTCACCCAGATCGAATGCGACGATGCCGAAGTCGGCGGGCGCGCGCAGGATGCGCAGCAACCCGTCCTCACCACCCGTAATCGAATGGGATTTTATCGCGATAACCCAGAACACCTGGCCGAACGCGATCGTCATGAAGGCGTAGTAGATGCCGCGCCGATGCGAGATGAAGGCGGCGACGATCGTACCGGCTATTGCCGCTGCACCCGTCGCGGCAAGAAGACACGGCCATAGGCCGGGCGTCACGTGCTGCTGAAACAGGCCGAAAGCATAGGCGCCGATCCCGAAATAAGCGCCGTGCCCGAAAGACGGCAGGCCCGTGTAGCCGAGCAGCAGGTTGAACGACAGCGCATAGATCGCCCAGATGACGATCTCGATCCCGAGATAGGGATAAAACCCGACCAGCCCGATCCACAGTGGCAGACTTGCGAGTCCGGTGAGAACCGCGAGCATAGCGGGCGTGAGAAGCCGGGTTGTGCCGGCGGCGGTGCGCGTCATCGTCATGCCTCGAGCAGGCTTTTCTTGCCCGACAAGCCGCGCGCGCGGAATGTGACGACCGCAATCAACAGGACGTACATCGACAATAGCGACCATTCGGATGCATACGCGCCGCTGATGCCGACGACCATGCCGACAAGGATACCCGCGCCGACCGCTCCCCAGAAGCTGCCGACGCCGCCGAGCACAATGATGAGGAAAGCCGGAACGACAGCATCCACACCCATGTGCGGACGAATGCCCCAGATCGGAGCCACGACGATCCCGGCGAGGGCCGCCAGCAGTGTCCCAAAGGCAAAGACATAGAGACGTAGTCGCGTCAGATCGATCCCGAGCGCCCGGACGATCTCGCTGTCGTGGGCACCGGCCTTGATGATGGCGCCATAAGGGGTACGCTCGATGAGCAGCCACACCAACGCGATGGCACCGATCGAGAATGCCGCGGCATAGAGCCGGTAGGTCGACCAAATGAGATCCCAGAAGATCACGCCGCCGCTAATCGAGGCTGGTACCGGCAACACGTAATCGCGCGTTCCCCAAACGAGTCGAATCAACTCCTCGATGACCATCGCGGCGCCGAACGTCAGAAGTAGTCCATATAGCGGATCCTTGCCGTAGGTCCGGCGCACGCACAGCTCGAGCAGCATGCCCATCCCGGCCGTCAGCAGTGGCGAAATCAAGAGTGCCGCCGCATAGCGCCACGCGAGCGGAACCTGCAGCCATTCTCGTACCCAATCGAGCGGCAGCGGGATGCGGCCGGTGACGACGACGAACGCCAGATAGGCACCGAGCGCAAAGAGCGAGCCATGTGCGAGATTGATCTGCTCCATAAGGCCGACGATCAGCATGAAGCCGAGGGCGATCAAGGCAAGCAAAAGGCCGAGCGTGATCCCGTTCAGGATGTGAGGCAGCAGATTCAGCAAGTTGGCTTCCGTATACGCAAAAGCCCGGATGCACTGGACGCATCCGGGCTCCGGGGGCTGACGATCAAAGCTCGAATGTCGGAACCTGCTCATAGGGAACAAGCTTGCACTTCTGTGCGGCGGCAGTATCGACGGCGGCCTTCGCGTCGATCCAACTGATAATCTCGAAGAGGTCGGTTGGATCGGACGGCTTCATGTTTCGGCGGGCAAGATAGATCGTCTGCTGCATCTGGTGAGTGACTGGATCCATATAGGCATCGAAATGCTGCATCCGATCGGCGGCGGAAACCTTCAATCCTTCCAGTTCCTTGATCACCTTGATGTTGTTCGTGCCGCCGGCCCGCTCGATCGCCCGCAAAAGTTCGCGCGTCGCCATATAGCCGTTGTAGGAGACATTGCCGGGAACCGGGATCGGCCCACTGGCATTTGCCGCCTGCCACTTCTTCACAAAGTCGGCCACACCGGGCAGCGGAAGCTTGTGGTACCAGGTTGTGCCGAATACGCCAAACAGACTGTCCGCACCCGCGCCCCACACATCCGGCCAATCTTGCTGATTGTTGATCCAAGCCGGTTTGCCATCGAGCTTCAGTTGAGCCACCTGCGTGCGCAGCGCCTTGATATCGTCTCCGCCGACGGCCGCCGCGACCACATCGGGCTTCGCCTGCTGGATTTTCAGAAGATAGGCCGTGAAGTCCCGCGTATTCTGTGGCACGAGCAGGTTGTCGACAATCTTTCCGCCGGCCTCTTCCACCAGCGCCTTCGTCGCGTTCGACGTCGAATGGCCCCAGACATAGTCGTTTGTCAGCAGCATCCAGTTCTTGCCGACAGAATTGATCGCGGTGCGAACGGTGGCGCTGGCGAAGTTGCTGCCGTTGCCATCCCAGACAAACTTGACGCGATTGCAATTTTCGCCGGCTTCGCTTGGCGCACTTGAGTTGGTGTTGAGGTAGATCGTCCCGTACTTCGCGGCGACCTGCGTGATGGCGTTGGCGACGCCCGAGTGGACGGCACCCACGAGAAATCCGCATTCGTCGCGTGTGATGAAGCGCTCGGCGATGCGACTGCCGGTCGCCGGGTTTGTCTCGGTGTCGGCCGTTATCCACTCGATCCTGCGCCCGATAACACCGCCCTTGGCATTGAACTCTTCGATCGCCATGCGGCAACCGCGCAGATCGTCCTGGCCGCTGTCGCCGTACTGGCCGCTCGCATCGCATGTGAATCCGATCTTGATCGCCTTCTTTTGCCCCTGCGCAAGGACGCGCGTATGCGTCCACGGACCAAAGAAGGTTCCGGTTCCGGCCAATGCGGCCGCCATGGCGCTTCCCTTGAGAAGCCGACGACGCGAAACTCCCTTGGATTTCATCATGCGTTCCTCCTGTTGCGGCATTCGCCGCTTTATCGATTGGCTTGGTCGCGGTGGCTGGCAGCTACGGCTTGCGGATGCGCACGCCAGTGATCTTCTCCTGTGCCTCGATCAGTGACGGGACAAACTTCGACGCAAGGCCGAGTGCCGCAGCCTGCACGAACGCCTGATGCACCGCCTCGCCCATTGTGCTCGGTAGGTTTAGGGTCTCGGTCATGTGCGTGTAATAGCGAAGATCCTTCTGCGCGAGGCCAAGGCCGAACTGGAGGCCGCCATAGTCTCCAGTAAGTGCTTTCGGCACGATGAGCTGGAAGATGCCGCTGTTGGCCCCCCCACCGGTAACGACCTTGGCAAAGTTTTCAAGATCGATCCCTGCCTTCGCTCCGGCGACCAGCGCTTCGGCGATCAGCGCCGCGTGTCCCATCGCAATGAAGTTGTAGATCAGCTTGGTCTTGTGCCCGGCACCCGGCCCGCCGACATGGAAGATGTTCTCGCAGAAGGTCGCGAGAGCGGGCCGGATCTCGGCAAATGTCGGGTCGTCGGCACCGACCATCGCATTGAGACGCCCCTCTTCGGCATCTTTCGGCGTACGCGCCAGCGGCGCATCGGCAAATGGCGTACCGGATTTGGCAAACGCCTCGCGGATACGGTCAGACGATTCCATCTCGCTGGTCGAGCAGTCGACGACGACAAGTCCCTTGCGAGCCGCCGAGAGAAGGCCGTCGGCGCCATATACGACCGCCTCGACCTGCGGCGATCCGGTGACGCATAGAAAGACGATATCGCTCTGTGCGGCGACATCGGCCGGGTTGCGGCCTTCGCACGCACCGCGCTTCAGCAGATCCTCGACCGGCACGCGATTGCGGTTGCCGAGCACGGTCGTGACGAATCCCTTCTCGACGAGGTTCTTCGCCATACCATGACCCATCATGCCGACGCCGATGAAACCGATCCGTGCTGCCTTCCCCACGCTTTCCTCGCTTGGAATTATTATTCTATTGTGTTTCAATAATAGAATACATATTCTATTTGGACTGTAAAGCCGAATTTTTGTTCCACCTGCGCCAAGAGCATTCGATGCCAGCACCGCATTCCTACGAAGACCTTCGCGGCCATATCGCCCGCCGCCATCCCGAATTGTCCGACCGTCTCCGTCGGATCGGCGAGTTCGCCATCCAGCATCCGAACGACGTCGCGCTCGATACGGTTGCGACGCTCGCCGAGAAGATCGGTGTCCAACCTTCGAGCATCATCCGATTCGCGAACAGTTTCGGCTTCGACGGCTTCAGTGAAATGCAGCAGGTTTTCCGCTCGCGGCTTGTCGCCGATGCGGCGCCAAGCTATCGCGAGCGGATCGCGTCGTTGCCGTCAGCAAGACGGACTCGAGGCAACGCGCCGGCTGAGTCGCCCGAGGCTGTCCTCGATCAGTTCGCAGTCGACGATATCGGCGAGCTCGAAGAGCTTCGCGCAAGCATTTTGGCTCGCGACCTCCAACGTGCCGTAGCGCTGCTCGACAAAGCGAAGGCCGTCCACCTTCTCGGCCAAGGCCGCTCCTTTCCTGTCGCCTTCTATCTCCAGTACGCCCTGTCCCGCCTCGACCTTCGCGCATTCCTGATCGACAGCATCGCCGGCACGACCGTCCGGCAGGCACGCATGGCATCGCGCGAAGACGCGATCGTCGCCATAAGCTTCAAGGACTATTCGCCGGACGTGGTCCTGGCCGTCGAACAGGCCACCGCACGCAAAGTCCCCGTCATCGCCTTCACCGATAGCCCCCTGTCACCTCTGGCTCAGCATGCGACGGTGTGCTTCGAGATCGCGGAGAGACGCAATCGCCCCTTCCGTTCGCTTGTCGCACCCATGTGCCTGGCCGAAAGCCTTGTCGTTTCGCTCGGCCATCGACTCGCTGCCCAGCAATCGTGAGATCGCACATGCGCCTTTCGCCGGATCAGCGCTCGCTGGATTTAGTCGCACTCGGCCGCGCGGCGGTCGATCTCTACGGTGAGCAAGTCGGCGGCAGACTCGAGGACATGTCCAGTTTCACGAAGTATCTTGGCGGTTGCCCGGCCAACATCTCGGTCGGCGCCGCACGTCTTGGACTGATGCCCGCGATGCTAGCCAGGGTCGGCGACGAGCATATGGGGCGCTTCGTACGCGAAACGCTACGTGCCGAGGGCGTCGACGTCAGTCATGTCCGAACCGATCCGTATCGTCTTACGGCCCTCGTGCTGCTCGGCATCCGCGACCAGTCGACGTTCCCACTCATCTTCTATCGGGAAAACTGCGCCGACATGGCGATTTCCCCCGAGGACTTCGAGGCCGATTTCGTGGCTTCCGCACGGGCTTTGCTAGTAACGGGAACGCACTTCTCGACACAGCACGTCGACCGCACAAGCCGCCATGCGATCGCGCTCGCACACGCGGCCGGAACCAAGGTCGTCCTCGATATCGACTATCGCCCTGTCCTGTGGGGCCTGACCGGACACGGGCTGGGCGAGGAGCGCTTCATCGCTTCCGACAAGATCTCCGAACATCTGCAGGGAATTGCACCACTCTGCGACCTAATAGTCGGAACGGAGGAGGAAATCCATATCGCCGGCGGCAGCACCGACACCTTCGCCGCGCTCCGTCGGCTTCGCGCCATCACGAAAGCCGCACTCGTCGTTAAACGGGGCGGGCACGGATGCACGATCTTCACCGGCGAGATTCCAAATACTTTTGCGGAAGCGATCGACTGCCCGGGTTTCAGGGTCGAGGTTTTCAACGTCCTCGGGGCCGGTGACGGCTTCATGGCAGGTCTGCTGCGCGGCTGGCTTCGAGGCGAAGACTGGCGCACGGCCGCTACTTACGCGAATGCGTGCGGCGCGCTTGTCGTTTCACGGCATGGCTGTGCCCCGGCGATGCCGAGCTGGGCCGAGATGCAAAGCCTACTCGCGCGTGCCGGACGACTGCGCCGCCTCGATACGGATCCCGAGATCATGCGGCTTCATCGCGTCACGACAGGACGAAAGCCCTGGCCGCTCGTCACGGCGCTGGCATTCGACCATCGCCGGCAGTTCGAAGATCTTGCAGCAAGACACGGGAAGGATGACTCCACAATCGAAGCATTCAAGGGACTCATCGCCGAAGCGGCGCTTTCGGTTGGCGACCTGCCCGGTGCCGGCGCCATCGTCGACGACCGCTTTGGCCGTACGGCGCTTCACCGGCTTGGTGACGGTACGCGATGGATCGCGCGACCGATCGAGCTGCCCGGCTCCTTGCCGCTTGCGTTCGAGGCTGGGGATGGTCTTCCGGCCCTACTGCGCACCTGGCCGGCTGGGCATGTCGCCAAGGTCCTCGTCATGTACCGAGCGGACGATCCGCCGGAGCTGCGCTCGGCTCAGGAAGCGAAATTGCAATCGCTTCAGACCTTCTGTCAGGCATCTGGGCATGAGTGGCTTCTTGAGGTGATTCCATCAGGCGCTTCCGGAGTCGATGCCGACGGACTCGTCGCCGACGCCGTCCGGCGCCTCTACGAAGCCGGGCTCGAGCCCGACTGGTGGAAGCTACCGCCGATGACCACGACTGCAGCCTGGCGCGAAGTTGCGGACGTGGTCCGCCGAAATGACCGCTATTGCCGCGGCATCGTCATCCTGGGGCTCGATTCCAACGAGGATGACCTCGCATCTGCGTTCGCAGCCGCACGGACCGAAGGCCTCGTGAAGGGGTTCGCGGTTGGGCGCCACATATTCTGGGCGACGGCCGAAGCATGGTTCGCCACTCGCATCAACGACCGGCACGCGGTCGCCGAGATCGCCGCGCGCTATCGCCGCGTGATAGAGCTCTGGAATTCGGCACGGTCGGCGGCGCCTGCTCTTGCGGGCAATGACGCCGGGTAGAACGTCGTCTGGACGCATCGCGGGAGGAACATCATGTCGGCACCCGATTTTTCCGTTTCCGGCCAGCATGTCTTGATCAGTGGCGGCACGGGCGGCATCGGCACGGCATTCGCGCGCGCATTCCGCGCCGCGGGCGCGAAAGTCACGATCAGCGACATCAAGCCGCCCGCGACCGACGATGGATTTTCCTTTGAAACTCTCGATGTGCGCAGCGACGAAGCCGCGAGGGCGCTGGCCGCAAGGACCGCCAAGCTCGACGTCCTCATTCACTGTGCCGGGCGCCTGCTGCGCCACGAGGAGCACAAGCCCGACGTCTTCATGGACATCGTCAACATCCATCTCGGCGGCAACATGCGACTGGCAAGTGCATTCCGTCCGCACCTTGCGGCGTCAAGGGGATGCATTATCAATATCGGATCGATGTACTCGTACTTCGGCGCGTCGATGATCCCGGGCTATGCGGCTGCGAAGACTGCTGTCATCGGCCTCACGAAATCTCTCGCCCTCGCCTATGTCGAGGACGGCATCCGCGTGAACGCTATCGCGCCGGGCTGGATTCGCACCGAGATAAGCAGGATCGGGCGCGAGGACCCTCCCTTCAACGAGAAAGTACTCGCCCGCCTTCCGACCCATCGATGGTCGGAGCCCGACGAACTGGCCGGTACCGCGGTCTTCCTCGCATCACCGGCCGCAAAGCTGGTCAACGGCGTCACGATTCCCGTCGATGGCGGATATGTCGCGGCTTAGGCCAAGGCGGCAGCTACGCGTTGCGCACATTGGATAAAAGTCGTGGCATTGGTTTTCATGAACTAAGAACCAGAACATTTTCAAGCAGCCTGCAGATGGGCAGGCTCAGTAAGTGTCGGTAGAGCGACAGGATTCGAACCTGCCCCCAGCCCTCCAGACTTCTACTTATTCAATGATTTCAATGGCGTTTTCCACAATTTCCGGCAACGAAGGGAAACGAGTGGAAACCAAGGGAAATGAGCGCACGTCGATATTCGTGCTGGTGGACCAATTAAGTCGATACCAGTGTTGGCCATTAACACGCTAACGCGCGCATCTCTGCGTAGAGGTCAGACTTGCCCTCAAATCCGATGCCGGGCAGGTCCGGCATCGTGATGTGACCGTCGACCACCCGCACACCATCGGGGAAGCCGCCGTAAGGTTGGAACAAGTCCGGATAGCTCTCGTTCCCGCCCAAGCCAAGTCCAGCTGCGATGTTGAGCGACATCTGGTGTCCACCGTGTGGCACGCAACGCCGGGGCGACCAGCCGTGCGTCTCCAGCACCTTCAACGTACGCCGGTACTCACATAGGCCGTAGGAAAGCGCACAATCAAACTGCAGCCAGTCGCGGTCGGGGCGCATGCCACCGTAGCGGATCAGGTTGCGCGCATCCTGGTGGCTGAACAGGTTCTCCCCCGTGGCCATCGGGCCTGGATAGAACTCGGCGAGCGAAGCTTGCAGGTGATAGTCGAGCGGATCACCGGCCTCCTCGTACCAGAACAGCGGATAGTCACGCAGCATCTTGGCGTAGGCGATTGCCGTTTCCAGATCGAAGCGCCCGTTCGCGTCGACCGCCAGTTGATTCTTCGGTCCGATTTCTTCGAGAACCGCCTCGATGCGCTTGCGATCCTCGTCGAGCGAAGCGCCGCCGATCTTCATCTTGACCACATTGTAGCCGCGATCGAGATAGCCGCGCATTTCGCTTCGCAGCGCCGCCAGATCCTTGCCCGGGTAATAGTAGCCACCGGCTGCATAGACGAAGACCTTCGGGTTAGCCTTCAGACCGTGCATGTCGGCAAGCAGCAGAAACAGCGGCTTGTCTGCGATCTTCGCAACCGCATCCCAGATCGCCATATCGAGAGTACCGACCGCGACCGAGCGTTCGCCGTGCCCACCCGGCTTCTCGTTGGCCATCATCGCAGCCCAGGCATGGTCGGGATCGATGTTCTGGCCCGTGGTGTCGAGCAGCGACTTCGGGTCGGCCTCGATAAGGCGCGCGCGGAAGCGCTCGCGGATCAACCCGCCCTGCCCGTAGCGGCCATTGGAATTGAAACCATAGCCGACGACCGGCTTGCCGTTGCGCTCGACGTTCGTGACCACGGCGACCAGGCTCGACGTCATCTTCGTAAAATCGATATAGGCATTGCGAATCGGCGAGGAAATCGGCTTGGTAACCTCGCGTACGTCGATGATACGAACCGTCATGGCTTTTCAATGATCTCCTTGCTTTCGATACTATTTGACGACGCGGCTAGCGATCAACCCATCAGAGAGAGGCACCGCCGCAGATCGATATGGTCTGTCCGGTAATTGCCCCCGCTTCCGGCCCGAGCAGAAACGCCGTCATGGCGGCAACCTCCGAGACCTCGATGAACCGTCCAATCGGAGGCAACACAGGTGTAGCCGTGGCACGTACAGGATCGCGCAAGAAGGGGGTATTTGTTGCGGCGGGCGCAACGACATTGACAGTGATCCCTCGCGGGGCCAATTCGATCGCCCAAGAACGTGCAAGCCCGACAAGTGCAGCCTTTGTTGCTGCGTACTGGCTCCGACCGGCCGCACCATTGGAAGTTCGACTGCCTATCAGGACAATCCTTCCTCCGATAGGCAGTCCGGCGACAAGTTGGTTGGCAATTGCCGAAGCAGCCTCGACATGCAATCTCCACATACTCTCGCCCGGCTCTAGAGTGAGGTCACCGAGACGCGCGACACGCATATAACCTGCCGCATGAACGAATGCAGTGACATCGCCCACATCCTGCAGGCTCCTGGCGATATGCTTCGTGTCACTCAAGTCGACAGAAATAGAGATGAATCCCGGTCGCTCAATCGTCGCAGGCGCACGATCAAGCCCGAATACCTTCCATCCCTCGTCCAGCAAGCGCTCGGCTATCGCCTGACCAATTCCGGAGCTTGTCCCGGTAACAACGGCACGAAGTGGCGAGCGTCCGTCACTGACCGAACGTCCGCCACTTCGTGTTTCTTCGCCTTGCGTCATCCCTTGTACGCCGATGCTTCCGACGAGATTTGTCTGGGGTCGAAGTCGTTGATCTTGTCGATCAACGCGTTCGTAAAGACAGCACCGTATCCGGGAATGGAAAGTCCATTCATCTCGGCCTCGGTCTTGAACTCGGCATCGCGCATCGCGCCCATCTTCGTATTAGGGTACGGCGGCGAATAGAGCGTGATCCGCCGACGGATAGATTGCAGGATCGCCGCGACGGCATCCGGCTCGCTGCTGCCGCGCGGTGCCATCTCCGGATACATTTTGAGGAAGGCCTTGGCGCCAGCCGTCGGATTGGCGAGCAGGAACTGCGAAGCCTTGCACACTGAACGTCCGAAGCCAGCAAGAAGCGCGCTATCCTTCTCGAACATCGGCGGCATTGCCATGAGGAACTGCCCACCGATCATCGGCAGAGACTGGGGGCGAGCTAGATACTTCATCTCGATTCCGGCTGCCTCGATCTGCCCAAAGCCAGTGTCGAAATACGCGAGTGCGTCTATGGCGCCTCGCTGAAGCGCGATCCCTGCCTGTGTGCCGTTTCCGACAGCGACCCAACTGACATCCTTCTCCGGATCCAGTCCCAACGACCGCAGCACGTTCTTGGTGACGGGAAACTCCGTTGCACCGAAGTCCGAGACACCGACCTTCTTGCCCTTGAGCTCGGTATAGTTTCGCAGTGTCGCGCCCGGAAGAACCGCAACGTCCCATTTGTAGGGATAGGTATATTGGTAGAAGAACTTGGCTCCCTGCCACTCGCCCTTTGCGAGCAACGGCAGCATGGTCGACGGAACGCCGATGCCGATATCGACAGCTCCGCGATCCGTGGCCACCTGGACATTGGCATTTGTGCCGAGGGCTTGGACGTCGATCGTGAATCCCTCGGCGGCGTTGTACCCCAGAACTTCGCCGATGACGCAATTGATGACTGTCGCATTGAGCGCCCTGAGACCGACCCCAAAACGTACCTTGCGAAGATCCGCCGCGCGGGAGCGCATCGGATTGAGCGCGAGTGCGGCGGTACCCACCGCAGCCGTCGCGAGGAATGAACGTCTCGTTGTCATGCAATCCTCCCTGTTAAGTGTTCTTGGTTCTGTTTGCGCCCCAATGCACGACAAGGCGCTCGGCCCAACGAACCAGTGAATGCAGGATAATTCCGGTCGCCCCGAGGATTACGAGCGCTGCAAACACGCCGGCAACATCGGAGACCGCCTGTGCCTGGGTGATGACGACGCCCATTCCTCGCTGCGCACCGAGAAATTCCGCAACGATCGCGCCAAGGAGGGCGTAAACGACCGCCATGTCGAGACCCGCAAAGATGAATGGTGCGGCGTTCGGGAGCTTGACGATGCGATAGGTCTCGAAGCGCGTTGCAGAAAGCGAACGCATTAGGTCAATGCGTTCCGGCTCGATTGCCCGCAATCCGGTAAAGCTGTTGATCAGAACCGGAAAGAACGATAGCAGCGCCGCAATTGCCGTCTTGGATCCATCCCCGAAGCCAAACCAGATGACAATCAGCGGTGCGACGGCCACTTTCGGCAAGCTTTGCAGCGCGAACGCATAAGGCATCACGAGTTTCTCGACCGCAGAGAACTCGGCCATCAAAGATCCAATGAGAAGCCCTAGTGCCACGCCGATGAAGCAGCCAACAGCCGCATTGCTGAGCGTCCCCCAAAGCGGCAGATAGTACCCGAGCTGGCTCGTGGGGCTGACGGCGATCCCCGACCACAGCGCTCGCAGGACAGCTTCTGGCCGCGGCAGGATATATGACGGGATGTGGAACGCCTCGACTGTTCCGATCCACGCTGTGATCAGGACAACGAGACCGATCCATGCGATTGCGGAATCCGTGCGCCACGCCGATCGCCGCGGCGTCTTGGAAAAGTCCCGCACGCCCCTATTCACTGCATCAGTCATGGGCGTTTTCCTCTGCGTTGAGCAGCGCGCGAATCTCGCGTGCAACGTTCGGATAGTCTGGGTGAAGAACTATTTCGTCGAACGTCCGCGGCCGCGGGATGCGAATGCGGATATCGCGCAGGATTCGCCCCGGTCGGGCGGACATCACCACCACCCGATCTCCAAGAAAAATCGCTTCCGAGATGCTGTGCGTAATCAGCAGGATCGTTTTTCCACTTTCCTGCCAAATGCGCTGGAGTTCGAGATTGAGTCGTTCTCGCGTCAGCGCGTCGAGAGCTCCGAAGGGCTCATCCATCAGCAAAATCTCGGGATCGCGAGCGAGTGCGCGGCAAATCCCCGCTCGCTGCTGCATGCCCCCCGAGAGCTCGTATGGATACTTGTCGCCGAAATCGGAGAGGCCCGTTATCCCGAGCAGCCGATCAATCCGACCGTCATCCGGTACTTTCACCCCGCCCACACGCAGCGGAAGACAGATATTGTCGCGAACCGTCATCCACGGCAGGAGGTTGGCAGCCTGGAAGACAACACCAACTTTGCGCGAGGGCCCTGTGAGTTCGTCGTCGGAAAGCCGCATCCGACCTTCGGTCGCCGAATCCAGCCCGGCGAGCAGACGAAGAATTGTACTCTTGCCGCAGCCGGAAGGACCGACAAGACAGACGAATTCTCCGCGCGCAATATCCAGCGACACGCGATCGAGTGCGTGGACAAACCCACCCGACGCCGTCGCGTAAGCCTTGGTGACCTCCGCGACGGAGATCAGGGGACTAACGGCCGCGCCTTGTGAAGGCGGAGTCGTCCTGCTGACGACGGCAAGCGACATGGCGTTTCCTCGATTTTCTTTTCGTTAGTCGACTTGGTTCAAGCGGCCGCTCTGACCTCTAGGCCCGCAGCCGCAACGGCTTTACGGATGTCGGCCATTTCTTCTGCACTCGGCGCATGCGTGGGCGGCCGAACGGTTGCATCGCGAATGACGCCCGCGACCTGCATGGCCGCCTTCATGCGACCATGCGCCTCGCCGGTCGGTTCGCCGGCGCCGTAGACGGCGTCCTTTAGCGGATCGATCATCGCCTGAAGCGACATCGCACGCTTGAGATCGCCGGCCCGTACCGCTTCGAACATATCCGAGATGAGATCAGGGATCAGGGAAGCGAAACCGACCAATGCCCCGTCGACTCCCTGAACCATCGAAGCGAGCAGATACTCGTCGTGGCAGGTAAGCAGCGCCTTTTTCGGCGCGACCGCTCGAATCGCTTTCAGGTCGCGCGCATACTTGTTCATCTCGCGCGTGCCGATCTTGAAGGCCTGCACATGCGGCGTCTTGGCCAGTTCCGCCAGGAGGCTGGAAGGAAACGAGGCGCGTGTCCACGCGGGATAGACGTGAACAATCAGCGGAAGCTTAGACGCTTCGCCGATCGCCGAAAAATAGTCCATGCAGTGCTCTGCCTTGAAACCGAAGCGAAGCCAATGATGCGGCGGCATGACATCAAGTGCCTTTGCCCCCGCTTCCTTGGCCATCAGGGCATGCTCGACACCTTCCTTGATGCCCTCGCAAACGACCGAGGAAACCGTCGGGCAGATGCCGGCTGTAGCCGTCGCTACAATCCGAGTGACTTCGGCGCGCTCCTTGGCAGTCAAGGAAAAGACCTCGCCGGTATGTCCGTTCGTCATAACCCCGACAATGCCCTTCCGCTTGCCAAGCCACCCGGCAAGCTTCGAAAGCTCCTGTTCATCGATGCTGTGGTCGGGGCGGAACGGAACCGCGATCGCGGGAATGATTCCGTGGAAATTCGTCATGACAGACATACTTGGCTCCTCGTCTTTCGAAATACGGGTCAGTTGCGGACGACTTCGAAGGTCGCGCCGCCCATCACTTGAAGGGCGCGCGAAAGCTGCCGGGCCGCCTCGAGAAGGGGTTTCACGGCAACCTGCTCGAATTCGTCGGGAGAAATTCGCATTGTAGGTGCTGCAACGCTGACCGCCGCGAATGGCGCTCCATCGAGATCAAGGATAGGTGCCGCAACGACGCACAGACCGGATACGTTTTCCTGGTTCGACACTGCAAACCCCTGCTTCTTTACGGCGCGCAGGCGCTTGAGCAGACGGGCGAGATCCGTGATCGTCGTTTCCGTTCGCTTGATCCGAGGGCGCGCCTCCAGAATCTCGACCTGCGTTGCTTCAGGCAGGTAAGCGATAATGGCATGCCCGATTGCGGTCGAGTAAACAGGGGCGCGGCTGCCGATGCGGACATCCACACCGAGACGCACAAGCCCTGCCTGAATACGCTCGACATAGACGATCTCCGGCCCATCCAGAACGCCGATCGAGGCTGCCTCGCTTGTCTTGCCGACCAAGCTGCGCAGAACGGGACGCGCCTGCGTGCGAAGCTCGGAACGCGCTATCGCGTTGAACCCGAGATCGAGGCAGCGCAGAGCCAACCGGAAATTCCGTGTCCCCTCGACCCGTTCGACATAACCGAGCATCACGAGCGTATTGAGCAGCCTGAATGTCGTGCCTTTGTCGAGAGCCGAGCGGCGCGCGACCTCGGCTAGAACCAATTCGGGCTCTTCGCTCGTAAATGCCTGCAGGACCTGGAACCCCTTCGCCAGAGACTGGACGACGCTCTTGTCCTGCTTCGTTTCCTCAGTCATATCGCCACCGTTTGTTAGTTCGGATTGCGAACTTATGTTCGTATATTGAAGTTCAACTCGCTCGCCCTGTCAAGCACGGGAAGGCTCGACCATCGAACGCCGCGATCCAGTTGGGTGATCTTGGCGATTTCTCCGCTTTCAAAGTTCGAATCCGTACAACTCAGCAGGATTGCTGCAGAGCACCGACCTTTGCAGAGTCTCGTCATCGATAAAGGCGCGGATATCCGACAGAAGCTCCGCCGTATCGGGTACGTCGTCGAGAAGTGGGTGCGGCCAATCGGTTCCCCACACACAGCGCTCCGGCGCCGCGTTCAGCATTTTCGATACGAGCGGCTTCATCTCGGCCCGTGTTCGCCCGGCGATTGCCGATCTATACGAGATCAGCTTCACCCAGCATTTCCCCCGGTCGAGAAGCCGCAGGATGGAGGACATCGCGACCTGGTTGTCGCCAGCTCGGGGATCGAGACGTCCGCAATGGTCGATGCAGACGTCCACGGGCAAACTGCCCAATGTCGCCTCATAGGCTGATATCTGCTCCGGCGCGGCGTGAAACTGGATGTGCCACCCGACTTCGGAAATTTTCGCGGCGAGCGTCTTAACTGTCCGCTCGTCGATGGATTTGTCGGAGATCGCATTGATGCGGATGGCCCGAACGCCGCCATCATGCAGTCGGAGAAGTGCCGCGTTGTCTATGTCTCGATCGACAACGGCAACTCCCCTGGCTACGTCAGCACCAAAACTCCTGACAGCATCAAGCATTGCGGAGTTGTCGGTCCCGTAGCATCCGCCCTGCACGACGACCATTCGTGCAATGCCCAACCGACGCTGCACTTGCCGATAAGCAGAGACGGTCGCCTCCGAAGGGCGATAGCTGGCGGATGGACCAAGCGGAAATCGGGAATACGGCCCGAAAACGTGGAAATGCGAATCACAGATCTGATCCGCAACTCCACGCTCGAGAGCGCCGCTAGGCATCGGCTCGGAAGTCTCGCTAGTTATGCTCGGATACCGCTATACAAATGCCTGCGCCTGCGCCTCGATCGCGGCCCTGTCGAAGTCGCAGATCTCGTTGATCAGCTCGTTGGTATAGAAGCCGTCCAGCGATCCGATCTTCATGTCGTTCATTTGGGCTTCGATCGTGAACTCGTCCGGATTGATGCTGCCGATCTTTGCGCCCGCATAGGGTGGCTTGTAGAGCTTGATGCGCCTTGCGGTCGCGACGAGAATCGACTTGATCGCTTCTTCCTGACTCACACCTCGCGGCGCGGTTTCCGGATACATTTTCAGGAACGCCTTCGCACCGGCGGTCGGGTTTGCCATCAGGAATACCGAGGCCTTCGCAACCGACCTTCCGTACCCGACGATCAGTGCCCGATCCGAGCGGATCCGATCTCGCTGAGCCATAAGAAACTGGCCGCCAACCATCGGAACGTTCTTGGGAAGCGGAAGAAGATCAAATTCGATCCCGGCCGCTTCGATCTGACCGAAGCCCGTATCGTAGTAAGCAAGAGCGTCGATTGCGCCTCGTTGGAGTGCCACGCCTGCTGCCGATCCGTTCCCGACCGCCGTCCACTTTATATCCTTGTCCGGATCGACGCCGATGCTTCGCAGGACATTCCGCGTGACTGGATATTCGGTGCCGGCGAAGTCCGATACGCCGATATTCTTTCCCTTGAGTTCGAGATAGGACTTCATTGGCGAGCCAGACTTCACTGCCACGTCCCACTTGTAAGGATATGTATACTGGTAGAAATGCAGGGCCCTTCCCCATTCGCCTTTGGCAAGTATGGGGAGGCCGAAGGACGGCACACCCGTCGCGATATCTGCATCGCCCTTGTCCAGAGCCACGCGTGCATTTGAAACGCCGCCGACAAGAAGGAACTGGGCGCTGAATCCTTCCGCTGCGTTGTATCCAAGTCCCTCCCCGATGACGAGGTTGATGAGGTTCGGCGCCATCGCCTTTTGTCCAATGGCAACCTTGATGCTCTTCGCGATTTGAGCGTCTGCGAAGTTTGCACCGATTGCCGTTGCCGCTAGCGCCGCGCCGCCGCTTGCAAGCAGTGTCCTGCGGGTAATCATGGCTTCCTCCGTGGGCTTGAGCATTTCTTTATGCTCCTGATTTTCCCTCACCTATTGCGTAAGCGACCGTACGGCGACTACCGCCGCACCAACTGAAGCCATCTGCAATAAGTTCGGATTGCGAACTAATGTTCGAATATCTATAAAACGATAAATGTCACTCGCTCGGATTGTCAAGAATGGCTCTGAGCCACGGCATCCTGCGAATGACTTTGGTCGAACTGCATCCTCGGAAATTGGGTCGTCTTTATAAATTCCTTATGCTGCTGCCCTAAGTTCCACATCGAGCCGCTACGCCACCCGGATCCATAGTCCCGACCTCAATGCAGGAGGCGGACATGGAAGACTTCCTCTATTTGGCACTCGGAACCGGCTTGTTCGCCGCGATGGCGGTTTTTACGCGCGCCTGCACGCGGCTGTGAGGGCACCCCGATGTTTGAACTGATCCTGGGCGGCGCCGTCACGATCGCCCTTTTCGCCTATCTCGCGGTCGCTCTGCTGGCGCCCGAGAAGTTCTGAAACATACGAGAGAACCGGAGTACCCGCCATGACCCCGATGGGATGGCTGCAGATCCTGCTTGTCGTCGGCCTGGTTCTCGCCAGTGCCGTCCCGCTTGGCATCTATATGGCGCGCGTTTTCGCCGGCGAGCGGACGTTCCTGTCCCCTCTCCTCGGACGTGTCGAAGCTGCCCTCTATAGGGCTGCCGGCATCGACGCGACCCACGAGCAGGGATGGCTCGGCTATGTCGGCGCGATGCTCGTCTTCAATGCGGCTGGCTTCATCCTGCTATACGCGCTGCTGCGCCTGCAGGGCGTACTCCCGCTCAATCCGAACGAGCTCGGGGCGGTCGACCCGCATCTCGCATTCAATACGGCGGTGAGCTTCGTCACCAACACGAACTGGCAGTCCTATGCCGGCGAGTCGACGATGAGCCATCTGTCGCAGATGTTCGGTCTCGCGACGCAGAACTTCGTTTCCGCGGCGACCGGCATTGCACTGGCATTGGCGCTGGCTCGCGGGTTTGCGCGCGTCGAAGCGCGTGGCGTGGGCAATTTCTGGACGGACCTGACGCGCGGAATCCTCTACGTTTTGCTGCCGCTCTCGCTGGTTCTGGCCATCGCTTTCGTGGCGCTCGGCGTGCCACAGACCTTCTCGTCCAATATCGAGACGACGACGCTCGAAGGCGCTTCGCAGACGATCGCGCTGGGACCGATCGCCTCGCAGATCGCGATCAAGCAGCTCGGCACCAACGGCGGCGGCTTCTTCAACGCCAACTCCGCGCACCCGTTCGAAAATCCGAACGGATGGACGAACCTGCTTTCGTTGTGGGCGATTCTGGCCATCCCCGCCGCGCTCGCCGTGACGTTCGGCCGGATGGTCGGCGCCTCGCGCCAGGGAACCGTCCTGCTCGCGACGATGACGGTCCTGCTCGTTGGCGGTCTCGCGGCCTGCTACGCCGCGGAAGCCGCCGGCAATCCGATCCTGACCGCTCTCGGCCTCAATCCGGCCGACGGTAACATGGAAGGCAAGGAAACCCGCTTCGGCATCGTCTGGTCGGCGATCTGGGCCGTGGTCACCACTGCCGCATCCAATGGCTCGGTCAACGCGATGCACGACAGCTTCACCCCGCTCGGCGGGCTCGTGCCGATGTTCATGATCCAGCTCGGCGAGATCGTGTTCGGTGGCGTAGGATCCGGCCTCTATGGCTTGCTCGTCTATGCCGTGATCGCAGTGTTCGTCGCCGGCCTGATGGTCGGCCGCACGCCCGAATATCTCGGCAAGAAGATCGAGGCGCGCGAGGTCAAGCTCGCCAGCCTCGTCGTGCTCGTCCCGCCGGTCTTCATCCTGGCGTTCACGGCCCTTGCCCTGCTCTGGCCGGGTGCGCTCGGCGGACTCAACAACGATGGCCCGCACGGCTTCTCCGAAGCGCTCTACGCCTATACATCGGCCGTCGGCAACAACGGTTCGGCCTTCGCCGGCCTCACCGCCAGCGTGCCCTTCTGGGACACCACGCTCGGCATCGCCATGCTGGTCGGCCGCTTCGCGATCATCGTCCCCGTACTCGCCCTTGCCGGTGCGCTTGCCGCCAAGAAGCGCGTCCCAGCCTCCGACGGCACATTTCCAACCGACGGACTGCTCTTCGTCGTGCTGCTCGCCGGCACGATCCTGGTCGTCGGCGGCCTCAGCTTCTTCCCCGCCCTCGCTCTCGGCCCCATCGTCGAGCATTTCGCGATGCTCGCGGGCCAGACCTTCTGATCGCGCAGCAAAGGAACAACGCCCATGGCACGCGCCAAGGAAATCTCGCTTTTCGATCCCGCGATCCTGCTGCCGGCGGTTCGCGCGGCCTTCGCCAAGCTCGATCCACGTAGCCTCGTCCGCAACCCTGTCATCTTCGTCACCGCGGTGGTCGCCGGCGTGGCAACCCTCGCCTTCTTTCGCGACCTTACCGGTGGTCAGGCAGCAGGCTTTTCGGGACAGATCGCGGCCTGGCTCTGGTTCACCGTCCTGTTCGCCAATTTCGCGGAAGCGGTCGCCGAAGGGCGCGGCAAAGCGCAGGCCGACGCGCTTCGCAAGGTGAAGACCGAGACCTGGGCCAAGCGCATCGTCTATGGCCCCGGCGCCATCTACGAGAAGGCTGCAGCGACCGAACTCGAGGTCGGCGACATTGTGCTCGTCGAAGCCGGCGATACGATCCCGGGCGACGGCACCGTGGTCGAAGGAATCGCGTCGGTCAACGAAAGCGCAATCACAGGCGAATCCGCCCCGGTCATCCGGGAGTCGGGCGGCGACCGCTCGGCCGTCACTGGCGGCACGGTCGTGCTGTCGGACTGGATCAAGGTCAAGATCACGGCGGCACAAGGCTCGAGCTTCCTTGACCGGATGATCGCCCTCGTCGAGGGCGCTTCGCGCCAGAAGACGCCCAACGAGATCGCGCTCAACATCCTGCTTGCCGGGATGTCACTGATCTTCGTCGTCGTTGTGGCAGCACTCCCGGCATTCGCCGCGTATGCGGGGGCTGCTCTGTCGCTGACCGTCCTCGTCGCACTGTTCGTGACGCTGATTCCGACCACCATCGGCGGCCTCCTGTCGGCGATCGGCATCGCCGGCATGGACCGGCTGGTGAAATTCAACGTGCTGGCGACATCGGGCCGCGCGGTCGAAGCGGCGGGTGATGTCGACGTGCTGCTGCTCGACAAGACAGGCACGATCACGCTGGGCGACCGTATGGCGACTGCTTTCGCGCCCGCACTGGGCGTATCCGAACGCGAGCTTGCCGAAGCGGCCCTCCTTGCTTCGCTCGCCGACGAGACGCCTGAAGGGCGCTCGATCGTCAAGCTCGCCCAGGAACGGCTCGGGGCGGTACCGGCCGGCGACCCTTCGGCCGTGTTCGTCACCTTCACGGCTCAGACCCGGATTTCCGGGGTCGATCTGCCGGGTCGGCGGATCCGCAAGGGTGCCGTCGATTCGATCGTGCGGTTCGCGGGCGTCCCGCTACCGACGGCGGCGGCCGACCAGGTCGAACGCATTGCGCGCAGCGGCGGCACGCCGCTGGCCGTCGCGGAGGCCGGCCCAGCCGGAAATCGCCTTCTCGGCATTATCTATCTGAAAGACATCGTCAAGGCCGGGATCCGCGAGCGTTTCGCCGAACTCCGCCGCATGGGTGTGCGCACGGTAATGGTGACCGGCGACAATAAGCTGACTGCGGCGGCAATCGCAGCCGAGGCTGGCGTCGACGATTTCATCGCCGAGGCCACGCCCGAAGACAAGCTCGCATTCATCCGCGCCGAGCAGAGCAAGGGCCGGCTGGTGGCGATGTGCGGTGACGGCACAAACGATGCGCCTGCCCTCGCTCAGGCCGACGTCGGGCTCGCCATGCAGACCGGCACTCAGGCCGCACGCGAGGCCGGCAACATGGTCGATCTCGATTCGAACCCGACCAAGCTGATCGAGGTCGTCGGGATCGGCAAGCAACTGCTAATGACGCGTGGTGCACTGACGACGTTCTCAATTGCCAACGACGTCGCGAAATATTTCGCGATCATCCCGGCCCTGTTTGTCGCCGCTTATCCGCAACTCAGCGCACTTAACGTGATGGGGCTGGCCACGCCGCAAAGCGCCATCCTGTCGGCGGTGATCTTCAACGCACTGATCATCGTCGCGCTGATCCCGCTGGCGCTGAGGGGCATTGCCTACCGCCCGATGCCAGCCGGTGATCTGCTGCGCCGCCACCTGCTCGTCTACGGACTGGGCGGAATCCTCGTTCCATTCGCCGGCATCAAGGCCGTCGACATCCTTGTTTCCGCCCTCGGGCTTGCGTGAGGTTTGCCATGTACGTCCATATCCGCCCCGCCTTCGTTCTGCTGATCATGTTCTCGGTGATCTGCGGTGTGCTCTATCCGCTTGTGATCACCGGTATCGGCCAGATCGCTTTCCGCCATTCCGCCAATGGCTCGTTGATCGAGCGTGATGGCCGGATCGTCGGATCGGCCCTCCTCGGCCAGAAATTCGCCAGCGAGCGCTATTTCCATGGCCGCCCGTCGGCTGCGGGTAACGACGGCTACGACGCCACCTCGTCCGGCGGCGCCAATCTTGGTCCGACATCGGCCAAGCTTGTCGAACGTGTGACGGCCGATATCGCTTCCCTTGGTGGGACGAAACCTGTTCCGGCCGACGCCGTACTGGCATCCGGCTCGGGACTTGATCCGCATGTATCGCCGGCCAACGCCATGCGTCAGGTTGCGCGGATCGCTGCCGCACGCGAGCTGCCGGAAGATCAGCTCCGGAGCCTGTTGGCGCAGTTCACCCGAGGCCGGGAACTCGGCATACTGGGCGAGCCGCGGGTCGATGTTCTCGGACTCAATCTCGCCCTCGACAAGTTTCGGCCCTGACCGAAAGAGCAAATGACCGAAGCCGGTGACCGTCCCGACCCGAATGCGCTGCTGGCGGTCGCGAAGGCCGAAGGATCCGGCCGCCTGAAGGTGTTCCTGGGTGCAGCCCCCGGCGTGGGCAAGACCTATGCGATGCTCGAGGCAGCGCAGGCGCGCAAGGCCGAGGGGATCGATGTCGTCGCCGGCATCATCGAGACGCATGGTCGCGACGCCACTGCCGGCAAGCTCGACGGGTTCGAGGTCCTCGCCCGCCGCAAACTCGCGCATCGCGGGCACGAGATCGAAGAATTCGATATCGACGCCGCACTCACCCGCCGGCCGGGCCTGCTGCTGGTCGATGAACTCGCCCATACCAATGCGCCAGGATCTCGCCATCCAAAGCGCCATCAAGACGTCGAGGAGTTGCTTGCCGCCGGCATCGATGTCTGGACGACGCTGAATGTCCAGCATCTCGAAAGCCTCAACGACATCGTCGCGAAGATTACCGGCGTGCGGGTGCAGGAGACGCTGCCCGATTCCGTCCTCGAGCGCGCCGATGCAATCGAACTCGTCGACCTCACGCCGGACGACCTGATCAAGCGCCTTAAGGAAGGCAAGATCTACAAGGGTGCCCATGCCGAGCGTGCGGCCGACCACTTCTTCCGGCCCGGCAATCTGACTGCCTTGCGCGAATTGGCGCTTCGCCGCACGGCCGAACGCGTCGACGACCAGATGGTCGGGCTGATGCTGCGTCAGGCAATTCCGGGGCCGTGGCCGGCGGGTGAGCGCATCCTCGCCTGCATATCGGCCTTTCCAGATCCCGCCCCCATCGTGCGCGCGGCCCGGCGGCTCGCCGACCAGATTGGTGCCAAGTGGATGGCAGTCAATTTCGAGACGCCGCACCACGCCAGCCTCGACGAAGCCGCAAAGACGCGCATTGCCGACGCGTTGAAGCTCGCGGACCGGCTCGGCGGCGAGGCGCGCGTGATACCGACATCCGACGTCG
Source organism: Tagaea sp. (assembly GCA_965229215.1). Taxonomy (GTDB): domain Bacteria; phylum Pseudomonadota; class Alphaproteobacteria; order CACIAM-22H2; family CACIAM-22H2; genus Tagaea. Next base: position 267,762 of record OZ245864.1, on the reverse strand, counting down.
TAGCCGAAATCCTCGATCTCGCGCGCGGCCAGAACATCACCCAGATCGTCATTGGCAAGACGCGGCGACCGCGCTGGCGCGAATGGTTCGGCCAGTCTCTCGTGCACGAGCTGATCCGCGCAAACGATGCCGTCGGTGTGCACATCGTGCCGTCGGACGGCCCGTCGGTGCGCGAACGGCTCACCGCCGCATTGCGTGTCCGGCTTGCCGCACGCGCGGCCCGTGGACCACGGCCATTCATCGAGGCGAGCGGCGCGGTTTTCGCAGCAGCCGGGCTGTGCTGGCTGCTTCGCCTGCAGTTCGACACGCCGAACGTCGAGCCGATCCTGCTGCTTACGTCGATCATCTACACGGCGGTGCGCTTCGGCCTGTCGCCATCGCTCTATGCCTCGCTACTGGCCACGCTGGTTTTCGACTTCTTTTTTGTCGAGCCTTACCTGACGCTGACGATCGGCGACCCGCGCGACATCCTGGCATTGGCGATCTTCGTCGTCGTCGCCGTCCTTCTTTCGAGTCAGGCGAGCCGCGTTCGCGAGCAGGCGACCGATGCCCGCCGGCGCTTCCGTACGACCGCGGCCCTCTACGATTTTGCGCGCAAGCTTGCTGCCGCTGCAGCTCTCGATGACCTTGTCTGGATCGTCGCCCATCAGGTGGCGACGATGCTCGGCGTCGGCACCGTCGTGCTGCTCGGGCAGGACGAGCGACTTGTCGTGCGCGGCGGCTATCCACCCGAAGACGATCTGCCCGCCGGCGACTGGGCGGCCGCCCACTGGGCTCGCGACAAGGGTGAAGCGGCCGGCGTCGGTTCAGGCACGCTGCCGTCGGCCGAACGGCTTTATGTGCCGATGCGCACGGCCGCTGGCCCGGTCGGTGTGCTCGGGATCCGACCGCCGAAGGACAAGTCCCTCGATCCCGACGCGCGCCGGCTGCTCGACGCGCTCGCCGACCAGGCCGCGATCGCGATCGGGCGCATGCGGCTCGACGCCGAAATGCGCGAGGCAAAGGTGCTTGCCGAATCCGAGAAGCTGCGGGCCGCGCTGCTCTCCTCGATCAGCCACGATCTCGGTACGCCGCTTTCGACGATCACCGGGGCCATTTCCACGCTGCGGACCGGCAGCGGCCTCGACGAGCATTCGCGTCGGCAGCTTCTTGACGCGATCCACGAGGAATCCGACCGCCTCGCGCGTTTCGTCGGCAACCTGCTCGATATGACGCGCCTGGAAGGTGGTGCTCTTGCGCTTCGGCGCGACTGGACGGATGTGCGCGAACTCCTCGGTACCGCCGTGGCGCGACTGCGCAAACGCCTGCCCGCGCGTGAAGTGACCATATCGGCTGGCTCGGGCCTACCGCTGCTGCGTGTCGATCCGACACTTGTGGGTCAGGCTCTCTACAATCTTCTCGACAATGCGGCCAAATACTCGCCAGACAGCACGCCGATCTCCGTCATGATTTCCGTCGTCGGCTCGCAGTTGCGGATCGCCGTCGAAGACCGGGGCCAAGGCGTACCCGTCGCCGATCTCGAGCGCGTCTTCGACAAGTTCTATCGGGTGCGCAGCGGGCAGGGCGGGCGCTGGGGCGACCGGCAGATCGCCGGAACTGGATTGGGCCTTGCGATCTGCCGTGGTCTCGTCGAGGCGCACGGCGGGACGGTCCGGCTGGAAAGCCCGATCATCGACGGCTACGGTACGCGGGCGATCGTCGACCTGCCGGTCGACCCGCAGCCCGACGAAGCCCGGCCGGAGCCGAGATGAACTCATCCAAGCGCCGCGTCCTGGTAATCGACGACGAGCCGCAGTTGCGCAAACTGCTACGCGTGGCGCTGGAGGCCGAGGGCGACACCGTGATCGAGGCCGCGACCGCCCGCGAAGGCATTGCTGCCGTCGCACGCGAGAGTCCGGACGCCGTACTCCTCGATCTCGGCCTGCCGGACGAGGACGGGCACACGGCGTTGACGCGCATCCGCGAATTCTCTGCCGTGCCAGTCATCGTGCTCTCGGTACGCGCCGGCGAGGACGAGAAAGTGGCGGCCCTCGACGAGGGTGCCGACGACTATGTGACCAAGCCATTCGGCATGCCGGAGCTGCTCGCGCGCCTGCGCACGGCCATTCGGCACCGGCTCCAGGAAGCCGGTGCAGAACCGATCATCCGCAGCGGCGACCTCGAAATCGATCTCGTGCAGCGTCGCGTCCGGCTGGTGGGCGAGGAGGTCAAGCTCACGCCAAAGGAATACGATCTGCTGAAGCTGCTTGCTCAGGCGGGTGGCAAGGTCCTGACCCACCGGATGGTTCTTGAACAGGTCTGGGGGCCGGCTCACGTCGCCGATACGCAGTACTTGCGGGTCTATGTACGGCAGCTTCGCGAGAAGCTCGGAGACGATCCCTCCGCGCCACGCTTCATTCTGACAGAACCCGGTGTGGGCTATCGATTCATAACGGGCATCTGAATGACGACGCCCGCTGCCTTGCCCGAACTGATAAACTTCCAAGTCGCGCCGGAAACCAAATAACTAGCAGATCAATGGTTCTCGTTATCCGCATATGGCAGTGGCTGGCAGCGCGAAACACTGCCAAAAGCGCATGTAAGCTCTTGGATTATTGGTCGGAGCGAGAGGATTCGAACCTCCGGCCCCTAGCTCCCGAAGCTAGTGCTCTACCAGGCTGAGCTACGCTCCGACCGATCGGGGCCGTCGGTATAGCCTTCCTGACGGGGGCGTGCAAGCGCATCCATCGGGGCTGGCATGGGGGTTGCTGATATGGGGGAAACGGAGACGAAAATGACCGCCCCGAACGTCCAGCAGGCCCACGTTTCACCCCAGATATCCGCCGCTTTCGGCGAGCCCATCCGACGCGGCCAGGCCGGCTTTGCCGAGCTTCTGGCGACCGCCAGGCGGGAGAGCGGGCTCAAGGCGGATGCCCAGAACCCGCGGTCCAGCGCCACCGGGCTCTTCCAGTTCACCGAGCAGACCTGGCTCGATCTGGTGCGCCAGCACGGGGCCAAGCACGGGCTCCGCGAGGTCGCCGGGAAGATCGTGCGCGACCCCGCGACGGGGCGGAACGAAGTGCCCGGCGGTGAAGACCGCTCGGCAATTCTTGCCTTGCGCAAGGACCCCAAGGCGGCCGCGGCGATGGCGGGCGAGCTCACTGCCCGGAACCGCAAGTCGCTGGCCACGGCCCTTGGCCGCGAGCCGACCTACCAGGAGGTCTATGCCGCCCACTTCCTGGGGGCACGCGGCGCGGTGCGCCTGATCCAGACATCCGAAGAGAAGCCCGAGACACCATCCAACAGGCTGATGCCGGTCGCGGCCAAGGCCAACCGCGCGGTCTTCCGCGATGCGGAAGCCAGGCGCTATCGCACGGCGGGCGAACTGGCCCAGCATCTCGAGGTGAACCGGGCCGGCACGCAGCGCGCGGCCGCGTCGGGGGCCGAATATCTCGAAGGGCTCGCGCCCGCGCGTGCGGTGTTCTCCGCCCAGCTGCAGGCGCAGATCGCGGCGAACGAAGGATAGGACTATTTCTAGTAGGCGCGCTCGATCGCGAAATCGACGAGATCGACGAGCGCGCGCTTCTCCGGACCGTCGGGGAAGATGCCGAGCGCATCGCGTGCGATACGCCCGTAATGGCGCGCCCGCTCGATCGTGTCGTCGAGCGCCTTGTGCCTGCGCATCAGCTCGATCGCGTGCGGCAGGTCCTCGTCCTTCTGGTCGAGCTCCTCGAGCGTGCGCCGCCAGAAGGTCCGCTCGGTCTCGTCGCCGCGCAGGAACGACAGCACGATCGGCAACGTGATCTTCCCGTCGCGGAAATCGTCGCCCACGTTCTTGCCCATCTCGGCCGCCGTGGCCGCATAGTCGAGCACGTCGTCGACGAGCTGGAACGCGATGCCGAGATTGAGGCCGTAGGTCTCGAGCGCGTCCTCCTCGGCCTTGGGCCGCTCGGCGACGGCTGCCCCCACGCGGCAGGCGGCGGCGAAGAGGGCTGCGGTCTTGGCGCGGATCACCTCGAGATAGGCCTGCTCGGACGTCTCGGTGTCGTTGGCCGTGGTGAGCTGGAGCACCTCGCCCTCGGCGATTACGGCCGAAGCGTTGGAGAGGATCGCGAGCACGGCGAGCGAGCCGTCCTCGACCATCACCTGGAAGGCGCGGCTGAACAGGAAATCGCCGACCAGCACGCTCGCCTTGTTGCCCCACACGGCGTTGGCGGTGGCACGCCCGCGGCGCAGGTCGCTCTCGTCGACGACGTCGTCGTGCAGCAGCGTGGCGGTGTGGATGAACTCGACGCAGGCCGCGAGCTTGACGTGGCGGGCGCCGCGATAGCCGCACATGCGCGCGGCCGCGAGGGTGAGCATCGGGCGCATGCGCTTGCCGCCGGCGGCGACGATGTGGCTGGCGAGCTGCGGGATCAGCTCAACCGATGAGTGCATGCGCTGCACGATCGTGTCGTTGACGGCCTTCACGTCGTCGCCGACGAGGGCCACCAGAGCCTGCAGCGCGTTCTTGGCCGGGCGCGGGGAGCGTCCGCGTTCCCCCTCCAGATTCACGACAACTGCCACGTTCGGACCCCTCTCGCGCACGATTTTCAAGGCTTTGCGGCCGTCCGGCTTGACCCGGACCGCCCGAGACCCGAGCATAGTCGGCAAGCGGCAGGAATCAAGCGCCGCAAGCGGCAAGGAGCCCCGCGCGCATGCACGAGATCCTGCGCACCAACGATCCCGTCCTGCTTTCGTTCGTCGAGGCGCTGCTGACCGACGCGCGCATCGGATATCTGGTGCTGGACACGCACACGTCCGCGATGGAGGGCTCGATCCTCGCGATCCCGCGGCGCGTGGTCGTCGATGCCGACGACGGCGCGCGCGCGCAAGCGCTCGTCGACGCGGCGCAGCAATGACCGCGGGCGCCATGACCGACGACACCCTGCTGGGCGGGCGCGTGCGCCTGCGCCAGCCGGCCGACGGCTACCGCGCGGCGATCGACCCCGTCCTGCTCGCCGCAGCATGCGGCAACAGGGCGGAGACGGCGCTGGATCTGGGGTGCGGTGCGGGTGCCGCAAGCCTTGCCCTTCTGGCCCGCCTGCCGCAGGTCCGCGTCACCGGCATCGAGATCGACGCAGGGCTCGCGGCGCTGGCGCGCGACAATGCCGCGGCAAACGGCTGGGCCGACCGCTTCGCCGCGATCACGGGCGACGCCGCGCGCCACGCTGCCACCGGCTTCGATCTTGCCTTCTGCAATCCGCCCTATCTCGATCCCGCGCGGGCCGATCCCTCGCCCGATCCCCACAAGCGGCGCGCCGACATGGAGGGCGAACTGCCGCTCGCGGGCTGGATCGCGGCGGCGCTGCGCGCGCTGAAGCCGCGCGGCGCGCTGGTCTTCGTGCAGCGCGCTGACCGGCTCGCCGACCTGCTCGTGGCGCTGGAGGGCCGCGCGGGCGAGACCGTCGTCTTCCCGCTGTGGCCGCGCGCAGGCATGCCGGCCAAGCGAATCCTCGTGCGTGCGCGCAAGGGCGTGCGCACGCCGCTGGTGCTCGCCGGCGGGCTCGTGCTGCACGAGGCGGACGGGCGCTTCACGCCGCGGGCCGAGGCGATTTTGCGCGACGGCCAGGCACTCGCGCTGGTATAGGTCGCGCCGATGGATCTGCGCGCCTCTCTCGAACGGCTGATCGGCCGCACGCCTACGCCGAGCGTGGCGGTTATCCGCCTGCAGGGTGCGATCGGCATGGGCGGACGCCGCGGCCTGTCGATCGAGCGCCTCGCCGCCCCGCTCGAACGCGCCTTCGGCATGTCCGGTATTTCCGCGGTCGCCCTGATCGTCAATTCGCCCGGCGGATCGGCCGCGCAATCCGCGCTGATTGGCACGCGCATCCGCGCGCTGGCGGACGAGAAGAAGCTGCCCGTCTACGCCTATGTCGAGGATGTCGCCGCTTCTGGCGGCTACTGGATCGCGTGCGCGGCCGACGAGATCGTCGCCGACGCCAACTCCATCATCGGTTCCATCGGCGTGATCGCCGCGAGCTTCGGCTTCGAAGACCTGATGCGGCGCGTGGGCGTGCGCCGGCGCCTCTACACCGCGGGCGCGCGCAAATCCCTGCTCGACCCGTTCGGGCCCGAGAAGCCGGAAGACGTCGAACGGCTGCGCGCGCTGCAGGACGAGATTCACGCCAATTTCCGCAACTGGGTTTCCGCGCGCCGCGGCGCGAAGCTGAAGGCCGACCGCGAAGGGCTGTTCACCGGCGAATTCTGGACCGGCGCACGCGCGCGCGAACTCGGCCTGATCGATGCGCTGGGCGACGCGCGCGGTGACCTTCGCCGACGCTTCGGCGAGAAGGTGCGCCTGCGCGGCGTGGCCGTGCAGGGCCGGTCGCTGCGCAGCCTCATCGGCCTCGCCGCCGGTGAGGGCCCGTGGCCCGACGATCTCGTCGATTCCCTCGAGACGCGCGCGATCTGGGCGCGCTACGGTCTCTGACAGATGGGCTTTTCCTTCGCCAAGCTGTTCCTGCTTCTTCTCGTGCTCGCCGTCGTGTGGTTCGGCTGGCGCTATTTCCGGATCCGCGAGAAGGAAGCCGAGATCGCCGCCGAGCGCATGCGCCAGGGCGGCACGGCCAAGGCGGCACTGAAGGAAGAAGCCGAGACGATGGCGCCCTGCCGCGTCTGCAAGACCTATGTCTCGGCCGACAGCGCGCCCTGCGCGCGCGCCGACTGCCCGCAGCGTTGAGCCGCAAAGTTTGCTTGACGACTGTTGACGGTCAATTGACGGTCTCCTAAGTGAATTTAATGATATCAATCGGATAACCCCATTTTTGTTGACCAGTTGACGTGTTTTTCGTGTCATCTGTATTCAGTAAACTTTCCTTTATTATAGTCTTTATATCCTATATCAAGTTGCGGAAAATTGCAACCTTGTGTGAACGCCCCCCGCCCTCCGCTCTCTCCCGCAAGCGGGAGAGAGGACTCCTTCGGTCGGGTTGGACGCACGATGCGCGCGACATCACCACTTTGATTCCCTCTCCCCTTGCAGGGGAGGGCTAGGGTGAGGGGTAATGGCTTCGCAGATCGGAGACCCGTCGATGCCCGACATCCCAGCCCGTCTGACCGCAAGTTCGCCCGTGCTGCTCGTGCGCGATGTCGTCGCCGCGGCGAACCATTATCGCGACGCGCTGGGATTCAAGTACGACCATTTTTACGGTGACCCGCCGGGCTTCGTGATCCTGATGCGCGACGGGCTACATCTGATGCTCAAGCAGGTCGCACCGGACATTCCGCTCCTGCCGAACCGGGAACGCTGCGACGAAATCTGGGAAACGTATTTCTGGGTCTCGGATGCCGACACGCTGCATGCCGAGTTCGTCGCCAAGGGCGCAACGATCCAGTACGGCCTGTGCAACCAGCCCTATGGCTGCCGCGAGTTCGGCGTCCGGGATCTCGACGGCTACGTGATCGGCTTCGGGATGGTGATGAAGTGAGCCGCTAGCGGCGCCAGTCCGCGCGCGCGGTCGGCAATGCGCCGGACAGTTCGACATGCGCGACGCGCGCGCCCGGCGTCATCTTGCGGTCGGAAAAACGCACGTCGATACGCCGTCCGTCACCGGTGACGATCTGGACGTCCCTGCGGCCGAAGACGCGGCGAAGCGCATCGGCCGACGCGCGGATTTCCCCGCTGCCCGAAACGCCGATCTTGGCCTTCAGAAAGCCGTCGATCTCGTAGTCGGCCCTGTCGATCGTCTCGCCGTTCGCGGTCAGCGTGCCGTCGCCGACGATCCTGCCCAGATACTGCATATCGGGGCCCCTCAGCGCTTCGTCTTGGCGGGGGCGGCTGGCTGGCGCGCCGCCTGCGAGGTGGTGATGAAGGGCGCATTGCCCGTCGCGATCTTGTTCTTGCCCGCCTTGGGCTTGCGAATTTCGCGCGTGCTGCGTTTCTGGCCCTTGGCCATGGCGTGCTCCTGTCGGTGACGGCTCTCCCCGCAATGCGAGGACCGCATGCACGGCCGTAGCCCGGATATGGGCCGATCGCGCGCCCGTTACAAGGCGCGCGCCCTTGCCTTCAACCCCGCCCCGGCTCATCCTCGGACCGTCACGCCATCCGAGAAGGGAGAAAGCCCATGATGCGTCGTGCATTCCTCGCTTCCGCAGGCGCCGGCCTCGCGGTCGCAGCAACCGGCCTGCTCCCCGCCCGCAGCGCCGTGCCGGCCGGGTTCCGCGTCACCTATTTCGATGTCCGGCCGAAGGAAGGCCGCCGCGCGGGCTCGCGCGACATCGCGGCCGCCGGCGACGGCACGGTGTGGTTCTGCGGCCAGCGCAACGGCACGCTCGGCCGGCTTGATCCGGCGACGGGCGCCGTGCGCGTCGTGGCGCTCGGCCAGAACTCGGCGCCGCACGGCGTGGTCCGCGGGCCGGACGGTGCTGCGTGGGTGACCGACGGCGGGCTCAATGCCATCGTGCGCGTCGATGTGCGCTCGCACGAGGTGCGCAGCTGGAAGCTGCCCGAGAAATTCCCCAACGCGAACCTCAACACCGGCGTGTTCGACGCATCCGGCACGCTATGGTTCACCGGCCAGAACGGCATCTACGGGCGCTTCATGCCGGCGAGCGAACGCCTGGACGTCTGGGAAGCACCGCGCGGTGCGGGTCCCTACGGCATCACGCGCACGCCGCAGAACGGCATCTGGTACGTGTCGCTCGCCAACAACCATCTTGCCCAGATCGACGATCTTGCCACCGGGCGCGTGCGTATCGTCGAGCCGCCGACACCGCGCCAGGGTGCGCGCCGCGTGTGGAGCGACAGCGCGGGCCGGCTGTGGATCAGCGAATGGAACAGCGGCAACGTGTCGATGCACGATCCGCGCGACGGTTCGTGGAAAGCCTGGCGCCTGCCGGGCGACCGGCCGCGTACCTATTCGGTCTGGGTCGATCCGTCGGACAAGGTGTGGCTGACCGATTTCTCGGCCAACGCCATCGTGCGCTTCGATCCTGCCGACCAGCGCTTCGCCAGTTTCGAATCCGACAAGTCGGACGCCAATGTGCGCCAGATGGCCGGCATCGACGGCGAAGCGTGGGGCGGCGAGAGCGGCAACGACCGGCTTGTGCGCATCCAGTACGGCGTTTGACGAAGCCGGTTCTTCAAGCCGCGCTCCTGTTCCTGGCGGTGGTCGCACCGGCCGCCGCGCAGGACGGGCGCGCGGCGTTCGAGGCGCGCTGCGCGTCGTGCCACTCGGTCGAGGCCGGCGCACCCGAACGGCCCGGCCCCAATCTCGGCGGACTGATCGGCCGCGCGGTCGGCGGTGATCCGCAATTCGACTATTCGCCCGCCCTGCGCCGGGCGCGCGCGGCCGGGCTCAGATGGGATGCCGAACGCCTTGCCGCCTTCCTCGACGATCCCGAGGAGATGTTCCCCGGCCTGTGGATGGGCGGCAACGGGTTGCGCGATGCCGGTGCGCGCGCGGCCGTCGTCGCGTATCTGCGCGGGATCGCGCGCTAGCTTTTCGCGGCACCCCGCCCCACGCGCGTGGCGATATAGAGACCCGCGAACAGCAGCAGCAGCGAGACGCCGTGGTAGAAATGCGGCGGCTCGCCCAGATAGGCGATCGACAGCAGGCTCGCAAAAATCGGGATCAGATTGATGAACAGTCCGGCGGTTCCCGCCCCGAGCACGAGCACCGCGCGGTTCCAGAAGAAGAACGATGCCAGCGACGGCAGGCTCCCGACATAGAGCAGCGCCATCCCCAGATTCGCCGTCAGCTCGAAACCGTGCCCGAGCACGAACAGTTCGTGCAGGTAGAACGGCAGCAGCAGCAGCGTGCCGACGGCGACCTGCACGTAGAGCAGGCCGACCGGCGGCAGTTCGGCCGGACGGCGGCGCAGCAGCAGGCTGAAGACGGCCCAGCAGAAGCAGGCAAGCACCACGATCAGGTCACCGCGGTTGAAATCGAGCGCCAGCAGCATCGCCGGATCGCCGCGCGCGATCAGCACCGCCACGCCGACGAACGACAGCGTCAGCCCCGCCGTCTGGGCGGGGCGCATCGGGTCGCCGAGCACGACGCGCGCGAGGCCCACGATCATCATCGGCGCCGAGGCGTAGATGACGGTCGTGTTGATGGCAGTCGTATGGACGAGCGCGAAATAGACGAGCGTGTTGTAGATTCCGATGCCGACGATCCCCTGCAGCGCCAGGATGCGCCAGCTGCGGCGCACGACGGGCCACACCGCCAGCACCGGCCGCAGTCCCAACGGCGTGAGGAGCGCCAGAGCGATCGCCCAGCGCCAGAACGAGATCGCGAGCGGCGAGATCTGGTCGATGATCGCGCGCCCGACGACGACATTGCCGCCCCAGAAGGCGGTGCCGAAGACGAGCAGCAGGATCGAGATTCCCGCGGCATGCGCCCCCGGCCTCTCCGCGGACGCAGCCATCGGAGCGGTTTCATTTCTGGACATGGACGACTACTCCGGGGCCAACCGGCCGGTGGCGGGGCCTGCCCCGCCACCGGCGCGCACGAACCTACTCCGAGGGCGAATGCTGGGTCGATGCCGGGCGAGCGCCCAAGCGCGGGAGCAGCATGCCCACGCGCTGGCGGTAGCGACGGTACTCGTCGCCGAATGCCGCGACGAGATCGCGCTCCTCGAACCAGATCGCGATCAGGATGTAGCCCGTGGTCCCGACCGCGAACAGCAGGTGCCCGACGCTCATCGCGGGCGCGGCCCAGAAGGCGATGACGAATCCCAGATAGAGCGGGTGGCGCACATGGCGATAGAGCATCGGTGTCTTGAACGCATGCATCGGCAGCGAACGCCCGAGCATGCGCATGAACACCTGCTTGATCCCGAATAGCTCGAAATGGTCGATCAGGAACGTCGACAGCAGAACCAGCCCCCAGCCCAGCGCGCTGAGCGCGTGGATCGCGACCGCCGCCGTCGGGCTCTCGATACTCCAGACGAGATCGGGCATCGGACGCCAGTGCGCGAACAGTGCACAGAGCACCAGACTCGCCAGCAGGACGTAGGTAGTACGCTCGACCGATTTCGGCACGATTCTTGTCCACCATTTCTTGAAGCCCTGGCGGGCCATCACGCTGTGCTGGATCGCGAAGCTGCCGAGCAGCAGCGTGTTCACCAGCAGCGCCTCGGCCATTGGCCCGACCGTGCCCGAATCGATGGACTTGGGAACGACGACGTTGCCGACGAATCCGACGGCGTAGAGGAACGTGGCGAGGAAGAACCCGTACACGACGACGCCATACATAAGTGCGACTAAGCCGCCCATAAAATGTTCCTTGCTTGCAGGGTTGCCTGCGCCGCCGACGGGGCCACGCAGTGAAAACGGCATTGAATCGGTTCGATTCGACGCTTCTCGCGATCGCCCACGGAGGGCGATCGCGAAAGCAAGCCGGTGCATTCGACTGATCCCTGCGTAGTCCCTTTCCAGTTCCGCCGCTTGCAGATTGCCTTGCGGTTTCCTAGAGACTTGCTTGATTTTCAGGCGGAGCGGACATGTCCTACATATTCGGAGACTTCCGGCTCGACCCACAGCGCTACGAGCTCCTGCGCGCCGGCGCGCCCGTCGCGATCGAGCCGCAGGTCTTTTCGCTTCTCGCGCTGCTCGTCGAGGCGCACGACCGCGTCGTCAGCAAGGACGAGGTTTTCTCGAAGGTCTGGCAGGGCCGCGTCGTGTCGGATGCGGCGCTCAACAGCCGCATCAGCGCCGCGCGCCGTGCGATCGGCGACGACGGCAGCGCGCAGGCGATGATCCAGACCATCCGCAGCCGCGGCTTCCGCTTCGTCGCCGACGTCGTCCCCGGCGGCATGCAGGCCGCACACGACGCCGATGTCCCGGTGGCCGCGCGCGAACAGGTCGTGCGTTACTGCCGCACGTCCGACGACGTGTCGATCGCCTACGCAACCTCGGGCAGCGGACGGCCGCTGATCAAGGCAGCGAACTGGCTCAATCATCTGGAGTTCGACTGGGCCAGCCCGGTCTGGCGCGACATGTTCACGCGGCTGTCGGCACGCAACACGCTCGTGCGCTACGACGCGCGTGGCAGCGGCCTGTCGGACCGCGACGTCGCCGACATCTCGTTCGCGCGCTTCGCCGCCGACCTCGAGGCCGTCATCGAGGCATCCGGCCACCGGCGCTTCGCGCTGCTCGGCATCTCGCAGGGCGCGGCCGTCGCGATCCGCTATGCGGTCGCCCACCCCGAGCGTGTCAGCCACCTGATCCTCTGGGGCGGCTTCGCGCGCGGCCGCAGGCGGCGCAAGGCCGCGCGCGAACGCGCGCAGGCCGACGCGTTCCTCGCGCTCCTGCGCGAGGGCTGGGGCCGGGACCACCCGGTCTTCCGCAAGTTGTTCGCCACGCTCTACCTGCCGGACGCCACGCCCGAGCAGCTCGACTGGTGGATCGAACTTCAGCGCGTGGCGAGCTCGGCGGAAGTCGCGGCGCGCACGCGCGTGGCGATCGACGGGATCGACATCACTGGCCTGTTGGCGCGCGTGCAGGCCCCCACACTGATCCTGCACTCGGCGCACGAGGCCGTCGCCCCGCTCGCCGAGGCGCGCCTGATGGCGGCCGGCATCAAGGGTTCGCGCGTCGTGCCACTGGAAAGCGCCAACCACGTGATCCTGCCGCAGGAGCCCGACTGGCAGCGCGCGATGGCGGAGATCGACCGTTTCCTCGAAGACGCCTGAGCGTTCAGCGGATCTTGCCGCGCGCGGCGACCGGCCATACCCCGACGAGCCTGCCGCCGGAGACGACGAAATACTCGTCGTGCAGATTGATCGTCGTGTCGCCATGGCCGGGGATCAGGTGGACCTTGTCGCCCAACTTCGGCCGGTCGACGGCCCCGTTGCGCAGCAGCTTGCCGTGCTCGTCGCCGCCGAAGGCGAACTTCCAGCCCGGCAGGTCGCGCAGTTCCGGCACGCCGCCGTCGACCGACATCGTCTTGAGACCGGCATCGACGACGAAGCGGTCATCGGTCGGCAGGCTCATCACGGTCGCCAGCACGCTCAGCGCCTGCTCGAACGTGGCGTACGGGCCGCCGTCCTCGCCGCCCGCATCGCGGTATTCCTTGTCCATGAAGATGTAGGTGCCGCACTGCCACTCGGTGTAGCCGGCCGACGCCTGGAAATTGAACGTGCCCGTGCCCGCGCCCGAGATGATCGCGGGCACAAGCCGCGCCTCGGCGAAGGCCGCGCGGAAGGCGGCAAGCTTCGCGTTCGCGGCATCGGCCGCCGTGCGGCGCTGGGCCCAGCCGGCAACGTGCTGGATCGAGCCGTGATAGGCCTGCAGCCCGTCGAAATGCAGCCCGTCGATATGCGCCACGAGCCGGCCGAGTTCGGCCGCCGCGCGCGGATCGGCGATGCCCGTGCGCGCCTGCCCGAGGTCGCAGTCGACAAGCACGCCCAGCGTCACGCCGGCCGCGCGCGCGGCCTTGCCGAGCCAGGCCGCGGCTTCCGCGTTGTCGACGACGGTGCGGATCCTGGCGAGGCGCGCGAGGCCGGCAAGGCGCGCGAGCTTGCCCCGCCCGACGATCTCGTTGGTGACGAGGATGTCGTCGATGCCGCCGGCGACCATCACTTCGGCTTCGCCGACCTTCTGGCAGCAAAGGCCGACGGCCCCGGCCGCGACCTGCCGGCGGCCGAAGATCGGCGATTTGTGCGTCTTGGAATGCGGGCGCAGCGCGATGCCTGCCGCACGGGCTGCGGCGGCCATCTTCTCGATGTTCCGCGTCACGGCGTCGAGATCGACGATGAGGGCCGGCGTGTCGAGATCGGCGACTTCGGTACCGGGCAACGGCTGCAGCATGCGACTCCTCGTGCTTTCCCGCGAACTTTGCGCCCGTGCCGTGGAACTTGCCAAGCGGACGTTGATTCCCTTCCCCGGCTTTGTCACATTGCTGGCACGCGCCGAACTCTCCCAGGGAGCATGAAAACAATGAAAAATCTGGCTCTTGCCACGACGATCGCCGCCGCCCTCGCGAGTGGCCCCGCCTTCGCCCAGAACGCCCCGGCCGTCCTTTTCGATGTCGGCGGCAAGTTCGACCGCTCCTTCAACCAGGCCGCCTATGACGGCGCCGAGCGGTACAAGAAGGAGACCGGCCAGACCTATTCCGAATTCGAGGTGCGCAACACCGCCGAACGCGAGCAGGCGATCCGCAACCTCGCGCGCCGCGGCGCGTCGGTGGTCGTGGCCGTCGGCTTCAACAACCGCTCGGCGGTCGAGACGGTCGCCAAGGAATTCCAGAACGTGAAGTTCACGCTGATCGACAGCGTGGTCGACCTGCCGAACGTCCAGTCGATCGTCTTCCGCGAGCACGAGGGCTCGTTCCTCGTCGGCATGGCGGCCGCACTCGCCTCGAAGACCGGAAAGGTCGGCTTCGTCGGAGGCATGGACATCCCGCTGATCCGCAAATTCTACAAGGGCTACGAAGAGGGCGCGAAGTACGCCCGACCCTCGGCAGAGGTCTTCATGAACATGACCGGCACCACGCCCGCCGCGTTCAACGACCCCACGCGCGGCGCCGAACTCGCGCGCGGCCAGTTCGACCGCGGCGTCGATGTCGTCTACGCGGCCGCCGGCGCCACAGGCCTCGGCGTCTACCAGGCCGCGAAGGATGCGCGCCGCCTCGCCATCGGCGTCGACAGCAACCAGAACCACCTCCACCCCGGTACGATGCTGACCTCGATGATCAAGCGCGTCGACGTCGCAGTCTACAACGCGATGGCCCAGGCGCGTCAGGGCACCTGGAAGGCCGGCGTCAGCGTACTCGGCCTCAAGGAAGAGGGCGTGGGCTGGGCGGTCGACGACGCCAACCGCGCGCTCGTTTCGGCCGACATGGAGAAGAAGGTCAACGACGCGCGCGCGGCGATCATCGCAGGCAGCGTCAAGGTCACCGACGTCACGGCACCCTAGGCGACGACCGGCGCCAGCCGAATGGACGGCGTGCCCGCCCTCGCCCTTTCCGGGATCGACAAGCGTTTCGGAAGCGTACACGCCAACCGGTCCGTCGATCTTGCCGTCGCCAAAGGCTCGATCCACGGCATCGTGGGCGAGAACGGGGCCGGCAAGTCGACCCTGATGGGGATCGTCTACGGCTATTACCGGCCCGACGGCGGCACGATCTCCGTTGACGGGAAGCCGGTCGACATCGCCTCGCCGCAGGATTCGATCCGCGCGGGCATCGGCATGGTCCATCAGCATTTCATGCTGGTGGAGACCTTCAGCGTCCTCGAGAACGTCCTGCTGGGTGCCGAAGGCGGCGTCCTTCTGGCTAACGGCGAAGCGGCCGCACGGGCGGGCCTCGCGAAACTGATGGCCGACTATTCGCTCGAGGTCGATCTCGACGCAAAGATCGCCGATCTCGACGTCGGCGCGCAGCAACGTGTCGAGATCCTCAAGGCGCTTTATCGGGGCGCGCGCATCCTGATCCTCGACGAACCGACCGCCGTGCTCACGCCGCAGGAGGCCGACCGGCTGTTCGTCCTCCTTGCGCGGTGGCGCGATCAGGGCAGGACGGTCCTGCTCATCACGCACAAGCTCAAGGAGATTCTCGCGATCACCGACCGGGTGACGGTGATGCGCCAGGGCGCCGTCGTCGCCACGCGGGAAACCGCGAAGACCACACAGGAGGAACTCGCCGAACTGATGATCGGGAGGCGCGTGCTGCTGCGCGTGGCGAAGACGGAGGCTAATCCAGGCGCGGAAGTACTTCGCGCGGAGAGCCTTCGGCATGTCGACGCGCGCGGGGTCGAACGCCTGCGCGGCATCTCGTTCGCCGTGCGCGCGGGCGAGATCGTGGGAATCGCCGGCGTCGCCGGGAACGGCCAGAGCGAGCTTCTCGAAGTGCTCGCCGGGTTACGGACATTGCAGGGCGGGCGCATCCTCTACAAGGGCGTACCGCTGCCCGCACCCGGCAGCGCGAGCGCCTGCAAGGCCGCGCGGGTCGCGCGCATCGCGCATGTGCCCGAGGACCGGCTGCGCACGGGTCTTGTCGTCAGCTACGCCGCGAGCGAGAGCGCCATCCTCGGCTATCACGACGACGCCGACCTCGGCTCGGGGCCGCTGCTGTCGGGCCGTGCAGCCACAAGGCGCACACAGCGGCTGATGGAATCCTACGACGTGCGGCCGGCCATGCCCGCCCTGCGCAGCGGAAACTTCAGCGGAGGCAACCAGCAGAAGATCGTGCTGGGCCGCGAGATCGACCGCGATCCCGATCTGCTGCTCGTCGGGCAGCCGACGCGCGGCGTGGATATCGGCGCGATCGAATTCATCCATCGCCGGCTGGTGGCGCTGCGCGATGCCGGCAAGGCGATCCTGCTGGTGAGCTGCGAACTCGACGAGATCCTCGGCCTTGCCGACCGCATCCTCGTGATGTTCGACGGACGCATCGTGGGCGAGCTCGCACGCGCCGAAGCCGACGAACGGCGCATCGGCCTGCTGATGGCCGGCTTGCTCCCGGCGGCGGCCGAATGAGCACATCCGACCGACTGCCGCGCTGGGTGGATCTCGGCCTGCTGCCGCTCGCCAACCTGCTTGCAGCACTGCTGCTGTCGTCGCTTGTGCTGCTGGCGATCGGCGAAAACCCCGTCGCGGCGATCGCCGTGCTCGCGAACGGCGCCGTCGGCTATCCCGAAGCGTGGGGCTACACGCTCTATTACGCGACGAACTTCGTCTTCACGGGCCTTGCGGTGGCCGTCGCCTTCCATGCAGGCCTCTTCAATATCGGCGGCGAGGGGCAGGCCTATATCGCGGGCCTCGGCCTGTCACTCGTCTGCCTGTTCCTCGACGGCCTGCCGCCGCTGCTCGTCGTGGCGCTCGCCATGCTTGCGGCGGCCGCCTTCGGCGCCGCGTGGGGCGCGGTTCCGGGCTGGCTGCAGGCGCGCCGTGGCAGCCACATCGTCATCACGACGATCATGTTCAACTTCATCGCTGCGGCACTGATGACCTACCTGCTGACGAACGTGCTGCTCGACCCCACACACGGCTCGCCCGAATCGAGGCGCTTCGCTGCGCACTCCACACTGTGGTCGATGCAGGAGATGCTCGGCTGGTTCGGAATCGCGGCCCCGCGCTCGCCGCTCAACGCAGCCTTCTTCCTCGCCCTTGCCGCCGCTGGCTTCGTCTGGGTCTATGTCTGGCACAGCCGGGCGGGTTATGCGCTGCGCACCGTGGGCAGCAATGAGCAGGCTGCGCGCTATGCCGGCATCGATCCGGCGCGCACCATCGTGATCGCGATGGCGGTTTCGGGTGCGCTTGCCGGCCTGATGGCGGTCAACGAACTGCAGGGTGCCCAGCAGCGCCTGCTGCTGTCCTTCACCGGCGGTTACGGCTTCGTCGGGATCGCGGTCGCGCTGATGGGACGCAACCATCCGCTCGGCATCTGCCTTTCCGCACTGCTGTTCGGCGCGCTCTATCAGGGCGGGGCGGAACTCGCCTTCGAGATACGCACGATCAACCGCGATCTCGTGATCGTGATGCAGGGGCTGATCATCCTGCTGTGCGGTGCGCTCGAGAACATGTTCCGTCCCGCTCTCGCCGCCCTGTTCGCGCGGACTCGGGAGGCGTGATGGAAGACCAGGTCGCGCAGATGGTCTCGCTGCTCGCCTCGACGGTCCGGCTCGCCGTGCCGCTGGTGCTCGCCGCTCTCGCCGGGCTGTTCGCCGAACGCTCGGGCGTCGTCGACATCGGCCTCGAAGGCAAGATGCTGGCCGGCGCGTTCGCCGCCGCCTGTACCGCACACTGGCTCGGCTCGCCGTGGCTCGGTCTTGCGGCTGCAATCGTCGTGTCCGTCGGATTCGCCATGGTGCATGCCTTCGCGTGCGTTACCCATCGGGGCAATCAGGTCGTCGCAGGCATGGCGATCAACGTGCTCGCCGCTGGCCTTACCGTCGTGCTCGCCTATGCATGGTTCGAGGAGGGCGGCAATTCTCCCGCCCTGCCCGACCCCGCGCGCTTTCGCCCGATCGAACTGCCCTTCGCCGGCACGCTGGCGCACGTACCCGTGCTGGGGCGCATCTATGGCGGGCTTCTCTCCGGGCACAACGCCCTCGTCTATCTGACGGTGCTGCTGATTCCCGCAGTCTCGTTCATCGTGTTCCGCACGCGCTTCGGCCTGCGCCTGCGTGCGGTCGGCGAGAACCCGCACGCGGTCGATACGGCCGGCATCTCGGTGGCACTCCTGCGCTACCGCGCCTTGCTTGCCTGCGGCATGCTGTGCGGCACGGCCGGCGCCTATCTCGCGATCGCGCAGTCCGCCTCGTTCCAGCGCGAGATGACGGCCGGGCGCGGCTTCCTCGCCCTCGCGGCCCTGATCTTCGGCAAATGGATGCCGGTGCCGACGGTACTTGCCTGCCTGCTTTTCGCCTTCGCCGATGCCGGGCAGAGCCGCCTGCAGGGGGTGGTGCTGCCCGGCATCGGCGTCGTTCCGGTACAGGCGATCCAGGCCTTGCCCTATATACTGACGGTGCTGCTGCTGGCCGGATTCGTCGGGCGTGCGGTCGCCCCCCGCGCAAGCGGAGTCGCCTACGTCAAGGAGAAGTAGCCTGCCAAGCCCGCACGACGCAGCCGCCTATCTGAAGACGAAGCTCGGCGCGCGGCGCCCGCGCATCGGGATCGTGCTCGGCTCCGGCCTCGGCCCGCTCGCCGACCGGATCGAGGAGGCGGTTACCGTTCCCTATTCGGAAATTCCGGGCTTCCATGTCTCGACCGTCGCGGGCCACGCCGGCCGGCTGGTCGCGGGCTCGCTCGCCGGCATTCCGGTCGCCTGCCTGCAGGGCCGCGTCCATCTCTATGAAGGGATAGAGCCTGCGGCCGTCAAGCAGCCGATCCGCGCGCTGAAGGCGCTGGGCATCGACCGGCTGGTCCTGACAAACGCGGCCGGCAGCTTCCACAGATCGAGCGACGAAGGCTCGCTCGTGCTGCTCAACGACCATATCGCATGGGCGGGATTGAGCCCGCTCGTCGGCCCAAACGACGACGAATGGGGGCCGCGTTTCTTCCCGATGACCGATGCCTACGATCCCGCCTTCCGCGCCGTGCTGCGCAAGACGGCCGAGCAACTCGGCATCGCGCTGCCCGAGGGCGTATACGCCTGGTATCTCGGTCCCAATTTCGAGACGCCGGCCGAGATCCGCGCGCTGCGCACGCTGGGGGCCGACGTTGTCGGCATGTCAACGGCCCCCGAAGTGATGGTCGCCCGCCATTGCGGCCTGCGCGTAGCGGCGATCAGCGCCATCACCAATCTCGTTGCCGGCATGCGCGAGGGCCAGCATCTGTCGCACGACCACACGCAGGCGATCGCCGCGCGCATCGGCAAGGACCTGTCGGCCCTGCTTCTGGCCGCCCTTCCGGAGCTTGCTTCCGCATGACCGACACAACCGTCGCAAAGCGCGTACTGCCGCTCGTCGACCTCACCAGCCTGAACGACGCAGACGATGCGTCGTCGACGGAAAAGCTCTGCGCGCGCGCCGTCACGCCGCATGGGCCCGTCGCGGCCGTGTGTCTGTGGCCGCGATTCGTGCCGCAGGCCAAGGTTGCCCTTGCGGAGACGAAGGTGCGCATCGCCACCGTCGTCAACTTCCCGTCGGGCAGCGAGTTGCGTCCGGTCGTATTGCCGGCGATCCGTCAGGCGATCGCCGACGGCGCGGATGAAATCGATCTCGTCTTCCCATATGTCGAATGGCTTCGCGGAGAGAAGGTCAAGGCCGCCACGATGGTAGCGGCCGCCAAGGCGATCTGCGGCCCGAAGATTCCGCTGAAAGTGATCCTCGAAAGCGGGCATTTCACCGACATGACGCGCCTTGCCGCCGCCTGCGCCGAGGTGATCGATGCCGGCGGCGACATGCTGAAGACATCGACCGGCAAGATCGCAACGGGCGCCACGCCAGAAGCCGCACGCGTGCTGCTCGAATCCGCGCGCAAAGCACCGCGCGAAATCGGCGTGAAGATCTCCGGCGGCGTGCGCAGCGTAGCCGACGCACGCACGTATCTCGAACTCGCCGACAGGATCCGCGGCGCGACCTGGGCGCGGCCGGAGACGTTCCGCTTCGGCGCGTCGGGCCTGCTCGATGCCCTTCTCGCGGCGCTCGGCGGCACGGCCGCCGCCGCGGGCACGCAGGCTTACTGATCCGATGCTTCCGCAGGAGCTGATCCGCCGGAAGCGCGACGGCGCGCGCCTCTCGGACTCCGAGATCGACGCGCTGGTGGCGGGCATCGCCGACGGGCGCGGCCTCAGCGACGCGCAGGTGGGCGCGCTCGCCATGGCGCTGTTCCTCCGCGGGATCGATCGCGGCGAGTGCATCGCACTGACCCGCGCGATGACGCGTTCGGGCGACGTGCTGTCGTGGAAATCCGAGAGCCTGCCCGGCCCCGTCGTCGACAAGCATTCGACCGGCGGCGTGGGCGACAAGGTGAGCCTGATGCTCGCGCCGTGGGTTGCGGCCTGCGGCGGCTTCGTACCGATGATCTCGGGGCGCGGACTCGGGCACACCGGTGGCACGCTCGACAAACTCGAAAGCATCCCCGGTTACGCCGCCAAGCCCGACAATGCGCTGTTCCGGCGCACGGTGCGCGAGGTCGGCTGCGCCATCATCGGGCAGACCGCAGATCTGGCGCCAGCCGACAAGCGCCTCTATGCGATCCGTGACGTGACGGCAACGGTCGAATCCATCGGCCTCATCACCGCCTCGATCCTGTCGAAGAAACTTGCCGCCGGCCTCGACGCGCTGGTGATGGACGTGAAGTTCGGCTCCGGCGCCTTCATGGCCGAGTTCCCGCGCGCACGCGAGCTCGCGCAGTCAATCGTCGAGGTCGCCAACGGTGCCGGCCTGAAGACGCGTACCCTGCTGACCGACATGGACAGTCCGCTCGGCACGACCGCCGGAAACGCGCTCGAAGTGCGCGAGGCGCTTGCCTATCTGAAGGGCGAGCGCGACGCCCGCCTGCACGAGTGCACGCGGGCGCTTGCCGTCGAGATGCTCGATCTGGCCGGGATAGCCCCGCGCGCGACGGCCGCCGCTCGGCTCGATGTCGCCCTTTCTTCGGGTGCCGCCGCCGAACGTTTCGCACGCATGGTCACGGCACTCGGCGGGCCTGCCGATCTTCTCGAACGCCCCGATGCATATCTCGCCAAGGCTCCGATCGTGCGGGCGGTGCTACCCGGGCGGCCCGGCCATGTCGCGTCGGTCGCCACCCGCGCGGTCGGCGTCGCTGTGCTGGAACTCGGCGGCGGGCGCACCGATCCGACCGCCGCCATCGACCCGGCCGTCGGATTCGAACGGCTAGCGCCACTGGGTGCGGCCGTCGACCACGATCGGCCGCTCGCCGTCATCCACGCGCGCGACGAGGCATCGGCCGAACGGGCTGCGCGCACGCTGCAAGCGGCCTATACTGTCGCCGACGCGTCCGCGCCCGCCGGGCCCGTGGTCCGCGAAACGCTGGGAGCCTGAGCATGGCCCGCGCCTTCGTCCTCGTGATGGATTCCTTCGGCATCGGCGCTACACCCGATGCCGTGCGCTTCGGCGACGTGGGCGCCGATACCTGGGGCCATATCCGGGCGGCGCACGCGCCGCACGTGCCCAATCTCGTGCGGCTCGGCCTCGATGCGGCACACGCGACGGCGACCGGCACGGCCTATGCGGGCCCGGCGCCCGAAGGCTGGCATGGCGCGGCGCGCGAACGTTCGCGCGGCAAGGACACGCCGTCCGGCCACTGGGAAATGGCAGGCGTGCCCGTGTCGTTCGACTGGGGCTATTTCCCCGAGACGATGCCGTGCTTCCCGGTCGAGTTGACCGACGCGCTCGTCCGGCGATGCGGGCTGGCCGGCGTGATCGGCAACCGGCACGCCTCGGGCACGCAGATCCTCGACGAACTGGGCCTCGAACACATCGCGACGGGCAAGCCCATTGTCTACACCTCGGCCGACAGCGTGTTCCAGATCGCGGCACACGAAACACATTTCGGGCTCGACCGGCTGCTCGACGTCTGCAAGACCGCATTTGAGCTGGTCCGCCCGTACAATATCGGCCGCGTCATCGCGCGGCCTTTCGTGGGCGAGGCGCCCGGCGCTTTCAGGCGCACCGGCAACCGCAAGGACTATGCGATCTCCCCGCCCGAGCCCACGCTGTTCGACAGACTGGTCGCGGCCGGGCGCGAGACGATCGCCATCGGCAAGATCGGCGACATCTACGCGCATCACGGCACGAAACGCGAGGTGAAGGCCGACGGCAACGCGGCCCTGATGGACCGCACGATGGAAGCTGTCGCGACCGCGCCCGACGGCAGCCTGACGATGACAAACTTCGTCGATTTCGACACGCTGTTCGGCCACCGGCGCGATGCGGCCGGCTATGCCGCCGCCCTCGCCGCGTTCGACACGCGGCTGCCGGTGCTGCGTGCGGCGCTGAAGACCGGCGACGTTGCCGTATTGACGGCCGACCACGGCTGCGACCCGACCTGGAAGGGAACCGACCATACGCGCGAGCACATACCCGTGCTGTGGTTCGGCCCCGGCATCGCAGGCCGCGATCTCGGCCTGCGCGACAGCTTTGCCGATATCGGCCAGAGCCTCGCCCGCCACCTCGGCATTCCCGCGCTCGCGCACGGAGCCGCGTTCGCCTGAGCGCTACTTCGCCTTGATTGCGTCGCGGATCTCCGCCAGCAGAACCTCGCTGCGCGGCGGGCCCGACGGCGCCTTCGGCTCTTCGGGCTTCTTCAGGCGGTTCACCTGCTTCACCAGCATGAACACCGCGAACGCAACGATCAGGAACTTGATGCAGGCGTTGATGAACAGGCCGTAGTTCAGCGTCGCCACACCCGCCTTCTGCGCCGCGTCGATGCTGGCGAACGGGCCGGCGGCGGTCGTCGACAGCACGAGGAAATAGTTCGAGAAATCCACGCCGCCGATCACCACGCCCAGCGGCGGCATCAGCACGTCGTTGACCAGCGACGAGACGATCGAAGTGAACGCACCGCCGATGATGACGCCGACGGCGAGATCCACGACGTTGCCGCGCGACGCGAAGTCCTTGAACTCCTGGAGGATGCTCATGTGCCGATATCCTTTCCGTCTATGCGTTCGATGGCGACGACCGAGGGGCGCGGCGGCATGTCGGGCCGGAAATCCGGCCAGCGCGACGAGGGATTCTCGAAGGTCGAGCCGCGCGCCTCGCCCGGATGCTGGATGGCGAGGAACAGCGTCTTGCCGTCGGGCGTGAAGCACGGCCCGCAGACCTCAGCGCCCGACGGCGCGCCGTAGAGGCGTTTGGTCGTCGCGCGGCCGGGCCCTTCGGTGTCGGCGCCGAAGATGCCGTCGGCGCGTGCCGGCTTGGCCTGCGTAGGCATGCCGTCCGTCGCGATCCAAATGCGACCCTTGGGATCGAATGCGACGTTGTCGGGCGCCGCAAGCCAGCCGTCGACCGACACGCCGGGGCCGTACTTGGCGCCCGATGCCGGATCGGCCGGATCCCCGCCCTGCACGAACAGTTCCCAGCGGAATATGTCGGCGGCATGGTCGGCCCTGGCGCCACGCCCGCCAGGCGGGATCAGTTCGACGAGATGGCCGGTCGTGTTGCCAACGCGCGGATTCGCCGGGTTGACCCGCGTGCGTGCGTCCGCCGCATCCGCCGCCGCGCGGCGCTCGTTGTAGGTACAGGCGATGTAGGTGCGCCCGGTGACCGGGTTCGTCTCGACGTCTTCCGGCCGGTCCATCGGCGTGGCGCCGACGAGGTCGGCCGCGCGCCGCGCCTCGATCAGGACGTCGGCCTGGCTGGCGAAGCCATTTGCCGCAGTCAACGGCCCGGCGCCGTGCACCAGCGGCAGCCAGCGCATCGTGCCGTCGGCCTCGAACTTCGCAACCGACAGCGTGCCGTCGTCGAGCAGGTTGCGGTTCGCCGCGCGGTTGTTCGGATCGTACTTGCCCACCGTGACGAAGCGGTAGACGTACTCGAAACGCTCGTCGTCGCCGGTATAGACGGCCACCCGCCCGTCCGGGCACACCACGCAGGTCGCGCCTTCGTGCTTGATGCGTCCCAGCGCGGTGCGCTTCACGGGCGAGGACTTCGGATCGTACGGGTCGTATTCGCAGACCCAGCCGAAGCGGTTGGGCTCGTTCCAGTTCTTCTCGACATCGAAACGCTCGATATGGACCGACCACGGTGCGTTCATATAGGGCACGACGTTGTAGCGCTTGTGGTTGGCGGCTTCGGGCGTCTTGTTGGCGTCGCCGCCGAAATAGCCGTTGAAGTTCTCCTCACCGGTCAGGACCGTGCCCCACGGCGTCACGCCGCCCGCACAGTTGTTGAGCGTGCCGATGACGAGCGTTCCCGTCGGGTCGTCCTTCGTGCGCAGGCGCGGATGGCCGGCCGCCGGCCCCGCCACGCGGAAACCCATGCCCGACATGCTGAAACGCCGGTTGTAGCGGCCCTTTACGAGCTTCCAGGCGCCGTTCTCCTTGCGGATCTCGACGACCGACAGGCCGTGCGCGGCCATCTCGACCTCGGTCTGGACCTTGGTGAGGCTGCCGCGCCCCGGCACGCCGGGGAACATCAGGTTGCTGTTGCAGTATTCGTGATTGACGCACAGCAGGCCGTGCGACGAGTTCTTCGAACCCAGCGGCAGCGGCATGAAGGCCATGAAGTCGTTGTTGTAGCCGAACTGCTGCTCCTGGCTGGCGCCGGTCTGGCGCTGCGGATCGAAGGCGGGCGCATCGGCGTGCAGCGGGTCGCCCCAGCGCACGACGATTTGCTTCCGATAGCCCTCGGACACGCGGTCCTTCTCGTCGTAGGTGCTCGGCGCGTCCTTGAAGGTGAGGCTCGAGCCGGTGCGCGTCTGCGCTGCTGCCGGCACGGCGGCGAGCGCGCCGGCTGCGGCGGCCCCCATCAGCGCCGCGCGGCGCGACAGGCGCATGTCGGCAATGGCCGAAAACGGTTCGGCCATCGGCCGCGAAACGCCCAGATCCTCGGGCTCGAAATCGTCGTCTTGATTGTGCATGCGGCTCCCCCTTCTTATGAGGGGAAGCCTACATGCGCGCGCCCGGGCGCGGAAGGATGAACGTCAGCCCGGCCAAGGCAGCGAATACGTTTTCACATTGGTGAAAGATTTCATCGCTTCGACGACGCCTTCCTTGTGCCCGTTGCCGGAATCCTTGATGCCGCCGAACGGCGACATCTCGATCCGGTAACCCGGCACCTCCCAGATATTCACGGTGCCGACATTGAGCTCATGGATGAAGCGGTTGATGTGATCGAGTCGCCACGTACATACGCCGGACGACAGGCCGTAGCGCGTCGAGTTCGACACGCGGATCGCATCATCCACGTCCTTGACGCGCACGACCGGGATGACCGGCCCGAACGTCTCTTCGTGGACCAGCTCGCAATCGTAGGGCACATGGTCGACGACGGTCGGCGGATAGAGCGCGCCGCGCCGGTCGTTGCCATGCAGCAGCTTGGCGCCCTTCGACACCGCGTCGATGACGCGGCGCTCGAAGCTCGCGGCCGCGCGCTCGTGGATCACCGTGCCGATGTCGGTGTTCGGATCCATCGGGTCGCCGCACTTGAGTTTCTTCGCGTGGACGAGGATGCGCTCGACCAGCGCGTCGGCCACGCTCTCGACCGCAAGGATGCGCTTCACGGCCGTGCAGCGCTGGCCGGAGTTCTTGGTCGCGCCCGCCACCGCGAGCTCGGCCGCCTTGTCGGGATCGGCATCGGCCAGCACGATCAGCGGATCGTTGCCGCCGAGTTCCAGCACCACGCGGCGATAGCCGGCCTTCTGCGCGATCATCTTGCCGACCGGCACCGAACCCGTGAACGTCACGAGATCGATGTTGGGGTCCGTGATCATCGCATCGCCCAGATCGGCCGGCGTGCCGGTGACGACCGACAGCATCTCCGGCGGGAGGCCCGCCTCATAGAGGATGTCGGCGAGCGCCAGCGCGGTAAGCGGCGTCAGCTCCGTCGGCTTCAGTACGATGCGGTTGTTGGTGGCGATCGCAGGCGCAATCTTGTGCGACACCATGTTGAGCGGATGGTTGAATGGCGTGATCGCCGAAATCGCTCCCTGCAGCGGTTCGCGCAGCGTATGGATGCGCCGCGCCTTGCCGTGGGGAGTAATGTCGCAGGCGAACGTGTCGGCGTCCTCGCGGATCGCGAGCTGGCCCGACAGCGTGTAGACGTCGTAGGCGCGGCCGACTTCGTAATAGCTGTCCTTCAGCGAGAGGCCGCTCTCCGCCGTGATCAGGCGCGCGAGCGGTTCCTTGCGCGCGGCAAGAAGCTCGGCGGCCTTCATCAGGATCTTCTGCCGGTCGTAGCGGGTGAGCTTCGAACGGTACGCGGCCGCGATGCGGAAGGCTTCCGCGGCCTGTGCGGCCGAGGCACGCGCGGCCGTGCCGACGAGTGCCCCGTTGTACGGGTGGAATATCTCGAACGAGCCGTTGTCGCCCGCGACCTTCTTGCCCGCGATGCGCAGGCTTTCGTGGCGGACTTCGATGGGGGAAATCGCGTTCATGCGGGCACCTCCGCCGCGACCCGGTTGAATGCCAGGTCGAAGGCATCAAAATTGCGATGGCGATGGGCGGCATCGACCGCGCAGCGCTTGTTGGAAATGAGCGGCACTTTCTGTTCCGACACGCCGCCGTGCGAGCGGAGCGGCTCGGTCAGGCCCGACAGGTCGTGGCGCGAAACGCTGGTGCCGATCGTCTTGTGCTTCGTCGACACGACGACGATCTGCCCGAGACGGTCTGGCGGCAGCTCGAAACGCCGGGCCGCCTCATCCCGCGAGAGCGAGGCTTCCACGCCCGGCATCGCGGCAATGCGCTTGCGCACCACATCGGGGTCCTGCCCGGCGGGCAGGTAGACGACGGCGAACGAGCCCAGTGCGCCGTGATGTACGACGTAGGGGTCCGTGATCGGCAGGATGACGCGCGCCGTATCCTTGCCGAGAATCTCGTCGAGCGCATCCTGCAGATAGAGCACGTCGGGCTGGCCCGACTTGTCGTGCTTGGCGTTCATGCCGTGGTCGGCCGTCAACACGATGATGGCTCCCATCGCATCGAGGCGTGCAAGGTAGGAATCCATCATCGCGTAGAAATCGTCGGCGACCGGCGTGCCGGGCGCGTGCTTGTGCTGGATGTAATCCGTCGTTGATAGGTACATGACGTCGGGGCGCATCGTTTCCATCAGCTTGACGCCGGCAGCGAACACGAATTCCGACAGGCCCGCGCTGTAGACGCTGGGCACGTCCATGCCGACGAGCGCGTTGACACCCTCGATGCCGTTGTCGGCCAGCGACGTCTTGTCAGATTTTTCGGACGAGAAGCACACGGCCTTGCCGGGCGCCATCTTCACGCCGTGGCCGAGGAGCGCCCGCAGCTTGTCCTTGGCCGTGACGATCGCAAGCGTCTTGCCCTGCTGCTGGAGCGCCTGGAACAGCGTGGGCGCGCGCAGGAATTTCGGATCGTTCATCATCACTTCCTTGCCCGTGTCCGGATCGAGGAAGTAGTTGCCCGAAATTCCATGCACCGACGGCGGTGCGCCGGTGACGATGGAGAGATTGTTGGGGTTCGTGAAGCTCGGCACGACGCAGTCGGCCAGCAGGTTCGTGCCTTCGGCCATGCAGCGCTTGAAGAACGGGGCGCGGCCCTTGGCGACCGTCGCCTCGATATAGCCGGGCTCCGATCCGTCGACGCACACGACGACGACCGGATGGGCAGGCAGCGCGTAGCTGCGGCCGTTGAGATCGATCTTGCCCATGGTCAGGCCGCCTTCCGTGCCGGCGCGCCCGACGAAACGCCCATCTCGGCCATGACGGCGGCGATCGCCGCGAGCGCGCCCTTCATGTGCTCTTCGTTGAGACGGCCGATGCAGCCGATGCGGAAGGAGTCCGCGACCGTCAGCTTTCCCGGATAGATGACGTAGCCGAGTTCCTTGAGCCGGTCGTAGAAGCGCTGGAAGACGAACTTCGGATCGCTCGGCATGTGGATCGTGACGATGATCGGCGCCTGCAGTGCGTCGGGCAGCAGCGTGACGAAGCCCATGCGGCGCATGCCCTCGACGAGGATCTTACAGTTTCGCATGTAGCGCCCGCCGCGTCCCGTAACGCCACCTTCGGCGTCGTGCTCGTCAAGCGCCTGCGAGAATCCCATGATCGCATGCACCGGTGGCGTGAAGCGCCACTGGCCGGTCTTCTCGAAATTGGCCCACTGGTCGTGCAGGTCGAGCGTAAGAGTGGTGGCATTGCCCTTGGCGGCAACGATGGCCGCCTTGTCGCAGACCACGAAGCCGAGGCCTGGTACGCCTTCGATGCATTTGTTCGACGAGGCGGCGAGTGCGTCGTACTTCGTGTCGCGCGCGAGGCCGAGGGCGCCGAAGGCACTCATCGCATCGACGAGCAACTTGCGGCCGCGCGCGGCGACGACCTTGGCCACCGCATCGACGGGGTTAAGCACGCCCGACGTCGTCTCGCACTGGACGACGAAGACATGAGTGATCGAGGCATCGGCTGCGAGCGCCGCGTCGACCGCAGCCGGATCGACCGGGCGGTCCTCGGCGAACTCCACCGCCGCTGTGGCGCGGCCCGCGATGTCGGCGATCTTGCGCGCACGCACGCCATAGGCGCCGTTAATGGCCAGCAGCAGCTTTCCGCCGCGCGGAACCATGCTGGTGATCATCGCCTCGACCGCGAAGGTACCGGAGCCCTGCACGGGCACGGTCACGTGGCTGTCGGCACGCTCGGCCATCGTGGCGATGCGCTTGAGCATCGCGGCATTGGCGGCAAGGAATGTCGCATCGCGCGAACCCCAATCGTGCACCATCGCCTGCTTGGTCGTCTTCGACGTGGTAAGCGGACCCGGCGTCAGCAGGAGCGGGTCGCCGGTTTCGGACCGGCCGATCGGGGCTTGGGACATTTCGGACATTCCTCGTTCGGGGAAGGATGGCGCCAAGCATCGCGCTTGCCCTATCCATAGGTCCAATACATAATGACTATGTTTCAAATCGGGTTTATCTATAGATGAATCTAGCCCAGCTGCGCGCCTTCCGTCTTGTCGCCCGCGCCGGCGGCTTCAGCCGCGCCGCCGAAGCTGCGCGCGTCAGCCAGCCGACCCTGTCGGCCCAGGTAAAGACGCTGGAACGCACCTACGGCGTTACCTTGTTCGATCGGCGCGGCCGGCAGGTCCGTCTCACGCGCCTCGGCCGCCGGCTGCTCGACGTGGCCGATCGGCTGTTCGAACTGGCGGAAGAAGCCAAGGCTGTCGTCGCGGGGACGGATGCGCCCTCGCAGGCCTTTCTGAGCGTGGCGGCCGACGGACCGGCGCACGCGCTATCGGTGCTGGGAGCGTTGGAGAAGCGCGTGCCGGGCCTCGACTTCGCACTCGCCATCGGCAATTCCGACGAGGTCGTGCGCAGCTTGCTCGCCTACGAAGCCGATATCGGGATCATGGGCCGCGCGGTCGCCGATCCGCGCCTGTCGGTCACGCGACTGCGCAGCGACAGGCTCGTCGCTTTCGCGCCCGCCGCCGCCAAGAGGCGCCGCGCGCCAACGCTGGCCGAAGCAGCGGCCGAACGCCTCGTGCTGCGCGAACGCGGTTCGGCCACGCGCGAACGCTTCGAATCGGCGCTGGCGCAGGCCGGCCTTTCACCCGCGCGCATCGTCGAAGTCGCCACGCGCGAAGGCGTGCGGGAAGCGGTCGCCGCCGGCTTCGGCATCGGCATCGTTTTCGAGACCGAGTTGGGGCCGGATCCGCGTTTCCGGGCCCTGCCCTTCGCCGACGTCACGCTGGAAGTCGCCGAGTATGCCTGCTGCCTTGCCGAGCGGCGCGAACAGCCGCTTCTGCGGGCGTTCGTGGAGTGCGCGCTGGCTGGCTGAAGGTGCATTTGGGATGCCGGCCGAGCGAGCGATCCTTTAGACTGAACGCGATACGAGGTCCAAACGGCGGCAGATGAAGTTCAACGACGTCTCATTCCTTTTCCTGTTCCTCCCCCTGACGGTCGCCGGATTCTATCTTGTCGGCCGGCTTGGCAGGCAGGTGGCGAGCCAGGCTTTCCTCGTCGTCGCATCGATTTTTTTCTATGGTGCCGGCCGGTCCACCGACCTCGCCGTCTTTCTGGTCGTGATCGGCTTCAACTATCTCGTCGCCCATCCGATCGGCGACCGGACATTGGCGGCCGGGCGGCGGTCCGTCTGGCTTGCGGCGGGCCTCGTCTTCAATCTCGGCGTTCTCGGATATTTCAAATATGCCGGCTTCCTCGCCGCGAACCTGTCAGGCGTCCTGCCTGCGGGCTGGGCGGCGGATGCCGCGACGATCGCACTGCCGATCGGCATCTCGTTCTACATCTTCCAGCAGATCGCCTATCTCGTCGACCGATACCGCGATCCGGCGATGGCGCATTCCGGCGCGTCCTTCGGACTGTTCGTGTCGTTCTTCCCGCACCTGATCGCTGGGCCGATCGTGAAGTACGCGGAAGTCGCCCGCCAGTTCGAAGTGCCCGGATTCCGCTCGGTCAATTACGCGAACATGAGCGTCGGCATCTTCCTGATTACGCTGGGGCTCGCCAAGAAGCTCGTCCTTGCCGATGGCTTCGCGATGTGGGTCGAGCCGATCTTCGACCGTCCGGCTGCGCCGGGCTTCCTCGACGCCTGGATGTCCGCACTTGCCTACACGCTGCAGATCTATTTCGATTTCAGTGGCTACAGCGACCTCGCGGTCGGACTCGCCCTGCTCTTCAATGTCCGCTTTCCGTTCAATTTCGATAGCCCTTACCGGTCGCTTTCGGTCACCGAGTTCTGGCAACGCTGGCACATCACGCTCGGCCGGTTCCTGCGCGAGTACGTCTATTTCCCGCTCGGCGGCAGCCGACTCGGCCTCGCGCGCACCTGCATCAACCTGATGGCAGTCTTCGCGCTCGGCGGCCTCTGGCACGGCGCGAACTGGACATTCGTCCTGTGGGGTGTGTTGCAGGGAACCGCGCTGGTGATACACCGGCTCTGGCGCGAAGGATCGGGGCGGGTTCTCCCGCCGCTCTTCGCTTGGGCGATCACGTTCCTTTTCACGGTCCTCGCATGGGTGCCGTTCCGTGCGCCCAGCATCGGCGACGCGTTACGGATCTGGAGCGCTATGTTCGGCATCGGTGCGGAGGACAACAGCTTCGCGCTATCGATCGGCGGAATCCATCCGCTCGTCGCGGCAACCCTCTTTGGTGCGATCTTCGCGCTCGTGTTCTTCGCGCCGAATTCCCGTGCCCTTTCCGAGCGCTTCGAGCCAGGCATCGTTGCGCTTGCCGCGACAGCGGCGATGTGGTGCGCCATCTTCGTCGTGCTTGGACGGAACGCCCCCTTCATCTACTTCCAGTTCTGATGCGCCGGGCCCTCACCGACCTCCTGCGTTCACCCCACGGCCGCTTCGTCGGGCTCGCACTCCTGTCGATCGCCGTGGCACCCTGGCTGCTTGGGATCTTCAATCACTATGTCACAGCGCGCTTCTATGTCCTGCCGCCGGGCCTGCGTGCGGCGGACGAGCCGCTCTACAGCTACATGGCGCTCACCCCCGGCTATCGCGGCGAGTCGGTCGAACTGAGCCTCTATCGCGGCGCTGTCCGCAAGCCGATCTCGCTCGACGAAAACGGCTTCCGGAACCCGCCAATCGACTACCGCCGTCCACTCGTGATGCTTTCGGGCGATTCGACGATCTTCGGGATGGGCTATGCCGACGACGAGACCGTATCGGCACACCTGCAGGCGATTCTCGGCGATCGCGCCAGTGTCATCAACGCAAGTGTGCCCGGCAAGGCAATCCCGCACAATCTGCTGACGATGCGGCACCTGATTTCCCTCGCACGCGCGAACGACGCGCCGGCCGCGATCTTCGTCAACTGGGTAAACGGCGGCGATGTCGAATATGTCGGCAATTCCCTCGCGACGATCGAGCGCATCTGGATACGTCGCGACCTGAGCCGAGGCCAACGGCTGGCGATCGAGTATCCGGTCCTGCACGAGGCATATCGGCTCTGGCTGCGCGCCGAAACCGCACCCGGTGGCCCGATCCTCGAACTGGTCGAGAAGTTTTTCGCCTACCCGCCGACGATGCCGGTACCTGCTCGGGTCGGCACTCCGCCGGGCGCACCACAACCGACAGCGGAAAACATCCTTCATCTCCGCGCGATGGGCTCGCTCGCAAAAGATTGCGCGGTACATCTCGTCCATGCGGCGAACGCCACGTCGGACGGCGATTTCGCGTATCCGGAGATGGCATATGCCACCCGACTAGCGGACGTCCTGCGCGCCACGGCACCGCCCGGCGTCGCCATCATCGATATGGCGGTCGAACTTGCGCCGGTCGTGCGGGCACATCCGGATTTCCCGGCTGCCGCCTTTGCCGGACACCCCGAGCCGATCGCAGCTCCGGCGATCGCCGCCGCACTCGCTCGGCAGATCGAACCGCTGCTGGATCGCGCTGCAGGCCGACCGGGCGCCGATAGCTGTCCGGTCCGGTGACGGGATTCGCTGCGCCTTGACCGCGATCAGATGCCGGAAAACGTCGATCCTCTTTTACGGTAACGTTCACAATGGCCGGCTAGATTGATCCAGATCAGCGCGCAGACCCTGCTTCCGTACCATTGTCGGGTCCATGCTGACGCAGGAAACCCTTACCCGCGCCGAGGCGCGGGTGCCGCGCTATACGAGCTATCCGACGGCGCCGCACTTCACTAAGGCGGTGCTCGCACGCGACGTCGAGAACTGGATGGCCGCCGTCCCCGACGACACGCCGGTCTCGATCTACGTACATGTGCCATTCTGCACAAAACTATGCTGGTACTGCGGCTGCAACACGACGATCACATCCAGATACTCTTCGGTGCACAATTATCTCGAAACGCTCCTGCAGGAGATCGCGCACGCCCGGAAGGCGCTGGGGCGCAAGCTTCCTGCCGGACACATGCATTTCGGCGGCGGCACGCCCAATGCCCTCTCGCCCACCGACTTCGCCCGACTGGCCGACGTCCTGCACGAAACCTTCGAGATCGGCGCGGACACGCGCTTCGACATCGAACTCGATCCGCGCACGCTCGACGCGAAGATGGCCTGGACGCTGGTCGCCTCCGGCGTGACACGCGTCAATCTCGGCATCCAGGACTTCGATCCGAAAGTGCAGGCCGCGATAAACCGCATCCAACCGGTCGACGAGGTCAAGGCGCGCATCGCCGACCTGCGCGCGGCAGGACTGCCGGAGTTCGGCGTCGACCTGCTCTACGGCCTGCCGCACCAAACCCCGGCGACGATCGCGCAGACGGTCGACACGGTGGCCGACATGGGGGCCTCGCGCGTGGCGCTGTTCGGCTACGCGCACGTGCCGTGGATGAAGCCGCACCAGAAACTTCTCGAGCCCGAGGGTCTACCGGGCAGCGAGGAGCGCCTGAAACTGATGTCGGTCGCACATGCGAGACTCGCAGCGCGCGGCTACGAGCGCATCGGCATCGATCATTTCGCCTTGCCGAGCGACGAAATAGCCGCCGCACGCCGCGACGGCCGGCTTGCGCGCAACTTCCAGGGCTACACGACAGACACCTCGCAGACGCTGCTCGGCTTCGGCCCGTCCGCCATTTCCGCCTATCGCGAAGGCTACGCCCAGAACCACACGCGGCTGGACGAGTGGCGCGCGGCCGTCGAAGGCAAGTCCCTGCCCGTCGCGCGCGGCCGTATGCTGTCGCACGACGACCGGCTCCGGCGCAACGTGATCGAGCGGCTGATGTGCGACATGGTTGTCGATCTCGACGAACTTGCCCGGATACATGGCGTCGCACGCCCGACGCTCGATCACTTCGCCCACGAAATCACCCGCATTGACCGGTTTTGTGCCGAAGGATTGTGCGTACGGCGGGGCACACGCATCGAGGTTCCGCCCAGCGCGGCAAGCTTCGCACGTATCGTGGCCTCGGCCTTCGACGCCTATCTCGACGGCGCCGAGGCCCGACACTCGGTCGCGGTGTAGCCACGGCTTGACTCGCCGGGCCACTGGCCCGCACCATCGGGGTACCCTTCCGGAGGTCCCCCGAATGTCGAGTTTTCGTATCGCCGCCACCCTCACCGTAGCTCTCGCGGCTGTTGCGCTTTCCACGTCCGCCGACGCCGCCAAGCGCGACAACACGATCCGTTTTGCCTACGATCAGGTGCCGGAGAACGTAGACCCCTATTACAACAACGTGCGCATCGGCGTGATCATCGGCCAGCATGTCTGGGACACGCTGATCTACCGCGATCCGAAATCGAACGAGTACAAGGGCCAGCTCGCCACCGACTGGCGCTGGGTCGACGACAAGACGCTCGAAATGGGCCTGCGCCAGGGCGTCAAGTTCCACAACGGCGAGGAATTCGACGCCGACGACGTGGTGTACACGCTGAACTTCGTCTCGAACCCGGCCAACAAGTCGACGACCCAGCAGAACGTGAACTGGATCGCCAAGGCCGAGAAGGTCGACAAGTTCAAGGTCCGCATCCTGCTGAAGCGTACCTTTCCGGCCGCGATCGAATATCTGGCCGGGCCCCTCGTGATCCATCCGAACGAGTACTATGCCAAGGTCGGCCCGCAGGGCATGAACGAGAAGCCCGTGGGCACAGGCCCCTATCGCGTCGTCGAGCACGCGCAGGGCAAGCAGCTGCGCCTGGAGCGCAATCCGAACTACTTCAAGGACAGCCCGAAGCCTCAGCCGACGATCGACAAGGTCGACATCCGCTTCATCCCTGATCGGCAGACGCAGGTCGCCGAGATGCTGTCGGGCGGCCTCGACTTCGTCATGAATGTGGCGCCCGACCAGGCCGCCCAGATGAAGGCCGTGCCGATGCTGACGGTGGAAAGCGGTGAGACGATGCGCATCGTCTTCCTGCAGATGGGCTCGACCGAGAAGACGACGGTTCCCGCATTCCGCGATCCGCGCGTGCGCATGGCGATCAATCACGCGATGGATCGCGCGGCCATCGTCAAGAACCTCGTTGGAGAGGGTGCCCGCGTTCTCAACACGATCTGCTTCCCCAGCCAATTCGGTTGCACCGACGAAGGCGCCACGGTCTACGCCTACGATCCGGCCAAGGCCAAGGCGCTGCTTGCCGAAGCGGGCTACCCCAACGGCTTCGAGGTCGATCTCTATTCGTATCGCGAGCGCAACCAGGCGGAGGCGATGATCGGATACCTGCGCGCCGTCGGCATCAAGGCGAATCTGCGTTTCCTGCAGTATGCGGCGTTCCGCGAGCAGCTGCGCGCGGGTACCGCCGTGTTCGCGCACCAGACCTGGGGTTCGTTCTCGGTCAATGACGTGTCGGCCAACACGCCGGTTTTCTACAAGTTCGAGGACGACGACATCACGCGCGATCCGGAAGTGCGCGACCTGCTGGAAAAGGGCGACGGCTCGGTCGATCCTGCCGCGCGCAAGACGGCCTACAGGGACGCGCTGGCGCTCATCGCCAAACGCGCCTATTCGGTACCGCTCTATTCGCTGACAACTTTCTACGTCTACTCGAAGGATCTCGCCTTCACGCCGTATCCGGACGAACTGCCGCGCTTCTGGGAAACGCGCTGGAAGTAGCCGGCCGCAGATGCTCGGCTTCGCCGCCCGCCGGCTTTTCGTGGCCTTTGCGGTGGCGTTCGCGGTCTCGGCGATCAGTTTCGTCCTGCTGCGCCTCTCGGGCGACGTGGCGCTAGCCATCGCCGGCGAAGGCGCGCGCACGGCCGATATCGAGCTCGTACGCAAGACGTACGGGCTCGACCGACCGCTCGTCGTCCAATATCTGGACTGGCTGGGCCAGACGCTGCGCGGCGATTTCGGGAAATCGCTCTACTTCAAGACAAGCGTCGTCGATCTCGTCGCCGACAAGCTGCCGACGACGCTGATCCTCGGGCTTACGTCCGTCGCCTTCGCGCTCGCCGTGTCGCTGCCGCTGGGTGTCCTTGCCGCCCTGTTCCCGAACAGCTGGGTCGACCGGCTGTGCCTTGCCGTCGCCGTCGTCGGGCAGGCGCTGCCGAACTTCTTCTTCGCGCTCTGCCTCATCCTCCTCTTTTCGATCACGCTGCGTTGGCTGCCCGTGTCGGGTTCCGACACATGGATGCATTTCGTGATGCCGACGGTGGCGCTGGGCTATTACGCGGCACCTGCCTTCATGCGCCTCGTGCGCGCGGGCATGATCGAGACTCTGGCAGCCGACTACGTACGCACCGCGCGCGCCAAAGGCCTGTCGCCGGCAAGCGTGGTGTTCAAGCATGCGCTGCGCAACGCGCTGATTCCGGTCGTGGCGCTCGCAGCCGTGCAGCTCGGCTTCCTGCTCGGCGGCTCCATCGTCATCGAGACGATCTTCGCGCTCGACGGGCTCGGCTATCTCGCCTACCAGAGCATCACCTACAAGGACTTCCCGACCACCCAAGCCGTCGTCCTGCTGCTGTCGGTCATCTATATTGCGCTTACCTTCGCGTCCGACATCGTCAATGCCTGGCTCGATCCGCGCCTGAGAGTTGCCTGACATGGTGGATATCCCCGCCATAGCCGCGTTCGTCCAGCCCTCGCACGGCCAGATCCTGCGCCGACGCTTCTTCGGTCATGCCGGACTGCTGATCGGCGTGCTGCTGCTTCTGGCGGCTTTCGCCTGCGCATTCCTCGCTCCGTGGCTTGCCCC
This sequence comes from Tagaea sp., assembly GCA_965229215.1. GTDB lineage: Bacteria > Pseudomonadota > Alphaproteobacteria > CACIAM-22H2 > CACIAM-22H2 > Tagaea. The sequence goes on along the minus strand of OZ245864.1, from coordinate 231,146 downwards.
GCACGACCCCTATTTCCAGGATCTGTCGGCGCGCCTCGCCCCGCCGATCTGGTTCGAGCGCGGCAGCTGGCTGCATCCGCTGGGCACCGACAATCTGGGCCGCGACTATCTTTCGCGCACGATCTACGGTGCGCGCGTCTCGCTGCTGATCGGCTTCTCGGTGATGCTCGTTTCCGGGCTGATCGGCACCACGATGGGCCTGATCGCTGGATACTTCGGCGGCAAGGCGGACATGGTCGTCAGCTTTCTCGTCACCACGCGCCTCGCCATGCCGGTCGTGCTCGTGGCGCTCGCGGTCGTGGCACTCGTCGGCGGTTCGCTCTGGGTGGTCATCCTGGTGCTGGGCCTTCTTAAGTGGGACCGTTTCGCCGTCGTCATGCGCGCGGCAACGCAGCAGGCACGCGCGCAGGACTATGTCGCCGCCGCGCGCGCGGCCGGGGCCGGCACCTGGCGCGTCGTGCTGGGCGAGATTCTGCCTAACGTGCTGCCGCAGCTCGTAGTCGTCGCCACGCTGGAGATGGCGAGCGCCATCCTGCTCGAAGCCTCGCTCTCCTTCCTCGGTCTCGGCGTGCAGCCACCGCTGCCGAGCTGGGGCTTGATGGTGTCCGAAGCGAAGGCCTACATGTTCTTCAGCTTCTGGATGATTGCCATTCCGGGAACGGCACTGGGCCTGCTGGTGCTCGCGATCAATCTCGTCGGCGACGGCATCCGCGACGTGGCGGCTCCCGAGGGCCGCGCATGAGCGCGCTGCTCGAAGTCGACGGACTTGAGGTCGATCTCGACGTGCCGGCCGGAACGCTGCACGCGGTGCGCGGCGTTTCGTTCTCGGTCGCGAAGGGCGAGACGCTGTGCCTTGTGGGCGAGTCCGGCTGCGGCAAGTCGATGACCGCCCTCGCTCTGATGGGATTGCTGCCGCGTGCCGCCAAGCGGCGCGCGCACCGCCTCGAATTCGCCGGCATCGATCTGGCCAAGGCCGGCAAGAAAGCCGTCAACGGGCTGCGCGGCGCCCACATGGCGATGATCTTCCAGGAGCCGATGACGGCCCTCAACCCGGCCTATACGATCGGCAACCAGCTGGAAGAGGTCTATCGCTGCCACAAGGGCGCGACCGCCGCCGAGGCACGCGCACGCGCGATCTATCTTCTCGGCAAGGTCGGCATCGCTTCGGCAGGCGATCGGCTTGGCCAGTATCCGCACCAGCTTTCCGGCGGCCTGCGCCAGCGCGTGATGATCGCGATGGCGCTTATGTGCGGGCCAGCCCTGATCGTCGCCGATGAGCCCACAACCGCCCTCGACGTGACGATCCAGGCGCAGATCCTGCTACTGCTGAAGGACCTGCAGCGCGAGTTCGGCATGGCGCTGGTACTGATCACGCACGATCTGGGCGTCGTCGCGCGCATCGCCGACCGCGTGGCGGTGATGTACGCCGGCGCCGTCGTCGAAGAAGGCACGACGGCCGACGTCTTCGCGTCGCCCCGGCATCCCTACACGCAAGGGCTGATGGACTGTATCCCGATCCCCGGCCGTACCCGGCCCGGCGACCGGCTGGGGGCCATTCCCGGAACGGTACCGGCGCTGATCGGTACCGTGACGGGTTGCGCCTTTCGCGACCGATGCGTCCATGTGACCGTCGAATGCGCGGGCGAACCGCCGGTGCAGGCGGAAGGCGAGCACGCCTGGGTCTGCGTGCGGGGGCCCGCATGACCGCCCTCATGCAGCTCGACGCAGTCCAGCGCAGCTTCGAGGTGCGCCAGGGAATGTTCGGCCGGCCGCGCACGCTGCACGCGGTCAACGGCGTGGATCTCGACATTGCAAAGGGCGAGGTGCTCGGTATCGTGGGCGAGTCCGGCTGCGGAAAGTCCACGCTCGCGCGCCTGCTGCTCGGCCTGCTGCCACCGAGCTCCGGGAAAATCCGGCTCGACGGAGTCGATATCGCCATGCTCGACCGCCGCAAGATGGCCGCCCGCGTGCAGCCCGTCTTCCAGGATCCCTATGGTTCGCTCAATCCGCGCAAGCGCATCGCATCGATCGTGGCGCTGCCGCTCGCCGTGCACGGGCTGGGCGACGCGGCTTACCGGCACAAGCGCGCCATCGACATGCTCGAGCGCGTCGGCCTGCCTGCGCGCATGGCCGACAACTACCCGAGCCAGCTTTCCGGTGGCCAGCGCCAGCGCGTGGCAATCGCGCGCGCGCTCGTCATGCGGCCCGAAATCGTCGTGTGCGACGAGCCTACATCGGCCCTCGACGTTTCGGTCCAGAGCCAGATCCTGAACCTGCTGATGGACCTGCGGCAGGAATTCGGCCTCACCTACGTGTTCATCAGCCACAATCTCGCGGTCGTCGAGCACATTGCCACGCGCGTCGCGGTCATGTATCTGGGCCGCGTCGTCGAACTCGCACAAACAGCCGAGATCTTCGCGCAACCGCGCCATCCCTATACGCAGGCGCTGCTCGCCTCGGTCCTCACGCCCGAACCCGGCAAGGGTCTGCCCGACACCGGCCTCGGCCTCGCCTTCCCCAATCCGCTGGACCCGCCGGCCGGATGCGGGTTCAATCCGCGCTGCCTTTACGCCCGACCGGTCTGCCGCTCCGCCATCCCCTGGCCGGTAGCCGACGGGGAGGCGCGCGTCGCCTGCCACGCCTACGCACCTGCCACCCGAGAGGAATTCGCATGAGCCGCGAGACCGCAATCGCCAATGCCGAGCGCTATTTCGACGAAGGCGGCTACAAGGCTGACCTTTCGCGCCGCGTGGCGATGAAGACCGAGAGCCAGAACCCCGATCGCGGCCCCGAGCTCGCCGAATACCTGACCGGCGAGATGGTACCCACGCTCGAAAAGCTCGGCTTCACCTGCCGCATCCTCCACCATCCGCGCGCGAAGGGCCCGTTCCTGATCGCCGAGCGCGTCGAGGATCCGAAGGCGACGACCGTGTTTGGCTATGGCCACGGGGACGTGATCCGCGGGCTCGAACCGCAATGGCGCGAGGGCCTGTCGCCCTGGACGCTGGTCGAGGATGGCGAGCGCTGGTATGGCCGTGGCACGGCCGACAACAAAGGCCAGCACTCGATCAATATCGGGGCGCTTGCCGCCGTTCTGAAGGCACGCGGAAAGCTCGGCTTCAATGCCAAGTACCTCATCGAAATGGGCGAGGAGACCGGATCGCCGGGCCTGCGCGAGGTCTGCGAAGCCAACAAGGCGCTGTTCAAGGCCGACGTGCTGATCGCCTCGGACGGCCCGCGCCTCAGCGCCGACCGGCCCACGCTGTTTCTCGGCTCGCGCGGTGCCTTCAATTTCGATCTCGAGATCGACGCGCGTCCCGGCGGCCATCATTCGGGCAACTGGGGCGGGCTCATCTCCAATCCCGGCCTGCAGCTTGCCCATGCCCTTGCCTGCATCGCGGGGCCCACGGGCCAGATCCGCGTGCCCGAATGGGTCCCGGCGGAACTGCCCGCCAACGTGCGCCGTGCGCTCGCCGACTGCGAAGTTGACGGCGGTGCGGACGGCCCGCAGATCGAGCCCGAATGGGGCGAACCGGGCCTTACGCCATCCGAACGCGTCTTCGGCTGGAGTTCGTTCGAGGTGCTCGCCTATCGTACCGGCAATCCCGACAACCCGGTCAACGCGATCCCGCCAAAGGCATGGGCGCGCTGCCAGCTGCGCTTCGTCGTCGGCGTCGATCCGGCCAACATCCTTCCGGCCTTGCGCCGGCATCTCGACCGGCACGGTTTCCCGATGGTGAAGCTCGCCGCCTCGCGTGAGGAGGTCTTCCACGCCACGCGCCTCGATCCCGAGCATCCATGGGTGAATTTCGCGGTCGACAGCCTCAAGCGCACAACCAACGCCAAGCCCGCCGTGCTGCCCAATCTCGGCGGCTCGCTGCCGAACGATATCTTCAGCGACGTGCTCGGCCTGCCGACTGTGTGGGTTCCGCATTCGTACCCGTCCTGCTCGCAACATGCGCCCAACGAGCACATCCTGCCGGCGGTCGCGCGCGAGGGCCTGCGGCTGATGGCCGGGCTCTATTGGGATATCGGCGAGAAGGGCGCGCCACCTTCCTGAGATTTGCTCAGCCGGTGGATAGCTAAACTCGTTTGGCAGGTGCGTGCGCCGAGCCCATCTTCTCCTTGCCAACAAGGAGAATGAACATGCCTCTCGTCCGCATCGATGTCCCCGAGACGCTTGCGCCCGCCGCCCGCCGCGCGGTCGGTGACGGCGTGCACGCCGCCCTCGTCGAAACGATCAAGATCCCGGTCGATGACCGCTTCCAGGTGATCGCGGCCCATCCCGCCGGCGGCCTGATCGCCGACCCGAACTACATGGGAATCGCGCGCAGCGCCGGCTTCCTTTCCGTCCAGATTTTCCTGCGGCGCGGACGCAGCGACGACCTGAAGCGCAGCCTCTACGCCGCGATCGTGCGCAACCTTTCGCGCGATGCCGGCATCCGGCCCGAAGATGTCCTGATCGCGCTGACCGAGAACGACCTGCCCGACTGGTCGTTCGGCAACGGCATCGCGCAATACGCGCCGGGCTGACCGGCACGATTGACAGGCTGGGCGCGCGCATGGCGTTATATCCATCTGGATATAACGCTTCGACGGAGACCGTCATGCGTCGCGCCCTGTTCGCCTTCGTTGCCGTTCTCGCTCTCGCCGGGGCACGCCCCGCCGCAGCGCAGGAACTTCTCGTCTATGCCGCCGCGTCGCTGACCGACGCGCTGCAGGCAGCGGCCCAGGCCGCCGGCACGCCTGCTCGTTTCTCCTTTGCCGCCTCCTCGACACTCGCCCGCCAGATCGAGAACGGCGCGCCTGCCGACATCTTCGCCTCGGCCGACGAGGAATGGGCCGACTACCTCGCCACACGCAACCTGCTGGTGAAGGACAGCCGTGCGGCATTCCTGTCGAACCGGCTGGTGCTGATCGTGCCCGCCGACCGGCCGCACATGATCGACCTGCGCCGGGGCATGGATTTCGGCACGTTGCTGGGCAACGGCCGCCTTGCCATGGGCGATCCGGCGCATGTGCCGGTCGGCCGCTACGCCCAGCAGGCGTTCACGTGGCTCGATATCTGGCCGGCGGTGGCCCCACGGCTAGCACGCGCGGATTCGGTGCGTGCGGCGATGGTGCTGGTCGAGCGGGGCGAGGTGCCGTTCGGCGTCGTCTATGCGACCGATGCGGCCACCAGCCCGCGCGTCTCAATCGCCGCTACATTTCCGACAGAGAGCCACGTGCAGATCGCCTACCCGTTCGCCATCGTCGCCGGACGCGACAGGCCCGTCGCGCGCGCCTTCCTCGCCGCAATGCGTGGCACTGCCGCAACGGCGGCTTTCCACAAAGCCGGATTTGCGGTCGAGTAGCAGATGGAATTTTTCAGCGAGGCCGAACTCGCCGCCATCGGTCTCAGCCTGCGTATCGCATTCGTTGCCGTCGCGGGTGCACTGCCGCCGGCAACGCTTGTCGCCTGGTTCCTTGCGCGACGCGACTTTCCGGGCAAGGCGCTCCTTGACGGGATTGTCCATCTGCCGCTCGTCCTGCCACCCGTCGTCGTCGGCTACCTGCTGCTTCTTGCCTTCGGTGTGCGCGGGCCGCTTGGTAGCTGGCTGCATTCCGCATTTGGAATCCGCCTCGTCTTCACGGCCGAAGGCGTGGCCCTCGCGACCGCGGTGATGGTCTTCCCGCTGATGGTCCGCGCGATCCGCCTTTCGGTCGAAGCACTCGATCCGGGCCTCGACGAGGCAGCGCGTACACTGGGTGCCGGCGCTCTCGACCGCTTCGCCACGATCTCGTTGCCGCTGATGATGCCGGGAATCCTTGCTGGTACCGTCATCGCGTTCGCTGCCAGTCTCGGCGAGTTCGGGGCCGTCATCACGTTCGCGTCAAACGTACCGGGCGAGACGCAGACGCTGCCGCTGGCGATCTATGCCGCCACGCAGACGCCGGGCGGCGATGCGGCAGCGGCGCGTCTTGCCGTCATTTCGATCGCGCTGGCGCTGGCGGGCCTGATCCTGGCCGAGTTCCTCGCGCGTCGCGTCAAGCGCATGCTGGGCCGCTAGATGCTGACACTCGACTTCCGCATGCGCCTGTCGGATTTTGCGCTGGACGTGAAGCTTGCCGCACCTGCCGGCGTCGTGGCGCTGTTCGGTCGCTCGGGTGCGGGCAAAACCTCAATCATCCGTGCAATCTCCGGTCTCGCACGCCCGGCGGACGGGCGTATCGCGATCGGCGACACGGTCCTCTTCGACAGCGCGGCCCGCATCGACATTCCACCCGAGCGGCGGCGCGTGGGCTATGTCTTCCAGGACGCCCGGCTGTTTCCCCATCTGGGCGTGGCCGACAACCTGCGCTACGGCATGCGGCGAGCGCGGAATGTGGCACCAGAGATCGGCTTCGATGCAGTCGTCGAACTTCTCGGCATCGCGCATCTCACAGACCGTCGACCCGCGACCCTGTCGGGCGGCGAACGCCAGCGTGTGGCGATCGGCCGCGCGCTCCTTGCCCAGCCACGGCTTCTGCTAATGGATGAGCCCCTCGCCTCGCTCGACGCCACCCGGAAAGCTGAGTTGCTCCCGTATCTCGACCGGCTGCACCGGGCCCTTCGCCTGCCGATCGTCTATGTCAGCCACGCGCTCGACGAAGTGATCCGCCTTGCGGACACGCTCGTCCTCGTCGATGCCGGGCGTATCGCGGCCTGCGGCTCGGTCGGCGAGATCACGTCCCGGATCGATCTCGATCCGCTTGCCGGTCGTTTCGAGGCCGGAACGGTCCTCGATGCTCAGGTCACGTCGCACGACGCCCAATACTTGCTGACCAAGCTTGCCTTTGACGGCGGGGTCCTGACGGTGCCCAGGCTGGAGGCGGAACCCGGAGCGATCGTCCGCGTGCAGATCCGGGCCCGCGACGTCATGATCGCTACGCGGTACCCGGAGGGCATTTCGGCCCGCAACATCCTGGCTGGCCGGATTGTGGCGCTCGATCCCGAGCGGGGGGCCTACGCCGAAATCCTGATTGCGGTCGGGACAGCACGGATTCGCGCCCGCGTGACACGGGCTGCTGTCGCGGATCTCGGGCTTGCACTCGGAATGCCCGTCCATGCCGTCATAAAATCGGTCGCGATCGGCCGACCGGGAATGAAGCGAAATTCGAGTGGACGGGCACCGGCCTGACGCCTAAACAAAGTCGGAGCCTACTCGAGGATGGCATATGGACCTGAAACACTACATTCGTGACGTCGCCGACTTTCCCAAACCCGGCATTCTTTTCCGGGATATCTCGCCCCTTCTCGCCGATGCGGCCGCCTGGAAGGCCGCAATCGAACGCCTCGCGGCCGTCGTCGCCCCGCACAAGCCCACGCTTCTGGCCGGTATCGAAAGCCGCGGTTTCCTGGTCACGGCCCCCCTCGCCCTGCACATGGGTTGCGGATTCATGATGGTACGCAAGCGCGGCAAGCTGCCCGGCAAGACGATCCCGCACACCTATGCGCTCGAATATGGCGAGGATACGATCGAGATCCAGGATGAGGCGGTGAAGCCGGGAACAAGGGTGGTCGTGCTCGACGACGTTCTCGCCACCGGCGGTACGCTCAATGCGGCGATCTCGCTCCTGCAGAAAGCAGGTGCGGACGTGCGCGCGGCAGCGTGCATCATCGAACTGACTTTCCTCGAAGGCCGCAAGCGTCTGCCCATTCCGTTCGAGAGCCTCGTCCGGTACTAGGCGGAAGGACGGCGACCGCATGACGCTCGAACCTCTCGGCTGGATGAGCGTCGGTCTCGCGATCGGCATTGTCGCGGTTTGGGCAGGCATGCGCCGGCGCAATGCGACACTTGCCGAGAGTGAAGCGCGGCTTCGCGACTATGCAGAAGCCAATGCCGATTGGTTCTGGGAGCGGGATGCCGATTTGCGGTTCACTCGGTTCTCGCCGGGTTTCAGCGCCGCCGGCTTCGTCGAAGCGGAGTATATCGGGCAACGGCGACTGGATGTGTGCCCGGATGGCACGGATCCGGTTGTCTGGGCACGGCATCTTGCCGACGTGAACGAGAGGCGCACGTTCCGCGATCTCGTGATCAGCCGCCAGTTTCCCGACGGCAGGCGCGTCTGGTTCTCGGCTTCCGGCCGGCCGATCTACGACAGGACCGGCACGTTTGCCGGCTATCGAGGTACGGCCCGCATAATTACCGACCCGATCCAGCGCGAGTCCGAGCTCGCCGAAAAGTCGCGTGAGCTCGAACTCGCGCGTGAACAGTTGATCGACTTCGCGGCAACGACATCGGATTGGCTGTGGGAGCAGGATGCCGACCTGCGTTTCACCTATTTTTCCAGGCCGTTCGTGGCTCGGACAACCATGGAAACGGTGCAGGATATCGGCCGGCACCTGTGGGAATTGCCGGGGCATTCGGTCGATGATTCCGAAGCGGCTGCCCAGGTGGCGCTGATGGAAGCGCGCATGCCCTTCCGTGATTTCCGTGTTCGCAAGACGACCGAGGGCAGGCAGGTCCGGACGATCTCGTTCTCCGGTCGACCCATCATCGACGCGAATGGCCGCTTCTGCGGCTATCGCGGCACGGCAACCGAAATAACCGGTGAGATCGCCGCTGTCGAACGCGCGCGCGCCGCCGAACGGCAGCTCTATCTCGCGCTCGATGGATTGGGCGCGACAGTCGCGATTTTCGATTCCAACGACGTACTGACCTTCCACAACCGTGCCTTCGCCAAGGCCGCGAGCCGGACCGCCGAAGTCCGGCCCGCCGCGACATTCGGACAGATCATCGATGGGCTTCTCGAAGCCGGCCTCGTGGATACCGAAGGCGTGTCGGCCGCCGACTGGCGGCGCTGGCGCATGGCCCGCCACCAGTCGCCGGGCGACGCGATCGAAATCCGCTATACGACCGGACGCATCCTGCAGATCCTCGAGCAGCGCACGCCCGAAGGCGGAATCGCACTGATCGGCACGGACGTGACCCAGGTCCGCCAGCGCCAGTTCGAGATCGAGCAGCAGTCGCAGATCCTCACGCGCATATTCGAAAGCATCGATGAGGGAATTCTCGTCTATGACAGGGACGCGCGCCTGATTGCCTGGAACGACCAGGCCGTCGGAATGGTGGGCATCCCGCCCGAGATGCTCCATGTCGGCGTGCCGTACACGGAATCGATCGAATTCCAGCTGCGGCGTGGTGATTTCGGAAAGGTCGACGACATCGCCGCCGAAAGCGCGCGCCGTCTCGAGATCAACCGCACGCAAGGCGCCACGTCGGAAGGCTGGCGACCAAACGGCCGCTACATCCATTCACGCCGCACGCTGATGCGCGACGGCGGCTGGGTGACGCTGTTCATGGACCTGACCGAGCGCCGACGCTTCGAGGACGCGCTGCGCGAGGCCAAGGAAGCCGCCGAGACAGCCAACCGCTCGAAATCGGATTTCCTTGCGCACATGAGCCACGAGCTGCGTACACCACTCAACGCCGTCATCGGCTTTTCGGAGATCATCTATCGCGAAATGTTCGGCACGGTCGGCGAGAAGCGCTATATCGACTATGCACGCGACATCCACGCGAGCGGTACGCACCTGCTCAACGTGATCGGTGACATCCTGGACATCGCCAAGGCAGAATCCGGGAATGCCGAGCTCGATGAGCAGCCCGTCGATCTCGGCGAGATCGCGGTCGCGAGCGTGCGGCTGATCGATCCGCGCGCGCACTCGGGCCAGATCCGCGTCGAGACCCGCATTACCCCCGGCCTGCCGAAGATCGACGCCGATGCGCGGCGCCTGAAGCAGGTTCTGATCAATCTTCTCGCCAACGCGGTGAAATTCACGCCACCCGGCGGACGCGTGGTGGTGGAAGCGGACCTGGCGCCCGACGGCGGGGCGCGCTTGATTGTGCGCGATACCGGCATCGGCATGCGGCCGGAAGACATTCCGCGTGCCCTTGAGCCGTTCTCGCAGGTCGACAACGCGCTTTCACGCCGCTTCGAAGGTACTGGGCTCGGGCTGCCGCTGTCGCGCAAGCTCGTCGAGTTGCACGGCGGCAGTCTGGCGATCGAGAGCATTCTCGATCATGGAACCACGGTCACGGTCACGCTGCCGCCGTCGCGCACCCTGCGCGTCTGAAGCGACTAGCCCTTCGCGCGCGAGGCCGCCCAGGCCGTCACCGCGCCCATCGTGCGGCGCAGGCGCGCGATCATCGGGGCAGCGCGCTCCGGATTCCACGGATAGGGTGGCGCTTCGTCCATATAGGCTGCCATCGCCTTCTCAAGCTGAAGTGCGTGGATTTTCGCATGGGGCCTGCCGTAAAGGCGCGTGATGTAGCCGCCCTTGAAGCGCCCGTCGACGATCAGGCTCATGCCCGGACCGTCGAGCGCCGCGCGCGCGCAGGCCGTGAGATCCGGATCGGCCGATGTTCCGCCTGCCGATCCGAGATTGAGATCCTGCAAACGTCCTTCGAAAAGGCGCGGCACTTCGGCCGGAATCGAATGGCCGTCCCACAGCACGGCAATGCCGTGGCGCGCGACGAGCGCGTCCAGCTGGGCAGCGAGCATCACGTGGTAAGGCCGCCAGTAACGCTCGACGCGCTCGGCTTCCTCGGCCTTGTCCGGCATCTGACCCTTCTTGTAGACGGGCTGACTGGAGAAAGTACCGAGCGGCACCAGTTCCGTGTTGTCGCGCCCCGGATAGAGCGGCGTTCCGGACGGATCGCGGTTGAGATCGACCGCGTAGCGCGAATGAGTGGCGACGAGCAGGCCCGCGCCGAGCTCGGCCGCGAAGGCATAAAGCTTTTCCACATGCCAGTCGGTGTCGGGCATGGCCAGCGCTGCGGGCGTCAGGCGTGCGGCGATCGCATCGGGAACGTGGGTTCCGGCGTGCGGCACGCTGATCAGAAGCGGTGTGCTTCCTGGGCTGAACTCGAAGATCGGTTTCAAGAGGCTTCCTTTCCAGCGGCATCCGCTTCAAGAATATGCCCTTCGCTCGAGGATGCCAGCCCCATGCCAAGCTTTTTTGCCCCCCGCGCATTGCTGCCGACCGGTTGGGCCGATGACGTGCTTTTCGATGTCGACGCACGCGGCGATATCTCCGCCGTTCGTACCGGGGCTACGGCCCGAATGGTCGAACGCCTGCCCGGTCCGGTCTTGCCGGGCCTTGCCGACCTGCACAGCCACGCCTTCCAGCGCGCGATGGCGGGACTCGGCGAACGGGCGGGCCCGAAGGGCGACAGTTTCTGGAGCTGGCGGGACATCATGTACAGCTTCATCCGGCGCCTGGCGCCGCGCGACATCGAAGCGGTGGCGACACAGCTCTATGTCGAACTCGTCCGGCACGGCTTCACGAGCGTGTGTGAATTCCACTACGTCCACAACGATTTCGACGGCGAACGCTACGAGACGCCGACCGAGCTTGCCGACCGCATCGTCGCGGCGGCGGCGGCGGCGGGAATCGGCCTCACCCTGCTGCCCGTGCTCTATCAGGCGAGCGGCTTCGGCGGTACCGCGCCCAATGACGGGCAGAAGCGCTTCGTGCTCGACGATGCGGCCTATGCCGACATCGTCGAGCGGCTGGTGCGCCGCCATCACCGCGACCCGCAGGTCCGCGTCGGCATCGCGCCCCATTCGTTGCGTGCGGTCACACCGCCAGCCCTGAACGCGGCGATCGGCATGCTGCGCAAGCTCGACCCGTCGGCCCCCATCCACATCCACATTGCCGAGCAGCCCAAGGAAGTGGCCGACTGCCGTACATGGTCGGGTACGACGCCGATCGATTGGCTGCTTTCCAATGCGTCCGTCGACGAGAACTGGTGCCTGGTTCACGCGACGCACGCCACGCCTGCCGAGATCGCCGGCATGGCCAAGCGTCGCGCGGTCGCGGGCATCTGCCCGACGACGGAGGCCAATCTCGGCGACGGTCTGTTTGCGCTAGGCCCGTTCCTCGCCGCCGGTGGCGTGTTCGGCGTCGGCACGGACTCGAACGTGTCGACCAGCCCGGTCGAGGAACTGCGCTGGCTCGAATACGGCCAGCGTCTCGTTCATCAGGCACGCAACATCGCCCAGACGCGCGAGGGCGCCTCGACCGGCAGTTTCCTGTTCGAGAGCGCGCGCGCTGGCGGGGCACAGGCTTCCGGTCGGCGCACGGGCGAGCTGACGCCTGGCTGGCGCGCCGATTTCGTCGTGCTCGACGAAGAGCACCCTGCCCTCGTCGGCCGCGCGCCCGATACCCTGGTCGATGCGTGGCTCTTCTGCGGCAACGCCAATCCGGTGCGTGATGTCGTCATCGGCGGCGACTGGGTCGTGCGCGAAGGCCATCATCGGCACCAAGAGCAGGCCGCAAGCGACTTTGCCCGCACCTCGCGAAAGCTGATGGCCGGATGACCGGCGCACGCCGCTCCGCCCCGGCCGCCCAGCGCAACCGGGCGCCGATTCTCGAAGTTCTAGGCGCGCACCTGCCTTCGTCCGGGACGGTGCTGGAGATCGCCTCGGGTACTGGCGAGCACGCTGTCGCGTTCGCCGCCACCTTCCCCGGCGTCGTCTGGCAGCCCAGCGATCCCGATCCCGCCAATCGCGCGACGATTGCGGATTGGATCGCGGCCGAAGGCGGTCCCAATATCCGCTCGCCGGTCGATCTGGATGCGGTTGCCGACCCGTGGCCGCTTACCGCGGCCGCCGCCGTCGTGTGCATCAACATGATCCACATCGCGCCGTGGGCCGCATGCCTTGGCCTGCTACGTGGCGCCGCGCGCACGCTGGCGGCGGGCGGGCTTCTCTATCTTTACGGACCGTACAAGCGGAACGGACGGCATACCGCCCCGTCCAATGCCGCCTTCGACGAAAGCCTGCGCGCCCGGAATCCCGAATGGGGCGTGCGCGACCTCGCGGATGTATCGGCCGAGGCCACCGCGGCCGGCTTCGCGACCCCCGGCATCGTCGAAATGCCGGCCAACAATCTATCCGTCCTGTTCCGACGCATATGAGACGTCCAGCGGGCGCAGATCGACCGACACGTCGAGCCGGTGCGCGCCGCCGCCGAGGATGACGCCCCTGATCGGCGCGATATCGCCATAATCGCGCCCCCAGCCGAGCACGACATGCTCGTCGTTGACGATCAGATCGTTGGTCGGATCGAAATCTATCCAGCCGATGCCGGGCACGAAGGCGCCGACCCAGGCGTGACTCGCGTCGCTGCCGATCCGCCGTGTCTGCCCGGCCGGCGCATGCGTGCGGATATAGCCGGAGACGTAGCGGGCCGCGAGGCCCATCGAGCGGATCGCGCCGATCATCACGTGCGCGAAATCCTGGCACACGCCGCGGCGAATCTGCATGACCTCGCGCACGGCGGTGGCAACGCCGGTTGCACGTGGATCGAAGACGAATTCCGTCTTGATGCGCCGGTTGAGGTCGGCGAAGCACGCCAGCACCGGGCGACCGCGTGCGAAAGAAGGTGCCGCGAACTCGCGCACCGCGTCGTCATAGGCGATGAGTGGCGATTCCCGCATGAACTCCACCGCCGTCGTCTCGACCGGGAGCCCGCCGCCGTCGAGTCCGTCGCGCACAGTCTCCCACGGCGGAGTCAATTCGGCGGGTGGCGGCGGCGGGAACTGCACGTCCACGGCGCAGCGCGCATCGACGACGAGCTCGGCGTGCGGCTCCTCAAGGGACATGTAGGTTGCTACGTTGCCGAAATAGTCGGTCGTGTCGTAGACCCGCACCGGAGCCGGTGTGGCGATCACGGTGGAGCGGAGCACGCGCTGATGGGGAAGCGAACGCGGCGTGAGCCGCATCACGTGGTAGGAGAGATCGACCGGCTCGGCGTAGCGGTAGGTCGTACGATGGATCACGTCGTAGATCATGCGCCATCCTCGACGGCCGGCGCGATCTCGTAGCCGATCGACTGGACGGTCTCGACATGGCTGAAGTAGGCGCGCGTGATCGCCTCGGAAAGATCGGACAGCCGGCCCAGCGTGCCGCCGAGCAGATCGTCGAGCAGCGTCATCGCATCCCGGTCGATCGTCGAGCCGACGCGCTCGACGTCGAACAGCTCGACTGCCGTGAGGGCGGCACGCGCGATCTTCTGCTCGGGCTGCGACAGCGGCCGCGCGTCGCGCCGCACGAGCTTGTCAAGATGTTCGGCGATCAGCTGCAGCTGGAAAGCAACCGAGCGCGGGTTCGTGTCGTCGCACAGCAGCAGGTCGAGAACCAGCGCGGGCTGCACGGCGGCCATATAGCGCGTGCGATAGGTGATCGAGCTGTCGCACAGTTCGAGCAGCAGGCGCAGCCAAGGCTCCGACCCGTGACCCGAGGCGGCGAAGATGTCGCGCACGACCGAGGTGCCATGCGAAGCGCGTTCGATGCGCCGCCCGAGATCGAGGAAGCGCCAGCCCGAACCACGCGTCATGTTCTCCGACGCCATCCCGTGAAACGCGGCACATACGCCGATCGTATGATCCATGCCTTCGAGCAGCCGATCCGCGTCACCGGGCTGGCCTTCCAGCCGCAGGCGCGCGTCGCGCAACAGGTCGTTCACGACATTCCACATGTCGGCCGACAGCCGGTCGCGCACGGTAGGCGCGATGCGCTGGATCGCCTGGAACAGGTGGGACAGGCCCTGATCGGCGCCGCAGGCATGCCCCAGTGCCTCGATCATCGACCGGCCGTCGGGCAATCCGCCCATCGTGCGCTCGACGAGCCCCCGGTCGCCCAGCATGCGCGCGAGCGCCTGGAACTCCGCCATTTCGCGCGCCGAGACCCCGCCGGCGGGGACGCGCATCAGGCTCGCGCGCATCAGGCGCGCTGCATTGTCGAGCCGCTCGGCATAGCGACCAAGCCAGAAGAGATTGTCGGCGACGCGGCTCTGCAGTTCGCCGGCCGAGCGGCGCAGCGGTTCGCGGGCCGCCGAAGTGGCACGCGTGCCCACGACGACGGGCGCATGCTCGCGCTCGATCACCCACGTATCCTTGGCCGCGCCGCCGCGCTGCATCGATACGTCGAGTCCGGTATCGTCGGCCGACACGCGCGTCATGCCGCCGGGCATCGGCACGTAAGTTCCTTCGTGCCGGACGAGGAAGCAGCGGACCGTCAACGGACGCGGAACGAGCCCGGTCGGCGACCAGACCGGCATCGCGGATTTCGGCATCGGCACCTGCGCCACGTAGCGGTGTGGACTGGCGCGCAGCCGCTCGATGAACGCCTTGCGGCGCGACGGCTCGACGCCGGCACCGACGACCGCAGGCTCGAACCCGTCGCCGGAGAAGCACGGACGGAAGACATAGTCCTCGATGCGTTCGACGACCTGGTCGAAGACGGCGCGCTGGCCAAGCCACCAGGTCTCGATCGATGTCATGCCGAGATCTTCGCCCAGCAGCCGCTGCGCGAGCCCCGGCAGGAACGGCAGGATCGCCGGCGTTTCGACCACTCCAGCACCCAGCGCGTTGGCGAGCGTCACGCTGCCCGCGCGCACGGCGTCGACGAGGCCCGCCACACCGATCGCGGATTCCGTCCGCAGTTCCACCGGATCGCAATAATCGTCGTCGAGCCGACGCAGAATTACGTCGACCTGCTGGAGGCCGCCCAGCGTCTTCAGGAAGACCTTGGCATCGCGCACCGTGAGATCGGCACCTTCGGCCAGCGTCAACCCGAGTTGGCGGGCGAGATAGACATGCTCGAAGTAGGTCTCGCTGTAGGGGCCCGGCGTAAGCAGCACGATGCGCGGGTTCTCGCGATGGCGCGGCGCAAGCTGGGCGAGTGCGGTCTGCCAAAGATCGAAGAATGGCCCGAGGCGACGCACTGTGGATGCCTGGAACAGTTCAGGCAGCGTGCGCATCAGCACGTTGCGGTTCTCCAGCGCGTAGCCGGCACCCGAAGGCGCATTGACGCGGTCGGCCACGACGCGCCAGTTCCCGTCGATGCCGCGCGCGATGTCAGCCGCGTAGAAATGCAGATGCGGCGCGCCGTTGGCCGGGGTGATACCGTGGCATGGACGCAGGAAGGCCGGGTTCGTGTGGACGAGCGCCGGCGGCAGCAGTCGGTCGCGGATGAGGCTCTGCGGGCCGTAGAGATCCGCGACGATGCGATCGAGGAGCGTCGCACGCTGGACCAGCGCCTTCTCGATCTCGGCCCATTCCTCGGCCGGGACCGGCATCGGCAGCAGGTCGAACTGCCATGGGCGCTGGGGTCCGCGCGTTTCGGCGAAGACGTTGTAGGTTACGCCGTTCTCGTCATACTGGCGGCGTGCCCGATCCATGCGCTCGGCAAGCGCGCCCTGCGGTAGCGTTCGCAGCGCACCCATCAGCGGCTGCCAATGCGGGCGGATCTGCCCCGCACCCGTGACCATCTCGTCGAAGGGCGGCGGCTTGTCGGCCGCCGGTGCAATACCGGCGGCGGCGGTCAGGCGCGCTTCCTCCATCGACTCCTCGGGCTGGTCAGGGCAATCGCGAAGATTGTGGGCTAGCCACGGCGCAGGTCAAGGGTCAGCGGAAAATCGGGGTTGGTCGCGGGCGTACGCGGTGCCATACGACCCGGCGTATGGCCGATATCGAAGAACCGGGCGCGCCGACGCGCCTCGGCTTCGTTGGCGTTGACCGGGAACTTGTCGTAGTTGCGCCCACCCGGATGCGCGACGTGATAGGTGCAGCCGCCGACCGACCGGCCGGTCCAGCCATCCACCAGATCGAACACCAGCGGCGCATTGACGCCGACCGTGGGATGGAGCGCGGACGACGGATCCCATGCCCGGAAGCGCACGCCGGCCACGTACTCGCCCGCGACTCCGGTCGGGTGCAGTGGCACGGCAACACCGTTGCAGACCACCGTGTGGCGCGAATCGACGAGGTTGCGCACGCGCACCTGCAGGCGTTCGAGCGAACTGTCGACGTAGCGCACGGTTCCGCCGGCACCCGCCTCCTCGCCCAGCACGTGCCACGGCTCGAGCGCATGGCGCAACTCGATATCCACGCCGCGATAGGCGACGGAACCGAGCTTGGGGAAACGGAACTCGTAGTGCGGGTCGAACCACGAATCCTCGAATCCGTATCCTGCATCGCGCAGCAGCTCGAGCACGTCGGTCAAGTCCTCGCGCACGAAATGCGGCAGCATGAAGCGGTCGTGGATGCGATTGCCCCAGCGCACGAGGCGGTGCGTATAGGGCTCCTCCCAGAAATGCGAGACAAGACTGCGCAACAGGAGCTGCTGGACAAGGCTCATGCGTGCATGCGGAGGCATCTCGAACGCGCGCAATTCGACAAGACCGCGCCGTCCGCCCGAATGATCGGGCGAATAGAGCTTGTCGATGCAGAACTCGGTGCGGTGCGTGTTGCCGGTAAGGTCGACCAGGATGTTGCGCAGCACGCGGTCGACGACCCACGGGGCAACCCCGGCCGTGTCCTTTGCCGGCAGTTGGGAGAGCGCGAGATCCAGCTCGTGCACCTGATCCTCGCGCGCCTCGTCGACGCGCGGGTGCTGCGAGGTCGGTCCGATGAACAGGCCCGAGAAGAGATACGAAAGACTCGGATGGTTGTTCCAGAAGCGCAGCATCGAACCAAGCAGGTCGGGCCGGCGCAGCCACGGCGATTCCGCCGGCGTCGAACCGCCAAGCACGAAATGGTTGCCGCCGCCGGTGCCGACATGCCGGCCATCGACCATGAACTTCTCGGAACCGAGGCGCGTCTGGCGCGCCTCCTCGTAGAGTGCGGTCGTCCGCGCGACGATGTCCTTCCACGAGGACGCAGGATGGACGTTGACCTCGATCACGCCGGGATCCGGCGTCACCGAGAAATTCTCGATCCGCGGATCCGAAGGTGGCGCGTAGCCTTCGATCAGCACCGGCTGGCCGAGATCGGCAGCGGTATCCTCGATATGGCCGATCAGTTCGAGATAATCCTCGATCACCGGGATCGGCGGCATGAAAATGTGCAATTGGCCGTCGCGCGGCTCAATGCACATCGCCGTGCGCACGACCCACGAAGCCGAACTCTGCGGCTTGATCGAATTGCGCTCGCGTCGGCGCATTTCCTCGACGAGCTTGCGGTCGGCGGCCGAACGGCCGTCGGGACCCGTCGCAAGGCCACCCTGATGGGCGAAGCCCGTGCGCGGCGTGTTGCCCGATACCGCCAACGACCGCTCGCGCCGATCGCGCGCCGGCAACAGCGGAAGCTGCTCAAACGGGTCGCGCTCCCAATGATAGGGATAGTCGGCCGGCGCCACCCACGGCACGCTGTCGAGCGGCAGGCGATAGCCCATCGGCGAATCGCCCGGGATGAGGAACATGTGTTGCGGGCGTACGAACCAGAAGCCGCTGGACCATTTGCGAGCGCCACCCTGCCAGCCGCGCTGGATGGGCAAGGCCACGCCGACCGGCTCGTCGAGACCCTTCTCGAAGATGCGTGCAAGCCGCGCGCGCTCTTCGGCGTCCTTGAGGTTCGATTTCAACGGATCGACGTTCACCGGCAACCGCTGTTCGCGCCAGAGGTAGTACCAGGAATCCTCGTAGGCACGCTGCGCGAACTGGTCGGGAATGCCGAGCCGTTCACACAGGCGCTGCGCGAAACGTTCGGCATGCTCATAGTTGACGTTGGACTTGAGCGTGTCGTCAGCGATGAGAGCCGGATCGCGCCAGATCGGCTCGCCGTCCTTGCGCCAAAAGCAGCCTAGCGCCCAGCGCGGCAACTGTTCGCCCGGATACCACTTGCCTTGGCCGTAATGCAGCAGGGCACCTGGCGACCACAGCTTCTGCAGGCGCTTCAGCAACGTTCCGGCGAGCCGGCGCTTGGTCGGCCCGAGGGCGGCGGTGTTCCATTCGGGCCCATCCATGTCGTCAATCGACACGAACGTGGGTTCGCCGCCCATTGTCAGGCGCACGTCGCCCCTTTCGAGATGGGCGTCGACCGTGTGGCCGAGCGCCTCGATACGCGCCCACGATTCTTCCGTATAGGGCTTGGTGACGCGTGCGCTTTCGGCGATGCGCGTCACCTTCATCTCGTGGACGAACGAGACCTCGCATTTTTCGATCAGGCCCTCGACCGGAGCCGCCGAGGAAGGCGCGGGCGTGGCGGCAAGCGGGATATGGCCTTCACCCGTCATCAGTCCCGATGTCGGATCGAACCCGATCCAGCCGGCACCAGGCAGATACACTTCGGTCCAGGCATGCAGATCGGTGAAGTCGATTTCGGTTCCCGACGGACCGTCGAGCGCCTTCTGGTCGGCGACGAGCTGGATCAGGTAGCCCGAGACGAACCGCGCGGCAAAGCCGAGATGGCGCAGGATCTGGACAAACAGCCAGCCCGAATCGCGGCATGAGCCCTTGGCGAGCGACAGCGTCTGTTCGCAGGTCTGCACGCCGGGTTCGAGGCGGATGATGTAGCCGATGTCCTTCTGCAGACGCTGATTGAGTCCGACGAGAAAGTCGATCGTGCGTTCCGCCTCGCGGGGGACGTCCACCAGCCACTTGGCCAGCATCGGACCGGCCTTCTCGGGCTTCATGAACGGGGCAAGGTCCTCGAGAAGACCATCCTCGTACTTGAACGGGAACTTCTCGGCGTAGGGCTCTAGGAAGAAGTCGAACGGATTGACGATCGCCATGTCGGCGACGAGATCGACATCGACCGTGAAATGATCGGTCCGCTCCGGGAACACGAGCCGGGCGAGCCAGTTCCCCTGCGGGTCCTGCTGCCAGTTCAGGAAATGGGGATTCGGCTCGATCTTGAGGGAATAGGACAGGACCGGGGTCCGCGAATGCGGCGCCGGACGAAGCCGGACGACCTGGGGCCCGAGATTGATCAGACGGTCGTACTTGTAGGCCGTCCGGTGATGCAGAGCCACGTGGAGGGTCATGGGCGTGCCGACTGTCGCAAAATGAGGAAGAATTCGGCGCAAGGTGCGCCGGATCGCCATGCGTTGCAAGAGTACCGGACCCGCTTGCAATAGGCGTGCAAGGCCGTGCAATGGCTGCGCCACCCAGCTAGATTGGGCCGATCGTGTCTGAAACGCCACCCCAGCTTGCGCGCCCGCCCCTCTGGCTGCTCGTCGGAATCAGCAGCTGCGGCCCCTTCGCGCTGAACGTCTTCATTCCGTCGCTGCCACGGCTGGCGGACACGTTCGGGGCGAGCTACGGCACGGCCCAGCTGGCGTTCACACTGTTCCTGGTCGGGGTCGCGGCGGGCCAACTCGTCTACGGGCCGTTCTCAGACCGCTACGGGCGACGCCCGGTGCTGCTGATCGGACTGTCTCTCGGAGTTGCGGGCAGCCTCGCCTGCCTCTTTGCCCCGACCATGGAGGCGCTGCTCGTTGGCCGCTTCGTGCAGGCGTTCGGCGCATGTGCCGGGATGGTGCTCGCGCGCGCGATCGTGCGCGACGTCAATACGCGCGACACGGCGGCAAGCGCGCTCGCCTATGTGACGATGGGAATGTCGCTGATGCCGATGGTGGCCCCGTCGATCGGCGGGCTGCTCGACGAGCATTTCGGCTGGCAGGCAAGCTTTGTCGTCATCCTGCTCTTCGTGGCCGGCGTTGCCGGTGCCGCGGCCTTGCGCTGCCCGGAAACAAACCACTACCGGCTCGCTGCCGTCGATGTGGGCCATCTCGTGCGCGGCTGGACGTCGCTCGCACGCAGCCCGGCTTATCTGGGCTACACGCTGGCGATGACGTTCAACACCGTTTCGTTCTTCTGTTTCCTCGTCGCGGCACCGTATCTGACGATCAGCGTGCTGAACCGTCCGCCGTCGGAATACGGGTTCTGGTTCGTCGGCTGCGCGCTCGGCTATCTCCTGGGCAATTTCATCGCGGGCCGCTGGTCCCAGCGCCTAGGGCTCGACCGGATGGCGCGGATCGGGAACTGGCTGACGTTCCCCGGAATGGTTTTCTGGTTCATGTGGGCGAACTTCCAGGAGGTCCAGATCTGGGCGCTTTTCATCCCGATGTTCGTCAATGCGTTCGCCAATGGGCTCGCGCAGCCGAATCTGATTGCGGGCGCCGTCAGCGTGAACCCGCGGCTTGCGGGCTCGGCGTCCGGCCTGCTGGGATGCGTCCAGATGTCGTTCGGGGCGCTTGCGACGGTGCTGATGGGGCACCTTCAGGACGACACGATGCGCCCGCTCGCGTTCATGATGCTTTTTTGCTGTCTCGTCTCTATGGCGTGCCACGCCATGGCGGTGCGCGCGATGCGCACCGGAGAGCCGCAAGCCGATTGATGTGCAGCGGTTATATGTTGCGAGTTGGCCCGCGCACGCCTAAATACATTATATGGCTGGATCGATGGACGAAAAGCGCAAGCTCGAATTGCAGAATACGCTGAACCGCATCAGCGTCATCGCGGGCATCTTCGATACCAGGATGGACTCCGTGAACTGCAAGGCGTTCCACGCCATCCGCGAAATCATGGACATCTACATCGCCGCGGCAATCCGGCAGATCTCGACCAACGTCGACTACATCGACGAGGGCGTGACACTGAAGGATGAGGAAAAGAAGAGCCTCGAAGACATTGTCACGAAGATCTTCGGCGAGTTGAAGCCCAAACCGCCAACTCCGGCAACCGAAGCCTAGTTCGCGGCACGCAAGGCCGCCGGCTTCACGCGCCACGCGCGGCAAGCGGTCATCCCCTGATTTTCGAAGATATAGACGGCCGACGGCTTCGCCACGCGCGGGTGATCCGCCAGCAAGTCGCTGCCCGACGCTGCTGCACCGTATGTCCGGCCGGCGACGACGGCGCGGCCACGATGTTGCTCGAACTGTCCGAAATCGTGGACACGGCAAGCTGCCGATGCCTTGGCATCGAACTCGGCGATCTCCGAAAGTGGCTTGGCGGTTCGCATATAGACCGGCCGCTCGCGCACCGGATCGGGGAGCGGGATCGGGTGGATCGGGGCGGACCCGACCGGATCGAACTTCCGCCGCAAATGCCGTTCATCCGTGCGTGCGGGTTCCTGCGCCAGGGCGCCGGCCGCGAACAGGACAAGAAGGGCGATGCTGGCGAAAAACCGGACCATCCCGGCATAGTAAGGGGACGGCGCGGAACGCGCCACAGCACGGCCCAGCACTTGGCTTAAGCCGCTGACATGGCGTAGATTCGGGCAATGGAAGCCGCAATCCAGACCGTCCGGCCGGGGCAGCGTTTCGTCAGCCAGGAGCGCTACGCCTGGGAAGTCGAGGCCGTGCTTCACGAAGGTTACTCGGTCCCGCATGCGCGGCTCCGGGCGCTTTATGACCCGGAAATCGTCCGTGTCGTCGCCTGCCCGGTACTGCTCAATCCGGCCCGGTTCCGTCCCGATACCCACTAGATAGTCGACCGGTAGCAATGCCGTGGATCGTTATTGACTTGCCATTTATCTTGTATTTTAATTAATTACATTTTGTATTGGTGGTAAACATGTTCCCGGGTGCCTATGCCGAGCCAGGTGATCTGAAGGAGCGTCGCTATCTCGTCGCGACGCTGCTGTACGACGCTTGGCTGCCACGCGCCCTCGAAAGCCAACTCCCCGATGCCGAGCGCAAGGCGTTCTACTGGAGCGGCATCTACGGCGCCGCACGTACGCGCATCACCGAGGTCTGGATCAAGTCGCGACCGGCCTGGCAGCACGCGGTGCATCGCGAGCCGCCAGGCAGCCCGCCGGTGCAGGATATTCCCACATTGTCGGTGATCATCGAGCCTCGCGAAGGGCGCGTCTCACGCCTGCTGAGCGGCCTTGCACGCCTCGACGTGTCGGTCGATCCCGCTTACGCCAAGGCGATGGCCGACGCATTCCTTCTCTATGTGGGATCGCAGTTGGCCATCCGCGTGCTCGGAAACCTCAAGCTTGCCGCTTCGCTGGCATGATCGCTGGCAATTTTCCCGTACGTATTTAAAGTTGATTTAGTTATTTAATTTTATGTACGTTCCGGTGTGTTTTTCCGGCTTCCGCCCCGCCCGGCATGACCTTGCGCTTTCGCCATCCCGTCGTCGTCGACGGGCGCGGGCTCGATGCGGCGCGCCCTGCCGCCTGGATTCCCGACGGCCCGGTGCCGTCGGTTTTCGAGTTCGCGCAGACGAGTGGCCTCGTCGGCAGGCTCGCCGGCACCGAAGGGCGGCGCCATTCGGTACGGCTTCTCGCAGTCCTCTATCTGGGCGGCCGAATATTCGCCGAACCTGGCCGGGGTCGATCGCGGTTCGGTGTCCTGCTGCGGGCACATCCGCGAGTCCGGCCCGGCCACTACGACATCTCGATCGTCGGCGGCGTGCTTGCGCCATTGCACGACGTGCCAATTCACGCGATACCCGCCGGACGGATCCGCGCGCTCGGCGGCAACCTGTTTTTTGTGGTTGGCTGACCCCCCGCATGTTGCGCGCGCGCCACCCTGTGGTAACGTAACTGCAACATTTCCAAGGGGGTCGAGATGGACGGAGCGGGGCGTGAAACGCGGAGTGGATTGGCTCCAGCGGCCGCAAATGCAGTGGCAAAGCACGTGTCCGGCCGATCGCTGGCGCGCGAGTTCTACGTCGACGAGGCCCTGTTCGCGGCCGACGTCGCGCGCATCCATCACCGCCACTGGCTGTTCGTCGGCTATTCCTTCGAAGTCGCCAAACCCGGAGACTATCTGACCTATACCGTCGCCGGCGCCGAGATCGTCGTCGTACGCGGACAGGACGACGCCATCCGCGCGTTCCACAATGTCTGCCGCCACCGCGGCTCGAAGGTGTGCCTTACCGAGCACGGCCATTCCAGCGTGCTCGCGTGCCCCTACCACAAGTGGACCTACAGGCTCGACGGCAGCCTGATGCTCGATACGAAGAAGGAATTCGGCGTCGACCGTTCGGAGTTGGGCCTGCGGCCCGTGCACCTGATCGACGCGGGCGGGCTGCTGTTCTTCTCGCTCGCCGACAATCCGCCGGACTTCAAGGAAGCGGCTGACACGATCCGCCGCAAGATCAAGCCGCACGCCATCGAACGGGCGAAGATCGCGCACCAGATCGACTACGTGGTCAAAGCGAACTGGAAGGTCGTCTTCCAGAACAATCGCGAGTGCTACCACTGCCCCGCGAATCACAAGGAATACAACACCGCCGCCTATGACGTGCAGCGCGACATGGCGATCGTCGATCCCACGCTGATGCCCGGCATGGAAGCGATCATCGAGAAGGCCAACGCTCGCTTCGCCTCTCTCGGCCTCGATACCGGCGACGTCAGCTCGAACATGACGGGCGTCAACTGGCGCTGCCACCGCACGCCAGTGCGCGAAGGATTCGTCACGCAGAGCATGGACGGCCAGATGGTCTCCAAGCTGATGGGCAACATCAAGGAAGCGGACAGCGGCACGCTGCGCACGACCGTGTTCCCGAATTTCTGGCAACACACGAACTGCGACTTCGCTGCCGCCGCGCGCCTCACACCCATCGGCCCCGGCGAGACGCATGTCCGCGGCTACTGGCTGGTCGACGCCACGGCCGTCGAGGGCAAGGACTACACGCTCGAAAAGCTGTTACCGATCTGGGACATCACAAACAAGCAGGACTGGAAGATCTGCACCGACCAGCAGGCGGGCGTGAGTTCGCCCGGCTACGTACCGGGCCCCTACTCCACCCTGCGCGAGCGCAACGTCGCGCACTTTGACGACTGGTACATCGGAGAGATGCGTGGCTGATCTTCCCGGCCACGCGCGAATCGTGGTCATCGGCGGCGGGGCAATCGGATGCTCCATCGCGTATCACCTGGCGAAACTCGGCGAACGCGACGTCGTCGTCCTCGAAAAAGCTGCCCTTACGCACGGTTCGACATGGCATGCGGCCGGCCTCGTCGGCCAGCTTCGGTCCAAGCGCAACCTCACGCGCCTGATGCAGTATTCGGCGCAGCTCTACGGCAAGCTCGAGGAAGAAACCGAGCAGGCCGTAGAGTGGAAGCCGGTGGGCAGTCTCCGCCTCGCCTCCTCCCCGGAACGCTGGAGCGAACTCAAGCGCATGGCGACGACCGCGCGCAGCTTCGATTTCGAGCTGCACACGCTGTCGCCCAAGGAAGCGCAGGAGAAGTTCCCGCTGATTTCGCTCGACGGTGTCGTCGGCGCGGTCTTCGTGCCCAACGACGGTTCGGTCGATCCGTCGAGCCTGACGCACGCCTACGCCAAGGGGGCGCGCAGGAACGGCGTGAAATTCGTGGAAGGCATTCTGGTTAAGGGATTCGACACGAAGGAACGCCGGATCACGCGCGTGCGCACCGACAAGGGCGACATCACCTGCGAGATCGTCGTCAATGCTGCCGGCATCTGGGCGCGGGACGTGGCCGCGATGGCCGGCGTGCGCGTGCCGGCCGGTGCGGTCGAGCACCAGTACCTGATCACCGAGAAGCGCAACGACATGCCCAAAGGCCTGCCGACGCTACGCGATCCGGACAAGATCTTCTATCTGAAGCCCGAGCCGGGGGCTCTGGCGATCGGCGGCTGGGAGCAGGGAACGCCGACTTTTGGTGCCAGGGGCGTGCCGTTCGAGTTCGGCCGTGAACTCTTTCCGCCGAACCAGGACCGCCTCGAAGCTTTCCTGCTGCCGGCGGCCGAGCGCCTGCCGATCCTCAACGAGATCGGCATCCGCACCGTCATCAATGGCCCGATCCCGATCTCGCCCGACGGCGAGCCGATCATGGGTCTCGCGCCCGAGCGCGATAATTTCTACGTGGCATGCGGATTCACGTCCGGCATCGCCGCCTCCGGCGGCGCGGGCAAGGCGATGGCCGAATGGATCGTCGCGGGCGAACCGTCGATGGACCTTTGGGCTTTCGACGTGCGCCGCTTCGGCGCACACCACATGTCGGCCAAGTATCTGGCCGAGCGCAGCGTCGACAGCTACTGGCGCTACTACCAGATCCACTATCCGATCGAGGAACTGGAGAGCGCCCGTGGCGGCCGACGCAGCCCGCTCTACGGCATCCTCAAGGACAAGCGTGCGGTCTACGGCTCGCGCTTCGGTTGGGAACGGCCGAACTGGTTCGCGCCGGCCGGCATCGAGGCGGAAGACAAGCCCTCGTTCGAATCGCGGCCGAACTGGTTCGCGCACGTCGCCGGCGAATGCAAGGCTGCGCGCGAACGCGCCGTGCTGATCGACCAGAGCTCGTTCTCGAAGTTCGAATTCACTGGGCCTAGCACGTTCGCCGCCCTGCAGCGCATCGCGGCAAACGATCTCGACAAGCCCGCAGGCAGCCTCGTCTACACGCAGCTGTGCAACGCGCGCGGCGGCATCGAGGCCGACCTCACCTTCGTGCGGCTCGACGAGAACCGCTTCTACATGGTCACGGGCAGCGCCTTCGGCGTACGCGACATGCACTGGATCCGCGGGCATCTGCCCAAGGACGGTTCGGTTGCCGTGCAAGACGTCACCTCGGCGCGCGCCACGATCAATCTCGCGGGCCCGCGCTCGCGCGACATCCTCGCGGCCGTCGCGGACGGCGACGTGTCGAACGCGGCCTTCCCCTACATGACGGCGAAGGAAATCCGCATCGGCTTCGCGCCGGTACTGGCGTTGCGCGTCACTTACGTGGGCGAACTCGGCTGGGAACTACACATGCCTGTCGAGTATGCGCAGCACGTCTATGAGCTGCTCGCCGAGGCGGGCAAAGCGCACGGGCTGGCCGACGCGGGCTACCGCGCGATCGATTCGCTGCGCCTGGAGAAGCGCTATCTCTATTGGGGCGCCGACATCACGCCGGACTACACGCCGTACGAGGCCGGCCTCGGTTTTGCGGTCTCGCTCGGCAAGAGGTCCGACTTCGTCGGTCGTGCCGCCCTCGAAAAGGCCAAGGCCGAAGGCCCGAAGCGCAAGCTGATCGTCCTGACGGTCGATGCACCCGTACAGATATACGGCGGCGAGTCGATCGTGCGCGCCGGCAAGGTCGTCGGCGTCACGTCATCGGCGGGCTGGGGACACACGGTCGGCAAGGCGATCGCGTTCGGCTACGTGCCGGTCGAGGCGGCGGGCGACACGGATTACGAGATCGAAGCCTTCACGAAGCGCTGGCCTGCCAAGCGCATCGACGGTTGCGCTGTCGATCCAAAGCGAGCGAAAATCCTAGTTTAAAGCGCTTCGATTCCGGCGATGGAAAGGTCGGCGAGCGGCGCCAGTACCGCGCGGTGTTCCGGGTCCCGCGCGACGGCGACGGCATACGCGCCGGCCGCGCGAGCAAGCTTCAGGTCGTTGAGCGAGTCGCCTACGACCGCCACTTCGTCGGGCGCCATACCGGCCACGCGGGCGAAATCGAGGACGGCGGCCGGATCCGGCTTCGGGGCGCTTGGCCCGTCATAGCCGGTAACGAAGACAAAGGCATGCGCGACGCCGAGCGCCGAGAGCTGGTCAAGCGACGATGCGCAGCTGTCGTTGGTGGCCACACCGAGCGCAAGCCCGCGCGCGCGCAGCCGCGCGACCGTGCCGGCGAGGTCGCCGAGCGGTGTCACGCTCGCGAGGATGGCACGCGCGAACAGCCCGTCTAGGCGCGTGGCGTCGGTGCTGGCGAAGGGCAGGCCGCGCAGATCGCGCCAACGCCGCGCGATTGCCGCATTCGGATTGTTGGCGAAGAAAGCGTCCGTGGCGAAAGTTCCCCTCGCCTCGTTCCAGCCGACCGCCTCGCATAGCCTCACGGCAAGGTCTGCATCGCCATCCGCGAAATCGAACGCGCCGACCTTCATCGTTTTCGACCAGGTCCGATCGAAATCGACCAGCGTGCCATCCTTGTCGAACAGCACGCCCCGGATATGTCCGGGGAGCGCGCTCACCGCGTACGCCAGGCCTGCGTCCGTCGGGCGAGCCAGGTCGCAAGCAGCGAGTGCAGGACCTTCGCGGCCGCCGACGTCGCGATGATCGTGCATCCCATCGCCGCCGCCGCCGCGGTAAATCCGGCCTCGTCCATGTTGATGATCGAGACCGACGCGAGCTTGGTATAGGGTCCGTAGAGGAATACGACCGCCGAGACCGTCGTCATCGCATTGACGAACATATAGAACCAGATGTCGAGCAGCGCCGGCGAGGTAACCGGCAACGTCACCTGCCAGGCCGTGCGCCAAACGGATACCTTCAGGGATGCCGACACGCTCTCGAATTCCGGGTCGAGCTGCTTGAGCGCCTGTAGTGTCGTCAGATGCGCGACCGTGTAGTAGTGCGCGATCGTGTTCATCGCCAGAAACGCGATCGATCCGTACATGAAACCGAGCGGGTTCTTCGGCGAATTGAAGAAGAAGATGTAGGAAAGGCCAAGGACAAGCCCCGGTACGGCCAGCGGGATCATCGCGAGCAGGTGGACGAAACTGCGCAGATATTCCGCGCCGCGTGTCTTGTCGACAAGCCACGCACCGAACGCGATGACGGATGCGCCGAAGGTGGCGACGATCGCGGCCATCGTCAGCGAATTGAAGTAGGAGCCCCAACCCGACGCATCGGCATTCGCGAACTCGTAATTGCGCATCGAGAGCGAGAGATTATAGGGCCAGTAGGTGATCAAACTCGCCCAGATCGCGATCCCGAGCACCACAAGGATGCAGAACGCGATCGCCGAGCAGAAGACGAACAACGCCGCGTCGCGACCGCGTCGCTTCTGCGGCTCGAACGGCACGGCGCGCGCGCTGAGCAGCGCCACCTGCCGGCGCGCGACCCACCGGTCGGCCGCAAAGGCCAGCACGGCCGGAATCAGCAGCACCATGCCGACGACCGCGCCCATCTCGAAATTCTGCTGGCCAATGACCTGCTTGTAGACGTCTGTCGCCAGAACGTTGAAACGTCCGCCGATCACCTTGGGGATGCCGAAATCGGTCGCGACCATTGTGAAGATGACGAAGAAGGCGCTGACGATGCCGTATTTGACGCCGGGCAATGTGACGGTGAGAAACACGCGTACACGCCCCGCACCCAGCACTTCAGCCGCCTCGTAATGGCGCCTGTCGGCGATGGCAAGAGCGGTAGACAGGATCAGGAAAGCGTGCGGGAAGCAGTAGAAAACCTGGGCGATGACGATACCGATCGGCCCATAGACTGTCTCGCCCATCAGCATCCAGCGCGCGAATCCCTGATTGCCAAACAGATAGACGAGCGTTATCGCCGGCAGCAGCGACGGCGCCAGGATCGGCACAAGGCCGAGTGCGCGGAACAGGCCCTTGCACGGCATCGTCGTGCGGCGGATCGCGTAGGCATAGACGAAAGCGAGAGGTACCACGATGCTGGTGGCGAGCAGAGAGACCCACAGCGTGTTCCAGAGCGCCGCGACCAGCGAGGGCGTGCCGAAATAACGGGCGAAGTTCGCAAGCCCGACGAACGTGCCGTTGTGGTCGTTGAAGCTCTTCTCGAAGAGCGTGGCCAACGGCAGCACGAGCACGACGAGAAGGAAGCCGGCCGCGCAGAACAGCGCGAACTGCTGGCCAATGGCGTCCTTGTCGAGTCTGGTACGCAAGGGCGTTCTCAGCCCGGGAAAACGCGCAGGCGATCCGCCGGCAACGCAATCTTGATACGGGCGCCGGTCGACAGCGCATGATCGCGCAGCAGATTGGCGGAGAAGTCGGCGCTGATCGACATGCCGTTGGGGCCGGCCAGCCGCGCGCGGCTGAAGGCGCCCATGAAAACGAGTTCCTCAACCGTGACGTCGACACGGTTGGGTGTCGTGTCGGCGACACCGCGGACCATGACGTCTTCGGGCCGCACGCAGACGCGCAGATCGGCGCCGGGATTGAGATGCCCCGGGGTGGCTGCCGCGATCTCGACGCCGCCCGACACGATCTTGCCGGGCACGAGGAGCTTGGCGCGCAGGAAGTTCGTGGTGCCGACGAAGTCGGCGACGAACGGCGTGGACGGCACCGCATAGACCGAGCCCGGAGAGTCGAATTGCTCGACCTGGCCCGCATTCATGACCGCAATACGGTCGGCCATCGTCAGGGCTTCTTCCTGGTCATGAGTGACCATGATCGTGGTCACGCCGAGACGATGCTGGAGCGCCCGGATCTCCTGACGCAGATAGACGCGCACGCGCGCGTCGAGCGCGGAAAGCGGCTCGTCGAGCAGAAGCAGGCCGGGTGAAATGGCGAGTGCCCGCGCCAGCGCCACGCGCTGCTGCTGGCCGCCGGAAATCTGGGAGGGATACTTCTTCGTTTCGCCCGGAAGCCCGACAAGCGTCAGCAACTCGTCGACGCGCGCGGCGATCTCGGCGGCGCTCTTGCCGCGGCCGCGCAGGCCGTAGGCGACGTTGTCGAAGACGGTGAGGTTCGGGAACAGCGCATAGGACTGGAAGACGATGCCGAAGTCGCGCTGCGAGGGCGGCAGGTAGGAGATGTCGCGTCCGTCCTGGACGATGCTGCCCCCGCTCATCGTTTCGAGACCGGCGATCATGCGCAGCAGCGTGGTCTTGCCACAGCCGGACGGGCCAAGGAAGCAGACGAATTCGCCGCGATTCACGGTGAAACTCGCCTCGCGCACGGCCTGAAACTGGCCGAAGCTCTTGGTGACCTTGTCGACGACGAGATAGGGCGTATCGGACATTTTCAGCACGAGGCCGGCCCGTCCCGCGCCGGATGGCGCGGGACGATACCGGTTTCCGTTTGGAGTTTTACTTGGGAGCCGACTTGCCGTCGTAACGCTTCGTCCATTCGGCGAGCGTCTTGTCGCGGTTCGCGGCGATCGCGGCGAAATCGGCCTTGATCAGCTTGGCTTCCGCTTCGGCCGGATAGTTGGGCGCATTGCCCTTCACCGCGGTGTGGCCGACGATGTTGTAGTACTTGGCGTAGAGTTCGTTACCGAGCACCGAAGCCGAGAAATCCATCAGCTTCTGCGCGGCAGCGAGGTTCTTCGTCGCCTTGACGATCGCCGAGCCTTCCATTTCCCAGCCGATACCTTCCTGGGCGATGACGATCTCGAGCGGCGCACCCTTGGTCTTCTCGGAGGCGGCGCGCATGTCGAAGCTGATGCCCATGGCGAACTCGCCGCGAGCGGCCTGCACGCACGGGGCGGAACCCGAATGCGTATAGACGGCGATGTTCTCGTGGATCTTGTCCATATAGGCCCACGCGGCCGTCTCGCCCATGATCTGCTGCCAGGCAGCGACCGTCAGGTAGCCCGTGCCCGACGAAGCCGGGTTCGGCATGACGATGTTGCCCTTGTAGACCGGGTTGGTGAGGTCCGCCCAGCTCTTCGGCATCGGCAGATTCTTGGCCTTCGCGACGGCCGTGTTGAAGCAGATCGCGGCCGTGAAGGCATCCATGCCGTGCCAGGTGAAGGGCGCGGACTGGTCCTTGAACAGGGGCTTGATCTGGTCGTAGGTCTTCGGCTTGTAGTCCGCAAGGAGACCCTGCTGCTCGAACATCAGCAGCGAGGTGACCGCGAGGCCCCAGATCGCGTCGGCGCGCGGATTGTCCTTTTCAGCGAGGAAGCGGGCCGTGAGCGTGCCGGTCGAATCGCGGACCCAGGCGATCTCGACGTCCGGCGTCGCCTTCTCGAAGGCGTCCTTGAACGGCTGAAGCTGCTCGTTCTCGATGGCGGTATAGACCGTCAGACGCGTCTTCTGCTGCGCGTCGGCGGTTCCGGCCGCAAGCGCCACGGCCGCGGCGGCGATCGCCAGCGTCTTGGCGCTTTTCACTAGGGTCTTGCTCATCTTTGCCTCGCCTATTTTGGGTGGGATCGTTTTTGGTTGGATCGGCCGATCGTCTCGCGCCGGTCAGAGTCTGTCGGAATTCGAGGTCCGATCTGTTGCAATTATATGACCATCCGCGGACCAAGCCAGAGACCCGTTGACGCTCCGGGTTCGGCCGCAGCCTCCCGGAACATGCCGATCAAGTGGCAGGATAGCCGCCCCGCGCGCCGGTTGGAAACTAGAATTATCGTTTTTTTCCAGATTGCTAACGCTAGACTGCCGCAGCCTTTTCCCGAACCGGATGCAAATCCATGCCGACACTGTCGCTTGCCGATGCCAACCGGATCGTCGATGTCGCCCTTGCCGAAGGGCGGCGGGCGGCGCTGGCGCCGCTGACCGCCGTGGTGCTCGATGCCGGAGGCCATGTCGTCGTTGCAAAACGCGAAGACGGCTCGGGCATCCTGCGCTTCGAGATTGCCTACGGAAAAGCGTGGGGTGCTCTCGGCATGGGCTTCGGGACGCGTGAACTCGCCGAACGTGCAGCCAAATCCCTGGCTTTCCTTGCCGCGATCTCCGCGGCGAGCGGCGGGCGGACCATTCCTTCGCCGGGCGGCGTGCTCATACTTTCTGCAACCGGCGACACGATCGGCGCCGTTGGAATTTCGGGGGATACGGGCGATCGCGACGAAGCCTGCGCGCTGGCGGGCATCGCCGCCGCCGGCCTGTCCGCAGCGCCGGGCGTGCCCGCTCGCTGACGAGCGCGAGGCCGCAGCGCCTATGGTGGCCGGGAGAGTATTGTCGTATTTTCGGGTCTCTGGCTGAACCCCCCGCGCCAAATAAAGCCAAACGATGAAGTCCAGAATAAGCGATTTATTTTTCCAGGCGGTGGCGCGGCGGAACATCTCGCTGCAAGCGATCGCGCGGATCGGCAATTGCAGCCCGATCTCCATCGAACGCCTGAAATCGGGCGAGACGCGCAAGCTCGACATAGAACTCGTCTACAAGGTCGCCTGCAGCCTTCCCGATCCCGACGGATTCCTGCAGGAGGTCCTGCCCGGTTTCTCGCCGGGCAAGACCTCTTCCGAACTTCTCGATATCCGCACGAAGATCGGCGAGATCAAGCATCTGATCGACACGAAGGTCACGACGCCTGCATCGTTCCGCCCGGTCTGGTGCCTTGACGACGGGACCTGCATCCCGGTGGTCGACACTTTCGCCGCAACCGCACGACGCATCGCGGGCATTCCCGAAGGCGACGGCGGCAACGTGATCGACTATGTGTGTCGCGGCTTTGGGTGGGTCGCGGTGGGCGAGCAGGATGGATTCGGTCTGCTGACATTCGATCGCGCGCATGTCGATGCGCGCGCCTGCATGAAGGCGCTCGGCGTGCTCGACGGCCTGCCCTACGACCGTGTGCGTGTGCGCGCCGGCGACGAACATCCCACACTTGAGTGGAAATCCGATGCGCGCCGGATCCTCGAACGCCGCGTGCGTGCCTCGCAGCGCACGCCGAACGACTGGGTCGATATCGAAGTGCCGCTGGGAGATGCCGATGAGCGTCTGCGCGGCATACTCGAGACCCGGTTCTACGAGAATCCGCTCGGCAACCTCGTCTCGATGCTGAGCAACGGCGAGAGCTCGCTCTTCGCCGTGAAGTCAGGCGAAGCGTTCTGCTATCACATCGGCTCGAAATTCAACGCGCCGACGCAGGCCGAGATCGGCATGCGCGTCCTCGACCGCAGCCACCACATCCAGTATTCCGCGATGATCGACCGGCACATCGTCAAGGCTGCCGGCATCGAGCGTCCCACCGTGTCGCGCATCGGTGTCGATTTTGGATTCCGGAAGATCCTTTACGAACGGCTTGCACTTCCCTTCCGGCTCGACGGCCGCCATTTCGTGCTCACGACGTCGAAAATTCTCCAGGATTCGGTTTCGCAGAATTTCAACTAAGCGGGGTCGCGGGCGGATGTGGTGCCGGTCGATGTCTGGCGTCTCAAGGCGGTAAAGGCGGCCAATGGAATTCCTAGACGCATTCGAACCGGAAAAAGCCTCGTGCGAACGCAAGCTCGCGTTTCGCAGCTGGGCGAAGATCAACGGCAGCTTCGGTTCCCTCGGATTCCGCGTCGCCGTCTCGCATGACATGGCCGACATGCGGCGTTTCTGGGAAAGCCTCCCCGAAGCCAAGCGCGTCGCCATTCGCATGCCGCCGGTTCAGGACGTCGCCTTCCATCCGGATGTCGAGCGCGGGGATTTCGTCGCATTCATCGCCACGCGGACAGGCGAGACGATGCCCAGTGCCATGGTCGGGGCACGCCGGATATGGCTCGAGCGTTCGCTTCGCGAAGAAATGGAGGACCTGACCTTCTGGTACGGCGATCGGGCCGACGAGATGCGTCGGCAGGGCCGCCGCTGCGAGGTCAGCGCGCCATCCGCACGCGAACTCGAATCCGATCACATTGCATGGATGGGCGGCGGGATGAACGTATCCGGCGAGCCGCTGATCTATCGCGCGATCGTCCGCGCCTCGCTTTTCTATGTGGCGACACACTGGCGCTTCAAGGTGACGGCGGCGATCGTCGAACGTTCGACCTTCCGCGTCCACGGCTTCGACTGGTACGGATTCCGGCGCAATGAACTCGCGGTCTGGCGCGACGATAACGAGTTCCTGCTTGCGACCATGCCGCGCCGCGAGCTTCTTGCCGAAGCAAGCGAGGATTCATTCGCCGATGTCGGCAAGCCCCTGCTCGGGCGCCGGGCGCGCCCGGTCAACGACACCAATACCAACCGCCTGCATACGAGCTTCGCTGCGATGTAACGATGGGCCGGTCTAGTGCCGGATGCTGCCGCTTTCGAGCGGGGACGGCGCGAACCAGACCCCGGCCAGTACCATGTCGACGGTGCGCCCGTCCGCGGCCAGCGGCAGGAGAACAACCTCGTAGAATCTCGGGCGATTGTCGACCACCGCCGACTGCCGCAGGACGATCGGCACGCCGCCTTCGGCGACCCGCCGATAGACGCGATGCGCGAACACGCGAAAGCTCGGATCCGGGTGTTCGTCGAGGCGGCGGCCACTCATCTCGACGTGAAGGCGGTCGACCAGATTTGTCCCGATCAGCCGATAACGAAAGCCGTCGATGCCGCCATCGGAGTCGCGTTCGATATCTACGAGGATAAGATTGCCGAGAATGAACGCCATCTCGACCGGATCGATGTTCCGGCGTGCAGGCAACCGGTCGGCGTCGCCGCATGCGCGCCAATAGTCATAGAGACGGAGCAGGTTGGGGTAGGTGATCGCCGCCGCGATGTCGCCTTCGCGCCATTCGTCAGCGGGCTCGGTCGTCGTCATCGCCGGGATAAGCTCCTCTGGCGGATGGTGGCGCAGAAATCCTTAACAACATGCTTTCGCAAGCAACGGAATGCAATACCGCGAAAACAGATGGTCTATTTCTTCGTCTCGCGGCTCCGCGGCGGCGGTGCGACCGAACCGCGCACGAGCAGCGATGGCGCGAAGCGGAACTCGCCCGGCTCGGTCTCGGGCTCCCGCAGGCGCAGCATGATCCGGTCGACCATCGTGTGCGCGAGTTCGCGTAGCGGCAGCTTCACAGTCGTCAGCGGCGGCGCGATGAATGCGCCCAGCGGGATTCCGTCCATCCCAATGATCGAAAGATCCTGCGGCAGCGAGAGCCCGAGATCCTTGAGCCCCGCGATCAGGCCGATCGCCATCATGTCGTTGATCGCGATGGCAGCCGTCGGACTGTCGGGATGGTCGGCCAGCGGCTTTGCCAGGCTCTGGCCGAGTTCTGCCATCTCCTCGTCAGCGTAGCTCGACGCCACGCCCCCCTCGATGACGACGCCTCGCGCGCCGGCTTCCCGGATCGCGGCGAGAAACCCCTTGCGCTTTTCCGCACGGCTGAATGTCCAGACCTTCGGCGTGAGAAAGGCGATCGTCCGATGGCCCTTTGCGACGAAGTGCGCCACCGCCAATCCGGCACCCGCAGCATTGTCCGCAGAAACGTAATCGAAGATAGGCCGGACATTCCGGCGCGCATGGCTGTCGTAGCTGACCGCGATCAACCCGCGTTTGACCGGAGCATCGAAATGGCTTTCGTCCGCAAGCGAAGAGATGACGATGACGCCGCGCACGTTCTGCGAAGCCATGTCATCGACGAACGCGCTCTCGCGGCGGGGATCGCGATAGGTGTTGCCGACAATGACCCGGTAGCCGAACCGCCGCCAGGAATCCGCCTCGATCTCGCGCGCGATCATCGCGTAGCTCGGATTGCCGAGTGAAGGCACCAGCAGGCCGATCATCATGGCCTCGCCGGTCTTCAACTGCCGGGCCGCACGGTTGGGCCTGTAGCCGAGTGTGGCCATCGCGCGCTGCACGCGCGCGAGCGTCTTCGGACTCATCTGGCTCGAGCGGCCATTGAGAACGTTCGAGACGGTCGAAATCGAGACCTTTGCCAGCTGGGCGACGTCGCTGATTGTCGTTTTCTGCATGCGATACGATTCGGGCCGGGCGACGGCAAGAAGTAGGAACGGATCAATAGTATACCGTTCCAGTAGATTGCATCCGCAATTTATTTATCCTGCCGCCGGCTGGCGGATTCCATCGCTCAAGCGGCGGCGTCGCTCTTCGCGCTGCCCGAAAATTTCCGATATCGCGCTGCGGCACGAGTAAGATGCTCGCGCATCGCGAACCGCGCCGCTTGCGCATCTCGTGCGCCGATCGCATCGACAATCCGCGCATGCTCGCTGTGGATCCCGGCAAGATACTCCGCCTGCCGGTCGCTCGCCATACTCCAGACGCGCTTGTCGCGACGCGGGATCACGAACGTGCCAAGGAAACGCAGGAATTCGGTGAATTGCGGATTGCCCGTCGCCGCGGCGATCGCCGCATGGAAGGCCGCGTCCTCCTCGGCTGCCGTCTCGTTGCGCGCGACGGCGCGCGCGAAGGCGGCATGCGCAGCGCGAATGGCGCGAAGGCCGGCCGGCGACGCACGCTCGCACGCCAGCCCGGCTGCCTCGGCCTCGACTGCCTGACGCAGTTCCAGCACGTCGATCACCGAATCGAGAGAACGCAACAATTCCGAATCGAGCTTGAACGACCGATGGGTCGGCGCCGCGCTGACGAACGCGCCGGAGCCCTGGCGCGTCGTGACGAGCCCTTGCGCCTTCAGCGCGGCAACGGCCTCGCGAACGACGGTGCGGCTCACACACATCGCCGCGACCATCTCCTGCTCCGTCGGCAGGCGCTGCCCGGCAACATAGCGACCGCTAGAGATTTCATCGCGCAGCCGCGCGACGACCTCGTCTGTGAGATTGAGCGTCGGGCGGACGGGTGTGAGGACCCCGCGCCGGCCGCGCGGCGATTCCGATCTGGACTTTTGTTGTCGGGTCATCGTACAACTTCGTACCACGCTGACGGCCCTGCACGCAATTGCGCAGCCGGCCCGCCAGCGAAAAGATCGCGGCCCGCAAAGGGCCGCCCGGCAGGATGACCCCCTGCGCCGGAACAAGGGAGGACAAGAACATGAAGCGTCGTCAATTCCTCGAACTCGGTATCGTCACCGCAACAGCCGCGACCGTCGGCGCATTGCCGGCATCTGCCCAGGCCAAGATGGTCCTCCGGGCGACGGACGTGCATCCGCTCGGCTATCCGACGGTCGAAGCCGTCGTGCGCATGGGCAAGAAGCTGGAGGCCGCGACGAACGGCCGTCTGTCGATCCAGATGTTCCCGTCGATGCAGCTCGGCGGCGAAAAGGAAATGATCGAGCAGGCCCAGCTCGGCGCCCTGCAGATGGCCCGCATCTCGGTCGGTCCGATGGGCCCGCTGGTTCCCGAAATGAACGTCTTCAACCTTCCCTTCATGTTCCGCGACAACGCGCACATGGAGAAGGTGATCGACGGCCAGATCGGCGACGAGATCATGAAGAAGCTGTCGGACCATCCGACGGCCGGCCTGATCGGCCTGTGCTGGATGAATGCCGGCACGCGCAACGTCTACAACGCCAAGAAGCCGATCACTCAGCTCTCGGATCTCAAGGGCCTCAAGATCCGCATGATGGGCAACCCGCTGTTCGTCGACACGATGAATGCGCTCGGCGGGAACGGCGTGGCAATGGGCTTCGACCAGCTCATCAACGCCATGCAGACCGGCGTCGTCGACGGCGCCGAGAATAACGAGCCGAGCTACGACAGCGGCCAGCACTACCGCTATGCCAAGTATTATTCGATGACCGGGCACCTGATGATCCCCGAGATCGTCGTGTTCTCGAAGAAGACCTGGAACGAGCTGCCGGCCGCGGACCGCACGCTGATCGCCAAGCTCGGCAAGGAAGCCCAGCTCGAGCAGCGCAAGCTCTGGTACGAGGGCGAGATCGAGGCGATGAAGAAGATGCTCGCCGCCGGCGCGATCGTGAACCAGATCGCCAACAAGAAAGAGTTCCAGGACGCGGTCAAGCCGGTGTGGGACAAGTATGCTGGCCCGCTCAAGTCGCTGATCGACCGCATCCAGGCGGTCACCTAACGCGGATACGGACGAACAGGGCC
This sequence comes from Tagaea sp., assembly GCA_965229215.1. Classification (GTDB taxonomy): domain Bacteria; phylum Pseudomonadota; class Alphaproteobacteria; order CACIAM-22H2; family CACIAM-22H2; genus Tagaea. The sequence goes on along the minus strand of OZ245864.1, from coordinate 193,074 downwards.
GTCGGGTCGCGCAATATGGCGTGGCCCGGCGGCACTTCCAGCAAAGACCAGGCGAACGTCAGTCATGATCCAGTCCTATTTCCGCGCGATGGACGCGCTCCATAAGGCGTGCGTCTTCCTCGCCGGCGTGGCGCTTGTCGTCATCACCCTGATCATCCCGTGGGGCGTCTTCACCCGCTACGTGCTCAACAGCGCGTCGTCGTGGCCCGAGCCGATGGCCATCCTGATGATGATCTGGCTGTCGTTCCTGTCCGCGATCGTCTGCTATCGCGAGCACCTGCATATCGCCGTGGGCTCGCTGCCCGCCGCCCTCGAGGGCACGCCGCGCATGGTACTGGGCATCGTCGTCGAGTTCGGCATGCTCGTGATCAACGTGTTCCTGCTCTGGTACGGCATCAAGCTCGTGCAGGTGACCTGGTATCAGACAATCGCCGAATTCCCGATCGTGTCCGTGGGCGTTTCCTACCTGCCGGTCCCGATCGGCGGAGCGGTCACCACCCTCTTCATCGTCGAGCGCTTCCTGAAGGGCGAATTCTTCCCGCCCCCGCACGAGATCGACGCCAGCGAAACGATTTCGAGCGAATAATCGCCGCGGAGCACAGTCGAAATGGATACCCTCGTACTCCTCGGTTCCTTCACCGTCTTCTGCCTCATGGCGATGCCGGTCGCCTACGCGCTGGGCCTGTCGGCCATCTGCGCTGCCTTGTGGATGGGCATTCCGCTCGAGGCGATCGCGCTGAAGACGTCCGACGGCATGGACGATTTCCCGCTGCTGGCGATCCCGTTCTTCATCCTCGCCGGCGCCATCATGGCCGAAGGCGGCATGGCCGAGCGCATCATCAACCTTGCGAAGATCTTCGTGGGCTTCATCCGCGGGGGCCTGGCGCTGGTCAACATCCTGGCCTCGACGATGTTCGGCTGCATCTCCGGCTCGTCGGTGGCCGATACCGCGTCGATCGGCTCGGTGATGATCCCGCAGATGATCAAGAGCGGCTATCCGCGCCTGTTCGCCGTCAACGTCACGATCTCCGGCTCGCTGCAGCCGCTGCTGATCCCGCCGTCGCACAACATGGTGATCTTCTCGTTGGCGGCGGGCGGAACGGTTTCGGTCGCACACCTGTTCATCGCCGGCATCATTCCGGGAATCCTGCTGGGCGCGTCGCTGATGGTGCTGTGCCTCTACATCGCGCACCGCGACAAGTTCCCGAAGGGCGAGCCCGTCACGCTGAAGCAGGCCGGCCGCATCGCCTACGAGGCCGTCTGGGGCCTCGTGACGGTCTTCATCATCCTCGGCGGCATCCTGTCGGGCGTCTTCACGCCGACGGAGAGCGCCGCGGTCGCCTGCATCTGGGCGTTCCTCGTCACCGTCTTCATCTATCGCGATTACCGCTTTCGCGAGCTGCCGCACCTGATCGGCCGCGTCGTGCGCACCGTCGGCATGGTCATGATCATGATCGGCTTCTCGGTCGCCTTCGCCTACATGATGACGCTGATGCGCATTCCGCAGGTCGTCGCGGACATGTTCGTGTCGATATCCAGCAACAAATACACGTTCCTGTTCTACGTCAACATCCTGCTTCTGGTGCTCGGCACCTTCATGGATCTGGCGCCGATGCTGCTGATCTGCACGCCGATCTTCATGCCGATCATCGGCAAGTTCGGCGTCGATCCGGTCCATTTCGGTATCATCATGATCTTCAATCTCGGCATCGGCCTGCTCACCCCTCCGGTCGGCCCGACGCTTGCCGTCGGCTGCGCGATCGGCAAGGTCACGATGGAGCAGGTGTCGAAATCGATCATGGTGTTCTACATCCCGATGCTGATCGTGCTCGCCCTGGTCACCTACATTCCCGCCCTCACGCTTTGGCTACCCAAGCTCTTCCTGGGTTGAATTTTTTACCGGATTCCGGAAATCGGGACGTGGCGACGCGCGCAGTACCTGACCGAGATTCGCTATTTCCGGCGGGCGATCACGGCGACGGGGCCGCCGCCATCCGGGCCCTGATGTTCCGCGCCGCCTGAAACGAAGAGCTGGGTGTCGCCGAATATCCCCGCGAGAACGCCACCGACGAGGGCGCGCGCATGGCGAGAGGCGTGAATGTCGCTGTCGTCGAGCATCACATGGCGGTTCCCGCGGATGGTCCCGCTTCGCGATGGCTCGGCCTTGGCGAGTACGGCCACGACGCGGGCCCGCGATTCCTCGCCTAGCCGTATCCCGGCTGGAATGCCGACCGACGCGAGTGCGACGGCAACGGCATCCACGTCGATGCCGTCCTTCATGACGCCGTGACCGATCGCGAGATCACCGCCCCACGCCGGGCTGTTGCCCAGTACCATCACCTGATTCTCCATGAGCTCGATGCCTGCCGATGTGCTGGCCCGGTGGGAATAGAGCGCAGCATCGTGGCACACGGCGTCATCGACCGCCGCCGTAGCGGCGACTTCGCTCAGAGCCACGGCGACGCCAAGGGCCGACGCGCCACGCGAATACCCCATGGAAGTATAGGTATCTTCGGTTACCACCGTACGGGTCCGCGCTTCGGCATCGGCAATGCGCTGCTTGGTCAGCAGCGGACATTTCACCTGCACATAGTGGACATCGTCCGGCGAAACGATGCCAGCCTGCCGCATGGCAGCGCGGACGGCTTCGGTCGTCGCGGTGATCTGGGCATGGCGACCGATCTCCTCGGGGGCGAAAGGGCGCGTCATCGCCACACCGACGGCCAGCGACGGCGCGGCCGGCACCGGCTTCTCGCAGGGCCGCGTCTCGAAGAGGAGCCAGTGCGGCGACAGGCCTCCTTCGGTGCCGCCCGACATAACGATCGCGACGGAGCGCGCGATGTCGTCCATGTCGCGACCGGTCCAGCCGGCCAGCGCGGCCTTGACCGCGCTGCTCGCCATCGCGCGCGTGAAGTCGTTCACGCAACCATTTCCTTCGGTCTTTCCGAGCACCGCGACGATCCCCTCTGGGCGGATCTCGCCGCACTCGACACCCGCGCGGATTGCCCCCATGTCGTCAGGAGCGGCGGCCGGCAAACGATGTACGAGTGTGCGGCGGAAAGCGGTCATCGCGGATTCACTTTCGGGATCTGCATCGAGACGGTCGGACCTGTCGGGCACGCCGGACCGAGCAAGAAGCACACCAACGCGGCCGATTCAGGCAGCCGAGCCGAGATCCGATGCCGGGCGCGGAATCGGGTTAAAGTCGAATTGGGGCGAATCTTGATCTGCATCAAAACCGCGATTCCCTGAACTGCGACACTTCCACATGTTTGAACATCTGCATAACCTACTCGTCCCGGACCTTGCGCCGGCCGAGGCCATCGTCTTCCTGCCGATGCTCGTTGCGGGCCTTGCAGGCGGCTTTGCGCATTGCGCCGGAATGTGCGGGCCATTCGTGCTGGCCCAGGTGGCGGGGCGTCTGGAGCATGTCGAGGTCAATTCGTTCGGAGCGGTCGCGCGCCTCGGAACAGCGGCATTGCTTCCCTACCATCTCGGCCGCCTGACGACCTATACGTTGCTTGGCGCGATCGCCGGCGGGATATCCGACGCGGTGTCCCTCCTGACGCAGCATGCCTGGATTCCCGCCATATTCCTGACGCTCTCGGCCGTGCTGTTCCTGGCTCAAGTCTTCGAGCACTCGTTGCGCCTGCCTTGGCTGGATCGCAGGCTGTCGCAAGGTGCGGACGGGCTCCTTCGGAACCTGCCTGCGACCGTCCGTGATGGTACCGGCTTTGGCGGCTATGTCCTCGGCGTGGCCTTGGGCTTCCTGCCTTGCGGTATGCTCTATGGCGCCCTGGCGGCATCCGTCGGATGCGGCACGTCGCTCGCCGGCGGCATCGGCATGGCGGCTTTCGCGCTCGGTACTTTCCCGGCTCTCTTTGCGGTGGGATATGGCGGCATGGCGCTGGGCCAGCGTCGTCGCGCGCAGATGCGCATGCTCGCCCGGCCCGTCATGGTGCTGAACGCCGTTCTGCTGCTCGCCCTCGCCGCGAGGACTTTCGCCGCGTAACGCTATTCGACCGCATCCTTGTAGGCATGCCAGCTCGCGTGACCGACCAGCGGCATCACCAGGGCAAGCCCCACGTAGAATGTCGCGAGGCCGAGCGACGTGAACAGGACGATCAGACCTGCCCAAAGGGCCATTGCCTGCCAGTTCGTGCGGACAGCAATCCAACTCGTGGCGATCGCCGTCGCCACACCGACATCGCGATCCAGCAGCATCGGAATCGACAGGGCGCCGATGGCGAAGGTGAACGCCGCCAGAAATCCGCCTATTACAGTTCCTGCAACGAGGAAAGGCAACACTGCCGGCGAAGTCAGCAAGACGACCATCAGCTGATCGAGCGGCGGATTGATTCCGCCAAACGCCAGTGCGAACAGCAACATTGCGATCCGAACCCAGAGAAGATGGACGAACATCAGTGCCAGTCCCATCAGGGCGATCTGGCCCGCATTCCGGCGAAACGCGAACAGCATGTCCGCCAACCGGATCGGCTCGCCCGATTCCCGCCGACGGCTTATTTCATAAAAGCCAATGGCAAGGACCGGCGCCACGAGGAAAAATCCGGCGGCCAGTGGCAACAGCAGATGGGCGGAACCGGCCAACCAGATGCCGCCGGTCAAAACGGCGCTGGCCGCGACGAGCGTTGCGCCAAACCCCAGACTCAGCCATGGCGTCGCGGCAAGATCATCCCAGCCGGCGGAAATCCAGGTCCATGGCCGATCGACGGGGAGTCGGCGGATGCGAGGGCCTCGGGGCACGAAAACCGGCACGGATTCAGACATCTGGCCTTCCTTCTCCCGAACGTTCGCTGGCGGCGATCCCGCCTGCTCCCATGCTTTAAGGTCCATTTACAGAAGATCCAATGGTAAAACCTTGACCCAGATCAAGGCGCCGCCGGCGCGTTCGACGCTAGCTTTGCCATCAATGTACATCTTCAGGGAAGTCCCATGACCCAAGCGCTCGCCGGCGACGCGACCGACCAGAATTCGCGTCCGCCCTATGTCGATGACGTGATCCGCGCCTTCATACTCGCGACGATCTTCTGGGGCGTCGTCGCATTCACGGCCGGACTCTACATCGCCCTGCAATTGGCATTTCCCGAACTCAATCTGGGACTCGAATGGACGACGTTCGGCCGTTTGCGGCCCGTCCACACATCAGCAGCGATCTTCGCATTCGGCGGAAGCGCGCTGATCGGCACTTCGTTCCACGTGGTGCAGCGGACCTGCCGCGCGCGCCTCTGGGGCGGAACGAGCCTCGCGTGGTTCGTGTTCTGGGGTTACCAGTTCTTCATCGTGCTCGCCGCCAGCGGCTACGTCCTCGGCATCACCCAGGGAAAGGAATACGCCGAGCCGGAGTGGTACGCCGATCTGTGGTTGACGATCGTCTGGGTTGCCTATCTGGCGATCTTCGCCGGCACGCTGGCCCGGCGCGCCGAGCCGCATATCTACGTCGCCAACTGGTTCTATCTCGCTTTCATCCTCACGATCGCGGTCCTGCACATCGTCAACAACCTCGCGATGCCGGTGTCGCTGGTCGGAACGCACAGCTACTCCGCCGCCGCCGGCGTGCAGAGCGCGATGATCCAGTGGTGGTACGGTCACAATGCGGTCGGGTTCTTCCTGACTGCGGGCTTCCTGGGCATGATGTACTATTACATCCCGAAGCGCGCCGAACGGCCGATCTATTCGTACCGGCTGTCGATCATCCATTTCTGGGCGCTGATCTTCCTCTACATCTGGGCAGGTCCTCACCACCTGCATTACACGGCATTGCCGGACTGGGCCCAGACGCTGGGCATGACCTTCTCCATCATGCTGTGGATGCCCTCCTGGGGCGGCATGATCAACGGCCTGATGACCCTGTCGGGCGCCTGGGACAAGCTGCGCACCGATCCCGGCCTGCGCTTCTCGGTGACAGCTGTCGGCTTCTACGGCATGAGCACGTTCGAAGGCCCAGTCATGTCGATCAAGGCGGTCAACGCGCTCAGCCACTATACCGACTGGACGATCGGTCACGTGCATTCGGGTGCGCTCGGATGGGTCGCATTCATCGTCTTCGGCGCCCTCTATTACCTGGTGCCTGTGATGTGGGGCCGCGCCGACGTCTATTCCCGGCGCCTGATCTCGTGGCACTTCTGGATCTCGACGATGGGGATCGTCCTCTACATCACCGCGATGTGGGTCTCCGGGATCATGCAGGGGCTGATGTGGCGCGCGTACGACGATCTCGGGTTCCTTCAGTACTCGTTCGTCGAGTCCGTCGCGGCGATGCATCCCTTCTATGTCATCCGTGCGCTTGGCGGCCTGATGTTCCTGATCGGCGCGCTGGTCATGGTCTACAACTTCTGGCGGACGATCCGCGGCGATGTCGCACGCGAAACGACTCCCGCCGTCTACGCAACGAGCGCGGCTAGGTAAGGAACCGAAGATGCTTTCGCGTCATGCAATAATCGAAAAGAACATCGTTCTGCTGGCGATCCTGACCGTGATTACCGTGTCGATCGGCGGGCTCGTGCAGATCGTTCCGCTCTTCACGATCGAGACCACGATCGAGCGTGTCGAAGGGATGCGGCCTTATTCGCCGCTCGAACTGCTGGGTCGCAACATCTACATCCGCGAAGGCTGCTATCTGTGCCACAGCCAGCAGATACGCCCGTTCAAGGACGAGGTCGAACGCTACGGCCACTACAGCCTCGCTGCCGAGAGCATGTACGACCATCCCTTCCAGTGGGGCTCCAAGCGCACGGGCCCGGATCTGGCCCGTGTCGGGGGGAAGTACTCCAACGAATGGCATGCGCTCCACCTGGCCGATCCGCGCGCCGTGGTGCCGGAATCGATCATGCCGGGTTATGCGTTCCTGGCGGACAAGGCGCTCGCTTACGCCAACATTGCGGAACATCTTAAGGCGAACCGCGCCGTCGGCGTTCCCTACTCCGACGAAATGATCGCCAACGCACGCGCCGATCTTGAAGCGCAGGAGAATCCGGACGCGGATTTCGACGCGCTCCTGAAGCGCTATCCCAAGGCGGTCGTCGCCGATTTCGACGGCAATCCCGGCAAGGTCACCGAAATGGACGCGCTCATCGCTTACCTGCAGATGTTGGGCACGCTCGTCAAGTTCGGCGACATCCGCCTCGAAGACCTCCGTCAGTAGGAACCGAAGATGGACATGATGCAGTTCTATTCCGTCCTGAGCAGCCTGTGGGTGGTCTGGTTTACGGTCCTGTTTACGGGAATCGTGATCTGGGCGCTGTGGCCCTCGCGACGCGACCGCCTCGAAAGCCACGGCCAGATACCGTTCAGGGATCGGGAGTAGGATACCGCCATGCCGACGAAAATCGAAAAGGATGCAGTCACGGGGACCGACACGACCGGGCACGAGTGGGATGGCATCAAGGAACTCAACACGCCGCTCCCGAAATGGTGGCTCTACGTGTTCTACGCGACGATCGTCTGGTCGATCGGCTACTATGTGGTCTATCCGTCCTGGCCGAGCCTGACGACGCATCTCAAGGGCGTGACAGGCTACTGGAGCCGGGCAGACGTCATCACGCAGATCGCCGAGCAGGAGCAGGTCCGGGCGCCGTTCGTGAACCGCATCAAGGCTCTGCCGCTCGACCGGATACGCGCCGATCGGGATCTCCTCGGCTTCGCCATTGCGGGCGGCCGGGCGGCCTTTGCGGATAACTGCATGCCCTGCCATGGATCCGGCGGCGGCGGGACAAAGGGATTTCCCAACCTTGCCGATGACGACTGGATCTGGGGCGGCGATCTCGCAAGCATCCAGCGCACGATCCAATACGGGATCCGCAGCGCGCACCCCGATTCCAGGATCTCGCAGATGCCGCGCTTCGGCGCGGACGGGATCCTGACGGCAGCGCAGATCAACGATGCCGCGGAGTTCGTGCTCTCGCTGTCGGGCGGCGCCAAGGATGCGGCCGCGGGTGGCCGCGGCGCCGGCGTGTTCAGGGAGAACTGCGCGGCCTGTCACGGCGACAAGGGCGAAGGCAACATGGAGATGGGCGCGCCCAATCTGGCCGACGGAATCTGGCTCTATGGCGGCGACAAGGCTTCGATCGTGCGAACGATCACCTATTCGCGCAACGGCAGCATGCCGGCATGGAACGGCCGGCTGAGCGACGAGACGATCAAGATGCTGAGCATCTACGTCAACTCGCTCGGCGGCGGGCGATAAGGTGCGGCGATGCTGCCGGAAGGCGGGTTAACGCAAGTCGATGTTCCGTCCGAGACCGTGCAGTCGTTGCGCGATCTCAAGGCCGAGCAGCCGATCTACGTCAACCGCATCAAGGTCTATCCCAAGCGCGTAACCGGCACGTTCCGGCGCTTGAAGTGGATAGTCCTTACCATGTGCCTCGGCCTCTACTACGTCGTCCCGTGGCTACGCTGGGATCGCGGGCCGGGCGCGCCCGACCAGGCGATCCTCCTGGATATCCAGGGTCCGCGCGCCTACTTCTTCGCTGCCGAGATCTGGCCTCAGGAAATCTATTTCCTGACGGGATTGCTCGTCTGCGCGGCACTGGCGCTGTTTCTTGTCAGCAGCCTGTTCGGACGACTCTGGTGCGGCTATGCCTGCCCGCAGACCGTATGGACCGATCTGTTCATGTGGATCGAGAGGCTGATCGAGGGTGACCGGAATGCGCGGATTCGGCTGGACACCCAGCCGTGGTCGATCGGCAAGACCGCACGCAAACTGGTCAAGCACACGGCCTGGCTGTTGATCGCCGCGGCAACCGGCGGCGCCTGGGTCATGTACTATGTCGATGCGCCGACGGCGACGCGCGCGATCTTCAACGGCACCGCCAGCACGGAACTCTATTTCTTCATCGGACTTTTCACGACGACGACTTACGTGCTTGCCGGCTGGGCGCGCGAACAGGTCTGCACCTACATGTGCCCGTGGCCACGGTTCCAGGCGGCGATGTTCGACGAGAATACGCTGACCGTCACCTATCAGGGCTGGCGCGGCGAGCAGCGCGGCAAGCACAAGGCTGGCGACGGATGGGAAGGCCGGGGCGACTGCGTCGATTGCCGCCAGTGCGTGGCGGTGTGCCCGACGGGTATCGACATCCGCGACGGGCAGCAGCTCGAATGCATCGGCTGTGGCCTGTGCATCGACGCATGCAATCCGGTCATGGAGAAGGTCGGCCGCCCGCGCAACCTCATCGCCTTCGCGACGCTGGCCTCGCAGACCGCCCGAGCCGCCGGATCGGCCGCGCCCTACCGTCTGATGCGCCCGCGCGTCGTCCTCTATTCCGCCCTTCTCTGCGTCGTCGTCGCCATCCTCCTGACGGCGTTCTTGTTTCGCACGACGGTCGAGATCAGCGTTCTTCCCGACCGCGCGCCGCTGTTCGTCACGCTATCGGACGGCGCGATCCGCAATGGCTATACGTTCAAGATCCTGAACAAGGCGCGTGAACCCCGCAGATACGGCCTTTCCACCGCCGGGATCGACACGACCGCGCTGAGCGTCATCGGTCTCGACAATGCCGCTTCCGAAATCCTTCTCGAGGTACGGCCGGACAACGTGGCAACGTACAAGATCTATCTGACGGCCCCGCGGTCCGCACTTGCCGGCGAGGCGACGCCATTCACGTTCCGCCTTCGAGATACGGCCACCGGCTCTGTCATCGAGCAGTCATCCGCATTCCGTGGTCCCGTACGTCAGGAGTATCGCTGAGCCATGACCCGATCCGCGGTACTGCGTCGAGATCGCTTGATTCCCTGGTACTTCGCCGCGGGAATGGGAGTCGTCATCTTCGCCAACGCATGCCTCATCTACTTTGCCGTCAGCACCTGGTCCGGGCTTTCCGCCGACCGCGCCTACCAGCGCGGCCTCTCGTTCAACCGGGCGATCGCGGCAGCGGCACGCCAGGACGCGCTTGGCTGGTCGATCGATCTTGCATTCGGAAGCGAATCCGGCGGTCGCGGGGTATCGGCCGCCGCAGTCAATGCCGAGGGCATGTTGCTTGAAGGCCTCGAAATCCGCGTCGATCTCGCGCGCCCCGTCGGGCCCGCCGATGCGCGCAGCGTGACTCTGCACGCCGACGGCGGTCGCTACGTCGGCGTTCTGGACGCTATGCCGCGCGGCCAATGGGACGCCCGGATCGACGCGCGGCGCGACGGCAGCGTCTGGCGCTCGACGCAGCGCATCGTGATTCCATGAGCGACGTCGCGGCATGGACGGAGCACATCGCGAAACCGGAAGCGGCCGATTCTCCGGCTTGCCTGCATTGCGGTACGGCGGCGGCCGTCGGCGGGCGGGGGTTCTGCTGCAGCGGATGCGAAGCCGCGTATGCGATCGTCACGGGCCTCGGACTCGACCAGTTCTATCGGCGTCGGCGTATCGTGCCGGGCGCCCGGCCCTTGCGCCCGGATGCCGAAGGCACCTACGACTGCTCGGGTTATGCGACGAGCGCCGCTTCCGGCCGGCACGAGATCAATCTGCTTGTCGACGGTCTCTCCTGTGCCGCGTGCGTCTGGCTCCTTGAAACCGTCCTGAGCGACGACAAGGATGTCGTCTCCAGCCGCGTTAACCTGTCTACCCGACGCCTCCTGCTGCGCTGGGAAGGATCGCCGGCCGACGCAAACCGCCATGTCGCGCGCGCGGCGGCACTGGGATTCCATCTTGTGCCGTACGATCCCGCCAAGATCGCCAGCGCGACGGCGCGACACGAAAACGAACTTCTGAAGGCGATGGCCGTCGCCGGGTTCGCCGCCAGCAACATCATGCTTCTCTCGGTGTCGGTCTGGGCCGGACAAGTCGGCGACATGGGCCCGGCAACCCGGGACTTGATGCACTGGGTTTCCGCATTGGTCGCCCTGCCGACGATCGCCTATTCGGGTCGGCCATTCTTCCGGTCCGCCCTGCAGGCGCTTCGCGGCGGGCGGACGAATATGGATGTCCCCATTTCGATCGGAGTCCTGCTGGCAGGCGCCATGAGCCTGTGGGAGACGGTGTCGTCGGGCCAGCATGCCTACTTCGATTCGGCGGTGGCACTCCTGTTCTTCCTGCTGGTCGGCCGATATCTCGATGCAAGGTCCCGCGGACGGGCGCATTCGGCTGCAGAGTATCTTGTTTCGCTGAGTCCGAGTGCCGTCTCCGTCGTGCAGGGCGACGGCAGAATTGCCACTCAGCGCGCCGACGCGGTCGCTCCCGGCAGCCACGTGATCGTCGCGGCCGGCGAACGGATCGGTGTCGACGGAAAGATCGAGTCCGGCCGCTCCGATCTGGATACGAGCCTGGTCACCGGCGAGTCGACCCCGATGGCGGCGGCAGTCGGCACGGCCGTATTTGCGGGGATGGTGAACCTGTCCGCGCCCTTGCGTATCGTCGTGACGGCGACCGGCAGCCGAACGCTGCTTGCCGAGATCGTGCGTCTGATGGAGGCGGCTGAACAGGGGCGCAGCCGCTTCGTCGTTCTGGCCGATCGGGTCGCCCGCGCCTATGCACCGGCCGTCCATACGCTCGCTGCGCTGACCTTCATCGCCTGGAGCGTGCTCGGAGACGCCGGTTGGCAGGTGGCGCTCCTGAATGCGGTGGCCGTGCTCATCATTACATGCCCTTGTGCGCTCGCCCTCGCCGTGCCGGTCGTTCAGGTGGTGGCCGGTGGCCGGCTGCTCAGACAAGGCATTCTCCTGAAATCGCCGACCGCGCTGGAACGGCTCGAAGCGGTCGACACGGTCGTGTTCGACAAGACTGGGACGCTTACCGAAGGACACCTCGAACTGCTTCCCGATCCGTCGCGGACGCCGGAGGATCTGCAGGTGGCTGCTTCGCTTGCCGCGGCCAGCCGCCATCCGCTTTCGCGCGCCCTCGTCAGGGCTGCCCCGCCGGTGCCTCCCGCCGCGGACGTGCTCGAACATCCGGGGATGGGTCTCTCGATGGAGACCGGCGCCGGACCTGTCCTGTTGGGCAGTCGCGCGTTCTGCGGGATCGATCCCGCCATCGAATCCGCCACCACCGGACCCGAAATGTGGCTGGTCATGCCGAATCGTGCGGCAATCCGGTTCGCGTTCTCCGATCGCCTGCGCGCCGATGCGGGCGACGTCATCCGTACACTGCGCGGGCGTGGCCTGCAGATCGAACTGCTGTCCGGCGATCGCGCAGCCGCCGTAGGTCCGGCTGCAATCGAGGCCGGCATCGGGCATTGGACGGCCGCCTGCACCCCGGCCGACAAAGCCGCACGGCTCGTCGCGCTTCGTGCATCCGGCCGCCGGACGCTGATGGTCGGCGACGGACTGAACGATGCGCCGGCGCTTGCGACCGCCGACGTATCGGCCTCGCCCGCGACGGCGGCAGACGTGAGCCAGACCGCCGCGGACATCGTGTTTCAGGGCAATCGGCTGGCACCGATCGCGGAGGTTCTCGACGTCGCGCGCCGCGCGGGACGCCTTGTGCGACAGAACCTTGCATTGGCGATCTTCTACAATATCGGCGCCGTACCGCTCGCCATGGCAGGCAAGGTGACCCCGCTGATCGCCGCGATCGCGATGTCGTCTTCGTCCCTGCTCGTGATCGGAAATGCGCTCCGCCTGTCACTGCGTCGGGAGAACCGGCAATGAACAGCCTTCTGATTCTCATTCCCGCAGCGCTCGTTCTGGGTGGAATCGGCCTCGCGGCCTTCCTCTGGGCGATGCACACCGGACAGTTCAGCGACCTGGACGGATCCGCCGGCCGCATCCTGTTCGACGACGAACCGTCGAAAACCGGAATCGTCCAGTCCCGCAAGACCCCCGAAAAGGAGAGCCTGAAATGAACGTCGCTACAGTTGTCGTCGCCGTCTTCGCGACAATACTCGGCCTGGTCGGCCTGTTCATGGCTTCGCGCGCGGCCGATACCGGCATCTATCTCTTCGGTCTGGCAATCTTTGCCTTTTCGATCGTTCTCGATTTCCAGTTCATCAAAAGGCATTTCGACGGCGCGGACGCGGAGTAGCGGCCGGCGCGACGACGGTCGCTCCCGGCCGCCGGCCGGGCTAGACTGGATGCCTGTCAGTTGAGGGCCCGGTCTCGATGAAGAAGGCAATCAAGAAACGTGCGGCTCGGGCATCTCCGCGCCAGGCGAAAAAAGGCGACCGATCCGACCAGACCAAGCGCACGCTGGCGATAATCGAGGAGCGCGAGGCTCGCCTGCGCTCCGTCCTGGAAACGGCCCCGGACGCCATCATCACGATCGACCGGCACGGCATCATCCAGTCTTTCAGCAGCGCGGCAGTTCGTCTTTTCGGCTATTCGCCGGGCGAGGTGATCGGCAACAACGTCAGCATGCTGATGGCGACGCCGCATCGGGAAAATCATGACGGATATCTCGATCGCTACCTGCGCACCGGGCAAAAGCGCATCATCGGCATCGGCCGCGAGGTGGAAGCGCGCCGCAAGGATGGCTCGATCTTTCCGATGGAGCTTGCCGTCGGCGAAGTGAAGCTTGCCGACACCCACTTGTTCACCGGGTTCATCCGCGACCTGACCGCGCGCGCCAAGCTCGAGCAGGACCTGCGGCAGGCACAGAAGATGGAAGCCATCGGCCAGCTCACCGGAGGGCTCGCCCACGACTTCAACAATCTCCTCACCGTGATCACCGGCAATCTCGAGATGCTTCAGATGCGGCTGAAGAGCCCGCAGAATCTCGAACTTCTGAACGAAGCACAGGAGGCGGCAGCGCTCGGCGCCCAGCTTGCCAATCGCCTGCTCGCCTTCGGACGGCGACAGCCGCTGAACCCCAAGCCGATCGATCTGAGTGCGCTGGCGGGCGGAATGGTCGACCTGCTTCGGCGGACCCTCGGCCAGAACGCGACGATCGAAACGAGATTTTCCGACGATTCGCCCGTGGTCATGGCCGATCCGGGCCAGTTCGAGAATGTGCTGCTCAATCTCGCCATCAACGCACGCGATGCCATGCCCGATGGCGGCCGCCTGACGATCGAAACAGCCCGCACGGATGTCGAAAAGGGACAGATCGCCATCGACGGCCTCGGGCCGGGGCGATACGCCAGCGTCTCGGTGACCGACACCGGCACGGGCATGACTCCCGAAGTGCGCCAGCGCGCATTCGAGCCCTTCTTCACGACAAAGGAAACCGGCAAAGGCAGCGGTCTCGGCCTCAGCATGGTGTACGGGTTCGTCAAGCAGTCAGGCGGCCACATCCAGCTGGTCAGCGAGCTGGGGCACGGCACGACGATCCGGATTTTTCTTCCCGTACACGAGCAGGCGCCCGTCCCGAACCAGCAAAGCGCGCCCAAAGGCCCGGCATTTCGCGAAAATTCCAGCCGGACGATTCTGGTCGTGGAAGACGATCCCCGCGTCCGGCGTGTGTCCATCCGGCGCCTGAAAGAACTCGGCTATTCGGTGCTGGAAGCGGAAAGCGGCCCTGCCGCGCTCCGCGTTCTGGATCTCGAGCCGAAAATCGATCTTCTGTTCAGCGACGTCATCATGGCCGGCGGCATCAGCGGCATCGAACTCGCCCATGAAGTTCGCCGGCGCTGGCCGAATCTCAAGATCATCCTGACGTCCGGATTTGCCGAACCGGCGGCGATCAAGGACGGCCTTCTTCGGACTGCGGCCGGCTGGCTCGGCAAGCCGTACGGCCTGAAGGAGCTGCAGGCAAAGCTCCGCGAACTGCTCGATTCCCGATCCGGCGGCTAGCCGGGCGTCACTGTTGCCGCAAAGATATAGCCGCTACCACGCACCGTCTTGATCAGGCTGGGATTCTCCGGGTCGACTTCGATCTTCTTTCTCAATCTGCCGACCTGCGTATCCACCGCCCGATCGAAGGCCGCCCATTCGCGCCCCTTGGCAAGTTCCATCAGCTGATCGCGACTGAGAACCCGTCCGGGGTGGCTGACGAAAACGCCGAGCAAGTCGAATTCGCCGCTGGTCAAGGCGACAATCTCGCCATTCCGACGCGAGAGCTCGCGCTTCAGGAAATCGAGCCGCCATCCTTCGAAATGGCGGATACCGTCCGCCGAGGCCCCGCCCGCCGGGGTCTGGGAAACGACGGCAGGAGCCGGTTCCCGCCCACCGCCACGACGCATCACCGTTCGGATACGGGCAAGCACTTCGCGCAGATGGAATGGCTTGGCGACATAGTCGTCGGCCCCGGCCTCCAAGCCAGCGACGCGGTCGATCACGTCCCCTTTTCCGGTAAGCATGATGATCGGGATCTGTGAGACCTGCCGTATGTGCCGCGCGATCGACAACCCGTCTTCGCCCGGCATCATCAGGTCAAGCAGGATCAGATCGACGGCTTCGCGCTCCATCAGCGCCCGCGCGCCAGCTCCATCTTGGGCTTCGCTGACCGCGAAGCCTTCGTCGGTCAGATAGCGCCGCAACATGGTGCGGATACGGGCATCGTCGTCGACGATCAGGATATGAAACTGGCTGGCCATTGCGTCCGGGTCCGGTAACTGGCTCCGCAGTCTGTCACAAACCGTCACACTCTGTCGCCAATTGAGACCGTTTTCCCGATGTCCCGACATAGGCCCGTGAAATGGCGCGCCTAATGTCGTCTGTGCCGGATGAAGTCCGGACGGGCATACCAAGGGAGAACGCGCAATGCAGGTCCAAGCCAATTCAAGCGCCGCCAAACTGGATTTCGGCTCTCTCGCCGTGTGCCGGGGCCTCGGACATCAGTCGGCCAGCCGCTTTGCGGAAATCAGCTCCCTGAACCGCAAGGTCGCCGGAGAAACGATTTTCAGCGAAGGGGATGCTTCCGACTATATCTACGAGGTCGTGCACGGGACCCTGCGCCTCTACCGGCTTCTCTCCGATGGCCGCCGCCAGATCATGGGCTTCCCGACCGAAGGGCATATTCTGGGCCTGGCACCGGACGGCACCCACGCCTATACGGCAGAAGCGATCACCGACGTCACGCTCTGCCGATACCCCCGTACTTCGTTCGACCGGCTGGTGGACAGCGTCCCCGGGCTTGCCCGGCGCCTCTGGGCCGTCACGTCCGACGAGCTCCGCTACGCGCAGGACCTGATGCTCCTCCTCGGCCGAAAGACCGCAACCGAGAAGGTCGCGAGCTTCCTGCTGCTGATGGCCGAGCAGCAGCCCGATGCGCAAGATGAGGTCTCCGTCCCGATGACGCGCAGCGACATCGGCGACTATCTGGGCCTGACCGTCGAGACCGTCTCGCGGACCCTTACCAAGCTCAAGCGCGACAAACTCATCGCGCTGCCTGCCTTGGATCGCATCGAATTCCTCGATCGGGATCGCCTGGAAGAAGTTTCTGCCGGCGAGCTCGGCGCCTGCGTCTGAGCCTGGCCGGAACTCCCCGACTGGAAATGCTAAATCTCCAACCTGAGGCCTCGCCGGCGCCCACCATGCCAAAACTGCGATCATTGGCACTGATTGTCGATGCGGACACGAATGCGCGGCGTCTGTGTCGGATGGTTCTCGAAGATCTCGGATACGAGGTCCAGGAGATCGACAATGGCGTCGCCGCGATCGCCACTGTCCGGATGCAGATCCCGGACGTAATACTGCTGGGCCGGCAGTTGCGCGACGTGAGCGGCCAGGAAGCCGGCCAGTGGTTTCAGTCGATGCCGCCGCTTCGCTTGACCCCGATCGTGATTCTCAGCAGGGCGGGCGAACCTGGCCCCCTGTTGCCCGGCATGCCTCATGCCGTTTACCTGCATGCCCCGCTATCCGCCGGATCGCTGCGACGCTCGATACAGACGGTCCTGCAGAGCTAGCGCACGACCGACACCCGATATTGCCGAAGGCATTCGCCTCGGATGTCGTTTCCCGCGGGCATGATCGCGGCTTCCGCGGTTCCGGCGCACCGCCGGCGATCCCGATGTGCCACGCCACGATGGACAACGCGACCGGGAATAACTAATAGCAAACAGATAGATGCCGGGTTAGCTCAGCGGTAGAGCAGCGGTTTTGTAAACCGAAGGTCGGGGGTTCAATCCCCTCACCCGGCACCATAATTTCAATTTGGCTTTGAAACCGTGCCTTTAGCCACGGCTCTAGCCACGAATTAGCCCCCCGGCCCCTCGGGCCGCACGATCCGGCCGGCCATCGCACCAAACAGTAGCCGCAAGGCGACGAATCGCTGATCGAGCGATGCCGTCTTGTCCTCGGCCACGACGGCCAGGGCGTCGACCATGTCGAGCCCGCTCTGCATCAGATTCGCCACGCGGACGGCGATGTCCTTCGTGCGGGTGTTGAGGCTACCCGGCGGCCGGCCGATACGACGAGCCACCGCCACGCGGGCGCCGTCGAGCATGTCATCGCGTGATAGCGGGGCGTCGGTCATCGGTTCAAGCTCGCTTGCGGCCCAGGTTCGCGATCATCATCGCTGCGATCGGCGGGTCGGCGGCGAGGATCGCGTTCCGCAGCCCGGCGCCGTTTTTGCCGGCGCGCGCGATCGCATCCTTGAAGCCGGCGACGACTTCGCCATAGGCGGCGCCTGCAACTCGCTGCAGATGCGTCTCCATCGTATCGAGCTCGCCCGCGTCCATCGACTTGCCGCCCCGGCGCGCGATGGACTCCTCGAGCAATGCGACGTGGCCGCGCGCCTCGTCGGGCGGGATGCCCAGCACGGCCGCGGTTTCACGGGCCGCCATGTTCGCGGCGGCCATATCCTCGATGCTGGAACCTTCCGCGGGGCGAAGATTCAGGTCCTTGTATTCTGCGATGTCGATCGCGTTGGCGTCGCCCGTGAATCTGCCGGCGGCATCGCGGCCCGGCGTCGCGCTTGCAGGGGCCGCCGTGTCCGCGGCCTCGCCACTGGCGAGCTTGTGAAGGTGGCTCATCCTCGTCAGCGCCGCCTCGTGTCCGACGCCGCCCAGGTACGCATCGAGGAATCCCGGTTCCGCGCCGGCTTTCAACGCAGCGATTTCCGCCCGCGCCGCGTCTGGCGTCAGGTTCGGAAGCATGGCCGCGGTTGCGGGGCCGATGTCGGCGGGGGCCGTAGTGGGCGGTGTATCGGTCATCGGGACGTTCCTTTCAGTGGCGCGAGTTGGCACTTCTTAATTCTTGCGCTCGCAGCGAATCTGTCAGATTTAGGTATCAGGTAAGCAGCTTGCGAAGTCGTCCAGCTTCCCGATCGACGGGAAGACAAACGCAGAGTCGAAGCTCGCCGATCCGCAGTCCCAAGCAAGCCAAGCGCAGCACCAAACGCACGCTTCGGCACATCTGGGGCAAACCCCGCCAAGGCATCAACCCCGCAGCGGGATTTGTGGTTCCAAACCGCGAATTTGGTTTGGACTCTCGGACAAAAGGAGCCACACCCATGGCTCGCAAAACCAAGCTGGAATTTCGGATCGATCCGGCGGCGATCATCAGCGCGATCGCCATTTTGATCTGGGCCTTGAAATAGGCTCGAGTAGGGCGGGGCTCGGTTCACGCCGGGCCCCGCTTCTTTCCCATGATCCGATCGCGTCGTGCGCGCTGGAAGGCCACTTGCCGGCGGACGTACTCGAGCCGGGCCGTCGTGGTCCGCAACGCTTCCGTCTTGTCCTTCAACTCGCGGCGCATCTCGGTCAGCTCGCGCAGCAACATGCCGCGCACCTCGCCAAGGGCGCCGACCAGGCGGGCGCGTTCCGTGATGGCTTTGTTGGATCCGCTCATGTCAAGCCGGAGGCCATGAACAATTTGAAAGATGAAGCCGGATGCGCTCGACGGCGTTGACGGCATCGGCGCGCGTCAACGTATCCGTTGTTAGAGAAAGCTCGACGACTTTGCTGGTCGTCGACCCTGCCGCGGTTATCGGCTGCGCTGCATCGAAACCGACATCCAGTCCGAAATACTTGGTGGTCATGTGGGGGCTGTTCCTTTCGGGTTAGGCGGCCGACTTCGCCGCTTTCTTGCGAGATTCGATACGATCGACTTCGTACTTCGCCCAAGTGATGCCGGCGTCGATGACTTCCACGATGAGCGGCGGGTCGGGCCAGCGGAAAAAGCCGGAACGCGCCCAATCGAGTCCGTGCCGTGCGAGTACGTTCCGCACGGCTGATGCGGTGCGCCCTTGGCCCAGCGGCCTGTCGGCCGGGAAGCCGTAAAGCTCGACGGGCGCCGATCGCGCCTGGGCTTCGGCTTTATCGGCCAGTTCGATGAATGCGGCGGCGGCCTTGCTCGCCAGCGCGTCGGCGTGTTCTGCGAGTTGGCGCATGTCGGCGTTGCGCTGTTCCCATTCCGCTTTGAGCCGCTTGTATTCGGCCGCGGCGGCGGCTTCTCGTTCGGCGTCGTCGCGTTCCCGAGCCAGAGTATTCGCGTCCCTGAGCTGGGCGACGCTCCGGTCCAGATCCGCAATCTCGTTTTCGATCTTGCGAAGTTTCGGGTCGGCGCCCGGCTCGCCCTGTACGGCGTCGAGCAGAAGCGCACGTCGCGCCTCTACCAGCTCCGTCCGCTTGGCGTGCGCGGTGTCGAGTTTCTCGGCGATGATCGTCATGGCCAGTTTCCAGTTCCTTGTGAGCGAGAGTCTGATGGTCGACTGCCCCGACGCCTGGGCGATGGCGACCGTGCTGGGCGGGGGTGACGTGAAGCGAGAAACGATGTCCGCGATTCTCATGCGGCCTCCGCATCGACGGCGACCTTGGCCCAAGGGTCCAGGTCTTCACGTTTCCGGGGTGCGCTGTTCGGCTGATATGCGCGGTGCTGATGCTCGGGGCAGTACGGCCGGCCTGCCGCTGGCGCCTTGGGGCATTGCCGGCAGCTCGGGTCGTGGGGGTCATCCTCGAGCCAGCGGCACGATGCGCCTGTGAAGTCGAAGTTCGGTTTGGTCATGTCGAGTATTTACGCACACTAAATAGTGGCATGGCTAGCTGGAATCAACCTTGTGTTGAGTTAATCGAAACAAAAGTGACAGACAGTTCATGTAGCTTCCGCGGCCGGTGGATGAAAAAGACCCCCCGGCCCGATTTCCCGGGGTACCCCCTCGAAAACGGAATCCCCCAAGCTCGAGGCCGGGGGTGGGGTCGACACCCCAACGCCTCGCCGGTCCGGCTGCGGTCGTCGCTGGTGCATCTTCCCGGCGTTCGTGGCTACAGCGGTGGCTATTTCGCCGTCGTCACGCTCTGGACGGCGGATGCGTGCCGTTGCGGCAGCTTGCAGCCGATAGCAGCGGATGCGCCATCCGGTGCGCCGGATCCTGACGCCGTCATGTGTCGTGCGTCGGCCGGTCGTCGCCGTCGATCGCCGCGGATTCTTCCCGCGTGTCCGCGCGAGTCGGTTGGCAACTGACGGCCAGCGCACCCCCTGCGTGCAGAATTATTTGCTACATACTTTTAATGGCTTAACTAGAAAAGTTGTGAAAATCGCAACAGTTTCAATAACTTAATCTTGACTGAGGATTGTGAAAGCCAGATATTCCCGTCACCGCTGTTGCGATAAACCAAACGGAAAGGGGATCTACATGCAATTGGACCTCGGAAAGGGATGGGCGTCCGTCCAAGTCGGCAACGACGCCGACATCGGTATCATCCACATGCGCCAGGGCGACGACGCGATCGTCATCCCGAATTCCCGCCTCCGTCATCTCATCGCGAAGCTGGAACAGTTCGAGAAGAAAGGGCCGACGCAGCGGTAACGCTGCCTCGCTCAACGGGTGAACCGGCATCCGTACACAACGGGCCTTCGGACCCTTTCGAAAGATCATGCCGTCAAAGGTCCGGCCGGTATCTTTCAACCCCTACGGGCGACGCGCACACCCCCTAAAGGGGGGTGTTGCGTGTGCGCATCCCGGCTAGATGGGGCAAATATCATTGTGCGCGTTTCTCCGCGTTTGTGCGGATGAACGCCATCGGGTGAAAACACAGGAAATTGGCCTTTCCGTGCTTCTCAACGCGCACATTGTGACTTTGTGCGCGTTTCTCCCTCCAATGTTTAATCGCGTTCCTTGCGGCCGTTTCCGCTCTAACGCGGAGAATCCCGTCTTTGTGCGGGTCCGACCGGTTCACTAAGGCGTCCTCGACGTCCTTTTGAGCAAGGCGGATGTCGGCGTGCTCGTCGTCCGCGCCGGGTACGCAATCGGCCGCCAGCTTCAAAACCAGTTCTTCGACCTCGGCCTCTTTGGGTGTCAGTGCCTTCGTGAAATCGGTCGCCGGTCCGAATAGCGCCACCGCACTCGACACCGCGACCCCTCGGGCCGTCGTGCCTACGTGGACCGTCCGCAGCTCAAACTCGAGAGGCTGGCCGGCCGCGTGCTCGCGCATCATTTCGCCGTCGAGCTTTCCGCACGACCCATCCTTTCCGACTTTGAGCACGGCGTCGACGCTGCCTTGGAAGGCAACCGATCCGAGGGGGGAGTTACCTTTGTCCTTAGCTGCGTGATGGACCAGAACCAGCGTGCGACCGTGGGCGGTCGATACCGCTTTCGCAGCATTGACGATGTTGCCAGCGGGACCGGGGGCGTATTGGTCTTCACCCGGTGCTGCAGCCGTAACGGTGTCGACGCCGACCAACACGACGCGCTGCCCGCATCGGGCTTCGATAGTGTCCACGGTCGCAGCCATCTGGGCCTGAGTTGTCTTCGACAATATGCTGCCCCTCGCCTTCACGATGAACAGGGGCAAGTTCTTGTCGCCATGATGCAGCCGCATCGCCTTGCGGCGCCGCGATAGACCAGGGTGTCCCTCGAAACAGAAGATGACGACGGCGCCGTGCTCGGTGTACCGGTCGGCGAATTTGACGCTCCCGGCAACGCACCGCCCCATCTCGAACAGCACAAACGACTTGCCCGTCTTCGGCAGGCCGTAAAGCAACACGGCGGCGCCCTTGTCCAATATGCCGTCGATCAAAGGCTCGGGTTCCGGCGTGTCGATCGGATCGTCATAACCGACGATCGCGAAGGGCTCGGCCGCTGGCGCCTGCGTCGTCGGCGGCTCGGTCGTTTTGGCCGCTTCTGCGGGCTGCATCTCGGCCGCGGCGGGCGCCTTCGCTCCGATCGTCGAGCTCGCGCTCTTGTAGGCGTTCGCGACCTTCTCTTCCAACCGGTCAAGATCCATCGCCGGGACGCATCGCACACCGTTCCAATACTCATCCATCAACTCGAGCGTCTTCTCAGGCGTCAACGCGAAATCCCTGCATCCTGCGGCCGTCTTAAACGCTGGTGCGTCGCGGTTACCGCTCTGCCCCTCCGGGGACTCGGTGTTGATGTACGCGACCGCAGCAGCGACAGCCTCCGGCGTATCGAGAATCAACCCCTCCGGCGCCCCGACGCGGGGCTCATCCACAGACCGCACCCCGACAAGGTCGACAACCCACTCAGGCGCCTCGGCCACGTCGGCGTCGACTTCGACCGTGTACGCCTTGCCGTTCCACACGCTGCCGGCGGCGTAGATGAGGTTCCGGGCGCCACGAATGTCGAGTCCTGGGCGAAAGTCCGCAGGCCCATCGAGCGGGTGCCGCGTCTTGAATACATAGTGAAGGCCGCCCGATTGGGTCCGTTGGGTGTATGTGCGCGGAAGGTCGCCATGTTCCAGCTCGAGCTCGAACAGCCGATCGGCGCCGTTCTTGCCGTGCTTGTTGTCGCAGTCGAACGTGACGAGGTACCAAGATCCATCGCCAAATTTGCCGTGCGCAATACCGACGGCGCACCGCTCAAATTCACCGTTCCACCAGGTGCGGATCTTCGCCTCGTCGCGCGTGGCCTCCGTCTTCCAGTTCTTGATGGACGGCTTTTTGCTTTCGCCTTTGACGACGCAGGGGAAGACGTAGAAGCCCCGGCGCGCGAGTGCCAAGGCTGCGTCGAGTGTCGATTGTGAATTAGGCATGGTGTCGATCCTCATGTCTGGATCGACGCGGAAAGGTTGCAGTCCGACAGGCGCGCGAGTACAGTGTTTGGGCGGTTATCTCTTCGACACTGAACTTGCGAGCCCCGGCGTGTCCCTCCACGTCGGGGCTTTCGTTTTAGGCGGCCACCTGGTCGGCGGCATGTGGGGTGCGGGTCGGCGGTGTACGCCGGCGGGGGGCCGATGCGGCTTCCTGTTCGTCCTGCCAGGCGGCATAGGCCACTGCGGACCAGTAGCGAACGCCATCCAGTTCCATCGCTGGCGCAGGGAACGGGCGCTCTTTGGCCTTCATCTTGCGGGCCAGCGTCCAGCGGCTCCAACCCTGCCGGCGCAGGATGGCTTCGGAACGCACGTATGATTTGAGCTTCTCGGACACGTCAAAACTCCGACCTTGGGTCCGCAGTTGCGGACGTGGGAGGCCTTCGGCGTTTCGACGTTTTGGCTATCGGTAAATTGGCAGCGGCCCGATGCACGGCAGAATGGTGCAACCCGCGCGGGGTGTCAACGCACTGTCCCCCCGCGCGTGAAGGGTACGCGAGGGAAAATGTATCTAGGCCATCATGCCGCGCCAGCGGCCCGCAGTTGCACCACGTTATGCCGCGACGTCCCTGCGATGATGCCGTCCAGTTCGTTCGCCCAGTCCGTCAGGGCCGCCCGACGCTGTGGCATGTACTCGAAGCGATCATAGATCGCGTCCATACCCTTGGCCTTGTGGTTCACGATGGCGCGCGCGACCTCTGGCTTGACGCCAGCACGCGCGAAGGCCGTGCGGGCGGTCCTGCGAAGGTCATGGAAGCGCCAAGCCGGCATGTCGGCCTCTATCCCTGCCGCCCGGCGTGCCCGCGCAATCTGGGCGTCTATACGCGCTTTCAGCTTCGACCACCCAGACAGGGGCGTCTTGCCCGTCGTCGTGAATACGAGGTCGCTTTCCTCGAGCGGCGGGACGGCGCGCAACAGGTCGACGACTTGCGGCGCCAGCGGGACGTTGTGCGCGCGGTCTTTCTTCGTACGGGACGGCGGCATGGACCACAACGGCTCCGGCCCGTCCAAGGTCAACTCCGACCGACGCATGCCCGCGACCTCGTTTTCACGCTGGCCGGTGTACGCCATGACCTTCAAGACGGTCTTAAACTGGCCGCCTTTCGCGTCGATCGCGTTCCAGACTTCGACCAGTTCGGCGTCGGTCAAGACACGGTCGAGCTTGCGCTCCGCGGCCTTCGGCGACGTCTGCATAACTGGGTTCACGACGATGCAGCGTTCCTTGATGCACCACTCGAAAAAGCGGTGCAGATAGACCCGTATCCGGTTTCCGCCAGCGCCCACGCCTGCAGGTACTTCCTTGTCGGCCGGATAGTCGGGATGACGCTTTCGGAACTTCGCTTCGGCCGCGGTGTAGATGGCGTTCAAGACGTTGTCGACGTCGTCGCTCGTGATGTCCTTTATGGGCCTGTTGCGCCATGCGGCGACGTAGCAACGACGCTGGCGAGGCTTCCCAAGCTTGCTACGTGACGGGATGGTCGCGGGCAACAGACCCAAGGTGCTGCCATAGGCCGTATGCATGGACGCACGCAGCTTGCGCTGTACGTGTTCGCGCATGAACCGCTCGGCCAGTGCGTTGAACGTCCGCAGCTTCAACTGCCGTTCGGATTCTTCGCGGGCCTGCCGCGCTGCCAGCTCGGCCGCGTGTGCCTCCGCTTCGTCCTTGGCCGGATCCTTGCCGTCGTCGATCGCCGCACGCCATTCGGCCGCCTTCGCGCGGGCAGCGTTCACGCCGACCGAGGGGAAGTGCCCAAGGGTCTTTTCCTGCGGCTTGCCGTTGACCGCGCGCTTGAGGGTCCATGTCGCCGTGCCACCTAGCGACAGTCGCAGGTAGAGACCGTGCCCGTCGTTATGGCGCACCTGGGGCGAGGCCATGCTCCGCAGCGTCTTCCTGATCCAATCGCTGGCCGCCTTGTCGTTGCGGAAAGGCTTTGAACCGCTCATCGGGGCACCCCTCGAACCGTGGCTAGCGGGTCGGCGAGCCGGTCTAGCCACCGCCCTAGCCACGATTTAAGAGTCGCTCAGGTTGCACCATCGTGCAACCCCCCATCGCTCGAAAATAGCATCCAATGCTGCAAATAAAAGGCTTTGTGAGTGTCTAGGCTGGGGGCCATCCGCTCAGGTTGCCCCAGCTTGCTACGGGGTAGCAGCGGTTTTGTAAACCGAAGGTCGGGGGTTCAATCCCCTCACCCGGCACCATCTCCCCGCGTCGCGCGGCGCAGCCGCATGGCGAGGACGAAGACGGTGGCGAAGGCCAGCGCGCCGAGGATCGGCCAAGGCCAGTAGAGCGCGAAGCGCGGGATCCAGCCATAGAGCGCACGCCGGCATTCGAGCGACCTGCCGGGAAACAGCGTCTGGCAATGCTGGTAGAGCGGGCTGTTCAGCCACGCGTACAGCGTGCCGACCACCCATCCCATGGTGCCCACCGCGAAGACGGCCAGGCGGTTCGCGGGCTTGCGGTCCGGTTCGCTCATCGCCTGCAAGGATACGCCGATCGGGGGAAAACCGCAGGCCCGACGGAATTGACTCGCCCCCCGCTTGCCGTATCGTCTCCCGGCCCGTTCGCCAGTTCGTGACTCAGGAGGTCCGATGCGCCGCCTTTCCGTCCTCGCTCTCGTCCTTGCCTTCGCGGCCCTCCCCGCGCATGCCGCCGAGATCGACATGCTGTGCACCGGCGCCACGAAGGCGGTCGTCGAGGCGATGGTGCGCCAGTTCGAGGCAGCCACCGGCCACAAGGTGAAGCTGACCGCCGATACGGCCGGCGGCGCCACGCGCCGCGTCGAGGCGGGCGAAGCCTACGACGTCGTCGTCATCGTGCCTGCCGCGATCGACGCGCTGATCGCCAAGGGCAAGCTCGCCGCCGGCAGCCGCTCCGACATCGCGTCGGTCGGCATCGGCGTGGGCGTGCGCGAGAACGAGCGGAGCCCTGACATCTCCACGGTCGAGAGCTTCACGGCCGCGCTCCGCGCGGCGCGCGCCATCGCCTATGTCGATCCGGCGGGCGGCGGCACCAGCGGCATCTATTTCCGCAACTGGCTGGAGCGCGCGGGCCTCGCGACGGAGATGGCGCCCAAGACGAAGGTGCAGGCCGGCGGCTATGTCGCCGAGATCGTCGCGCGCGGCGAGGCCGACATCGTCGTGCACCAGATCAGCGAGATCCTGCCCGTGAAGGGCGTGAAGATGATCGGTCCGCTGCCCGCCGCGATCCAGCTCGTCACGGTCTATTCGGCCGGGCTTTCGGCCGCCCCCCGGCAGGCGGAAGCCGCGCGTGCCCTGCTCGCGCACCTGACCGGCCCCGCGGCGGCGGCCGTGCTGGCGCAGGCCGGCATGGACCCCGTCCGGAAATAGCCGCGCACGAAACTTCCGTTTTGCCGCCGCCGGTCGATGCAATCTTTCCGGCGAAGAACATTTGGTGTGCAACGCAGCTTTGCGTTCTGCGAAGACTGCCAAGTGCATTAGAAAACTCTATTATATTTCAATCCTCTAGATAGTACCTGTCGATTCCTCCCGGAAGGCGGCATCGAATTGTGCATTGCAAAATGCATCCGCAAATCTTAATTCCCGGCCCAACAAGACGTCTTGGAGCCTGTTCCCCCGAATGCAACGAACCATGAGCCCGGTCCCCGCCGGGGACGTCCCCTTTTGCGGGCGCGAACCGCTCATAGCGAGCATCCACGCCTACTGGCAGGCCAAGCGCGGTGACCGGCGCATGCCCGCGCGCCGCGACATCGACATGATCGAGATCGACCGCGGCGTCCTTCCCTACCTGATCCTGCACGACGTCGTGCGCACCGGCGGGCGCATGCGCTACCGCTACCGCCTCGTCGGCACCGAACTGGTCAACGCCATCGGCAAGGACATCACGAACCGCTTCCTCGACGACGTGCTGATCCCCGGCCGGCGCGACGACATCGGCGACTGGCTCGACGAATGCGTGCGGACGGGCACACCGCAGACGCTCGACATGCCGCTCGCCTTCCCCGCGCGCGACTTCCGCTTCGCACGGCGCATCGTGCTGCCGCTGTCCGACGACGGCGAAATGCCCGACATGCTGCTGTGCTGCGTGTCGCTGGGCTGAGCGCGGCGTTTCAGCCGCGCTGCGCGCGATACCATTCGATCGTGCGGCGCACACCCTCGTCGAAGCCGACGCGCGGGGAAAATCCGAGGATTTCCTTCGCGCGCGCCGTATCGGCGACCTTGCGCGCCTCGCCGGCGGGCCGGCTCGCGTCCCACACGACCTTCGGCGATACGCCGGCATGGGCGAGTACGCTCGCCACGACCTCGCGCACCGTATAGCCGCGCCCGCTGCCCAGATTGACGGGCCCGGCCCCGAGGCCGCGCTCGTAGGCGGCGAACAGGCCGTCGACCGCATCCTCGACATAGAGGAAATCGCGAACGGCCGAACCGTCGCCCCAGACCGTGAACGGGCTCTCGCCCGAAAGGGCGCGCCCGATCAGCGCCGGCACCACGAGCGCGGTCTTCGGGTCGAAGTCGTCGTGCGGCCCGAACGTGTTGACCGGCCGGACGACCGCGATGTTCTTCATGCCGTACTCGATGGCATAGGCCTCGATCAGCTTCTCGACGATGCGCTTGGACCAGGCGACGTACTCGTTGCCCGGATGCGGGTTTGCCGACCAGGCCAGATCCTCGCGATAGATCTCCAGCGGCGGATAGACAGAGACGGTGCTGGTGTAGACGATGCGCGCGACCTTGGCCCGGCGCGCGGCTTCCAGCGTGTTCATGCAGATGAGCGTGTTCTGCGACAGCATCGTGGCGCCGTGCGCGATCTGGATCGCGATCGAGCCGCGTCGCCCCGCGAGGTGGAACAGCCCGTCGGCCCCCGCCGCCGCACGGTCGGCGAAATGCCGGTCGGTGAGGTCGCCTGCCAGGTGCTCGACCGCAGGACCGCCGGGAAAGTCCGCCGGCGGGGCCTTCGTCGAGACCGCGCGAACCTTGGCACCTGCCGCAACCAGCCGGGGAATGAGGGAGCGGCCATAGAGGCCGGTCGCGCCCGTCACCAGGATCGTCTTGCCTGCATAGAGCGCGGGATCGGACGTCAAACCGCAAATCCTCCGGAGTCGCCGGCCGAAAGACTAGCATCGGCCGCCGCTTCTCCGCATCCCTTTAGGCCGCAACAGTTCCCATCCGTCGCACCAGAGGTTAGACTCGCCGCCATCATGTTCGCCAAAGGTCCCCTCCAGATCCGCCACGCCGTCGTCACGATGCTTGATGCATTCGTCAAGACCGTGGAATCGGAGGTCGACCGGCTCGGCGGCAAGATCGGGCCCGATGACGTCGAGAAGATCGCCGAGGCGATGAAGGCGTCCGGCGAGATGGACAATTTCTATCGCGCCGTCTTCCAGCAGATCGTCAGCACGATCGTCGATGCGCAGAACCTGAATCGCCGCGTGAATTCCTTCGGCCGTCTCGTCGTGCATCCGCTGTCGGACTTCTTCCAGTCCCAGCAGCTCGACCGCGGCATGCTCCACAATTTCTTCTTCTTCATCCACTCGCTTGTCGGCGACGAAGAGACCGAGTGGAACACGCAGTGCAACGCGATCGTCGAGGAGATCCGCGAGAAGAAGGGCGAGACCTTCACGTGGGACGATTTCTATTCCGACCCGCGCGCGGAGGCGATCTTCTGGATGGTGCTCGTGAAGATCGCAAAGGCCTTCAAGCGCTTCGACACGCGCCGCGAATGGCTCTTCAAGATCATGCAGCACAAGCAGACGTCGATCAGCATCGCACCCAACAAGTACGTGCAGATCGGCGACGGGCTCGACATCGCCCAGTTCACCAAGGCCGACTTCCTGACCGTGTTCGACAACCTGTTCACGCCGGTTCGGACGCTGCCGCTGGAGGCCGTCGTGCGCTTCGAGGCGGCGACCGGGATCACCCCGAAGGCCGCTTTCGACAGCTTTTTCCATGACTTGGCCATCTACAAGGCGAACAACTGACGGCACCGGCCTAAATTTGCCGGGATTTACGGTTTCTTAATCAATTTGGTTCAAATTTTAGACATGTTCAAGATAACTCACCAGATCCGGACCGCCGCCGCCGTGCTCCTCTTGGGCATGGGGCTTGCCGCGTGCTCGACGCACACGCCGAACTTCCACGGCAGCCCGCCACTCAGCGCCGTGCCGGACAAGATCAAGAACTTCACGACCCCCTACACCAACCATATCGGCGCCGGCGCCTACGGCGCGGCCATCCTGCTGGGCCCGAACTTTCTGCCCGGACGCTGCGAAGGCATGTACATGACGGGCGACCGCGCGCTCGTCTGCGACCAGTTGGCCCGCTTCAATGGCCAGCCGGAACCCAAGCCCGATCCCAATGCGCGCTATCGCTGCACCCGCACCCTCGGCGGCGTGACGGAATGCATCGAACTGACGCCCGCGGCGATGCCGGCGCTCCAGACCGAACCGGCGGGCACGCCCGCCCCCTGACCCGGTCAGTGGCCGGCCGCGGCCGGCTTCTCGTTCTTTTTCGCGACTGCCGAAGGCGGCGTCCATACGCCGCCCTGCAGCGGCTTGCCCGGACCCGCATGGAACACGCGCGGGTTCGCCGCGTTGATGTTGTCCGCGTCCTTGTTGACCTTCGGCGGCGAGCTGTTCGGGCGCGGGTCTTCGGCATGCGCCTGCCCCGCAAACGCAAGCGCCGCGGCGAACGTGACGGCAATAAGACGAAGGCCCATCGATCCTCTCCGGCAGATCGCCCGTAAACCTTTCACGGGCATGCGGACGTGCTAACGTCGCCCCACGAAACGGGACGGACGATCACGATACCACAAACCGGTCGGGATGGGTTTCTTGGAATTTTCGAACGACATCCAGAGCATGGTCAGCCAGTACGGCACGCT
Organism: Tagaea sp.; assembly: GCA_965229215.1. Taxonomy (GTDB): domain Bacteria; phylum Pseudomonadota; class Alphaproteobacteria; order CACIAM-22H2; family CACIAM-22H2; genus Tagaea. The sequence continues at coordinate 163,407 of OZ245864.1, read as the reverse complement.
CGTCTACGTCGTGATCTTCCTGTGGACGTTCCTCGAGGGCGAAACCTTCGTGATCTTCGCGGGCGCCGCCGCCCAGCAGGGCACGCTCCATTTCTGGCTTCTCGTCCTCACGGCCTGGCTCGGCAGCTTCAGCGGCGACCAGATGTGGTTCTGGCTGGGGCGGCGCTACGGCACGCAGATCCTCGAACGCCGGCCGAACTGGCGGGCGGGCGTGGACGGCGCGCTCGAGATGCTCCAGCGCTACGACAAATGGTTCATCCTGTCGTTCCGTTTCGTCTACGGCGTGCGGAACTTCGCCTCGTTCGCGATGGGCATGGCGCGCGTGCACCCGCTGCGCTTCGCGGTCCTGAATTTCATCGCCGCGTTCGTCTGGGCGTTCTCGTTCGCCGGCTTCGGCTACATCTTCGGCCATGCGCTCGAGGCGGCGATGGGCGATATCGCCGACAACTTCCTCTACATCATGTTCGGCGTGTTCGTGTTCTCGGCATCGATCCTGTATCTCGTGCACCGTCGGCAGGCCAGGAAGGCCGCCGCGCGCGCCGCCGCCAATCCGCCGGACAAGATCGCCGCCGACTAGGCCCGTTCGGGCGGCGACAGCAGGGCGAGCGCCAGCGCCGCGACCACGCAGACCATCGCGAGGAATTCCGCCCAGCCCACCGCCTCGCCCAGCAGCAGCGCCGACGACAGCACGCCGACGACGGGCACGGCCAGCGTGCCGATCGAGGCGACCGACGCGGGCAGGATCTCGAGCGTGCGGAACCAGGCCCAGTGGCAGAAGATCATCGGCACCGACGCGGCATAGGCCGTGCCGAGGAAGCCCTGCAGCGAGAACGCCCCCTTGGGCAGGATCGCGCCTTCGGGCCCGAGGATCTCGAACCACACCATGCCGACGACCAGCGGCAGGCCGGCGATGGCGAGCTGCCACGCCGTCAGCGTCACCGCCGACATCGGAAAGCGCTGCGCCTTGAGCGTGACCGTGCCCGCCGCCCAGCCCACGGCCGCGGCCAGCATCAGTGTCAGGCCCGCGAGCGAATTGGCCAGCGTGTCGCTCGCGGGAAGTGCGAGCAGGCCGAGCCCGGCGACGCCGAGCCCCAGCGCCAGCGTCTTGCGCGGCGTGAATTTGTCGCCCGCAAACAGCGCGCCGAACACGGCTGCCCACAGCGGCATCGTGAAGGCGACGAGCACCGCGCGCCCGGCCGACATGAACTTGAGCCCGTAGGCCGACGTCACCTGCCAGATTGCGACGTTGAGAATCGCCGTCACGGCGAAGATGGCCTCGCGCCCGCGCGGCAGGCCCATCGGGATGCCGCGCAGCTTCGCGATCGCGAACAGCCCGCCTGCGCCGACATAGACGCACACGACGCGGAAGGTCCACGGCCCCAGCTCGCCCACGGCGAGCTTCATCGCCGGCCAGTTGGCGCCCCAGAAGATCGCGAGAAGGGCGAGCAGCCAGAGGCCCTCGCTGCGGTGCTGGCGTTCGATCATGGACGCGACGCTAGCACGGCGTCCGCTGCCGGCGGCCCCCGCCAATCCGGCATGGCGGGCATGCCCGGATCAGGGCGCCTTGGTGATCTCGAACGTGAAGACCCCGTCGGCCTCGCTGACGCTCGAAAGCGTGGCGCCGGTCGCGCGGCAGAAAGCCTCGAAATCCTTCGTGGCACCCGGGTCGGTCGCCAGCACGCGCAGCGTGCCGCCGGCCGGCAGCGCGCCGAACGTCTTCTTCGCGCGCAGCACGGGCAGCGGACAGTTGAGGCCTTTGACGTCAAGAGTCGTAACGGTCATCGCGGCAAACCTTGAAAAAGGGCGGGAAACCTTACGGGTTGTCGCGCAATCCGGGCAAGGGCTACATTCGCGCGATGTCCGACCTCCCCGTTCACCAGCTTGTCGCCCTCTGGGCCTTCGCCGCCGGTATCGCGTTCGGCGCGATCGCGCAGCGCACCAATTTCTGCACGATGGGCGCGCTATCCGACATCCTGTTCCTCGAAAATTACAACCGCATGAGGGCCTGGCTGCTCGCCATGGCCGTCGCGATCGCCGGCAGCCAGACATTGCACGCCGCCGGCCTGATCGATCTGGGCAAGTCGATCTATCTCGCCCCCGGCCTCGGCTGGCTCGGCGGTATCGTCGGCGGGCTGATGTTCGGCTTCGGCATGACGCTGGCGGGTGGCTGCGGCAGCCGCACGCTCGTCCGGCTGGGTGCCGGCAATCTCAAGAGCCTCGTCGTGTTCCTCGTCCTCGGCCTCTTCGCCTACATGACGCTGCGCGGCCTCACCGGCGCGCTGCGCGTGGCGACCATCGAGACGACCGCGATCGACCTGAAGCGCGCGGGCCTCGCCACGCAGGGCCTGCCCGAGATCGCGGCGAAGCTCGGGATCGCGCTGGCAAGCGCACGCACGGCCATCGCCGGGATCGCGGTCGCAGGCCTCGGCTGGTACTGCTTCAAGGACGCTTCGTTCCGCGCCAGCACGCGCGACATCGTCGCCGGCATCGGCATCGGCCTGCTGGTCGTCGCGGGCTGGGCGATCACCGGCATCGTCGGCGACGACGATTTCGATCCAGCCCAGCTCGCCTCGTTCACGTTCGTGGCGCCCATCGGCGACACGCTCGTCTATGCGATCACGTGGACCGGCGCGAAGATCAATTTCGGCGTCGCGGGCGTGCTCGGCGTGGTCGTCGGCGCTTTCTTCGCCGCGCGCGCCTCGGGCGAATTCCGCGTCGAGAGCTTCAACGACAAAGGCGACCTGCTGCGCCATCTCTCCGGCGCGGCACTTATGGGCGCTGGCGGCGTGACGGCGCTGGGCTGCACGATCGGCCAGGGCATCACCGGACTTTCGACGCTGGCGGCCGGCTCCGTGATCGCCATCCTCGCCATCCTCGCGGGCGGCGTGCTCGGCCTGCGCTATCTGGAAGAAGGCACGCTGTCCGGGGCCCTCAAGGCGGTCTTCGCGCGCGCATGAGCCCGCCCCGCTTCCCCGTCTCGGTCAAGGGCGTGGTGGCGGTCGACGGGAAATTCTGCCTGCTGCGCAACGAGCGCGCGGAATGGGAACTGCCCGGCGGGCGGCTCGAGGCGGGCGAGGATCCGGTCGCCGCATGCCTGCGCGAAATCGACGAGGAACTGGGTCTCGCCGCGCGCGTCACGCGCATCCTCGATTCATGGCTCTACGACATCAAGGGCGCGGGCGACGTGCTGATCGTCACCTACGCCTGCGCGCCGCTGACGGGCGTGGTTCCGCGCCTCAGCCACGAGCACAAGGCGCTCGGGCTGTTCGCGCCGGCGGAGATCGCGGGACTCGCCATGCCCGAAGGCTACAAGCGCTCGATCGCCGCCTGGCGCGCGGACTTCTAGTTCAGGGAACGAGCCGGCGCTCGGCCGCCGGCGGCAGGAAGGCGTCGGTATAGACGTCGGCCGGGTTGACCTTGCCCGCGACGTCGTAGGCTTCCGCCACCGTCGCGACCGACTTCGCCAGCCGGTCGGCGGTCACCGACGACAGGCCGTTGCGCTTCACGTTGTCGGTGAGCATCGTGAGATCCCGCACCATCTCGAAGCGTTCGAGCTCGATCGCCTCGCTGAACAGCGGATCGCGCTGCTTGAGCTGCAGCATGCCCGCCTTCGGGTCGGCGAGCGCGTCGCGGATGCCCGCGATGGAGGCGCGCACGAACTTGCGCACCAGCTCGGGGTTCTTCGCCGCGAAGGACTGGCTGACGATCAGCGCCGAGCCCAGCAGGTCGACGCCGTATTCGTTGTAGCGGTAGACCATCAGCTCGGAGGGCTGCACGCCCGCCATCTTGATGTTGAACACGCTGGTCGAGATGAAGCCGGTCACGCCGTCGACCTGCTTCTGCACCAGCAGCGTCTCGCGCAGCTGCGGCGTGACGGTCTGCCAGACGATCTTCGAGGCATCGATGCCCTGCGCACGCGCGAAGGCGGGGAACAGCATGCGCCCGGCATCGGCTTCGGGGGCGGCGAGCTTGCGCCCCTCGAGGCCCTTGGGATTGGCGACCGCACCCTTGCGCAGGATCACGGCGGCGAGCGACTGGTCCATCACCAGCAGCACGCCTGTGATCTTGTTCGTGTTGGCCGGATTGGCGTTGAACGGGATGACGGTGTTGAGGTCGGCATAGCCGATGTCGTAGGCGCCCGAGGCGACCTTGGTGACCGTGTCGCCCGAACCGAAGCCGCGGTCCATCGTGACGACCATTCCCTCGCGTGCGAAATGGTTCTTGTCGACGGCCATCGAGAAGACGGCGTGGTTGCCCTGCAGTGCCCAGTCGAGCGCGAACTTGACCGGCTGGGGCGCCTGCGCGAAGGCGGCTTGCGCGAGGACGGATTGGGCGGCGAGCATCGCGGCCGCGAAGGCCGCAAGGCGGACGGAATTGCCGGTCATCTCAAGTCTCCCCGTTCGGTTTTTATGTGGCCGGCGGGAGACTGCCAGTCCGGGGCCGCGAACGTCAATGCGCGCCAACCGGCCGGACGGTCAGGCGAGAAGATTCTCCGCGATGATCCGCGGCTCGGCCACGCGCGGCAGCACCTTGGCGCCGATCAGCCGGCAGGATTCGAGCAGCGCGTCGCGCGCCACATCGCCCGCCCCCAGCAGCAGCGAGACACGCGTGAGGCCCGCGGCGGCAAGCTTTTCAAGATGGCGCACGAGATCGTCGGGCGTGCCGACGACCGCCAGCCCCAGCGCTTCGAGGGCCGGCAGCGAGACCGGCCGCTCGATCAGCGGCACCATCCAGCGGAAGGCGGCGAACGCCTCGTCGGTCTCGATCTGCGTCTTCAGGAGATTTCCCGAAACGTCGAGGATGCGCCGGTAGATCCATCCGAGGCCCGGCCCCGCGAGGCGGCGCGCCTCGGCGCGGTCCTCGTGGACGAAGGCGCCCAGCGTGAAAGCAGTCTGCCCCTGCGGATAGCGCTCGCGGTAGCGCGCGAGGTTCTGCACGGCGATTCCCCACGGCTCGAACGGGCCGCAGCGCGCGTCCATGCCGAGGTCGGCGGCCAGATCGAAGGTCTTCGCGCTGATGCACGCCATCCAGCCGCGCACGAGCCGCGCATTGGGCGTGGGGTTGACCGTCGCGCGCACGCCGAAGCGCTCGATCTCGCCGCGCATCAGGATGTTCCGGAGCTCGCCCAGCCCCTCGATCATGCGTGCCAGCGCCTGGTCGTATTCGACGCCGAAGCCGCGCAGTTCCTCCGCCGCGATGCCGCGTCCGATGCACCACATTGCCCGGCCGTTCGACAGCAGGTCGAGCGTCGCCAGCGTCTCGGCCACGCGCAGCGGGTCGTGGATCGGCATCGGGAAAACGCCGTAGCCGAGCTGGAGATTGCGCGTCTCGCGCGCCAGCGCCGCCAGCAGCATGTCCGGGCATGCCGCCTTCGAGAAATCGCCCTGGAAATGCGCCTCGGCGACCCACACGCCGGCGAAGTCCGCACGGTCGGCCTCGCGGGCCAGCGCGATATAGTCCTCGAACGCGGGCTGCGGATCGCGGCCGTGCGGGGTCGCGAAACTGAGGGCGAGATCGACGAGCATCCGTTTGTTGTACCCAAGCCCACCGTCAAACTAAAGGAGGCGTTTAGAAACGTTGGATTGTCGGGCAGGTCCGCTTCGGACTACACAGGCCGCACGGCTTGCCAACGACGCCGAAGCACCCCCATACTCGCCTGAACTGAATGGAAATTCAGGAAGGAACGCCGGAAATGAAGCACCCGATCCGCCATTTGGCTTTCGCGCTGGGGCTGTTTGTCGCAGCTTCCGCCACGGCCGCACACGCGCAGACCCCGCCACCGCCCAGCGGCCGCACGCTCGCGGCGACCTGCTCGGGATGCCACGGACCCGCCGGGCGCAGTGCCGGCGAGATCCCGTCGATCTTCGGGCGCACCGAGGCGCAGATCGTCCAGGCGATGCAGGAGTTCAAGACCGACCGCCGTCCGGCGACGGTGATGAACCGCCACGCCAAGGGATTCAGCGACGACGAGATCGTCGCGATCGCCAAGGAAATCTCGGCCAACTGGCGCTGAAGGAGATCCCCATGACCCGCACCCTGCTTTCCCGCCGCGGCTTCACAGGTTCGCTGCTGGCCGCCTCCGCCCTTTCCGCCTGCGCCGTGCAGAGCGACGCCAACGCCAAGGCGCGCGTCGTCGTCATCGGCGGCGGCTTCGGCGGCGCCACGGCCGCGAAGTTCATCCGCCTGGAAGATCCCGGCATCGCGGTCACGCTGATCGAGCCGAAGTCGGAATTCCAGACCTGCCCCGGCTCGAACTACGTGCTCGCCGGCATCAGGAAGATGTCCGACATCACGCACGGCTACGCGGCCCTCACCGGAACGCACGGCGTGCGCCATGTGCGCGACTTCGCGGTCGCGATCGATCCCGTGGCGCGCACGGTGCGCACCGCAGGCGGGCAGAGCTTCGCCTACGACCGGCTCGTCGTGTCGCCGGGCATCGACCTGCGCTGGGGCGCGATCCAGGGCTACGACGAAGCCGCTTCGGCGCGCATGCCGCATTCCTGGCAGGCCGGCCCGCAGACGGTTCTGCTGCGCCAGCAGCTTGAGGCGATGCAAGACGGCGGCGTGGTCGCCCTGTCGATTCCGGCGAACCCGTTCCGCTGCCCGCCCGGGCCGTACGAACGCATCTCGATGATCGCGCACTACCTGAAGACGACGAAGCCGCGCTCGAAGATCCTGGCGTTGGATTCCAAGGACGCTTTCTCCAAGCAGCCGCTGTTCCAGGACGGCTGGGCCGCCCTCTATCCCGGCCTGATCGAATGGGTGCCGCTGGGCAAGGACGGCAAGATCGTCGAGGTGATCCCGGGCGACCTCACGCTCGTCAGCGAGTTCGGGCAGAAACACAAGGTCGCGGTCGCCAACGTGATCCCGCCGCAGTTCGCCGGCAAGATCGCGCGCGATACGGGGCTGGCCAACGAGGCCGGCTGGTGCCCGGTCAACCCGTTCACGTTCGAGTCCACGCTGCACAAGAACATCCACGTGATCGGCGACGCGTCGATCGCGGGGGCGATGCCGAAATCGGGCTTCGCGGCGTCGAGCCAGGCGAAGTTCGTGGCGCGCGCCATCGCCGCGTCGATCAACGGCCGGCCGGCCGAAGCGCCGGTCTACGCCAACACCTGCTATTCGCTGGTGGGGCCGGATTACGGCATCTCGGTCGCCGATATCTTCCGCGCGACGGCACAGGGCATCGTCGCCGTGCAGGGTGCGGGCGGCGTCAGCCCGCGCACGCCGGCCGACGCGGCCGCCTTCCGCCACAACGAGGCGAGCTATACGCACGGCTGGTACGCCTCGGCCGCGAAGGAAATCTGGGGAAGCTGACGGCCTAGCGGATCGTCCCTGTCGCGAGCGCGTGCGCGACGCCGCCCTCGACATGGCGGCGCAACGCCGCGCACGCGGTCGCCGAGTCGCGCGTCAGCGCGCATTCCAGCATCTGCCGGTGCTCGCCCGAGGCGATGTCGCCGCGATAGCTGAGCGCCGTCATCTGGTAGCGCAGGTAGCGGTCGAAAACGGCCGCGTGCGCGTCGATCAGCGCCTTCGACCCGCAGGCCGAGATCAGCGACTGGTGGAACTGCCAGTCGTAGCGCTTCCACGCCGCCGTCGCGCCTGCGTCGCCCGCCGCCATGCGTTCTTCCATGCGCGCGAGCTTGTGGTGGGCGGCGACGACGCCCCCTTCCCACTCGATGTCGCCCGCCGCGAACGACTGTTCCAGCGCGTGGCATTCGAGGAGTTGCCGCAGGGCCGCGATCTCCTTCAGGCTCGCGACAGAGACGGGGGCGACGTGGAAGCCCCTCTGCCCCTCGGCGACGACCAGCCGCTCGGAGGCGAGGCGGTTCAGGATCTCGCGCAGCGTGCTGACGCTCGTGGCGTAGCCCGACTTGAGCGCGTCGAGCTTCAGTTTCTGTCCCGGCGCAAGGCTGCCCGACAGGATGTCGGCGCGGATGCGCCGGTAGGCGTTGTCGGCGACGGTCTCGGCGCCGGCCTCGGCGGCGGGCGCATGCGCGCCGCCCGGTGCAAGCAGGCCGCCCGACCTTGTGTGCGCCACGCAGCCGTCGATATGCGCGCGCAGGATCGCAATGGCCGCGTCGGCGTCGCGGCGCAGCGCGCAGTCGAGCAGCGCCTGATGCTCGTCGGCCGCGACCGAGCCGCGGAAGATCACCGCGACCATCTGGTAGCGCAGGTAGCGGTCGTAGACGCCGGCATAGATGTCGAGCAGCGTCTGCGAGCCGCAGCCGGCGATCAGCGCCTGGTGGAACTCGCGGTCGTAGCGCTTCCACTGTTCGGTGACGCCGCGCTCGCCCGCGATCATGCGCCGTTCCATCGCGTCGAGCTTGTGATGCGCGGCGGCGACCGCGCCTTCCCACTCGACGTCGCCGGCCGCGAAGCACAGGCGGATCGCGTGCGTCTCGAGCAGCAGGCGCAGCGAGGCGATTTCCTGGAAATCCGCCATCGACACCGGCGCCACGCCGAAGCCGCGCTGGCCTTCGGCGACGACGAACCCGTCGGAAGCGAGGCGGTTCAGGATCTCGCGCAGCGTGCTGACGCTCGCCCCGTAATCCTGCGTCAGCCCGTCGAGGCGCAGCCGGCGGCCCGGCGCCAGGCGACCGAAGATGATGTCGGCGCGCAGGCGGTCATAGACCTTCTCGGTGATGGTCGACGTGTGGAACTCGATACCCATGCCCGTCCCTGTCGGATGCGGCGGCAGCGTATATCAATGGCACGAGTCTGCCAAAACTCCGATAAAAATGTAAATCTCATATGAAACTCGATTTTTATATTGAAACTTTATTTCTCATAGAGAATATTCAGGCACTCAGACGCGAAACGCGCATTTTCCACTGGAGGAGACCCAGATGAACCTGACCCCCAATCGCCGGACATTCCTTGCGAGCGGCACGGCCGCTCTCGCTTTGGCCGCGACCGGCGCGCGCGCGCAGGCCAAGCCGACGCTGCGCTTTTCGGCCGTGTTCTCCGAGCAGGACATCCGCGCCGAGATGATGAAGAAGTTCACCGACGCGGTGAGCGCGAACTTCACGATGCAGAACTATTACGGCGGCAACCTGTTCAAGCAGGGCACCGAGCTCGTCGCGCTCCAGCGCGGCAATCTCGAGATGGGCAACATCGCGCCGCAGGACGTGTCGAACCAGGTCCCGGCCTGGTCGATCATGACGGCTGCCTACCTGTTCCGCGACGTCGACCACATGACCAAGGTCTTCAACAGCGACGTCGGCCAGCAGCTGAAGCAGATGGCCGAAGACCAGCTCGGCATCCGCATCCTCGCCCCGACCTATTTCGGCTCGCGCCACGTGGGCCTGCGCGGCAAGAAGAAGATCAACACCCCGGCCGATCTCGCCGGCGTCAAGCTGCGCATGCCCGGCGGCGACGCGTGGCAGTTCCTCGGCCGCTCGCTCGGCGCCAACCCGGTGCCGATGGCCTATGCCGAGGTCTATACGGGCCTGCAGACCGGCGCCATCGACGGCCAGGACAACCCGCTGCCCAACGTCCAGAACATGAAGTTCTACGAAGTGAGCGGGCAGATCGTGCTGACCTCGCATCTCGTGGGCTTCGACCTGCTCACCGTGTCGAGCAAGGTGTGGAAGGATATGGGCGCCGACAGGCAGAAGGCGTTCCAGGCCGCCGCCGACAGTGCCGTGGGCTGGAGCAACGCCGAGCACGCCAAGAAGGAGAAGGAACTCGTCGACTTCTTCAAGGCGCAGGGCCTCGACGTCTACACGCCGAACCAGGCCGCGTTCCGCGACCATGCACAGAAGATGTACCTCGCTTCCGATCTCGCCAAGAGCTGGCCGGCCGGAATGCTGCAGAAGATCAACGCCCTCTAGGAACCGGTCGGCGAGGGGGCTTCCGGGCCCCCTCGCCTTCGGTACGATACTTCCATGAATTTCCCCGTGATCTACCGCTGGCTCGGACGGCGGGCCGAGAACGTCGCGGCCGCCATGCTCGCGGTGATGTTTGTCGCCTTCCTCGTGCAGATCGTCTTCCGCTACGCGCTCGACCTTCCGGTCGGCTGGACGCACGAGATCAGCGTCATCATGTGGATCTGGCTCGTGCTGTGGGGCGCCGCTTTCGTCGTGCGCGAACCCGACGAGATCCGCTTCGACCTGATCTACGGCGCCGTACGCCCGTCCGCGCGCCGCGTCATGTGCATCGTTTCCGCCGCCGCCCTGATCGTGCTCTACGGCATGTCGCTGCCGGCGGTCGTCGACTACGTGATGTTCATGCGCGTCGAGAAAACGGCCTACATGAAGATCCGCTTCGACTGGCTCTTCTCGATCTACGTGATATTCGCGGTCGCCGCCGTCGCCCGCTACATCTGGATCGCGGCGGAAGCGCTGCGCGGCAAGGCGCCGGTTGCCTTCGATCCCACCAAGGCGAGTTCCGGCGTATGAATTTCGCGAGCCCCTTCTCCCTCTGCATCGTCGCCATCACCGCCCTGTCGCTGCTCGGCCTGCCGATCGGCCATGCGATGATCGCAGGCTCGGTCTTCTACCTGTTCCTCGCGGGCCAGGACATGGGCACCGTCGCCGAGCAGCTGCTCAACGGCATGTACACCAACTACGTCATCCTCGCTGTCCCGCTCTTCATCCTCGCGGCCGAGCTGATGAACATCGGCAGCATGACCGAACGCCTGCTCGCCTTCTGCAATGCGCTGGTCGGCCGCTTCCGCGGCGGCCTCGCGCAGGTCAACGTGCTGCAGAGCGTCATCTTCGCCGGCATGTCGGGCTCGGCGATCGCCGACGCGGCCGGATCGGGCCGGGTCATGCAGGTCATGATGACGCGCGACAACCGCTACACGCCGAGCTTCGCGGCAGCGCTGACCGCGGCGACCGCCGTGATCGGGCCCATCATCCCGCCGTCGATCCCGATGGTGATCTACGCGCTCGTCTCCGACGCCTCCATCGGCTACCTGTTTCTGGGCGGCGTGATCCCGGGCCTGATGATGGCGGCCGCCCAGATGGCCATCGTCGACTACCAGGCGAAGACGAAGAAGTTCCCGGTCGAGGATCCGATCCCGCTGCGCGAACTGCCGGGCATCACGTGGCGCGCGTTCCCGGCCCTGATGATGCCGGTGGTGCTGCTCGGCGGCATCTATGGCGGCATCACGACGCCGACGGAGGCCGCGGCCGTCGCGGCCGCCTACGCGTTGCTGATCTCGGCCGGCGTCTACCGCAGCGTCACGTGGGGCGACCTCTACAAGTCGGTCTCGCACAGCGCGCGCACCACCGCGTCGATCGGCATGCTGATCGCGGGCGCGCTCGTGTTCAACTATGTCGTCACGATCGAGAACATCCCCGACACGCTGAGCGTCATCCTGCGGGGCTGGGACCTGACCGGCACGCAGTTCCTGATCCTCGTCAACGTCATCCTGCTTGTGCTGGGCTGCGTGCTCGAGGGCACGACGATCCTGCTCATCATCGTGCCGGTCCTGATCCCGACCGCCAAGGCATTGGGCGTCGATCTGGTGCATTTCGGCGTGATCGTGGTCGTGAACATCATGCTGGGCCTGATCACGCCGCCCTACGGGCTGCTGCTCTTCATCATGACGAATATCGCGGGCGTGCCGCTGCGCGATCTCGTGCGCGATTGCGTGCCCTTCATCTGGGCGATGATCGCGGCACTGGCGATCATCACTTTCGTGCCAGAGACCGTCCTCTGGCTGCCGCGCCTGATGGGCTACCAGGGCTGATGCGCACATGACCAGACCGATCTACGTCCTCAACGGCCCGAACCTGAACCGGCTGGGCAAGCGCGAGCCGGAAATCTACGGCCGCACGACGCTGGCCGAGGTCGAGGCGATGTGCCGCGCGGCGGCCGGCGGAACGCCGGTCGAGTTCCGCCAGACCAACAGCGAGACGCAGCTCATCGACTGGATCCACGAGGCCATCGATGGCGGGGCGGGCGGCATCGTCATCAATCCGGCGGCCTACACCTTCACGTCGATCGCGATCCTCGACGCGCTGAAGATGTTCCCGGCCCCCATCGTGGAACTGCACATCTCGAACATCCACCGGCGCGAGCCGATCTACCACCGCTCGCTCGTCTCCGGCGTCGCCACGGCCGTGATCGCGGGCCTCGGCCCCGAGGGCTACGGCGTGGCCGTCACGTCGCTGAAGATGCTGATGGCGAAGAAGGCCTAGCGCCCCAGCTTCGCCATCACCTCGCCCTTGAGGAAGCGCTCGACCAGCAGCATGAACGCGACCGAGGGCACGAGCAGGATCAGCGCCGAGATCGACGCGATCTGCGTGTTGCCGCCCGCAGCCGCGTTGTAGAGCAGCAGCGGCAGCGTGCGCACTTCGGGCGCGCCGACGAAGAAGCTGCCGGTGAACTCGTCGAGCGATTCGAGGAACACGAAGATCGCGCTGGCGACAAGGCCCGGCAGCGCCAGCGGCAGCGTCACCTCGAAGAAGGTGCGCGGAGCCGAGGCGCCCATGTTGCGCGCGGCCTGCTCCAGCTCGGGCTCGATAGCGGCGAACGCGGCCGTCGCGATCCACACCGAATAGACCAGCCCGTGCACCGTGTGGACGAGCACCACGCCCGTGACCGTGCCGTTGAGGTCGAAGGCGAAGAAGATGCGCGCGATGTTGATGTAGACCGGCAGGCTCGGGAAGGCCTGCGGCAGCAGGAACAGCAGCAGCACCACCGGCCGCCACGGCAGCCGGCCGCGCGCCAGCGCATAGCCCGCCGGGATCGACAGCACCAGCGAGCACGCGGTGGTGAGCAGCGCGATCCACACGCTGAGCCACAGCGATTCCATCGCGCGGCCCGTCGGGCGGAAGACGATCTCCCAGAAGCGGAAACCCCACTGCGTGGGCAGCTTGTTGGGCCAGAACCACGCCTCGGCCACCGACCAGATCAGCAGGTTGGCGAGCGGTCCGAAAATGACGAACGCGACGAGGATCAGGGCGATCGCGCGCAGCGGCCAGCGCAGGCTTGCCAGGCTCATTGGGCCGCCTTCTCGCGCAGGCCGTGGCGGATGTAGAACCACGCGGCGAAGCCGGTCATGAAGTAAGAGACGAAGCCGAGCGCGTTGGCCGTGCCGTAGTCGCCGACCGAATTGATGCGCCAGGCCATGTTGACCGTCAGCATCGACGGGCTCTGGCCCGACAGCATCAGCGGAACCGACAGGACCGACATCATCGTCACGAACGACAGGACGAGGCCGACGGAAAGCGTGCGCGAGACCTGCGGCACGACGATCTCGACCAGGATGCGCAAGCGCGAGGCGCCAAGGTTGCGCGCCGCCTCGATCGTCGAGCGGTCGAGCCCGGCCATGGCGCCCGACACCATCAGCGCCACGAAGGGCGTCTGCTTCCACACGAACGTGATGATGATGCCGCGCCAGTCGAGGAAACCCTGGACCTGGTCGAGATCGAGGATGCCGAAATAGACGAACGTCATGTTCATCATGCCGTTGCGCGCGATGAAGGTGCGCATGCACTGGGCGGCGACGATGAACGGGATGAAGAGCGGCCAGCGGTAGATGAACGACAGGATCGCCTTGGCGATGCGGCTTTCGCCCAGCGTGAGATATCCGCCAATGGCGATCGAGAAGAGGGCGATGAGGACGCACGACACCAGCACGATGACGACCGTGAAGGCCGTATCGACGCGGTAGAGCTCCCACGCGCGACCGAAATTGGCGAGCGTCCAGGCCGATTCCTTGTCCTGGAAGGCGCCGACCAGCGAAAAACCCAGCGGATAGACGAATAGCGCCGCCACCACGAGGAGGGCGGGCACGATCAGGAGGATGGAGATGTTGCGCGATGGACCCATCGGAACGGCGGGGCCGGTGCGGTTGCGCCGCGCCGGCCCCTCCCCTTCGGTCAGCTCAGTTCAGGACGATCTTTTCGTACTGTTCCTGGATCTTGGTGAAGTAGTCGGACTGCGGCATGGGCTTGCCCATCGCCTTCAGCATGTCGGGCGGCACGTCCTGGAACAGCTTGTCCCAGATCTTCTTGTCGAGATACTGCTGCACGTGGCTGGCGTCGATGCCCGGCAGCCAGTTGAAGCGCTCGACGATGCCCTTGGCCTGCACCTGCGGCGAGGTCGCCATTTCGACGAACTTGCGCGCGGCGGCCGCGTTGGCCGCCTTCTCGGGCACCACATAGTACATCGGCTGGCCCGGCAGGCCGGTCTTGAGCAGCGTCAGCTTCAGCTTGGGCGAGAGCTTCCCGTCCGCCTGCCAGGAATAGAACATGTCCATCCACACCGGGCCCATGTCGATCTCGCCGCGGTTGAGCGCGTCGAGCGTGCCCGCATTGCCCGGCGTGATCGTCGCCGTGCCGTTGAAGGCCTTGAGCTTCTGCAGCGCCGGCGTGAGGGCCGCCACCGTCGCGTCGTCATAGGGGCCTTCGATCAGCTTGGCCGGCTGCGGGGCATAGGCGTAGAGCCAGCCGAACACGAAACCCACGCCCGACATGCCGCCGCGGATGCCGTTGTGCCCGAAGCGCTTCGGATTGGCGGACGAGAAGGCGACGAGATCGTCGTAGCTCGACGGCGCCGTCTTCACCTTGTCGGGGTTGTAGGCGATGGCGATCTGGCTGTTGAACATCGGGATGACGAATCCGTCGACGTTCACGCCCAGCGCGTTCTTCGTCACGTCGTTGGTCGCCATGCTGCCGGTCGAGATCTGGCTGCGGTACTTCGACAGCAGGCCGCCCTTCACCATCTCGCCCGCCATCTTCTGGTGGACGATGGCGACGTCGACGTCGACGGTCGCCGAGTTCGCCTTCTTCTGCGCTTCCAGGCGCTCCCAGATGCGCTGCGAGCCGGCGTCGCCGGGGCCCGTGCCCACCGCGCGTACCTTCACGCCCGGATTGGCCTTCTCGAACATCGGCCCGAGATACTCGGTGATGTAGTCGACCATGTTCTGGTCGCCCGCCGTCATCACGTTGAGGTTGATCTGCTGCGCGTTGGCTCCACCCGCCGCCGCCAGCAACGTGCCTGCCGCGAATGCGGCAATCACCGTCCTGCGTTTCATGTCTCTCTCCATCTTCGACCGGTTTCGTTGTGCCGCCGGGCTTCCGGTCCCGCCCGTCGGCTTGTCTTGTATCGTCACCTTCGTGTCAGTTCGGCGACACCGGGGCCGGGTAGATGTGCAGCGCTTCGGCCGGCACGCGCACGGCGACTTTCGCGCCGAGTTCGCGCCGGTCTGGATCGTCGACCATGTACTGGCTGTCGCCGACCGCGACCGCATAGCGCCAGATGCCGCCGGGATAGGCGGCCTGCACGATCGTGCCCGGCAGCATGAGCGCGCCGGAGTCGGTGCTGGCCCCGTCGGCGAGTTCGGCCGCTTCGGAGCGGAAATGCGCGACGAGGGAACCTTGCGTGAAGCCGGCCGGCGCCGCCTTGCGCAGGCTTGTCGCGCGGTTGCCCGGCCCTTGCGCGATGGCGAGCATGTCGCCCTGCCGCGTGCCCGTCAGGCGCACGACGTTGTTGGCCCCCATGAAGGATGCGACGAAGGGCGAGTTGGGCTGGTTGTAGAGCGTCTCGGGCGGGCCGACCTGGGCGATCGTGCCGGCATCGAGGATGACGATGCGGTCGGCCATCACCATGGCTTCCTCGCGGTCGTGCGTGACGTGGATCGCGGTGATGCCGAGGCTCTTCTGCAGCGCCTTGATCTCGTGGCGCACGTCCTCGCGGATGCGCGCGTCGAGATTGGAGAGCGGCTCGTCGAGCAGCAGGATCGCGGGATCGACGGCAAGCGCCCGGCCCAGCGCCACGCGCTGGCGCTGGCCGCCGGAAAGCTGGCTGACATTGCGCTCGCCCAGCCCGTCGAGCTTCAGCATCGTGAGGATCTCGCCGACGCGCGCCGCGATCTTCTCGCGCGACCATTTTTTCAGGCGCAGGCCGTAGCCGATATTCTGCGCCACCGTCATGTGCGGCCACAGCGCGTAGCTCTGGAACACCATCGCCATGCCGCGCTTGTCCGGCGGCTCGCCCGCAATGTCGCGCCCGCCGACGCGGATGGCGCCCGACGTGGCGTTGAGGAAACCCGCGATCGTGCGCAGCAGCGTCGTCTTCCCGCAGCCCGAAGATCCCAGCAGGGCGACGAACTCGCCCGGTGCGACGTCCAGCGAGACACCCTTCAGGACGCGCACGTTCCCGTACGCGGTTTCGACGCGATCGATCTCAAGTCGGGCAGACACGGCTATTCCCCCCTATTCCAACGCGAGAATAATCACCGTATCTACCGCACGTCTATGACATCTTGCCGACGGGCGCTACAGACGCCATTATCCCCCGCAACGCAGCAAATGCGGAACGACGTCCATCCAGGGGGTCCCTTATGAAAACCGGAATTCTGGCGGCGGCCTTTGCCGCCTTGACCATCTCCTTTAGCGCGCAGGCCCAGACGCTGACGCCGAGCCCGACGCTCGACGCCATCAAGGCCCGCGGCCATCTGGAGTGCGGCGTCCATCTCGGCCTGCCCGGCTTCTCCTTCGCCAACGACAAGGGCGAGTGGACGGGAATTGACGTCGACTACTGCAAGGCGCTGGCCGCCGCGATCCTGGGCGACGCGAACAAGGTCAAGTTCACCCCGACGTCGGTCCAGCAGCGCTGGCCGATCCTGCAGTCGGGCCAGGTCGATCTGCTGTCGCGCAACACGACGATCACCTTCTCGCGCAACGCCTCGCTGGGCGTGAACTTCCAGGGCATCAACTTCTACGAAGGCCAGACCTTCGTCGTGCGCAAGAAGGCCGGCATCACCAAGCCCGACCAGATGGACGGCGCCACGATCTGCGTCGCGGCCGGCTCGTCGGAAGAGAAGCAGGCGACCGACTGGTTCGCCGAGCGCAAGAAGAAGGTGACGATCGTCAACTTCCAGAAGAACGACGACGCCATCGCGGCCTACGACGCCGAGCGTTGCGACGCCTACACCGCCGGTTTCGGCGCCCTCGCCGGCCAGCGCATCAAGCTGAAGTCACCCGACGATAACGTCATCCTGACCGAGCTGATCTCGAACGATCCGCAGGGCCCGACGACGCGCTACGGCGACGAACGCTTCCAGGCGGTCGTGCGCTGGGTCCTCAACGGCCTGATCGCCGCCGAAAACCTCGGCGTCACGTCGAAGAACGTCGACCAGATGAAGGCGTCTTCCGCCAATCCGGAAGTCCGCCGCCTGCTGGGTGCGGAAGGCAATTTCGGCGCGATGCTCGGCCTGTCGAACGACTGGATGTACCAGGCGATCAAGCAGGTCGGGAACTACGCCGAAAGCTACGAGCGCACGGTCGGCATGGGTTCGCCCCTCAAGCTGCCGCGCGGGCCCAACCAGCTCTGGACGAAGGGCGGCCTGCTCTTCACGCCGCCGTTCCAGTGAGCGAAGGGGCGTAAGCCATCCTCCGCCGCTATTTCTACGACGCCCGCGTCCGCGACTGGCTTGCCCAGATCGCGGTCGCGGGCGGCCTTTTTCTGCTCGGCTGGTTCTTCGTGGCGAACGCCTCGGAGAACATGGTCAAGGCCGGCATCGCCTCGGGATTCGACTTCCTGTGGCGCACGTCGGGCATCGACGTCCCCTTCCGCCTGATCGACTACACGCCGCAGGACCGCATCTTCGACCTGCTGATGGTCGGCATCGCCAACACGGTGCTGGTCTCGGTCCTCGCGATGGTCTTCGCCACGCTGCTGGGCTTCGTGGTGGGCGTGGCGCGCCTGTCGAAGAACTGGCTGCTGTCGCTCTTCGCGGGCGCGTACGTCGAATTCGTGCGCAACATCCCGCTGCTGCTCTTCGTCTTCTTCTGGTATTTCGGCGTCATCCGCGCGCTGCCGGCACCACGCAACAGCATCGACATCGGCGGCCTGTTCTTCCTCAACAACCGCGGCCTGTCGATCCCGCTGCCCGAGACGGGCGCGGTCGTCTGGTGGCCGGTCGCCGCGTTCGTCGCGGGCCTCGCGGCCTTCCTGGCGCTGCGTCTGTGGGCGGCCAAGCGGCAGGCGGAAACGGGCCAGCCCTTCCCGATCGTCGCGGCGGGCCTTGGCCTCGTCGTGGCCTTCCCCGCCCTGGCCGCGGCCATGGCCGCCTCTGCGACCGCGTGGAGCGTGCCGGTGCTGGCCGGTTTCAATTTCCGCGGCGGCTTCGCGCTGATCCCCGAATTCGTGGCGCTGTTCTTCGCGCTCGTCACCTATACCGCCGGCTTCATCGCCGAGATCGTGCGCGGCGGCATCCTTGCCGTCAGCAAGGGCCAGACCGAGGCGGCCTCGTCGCTGGGCCTGCGCCCCGGCCTGATGCTGCGCCTCATCATCATTCCGCAGGCGCTGCGCGTCATGGTCCCGCCGATGACCAGCCAGTATCTCAACGTGCTGAAGAACTCGTCCTTCGGCGCCGTCATCGCGTTCCCCGAGCTCGTCAGCGTGTTCATGGGCTCCGCGCTCAACAACACCGGCCAGGCGATCGAGATCATCGCCATCGTGCTGGGCGTCTATCTGGTCGTGGGCCTCGCGGTCTCGGTGTTCATGAACTGGTACAACGCGCGCATCGCGCTGGTGACGCGATGAAGGCGCTGGACTGGGTCCGCACCAACCTGTTCGCCACGTGGCTGGATGCGGCCGTCACGCTCGCGTGCGCGGCGCTGCTGGTCCATTACGTGCCGCCGCTGGTCGAATGGGCGCTGCTGAAGGCGACATGGAACGGCGCCGACCGTACGGATTGCGCGGCCGGCGGCGCGTGCTGGGTATTCATCCGCGTGCGCTTCGGCCAGTTCATGTACGGGCTCTACCCGCCCGCCCAGACATGGCGGATCGACCTCGCGGCCACCTTGCTGGTCGCCTTCGTCGTGCCGTTCCTGTGGAACGGGGCGCCGTACAAGACGGTCTCCGGCTTCCTCACGCTCGTCGTCTTCCCGCCGCTCGGCCTGTGGCTGCTGCTGGGCGGCGGGCCGCTGCCGGTGGTCGAGACGCGCGAATGGGGCGGCCTGATGCTGACGGTGTTCATGGCCGTCTATGCCGGGATCGGCGCCTTCCCGCTGGGCGTGCTGCTGGCGCTGGGGCGCCAGTCGCGCCTGCCGCTGATCCGCACGCTGTCGGTCGTGTTCATCGAATTCTGGCGCGGCGTACCGATCATCGCGGTCATCTTCCTCGCCTCGATGCTGCTGCCGCTGATCCTGCCTGCGGGCGTGGGCATCGACCGGCTGGTGCGCGCGGTCGTGGGCCTCGCCATGTGCGTCGCGGCCTACATGGCCGAGGCGATCCGCGGCGGGCTGCAATCGCTGCCCAAGGGCCAGACCGAGGCTGCCGCCGCCATGGGCCTCGGCTACTGGAAAGCGACCTGGTTCATCGTGCTGCCGCAGGCGCTGCGCCTGGCGCTGCCGGCGCTTGCCAACGAGTTCATCGCGCTGCTCAAAAACACCACACTCGTCCTCGTCGTGTCGCTTTTCGATCTCCTCGGCATCGTGCATGCTGCGCTCGCCGATCCCAAGTGGGTCGGCCTGACGATGGAAGCCTATGTCTTCGCCGGACTGATTTTCTGGTTCGCCTGCTTCGGCCTGTCACGCTGGAGTGCGGGCCTCGAAAAGCGTCTCGGGCTGGGGACGCGCCACTAGGGAGACTGCCCATGAACAAGATCGATCTCGAGGCCAAGCGCGCAATCATCACCGGCGGCGCGCGCGGCATCGGCCTCGCCATCGCCGAACGCTTCCTCCTCTCGGGCGCCAGCGTGACGCTGTGGGACCGCGATCCGGCGGCACTGGATGCCGCCGCCAAGCGTCTTGCCGCGGGTGCGCGCGTGCATATCGTGCCCGCCGACGTCGCCGACGAGGCGAGCGTTTCGGCCGCGACCAACGCCACGATCGGCGCGATGGGCGGCATCGACATCCTCGTCAACAATGCCGGCATCACCGGCCCCAACACGACGACGTGGGAATACCCGGTCGCCGAATGGAAGAAGGTCATCGACGTCGACCTGACCGGCCCGTTCCTGTGCTGCCGCGCGGTCGTGCCGCACATGATCAAGGGCGGCTACGGGCGGGTCGTCAACATCGCCTCGGTCGCCGGCAAGGAAGGCAACCCGAACGCGCCGGCCTATTCCTCGGCCAAGGCCGGCCTCATCGCGCTGACGAAATCGCTGGGCAAGGAGCTCGCCAAGACCGGCGTGCTCGCCAACTGCATCACGCCGGCCGTCGCCGACACCGACATCCTCAAGCAGATGACCGAGGCCCACGTCGCCTTCATGCTCGGCAAGATCCCGATGGGCCGCTTCGTGCAGATCGAGGAGATCGCTTCGATGGTGACGTGGCTCGCCTCGGCCGAATGCTCGTTCACCACCGGCGGCGTGTTCGACATCACCGGCGGCCGGGCGACCTACTGATGGCGCGCGATCCCTTCGCGATCCAGCGGCGCAAGCTCTTCGTCTCGGTCGTTTCCGACACGCTCGACGGCCTGGGCTATCGCAACCAGGCCTTTGCGCCCTCGATCCGCCCCCTCGACGACACGCGCGTCCTGCTCGGGCGCGCGCGCACGGCGATCTACCGCGAGGTGTTCCACGTGCCCAAGGGCCACAACCCCTACACGCTGGAAATCGCGCTGGTCGACGACCTGAAGCCGTTCGAGGTGGCCGTGCTGGCCTGCGCCGCCAACCCGAAGATCGGCCCGTGGGGCGAACTGCTGACCACCGCCGCGCGGGCGCGGGGCGCCTCGGGCTGCCTCACCGACGGGCTGACGCGCGACGTGCGCGCGATCCGCAAGCTCAAGTTCCCCGTCTTCGCGGGCGGGATCGGGCCGCTCGACAGCAAGGGCCGCGGCGAGGTCGCCGCGATCGACGTGCCGGTCGAACTGGGTGGCGTGCGCGTGGAAAGCGGCGACGTGATCTTCGGCGACGCGGACGGCGCGGTCGCGATCCCGAAGAAGATCGAGAAGCAGGTCTTTGCCGCGGCGCTCGCCAAGGTCTCGGGCGAAAACCGCACGCGCGCGGCGCTCGCGCGCGGCGAGAGCCTCGCCAGCGTCTTCAGGCGCGAGGGAATTCTCTAGGCGGCTTCCGACGGCTTGGTTTCGGCGGCGGGTGCGGCGGGCTTGGCGCGCCTGCGGCCGAAGATGTTGAGCACGCGGCCGGAGACGAAGCCCAGATTGCGCTTCGCGGCCGCGACATGCTCGGCGCGGTCGAAGAACTGGAACCCCTGGTCGATCAGCGCCATCGTGTAGAAGCGGTTATATTCGCTGGCGAAGACGACGACGGCGAACAGATAGAGCGAGCCGGCAAGCGAGCGGTAGAAGACGCCCTTGAGCACGAACGGCAGCAGGGCGAGCACCAGCAGCGCGATGCCGATCTTGAGATTGCCGCGCGCGAGCGCCGGCAGGCCGCCGAAGAACAGGCCGGACCAGCAGAAGCCGTAATAGCCCCTGCGGACTTCGTTCGTCTCCGGATGCCGCAGTAGGATCGTTCGCGCCATGTCGAAATGTCCCCGCTGGATCGAGGGACAATCGTACAATTTTAGAAGTTTTTACGTCAACCGCACAACTGTAGGAAGCACGATTGTATGACGTACGTGCATCGCCGGTGAAAACGCTACCGACGATGATTGCGGTGCGGCCTGCGCTTCGCGCGTTCGCGATAGAGCGCTTCGGGACTCGTGCCGATTTCCGCCGCGACCGTCTTCCATTCGCCTTTCACCGGCTGGCGTCCACCGTTCGCCGCAATCCACGCATCGAGCCGGGCGGCAACCGTGCGCAGCGACAGGATTTCGGCCCGCAGGCGCGTGCGTTGCACTTCGCGGGAGAGGTAGCTGGCCCACCCGGCCGCGAACGCCGGCCGTCCGTCGAGAGCGGCGCGCATGGCCGCCTTGTCCATGGCCAGCGTGCGGGTGGGAACGACGGCCGTCGCATCGCAATGGTAGCGCGCCGAAAACAGCGAAGCCTCGGCCAGCACCGATCCCGCGCGCGCGCGTTGCAGGATCAGCGGCGCGCCGTCGGGCTGCAGACGGACGAGATGCACCTCGCCTTCGACAACCCAGTGCAGCACGCGCACGCCGTCGCCCTGCCGGAACAGGTATCGCCCGGCTGGAAACGTGCAGGCGCGCGAGGGCAGCGGAGCGAGAAGATCGGCCAATTCCTTCGACATGATCCCTATCATGTGGGTGCGGCCGACGGTCTGGCAAGAAGGTTGCCGTAACGACCGAACCGGAGCATTTCCCATGAAGAATCTCGTTCTTGCCCTTGCCCTGCTGCTGCCCGCCCTCCCTGCTGCCGCGCAAGCCCAGCAGATCCCGCATGCCGGCATGCATTCTGCGGCACAGGCTGTCACGGTGCCGACGATGCCAGGGCAGGACGCGTTCGGCACGGTCCAGGAGATCGTCCGAATCCTCGAAGCCGATGCGAAAACGGATTGGGCAAAGGTCGATCTCGAGGCGTTGCGCCAGCACCTGATCGACATGAACGACGTCACGCTGAAGGCCGACGCGAAGGTCGCGAAGGTCGACGGCGGCATCGAGGTGCGCGTGACCGGTACCGGGCGCACGATCGGCGCCATCCAGCGCATGGTCGTCGCCCATTCCGCCGAACTGGGAAAAATGAACGGGTGGACCGCGAAGGCCGAGAAGCTGGCCGACGGCGTACGCCTCGTGGTGACGTCAGGCAATCCGGCTCAAATCGCCCATATCCGCGGCCTCGGATTCATCGGCCTGATGACAAGCGGCGGCCACCACCAGCCGCATCATCTCGCGATGGCCCGGGGCGAATTCGTCCACGCCCACGATTGAACATGCGCGGCCGCTACCGGCGCGGCCGCCCCGTCAGTTCGACCAGCCGCCGTCGATCTTGAATTCCGCGCCGGTGATGAACGAGGACTCGTCGCTGGCGAGGAACAGCGCCAGGTCGGCGATCTCCTCGGCGGTGCCCAGGCGGCCCATCGGCTGGCGCGAGATGAAGAGCTTGCGCTGCGCGACCGGATCGGCGGCCGTATCGATGCGGTCCTGCAGCGAGGGCGTATCGACCGTACCGGGGCAGATCGCGTTGGCGCGGATGCCCTTGCCGACATAGTCGGCCGTGATCGACTTGGTGAGGCCGATCACCGCGGCCTTGGTCGTGCCGTAGACGAAGCGGTTGGGCGCACCCTTGATCGACGAGCAGCCCGACGACATGTTGACGATCGTGCCCTTGCCCTTGGCGAGCATGCCCGGCAGGAAGGCCTGCACGGTCCAGAACATCGAGCGCACGTTGAGATTCATCGAGAAGTCCCAGGCCGCGTCGTCGCAGTCGAGGATCGTGCCGTTGTGGACGAAGCCCGCACAGTTGAACAGCACGTCGACCGGGCCAACCTCCTTCGCGGCGGCGAGGATCGCGGCCTTGTCCATCACGTCGAGCTTGCGCACCGCAATACCCGGAACGCCGGACAGGGCGGCAAGCTTGCCCGCGTCGATGTCTGTCGCGATCACCTTGGCGCCTTCAGCGGCGAACAGCCGGGCGCTGGCGGCGCCGATGCCCTGTGCGGCCGCGGTAACGAATGCCGTCTTGCCTGCGAGACGATTGCCCATCTTTGCGTCACTCCCTTTTGCGTCCCGGCCGTTCCGGCCGGTTGCGCGTCGTGCTAGCGTCGAAACAAGGGGAACTCTAAGGGGGGAATACAAAATGCGCTTCAAGATTTTTGCGGCCCTGCTCGCCGGCCTCGCTCTCTCGGCCGGCACCGCGCTCGCACAAGGCAGCGTGGGCATCGTCGAAAAGAAGAGCTTCGCGATGCCGACCTACACCACGGTCGGCGGCAAGACGATCAAGGACGTGAAGGTCGGCTGGGAAAGCTACGGCACGCTCAACGCGGCCAAGGACAATGTCGTCATCGTCCCGCATTTCTTCTCCGGCAATTCCAACGCGGCCGGCAAGTACAAGGCCGAGGCGCCCGCCGCCGGCTACTGGGACGGCATCATCGGGCCCGGCAAGGCGATCGACACCGACAAGTACTTCGTGATCTCGGTCGACAGCCTCGTGAATCTCAACGTCAAGGACGGCATCACCGTCACGACGGGCCCGGCGACGAACGACCCGGCCACCGGCAGGCCCTACGGCATGAGCTTCCCGATCGTCACGATGCGCGACTTCGTCAACGTGCAGAAGGTGCTGCTCGACTCGCTCGGCGTCACGAAGGTCTACGCGGCCGTCGGCGCCTCGATGGGGGCGCTCCAGTCGCTCGAATGGGCGTCGGCCTATCCCGATTTCGTCCAGCGCGTCGTGCCCGTGATCGGCGTGGGCGAGGCGGACGCCTACACGATCGCGCGGCTCGGCATGTGGGCCCAGCCCATCCTGCTCGATCCCAACTGGAAGAACGGCGAGTATTTCGGCGGCCCCGCCCCCGACGCGGGCCTCGCCTTCGCGCTGAAGATGGTCACGATCGACGCGCGCGCCCATGGCTGGGCCGAGACGGTGTTCGCCCGCAAATGGGCCGACAGCGCCAAGAACCCGCTCGACGCGTTCGAGAACAGGTACCAGATCGAAAGCGTGCTCGATCAGGTCTCGCTCGCCCGCGCGCGCCTGTCGGATGCGGCGCATTTCGTCTATCTCGTGCGCGCCAACCAGCTCTTCACCACGGGCCATCTCGCCTCGCTCGAAGAGGGGCTGGGGCGCATCAAGGCCAGGGCGCTGTTCATCCCGGCCGAAAGCGACCTGCTGCTCGTGCCCGCCTACGCCCGCCGCGCCGTCGACATCCTGAAGAAGCAGGGCAAGGACGCCGACCTCGTGACGATCCCCGGCAATGGCGGGCATCTCGACGGCGTGCTCGCGATGGCGCGCGTGGCCGACAGGCTGAAGGCGTTTCTCGACAAGTAAGGGCGGTTAACAGCTTTCGTATGTAGGATTAACTGCACTGCAACTGTAAGGCGTCGAAACGCTTTCCTTTCGCGCCGTGCTGGCCGAAACTCCCGCCTCCTCGATCGAAGCGGAGCGGCAGCCATGCGTCGGACGATCGGAACATTGATGTGCGTCGTCGCGGCCCTCGGGCTCGCAGCGGATACCGTGGCGCAGACGCCCGACATCAAGGCGCTGCAGGCGAAGTACGTGCGCCCGAAGGAGATCCCCTTCCCCGCCGACCGGCCCTTCAGCCAGAGCCAGGTCGATCTCGGGCGCATGCTGTTCTTCGACAAGCGCATCGGCTTCAACGGCGAGGTCGCCTGCGCCTCGTGCCATCTGCCCGGCCTCGGCTGGGGTGACGGCGTGGCGAACTCGCCCGCCCCGCTCGGCCACGTGATGCCGCGCCACACCTCGGGCCTCGCCAATCTCGCGTGGGACACGCTCTTCAACTGGGACGGGCGCGCCGACACGCTGGAGAAGCAGATGCTCGCGGCCATGTCCGGCCCGGCGATGAACACGCCCGAGCGCGATCTGGTGGAAAAGGTGAAGGCGATTCCCGGCTATGCGCCGCATTTCGCGCGCGCCTTCCCCGGCCCGCGCGACCCGATCACCGCGCAGACCATCGCGCAGGCGGTGGCGCAGTACGAACGCACCATCGTCAGCGGCAGGGCGCCGTTCGACGTGTGGGTCGAGGGCGACGAGAACGCGCTGGGCGACGAGGCCAAGGCGGGCTTCGTGCTGTTCAACGGCAAGGCGATGTGCGCCGAGTGCCATTCCACATGGCGCTTCACCGACGGCAAGTTCCACGACATCGGCCTGCCGGGCGACGATATCGGCCGCGGCCGGCTGTTCCCGGGCGACGTCAAGGCGCAGTACGCCTTCAAGACGCCCTCCTTGCGCGACGTGGTGCTGAGCGCGCCCTATTTCCACGACGGGTCGGCCGCCACGCTGATGGACGTGATCAACGTCTACGACAGGGGCGGAATCAAACGGCCGAGCCTTTCGGACAAGATCCGCCCGCTCGGCCTCACCTTCGCCGAGCGGCGCCAGCTGATCGCGTTCATGGGCAGCCTGACCGGGGCGGCAATCTACGAGAAGATCCCGGAGCTGCCGTAAGGCCCCTGAAAAATCGGTTTAGCATCGCCTCGCGTTCGGCATACAATCCCCCTAACGATCGCCAAGAAAACAAGGGGAACCGCCGACATGACGCATCCGATGTTCGACCTAAAAGGCCGCGTGGCCCTCGTGACCGGCGGCTCGCGGGGTCTCGGTTTCGGGATGGCCTCGGCGCTGGCCGGCGCCGGCGCGCATGTCGTGATCAACGCGCGCAACAAGGCGGAAGCCGAGGCGGCCGCGAAGAAGCTCGGCGGCGAAGCGCTCGCCTTCGACGTGACCGACGAGGCCGCGTGCGTGGCGGCGGTGGCCGACATCCACAAGCGCCGCGGCCGGTTCGACATCCTCGTCTCCAACGCCGGCGGCACGATCCGCGGCGCGTTCACGGAGTACAAGTCGTCCGATTTCGACAATGTCGTGGGCCAGCATCTGCGCGCGGGCTTCGTGCTGGGGCGCGAGGCGGCCAAGGTGATGGCGCCCACCGGCAAGGGGCGCATCCTCTACACCACGTCGCTGATGGCGCATCTGGGCCGGCCCAACACGGTCGCCTATGCCGCGGCCAAGACGGCGCTCGAAGGCATGATCCGCCAGATGGCGATCGAGCTGGCGCCCAAGGGCATCCTCGTCAACGGCATCGCGCCCGGCTATTTCGCCACCGACCTCAACAAGCCGCTGATCGACAATGCCGAGTTCAACGCGATGATCGTGCGCCGCACGCCGCTGGGCCGCTGGGGCGATCCCGCGGAACTGGGCGGTGCGGCGCTGCTGCTCTGCTCGGACGCCGGCTCCTACCTCACCGGCCAGACGATCATCGTCGACGGCGGGATGTCGGTCGCGCTCTAGGCGGCCCGGCGCGCCAGAATCTGGCGCACCAGCACGGGTGCCGCGAGCACGGCGCAGATCGCGGCACCGCCGGGCGAGCCGTGGATCATCGGCAACGCGGCGATACCGATCAGCACGCGTTCCCACGTCGCCATCGGGGCGAGGAACCAGCCCGCGAACGCGGCCGACAGCAGCGTGACGCTGGCAAGGCACGTTCCCGTCGCGAGCAGGAAGTTCGCGACCGTGAATTCCGGCACCATGATCAGGATCGCCGGCGAGAAGGCGAACACGAACGGGACGAGCACCTTGCCGAGCGCCAGCCGGAACGCGGTGTTGCCGGTACGGAACGGGTCGGCCCCCGCCATGCTCGCCCCCGCATAGGCCGCGATGGCGACCGGCGGCGTGATGTCGGCGAGCACGCCGTAATAGAAGACGAAGAAGTGGGCCACGAGCGGCGACACGCCCAGCATGCCGAGCGCGGGTGTGGCCACCGTCACCATGATGATGTAGGTGGCCGTCGTCGGCACGCCGCAGCCCAGCAGGATGCAGACCACCGCCGTCAGCAGCAGCGTGAAGAACAGCGTGGCCGACTTGAGCCCGAACAGCGCCACCGGCAGGTTGTCGACGACCAGGTGGGCCCACTGGTCGGCGAGCGAGGTGACGATCCACGAGATCTTGAATCCCACGCCCGTCAGCGTCACCACGCCGACGATGATTCCCACCGTCGCCGCCGCGGCACCCACGCCGATCGCGTACTTGGCGCCAAGCACGAACGAATCGAGCATGCCGGCGACGAGGCGCCGCCCCTCCGTTCCGCGCGACAGCACGCCGTGCAGCATCGCGGCCGCGCAGAGCAGCGCCAGTGCCGGATTGACGAACGGCAGGCGCAGCAGTTCGAACGGCGCGCCCAGCAGCATCACGGCCGAGAAGACGAGCGCGGCGGCACCGCGCGCGCGAGAGAGACCGACCAGCAGGCAGCCCGTGATGCCCCAGAACGCCGCGAGATACGGCGTGTAGCCGCTGAACAGCACGGTCACGAGGGCGACCAGCGGAGCGAGCGTGGGCCAGTCGGCCGCGAACACCTCGCGCAGCTTGGGCACCTCGTCTTCGGTGAGGCCGCGCATGCCGGTGCGCCTGGCCTCGAAATGCACCTGCATCAGCACGCCGAAGAAGTGCATCATGGCAGGCACGATGGCGGCCACGACGATGGTCGAATAGGGCAGGTTCAGGAACTCGACCATCAGGAAGGCGGCGGCGCCCATGATCGGCGGCGTGATCTGGCCGCCGGTCGCCGCGGTGGATTCCACGGCGGCCGCGAAGTGCCGCTGGTAGCCGAGCCGGATCATCATCGGGATGGTGAGCGAGCCGACCGTGACGGTGTTGGCGACCGACGAGCCCGACAGCATGCCGAACAGGGCCGAGCCGAAGATCGAGATCTTCGCGGGCCCGCCCGCGAATCGTCCAGCGACCGCGGCGGCGACGCCCAGGAACAGCCGTCCCAGCCCGATGCGCGTGGCGAGCACGCCGAACAGCACGAAATGGAACACGTAGGTGGCGACCACGCCCAGCGCCACGCCGTAGACGCCCTGGCTGGTGAGATAGAGGTGGTTGACGAGCGTGGCCCACGTGGCGCCCGGATGCAGGAAGATGCCCGGGAACCACGTGCCGTAGAGCGCGTAGACCATCGAGAAGAGCGCGATCAGCGGCAGGCCCCAGCCGATCGCCCGGCGCGTGGCCTCGATCATCAGCACGACCGTCAGCGTGCCCATCGCCACGTCGAGACCCGAAGGGTTGCCCACGCGGAAGGCGAGATCGTTGAAGATCCACGGCACATAGAGGCTGGACACGGCCGCCGCCGCCGCCATCAGCCAGTCGGCGACGGGGATGCCGCCCGGGCGCAGCAGGGTCGAGGGTTTCGCGGCGCGCCCGTCGGCATGGCGCGCGGAGAAGACGAGGAAGATGAGGCCGAGCACGAAGGCCAGATGCACGCCGCGATGCGTGACCTCGCGCAGCAGCCCGAAGCCGGCCGTGTAGTAGTGGAAGAACGAGAGAACCAGCAGCAGCCCGCCCACGAGCATTCCCGTCCCGCCCGGCATCTTGCGGAACTGCATCTCCGGATCGAGCTCTTCCTCCAGGCGGGAGAGCTCGTCGACCGTGGGCTGCTTGAGCATCGGGGGAATCCTCGCGGCCCCGCCGCCGATCTCGCGGCGGCGGGGCGTCCGGGGTCGGGTCGGGCCGGAACGGCGCCTTACTTCAGCAGGCCCGCTTCCTTGTAGAAGCGTTCGGCACCGGCATGCAGCGGCACGCCGAGCAGGCCGTTCAGCGCGGTCTCCTTGCGGATGTCCTTGCCCTTGGCATGGCCGGCGTCGAGGGCCGCGCGCGTCTTGTCGCTCCACAGCGCCTTGGTCACCGCATAGACAGTGTCGGCAGACACCTTCGACGACGTGATCCAGTGGGCGCCCACGGCGACGGTCTTCACCGCACCGACGTCCTTGTAGGTGCCGGCCGGGATCATGTCGGGCGCGAAGAACGGGAACGCCTTCGTCAGTTTCTCGGCGCCCGCGCCGTCGATGGGCAGGATGGCGATGCCCGAGCCCGTGGAGGCGAGTTCCGAGATCGCCGCGGCCGGGAAGCCGCCGGTGAAGAAGAACGCGTCGCACGACCCGTCCTTCATCTTCTCGGCCGCCTGGTTCGGCTTGAGGAACTCGGCCGTGATGTCCTTCTCGGTGATGCCGTAGGCGCCGAGGATCGCCTTGGCATTGACGAGCGTGCCGGAGCCCGGCTCGTCGAGCGACACCTTCTTGCCCTTGAGGTCGGCGAAGCTCTTCACGTTGGAAGCCTTGCGCACGACGAGGTGCACGGACTCCGGATAGAGATTGGCGATCGAGCGCAGCTCGTCGAGCTTGGGCTTGCCCTCGAACACGCCCGTGCCCGAATAGGCCCAGAACGCGACATCGGCCTGCACGAAGCCGGATTCGGCCGCACCGCCGACGATGGCGTTGACGTTCGCGACCGAGCCGTTGCTCGCCACCGCCGTCGAGACGAGCTGCGGCGGGTTCGAGATCGCATTGGCGATGAGCCCGCCGACCGGATAGTAGGTGCCGGCCGTGCCGCCGGTGCCGATGCGGAAGAAGGCGGGGGCCTGCGCGAAGGCGCCGCGCGTGGCGAGCGCGGCACCGCCGAAGGCGGCGAGCGCCAGGGCGGACCGGCGCGTGATCGTGTTCTTCATGTCTTTCTCCTCCTTGTGTAACTCATGCCTTCGGCATGTCGTCCTGGATGTAGTTGTTGATGAGCTCGTCGACCGACGCGTCGACCGTGAAGCCCATCTTCAGCGAGCGCTTGGCCGCCATGCGCTTGGGCCAGCCCGCCACGATCTTCTGGATCATCGGATCGATCTTCCATTCGATCAGGTCGTAGGCCTTCTGGCCGGCGACGCGCTTGAGCCCGTCGCCGATGTCCTTGACCGTCACGTCGAGCGAGGGAAGCAGCAGCGCGCGGTTCCAGCCCCACGTCGTGTCGGGCAGGTCGTGCGCGTGGATGAACGCGTTGACGCAGCGGCGCGGACTCAGCAGCGGCATCCACGACGCCGGATCGACCGGGCACACGGCCGGCAGGCCCGCCAGCGGCTCGCGGATGATGGAGGACGCGAAGGTCGACGCCGCAAGGTTGGGCTTGCCCGGCCGCACGACGATGGTGGGCAGGCGAAGCGCACGCGCATCGACGAAGCCCTTGCGCGCATAGTCCGCGCAGAGCAGCTCGCCCATCACCTTCTGGCCGCCGTAGGAAGTCTGCGGCGTCGGGCGGAAATCGTCGGGGATCACGTCGGGCAGGTCGCCGCCATAGGCCGCCAGCGACGAGGCGAAGACGAGCTTGATGGGCTGCGGCAGTGCGCGGCACGCCTCGAGCACGACGCGCGTGCCGTCGAGATTGACGCGGTAGCCGAGGTCGAAATCGCGTTCGGCGCCCGCACTCACCACGCCCGCGAGATGGAAGACGGCGCCGGTGTCCGGCGTGATCAGCGAGGCGATGGTGGGCTTGTGGTCGACCTCGCCGATGCGCACCTCGATGCGCGGATCGGCCGGCACGTCGAAACCGGCGGAAACGTCGAACAGCACGATCTTCGTCACCGCATGCGCCTTGCCGTCGCGCATCGTCAGGCTGCCGCGCTTCAGGATCTCGGCCGCCAGCTTCTTGCCAAGCATGCCCGTTCCGCCCGTGATCACCACACGCATCGTCGTCTTCTCCCTTATGTGACTTCGTTGTCCGGCAACGCGCCCCCAGCGAACAGGCCGTGGTTCACGCAGTTGCGCAGCCGGTTTTCCTTGAGGAACAGGCCGGCGGTCTCCGCCGCCTTGAAACGCAGGTCGTAGAAGCTCTCGGGGCTGTAGAACGCCGCGTGGGGGCTCAGGATCAGGCGGCCCGCCAGCCACGAGGGCGGCACGCGATACGCCGCCACGAGCGGATCGTCGGGATCGGGCGGCTCCTTGGGCAGCACGTCGAGCATCGCCCCGCCGACATGGCCCGCCTCGATCGATTTCAGCAGGGCGTGCGTGTCCACGATGGGCCCGCGCGCGGTGTTGATCAGGATCGCGCCCTTCTTCATGCGCGCGAGCGCGCTTTCGCCCATCATCCCGTGCGTCTCGCGCGTCAGCGGGCAGTGGATCGAGACCACGTCCGCCTCGCCGAGCATCGTGTAGAGATCCTCGAAGCGCAGATAGGGCGTCGCGCGCGGATCGTCGGCGCGCAGATACGGATCGTAATAGGCGACGTCGAAGCCGAACGCCTTGGCGCGCGCGGCCGCCGCGCGGCCGATGCGCCCCAGCCCGACGATGCCCAGCGCCTGCACCGAAAGCCGCTTCACCAGCGGCGCCGCGTCCCAGCGCCAGCCGCCGACGGGATCGACCGCAAGCAGCTCGGTGAAGGTCGGCAGGCCGCGGCGCAGCGACAGGATGCCGGCAAGCGCGTGGTTGGCGACCTCCTCGGTGCCGTAGTCCGGCACGTTCGAGACGGCGATGCCGCGTTCCGCGCACGCGGCGAGATCGATGTTGTCGAACCCGGCGCCGTAGCGCACGACGAGGCGCGCGCGCGTCAGCTTCGCGGCGACCACGCGGTCGACCTGCATCTCGTGGTTCACCAGCACGGCGTCGGCCTTCGACCACACGGCGTCGGGGATCTTCATCGGGTCGTTCGTGCGGTGGATCAGGAATTCGGCCTCGGGCAGCGCGATCCGCTCGATGTCGGGGCCGGCGGCGAACTGCGCGTCGGGGATGAGGATGCGCATCGTCAGCGCACCAGGCCGGCGCGCCTGGCGACCAGGAACAGGCCGCGCGCCGCGGCGTCCTCGCCGGGCATGAAGGCGGTGTCGATGCCCGCAACGCTCATCGCGATGGCGTAGTTCTGCGCGAGATTGCCCGCACCCACGACCGTCGCCTGCACGGGCTTCAGGATCTCCTTCACGGCCGCGATCTCGTGGCCGATCAGCAGGCCGGAGAGGAAGCTGGGCGCGGCCTCGCGGGTCATCCCCTCGAGCAGGCCCGCCGTGCGCACCGTGAAAAGCTGGTGCAGCAGCCCGCCCGCCGACTGGCAGCGCACGAGGCCGCGCGCGAAGGCCGGCGCGTCGTGCGGCGCATCGACCATCAGGCGGCCGAGGATGGAGTTGCGGCGCAGCAGCGCGAACACCTCGCCCGTCATGAAGGTGAGGAAGCGCACGATGCGCCCGCCTTCGACCAGCGCCCACTTGGAATGCGTGCCCGGCAGGCAGATGAGGCCGTCGGTGATGCCGGTGCCGAAGATCTGCGTTTCCTCGCCGCGCATCACGTCGGGGCCGGCCGCACCCGAGCCGCGCAGGCCCGGCACCACGTGGATCTCGCGCCGCGGATCGGGGGCGAGGACGAGCTGGCCGGCCACGTCCTCGGCACCCGCCGGGATCGGCAGGTAGGGTGCCTCGATCCAGCCCTGTGCGGAACCGATCATGCCGCACATCAGCACGGCGGGCGACGTCGGCACGTCGATCCAGTCGCGCGTCAGATCCATCAGCGCGCCCGAGAAATTGGCGTTCTTGACCGCAAGGATGCCCAGCGCGTTGGCGCGCTTCTCGAGGATTTCGCCGCCCGGCCCCATGCGGAAGGCGCGGCAGTTGGTGGTTCCCCAGTCGATCGCGACGAGTGACGTCATGTACGTGTTCGTTCCTCTAGCGCAGCAACGGCTCCAGCCGGTCGAAGGCCTCGCTCAGCCGCTCGGGGCTGGTGGCGAAGCACAGGCGGATGAAACCCTCGCCCTCGGGCCCGAAGGCGCGGCCCGGAGCGAGGCCCACCTTCGTCTCCCGGACGATACGTTTGCAGTATTCCACCGAGTCCGTCATCCCGTCGACCGCGAAAAACGCATAGAAGGCCGCTTCCGGCCTTGTCAGCCGCACGCGGCCCATCGCCGACAGGCGCTGGAAGGCGATGTCGCGCGCCGTGGCGTACTCGGCCTTGATCTCGGCGACGAAGCCTTCCTGCTTCAGCGCCACCACGCCCGCGCGCTGCACGAAGGTGGTGGCCCCCGACGTGTTGAACTCGACGATCTTGGCGATCGTGTCGGTGACGGCCTCGGGCGCCACGAGCCAGCCCAGGCGCCAGCCCGTCATGCACCAGCCCTTCGAGAAGGAGTTGATGCTCATCACCGCATCGTCGGGCTCGGCAAAATCGAGGAACGAGGGCGAATGGTCGGCGCCGTAGACGATGCGCTCATAGACGTCGTCGCTGATCGCCCAGATGCCGCGCTTGCGGCAGAAGGCGAGCACGGCCTTGAGTTCGTCCGAAGTCGCCATCCAGCCCGTCGGGTTGCCGGGCGAGTTGAGGAAGATCGCCTTGGTGCGCGCATCGCATGCGGCAAACAGCCGGTCGAGATCGAGCGACCAGCCGCGCGCATCGAGCTTCAACGGCACGCGCCGCACCTCGCCGTTGAGGTGGTCGCACATGTCGGCGGCGTTGGGCCACAGCGGCACCGCGAACACGACATTGTCGCCGGGATCGACGATCAGCTGCATGGCCATCTGGATCGCCGAGTTGCCCGACGTCGTCACGACGATGCGCTCGGGCGTGACCTTCACGCCGCGCAGCTTCGACACGTACGCCGCGATCGCTTCGCGCAGCTCGCTGCGCCCGGCACTCGACGCATAGAACTGGTAGCCCCCGTCGATCGCCGCATGCGCCTCGGCCACCACCGCGGGCGGCGCCGAACGATGCCCCTCGCCGAACCACAGCGGGATCAGGCCCGGCACGTCCATCGAATCCTTCGACACCTCGCGGATCAGCGACCCCAGCAGGGCGGAGGATTTGGCGCGCAGCGGCAGGACAGGCATGGAAGCTCCGGCGGGAGAAAAAGCGAGGCACCGTTTATAGGGGGCACACGCCCGTAGCACCACCCCTGCGCCACTTGTTTGTAGTACGCAAGTTGCGGATATGATAAAAGATGGCAGATCCCAAGTTCACGGCCGTTTTCGACGTCGACAATCTCGTGACGCTCGAAATCGAGATCGGCGGAAAGGCGTTGACGCTTTTCGCCGAGGTCGAATTCCGGCCGAAGGAACTTGTCCTGATCGGGCTGCATGTCGCAGGACCGGGCGCGAACATGGTCGGGCTCGACATGCTGAGACGGGTGATGGCGTTTCTTGCGGAGAAGGCAGATGTCGAAGTTGTCGTTGTTCAAGGCGCGACTCGCACGACCGGGGCAAATCCCGGCCGTCGCCCGAAAACGACCCGTTATCGCCGGTCCACGCGTTCCGGTCCTGCTTGAACTGGCGGATCCGAAGGCGTTCGACGGGCATCGCATCGAGTTCGCCTATGCGCTGACGGCGCACGCCGTACCGCTGCGCGAGGGGCATTCGATTCTCAACAGGATCGCCGAATTCCACCGCGCGGCGACGGCGCTTTCGGGAATCGACGTGGCGCTCGGCGGCGCGTTCGACCCGTTCGGCATCCGCGTCCTGCGGCCGAAGGCGCCCGAGATCGTGCCGGCCGATGTCCGCGCACGCACCGGCCTGTCGCAGCCCGAGTTCGCGGTCCGCTACGGCTTCTCCGACGCGACGATCAAGAACTGGGAACAGGGCCGCGCGCGCCCCGACGCGGCCGCGCGCCTCGCGCTGTGGCTGATCGACAACGACCCCGAAGCCATCGACCGCGCGTTGGGGCTTGTGAAAAGCTGAAGCCGCCGCTCTAAGGCGCCCGGTCCCTCGGCACGCCCTCGCTCGTCTCGCTGCCCGGCCGGTATTTGTAGACGCCCTCGCCGGTCGCCACGAGCTTGCCTTCGTCGTCGGTGATTTCCATCGTCGCGAAGAAGATCGATTTTCCGCCGGCGCGCGCGCGTCCCGTCGTCACGAGCTTGCGCCCCAGCCGGCCGGGTGCGACGAACTGCGTGTTGAGCGACAGCGTCGAGGCACGCCGGATGCGGTCGCGGTGCGGGCACCAGCAGCCGGCGAAACCGCCCGCCGCGTCGATCAGCGTGCAGATCACGCCGCCGTGCGCGATGCCGGAGCGGTTACGATGCTTGTCGGCGAGCGTCAGCGCGAGTTCGACATATCCGTCGCGCCACGCGATCGGGCTGTAGCCCACGTGATCGCGGAACACGCTGTGGTCGTCGTCCCACATCCATCTTGGCACGTCGTTCATGATGCAGTGCAGCGTAGACCGGCTCCGGCCCGCCGTCTATAACTGGCGCCTCATTTCGGGCCAATTGATGCGGGAATCCAAGATGGCAATGAAGGCGCGCAGCGGCGGACGGATCCTGGTCGACCAGCTGCTGGTCCACGGGGCGGACATGGCCTTCTGCGTGCCGGGCGAGAGCTATCTCGAAGTGCTCGACGCGCTGCACGACAGCCCGCAGATCAAGCTCGTCAATTCGCGCCACGAGGCGGGTGCGGCCAACATGGCCGACGCCTACGGCAAGCTCACCGGCAAGCCCGGCATCGCGATGGTCACGCGCGGGCCCGGTGCATGCCAGGCTTCCGTCGGCGTCCACACCGCCTATCAGGATTCGACGCCGATGATCCTGCTCGTCGGGCAGGTGGGGCGCGACATGATGGACCGCGAGGCGTTCCAGGAAATCGACTATCGCCAGATGTTCGGCCCCGTCGCCAAGTGGGCCGCGCAGATCGACCTCGCCGAGCGCATCCCGGAATACATGGCGCGCGCCTTCCATGTCGCCACGTCGGGCCGCCCCGGCCCCGTCGTGCTCGCGTTGCCCGAAGACATGCTGACGGACATGGCGACGGTGCCCGACGCCGATCCCTATCGCCCGGTGCATGCGGCACCGGCAGCCGCCGACCTCGACCGCATGATGGCGCTGCTTGGCGCGGCCAAGCGCCCGCTCGCTTTGCTCGGCGGGCCGGGCTGGAGCGACGCGGCGGGCCTTGCCTTCCGCCAGTTCGCCGAAGCCAACGACATCGCCGTCACCGCCGGCTTCCGGCGTATCGATGCCTTCCCCAACGACAGCCGCTGCTATGTCGGCGAATACGGCACGGTGACCACGCCCGTGCTCGCCCAGCGCGCCAAGGACGCCGACCTGCTGCTCGTCGTCGGCGCGCGCATGGGCGAGATGACGACGCAGGGCTATACGCTGCTCGACTCGCCCCGCCCGCGCCAGAAGCTGATCCATGTGCACGCCTCGGCCGAGGAGACGGGCCGCGTGTTCAACGCCGATCTCGCGATCCAGGCCAACGCCTCGCTGTTCGCGCTCGCGGCCGCCAAGCTGAAGCCGCTGGCGGAGCGCCCGTGGGCGGGCTGGACGAAGGAAGCACGCGGCCAGTACGAGGCGAACCTCGTGCCCACGCCCTATAACGGCCCGCTCGACATGGGCCGGGCCTTGCGCGAACTCGCCAAGGAACTGCCCGAGGCGTTCACGATCACCGTCGATGCGGGCAACCACACCGGCTGGCCGCACCGCTATCTCACCTATAAACGACCGGCGCGCTTCGTCGGCCCCACCTCGGGCGCGATGGGCTATTCGGTGCCCGCGGCCGTGGCGGCCTCGCTCGTGCATCCGGACCGCCTCGTCATCGGCTGCGTGGGCGACGGCGGCTTCATGATGTCGGGGCAGGAGATCGCGACCGCCCTCCAGCATGGCGGGGCGCCGATCATCCTCGTCTTCAACAACCGCATCTACGGCACGATCCGCATGCATCAGGAGCGCGAGCATCCGGGCCGCGTCGTCGGCACCGATCTGGTCAATCCCGATTTCGCGGCGTTCGCGCGCGCGTTGGGCTGCCACGGCGAGACGGTCGAGAAGACCGAGGATTTCCTCCCCGCCTTCCGCCGCGCGGTCGCGGCGAAGAAGCCGGCGGTGGTCGAGCTCAAGACCGATCCCGAACTCATCAGCACACGCACCACCATCACCGCGATCCGCGAAGCGGCCCTGAAGCGGCAGAAAGAAGCGGCGAAATAGCCATGTCCGACATCGCGATCGCACGTAAGGCGAAACTCGCCCCGCTATCTTCCGTCGCGGCGAAGCTCGGCATTCCCGAGGCGGCGCTGGAATTCTACGGCAAGTCGAAGGCGAAGATCGATCTCGCCGCACTTCCCAAACCGGGCAAGCGCGGCAAGCTGATCCTCGTCACCGCGATCAACCCGACCAAGGCGGGCGAAGGCAAGACGACGACGACCATCGGGCTTGGCGACGCGCTGAACCGGCTCGGCAAGAAGACGGCGATCTGCCTGCGCGAGCCCTCGCTGGGCCCGTGCTTCGGGCAGAAGGGCGGGGCCACCGGCGGCGGCCACGCGCAGATCGTGCCGATGGCCGACATCAACCTGCATTTCACCGGCGACATCCACGCGATCGGCACGGCGCACAACCTGCTCGCCGCCCTTGTCGACAACCACGCCTATTGGGGGAAGTCCCCCGCCATCGATCCGCGCCGCGTGACATGGCCGCGCGTCATGGACATGAACGACCGGGCGCTGCGCGACATCATCGTGGGCATGGGAACCGGCAACGGTTTCATGCGCGAGACGCGCTTCGACATCACGACGGCATCCGAAGTGATGGCGATCCTGTGCCTGGCCAAGGACGCCAAGGACCTGGAGGCGCGGCTGTCGCGCATCGTCGTCGCCGACCAGAAGG
The DNA here is from genome assembly GCA_965229215.1 of Tagaea sp. Taxonomy (GTDB): domain Bacteria; phylum Pseudomonadota; class Alphaproteobacteria; order CACIAM-22H2; family CACIAM-22H2; genus Tagaea. Next base: position 125,598 of record OZ245864.1, on the reverse strand, counting down.
ACGGCACGCGCATCACGGCGGCCGACCTCAAGGCGTCGGGCGCGATGGCCGCGATCCTGAAAGATGCCATCAAGCCCAATCTCGTGCAGACGCTGGAGAACAACCCGGTCTTCGTGCATGGCGGGCCGTTCGCCAACATCGCACATGGCTGCAACTCCGCCCTCGCCACCACGACGGCGCTGGGCCTTGCCGACTATACGGTGACCGAAGCGGGCTTCGGCGCCGACCTGGGTGCGGAGAAGTTCCTCGACATCAAGTGCCGGCAGGCCGGGCTCTCGCCCGATCTCGCCGTCGTCGTCGCGACGGTGCGCGCGCTGAAGCTCCAGGGCGGGGCGGACGCCAAGCAGCTCGGGACCGAGGACGTGGGTGCGGTCGAGCGCGGCCTTTCCAACCTGATCCGCCATGTCGAGAACCTGCGCAAGTTCGGCCTGCCCGTGCTCGTCGCGATCAACGCCTTCACGACCGACACGGCGGCCGAATGGACGGCCATCGAGAAGGCGTGCGCGGCCGCCGGCACCAAGGCGATCCGCGCCATGCACTGGGCCGAGGGCGGCAAGGGCGCCGAAGAACTCGCCCGCGCCGTCGTCGAGACGATCGCCAGGGGCGAAGCGAAGTTCCAGCCGCTCTATCCCGACGACATGAAGCTCAAGGACAAGATCGGCACCATCGCGCGCGAGATCTATCGCGCGGGCTCCGTCAGCTTCGCCCCCGCGGCCGCCAAGCGGCTCGACGCGCTGGAAGCGGCCGGCTTCGGCAAGTTCCCGGTCTGCATGGCCAAGACGCAGTATTCCTTCGCCGCCGACCCGGCGCTTAAAGGTGCGCCCACCGGCCACGACGTGCCGGTGCGCGAGATCCGCCTGTCGGCCGGTGCCGGTTTCGTCGTGGCGCTCGCGGGCGACGTGATGACCATGCCCGGCCTGCCGCGCGTGCCCGCGGCCGAGGCCATCGGCCTCGACGCGGACGGCGAAATCGACGGGATCTTCTGAGGTGGCCGCATCCAGGCTGCGGCCCATCCTCTATTTCCTGTGCGCGATGGCGCTGTTCGTGTCGATGGACGCGCTCAACAAGACGCTGACGCACCTCTATGCCGTGCCGCAGATCATGGCGATCCGCTTCGCGCTTTTCGTCGCGATGGGCTGCCTGCTCGCGCGCAAGGGGCCGTGGCTGGTGCTGAAGAGCAAGGCGCCGTGGTGGCAGGCGCTGCGCACGGCCGTGCTGCTGCTGGAAATGCTGACCTTCGTGCTGTCGTTCCGATACCTGCCGCTGGCCGACGTCCATGCCGTGGCCGCCGCCGCCCCGCTGCTGGCCACCGCCCTCTCCCACTTCTTCCTGAAGGAGCGCGTCGATCTCGTCGGCTGGCTGCTGGTCGCGGGCGGGATGACGGGCGCCATCCTCGTCGTCGGCCCCGCCTTCGACACGTTCGGCCCCGCGATGTGGCTTGCCGTCGTCGCCACACTCACCTGGGGCGTCTATCAGGTGCTCACGCGCATCGTCGGCCAGCTCGATTCGACCGACGTGACGACATTGCACACGCCCATCGTCGGCCTCGTCCTCGTGGGTTCCATCGCGTTCTTCGACTGGCAGTGGCCCGACCCGATGGGCTGGTTCCTGCTGTGCGTGGGCGGCGTGATGGGTGCCGGCGCGCACATCTTCGTGGTGCGCGCACTGGCCCTCGCCCCGGCCAGTGAGCTCCAGCCGTACAACTACTTCATGCTCGTCTTCGCGACGGTGCTGGGCGTCGTCATCTATGGCGACGTGCCCGGCTTCTGGACATGGGTGGGGGCGGCCATCGTCGTCGCCTGCGGCCTCGTCGCGATGCGGCGTTCGGCGGACAGGCCCGCCGCCTGATCCCTACGCCATCGCGGCAACGTGCGCGGCGAGCTTGTCGAGCGTCTGGCTGCCGTACTCGACCGCGCCGAAGGCGACGCCCGCCTCGCGCTGGGCGCTGGTCGGGTGGAGCTGGCGCAGCGTCACGACCGTCTTGCCGTTGCTCTGCTCGTCGAACGTGACGGTCACGCGGAAGCGGCCCGGATCGTCGTCCTTGTCGGAGCCGTGATCCATCACCAGCAGGCGCGGCGGCTCGATCTTCAGGAAGACCATCCGGTTGTCCCACTTTGTCCCGTCGGGGCCGGTGAAGACGAAGCGCCAGCGGCCGCCGACGCGGATGTCGATCTCGTGCGTATCCACCTTGAACCCCGCGGGGCCGAACCAGACCGGCAGATGCCTGGGATCGGTCCACGCCCTGAACACGAGCTTTCGCGGCGCCGCGACGATGCGCGTCAGCACGATCTCGCGGTCGAGCGACCAGACGGTCGGGTCGCTATCGTTTCTTGCGTCTGCGTTTGTCATTCTTCGTCTCCGTCGCGTGCAGTTCCTTCACATAGGCTTCCATTCGGTCGAGGCGTCCTTCCCAGGCGGCCCGCTGACGGGCGAGCCACTGTTCGGTTTTCGCCATCGCCTCGCCCCGCAGCGCGCAGGTCCGCACGCGGCCGGTCTTCTCGGTCGTGATGAGCCCGCTCGTCTCCAGCACGCGGACATGCTGGAGCAGCGTGGGCATCGCCATCGCGAACGGCTTCGACAGCTCGCTGACCGAGGCCGGCTCGCGGCTGAGGCGCGTGACGATGGCCCGGCGCGTGGGGTCCGACAGCGCCGCGAAGACCAGGTCGAAGGCATCCTGTTTGTTAGCCATATGACTAACTAACAGGATGCGTCGGGCGGAGTCAAGGATACTTAGCCGAATTGCTAACTTATTCGCCGCACGTCGGCGCGCGTCAGGCCCATGTCGGCAAGCGCGCGGTCGTCGAGGGATTCGAGCCGGGCGCGTTCGCTCGCACGCACCTGCAAGTCCCAGATCGCGGCGAATGCCGCCAGCAGGGCGCGGTCGAGCAGGCGCAGGCCCGCGAGGAGCAGATGCAGCGTGGTTTCAAGGGGGCCGACCGTCAGGGTCGCGTGCATGTCGTTCTCCTGCGTTGAAGCGATGGAGAAAGACTAGCCGCGCGCGGCCGTGCGTTGTTTCGCTGGCGGCCGAAGGAATGCATCGAACGCCGCGCGGCCCTTGTCGGTGAAAACGAGCGCCCGGCTCCTGGCATCGAGCTTCGCCCAGCCGCGCTGGATGAACAGCGCCATCAGCGCCGCGCCCAGCGAGCCCGCGAGATGCGCGCGCCGTTCGCTCCAGTCGAGGCAGGCGCGGCACACCGGCCGGCGGCGCGCCTCGATGGCATCCATGTCGATGCCTTCGGCGACGAAGCGCGCGCGGCCGGTGGCACTGGGCACCAGCCCGTCGGCGCCCTGCACGATGTCGCCGTTGCGCACCAGCGCGTCGAACAGCATGACGCCGCGCGTGCCGGCCAGATGGTCGTAGCAGCGCCGCGCCTCGCGCATCGCCGCGTCGCGCGGGCCGGGGCGCACGCGCACGCGGCCGGTGCGCGCGGCGAGCACGTCGAGCGTTTCCAGCGCCTCGGCCACGTCGGGCCCGGCGATGCGGTAATACCGGTGGCGGCCCTGCACCTCGACCAGCAGCAGGCTCGCATCGACAAGACGCGAAAGATGCCCGCTCGCGGTCTGCGGCGTGACACCCGCCTCGCGCGCCAGCTCGCCCGCCGTCAGCGCCTTGCCGGCCATCAGCGCACCCAGCATGTTCGCGCGCGCGGGATCGCCGATCAGCGCGGCGAGTCCGGCAATGTCGGGGCCTTCTTTCATGGGTGCCAGTATAGCGGAGAATGCGCGACGACGTTTCGGTCACGGCCGAAACGATTTTCTTTTCCCGTCATGCCCGGGCTTCTCTCGTTTTATCCGTCACCCCCGGGCTTGACCCGGGGGTCCACGATTTTTGTGATTTGCGGTGCTCGACGATCAAGTCGTGGATGCCCGGGTCAAGTGTTCAGCCCGGAGACATGGTTGACGTGTGTTCGGAGACATGGCTGACGCATTCTAGCCGTTTGCGCTGTGTTCGTTGAGATCGATGTCTGCAATCTTGCGTGCGCCGAAGAAGACGCCGAAGCGGCCGTCGCGCTCGATCGGCCGGATGGCAACGCGCTCGCCGGCGAAGGCGCCGGGCACGTTCCACAGGCGGCCCCTGTAGCTGACGTAGGCCTTCGTCGTGCCGACGGTGCGCAGCACTTCGCCCGGCGGATACTCGATCTGCGGCAGCCGGTCGGGCATCGCGCGCGGGCTCGGAACATATCGGCTTGCCGGCACCTGCTGGCCGAGCGCTTCGTGCGGCCGGATCGTGTTGTAGACCGGCCGCCAACGGTCGAAGTGGCGTTGGGCGTCGGCGAGATCGCGCAGCCGCACCCGCGCCAGCAGCTCGGCGTTCAGCGTCCGATGCAGCCGCTCGTTCTTGCCGCGCGTCTGCGGATGGTAGGGGCGGCTGTGCACGAGTTCGACGTCGAGCTTCAGCAGCCAGACGCCGAGCCGTGTCCACGCCCGGTTCGGCCCGTCGCCCCACGGCGTGCCGTTGTCGACCAGCAGCGCGCCCGGAAGCCCGTAACGCCTGAACATCGCTTCGAGGCGCGGCTGCACGCTCTCCCGGCGCTGGTCCGCGCACGCCGACAGGCACAGCAGGTAGCGCGAGTGGTCGTCGACCGCCGTCAGCGGATGGCAGCGCTGCCCGTCGCCCAGCACCACCCAGCCCTTGAAGTCCATCTGCCACATCAGGTTCGGCGCGGCATGCTCGAAGCGGCCGGGTGCCCCGCCCGAAGCCTGCGGGTCCGCCACGATCCGGCCGTGCCGCACCAGAACCGCATGGACCGTCGATGCCGCCGGAACGGCCAGTCCTTCGCGCCCCAGACACGCCGCGATCTTGCGCGCACCCCACGCCGGATGCGCGTCGCGGACCGCCAGGATCGCCGCTTCCGCCGCTCCTTCCAGCCGGCCCGGACTGCAATGCGGCCGGCGCGAGCGGTCCTGCGCCCAGTCCGCGCCGCCCGCCCGCGCGCGCGCCAGCCACTTGTAGCCGGTCTGCGCGCTGATCCCGAACCGTCTGCACAGATCCCGCCGCTTCGCACCCGGCACCTGTGCCAGCGCCACGAACTCCTTGCGCTCCGTCATCCGCGTCGTCTCCCGCCAGGACATCGGTTAACCCTCCACGGTTGTGCCGTGGACCTGTCAACCATGTCTCCGAACGGGTGTCAGCTATCTCTCCGGGCTGAACATCAAGCCCGGGCATGACGGTAAAAAATCAACTCCCCTTGATCAATGCCTCGCACTCGGCGGCGCGGATGTCCCAGCGGTAGTTCGCGACCGTCCAGTCGACCTGCAGGCGCAGGCGGGCGTCCAGCGCCGGGTTGCCGGCGATGAAGGCTTCGGCGATGGCGGTGGCGGAATTCACGTAGGCGTCGGGGTCGATGTTGTTGCCGACGACGGGCGCGAGGATGCCGTGCTCGCCGACCGTTTCCGGCAGGGCGCCCAGCGCGGTCGTCACCACCACGCAGCCCGCCGCCATCGCCTCCATCACCGCGATCGACGAGGTTTCCGACGCGACGTTTGGATAGAAGAGCAGCAGCGACTTCTTCAGCGCGTCGGCGAGCGCAGCCTGCGGCACGTTGCCGTGATACGCGACGCCGGGCGAGGTTTTCGCCTCGGTCGCCAGCAGCATCCAGCTCGTCTGGTGGCGGAACAGGTTGTTGGGCGGATAGAAATCGAAGCTGGAGAACACGTCGAGCACCAGCTCGGGCCGTTTGGCGCGCAGCGTCTTGAAGAAGGCGAGCGCCTGCTTGAGGCCCTTGTAGGGAACGGACGTGAAGGCCGCGCGCGCCTTCTTGTGGTTGACGATGCTCTCGCCCGGCGCGAACAGCGTCTCGAAGCGCGGGCCGATGGCGTTGCGCAGCACGTCGATCCGGTCGCGGTCGATGCCGTGCGCCACATAGTTCGCCTTGTGCCAGCCGCTGACGCACACGATCCGGTCGCGCGGATGGGTCAGCGCCTTCAGCGCCGTCTCCTCCTCCGTCCCCGGCACGAACACGTTGTGCTGCCAGGCCCAGATCGGCGTGTCGCCGTGCGCGGCACGCAACGGCGCGACGTGATCGGCGGCGGAGGTGAGGAAGATCGCGTCGAAACCGCCGGGCAGGCTGCCCTGCCAGCGTTCCTGCACCAGCCCGCGCTTCGTGCCCGGCCGCGTGGTGCCGGTGAAGACGGCCACCTCGTGCCCGCGCTTGGCCATCGCATAGGCGAGGTACACCTGCGCCGATTCCGAGCCGGGCAGCGGGGCCTCGAACGGCGTTTCCACGTCGTAGTCGTGCGCGAGGTTCGGATTGACGAAGGCGATTTTCATCTCCGGCCTTGATAGCGCGATCCTTGCAGGGCCGCTAGAGTTGCCTTCGAGGAGACAAGCGCATGGCCCTGCATTTCGCACCCGAGGAATTCGCCAACCGCCGCGCCCGTGCCGCAGCATCCCTGCAGGCGCGCGGCCTCGACGGGCTGCTGATGTTCCGCCAGGAGAGCATGTACTATCTCACCGGCTACGACACGTTCGGCTACGTGTTCTTCCAGTGCCTCTATCTGGGGGCCGACGGGCGCACGATGCTGCTGACGCGCGCCCCCGACCTGCGCCAGGCGCGCCACACCTCCACCCTCGACGACATCCGCATCTGGGTCGATCGCGACGGGGCGGAACCGGCGAAAGACCTGCGCGCCATCCTTGCCGAATTCGGCCTTGCCGGGCGCAAGCTGGGGGCCGAATACGACGCCTACGGCCTGACCCACGCCAACGGCCGCAAGCTGGAAGCCGCGTTCGACGGCTTCGCCAAGCTGGTCGACGCATCGGACCTGGTGACGCGCCTGCGCGTGGTGAAGAGTGCGGCCGAGATAGAACATGTACGCCGCGCGGCCGTGCTGGCCGACGAGGCGCTCGATGCCGCGCACGCGACCATCGCGCCCGGCGCGTTCGAGGGCGACATCCTCGCCGCGATGCACGGGGCCATCTATCGCGGCGGCGGCGACGATCCGGCGAACGAATTCATCATCGGCTCGGGGCGCGACGCGCTGCTGTGCCGCTATTTCAGCGGCCGCAAGCATCTGGCCGCGCAGGACCAGATCACGCTGGAATTCGCGGGCGTCCACCGCCACTACCATGCCTGCCTGATGCGCACGATCCCGGTCGGCCGGGTCGAGGAACTGCACAAGCGCATGCATGAAGTCTGCCTCGACGCGTTCGAGGCGTGCCGCGCGGCGCTCAAGCCCGGCGAGCCCATCGGCAAGGTGTTCGAGGCCTATGCCCGCACCTGCGATGAAGCCGGCATGGGCGAACACCGGCTCAACGCCTGCGGCTATTCGCTGGGCACCACCTTCGCGCCCAACTGGATGGACTGGCCGATGTTCTACGCCGGCAACCCGGCGATCGCGGAACCCGACATGGTCTTCTTCCTCCACATGATCCTGATGGATTCGAAAACCGGCACCGCGATGTGCCCCGGCGCCACCGTACGGGTCACGCCGGGCGGCAACGAGGTGCTGTCCGCCCGGCCGATGGCGCTGGTTTCGCGCTAGCCCTCACTCTCGACGTCATGCCCGGCGAATGCCGGGCATGACGGTGTGGGTAGAGATGCCGCCATAGAAATTCTTTACCTTCACGCGGTAAATACTGGCCCCAGATGTTCAGTCTCGACCCCCGCTCCATCATCTTCGTCCTGCTCCTCGTCACCATGGGGCTGGCGCTCCAGCTCGTGCTGACCGCACGCCGGCGGCCGGGCGACGTGTCGATGCGCTGGTGGACGGCCGCCGCCGTGCAGGGCGTGCTCGGGATCCTGCTGATCGTCGGGCGCGGCGTGCTGCCGGACTGGATGTCGATCTGGCTCGCCAACACGGCCATCGCGTCGACCTACCTCACCGTGTGGCTGGGCCTGCGCGCCTTCGACGGGCGGCCCGTCCCGCTGCGCCAGGCGCTGGCGATCCTCGCGGTGTTCGCATCGGCCTTCGGGGCGATGTTCGTCCAGGGCGCCGGCCTCACGGCGCGCATCGGTTTCGTTTCGCTCGTCGGCGCGGGGCTGTGCGCGCTGACGGTGCGCGACCTCGCGCGCGACCGCGCACTGCCCTCGCGCCTGTTCGCCACCGGGCTGCTGGGCACGCAGGCCACGCTGTTCGTCGCGCGCGCGGTCCTCACGCAGATCTTCCCACCCGGCGAAGACTTCATGCAGCCCGACACGCTGCAGGTCGTCTTCCTCGTCCTGCAGGTGTTCTTCGCGCCGCTGTGGATCGTCTCGCTGCTGGCGATGACGGGCGAACGCGCGCAGGCGCTGCTGGCGGCGGCGCTGGCCGAGCAGCAGAGCGCCAGCGACGCGAAATCGGAGTTCCTGCGCCGCCTCGCGCACGAGGTGCGAACGCCGCTGGGCGCGGTCGCCGGCTTCGCCGACCTGATCCGCGAGACGTCGAAGGACGAGCAGACGCGCACGCAGGCCGGCCACATCCTGACGGCGGCCGGACACGTGGTGGAACTCAGCGACGAGCTTCTCGACCTCGCGCGCATCGAGGCGCGCAAGGTGACGGTGGAGCCGCGCGACGTCGACGTCGCCACGGCCCTGCACGAGGCGCTCGCCATCCTGCAGGCGCCCCTGGAATCCCGCCGCATCCGCGTGGCGCTGCACACGCCCGTGCCGCTGCGCCTGCATGCCGATCCGCGCCACCTGCGCCAGATCCTGATCAACGTGCTGGGCAACGCGGCGAAGTTCGGGCGCAAGGACGGCCATGTCGAGGTGCGCGTCGGCGTCGGCGAGGCGGGCGCGGACATCGTCATCTCCGACGACGGGCCGGGCATTTCGGGCGTCGAACCGGCCGCGCTGTTCGAGCCCTTCGCGCGCAGCGCGAACAGTGCCGGCATCGAGGGCAGCGGCCTCGGCCTTCCCATCGTGAAGGGCCTCGTCGAGGCGCATGGCGGCACCGCGCGCATCGAAAGCGCGCCGGGCCGCGGCACGACGGTCCACCTGCACTTCCCGCCCGAGCGGGTGCGGCAGGGCTAGGGCGCGAAGCCGTCGAAATAGGCCGCGAGTTCCGCGGTGCCGTCGAGCGGCAGGACGTGGCCGACATATTGATCGGGGCGCACGACGACGAGCGCGCCCCGCGCGCGATCGATGCCGCGCATCGCGAAGATGTCCCGTCCGGGCGCCGGATCGGGGCAGAAGACCTTCTCGTAGTCGCCGAGGCCGTAACGGCCTTTCGCCGGCAGCAGCAGGGCCGGCAGCGATCCGACCGCGATGTCGCGATGGCCCTGCTGGAGGATCGCGCGCACGTCGATCGCGGCATCGATGTCGTCCCCCGCCTTTGCCGCACGGCGCAGCGGCGAGTTCGCCGCCGCCGACAGGAAATCGCATAGCGCGCGCAGGCGCGAGCCGGCGGCGGCCGGGTCGCCCGCATCCGCGAACGCCATCAGGCGCCAGCGCCCGTCGGCCGTCACCGTGTGGCCGAGCTGCATCGGCCTGGCGTCCGCAAGGCGGATGACCGGGGCCGAATGGAAGCGCGTGCCGATCCCGAAGCCGGTGGCGAGACCCTGATGGGTCGAAGGCCCGGTGAGCACCGACGGCGCATAGCGCGTCGCCGTGCCCGCCGTGTAGCGGCCGTGCTGGACGAAATAGCGCTGCACTTCGGCGGGATCGACCGCGGGGCCTTCGCCCGGTGCACGCGGGCGCGCGGCGGCGTGCAGCAGGCTTGCCCATTCCCGGTCGAATTCGATCAGCTGGCGTGCGACCGCGTGGCGTTCGGCCGAATAGCTGCGCAGCAGCCCGGGCCGCGCCCGCCCGCGCAGCACGGCGGCGAGCTTCCAGCCCAGATTGAACGCGTCCTGCATCGAGACGTTCATGCCCTGCCCGGCCTTCGGGCTGTGCGTGTGGCAGGCGTCGCCCGCGATGAACACGCAGGGCAGGTCCGCGGCGCCGTCGTCCGGAAGGTCGTCGAAGCGCGCGCACAGGCGCTGGCCGATCTCGTAGACCGACCACCACGCCACTTCTTTCACGTCGAGCGTGTAGGGGTGGAGGATCTTGCGCGCGGCGTCGATCAGGTGGTCGACGGTGATCTGGCGGTTGGCCACGCGCTCGCTGGGGTCGAGCCGGTCGAGCTCGACATAGATGCGCACCATGTAGCCACCCTCGCGCGGGATCAGCACGATGCCGCCCCCGCCCGCCGACTGGATCAGCGACTTGAGCCGGATGTCGGGGAAGTCGGTGACGGCGAGCACGTCCATGACGCCCCACGCCTGGTTGGCGGAATCGCCTTCGAGCGTGCGGCCGATGGCCCTGCGCACCTCGCTGCGCGCGCCGTCGCAGCCCACGACATAGCGCGCGCGCACGGTCTCGGTCTCGCCTTCGTGCCCGGCGTCGGTACGCGCCAGCGTCGCCGCGACCGGATAGGCCGCCGTCCGGTCGATCGTGAGGCCCGCGAGGCGACGCGAATAGCGCGGCTCGATCCGCGCGGGCGAATTGCGCATGACGTCGAGATAGAAATCGTGGATTCGGGCCTGGTTGAGGATGACGTGCGGAAATTCCGAAAGGCCATCCTCGACGTCCTGGATGCGCCCGCTGCGCGCGATGTTCCCGGGCCGCGCGGGATCGGGCTTCCAGAACGACGTCTCGTTGACCCAGTAGGCCTCGCGCGCGACGCGCTCGGCGAAGCCGAAAGCCTGGAACATCTCCATCGTCCGGCAGGCCACGCCGTCGGCCTGCCCGCGCAGCAGCCGGTCGGGCTTCTGCTCGACGATGCAGGTCGCGATGTCGGCGAAGCGCGACAGCTGTGCGGCGAGCGTCAGCCCCGCCGGTCCGCATCCCACGATCAGCACGTCGGTCTGCGCGGGCAGCGTGCCGGGCACCGCCGCCTCGCCCGCGCGCGCCGCCGGATCGGCGATGTCCGGATCGCCCGGCACGAAACCGTCGAGGTGAAACTGCATGGACCCGATGCTCCCCCGTCTTTGTCCGGAGCGAATATAGGGCATGGCAGGCATTACCCGTCATGCCCGGCGAATGCCGGGCATCCACGACTTCGGCGCTCGCAAAATCACAAAAGTCGTGGACCCCCGGGTCAAGCCCGGGGGTGACGAATTCGGTTGATTCCGATACTTTATATAGGTATATTATCCTTCAATAAACGCCGTAATTAATGCTGTTGGAGACGGATAATGACACAAAATTCCTATTCGCTCAAGACCCGCAAACCGCTCGACTGGGCGCTCGCGGCCGAGATGCTGGCCGAAGGCTGCTCGACGGCGCAGGTCGCCCACCGGATCGGCACGACGCGGCAGAATGTCTGGAAGGTGTTGGGCAAGTCGCAGGCGTTCCGCGCGCGCTACGCCGCCAACCGCACGCGCAGCGCCGCCGAAGCGGGGACCGTGATCGACGGATTGCGCGGCGAAGTCGCCGAGACGATCAAGCGCGAGGTGCTGAACGGCAATATCCGGGTGACGCTGTGGCTGGCCGACCGGCTCGGGCTCGTGGGCCGCGCGCTTCCCGAACTGCCGCGCGTCGACAATGCGCCGGCAGGCGATCCCGATGCGGAACTGGCGCTCGAAGACGCCGCAGAAATTGCGCGACCGGAATCGCCGACGTCAACGTCAACGGACGAAAGCGCGCAGGATCAAGGACATGACGCGTTGACGGTCAACGCCCGTCAACAGCCGTCGCCTCACCCGCCCAGCGCCACCGCACCGCTTGCCGCGAACGATTCGATCTCCGATGCCGAGAAGCCGATCTCGCCCAGCACTTCGCCCGTGTGCTGGCCCAGCAAGGGGGCCGCGCGCGCCACCGACGACGGCGTGTCGGAGAACTTGACCGGCGCGCCCAGCGTCTTCACGCGGCCGAGCACGGGATGATCGGTCTCCACCACCATGTCGCGCGCCAGCGTCTGCGGATCGGCCAGCATCTCGCCGATCGACAGCACGGGACCGGCGGGCATGCCCGCCTTCTCGAACACCGCGAGCCATTCCCGCGTCGTGCGCTTGCGCATGTGCGGGTCGAGTGCCGCGACGAGTGCGGGCAGGTTCGCCATGCGCGCGGCGTTGTCGGCGAAGCGCGCGTCGGCCGCGAGGCCGGGCGCGTCGAGGCACCCCACCAGTTTCAGCCACGCGGCCTGGTTGGCCGCACCGACATTGATCCAGCCGTCGGCCGTGGCGAAGGCCTGGTAGGGCGCGTTGAGCGGATGGGCCGAGCCCAGCGGGCCCGGCGACACGCCCGTGGCGAGTGCGATCGCCGACTGCCAGAAGGTCTGCACGATGCCCGCCTCGAACAGCGAGGTGTCGACGAACTGGCCCTTGCCTGTTGTGTGGCGCGCCTGCAGCGCGCCGAGGATGCCCATCGCCGCGAGGATGCCGGCGGTGATGTCGCTGACGGGCGCGCCGACCTTCACGGGTGCGCGCCCCGGCCCCTCGCCCGTGATGCCCATCAGGCCCGACATGCCCTGCGCCACCAGATCGAAGCCGCCGCGCGCCGCGTACGGCCCCGTGCGCCCGAAGCCCGACAGCGAGCAGTAGACGAGCCGCGGGTTGAGCGCATGCACGGCTTCGTACCCGAAGCCCAGCCGCCCGAGCGTGCCCATGCGGTAGTTCTCGATCAGCACGTCGGCCGTGGCCAGCAGGCGGCGCAACACCGCCTTGCCCGCTTCCTGCTTGAGGTCGAGCGCCACGCCCCGCTTGTTGCGGTTCATCATCAGGTAGGCCGCGCTCTCGCCGCCCACGCGCGGCGGCACCATGCGGCGCGTGTCGTCGCCGCCGGGCAGCTTCTCGACCTTGACGACGTCCGCCCCCATGTCGGCGAGCATCAGGCCCGCGACCGGGCCCGCCATGATGTGCGCCAGCTCGACGACGCGCAGCCCCGCAAGCGGCCCCGGCACGCCCTATCGCCCCTCGAACTTCGGCCGGCGCTTCTCCAGGAAGGCGCGATAGCCTTCGAGATAGTCGCGCGTGTCGCAGTTGGCGAACCCTTCGAGGAATTCGGCCTTCGAGAGCGGCTTCGTGCTCTTGAGGCGGCGCACGAACTTCTTGTGCCAGCGGTTGGAAAGGGGTGCCCCCGACGCGATGCGGCTTGCCGCGAGATACGCCTCCTCCTCCACCTTCGCGTCGGGCACCACGCGGTTGATCAGGCGCTTGTCCTTCGCCTCGGCCGCGCCGAACACGCGCGCTTCCAGCAGGATCTCCAGCGCCGTGGCGCGACCCACGAGGTCGATCAGCCCGGAAAGCTCGGGATACGCCATGATGACGCCGATGCGGTTGATCGGCACGCCGAAGCGCGCCCCCTCGCCCGCGATGCGCATGTCGCACATGCTGGCGATCTCCAGCGAGCCGCCCACGCACAGCCCATGGATCAGCGCCACCGTCGGGTGGCGGCATTCGTTCACGGCCTTCAGCGTCGCGTGCATGACCTTGCCGTAGGCCACGGCCATCTTCATCGTCTTGCGCGTCGTCTCGAATTCCGAGATGTCGGCGCCGGGGCCGAAGGCCCTGTCGCCCGCCCCGCGCAGCACGATGCAGCCGATGTCGGCTTCCGCATCGAGCGCGCGCATCGCCTCGCCGAGCTGTTTCCACAGCGCGCTGGAAATCGCGTTGAGCTTGTCGGGGCGGTTGAGGACGACGGTGACGATGCGCGGATCGCCCGCGCACAGGCGGTCGACCTGCACGGGATCGCCCGCCTGCGTCGCATAGGGCTTCGTCGGTTTCTTCGCGGCCTTGCGTCTGGTTTTCATCCGTCCACTCCCCTTTGCGTCACCTTACGCAATGGGGAGGAACGATTGAAAGCCTCGAAGCGCCGGCAGACGCAATCCATCCGCCGTCATGCCCGGCGAATGCCGGGCATGACGAACTGGCTGTTAGCGGAACAGGCCGAGCAGGACGGACGGCTGCTGGTTGGCCAGCGACAGCGACTGGACGCCGAGCTGGCGCTGCACCTGGCGCGACTGCACCTCGGCCGAGGCCTTGCCGATGTCGGCATCGACCGTGGCGCCGAGGCCGGTCGTGATCGCGTCGACCTGGCTGTTGATGAAACTGTTCTGCAGGTTGAGCGCGCGCGTGCCGGCGGCGTTGCTCGACAGCGAGGCGTGGACCGCCTGCGAGAACGTGTTGAGCGAGGTGAGCGCCAGCGTCGCCGCCGAAGCCGAGGTGACCGACGAGGTCCGGAACGTCGTGAACGCCGCGTTGACCGAGGACTGGCTCGCCAGCGACAGCGTGTTGGCGTTCGTGTCGACGAGGAAGGTGCGCGCGGCCGAAAGCGACGACAGCAGGTTGACGCCGTTGTAGTTCGCCTGGCTGATGAAGTTCTGGATCTGCGAGGTCATCGCGTTGAAGTCGGCCGAGTAGATCGTGCGCTGGTTCGACGAGATCGCCCCGTCGGCGAGCTGCGTGACCTTGGCCTGCAGGTTGCCGATCAGGTCGGAGATGCTGGTGAGGGCGGCGTCGGTCACGTCGCCGAGGCCGGCGCCGTTGGTCAGCGACTGCTGCACGGCGTTGAAGGCCTGCAGGTTGCCGCGGATGCCCTGCGCGACCGAGAAGGTCGAGGCATCGTCCATCGCGTCGGCAACGCGGTAGCCGGTCTGCACCGTCTTCGACGCGCGGTCGAGCTGGGCACCGGACGTCCGCAGCGAGTTGTTCGCCAACATGGCCGCGACGTTGGTATTGATCGAATTGGACATGGGGGGTCTCCCGTTTGGTTAACCGGAGCACCGCAAAGTTTGTGCCTATTCGTTACAATTTTACAGTCTTGTTTATCAATGGCTTACGTATTTACACACAATGCTGACGGGAAATATATGCAGAGACAGACCGGCAATTTCTGCCGAGCCCGGCAATTCATGCCGGGTGCCGCTCAACGCTGGGCGACGCGCTCGGGCAGCTTCTCGATCGCCGCTTCCGGGACCCAGCCCACGCGGTTGTCGGCCGCGAAATGAACCAGCATCCAGCCGTCGCGCCGGTCGAGCATCAACGCGCGGTATTCGCCGCGCGCGACCTGGCCGACATTGGCGCACACCGCCCGCCCGCAGCGCAGCAGCGCCGTGGAGCCCGAAAGCTTGACGCGCACCGGCGGGCCGTAGGCGAGATCGCCGGGCGCGATCAGCCCCGGCGGGCCGTGCGGATCGGCGGCCGCGCCGTCGCCCACGGACGCGAGCGGACGATCCTGCGTCGTCTGCAGCGGCACCAGCAGCTTGCCGCCGGGCAGCAGCGCATGCGCCTCGAGCTTCCGGTCGGCGCAGGCGGGCAGATGGCCCGCGAAGATGCGCGCCTGCCAGCCCGCGCGGTCGAGATTGGGATGCACGTTGATCGCGACATCCGC
This sequence comes from Tagaea sp., assembly GCA_965229215.1. Classification (GTDB taxonomy): domain Bacteria; phylum Pseudomonadota; class Alphaproteobacteria; order CACIAM-22H2; family CACIAM-22H2; genus Tagaea. The sequence goes on along the minus strand of OZ245864.1, from coordinate 110,368 downwards.
GCGCGGCAGTTCGACGCGTACGACCGCGACGACCTGCCCGCACGCGCCCAGCGCCACATAGGGCACGCGCAGGCCGAGGCCCGGATCGCCCGCCCAGCCCGACACCTGCACGACGGCGCCGTCGTCCTCCATCGTCATCTTGTCGATCCAGCCGGTCTGCGTCTTCTGGATGCGATAGGCGGAAACGGGGAAACCCTGCGCCACCGAATCGACCTCGACCACCGGGCGCGGCGGCGGCGGGGCGGCGGCAGGCTCCGGTTCGACGATCGCCGCGACGGCTTCGACCGCGGCCGGTGCCTCGACGGGCGCGGCGACCGGCGTTGCGTCCGGCGGCGGCAGCGCCACGGCCACGAGGGACGGGCGGGCCGACGCGGCCGGCTTCTGGCTGGCGACGTAGTTCAGCACGCCGACCATCGCGGCCCCGCCCGCCAGCACCGCACCCCCCAGATAGAGGGTGGAGCGCAGCGCGGCGCGCAGGCGGCTCGGGGCGGGGACGGCGCGTGCGGCCATTGTCTCGGGATTCATTCTCTTGACGTCGAACGACTCGGCGTACGCCATGGATTGTATCAAGCGGGTGTGAATCATGGGGATAACTTTTTGGCCGGCGCCCGGCCAAGCCGCCTTGCGAGGCTGCCGGGCGCGGCCTACAACCGGAAAATCGAGTCATTCCAAGGAGCTTCCATGTCGCCCGAAGAGATCGCCGAAACCACCGCGCGCATCCTGATCGAAACCCGGGCGATCCAGTTCAACGCGACGAAGCCCTACATCTTCGCTTCCGGCCTCGCGAGCCCGACCTACTGCAACTGCCGCAAGCTCATCAGCTTCCCGCGCGCGCGCAACAAGCTGATGGACATGGCCGTGACCATGATCGGGCGGAACATCGGCTATGCGGGCATCGACGTGGTCGCGGGCGGCGAGACTGCCGGCATCCCCTACGCCGCGTGGATCGCCGAGCGGCTGGAACTGCCGATGCTTTACGTGCGCAAGAAGCCCAAGGGCTACGGCATGAACGCGATGATCGAGGGCGACCTCAAGGAAGGGCAGAACGTGCTGCTCGTCGAGGATCTCGCGACCGACGGCGGCTCGAAGATGCTGTTCGTCGACGGGCTGCGGCAGGCGGGCGCCAAGGTCGCGCACACCTTCGTCGTCTTCCATTACGGCATCTTCCCCGAGGCCATCGCCGGGCTGAAGGCCCACGGCGTGGACCTGCACGCGCTCGCCACCTGGTGGGACGTGCTGAAGGAGACGGAAAAACAGAAAGTTTATAGTGCTTCCGATCTTGCCGAGGTGCGCAGGTTCCTCGAGGCGCCCGTCGAATGGTCGCTCGCCCACGGCGGCGGCGACGGCAAGAAGAAGGAAGCGTAAGCCGCACATGCGCGCGATCGCGACCCTCGCCGCCGCGATCCTCGCCCTCGCCGGGGCGGCGCAGGCGCAGGTCCGCGACACGCTCACGATCGGCATCACGCAGTTCCCCGCCACGCTGCATCCGATGATCGATTCGATGGCGGCGAAGACCTACGTGCTGCACATGGCGCGAAGGCCGCTGACCACCTACGACAAGGACTGGAAGCTCGTCTGCCTGATCTGCGTCGAGCTGCCGACATTCGAGAACGGCGGCGCCAGGCGCGTCACGCTGCCCGACGGCAAGGAAGGTGCCGAAGTCACCTTCCGCATCCTGCCCGAAGCCAGATGGGGCGACGGGCGCCCCGTGGTCGCCAAGGACGCGATCCTCGCGTGGGACGTCGGCCGCCATCCGCGCTCGGGTGTCGCCAGCGGCGAAGGCTACCGGCGCATCCTCAAGGTGGAAGCGCCCGACGAAAAGACAGTGGTGTTCACCAACGACCGGGTGACCTTCACCTACAACGATTTCAGCCAGTTCGACCTGCTGCCCGAACACATCGAACGGGCGCGCTTCGACGCCGATCCGGAAACGTACAAGCGGCGCACCGCCTTCGATACCGAGCCCGCGAACCCCGCCCTCTTCAACGGCCCCTATCGCATCACCGGCGTGCAGCCGGGTGCCTCGATCACGCTGGAGCCCAATGCGCACTGGGCCGGGGCCAAGCCGCATTTCAAGCGCATCGTCGTGCGCGTGATCGAGAACACGGCCGCACTTGAGGCGAACCTGCTCTCGGGCAGCATCGACTATGTGGCGGGCGAGCTCGGCTTCACGCTCGATCAGGCATTGGCGCTGGAGAAGCGGCAGGGCCAGCGCTTCGACTTCCAGTACGTGCCGAGCCTGCTCTACGAGCATGTCGACCTCAACCTCGACATCCCCGCCTTCAAGGACAGGCGCGTGCGTCAGGCGCTGCTCTACGCGCTCGACCGCGAGGGGCTCGTGCGCCAGCTCTTCGACGGCAAGCAGCCCGTCGCGCGCTCCTTCGTCAATCCGCGCGATTCGATCTATGCGGCCGACACGCCCGCCTATCCGTTCGATCTCGCGCGCGCGCAAGCACTGTTGATCGAAGCGGGCTACGACAGGGTCGTCGACGGCGTGCGCCGGAACGCGGCGGGCGAGCGGCTGTCGTTCGAGTTCGGCACTACGGCGGGCAACCGCATCCGCGAGACCGTGCAGCAGGTGCTGCAGAGCCAGTGGAAGCGCGCGGGAATCGACGTGCGCATCCGCAACGAGCCCGCGCGCGTCTATTTCGGCGAGACGCTGCGCCAGCGCCGCTTCCAGATGGCGATGTACGCGTGGTTCTCGGCGCCCGAGTCCGTGCCGCGCACGACGCTGCATTCAGAAAGCATCCCCACGCAGGCCAACGGCTGGGCCGGACAGAACCAGCCGGGCCTCGCCGACGCCGCGATGGATGCCGACATCGACGCGGTCGAACGCGAGCTCGACGCGAACGCGCGCAAGTCGATCTGGGCGCGCATGCAGAAGCGCTACGCCGACGAGGCGTGGGTGCTGCCGCTCTACTACCGCTCCGATCCCTTCGCGGTGCCGAAATGGCTCGCCGGCATCGAGCCCACCGGGCACCAGTACTATTCCACGCTGCGCGTCGAATACTGGCATCCGCGATGATCCGTCACGCGGGCGCGCGCGCGTTCCAGGGCCTGGTCGTCCTGCTGGCCGCGAGCTTCGCGATCTACATGCTGCTCGGCCTGATGCCGGGCGATCCCGTCGACCTGATGGCCTCGGGCAATCCCAACATCACGCCCGACGACATAAGGCGCCTGCGCGAACTCCACGGTCTCGACCGGCCGCTTGGCGCGCGCTACGCGGACTGGCTCGTGGCGTTGCTGCACGGCGATCTCGGCTACAGCCGCATCTTCTCCAAACCCGTGCTCGCGACCGTGGGGCCGTATCTCGCCAACACGGCGGCGCTGATGCTCGCGGCCTTCGTGCTGGCACTCGCCATCGGCCTGCCGCTCGGCCTGCTGGCGGCGGCGCGGCGCGGCGGCACGCTCGATGCGGCGATCAACGCCTTCGCGTTCGTGTCGGCCGCGATCCCCACCTTCTGGCTCGGCCTGCTGCTGATCGTGCTGTTCGCGGTGGCGCTCGGCTGGCTGCCCGCCAGCGCCCTGCCCCCGCCCGGCAGCGAGGGCTTCTGGGCGCACGCGAAGGCGCTGGTCCTGCCCGTGGCGACGCTGGCGATCGTCGAGGCGGGCGAGTACGCGCGCCACATGCGCGCGGCGGCCGGCGAGGCGCTGGCGCAGGACTGGGTGCGCACCGCACGCGCCAAGGGGGCAAGCGAGCGCCGCGTGCTGCTGCATCACGTGCTGCGCAACGCGCTGGTGCCCGTCGCGACGGTCGCCGCGCTCGGCTTCGGCGGGCTGTTCTCCGGCGCGCTGGTGACCGAGACGATCTTCGCCTATCCCGGCATGGGCAAGCTCATCTACGACGCGATCCTGGCGAGCGACTTCAACCTGGCGCTGGCCTGCCTGCTGATGGCGGCCTTCCTCGTCATCGCGGCGAACTTCGCGGCCGATCTCGTCTACGCGGCCCTCGATCCGCGCGTGGGCCTGAGCGGGCGGGACGAGCCGTGAGGCCGCGCCTCGTCTTCGCGCTCTGCGTGCTGGGTCCGGCCCTGATCGCCGCGCTGTTCGCGCCGCAGCTTGCCGTGCTGATCGGCCACGATCCGGCTTCGGTGGACCTGCTTCTGCGCTATGCCCCGCCCAGCCTCGCGCATCCGCTGGGCACCGACGAGCTGGGCCGCGACGTCGCCATGCGCCTTGCGTACGGCGCGCGCGTGTCGCTGACGGTGGGCATCGCCGCCGCACTCGCGGCCGCGAGCGCGGGCACGCTGATCGGGCTCGTCGCGGGCTATGCGGGCGGGCGCGTCGACGCGCTGCTGATGCGCGCGACCGACGCCGTGCTGTCGCTGCCCGTGCTGCCGGTGCTGATCGTGCTCGCGGCCGTCGATCCCGCCAAGCTCGGCCTGCCGGGCGCGGATGCGGCGGGCCTGTGGCGCATCGTCGCCATCGTCGCGGCATTCGGCTGGCCCAAGGTCGCGCGGCTCGTGCGCGCGGCCACGCTTTCCCTCAGCGGGCGCGACTTCGTGCGCGCGGCGCGTGCACTGGGGGCGAGCCCCGCGCGCATCGTGTTCGCGCACATCCTGCCCAATTGCGCCGCACCCATCCTCGTGGCGACGGCGCTTGCCGTCGGCGGCACGATCCTGTTCGAGAGCGTGCTGTCCTTCCTCGGCCTCGGCATCCAGCCGCCGCTGCCGAGCTGGGGCAACATGCTGACCGGCGCGCAGGAGACGATCTGGCAGGCGCCGTGGCTCGCCTTGTGGCCGGGCCTCGCGATCCTGCTCACCGTCGCCGCGATCAACCTCGTGGCCGACGATCTCCAGGACCGGCTCGACCCGCGCCGCTAATGCGACATGAACACCGGCAGCGTCATGTGGTCGAGGATGTGGCGCGTCGCGCCGCCGAAGATCGCCTCGCGCGTGCGGCTGCGGCCGTAGCCGCCCATCACCAGCAGGTCGGCCCCGAGATCGGCCGCGCGGTTCAGCAGCGCGTCGCCGACCGCGAGATCGCCCGCGAAGGTGGCGCTCGCCGTCGCGGCGATGCCGTGGCGGGCGAGATGCGCCGCGATGTCGGCGCCGGGGATGCGGTGCGCCGTGCCCTGCGGATCGGCGCTGAGGACCGTCACCTTCGCGGCGCGGCGCAGGACCGGCAGCGCGTCGCCGACCGCGCGCGCGGCCTCGCGGGTGGCGTTCCATGCGACCAGCACGTGCTTGAACTCGGACGTATAGGTCCCGACCTTCGGCACGATCAGCAGCGGCCGGCCGGAGCCGAACAGCAGCGCCTCGACGATGTCGGCGCCCTCGGCCTCGTTGTCCGGCTGGCCGACGACCGTCAGGTCGCCGTGGCGCGCATGCGCGATGAGCCGCTCGTCGGGAATGCCCTCGACGAACCGGTACTCGACCGTCAGGCCTTCGGCGCGGCCGACGGTCGCGATCTTCTGCGCGACCCGCGCGGTCGTCTCCGCCATCTGCGCGCGCAGGATCTCCATGACCTGCTCGCCCACCCGCGCCGTGATCCGGCTCGGCAGCTGGGAGGAAGGCTGGACATGGACGGCGACCAGGTGCGCGTCCCATGACCGCGCCAGACGGGCCGCGAAGGCCAGCCGCGCCGTGCCGGCCTGCGTGTCGTCGGCATGGACGACGATGTCGCGCAGACCGTCGGCGGCGCGCGGGGGAATGGGGGGAGCGGTCATGTCGTTCTCCTTCGGTTGGCGACCTTGGCAGCCTGCGCCGCACGGCCGCCGCCGTCGCTGATCTAGGTCAATCCGGCGCGGGCTGGCGCCGGACGCGGGAATGGGCTAGCAAGAGCCTGAGATTGCAGGAGCAATGACGATGGCGGCGGGTTCGGGACAGGTCGTTCCGGTGATCCTTTCGGGCGGTGCGGGCACGCGGCTCTGGCCGCTGTCGCGCGAGCTGTATCCCAAACAGCTCCTGGCGCTCGCCGGCCCGCGCACGATGATCCAGGAGACCGCCGCGCGCGCGACGGGCGATCCCTTCGGCGCACCCATCGTCGTGTGCAACGAGGAACACCGCTTCATCATCGCCGAGCAGCTGCGCGCCATCGGCGTCAACCCGCGCGCGATGCTGCTGGAACCCGTGGGCCGCAACACGGCCGCCGCCGCCGCCGCCGCCGCCAGCCTGCTCGATCCGGGCGAGACGATGATGCTCCTCCCCTCCGATCACGTCGTGCGCGACCAGGCCGCCTTCGCCGACGCCGTGGCGACCGCGCGGCGCGCCGTCGCGGCCGGACGCCTTGTCACGTTCGGCATCGCGCCCGAAGCGCCCGAGACGGGCTACGGCTACATCAAGCGCGGTGCCGCACTCGCCGGCGTGGACGGGGCCTTCGCCGTCGACCGCTTCGTCGAGAAGCCGGACCTGAAGACGGCCGAGGGCTATCTCGCGGCCGGCGACTGGGCGTGGAACTCCGGCATGTTCCTGTTCGCCGCAGGTAGGTTCCTCGACGAGCTGCGGGCGTTCGAGCCTGCCATCGCCGATGCGGCGGCGGCGGCGCTGGCGGCCGCCGCGCGCGATCTCGACTTCGTGCGCCTCGACAGGGAAGCCTTCGCCAGGGCGCCGTCGAAATCCATCGACTATGCGGTCATGGAGCGCACGAAGAAATCGGCCGTGGTGCCCGCCCGCCTCGGCTGGTCGGACGTGGGTGCCTGGAACGCGCTGTGGGAGATCGGCACGCGAGACGCCGACGGCAACGTCACGCTGGGCGACGTCATCGCCACCGGCACGACGAACTCGTACCTGCGCAGCGAGGACCGGCTTCTGGCAGCCGTGGGCGTGGACAACCTCGTCGTCGTCGCCACCAAGGACGTCGTCATGGTCGCCGACAAGGACCGCGCGCAGGACGTGAAGAAGATCGTCGACCGGCTGAAGGCCGACGGCCGCAGCGAAGCCACAGCACACCCCGTCGTCTACCGTCCCTGGGGCACCTACCAGACGATCGACCTCGGGCCACGCCATCAGGTCAAGCACATCATGGTGAAGCCGGGTGCCAAGATCTCGCTGCAGAAGCACGCCCAGCGCGCCGAGCACTGGGTCGTCGTCAGCGGCACCGCGCGCGTGACGCGCGACGAGGACGTGCTGCTGCTGCGCGAGAACATGTCGGTCTATATCCCCGTCGGCTGCGTGCATCGGCTCGAGAACATCGGCACCGAGCCGCTGCGCATCGTCGAGGTGCAGTCGGGCAGCTATCTGGGCGAGGACGACATCGTGCGGCTCGAAGACAGCTACGGCCGCAAATGACGACCATCACCGCACGCGACATCGACGAGGCGGCCAAGCGCATCGAGGGCAGCGTCCTGCGCACGCCCACGCTGCGCTCGGGCACGCTGTCCCAGATCGCGGGCGCCGACGTCTGGATCAAGTTCGAGAACCACCAGTACGTCGCCTCGTTCAAGGAGCGCGGCGCGCTCAACAAGCTTGCCCAGCTCGACGAGAGCGAACGCAGGCGCGGCGTCATCGCGATGTCGGCGGGCAACCACGCGCAGGCGGTGGCGTACCACGCGAGCCGGCTGGGCATTGCCGCCACCATCGTGATGCCGAAGGCCACGCCCAATTCCAAGGTGGCGCGCACGCGCGACCACAATGCGCGCGTCATCCTCGAGGGCGACACGCTGGCCGAGGCCGCGTCGTTCGCGCGCGCGCTGGCCGAGAAGGAAAGCCTCGTCTTCGTCCATCCCTACGACGATCCGGCGATCATCGCAGGCCAGGGCACGCTGGCCCAGGAGATGCTCGCCGACGTGCCGGAACTCGACGCGCTGGTGATCCCGGTGGGCGGCGGCGGCATGATCGCGGGCTGCACGATCGCCGCGCGCGCGGTCAATCCGCGCATCGACGTCTTCGGCGTGGAGGTCGAGGCGTTCTCGGCGGCCGCCCAGCGCAAGGCGGGCAAGCATGTCCACACCGGCGGGCCGACGATCGCCGAGGGCATCGCCGTCGCCGACATCGGCAGGCTGTGCTGGCCCATCATCGAGCGCGACGTGCGCGAGGTGCTGGTCGTCGACGAGCTGGAAGTCGAGCGCGCCATCGTGCTGCTGATCGAAATCGAGAAGACGGTCGCCGAGGGTGCGGGTGCTGCCGGTCTCGCGGCCGTGCTGGCGCATCCCGACCGGTTCCGCGGGCGCAAGATCGGCCTCGTGCTGTGCGGCGGCAACATCGACACGCGCGTGCTCTCCAGCGTGCTGCTGCGCGGCCTCGCGCGCGACGGGCGGCTGCTGCGCCTTTCCATCGACATCGCCGACAAGCCCGGCGCGCTCGGCGACCTGGCACTCCGCATCGGCAGCTCGGGCGGAAACATCGTCGAGATCGAGCACCAGCGCATCTTCACCGACCGCTCGGCCAAGAGCGTGGTGATCGAGACGATGGTCGAGGTCGTGGACCGCGACGCGGGCGAACGCCTCGTCGCCGACCTGATCGCCGCGGGCTATCCCAGCAAGCCGCTCTAGATCCGCCCCTCTTCCACCGCATGGCACGCGACCGTCGCCCCCGTGGACGCGATGCGCGCGACGGGCACCTGCGTGCGGCAGCGCTCGTCGGCGTGCGGGCAGCGCGGATGGAACGTGCAGCCCGGCGGCGGATCGATGGGGTTGGGCACCTCGCCCGCCACCGGCGTGCGCGGCCGACCCGACATGTCGAGATCGGGGATCGCGTCGAGCAGCATGCGCGTATAGGGATGCAGCGGCGTCCCGAAGATCGTCTTCGCCTCGCCCACCTCGACGAGCTTGCCCAGATACATGACCCCCACGCGGTCCGAGATGTAATGGACGACCGCGAGATTGTGGCTGATGAACAGGTAGGTGAGCCCGAGCTGGCGCTGCAGGTCCTTCATCAGGTTCAGGATCTGCGCCTGCACCGACACGTCGAGCGCCGAAGTGGGTTCGTCGCAGACGAGGAACTCGGGGTTGGAGGAAAGCGCACGCGCGATCGAGATGCGCTGGCGCTGGCCACCGGAGAATTCGTGCGGATACTTCTCGCCGTCGGCGGACGAAAGGCCGACCTGGCGCAGCAGCTCGTCCACGCGCCTGCCGATCGAGGCCGGATCGGACATCAGCCCGTGCACGACGATGGGCTCGGCCACGATGCGCGCCACGCGCCAGCGTGGATTGAGCGAGGCGTAGGGGTCCTGGAAAATCATCTGGAAGCGCCGGCGCACGCGCTCGGTCTCCGCGCGCGTGTCGAGGCCCGCGATGTCGGTGCCGTCGAAGACGATGGAGCCCTTCGTCGGCCGGTAGAGCCCCACGACGAGCCGCGCCACGGTCGACTTGCCGCAGCCGGACTCGCCCACCAGCGACAGCGTCTCGCCCTTGCGGATCTCGAAATCGATGCCGTCGACCGCGCGCAGCACCTGCATCGGCTGGCCTTCGATCAGCCGGTTGAGCAGCGGCTTCGACACGTCGAAGTAACGCGCGAGACCCTTCGCGGCGACGAGCGGGGCGGCGCTCATTCTGCAGCCGCCTTTCCGGACTCGCCGTAGAGCCAGCACGCGACCTTGCTCTCGGCGACGTCGATCGGCTCCGGCCGCTCGATGCGGCAGCGGTCGAACGCCTTGGCGCAGCGCGGATTGAAGGCGCAGCCCTCGGGGATCGCCGACAGGCGCGGCATGGCGCCGTCGATCTGCGCGAGGCGCCCGGTGGCCGCACTCAGCTTGGGGATCGAGCCCATCAGCCCTTCGGTATAGGGATGGCGTGCGCGCTTGATCACGTCGCGCACCGGCCCGATCTCGGCGACGCGCCCGGCGTACATCACCGCCACGCGATCGGCCGTCTCGGCGATCACGCCCATGTCGTGCGTCACCAGCATCACGGCCGTGCCGTGCTCGCGGCACAGCCGCTTGATCAGCGTGATGATCTGCGCCTGGATCGAGACGTCCAGCGCCGTCGTCGGCTCGTCGGCCACGATCAGGCGCGGATTGGCGCACAGCGCCAGCGCGATCACGACGCGCTGGCGCATGCCGCCGGAGAACTGGTGCGGGTAATGGTCGATGCGCCGCTCGGCCGCCGGGATGCCGACATCCTGGAGGAGCTGGATGGCGCGCTCGCGCGCGGCCTTCGGTGAAAGGTCGAGATGCGTGAGGATCGTCTCGGTCAGCTGCCGGCCGATCGTGTAGAGCGGGTTGAGCGAGGTGAGCGGGTCCTGGAAGACCGCGCCGATCTGGCGGCCGCGCACATGGCGCATCAGGTCGTAGGGCAGGTCGTCGATGCGCTGGCCGTCGAGCAGGATCTGCCCGCCCGCAATGCGCCCCGGCGGGTCGATGAGACCGATGATCGCGGCCCCGGTCATCGACTTGCCCGCCCCGGACTCGCCCACCACGCCCAGCACCTCGCCCGGTGCTATGGAAAACGACACGTCATCGACCGCGACCAGCGTGCCGCGGCGCGTCGGGAACTCGACGCGCAGGTTGCGGACCTCGAGGAGCGGCTTGCCCGTCATGGCTAGCGGAGCCTCGGGTTGAGCGCATCGCGCAGCCAGTCGCCCAGCAGGTTCACCGCCAGCACCATCAGCACGAGGGCGAGCCCCGGAAAGACCGTGATCCACCATTCGCCGGAGAACAGGAAGTTGTTGCCGATCTGGATCAGCGTGCCCAGCGACGGCTGCGTCGGCGGCAGGCCCACGCCCAGGAACGACAGCGTCGCCTCCGTGATGATCGCGAGGGCCAGATGGATCGTGGCGATCACCAGCACCGGGCCGAGCACGTTGGGCAGCACATGGTGCAGCATGATCGCCACCGGATGGCGGCCGATCACGCGCGCGGCCTGCACGTATTCCTTGCCCTTCTCGACCATGCACGAGCCGCGCACCGTGCGCGCATACTGCACCCAGCCCGAGAAGCCGATGGCGAGGATCAGCACGTAGACCGCGATGTCGTGATGCAGCTCGCGCGGGATGACGATGCGCGCCACCCCGTCGATCAGCAGCGCGATCAGGATCGCGGGGAAGGAAAGCTGCACGTCGGCCACGCGCATGATCACGGCATCCACCGTGCCGCCGAAATAGCCGGCGACGAGGCCGAGCGTGATGCCCAGCACCATCGCGAACGCGACGGCGAGGATGCCCACCAGCAGCGAGATGCGGCTGCCGAACAGGATCGTGGAGAACACGTCGCGCCCCTGCGTGTCTGTGCCCAGCGGGAAGTGCGCCTCGCCGCCGGAAACCCACGCAGGCGGCAGCGAGGCTTCCATCAGGTTGAGCTGGCGCACGTCGAACGGGTCCTGCGGGGCGATCAGGGGGGCGAAGAGCGCGCCGGCGAAGAACGCCAGCGTGACGACCGCCGCCACGACGACGACCGGCGAGCGCCGGAAGCTGTGGAGCACGTCGGAATCGAGGGCGCGGCGCAGCGCTTCCATGGCGCCCTCAATGCCCATGGCCGCCCGCGGCCGCGCGGTCCACGCGCAGGCGCGGATCGACCGCGTAATAGAGGAGGTCCACGACCAGGTTGATCGCCACGAACAGGAACGCGATCAGCAGCAGATACGCGGCCATCACCGGCACGTCGGCCGTGCTGACCGACTGGATGAACAGGAATCCCATGCCCGGCCACTGGAACACCGTCTCGGTCACGATGGCAAAGGCGATGATGCCGCCGAGCTGCAGCCCCGTGATCGTGATGACGGGCACGAGCGTGTTCTTGAGCGCGTGGCCGAAATTGATCGCGCGGTCGGCGAGGCCGCGCGCACGCGCGAACTTGATGTAATCGGTGCGCAGCACCTCCAGCATCTCCGAGCGCACGAGGCGCATGATCAGCGTCATCTGGAAAAGCGCCAGCGTGATCGACGGCAGGATCAGCGCCTTGAGGCCGGTGGGCGTGAGGAACCCGGTCGACCACCAGCCCAGCGCCACGGTCGCCCCGCGCCCGAAGGACGGCAGCCAGCCGAGCTGCACCGAGAAGACGAGGATGAGCAGGATGCCGATCAGGAACGTCGGCAGCGACACGCCCACGAGGCTGACGGTGAGGAACAGCCGCGCGAGCCAGGTGTCGCGCTTGAGGCCCGTATAGACGCCCATCGGCACGCCGACGCAGAGTGCGATCGCCGCCGCGCAGAACGACAGCTCCAGCGTGGCGGGCAGGCGTTCGAGGAGCAGCTGCGCGACCGGACGCGCGAGCCGGTACGAGATGCCGAACTGCCCCTGCGCGGCGCCGGCGAGGAAGCGCATGTACTGGACGAAGAAGGGCTGGTCGAGGCCGAGCTCGTGGATCAGCCGGCGGCGCGATTCCTCGGTGAAGTCCTGCCCCAGCATGATCGCCACCGGATCACCGACATAGGCGAACAGCGAGAACGCGATGAAGCCGACGGCCATCATCACGAGGATGGCCTGGAGGAGTCGGCGGATCACGAAGGCGATCATCGGCTGTTGGCGTTCCGGGCTATTCGGGGACGGACGGGATGTACATGGCGCGATGCCGACATACGATCTTGGTAAGCGTCACGACCCTGAATCAATGCAATTCTTCCCGCCGACCGGAACGGGACGGGAACGTCCTTCGCGGGAACGCGCCGCCGGTGTTACGATATGCACTGCAAAGTACCAGGAGCAGCCGGCCCATGAACGACCAGAGACCCCGCGGCAACTCGCTCGCCGCACGCGACATCGCCGCCCTCGTCCATCCCTACACGAACCTGCGCACGCACGAGACCGACGGGCCGGTCGTGATGGCGAAGGGTCGCGGCGTCTACGTGTCGGACGACGGCGGCAAGGAATATATCGAGGGCATGGCCGGGCTGTGGTGCGCGTCGCTGGGCTTCAACGAGCCGCGCCTGGCCGAGGCCGCGCAGCGCCAGATGCGCGATCTGCCCTACTACCACATCTTCGCGGGCAAATCGCACGAGCCGGGCATCGTGCTTGCCGAGAAGCTGAAGGAACTCGCCCCCGTCCCGATGTCGAAGGTGTTCTTCGCCAGCTCGGGATCGGAAGCCAACGACACGGCGATCAAGATCCTCTGGTACATCTCGAACGCCGCCGACCAGCCCAAGCGCAAGAAGATCATCAGCCGCGAGAAGGCCTATCACGGCGTGACGATCGCGGCGGCCTCGCTCACGCGCCTGCCGATCAACCAGCGCGACTTCGACCTGCCGATCTTCCCCGTCGCCTATGCCGAGACGCCGCACCATTACCGCGGCGCCGAGCCGGGCGAGAACGAGGATTCATATTCCACGCGCCTTGCCGAAAATCTCGAGAAGCTGATCCTCGCCGAGGGCCCCGAGACGATCTCGGCCATGTTCGCCGAGCCGGTGATGGGTGCGGGCGGCGTCATCATCCCGCCCGCGGGCTATTTCCCGAAGATCCAGAAGGTGCTGAAGAAGTACGGCATCCTGCTCGTCGCCGACGAGGTGATCTGCGGCTTCGGGCGTACCGGCAACATGTGGGGCTCGCAGACCCTCGACATCCGGCCCGACATCATCACCTGCGCCAAGGCGCTGTCCGGCGCCTACCTGCCGATCTCGGCGGTGCTGATCTCCGAGCCGGTCTACCAGGCCATGCAGAAGCAGAGCGACAAGATCGGCAGCTTCGGGCACGGCTACACCTATTCCGCCCACCCCGTCCCGGCGGCCGTCGCGGTCGAGACGCTGAAGATCTACGAGGAGCGCGACATCGTCGGCCACGTAAGGCGCGTCGCCCCGCGCTTCCTCGCCGGCATGAAGTCGCTCGCCGACCATCCGCTGGTGGGCGAGGCGATCGGCGTGGGCCTCATCGGCGGCATCCAGCTCGTCAAGGACAAGAAGGCGAAGACGATGTTCGCGCCCACGCAGGCCGTGGCGCCGGTCATCGCCAAGGCGTGCGAGGCTGCCGGCCTCATGGTGCGTGGCCTGTTCGACAACCGCGTCGCCGTCTGCCCGCCGCTGATCATCACCGAAGGCGAGATCGACGAGATGTTCGTGCGCTTCCGCAAGGGGCTGGACGACGGGCTCGCCGCCGCGAAAGCCAAGGGCCTGCTGGGCTAGGCGGGGCGGCACGATGCGCAGGGATTACGACCGCTATTTCTCCGACGCGACGGCCAGGCTGAAGACCGAAGGGCGCTACCGGGTCTTCGCTGATCTCGAGCGCAAGTGTGGCGCGTTTCCGCACGCCACCTGGCATTCGCCCGACGGGCCGGTCGATGTCGTGGTGTGGTGCTCGAACGACTACATGGGCATGGGCCAGCACCCCGCGACGATCGAGGCGATGCGCCGCACGCTGGAGGCCAACGGCGCGGGCGCCGGCGGCACACGCAACATCTCGGGCACCAGCCACCAGCACGTGCTGCTGGAGGCCGAGCTTGCCGGGCTGCACGCCAAGCCGGCCGCCCTCGTCTTCACGTCGGGCTACAACGCCAACGAGGCCACGCTGTCGGCCCTCGGCCGGCTGATGCCGGGCCTCGTCATCCTTTCCGACGAGATGAACCACGCCTCGATGATCGAGGGCATCCGGCATTCGGGCGCCGAGAAACGCATCTTCAGGCACAACGATCCGCAGGATCTCGAACGCCATCTCGCGGCGATCGATCCCGCCCGCCCGAAACTGATCGCCTTCGAGAGCGTCTATTCGATGGACGGCGACGTCGCCCCGATCCATGCCTTCTGCGATCTCGCGCGCACGTACGACGCGATGACGTATCTCGACGAGGTCCACGCGGTCGGCCTCTACGGCGCGCACGGGGCGGGCATCGCCGAGCGCGACGGCGCGCAGGACCGCATCGACATCGTGCAGGGCACGCTCGCCAAGGGCTTCGGCGTCGTCGGCGGCTATGTCGCGGGCACGGCCGCCCTGTGCGATGCGGTGCGCAGCGTCGCGGCCGGCTTCATCTTCTCGACCTCGATGCCGCCCGTCATCGCGGCGGGCGCGCTTGCCGCCATCCGCCATCTCAAGACCAGCACGGCCGAGCGCGAGGCGCTCGCCGAGCGGACCCAGCGGCTCAAGCGCCTGCTGGCGGCCGCGAACCTGCCGCTGATGCCTTCGGCCACGCATATCGTGCCGCTGCTGGTCGGCGACGCGCGCGCCTGCAAGCGCGCGTCGGACGACCTGCTCGCCCGCCACCGCATCTACGTGCAGCCGATCAACTATCCCACCGTCCCGCGCGGGACCGAGCGGCTGCGCCTGACGGCGACGCCCTTCCACGACGATGCCCTGATGGACCGGCTCCTGGCCGCCCTTGTTGACGTCTGGGGCCGACTGGACTTAAGGAAAGCAGCATGATCCGCATCCCGAATCTGCCCCTCGCTGCCCTGGCGGCAGCCCTCGTCTTGTCCGGCTGCGTGACGGCCAACAGCACGTTCGTCGGCACGTACTATCCGTCGTACCAGGTGGGCGTGGGCACCCTCGCCGCCGGCGACGGCCCGGTGCCCGTGACGGTGACCGGCGCCCCGATCTCGAACGCCGCCATCGTCGCGGCGCTCAACGCGCTGCCCAACCGCGACAAGATCCAGTTCACGACCGACCAGAAGACCGGGCGATCGGGGTACCGGCTTGCGCTGAATTTCGGCATGAACCAGCCCAATTCCTGCGCGCCGAACACGACCGCCGCGCTGCCCTTCCCCGACGAGCCGGGAAACCTGCGCCTCTCGGCCGCCTTCTGCCGTTTCGGCGGCGAGCTTTCCCGGACCACCGGCCGCACGCCGGTGCCGACGCGCCCCGACAGCCCGGAATTCCAGCTGTTCATGCGCAGCCTGCTGGCCGAACTGCTGCCGCCGTTCCAGCCCAACCCGAACGATTCGGGTTCGTGCTTCAGCCGGGTCTGCTGACCCTCTCGGACCGCGCATAACCGTTAGACCCGGACGCGACGATGCGGCATTGTCGTGCGCGTGTCACAGACGGGGAGTTCCATGGATCCGAGAAGCGTCAAGACAGCCGAAGATGCGGCCACCCTCCTCCAGGACCGCAACATCGATAACGTGAAGGTCGGCGTGTTCGACGTCGACGGCGTGATGCGCGGCAAATATATGTCGCGCGAGAAGTTCATGTCGGCGCTGACCGGCGGCTTCGGCTTCTGCGACGTCGTGCTGGGCTGGGACTCCAACGACCAGCTCTACGACAACGCGAAATACACCGGCTGGCACACCGCCTATCCCGACGCGCCCGTACGCGTCATCCCCGATACCTGCCGCAACATCCCGTTCGAACCCTCGACGGTGCTGTTCCTGGCCGAGTTCGCCGACCGGGCCGAGAAGGTCTGTCCGCGCGGCACGCTGCGCCGCGTGATCAAGCGCGCCGCCGACATGGGCTTCACCGCGAAGGCGGCGGCCGAGTTCGAATTCTTCGTCTTCGACGAGACGCCCGAGACGGTGCGCGCGAAGCATTACAAGAACCTGAAGAACATCACGCCGGGCTATTTCGGCTATTCGATGCTGCGCAACTCGGTGCACGCCGAATTCTACCACCACCTGCTCGAGACGATGCGCCAGATGGATGTCGCCATCGAAGGCCTGCACACCGAGACGGGCGCCGGCGTGCTCGAGGCCGCGATCGGCGTGGACTCGATCCTCGCTTCGGCCGACAAGGCGGCGCTCTTCAAGACCTACACCAAGATCCTCGCCCAGCGGCAGAACCGCATGGCGACCTTCATGGCCAAATACTCGCACGACTGGCCGGGCCAGAGCGGCCATCTGCACATCTCGCTGCAGGACAAGAAGGGCAAGTCGGCCTTCCACGATCCCAGGAAGCCGCACGGCATCTCCGACACGATGCGCCATTTCATCGGCGGCCAGCAGATGCTGATGCCCGAGCTGCTGGCGATGATCGCCTGCACGGTCAATTCCTACACGCGCCTGATCCCCGGCTTCTGGGCGCCGACGGCGTCGATGTGGGGCGTGGAGAACCGGACGACGGCGCTGCGCGTGATTCCGGGTTCGGCCAAGTCGCAGCGCGTCGAGTACCGCGTGGCCGCCGCCGACATCAATCCCTACATCGCCTTCTCGGCGGCGCTGGGCTCCGGCCTGTGGGGCATCGCGAACAAGATCGAGCCGACGAAGCCGGTCTCGGGCAACGCCTACGCGGTCGAAGCGCCCGCCAAGCTCCAGCTGCCGCGCACGCTGGGCGACGCGGCCAAGCGCCTCCTCGCGTCCAAGGCCGCGCGCGAGCTGTTCGGCGACGATTTCGTCGAACACTATGCCGGTACCCGCGACTGGGAGCAGCGCGAATACAACAAGGCGATCACCGACTGGCAGCTTCAGCGCTATTTCGAGATCATCTGAGGGCGACGCGATGAAGATGCTGAAGACGATCAGCCCGGTCGACGGGCGCGAATACTGCACGCGCCCGCTGGCCGGTGCGGCCGAGATCGAGGCGACGCTGGCCGCCGCGCAGAAGGCGAAGGGCGGCTGGCGGAGCACGCCGCTGAAGGACCGCGTCGCCATCCTCACGCGGATGGTCGACGCGATGCTTACCCACCGCGACGCCATCGCCGAGGAGCTGACCTGGCAGATGGGCCGCCCGATCTCCCAGACGCCGGGCGAGATGCGCGGCTTCGAGGAACGCGCGCGCCACATGCTGTCGATCGCGGCCGAGGCACTGGGCGACGTCGCCCCCGCCGCCAAACCCGGCTTCACGCGCTTCATCCGGCGCGATCCGCTGGGCCTCGTCTTCGTCGTGGCGCCGTGGAACTACCCCTATCTCACGTCGGTCAACGCGGTGATCCCGGCGCTCGCCGCGGGCAACGCGGTGCTGCTCAAGCACTCGCACCAAACCCCGCTGGTGGCCGAACGCTATGCCGAGGCCGCGAAGGAAGCGGGCCTGCCGGCCGGCGTGTTCCAGATCCTGCACACCGACCACGTCGACGCCGCGCGCATCGTGGGCGACGCGCGCACCGATTTCGTCTGCTTCACGGGCTCGGTCGACGGCGGCAAGGCGATCCAGCGCGCGATCGGCGAGCGTTTCATCGGCGCCGGCCTCGAACTCGGCGGCAAGGACCCGGCCTATGTGCGGGCCGACGCGAATCTCGCCCACGCGATCGAGAATCTCGTCGACGGCGCCTTCTTCAATTCCGGCCAGTCGTGCTGCGGGATCGAACGCATCTACGTGCACGAGAGCCTGTATCCGAAGTTCGTCGATGGCTTCGTGGAACTGACAAAGGGCTACAAACTCGGCAACCCCACCGACAAGGCGACCAATCTGGGGCCGATGGTGCGCGCCAATGCCGCCGACTTCGTGCGCGGCCAGATCGCGGAAGCCGTGAAGCAGGGCGCGCGCTCGCTTGTCGATCCCAGGCATTTCCCGGCCGACAAGGCGGGCACGCCCTATCTTGCCCCGCACGTGCTGGTCGACGTGAACCACAAGATGCGCGTGATGACCGAGGAAAGCTTCGGTCCCGTCATCGGCATCATGAAGGTCTCCGGCGACGACGAGGCGGTGAAGCTGATGAACGACAGCGCCTACGGCCTCACGGCGGCGCTGTGGACGTCGGATGCGGCCGCCGCCGAGAAGCTCGGCGGACGCATCGAGACGGGCACGGTGTTCATGAACCGCTGCGACTATCTCGATCCCGGCCTCGCCTGGACGGGCGTCAAGGATACCGGCCGCGGCGCCACCCTTTCGGCGCTGGGCTACGACCAGCTGACGCGCCTCAAATCCTTCCACCTGCGCACGACACTCTAGGGAACGGCACCGCGATGACGATCAAGGGCAACTGGAACTATCCGACGACCGTGTGGGCCGGCCCCGGCCGCCTCGAGGAACTCGCCGCCGCCTGCGGCCGGCTCGGCATGAAGCGCCCGCTGCTGGTGACCGACGCGGGCCTCGCCAATTCGCCGATGGTCGCGCGCGCGCTGAAGCTTTCCGGCGCCGCGCTGTTCGCCAAGGTGAAGGGCAACCCGACGGGCCAGAACGTGGATGACGGCCTCGCGGCGCTGCGCGCCGGCAAGCATGACGGCGTCATCGCGTTCGGCGGCGGCTCGGCGCTCGACGCGGCCAAGGCGATCGCGCTGATGGCAGGCCAGAAGCGTCCGCTATGGGACTTCGAGGATGTCGGCGACAATTTCAAGCGCGTCGATCCCGACGGCATGCTGCCCGTCGTCGCGATCCCGACGACGGCCGGCACGGGTTCGGAAGTGGGCCGCGCCTCGGTCATCACCAACGAGGCCGACCACGAGAAGAAGATCATCTTCCATCCCAAGATGATGCCCGGCATCGTCATCTCCGATCCCGAGCTCACTGTCGGCCTGCCGCCGCACATCACGGCCGCCACCGGCGTCGACGCCTTCGTCCACTGCTTCGAGGCCTATTGCGCGCCAGGATTCCATCCGATGGCGGAGGGCATCGCGCTCGAAGGCATGCGGCTTGTGAAGGACGAACTGCCGCGCGCGGTCGCCGACGGCGCGAACATCGAGGCGCGCGCGCGCATGCTCGCGGCCGCCAGCATGGGGGCCGTCGCCTTCCAGAAGGGTCTCGGCGGCGTGCACGCGCTCGCCCATCCGATCGGCGCCGTCTACGACACGCATCACGGCCTCACCAACGCCGTGCTGCTGCCCTACGTCATGCAGCACAACCGGACGTCCATCGAAGGCCGGATGGGCCTGGTGGCGCGTGTCCTCGACCTGCCGCGCGCGGACTATGCGGCGGTCTTCGACTGGGTCCTCGCCTTCCGCCGGACGCTCAAAATTCCGCATACGCTGAAGGAAATCGGCGTCGACGCGGCGCGGGCGCCGGAAATCGGCGAAATGGCCGCCCGCGACCCGTCGGCAGGCGGCAATCCTTGCGCCGTCGATGCCCCTGCACTGGAACGCATTTTCCGGCGCGCGGTGGCGGGCGAACTGCTCTGATCCGGTCCGGCCTTTAACATTGCATTAGCGCTTTCTGCGCTAGCTTTCCCGTCCGAAAACACGGGAATTGCCGAACCATGTCCAAGCTCGACCTGTCCGACGACGACTATTTCGCGATCGAAGACGCCCTTCTCAACAGCGCCCGCGGGCGGACCTTCCTGCGCATGCGCGATGCCCGCCAGCGGGTCGTCTCGGTCGACGAGGCACGGCGCATCGCCTCGTCGTTCCGCGAATGGACGCTCAAGCAGATCGGCTTCGCGCGGGAAACCCAGAGCCTCGACGTGCTCCGCGCCGAGTTGCAGAGCATGGCCTCGCACATCCAGACCGCGAAGACGGAAATCGCCTCGATCTACAACAAGGACCCCAAGGTCCAGCAGGCGGGCAACCGCATCAATGCCGCGACGAGTGAACTTGACCAGATCGTCGCGTCGACCGAGCGCGCCACGTCCGACATCCTCAATGCCGCCGAACGGATCATGGAAGTGGCCGGCACGCTGCCGCCCGAGCAGGCCGAGGCCGGCCAGGTCCTGACCGAACAGGCGACAGAAATTTTTACCGCCTGCTCGTTCCAGGACATTACCGGCCAGCGGATATCCAAAGTTGTCAGTACGTTGCGTTATATCGACCAGCGTGTCGCCGCGATGGTCGCGATCTGGGGGCCGGAGAATATTTCCGGCACACAATTACGTACCGACGAAGGCGTCGATCAGCGCCGCGACGCACACCTGCTGAACGGACCGGCCATGCCTGGTCAAGGTCATACGCAGGTCGAGATCGACGCGCTGCTTGCCGGCGCCGCGTCGGCGGGACCCGTTCCGACTACAAATGAAGTGCAGCCGCCGGCCAAGGCGCCCGAACCGCCGCCGGCACCCAAAGCCCAGCCCGCACCGGCCGCGGCTGCCGCAACGGCCTCGCAGGCCGACATCGACAAGCTATTTGACTGATCCACACTGGCCAATCGCTCGCAGGCATCGTAAATAGAGCGTATGAACAGCACCGACACGCCGCCCGCACCTGCTGCGGATCCGCATGCTGCGCCCTCGCCGGGCGCGGAAGCGGTACCGCCGCCGGCTGCTGGCGATGCGAATGTCGAGGAGTACGATGCGGAGGGCCAGGACGCCCTCCACATCCTGCCGCTGCGCATCATCCCGCTCGAGACGCCCGGCCTGCGCCGTCTCCGGCTGATCAAGAACGTCCGCCTCGATTCCGTCGTCGAACTCTACAAGGACCAGGGCCACAAGTCGGCACAGGTCCCGCTCGACACGCTGCACAGCGTCTTCCAGAGCTATGCCGAGCCGCTGCGCAAGGATATGCCGCTGCTGCAGAGCCTCTCGAGCATCCCCTCCTTCGACGTGTACACGCTGCGCGTGGCGCTGCGCGCGCTCAACCTCAACATCGACCTGAAGAAGGAACTCCAGCTCTCCGACGGCAAGCGCCGGGAACTGACCGAGCACATGAAGGTGTTCACCCATCCGCTGATCCAGCAGATCTACGGATCGGACGATTTCGTGGTGAACGACGTTTCCGACATCATGAAGCTGATCACCACGCCGAACCGCGAGGACGCGCTGAAAAACCTGCGCATGATGTCGCAGAAGCTCAACGTGCCGCTGACCGAGATCCCGCGCTTCCTCGAAGACTACGGCGATACCTTCCTGTCGCTGGCCTATTTCCGCGCCTGCCTCGACCTTGTCGTTCCGCAGGTCCAGGGCTTCCTCGACTGGCTGAAGCCGCTCGAGGAAAACCAGATGATCAAGCAGGACCGCATGTCCAAGCAGATGCTGGACAAGGTGAAGGACTCGCTGTCGGGCGTCATCATCTCGCTGACCGGCCGTTTCGAGGCGTTCAACCGCAAGAGCGCCGATTTCTGGAAAGACATCAACGCCGACAGCTTCTCGAAGATGAAGGACCTCGTCTTCTCGAACCACCGCTCGATCGGCGGCGTGCTGTGCGGCCTGTCGGTCAAGATGCAGCTGTGGCGCGACCGGTTCCCGACCGCGAGCGGCGGGCCGAACAAGCGCCTCGAATTCGTGCGTTCCGAAATCGTCCCGGGCATGCAGCTCATCGACGAGCTGGAAGCCGCCGCGCGCAAGCGCGGCATCTGAACTTCCCCTAGAGCCCCCGCGTCAGCGACACCATCGCCGCCTGCTGGCCGCGGAACGAGACGCGCTTGGCGTTGGCGATCACCGGCGTCATCACACCCGACAGCGTCTTCAGCGCGGTCGGCACCGGCGAGGACGGAACCACCGGCCCCGTCGCCCCCATCAGCGTCTTGAAGGCGCCGGGCAGCGCGAAGTGACCGGCCAGCGACGTTCCCATCAGGTCGAACTCGCTGCCGCCGAGCAGATCGCGGAACGCGTCGTTCATCCACAGGATCGTGCCGTCGACGGTGCCGACGAGCGTCACCGCGACGGGGAGCGCGTCGAGGATCTCGGCAAGCTTGGCGTCCTCGGATTCCGTGTCGTCCTCTTCGGCGAGCGGCACCGCGACGAGGAACTGCCCGCCGCCCAGCGCCACGAGGCCGAGATCGGCCTCGATCAGATGGCCGCACAGGATCGCCCCGGCACACGGCACGATCGCTTCCTTGCCCTCGCCAAGGGCCGCAAAGGCCGCCGTCAGCGACGGCGAGACGCCGGCGGCGAACGCTGGCGCACCCACGCCGGCCCCCTCGAAATTGGTGAAAAAGGGCGCATCCGCCCATACAAGGCGCGCGCTGGCCGGATCCCCCCCGGTCAGGCGGAGGATTGCCACGCATCCCGATATTTTCAGGCTTCCGGACGCCGTCATGCTCCCCCCTTCGCGCACGCGAAGGGGAAATTTAGCGCTCCGGCAGATTTAAGCCAAGGTAAAGCCTAGGCGGCTTCGGCGCCGCCGCGCTTGAACGCCAGCAGGCGGCTGACCTCGAGCACCACCAGCAGCTTGCCCTTGAGGCGGTAGATTCCGCCTGAAACCTCGCGCCAGCGCGGATCCAGCGTGTTGGGATTGCGCTCGTAGGTGTCGGCGGACAGCGACAGCACCTCGCCGACATTGTCGACCATCAGGGCGTAGAGCTCGCCCTTGAAATCGACGACGACGTTCATGCCCTGCTTGTCGGCTTCGCGCTTGGGCAGGCCCAGGCGGCGGCGGACGTCGAAGGCGGTGACGATGCGGCCGCGCAGGTTGAGGGCGCCCGCCACTTCCGGCGGGGCCAGCGGAACGCGCGTGACGCGCTGCGGGCCCAGCACGTCCTGCACCGTCAGGACCGGGATGCCGAACAGCTGGTCGGCCACCATCATCGTGACGAAGTCGTTGGCGACGTCGGCGCCGGCGACCTTCACGGCGCCCGGACGCTCGGAAGAAACGAGGGAATTGCTCATCGTGATCTCTCCGGTTTCCGGTCGCTTACTGCGCGGCCGCGACGCGGTTGCCCGCACTCAGCTCGTTCAGCGAGGCCAGCAGGCCCTCGCGGTCGAGCTTGGGGATGAAGTCGGTGAAGCCCACGCGGCGCGCCCGCTCGATGTCCTGCGGATGCGTGTGCGAGGAAAGCGCCAGGACCGGCGTCTCGCGGAAGCGCTCGATCTTGCGCAGTGCCTCGGCGAACTCGAATCCGCTCATGCCCGGCATCTCGATGTCGGACACGATGATGTCGAACTCGCGTCCCGCCTCGCACATGGCGAGCGCCTGCGTGCCGGTGTCGGCGGTCGTGACGTCGTAGCCGGCGACCGCCAGGATCGGCTGCAGCAGGTTGCGGAAGAACGGGCTGTCGTCGACCAGCAGCAGGCTGCGCGACTGCGTCTGCCCGAAGGGCTGGTCCGCCTTGCCGAACCAGTCGCCGAAGGCGAGCGAGAGATAGTGCGCGGTGTCGATGACGTCGGTCGCCTTGCCCGCGATGATCGCCGAACCGACCATGCCCGGCCGCACGTTGTTCATCTCGACCTCGAGGCGTTCCTCGACGATGTCGACGATCTCGTCGACCAGCAGGCCCATGTTCCGGTTGCGGTCGGCGAAGACGAGGATCGACTGGCGGCCCTCGCTGCGGATCGCGTAGGACGGATCGATCGTCACCAGCGGCATCAGCTTGCCGCGATACTGCAGTACCGGCTTGCCGTCCGAGAATTCGATCGTGTTGGCCTCGGTCTCCTCGAGACGTGCGATGAGCGAGAGCGGAACGGCCTTGGGCGCCTGGCCGCCGGCGCGGAAAACCAGCAGCGCCACGCGCTGCCCCTCGGTCTTGGCGCGCTCGTCCGTGCTGGCCGCAGCCGCCTGCTCGCCCATCGTGGCGGATTCGCCCGAGGCGGCGGCGATGCCGTTGGGATCGAGGATCATGATCACCGAGCCGTCGCCCAGGATCGTGTTGCCCGAGAACATCGAGATGTCGCGCAGGATGGGGGCGACAGGCTTGACCACGATTTCCTCGGTGTCGAACACGCGGTCGACCATGATGCCGAAGGTGTAGGTACCGACCTGGGTGACGACGATGAAGCTCTCCGAGGCGTCCACGCCGCGGTCTTCGCCGAGCTTGAGCATGTCGTGCAGGCTGACGAGCGGCAGCAGGCGGTTGCGCAGGCGCAGGAACGGGGAATCGTTGACCCGCTCGATCGTCGTCTCGGAACCGGCCGTCGCGCGCACGAGTTCGAGCACACTTATCTGCGGGATCGCGAAGCGCTCGCCCGAGCATTCGACGACGAGCGCCGACACGATGGCGAGCGTCAGCGGGATCTTGATGACGAAACTGGTGCCCTTGCCGCGCTGGAACTTGAGCTCGACCGTGCCGCCGATCTTCTCGATGTTGGTGCGCACGACGTCCATGCCCACGCCGCGCCCGGAGACCGAGGTGACGACGGCGGCGGTGGAGAAGCCGGCCTTGAAGATGAACTGGGCGATCTGCTGGTCGCTGAGGGCGGCGGCTTCCGCCTCGCTGCAGACGCCGTTCTGGATGGCCTTCTGCTTGATCTTGTCGATGTTGAGACCGCGGCCGTCATCCGTGATCTCGATGATGATGTGGCCGCCTTCGTGGAAGGCGTTGAGGTTGACGCGGCCCGTCTCGGGCTTGCCGGCCGCGCGGCGCTCTTCGGGCCGCTCCAGGCCGTGGTCGGCGCAGTTGCGCACGAGATGCGTCAGCGGATCCTTGATGAGCTCGAGCACCTGCCGGTCGAGCTCGGTGTCCTGGCCGTGCATCTGCAGGTCGATCTTCTTGCCGAGTTCGTGGCTGAGATCGCGGATCAGGCGCGGCAGCTTCGACCAGGCGTTGCCGATCGGCTGCATGCGCGTCTTCATGACGCCTTCCTGCAGTTCCGACGTAACGTGGTTGAGGCGCTGGAGCGGGCCGGTGAACTCGCTGTCTTTCTGAGAGCGCAGGATCTGCAGGAGCTGGTTGCGCGTCAGCACGAGTTCGGAAACCATCGTCATCAGGTTTTCGAGCACGTCGACATTGACGCGGATCGACGAGGCGGCGACGGCGGATTCGACCACGTCGCCGCGCGGCTCGGCCTTCGCGACGGCCTTGGCCGGCGCAGGCGCAGCGGCGACGGGTGCAGGCACGGGCGCCGGGGCGGGTTCCGGGGATTTCTGGGCGGCGAGCGCGTCGGCGACGGCGGCGGTCTTGTGCGCCGGTACGGGCACGAAGCCGTGCTCGTCGGGCTCGGGTTCGGCGGATTTCGTGGGCGCGAGCGCCTGCAGCGGCACGGCCGCGGCAGGCGCTGCCGAGGTCTCGCCGTTCGCGTAGTCGTTGAGGCGCTTGATGAGGTCCGCGTCCTCGCCTTCGGGTTCCGCTTCGGTCTGTTCGAGGACCGACAGCAGGCTCTTGATCCGGTCGAGCGCCTCGAGGATCAGCGTGACGGCCTGTTCGTTGGGGATCAGCTTGCCGTCGCGGATCTTGTCGAGCAGGTTCTCGCCCGCATGCGCGACCTTCTCGAGGCGCGGCAGGCCGAGGAAGCCGCACGTACCCTTTATGGTGTGCATGATGCGGAAGATGCTGCCGACCAGACCCGGATCGTTCGGGTTCTGCTCGAGCTTGACGATCTCGGTATCCAGGACACCGAGATTCTCGTTCGTCTCGGTCAGGAAGTCGCGCAGCAGATCGTCCATGTGTCTCTCCGTGGTCGGTCCGCTATCGGCCGATCCTTCGTACCCGTTTTAACCTTACCGAAGTTACCGAACCGTTTACACCGGTGCTACGGCCGGAATTATTCGCAGAACATTGATTTAGCGTATTAATTACACACCTTCGGATACCATCCGACGGACGAAGCGGATGTGAATCCGGAGATTGTAGAGCGTGTCCGCATAGCCGACCGGAACCTTCATGGCACCGGCCCGTTCCTGGATTCCGTCGATCTCCGCCAGCAATTCGGCACGACGGGCTGGCGAATCCGCGCTTCGCAGTTCGGCCTCGATCCGGCGCAGCGATTTGTAGTGCGAGAAAATCTTCGCACGGATCTGCCAGCGGTAGGCCGGCGGCGCGATCCGCGCGAGCGGGATCATCAGCGTGACGAACGGAATCAGCATGACGAGGCTGCGTTCGACCAGCACCGCCGCCCAGAACGGCAGATAGCGCGACAGGAAATTGGGGCCGCGTTCGATCAGCCGCTCGGAGTCGTCGTGCAACGGGAAGTCGGCGTAGCGGGTCGTCGGGAACGTTCCGGCCGGCGCGAAAATCTGGCGGGGGCCGTGCACCTCCTTCGCGGCCTTGAGGAGCAGTTGGACCAGCGCCGGGTGGACGTCCTCGCGCGCGACGAGCTGCGCCACGGGCGCCAGCAGGATCGTGTCGTCGTTGGGCACGTCGCGCGCGAGATCGAGCGCGCCGCCCGGCAGCGTGATCGACGACAGGAACGGAAAGATATGGCGGTAGGCCGCGTGGCGCTCGAAGCTGTAGAGCCTGTGCCGGCCGCCGGCCAGAAGGTCGGTCAGCGCCGCCGGCGCGCGCGCCGCCACGAAGAAGGCCGCATCGACCGAGCCTTCGCGCAGCGCCTGGAACGAATCCGCCGTGCCGATCGCGCGCGCATCGATGTCGCTCGCGACATCCAGCCCGTTGGCCCGCAGCACCTGCCGGACGAGGATCTGCGTGCCCGATCCGTCCGCACCGATGGCGATGCGGCGCGCGCGCAGGTCGTGGACCTTCTCCACGCCGAGATCGATGCGATGCACGAGCCAGACCGGCTCGTAGAAAACCGAGGCGACCGTCACGAGGCCGGGCGAGCCTTCCTCGGACCCCACACCGCCCTGGATCAGCGCCAAGTCGATGCGCGTCCCTTCGGCGGCGATGCGGTGCAGGTTGTCGGCCGCACCGGCCGTCTCGACGATCTCGACCTTCACGCGGTCGCGCCCGAGGATCTCGGCATAGCGCTTCGCGAATTCGATATAGGCCCCGCCCTGCGCACCGGCCGCAAAGACGATTTTGTCCGGCGGCGGGGGTGCGACGAAGCGCAGCGCCACGGCAAAACCCGCAAAAATCAGCAGGGCGATCGGAAGATAGACTTTCAGGGCCTCGCGCATTGCGTGCCGTTCCTTCGGTCAGCCGAGATCGAGTTCGAGCGCATGCAGGCCGCGCACGACGAGATTGTCGGACCAGCGCAGCGTCTGGGGCGCCAGCGCGATCCGCGGCAGGCGCTGGAGCAGGCGCGGAAAGGCGACCCGCGCTTCGAGGCGCGCAAGGGGTGCGCCCACACAGAAATGGATGCCGAACCCGAACGCCAGATGCGGGTTGGGATCGCGCGTCAGGTCGAAGCGGTCCGGCTCGGCGAACACCGCGGGATCGCGCGCCGCCGCCGCAAGCATCAGGAAAATGCGGTCGCCCGGCGCGAAGACGGCGCCCTGCCATTCCAGCCGGTCGCGCGCGATGCGGACCTGCGCGAGGCTGGGTCCGTCCCAGCGCAGCATCTCCTCGACCGTGCTTTGCATGAAAGCCGTATCGTGGGCGTTCGCGCGCAGACGCGCCATCTCGTGCGGATGGCCGAGCAGCGACCACAGCCCGTTGCCGATCAGGTGCGTCGTCGTCTCATGGCCGGCGAAGAGCAGCAGCACGCAGGTGGCGACAAGCTCCTCGCGCGACATGCGCGCGTCGCGATCGGCAGCCCCGATCATCCACGACGCCGCATCGTCGCCCGGCTTGACGCGCCGCGCCTCGACGAGATCGCCGAAATACGCTTCCATCTCGCGGGCAGCCGATTCGGCACGCGCATACTTGTCGGGCGTGGCGCGCGCCGTCAGCACGAAGGCGCCCAGATCGTCCGACCACCGCTTGAGGAGATCCACATCCTCGAGCGGCACGCCGAGCAGGTCGG
This sequence comes from Tagaea sp., assembly GCA_965229215.1. GTDB lineage: Bacteria > Pseudomonadota > Alphaproteobacteria > CACIAM-22H2 > CACIAM-22H2 > Tagaea. The sequence continues at coordinate 82,396 of OZ245864.1, read as the reverse complement.
CGATCACGGTCGCCGGCAGCGGATAGGCGAACTCGCGGATGAAATCGATGCGCTTGCGCGCCGCGAACGCGTCGATGAGTTCGTCCACGCGGCGCACGACGCGCGGCCCGAGCCCTTCGATCGCGCGCGGACTGAACGCCTTGTTCATCAGGCCGCGCAGGCGGGTGTGGTCGGGCGGATCGACGAACACCGCCCAGCGCGTCACCGTCGCCTCAAGATGCGCCACGCCGGCGCGCCGTTCGGCCGGCATATGGCCGAAGAAGGGCGTCATGCGGTCGGCCGACAGGCGCGCGTCCTTGAGCAGGGCCTTGCAGTCGGCATGGCGCGTGACGACCCAGCCGCCCAGCGCCGCCGAACGGTATATCGGCTGCGCCACCCGCAGCTCCGCCAGCGACGGATAGGGGTCGGCGATGAAACCGGCGGCGCGCGGGTCGAGATCGAGCGGCATCGCCCGCAGCCTAGCAAACCCCTGCGGCCGGGACAGCCGCCTGCCTGCGCGAAGCGGGCGGCAGCCATGCAGACCCGAATACCGGCATTGCTTGACTTTTTGCACTGCACAATGCATATACGGGACCGCGCCGCCTCGTGCGGCCTTTGGTTTCCGGCTCGCGTGAGCGCGATCGACGTCTAGATCGCGACCCGCCGGACACTCCAAGACACCTCGCCCGGACACGCACGGGCGGTCCCAGAACCGGATAGCCCCGTGGCACACGGCATCGACCCTTGCGAGGGCGACCGCCGCGCGACTGTCTTTTGTTACGAAAAGAGAACTCAGTGACTCAAGTTACGCAGAACGACAACAACACCCAGACCACGCCGACCGCGATCGCCCCGACCGGCCCCACCTTCGACACGCTCGGTCTCTCGGCCCCGATCCTCAAGGCGGTCACCGCCGAGGGTTACACGATCCCCACCCCCATCCAGCTGCAGGCGATCCCGCAGGTGATGGCCGGCAAGGACCTCCTCGGCATCGCGCAGACCGGCACGGGCAAGACGGCCGCCTTCGCGCTTCCCATCCTCCATCGCCTGATGGCCAACCAGCAGCGTCCGGGCCGCGGCCTGTGCCGCGCGCTTGTGCTCTCGCCGACGCGCGAACTCGCCGGCCAGATCGCCGACAGCTTCCGCGCCTACGGGCGCGAACTGCCGATCCGCGGCGCGGTCGTCTACGGCGGCGTCTCGTTCGGCCCGCAGGCCCGCCAGCTCCAGAGCGGCGTCGACATCGTCGTCGCGACGCCCGGCCGCCTGCTCGACCACCTCAACCAGGGCACGCTGCGCCTCGACAAGACCGAGATCTTCGTCCTCGACGAGGCCGACCAGATGCTCGATCTCGGCTTCATGCGCGACATCCGCAAGCTGATCCCGCTGCTGCCCAAGGAGCGCCAGAACCTGTTCTTCTCGGCCACGATGCCCAAGGAAATCGGTGCACTCGCGGACGAACTGCTGCGCAACCCCGTGCGCGTCGCGGTCACTCCCGTCGCCACGACGGCCGCCCGCGTCGAACAGAAGGTCGTGTTCTGCGATGCGGCCAAGAAGCGTCCCGTGCTCGTCGACCTCCTCAAGAAGGTCGCCACGACCCGCACCCTCGTCTTCGCGCGCACCAAGCGCGGCGCCGACCGCGTGGTCGAGCATCTGGAACGCTCGGGCATTCCCGCGCAGGCGATCCACGGCAACAAGAGCCAGGGCCAGCGCGAGCGCGCCCTGGGCGCCTTCAAGAGCGGCCAGTGCCGCGTCCTCGTGGCGACCGACATCGCCGCGCGCGGCATCGATGTCGATGCCGTCGGCCATGTCATCAACTATGACCTGCCCAACGTAGCGGAAAGCTACGTGCACCGCATCGGCCGTACGGCCCGCGCCGGTGCCGACGGCACGGCGATCTCGCTGTGCGATCCGTCGGAACGCAGTTTCCTGCGCGACATCGAGCGCCTGATCCGCAAGCAGATCCCGCGCCTCGAAATGCCGGGCGAAGCCCCGCAGACCCGTCGCGCGGCCTGACCTAAACGCTTGAGCCGAAACCGCTGCCGGACCAAACTGTCCGGCGGCGGCATTCGGACCCCCCGCAGGTCCTTCCGGTCCGCCTCGCAGAGGAGGACGGGATGCGCCCGCTGGACGACAAGACTGCCGACGCCAACGCAAAACTGCTGGACGTCGAGACGACCGAGGCCGATCGCGCGCGCATGGTGACGCTCGTCGGCCCCCAGATCGCCGTCATCGCCCGCACCCACCTCCCCTTCGACAGCGAACCCTCGCATCTCGTGCGCGGCCTCGCGCGGGGCAAGCGCGCATGAGCGCCCTGCCCGCCGACCCGACCCTCGCCACGCTCTGCGAAATCGCCGACGCGATCGCCGCACGCAAAATCTCGTCCGTGGAAATCACGACGGCCTGCATCGCGCGCGCCAAGACCTGGCAGCCCGCCCTCAACGCCTTCATCGCGCTCGACGCCGATGCGGCCTTCGCCATGGCGCGCGCCGCGGATGCCAAACCGTCGACCGGCCGCTTGCATGGCGTGCCGCTCGCCCACAAGGACATGTATTACCGCGCCGGGCGCACCGCCACGTGCGGCTCCAAGATCCGGCGCGACTGGAAGCCGGGCGTGACCGCGACGGCGCTCACGCGCCTCGATGCCGCCGGTGCCGTCGATCTCGGTACGCTCAACATGGCCGAATTCGCCTTCGGTCCCACAGGACACAACTACCATTTCGGACATGCGCGCAATCCGTGGAACACCGCCCACATCACCGGCGGGTCGTCCTCGGGCTCCGGCGCTTCGGTCGGGGCGCGCGTCGTGTTCGGGGCACTGGGTTCGGATACCGGCGGCTCGATCCGCATGCCGGCTTTCTGCAACGGTCTTGCCGGCATCAAGCCGACCTGGGGCCGCGTCAGTCGGCACGGTGCCATGACTCTTTCCTGGACGATGGACACGGTCGGCCCGCTCGCGCGGACGGTCGAGGACTGCGCGCGCCTGTTCGGTGTGCTCGCGGGCCCCGATCCCGACGATGCGACGGCCGCGAACGAACCGGTGCCGGATTACGAGGCAGCCTGCCGCGCGCCGGTCAAGGGCCTGCGCATCGGCATCGCCACCGGCTATTTCGACGAAGACCTTCACCCCGCGGTCGCGAAGATGCTCGACGACGCGATCGCGACGTTCACGCGTCTGGGCGCCACGATTCTGCGCGTGAAGATCCCCGATCTCGAGGCGGTCAATGCCGCGGGCGCGCTGGTGACCGTTTCCGAAGCCGCGTCCGCGCACCGGCCCTGGCTCGAGACGCGCCTCGACGACTATTCGGCGCAGGTCCGTTCGCGGATGCTGCCGGGCCTCGCCGTGCCGGCAGTCGCCTATCTCGACGCCCAGCGGATCCGGGCAGCGACGCTCGCGCGGTTCCTCGCCGATGTCTTCGACAGGTGCGACGCCGTTCTTGCGCCGGTCTGCGCGGTTCCCGTGCCGACCATCGCCGCGACCGACGTGACGGACAGCGAATCGATGCCCGCCACGCTCGGCAAGCTCACGCGGCTGTCGCGGCCCTTCAACGCGATGGGACTGCCTGCGCTATCCGTGCCAGCCGGCTTCGACGCGCAGGGCCTGCCGCTGGGCTTCCAGCTCGGCGGGCGGCCATTCGACGAGGCGACGCTGTTCAGTCTTGGCGCTGCGTTCGAGCGCGAGACGCTGGTTCACCGCAAGGCGCCGAACCTGCCGGTCTGACCCGACGCTATTTCGGCTGGATTCCTGCTACGAGGCCACGGCCGGAAAAAACCCGCAGCGCGCCGCCCGCGTCGATGCGCAGTGCATGCCCGGCCGGGATCGTATGAATCCTGCTCTCGAGCGCGAGTCCGACCGCGCCGTCCGGCGCATAGACGACATGCGGGTAGGCGCCCAGACGCATCTCGGCCCCCGCTTCGACGACGGCAAGGCTGCCGGTCGCATGGCTGCGCCGGACGATCAGGTTGACGACCTCGACCGGACCTTCGTCGAGAAACGCTTCGATCTTCGTGGCACCGTCGAAGCGCACCGGAACGAACGGCGTGCGCACGTCGATCTCGCTGCCGTCGCCACAGCTGAGGCGCAGCCCACGGCCCAGGACGACGACCTGAAGGCGCTCGAACCCCGCCATGTCGGAGAACGGGCTGGGCGAGCTTGAAATGCCGGTGCGACCGAAGCGCCACAAGGTCGCGTCCCAGTCGCCGGGACGCCCGCCGGACGCGAAGACCGAGACGATGTCGCGCGTGAGGCCTTTCCCGTTCTTCCACGGGAACGGCACGAACTGGTCGGGGCTGATCGGATGGGGGCTGGGCATGGAGTCCAGACTGCCGCTTCGCACGCAGCAAGTCGAGCAGTAGACCGCGCGCCGCCGAAATGGTCTGTTAGAGACCTGCCATGGATCTTCCTTCGAAGTTCCGCATCCTCCCCTGCGGCGACGCCGCGTTGACGGTCGAATTCGGCGATACGGTCGATTCGGCGATCAACGCGCGCGTACTCGGCTTCGACGCAGCGGTGGCGAAGGCGGCGCTTGCCGGCGTCGTCGAGACGATCCCGACCTACCGCTCGCTGTTCGTCCAGTACGATCCGGTTCTGGCCGGCTTCGCCGATCTCGCGGCCCGCCTGCGCGAGATCGCCGCGCGCGCGAAGCCGCAGGCGGCCAACGGGCGGCGCTGGCGCATCCCGGTCGTCTATGGCGGCGAAGCCGGCATAGATCTCGACGAAGTCGCGCGCGCGCACGACCTGACGACCCGCGAAACGATCGAACGGCACGCGGCAGGCGACTATCGCGTCTACATGATCGGCTTCACGCCGGGTTTCGCCTATCTCGGCGGGCTCGATCCGGTCCTCGCCACGCCGCGGCGGGCAGCCCCGCGTGCCGTCACGCCGCCGGGCGCGATCATGATCGGCGGCGTGCAGGCCTGCGTGCAATGCCTGGCCGCACCCAGCGGCTGGCACATCCTGGGCCGCACGCCGATGCGCAACTTCCACCCCTCGCGCGAGCCGGTCTTCCTGATGGGAACGGGCGACAGCATCACGTTCCACGCCGTCGCCGCGCGCGAATGGAACGCGCTGGAGCGTGCCGCCGAACGCGGCGAGACTGTCGCCGAACTGGTGGCGACATGAGCACGCTCGTCGTCGAAGAGGCTGGCCCCGCGACTTCCGTGCAGGATGCCGGCCGGTTCGGGGCGCTACGCTACGGGCTCTCGTCGGCAGGCGCCATGGACCGTCTGTCGCTCGCCGCCGTCAATGCGCTGGTCGGGCAACCGGCCGCCTCCGCCGCCATCGAGATCGGCCCGCTTGCCACGCGCTTTTCGGTGCGCGGCGGGCGGCTGCGGCTCGCTTTGTTCGGCGCCCCGCGCGCCACGACCATCGGCGATCGACCCGTCCGGATAGCGGCGAGTTTCCTGTTGCATCCTGGCGAGTCGCTGGGCCTGCGCCCGGCGCGCGATGGCACCTTTACGTATCTGGCCGTGGAGGGCGGCATTCCGGGCACGCCGGTATTCGGCAGCCTTTCCGTCCACGCACGCGCGCACCTCGGCAGTCCGCTCCCCCGTCCCCTGCGCGCAGGCGACGAGATCGCATGCATGACCGCCACCGCGCGCGCCCACGAGTCGATGCTGCCCGAGGCGCGCCCCGACGACGGGCCGATCCGTGTCGTGCTCGGTCCGCAGGACGACTATTTCTCGCCGGCCGAGATCGCGGCTTTTCTCGGCGCGGAATGGCGCATCTCGCCGGCCTCCGACCGGATGGGCTATCGCCTTGAAGGGCCGTGGATCGGCGCGGCCCGCGGCAACAACATCGTTTCGGACGGCATCGCCAACGGCCAGATCCAGATCCCCGGCGACGGCCAGCCGCTCGTCCTGCTGGCGGACAGGGGGACAACGGGCGGCTATCCCAAGATCGCCGGGATCGTCACCGCCGACCTCGGCCGTTTCGCCCAAATCCCGGCCGGGCGGAAGCTTCGCTTCGCGGCTCTCGACGTCGCAGCCGCGCAGGATCTTACGCGCCGCTGGCGTGCCGAACTCGATGCCTTGCCCGCCAGGATCGTTCCGCTTGCCGCTGCCGCCCCGTCGAGCGAAAGTCTGCTGGCAGCGAATCTCGCCGGCGGTGCCGTCAGCGCACTCGACACCGACACCTGGACCCATTCCTGAGGAAGCACGGGATGCCTGCAGTCGACCTCAACAGCGATCTGGGCGAGAGCTTCGGCGCCTGGAACATGGGCGACGACGCGGCGATGCTCGACATCGTCACCAGCGCCAACGTCGCCTGCGGCTTCCATGCGGGCGATCCGGAGACGATGCTGAAGACGGTCGAGCAGGCCAAGGTGCGGGGTGTGGCCATCGGTGCGCATCCGGGCTTCCACGATCTGCAGGGTTTCGGCCGGCGGCCCATCCACGGCATGTCCGCGCGCGAGATCGAGGCGATGCTCGCCTACCAGATCGGCGCGCTGCAGGGCATGGCGGCGATGGCCGGGCACCGGGTGACGCACGTCAAGGCGCATGGTGCCCTTTCCAACATGGCGATGACCGACGACACGATCGCCGGTGCCCTCGCCCGCGCCGTGCGCGCGGTCGACCCCTCGCTCGTCTTCGTGGTAATTCCGCTGACGGCCCTCGAGCGCGCCGGCCAGGCGGCCAACCTGCCGCTGGCACGCGAGATCTATGCCGACCGCGCCTACGAGGACGACGGCACGCTCGTTTCACGCAAGAAACCCGGTGCCATGCTGCACGACCCCGAAACGGTCGCCGCCCGCGTGCTCCAGATGGTCCAGGAGCGCGCGATCGTCAGCATCAACGGCAAGCGCCTGCCGCTGGCGATCGACACGGTCTGCATCCACGGCGATTCGCCCGGTGCGGTGGAAATGGCCCGCGCGGTCCGCCGCCGGCTAGAGACTGGCGGCGTCAAGATCGCACCCTTCCGGATCTAGGTAACGGACCGCAAAATGTACCTTGCGCGACCGGAGCGGTCGGCTAGAGTCCGGGAATTACTGGCATTCCCGCCCCAGCTGTATTCCCGTTCCGCTGTTTGGAGGATGAAATGACGCTCCGGATCAATTCGATCGCCCCCGACTTCACCGCAACGACGACCCAAGGGCCGATCGAATTCCACAAATGGATCGGCGACGGCTGGGCGGTCCTCTTTTCCCACCCCAAGGATTTCACGCCGGTCTGCACGACCGAGCTCGGCTACATGGCGCGCATGAAGCCGGAATTCGACAAGCGGAACGTCAAGATCATCGGCCTCAGCGTCGATCCGGTCGACAACCACTCGAAATGGGCCAAGGACATCGAGGAGACGCAGGGTGCGGCCGTCACCTATCCGATGATCGGCGACCCCGAGCTCAAGGTCGCAAAACTCTACGACATGCTGCCCGAAGCGGCCGGCACCACATCCGACGGCCGGACGGCCGCCGACAACGCGACCGTCCGCACGGTTTTCATCGTCGGGCCGGACAAGAAGATCAAGGGCATGCTGATCTATCCGATGACCACGGGCCGCAATTTCGACGAGGTGCTGCGCATGATCGATTCCATGCAGCTTACCGCCAAGCACCAGGTCGCCACGCCGGTGAACTGGAAGCACGGCGAGGACGTCATCATCGCCGGTTCCGTCACCGACGACATGGCCAAGGCCAAGTACCCCGATGGATGGAAGGCGCCTAAGCCGTATCTGCGCATCGTGCCGCAGCCCAAGGGCTGAACCAAGGGGTCGGGCGAAATGCATCCGGCGCTGGCCGAGTTCATTGGAAACTGCGGGAAGATCATCACGCGCGAGGCGGACGTCGCCTCGCGCGTCGATGCGATCGCGCCGCTGATGCAGAAGCTGACGACGCGGGCCGAGGAATTCCTCGAGCCCGCGCATCTCCAGTCCGATCCGGTGCACTACCGCCGCAACGCGATCTATTTCTGCCCGAACGAGACGATCTCGCTCTTCGCCATCGTCTGGCTTCCCGGCCAGTGGACGCCGGTCCACGATCACGGCAGTTGGGGCGTGGTCGGCATCGTCCGCGGCTTCCTCGCCGAGCGGGCCTATATGTGCCCGACCGGCGAGATCTGCGGGAATGAGGGGATCGTCCTGCGTCGCGGCGGTGTGGTTCTCCTCAATCCGGGCGCGGTCACCAGCTTCGTCCCCAACCCCGACCACATCCACATGACCGGCGTCGACGCGGCGGCCGAACCTTGCGTGAGCCTGCATCTCTACGGCCGCAATATGGATTCGTTCCACATCTACGATCTCGCCGCAGGCTCCCGGCGACTGATCGACGTTCCGCACCACGCGGTTCAGCAGTAAGCCCGCAGGAGCTTGAATAGTTTTGTAGTCAATCCGGTATCAGGACCGGCATCCATCCGCATGTAGTTGCGGAGGTTTACCGGATCAGGATTTTCACGATTGTATGCCATCTATAGATGCAAATTTGACGTTAACACAATTGAGGAGCTAACTTTGCGCCGGACTTCATTGGAGCTGTGTCATGTCCTTGCGCATATCCGGCCTGCCGATCAAGACGAACCTGCTGCTGCTCGCGGCGATCTCCGTCCTCGGCTTTGCGGTCGTCGGGGCCACGATCGCCTATCAGGCAAGGGTGAACGACGACGCGCAGACTGCACGTATCGCCAGCGCGCAGCGGGGTGCCGAGTTCCAGATGCTCGACGATTCGATGGCGGACATCCGCCGGCTCCAGCGCGACTTCATCATCCGGCGCGATTTCTCCATCGCCGGCCGAAATTCGACCACCGTCCGGCAGACACGCACGCTCCTCCAGTCGCTTTCGGCATCCGCAGATCCTTCGCTTGCTCCGATGTTCGGCGAACTTGGAACACTGGCCGAAAGGTATGGACGCACATTCGACGAGCTCGTCTCGACCATGCGACGCCTCGGCCTCAACGAGAACGAGGGCCAGCAGGGCCGCATGCGCGCCGCGATCCGCGATGCGGAAACCGCCCTGAACCAGCTCGGGCACGACAAGATCGTCATTTCGCTCCTCCAGCTCCGCCGGCACGAGAAGGACTTCCAGCTGCGCGAGACGCCGGCGCCCGTCGAAGCTCATGCGAAGGAACTGGCGAACCTGAAGACGCTGCTGGCCGCTTCCGACATTCCCGCGCAGAAGCGCACGGAACTCGTCGCACTGGCCGACGGATACGCGGCCAGTTTCGGCGAACTCGTCGCGAGCGTGAACATGCGCAACACGAAGATCACCGAGCTCGATGGACTCACGCGCTCGATGGAACCCGTCCTGGCGCAGCTCCACGAAGGCGAGCGGAGCACCGCCAAGGCCGCCGGCGAAAGCATCGCCGCCCAGCTCGATTTCGTCGCCCGCCTGCTCTGGACGACGATCGCCGCCACGCTTTTTGCGGCGATCGGGGCGAGCCTCCTCATCGGCCGTTCGATCGCCCGCCCGATCACCGACATCACCCGGCAGATGCAGCGCCTCGGTGAAGGCGAAACCGACCTCACGGTCGAGGCCACGGGGCGGAACGAGATCGCGGAGATGGGGCGCAGCCTCCTGATCTTCCGCGATAATCTCGTGGCCCAGCGCCGCCTCGAGGCGGAATCTCAGGCCGCTCGGCAGGCGCAGGTCGAACGGGCCCAGCGCATCGCCGACCTGACGACCGAATTCCAGGCCGGCGTCGTCGACATTCTCGATACGACAGCACGCGCCGCAGGCGAGATGGAAACGACCGCACGCAGCCTGACGCAGATCTCTTCGACGGCCCGAGAACTGTCGATCAACGCGGCCGCCGGAGCCAACGAAGCGTCGACCAACGTCCAGACTGTCGCGTCGGCGGCAGAGGAACTGACGGCATCGATCCGCGAGATTTCCCGGCAGGTATCCGCATCGAGCGAAAGCGCGGGTCGCACGACGTCGCTCGCGGCCGACAGCGAGGCGCGGGTGCGCGAACTCAACGACGTGGCGATGCGCATCGGCGACGTGGTGAAGCTCATCAACTCGATCGCGGCGCAGACGAACCTGCTCGCCCTCAACGCGACCATCGAGGCGGCGCGCGCCGGCGACGCAGGCCGGGGATTCGCAGTCGTCGCGAACGAGGTGAAGGCGCTGGCCGCGCAGACGGCCAAGGCGACCGAAGAAATCGGCGCGCAGATCTTCGCGATTCAGGAGCGCACGAACGGCGTTGTGGGCGCAATGTCGGAGATCGGCGGCGCCATCCGCGGCATATCCGAGATGACGGCGAGCGTGGCTTCGGCCATCGAGGAACAGACCGCAGCCACGCAGGAGATCGGCCGCAATGTCGAGCAGGCGGCTGCGGGCGTCGAGGAAACAAACCGCGCGATCGCCGGCGTGCGCAACGCCTCGGAAGATACCGGCATGGCGTCGGGCGGCGTCCTCGACGCATCGACACAGGTCGCGGCCCAGGCCGAAGCGCTGGGCACGCGGGTGCGGATATTCCTCGAGGCGGTCCGGGCTGCCTGACGTCCGGCCCTTATTTCAGGGTCTGCAGGTACGCGATCAGGTTCCCGCGGTCGGTGTCACTCTTCAGCCCGGCATAGGCCATCGTCGTGCCTGGCATGAATTCGCGCGGATTGATCAGATAGGCGCTGAGCTTTTCCGGTGTCCAGACGAGATCGGCATCGCGCTTGGCCGTCGAGTAGCGGAAGCCCTCGACGCTGGCCGCCTTGCGGCCCACGACGCCGTGCAGCGTGGGGCCGAGCTTGCGCGGACCGTCGACGGTCGCGTTATGACAGGTCGAGCAGACGCGCTTGAAAACGACGTCGCCGGCGGCCGCGTCCTGCGCGGCGGCGGCGTGCGGACCTGCCAGCGACAGGGCCAGAAAGGCGGGCAGAACAAGCAGACGGTTCTTCACGGCGCGGGGGCTCCCTGGAAGGGTTGGTACAGGCGGCGCGAAACTATGCCGACCGACCGGCCAAATCAACCCCGCACGCTAGCGCATCTGCACGCCGCGTCAATCGAAGGCACCGATCCTGCGGCATTCGGCCTCGTGGCCGGGGCCGACCTGCACGATCGGCGGGCGGGCGGACAGGCACGCATCCTCGGCATGACGGCAACGCGGCGCGAAGGCGCAACCGACCGGAGCCTTCGATAGATTCGGCGGCGCGCCCGGAATGGCATCGAGGCGGGAGCCGCGCATGGCGCCATGGACGGTCGAAGCCAGCAGCCCGCGCGGATAGGGGTGCGCGGTCCGGCGGATCAGGTCGTTGGCCGATCCGCGCTCGACGATGCGGCCGGCATACATGACCGCCATACGGTCGGACACCTCGACCGCGACGCCCACGTCGTGCGTGACGAAGATCACGCCCATGCCGAACTCCTTCTGGAGTTCGCGCAGCAGCAGCAGGATCTGGATCTGCACGGTGGCGTCGAGCGCGGTCGTCGGCTCGTCGGCCAGCAGGAGCTGTGGCTTGCAGGCCAGTGCCAGCGCAATCATCGCGCGCTGGCGCATGCCACCGGACATCTCGTGCGGATAGGCGTCGAGACGGCGCCTGGGCGACGGAATTCGCACGCGGTCGAGCATCTCCAGTGCGCGCGTGCGGCCAGCCTTCCGGTCGACATTTTCGTGACGCATCACGGCCTCGGCGATCTGGTCGCCGATCGTAAAGACCGGATCGAAGGCGAGCATGGGCTCCTGGAAAATCATCGAGACGACCGAGCCGCGGTAGCGGCGCAAAGCCTTCTCGTCGAGGGATAGCACGTCGTGTCCGGCCACCGTGACCTTGCCGCCGAGTGTCGTGCGCCTTTCCGGCAGGAGCCGGAGCAGCGCCTTCAGCGTGACCGACTTGCCCGAGCCGGACTCGCCCAGCAGGCCGAGAACTTCGCCAGGCTGTAGCGTGAGATCGACGCCGTTGACGGCATGCACCGTCCGGTCGGCCGACCGGAACAGCACGCTCAGATGCTCGACACTGACGAGCGGCGCCGTCACAGACCCATCCCCGCGCGTGAATGACCGGATGTCCGATCGCTCATGTGACAAGCGACGAGATGCGCCTGCTCGATGCGCGAGGGCGCCAGCTCGGGGATCTTCGCCTTGCAGACATCTTCGGCAAACGGACAGCGTGTGTGGAATCGGCATCCGGGTGGCGGATTGATCGGGTTCGGCGGATCGCCGGCAATCGGCGCTTCCTGCGTGCGGTTCTCCGGATCCATCGACGGCATCGCCGACAGGAGGGCGCGCGTATAGGGATGCTGTGGCGAATCGTAGATCGGCCCGACCGGCCCGATCTCGACGATGCGGCCCAGATACATCACGAGCACGCGATCCGACATGTAGCGCACGACGTTGAGGTCGTGACTGATGAAGACATAGGTGAGGCCGAACTCGGCCTTCAGGTCCTGCAGCAGGTTGAGAACCTGCGCCTCGACGGATTTGTCGAGGGCCGAGACCGCCTCGTCGAGGATGACGAGGCGCGGGCGCAGCGCGAGGGCGCGCGCGATATTCACGCGCTGGCGCTGGCCGCCGGAAAGCTCATGCGGGTAGCGCCGCCCGAACAGGGCCGGATCGAGGCCGACCCGCGCCAGCAGATCGCGCGCACGCGCCGTCGCCTCGCCTGCCGGAAGCCCGTGGACCTTCGGACCGAAAGCGACGGAATCGACGACCGTCAGGCGCGGATTGAGCGAGGCGAACGAATCCTGGAAGACCATCTGCACGTGCCGGCGCATCTCGCGCATCGTCAGCCCGTCCTGCGCACCGACCTTGAGCCCATCATAGATGAGCTCGCCCGAATCCGGATCGAGCAGGCGCACCAGCAGGCGCGCGGTCGTGGACTTGCCGCAACCGGACTCGCCAACAATGCCAAGCGTCTCGCCCTTCGCCACGTCGAAATCGATGCCGTCGACGGCCTGCACGACCGCCGTCGTGCGGTTGAGCAGGCCCCCGCGGATGGGGAAGTGCCGGAACAGGCTGCGGACCGCCAGCAACGGCTGCGCCGGCCCGCCGACGTCGGGAAGTTCCGCCGTCTCGCTCACAGCTTCACGTCCATGGCCGAGCGCAGCCCGTCGGAGAACAGATTGAAGCAGATCGACACGGCGAAGATCATCGCGCCCGGCAGGGCCGCGACGACCGGCTGGACATAGATCGCCGTACGCAGCGTATTCAGCATGAGGCCCCATTCGGCCTCGGGCGGCTTGGTTCCAAGACCGAGAAACGACAGGCCGGAGGCCAGGATCATCGAAACCGACACGAGCCCCGTCGCATAGACGAAGACCGGCCCCAGCACGTTGCCGAGGATATGGACGCGGATAATCGTGAAGGCATCGGCGCCGCTGGCGCGGGCGGCATCGACGAAATCGAGATTGCGCACCTGCGTCGTCACGCTTTCGGCCACGCGTGCAAGCGGCGGAATGAACACGATCGTCAGCGACACGATCGAATTGAAGATGCCGGCACCCAGCGCGCCGGAGATCGCGATCGCGAGCAGGACGGACGGGAAAGCGTAGAACACGTCGATCGTGCGCATGATCGCCATGTTGGTCTTGCCGCCGGCAAACCCGGCGAGAACGCCCAGGAACGTGCCGATCACGAACGCGTTGAAGACCGGAACCAGCCCCATGAACAGCGAGAGCCGGCCGCCATAGATCAGCCGCGTGAGCATGTCGCGCCCGAGTTCGTCGGTGCCCAGCGGAAATCCCGGCGTGCCGATGGGGCGCAGACGGCGCAGCATCGAGGCGCGGTAGGGATCGCCGGGCGTGATCAGCGGGGCGAAAATCGCCGCAAGCAGGATCAGGGCGAAGATGGATATGCAGACGATGGCGACCTTGTCGCGCATCAGCCGGCGCAGGACGCTCGCCCAGTAGCCGCGCGACGGCGTCGCGGCCGGTGGGGATTCGGCGTTTCCGGCAGATGCTGCCGCGTTGGCCATCGCTTAGGCCCTCTTGATGCGCGGGTCGAGCCAGGTCTGCACCAGGTCGACCAGAAGGTTGAGCGTGACGAAGAAGATCGCTAGCACGAGGATCGTGCCCTGCAGCAGCGGCAGGTCGCGCTGCAGGATGGCATTGCCAAGCAGGAAGCCCGATCCCGGCCATGCGAAGACCGTCTCGATCAGGATCGAGCCGCCGAGCAGGTAGCCGAGCTGCAGCCCCATCACGGCAAGGCCGGTCGGGGCCGCGTTCTTGACGATGTGCAGGAATATTCCGCGTTCGGAGAGACCTTTGGCGCGCAGCGCCTCGACGAATTCCTGAGACAGGATGTCGGAAACGAGCGCGCGGACCGAGCGCGCAACGATGCCGAGCGGGATGACCGACATCGTCAGCGACGGCAGGATCAGATACCGGACATGCTCCCAGTCCCATCGCCAGTCGGCAGAACCGCCGGGGCCGGCACCCGTCGCCGGCAGCCAGTTGAGCTGCACCGAGAAGACGATCGCCAGGACCATGCCAAGCCAGTAGTGCGGCAGCGAGATCCCCGCGATCGATAGCGTGCTCGATACCCGGTCGATCCAGGTTCCGCGGTAGTAGCCCGCGACGAAGCCAAGAAATGCCCCGACGGAGAAGCCGAACGCCGCCGCGAGGGCGGCGAGCATGAAGGTGTTGCCGATGGCGTGCCAGACCTCGGTCGCAACCGGCCGGCCGGAGGCAATCGAGATGCCGAGATCGCCGGCAAGCGCACGCAGCAGCCAGAGGCCGAACTGGACCGGCAGCGGGCGGTCGAAGCCGTAGATCGAACGCATCAGCTGCTGCATTTCGAGCGACGCGTCGGAAGGGAGAATCGCAGCCAACGGATCACCCGGCGCGATGTGGACGAGCGCGAAGCAGACCAGACTGACGCCGAGCGCGATCGGGATGACGTAGAGAACGCGCCTGAGGAGATACTGGAACATCAGATCATTCTTCGGGCCGGGTGCGGCAGCGACACCCCCGACGGCCGTAAGGGCCGGCGGGGGCGGCCGTTCCGGTTCAGCGCGGCGCCATGAAGATCGGCGAGAAGTCCTGGAACCAGTTCTGCGCCTGGACGAAGCCCTTCACGCGCGGGCTCATCGCGCGCGGGTTGACGTCGTGCGTGACCATCAGGAACAGCGCATCGTCCACATACTTCTCGTGGATGGTCTGGAGCACCTTCGTCAGCTCCGCGGCATCGAAGGTATTGCGGACCTTCTCGAACAGCGCGTCCATCTCAGGGTCGGCGTAGTAACCCCAGTTCGTGCCCGCCGGCGGAGCCAGTGTGCTTTGTAGGTGGCGGATGAAGCCCGTGAACGGATCCTGAATGAAGTAGGTGTAGTTCATACCCGTGGCACCACGCGAAGACTCGTGCTTGGCACCCGCACGCCAGATGTTGATCAGCGTGTTCCAGTCGACGACTTCGAACGTGATCTTGATGCCGACGTCGGCAAGATTCTGCTGCACGAGCTCGTTCATCGGCAGCGGCTGCATCTGGCCGGAACCCGAGGGCGCGATCAGGATCTTGGTCTCGAGCACCTTGCCCGGGCCGTAACCGGCTTCCGCCATCAGCTTCTTGGCTTCGGCAACATCCTGCTTGAGCTTGAACTTCGGATTGCCGAACCACTGGTGGCCGGGCGGAAAAAAACCCTGCGCCGGGATGGCCATGCCGCCGAGGAGTTCCTTCATGCCTTCCCGGTCGACCGCGAGATTGGCGGCCTTGCGGATGCGGATATCGTTCCACGGGCTGCCTTCGGCGCGGCTCAGATGCCAGGTCCAGTTATGCGGATAGGCGTTCGTGACGATCTGCATGCCGGCCTGCTTCAGCGAGGCCACCGCATCGGGCGACGGCGCCTCGATCCAGTCGACCTGGCCCGAACGCAAGGCGGCGGTGCGCGCACTCGCCTCCGGCAGCGGAATGAGGACTAGACGCTCGAGCTTCGGCACGCGCGGCTTGTCCCAGTAGTCCGGGTTCGGGACCATCTCGATGCGCTCGCGCGGCACGAAATTCACGACTTTCCAGGGGCCGGTACCCGACGGCGTCTTGGCGAAATTGTCCCAGTTCTTGCCGACCTTCTCGAACTGGGCCGGGCTCGAGAACATGATCCAGGCGAGTTGGTAGGGCAGCGTGGCGTCGGGCGTCTTGGTGACGATCTCGAGCGTCAGCTTGTCGACCGCCCTGTAGCTGGCGACAGCCGGGATGCGGCTGCGCCCCTGCGCCGACTGGCGCGGATCGAACTGCGGTGCCTGCTGGTTGAGCAGCTTCTCGAAATTCCAGACCGCGGCCGCGGCATCGAACTCGGAGCCGTCGTGGAACTTGGCGCCCGGACGGATCTTGAACGTCCACTTGGTCTTGTCGACGGCGTCGACCTTCCATTCGGTCGCGAGCCCCGGAACGAGGTCGGAAGCCTTGTCCGACTTCGAAAGGTCCCAGTTGATCAGTCCGTCATAGACCGTATAGCCGAGGAACCGCATGCCCTCGCCGCCCTGATCGGTCTGACCGGTGGTGAGCGGGATGTCGGAGGCCGTCATACCGATGCGCAGCGTACCCTGCGCGTTCGCCTGCGCGGCGGTGAACGCCGCGAACGCGGCGGCGGCGATAGCTAAATTCCTGAATTTCATCGCTTTCCCCATTTCCGGTCGGAAAGCACATATTCAGCAAGATTGATGCCAGCCGATCAGCGGCGGAGCATCAGCGTGGTGCCGCCCAGGACGAGGCCAAGCGCCAGATAGAGCGGTAGCCGATCGATATCGTCGACGAAAAGGCCGGTGAGGATCGGCCCGAAAGCCGCACCGACATCCCGATAGGTCGAGTAGACGGATTGGGCGCCGACCGGATCGCCGGGATTCCGCTCCACGACCATGGCGCCCGCGACGGTATTGGTAAGACCTCGGATGATCATGGCCGCTACCGCACCGAAAATGACGAAGCCGAAACCGATCGAGAACAGTGCGACGACGCTTACCCCGCCGAAAACCAGCATGACTCTTGTGGCACCATATCGGTCGGCAAGGCGCCCGCCGACAGGCGCGCAGAAGGTCTCCATGATCCAGCGCAGCGAGAAGACGACCCCGACCGCAAGTGCCGGCGGCAGCGCGGAGACGCTTTCCTTCAGAAGCAGCGAAATCGACACGATGAAGACGCCGTCGAGGACGAATCCCTGCGAAGCGCCCCAGATGTCGATGCGGCCGGGCAGCGGCACCAGTAGCGAGCGGTGTGCCGGCGGGCGGATTTCGACCGGCTTCAGCGACAGCGCCAGAGGAACGCAGGCGAGCGTGACCAGCGTCGCGATCACGAACAAGGCAGGTGCGCCGATCCAGTCGACGGCGGCGCAGCCCGCCAGCAGCGTGAACGTGACGCTGATGCCGATGGTCGCGCGGCAGGTGCCGAGCCGGCGGCCCGTTTGCGAAGGTACGCTCGCGGCATAGGCAAACGTCACGAGATTGATCGTCGCGAAGGTCAACCCCCAGATCACCCGCGCGGCGAGTTGGGTGTAGGGATCCGAATTGAAGGCGAATGCCGCGGTCGCGAGGACGGCGCCGATGGAAGCAGCCGTCGCCGCGCGGCGCACACCAAGCCAAGCCGTGAGCCGCGCGATCTGCGTATAGGCGAAGATCCGCACGATCCTGTTTGCTGCCAAAAGCACGCCAGCCCACGCCAAATCGGCGCCGAACACCTCCGGCATCAAAGGCAGCAGCGCATAAAGCAGCGCATCGCCGGTCATCGCAAGCGCCAGCAGCCAGGACGGCCGCGCCATCCCGACCTGTTCCGGTGCCGGACTAGAAGACAAACGCGCCCGTCATTCCATTCGCTTCGCCATCTGCCGCGTTCAGCGGCGCCAGACCAAATCGGCTCTCGATGAGCTTGAGGATCGACGTGGTGTCGTAGGACGTATGGTCGACATGCCCCTTCTTCGCAAACGGCGATATTACGAGGGCGGGCACGCGCACGCCGGGGCCCCAGCGGTCGCGCCTGGGCGGCGATACGTGATCCCAGAATCCGCCATTCTCGTCATAGGTCACGATGACGACCATTTTCTTCCATTGCGGACTCTTCTCGAGACGCGCGAGCAGACCGGCCAGATGCCGGTCGCTCTCCTGGACGTTCGAAGCGCTCGGATGCTGGTTGATCCCGCGGCGCGGCTTGTAGAAGGCGACCGGCGGCAACTTGCCCCCGTCGATGTCCGTCTCGAAATCCGCTAGATCCTTCAGATGCCGCGCCCGCCCGGGCTGGCCCTTCTGGTAAGGCTGGAAAAAAGCGAATGGTTGATGATGATAACTGAACGTGCCGGGCTTTTCCTGGCCGGCCTCCGCTTCGCGCCAGCCGCCGGAATACCATGCCCAGGGAATCTTCTTCGCGCTGAGCCGCTCGCCGATCGTGGGCAATGTCTGCACCGGCAGCAGCAGTTCCTTCTTGATCTTGGGGTCGTGCGGGCCACCGACCGGCTCCATCGTGTTGACGGCATAGCCGTCAGCGGTCGCAAATCCTTCGTAGACGAGCCGGCCTTGCGCGTCGTGCTTCACGACGATGTCGGCGGGCGGCGAGGGGTAGAGTGGCGTGCAGGCGCAGACGAGCCAGAAATGGTTGAGAAATGATCCGCCGAACGCCGCATGGAAGAAATTGTCGGCCAGCGTATAGCGGCGAGCGTACTCCCACATGGCGGTCTTCGAGCCGTCCCACGTCGCCATCGCATAGCCCTTGGCGTCGGAATAAGCGGCAAAACGGTTCATCAGTCCGCCGGCGATCTGCTCCTGCTGCGTGTGGAATGCGTGAATCAGACTGCCGAGAACCTGGGTCTGCTGGAAATAGTCGTCGAGCCGGAAGGGCTTGTTCGCCATCCGCTCGGGAAGCCCTTCGTAGCGCTTGAACGGCCGGGTGCGTAGGTCGAGCGGCTCGGGGAGAAACTCGTAGGGATTGCCGGACTCGTCGACCTGGATCGCCGCGCTCCCCGCATTCGCCAGACCGTTGGCGCCGGGAAAGTTGCCAAGCATGTGGTCGAAACTGCGATTCTCCATATAGAGGACGACAATGTTCTCGACCTGACGCAAGCCGGATGGCTTCGCCGGAGTCTGCGCCGTGACCGGCAGGGCGATCCCTAGCGCAGCGATTGCAATCCCGAACCTGATTGAACGTCGCAGTCCGAACATGGCTTTTCCCCGATCTCAAATCCTTGGCGCGGGCGCGCGCACAAAGCATGTCATCAAACCGTCATGTGATCAATTTCAGGGGGATGGCGCGCGGAAGGTCGGCAACGGTACAGCCCGACATCGGCGCCCGATTGTGCACCGCAACATGTCTTGCCGCTCGCATTTGCGCATATGTCATATGCGTCGACACCGGGGGCTGGAGGCGTGCACGCGGGGATATTGCCACTTAATCTTCCTGATCCTGACGCCCCCTAAGGAGCCTGCCGATGCCTGACGACGCCGCGACTGCCCCCGCGTTGAAGGTGTCCGCCGTGCCGCTGGCGCGCGTCGACGATTCGGCTTTTGCAGTGATTTTCTCGCTCAGCTTCTGTCATCTGCTGAACGACATGATGCAGTCGATGGTGCCGGCCATCTATCCGATCCTGAAGGAATCCTACGCCCTCGACTATGCACAGATCGGCCTGATCACCCTCGCGTTCCAGTGCACCGCCTCGCTGCTCCAGCCCGTCGTCGGATTCTCGACCGACCGGCGGCCGATGCCGTACTCGCTCGCCGCCGGGATGGGCTTCACGCTGTTCGGCCTTGTGATGATGTCGTTCGCCTCGTCCTATCCGTCGATCCTCGCCTCCGCGGCCCTGATCGGGATCGGATCGGCCGTGTTCCATCCGGAGGCTTCGCGTGTGGCGCGCCTAGCTTCCGGTGGGCAACACGGGCTCGCGCAGTCCCTGTTCCAGGTCGGCGGCAACACCGGCTCTGCGATCGGACCGCTGCTGGCGGCCTTCATCATCGTGCCGCATGGCCAGCGCAGCATCGTGTGGTTCTCGGCCGCGGCCTTCGTCGCGATGTCGATCCTGTTCGCCGTCGGCCGCTGGTATGCCGAGAAACGCCGGACCGGGCAGAGTGCAGGCCCCCGCGCGCGCAGGTCGACAGCCACCCTGCCGCTACCGCGCAAGCAGGTTATCGCCGCCGTCGCCATCCTCGTGGCGCTGATTTTTTCGAAGACGTTCTATACGGCGAGCCTGACGTCCTATTACACGTTCTACCTGATCCACCGCTTCGAAGTGTCGGTGCAGTTCGCGCAGATCGCGCTGTTCGCGTTCCTGACGTCGCTTGCGCTCGGCACGCTCGCCGGCGGCTGGCTCGGCGACCGCGTCGGCCGCATCCCGATCATCTGGGTGTCGATCCTTGGCCCTCTGCCTTTCACGCTCGCGATGCCCTATGCCGGTCTTACGTCGACGGTCGTCCTTTCGCTCGTCATCGGCCTGCTGATGTCGTCGGCCTTCTCGGCGATCCTGGTCTATGCGCAGGAGCTGATGCCGGGCCGCGTCGGCATGGTCGCAGGACTGTTCTTCGGCTTCTCGTTCGGACTGGGCGGGCTGGGTGCCGCCGCGATCGGGCACATCGCCGACGTCACGAGCATCGAGACGGTCTACGAACTGTGTTCGTACCTGCCGATCCTCGGCCTGCTGACCGCGCTGCTGCCCCGCCAGCCATCTCGCGCGCAGGCCGCCTGACGAAGGATCAGTCGAACTCGGGGGAGACGAACGTACGAGCTTGCGCCGCGAGGCGGATCGACGCGTTCGGCGCGCCGTAGCCCGCATAGGCGCGCCGTTCGACGATCTCGAAGAAAAAACCGCCTTCCAGCGCCGTCGTGTAGAACTGGAAGAATTCCGCCATCCCGTCGCGGTCGTAAAGGATGTCGTTCGCCCGCAGCCGCGCGATGTCGCCGTCGCTGAGGTCGGTCCGCGCCTCGAGGTCGTCGTAATAGTTTTCCGGAATCTTCAGGATCGGCACGCCGTTGGCGCGCAGCCGCGCCGCGCTTGCGAAGATATCGCTGCTGACGAGCGCGATATGCTGGACGCCCGATCCGAACTTGTCGGTCAGGAACCGCGCCGACTGCGTCTGGCGGCTCTGCGAAGAATTCAGCACCAGCCGAAGCTCGCCGCCGGGCGATTCGATAGCCTGGCTCTGCACCACTCCGCCGGGATCGACCACGGCCTGCGTCGGCGTGCGGCGAGCCTCGAAGAGCGACGTGTAGAAGAGCAGCCAGGTCAGCACTTCCTCGTACATCATCGACTGCGAGATATGATCGAAGGCGACGATCCCCGCCTCCGGCGCATCGGCCGTGCTGACCGGATCGAAATCGACATCCCACAGGCGCGACAGGCCTGCACGTTCGTCGATGAAATAGACGAGGCTGCCGCCGAGGCCGCGCACGGCGGGAATGTTCAGCTCGCCCGGCCCGACCGCCTGCTCGAACGGGCTGTCGAGAAGCTGGAGCGCGCGCTCGACAGTCGCCTGCGCATCGTCCACGCGCAGCGCCATCGCGCAGACCGACGGCCCGTGCACGAGTTGAAAGGAATGTGCAAACCCCTCGCTCTCGCAGTTGACCACGACGTTCGCACCACCCTGCCGCCAGCGCGTGACGGCCTTCGACTTGTGCTTGCCGGCCTTGGCGAACCCGAGGCCCTTGAGCAGGCCTTCAAACACCGGCGCGGAATTCTCGTCGACCGCGAATTCCACGAACTCCACGCCCTTGCACGACGCCCGCGGCGGCAGGACCGGCAGGCCGGGGATTGCCACGCCACTACGCTGGCGCAGCTGGTCGAGCATCTGGATGAGCGCGCGCTGCCCGTCGATAGCCACGCTGCGCGCCGAGCCGGCACGGAAGCGGTCGTTGAATATCTCGAGCGACAAAAGCCCGTCGAACCCCGTCGAATGCAGCGCATCCATGAACGCATCGACCGGCAGATCTCCCTGCCCGGGGAAGCAGCGATAGTGGCGGCTCCACGACAGATAGTCCATCTCGAGCTTGGGCGCGTCGGCCATCTGCACGAGGAAAATGCGGTCTTTAGGCACCGAACGGATCGTCGACAGATCGGTACCGCGCGCCAGCACGTGGAAGCTGTCGAGCACCAGGCCGACATTGGGATGTGCGGCCCGGCGCACGACCTCCCAGGAGTCGCGATAGTCGTTGATGTGCTTGCCCCAGGCGAGTGCCTCGAACGCGACCCGCATGCCGCGCCTAGCGGCCCGCTCGCCGAGTTCGTGGAAATCGGCGGCCGCCCGGTCGATGCCGCCCAGCGCGTCCGGCGACACGTTGCTGCAGACCATCAGCAGATCGCAGCCCAGCTCCTGCATCACGTCGAACTTGCGTTCCGCCCGCGCGAAAACCCGCTCGCGCTTGGGCTCGGGCATGCCTTCGAAGTCGCGGAAAGGCTGGAATGTTACGGCCTGGAGATCGAGATCCGAAATCATGGCCCGCACGTCCCGCAGCGAGCCGTTGAACGACAGAAGATCGTTTTCGAAAATCTCCACGCCGCGGAAGCGCGCGCCCGCGATCGCCGTCAGTTTTTCGTCGAGCGTGCCGCTGAGGCACACGGTGGCGATTGCGGTCTGCATCGAACCTCCGGCTTGGCATGCGGGACAGCAGGATCATCGCGCCGATTAAAAACTAACGTCAAATACCAAAAATTGCCGTTCACATAACATAATGTTAATTATTGATTCCGAATAGGAGCCCCCACCGTGCTGACATTGCGCCAGATCGAGGTCATCCGCGCCATCATGGTCACCGGAACCATCGCCGGGGCCGCGCGCCTGCTCAACGTGTCGGCTCCCGGCATCAGCCGCCTGATGAAGTATACCGAGCAGGCCATCGGGCTGCGGCTCTTCGACCGCCGCGGCGGCCGCTATACGCCTGCGCCGGTCGCGAACGCGGTCTTCGAGCAGATCAACGCGACCTTCAAGAAGGTCGAGGATCTCCAGTACACCATCGCGAACGTCCAGCGTGGCCGGTCGCAGTGGCTGCGGATCGGCTCGGTGCCGAGCATCGGCAACGTCATGGTGCCGCGCGCGATCCAGCTGGTCCGTCGCCGATATGCAAGCCTGCTCGTCGATGTCAGCATCCTCAAGATCGAAGAAGCGATCGATTATCTGCTGCTCGACAAGGGCGATGCCGTCGCCGTCAGCTCGCGCTTCGACCATCCCAGCATCGAGTTCGAGCCGCTCGCGACCGGTGAGCTCTTCTGCATCGTACCGGACGAGCATGCGCTCGCACGTCGCAAATCGATTTCCGCCACAGAGATCGTGCGTCATCCGCTGATCGGGCTCGATCCGTCCGATCCCTACGGGGCGATCATGGCAGAGGTATTCCGGCGCCAGCGCCTGGGCTATGAGATATCGATCAAGGCGCGCTTCGGGACCACCGTCTGCGCGCTCGTGAAGGCGGGCCTCGGCATCGCCGTCATCGATCCTTTCACGATCGCGCACGGCGGCGCGCCGGGTGTGAAGGTGCTGCGCATCGAGGAGCCGACGGCGTTCCAGACCTATGTCGCGATGCGGACCGGGCGGTCGGCTTCTGCGTTCGAGCGCAGCTTCATCGAGCTTCTGCGCGGGGAAATGGGCGGCGTGGTCGGTAAAGCCGCACTCAGCCCAGCCGGTCGAACTCCGAAGGCCGGCTGACCGTCACGTTGAGATCCGTCACGAGGCCATTGGCCAGCGAATAGACCCAGCCATGCACGGCGAGCGACTGGCCGCGTGCCCACGCATCCTGAACAAAGACGTCGGATGCGACGTTGCGTACCTGCCGGATCACGTTGAGTTCGCACAGCCGGTCATTCCGCTTGCCTTCGTCCGGAATCGCGTCGAGTTCGTGGCGATGCGCATGCTGGACTTCCCGGATCGGGTGGAGCCAGTGATCGACCAACCCCCGACGCTGCCCGTCGACCGCCGCCTTCACGCCGCCGCAGCCATAGTGGCCCACGACGATGACGTGCTCGACCTTCAGCACGTCCACCGCAAACTGCAGGACCGACAGGTAATTCGCGTCCTGCGGCGGCGCCAGATTGGCGACATTCCGGTGGACGAAGAGCTCGCCGGGATCGAGACCGACGATGTCGTTCGCCGGCACGCGGCTGTCCGAACAGCCGATCCACAGGTATTTCGGCGCCTGCTGTCGCTCGAGGCGGCTGAAAAAGCCGCTGTCCGACGACATCTTCGATTTGGACCAGGCGCGATTGTTCGCTTTCAGATGATCGAGCATGATTCGCTTATAACGTCATGAAGGATTTGCAACAAGCCGGGATGTCTCGCGCTGGAAATCCGCTTGCGGCCGGGTCCGCATGCGTGATTGCCTGTCGAGCATGACATCCGTCCCCTTCGATCCCGGTTCAGCCCCCTTGTCTCTCTGGCGTGCCGTCGCCAGGGGGGCATCCTTGTCCGTACCCCAGTCCGCGATGCAGAAGGTTTCCGCGGGTCACGCGCTGCTGCTCAAGGCCGCGCGCGGCAATGACGCCATTTACGGCGTCAATACGGGTTTTGGAAAATTGGCGAGCGTGCGAATCCCGGCCGACCGGCTGGCCGAACTGCAGGTCAACATCGTGCGCTCGCATTGCGCAGGCGTGGGCGAGCCGCTCGAGGCACCGGTCGTACGCCTCGTGCTTGCACTCAAGATCGCCAGTCTGGCGCACGGCGCATCCGGCGTGCAGCCGGCCACGCTGCGCTTGCTCGAAGAGATGCTCGTGCGCGCCGTGTTGCCTGTCGTGCCGAGCCAGGGTTCCGTCGGCGCGTCGGGCGATCTCGCGCCACTTGCGCATCTGTCGGCCGTCCTGATCGGCGAAGGCGAAGCCATCTATGCCGGCAAGCGAATGCCGGGCGCCGAAGCACTGGCGAAGGCCGACCTGGCGCCCGTCACGCTCGGCCCCAAAGAAGGGCTCGCCCTCCTCAACGGCACGCAGGTCTCGACCGCGTTCGCCCTCACCGGGATGTTCGCCATCGAAGACGCGTTCGCCGCGGCAATCCTCACCGGCGCGATGTCGGTCGACGCGGCGGCCGGTGCGGATACGCCTTTCGATGCCCGCATCCAGACCCTGCGCGGCCAGCCCGGCCAGATCGACGTCGCCCGCGTGCTCCGCGCGCTGATGGCCGACAGCGAGATCCGCCGCTCGCACCTCGCCGACGATCCGCGCGTGCAGGATCCCTATTCGCTGCGCTGTCAGCCGCAGGTGATGGGGGCCGCCCTCGACGTCATGCGGTCGGCAGCCGCGATGCTGGCGCGCGAGGCGAATGGCGTCACCGACAATCCGCTGGTGATGGCCGATACGGGCGAGGTCCTTTCGGGTGGCAATTTCCACGCCGAGCCGGTCGCGTTCGCTGCCGACATGCTTGCCCTCGCGGCGGCCGAGATCGGCAATATCGTGCAACGGCGCTGCGCGATGCTGGTCGACCCCTCGCTCTCCGGCCTGCCGGCTTTCCTGATCCCGAAGCCCGGCATCAATTCCGGCTTCATGATCGCGGAGGTGACTTCCGCCGCGCTCGCGTCGGAAAACAGGATGCGCGCGGCCCCCGCCTCGATCGACACGATCTCGACGTCGATCAACCAAGAAGATCACGTCTCCATGGCCGCGCACGGCGCCCGCCGCCTGCTGGCGATGGCCGCGAACCTCGCCAATATCGTGGCGATCGAAGCGCTGATGGCGGCACAGGGCATCGAGATGCGCGCGCCCCTGCGGCCGGGCCCGCGCGTGCAGCAGGCGTTCGCCCGAATTCGCAAGATATCGGCCTTCCTCGAAGCCGACCGCCCGCTGGCTGGTGAGATGGCCGCGATGGCAACCTGCGTTTCGGACGGAAGCTTCGCGGCCGGCCACGACGAGATCCAGAGCCTGCTGCCTTCCACGACGCTCTGACGGCCTTCAGGCCTTCGATTTTCCCAGAAGCTGCGAGACAGCCAACAGCACCGACGTGAGGACGATCACGAGGGTGGAGATCGCCGCGATCGTCGGGTCGATCTGGTCGCGCAGGGCCGCGAACATGTTTCGCGTCAGCGTCGAGTTCGGCCCGCCGGAAACGAAGAGTGCCACGATCACCTCGTCGAACGACGTCAGGAAGGCGAGAACTGCGCCCGTGACGACCGCGAAGCGGATCTGCGGCAGCGTCACAAGGAAAAACGCGCGCGGACGCGACGCGCCGAGACTGCGTGCGACGAGTTCCTGGTTCATGTCGAAGCTTTTCAGCGCCGAGGAAACGACCATTACCACCAGCGGGATGGCGAGCATGCTGTGGGCAAGCACGATGCCCGTCAGCGTGTTGACAAGTCCGAGGCGGACATAGGCGTAGAACACGCCGATGCCCACGAGGATCACCGGCACGATGATCGGCGTCAGTAGTAGCGCATAGACCGTTCCGCTCCAGCGGAAGCGCGACGTATGCAGGCCGTATGCGGCCATCGTACCGAAGACCGTCGAGACGATCATCGTCAGGAAGCCCGCCTTGAAAGACGTCGCGGTCGCCTGCATCCACGAAACCGAGCCGAAATAGTTGCGATACCAGCGCAGCGACCATTCACGCGGCGGGAATTCGAGATATTGCGATTCCGAGAACGACATCGGGATGACGATGAGCGTGGGCAGCATCAGGAAGACCATCACGAGACCGGCGAGCACGTAGAGCCACAGCCGGCTACGGTGCATGATCTGCGTCTCGCTCGCTGGCTTGTCGAGCCAGTTCATGCGTCACTTCCGCCAAGGACGCGATTGAATCCGACCAGCTTCGCGGCCCCCCAGAGGAACAGCATCGTCAGCACGAACAGCACGACGCCAAGGGCGCTCGCCGCACCCCAGTTGAAGAACACCTCGATGTCGGTCGCGATGCGGTTGGCGACCATCGTCACCTTGCCGCCGCCGAGCACCGCCGGCGTGATGTAGAAGCCGAGGCAGAGGATGAAGACGATGAGAACGCCCGCGACGAGCCCCGGCAGAGACAGCGGCAGGAACACCTGCCAGAAGGCGCGCACCGGGCCGGCGCCGAGATTCGCGGCGGCCTTCAGGAAGTCCCGGTCGATCGCGCGCATCGATCCGTAGACCGGCAGCACGAGAAACGGCAGCATGATGTGGACCATGCCGATCAGCGTGCCGTTGAGGTTGTTCACCAACGTCAGCGGTTCGTCCCACAGGCCGAGCTTCATCCCCCAGGTATTGACGATGCCGCGCCGCTGCAGAAGTACGAGCCACGCATAGGTGCGCACCAGCAGCGACGTCCAGAAGGGCAGCATCACCGCGATCATGCACAAATTGGCCGCGCGGCGCGGAAGCTGCGACAGCACGTAGGCCAGCGGATAACCAAGCGCCACGCAGATGGCAGTCGTCAGCAGGCTGATTTCGAACGTCGTGCGGAACGTCCGGCCGTAGGATGGCTGCTCGATGAGGCGGCGATAATGCTCAAGGCTAAGCGCGCCGGAATCGTCGAGAAACGAGAGCCAGAAGAGCCAGCCCACCGGAACGACCATCGTGATCACGACTAGCAGAACCGCCGGCCCGCCGAGCCCGAACAGCGCCAGCCGTTCGAGGAACGCGTCCCGGCGCAGGCCGACGGCGTTCGGGGTCGCCGTGTTCACGGCGCCGGCTCGCCGTCCGCAAGGAGATACGTATCGGACGGCTGAAGGCCAAGCCGGATCGCGTCACCCGTCGCGGGCATCGGGCCCAGCGCCACGCCGCGAACCGCGACGCGCGTGCCGTCGCCGATGGCCGCGTGGAGCAGGATGCTGTCGCCCTGATAGATGACCGTCTCGACCGTCGCGGGCAGCACGTTCATGTCGCCAGTCGGGCCGTCGCCGAGGATCGTCAGGCGTTCCGGCCGGATCATCAGTAGGCGGCGGCCGCTTCCGGCCTCGGGCGCGCCGAGCCGCAGCTTGGTGCCGCCGAGACGGCATTCGCCACCGGAAAGCTCGACCGGCACGAAGGTCGACTCGCCGATGAATTCGGCGACGAAGCGGTTCGCCGGCCGTTCGTAGAGTTCGCGCGGCGCCGCAAGCTGCATGATGCGCCCCTGGTCGATCACCGCGATGCGGTCCGACATCGTCAGCGCCTCGCGCTGGTCGTGCGTGACATACACGGTTGTCATGCCGAGCCGCTCGTGCAGCTGGCGAAGCTCGATCTGCATATGCTCGCGCAGCTGCTTGTCGAGCGCCGACAGCGGCTCGTCCATCAGCAGGATGCGCGGCTCGAACACGATCGCGCGGGCGAGCGCGATGCGCTGGCGCTGGCCGCCGGAAAGCTGATCGATGCGCCGCGCGCCGTAGCCGCCGAGCTTGACGAGTTCGAGGGCCTGCGCGACGCGCCGGCCGGATTCCTCGCGGCCCACGCCGCGCAGTTTCAGCGGGAAAGCGATGTTCGCCGCGACATCCATGTGCGGGAACAATGCGTAATTCTGGAAAACCATGCCCACGTCGCGCTTGTGGGGGGCGAGGCGCACGACCTCGCGCTCGCCGAACCTGAGGCTGCCGTGATCGGGCCGGACAAACCCGGCGAGCATCATCAGGAGTGTGGTCTTGCCGGACCCGGACGGCCCGAGAAGCGTCAGGAACTCGCCGCTGCGGACATCGAGATCGACAGCGTCGAGAACGCGCAGTTTTCCGTAGCTCTTGGTCAGCTGCCGGATGGCGATGGGGAGTGCCGCTTCGCGAGCCATGTTCACACTCTATCCGGCGCCCGGGGAGGTCGGAAAGCGGGATACCGAAACATCCCGCTTTCCGCCTTTGCCGGCTATTCGGTCAGCATGTTCTCGTAGGCCGCGGCGGCCTGCGCTTCGTACTTGATGTACCAGTCGAGGTCGATCGTGACCTGCTTGGCCGCATTGTCCGGATGCGACGGCAGCTTCTTGGCGTAGGCTGCGTCGATCGCGCCGAGGTCATAGGCCTTCTTGTTGGTCGGGCCATAGGTGATGTATTTCGTGAACTCGGCTTGGTACTGCGGCTTGCTGATCTCGGCCAGGAACTTCATGGCGAGATCCTTGTTCGGCGCGCCCTTGGCGATGGCGAAGCAGTCGTAATCGAGCAGCGCCTGGTTGAACGTGTAGGCGACCTGCGCACCGTCCTTGGCGACCACGTCGAAGCGGCCGTTCCAGCCGGTGATCATGTCGACTTCGCCGTCCTTCATCAGTTGGGCGTGCTGCGCACCGGACGACCACCACACCGCGACATGCGGCTTGAGTTCCTTGATCTTCTTGATCGCGCGTTCGATGCCGCCAGGGGCGCCGAGCACCTTGTAGACGTCTGCCGGCGCAACGCCGTCGGCCATCAGGGCCGGTTCGAGCGCGCCCGCCACACCCTTGCGGTACGACCGCTTACCCGGGAACTTCTTCACGTCCCAGAAATCGGCCCAGCTCTGCGGACCGTTGGCGCCGTAGGTCTTCGTGTTCCAGGCGAGAACCGTGGAGAACACGTCGCCGCCCACACAATATTCGCCCGCGAGGTTCGGCAGAAAGTCCTTCGTGTCGATGACCTTGTAGTCGAGCTTCTCGAGGATTCCTTCGGCGCCTGCACGTGCCGCGCTGCCCGAGCCGCTGGCGACGATGTCCCACGTCACGGCGTTCGCCCGCACCTTCAGGCGCAGGTCGGCGATACCGGTATAGGTCTCTTCCTTGACCGTGATGCCGAGCGCCTTGGCGGCCGGCTGGAACAGGGCCTTGCTCTGGCCGTCCTGATAGGAGCCACCGAAGGAGACGACGGTGATCGTCTGGGCGGACGCGCCTTGCGCCGCGAATGTCAGCGCGGTTCCAACGAGGGCGGCGGCGAGGATCGAAAGGGATCTTGGCTTCTTGTTCATTGCGGGCCTCCTTTTGATGCGTTGACGAGTGTCGGCGTTATTTTGGTCGGTGGAACAGGGCCATTTAGAACTGCCGGCAATACCATTTACAGGCGCGCCGTCACGCTCTTGAGCTTGCAGTAGCTGCGCAGGGCCTCGAGGCCTTTCTCCCGGCCGAAGCCCGATTTCCGGTTGCCGCCGAACGGTGTCTCGATCCCGCCGGCGAAGTACTCGTTGATGTAGACCTGCCCGGCATCGATCCCGCGCGCAAGACGATGGGCGGTCGAGAAGTCCTTGGTATAGATGCCGGCAACGAGCGCGAATGCGGTCCCGTTGGCCAGCGCGACCGCATGCGCAGCGTCGTCGGCGACCTGGACGGCCAACACCGGCCCGAAAATTTCCGACGTCACCGCCTCGTCGTCCGGCGCGAGATTGTCGAGGATCGTGGGCTGGAAGAACCAGCCCCGGCCGGATTCCGGATCGACATCGCGCGAGCCGCCGCACGCCACCTTCGCGCCGCACGCTTTCGCACGATCGACGAAGCCTGCGATCCGCTCGAGCTGCAGCGGCGAGTTCACTGGCCCCATGTCGCATGCCCGGAGACCGTGACCGATCTTGAGGGCGCGCGCCCGGGCAGCGACACGCGCGACGAACGCCGCATGGATGCGATGCTCGACGATCAGGCGCGATCCGGCCGAGCAGATCTGGCCGGCATTCTCGAAGATGGCGCCGAGCACGCCCTCGACCGCGGCGTCGAGGTCCGCATCGGCCAGCACGATGACCGGCGACTTGCCGCCAAGTTCGAGCACGAGGCGCGTGACATTGGGTGCCGCCGCCTTCATCACGCCGATCCCGGTCGCGACCGAGCCCGTGAAGGTGATGTGATCGACGCCGGGATGCGCCACGAGCGGCGCGCCGGCTTGCGCACCCGTTCCCGTCACGACGTTGCAAGCGCCCGCCGGAAGGCCGGCGCGCAGCAGGATGTCGGCCAGCATCAGGGCCGTCAGCGGCGTCTGCTCGGCAGGCTTGGCGACGACGGCGCATCCGGCGGCGAGTGCGGGTGCAAGTCCGCGCGCGAGCGTGGAAATCGGATAGTTCCACGGCACGATCTGCGCGGCCACGCCGACAGGCTCGTTCACCGTGTAGGCGAGATAGTCCGGCCCGAGCGGGATACTGTCGCCGTGGAGCTTGTCGCACGCGCCGGCGTAGTACTCGAAGGCGCGCGCGGCACCGGCGACGTCGCCCTTGGCTTCGGCGAGTCGCTTGCCGGAATCGAGCGTCTCGACCACCGCGAGCCGCTCGGCCTCGGCGCGGATCAGCGCGGCGGCGCGCGACAGGATGCGCCCGCGCTCGGCCGGCGCCAGACGCCCCCACGGGCCCTTCAATGCCCTGCGCGCGGCATCGACGGCACGATCGATGTCGGTCGCGTCGCCGGCCGCCACCTGCGTGAAGACCCGTCCCGTTCCCGGATCGAAGACATCCAGCGTCCGCCCCGAAACGGCCGGCACCGTCGTGCCGTCGATCACAAGCCGGTCCGGCAGGCCGGCTAGCGTGCCTGTCGCCAGTGCTTCGGCCGTCAGTTCGGCGAAGCCAGCCGGCATCACGCCGCCGCCTCACTCGCCCGATAGATGGAGCGCTCGAGCCAGACGGGATCGATCTCGACACCCCAGCCGGGCTCGCCCGTGACGCTCACCTGCCCGTCGACCACGTCGTAGGGCGACTTGCGATAGAGCCCTTCCTGCCAAGGGTAATAGTCCCGCCCCTCGATCGAGAACTCGAGGTACGGTCCCGCATTGGGAATCGCGCGCAGCAGATGCATCGTGAACAGCGTGACCAGCGAGAGATTGGCGCTGTGCGGCGTACAGGGAAGCCCCGCCGCGGCCGCCATAGCCGCGACGCGCAACGTGCGCACCATGCCGCCGAGATAGCAGATATCGGGCTGGACGATATCGACGGCACCCATCTCGATCATGTGGCGCCAGATCGGGATGTAGCAATCCTGCTCGCCGCCGGTGACGTCGAGCGAAAGCGCTTCGCGGACTTCCTTCGTCTGCTCGAGTTCCCAATAAGGGCATGGTTCCTCGTAGTGGACGACCCCGTTCGCCTCCAGCATGCGGCCGACCTCGATCGCGCGCTTGGGCGAGAAGGCGCTGTTGGCGTCGACGAGCAGGGTCGCCTTGTCGCCAAGCGCCTTGCGCACCGTCGGCACGATTTCCTCGGTCCGGCCCGGCCATTCGTCGATGTCGTGGCCGTACTCGGCGCCGACGCGGAATTTGAACGCATCGAACCCGTGGCGGTCACGCAGGCGCAGGAAACGTTCGGCCTCGTCCCTGGGCTTGATGTCGCGCCGCATCGAAGACGCATAGGCGCGCAGCTTGCCTGGCGTTCCGCCGATCAGCTGGCACACGCTCTTGCCCGCGCGCTTGCCCGCGAGGTCCCAGAGCGCCGTGTCGAGACCGGTCATCGCGCGGCACAGATAGCTGCCGGGAAACTTGTGCTCGCGCTCGGGGATCAGGTCGATGACCCCGGCGATGTCGGCCACATCGCGGCCGAGTGCCCAAGGAGCCACCTGCCGATGCACGATCGTCGATGTGATATCGGCGTTGTACGTGGAGACCTGCCCCCATCCCTGAAGCCCGTCCTCGGCCGTGACGCGCACGAACCCGACGAACTCGGTGCAGAAGGTCTCGATCTTGCGGATTTTCATGACGCGCCGCGTCCGGAGTGACGATGTACCGGATCATCCGCGCTCAATGGCCGTCATCGTAGGTCCAATCCGGATATTCTATGATACCATTCTGGAACGGGTACGGGCGTCGGAGCACGAAACGATGGTCAAGCGGGCGGGCGGTGCATTGCTTCTGGGGATCCAGATCGATCCCGCGTCGTCGCGTCCGATCGGCACGCAGCTCTATATGGGCCTGCGCGAGATGATGCTGTCGGGTGGCATCGCCACGGGCGCACGCCTTCCCGCCTCGCGCACGTTGGCGCGCGACCTCGGCATCTCGCGCACGACCGTGATCGAGGCATTCGAACGTCTGCTTGCCGAAGGCCTGATCGTCTCGCGGGTCGGCTCGGGCAGCTTCGTCAGCGATGCCCTGCGCACCGAACGTCCGCAACCGCCGCCGCGGACCGGCAAGGCACCGGTCCAGCAGAAGCAGCCCCAGATCTCCCGCGCAATGGGCTGGGCTTTCGCGCATTTCTCGCGCCGCGAACGCCTGCCGCATCGCCCGCGCGCTTTCGTCACCGCCCTGCCCGCCTATGACGCGTTCCCCATGGCGCAATGGGCGCGCGTAGCGGCCAAGCACTGGCGCGGCGCGCGCGACGACGTGATGGGCTATGGCGAGCCCTACGGCCATCCGCGCCTGCGCGAGGCGATCGCCACGCATCTGCGCGGCAATCGCGGCATCTCGTGCGTCAAGGAACAGATCTTCGTCGTCGGCGGTGCGCAGCAAGCCTTCTACCAGATCGGTGCCGCCCTGCTGAATCCCGGCGACAAGGTGTGGTTCGAGAACCCCGGCGCAATCGGCGCGCGCAACGGGCTTGTCGCGTGCGGCGCCGATCTGGTTCCCGTTCCGGTCGACCGCGACGGACTGCGCGTCGACGAAGGGTTGCGGCAGAGCGCGAAATTCCGCCTTGCTTTCGTCACGCCGTCGCACCAGCAGCCGCTCGGCCACGTCATGAGCCTGGAACGCCGCTTCGCGCTGCTGCGCGCGGCCGGGCAGGCGGGCGCTTGGATCATCGAGGACGACTATGACGGCGAGTTCTCGTTCGGGCGCCGCCCATTGCCCACGCTGAAAAGCGTCGACCAGACCGGCCTCGTCATCTATGTCGGCACGTTCAGCAAGTCGCTGTTTCCGGCATTGCGGCTCGGCTTCATGCTGGTGCCGCACGCGCTCGTCGAGACGTTCGAACGCATCTCCGCTTCCTTCATCCAGGGCGTGCCAACCAGCGTGCAGGCGATCGTTGCCGACTTCATCCAGGAAGGCTATTTCGCGACGCACATCCGGCGGATGCGCCGCGTCTATGCGGAACGGCACGCGGCCCTGTGCGAGGAGTCGGCGCGCGTTCTCGGCGGCCTGCTCGACATCGTGCCGGCCGAAAGCGGCCTGCACACGATCGGCCGCCTACCCAAGGGGATATCCGAACGTGCTGCGACGGATGCGGCCATCGAGAAAGGTGTGATCGTCTCGCCCGTCGCGCGCTTCTCGATTTCGCCCACGCGGGACAACGGCCTCGTGCTCGGCTTCGGCGCCGTCGGCCCGCGCGAGATCAAGGAAGGGATCGCGAAGCTCGCACCCGCCCTCGAGACGCTCGCGCGCGGCGCGCGGCGCCGAGTGGTATGAAAGTTTCTCCAGATTGGACCTCGCCGCCGGACCAATCCGGTGGGACGCTCCGCCCATGATCGAGGTCGACTATATCGTCGTGGGCGCGGGCACGGCGGGCTGCGTTCTCGCGAACCGCCTCTCCGAGGACGGCCGCGCAAGCGTGCTTCTCCTCGAGGCCGGCGGCAGCGATCTCCGCCTGCCGATCCAGATGCCGATCGGCTACGGGATGTCGTTCTTCAATCCGGACGTGAACTGGATGTTCCGCACCGAGCCCGATCCCGAACTCGGCGGCCGGCGCGGCTACTGGCCGCGCGGCAAGGTGCTCGGCGGCTCGGGCTCCATCAACGCGATGGTCCATGTGCGCGGCCACCGCCGGGATTTCGACGATTGGGCCGATGAAGGCAATGCCGGATGGTCCGCCGCCGACATCTGGCCCTATTTCGAGCGCGCCGAATGCTATGTCGCGGGCAACGATGTCGCCAACGACGTTCACCCTCTCTGCCGGTCGTTTCTCGCCGCCGGACGCGAGGCGGGCTTCGCGTTCAATCCGGATTTCAATTCCGGCAATCCGGAAGGTGTGGGGATCTATCGGATCGCGACGCGCGGCGGGCGGCGCCTATCGACGGCGCGTGCCTATCTGCATCCGGCGATGCGCCGCCCCAATCTTTCGGTGGAGACGCATGCGCTGGCCGCACGCATCCGCTTCGACGGACGGCGCGCGGTCGGTGTCGATTACATGAAGGGCCACGCCCTTCGCACCGCGCATGCTCGACGCGAGATCCTGCTCGCCGCCGGCAGCATCAATTCGCCCAAGCTGCTCCAGCTTTCGGGTATCGGCCCCGGCGCACTGCTGAAATCGCACAATGTCCCCTTCCTGCTCGACAGCCCGGCCGTCGGGCGGAATCTGCAGGACCATCTATGCATCGACCATCTGTACCGCGCGCGCGTGCCGACGCTGAACCAGCAGCTGGGCTCCTGGGCCGGCAAGATCGAAGCGGCCCTGCGCTATGTGCTGTTCCGCAAGGGGCCGCTGGCGCTCAGCGTCAATCAGGGTGGCGGCTTCGTGCGATCCCGCCCGTCGCTCGATCGGCCCAACATGCAGCTCTATTTCTCGCCGCTCAGCTATACGCGCACGCCGCCGGGTACGCGCCCGCTGATGCGGCCCGACCCGTTCCCCGGCTTCCTGTTGAGCGCGCAGCCCTGCCGCCCGACGAGCCGCGGCCACATCGAAATCGCGTCCGATGATCCGGCAGCAGCCCCGGCCATCTTCCCCAACGCGCTGTCGACCGAGCACGACACGCGCGAGATGATCGAAGGCGCGCATCTCCTGCGCCGCCTCGCGGCCGCGCCGTCGCTGGCTGCCGTGATCGAAGCCGAGTTGCTTCCCGGCCCCGGTATCCGCACCGACGCAGAGCACCTCGCCGACATCCGCCAGCGCAGCTCGACCGTCTTCCACCCGGTCAGCACATGCCGGATGGGGCCGGATCCAAAGGCGAACGTCGTCGATGCTGCCCTGCGCGTCTACGGGATCGACCGGCTGCGCGTGATCGACGCATCGG
The DNA here is from genome assembly GCA_965229215.1 of Tagaea sp. Classification (GTDB taxonomy): domain Bacteria; phylum Pseudomonadota; class Alphaproteobacteria; order CACIAM-22H2; family CACIAM-22H2; genus Tagaea. The sequence goes on along the minus strand of OZ245864.1, from coordinate 46,961 downwards.
TCTTCCCGACAGTCACCTCCGGAAACACGAATGCGCCGACGATCATGGTTGCCGAAAAGGGAGCCGATCTCGTGCTTGGAAGGAACCTCGATCGATGAACTCCGGCCTCTTCACCGATGATTTCGTCACCACGCCTTACTGGTGGGAGCGCGTGCCGCGCCCGGCAATTCCCCAGATCCCGTTGCCCGCGAAGGCCGACGTGCTCGTGATCGGTTCTGGCTACACGGGCCTGCATGCCGCACTGCAGACGGCGCGCGCCGGCCGTCACACGGTCGTGCTCGATGCCGAAGACGCCGGTTGGGGCTGCAGCACGCGCAACGGCGGACAGATCTCGACCAGCGTCAAGCCCGGTCATGCAGAACTCGTGCGTCGGCACGGCCCCGAAACGGCCAGACGGATCCTGCGCGACGGGCGCAACTCGCTCGCCTGGATCGGCGATTTCGTGCGCAGCGAAGGCATCGATTGCGACTTCCGCATCGCGGGCCGCTTCCACGCGGCGCACAACGCCGCACAGTATGAATCGCTTGCGCGACAGATGGCGAATCAGGCTAAGGGATTCGAAGCTCCGTACGAGGTCGTCCCGCGGGCCGAACAGCGCCGCGAACTCGGCACCGACGCCTATCACGGCGGCGTCGTTCTCACCGCGCATGCGTCCGTCGATCCGGCGCGCTATCACGCGGGCCTTCTCGCCTGCGTGCAGGCGGCCGGGGTCACGATTCTTCCGCGCACGCCAGCGATTTCCGTCGTGCGCGACGGTGACGGATTCACGGTTTCCACGCCACGCGGCCCGTGCCGGGCGCGCGAAGTCGTCGTCGCGACGAACGGCTATACCGGCAAGCTGACACCGTGGCTGCAACGGCGCGTGATCCCGATCGGCAGCTATATCATCGCGACCGAAGAGATCCCGGCCGAAACGATGGCGCGCGTGATGCCGAAGGACCGCATCGTCAGCGACACGCGCAAGGTCGTCTACTACTACCGCGCCTCGCCGGACGGGAAGCGCATCCTCTTCGGCGGGCGCGTCTCGCACAGCGAGACCGATCCGCGCGTCAGCGGGCCGAAGCTCCATGCGGAGATGGTCCGGCTCTTCCCCGAACTTGCCGGGATACGCATCAGCCATTCCTGGTGCGGCCTCGTCGCCTACACGTTCGACGAGCTCGCGCACACCGGCACGCATGACGGCATGCACTATGCGATGGGCTATTGCGGCTCCGGCGTGGGCATGGCGAGCTATCTGGGCATGCGCGTCGGCCAGAAGGTCCTCGGACTCAAGTCCGGCGAGACCGGGCTCGACGGCGTGACCTTCCCCACGCTTCCCTTCTACACCGGCAATCCGTGGTTCCTGGCACCCTCGGTCATGTATTACCGCTGGCGGGACAATCGCGCCTGAACGAGATGCGGGAAGTCACCGGGCAGTCGCAAGCGCCTCGGGATTGACGATGTGTACCGGCCGTCGGCCGAGCGAGAAATCGACGAGACTCTGCAGGCCGGTCGACGCGATGTCGTGGAAGCATTCGTCCGTCCAGCCGAGCGAATGCGGCGCGAGGAGCACGTTGTCCATCGTCTTCAGCGGATTGTCGCTGCCGATCGGCTCCTTCTCGAACACGTCGAGCCCGGCGCCGGCGATCTGGCCCGAACGGAGTGCCGCAATCAGCGCGGTCTCGTCGACGACGGGGCCGCGCGCGACATTGACCAGAAAAGCCGACGGATTCATCCGGGCGAGCTGCGCCGCATTGACGATATGCCGCGTCTCGTCCGTGAGCAGGCAGCAGCAGACGACGAAGTCGCTCTGCGCCATCACGCTTTCGAGAGGGAGGAGAGACGCGCCGAGCGACTTGACCCGCGCCGAATCGCCATAGGGATCGGCGACGATCATCCTGCCGAAGAACGGCTTCGCAAGCCCCATGATCTCTTGGCCGATGCCGCCGGCACCGATGAGGCCCAGCGTGCGGGTCGTGAATCCGAGCCCCATGTGGTTCGTGCGCTCGAACCAGCGATCCTCGCGCACGAGCCTGTCCTTGACGACGAGACGCGAGGCGAGCGCGAAGATCAGCGTGAGGGCCGCCACCGCCATGGGTCGGCGAATGGCCAGCGGCGTATTGGTCACGATCACGCCGAAATCGATGGCCGCGGGAATGTCGACCGAGTCGTAGCCCACGCCGTGCCGGGCGATGATCCTGAGGCGCCGGTCGGGTCGCGACAGGGAAGCGCGCGTCACCTTGGGCGAACTGACATAGATGCCGTCGTACTTGCTTGCGATGTCCGGTGTCAGCTCGGTGAACCGCTCCGGGAAATACTCCCAGTCCAGCTGCGGATTGCCGTCCAGTACCGAGAGTGCGGCGCGGCCGAAGCTCGGCTCGCCTTTCGAATCGAGGATGTCCCGGGAAATGCCGACCTTGAACGTCATTGTTTGCTTCCCAACGGTGAAAGGATCGAGCGGATTCCGCCGATCAGGATGGTGGGGTCGGTCCCGGCTGCGATCATGTTGAAGCCGAGATCCCGGTAGCGCTTGGTCGCGGCGGCGTCACTCGTCAGGATGCCGAGCCCCTTGCCGTGGCTGCGCGCGACCGCGGCGATGCGCGCAACCGCATCGAGATAGAGCTTGTTATCGAACTGCGCGGGAATGCCGAGGAAGTTCGTGAGGTCGAAATGGCCGAGCCAAAGCACGTCGATTCCGTCGACCGCCGCGATCTCCTCGACGGCCGCGAGACCACGCTCCGTCTCGATCTGCGCGATGACGAGGTTCCGGGCGTCGAGCGCCTTCATCTTCGCGCCGATGTCGCCGGCCGTATAGTTGTCGTGGGCGAAACCGAAACCCGCACCCCGCCGGCCGGTCGGCGGATAGTGCGTCGCTTCCGCGATCGCACGCGCCTGTTCCGCGCTCTCGACCATCGGGATCATCACGCCGTGCATGCCGACATCCAGCGCACGCGCGAGAAAGTGGTATTCGCCGCGCGGCACGCGGACCATGGGCGCGATGGAGAGGCCACGCGCCGACGCATGCATCTGCTTCAGTGTCTCGATCGAAAGGCCGGAATGCTCCATGTCGTACATCAGGAATTCGCAGCCGGCCTCTTCCGCGATCCGCGCCATTCCCGGCGAGAAGAACTCGAAAATCATCGTCCCGGGGACGTAGTCGCCCCCGTGCACGCGCTGTTTCAGCGTTCTTTGCGCCATTCGTCCACCCTAGTCAGATGAATCGTAGCGGAGCAGTTCTCCCAGTATGCGATCAGATATCGCACCATCGGCGGTGATCAAAGGGCCAAATGCTCTGCCCGATGAAAGGGGCCGGGGCGCTAGGGCGCGGCCTCGAGAAGGAACAGGTGCTCGACGCCGTCGGCCTCGTCGATCTGTTCGCCGATCCGGACGAAGCCGAGCCGCTCGACCAATTGCAGGGATGCCACATTGGCGGGCGCGATGGACGCAACGAACCGGTGGATGCCGGCCGTCCCGGCCCATGCCATCGCCGCACGAACGGCCTCGATCGCGTAGCCACTCCGTCGATAGGCCGCGAAGACCCGATAGCCGATCTCCACGCTCCCCGGCGCGAGAGCGCGCAGATATTCGGGATCGGGGCGGCTGTGGAAGCGCACCAGACCGGCCATGGCGCCGTCAGCTAGGATCAATGCGCGTGCCGACCATGGGGCGTACAGCGGGTCCGCCGCGAGCGCGGCTTCGGCAAAACGTAGCGCCGTCGGGGCGGACAGGAGCTCGGCCGGGATCGTCGCACCCAGCAGGCGGCCACCCTGTTCCAGATCGCCAGCGAGCACCGCGGCGAGCACCGCGGGCTGCATCAGGCACAGCCGCAGTCGCGGCGTGACGATGTCGGGAAAAAGAGATTGGCCAGGCATCGAAAGCGAGTGGCGTCCCCACGGGGATTCGAACCCCGGTCTGCACCGTGAGAGGGTGCCGTCCTGGGCCTCTAGACGATGGGGACCCGCTTCGACGAGCGGAGGGTTTAGCCTATCGGGAGGGCCGAATCAAGCGAGCGCGGAACGCGCCTTTTCGACGAATCCGTCGATGTCGCCTGGCTTTGTGGACCACGCGCAGACGAGGCGCAGGAGCTGCGTTCCGGGGCCATTCCAGCGATAGGCCTTGTAGCCGGCCGCCTCGACGGCGGCGATCGCCTTCTCGGGAAGTTCGATGAAGATCTCGTTGGCCTCGACCGCATGGACAAGGCGCGCACCGGGCAGCGCCTGCAGGCCCTTCGCGAGGCGGGTGGCCATCGCGTTGGCGTGGCGGGCGAGTTCCAGCCACAGCCCGCCTTCGAGATAGGCGTCCATCTGGGCGGCGATATAGCGCATCTTCGAGAAGAGATGTCCCGCGCGCTTGCGCCGGAAGGCCAGCGTCTCGGCAAGGGCCGCATCGAACACGACGATCGCTTCAGCCGCCATGCAGCCGTTCTTCGTGGCGCCGAACGACAGGATGTCCACGCCCGCGCGCCAGCTCGCGTCGGCCGCACTGCAGCCGAGATGCGCGAGCGCGTTGGCGAAGCGAGCACCATCGACATGGACCTTGAGGCCGTGCCGGTGCGCCACGTCGACCAATGCCTTCGTTTCCGCAGGCGTATAGGCCGTCCCCGCCTCGGTCGCGTTGGTCAGCGACAGGACGGAAGCCTGCACATGATGGACGACGCCCTTTCCGGCACCGGCAAGCGCGGCATCGAGATCGGATGCTGCGAGCTTGCCGTGCGCGCCCTCGACGCCGACGAGCTTGGCGCCGCCGGTATAGAACTCCGGCGCGCCGCATTCGTCGTCGTCGATGTGGGAATCCGGATGACAATAGACGGCGCCCCACGGCGGGCACGCAGCCGCCAGCGACAGCGCGTTGGCGGCCGTCCCGGTCGAGACGAGGAATACCGCGCATTCGCGCTCGAACAGCTGGGACAGCTTCTCGCCCACGCGCGCGGCGAGCGGATCGTTGCCGTAAGGCATCGCCGTACCCTCGTTGGCGCGGGTCAGCGCCTCGAGGATCTTCGGGTGCATGGGTGCGGTGTTGTCGGACGCGAAATTCATTGTTCCCCCGGCGAGATGCGCCCGATCACGGCACCTGCGCGCGGATCGACGACGACCACGCGCTCGGCCCCGTCGGGCATGCGAAGATGGATGGCAAGCGTCTCGCCCGCGCCCTGCAGGGTCACGATGCGGCTGCCGCGCGGCATGCCGAGATCGAGGTCGCCCCAGCGCGTCGTTTCCCCCGCGGAAGCCGCGGACGCGGGCGCTTTCTCGACGCGGGCACCCGTTTTGGCGGCCACGAGATAGACCAGCACCCCGAAAGCGCCCAGGCACAGCACGCCCAGCGAGATTACGACGGCCTTCAGCGCACGCATGGATGGATTTGGGCGCGCATGTCGGGTACCAAGTTCGGCATGATGTCCGGCTCCGAGAGTTTCGAGACGCACGTGCCGCCCGAGCTTGCGGGCGAACGGCTCGACCGCGCGCTGGCGGCACTGCATCCGGCCGGACTTTCGCGCAGCCGCCTCAAGGCGCTGATCGAAGAAGGCCAGGTTCGTGTCGCGGGCGCGACGATAACGGAGCCGTCGCGCAAGGTCAAAGCGGGCGAACCGCTGCACGTGAACCTGCCCGCCGCCCGCCCGGCGCATCAGGCGGCGCAGGACATCGCGCTTGCGATCGTCCACGAGGACGAGAGCCTGATCGTCGTCGACAAGCCGGCCGGCCTCGTCGTCCACCCCGCCCCCGGCAATGCCGAAGGCACGCTGGTGAACGCGCTTCTGGCGCATTGCCGCGGCTCGCTGTCGGGCATCGGCGGGGTCGAGCGGCCGGGCATCGTCCACCGGCTCGACAAGGACACCAGCGGCCTGATGGTCGCGGCGAAGAACGATCGCACGCACCGCCACCTCGCCGAACAGTTCGCGCGCCACGACGTGGAACGACTCTATGCCGCGGTCGTTCGCGGCGTGCCGCGCCCGGCCGAAGGCGACATCGAAGGCAACATCGGCCGCGATCCCAAGAACCGCAAGAAGATGGCCGTCGTGCGCGGCGGCGGGAAGACGGCGCTCACGCATTACCGCACGCTCCAGCGCTTCGCGGACAAGGCGGCCCTCGTCGAATGCCGGCTCGCGACCGGGCGCACGCATCAGATCCGCGTGCATATGAGCGCGCTGGGCTGCCCGCTCGTCGGCGACGCGACCTATGGCCGCAAGCCGCGACGCGCGGCCGACGCGATCGACACGGTGCTCGCCGCATTCCCGCGCCAGGCGCTCGACGCGTTCGTGCTCGGCTTCACGCATCCGGAAACCGGAAAACGGCTGCGCTTCGAGCGGCCCTTCGCGCCCGATCTGGAGGCGTTGCGCGCCGATCTCGCCGCCGCGGCGGTGCGCCGATGAGCGAGGAGAAGCCCAAGACCGGCACGCATCTGCCCGTCCCGAGCGGCGAGGGAAACCTGCGCCGCTACCTGCACGAGATCCGCCAGTTCCCAATGCTCGCCCCCGACGAGGAGTACATCCTCGCCAAGGCATGGCGCGACCGGGCCGACAAGGAGGCCGCCCACCGCCTCGTCACGTCGCATCTGCGGCTGGTCGCCAAGATCGCGATGGGCTATCGCGGCTACGGCCTGCCGATCGCCGACCTCATCTCGGAAGGCAACGTGGGCATGATGCAGGCCGTACGCCGCTTCGAGCCCGAGCGCGGCTTCCGCCTCGCCACCTATGCGATGTGGTGGATCCGCGCCTCGATCCAGGAGTACATCCTGCATGCCTGGTCGCTGGTGAAGATCGGCACGACGGCCGCGCAGAAGAAGCTGTTCTTCAACCTGCGCCGCCTCAAGGGCCAGATGAAGCAGATCGACGCTGGCGACCTGCCGGCCGAAGCGGTCACGAAGATCGCGACCGATCTCGGCGTCAGCGAGCAGGAAGTGGTGCAGATGGACCGGCGCCTCGCCGGCCCCGACCAGTCGCTGAACGCGCCGATGCGCAACGACGGCGAGGAAGGCGGCCAGTGGCAGGACTGGCTGGTCGACGAAAGCGCCAGCCAGGAATCCAAGCTCGCCGACGAGGAGGAATCCACCCGCCGCCGCAAGATGCTGGAGAAGGCGCTGGGCAAGCTCAACGCGCGCGAGCGCGCGATCCTCGTGGCCCGGCGCCTGAAGGACGATCCCGACCGCCTGGAAGACCTCGCCAGGAAGTTCGACATCAGCCGCGAGCGCGTGCGCCAGATCGAGACGCGCGCCTTCGAGAAGCTGCAGCAGGCCGTGCGTGCGGATGCCGCGACGCAGGCGGCGGCGGCTAAACTCAGGAAGCCGGGGTGATCGGTTCCTCGCGCACGCCGTCGCCCCATTCGGCGATCAGGTTCTGCTGGCGGCGCTGGAGCTGGCGCAGGCGCGCTTCGGCGCGGCTTTCATAGATGCTGTTCATGACGATCGGGAACAGCCAGCACAGCGCGTAGGCGAACACCGCCGCCGCGTAGACCGAGAACCATGCGAACGGATTGCCGAGGATGTCGCGCCCGCCGGTACGTCCGGCGTGCGCGAGGCCGTCGAGCAGGAAGGGCAGCATGGCGCCCGCGCTGAGCGTGCCCACGGCGATGGCGTCGTGCTTCTCGCGCGAAGGGTCGGTGACGAAGGCGGCGAGCGTGGGAAGGAAGCCCGCGACGACGAACAGGCACAGCCACGGCACGCTCCAGCCCAGCCACGCGAGCACGGCGAGAACGCCCACGCCGGCGGTGGCGAGCGTCATCGGGCTGCGGTCGGATTTTCTGGGTTTGGGCTTCTTCGCCATCAGAAGAGCCTCAGCAGCAGCGAACCGATGCCCACGACGCCCGACAGGCTCGCGGCCGTGAGGGCGGCCGTTTCCTTGCCGGTCTTCATCGCGAAGGCTGTCCGCGCCTTGGCGCCGTTGCGCAGTTCGACGATCTCGATCTCGGCCGCGGAATAGGCTTCGCGCGCGGCATCGAAGCCCCAGCTGTCGACTTCGCGCATTTTCTCGTTGTCGACGAGATCGAGGAGCTGCTTGAGATCGCCCTCTTCCGAGACCTTGTTGAGCTGGCCGATCTGCGACTGGCGCAGCGGCAGATGCTTGAGGCCGTCGACGAACTGGCGCACGAGCCCGGCGCACCACGCGGTGAGCTTGGGCACCGACGGCGGCCCGAACTTCTCCTGGAGATCGGCCAGCAGGCGCAGGATCGACAGCCCGCCCTGCACGTCCACCTGCTCGGGGTTCATCAGCGCCTTGATCTGGCCGGGATCGGCACCGGCATGCACGGCGAGGAACGCCGCGATGTGCCGGTCGATCGGCTTGCGGTTCGAGCCTGCGGCCGCCTCGAGCGCCTCGAGCACGTGATCGGGTTCCGACACCCACAGGCCTGCCGCCATCTCGGAGAAGCACGGCAGGTTGGGGTTGAGTTCGTAGAGGCAGCGCTCGATGCCGTTGCCCGGCTGCGGGTCGTCGATCCATTTCGACAGCCGTTCGACAAAACCGGTGGGCGGACTGTTCTTGCCCCCGGCCAGCTTGTGCTGGTGCGCCCAAAGGCCCAGCGTGCGTGCGCGGACGAGGTCGGCATAGACCGGCCCCATGCCGGGCTTGCGCATCGCGGCGGCAAGCGCGTTGCCCAACCCGTCGAGCGTGATCGAAAGCCCGCGGAAGCGGATCGGGGCCATCGGATCGAGCAGGATGCACACGCGCGAGACGATCGTGGCGTCGTTGAAGGTCGGGTTCGGATCGCCGGTCGGCTCGTTGACGGCCGCCTGGATGCGGTCGTGAAGCTTCTGGTCGCCCAGCGTGTTGCGCACCCACAAGGCGATATTGCTGTTGCGCAGCTCGCGCGCGGCGGTCTCCCAGCGCTTGCCCATGCCGTGCGCGAGATCGCGCGCGTTCTTGTATTCGCGTCCACCGAACTTGAATCCCTTGGCCGCGCGCAGCAGCGGGGGCGCCGTCTGCGTGGTCTGCTGGCGCTTGCCGTCGATCCAGCCGCGCAGCATCTCGACCGTCCAGCGATCGCCTTCCCAGTCGTTGGTGAGGCCGCGCATCGCGTCCATCAGCACGGCCGGCAGCTTGTGGATGTCGGCGTAGGTATCGAACGAGCCGCGCTCGATGCGCCGCGAGATCGCCTCTTCCGGATCCAGACCGCCGGGCAGCGAGCCCTGCGCGAAGGCCATCACCGTCATGCCGAGCGCGAACATGTCGTCGGCGCGCACGCCCTCGCCGCGCGCTTCGGGATCGGCCATCGCCCCTTCGATCGTCTCGAAGGCGGCCGGCTGGTCGTAACCGGGCGGGGCCGCAAGGCACGGGCCCAGCACGACGCGCGTGCGCGCCTGGTCGAGCCAGAACAGGTTCTGCGGGCGCACGGCGCGGTGGATCACGTTGCGCAGGAACATTTCCGACAACGCGCCGGCCAGCGGGCTCAGCATATGGCTGATGATCTTGGGCGGCGTCCACGCGTCGCGCGGACCCGACTGGTTCCACAGCGGCCCGCCTTCGGGGAAGTCGTAGATGAGGGCAAGGCGCTTGCCCGTCGTGCCCGGCCAGTCGACGAGGCCGAAATCGTAGAGCCGCAGCAGGCCCGGCCGGTCGATCGACTTCATCGCCTTCGCGCCCTCGAGGCGCGCAGGCAGTTCGGGCCCGCACACGAGGGCGACGCGCGGCAGGCCGGGGTCGCGCGTGTCGGTCGCGGCATAGGCCCGCACCGTCGCCGAGGACATCTCCGCGATCGGCGTGGAAGGAAAGATCGAGAAACGGTTGCCGAGCGCGACTGTAGGGCCCGACGGCCCGGCAGGCGCGGCTTTCTCTTCCGGCTCGACGATGTTGGCAGGCTCTGCCATTGACGAACGGTTGCCCTCCCTTGTTGCCCGGCCACCCGAATCGAGGGCCCGACAAAAGCGTATAATTGTACGCTGTTAAGGATTCACAAACCGTTAACTGGGCTAAAAAACCTAGCGGATCAAGGCTCTGGCATCTAGGCGCCGCCGTCCCCCGGAAACTCTTCGCGCACGCTCTCCCCCCATTCGGCGACGAGGCTCTGCTGATGGCGCAGGAGATGGCGCAAGCGCGCCTCGGCGCGCGCTTCGTAAACCGCATTCACCGAAACCGGGAATACCCAGCACAGCGCATAGGCGAACAGCGCCGCCGCATAGACCGCAAGCCATGCGAGAGGACTGCCCAGGATTTCGCGTCCCGACGACTGGCTGGCCCGCGTGAGTCCGTCGAGCAGGAATGGCAGCATGGCGCTGACGCTGAGCGTGCCGACGGCGATCGTGTCGTTCTTCTCCCTGCTCGGATCGACGACGTAGGCGGCCAGCATGGGCAGCAGACCCGCCATGACGAACAGCCAGAGCCACGGCACGTTCCACGCGAGCCACGCGACGACCGCAAGGACGCCCGCCGCCGCCGTCACGGTCGTGACGGGGTTGCGCTTCGGGGCTTTCCCGACTCTGGGTTTCTCGGCCATCAGAGAAGCTTGAAAACGAGAGAGCAGATTCCGATGACGCCGGACATGCAGGCTGCGGCGATCGCCGCAGCCTCCTTTCCGTCGCGCCGCGCGGCTTCGGCGCGTGCCGCCTTGCCATTCCGGATCTCGACGATCTCCACTTCGGCATTCACGTACGATTCGCGCGCGGCATCGAAGCCCCGCCTGTCGACTTCGCGCATTTTCTCGTTGTCGACGAGATCGAGGAGCTGCTTGAGATCCCCCTCTGCCGAAACCTTGTTGAGCTGGCCGATCTGCGACCGGCGCAGCGGCAGATGCTTGAGGCCGTCGACGAACTGGCGCACGAGCCCGGCGCACCACGCGGTGAGCTTGGGCACCGACGGCGGCCCGAACTTCTCCTGAAGTGTGGCCAGCAGGCGCAGGATCGACAGCCCGCCCTGCACGTCCACCTGCTCCGGATTCATCAGCGCCTTGATCTGGCCGGGATCGGCGCCGGCATGCACGGCGAGGAACGCCGCGATGTGCCGGTCGATCGGCTTGCGATCCACGCCCGCCGCCGCCTCGAGCGCCTCGAGCACGTGATCGGGTTCCGATATCCAGTGCCCCGCCGCCATCTCGGAGAAGCACGGCAGGTTGGGGTTGAGCTCGTAGAGGCAGCGCTCGATGCCGTTGCCCGGCTGCGGGTCGTCGATCCATTTCGACAGCCGTTCGACGAAGCCGTTCGGCGGACTGTTCTTGCCCCCGGCCAGCCGATGCTGGTGTACCCACAGGCCCGGCAAGCGCGCGCGGATGAGATCGAAATACAGCTGCCCCATGCCGGACCTGCGCATCGCGACGGCGAGCGCGCTGCCGAGCCCGCTGAGCGACATCGAATGTCCGCGAAAGCGGATCGGGGCCATCGGATCGAGCAGGATGCACACGCGCGAGACGATCGTGGCGTCGTTGAAGGCCGGGTTCGGATCGCCGGTCGGCTCACTGACGGACGCCCGGATGCGGTCATATAGCTTCAGATCGCCCAGCGTGTTGCGCGCCCACAGCGCGATGTTGCCGTTGCGCAGCTCGCGCGCGGCGGTCTCCCAGCGCTTGCCCATGCCGTGCGCGAGATCGCGCGCGTTCTTGTATTCACGCCCGCCGAACCGATAGCCGATCGGCGTGCGCAAGAGGGGCGGCGCCGTGTGCGTGGTCTGCTGGCGCTGGCCGTCGAGCCAGCCGCGCAGCATCTCGACCGTCCAGCGATCGCCTTCCCAGTCGTTGGTGAGGCCGCGCATCGCGTCCATCAGCACGGCCGGCAGCTTGTGGATGTCGGCGTAGGTATCGAACGAGCCGCGCTCGATGCGCCGCGAGATCGCCTCTTCCGGATCCAGACCGCCGGGCAGCGAGCCCTGCGCGAAGGCCATCACCGTCATGCCGAGCGCGAACATGTCGTCGGCGCGCACGCCCTCGCCGCGCGCTTCGGGATCGGCCATCGCCCCTTCGATCGTCTCGAAGGCGGCCGGCTGGTCGTAACCGGGCGGGACCGCAAGGCACGGGCCCAGCACGACGCGCGTGCGCGCCTGGTCGAGCCAGAACAGGTTCTGCGGGCGCACGGCGCGGTGGATCACGTTGCGCAGGAACATGTCAGCGAGAGCGCCCGCAGCCGGGCCGATTATGTGGCTGAGGATCTTGGGCGGCGTCCACGCGTCGCGCGGACCCGACTGGTTCCACAGCGGCCCGCCTTCGGGGAAGTCGTAGATGAGGGCAAGGCGCTTGCCCGTCGTGCCCGGCCAGTCGACGAGGCCGAAATCGTAGAGTCGCAGCAGGCCCGGCCGGTCGATCGACTTCATCGCCTTCGCGCCCTCGAGGCGCGCAGGCAGTTCGGGCCCGCACACGAGGGCGACGCGCGGCAGGCCGGGGTCGCGCGTGTCGGTCGCGGCATAGGCCCGCACCGTCGCCGAGGACATCTCCGCGATCGGCGTGGAAGGAAAGATCGAGAAACGGTTGCCGAGCGCAACGACGGTGCCGGGCGGCTCGACGGACGCTGCGCTCTCTTCCGGCTCGACGATGTTCGCTGGCTCGACCATGGACGGACGTCTGCCTTCCCTTAACGGCGCAGGTTTGCGCCGTTAAGGATCGACAAAACGTCAATCAGGTCAACGACCTACAATGCTAGGCGCGGACTCAGCCCGCGAACGGATCCTCGACGAGGATCGTGTCGTTGCGCTCGGGGCTGGTGGAGAGCAGCGCCACGCGGCAGCCGATCAGTTCCTCGATGCGCACAATGTACTTGATCGCCGCCGCCGGCAGCTCGGCGAACGAGCGCGCGCCGCGCGTGGATTCCTTCCAGCCGCGCATCGTCTCGAAGATCGGCTTCGCCTTGGCCTGCAGGTGCTGGGCGGCCGGCAGGCGGTCGAAGCGCCGCCCCTCGATGTCGTAGGCCACGCACACCTTCAGCTCGTCCATGCCGTCGAGCACGTCGAGCTTGGTGAGCGCGATGCCGCGAAGCCCGCCCACGCGCACGGTCTGGCGCACCAGCACGGCGTCGAACCAGCCGCAGCGGCGCGGCCGGCCGGTCACGGTGCCGAACTCGTGCCCGCGCTCGCCCAGCCCCTTGCCCACGTCGTCGGTCAGCTCCGTCGGGAACGGCCCCGACCCCACGCGCGTTGTGTAGGCCTTGGTGATGCCCAGCACGAAGCCGGTGTTCTGCGGCCCCACGCCCGACCCCGTCGCCGCCTGCGCGGAAACCGTGTTGGACGAGGTGACGAACGGATAGGTGCCGTGGTCGACGTCGAGCAGCGCGCCCTGCGCGCCTTCGAACAGGATGCGCTTGCCCTTGCGGCAGGCCTCGTCGAGGAACGGCCACACCGGATCGGCGTAGGGAAGGATCTGCGGCGCTATTTCCGCCAGCGCCTTTTCCAGCGGCGCACGTTCGACCGGCGCGAAGCCCATGCCCTTGCGCAGCGCGTCGTGGTGGCGCAGCAGCTCGTCGAGCTTGCCCTTCAGCGTCGCCGGATCGGCGAGATCGCACAGGCGGATGGCGCGGCGCGCGACCTTGTCCTCGTAGGCCGGGCCGATGCCGCGGCCCGTCGTGCCGATCTTGCCCGTGCCGCGCGCTTCCTCGCGCAGCTTGTCGATCTCGGCATGCAGCGGCAGGATCAGCGCCGCGTTCTCGGCGATGCGCAGGTTCTCGGGACTGACCATCACGCCCTTCTCGCGGATCGAGGCGATCTCCTTCAGCAGGTGCCACGGATCGACGACCACGCCGTTGCCGATGATGCCGAGCTTGCCCGGCCGCACGACGCCCGAAGGCAGCAGCGAGAGCTTGTAGGTGACGCCGTCGATGACGAGCGTGTGGCCGGCATTGTGGCCGCCCTGGAAGCGCACGACGATTTCCGCGCGCTCGCTCAGCCAGTCGACGATCTTGCCCTTGCCTTCATCGCCCCACTGCGAGCCGACGACGGTGACGTTGGTCATGTTTCTCTTCCCTAAAGGGCGACGGATCTGCCGTCGCGAAGGATATGCGTGCAGCCCAGGCGTTTTGCTTCGGCCGCCGGATCGGCGGCGGCCGCAAGGCCGTGGACGACGCGTGTTCCGCCCGCGCGCAGCGCGGCAAGTGCGGCCGGCGGCGTGCCGGCCGGTGCGAAGGTGCGCGCCGTCGTCTCGGGGAACGGAATCGCGCGCAGCACCGTGTCGGTGAACAGCGTGACGCCCGTGGCCGTCTCGCCGGCACCTTCCATCAGGTCCTCGCCCGCGAGATAGCGCCCGCCGCGCCCCAGTTCGCCGCGCACGCCGCGCGCGAAGATCGTGAAGGAGAGACCCTTCTGGTATTCGAAGCCGCGCCGCTCGACCGCATCGACGGTCAGCGACAGGCCGGGCAGCGCCGCCTGCACGAGCGCGACGGCTTCCTTGAGGCGCGTCACTTCCCTGCGTGCCGTCGGCGGCAGGTCGAGCGCGTCGAGCCGGGCGATCGCCTCGGGCACGGGCCCGCCTGCGGCGATGAGGCCGGCCAGCAGCGCACCGACCTTGCCGCCGCGCGCGGCGACGGCGGCGGAATCCTTGCGGTCGAGCGCGGCGCGCAGGTCGGCCGCCACGTCGGGCGGCACCTGGCTCCAGCCGATCACGGCGGGGACGAGATAGGGAATGGCGAGATCGACCGAGACGTTGGCGGCACCCACTTCGGCCAGCGCCGAGGCCGACATCGCGATGATCTCGGCATCCGCGGCGGCCTCGTCGGAACCGATCAGCTCGGCGCCGACCTGGCCGAACTGGCGTTCTGGGCGCAGCGTGTCGCCCTTCACGCGCATGACCTGACCCGCATAGGAAAGGCGCAGCGGGCGCGGCTCGCCCTTCAGGCGCGTGGCCGCGATGCGCGCGACCTGCGGCGTCATGTCGGCGCGCAGCGCCATCATGCGCTGGCTGTCGGGATCCATCAGGCGGAAGCAGTGGCGCGACATGCCGGCCTGGCTGCCGGCGAGGAGCGAATCCTCAAACTCCACCATCGGCGGCTTGACGCGCGAATAGCCGAAGCGCTGGAAGACCTGCGTGACGCGCCAGACGACCTCGGCTTCCTGATCCGCTTCGGGCGGCAGGGCATCGCGCAGGCCGGCGGGCAGCAAGGCCCGTGTGACGAGTTCGTTCATCCGAATCCCCGTGGGAACCCCGCACGGGTTCGCGCCTGATTAGCCGTTTTTGCGGTGCTGCGCCAACCGAAAACCCGGTTGACGAACTTGTTGACGGTTGTTGACCGGCGTTGACGAAATTTTGCGGACCCCCTGTCTAACCTTCTGTTATGACTTATAAAACATACAAGCAGGTTGACGGTTGACGCGGATTTTTTTGAACATTCCGTCAAGCAATTCTTCCGGGGGTTTGAGGGGGTGCCGCAAATCGTCTTCATTATCCTATAATAGGATAATTTAGTTTAAATCGCAAGCTCGGATTGGTGCAATCGGCTTCTGTCGACGCGACGTCGCCTATCGCGCCGTTGGCTTGCTGCGCAAGGTAAGCAGGGCAACGACCAGCGTGGCCGCGGCGCAAGCGGCAATTCCCGCCGTCATGCCGAGGCTGGTGCCGCCGACGATCTTGCCGCTGACGCCGATCGCCACTGCGCCGATCGCCAGCTGCAAGGTCGCCATCAGCGACGACGCCATGCCAGCCGCTTCGCCATAGGATTCCAGCGCCAGCACCGAGGACGTGGGCAGCAGGATGCCGAGGCAGCCATAGCCCAGGAACAGCACAGCCATCATCAGCACCAAGCTGTTGAAGCCGGCGAGCTTCAGGCCGAAAGCCGTGCCCATCGCCAGTGTGAAGCCGACGATCGACGGCATGATCAGTCGGGCCAGGCCATAGCGCGCGCCGAGCCAGCCGCAGAACTGCGCCGCGAAGAAGAAGGCGGCGGCATTCATCGAGAAGGTGATGCTGAAGCCGCCGGGCGACAGGCCGTATTCGCCGATCATCACGAAGGGGGCATTGCCCAGGAAGACGAAGAAGGCGGAGATGGCAAAGCTGCCCGCCATCGTCAGGCCCATGAAGTTGCGGTCGGTCAGCAGTTGACCGGCGATGACGAACATGCCGCGCACGCTGCTCTGCTTGCGCTGCTCTGCCGAGCGTGTCTCGGGCATCATGATCAGCCCGAGGATACCCGCCAGCACGGCGATGCCGCTGACGAACCAGAAGACGGTGCGCCAGCCGGTCGTCTCGATGATCAGGCTGCCGAAGAAGGGCGCCAGCAGCGGCGAAACGCTGAAGACCAGCATCAGCAGGCCGAGCAGCTTGGCTTCTTCCACGCCGCCATGCATATCGCGCACGATGGCGCGCGGAATGACGATACCGGCCGCGCCGCCCAGACCTTGCAGGAACCGGAAGGCGATCAGCATCTCGACCGTTTCGGCCAAGGCGCAGCCCACGCTGGCGACGATGAACAGCGTCACGCCGAAATACAGCGGCGGCCGGCGGCCCGTCATGTCCGAGATCGGGCCAAAGACCAGCTGGCCGAAAGCAAAAGTGATGAAGAAGGCCGTCAGGCTCATCAGCACTGCATCCGGGTCGGCATTCAGGCTGGCGCCGATGGAGGGCAGCGCCGGCAAATACATGTCGATGGCGAACGGCCCGATAGCGGTGAGCAGGCCGAGGATCAGCGCGTCGCGCAGGAACCCTTGACTGGTCGAGCTGGTCCGGGCGGGGTGGCTCTTGGGGGAAATCTGGTTCATGGAAAATGCGCTCCGGCTTGTCTGGGAGATTTTCGGTTTTGCGATTTTTGATTGCGCCATCAATCTGGGCGGCGTGTCCGCAAGCCTTCAGATTCAAACGCAGGCCGACGTGGCGCTGCCCGACCGACTTGCCGATCTTGCCGGCAATTCGACATGGGAAGCGATCGGACCGCAGCTTGTCCTGACCGCCCTTGCCGGCGCGAGAGTCGCGTGGAGCTGTCTGCGGAAGAAACCCGGGGCCGGCTGACGCCGGCCCCGGCGGATCAGAACGCCACGCGGACCGTGCCGCCGACGCCGAATTCCTTGTAGTCCGACTTGCCGTAGAGCGTGTTGGCCGACACGTCGCCCGTCACGGACGAGCTCACGTTGAAGCGCACGCCGCCGCCCAGGCGATACCCCGTGCGGTTCGCGGCCGGCTGTGCGCCGACCCCGCTGTTCAGCACCAGCGTGGGCTGCAGGAAGTTGTGCTCGATGCGTGCCATGCCATAGGGCGTGATGCTGCCCATCTGGTAGCCGGCCGTGGCGCCGAGCTGCCCCTGCCCGATCTTCACCGCGTCCGACGTGAGGGAACCCGTGGCCGCGGCCGAACCGGTCTCCGTATAGGCGTCTTCCTTGGCGTTGATGTACTGGTAGCCGACCTTGCCGCCGACGACCCATTTGCCGCGCGTCCAGTTGCCGTTCAGGTTGGCGCCGACGTTCCAGCGCGACCCGCCGTAGCTCGCGCGCGCCGTGCCGGCATTGCGGCTCACCTCGTTGTCGAGCAGCCAGTAGCCGGCGGAGAAATCGAGATAGTAGTTCTGGTTCAGGATGACGGCCATGTAGGGCGTCACGCCGAAGCCGGTCTGCTTGATCTTGCCGGCATTGAAGGTCGTGTTGATGTCGACGAGCTGGTAGCCGCCCGCGACGCCGAGCGTGACGCGCGACGACATCCTGTAGTCCGCGCCGACGACACCGACCCAGATGTCGCCGTCGAAGCGCGCGTCGTTGCTGGCGCCGCCGTTGAACGAGTTCTTGGAATTCGTGTAGCCGCCCTGCGCCCAGATATTGACGCCGCGGCTTGCCGCCGCGGCGGCGAGGCCGGTCTGGTTGATCGACCAGAGCGGCTGGGCCGAGCTTCCCTGCAGCAGGTTGCTGCCGCCGGTCGGGGCGAAGCCGGTACCGGTGGCGGGCGGCGCAAATCCGCCGGAGACGCCGCCGCTGATCGAGGAGGAGATGCCCGCCGAAATCGTCGAGGCCGCGAGCGAGGCAACCGTCGAAACAGTTGCCGCGGTGGCGACCTGGCCCGCGCCGCTGGTGCTGTAGGCCGCCTGGGCGGGGCCTGCGACCCCGGTGGCAAATACGAGCGCGGTCAGCGCCGATCGGACGATGGTTCTCATGCTCGATTTTACCCGCATGCTTGAATGACTCGGCTGAAAGACAAGCCGGAAGTCCCTTGAATCGTTGGCGACTCGGAGCATGAGAATCGCTTTACAACGGGTTTTCGAGTCGCACCTAGAAAATTGTGAAATCCGGCGCGATGCCGATCAGCCGCCGGATTTCACCAGCCGGAGGGTCTCCTCGGGCAGCGGCACCATCCGCTCGAAGCCGAGCGCCAGCGCCATCCGCAGCCGGGCCAGGCCCGCCTGCCGGACCACGCCCTCGGGCGAGCGGATCATCCCCATGCCGGAGAACCAGAGCCCGACCGGGTCCTGCGGATTGCGCGCCGTCATCGCATCGGTGCGGGCCGCGAGAAGCGGCCATTCTTCCGCGGCGACGAGGTGCGCGAGATACGGGACGGCAAGGTCGGTGCGAAGTGGCGCCAAGGCGAGCAGCGCATCGACATAGACGGGCCAGTCGGCCCGCGCATCGCCCGCCTGCGCGCGATGGAACGCACCCGCGACCGCCAGATGCAGCGACGGGGCCGCGGCAAAGCGCCGGTCGACGGCGCAGACAAGTGCCGCGATGCGCGCCGGTTCGCCGTCCTGAATCGCCTGGCCCAGCGCATAGCGCAGGCCCATGTCGCCGCGCATCGGATCATCCGGAAAATCAGCAAGGCACGCGGAAGGCGGTGCGGCATCGAGCGCATGCCGCGCGCGCAGGCCATAGTCCGCAAGCCACGATGCGCCGGCGACGAGGGCGATGGCCGCGAAGGCGGGCACCGCGCGGATCGCGGCCGGAAACCGCAGCACCCAGGGCCGCCGCGCGATCAGCGCGAAGGCGACGATGCTCGACGCCCAGCCGTAGGCTTCCTGATACCAGAGCACCGAATGCCCCGCCCACACGGCGGCGAACGCGATTGCGGCGGGCAGGTCGCGCGCGCAAGCGCGCCAAACGATCAACGCAGGCAGGCCCAGCGCGAAGACGAGGCCCGGCAATCCGGCCGCGAACCAGAAATCCAGCGCCACGTTGTGCGCGTTGCTGAAGTCGCGCGCCATCATGTCCCAGCCGTCGCCGTAGAGCGCGTCGGCACCGGCCGGGAGATGGCGGAAGAACGCCTCGGCCACACCGCCCCAGCCGAAGCCGAAGAGGAGTCCCACGGGGCGCTCGACGAACGCGGCGGCAAGCACGTCGTAGATGCGCGCGCGCGACACGAGCGATTCGCCGTATCCGTGCGCGCCGAGCCACCAGACGGCCGCACTCGTCGCCGGGATCACCATCGACACGACGACGACGCCGAGATGCCGCAGCTTCAATGGATCGACGGACCGCGCGCCGACGAAAAGCGGCAGGCCCACCGCGAAGACGAGAAGCGCCGCCGACTTGTTCGCCGCGACGGCAAGCGTCAGGCCGAGCACAGCACACGCGGCGACGAGATTGTTCCGCCGGATTCCGGGTGCGACGGCAAGCGCGCCCCATGCCGCGATCCCCAGCCACGCGAGCGGTGCCGGCACGCTCCAGGGAACCCAGCTTGCCGGAAGCGCCACCTGCCACAGCGCGGCACCGACGGCCGCTGCCGCGCACAGCCACGCCAGCACGCCACGTTGCCCGGCGACCGCGATGGCGCCCGCGATCGCCGCAAGGGCGAAGAGCAGCAGGGCGCCCTCGCCCGATTGCGGCAGGCCAAGCAGCGAGCGCATCGGATATTCGGCAAGCGGGGAAACCGCGAGGCTCCACAGCGCCACGCAAGCGAACGCGACGGCAAGCGGCGAAGCCGCGCGGCGCATGTTGGGCTGCAACGCGAGCCCGGCCGCGCACAGGATGCCGGCACCGAACGCCGTGAGGACGACGATCTCGCTGCGGCCGAAGATCCCGAAATGGGCGGGCGGCAGGAAAGCAAAGATCGCTCCCGCCCCCGCCATCGTTCCGGCAATCGCCAGACCGCGCGCGATTTTGTCGGCGGCGGTCATGGCGGCTTCGGCCGGGCTAGAACGTCAGCGCGCGGGCGCGCAGCACCTGCGGCAGCGCACGCACCTTGGCGAGCACCGCATCGCCGATAGGCTGGTCGACGGCGATGAGGCAGATCGCCTCGCCGCCGCGCGTCTGGCGGCCGAGATTGAACGACGCGATGTTGATCGCCGCGTCGCCGAGCAGCCGGCCGATCGACCCGATGAAGCCGGGCCTGTCCTGGTTGCGCACATAGAGCATGTGCGGCATGAACTCGGCCTCCAGCGGCACTTCGGCGATCTCGACGATGCGCGGCTTGGCGTTGCCGAACAGCGAGCCCGCGATCTTGCGGATGTTGCCGTCCGACTCCACCGTCACGCGCATCAGCGTCGGGTAGTCCGACGCGCGGTCGTGGCGCGTTTCGGTGAAGGCGATGCCGTGCTCGCGCGCGGCCGCCGGGGCCGAGACCGTGTTCACGCTCTCGAGCTTCGTGCCGAGGAAGCCCGCCAGCACGCAGGCCGTCAGCGGCTTGGTGTTGAGGTTGGCGACCGCGCCTTCGTACTCGATCGAGATCGACTTCACGTTCTCGTCCTGGAGTTGGCCCAGATACGAACCGAGATTCGTGGCGAGCTGCATGTAGGGGCGCAGCTTGGGCGCGTCCTCGGCCGAGACCGACGGCATGTTGACCGCGTTGGTCACCGCGCCGGTCAGCAGGTAGTCCGACATCTGCTCGGCCACCTGCAGCGCCACGTTCTCCTGCGCCTCGTTGGTGGAAGCGCCCAGATGCGGCGTGCAGATCACGTCCTCGCGCCCGAAGAGCGGATTTTCCTTCGCGGGCTCGGTCAGGAACACGTCGAGCCCGGCACCCGCGACGTGGCCCGAATCCAGCGCGGCCTTGAGATCCGCTTCCACGATCAGGCCGCCGCGCGCGCAGTTGACGATGCGCACGCCCTTCTTGGTCTTGGCGAGCGCCTTGGCGTCGATGATGCCCTTGGTCTGCTCGGTCAGCGGCGTGTGCAGCGTGATGAAATCGGCGCGCGCCAGCAGCGTGTCGAGATCGACCTTCTCCACGCCCAGCGCCTGCGCGCGCTCGGCCGACAGGAACGGATCGAACGCGACGACCTTCATCTTCAGGCCCTGCGCGCGGTCGGCGACGATCGAGCCGATGTTGCCCGCGCCGATCAGGCCCAGCGTCTTGCCCGCGACCTCGACGCCCATGAAGCGGTTCTTCTCCCACTTGCCGGCCTGCGTCGACTTGTCGGCAGCCGGAAGCTGGCGGGCGAGCGCCATGATCATCGCGATGGCGTGCTCGGCCGTCGTGATCGAGTTGCCGAAGGGCGTGTTCATCACGACGATGCCGCGCGCGGTGGCGGCGGGAACGTCCACGTTGTCGACGCCGATGCCCGCGCGCCCGATCACCTTCAGGTGCGTGGCGGCGGAAAGCAGGTCGGATGTGGCCTTGGTGGCCGAGCGGATCGCGAGCCCGTCGTAGTTGCCGATGATCGCCTTGATCTCCTCGGGCTTGAGGCCGACCTTCATGTCGGTCTCGATGCCGCGCTGCTTGAAGATGTCGACGGCGCGGGGCGACAGGGCGTCTGAGATGAGAACCTTGGGCATGGGATACTCCTCGCGCAGGGAACCCGCGCGTCGAACTGGAACGGGAAAGGGATCAGGCGGCCTTGGCGAGTCCGGCCTTGGCTTCCGCGAAGGCCCATTCGAGCCACGCGAACAGGGCTTCGAGATCGGCCGTCTCGACGGTCGCCCCGGCCCAGATGCGCAAGCCCGGCGGCGCATCGCGATAGGCGTCGATGTCGTAGGCGACCTTCTCGGCCTCGAGCAGCGAGACCATCTTCTTCGAGAAGGCGGCCTTCGCGTCGGGTGCCAGTGCGGCGACGGCCGGGTCGTCGATGACCAGGCACACCGACGTGCACGAGCGGATCGCCTTGTCGGCGGCAAGGAAGCCGATCCACGGCGTCTTGGCGGCCCACGCCTCGAACGCGGCGAGGTTCTTTTCCGAGCGCGCGACGAGCGCTTCGAGCCCGCCGATCTTCTCGGCCCAGATCAGGCCGTCGAGCGCGTCCTCGACCGCGAGCATCGAGGGCGTGTTGATCGTCTCGCCCTTGAACACGCCTTCGATCAGCTTGCCGCCCTGCGTGAGGCGGAAGATCTTGGGCATCGGCCAAGGCGGATTGTACGTGACGAGGCGTTCGACGGCGCGCGGGCTGAGCACGATCATGCCGTGCTGGCCTTCGCCGCCCAGCACCTTCTGCCAGGACCATGTCGTGACATCGAGCTTGTCCCACGGCAGGCGCATCGCGAACGCGGCCGACGTGGCGTCGCACAGCGTCAGGCCCTTGCGGTCGGCCGGGATCCAGTCGCCGTCGGGTACGCGCACGCCCGAGGTCGTGCCGTTCCACGTGAAGACGACGTCGTTGTCGAAATTGACCGACTTGAGATCGGGGAGCTTGCCGTAGGCGGCATCCAGCGTGCGCGTGTCCTTGAGCTTCAGCTGCTTGACGGCATCCGAGACCCAGCCCGCGCCGAAGGATTCCCACGTCATCAGGTCGACGCCGCGGGGGCCGAGCAGCGACCACATCGCCATCTCGACCGCGCCCGTGTCGGAGGCGGGCACGATGCCGATGCGGTAGTCGGCCGGAATGCCGAGCACGCGGCGCGTGCGCTCGATCACGTCGAGAAGCTTGGCCTTGCCGAGCTTCGAACGGTGCGAGCGCCCGAGGGCGGCATCTTTCAGGTTTTCAAGGGACCATCCGGGGCGCTTGGCGCACGGGCCGGACGAAAAATTGGCACAATCGGGACGCTTGGTCGGTTTTGTCATGTGAGCTCTTCCTTTCAGAAGAGCCGGGGTCCGTTGGGAGACCCTGGCCCGGCGCCGCTTCTAAAGAGAAGCCGGCGCCCGCGCAAATGAATTTTTCTTCGCGGGCGCCGGTATTCCTCAGATCTCCACGCGCGTGCCCAGTTCCACGACCTTGCCCGGCGGGATGCGGAAGAAGTCGCCCGCATTGGCGCCCAGCTTGTAGAGCGCGATGAACAGCCGCTCCTGCCAGCGCGGCAGCTGCGGTTTCACGGCCGCCGTCAGCGCGTTGCGACCGATGAAGTACGAGACGCGCATCTCGTCCCATTCGTGGCCGAGTCGCGGCAGCCGGGCGAGCGCCTTGGGCACGTCGGGCGACTGCATGAAGCCGAAGCGCAGCCGCACGGCGAGGAAGCCCTTGCCGAGATCCGCGACCTCCACCCGCTCCGCCCCCGGCACGCGCGGCACCGAGACCGTCTCGACCGTCGCCAGCAGGACGCGCGCGTGCAGGACCTGGTTGTGCTTGAGATTGTGGAGGAGCGCGCGCGGGATCTCGTTGCCGCGCGCGGTCATGAACACGGCCGTGCCCGAGACGCGGTGCGGCTTGCCCGGCTCGATCCGCTTCAGGAACATGTCGGTCGGCAGCGAATCCGCGCTCTCCTGATCGGCAAGCGCGATCCGCCCGCGGCGCCACGTCCACATCACGGCGAAAACGATCGCGCCCACCAGCAGCGGAATCCAGCCGCCCGAGGCGATCTTCAGCAGGTTCGCCGACAGGAACGCCAGATCGACGACGAGGAATCCGCCGAGGACCAGCGCCACGCGCGCGAGGCTCCAGCCCCACAGGTGGCGGGCCGCCGCCATCGCCAGCACCGTCGTCACCGTCATCGTGCCGGTGACGGCGATGCCGTAGGCGTTGGCGAGCCGCTCGGACGAGCCGAAGCCGACGACGAGCACGGCGACGCCGAGCATCAGGCCCCAGTTGATCGTCGAGATGTAGATCTGCCCCATCTCGCTGTGCGAGGTGTGCCGGATGCGCATGCGGGGGCTGAGGCCCAGCAATGTCGCCTGCTGCGCCATCGAGAACGCGCCCGAGATCACCGCCTGCGACGCGATGACGGTGGCGGCCGTGGCGAGCGCCACCAGCGGGAGCAGCGCCCAGCCCGGCGCCATCAGGTAGAACGGGTTCTCGATCGCCGCCGGATCGGCAAGCACGAGCGCGCCCTGCCCGAAATAGTTCACGAGCAGCGAGGGCAGCACGAGCCCGAACCACGCGAAGCGGATCGGCTTCGCGCCGAAATGGCCCATGTCGGCATAGAGCGCCTCGCCGCCGGTGATCGCGAGCACGACCGCGCCCAGCGTGGCGAACGCGACCCAGCCGTGATCGGCGAAAAACCGGGCGCCGTGGCGCGGATCGATCGCGCCGAGAATCGCGGGATTGTCCGCGATATGGACGAGCCCCAGCACCATCAGCGTACCGAACCACACCACGGTCACCGGCCCGAAGAGGGCGCCCACGCCCCGCGTGCCGTAGCGTTGCGCCAGGAACAGCACGAACAGCACGGCGAGCGAGATCGGCAGCACGAAAGGCTCGAACGCGTCCGTCGCGATCTTCAATCCTTCGACCGCCGACAGCACCGAGATCGCGGGCGTGAGGATGCAGTCGCCGTAGAAGAGGGCCGCACCGATCACGCCGAGCGCGAAGAACGTGCGTCTGGCGCGCGCGTCGAGCCCCTTGCCCTGCATCGTCAGCGCCATCAGGGCGAGCACGCCGCCTTCGCCGCGATTGTCCCAGCGCATGGCGAGCACGACGTATTTCAGCGTCACGACGCCCACGAGCGCCCAGAAGATCAGCGAGAGGATTCCGAGCACGGTCGCTTCGTCGAACCCGCCGGCGGCATTGAGGCATTCGCGCAGCGTGTAGAGCGGGCTGGTGCCGATATCGCCATAGACCACGCCCACGGCGGCGAGCGTCAGCTTGAGCACATCCTTTGCCGACGGTGCTTGTGCACCGTCGATCGCGGTCGTCATCGGTCTGCTCCTGGGTCGGACTGCGGGCGCAGGCATAGGCCTGTCGCAACTCGAAAGGCTACCTCAATATCGCATGGCTGGCGCGGCCGTGTACGCATGCCGTTCCGGTACCGTTTCTTGCATCTGCTACAATCGCGGAGAGGCTATGTCCTTGATCCGATGCGTTCGGTTAGGATCGCGCATGGCAAATGCGATCGTGAAGCCAAACGGTATCGTTGGCACACTTACAATTGCGGAACGCAGCTTTGCCTGCGCGCTGGGCAAAGGCGGTGTGGTAGCGGCCGACGTCAAGCGCGAAGGCGACGGCGCCACGCCGGCCGGTACGTGGAAACTGCGCGCCGGGTTCTGGCGCGCGGACCGCTTTGCACGGCCGCGAAGCACCCTTTCATTCCGCGCGATCGAGCCGGGCCTGTACTGGGACGACGATCCCGCCTCGCCTTCCTACAACACGCTGCAACAGGGCGGGCGACCCGACCATCCCGAGCGGCTGATGCGCGAGGATCATGTCTACGACATCGTCGTGCCGCTGGGATTCAACGACGACCCCATTGTCGCCGGGCGCGGCAGCGCCATATTCCTGCATGTGGCGCGACCCGACCTGTCGCCGACGGCCGGGTGCGTCGCACTCGCGCGCGACGATCTCGTCGAGCTTGTCGGGCTGCTCGACGCGGACCCCGTCATCGACATAAGGCGCGATTAGCGCCAGACTCGCCGTCAACGAACGACAACCGGAGGAACACCCCATGCGCGTTTCCGCTCTCGCGACGGCCCTGCTGCTCGGCGCTTCTGCCGCCGCCCTCGCCCAGATGCCGCAGATGCCGCAGCTGCCCCTGCAGTCGACGCCGCAGATCCCCATTCCGGTTCCGGGCGCGGTCGCGCCGGCTGCCGCACCGGCACCCGTCGCGCGTGCGGGCGGCATGCTCGTCAACCGCGACGGGCGCGAGATCGGCAGCGTGGCGCTGGTCGAAGGCCCGCGCGGCGTGGTCATCAACGTGCAGGTGCGCGAGGGCGGCCTTGCCCCCGGCCGCAAGGGCATCCACATCCATTCGGTCGGCACATGCGCCGACGGTGCGGCCGGGTTCGTGGCGTCGGGCGCGCATCTGGGCGCGCCGGGCCTCGCGCACGGCCTGCTCAACGCGACCGGCGACTATGGCGACCTGCCAAACCTGATCGTCGGACGCGACGGCTCGGTCGAGGTCGAGATGTTCTCGAACCTGATCTCGATCGGCGGCGCATCGGGGCGCGGCACGCTGCTCGACGCCGACGGTGCGGCGATCGTCGTGCACCAGAACCCGGACGATCACGCCAGCCAGCCGATCGGCGGGGCCGGTCCGCGCCTGGCCTGCGCCGTGATCCAGCGCCAGTAGACGGAACTAGATTTCCCCGGCGCGCACCAGCAGGCGCACGTCGCAGGCGCCGCCGGGAAATCGCCGCTCGACGAGTTCGGCATGGCCGCCGCGAAGGCGGAACCCGGCAGTGCGCGTGCTTGCCGTGCCCACGGCCCCGTCGACCGGCGCTTGAACCGGCGTGCCCCAGCGCGCGACGGCGGCGGCAAAGCCGCGCTCGAACGAATCCCGGCATTTCGGCGGGGCGCCGGCAAGCGCCTCGATCTCGGTCACGCGGCCGCCGGCGAATCCGGCCATGGCGCTGTCGGCCCCGCGCTCGACCATCACGGCATCCATGCCGCCGCACAGCACGCCTGCGATCGCGCCGAGGCCCGCAAGGTCGATCGCCACGCGCTTGTCCATGCCGAGCACGAAGGGCGAGCCCGTGCCCGCGCGCGTTCCGGCCGCCCCGTCGAGGGCGATCAGGCCGCACAGCAGCACGGGCACCAGCTTCATTTGCGGTCCTTCGGCCCGAAGACCCAGCTTCCGTCAGGTGCCGCGCGCGCCTGCAGGTCGTCGACCGGATATTCCACCCCGTCGCCCGGCGTGCGGTCGCCGATCTCGAGATAGACGACCTCGCCCGACGTGCGGTTGACGAGCTGGTGCGCGACACCGCCCGCCGGAAATCCGGCGCACATGCCGGCATGCATCTGCACCTCGCCCTTGTCGGTGACCAGCACGGGTGAGCCCGAGACGATGTAGATGAATTCGTCCTGCTTGAAATGCCGGTGGAGCAGCGCGGATTCCCCGCCGGGTGCGAGCGTGGTCATGTTCACGCCGAAATTCCGGATGCCGAACGGATCGCCGAGCACGCGCTTGGCGCGCCCGGCCATGCGCGAGAAGAACGGCTCGGGATAGTTCGAGCGCTTCGTGCGGACGGGGACGGCCATCGCGTCGACCGCAAGCGACGGATCGGCGGCGCGCGGCTGCACGGCCGGCACCGTGCCGTCGGCGAGATGCTTCAGCGCATCGCCTTCGACGCGCACGCCGATCCAGTCGGGCGCCTCGACCGCGCCGAGCGAACGGTAGAAATCCCGCGCCGACACATTCCAGTCGAGCACGAGCCACTGATAGCGCAAGCACCCGCGCCCCACCGCGAGCTTCGCGCCCCACCGGATGAGCGCCTTGCCGATCCCCTGCCCGCGCGCCGCTTCCTCGACGAACAGGTCTTCGAGATAGAGGCCGCGCGTGCAGGTGAAGGTCGCGAAATTCTCATAGAAGATCGCGATCCCGACCGCGCGCCCGTCCGGCATTTCGGCCAGCGCCGCCTCGATGCGCGGCTGCGCGCCGAACAGCGCCTCGCGCAGATCGGCTTGCGTCGCCGTCATGCGATGGGTCAGCTTCTCGTAGGCGGCAAGTTCGCGCACCAGCCGGTCGACAGATTTCATGTCGCCCGGCCCGGCCTTGCGGACATTGAATCTGGCGCTCATGCGTCGCGGCTCCGCTTCACGAGGATGATCATCGTCACGGTCATCACCGCCTCGTCCTTCTGGTTGAGGGCCGTCAGGTGGAGCTTGAGGACGCCGCGGTCGGGCTTCGACTTCGACGGCACGATGTCCTTCACCTCGCCCACGCTGCGCAGCGTGTCGCCGGCGTGGACCGGCCTCAGCCAGCGCAGTTCGTCCATGCCGGGCCCGCCGAGCGAGGCC
Source organism: Tagaea sp. (assembly GCA_965229215.1). Lineage (GTDB taxonomy): Bacteria > Pseudomonadota > Alphaproteobacteria > CACIAM-22H2 > CACIAM-22H2 > Tagaea. Next base: position 19,217 of record OZ245864.1, on the reverse strand, counting down.
GATTTGAGAAAGCCCGTCTGGTAGAGGAGCCGGAAGGCGACCGCCAGCGTCTGGAAGCCCGACGCGATCAGCCCGCCATAGTTCGACTTGCGCGCGGCATCGACGTCGATATGGAAAGGTTGCGGATCGTAGGCGAAGGCGAAATCGATGATCGACGATTCGGTGAAGGTGAAGCCGCCGCTCTCGAAACGGTCGCCGGTCTTCAATTCGTCGAGGTAATGGTCCTGGCGCGGTGCGCTCATCGTCGCGTTCCCCGGTTGCGGGAAACGAGACTAGCCGTGCGCCGCCGCGCCCGCCATCCCCGGCGACCCTGCATTCTCCGCATGGGCGGCTTCCCACCCGATCATGGCGAGCTTGCGTGGCCGGCCCCAGTGATAGTGGCTGATGGCGCCCGACTTGCGGATCACGCGATGGCACGGCACCAGCCACGAGATCGGATTGGCGCCCACGGCCGTGCCCACGGCGCGGCTCGCCGAGGGCGAACCGATGCGCAGCGCGATGTCGTCGTAGGCCACGAGCTGGCCCGGCGGGATGGACAGCAGCGCCTCCCACACCTTGATCTGCCAGGGCGAGCCGTAGAGCACGATCTTGAGATTGTCGCCGGGCTTGCGCGCGGGATCGAACAGGCGGGCCGCGAGCTTGCCGACCGCGCGCGTGTCCTCGCGGTAGTTCGCCCCCGGCCAGCGCATCTTCATGTCGGCAAGGGCCGTTTCCTTCCCGTCGTCGCCCGGCATCGCGAAGGCAAGACCGCAGATGCCGCGCGCCGTCGTCATCACCAGCGCCTCGCCGAACGGCGACTGCGCCCAACCCCACGCGATGTCGAGCCCTTCGCCGCGGCGCTTGAACTCGCCGGGCGTCACGGCCTCGTAGGCGACGAACAGGTCGTGCAGGCGCCCCGGCCCGGAAAGCCCGGCCTCGAGGCTGGCGTCGAGCACCGAGCCCGCCCCGGCGAGGCATTTTTTCGCGCGGTCGAGGCTCAGATACTGGAGGAACTTCTTCGGGCTGACCCCGACCCAGCGCGTGAACAGGCGCTGGAAATGGAAGGGCGAAAGGCCGAGTTCGGCGGCCGCGCGGTCGAGGTCCGGCTGGTCCTCGACGTTTTCCGCCAGGAAGGCGAGCGCCTTCTCGATGCGTTCGTAATCGTTCATGGACGCCAAAATAAGGAGTCCCGGATGCGCAAACCACCCGGAACTTGCGCCGTCAGCCGCGGCCCGGTTCCGGCCCCAGTTTCAGACGAGGAACCACGTGGCTGCGGAACACGTCGACGATCCGGAACAACAGTTCGAACTTGAGGCGTTCGCGTTCCGGCACGTCGGACCACGGAACCATTCCCGGATGCAGGCGCAGCACCTCGTCGCGCTGCGGCCCATACTGCCAGCCGTCCTGGATGCGCGCGGCAAGCCAGTGGCCGTGCAGGTCGGCCAAATCGGCCGACGGCGCCTCGAGAAGATAGGCGACGGCCCCGGAAAAGCTCTCGCGCACATGCGAACTCGCGTCGGGCCAGCGCAGATAGGGTTGGCCGATGGTTTTTCCGTAGGCGCGGATCGCGTCGTAGCAGATCCGGGCGAGCGAAACGTGATTCATGGTGCTGGCATATACAGGAAAATCCCCCAGGACGCTTGATCTACGTCAAACCCAGAGCACCGGCACAAGCGACACGACGAGCAGGACGGCCATCGTCCAGTTGAATCGGCGCACGACGCGCGCATCCGACAGGAAGCGGCGCAGCCACATGCCGAACAGCACCCAGACCGAGATCGTCGGCAGGTTGACGAGCCCGAACATGCCGGCCACGACCGCAAGGCTGGCGCCGTAGTCGTCGGGAATCGTGTAGGCCGCGATCGACGAGATCGCCATCGCCCACGCCTTGGGATTGACCCACTGGAACGCGGCGGCGGCAAGGAACGTCATCGGGCGCCCGGAACTGCCGCCCTCGCCGATGGTGCCCGCGTTCGCGATCTTCCACGCAAGCCACAGCATGTAGACAACACCCGCGATCTTCAGCGCCGAGTGCAGCCACGGCAGCAGCGCGAAGAGCTGGCCGATGCCGAGGCCGACCAGCACGATCATCAGCGTGAAGCCGATCGCGATGCCCAGCATGTGCGGGACCGTGCGCGCGAAGCCGAAATTGACGCCGGAGGCGAGCAGCATCAGGTTGTTCGGCCCCGGCGTGCCCGAGGTCACGAACGAGAAGACGGCGAGCGCCATGAACTGTTCGAGCGGCAGCATGCTATCCGCCCGCCTTCATGCGCTTGTAGACATGCGGGTCCGCGCGCTCCATGAAGCGCTCCGGCCCGAGGAGCGGCTCGAACCCGTATCGGGCATAGAGTGCCTGCGCGTCGCGCGTGACGAGCAGCCAGCGCCGGAAACCCTGCAGGTCGGGATGGGCGAAGATCGTGTCGAGCAGGAACTTCGACAGGCCGCGGCCGCGCAGTTCCGGCACGACGAACACGTCGCCCAGATAGCCGAACGTCGCGCGGTCCGTCATGACGCGCGCGAAACCGGCTTGCGCGCCATCGGGCGCATAGATGCCGAAGCACATGGCCCCGTCGACGGACCGTTCGAAGACCGCGCGCGGGATGCCGGCCGACCAGTAGGCGTCGCGCGACAGCCAGCCATGGACGCGCTCGCGATCCAGCCGCGCGGCTTCGTCGCTGACCGAATAGCCGTCGGCGCGCGTCCAGACGCTCAAAGTTTAAGCTCGTAGAAGCGCACGCCGGACAGCGGATTGTCGTTGTAGGGCCGTATCTCGGCGAAACCGAGCACCCGGTAGAGCTCGATCGCCTCGACAAGATGCGGCAGCGTGTCGAGCCGGATCGCGGCGTAGCGGCGCTTGCGCGCCTCGTCGATTACCCCGACCGCAAGCCGCCGGCCAAGCCCGCGGCCGCGCGCCGTCGGACGGACATAGAGCCGCTTCATCTCGGCGATCGAATCGCCCTCGAGCGCCCGCAGCGCCACCACGCCGGCCGGCCGGCCGTCGGCCTCGGCGAGCAGGATGCAGCCCTGCGGGCCGGAATACTTGCCCGGCAGGCCCGCGAGTTCCGTGTCGAAATCCTGGAAGCACAACGAGACGCCGAGGCCCTGCTGGTACTCGCGGAACAGCGTGCGCACGACATCCATGTCGGCGGCACCTTCGGCATAGCGCAGCAGCAGCAGGTCAGACATGGATCGTGCCTTCGAGATAGAGCTTCGCTCCCCCCGCCATGATCGTACGTTCGCCGGCATGTTCGCAATGGAGCGTGCCGCCGCGCGGGCCGACCTGCCGGGCGAGCAGCTTCTTCTTCCCCAGCCGGGCAGCCCAATACGGGACGAGCGTGCAGTGCGACGAACCGGTGACCGGATCCTCGTCGATGCCTGCACCTGGCGCGAAATAGCGCGACACGAAATCGCAGTCGGTGCCGGGTGCCGTCGCGATGGCGCGGCCGCTGCCGATCGCCGCAAGGGTACGCAAATCGGGTTTCAATGCGCGGACGGTCGCGGCGTCTTCGTAAAGCGCCATGTGGCGGTCGACCGACAGATGGACCGAGATGGGCACAGCACCCAGCGCCTTGCCGACCGCCTCGGCCTCGGCCGCAACGACCGGCACGAGGCCGCGCGAGGGAAAATCGAGCGCGAACAGGTCGCCCGCGCGCGACACGTGCAGGTCGCCCGACTTGGTCGAGAAGCGTACCCGGCTGCGGCCGGGATCGAGAAGCGTGAGGATCACGAAGGCGCTGGCGAGCGTCGCGTGACCGCACAGCGGCACCTCCAGCTTCGGCGTGAACCAGCGCAGCGCAAAGCCGTCGCGGTCCGGCACGAAGAACGCCGTCTCGGCCAGATTGTTCTCCGCCGCGATGGCGAGCATCGCGGCATCGGGAAGCCAGCTTTCCAGCGGCACGACGGCGGCTGGATTGCCGTCGAAGAGCCGTTCGGCGAAAGCATCGACCTGATAGATCGGCAGGCGCATGGCGGCTACTTCGACGTGCCCGCATCGCGCATGGCGCGCGCGAGGGCGGCGTCGTCCGGCCGTCCGGTCGCTTCAAGCCCGGCGATGGCGCCGGCCCGGTCGGCCGCGTCGCGGTTCTGCGACAGCTTGAACTTGCCTTCGAGGTGCTTGACAGGAATCTCGAAGCCGACGATGGCGCCGAGCATCTTGTCGATGTAGCCCGGATCCTGCGCGTCGATCGTCCAGCCGTCGCGTTCGTACTGGCGCGAAAGGTCGGCGACGATGGCACGCAGCCGCGCCTTGTCCGACGTCATCGCGGGCACGCCGTAGACATGTGCCGCCTCGTAGTTCCATGTCGGCACGGTGTTGGTCTTGGCCGCATACCAACTCGGCGAGATATAGCCGTGGCGGCCCTGGAAGATCGCCAGCACCTCGCGGCCCGCGCGCGCGCAGTCGTCGAGCGCGTCGGCCAGCGGATTGGGGCCGGCAAGATGGCCGGTCAGCACGCGGCGCGCAGGGTCGTACTGCATGGGCAGGTGCGCCGCGACCGGGCGACCGTCGGAACCGTTCGCAACCAGCAGGCCGAAGCCGTTGTCGGCAATGACCTTCGCCGTCGCTTCGTCGTCGGGACTGGCGAAATGGGGCGGGATGTACATCGGCGGTCACTCCCCCGAAACGGGCCGCGGCGGTTCTTCGCCGCCGCGGCCTTTCGCTTCAGTTCAGCCAGAAGGGCTTGCTCGCCTCGCGCTCGACGTCGCCGGCGCTGAGGCCGAGATCGGCCCGCATATAGGGGGTCATCTGGGCCAGCTGGTGTCGCTGACGTGCGCGATCCTGCCAGACATAGACTTTATCGAAGGCCGCCAGGAGCACGCGATCCAGCGTGCGGACGAGGGCAACAGCGAGCGGGCGAAGGCTCCGCACGGTTTGCTCGATCGGTCCGTATTGCAGAATTGTAACCATACAAACCTCCTGTTTGGCGGGTAATGTCACGAATATTGTCACGATCCGGAAACTGACATTGACACAATGTGGGGTCAATAATTACATTGTCATCATGACAACTTGGATCCCAGCGATCGCCACCCGCATCGGCCCCCGCTATCTGGCCATTGCCGATATGCTGGCCGCGGACATTGCCGCCGCCCGCCTCAAACCCGGCGACCGCCTGCCGACCCACCGCGATCTCGCGTGGAAGCTCGGCGTCACCGTCGGTACCGTGACCCGCGCCTACGCCGAAGCCGAGCGGCGCGGCCTGATCGCCGGCGAAGTGGGCCGCGGCACGTTCATCCGCGAACGCATCGGTGACGCGATCAACGTGATGCCCGCCCCCGCGCCGACGACCGACGATTATGTCGACCTGTCGCGCAACCTGCCCGCCGTCGTCGGCCCCGCCGGCGGCCTGATCGCGCGCCACATGGCGGATCTCGCCAAGGAAGATCTCTCCCCGCTCCTCGCCTACGTGCCCAACGCCGGCCTGCCCGAACATCGCGAGGCGGGTGCGGAATGGATCGCGCGGCGCGGCATCAAGGCGGATCCCGCGCGCGTCGCGGTTGTCGCCGGCGCCCAGAACGGCATGATGCTGGCGATCGCCGCCCTCGCGCGCCCCGGCGACGTGGTGCTGACCGAAGCGCTGACGTTCTACGGCATGAAGTCGATCGCCAACCTGCTCGGCGTGCGGCTCGTGGGCGTGGAGATCGACGACGACGGCCTCGTGCCCGACGCGCTGGAAGCGGCCTGCCGCCAGCATGCGCCCAAGGCCATCTACACGCTGCCCACCTTCCAGAACCCGACGACGAGCCTGATGCCGCTCGACCGCCGCCGCCAGGTCGCCGAAATCTGCCGGCGTCACGGCGTGGCGATCATCGAGGACGACATCTACGGATTCCTCGACGAAGCGAACGCCCCGCTCTGCTCGCTCGCCCCGGAGCTCGGCATCTTCATCACCTCGCTGTCGAAATCGATCGCCCCCGGCATCCGGCTCGGCTTCCTGCATGCGCCCGAGGCGATCGTGCAGCGCGTCTCGGCCGCGATCCGCGCCAGCGCCTACATGACCACGCCGATGGTCGCCGAGATCGGCGCACGCATGATCCGCTCCGGCGACGCGCACAAGGCGGCCGCCTGGCAGAAGGGCCTCGCCGAACGCCGTCAGGCGCTCGCCGCGCGCATCCTCGAGGGGCAGGATTTCACAAGCCACCCGGCCGCGTTCCAGATCTGGCTGAAGCTGCCCGAACCGTGGCGGCGCGAGGAATTCGTCGACGTGGCGCGGCGGCGCGGCGTGGGCGTGGCGCCGGCAAACGCTTTTGCCGTCGGCCGTGCGCCCGTCCCGCACGCCGTACGCGTGGCACTGGCCGCCCCCGACCAGGATGAATCATTGGTGCGCGCGCTCGGCACGATCGTCGAGATTCTCGACGAGCCGCCCGAGGGCAGCCTGCCGATGGTGTGATGCAGTTATTCTTCAATTGCTGTTCATAGGTAACGGCAACTTTTACGGGCATACGACTTACTCTGCGTGTACGCGAATCGAGCCGATCCACGGCGTGCACACGCCATCGCGCCAAATACCCACGCCGGCGGCCTACAATTGCAGAGCGTCCGAGTTGGCATGCCTTACGTCCAGACGCGCTTTTTTGCCCCGCACGTCACGCATGCGGTGCGAGCGCTCTTCCCGAATTTAAGAATGCCTTCGCAACTGAAACTTTTGAAACACAGGTTTCACTTGTGAATACGCGCGCGCAGGCGAAAACTGGCCGCGACTACAACTCCGGATCTGGATCGAGCACGATGACCAAATGGCTTCCTGCGATCACGATGCGAACCGGCACGCGCTACATGGCGATCGCCGACCAGCTGGCATCCGACATTTCGGCCGGCCGCCTGAAGCCCGGCACACGCCTTCCCACCCATCGCGAACTCGCGGCGCGCCTCGGCGTCACGATCGGCACCGTGACGCGCGCATATGCCGAGGCGAAACGGCGCGGCCTGATCACCGGCGACGTGGGGCGCGGCACGTTCGTGCGCGAGCGCGCCGTCGAGGAATTTGCGGTCAAGGAGTGCAAGGTCGTTGCCGAAGCGGAAGGCGGATTCGTCGATCTTTCGCGCAACGTGCCGGCGACCGGCGGGCCTTCGCGCGAAATGTTCGAGCGCCATCTCGCCGACATCGGCAGCACCAACGTCGCCTCGCTGATCGCCGACGGGCCGACCGTCGGCATGGCCTGCCACCGCGAAGCGGGCGCTGCCTGGATCGCCCGGCGGGTGGGGCGCGCCGATCCCGCGCGCGTCGCCATCGTCGCGGGCGCCCAGAACGGAATGCTGCTGGCCATCGCCGCCCTCGCCCGCTCGGGCGACGTGGTGCTGACCGAATCGCTCTCGTTCTACGGCATGAAGTCGCTCGCCAACCTGCTCGGCGTGCGGCTCGTCGGCGTCGACATCGATGCCGACGGCATCATGCCCGAAGCGCTGGAGATCGCGTGCCGCCAGCACGCCCCCAAGGCGATCTATCTGGTCCCGAACTTCCAGAGCCCGACGACCAGCGTCATGTCGTTCGAGCGGCGCGAACTCGTCGTCGCGATCTGCCGCCGGCACGGCGTCATGATCGTCGAGGACGACATCTACGGCTTCCTCGACGAGTCGACGGTGCCGCTCGCGGCGCTGGCCCCCGAGCAATGCGTCTACATCACGTCGTTCTCCAAATCGATCGGCGGCGGGTTCCGCCTCGGCTACCTGCATGCGCCCGAAGCGGTGGTCGAGCGCGCGGCCGGCGCCATCCGCGCGACGACGAAGGCGACGATGCCGCTTGCCGCCGAGCTTGCCGCGCGGCTCATCCGCAGCGGCGACGCGCTGCGGGCGGCGGCCTGGCAGCGCAGCCTCGCCGGTCGCAGGCGGATGCTGGCGCTTTCCATCCTCGAGGGCTGCGATGCGGTGTCGTATCCCGGCGCCTCGTCGATCTGGCTGCGCCTCGCCGATCCGTGGTGCGGCGACAGGTTCGCCGCATCCGCCCGCCAGCTCGGCGTCGGCGTCACGCCGGCAAGCGCATTCGCCATCAACAGGGCGGCCGCGCCGCAAGGCGTGCGGATCGCGCTCTGCCCTGTGGAAAGCGACGCAATACTCGCCCGCGGGCTCGAGATCATCGCGGGGCTGCTTGGCGTGCGTCATCCCGGCGCGCCGGGCGACAGCCCCGTCCTGCTCAGCGCCTGACGAAAGTATGCGCGTGGTTGAGCGGGCCGTGCCCGCCGCCATAGCCAGGTGCCGTCTCGATCGCGCGGCGCACGTATTCGCGCGCGCGCGCCACCGCGATCTCCAGATCGAGCCCCTGCGCAAGACCCGTCGCGATCGCCGAGGCGAGCGTGCAACCCGTTCCATGCGTCGATTTCGACGCGATGCGCGGGGATTCGAAATTCCGGACGCCCGTGTCGGTCGCCAGCACATCGACGACCGTGTCGCCCGCCATGTGGCCGCCCTTCAGCAGCACGGCCTGGCAGCCGAGCGTGACCATCGTCTGCGCGGCATGGCGCTGGTCGGCGAGCGTGCGGATGCGCATGCCCGACAGCGCCTCGGCCTCCGGCAGGTTGGGCGTAATCAGCCGGGCAAGCACGAGCAAGCGGCGTTTGAGCGTGGCGACCGCTTCCGGCTGAAGCAGCGCGTGCCCGCCCTTGGCGTACATGACCGGATCGACGACCAGCGGCACGCCCTTGGCCGCAGGCTCGCTTTCGAGCACGTCGGTGACCGCGTCGATCGTGGCGGCGTCGTGCAACATGCCGGTCTTGATCGCGTCGGCCCCGATGTCGCGCAGCACGACCTGCATCTGCCGGGCGATGAAATCCGGCGGCACCGGCATCACGCCGTGGACGCCGTGCGTGTCCTGCGCGGTCAGCGCGGTGATGGCGGTGGCGGCAAAACCGTCGAGCGCCGTCACCGACTTGATGTCAGCCTGGATGCCGGCACCTCCGCCGGAATCCGAACCAGCAACGATCAGGACTCGCCCCCGCATCGCGGCTACTCGCCCGCACCCTTGCGCGACTGCGCGCGCCGGTCGAGATAGCGCGGATAGTCGGGCGGCGCATCCGGGCTTGCCGGTGCCGACTTGCCGCTCGTCTTGGTCCCGCCGGCAAGCGTCCCGCCCGCCGCAAGCAGCGCATCGACGACGATGTCGACCGCCGTCGCGACCAGGCCCGGATCGCCCGCCTCGGCCATCACGCGCACGAGCGGCTCGGTGCCGGACTTGCGGATCAGCAGGCGGCCGTCCTTGGCGAGCATCGCCTCGGCCGCGGCGATCGCCTTGGCGACCGGCTCCCTGTCCATCGGCGGCTTGCCCGCGAAGCGGACGTTCTTCAGGAGCTGGGGATAGGGGTCGAACACATGCGCGACCTCAGAGGCGGGCCTGCCCGAGTGGACGATCGCAGCCAGAACCTGCAGGCCCGCCAGCAGCCCGTCGCCGGTCGTCGCATAGTCCGACAAGATCACATGGCCCGACTGCTCGCCGCCGAGATTGGCGTCGAGTTCGCGCATCATCTCCAGCACGTGGCGGTCGCCGACCTTGCTGCGCGCGAGATTCATGCCGTTGCCAGCCAGCCAGCGCTCGAGGCCGAGATTCGACATCACCGTCGCGACGACGTTCTTGCCGCGCAGCCTGTCCTCGGCCTTCCAGCCGCGCGCGATGCAGGCCAGCACCTGGTCGCCGTCGATCGAATGGCCGCGCTCGTCGACGAGCTGGATGCGGTCCGCATCGCCGTCGAGTGCCAGCCCGATATGCGCCCCGTGCGTCAGCACCGCCTGCTGCAGCAGCTCGATGTGCGTCGCCCCGCAGCCGCGGTTGATGTTGAGGCCGTCGGGGTCGACAGCGATCGGCACGATCTCGGCGCCCAGTTCCCACAGCACGGTCGGCGCGACGCGGTAGGCGGCACCGTTGGCGCAGTCGACGACGACCTTGAGGCCGTCGAGCCGCAGGCCCTTGGGGAAGCTCGCCTTCACGGATTCGATGTAGCGGCCGGCCGCGTCGTCGAGGCGGCGCACGCGGCCGAGTTTCTCGGGCGCCACGCGTCCGTCAGCATCGTCGAGGATGCGCTCGATATCGGCCTCCAGCTCGTCCGACAGCTTGTAGCCGTCGGGGCCGAACAGCTTGATGCCGTTGTCGTGATGCGGATTGTGCGAGGCGGAGATCATGACGCCCAGATCCGCGCGCAGCGAGCGCGTCAGCATCGCGACCGCGGGCGTGGGCAACGGCTCGAGGATCACCACGTCCATGCCGATCGACACGAAGCCGGCCGTAAGCGCGGGCTGGAACATGTAGCCCGACAGGCGCGTGTCCTTGCCGATGACGACGCGGTGCCGGTGACTGCCCTGGCGCAGGATCTTGCCTGCCGCAATGGCGACCTTCATCGCGATTTCCGCGGTCATCGGCGCGGTATTGGCCGCTCCGCGAATCCCGTCCGTGCCGAAAAGCTTGCTCATATGAGGGCTTATAGGCGCTGGGCGGAGAGGCGTAAAGTCACGAAGGATTTCGGAATCTTTCGACCGCGTGCCATACGGCCAGCGCCTGGCGGGTTGCCGCGACGTCGTGGACGCGCAGTATGTCGGCTCCGCCCGATACCGCAGCCAGCGCCGCCGCGAGCGAGCCCGGCAGCCGCTCCTTGGGCCGTTCGCCCTTCGACAGGGCGCCGATGAAGGCCTTGCGGCTTGCCCCGATCAGCACGGCCACGCCCAATTCGCGAAGCAGATTCACACGCGCGAGGATCTCGGCGTTGTGCGCGACCGTCTTGCCGAAGCCGATCCCCGGATCGACGGCAATCAGTTCGGGCGCGATCCCCGCCACGCGGCAGGCCTCGATGCGCCCGCGCAGATAGGCCGCGATGTCGCGCGGCGCATCGTCGTAGGCCGGGTTCGCCTGCATCGTGCGCGGGCTTCCCTGCATGTGCATCAGCACCACGCCCGCCTTGCGCGACGCGACAAGCGGCAGGCTCGCCGGATCGCCGGTCAGCGCGGTCACGTCGTTGACGATGGAAGCGCCCGCGTCCAGCGCTGCACGCATCGTACCCGCATGCCAGGTGTCGATCGAGACGGCCGCGCCGGCCTTCGCCAGCGCCTCGATTACGGGAACCACGCGGCGCGTTTCTTCCTCTTCGGGAACCGGGTCGGCGCCGGGGCGCGTCGATTCCCCGCCCACGTCGAGGATGTCGGCCCCCTCCTCGCTGAGGCGCAGCCCATGCGCGATCGCGGCATCGGCATCGTAAAAATCGCCGCCGTCGGAGAACGAATCCGGCGTGGCATTAACGATGCCCATCACCAGCGGGCGGGAAATCTCAAATCGCTCGAAGTGGCGCATGGCAATGGAATAGCCGAAATCGCGGCTTCGTTGTCCTGAAAATTCGCGTGCGCAGGGGGACGGAATACTGACCATGCCGGCCATCGCCTACTCGCTTGCCGTCGCCATCGCGAGCGGCGACGGCCTCGAGTTCTCGGTCACCAAAAACACCTATCCGCAACCGCCGACGAGATACGAGATGCGGGTTCCGCGGCTGGAGCCGGATATCGGGTCGGAGCCGGGCCGCTATATGCGCGACCCGACCTGGCCGAATCTCCAGCCGCTCTTCCAGGGTTGCAAGCCCGACCTGGATCGGAGATCGAATTCTCGCGCGCAGTCCCGACCGCGCTGGCATTGCCGGCCTTGAATGCCGGGAATACGCGCCGCCTCGGCGCCGTTTTTCCTGCACGTCTGCGATCGGAGGAAGGTCATGCGCCACAAGGCTGTCGCGGCGATCGCAATCCTCGCCGCGCTATCGACTGCCGGATGCATCGAAGGGCCAGGTCCGTACTATCGGGAGACGGTCGTCTACCGCTCCTATGCTCCGGCCTACGTCTATCGGGCCGAACCGCAGATCGTCTACGTGCAGCCCTATTCCTATTATCCGCGCCACCGGCACCGCAGATGGCGCGACTGAAACCGGCCGGTCAGGCGCCCGGCTGGGGCTGCGGGTCGAAGCCGCCGGCGGGCTTGCTGCCGGAGGACGGCACTGAGCCGCGGCGGCCGCCCGGCTTGGTTGCCGGCGGCGGTTCGTCCGCCTCGGGGCGCACGATCGGCTCGCCGCGCAGCAGCGCCTTCACCTCGTCGCCCGACAGCGTCTCGTATTCGAGCAGCGCCTTGGCGAGCTTGTGCAGGTCGTCGATTCCCTTGGTCAGAAGCTCGCGCGCCCGCTTCTCCGCCGTCTCGATGATCTGGCGGACTTCCGAATCGATCGTGTTGGCGGTCGCTTCCGACATGTTCTGCGTCTGCGTCACCGAATGGCCGAGGAAGACCTCCTGCTCGTTCGCCGAATAGCGCACGCGGCCGAGCTTCTCGGACATGCCGTATTCGGTGACCATGCGCCGGGCCATGCTCGTCGCCATCGAGATGTCGCCCGATGCGCCGGTCGTGACGTTCTCCTCGCCGAAGATGATCTGCTCGGCGACGCGCCCGCCGAACATCATCACGAGGCGCGCTTCCATTTCCTTCTTCGACTGCGAGTACTTGTCGCGCTCGGGAAGGCTCATCGTCAGGCCGAGGGCGCGGCCGCGCGGAATGATGGTGACCTTGTGCAGCGGATCGTTGGCCGGCTCCCACAGGGCGAGCAGCGCATGCCCGGCCTCGTGATAGGCGGTCAGTTCCTTTTCCTTCTCGGTCATGACCATCGAGCGCCGCTCGGTGCCCATCATTACCTTGTCCTTGGCGTCCTCGAGCTCGGCCATCGTCACCATTCGCTTGCCGCGCCTCGCGGCCAGCAGGGCCGCCTCGTTGACGAGGTTGGCGAGATCGGCGCCGGAGAACCCCGGCGTGCCGCGCGCGATGACCTTGGGCTCGACGTCCGGCGCCAGCGGCACCTTGCGCAGATGCACCTTCAGGATCTTTTCGCGGCCGAGCACGTCGGGATTGGGGACGACGACCTGGCGGTCGAAGCGGCCCGGACGCAGCAGGGCCGGATCGAGCACGTCGGGGCGGTTCGTCGCGGCGATGAGGATCACGCCCTCGTTCGCCTCGAAACCGTCCATCTCGACGAGGAGCTGGTTCAGCGTCTGCTCGCGCTCGTCGTTGCCGCCGCCGAGGCCCGCACCGCGATGGCGGCCGACCGCGTCGATTTCGTCGATGAAGATGAGGCACGGCGCGTTTTTCTTGCCCTGCTCGAACATGTCGCGCACGCGGCTGGCGCCCACGCCGACGAACATTTCGACGAAGTCGGAGCCCGAGATCGTGAAGAACGGCACGTTGGCTTCGCCCGCAATGGCGCGCGCGAGCAGCGTCTTGCCGGTGCCCGGCGGGCCGACGAGCAGCACGCCCTTGGGAATCTTGCCGCCGAGGCGCTGGAACTTCTGCGGATCGCGCAGGAATTCGACGATCTCTTCCAGTTCCTGCTTGGCCTCGTCGATGCCCGCGACGTCCTCGAACGTCACGCGGCCGACCTTCTCGGTCAGCAGGCGGGCCTTCGACTTGCCGAAGCCCATCGCGCGCCCGCCGCCGCCCTGCATCTGGCGCATGAAGAAGACCCACAGGCCGATCATCACGAGGAACGGCGCCCACGAGATCAGGATCTGGAGGAGCGGATGCATCGGCTCTTCGAGCGGTGCCGCCGAGAACGACACGTTGCTCTTCTGCAGCCGGTCGACGAGCGAGGGATCGTTGGGCGCGTAGGTGACGAAATTGCGCCCGTCGGGCTGCAGATGGCCGCGCACCTGCGGGCCGGAGATCGTCACGTCGCGCACCTGCTGGCGTTCGACGAGATTGAGGAACTCGGAATACTGGATCTGCGAGGCGTTGCCGCGCGGGCTCGAACCTTGGAACAGGTTGAAGAGCGCGATCAGCAGCAAGCCGATGATCACCCACAGCGCCAGATTTTTTCCGAAATTGTTCAAGGACTTCGCCTCATGTAACGACTAGCCGGACGCCGGTGCTTCGGGTGGGCCGGCGAAAAGCGGGCCAGCCAGTGCGTGCCGGGGACGGAAACGGATCTCCACGGTATCAAGGGCATACCGTTCCCGTCCATAAAAGAGGTGGGGAACGCAGGCCAACCCGTCAAGGTCCCGCAGGGCCGGAAGGGTCGCCCGGACGGCCGGCGGCACGGTTTTGGCGACCTTTGCCCTGAATTCGCGCGGCAACTCGGCCCAGCCGGCCATGCCGAGCGCGCCAAGGGTTAGTCCGGAACAAGAACGAAGCTGGATCGCATCGAACCGGTCGTCCCAGCGCACGCACCTGCCCGTTTCCAGCGCCATGTCGGGCGCAAGGTTCGCCGGCTCGCGGGCGACGACAAGCCGCCCGTCGGTACCCGGCACGACCCTGCAATGGCCAAGCGTGCGCGCGGCCGGATCGGGTGCGGCAAGGGCGCGCATCGTCGCCTCGGTGCGCGGACCGCGCGGCGCATATTCCCCGCCGCCCACCGTGCGCACGATGCGCGCGAGCGCCGCACAGGCAAGATCGAACGGACCGTCGAGCAGCATTGCGCGGTCGACAAGCGCGAACCCGGCCGGATCGAGCGACACGCCATGCCCAAGGATGCGCGCAAGTCCGCGTTCGCGCGCGATGCGTGCGGCAGCCAATCCGCCGGGCGCATCGGGCACGTCGCCCGACAGGCGCAGGGCCGCACGCGCATAGCGCGGATTGGCGTTGCCGGGATCTTCGAGCCAGTCGCGGCCGCGCGCCACACACGTCGCCAGCAGATCGGCGTGCGTGAACCCCAGCAGCGGGCGCAGCACGCGCATGTGCGTGCGCTCGACGATCGCCGACATGCCGGCAAGCCCGTCGGCGCCCGAACCGCGCGCCGCGCGCAACGCAGCCGTCTCGTTCTGGTCGTCGCGCGTGTGGGCGAGCAGCAGATGCCAGATGCCGGCGGCGGCGCACATCTCTTCGAGCAGGGCCAACCGCGCATCGCGTGCGGCCGCCATCACGCCCGTCGCGGGTTTGTCGCCGACCCACCGGCAGCTTGCGAAGGCGATCCCGCATGCAGCGGCATCCTCGCCTAGGATGGTGGCCTCGTCGGCCGAATTCGCGCGCAGCCCGTGATCGACATGGAATGCCGTGACGCACGCACCCTGCGCATCGGCCCATGCCTGCACCAGCGCGAGCAGGGCCGTGGAATCACCGCCGCCCGACCAGGCGACGGCGACATGCGGGTTCTTCTCGAAAGGACCGAGGCGTGCGAGCGCCGCGGCGAACGCAGCGTCGGAAATCGGCGTGCCGCCGGTCACGGCACGCGGCGGCTCAGCCGCACTGCAGGCGGGAACGTTCGCGCTGGGCGGCGATCTTTATCGACTGGCTGGCATTGGGATAGCGTTTTTCGAGCTCGCCCAGCGTGCCGCAGGAATCCGCCTTGCGGTTGAGCTGGCCGAGCGACTGGCCGAGGCGCAGCAGGCTGTCGGGCGCCTTGGCGTTCTGCGGGAAGCGGCGGAACTGCTCGGCGAAAGCGGCCGAAGCGTTGTTCCAGTCGCGGCGGGCATAGAAGGTTTCGCCCAGCCAGTACTGCGCGTCGCCGGCAAGCCGGTGCGTGCCGTTGGCCGTCACGAAGCTGCGCAGCGCCGTCTCGGCACGGCCGAAATCGCCGCGGTCCTGCACGGCCTGCTGATAGAGACCGTAGGCGAATTCGTACTGCGTTTCGGGCGGGCCGGCGGGCAGCGTCACGGCGGTGGCGGCAGCCGGCGCACCACCGGCCTGCGGGGCGGTCGCGGGGCCGCCGGGGACGAGTTGCAGGCGCGCCTCGCCCGGCCGCACGACCGGCTGGCCCGGCGATGCGGGTGCGGCGGAAGCGGCAGGCGCGGCCGCGTCGGCGGCGGGTGCCGGGGCTCCGCCTTTCTCGAGCGCACCGAGGCGGAAATCGACATCGCCGACGAGCTTCTCCAGCCGCTGCTGGAGCAGGCCGATGCTGTTGAGCGCCTCTTCGAGACGGCCGGTCATGTCGCGCAACTGCCCTTCGAGGGCGGAGAGGCGCACGTCCGTCTGTTCGACGAAACCGCTCGACGGCGTGGTGCCGAGGCCCGGCGCCATCTGCTGGGGCGGCGGCGGGTTGACGGGCTGGACGGCTCCGCCGGACGTACCGCCGCGCGCGAGGTTGCGCTGCATGACGTCCATGTCCCGCTGCAGGCGATCCATGCGGTCGATCAGCGGACGGAGGTCTTGCGACTGGGCGTGGGCCGGCATCGGCGCGGTCCATGCGGCGGCCGCGGCAAGCGCGGCGCAAAGGGCGAATCGGCGGATCATGACGCCGGAGTTTAAGGTCCGCGGGCGGCGAAATAAAGGCGGGCGGGTACCAAGAGGGTACCCGCCCGCCTGAACGCCGGACTGGCGATGGACGTCAGTTGACCAGCATCACGCCGCGGCGGTTCTGGCTCCAGGCGGCCTCGTTCGAGCCGAGGACCTGCGGGCGTTCCTTGCCGTAGGAGACGGTGGCGAGGCGTCGTGCCTCGATGCCCTGCGTGATCAGGAAGTTGCGCGCGGCGGCCGCCCGGCGCTCGCCGAGGGCGAGATTGTATTCGCGCGTGCCGCGTTCGTCGGCGTGGCCTTCGATCGTGACGGAGACGGTCGGGTTCTGGCGCAGCCAGCCCGCCCAGCCTTCGACGGTGCGGCGCGCATCGGCGCGCAGGTCCGAGCGGTCGGAATCGTAATAGATCCGGTCGCCGACCTTCGCCGCGAGATCTTCCTGGCTGCCGGGGCGGACCGCGCCTGCGCCGAGCGAACCCGAGCCGATACCCGAACCGCCGGTCCCCGGCGCGTTGGCCACGGCCGGGACGCCGCCCGTGCCGCTGATGCCGCCGCTGTTGGTTCCGGCCGTGTCGCACGCCGCAAGCAGTGCGAGGGCCGCAACGGCGGCCAGCAATTTGATACGCATTTTTCTTCGATCCTCCGGTTGGACGCCGCGCCTTTTCGCCTGCGAATCGGCGTGCATGCAACCTGCATCGCAAAGATGTCGCCGCAACGGCCGGATCGCGGCGCTTTTGCGGCGCCGTCGCCTCAATCGACCCGCACAACCACCCGGCGCAGCAGGGCCGAGGCACGCTCGCCCGTCCCCAGCGCGTCGGCCGCGTCCGCCCCGTACGACATCGTCTCGATACGCATGGCGTTGACGCCGTTGCCGGTCAGGAAGTCGCGCACGGCCGATGCGCGGCGTTCGCCGAGCCGTACGTTGTAGGCCGCCGACCCCACCGCATCGGTATGGCCTTCGATCGTCACGCGCGACTTGGGGGAGGCGGCGAGCCGCGCGGGCAGCCGGGCCAGCGCCTGACGGGCGGCCTGCGTCAGATCCGCGCTGTCGACCTCGAAGAACACCAGATAGACCCGAGGCTCAGGTTCGGGCGCCGGCGTCGTCGCGCAGGCGGCAAGAAGGCCGACGAGGAACAGGAGCGGCAGGTGGCGGCGCAGCAGCTTCATGGCGGATCCGGGCTCGTTCCTGTGGCTCTTGTTTCGGAGTGTTCAAAAAGAAAACGCCCGCCCGGAATTTCCCGGACGGGCGCTTCTGTACCTCAGACTAAGCGGAGCGGCGAACCGCCAGCCGGCTTAGTTGACCTGCATGACCGCGCGGCGGTTCTGCGACCAGGCCGCCTCGTTCGAGCCGAGGACCGCCGGGCGTTCCTTGCCGTACGAGATCGTCGCCACGCGGCGGGCGTCGATGCCCTGCGAGACGAGGAAGTTGCGGGCCGCGGTGGCGCGACGCTCGCCCAGCGCGATGTTGTACTCGCGCGTGCCGCGCTCGTCGGCGTGACCTTCGACGGTCACGGTGACCTGCGGGTACTGCTTCAGCCAGCCGGCCCAGCGCTCGATCGTGCGGCGGGCTTCCGGACGCAGTTCCGACTTGTCGAAGTCGTAGAAAATGCGATCGCCGACGTTGCGGACCAGGTCTTCCTGCGAACCCGGACGCGGGCCCGACGGAGCCGGAGCGGCGGCCGGAGCCGCTGCAGCGCCGGAACCGCCCGTGGCGGCCTGGTTCTGCGGGGCGGTTTCGCACGCAGCCAGCAGGGCGACCGCGGCAAGCATGCTCATCAGCTTAAAGCGCATTTAATCGAACTCCTCTTTCTTCCTACCCACGTCTCGGGATGTGGCGTGTCGGTATGTGGTGTGACCTAGCGACCGCGGCAGATCATCTTCGTCGCATTGCGAAAATCGAAAATGGACCGCTCTGGCAAAACCGAGCGGAATATAAAGGCCGGATTGTTACAAATCAAGGATCGTCAAGGATCGTCAAGGCAGTAGCGGCGACCAGGCCGGGTCGGAACCGTCGGCCGGGGTCAGGATCTCCCGCTCGTTGTAACCCGTTAGATCTATTGAATAAAGTCGTGGATTTCCGCCCTGCCCGCGTGCATCCGAGGGGCCTTGGCGAAAATACATCACCACACGGCCATTCGGCGCCCAGGTGGGGGCCTCGACCAGGAAGGCGCGCGTCAGGAGCCGCTCGTCCTTGCCGTCGGGCCGCATCACGCCGATGTAGAATTCACCCTCGGTCTGCTTGGTGAAGGCGATCAGGTCGCCGCGCGGCGACCATACGGGAGTGGCATAACGGCCCGTGCCGAAGCTGATCCGCTGCACGTTGTCGCCGCCGGCCGTCATCGTATACAACTGCTGCGTGCCGCCGCGATCCGAGTTGAAGACGATCTGGCGCGCATCCGGCGAATAGGAAGGCGACGTGTTGATCGAGGGATGGTTCGTCACGCGCAGCTGCTGGCGCGTGCGCAGGTCCATCGAATAGACGTCCGTATTTCCCTGCTGGGACATCGACATGATGATGCGGTTGCCGTCGGGCGAGAAGCGCGGCGCGAACGTCATGCCGGGAAAATCGCCGACCACTTCGCGCTGCCCGGTATCGATATTGTAGAGATAGACGCGCGGCCGGACGATGTTCGGATTGTTGGCCACGGGCACGTAGGCGAGATACGTGATCTCCTGCGCCGTGGGCGAGAAACGCGGCGTGAGGACGAGCTCGCGCCCGTCGGTGAGGAACCGGTGGTTCGCGCCGTCCTGGTCCATGATCGCAAGGCGCTTCACGCGCCGCTGCGCGGGGCCGGATTCCGAGATGTAGACGATGCGCGTGTCGAAATAGCCGTCCTCGCCGGTGACGCGCTTGTACACCGCGTCCGAGACGATGTGCGCGATGCGCCGCCAGTTGGCGGCCACCGTCGTGTAGACGCGGCCCTCCATCTGGCTCTCGCCGTAGACATCCCACAGGCGGAACTCGACTTTCAGGCGGCCGTCATTCTGCGTTTCGATGGCGCCATGCACGAGCAGGGCCGCATTGAGGCTGCGCCAGTCGGGAAAGCGCGGCGGGGCCGTGCGCATCTGCGCGGGCGTCTG